>CAWDRI010000001.1:0-4103208 GCA_963804675.1 uncultured Solirubrobacterales bacterium | reverse complement strand
TGCTTGACGGCGATGACGCGCTGTTCGACATCGACCTTGTGACCCAGGTCTCAGACCAGGACCCCGCCGCCGCGTTGATCGACGCCGCTCAGCGCCACGATGCTCGCGCGATCGTGCTCGGCGCCAAGCCACACTCGCGGTTGCACGAGGCGCTGGGCACCGTCACGACCGAGCTGCTGCAGAGATCACCGGTGCCGGTCATCACGGTGCCGGCGACCGCGCCGGCCCCCGGCCGTCCGCTCATGCAGTCCGCCGCCGCAGAGTGAGCGCCCCGAGCGTCAGTGCGATCAGCGTCGCGCCGAGGATCACGGCGACGTCGAGCGCGACCCTGCCGCCGAGCGGGAGGGGATGGGTGGCGCGCGCCAGCGCGTCGTAGGCGTAGGTGAGCGGCAGCGCGCTTGAGAGCCCGTAGAGGACGCCGGCCATCTCGTGCCGGTCTACGAACAGCCCGCATAGCAGTAGCTGGGGGAAGATGATCGCGGGCATGAACTGCACGGCCTGGAACTCGGTGCGCGCGAACGCGCTGACGAACAGGCCGAGGGCCATGCCAAGCACGGCGTTGCCGACGGCGAGCAGCCCGATGAGCCATGCGCCGTGCGAGGCGTGCAGGCCGAGCAGGAGAAACCCGACGAGGCACACGACGAGCGCCTGCAGCGCGGCGAGCAGACCGAAGGCGATGCCGTAGCCGGCGAGCAGGTCGGTCTTGGCGAGTGGGAGGCTCATCAGCCGCTCAAGCGTGCCGCTGGTGCGCTCGCGCAGCATGGCGATCGAGGTGACGAGGAACATGATGATGAACGGGAACAGGCCGCACATCGGCGCCCCGATCGCCTGGAACGTGCCGGGCTGCCCGTCGAAGACGTAGCGCATCAGAGTGAGCAGCGCCACAGGCACGACGAGCAGCAGCGCAATCGTGCGCGGGTCGCGTCGAATCTGCCACAGGACGCGCCGAGCGGTCGCCAGTGTGATCCGTGGGCTCACCTGGACGCCTGCCCGATGATTGCAAGGAACGCGCGGCTGAGGTCCTGCTCGCCGGTGCGCTCGCGCAACTGCTCGGGCGTGCTCTGCTCAAGCAGCGTCCCTTCGCGCATCAGCAGCAGCTCGTCGCACTCGCTGGCCTCGTCCATCACGTGACTTGAGATCAGCAACGTGCTGCCGGCCTGGGCGAGGTCGCGGAAGGTGCCCCACAGTTCGGCGCGCAGCACGGGGTCAAGGCCGACGGTCGGCTCGTCGAGCACCAGCAACTCGGGGTCGCCCAACAGAGCAGTCGCAAGCGAGACCCGCGAGTGCTCCCCGCCAGAGAGCGAGGCGACGACCTGCTGCTCACGACCGGCCAGGCCGACCGTCTGGACGACCTCGCCGATCCGCTGCTCGCCGACATCGAGGATCGCGGCGAAGTAGCGCAGGTTCTCGCCGATGCTGAGATCGGCGTAGAGCGATGGGGCCTGTGTCAGATACCCCACGCGCCGGCGCAGCTTTGGGGAGCCGGCGTGTTCGCCGAGCACGTTCACCTGGCCAGCCTGGATGATCTGCACGCCGACGATCGCGCGCATCAGCGTGGACTTGCCGCACCCGCTTGGGCCGAGCAGCCCCGTCACAGACCCGCTGGCGACCTGCAGGTTGAGACCGTGGAGCACGGGGCGCCCGCCGCGCACGACATGCAGATCCTCGATCTTGATGGCCGTGTCGGGCATCTGGCCGCACAAGCTATCCGCTGGGTTCTGCCTGCGCTTACAATCGGGCGGGTGCAGGTTTGGGAGCTAGATCGTCTGCGTGTCGCGGCGCACCATCCGCAGATCCTTCGCTCCGACGAGGACGCGAATCGCGTGATCGCACTGCTACTGCCCCAGGGTGAGGCTCTGCAGGAGCACCAAGTCCATGAGCACGCGCTCGTGTTCGTCCTACGCGGCGATCTGTTGGTGAGCGCGGGCGCGAGCGAGCGAACGTTGTCCGCGCCGAGCCTGATCCATTTCGACCCCGGCGAGCGCCACGAGGTACGCGCGATCAGCGAGTGCCAGCTCGTTCTGTGCTTGGCGCCGTGGCCCGGCCCCGGACATCCGAGCCACACCGCTGCGGCATAGGGGTCTGCGTCAGTTGAGCCATGTTTGGTTCATCGTGCGTTGGCTGCACGTGCTGGCGATGGCGTTCTTTGTGGGCGGCCAGATAATGCTCGCGGCCGTGGTGGTGCCGGTTGGACGGCGCTCAGGCGATCGTGAGAGCTTGCGCCTGGTCGCGCGGAGGTTCGGCTACGGCACGCTCGTCGCGCTGCTCGTCCTGATCGTGACCGGCACCGCGATGGCGTTCCATCTTGACCTGTGGGGCGACCCCACGTTTCACGTCAAGCTCGCGCTCGTCGCCGCCGTGGGTGTCCTGCTCGTGTGGCACATCCGCAGGCCAAACTGGCATGTGCTCGAGGGGGTCGTCTTTCTGCTGTCGCTGGCGATCGTTTGGCTTGGCCTGTATCTCTCGAATGGTTACTCCTGATCTGGTTTCGCCGCGATGGCTGACGAAGCTCGCGCCTGGGCGCGACAACGCGATGCGAGGGTGTGCCTGTTCGCGTATCTCCGAGCGGCCGAGAACGCCACCATTGACCGGCTACTCACACTCGCCGAATACTTAGCGCTTACATCGAGGCGTGGAGCCGATCCCCTACTGCAGTGACTCGAGTGGGTGGTGACGTCTGATGTAGTCGCCGAAGAGGGGTGCCGTGAAGTTGACGTAGCCGCGTCGGGGGCTGTAGATGAGGCCCTTGAGGTCGATTAGGTTCTGGCGCACGAGCGCGGTGCGGCGCTGGTCGGCGCCAAGCAGCGCTGACACCTTCGCGGTCTGCTGCGGCCCATCGCCGAACTCGGCGATCGCGGCCAGGTAGCGGCGCTCAGCCGGTGTCGCGCGGTTGAAGCGTACTCGGTGAAAGCCGCTGTCGAGCTGCTCTTGAGCGATCGTGTCGGCAGCTTTGGCATCGTGGTCGGTGATCGGCGAGCTGGCGGCGACCAGCCAGGCGTAGCGCCCGTAAGTCTGCAGAAAGAACGGGTAGCGGTCGGCTCGGGCGAGGATGAAGTCGAGTGCGGCCTGCTCGTACTCGACGCCCTCGCGCTCAGCGGGGAGCGTGAGCGCAGTTCGGGCGGCGTCCTCGGTGAGCCGACCGATCTCGACGTACTGGAAGAGGCGCTCCGCATAGGAGCTTGCCTCAGCGAGCCTGCCTGGGAGCTGTGGCAGTCCAGCGCAGACGAGCGCCACGGGGAGCTGACGCTGAGCGATGCGATGGAAGGCCGCGAGCAGCGCCTGCAGGTCCTCCTTCTCGGCGAACTGCATCTCGTCGAAGAAGAATGCGATGCCGCCGCCAGCCTCGCGGGCTGTCTCGCCAAGCTCGACCAGGACATCCTGGAGATCGACATCCAGCTGCCCGCTGTCACCGCGTCCAGGAGTCGGGGCGACATCGACCTTGAACGTGATCCCAGCGGGCATAGCTGTGACCGAGAAGCTGCTGATGACCGACAGCGACCTGCGCAGCCGCTCCCGGACACTCTCCCGCCTTGCGAGCGACTGCGCGGCCTGCACTGCCACCTGAGCAAGCGCTGGACGCAGCGGTCCACGGCCGCGCAGCTCGATGTAGCCCGAGCCCCATCCAGCCTCCTCGGCCTCCGCAGCGAAGCGGTTCAGTAGGACCGTCTTACCGACGCCGCGAAGTCCCCACAACGCAAGGTTCTGCTCAGGACGCCCGGCAGCAAGACGCTTGAGCAGCACACCGAAACTCGTCTGCTCTCCATCGCGACCTGCAAGCTCCGGTGGGGCCGTACCGGCGCCTGGTGCGTAGGGATTGAGGACCTCGTCCACACCACGAGTATATAGCTTTATATGGCTGTATTTGCTCAGGGCATAAAGTCAAATAATCCCGTGCCGATGCGGCCTCCGAGCTGTTGGTCGGAGCCGTTCGCTCCGGAGGGCCAGAGATTGGAGAAGGGCTATCGCAACCCCTGGCTTGGTCGCCGTCCAGCGTGGCAGGCAACCGCCATGCTTTGCAAGTTGTCCGAGAAATTGTTCCCCGTGGGGGGCCTTTCTTTCTCGAGGAGCAAGCCGCAGTTTTTGGCTCTACTACTTGCTTTTCCTGTAGTCGGGGAGACTGGATTCGAACCAGCGACCGCCCGGCCCCCAGCCGGGTGCGCTACCAGACTGCGCCACTCCCCGCGGCATCCTTGATTCTACGGGGAAGTCCACGGTTCGTCGTCCGGCCACCGTGAGAACATGCGTTCGTAGAGCAAAGATGCCTGCCTCGACCAGAACCTGCGGACGCTGCAAGCAGCTCCTGCCGACGTCCAGCTTCGCTTGGCGCCGTAGGGCAAGCGGGCAGCTGGACAACTACTGCCGCACGTGCAGGGCAGCCTACAAACGGGAACATTACGCGGCGCACCGGGACCGCTACATCGCCAAGGCCGTACGACACAAACAGGCTGTGGTCGCAGGGCGAGCGGCCAAGCTCGTGGAGTTCTTCCGCGACCACCCCTGCGCCGACTGCGGCGAGTCCGACCCTCTTGTCCTCGAGTTCGACCATCGCGGCAACAAGCGCTTCAACATCGCGAAGGGCGCTCGCGACCGCAACTGGCAGGCCGTACTCGACGAGATTGCAAAGTGCGACGTGGTTTGTGCAAACTGTCATCGACGCCGAACGGCCCTCCGGGCGCGATTCGCGCGCGCGGTGGTAGCTCAACGGTAGAGCCTCGCCCTTCCAAGGCGATGATGCGGGTTCGATTCCCGTCCGCCGCTTGGCCGACTCTCGCAGAGGGACCTACCGAGCGGGTCTCTCACGCGGAGGCCCGCCGCCGGCCCGGCAACCGCGACGAGGCTCGGCGACCGTAGCGATCCGCTGGCTGCTGCCGAGGCAGGGCCCGCACAACGAGCTGATCGACCGACAAATCAAAATTGATGTTTTAGCTTGGCTCTGGCAAGCACATAAGTATGCTCCCCGCGGCCCGCCCGCCCCCGTCGTCCGCGGCGCCGCCGGCACCCCCCGCCGAGGCGCCACCTACCTGCTGGCGCTGGCGCCGCGCCGCCCGCACGGCCTCCTCACGCCCCCGCCAGCCCTGCAACCGCCGCCCTCAGCGCACCGAGCCCGCTCCCCGCCGCGCCTCGGTCGGCACCTCCCCCTGGTCCCCGGCCAGCCCGGGAGGCGGCCAGGGCCCGAACCAGTTGTCGCGGGCCCCGTCGAGCGTGACGGTGGACCCGTTGAAGGCAGCCCCAAGCGGCGAGGCGAGCAGAGCGACGAGCCAAGCGTGCTCCTGCACGGCCCCGAGGCGCTGGAGCGGCACGGACCGAGCCATGCCGGCGCGCACGACCTCGGGGTACTTGCCCATGGCCTCGGTGTCGAAGTGCCCGGCAGCGATGGCACAGACGGATACGCCCGAGCCGGCATGGCGGGCGGCGAGTTCGTGGGTGAGCGCCTCGACGGCGGCGCGCGCGGCGCCGGAGTGGGCCATGCCGGGCATGCCGTGGTGCGGGGAGAGGGTGACGTTGACGATGCGCAGGGCAGCGGGGACCCCGGCGCGGGCCTCCCCCACGTCGGCACGCTGGTCAACCCCTCCGCCGGCCCGATCGCCGACCCCCAAGCTGGCCGGGTCTTCGCCCCCCGTTCCGCGCGCACACACGCGCGCGCACACACACGCACGGGTGGCAGCGAGGGACATGAACAACATCCCGTCCACGTTGAGCCGCCAGACGGCCGACCAGCCCTTCGCGACGATGCGCTCGGCGGGCGTGAAGTACTGGCCGCCGGCGTTGTTGACGAGAATGTCGAGCCGACCCCAACGAGCGAGCGTGGCATCGACGAGCCGGTGCGCCTCGGAGCGCTCGCGGATGTCGCCGGCGAGCCAGTGTGCGGAGGGCGGGCCGGCGCCACCCTCGCCCGCATCCGCGCCCGCCGCACCGGAATCGCCAGCCGCACCGACACTCACGCGCGCAGAATCGGGACCGCCGGCCCCCGCACCGCCACGCAGCGCGTCGATCGCAAGGACGGTCTCGCGTAGCGGCTCCTCACGGCGCCCGACGACGGTAACGTGAGCCCCGCAGCGGGCGAGCTCCAGGGCGGTGGCGCGCCCCAACCCGGTGCCCCCGCCGGTGACGAGGGCGACGCGACCGGCGAGCAGCCCGGGCGCAAAGATCTCAGAAGCGGCGGCGGGGCTCACGGCGCGATCATAAGGCCGCGAGAGGCCGTCCGTCCCGGGCACAAGGTAGGGTTGGTGCGTGCTCCACCGGCCCCCGCACAGGCTGCTGGCCCTTGTGCTGCTGCTGTCGGCAGCCGACTACGCGTTGTGGAACTGGTCGTCGGCCGGCGGGCACGGCGCGGCGGCGCTGGCGTCGGGGATCGCGCTGACGCTGCTGCTGATCGCGCTGGTGTGGCTGCTGGCACTCGCCGCGGGACGCGTGCTGGCGGTCCTCGCGCGCAGGATGCGTGAGGAGTTGGAGGGCGCGCGCCTGCCGGCGCGCGTGGATGGAGGGCGCCGCCGGGGCGCACGAGCTGGTACGCGGGTGGCGGGCGGCGCGCCGGCGAGGGCGGGCGAGGGCCGCGAGCACGGGGTGCACACGGCGGGGGCGGGCGCAGAGGAGGCGGCGCCCGCGGCGGCAAGGTCTTCTAAGCTCGCAGCGTGAGGCGCCGCTGGATCGCGCTGATCGCCGTGGTGGTGCTCGGTGGCGGGCTGGCTCTCGGGGGCTACCTTTACGCCCAGAACCGGACGGGGTCGATCTTCCACGAACATGCGCGGTTCGTCGCGCAACCGAACCCGACGCTGCCCAAGCGGCCCAGGGAACGGTTCGCGTGGCCGTTGTACGGCTATACGAAGAACCACACGCGCTACTTCCCGGCGCAGCTGGCGCCGCCCTACAGGCGGGTGTGGGCACTGGGCGGTGGCTCGCTGCGGGAGTTCCCGCCGGTGCTGTCGGAAAACAGGATTCTGCAGCTGACCGACGATGGGACGCTGAGCGCGATCGACAAGTGGGATGGGAAGCTGTTGTGGAGCAGACGGCTGGGGGTGCTGTCGGCGTCGGCGCCGGCGGTCGGGGGCGACACGGTTTACGTGACGATTCTGCGGCGCCAGGGCGGGGCTGAAAACGAAGGTGGGGTGGCGGCGCTGAATGTCACCAACGGCGCGCTGCGGTGGTCGCGCGGCCTGCCGAGCCGCAGTGAGTCCTCGCCATTGCTGGATGGGGGCCGGCTGTACTTTGGCAGCGAAGACGGGACGGTGTACGCGCTCGAGGCAAGCAGCGGACACACGGTGTGGACCTACCACGCCGCAGGGGCGGTGAAGGCGAGCCCGACGCTGAGCGGCGGGGTGCTGTACTTCGGCGACTACTCGGGGCACGTGCAGGCGGTGAGCGAGCAGACCGGGAGGCTGATCTGGCGGGCCGGCTCAGAAGGAGCGCTGTTCGGGAGTGGGACGTTCTACTCGACGGCGGCGGTGGTCTACGGGAGGGTATATCTCGGCAACACCGATGGGCGACTCTACGCGTATGACCAGCGCAATGGGAGCCTCGATTGGGCGTATCAGACAGGCGCGTACGTGTACGCGTCGCCGGCCGTGATGGACGCGCCGGGGTTGGGGCCGACGGTGTATTTCGGGTCCTATGACGGGAACTTCTACGCGTTGAACGCGAGGACGGGACACGTGCAGTGGAGCCATGACGCGGGCGGGAAGATCTCGGGGTCGGCGACGATCGTGGGGAAGATCGTGTACTTCTCGGATCTCGGGACGCACAGCAGCTACGGGCTGGATGTGACGACGGGTGGGGTGGTGTATCGGGCGGAGACGGGTTCGTTTGACCCGGTGATTAGCGACGGGAAACGGATCTATCTGACGGGCGATACGGGGTTGTACGCGTTGGCGCCGGAACACTGAGAGGCGTTACCCCGCTCGCCTCTCTGCGCCCCCTCCGCGCTCCGTCCTCCCCTCTGCTCCCCGCCTCGGCTCTTCCCCCCTCCGTCCTGCCCCTGCTCCCGGCGTCGGCTCCCTTTCCCCTCCCGTCCTCTGCCGTCGGCTTCCCGCCCCGGTCAGGAGCGACAGGAGGGGCCGCCGAGTCCGAGCGCGCGGCTGAGGGAGAAGCGCGCCGCGACGCGCACGAGACCGCGGGCGCGTACGGAGACGGCGGTCCAGTCGTCACGCGCCGCCGAGACACAGGCGGAGCCGGCGGTGACGGTCCAGTAGGAGGTGTAGTGCAGGCGCACGAGGAAGCGGCCGGGAGCAGAGGCATGCAGTAAGAAGGAGTCGTGCCCGACGGCGGCGAGCGTGCCGGGGCCCGAGACGAGCGGTGTGGGGTCGCGTACGGCGAAGATGCGCCAGTGGCGGGTGTGGAGTACCTCGCGCAGGTAGGAGGGGCGGGCGGCAAGGACGCGGCCCTCGGCGGCGCTGGAGGGGTCGAGGGGCACGTCAGGGAGGGCGATGTAGGCGACGGCGTTGGCGAGTAGCCAGTGGCGGTAGGCGGCGGCGGTGAGGTGTTTGGAGAGCAGGATGGCGTCGTGGCGCTCGTCGAGCTGCTTCTCCCAGCCGCGTGCGAGCATGAAGTGCGACGCGAGGTAGGCGGCCTCCCAGTGCGCGCGGGTGAAGGGCACCTCGACGCGTAGGCGAGCGCCACCGTGGGCGTCGAGGAAGCGGACGACGGGCGCGTAGTAGGCGGCGCTGGTGGAGGGGTCGCCGGCGACGGCGACGGTTTCGCGCACGGGCCCCCAGGCGGTCCAGAGCGCGAGCCCGAGCAGCGCGGCGGCAGTGAACACACCGGGGCGGCGCGCGGACTGCAGCAGCGCGCACACCAGCAGCGGCCCGCCGAACAGGATGCCGTAGCGCTCGACGTTGCCGCCGAGGGGCGTGTGGACCAGGACGCAGGCGAGGCAGACGGCGAGATAGAGCAGGGCGCCGAAGCGCAGCAGGCGCCGGTGGGGGCCGGGCGGCAGCGCAGCCAGGAAGCCGGCGAGCGCCGCCAGGGTGGCGAGTAGGGAGAGGAACGGGTAGGGCTCCCAGCCGCCCTCGGGGAAGGCGAGGGCGAGTAGGGCGATGACCAGGACTGGGGGAGCGCCGAGTACGAGCAGCGTGCGCGGCGAGCGGATCAACAGCGAGCGCGTGAGCGCGGCGAGGGCGAGCAGCGCCCCGGCGACGGGGCTGGCGGCGGCGCACAGCGCGGCCAGGGTTGCTGCCAGCGCGGCGACCGGCGGCCGCCGCGCTGGCAGCACAAAGGCGGCGAGCGCGGCGAGCCCGAAGCTGACGCCGAGCGCAAACGTGACGCGCCCGCTCCAGACGTCGCCGAGCGCGGCGAGCGCGAACCACGCCGCGCCCCAGCGGGCCGCGCGAGCGCCGAAGAAGCGCGCCGCGAGCGCCGCGAAGAGCGCGGTGGAGGCGAGCACGGCGAGCGCGCCGACGGTGCGTACCCCGAGCAGCGCGGCGAGCGGCCCGAAGAGCAGGCTGTAGCCGGGGATGTCGTGCCCGCCATACCAGCGCGAGTCCCATACGAGCGGGCCGACTTCACGAAAGAGGTTCGCGCGGTAGACCTGGGCGGCGAGGTCGGGGGTGCGGGGGTCGACGATGAGCCAGACGGCGATGCCGAGGCCGGCGAGGGCGACGGGACGCAAAAGCCGGCGCATCCGAGCGCCGCGACTGTCCGCATGCATCCACTCCCGATGCGGATCTGCGTGTGTTGGGTCCCGAGGCCCATCCCCGCGCAACCCATCCCCGCGAGGCCCGTCCCCGCGCAACCCGTCCCCGCGTGGCCCGTCCCCGCGTGGGACACGAACGCTCGATGGCACGGGTGCGGGACCAGCGGTGAACGCGTTTGGCCGACGGGCGCGCACGGGTTCACCCTACGCGAACGTGCCGGGGCGCCCCGGCGGAAAGGGAACGTACGGGGCACCCCGGCGGGAACGCTTAGCCGGAGCCCGGTGCGCTACCCCACCGGGCCCCGGCCCCGCGAGTCGAGATCGCTGCCTGTCCCGCGGGTCCTTGCCCTCCTCTAACAGGTGGGGTGGCCGAAAGTCGCTGTGATAATGCGCCGATGCGAATCGCCCGCAACGCCGTGGTCGTGGCCGCGGCTGTGCTCACAGCCGCTGTGGGAGCCGGGTGTGCGACTCAAAAGCCGGCGCCGATTGCAGCGGGCGAGCTGGCGGAAGCGCAGACGTTCCCGTACTTCAAGGCGTATTGGACGGGCCGGCGCTTCGGCCGGTTCCCGCTGGCGGCGACGGACGGCCGCAAGAGCTACCAGATCAATGGCGGCGAGAACGTCTATTACGGCGACTGCGTGGCGGGCAAGAGCAGCGCGCTCCGAGGCAGTGGGTGCGCGCTGCCGCTGCAGGTCAAGACGACGGTTTATGACGTCGCATTCAACGGCGGTTTGGGCGAACACAGCAACGTGCTGCTGCGGGGCGTGCCAGCGGTCGTGTTCGACGGGGGCAACTCGATCGCGCTGTACAGCGGTCGCCTGACGATCGAGGTGCTCTCCGACGACCTCGGCGAAGCGCTGGCGGCGGTGCGCGCACTGCGGCCGGTGAACGCGCCGGGCTCGGCGGCGAGACCGTTGCCGGCGCCGGTGTACTGCCCGATCCTGACAGGCCCGCAGCCGGCGGCGGTGCAGAGGGCGATGCACCGCCTGCCGGGCCGCGCCTGCCAGCGCGCGGCGGCGGCGCTGGAAACGAACGTCGGGCTGTTCGGCAAACCGTGAGCCGCTTCGCCGCCTAGCGGCACCCCCCTCGCAAGCCGCCTCACCGCCCGCCGGCGCACCCCCGTCCCAAGCTGCCTCACCGCCCGCTGACGCGCCCCCTCCCCAAGCCGCCTCACCACCCGGCGACGCCGCCAAGCCGCCTCACCACCCGGCGACGCCGCCAAGCCGCCTCGCCACCCGCGACGCCCCCAAGCCGCCTCGCCGCCCGCGACGCCCCCAAGCCGCCTCGCCGCCCGCCATCGCACCTCTCCCGCGCCGCCTCACCCGCCGGCGACGCCACCGGTTTGCGGGCGCAGCGGCTTGCCGATCTCGCTGCGCAGGCTGAGGAAGGCGGCGCTGCCGATCAGAGCGGGGATCCAGAGCGAGACGGCGCGGTAGGTGACGACGGCGGCGAGCACCATCGAGGCGGGCCGCACGTCGAACAGCAGGAGCATGCCGACGATGCCGCCTTCGACAGCGAAGAAACCGCCGGGGATCGGTATCGAGTTGGCGAGCATCCCAACGAGGTAGGCCATCGCGACGACCCAGAAGGAGGGCGCGCCGCCGTATGCGGCCAGGCAGGCGTAGAGGCAGAGGTTGTCGAACAGCCAGTAGCCGAGCGACCCGAGCAGGCGCGGGTTGTGCGCGCGGATCAGGCCGACGGCTTCCTGCACGCCGCTGCCGACGGCGACCAGCGCGACCGTCGCGCGGCGACCCGCCCCGCGGCGACGCTCGGCGACCGCGCGGCGTGCCCAGCGGGCTGCGGCGAGCGTGCCTGCGATCGTGGCCAGCGCGGCCAGCGCGGGTAGGAGCGTGACCAGGGCACGACGTGAGCCGGGCAGCAGGCCGAGCCACATCGGGATGCCGATCAGCGCGGTGGCGCCAACGTTGACGGCGCTGGTGAGCACGAAGATCAGTACCGAGCGCTTGGCGATGCGCTCGATCGAGACGCCTTTGGTGCGCAGCACCCACGCGCCGAGCGCGATGCCGCCGAGCCCGCTGACCGAGACGACGGAGTTGACGGCCAGCTCGGAGAGCGACAGGCGCGAGCTGAGGCTGCGTCCCAGGCGACCGAAGACCAGTTCGAAAAGCACGACGTAGGAGATGCAGGAGAGCACCTCGAGCACGACCGCGAACAGCACCCAGGGGATTTTGGCGTCGGTGATCTGCTCGCCGGCCGCGCGCAGACCGGGGACACCGAACAGCAGCGCGATGACGATCGCGAAGAAGATCGCGAGGCTGATGAGGCTGTTGCGCAGCTTGCGCGACTGCGCGCGCAGACCCGATGCTAGGTCACGCTCTTCGCTGGGCCGCGAGGCGGCGACATCCCCGTGCCAGCCGTCGTCCCCTTCGCCGTGCCGCCCACCGACGGCGTCCTCGCCCGAGCCCGCAAGCGGTTCCTCGCGCTCGCCGCCGCCGGGCACAGCACCGACGGCGGCTGGCGTGTGTTCTTCGCTGATTCTTCGGGTTCTCTTCATCTCGTATTAGCCTGGGCAAGGGCAATCAATGTCAAATTACCCGTGGTGCACGCGGTGGCACCATCCAACAGCGACCGGCGGACGTCGCCCGCGCTCGCGTTGCCGAGCCGGCAACCTACAGGCGTGATCCCACTATGACCGAACAGACACGCATCCTCGTGGTGGACGACGAGCCGGCGGTGCAACACGCACTGGCGCGCGCGTTGACGCTGGAGCGCTACGAGGTCGAGCAGGCCGCCGACGGCCGCGAGGCGCTGGAGCGGTTGGGCGCGGCGGAGTACGAGGCGGTGGTGCTGGACGTGGCGATGCCGCGCGTGGACGGCCTCGAGGTTTGCCGGCGGCTGCGGGCGGCGGGCGACCGCACACCGGTGTTGATGCTGACGGCACGCGCGGAGATCGACGACCGGGTGGCGGGTCTGGATGCGGGCGCGGACGACTATCTGGTGAAGCCGTTTGCGTTGCGGGAGCTCAAGGCGCGCCTGCGGGCGCTGCTGCGACGCACGAGCGTGGAGGAGCCGGAGAGCACGTTGGCGTTCGCGGATTTGCGGCTCGACCGGCTGGGACACGAGGCGTTTCGCGGCGAGCGCGCGCTCGAGTTGACGCGCACTGAGTTCCTGCTGCTCGAGCTGTTCCTGCGCCACCCGCGCAAGGTGCTGACGCGCTCGGCGATCTTCGAGCATGTGTGGGGGTACGACTTCGGCGCGACGTCGAACTCGCTCGGCGTGTACATGGGCTATCTGCGCCGCAAGACCGAGGCCGGCGGCGAGCCGCGTGTGCTGAACACGGTGCGCGGCGTGGGGTACGTGCTGCGATGAGCTTTCGCCGCCGGATCACGGTGCTCGCGGCGGCGGCGGTGGCGGTGGCGGTGCTGCTGGCGTCGGCGCTCACCTACGTGCTGGTGGGGCACGAGCTGCGCGGACAGGTGGATACGCAATTGCGCGACCGCGCGCGAGGGGTGCGCTTCATCGCGACCCATCCTCCGAGCCGGGGCTTTCTCACAACCCACGCTCCAGGCCGGAGCGAGCGCCGGGGACTGTTCTCGACGGCGCTGGGCGCCGACCCGCTGGGCGGGCTCTCGCCGAGACCCAACCAGGTGCGCGGCTACCAGCAGCTGGTGAGCGCGAGCGGCCGGGTGTTGGTGCGGTCGGGCTCGGCGCGGGTGACGCTGCCGGTGAGCGCGCGCACGCGGGCGCTGGCGAGGCGCGGGGGTGGCCCGTTCTTCACGAACGCGTGGGTGGACGGCATCCACCTGCGGATCCTCGCCGAGCCGGTACGCGCGGGTGTGGCCGCACAGCTGGCGCAACCGCTCACGGAAGTCGACGAAGCGCTTGCCCGTTTGCGCCTGATCCTGGTGGCGGTCGCGCTTGGTGGGATCGCGCTGGCGGCGCTGCTCGGGCGGCTGGTGGCAGGCGCGGTGGTGGCGCCGGTGGGTCGGTTGACGCGCGCGGCCGAGCACGTGGCGCGCACGCGGGATCTCTCGGGCCGCATCGAGGGTGCGGGGGGCGCGGATGAGATTGGCCGGCTGGCGGTGAGCTTCAACGCGATGCTCGATGCGCTGGAGCGCTCGATCAGCGCGCTGGACGCGTCGGTGCACGCCCAGCGCCAGCTGGTGGCCGACGCTTCGCACGAGCTGCGCACGCCGGTGACGAGCCTGCGTACGAACATTGAAATTCTGCAGCAGGAGCCGGATATCGACGCGCGCGAGCGCGAGCAGCTGCTGAGCGAGGTGGTCGACGGGATCGAGGAGCTGACGGCGCTGGTCAACGACCTGATCGATCTCGCCCGCGGCGAGGAGCCCGCGCGGGACCTCGAAACCGAGGACGTGCGCCTGGACGTGCTCGTCGGCGAGGCGCTCGCGCGCGCACGCCGACGCGCGCCCGAGCGCGAACTGCGCGCACGACTGACGCCGACGGTGTTGACGGGCGCGCCCGGGCGTCTCGGGCGGGCGGTGAACAATCTGCTCGACAACGCGCTGAAGTACAGCCCCCCCGACGCGCCGGTCGAGGTCCAGTTGTCGGGCGGTGAGCTGACGGTGCGCGACTACGGACCGGGCATCTCCGAGGACGACAGGCCGCACGTCTTCGACCGCTTCTACCGCGGCGCGCAGGCGCGCGAACGGCCCGGTTCGGGGTTGGGCTTGGCGATCGTGCGCCAGGTCGTCGAGCAGCACGGCGGCTCGGTCTCGGTAGAGAGCACGCGCGCAGGGGGAACATTGGTGCGCGTGCGCCTGTCCGGCGCGGAAACGCTGGCGCTTGCCGACCGCGCGGATCCGGTCGCGGCGAGCACCGCGGCGGCGCGCTGAGCGCGGCGGCAGCGCTCGCGGTAGAACGCGGGCGAGACCCCGTGGCGGCGGCGGAACATGCGTACGAAGTGCGAACTGTGGTGGTAGCCGACGAGGCGGGCGATGTCGCATACGGGGATCGCCTGCCCGGCGAGCAGCTCGGCCGCCGCGGCGAGGCGACGGGCCCGCAGGTCCTCCTGGAAGGTGAGGTCGCCGAACTGCGCGTAAACGCGCTGCAGCTGGCGCGGCGAGCAACAGAGCGCGCTGGCGACGGCGTGCAACGTGAGCGCACGCCGGTAATGGCGCGCGACGAGCAGGCGGGCGAGCAGGTAGAGGCGGCGGCGCTCGCTGGCTGTGGAGGGGCGCATGTCGTTTATTCCGGCCGCGCGACGCGCGGGGGGACAGACCCGACGGTCCGCGTCAGCCCGCGTAGCGGCGGGCGACGCGTTCGGCGGCGCCGCCGTAGGAGCCGCCGAACAGGGCTGCGTGCACCAGCAGCGGCGCGAGCTGCCACAGCTCAACCCGCTGCTCCCAGCCGGCGGCGAGCGGGGCGATTTCTTCGTAGGCGTCAAACACGCGCTCCGACGGGGCGCCGAACAGCCGCAACATCGCGAGGTCGACCTCGCGATGCCCGCCGTAGGCGGAGGGGTCGATCAGCACGGGGCGCCCGTCGGCGTCGGCCATCACGTTGCCGCCCCAGAGGTCGCCGTGTAGACGCGCGGGCGACTCGCGCGGCCCGGCGAGGTCGGCCAGGCGCGTGCTGAGCGACTCCACGTCACGCACGCCCCGCTCGCCGAGCGCGCCGCGCTCACGGGCGATGCGCGCGAGCGGGAGCAGCCGGCGCGTGGCGTAGAACGTCGGCCAGTCGGGCGCGGGGTCGTTGGGCAGGCGCAGCGAGCCAAAGCCGGTGGTGGCATCGGCGTCGATGGGCGCCGGTGCGCCGAAGTGCGGTGCGCCG
The DNA here is from genome assembly GCA_963804675.1 of uncultured Solirubrobacterales bacterium. Taxonomy (GTDB): domain Bacteria; phylum Actinomycetota; class Thermoleophilia; order Solirubrobacterales; family Solirubrobacteraceae; genus Palsa-744. The sequence continues at coordinate 4,087,829 of CAWDRI010000001.1, read as the reverse complement.
GCGGCATGCGCGAGCGCGAGGCCACGCCCGAGCTCCTCGGCGCCGGCCTCGCTGAGGCTCCCGCGCGTGACCCATTCGAGCGCGAGGTGGTCCTCCGCCACCTCGAGCACCGCCGGCGTGCGCAGCGCACCGGGCTCGGCCAGCCAGCGCAGCCCGGCGGCCTCGGCGGCGTACTCGCCGGGCGCGGCGTCGGCGCGTGTCTTGACGAACGCGGGACGTCCGTCGGCGAGCGTGACGCGAAAGGCCTCGTTGATGTCCCCGCCGCCGACCGGACGCGCGTCGCGGACGCCCGCGGGCAGGCTCATCGCGTCTCGCCGGCCGCCTCGGGCAGTCCGGCGCGCAGCTGCACCAGCAGCGCGGCGCAGGCCGCCTCGACGAGGTCGAGCACCTGCTCGAAGCCGCTCGCCCCGCCGTGGTAGGGGTCCGGCACGTCCAGCGCGCGCCCGGCGGTCGCGGGGTCGAGGTCGCGCAGCAGCACGATCCGCTCGCGCGCGGCCTCGTCGGGCGCGACGCGGCGCAGGTCGGCGAGGTTGGAGGCGTCCATCGCGACGATCACGTCGAACTCGTCGAAGTCGCTCGCGCGCACCTGCCGGGCGGCGCCGGCCAGGTCGATCCCGCGTTCGCGCGCGGCGGTGGTGGCGCGCGAGTCGGGCGGTTCGCCGATGTGCCACGCGCCGGTGCCGGCAGAGTCGACCTCGATGTGCTCGCCCAGGCCGGCGTCGGCCACGAGCGCGCGCATCACGCCCTCGGCGGTCGGCGAGCGACAGATGTTGCCCAGACAGACGAACAGGACGCGCACGCGGGGGGCTGGTGTGCTCATCTCATCTCACCGTGGCCCATTCGCGTGCGCGGGCGGGCGCGTACGCGCGCAGACGCGAATGGCGCCGCAAAAACATTTCCCGACCGCCCCCACCGCCGCCTGCGCGCCCAGCCGCGCCGCTTGACCCCCACAGTCACTCCTCCCCCAGTTCCAGCACCGCCAGGAACGCCTCCTGGGGCACCTCGACGCGGCCGACCTGCTTCATCCGTTTCTTGCCCTCTTTCTGTTTGGCGAGCAACTTTTTCTTGCGCGTGATGTCGCCGCCGTAGCAGCCCGAGATGACGTCCTTGCGGAACGCCTTGACGGTCTCGCGCGCGATGATGTGCGAGCCGATCGCGGCCTGAATCGGGACGTCGTACTGCTGGCGGGGGATCCGTTTGCGCAGCTTTTCGACAAGCCCACGGCCGACCTCGTAGGCCTTGTCGCGGTGGACGACCATCGAGAGCGCGTTGACGGGATCGCCGGCGAGCAGGACGTCGAGCTTGACGAGGTTGGAGGGCTGCATGCCCTGCAGCTCGTAGTCCAGCGAGGCGTAGCCGCGGGTGCGCGACTTGAGCTGGTCGAAGAAGTCGAGCACGATTTCCACGAGCGGGAGGTCGTAGGTCATCTGGACCCGCTCGGGGGACAGATAGTGCATGCCGGCGTGCTCCCCGCGCCGCTCCTGACAGAGCTCCATGACCGCTCCGACAAACTCCCGCGGAGTGATCACCTGGGCCTTGATGTAGGGCTCGCGGATCTCCTCGATGGTGCCTGGGTCAGGCATGTCTGAGGGGTTGTGCACCTCCAGCTCCTGCCCGTTGGTCAGCGTCACGTCGAACTCGACGGAGGGCATCGTCGCCATCAGCTCGAGGTCGTACTCGCGCTCCAGGCGCTCGCGCACGATGTCCATGTGCAGGAGGCCGAGGAAGCCACAGCGAAAGCCGAAGCCGAGCGCATCGGAGGTCTCGGGCTCCCACGCCAGCGCGGCGTCGTTGAGCGTGAGCTTTTCCAACGCGTCGCGCAGGTCGGCGTAGCTGTCGGACTCGATCGGAAAGAGGCCGCAGAAGACCATCGGCTTGACCTCGCGATAGCCAGGCAGCGCCTCGGTGGCTTCGGCCGGTCGCGCCCCGGCGCGGCCGGAACCACCTGCGCCGCTCGCGGCCCCGGCGGCGGCGCCCTGCCCAGCGATGGGCCGAGGGCCGCCGGCCCGGGCGCGCGTCGTAAGCGTGTCGCCGACGCGCAGCTGGCTGACGTCCTTGACGCCGGTGATGAGGTAGCCGACCTCGCCGGCGGCGAGCTGGTCGGTGGGAATCATCTGCGGCGAGAAACAGCCGATGTCGTCGATGTCGGCTTGCAGCCCGGAGGCCATCGCACGGATCGGCTCGCCCTTGCGAAAGACGCCGTTGACGACGCGGATGTAGGCGATCACGCCGCGGTACTGGTCGAACTCGGAGTCGAAGATCAGCGCGCGCGGCGGCGCCGCGGGGTCGCCACTCGGCGGCGGGACGCGCTTGACGAGCTCCTCGAGCACCTCGACCACGCCGTCCCCGGTCTTGCCGGAGATGCGCAGGATCGACTCCGGGTCCTCACCGATCAGCTCGGCGACTTCGCCCGCCACACGCTCCGGCTCCGCGCCCGGCAGGTCGAGCTTGTTCAGGCACGGGATCAGCTCCAGGCCGGCGTTGACGGCGAGGTAGGTGTTGGCGACGGTCTGCGCCTCGACGCCCTGGGAGGCGTCTACGACGAGCAGCGCGCCCTCGCAGGCGGCGAGCGAGCGGGAGACCTCGTAGGTGAAGTTGACGTGGCCGGGGGTGTCGATCAGGTGCAGTTGGTAGGTGTTGCCGTCGCGCGACTCGAAGAAGACGCGGACCGCCTGCGCCTTGATCGTGATGCCGCGCTCGCGCTCGAGGTCCATCGAGTCGAGCAGCTGGGCGCGCATGTCGCGCTGGTTGACGGTGTGGGTGAGCTCGAGGATGCGGTCGGCGAGCGTTGACTTGCCGTGGTCGATGTGCGCGACGATGCAGAAGTTGCGGATGTGGGGCTGGTCCACATTGGGAAGGGTAGTTGGAGTGTTCCGGTCCGCGCATGCGCGGACCGGCCGACCGGTGCATGCACCGGTCGGGCCAGGGCCGCATGCGGCCCTGGCTGACCCCGCCGCATGCCGGCGGGGTCCACCCCAGCCCGACGCGCTAGCCTTAAGGCTCCGGCGGATCGCCTACTCGACCGCGAGCCATTCGGCTCAACCGTGGCAACGCGCCCCTCGCGGGCGGCCTGTCCAGGTGGTCGGGAGTGTCACGCCACCCAGGCATACGACACAAGTCCTGGGACGTAGTAGTTCAGTGGTGATCTATGACCGGTACGACGGGGCGGGCCAAAACCCGCCCCGCCGTATGCCCGGGTACGCCCAACCCGAGCAGACCCGCCCGTCCACCGCCCGGGCACCCCAAACCGGCCAGCCGCCCGTCCAGCGCCCCGGCACCCCAAACCGGCCAGCCGCCCGTCCAGCGCCCCGGCACCCCAAACCGGCCGGCCGCCCCGTCCTGCCTTCAGGCGCGCCCGAGCTGGCGCATGATGAGGCGGCGCACCTGGTGGGCCTCGGGGATGTGCATCGCAAGGACGGCGCGCGAGTAGACGAACACCCCGGCCAGGCCGGCGCCGCCGACGCTGAGGACCTGCGCGGGCAGGGAGCCGCCGAGCAGGTCGTTCAGGACGTACCAGACGACCCAGGAGACGCCGGCCAGCAGCGCGGAGGCGACCACGATGCGAGCTGTGATCATCGCTGTGTGGGCGCCCTCGAGGCGACCGTTGAAGCCGATGCGCAGCCGGCGGTACTGCAGGGCGGTCATCACGACGTTGGCGGCGAGCGTGCCGATGATCAGCCCGGCGATCCCGAGCGGTTTGTAGAGCGAGATCGAGACGATGATGTTGACGACCATGTTGAGCGCGGCGAGGCTCGTCGGGATCCAGGGGCGCTGGACGGCGAAGAAGGTGCGCGTCAGCAACAGGTTCAGGCCGCCGAAGGGCAGCGAGAAGGCGAACCAGAACAGTGCGATCGACACCAGGTGGGTCGATTCGGCGTTGAAGTGCCCGCGTTCGAAGAGCAGCCGCACGATCGGCGTGGCGAGCACGATCATGAACGCGGCGGCGGGGATCAGCAGCAGGTTGATCTGGCGCATGCCGACCCCGATCGCGCGGCGCATGCCGCCGGGATCGCGACGGGCGGCCATGCGGCTGAGGGTGGGAAAGAGAACGGTGGCAACGGCGACGCTGAAGATCCCCTGGGGCAGCATGTAGATGCGGAAGGCGTTTTCGATCGCGCGCGGGGCTTCATTGTTGACGAGCGTGCCGAAGGAGGCGTTGATGAACTGGTCGAGGTTGACGATCCCGAGGCCGATCGTGACGGGCAGCATCAGCATGAAGACCTGGCGGATGCGGGGGTCGTGCCAGTCGATGTGGAACTGCAGGCGGAAGTCGATGCGGGCGAGCGCGCCGAGCGCCATCGCGAACTGCACGCCGGTGGCGATCAGGATGCCGATCGCGTAGGCGTAGAGCTGGTCTTCGCCGTGGAAGTCCGGAGTGAGCACGACGAGGCCGACGATGATCACGACGTTCCACACGGCGGGCGCGAGCGCGGGGATCGTGAAGTGTTCGTAGGACTGCAGGATCCCGACGAGCAGGCCGGTGAGCCCGAGCAGCAGCACGACGGGAAACAGCACCTGGGAGAGGCCGACGGTGAGGGTGACGGTGGCCGCGCTGAAGGTGGGCCCGGTGAACAGCGGCATGATCACGCCGGCGAGCAGCTCGAAGAACGCGGTGATCGCGGCGAGCGCGATCAGCATGATCCAGAACAGCGTCGAGGCGAGCTTGAAAGCCTCGCGCCGGCGGCCCTGCTGGAGCAGGTCGGTGAAGACGGGCACGAACGCCGCGGACAGCGCGGCCTGCGCGAACAGGTTGGCGACGAGGTTGGGAACCAGGTTCGCGAGCGTGAACGCCGATGCCGGTGCGCCGGTGCCGAAGTAGCTCGCGGCGAGGATTTCGCGCCCGAGCCCGGCGACGCGCGAGAAGGCGGTGAGGATCGAGAAGATCGCGGTGTTGCGCGCGACGCGTTCGCCTGCACCCCCACCCGCGGCGCCCGGCCGACCCGCTCCGGGCCCTGCGCCGGCTCCCGCGCCGGATCCCACCGAATCGGGCCGCGGGCTCAGGGGCTGCTCTGGACCTTCTGCGCTCGCGGACAAGGCCGCTATAGTACGGCGCTGCGCGGCGCGGCCGGCGCTGGTTTTGCAGGGCGCACCGTCGAGGTTCGCGCTCAGCCGGAGCGCCCGCCCCACCCCAAAGATCATGGCCAACATCCACTCCCAGAAGAAGCGGATCCTGCGCGCCGAGCGCGAGCGCCTGGAGAACCGGCTGTACACGTTGACGATCAAGACCTACTTCCGGCGCCTGGAGACCGCGGTCCAGAGCGGCGACGAGGCGGTCGCCGACGCCGAACACCGCACGCTGGTGAGCACGATCGACAAGGCCGTCAAGCGCGGCGCGCTGCACCGCAACACGGGTGCGCGCAAGAAGAGCCTCGCGGCGCGTACGCGCGCCGCGAGCGAGACCAAGTAGCGCTCAGCGCGCCGTTCTCAGCGCGCGTCCTCGCCATCGCGCGCCATCCTCACCGCGCAGCGCTCAGGACGCCGTAGCAGTGATCGCGGCGAGCGCGCGTACGGCGAGCGTGTCCTCGCTGAGCGCGGCGTGGCCGCTGCGCGCGGCCCGCAGCGGCGCACCGCCGCGGGTGTCCAGCTCCAGGGTGGCGAGCACGCCGAGCGCACCGCGCAGGCGTGCGGGGTCGCTGCGCGCGACGTCGGCGAGGAAGCGCTCGGCGGCGCGCGCGGGCATGCGCAGTCCGCGCGCGATCTCGGCGGCGGACTCGCCGTGCTCCAGGCGCAGCGCGACGGCGAGCGCGTCGCGCAGGCGGGAGGCCATCAGGTAGGTCAGGCCGGTGATGCGCTCGCCCTGGCGGCGCAGGCGCAGGTAGGTGTGCAGCGCGGTGCGGGAGTCGGCGCCGACGAGCGCGTCGGCGAGCGCAAACGCGCGCCGCTCGGCGGAGTGCGCGGCGCGCGCTTCGATCTGCGCGGTCCCCACCCGGATGGGACCCTCGGCCGGCTCGCCCTGCGCTGGCTCGGGCGCGAGTTCGAGCGCGAGCTTCTCGAGCTCGCGCAGCAGCCGCTGCTGACGCTCGCCGACCTGGGCGACGAGTGCCTTGGCGGCGGCGGCGTCGAGCGCGAGCCCGAGCCGGCCGGCCTGCTCGCGCACCCAGCGCGGCAACTCCCACGGCTTGACGGTCGCCTGGACGACGATCTGGCCGCCGGCGGCTTTGACCGCCTTGTGCAGCGCCAGGGGGGCCTTGCTGCGGCTCTCCTCGCGCGCGAACAGCGCGACGGTCGTATCGGGCGCCATCGCGCTCATCGCCGGTTGCAGGTCGCGCTGCACCTCGGCGTCCTTCCAGCGCTCGACGCCATCGACGACGATCACGCGACGGCCGATCGCAAAGGTCATCGCGGCGAGCGCACCGGCCAGCTCGGCGGGTCCGCCGGCGAGCTGCTCGACGCTGGCCCCGTCGCCTTCAGAGCGCGCGAGCGCGCACAGCCGCGCGCGGCGCTCGGCGACGGCGCCGTGGTCGTCGCCGTGGATCAGGTAGGCGGGCTTGAGCGCGGCCACCGAACGAGTGTATGCCCTGCGCCGGACCGGCCCGCGAGCCCGGCAGCCACTCCGCCCTACCCCTACGCGCGAGCTACCTTACAACGAGGTTGACGAGCTTCCCCGGCACGACGATCTCCTTGACGAGCTGCTTGCCGTCGAGGTGCGCGCGCACGTTGGGCGCGTCGAGGCACAGCGCCTTGAGCTGCTCGGGGGTGGCCTCGGTGGGCGCCTGGACACGGTCGCGCAGCTTGCCGTTGACCTGGCAGACGAGCTCGTAGACGTCGCGTTCGAGCAGCGCCGGGTCGGCCTGCGGCCAGGGCTGCTCCCAGACGCGCGCACCGTCGTTCAGCAGCGCATAGATCTCGGTGCAGATATGCGGCGCGAACGGGAACAGCAGCGAAGCGGCCGTCGAGAGCGCGGCGCGCTGCGCGTCCAGGCCGATCTGCTCGCGCAGACGCGAACACTCGTTGAGCAGCTCCATCACGGCGGCGATCGCGGTGTTGAACGCGAAGCGGCGCAGGTCACCCGAGACCTTGTCGATCGCCCAGTGCGCCTTGCGTAGCAGCTGCAGGTCGGGCCCCTCGCCCTCGACACCGTCGGCGTGCGCCTCCCACCCAGCGCGACCGCCGCCCTCGCGCTGCGCGGTCTCCGCCGCCAGCCGCCACAGCCGCCCGAGGAAGCGGTACATGCCCTCGACGCCGTCGTCGGACCAGTCGGCGTCCTGGTCGGGGGGGCCGATGAACAGGATGTAGCAGCGGGCGGTGTCCGCGCCGTGGCGCTCGACGATCGACGCCGGCGATACGACGTTGCCGCGCGACTTGCTCATCTTGGCGCCGTCCTTGGTGATCATGCCCTGGGTGAACAGCGCGCTGAAGGGCTCCTGGAAGTCGAGCTGGCCGAGGTCGGCGAGCGCCTTGCAGAAGAAGCGCGCGTACATCAGGTGCAGGATCGCGTGCTCGACGCCGCCGATGTACTGGTTGACGGGCATCCACTGGCGCAGCGCCGCGGGGTCCCAGGCGGCGTCGTCGTTGCGCGCGTCGCAGTAGCGCAGGAAGTACCAGGAGGAGTTGACGAACGTGTCCATCGTGTCGGTCTCGCGCCGGGCGTCGCCGTCGCAGCGCGGACAGCGCGTCGCGACCCAGTCCTCGGCTGCGGCGAGCGGCGAGCGGCCCTGCGGCGCGTAGTCCTCGATGTCGGGCAGCTCGACGGGGAGGTCGGCCTCGGGCACCGGGACCATCCCACAGCGCTCGCAGTAGACGACGGGGATCGGGCAGCCCCAGTAGCGCTGGCGCGAGATCAGCCAGTCGCGCAGGCGGTAGTTGACCGACGCGTGGCCCTTGCCCTCGCGGTCGAGCCAGGCGACGATCTCGCCGAGCGCCTCGCGGTTGCCCTTGCCGTCGAAGCGGGCGTCGGAGCTCATCAACGGCCCGTCGCCGGTGTAGGGGAGGCTGCGAGCGGATCGCTCCCACTCGGCACCGGTCCTCAGATCGGGGTCGGCCTTGAAATCGGCCGGCGCGGGCTCCGCGGCGCCCGCGATCACGCGCCGGATCGGCAGGTCGTACGCGAGCGCGAACGCGTGGTCGCGCTCGTCGTGCGCGGGGACGGCCATGATCGCGCCGGTGCCGTACTCCATCAGCACGTAGTCGGCGACGTACATCGGGATCTGCTCGCCGTTGACGGGGTTGACGACGGTGCGCCCGAGGGGCACGCCGGTCTTGGGCTTGTCGACGGCGCCGCGCTCCTCGTTTGACTCGGTGAGCACGTGGTTGACGTAGGCGCGCGCAGCGTCCTCGTACTCGGTGCCGGCCGCCAGGCGCAGGACGTCGGGGTGCTCGGGCGCCATCACGAAGAAGGTCGCGCCGAACAGCGTGTCGGGACGGGTCGTGAAGACGGGATAGTCGACGTCCAGGGCCTCACACCGGAACATCACTTCGGCACCCTCGGAGCGGCCGATCCAGTTGCGCTGCATCGTCTTGACGTGCTCGGGCCAGTCGATCTGATCGAGGTCTCCCAGGAGGCGCTCGGCGTAGTCGGTGATGCGCAGGAACCACTGCTCGAGCTGGCGCAGCTGCACCTGCGCGCCGCAGCGCTCGCAGCAGCCGTCCACGACCTGCTCGTTGGCGAGGACGGTCTGGTCGTTGGGGCACCACTTGACGGCGGCCTCCTTGCGGTAGGCCAGACCGGCGTGCAACAGCTGCAGGAAGATCCACTGGGTCCAGCGGTAATAGGACGGTTCGGAGGTGGCCAGCTCGCGCGACCAGTCGATCGAGATGCCCCACGCGCGGAACTGGCGCTGGAAGGAGGCGATCGAGGCGGCCGTGGACTCGCGGGGGTGCACGCCGGTCTTGATCGCGTGGTTCTCGGCGGGCAGGCCGAAGGAGTCGTAGCCCATGGGGTGCAGCACGCGACGGCCGAGACGACGGTGAAAATGCGCGAGCGCATCGCCGACCGAGTACACCTTGAGGTGGCCGATGTGGGGCTCGCCGCTCGGGTAGGGCAGCATCTCAAGCACGTAGGACTTTGGGTGCTCGACACCCTCCTCCCCTCCCCCACCGCGCGCACGCGCGGTGGCAATCTCATCGTTGACGACCTCCCAGGTGCGCTCACGCGCCCAGACCGCCTGCCAGCGACGCTCGATCTCGTGCGGCTCGTATGGATGTGACTCGGTCATCTCGCCGCGGGGAGGTTAGCGAGCCACCGGGGACGGAACGCTCGCGCGACGGCACACAGCGGCCCCCGACGATCAAAAATCGGGCGCCATTCGCGCGCGCGTACGCGCGCCGCCGCGAATCGGCCGCAAAAACAAACACGCCACCGCCGGGGCGATGCAGCGCGCGGCGCCGTCCCTCAGCGACGCCGTCCTCAACGGCCGCGTCCCTCAGCGACGCCGTCCCTCAGCGGCTGTTGCCGAAGATGCGCAGGAGCGTGAGGAAGATGTTGACGATGTTGATGAAGACGCCGGTGGCGATCCAGACGACGTCGCGCTCGGTGGCGGTGCGGCGGATGATTTGGAAGTAGATCGCGAGGTAGGCGCTGACGATCAGGTAGATCGCGAGGTTGAGCACGAGGTGTTCGCCGGAGCCGATCAGGATCAGGACGATCGACAGGCCAAAGACGCCGAGCAGCGCCCAGAACAGGGGGCGCATCCAGCGGATCAAATCGTGCGAGGTGGCAAAGCCGAAGGAGCCCATCGCGCCGACCGTCAGCGCGGTGCCGCCGGCCGCATCGTAGAGCGCGGAGGGGTCGTAGGTGGCGTAGTTGGCGATCACCGGCCCCAGGCCCAGGCCGAGCAGCAGGGCCAGACCGAACATCCAAGCCATCCCCACAGAGCCGGTGCGCAGGGCGGGCACAAACATCTGCACGATCAGCATCCCAAGCGCGCCGAGCTCGCAGACGGTGGCCGTTCCGAGGGACAGGTCGCGGCCGATGTAGGTACCGGCAGAGGCGAAGGCGAGCGCGATTGCGACGAGGAACATCACCTGGCCGAGCAAGAACGTCGCGCTGGCCGTGCGTTCGGTCGCGCCGGAGTCGAAGACGCTCAGTTTGCGCCCGCGGGTGGCGGTCGTTTCAAACGGGTTCTCGGACATGGCGTACCCCTCCCGGTCGCGTTGCGCAAGCTCGCAGCGGCGCTTACGTTAGCGCAGGCCGCAGGAGAGGTTCGCCTTCAGCCGAGCAGTTCTTGGGAGACGCTTTGAAAGCGTCCCATCGTCTGGCCGAGGGCTTCGCCCGTGTTGGCATTGATGACGCCGACGTTGTCCACAACTGTCCCGGCGCGCACGACCTGACGTTCGAACTCGTCGCTGGAGCGGATCTCGTCGAGGCGGGAGCGCTCGCCGCGCACGAGAATGAAGCCGCCGAGGTCGCCGCCGTGAGGGGCGATCAACACAGGTTCGAAACTTTCGATGCGGCCTTCCTGTTGCAGTTTGCCGTAGTAGTCGAGCGTTTCCTGGAAGACCTGCAGCGCGAGCTGCTCGCGACCCCGCACGACGGGCCCCCAGCCAAGGAACAGCGCTTCTCCAGCCATCTCTCAATCCTCCTTGTGTGGGAAGACACGAGACTACTCCTAGTCCGTGGAATTTTCAGCCCGGTCGGTCAGGCCGGTTGCCCGGCGAAACGCGAGTAGGCGCGGACGGCCTCCACGAGCGACTGGGGAGCGCGCGCGGGCGAGCCGGCTTCGAAGGGCGGTGCGGGGTCGTACTCGATGCCGAGCTGGATCGCCTGGGCGACCTGCTCGCCCGCGATGCGCGCGGCGAGCGCGAGCGCCATGTCGATGCCGGCGGAGACGCCGGCGGCGGTGGCGAAGCGGCCGTCGAAGACGTAGCGCTCGGGAACGACCTCGACGCCGAGCTGTGCGAGGTCCTCGCGCGCGGCCCAGTGGGTGGTGGCTCGCCGGCCGGCGAGCAGGCCGGCGGCGGCGAGGATCAGGGAGCCGGTGCAGACGGAGGTCGTCCAAGTGGTGTGCTCGTGCGCGGCGCGCAGCCAGGCGTGGAGGGGGCCATCGTCCATCAGCGCGCTCTGGCCGGGACCGCCGGGGACGAGCAGGATCTCGGGGCGCGGCAGGTCCGCCAGGGCGGCGTCGGCGTTGACGGCGAGCCGGCCGGTGTCGGTGCGCACGAGGCCGGGGCGCTCGGCCACGAAGGTGACGGTCGCGTCGGGGAGGCGGCTGAGGACCTCGTAGGGCCCGATCGCGTCGAGGGCGGTGAGACGGTCGAACAGGAGGATCGCGATGTTCATGGTGTCCTTTGCTGGGGGTGTTTTTTTGTTGGGGGGTGTTTTGTTGGGGGGTGTTTTGTTGGGGGGTGTTTTGTTGGGGGGTGTTTTGTTGGGGGGTGTTTTGTTGGGGGGTGTTTTGTTGGGGGCCGCCGCGCGGGGCGCGGCGGCGGGATGGGTCGGTGGGTCGGAAGGACGGCGGTGAGTCGTTCAGGCGGCGGCGTTCGCGACGACGACGGCGGCGGCGGCGGCGGGGATCGCGTGGAAGCGGCGGCGGTACTCGGCGGGGCCGGTGCCGAGGGCACGGAGGAAGGTGCGGCGCATCGTCTCGGGCGTGCCAAAGCCGCAGCGCGAGGCGATCGCGGCAAGCGGGTCGGGGGTGTCCTCCAGGGCGCGGCGCGCGGCCTCCAGGCGCAGGCGCTCGACAAAGCGGGCGGGGGTGACGCCGGTCTCGGAGCGGAAGCTGCGCGCGAAGTGGCGGGCGCTCATGTGGGCGCGATCGGCGAGGGCCGGCACAGAGAGGTCGGCGGCGAGGTTCTCCAGGGCAAAGCGCTGGATGTCAAACAGCGAGCTGTGGGCGGACGCCTGTGCGGCGAGGGTGGCGCTGAACTGGGACTGGTTGGCGGGGCGACGCAGGAACAGGACGAGGTGGCGGGCGATCGTCAGCGCGGCATCGCGGCCGAGGTCTTCCTCAACGAGGGCAAGTGCGAGGTCCATACCGGCGGTCACACCAGCGGAGGTCCAGAAGCGGCCGTCGCGGACGAAGATCGGCTCGGGGTCGACGCGCACGAGCGGGTGGCGGCGGGCCAGCTCGCCGGCGGCGGCCCAGTGGGTGGTCGCGCGGCGGCCGTCCAGGAGGCCGGCGGCAGCGAGCGCGAAGGCGCCGGTGCAGACGGAGGCGACACGGCGGCTGCGGCAAGCCCGGGCGGAGACCCAGGCGAGCGCGGCGGGGTCGTGGCAGAGCGCGTCGACGCCGGCGCCGCCGGCGATCAACAGGGTGTCGAGTTTGGGTGGCGCGTCGTGGATGGCGGCGTGCGGCACGAGGGTCAGGCCGCTCGACGTGGTGAGGGCAGCGCCGTCGGGGGAGACGATGTGCACGCGGTAGCCCCGATCGTGAGGGGTCGAGCCCCGGCCGGCGTGGGAGCCGAACAGCTGGGTGGCGCCGGCAAAGACCTCTAGCGGACCGGTGACGTCGAGGCTTTGGACGCCGGGGTAGATGAGGATGACGACCTCGCGCGCGGTCAAGCGGCGGTGTGCGGCGGGCTCGAGCTGTCCCGTTTTGCGATGCGGGAGTGTTTGGCGGCGGGCATCGAGCGGTTGCGTCATCGCCTGATCGTGACCGAAAGGCGCGCTGTCCGCAAGGACGTATTTCCCACGATTGCTGCCACGAGCAAGGCCGGCCCGCGACCCCGGTAGGCTTCGGCGCGGTCGATGTACGAGGAGGCCCCGAACCGCGTCGAGCAGATCGTGCAAGCCGCCGAGCGCGCGGCAACGCGGCTGCGCGAGCAGGCTGAGGAGCGCGCGAGGGAGCGGATCGCCGAGGCAGACCGCGCGGGCGAGCACCGGGTGCGGGCGGCCGAGGAGGAGGCGGGCGAGATCCTGCGCGAGGCGCGTGCGCAGGCGGAGGCCGTGCGGGGCGAGGCACTGGCGAGCGCGAATGCGGCGGCGACGGAGGCGCTCGCAAACGCGCACAGGGAGGCCGAGCGCTTGCGCGGAGAGGCGCAGCAGGCCGGCGAGGAGGAGCGGCGGCGGGTGGAGCAGACGCTGGGGCAGGCCGAGCACGCCCTCGCGGAGGCCCGCGCCCAAGCGCAGCAGACGCTCGCGGACGCAGCAGCGGGGGCTGAGCACGTGACGGTGCAGGCACAGCGCGAGGCCGAGGCGATGCTCGGGCAGGCGCACACGCAGGCCGAGGCCACGTTGGCCGACGCGCGGCAGGAGGCCGAGGCCACGCTGGGGCAGGCGCGCGTACAAGCGGAGGTCAGCCTGGCCGACGCGCGGCAGGAGGCCGAGCGGGCACGCGGCGCGATCGATCAGGAGGCGGCGCGGCTGCGCGTGGAGGCGCAGGAGCGCGCGAACGAGATTCGCGCGCGCGCACGGGCGGAGGTGCGCGAGATCCTCGGCGAGGCGCACGCCGTGGCCGCAGAGGTTTTGCGCGAGGGCACAGCGGTGTCGAGCAATCTGCGCGACCTCGGGGCGTCGCTGCGCACGAACGCCGAGCGGCTGCTGCGCGACGTGCGGCTGACGCATGGATCGATGACGGCGAGGCTCGACCAGGCGGGCGGCGGCGGCGCACGAGTCCGTGGGCGCGGCGTGGAGCGTGCGGGAGGGAGTGTGCGCGGGGGACGCGACGACGACGGCGGGGACGGGGAGCGACTCGACGTGCCGGAGTTCGTACCGCGGGGGTAGGGGTGGCGGCGGCAGGATGGGCGCTGGAGACGGGGCGGGCTCCGTCACGTGACCTCCGTCCCAGGGAGGGCGCTCGACTCCTCGCGTCTGGGCGTCCGACATGGCACACGTTCCTCCCATCCGAGCACTCGACACCGGCCCACCTTCCACCTGGGCTGCGTACTCGATCGCAGCCCATCGCGCGCGCGTGAGTTGCGCACACTCCGGTCACAAAAAACACATTCACGTCACATTCAGCTCGGTAGCGTCCGGTGCGTGCCGAACCTGAACACCTCACAGAAGGGCGCCGTCGCAGAGGCCGAGATTGCCGCGGCCGCGATTCGCCTCGGCCTCGTCGTGCTGCGACCTCTCGGCGACGGCGGCCGCGGCCGATACGACCTCGCGATCGACACGAGGCGGCGCCTGCTGCGGGTGCAATGCAAGTGTGCATCACGTCAGGGAGATGTCATCATGGCCTACTGCGTCACAAGCCGTCACACCCCCGGCGGCTATCGCCGAACGACCTACTCGGCCGACGAAATCGACGCGGTTGCGGTCTACTCGCCAGACACCGGCAAGTGCTATCTCATACCAGCGCGCGAGGTTGCCGGCTGCTCGACCATCAGCCTACGACTCGGCCCGACACGCAACAACCAAGCCGCCAAGGTCCACTGGGCCCAGGACTACGAGATAGAGCACTCCCTCAGGCAGCCGTGGGCATCGCGCCCGTCTTCCGTCGTAGACATCGGGGCAGATCTAAGCGAGCCGTCGAAGGCGATACGATGACGCATCTGGGGCTATAGCTCAGCTGGGAGAGCGCCGCCATGGCATGGCGGAGGTCGAGGGTTCGAGCCCCTCTAGCTCCACTGAACTTGTCTGTGCGCAAACCACGGGCGCGCCGACGCGGTAGGTGGGCAGGATTTCGTTGCGGCTGTTGACGCTCAGGTCGGCGATGAGGATGCGTAGCAGGGCCTTGGTCTGGTCGGTGTCGCCCGTGGCGATGATGTGGGCGAGCTGGTCGGCGACGGCGTGGAGCGCCGTCGTGTCGGGCGTTGTAGGCGTGTCTGCGGCGAGTTCGCGTGCGAGTGCTTGGTCTTGCTCGTGGAGGGCGTCCAGGCGCGTGTCGAGGGCGGATAGGCGCTCCTTGAAGCGCGCGGGATCGAGGGCGCCGTTCTCGAAGGCGTCTTGGTAGCGCTCGATCGCGCGCTCGGCGCGGGTAATCCCCTTGGCGAGCGAGGCACGCTTTTCTGTGAGGGCGGCGCGGTCGGTTTCGCTGCTGGCGGCGGCTTGCTCGATCGCGTCGCGGATGAGGCCTCCGTTCCGGTAGAGCCCGGTGAGCTGGTCGAGGATCGCGGTCTCCAGCTTGTCCTTGGGTAGCCGCTCGCCGTCGCAGCCTTTGCGGCCGAGCTTCTGTCGCCCTGAGCAGGCGTAGTAGTGGTAGGTGCCGCCGTTTCCCTTCGCGGACATGCCGACGTAGGCACGGCGGCAGCGCCCACAGCGCAACAGGCCGGAGAGCAGGAAGTCAGCGCGGTTTGAGGCGCGCAGCGCCCAATCCTCCCCGCGCTCCTTCAACAATGCCTGCGCCCGGTCGAAGGTGTCCTGGTCGGTCAGTGGCTCGTGGATTCCGGGGAATGTCTGCTCGCGCCAGTGAACGCGGCCGACATACGCCTGGTTTGCGAGAATCCACAGCACGACGGCTGGCTGCCAGCCGCGCGGCGGCGAGGGCGCGTGTTCTGAGTCGAGGCGGCGGGCGATGGCGGCGGCGCCGAGTCGTCCGGCGGCGTACCACTTGAAGATGCGCCGGATGACCGGTGCGGTGCGCTCGTCGGGGATCAATTCCTTGCGGTCGTTGCGTTCATATCCGAAGGGGATGCGTCCGTTTGGCCAGCGGCCTTCCCTGGCGCGCCGCTCGATACCGGAGGTCACGCGGTCAACGATCGTGGCGTGCTCGAACTCGGCGAACACGCCGAGCATTTGCAGCATCATCCGCCCCGCTGCTGAGCCGGTGTCGAATGGCTCGGTGGCGGAGCGCAGGATCACGCCGAGGTTGTCGAGTTCCTCGGCGATCCCTGCGAGCTGGCGAACCTTGCGCGATAGCCGGTCGATGCGGTAGACGAGCAGCTGGTCGATGCGGCCTTGGCGGGCGAGGTCGAGCGCTGCCTGTAGGCCGGGCCGCTCCAGCTTGGTGCCGGTGGCGCGGTCTTCGTGGTGGGCGATGATCCGCCAGTCCTCCTGCACCTTGCAGAACGCCTCCAGCCGTTCGTGCTGGGAGGCGAGCGAGGTTGGCTGGTTCTCCTCGTCGGTGGAGATGCGGGTGTAAAGGCATGTGCGGGTCATGGCATCGGCTCCAGCTCACGGTCGGGGTCTGGTGGGTGGTCGAGGAGAGCAGAACCGCCGGCCGATCTCAACCCCTCGCCCACCGGTGTCGGCCGGGCCTGCTGGAGACCGTTCTTGGCGTCGGCCACGACCGCGAGTGTGGAGCCAGTGCTGCGCTGGCTCCACACGGCCACTGCGATCGGCGCGGTGCTGTCGGCGACAGCGGCGCTGATCGTGCGTGCGCGTGCGGCACTCGGGACGAGCACCAGCACGAACGGGTCACGCCGTCTCAGGGCGCTGCGGTACAGGTGCAGCTCGTAGTCTTCTGCCTTCTTGCGCAGCCGCCCGGTCGGCTCGCTGGCGCGGTCAAGCTCGACCAGGAAGCACATGGGCGCGCGGCCGGGGAGGTTGAGCACGCCGTAGCCGTCAGCGACGACGATCCCCGCGAACAGGTGGTGGCAGGTCCGCTCGCCATACCACTCTGACAATGCTCCGCCAGCGCGGTTGGCCTCGACGGCGACGCGGGTGAAGAACTCGTTGGCCTCGACGTGATGGGCGAGCTTCTGACTCGTGGCGACACCGGCCGCGACGGAGTGTTGCCAGCCGAGCTTCGCGCGCTCGACGTTGAGATGGTCGGCGACGATGAGCGCGCCTGCCTCATCGAGAATCCAGTGATACGGAGCGGTGCCCTCTCCCATCGGCAAGGATGGACGGAAGCGGTCGAGTACACGCAGGCGATACAGCACGTTCAGGCGAGCGGACGCGGTTCGAGTGCCTGTGAAGTGCAGGCGTGTGATCTGGCTGCTCGTCAGCACGCGGAACTCGAAGCAGTCCTTGGCGATCCAGCGGTCACGCTCGGTCAGATGCGACGCGAGCCGCAACACGTCCTCATCACCAAACCTTCTGGGACGGACGATCTCTTTCAACTTCTAACTACCTCCTCTATTGTCGGGGTGGTCTTCAAGCCCGCCAATCTGGCTTGCCTATTGGGATTTCGTGCGCTCGTGGGACCTCCACGCTTAACCGGAGGGCCGACCGGAGGGCCGACCGGAGGACGGATCGGCACAGCACCCTGCCCGGCCTTGCGGCGGGCTACGGCGTTGACCAGCAGCGCTGCGAGCAGCCTCGTCGCCTCGCGCTCCATCCCAGGAGAGAGCCGCTGCACCCGGGGTGTAGCGAGGCGCACATCATCATCACGACGTACACGTTCATTCATAGCCTTCTTTTCAGCCGGCGGAAGACCCGGGCACAGAGAAAGGCCCGATCAAGGAGCCGCACCGGACAGCCGCCCAGACGGCCGACCATCGAGGCTCCCATCAATAAAGGTGTATTCTACCCCGCTTGCGGTACAGACCGCGAAACCTGAATGCTCCATTGCGTGCCTATGTCAGTGGTCTGTCAGCCATGTGTCAGTGTAAGCCGCTGTGACAGACACCGTGGCTGGCATGCACGGGACCGTATCGCGCAGCAGGCGTCGGCCGATCATTCTATCCCACTGACCTGTACCGGGTTCACACTACAGGCGACACCGCCGTTGCATATTTCTGGACCTGACGAGGTGCCGTCCCCCAGGTTCCCGTACCCGTTGTTGCCCCAGCAGTCAATCTGGCCGCCGGCTAGCAACGCACACGCATCGGCGTCGCCTGCTGTGATCTGGACGGCGTTTGTGATACCGCTGACCTGCGCCGGCACCAAACTACAGGGGGAGCCATCAGTGCATGTTTCTGGCCCTGACGACGTGCCGTCCCCCAGCTCCCCAAAGGGATTCGCACCCCAGCAGTAGATGTCGCCGCCGGCTAGCAACGCACACGTATGAACACTACCTGATGTGACCTGGACGGCGTTTGTGATACCGCTCACCTGCACCGGTACCAAACTACAGGGAACATCGCCAGTGCACGTTTCTGGCCCTGACGACGTGCCGTCCCCTAGCTCTCCGTTAAAATTCGCGCCCCAGCAGTAGATGTCGCCACCGACTAGCAACGCACAGGTATGTTCATACCCACCTGCCGCTCCACTTTCTGCTGTGATCTGAACGGCGTTTGTGATACCGCTGACCTGCACCGGCACCAAACTACAGGGGGAGCCATCAGTGCATGTTTCTGGCCCTGACGAGGTGCCGTCCCCCAACTCTCCATGAACATTACGGCCCCAGCAGTCGATGTGGCCGCCGGCCAGCAACGCGCACATATGGAGGCTTCCCGCTGTGATCTGAACGGCGCTTGTGATACCGCTGACCTGCACCGGCACCAAACTACAGGGGAAGCCATCGCTGCATGTTTCTGGGCCCGCCGAGGTGCCGTCCCCCAGCTCTCCCTCACTATTTTCGCCCCAACAATCTACGCGCCCGTCAGCTAGTAGCGCACACGCATCGCCCTCACTTGCTGTGATCTGAACGGCGTTTGTGACACCGCTGACCTGCACCGGCACCACACTACAGGCATGGTCAAAAGAGTTGTCAGTGCATGTTTCTGGGCCCGCCGAGGTGCCGTCCCCCAGCTCTCCCTCACTATTTTCGCCCCAACAATCGACATGCCCGTCGGCCAGCAGCGCACACGTGTGAACAGTACCTGATGCGATCTGGACGGCGTTTGTGATGCCATTGACCTGCACCGGCACCGAACTACAGGGGCCGGCACCACATGTTTCTGGGCCCGCCGAGGTGCCGTCCCCCAGCTCTCCCTCACTATTTTCGCCCCAACAATCGACTCGCCCAGCTGAGAGCGCGCATGCGTGATCCCAACCCATGGAGATCACGTGTGTGAATGCGCTTTCCGAGCCCCCGCCACCTTCCCCCGGAGGTTCCGTTTCCCCTCCGCCGGGGGGTCCCGCCCCGCCTCCGCCGCCACCAGCCCCGCCGCCTCCGCCTGAGCCGCTGGTTGCGCAGAAGTTGCCCCCGAGTTGCTGAGTGAAAAGCGCGGGTGTTTGGGGCGTGCTCAGGTGCCAGTCGAGGAGCTCGCCCTCTGCTGAGAACTGCCCGAACTTCGCGTCCCATAGGCAGGACCCCGGCTGGGCAGCGAAGTTGAGGCTGCTCCCGACGTTCAAGGTGAGGCTCGCGGCGCCGCCGACTCCGACCCCCGCCTTCACGGTCAGCCCAATACCTGCCGTGGCCTGCGCGAAGTGCTTTGCGGTCAGCGAGAAATGCGGGTTGCCGAACGACACGTCGGGGATCAAAAACATTGCCGGTGGAAAACCGACGGTATGACCACCGGCGCTTACTTCAATGGAGCCGCCTGAGTCGAGAATCCCGCCAACAGCCGCCGATCCGGTCAGATCGCCCTCGATGCCCGCTGTCACCGGAATGGGTCCCGCCAGACCGCTTGCGTAGAACGCCAGGCTCAGCGAGCACGAGACGCCGGCGCCGGCGGTTACTTCGATGCCTGCTTCGACGGTGAAGTGGACGTCGACGCGAACCCCATCCGTGACATGTACTCCGAGGACATCCGCAGTTGACCACCCGCCGGAGAACGAGACGCTCTTGATCCGCCTGTAGGGCGAGAGCCCAGAGGGTAGGCCACACCCAGCTGAGAAATCCGCCGCGGTCGCCTGCGACGCTTGCAGGGGAACATTGAACTGGAAGTTGGGGGCGACTTCGTAGATGCTCGCGGCGCGCAGCGAGAGCACCGTGTCACCGGCACGATAGGAGATCGCGACGACGTGGGAGAGCAGCCCGCGGGGCAACTGGACGCTGGGCGCCATCGAGACGATCGCGCGTGGCGCAAAAGTCTGATGTCCGCTCAACACCACCGACGTCGGGTCTTCGGGAGGCCCTGTGACCGAGACGACTCCGCCACGGAGCGTCTTGATCCCAGGGTTGATGATGGACGCATAGGTCCCCACCAGACTCGAACGGTGCCCGGCGCGGACGCGGACGCTCGTGGTCCCTGGGACCGGCCGCGCGCTAGCGCCCTTCTCGATGTGCCCGCGGGTATGACTGATCGTCACCGGCCGCAACGTAAGCCGGTACACCCCAGCCCGGGCCTTGGGGATCGCCAGCCCCGCGGCCGAGACGGACCGTTTCAGCCCGTCAGGGCCACGCAAGACGCCGTGCACGGCCTGACCAGACGGCAGCCCGACAACCCGGACGCTCAAGGAGCCAGACGCAGCCGCACTCGCGCCAACCGGTGCAGACCACGCCGACCCAGGCCCCGCCAAAACTGCCAGCAGCGGCGCACAGCTGCACGCCATACCGATCAAGACACGAGCACGCATCAAGCGCTCAACTCGAGCCAAGACCTGCGGACACCCATCTGAACGTCGGCCAAGCGCTTTCTCGTAGCAGCAGCCTGCCCAGCCCGGTCTCTTGTGGTCCCCGCAGAATCATCTGTGTGCCCGCCTCAGACTAAACGTTACATGCGCCTGGTGCGTTTTGCGGGATCTGGAAAGGGAAGCTCCCATGTGTGGCAACCCGCAAGTGTACACGCACGCTACTCATAGGTCTGTAGACTATCAAGTAGCAGCGAGGCAGCGTGCCTGCGCGTGGAAGGCGATCTCCAGCGTATCGTGGGCCGCAATCTCCGCGCCTACCGCCAAGCGCGCGATATGAGCCAGGAGGCGTTCGCCGACCTCGTCGGCGTCCACCGCACCTACATGGGCGGTCTTGAGCGCGGCGAGCGCAACCTGACGCTCAAGTCTGTCGAGCGGATCGCCGAACAGCTCGGCATCGACGCGCTGGCGCTGATGCGCCAAGACGACAGCCGCTCGCGGTAGCAGCCAACCGGGCGCAGCCGCCAACCATCCGCATGCGGTCGTAGCCTCATCGCGATGAACGACGAGCGCTCCGAACCCGAGCCCCGGCAGCCTCAAGGCATTCGCCCGCCCGATGGCGAAGGTCCCCCGGCCGGACCCGCAGCCGCCATGCCTTCTCCGCCGGAGGAGCTTCTTGATCCCAAGACGGAGGCGACGGTTGATGCGCTGCTGGAGACGGTTCGGCACCTCTTGGAGGAAGAGAACTCGCGTGATCAGAGCTTCAACACGCGCGGTGTCGGTCTCGCCGGGTTCGTGGGGATCGTCGTGTCGCTGAGCACCACGCTCGGCCACGACGCCCTCGCCGCAAACTGGGGCGCCCCGTGGAAGGGCATAGCTGTTGGCCTGTTCGCCGGTGCGCTCGCGTCGTTGGTCGGCAGCGTCGTGGTCGTAGTCACCAAAGTGCTGCGCCCGCGCGAGTCCGCGAGCCTTGGCATCGCAGAGGTCGAAAAGTACCCGCTGCCGGAGTACATCTACAGGCCGAAGGTGATGAATCAGGGCAGCGTCATGCGCGGGTTGATCGACGCCCTCGTCATCGAGCGCTCGCGTGCGGGATCGAAGGCCGCCGGACTGCATTGGGGCTACAGGCTGCTCCTTGTGGGCTTGGCCTGCATCTCTATACTCGGGTTTCTAGTCGGACTTCACGATGCCAAGTTGATCGGGGTGCCACGTGCCGGACGAACCCTCCAGCCAGGAACAGCCATCTGCACCAGAACCGGCCGCGCCAAGTGCGCCCACGGAGAACGAGCCACAGCCGCCGGCCGCCGAGCCCTCCCCGTTCGCCGTTCCGAACATGGACCTGGTCGAGAAGGAAGCCAAGAGCGATAGCGAGCGACGATGAGCGACGAGAGCACCACACCATCCACACCCACTGGCCAGGCACCATCAGATCCCGGACCCCCGGCGCCTGCTCCCCCAGAGACCAAGCCTGCGAATAGGCCGGCATCGCCATTCCCGAGGCCACCGATGGACATGGTGCCGCTCAGCCAGGACCCAGGCAATCCTCGAACACATTCGCAAGATGACTGACGACAGCCCATTCGCACGACCCGCCGTGATGTCGGGCTACCCGCTCGATCCGGCCGAGAAGGCCGCGGTCGAGCACGCCCTGAGCGAGGTCGAGCACGCTAGGTCCAACGGCTCCGCCCCCAGTACGCCGGAACCATCTGACCCGATGAATCACAAACAGCAGGACGACCCGACAGTCGCCAAGCCATGACCGAACCGCAGAAGCCCAGCTCCGATTCTCGGCCCAGTAATCGTGATGATCCCGCCGCCAAAATGGAGCCTGTCCGATTTGAGCCAGAGAGCAACCTGCCGGAGAATAGGCTTACGTCGCCCTTCCCACGCCATCCAGTCGATCGTCTCGAAGAGAGCGATCAGTCCGTCACGAGCTGGCACGAACTCGACGAATAGCCGGCTCCGCGCCATACGAGCACGCCGGAAACGCACCTGAAGGGCAGGCTCCACCGCGGGTCAGCCGAGGGAGATCGGCTCCGCGGGCACACGAATCTGGTTTGCGCACAGACAAGTTCCCCCCATTTCTCCGGAGGCTTCGCGTCTGGTGTAAACCCTTCGGGGTAGTGATAGCCATCCCTAACGGTGCTCAGGCACCGTTAGGGTGGTTGTGCCAGATGTAGTCTTGTCGCGTGCCCCACCCAGATGCCTACGAATACCTCCAGAGCCTCGTAGGGCAGACGATCACAACGCTCCACGGACGACCGAACGTTGTCCTTGCCGTCAGTGATGACGATGTTTACGTGGGTACGGGTCGCTCGCCAGGCGGTCGGGCCGTAAGCATCGCTGACGTTCAGGCGACGATTGACCGCGTATGGGGTGGTGAGGAGGTCCCGATCAGCCCCGAGGCTGTTGGCTTCCGCAGCGCATTTGTCGGTGCAGTATTGGGCTCGATGGTCGATGTCGAGGTTCTCGATGATCCGCTTCGAGTTCGGCTTGCTCGGGGGCAGGCAACACGGAATCCGCCGTGGGAGTACGACGAGCTGATCCTGGCGCTCGATCTCTACTTGAGACGAGGTCAGCCCCCGGTCTCCGACCCGAAGGTCATAGCCCTGAGCCAACTCCTCAACCAGCTTCCGATCCACGAGAGCCGACCCGATTCTGAGCGGTTCCGGAATCCCAATGCCGTCCACATGAAGCTCGCAAACTTCAAGGGTCCAGACCCTTCCTACGAGGGCAGTGGTCTGCGGGCAGGCGGCATCGGTGTGAGCGAGGTGTGGCAGCGGTTTGCGAACGATCCCGACGCCCTCGCCGCAGCAGTCGCCCAGATCACAGCCTTTGCCGACGGCGACGAGCGCGTCGTGCCGGAGGAGGGCGAGTCAGAGGCCGTGGAGGGGCGTGTTCTCTTTCGTGCCCATAGAGTTCGTGAGCGCGACCCCGCACTCGTCAAGAAAAAGAAGGCTGCTGTCCTACGCCGTGGAAATCGTCTGCTCTGCGAGGTTTGCGACCTTGACTTCGCTGAGGCATACGGACCATTGGGCGAGGGCTTCATTGAATGTCATCACACGATCCCGTTTGCACTCGGCGTCGTCCGCAAGACAAAGATCGAGGACCTAGCGCTCGTCTGCTCCAACTGCCACCGAATGCTCCATCGAGCGAAGGAACCCCTATCAGTCGAGAAGCTCCGGATAATCGTGGAACATCAACGAGCTGGACGACGCGGGTAGAGCGCCCTGCTCATCTAGTCGAAGGACGCTCCGGGCTAGCGCCTGCCGCAAACCTCGACCCTCGCACTTACCTCAGGCAACCACCACAACGGCGGCGCAGGAAGAACCGGACGCCGGTAGCAGCGAAATTGACCGAGTCATGGCTGGTCGGGGAGACTCCAAGCACCGCACACAGTCGAGCGCCTCTGGGGTCGAGCGTGCGGAGCGCGTCTTGCACTTGGCATGGCTCAGCCTGCCGCCGGCCCATCGCGCGCTACTCGAGGCGATTGGTGCGTCGCAATGGCAGGTCGTCGATCAGCCACTGGGTGCGGCGGTCGACGGGTTCTTGCGCTCAGCTGGGCACCGAGCGCTTTCCTTATCCGCTCAGCGCAGGTTGGATCTTGCGCTGGGTGTCTGGATTCAGGAGCCTCGGATCATCCTCATCCATGCTGGCCACGTGAAGCTCGCCGACCTCGACAACGCTGGGCGCGGCGGCTTGGTCTGGCCCCGGCGCGCGGTTCCCAAACGCCACATATGAGGCGTTCATCGCACGAACGGCCTGGCATGAGTGGGGGCATGCGCTGAGTGTCGTGCGTTGCTCGCGGGACGACATCGCGGCTGGACGCAGACTGCTCGACTTGGCCCCCGTCGGCATCCAGGAGGGTATCCGAGGCGCTAGCTATCGTTCGAGCGACTATACGCACGAGCTGGTCGCTGAGACGTACGCGCTGCTAATGGCTAGGCGCCGGCGAAAAGCATCTGGCAGACCACAATGGCTAGACGACGAGATCTACAACCTCGTAAGGAGGGTGACCGGATGGAGCGACTGAGCCCGCCCGTCGGATACATGCTTGGCGAGCATCAGCAGGCCCATGATGTCCTTGCCGTCGAAGCAGAACTCCTCCGCAGCGAGGGTATCGATCCCGCTTGGCCCGGGTTTGAGGAGCCCGAAGCAGACAATACGCAGCATCCGCAGTAGGTATCGCGTCAGCGGCCCTCTACAAGCGCCCGCCGCAAAGCCTCAACCCGTGTTCGACGGTTTAGTCTTCGCCCGCCAGCGTCCATCACCGCCGATTTGCAGCGAATTCCAGGAGGGTGCTCGTGACGGTGGTCGAACCCGCCGTGCAGCGAGGGCTGACTGCCCGGTCGGATTTCCGCCAGACATCACCGCCGCGCTTTGTCACGCTGCCCACAAGTAACCGTGACCGAGCGGAGATGCAGATGCACACCGAGATCGCCCACCCACCAGCCTCTATGCGACGTCAGGACCTCAGCTTCCCGTCGGACTCCGAGCACTGTGCAGCATGGCTCTATCCTGCCAGCGGTACCACCGGGCAGACGCCGATTGTCGTGATGGCTCATGGCCTCTCGGGCACCCGCCGGGATGGACTCGAACCGTTCGCCGAGCGGTTCGCCGAGGCCGGCATCGCCGCGTTCGTCTTCGACCATCGCGGCTTCGGCGAGAGCGAAGGCGAGCCGGACCTCTTCCACCCCCGCCGCCAGCTCGAGGACTGGGCGGCGGCGATCGTCTTCGCCCGCTCCCTGCCGGGCGTGGACCCCAACCGGGTCGCGACATTCGGTTCCTCGATGGGCGGAGGGAATGCTCTTGCCGCGGCCGCCGCGGACGAGAGGATCGCCGCCGCAGTCAGCCAGGTCCCGTTCCTGGACATGCTCACCCAGGCCCACCGCGCCTCGCCGGGTACCAACCTGCGGATGCTCGCGGCGGCCATCAGAGGCCGCCACCTGCGCGCGATCGGCCAGCCGAACGAGCCGGCATTCATCAATGCACCGGGTGGTCAGGAGGGCTGGCTGCACGTCGTCTCGATCGGCGAGGACAGCCGCTGGCGCGACCGTGTCTCCTCGCGCTGGCTGCTCGGCCGTCCCTACCGTCCGATCCGCCACGCCCGCCGGCTGCACTGCCCGTGGCTCGTCTGCGTCGGAGAGGCCGATCGGGTGGCCCGGCCGGGACCGGCGATCCGGGCCGCGAGGAGGGCCCGGCACGGCGAGCTGCGCACCTACCCCGGCGTTGACCACTTCGACATCTACGACGGCCCCGAGCACGAGCTCGTCGTGGCGGACGAGGTCGAGTTCCTGCGGCGAACCCTCGGCCTGGCCGGCCCGACATAAGCGCAGAATCACCTGGAATGGAAGTCCGGCCCGGCAGCCATCGGCGGGCAAGCCAGCGGCTTGTGGAGTGTTGTGTCGCGGCAGGCGTCCAAGGTCCCTGGTCGTTTGCCGTGTACGGCTCGGTCAGGCGCCGCGCCGCCTCGCCGGGAGGAAGCGGCCGTTCATGCGCGCCCGCTCGCAGGGCTACTCGCAAGCCCCTTGCTCACGAGGTCGCGGATGTCGCAGCTGACAAGCGTGCCGCCGCCCTGGTCAGCCGCCGCTACGTAAGCCGCGTCGTACACGGAGATCGTGTGCTCGTCGGCGAGCTTCGCGGCGCGGCTGAGTAGGCTCGTCGTTAACGGTATGACCCCGCCGTCGCCAGAGATCCGGTCGATTGCTTCGAGCAATGGGGCGACACGCCCGTACTCGCGCCAGCCGCGAACCGCCACGTTGGCAACCTCGTAGCGGGCAAGATCGAGTGTGGTGAGCGTCACGTTGGGGTCGGCGAGTAGGGCCTGGGATGGTCCGTGTAGCTCGTCGTCGGAATCGAACGCCGCGAGGATCACGCTGGCGTCCAACAGCAGCGTGCTCACGCTATGGCCTTGTGGCTTTCACCCGCTCGGCAGCCGCACCGCCATGCCGTGCAGCCTGCCGCAGGAGCTTGTCCATGGCCGTCGCACGGTCCGTTCGGCGCCTACGCAGCGCGGAATCGGCAAACTCGCGCAACACCGCACTGCGCGACGTGCCGAGACGAGTCGCCTCGGCATCGACCTCGCTCAGGAGGTCGTCGGGCATCGACACCATGACCTTCGCCATGCTCGGAGTATACCGTGGTATACAGCTGAGGCGCAACGGCCCGGACTGTCACGGCCTGGCGCTGAGCGTCTGCGGGACCCTGCTGGTGGCGGCGCGCCCGGAAGTCGCATCGAGCCGTTCGCAGTGAGGCGGGCTGCTCCGCCGCGGTGAGCGCCTGTGTAGACCGGCGCCCGCAGGCCGGAGCGCCCTTAGGTGAGCAGCCTGGCCTTCGCCTGGTCGAACTCCTGGTCGCTCAGCTTGCCCCGGTCGTGCAGCTCGGCAAGCCTGGCGAGCTCGTCCACGGGAGTGCGCGATGCGCCGCCGCCGGCCTCGAAGCGCTGGAAGGCTTCGGCCTCAGTCCGGTCGTGCTCGCGATGTTCGTGCATCGTGTGACCACGAACGATTAGGTAGGCGAGTACGCCGATGTACGGGATGATGATGATGAACAGCATCCACAGCGCCTTGCCCCAGTTGGACAGGTCGCGGCTGCGGAAGATGTCGAACACAACGCCGACCGCGACCCAGATCCACAAGAACAAGATCGCGAACTCGAGGACGGTTAGCAGCGAGTCCCCGAAGGTGTAGGTGGCGAGCACGGCGGGCATGCCGGACGAGCCTACTCGATCGCGGGATGAAACAATCTCCGGCCAGCTCGGAGAAGTCCTTGAACGCCGTCGGGCGGGGGCGGGAACCGCGCCGCGCTCGTCGGTGCGCGACCTCTACGAGATTGCCGAGGTGGCGAGCGTGAGTTGCCAGGAAACCCCGAAGCGGTCGGTGACCCAGGCGAAGCGTTCGCTGAATGGGTAGCGGTCGAGGGGCATCAGCACGGTGCCATCGTGTGCGAGGCGCGCGAAGATCGCGTTCGACCGCGTCCGCGGAGGCCGCGCGGACGGCGAGCGAGATGCGGGGCGTGAAACCGAAGGCGTGCTCGACGGGGCTGTCGATGCACTGGATCGTGGAGTCGCCGAGCCGTAGCGTCGCGTGCTTGACCGTGCCCTCGGCGCCCAGCTCGCCGGCGCCGTAGCGTTGGATCCGTTCGATCCGCGCGGGGAAGAAGACCGAGACGTAGAAGCGCATCGCATCGTGCGCGTTGCCGGCGAACACGAGCAGCGGCGCAACCGTGTCGGCGGGGGCGAGGCGGCTGGGCGGCGGGGTGGCCTGCTCGGGCGCGATGCCGAAGCGTTGCTCGTAAGCCCGGTTGAGCTCCTCCCAGCCGGCTGGGATCGCGGACGCTGCGACGGATGGCGGGCGATCGGCGCCTGAGAGCGAGGTTGCGAGCGCGTCGAGGCACAGGTCCCAGCCGGCTGCGTCGCGCGCCGCCTTGAGGCGGTCATCGAAGGTGTGCGTGAGGACCAGTCGCGTGCCGGCGCCGCGAGGCTCGAGCTCCCAGCGCAGCTGGTCCTCGCCCCAGCTGTAGGCGAGCAGGTGCGGCGGCTCGTAGGCCGTCACGCGACCGTCGCCAAACGCGGCGCCCTCGGGTGCCAGGAAGCTGACCGTCCCGCCGACGCGGAGCTCCAGGTCAAACGGCGAGGGATGCCAACGACGCAGCCGATCGAGCTGCGTAAGCGCGAGCCAGACCTGCTCGGGCGGATGGTCGAGCAGCCGTTCGAATCGCAGCGCGGGACGGCCTTGTGCATCTTCGAGGATGGCATCGGCGGAAACCGGCATCGGTCAACTCCTTTTATATGAAAGCTACAAGTCGTATACCGGGGCTGCGTGTCGCCGTCGCTGGTCGGCCCGCCGACCGCGGCGCGCTCGGCGTGGCAGCTGGGCGCCGCTCAGCTGAGGGCGCTGAGCCGCGGCGTGGGTAGGCCGCACGCGATGCGCTGGCGCTCGGTGGCGGCGACCATGCGGAACTCGCCGGCGCAGGAGCCGCAGGCGAGGCGCCGCGGCATGAGTGGGCGGCTGGTGCGGTGGGCCGCGAGCAGCGCGCGCGCGGCGGCCTGCTGGAGCGGCGTGCAGCGCAGGCCATAGAGGTCCCGTACGCGGGGGGGCAGGGAGTGGAGCATCACGAGATCGTGCAGGCGCTTGCCGAGCTGGCGGTGGGCGGGCATCGGGATTGCGAACGCCGAGGCGTGGCCCATGTAGCGGGCCTCGTCGGTGAGGTGGAGGTCGTCGCCGGCGAGCTGGCGCTCGTACCAGTCGCGAAACTCGGCGTGGGTCGCGGGGACGTGCTGGGCGGGCAGGCCGAACAGCTCGCCGAAGCGTATGTATTCCCCCCAGAGCGTTTCGTGCTCGGCGTCGCTGAGCCGGCGCGCGAGGCGCTCGTAGAACCAGGTGGCGGAGTCGGCGATGACGGCGACGGTCCAGAGCATCAGCTTGGGGTCGGTGGCCGAGTAGGGAGTGCCGGCGGGGTTGTGCGGACCGGCGTCCTCGGGCAGCTCGCCGACGACGTGCTCGTGCATGCGCCGGACCGCGTCGAGCACCCGGTCGGCCTGCTCGCGGGTGCCGAAGAAAACGGCCTCGAACATCCCGGCGGTGCGGGTGATGCGCTTGAAGGGCTCGCTGCGGTTGCGCGTGTGCCGGCTGGTTCCGACGTAGTTGCGCGGCTTGACGGCGCCGATGCACAGCGCGCGCTGCCCGTAGAGCAGGCCGACCGCCCGCTCTTCGTGGACGCGGCGCAACAGCGAGCTGCGCCGGGGGAAGTAGCCGTCTTCCATCGCGAGCGCGATGGTACACGGGCCCACCGCCGATGAGCTACAACGACGAGCAGCGTATGGGTGGCCGAGCTTCGAGAGACAGGGCATGAGCGGCGCGGAGTGGGGCCTCGCGGTGTCGGTCTTCCTCGCCTGCGCGGTGGAGGCGGTCGAGGCGCTGACGATCGTGCTGGCGGTCGGCACGACCCGCAGCTGGTCCTCGACGCTCAGCGGCGTCGGCGCGGCGACGGTGACGCTGGCGGCGATCGTGGCGGCGCTCGGGCCGGCGCTGACGGCGCTGCCGCTGAACGCGCTGCGGGTCGTGGTCGGCGGCCTGCTGCTGGTGTTCGGCCTGCAGTGGCTGCGCAAGGCGGTGTTGCGCGGCGCGGGCCTGAAGGCCAGGCACGACGAGCTCGAGGCGTTCCGCGAGGAGATTGAGGCGGCGCGCGCTGCGCGCGCGCCGGGGGTGGGTAGCTTTGACGGCTATTCGTTCGCGGTCGCGTTCAAGGGCGTGCTGCTGGAGGGGCTGGAGGTGGCGTTCATCGTGCTGACGTTCGGCGCCAACCAGCACGACGTCGGCCTGGCGGCGGCAGCCGCGGGGGTGGCGCTGGCGGTGGTCCTCGGCGCGGGTGTCGCGGCGAGGGCGCCGCTGGCGAGGGTGCCGGAGAACACGATGAAGTTCGCGGTCGGCGTGATGCTCAGCTCGTTTGGGATGTTTTGGGGCGCGGAGGGCGCGGGCGCGAGCTGGCCCGGCGAAGACGCGGCGCTGCTGGCGATCGTGCCGTGTTTGGCGGTGGTCGCGCTCGCGCTGACGCGGACCCTCGGCCGGGCGCATGTCGCGGCGGCAGCAGCGGCGCCAGCAGCAGCAGCGGCACCAGCGGCACCAGCAGCAGCGTCAGCGCCAGCGCCAGCGCCAGCAGCAGCACAGCCGGCCGAGCAGGTGCGCGAGGCCGCCGTCGAGCGGGGAGTGCGGGCATGACGCTCGCGACGCGCCAGGCCCGCAGGCGGGGAGGTCGTGCATGACGCGAGTGCGGGCGTTGCTGGTGGGCGTGTGGGACTTTGTGGTGGGCGACGATTGGCGCACGGCGGCAGGGGTGGTGCTGGCGCTGGCGCTCACAGCGCTGGTGGCGAGCGCGGGCAGCACGGCGTGGTGGGTGATGCCGCCGGCGGTGGTGGGGCTGCTGGGATGGTCGCTGTGGCGCGCGACGCACGGCAGCTAGCGGGACCGCGTCCGCAGGCGCTGTTATAAGCCAGGGGTATGCAGGGGGGCCACGGGCACTTGGGCAGGAGCAGGGCGCACGCGGCGGCGCTCGTCGGCGCGCTGCGCGCGGCAGCGCAAACCCTTGCAGAGCCGCGCGCAGCGCGGCTCACACTCATCGGGTCGCTGGCGCTGGCTGCGTCGCTGGCGACGGCAACAGGGGCAGGCGCGGCGAGCTGGTTGGAACCGTGGACGCTCGCGCCGGCGACGAGCACGAAGGTGGGGGTGCAACCGGCGGTGGCGATCGGCCCGGGTGGCGAGGTGGCGGAGGCGTCGTGGAGCGAAGGTGGGCTGATCGTCGCGGGGGTGCGCGCGGCCGGTTCGGCGGTGACGGTCCAGGAAGCGGTGTCGCCGGCGGCGGCGCAGTCGAGCCTGCCGAGCGTGGCCGTGAACGCGGCGGGCGCGGTCGCGGTGGCGTGGGCGAACGACACGGCCGAACAGTACGAAGTCGCGATCAGGCCGCCGGGCGGGACGTTCGCGACGCCGGTCGCGGCCGGCTCGACGGGCGGCGCGCTGTTGCAGCGGCCGCCGTCGCTGGCGATCGACGATGGGGGCGACGTGCTGATCGGGGAGATTCGCGAAGTGAGCGGCGGCGACGTGGACCTGTACGGGTGGATGCCGGCGGGGGGCGCGCCTGCGACCACCACGTTGAGCAGCGCGGCCGAAGAAGCGGTGGAACCGAGTGTTGCGCTGGACGGCGCGGGCGACGCGGTGGTGGCGTGGTGCGCCAAGCACGAAGCAGTACGCGACATCGCGCGTGCGATCACAAGGCCTGCGGGTGGAGTGTTCGGCGCGGTGCAGGAACTGACCGACGGCGCCGAATACGCGTTCGCGCAGCACGCCGCGATCGGCGCGGGCGGCCAGGCCGCGGTGGTGTGGCAGCGCGGCCTGACGGCGCCGCCCTACCACATCGAAGCGAGCACCAGCGCGGGTCCGGCGGACCTGTTGAGCGTGCCGACAACGATCTCGCCGGCGGCCAGCAACAACGAAACGCCGGCGGTCGCGGTCGGCGGCGATGGCCAGGTCGTGGCGGCGTGGCAGCACTTCGGCGCGACCAGCGTCGAGGAAGTCGCCAGCGGCCACGCGGGCGGCAGCTTCGAAGCGTCCGTGGAAGCAAGCGCCAGCGGCAGCTTCGGCGATCCGCAGGTGGCGAGCGACGCGGCGGGCGACGCGGTGCTCGCGTGGGGCGGGAGCGCGTTCGGCACGGAAGACCTCGAAGCGGTGACACGCAGCGCGGGCGGGACCCTGAGCAGCCCGGTGGTGTTGAGCGCGCCTGAAGAAAAAGTCGACTACGGGATTTTTGACAACATCGCGGCCGCGTCGGTCGGGATGGACGGCGCGGGCGACGCGGTGGTCGGGTGGGAACACGCGGCCGACCACAGCGTAATCGCGCGCGTCTACGACGTGAGCCCGCCGACCGTCACGCCGAGTGTGCCGGCGAGCGCGATCGCGGGCCAGCCGGTGAGGCTCACGGCGGCGGCAGGCGACCCGTTTTCGAGCGTGACCGCGACGACCTGGAGCTTCGGCGATGGCGGGACCGCGGACGGCGCGACGCTCACACACACCTACGCGAGTTCGGGCACGTACACGGTCACCGTGTGGGCGACCGACGCGGCGGGCAACACGGCGAGCGCCAGCCGCCAGCTGACGGTGCAAGCGGCGCCGGTGATCGCGTGCGCGGCGAGCGCGGCGCTGCGCGCGTGCCCGTCGTGCGGGGCCGCGGCGGGACCTGGGGCGGCGGTGCCGGCGTGCTTCGTGCCGGTCTGCAGGGTGCCGCATCTGAAGGGTCTTGGCCGCAAGGCCGCGGCGAGCCGCCTGCAGGCAGCCGAGTGCCGGTTGGGGAAGGTCAAGATCCCCAGGCGCTACAGGCGTGGGCGCCGCCTGGTGGTGGCCACGCAGAGCGTCAGGGCAGGTCAGACGCTCGCGTTCGGCGCGAGCGTCGCGGTCACGCTGGGGCCGGCGCCGCCGGCGCATCGCCGCAAGCACCGGCGTCGCTGAACCGCGCTGCACGCCGATCGGCGCACGTGTCGTGTCGTGCTCTACCGGCAGCGCTCGTCGCTGTCGGTGGGCAAGCACACTGCCAAGCAGACTGGACGGCCTGTTCGCAAAAGTAGGCTCGCAGTCGATTCGGTTGTATCCTGCTGGGCGCAGGGCTCAACTCGCGTCTCTACCGGCTCGCGGACGAGTTACGGGGCGTGCGTGTGATCGAGGTCGATCATCCAGCGAGCCCAGGCGTCCAAGCGCATCCGTGTGGGCCGGCTGCTCGGTCATGAGCCCGAGCACGTCACGTTCGTCGCGATTGACTTCACGCGCGACGGGATTTTGCATGGGCAAGCGAAAATCGCTCCGCTCGGGTCCGCTGGAATCCGGCCGACTCAGTGCACGACTGGCGCAAAACTAGCGCGAGGTTCATGCTAATGTTTATTATACTGTTTATGTATATGTTTACGTTAGGAGCAACTCGTGGCCAGTGCCGTAGCCGGCCGTCTTGACTCGATCCGCGACCGCGGCGGAATCAAGTCCCGTGAGGTCGCCCAGCTGCTCGACACCACCCCGCAGACCGTCTCGCGCTGGCGCACCGGCAAGGTAGAACCGCAACCCGACCGCCTGCAGCGACTGCTCACGCTCGAGTGGCTGCTCGCAGAGCTCGCCGAGTTCTACGAGCCCAATGAGGCTCATCTGTGGCTGTTCGCTCCGCACCGCCTGCTTAGCGGCGAACGTCCCGCCGACCGCATCCAACGGGGCAAACTCGACGACGTGCTCGCCCTGATCGCCCAAATGCGCGACGGCGCCTACGTCTGATAGCCACAGCTGGTACCAGCGCACGTGATCTACCCGCCAGGGCTGCTCGATCGTCTACAGGCGATCACGCCGGCCCCGTGGAGCGGGCGGGCGTTTCGGCACATGTTCGGCTACTACCCGCCCGACGCCGAGAACACCCGCGGCGCACGCTGGAACCCAGCGGGCGTCGCCGCGATCTACACAAGCCTCGCCCGGCAGGGCGCGCTCGCCGAGGCAGAGCATCAGATCTCAGTGCAGCCGATCCCGCCTCGCACCCGCCGCACCATCTACACGCTCGAGCTCTCGCTGACCAGCGTCCTGGACCTCACCGACACTGAGCTCCTACAGGATCTCGGCATCGGCCCAGCAGAGCTTACAGCCGACAACATGGCCGCATGCCCGACAGCTCGGCGGCGCCATCCACTGGCTCGAGCGCGACGGGCTGCTGCTGCCGTCCGCGCGCAGTCCCAGCACGAACCTCGTGATCTTCCCCGCCAATCGCCCGGGCGATACTCGCTTCGACACTATCGGCGCAGAGTCCGTGGGGTCGCAGCACCCATGACACCTACTTGCGGCAGATCTCGTGGGGCGGTCAAGAAGAGCCAGCTCTTGGGGGACGGTGCCGACATTCGGAAACATTCTTGCGGCACACGCGGGCTACCGTGTGGCGCTTGTCTAGCTGACGCGGGCGGCGGGGATTGCGACGCTACGGTGGGGGATGGTCGGTTGCGCGCGCGAAAAGATGCTTGAGGCGGCAGCGCGTTAGTGGACGTCGCGCAACGCCCCCAACGCCTACCGGATCTGCATCCCCGAGATCGCCCGCGAGATCACGAGCTGCTGGATCTCGGCGGTGCCCTCGAAGATGTCGTAGATCTTGGCGTCGCGGTGCCAGCGCTCGACGGGAAACTCGCGCGTGTAGCCGTTGCCGCCGAGGATTTGGATGGCGCGCTCGGTCACCCACACGGCGACCTCGCCGGACTTGAGCTTGGACATCGAGCCCTCGGCGTTCTCGAAGGGGACCTGGTTGCGCCCCATCCAGGAGGCGCGCCAGACCAGCAGGCGGGCGGCGTCGATCTCCATCTTCATGCGCGCGAGCGTGAAGGCGATGGACTGGTTCTCGATGATCTTCTTGCCGAACTGCTCGCGCTCCTTGGCGTACTCCAGCGAGTACTCGTAGGCGGCGCGCGCGATGCCGAGCGCCTGCGCGCCGACGGTCGGACGGGAGGCCTCGAAGGTGGCCATCGAGGCGTTGGACTTGCTTTTCTTGCCCTCGCGGACACGCGCGAGGCGTTCGTCGAGCTTGTCCTTGCCGCCGAGCACGTAGCCGGCGGGGACGCGGCAGTCGTCGAGGTAGACGTCGGCGGTGTGCGAGGCGCGCAGGCCGTGCTTGGAGACCTTGGCGCCCTGGGAGATGCCCTTGGCTTCGGACATCGGGACGACGAACGCGGCGTGGCCTTTGGAGCCGAGCTCGCGGTCGACGGAGGCGATCACGACGTGCACGTCGGAGATCCCGCCGTTGGTCGCCCAGGCCTTCTGGCCGTTGAGGATCCACTCGCCGGTAGCCTCGTCGAACTTGGCGGTGGTGCGCACGGCGGAGACATCCGAGCCGGCGTTGGGCTCAGACGAGCAGAACGCGGCGACCTTGACGTCGTCGGGGGTGCCGAAGCAGCGCGGGATCCACTCGCCGATCTGCTCGCCGGAGCCCTGGCCGAAGATCGCGGCGACGGCCAGCGCGGTGCCCATGATCGCCATGCCGATGCCGGCGTCGCCCCAGAAGAGCTCTTCGTTGACGATCGGCAGGGACAGGCCGGTGGGGTCGGCGAAGAACTGGGCGAGCCCTTCGAAGCCGTAGAGGCCGATCTTGGCGGCCTCTTGGATGATCGGCCAGGGGGTGGACTCCTTCTCGTCCCACTCGTGCGCGGCGGGGCGGATGACGTCGGCGGCGAAGCCGTGCACCCAGTCGCGGACGTCCTTCTGGTCCTGGTTGAGGGCGAGTGAGAAGTTGACCTCGGCGCCAGCGGAGTTGGCGATGGCCTCGACGGCGGCCTCAGCGGCCTCGGTGGAGTTGACGACGGGGGTGGCAGACATCGCGCGGGTGGCTCCTTGTTCTTTTTTGGGGAGGGGGGAGGGTGCGGGATTCGCGAGCGGGGGCAGGGCCCCCGGGCTATGCAGGCGGGGGTGGGTGGTGGTGTTGAGTGGCGGTGTTGGAATTATGCACGCTACCAAGGCTCTAAACCAAAGTCAACCGCGCGGTTGAACACCGTTTACAGGTGGCGCGAATGCGGCTATAGTCCGGGAGATGGCTGCCGCACGCGCCCCTCTCGCCACCCGCCGGGCCTCGGTGCGGCGCGAGCGAGAGCGTGAGATCGTGGCGGCGACGAGAGCGCTGTTCGACGAGCGGGGCATGCAGGACGCGCCGATCGAGGAGATCGCGCGGGCGGTGGGGATCAACAAGGCGCTGATCTACAGATGTTTCGCCTCCAAGGAGGAGCTGTTCGTGCTGACGCTCACGAGCTACCTCGCCGAACTGGCGCAGCGCCTCGACGGCGCCTCGGGGGAGCAGGGGCAAACGGACCAGCCCCAGGGCACCCAAGCGCGCGCCCATGCGCACGCGGGCGCGAAGCGGGCCCAAAACCAAGACCACAACACGCCCCCAACCTCCACCCAACCCCCCCAGCCCCCGGAACTGGCAGCGACGCGGCGGTTGCAG
Source organism: uncultured Solirubrobacterales bacterium (assembly GCA_963804675.1). Lineage (GTDB taxonomy): Bacteria > Actinomycetota > Thermoleophilia > Solirubrobacterales > Solirubrobacteraceae > Palsa-744. The sequence continues at coordinate 4,052,239 of CAWDRI010000001.1, read as the reverse complement.
GCCGGGTGGCGTTGCTACACGGACTTCTGCATCGAGTACCCGGCGTTCGTGGACTGCGGCGTGTCGCTGATGCGCAGGCCGGCGGACGAACTGCGGGAGACGATCTCCGACGCGGTCTGGATCCGGCTCGGCGCCGCGATGGCGAGCTGTCTGGGACGCCTGTCGGAGATTCTGGCGGCGGGCGCCCGCGAGGGCGCGTTCGCGGTCAAGGACGCGGACTTCATGGCCAACCACCTGTACACGCAGACGCTGGGGTCGATGCTGCTGGCCAGGATCGGCGTGGGCGTGCGCACGGGCGTAGGCGGCATGCCGGAGCCGTTTGCGATCGACGCGCGCAGGGTGCAGGAGGCGTGCCTCGCCGACGTGCTGGCCGCGGTCGGCGCGCGCTCCTGAGCGGCGCTTGCACAGGCGCGAGACCCGCCACCCTGCCCCCCACCCCGCCGCCCGCCACAACGCCGGCGGCGCGACTCACGCCCGCCACAACGCCGGCGGTGCGACTCACGCCCGGCGCGACGCCGGCGGCGCGACTCACGCCCGGCGCAACGCCAGCGGCGCGACCCACAGCCGGCGAGCCACCGCCCGACGCCCGACGCCGTCGGCACGACTCACGCCCGCCGGCAGCCCACAGCCCCCAGCAGCGCCAGGCCGCGCTCGCAGTGCAGCCGGTCATCCGGGCGCGAGCACCCTCTCAGGAATGCAACAAACCCCACTTTCCTTATGGTATTTTGGGGATTCAATGCTGACCTTCCCGGTGCGAACGATCGTAAAGGTGCCTGTGGTGGGGCTCGCGGCTCTGCCAGGCGTCCTCGGCGCCGGCGGGCGCGGAGAGACGCTGGCGGCTTTGCCGGGCGTCCCCGACGCCAGCGAGCGCGAGCAGCTGCTAGCGGGTCTGCCAGGCGTCCTCGGCGCGAGTCAGCGCGATGACGTCTTTGGGCAGGTGCCCGGCGGCGACGTCGGCGACGGTGACGCGCTCGAGCACCTTGCGCAGGTTGGCGCGCAGCGCGACCCAGACCTGCTGCAGAGCGGCGGCGGAGCCCTCGTAGGCGACCTCCTCGGGTCGCTGGCCGCGGACGCCGACCAGGGGCCCTTCGACGGCGCGGATGACGTCGGCGAGCGTGAGCTGCGCGGCCGGTTGGGCGAGCCAGTAGCCGCCCTCTGGTCCGCGCTGGCTGCGCACGATGCCGGCGCTGCGCAGCTGCGTGAGGATGTTCTCCAGGAAGGACAGCGGGATCGACTGGGCCTGGGCGATGTCGTTGACCTTGCGCGGCGCATCGGCGCTGCCGGCGGCGAGCTCGACGACGGCGCGTACGGCGTAGTCGGCCTTGGCGGTTACGCGCATGGTTGGCATTCTGTACGAAAGCGAGGCGCGACGGCGTGCACATAGACCCCTACATCGTTCTCGGAGCCGCAATCGTGGGCTTTTTGGTGGGTATGACGGGCGCGGGCGGTGGTGCGCTGATGACGCCGATGCTGATCCTGCTGTTCGGCGTGACGCCCTCGACGGCGATCTCCAGCGACCTTGTCGCGGCGGTCGTGATGCGGCCGATCGGCGCCGGCGTGCACCTGCGACGGGGAACCGTCAACAAGCCGCTCGTCGGTTGGATGGTGTTGGGGTCGGTGCCGGCGGCGTTTCTGGGCGCGTATCTGCTGCATTTGATGGGGCACGCGAAGTCCAACCAGACCAATATCGAGGTCTTGCTGGGTGCGGCGCTGCTGGTCGGTGCGGCAGCGATGGTGCTGCGCTACGTGCTTGACCGCCGCAGCGGCGGCAGCCGGCGGGGACTGGTGCACGAGGTACGCGCGCGCCCCCTGCCGACGGTCGCGATTGGCGTGATTGGCGGAGTGATCGTCGGCATGACATCGGTCGGGTCGGGCTCGTTGATGATCATCCTGCTGCTGTTCCTGTACCCGACGCTGAGCGCAAAGCAGCTTGTCGGCACCGACCTGACGCAGGCCGTTCCGCTCACAGCGGCGGCGGCGCTGGGGGCGCTGGCGTTCGGGCACGTCGAGTTCGGCGTGACGACGTCGCTGATCATCGGCAGCGTGCCGGCGGTGTTCGTCGGATCGATGCTGTCCTCCAGCGTCCCCGACCGCTATGTGCGTCCGGCAATCACGTTCGTGATCTTCGCGTCGGGCCTGAAGTACGTGGGGCTCGGAGCCACGGAACTGGGCTGGGCGCTGTGCGCGACACTGCTGGCGGCGGCATCGGCGTGGCTCGTCTACGCGCGGCCGTGGCGCGCAGGCGCGTTCGATCAGGAGACGGCCGACACAGGCGAGCCCTCGGAGTCCTCGGTGTCCTCGCCGGCGCCGGAGCTCGTCAGCACCGAGTAGCCGACGCCGACGAGCTGCCCGCCGGCGCAGCTCTGCGCGGCGAGGGCGCGGCGCGGGTTTTGGATGCCGGCCGCGCCGATCAGGCCGCCGATCAGGACGAGCCCGCCGGCGAGGCCGATGCCGGTGCGAAAGGCCTCGAGCGAGGCGTGTTGCGCGGCGTGTGTGAGCAGCGCGGCTTGCGCCGGGGAGAGGTGGGCGAGCGAGGGCACACCGAACGTGAGGCGCTTGGCTTGCACGGCGGCGGCACGCGCGGCCGGGGAGAGTGTTACGCCGGCGAGGTGGCTGTCGAGCGCGGAGGAGAACTGGGCGGCGACGATCGCGCCGAGGGCGGCGATCGCGAGCAGGCCCGCGACGCGGGCGATCGCGTTGTTGACGCCGGAGGCGATGCCGGCCTGATCGGTGGAGACGCCGGCGAGGACGGCGGCGGTCAGCGGCGCGACGGTGGCGGCGAGGCCGATCGAGAAGATCAGGAGGGCGGGCAGGATGTCGGTGAGGTAGTTGACGTGGATGCCGACGCGCACCAGCAAGAGCAGTCCGACACCGGCGACGATCGGGCCGAGTCCCATGAACAGGCGCGGGCCGTGGCGGTCGGCGAGCGCGCCGAAGCGGCGGGAGAGCACGAACATGACGACGGTGGTGGGCAGCGTCGAGAGGCCGCTGCGCAGCGGGGAGTAGTGCGCGACCTGCTGTAGGAAGAGGATCAGGAAGAAGAAGAGCACGGACAGTCCGGCGTACATCGCGAACGTCTCGATGTTGCCGACGGCGAAGTTGCGCCGGGCGAAGAGGGCGAGCGGGAGCATCGGGTGCGCGGCGCGAGCCTCGTAGAGGACGAACGCGCAGAACAGCGCGAGGCCGGCGAGCAGCGGCAGGAACACGGCGGGGCTCGACCACCCGAGGCGGGGCTGCTCGATCAGCGCGAACACGGGACCGCCGAGACCCAGGGCGCAGAGCAGGGCGCCGAGCACGTCCACGCGCTGGACGCCGGCGCCGGGGGCGGCGGGTGCATGGCGCGGGACGACCGCAAGGATCAGCGCGACGCAGATGACGACGAGCGGCAGGTTGATCAGGAAGATCCAGCGCCAGGACGCGACCTGCAGGAGTGCGCCGCCGCCGAGAGGACCGACGACGGCGGCGATCGCACCGAACGCGGTCCACGTGCCGATCGCGGGGCCACGCTCGGATTCGGGGAAGGTGGCGACGATCACGGCAAGCGAACTGGGCGTCAGCAGAGCGCCGGCGATGCCCTGGAGTGCCCGGCAGGCGATCAAAAAGCCGATCGAGGGTGCGAGCGCGCACAGCAGCGAGGCGACGCCGAAGCCGGTGACGCCGAGCGCGAAGATGCGACGCTCGCCGAAGATGTCGCCGAGCGAGCCGCCGACGAGGATCAGCGAACCGAGTGTCAGCAGGTAGGCGTTGCTGACCCACTGCTGACCGGCGAGGCCACCGCCCAGCGCGCGCTGGATGGTGGGCAGCGCGACGTTGACGACGGTGCCGTCGAGCAGCGCGATGCCGGAGCCGAGGATGCAGGCGATCAGCGTCAGACGCTTGACCGTCGTGCTGCCCGCTGCCGCCGGTGTGCCCACCGAACGATGATTCCACACGCAATGCGGCGGTCAACTACGGAGCGCGGCCTCGCGGCAGCGGTCGTAGCTAAGAGCAGGCGCCTTGTGGCGCATCAACAAGCGAGATGCCAGTCCCGGGCGAGGAGGATCACAGCGAGATGCAGGCAACAGTCGTGGCGATTGGACATAAGGACAGGGAGCGCATCGAGCGCACCGCAAAGACACGCGAGACGCCGCACACTCGGCATCGACCACGCGGTGATGGGCGGCGTGCTGGTGCGCCGGTGGGGCCTGCCGGGAGCGCTGGCGAGCGCTAGGAGCGCACCGGTGCGCGAGCGCCCGAGGACGCACTGCGCGAGCGCGAGCGCGACCGCCGGTTGCGCGCGGCGCGCTCGTTCGCACGGGCGGCGGCCGTCGCGTCGGCGATCCTGGTGGCGGTGGCGGTGACGAGCGGCGCGAGCTGGCGTACGAGCTGGGTGCGGCTGTAGGCGTCGGCGGGCACCGCCAGCTCGACGGCTGCCAGCGGGGAACCACCGGTGTCGAGCACGGGCGCGGCGAGCGCGCGGCGCGCGGCGCGCAGCTCTTCGTCCTCGACGGCGACACCACCGTCGGCGCCATCGGCGATGCGCGCGAGCTCGGCGCGCAGGGCGGCCTTGGTGGTGAGGGTGTGGGGAGCGCGGCGGTGCGGGCGTAGCTGGGCGAGCGCGGCGCGCAGCTCGTCCTCGGAGAGCGCGGCGAGCAGCGCCTTGCCGGCGGCGCAGCAGTGGACGGGCACGCGCGAGCCGACGCCGAGCCCGAGATCGATCGCGTACTGGCCGCGACGCGCGCCGGGCCAGCGGTCGATGTAGGAGATTTCGTTGCCGTCGCGGATCGCCAGCGAGACCGTGCGCCCGGTGCGAGCGCGCAGGTCGCACAGGTGCTCGCGAGCGGCGCGGCGAACGGCCATCGAGTCCAGCAGCGAGATGCCGATGTCGGAGACGCGCGCGGAGAGGCGGTACTTGCGCGAGGGACCCTGCTCGAGGTAGCCGAGCGTGACCAGGGTGGTCGCGTAGCGGTGGGTGGTGGAGCGGCCGAGGTCGAGCGCGTCGGCCATGTCGGCAATTCCGCGCACGGGATGCTCGGGGGAGAAACAGGTCAGCATCGCCAGGCCGGCGCACAGCGAGGAGGAGAACCGGCCGGGATTCTCAGGGTCTAAAGACTTGTGCATAGTCAACTGTTGGACCATGATCAACCGTTTTAGCACACACCCGAGCAGCGATGCCGCCGCGAGCTGTCCTTCGCGTGCATACTGCCCGCAAAGCGGGCGTTTCTAACGTCGATGCTTCGCATCCGACGAGTCATCAAAAGCGGGTCTGTGCGAACTCAGTCCGACGCGCGCTCGCGGTCGAGCAGCGCGGCGGCAGCGCTGGCGGGGTCCAGGCGCCGCTGGAGCACCTGCTCGAGCAGGTCTCCGAAGGAGGAGTCCTCGCGCAGTTCGGCTTCCAGGCGGTGCCGCAGGCGGGCGGTCGCGAGCGCGAGCACCTCGTTGCGCAGGTGCCGGCGGCGGCGCTCCTGCAGGCGCCCGCCGGCGAGGATGTGCGCACGATGCTCGTCGAGACGCTGCGCGAGCTCCGCCACACCCTCACCGCGCTCGGCCTCGGTCTTGAGGATCGGCACGCGCCAGTCGCGCACGGCGTCGAGGTTGGCGAGCGAGAGCACGCCGCGGATCTCGCGGACCATCGTGTCGGTGAGGGGGTGGTCGGCCTTGTTGACGACGATGATGTCGGGGATCTCCATGACGCCGGCCTTGAGCGCCTGAATCGAGTCGCCAGAGCCGGGGATCAGTACGAGGACGATCGTGTCGGCGTGGTCGATGATGTCGACCTCGGCCTGGCCGACACCGACGGTCTCGATGAAGACGTCCTGGCGGCCGGCCGCGTCGAGCAGCAGCGCGGCCTGCAGCGCTGCTTCGGAGAGCCCGCCGAGGGCGCCGCGGGAGGCCATCGAGCGGATGAAGACGCCGGGGTCGAGGAAGTGCTCGCCGAGGCGGATGCGGTCGCCGAGCAGGGCGCCGTGGGTGAAGGGCGAGGAGGGGTCGATCGAGAGCACCCCGACGGTGCGCCCGGCGGCGCGGCGGACGCGGGTGAGGGCGCCGATCAGCGTCGACTTGCCGGCGCCGGGCGGCCCGGTGAAGCCGACCACGGCGGCGGAGCCGGTGTGCGGGTAGATGGCGCGCACCAGCTCCCATCCCTCGGGGCGGTCGTTCTCGACGAGCGAGATCGCGCGCGCGAGCGCACGGCGGTCGCCGTCGAGCAGGCGCTGGGCAAGGGTGTCCGACTGGTTGGTCGAGGCGGGGGCCATCGCGCGGGCAATCATCGCAGCGCGCACGCCCCGTTGCGGCCAGCACAGCCGGCGGCCACAGCGAGCGTGGCGCTCGGCGAATACGATCCGGGGGCGATGCAGCAGCCAGACGTTCTCGCGGGTCTGAGCGCAGGAGACGCGCACACCGAACACGCTGTGGATCCACCGAACCGACCCGCAGACACCGCGCAGACGAACGGGGCCCCCGACACGACGCCCACCAGCGCCCGGCCCCCCGACGCCCGGCCCACCAACACCCGGCCCCCCGGCGCCGGGCCCACCAGCGCCCAGCCACCCGACAGCGGGCGCTCCGACGGCCGTGCGACCACGACGCCGAGCCCGATCGCGCCGGCGGTGCAAGTGCGTGGTGAGCCGCCGCCGTTGCACGGCGGCCCGCTGGCGCTGTGGCGGTTCATGCGCCGCAACGGGATGCTCTCACGGGGGTACTTGCGCATGATCGCGCGGCTGGTGCGGCTGAAGCTGCGCTACGGCGGTCGCCTGCAGACCGACGGGTTGTGCTTCATCTGCCCGGATGTGCATCTGGAGATCGGCCCAAACGCCAGGCTGACGATCGGACGCTGGGCGTGGGTGGGGCATGGCACGAAGATCAGGGTGCACGAGGGCGAAGCCAAGATCGGCGCGAAGACGGTGATGGGCCAGGAATGCACGATCTCGGCCTACCAGCGGGTTGAGATCGGGCGGGAGTGCATCGTGGCCGACAGGGTGATGCTGATCGACTTCGACCACGGGGTGGTGGAGGTGGAGCGTCCGATCCGGTTGCAGGGGATCTACAAGCGCGATGTGCGGGTGGGGCATAACGTCTGGATCGGCTACGGCGCGTGCATTCTGCGCGGGGTCAACATCGGCGAGAACAGCGTGGTGGGCACGAGCGCGGTGGTGACGCGCGACGTGCCGGCCAATGCTGTCGTGGGGGGAGTCCCGGCGCGCGTGATCCGGATGCGCGAGGCGCCAAAGACCATGAGCTGGGAGTGAGCCCCGCGCGAGCAATCGCGCGAACGCCACCCGAGCCGCGGGCGCCAACCGTCACGAGCTGACGCGTGCTCGTGTCGTGAGTCAGAATTTCACGGCCCGCCTCGCGTCGCAAGACTGGCATCCGAAATTCTGACTCACGACACTACCGCCGGTGCCGGCCTTTGTGCGCGGGCCGCGAGACGGCGAGGCTCAGCAGGAGAGGCCGGTTCGCGGGGCTGCCGCCGCCCACGACGGCGTGCGCGGTGAGCTCGAGACTGTGGTGCCTGGCGAGCGTGTGCGCGGCGCTGCGGCTGAGTTTGATGACGAGCGTCATTTCGTGGCCGCCGGCGAGCGTGTAGGTGGCCTTGCCGACGACGACGTTCTTGGTCGAGGTGTGTCTGTGGTGGCCGTGGCGGCGCTTGACGGTGACGCGCTCGATCAGTTCGACCCACCCGGTGCAGTTCGCGCCTGCCCCGCAGGAAATCGGCACCTGCACGACGCCGCCGCGCACGACGATTTTGCTGCGGTCGATCGTAACGGTCGGTTTCAGTGGCGGCGGCGAGGGGACCGGGATGGTCAGCGTGTTGCTGGCGGCAGCAGCACTGCCGTATTTGTTGGTCGCTGTGACCCTGCAGGTGATGCCATTGCCTTCGTCGGCGCTCTGGACGACGTAGGTGTTCGCGGTGGCGCCGGGGATCGCCACGCCGTCGCGCAGCCAGGCGTAGGCGAAGGTCGGCGCGATCTTGCCCGTCCACGAGCCGGGCGCGCAGGAGAGCGTCTGCCCGACCGAGGTGGAGCCGGAGGCGACGGGCGCCTCGGTGTTGACGGGCGACCAGGGCACGAGCGCAGCATCGATGCCAGCCGCGATGTTTGGCGCGAGTACCGACAGCGGGTTGGCGGTGGCCGCCGTCGGTTGGTTGTTGTAGTACTGCTTGAAGTAGCGCGCGCCGGAGATGCTCAGCGTGTACGAGCCGCTGGGGAGACCGACGATCGAGTAGTGGCCGCTGGCATTCGTGAACGCGACCCCGAAACCCGTTCCGCCGGTTGCGACCGCTTCGACAAAGGCACCTTCCACGGGCGCATGCGTCGCGGCGTTCGTCACGGTGCCTTCGATCTCTGCGCCACGCTGCAGTTCCGCGCCGACACCCGTCTTGACCTGTTCCGCGAGGACTTCGACCGGGGTTGCGGTAACGAGCGTCGGCTCGCCTTTGTAGAACTGTGTGATGAAGTCCTGAGCGGGGAATTCTTCGCCCGGTTCTTCGCCTTCGCCGATCGGCTCAAAGCCGCCGCCGGCCGAGAATTCGACCTTGTAAGAGCCACCCGCCAGGCCTTCCACCGAGTATTCCCCTTTGGCGTTCGTGCTCGCAAAGCCGACGGGAAATTCCCGGCCGCTCGCTTCGTAGACCGTAACCTCGATGTTGTCGAGCGGGACGAAGTCTTCTGAGGCCGTGGCTTCCAGCACGGTGCCCTTGATCTCGGCTTGCGGTTTCAGTTCGGCGCTGACTTCAGGCGTTGGGCGTCCTTCGGTTACGGGCACGGGCGTCGCGGCGGTGTAGTTCGAGGCGTCGTCGTAATACTGAAGCGCGTAATGACCGCTGTCGCGGCCCGGGTAGAACTCGACCTTGTAGTCGCCGCCCGCCAGATTTTCAGCGACGTATTGGCCTTCGGCGCCGGTGCTCGTCACGTCAGCCAATTCTTCGCTGGCGACTTCGAAGACGAGCACCTCGATCCCGGACAGATCGCCGTGCGAGGACGCGGAGGTGACCTTCCCCGAGATGGAGCCGTTGCCCGCGGCGAGGGCAGCGGGTGCACCCACAAGCAACCCAACACAGCCCAACAGCACGCACAGCGCCAGCGCCGCGCGCTCTCGCCGAGCCGCGAGCCGGTTGCGATCTCTGCCGTCTGCTGGAGCGCCCATTGGGGCCGATCCTACCAGCCGGTTGGGACGTTTTGCGCCCTGTTGTCAGCGTTTGTCTGAACCGACCCCCCACACCGCAGATACAAGCGCACCACGAACTCAGCCACCGACGGGCGCCGGCCCGCCGCCCGTGGGCTGTGCCGCGCGGAGGGTGCGTTCGAAGTCTTCAGCCTGCCAGCAGCGCCGCCGCCGAAGCGTGCGCGGCCAGGTTGCGCAGCCCGCCCAGATCGGCGCCCGGCCCAGCCTCCAGCGCAGCCCCGAGGGCCGCGAGGTGGTGGGCAAACCGTTCGCGTGCGTAGGGCACAGCCAGGCCGCGGGCAACCATGAACGCCCAGTCGCTGGATTGCAGCGCAAGCAGCTCGCGGACCGCCGCGGGGCCGGCGGCGGTCCCCGCGCGCACGACGTCGAGCTCGGCGGCGCGGGTCGCGAACGCGAGCTCGGCGACGGCGGGGCTCGACCAGGTGGAGAGGTCGCCGCCGGCGCCCCAGGTGGTCGCGTCCTGCGGGTCGGCCCAGAGCGAGCCGACGGAGCCGACCCCACACCCGCCAACGGGGTGCCATTCGCGCGCGTGCGCGCGCGCCGCCGCGAATGGCACCCCAAAATCCGCACCCAACGCACCCCCTACCTCCCCGCCGCCGCGAGGCCACGCACGCGCGCGCGCACGCGCAGGCGCCGCCGCGAATGGCGCCTCAAAAGCGCCACCCAACGAGCCCCCGCCCCCAACGGGCTCGCAGCGTTCCAGCGCGTCGTCGAGACGCAGCAGCGCCAGCCCCTGGCGTGAGCACTCCCCCACGACGGCGCGTAGCCAGAGAGGCCCCTCGTACCACCAGTGCCCGAGCAGCTCGGTGTCGAGCGCGCAGACGACCAGGCCACCGCCGGGCAACCCGGCGCCGTCGCGGCGCAGGCGCGCGCGGGTGCGGGCGACGAAGTCGGCGGCATGCTCGCGAGCGAGCGCCCGGGCGAGAGCGTGGTCGTAGGCGCGGCCGTCGTTGCGCCAGGGTTGGTGGTGGTGGACGGTGTGGCGGTGGTAGTCGCGGTAGGCGCCGTGTGCGGGGTAGCCGGCGTCGCTCCAAACAAGCGAGACCGTGGCGCGGTCGATCGGCGCGAGCAACAGGCCGCAGTCGCTGAGCAGCGGTTGCAGGTGGGCGGGCGCGCCGAGCCCCAGGCGGTTGGTCAACTCCACGCAGCTCGCACGCACGCCGGCCTGTACGAGCACCGGCTCCAGGGCGGGTGTGTGGGCGCACTCCGGCAGCCAGAAGCCGCCGCGCCAAGAGTTCGCGCCCCCCATCAGGCGCCCGCCCCCGCGGGCGCCTTCCCCCCCATCCCCCGCCTGTGCGGGAGCGTCCGTGTGGCGCTCGAAACGCTCGAGGTGGGAGTCCACGCCGGTCTGCACCTGCGCGCGCAGTCCGGCGTCGCTCGCCAGCAGCGGCAGCACCGCGTGGGTCGCGGCGGAGGTCCATTGGGCGTGCGGGGCGAAGGCCGCGAGCAGGTCCCCGCGACGGCGGCGAAAGGCGTCCAGGGCGCGCTCGTAGTCGCCATAGGCGCGGTCTAGCTCGCGCGCCAGCGTGTCGTGTCCCCCGGCGCGCAGGCCGCGGGCATCCTCGGCGTGGGTGTGGGCGCGCACGTCACAGACGAAGCGCTCGAAGCGCTCGCCGATGCCGGGTGCGGCGAGCTGGTCGCAGAGCACGGGGGTGAGCGAGAGCGTCAGCGGAGCGCCGTCGTCGAGCAGGTCGAGCAGCGGCAGGTAGGAGGTGGCGATCGCCTCCCACAGCCACTCCTCGCCGAAGGGCCAGGTGCCGAAGCCCTCGACGTAGGGCATGTGTGTGTGCAGCAGGATTGCGAGCGCGCCGGGGGCGCGCTCGTGGGTGGGGTTCACTGCCCCCACATTGTGGTCACGCCACCAACATCATGTTGCTCACGCCCGGCAGACGGCGACGAAATCGAGCGCCTGCTGCAGGTCGGCCTGGCCGCGCGGACGCAGGGCGAAGTCGCGTGTGGAGATCGCGGGCGTGAAGCGGTCGTAGAAGCGTTGGGTGAGCCCAAGGCGCGGGTGCAGCGCGTCCCAGCCGAGGCGCAGCGCGAGCGCGTGGGCGCGCAGTTTGCGGGTGTGGAACAGGCCGAACAGCGCGACCGAGGAGAAGTGCGCGCGGCAGAGCGCCTCGAATTCGGCGGCGCGGTACTCGTGGACGTGCCACGGGTTGTCCGAGCGCGCCGCGCCGGCGGGGGCGAGCGTGAGCACGTTGGGGGTCGAGACGTAGACGGCACCGCGGGCGTCGCCGACGAGCGCGCGGAAGTGCTCCAGTGCGGCGCCGGGGTCCTGCAGGTGCTCGATCGTCTGCAGGAACACGACCGCGTCGGCGGGGGCGCTGAAGGTTTCGATCAGGTCGCGCTCGAAGCGCAGGTTGGGGCGGGGGTAGCGCAGGCTGGCGTGCTCGTGCGCCTGCGGGTTGGCGTCGACGCCGATCACCGAGGCGGCGCGGGTGGCGAGCAGGTCGGCGCCGTAGCCCTCGCCGCAGGCCATGTCGATCGCGCGCAGCCCGGCGACGCGCGCGGCGATCCACTCGTAGACCACGAGGTGGCGGCGGTACCAGTAGTTCTCGGCCGGGACGTCGGGCAGTGTGCGCTCGCCGGTGAGCGCGAGCGGCGGAACGCCAGGGGGCTGGTCGCGCTGGAGGTATGCGGCGGGCGCGGACACCGCGGGCGAGTATATGGTCCCGGGTCGCAATGCCGCCGACACGCATCACGCCGCCGCAACGCCCCGCGGCGGCCACCCTCGACGGGGCCGACGCTCGCCGCCTCGCGACGTCGCCCACACCGCTCTCACCGCGATGGCGCCGACGCTGAGCGACGCGGAGATCCGCGACGTCAACACGCGCTACCACGATGTGGCGGCGGGGCATTACGACGCGAAGTGGGGGATCGACTTCGGGCAGATCGGCGGCGAGCAGGTCGGGGCGAAAGTGCGCAAGGCGCTCGGGTCGCGGCCGGGCCGCTACGGGCGCTCGCTGGAGATCGGCGCGGGCACGGGGTACTTCACGCTGAACCTGATGCGCGCGGGGCTGATCGAGCGGGCGACGTGCACGGACATCTCGCCGGGGATGCTGGCGACGCTCGCCGAAAACGCGGGACGGCTGGGCCTGGAGGTCGAGACGGTCAAGGCCGACGCGGAGTCGCTGCCGTTCGCGGACGAGAGCTTCGACCTGGTGCTCGGCCATGCGATCCTGCACCACATCCCGGATCTGGCGGCGGCGTTCGGCGAGTTCGCGCGCGTGCTGGCGCCGGGCGGCACGCTGTTGTTCGCGGGCGAGCCCTCGCGCTACGGGGACCGGCTGGCGAATGTGCCCAAGCACGTGGCGAGCACGCTCGCACCGCTGTGGCGGCGGGCACTACGCGCGCGGCCCGCGCCGCCCGCGGAGGGTGGCGCGCCCGACGCGGCGCTCGAGGGCGTGGTCGACGTGCACGCGTTCGCGCCGGCGGAACTGCGCACGCTCGCGCAGGCAGCGGGGTTTGCGAAGGTGCGCGTCGGTGGCGAGGAGCTGGTCGCGAACTGGTTTGGCTGGACGAACCGCACGCTGGAGGCGACCGCCGAGCCCAGCGACGTGCCGTGGGCGTGGCGCCAGTACGCCTACCGCGGCTATCTGGCGCTGCAGCAGGTCGACCGCCACCTGTTCGAGTCGCGCCTGCCGGCGGCGATCTTCTACAACCTGCTGCTGTCGGCACGCAAGCCCGCCTGAGCGGCGGTCGCGCCCGGGATCGGGCCGGCGCTGCTGCCGATGCCGCATCCCTACTGCGACCGGCCTGCCCCACACCCCGGTGCAGCAACGCCCACTTGCCCACGCCCCTGCAGCGCCCACCTGCCGTGAACCTGCGCCCGGCGCCAGTGGTACGGGGTACAACATTAGACTTGGGTGCATGTCCGATCACACGCTCGAGGGCTTTCCACTGTTCCCGCTGGGGATCGTCGCGCTGCCGAGCGAGAGCGTGCCGCTGCACATCTTCGAGGACCGCTACCGCACGATGATCGAGCGCTGCCTGCGTGAGGAACGGGAGTTCGGGATCGTGTGGCTCTCCGACGAGGAGCTCAAGCCGGTCGGCTGCGCGTGCGCGATCGATGAGGTGCTCGAGCGGACGGAGGACGGGCGCATGAACATCCTCGCGCGCGGCACCCGGCCGTTTCGGCTGATCGAGCGCCAGGACGACCTGCCCTACCCGGCGGGGGTCGTGGAGTTTCTGGACGAGCACGACGACGAGGCCGACGCGGATGCCGCGCGCGGGGCGCGCGAGCTGTACGCGGAGCTGGTGGAGCAGGCGACCGACAGAACGCTGTCGCCCGAGGAACTGGACACACTCGACGCGTACACGATGGCGGCGACGGTCGAGTTCGGCACGGACGCCAAGCAGGAGCTGCTGGAGCTGCGCTCGGAGACGGCGCGGATGCGGCTGCTCGCGATGCTGTTTCGCGCGGCGATCAAGCGGATGGAGCTGGTCGAGCGCGCGCAGACGCGGGCACGCTCGAACGGGAGGGTGCGGTTCGGGTAGGGAGGCGGTCGCGGGGCCCCGGCGGCTGGCGCTCGCAGCGCACGCCGCGCCTGACCCGCCGTGCAGCGCACTGCCAACCTGCCGGCGCTCGCGCGGACAGGCCGCGCCTGACCCGCCGTGCAGCGCACCGCGAACCTGCCGGCGCTCGCGCGGACAGGCCGCGCCTGACCCGCCGTGCAGCGCACCGCGAACCTGCCGGCGCTCGCGCGGACAGGCCGCGCCTGACCCGCCGTGCAGCGCACCGCGAACCTGCCGGCGCTCGCGCGGACGTGCAGCGCCTGACCCCGGCCTACGCCGCCACGGCCACCCCACCCCGCCGCGGGTCCCCCGCGCCGAGCAGGGTCCCGTCGTCGCGGCGCTGCACCGCCTGGACGCCGCCGAAGTACAGGTTGAGGTCGTGGAAGGCGACGACGCGCTGGCCGGTGGCCGCGAGCGCGTCTGTGTCGATGCCGGGCTCGGTGTAGAGGGTGTCGTCTTCGTAGTGCACGCGCGGGGCACGCACGGCAGCCGCGGCGTCGAGGTCGCGGTCGACGACGCCGACGATCGTTTGCAAGAGGGCGGAGCGGATGCGGTTGGAGCCGGCGCTGCCGAGCACCAGCTCGACCTCGCCTCCGCGCAGCAACACCGAGGGCGCCATCATGCTCGGCATCCGCCGCCCGGCGGGGTGGCGGTGAAAGCCGAGCGGGTTGAGGTCCTGCTCGCCCATGATGTTGTTGAGGTGGATGCCGGTGCCGGGCACGACGACGCCCGAGCCCTCGCCGTTGGAGCAGGTGACGCTGCACGCGCGGCCGGCGCCGTCGAGCACGGAGATGTGGGTGGTGGAACCGAGACGGCTCGCCAGAAAGCGCTCGAGAAACCCGTCCTCTGCGAGCCCGTCGAGGAACGCCGGCGTGCGCTCGCGCTGGGCGGCCTGCATCGCGGCGAGGACGTCCGCGAGCGCGGGCGGCGCGGGCCGCCGGTCGAGCAGGCCCAGGGCATGGGCGAGCAGCGTGCCGCCGGCGGACGGCGGGGGGTTGGTGAGCAGCAGGCGGTCGCGGTAGGGCATCCGCGCGGGCTCGCGCTCCACGGCGCGGTAGCCGGCGAGCGCGGCGGGTGTAATCGAGCCGCCGCGCTCCCCCAGCCAATCGCTGACGGCGGCGGCGATGTCGCCGCGGTAGAAGGGCTCGGCGCCTTCGCTGCCGAGGCGTTCGAGCGCGACGGCGAGTTCGGGGTTGCGCAGCACCTCGCCCTCACGCAGCACGCCCCCACCGGGCGCCCACAGCCCGGTGCACTCGGGGGTCGAGCAGAGCAGGTCGGTGAGGATCTCGGCGATGTAGGCCTGGCCGGCGTTGAGCGCGACGCCGGCCCGTGCGAGTGCGGCGGCGGGCGCCGCGAGGTCGGCGAGTGCGACCGTGCCCCAGCGCGCAGCGGCGACGCAGACCCCTGCGGGCACGCCGTAGACGCCGCAGGAGGCGGGCCCGATGTGGAACACCTGGGTCGCGTCGCCGAAGGAGACGTCGACCGCCTGCAGCTCGGCGGCGGAGCCGTCGCCGGCGCGCGCCGGCGCCTCGACGAAGAAATCGAGCAGGGTGGGCTCCCAGCGCGGCCCGGCGACGAGCATGTAGCCGCCGGCGCCGAGGCCCGTCAAAAGCGGCTCGGCGGCGAACGAGGCGAGCATCGCGCCAAGCGCGGCGTCGACCGCGTTGCCACCTTCGCGCAGCACCCGCGCGCCCGCCAGCGCGGCGAGCGGGTGGCCGGCCGCGACCACGCCCCGGTTGGTGGCGGCGCTCATTTGCGAAGCCTACGCAAGCACGGAGCTTCGCCCACGGGCGCCGGCGCGAGCAGCTGCGGTTGGGCGATCGGCGACAACATGCGCGGCCACGACAACGCACCGCCGACGCGGCGCACGGACGCACATCGCGGGAGACGCGCGCCTACCCGAAGCGGGTGTCGCCGTAGAGCGCCCTGAGCTTCGCGCGATCGTGGATCGCGCTGACCCGCCGCACGGTGCCCGAGCGGGCGCGCATCACGAGCGATTCGGTGGTCGCGCCGCCGGCGCTCGGATAGCGCACGCCCTGCAGGACGTCGCCGTCGGTGATGCCGGTGGCGGAGAAGAAGACGTCCTCGCCGGCGACGAGGTCGTCGCGGTCGAGCACGCGCTGCAGGTCGTAACCGGCGTCGAGCGCGGCGCTGCGCTCGTGCTCGTCACGCGGCCACAGGCGCCCGAGCAGTTGGCCGCCGAGGCACTTGATCGCGGCGGCTGAGATGACACCCTCGGGGGTGCCGCCGATCCCCCACAGCAGATCGACGGGCGAGCGCTCGGTGACGGCGAGCAGCGATGCGGAGACGTCGCCGTGGCCGATCAGGCGCACGCGCGCGCCGGCCTCGCGGATCGTTTTGACGCCCTGCTCGTGGCGGGGGCGGTCGAGCACGACGACCATCACGTCGCCGATGTCGCAGCCCTTGCGCTGGGCGATCAGCTTGAGCGTCTCGGGCAGCGGGCGGTCGAGGTCGAGCAGGTCGGCGATCTCGGGCGAGCCTGCCATCTTTTCCATGTAAACGCAGGGCCCGGGGTCGAACATCGTGCCGCGGCTGGAGAGCGCGATGACGGCGAGCGCGCTCGGCATGCCGTGAGCGGCGAGCGTCGTGCCCTCCAGTGGATCGACGGCGATGTCCACCTCCGGCGGGGAGCCGTCGCCGATGTGCTCGCCGTTGTAGAGCATCGGCGCCTCGTCCTTCTCACCCTCGCCGATCACGACGACGCCGTCCATCTGCACGGAGTGCAGCACCGAGCGCATGCCGTCTACGGCTGCCTGGTCGGCGCCCTCCTTGTCGCCTTTGCCGACCAGCCGCGCGGCGGCGAGCGCAGCGGCCTCGGTGACGCGCACGAGCTCGAGCGCGAGGTTGCGGTCGGGGCGCTGGTGGGTGGGGTCGGGGCTCATGGGCGCGGCTTGGTTGTCCGGCTGTGAGGTGGCGCGGCACGCAACAACCTACACAAGCGCGGCGAGACGCGGCGGCGCGTGGCCCCACAGCGCCGAATCGAACGGCCCCACGCGCGCCCGCCGACCGGCGCGGCGCCCCGCCCTCCGGCACACGCCTGCCGACCCGCACCCCCCCCGGCACACGCCCGCCAACCCGCGTGCCACCCCCACAGGCGCCTCCAACCCACGTGGCGCCCCCGCACGCGCTAACGATCCGCGCGCCCCCCACATGCGCCAACCGCCGACCCGCGTGCTGCGAATCGTCTGCGCGATTTGAATAGACTCGCAACGCCATGGGCCGGAAACGCTCTCCCATACGTGCACGCAAGGCCACAACGCTACTCGCGCTCGTCGCGCTCGTCTGCGCGGCCTGGCCTGCGGCGCTGTCCGCTGCGTCGGACGTCCCGCCCATCGGTCCAGGCTCGACACCGGGCGACGTCGCGGCGTCGCGCGCTTACCTGCAGGCGCTGGGCACATCGCTACAGACGGCTGTCGCGACCCGGCCGGCCTCGACGGCGGCCGCGAACGCCTTGGTGAGCACGATCGGCAGCGAATGCCCGCAGGTACTGAAGGGCGCACCTGCGCCGAACGAAACCGGCTTGCGTAGCGCCACCGGCTCGCTCGAGGCCTCCCGCCAGAGCCGGCAGCGACGCAGACTCGAAGGGGAGCTGTTCGCTGCGGTGGTGGTGGCGTGGCACACGCCCGAGCGCCAAGCGCTGCAGACGTTCGCGCACGCGCTGAGCGGACTGCAGTGGAGTGACCAGGCGCTCACCGAAGCGGTGCGTGTGCAGGCGACCGAAAGCGAAGAAATTGCGACGATGGCGGTGCCGGCGGTGTGTGCAGATGCTCGCGCGTGGGTGGCCAGCGGCTACAGCACGTTGTCCGCCGGCACGAAAGCACTGATCAAGCAAGCGGCGGCGCGACGGCGAGCCCGTAAAGGCCTGCCGCCCGTCATACCCTTGCTGTTCATCGCGGCAAGTGACGAAAAGACCTTGGTGGCGCAGGTCAAGAAGCTCGAACTTGCCCAATTCAGTGCCCTGTTGTCGCTGTATCGGGGGCCCTACCGCCAGCTGGAGCGCGAGTTGGGACTCCCGGTGCCGAGGGACCTATTGGCGGAGCCGCTGAGGCGCCCGCGCCCGCCCAAGGGCTCGGTCGTGATCGCGCGCGGCCGCACCGCGGCGGGCGAACGGTATGTGGCACGCCTGGAACGTGCCCGCGGGCACACGTCGCGGGCGTGCCGGTTGTCGCTCTCGATATCGCGCCCCACCCGGAAAAAAGAGCTGTTTGAAAGCGGCGACAGCGTATGCCTCGAACGCTCGCCGCTGCGGCCACAATCAAGCGTCAACTGCGATGCGGGCCGTCTGACGATCACCGCGAACACACTGCCGCAGACCCGTCGCGTGCGCCTGCGCCTGAGCAACGGCCGGCAGATCGACACACCGGTGCTGTTCGTGCCGAAGCGGCTGGGCGGCCCGGCCGGCTACTACTACCAGGTGGTACGCGGACCCAGCCCGATCCCGGTGTCGCTGACGGAGTTGAACGCGCAGGGGCGGGCAGTGCGGACTGTACGTTTGGCGCGGGTCGTGGAATGCACGAAGAACCCGCTGAAATACCTGCCGGGCGGAAGGCGCACGCTCGTGCACGAAACGGCGCCCGGCGGCCCGACCTTCTCGATCGTCGGCGAACGCTACCGCTTCCTCGGGAAGGTGTACTTCGAAGTGAAGCTGTCCATCGAGGCAGTTTCGACCTCAGAAGGAGAATTCATCGGCGGCGGGAGCACGAGCACGGTCACGTTCGGAGTGGGCCCCAGGGCGTTCGAGCCGCGGGTCGAAACCGGCTGCCGTCCGCAGCCGTACACAATCGTCTATGGCCTGCTGAAAGCCCGCGGGGACACGGTGCTCGTGGGCACCCCGCCGGCGGCACTCACGACCCTGCGCAGGGTGACGATCCCAGCGTATCTGCACGCGGGCGGCGTGCTCGTCTACGCGGCGCTGCCCGGTGCGCCCGCAAGGCTGCTCGTGCGCAGGCCCGACGGGCGGGTGGTACAGGACGAAAAACTCGAAGCGGGCGGAACGGGCTGGCTGCAGCGCTGCGAACGCCAAGCGACCGAACAAAAGGAAACCGAGGAAGAAGAAGCATGAGGCGTCCGTGAGGCGTCCGGCCTGCCCGCCCACTACGATCGTGCGGTGAGCGCAAGCGACCGGAGCCTCGCCGCAGCAGCCGCCACGCCCGCCGTCCCAAGCGCGACCCCGGTCGAGCCCGCGGTGGGCCCCCCAAGCGCGACTCCGGCCACCTCACCGCCCGTTCCGGACGCCACCCCCGCCGCCCAGGGGGCCCCGCCCACAGCCGCCCCCCCAGGCCGGACTCCCGCCGGCGCGCCTGCCCCCCAGCCAACCGCCGAAAACCCGCTCGTCGCAGGCCTGGAGCGCCTGCCGATCGCCCCGACGACGCTGGTGATCTTCGGCGCGACCGGCGACCTGGCGCGGCGCAAGCTGCTGCCGGCGCTCTACAACCTGGCCCACGAGGGAGCGTTGCCGGAGCGCTTCAACCTGGTGGGGGTCTCGCGCCGCGAGCAGGGGCACGACGATTTTCGGGCGGAGTGCGAGCAGGCGATCCAAAGCTTCTCGCGGCGTACGCCCGATGAGGATGTGCTGGCGGGGCTGCTGGAGCGGGTGCGCTACGTGCCGGGGACGTTCGACGAAGAGTCGGTGTACACCGAGCTTGAGGGTGTGCTCGACGACTTCGAACGCGACGCGGGCGAGCCGCTGGCGCGGCTGTTCTACCTGTCAACGGCGCCCGAGTTCTTCCCGGTGATCGTTGAGGAGCTGGGCCGGCGCGGTCTCGCCCAGCACGAGGGCGCGGCGGTGCGCGTGATCATCGAGAAGCCGTTTGGCACGTCGCTGGCGGAGGCCACGGAGCTCAACCGCCAGGTGCTGGCGGTGTTCGAGGAGTCCCAGGTGTACCGCATCGACCACTACCTGGGCAAGGAGACGGTGCAGAACATGCTGGCGTTTCGCTTCGCGAACGGGATGTTCGAGCCGCTGTGGAACCGCAACTACATCGAACACGTGCAGATCACCGCCGCCGAGGACATCGGCATCGGCGGGCGCGCCGGCTACTACGACCACGCGGGCGCGCTGCGCGACCTGATCCAGAACCACATGCTGCAGCTGCTTTGCCACGTCGCGATGGAGCCGCCGGTGAACTTCACCGCCGAGGAGGTGCGCAACGAGAAGGTCAAGATCCTGCAGGCGATCCACGCGCCACGCGAACAGGAGATCGCCGAGATGGCGGTGCGCGCGCAGTACGCGAGCGGCCATGCGGGCGGCGAGGACGTCGAGGGCTATCTCGAAGAGGAGGGCGTGCGCGCGCAGTCCAATACGGAGACGTTCGCAGCGCTGCGCCTGGAAGTCGACAATTGGCGCTGGGCGGGCGTGCCGTTCTACCTGCGCGCGGGCAAGCGTTTGACGCGCAAGATCACCGAGATCGCGATCACGCTCAAGCCGGTGCCGCACCTGGCGTTCGACCAGACGGGTTCGCTGGGGATCAGACCCAACCAGCTGATCCTGACGCTGCAGCCTAACGAGGGCGTCTCGCTGCAGCTCGGCGCGAAGATCCCGGGCACGCGGATGATCATCCGCCCGGTGAATATGGAGTTCCTGTACGGCACCGCGTTTCTCTCGCAGTCCCCGGAGGCTTATGAGCGGCTGATCATGGACGCGATGCGCGGCGACCCGACGCTGTTTACACGTAACGACGAGGTCGAGGCGCAGTGGCAGATCTGCGACCCGATCGTGCGCGTGTGGGAAGCGACCCCCGGACCGCTGCCGCAGTACGAAGCGGGCTCGCAGGGGCCGCCGGAGGGCGCGGCGATCATGCGCGAAGGCCACAGCTGGCGCGCGATCTGATGCACGCACCCCCAACCCACCCCGTCTCGTCCCCCGCCCCTGGGAGGACCGCGCTGGACGCCTGCGCCCCCCGCGCGGCGCGCGCCGAGGCAGCCTGATGCCGGCTGTCAGCGACGCGGTGTGGAGCGAGCAGGGCACGACGCCCGACCGCGTGGAAGCGGCGCTGCGCAGCCTGCTGGCCGAGCGCCACGCCGAGAATGTCGCGTTCGTGCCGGCGAGGGTGCTGAACATGATCGCGTTCGAGGACGCGGCGTGGAGCGGGGAGATCGCCAACCGGTTGCGCGGGGTGGGGCGCTACCACGCCTCGCGCCTGGTGGTGCTCTCCTACGAGCGGCGCCGCCAGCGTTTGGACGCACGCGTGAGCGTCGCCTCCGAAGGCGACCCGCGCCCGGGCGAGCTGAGCCTGCTGCGTGAGACGGTGGTGGTGGAACTGGGCGAGCGCCACCTCGACGACCTCGCGACGATCGCCGATCCGCTGGTCGTGAGCGACCTGCCGACGCTGCTGTGGTCGCCGCACGGCCACCGCGAGGTGGTCGGCGAGCTGCTCGGGCTGGCGCAGGCGGTGCTGGTGGACTCCGTCGACGAGCCCGAGCCGCGCGAGGCGATCGCCTACGCGCGGACGCTCGCCGAGCAGGCCTATGTCGTGGATCTCGGGTGGCTGCGCTCGACCCCGTGGCGCGAGCGGATCGCGACGACCTTCGACCCGCCGGCCCGGCGCGGCGGGCTGGGGGAACTCACGTCGATCGAGATCCGCCACCACCCCGAGTCGGCGGTCACGGCGATGCTGCTGGTCGGCTGGCTCGCCTCGCGACTGGGCTGGCTCCTCGACGCGCTCAGCGGCGAGGAAGGCGACCTGCGCGGGCTCGCGCGCGCAGGGCACGCGCCGCCCGCCAACGTCGAGGGGCACACGCCCGTCGCCGGCGCAGCGCAGCCAGAGCCCCCCGCCAGCGCGGCGCCCCCCACCGGCGCGGCGGAGCCGGCAAACGGTGCGGCGACGACAGGGCGCGAGGTGGCGGTGGGGCTGCGCGCGACCCGCGAGCAGCAGGTGCGCGGGCTGGCGGGCCTGACGCTGAAGACCGCGTCGGGCTGGCAGCTGCGCCTGGACCGCGGACCGGGCGGCCTGCACGCGCGCAGCACCGACGGCGGGGGCGCCGAACGGGAATGGACGATCCTCGGCGCCTCGCGCGGCGAGGGGGGCATCCTCGGCGAGGGCATCCGCCAGGCGCTGCTGCGCGACCCGACCTACGCGCCCGCGCTCGCGGCCGCGCAGAGGCTGGCGCCGTGAGCAAGGGCGCCGTGACTGGCGCCATGAGCGAGGGCGCCGTGACTGGCGCCGTGAGCGAGGGCGCCGTGAGCGAGCCAGATGTGGTCCTCTTCCCACACACCTGCGTCGGGGTTGCGCCGGGGCGCCATTCGCGGCCGCGCGCGCGCACGCGCGCGGATGGGAGCCCAGAATGACCCACCTGACGACGGTCGCCGACCCCCAGGCCGCGGCGCGGCAAGCGGCGCACGAGCTGGCAAGGCTGATCGAGGAGAGCGTCGCAAGGCGCGGCCGGGCGCACGTCGCGCTGGCGGGCGGCAGCACGCCGCGCGCCGCCTACGAGCTGCTGGCGGGCCTCGTTGCGGACTGGAGCGCGGTGGAGCTGTGGTACGGCGACGAGCGCTGTGTGGGCCCGGAGGACCCCGACAGCAACCACCTGCTGGTCGTCGAGTCGCTGCTGGCGCGGATTGTCGCCGCACCGCCCCTGGAGCACCGCATCGAGGGCGAGCTGGGCGCGGAGGCGGCCGCGGAGGCATACGAACGGCTGCTGCGCGAACGCTTGCCAGCGGCCGGCTCGAGTGCCGGTCCTCCCCCCTCCCCCGCCGACCCACCGGCCTCCCCGGCCGACCTACCATCGGCCCCGCCACCCGCGTCCGCCGAACCGGCGCCGAACGCCGCCGGTATGCCGGTCCTCGATGTGGCGCTGCTGGGGATCGGCGAGGACGGGCACACGGCGTCGCTGTTTCCAGGACATCGGGAGGTGCAGGACGAGAGCGGCGCGCTGTGCCTGCCGGTCCATGATGCGCCGAAGCCGCCGCCGGACCGGGTGACGCTGAGCGTGGGTGTGCTGCGGGCGGCGCGCGCGAGCGTCCTGTTGGTGACGGGCGCGGGCAAGGCGCAGGCGTTGGCGGCGGCGCTGAGGGACCCGAACCCAGCGGTCCCGGCCAGCCTGCTCGCCTCCCCGCGGCTGCACGTGATCGCCGACGAAGCAGCGGCGAGCGGCGCCCGCGAGTAGCCCGCCCGGCGGGCGGCCCCGTACCCCGCAAATGGCCGCGCCGACAGACCACCCGTACCCGCCAGTAACCCGCCCGGCAGACCGCCCCATACCCCGCAAATGGCCCCGCCGGCAGACCACCCGTACCCGCAAGTGACCCGCCCGGCAGACTACCCCATACCCCGCAAGTGACCCGCCCGGCAGGCCGCCGTTAACGCGCGAGTGACGAGGCCGGCTGCGAACGTCGTACAGTGGGTAGCCGCAGTTCGGTCGTATGGCACTTTTCGTCCCGCAAGAGACCGCAGCGCCGCACGACGCCGTCGAGGCGCTCGGCGCGCTGGATGAGGCGCGGGCGGCTACGCTCGCGTTGGTGGCGCATCTCGACGACACCGCGCTGGAAAGGGTGCTGTCGCCGATCATGAGCCCGTTGGCGTGGGATCTGGCGCATATCGCGGCGTACGAGGACCTGTGGCTGGCTCACCGCCAGGCGGGTCTGGCGCTGCTGCGCCCGGACCTCGCGGCGCGCTACGACGCGTTTGAGACCCCGCGCACGGTGCGCGGCGAGATCGAGCTGTTGAGCGCAGAGGGAGCGCGGGAGTACATGCGCGAGGTGCGTGGGCGTGTCGCGAAGGCGTTGCTGCAGGGCGGCGTCGGCGACGGGGTGCTGTGCGAGTTGGTGCTGCGACATGAGCTGCAGCACACTGAGACGATGCGTCAGGCGATGGAAATCGCGGGCATCCTCCCGGATGGCGAGCCGCGCCTGACGCCTGTACCGCGGGGTCCCGATGCCCACACCCAGGGCCATGCCTCCTTCCGGTCCGAGCGGCTCCCGGGGCGCGACCACGCCAAGAGCGACCACGCCGCGGAGCAGGACCGGTGGCTGGAGTTCGGGGAGGGCACGTTTCAGATGGGCGCCGCGGCGGAGGGGTTCGCCTACGACAACGAGCGCCCGCGTCACGCGGTGCACACCGGAGCCTTCCGGATCGCTAGGCGGCCGGTGAGCAACGCCAGCTGGCTGCACTTCAGCGAGGGCGGCGGCTACGAGCGGCGCGAGTGGTGGAGCGAGGAAGGTTGGGCGTGGAAGCAGGAGCACGACATCACCCATCATCCGGCGATCGCGGCGGGGCACCCGCAGGCGCCGGCGTGCCACGTCAGCTGGTTTGAGGCGCAGGCGTTCGCCCGCGCGCAGGGCGCGCGGCTGCCGAGCGAGGCGGAGTGGGAGCGGGCGGCGAGCGCAGAGCGGGGGGCGCTCGCCGGCAGGGGGCAGGTGTGGGAGTGGACGAGCAGCTGTTTCGGGGGCTATCCGGGGTTCGTGGCGTACCCCTACAGGGAGTACTCGGAGGTGTTTTTCGGCGCCGGCTACAGGGTGCTGCGCGGCGGTTCGTGGGCGACGAGCGAACGGGTGGCGAGCGTGACGTTCCGCAACTGGGACCTGCCCCAGCGCCGCCAGATCTTTGCGGGGGTGCGGCTGGCGGGGGACATCGATGCGGAGGTCGAGCGATGAGCTTTGGCGACCAGCGGCGGCCGAGGCAACCCAAGGATGCCCAATGAGCGCGGCACGCAGGGGGCTCGCGATGACGACGGAGCACAACATGCAAACGGCGCGGAAGGAGCGGTGATGGAGCCCGTACGCGACCTCGACACCGAGGCGGTGCCAAGCACGATGTCGGCCACGGCGATCAGAATCGACTCGCATCTGGACGGCGGCGAGGAACGGACGCTCGCGGAGGACGTGCTGGACGGCCTGACCAGGCCCTTTAAGGAGCTGCCGCCGAAGCATTTCTACGACTCGCGGGGGGCGGAGCTGTTCGACCAAATCTGCGAGCTGCCGAGCTACTACCCGACGCGTACCGAGCGCGCGATCCTCGATGCGGCCGCGGTCGACGTGGCGGTGCTGACGGAGGCCGTCGAACTGGTCGAGCTGGGGTCGGGTACTGCCGCCAAGACGAGGGTGCTGCTCGACGCGTTGCACGAGGCGGGCACGCTGGAGCGCTACGTGCCGATCGACGTGACGGAGAGCATGGTGCGCGAATGCGCACAGGAGCTGACGGCGGAGTACCCGGGCTTGCAGGTGCACGGGGTGATCGGCGACTTCGAGCGACATCTCGACCGCGTGCCGAGTGCGCAGGGACCGAGGCTGGTGGCGTTTCTGGGGGGCACGATCGGCAATTTCCCGCCGGGGAGTCGCAGACGCTTTTTGCGCCAGATCGGGGGGCTGCTCGGCGCGGAGGACCATCTGCTGCTCGGCACGGACCTCGTGAAGGACACGGGCGTGCTGGAGGCGGCCTACGACGACCCGGAGGGCGTGACGGCGGAGTTCAACCGCAACCTGCTGCACGTGCTCAACCGTGAGCTGGACGCGGACTTCGACCCGGCGGACTTCGAGCATGTCGCGCTGTTCGACGACCGCCACGAGTGGATCGAGATGCGCCTGCGGGCGCGACGCGAACACACGGTGACGGTCGGCGCGCTGGAGCTGCCGGTGCACTTCGCGGAGGGCGAGGAGATGCGCACGGAGATCAGCGCGAAGTTCACCCCGGAGCGCCTGCAGACCGACCTCGCCGCGGCGGGCCTGGAGATCGTGCGCTGGTTCACCGACCCTGAGGACCTGTTCGCGTTGACGCTGTCGCGGCCGACCGGGTAGCGCGTCGGCGGGCTCTCCGCCTACGCGGCGGCGGCGGAGCGCCTGGTCCCGGCGCTGGCGCCGGGACCGCTACGGACGCGCAGCCCGGCAAGGCCGCGTGCGCGCACCATCAGCGCGAGCGCGAGGGCGCCGAGGACCATCAGCACCACGCTCTCCAGCTGCGCGGAGGTAAGGCCGACGAGCACGTCGCGGTTGCGGCGGATGAACTCGACAAGGAAACGCTCGAGGCCGCTGAGGACGCAGTAGAGGGCGAGGATGACGCCGGGGCGGACGTGGTCGCGCAGGCGCCAGAGCAGGTAGGCGACGAGGCCCATGGTGAGGGTCTCGTAGATCGGGGTGGGCTGGACCGTGACGCCGGGTGGGGTGGGGACGGTGCCGTGCGGATAACCCATCGCCCAGGGGAGGCTCGAGCGGATACCGTAGTCGCCGTCGCCGGAGACCTGGCAGCCGATGCGCCCGAGCGCATAGCCGAGGGCGAGCGCGGTGGCGGTCATGTCGAGCATGACGAGGTTGAGCGTGTCGCGCCAGCGCATCCAGGCGAGCACGCCGATCGCGCCACCGATCGCGCCGCCGTACCAGATGAGACCGGAGCCGGAGAAGATGCTGGAGAGGAGGTGGCCCTTGACTTCGTTGTAGTTCTGCAGCAGGAAGTACCCGCGCGCGCCGACGAGCCCGCCGACGAGCGCAGCGAAGACGATCTCGTAGGCCCAGTCCACGGGCTTGTCCAGCTCGCGCAGGCGGCGGGCGATGAGCAGGCCGCAGGCAAGGAAGGCGAGGGCGAAGACGATGCCGAAGCTCTTGATCGAGACGCCGAAGACGTCGAAGGCGGGTTTCACGCCTGGGCACTTTAGGGCTTGAGCTCGGTGGTGCGCGCCGACCGCCCGGCAACGTGCGCGCCCGCCCGCCCCCCTCGCCCGCTTCGATCCCGCGGCCCGTCCCTTTAGGGGAACGGAACGTGCGTCTGCGACAATTCGGGTATGGCAGCCACCTCGCACAACCATCGCCGCGCCGCGTTCGGCCGGGACGCGGGCCTGCAGGTGAGGATGTTCTTGACGATGTTCCTGCTGGTCGTGGTGTACGCGGTGCTGGTGGGTGTGCTGCTGGCGGTGGGCGCCGGCGGGGTGACGGTGCTGGTGGTCGCGCTGGCGCTGCTGGGGTTGCAGCTGTTCACGTCGGACAAGATCGCGATGGGCACGATGGGCGTAAAGGAGGTGTCGCCCGCACAGGAGCCGGAGCTGCATGGGATCGTGGAGCGGTTGTGCGTACAGGCCGACATCCCCAAGCCGCGGGTGTGCGTGATGGAGCACGCGATGCCGAACGCGTTCGCGATGGGGAAATCGCAGAAGTCGGCGACGGTGTGCGCGACACGGGGGATCCTGCAGATGCTCGATCCGGCGGAGCTGGAAGGCGTGATGGCGCACGAGCTGACGCACGTGATCAATCGGGATGTGATGGTGATGACGATGGCGAGTTTCTTCGCGATGGTGGCGTCGTTGATCGTGCAGTTCGGCTTCCTCTTCGGCGGCGTCTTCGGTGGGGGCTACGGGCGCGGCAGCCGCGAAGCGGAGGAGGCGATCTTCGTCTCGATCGCGGTGGCGGCGGTGGTGTACGCGGTGTCGTTCATGCTGCTGCGAGCGCTGTCGCGTTACCGGGAGTTCGCGGCGGACCGGGGGTCGGCGGTGTTGACGGGCCGCCCGTCGGCGTTGGCGTCGGCGCTGTTGAAGCTGAGCGGCACGATGGAGCGGATCCCGAGCCGCGACCTGCGCACGGTGGAAGGGATGAGCGCGTTCTTCATCGTGCCGGCTAGGGCGAAGAACTCGATGATGAATTTGTTCGCCGATCACCCACCGCTGGAGCAGCGGCTGGCGGCGTTGGAGCGGTTGGAGTCGCAGTTGCAGGGCACGGCGTAGTGGGCCTACTGGACGCGCTCACGGGCCGCCATACTGTCAAGGGCCCGGCAAAAAAGGATCGTCTGTTCGCGATCACCACGGCGTATGTGACGCTGGAGGGTGAGTACGGGATCGAGCCGGCGGGCAAGGCGGCGATCGTCTTTCAGGCGCTGGCGACGAGCGATTTCGAAGCGACGCTGCGCGACATGGAGGAAGTCGTGAGGGCGACGGGCGGGGAGAGCGGGACGCAGGTGGCTACGCAGGACGACAGCTATGGCTACCGCTGGATGGTGCTGCACAACGGCGAGGGGGCCCCGAGCGTGGAAGATCTGGCGGTTGGGATCAACGCGGTGTCGAGCTCGATCGAGAGCGCGGGTTACGGCGAACGGCTGCTGTGCACGGTGTTCGCGTTCCGGGACGCCAAGCGGCGGGCGGTGTACTTCATCTACAACTACAAGCGGGGCCTGTGGTACCCGTTCGTGCCGGCGCCGGGCAGCGCGAGCAGCGCAGGCGGGGGCGAGCGCGCGACCGAACGCGAGCTGCAGCTGAAGGCGCAGATCGGCACAGAGCTGCCGATCGAGCCGGAACTGGAGCGGTGGTTCCCGCTGTGGGGCATCCCGATTTAGCGAGCGATTTTTGGGGATCGTCCGCGCGTCGCAGCCCGAGGACGGCGCGCGGCCCCGCTCGGCGTCCGTGCCTCGCGCCGGCGCGAGGGCCGGTCCAATGTCGGGCGGGCGTGGCCCGTCCAACGCGTCGCTTAGATTGAGGGTGGATGGATGGCGAGAACGCGATCGTGCTGGGCGACAACCTCGAGGTGCTGCCGCGTCTGGAGAGTGGGGCGTTCCAGCTGATTTACATCGACCCGCCGTTTAACACGGGTCGTGCGCAGCGACGTAGGACGCTGCAGACGCTGCCCGATGCGGCGGGCGATCGCACGGGTTTCACGGGTACGCGCTACCGAACGCGGCTGCTCGCCGAGTCGTCATACCGCGACGAGTTCGAGGACTATCTGGCGTTTTTGGAGCCGCGGTTGCAGGAAGCCCACAGGCTGTTGGCGGCGAGCGGGACGTTCTACTTCCATATCGACTACCGCGAGGCGCACTATTGCAAGCTGCTGCTCGATGAGATCTTCGGAAGGGAGTGCTTCCTGAACGAGCTGATTTGGGCGTATGACTACGGCGCACGAGCGAAGCGCAGGTGGCCGGCGAAGCACGACACGATTCTCGTCTATGTGAGGGACCCGACGGGTTACTACTACGACGGGGAGGCGGTGGACCGCGAGCCGTATATGGCGCCGGGGCTGGTGACGCCGGAGAAGGCGGCTAGGGGTAAGCTGCCGACGGATGTTTGGTGGCATACGATCGTGCCGACGAGCGGCGGCGAGAAGACGGGCTATCCGACGCAGAAGCCGGAGGGGATCGTCAGGCGGATGATCCAGGCCTCGACGCGCGAGGGCGACTGGTGCCTGGACTTCTTCGCGGGCAGCGGCACGCTCGGCGCGGTCGCGGCGCAGTTGGGACGCAACTACGTGCTGGTCGACAGCAACCCGGAGGCGGTGCGCGTGATGCGCGAGCGCCTCGGGGCCGGGGTCCACCGCAGGCGGGGGTCGGCCGCCGCGCCATGAACTCGGAGCTGGCCTCGGCCAGACCGAGGACCGCGGCTACTCAGTCGGGGATCAGGCCCTCGCCGGTGAACTCCGAGCTGGCCTCGGCCAGGCTGAGATCGGGCGGCGGCAGGATCAGATCTGAGCTGTCGAGGTCGTCGTCGGCGACGGGCGTGCCGTTGGCGCGGACAAAGGCGAGCAGACTGTCGTAGGTGACGCGAAAACGCCCCTCTTCGCCGCTTTCGACGGCGGCGAGGACGTCGTTGTCCAGTTCGCCGAGGCGGCCGTCCTGAGCGGCGTCGAGGCGGTACTGGTCCTCGCCGGAGATGCGGACGATCATTGTGCGCCACCCTCGGCGGGCGCCGGCTCGCTGGCGGTCTGGGCGGCGCCGGCATCGCCCTCGACGGTCCCGGATGGGGCCTCCTCGCCGCCCGCGGCGATCTCGCCGGCGCTGGCGCCACCGGCGGGGTGGGTGGGTAGTTCCAATTCCCCCTTGAGCTTGGCGAGGTCGCCATCGACGGCGGAGTTGGAGGAGAGCTGCTTGAGCTGGCGGTCGATGTCGTCTTCGCCGGACCCGAGTTGCGTGATGTCATCGAAGGTGCCGGCGGCTTCCAGCTCGGAGACGGCGTCGGCGCGGGCCTTCATGTTTTCGGTCTTGTTGACGGCGCGCTGCATCGCTAGGCCGACGTCGGCCATCTGCTCGCCGACGCCGGTGGCGGCCTCGGAGATGCGCACCTGTGCTTCGGCGGCGGAGTACTGGGCCTTGATGACCTCCTTCTTGGTGCGGAAGGCTTCGATCTTGGCGCGCAGTTTCTGCTCGGAGTCGGTGAGCTTCTGCTGCTGGTCTTCGAGTTCGTGAATCTGGGTGTCGAGGGACTGCAGCTCGGTTTGGACGACGTTCTTGCGCTCGAGGGCGGTGCGTGCGAGGTCTTCCTGGCCGCCGGAGAGCGCCTGGCGAGCCTGGGTGTCGAGCTTGACGACCTGCTGCTGGAGCGTGCTCTCCTGCATTTGCAGGCGCTTCTTGGCGGTCACTACGTCGGCGATGCCCTTCTTGACGTTTTGCAGCTGTTCGACCTGCTTTTGATAGCTGTAGTCGAGCGTCTCGGCCGGATCTTCGGCTTTGTCGAGCAGTTTGGAGACTTTCGCCTTCACTACGGTCGACATGCGCCCTGTCAAGCCGGGCATGGCGTTCCTCCTGATCTCTTCAACACATGTGGTGATACGGGCAGGCCCAAGCGTAGCCTACCCTGCGTGCGGTGACTGCCGGCGGGCACGAAGCCGCGATCAGAGCCCGACGGGGTGGCGTACGAGGAACCCGGGGTTCCCGGGCCGCAGCGGACGCCAGCGGGGGCCCTGCTCGTTGGAGGGATCATCGACGGGGCTGGTGTCAAGGCGCAGCCCGGCGATGGTCATGTAGGCGTGTTCGGGGTTGGTGAAGACCGTCACCCAGCGGCCGATGCCGTGTTCACCGAAGGCCATGAATTCGGAGGAGTCCATCGGCGCGGAGAGCAGGTCGCCGCCGTGCAGCGCGAAGGAGACGGTGCCCGAGCAGTCGTAGCCGGGCGAGCTGAAGGAGGCGTGGCCGCCGCCGTAGATGTAGGGGAGGCCGATGAGCTGGTCGCCGGCCCAGATGATGTCCTGCACGGCCGCGGGCGCGTTCATCGGCGCAGCGGCGAGCCCGCTGACGTAGCGGGCGGTGGAGCCGGGCACGAGCAGCTCGGGCTTGGCCGTCGCGGCGACGTCGGCGATGCTGCCGCCGGTCGAACCGCTGACCTTGCCGGCAGGCGGGGGCACAACGTAGGGCACGACGGTGCCGGTGGCGGTCTTTTCGTAGACGGGGCCCTTGTAGCGGAGGTTGGGAGTGCGGGCGGTGACGGGCGCGTGAATCTTCGGGGGCGTCGCCGTCGTGCTCGGCGCCGGGCTGGCAGCACTGGGGCTGCTGCTGGAGCCGCCGGTGACGGCGGGGGCAGTTTGCGCTGGCGCGGTCTGCGTCGTGCCTTCGGCGGCGCCGGTACTGGCAGCGCTGGGCTCACTGGACGTCGGAGCTGTGCCCCCGGCGACGCCCTGCGCTGGCGCAACGGCCGGCACGATGGCGGCGGCCACGGCAGTGGCAAGCAAACCGCATAGCGTCGCCCTAAGGGTGGCTCCCCGCAAAACAACCTCGTTCGTTGGCCTGCGGGGTTAGCTGACGGGCTAGCGCTAAAAGAGCCTGCGCTTCCCACGGGTCCACCGTGGGATTCGCCCCAACAACTTGGGTCCCCCGTTCCATGGCGTCTGACCATGGATTCGGCGTTCGGGCGGAGACCCTAGCAAAGCGCAAGGACGGTTGCACGCCCTGCAGCGTCTTTCCCGGATTTTCCGGCAAATGGGCTCGGCGGAGGTGTCACGCAGACCGCTGGCGGTCGGGCACCAGATGGCCCACCGCACACCCCGCGCCGACCGGTTGCGCGCAAGCAAAAAAGGCCCGCCCCAACACCCGCACAGACCACGGCACGCGGGGCAAAACCCCGCCCAACACCCGCGCGGACCGGCGGCACACAAGCAAGGAAGCCCGTCGGACACCCCCGCAAGGCGGCCGGCAGGCAGCGCGGGCAGCCGCGCAACGCCCCCGCGCGGTGGCGGCTGGGCGGCCCGCTAATGTCTCGCGCCGATGCGCGTGCGCCCCACACCGCTTTGGCCGCTCGCGGTGGCGCTCTCGCTGGGCGCGGCTGTGACGCTGGCGACGGGCTGCGGCAAGTCGTTGCCGCACGAAGCGGCGGCGACGCGTGGCGCGGGCGTGACGACCGTGTCGGGCGGCGGGGGGCTGGGCGCGGGGGGCCTTTCGACCAAGAACACGACGCGGTTGGGCGGGCCGAACCCGGTCGCCGACGCGGCGGCGGTGGCGCTGGCGGTCAACCCGGGCCTGACGCCGGCGACGCAGCCTCAGGCAGTGGTGCTCGTCGACGAGCGCAACTGGCCGGCCGCGTTGACGGCGGCCGCACTGGCGGGCGCGCCGTTGGCGGCGCCGCTGCTCTACAGCGAAGGCGACTCGCTGCCCGCGCTGTCGCGCGCGGCGCTGGCCGCACTGCGCCCGCGCGGCGCGCCGGCGCTCGGCGGGGCGCAGGTCATCGAGATCGGAACGTCGGCCGCGCCGGCGGGCTACCGCAGGCTCGAGGTCACGGTTGGCCCGGGTGCCGAAGGCCATGCAACAAGCGAAGCCTATTCGCGCGCGCGCACACGCGCCGCCGCGAGTCGCCCGCCAAAAACAACAACAACCCCCACCCCTACCCCCACCCCCGCCGGCAAGCCAGCGCCGCCCCCAAGGGAAGCGCCTGCCGCGGCAGCAGCGAACGAGACGGCGGCGGAACTGGCAGCGCAGATCGAGCAGATCCTGGTAAGGGTTAGGGCGGGGGCGCGGGCGCCAGACCGCGCGATCGTGATCGGCGCGGACGGACCGACGGCGCTGGCGATGCCGGCGGCGGGCTTGGCCGCCGAGACGGGGTCGCCGATCCTGCCGGTCGGCGCGACGGCGCTGCCGCGTGCGACGCGACGTGTGCTGCGCGGTATGCACCACCCGGCGATCTATGTGGTTGGCCCGGCGGCGGCTGTGAGCGAAACGGCGGTCGCGAAGCTCCAGCGGCTCGGGACGGTGCGCCGGATCGACGCCGAAGCGGTGACGGCATCCGAAACGGGCGCGCGGACGGGCGGGTCGTCGTGCACCGGCGCAGGGGCCGGTGCGGCGGGAGGCGGCCCAGGCGGCGGTGCGAGCACCGGCGGCGCCGGGGAAGCGGTCGCGAACTCGATCGCGGTGGCGCGCTACAGCGACGGCGCGTTTGGCTGGGGTGTGGAAGAACCGGGGCATGGCCTGGTGTTCGCCAGCGCCTCGCGACCGCTGGACGCGCCCGCGGCGGCGCCGCTGTCGGGCAGCGGCGACTTCGGCCCGCTGCTGCTACTCGAAGAACCGGCGAAGGTGCCGGCGGCGCTGGCGGAATACCTGTGCGACATCCAGCCGCGCTACCCGGAATACGAGCCGGTGCGTGGCTTCTACAATCACGGCTGGCTGATTGGCGACGAAAGCGCGATCACGGCGAGGACGCAGGCCGAACTGGACGCGATGCTGGAGGCGGAAGATGAGCGACGCTGAAGATCCACGTCGCGCCCACAGGGCGCGGGCGCGGGAAGTGACGGTCGAGGACGTGCGCGAGCTGATGGGCGCGTCGACGCCGCACTTCGCGCTGCAGTTGCGCGACCGGATCGCGCGGCTGATCGCGGAGCTGGCGCCTGAGCACCCGGCGCGGGTTGAAGGCGAGCGCGAGGTCGCGCGCCTGGAGCGGCTCGGCATCGAGGGCGAGGTGCGCGGCGAGGGCGGCACGCTCGACGAGCGCCCGCTGCCCTCGCTGGCGGGACGCGCGGCGGTGGGCGAGCAGTAGGACCGAGTTGGCGCGGGCCACGCTGCCGGCGCAAACCCACCCGACCCGCACGCCGCCGGCGCAAACCCATCCGACCCGCACGCTGCCGACGCAAACCCATCCGACCCGCACGCCGCCAACGCAAGTCCACCCGACCCGCCCGCCGCCAACGCAAACCCATCCGAACCCGCCCAGCACCGGCGCAAGCCCACCCGAGCCCGCCGCTACCCGCACCGAGCGGGCCACACACCGAAAAACCCTGGAGCGTCCAGCTTCCCCCGCCCCGGTCGCCGCCGCGCTTGCTTGACTAGGGGGACCGATGCCTCTCCCCCACCCGAACCCCCCACCGCCGCCGCGCTGCCCGTTCGACATGTGCGACGGGAGCGGTTTCGTCGTCGACGAGCAGACGAACACGGCGAGCGACTGCCCGTGCAGGGCACAGCAGGTCGCCGATGCGCGCGCGCGTCGCCTGCGCGAGCGGGTGCCGCGCCGCTACATGGACCTGTCGTGGGAGCGCCATCCGCTGACGCAGCTCGCGCGGGATCCGCTGAACACCGACGAGGTGCGCAAGGTGAAGCGGTTCTGCACGGATATCAGCCGCAATCTCGACGAGGGTAGGGGCCTGTGGCTGATGGGCCACACGGGCACAGGCAAGACGACGCTCGGCTACATGGTGGCGGCGAGCGCGACGCAGGCGCGACGCTCGGTGCTGAGTTTCAACGCGGTCGCGCTGCTGAACCGGCTGCGCGCGACGTTCAACGCGGACAGCCGCGAGAGCACCGAGCAGGTGATCGCGGCGCTGGCGAGCGTGGAGCTGCTGCACGTCGAGGACCTGCGGGTGGTGCGTCCGACGGAGTGGGTGCTGGAGCAGCTGTACCTGATCGTCAACGCGCGCTATGAGGATGGTCGCTCGATCGTGTTCACCTCCGATGTGGACTCCGACGCGGATGGCCCGCTGGCGCCAAACCCGCGCGAGCTGGCCGAGCGTGTTGGCACGCGGACGTTCTCGCGGCTGGTGGAGATCTGCGGCGACCCGGTGGTGATCCGGGGGGATGACAAACGGTTGGACCTCGACGTGCCGGGCGCGCGGGGGGCGTGGGAGCGCGAGGAGACACGGACCCCGGGGCGGTTCACCAAGTCCCAGCCGGAGCCACTCACACAGGCCCAAGAGGCCTTCGTGCAGGGCTGAACCTCACCGGCCCCTCACCCGTCGCGCAGGACGCGCGCGTGGCGGGCGTTGACGAAGCGGGCACGCAGGAGGCGGAAGAGGACGGCGAAGAGCGCGAGGTCGATCGCGATCAGCCCGACGCCGAGTAGGCGTGGCGCGGTCGTGAAAGCGCTGACGACGAGCACTATCAGCGAGTCGAGGATCAGGATCGGGAGCAGCGCGAGCATGATTGTGTGCGAGCGGTAGCCGCTGCGGTGCTCGCGCAACGCGACCTCGAAGCTGCCGAGCGCGACGACGAGTAGGCCGGCGAGCAAGGTGGCGCCGCCGTGGGCGAAGCTGGGCTGGGAGACGTCGGCGAGCTGGCGCATGCCGAGCACGACGACGATCGCACCGGCGAGGATCAGCACCTCGGAGATCGGCAGCGGATGCCAAGGGGCCTGCGGGCGCTCGCCGTAACGGGGCGCGACCGGCGAGCTGCGCGGCGCGCGACGCGAGCGGGACGCGGGAGCCTGGGAGCGCTCGGAGCGTGCGCGCGCGCGATCGCGCGCGCGCGGACGGGCGGTGGCGCTCGACGCCGCAGCGCCGACGGCCGCCCGGGATCCCTCACCGGACGAAGCCGAGCCAGCGACCGCCCCGGACCCCCCGCCGGACGAAGCAGCGCCGACGGCCGCACCGGACCCCCCGCCGGACGAAGCCGAGCCGACCGTGGCGGGGCGGCGCTTGCGCGAGCGGCGACGAGACTTGCTGCGGTTGGCCACGGCGCAGCCTGCTCAGTGCGCGCGGGGCGCGGGCGGCGAGGTGGTGGCACGGTGGGGGCACATGCGAAGTTCGATCCTACCGCCGATCTATGCTGGGGATTGCAGATGTCGAGCAACGATCAGACCCGCGGGCCGCTGGCCGTCACGCCGCCGACCCTCTCGCCAGAGGATTTCTCCCCGGAGGCCGCCGTCCCGGCGAACGGCGCGCCCCCGCCGCTTGCCCTGGAGGAGGCCGCCGCCCCCGCGGGCATCCCGGGCAGCAGTCTGGCGGGCCCGTTCGCGGTGGGCGAGTACGCGGCGGGGCTGCGGCGCAAGCTGCGGTCGTTCGCGAGGGTGCAGCTGGTGGGGGAGCTGGTGAACCTGCGGGTGTCGAAGGCGAGCGTGTACTTCGAGCTGCGCGACGCGGGCGGAGCACTGCCGTGCGCGGCGTGGCGCAACGAGTGGGAACAGATTGCGAAGCGGGCGGGGCTGGGGACGGTGCGCGAGGGGATGCAGGTGGTGGTGGCGGGCGGCTGCGACTACTACACGGGCAGCACTAGCGCGTCGCCGAGTTTCGCCTTTCGCGTGAGCGATGTGCGGGTGGCGGGCGAGGGCGATCTGCTGGCGCGGATCGACAGGCTGCGCAAGGTGTTGGACGCGGAGGGGCTGCTGCAGCGTCAGGGGCTGTTGCCGCGGGTGGGCCTGCCGCACACGATCGGGGTGGTCACCGGCGAGGGCGGTAAGGCGCGCGCGGATGTGCTCGCCGCGCTGGAGCGCCGCGGCTGGGCGGGACGGCTGGTGTGGGCGTTTGCGCCGGTGCAGGACCGGCACGCGGCGCCGGCGATCACGGGGGCGTTGCAGGACCTGGCGGCGCTCGGCAGCGTCGACGTCGTGATCGTGGCTAGGGGCGGCGGGTCGCTGGCGGACCTGTGGTGCTTTTGCGATGAGACGCTGTGCCGGACGGTGGCGCTGTTGGCGGTGCCGGTGATCGCGTCGGTGGGCCACCACACGGACCGGACGCTGCTCGACGATGTCGCGGCCGCCAGTTGCTCGACGCCGACACACGCGGCGCAGGAGGCGGTCATGGTCGACTGTGCGGCGGCGAGGGGGGAGTTGGCGCGCGAGGCAAGGCGGTTGCAGACCCAGGCCCGCCGGGCGGTGCTGGGTCGTGCACGGGTGCTGGCGGGCCTGACGCGGGCGCCGGCGGAGCATGTGGCGCGTCATCGGGCGCAGCTGCACCAGCAGGTGCGCGAGATGCGCGCGGCGAGCCGCCGGCGGGCGACGGGCGAGCGCGAGCGCACGCAGCGAAGGGCGCTCGTGCTGGAGCGTAAGGCAGCGGCGACGGTCGCTGACTGCCGGGGACGGCGCAGGCGCGAGCTCGACCAGCTCGCGCTGGCGCTGGCCGCGCACGACCCGCAGCGCACGCTGGAGCGCGGCTACGTGCTGGTGCAAGCGCCGACGGGCGAGCCGATCGCGAGCACGGAGCAGGCGCGGGCGCAGCACGATGTGCGGCTGCGCTTCGCCGACGGGACGGTGGCCGCCGAAGTCGAGGCGCAGCCGTGAGTGCAGAGAACACCTACGAGACGGCGGCCGCGCGGATCGAGGAGATCATCCGCCGGCTGGACTCGGGTGAGGCGAGCCTGAGCGAGACGTTGACGCTGGTGCGCGAGGGCAAGGAGCTGATCGAGCGCTGCGCGCGCGAGCTGGAGGCCGTGGGCGGAGCGTTGGAGGAGCTGCGCCTGGAGGATTTGGTGGCCCGGCTGGAGCGTGAGAGCGCCGGAACCGCGGGCGGGACGACAGGGCCCGGTGGGGAGCAGACGCGGTGAGCACGGAGGCCGAGACGGGAGTGGCCGGCAGGGGCGCGGAGCAGGCGCCGGTGAGCACGTGGCAGCGGCTGGCGGGACTGCCGGTGCAGATCGAGGAGTACGCGCTGCAGGAGCTCCAGGCAAAAGTGTCGAGCGAGTTCGAGCGGCTGAGCACGGTGGTGTGTGTGCGCGGCGCGGGCGTGGAGGGGATGGGCGAGGACGTGACCTACGACGGCGTTGACCAAGAGGTGCTGCGCGCGGCGTTCGGGGCAGGTGAGGCACAGCGCGACCTGCCGAGGGGAGCGATGACGGTGGGCGAGTTCGCCGAGCAGATCGCGCAGCTGGACCTGTTCGCAAGCCCGCCCCAGCGGGAGGTCTCGCGCCGCTACCGGGTGTGGGCGTACGAGTCGGCGGTGCTCGATTTGGCGCTGCGCCAGGCGGGGGCGAGCTTGCACGAGGTGCTCGGACGAGAGCCCAGGCCGGTGCGGTTCGTGGTGTCGCTGCGTCTGGGCGAGCCGCCGAGCCTGGCGCCGGTCGAGCAGCGTATGGGGCTCTACCCGGGGTTGCGCTTCAAGCTGGACCCGACGAGTTCGTGGAGCGAGGAGCTGGTGGCGCGGTTGGCGGCGACGGGGGCGGTGGAGTCGGTCGACTTCAAGGCGTACTACACGGGTTCGATCGTCGACCAGCCGGCCGACCCGGAGCTGTATGCGCGGGTGGTGCGGGCGCTGCCGGGGGCGTGGATCGAGGACCCGGCGCTGACGCCCGAGACCGAGGCGGTGCTGGCAGAGCACAGGGAGCGGTTCTCGTGGGACGCACCGATCCATGAGGTGGCGGACATCGAGGCGCTGAAGTACGTGCCGCGGATGGTGAACATTAAGCCGTCGCGGTTGGGCGGGTTGCGCAACACGCTGGACGCGTTTGACTACTGCGCACGGAGGGGGATCGGCAACTATGGCGGCGGGCAGTTCGAGCTCGGGGTGGGTAGGGGCCAGATCCAGTACCTGGCGTCGCTGTTTCACGGGGATGCGCCAAACGACGTGGCCCCGGGCGGCTACAACCTGCCCGAGACGCCGGCGGGACTGCCGCAGAGCCCGCTGGCGCCGACGCCCTCGCGGGTGGGCTTTCGCTGGGAGTCGGCGCAAACCGGCGCCCACTGAGACCGCCCGCTAGGTGCAGCACCACCGGGGAGAAGATGCATTCTCTCAGTTGCGCACCAAAGCGCTATAGCTGCCGGAAGATCCCCCCTACACAGTATGATTTTCCTACCCACAGTTACCATGGGCGCGTAGAGAACAGTCCATGTTCACTCCCCCACGCCTCGCCGGCCGCGCCGGCGAGCGCAACTGAACGAATACGGGGGCCGTGGAACGCAACTTCTGTGGCGCCGCTCGGTTGCGACGCTTGTACCCGCTAGAGTCGGGCGCTCGCCGCCCGGCCTTCGCCGCACCAGCACCATGAAGAGCATCGGAGCCAACAAGCGTTCCTGGCTGCCGGCCGCTTCGGCGTTGCCGGCCGCCCTGATGGCAGCGTTAACGTTTGCGTTGACGAGTGCTGCCGCCGCGAGCACTGCCTCGGGGGGCACGGCCCCGCCGGCGTCGGCGGGGCCGGGCCAGGGGCCGACGGGCGGCACGACAAGCGCCGGCGGGTCGTCGCACACGGGCGGCACCACCACCGGCGGGGGCACGCGTCCGAGCGCCGGCGGCAGTGGCAGTGGCAGCGCCCACAAAACGAGCGGCGCGCCCCCCAAGAGCAACAAGCGCAAGCCAGCGGCCAAACCCACGGCACGGCCGGGGGTGCAGATCACGGGCGTGAAGTGCGTGCCGGCGAGCGAATGCGGCACGAAAGAGCACTGGGTGTCCACGCACGGGCTGCTGCTGCTGCAGGGCAGTGGCTTGAAGAGTGGCGAGGCGGTGGTGTTCCCGCGCGCGTGGAACGCCAGCATCGCGAGGACGGGCGGGCCGAGCGGGAGGCTGCACGAGTCGAAGCTGGGGCTGGTGGTGACGGTGCCGGCCAGCGCGCACTCGGGCAGGATCGCGGTGCTCTCGACGAGCGGCACGAGCTCTAATCAGTACGGACCGATAAGGGTCGTGAAGTACAGGCTGCGACCGCCGGCCCCGAAGACGCCGCCCCCCGCGCCGGCGCCGACGGCGGCGACGAGCAGCGCGACGGGGACGGCGTTCGCAGGGCAGGGGATGTGGATCTGGTACATGAGCGCCTCGGATGGCGGCAGCGTGGCGGCGATCGCCGCGCAGGCGCACGCGGCGGGGGTCACGACGCTGTTCATCAAGAGCAGCGACGGGTCGAGCAACTACTGGAGCCAGTTCAGCAGCCAGCTGGTGGCCGAACTGCACACGGAGGGGATCAAAGTGTGCGCGTGGCAGTACGTGTACGGGACGAACCCGACGGGCGAGGCGGAACTGGGCGCCAAAGCGGTGACTGACGGCGCGGAATGTCTCGTGATCGATGCCGAGGTGCAGTACGAAGGCCACTATGCGGCGGCGCAGACGTACATCGAAACGCTCAGGGCGAAAATCGGGCCGACGTTCCCGGTGGGGTTGGCGTCGTTCCCGTACGTGAGCTACCACCCGTCGTTCCCGTACTCGGTGTTTCTCGGGCCGGATGGGGCGCAGTTCGATGTGCCGCAGATGTACTGGCATGACATCGGCACGAGTGTCGCGCAGGCGTATGTGACGACGTTCGAACAGAACCTGATCTATGGCCGGCCGATCCTGCCGCTGGGGCAGACCTACGGCGGCGTCAATGGGACGGAATTGGTGGATTTCCGCTCGCTGGCGACGGCATACGGCGCGGGCGGGGAGTCGTTTTGGGACTGGCAGGAAACGGGCTCGGCGGGCTGGAGCGCGCTGGCGGCCGCGCTTGACCCGGAATTGAAGGTGCCCCAGCCGGAGCTGACCGCGCCGCTGCTGCACGAAGGCAACAAGAGCGACCAGGTGCTGTGGATGCAGGAGCATTTGGCGAGCGCGGTCGCGGGCCAGCCGACGACGGGGATCTTCGAAGCGACGACGAAGGCGAATCTGGAGGCATTCCAGACCGCGCACGCGATCCCGGCGAGCGGCGAAACGGAAACGAACACGTGGGCGGCGCTGCTGGCGCTGGCGCCGGTGCCGGTCAATTGGACAGGCAGCGGCCCGCAAACATAACGACCCCGCACGCGCGGGGCCGTCGTTTTTGTTTTGGGGTGGCCGGCCCTGACGGGCCGGCTGGGGCGGGGTTCGCAGCCCGCGTCAGATGCGCTGGATCAACGTCCCCGTGCCCAACCCCCCGCCGCAGCACATCGTGACGAAGCCGACCTCCTTGTCGGAGCGCTCGAGCTCGTGCAGGAGGGTGGTGATCAGGCGGGCGCCGGTGGAGCCGAGCGGGTGCCCGAGGGCCATCGCGCCGCCGTTGACGTTGACACGGTCCATGTCGGGGTTGTGCTCGCGCCGCCAGGCTGCAACGACGGGGGCGAAGGCCTCGTTGATCTCGATCAGGTCGATGTCGTCGATCTTGAGGCCGTTGCGCGCGAGGATCTTGGTGGTGGCGGGGATCGGGCCCTCGAGCATTTTCACGGGGTCACAGCCGACGGTCGTCTGATCGACGATCCGCGCGCGCGGGCGCAGGCCCAGGGCGGCGGCCTTGTCGGCCGCCATCAGCAGCACGGCGGCGGCGCCGTCGGAGATCTGCGAGGCGTTGCCGGCGGTGATCTTGCCGTCGGGCTTGAAGGCGGGCTTGAGCTTGGAGAGCGTCTCGAGGTCGGTTTCGGGGCGGATGCCCTGGTCGGTGACGAACGTGTCGCCGTTGACGGCGAACGGCACGATCTCGCGCTCGAAGCGGCCCTCCTCGGTGGCCTGGTGGGCGAGGCGGTGTGAGCGCACGGCGAGCTCGTCGAGCTCGGAGCGCGGGATCTCCCACTGGTCGGCGATCATCTCGGCGCCGAGGCCCTGGCCGACGATGTTGTGCTTGGCCATCAGCTCGGGGGTGAAGGCGAAGCCGAAGTCCTCCTGGGTCTTCATGCCGGCGGCAAAGGGCAGGTGGCCCATGTGCTCGACGCCGGCGCCGATCATCGCGTCGTGCACGCCGGCGGCGATCAGCGCGGCGGAGAAGTTGACGGCTTGCTGGGCGGAGCCGCACTGGCGGTCGACGGTGGTCCCGGGGGTCTCGATCGGCAGGCCCTCCTGCAGCCAGGCGTTGCGGGCGATGTTGAAGCCCTGCTCGCCGAACTGCTGCACGCAGCCGGCGACGACGTCCTCGACCTCGGCGGCGTCGATCCCGGCGCGGGCGATGACCTCGGTGTAGACCTTGCCGAGCAGCGCGTTGGGGTGGGTGTCCTTGTAGTAGCCCTTTTCGCGGTGCCCGCGCCCGATCGGGGTGCGCACTGCCTCGACGATCACGACCTCGCGGCCCTCTGGCTTTCTCATGGAGATCCTCCGTCTGTAGCGCTGCGTGGTGGTGGGGGCGGAGGGGCGGGATTCGATCGCGGCGGCGAGCGCGCGCGCCCGGCGCGATGTCCGGCGCCTCCACCCCATAGTCTACCGCGAAGAGGGGCATAGATTGACTGGTCAATCAACCAAAACAGACGGCGAGCGGCTGGCGATCGTGGGCACGGGCGCGATCGCGTGCGGGCTGGCGGCGACGGCGGCGCACCACGGACCGGTGCTGCTGCTGGCGCGCTCGGAAAGCTCGGCGGAGCGCGCACGGACGACCGTGACGGCGATGGTCGAGAAGGCGCTTGCGCGGCTGGGCGCGGAACTCGACCCGGAGCACGTTCTGGTGACGCTCGACCCGAGCGGGTTGGCGCAGGCGACGTTCGTGGTGGAGGCAGTGGTCGAGGATTTGGCGGTCAAGACGGCGCTGCACGCCGAGCTGCGCCCGATGCTGGGCGCCGAGACGGTGCTGGCGAGCACGACCTCCTCGCTGTCGGTGCAGGCACTGGCGGACGCGAGCGGCGCGGCGGAGCGGTTTGTGGGGCTGCACGTGTTCAACCCGGTGACGCGGATGCAGCTGGTCGAGCTGATCTTCCCGTGCGAGGCCTCGGCGCAGACTCGGGCGCGCGCGCGCGCGCTGTGCGAGACGTTCGAGAAGACGCCGGTGGAGGTGCCCGACGTACCGGGGTTCGTGGTCAACAGGCTGCTGTTCCCGTACCTGTTCAGCGCGGTGCGTCTGCAGGAAGAGACGGGGATGGACCCGGCGGGCATCGATACGTGCATGCGGCTCGGCGCGGGCCATCCGATGGGACCGCTGGCGCTGCTGGATCTGGTGGGTCTGGATGTGGCGCAGGCGATCGGCGAGACGCTCGGCGAGCAGATCCCGCCGCGCGTGGAGGAGCTGGTCGCGCAGGGCGCGCTGGGCCGCAAGAGCGGGCGCGGGTTTCACAGCTACTGACGAGCTACTGACGCGGCGCACCCGCCGCCGCGACCCGCCCCCAGCTGGCGCACACCGCCTGCCCACGCCGAGTGCAGCCCTCCCCGACACCGCCAAATGCGCCCGGCGCGCGCCGTTTCGCAAGAATTTTCTTAGGCGGGGCAGACTTTTAGGTGAGCTTCATCATCGGGGCCATACTGGGTAGTGCGACATAGGTCGCAACGCACACCCGCCTCCTCCCAGTGCACACGCTCCGGCCCGCTCCCCCCGCGGGCCGGACGTGTGTTTGGGGTCAAAAACCCCCGCGCGGGCTGTGGAGCGCGCCGATCGCTGAGGTGTGGCGCGTGTGCGGTCGCCGCGAACCACACCCGCGCTCGCCCCGCGAGCGCAACCCCTCCCCCTCCCCCCACGCACGCGGCGCGCGTCAGGACGCCGAGGCGGCGCCTCCTTCGGGATCGCGGGCGGGGACCAGGCGGCGCTCGCGGATGCGGACCGCCTCGATGCGGTTGTCGCGTACGGACTCGACGCGGATCGAGTAGGAGCCGGCGCTGATCGCGTCGCCGCGCCGCGGCAGGCGGCCGAGCTCGGCGAACACGAAGCCGCCGACGGAGTTGTAGGCGTCGGTGTCGACGGGCAGTTGCACGCCGTAGTCGGCGAGGTCGGCCACGGCGACGTGCCCGCGCACGAACCAGTCGCCGTCGGGCAGACGGCGGATCTCGCCCGCGGCGGGGTCGGTCTCGTCGGTGATCTCGCCGACGACCTCCTCGATGATGTCCTCGACGGTGACGATGCCGGCGACACGGCCGTACTCGTCGACGACGACGGCGAGCGAGATGCGTTGGCGCTGGAGGTCGGCGAGCAGGTCGTCCAGCGGCTTGGTCTCGGGCACGATCGGGGCGTCGTGGACGACGGCCTCGATCGAGCCGTGGGGGCCCTCGTCCATCAGGATGCGCGCGAGCGCGCTGGCGTGCACGAGCCCGCGCACGCGGTCGCGGTCCTCGCCTTCGGTGACCACGAGCCGGGTGTGCCCGGAGGAGATGCATAGCTTCAGCGCCGTCTCGGCGTCCTTGGAGACGTTGACGGTGACGACCGCGGGGCTTGGGGTCATCACCTGGCGGGCCTCCTGCTCGTGCAGGTGAAAGACGCCCCTGAGCATCCCCGCCTCGCCGGGGTCGAGCTGGCCGCCGGCGTGGGACTCGGCGATCAGGCGCTTGAGCTCGTCGGGCGAGCCGCCGGCGATCTCGGGGGCGACGTCGACGCCGAAGAGCTTCAGCAGGCGGGTGGAGACCGCGGTGGTGCCGCTGATCGCCGGCCCGAACAGCACCGCAAAGCCCTGCAGCGGCCGGGCGATCCGGCGGGCGACGCTCTCGGAGCGGTTGATCGCGTAGAACTTGGGGACCATCTCGCCGAAGACGAGCTGCACGGAGGTGACGATCGCGTAGGCGAGCACGACGGAGATCGCGACCGCCAGGCCGTGCGAGATGGAGCCGCCGAACGCCTGCTCGAGCGCGTGTGCGAGCGTCGGCGCGCCGAGCGCGCCGATCGCGATCGAGGTCATCGTGACGCCGATTTGGACGGCCGAGATGTAGCGGTTGATGTGGTCGAGCTGGTCGAGCGCGAGCGCGGCGCCGCGCTCGTGTTCTTCGCTCATCAACTCCAGCCGCGCGCGGCGCGAGCGCACGAGCGCGTACTCGGCGATCACGAAGAACGCGTTGACGGCGACGAGCAGGGCCGCCAGGATCAGCTTGAGCCCGGTCACAGCTGGGTGCGGGCTGCTGGGACGCGGCTACTTCGGGGAGGTTGGTCGTCGTTCATCGGTGGCCGACGAGCAAACGGTATCAGGAGCCCACCCACCCGCGCTGGTCGTCCCCGGGGGCGTGTCAGCCGAGCGCGTCGATCTGGGCGGCGAGCTCGAAGTCGGCGGCGGTGAGGCCGCCCGCGGAGTGCGTGGTGAGCGTCAGGCGCACCTTGTTCCAGCCGTGGACGAGGATGTCGGGGTGGTGGTTCGCCTCCTGCGCGAGCGCGGCCACGCGGTTGACGAACACCACGGCGGCGTCGAAGTCGGCGAGCGTCCACTCGCGCACGAGCACGCGGCCGTCGAGCTGCCACTCGCGCCCGGCGAGCCGTTGCTGGATCTCGTGGTCTGAAAGCAGCGTCATCGGAGCGTTGGCGAGCGGTTCCCTACAGTCGGGGCATGCGTATCGTGAGTCTGGTTCCGCACGCGACCGAGCTGCTGTTCGCGCTGGGCTTGGGCGACGATCTTATCGCGGTCACACACGAGTGCGACCATCCCCCGCGCGCGCGGGAGCT
Source organism: uncultured Solirubrobacterales bacterium (assembly GCA_963804675.1). Taxonomy (GTDB): domain Bacteria; phylum Actinomycetota; class Thermoleophilia; order Solirubrobacterales; family Solirubrobacteraceae; genus Palsa-744. The sequence continues at coordinate 4,007,549 of CAWDRI010000001.1, read as the reverse complement.
GCCGCGGGTGACGCGCGACGTCCTGCCGCCGGGCCTCGGCGCGGCGGAGATCGACGCGGCGGTGCGCGCGCACACCGAGCGCGGCGAGGCGATCTACGCGCTCGACGAGCAGTTGCTCGCGGAGCTGGAGCCGGAGCTGATCGTCACGCAGGCGCTGTGCCCGGTGTGCGCCGTCTCCTACAGCGACGTCGCGGCGCTGGCGGGGCGGCTGCCCGTGCCGCCGCGGGTGGTCGCGCTCGACCCGCACACGCTCGGCGAGATGCTCGGCGACGTGCGTACGCTCGCGCGGGCGACGAACCGCAAGGCGCAGGGCGTCGACCTGGTCGCCCGCAGCGCGGCGCGGATCGACCGCGTGCGGCTGGCCACGCGCGAGCGGCGGCGGGTGCGGGTGGCGGCGCTGGAGTGGCTCGACCCGGTGTTCGTGGCGGGCCATTGGGTGCCGCAGCTGATCGAGCTGGCGGGCGGCGAAGACGTGCTCGGCTTCGCGGGCGAGCCCTCGCGCGAGGCCACCTGGGAGGAGGTCGCGGCCGCCGAACCGCAGGTCGTGGTCGCGATGCCGTGTGGCTACGACGCGCCGCGGGCGTACGCCGAGGCGCTGGCCTACACCGAGCGCCTGGCCGCGCTCGGCGCGGCGCGCGTGGTGGCGGTCAACGCGTCGGCGTACTTCTCGCGCCCGGGGCCGCGCCTGGTGGACGGGCTGGAGCTGCTGGCGGAGCTGCTGCACCCGGGGCTCGCGCCGCTGGGCGGCGAGCGCGCGCTGGCGGTCGAGCTGAGCGGCGAGGGCGCCGGCGGCGGCAGCAGCAGCAGCGGCACACCCTGAGCGCGCCTGCGCCGACTTTCAGCAGAAGTCCGGTCCCGTCGTTTGCGCGGCGGCCAGCACGCCCTGAGCGCGCCAGCGCCGACTTTCAGCAGAGGTCCGGTCCCGTCGTTTGCGCGGCGGCCAGCGCGCCTGGAACGGACACAGGCTCGGCACCCAGCGTTTCAGGCGAAGCCCGAGCCGGTCGCCTGCGCAGCGGCCAGCGCGCCGACGACGCAGGCCGCGCTGAGCGCGGCGCAGGCGGTGTATCCGAGCCATGGCAGGTGGCGCTGGTCGCCGTAGCGCATCGCCAGGCCGGCGAGCGCGCCGCCGATCAGCCCGCCGATGTGCGCGCCGACGGAGATGTTGGCGATCGAGAAGCTGAGGATCAGGTTGAGCACGATCAGGCCGCCGATGCCGGATTGCATGATGCTCAGGCCGCGCGCGCGCAGCTCGACGGCGGCGGCGCCCATCAGGCCGAAGATCGCGCCCGAGGCGCCGAGGCTGGGGTCGGCGGTGGCGAGCAGCGCGCCAAACGACCCGGCCAGCAGGGCGGTGAAGTAGATCGCGGCGAACTTGGCCGAGCCAATCGCGGGCTCGAGCATCATGCCGAGCAGGTAGAGCAGGTACATGTTGAAGCCGATGTGCAGGAGGTTCTCGTGCAGGAAGGCGCTCGTCACGAGCCGCCAGTACTGGTGTTGCACGCCCACGTAGTAGCGCCACAGCACGCCTTCGTCGATGACGGTGCCGTGGATCGTGCTGCCGAAGATCGTGAACTGCCCCTGCTCGGTGAGGAACGCCAGCACGTTGACCGCGATCAGCCCGTAGGTGACGCGTGGCACGGCCGCGATCCCGCCGGCGCGCACGACTTTGGTGCGCTGGCGCGAGCACTCCGGGCAGCGCATGCCGACCGGCGTGGTGGTCATGCACTCCGGGCAGATCGGTCGCCCACACGACGAGCACGACACGCCGGTCTCGCGCGAGGGATGGCGGTAGCAGGTGGCCATGGGGGCCAGAGCGTAGCTGGGCGCGCGGCCGACCCCCGACACACTCCGTGGCCGCCGTGGACGCGCGGCCGGCCCCCGACACACTCCATGGCCGCCATCGGCGCGCGGCCGGCCCCCGACACACTCCATGGCCGCCATCGGCGCGCAGCCGGCCCCGGACACACTCCGTTGGCCGCCACCGGCGCGCAGCCGGCCCCCGACACACTCCGTTGGCGCCACCGGCGCGCAGCCAATGCCGGCATACGCCCCAGAACCGCCGGCCGCGGCTTTAGAACTTGGCGACGATCACCGGGTTGCGCGTCGGTTTGAGGCTGCCGCCAAGCGGCTCGTCGGTGACGAGCACGGCGCTCACGCCCTCCAGGTTGCCGGGCACACCGACGGCGCCGTCGCCGGTTTTGGTGACCGAGAACAGCGTGTCGGTGGGCAACGGCGCGGCGCTGCCGTGCTCGAGCCAGATCTCGTAGATGCGGCCCGGCGGCGGCGCGGGCATCCCTTCAACGACGAGCTGCAGGTGGTTGCCGACTTTGTGTAGGTCAGCGTTGAACGGGTGCCCCGGGAAGGCGACGCTCGCGCGGATCACCTGTGTGCGGGTCGTGCTCGAACCGGCGTTGATCGCGAACGCGCCGATCAGCAGCCCGACGCCGAGCGCGAGCGTGGTAGCGAGCGCCGGTAGCAGGCGCCGGCGCGAGAAGCGGCCTGCCGGCGCGCGGACGCCCGCCCCGTGCGCGCCGTCCTCGCCACGCGCGTGCTCGGATGTCAGGACCGCCGCGGCGGCGTCGGCTGAGGCGGCGTCGGCGGGCGGGGGATCGTCGCGGTACACGGCGGCCATGATCCTGCCCTGCAGCGAGGTGGGGGCGGACTCGAGGGGCACGCCGTGGGCGAGCGCCTCGGCGACCGGCGCGAGCGCGGCCAGCTCCGCCGCACAGGCCGCGCACGTGGCCAGATGCGCGGCGAACGCCTGCGCCTCGGCGGCATCGAGCGCGCCGAGCGCGTAAGCGGCCGCGTCTGGCAGTCGCCCGCAGTCTGGTTCCTGGCTGGATGGGGCGCTCATCGTGCGTTCTGTCGTAACTTTGGTTGCGGTGGCCTGTGTCTCATTGGCGCACCTGTTCGGAGCTCAGTTGGGAACGCATCTTCTGTAAGCCAAGACGCATTCGCCCCTTGATCGTTCCAACCGGCGCGTCGAGCATCGTTGCGATCTCGGAATGCGTGAAGCCGCCGTAGTATGCAAGCTCGATCACGCGGCTCTGCTCGGCGGGCAACCCGACCAGCGCGGCGCGGATCTCGCGCGCTTCGTCGCGGCGTCCCACCTCGTGCTCGGTCCGCTCGGCCGCCTCCATCCGCTCGGCGACGCCCTCGTCGCCGATCCGGCCGCGGTCCTGGACGAGACCGCGGCGCAAAAGGTTGACCGCGCGGTTGTGGACGATCCCGAGGACCCACATGCGCGCCGTGCCGCGCGCGGGGTCGTAGCGGGCGTGACTGCGCCACAGCGAGAAGAACGCGTCCTGCAGGACGTCTTCGGCGAGCGTGCGCTTGCCGCACATGCGAAACGCGAGCGCGAACGCGGCGTCGGCGTGCCGTTCGTAGACGACGGCGAAGGCGGCGGCGTCGCGTTCGTGCACGAGCTGCATCAGCTCCTCGTCGGCGAGCTTGCGCAGGATCGCCGTGGCGACTTGGGCGGAGCGCTTGTAGCGAGCGATGTCGGACATTGCCAGGTACCGGAGTCGGAGCGCCGCCGCGAGCCCGGATGAGCCCGCAACCGCTGCCGACACACCCGAACTGGCCAGCCAGCTCGGACCTTAACCGAATACCAGAATAGTTCTGCGCGTGCCTAGCGGTCCGATCTACCGGCGGGTTTCGCTGGGGCGTCGGGCGCGTGGTTAACCGCTTGGGCACGGTGGCGGGCGCGCAGCAGCACCAGTCCGAGACCGGCGCCGGCGCCGACCACGAGCGCCGCGGCGGGACGCACCCAGTTGCGTGGGTCGCGCATCGTCGAGAGCTCCCAGCCTTCGAGCTCCTCGACCGCCAGCTCGGTGATGCTCGTGAGCGTGTCCTCCAGCCGGGCCGCCAGGTCGGCGGGCGGCTCGACGGGCGCCAGCGCGCGGCGCAGCAGGCCCTCGAGGCTGGCGGCACTCTCACTCATCCTCGGCGCCCTTTTCGGACGATCGTGCGGAGGCGTTCGTCGAAGCTTGCGCGAGGGTCTCCTGCGGATCGGCCACGAGGCCCTCCAGCTGCTTGATCGCGCGGTGGATGAGCACCTTGGTGGCGCCGTCGGAGCGCCCCAGCGCGCGTGCGATCTCGCGGTTGTCCATGCCGAGCGCAAAGCGCATGATCAGCGCCTCGCGGCGATCGTCGGGCAGTTCGCGCACGCACGCGAGCACGCGGCCGAGTTCGTCGCGATCCTCGACCAATTCCTCGGTCGTGTGCGGGGCGCTCAGCACGGTCGTGTCGTCGATCGGGGTCACCGGCCGGCGCGAGCGGTCGCGGTAGAGGTTGGCGGCGAGGTTGTGGGCGATGCGGATCAGCCATGGGCGCAGCGGGCGCCCGTGCGACTCGCGCTGGGCGCGCTCGAAGTGGCGGTAGGCCTGCAGAAAGGTCTGCTCGGTCAGGTCCTCGGCGTCGTGGTGGTTGCCGATGCGATAGTAGGCGTAGCTGTAGACGTCGCGCAGGTGGGTGCGATACAGGTCGGCGAACTCGGCGTCGAGTTGCGCCTTGGTCTTGGGAGCGACTGGCGCGGCCACTCGTTGCACCCTAGCCACTCCCACTGCAGGCCGATGCGCTCCCAGACGCGCGCGGTGACGGCCGCGGCGAGCTCGGGCGAGGGGTCGCGCACGGGCGCGAAGCCCAGCGGCGCGCCGCAGCGGATGCGGACCTTGCGCGGGCGGATGCGCCAGCCGCGGCGCACGTGCTCGGTGCCACTGACGGCGACCGGCACGACGCGCGCGCCGGTTTCCAGCGCCAGGCGCCCGACACCGCGTCGCGGCGCGCCGAGCGGGCCGCGGCGTGTGCGGGTGCCCTCGGGGAAGATCACGACGCAGTCCCCGCGCGCGAGGATCGCCCGTGCCGTGGCCATCGCCTCGGCGTCGCCGGCACCGCGGTCGACGGGGAAGGCGCCGAGCGCGTTCAGCAGCCACCCCTGCCAGCGCCGCGCGAACAGCTCGCGCTTGGCCACGTAGTAGACGGGGCGGCGCGTCAGCGTGCCGATCACGAAAGGGTCGAGGAAGCTGCGGTGGTTGGCGGCGAGCAGCAGTGGCCCGGAGCGCGGGATGTGCTCGGTGCCGATGCGTTGCAGGCGCAGGTACACGAGAAAGAAGGGCAGCAGCACCGCGCGCACGGGCCAGTAGACGAGCGGGCTGACGCCGCGCTCCTGCGCGCGGGCGCGCAGCCGGCGCAGCCGCACGGGGGCCTGCCGGCGCTCGTCGCGGCCCTCTTGGGGCGCCTGCGCCGCGGTGCCGGCCAGTGTCGGGGAGCGATGTCGGCCCATGCATCTGGATACCCCACGGGTGCCCGGGCCGTTACAGTTGGCAGGACGATGCCCATCGACCGCGGCAAGACGATCAGGGGTGCCCTCGCAGGGGCGCTCGCCGCTGGCGTGTGGGCGGCGCAGATGCCGCTCGACAAGCGGGTCTTCGGCACGCAGCTCGACGATGTGGAGCTACTCGGCAAGCTCGTCACGCGCGGCTCGGCGTGGCCGTTGGCGGGCTGGGCGCTGCACGTCCAGAACGGCGCGCTGTTCGGCGCGCTCTACGCGAACGTGGCGCCGCGCGTGCCGCTGCCCTCGTGGGCGCGCGGCCCGGCCGCCGCGCTCGGCGAGAACTTCGTCAGCTGGCCGCTGGTGGCGCTGGCCGAGCGGGTGCATCCCGCGCGCGAGGAGCTACCGAGGACCTTCGCCGACCCGCGCGCGCTCGCGCAAGCGACCTGGCGCCACCTGCTGTTCGGGGTGTTGCTCGGGGAGCTCGAGCGACGGCTGAACGCACCCGAGGAGGTGCAGTTGCCCGACTACCTGGGCACGGTCTCCTCCAACGGGCACGGGCGCGTCGAGCACATGGCCGCGGCCGGCTGAGCGCGGGCGCCGGTCTTGTGATGTTGACGTTGACGCGCTGGATCTACAGCGCGAACCCTTCGACGATCGTCGGGATCGTGTGGCCCTGCGCGGCGGTGACCGTCAACGCCGCCGTCGTCGGGTCGACTTCCACGCGGGCGCGCACGACGATCGGCCGGCCTTCCTGCAGGTCGAATGGGCCCGCGGCGGCGAGAGCGGAGCGTTGCACCGCTTGGCGCTACACGCTTGTTGCGAATTGGCCGTGGAAGCCGAAGGGGATGTGGTGGGGCACGCGGGCGCGCGCCAGCTCGTGCAGATCGCCCGCGTCGAGGACCAGCAGGAACGAGCTGCCGGCTGCGGCGTCCAGCACGACCGTGAGCAGCACGCCGGCGTCCTCGTCTGCGCCGTCGGGGTCGGGCACGAACACGGGCTCGCCGGGGTAGGTACCGGGCTCGGACCAGGTGGTGGCGTCGCCGTTCTTGAGGTCGATCTTGACGAGCCGGTCGAGGAAGTCCCCGCCGTCGCGCTGACCGACGCCATACACGTAGCGGTAGGCGCGGCCGTTGCAGCGCCGGTAGTCGATCCGCGGGAGCTCGAGGCCGACGTCGGCAAGCCGCTCGTACTCGACACTGCTGCCGTCGAGACGCAGGCGGCAACGGCGCAGCTCGGGATCGGGCAGCGCGGGATGCTCTTGACGGAGATGGTCGAGGTACAGGTCGCGCACGATCTCGGCGTCGTCATAGGCGCAGAGGTCGATGACGAGCTCGCCGTCGCGCTCGAACGCGTTGACGTGATGAAAGGCGAACAACGGCTCGCCCTCGTAGGTGCCGCGCAGCTTGCCGGTCTCGAGCTCGATCACGCGGAAGCGAGTGCCGCGGCGCGGGCGCCAGCGGTAGTTCTCGATGAACGGGCGACCGGAGAGAGGGATCGCGATCGGGACGACGACGAGCGGGAATTCGACCAGCACGACGTAGCGCTCGGTGATCGCGAAGCTGTGCATGTAGGAGGGTCGCGACACTCCCAGCTTGGCGATCGTGCGTCGCTGTCCACGCGACTTCTGGGCGTAGACGCGGTACGTGGTGTACGGCCCGAAGTGGGTCGCGTAGCTGACCAGCTCGCCAGGTCTCGGGGACCGGTGCGGATGCGCGACGGTCAACTGCCCGGGCGCCGGCTCGCCGACGCCGACCGTCCGCAGTGTCTGCGGGTCGAAGACGACCGGCAGCGGCGTCTCTGTCATTGCCAGGAACTCCTCGCCCAAGCGCGTAACGTTGACGTTGGCGTTATCGCCGACAGCGGGTGGCGAGAACGCGCTCACTACTCGTTTGAACAACGAGCGGCAGGGGTCGGTCGCGAACTCGGAATACACGATCGTGTTCTGCTCGCGAGCCGCGCGGTAGGCGCGGCTTTCAAGGAAGCGGTTGGCATAGGACACCGCCCCGTCGGCGAGGGTGAAGCGATGCAGCATTGCGAGCCCGTCGAACCAGTGGCGATAGCCGCGCTCGCCGGCCTCGAACTTGGCCGGTCCGGTGCGCAGCAGCGAGCCCGCCAGCCACCTCGGCAGTGCCCCCGTGACGGGCACGGCAGCGAGCGAGCGCTCGTCCTCGAGCGTCTGGAAGCCGAGGCGATGGCCGCCCGCGATCGCTGTCTGTTGCATCGTGTGCCCTCCTACCGCCAGGCGTTTGATCTATACTGGACGGATCAGACAATACCATCTAACATAGACCGTTGTCAAGAATCCGTCTAACCCCCACCTCCTACATCGTGCTCGGCCTGATCGAGCGCGCGGGTGAGGCGACGCCATACAAGCTCAAGGGACTCGTCGCTGCCGGCGTCGGCAACTTCTGGTCACTGCAGCACGCCCAGCTCTACACCGAGCCCGACCGGCTCACGCGCGCCGGCTACCTCCAGGAGACGCGCGAGCGAGGCGGGCGTCGACGCAAGCGCTACAAGCTCACCGCCGCCGGGCGCAGGGCGCTGCGCGCGTGGGTTTCAGAGCCCACCGATGAGCTGACCGAGCTGCGCGACCTCGCCCTGCTGAAGCTGTTCTTCGACGCCGAGGCGCAGCCCCTCGCCGACGCCCAGCTGACCGCACATCGCAAGAAGCTGCGCGAGTACGAACAACTCTTGCGCAAGGCGGGCGAGGATGCCCCGTCCGGTCCGCTCGCCGCGCTGCAAGCCGGCATCGCCCACGAGCGCGAGTGGGTGCGCTACTGGCAGCGCCTCAGCAAGCGGGCGTAGCGCACGAACTCGTCTGCGGGCACGCCACTACATCCACTACACTGTAGCCATGGCCGTTGGTGCTGCCAAGACACAGCCCTTCTCGATCCGGCTCGGCGCGCAGGCGAACCTGCTCGTCGCCGACGAGGTGCGCCGCTCCGGGCGCCCGCGCAGCGCCGTCGTCGAGGAACTCGCCGAGGAGGCCGCGAAGACACGGCTGCATCCCGGCATCGCTTTCCGCGGCAGGCCCCGGCGCGCTTGGGTGATCGGCAGCGGCCTCGACGTCTGGGAGATCATCGACCTGTTGCGCTCCTACGACGGCGACGACGAGCTGCTGCGCGCAAGCCACCCGCTGATCGGCAGCCGACACCTGCGCGCCGCGCAGACATATGCCGAGCGCTTCCCCGAGGAGGTCGAGGCGCCGCTCGCAGAGAACCATCGCCCACTCCAGGAACTCAGCGAACTCTATCCGTTCCTGCACAGCGCTCCGCACCCGCGGTAGTCCTCATCGATGCGGCTGCTGCTCGACGCACACGTCTCCGGACCGAAGGTCGGCCGGCGGCTGGGAGAGCACGGACACGACGTCCGCGCGCTCGACCAGGAGCCCGCCCTGGAGGGGCTCGACGACGAGGACGTCCTCGCGCTCGCATCCGCGGAGCAGCGCATCCTCGTGACTCACAACATCCGCGACTTCCCCGACATCCTGCGCGAGTGGGCCGCCGCACAGCGCACACACGCCGGCGCGATCCTCGTCTACCGCATCGACCACAGCCAATTCGAGCTGATCGTCAACGGCATCGCGCGCTGGCTGGACCTCTACCCCGAGCCCGCGCAGTGGATCGACTTCGCCGCCGTGCTCGACCGCGACTTCGCGTCGGGGTGAGTCACTGCCCGGTTCTCGGACGCCGCGCTACTTCGTTTTCCCGCCGTGTGGGTGCTTCTTGCCGTTGTGCTTCCTGCCGTGCTGCTTGTGTTTGGTGGTCTTCTTGGTCTTGGGGCAGCCGGTTGTGGTGATCTTTGTGGTCTGGTGGATTTCGGCGCCGTTCTGGGCGACGAGCTGGGTGGGGATCGTGAGTTTGCTCTTGCAGAGGTTGCCGTTGGCGGCGAGCGCTGAGTGGGGGCCCTCGGGGAGGGTCGCTACGACGCTGCTGAACGGCGCGTCGGGGACGGTGTTGAACGTCGAGCTGGTGATGCCCTTCTTGCTGATGTGTGTGTTGCCGGTCAGGACTACCGCGACGCCGTAGCCCTGGAGCACGACCTTCAGGTCGGGGAACGCTTCGCCGCCGTGGGAGACGAAGTACATCGGGCCTTCCAACGGCACCGGTAGCAGTGGCGTCAGGACCCGCATGTGCCCCACAACCGACGCGGCGGGGCACCCGGCGGGGTTGGTCTGGAACTGCGCGTTTGTGCACGCTTTCTGCAGTGTCGAGAGGCGCGAGGGGAGCTGCTTGGGAAGTTCGATTTTGAACTTCGCGACGTCGGCCTGCACGCCTTGGCTGTCGGGTTTGGTGAGCTTGACGGTCAGGCTCGCGCCGTTGGCTCTGCTCGTCTTGCCCGAGGTGGAGACCGTCAGCTTCGGTTCGAACTTCAACGCGGCGCAGTTGGTGACCTGGAACGGCGTTTTGACGGGCGCGCTGGCGCCTTCGGAACTCTGGATGCTCCCGCTGACTTCCATCGGCGTGCAGCTGGTCGGGTTGAACGTGAACCCGGGCCGTGTGATGTTGACGTTGACGTGCTGGATCTGCAGCGCGAACCCTTCGACGATCGTGGGGATCGCATACCCCTGCGCCGCGGTGTTCGTCGCGACGGTCAGCGCCGCCGTCGTCGGGTCCACTTCCACGCGGGCACGGACCACGATCGGCCGGCCTTCCTGCAGGTCGAACGGCCCGGCGGCGGCGGGGTTGACGATGCTCAACCCGAACGGCGCACCCTCGTATTTTTCGGTGATGTACACCTTGCCACCCGTGACCGTGAACGGGTCGCCGCCGACACCGACACTGACGATCGTTTCCCCGATCTCGCTTTCCGGACCGCACGTGCCGGCGTTCGCCTGCGCTTCGGGACACAGCTTCACGCTGGAGAGCAGACCGGACAGACCCGCCGGGTAGTGCAGCACGACCGACTGGACCGGCTGGTCGCCACTCGGACGCGAAAGCGTCGTCGTGAGCGGGCTGAACGAACCGGCGTTGTTGTTGGTCGTGCCGGACTGCAGCGTCGGCGCGAACGGCAGCGCGGAGCCAGGGCAACGCGAGCCGTTCGGGCCCGCAGTCACCTGGAAACTCGACGTCGCTTTGACCGGTTCCCCACCCGACCACGGCGTGAACGTCGCTTCGGTCGTGTCCGTCCCGCACCGCACAGAGCTTGCCAGCGGTGCGCGTTCCCCACCGAAGAAATGCAGTTCCGCGTCTTCGAAGGGCAACTGCGGGTTGTCTTCAAACGTCGCTTCAACACGCCCGGTCTGCTGGTTGAGCGCAACCCGACCGGGGAGCTTCACCAGCGACCCCGACACCGGGTCTTCCGCGACCAGATACATGGCCACCAGGCTCCCAAACGGGTTTTCAAGCGGCGACCCCTGAAAGTTCTGCGGAGCAGCCAAGTACACCGCCCCTTCAAGCGGGTTCGGCAGCAGCGGCGTCTTGATCTTCGCGGTCGCGACCTTCGAAGCGTCGGGACAGAAATTCACACCGGGCTGCAGCGTTTCGCTCGATTCCAGGCTGCCCGGCAACGTCGGCGTGAACGTCGGCGTCTGCACACCCGCTTCGAATTCCTGGGCGCCGGTGAACCCGATCTGGCTCTCCAAGCACGCCTGCAACCCATCCGCCGCAGACGGATTCAACGTCACGCCTTCAGGCAGCGTGACCGCGATGTCCTTGATGTTCGAATCCGCCAGGCCCGTCGGGTTCAGCTGGCCTTCCTGGGGCACATGCACGTTGACCGTCAACCCGGTCGGCGTGCTCGCGGCCTGCCCATCCGGGGACACCTTGATTTCCGGGCCAAACGGCAGATCGCCACAGCCACCCATCCCGATCGCTTCACCCGGGCTGCTCTGCAGCTTATACGTGACCGGCGGCTGCACGGCACCGTTCCACGCATCGCCGCCGGCGGTCGCAGTCAGCGGCCCCCCGCACGACGTCGGCAGCGTCAGCAACTGCGGGGTCTGTGTCTGCGTGGACGCCGAGCACGTCCCTCCCGCAAACCAACCATCCAGGCAACTCCAGCCACGCGATGCGTCGTGCGAGGCGGCGCCGGGCACCCCCCAGAACACCACGCGACTGGTGATCAAGTTGGCGGTCTCTTGAGTATTGGTCACGTTGATGACCACCCCGTAGTCGCGACCGCCGCGAATAGCGGTGTCAAGGATCACCGGATCGCCGAGCGGCTGGAAGCCAAATCGCGCAGGCTCGCCCACCTGCGGGGTCAGGTTGAAGATCGGGACGACAATCGTCGAGAGACCCTGCAAGTTTGGTTCCCTGATCGTCACCGACGCAACCCCGACAGCCGTGTCGGCGGGACAAGCGTTGGTGCCTTGCGCCAGTTGGGTACCGAAATCGGCATCAGTGCACTGCGGGAATGGCGTGGGATTGCCGACCAGGCCGGGTGGCAGATCGACCGCCAGATTTTTTACGAGCTGCGGAGTAGTAGCATAATCTCCTAGATCGGTATAGTTGCCGCTTTCGGCCGTCTCGTTGAAGCTGAGTATGCTCGTCACCTGAAATGGATGAGCGCCCGCCTGCGTTTCCACGGAGCCGTCTTCGTTTTCGGGCACAAAAGTGAATTCGCGTATCCCGAACGGCGTCGCGCCTCCGACCTCGAGTGTCTCCGTCGTGGTGGCACCGAGTGTTTCGCCGCCGCCGATGGCGAGCGCCGCCGGCTAGCAGCTAGCCAGCGAGACGAAGAGAGAGAGAGAGAGAGATGCGGCAGCGTCAAGCTGACGCATCCAGCATCGGCAACGCCAACTACGTCACGCATCCCCAACACGTATCTCCCTCCAGAAACCACGCTAAAACAACTCGCTCATCGCTCTTGACCCAGTCCCCCTCCAACCAACAACCCTGCGGAGCGCGCTCCAGGCCAGCCACAAGACCGCATGACCCAAACCAGACCCTATGTCAGCCCGGCAACCACACCAGCGCTGCCATGACAACCATAATTATAGGCACAAGCGAATCTTTCTGTCAAGACCCAAACGCGCAAGCACCCACACGACGCCCCCACCGAGCGTCATCGGGCAGGCCGCCGTTGCCCGATCGCCGAGCGCAGACGTTCGGCCCAATGCCAAGCACAGGGCGTCCAGCCCAACGCTCCGAGCGCGCACGTGCGCGCCATCCCAGAAGAAGAAGAAGCCGACGGCCGGGATCGAACCGGCGACCCCCGCTTTACAAGAGCGGTGCTCTGCCAGCTGAGCTACGTCGGCGTGGCCACCGCATCGTAGCGCCGCCCGTGAGGGATCAGTGGGTGTCAGAGGGAGCCGGGCCGGCGTAGACCACGAGCACGATCACGCGATCGTCGGGACCACGCTTGTAGCGCACCCGCGCGCCGCCGTTGACCTCGTACTCCCAGAAGCCCTTGAGCTTGCCCTTCAGTTGGTGATGGCGGTTGGTCTGCAGCGAAGGAAAGGGGTGGTCTGCGAGCTCGATGTAGCAGCGCCGCATCGGCCCGGGACGGTTCTGGCACAGCTTGTTCCACTCCCGATAGACCGTGCAGTAGACCTTGTGGCGCCCGGAGTAGCGCCCCCTCGGCGCGTCCACCTCCCGCGTCACGCCTGGACCGCCACGACCTGCCCCTCAGACGGTGGCAGAACCTCGACGATCGCGTTCAAAGCGGCCGGCGAAAGCAATACCCGCATCGCGTCGGACTGCCCGTAGATGCCCGCGGTCGAGGCCCACGCGTGCAGGTTGCCCTCCAGGTGCTCAAGCGTTCCCCGCTGGGCGGCGTCGAATGTGTCGGCAACCAGCTCACTGGCGAACTCCTCGACCTCATCGCGCGAGAACGCGGCGAGCCACGGGTATGCGGTCTGCATCGCCCACGCCGACGGTGGAACCTCGCGATGCTCGCCGTAGATCGCCAGGAAGCGAGCCGTCTCGGCGACCTGCGCTTGCAGCCGCCGCCGGAACTCCGCCACGCCCTTCGCCTGGATGACGAGCAGCTCGCCATCGGCGTCGAGCACTTCCTGGGGTCCGTCCTTCGCCCGGTCAAGCAGCGTACGGTAGTCGCGCTGAATCTCTGTCGGACCCCACGGCGCGTCGGCGGAACGACCCGACGCCCGGCCGCGTGCTGCCGATACCGATGTCTGCTTTCCTGCGCTTGCGCGCGCCATTCCCCAAGCCCCTTCTACATAGCTTTCTACGTAGAGACTATCACGCGGTGGTCGCGCGTCTCGACCATCTGGCCAGCTGACATCGAGGGCTTACCGAATCCCGACCACCCCCCCGCCACAGTCCTGGCCAGCCAGCCAGTATGATGCTCGCAGAGCGCCGCAAAGACGCGGCACGAACGACGGCGATCGGAGGCGAGGACATGGCGGTGGCTGGCGCAAGAGACGAGACGGCGGACAAGACCGAGGCGGCGAGCGCAAACGGCGCGGCCCCCCACGAGCGGCACGAGCGCACACCCGACAAAGACGTCGCCAAGCTGCAGCTCGACGGCCTGCTGCTGACCGAGGAGGAGCACTGGCGCGACGGCCCGCCGCACGAGCTGTTCGCGCGGATGCGGCGCGAGTGCCCGGTGCACTTCACCGAGCGGATCAGCGAACTGCCGGGCGAGCCGGGCTACTGGTCGGTGACGCGCGCGCAGGACGTCAAGACGGTGAGCCGCGACTGGCAGACGTTCTCCTCGGAACTGGGCGGCGTGGCGCTCGCCTCGGAGGTCTTGCCGATCGAGCTGATGCGGGCGATGTTCATCGGTATGGACCCGCCCCGCCACGACCGCCTGAAGGCGCTCTTTCAGGCGGGCTTCACGCCCAAGCGGATCGCCGCGCACGAACCCGCGATCCGCGAGATCGTCCGCGGCGTGCTCGACGGGGTGGCCGGCAACGAGCGCTGCGACCTCGTCACGGACGTCGCACAGCCGGTCGTCTCGCGCGTGATCGGCAGCTTCATGGGCATCCCGCCCGCGGACGACGCGATGTGGGCGCGGCTGATGAACGCGATGCTCGGCGCCAACGACCTCGACCTCAACCCGGGCGGCATCGCGGGCGCGGTCTCGCAGGACCTGCCTGAGATCTTCGAGCACTGCCGCGAGCTGATCGCCGCGCGGCGCGAGCAGCCAGGCGACGATCTGACGAGCGTGCTCGTGCACGCCGAGGTCGACGGCGAGCGCCTGGAGGAGCACGAGATCGTGATGGGCTTCTTCCTGCTGATGGCCGCCGGCAACGACAGCACCAAGGCGACCTACTGCAGCGGGATGCGCGCGTTGATGGAAGATCCCGAGCAGCGCGCCGCGCTGCTCGATGACCCGCAGCTGATCCCGGCCGCCGTGGAGGAGTCGCTGCGGATGTTCCCCGCGTTCGGGCACTTCCGCCGCACGGCGACCTGCGACACCGAGCTCGGCGGGCAGACGATCCGCAAGGGCGAGAAGGTCGTGATGTGGTACACGTCCTCCGGTCGCGACGAAGAGTGCTTCGCGGACCCCGACCGCTTCGACGTGCGCCGGAACCCCGAGCACCAGGCGTTCGGCGCCGGCGGCCGGCACTACTGTCTGGGCACGGCGCTCGCGCGGCTGGAGCTGCGCGTGATGTTCGAGGAAACGCTCGCGCGCTTCCCGGCGATCGAGATCGCGGGCGCCCCGCGGATGGTGCTCTCGCCGTTCATCAACCAGCTCAAGACGCTGCCCGTGCGCCTGCGGCCGTAGAACCCGCCGGTCGCTCGCGGCCTCGCACTCCCCCCGCCACCGCGCGCACGCGCGGTGGCCCTCCCCTCAGTGCAACAGGTGTTCGACGAGGCTGCCCACTTCGTGGACGACCGCGCCAACCAGGCCGCCGCCACCGCCGGAGCCGCCCGTTTCCGAGCTGCCGCCCGAGGAGCCCGACCCGCCCGCGGAACCGGAGCTTTCCGAGGAGCTCGACCCGCCGGCGGAACCGCTGCCGCTGCCGGCACCGGCGCCCGACCCGCCCGCGCCCGAACCGGCGCCCGACGAACCCGACCCGCCGCTGCCCACGGCGCCCGCCGTTTCGCCCGACCCGCTGGAGCTCTGCGAAGTGCCCCCCGACGCTTCGCCCGAACCTCCGGCGCCCCCCGCTCCGCCCGAACCCGAACCCGAGCCGGAACCCGAACCTGAGCCGGAGCCCGACCCGCCGGCACCGCCTGACCCGCCGCCGCCGCTGCCGCCGGCCCCGCCGCCAGATCCGCCCGCAGCGCCACCTCCGCTGGCGCCCCCTCCCGACCCGGCCTCGCCGCTGCCGGCGCCGGGGCTTGAGCTGACGGTTTGCGGGGCGGCCAGTTGGCGGGTCGTCGAGCCAGCGCCGGAGCCCCCCGGCTTGAAGGACCCGCCCGGCAGCGCCGTGTGCCCGGCGCCGCGGGACCCGCCGGGCGCGGCCGTGCCCGCGCCGGCCGGCGAGCCGCGCCCCGGCCGCGTGCGGCCGGCCGCCCCCGACGCCGAGCCGTGGCCCGCGCCCCGCGCCACCCCCGCCTTCGCGCCGGCGCCGGCGCCGGCGCCGCTCCCCGCGCCTGCCGACGCGTCCGCTGAGCCGCTCGTGTCGCCCAGCGCGCCGCCGGGGAACGCCGCCCGCGCAGCGCCCGCAGCGGCGGCGACCCGCACCGGCGCGCGGTGGTGGGAGCCCGCGCCCCGGAAGTGCACGACGGCGGCGCCGGTGAGCAGCGTGCCCGCGGTCAGCGCGGCGACACCCCCCTTGGCGACGAGCCCGCCGAGGCCGGCGGCGCCGCCGCCGCCGACGGCCAGTTCGCCAAGACGTTCCGGCGTGGCGCCGGTGCTCTGGTCGGCGCGACCGGCCAGCCACGTGAGCAGCGGCGGCGGCGTCAGCGCGCTGACCGCGGTGCGCAGCGTCACGCGCGCGCGGTAGAGCAGACCGCGCACGGCGCCGTCGCTGATGCCAAGGTCGGTGGCGACCTGCTCGTGGCTGTCGCCGCCGACCGCCGTGCGCACGATCACTTCGCGCTGCAGGTCGGGCAGCGCGGCGACCTCGGCGAGCGCCGCGCGCAGGGCGAGACCGCCTTCGGGGTCGGCCGGCGCGGCCACCAGCTCCAGCGCGGGTTCGGCGAGCGCCTCGCGCTCGTGCGCGCTGTCACGCACCGCGTTGAGCGCGGTGTTGTGCACGATCCGGTACAGCCACGCTTTGACCTCGCGCACCTCGGCGCCGCCGCGCAGCGCGACCCAGCTCTTGAGCAGCGCCTGCTGCAAGACGTCCTCCACGCGCGACTCGGGGATCGCCAGGCGCCGGCAATAGCTCAGCAGGGGCCTGCGGTAGCGGTGCACGAGCGCCTCAAACGCCCGCTCGTGCCCGTCGCGCACGAGCGCCAGCAGACGCTCGTCGGACTGGGTCGCCAGCAGGCGGATCGAGATTCCTGGGCTCATGGTGACGCGTTGGTGGCGCTCCTCCCCCGACCACGAGTCCCCTTCCCCGCGACCGGGCACCAACTATCTTCGGTACGCCCAAACACTACCCTCCAGCGCACGTCGCGAATCTGGACGCACGGGCGAATCTGGACGCACGGGCGAATCTGGACGAACGGGCGAACACCGTGCGCACCGTGCTGGATGCCGCCGTGGCTCGCGGCGGCACGCGGCGCCCCCTCCAAAAAAACGGTCCGGGGCGGCCCGCCAGGATGGGCCGCCCCGAGACCTTCGTGCGCGCCTGGCCCAGGCTGCCGGCGGAGGGATGGAGCGCCGCCGGCGGCCTCTGAGAGCGGGTCCTGCGCACAACTTGTGCCGAGCTCGCTGATGTCGGACGTCTGTTCAGACACGGACGCCGGCAAAAGCTCACGCGGCTGAAGAGGCCAACGCAGCACCCCCGCACAAATAACGCCGCACAGCCCATGCAGCTCGCGCTCGCGCGCACAGGCGGCGCGGCGCAGCCACACGGCCGGCACGGGACCGCACGCGACTAACGCGGCGCTAACGGAGAGCAACCGCATCGATCCGGCACACGATGGGTTGCAGCAGTTGGAAGCTCGCACTTGCACTGGGAGCTTCAGGCCCATCGGCGGGATCGGGCCGGCGTTTCACATTTACCCCCTTCCATCGAGTCTCCCCCAAGGAGGAGTTGACCATGCGTCTCCTAAGAGCTGCGTGCGTTTGTGCGGTCGCGGTGCTGTCGCCGGCACTGGTGAGCAGCGGCGCGAACGCCTTCCAGCACCCAAGTCCAAACGGTCTCTGCCGTGTCAGCCTGACGGCGCCGCGGCCGTGGCAGATCACGGTTCCCGAACCGGTGACGATGACGGGCCAGCTCGTGTGCCGTCGTCAGCGCAGCATCGCCGACAAGTCGGTGAAGCTTTTTCAGCACATCCCCGGCACGCCGGACTTCACGCCTGTGCAGAGCACGACGACCAACGAAGCAGGCGAATACCAGTTCCAGCTGACGGGTGTGGAAACAAACCGTGTCTACTTCGTGCGCGCACACGGGGCACGGAGCGAGAATCGCGGTTTGAAGGTGCTGGCCAAGGTCACGATGGAAGGCCCGCCCGAAGGCAGCCAGCTGCTGACGGGTGTGCCCAACCGGGTGACATTCAGCGGCACGGTCACGCCGCCCGACGGCGAAGCGCACGTCGTGCTGCAGCGTCAGAACGCGGACGGCAACGACGAATGGCACGCGATCGGGGCGAGCAGGGTCCAGGCCGACGGCAGCTACTCGATCGTGCACGACTTTCTCGTGCCCGGCGACGCGAGCATCCGTGTGCTCGTGCGCAGCCGCGACCGTAACGCGGCCAGCCCGTCGAACGTGCGCGACTACGTCATCTCCCAGGCGCAGAACCCGGCGCTGACGATCGTGAGCTCGGCGGACCCGATCTCATACGGACAGGCGGCGACGATCTCGGGCAAGCTCGAAAACGGCAAGAACCAGACGGTGACGCTGTACGAGCACACCGTCGGCGACCGCGGCCAGCGCGGGTACTCGCCGGTGGCGCAGGTGAGCACCAACGAAAACGGGGAATACACGTTCGGGCCGCAGAGCCCGGTCAACAGCACCTACTACCGGGTCAAGAGCGCCGGCGAGACCTCGGCGGTGCTGTTCGAGGGCGTCAAGTACGTGCTCTCCTCGGTGACCGCCTCGCCGGGCACCGTCAAGGAGGGCGAAGCGGTGACGTTCGCGGGCACGGTCGCCCCGCTGCCCAGCCAGCCCAACCACCCGGTGTTCATCGAACGCCAAGCGCCGGGCGGCGGTGAATTCCACGTGGTGCACGTCGGCTACCTCAACGGGGAATCGAAATTCTCGATCCCCTACCAGCCCTATGCCACGGGTATGCTCGTCTTCCGCGTGCGCGTGACCGGCGGCCCGGCCAACGGCAGCGTGCTCAGCCAGACGTTCACGATCGACGTGACCCCCGTGCCGCTGGCGCAGTTGGCGCCCGAAGCGCCCGGCAACACCTCGCCGTCGAGCAGCGGCTCGGAAGGCAAGGGCCCGGCCGGCAGCAACTCCGAAAAACACGAAGCCGCCGAAGCGGGCAGCGAAGGCGTGCTGGGAGGCGGCGCGGGCGGCGAAGGCAAGGCGGGCAGCGGCGAAGGCAGCGCCGGCGAAGTCCCGGCTGGCCACGGCCCGCACGGCGGTCCGCACCGTCACCACGGTCGCTGAGCAACTCGAACGGGTGCGCGCCCCCAGCTGGGTGGCGCGCACCCGGCTCGCGCAGGCCGGCGTGGCCGTCCTACCCACCGGGGGCGGTCACGGCCCGGTCGGTGGCAGCCCGGCCGGGCGCGGGCGGCCACTACCAGGCCGGCCAGGCGGCCTCAAGCCACCCGGCAGCCCCGTGCCACCCGCTCACACGGCGATCGCGCGCGACTGCAGGTGGGCGCCGACCTTGCGCTTGACGCGCTGCAGAGCGTTGTCGACGGTCTTGGTGTCGCAGGAGAGGTGCTCGCCGACCTGCTCGTAGGAGAAGCCGTCGAGGTAGAGCGAGAGCACGCGGCTCTCCAGCTCGGACAGCGCGGTGGACAGGCAGCCGACGAGCGAGCGCAGCTCCTCGGAGGAGATCACCTGGCTGATCGGGTCGTGCACGGCGGGACCGGGGATCACCTGGTCGAGGGTCGGCATCTCCTCGCCGCCGGAGGCGGGGGTCGAGGAGAACGAGACGTACTGGTTTAGCGGGGTGTGCTTGTTGCGCGTGGCGGTCTTCACCGCGGTGATGATCTGGCGCGTGATGCACAGCTCGGCGAAGTTGCGAAAGCTCGACTCGCGGTCTGAGCGGAAGTCGCGGATCGCCTTGTAGAGGCCGACCAGTCCCTCCTGGATCAGGTCGTCGGCGTCGCCGCCCGCGAGAAAGTACGAGGAGGCCTTCAGGCGCACGAAGCCGTGGTAGCGGCGCACGAGCCTGTCATAGGCGGTGCGATCGCCTTGTTTGGCCAGGGCGATCAGAAATCCATCGTCGACCTTGACCTCAGATTGAGGGTTGCTGAAGAGACGTGCCACGAGCAGATCCTTTCCCGGGCGGGCAGCCCGGATTCGCTCAGTGGCGCACTCCTCCCCCGGCGCCAATGCTCTTTTGTGAACAGCTATGTAAACGACTATCTACGCTTTGCGCACTACCTGGGAACTACCTGGGACTGCCTGAGACTACCTGGGACTGCCGGAGTTCGGCTTCGCCACCCTTGCTCGGCGTGGCCTCGCCCTCGGTACAGTAAAGCTTAGGTTCAGCGTTATGCGCGCGAGCTTGGCACAGTCATCGGGCCTTGTCAAGGGCTGCGTCGCGGCTGTGCAAGATCTCGTACAGGATCGCCGCCGCCGCGGCAGCCACGCCAAGCGACTCGATCCGCCCGCGCAGCGGCAGCGCGACCAGCTGGTCGCAGACGCCCGCCACGCGCGGACGCAGCCCGCGACCCTCGCTGCCGAGCACCAGCACGACCCCGCCGCGGTAGTCGGGCTGCGCGTAGGAGACGACCCGCGGCGTGCCCTGCGGGGCGGCGTCGGGCGCGCACGCGCCGTAGCTCCAGCAGCCGGCGTCGCGGGCGGCGAGCAGGAAGTCGGCGAGGTTGCGCACGCGCGCGACCGGCAGGTGCTCGAGGGCGCCGGCAGACGCCTTGCAGACGGCGGGCGTCACCTCCGCTGAGCGGCGCTCGGGGATCACCACCCCGCTCGCGCCGGCGCACTCGGCGGTGCGGCAGATCGAGCCGAGGTTCTGGGGGTCCTGGACCTGGTCGAGCGCCACCAGCAGCGGCGGCGACTCGGCGGCGAGCAGATCGAGCGGGTCGGCGTAGGGGTAGGCGCCGACGTGCGCGCAGATGCCCTGGTGCGCGCTCGAGCCGCAGCGGTGCTCGAGCTCCTCAGCGCTCGCTTCGCGTACCGCCACGCCGGCCAGCCACGACTCGCGCGCGGCGCCCGCGGACACCCAGACCTCGCGCACGGTGCGCGCGCGCCGGCCGCGCAGCGCCTCGCGCACGGGGTTGCGGCCGTAGAGGATCAACCGGACCCCCGCCCGCTGGCGCTCACTCGACCGGCTCCCCGATGCTGGCGCTCATTCGACCGGCCTCCCGATGCTGACGTTCACTCTACGGCCTCGACCTACGCGGGCGCTCACCGCGGGATCAACTCGGGGCCGGCGGCGCCATCGCGGATCTCCCACCCGCGCGCGTTGATCTCCTCGCGGAGCCGATCGGCCTCCGGGAAGTCGCGCTCGCGACGTGCGGCCTCGCGTTGCTCCAGGAGCTGCACGGCCTCGGGATCGATCGCGCCGAGATCCCCAACGGCTTCGAGCGGCTGCAACTGCTCGAAGCCGATCGTGCCGAGCATCTCGCGCAGGTCGCCGTCTCCGACGGCCTCGCCGCGGCGGTTGGCCTCGCGCACCCACTCGAACAGCGCGGCAAGCGCCTTGGGGGTGTTGAAATCGTCGGCGAGCGCGTCGAAGAAGGCGTCGCGGTGGTGAGCCATGTCGGCAGGACTCGGGGCGCCCGGGACGAGCCGGCGCAGGGCCTCGCGGATGCGCCCGACGCGGCGCTCGGCGTCCTGCAGCTCGGCGGCCGAAAAGGCGAGCGGTTGGCGGTAGTGGCCGCCGATCAGGTACATGACGACGGTGTGCGCGGCGTGCGCCGGGTCGGTGCCCGCGCCGCACGTATCGAGCACCTCGCACAGCAGCGCGATATTGCCCGCCGACTTGGCCATCTTGGCGCCGGTGAGCTGGATCATGCCGTTGTGCATCCAGATGCGCGCCAGCTCGGCGCCGCGCGCGGCGCGTGTCTGGGCGGCCTCGTTCTCGTGGTGGGGAAACACGAGGTCCGACCCGCCGCCGTGGATATCGAAGCCGACGCCAAGTACCTGCTCGGCCATCGCCGAGCACTCGATGTGCCAGCCGGGCCGGCCGGGCGCCCACTCGCTCACCGCGGTGGCTGCGCCGTAGTCGCGCGGGTCCCACGACGTGTCTTCGTCGGCTTTTTTGCGGGCCTTCCACAGCGCGAAGTCCAGCGGATCCTCCTTGCGCTGCGCCGCCGCGTCGGCGTCGGCGCCGTCCTCGCCCTGATCCATGTCCTCGATCCGCCGGTGCGAGAGCGAGCCGTATGCCGGGTCGCTGCGGACGCGGAAGAAGACGTCGCCGCCGCTGGCGTAGGCGTGGCCGGTGACGATCAACCGCTCGATGTAGGCGACGATCGCGCCGATCGTCTCCGAGGCCAGCGGCTCGTGGTCGGGGCGCCCGAGCCCGAGCGCGTCGGTGTCGGCGCGGTAGCGGGCGGTCATCTCGGCGGCGAGCTCGGCGCTGGGGCACCCGGCGCGGGGTTGCTGATCGTCGCCAGCGACGGCGGTGGCTGCGGCGGCGGCTGATGCGGCGGCGGCTGCGGCAGCGTAGATCTTGTCGTTGACGTCGGTGACGTTGATGACGAGTGTGACCTGCAGCCCCTCGTGTTCGAGGAAGCGCCCCAGTAGGCTGAAGACGACGAAGGGGCGGGCGTTGCCGATGTGGATGCGGCTGTAGACGGTGGGACCGCAGGCGTAGATGCCGACGCGGCCGGGGTCGCGCGGGCGCAGGGGTATGACGGCGCCGGAGCGGGTGTCGTGCAGGCGGATGTCGCGCGGTGGCATGACGCGCGAACCCTAGCGCGCGCGCACGCTCGCAATCGCGAGGGCCGCGGCGCCCTCGCCGCGCCCGACGAAGCCGATGCGCTCGCCGGTGGTCGCCTTGACGTTGACGCGCGTGGCGGGCAGCCCAAGCGCGCGGGCGAGGTTCGCGCGGATCGCCTCGCGGTGGGGCCCGATGGGGGGGGTCTCGAGGATCACGGTGCAGTCGACGTTCTCGACTTCCAGGCCGGCGGCGATCACAAGCGTGAGGACCTCGCCGAGCAGTAGCAGCGAGTCGGCGTCCTGGTAGCTGGGGTCGCTGGGCGGGAAGTGCTCGCCGATGTCCCCGAGCCCGGCAGCGCCGAGCAGCGCGTCGATCACGGCGTGGGTGAGCACGTCGGCGTCGGAGTGCCCGTCCAGGCCGACGTCGCTGTCGAGCTGGACGCCGCCGAGGATCAGCCGCCACCCGGGGGCGAGCCGGTGACTGTCGTAGCCGATGCCGGAGAAACTCATCGCAGCGCGGCGGCGCCGATCGGCTCGAGACGCCGGGTGCGGCGCTCGAACACGCATAGTTCACTCACGCCGTGGCGCTCGAGCAGGGCCAGCGCCTGGTCGTAGTCGGCGCCGACGTCCTGCGGGCGGTGGGCGTCGCTGGAGAGCGCAAAGGGAGCGCCGACTTCGACACACATCTCAAGGAAGGCGGGCGCGGGGTAGAGCTCGCGGGCGCGCTTGCGCAGGCCGGCGGTGGAGACCTCGACGGCGATGCCGGATTCGGCGATCGCCTCGACGGCGGGCTCGTAGTGGCGGCGCAGGTCGCCGTCGGGGCGGGGGCGGTCGGGACCCCAGACCTTGACGAGGTCGGGGTGGGCGAGGATGTCGAACAGACCGGAGCGGGCGGCGGCGGCGAGCGTCTCGAAGTAGCGCCGCCAGATTTGCTCGGCGCTGCGGCCGGCATAGGGCGGGTTGCGGGACCAAATACTGTACTGCTCGGTGTCGAGCGACTCGTCGGCGAGGAAGTGCACGGAGCCGACGACGTAGTCGAAGTCGTGGGCCTCGAGCAGGTTCGCGGTGCGATCCTCGGCGCCGGGGATGAAGTCGGCCTCGATGCCGAGGCGCAGGTCGGTGGCGGAGCGCACGAAGTCGCAGTAGGCGGCGAGGTCGTCGTGCGCGAAGTGCTCCCAGAGGGGGTGGCGCCAGACGGACAGCGCCTGCTCGAAGCGGTAGATGTGCTCGGAGACCCCGAGCTCGACGATGCCGCGCTCAGCGGCGGCCTCGCGGTAGCGCGCGACGTTGGCCTGGGTGAAGTGGCCCGCGGGCGTGGCGTCGAGATCGTCGGGGCGCAGGTGCAGGTGGTAATCGGTGAGCATCAGGATTGAGAGATCGAGGGGCCCAACCAGCCGGCCTTCGGCCGACTGGCCACCCTCGTGGGCGTGATTCAAGCAGGCCGGGCGGCGAGCAGCAGTTCGGCCAGGCGCAGGTCCAGGGGGGTCGTGACCTTGAGGTTCTCGCGTGGCGCCGGCACGACGCGCACGCGCCCGCCAAGACGCTCGACGAGCCAGGCGTCGTCGGTGGCCTGCGCGAGCACGTCGCCGGGCACGTCGAGCGCACGGGTGAGGACGTCGCGGCGGAAAACCTGGGGGGTTTGGATCGCCCAGAGCTGCGAGCGGTCGAGCGTTTCGAGCACGAGCCGCTCGCCGGAAGCGCGCTTGACGGTGTCGGTGAGGGGTGCCGCGGCGATCGCCGCGTTGACGTCGCGGGCCTCGGCGAGCACGGCTTCGGCCAGCTCGCGCGTGAGCAGCGGCCGCGCGGCGTCGTGAACGAGCACGAGCTCCGACGGGGGCCCGTCCCCGGCGGCGGCGAGCGCGAGGCGCACAGACTCAGAGCGCACGGCACCGCCGACGACGCCGACCACCGCGGGTGGGCCCTCGCGCGTGGACGCGCCCTCGCGCGCGCGCGCGGCCGCGAATGGCCCCCCAAAAGAAGACAATCCCGCCCCCACCGCGCCACCCACCGCCACCCCAGCGGGCCCACCCGCGGCCACCCCAGCAGCCCCACCGGCCCCACCGGCCCCACCGGCCCCAGCGGCCCCAGCGGCCCCAGCGGCGGCCCCACCGGCCCCAGCGGCTCCGGACGGCCCTCCCACAGCCGCACCGCCCGCCCCAGAGGATCCCCCTTCGACGGCCTCGTCGGCCACCCCGACGGGGGTGGGCAGGGACACGGCGCTGCCGGCAGGCCCGGTGCCGGGCAAAGCGACGACGATGCGCTCGAGCGCAGGCA
This sequence comes from uncultured Solirubrobacterales bacterium, assembly GCA_963804675.1. Taxonomy (GTDB): domain Bacteria; phylum Actinomycetota; class Thermoleophilia; order Solirubrobacterales; family Solirubrobacteraceae; genus Palsa-744. Next base: position 3,983,064 of record CAWDRI010000001.1, on the reverse strand, counting down.
GGGACGCGAGGACGGAGAGGCTCCAGTGCAGGAGCGGGCGGCCGTTGACGACGACGAGCGCCTTGGGGCCGTCCGACCCAAGGCGCTCGCCGCGGCCGGCAGCAAGGAGCAGCGCGGTCGCCAAGCGGTCAGTCGGCGAGCGCGAGCTTGCTGGATGCGGAGCTGGCGAGCAACTCGTCGAGGTAGCTCTCGGCCTCTTCCTCGTCCTTGTCGAGCGCGTACATCAGCTCGGAGGCGAGGATCTTCTTGGCACGCGTGAACATCTGCTTCTCGCCGGTGGAGAGACCCTTTTCGGTCTCGCGCAGAGCGAGGTTGCGCACGACCTCGGCGAGCTCGTAGATGTCGCCGGTCTTGATCTTGTCGCGGTTGTGCTTGAAGCGGCGGTTCCAGTTCTTGGGCATCTCGGAGACTTCGTCCTGGAGCACCGCGAGCACCTTCTTGACCGTTTCTTCGTCGATCACGCGGCGCAGCCCTGCTATACCGGCGTTTTCGGTGGGGACCTTGACGGTCATGTCGTTGTGCAGGATCTTGATGGTGAGGTACTCGCGACACTCGCCGAGGACTTCCATGTCTTCCTTCCTGAGGATCTTGCCGGCGCCGTGGTGGGGATAGACCACGTGGTCGCCGAGCTCGAATTCGATGCACTCGACCTCGGTGACTGCTTCGAGATCCTGGATCGCGTCGGCTTCGATGGTTTGGGGGGAAATGATGGTCCTCCTTTGTTAGGGCCGGCCAGAGGGAACCGGCGTTGAAATCGTGCGTGCCGCGTGCAGACCGGTTGAGGGAGGTCGCGCGCGGGTCGGGGTCGGAGTCGAGGTTGAGGTTGCGCCGGTGGCGACACGCAGCGGCGTCCGGGGGGCTGGGTGGAAGAGGGGTTGTGAGGCGCTCACGTCTGCAGGTAGCGGTCGACGAGGTTGATCTCCTGCAGGCGGCGCAGGCCCTCGCGGATGTCCTTGGCGCGGATCTCGCCGACTCCCTCGACCGCCTCGAGCTCGGGGTCGGAGGCCGCGAGCAGCTCGTCGAGGCCGCCGAACTCCTTGACGATCTCGCCGACGACGAGCTTGGGCAGGCGCGGGATTCGGGCGAGGGTGCGGTAGCCGCGCGGGGAGACGGGATAGTCGAGCGTGTTGAGCTTGCGGTCGTAGCCGAGCAGCTCGGCGAGACGCCCGAAGTCGAGCAGGTCCTGGTGGGGCAGGCGCCCGACCTGGTCGAGCGAGGAGGCGAAGGCGTCGTCGGAGTAGGAGGCGAGGTAGTCCTGCAGCAGCGCGGCCTTGTCGGCGGCGGTGCCGACCATCGTCTCCTCGAGCTGCATCTCGATCAGACGCCCCTCGGTGCCGAGCTCGACGATGTAGCGCTCGATCTCGACGGCCATGCGCGTGACCCGCTCGGAGCGTTGCAGCACGGTCAGGACGTCGTGCAGGGTGACGCCGCCCTCGAACTCTAGGGCCGTGAGGCGCGTGGAGACCTGGTCGAGGCGGGTGCGGTACTTGTCGAGGGTGGCTAGGGCCTGGTTGGCCTTGGCGAGCACGACGGGGATGTCCTGCAGGATGCACTTGGTGCCGTCGACGTAGATCGAGACGACCTCGCGGCGTTGGGAGATGGCGATGACGAGCGCCTCGGTCTGCTTGGAGACGCGCTCGGCGGTGCGGTGGCGGGTGCCCGTCTCGTGCGAGAGGATGGTGGGGTCGGGCATCAGCTGGACGTTGACCATCGCGATCTTGGTGGCGTTGGCGTTGAGGATGATCGCGCCGTCCATCTTGGCGACCTGGTAGAGGAACGCGGGGGTGTAGTCGATGTCGAGCTTGATGCCGCCGGAGAACAGGAAGCTGATTTCGTCGGGCTCGCCGATCACGATCAGCCCGCCGGTGCGGGCGTTGAGGATGTTCTCCATGCCGTCGCGCAGGGCGGTGCCGGGCGCGACCATCTCCAGTGCCTTCATCAGCGCCGGCTCAGGGCGTGCTTCGATATCGAAATCTTCCCCTGATCTTGCTGGCACCAAAGGGATTTTACGGCATTTAGCCGCGATTTAGCGCCACGTTACGCGGGCACCGCGGCACGTTGGTGCGCCGGCGCGCGTTCGCCGGCGGGCGGGCGGGGCAGGACGGCGCGCAGGGCCTCGGCGAGCGTGCTGACCTCGCACGCCCCGGCGCCGCTGCCGGCAGGCGCGAGCACGTCGTGCAGGCCGTGCCGGGCGGCCTCCTGCAGGCGCCGCTCGGCGTGCCCGACCCAGCGCAGCTCACCGGTGAGGCCGAGCTCGCCGAAGCAGGCGCGCGGGGCATGCAGCAGCGGGGCGCCGCGAGCGGCGGAGGCGACCGCAAGCGCGAGCGCGAGGTCCACGCCGGGCTCGTCGACGCGCACACCGCCGACGACGTTGACGAACACGTCGGCGCTGCCGGTGCCGACGCGCCCGTGGCGGCTGAGGATCGCGAGCACGAGCGCAAGGCGGTTGCGGTCGATGCCGGAGGCCACGCGCCGGGGCTGCTCGAGCTCGGAGGGTGCGACGAGCGCCTGGACCTCGACGAGCAGCGGCCGCGAACCCTCCATCGCGGCGAGCATCACGCTGCCGGGCGAGCGGGTCGCCTCGGCGACGAAACGCGCGGAGGCGTCGAGCACCTCGACGAGGCCGCTGTCGCGCATCTCGAAGAGACCGGCCTCGTTGGTGGAGCCAAAGCGGTTCTTGAGCGCGCGCAGCTCGCGGTAGGGCCGCTCGCGCTCGCCTTCGAACTGCAGCACGCAGTCCACGAGGTGCTCGAGCACGCGCGGGCCGGCCAGCGCGCCGTCCTTGGTGACGTGGCCGACGAGCAGCGTGGCGATGCGGTGCTGCTTGGCGAGCTCCATGATGCGGGCCGCGACCTCGCGCACCTGGCCGACAGAGCCGGGCGCGCCGGAGAGTTCGGCGCAGCGCAATGTCTGCACGGAGTCGATCACGCACACTTCGGGCCGGTGGGCCTCGAGCACCTCGAGCACGGCCTCCAGCTCGGTTTCGGTGACAATCGGGACACTGAGCGCGGGATTGGCGCCCGCGGGGCGGGCGCCGGAGGGGGGTTGCTCGCCGGCGCAGGCGCCGGGCCGGCAGTCCAGCCGCTCGGCCCGCAGACGGACCTGCTCGGCGGACTCCTCGGCGCTGACGTAGAGGGTGCGCCGGCCGGCGGCGGCGAGGTGGCCGAGGACGGTGTTGGTGAGCGTCGACTTGCCGATCCCGGGCGCGCCGCCGAGCAGCACGAGCGAGCCGGGCACGAGGCCGCCCCCGAGCACGCGGTCGAGCTCGCCGATACCGGTTGAACAGGCGGTCGGTGGGGCCGGCGCCGACATCGCCCAGCGGTGTGGGGACGATCGTCTGGTGCCGCCCCTCGCCCGCACGCGCGCCGCGGGTGCTCGCGGCGCCGCGGCCCGCGCGGGTAGACGCCGAGGCACGCTCGGCGACGAGCGTGTTCCACTCGCCGCACTCCGGGCAGCGCCCATGCCACTGCGCGGACTGTGCGCCACAGGCGGAGCAGACGTGGATCTGTTGGGCGCGGGCCATGACGCAGTCAAGGCTACGCGCCGGGGGGGACGGCGTTGCCGGCGGTGCGTCTACTCGGAGTCGGTGGACCCGTCGTCGTGCTCGGCGGCGGGCGGCGTGTCGTCGTGCTCGCTCTCGCCGTCTACCGCGGGCAGACCCTCGCCCTCGGGCAGCTCACCGCCGCCGCCGTCCTCGCGCGCGCCGACGCCGACGGGCGTCTTCTGCTTCTTGGGCTTGACAATGGTGAGACGCACCTCGCCCTCTTCGCCCTCCTTGGCGGGGTCCACGACGACGGTGGCGCCGGGCGTGACCTGCTCGCGCAGCACGAAGTCGGCGAGTGGGTCCTCGATGTAGCGCTGGATCGCGCGGCGCAGCGGCCGGGCGCCCATCGCGGGGTCCCAGCCCTTCTCGACGAGCAGTTCCTTGGCGGGGTCGCTGAGCTCGAGCTGCAGCTCGCGTTCGGCCATCGACTCGCGGATGCGCAGCAACAGCAGCTCGACGATCTTGCGGATTTCCTCCTTTTGCAGCTTGTGGAAGACGATCACGTCGTCGATGCGGTTGAGGAACTCGGGCCGGAACGCTTTCTTGAGCTCGCCCATGATGCGGTTCTTCATGTCGTCGTAGGTGATGCCCGTCTCGTCGTCGGAGACCGCGAAACCGAGTGGCGTGTTGCGCGCGATCTCCTGGGCGCCGATGTTCGAGGTCATGATCACGATCGCGTGGCGGAAGTCCACGGTGCGACCCTGGGCGTCGGTGAGACGCCCGTCCTCGAGGATCTGTAGCAGGATGTTGAAGACGTCGGGGTGAGCCTTCTCGATCTCGTCGAGCAGCAGCACGCAGTAGGGCTTGCGGCGCACGGCCTCGGTGAGCTGGCCGCCCTCGTCGTAGCCGATGTAGCCCGGGGGCGAGCCGACCAGGCGCGAGACGGCGTGCTTCTCCATGTACTCGGACATGTCGATGCGCACCATCGCTTCCTCGTCGCCGAACAGGAACTCGGCGAGCGTGCGCGCGAGCTCGGTCTTGCCGACGCCGGAGGGGCCCAGGAAGATGAACGAGCCGGTCGGACGCTTGGGATCCTTCAGGCCGGCACGCGAGCGGCGGATCGCCTTGGAGATGACCTCGACGGCGGGGTGCTGGCCGATCACGCGCTTGTGCAGTTCCTCCTCCATGCGCATCAGCTTCTGGGTCTCGGCCTCGGTCAGCTTGAAGACGGGGATGCCGGTCCACATCGAGACGATTTCGGCGATCTCCTCTTCGCCGATCGCCGGCCGCTCACCGGACTCGCCGGCTTCCCACTCCTCCTCGAGCTCGCGCTTGCGGTGGGTGAGCTTGCGCTCCTTGTCGCGCAGCGCGGCGGCCTTCTCGAACTCCTGGGCCTCGATCGCGGCCTCCTTCTCGCGGCGCGTGGTCTCGATTTCCTCCTCGAGCTCGCGGTTGGCGGGCGGGGAGGTCATCGACTTGATGCGCATCCGCGAGGCGGCCTCGTCGATCAGGTCGATCGCCTTGTCGGGCAGGAAGCGGTCGGCGATGTAACGGTCGGCGAGTTCGGCGGCGGCGCGCAGCGCCTCGTCGGTGATCTGCACCTTGTGGTGCTGCTCGTAGCGGTCGCGCAGGCCCTTGAGGATCTCGACGCTCTGGTCGATCGAGGGCTCCTCGACGCGGATCTGCTGGAAGCGGCGCTCCAGCGCGGAGTCGCGCTCGAGGTACTTGCGGTACTCGTCGAGCGTGGTGGCGCCGATCGTCTGCAGCTCGCCGCGCGCGAGCGCGGGCTTGAGGATCGAGGCAGCGTCGATCGCGCCCTCGGCGGCACCCGCGCCGACGAGGTTGTGGAGCTCGTCGATGAACAGGATGATGTCGCCACGCTGGGTGATCTCCTTCATCACCTTCTTCAGGCGCTCCTCGAACTCGCCGCGGTACTTCGACCCGGCGACCAGCGCGGCGAGGTCGAGCGTGTAGATCTGCTTGTTCTTGAGCAGCTCGGGGACGTCGGCGTTGGTGATGCGCTGCGCGAGCCCCTCGACGACGGCGGTCTTGCCGACGCCGGGCTCGCCGATCAGCACGGGGTTGTTCTTGGTGCGCCGCGAGAGGATCTGCATGATCCGCTCGATCTCGGTCTCGCGGCCGACGACCGGGTCGAGCTTGCCTTCGGCGGCGAGCTTGGTCAGGTTGCGACCGAACTGGTCGAGCAGCTTGGAGGACTTCTTGCCTTCGGCGGGCCCGCCCGAGCCGGCGCCCGCGCCGGCGCCCGGCTGACCCTGGCCCTGACGACGGCCGCTGGGCCCGGAGAGCATCCGGATGACCTCGTTGCGGATCTTCTCGGAGTCGGCGTCGAAGTCGAGCAGGATGCGCGCCGCGACGCCCTCGTTCTCACGCACGAGGCCGAGCAGGATGTGCTCGGTGCCGATGTAGTTGTGGCCGAGCGAGAGCGCCTCGCGCAGCGCCAGCTCGAGCACCTTCTTGGCGCGCGGCGTGAACGGGATCTGCCCGGAGGTGACCTCCTCGCCGGAGCCGACGATGCGCACGACCTGCGCGCGCACGCGCTCGACGGTGATGTCGAGACTCTCCAGTACGCGCGCGGCAAGTCCCTCCTCCTCGCGCAGGAGGCCGAGCAGGATGTGCTCGGTGCCGATGTAGTTGTGCTTGAGCGTGCGCGCCTCTTCCTGCGCCAGAACGACTACCTGGCGGGCCCGTTCTGTAAATCGCTCGAACATGGTGCTTAGTCGGCCTCTCTCCGAGAAAGTGTCGGTGGGCGGGGACAATGAAGTGCTCCGTTACCCACTCTTCGTCGCGATCCCCGAGAAAGATGAGCTACGGGCCCCATCGGCGCCATAAGACAGTCTACCAACGGGCCCCCCGGGCTTTGTCGGGTAGCTGTCCGGCGTGTTAATGCGGCTCAGCCACAGGGATCTGTGGCGCTCAGCGAAGCGCCGGGAACAGCACGACCTCGCGGATCGAGCGCTCGCCCGTGAGGACCATCACGAGCCGGTCGATGCCGACGCCGACACCGGCGGTGGGCGGCATCCCGTGCTCGAGCGCCGCCAGGAACAACTCGTCGTGGGGCTGGGTCTCCTCGTCGCCGGCGGCGGCGAGCCGCCGCTGGGCGGCGAAACGTTCGCGCTGCACGTCGGGGTCGATCAGCTCGCTGAAGGCGTTGGCGATCTCCATACCGCCGACGAACGCCTCCCAGCGCTCCGCGAGGCCGGGGCGGGTGCGGTGCTCGCGCGCGAGCGGGGAGAGCGCGGTGGGGTAGTCGAACACGAACGTCGGCTCCTGCAAGTTGGGCTCGACGTAGGTCGAGAGCAGCTCGTCGGCGATCTGCGGCCAGGTCGCGTCTGGCGGCGGCGATGGCAGGCCACGGGCGCTGACGGCCGCGGCGAGCGCGGCGGCGTCGGGATGCTCGAGAACGTCGACGCCGGTGGCCTCGCGGACGGCCGCGACGAAGTTGAACGCGCCGCCACGGCTTGGCGAAGTCGATCCGCGCGACCCGCTCGTCCTCGCCGGACCCGGCAGCTCGCGCCTGCTCACCGGACTCAGCACCTGGCTCATCCTCGCCGGAGTCGGTGGCTTGCGCCTCATCGCCAGAACCGGCGCGCTCGACCACTTGGGCGGCGGCGCGCACGAGCGCTTCCAGGCGCGCGGCGGCGGCGTTGTAGTCGGCGTAGGCCTCGTACCACTCGACCACCGTGAACTCGGGGTTGTGCTTGGTCGAGATGCCCTCGTTGCGGAAGTTCTTGCCGAGCTCGTAGACGCGTTCCAGACCACCGACGATGCAGCGCTTGAGGTAGAGCTCGGTGGCGATCCGCAAGTAGAGGGTGCGGTCCAGCGCATTGTGGTGGGTGGTGAAGGGCCGCGCCAAGGCGCCGCCGTAGATCGGCTGCAGGACTGGGGTCTCGACCTCGAGGAAACCCTCGCCGTCGAGATAGGCGCGGACCGCGGAGACGATGCGAGCGCGGTCGCGAAAGCGCCGGCGGACCTCAACGCTTGAGATCAGGTCCAGCTCGCGCTGGCGGTGGCGGGTCTCGACGTCGGTAAGTCCGTGGTGCTTGTCCGGAGGCGGACGCAGCGCCTTGGCAAGCACGGCAAAGCGCTGCACGCGCAGCGAGAGCTCGCCGTGGCGGCTGCGCAGGACGGCTCCGTCGACGCCGAGCAGGTCGCCGAGGTCGAGTGAGCGCAGGCGTTCGAAGGACTCCTTGCCGAGCACGTCAAGGCGCGCGTGCAGCTGGATCTTGCCGCTGCGGTCGACGAGATCCAGAAACGCCGCGCGGCCCTGGCCACGGCGGCCGGAGAGGCGGCCGGCGACGCGGTGCAGGTCGTCGGTTTCCTCGCCGACGGCGAGGTGCTCGTAGGCGGCGCGCACGTCGGCGATCGGCTCGACGCCGGGGTAGGCGTAGGGGAAATCGTCCTCGTTGGCGGTCTCGTGCAGGCGCCGCGCCTTGGCGCGCCGCTCGGCGATCAGCTCCTCCAGACCGTGCCGGGTTGCGGCCTCGGACGCCGCCGCCGCGGGGCCGGGCTCACCGGCACGGCCCGCCTCGGACGCCGCCGCGAAGTCGGACTCGGACTCGCCGGCGCGGCCCGCCTCGGACGCCGCCGCGGAGTCGGACTCGGACTTCACGGCACGGCCCGCCTCGGACGCCGCCGCGGAGTCGGACTCGGACTTCACGGCACGACCCGCCTCTGACGCCGCCGCGCTGCCGGACTCGCCGGCACGGCCCGCCTCGGACGCCGCCGCGCGGCCCGCCTCGGACGCCGCCGCGCGGCCGGCCTCGGACTCGCCGGCGCGGGGCGCGTCGGGCTCATCGGTCCGGCTCATGACCTGGAAGCCTATTTGAGGCCGACGTCGATCTTGGTGATCTTCAGCTTGCGGGCGGGCCCGCGCGGGACCTGGACGGCGACGACCTCGCCCCGCTTGTGGCCGAGCAGCGCGCGCCCGACGGGGGACTCGTTGGAGAGCTTGGCCTCCTCGGGGTTCGCCTCGGCGGAGCCGACGATCGTGTACTTGACCGACTTGCCGGTCTTCTCGTCCTTGACGTGCACGACCGAGCCGATCTGCACCTCCTCGGTGGAGAGCTCGTTGGAGTCGATCACGGTCGCCATCCGCAGCTTGTCCTGCAGCTGGGCAATGCGACTCTCGAGCATCGCCTGCTCGTTCTTGGCGTCGTCGTACTCGGAGTTCTCGGAGATGTCGCCGAACTCGCGCGCCTCCTTGATGCGCTCGGCCACCTCGCGGCGGCGTGCGGTGGAGAGCAGCTCCAGCTCACCGCGGAGCTTCTCCAGTCCTTCGGGTGTGAGGATCACGTCCTTGGGCATCTGTTTATCTGTTCTCGCGGTGCTGCTCGTATTGCGGCCTGTGCGCGCCGGCGGCCTCGCTCGCGGACTGATGGGGACCTGGCCGGGACGAACAAAACCCCGCCGTAAGCGGGATGTTCGCGGCGGGGCGGCGGCAGCGAGCGGAGCAGTATAGCGCCGGGCGCCAGGGGCGTCGCGAGCGTTCAGGCGGCAAGCGCAGGCCGCGCCTGCTCGGGCGCGAGATCGACCAGCAGCGCACGCACGTGCGCCAGGTCGAGGGCCTCTTGCAGCGATGCTTGCAGCGCCGATGCGGGTGTCCGATCGAGGCCCAGGCGCGCGATGTACCAGGGGTAGAACTTGCGCAGGTAGCGCCCGGCGCGCTCCTCGCCGAGGTGCTCGATGGCGCGATCGATCGTCCAGCTGAGCTCGCCCAGCACCTCGGCGCGGGTCGGCCCGGCGGCGCGATCTCCCAGCAGCTGGCCGAACAGCCACGGGTTGCCGAGTGCGCCGCGCGCGAGCATCACGGCGGCGGCGCCGGTCTGGGCAAACGCGGCGCGCACGGCGGCGGCGTCGTGCAGGCCCCCGGTGAGGATCACGGGCGCCGGCAGCGAGGCGACCAGGCGCCCGGCCAGTGCGTAGTCCGGTACGCCTTTGTGGTGCACCGCAGCCGAGCGGGGGTGAAAGGCGATCGCGGCGACGCCGGCCTCTTCGACAAGGCGGTGCGCGAGCGCGAAGCCCGAGGTGTCGCCGGGACGCTGACCGGAGCGCAGCTTGACGGTGATTGGAATCCCCCCACCCACCCCCACCCCGCCCGTGGACCCACCTGGCGCCACCCCACCCGTGGACACACCCGGCGCCGCGGCAGCGGTGCGCGAATCCGAGGGCGCCACGCTCGCGGCCCCTTCTTCGGCTCCCTCGCGCGCGGCGCGAGCGACCGCCACGGCACGCGCGGGGTCGGCGAGCAGCGCGGCGCCGGAGCCGGTCTTGCAGACCTTCGGGACCGGGCAGCCCATGTTGATGTCGATCGCGTCGGCGCCCGCGGCGGCGACCTGCGCGGCCGCGGAGCGCATGATCGCGGCGTCCTGGCCGAACAGCTGGATCGACGTCGGGCGGGTCGGCTCTCCATCCGCGGCGGTGCGCTCGTCGGGGTGGATGCGCAGCAGCTCGCGCAGGGTGCGCGCGTTGCGGTAGTGGATCGCGTGGCTTGAGACCATCTCCGAGACGGCCATGCCGGCGCCGTAGCGCTTGGCCTGCAGGCGCACGAACCAGTTGCCGATCCCCGCCAGCGGCGCGAGCAGCACGCGGTTGGGCACGGGCAGCGGTCCGAGCATCCAGGGGTCGGTCAGTCGCGGGGTCGGGGGCGCGTCGGCCATCGGCCCATTATGGGCAGGGAGTGCCCGTTCAGGCGTTGCGTTCGTAGATGAGCCGCAGCCCGGTCAGCGTAAGCAGGTCGTCGATGCTTTCGATCGTCGTGGTGTGGGGAACGATCGAAGAGGCCAGACCGCCGGTGGCGATCGTCTTGGCGGCGGGCCCCAGCTCGGCGCGCAGGCGGTGCACGATCGCGTTGACCTGGCCAGCGGTGCCATAGATGATGCCGGAGCGGATCGCGTCGATCGTCGTCTTGCCGATCAGCGCACGCGGCGCTGTGGTGATGTCGACCTTGGGCAGCGCAGCGGCGCGCTCGGTGAGCGCGTCCAGCGAGATCTCCACGCCGGGCGAGATGATCCCGCCGAGGTACTCGCCGTCGGCGGAGATCGGGTCGTAGGTAATCGCGGTGCCGAAGTCCACGACGATGCAGGGGCCGCCGAGACGCTCGTGCGCGGCGACGGCGTTGACGAGCCGGTCGGGGCCGATCTCGCGCGGGTTGTCGTAGCGGATCGGCATCCCGGTCTTGATGCCGGGGCCGACGACGAGCATCTCGTGGCGCAGGTAGCGTTTGGCCATCTCGCACCATTCGGGGCCGAGCACGGGCACCGTCGAGGAGACGATCGACGCGTCGATCTGCCCGATCGCGACGTCGCGTAGCTCCAGCAGGTTGCGCAGCGCCGCCCCGAGCTGGTCGGAGGTGGACTGACGCACGGTGGCAAAACGCCAGTGCTCGAGCAGCTCGCCCTGCTCGAAGGTTCCGAAGTGGGTTTGGGTGTTGCCGACGTCGACCGCGAGCAGCATCGACGGGAGACTACCTCGCACGGCCTCGGTCCCGACGGGCCGAACTCCTATATGCTCGGCGGGGACGACGATCAACGAGGAGCGCGTGCAAATGAGCGAGATCAAGTTGTACGTCCTGCCGGGTTCGCACCCGTGCGCGGCGGTCGAAGCAGCGCTGGAGTTGAAGGGTCTGCAGTACCGGCGAGTCGTGCTGCTGCCGATGACGCAGGTGCTGGTCGGCCCGGTGCGCTATGGCGGCTCGACCGTGCCGGGGATCCGTGTCGGCGGGGAGCGGATCGTCGGCTCGCGCGCGATCATGCGCCGCCTGGACGAGCTGGCACCACAGCCGGCGCTGCTGCCGGCCGTCGGCGACGAGCGGCGCGCGCGGGTGCTCGACGCCGAGCGCTGGGGCGATGAGGTTTTTCAGGACCTGCCGCGGCGGCTGCTCGACGTCGGCTTCCTGGAGCGGCCGGACACGATGGAGAGTTATGCCGGCGACACGCCGCTGCCGCTGCCGCGAGCGGTGCTGCGCCCGGCGTTGCCGCTCACGGCGCGGCTGATGGCGCGCAGAAACGACGCTCGGGAGGACACCGCGCGCGCCGACCTGACGGCGCTGACCGGCCACCTGGACAGGATCGACGCGTGGATCGCCGAGGGCCTGCTGGGCGGCGAGCAACCCAACGCCGCCGACCTGCAGATCGGCTCGACGATCCGCCTGCTGGAGACGCTCGGCGACGTGCGTCCGCTGATCGAGGGGCGCCAGGCGGCGACGTTGACGCGCTACTTCCCGGCGATGGTCGGCGAGATCCCCGCGGGCACGCTGCCGGCGGAGTGGCTGCCGGCGCCGGTCGCGGCGTAAGGGCTCGCCTCAACGCGGCGCGGAGCCCGCCACAGCGGACTGCGCGCGCGGTTGTTGCTTGATCGACGCTATGGGGCTGACTGCTGCCCGGCGAGGAGGCCCCTCAGCTGGTAGGTGGCGGGTCGGCGGAAACGACGAGCGCCGGCCCAGCCCAGCGCACGCCCTCCTGGGGCGCCAGCACGGCGAGGGCGTCGGCGAGCGCGTGCCCGTCGGGCGTGCGCAGCGCGAAGTCGAGCTCGAGCAGGGGGATCAGTACGAAGCGCCGCGTGAGTACCTGCGCGTGGGGCAAGGTCATACGCGCGCCGTCCAGCTGCACGTCGCCGAGCAGCAAGATGTCGATGTCGATCGCGCGTGGCCCGTGGCGGGGCCCGCCGGCGGCGCGCCCGAGGTCGCGCTCTAGGCGCTTGACGGCGTCGAGCAGCTGCAGCGGCTGCAGGGCGGTGCGCACGCGCAGGCAGGCGTTCAGGAACGACGGCTGGTCGGGCAGCTCGCCGACGGGGTCGGTGTCGTAGACCGACGAGCAGGCGAGCACCTCGACGCCAACGCCCGGCAGCGCATCGACGGCGCCCTGCAGCTGGGCGCGGCGATCGCCGACGTTCGAGCCGAGGCCGAGGTGGCCGACGCGGGGGGACATGGCGGCGAACGTTATATGTGCGCCCCGCCGCTTTTGGGTGGCCCCGCAACACGAACCCCCGCACAACACGATGCCCCGCGCCCCTATTCGCGCGCGCGTACGCGCGCGGCCGCGAATCGCCATCAAAAAAACAACAGGACCACACCCCGCCCCCCTGCGCCCTGCGCCCTGCCACACCCGCAACACGAACCCCCGCCCTGCCGGCAAAACACGATCCCCCTGCGCCGGTCGCTACGCCCCGCCGACCTCCCCCAGCGCAGTGGGCACAGCCGCCGCACCCTCGCGCAGCCCAACGCGCGCGTGCAGGCGGCGTAGAGGCCGCGGCGCCCACCAGGTGCGCTCGCCGACGAGGCCGATGAGGGCGGGGACGAGCAGGGCGCGCACGATGGTGGCGTCGATCGCGACGGCTAGGGCGGCGCCGAAGCCGAGCTGCTTGACGAAGAAGACGTGGGAGGTGATGAAGGCGCCGATCGCGACGCAGAAGAGCAGGGCGGCCGCGGTGATCAGGCGCCCGGTGCGCTCGAGGCCGTGGGCGACGGCGGCGCGAGTGGCAAGGCCGTCGTCGTGGGACTCCTTGATGCGGGCAAACAAAAAGACGCCGTAGTCGGTGGAGAGGGCGAAGGCGACGATGAAGAGCAGGACGAGGTTGGACTCCTCCAGGCCGCCGATCGGGGTGAAGCCCAAGAGCGAGGAGAGGTGGCCGTCCTGGAAGACGAGCACGAGCAGGCCGGCGCCGACGGCGACGGTCAGGAGGTTCATGAGTAGGGCCAGCAGCGGCAAGACGAGCGAGCCGGTCATCAGGAACAGCACGCCGCCGGTGACAACGGCGAGGATCGCTAGGGCAAGGGGGGTGTGGGCGGCGATCGCGGCCTTTTGGTCGACGAACCAGGCGGTGGCGCCGCCAACGAGCGGGCGCGCGGAGGCGAAGGCCGGCAAACCGGCGAGCGCGCGCAGGCGGTGCACGAGCTGCTGGTTGGCGGTGGAACCGTTGACACCGCGGGGCAAGAGTTCGAGCTCCCAGAGGCCGCGCCCGAGGTAGCGCGGCGGTGTGGCGTTCGCCTGGGGACCGGCGGTTTGCTGGGCGCGAGCGGCAAGCGTGGCCACGATCGCCGGTGTCGCGGCCGACGCCGCGGTGGCGCTTTTGGCCGACACGGTGCCGCTTGCGTCCGCAAGCCTTCCAGATGCGGGGGTGCCGCTGGAGCGAATGCCACGCGAGCCACGCGCGGGACCCGCGGCGGGCGCGGATGGTGGAGCGGCGTGCGCGACGATCGTGACGGCCTGGGAGCCGTTGACGGCGAAGTCGCGGGTGATCGTTTCGGCGACCTGGCGGGGAGCGGCAGAGGTGGGTAGGACGTGGGCGTCGGCGGGCGTGAAGGCGAGGTGCAGTGAGGGGAGGGCAACGAGCAGCAGGGCCGCGCCGGTGGACAGCGCAACGACACCGGGGCGACGCAGGACGCCGCGCGCGAGGCGCGCCCAGAAGCCCTGCGTCTCGCTGCGGGCAGCGCGCGCGGAGCTGCGCTGCAGCCAGGCCGGCGAGAGCGCGTCGATGCGCGGCCCGAGCGCGAGCAGGACGGCGGGCAGGACGATCAGTGAGACGGCGCCGGCGCTGAGCGCGACGAGGGCGCCGCCGATGCCCATCGAGTAGAGGAAGCGCAGGGGGAAGACGAGCATCGAGGCGAGGGCACCGGCGACGGTGAGGGAGCTGTAGAGGACGGTGCGCCCGGCGGTCTGCAGTGTGCGCGTGACGGCGGCGCGGGGGTCGCGCCCGAGGGCCAGCTCCTCGCGGTAGCGGGAGAGGACGAAGAGGCTGTAGTCGATGCCGAGGCCGAGGCCCATGCCGGTGACGAGGTTGACGGCGAAGATCGAGAGCCCGAGGAACTGGTTGACGAGGCGCAGGAGCAGGAAGGTGAGGACGATCGCGAAGCCGCCGACAAGCAGCGGCAGGGCGGCGGCGATGAGGCCGCGGAAGACCCAGAAGGAGAGCGCGAGGAGGAGCGGGAAGGCGAACATCTCGGCGGTGCGCAGGTCGGAGGAGGTGCGTTCGTTGAGTTCCTGGAAGGCGGCGTCGTTGCCGCCGAGGAGCACGCCGCGGCCGGCGGGCCCGAGCGCGGCGAGCTGCGGGCGGACGTGGGCGACGGCCTGTGCGGAGCGTTCGCGGGTTGCAAACGCGGCGAGCACGAGTGTGAGCCGGCCGGAGCGCGAGACGAGCGTGGGCAGATGAGCGGCGGGACCGGGCTGGCCGTAGTAGAGCGCGCGCTGAAAGCCGGGCTGGGCGGCGAGCAGGCCGGCGATGCGGGCGGCGCTGGCGGCGGCAGCGGGGTCGGAGCGGACGTCGCGCGCGGCGGGCACGAGCGCGGCGACGCCGTAGTAGGCGGACTGGCCGGTGGCGTGCTCGATCTCGCGCAGCACCTGCTGGTTGGCGGCGTGGGGGTCTTGGAAGTCGGAGGATTCGCTCTTGAGGATCCCGACGACGGGGCCGCCGAGCGCGGCGGCGAGCAGGAAGACGAGGCCGGAAGCGATCAGAACGCGCTTCGTGTGGCCGCTGGCGAGGGCTGTGAGGCGGTCGATCATGGTGCGGGATCCTCCGATCGTCGCGACGCCGAGGCGTCCAGAACAGGCCGATGCCAGACGATTATGAGTGAGTACTAACTAATTGTCAAGGATCTTTTGAGATCGTCCGCGTGTGGAAGCCCGTGGCCGTGCGCCTCCCGGCGGGGCCTCCCTGCCCCGCCGACCGGGAAAGGCCTGGATATGTGCCTGCTACCCGCATCGGACGGGCCGGCGGCGCGAGGGCGCGCGGCCCGGCGGGGTATCCATACCCCGCCCCCGGGGAGGAGCCTGCCCGCGGGGGGGGTGGGTTGGCGAGATGCCGTTGGCGAGATGTCGCGTCTGGGAGGGAGGAGGTTCGTGGCTGTTCTGAGGGACGAAGTGGCTCGTGATATCGAGATATCTGCCGGGATAGCTCGATATCTGTAAGCACTTCGTGTGTTTTCAATGAGATATGTGTCCCCGCAACCCGCGGACGGCGTACGAACCCGCCCCGTCACTCCTCCCCCTCGCGCCAGACCTCGACGGAGACTTCGTCGACGGGCAGCGCGATGGGAGGCTCGGGCTTGGTGGCCTTGACCCAGACGCCTTCCAGCTCGTAGTCGGCGAGTAGGCGGTCGGCGATCGTCGAACAGAGGCGCTCGAGCGTCTTGTGCGAGCGCTGCTGGGCAACTAGCGCGACCAGCTGGCAGACCTCAGCGTAGTTGACGGTGTCCTCGATGCGGTCGGTGACGGTGGCGTCGGTCTCGCCGACCTCGAGGCGCAGGTCGAGCATCAGTCGCTGGCCGACCTCGCGCTCGGCGGCGCTGACGCCGTGGTGGGTAAAGAGCGAGAGGCCTGTGATCTCGATCGTGACGGTCTCGAGCGCTTCCTCGCGCTCTTCTTCGTCGTCGTCGTCATGCTCGTGTTCTTCGATATCCCCGACGTCGTCGGCCAACTCACCCTCCCCGGCATCATCGGCTGGCCTACGATCTGCGGCGTCGTCGGCCAGCCCACCGTCGCCGGCGTCGCCGGCAAGCCCACCGTCGCCGGCATCACCAGCCAATTCCCCGCCACCGGCGTCATCGGCAAGCCCACCGTCGCCGGCATCGCCGGCCAGCCCACCGTCGCCGGCATCGCCGGCCAGCCCACCGTCGCCGGCGTCGTCGACGGGCTCACTGTTGGCAACGTCGCCGACATCCTCGGCGTGTCCCTCGTCGGGCGTCAGCTCGTGCTCGTCGTCCATCGCGCGCCCAACGTAGCAGCCGTTACGGTGAGCGCGGCACGGACGGCGGCGACGTCGTGAACGCGCAGGACGCGCGCGCCACGCTCGTAGGCGAGTACGCAGGTGGCGATGGTTCCCGGCAGCCGCTCGGCGGGCGGCGGCGGCTCGGCGACGCCGTCGAATTCGGCGAGGATACGCCCGAGGAAGGTCTTGCGCGAGGTGCCCACGAGCAGCGGGCAGCCGAGCGCGGCGAGCTCGGTGAGGCCGGCCAGCAGTTCGAGGTTGTGGGTCACGGTCTTGCCGAAGCCGATGCCGGGGTCGAGCAGGATGCGCTCCTGCGCAATACCCGCGCGTACCGCGAACTCCAGGCGCTCGGCGAGGAATGCCTTGACCTCGTCGAGGACGTTCTCGTAGCGTGGCTGCAGCTGCATCGTGCGGGGCTCGCCGCGCATGTGCATCAGGCAGCACTCGACGTCGCAAGCGGCGATGACGCCGGCCATCTCGGAGTCGCCGCGCAGAGCCGTGACGTCGTTGACGAAGCGCGCCCCGGCGTCGATCGCCGCGCGAGCGACGGCGGCCTTGGCGGTGTCGATCGAGATCAAGGCAGGCGACGCCGCCGGCCCGGAGGCGGCACGCCCAGGCGCAAGCGAAGCCGCCGGCCCGGAGGCGGCGCCCCCCAGCGCAGGCGACGCCGCCGGCCCCGAGGCGGCACGCCCAGGCGAAGCCGCGCCGCCCAGGGCGGCGGCGAGCCCGTCGATCACGGGCAGCACGCGCCGCAGCTCGTCGGCCTCGCTCACGGGTGCGGCACCGGGCCTGGTCGACTCACCGCCGACGTCGAGGATGTCGGCGCCCTGCGCGGCAAGCGCGAGCCCGTGCGCGACGGCGGCGCCGGGCTCGAAGAAGAGACCGCCGTCGGAGAACGAGTCGGGCGTGACGTTGACGACGCCCATCACGCGGAAGGGCGGCATTGTCGCGGGAGCGCTCAGGCCAACTCGGGCCGCTCGGGACCCTCGCCGCGGATGTCGGCGGTGCCGCCGGCCAACCCCGGACGGGGCAGCGGCCGCGGCGCTTCGCGTCCGGGACGGTCGGCGGGCGCGGGCGGGGCGGCGGGCAGCTCGGGCTGCGTGTGGCCGCCGTCGTCGGCGCCGAAGACGTCGCGTTCGCTCTTGCCTGCGAGCAGCGCGGCGAACTCCTCCTTCTCGATCGTCTCGCGTTTGACGAGAATTTCGGAGATGGTGGTGAGGCTCTCGCGATGTTCGGTGAGGATGTCGCGGGCGCGCTTGTGAGCGACCTCCACGATGCGGCGCACCTCGTCATCGATCTCACGGGCGATCTCATCGGAGTAGTCGGGCTCGGTGGAGAACTCGCGGCCGAGGAACGGCTGGCCGTGGTCGTGGCCGAAGACGCGCGGGCCGAGCTTCTCGCTCATGCCGAAGCGCATCACCATCTGCTTGGCGGTGGCGGTGACCTTCTCGATGTCGTTGGAGGCGCCGGTGGTGATCTCGTCGAAGACGATCTCCTCGGCGGCGCGCCCGCCGAGCGTCATCGCCATCGTGTCGTTGAGCTCGGCGCGAGTCGTCAGGAAGCGGTCCTCCTGGGGCATCGAGATCGTGTAGCCGAGCGCCTGGCCGCGCGAGATCACGGAGATCTTGTGCACGGGGTCGGAGTGCTCGAGGTAGTGCCCGACGATCGCGTGGCCCATCTCGTGGTAGGCGGTGATCAGGCGCTCTTTCTCGCTCATCACACGCGTCTTCTTCTCGGGGCCGGCGATCACGCGCATGATCCCCTCCTCGAGCTCGACCTGGCCGATTTCACGCTTGCCGGTGCGCGCGGAGAGCAGCGCGGCCTCGTTGATCAGGTTGGAGAGGTCGGCGCCGGTGAAGCCGGTTGTCTGCCCCGCGAGTGCGTCGATGTCGATTACCTTTGCCAGCGGCTTGCCGCGCGTGTGGACTTCGAGGATTTTGGCGCGGCCCTTGCGATCGGGGCGGTCGACGGCGATCTGGCGGTCGAAGCGACCGGGACGCAGCAGCGCGGGATCGAGGATGTCGGGCCGGTTGGTGGCCGCGATCATGATGATGTTGTCCTTGGCCTCGAAGCCGTCCATCTCGACGAGCAGCTGGTTGAGGGTCTGCTCGCGCTCGTCGTGACCGCCGCCGAGGCCGGCGCCGCGGTGGCGCCCGACGGCGTCGATCTCGTCCATGAAGATGATGCAGGGGGAGTTCTGCTTGGCCTGCTCGAAGAGGTCGCGCACGCGCGAGGCGCCGACGCCGACGAACATCTCGACGAAGTCGGAGCCGGAGATCGAGAAGAACGGCACGCCGGCCTCGCCGGCGACGGCGCGGGCGAGCAGCGTCTTGCCGGTGCCGGGGGGCCCGTAGAGCAGCACGCCGGTGGGAATGCGCGCACCTAGGGCCTGGAACTTCTTGGGGTTCTCGAGGAACTCCTTGATCTCGTGCAGCTCCTCGACGGCCTCGTCAACGCCGGCGACGTCGCGGAAGGTGATCTTCGGCGAGTCGGCGGAGAGCCGCTTGGCGCGCGACTTGCCGAAGGACATCACCTTCGAGCCGCCACCCTGCACCTGGTTGAGCAGGAAGATCCAGATGCCAAAGAACAGCAGGAAGGGCAGCACGTAGGTCAGCAGCGAGAGGATGATGCTGCTCTTGGCGGCTTCGGTGTTGTATGCGACGCCGGCCGTCTTGAGCTGTTTTTCCAGTTCGGGCGCGGACTGGTCGATGTAGCCGATTTCGTACTTGGAGCCTTGTTTCGGCGTGACTTCTAGGACGTTGTCCTTGGTCTTGAACAGCACGGACTTGACTTCGTGCTGGGGGATTTCCTGGGTGACGAGCTTGTAGTAGCTGCGCGCGGGCCCGTTGCCCCCGCCGGGGTTGATCAGTTTGGCCGCGAAGAACGCGAGCACAACCACGATCAGGATTGGGAACGCGGCGCTCTTGAAGAAACGGCTCATAGCTGGGTTCTCGGCGGTGGAGACGGCGACTTAAGCAGCGCCCTCCAGTCGATCAGCGTACCATGGAGGGGTCGGTTTCCCGCAACGGGCGGACTTGCTCAGTCATGCCTAACCAACGCGGCAACGAACGGCAGGTTGCGGTGACGCTCGGCGTAATCGAGTCCGTAGCCGATCACGAAGCGGTCGGGGATCTCGAAGCCGACGTAGCGGGTGGGCAGTTGCACCTTGCGCCGCTCGGGCTTGGTGAGCAGCGCGCAGACCTCCAGCGAGCGGGGGTTGCGCGAGCCGAGATTGCGCAGCAGGTACTGCAGAGTCAGGCCGGAGTCGACGATGTCCTCGACGATCAGCACGTCGCGGCCCTCGATCGCGATGTCGAGGTCCTTGAGGATGCGCACGACACCCGAGGAGTCTGTCGCCGAGCCGTAGGACGCGACGGCCATGAAGTCGACCTCGACGGGGATGTCGATCAGGCGCATGAGGTCGGAAAGGAAGAACATCGCGCCCTTGAGCACGCCGACCAGCAGCAGCGAGCGGTCGGCGTAGTCGCGCGAGATATCGCGCGCGAGCGCAGCGACGCGCAGGCGCAGCTCACCAGCGCCGACGAGGACCTCGCCGACCTCGGCGGCGTACGGCGTCTGCGCGGCCGGTGCGGCCGTCGGCGCCGCGGCGGGCGGGACAGCCGGCGCCACGGCGGGCAGAGCCGTCGGCGCCGCGGCGGGCAGAGCCGTCGGCGCCGCGGCGGGCGGAACCGTCGGCGCCGCGGCGGGCGGGGCACTCGGTGTCGCGAGGGCCGCAGCGCTGCTCGCGTGGGAGTCGCTCAGGCGCTCCGGGGGCGGGATGGCCACAGTGCAGCGCAGTGTAGGCACTCAGCGCCGCGGCGGGAGCTTGACCATGCGTAGGCGCCCGCGCTCGACGACGGCGCCGACGAGGCCGCCGACGTGCAGCTCGGCGCGCCCGCGACCGCGAGCAAGCGCGAGGATCTCGGCGACACGTGAGCCGGCTTGGGGCACGAACGCACCCCCGGCGGCGTCCTCGGCGAGACGGATCACGACGAGCCGTTGGAGCGCCGGCGCGAGGCGTTCGAGGCGGGCTGTCTCGATGCTCGCCTGGCCGTGCAGCTCGGCGTTGACGAGTTCGTCAAGCAGTTGCGCCTCGGCCCGCAGCAGCGCCGCGGTGCGCAGCACGTTGGCCTCGGCGGCGGGGTGCACGGCACGCAGGGCGGGCACGAGCCGGTGGCGGACGCGCGCACGCGCGTAGCGCTCATCCTCGTTGCTCGAGTCCTCGCGCCAGGCGAGACCGCGAGCGCGACAGTAGGCGGCGGTCTGCTCGCGCGTGAGCTCTAGCAACGGGCGCGCGAGGCGGCCCTCGCGCGGCGCCATCCCCAGCAGCGCACGGCGGCCTGGGGAGGCGGCGAGCCGGTAGAGGATCGTCTCGACCTGGTCGCTCGCGGTGTGGCCGGTGAGGATCGGTGTCGACGCGGGGAGCTCGTCACATTCGCCGGCGACCGCGCCGTGCGCGCGCGTGGGCGCGCGTCCGAGGCCGTCGTCAAGAGCCGATGCCACACGCTGCGCCTCGCGGTAGCGCAGCTCGCGCGCCCACGCCTGCAAATTGCCGGCGCCGGCAGGGCTTGGCGCGTGTACGACCTCCAGTTCGACCCCGAGTCGCCGGCAGAGCTCGCGGCAGTGGCGCTCATCGCCGTCGGCCTCGGAGCGCAGGCCGTAGTTGACGTGCAGCGCGCGCACCGCGCCGGCCCCGCGGATCGCGGCAGCGAGGTCGAGCAGGCAGACCGAGTCGCGCCCACCCGAGAGCATCGCCACGAGCGGTCCCGCGCGCGGCAGCAGCCCGCCGGCGCGGATCCGCTCGCGGACCTCCTCGGGGTCGAGCTCCCCGGCGAGCGCCTGCCCCGGCGTGCCCCCGCCGCCGCTCATCCGCGCGCGGAGGCGAGGAACAGCTCGGTGGGCTCGGAGAAGCCCTTGAGGCCGACCTCGCCGATCAGCTTGAAGGCGAGCCCGTCGACGCCGGCGGCGAGGTCGACGACGGTTCGGGTGACGAGCACCTCGCCGCCGGCGGCGCGGGCCACGACGCGTGCGGCCTGGTTGACCTCGCGGCCGTAGTAATCGCCGTCGCGGTAGATCGCCTCGCCGTAGTGGATGCCGATGCGCGGCGGCGGTACGCCGGCGGGGGCGTCGGCTTGGAAGGCGACGGCCCAGCGTGTGAGCGCCACGGGGTCGGCGCCGACGACCATGACCTCGTCGCCGAGGGTCTTGAGCACGCGGGCTTCGATCGGCAGCGTGCGCTCGACCTCCTCGACGAAGCGCTCGACGGCGCTGACGGCGTGCTCGTCGCCGTGCTCCTCGGTGAGGCGCGTGTAGCCGGCGAGGTCGGCGAAGACGATTGCGATGCGAATGCGCCCGAGCGAGGGGGCGCCGGCGCCGAGGTCGGCCTCCATGTGGCCGATCACGTCCTGCTCGACGAAGTAGCCGAGGAAGCGGCCGTGAAGCCAGTTCATGAGAGGGGCGATGAAGGGCACGAGCTCACGAGCCATGCCGTCCATCTGTTCGGCCAGCTCGCGCTCGGGGACGCCGGCGCGCATGAGTGGTTCGTGGATGTACATGTGGAAGAGGCGGACCTCGGTTTCGGCGATCTGTGCGAGTGCCTGGCCCCAGACGCGAGCGATCTGCGTGAAGGCCTCCTCGGGCAGCCCCGCGTTCAGGACCTCGGCGACGTACTTGAGCATCTCGAGGTCTTCGTCGGCGATCGCGTTGACGGACAGCGCGCTGAGGCCGAGGTTGACGACGATGCGCTCGATCAGCTCGGGGGCGAGGCCGGTGGCGCGCGCGGTCTGGCGCAGGGTGTGGCGGCCCGCGGGGACGGCGAGGAACTCCTCGACGTCCCCGAGCGCCAGGCGCCCGCTTTCGCTGGCGGCCCGGATCTGCTCGAGGCTGTAGCCGCGGTCGCGTAGCCGCGCGACGATCCGCACCTGGGCGGCGGCGGCGGGTGTCCAGCGGCCGTCGTGCTGGGGGATCAACCCCTCCCCCACCCAGCGCCGGACGGTCGCAGCGGAGACGCCGGCGCGCGCGGCGACCTCGGCCAGCGTCAGAGCGCTCGCGGTGCGGCTTTGCTGCTGGTCGCCGTCGCTGGTGGCAGTGTCGCTCACGGTTCGATCCGCACTCAGTGCGAGTGGGCGTCGCTGGTCGCGGTGGCGCTCACGGTTCGACCGGGCTTCAGGCAAGCGCGGTGGCACGCGCGCGAGGCCGGGCCTGGGCTCGTCACGCCGAAGACCCCGACGAGCTGCACGGCGGCGAACCGGCAAGCGGCAGGCGAGCGAAACGGAGTCCCCATTGCGGGCAGTCTAGAGTCGTGCACCGGTGAGCGAGCACGAACCGATCCACCTGCGTCCGACGGCGGAGCTGGCCGAGCGGGTGCTGCTGCCGGGGGACCCGGGACGAGCGTTGGCGTTGGCGCAAACGCTGCTGGAGAAGCCGCTGATGTTCAACCACCATCGCGGCCTGTGGGGCTACACGGGGACGGCGCAGGACGGCGAGCCGTTGACGATCCAGAGCACGGGCATGGGAGGACCGTCGGCGGCGATCGTGCTGCACGAGCTGGTGACGCTGGGGGCCAGACGCGCGATCCGCGTCGGGACGTGCGGAGCGCTCGACGACGGCCTGACGCTGGGCGAGCTGGTCGTGGCCGGCGAGGCGCTGGCGGCCGATGGCACGAGCCAGCGACTGGGTGCGGGCGAGCGGGTGGGAGCCGATGAGCGGTTGACGGCGGCGTTGGCGCGCACGGCTCAAGGCACGGCGCAGCGCGCGACGGAGCCCGCGGCCGCCGTAACAGTGGCGAGCACCGACCTTTTCTATGAGCCGGGGCGGGGCGGCGAGCGCGAGCGCGAATGGCTGGCCGCCGGGGCGGTGGCGGTCGAGATGGAGGCGGCGACGCTGTTTACGGTGGGCGCGCACCTGGGGGTGCGCGTGGGGTGCGTGCTGGCGGTCTCGGACCTGCTCGCAGGCGGTACGCGCGAGCGGATCGGCGACGAGGCGCTGCTCGAGGCGGCGGAGCGGATGGGTAGATCGGCGGTGGCGGCGCTGGCTGAAGCGTGAGCTGCGGTCCGGTCGGCCGCCGTCTATTTGGCAGTCGTCCGCCTGGCAGTCGTCCGTTTCGCGGCGGGCGCGCGTTTTGCTTTCACCGCTGACCGTTTGGCGGCGGCGCCCTTCACCGGGCGCTGTTTGCCCGCGGCGCCGGCCGCGGATGTTTTAGCCGGGGTGCCGCTCGGGGCACTGCCGGCAGCCGCGGCGCGGCGCTCGGCGAGACCCTCGCGCACGTCGGCGACGGTGCGCGAGAGCGTGCGCAGCTGCTCCTCGATTGCCGCCAGGCGGGCGTCGAGCGCCTGGCTGGGGAGCACGCGGCCGAGCCGGTGCACGCCGTCCTCGATGCCCTCTAGGCGCAGCGAGACCGAGCGCAGACGGCGGGTGAGCCGTTCCACGTCGGCGGCGGAGGGCAGGTTGAGGGCGCCCATCGCAAGCTCTTGAGCTTGGGTGGCCTTCTCACGCGCGTCGGCGGCGCGCCCGAGGGCACCGTTGAGCAGGGGGTTGTCGAAGAGGTCTGTGAGGGCTTTGCCGAGGTGGTCCTCGGTGCTGCTGGTGAGGCGCTCGCGCAGACCCTTGTTGGCGCTACCGTCTGACACTGGACTGTGCTCCTCGCTACGAGTTGAGGGTGCGGACGCGGAAATGATACGGGCGAGCGGGCGCTGGTGTGAAGGGATACGGTGCGAGTGTGCCGGAAAGCCTGTTTCTGTTCGTGCAAATGGAGCTGCCGTGGGAGCTCGGGATCGCAGATGGCCGCTATGTCGTGCGCAGCCGAGCGAGCGGCGAGGTGGAGCGGGTCGTGGTGCTGGAGACGTTGGGTGCCAGGCGCGCGGGAGCCAGGAGCGGCCGTGGTGGCGGCGGCGGGAGCGGGGTGAGCGGCGCTCTGGCTGCGCGCAGGCGCCCGCGTGCAGACCCCGAACCGCAGACGGCGGCGGTCGTGGTGACGCGCACGACGGTGATCGACGCGACGCCGGTGAACGTCGAGCGCCAGGCGAGTGCGTGGCTGCGGAGCCTCGATGCCGAGCGCGAGGCGCAGGCGGCGGCGGACACGCTGAACAAGATGCTGTTCGCGCAGCGGATCGCGACGGCCGACCCGTATGTGCGCGAGGTGGCGGCGGGGCAGGCACTGGTGGTGCGGGCGGGCTGGGGCGAGGGCGAGCAGGTCGCCTACGGACGGTGGTCGCACGCACGCGAGCTGCGCTGGAGCGGACGACGGGGGCAGCGACGCGCAGCGCTGTTGCGCCCGCAAGAGCGGCTGGCCGCGCTGCTGGGGGCGCGCGGAGAGGCGCTGCTGTGCGAGGAGCTGGCGCTGCGAGCGCGACTGGACCTCGACGCGGGCCGAGCGCGGTTGGCCGCGCTGGAGCTGGCGCACGCCTATGAGGCGGCGCTCGGCGAGCTGCGCGCCGAGGAGCGCGTCGAGCTGGATGCGCGGATCGAGGAGCTGGCAACGCTGCAGACCGAGGTGGCGCGCGCGGCGCGCGCGGCGTTGGGCGGCGACGGCGAGCGCGTGGCTGCCGGCGCGGACGCGCCGGCCCAGGCCGACGCACTGGACGGCGCCGAGCGCGAGACGGTCGCACACGCGCTCGGGCGCCTGGAAGCGACGCTGCGGGCGCGAGCTGCGGCCGGGTTCGGCAGCTGAGGGCCGCGGCCGATCGGCCAGCAGCAGAGCTGCTCAGCGACCGCGCGCCCGCGCCACCAACTCACCGACCGCCGCGTCGATGTCGAGTGCCAGCGTGTCGGCGTCCGGGAGCGCTTCACGGTCGGTGTAGACGCCGAAGCAGGCGCGACCGTGGATCGTGGTCATGCCGATCGAGACGGCGTGGTGGTCGGCGAGCGGAACGACGGGGTAGGCGGCGCGCATCGGGCAGCCGAGCATGTAGAGCGGCTCTGAGGGACCGGGGATGTTGGAGACGACGAGATTGAATGTGCGCGGGCTGGCGACTAGACGCGAGATCGCGTGCTGGACGACGCTCGGCGTGTGCTCGGCGGCCTGCAGCGCGAGGTCGGCGCCTTCGGGCTCGCGGTCGCGCTTGCGCTGGGACATCGCGAGGTGCACGCGGTACAGGCGCCCCAGCGGATCGGGCTCGTCGCAGGGCAGGGTGGCGAATACGAAGGAGATGTGGTTGCCAAGTTCGTGCGCGGGGTCGCGGACGCTGACGGGGACCATTGCCTTCAGCGCGGGCGGTGGCTCGCCGCGGCGGGTCAGGTAGGCGCGGATGCCGCCGGCGACGGCGGCCAGGACGACGTCGTTGACGGTGGTGCCGAAGGCGCGCTTGACGGCCTGCAGGTCGGAGAGCGGGCGCTCGACCCAGGCGAAGCGGCGCAGCGGCGAGAGCGAGCCATTCAGCGCGGGGGTTGTGGGCGCGGCGCCGAGCAGCGCGTGGCTGAGCGCGCGCCCGGCGCGCAGCGCGCCGGCGGCGGTTTGCTCGACGGCGCGCGCCGGCGAGGCGGCGGCACGCAGCGACCAGCGCAGGAGGCCGAGCTGATCTGAGAGGACGTCGACCAAACCACGGGCCAACAGGTGCTCGGGGCCTGGTTGGGCGGCGGGTTGCCAGCGGTCAGGCTCATCCGGGCAGGGCTCGCGGGTCGGGTCGAGCAGCAGCGAACCGAGTTCCAGCGCGGCGATGCCGTCGACCATGCAGTGGTGGGCCTTGCCGACGATTGCGAAACGGTCGTTGTCGGGGTCTTCGCAGACCCACATCTCCCACAGGGGGCGGTCGCGGCGCAGGGGCATGGACATGACCTCGTCGACGAGTGCGGGGATCGGGCCGGGCGCGTGGTAGACGTGGCGCTCGACGGCGAACGCGGGGTCGTCGATCCACTCGGGTGTAAATACGCCGAAGGGCACGGGGGCGAGCTTTTGGCGGTAGCGGGGCGCGCGCGCGAGGCGCGCCCCGATGTGGTCGCGCAGCTCGGCGAAGCGGCGCAGCCGCCCATCTGCGTCGGGGTCGAACAGGGCGACCCAGCCGACGTGCATGTGCGCGCTGGGCGTCTCGACTGCCAGGAACGACGCGTCGCGTCCCGAGAGTCGCGCGCCGGCGCTCATATGGAGACCGCGGCTCGCGTGCGGGGGGTGGGCAGCGTCGAGACGCGCGGGCGCGGGTGAGGCTCGCACCCCGGGTTGGGCAGCGTCGAGACGCGCGGGCGCGAGTGACGGTGGCGCCGCGGCGTGGGCAGCGGCGTCAGCGCGCCGAGCGTGGCGGCGCGCGGCAGCGGCCGCCGGCCCCAGTCGGCGGCCAGCGCGAAGCGCATGAGCTGCGCGAAGTAGTCGCCGAGCGGACTGGCCGCGATTGCGCGGCCGTGTAGCGCGACGCGCGCGCGGCGGTCGTCGTAGCGAGTGCGGGTGCTGAAGTAGGGGAAGAAGATCTCGCTGCGTGAGAGCGTGCGCCGGAGGCGCTCGTCGGTGGTGACGCGCATCAGCAGCGGGTGCACGAGGTGCCGGTAGACGAGCGGATCGAGCAGCAGCGGCGCGGGACGCGCGAAGAACTCGCTTGCCAGTTGCGCAACGTCCTCGACGCTGCCGGTGTGCGACCCGGCGGTGAGGTGAAAGGTCGTGCCCTCGGCCTCGGGGCAGGCCGCTAAGGCGCAGATCGCGTCGGCCACGTAGTTGAACCGGTACCACGTTGACGGGCGCGCTGCGGCGGGCGGGCAGGACGGTGTAGGCGCCGCGCGCAAAGGCGCGCAGCGGCCAGTAGAGCACGTTGAAGGAGGCCGTCCAGCCGGTCGCACGCTCGCCGACGACGATGCTGGGGCGCAGCACGGTGATCGGCAGGCGGCCGCGCCAGCCGGCGAGCAGCAGCTCGGCCTCGTACTTGGACTGCTCGTAGGTGTTGCGAAAGCGCTGGCCGACGTCGAGGTCGTCCTCGCTGAAGCAGCCGGCGTGGTCGCCGGCGACGAACGCGGTGGAGACGTGCGCGAGGCGACGCAGCCCGCCGCGCGCAGCGCAGCACTGTGCGAATTCGAGTACACGGCGGGTGCCGTGGACGTTGACGGCGCGCGCCGCGTGCAGCGTGAGGTCGAAGGACACGCTGGCGCCGCAGTGCACGACCTCGTCGATGCGCTCGGCCAGCGCGTCGCGCCGCTCGCCCAAGCCGAGGCCGCTGCGGGCCAGATCGCCGCGGACGGCGAGGACCCGGTGCCCGTAGGGGTGCCCGGCGCCGAACAGCCCGAGGAGCAGGCGGCGCACGCGCTGGGCGGCCTCGCGATCGGTGGCGGCGCGTACGAGCACGAAAATGCGACGGCCGTCGCCGGGCCCATTGTCCCCGTCGCCGGCGCGCTGCAGGTAGCGCAGCAGCACCTCCGTGCCGATGAACCCGGTGGCGCCGGTGATCAGCACGCCGTCGGTGCGGTCGTCGCCGGCCAGCTCGCTGGTCCAGTGCGAGCGTTCGACCGTCGAGTGCGACCCGTTGACACTCATGGGCATACGTCCCTTCGTCCGGTGGGGTTGATCCGTTCGATTGGTACGCAAGCCCGTCCATGAAACAGACGGGAACTCGGCAGCGCTGTGCCCGCGGATGCTGAGAAGTCCTCCCCAGCCTCGACACCACACACGGGCATGCGCAGCGCGGCGCAAGTTATCGCAAAGAGGGCCTTGGCGTCAATGGGTGTGGCTCGAAAAGCACGCAAATAGCGCGCAAAGCAGCGGTGGGCAGTCCATTCAGCGGCTCGCGGGCACATGACAGTGAGGGAGTCGAGGTTAAGAGATCGCAGGCGCTGCGCGCCTGCGTGGATGGGGGGCGCTGCCTGCTGCCGTAACGACTCCGTGTCATCCATGCCTGCTACCATGACATTATGCGTCAGCTGACATTGCGGGTGCCCGAAGAGCTGGCGGAGCGACTGAAGGGGGCGGCACGCGATCGCGAGGAGAGCGTCAACAGCTACGCCGTCCGGGTTCTCTCAGCCGCCGTCAACCCAGATCTCGCGGGCGACGAGATCACGGGCTTGAGGGAGCGCCTGGCGCGAGCCGGGCTGCTGCTGAGCCCCGAGCGTATTGCGACTGAGCGCCCGTCCGCGCGAGCGCTGAGTCGCGCGCGTGCCGCCGCCGGGCGCGGCAGGCCGCTGTCGGACTTCGTCGCAGAGGGCCGTCGCTGAGTACGTTTGCCGACTCGTCGGCGCTCGTGAAGCTCTACGCGGACGAGGCCGGACACCGAGCGATCCGCGCGCTCGACGCACTCGTCGTCTCGGCACTCGCACGTGTGGAGGTGCCCTGCGCGCTGTGGCGCAAGGTCCGCACCGGCGAACTCGAGGACGAAGCCGCCAGCACCCTGGTCAGTGCGTTCGAGCACGACTTTCACGGTGGTCGCGACACGGCCTCGCGCTTTACGATCGTCTCCCCGACAGGGGCGGTACTCGTCGAGGCCGCACGAGAGGCGGCGCGCCACCCGTTGCGCGCGTTTGACGCGGTACAGCTGGCAAGCGCGCTCGCGGTCCGCGAACTCGACCCGCGCTGTAGCCAGTTCGCCTGCTTTGACGGCGAACTGCGACGCGCCGCGAGCCGCGCGGGCTTCGTGCTGCTGCCCGAAACGCAATGAGCGGGGTACCCGGCGACAGATCCGGGCTGCACCGAACCTATTGCTCGCCACCGCATCCAGCTCTCCGGCGACGACCTCGACTCCCTGTGGCTCGCATACGCCCAACACGTCCACCTGGGTCGCTGACGGCGAACGAGCGGGCGATCACTAACCGGACCCGCGCACCATCGCGAACCGGATGAAAGGCGAACAGAAGTCGCCGGCCTTGTCCGGGTTGGCGCTCAATTCAACGGCGCCGAAAACACTTTGCCGGCTTGGGTCCAGAAGACTGTGGAGCCTTCCCGGTTGATGCCTTTGTAGCCGATGTTACTGCCGCCGGAGCCTAGTGCGAGGGACGACGGGTCGATGTCGGTGCCGGCGGCCAAGAGCCGCGTTTTACCCGACACGTTGACGGCCTCGAGGTCGAAGTATGGTATTTCATCCGTGCTTCCAATGTGGGTAGTTCGCCCATCGTCGTTGGCGATCCAGGCCGCGGAACCGTCGCTCTTGAGGACGAGCGCAACGACACTGCCTACCCCGACGCTATTAGGCACAGGTCGCAAAGGGCTCCCGGTGGGGACTTGGTGAAGTGTCCGGCCGGTACGCAAGTCACGAACCGTTACGCGCCCTTCTCCTCCATAGGCGACATCCGTGCCGGCAAGCCGAACTGTTCGCTCACATTGCGATCTGGGGACTGCCCCACCTTGTTCTATGCCACAAAGGGAGACCGTAAATGGTCGTCCAGTTTGGTACACGCATCCGCTTACTCTCAGGTTGTCATTATAGTCGCTGCCCGCGAAGTAGACCTCGGCCTGCGAGTCGGCGGCTATGAGTTGCCGGGTCGCTGGACAGCGCCGCATTGGAGCGTGACCGTAGCGGGCGGCGCTTGCGGCCACGGACCAGAAGAGCATCATGAGCGCAGCCGGTGCGGCTAGGGCCGTGAAAGCTCGTCGTCGCATTACTCAGCTATGAAGACTAGCATGTGGACCAGAAGTTGCGGTGCGAAGAGGCGTCGTGCGTCATGGTTGCACAAAGACTCTCGAATGGCGACGTGCGGCCTGAGATCGGAACTCGTCTCGTCACCCATAATACTACCAATCGAAACGAGAGTTGCGCTCGTGAGACGGACATCTATCCGCCCATGGCGTCTTTCGTCTTGACACCGAAGTTGACACCAAGCTGTTGCCCGGCTCTTGAGAATGGCAGGCCGTTAACCCATCTTATACAGGTGGATAGATAGGCGTTGAATACGCCGAAGCCGTGCCATGACTGTTTGTCGCCGTTCTCTTCGCTCGAAAGACGTCGGAGGACGCCTTGTTCATCCAGTATTCCTGACCCCAACGGCATTCCTCGCCTTTGACACAGACGGTGGCTGCGACCACGCCGCTGGGTTCGTCGCCTGCGAGACGCTGCCTGAATCACGGCGAGCGTCTAGTTTTTGTATACTACCCGCCTTCGATTCGTTCGACATGCCCCAAACTCGACAGATCCTTTGGCCGCTGATGGCCGAGCGACAGGTCTAGCAACTGGCCCGTATTTACGTCGATCGATACGGCAAGCCATGTCCCCTTCGGCGCTCCTTCACCATTAGGCACATGGGCGTATACATCCACAAAGTTTCCGTGCATGACAAACACGCGCACCCTGAGCCTGTTCTCACCCGGTTCCACAAGTTTTTCTTCCGGTGAAATGACTTTTAGCGCCTTGGCGTGCGTGGTGTTTACAAACGCTATATCAGTCGGTTGACTGTCCCGCATTTTGTGAGCCAGGCGACGCGCGAATAGAACATTTTCGGTCCTCGAATAAGACCGAAAGGGGACGATACCGACTTTATGCCTCATACTTGAACTTCCTGCACTAACCAACAAATACGCTGCCAATGCCATACCGGCCGCAAAAGTTACGGCAAGCGTAATGACGCGCATGGTGCGAGATTTCATAGTAGAGAGTATAGCATTATTTGCCTGCTGACTGCGCAGTTAGCACGAACGCGAATTGAAAGAAACTTCGCCGGTGGTGCCAGAGGTTACCGTCGCCGTCGCGGTTGATTCGGACGTTGCGGTTGCTTTTGGTGCTATATGTTCAGCCCGCCAGCCCTTACGCCAAATCCCTTTTTCCGTAGTCTCGTATTCCATATCACGAATCTGCGCCTCGCTTGCGACGTCATTCGCTGTGTTCTCGGTACCCACTTGCAGCTTTCTGGCAAACTCTGGTTGAGGCGCCGAAACCATGTGGTAGTTAGGCAACCAGGCCTCCCATTCGTGCCCACTGAGGTACCATATCTCGTCTTGAAAATCCTGATCCAGCGAGACGCTAGTGTGGCTGTCATGTTCATGGTACGTTGAATGCCCTTCCAGCGATCTGATGTCCGCTATAAAGTAGTGTGGCGACGTAATGGGGCCTTCGTCGGTCATGCCTACGGCGATTCCTGCCTCGGTCCAATCTTTTATTTTTTCTACTTCTTGAGGCCCCGACGTAAACGAAACCCACTGCTCGGCATCCGTAAAGTTTTCATTATCTCCGTACGTTGCCAAGCATGTAGGATCTATTTCCTCCGAACTACCGAGGAAGCCCGACGGCGGGTTCACATTAGGTGTTTCTATTAATCCATAGCAGTGGTGTCCTATTTCAATATTACAATCCTCGTGTGCCGCAATCGGAGAACCTACGCGTTCGTGGATGACTTTTTCACCTTCTTCTTCTTCCTCGGGGCTTTCATGATCTGCGGGCGTTACGTACGAGGTGTATTTGGTGCAGGGATCGTTAAAACTGCCGCTGCCCGTCGTCGGCCATTGGACTTCGACCCACCACTGGGCTTCAACTTCCGTAGGACAAGAGTCTTCTGGATCCGTGGTTTCCCCATTGTTTACAAATAAGGCCCCGCCCGAAAAGGTTTCCGCTTTTCCTTCAGCAGATTCACCGAAGAAGTATTTTCCGCCATAGAAAATTTCTAGCAAATCGTCAGCAGTCTGCATGCCCTCGTAATAGCCGGTACAGCTCCCTTCGCACTCGTGGTGAGGCCCTTGGTCGTTCGTTTCATAGACGCCTTCGTTAAGGAGCTCGGCGTCGCCCGCGCCGACGATGCGGCCCGAGTACCAGTTCAGCGTACCCTTGTTGACGAGTAGGGAGCTATCCAAGATAGCGTTGTTGACGGGATCTATCTTCCCGGCAGAGCCGCTTTCGAGGACCAAGGGGTCTATGCCGCGTATATCGCCTTCGTAGAATTCAAAGGTTTTTTTGACGTCTACTTCACCGGACCCTTCCAGCGTCGCGTACTGGCTGCCGTTGGGGCCTTGGCCCACGAGAAGTGTTTCTATCTGCGAGGCGACGGGGCCTTCGAGATCGAGAGTAGCTCCCACCAGCATCACCTTTGCGCCTTGAGCTTGTAGCGCCGATGCGGTCACCGTGCTCTTAGTCAAGGCGATTTCCCCCTGAAAGCGCACGCCGGCGCCGAGGTTAAATTCACCGCCGGCGAACTCTACCAGCCCGCCACTTACTGCTTCCCAGGAACCGTCAGCCGTTGTGCCGGAAACCCCGCCATCTAGTAGTTGGATCTGGCCTTCTCGGCTTTCGACTTCGCCCTGGTTATCCAACGGTATTTCAAAATAGGTGACAAGGCCGGCGTTCTTAATGAGTTTTCCTGATGGCGTGTTCTCAATACTTGCGGTACCAGAGCCCACCGATATCCCTACTCCATCGCAGCCAAATATGCAATGGGGTCCGTTATCGTTGGCATAAAATATAGACTGGTTCGTGATGCTCGCACCATCGCCAGCAACAATCGCCCCTGATTCCCAATCGAGGACGCCCTTGTTGAGAAGTTTGCGCTCGTTGAGTGTGACTGGGCCAAACGGATCGATTTTGTTAGACGAGCCTGGTGCCAGCACAGTTTTGCTCGTCCCTGACATGGTTCCGTTTTCCCAGTCAAATGAGCCCGCTACATCGATCTCGCTAGAGCCAGTGAGTGTCGCTCTTTCATTGCCGTCAACTGTGAGGTGAGCGAATTTTGAGGGGTTATCGCCGTTCAGATCCAGTGTTCCCGTGTCGACGATTACTTCTCCTTCGCTCGCCTGCATATCCGAGGCTTCGAGCGTATTCTCGATGACCAGTTCGCCGGAAGCAGTGATACTCGGGCTGCTCATACCATGAACGTCGATAGTTCCTGAGCCGTAGAGCATGGTCGTACCACTTGCTGTCATCGAACCCATAACTTCCAGTTTACCGAGGCCGTAAAGCGAACTGCTTTCGAGAGTCAACGATGCTACTTCTGACGCTACGGACGAGCTGAGAACTTCCAAGGACCCGTCGGCGATCCGCAAGCTCCCTTCGCCCTGCAAGGCCGAGACTTGATGTGCGTTGCTTGTGATTGAGACGGCAGTCCCCGACGCAAGGCAGGCGATGTCGGCACTGTTGGGCACGCTGCCTGTAGACCAATTGCTCGAAATTTCCCACGTGCCTTCATGGCCACCTATCCAGCTGTCGGTACAGGACGAATCGAACACGACCGCAGTGGCTGGTGATGCTGCTGAGGTGGATCCTGCTGCGTTGGTCGCAGTCACCCGCACCCTGAGTGTGCTGCTTACGTCGGATGCGCTCGGCAGATAACTTGCACCTGTGGCGCCAGAAATATCAACGCATTCTTCGCCAAAGCTGTCACAACGCTGCCATTGATATGCGTAGACCAATGGCGGTGTGCCATTCCAGCTGCCGGCGTTCGCGTTGAGCAGGTAGCCCTTCTTGGCGACTCCCGCGATCTGTGGTGCTGTTATGTTCGTAGGAGCATGAGTCGTGCCGAGCTCGTAGTGTTCTTTGACCGTGCCGGCGCTCAGCGTCGTGTCGTACAGTGCGAGATCCTGCATCGACCCGGCGCCGAACAGCGCGCTGGCGTCCCTGGACATCCAGTACAGCGTCGAGTCCGCGAAGTCGCCGGCACCCATGCCTTCCTCGCTCTTGGTGTAGGGGACCGCTTCGCCGTCCACGTATGGAGTGATCTCTTCTGCGGCGGGCGCTTCGGTGTTAATCACGAAGGTGTAGTAGTGCCAGTGGCCGGCGGTGGGGCGTTCGAAGTAAACGGTGTTGCGCGAGCCCGATTGGCCGATCGAGACCGCGAAGTCTGAGCCGGGTGTCGCGTCGGGGTCTACCAGGAACCCGCCGGGGTATTCGTT
The DNA here is from genome assembly GCA_963804675.1 of uncultured Solirubrobacterales bacterium. Classification (GTDB taxonomy): domain Bacteria; phylum Actinomycetota; class Thermoleophilia; order Solirubrobacterales; family Solirubrobacteraceae; genus Palsa-744. Next base: position 3,949,156 of record CAWDRI010000001.1, on the reverse strand, counting down.
GAAGTTCGGCGTGAACTCGAGCGCCAGATCGTCGTCGGAGGCATAGGAGTTCCACTTCATCCAGAACTCGACCGTCAGCTCGTGCGTGCTCGACAGGTCCAGCGCGGCGTGCGCTGCGCCGCTGGAGCCGTTGAACAGCGCCGACGTCGCCGAGTCGTCGACCAGCCCGCCCGCTTCGCCCAGACTCACGCCGCCCGTGGTTTCGGCGTTGTCGCCCGCGATCGCGTCGGCGAACGTGGAGCCCGAGGGTTCGCCCATCGGCCAGAAGTGCGCAACACCCGAGGTCGTCTCGACGGCCTGCTCGTACTGGCCGAGCGCCGCGGCGACGGTGATCGTGTGGCTGATTGTCGTGGTCTCGCCGAGGCTGTCTTTGACGCGCAGGTCAACCGTGTAGGTTCCCGGCGATGTGAACGTGTGCGTAGCAGTTGCGCTCGTGCCGTCATCGGTGCCGTAGCTTTTGCTGCCGTTGAAGTCCCACGCGTAGTCGGTGATCGTGCCGGCCGGCGAGGAGGACCCGGACGCGTCCAGGTAGACCGGCACCCCGACGCTTGCACTCGCAGGTGTGCTCGCGAACGCTGCTTTCAAGCCGCCCTCGCCCAGCTCGTAGTGTTCGGCGATCGTGCCCGCACTCAGCGCCGTTTCATACACCGCCAGATCCTGCATGCTGCCCGTGCCGAACAGACTGCTTGCGTCCCTGGACATCCAGTACAGGACGGCATTCGCAAACGCCCCCGCTTCGGTGCCTTCAGCGGTCTTCGTGTAGGACACCGCGTGCCCGTCCACGTACGGCGTGATCTGTGTCGAGCCACTCGCGGTCGTGTCCAGGACGAGTGCGTAGTAATGCCAGGTTTCCGCGCTGGGCCGGGCAAAGAACGCGTTGTTGCGCGAAGTGCCCTCGCCCAGCCCAATCCCAAACCGGTCCGTGCCCGACGCGTTCGGGTTGACCAGGAACCCGCCCGGGTGTTCGTTGAAATTCGGCGTGAACTCCATCGCGAGATCGTCGTTTTCAGCGAACGCGCTCCACTTCAACCAGAACTCGACGGTCAGTTTATGAGTAGCGGAGAGATCGACTTCCGCGTGCGCCGCGCCCCCCGATCCGTCGAATGCTGCGGCGGTCGAGCTGTCCCCGACGAGCGCTCCGCTCTGCCCGAGGCTCACGCCGCTGCTTGAAAGCTGCGCGTTCGCGCCGCGATCCCGGGCGTTGTTGGCGCCCGCGTTCCCGGGCCGCAGGATCCCCGCGAGCACCTCCCGCCCACAGGTAGCGAGCAGCGGGTTAAACCCGAAAGCACCCTTGTAATGCCCGGCCGCGTGTTCCTTCTCGGAGTGGATCGTGATCGGTGTCGCGTCGAAGTCGAGGATCACACGCCCCGGAGCCGCCCCATGCCGCCACGCACGCCCGCGAGCAACAGCACGCGCCCGACACGGGCCCGACCAAGCTCCACCTCACCGATCGAGAGCAACACCCTCCGTGCCGTGGAAACCGACGCGACATCCCCGAACAGCGCGGGCTGACCAGCCAACACCGCGCGAGACCTGAAACGCACCGCCCACCGTCGGCGACCATCACCGCCACATCACACAACACACAACCCGGATCATAGCCTGAGCGCCGCTCCCAGGTACCCACCAGGGCAGCACTCAGCCCGTCCGTCAGGCCCAGACGCCGCGCGACCAATGCCAACAGCGCGCTACCCGCGCGCGAGGACAAACCCATGCCGTCCGCGACGACATCTACCGTGTAGATCGTTGAACGTCCCATCACCTTCAAGGTGACCTCCTGAGCGGGTGGATTGCTGTGCGTAGAAGCCGCAATCCTGCCCGCCAGGGCAGACGTTCACGTCACCTCGAAGCCCAGCCGGCAGACACTCAATGACAAATCGAGACTAGAGAGCACACACGATGAGCCGCGAGATCCAGATCGTCCTACCCGACCCCAGAGGTGACCAGCCCAACGACTACCCTCCGCCAGAAGGCTACGGATTCACAAAGACATGGCCACCCGGAGCGCCCCCCGGCGTCCAGGCGAGCGAATACGGCGCCGCGACCGGATCAACGCCCAGGGCCCGGGATGGCCCCCGCTAATACCGCCAACAGACCAGTCTCTCTCACACCGACTCATCACGGTCATCGAGAATCCTCTCGCGCGCCGTGCGAGCATCTGCGACGACCATCCGCACGTTCTCGTTCTCGTCGTCCCTAAAACGTGAGATAAGCTCGTCTAGTGTATGCAGCGCCTCGTCGTTTCGGTCAAGCTTGCCGAGGATGTACGCCTTGCTGTACAGCGCCGAAGCCGGCGCTTCGCGCGCCTCCGGGCCAGCCATAGTCGCGAAATGCCGGGCGGTTTTGTCGAACATAGCCAGCGCCTCCTCCCCATAATGACTGGCCAGTTGCTCAAACGCCGCGTCGGACTCCTCCTCGCGGTCGAGCCGCTCAAGCGTCGCAACCTTGCTGTTTAGCGCGATCGCCATTGACCGCCGCAATCCGCGCTCCTGCGCGTTCCGGAAGCGGTCGATCAGCTCGTTGAACGCGTCGAGCGCCTCTTCATAGCGCCCCCCACTTGAAAGAGCCGAGCCCTTAGCTATGAGTGCATCGGCAACACGAGACAGCTTCTTTGGATCGACATCCTCGCCTCCGGTCTTCTCCCTGCTGTCATCGATCAGCCCGTCAGCGACGACGATCGCCTCATCGCGCCGGCCGAGCATCGTGAGGACTTCGGCCTTCCCCACCATTGCGCGCTGCACCAAGTTGCGCATATTCGGCACTTCATCATCGCCATAGCGCTCAACGACCTCGCTCCACACGCCAACCGACCGCTCCAACTCTCCCAGCTTCCTTAGCGCAAAAGCCTTCAAATCCAAGAGTAGCGCGACTATCTCCCTAGACTCCATCTCGGTCGTATCGCCGAAGCGCTCAATAGCCTCATCAGCCACTGCGACCACCTCATCCATACGACCTACGTTCCCCAGCGCAAATGCCTTCCTGATAAACCCATCCGCCACATATCGACGGAACTCGCTCTCACGCGCCCAGCCTACTCGGGCTAGCAATTCATCCTCGACCCGAATAACATCCTCGTGGCGCCTCTCGTCGAGCAGTATCGACGCCTTCAGATCCAGTGCACACGCGACCCTCTCACGTGCACGAATGTCCGGATCATCGCCATAAAGATGCGCGACTTCGTTGGTGACCGCAATAGCGTCTTGGACACGTTCAAGTCTGTTCAGAACCGAAGCCTTACCCATAAGAGCTTCAAGCGCCGCATAGGGCCGTCCGGGCGGACGATCTCTGCCAAAGCGCCCAATCGACTCTTCCTCGACCGAGAGTGACTGCTCGTAACGACCCAGCTTCTGTAGCGCGGCAACCTTGCCACGCAGCGCAATCGCGACCCCCATGCGCAACTCAGGATCGTCTGTATCTACGATACGCGCCAGCAACTCATCGTATACCTCAAGCGCCTCGTCGCTACGTCCACATTCAACAAGCAACTCCGCCTTCTTGTTCATTGCGCTCGCCACGGCCTTTCGCACCGCCGGCTGCTCAGCCCTGCCATAACGCTCCACCAGCTCGCTGAGCAACGCGATCCCTTCCTCTACACGACCTAGCTCCACTAGAGAAAAGGCCTTCCGCCTCAGTCCGTTGGCTACGAGATCGAGGCGTCCCGATGGCGGGTCACCGGCAAGGCGCTTAAGCAACGCGTCAGCCCCCTCAACCGCCAGCTCATGCCGCCCGGCATTTGACAGCTCGTAGGCCCGCTTGAGAATGATTTGCCCAATTGACTCGCGTGCCCTCGCTAGAGAACGCTTGGGTTCGGCCGCGTCGCTGGTGCGTATACACCACGCATCAAATGCAATATCGGCCTCACCGAAACGATCCATCCTGACCAGCGCAGCCCCCTTCTTGCCCAAAGCAATACGCACCTGCTTTCCCAAGTCCCTTTGCTCCGTCTCGCCCACCCGCTCGACGACAGCGTCGTAGCACGCGATCGCGTCCTCATAACGGCCCAGCGCAACTAGGCCGTCGCCCTCATCGATTGCCGACGCCGCAGCGCAAAGCGGAGTCCTAAGATCATCAGTCCCCATCGTCAAAGGATGACTCTAGCATCAGATCCTCCGCATCCTCCTCGTCTCCACCCCCAGGCCTCGCCTCCACCGTCACTGCCGGAGCAGGATGCTCCGCCTCCCACTCGCGCTCCCGCTCCATAAGGTCGTCACCCCCACATGCGAACGCCGCGACTGCAGCAAAGGTACAAGCAAGTTTATAGCCTCTACCACTAACTTTATGAATCCAGCTTGCATCATCGGCGCATGGACCTTCCAGGCTAACCTTACAGACCGGCAAAGCGGCATCCAGCAGCGAAGATCCTTCCTTCCTATTAAGTAGCTGGTAAAGCACCCCATCTTCTATATGCGCTTCTTCCTTGGCGGACTTCGCTCCGTGCTTGTAGGACGCCCATTCATATTCCCATTCTTCTTCTTCCCATTCTTCCCATTCTTCTTCGCCGCCGGCGTATTGGGGTCCGGCGGCGGCTGCTGCTGCTTCGGCGGCTTCGCGGGCGGCTTTTTCGGCGGCTGCTCTTGCGGCGGCTTCGCGGGCCTCTTCGCGTTCTACGGCTTCTTTGTTTTGGTTGTCGTTGAAGGCGTTGAGGTAGGCTCCTTCGACGTAGTCGCCGGTGGGGTCGGTGGTGTTGACGGGGTCGCCGAAGGTGTAGCTGTAGGCGTTGGCTGAGCCGCCGGGGATGGGGTCGGGCTGGAGGAAGCGACCGAGCTGGGGTATGTAGGAGCGGGCGCCCATCGCGATCACTCCGGAGGGTAGTTCGGTGGGTAGGCCCATCGCTCCGAGCCAGGCGTACTTTTCTGGGTTGCTGATGGTCGGTACGCCGAACTCGCTCGTGTCGGCTTTGGACGCGAGTTCGGTTGCCGTTTCGGAGATGGAGGCGGTGGCGATGATGTCGCCATGGAGGTTGGTGAGCTGGAGCACGGGGTTTGCGCCTTCGGCCTGGATGGCCACAAGGCTACCATTGATACCCGTGATGTTGCGCTTCCAGGCTTTGGTGCTCGTGTTGATCGTCCAGGCGGGGGTGTTGCCGGGTCCGGTGTAGTGGGAGAGGATGTTGGCGCTGATCGGTTTGCCGGTCGCGTCGGCTTCGAGGGTGCGTCCGGTGGGGTCCAGTGTGTAGCTGATGGTTTGTTCGTTTTGTTTTTGGCTTTGGACTTGGTTGTCTGTGTAGTAACTGCTGATGAGTTCTGGGTCTTCGGAGTTTTGGGCGGGTAGGGCGGTGATGTCGCCGAACGTGTTGTAGGTGATGCCGGGCTCGTTGAGGCGGTCGGCTGTGTCGTAGGTGTAGCCTTGCCCTTTGCCGCCTTCGGTAGCGCATTTGCCTTCTTTACCGGGTTCGCGGGTCATGAGGCTCGTGCGGTTGCTGTCTTCGTCGTAGGTGTAGAGGCGGACGGTACAACCTTTACCGGTTGGGGTATTCTGGACTTCGGTGAGGCGTCCAGCGCTGTCGTATGCGTAGATCTGGTGGGATAGGGTGCTGGCTTGTTCTATCCACTGCCCGTGGATTGACGGTACCACGTTGTCCGTGAACCATTTGCATTTTTCTTTTTCTTCGGTGCAGTGTGTTTCCTTTTTGTATTCAAGTCCCGTGGGCATGCCGACGGTGCTATAAGTGTATTTGGCGGTCATGCCGTTGGGATAGCCCTCGGTGAGCATGTTCCCTTCGATATCGTAGCTGCCGGTAAACGTGAGTTTGCTTGTGCCGTATTCGTTGAGGAGTTCTGTCGGAAGGTTTGTTGGTTCGCCGTATGTGTAAGTTTCGGTGCCTTTTTCGCCTTTGACTTTTTTGATGCGTCCGTCGATGTCATATTCGTATGTCGTTTTGTTTTCGTTTTCGGCTGCGTCGGTGTAGCTTTCGAGCTGGCCGAGCTTGTTGTAGAGGCTTGTGATCGTCTTTGGTTTGCCTTCAGTGCAGGGTTTTCCTGCGTTTGTGCATTGTTTTTCTAGCACGCCTGTTTCTGAATTGTATTCATCGGTGACTGTCGGAAAAGCTGTTCCTACGGTCGAGCTGACCGCTGTCGTCTTAAGACGTCCCGCCGCGTCGTAAGTGTTGGTCTTGGTGCGGGTCGTTGAGCCTACTGTTTCTGTCGTTGTTTCTGGCTCGTTCAGGGCGTTGTAGGTGTATTTTGTCGTTGGTAGTTCGGGCAGTCCGCTGGTTCCGGGCTGTGCGACTGGTGTCGTCTCGCATGGGAGGTTCGCTACCGCTGGGTGTTCTCCGCATTCTTTGTATTCGCTGTTTGCCGCGGTCGTGTAGTCAATGGTCTTGGTGTCGTGGGCACCCTCGTTGCCTGTGATTGTTGGTATCCATTCCTCGACCCGATTGTTACCAGAATCCGTCACCCAAACACTGCCCTTTGAGTTTACCGCTACGCCTATCGGCCAGTCGAAGGTGAATTGCCCGGTGCCCGTCCCGGACGACCCAAACTCTGTGATGTATTCGCCCTTTTCGGTGAACTCCTCTACCCGGTCGTTACCGTTGTCGGCGACCGCGATATAACCATTTGGACCTACCGCAATACCGTAGGGGTTTTCGAATTGCCCGTTTCCTGATCCCTGCGAGCCGAACTTGATTACGTGTTCTCCTTTTTCGTTGAATGCCTCTACTCGGTTATCTAGCCAATCAGCGACCCATATGTCGCCTCCTGGGCCAACGGCAAGGCCCTCCGGTTCACCGATATCTTCGGTAACCGTTTTCTGGTATTCGCCTTTTTCATTGAACTCCTCGACGCGACGATTGCCAGTGTCCGACACCCAGAGATCGCCGTGCGAGTCCACTGCGATGCCTTCCGGCGTGCTGAACTGGCCGCTGCCGGTCCCGCTCGACCCGAAGACTTTCTGGTATTCGCCTTTTTCGTTGAACTCCTCGACCCTGTTGTTGCCGGTATCTACGACCCACACGTTGCCTTTTGAGTCGATCGCGAGGCCGCTCGGTCCGCTCAATTGGCCATTGCCTGAGCCTTCCGAGCCGAATGCTTTTTGGTATTCGCCTTTTTCGTTGAACTCCTCGACCCGGTCGTCGCCCTTATCGAGAACCCACAAGTTACCTTTCGAGTCGAGCGCGACGTCTGCGGGGTGTTTGAACTGGCCGTTGCCTGCGCCTTCCGAACCGAACTGGGAAGCGTAGGTCGGCGGGAATTTCGAATCCTTACCGGTCCCCGCTGGCGTCTTGGTCTCTATCACTTCTCCCGTAGCCGCGTTATATTCGGTGACGTGGATAAGGTTCAGCCCGCCCGGGTCAGTCGTGACTGATGTTGGCTTGCGTAGTTCCCATCCCAGGCCGTTTTGCCCGCCGTAGCCTATTTCCGTGGTGCGTGGGTCGAATTCTTCTTTGCCGGCGGTTTCCGCGGCTTCGATCGTCTTCGTTACGAGATGATAGGGGCCGCCTTCTTCTGGTTCTTTTTCGTTGTAGTAGTAGGTGGTATGCTCGCGCGCAAGTATTTCTTCGTTGTGTTTGCCTTCTTTGCCGACCGCGAGCTTGACAGCGTGCTGCGGGCCACGGGTACTCAATATCTCGACGCCTGGTTCTGGGCCTTTTTCTTCGTAGGTGTGTTCGGTTGCGTACTTGCATTCTTCGTTAACTTTGCACCCTTCGCTCACGGCCTTTAGGCGGTCGTCAGGGCTCAACGTGCGTATGACGTCGTTGTAGAGATTGTATTCGGTCGTTGAGATCCCACCCGTAGGCAACGCGGTGTTCACGGCGCGGTCCTTGCCGTCCAGATAGTAGACGGTCTCGCCTGTGTTTTTGTATTCCTTTGCTGGCCACCCCATGACCTTGCTGGCCGGAAAGACCGCCATTGCTTCGCTTGGATCGTCGGTCTGCCCCCATTTCGCCACTTCCGTGCCGCCCATTTCGTAGGGGGCACTGCTGCCCGAGACAGGCACTTCATACTCAAGCGTCGTCACGGCGTCCGTGCCCACCGCCGGCGGTTCGGGCAGCGGTGTGTTGGGCGCGCCAGACGCGACCGCCGACGTCGCTTCGCTGGAGGCCGTCACTGCGCCCGTTGCGTTGAGCGCGATCGCCTGCGCCACTAGCTTGTGGCCTTCATCGCTCGCCACCGGGTAGTACGCCTGGTTGACAGCGCCTTGGATTGGGGAACATTCTTTGCCGGAGCTATTGCAGTCCTCCCACTGGTAGATAAAGGCCAGCGGACCCCCGGTCCATGTCCCCGGCGTTTTTTCGCTGGTCAGATTGACGCTAATCTTCGTCCCTACCGCCGGTTTGGTGCTCGACAAAATCGGTACTTCTTTGTTGACCGGCGCTTCGCCTGTCCCGAGCGCCGTCGCTGCAGACGGTATGGCTACCGCCAGCAGCCGGCCGGGGCTAGCATCGCTTGGGATGGTTCCCTGCTCCAGCAGTTGCGGCTCGTGGCCCGCCGTGCTGACCGCGGTAACGTGACCTTCAACGTCGTATCCGTAAGTCATCTTGAGCGGCGACGCTTTGATTTCAGGGTTCCACTCAGCGCGTAGCCGGCCTTTCGCATCGTAAGCGTATTCCGCGACAACAGTTTCGGTTTTTGTTTTGCTCGCGTTCCACGCGATGTACTTGACTCTTGATAGATGCCTAATGTATTCGTTCCATTCGCTGGCCTTTTCGCCTTTGGCTTTTGTTTCTGTGGCGTATTCGAACTTCAGCGCGCGGCAGCCTTCTTTGAGTTCGCTGATTTCCTTGCCGCACGAAACACCTGCCGGAACGGGTGCCAGCTCCTCGGTCGGCTCGATAACCCCGTTTTCCAACTTGAATTTATAGAGCGTCACATTCGTGCCGTTCGGTCCTTCAATGCTCGACGGCGTCCACACACTCCCGCTACTGCCCGCGGGCAGTTCAAATGTCGTCGCCGTGCCATTGTCACTCAGTGTGAATACTGTTTTGCTTTCTACCGTCTTTTCGAGCAGCGTCAACCCCGCATCGCCTGTCGGCGAGGTGAATTCTCCTTTGCCTTTACTTTCAAACACAATCTGCCCGCCGCTGCCGCCGGTCAAGACCATCCCACCCGACACCCGCAAAAGGCTTTGCTGGGCGCCCAAGCTCAGGTTCCACTGCGGCCCAAGCGGGCCTTCTGTACCCTGCGCCAAATGACGAGACCTATAACTACGGTTCACCGTCAGCGCACCATCCGGAACACCAACAGACACGTCAGTAGCCGCCATACTGAGCTCACCCGTCACAGGATTCACCGAACCAGGGCCAACGGGTATACCTTCGGCGTGGTGAATCGTGACGTGATATTCCGCGGTTTCTGCGTTACCCGCATTATCAGTCGCTACCAAAGTCAGCGTGTGTTCACCAGCCGCGTAGTTTTCACCATTAAGTGTCCATTCGGCGTGGCCCGTGCACGACCCCGAGCAAGAACCCTGCGAGCCACCGATCGCTTGCCCATCGACCTCCAAAGCGATTGACGCGAGCCCCGGAGCCGGCTCCCCTTCGATACCGTCGGTCGCGGTCGCTTTCAAAAGAGGATGCTGCCCGTCGCTTATTTCATGGTTGGATGGCAAGCCATTAAAAGTGATGCTATGCGGCGGTTCACTATCTACTTTGATCGTCTTGGTAGCTTCCGCGAATCGGTCGGCACCATCCCCAACTTTCACCGTGAGCGTGTCTTCCCCGTTAGGCATTTCACTACTATAAGCAAAGCCCTTACTGAGTTCTGGGGGGCACTGCCACCCCGAGCATTCACCAGTGGTGAGCAGAATGCTCGCTTCTTTCCATTTTTTTTCACCTTGTGCGACACTTGCCGTATATTCCTCAACGCCGACACCTGGATCTTTTGCGTGAAATTCGAATGCGCCGGAGTTAGGTCCGATCCAGCCGTCACTTCCATAAAAAACGTTGCGTCTCCCGCCATCCACGTATTCATGTGAGGTATCGATGCTGACTTCAGGACCATTTGTTTGTTCTATCAGCACCCACGCCCCAAACATTTCCAATCGACCTTCTTCGCCGTTTTCGCTAGCGTGAGTAGAAGTCATAAGAAACTCCGCCGCATTATTTGCGGAGCCTGTGGCAAGCACCTCCTCTCGTTTAAACGTGCCTTCTGACGGCAAAGTCAATTTGGCTTCCCCTACGTCTTTAGAAGATACGACCTCCATCAGATCTTCTACGCGCGCGTTTGGGATGTTTTTGACGACCCCTTCTTCAAGTCCGAACTTGATAATACGCGATTCGCCCTGCGTCGTGTACTCCAACGCGCCCCATTCAGATGCGGTATGATGCCCTTTGGCCTCTATGTACCATTTGCTGGAGGATTCGACGCCGATAAAATCGCTTCCTTCCGCGTGGAAGTGCCAGTTAGTCGTGTTCCGTGTACCTTTGACGAAGTATTTGTCTTCAACTATTGGATCCACCAAGAGTGGATACTGATAAGCCCCCACTTCTACATCTACATTCAAGACCAGCAGGCTTCCTTCAACACGCATCGACACAGGCACCGCCGCACCAGTAGCGTCCTGCGCAACAGGCACGGATATGCTCGCGATCACAGACCCGTCGTCTACGACATTCACGGCCCCGGACCCATCAGTCGCCTCTGCCAAACTCGCGCCTTCCGGCAACCCCACCCGATAAACGAGCCGGCTAGGGCTCGTCGCCGACCGCAAGACCGCATCCTCGCTAAAGCCAGCCGTCTCCGGCTTTACTATCTCATCGACATCGCTCCCAACACCCACACCACCATAAAACACCACCGACCCATCCACATGCCCTTCGCCGCCACCCACCGCTACCCCGGCAGCATTCACCGGAGTCAACGACACGCCAGATTCAGTCAGTTTAACACCGTTCTGGAGCTGCTTCGGAACACTCACACCTACAGCCGGATTGGCGATCTGAAAGACGCCGCCCTCTTCACTTACACTCAGATCGATCGGCGCCCATTTCCCCGGCGATGACTCCGTCGCGATCGGCCCCACCGATTCCAACAACTCGTGACCACCCTGAGCCGAACTCACCTCCGCAGCGTTCGCGCCGCTGAAAGCAGTAATATGCTCCCCTTCGGGCAACTGCGGCGGGCCACCCGAAGGACGGTCCACCACACCCGGAAATACTTCGCTGGCTAGCGTTGAGGCTTCTTCAGCGTCAAAACCCTCATACTTGGCCTGAGATTCCTCACGTGCAACAACAGCTTCAGGGTTCGCACGCCGCGCCGCCTCAGCAGCGTCCGGTTCTCCAAAACCCGCCAGCGGAGCCGTCAACTGGTAGCCCGATTCGCTAGCCGACGCCAGTTGACCGGTCACAGCCTGGTTGCTAGCGAGCGCCACACCAGGACGTCCCACGCCCGTGACAAAGCTTGCACAGGCACAAGACAACCACAGCAGTACGACGCCCGATCGAACGCGCATTAGCAAACCCGCCCTTCCATAATCGCAAGGTGAGGACTTATCGGGACTAGCCGGCCTCAAACGGCGCACTACGTCCATGTTCATGAGGATTGCCTCCCACTTGGTCAATTATGCGGTTGGGCTATGCTGCGAACAACATGCGACGAGCCGATCCTAATAGCCTGACCAATCCTTGTCTATCCCCACAAAGTGGGGATCTTTGTCCCCCAAAGTGGGGATGTCGTGCCTTTCCGCCATCTCGCCTACCCCACCACGACCTGAGGAAGCCGCAGCCCGATGAGGTCCCGCTTCTTCTGGAGCCCGAGCTTGTGCCGAATGCGCACGGAGTGGGTGCGCACCGTTTCGACGCCGATGTGCAGCTTTTCGGCGATCTCACGGTACGACTCGCCGGCGACGAGATGGGCGAGGACTTCCTGCTCGCGGGCCGTCAGCGCTGCGATCTGCGGCGTGCCCTTGCCTTCGGCGGCCAGCTGGATCGCCGACCTCAACTCGTGTGCGGTGGAGCCACGCGAAAGATATCGGACGCCTGTGAGTCGTGATCGTGCTTGCGGCCGTGTGTGCTCGTGGTGAGTCAGAAGCACGACTGCTGCGTTTGGGTGGCTGCTCTTTACGTGCGCGAGCAACAGCAAGTCTGAGACCTTGGTTTCATCCAGCAAGATGACCGATGGCTGATAACGGCTGGACGTCGCCCGGGGAGACCCATTGCCGTCGAGGTCGAGGCTGACCAAGCGCAGGCGTCGATCTTCGCCCAGCACATGACGCAAGCCGGCTTCGGTCAGCGCGTCAAATTCGCCGAGCGCGACAGTCGTGCGAGCGCTTGCCATTGGTTTGCCGTGTGCCTATTCGTGCTCGTCGGGGCGACGGTAGCCGAGCCGCGCTGAGATTTGGTCGGCGGTCGCGACCAGGTGCGGCGCGAGTTGCTCGGCGAAGCTCCCGACGCGGATCGCCGAACTTGGCGAGTCCATGCTGAGCGCGGCGACGACCTCGTCCGAACCGCAGCGAACCGGGACGGCAATCGACTGCAGTGCGGGTGCCAGCTCTTCGTCGCAGACCGCGAGGCCGTCTTTGCGCACCTGCGTCAATTCCTCACGCAGCTCGGACCTGCGCGTGATCGTGCTGGGAGTACGCTTCCTGAGTCTGACTTCCGCCAGCGCACCCCGCTGCTCGTGCTCGGGCAAAAAGGCGAGCAGCACCTTGCCCAGCGCGGTGCAGTACGCTGGCAGACGCGACCCGGAGGCCAGCCCGGCTGCGACTTCGTAGGCTGCGCGTCGCGCGCCGAGCATGTGGTTGACGTACACAATCTCGGTGCCCTCCAGCACGGCGAGGCTGACCGTAAACGAGCTGCGCCGGCGGAGTTCCTCGATGTACGGGTGCGCGTGCTCGCGCAGCCCCGTCGCGTTCAGCACCGTCATCCCGAGGTCGGTCACATGCAGACCAAGGCGATACTTGCGGTGTTTGTCCTGCTCCAGATACCCGAGCGCGACGAGCGTGATCACATAGCGGTGTGTCGTGCTGCGGCTCATCCCCAGCTCGCCGGCTATGTCGGCTATACCGCGCACCGGGTGCTCGGGTGAGAAACAGGCAAGGATCGAAAGACCCCGCTCCAGCGACTGCGAAAAGCGCGGCTCACAAAGCCTCGGCACGCTATCGAAGGGCCGTGGGCTACGTCGCGGCACGGTTTACCTCATCCACGAGTAGCCTCGTGACGGGACGGCAGTGCCAGAAGGACTCGAACTCGATGCCGCCGGTGGACAGAATCCAGTAATCCAAGAACGCTCTATTCACACGCGAGCGACGCGTGCAGCGCCAGCTTTGAGCCCCGTCGGCACAGCGCGATGTCGCTTGATGGCGCTCGCTTATTCGCCGGTCGACCTTGAACCCTGCGAGTTCGGTGGCCCGCCCACAAGCCACCATTGAGCATAAAAGAGCGACCTCGCCGAGGTTGTATGGGTCCAGGCCGCGCACAAAGCCCGTGGCAAACTCATAACTTGCCAGGGGCTGCTCGCCCCAGTCGAAGCGCTCCCGCAATGTGCTGGTCCAGCACTTAACGATCTCATCGCGCAGCTGCTCGCTGAGCGTGTCTTCGTCCTTGGCCATCGCTGGCACCGTGCGGCGCTCGGCGGGTGTGCGGCGTGCGTCGGGATGGCTTGCCTTCACGACTGGCAGTCTCCGCTGCCGCTCATCGTAGTGGTCAAGATTTTGGCCGGCACCCGGGTAGAAAGGTTTAGACCGGGGTGCCGGCGCTGCCGGCCCGCAGCGAAGTTCGGCACCGACGATCGAAGGCTCGCGCCAGGTGCGAGAACTCCTGCCAGCGTGGATGAATCGATATGTCCGGCGCTGCGTCTGGTGTCGGCTTGCGTAGGCGGCATAGCCAGATCATGCGTCAAGTCCCGCCGCTTGAGAAGACAAGGCTTGAAACTTCAAGCCTTGTAGGTTTTTCAAGCCTTGTAGGTTTTCAGGACGGTAAGAAGGAAACAATGCTTGCCATCACTGGGGACTGTTCGGTTATGCTACGCGCGACGTGCGTCGTCGAACCGCAGCCAAGAGAGAGGGGGCTGAGGACCCTCGCCGCAGGCCGATGACCTCGCAGGTCAACTGGGCGCTGTTAGGCGCCGTCATCGAACGGCCCGGCTATGCCGCCGCACTGGCTCGACGCCTCAAACGCATCTACGGCGACGCGCTTGCACTCAACAGCGAATCGCACGTCTATACGGCGCTCAACGAGCTGGAGGGCAGGGGGTTGATCGAACGCTTGCCGGACGCGCCGGCCGCCTTCTCCGCCACCGATCGACAGCCGAAACCCGTCTATCGAGCTACCGCGGAGGGCATCCGCGCCTTTCGTGAGCGTGTCCGTACACAGGCGGGCGAAGATCGCCGCCAACTGCGGCAGTTCGCTTGCCAACTCGCGGTGTTTGCGCGCAATGGCGAACCCGAGGTCGCGATCGAGATCCTTCAGGAGGTCGAGCAGATCTATCTCGCCGAGAGCAGGCGGGTTCAGGCCGGCGCCGGCATTGAAGGATCTACGGGCAAGCCGGACACGCTCGCCGACGCGCGCGTCGGAGGATCTGCGGGCAAGCCGGTGACGGTCGCCGACACCCTCATCGCCAAGGAGCGGAGTTTGGTGATGGAAAGGCGGCTGCCATGGGTGCAGTTCGCAATCGCGCAGTTTCGAGCTGTCAACCCGGGAGCCGGCGATGAGCCTGCTCGCCCTTGAAGGCGTCAGCAAGCGCTACGGGCGCGGCGCTCAGGCGCGCACCGCTCTGCGCAATGTTTCGCTGGAAGTATCGCCCGGGGAGCTCGTCGCGGTCTGGGGCCGACAGCGCTTCGGGCGCTCGACGCTGATGCGTGTAGCAGCCGGGCTCGAACGGCCAGACAGCGGAACCGTGAAGTACAACGGCAAAGACCTGGCCGGCCACGACGCAGACGAGCAACGCGCGTGCATCCGCTACGTCCGCAAGAGCTTCCAGCGCGGCGGCGGCCGGTTCGTGCTCGACCAGCTGCTCACCAGCCAGCTGGCGCACGGCGTCCCCTCGGCGCAGGCCGAGTCGCGCGCCCACCAGGCGCTGGCGCGCACCGCCGCCGAGCGCTGCGCGGCGATGGCACCCAACGTGCTCGACAGTGCCGAGGCGCTTCGCGTCGCGCTCGCACGCTCGCTGGTGCACGAACCGAGACTGCTGGTCATTGACGACCCGATGTTCGGTATCGACCTGCTCGAGCGCGAGGGGATCCTGACGCTGCTGCGCTCGATCGCCAACGAAGGCATCGCGATCTTCATTAGCGCCAGCGAAACGACGTGCCTGGCGGGCTCCGATCGGGCGCTTACACTCGACAACGGCGAGCTGCGCGGAGCGCTCAAGAGCACCGAGCTGGCGCCCGTGCTCCCGCTGCGCCCCGCCGCGGCCGGCGAATCGGCACGCGCATGATTCGACTTCCAGGGCCCCTCGCGTCAGCATAGACCCAATGCTCGTGCTCGAAGACGTCGTCAAGCACTACCGCGGCGAGGGCGAGGAGGTCCGCGCCGTCGACGGGGTAAGTCTACGCATCAACGCGGGCGAAATGGTCGCGCTGCACGGCCCGTCGGGCTCAGGCAAGACCACCCTACTGATGCTGATCGCGGCGTTGCTGAAGCCCGAAGCGGGCGCGATCCTATACCAGGGAATAGACCACGCCTCCCTCTCAGAGCAGCAGGCATGCGAGTACCAACTGCGCGACCTCGGCTTCATCTACCAGCGCTTTCGCCTGATGCCCCGCGTCTCCGCGGTTGATAACGCCTGCCGCAAGCTCATACTCGGTGGCGTCGGCGCACGCGAAGCCCGCGAACGCGCCGTGCCATGGCTGGAACGCGTCGGCCTTACAAACCGCTTGACGCACACCCCCGAGAAGCTCTCCGGCGGCGAGCGCCAGCGGGTCGCGATCGCACGGGTGCTCGCCGGCGAACCCAAACTGATCCTCGCCGACGAGCCAACCGGCAGCCTCGACAGCGCCCGCAGCCAGGAAATCATGCAACTGCTGCACTCGCTCGCACACGAACGCCAAGGCGCCGTACTGCTCGTCACCCACGACCTCGACGCAGCCGCAATCGCCGACCGCCGCTACACACTGCGCGACGGCAAGCTCACCGACGCAAACCCATCCCCACGAGACGACAGCCACCTGGCCACGATCGACTCGCCCGAACCCATCGCCGGAGGTGAGCCACGCTGAACGCCCCGCGGACCCTCAAAACGCGCGCCTTCATGGGACCCTACGCGCTGCTCTACCTCTACCGCAACCGGTTGCGCGTACACGCAGCACAGGAGCTACTCGCCGGCCTCGGCGTGACGGTCGCAGTCGCACTAGTGTTCGCCACCCTCGTGGCAAATGGGAGCATCGCCGGGTCAGCCAGCGAAGTCGTGCACACCGTCATCGGACCCGCCAACTTGCAGCTCCGCACAACAGCACCCGATGGCTTTGACGAAGGCTTGCTCGACCGCGTGGAACATCTCGCCGGAGTCAAGCAGGCCGCCCCACTGCTCGAACAGACCGCAACGATTGCCGGCGCGCAAGGCCGCCACACCGTCGTCAACCTCGCGGGCACCGATATCAGCCTCGCGACGCTCGACGGACTGGCACACACCCTGCCAGCGGCATCGCTATCCCCGCACGGGATCGGCCTGAGCAAGACCACCGCCGCCGCGCTCGGTCTTCCCCCCAGCGCCCAGCACGCCGCGGGCGAGCCGATCTCGCTCCAACTGCGAGGACAGCGCATTGCGTTGCAGGTTTCGACTGTCCTCGGTGCGGAAGCGTTCGGCGCGCTCTCGCAGGCGCACGTCGCCGTCATGGCGCTCGCAGAGATGCAGACACTAGCCGGCCTGCCCGGTCGCATCTCACGCATCCTGATCCAAACAGACCCCGGTCAGGCAGCGACGGTCCGCAACGAGCTGCAGGCGCTCACCGGCAACAGAATTGCGGTCACTGCTGCCGACCAGGATCTCGCACTGCTCCGCCAGGCGCTGCGACCAAGCGGCCAAGCAAGCGCGCTCTTTGCCGCAATCAGCGCGCTGCTGGGCTTTCTGCTCGCGTTCAACGCGATGCTGCTCACAGTCCCCGAGCGCCGCCAGGCAATCGCCGACCTGCGCATCGACGGCACCACGCGTACAGCAATCATCCAGATGGTTCTCTTCCAAGCGCTGTGTCTGGGCGCCGTCGCGTCCTTCGCCGGGCTAGTCATAGGTGACGTGCTCTCGCGCGGCGTTTTCCATCAAACACCGGGGTATCTCGCGCAAGCATTCACCCTGGGCACCAGCACCGTCGTCGGGCTCAAACCTGTGCTACTCGCACTCGCCGGCGGGATTCTCGCGACCTGCCTGGCGTCGGTGCTGCCACTCCTGGACCTGCGGCGACGGTACGCACTCGACGCCATCTACAGCGAGGACGGTATCCCCGGCAACGCACTAAGCCGCACCACCCAACAGCATCTCGCGCTCGCTGCGATAGCGCTGCTCGCGCTAGCAAGCGCGCTGTTCGCCCTGGTCACCTCAGCCGCAATCGCTGTGTGCGTGCTGCTCGCCCTGGCGACGGTGCTCGTGGTACCGCTGATGCTCGCCGGTGTGCTGAATACCGCCGACGCTCTCACACAACGCTATCGGCGACTGACGAGCCTGCCCGTGGCGCTCACTTCGCTGAAGGCGACCACCCTGCGCTCCCTTGCGCTTGTCGCGACCGGCGCGATAGCAATTTTTGGGAGCGTCGCGCTTGGTGGCGCTCGCGAGGATCTTCTGCGCGGACTCGACCGGTTCGCCACCACCTACTCCGCCGACGCAGCACTATGGGTACTAAACCCACAGGACACCGCGGGCGCGAACAACTTCGACGTCAGCCCGCACGATATCGCCCGCATCGCACGGATCCCCGGCGTCGCCAGCGTGGAAGCGTTCCAGAGCGAGTTCATGGATATCGGCTTACGCCGAGCCTGGGTCATCGCCCGCCCCCCAGGCGCACCGTCACGGCTGTTGTACAGCCAAATCACCAGCGGCAACCCCTCTTCGACAGTCGCACGTCTGCGCGTCGGCGGCTGGGTCGCCGTATCGCAGCCAATCGCCACAGAACAACACGCGCACATCGGCGGCCTTCTCCGACTGCCGACCCCGAGCGGCACAGCCACATTCCGGCTCGCCGCGATCACCACGAACTTCGGCTGGACGGCCGGCGCGATCGTCATGAGCACAAGCGACTACGCGCACTTCTGGGCAACCAGCGCACCAACCGCGCTCGGCATCGATCTTGCGCCCAGCGCACGCCCACCGGCCGTGCGAGAAGCGATTAGCACCATTCTCGGACCACGAAGCAGCCTGGAAATACTCACAGCACGCTCCCGAGCAAGCCGGTTCGAGGCAATCGCCGGTGAAGGACTCAGCCAGCTCGGAGACATCTCGACCCTTCTGATTATCGCCGCGATCCTGGCGATGGCAGCAGCGCTCGCGTCGAGTATCTGGCAGCGACGCCAAGGACTTGCCGAGCTTCGCCTCGAAGGCACACGACCCGCGCGCCTTCGACGCGTCCTGCTACTCGAAGCCACGCTGATGCTCAGCGCCGGATGCCTCGCCGGAGCACTGGCCGGTGTCTACGGACAAGCCGTGATAGACAGCTACCTCAAGCACGTAACCGGGTTTCCCGTAGCAAGCTTTGCCACTAGCATCCATCCGCTTGAAATCTTTCTGCTCGTACTCGCCACCGTCCTCGCCGCCGCCGCAATCCCCGGCTGGCTCGCCTCACGGGTATCCCCCGCCCTCGCATTCGACGACTAGCACCACCACCGCGTCATACCCCCACCCGAGTCGAGGCAACACCTAGCGGCAAACGCCGCGATACAGCCTATGGCCGAGCACATCGACCACCCGCTGACAGCAAGGGCATGCCTCGCGCTCATCATCGCAAACGCCCGATTCTGGTTCACCGTCGCGCCTCACGTTCGCAAGCAATTGAATTACTGGGAGCAACGCGCGCGTGCGATTCCCGACGCGACACTTCAAGCGCTGGCGCTGGCGAAGCTCCACGATGAGAGTTTCAACGCCGAGGTTGCCGCTACGCTCGCGACACTCGCACCGTCTGCCGCCCGCCCGCACGTCATTGAGGCAATTGTCGCGCTGGAGGTGATGTACGACTACCTCGACGGCCTAACCGAGCAGAGGACGACCGACCCCTTGCGTGACGGCGGCCAGCTTTTCACGGCATTGAGCGACGCCGTGAAAACGGAAGCCGAGGCCGAGCCAGACTACTATCGCTACCGCCAAGGCTTGGACGACGACGGCTACCTGCAAGAGCTGAGAGGCACCGTCCAAGCAGTGCTGACGCAACTGCCCGCTACTCAGTCAATCGCAGACGTCGCGGCGAGCAGGGCTCTTCGCTGCGCGGAAGCACAGGTCCGAATTCACGCCGCGCATCAGAACGGAGTCGAGCAACTGCAGCACTGGGCGACGTCCCGTTCTGGCGCGACGACGTTGGAGTGGCGGGAATTCCTCGCAGCTACCGCGGCGTCCGTGCTCGCCCTGCACGCGCTGATCGCCCTCGCCGCGAACCCGCACGCCACACCTTCCGACGCAGCCGCGCTCGATTCGGCCTACCTGTCGATCAGCGCCCTGAGCACGATGCTCGACAGCGTCATCGACTACGAGGACGATCGCAACCAAGACGCACTCTGGTATCTCGCGCACTTCCCGGATTGCGACTCGTTCGTGCAAGCGCTCACCAATACAGTCCGCGACGCCATCACGCAGGCAAGCGGGCTCGTCGATGCCCCATACCACCTGATGACGCTTACCGGAGTGGTCGCATACTACGCGTCGGCGCCCGCCGCCCGCAGCGCGCGAGCGCGACCGCTGATGGCGCACATAAGCCGCGAGCTGCGACCGCTGATCGTGCCGACAATGGCAGTCATGCGCGGCTGGCGGCTCGCCAAGCGCGCGCGTACACGGTGGCAGAGCCTACGGAGCCGGGGTATACTACGGTGTTGAATGATTCCAGTTGGGTCTTGGATGAGGTGGGGTGTTGGGGCAGCTGCACTCGTCGCATTCATGTGCGTCGGCGCGAGTGCTGGCGCCCGCCGTGCTGCGCAGGAAAGATATGAAGCACGGGCAGCTCGGATCCTGCAGGCGAGCGATACCGCGCACCTGCACTACCTGCGCAGTTCGGGCTCCTGGCTCTACGAGGAAGGGTCGGCGTCAGGGACGCTGCCCGGCAGCATGCACGTCAACGCCGACTTCGGCGCGAGCGGCGTCACAGCGACCTTCACGATCTACACCCACGGCGGCACGATCAAGGGCCACGCCAGCGCAAAGCCGCACGGTGGGGGCATATACGAAAGCTTCGCCGGCTCGCTCGTGGCCAACGGCGGCACCGGCCGCTACAGCCACGCCCACGGCAGCGCCGGCTTCTACGGCATCTTCGACCGCAAGAACTACGCGCTCACCGTCCAGACTGCCGGCAAGCTCTATTTCTAGACCCCCGCCCCGGCCGGCAGCGGCCAGACGTCGCTCTCCGGCCAGCCTGCTGCTGTCGCTCGCCATAGGGTCTGCATCGCTCTACTGGCCGCACCGCCAGCCAAAGGCGCCACGGTCACGCTGCACGCCTCGATCACCCCGAAGCGGCTCGGCCACGGCGCGACACTCGGCTTCGACGTCAACGTCAGCAAACCAGACCCGCAGGCGTGCCACGATTCGGATCAACGATGCGACAAATCTGGCATTTTAGACTCAAGCGGCGAACGGGGTTCGAACCCGCGACCTTCGGCTTGGGAAGCCGACGCTCTACCAACTGAGCTACCGCCGCGCAAGGGTTCGCAGTTTACGCGGTTGACCACGCACGACGACCGGCCCACCGGCGCGGCCGCCCCTCTAGGCTTGGCGGCGTGATGAGGCGCGCATTGGTCCCCACGGTCGTGTCGCTGTGCGGAGTGGCCCTGCTGGGGCTGCTGCTGTACGGCGTGACGCACCAGTCGCCTAGCCGCTCGCTGGATGAAGCGATCGCGCACGGCGACCCGCGGCCGGCACCACAGGCGGAACGCGTGCTGCCGGCGCTCGACGGGGGCGACGGGGCGTCGTTGAGCGCCTACGCTGGCAAGGTGGTGGTGTTGAACTTTTGGGCGTCGTGGTGCGTGCCGTGCGAAGCGGAGGCGCCGCTGCTCGAGCACGCGCAGACGGTGCTCGAGCGCCATGACGCGACGGTTGTGGGGGTCACCTACAAGGACGTGACGTCGGACTCGCAAGCGTTCGTGCGGCGCTTCCATTTGACCTACCCGATCGTGCGCGATTCGACGGGCAGCTTTGCGCAGGCGTACGGCACCGACCAGCTGCCGGAGAGCTTCGTGATCGACCGGGCGGGCAGGGTCGTGGCGATTTCGCGCGGCGAGGTCGAACCGAGCTTTCTGGCCCACGCCGAGCAGATTGCGCAGAGCACGTGAGGACGCCTGCCGCCGCCGCCCATTCGCGCGCGCGCGGGCACGCGCGCGCGAATGGCACCCGCCGAAGGACCACAACCACCACCGCCGCCGGCCCTTCGCACGTGCGCGGGCACGCGCACACGGGTGGCGCCCGCCGAAGGACCAAAACGATCGCGGCGGCGCTGGCGCTCGCGACGGCGCTCGCAAGCCTCTCCCCCGCGCTGACGGCGGCCGCGAGCGCCGTGGCACCGCGCACGACGTTGCCGGCGGTGGAAGCGCAGGTGATGTGCGTGACGTGCAAGATCCCGTTGGCGGTCGCACAGTCGCCACAGGCGGACCGCGAGCGCGCGTACATCCAGACGCTGATCGACGAAGGCCGCACGCTCGCACAGGTCAAGCGGGCACTCGTCTACCAGTACGGCAGCGAGGTGCTCGGGTTGCCGCCGGCACGCGGGTTCGACCTCGGCGCGTATCTGGTGCCGGGCGCGGTGGTGCTCGGGCTGGTGGTGCTCGCCGGGGTGCTGCTGCCCCGCTGGCGCCGGCGGGCGCGCGCAGCGACAGCCGCGGCGGCGGCGCACGGGTCGCCGGGCGGCGCGACGGTCACGGCGCTCGACCCGGCTGACGCCGCGCGCCTGGAGGCGGACATGGCGCGCTTCGACTGACCGAGCAGCCGGTGCCTGCGCACAGGCGCGCGGGCCGTGCCCCCTACATGTGCGCAGGAGTGTCGACGCCGAGCAGCTCGCCAAGGCAGCAGGCGATCGTGCGTTGGGCGGCGACGCACAGCGCGATGCGCTGCGATTGCAGGACCACGGGCTCGACGTCGAGCACGTGGCAGTCGCGGTAGAAGGCGGTGAAGTCCTGTGCCAGCTCGAGCGCGTAGGCGGCGATCCGGTGCGGGGCGCGACGCGCGGACGCCTCGTTGACCTCGTTTGGAAAGGAGAGCAGGCGCTTGATGAGCGCCTGCTCGGACGGGTGTAGCGCCGCCCGCTCACCCGCAACCGTCGCTGCGGCGGCCCCCCCGTCCCCGCGCGAGAGGTCGGCGAGCGCCGCGGCAACCCGCGCCGACCCCGCCTTGGCGAGCACGGAGGCGATGCGGGCGTGCGCGTACTGGACGTAGTAGACGGGGTTCTCGCTGGACTGCTCGCGCGCGAGGTCGAGGTCCAGCTCGATCGTCGTGTCGTGCGAGCGCGAGAGCAGAAACCAGCGGGCGGCGTCGACGCCGATCTCGCGCACGAGGTCGTCCAGCGTGACGAACTCGCCGGCGCGCTTTGACATTTGCGCGCGTGCACCACGACGCACGAGGTGCACGAGCTGCATCGTGATCAGCTCGAGCGTGTCGGGGTCGCCACCGAGCGCCTGGAAGGCGGCCTTCATACGCGGCACGTAGCCGTGGTGGTCGGCGCCCCAGACGTCGATCTGGCGCTCGAAGCCGCGCTCGCGCTTGTCCTGGTGGTAGGCGATGTCGGAGGCGAAGTAGGTGTGCTCGCCGCTGGAGCGCACGAGCACGCGGTCCTTGTCGTCGCCGAATTCGGTGCTGCGCAGCCAGATCGCTTTCTCGCGGCGGTAGGTGAGCCCTTTTTGGGCCAGCAGCGAAAGCGAGCGCTCGACGGGACTCGGCGCGCCGCGGTGCAGTTCGGTCTCGTACTTCCAGTCGTCGAAGTGCACGCGAAAGGCATCCAGCGAGGCGGCCATGCGCGTGACCATGATCGCCACCGCGGCCTGCCCGACCTCCTCGGGCTCGCGCTCGCCGGCCCCCTGGATCTCGGCCGCCAGCGGTCCGACGTAGTCGCCGCGGTAGCCGTCCTCGGGCACCTCCAGGCCGCGCGCGAGCGCGACCAGGGACTCGCCGAGCTTGCGGATCTGCGAGCCGGCGTCGTTGACGTAGAACTCGCGCGTGACGGTGTGGCCCGCGAACGCGAGCAGCCGCCCGAGCGCGTCGCCGTAGGCCGCGTTGCGGGCGTGGCCGACGTGCATCGGGCCGGTCGGGTTGGCGCTGACGAACTCCACGAGGATCCGCTGCGGCGCGTGCGCCACGCCGCTGCCGAAGCGCGCGCCGGCGCCCAGCACGCCCGCCAGCGCGCGCTGGTGCCAGCGCGCGGCGAGGAACAGGTTCAGAAAGCCCGGGCCGGCGATCTCAAAGCGCGCGAGGTCCGGCCTCAGCCGCCCCGCCAGCTCGCTGCCGAGCCGCTGGGCGACCTCGCGAGGCGCTGCACCGAGCCCCGGCGCGAGCAGCAGCGCCGCATTGGTCGAGTAGTCGCCGAAGTCCGCGCGTGGCGGGCGCTCCAGGCGGATGCCCTGCGGCGTCTGTCCGTCGCCCGCCACGGTGGCGACCGCACCCAACAGGGCGGCGTGCAGTGCGTCGAGCTCAGTAGTGGTAGGGCTCACCGGCGAGGATCTTATGCGCCCGGTAGAGCTGCTCCAGCAGCACCACGCGCGCGAGCTGGTGGGGCAGCGTCAGCGACCCCAGCGAAAGACGGTGGTCGACGCGACCCAACGGCGGCGGCCCGAAAGGGCCGCCGACCACAAACACAAGGTCGCGCCCCGAACCGCGGCGCTGCTCCAGGAAGGCACTGAAGCCCACGCTGTCGTAGGAGCTGCCCTCGGCGGCGAGCAGCGAGACGAACGCCTCGCGCGGGATGCGTCGCGCCACCGCGTCCCCATCGCGGGTGGCGATCAGCTCCAGGCGTGCGTGGCGCGAGAGCAACCTGGCGTAGTGCGCGATGTCGTCCTCGTAGGGCGGGCGGGGCCGTCCCTCGCCAAGCACGATCAGCCGCACGGGTTGCGATACTAGTCACGTGAACGACGACGACCAGGGCGCCGAGCGCCAAATCAACATCCACCTTTCCCCCGAGGTAATGGGGGGCGTGTACGCCAACTTCGCCAACGTCAGCCACTCCGACTACGAGTTCACGGTGACCTTCGCCCGCGTTGACCACGAGGTCGAGTCCGACGAAGTACCCGGTGTCGTGGTCTCGCGTGTGAACCTCTCGCCACGCTTTATGCGCGAGCTGATCGACGCGATGGAGGACAACTACTCCAAGTGGCGCACCCGCGAGGGCATCAAGAACCTGCCCGAGTACGGCGGCGCCGAAGCCGGTGGGGAGGCAGACGCGTAGCTGGCCGGCCGCCGGGCGCCGCTCGCCGGCGTGGCGAGCCGCAAACCAGGGATGCGGCCAGTGCGGCGCCGGCTCGGTGGGGCGCGCAAGGCGCCGTGCTCCTACCCTGCAACGATGAAGGTCGCGATCATCTCCGACATCCATGGCAACCGGCACGCGTTCGAAGCGGTGCTGGAGGCCGTCGCGGCCAGCGAGGCTGCGGAGCTGTGGTGTCTGGGCGATCTTGTCGGCTATGGCGCCGAGCCCAACGCGTGCGTGGAGCTGGCGCGCGCGCACGCGGCGGTGTGCCTGGCGGGCAACCATGACCTCGCCGCGGTCGGCACCGTGCCGCTCGAGGCGTTTACGACCGGCGCGAGCCTCGCGCTGCGCTGGACCCGGGAAGTGATCGCACCAGAGAACGTCGCGTTTTTGCAGAGCCTGCAGCCGGCGGGCCGCGAGGGCGCGGTCGGCCTCTACCACGCCAGCCCGCGCGACCCCGTGTGGGAGTATGTGCTCTCCGCGCTGCTCGCCGGCCTGTGCCTGGACAGCCAGCCCGAGCGCGTCGGGCTGATCGGCCATTCGCACGTCGCGCTTGCCTACACGCGCCTGGCGGGCGGGCTGGCCAGCGGCGAACCGCGCCGGGCGGGCTGCGAACTGGATCTCGCACAGGGCGAATGGCTGCTGAACCCCGGCAGCGTCGGCCAGCCGCGGGACGGCGACCGCCGCGCGGCGTGGCTGCTGCTCGACCTCGACGAGTGGCAGGCCTGCTACCGGCGTACCGACTACGACATCGCGGGCGCCGCCGCGGCGATCCGCGCGGCGGGCCTACCGGACTCGCTCGCCGAGCGCCTCGGGTACGGTCAGTGAGGATGAAGCGCCTGCGCAACCTCCTGCGGCTGCTGCCGGTCGGCCTGCTCGGTGCCGGTGCGGCGGTGCTCGTCTCCTGTGGCAGCTCCGGCAAGGGCCTGATCCCGGTCAGCTATGCCGGGCCGCTGCAGGAAGACTTCCAGGCGGTGCTCACCGCCGCCCAGCAGGGCAACGGCAGCTGCGCCGAAACCGACGCGAAGATCGCCAAGGCCGAAGCGGACCTGCAGGGACTGCCCGCGTCGGTCGACGCCGGCCTGCGCGGACGGCTCGCCGAAGGCGTCGTGGACCTCGGCGCGCGCGCGCGACAGCTGTGCGGGCAGCCGAGCGGCCAGACGACCACGACCGGCACGACGACCAGCGCGCGAGCGCCCAAAACGACCACCCCGCCGAGCACGACGCCGACGAGCACCCCCACCACCGCAGAACCGCCCGAAACGACGCCCACGACCGGCACGTCCACGGCACCGACGAACACGGGACCCTCAGAACAGGGCGGCAGCGCAGCGCCGGGAGTCGGCAACGGCGAAGGCCAAGCCGGCGAAGGCGAATCGGGGAACGGTGGCAACGGCGGCGCGGGAGCCGGCCAGAGCGAAGGCGGCGCCGGTGCGGGCCCGACCGGCGGCGCGGGTGCACCGGGCGAGGGCGGGCAGTGAGACCGCGACGCCGCACAGCGCTCGGCGGCGGGGAGCTGGTCTCATCGTGGCCCTCAACCGCAGGGCGGGCGCCGAAGGCTCGGTCCCGACGGCGGGCCGGGCAACCAAGGGATGCCCAGTGAGCGCCGTCGAGATCGCAGGCCGCTACCGCCTGGAGAGCCGCCTGGGTTTTGGCGGCATGTCAACGGTGCACCTCGCCTTCGACCAGCGCCTGGAACGGCAGGTGGCGGTCAAGCTGCTCGCCGAGCATCTCGCCGACGACCCGACGTTCGTTTCGCGCTTCCAGCGCGAGGCGCAGGCCGCGGCGCGTCTCGTGCACCCCAACGTCGTGCAGGTGTTCGACTCGGGCCTGGACGAGCGCACGGGGCAGCATTTCATCGTGATGGAGTACATCGAGGGCCAGTCCTGCGCGGAGATCCTGCGCGACTATGGCTGGGTCGATGTGCCAGACGGCGTTTCGATCGTCGAGCAGGCGTGCGAGGGCCTGTACTACGCGCACCGCAACGGCGTCGTGCACCGCGACGTCAAGCCCGGCAACCTGCTGCGCTCGCGCGACGGCGAGGTTAAGCTCGCGGACTTCGGCATCGCCAAGGCGACCGAGCAGTCGAGCATCACCCAGGTCGGCTCGGTGCTCGGCACCGCGGCCTACCTGGCGCCCGAGCAGGCGCGTGGCGAGGAAGCCGGGCCCGCGGCGGACCTGTACGCGCTGGGGGTCGTCGCCTACCAGCTGATCTCCGGGCGCCTGCCCTACGAAGCAGCGTCGCTGACCGAGCTGGCGCTCAAGCAGCAGCGCGAGGAACCGCCGATGCTCGACACGCTCGTCGCCGCCGTCAACCCCGCGGTGGCCGAGGCGGTCGCGATCGCGCTCGCGCTCGACCCGCGCGAGCGCTACCGCAGCGCACGCGAGATGGGTCACGCCTTCGGCGACGCCCAGCACGGCGTTGCGCCCGCCCAGCCCGGCGGCGGTGGGGCGGCCGGGACCAGGCGCGGCGGGGCGGCGACCGCCGCCACCACCGTGCTCGCCGCAGGCGCCGCCGACGCCGCGAGCCGCGGCGCTGGCGCCGGGGACGCCGGCGCGTCGACGCGGCGTGCCCGGGCTGCCCAAAGCGAGCCGGGTCACGCCCGCCAGCCCCGCCCCGGCCCGGCGCCCGCGCGCGCCCAAGCTTCCGCTCCCACCACGCCGCCGGCGCGCCGGCGCGGGCGCGGCCTGCGCCGGGTGCTGGGCGCGCTGCTCGCGCTCGTCCTGCTCGCGGCGATCATCGTCGGCGTGGTGCTCGCCACGGCGCCGCCCTCGACGAAGATCGTGCTCGTCAACGTCGGCTACAACGACGCCGAACAGGTCGCCGAAGCGCTGCACCAGCTGGTCACGGAAAACACGAAGGAATAAACCGGCTGGCGGGGGTCCGGCACCAACTACCCCGGCGCCGTCGCTCCCGCGAGCGTCCCCGGCGCCGCCCCCGCGCGCAGCGTGGCCGCCACCTCGGCCAGCCGCCCGGCGAGGATCGCGGCGCGCAGGTCGGCCATCAGGCGCGCGATGAACGCGAGGTTGTGCGCGCTCAACAGCCGCATCCCGGTCAGCTCGCCGGCGCGCGTGAGATAGCTGAGGTAGGCGCGCGAGAGCCCGCGCGCGCACGCCGGGCACGGGCAGCCCTCCAGCAGCGGCTCGGCCGCTTCGCGCGAACCGCTCTTGTGCAGGTCAAGCCGCCAGCGCGTGCCGGGGTCGGGGACGAGCGCGGTGCCGTGCCGGCCGAGCCGCGTGGGCATCGCGCAGTCGAAGGTGTCCATCCCAAGCTGCACGCCGGCGATCAGGTCGTCGACCTCGCCGATGCCGAGCAGATGGCGCGGCAGCGCCTCGTGCGCGCCGCCCAGCTCCTGCGCGGCGAAGCGCACGACCTCGTACATCTGCGCTTTCTCGGAGCCCAGCGAGCCACCGATCGCAACGCCGTCGCAGCCACTGGCGGCGACGGTGCGCGCCGAGGCGCGCCGCAGGTCCTCGTGGACGCCGCCCTGGACGATCCCGTACACGAGCTGCTCGGCAGGGCCGTGCGCGTCGTGCCAGCCCAGACAGCGCGCCAGCCAGCGGTGGGTGCGCTCGGTCGAACGCTCGGTGTAGGCGCGGTCGACGTGAAACGGCGTGCACTCGTCGAACACCAGCGCGATGTCCGAGCGCAGCGCGGCCTGCACCGCCATCGAGTCCTCCGGCGCGAGAAAACGCTCGCGGCCGTCCACGTAGGAGCGAAAACGCACGCCGTCCTCGGAGATGTCGAGGATCGCCCCCGTGCGCTCGTGCGACTCGCCCGCGCGGTTGCGACCCTTGATCTCGTCGGCGACCGTTCCGTGGCCCATCGAGAAGACCTGAAAGCCGCCCGAGTCGGTGATGATCGGGCGATCCCAGCCCATAAAGCCGTGCAGCCCGCCAAGCCGCTCGATCAGCTCCGGGCCGGGGCGCAGCAGCAGGTGGAAGGTGTTGCCAAGCACCATCTCAAAGCCGAGCGCGGCGACCTCCTCGGGCAGCAGGCCTTTGACGGTCGCCTTGGTCGCCAGCGGCACGAACGCCGGTGTGCGGACCTCGCCGTGCGCGGTGTGCAGCGTGCCGGCGCGCGCGAGCGACGCGGGGTCACGGGCGGCGATCGTGAAGGCGCTCACCGCGGCATCGTAGTGTCGTGGGCTCTGGGACCTGGACGTCGTCCTCC
Source organism: uncultured Solirubrobacterales bacterium (assembly GCA_963804675.1). Lineage (GTDB taxonomy): Bacteria > Actinomycetota > Thermoleophilia > Solirubrobacterales > Solirubrobacteraceae > Palsa-744. The sequence continues at coordinate 3,920,541 of CAWDRI010000001.1, read as the reverse complement.
TAGAGTCAAGGCACCGCTCGCCTCCAGCGCGCTCACCGAGCGGGCACCCGCGGCAGACACACCCCTCCCACCAAACACGCCTTTCCCGCCAACGCCCCTTCCGCCAAACACCCCCCACCACCAAGCACACCCCCGCCGACCCACCCTCGCAGCACCCCCCACCACCAAACACACCCCGACAAACCGCACCTCCCACCACCAAACACACCGCCACCAACCCACCCTCCCAGCACCCACCACCACCAAACACACCCCTCCCGCCAAACACCCCACTGCCCGTCCTCACCAGCCAGTCACCGACCGTGCTCGCCGCGCTGCTTAACGTCAACGAACTGATCGAAGTCTCCGGCTACCCGCTGTTGGCGCTGCTGGTGATGGCCGAGTCGGGCGGCGTGCCGGTGCCCGGCGAGACCGCGCTGATCGTCGGCGCGGTGCTCGCCAGCCAGGGCAAACTGGAGATCGGTCTCGTGATCGCGGTGGCCGCGGGGGCGGCGATCGTGGGCGACAACATCGGCTACCAGATCGGCCGTCGCGGCGGTCGTTGGCTGCTGCAGCGCCCGGGGCCGTTTCTGAGCCACCGCATGCACGTGCTGGAGATCGGTGAGCCATTCTTCGCGCGGCACGGCCCCAAGGCGGTGTTCTTCGGCCGCTTCATTCTCGGTCTGCGCACCTGGGCTTCGTGGCTGGCCGGCGCCACGCACATGCGCTGGCGCCTGTTCTTTTTCTGGAATGCGCTTGGCGGGATCTGCTGGGCGACGGGCGTCGGCTTGATCGCCTACTTCCTCGGCCGCTCGGCGGGCAACGTCTTCACGACGTTTGGGATCTACGGCCTGGTCGCGCTGCTGCTCGCCGCGGTGTTTGCGTTCGTGTGGCGCCGGCGCCACCTGCGTATGCAGAACGACCCCACGGCCGACACGACCAGCGCCGCCAGCGACGGCACCGCCAGCGACGGCGCGCCGCACACGCCTCGCTCATCGAACGTGACGCCGGCGAATCTGGAGCGCCTGGGGGCTGAGCCGGGCAAGCCTCAGGCGCCGGAGCGTTGAGCACCCCGGCGCCGTGGCTGTCTCATTCGGTGCCGGGTCGAGTCCGATCACGGCTGGTGCGGGAACCTGCCATCCCGCTGTGAGACCGAATGATCGTTGTCCTGCCCGCCCGGCGCTACGGCGATATGCCTGATTTCGATAGCAGAAAGTGCGCAGTTTGCAGCGCCCGAGGTTCGGCGGTCTTTCTAGGCCGAACTGGAGTCAAGAGCCGAAATGTCTTTGCCATCTGGGAGGCCGAGCGCGTCGAGCTGCAATGCGACCTCCAGCTCCACTGGACAGGGATGCAGCGGCCGTCCCAGCCGTTCCTCGGCGATGCGCAGCCGTTTTTCGACGGTGCTGCGCGCGACTTTCAGCCGCGCAGCAGCCGACGACGCGTTGCGCTCGGCGGTGAGGTAGGCGCGCAAGGTCGCGCCCAGCACGGACCTGCCGTTGGCGGCGTCGCCCAGCGGCACCACATACATGTCGAGCAGTGCCCGCGCGAGCGTTTCGTCTTTCAGCGCAGCCGCCAGCAGGGCGACGTCGGCGTAGCACATCAACACGGCGGGACGCCGCAGCGCGACGAGCAGTGCGGCCTGTGCCTGCAGGTGCGTGTTGCGCCAGCCCGCAAGACCCCGCGCGGGCTCGCCGACGGCGAGCGAAACGGCGGTCTGCGCAGCGCGCTTGCCGGTGTTGGTCGTCCCCAGTGCGCCGTGCTTGGGCCCGGCGCACTCGCCGGCACGCCCCTCGCGTCCGCCTAACACCCGCCGCAGGTCGGTCATCCGCAGGGGCCGCTGCCCGCCGAGCCAGGCCCAAACAGTCGCCTCGCCCTGCACGACGCTCAGCAGCTGGCGGTCGAGCATACCCGCCAACTCGCGCAGCGCATCCGTGGCCCCCGTGCCCCTGGCGATCACCCCAAGATGCTCGGCCTGCAACTCGTAACCCCCGAGCTCGCGGTCGAGCGCCGCGCCGCCAGCGTCGCCCAGCTCCGTCGAACGCTCGTCGGCGAGCAGCGCGCGGACGGTCTCCGCCAGGCGCTGCTCGCGCGAGTGCCCCACCCGCTCGCGCTCGCGGCCGTATTCGCGCGCCACCGCCGCGGTCATCCGTTCCAGCAGCATGCTCTGCGCACGTGACATCTCGCGCAGGGCGCCGCCGGGAGGGCCGGCACGGTCGGCCTCTTCCATGACGTAGTCCCACAGCAGCGCATGACCGACGATGTAGCGCTGCAGCACCGTGTCGAGGCTCACGCCGCTGCGAGCCGCAAGCTTGGCCTGTGCGATCGCCTCGCGCGGCACCACGACCGTGCTGCGCCCCCCGTCCTCCCCGATGCCCGCCAATCCGTAGTCGACCGCCGCCGCAACCGCCGTGCGCAGACCCGCGACGTACTCGGCGTCGCTGTAGCCCACGGGGTCGTTCACCGCGTCGCGCACGCGCGCGAAGATGCTCTCCTCGATCTCGGCGCGCCGTTCGCGCAGCCGCCGCACCACCACCCGCACGCCATCCGTCATCGGTTGCCGTCCCCTCCGTCGTGTACCCAGCCCTAACGGTACAGCCGCGGGCCACGCGTGTGTTGGGGCTGGACGATCGGACAGCGGCCGGCCGCCTCCAGCACGGGCCACACGTGTGTCAGGGCTAGACGACCGGACGGCGGCCGGCCGCCTCCAGCCCAGCGACGAAGATCCGGCCCGGTGGCCGTGCCGCAGAGCGCCAGATCAGCAACGCCGGCAGGGCGCGATGCGATCCCACAGCTCGGCCATCGCGCCGAGCTCGCGCTCGGAGAAACGCGAGAGGAACTGTTCGCGGACGACCGCGAGATGGGTGCTGCGCGCGGCGCGCAGTCGTGCGCGCCCAAGGTTGGTCAGGCAAGCGTAGGAGCCGCGAGCGTCGTGTTCGCACGAGCAGCGCTCGAGCAGGCCCTCCTTTTCGAGCCGGTCGGCAAGCCGCGTGAGGCCGCTGCGTGAGAGTTGTGCGTACTCGGCGAGGTCGCACATGCGCATGCGCCCTCCGGGCGACTCGACCAAGCGCTGGAGCACCTCGTAGGTGCTCAGCGGCAGCCCGTGCGTGTGCTCCAGTTCGGCGTCGACGCGCTTGGCCAGCGCGGCGTGGGCGCGCTGCAGGCTGCGCCACGCTCGCTGGCCGACCTCGGACAGATCGGCCTCGCAGGCGGACTTGCTGCGTGTGCGCTTGGCCCGTTGGTGCGCAGGCGGCTCGTCTTCGCAGAGCGGTGGCTCAGGCGGGGCGCCGGTGGCGGCGCCGGCCGTTGGTATGGCGATTGCGGGACACATACGGTTGCACCCTCTCTGCTCACCCGAACATAGCAGCGCCAGCAGCCCGTTTCCCGAGTGCGCCCACGGGCCGCGCGGCGCGCCTCAGCGCGCGCCGCGACGCGTCGCCCGCCAAACGCCCCACATCATCAGCGGCTGCAGCGGCAGCCGCGCGTAGAGCGCCCAGCGTGGGATGTGCGCGAAGCGCTCTGGGGTGCGTGCCATGTGGAGGTTCGCCGGGAAGACCGCGACCAGCAGTGCGAGCAGGCCCGCGCCCGCCAGGCGACGGGTGCGCGGCAGCAGCACACCGACACCGCCGGCGATCTCCGCGACGCCACTGAGCGCCACCACACGCGCCGGGTCGCCGAAGCCGGGGGGCACGATCGCGCGGTAGGCGCCGGGCATCGCGAAGTGGTTGAGACCGGCGCCGAGGAAGGCGACGCCAACTGCACGCTCAGCCCGGCTCGTGCGCGGCGCGCGGGCGCTCACGGGCCCCCCACGCTCATGAGCCCCCCGAGGGGGTCGACGGGCGGATCGCCGGCACCGGACTCCAGCAGCGAGCTGCCCGACATCTCCTCGGGCTGGGCGACGCCCAGCAGCGCCAGCACCGTGGGGGCGACGTCGGCGAGGATGCCGTCGCCCTGGTGCAGCTGGCGGCCGGGGACGGTGAGGACGAGTGGCACGGGGTTGGACGTGTGCGCGGTGTTGGGGGAGCCGTCGGGCTCGAGCATGTGCTCGGCGTTGCCGTGGTCGGCGGTGATCAGACACGCGCCACCGGCTTCGTGCACGGCGCGCACGACCTCCGCCAGGCACGCGTTGACGGTCTCGATGGCGCGCACCGCGGCCGGGATGACCCCGGTGTGGCCGACCATGTCGGGGTTGGCGAAGTTGATGATCGCAAAGCGCGGCTGCTCGGCGCGCCATGCCGCCAGGAACAGGTCGGTGGCCGCGCGGGCGCTCATCTCAGGCTCGTGGTCATAGGTGGGCACGTCGCGCACGGAGGGCGCGAGCGCGCGCTGTTCGCCCTCGTAGGGTGCCTCCTCGCCGCCGTTGAAGAAGTATGTGACGTGCGCGTACTTCTCGGTCTCGGCGACATGCAGCTGGGTGGCGCGCGCGCCGGCGAGCACGCGTGCGAGCGTGGTCGCCGGACGGGCGGGCGGGAAGGCGATCGGGTAGCACCAGCCTTCCTCGTACTCGGTCAACGTCGTGTAGTGCGCCACCGGCGCGGCGCCCTCGCGGCCACGCCAGCCGGGAAGCTCCTCCCCGTCCTCCCCGAAGCCGGGCTCGGCCAGCGCACGGGTCATCTCGCGGGCGCGGTCGGGGCGAAAGTTGAAGCTCAGCACGCTGTCCTGTGAGCGAATTCGGCCCTCGTCGCCGACGGTCGTGGCGACGATGAACTCGTCGGTCTCGCCGCGGTCGTAGGCGGCCATCACCGCCTGCACGCCGGTCTCCTCGTGATGGGGAGCGCGACCGTGGACGAGCAGGTCGTAGGCGACCTGCGTGCGATCCCAGCGACTGTCGCGGTCCATCGCGTAATAGCGGCCGATGACGCTGCCCACGCGTGCCCGACTGCGCGCCCCGGGCGGCCACAGCTCGAGGCACCAGCGTTCGACCAAAGCGACGAAGTCGGCTCCCGCTTCGGGCAGCGTGTCGCGCCCGTCGGTGAAGCAGTGGATCACCAGATCCCGCACACCCAGGCGGCCGGCCAGCTCGATCAGCGCCTGCAGGTGAGCGAGGCTGGAGTGCACACCGCCGTCGGAGACGAGACCGATCAGGTGGACACGCTCCGAGCCGGTGAGCGCCTCCACGATCGCGCCGTTCTCGCCGAGCACACCGTCGAGCACGGCGTCATTGATGCGCGTCAGATCCTGGCGCACGACGGCACCCGCGCCGAGGTTGAGATGGCCGACCTCGGAATTGCCCATCTGGCCTTCGGGCAGCCCGACGGCGCGCCCGCTGGCGGTCAGCTGCGTGTGCGGGTATTCGCGCCACAGCGCGTCGAAAACGGGCGTCTCGGCCAGGCTGACGGCGTTGCCGGGACCCGGCTCGGCGATCCCCCAGCCGTCGAGGATCACCAGGCAGGCGCAGGGCAGCGGCAGCGCCGTCGCCGTCGTCACGGCGCTCCCCCGGCGCCGGCAGCACGGCCAGCGGCTGCTCGTGGCCCGCAGCCAGCGCTCACGCCGACACCCCAGCCATCCAAAAACGGCCAGCAGCCGGCGTCGCGCCACCGCAAACGCTCACGGCAGCGCCTCGGCAATCGCGGCGAAGCTCGCGGCGTCCAGCGAGGCGCCGCCGACCAGCGCGCCATCCACGTCGGCCAGTGCCAGCAGTTCGGTGGCGTTCTCGGGCTTGACCGAGCCGCCGTAGAGGATGCGCACCATCCCTGCGGCCTGCGGCGAGCGGTCGCCGATGAGCGCGCGAATGAACGCGATCGCCTCCTGGGCCTGTTCGGGTGTGGCGGTCTGGCCGGTGCCGATCGCCCAGATCGGCTCGTATGCGAGCGCAACCTGTGCGAGCTGCTCGTCGGGCACCCCGGCGAGATCCTCGCGGATCTGCTGGCGCAGCTTGCGCTCGGTGTCGCCGGCCGCGCGCTCTGACTCGCTCTCGCCCACGCACAGGATCGGGTGCAGGCCGGCCTGCAGCGCGGCGGGCACCTTTAGCGCGAGCGCGCGGTCGGTCTCGCCGAAGAACTCGCGGCGCTCGGAATGGCCGAGGACGACGCCCTGGATGCCGATCTCGTCGAGCATCGGCGCGGAGACCTCGCCCGTAAAGGGGCCCTCGGGCGCGTGGTGCATGTTCTGCGCGTAGACCTCCACGCACGAGCCGCGCGCACTGTTGACCATCGCGCGCAGGTCGGTGTAGGGCACGCAGATCGCGAGGTCGACCCCGCTGAGCGTGGCGACCCGCGGCAGCAGCGCCTGGATGTACTCCTCGGCCTGCGCCTCGGTCTTGTGCATCTTCCAGTTGCCGGCGATCAGCGGCGTGCGCGTCGGCGGCGGGGACCCGGCGGCGTTCATGGGCGCCTCGCGCGCCGGCGGCAGGCGCGTCGCGACGCGGCGGCGGGCGGACAGGCGACCCCCATCACGCGACCCCGGCGCCGTTAAGGGCGTTGACGCCGGGCAGCGCCCGACCCTCGAGCAGCTCCAGCGTGGCGCCGCCGCCGGTCGAGACGTAGTTGACGTCGTCCTGCAGGCCGAAGTGCGCCAGCGCGGCAACGGAGTCGCCGCCACCGATCACCGTGTGCCCGTTCGCCTGGGCGACGGCTTCGGCGACGGTGCGGGTGCCCGCCGCGTAGGGCTCTAACTCGAAGGCGCCCATCGGGCCGTTCCAGAAGACGGTGCCGGCCCGCGCGATCTCCGCGCCGTAGCGATGGGCGGTGCCGGGCCCGATGTCGAGGCCCATCCAGCCGTCGGGCACGTCCAAACCGTCGAGCACGCGATGCGGCGCCTCGGCGGCGAAGCGCTCGGCGATCACGAGATCGCCTGGCAGGCGCAACCGCTCGGGAGCCCGCAGGTCGGCCAGCGCGTGACGGGCGTGGGCGATGTCCTCGGCGTCGCACAGCGAGTCGCCGACGGTGTGGCCCTGGGCGGCGAGGAACGGAAAGCACATCGCCCCGCCGATCAGCACGGCGTCGGCGACCTGCATGAAGCGGTCGATGACGGCGATCTTGTCGGCGACCTTCGCGCCGCCGATCACCGCGACAAGCGGATGCGCGGGGTGCTCGAGCATGCCGCGCAGCGTGCGCACCTCGCCTTCGAGCAGCCGCCCGGCGGCGCTCGGCAGCAGGTGGGCGACGCCGGCGGTGCTTGCGTGCGCGCGGTGCGCAGCGCCGAAGGCGTCGTTGACGTAGACGTCGGCCAGTTCGGCGAGCGCGCGTGCCAGCTCGGGGTCGTTGCGGGTCTCGCCCGGCTCGAAACGGACGTTCTCGAGGACCAGCACCTCGCCGTCTTGCAAGCCTTCGCTGGATGCTCGCGGGGCGTCTCCGACGACGTCGGGCGCGAGCGCGATTTTCGCCCCGGGCAGCAGCTCTGCCAGCCGCGCCACCACCGGTTTCAGCGAGAGACCCGCCACGCGCTTGCCCTGCGGGCGGTCGAGGTGGGAGACGAGCACCAGGCGCGCGCCACGCGCGCGCAGCTCTTCGATCGTCGGCAGCGCGGCGCGGATGCGCGTGTCGTCGGCGACCTCGATCTCGCCGTCGGCGCCGACCGCGAGCGGGACGTTGAAATCGACGCGCACCAACGCGCGCCGCCCGCGAACCTCCAGATCGTCAAGCCCTCGCATATCGCTCGCGCGCCTCCCCTCGCTGCCTTCCCTCACCAGAGCACCGTCTGAGCCAGACAGGGCGCCATCTGGCTAAAGCACTTTCTGGGCGAGGTTGACGAGCCGGTTGGCGTAGCCGCACTCGTTGTCATACCAGGCGACAACCTTGAGCATCGTGCCGTCCATCACGGCCGTCAGCTGCGAGTCGACCGTCGAGGAGTACTGCGAGCCAACGATGTCGCTGGAGACGATCGGGTCCTCGGTGTAGTCCATGATGCCGTGCAGCGGACCGCTCTCGCTGGCCGCTTTGAGCGCGCCGTTGATCTCCTGCACGCTCGTCGCGCGCTCACACTCGACGGTCAGATCGACAACCGAGCCGGTCGGCACGGGGGCGCGCACGGCGAAGCCGTGGAGCTTGCCCTGCAGCGAGGGGATCACCAGGCCGATCGCCTTCGCGGCCCCAGTCGAGGCGGGGATCAGGTTGATCGCGGCGGCGCGGGCACGACGCAGGTCCTTGTGGGGCATGTCCTGCAGGCGCTGGTCGGCAGTGTAGGCATGGATCGTGGTCATCAGGCCGTGCTTGATGCCAACCGTGTCGTTGACGACCCGCGCAATGGGAGCCAGGCAGTTGGTCGTGCAGGAGGCGTTGGAGATCACGTTGTGAGTCGCGCGGTCGTAGGCCTCGTCGAAGTTCACACCGGGTACGACCGTGACGTCGGGGTCGGTGGCGGGCGCGGAGACGATCACCTTCTTCGCACCTCGCGCCAGGTGCACCGCAGCCTGCTCGCGGGCGGTGAAGCGCCCCGTGGACTCGATCACGACATCGACCTCGAGGTCCTCCCACGGCAGCTGCCCGGGGTCGGTCTGCGCGAGCACGCGCAGCGGGCTGCCGTCCAGCTCGATCGTGGCGTCGTCGAGCAGCGCCACCGTGCCGGGGTAGCGGCCAAACACCGAGTCGTACTTGAGCAGATGCGCCAGTGTCCTGGCGTCGGTCAAATCGTTGACTGCGACCCACTCGATGTCCGGACGCTGCGCGCGCGCCGCGGCAGCCCTGACGACGTTGCGACCGATGCGACCGAATCCGTTGATGGCGACGCGTACGGGCATGCTTTGTGTGCCTCCTGCAAGCGAATAACGAACGACGAGCGGCGAAATGACGAATGCCGGACCGTGGGAGCGTTACCCCTACGACCCGGCTGCCCTGCGAAGGCTACCGGACCGCGCCGCTACTCGGCCGGCGCGCAGCGCACGCGACCCGGCCGGCGCACGACTCACGCGACGCAACTCGCTGCGCCGCGCCGCGACCGTGCTGCCGCCGCGCATCGGAGCCGCCGCGCAGCCGCTGGCCCGCTCAGCGCGAGTTGGCGACGATCTCCACGCGCAGCGCGTCGGGGTCGAGCAGGTAGGCGGCGTAGTAGAGCGGCCCGTAGCGCGTGCGCAGACCGGGCGCGCCGTCGTCGCGCCCGCCGTTGGCGAGACCGGCGGCGTGGGCGCTGTCGACCGCGACGCGCCCGACGGCGCTGAACGCGACGTGGCCGTAACCGGGTGCGGGCGGGCGCCCGCGCGTGACGATCCAGAACATCGGCGCGATCACGCCGTAGGCGATCGCGTGTTCGCTTTCGTGCAGCCGGCGTACGCCGATCGCGAAGAAAACCGCGTCGTAGAAGGCGGCGGAGCGGCGCAGGTCGCCGACCTCGATGCCGAGATGGTCGATCACGCGTTGCGCGAGCGCTTGTCGATGTCGCGGTGGGTGACGGCGACGGCGATGTCGTCACGGTCGGCGTAGCGGGCGGCGAGGTGCTCGGCGATCGCCACCGAACGGTGCCGGCCGCCGGTGCAGCCGATGCCGATCACGAGGTGGGCCTTGCCCTCGGCTACGTACTGTGGCAGCAGGAAATCGAGCAGCGCGTGCAGCCGCTCGTAGAACTCGGCGAGGCGCCCGTCGCGCCCGACGTACTCGACGACGGCCGGGTCGTGGCCGGTCTGGTCGCGCAGCTCGGGCACGTAGTGGGGGTTGGGCAGGAAGCGCACGTCGAAGGCGAGATCCTCCTCGCGCGGCGGCCCGTGCTTGAAGCCGAAGCTCATGATCGTCAGCGCAAGGCGGCTGGCGGGCCGGCGCGGCAGCAGCTCGTCGGCGATCTTCGCGCGCAGCGTGGAGGTCGACACGCCGGTCGTGTCGATCACGACGTCGGCGCGGTTGCGCAGCGGCTCGAGCAACGCGCGCTCGGCCGCGACGCCCACGGCGACGGAACCGTCGGGGGCCAGCGGGTGGCGCCGGCGGGTCTCCTTGTAGCGGGTCACGAGCGTCTGCTCGGCGGCCTCCAAAAACAACACGTGGTGGTCCAGGCCGAGCGACTGCAGGTCGTCGACGACGGCCTGCAGGGCCTCGAAGTAGGCGCCGCCGCGCACGTCGGAGACGACCGCCGCGCGCTCGACCTTGGAGCCCTCGTGCATGAACAGCTCGACGAGCGAGCGGATCATCTCGGGCGGCAGGTTGTCCACGCAGAAGTAGCCGGCGTCCTCGAACACGTTCATCGCGGTCGACTTGCCCGCGCCGGAGAAGCCGGTGATGATCACCAGCTCTTTCAGCAGCGACTCGACGGCGGGCTTGGCGGTCTGGCGCAGCGGACTGCGCAAAGGTCTGAACACGGAGGACACGCCCTGATTGTGCCGCGTGGAACGGACAGGGACGTAACTTCGATGTGGCCGTCTCGGACCACCCCGTGGCCGGTCCCGCCCCGTCAGCCGGCGCGGTGGAGTCGGGCGTGCAATTCCCGGGCGACCTTGGCGGGCAGCCCCGGCACCGCCTGAAGCTCCTCGCGGGAGGCCCCGAGCACGGCCTCGGGGGAGCCGAGGTGGGCGAGCAGGGCGCGCTTGCGTGCGGGGCCGATGCCGGGCAGGTCGTCCAGCACCGACCGTCTCATCGTGCGGTCACGGCGGCTGCGGTGGTGAGCGATCGCAAAGCGGTGCGCCTCGTCGCGGGCGCGCTGGAGGAGCTGCAGCTCGGGGGTGTGGTGGTCGAGCACCAGCGGCGCGCGGCGGCCGGGTAGGAAGATCTCCTCGATCCGCTTGGCCAGCGAGACGACGGCCACGCCGCGCTCGCGGAAGGCGCGCAACGCACCCAGGCCGGCGCCGAGCTGGCCCTTGCCGCCGTCGATCACGACAAGGTTGGGCAGCGTGGCGAAGCTCGCGTCGTACTCGGCGTCGTGCGGGGAGATATCGATTTGGCGCTCCCACTGGGCGAGGCGCCGGCCGAGCACCTCGGCCATCGCGGCGAAGTCGTCGGAGCCCTCGACGGTGCGGATGTTGAAGCGGCGGTAGTCGGACTTCTTGGGGGTGCCGCCCTCGAGCACTACCATCGCGGCGACGGTATGGGTGCCGCCGAGGTTGGAGATGTCGAAGCACTCGATCCGCACGGGCGGCACGTCGAGCCCGAGCGCCTCCTGCAGTCCTTCCAGCGCGTTGACACGACTTTGGCGGCGACGCTCGGCGCGCAGACGCTCCTGGTCGAGGGCCAGGCGCGCGTTGCGCTCGGCCAGCTCGAGGATGCGGCGCTTATCGCCGCGCTCGGCCGCGCGCAGCTCGACGGGCCCGCCGCGGCGGCTGGCGAGCGCGTCGGCCAGCGCCGCGAGACCGGCACCGGCCGCCGCGCGAGACTGGGCCGCGGGCTCCTCACGGCCATCGGCCTCGGCGAGCTCGCGCTGCACGACGATCTGCGCGGGAATCGAGAGGTGGCCGGCGTAGTACTGCAGCATGAACTCTTCGGCGACCTCGCCCAGCGGGCGCTGGGTCTCGTTGGCGAGGTAGAACGACTGGCGGTCGGAGAGCACACCGTCGCGCACCTGGAAGACCTGGGCGTTGGCATCGACGCCGTCGAGCGCGACGGCGACCGCATCGAGCGTGCCAATCGACTCGCTGGCGACGCGCTGACGCTCCAGCAGCGAGTGCACGGCCCGCAGGCGGTTGCGCTCGAGCGTGGCCTGCTCGTACTCCTGTGCGGCGGCGGCGGCGCGCATACGCGCGTCGAGGTCGCGCTCGATCGCGCGGTAGCGCCCGGAGAGGAAGTCGATCACGCCGTCTATGTTGGTGCGGTAGTCCTCGCGCGAGACGTAGCCCACGCAGGGGGCCTGGCAGCGCTTGATGTAGTAGTCCAAGCACGGGCTGCCGCTGCGCCGTCCGGGCTCTGGCCCGGTGCAGGAGCGAAACATGAAGATCTTGGCGAGCAGGTCCAGCGTGCCGCGCACGCGCTTGGCGTTGGAGTAGGGGCCAAAGTACGCGCGTCCGGGCCGGTGGCGCTCGCGGGTGAAGTACACGCGCGGGTAGTCCTCGTCGAGCGAGACCGCGATGAACGGGTAGGACTTGTCGTCGCGCAGGCGGATGTTGAAGCGCGGCCGGTACTGCTTGATGAAGCTCTGCTCGGCGAGCAGCGCCTCGGCCTCGGAGGCCACCACGACGCACTCGATCCGCGCGACGGCGGCGAGCATCTCGGCGTGCCCGGGAGATCCGGTCCCCCACCCGCCCTGGGCCTTGGCGAAGTGCGAGGCGACGCGCTTGCGGATCGACTTCGCCTTGCCGACATAGATCACCCGTCCGCGCTCGTCGCGAAACAGATATACGCCGGGCTGGTCAGGCAGGGCACGGCGCTGCGCGACCAGCGTGTCGGTCCTCGCCAGGGCGCTCAATAGCTGCGCGCGTAGCGGTACAGCGCGATCAGTGTATAGAGCACGAGCCCGACGAGCACGAACCACAGGAACTCGCCGAAACCTGTTTCCCACATGCGGTCTTTGGCGGCGACCGTGAGCACCCCGATCGCGGTCGCGCCGTAGAGCAGCCCGCGGCGGCTGTCGCCGAGGCCGTAGACGCTGATCCGGTGCTGGCGGTAAAGCCACATGGCCGACCAGCCGAGCGCCGCTAGAAAGACGACGAGCAAGGCGGTGCTGAACGTGTTCGCCGCCCGCGAGCCGCCGGGCAGGAAGTCCACGGCGGCAGCGAGCGCCAGCACGAGCGCGACATTGCGGGCGATCTTCAGGCGGCCTTCCATCGAGCCACCCAGTCTAGTGTCGTCCTGCGCCGCCACGGCACCGGCGCACCCGGCGCGCTATTCGACGAGCGCCTCCAGCTGCGTGTAGGCCGCCTCGACCGCGCGCTTGGCGGCGGTGTGCCGCGCCTCGGACTTGGCGGCGTCGTACTTGGTCGCCCAGGCCGCGGGGTCGGCCAGCTCGTCCTCCAGGGCGCGCAGCGCGGCCTCGGCGTCTTCGATCGTGCGCTCGGCCTTCTGCTGGGCACTGAGGCGGTTCTTGGAAGGCCCGGCGGCTTTGGGCTTCTTGGCCTTGGCGCCGCGACGCGACCCCCCTGCCCCGTTGGCGCCTGCGGCGCCGTCTTCGGCGGCGTCAGCGCCTGCCGCGGTGGTGTTCTCCAGCGCTCCCATACGCGCGCGTGCGCGCGCGCCGCCGCGAATGGCACCCGAAAATGAACCATCGCCACCCGCCCCCGACACCCCACCGGCACCCAACCCCGACACCCCACGAGCACCCGACGCCGACACCCCGCCGCCACCCGCCCCTGACAGCCCACCGGCACCCGACCCCGGCACCCCGCCGCCACCCGCCCCCGACACCCCACGAGCACCCAGCCCCGACACCCCGCCGGCACCCCTACCCACAGCGCCGCCGGCCCCCTCCCCCGCCGCCCGGCGCGCTTCGCGTACCCTTACGTACTCGGGCCAGCCGCCCTCGTAGCTGCGCAGCGAGTGATCCTCGATCGCGACCGTGCGCGTCCCGACGGCGTCGAGTAGGGCGCGGTCGTGGGAGACGAGCAGCAGCGCGCCGGTGAACGACGAGAGTGCGTCCTCCAGGGCCTCGCGGCTCTCGATGTCGAGATGGTTGGTGGGCTCGTCGAGGATCAGGACGTTGGCGCCGGAGTTGACGAGCACGGCGAGTGAGAGCCGGCGGCGCTCGCCCCCCGACAGGCCGGCGAGCGGTTTCTCGGCCTCCTCGCCGGAGAACAGGAAGCGGCCGAGCAGCGCGCGGGCCTTGTTCGGTGTGAGCGCGGTGGCGCGCGCGGCGGCCTCGAGCACGCTCTGGTTGGGCGACCCGCCGGCGCCGAGCTCGTCGGCGTGCTGAGAGAGGTAGCCGAGCCTTACGTTGTGACCGGTGCTCAACCGTCCGGCGGCGAGCGCGCGCTGGCCGGCGAGGGTCTCGATCAGGGTCGTCTTGCCGGTGCCGTTGGGGCCGACGAGCGAGACGTGCTCGCCGCGCTCGAGCCACAGCTCGGCGTGCTCGAGCAGCACGATCGCGTCCGGATCGCGAGGAGCGTCCTGAGGGGGCTTCGCACGCCCGTCGGCGGAGCGGTCGGAGACCGCGGAGCGATCCTCTCTGCCCCCCACCTCGACGCGCCCGCCCTGTAGCTCGAAGATCACGCGGCCCGAGCGCTCGGGCGCCTTGAATGCGAACTCCAGGCCCTTGCCTGATTTGAACCCACCCACCCCGCGCTCGATGCGCTCGATCTTGGCGAGTTTCTTGACGCGCGATTGGGCCTGTTTGGCCTTGGTGGCCTTGTAGCGGAAGCGCTCGATGAAGCGCTCCATGCGCTCGATCTCGGCCTGCTGCTTGTCGATCGCCTTGCCCAGCGCGAGCTCGCGCGCGGCCTGCTCGCGGCGCCACTGGTGCCAGGTACCGGGAAAGAAGCGCGAGCGGCCGGCCTCCAGCTCGAGCACGGCGGTCCCGACGGCCTCCAGGAACCAGCGGTCGTGCGCGACGAGCACGACCGCGGCGTCGAGGCCCGTGAGCGTCTGCTCGAGCCACTCGAGGGACTCGATGTCGAGGTGGTTGGTGGGCTCGTCGAGCAGCAGGACGTCGGCGTTCGTGGCGAGCGCGCGCGCGAGCGAGGCGCGGGTGAGCTGCCCGCCGGAGAATGTGTCCAGCGGGCGGTCGAGGTCGTTCTCGGCAAAGCCTAGGCCGCGTGTCATGACGGTCGCGCGGTCGCGCCAGAGGTAGCCGCCGAGCGTCTCCAGGCGGGCCTGCGCGCGCGCGTAGCGGCCGAGCAGCGCTTCGCCCGCGGCCCCCTCGGTGGCGCCGTCGCCGGCCATCTGCCGCTCCAGCCCGGAGAGCTCGCGCTCGGCGGCGAGCTCCTGCGCGCAGCCCGAGAGCACGTAGTCGCGCAGCGCTACCCCCCGCTCGCGCGGGGGGCGCTGGTCGTGCAGCGCGATCCGTACGCCCTTGCCGAGGCTGAGCTCGCCGCGGTCGATCGACTCCTCGCCGGCGAGCATCCGCAGCAGCGTCGTCTTGCCGGCGCCGTTGCGACCGGCGATCGTCATGCGCTCGCGGCGCTCGAGCTTGAACGAGACGCCGCGCAGCAGCGGTTTGCCGGCGATGTCCTTGTGCAGGTCGGAGGCGATCAGTACGGCCATCGTGGGCCATACTAGGGAGCATCCGAGCGCGGCCTGGGACGTCGGGGGCGCCGTGCTCGGATGGCCGTGCAGGGAAATGTTTGTGAGGGTGAGCCGGCCTTGCGGCCGGCTCTGGGCGGGTTCGCGGTGCCCGCGCCGCTAGTGTCGTGAGTCAGAATTTCGCGGCCGCCTCGCGGCGTCTGAACGCGCCTGGATCCACCCGGCCGGCACAGGTACGCTCAGTACCCTTAGCCGTCCGTGCGGCCCCAGTCGCGCCCAGCCGGCGCGCAAGACTGCACCCAAAATTCTGACTCACGACACTAGCCGGCGCTGAGCGTGAGCGTGGCCACGGTGACGTGCGGCCAGAGCACTTTGTTGAAGATCAGGATGACGGTCTGGGTGTACTGCAGTTGCAGGAAGTGCGGTTCGTTCGCGAATGGTTCCACGCCGGCCGCCGCCGCGGTTTGCCGCGCCGGTCCGGGCTGGGCCAGCGGGTGGGCGCTGTTGAGGCGGACCCACTCGATCCAGAAGGTCGCGCTGGCGGAGTGCACGAACGCGTTGGGGTTGACGGGGTTGTCGGGTTCGGCGGCGTTGGGGATTCCCAGGAAGGGGATGTTGGCGATGCTGTCGGCGACGCCGTCGGTCGTCAATTTAATCGCGACCGTGCCGAGGATCTCCTGACCGTCGATCGCGTCGCGCAGCACCGAGTTGGGGTCGTTGACGAAGCCCTGGAACGTCATCGGGTAGGGGCCGTTGCTCTGCGAGCCGGGCCCGTCTTTGGTGATGTTGAGCTCTTCGACTTTGTGTTCGGCGCCGTCGCCCCCGGGCGGCGGGATGTTGACCGGCTGGAGGCCCAGCCCGAGCGCCCCGGGCGCGGGGTTGAATTTCGGCAGGCCCGGAATCGGGAAGATCGGCGGGATTTCGGGCTTCCCCGGCGCGGGGGTCGGGTCGGGGGTGACACCCTGCATCAGCAGGCTGACGCCGTGCGGGATCGTCGCCAGACGCACGATCGTGGGCGGGTTCGGCGGGACGGTGCTGGCGGGCACGTTCATGAAGAAGCCCGGCTCGATGTGCAGCGCCTGGCCGGCGGTCGAGAAGCCGGGAGGGTCGGCGTCGGTGACGCGCTGCAGGTAGTGCAGGCCGAACAGGCCGAGGTCGGGCTGGGTCGCAAAGCCGCGGTTGGGGACTACGCCGGGGATCGTTTCGAATTCGAAGCCCTCGCTTGTGAGGTTCAGCTCGAGGAAGCGTTTGATTTTGCTGTTCTCGGGCGGCTGTTCGTTGTCGGGTCGCCAGATCGCGTTGAAGCCGCGCCCCGCCCAGGTGCCGACGAGCGGCGCGAGCGGACCGAGTTCCAGCGCCGTCGCGACCGGCCCTGCGGCGAACCGTGGCGGTCCGGACGCACTCATGTGCGGCTGTGGATTCACCGGCGTACTCATGGCAAGCCCCCTTCGCGGTCGGTCGATTGACGCCCGAGAGCGATCCCGCCTCGGCGAGCCGTTGCAACGAGGACGGCCGCATGGCCGTCCCGCCTCGCGCGCTCGCCGCGGTGGCGAACTCTCGACGATGTCCGCCTATCTAAACTATTGGCGCATCGCCGGATGTTATCATTTTGTATTCGTAGCTGAAACTGTTCTGCGTTGAGGGATCGCCGCGCGACCGGTGCGCCGCGCGGCGACGGCGGGTAGGCTCAGCCTTTTTTCATCATCGCGTGGTGCTTCATCGCGTGGTGGTGGTGCTTCATCGAGTGGTGCTTCATCGAGCCGGCCTGCGCTGCCGCGGGAGCGGCGGCGAGGATCGCCAGCGAGGCGCCGAGCGCGAGTAGGCGGTGCTTGATCGGGGTGCGGTGCATGTCTGTCTCCTCCATGTACGGGGACGGTTGGATGGTCGGGCGCTGGCCCGGGTGCGCGCAGTGCAGCGGACGCCTATTACGGTTTCCTTACGTGTCGCGTGATGCTGCGCTCGAGGCGTCACACTGGAGTCGCCCGGCAGCTCGCGAGCTGCCGGGCCGGAGAAGAGCGCGTAATGGATCGGAAATATCTGCCCGTCAGGATCGTCCCATGGTCATCCTGATCTTGTTCGGTTTCATCGCCGGCGCCGCCACCGCGGTCTCGCCGTGCGTGCTGCCCGTGCTGCCGGTCGCGCTCGCGGCGGGCGCGACGGGCGGCCGCCGCCGGCCGCTGGGGGTCGTGACGGGCCTGGCGCTGTCGTTCACGTTCGCGACGGTCGCGCTCGTCTATGTGATCTCGGCGCTCGGGCTGCCCGACAGCCTGCTGCGCACGCTCGCGATCGTCGCGTTGATCGGTTTTGGCGTGAGTTTGCTGGTGCCGCCGATCGGCGACCGCCTGGAGGCGCGCCTGAGCCGTATCGGGCCGAGCGGCGGCGTCAGCGCCGGTGGCACCGCGGCGGGGGGGCCGGGCGAGCGCGGCGGCGGCGGCTTCTGGTCGGGGATGCTGGTCGGCGGCGGTTTGGGCTTCGTCTATGCGCCCTGCGCGGGGCCGATCCTCGCGGGTGTGATCACGGTCTCCGCCTCGCAGAGCCTCAGCGCGGGGCGCCTCGGGGTGGCACTCGCGTACGGGGTCGGTTCGGCGGTCGTGCTGTACGCGCTGATGCTCGGCGGGCGACGGCTGACTGGGCGTCTGGCGCGGCGCAGCGGGCGCTTTCAGATGGCGATGGGCGCGGTGATGGTGCTGATCGCGCTGGCGATGCTCGGCAACTACGACACGCGCTTTGAGACGGCCGTCGCGAGCGATCTGCCGTCGTTTCTCGTCGACCCCACCAACGGCCTGGAGTCGAGCCATGTCGCGAAAACGCAGCTGGCGGCGCTGCGCGGGCACAAGGCGCGCCAGGCCGGCGGGCTGCAGCAGGCCGACGCGGGCCTGCGCCTGCCGGTGCTCGGGGTGGCGCCGGAATTCAAAGAAACGCAGGATTGGTTCAACACGCCGGGCGAGAAGCCGCTGACGCTGGCGAGCCTGCGCGGGCATGTCGTGCTGGTCAACTTCTGGACGTACACGTGCATCAACTGCATCCGCACGCTGCCCTACCTCAACGCGTGGTACGCGAAGTACCACGGCGAGGGTTTTGACATCGTCGGCGTGCACACGCCGGAGTTCCCGTTCGAGCACTCGGCGTCGAACGTCGCGGAAGCGATCAAGCAGAACGGCATCCACTACCCGGTGGTGCAGGACAACGACTACGGCACGTGGGATGCGTACAACAACGAATACTGGCCGGCGGAGTACCTGATCGACGCGCAGGGCCGCATCCGCCTGGCGGACTTCGGCGAGGGCAACTACGAAGCCAAGCAGCGTGCGATCCGCAGCCTGCTGGTGGAAGCGGGCGCGGCGGGACTGAGCGGGCCGGCGCACGTCGACGCGCTGAAACCCTCGGAAACGGAAGTGACGCCGGAGTCCTATCTGGGCACCGAACGCGGCGAACGCTTTACGAACGGCGCGGTGCGCGCGGGCGTGCACGACTACGGCCCGCTGCCCGCCCAGCCGCCGCCGCTGAGCGCGCTGCGCCTGGCGGGCAGGCTGCAGGTCGGCGCGTGGGGCATGACGGCGCTCGGCGAGGGCGCGGCGGTGCAGTTGCACTTCAGGGCACGGAGGGTGTATCTGGTGATGGGCTCGCCCGGCCATCCGCGGCCGGTGCGGGTGCTGCTCGACGGACGCCCGATCCCGCAGGCCGCGGCGGGCACGAGCGTGCACGGCGCTGTCGCGGACGTGCGCTTTCAGGACATCTACAACCTCGTGAACCTGCCGTCGGTGCAGACGCACACGCTGACGGTGGAACCGGCGCCGGGGACGACGGTGTACGACTTCACGTTCGGCTGAGCGAGCGCTGCGATGATCGGGGTGGCGATGTCAGCGAGTGCAGAGCGCAAACCACGAGCGTCGGTGTTGGTGGTCGACGACGAGCCGACGATCGCGGAGGTCGTGGCGCGCTATCTGGAGCGCGCGGGCTACGAGACGAGGGTGGCGGGGGACGGCGCGCAGGCGCTGGCGCTGAGCGCGCAGCGCACGCCGGATCTGGTGGTGCTCGACGTGATGCTGCCGGGGATCGACGGTTTGGAGGTGATGCGCAGGCTGCAGGAGGAGGCCCAGCGCGAGCAGGAGGCGCCCGGGTCCGCGCAGCGCGCGGGTCCGCCCGTGTCAGCGACGCGCGTGATCCTGCTGACGGCGCGTGGCCGGGAGTCGGAGCGGATCGTCGGGCTGCGGCGCGGCGCGGACGACTATGTGGTTAAGCCGTTCTCGCCGGGCGAGCTGGTGGCGCGCGTGGAAGCGGTGCTGCGCCGCGAGCGCCCGGGCGCGGCCGTCGAGGCGCGCCCTAAGGAGCAGTCGGCGTTGGTGTTCGAGGGTTTGCGTATCGAGCCGGCGACGCGGCGCGTGCTGGTCGCGGCCGGCGCCGGGGAGACACCGGCAGGCAGCACGCCGACCGGCGCCGGGGAGGCGCCAGCGGGCAACACGCCGACCGGCGCCGGGGAGGCGCCAGCGGGCAACACGCCGACCGGCGCCGGGGAGGCGCCGGCAGGCAACACGCCGACCGGCGCCGGGGAGGCGCCAGCGGGCAACACGCCGACCGGCGCCGGGGAGGCGCCGGCGGGCGGCACGCCGGACGGCGACGCGGGCGCAGCGGCGCGCGAGGTCGCGCTGACCGTGCGGGAGTTCGACCTGTTGGCGTTTTTGGCGCGCCACCCCGGACAGGTGTTCAGCCGCGACCGGCTGATGGAGTCGGTGTGGGGGCTGCCGGACTACACGGATTGCTCGACGGTGACGGTCCATATCCGTAGGCTGCGGGCAAAGCTGGAGCCCGACGCGGAGCGCCCGCGTTACGTGCAGACGGTGTGGGGCGTCGGCTATAGGTTCAGGCCGTGAGTCCCGCGACGCACCTCACCCCTTTGCACGCCCCCGAAGGACCCGCGCCGCCCCGCAGTCCGGATGGCGGCCGATGAGACGCGCGACGCCCGCAGTCGCGCTGGTGCTGGCGCTCGCGCTGGCGCCGGCGTGCGCGGTGATGGCTGCGCTCGGCGGCGTGCACGCGGCGGTGGCGACGGCGGAGATTCTGGCGCCGGTGGGGTTGGTGGCGCTGGCGGTGGCGCAGCTGGCGGACGCGCAGCGGCTGCGACCGGCGACGGCGACGCTGCGGCGGCGTTTTGAGCTGGGTGTCGGTCTGGCGCTGGGCCAGCTGCTGGCGGCGGTGGCGATCGGCGCGGCGGTGATGTACGTGTCGCCGCATGACGCGTGGATGACGATCGCGATCGTGCTGTTCGCGGCGGTGGTGGCGACGCGCGCGGCACAGCTGCTGTGGCGCGGCGCGGCGCGCGACGTGCGCGCGATCCGGGATGGGCTGCAGGCGGTGGAGCGCGGCGAGCGCGCGGTGCAGATCGAGGCGCGTTCGGGCCGTGAGCTGGCGGAGCTGGCGGGCGCGGCGAACCGGATGATCGCGGCGCTGGCTGCGGAGGAGCGTTCGCGCGACGCCGCCGACGCGGCGCGGCGGCAGGTGATCGCGGCGGTCTCGCACGATCTGCGTACGCCGTTGAGCAGCCTGCGACTGCTGGCGCAGGCGCTGGAGGACGAGCTGGTCGACGCGCAGACGGCCAGGCGCTACGTCAGCACGATGGGCGCGAACGTGCGCACGCTCGGAGCGCTGATCGACGACCTGTTCGAGCTGTCTTGTCTGGACGCGGGCGAGGTGGCGTGGAGCACGGGCGAGGTGGACGTGCGCACGCTTGTGGACGAGGCGATCGAGCTGGTGCGCCCGAGTATGGAGGCCGCCGGGGTCGTGCTGCGCGCGGAACTGCCGGCCGGCGCCGTGCAGGCGCAGGCGAACGCCGACCGGATGCGCAGGGTGCTGGCGAATTTGCTGCAGAACGCGATCCACCACACGCCGCGGGACGGCAGCGTGGCGGTGCGGGCGAGCGCAGCCGGGGACGGGGCGGGGGTCGAGGTCGAGGTCGCGGACAGCGGTGCGGGGATCGCGCTGGAGGACCGGCCGCACGTGTTCGAGCCGTTCTACCGCGGCGGGCTCCAGGCGGCGCGCACGGGCCCTGGGGCGGGTCTCGGGCTGGCGATCGCGCGCGCGATCGTGGAGGCGCACGGCGGGCGTATCTGGCTCGGCGAGACGGCGGCGGGCACACGGGTGTGCTTCACGCTGCCGGCGGCCCTGCCGGCGGCGTTAGCGGCGACATCCTCGCCGCGCGCTCCGGTAGCATTGCGCCAGTGATGCGTCGCGCCCTGGCCACCGTCTCCTACAGCGTGCTGTTGCTGCTGGTGCTCGCGCCGGCGGCGATCGGCGAAAACGACGGGCGGGGCTTTTATGGCGCGACCAACGACAAGGTCGTGACGGTGGCCGGTTTCATCCTGGTCGTGTTCTTCCCGACGTTCGTGCTGCTGGCGAGTCTGCTGCAGAAACACCTGGAAAAGCGCAAAGACGCGAGGGTGGCGGCCCACAAGGCGCAGGCCGGCGACGAGCGCTGGCACGGCGGCTGGTGAGCGTCCGCTACGAGCGCCACGGCGCGGCGGCGCTGCTGAGCATCGACCGCCAGGAGCGGCGCAATGCGGTTGACGGCCCGACCGCGGTGGCGCTGGGCGAGGCGTTCGAGCGCTTTGAGGCCGAGGAGGACGCAAGGGCGCTGGTGCTGACGGGCGCAGGCGGGGTGGCGTTCTGCGCGGGGGCGGACCTGAAGGCGATCGAGACCTACGCCGACCGGCTGGACGCGCCGGGTGGGCCGATGGGCTTCACGCGCAGGACGCCGAGCAAGCCGACGATCGCCGCAATCTCGGGGTGGGCGCTGGCGGGAGGGCTGGAGCTGGCGCTGTGGTGCGACGTGCGGATCGCGACGGAGGACTCGCAGCTGGGCTTTCCCGAGCGGCGCTGGGGGGTGCCGCTGATCGACGGGGGCACGCAGCGGCTGCCGCGGGTGGTGGGGATGGGTAGGGCGCTGGAGATGATCCTGACGGGGAGGATCGTCGACGCGCAGGAGGCACACGCGATGGGACTGGTCAACGAACTGGTGGCGCCGGGCAAGCATGTGGAGCGGGCGCTGGAGTTCGCACAGAACGTGGCGCGCTTTCCGCAGCGCACGATGCTGGCGGACAGACGGGCGGCGATCGAGGGGTTCGGGATGCCGCTCGCGGACGGACTGGCGCTGGAGGCCCAGGCGGGCCCGGAGGTGTTCGCCGACGCGGTCGCGGGCGCGGCGCGGTTCGCCGGCGGCGAGGGCCGCGGCGGAGCGGGCGCCGGGGCGTAACACGCTCGGACCCATGCGCGCGCGCACGCGCACGCGCCCGCGCGCGCCTTGCCTGCGCCCACACATCCCACAGCACCCCCTGCACATCCCATGGCGCGCCAGCGACTATCCTCGCAGGAGGTATGGCGTATTTCGTGACGGGCGCGACGGGCTTTATCGGGCGTAGGCTCGTGCAGCTGCTGCTGGGCAACCGGCAGGGCAAGGTGTACGTGCTGGTGCGCGAGGAATCCAAGGAGCAGCTCGACGAGCTGGTGAGACGGTGGGAGCTGGCAGTCGGGCCCGGCGCGGGCAAGCGGGTGGTGGCGGTGGTGGGCGATCTGCGCAGGCCGCTGCTGGGGGTGGATGAGGCGACGATCGCCGAGCTGCGCGGCGGGATCGGGCACATGTTCCACCTGGCGGCGGTGTACGACATGACGGCGCCGGTGGAGCGGGATGTGGCGGTGAACGTCGGCGGGACGACGCACGCGGTGGAGTTGGCAAGGTCGCTGGAGGCGGGGTGCCTGCACCACGTGTCGTCGATCGCGGTGGCGGGGTCCTACGCGGGGACGTTCACGGAGGAGATGTTCGACGAGGGGCAGAAGCTGCCCTCGCCCTACCACCGGACGAAGTTCGAAGCGGAGCGGATCGTGCGCGAACAGCCGTTTGTGCCGTGGCGCGTGTACCGGCCGGGGATCGTGGTGGGCGACTCGCAGACGGGCGAGATGGACAAGATCGATGGGCCGTACTACTTTTTCAAGGCGATCCAGCGGCTGCGGGGGCTGGTGCCGGAATGGCTGCCGCTGGTGGGGGTCGATCTGGGCCGCACGAACGTGGTGCCGGTCGATTGGGTGGCTAAGGCGCTGGAGCGGTTGGCACACGAGCCCGAGCAAGACGGCAACGCGTTTCATTTGACCGATCCGCGCAAGCAACGGGTGAGCGAACTTATCAACGAGTTGGCGGCGGCAGCGCACGCGCCAAGGGTGGCGGTGACGATCGACAAACGCCTCACCGACGCGCTGCCGAAGTGGCCGCTGCGGCTGACGCTGGGACTGCCGCCGTGGCACCAGCTACGCGGGTTGGTGCTGCGCGACCTGGGGATCCCGGAGGAGGTGATCGCCAATATGGAGCTGGTGCCGCGCTTTGACAGCCGCGCGACGCAGCTGGCGCTGGCCGGCTCGGGGATCGAGCGCCCGCCGGAGCTGCGCTCCTACGCGGGGAGGCTGTGGGACTACTGGGAGCGCGAGATGGACCCGAACCTGAGCAGGGACCGCACGCTGGCCGAGGCGGTGAGCGGCAGGCGCGTGCTGATCACGGGCGCGTCGTCGGGGATCGGCAAGGCGACGGCGCTGAAGGTGGCGGCGGCGGGCGGGGTACCGTTGCTGGTGGCGCGCAACGTGGAGCGGCTGGAGGAGGTCAGGGCGGAGATCGTGGCGGCGGGCGGGACGGCGTTCGTGTACGCGGCGGATATGTCGGAGATGGAGTCGGTGGACGATCTGGTGGCGAGGGTGCTGACCGACCACAGACATGTCGACATGGTGGTGAACAACGCGGGCCGCTCGATCCGGCGTTCGATCGCGCTGTCGTATGACCGTTTTCACGATTTTGAGCGCACGATGCAGCTGAACTATTTCGGCGCGATCCGCCTGATTCTGGGGCTGCTGCCGGATATGCGTGAGCGGGGCAGCGGGCATTTCGTGAATATCTCTTCGATCGGCGTGCAGACGAACCCGCCCAGGTTTTCGGCGTACGTGGCCTCGAAGGCGGCGCTCGACGCGTTCACCAGGGTGGTCGCGTCGGAGACGATCGGCGACGGTGTGACGTTCACCACGATTCATATGCCGCTGGTGCGCACGCCGATGATCGCGCCGACGAAGATGTATGACGCGTTCCCGGCGATCACCCCGGACGAGGCGGCGGACATGATCTGCGAGGCGCTGCGCAGCCGCCCGAAGCACATGGGCACGCGGCTGGGGACGGCGGGCGAGGTCGCATATGCGCTGTCACCGAAGGCCGTGGATCGGATCCTGCATCTGGCCTACAGGGTGTTCCCGGACTCGGGCGCGGCAAAGGGGCACGAGGACGTGGAGGAGCGGGCGAGTTTCGAGCAGATCGCGATGGCGACGTTGACGCGGGGAGTGCACTGGTAGCAGGGAGCGGTTGCCGGGCAGGTGGGTTTGGGTTGGAGATCGTCCGCGCGTGCGGGCCCGGCGACGCCGGCAGACGGGTCGGGGCGTCCCTGCCCCGCCGCGGCGCGCGGCCTGCGCCAAACGGCCCCGCGCCCGCGGCGCGCACGACCCGTCGGCGCCTCACACCGGTGATCCGCGCCGACTACAGCTCGGTCGGCCCGAGGACGAAGCCGAGCCGGTCGGCGCCACGGCGCAGGCGAGCATCGGCGGTGACGAGCCGGCAGCCCAGCAGCGAGGCGAGCGCGACGTACTCGGCGTCGTAGGTTTTCGCCCAACCGAGTTGGTCGGCGATGCGCCAGGCCTCGTCGGCGAGACCGGGGGGCGCCTGGCGTTGGATGTCGACGGTCGCGAGGCGAGAGCGGGCACGGTGGGCTTCAACCCCGTCGAGATCCTTGCGCCAGGCCAGCTGGTGCAGCGCCGAGTGCGCCTCGCTCCACATCAGCGGGGGAGCACACCGCTCGCCCGGCGCCAGCTCGTCAAGATCGTGAAAGCCGATGCACCACTCGACGACCAGACTGGCGTCGACGACCAGCACGCGTTCAGTGGCCAGCTCGCGATTCCCTGATCAAGGCCGCGACGTTGGGCATCGGCTTGCCCCCCCATGTCTTCTTCCAGCCCTTCGGCATCGGCAGCATGTCGGGGTACGGTCCGGGCTGCATGGCGTCGAGGTCGTGCTCGTCGATGATGTGCTGGGTGCCGACCTTGCTCGCACGCAGCTTGCCTTGGCGGATCCAGCGGCGGACGGTCTCGGGGTTGCGGCCGGTGATGCGAGCGGCTTCGGGCACGGTGAGCATGTTGTAGCATCGTACTACATCACCCCTCCCACCAAGGCACAGCAGGCGTTGAGGGCGCCCTGCGATGATGGCGCGGTGAGCGATGCATCTACCACCGGTGCCGCCCCGGCGGTAGGCGACACCCGCGCAGCCCGCGACAACCCCACACCCCGCGACAGCCCCGCGGCCCGCGACACCCCCGCAGCGGGCGACACCCCAGCGATCGAAGTCAGGAACCTGCACAAGCGCTACGGCGAGTACGAGGCGGTGCGCGGAATCGACATCGCGGTGCGCCGCGGCGAGGTGTTCGGCCTGCTGGGGCCAAACGGGGCGGGCAAGACGACGACGGTCGAGATATTGGAGGGCTACCGGGCACGCGACGGCGGCGAGGTGTCGGTGTTGGGGTACGACCCGGGGCGCCGCCAGCGCGCGCTGCGCCAGCGGATCGGGATCGTGCTGCAGGCGGGCGGGATCTATGGCCACATCACGCCACGCGAGGCGCTGGCGCACTGGGCCAGCCTGTATCCACATCCGCGCGCGGTGGATGAGACGCTGGAGCTGGTCGGCCTGGGTGAGAAGGCCGACGCGCGCTGCCGCACGCTGTCGGGCGGGCAGCTGCGGCGGCTGGACTTCGCGCTGGCGCTGGTGGGCGACCCGGAGCTGATCTTTTTGGACGAGCCGACGACGGGCTTTGACCCGGAGGCGCGGCGGGCGGCGTGGGAGACGGTGAGGTCGCTGCGCGCGCTGGGCAAGACGGTGCTGCTGACGACGCACTACCTGGATGAGGCCCAGGCGCTGGCGGACCGGGTGGCGATCGTCAAGGACGGGCGGATCCTCGCGGTCGGGCCGCCGCGCGAGCTCGGCGTGGGCGCCTCGCACTACCGGGTCGCCTACCGTGACGCGGGCGGGCAGCTGGTCGAGCATGAGACCGACGACCCGACGGCGCTGCTGCACACGCTGACCGAGCAGGCGCTGGCGCGCGGCGAGCAGCTGGAGGAGCTGAGCGTGGGAAGGCCGTCGCTGGAGGACGTGTATCTGGAGTTGACGGCCGATGCGCCGACCGTCGCCGGTGCGGGCGTCGACCACGGCGGCCGCCCCCGCCAACCCGCAGACCTCCCGCCCCCCGACCTCCCGCCCCCCGACCATCCGACCCCCGACCGGGAGACGGCCGATGCCTGAGACGATCGCCCTCTCCTGGCGCCAGTACCGGCTGGAGCGCAGGATGTTTTGGCGCAACCCGAGCGCGGCGTTCTTCAACTTCGTGCTGCCGCTGTTGTTTCTGGTCGGCGGCGGGGCGATCCTGCACGGCAACCAGCATCAGCTGAACCGGTTGGTGCCGGCGATCGCGGGGATGAGCGTGATGTCGACGACGTTTACGGCGTTGGCGTACAACATCGTGTTC
Source organism: uncultured Solirubrobacterales bacterium (assembly GCA_963804675.1). GTDB lineage: Bacteria > Actinomycetota > Thermoleophilia > Solirubrobacterales > Solirubrobacteraceae > Palsa-744. The sequence continues at coordinate 3,894,022 of CAWDRI010000001.1, read as the reverse complement.
CTGCGCGAGCGTGGGGTGCTCAAGCGAATCCGCGGCACGCCGCTGCCGACCGGCAGCTACTTCGGCGGGGTGGCGGCCAATGCGGTGACGAACACGGCGCTGCAGATCGCGATCGTGGTGCTGGCGGGCCGGCTGGTGTTCGGGATCGGCTGGCCGAAGGAGTGGGCGGAGCTGGTGGTGTTCGTACTGGTGGGCGTGGTGTGTTTCGCCGCACTCGGCGTGGCGTTCGCGCACGCGATCCCGAACTTCGAGTCGACCGCGGCGTATGTCAACGCGGTGTTCCTGCCGGTGGTGTTCGTGTCGTTTTACGTGTTCGACGAAAAGCACGCGCCGGCGTTTGTGCGCAACATCGCGCAAGCGCTGCCGCTGGTGCATTTGATCGAAGGTTTGTATGCGGCACTCGTAACCGGGAAGTCGCTGGGCAGTAATCTCGACGCGCTGGCGGTGATCGCCCTGTGGGGGCTGTTCGGGCTGGTGTTCGCCGTGCGCGGCTTCTCGTGGGAGTCGCGCGGGTGAGGCAGATGGGCGGGCGGGGCGATCCGCGACGAGCCATGCGCGCCGACGAGCCGGAAGCCGGCTGAGGCAGACACGCAGACGCGACAGAACACAGACGAGACAGACCGCGCAGAAGGGAGACCGCAGATGAGCTGCAAGCGCGGATAAGGTCGGTAGGCAGATGACGCCGAACGAAGGGGAGGCCGCATGAAGGAACTGGCAGCGGACGTCCACCAGTTGGGCGGTTGGCCGCGCAACGCGATCAACGTGTATCTGGTCGGCGACGTGCTGATCGACGCCGCCACGCGCCAGGCCAGACGCCGCATCCTGCGCCAGCTCGCGGGCCGGACGGTGAGCGCACACGCGCTCACCCACGCCCACCCCGACCACCAGGGATCGAGCCACGCGGTGTGCGAGCAGCTGGGGATCCCGTTGTGGTGCGGTCAGGGGGACGTGCCGGCGATGGAGACGCCGGGCGCGATCAGAAACCCGAAGGCGCCGGGGTGGTTGAACGCGCTGCAGGCGCGCATGTGGACGGGGCCGACGCACCCGGTCGCCAGGGTGCTGCACGAGGGGGACGAGGTCGCGGGCTTCACGGTGCTGGAGACCCCGGGGCACGCCAAGGGGCATGTGTCCTACTGGCGCGAGTCGGACAGGGTGCTGATCGTGGGCGACGTGCTCGGCAACATACACTTCATCACGGGGATGCCGGGGCTGCACCTGCCGCCGGACCTGTTCACGCCCGACCCGGCGCGCAATCGCGAGTCGGCGCGGCGGCTGGCGGAGCTGCGCCCGGCGCTGGCGTGTTTCGGCCATGGCGCGCCGCTGCGCGACCCGGGCAAGTTGGCGGACTTCGTGGCGCGTCTGGCGCCGTGAGCGGGGAGACGACGCAGCCCGAGGCGCCCGCGCGTGCCGCCGGCAGCGACCCAGGCGAGTTGGCGGCGAGTCCGCAGCGCGCGGGGACGGACGCGGAGAGCGTGTTCCTCGCGCTCGACGCGCAGCGCCGGCGTTTCGAGCCGACCGAGCACGCGCGCGGGCCGTGGGACCCGAACGCGCTGCACGGCGGCGCGCCGGCGGCGCTGATCGCGGCCGAGCTGGAGCGGATCGAGCCGGGCGGGGAACTGCCGTTCGCGCGGCTGTACTTCGAGTTTTTGCGGCCGATCCCGTTGGGGCCGTTGGAGCTGACCACGCGCGTCACGCGGCCGGGACGCCGGGTGCAGGCGTTGGAGGCAGAGTTGCGCGCAGTGGTGAGGACCGGCGCCCCCAACCAGGCCGCGAGCGAGTCGAGTAGCGCGGTCGGCCGGAGCGGCGCCGGGCAGGCCCCGGCCGGCGAGCTCGTGTGCCGGGCGCGCGCGCTGCGCATCCAGCCCGCGCCAGGAGAGCTGCCGCCGCGCGCGGGAGAGGTAGTGCGCGCGTACGAGGACGGGCGCCTGCCGGGCCCGCAGGAGGGCCACGAGGTGCACTTCGTGCCGGATGGTCAGGCCGAGCGGCGGAGCTTCGCCTCGACCGCGATGGAGATGCGCTTCCTGGCGGGACGGCCTTTGAAAGGCGGCCTGCCCGAGGTGGGGATCTCCAGCGCGCACGCGCCGGTGGGCGAGGCGACGGTGTGGATGCGCCTGCGCCACCCGCTGCTGCCAGGCGAGCCGGTGAGCGCGCTGGCGCGGGTGCCGGCGGCGGCGGACTTCGGCAACGGCGTGGCGGCGTTGCTGCCCTTTGACGAGTACGTGTTCATCAACGCGGACCTGTCGATCGAGCTGGACCGCCGTCCCCAGGGCGAGTGGACTGGGCTGCGCGCGCGCACGCTGCTGCGAGCGGACGGGGTGGGCTGGGCCGAGAGCGTGCTGCACGACGAGCAGGGCCCGCTCGGGGTTGCGCGGCAGGCGCTGGTCGTGCAGCGGCGCTGAGCAGCAGCGCAGAATGGCGGCGCTGAGCAACAGCGCAGAATGGCACCGCAGAGCAGCGACGCAGTGGTACTGGCGGGCGGCCCGAGCGGGTAGTACGTGCAATGTGCGCCGCCGTCGCGCGGCGTGCCCGCCAATCGCGCAGATAGTTGCGGGCGCAATTACTTTGCTATGGTTGCGTGCACAACTACTTGCGCTTCGTCGCGCGCGCACCCTTCAAGCAAAGGAGAGTCTGATGACAACCGCAGAGGCCAACTTCGCACCGCTCGCCACGTCGCCGGCGGGGTTGCCGGTCGGCACGTGGAAGGTCGATCCGGTCCATTCGAGCGTCGAGTTCCAGGTCAAACACCTGGGGATCGCGACCGTCAAGGGGCTGTTCAAAGAGTTCGAGGGCACGCTCGAGGCCAGCCCAGACGGCGCGGTCGCCTATGGGACGGTCAACACGGCGAGCGTCGACACACGCGAGCCCCAGCGCGACGAGCACCTGCGCTCGGCGGACTTCTTCGAGGTCGAGAGGTACCCGGAGATCGGCTTTCGCTCGAGCGCGATCCGCGCGACGGGCGAGGACGAGTTCGAGATTGTCGGCGAGCTGACGATCCATGGCGTCACGCGCGAGGTCACACTCGAGGCGACCGTCGAGGGAGTCGAGCTGCAGGACCACCAGGGCAACACCCGCGTGGGCGTCTCGGCCCGCGGCCAGATCAACCGCTCGGACTTCGAGATGCGCTTCAACGCGGCGCTCGGGTCGGGCAACCTCGTCGTCGGCGACAAGGTCAAGATTCTGGTCGAGGTCTCGGCGGTCAAGCAGGCCGACTGAGCGTCAGCGTACGATCACGTCGCCCAGAGCCTCGTCCACCGCGGCGAGGGTCTGGGCGTCGAGCATGACGCCGGAAGCGGCAGCGTTGGCGTGAACCTGCTCGGGGCGGCTCGCGCCGACGATCGCTGAGGCGACGTTCTCCTTGCGCAGGACCCAGGCGAGCGCGAGCTGCGCCATCGAGAGGCCGGCGCCTTGAGCGACAGGCACGAGCCGCTGGGCGGCTGCGAGCACGCGGTCGTCAAGCAGGCGGTCCATGAACGTGTTCATCTCCTCGCTCGCCGCGCGCGAGTCCGGCGGCGGCGGGGAGCCGGGTCGGTACTTGCCGGTGAGCACGCCCTGGGCGAGCGGCGACCAGACGATCTGGGAGATCTGCTCGCGTTCGCACAGCCCAATCACCTGCGCCTCGGGCGCACGCCAGATCATCGAGTACTGCGGCTGGCTGGAGACCCAGCGCGCGACGTCGGGCAGCGCCAGGGACTCCTCGATGCGGGCGGCGGGCCACTCGCTGAAGCCGATGTAGCGCGCCTTGCCGGCCGCCACAACCTCGCTGAGCGCCTGCATCGTCTCCTGGAGCGGGGTCTCCTCGTCATAGCGGTGGCACTGGTAGAGGTTGACGTGGTCGGTGCGCAAACGCGCGAGCGAGGCGTCGATCTGCTTGTGGATCTGCGCAGCGGAGAGCCCGCGGTCGGTCGCGGACATCGGGAAGTAGACCTTCGTCGCGAGCACGTAGGAGGAGCGCTCGTAGCCGCCGAGCATCTCGCCGAGCAGCGACTCCGAGGCACCGCGGCCATAGACGTTGGCGGTGTCGATGAAGTTGATGCCGGCCTCAAAGGCGGCGCGCACGCACGCTTCCGAGCGCTCGCGCTCGACGCCACCCGAATAGGTCAGCCACGAGCCGAGGCTGATCTCCGAGACCTCGAGGTCGCTGGAACCGAGTTTGCGGTAGCGCATCGGGTTGCAGCCTACCGCGCACAGCGGTGCGCGCGACCCATCTCCCCGCGGGCGGCTCTGCCGCCCGCGACCTTTACAACCAAGGGGGACCCTCGAACACAGTTCGTGCCCCGGAGCCGCGGTGGCGGCATCCGGGGCACACTGACAGCAGGCGCCCGGTGAAATCCGCGAGCCCACGCCATTTTCGGCTCAGTTGAGTGGGATACGGCACATCCGGCGACCTGCGCTTGCTCGCGACCCGGCCTTCATGTGGCTGGGTCCGCAAATAGCCTGAGCTGGATGGCTGGTTGCCCGATCGCCAACGCGGCATGGCGTGCCGCCCATCTGACCACCGGGGCAGGGTCGCGTCCTAGCTCCTCGAGCAGCCGTGACACGCTCGTGTACCGGTAGGCGCGGCCACCGAGCTCCCGGAACACAGCGCATGTCTTCGCGCAGTCGTCGATCAGGATCGCATGCGAGAACGCGAAACCCGTCGCGTCGAGCACCGGCGCGAAGAACCTCCGCGGGTCCTCGGCCTTCAGCACCTGTCTCTCAGCGGAGGAGAGGATCGCATCCACCGGCGCCTCGGTGTTGAGGACGGTTGGGACAGCAGCAAGGAAGCAGGCCATGTTGTCGGTGGCGACGGCTACGAGCGCCCGGCTTCGCAGCCCGCGGACAAGCTCCGCCATGCCCGGGCGCACGGCGGACGCCCGGCAGTCTCGGTGAAGCGCCCGATGCAGATAGTCATCGCGGTAATGGCGAGGTAGCCGGATGTCGAGGTGCGCTACGACGTCGGCGTCGGTGAGCTCGCCCCGCATCCACAGCGAGATCGTCTCCCTCTCCACGCTAAAGAACTCATGCAGGCGCTCGCTCAGCATCCTTTTGAGTGCGTGCCGGCGGGCCTGGGTGATCCCGTCCCAAAACCGGCTGGTGGAGAGCGTGCCGAACCAGTCGAAGAACACGACCGTCTCGAAGATCGGTAGGTAGGTCTGCCCCGCGCGCGCGGCTAGCCGTCGGTTCTCGGCTGTATGCGCGGATTTCCCGTGACCCATTCGCTGAGCATCTCCAGCGCTCCCCGGAGGCCTCCGGCGCCGTAGCTGAGGACCGCGACCGGGTATAGAGACACCGCCGCGGCGAGCTTTCTCGCGGGCGGCTCCTCCAGCCCGTAGTCGCTGAACCTGGGCAGGCTGCCAAGCATCAGGGTGAGCGTCGTGTAACGGCGTCCGAGGAACACTAGAGCCTCGAGGTTGGCCTTACCGCCGGCGAGGGTGAGCGGGTGGCTCATGCAGCCCTGGCCAGGAATTCGCCGAAGAGCGACGATGGGCGTCACGGAAGCGCACGTTGCGCTGGGACTGCGGCAGGTGGGCCGGCCGGAACTCGACGTGCACGGCGGTGCTCCCCAACACTGGCACGACCATGCAGCCGGCGGCGATGAGCTTGGCGATCAGCGTGGTCTCGATGAACCCGTATTGGTCGAAAGACTCCTCGAAGCCGCCGACGCTCATGGCGAGATGCGTTTGCGGCTTTGTGTCCGGTGCGGTCGGCAGCTCGCTCACGCATAGATTTGCAGTCCGCTGAGTGCGCGCCCGGGTTTGCGACTACCCTGTGGGGCAATGTCCGTCACTGAGCTGAACCCCCGCCCGTCCGTCCCCCCGGGCCCCCGCCTGCCCAAGCTCCTCTCAGCCGTCGCGGTCTTGGCGCTGCGGGAGCGCGCCACCCGGCGGTTCAGAGGGCGATACGGGGATGCCTTCACCGTCGAGCTGCCGATTTTCGGTCCGACTGTGGTCCTTTCGAGCCCCGATCTCGTCAAGCAGATGTTCCAGGCCAAACCGGACGTGTTGGCCTTCGGCGTGCGCAGCCCGCTCGGGAAGATCCTCGGGGCCGGCTCGCTGTTCTCGATGGACGGCGAGCAGCACCTGCGCGAGCGCCGGTTGATCCTCCCCTCCTTCCACGGCGAGCGGATGAAGTCCTACGAGGGCATCTGCGAACAAGAGGCGCTACGGGAGATGGACAGCTGGCCCACGGGGCGCGAGTTCGAAACGCTGCCCGCGTTCATGCGCATCACGCTGAACATCATCCTGCGCACCGTGTTCGGAGCCGAGGGCGACGAGACCCGCGAACTGGCGACCGTGCTCCCAAAACTCGTCACAAGCGCCTCACGACTCAGCCTTCTGCAACCACTGCAACGCGACCTCGGCCCGGGCAGCCCAGGCCGACGTCTCAAAGAACTCCGCGCGCGCTACGACGCGATCATCGATCGGATGATCGACGCCCACGTTGCCAACTCAGACCTCGAGGACCGCCAGGACGTGATGTCGATGCTGCTCGGCGCCCACTACGAAGACGGGTCCTCGATGTCACGCTCGGCGATCGGCGACGAGCTGCTCACCCTGCTCGCGGCCGGGCACGAGACGACCGCCACCTCGCTCGCGTGGGCCGTCGAGCGACTGCGGCGCCATCCGCGGGTCCTCCGGCGCCTGGCCGAGGAGGCCGAGGGCGACACCGGCGAGTTGCGCACCGCGACAATCCACGAGGTCCAACGCACACGACCCGTGATCGTCGGCACCGGACGCCACGCGATACAGGACTTCCAGCTGAACGAGTGGCTGATCCCCAAGGGGCACCATCTGTTCGCCGCGGCGACGCTGATCCACAACGACCCGCGTTTCTTCGAGCGGCCGTTGCAATTCGAGCCCGACCGCTTCCTCGCCCGCAAGCCCGACACCTACACGTGGATCCCGTTCGGCGGCGGCACCCGACGCTGCCCCGGCGCCGCGTTCGCGCAGATGGAGATGGACATCGTCATACGCACCCTGCTACGCGAGTTCGACCTGCAAGCGAGCACCGAGCCGGGCGAGGCGTGGCGCAACCGCGGCGTCGCCTACGCACCCAGGCGCGGTGGACGCGCGATCGTCCAACGCACACATCGACGTCGGTCGCTCGACCAACAACCCCCCAGGGCACTCGCCAACGCCTAGAGCACTCGCCAACGCCTAGACGCCGATGCTCCCGCCGGTGCCGGCGCGTCGATCGGAGGCAACGGGCGGCGGGAGACCGGAATCCCGGCGTGCAGAGCAGCTCGCGGCCAAGCCGACAGGGGCGCGGGGGGCCGCGAAGCCCGGCCCGCGCTCGGCACGACGCTCGGTCGATCGCCGCGGGCGCTCGGCGGGCAGCGAGGAAAGGCCGGCCGCGGCGAGCGCCGCGGCGCAGGACAGCATGAAGACCGCCGGGTAGCCGGCGAGCGCCGCTGTCGCCCCCGCCAGCGGGCCACCGAGGCCCACGCCGACGTCGAAGAACGCGGTGAACGCGCCCATCGCAGAGCCGCGTCGATCGTCGGGCACTTCGCCGACGACCATCAGTGCGAGCGCCGGGAACAGCATCGAGAAGCCCATCCCCATCACCAGGCCGCCGGCGAGCGCGGCTGCCAGCGAGTGCGCGAACGCGATGATCGCCAGGCCCACTGCCTCGACCAGCGCTGCTGTTGTGGCAGTCGCCCGCGCGCCCAGTCGGTCGGGAATGCGGCCGAACGCCAGCCGGCTGGCGAACACGGCGAGCGCGAATGCCGTGAACACGCTGGCCCCGCCGCCCACGCCGAGCGCGGAGAGCTTCAGAACGACGAACCCGGCGAGCGCCGCGTAGCCGATGTTGGCCAGCGCCAGCGCGATACCCGGGCGGCGCGCAGCGCGGGGCAGCCGCGCCGGCGGCGCTCCCCGAAAGGCCCGGCCGGCACCGGCACCGGCGGGCTCGGGCAGGCGCATGGCGATCGCCGCGCCGGCGAGCGGCAGCGCGGCCGTGAGCACCCACACGGCGCTGTAGCCGGCGTGCGCCCGCAACAGCTCGCCGGTGACCGGGCCGAGCGAGAGCCCGCCCCAGACCGCCAGCCCGAATATGCCCAGCACGAGGCCGCGGCGGTCCTGCGGCGCGAGGTCGACCGCCCAGGTGGCGCCTGCCGTGTAGAGAGCGCCCTCGCCCGCCCCGACCGCCAGGCGCGCAGCGATCAGCGCCGGGATGCTCCCGGCCAGCAGGTAGAGCACCCCGCCGAGCGCCATCGCCAGCGAGCCGACCACCAGCACCACCCGGCGCCCGTGGACATCCGCGCGGCGCCCGGCCAGCGGGCGGCAGACGACGGAGGTGATGGCGAAAGCGCCCACGACGACCCCGACGGCGAGATCGCCCGCATGCAGCGGACCATGTACGTAGGAGGGCAGCACGGGTAGCGCCGCCCCGAGCGCGAGAAACCCGAGCAGCGTCGCCGCGAACAGGCCGGCGCCCGCGGCGAGCGGGACGCCGAGCACCCTCCCGTCGAGCGGGTGCCCTCGCGCAGCAGGGTGTTCGGGGGCGCTCAAGGGACTGCTCAGGCTACGGCACGGGCGCGCGCGGCCGCACGCCACGACGGTCATAGTGGCATCGCTTGCGTTGCAGTAAATAAGATGGTGCGAGGGGGTCCGTATGATCGCCTGCGTGCCCGACCTCCTCCCCCACCTCGCAAGTTTCGCGCGCTTTGCAGCCAATCGCGGGGAGCGAGAGCGCCACGACGCCGACGCCATGCGCGAGCTTGCAGCCACGCCGCTGCAGCTGGCGCGCGGGCTTGAACTGGAATGGCTTGGTGTCGCGGGCTACCGGCTGAGCTACGAGCGACAGACGATCTACATCGACCCCTACCTCTCGCGCGTGCCGCTGTCGAGCGTCCTGCGCCGGAGACCAGCGCTGGCGAACCCGGCGCTGCACGAGCGCTACCTGCGACCGGCGGGCGAGCTCGTCGGTGTGCTCGTCGGGCATACCCATTTCGACCATGCGATCGACGTCCCGGAGATCGCACGCCGTTATCGGTGCTGCGCGTACGGGTCGAGGTCGCTGGTCAACCTGATGGGACTGCACGGGCTCGGCGAGCGCGCTGTGGAGGTCGAGCCGGGCCGCCGCTATGAGATGGGACCGTTCACCGTCACGTTCGTCCCGAGCCTGCACTCGAAGCTGCTGCTCGGTCTGGCGGTCCCGTTCGACGGCGAGCTGACCTGCGAGCATCTCGACGCGCTCTCACCGTCGGCTTACCGGTGCGGCCAGGTGTGGGGCATCCACATCGAGGTGGCGGGAACGACCTTCTACCACCAGGGCAGCGCGAACCTGATCGACGACGCGCTCCCACAAAACAGCGGCGTCGATGTATTTCTCGCCGGGATCGCCGGGCGCAGCTTTACGCGTGACTACTGGGCGCGAATCCTGCCCCGCCTGCAGCCGCGCACGGTTGTGGCCAGCCACTTCGACGACTTCTTCCGTCCGCTCGACGCGGCGATGGGGTTCTCCACGAACGTCAACCTCGCCGCCGTCCCCGACGAGGTCGCCGCGGTGAGCCGCGATTTCGAGGTTGCCACGCTCCCGCTGCTGCGGGCGAGCCCGTAAACACTCGGCAGAGCCGGCCGGCGAATGCACGGCTCGCGAGTTTCCGAGCTGACTAAAGCTGACCGCCGCGGCCGCGTCGGGGAATGGCGTGCCCGCGAGGGATGTCCGCGGCCAGGTGCTCGCTCGCGTGGTAGCGCGTTGCCGGTCCGCGACCGCGCTGGGTGAGCAGTCCGGCGTCGAGCAGGCGGCGCAGGTCGTTGCTGGCGGTCGGCGCCGAGACGTCGGCCTCGGCCGCATAGGCGGCGCGATCGGTGCCGTCGAAGAGGCTCTGCTCGAGCGCGATCACGAGCCGATCGGGCCAGCCTCGCTGCGCGACGAGCCGCTCGAGGTAAGCCCACCGCGTGGCCGCCTGGTCGAGCTGGAGCAGTCTGCGCCGCGCCTGCGCGAGATGCCCCTCGACACAGAGCGCGACGAACGGCAGCGCGTCGCGCTGTGGCTGGTAGGAGCCACCCTGAACCGCCCGCAGCGCCGCGTAGTAGGCTGCGGTGTGCTCCCCCAGGTACTCCTCGATCGTGACGAACTCCGGTGCCAGCAGACCCCCGCGGGCGAGCACGAGCGACTGGACGATCCGCGAGATGCGCCCGTTGCCGTCTGCAAATGGGTGCACGGAGACGACGTGCAGGTGCGCCATCGCGGCGCGGACGGCGAGATGCGTCTCGAGATCGCCGGTGCGCAGCCAGCGCATGACCTCGCGCATCAGCCGCCGGACCTGCCCGGCCGGCGGACCGACGTACGCGGGCGGGCCGCCGTCGGGGCTCGTGACCGCGATGGAGCTCTTGCGGTACAGGCCCGGGCGCCCGTCCCTTTGGAAATGGCACGCGTCGAAATGCAGGTCGAGCACGACGCGCTCGACCCATTCGAACCCCTCGTCGGCGGCCATCGCGCCGACGTGGTCCATCGCGCGGGCGTAGCAGGCCAGCGCCGTACGGTCTGCGTCGCCCGGATCGGCTGGTTGCGCGCCGCTTGCGATCGCAAGCCGCTCCTCACCCGGCACGCTGAAACCCTCGATCTCGATCGAGCTCTCAGCCGAGGATGCCCGCCACTGGCGCCTGAGGCTGCCCAGCCACGGGCCGGCGGCACCGGCTCGGGCGCCCAGCTGCTCGCAGAGTACGTCGAAGGCAGCGAGGTTCTGCTTGATGGTCGCGTCGGGCTGGGGAGTGGCGTAGAGCATGAGCGCCTAGTATAGACGCTTAATCGTATGACCGGACATACGATCGATCGCTTAAGCGGTGCCAGCTCAGGCTGGCTTTCGGCCCACGCCAGCGTGGGCCGGTATCGCCGAGCCTACGCCTTGGTCGAGTACCGACTCGCTCCGCTACACGAGCTCCCAATGCTCTTGGGGAACGTGGTCGTGATCTTGCCGGACTCCTTGCCCCCGGCGAGGAAGCGCCCGGTGATCGTCAGTGTCGCGCCCTTTTGGCCTTTCTTGGGCCCGCTGGAGATGATCTGCACCCCGGTGCTCGTGAATGTGGCGGCTTTGGCGATCGCGGCGTCTTTGAAGGCGATCGGAACCGGGGGACCGCCGCCCGAGCAGTAGAAGGGGATGTTGTTCGTCTTGAGCGCAGTCACCTGCTTGCCGTTTTTGGAGACCTTGAACGAGACCGTGAAAGAGGTCCGGGGCGCCGCGAGCGTCCCGCTGTAGGAGCCGCCCTTCACTACGGGAGATTGCAGCTTGGCGGCAAACGCCGCGCCAACCGCGCCGCTTGCGAGCGCCGCCACGACCGCGACCGCCGATGAGATGCGTTTGCCAGACATCTGGCTCCTTTCGGGACACTTCACGCCGGGACGAAGGCGGCCCAGCCGAGGATGGCGATTGTACCCGCAGTGGCGCCGGCGACGGCGCCGTCGGCATCCGCGGCGGTGCCCTGGCGCGCCGAACGGGCGGTCGCTCACACACTGCGGGCACATGCCTATTGCTCATAAACCGGAACAGGCAACCTCCACGCAAGCGCGCTCAGCTTTTGGCGCGCGCCCCGTCGCGTAGCGCCGCGACCACGCGGTCGGGCGCTTCCAGGGCAGGCCAGTGTCCAACGTCCGCCAGCGAGGTGAACGGCGCGGCGGGTAGCCGGACGCGGATCCGCTCGGCCATGTGCGCGCCGGAGATCGGGTCGAGCATTCCCCACACGAAGGCGAGCGGCACGTCGGTCTGCTCGAGCGCGGCCACCCAGCGCTCGGCGTGCAGGGTGCGGTCGTTCATGTAGCGGATCACGCGGGGGATGACCAGCTGGCCGTCTTCGCGGGCCGTCGCGCGCCAGATGTCGGCCCCGGCGCCGGCCACGTCGAAACCTTCGGCGAAGGTGGGTCTCAGGCCCTCGATCCACAGCTCCTGCGTGATCTGCGCGGCGATCTGCGGCCCGAGCTCGGGGTCGAGCAGCGCCAGCTGGCCGGGCTGGGGACGGTAAACGTCGGGGTAGAGCCCGCCGTTGAGCAGGTCTACCTCGATCAGATCGACACCGAGTGCGCCCTCGGCACGCCTTGCGAGCAGCTCCTGCGCGACCGACACGGCGTAGTCGTGGACCACGAGGACCGTCGCGGTGACCCGCTCGCGCGCCCACACCGCTTCGACGAGGTCCGCCTGCTCGTGGATCGAGTAGTCGTGGTCGGCCGGCTTCTGTGAGGCGCCGAACCCGAGGAAGTCCGGCAGCAGCAGGGAGTTGCGCTCGGCCAGCGCCGGGAGCACCGCGGCCCAGTCGTGCGAGGAGCTCGGGAACCCGTGCAGCAGCGTCATCGGCGGGCCGGCGCCGGCCCGCCGCAGGAAGATCTGTCGGGCCGTCCCGCCAAGGTCGACCTCCACGCGCGTCCCCGCCGACCACCAAGCGTCGATCCCTTCCACGGCCCGATTATCACAGCTAGTGTCGTGAGTCAGAATTTCGCGGCCGCCTCGCGGCGTCTGAACGCGCCTGGATCCACCCGGCCGGCACAGGTACGCTCAGTACCCTTAGCCGTCCGTGCGGCCCCAGTCGCGCCCAGCCGGCTCGCAAGACTGCACCCAAAATTCTGACTCACGACACTAGCGCGTAGGCTTCGGAGCGGTGGCGCGCTATGCAGCGTTCCTGCGGGGTATGAATGTCGGCGGGCACCGGCTCAGCAACGCACAGCTGCGCGCGCACCTCGAGGCGCTCGGGTTCGAGCAGGTCGCGACCTTCCGCGCGAGCGGCAACGTTGTGTTTGGCGACGAGCGCGCCAAGCTGAGCGCCGCGCAGCTGCGAGCGGTGGAGGAGCGGGTCGAGCAGGGGCTGGCCGCGGCGCTCGGGTACGCGGTGCCGACGTTCGTCCGCGGCGCGCAGGAGATGCGCGCGATCGCCGCGCACGCGCCGTTCACACAGGGCGAGGTTGAAGCGCTCGCCGGCAAGCAGCAGGTCGCGCTGCTCGCAAGCGCCCCGAGCGCCGCTGCGCGCGAGCAGGTGCTGGCGCTGGCCGGCGCCGAGGACCTGCTGGCGTTCGGGCCACGCGAGCTCTACTGGCAACCCGCCGGCCGGATGAGCGACTCGACGCTCGAGCTAAAAACGATCGAGCGCGCTCTCGGGGCGATGACGATGCGCACAAGAGCGACGATCGAGCTGATCGCCGCCGCGCACTTCGCCGAGAAGCCCTGAGCGGGCAGCGCAGCATGGCCGCGCGCCGCCGGGGCCGCCGCGCGCCGCCGGGCGGCCGGGGCGCCGCGCGGCCGGCGCATGTTCGCCAACCCGTCGGCGGGCCTACTCCGCGTCAGGCCAGGCGACGCTGCCCAGCACGCCGTCGCCGTCCGCCGGCCTGGGACCGCCGACGGCGATGATGTCCAGTCCCTCGGGCCCGGCCTCGAATGCACGCACGACCTCGGGCGCGATGCGCAGGACGTCCCACTGGCGCAGCTCATGGACGTCGCCGTCGAGCAGCACCCGCCCGGAGCCAGCGAGCACGACGTAGGCCTCCTCCTGCTCACGGTGACTGTGAGCCATCGGACTGCGCAGGTTCGCGGCATAGCGGAAGAGGCTGACGCCGAGGTCGCGCGAGTCGAGGTGCTTGCGGGTGAAGCGACCTTCGATGCCAGGGGCGCGCTCGCCGACGGCGTCCTCGACCTCGAGCAGGTTGACTATGGCGAAGCGGGACATGGATCTCCTTTGGCGCGGCGGACGGTTGGGCTGTCATCGCCAAGCTTACGCGTGCTGCCGCCGGACTGTTCATGGGACTGCCCGGCCGGCTGGGCGCCGCAGTGCTCGTCGCCGACGTGCTCGGCCCAGGTGACCGCGCTGCCACTCGTGGCGATCTTCAAGACGGCTCCTCCCGAGAGCTTGCAAGAAGTTCCACGAAGCGGAGCCCGCCCCGGCGACGGTAAGGTGCTCGAAGGACGGGGCAGCCCCAGCTGAGCGCCCCGCACCGTTTGGCGGCCGCTCGGCCAGAGCGGTCGTGGCGGCAACTACAGAAAGGGGGCTCGATGAAGCCCAGCCCGACGCTCGCCGAGGAGCCTCTGCCAGCGCAGCTCGCGCAGCCAAGTGACGCGCAGCAGGCGAGCGCACGGCCCGCTGGCGCCGATCCGATGCAGTGGCGGTGGCTGCTCGCGCCGTATGCCACGCCCAGGCGTGGGCGAGCCGTGCTCGACCTCGCAACCTCTGTGGTCCCGTATCTCGCCTGCTCGGTGGGCATCTATCTCGCGCTGTCGGTATCCGTGCCGCTCGCGCTCGCGCTGACCGTGCCCGCGGCCGCGATGCTCGTGCGCACGTTCATCGTCTTTCACGACTGCTCGCACGGCTCGTTCCTCGCTTCGCGGCGCGCCAACTCGTGGCTCGGAACGGTGCTGGGGCTGCTGCTGTTCTCGCCGTTTTTGCGCTGGCGCCACGACCACGCCGTGCACCACGCCACCTCGGGCGATCTCGACCGGCGCGGTGTCGGCGACGTGCGCACGCTGACCGTCGCCGAATACCGCGCGCTCCCCCCGCGCGGGCGGCTCGGCTACCGGCTGCTGCGCAACCCGCTCGTGATGTTCGGCATCGGCCCGCTCGTGGCGCTGGTGATCGGACCGCGGATCGTCGCCAAGGGCGCCCGGCCGCGGATGCGCCGTAGCGTGCTCGCGACGAACCTCGCGCTGGCCGTGCTGATCGGCGGTCTCTGCTGGCTGATCGGCTGGCGCGACTACCTATTCGTGGCGGGCCCTTCGGCCCTGCTCGCGGGGTCCGTCGGAATCTGGCTGTTCTATGTCCAGCACCAGTTCGAGGACGCCTACTGGGAGAGCCGCGGGGACTGGAACTACGCGGACGCGGCGCTGCGCGGCAGCTCCTACCTGAAGCTGCCGCGGGTGCTGCAGTTCCTCACGGGCTATATCGGCTTCCACCACGTGCATCACCTGAGCGCGCGCATCCCCAACTACAACCTGCGGCGCGCCCACGAGGAGAACCCGGCCCTGCACGACGTGCCCACGCTGTCGCTCTGGGACGGGGCTCGCGCCGTGACGCTCAAGCTGTGGGACGAGGACGGCAGACGGCTGGTCACGTTCGGTCAGGCACGGCAGAGCAGCGAAGCGCTGTAGGCCACGGCCCGGCCCTGGGCGCGCTCGCCGGCCGGTCCGCGCCGCTGTCCCTGCTAAGTTGCAGACAGCGGTCGGCGTCGCCGGCCGCGAGGCAGCTTGCGCTTGAGTACCGCTCCCTGCGGTTCGGGTCAGCATCAGCCTCCCGAACCTAACGCGGCCTGTGGGGCCGCTCAAAGGAGCAACTTTATGCAGTCATTCGCCGATCTGGGCGTGCCCGAGAACGTCGTGCGCGCCCTGCGCGAGCGCGGTATAACCGCCCCCTTCCCTGTCCAGCAGCTCGTACTGGGCGACGTCATGGAGGGCCGCGACGTCCTCGTCAAGGCGCCGACCGGCTCGGGCAAGACGCTCGCCTTCGGCATCCCGATGGTGGGGCGCACCGCGGCCGCGGCGGCGACCCCCGCGGCGCTCGTGCTCGCCCCCACGCGCGAGCTCGCGTGTCAGATCGCCGAGGAGCTCGAGGCGATCGCACGCGCGCGTTCGCTGCAGGTATGCGCGGTCTACGGGGGAGTGGGCATCACGGCGCAGGCGCGACGGGCGGCCCGGGCGCACATTCTCGTCGCGACCCCGGGCAGGCTCGAGGACCTGCTCGACCGCGGGTCCTTCTCGCTGAGCTCGGTTCGCCTGCTCGTGCTCGACGAGGCGGACCGGATGCTCGACATGGGCTTTCGCCCCGCCGTCGATCGCATCGTGCGGGCCTGCCCGGCGAAGCGCCAGACGCTGTTCTTCTCCGCGACGCTCGACGGGCTCGCCGGCAAGATCGCGGGGCGCTACACCACCAATGCCGTCGTGTGCGAGCACGCTGCCCCGGGCCAGGGCGAGGCGCAGGCGATCGAGCACCGCTTCGTCCCGGTGACCGGCGAGGAGCGGATCGACACCCTGCTCGCAGAGCTCGAGCGCGAGCGCGATCTCGCGCTTGTGTTCGTGCGCACCAAGCGCGGCGCCGACCGCCTCGCCAAACGGCTGCAGAAAGCGCAGGTCAAGGCGCTGGCGATCCACGGCGACAAGTCACAGCGCCAGCGCGAACTTGCCCTGGAACGCTTCCAGGCCGGACACGTCAACACACTCGTCGCTACCGATGTCGCGGCCCGCGGCATCGACGTGCAACGGATCTCACACGTGATCAACTACGACCCGCCGGCAGACCACGACACCTACGTCCATCGGGTCGGCCGCACCGGTCGCGCCGGGCGCAGCGGCGTGGGCATCACGCTCGTATCGCAGGCGGACGCCCCACAGATGCGCCAGCTCGCCCACCGGCTGGGGATCGGCGAGGGCCCCGGCCCCAAGGACGAGGGCCGGCGCCAGGCACCCGGCACTCCCCGGCACGCGTCAGGCGCCCGTCGCGGGCGCTCGGGCAGGCGCGGCCCGCGCCGCCCGGCCGCCGTCGCGCGCGGCCGCGCTTAGCTCTGGTCGCGACAGGGCGGGCTCGCGTCGCGACAAGCGGGCCCGCATAGAGCGCACCCCCTCCGCGCGGCTTCGCCACGCGCACCGACGCGATCTCGGCGACGCGATCCCGGCCCGGGCGAGGCGATCCCGACACCGACAACGCGATCCCAGCCATAGGCAAAGCCAAGGCCGCACCCGCGGCCGCGGCTCACTCGAAGTCGGTGACGGAGTAGACGTCGGTTCGCCGCAGGACGGTGGGCGCGCTGAGGTCGGGACCGGACTGGGCGTGATGAACGGTGTAGACGTCGCGCCCGAGCTGGAAAATCGCCTCGACGGTCTTGCCGTTGCCGGCGTCGGACTCGCCGACGCGCAGGCGGCGGTCAACGCCAAGGTGCCGGCATTCGATCTCCTCGATCCGGCGGTTGCGCGATGAGACCCCGGTGCAGGCCTCGGCCTGGGCGCGCAACAGCTGGTAGGCGCGCTCGGCTTCGTTGTGCGCCAGCGGCGGCAGGAAGAAGCGCGACATCAGCGGCGCTTGTTGCCGCGCCGGGTCGCGTCGGCCTCGCGCCGGGGGAACCGCGCTCGCTCCTCGGCTGTCATCGCCCTGATCACGAGCTTGCCCTGGGCAACCTGGTCGCGGATGTCCTTGAGCTTTTGCTCACGCTTCTCCTGCTGACGTTGCTGCTGGGGTCCGGGCAAGTTTCGTCTCCTGGTGGTCGCGCTGCAGAGCCCCCGCGACCACCCGCACCGTCCCTGGCACCGGCGGCGAGCTGAGTTGGCCCGCCGCCGGATAAGGCGCTGTCGGCACCCGGAGACCCGATCGCCGGGCTGTGATGCCGGTAGATCAGAGCCTGTGGGGCATTTCGCAATGATCTCGCGGCCAGCATCAAGCTTAGCGCGGATTCGGTCATTTCAAAAGCGCGGAGGTGGACTTTGGGCGCGACCGGCCGCAAGCCCGACGACGATGCTGCTAGGGTTGCGCCAATCAGGTCGGGCGTCTTACCCGACATAGCAAGCAGTGCCAGCGGTCGTAGCCTTTGCCTAGCAAACTCCGCGTTCGCAGCACTATCGACGCAGGAGGAAACACAATGGCTACCGGAACTGTGAAGTGGTTCAGCGACGACAAGGGATTCGGCTTCATCACACCCGATGACGAATCGAAGGACCTGTTCGTTCACCACAGCGCGATCATCGGCGAGGGCTACCGCTCGCTTGCCGAGGGCGCAAAGGTCTCCTACGAGGCCGAAGCAGGCGACAAGGGCCCGAAGGCCACAAACGTACAGCCCGTTTAGCGCTCCTGGGCCTGCCGGTCCGTAAGGACGGGCAGGCCCGGCGCTCGCCAATGGGAGACACGCGAGGCCCGGCCAACCCCGGTCCCAGCGCGCGGAGCAACGGCCACATAGAGCACGGGTGCGTCAAATAGGGCCGCGGGTGGCGCAGGCCGCCGGTCGGGCCCAGCGGGGGACAGAATCGCGCCGTACAACAAAGGGACGGTAAGAGATGGCCTCGAGCAAGAAGAAGAAGACCACGATGGCCAAGATGGCCCGTGAACACAAGCTTCGCGAGCGTCGGGTGGACAAGCAGGCCAAGCGGGACGCGCGCAAAGCGTCCGCGGGGCACCTGGACTCGACGGAGGGAGCGCTGAACGCGACGGGCGGCAGTGAGGACGCTCAGCCAGCCCCCGAGCAGGAGCCCCAAGACGCACAGGCTGGGCAGCCGGAGCACGGCTGACGGGGCTCTCGGGGCGGCCGGCAGGAATTTGGATGGCCCCCGGTCGGCAAACGCCCCGGGGGAACCCCGTCAGGGCTCGTCGCGGCGTGTGCCTGTTGCGCGTTCGCCGGCGAGGAAGCGCACGACGTCCTCGGCGTCGGCCGCCAGCGCGGCGCTGTCTTGGCGGCTGAGGCCCGGGAAGGGATCGAGTAGGACACGGCCGGCAGAGATGCTCCACGTGGCGGCGGCGCGGCCGCGGACGAGCGCGAAGGGGCGAAAGAGGCCGTTGACGGTGATCACGGTGTGGTGGGAGCCGAGGATCTGCTCGCGTGAGCGCCAGCCGAGTAGGACCGGGTCAAAGGCGCCGAGCAGGCGTGGCCGCGGCAGCGCGGCCGGCGCTTGGCGTCCGGCGAGGCCGAGTAGTCCGTCGCGGCGTTCTGAGAGCTGGGAGGCGATCGCGCTCAGGCCCGCGCGAATGTCGCGCAGCGGGAGCCCGGACCACTTCGCGAGGTCGCGCTCGTCGGCTGGAGCGTGGCCCACCAGATAGCGACGCGCGAGTTCCGCGAGGGCGCGATCGCGATCGACCGGCCCGGTTTCTCCGAGCCAGTCGCGTACGAGTACGAAGGCGTGGTGGCCACCGACTGTGGGTCCGCGCACGATCAGGCCACGCAGCGAAGCGAGCACCAGCAGGTGGACGAGCGCCTGGCCCCCGGTGGGTACGCCGGCGGCTGCGATCCGCGCGCGCAACTGCTCGCGTACGAGCGGCCCCTCCTTCGCCAGGGAGCCCTCGATCGTCTCCATGGCACGCTCGGCGTCGTCCGGCGTGACGCCCTCCTGAGCCAGTCGCCGCGCGTTGGCGGTGAGCGTGCGCGGCGCGGTGAGCGCGTGCAGCCATGGGTAGTCCTCGCTGCGCACGAGGTGCAGCGTGCCGCGGTTTAGCCAGGTGATCACAAGCGTGCGCTGCTCGCCCATGGCACGGTCGACGTCGGCGGCTGACAGGCCGGCGCTGCGCGAACGGATCGCCAGACGCACGCCGCGCGGATCCTGCCCCTGCACCGCCAAGAGCCGCTCGGCGACGGCAACCGGATCGCGCGCCGGCTGTCCGGTGAGCAACTGCGCCGCGAAGCGCTCGGCGGTTATGTCGCGGGCGGAGTCGGTGTGTGCCATGCGTGCAGGAAAACGCAAAAGTGCTCGGCGCAGCGTTGTCCTGCTCCCACGTGCGCGTCTGACTGCGGTCGGCGAACGGCGCTCGAAGGCCGTTGCGTCTCGGCCGTTGCGTCTCGGCCGTCGCATGGGCTCCGGCCAGCCGGGCTACCGGGCGCCGGCCTGCAAGCCGGCGCCGCCGGCGCGCGCCGCCTGCTCGTGCGGGAGGACGACATTGGCGGCCTCGGCGGGCTCGGTGCGCTGTTCGAGCGAGCAGCAAGCGAGCGGCTGACGAGGACGACCGGGCGGCGCACCGCGCGGCGGTGAGCCCAGGAGCCGCGCGGGCTGTGAGGGGCTCAGCGGCGCAATGCGCCGCTGAGGGATGGCTTCGGCGGCCTCGCATTCGGCGGGGGTCCCGCGGCTGGGCTTATGACCGATGCTTCGCCGACCGCGACCCGGGAGAGGGCTGCTTGCTATGGTCGCCGTCGTCCAGCCGTAGTCCGCCTCGTCCAACCGTAGTCCGCCCCGTCAAGTCGCAGTCCGCGCGTCGTCCAGCCGGAGTCCCCGCCCCGTCCAGCCGCAGGAGGCGTCCGCCACGTGAGATCCGTTCGCCCTCGTCGCCTCTCTTCGCCGAGCCCTGACCCCCGCGCGACGTCGGGAGACGGTTTGGTCGGGCTGATTGGTCGTTTCTTTGCGGCCCCCGTGGCGGCGAAGGTCCCGGAGGTCATTTTCGTCTTTTGGGTGGTGAAGATCCTGACCACGGCCGGCGGGGAGGCCACGTCGGACTACCTGAAGACGTACGGCAATTTCGGGGGCGGCGGGATCGAGGTGCTGGTGATCGCCGTGGGGCTGGTGCTGCAGTTCGGCACGCGCCGCTACCGAGCCTTTGCGTACTGGTTTCTGGCGTATGCGATCGCGACCACGGGGACCGGCGTCGCCGATTTCCTGCATCTCGACGTCCATATCCCTTACGCGGGGACGACATTGTTGTGGGCGGCGATCCTGGCGGCAATCTTTTGGCTGTGGCAGCGCAGCGAGGGCACGCTGTCGATCCACAGCATCACGACCCAGCGACGCGAGGCCTTCTACTGGGCGACGGTGTTCGCGACCTTCGCCCTGGGGACCGCGCTCGGGGACTTCACGGCGACCTCGCTCAATTTGGGCTACCTGGACTCGGGGGTTCTCTTCGGCATCGTCATCCTGATCCCGGCGGTGGCGCGGTGGCAGTTTGGCCTGAACGGTATCGCCGCGTTTTGGATGTCCTACATCGTCACGCGGCCGCTCGGCGCGTCGTTCGCCGACTACATCAGCAAGCCCCACAATGTCAGCGGGATCGACTTCGGTGACGGCCCGACGGCGATCGTGTTCGCGCTCGCCGTGTTCGTGCTCGTCTCCTACCTGGCCGTGGCCCGCCCGGACATCCAGCAGCCGCGGCAGGCCACCACGGCGCAAACACGATCGACGCCGCTGCCGCCGCCAGCCGATTTCCTGCACGCGGGCGAACCTGAGCTCGAGCTGGACTAGTTCGGCGGCGGGCCAGCGACATACCAGGGACGCGCGGTGCGGCGTGGGCGAGACTATGAAATCATTCCAACATGGGAGGTCAGCATGAGCACGAGCGACCACGAGATGGTCTTGGCCCATTTCATCGTTTCCGATGATGTCGAGCGTTCCCGTCGCTTCTACACCGAGGTACTTGGCGGCAGGGCCGTGATCTCGGGCGAGGCGAGTGACGAGGTGACGTACGTGGCGCTGGCTAACAGCTGGATCATCATTAACGTCGGAGGAGGGCCGACCGACGACAAGCCGACCGTCACGCTCGAGACGCAGCCAGACCCGGACCGGGTGAACAGCTTCCTCAACATCCGGGTTGCGGACATACGGGCGGTGTACGATGAGTGGAGCGCGCGGGGGGCTGAGTTCCTGACGCCGCCCAAGCAGCACGCGACCGAGATCCGCTGCTATATCCGGGATCCTGATGGCTACCTGATCGAGGTGGGTCAAACGACGCTGGCTAGGGGTTGGCGTCCACCGTCTTGATCGCATCACCAGGTTCGTGTCGCCGGCGGCGAGCGCCACGCGCTCCTCGGGGCCCAGCGGCGGGGACCGGTCAGGAGATTCGCTGCGCCACGACGATGATCCCGGCGGGAGCGCGAACGGAGCCCAGCGGCGGGGGCCGGTCAGCCGATCGGCTGCGCCAGCTCGACGATGATCCCGGCGGGGCCGCGGACGTAGCAGAGTATGTAGCTGTCCTGGTAGCGCCCCAGCTCGCCGACGAGTTCTGCGCCGTGGGCTCGCAGGCGAGCGAGGACGGCGTCGATGTCCTCGACGGCGAACGCGATGTGGCGGATGCCCGCAGCGTTCGCCGGCGCGCGCCGGTCGCCGCTATCGGTTGACGGCGCGTGAAACTTCGTCAGCTCGAGTCGTCCGTGCCCGTCTGGAGTCGCCAGCATGGCGATCTGCGCCCGGACGCCGTCGAGCCCGACGATGCGATCCACCCAGTCGCCCTCGACCGGCGCCTGGCCCTGCAGTTCGAGTCCGAGCTCGACGAAGAACGCCACCGCGTCCGCGAGGTCCTCGACGACTATGCCCACGTGGTCTATCCGCTGGATCGTCATGTGTGCTCGATGGTAGGGACACGATAGGGCGCGTTGCGTGAAGGCACTGGGAGAGTTCAGCGGCGCTTCGCGCCGCTGGGAGATGGGGTTGTGAGACCGATCGCATGAGCGCGCCGAGATAGGCGGGAAGTGCGGCGACAGCGGCGTCGTGAGGGTGGGGTTCAGAGCGCGTCGGCGACGAGCAGCCGTGCGCCGAGGTCGATGCTCTGGAGGTCGAGCAGCTCGGCGTTGCGCGCTGCCCACGCCCCGCTGTCGAGGTCTTTGGCCAGCGTGGTGAGGACCCGGCGCTCGGCCGGCCTGCCGACCCGCGCCCAAACCGAGCACCCGCGGCGGACGGGCTCCTGTAGGTACGCCTCGGGCCGGCGCCAGTGGGCGTGAAAGAAGCCGTTGACCACGTCGAAGGGGATCGGGACGGGCTCCATGCGCGCTTTGATCGCCGCCGCGCGTTCGCGGAGGGTGGGACCCTGTGCTGTCAGGGCGTGAAACTCGGGTAGGTAGTCGCGGACGAGCCAGAAACGTTCGCTCTCGGAGTCGTCCCACTGAAAGACGACCACCCGCCGGGCGACGCGGAGCATCTCTAGTAGCCCGGCAATCGGGTCGTGCCAGTGGTGGTCGGAGAGCACGGCCAACGCCGCGTCGAAGGAGTGGTCGGGCAATGGCAGTGCTTCTGCGCAGGCGTCGATGCAGGGTGCAGCGCCGGGTGGGCGCTGCGAGCGCATCACACGCGAGGGCTCGACCGCGAGCACGTCACGATCGGGGGGCTCATAGGAGCCAGTGCCGGCACCAACGTTCAACACACTCGTGGCGTCGCCGAGCGCAGCGAAGATCCGCTCGGCGATCCGCGGCTCGGTGCGGCGCGCATCGGCGTACCGGAGGCCGATCTGCTCGTAAGACGCGGAACTCGGGGGAGGCTGCACGCTCACGCAAGCGGCATTGTCGCAGAGCGCTTGACCCGACGGTCCTCTCGGCCTCAACCGCCGCGTCGCGTCAGCCGACCGAGACGGCCGGGGGAACGACAGACGCTCACCGCGGCGCGCAACCGGTGGACGCAGAAGTCCACCAGCCCTCCAGTCGCCCCAGGAACGCTGAACGGAGGGGTTCGCGATGCGGGCCAGCCAGCCTGAAGGTTGTTTTCCCCTTAGCATTCGAGCAGGACCGTGGTACGCGACCTCGCACTTTGGCTTAGACCGGCAGGGTGGCCGCTTCTGCCCGACGCGGCACGCCGTCGGACGTGGCTGCTGGCGTGGGCCGCGATCCTCACACAGGCCGTGTTTCTTGGCGGGTGGATACTCGCCGGCGCTCTCGAACGCCAATACTCGCCGGTTCGCCAGTACATCAGCGAGCTCGGTCGCGACGGCGGGGCGCACCCGTGGATCTTTACGATCTTTGTCGGGGTCTGGGGGTTGGGCTTCATCGCGCTGGCGGTGGCGCTCGTGCCGTCGTTGCGCACGCGGCCGTGGCCGCTGGCGATGCCGTTGATGTTCGTACTCGCCGGCGTGTGCGCGATTCTCGTGGGACCGCTGCGGATGGACTGCTCACCGACCCTGAGCGCGGTGTGCAAGTCACGCTACGACGCGGGCGCGGCTTCGTGGCATTACTACGCGCACGCGTGGCTGAGCCTCGGTATCAACGTGTCGCTGTTGTTGACGGGCTTCGCGTTTGCCCGCTCGGCGTGGCCGAGCCGGCTGGGGCGACTCGTATTGGGCGGCGCTCTGGTGCTCTTGGCCGTATGGCTCGTCACGTTTTTTCTGCACGACTCGTTCGTCGGCTACCAGGGCCTCGAAGAGCGCCTGTGGGCGTTCGTCGCGCAGCTGTGGGCGCTGGTTTGCGCGACGGTGCTGATGCTGGAGGCAACGCTCACGCCACGCGTCCTGCAGGCACACGAAGCTTCTGTGCGGCGTCCCGCATTGGCCGAGGCAGCCACTGTCGGCGTCGATTCGGCGTAGTTGCATTGACCAGCATCACGCGAGGGGGGAGCAGCTTTCTTTATGCTAGCTTTAGCCGCCGTGGCGCGCATGCTCTCGCGAAGGCTGGGGTCGTCTTCGGGCCGTGGCCATGCCCCGCCGCTCGGGCCGGGCCCCGCGTGGTAGCCGTTTGGTCTGCACCGGCTCCGGACCGGGGGCGTGCGCCGTCGAGTGCCTCGCTGAGCAGAGTCCGAGTTCGAGCGCTCGCCGCGTTGTTGGCGTTCGCTTGCGTTGCCGGGTTTGCCGCCGCGCCCGCTGATGCGACGGGGCTGATGGTCTTCACCGAACGGAACGGCGGGCTGTATCTGATGCGCGACGACGGCAGCGGACTGACCACACTCGAGCCTTACTGCAGTAACGGCGCCTGCAACGCAGAGTATCCCGCGTTCTCACCCGACGGCAGCCAGATTACGTTCGAGACGACGCTGCAGAGCGACGGTGGAGGCCAGGATGTTATCGCGCTGATCGATACGAACGGCACCGACGAGCGCTTTATTTCGCTTGGAGTCCACGGTTTTGCCAACGAGCTCGGTTTTACTACGGGGGGCGAGTAAATGGGGGTCAGTGAAGGTGTGTTATGCGGCTGCGTATGTGACATGTTTCTCTTGGAAGTAGCGGGCGACGATTTGGGGTTGTCGTTGGCGGCTGCGGAGGTAGGCGCGGACCTCGCTGACGAGTTGGGCGAGATCGCGGGGGCGTCGGCGTCCGAGCGTGTTTGACTTGACGTCCTGGTTGAGGCACTCGGCGGGGTTGAGCTCGGGACTGTAGCCCGGCATGAACACCAGTTCGATCAGCTCGGGGCGCGCAGCTGCCCATTGGCGAGCGATCTTTGCGCGGTGAGTGGGATGCCCGTTGACGATCAGGATGATCTTGCGGCCCTTGGCGTCGCGGATCAGACGAGCCATGAAATCGATGAACACCTTCGCGGTGAAACGCTCCTGAAAGACACGGAAGCGCAGCGTGCCGGTGTTGGAGATCGCGGCGATCATGTTCGTCTTGAAGCGCTGCCCGGTGCCGTTGACCACCGGCGTGCATCCCACTGGGGACCACGAGGTTCCGGTGGTGTGGTCTGAGCGCAACCCCATCTCATCGGCCCACAGGATCTCCGCGCCTTGCTGGCGAGCACGCTCGGCGATCGCGGGATAGGTCTCATCCAGCCACGCCTTGACCTTCTCATCGGACTGCTCATAGGCGCGACGGACTGGCTTCTGCGGACTGAATCCCCAGCGGCGCAGATAGCGCCCCGCGGTCTTCTCGGTGATCTGTACACCAAAGCGCCGCTCGATCAGTTCGCATACAAGCGCCCGAGTCCACAAGAATCCCGGCAGTCGCAGCTGATCGGGATTCTTCTCCCGGATCGCCTTCGCGATCTGCGCCTGCTGCCACGGCAAAAGCGCGGTCTTCTCGCCAGGCCGACGACCCCGCTTGCCAGCCGCCAGTCCATCCTGCCCACCCTCGCGAAACGCCTTTACCCAACGCCCCACCGCCTGACGAGCGACACCGACCAACCCAGCCGCCTCGACCTGGCTGAAACCCTCGACACAGACCATCCTCACCGCACGGCGGCGAAGCTCCTCCTGAGCCGACCGCGACAACGATCGAGCATCCCGATCCACACACAGAACACTACCACAAACAACCGCTATTTACTGTCCGGAGTAGTATCTGCACCGCAGCGCTTCCGATTTGCAATTCGCCATCTTTTTCTATGAAGGCGCGGAACTTTTCGGATAAACGCTGATCCTGGCCTTCGGGCGCTAACACGGCCCACGTGCCGATCAGTGCCTGTACGCCTGTGACCGAGCACGCGCTGCCGTTGAGTTTGAATGTCGCGAGCAGTTCGTCGCTATTCTCAGCTTCAGTTCTCCCCCTGACGGCTAACGCCCCGTCTAACGTCACCGAGCCTTCGACGGGCAATGTGCCGATTGTGCTACTTGACAGTTTACAAGTCGTGGGCTGGCTGACCTCACAGCCGGTATCTTCGAGGCTGCGAGCTAAAACCCGAGCTGGCTCGCTGATCTCGCCCCCGACGATCGTGAGTGCCGTACATTCTATTTCAATTTCACTGTACCTTATTCTGTCGTTTTTGTCCTCTTTGGTCGCCGACGCCACTGCCGTTGACCCCACCAGTAACGAGCCTAACACTAACCATCCCGCCTGCGCCGAACCCGCAGCGACCGCGCTGAGCGCGAGCGACGCGAGGAACACGGCCGTAAACATCCGCGTCCTGGACATACTGGATCTCCTTTCGCTCGCGGCCGCCGACAGTCGGCGACCGTCCCCGAACACCTTACACCCCTACGAGGTCGAATGCCAATAGTCGGAAACCATCGCTTCGATGGGCCGTCGGAAGCCCGTAGCGCGGCAAGGAACGCGAAAAGCCGGGGCCTGGTCCCGCCCCCGCCGGCAGCAGCGGGGACGGGACCAGGGGCACCAGTCCGCGAGTAGCTCAGTGGCTGTTGACCGAGCCCGAGGTTGCGGTTGAGAGCGTGTTTTCGAGGATCGCTTCGTTCTTGCCCGCTTCCGCCGGCAGACCCGCGACCAGCGAGCTGTTGATGATCGGATCGACGAGCGCAGACAACGCGCCGCCGCAGCCGGTCGCCGCGGGTGCTTCCCACGTGTTGTCGGCGAGCGTGTTTTCGGTGATTTCGGTGAGTTCGCCGTTTTCCAGGATCGAGGCGAAGCCGGCTTTCCCGGAGATCGATTCGTATGGCGCCGGCGGTTTCGTTTTGCCCGTCGTCAGGTTCCAGATCAGCGGCGAGCTTTCCGAGCCGACATAGCACGAGCTGCCGAGCAACGGGTTTTCGAGGTGGACCTTGACCGGCAGCTTCAGAGCAACCCCGAACTTGGCGAGCAGACTGAAGCTGCTCAGTTCGATGTCGCTGGCGGGCTGAGCCAGTTCGAGCGTCGCGTTGACGCCGGTGAAGCCGTTGTCCAACACCAGCGCAAGTGCGATTTTCACCAGCAGTGGCGCCGATTCCGGCGGCACGAGCCCGACCAAACCACCGGGCACCGGCTGCGGTGTTTTCGATAGCGTTTCGTCATTGGTCGCCCCGTAGAAGCGCTCGAAGCCGGTTTCTTCGTTTTCTTCGGAGTAACCGCCCTGCAGGGTGACGGGGTTGACGATCGGCGTGCTCTTGTTGCCGAGCACCACCTTGCCGCCGCTCGTCACGGAGTACAGACAGTGGGAGACGCCTTCCGTAGTGGAGGGGCACTCGTTGAATCTGGCGAATGCGCCTTCGTGCGCCCACGCACCCGCCGGCAGGCAGGCCACCGCCGCAGCGACGGCCATCGCGGCCATGGAGCCACGTACAACAGTTCGGTACAGCACAGCATAGTCCTTTCTTGAGGTTACAGTGCCAGGAGCTCCATCCCTCTACCCAAGTGCTTGTTTCTGTCGCGTCGTGTCGTCTTCGCGGCTAGTGCCGCGTGTAGTGGAAGAACAGGAAACCCTCGAACTGAGCGGTGCGCTCGGCTTCGAGTCGCAATGCGCTGGCGTCGAAGCCCGTTTTCGCGTGCAGTCGGTGGGGCAACGCGAAAAGCACGGCGATGTAGTTTTCGTGCGCACCCGCCTTGGCGGGGCAGAGCGAGTACCTGGCCTGCCCCGCGCTGTTGACCCCGACGACCGCGCCCGGCGGCAGGGCTCCCGCGGCGACGCCGCTGGATTTGGGGTCGATCCCGGCGAGCGCCCAGTTGAAGTAGAGCTTGCCGTTGACCGGTTCGAGATTGAGGACGTCGAGCATCAGTTCGGCCGTCCCCGCTGGGATCCCTTTCCAGCGCAGCGGCAGAGATATGTCAGACCCATCGCAGGTGTAGCGCGCGGGCAGCGTCGCTTCCGAACGCACGCTCGGGCTGGAGATCTCGACCTTCGCATTAGTCGGCGCCGGTTCGGGTGCGACATGGGCTGTCGGCAGAGGATGCGCCACGTGCGCCGGAGGCGTCGTCGAGCTGGGCTGTGACGGCGTTGTGGCTGTTGGCGTCGGCGCGGAGGCGGAGGCGGAGGTTTGGCTGCTCGTGGACTTGCCGGTCGAGCTCGCGCTCGACCCGCCGCCGCACCCTGCCGCGAGCGTCGCGAGCAGTGCTGCGCAGAGACCCGCGCTCATACGGTGCTGTGCAGCGCTACCCATAGCTGCCTACCAGCAGACCGGTGTGGCGCGAGCTCGCGAGCGCCTGCGCGCGTAGCGCGGTCGGTTCGAAGCCGGGCTTCGGCGAGACGCTCCGCGGCAGCGCGAACATGATGAAGACGTACGTTTCCCGCCCGCCGCTGGGGCACAGCGAGTACCGGGTTTGACCGCTGCTGTTGCGGCCGACGACCGCGCCCGCCGGCGTCTGGCCGGCCGGCACGCCGGTGATCGTCGGGCTGATCCCGGCGACGGCCCAGGCGTAGACGAGCTTGCCGGCGACGGGCTTGCTCGCGATCACGAACAGCGCCAGTTCGCTGGTGCCGGCGGGCACGCCGCTCCACTGCAGCGGCGGCGATTCGTCCGCCCCCTGGCAGGTGTACTGGCGGGCAATCGTGCTGGCGCCCAGCCTGGCGGCGCGAGCGATCCCGGAGCTGGAGAGCGCGATGTCGCCGACCGGCAGCGCAGATTTTTCGGCGGGGGTCAGCCGCGGCGCGGGGTGGCTGTTGCTGGGCGCAAGCGCCACGTGCGCACGAGTACGGCGCCTGGCCGCAACGTGCGGGGTGCTGCCCCCCTGCCCGGAGGGCGCCGTGGCGCGTGTGGTTGTCGCAGTCGCCGCCGTGGCGCTCGTCTGCGCACCGCCCGTCGTCGCGGTGCTCGCGACCGTCGCCGTGGCGCCGGCGCTCGCGGTGTGCGAGCCGTTGCTCGATTCGCCGCAGCCGGCGACAGCCAGCGCGACTGTCGATAAGAACAGCGCGACGGTCAGCGGCTGCTGCTGCCTGGACCGTCCCGCACATCGTGGAAACGTGTGCCCGCGCATCGTAGACGTGATCTCCTCTCGTTGCCCGTGATCGAAGGGACGGGCCGGCGTGAATGCCGGCCCGTCCCTTCCTTGCTTTCGTGTGATCGCTACTGCCCGGGTGCTCCTAGCCTTCTAGTTTTTCGTCGCGGTGTTTTTCGAAGCCTTCCGTGGTGAAAACACCGTTCCATTCGACCGATTCCGAACCAACTTCGAGCTTGGTTTTGGTCGTTTCGAATGTTGCTTTGTCGAATGTTGCTCGTTCTTCACTGTTTTCGATCAGGCCGCCGGCATCGCCGGTGAGGCCCACCTTACCGCCCGCGAGCGAACACAGCGAACCTTCATACCTGAGGCCAACGACGACATTTTCAATGACAATGTAGTCGTTGCTACCGATCGTCGTCAGGTGACCGGGCCACGGCAATTTTTCCGCTGTGATGCTTTTGACTTTGCAGTTCGGGTTGCTGGTGGTACATTCGTACAGTGGCAGTTCCGTGATTTCGGTTTTGCCGCCTTCTTTGTTCGAGATTTTCATGTTGTAGAGGAAGTGCGCGCACGTCGTCGTCGCGCCGGGGATCGCAAGGCTGCTGCTCACCGCGGCCCCAACCGCCGTTTCCGTGCCCGTCAGTTCCGTGCTGTTGAACTTCCATACCGGCGCGGCGCCTGCCGCCGTCGCCGTCGCCGCGCACGCGAGCGCGACGACGACAAGCGCCAGGACCGCCATCCGTCCTCTGCTTCTCATCTGAATATCATCTCCTCGTAGACGTTCTGGAATTGTCGGCGATCCTTAGTGGTTTTTGACCGATTCCACGGTCGCAGTGGAGATCGTGTTCTGCAGCTTGGCGACGCTCACACCAGCGGCGGACGGCAGACCGGCCTCCGCATCGATGATCGGGTCGAGGAGGAATGAGATGATCCCGCCGCAGCCACTCGCTTCCGGCGCTTTCCAGTTGTTTTCTACGAGTTCGTTTTCCTTGATTTCAGTTAGTTCGCCATTTTCCAGGACTTCCGGGAAACCGGCTTTGCCTTTGATCGCTTCGTGACCTTCCGGCGGGCTTGTTTTGCCCGTTGTCAGGTTCCAGATGATCGGCGACGTGCTGGATCCGACGTAGCACGACCTGCCCAGGAACGGGTTTTCCAGGTGCACCTTGACGGGCAGCTCGAGCGCCGTGCCGAACTTCGCGAGCAGGCTGAACGTGCTCAATTTGATTTCGCTCGCCGGCTTGGCGAGTTCGAGCGTCGCATTGAGTTCGAGGAGTTTATTTTTAAGGAAGTATTCCTCCAGCAGTTTTACCAGGAACGGCTCGCCTGCTTCCGGTACGATCCCGAGCAGCCCGCCTTCGACCGACTGAGCGGCCTTTGAAAGCGTTTCGTTGTTGCTCGCCGCGGTAAAGCTCTCGAAACCGGTTTCTTCGTTTTCTTCGGAGTAGCCGCCCTGCAGGATCACTTTGTTGGTGATCGGCGCCCTCTTTTTGCCCAGCAGGACTTCACCGCCCGTCGTCACCGAGTACAGGCAGTGAGCGACGCCTGTCGTTTTCGTCGGGCATTGGGCGAATTTCGTCCATACCGTTTCCGCCGACGCGGCCGCCGACAGGCAGAGCGCGGCCAAAGCCGCCCCCAGCACCGCCCCGAACCCGAGCCTCACAGTCCTTCTCTGCGTTCGCATGTAAGCGTATCCCTTTCGTTTATCGATGATGGTCAACAGAGATCTTCGAACTACAGTTTGACCGTCTTCTCTTTACTGACATGCTGCTTGCCTGCGACCAGCCCCAGCGTGACACGGACCTTGCGATGCGTCCGCGCCGCAGCTCTGCCGGTCTTCGTGTATTGAACCTTCAGCTTGTGCACACCGGCGCTCAGGCCGCTCTTGACCAGAGTCTTCAGGCCCCCGCCGGCGATCTTCAGCCGGCCGGCGACGCTCGTGTCGACCGTGAGCAGCAGCGCGGTCGTCCCCGCGTGTACGGCGCTCACGGCGATCGACGGCTTACAGCCCGTGATCTGGACTTTGACCGTTTCTTTGTGTTCGGCTCCGTTCTGGCCGAGCATCGCAACGGGCGCGAGGAGTTCCTGGCCGCACTGGCTGGCGCTGGCGCGCCCGATCGTGCGCGCGCTCGTGAACTCCGAGAACGGCCCCCGCGGCAGTCGCGCTTCAAACGTGCTGAACGGCGCGTCGGGGACCGAGTTGAACGTCGCCGTCAAGACACTCGTCTTGGACGACACGGACGATTCGCCTTCCACCTCGAGCGTGACGCCTTCGCCCTGGAGCACCATCACGACGTTTGGGAATTTGGCGTTGCCAAATGAGACGAGATAGAGCGGGCCCGACAGCGGGTTGGCGAGGATCGGCGTGTGGACCGTCGCCGTGCCGATGTCGGCGGCCGCCGGGCAGTTCGCCGGGTTCGCCTGAAACACCGCCGCGAGGCAGGCTTTGCGCAGCGTTTCTAGGCGCACCGGCAGCTGCGTCGGGAACGAGACCCTTAGTTTCGCGACGTTCGCCTCGATGCCGGCCGGGTAGGCGACCTTGACATCCACACCGGTGCCATCGACTTTGGTCGCGCTCGCTTCAGTGCTCGCGCTCAGCGTCGGGGCGAAGGGAAGATCGTTGCAACCGTACGTGGTCAGCGGCGCGGAGATGCCCGCTTCTCCGCCCTGGGCGGACTTGATCGTCCCTGTGATCGACTGCGCTTCGCAGTTGGTGGGGTTCACGACGAATTCGCGCGTGTCGAAGGCGAGCTGGATCGAGCGGACACGCGCCGGTACACCGTCGAGCATCTGCGGCACGTTTGAGCTGGTCGCGGTGACCTGCGCGGTAGTCGGGTTGATCGTCAAGGCGACGCGCACCAGCACGTAGCCAAGGTTGAACGGCCCCGCGACGGCCGGCACGAGGATCGAAAGCCCGAACGGCGCACCGTCGTACGGGCCGGTGAAGTAGACCTTGCCGGTCACGTTGTAGGGGTCGCTGCCCGAACCGACGGCGACGGTCGCCGTCCCGATCTGGCTTTCCGCCGGGCACGCTTCGCGTTCTTCGTTGGCGGCGGCCGGTTCGGGGCACTGCGTGATCTTCGAGACATAGCCGAGCAGACCCTTCGGCAACGTCGTCGTCACCGAGAGGATGTTCTGTTCGCGGTCTTCGCGTTTGAGCGTGAAGACGAATGGCGTCGTCGCGCCTCCGATCGGGACCGTCGTCCGTGCTTCGGCCGAGGGAGCGAACGGCGCGGACGCGGGGCACGGTGCGCCCGCGCCGTTCCAGTTGAACGTCGAAGGAGTCGGAGGGAAAGGATTCGTTCGTGTATGGCGAGGCCCACGAGCTGATCGCGCCTTCGCTGACGGCCGGTCCGCACGCGGCGGGGTTGGCGAGCGGCGCCCGCGCGCCGCGCGTCGTAGAGACGGTGATGTTCGAGAGCGGGAACTGCGGGTTTTCGTCGAAAACCGTCGTAATCCGACCGGTGTTGGGGTTAACCGACGCATGGCCCGCAAGCTTGACGATCACGTCTGCCTCGGGCGCCTGCACTTCGAGATACAGCCGGTAGAGCGTGCCACTCGCGGCATCTTGCTTCGTGCAGACCGCCTGACCCGACCCGCCGCATTCCGGCTGCGCGACGAACAGGTGCCCTTCGAACTGTTCGTGCAGCAGCGGGCTGGTCGCCTTGACCGTCGCGATCTCAGAGGCTTCCGGGCATTTGCCAGCCGCCAGCCGCTCAAGACCGTCCGCACCGACTTCTTCAGATTCGCTGCCTTCGATGTTGATGCCTTCCGGGCCTTTTTCCTGGCATGCCTTCAGCCCGTTCGCCGCCGACGGCGAGATCGTCGTGCCTTCGGGCAGCGTGACGTTAACGTTCTTGACAGGGGGCGTGCCAAGGCCGGTCTTGCCGTTGGGGGCCTGCGGAACGTTCAGTCCGATTTCATAGCCCGACGGCGCGCCCGCCTGCGTCGTCTGCGGCTTGACGTTCAGCGTCGAACTGAAGCGCAGCAGGTTGCAGCCTTCGAGTTTGGCGAACGCCGGCGCGGAGCCGGGGAGCATCTTGCCCGGTTCCTTCCAGGTGTCGAAGGCCACGTGGGCTTGCATAGCTTCTGGGGCGGCTTCGCAGTCGCTGGGGTCTGTCACGAATGTCCCGCGGTCAAAGATAGCTTCGTCGCCGTTTTCCCGGACGATCTTTTCTTCGATGTCGCCATAGAAAGTCGCGATCGCTCCGACGAACGACGCCAGTCCGGGCAGATCGGGTACGGCGATACGCGCTACGTACTGGCCATCACGTCGCACGACGCTCGCGTACATGAAGAACGTCAGGTTATTAGACGCAAACGCGAGCTCGGCAGCGTAACCCTTCTCGGGTACGACGTTATAGACACCAATAACGTGCGTTGGATCCGCACCGTTCGCAAATACGCCATTCACTATCATTGGCAAAACCGAACCGACACGACTCGCTTGCGGGCAGCCGCTCACGTTTGTTTTCACTTCCACAAGCGTCGGGGGGCATTGCTCGGCCACCGTCGCGTTCCCTAGGAAGCCCAATGGCAAATAAAATTCGAGATCCTTCACGGGCTCCACCGGTTTAAATTCTTCATTGATCCCTACGTTTTTGTTGCGTTCATCGTATAGAAGCACGGTCGTCGTTACAAGGTCGGGATGTCCGTCGGCCTGCTCGAACGGTTCACCGTCCGGGCCCGTCGCTTGGAATGAGAACTTTGCCACCCCCGGCCGCGCTACAGACTGTTCTTCGCCCACAGTCGTGCGCACTTCGCCGCCGACCGGTTTTTCTGCACCCCCGCCGCTTACGGTCGCTACATCCAAAAGAGCGCTCGCGATCACAAGTGCCCCCGTCACTTCGTATTCAATTGTGACAACCATGAACCCACTCGGCACCGTAGGGCTCGGAAAACCACACACGACTTCTGATCCGCTTTCTATCGGGCACGTACTGCCACGGGGCGCTGCTCTTGCTCTCGTAGCCGACAAACCGGGCGGTAGGTCGTCTTTGACCGTCACTTCCCCCGCGCTGGTTTCCGCACCGACGTTCTCCACGACCACGTCGTAGCGACCCTTCTGTCCGACACCCTTCGGCTGCAGGGTGGGAAACGGGACAACGGTAGCCTGCCAAGCGGGCTCCGGCGCACCGGCCGCCGCGTCCGCTGAAGTTGCACCCATCCAGATGCCGCAGACAGACAACAGCATGATACCCAGGCATCTCGCGAGCGGCCGGGCAACAGATCCAGAACGCCCTATGGACACCACCATCACGACCCCCTCCGCGACTTCTTGCCTTTGCCTGTCAACGCATCGCTTCGCCGCACACTCGCTTTACACGCGTTCCGTTCTCGCTTGGGACTGCGCCGGCACACCCGCCGCCGAGCACCCGCCGACCTGCCGGAGCGCTTCGACGAACCGCCGCTGCTTTTCTTGGTCTGCTTCGACTCGGTCCCTAAGCCGAACGTACCCGTCGTCCCGATATTGCGGCCCGCGTCGCTTGGCGCTGCCCCCGGCAGGCCGGCGCTCCCCGGCACAGAACCTTCGCACGTCCCCGGCTCGCATGCGGTGGTCTCGCCGCCGACGGGGCCCGCCGGGAAGCCACCGTCAACACGCGCGTCATAGATGTTGCGTTGCCCGCCATCTACGTCGCTCGGTAGCAGCGCGTCGGAGGTCGCGAACAAGATATTGTTCCCGCTTCCATCCATCCCCATGTATTCCGCACCACAACCTTCACGTTTATGTGTCGGAACATCGCGCCCGTCGGACAGCAAATGAACCGTGCCGGTCGAGATTGGTCCTTCGCTGCGGAACTCATAAACGCTCGAACAGGCCGGCGCAGACGTTGACGCAGGTTGCGCAAGCGGGCTCAATTCACCGGCCGTTTCGAACACAATCGTTTTACCGTCTTGCGAAACATTCAACCGATTTGTAGTGCCTTTGAAATCGCTTTCTTCGCCAAGCGACCTGGCTACGAGCTCAATACTTTCCGGGTTAATACCTACGGTAACGCCGTTGCCATTTTCGTCCCAACCTTCCTCTCCGTGTACCCCAGGAACCTGTTCGCCCTGCGTGACTCTAACCAATTCGCCAGTTTCCGCGTCATACTCAAACAGCTGAACAACGCCCAGTTTGCTGGACTCATTCGGCGTAATCCCCAACGCAGCGCTCGCGAACAACAGGAAGCTGCCGCTTTCCCCTGCCACCTCTATCGGCCGGCGGAATAGCCGACTCCAGTCTGGTTCGTCTTCTGAACCTAGAGTAGCGATAAACGACGTCGCACCCGTGTCCGTGTCATACATATACAGGTTGGGTTCACCGAGCGTTGGCTTGTGTTTATACACATTTTCGCCCGACCCTGAGATAACCCCGTCGGCGACATAATAGATCCGCGACCCATCCTCAGCGACGCCGGCGACGCCACGCACGTCATCGGTCCCTCCTGCGACAAGGGTGAGGCGATGACCCGCTTCCAACGCAAAGTCATACTCGTATAGGTTGCACCCGCTCGTATTTACTTTCTGCGCGCACCCCGGCTTTCCGCCTTCTTCGGTCGCACTTCCATCGGCCGTAAGGTCGCTTGCATCATTTGTGAGCTTCTGCGTGCTCGTGAAAAATAGCTTTTCACCACTTTCAGAGGCGCCCTCAAAGTTTCTGCCGCCCGATTCGCTACCGCCACACTTTTCGCTACACTCGCTTTCACCGATAGCCACCGATTCTGCCGCCCCCGCGCTGGTCATCGAGCCATGCAAGCGAGCATAGACTTCATCCGTGTCCGGAGATGGGTTGCATGCGCTGAGCGTAAAGAAAATCGTTTCACCGTCAGACGAAAGTGCGTTATACGTAGAGCCATCTCTACCGCCGCCCAATTCTGCGCCGCACACGGCGATCAGTTCTTCTTCTTCGCCTCTTTTTATTTTTGTACCCCGTGCAGCCACCAGTACCGGTCGTTCGTTATCTGCACCACTGTATTCGTACAGGGAATGGCCGCCCGTGGTTTTATCAAAGCTCCAATAATCCTGCCCCGGCTCGTTAGCCAAAAGCACGACGTGCTGATAGGTGCTCGTGGCCGCGATCGTGTTGTCGGAGAGTGTGCTCGTCGATTCTAGGACGTCGCTTTCTTCCCCTTCCTTGCTGACCACTGTTGGGCTCAACGTGCCCACGCGTGTGTATTCGCCACTTGCCGAGCGAACGTACAGTTCAAAGGTTTTCGCCGATTGTTGCGGTGTGTGCCCATACCACAGCGACATGCCGTCGTTTGCTTCAGCCGCCACGGGCTCCTGCCCGACGAACGCACTCAGCGGTGCCATCATCGACGACAACCGCCAACCGGCGGCCGAACGAGTATCCAGGTAGAAATTGTTTTCTAGGCCTTCACCCGACCCGGCGAGGTCGGCAAACCCCCCGAAGCTCGCTAGAACGATTTTTTCGCCATTGCTTGCAACGCCACGCGAAACAAGCGGATACCCGTCCTTATATGGCGGCGTCACCATCTCGTACGCACGGCAGTCGGCCAGCAAGCTCGACCCAAGCGAGGAGCGCAGTGCTTCGTTCGCGCATGGCGCCGCAGACGCCACCTGGCACGCGACCGCTGAAATGACAACTGCCGCCAGAAGTACAGGTCCCGTTAGCCGGGCCGCGCGCGCCGCTATGTTTGTTGACGAGTCACCCGACCAGACATGCTTGTTGATTCTCCCCACTCCTACCTCTCCTCTACAACCGCCAATCATGGGTCGCATTATCGCTGCCGCGCTTTTAACCGATGGGTCGCCGGCGTCCACCGTAAGTGGCGCGGCGACCCATCGTGCATCAATTGCTCACTATATGACTTTGTCCGTGTGACTGTTTTACTGACGACTAGCTCAGCTAGCTATAAAACTTATTACTTAAAGCTCCACAACATGTCGTTTTCCAAGTGGAATAATGCGCTACCTGATATCGTTGCTGAGGCTGAGCCTACTTCTAGTTCGCCTGGTGTTTCGATGAATGCCGTAAGTAAATGCCATAAACGTTCGTCCTGCCCTAGTGGGTCTAAAACTGCGGCAGTGCCAGTAACTGCATTCTTACCACTAGCGGAACAGCTGGTCCCAGTGAGTTCGAAGGTCGCGAACAATCCGTTGGCATTCACCGGTTTGGCTTTACCCTTCGTGGCTAACGACCCGTCTAATGTTAGCTGCCCTTCAACCGGAAGTGTGCCGATTACGGTGCCTTTGAGTGTGCATGTTGTCGGTTTGGCAACTTTACAGCCTGAGAATTCGAGGCTTTTCGCCCCTGCCGTGGCGGTCTCAACAATGTACCCTCCACTGACGCCAAGTGCAGAGCATTCAATTTCGATACTGCTGAATGTAAGTACGCCCGGTTTGTCGGTGATGGTCGACGACGAGATCGCCGCCGACCCCACAAGTAAGGAACCTAACACTAACCATCCCGCCTGCGCCGAACCCGCGGCAACCGCGCTGAGCGCGAATGCGGCGAAAGACGCCAGGATGAGTATTCGTATCTTAGACATAGCCGTTTTTGATCTCCTTTGGGATTGGATCTAGACATTGGACGCAGACCTCAAGGGAGCCCCTACCCGACCGATATGGCCAAGCAAGTGACGAGTCCTTGTCGTTCTCCATCGTGGTTGCGTCATGTTAGTCTCCCCTCTCTCTGGCCCGCCCGCCGCAGCCGGTCCGTGGTTGATGCCGTGCGAGCCGCCCCTATGTCTTACACGACGCTTCCCCGAGGTGTCAATGATCGGGCTCGGGATAGGCCTCGCGCGGGCCGGCCAACTGAGTCTGCCGGGGCGCAAAAGCCCTGCATAGAAGCCGTAATCGGGCTAGCCGCCAATGCTTTCAGGCAATGAGAAACATCCAGCTTGGAAACAGGTGCCGAAGGGCCACGAGCGCCTTCTTGCCCGGCGAGTCCGCGACATTGATCTTCATCGTGGACCCGATGGCTGGCCAAGGGCCGGGTCGGACTCGGGCGCGAGTCCGATCGTGCGTACGCAGCTGGCGGCTCGGTGGTCGTGCGACACCTGTGCCTTGCCAACCGCCCCCTCGCGCTGCGACCGTTTCGTCTGGCGAATAAACGCTTTACTCACCGGAAGGTCCACGGCATGTCGTTTTCCAGACGGCCTAACGCGCTTCCCGATATTGTCGCTGCGGCGCTGCCTACTTCTAGTTCGCCGCTTGTTTCAATAAACATGTTGTCTAACTGCCATAACGATTCACCCGGACCTTGCGGGCCTAAGAGAGCGACTGAGCCGGTAACCGCATTCTTGCCACTAGCGGAGCAGCTGGTCCCGGTGAGTTCGAAGGTCGCGAACAATCCGTTGGCGTTCACCGGTTTGGCTTTACCCTTCGCCCCTAACAACCCGTCTAACGTTACTATCCCTTCAAGCGGAAGTGTGCCGATTGTGGTGCCTTTCAGTGTGCACGTCGTTGGTTTTACGACTTTACAGCCGGAAAATTCGATGCTTTTCGCCGCTGCCGTTGAAGTCTCGACAATATACCCTCCACTCACGCCCAGCGTAGAGCATTCGATTTCGACACCGCTGAATGTAAGTACGTCTGGTTTGTCGGTGATGGTTGAAGACGCGATCGCCGCCGACCCCACAAGTAAGGAGCCTAACACTAACCACCCCGCCTGCGCCGAACCCGCAACAATCGCGCTAAACGCAACCACCGCGGAAAATGCCATGGCGAAGCCTCTTGCCCTGGACATAGCCTGATCTCCTAACGCATTGTCGTGTAGAAGCGCCCACACAGCGGCGCTCGCCGTCGGAGACCTTGGCGTGCACGTCGCTCACCGCGGCTTTCGCCATGCTAGCAGATTCCGCTGGCCCGAACAAGGATGGCGGGGCTTGGGGCGGGGCGCTACAGCGCGATGTTCTTGTGCTTCGCGGCGACGCGCTTGCCAACGGTCAGCGTGGCCGTCAGGCGTGTCTTGCGGTGCCCGCGCACAGCGGCGCGCCCGCTCGCGGTGTACGCCAGCGTGTAGGTGTGCGTGCCCTTGCCCACAGCGCTCCGCACAAGCGTCCTCAGCCCGCCGCCGGCGATCCGCAGGCGGCCCTTCATTGAGGTTCTGACCGTGACGGTCAGCCCGCGCCTGCCGGCCTTCGCCTTGACGAGGCTGACTTCGGGCTCCGCCGGTGGGCAGCCTTCGATCTGGACCTTGACGTTTTCGTTGTGCGTGAGGCCGTTCTGCGCGGTCATCGAGACCGGCGCGACAAGTTCCTGACCGCACTGGCTCGCCTGCGCGCGACCGACGGTGCGGGCGCTGGTGAACTCCGAGAACGGCCTCTTGGGCAGACTCGCTTCGAACGTACTGAACGGCGCGTCCGGGATCGAGGCGAAGGTGGCTTTCAGGACACCCTTGCTCGAGACGTTCGATTCGCCTTCCACGACGAGCGTCACGCCTTCGCCCTGGAGCACCATCGTGACGTTCGGGAACTTCGCACTGCCATTGGACACGAGGTAGATCGGCCCCGTCAACGGGTTCGCCAGGATCGGCGTGTGCACGGTCGCGCTGCCAACGCTCGACGCCGCGGGGCAGCCGGCCGGGTTGGCCTGGAACGTCGCCTGCGGACAGGCTTGGTGCAGCGTTTCAAGACGCACCGGGAGCTGCGTCGGGAACGAGATCGTCGTCTTGGCGAGGTTGGACTGCGTGACCGGCGGGTACGTCACCTTGACGGTCACGCCGGTCCCTTCCGTTTTGGTCGCCTTCGCTTCGGTGACGACGGTCGTCGTCGGCGAGAACGACAGCGCACGGCAGTCTTGCACGGCCAGCGGGCTGGAGACGCTCTCCTGGGCGCCTTGCGCCGAGCTGATCGTTCCCGTCGTCGCAAGCGGCAGGCAGTTCGTCGGGTTGAGCACGAATTCCTGGTCGCTGATCGAGAGCAGCACCGAGCGCACGCGCAGCGGCACCCCGTCGAGCATCTGCGGAAAGGCGCTGCTGGTCGCGGTGACCTGCGCCGTGTGGGGGTTCACGGACAGTTCGGCGCGGACCAGCACGTCGCCGAGGTCGAATGGCCCCGCTACCGCGGGCACGACCACCGAGAGGCCGAAGGGAGCGCCGTTGTAGGGGCCCGTGAAGTAGACCTTGCCGGTCACGTAGTACGGGTCGCTGCCCGAACCGACAGCGACCGTCGCGGTCCCGATCTGGCTCTTCGCGGGGCAGACTTCCGCGTCCTGTGACGCCAACGCCGGCGGGCACTGTGCGACGCGCGAGACGTACGCCAGGAGACCCGGCGGCAGTGTCGTTTCCAGCGAGAGGACGCTCTGTTCGCGGTCGCGTCGTTCAAGGCCGACCTGGAACGGGCTCGTCGCCCCGGCGGCGTGACTTGTCGTGTCGGCCGCAAATGACGGCGCGAACGGCGCCACGGCCGGGCACGGTTCGCCCGCGTCATTCCAGTCGACGTCGAAGTGGTCGGAGGGGAAGGATTCGCTCGTGTACGGCGACGCCCACGAGCTGATCGCGCCTTCGCTCACGGCCGGCCCGCACGCCGCCGGGTTGGCAAGCGGTGCCCGCGCGCCGTGCGTCGTCGAGACGGTGATGTTCGACAGCGGGAACTGCGGGTTGTCGTCGAAGACGGTCGTGATCCGACCAGTGGCCGGATCGACCGACGCGTGCCCGGCGAGCTTGACGATCACGTCCGCTTCGGGCGCCTGCACTTCGAGGTAGAGCCGGTAGAGCTTGCCGCTCACGGCGTCTTCGTTCGTACACGCTTCGCCCGACCCTCCGCATTCCGGCTGCGCCACGAACAGGTGGCCTTCGAGCTGTTCGCGCAAAAGGGGGCTGGTCGCTTTGACCGTGGCGATCTGCGACGCCGCGGGACAGTGACCCGCCGCAAGGCGCTCGAGGCCATCCGCGCCGACTTCCTCGGATTCGCCACCTTCGATGTCGATGCCCTCGGGGCCGGTTTCCTGGCACGCCTCGAGCCCGTTGGCGCCCGATGGCGAGATCGTCGTACCTTCGGGCAACGTCACGGTCACGTCCTTGACAGGCGGCGTACCGAGGCCGGTCTTGCCGTTGGGCGCCTGCGGGACGTTTAGACCGATTTCATAGCCCGACGGCGCGCCGGCTTGCGTTGTTTCCGGTTTGACGCTCAGGGTCGAGCTGAAGCGCAACTGGTTGCAGCCTTCGATCTTCGTAAACGCCGGAGCAGAGGCGGGCCCGGGGCGTGGGAACATCACGCCGGGTTCCGTCCATGTTTCAAAGTCCATGTGCGCTTCCAGACCTTCCGGGGCGGCTTCGCAGCCGCTCGGGTTCGTCAGGAACGCGCCACGGTCAAAGACCTCTCCTTCGCCGTTTTCTCGAAAGATATGTTCTTCGATGTCGCCGTAGAACGTCGCGATGGCCCCGACGAATGATGCCAGTCCGGGAAGGTCGGGCACCGCGATTCGCGTCAGATACCGGCCGTTACGCCGCACCACGGTAGCGTACATCACGAACGTCAGATTGTTGCTCGCAAATGCAAGCTCGGCAGCGTAACCTTTCTCGGGCACCATGTTGTAGATCCCGTGCTCGTACGTTGGGTCGCTGGTATTCGCGTAAACATTGTAGAGGATCATCGGCAGGACCGTGCCCACGCGACTCGATTGAGGGCAGCCGCTCACATTGGTCGTCACTTCCACAAGCGTCGCAGGGCACTGATCGGCAACCGTCACATTCCCCAAGAAGCCCACCGGCAGATAGAATTCGAGACCCTTTACGGGCTCGACCGGTTTAAACTCTTCTTCAGGCACTGTCGTGTTACGTTCGTCGTTCAATACCACCGTCGTCGTTACGAAATGCGGGTGCCCAGCGGCCTGCTCGAATGGTTCCCCAGCTGGTCCCGTTGCCCGAAATGCAAACTGCGTGACCCCAGGCGATGCAACAGATTGTTCGCCGCCAATCGTGGTAACGGCCTCACCACTAGCCGGCTTTCCCGCGCCGCCCCCGCTTACCGTCGCGACATCTACGAGCCGGCCCGAGATAGAACCCGTCACTTCGTATTCGATCGTAACGACCATGAAGCCACTCGGCACCGCTTCTCTCGAAAACACACACACAATTTCCGACCCGGTTTCCCTTGGGCAGCTGTTAAGACCTCGCGGCGTGGGGGTCACTTCGGTGGCTGTCAGGCCCGCCGGCAGATCGTCTTTGATCGTGATTTCGCCTTCGCTAGCCTTGGCGCCGACGTTCTCCACGACCACGTCATAGCGACCTTTGTGTCCTATACCTTCGGGCTGCACGGTGGGAAACGCAACAACAGTCGCCTGCCACGCAGGCTCGGCCGTTTCATTTGCCGCGACAGCCGACGCTGCGACTACCCACATGCTCGAAAGGGCAATTGCGCAAAAGCACAAGACCAGCGCACACCGGCGCCAAGCGCATAGACGCGACTCGGCAAAGCACAGATTACGCCGCCGCAACCAGATCATCGCAAACCCTTCCCCGCCGACCGCTTCACATGGACTTTCAACCTGCGTCTTTTCTGCGACAGGCCTCTACACGTACCACGCCGACGCATCACCCCGTTCTTGCAGGTCTTTCGACTCCCCTCTTTCTTCGTCGAACTCTTGCTGCTGCTACCAGGCCCTTTCGACGTTGATCCCACAGCCGGATTTGACGTCCCGGCCGGCGCGAAGTCTCCTTCGGCGCCGGCAGCAGGCGTCACGGCGACACCCCCGCTCGCCGGTGTCGTCGGGCCTTCGCAAGTCATGGCCGCACACGCGCGAGCCTCTCCTTCCACTGACCGCGGGGAAACCCCCCCGTTCACACGCGCATCGTAGATATCGGGCTGTCCACCATCGACGTCACTGTTCAGCAGCGGGTCGGTCGTCGAGAACAGTATATTGTTGCCATTTTCGTCCATCCCGATAAATTCCGCCCCACATACTTCACCTTTATGTATCGGCACATCGCGTCCGTCGGACAGCAGGTGCACGGCGCCCGCGTCAATCGATCCTTCGCTGCGGAACTCGTAAACACTCGAGCAGCCCAGCGCGGACGCAGGCCCAGCGAGTGGGCTCAATTCACCAGCCGTTTCAAACAGAATTGTTTTGCCGTCCTTCGCAATGTTCGACCGATTCGTGGTAGCTTTGAAGTCGTCTTCTTCGCCTAGCGACTTCGATATGAGCTCGATAGTTTCCAGCCTGATGCCTGCCGTCACATCGTTGCCATCGTCGTTCCACCCTTTTTCTCCATGTGCCCCAGCAGCTCGTTCTCCCTGGGTGACCCTGACCAGTTCGCCTGTTTCCGCATCGTACTCAAACAACTGAGCAGCGTCCAGTTCGTTGGTCGTGTCGGGCGTGACACCCTGCGCATAACTGGCGAACAGCATAAAGCGGCCACCTTCACCCGTAACCTCTACCGGCCGGAAGAAACGACGCGCCCAGTCTGCTTCGTCTTGCTGGCTGAGCGTCGCGATAAATGACGTAACCCCCGTGTCCGTGTCATACACGTACAGGTTCGGCTTGTCTTCTTCCGGCAAGCGATGGAATTCGTTTTCACCGTACCCTGGTACCTTGCCTTCGGCCGCATAATAGATTCGCGACCCGTCCTCCGCGATTCCCGCGACGCCGCGCACTTTGTCGGCCCCTCCCGCCACAAGAACCAGCCGATGACCAACTTCCAACGCAAAATCGTACTCGTACAGATTACACCCGCTCGCGTTCTGTTCTTGCGAGCATCCCGGCTGACCTTCTTCTTGAGTGGCGCTTCCATCGGCCGCCAGGTCGCTTGCGTTGGTTGTAAGCTTCTGCGTACTCGTGAAAAATAGCTTTTCGCCGCTTTCCGAGGCGCCCTCGAAGTTCTTGCCCGATTCTTGTTCGCATTCGACCCCCGTACACTCGGGTTCGGACGCATCGACTGTTTCTGCCGGTTCAGGTGAACTCACGCTACCGTGCATTCGCGCGTTGACTTCGTCCGTTTTCTGCCCTGGCGAGCAAGGTGCGAGCGTAAAGAAGAT
The DNA here is from genome assembly GCA_963804675.1 of uncultured Solirubrobacterales bacterium. Classification (GTDB taxonomy): domain Bacteria; phylum Actinomycetota; class Thermoleophilia; order Solirubrobacterales; family Solirubrobacteraceae; genus Palsa-744. The sequence continues at coordinate 3,850,332 of CAWDRI010000001.1, read as the reverse complement.
CACTTCCCCGCTCGCGGAAAAGGCGTTGTACACCGATCCTTCTTTACCGCCGCCAAGTTCTGAACCGCAGCCTGCGAGCAGTCTTTCATCATATGCGTCGTCCGTGGGTTTTTCGCCCGTGGCGGCGACCAGCACGGGGCGTTCGTTGTTGACACCGCTGTATTCATACAGCGAGTTTTTACCAGTCGTGTCATCAAAGGGCCAATGATCTTGCGTACCTTGATTTCCCTGGATCACCACGTGCTGGAAATCGCTTGTCGTCGCAACCGGTGTAGCGCGAACTTCAGCCGACTTGCGTGTCGCGTTTTCTTCCGCGACCGGACTCAGCGTCCCGACGCGCGTGTAATCGCCGCTTTCAGAGCGGACGTACAGTTCATCTGTTTTCGCCGACTGCCGTGGTGTATGCGCTTGCCATAGCGACATACCATCGTTTGCTTCGGCCGCGCCCGCCACCTCTTCTTGGCCCACCAAGTCACGCAAAGGCTCCATCATCGAGGACAGCCGCCAGCCATCGCTCGAGCGAGTGTCTAAGTAGAGATTACCTTCAAATCCTTCGCCTGACCCAGATAGATCGGCGAGGCCCCCATAGCTCTCCAAGATGGCTCTTTCCCCGTCGCTCGCAAAACTGCGCAGGAAAAGCGGATACCCGTCCTTATATGGCGGTGTGACCATCTCATATGCACGGCAGTCCGGCAGCAAGCTCGACTCCAGTGACGATCGCAGCGTTTCACCGGCGCACGTCGCGGCATACGCAGTCCGGCACGCCATCGCGACCGCTGAAATGGCGACCACTGCCGCGAGTGCGCAGGCCGCCAACGCGCGCCCACACACCATCGAGGTTGTTGTCGCGTCGCCTGCCGAGGCACGTCCGCCCGCTCTTCCCACTACATGTCTCCTATCCGCCATTTGGTTACATATATGACGATGGGCCACCGACGTCCACAGTTTGTGCGGTGACCCATCGTACGTCAATAAGTCCCTATTCTTTTAAGGTCGGACAACCAACTTCAAAGGTCGGACAACCAACTTCACTGAAAACCGGCTCAGTCGAAGCTCCACAGCATATTGCTTTCGAGTTTGAATAATGCGCTACCTGATATTGACGCTGGTGCGCTGCCCACTTCGAGTTCGCCTTCTTTTTCGATGAACGCATTAAGTAAATGCCATAAACGTTCGTCTTGTCCTTCGGGGTCTAAGACCGATGCGGTGCCAGTAACTGCGTTCTTTCCACTGGAAGCGCAGCTGGCTCCAGTGAGTTTGAAGGTAGCAAACAGGCCGTTGGCGTTCTCCGGTTTGATTTTAGCCTTGGTCGCTAACGGGCCGTCTAATGTCAATAACCCTTCGACTGGAAGCGTGCCGACTGTGGTGCCTTCCAAGGTGCAGGTCGATGGTTTGATGATTTTACAACTAGTGAATTCAAGGCTGGTAGCTAAGAGCTTGTCCGGCTCGCTGATATTTCCGCCTTTGACTCCAAGTTTCGCGCAGCCAAGTTCGATATTGCCTTTGTCGAACGTAAGTATGCCTTCTTTGTCGGTGATAGTCCCATTCGAGATAGCAGCCGACCCTACCAATAACGAACCTAAGACTAACCAACCCGCCTGCGCCGAACCCGCAGCGATCGCGCTAAACGCAAACGCCGCGAAGAACGCCACAGTGAATATTCGTACCTTGGACATAACTATTGTGATCTCCCTTCTATTTTTTGGGCTTGCTGATGTACGCCCTTCATAGCAAGGGCGCTCGCCTTTGGCCCGGCATGCTCTTTGCTATGAGCGCCGGACCTCCGGCGCGATCTTTGTAACGGTTATGTCCTCTCCTCGTCCCATGGCCCGCCGCGCCGCACGTCCCCGCGTCGATGACAGGCTCATGGATAGTGGTAGCGGAAAACCGGCCGGGTGTCAATGACTTGTGGGGGACTACCGGCCTTTTCGGTGCGAGCGGGATGTGCGAGAGCGCTCGAAACCGAGCAGCGGTCCTAGATTCACATGGCGCGAACGATGCCGCCGAAGTGAGAAACACGCGTGTTGAAATCGCTACAGCGCGATGTTCTTGTGCTGGGCGGCGGTGTGTTTGCCCGCGGTTAGCGTTACGGTGAGGTGCGTCGTGTGATGACGATCCGCCGCGATCCGGCCCGTCTTGGTGTAGGGGAGCGTGTAGGTGTGCTTGCCCTTCCCGACGCCGGGTCGTACAAGCGTCTTCAGCCCTTGGCCGGTGATCTGTAGGCGGCCCTTCATCGAGGTCCTGACCGTGACGGTCAGCCCACGCTTGCCGGCCCTCGCCTTGACGACGCTGACTTCGGGCCGTGCCGGCGGGCAGCCTTCGATCTGGACCTTGACGTTTTCGTCGCGCGTGAGACCGTTCTGCGCAGTCATCGCGACCGGCGCGAGGAGTTCCTGGCCACACTGGCTCGCCTGCGCGCGGCCAACGGTGCGAGCGCTCGTGAACTCCGAGAACGGCCGTCTGGGCAGGCTCGCTTCGAACGTACTAAACGGCGCGTCCGGGACCGAGCCGAACGTGGCTTTCAGGACGCCCTTGCTCGAGACGTTCGATTCGCCTTCCATGACGACCGTCACGCCTTCGCCCTGGAGCACGATCGCGACGTTCGGAAACTTCGCACTGCCGTTGGACACGAGGTAGATCGGCCCCGTCAACGGGTTCGCCAGGATCGGCGTGTGCACCGTCGCACTGCCAACACTCGACGCCGCCGGACAACCCGCCGGGTTGGCCTGGAACGTCGCCTGCGGACACGCCTGGTGCAACGTTTCAAGACGCACAGGCAGCTGCGTCGGGAACGACAGCGTCGTCTTGGCAAGGTTCGCCTGGCCTTCCGCGGGGTAGGCGATCTTGATCTTCACGCCCGTGCCGTCGGTTTTCGTCGCGCTCGCTTCGGTGCTCTCGGTCACGGTCGGGCTGAACTGCAGCCGGTGGCAGTTCTGCGTCGCGAACGGGCTCGACACACCGGCTTCCGTGCCAGTCGCGGAGACGACGGTGCCGGTGATCGCGAGCTGCCCGCAACCGGTCGGGTTCAGCACGAATTCGTGGGCGTCGATCGACAGCGCCACGCTGCGGACCCTGACCGGCACACCATCGAGCATCTGCGGGAAGCCCGTGCTTTCCGCAGTGACCTGCGCGGTGATCGGGTTGATCGCCAGGCGCGCGCGCACGAGCACGTCGCCAAGGTTGAACGGCCCGGCTACCGCCGGGATCACGATCGTCAGCCCAAACGGAGCTCCGCCGTACGGCCCGGTGAAGTAGACCTTGCCCGTGACGTAGTAGGGGTCGCTGCCCGAGCCGACACCGACTGTGACCGTCCCGATCTGGTCTTCTGCCGAACACGCGCCTTCGCGGTCTTCGGAGGCCGCCGGTTCAGAGCACTCGTGGACGCGCGAGACGTACGCGAGCAGACCTTGGGGCAGCGTCGTCTTGAGCGCCAGCACGTTCTGTTCGCGGTCCGCGCGCCCCAGATCGAGCGTGAACGGGCTCGTCGCCGCCGCGACCTGGCTCGTCGTGCCTGCCACGAACGACGGCGCGAACGGCGCCGTCACGGGACACCGTTCGCCGGCGCCGTTCCAGTTGACGTCGAAGAAGTCCGAGGGCTGCGCTTCGGGCGTCAGCGGCTCCGCCCACGAGCTGAAGTGCCCTTCGCTGAGCGCCGGCCCGCACGTCGCGGGGTTCGCCAGCGGCGCGTCCGCGCCTTCAGTCGTCGTGACGACGAGATCGGAGAGCGGGAACTGCGGGTTTTCTTCGAAGACCGTCGTAATCTGGCCCGTTCCGGGGTTGACCGACGCATGCCCAGCGAGCTTGACAACCACACCCGCTTCCGGCGCCTGCACTTCGAGATAGAGCCGGTAGAGCCGGCCATCCTGCGCATAGGCGTCGCTACAAGCTTCCTGGCCTTCGCCACCACATTCAGGCTGCGCGACGTACAGGTGCCCTTCCAACGGTTCGCGCAGCAGTGGGCTGGTCGCCTTGACCGTCGCTACCGCCGACTCTTTCGGGCAGTGCCCGGCAGCAGGTCGTTGCAGACCGTCAGCCGCGACTTCTTCGGATTCCGCGCCTTCGATATTGATCCCTTCAGGCCCCGTTTCCTGGCAAGCCACAAGAAGATGCGCCGCCCCCGGGGCCAGCGTCGTGCCCGCCGGCAGCGTCAGCGAATAGTTCTTCAACGGAGGCGTGCCCAGACCCGTGCCGCCGTTGGGCGCCTGCGGGACCTTCAGGCCCAGTTCGTAGCCGGACGGGGCTTCTGCCTGCGTCGTTTCCGGGCTGACGCTCAGCGTCGAGGTGAAGTTGAGGAGGTTGCAGCCTTCAAGCGTGGGGAACGCCTCGGTCGAGCCATCGTGCATCACACCCGGTTCCTTCCAGGTATCGAATTCTACCTGGGCTTCGCGGGCTTGGGGGGACTCTTCGCAGTTGCTGGGTAGGGTTAGGAAGGCGCCGCGGTCGACGACCGCTGGTTCTTGGTTTTCGCGGGTGAAATATTCTTGGATATCACCGTAAAACGTCGCGATGATTCCCACGAATTGGGCCGCTGCCGGCAGGTCGGACATTGAGATACGAACCAAGTACTGGCCGTTGTGACGCACCACGTTCGCGTACATAAAAAACGTCAGGCCACTAAGGCCCGCAAACGCAAACTCAGCTGCGTATCCCTTCTCAGGCGTTACGCTATATATCCCGTGCTCATGCGTAGCGTCCGGGTCATCAGCAGCTACCGAGCTAACGATCATTGGGAGCACGGTACCTACACGACTCGACTGTGGACAGCCGCTTAGATCTTCTGTACCTTCGACCAGCGACGCAGGACACTCGTTCGCCGCCATCGCATCACCGAGAAACCCAAGTGGTATGTAGAACTCTAGATTCTTTACCTGCGCTACGGGTTTGAAAGCTTCTCCGGGATTAACATTTTCGGCGCGCACGTCATTTAACAGCAATGTTGTCGTCACGAAGTGCGGGTGCCCACCGGCCTGAACGAAAGGTTCGCCCGCTGGTCCTGTTGCCTGAAAGCTCAGTCGCGTGATTCCAGGCGCGACGCCATGGATACCACCGCGGGTTACCGCCTCGCCTTCGGCTGCCCCTTCTGGCCCACCGCCACTCACCGTCGCGCGATCTCTCAACGAACCCGTAAAAGCGCTCGACACTTCGTATTCGATTGTGACTACCGTAAAACCACTCGGTACCTCCGCTTCGGAAAAGGTGCACACGACTTCACTGCCCGTTTCTCGCGAGCAAGTTCCTCCCGGTCGTACGATAGCCGCGAGAGCAGACAATCCGGGCGGCAAAATGTCCTTGACGGTGACTTCTCCGGCACTCGGCTTTGCGCCGACGTTCTCTACCACGACGTCGTATTGACCTTTGCGGCCTACTTCTTCAGCTTGAACGGTCGGGAACGCAACGACAGTCGTCCGCCATGCAGGCGCCGCAGCGGCCGGAATTCCGTATGCTGGCGTCACCAGGCTCCAAACACAGCATAGACTCAAAACCAAAGCGACACAAAAACTCTTGATGCGCCACACGTACTGCTCAATGAGACTACGAAAAGTTGACAACCCAACCATTATGAAGTCTGCCCCCTTCTCTTGCCGAGCTCAAACCGACGCCGCGCGTTACGCTCGCAAGCAGCCTTTCTTTTTGTCGGATGAGTTCGACATGCTCGCAGCGCGTTGGCGAGTTTGCCGCTCTTGGGCTCGTGCATTGGTTGCGCGGTTTTCGACGCGAGCGGCACAGTCACCCTTGCCGCAGGCAGCGTTGCGGTTGATAGGGGACCTTCGGCGCTTTGCATTGCACTGCTAGGGACAAGACCACCCGGACTTGCGCCAGCGTTGCGGTTGCAACGAGCAGGCGGACACAAGCCTATTTCCTGGCCCTGGACATTTAGGGGAAACCCTCCGTTGACCCGAACGTCGTAAACGTCCGGCTGGGAGCCATCGACATCGCTCGTCAGAAGCGGATCATCGGTCGAGACCAGGACGTTCGTCCCGGTTTCATCCATCGCATCAAATTTTGCGCCGCACGCTGCCCCTTTGTATAGCTGAACGTCGCGACCGTCCGACAACAAATGTACTTTGCCAGTGGCAATCTGACCATCGCTGTGAAACTCGTACACGCTTGTACATCCCGACCCGGACGAGGTCGCAGCCCGCGGGCTCAATTCGCCAGTGGTTTCAAAAACCACAGTTTGCCCGTCCGACGAAAGATTTAATACATTGCCGGTAGTTTTAAAGTCCCTCAGTTCACCGAGGCGACTTGCCATGTTTGAAATACGTGCTTGTTCAACGCCATAAGCAACACCGTTGCCATTGCTGTCGTAGCCTTCTTCACCTTGAGTGATCCTCACAAGTTCACTTGTTTCGGCGTCATACTCGAATAGCTGCACGACGCCTTCGCTCCTCTCATCGGATGTGACCCCAGCCATCGCGCTGGCAAACAACAAAAAACGGCCGCCTTCGCCCGCCACCTCGACCGGTCGATCAAATTTTCGTGTCCAGACTTCTTCGTCAGCTTCACTGAGTGTTGCGATGAACGCTATTTTACCCGTATCTGTGTCGTACATGTACAGGTTTGGCTCGTTAGATGACGGCGCATCGTGAAACTCGTTTTCGCCGGATCCGGATACTTGCCCATTAGCGACAAAATAGATTCGCTCGCCATTCTCGGCCATGCCAGCGACTCCTCGCACATCCGATGAGCCACCGGCAACCAATGTGAGTCGTTCGCCCGCGGGCAGCGTAAAATTGTACTCGTAGAGATTACACCCGCTGGTCGCCGCCGCGCATCCCCGCTTTTCAGCGGCATTCCCTCCGGAAGTCAAATTGCTCGCGCTAGCAGTCAACTTCTGTGTGCTTGTAAAGAACGCCTTTTCGCCGCTTTCGGCCGCGCCCTCGAAATTCTTGCCAGATTCGGAACCGCATTCTTCATGGCAGTCGCTTTCACTTATATCGACTGATTCAGCTTCGTCTGGGGTTGCTAGCGAACCGTGCAGCCGTGCGTAAACTTCGGCTGGTTTACCCGAGCATGGTTCCAGCGTAAAAAAGATTGTTTCACCATCGCGCGAGAGCGCGTTATATGACGACCCTCGCGGCCCGCTGCCGAATGCCGCGCCGCACAACGCGAGCAAGGCTCCGCTGCCTTTACTGCCTGCGACCGCCACGAGTATCGGCTGGCTATTGTTCAAGCCACTATATTCATACAGCGATTCTTCGCCCGTTGTCTTGTCGAAAAACCAATGAGAACCGGTATGAGCTGCTCGAATAACGATGTGCTCGTATGTGTCTGTGGCGGCTATTGGACGGCTGACGAAGAGTTGGTCTGCTATCTGTAGAAATTCGCTTTCTTCCATTTCGCTAAAAGCATTAGGACTCAGGGTACCCACTCGGCTGTATTCACCATTAGCAGAACGCAAGTATAGTTCGGCCGTTTTTGCCGACTGTTTCGGTGTGTGCTGAGTCCACAACGACATGCCGTTGCCCGCTTCCTGGACATCAGGAACTTGGCCCACGAACTCGCTCACTGGCGGGTTCATCGCAGACATACGCCAACCGTCCGTGGTACGATCAGCGAGATACCAGTCGGGTTCGACTACTGATTCACCCGAGCCGGGGATATTCACTATACCTCCCAACGAATCTAGAATGATTTTTGATCCGTCAGACGAATAGCGTTCTACAAAAAAAGGCTGCCCATTCTTATACGGCGGCGTCACCATCTCGTACGCGCGACATTCAGGTAGCAGGCTCGACCCGAGTTCCGATCGCAGCGTTTCGTTTTCACACACCGCAGCATTCGCATTATTGGATGCCACCGTAGTCAGCGATGCGGCCGCTACGAGTACGCCCATAAGCTTCGCGTACCGAAGCACAACCACCGCGGCGGCGCTGCCTCGAATTCTACGTGCGCGCGTACTCGCCTCGCGGTAGCCCATGCACCCACTTCCTCTCCTCTTCGTTTCGTTTCGTCACGCGGATATGATCGGTGGGCCACCGCCTGCGGCAGCCGGTGGCCCACCATCGGTTTTAATGACCTACTTCGTTTCTTTCATCCTACGTGCATCTTGACTGTCGAGACCTACATAAAGCTCCACTGTGCGTCGTTTTCCAAGCGAACTAATGTGCTGCCTGAAATTGTCGCGTTCGCGCTACCGAGCTGTAGTTCGGAGGCTACTTCTGTCAGTGCCGTAACTAAATGCCATTCACGGTTATCCTGACCTTCCGGCGATAATATCGTCGCGGTTCCCGTAACTACTTGCTTGGTGCCTGAGATTGAACAACTCGTACCTTCGAACTTAAAGGTCGCAAATATACCGTTGGTATTCTCTGGTTTACCCTTTGCCTTAACTGCTAATGCCCCATCTAACGTTACTAAGCCTTCCACCGGGACGGTACCAACTGTGCTACCTACGAGTTTACATTTTTCAGGTTCAATCGCGATGCAACCCGTGAATTCGAGCGAAGTCGCTAACACCTTGTCCGGCGAGCTTATCGTGCCACCCTTAATGCCTAGTCCTGTGCATTCAATCCCGACGCCGCCTCCAGATAGCACGCCATTTTTGTCAGTGACGGTCGTGGACGAAATGGCTGCCGACCCTACAAGTAATGTCCCATTGACTAACCAAAACGCCTGGGCCGACCCCGAAGCGAACGCAGTAAATGCGAACGCAGCGACGAGCCCCAAGGCAACTATTTTTACCTTAGACATACTGCTGATCTCCTCTCGTTATTGATTACCGATGCGCCCATGCGGACGCTCGCCGTCGGTCCGGCGCGCTCCCTACTTTATTTGCGACGCCGGACCTCCGGCGCGATCACTCGGTTATGTCCCTTTCCTCTCTCCTTCCCTTCCTAAAGCCCGCAGTCATAGCGGTCCTACGCCGACTCGGACTGTCCTGCATACTAGGCCAAAGACGGGGCCTTTGTCAATGACAGTATTTTAAACGGATGCCGGCGAAAGCCCGTCGTAGGTCAAATTTGGCTCGCCCGCACGTCAATCACCGGCACGCCCGGCAACGCAAAGCGCACCAGGTGCTGCAGCTGGGTCGAGTCGAAGCTGTGCGCGCGCGGCGCGACGGGGTTGACGGTCACCGCGCAAAGGCGCAGCGGCGCGAGCACTCCGATCGGCAGGCCGCGGTCGCGGTACCAGCCCGGGCCGCGCGAATCGAGGAAGACCCGCGTCGGGTCGGCGACCACCAGCTCCAGCTCGCGCCCGCGCGTCGCCGCGAGCAGCTCGCCCAGGAACGGCTCGCACAGCGCGCCGCCCACGACCAGGCGCCGCGCGCGCGGGTGTTCGCGCAGCAGCGCGACCAATTCGGTCGCAGTGCTGGTCAGCGCAAAGCGCGGGTGCAGCACTACGGGCTCCATGCCGTAGTCGCCGAGCAGCGCCGTGTCGCGACCGGCGAGCGCGCGCACGCTGCCATCCTGCACAGCGGGCAGGCGGATCAGTTCCACGGCGTTGCGGGTCAGCGCGGCGACCTGCTCGGGCTCCTCCGCGAGCACCGCGCCGGTCGCGAGCACCACGCCGTCGCAGACCGCGGGCGAGGAGGCCGCGCGGCGGTCGATCGCGCCGTCGACGAGCACCACTTCCGCGCCGTGGGCGAGCATCGCGTCGGCGACCGCGCGCACGTCCTCCGCCGCGCCGGGCCCCGCGATCTCAACCGCGCCCTCGCGCTCCAGCCGCGCAATCAGCACGCGCCCCACGGGCGTGCGCAGCCCCGTCTGCTCGAGCAGCTCATACGGCAGCGCGCTCGCGCGCAGCAGCGCATCGGTGCTCGCCACGAGGCTCCCCGCCGCGAGCGTCACCGCGGGCTTCTCGATCCGCGCATCGATCGCGTCGCGCGCCTCCCCGTCGCGCCCGACCGAGGTGACCCCAACCGTCCGCCCCTGCGCGCGCAGTTCGCGCAGCAGCGCGTTCAGCGTTTCGGTCTTGCCGGTGTTCTTGGCGAGCCCGACGACCGCGACCCGCCGCGCGGGCTCGATTAGTTCTGATAGAAGCACGGGAAGAAGGGTACCCTCGTGTGCGCGGCGGCCGCGCGTAAGCCGGGGCGGCGGCTAACCGCGAGCGGGCGCAGAGCGCCGCACGTCAATGCACTCGACCGGTCCGGAGGGAGCGTCGTTCGCTGCGGGCACGACGAACGCGGGCAGCGCGGCATAGGAGGCTTGCTGCTCCTCCAGGAACGCCTGCCACTGCCCGATCGTGTGCGCGGAGCGCAGGACATCGTGCGCTTGGCGCGCGAAGCGATCCAGCTGCTCGTCGCTGCCGTCCTCCCACAGCAGGAAGGCGTACTCGGGCTCCAACGAGCCGTCGTCGCGCCGCGTCGCCTGCAGTTGAGCGTGCAGCTGCTCGCCGGCGGCCTGCTTCCAATCCAGTAAATTGGGTTCCGAAGACAAGGTTGATCATGACGTAAAATACTGGCTACCCAGACTGGAGACTTCCCAGCTATCGCAAAGGTGCTAGCGTTAGACATCGGCATGGGGAGCGGTGTCGAAGACGCGAAGCGCGCGAGCGAGCTCGGTCAACGCACGCTGCTCGCTCGCCTGGGTAGCCATCACCGCGCGGCTGTCGCTCGCACGCAGGGCCTTCCCGGCGTCGCCTCCGCGCGCGAGATCGCGTCGCTGTTCAGGGACGAGGCACATCTCGACGAGCTACTCGACGGCCTCTCACGCGACGCGCGCGACCTCCTGACGGCCGGCGCGTTCGATCGGTTGGGGATCGCGCTGGAGCTCAAACCATACGCCATCGAATTCCGTTGGCTGGACGGCCCAAGTAAAGAACTCAGACGGGGGGAAATCGCAAAAACGCTCGAGCGCCAGGGGCTGCTGTTCGCATTCACCGACGACGAGTGGTATCTCGCCTATTGCGTTCCCGCCGACCTCCGGCCGCGGTTGCGCCGGCGGCTCGGGGCGCGCTTCGCCCGCGGCGCCCGGCGCGCCGGCGCGCGCCGCTGGCTGGACCTGACGGGCCAGGACTTGCGCGACGCGGTGGCGCTCTGGATGCACCTCGCGCGCAGGCCCGTGCCGATCGCCATGAACGGCGAGTTCTTCAAGAGTTCGTGGCCACGGCTGCACGCGTCCATGCCGGGCATCGACCTGCCGGACCGCGAAGGTTCACTGACAGCTTGCCGGCTGGATCTCACGCTCGCGCTGCTGCGGGATTGCGGCCACCTGCAGCTGCTGGGCGACTGGGACGATCCCTACCTCATAAAGGTCCACCTCGCCGCGGGCGGCGATCTCGCCGGCGCGCTGAACGAGGGCGACGCCGCGCTCGGGCGCTTTCCCGCAGAACTTCGCCTGCGACACGCCGACACCGTGATCTGCGCCCAGACGCTCGGCGAGGCACTCGCCGAACAGAGCGTCGGCCTGCGCAGCTTCGGCGATGCGATCCTGAGGATGATCGCCGCCGCCGGGGGCTCAAGCTGGCATCGAGCGCCTGTGCAGGTCGCGATGTCGGGGCTGCTGCCGGGGCTCCTGCGCGGCGAGGCGCAGCTCGGCCTGAACGGTGACCGCGCGGTCGCGGTGCGATTTACGCCAGTCGGGCCCAGCCGCTCCTTGACGCGACACGAGCTCGCCGAGCGCTGCCGCGCCGTCTCGTTGCCAACGCACGCATACACCCGCAACGCCGCGGGCGAGTCATCAGAACGGGAAGATGACTGGGGCTCCGTCGCCAATCGTGTGCGCCAAAAGTGGCGCGCTCGCAAGATCGATCCGGTCGCGCTGTCGTCCCGGCACTTCCCCTTCAACACCCGCCTCGATTCCCCGACCCTCCTCTCGACATTGGACAGACCGTTGGCGAGCGTGATTCCCTCGCGGGAGCACCGCGCCAAGCGCGATGCCGAACGGGAGGCCATCGAGACTGCGCGCGCCGCCGCAAGCGATACCGCGTCGGCGGCGCTGTAGCGTCGCAGGCGGGTGGTACGTTGTTCGTGTGCCAGATCGCTCAGACAAGCGTCCGCCCGGGCCGGCTCGGCCGGCAGGGCCTGTAGCACCGCCGTGGAACGAGCAGACGGTGACGGCTCGAACGCGCCCAACGCCGCTCGGCTCCTACGCCGCGGCCGAGGTCACGCGGCCGGCAGACAGCCGGCCACAGGCTCACGCTGGGGCGCTTCCGATTATCAAATCTACTACTGCATCGCGGTAGGGTGGTAGGGTCTAAGCTATGCCTGACCGCTCTCGCAAGCGTCTGCGCGACCCGAACCAACTCGGGAAGCTGGTCGTAGATCTCGCCACCGGCGCCTCCGGGGAGCCTGACCCCGATGATGGCAAGAACCCGGCGGCGGTCGAGCTGGGCCGCAAAGGCGGCTTGAAGGGCGGGAAGGCGCGCGCCGAGCGGATGACGGCCAAGCAGCGCAGCGAGGCAGCACGTCACGCTGCACAAAAGCGGTGGGAAACCTGATGTCCGCTGAGACTGCCGCCGCAGAGCGCGACTCGAACCTCATCATCGAGACCCAGCTCGATTCGCGCATAGAGACCCTGGAATCCGCTGCCGACGCCCATGTGGTCAGCTATCTAGGGCCAATGTACGAACCGGCTGACGACGAAATCAAGGATGCCGTTGAGGAGGTCGCCAGAACACGACGACGGCCACGGCAGAAAAGCGTCTTGGTCTTCCTGGAGACGGGAGGAGGGCTCATCACTGTCGCTGAGCGGATGGCCAATATTTTCCGCCATCACTACAGCCGTGTAGATTTTCTGATCCCCACTTACGCGATGTCAGCTGGGACGGTTCTGGCGATGGCAGGCGATGATATCTACATGGACTATGCCTCTACGTTAGGACCTATCGACCCTCAGATCCGCAAGCGTGGGGCCGAACGGCTCGTACCCGCGCTTGGCTATCTGGAGCAGTACGAACAGCTCATAAAAAGTCAGCGGAAAACGTTCTCACCAAGGCCGAGTTGGCCTACTTGGTTGAAAACTTTGACCCAGCCGAGCTGTACCAGTTCGAGCAGGACCGACTGCTGGACGAGAACCCAGGTCTCGATCGCCAGGAGATCCAAGAGGTGCGACAGTTCGTGCAGCAGCGGCGGCGCGAAGGACACGGCAAGTCTTACGAACTCGACTCACCCTACGAGAGGGGACCGATCCGTGTCCAGCAGGGTCGGTAGACCCTCCAGCAGGGTCACCAGACGCATCAGCACGCAGGACAAATCCCGTGCTGCGCGCTGAGGCGGGCCGGACGCTGGAGGAGCTGCCGCGGCTCGGCGAGGGTTCGACGGTCGAAGACGGCCAGCCCTCCGCTGAACTGACCGCGGTGCTGCGCGCCGCCGAGAAAGAGGCGGCCGGCCTGTCGGACCAGTATGTCTCGACCGAGCACCTGCTGCTCGCGCTCGCCGGGGAGGACGGCCGCGCCGGGCAGGCGCTGCGCGCGGTCGGCGCGGACCGCGGGCGACTCGCGCAGGCGCTCGCGGAGGTCCGCGGCCCGCACAAGGTCACAGACCAGAACCCCGAGACCCAATACCAGGCGTTGGAGCGCTTCGGTAGGGACTTCACCCAGCTCGCCGAGCAGGGCAAGCTCGACCCCGTGATCGGCCGCGACGAAGAGATCCGCCGCGTGATCCAGGTGCTCTCACGGCGCACCAAGAACAACCCCGTGCTGATCGGCGAGCCCGGCGTCGGCAAGACCGCGATCGTCGAGGGCGCCGCCAACCTGCTCAAGCCGATGCTCGCCCGCGGCGAGCTACGAGCCGTCGGCGCCACCACACTCGACGAGTACCGCAAGCACGCAGCGTCGCCGGTGTTGTAGCGTCGCAGGCGGGTGGTACGGTGTTCCTGTGCCAGATCGCTCAGACAAGCGTCCGCGCCGGCCGGCAGGGTCTGTAGCACCGCCGTCGAACGAGCGGAAGGTGGAGGCTGGAGCACGTCCCCCAACACCGATTGGCTCCTACACCTCGGCTGAGGTGGCACAGCTCGCGGGCGTGTCGTCGCGACGCGTAGGCCGCTGGGCGCGCGAGGGCATCATCCTGCCGAGCGTCTCGACACGACCAAATCGATACTCCTACGCCGACGCGGGCGAGGCGATTCTCGCGCACTACCTGATGGAGCAGGGCAAGCCACCCCGTGACATCAAGAGCATCGTCCACGCACTTCGCGACAAGTACGGCGACTGGCCGCTGGCAAGCGCCCCACTCGCCCACGACGGACAGCTGCTGCTCGTCCGCGACCCAAAAACCGGCCACCACCTCTCACTCGACCGGCCCGACCACGAGGTGATCGGAGCGACCCTGCTCAACCTCAAGACGATCCGCGGCGCCCTCAGCCGTGGCGGTTGGGTCGCGATCGATAAGCCGCGCGAACACATCGAGGTAGACCCCGGCCGCCACTCCGGAGCCCCGGTCATACGCGGCCGCAGACTCCCAACCTCCCTCGTCGCCGCCATCGCCAGCGCAGCCGGCGGCAGGGAGACTTTGCACGAGGACTACGACCTGTCCGATACCGAGATCGAGGACGCCATCGGCTACGAGGCGGACGTAACGAAGCTTGCCGCCTGAACCCCGCCGGATCATCCTCGACGAGGACATCAACTGGAAACTCTCGCAGGAGCTCGTGAGGCGCGGGCGCGCTGATGCGACCGCTGTCCGTCTTCTCAGACTCCACGAAAGACCCGATGCAGCGCTATTCAAGTCCCTGGCGCAGGGTGCCTACGAGCCTTTCGTTCTGGTCACATACGACAACAAGATGCTCGCAACCCACGCAGTGGAAATCGCGCACCATAAGACGACTATCGCCGTCGTGGACGAAAGCGCATTCAAGGCAAGTGGGCGACCCGGTAGTGAGCAAGAAGCGTACATACGCGATGTCGTCCACCGCTGGCTGCATCGAATAGAGCGGCAGAAGGCCGGAACAACACGCACCTACACCGCCCACAGCTCGAGAGCGAGCTAAAAGTCGGGGTGCCCCCCAAGAGATTCCGAAGGCCAGCTTGATCGTGGCAGAAGGCATCGGCTGATACGCAGGAGACTTCCCGGCTATCGCAAAGGTGCTAGCGTTAGATATCGGTATGGGGAGTCGGGTCGCGCAGAAGAAGGGGACGCGGGCCCCGGTTGACATGACCCAGCGGCAGCTGCTCAGCCGGGTCAGCGCCCATCACCGGCGGGTCGTCGCGTCCGCACTCGGCCACCCCGCTGCGAACTCGGCGCGCGAGATCGCAGCCGAGTTCAAGGAGCCGTCCCGTCTGCGCGAGGTCGTCGAGCGCCTTCCGCGCAGCGCCCGCGAGCTGCTGGCCGCAGGCGCGTTCTCCGCGGATGGGGTCACGGTTACGATTACGACATCCGACCTCGCCGAGGAGCCCGACCTTCTCTTCCAGCCACCCGCTCAAAGCGACTGCGAGCACACTCGAGCGCCGTGGGCTCGTATTTGCCTTCCTGAGCGGCGACTGGGGCATCACCTATTGCATTCCGCGGGATCTGCGCGAGCCGCTACGCAGCGTGCTCGCCGCGCACTTCGCCCGTGGCGTGAGGCCCGCCGGCGCACAACGCTGGCTCGGCAGCGCCGGTCAAGACCTGCGCGACTGCGCCGTGCTGTGGATGCGGCTCGCGCGCCAACCGATCCGGCTCACCTGGGATGCCAGGATCTACGCTCCCTCCAAGCCGCGATTACTGGCGATGCTGCCCACCCTTGGCCTCCCCGACCCGGATGGAAAGCTACGCGAGTTTCGTCTGCAGATCGCGCTTGCGCGACTGCGAGACACGGGCCACATGTGGCTGGAGGACAAAAAGCGCTACGGCAGCGCAGAAAAACTGCTGGCAGCCGGCGATCTGCCCGGTGCGCCCGTGCCCTGGGGACGGCACTGGCCGGAGCAAGCGTCGGCCTGACGAACTTTGCGACAGCGTTTGGCCGGATGCTCGCCGTCGTTGAAAGACGCACCACGCCCAAGCTTTATACACGGACTCGGCTGGAGGCCTGTATGTTCGGGCTGCTACCCGTGTGCCTGTATGGCGAGGCCCAACTCGGCTTGCGCGCGGGCAAACCAACGGCGATTCGCTTTATGAACGCCAAAGCTGCGCGAGCGACGGCGATGCGCGCACTCGCCGAGGATCTGCTTGCACTCCCGCATGCAGCCGAAATCGACGAGGCTCGCACGGCCGGCCGCTTTGCGGACGACGCTCTCGACGCCGAACGCACACGCTACGCACCGCACCAATGGCGCCGGCAAGAGCCGGTTCCTCTGGCTGTATACGCAGACGACTTCCAGCATACGCCATCGCCTAAAGACACCTTGGTCTCGACGATCGACGCCCGTCCGAACAAGCTTCTGCCATGGCGGGAGTACCGCGAGGAAGAGCGCGTCCAGCGCGAGCAATGGCGAGCCAAAGGCGAAGCCGGGATGAAGAAGCCCGAGATCGCAGTCTGCTAAAGCCACCCCTTGGGAGTCCGAACAGTCGGGACAACTGTACCAGCGCACCCGGTTGGTACGGTGCTGAACATGTCTCACCGACCGCAATCCGCACAGCGCCGAGCAGGGCAAGCTCGACCCGGTGATCGGCCGCGACGAAGAGATCCGCCGCGTGATCCGTCGAGGGCCTCGCACAACGGATCGTCGGCGGCGACGTACCCGAGTCGACAAACCCCCGCGAGGCGTGTCCGGCCTACCTCCGACGGTCAACCCAACGGGCGACCCACGGCATTAGGGTCTAACCGCGAGCGGGCGCAGAGCGCCGCGCCGCATCCACCGCCGCGCGGGCCGCGGTGAGGCAGCGCTCGATCTCGTCGTACGCCTGGCCGATCTGGTCGAGCAGCTGCTCGGGCGCATGGCGGTGCTCGGCGGCGTCGCCAATCGCGTCCTCGACACCGCCCTCGAGCGCCCAGTTGCTCCCCAGCAGCGCTCCCAACGTCTGGGCCGCCGTCGCACCGTCGTCGTAGCCGTGCTCGTCCAGGAGCCGCGCTAGCTTGTCGCTCGCGTCGGCGGCCACCATCGGGCCTCGGCGGGTCGATGACGCGCTCCATCTGGCGAGCAGCTCCGCGCGAGCGTCGGGGGTCGGGCTGGCGACGCGCCGCGCCTTCAAGCGCCCGGCCTCGTGCCGATCCTTGATGTGGACGCTCAGGCGGCGGTTGAAATCGATCGCCGCCTGCTTGAATCCCTTGCGCGGCAGGATTCCTTCAGGTGGGTCGCGCCACGGCAGCAGGCTGAAGTGGCTGGTCATCTCCAGCTCGGCCTGGCTGGCGGGCCGGACCGCGACAAAGTGAAGTCGTCCGCCGATCGACCCATCGGCACGCCCCTCAAGGACGCCCTCGATGTGGCAATCGTCGTCGACGATCACGGCGGGGCTGCTCTGCCCGTAGGCGAGGAGCCAGTCCTCAGCCGATCGTCGCGCGGGTGCGAAGGCCAGGTCCTGCCCCTTCGGCGCAGGCTGAATCCTGCGCAGCGGCACTGAGCCTTCGCGCAGGTGGCCGTCGTAGAGCCAATCGGCGACGAAGAGGTCGCCGAAAGCGACCGGGCCCTGCCCCGAAGCGAGGAACACTCAACGCTCCCGCGCAGTCGCGAAGGGATTGCGTGTATCGCGCAGCAGCGAGCGCCAGTCTCCGCCGCTGAGGTATCCGTCAATGCACTCGACCGGTCCGGACCGAGCGTCATTCGCTGCGGGCACGACGAACGCGGGCAGCGCGGCATAGGAGGCTTGCTGCTCCTCCAGGAACGCCTGCCACTGCCCGATCGTGTGCGCGGAGCGCAGGACATCGTGCGCTTGGCGCGCGAAGCGATCCAGCTGCTCGTCGCTGCCGTCCTCCCACAGCAGGAAGGCGTACTCGGGCTCCAGCGAGCCGTCGTCGCGCCGCGTCGCCTGCAGTTGAGCGTGCAGCTGCTCGCCGGCGGCCTGCTTCCAATCCAGTTGAGCGCCGTGGCGCGGAGCAACGGACGGCAGCACGAACTCATCGGAGAGCGTGCCGACCGAGACCCTATCGCAGAGCACCCAGGCGCCAACCGGCAGATCGCCCGCCATCCGCTGGCGAGCAATCTCGATCTGCTGCATTGGGCCCGAGAGCTCGACGATCACCGCGTTGACGTGCAGCGCGCTGATGCGCCCGAGGCGCGCCTCGAGCACGACGGCGTGCTCGCGCAGTGCCAGCTCGATCGCCTCCATCTCCTCCCCCAGCGCGCGCAGTTCCTGCGGAGCGGCTGCGAGCAGCAGCTCCGTGAGCGTGGCCGCGTTGACCACCTCGAGCTCGCGCAGATGCCGGTGGACGACCTCTGTAACGGCGCGGAAGGAGCCCGCCTCGTAAAGCCGCTGCGTGGCCCGACTGATGGCGCTCACGGCAGCCGGCAGCTGCTGCCGGCGCCCGAAGCCGCGCGCGACGACCTGCCCGAGGGCAAACTCGGGGAAGATGCGCAGCTTGCGGCCGAACGCATCGACCGGGAAAGCCGGCGCAAGCTGCTGCCGCGCCTGCCAGCGCTGACGGTTGCGCTCACCGATGAGCGGGTCGAGCTCGTGCTGGGTCAGGAGCGTATGGAATGCCATCGCAAGATCGATCCTACCACAATCCCGACAAGTTGTCGCCACTGGTGCCGGATCGGCACGATGAAGACGTCACCAGAAAGTTGGGTTCAACTGGGGCTTAAGGACATCCAAGATGCACGAGCCGGCCCGAGCTCAGCCGGCTATGGCCGGCTGGCCGAAACGGGGACCGATTCGGGGGACACTCGCTCTACCGGCTTCGGTCGGGCCCCGCTTCTTTCAACTACCCGTAGTACCGCGCGATCACCTGCAGCTGGCTGAAGACGTCGTAGGAGAGGAACAGCACGACCAGCGCCGCGCCGAGCACCGGCGCCCAGCGGCGGCCCGCGCCGCGCACCGCCAGCACGATCGCCGCCGCCGGCAGCGCTAGCAGCGGCAGCAGGTAGCGCGGCTCGGCGAACGCGTATTCGTGCTGCAGGATGTCGCTGTGGTAGGACGCGTCGCTGACCAGCGCGAGCACGCCCAGCGCGATCGCGCCATAGACCGCACACTCCGACCAGCGCGCGCGCAGCGCCCCGCGGCACGCGAACAGCTCGCGGCAGCACAGCAGCGCGATCGCCCCCGCGAACACCAGCGCGACGTTGTCGACCCATTCCGGGAACAGCGTGTCCATCCACCCGTACAGCCCGACCGTGCGGTCGAACCAGATGTCCTTGAAGGTCGCGAGCCCCGCCAGATAGTGAGGCATACCGGGCAGCCGCGGCAGGAACAGCTCCCACATGTAGCTCAACTGGTGAAACAGCGGCGTGGCGTCATGCGCGGCGACCCCAGCCTTGAACACGCCCAACGCGGGACGGCCGGCGATCGCGTTGCGCGCGATGTACAGCGCCACCGGCAACAGCCCGATCGCGACCGCGATCGCCGCCGAGACGACCCCCCGCCTCTCACGCGCCCTGTGTGCGCGCACACCGAGCACGACCATCCCGACGAACACGCCCGGCGCGAAGCCCGCGAAGTTGAGCTTCGTCGCAAATCCCGCCACCGTCAGCACGCCCAGCGCGACCGCCGTGCGGCGTGTCAGCCCGCGACGAAACGCGCGCGCGAAACAGAGAAAGATCGCCATCGCGATCGTGAACAGCAGCGTGTCCGGGTTGACGCTGCCCGCCATGAACCCCAGCAGCGGCTCCAGCGCGATGCACCCCGCGCCAACGCTCGCCGCCCACGGCACCCGCGGCAGCGCCTCGCGCAGGAAGCAGAAGCACAGCAGCGCCGTCAGCGCGCCGAGCAGCGCGCTCACCAACCGCATCAGCTGCAACTGGTTGAGCATGTTGCCGCGCGCGAGCGCGTAGGGGATCGTCTGCAGCGCGTAGTACAGCGGCGGCTCCGTCGTCGCGATGCCCGCTTCCCCAATGCCCCTCGTCGACCGATGCGCGTCGACGTCGCCCAACAGGGCGCGCTGCTGGGCGGCGCTCCCGATCGTCGGGGTCGCCGCCTCGAAGCGCACCTGGTAGTAGTGAATCCCTTCCAGCACCGCCGTCTGCTCCGGCGAGTACCTGCCTTCCGGGTGGCCGTTCGCCGGCAGCGTCCCCGTTTCCGCGAGCTGTGACACATACGCGAAATGGTCCACCTCGTCCTTGCCCTGGAACGGCGGCGTGATCAGCGACCACGCGCATGCGTTCAGCAACGCGATCCCCGCGCACATCCACGCCGCGCTTGGAACCCTGCGCCACGGCCGGCCCTGGCCTGCCCGTCCTGCGCGCGCCTGCGGCCCGTCCGCCGCGGGCCCGTTCGCGGGCGCGGACGCGCCGCAGCCCGGCGCCGCGGGCCCGTTTGCGGGCGCTGCGAGCACGGGCGCGCCGTCCGCGGGCAGCTCGCGCAGCGCCAGGCGGGTCGCGAGCACGGCGACCGCGAGCATGACGGCCGCGATCAGCACGGCGATCCAGGTGCCATCGAAGGCGCGGCCGAGACCGACGTGCCGTGCGACCGTCAATAGGCGCGACCACCAGCTGCCGCTGCCGGGGGTCAGGTATGTGAGCGGCAGCCTGCCGCTCAGCCGGGCCACCACTTCGCCGGTGCTGCGCGGCAGCGTCGGCCGGTCGCCGACCAGCTCGACCGCGGTTTGCGCGGTGGGTGCGGGATTGCCGACAATCAACACCCGCTCGCTGTTGGGTGCCACCGCGAAGCACACGACGACGCCGCTGCTGGTGCGTGCCAGCGGCCTCACCGGCACCGTCACCGAGCTGCCCGTCCAGTCAGGGCCGCGCTCGCCGCTGGTGATCGCCCGTGCGCCCTGGTAGACGGCCACTTTGACGTTCGCGCCGATGAACGCCACCACCGGCAGCCGGATCGCCGTCGTGCCCGCCGGCAGCACCTCGTCGGGCTGGCACGCCGCGAAGTCGGCGTGGGTGATGTTCAGCAGCGCTTTCGGTTCCGGTCCATCGCTGCGCGCGACCCGCGGCGGCGCGTGCGTGAGCGTCAGCGCGAGCGCCACCGCCGCGAGCGCCAGGCACGACGCCAGCGCGATGCGCACCCTGTTGCTGTGCGCCCGTACGCCGCCGCGCCCAGCGTCGGGGGGTGCGACCAGCGGCCGCGTGCGGGCCGGCTCCGTCGCCGCGCGCTGATCTGCGTCGAGTCCCACAGGCGCGCTTAGCCGTAGTACCTGCCGATGACCTGCAGCTGACTGAACAGGTCGTGCCCCAGGAACAGCATCACCAGCGCCGCCGCCGCGACCGGCGCCCAACGGCGGCCCGCGCCGCGTGCCGCGAGCGCCACCACCGCGCCGAGCAGTGGCAGCAGCGGCAGCAGGTAGCGCGGCTCGCCGAACGCGAGTTCGTGGGCGACCGCGTCGCCCCGGTAGGAGATCGTGCCGAGCATCAGCAGGATCCCGCCCACGATCGCGGCGTACACCGCAAGCTCGACGCGGCGGGCCCGCAGCGCCCCCCGGTGCACGAACAGCTCGCGCCCGCACAACAGCGCGACCGCCGCGGCCGGGACGAGCGCGATGTTGTCCACCCATTCGGGGAACAGCGTGTCCATCCACCCGTACATCCCCACCAGACGGTCGAACCAGATGTCCCTGTAGGTCGCGATTCCGGCGAAGTACTGCGGCATGCCCGGCAGCCGCGGCAGGTACAGCTGCCAGACGTAGCTGCCCTCGTTCAGCGGGTTGCGAAAGACCGCTTCGACCTGGCTGAGCACCAGTTCGAACGCTTTGTGGGTGGTGGCCAGCTCGTGCGCCGCGTAGATCGCGATCGGCAGCGCGCCGATGCCGGCGGCGAGCAGGTACGGGTACCACACGCCGCGCAGCGGGTCGGTCGGCCGTGTGCGGCGCGCGCCGCGCGCCGCGTGTACGGCGAGCACGAGCAGGCCGGGGAACACCCCGAGGGCGACGCCGAGGAAGTTCAGCTTCGTCGCAAAGCCCGCCGCGATCAGCAGGCCGAGCACGACCGCCCCGCGCCGGGTCAGGCCCCGGTGGTAGGCGCGTGCGAGGCACAGGAAGATGCCGGCGGTCAACGTGTACAGCAGCGTGTCGGGGTTGACGCTGCCGGACATGAACCCGAACAGCGGCTGCAGCGCCACGCATACCGCGCCGACCGTCGCGGCCCACGGCGGGCGGGGCAGGATCTCGCGCAGGAAAAGGAACGTGAGCAGCACCGTGATCGCGCCGAGCAGCGCGCTGAGCAGCCTCATTGCCTGCAGCTGGAGCAGGATGTTGGGACCCGCCGCCAGGTAGGGAATCGTCTGCAGTGCGTAGTAGAGCGGCGGCTGGGAGGCGGCCGTGCCGGCTTCTTCGGAGGCCTTGGCGGGTAGGCGCCCGTCGAGATCTTCGATCAGCGTTCTCTGTTGGGCGCGCGTTTGCAACGACGGCACCTGCGGCGTGAAGCGCACTTCGAAGTAGTGCAGCCCTTCCATCACGAGCGTCTGCTTGGCCGAGTAGCTCTCCGCCGCGCCGGTCGGCAGCGCGCCGTTCTGCGCGAGCTGCGCCACGTAGGCGTAGTGGTCGACCTCGTCCTTGCCCTGAAACGGCGGTGTGATCAGCGACCACGCGCACGCGTTCAGGAGTGCAACCGCCGCGCACACCCACGCCGCGGCGGGTAGGCGCCCGAACACCGCGCGCACAGGCGAGCGGCGCCGGCGGGCGCCCGCCGGCGGGTTCGCCGCGTCTGCCACCGGCGCGTTCGCCGCGTTCGCCGCCGGTGTCGCCGGCGCCGCGTCGAGCAGCGGCAGATCCTGCCGTGGCTGCGCCGGTGCGTTGCTCACGGCCGGCGCAGTTCCCGTGTGGCGAGACCCACCGCGAGCAGTGCGGCGGCGGCCGTCAGCGCGGCTATCAGCAACGCGATCCAGGTGCCGCTGAACGGCCGACCGAGCCCCGTGCGCCGCGCGACTTCGAGGATGCGCGACCACCACGAGCGCCGACCGGAGGCGAGGTATTCGATCGTCATCCGCCCGCTGATTCCCAGTTCGTTGTTGGGGTTGAGCGCTCCTGTGGGTCCGCCGTGCTTGAAGATCTGCGCCGCCTCGCGCGCCGGCGTGTAATTCCCGCGGATCGCGACCCGCTCGTCGTTGGGTCCGATCGCCAGGCACACGCGCGTGTGCCGCGTCGCGTGGTCCACCGGCGTGACCGGCACGGTCACCGAGGTACCGGTCCAGTCAGGCCCCTTGCGGCCCTGGGTGATGACGCGCGAGCCGCTGTACACCACCACGTGCACCCGCGCTCCGAAAAACACCCACGTTGACAGCCGAATCGCCGACACGCCGGCTGGCAGCGTTTCATCGCTCTGGCAGACCACCCCGTTGGAGACCGTCACGGTCAGTGTGGTCTCCGGTTCGGGCCCGCTGGCCGCCAGCAGGCGGGGCGGCGCGTGGGTCAGCGCGAAGGCTGAGCCGGCCGCGATGAGCACGAAGCCCAACAACACCGTGAGCCCGACATTGCTCGTAGCTTTCCAGCGTTTTCGCATAGTCCATGTCGCCAGTCCTCTGCGGGAACGACCACCGCGAGAAAGCTACGCAACGCGCCTGCGAACGCAAAGCGGGCGGCGCTCAAACGTCAAGCGCGGCGCGCAGCGCCCACGCCGCGCCCAGCGGGTCTTGCGCGTCGGCGATCGCCCGCACGACGGCCACCCGCCGCCCGCCCGCGGCGATCACCGAGGCGACGTTTTCCGCGTCGATACCGCCGATTGCGAAGAACGGGACCCCCGCGTGGGCGGCCGCGTAACGCACCAGCTGGAGCCCCACCGGCGGGCGTCCCGGCTTGGTCGGGGTGGCGTGGACGGGGCCGACGCCGATGTAGTCCACTCCCCGCGGATTGTCTCCAGCCGCGACCCTGGCGACCTGTTCGCCGGTCTCTCCCACACCGGTCTCTGCCACGGCGCCGGGCCCATGGGTCGCGCGGGTTTCGCGCGGCGTGTCGTGGATTTCCCCCGCCACGTAGTCGATCTCGCGCGGTGCGTGTGTGGAGAGGCCGACCAGCAGGTCGGCGCCGACGAGCGCGCGGACGTCCGCGACCGGCGTGTCGTGCTGGCCGACGTGCACGCCGTCCGCGCCGGCCCGCAGCGCGACGGCGGGGCGGTCGTTGACGATCAGCAGCGCGCCCAGTCGCCGGCACAGTTCGCCCGCCGCGCGCGCCGCCGCGGTCAGCTCGTCGTCGCGCAGGCGCTTGTCGCGCAGCTGCACGATCTGCACGCCGCCGGCGATCGCGGCTGCCAGCAGGTCACCCAGCTCGCGCCCGCCCGGGGCGGCGTCGCACACCAGGTACAGTCGCGCGGCCGCCAGCTGTGCGCGGCGCAGCGCGCCGAGATCGGTGTGCGACGGCATCGGCGCCAGTCTCGCATGGGTGGGGTGGCGCGGCGGGCTAGCATCGAATGGCGATGTCATCCGACGCATTGAGTGTGGATGTCGCCGTCGTCGGCGGCGGCGTGATCGGCCTCGCGGTCGCCTGGCGCGCGCGCCAGCGCGGGCTGTCGGTGCTCGTGCTCGAGCGCGGGCAGATCGGCGAGCACTGCGCGAGCACCGTCGCGGCGGGCATGCTCGCACCGGTCTCCGAGGTTGAGTTCGGCGAGGCCGGACGGCGCGCGCTCGAGCTGGGGCTGCGCTCGGCCGAGCTGTGGCCCGAGTTTGCCGCCGAGCTGCAGCGCGCGGCCGGCGTTGACGTCGGTCTGCGGCGCAGCGGCACGCTGCTCGTGGCGCGCGACGCGGACGAGGCGCGCGAGCTGGAGCGCCAGCTGGCGTTGCGCGAGGAGCTCGGGCTGCACGCGCAGCGCCTGCGCCCAAGCGCCGTCCGCGAGCTCGAGCCGGCGCTCGCGCCGACGGTGCGGCTCGGGCTGCTCGCGAGCGACGACCACAGCGTCGACCCCCGCCGCGTGCTGGCGGCACTGCGCAAAGCCTGCGCCGGCGCCGGCGTGCAGCTGCGCGAGCACAGCCCTGTGGTCGGCGTCGAGCTCGACGAGGGCGGCAGCGCCAGCGGGGTTGTGGTTGGGGGGGATGCGCCCGCCGGGGGCGGGCGCATCGGGGCGGGTCGCGTCGTCCTTGCGACGGGCGCCTGGGCGTCGCAGCTGGAGGGCCTGCCGGCTGCGGCACGCCTGCCGGTGAGGCCCGTCAGGGGGCAGATCCTGCGGCTGCGCGACCCGGCCGGGCCGGGCCTGCTGGGCCGGGTGCTGCGCTACGACGGCGGCTACGTCGTGCCCCGCGAGGACGGCCGTTACGTTCTCGGTGCGACGATGGAAGAGCGCGACTTCGAACCACGGCCCACCGCCGGCGGCGTCTACGAGCTGTTGCGCCACGCCCGCGAGCTGCTGCCGGGGGTGCTCGAGCTCGAGCTCGAGGAGGTATGCGTCGGCTTTCGGCCGTCCACGCCCGACAACATCGCGGCGATCGGCCCGTCCGCCGTGTCCGGGCTCGTGTGGGCCGCGGGCCACCACCGTAACGGCATCCTGCTCGCGCCGCTCACCGCCGAGCTGCTCGCCGACGTGCTCGAGGGCCGCAGTGCGGAACTCCCCCGGGCGGTTGACCCGACCAGGTTCACGGCGCCGCACGGCACCCTGCAAGCCCACCCGCCGGGACCCCCGCAGGGGGCTCTCGCGGGAGGGTCATCGCCGCGTCTGCCGGACGGGGCGCTCCTGTCATGATCACGCTCAACGGTCAACCCTGCGACCTCGCGCCCGGCGAAACCATCGTGCGCGCGCTTGTCCGCCTCGCGCTCGCGCCCGACGCGGGGGGGGTCGCCGTCGCGGTCGACGGCGAGGTCGTACCGCGTTCGACCTGGGAGACTTTCGCGCTCGACGCCGGCGCCCGCGTGGAGGTGCTCACCGCGATGCAGGGAGGATGAGACGCTGCGATGAACCCCGCCGATCCAACCGCCACACCAGCTGCTGGCGGCAGCGCCGCCGACCCGCTGGTGATCGCCGGGCGCACGTTCGGTTCGCGCCTGCTGCTCGGCAGCGGCGGCTTTCCCTCGCTCGCGCTGATGGCGGCCACGATCGAGGCCAGCGGCTGCGAGCTGGTCACGGTCGCCCTGCGCCGGCTGCCACCTGACGCCGGGGTCTCCGGCGGCGGCGACGCCCCGCGCTCGGCCTCGCCCTTGCTCGACGTGCTGCGCGAGGCCGGCGTGCAGGTGCTGCCCAACACGGCCGGCTGCCACACCGCCCGCGACGCGGTGCTCACGGCGCAGCTCGCGCGCGACGCGTTCGCCACCGACTGGGTCAAGCTCGAGGTGATCGGCGACGAGGACACCCTGCTGCCGGATGCGCCCGAGCTGTTGCGTGCCGCCGAGCAGCTGGTCGACGACGGCTTTGTCGTGCTCCCCTACACCACCGACGACCCCGTGCTCGCGCGGCGTCTGCAGGACGTCGGTTGCGCCGCCGTGATGCCGCTCGGCTCACCGATCGGCAGCGGGATGGGCGTCCGCAACCCCTACAACATCGCGCTGATCCGCGACGCCGTGCAGCTGCCCGTCGTACTCGACGCCGGCATCGGCACCGCCTCCGACGCGGCGCTCGCGATGGAGCTCGGCTGCGACGCCGTGATGGCCGCCTCGGCGGTCGCGCGCGCCGCCGACCCCGTGCGCATGGCGGCTGCGATGCGCACGGCCGTGCAGGCCGGGCGTCTGGCGCACGGCGCCGGGCGCATCCCGCGGCGGCTCTACGCGACCGCCTCCACGCCCGCGGAGGGGTTGGCGGAGTTCTTTGGCTGAGCGCCATTCGGGTGTGCGCGCCCGCGCGCGCGCGTACCCGCGCGCGAATGGCACCGAAAAAAAGTCAGCTCACAACCGTCAGCCGACGACTTCGATCGTGCCGTTCATTGTGGCGGGCTGCAGCGTGCACTCGTAGTGGACGATGCCGGGCGTCGTCATCTTGACTTCGAAGGTGCCGCCTTCGCCGAAGTTCTTTGACGCGAATTTGAGCGGGCCGCCCTGGCTCGTTACGTTGTGCACGACCGGGTCGTAGTTCGTCCACCTGACCGTGCTGCCCACCTTCACGCGCACCGTGTCGGGGTCGATCGCGATGTTGCGATACGCGATCTGCACGACACCGCTCTGCACCGGCGCGGACTGCGACGGGGCGGCGTATTTCGGGGCCGTGTCGTATTTCAGGCCGCCCGACGCGCCGGCGCCCTTCGCTGCGGCGCCAGACCCGCCCGCGGTCTTGGTGGCGCCCGCCGCCGGCGAGCCGGCAGCGGTCGTCGTGCCTGCCGTGCTCGACCCGCCCGAGGCGCTCGA
Source organism: uncultured Solirubrobacterales bacterium (assembly GCA_963804675.1). Classification (GTDB taxonomy): domain Bacteria; phylum Actinomycetota; class Thermoleophilia; order Solirubrobacterales; family Solirubrobacteraceae; genus Palsa-744. The sequence goes on along the minus strand of CAWDRI010000001.1, from coordinate 3,823,243 downwards.
CCCACCTGACCCGCTCGATTCCCCGCAGCCGTTTGCCAGCGCCAGCACTGCGCCGACGGCCGCCACGCATAGCGCAACCCGGCTCAATGCCATCGCCCGCGACGATCCGCCGCGCCTGCACATGTCCGCCCAACGTCCCTGCATTCCTTGTCCTCCCAGCCTACCTCGACCACTTTACCTGCGTCGCATCCTAGACTGCTGGCCTTGCGATGACGCGCCACTACCTCACCGGCACCGAGCTGGACCCCGCCGAGCTGCACGCGCTGCTGGCGCGCGCCGCCGCGCTGAAGGCCGCGCCGCTCTCCTCGCGCGCGCTGGAGGGGCGCAGCGTCGCGCTGCTCTTCGAACGTCCCTCCACCCGCACCCGGCTGTCGTTTGAGGCCGGCATTCACGAGCTCGGCGGCCATCCGCTGCTGCTGCGCACTGAGGACCTGCAGCTCGCGCGGGGGGAGTCGCTGCGCGACACCGCCTACATCTTCTCCCGTCACGTCGCCGCGCTCGGGGTGCGCACCGGCCCCGACGCGATGCTCGCCGAGTTGGCGGCGCACGCGACGATCCCCGTGGTCAACATGCTCACCGCTCTGCACCACCCGTGTCAGGCACTCGCGGACCTGCTGACTGTCCAAGAGTCGTTTGGTTCGCTCGCGGGTCTGCGGCTCGCCTACGTCGGCGACGGCAACAACGTCGCCCGCTCGCTCGCCGCGCTCGGGGCGCGGGCCGGCGCGCATGTCGCGGTCGCCTCGCCCCCCGGCTACACGCTGACACTCGACGAACCGGGCGCTGACGCGGCTGCGGGGCCCGGCAGCGGGGCGGCCCGCGAGCTGGGGGTCCTGACGCTCACCGCTGAGGAGCGCGCGCGCATCTCGCTGCATGAGGACCCGCGCGCGGCCGTCGCCGGCGCGCACGCCGTCTACACCGACGTGTGGGTCTCGATGAACGACGACGAGGCCAGCGCGGCCGAGCGACGTCGCGCACTGGCGCCATACCGACTCGACGACGCGCTGCTGGACCACGCCGACCCCGGCGCGATCGCCCTGCACTGCCTTCCCGCCCACCCCGGCGAGGAGATCACCGCCGAGGTCCTCTACGGCTCCCGTCAGCGCATCTGGGACCAGGCCGAGAACCGCCGGCACGCGCAAAAGGCGCTGCTCGAGCTGCTCGTGGGCGTCGCGAGCGCGGTGGGGTCGGGATCGGTGGGCGCTGGTTCGGTAGGGGCCGGCGTGGGCGCCGGTTCGCCCGGGGCCGGCGCAGCGAGCGCCGGATGAGCGCGAGTCCGAGCGAGCGCCCCGCGAGCGCAAGCCGCCCCGAGCGCGGGGACCTGCTCGAGTTGACGATCGAGTCGCTTGCCCACGGGGGCGAGGGTGTGGCGCGACTGGGCGAGGGCGGCTACGTCGTGTTCGTCGCCGACGCGCTCCCCGGCGACCGCGTGCGGGCGGTCGTCTACAAGCGCAAGCGCAGCTATGCGCACGCCCGCGCGCTGGAGGTGCTCGACCCGAGCCCCGAACGGATCCCCCCGCGCGCCGCGCACCCGGGGGTTCCATGGCAGGTGCTGCCCTATGAGCGCCAGTTGCAGATCAAGCAGGAGCAGGTGGGCGACGCGCTGCGGCGCATCGGCGGGCTGGAGGACTTCGAGCTTGCGCCGATCGTCCCCGCGCTGCAAACGTGGCGCTACCGCAACAAGCTCGAGTACTCGTTCGGCAACGGCGCGGTGACGCTCGCGCAGCTCGCCGCCGGCGCGGCAGACGGTCATGGCCTCGCCGGTCCCGGCGGCCCGGCCGGCGGCCCGGCCGGCGAGGGCGAGCTGCAGTGCGGCTTTCACGCGCCCGCCGGCTGGAACCAGGTGGTGCCGATCGACGACTGCCTGCTCGCCTCCGAGCGCGGCAACGAGGCGCGCCGGATCGCGCTGGGCTGGTGTCGCGGCCAGGGACTGCGCGCCTGGGAGCGCGGTTTGCGCCACACCAACCCCGGCCCCGACGGCCGGGCGCTGCTGCGCAACCTCGTGGTGCGCGAAGGTCGGCGCACCGATGCGCTGCAGGTCAGGCTCGTCACCACGCCGGGCACGCTCGAGCAGATTCCCGACCTCGCCGGCGCGCTCGCCGCCGGACTCGGCGAGGACGTCCTCGCGGGCGTGCTGTGGACGCGCACCGACGCGCTTGGCGAGACGACCGCGGGCGGCGAGACCGAGCTGATCTGGGGCGAGGCCGACCTGCCCGAGCGGCTCGGCCTGCTCGACCTGCGCATCTCCCCGCAGGCGTTCTTCCAGACGAACACCGAGATGGCCGAGGTGCTCTACGGTCTGGTCGCCGAGTACGCCGCGCTGGAGGGCTGGGAGCGCGTGTACGACCTGTACTGCGGCATCGGCGCGATCGCGCTCACGCTCGCCCGCCGTGCCGGCGAGACGTGGGGGATCGAGATCGTCGAGTCGGCCGTCGCCGACGCGATCGCGGGCGCACGCCGCAACGAGATCGCCGGCGCCCGGTTCTTCGCCGGCGACACACGGCTCGCGCTGCCAGAGCTGGTCGCGCGCGCCGGGCGTCCCGACGTGCTGGTCGTCGATCCGCCGCGCGCTGGGCTCTCCGCGAAAGTGGTGCGGCGCATCATCGAGGCGGCGCCGCGGCGGATCGTCTACGTCTCCTGCAACCCGACCACGCTGGCTCCCAACGCCGCTCAGCTCGTCGCGGCGGGCTGGCGGTTGCGCCGCGTGCGCCCCGTGGACATGTTCCCGCAGACGCACCACGTCGAGTGTGTCGCGCTGCTCGAGCGCGCGACGGCGACGCGCGGACCTGCTGCGGCCCCGACGTCCGGGCCTGCCGTGCGGGTATGCGGTGGGGGATAGGGGGGGCACCAGCTCCGCCAAGGGCTGCGTGGGGGGTGTGTTGTTTGTTTTTTTGGGCCCAAGTGGCGCGAGCTATCCAGATATCATCTAGATAGCTTGATATCTGCGGATACTTGGTCGTTTTTTTGACGACGTAATGCAGCAGGCGATGGGTGCCCTGGTCCCTCCAGCCCTCGCCCCGTTTGTCCCCTCGTCTTGCCCTCGGCCGGCGGCGCCGCGGCGCGCCCCCCCGCCGTCCCCTCGTCTTACCCTCGCCCCGTTGTCCCCTCGTCTTGCCCTCGGCCTGCGGCGCCGCGGCGCGCCCCCCCGCCGTCCCCTCGTCTTACCCTCGCCCCGTTGTCCCCTCGTCTTGCCCTCGGCCTGCGGCGCCGCGGCCCGCCCCCGCTAGGCTTTGCCGACGATGCGTGCCGTCACGATTCGCGACCAGCAGATCCTCATCGAGGAGCACCCCGACCCGGAGCCCGGCACGGGCGAGGTGCTCGTGCGCGTGCGCGCCGCGGGGCTCAACGGCGCCGACATGATGCAGCGCCGCGGCCTCTACCCGGCGCCGCCCGGTTGGCCGCAGGACATCCCCGGCATGGAGATCGCCGGCGAGGTCGCCGCGCTCGGCCCCGGCGCGAGCCGCTTCGCGGTCGGCGACCGCGTGATGGCGATCGTCGGCGGCGGCGGCCAGGCGCAGCTCGCGGTGCTGCACGAGCGCGAACCGATGCCCGTGCCCGAGACGCTCGACTGGGCGGCTGCGGGCGGCCTGCCCGAGGTCTTCACGACGGCGCACGACGCGCTCTTCACGCAGGCGGGGCTGGCGCCCGGCGAGCACCTGCTCGTGCACGGCGGCGCCGGCGGTGTGGGCACCGCCGCGATCCAGCTCGCCCGGGCGGCCGGTGCGCGCGTCACCGCGACCGTGCGCTGTGCCGAGTTGCGGGCCGCGGTCGCGGCGTTTGGCGCCGAGGTGCTCGCGCCTGAGGAGTTCGCTGGGCATGGACCGTTCGACGTGATCCTCGAGCTGGTCGGCGCGCCGAACCTGCCTGAGAACGTCGCCGCGCTGGCCGCCGGCGGGCGGATCGTCGTGATCGGCGTCTCTGCCGGCGCCAAGGCCGAGCTGAACCTGCTCGCGTTGATGGCCGCGCGCGGGCGCATCCACGGCTCCACCCTGCGCGCCCGGCCGCTGGAGGAGAAAGCGCTCGCCGCGCGGCGCCTGGAGCGCGAGGTGCTGCCGCTGTTCGCCGAGGGCACGCTGCGGGTGCCGATCGCGCAGACGTTCGGGCTGGCCGAGGCCGCCGCGGCCTACGAGCATTTCGCCGCCGGGAGCAAGCTCGGCAAGGTCGTGCTCACAATCGATTGATTTGCAGCAAGGGCCGCATGCGGCCCTTGCTGGGAGCGCGCATGCGCACTCCCCACCCGCCGATCAAAGATCGGAGGGATCTTTGATCGGCCAGCATGCACCGCCGGGCCGGCCGGCGCATGCGCCGGCCGGAACAGCACACAAGACACGTGGCTGCGGGACCTCAGTACGGCGGCTGCGCCGCCCACCACTCGCCGAGCGCGCGAAACGCGTCCCAGAAGTCGCGCTTGGCGTCGCGCTCGTCCAGCGACTCGTCGATGTTCGGCACGTACAGCCCGTCGATCGTCGGCGTCAGGCGCTGGATCTCGCCCAGCCGCGGCTGCAGCGGGCGCGCGAGCGGGATTTCGAGGTCGTTGAGCGCCTCCAGCGCCTCGCTGCCCATCGCGACGACGATCTTTGGTGCGACGATCGCGATCTCTTCGGCCACGCGCGCCACACACGCGTCGTCGGCCAGCGTGGCGTCGCTCAGCGGGCACTTCACGCACAGCGTCCCGTACACCGCCAGCGGGTCGATCTGCAACCGCTTGAGCGACTTCATCAGCGCTCCCCCGGCGCGGCCATAGAAGGCGACCCCCTCCTCGATCTCGGCGGGCAGCGGCGCGTGCTTGAGCAGCATGATGTCCGCCTGCGGGTGTCCCGAGCCGAGGACCGGCATCAGGTTCCCCCGCGGGCAGTGTTCGCATGCCTGCAGCTCGCGCGTCAGCGTGTTCAGCTCGCGGATCGCGCGCTCCAGGTACTTCTCCTTGATCTCGTCGTCGGTCGCCGGCATTGCCCCCGTGGGTTTTGACGGCCCCGCTGCATGTCCTTGGCGCTGCACCGCGCCTTGCGCCGCGTCCCCCGTTGGCGTTCGGGGCGCGCGAGGCGTGCCCGGTGCGTCGGTGCGCCGCGAGTAGCCGGTCATGTGGGGCCACTGTCGTCCGTGCACGCGGTACGCGTGCGGCGCCAGCAGCCGGCCATCTCAGCGGCTCCCCTCGCCCTTGGCGCGGCGCACCTTGCGCTCGCGGCGCGCCCGGCGCGCCGCCGGCGGCGTCGCGCGGGTCTGCAGGAACTTCAGTGCCTGCACATACAGCAGGCTGGTTGGACGCGTCACGATCTGGGCCTCGCGCAGCGACTGCAGAAACTCCTGCGGGCCGTCGAAGTCCCGCATCTGCACCCGCACCGAGCCGAGCCCCTGCGCCACATGTGAATCGGAGCCTGCTCCCGCAGGGATGCGGTACTTGGCGGCAAAGCGCGCCGCCTCCTCGTTGAACGCGCCGATCGCCACACGCGGGTTGAACACCTCGATCACGTCAACCTCGTCGAGCACCGGCAGCAGGTGCTCGTAGTCGGGGACCGCGTGCATACGGTCAAACGGATGCGGCACGTACACCACGCCGCCCTGGCGGCGGATCTCGGCGATCGTTTCCGCCAGGCTCAGCCCGCGCGGGATGCGTTCCTCGATGAACAGCCCAATCACCTCGCCCTGCTCGGCGGTCTTGACCTCCTCACCGACGATCACCTTCACGGGCCGGTGGGGACCGGGCGGGTGGGGACCCGACCCCTGTGCCCGCTCGCGCGCCGCAAGCGCCCCCGAAATCTCGTTGTGGTCGGTCACCGCGATCGCGCCGAGCCCCTGCTCGCGCGCCGCCGCCAGCAGCACCTCGACGGGCGTCGCGCAGTCATGGGAGTGGTCGGTGTGCATATGCAGGTCCACATCGATCGTCTCCCTGCCCGCCAGCCGCCGGCTCAGCTCGGGGTTGCCGTGCGGGTCGCGCCGGCGGCCATCGAGCTCGCGGTAGATCCGTTCGACGTCGTTAGCCACCTCCCCCCACGTGCGCGCGCTGCTGCCGCGCCCGGCACGCCGCTCGGCGCCCGCCACCCCGGCACCCGCCACCTCGACCGCGGTGCCTGCGCCCTCGTGCACCCCGTCGGCGGGCGCCACCAGCCGGTACTCGGCCGGGAAGTGCCGCTGCATCAGCTCGGCCGTCGCCGGGTGGCTTGCCGTGCGCACGTCGAGCCGGCCGAAGAAGGTCGCCACGAAGCGACGGCCGAGCAGCGTCGAGAGCACCCGCTCGGTCGGCGCGTGGAAACTGCCCACGTTCAGTGCCCGCGAGTGGCGCAGCGCGGCGTTGGCGGTACTCGGCGCGAACGGCTCGTGCACGTGCACGAGGTCCAGCGGCATCGCGCCAAGCAGCTCCTCGATCGTGCGTGCCACGTCGATCGGCAGCGCGCGTGCGGGCCGCCCGCTCGTCGCCTCCTGCGCAAAACGCACCGGAATCATGCCCACGTCGAGCGCCTCGCCGACCGCCACCACCCACGGCTCGCCCGCGGCCGCCGCGCGCTCGAGCAACTCCTGCGGGCGACCCCGCACCGCGCGCAGTTCCCTCCGCGAGGCGCGCACGCGCTCCTGCGAGCGCGACGGGGCGAGAATCAGCACCGCGTGGCCGCGTCGCGCCAGCTCGTCCGCCACGCCGCGCACGTACGCGTTGACCTCGTTCTCCTGCGCCTCCCACGGGTAGGGGGTGACGTGCGCGATCGAAAGTGGCGACGCAGCCATCGGCACCGCCATTATGTCGCGGCTACTTCGGCTTGCTGGCGCTTTTGGGCGCCCGCGGTGCCGTACGCCCGCGCGGGCGTGTGCCGGGACGCCCGGCGTACCTGGCGATGAAGCGCTCGGTGTCGACGCGCGCCTCGTTGTCGGGGCGCTGGTTGTGCGGGGACTTCATCAGGTAGGAGGACGGGCCGTCGAGCTGGCCGCCCACCCCGTGGTTGAGCGCCAGCTTGCAGCAGCGCACGGCGTCGATCACGATGCCCGCCGAGTTCGGCGAGTCCCACACCTCGAGCTTGAGCTCGACGTTCAGCGGCACGTCGCCAAACGCCTGGCCCTCCACGCGGATGTGCGCCCACTTGCGGTCGGTCAGCCACGGCACGTAGTCCGACGGGCCGACATGCACGTCGCTCGCCGGCAGCTCGTGGTCCATGATCGAGGTCACCGCGTTGGTCTTGGAGATCTTCTTGGACTCCAGCCGCTCGCGCTCGAGCATGTTGTAGAAGTCCATGTTGCCCCCCACATTCAGCTGCGACGTACGCTCGATCTCCACACCGCGCTCGGCGAACAGCCGCGCCAGCGTGCGGTGCACGATCGTCGCGCCGACCTGCGACTTGATGTCGTCGCCGACGATCGGCAGTTTCGCCGCTTTGAAGCGCCTGTCCCAGTAGTCCTCGCGCGCGATGAACACGGGGATGCAGTTCACGAAGCCGCAGCCCGCCTCGAGCACCTGCTCCACGTACCACTTCGTCGCCTGCTCGGAGCCGACCGGCAGGTATGACACGACGACGTCGGTGTGCGTGTCCCTGAGAATCTTGACGATGTCCGCCGTCTCCCCCGGCGCCTTGACGATCTTCTCCTTGAGGTACTTGCCGAGTCCGTCGTGGGTCATGCCGCGGTACACCGGCACGCCCAGCTTGGCCGGCACGGCCTTGCGGCCCGTGGCGAACTTGATGGTGTTGTTCTGGCCGGCCCAAATCGCCTGGCCAAGGTCCTTGCCGACCTTTGTCCGGTCGATGTCGAACGCTGCGGTGAACTGCACGTCGCGCACGTGGTAGTCGCCGAGGTCGACATGCATTAGGCCCGGCACCCGCTGCGCGGGGTCCGCGTCGGCGTAGTAGTGCACGCCCTGCACGAACGCCGACGCGCAGTTGCCCACACCGATGATCGCCACCCGCACCTTCTCGGACTGGTAGCGCGCCGTCCCGTTGGCCGACGCTGCGGCGCGCGGGGCGCCGTTGCTGGAGGCGCCGTTGGCGGCGCGCTTGGTCTTGTTCTCGGTCATCCAGGGAGCCTACTGCGAGAGCGCGCGACGCACGTGCGCGATGCGCTGCGCGACGGTGATCACGCTGAGCGCCGCCAGCACGTACACGGCGGGGCGCAGCAGTTCGAAGCTGCCCAGCGACGCGCCCTTGGCGAAGATCAAGCCGACCGAGAGAATCACGACACGCACAGGGCGCGTGGCGATCCCGACCTTGCACTCGACGCCAAGCGCCTCGGCGCGGGCGCGCGTGTAGGAGACCATCAGGGAGGCCAGCACCGCCACGACCACCGCGGCAGCCGCCACGCGGTCGCCGGTCAGCGCGAAGTACCCGGCGACCGCCGTCAGCACGATCCCCTCCTCGATGCGGTCGAGCGTCGAGTCCAAAAACGCGCCGAACGGTGTGCCCTTGCCCGACATCCGCGAGTAGCGGCCGTCGAGCGTGTCCATGATCGAGCCCACCACGAACGCCACGCCGCCCAGAAAGAACAGCCGTTCCCAGACGAGCACGGCCGCCACGACGTTCAGCGCCAGCCCCGTCAGCGAGATCGTGTTCGGCGTGAGGCGCGACTCGATCAGCCGGTTGCGCACCAGCTCGCGCCGCTGCGCGGCGCTCAGCGCGACGCGCCCGTTGCGCCGCCGCGACCCGCTGCTGAGGCCGCGTTCGGCGCGGCGACGCGGTCGCCGTCCCCGTTCGGCTGTGGGAGCGTGTCTGGGTGGCATCGCGCGCCTCGCCTCGCCCCGGTCCCTCAGCCGCCGGCGCCCACGCCCACGCCGCCGGCGCCCGCGGGCGCCACCGGTGCGGCAGCTGCCGCGCGCGCTGGCGCAAACGTCCATACCGCCGGCCGCGCGCGCGCCAGCCAGCGCGCGCCGTAGGCCGACGCACCGGCAGTCAGCGCGCCGAGCAGCGAGTCGAGCAGAAAGTGGTTCGCCGTGGCGATGATCACGAACATCACGACGAACGGGTACGCCGCCCACAACACCCGTGGCGCGCGCCAACGCACCAGACGCGCCAGCGGCCAGCCGATGATCAGCGCGAACGCCACATGCATCGAGGGCACCGCCGCGTAGAGGTTGGTGAGCGCGCCCGTCATGCCGCCGCCACCGCCGTGCGCCGTTTCGATGTGCACGCCGGTGAAGTCGGAGACCGAGTCCACAAAACCCCACTCCGGCATAAAACGCGGTGGCGCGGTGGGGAAGACCGCGTAGCCGATCAGCGCGATCACCATCGCGATCATCAACGCGTTGCGCACGAAGTAGAACGAACGGTTGTGGCACAGGTACAGGTACACCAGCGCCCCGACCGTGACCGTCGTCTGCGCGTTGACGTACAGCCAGCTCGAAACGTTCATCACGAGCGTGCTCCCCGACGCCCACGCCTGGATCGACGGCTCGACAAAAACGTGCGCGGCGCGCTCGAGCCCGATCACCTCGCGCGCGTGCGCAAACGCTTCGTTGGCGCTTCCCGCGACGAGCCCGCGCACGACGCCGTACGCGAAGTAGGCCAAACCGAACAACCCCACCTGCCGCGCCACGTCGAGCCATCCCTGCGGCAGGATCCGCGCCTGCGCGAGGCGAAGTCGGGCAACCATGGTGGAGAAGCCTAGACCATGCCCCACTCGGCTCGTGCACCTCCTCCGTGGGTCGGTACCGCAAGCTGCGGACGAAGGTTCCTCCGAGTTCCCCCCCCGAGTTCCCTCCGGGTCCCTCCGAGTTCGTCCGGGTTCCCCCCGGGTTCCCCCCGAGTGCCGTCAGGGTTTCCCGCAGATGGGACGGTGCTTCGGGGCCGGAGCCCGCGCGGGGTTGGCTGGTGTGTGCGCCCCGGTGTCGTCGTCGCTCAGCTCCGGCAGCGCGGGCCATCTTCGAAGACGCGCGCCGGCGCGAAGTCGATCCCCACGGTGGCCGTGCCGGCGCGCGCGACCTGCACGGTCGTCCAGCCGCCGCGCGCTCGGCTGACGCAGCCCGCACTGCCGCCGCGCAGCGCCCAGTAGGGGGTGAAGCGCACCCGCACCTCAAAGCGGCCCGCCACCGGCGTGCGCAGCGTGAACGTGTCCACCCCGAGCGCGCTCAGCTGTGCCGGGGGCTGCGCGAGCGGGGTCGCGGCGCGCACCGCGAACAGGCGCCAGTGGCGCGAGCGCCACACTTCGCGCAGGTAGGGCAGCCCGTGTGCGATCAGCGACCCCTCGGCCTGCGCGGAGAAGTCCAGGCGCACGTCGGGCAGCGCCACGTACGATACCGCGTTTTCCTGGAGCCACCGCCGGTAGGCCGCCGGCCTGAGCGGTTGCTCGTAGAACAGCGCCCCATAGCGCGTGTCGAGCTGGCGCTCCCACCCCCGCGCGAGCGTCACCGTGCCGCCGTCGGCGCCCGGCACGTACACCGACTCCCAGTGTGCGCCCGTTTGCGGGACCTCGACGCGCAGCGGCCGGCCCCGCGCGAGCGTGCGCAGCTCGGCCAGCAGCGGTGCGTAGTAGGACGCGTCCACCGACGGGTCGCCCGCGAGGGCCGTGTAGTCGTTGATCGAGGTCTCCAACTGCCAGTAGAGCAACACCGGCGCCAGCAGCGCGAGCGCCACCCGCCGCCGCTCCCACAGCGCGCCCGCCACCAGCGGCGCACCGAGCAGCTCGCCAAGGCGCGCCGCGTTGCTGCCGACGGGGGTGTGGAGCGCGTATGAGCCGACCAGCGCGGCTGCATACAGCCACGCACCCCACCTCAGCGCCGCGATCCCTCGCGGCGCCAACCCTCCACGCAGTCGCCCCAGCACCACGGCGATCGCGACCACCCCGGCCAGCCCCGGCCAGAACACCGACGGCGCGAACGGCTCGAAGCCGCCTTCTCCGAACACGGCCGCCAGCAGCACGATCGGCGCCAGCGCGGCCACCGCGATCGCGACCCCTGCGGTACGCCACGCGCGCGCCGCGAGCGCGTAGGCGAGCGCCGCGAGTGCGAGGAAGGCGCCTGCGACCGGGCTTGCCGCGGTGGTCGCGAGCGCCACAGCGACCGCCGTGCGCGGGTGGCCGCGCTGCAGCATCACCAGCGCGAGCAGGCCGAGCGCAAGACCGAGGTCGTAGGCGACCCGTCCCGAGAGCAGCTCGTCGGCGATCCCGAGCGCGAACACGCCCGCCGCCACGCGTGCCGCGGGCGGCGCGAACAGCCGCTCGACGAGCAGCCCGAACAGGCCCGCGGCGGCCACCGCGGACAGCGCCAGCAGCAGCCACTCGCCCAGCAGCCACCCCAGCGCGGGCGACAGCAGCGAGTAGCCCGGCAGGTAGTGCCCGCCGTACCAACCGTTGTCCCACAGCGTCAGCCCGACCCGCCCGAACAGCCTTGCGCGGTAGGTCGCGGTCGCAAGATCCCCGCTCGCGGGCCTGCCGATCAGGTAGGCGCCCGCGAGCGGCACTGCCACCGCGATCGCCACCGTCCATGGCGCCCACCCCCCCCCTCGCTTGCCAACGGCGATCTGTGGCACCGCGCCGAGCATATACCGTGGTGCCGTGCCCGCCCCGACGTCCACCGCCGCCAACCCGTCGGCCGTGCCCGCGCGCGCCGGCGGGCCGGCGGCGGTGCCAGCTGGCCGACCCGCGCCCGCGCGCGCCCGCGCACGCGCGGTCGGGCCCGCTGGCGGACCCGTGGCCGTGCCCGCGCGCGGCCCCGCGGCCGTGCCCGCTGGCGGGCCCGCGCGCGGCCCCGCGGCCCCTGTGCTGGTGCCGGCGGCCAAGTGGCGCGCACCCAGCCGCCGGCGCGTGCGTGCGGTGCGCGAGCGGTTGCGGCTCGTGTACGGCGTCCCGCGGATGGCCCCCCACGGCGACCCCGTCGCCGAGCTGATTCTGACGGTGCTCTCGCAGAGCACCAACGACCGCAACCGCGACGTCGCCTACCTGCGCCTGCGCGCGCGCCTGCCCAGGTGGCAGGCCGTCCGCGACGCGCCGCTTGCCGAGGTCGAGGAGGCGATCCGCCCGGGCGGCATCTCCAAGGTCAAGAGTGCGCGCATCCAACGCATCCTGCGCGCACTGGGCGCCGACCCCTCGCTCGACTGGCTGCCCGCCGTCCCGCTCGCGCAGGCGCGCGGGCGCCTGACGAGCCTGCCTGGCGTCGGGCGCAAGACCGCGGCGTGCGTGCTGCTGTTCGCCTACGGCCTGCACGACGTGCCCGTCGACACCCACGTCTCGCGCGTGGCAACCCGCCTGCGACTGCTGCGCCCGGGCGCGCCGCTGGAGGAGCTGCACGACCAGATGCTCGCGCTCACCCCGCCCGGCGAGGAGCTCGAGCTGCACGTCAACCTCCTGCGCCACGGCCGCCGCACCTGCCACGCGCGAGTGCCCGCCTGCGGTGGGTGCGCGCTTGCGCGGATGTGCCCCAGCCGCCTGCGCTGACAGGGGCCAGGGGCGCCTGGTTGGGGAGGGGTGCGCGCCGCGGGGCGGCGCGCTGGGGAGGGGTTGCTCGGCCTGTCGCAGAGGGCATCTTTGGAGGCCGGTGCAGAGCCGCGCTGGACGCGCGGCGGGGTGCATGTGATTTTTCCCTACGCTTTTGTCAGCTGGACTTTTCGTCTACGCTTGCCGCGTGTCAGGGGCAGCTGCAAAGGGCGGGGGTCGTCGCACCGTCGCCCAGCCCGAGGGCATTCCCGACCATCCCTCCTGGATGGAGCGCTACACGCACGCGACGTTCCTGCGCGAGGATGAATTCCTGCACCGTCCAGAGCCGCCGCTGGCGCGCGAACACCGCCAGTGGACGCCGCTCGCGCGTGCCCTGCTCGCGGTCGGCGACCAGTGGACCCTGCTGATCGTGCGAGCGCTGACCGACGGGCCGCTGCGCGTGAGCGAGCTGCGCGCGCGGCTACCCGGGATCAGCGCGGGCGTGCTCGACAGGCATCTGGCGCAGATGCTCGCTCTCGGTCTCGTCTCGCGCCGCCGCCACCGCGAACTGCCGCCGCGCGTCGAATACGAGCTGACCAAGTCCGGCCGCGAACTGCGCTCGATCGGGGTTCAGCTGGCGCGGTGGGGTCTGCGCAACCTCTGGACGCGTCCCCGGCCGCGCGAACACATCGCGATCGGCGAGATCTTTCGGATGCTGCCCGAGCTGCTCGCCGACGAGCGCCTGAGCGGCGGGCCGCTCGAACTGGTCATCGAAGGTCGCACCGGCCGCGAGCGCCACGTGTTCTCGATCGACGACGGTTGCCTCACGCCGATCGTTCCCGGTGTCAACCCGCAAACGCGCATGGCCGGCGGACCGTTCGACTGGGTCGACGCGCTCGGTCCCCGACGCGACTACGGCGCGCTGCTCGTCACGGGCGACCTGATGCTCGCCAAACGGCTGCTCAAAGCGCTGCTCGGGTAGCTCGGCTGCGGCGACCCGGGGGCGCGCGCGGGCGGGCGTGCGTGAGCGGGAGAGCGGGGGGGTGTGCGCGGGCGGGCGTGAGCGGGGAGCGTGTTCCGGTTGGCGGCGCGATGACGAAAGCGGTTAGCCAGCAGCCGGCCCGCGGATGGGGCCCAACGCCGCATCGCCGGCGGGGGGGGGGGGGGGGGAAGCGTGTTTCGTTGGCGGCGCGATGACGAAAGCGTTTAGCCAGCAGGCCCGCGGACGCGGCCCAACGCCGCATCGCCGGCACGCGGGGGGGGAAAAAGCGTGTTTCGTTGGCGGCGCGATGACGAAAGCGGTTAGCCAGCAGGCCCGCGGACGCGGCCCAACGCCGCGAGGCCGGCGCGCGGGGGCGTGGCGGTGGGTGCGCCGCGAGGTGTGGGTTGCGCGCAGAGGCCGCCAGTGTGTCCGCGATTTGCGCACTTTGCCAAAGCGCTCAACGCCGGATGGTTGGCTATGATTGAGAAAGTCCGAACTTCGAAGTATGATCGTGTTCGGACAAGCAGCCCCGTGGGGGTAGATCGACTCGGGACTAAGACAGGGGTCCATCGCACATGCCAAGAACAAGCACGCACACCGACAGACTCAACGCTGACGGGGAATGGGTTCGCTCCGTTCCCAGCCTGCGCGAACCGCGCTACTCCCAATCGCTTGAGCGGGGTCTGGCGATTCTCGGATGCTTTACCCCCGATCGTCCGATCCTCGGCATCGCCGACATCGCCGACGATCTTGGGATGAGCCGCAGTACCACACACCGCTACGTGATCACGCTCGTTGCGCTCGGCTACCTCGAGCAGGGCGCCTCACGCAAGTACCGGCTCGGCCTGCGGGTGACCGATCTCGGTATGTCGGCACTCAACTCGACGGGTTTGCGTGAGCATTCGCGTCCCTACCTGGAGGAGCTGCGCCAGCGCAGCTCCTACACCGTCAACCTGGCAGTGCTCGACGGGCCGGAAATCCTCTACGTTGACCGCGCCCGCAGCTTCAGGCGGGGGCAAAGCAAGATCGACTTTGGTCTCGCTCCCGGCTCGAGGCTGCCGGCGTACTGCACGGCGATGGGCAAGCTGTTGCTTGCCTACCTGCCCGAGCACGAGCAGCGCAACCTGCTCGCGGACATCAAACTCTCAAAGCGAGGCCCCAACACGATCACCAGCAAGAAAGATTTGCGCGACGAGCTCGAGCACGTACGTGAGGAGAGCTTCGCCGTCAACGACCAGGAGCTGGCGACCGGCCTGCACTCGATCTCGGCGCCGGTGCGCTCCGAGTCGCGCGAGGTCGTCGCGGCCGTCAATATGGCGGCGCACAGCTCGATGATCTCGCTCGAGGAGCTTGTCGACCATCTCGGGCCGCACCTCGTCTCCACCGCCGACCGTATCTCCGCTCGTCTAGGCTATCGTCGCGACGACGAGCGCGACTAACGCGCACGCGCGGTAGGCCACGCGCTTTCGCTCGCGGGCCGGCTCGCCAGGGGAGCCGGCCCGCACTTTTCTGGGGAGCAGGCCCGCACTTTTCTCGCAAGGTGGGCGCCTGCGCCCGGCTTAGGCGCTGTCGCGCGTGAGACCCGCGCGAGCGGCGAGATAGCCGGCGAGCCCGTCGCGCCAGTCGGGCATTGGCAGCACGTCGGGCCGCTCGCTCGCGAGCACCGACCACGCAGGTCGCGGCGCGGGTCGCGCCATCTGGGTGCTGTCGACCGCCTCCACGCGGCACGTGCGCTCGGCTTGGCGGAATATCTCGCGCGCGAAGCCATTCCAGGAAACCGCGCCGGCACCCGCCAGGTGGACCAGCCCGCGCACCTCGCGCACCAGCAGCCCAAGCAACGCCGGCGCCAGCTGCCCGGACCAGGTCGGCGAGCCGACCTGGTCATCGACGACCTGCACCGCGTCGCGCTCGTCGGCGAGGCGCAGCATCGTGTCCACGAAGTTGCGACCGTGCACGCCGTACAGCCACGCCGTCCGCGCCACCGTGTGCTGTGCCGAGGCGCCCAGCACCTCCTGCTCGCCTGCGAGCTTGCTCGTGCCATAGACAGAGCGCGGGCCGGTCGGGTCTGACTCCACATATGGCCGCGCGTTTCCCGCGTCATCCCGCAGCGGCTCGCCGGCGAACACGTAGTCGGTCGAGACATGCAGCAGCGGGACCCGCAGCGCCGCCGCGGCGCGCGCGAGGTTGCCCGCGCCCGTCGCGTTCACCGCATGGGCCGTCTCGCGGTGGCTCTCCGCGCCGTCAACGTCGGTCCACGCCGCGCAGTTGACGAGGGCCTCCGGTTGGCGCTCGTCGAGCAGCTTCTCGACGGCGTGCGCATCGGTGATGTCGAGCTCGGGCAGATCCACCGCGTGGGGCTCGTGGCCCGCGTCGCGCGCCACCGCGCACAGGTCCCGGCCGAGCATCCCGGCGGCGCCCACCACGAGCAGCCTCACAGGATCGAGATGTCCGAGTTGTCGCCGACCATAAAGCGGTAGGCCCGCGGCTGGCGATCGCCGCGGCGCACCGTGACGTTGCGTCCCAGCAGCGAAGACTCCATGCGCCCGTCGAGGTCGCACACGGAGGATCCGGCGAGCAGGATCGAGTGCTCGACCTCGGCGCCGACGATCGAGCAGTTCTCGCCAACCGCTGTGTAAGGCCCGATGTAGCAGTCGCGCAGCTGCGCCCCGGCGCCGATCACGGCGGGTCCGCGCACCGTCGTGCGCTCCAGGCGCGCGCCCTGTGCAACGACCACGCGCCCGTCGATGCGCGAGTCGACCAGCTCGCCGCGAACCTCGGTGACGAGGTTGTCGAGGATCAGGCGGTTGGCCTCGAGCATGTCCTCCAGGCGACCCGTGTCCTTCCACCAGCCGCGCACGATGTGCGGCTCCACCCGCAGCCCCGTGTCGAGCAGGTGCTGGATCGCGTCCGTGATCTCAAGCTCCCCGCGCGGCGAGGGCTCGATCGCGCGCGCCGCGTCATGGATCTTGGCGGTAAACATGTAAACGCCAACGAGCGCGAGGTCGGTCTTGGGCTGCGCGGGCTTCTCCACCAGCCGCACCACCCGACCCGGCGCCGAGGAGCCGTTCTCGGAGGCGGCCAGCTCGGCCACGCCGTAGTTCTCCGGGTCGGCGACCGGGGTCAGCAGGATCAGCGCGTCGGGCTGGTGCTCGCGAAAAGCCGCCACCAGCTCCGCGATCCCGCCCTGCAGCAGATTGTCGCCGAGGTACATCACAAACCCGCTGTCGCCGAGAAACGGCTCG
Source organism: uncultured Solirubrobacterales bacterium (assembly GCA_963804675.1). GTDB lineage: Bacteria > Actinomycetota > Thermoleophilia > Solirubrobacterales > Solirubrobacteraceae > Palsa-744. Next base: position 3,806,704 of record CAWDRI010000001.1, on the reverse strand, counting down.
GCGGTGAGCACGGCGTGGGCCAGGCCGAGCGGCTCGTCCTGCAGCACGTAGGAGATCCGCAGCCCAAAACGCGACCCGTCCCCCACCGCGGCTTCGATCTCCGCGCCCGTCTCCGGCGCGATGATGATGCCCACCTCCTCGATCCCCGCCTGGGCCATCGCCTCGATCCCGTAGAACAGCACCGGCTTGTTGGCCACCGGCACGAGCTGCTTGGCGCTCGTATGCGTGATCGGGCGCAGGCGCGTGCCCTTGCCCCCCGACAGGATCAGCCCCTTCAGCCCCTGCGCCATCGCCTCAGCTCCCGCGTCTTGGATGTCGATCCCCGCCGCTCAACGGGGACAGCCCTTCGAGTGCCAGCGCCATCGCCCGCGAGCCTAATAGATTCCGCCGAGCTTGCGGTGATCCCAGCTCGTGCGCCGGCGCTCCACGAACTGCAACCCCACCCGCTTGGCCGCCTGCTGCTCGATGACCGTCGCCGCCTCGGCGGGCAGCTCGATCGCCGGCTCGCCGCGCGGCACGGCGTTGCGCGTGAGTATCTCGCGGCCAAGCGCGCTCACCGTCTCGAGGTCGCGGTGGATTACGACCTCGCACTCGAACATCACGCCGCGCAGCTCCGGGTAGGCCTCGCCTGCCTCCACCTGCAGCGTCGCGCGCGCGTCGCGTTGCAGATTGCGCACCTTCTGCGAGGCCGCGTAGGTCCACGACCACAGCTGCGGCCCCGGCTCGCGCAGCACGTACCACAGCGGCATCAGGTGCGGCCAGCCGCGCGGGCCGAGCGTGGCGCATACCAGCGTGCGCTGCTCGGCCAGGAACGCCGTGACCTCGGCGCCGTCCAGCTTGATCTGCTCGCGCCGGCTCACGCCGCTCAGGCCACCCCCGCCGGCACCGCGTGCAGCCGCCCCGCCGCGGCTAGCACCGCCTCACGCGCGTCCCGGGGTTCGAGCACCGCCGCGTCGCCCGCTTCCTTGAGGACCTCGCGCACCAGCCAGCCGACGCCCGCGAAGCCCAGCTCAACCACGACCGCGCCGTCGGCGCACTCCTGCACGACCCGGCGGGTCTCGCGCGCCCAGCGCGCGCGCTCCGGCGAGATCCACACGCGCGCCGTGCGCGACGCGCTGACCTCGCCGGTTCGCATCCAACCGTCCACTTCGGCGGCCGGGTCGACCTCGGCGCGCGGCTCAAAACGCTCCCCGGTCACCTCCGCGCGGCGGATGCGGTCCAGGCGGAAATGGCGCATCTCGCCCTTCTCGGGGTCGAACGTCGCCACATACCAACCCTCGCGGCCGTTGACCAACGCGTAGGGCTCGACGCGGCGCAGCGAAAACTCGTCCTCGTTCTCCTTGTAGTAGTCGAGCTCGATCAACCTGTGGGCGACGATCGCCTCTGAGACGCACCGCGCGACGTCCGGGTCGTCGCTGCGCGCGTGCGCGACCTGCAGGCCCTGATCCATCGGGTCCTCGCCGAGCGCTGCCACGATCTTCTCGCGCGCGCTCGCCAGCGAGCCCTCCGGAATATGCTCGCCAATCAGGTCGATCGCCGCGATCAACGCCTTGGCCTCCACCGGCAGCAGCCGCGCCGGCCGGTCGAAGTTGTCGCTGTAGGGCTCCGGGTCCACCTCGATCTGGCCCTCCGCCTCGAGGATCTCCGCATACAGCACGTAGGAGCCGCCACCAAAGTTCACGACATTAAGCACCTCGATGTCCTCGCGCAACTCCTCCTCGCTGAGCTGCAGCCGATCGCGCACGTCCGCGATCGACACCCTGCCCAACCGCGCCGGCCGGCCCGGCGCGGCGGCGGTTGCACCCTCCCGCGCGGCCTGAATCAGGATGCTCGCCAACGTCACCAACCGCGCGAAACGCTCCGGGCGGATCGCGGCCTCCACACGCCGCGGCTCCTCGGCCGCCTGCAGTCCAGCGGCGGCCTGGCCGGCCGCGGCCTGTGTCCCGGCGGCTTGACCCGCCGCGGCCCGTGTCCCGCCGGCCTCGCCGGCCCGTGTCCCGCCCGCTTGGCCGGCCCGTGTCCCGCCCGCTTGGCCGGCCCGTGTCCCGCCCGCTTGGCCGGCCCGTGTCCCGCCCGCTTGGCCGGCCGCGGCCTGTGCCCCGCCGGCTTCGCGCGCGACTGTGGTGGGCTGTGTCGCGGCCGTCTGCGCAACGCTCTGCGGTCGCCCCGCCTGCTTGGGCTTGGCTGCGCCAGATGACCGTGCCGCCTGCGCTGCGCGCGCCTCTCGGCGCTCGTCCTCGCTCAGCGGATTCTCGGTGTGACGTTCGATTACGAGCGCCAACCGTCGCCCCAGCTCCCCAGCCAGCTGCGGTGGACCAAGCAGTCGCGCGTTCTCGCCCAGCCCGAGCACCCACGAGACGATCAACCGCACATTTGCGTACGGCGTGGCGAACACCCGGTCGCCGTGCTCGTCGCCGTCCTCCCCGTCGGCCTCGCGAATCTCGCCATAGCGACCGAAATGACGCTCGATCTGCCACGCGATCCGCTCGCTCAGCGCGATCTCCGCGACGCCTCGCTGCTCGCCGAGCTGCCACTCCGCGCGGTTGGCGTATGCGCGCGGGTCGAAGTCCGCGGGGCGGCGAAAGTCGTGCTCGGCCTTCGTCGCGTACGCGACTTTCCCGCGTATCCGCGACAGCCTAAAGACGCGGATCGCCCCCCGCTCGTGCGCGTAACCCAGCAGGTAGAACTCGCCGCCCTGGAACAGCAGGTGGTAGGGGTCCACCCGCCGCGCGCCCACCACGTCGCGCTCCATCGTGTAGTAGTCGAACGTAATCGTCTTCTGGCGAAAGATCGCCGTCTCGACCTTAGCCAGCCGCGCCGAGAGCTCGTGACCGCCCGCCGACGCCGTGATCGCCAGCGCCACCGAGCGTTGCTCGGGCGCGTGCAGCGGACTGGGGCGTCCCCACGTGATCTGTTGCAGCGCCAGTCGCAGCGGCTCTGCGTAGGCGAACGTACCGTCGAGCAGCGACAGCGCCGTTCGCAGCGCCGCCAGCTCGTTGTCGCTGAACTCGATCGCAGGCAGGTGAAAGCTCTCCGAGCGCAGCGAGTAGCTCTCCTGCTCGGCCGCCACGTCGGTCGGACGGTTGACCGTCAGCTGGATGCCCAGCGATTCCAGCTCCGCACGATCTGCGTAGAAGCGCCGCGCGAACGCGTCCTCGTTCATAGCGCTGTAGCCCTCCACGTCGCGCCGGATCTCCAGTGCCGTCACCGGACGGCGCTCGGCCATCAGGTAGGAGATCAGCGACAGCTGGCGGATCAGCTTCTCGGTGTCCTTGGCCATCGGGTTCCCCAAAGATAGAACCCCACGCCGCGACAGCGATTGCGCGTGCCTGCCTGCGCCGCTATTTGCGGGGATTCCACGCCCGCTTGCGTCGCACCCGTTCAGCGCGCCGCCAAACGCGCCGCGCTGCCGCCTCGCTTCGCCGGCCATGAAGGGACGCGTCTACGCCGCCTCGCGGTGCCGACCCGCGAAGGGACGCTCGTCTATGCCGCTTCGCGGTGCCGGCCCCCGAAGGGACGCTCGTCTACGGTGCTTCGCGGTGCTGGCCCGCGAAGGGACGCTCGTCTACGCCGCCCCGCTGCGCCGGCCCCCGAATGGATGCATGTCTACGCCGCTTCGCGGTGCCGACCCACGAACGGACGCGCGGCTACGCCGCCTCGAGCGCCTCCGCCGGCCGCTCTGGTTCGCCGGGAAAGAACGCCGCCGCACCGAGCGCCCGGTCGAGCCCCGACCAGCGCCGGCCTGGCGCCAGCTCCTTTTCGAGCCTGTCAAAGCTCCCCAGCCGACCGCCGAGATTGTCAATCATGTGCACCAACGTCGCCTCGCGCGTACACGGCAACACAGGGCTGCCGTGCTCGAGCGAGCCATGGTGGGCGAGCACGATGTGCGACACCGCCCACTCCAGGCGCTCGGGAAAGCCCTCGATCTCCTCGATCGTGCGCCGCACGAGGTAGTAGCCAAGCGCGATCTCGCCGTGCAGCCGCCCCCTATCGGTCAGGTCGATGATGGCCCGATCCCGCCCGCCCTCGCTTGTGTAAGCCTCGAGCTTGCCGATGTCGTGCAGCAGCGCTCCCGTCACCGCCACGTCGCGGTCGATGCCTCCGAACGTCGCCGAAATCGCGCTCACCGCCTGCGCCACGCTCAGGCAGTGCTCGAGCAGCCCGTGCCGGTATGCCTGATGGTAGTACTTGGCCGCCGGCGCCTCCCGAAAATCCGCCCACAGCTGCCCTCGCTCGCCGAGCAGCCGCTCCACCAGCGTCCGCAGATGGGGCTCTTGGATCGTCGCCACCAGCTCGCGCAGGTCGCGCTCCATGCGCCCCACCTCGTGCACCGGGCCGTCCACCAAGTCGCCCGGGTCAAAGCTGCCCGGTTGCGCCGCGTCCAGCTCGCGCAGGTTGATCTGCGGGCCGAACCGCGGGTGCTGCGTATAGCGTCCCAGCACCCGCACCGGCTCGCCGACCCGCGCAAGCGCCTCGATCTCGTCGAGCCGCTCCCAAACCATCGCGACCACCGCGCCCGTGCGGTCTCCCAGCAGCAGCCGCAGGTAGGTGCCCCCGTCGCGCCGCGCTCGCCGCTCGCACTCGCGCACGAGCAGCGCCTGGTCGAGTTCCGTGCCGTCGGTCAGCTCGTTGACGAACATGAACTTGACGGTAAACATGGCTGCGGACGGCACGCTCGCGCCGGCGGTCGAGCGGGCCGATTCGTGCGGATTTGGGGCGCTGCCCGCCGTCCCGCCTCCTGTCAAGAAAAGTTCTCCCTCGTCTGTCATTGGCGATGGGATACTCGCTCGCTCCAAAACGTCTAAACGAGGGCCGCGAAATCGTCCTCTACGGCCCTGGCGGACGCCCGGGCGCATCCCTATGGTGCAGTTGTGTAAGGCAGTGTTTTGTAAGCCATTGTTTTGTAAGGCTGGTTTTTCGTGAGATTGGCAGCGACAGGGAGCGGGAGCAAAGCGATGAGGAGCGGAGGCGATTCGATGGGCACCGGGACGATGATGAGCACAGGGAACGTGATCGAGCTGCGGAGCGCGCGCCCAGCGCTAGACGGCGGCGAAGCGGGCACCGACGCGGCGCGGGCAGACGACTCGACGGCCGAGGGGCTGGGGCTGAGCGGCTCGACGGCCGAGAGACTGCGGTTGGTCGGCTCGACGGCCCGGGAGCCGGGGGGTTCGATGACCGCGGGGCTGAGCGGCTCCACGACCGGGGGGCTAAGCGGCTCGACGGCCGGGGGGCTGAGCGGCTCGACGGCCGAGGGGCTGGGGCTGAGCGGCTCGACGGCCGAGGGGCTGCGGTTGGTCGGCTCCACGGCCGGGGAGCTGGACGGCTCGGCGAACGACGAACTGCGCGGCTCGACCGTCGACGAGCTACGGGTCGTCAGCTGGAACGTCAACGGCATCCGCGCGCGCTGGCCGCGCCTGATCGAGCTGCTCACCTGTGAGCGGCCCGACGTGGTCTGCCTGCAGGAGACCCGCTGCCCCGCCGGGCGCTTCCCGCACGAGCGCCTGCGCGACGTCGGCTACGAGTCGCGCCACAGCGCCGGCAAGAACCGCGCCGGCGGCGTCGCGATCCTGGTGCGCTGCGACCACCCCGTCGGCGAGCGCTTCTGCGAGCTCGACGACCACCGCGACATCGCCGAGGGTCGCTGGATCGAGCTGAGCACCGAGGGCGTCACGATCGCCTCTGTCTACGTCCCGGCCGGCGCCGACCGCGACGACGACCACGACCACGGCAAGCTCGCCTTCCTGGAGGCGGTCGCGCGCCAAGCCAACGGCGAGCACGCCAACCCGATGCTGATCGCCGGCGACTTCAACGTCGCCCCCACCGACCAGGACATCTACGAGCCCTCCTGGTTCGAGGGCTCCTACCAGACCGGTGCCGCCGAGCGTGCCGACCTGCGTGCGATCCTCGACGAGGGCGAACTCGTCGACGTCTACCGCCACCTGCACCCCGACGACAGCGGCTACACCTGCTGGGACCAGCGCCAGGGCCACTACGGCCGTGACTACGGCCTGCGCATCGACCTCATGCTCGCCAGCGACACGCTGGCGCCGTACGTCGCCGACTGTGAGGTCAACCACGCCTACCGCCGCGGCCACCGCCCGTCCGACCACGCGCCCCTCGACGTCACACTGCGCGACCTCGCCACCTGCGTCCGGCGCGCGTCGGTCCAGCAACCGCTGGAGGCGCTACTCGCTGCATAGCTCACGGGGGAAGGGGGCACTCGCGGGTCGCGGTCGCAGCCTCCGCTTCCACTCACTGCGATCGCGGCCCGCGTGCCAAACATCCTCCGCCGGTCCCATAGTGCTACCCCACCCTCCCCGGGGGCCAACGGCCCCCGGCCCCAAAACAACACCGCGCGACCCGCGCGCGGCGCGACTGGCAGAGGCACGCTGCCCGAGTGGGCTGACTCGGCCACCCCGGCCCCCCAGTTAGGAGCACCGCTTGAGGGCATTCTGTGATGGGGGTGAGGGGGTGGGCGGCTCTGGGGTCGGCACTTCTGGGGTGAGCACAGCACCTCTAGGTGGGCAGCTCTGGGGGGCACTTCTCTTTTTGAGCCGAAGTACCTCAAGATAGCTAGATATCCGGCGGGATATCTGGATATTTTGGGTGCCTTCGTGTTTTAAAACGACAGGTACCAACGCTCTCCACAACACGCCGCCAACCCCCCGTGGATGGGTAGCGCGGCGCGCGGCCGCAAACGCCACGCCAGCTCGCCGGCCCCCGGGCGCGCGTCGATCAACGCCCGCCCGTCTGCGGCGTCCGCGGCCTCTGCGGCCTCTGCGGCCTCTGTGCCGTCCCTGCCAGCATCGCCCCCGTGTCCGCCAGCGCCCCCGGCGTGCCGATCTCATAGAAGCGCTCGCTTGCCTGGAAGCCGAGCAACTCGCCGCGCTGCGCCAGAGCCGTGTAGAGCGCCGCCAGGTCGCGCTCCTCGGGCCCCGCACGGTCGAGCGCCTCGCTGCGCAGGCCGCCCAGCCCGTAGTCGATCCACCGCATCTCCCGCGTCGGGCGGCGCTTGTCGTAGCGCTCCACGCGGCCACCGCGGTAGATCGCGTTAGAGGTGTCCCACCGCCCCTCGTTGTGCAGCACCGTCATCACCGCCGGCAGCCCGCTCGCCTCCCACGCGCGCGCCACCGCGCGGTAGTCGATGCGCAGGTAGGTGTCGCCGTAGAGCACCAAAAAACGCTCCCCCAGCAGCGCTCGCGCGCGACGTACGGCGCCGAGCGTGCCGTCCAGCCCCGGCGCGTCGTAGCTGTAGCGGATCCGCACCGCGCAGAACTCCTCGCCGACACGCTCCTCGATCAGCTCGCCCAGGTAGCCCACGCACAGCACCACCTCGCGCGCCCCGTTGCGCGCCAGCAGCTCCAGTTGGTGCAGGAGAAACGGCCTGCCCGCCACCTCCAGCAGCGGCTTGGGCGTCTCGTGCACCCGCGCTCCCAGCCGCGTGCCCAGCCCGCCCGCCAGAACGCACACCGGCGGCAGTGTCTGTGCGCTCATCGTCTCTGCGGGCGTTCGAGCACGGTCAGCCCGCGAATCCCGAACCGGAGCCGCACGCCGCGCTCCAGCAGCGCCTCCTCCGCCCGGCACGCCAGCCGCCCCACGGCCGACTCGTTCGTACGCGCGATGTCCTGCGCGACCCGCCGCTGCAGTGCCGCTCCCCGCAGCGCGCCGTAGCGGCGGCGGTTGCGCTGCTTGACCAACCAAAACGGCGGGTACAGCACAGCGCCCAGCCGCAGGTCGTCGATCGCCCGCAGCCCCACCCGCCGTGCCTTGGCCGCCAGCTCGCCCCGGTCGTAACGGCGCTCGTGGCCGAGATGGCGGTCGTAGTAGTCGTAGTTGTGCGCTCCCACCGGCACCACCACCACCGCGCGCGCCCCCCTGCCCAGCACCCGTGCCAGCTCCCCCAGCGCGCGCACGTCGTCGGGCACGTGCTCGAACAGGTTCGCGCTGACCGCGCCACCGACGCTTTCGTCCTCCAACGGCAGCGCGCACGCGTCGGCCTGCAGCAGCAGCGCGTCCGGCACATGCGCGTGAGCCTTACGCAGCCCGGCGGCCACCAGGTCAACCCCGATCAGCGTCGCCTGCGGCAATCGCGCGCGCAGATCCTCCAGCATGTACCCCGTCGAGCACCCCACGTCGAGCACCACCGCCCCGCCCGGCAGCTCGCCCAACCGCGCCAGCATCGCCTTGCGCGTCCACACGTCGAGAAAATGCGTGCGACTACTCTCCTCGTGCAGCTCCTCCAGCTCCTCCGACCAGTTCACCGCGCCCCCCGCTCCCCGCACGTAGCTCAAGAACGGCGCCCGCGCGCCGTCCTCCCCCGTGCGCCAGCCCGCCTGGAAGTCCGGCACCGCAGCTGCGCCCGGCGGTGTGCGCAGCGCATGCAGCACGGCAGCGGCCGGCCCGGAGATATCCAACCGGGCATTCGACCCCCGAGCCGGTTGCCCTGGGGTGTTCGGCGCGGCGCTCGACCGGGTGGCAGGCAGCCCGGCGTCGCTTGCCCCTGCGGCGCTCGACCGGGTGGCAGGCAGCCCGGCGTCGCTTGCCCCTGCGGCGCTCGACCGGGTGGCAGGCAGCCCGGCGTCGCTTGCCCCTGCGGCGCTCGACCGGGTGGCAGGCAGCCCGGCGTCGCATGCCCCTGCGGCGCTCGACCGGGTGGCAGGCAGCCCGGCGTCGCTTGCCCCTGCGGCGCTCATGCGCGGCTCCCCTGCGCCGCTGCGCGCATCGCCGCGTAGGGGCCCGCCGCCGCGTACGCGCGCTCGATCTGCTGCCACGCGTAGCGCGCGTCCTGCAGGCTGCCCAGCACCATCCCGCGCTCGCGGTTGTGCAGCGCCGCCGCGAAGCTCCGCCACTCCAGCGCCCACGAGCGGTCCTCGATCGGGTAGACGATCTCCTCCAGCTGCGGCGGTCCCAGCTCGGGCCCCATCCGGTAGATCCGCAGCCGCTGGCGCCCATAGGAGCCGCTCAGTCCCTCGACGTGCAGCTTGGCCGCCTCGCAGTAGATCTCCAGCGAAAAGCAGTTCTTCCACTCCGTCCAGCTCACGTGCAGCATCGCCCACGGCGCGCTACGCGAGTCGGCCTCGCCGAGCAGCAGCGCCGCGTTGTCCTCCACCGGCATCTCCCAGAACTGGGTGCGCAGCAGCGCCGCGTGCAACGGCAGCGGCCCCGCCAGCCAGCGTGTCAGGTCGAGCAGGTGCATGCCCTGGTCGATCAGCTCCCCGCCCCCCGAGCGCTCCGGGTCCGCGCGCCACTCGCGCTCGTAACCGCGCCGGCCGCCGTGCCCGTAGCGCGCGCGCACGTGCATCAACTTGCCATGCGCTCCGCCATGCACCTCCTGCGCCACGCGCGCGATCCCCGGGTGAAAGCGGTGGTTGAACCCGACCTTTACCAGTCGCCCACTATCGCGCTCGCACTCAATCAAACGCTCGATCTGCGCCACGCCGATTCCCGCCGGCTTCTCCACCAACACGTGCGCGCCCGCCACCAGCGCCCGTTCGGTCAGCCCCGCCAGCGCGTCGTGCACGGTCGCCACCACCACCACCTGCGGCTCGCAGCCAAGCAGCTCCTCGACACTGGCGCACGCCGCCCCCCCGTAGCGCGCCGCCAGCGCCCCCGCCGCGTCCGCGTCAACGTCGTAACAGCCCACCAGCTCGTCGCCGCCCGCCAACCCCGCCGCGCGCTTTGCGCCAATCAGCCCGCAACCGACGAGCGCCACCCGCCACCCGCTCATGCGTACTCGCTCGCGTACGCCCCGCCGAACTCGAAGTCGAACGCCAGCTCCGGCGCGCCCGCCTCGGCCATCGCCCGCCTGGTCTCCTCGGGATGGCGCGCATAGACGAGCAGGAACCCCCCGCCGCCCGCGCCGACCAGCTTGCCGCCGATCGCGCCGCTGCGCCGCGCCAGCTCGTAGAGCCGGTCGATGTGCTCGGCCGTCATCCCCGGCGAGCGCGCGCGCTTGTGTTCCCAATGCTCGTGCATCAGCTCCGCGTACGCCTCCAACTCGCCGCTGCGCAGCAGCTCGCAGCTGCGGTGTCCCAGCTCCTTCGTGCGGTGCAGGTTCTCCAACATCCCCCGCTCACCCGCCTGTGAGCGGCGGTCCTGGTCGGCGAGCACCGTCGAGGCCGACCGCGCCGCGCCCGTGTAGAACAGCAGCAACTGGTCACGCAGCCGCCGCAGCGTGTCGGGCTCCAGCTCCAGCGACTCGACTTGCACACCGCCGTCGGGGTGAAACGTGTACGCGCAGATTCCCCCGTGCGCCGCCACATACGGGTCCTGCTTACCGACCGGCTCGCCCAGCACGTCGATCTCAATTTCGCACGCCGCCGCCGCCAGCTCCCCCGGCGTGATCGACGTATGCCGCGCGTTGGCCAGCCCCTTGAGCAGGCACACCGTGTACGCACCCGAGGAGCCCATCCCCGTCCCCGCCGGCACGTCCGCAACCGAGGCGATCTCCAGCGGGTTGCCGTGCCAGTGCCGGCGCAGCGTCTCGCGCAGGATCGGGTGGCTGATCTGGCCGATCTCGTCAACCTCCTCGAGCTCCGAGTACTTCATCCTGTAACGCCGCTGAAAGACCGTATGCGTGAGCATGTACACGTACTTGTCGATCGCCCCCGACACCAGAAAGCCGCTGTGCTCGCGGTAGTAGCTCGGCAAATCCGTGCCCCCGCCGCCCAGCGATATACGCAGCGGCGCACGACTAAAGATCACACTCACCCTCCGCCAACCCCCTCGCTCACGCGCGTGCTCCCACCGGCTCTTCGCGCCAGGCGTACTCGTTGGCGTCAAACCACCGCAGCGTAGTGTCGATCGCCTGCGCGATCGTATGCCGCGGGCGCCACCCCAGCCCGCGGATCCGCGTCGTGTCGAGGTGGATCAGCGGGCTGTCGCCCACCCACCCCCGACGGCCGCCCGTATGCTCGATCTGCGGCTGCACGCCGAGATGTGCGCACACCGCACGCACCGACTCGTCGACGATCACCGTCTCGTCGGCGCCAAGGTTGTAGACGTGCGCCCCCGGCCTCGTGCCATGGTGCTCGAGCGCCACGAGCATCGCGTCCAGGCAGTCGCCCACATACAGGTACGACTTCTGCTGGCGCCCGTCGCCGAGCACCACCAGCCGGCTCGGGTCGCGCTTGAGCGCGCGGTAAAAGTCGACCAGGTGCCCATGCGTATAGCGCTCGCCGAGAATCGACACGAACCGAAAAATCAGCCCCGTCAGGCCGTACCCCGCCGCGTAAGCCTCGATCAGCCCCTCGCACGCCAGCTTCGAAGCCCCGTACAGCGAGGTCTGCAGCGGAAACGGCGCCAACTCGGGCGTCGGAAAGATGCTCGGCTCCCCGTACACCGAACCGGTCAACGCGAACACGATCCGCTGTACGTCGCGAACGCGCATCGCCTCCAGCAACCGCGCGGTGGCGAGCGTGTTCTGCTCAAGGTCGCGCCGCGGATGGCTCAGGCCGTGGCGCACATCCGCGTTGGCCTGCAGGTGAAAGACGGTCTCGCAGCCCGTCAGCGCCTCCTCGAGCACGTCGCCGTCGAGCACGTCGCCCTCGATCAGCCGCACCCCCGGACGGCGCAGCGCGCTCGCCAAGAACTCGCGCCGGCCCGTGCGAAAATCGTTAACCAGTACCACCTCCGCGCCAGCCCCGGCCAGCCGGTCGGCGAGGTTGCTGCCGATGAAGCCCGCGCCGCCCGTTATGCAGACGCGGTGCCCCGCGCGCTCGATCTGTTCGTCGTCGCTGACCACCCGAGCACGGTGTTTACTGCACTCGCGAGATCGCCCGCGCGAAACGCCGGCTGCGCCTGCGCCGTGCGCTTGTGCGCGCTCCCTGGATACTCGATCAACACTGTCCTAGCGCCCGCCGCCCGCCCCGCCAGCACATCTGCGTCCGTGTCTCCGATCATCCACGACGCCGCCATCTCGACCCCCAGCTCCGCCGCCGCGCTGCGCAGCATCGCGGGTGCCGGCTTGCGGCACTCGCACGGTCCCGCCAGCTCGGCCACCACGCCCTCTGGGTGATGCCAGCAGATGCGCGACGTGTCCAGCACGACCCCCTCGCGCGCAAGCAGCTCAAGCACTCGCTCGTGCACCGCCCCCAGCTCTGCCACCGAGACCCTTCCCTTCGCCGCCGCCGGCTGGTTGGTCACGCACGCCAACGGCCACCCGGCCCTAGCCAACCGGCGCAGCGCCGCCGGCACCCCCGGCAGCAGCCGCACCTCTGCGACCGCCAACGGCGACTCCACCAGCCCCGTCGCCGGGTCTGGCACACCCTCGTTGATCACGCCATCACGGTCGAGAAAGACCGCTCCCTGGCTCACGCCGCCGTCGCGCCTGTCGCGGCGCCTGACGCTGCCCCGCTCGCCGGCGCGGGGCCTGCCGGCGCGGGGCTGGCCGCCGCCGGGCCCGCCGCGGCGCCTGCCGGCGCGTCGCTTAGCGTCGCCGTGGCGTCCCCCGCGGCCCCGCTCGCCGCTGCGGGGCCTGCCGCTGCCAGCGACTCCCAGTGGCCAGCGCGCTGCGCGAGCGCGGGGTGGCAAACCAGCGCGTGCCACACGACGGCCTGAAAGGACTCCACCAGCGGTGTGCGCAGCGCCGGCGGTGGCGCGAGCACGATCGCGACGTCCGCCAGCTGCGCGAGCGTTCCGCCGGGCGCGCCGACCACCCCGTAGATCGGCGCTCCCACCCGATGCGCGGCTTCCATCGCGCGGACGAGGTTCGTCGAGACGTTGTGCTCGCGCGAACCGCCGCCGACCGAGAACACCATCAGGGCGTCGCGCCCGGCCAGGCGCGAGACCTCAAGCCAGGCGCTGAAAGATGTCTCCCACCCGTCGTCGTTTGTGCGCGCCGTCAGCTCCGAGACGTTGTCCGTCGGTGCGTAGGTCTCGATTCCGCAGAGCTTGCGAAAGTCGTTGACCGCATGCGATGCGTGACCGGCGCCGCCGCCCACCCCCAGCACGAACAAGCGCCCGCCGCGTTCGCGCACCGTGGCCAGGCCGTACGCCATCGCGTCCACCCGCTCGCCCTCGATCGTGCCGGCGAGCTCCGCGGCGGCGGCAAAGTAGGCGACAGTGTGCTTGTCGGCTGCCATCGTCGAAGTGTGCCACGCGGGCTCCTGTGGCCGATATGGAAACAAACGCCAGCCGCGCCCCCGGCGCCCAACCCCTGCGGCCCGCCCGGGCGCTCGCGTGCCGCGCCCGTGGCCTCAATCCGGGTTCGTTAGGGGCATCGCGGGCCGCCGCCGCGACCGCTCGCCGGCGCGCCGGTTCCCACGCGGCACGGCCACGTCGTTTCGTGTTATCCGACGCCTTCGGGTGGGCGAACGCGGCCTATTTACCATCCGGCCGTGGCAGTTCGCTCGTTCATCGCCGGCGGCGCCGGGTTCATCGGCAGTCACCTCGCGCGTGCGCTGCTCGAGCGTCCCGAACAGCAGGTCGTCGTTTTCGACAACCTCGCCTCCGGGACCCTCGACCATCTCGACGGGCTGCTCGACGACCCCCGGCTCGAGCTCGTCCAGGCCGACCTCAAAGACGCCGATCGCGTCACGGCGGCGATGCGCGGCGTCGACCACGCGTACATGCTCGCCGCCAACCCCGACATCGCCGCCGCCGTAGAGAACCCCTCGATCGACTTCTGGCAGGGGACCTACCTCACCCACAACGTGCTCGAGGCGGCCCGCCTGAACGGCGTCGCGCGCATCACCTACACCTCCGGCTCGGGCGTCTACGGCGATCGCGGCATACAGGAGGTCGACGAGCGGTTCGGGCCGCTGATCCCCGTCTCGACCTACGGCGCCAGCAAGCTCGGCTGTGAGGCGCTGCTCGCCGCCTACGCCCACATGTTCGGCATCGACGCCGTCGTGTTCCGCTTCGCCAACGTCGTCGGCGCCCGCCAAACACACGGCGTCACCTACGACTTCGTGCGCCGCCTGCTGGACGATCCCGCCACGCTGCGCGTCCTCGGCGACGGCTCGCAGAGCAAGTCCTACATCCACGTCAGTGACGTCGTACGCGCGATGCTCGCGCTCACCGACCAGGGCTGGAGCGGCTTTGACGTGTTCAACGCCGGCACCGGCGACTACATCACAGTCCGCGAAATTGCCGAACTTGTCACCGGGCGCATGGGGCTCGACGAGGTCCGCTTCGAGTACGGCCTCGGCGCCCGTGGTTGGAAGGGCGACGTGCCCGTCGTGCGCATCAGCAGCGACAAGCTCATTGCGCTTGGCTGGCGCTGCCGCTACACCTCCGCGCAGGCGCTCTGTTGCTCAATCGACGCCAACATCGCCGAGGCCACCCGTGCGCGGGCCGCGCCGGCTGACGCGGTGCGGGCTTAGGCTCGGCTCAGGTCTCTCTGTGCCGGCCGCGGACTTCGGAGGGGGGCCGAGGCCGGGGTGGATAGGGTTTTTTTGGTCCCGAGGGGTTATAAACCTTCGGGTTCCGAGGGGTTTTGGGCTTCGGGTCCCCAGGGGCCGGGGGGGGTTAGGACTTTTGGTCCCGAGGGTTTAAGAACCTTCGGGTTCCGAGGGGTTTAGGGACTTCGGGTCCCCAGGGGCCGGGGGGGGTTAGGACTTTTGGTCCCGAGGGTTTAAGAACCTTCGGGTTCCGAGGGGTTTAGGGACTTCGGGTCCCGAGGCGTTTAGGGACCTCCGTGCTCGCATCGGGTCCTATTGCAGCGAGTCGATCCGCCAGGCGCCGCCTTCCTTGACGAGCGCGAGCGTGCTCGTGCGCGATTTGCCGCCCCACGTGCTCTTGACCCTCGCCGTGGCGTGTGTGCCCTGCACCGCGATCGACCGCACCGAGATTTCGTAGTCGTCGATCGCGCCGAGCTGTTTTTTGAGCGCCTGCACGCAGCCGGTCCCGGTGGCCGCCAGCCGTGTGCGCACGGCGGCCGCGAAGTCGCTGTTGCACAGCTTTTTCTCTTCGCTCGCGCCGACATCGCTCTGGAAATCCGAGATGCGCTGCGCGACCGCCTTGCTTTCGCCTTTGTAGCTGCCCGTCGAAACGGTCGTGCCGCACGCCGCGATCCCCGCGGCCAGCAGCGGCGCGAGCGCCAGTGCGGCGAGCTGGCGAGAGTTGCGGACGGGACGGCGCACGCTAGGGCTCCAAGCGGTTGGGTCCGCGGTAGAGGAACGTGACCTCGCGCACGTTGTCCTGACCCAGCATTTGCATCAGCAGGCGCGTCAGACCGAAGCCGAAACCGCCGTGGGGCGGCGCGCCGAAGCGGAAGAAGTCGAGGTAGTACTGGATCGGCTCAATGTTCGACGGCCTTCTCGCGCGCCTGCTCCAGCAGCGTCGCCAGCCGGTGCTCGCGCTGCGCGCCGGTCGTGATCTCGATGCCCCGCCACAGCAGGTCGAAACTGCGTGTGAGCTGTGGCTGGTCGGGGTGGCGCATGTGGTAGAAGGGCCGCACCGCGGTCGGGTAGTCGGTCACGAACACGAACTCGTGGCCGTGCTCGGCGGCGACGATCGCGCTGAGCGCCCGCTCGCTCGCCGGGTCGAGGTCGTCGTCGGGGCCCGGCACGTGCTCGTGGCCGTGCGCGCGCAGCAGCTCCTTGGCGTCGTGCATCGAGATGCGCGGGAACGGCAGCGTTGGCACGACCACGTTGACGCCGAACGTCTCGCCGATCGCCTGCCCGTGCTCGGCGGCGACCACGCCGAACACGTGCGCCAGCCACTCCTCCTCGAAAACCATTACGTCCTCGTGGGAGTCGATCCACGAGATCTCGACGTCGACGCTCGTGAACTCGGTGTCGTGGCGCGAGGTGAACGACGGGTTGGCGCGGAACACCGGGCCGATCTCGAAGACCTTCCCGAAACCGGCCGACATCGCCATCTGCTTGTAGAACTGAGGCGACTGCGCGAGGTAGGCGGTGCGGTCGAAGTACTCGACCTTGAACAGCTCCGCGCCCGACTCGCTGGCCGAACCCATGAACTTCGGGCTGTGCAGCTCAAAGAAGCCCTGCGTACGCCAGTGCGCGCGCATGGCGTGCTCGACCGTCGTCTGGATCTCGAAGATCAACCGGCGGTCGGGGCGGCGCAGGTCGAGATAGCGCCAGTCGATCCGCTTGTCGAGCGCCGACTCCGCCGTCACCGGCAGTTCGTGCTCGGCGGGCGACTCGACGTGCAGGTCGCCCAGGCGTACCTCGACGCCCCCCAGCCGCACGCGCTCGTCGGCGATCACCTCGCCGGTCAGCGTCACCGCCGACTCGGCGGCCAGCTCGGAGATCCGGGCGTTGAGCGCGCTCGGCGGGTCGGCCTTCTCCAGCACCACCTGCGCGAGGCCCGTTTCGTCGCGCAGGATCACGAACTGCACGCGCTTCTGGTCGCGCACCGCGTTGACCCACCCGCGCAGGCGCACCGTCTCGCCGACCCGCCCCGGCAGCTCGGCGACCGCCGTGCGGGCACCCGTAAAGAGATCGACTGTCGCTGCGGGCTCGGCCATCGCGGGCGGATCGTATAGGAGGCAGTCTGCGCGCACCGCGGGGCCTGCGCCGCGGGGCCCCGCGGGCCTCCACGGCGCGGCGCCGGCCCGTCCCGCGGCGCGTTGTGCCCCGTCCCGCGGCGTGTTGTGCCCCGTCCCGCGGCGTGTTGTGCCCCGTCTCGCGGCGCGTTGTGCCCCGTCCCGCGGCGTGTTGTGCCCCGTCCCGCGGCGTGTTGTGCCCCGTCCCGCGGCGTGTTGTGCCCCGTCTCGCGGCGCGTCGAGGTCGTCTCGACAGACGCTGTCGTGGCGCGGCGCCGGCCCGGGCCGCGGCCCGTCGCGCCTCGTCGGAATGGCCCGGGCGCGGTCATCGCGAGCGCCGCGGCCCGCTCCCCGCGGGCCGGCGGGCGCAAAGCGGCGGGCGCAAAGTCAAAAACAAAATTGCGCTACTGGATGCCCCCGCGCATGGGTGCGAGCACGCAAAGGCCCAGCAATGGCGGGCTCCCCACCCAGGGCGCCCTCAAAAGGGACGAATTACGGATTGCATTGCGCGCGAGGTGGCTCATCATTTGCAGTGCGATGGGCGGTGACACCATCCAGCTCGATCACGGTAAGGGTGGCGGGATGAGCCATGCGCTTTTCTGCGAGCTGATCGCGCCACGTTTCGGCAGCGCCAACACGGCCGTGGCGGCGGCGAATGCTGTGGGAGCGGCGATCGTCGAGCTGGACTCCGAGCGCGTCGCGTTGGCGACCAGCTCTTTTATGGTTGACCCGATGTTCTTCGGCAATGGCGACGTCGGCAGCCTGGCGGTTTGCGCCACCATCAACGACCTCGCGGTCGCCGGCGCAGTGCCGCGCTACCTGACGATGTCGCTGGTAATCGAGGAGGGTCTGCCGATCGCCGATCTCGAGCGTGTGCTCGACTCGGTGCACCACACGGCTGTCGAGGCGGGCGTCTCGGTCGTCGCCGGCGACACGCGCGTCGTGCGCCGCGGCGAGGTCGACAAGCTGTCGCTCAGCGCCGGCGGTGTCGGCGAGGTCATACACGAGCTGAAGCTCGGCTCCGAGCACGTGTGCCCCGGCGACGCCGTGATCGTGACCGGTCCGCTCGGCCAGCACGGCGTGCACATCCTCGCGCTGCGCGCCGGCCTCGAGCGCGCTGGGGGCGTGCTCAGCGACAGCGCACCGTTGGATGGCCTCGTGTGGAACGTGTTCGAGGACTACGCCCGACAGGTCCGCTGTATGCGCAGCCTCGCACGCGGTGGTATCGCCGCGGCGCTCAACGAGCTGGCCGACCGCGCGGGCGTTTCGATCGAAGTCGACAAGCACCACCTGCCCATACGCAGGGAGACCAAACGGGTGGCCGCGCGCCTGGGCATCGACCCGCTGCTGCTGCCCAGCGAGGGCAGCATCTGCATGATCGTCGCCGAGGCCACCGCCGCCAAAGTGGCGGAGCTGATTCGCTGGCAGCCGCAGGGGGGTCGGGCGCAGATCGTCGGACGGGTGCGTGAGCGCGGCGACGCGGCTGTGACGATGGCGCGCCCCGGCGACGACGACACGCTGGGCGTTCTGAAGCGCGGCAGCGAACCGCCGCGGTTGCGCTGAGAGCGATGCGCGCACTGGCGGGCGACCGGGACGGAGATGTCATGCAAGCCCGGGCGCGCGCGCGGATCGCAGCCCCGATCGGCGATGCGGGTGGGGTCTACCTGCTCGTCCTCGCGCGCGCGCTCGCCTCCGCAATGCGCCCCGGCGGCGCAGCCGCGGCCGTCTACCCCTCGTCGCGTTCGCCGGCCCGCGGGCGGGCGTCCACGCCCCGGGACGCACCACTCGCCGCCGGCTCGTGCTGCTGCGGCGCCAGCTCGAGCTGGTCACTGCGATAGACAACGTCGAGCGGCTCGAGGATCACCTGGCGCGGCCCCTCGCGCACGACACCTGCGAGGAGCGCGTCTAGTCCCACGCTGGCGGCGGCGGCGACCACGTGCTCGCCGCCGCCGGGCCGGCAGTAGACCGCGAAGCCGGCGCCCATGTTCAGCGTGCTGTACGCCGCGTCCGGCGCAAGACCCGCGTGCTGCGCGAGCAGCGCGAGCACGGGCGGCACCGGCGGCAACGTGTGGATCTGGTAGCAAAGCGACCGGCGCGGGCGCATCAGCTTGAGCAGGCCGTGGCCGGTGATGTGGCTGAGGTAGGTGAGCTGGATCTCCGGGGCGGCGAGCAGCGCCCGGACCAGCTCGACGTAGAGCGCGCTGGGACGCAGCAGCGCCTCGCCGAAATGTTCGCCGCCGCTGGTGGCCGGAGGCGGGGCCTGCGCGTGGGCCTGCGCGCCCTCTGTCTGGGCCTGCGCGTGAGCCTGCGTGCCCTCTGTCTGGGCCTGCGCGCCCTCTGCGTGGGAAGGCGGGCTCCGGTGCCCGTCGCCGGGCAGCGGGGTGAGTAGGCCCTGCGGCAGCTGCGCCGCGACGCGCCGGGCGAGCGAGGCGCCGTTGGCGTGCAGGCCGGTGGAGGCGACGAGCACGATCTCGTCGTCCGGGGCGAGCGTCGCGCCGAGCAGTGGCTCGCCGGGCGGGGGCACAACGCCCAGGGCGCTGCCGGCCAGCTCGATCTCATCGCTGTGCACCAGCCCTGTGAGCGCCGGCGACTCGCCGCCGCCCCACGCGCAGCGCGCGTCGTCACAGCCGCGCCGCCAGCCCTCGAGCAGCGCCTGGGCACGGTCCTCGCGCTCGTACCACGCGCTCGAGCCCGTCGCGAAGTAGGCGTTGAGCACGAGCGGCAGCGCACCGACGCAGACGAGGTCGTTCAGTACCGCGGCGACGGTGTCGTAGGCGACGTCCGCGAAGTGGTTGGCGCCTGTCAGCTCGTGGTATTCGCGGGCGATGACCGACTTGGTGCCGAGCGTCTCGAGCACGAACGCGAGCGTGCTGTCCGCGACGCGCAGCACGAAAGCGGGCTCCCCGCGGGACTCGTCGAACGCGCGCGCACCGGCGCCGGCGAGCCAGTGCGAGGTCGCGAGCGCCTGCTCGAGCGCGCTGCGCTTGCCCGCGTCGAGCACCGTGTAGTTGACGCCCGCTTCGCGGTAGGCGCTATGGATGTCCGGGTTGCTCACGCGCGCCTGAGGCTATCGGCCCCGGCGCACAAGGCAGGTCGTCGCGAGCCAGCTGCCGGGCTCGGCGGTGGGGGTGAGGGGAAAGGCGAGGTCGTCGTCGAGCAGCGCCCAGAGCACGGTGCGGCGGTCGGTATTCACCCAGGTGGGGGCCCAGCGGGTGAAGTCGGCGTCCTCGAATGCCTGCTGCAGGGCCGCGCTGACGACCTCTAAGCCGGCCTCGCGGATAAGTCGGCGCTTGCGAAAGCGCAGGACGCAGTGCTCGGAGGCGACCACCTCACGGACCTCGGGGTGGTCGCTGCGCACGACGCGGATACGCACCGTCTCACTCCGCGCGGCTGAACTCGGCGATCGCGATGGCCAGCATCGCGAGGCCCAGGATGGCAATCACGGCGGCCTCGAGGATGCTGGGCACGTGCCAGCCCCACCACGTGACCCCGGGCGCGAGCGCCTCGCGGGTGCTGGCGGGCACGTTCAGGTGGGCGAAGATCGCCCGTCGCATGGGGTCCACCGCGTAGGTGAGCGGGTCGATCCGGTTGAGGATCGCCAGCCAACTGGGCAGGTTGGCGACGGAGAACATTGCGCCGGAGATGAAGAACATCGGCATGATCGCCATCTGCATCAGCGCCATGAACGACTGCATTTGGGTGATGCGCGCGGCGGCCATCATGCCGAACGCGGTGATCGCGAACGCGAGCAGCAGCGTGAGCGCGAACATCTCGAGCATCAGCCCCAGTTCGTAGGGGACGTCGACGAGCCCGGCGATCGCGATCACGATGACGCCCTGGAAGGCGGCGACGGTCGCGCCGCCCAGGCACTTGCCGAGCACGATCGAGGAGCGCCGCACGGGCGCGACCATCATCTCGCGCAGGAACCCAAACTCCCTGTCCCACACGATCGAGGCCGCGGAGAACATGGCGGTGAACATCACCGCCATGCACAGCACGCCGGGGTAGATGAACGTTTTGAAGTTGACGCCGTGCGTGCTGGCCGAGACGAGCGAAGAGAGGCCGGTGCCGAGCACGAACAGGAACAGGAAGGGCTGCACGAGCGAGGTCAGGATCCGCAGGCGGTCGCGGCTGAAGCGGATCAGCTCACGGCGCCACACCACCCGAATCGCGCGCAGCTCGCCGGCGAGGCTGCGTGTCGGCACGCGGACCCCGGCGATCTTGTGTGGGGAGCCCGCGGGGGCTGCGGGCGCGGGGGTGGGGACGGTCTCGGTGGCCATCAGCGGCTCTTCCTCCGGTCGGTGTCGGCAACTGGCGGTGTGGTGGTGCTCGCGGCGCCCATCAGCGGGCCATCATGCGCGCGACGTTGCGCATGTGGTCGGTGGAGGTGGCCTCGGCGTCGCGAATCGTGGTCCCGGTGTAGGACATGAAGACGTCGTCGAGGGACGGCCGCGAGACGGAGACGGCCTGGATCGGCAGGCCGAGCTCGGCGAACAGGCGCGGCACGAACTGCTCGCCCTCGGGTACGCCGAAGGTGACGGCGCCCTCGGCGATCTGGGCGGCGATCGCAAAACGCTCGCGCAGGGCGGCGATCGCGGCATCGTTGTCGGGGGTCTGGATCTGGACGCGGTCGGTGCCGACGCTGGCCTTCAGGGCGGCGGGGGTGTCGAGGACGATGATGCGTCCCTGGTCCATGATCGCGATGCGATCGCAGTACTCGGCCTCGTCCATGTAGTGGGTGGTGAGGAAGATCGTGATGTCCTCGCGGCGCTTGAGCTCGTCGATGTAGCCCCAGATCGAGCTGCGGGTCTGGGGGTCGAGACCGACGGTGGGCTCGTCGAGGAACAGGACGCGGGGAGAGTGCAGCAGGCCGCGGGCGATCTCCAGGCGGCGCTTCATGCCGCCGGAGAAGGTCCCGACGAGGCTGGCGCGGCGCTCCCAGAGTCCGACCATCTCCATGACTTGCTGTAGGCGGGGGGCGACGACGTCGCGGGGGACGCCGTAGAGCTCGGCGTGCAGGCGCAGGTTCTGCTCGGCGGTGAGGTAGCCGTCGAGCGTGGTGTCCTGGAAGACGAGTCCGATGTTGCGGCGCACCGCGTCGCGTTCTGAGACGACGTCGTGGCCAGCGACGAGCGCGCGGCCGCCGGTCGGTTTGACCAGCGTGCAGAGCATGTTGATCGTCGTGGACTTGCCAGCTCCATTGGGACCGAGGAAGCCGAAGACCTCCGAGCTGGCGACCGTAAAGTCGATGCCGCGGACGGCCTCGATCTCGCCGTAGCGCTTGGCGAGGCCTTTGACGTTTACGGCTGCGTCTGCGTCCATGGCTGTTGTGGAGGCGGAGGAGGCGGAGGCGGAGGCGGAGGAGCCGTTTTCGTTGGTCGGCGCCTGCACGTGAATCGGTCGGCCGTTGGCGGAGGAGCGGGCGGCGTCGGCGCTCATGTTGGACACCGTAGCGCGCCAGTCGCTGTGGTTGCGCGGTTTTGACGAAGGGGAGGCTGGATTCGGATCTTCAGGGGCATACGCGTCGAGGGTCGGGTGCCAGGCGCGCTGAACGTGCTTGTGTAGATGGGCCGGCGGGGTCAGGAAATGTAGACGGTCCGGTGGGGGTCGGATGTGGCTGGTCCGGATGAGGGCCGGAAATGTGGATGGTCCCGTGGTGGGGCGGATGCGGATGGTCTCGTGGGGAGGTCGGACGCGGCTGGTCTCGTGGGGAGGTCGGACGCGGATGGTCTCGTGGGGAGGTCGGACGCGGCTGGTCCGGTGGGGGCCGGAAATGTGGATGGTCCCGTGGGGGGGTCGGATGCGGATGGGCGGTGTGGGTCGGCGATTGTTGATGTGTTGTTGGGGAGGGGGTTGTATCTATCGTTTTGAGGACGAAGTACCCCGTGATATCGCGATATCCCCGAGGATATCTAGATATATAGGACCACTTGGGCGTTAAAAAGAGATGTCCACCGACCAGCCTCGTGCCGCACAAGCCCGCCGCGCCCGGCCACGCTGCTAGGCGTTGGCGCTCTGTCGCCCCCCACAGTCAGGGTGGTAGGCGTTGGGCGCTCCGTCGGCCCCGCGCGCGTCCACCTGCAGTCGGCCCGCGCTGGCGCATCGGCGCGCCCCGGCACGGGCGGGCTTGGTAGGCGTTGGTGCTCCGTCGGCCCCACCCATGGCCGCACCAGCTGTCGCCGTTGCGGGGGTGCCCGCGGCACCGGCGCGCCCGGCACGGGCGGGTCGGTAGGCGCCAAAAGCGCTCCGTCCGCCTCGCGCCGGGCACGGCCACGGGGGCTGCTAATCGCTGGTGCTCTCATCGTCGCCGTCGCCGAGGATGCGGTACAGCTCGCGGCGCAGGTCGGCGAGCGCTTTGCGAGCCTGTTCCTGCTGGTCGGGACTGCCGGCGCGGACCACCTGGCTAAATGCGAAGGCGACCTCGCGCATCGTCTTGGCCAGCTCGCGGGCCTGCTCGTGGGGGCCGTCGCCGCCGATCTGCTCCCACGGCGCGGGGAGCGAGGCGTCGCGCTCTTCGACGCGCGCCAAACCCTCGACCGTGAGGCGGTAGGCCTTGCGGCCGTCGATCTCCTCGGCGCGGATCAGGCCCTCGTCTTCGAGTTGTGAGAGCGCCGGGTATACCGAGCCCGGGCTCGGTCGCCACGCGCCTTCGCTGCGCTGCTCGATCTCCTGCATGAGCTGGTAGCCGTTGCGTGGCTCCTCGGCGAGCAGCAGGAGGGCGGCGGTGCGGATGTCGCCGCGGCGCGCCTTGCGCCCACCACGGCCCCAACGCGGGCCGCCAGGCCCAAAACCGCCGCCGGGTGGCCCGAATTCGCGGGGGTCGAAGTTCATGAACCCGCGGCAGCCCCCGCGGGCGCCGTAGCTCTTGTGATGTTGATGATGTACTCGATGCATATCGAACTCCTATCGTTGACCATCACGATAGTAGCACGATATATCGCGAACTGTCGAGAATGTGTCAATGTCGGAAGTGGCGCACCCCGGTGGCGACCATCGTGACGCCGGCGGCGTCGGCGGCCTGTACGGAGAGCTCGTCGCGCACCGACCCGCCGGGTTGGACGATCGCGCGGATGCCAGCGTCGATCGCGATCTGGGGCGCGTCGGGGAAGGGGAAGAAGGCATCGGAGGCCATCGCCGCGCCCGCGAGCCGGTCGGGTCCGTCCGGGTCGGAGCCCTCGGCGGCGCTCTGCGCCTCGCGCGCCTTGGCGACCGCGATGCGCACCGCGTTGACGCGGCTCATCTGGCCGGCGCCGATGCCCACTGTCGCAAGGCTGGCGGCGAGCACGATCGCGTTCGAGCGTACGTGGCGGCAGACGCGCCAGGCGAACAGCATGTCCTGCCACTGTTGCTCGGTCGGCGCGAGCGCGCTCATCACGGTCATCTGCTCGCGCGTCTCGCTGACGGCGTCGCGATCCTGGACGAGCAGGCCGCCGATCACTGGCTTGGCTTCCAGCCAACTGGTTTGGGAGGAGGAGGAAGAGGAGTTCGCAGCCGCGCGACCGGATGTGTCAGCGTGCGCGGCGGGCGGCGCGCCCGGCGAGGCGCGTGAAGGGTCCGGCGCGGCGGATGCCGCCTCTTGCGAGGCGTGTCCGGCGTCCGGCGCGGCGCAGGAGTCGAGCAGCCGGACGTTCTTCTTGGCCTGGAGGACCTCGAGCGCCTCGGGTGTGAAGCCGGGGGCGAGCAGCACCTCGATGAACTGGCCGCTGAGCGCCTGCGCGAAAGGCTCGTCGACCGGCCTGTTGACCGCGATCACGCCGCCGTACGCGCTCATCGGGTCGCACGCGAAGGCGCGTTCGTAGGCGAGCTGGCCGGTCTCGCCCAGGGCGCAACCGCAGGGGTTGTTGTGCTTGACGATGGCGCACGCCGGCTCGGCGAACTCGTCGGCGAGCTCGCGCGCGGAGCTGAGGTCGAGCAGGTTGTTGAAGGAGAGTTCCTTGCCGTGCAGCTGGCGCACGCCGGCGAGCAGATGCGTTGAGGCGCCGGCCTGCGCGTAGTAGGCGCCGCGCTGGTGGGGGTTCTCGCCGTAGCGAAGATCGCGCTGCTTGACATAGGTCGCTGTCCACTGGGCCGGCAGCTCGGTCGCGGTCTGTGGCGGGGATGTCGCGGCGGCCGGCGATAGTCCCGTGGCGGCCGGCGATTGTCCCGCGACGGCCAGCGCGGCAGCTGGCGGGGTTGCGGTCGCGTCGCCCGCGGCCTGCGCGTCGCGCTCGGTATGGGTCGCAAACCATGCGGCGATCGCGGCGTCGTAGCGCGCGGTCTCCGCGAACGCTCGCGCGGCGAGTCGCTCGCGCGTCGCCATGGAGAGCTGCGCGTCGGACTCGCGCAGCTCGGCGAGCACAGGCGCGTAGTCGTCGGGGTCGACGACGACGGCGGCAAAGGCGTGGTTCTTGGCGGCGGCGCGGATCATCGTGGGGCCGCCGATGTCGATGTTCTCAATCGCCTCCGCCGGGCTCGCGTCGCCGCGCGCGACGGTGCGCTCGAAGGGGTAGAGGTTCACGCAGACGAGGTCGACCGGCTCGACCCCGTGCTCGGCCGCCGCGCGCACGTGGCGCTCGTCGTCGCGTCGCGCGAGCAGGCCGGCGTAGAGGCGCGGATGCAGCGTCTTGACGCGGCCGTCCATCATCTCGGGAAAGCCCGTGAAGTCCTCGATCGCCCGCACCGCCAGGCCGGCGTCGGCGAGCGCGCGCGCCGTGCCGCCGGTGGAGACGAGCTCCACGCCCAGCTCGTTCAGGCCGCGGGCGAAGTTGACGATGCCGGCCTTCTCGGAGACCGACAACAGCGCGCGGCGCACGCGCACCGCACCGGGCACGGTGCGCTCGATACCGGCAGCGGGGGTCGTCTCGGGGGTCACGCCCAGAGAGTATCCCGCGGCGGCGATCCCCGGCGCACGTGGCGTCGTCTCTAGCCAATAGCATCTGCCGATGCCGAAAAGCGCCGCTTCAGCTGCAGGCGATCCGCTGGACCCCGGACCTCCCCTGCTGCTGGTCGAGGAGCGCCTGCTCCTCGACGCCAAAAATCCTCGCTTCTACGGAGTGGACGGCTCGAGTGATCAGCAGAGCATGCTGCACACTCTCTGGCGCGACTTCGCAGTCGATGAGATTGCGTACTCGATCGCCGCCAACGGCTACTTCGCCTACGAGCCGCTGTTTGCCGCGCCCGAGGATGGAGGCTACGTGGTGGTCGAGGGCAACCGCCGCCTGGCGGCGGTGAAGCTGCTGCGCCACCCGGAGCTGCGCCGGGCGGTCGGTGCGACCGATCTACCGAAGATCTCCGCGAAGGCCGCGCAGGCGCTCGACGAGCTGCCGGTGATCGTCACCTCGCGCGAGTTGGTCTGGCAGTACGTGGGCTTCAAGCACGTCAACGGCCCGCAGCCGTGGCAGTCGTCGAGCAAGGCGGAGTACATCGCCTGGGTACACAACGAGCTGGGCGTATCGCTCCAGGACATCGCCCGCCGGATCGGCGATCAGCATGCGACGGTCAAGCGTCTCTACCGCGGACTGATGGTCCTGCAGCAGGCGGAAGCGGTATTCGATCCCAGCGACCGCGCCAAGTCCCACTTCTCCTTCTCGCACCTTTACACCGGGCTCGACTATCCGGGCATCCGCAAGTTCATCGGGTTGACCGAGGCGCGCGATTTCACGCCACGGCCGATCGCGCGCGCCAAGGTGCCCGCTCTCGGGGAACTCTGCGGGTGGCTGTTTGGGAGCAAGAGTCGCAAGATCGCTCCGCTGGTGCGCTCGCAGAATCCCGACCTGCGCAAGCTCGACGAGATCCTGCTGAGCGCCGACGGAACGGCAGCTCTGAGGCAGGGATTGCCGCTGGACGTCTCGCTGGACATCAGCCGGGGCGACGAGAAGCTGTTTCGCGAGGCGCTCGTGGACGCCAAACGGAAACTGCAGGAAGCGCGCGGCAAGCTGCTCACCGGCTACACCGGCGAGGCCGATCTCCTGCAGAGCGCCGAGCAGATCGGGGAACTGGCGGACAGCATGGTCGAGGAGATGCAGCGGATCAGGCGCCAGCGACGGCGTCCGCAAAAACGAACCGCTCGCCAGCGCTAGTGTCCCGAGTCACAAATTCGATGGCATTTCCCGGCACCTGCCCGCGCCTGACGCCCGCCGGCATCGGCTCATGTGCTACCGGCACACACGCCGACGCCATCGAATGTCAGATCACGCGCAGGCACTCGGCAAATACTCACCGAATTTCCGACTCGGGACGCTAGGTCGATGATCGCCGAGCTGCTCGCTCCCGCGGCCACTGCCTCGGCCGAGTGTCACGCCGACTGGCTCGAGCTGCGGGCATTGCTGGCCGGCGACCTGAACAGTTCGCTGAGCGACCTCGCCCGCGCGATCCGCTCGGCCGGCACGATCGAAGCGGTGATCGAGCAGCAGATGCTCGACGAGGGATCCTCGCCGGACACCTCCTGGGACTGGGGCGAGGACTTCGAGGAAGAGATCTCGCCGGCCGAGTTCATGGAACGCCGCGACGACCTGTCGGAGGCCGTCGCGGATCGCGCCTCGGACGAGCTCGACGACCGTGCGCTGGCGTGCGGCGGCGCCTATCCGTTCACGCGCGGACCGCAATACCTACAGGCGCGGCCCCAAGCGGTTCGCTCTGTGTACGTGTTCCTGCTGCTGCTGTCCACCGACGGCGTCCGCGCCGGGCCGCCGGGACTCGTGGCGACGGAGCTTTTCGAAGACCTCGCGGCGGTCGCCGCGCAATCCTTCCTCGGTCGCCACGAGGACGTCCATGTCTACCATTTTGGCTTCCCGCGCCGCCGCACGCTGAGGGGGTTCAAGCCGGCCCTCGACGAGCTGTGCGTGCGACTGGGAGAAGGCGGCTCGGCGCGCAGCCGTCCCGATCTGCGCCACCAGAAGGACGCCAAGCTCGACCTCGTGACCTGGCGCTCGTTTCCCGACGGCCGGATAGGCCAGCTGGTCGCGTTCGGTCAGTGCGCAGCCGGTGCGGACTGGACGGAGAAGCTCTCAGAGCTCCAGCCGCGGAATTTCGCCGGCAAGTGGCTGACCGAGCCGTTGGGCGTGGAACCGACCCGCATGTTCTTCTGTCCCTTCCGGGTCGAGCGCGAGGGATGGGATACGAAGGTCATCGATGGCGGCCTGCTGTTCGATCGCTGCCGCATCGCGCATCACTGCGCCGACGTGGGCGACGAGCTGCTGGATAGCTGCGAGCGATTCTCCGCGCACGTCTTGGAGCAGCGGCGGAGCGCACATGCGTAATCGCTTTCATGCGCTGTGTCCATACTTCGCGATGTTCCCGGAGGCCTTCGCGGAGAAGTGGATCGCACGGCTGACCAAGCCGGGAGATCTAGTCCTGGACCCCTTTTGTGGCCGCGGCACAGCACCCTTCCAGGCGCTGTTAATGGATCGGCGCGCAATCGGCAACGACATCAATCCGCTCGCGTTCTGCCTCACCAGATCCAAGTTGGGAGCGCCGCGCAAGGCGTCCGTACTCAGGCGCATCGCCACCCTCGAGCGCGGCTTCGTGGAACGGGCGTGGGAGTCACGGCGGCGCGACTTGCCAGCCTTCTTCCAGGTTGCCTTCAGCCGTGCGACCTTGCGGCAGCTGCTGTATCTGCGCGATACGCTTGACTGGCGTGGCTCACGCGTCGATGCGATGGTCGCATCGCTGACGCTTGGCTCGCTGCACGGCGAGAGTCAGCGCTACGACTCCTACCTCAGCAACCAGATGCCGCGCACGATTAGCACCAAGCCGGCTTACTCGTTGCGCTTCTGGGAGCGTCACGGCTACACCGCGCCCGAGCGCAACGCGTTCGCGCTGCTGCGCGAGCGCGCGAGCTATCGCTACGAAAGCGATGTCCCGCGGGGCAAGGGTCTCGTCTTGAACCTCGACATGCGGGAGCTCTCGCGCGCGCGCCTGCCGAGCCCGGTGAAGTGTGTCGTCACCTCGCCTCCATATCTCAACGTCACCGACTACGGAGAGGACCAGTGGCTGCGGCTCTGGTTCCTCGGCGGGGCGACACAGCCGGTGCGGGGCTCTTCGCGCGACGACCGCCACCGTAACGCCGACAGCTACTGGCGGTTGATCGCGGACATGTGGCGCATGTTGTCGATGGTCCTGGCGCCCGGGGGCAGTGTGGTCGTGCGGCTGGGGGGCAAGGGCCTGGAGCCCGAGCAGTTGGTGGCGGCGCTGAAGGGGACGACGCTTGTGGCGCCGCGCCGTGTGCGGATGGTCGATTACTCGGTGAGCGACATCCTGCGGCGGCAGACTGACGCCTTTCGCCCGGGCACGATCGGCTGCCGTCATGAGATCGACGCCGTCTTTAGTATTGCCTGATCGTGATCCTGCGCGCGTTCTCGGGGTCGAGGCTCAGCGCGCCGCGTGCGAGGAGCCGCACGGCCTCGGGCAGCAGCGTGTGCTCGTAGGGGCGCAGCGCGGCCAGCACCTCGCCGGGCTCGCGCGCGTTCACTATCTCCACAGCGCGCTGCAGGATCACCGGGCCGCTGTCGACGCCGGCGTCGACGAAGTGCACTGTCACGCCGAACACCTTCACCCCGTAGGCGAGCGCCTGCTCGATCGCGTGCAGGCCCGGGAAGGCTGGTAGCAGGGAGGGATGGACGTTGATGACCGCGCCGGGGAAGCGGGCCAGGAAGGACTCGGACACCAACTCCATGTAGCCGGCGAGCACAACCAGGCGCGTCCCGCGCTCGGCCAGCCAGTCGGCCATCGCCGCGTCGCGGGCAGCGCGGTCGGGGTACTGGGCACGCGGGAATGCCGCGGTCGGCACCCCGCGCGCATGTGCGCGCGCGAGCGCGGGCGCGTCGGGCACGTTGGAGGCGACCGCCACGATCTGTGCCTCGCGGCCGTGCACGCTGTCGAGCAGCGCCTGCAGGTTGGTGCCGGCGCCGGAGGCGAGCACTGCGACGGGCAGGAGGGGGGCAGCCGATCCCGCGGCGGTGCGCGATGCGCTGGCGTCCGCGTCCGCCAGGTGTGCGGCGGTGCGCGATGTACCGGCGTCCGCGGCGGCCAGGAGTGCGTCGGTGCGTGACGCGTCGGCGGCGGCCAGGAGTGCGTCGGTGCGTGACGCGTCGGCGTCCGCGTCGGCCAGGGGTGCGGGAGCGTCAGAGCGGATGCGAGATCGTATCCCGCGCCTGTGTGCGCCGGCGGCGCGCCTCGCGCAGGTCGCGCACCGTCAGCGTCGCCAGCCCAACGACCAGCACCGCCAGCGCGAGTGCGCTCAGTACGCGGCCCAAGACGACCGGCGTGCTCGCGGCGGGGGTGACCGTGACGCGCACGACGCGTGCGGATGTGGGGGAGGACCCGGGCTGGGAGGGGGTGCGAGCGGCACCGGAGCGCGAAGCCGCACCGCCGCTGCCGGCGGGGTCCACTTCGAGCACATCGTCGGCGCTTGCGTCGGTGCCCACGATCTTCGCCCCCGTTAGGTGTACCAGCGAGGGGGCCGCGCGCAGGTTCGTGTCCACGCGGCGTCCCCGGCGTAGAGCGACGGTGACCGTGCCGCGCGCGGCCGGCGCGGCGGTGAGCGCGAAGTTCACGTGCGGCAGCGTTTGGCGCAGGATCGGCAGGTCGTCGTTGACGTAGTCCAGCAACCCTTCACGCGCGAAGATCGGCGACATGTAGGACCTGCCCACCGCGGCGCGGCTCTTGTCTGGGGTGTACGCGTTGACCTGCGCGACGCTGCCGATCGCCGACGCGAGTGCGACCGGGACGAGCAGCAACTGCCAGCGGCGCATCGCCTGGCCGAGCCCGGCGCCCATGCTGTGGCCGCTGACGCCAGCGCCACCGTCGCGTGCGAGCACGAGCGCGGCGAGCACCAACGCGCTGACACCGATCAGCACATAGCTCTCCAAGCGAAAGCCGAACTGCACCGTGGCGTAGACGCGCGGCAGCGAGAGCAGCAGGCCGGGATGCGTCATCAGCATGAGCAGCGCCGCGGTGGCGCAGGCGAGCAGCAGTAGGGTCCTCATCCACGCGCCGCGGCGGCCTTCGACGAACAGGATCGCGGCGCTTCCGAGCACCCACGCGATCGCCAGTACCGGTAGCGCCGTCGTCACAATCGTCCCCGAGGCGCGCGCGCGCGACAGCGTGAACAGGTGTCGTGCGGACACCGTGTAGTCGTCCGCGCGCAGCAGATGGCGAAACTGGGGGTAGGAGTGCGCGATCACGGTTTGCGCCTGGTATGCGGCGGCTGGCAGTAGAAACCAGGCGCTGAGGAGCGCCGCGGGCACCGTCACCGCGAGCACCCGCAGTACTCCCGCGCGGGTCACCGCGGCGCGCGCCGGTGGGATGCACACGAGCAGCGCGAGCGTCACCACCAGCAGGACGGTCGTACCCCAGATCGCCGTCAAGACGTGGCTGCCGCAGAAGATCGCGGTGCTCGCGGCGAGTGCCGCCGCCGGGCCGGCGCGCAGGCGCGGGCCGCGCAGGACGCTCAGGCCGGCCGCGATCATCGCGACCATCGCCGAGACCGCCAGGAACTCCGGCCAGTCGCCGAGTCCGTAGATCATCGTCAGGTAGTAGGCGGAGGTCACGAACACGACGCCGGGCGCGTGCGCCGCCCAGCCGCGCACGCCGAACTGGTGCGCCAGCCACAGCCAGCCGGCGTAGGCCGTGGCGAAGCCGGCCAGGTAGGTGAGCACGTAGGCCGCGACCGGCGCCTGTCCCAGCGCGAGCGCCAGCGCGCCGGTGAGCGCGTACAGCGTGGCGCCGTAGAACGCGTAGTAGGGGTAGAAGACCCCTTCGGAGTAGTTCAGGAACAGGCTCGGCAGCCCGTGCGCCTGCAGCGCGCGGCTCTCGTGCCACATGTACCACAGGTGGTTGATCCAGTCTTCGTTGAACGTCGCGCTCGTGAACAGCAGCGGCCACGCGAGCACCCCGATCAGCAGCGCCGGGCCGGCGATGCCGGCGGCGATACCGGTCCACGCAGGTGGGCGGCGCCGTGCTCGCCGCTGCGCTGGCCTGGCGGCGGCGGGGCCGGGTGTCGGGTTGTGCTGTGGCCGTGCCCCGGCCGCCCGGGCTTGGCGCACGGCGCCACTGTCGCGCCCGGCCCGCTTCGCTCGGCTGCCCACGCGCGCCATCGTCGCCGATCGCGCGCGTGGCGAGAAGCGGTTGTGGGCGGCTGTGCGCTATACGCCTCGGTGTCGGCGCGTGAGCCCGCGCGACTGTTTCCGACCGGCCTGGCACCTCACGCCCGCACGAGCGCCAGCGGCGGCCCGGCGGGCTCCTGCGGCGCGAACTTGCTCACGCCTGCACGAGCACCAGCGCCAGCGCCGGCCCGGCGGGCTTCTCCGGCGCGAACCTGCTCACGCGTGCACGAGCGCCAGCGCCAGCGCCGGCCCGGCCGGGGCTTCTGTGGCGCGACTTGCTCAAGCCCGCACGAGCGGGAGCGCCGGCCCGGTGGGCTCCTCCAGCGCGAACTTGCCGTTCGCCGCGTCCGCGCCGGCGAGCGGGTAGGCGCCGCTGAAGCACGCGTCGCAGTGGTGCTCGCGCTCGCCGCCGACCGCCTCGTAGACGCCCTCCAGCGACAGGTAGTGCAGCGAGTCGCAGCCCAGCTCCGCCGCGACCTGTTCGGGCGTCTGCCCGTGGGCGATCATCTCCTCGCGCGTGGACATGTCGATGCCGTAGTGGCAGGGGTGGCGGATCGGCGGTGCGGAGATCCGCAGGTGGACTTCGCGCGCGCCCGCGTCGCGTAGCATCTGCACGATCTGGCGCGTGGTGTTGCCGCGCACGATCGAGTCGTTGACGACGATCAGGCGCTTGCCGGCGATCACCTCCGGCAGCGGGTTGAACTTCAGGCGCAGCCCGTGCCGGCGCAGCTCCTGGCCGGGCTGGATGAACGTACGCGCGACGTAGCGGTTCTTGACGAAGCCGTCGTCCTGGGGGATGCCGCTCGCGCGGGCCAGCCCGCGGGCGGCGGCGTTGCCGGAGTCGGGAACGGCGATCACGAGATCCGCCGAGACGGGCGCCTCGCGCCACAGGCGTTCGCCCATCCGCGCGCGCGCAACCTGCAGCGCCTGCCCGTGCATGCGCGAGTCCGGTCGTGCGAAGTAGATGTACTCGAACACGCAGAACGCGCTGCGCGCCCCCGCGACGACCTGGCGGCTGTGCAGCCCCTGCTCGTCGAGCGTCACCAGCTCGCCTGGGCGCACGTCGCGCAGCGGGCGCGCGCCGATGATGTCAAGCGCGCACGACTCGCTGGCCACGCAGTGGCCCGGCGCGCTGCCAGCGCGCAGTGGCGCCTCGCTCTCGAGTACGCCGAGCGTTAGCGGGCGCACGCCGTGCGGATCGCGGAAGGCGACGACGCGGTCGCGCGTCATCGCCACGATCGAGAAGGCCCCGCGCAGGCGCGGCAGCACGTCGGCGATCGCGTCCTCGATCCGCTCGGCCGGGTGGGTGGCGATCAGCGCCGCGACGATCTCCGAGTCCGAGGTCGAGCTGAAGCCCACGCCCTGCTCGACCAATTCGCCGTGCAGCTCCACGGCGTTGGTGAGGTTGCCGTTGTGCGCCAGCGCCAGCTCGCGCTGGGAGCCGTCGCGCCCGGTGGAGCGGTGCACCGGCTGGGAGTTCTCCCAGGCGTTTGAGCCCGTCGTCGAATAGCGCACATGCCCGATCGCGAGGTCGCCCGCGAGGGTGCGTAGGTCGTTCTCGGTGAACACCTGGCTGACGAGCCCCAGCTCGCGGCGCGTGAGGATCTGCCCGCCGCGGTCGGCCGCCGCGATGCCCGCCGACTCCTGGCCGCGGTGCTGCAGCGCGTACAGCGCGAAGTAGGACAGACGCGAAACGTCATGCCCGGGCGCGTACAAGCCGAATACCCCGCACTCGTCGCGGGGTCCCTCACGCATCACGCGACCACGCTAGCAGGGCGCGGCGACGTGCAGTGGCAGGCGCCGGCAAGGGGACGCGGTCCCGCGAGCGACCGCAGGCGGTGGCGGCAGCAAGCGATGTCGGAGCGGAAGTCACTCGAAAAGCGCGGCGAGCGCGCGGTGGGCCTCGGCCAGCTCGGTCAGGCTCGCCTGCAGCGAGACGCCGGCCAGCCGGATCGTCAGTTCCTCGCCGCCGACTGTCCCGAGCACTGTCGTCGGCGCGTGCCGCGCGAGCGCCTCCAGGGCCTCGCGGGAGCCTGACACGAGAAAGCCGCCCGGGCGCTCGCCGAACAGCCACGCGTTGGCGTTGGCGGGCGCGGCCTGCGAGCCGGGGGTCACCGCTGGCGTAGCGACGGTCCCGGCGAGGCCGGGGATCGCGCCAAGGTCGAGGCTGGCCCCCAGGCCCCCGGCCAGGCAGCACTCGGCCGCGGCCACCGCCAGCCCGCCCTCGGCGATGTCGTGGGCGCTGGAGACCGCCGCGGTGCGCACCGCCGTGCGGACGGCCGCCTGGGCGGCGATCGCTGCCGCGAGGTCGAACTTGGGCAGGCCGTCGGGCAGCGCCTCGCCGCGCAGCTTCGCCAACTCGCTCGCCGCGAGCGCCGGAGCGGCGTCCTCGCTCCAGCCGACCAGCGCGATCACATCGCCGGCGTGCGCGAAACCGAGCCGGCCCGCTTGCGCGGCATCGGGCAGGCGCCCCACCATGCCGATCACCGGCGTCGGGTAGATCGGGCCGGCGGCGCCCTCGTTGTAGAGCGAGACGTTGCCACCGACGATCGGCGCGCCCAGCACGCGGCACGCCTCACCGAGACCGCGCACCGACTCGCACAGCTGCCACGCGATGTGCGGCTTCTCGGGGTTGCCGAAGTTGAGGTTGTTCGTCGTCCCCAGCGGCTCTGCGCCGACGCACGCGAGGTTCGACGCGCACTCCAGCGCCGCCTCGATCGTGCCCCGGTAGGGGTCTGCGGCGACGCGCCGGCCGTTGCAGTCGATGCTCACCGCGAGTGCCGCCCGCGGCGCTGGCAACTGCACCTGCGCTTCGCTTGGCGCGGCCCTGCCGGCGGTGGGCGCCGAACCGTCTGAGTGTGAGTCGGGCGGGGATCCGGCCGCGGCCGTGCTCGTGCTGGTCGGGTCCGCTGCTGGCAGTGTGGTCGGGTCCGCGGCCGGCAGTTTGGTCGGGTCCGCCGCTGGCAGTGTCGTGAGGTCCGCGGCTGGCAGTGTGGTCGGGTCCGCCGTTGGCAGTGTCGTGGGGTCCGCTGCCGGCAGTGCGAGCACCGCCGCGTCGGCCTGCTCGGGGCGGCGCACGGTCCGCGACTGCACGATCGCGTCGTACTGCTCGAACAGTGGCCGCCGCGAGGCGATGTTTGGGCTGGCCAGCAGCGCCAGCAGCGCCTCGCGCGGCTCCGCGTCTGCGGCCAGCGTCGCGGCGGGCGGCGGGTAGATCGGCGCGGCGGGCTTCGCGGGCGCGAGGTCGTACAACGGGCAGTCGTTGACGAGTGCCCGCACAGGCATGTCGCCGACGAGTGCATCCCCGTCCCACACGCGCATCCGTTGCGTGTCTGTCACGGTCCCGATCGCGGTCCCGCGGACCTCCCACTTCTCGCACAGCGCGAGCACGGCTGGGAGGTCCGGCGGCTCCACCACGCACAGCATCCGCTCCTGGGACTCGCTGACCATGATCTCAAACGGCTCCAGGCCCGGCTCGCGCAGGGGGACCCGTGCGATGTCGAGGTCGATGCCGACCTCGCCCTTCGAAGCCATCTCGGCCGCGGACGAGGTGAGGCCCGCGGCGCCGAGATCCTGCAGCGCGACGACGAGCCCGCGCTCGAGCAGCTCCAGCGAACACTCCAGCAGCTTCTTCTCCTCGAACGGATCGCCGACCTGCACCGTCGGGCGCTTGTCATCGGCGCCATCGCCGAGCTCGGCGGACGCGAGCACCGATGCGCCGCCGATGCCGTCGCGGCCGGTGCAGGCGCCGAACAGCACGAGCACGTTGCCAAGGCCCGCCGCGGCGCTGCGTACCAGTCGCTCGCGCTCGCACAGCCCCAGCGCCATCGCGTTGACGAGGCAGTTCTGCTCGTAGGGTCCCTCGAAGTAGAGCTCGCCGCCGACGGTCGGTACGCCGATCGAGTTGCCGTAGTGCCCGATCCCGGCGACCGCCCCGTCGAGCAGATAGCGCGTGCGCGTCCCGGAGGGCAGCGCGCCGCCGAGATCGTCGGGTGGTGGCGGTGGCGAGGACGTTCCGCGGCGCGCCGCCCCACCCGGCTCGCCGCCGAGATCATCGGGTGGTGGCGGTGACTCGCCCGAGCCCACCCCCCCACCCGGCTCGCCGAAGCGCAGCGAGTCGAGCACCGCGATCGGACGCGCGCCAATCGCAAAGATGTCGCGCAGGATGCCCCCGACGCCGGTCGCGGCGCCTTGAAATGGCTCGACCGCGCTGGGGTGGTTGTGCGACTCGACCTTGAACGCGCACACGAGCCCGCCGCCGACGTCCACCGCGCCGGCGTTCTCCCCGGGCCCCATCACGACGTGCGGTCCCTCGGTCGGCAGCGTGCGCAGCAGCTTCTTGGAATGCTTGTACGCACAGTGCTCGCTCCAGAGCAGCGAGTACATCGCGAGCTCGACCTGGTTCGGCGGCGCTCCCTGCTTCGCGCAGATCAGCTCGTACTCGGCGCGTGTGAGGCCGAGCGCGAGGGCGTCCTGCACCGTAGGAAGAGCCCGATCGGCTTGCTCGGCTGCGCAATCGGGGGTGGCCGAGGCGCTCGTGCCGGGCTCAGACACGCGCGCCCTCCACCGCGAGGCGCATCGACTCGAAGATGCACAGGCCGTCGGTCGAGCCCGTCAGCGCGTTGACTGCGTGCTCGGGGTGGGGCATCAGGCCGAAGACGTTGCCGGCCGCGTTACACACTCCCGCGACATCGCGCAGCGAGCCGTTGAAGTTGTGGCCCTGCGCGTAGCGCAGCACGACCTGGCCGGCGTCCTTCGAGCTCGTCGAGCGTGTGCTCATCTGCGTAGTAGCGGCCCCAGGAGTGCTTCGCGGGGATGCTCAGGTGCGGATGGACGCGATCGTTGCGCCGCTCACCCGCTGAACTGCTCGACGACGCGAGTGCGGACTGCGGCTCGGCGAGGGAGGGAGTTGACGCGCACGCGCACGTGAACGCCGTGTCCGTCTCGATGACCTCTAGCTCGACCTGACGAAAGGTGAACCGGAGGTTGGCGTTCGGCAGCAGCGCCCCCGGTAGCAGACGCGCCTCGCAGAGCACCTGGAAGCCATTGCAGATTCCCAGCACCAGGCCACCGTCGCCGGCGAACGCGATCACCGCCTCCATCACCGGAGCAAAGCGCGCGATCGCGCCGGCGCGCAGGTAGTCGCCGTAGGAGAAGCCGCCGGGGACGACGACCGCGTTGACCCCCTTCAGGTCGCGCCCGCCGTGCCACAGCAGCTCCGCGTCGCCGACTCGCCGGGCCGCATCGAGCGCATCGACCTCGTCGCACGAGCCGGGGAACTGGAGGACGCCGAACTTCAAGTCCGCGCGCGCCTCACTCGCCGGTGAGGATCTCGTAGTCCTCGACCAGCGGGTTCGCGAGCAGCTTCTCGCACATGTCCTCCAGCTGGCTCAGGTCCTCCACATCGAGCTCGACGAGCCGCCCAACGTGGACGTTCGCGACGCCCGCGAAGCCCAGCGCCGGCAGCGCCCGCTGCACTGCCTCGCCCTGCGGGTCGAGGATGCCGGCCTTCGGGCGGATCAGCACCCGCGCCCTCATCGGCTCGCCCCCGCGCCGCGGCGTCGCGCCCGTCGCTGGCCCGGTCGCGAGCGACTCGGGGAGTGCGTCGGCATCACGTCGCCCCCGTCCGCTCCAGCCACGCCGCAAACGGCTCGTCCGTGATCCGCTCGTACGCGTTGACGTAGCGCGCGCGTGTGCCCGCGACGACGTCCTCGGGGATCGCCGGGGCCGGCGGGCGCTTGTCCCAGCCGCTGCCCGCGGCCCAGTCACGGACGTACTGCTTGTCGAAGCTCGGCTGGCCGTGGCCAACCTCGAAGCCCTCAGCAGGCCAGTAGCGCGAGGAGTCGGGCGTCAGCACCTCGTCGCCGACGACCAGCTCGCCGCTGGTGTCGAGGCCGAACTCGAACTTCGTGTCCGCGAGGATCACGCCGCGCTCGCGCGCGTGCGCGGCGGCGAACGAGTAGAGCTCGATCGAGACGTCGCGCACGCGCTCCATCAGCGCCGCGTCGCCGACAAGCTCGGCGGCGCGCGCGAAGTCGATCGTCTCGTCGTGCCCCACGTCGGCCTTCGTGCTCGGCGTGAAGATCGGCTGCGGCAGCTGCTCTGACTCCTGCAGCCCCGCCGGCAGCTCGATCCCCGAAACGGCGCCCGTCGCCTGGTAGTCCTTCCAGCCCGAACCCGTGATGTAGCCGCGCACCACGCACTCGACCGGCAGCATCCGCAACTCGCGCACCGCCAGCGCCCGTCCGCGCACCTCCTCCGGCACGCCCTCCGTCGCCGAGATCAGGTGGTTCGCGACGATGTGCTCCGTCTGGGCGAACCAGAACACCGACAGGCCCGCGAGCACCTTGCCCTTGTCGGGGATCGGCGTCGGATGCACAGCGTCGTAGGTCGAGATGCGGTCGCTTGCGACCATCAGCAGTCGCGCGTCCCGCGAACTGTCTGGCTCGGCGCTTGGTGTGTCGTCCAAGTCGGCGCCCACCGAGGTGTTGACGGCGGCATTCCCCGATACGCCCAAACGGTAGAGCTCGCGGACCTTGCCGCTGGCGAGGAGGGGCAGATCGGCGAGGGTGGTCATCGAAGGCGGACTCTACCGGGAGGGCCGGCGCGCCTGGCGGCACGGGCACGGGAGGTCGCGCGTGCGCGCGCGCGAATGGGAGCGCAGCGCGAGCATGGAGGGCCGGCGCGCATGAGGGGCCGGCGCGCCTGGCGGCACGGGCACGGGAGGTCGCGCGTGCGCGCGCGCGAATGGGAGCGCAGCGCGAGCATGGAGGGCCGGCGCGCGTGAGGGGCGGGCGCACATGAGGGGCCGGCGCGCCTGGCGGCACGGGCACGGGAGGTCGCGCGTGCGCGCGCGCGAATGGGAGCGCAGCGCGAGCATGGAGGGCCGGCGCGCGTGAGGGGCGGGCGCGCGTGGGGGCGGGCGCGCGAATGGCGCCCGGCGCGAATGGCGCCCGGGCGGGCGCCCCCGCTAGGCGATCTCGTCCAGCCGCCCCACGATCTCGTGCGCGTAGCGCACGTAGTGGCTGTAGTCGAAAATCCGGTCGAGGTCGAGTTTGGCGGCTACCGGGTCGGTTTCCAGCAGCTCGCGCAGCGGCGTGCCGGTATCCCACGCTTCCTGGGCGGCACGCTGGACGCCGAAGTAGGCGTCGTCGCGGGTCATGCCGGTGTTGACGAGCGCGAGCAGCAGCGCTTGAGAGAACAGCGCGCCGTGGGTCAGCTCGAGGTTGGCGCGCATCCGCTGCACGTCGATCGTCATGCGCTGCACGAGGTCGCTGGCGCGCTGCAGGCAGTAGTCGATCAGGATCGTCGAGTCGGGCAGGATCACACGCTCGACCGAGGAGTGCGAGATGTCGCGCTCGTGCCACAGCGCGACGTCGGCGAGCGCCGCCTGGGCGTTGCCGCTCAGCACGCGCGCCAGACCGCTGAGCTGCTCGGCCTTGATCGGGTTGCGCTTGTGCGGCATCGCGCTCGAACCCTTCTGGCCGGCGCGAAACGGCTCCTGCACCTCGCGCACCTCCGTGCGTTGCAGGTGGCGCACCTCGGTGGCGAACCGCTCAATGCCTGCGCCGGCGAGCGCGATCGCGCCGAGCAGCTCGGCGTGGCGGTCGCGCGCGACGACCTGCGTGGAGACCGGCTCGGGCGCGAGGTCCAGGCGTGCCAGCACGCGCCGCTCGAACTCCGGGCTGCTCGCCGCATACGTGCCGACCGCGCCCGAGACCGCGCCGACGGCGACCTGCGCAAACGCACGTTCCAGGCGCTGCGCGTTGCGGTGCGCCTCGAACGCGAAACCCGCCAGCTTCACGCCGAACGTCGTCGGCTCGGCGTGCACGCCGTGCGTGCGCCCAATACACAGCGTGTTCAACATGCTCGCGCGCGCGCGCCGCGAGCGCTGTGACCAGCGCCCGTGCGCCCGGCACGATCGCCGCGCCCGCCTGGCGCAGCTGCAGTGCCAGCGCCGTGTCGAGCACGTCCGAGGAGGTCAGCCCGTAGTGGATCCAGCGGCCCGCCTCGCCGGCGGATGCGCCGAGCACGTTGACAAACGCCGCCACGTCATGGTCGGTCGAGCGCTCACGCTCGTTGACCGCCTCGACCGTGAACGTCGCCGCACGGATCGCCTCGAGTTCGGCGGGGTTGGGTCCCTTGGGGGGGTTTGGGGGGGAGCGGAGGGCCCGTCGTCGGGGGAGGGAAGGCCGGCGGCGGCGCTGGGGGGCGTGGCGCGAGCGGCGTCGCCGAGCAGCCGCGGAAGCTCCTCGCAGGCCGCCACCTCGACACGCCGCCAGCTCTCCATGCGCGCCTCGTCCGTCCAGATCGCGCCCAGCTCGGGGCGTGTGTAGCGCTCGATCATTGGGCCCGGCTTTCGCAACCCGCAAGGTCGGTGATCGGGACGGGGGCCTGCCCCCCTCCCGCGAAGAGCACGCCGAGCTCGGGCCTCGTGTACCGCTCGATCACAACCTGGATTATCGCCGGCCGCTCGCCGGAGCGTCTCCACCACGCGAGGCCCGGGGCCCGGCCGGCCGGCGCCGGCTTACGCCTGCAGTATCTGCGCCGCCAAAATCGCCGCGTTGCGCGCGTTGTCGAGACCCACGCATGCCACCGGCACGCCGGGGGGCATTTGCACGATCGAGAGGATCGCGTCCAACCCGCCGGCGGCCGTCAAACGGCCCGACAGGGGGACGCCGATCACGGGCAGGTCGGTGTGCGCCGCGACGGCGCCGGGCAGCGCGGCGGAGATGCCGGCGCCGGCGATGATCACGCGCAGGCCGCGCATCTGTGCGTTCTTGGCGTATTCGGCGACGACGTCCGGTTCGCGGTGGGCGGACATCACGCGCAGCTCGTGCAGGATGTCGCGCGCGTGCAGCTCGGCGGCGGCCTTCTTCATCGCCTCCATGTCGCTTTCCGAACCCATCACGATGCCCACGCGCGGCGCGTTGACGTCGAGCTGCTCGAGCTGCGTGCGCACCTCCGTCTCGGCGTCCGCCAGCCGCGGCGTCAATGGCGTCACCTCACCCATGCTCGGCCTCCCGGCGCTCGCCGTGTCCGGCTTGCGCGGGCTGCGCGCCCGGCCCGGCCTGCTCACTCGCGGCCTGCTCACGCCCGGCCTGCTCACGCCCGGCCTGCTCACGCCCGGCCTGCTCACGCCCGGCCTGCTCGCTCGCGGCCTGTTCACGTGCGCGCTCCGCTTCTTCTTCCTCCGCGATCACCCGCCAGGACTCCATCTTTTCGTCCATCCAGTCCTTCAACGGGCGCACCGTGGGGTCGGGGTATTCCTTGTCGATCCGCTCGGCGATGTCGCCGCGCAACTGCTTGCCGGGGAACGCGATCGTCTCGGCGGCAGCATATGCGCAGGCGCGCGCCTCCTGTGCATCGCGGCCGAAGCCGGTGACGTTCAGCACGCGCCCGCCGGCGCCGACCAGCGTGCCGTCCGCGCCCAGTGCGGTGCCGGCGTGCGTCACCGCGACGTCCTCGGGCACCCGCTCGAGCCCCTCGATCGGCTCGTCGTTAGAGGAGGACGACTGCGGGTAGCCGGCGCTCGCCAGTACGACCGTCACGGCGGTGTCCAGCCGCCAGTCGTAGGGCTCCTTGTCGCCCAACGCTTTCATCAGTCCGTCGGGGCGCGTCGCGCGCAGCATCAGGTCGAGCAGACTCTCGTGCAGGCGCGGCAGGATCGCCTGCGCCTCGGGGTCGCCGAAACGGACGTTGAGCTCGAGCACCCTCGGACCGTCGGCGGTCAGCATCAACCCCGCGTAGAGCACGCCGCGGAAGGGCGTGCCGCGGCGGTGCATCGCCGAGAGCACCGGCAGGAAGACCGTTTCGGTGACGATCCACTTGTCGTCTTCGTCGATCCCCGGCACCGGCGAGCAGGCGCCCATCCCGCCGGTGTTCGGCCCGCGGTCGCCGTCGAGCGCGCGCTTGTAGTCGCGCGCGCTGGACAGCGTCTGCGCGTAGGACCCGTCGCACAGCGCGATCATCGATAGCTCGCGGCCCTGCAGCCGTTCTTCGACGACCGCGCACGGCGGCGGGGTCTCGCTCGCGCCCGCACGCGCGTCCGCGCCCGAATCGCTGCCGGCGTCGGCAACCGTCCCCGTGTCGTCGCCCTCGCGCGCACGCGCGCCCGCACGCGCGTCCGGATCGCTGCCGGCGTCGGCAGCCGTCCCCGTGTCGTCGCCCTCGCGCGCACGCGCGCCCGCGCCCGCACGCGCGCCCGGATCGCTGCCGGCGTCGGCAGCCGTCCCCGTGTCGTCGCCCTCGCGCGCACGCGCGCCCGCGCCCGCACGCGCGCCCGAATCGCTGCCGGTGTCGGCAACCGCGCCCGTGTCGCCGCCTGCGCCGCCTGCGCCGGCCGCCGCGGGGCCCGCCCCGAAGCGCCCGTCCACGAAGATCTCGCGCAGCGCCTG
Source organism: uncultured Solirubrobacterales bacterium (assembly GCA_963804675.1). Classification (GTDB taxonomy): domain Bacteria; phylum Actinomycetota; class Thermoleophilia; order Solirubrobacterales; family Solirubrobacteraceae; genus Palsa-744. The sequence goes on along the minus strand of CAWDRI010000001.1, from coordinate 3,764,774 downwards.
TTCGGCCTGTGCGGCGTTGTCGGCGACTGTCACGCCCTTGCCGGCCGCCAGGCCGTTGACCTTGACGACGACGCCGTGCTCGTCACAGAGCTCGCCGACGGCGGCGAGGCCCTCCTGCAGCGTGTGCGCCGCGCGCCAGCGCGCGGTCGGTACGCCGGCTTCCTCCATCACCTCCTTGGCGAACGCCTTGGAGCCCTCCAGCCGCGCCGCCGCGGCGGTCGGGCCGAAGGCCAGGCGCCCGCGGCGGTCGAGCTCGTCGACGAGCCCCGCGACGAGCGGCGCCTCGGGGCCGACGATCGTGAAGTGCACGCCCTCGCGTTCGATCGCCGCGACCAGTCCCGGCACGTCGTCGGCGGCGACGTCGAGCAGGCGCGCGTCCTTGGCGATGCCGGGGTTGCCGGGCGCGCACAGCAGCTTGAGTTCGTCGTGCTCGGCGGTCTCGGCCAGCGACTGCACGATCGCGTGCTCGCGCCCGCCGCCGCCGACGATGAGCACCTTCATGTCAGCGAGGCGACGAACTTGTTGACCGGGATCGCCGCGAGCGTCTCGTAGGTCACGGTGCCGCGCGAGCCGAGCTCCAGCGAGACGCGCGCCATCGTCTGCTCGTCGGGGGCGTTGACGATCGACAGGAAGTCAAAGCGCCCGAGCGTCGCCCACTGCGCGGTGACCTTCGCGCCGAGCTGCTCGACCTCGCGGTTGACCTCGTGGATGCGCCTCGGGTTGTTCTTGACTGTCTGCACGCCCTCAGGGGTCAGGTTGGCGAGCATGATGTATGTGGGCACGGCCGGTTGCCTCCTCCCGTGGGTATCGATAGCGACCTACAGATAATGCCTACAGGCTCAGACTGTAGTCGCAGCCGGCGCCGGTGCGCGGGCGAATGTCAACGCGTCCTGCTGCGCGTTGACCAGCACCGTGTCCCCAGGGCGGTACTCGCCCTCCAGCAGCGCGAGCGCGAGCCGGTCGGTCAGCTGCTTTCCGATCACGCGGCGCAGCGGGCGCGCGCCGTAGGTCGGGTCGTAGCCGAGGTCGCCGAGCAGCTCGCGCGCGCCGTCGGTCAGCCGCACCTCGACGCCGCGCTCGCGCACGCGCTGTAGCACGAGCGCGACCTGCAGCTCGACGATCTCGCCGAGCTGTTCGCGCGTGAGCGGTTCGAAGCGCACGACGTCGTCGAGGCGGTTGACGAACTCCGGTTTGAAGTGCGCGAGCAGCGCCTCGCGCAGCTGCGCGTCGGCGAGCGTCGCGTCCGCCGCGGTGCCCGGCGCCGGCGGCTCTCCGACCGCGATGTTCGAGGTCATGATCAGCACCGTGTTCTTGAAGTCCACAGTGCGCCCCTGACCGTCGGTCAGGCGCCCGTCGTCCATCACCTGCAGCAGCACGTTGAAGACGTCCGGGTGGGCCTTCTCGATCTCGTCGAGCAGCACCACGCTGTAGGGGTGCCGGCGCACCGCCTCGGTCAGCTGTCCCCCCTCCTCGTAGCCGACGTAGCCGGGCGGCGCGCCGACCAGTCGCGAGACGGTGTGCTTCTCCATGTACTCCGACATGTCGATCCGGATCATCGCCTCCTGGGAGTCGAACATGAACTCCGCCAGCGCGCGCGCGAGCTCGGTCTTGCCGACGCCCGTGGGGCCCAGAAACAGGAACGTGCCGATCGGGCGGTCGGGGTCCTGCAGGCCCGCGCGCGAGCGACGCAGCGCGCTCGAGACCGCGACGATCGCCTCGTCCTGGCCGACGACGCGTTCGTGCAGCCGCTCCTCCATATGGATCAGCTTCTGCACCTCCCCCTCCAGCAGGCGGCTGACCGGAATACCGGTCCAGCGCGCGACGACCTCGGCGACGTCGTCGGCATCGACCTCCTCTTTGAGGAACACGGGTTTTGGTTGATTGGCGCCTGCGGCGCCGGGAGGGGTCGGTTCGCCGGCGCCCCGCGCCCGATCGACGTCCTGCGCGCGGCCGTCGGGACTCCCAACCCCCTCCTGGCCGCCCGCCAGGGCGGCCAGTCTCTTTTCCAAATCGGGAATCTCCCCGTAACGCAGTTCGGCCGCGCGCTGCAGGTCGGCCGCTCGCTCTGCCCGCTCGGCCTCCTGGCGGGCCTCCTCCAGACGGGCCTTCAGCTCACTGGAGCCCTGGATCGCCTGCTTCTCGGCTTCCCACTGCGCCTTCATCGCGGCCGACTGCTCGCCCAGCTCGGCGAGCTCGCGCTCGATCGCGGCGCGGCGCTCGGCGGAGGCCTCGTCGGTCTCCTTCGCCAGCGAGGTCAGCTCGATCTCCAGCTGCATCACGCGGCGGTCGACCTCGTCGATCTCGGTCGGCAGCGAGTCGATCTCGATGCGCAGGCTCGACGCGGCCTCGTCGATCAGGTCGATCGCCTTGTCGGGCAGGAAGCGGTCGGCGATGTAGCGGTCGGAGAGCGTCGCGGCGGCGATCAGCGCCGAGTCCTGGATGCGCACTCCGTGGTGGACCTCGTAGCGCTCCTTCAGCCCGCGCAGGATCGCGATCGTGTCCGCCACACTGGGCTCGCCGACCATCACCGGCTGGAAGCGGCGCTCCAGCGCGGCGTCCTTCTCGATGTGCTTGCGGTACTCGTCGAGCGTGGTGGCGCCGACGGCTCGTAGCTCGCCGCGGGCGAGCATCGGCTTGAGTAGGTTGGCGGCGTCGAGGGCTCCTTCGGCGGCGCCGGCGCCGACGATCGTGTGCAGCTCGTCGAGGAACAGGATCACGCTACCGCGGGCCTCTGAGACCTCCTTGAGCACGGCCTTCAGGCGGTCCTCGAACTCGCCGCGGTACTTGGCTCCGGCGATCAGCGAGCCGATGTCCAGCGCGATCACGCGCCGGTCCCTGAGCGACTCGGGCACATCGCCGCTGACGATCCGCTGTGCCAGGCCCTCGACGATCGCGGTCTTGCCGACGCCGGGCTCGCCGATCAGCACGGGGTTGTTCTTGGTGCGCCGTGAGAGCACCTGGATCACGCGGCGGATCTCTTCGTCGCGGCCGATCACGGGGTCGAGCTTGCCCTGCTCGGCGAGCTGGGTGAAGTCCCTACCGAAGCGCTCCAACGCCTGGTATTGGGTCTCGGGGTTCTGGTCTGTGACCTTGTGCGGGCCGCGGACCTCCGCGAGCGCCTGCGCGAGCCGCTCGCGGTCCGCGCCGACCGCGCGCAGCGCCTGCCCGGCGCGGCCGTCCTCCCCGGCGAGCGCGAGCAGCAGGTGCTCGGTCGAGACATACTGGTCCGACAGGCCGGCCGCCTCCTTCTCGGCGGCGCGCAGCACCGCGGTCAGTTCAGCGGAGGGCTGGCCGTCTTCGACCGTCGAACCCTCGCCGAGCCGCGGCAGCTCCTCCAGCGTCCGGCCCGCCTCGGCGCGCAGCGCAGGCAGCGGCGTGCCGAGCTTGTTGAGCACCGGCACGACCACACCGCCGCCCTCCTCGCTCTCGAGCAACACCGCGAGCAGGTGCGCGGGCGTCACCTGTGGGTTGCGGCGCTCCCCGGCGAGCCTCGCCGCGGCTGCCAACGCCTCCTGGGACTTGATCGTAAAACGGTCAAATTGCATACGCAAAATCTAAGTCGCAGCGTAGCAGATTTGTCGGATTGTCCGCGAGCGGTTTCAGCTGCGCCACCCTCTAGTGTCTTGCATGTGCCCGACAACCGTGACGAACAGGCCCGCGCGGCACTGACCCCGCTCGCGCAGGGCGAGCGCCCGGCGGCGCTGCTGGTCGCGGTGGGGGTGGCGCTGGTGCTGGCGCTCGGCGTGGTGGTGGGTGTCGCGTCGACCCACGACCTGCGCTCGCACGGCGGGTCGGTACCGGGCGGCCTGTTCATCGCGGCGGTGCTGGCGGGGTTGGCGTGGGGCATGTACAGGCGGCGCTACTGGGCGGTGCTCGGCTTCGAGGGGCTGCTGGCGTTTCAGATCATCGTCACCTCGCTGGCACTGGTGGTGGCCTCGACGGTGGTGGCGGCGGCGGTTTGTTTGGTGAGCATCGGCCTGGGAGGGTGGTTGTTCTGGAAGTTGGTGCGCGTGATGGGACGCATCCAGGCGGGCGAGCGGACAACGGCGGGCCGCGAGCGGCCGCTGCGATAGGCTCGCGCACGCGGATGGCGGCGGCAGAGGAGACATACGACTGCATCGTGATCGGTGCGGGACCGGGCGGGTACGTGGCGGCGGTGCGCGCGGCGCAGCTGGGAATGCGCACGGTGGTAGTCGAGCGCGACAAGGTCGGGGGCCGCTGCCTGAACTACGCGTGCATCCCAGCGAAGGCGGTGCTGCGCAGCGCGGATCTGCTTAGCGAGGTGCGCGAGGCCGGCGAGTACGGGCTGCGGGTGGCGGGCGTGGAGGTCGACTACGAGGCGGTGCAGGCCAGGCGCGCGAAAGTGGTGGCGACGCTGACGGGCGGCGTGGCGAACCTGTTTAAGAAGAACGGCGTGCAGCTGATCGAGGGTGCGGCGACGCTCGCGCCGGCGGCCGGTGGCAGCGAAGCGAGCAACGGCGCCCGCGCGAGCGTCGGGGTGGATGTCGCCGGGCAGCGGCTGCGCGGTGTGGCGGTGGTGCTCGCGACGGGCTCGGTGCCACGGTCGATCCCGGGGGTGGAGCTCGGCGGGCGGGTGCTCGGCACCGAGGAGGCGTGGGCGCTGGCGCAGCTGCCGGGCCGGCTGGCCGTCGTCGGCGCGGGCGCCTCGGGCGCGGAGATCGCGTCGGCGTTCGCGCGGCTGGGCAGCGAGGTGAAGCTGTTTGAGATGCTCGACCGCGTGCTGCCGGCGGAGGACGCGGACATCTCGCGGCTGGTGGAGCGGGGGCTGAAGCGTCAGGGAATCGAGGTTTTGACGGGCACGGCGATCGCGGATGTGCGGGCGGACGAGCGGGAGGTGAGCTTCGCCTACGGCGAGCAGCGGGCGAGCGTCGACTATCTGGTGATCGCGACGGGCCGCGGGCCGGACGTACAGGGGCTCGGGTTGGAGGCGGCCGGGGTGCAGCTGGTGGGTGCGGACGAGCCGGGCAGGGGGCTGGCGAAGGTCGATGGCGCGCTGCGCACGAGCGCGCGCGGGGTGTACGCGATCGGCGATCTCGTGCAGGGTCCGGCGCTCGCGCACAAGGCCTCGGACGAGGGCATCATCGCGGTCGAGGACGCGGCGGGTATGCAGACGCACCCGCTGGCCTACGAGGACATCCCCAGGGCGACGTTCTGCATGCCGAATGTGGGCTCGTTCGGGCTGACCGAGGAGCAGGCGCGCGAGCAGGGCTACGAGGTGGTGGTCGGCAAGGTGCCCTATGGGGCGGTCGGCGGGGGCATCGTCTATGGCGACCGCAGCGGGCTGGTGAAGCTCGTGGGCGAGTCGCGTTACGGCGAGCTGCTCGGCGGGCACATCGTCGGCAGCCGCGCGACCGAGCTGATCCAGGAGCTCGTCAATGTGCGCGCGCTGGAGGGCGGTTTCGCGGAGGTGGCGCGAACCGTCCATGGCCACCCGACGCTGTCGGAGGCCGTGATGGAGGCCGGGCGCGCGGCCGACGGCTGGCTGATCCACGGCTGAGCGACCATGTCGGAGGCCGTGATGGAGGCCCGGCGCGCGGCCGACGGCTGGCTGATCCACGGCTGAGCGACCATGTCGGAGGCCGTGATGGAGGCCCGGCGCGCGGCCGACGGCTGGCTGATCCACGGCTGAGCGACCATGCAGCGGGTGGCCCGCAAGCGGGGGTACGCTCTGCCCGGGATGGACTCGGCGTTCTATTTCGACCTCGCGAGCCCAGTGGCGTACCTCACGGCGGAGCGAATCCTGCACGCACTGCCCGGACCGGTCGAGTGGCAGCCGGTGCTGGCGTGCGAACTGCACGGTGGGGAGACTGCGTTTGGCCGCGAAGCTGAGGCCGAGATATTCCGCGCCGAGGTCGCGCGCCGCGCAGTGGAACTCGAGTTGCAGCCGTTGCGGTGGCCCGCGGACTTCCCTTTCGACAGCACGCTCGCGATGCGGGCCGCGACGTACGCCAAGTCGATCGGCCGCACCGTGCCGTTTGCGCAGGCCGCCTTCCGCCAGGCGTTCGCCGGCGGACGCTCGCTCGGCCAGCCGGACAACGTGCTGATCGCGGCGGCCGCGTGCGAGATGCACCCTGCCGCCGTGCTGCGCGGCACGCGGCTGCGTTCGGTGCGCGAGCAGCTGGCGAGAAGCACGCGGGCGGCGGCCGCGGCAGGGGTGCGCGAAGTGCCGGCGGTGCGGATCGGCGGGCGCGTGTTCGGTGGTGGGCGCGTTTTGGAGGAGGCGGCGGCTTGCGCCGCCGGGGCGGGGTCGCGCGGCCCGGAGTCGGACGCGGGTACACACAACACGGCGGCGCGCCCGCGATGAGGGCTAACCGCGCGTACCGCTTGATCGTCAGGCGCGGCGGCTGGATGCCGGCGGCGCTGGCGGACCCGGGTCGAGTGGACCACGTCGAGGTGGTCGAGATCGACGGCGGCGAAGCGGTGCTGTTTTGGGACTGCCCGCCGCAGGAGGCAGCGCGGCGCGTGCGTACGCTGCGCGCCGATCTGGCACAGCTGGACGCGCGGGAGTTCATCGCGCGCTGGGCTACCGTGGAGAGTTGATGCCCGAGATGCCGCAGCCCGACGGCACCGAAACTGCGCTGCCCGCGCCCGCCGGCCCTGACCCGGGACCGCCCGACGCCGCCGGCCCTGACCGCGGGCCGCCCGCGCCCGCCGGCCCTGACCCCGAGCCGCCCGACGACGCCGGCCCTGACCGCGGACCGCCCGACGTCGCCGGCCCTGACCGCGGGCCGCCCGACGCCACCCGGGCGGGCGCGGACCCCGCGCTGCCCGCGCCCGACGTCGCGCGCGAGTGGCTCCAGACGATGACGCTGATCCGGCGCTTTGAGGAGCGCGCCGGCGAGATGTACGCGCGCGCGAAGGTCGGCGGGTTTTTGCATTTGGCGATCGGCGAGGAGGCGAGCATCGTCGGCAGCGCGCGGGCGCTGCGCGCGAGCGACTACCTGATCTCGACGTACCGCTCGCATGGCCATGCGCTCGTGCGGGGGACGCCGCCGGAGAACGTGATGGCCGAGCTGTTTGGGCGTGTCAACGGCTGCTCGAAGGGCAGGGGCGGGTCGATGCACATGTTCGACGGCGGGCGGCGCTTTATGGGCGGGTATGGGATCGTCGGCGGCAACCTGCCGATCGCGGCGGGGATCGCGCTGGCGAGCGACTACAGCGGCAGCGAGGACGTGACGCTGTGCGTGTTTGGCGACGGCGCCTCCAACCAGGGCACGTTCGGCGAGACGCTGAATCTGGCGGCGCTGTGGCGGCTGCCGGTGGTGTTTATGGTGACCAACAACCAGTTCGGGATGGGTACGGCGCTGGCGCGTCATTCGGCGGTGACCGATTTGCGGCGCAAGGGCGAGAGTCTCGGGGTGCCGGGCGTGCGCTGCGACGGGATGGATGTGGTGGACACGCACGCCGTCGTCTCGCGGGCGCTGGAGCGGGTGCGCAGCGAGCGCCGGCCGCTGCTGGTGGAGGCGGTGACGTACCGTTTTCGCGGGCACTCGATGGCCGACCCCGAGGAGTACCGCAGCCGCGAGGAGGTGCAGCACTGGCGCGAGCGCGACCCGCTGCCCGCGTTCGGCGAGCTGCTCGAGCGCGAGGGGGTCCTCGACACGGCGCAGCGCGAGCAGATCGACCGGCAGGCGCGCGCGCGCGTGGATGAGGCGGTGCGGTTCGCCGAGGACTCGCCGTTCCCGACGCCGCAGTCGCTGTACGACGACGTGTACGTGCTCGGCGATCAGGTGCGCGGCTGGTACTCGGTGCGCACGTCTGATCCCGCCGACGGGGGGGCGCCGGAGGGCGGCCGCGGCGAGCAGGCACACCAAGTTGGCGAGCCCAGGGGCGAGCCCAACTGCGAGCCCGCCGGCGAGCCCGGCGACGGCGCACAGCCGGCGAGCCAGACGGCGACGGGCCTGCCGGCGGGTGCCGACGCCTGATGGCCGAGCTGCGCTACCGCGAGGCTTTGAACGCGGCGCTGCGCGAGGAGCTGGCGCGCGACGAGCGGGTGCTGCTGATGGGCGAGGACATCGGCGTGTTTGGCGGCGCGTTCAAGGTCACGGCCGGCCTGCTGGAGGAGTTCGGCGAGCGCCGGGTGCGCGACACGCCGATCTCGGAGAACACGATTGTCGGGATGGGTGTGGGCGCCGCGATGGCGGGACTGCGGCCGGTGGTGGAGCTGATGACGGTGAACTTCGCGCTGCTGGCGTTCGACCAGATCGTCAACCACGCGGCGCACATCCACTACATGTTCGGCGGCCAGGCGAGAGTGCCGCTGGTCGTGCGAATGCCCCAGGGCGCCGGCCACCAGCTGGGCCCGACGCACTCGCACTGTTTTGAGGCGATCTTCATGCACGTGCCGGGCCTGCTGGTCGCAACGCCCTCGACGCCGGCCGACGCGAAGGGACTGCTGAAGGCGGCGGTGCGCGACGAGAACCCGGTGATTTTCATCGAGCACGAGTCGTTGTATGGGGTTCGCGGCGAGGTACCCGACGATGACGATCATGTGCTGCATTTCGGCCGCGCCGCGGTGCGCCGCGAGGGCGCCGACGTGACGGTCGTGGGCATCTCGCGGATGGCGCTGACCGCAGAGCGCGCCGCCAAGCGGTTGGCGGACGAGTACGGGGTGAGCGCCGAGGTGATCGACCCGCGCACGCTGCGCCCGCTGGACCTCGACGCGATCCTGCGGTCGGTCGCGAAGACCAACCGCTGTGTGGTCGTCGAGGAGGGCTGGCCGCATGGGGGCGTGGGCGCGAACCTGAGCGCGCTGATCGCCGAGCAGGCGTTTGACGACCTCGACGCGCCGGTGCGGCGGGTGACGGGCGCGGATGTGCCGATGCCGTACTCCAAGCCGCTCGAGGACATCGCCTACCCGCACGAGCCGCAGGTCGTGAGCGCCGTGCTGGAGGTGCTCGGTCTGCTGGCGCCCGCGGCCGCCGGCGCCAGCTCCGCGACAGGCGCCGCCGCCGCGACGGGCAGCGCCGCAGTGGGCAGCGCCCCAACGGGCGCCCCGGCCACGCCGACACCCGCCCGCAGCCGATGACCGAGATCGTGATGCCGCGCCTGTCGGACACGATGGAGGAGGGCACGATCCTGCGCTGGATCAAGCAAAGCGGCGAGCATGTCAACCGCGGCGAGGAGTTGGTCGAGATCGAGACCGACAAGGCCGCGATGGTCTACGAGGCCGACACGGAGGGCGTGCTGGAGACGGTCGCTGCCGAGGGCGACACGCTGCCGGTGGGCACAACGATCGCGCATGTCGGCGAGAGCGCACAGCCGCCCGAGCCCCAGCCCACCGCGGACGAGCCGGCGCCGTCACCGGCCCCGCGCAGACCATCACCGCCCCCGGAGGGATCGACACCGTCACCGCTCACGGCGGGACCGTCACGGCCCCTGGAGGGACCGACACCATCACCGCCCCCGGAGGGATCGACGCCAACCCCGGCGGCGAGCAGAGCGCCAGGCGAGGAGCGCATCAAGGCGTCCCCGGTCGCGAGACGCGTCGCGCAAGAGCGCAGTGTCAACCTGCATGCGATCGCCGGCAGCGGGCCGGGAGGGCGGATCGTGAAGGCCGATGTGGAGGCCATGACGCCAGCCGCGCCGCTCGCCTCCGGGGCAGGCGCGCCGGGTACGCCGACGCCTGGCGAGCCGCCAACCGAACCCCTGAGCGAGCGCGTCGCGCGCGCCAAGGGCGAGACGACGGTGGTCGAGCTGACGCGCACGCAGCAGACGATCGCGCGGCGGATGGCGGAGTCCAAGGCGACGATCCCGGACTTCGAGCTGCAGATCGAGATCGACATGGAGGCGTGCGTGACGCTGCGCACCGAGCTCAAGAGCCTCGCCGCGCCGGAGCCGGCGCCGACGTACAACGACATGGTCGTCAAGGCGTGTGCGCTGGCGCTGCGCGAGTACCCGCGTGCGAATGGGAGCTACCGCGACGGCAAACTGCAGCTGCACGGGCGCGTCAACGTCGGCGTGGCGGTCGCGGGCGACGACGCGCTGGTGGTGCCGACGGTGTTCGACGCCGACCTCAAGTCGCTGGGCGAGATCGCGCGCGAGGCGCGCGCACTGGCCGAGCGGGTGCGCGCCGGGACGATCACGCCGCCGGAGCTCGGTGGGGGCACGTTCACGGTGTCGAACCTCGGGATGTACGGCGTGCGCAGCTTCACCGCGATCGTCAACCCGCCGCAGGCGGCGATCCTCGCGGTCGGCTCGCTCGCCCGGCGGGCGGTGGTGCGCGCGGATGGCGCCGGTGCGAGTGACGCGGACAGCGCTCGGCTGCAGGCGGCCCCCGCGATCGTCGCACGTCAGACGTTGACGGCGACGCTCGTCTGCGACCACCGCATCCTCTACGGCGCCGACGCCGCCCGCTTCCTCGCGCGGGTCGCCGAGTTGCTGGAGGAGCCCGTCGCGTTGACGTTGTGAGCGCGACCACGCACCACGAGTTCGTCGCGCACGCATTGCGCGAGGTGTTCGATCAACCCTCGCCTGCGTGGCGGCGCGGCGCACGGCGGATGGCGACCGAATGGCGGCGCGACGCGGTGCACGGCGGATGGCAACCGAATGGCGGCGCGACGCGGACGGTCTCAGCTCAGTAGGCGCGGCGCCTGAGGGCCATCGAGTCGCGAAAGGTGATATTTGCGTCGATCGCCTCGGGTGGCGGCCACGGTTAACGTTCGTGGCCGCGCCCAGCCCGCCAGCCTGCAACCCGGCCGCGCAGCGCCGACAGGTCGCGCGACATCAGTGTGTCGCCGACAACCACAATGCCCTCGGTCACCACGGTGCGCGGCACGGCTGGTGTGCGCAGCACTCCGTAGCGGCGCAGCAGGTAGCCCCGACCGAAGCCTGCGAGGCGTCTCTGCAAGCGAGACCTCTTGCCGAAGGTCGCCGAGCCGAAGTGCACGCTGATCGCATCCAGGGCGCTGGCAGTCCGCCACCCCGCGTTTCGCAGCCTCAGTGCAAGGTCGAAGATGTCCATGTGAGCCAGGATCGCCTCGTCGAAACCGCCGATTTGCTCCCACGCCGTGCGACGATACGCGCCGGCTGTGCCCTCCGGCCCGGTCAGCAGCGGACACGCATCCCCCGCACGCTCGATCGGCATGCCGTGCAGGCGCCGGAATCCAGCGAGAGTGACATCTGCCGTGACCCCGACGCTGTCGATCGATCGTTCATCTGACTGGAGAACCAGGGAGGCCACCGATCCCACGCCCGGGTCCCTGAACGGCACGATCACGCGCTCGAGGAAGTCCGGGCGGCAGTCGACGTCGCTGTTGAGTATCACCACGATCTCGCCGGACCCGACCGCCACACCGCGGTTGCACGCAATCGGGTAACCGACGTTCCGATCCATGCACATTGGCCGCAGGGCGGGCCACTCGCTACGTAGACGGGCCAGCGTGTCATCCGGAGAGCAGTCGTCCACGACGATCAGGCGGTGGTCAAGCGTTTGCGCCTGCAGATGACGCAGACAGCTGTTGGTGAAGTCGTATTGGCCGTGGACGACCAAGACTACATCGATCGCGCTGGACATCGGGGCACCATAACCGTGTCGCTGCGGTATCTGCGAGGCGCGCTCGCCTCGCCTTGCCACCGCTGGCGAAACGAGTCTCTGAGTTAAAGGGCAATGTTTCCAACATCCGCGGGCACGCCTCAGATGCTTGCCGAATGGTTGATCGCGTTGGCCAACCAAGGCGCCGGCACGCGTGGGAAGCACCGTGACGCGACACGCATGGGTGGTGCGCTCGAACAGAAACAATTTCCGGGAACGCTTGCAAAGGCCCGACGACCTTGAAAGAATCGCATATGCGCACTCGACGCTCGACCACCCCAACCCCACACTCCTCTTGGTAGGCACTCTTAGCGCACAGATCAGGCGCGGCGTTTTGGAGCAATCAAAGCGTGCCGGTGTCGGCCACATCGGGTCCGCGCTCTCGGCGGCCGACCTGCTCGCGGCAATTTTCGGAGGCGTTCTCAAAGGTGAAACACACACCGATCCTGACCGTGACAGGTTTATCCTGGCCAAGGGCCATGCCGCGCTCGCCCTGTACGTGGCACTTCACGCCACTGGCAGGTTGAGCGACGAGGCCCTGGACAGCTTCTGCGTCGATGGCAGCCCGATTGCCACACATCCCGAGCATGCGGTGCCCTGGATAGACTTCTCAACGGGATCCCTGGGACAGGGTCTCTCATACGCGGTTGGCGCCGCGCTGGCTGCACGCGCGCAGCGGTCGCGCCGCCGCGCATTTGTGCTATTGAGCGATGCCGAGTGCGACGAGGGATCGGTCTGGGAGGCGGTCATGTTCGCCGCGCATCATCGGCTGGACAACGTGGTGGCGCTGGTGGATGTGAATCAGCAGCAAGCACTCGGCTACACACGCGACGTCCTCGATCTCGCTCCGCTGTCAGCTCGCTGGGATGCGTTTGGCTGGGAGGTACACGAAGTGGACGGACACGACGTTAACGGCCTAAGGACCACGATCGAAGGGCTTGCGAGGACCGGCTCAAAGCCGCACGTGCTGCTGGCTCGCACAACGTTCGGGCGGGGTGTCTCATACATGGAAGGAAAGATCGCGTGGCACTACCTTCCGATGTCAGACGAGCAGTACTCAACCGCGTTGGCAGAGTTGGACGGCGAACTATGAGGAACGCATTCGTCAGCGCCCTGCTCGAGATGGCCGAGGAGGACTCACGAATTTTCCTGCTCACGGGCGACCTTGGTTTTATGGTGCTCGAACCGTTCGCCGAGCGTCTACCTGAGAGATTCATCAACGTCGGGGTTGCCGAGCAGAACATGATCGGGCTTGCGACGGGCCTGGCCGAGGCGGGTTTTGTGCCTTTTGTCTATTCGATCGCGACGTTCGCGTCGATGCGGGCCTACGAATTTATCCGTAATGGCCCCATCCTGCACTTATTGCCCGTCCGCATTCTCGGCGTGGGGGCAGGTCTCGATTATGGGCATAACGGCGTAACCCACTACGCGCTGGAGGACGTGGCCATCATGAGGACCCAGCCCGACATGACGATTATCGCCCCGGCGGACCCCGCGCAGGCGATTACGGCAGCCTACCGCTCAGCCGACGTGGCCGGCCCGGTCTATTTCCGGCTCGGCAAGACCGACGCCACCGTGCCCAACCTCGAAGGCCGCTTCAGGCTCGGACGCATGGACTGTCTCAGCGAGGGCGAGGATGTGGCGATCGTCGCGCTCGGCAGCATGGCTGCGCAGGCCACTGAAGCAGCGGCCATCCTGGCTCGACAGGGGATCAGCGCGGGCGTGGCGGTTGTGGCCAGCGTGCAGCCCGCTCCGATCGAGGATCTCGTGGAGCTGCTGTCAGAGGCCCCACAGGTGGTGACGGTCGAGGCCCATTACCGCACAGGCGGACTCGGATCGCTCGTGGCCGAGGTGATTGCCGAGCACGGCCTGCGATGTCAACTGGTTCGGCACGCCGTCGACACAATGCCACGAGGCATCACCGGCACGCTGCCGTTTCTCAACGACTTCTACGGTCTGTCCGCGCACTCGCTGGCGTCGTCGATCGCCTTTGGGCTCAGCCGCGCGCAGGGATGACCGAGTGGACGACCCACGGACATTCTCGGTTGCGCCACCGCTCCACAAGCATGTGCGTCACGCCATCTGCGACGGCACGGGGGCTAGCCGGTGAGCGTGGCAGCTCCGACTCACTCAGAGTACCGCTGGTCAGAGGACGACTCTGCGTGGCGAGATCCGGAAGGGGTGATATCGGGCCGGCGACGTGAGGAGCCGGTCGAACCGCAGGCGTCTCAGCATGACGGTCCGCGGCGATTGGTGGGAGGTGCTCGAGCGACTGCAGGCGTGTTTGGTGGTGTCACGCGAGTACGAGCATCTGCTGGTCGCCATGAGCGTGACGCCGCAGGGGCCGCGGCAGAGCTTCATGTCGATGCCACACCCCTCGGGCCTGACCGTCGATGCCGCGTCCGAGCGCCTCCACGTGGCGAGTACCCGCAACCCCAACCAGCTGTATGTTCTGGCGCCGGCGCCGGCGCCGGGGCTCGCAGGGATCGATGCAGCGGGCAACCACGCGGCCGACCAGCTGCTCGTACCCCTTTCGACGAGTTTCCTTCCCGGACGACTGTACCTGCATGACCTCGCCCTGATCGGGGGAGTCCTCCATGGCAACGCGGTTGGCCTGAATGCCATCGTTCGCCTGGCGGGACCGGGGGAATGCGAGGTCGTGTGGTGGCCGCGAACGATCGAGCGCGACGGACAACCCGACCTCTCACGCAACTATCTCCAGCTCAACTCGATAGCGGCCGGCGAGGATCTGGCGTCGTCCTTCTTCTCGGCCTCCACCGAGGAGCCGTCTAACCGCCGCCCCGGGCACCGCAACTTTCCCGTCGACGGGCGCGGGGTGATCTTCTCGGGCGCCACCCGTGAGGCGGTGGCGCGAGGCTTGACGCGGCCCCACTCGGCGCGTTTGTACCGTGGCGAGTTGTGGGTAAACGATAGCGGTTACGGGCGCCTGGCGGCGATTTACGACGGTGTCCCTGTGACTGTCGCGCAGCTGCCCGGCTGGACCCGTGGGCTGACGTTCGCCGGCAACGTCGCGTTTGTCGGAAGCTCTCGCGTCATACCGCGCTTTGCGCATTACGCGCCTGGCCTGGACCGGTATCGCAGCGTCTGTGGAGTGCACGCCATCGATCTCGATACCGGTGCGGTACTGGGAAGCATCACCTGGCCGGCCGGGAATCAGGTGTTCGATATCGCTGTGCTGCCGCGCACCACCACGCTGGGCTTTCCCGCCGTGGCCGGACGCAGGCAGAGCCGGCGCGCGCTCAGCTCGTTCTTCTTCTCATACCACCTCCCCAACCTCACAGGAGCCCCATGACCGAGGACTTTCGGCTGTTGATGCTCAGCGCGATGTACGAGAACGGTGGCAACACCACCCATCGCTTTCTCGACGGACATCCCCAACTCCACGTGTACCCGTTCGAGTCGCAGATCGGCACAGCTCACGTTCACGACGGGTTGAGCGCGATGTTCCCCCTGAAGTACCGCTGGCCGGAGTTCTTGCTCGACGCGACGGCGACCATGGACTACCAGGCGATCATCGACGAGGAGACCAGGGTTCGCAGCCGGACTCCCCACGTGAGCAAGTTCCGTCATGAGCGCTTTGACCTGGACGACGACGAGCGCTGTGAGATCTACTGCTCGCTCGTAGGCCAAATGGGGCGCTCGCGAGCGACCAACGTGGAGGCATTCTTCCGCGCCACGCACGAGGCGTGGAAGAACGAGTGTCGCAGCGGGGACGAGGTCGTGTATGTCGGCTACAGCCCGGTGATCGCCGTCGACACCGCGAAGATCCTCCGCGATTTGCCGGCCGCGCACGTCCTGCACATCGTGCGTAATCCGTGGTCGGCGTACGCGGACACGAAGAAGCGACCGGTGCCGCTGCCACTGACCGACTACATGCTGCGCTGGAACCTGCACCAGCACTTCGCACTCACCAGTCGCGCCCTGGACCCCGAGCGGGTTCACATCGTACGCATCGAGGATGTGATGGAGGATCCGACCGGTGTGCTGGGCGGGCTGCTGGCAGCGCTCGGCCTGAGCAGCGCCGAGACGCTCGCCGGGCCCAGTTGGAATGGGCGGCCGCTGCAGGAGGTCTATCCCTGGGGTACCTTGCGCGCGGTCACACCCGAGGCCAACCGGGCGACCGCCGGGGAGCTGACGGGCGGGGAGATCGCACAGATCGGCGCATTGGCGTGGCAGTACCTCGACGAGCTGTCCTACGCAGAGTTCATGACGAGCGTGGCGACCTGAGGTGACCATGCGAGCGCTCGTCACCGGGGCAGGCGGGTTCGTCGGAGCAAACCTGGTTCGACGATTGCGCGACGATGGCCATGATGTGCATGCCACGTCCCGCCCCCGCGGTGACCGCAGCCGTCTTGCCGGGTTGGACGATGTGATCGTGCACGAGGTTGACCTGAGCCTCCCCGGCGCTGCGAGCGCACTCGTGAGGGATGTCTCGCCAGGGTGGATCTTTCATCTGGCCGCGCACGGCGCCTACTCGTGGCAGACCGATTCGCGGCAGATCTGCCAGGCCAATCTGCTGGGAACCATGGAGCTGGTCGACGCGGCCGAGCGCGAGCGCGTACAGGCGTTCGTTCACGCCGGGTCGTCCTCCGAGTACGGCTTCAAGGACCATGCCCCCGACGAGCACGAGCGTCCAGAGCCCAACAGCGCATATGCGGTGACCAAGGCCGCGGCGACCATGTACTGCGCTCACCGTGCCAATGCCGCGGGCCTGCCAGCGGTGACGCTGAGACTTTATTCGGTGTACGGAGCCTACGAAGACGCGCGTCGTCTCGTGTTCACTCTCGTGCGGCATGGACTGGAGGGACGCCTGCCACCATTGGCCTCGCCCGAGACGGCGCGCGATTTCGTCTATGTAGAGGATGTCTGCAACGCGCTCGTGCTCGCCGCCGAGCAAGCTGCCGAGCGGGCCGGCGAGATCTACAACGTGGGCAGTGGCCGCCAGACGACGCTGCGCGAGCTGGTCGATTGCGTACGCGATCTGTTGGCGATTGAGGTTGAGGCGGACTGGGGCGCATACCCGCAGCGAACATGGGACACCGACGTGTGGTGTGCCAGCACCAAGCGCATCGCGGATGAGCTGAAATGGTCGGCCAGAACTGGAATCGCCGAGGGGCTCGCCCACACCGTCGCCTGGATGAGGACGGCACGTGCCGCAAGGCCTCGACGCCTTGCGGGGAGGTTGCAGCAAACATCCGGGGCACGTCCGAGCCCCGAACGTGCAGTGAGGGCCGCGCCCCAGGGGTGAGCCGCGCAGGGCTGAGCCACGGCCACGCCTCGATCTCTAGGCACACGCGCCTCGATCGCCTCGCGACGGCGACTCCCCCGGGGCTACCATGCCATGGAGTACCGCGCATGATCGTCGCCGACCGAACCTCCCGAGAGCTGTGGGTGTGCCACCTGGGCGTCGTACCCTACCGCGACGCGCTCGCGATGCAGGAGACGATCCGCGCGCGCCGCCAAGCCGGCGAGCTCCCCGACACCCTCCTCCTGCTCGAGCACCCGCCGGTCTACACGCGCGGCCGGCGCTCGCGCCCCGGCGAGCTGGCGCTCGGCGAGGAGTTCTACGCGGCGCGCGGCATCGAAGTCGTCCCGACCGACCGCGGTGGGCGCGTGACCTACCACGGTCCGGGGCAGCTCGTCGGCTACCCGATTATGGCCGTGAGCGACGTCGTCGCGCACCTGCGCACGATCGAGCAGGCGCTCGTGGCGGCGCTCACCGAGGAAGGGATCGTCGCGCACACGCGCCCGCAGGACGGCCCGGACTACACCGGGGTGTGGGTGCAGGACCGCAAGATCGCCTCGCTCGGCGTGCACGTGTCGCGCGGGATCTCAACGCATGGGTTTGCTGTCAACGTCGAGAACGACCTGGAGCCGTTTTCGTGGGTGGTGGCCTGCGGGCTGCCGGACGTGGCGATGACGTCGATCGCCGCCGAGCGCGGCGCAGCCGACATCGGCTGCGTGCGCAGGCGCGTGGCACACGCGTTCTGCGAGGTGCACGGCCGGCGCCAGCGGATCGTCTCGGCAAGGCGACTCGAACTCGACCGGCAGCTGGTGGCGGCATGACGCCCACCGCCACCCGCGCCCGCGCCAACCCGGGCGGCGCGGACGTGCTGCGCGTGCTGGGGGCGGGTGGGGTCCAATTCCGCCCGCTGCGCGAGCGCAAGCCGCCGTGGCTGAAGGTGCCGGCGCCGGGCGGCGCACGCTACCGGGCGCTGACGAAGCTGATCGGGGAGGAGGACCTGCACACGGTTTGCCAGGAGGCGGCGTGCCCGAACGTCGGGGAGTGCTGGGAGCGGGGCACGGCGACGTTCATGATTCTGGGCGACACGTGCACGCGACGCTGCGGGTTCTGCAACGTCAAGACGGGCCGACCGACGTGGAACGACCCGCTGGAGCCGGCGCGCGTGGCGAGGTCGATCGCGCGGATGGGCCTGCGCCACGCGGTGGTGACGTCGGTCGACCGCGACGACCTGCCCGACAAGGGCGCGAGCGCGTTCGTGGGTGTGATCCGCCAGGTGCGCCGCCAGGCACCGGAGTGTCAGATCGAGGTGCTCACGCCAGACTTCCAGGGCCAGGAGATGCCGCTGGCGAAGGTGATCGCCGAGCGCCCGGACGTGTTCAACCACAACGTCGAGGTCGTGCCGCGCCTGTACCCGCTGGCGCGCCGCGGGTCGAGTTTCGCGCGCTCGTGCCGGGTGCTGGAGCTGGCAGGAGCGCTCGGCGAGGGCGAGGTCGTGACGAAGTCGGGGCTGATGGTTGGCCTGGGTGAGACGCACGAGGAGCTGGTGGAGACCTTCGCGGCGCTGCGCGCGCACGGCGTGCGGGTGCTGACGGTCGGCCAGTACCTGCGGCCCTCGGCGCGCCACCTGCCGGTGGTGCGCTACTGGCACCCTGACGAGTTCGCGGCGCTGGAGCGCGCGGCGTATGAGCTGGGCTTCGCGCATGTCGCCGCAGGGCCACTCGTGCGCTCCTCCTACCACGCCGACCAGCACGTGCCGCAGGCCCGGCCGGGGGTGGGACCGCTGGCCGGCGCCGAGGGGATAGCCAGCTAGTCCCATGGCGGCGCGCCCAGTGGCGGCGCGCCCAGTGGCGGCGCGCCCGGTGGCACCGCGGGCCAGCGCTGAGCGGACCGCTGCCCGGCCTTGGACGAGACGTGTGGGCGTGGCACCCCTGGCGCACGGGTAGTCTGCGGCGATCTTCGCCCGGATCGTCATCCTGATCGTCGCAGCGCTGTTCATTGTCGGCCTGGCCTTCTTGACGCTGCGCGGAATCGCCGAGCATGGGTTTACGCTGGAGGGCGCGATCTCGGTGTTCGTGATCGTGTTGATGGCCGTTGGGATTCTCGGCGCGCTGCTGCAGCCCCCCGATCGATGAGCCGCTCCCCGTTCATGTCCCCCAGCCCGCGTCACTCGCGGGCAGCTGCCCGCCGGCGGCGCCGGCGGCGCATTCGACGCGCGCTGGCGGGCGCGGCGCTGGCGCTGGTCCTCGCGGTGGCGCTCTACCTGGTGCTGTCCCACGGCGGGGATCCGCTCGACGGCGGCAGCCCCGCCGCGGCGGCGACGCACGCGGCGAGACCCCATGCGCGCGGCCACAGCGCGCCCGCGTCGCCCGCCACGGGACGGGTTTCGGCGATCGGCCTGCCGCTGGGCGGGGCGCCGTTGCCGCTTGAGTTGTCCGACCCGCGCACGGACCCGGTGCAGCTGACGTTCGGCGAACCGCCGCGCGCGGGCATCATGATCGACCTGGACACGGGGCGCGTGCTGTGGCAACACAACCCGCTGACGCGCCTGCGGGTTGCGAGCCTGACGAAGATGATGACGGCGCTGCTGACGGTCAAGTCAGCGCCGCCCGACGCGCGCGTGCTGATTACCAGGCAGGCCGAGGATACGAGCGGCTCGAAGGTCGGCGTGCTGCCGCTGGGCCGGCGCGTGCCGCTGGAGGCGCTGCTGTACGGGCTGCTGCTGCCGTCGGGTAACGACGCGGCGGTGGCGCTCGCCCAGCACGTGGCCGGGACGGTGCACCGGTTTGTCGGCGAGATGAACGCGCAAGCGGCGCGGCTGGGGCTCGGCTGCACGCGCTACTCCTCGCCGTCGGGGTTCTACAACACGCACAACTACTCGTGCGCGGCCGACCTCGCGGAGCTGGCGCATGTCGACCTGCAGCAGCCGCGGATCGCGCGCGTGACGCGTACGCGCGCGGCGATCCTGCCGTTCCCGATCAAGGGCGGCAAGCTCTACCTGTACAACAACAACCCGATGCTGATCTACGGCTACCCGGGCACGACGGGGATGAAGACCGGCGAAACGATCGAAGCTGGCCGCTGCCTGGTCGCGACGGCCGAGCGTCGCGGCGTGCAGCTGGCGGTCGTGCTGCTGCACTCGCCGGCGCCCGGCAACCAGGCGCGTGAGCTGCTGGACGACGCGTTTGCGGGCGTCTACCACCAGCCGCCCGTCCCCGAACCGACGATGCCGGCGGGCGCATAGGTTGGCACGCGGCGCGAGTCGCCGCTGGGTGAGCCGGTTGACGCAGACGGAGGCGGGGTGTGGTGCCCCACGGCACTTGCGATGCCGGCGGGCGCATGGGGTTGGCACGCGGCGCGGGCTGCCGCTGGGTGAGCCGGTCGACGCAGACGGAGGCGGAGACGGGGGTGCCCCACGGCGCTTGCGGCAGGGCAGCAGTGGTAGTAGCTCCCAAAAACGACGAAGGGGTCTCATATATCAAGCTATCCGCCTGGATATCTTGATATCTCGGGCCACTTCGCCCAAAAAAACAAACAACACACCCCCTCCTGCCTCCCCGCATCCTCCACACCTCTCCCACCCGCTCCTCCCCCCATGCTCCATCCTCCACACCTCTCCCACCCGCTCCTCCCCCCATGCTCCATCCTCCACACCTCTCCCACCCGCTTCTCCACGCCCTCTCCCCCAATGCTCCACACGTCCCCCCCCCCTCCTCCTCTCCTCGCCATCTCACCTCTCGCTGCAGTCCTCCGCGTGTCCCCCTCCTGCGCCTCTCCTCTCCGCATCCACCCTCGACACAGGGGCCGCCGACCGAGTACCCTCAGAGAGAGGCGATTGACTGGTCAGTCAACCAAGGAGGAGGACGGAGCGGCAAATGGATCTGGACGACACACAGGAGCAGGCCGCTTACCGCGTGAGGGCGCGCGGGTGGTTGGAAGAACACAAGGGCGAGGCGCCGGTGCTGCAGGGGCCGGGCGCACTCGAAGACGAGGCGCAGATTGTCGCGGCCAGGCGTAAGTGGCAGGGCAAGCTGGCCGAGGCGGGGCTGGCGGGGGTGACGTGGCCGAAGGAGTATGGCGGCCAGGGGCTGGGGCCGATCGAGCAGGTGATCTGCAACCAGGAGATCGCAAGGGCTAAGGTGCCGGGGATTCTCGACGCGATCGGCGTGGGGATGCTGGGGCCGACGATCATCGCGCATGGCAGCGACGAGCAGAAGGCCCGCTATCTGGGGCCGATGCTGCATGGCGATGAGGTGTGGTGCCAGCTGTTCTCAGAGCCGGCGGCGGGGTCGGACCTGGCGGCGGTGCAGACGCGGGCGCGGTTGCAGGACGATGGCAGCTGGAAGCTGACCGGCCAGAAGGTGTGGACCACTAATGCGCAGTTCGCGTCGTACGGACTGCTGCTGGCGAGAACCGACGCCGACGTTCCCAAGCACAAGGGGTTGACGATGTTCATCGTGCCGATCGAGGCGCCGGGGGTCACCGTCCGCGGGTTGCGCCAGATCTCGGGCGAGGCGGAGTTCAACGAGGTGTTCTTTGACGATGTCGCGCTGGACGCCGACGCGATCGTGGGCGGCGTCGGCAACGGCTGGGGGACGGCGCTGACGACGCTGATGTTCGAGCGGGTGACGATCGGGCTGGGCGGCGAGGGGCTTGGCTACAACTCGCAGCGTTTCGCGAAGGCGATCGCCTCGGATGAGCACGCGCGGCGCGACCCGGAGGTGCGGCGCGAGCTGGGTGAGGTGGCGGCGGAACTGATCGCGGTGCGCTTCACGGGGTACAGGACGCTGAGCGCGCTGCAGCGCGGGCAGATCCCGGGCCCGGAGGCTGGGCTGGCGAAGGTCACGATCGTCAGCGGCGCGATTAAGTCGGGGGATCTGATCGCCGACGTGCTCGGCCCGGACGCGCTGGCGGAGGGGAGCGAGTGGGCATACATGATCTCGTTCCTGCCGGGCTTGAAGTCGGCGGGGGGCACGGAAGAGATATTGCGCAACACGATCGGCGAGCGCGTGCTGGGACTGCCGCCGGAGCCGCGCCTGGACAAGGGTATTCCGTTCTCGGAGCTGCGCGCAAAGGAGACGGCAAAGGTATGAGGGCACGAATGCAGGGCCATGTCGGCGATGTGGGGTGGAGACAGGGCCATGTCGGCGATGTGGGGTGGAGATGCCTGGCGGCATCTCCCGGAGGGGTCGCGCAGTCGATCGACGGAGGGTGGACGAGATGAACCTGGCGCTGTCTGACGAGCAGGTGCTGCTGCGCGAGGCCGCGCGCGGGGCGCTGGCGCGTCTCAAAACGCTGGAGGCGGCACGCAACGCGCTCGACGACGGCAAGCAGCCGCCGGACCTGTGGCCGACGGCTGTGCAGGCGGGCTGGCCGGGGCTGCTGGTGAGCGAGCAGCAGGGCGGCGCGGGGCTCGACGCGTTCGACGCGATGCTGGTGCTGAGCGAGTGCGGGCGAGTGCTGGCGGCGATCGGCCTGCTGGGCCACCTGCCCGCGACCGCGCTGCTCGACGCGAGCACCGATCAGGCGGAGCTGACCGGCGCGCTGGCGAGCGGTGAGCGGCGCGCGGCCTACCTGCCGACGCGCCCGCCGGACGACCTGCGCGGCGAGTGGACGGTGGACCCGTCGGGCGGAATGGAGCGCGCACCGGCACCGACGATCGCCGGCGAGGGCGCACAGGCAAAGGTGACGGGCCAGCTCGCGTTCGTGCCGGATGCCCCGGGCGCAGACGTGCTCGTCGGCGTGGCGACACAGGGCGGGCGCGCGGTTGGCTTTGTGGTGCAGGCAGATGCAGACGGAGTGAGTGTCGACGCGGTGCGCCGCTACGACGCGACGCGCGCGCTGGGCCATGTCGCGCTGCACGATGCGCCGGCTACGGTGCTCGACGCGCCGCCGCAGGCGCTGGCGGGCGCGTGGCACCTGGCGCAGGCGCTGATCGCGGCGGAGTCGCTGGGGGCTGTCGAGACGGCGCTGGAGACGTCGGTCGCGTACGCCAAGGAGCGGTTTACGTTCGGCCGCGCAATCGGCTCCTACCAGGCGGTCAAGCACTCGCTGACCGAGGTGCTGCGCCAGCTCGAGAACGGGCGTTCGCTGCTCTACTACGCGGGGTGGTCGCGAAACGGCGCTCCGGAGGAGTTCCCGCTGGCGGCCGGCGCGGCACGGTCGGTGGCGGGTCGGGCGCTGGATTACGCGGCACGCGCGATGATCTCGGTGCACGGCGGGATTGGCGCGACGTGGGAGCATGACGCGCCGCTGTACTTCCGTCGCGCGCAGCTCTCGCGGCGCCTGCTGGGCGGCACGGCGTTGGCCTCAGACCAGGTCGCGTGCGAGCTGATCGCGCAGGCGTGATCGCAAGCCCGGCGATCGCATGCCTGGTTGAATGGGCGCGGGGTGATCGCAAGTGGGGTGAACGGGCGCGGGCACGGCCGCCCGCCGGGGCAGCCGCCAGCGTGAACCCGCACCGGTGAGCGTCCGTGGCGATCGAGCAGCTGCTACCGCGCGCCGTCGTCGCGGTTGAGCTGCGCGAGGACCCAGACGAGGTTGAGCTGTTCCCAGAGGAGCAGGCGGCGGTGCGCAACGCGGTCGAGAAGCGCAGGCGCGAGTTCGCAAGCGGCCGACTCTGCGCGCGGCGGGCGCTGGCAGAGCTGGGGATCGGCCCGGTCGCGGTGCCGCGCGGAGAGCGGGGCGAGCCGTGCTGGCCGGCGGGGGTGGTGGGCAGCATCACGCACTGCGAGGGGTATCGCGCGTGCGCGGTGGCAAGGAGCCGCGAGGTCGCGGCGGTCGGGATCGACGCGCAGCGCAACGCGCCGCTGCCGGAGGGGGTGTGGGAGCGGGTCGCGTTCGGCGCCGAGCTGCAGCGCGGCAGGGAATTCGTGGGGGTACACGCCGACGCGTTGCTGTTCAGCGCTAAGGAGTCGGTGTACAAGGCTTGGTTCGGACTCGCCGGGCGGTGGCTGGGATTCGAGCAGGCAGCCGTCACGATCGAGCTGCACGAGGGGGCCAGCGAGGGAGCGCTGAGCGTGGAGCTCCTGACAGACGGTCCGCTGCTCGACGGCGTGCAGATCGAGCGGATGACGGGGCGCTGGCGGCGCGAAGGCGAGCTGCTGCTCACGGCGGTCGTCGTGACGCGCGCGCCGCCAAGCTTGCCGTGACGATCGGGAGTTCAAATAATCCTATAAATTGCGCTATCTCGGCAGACTTGCGATCGGTTCGCCCCGACGCGCACTGTGCGCGTCGCTCACTGTCGGCATGCTCGCGGCGCTCGTCGGAGCTGGCACGCCGGCGCGGCTGTCCAACAGCGAAGCGGAATTTCTCAGCCATGAAACGGAGAGCTACGAGACGACGCAGCTGATGCTCGCGGCGGCGGGCCGTCAGGCGTTTCCCAATGTCGGCGTGCTGTTCCCGGCGGCGCCGGGGCCGGCAAACGCGCAGGCGCTGGCGGCGGTGCACAAAGCGGCGAAGGTTACGTTGGCGCCGTTCTACTCGCGCAACCACCAGTCGGAGGCCGTGGCGGGCCTGCTGCGTCCGGGCGTGGCGCCGGGAACGGCCGCGCAGCGGCTGGCGGCGCGGCTGGCGCGGTTTCACGACGTGTCCGTGGGCGGCACAGCGCTGGCCGGTGAAGAATTCGACCGGCTGATCACGAGCGACCTGTTCAAGTCCGAGCTGATCGGGTTTCCGCTGCTGCTGTTGCTCGGATTCCTGGTCTTTCGCAGCCTGACGTCGGCGTTGCTGCCGGTGGCGGTCGGCGCGCTGGCGTTCGCGCTGACGCTGTGCTGCCTGCGGCCGATCAACGCGGTCAAGCCACTGTCGATCTTTTCGCTGAACATCGTCGCGGGGCTCGCGGTCGGGTTGTCGATCGACTACAGCCTGCTGCTGGTGTCGAGGTTCAGGGAGGAGCTGGCGCGCACCCGCGGCTCCGTCGACTCCGAGCCGCCAACCAGGTCGCAGACGGTCGAGGCCGCCTATACGACGGTGGCGACGGCCGGGCGCACGGTGACCTTCAGCGCGGCGACGATCGCTGCTGCGTTCGCGTCGCTGCTGGTGTTCGGACTCGGCGTGATTCGGTCGGTCGCGGTCGGCGGGATGCTGGTCGCGGGGATCGCGGGGACGGTCTCGCTGGCGGTGTTGCCCGCTGTTTTCGTGCTGCTCGGCGATGGCGTGAACACGTTTGCGCCGCAGCGCTGGCAGCGGGCGTGCGAGCGAGCGGGCTACCGCGAGGAGAGCGGCGTGTGGTACCGGATTGCCGCGTTCGTGGTCAGGCGCCCGGCGCGGGTGGCGCTGGCGGTCGCGCTGCCGCTGCTGGCGGCAGGGACGCCCGTGCTGGGGATGCGGCTGATGGGCTTTGACTCGGCGGCGCTGCCGCACGACACGCCGGGACACAGGTTCGAAGCGCGGGTCAAGGCAGAATTCGAACACCCGATCTTCGACGAAGTGATCTCGGTCGCGCACGGCCCGAGCGGCTACGTCCACGGCGTGGTGGCGCGCTACATGGAACACCTGCCGGGGGTGGAGTCGGGCTTTGCGTGGCAGCTGCGCCCGCAACTGTGGGCGATCGACCTGGCAAGCGCGAACCCGCCGTTCTCGGGCGCGGCCAAGCGACTGGTGCGCAGGCTGCGCGCGCTGCCGGTACATCTGGCGGTCACTGGCGCGACGGCCTACTACGTGGACACCGCTGCGTCGCTGCTCGCCCGCCTGCCCTACGCGCTGGCGCTACTCGGCGCGAGCATGTTCGCGGTGCTGTTTCTGGCCACGGGCTCGGTCGTGCTGCCGCTGAAGACGGTGATCATGAACCTCGTGTCGCTGGCGGCGGCATTTGGGGTGTTGGTGCTCGTCTTTCAGGACGGTCGCCTGGAAGGTCTCCTGCAGTACCACGGGCAGGGTGCGCTGGTGCTCGCCCAGCCGATCGTGCTCGGCACGGGGGCGTTTGGGATCCTGACCGACTACGGCATCTTCCTGCTGACGCGAATCAAGGAGGGGTGGGACGCGGGCATGTCCAACCGCGACGCGATCGTGGTCGGGCTCGAGCGCACCGGGCGCATCGTGACGGCCGCGGCGCTGCTGTTTTGTGTGGCGGTCGGGACGCTGCTGAGCGCGCGGCTGGTGTACATCAAAGAAGTGGGTCTCGGTACGGTCGTCGCGGTCGCGGTTGATGCGACGCTGGTGCGCGCACTGCTGGTGCCGAGCTTGATGGCGCTGCTGGGCAGGTGGAACTGGTGGCGACCGCGGCTGCCGGTGCGACTGGAAGCGGCGCTGGGACTACGCCCCCAGAGCGCAGGGGCGCAGCGATGATACCGACGGGCGATACACCGCGCGGACCGGCCGCGGCACACGGCGGGCATCCGGAGCGCGAATGCCAGCCGAGTGACCGCACGCGAGCGCGGCAGACCGGCCCGCACACGAACGGGCGACCACCGTTGAGCGTGATCGTCGGCGGGCTGGGCGCCGTCGGGCGCATGCTGCGCCGCGAACTACAGGAGGACCTCGGCAGCGTCGTGAGCATCGACGTGCGCGACGCCCGTGATGCCGAAGACGTCACCGCGCTGGGACCCGTCGGGCGCGAACTGCTCGCGCGCGCCGATCTGGTCGTGCTGGCGATCCCGGAGTCGGCGGCGCTGGCCGCGGTGCCGGTGCTCGCTGCACAGCTGGCCGCCGGAGCGCTGCTGGTTGACACGCTGTCGGTCAAGACGCGCTTCGCCGGCGCGGTCGCGCAGGCCGCCCCGCACTGCGAGGTGGCGAGCATCAACCCGATGTTCGGCCCGGGGCTCGGCATGGCGGGTCGCGCGGTGGCGCTCGTTTCGCTGCGGGCGGGCCCGCGCACGGAGTGGTTCGCGTCGCTGTTGCGCGCCCGCGGCGCGCGGATCGTGCAGCTGTCCGCGCTGGAGCACGACCGCGCGGCGGCGGCGCTGCAGGCGCTGCCCCACGTCGCGCTGCTCGCGTTCGCGCGGGCGCTGGCGGAGTGCGGGCTGGACCTCGACGCGGCGCTGTGCATGGCGCCGCCGCCGGCGATTGCAGCGGCGGCGCTGGCGGCGCGAATCGCGGGCGGCGACCCTCACCTGTACAGCGAAATCCAGGCCGCCAACCCGTTTGCGCAGGGGGCGCGAGAAGCGCTCGCCCGCGCCGTCGAGCAGGTGGGTCGGGCGGTCACGGACGCGGACGCGCTCGCAGACCTCTCGCGCGAGCTGACACTTGCCTTCGGCGAGCACTCCACCGAGCTGCAAGACGCCGCGGAGCGGTTGGTGCGCGAACAGCGTCCGCCGGTCGCAGGGCGGCGACCAGCGCGAGACTTGGCAGTACGAACAGCACCCTGAGCAGCACGACGAAGCCGAGCACGGCCGCGGTCTGCAGGCCGAGCGTCCGGACGGCGAGCAGGATGCCGGCGTCGAGCGTGCCGATCGAGCCGAAGCCGACGGGCATGACGAGCGCAAGCGAGGCGATCGCGAACACGTAGGCGGCCTGCAGGAAGCCCAGGTCGAGACCGGTGGCGTGCGAGGCGGCCCACCAGCCCGCGATCTCGCCGAGCCACATCACGAGCGAGAGCGCGACGGCGCGCGTGCGGGCACGGACGCGCACACTGCGCCGGGCGAGCGGCACGGCGCCGGCAAGCAGCGCCAGCCAGAGCGCCACCACGGGCAGCCGCCCGAGCGTGCCGACGGTCGGCCCGAACAGCCCGAGCAGGACCGTGACCAGCAGCGCCGCGTGGCAGCCGATGTCGAGCGCGCGTTCGGCGAGGATCGTGCGCAGCGCGACGCCTACCGAGAGCTGCGCGTGGGCGGTCGAGACCAGGGCGATGCGGATCGCGTCGCCGCCGCGGGCAGGTAGGAAGACGTTGCCCAGCTGACCAAGCGCCATCGGCCGGTAGCTGGCGCGTCGCGCGAGGCGCGGCGCGTGGCGGCGCAGCAGCACGGAGGAGCGCTCGCACAGACCGAGCGTCGCGACGGCGTAGGCGAGCACTCCCAGCGCCAGCGCAACGATCCCGGCGGGGCTGGAGGGCAGGTGGGGTGCGGGCTGGTGGCGCGCCCACAGCAAAAAGCCGGCCGCGCAGACGAGCGTGAGCAGCGTGCCGAGGTAGCGAGCGCCGGCCGCCCTGGCGGCGCCTGCGACGGCCGCGCGCGCGCCGCTCACCGACGTTCGCGCAGGCTCTTGGGCCGCAGGTCGGTCCACACCGCCTCGATGTGGTCCAGACAACGCGACTTGGAGCCGCTCACACCGACCGTCCGCCAGCCGGCAGGC
Organism: uncultured Solirubrobacterales bacterium; assembly: GCA_963804675.1. Classification (GTDB taxonomy): domain Bacteria; phylum Actinomycetota; class Thermoleophilia; order Solirubrobacterales; family Solirubrobacteraceae; genus Palsa-744. Next base: position 3,736,728 of record CAWDRI010000001.1, on the reverse strand, counting down.
GGCGGCCGGTCGGCCGGCCAGATCGAGTACTGCTCCTCGTCGTTGACGACGACCTCGAAGGGCATGTGCTGCTCGATGTCGTCCTTGTCGTCGCTGACAACCTCGAAGGGCATCGGCTGCTCGACGTCCTCCTCGTCGCTGTCGTCGACCGCGGTCATCGACCGGGCCCGACCGCCGCGGTCTCGCGGTTGCGTGCGGCGGAGGCGATCGCCTCGGAGATACTCTGGTCAACGAAATCGACCATCCCCTCCAGCGTGCGCTGCAGTTCGTCGCGCACGTGTTCGATCGTCGCGGCACAGAACAGGTCGCTGGCGTACTCCAGGTAGCCGCGCAGCCCGCCCCCGGCGCGGTGCTCCAGGTAGAGCGTGAGGTCGAGCTTGGCGGTGCCGGTGTGGAGCAGCACGGGCGTGGCCTGCGCCGCGCCGAGGGCGGGCACGTTGAGGTCGTTGAGCGTGAGCGCCGTTGAGAAGATCGGGTTGACGCCGGGTGCGCGCGGCGGCGCCAGCTCGCGCACGAGCTGCGCGAAGGGCAGCGCCTGGCGGTCGTGGGCGGCAAGCGCGGCGCGGCGCGCCTGCCCGAGCAGCTCGCGCAGGGTCTGCTCGCCGCCGCACTCGACGCGCATCGGCGCCATGTTCGCCAGATAGCCCACCACGCCCTCCAGCGCAGGTTGGGCGCGGTTGGCCAGCGGCGAGCCGACGACCACACAGTCGCCGCCGGCGCGCCGTGCGAGCACCGCGGCGAATGCGCCGAGCAGCGCCATGTGGAGCGTCACGCCGTGCTCGCCGCTGAGCCGGCGCAGACGTTGCACGAGCGTCGGCGCGAGCGTGAGCGCGACGATCGCGCCGGCGCAGCTTGGGAGCGCAGGACGGGGATGGTCGGCGGGCAGCGCGGGCGCAGCGAGCAGTGCGGCACGCTCGGCGTGCCAGGCGGCGATCGAGCGGCTGCAATCGGCCCCACCCGAGCTCGCGCGCTGCCAGGCGACGAAGTCAAGGAAACGCGCTCCCCGCCCACCCCCGCGCCCGCTCGTGCGACGGTGGACCGGCGCGCCGGCGGTGGACCGTGCGGCCGGCGCACCGGCAGCGCCCTGTACGGACGGCCGGCCGGCGGCGCCCTGTACGGCCGGCCGGCCGGCGGCGCCCTGTACGGCCGGCACGCCGGCGGCGCCCTGTGCGGACGGCCGGCCGGCAGCGCCCTGTGCGGCCGGCGGGCCCGCGGCGCCCCGCGCGCGGACACGCGCAGGCGCAGCGCCGGTGCGCGCTCCCCGCGGGCGGGCGTCCGCAGCGGCGCAGTGCTCGCCCAGCTGTTCCATCAGCAGCTTCAGCGACCAGGCGTCGCAGACGATGTGGTGGACGGCCAGCACGAGCATGTGGTCGTCTTCGGCGAGCCGGATCAGCAGCGCGCGCAGCAGCGGCGGCCGGTGCAGGGCGAGTGGGGCGCGGACGTGGCGGGTGGCGAGCAGCAGCGCCCGCCGTTCGCGCGCGCGGGGTGGCGCGCTGGCGAGGTCAACGGTCGGCAGGTCAACGGGGGTGGGGGCGCAGGGTTCCTGGACGAGCCGGCCGTCGCGCAGCTCGAAGCGCAGCCGCAGCGCCTCGTGGTCGCGCACGAGACGGCTCAAGGCTTGCTGCAGCGTCGCCGGCTGTAGCGGCCCGCGCAGCCGCAGGCAGTGGGGGATGTTGTAAAGCGCGCCGGCCCCGGGGGTCGCGGTCTGCGCAAACCACACCGCCGCCTGGTTGGCCGACAGCTCCTGGGCGCCGCGCGCCGCCCTGCGCAGGGGCACCGGTCGGGTGCGCGCGCCGGCGTCGCGGGCGCGCGCGACGGCGGCGGTCAACGATCTGACGGTGCCGTCGGGGATCAACGCGCCGAACGGCAGCTCGACCGCAAACGCCCGCCAGATGCGCGCGAGCACGCGCGTGGCCATCAGCGAGTCGCCGCCGAGCGCGGTGAACGGACGGTCGCGGGGAATGGCCGCGACACCGAGCGCGGCGGCGAGCGCGGTCGCGACCAGGTCTTCGACGGGGTCGACGCCGGCGGGCGAGCCGGTGGGCTCGGCGGTGGGCGAGCCGGCGCGCCAGCCGGTGGGTGAGTCGGCGCCCGAGGAGGTGGGCGAGCCGGTGGGCGAGCCGGCGCGCCAGCCGGTGGGCGAGTCGGCGCCCGAGCCGGTGGGCGAGTCGGCGCCCGAGCCGGCCCCCGAGCCGGCGGGTCGGCCGGCCCCCGAGCCGGCGGGTCGGCCGGCCCCCGAGCCGGTGCCTGAGTCGGTGGGCGACGCGCGAGTGTCGGCGGCGCCGCGGTGCGCCCGCTGCGCGTCGAGCGCCGCGTGCACGATCTCGCCCGCGGTCAGCAGGCCGGCGTTTGGCTCTGTATCCATCGTTGACCGCATTCCAGCAAGTGGGTCACCACTCGAACAAGTGGACCCCCGACCCGCCTCGCTCGACGAGCCGGCCGACGAGTCGCGCCGCGACCTGGGCGAGTGCGAGCCCGTCGCGTTCGGGCACCTCGCGCAGTGCGGGCACGCGCGCGACGACCAGCTCGACGTCGGGAAAACGCGTGGCCGCCCACACCGCGAGCGCCTCGCCGGCAGCCTTCGCGGCGACGTAGTGGCCCCAGTCGCGCGGCAGCGTGCGCAGCGCGGCCGAGGAGACGAGCAGGCAGGTGCCGGACCGCGTGTGCACCGACTCCAGGAATGTCGCCAGCGGCACCGTGAAGAGGTCGATGCTGCGGTGCACGAACGCGTTGAAGCGCGCCACCGACCCCGGCCCGAACCCGATCGGTTCCAGGCGCGGCGCGGCGCAGCAGACGAGCAGGTCGATGCCGCCGTGCGCGGCCAGCACGCGGGCGAGCAGCGCGCCGGTGAAGTCGGGGTCGCCGGCGTCGCCGGCGCAGTGCTCGATCGCGGGCGGCCGGCCGTCGCCGCAGCAGTGCTCGATCGCGAGCGGCCGCCCGCCGTCGCTGCTGCTGCCGCTGCCGCACACCCCCGCTCGCGCCAACCCCGCGTCATCTGCGCCCAGCCCCACCTGCGCCAACCCCACCCCAGCGGCAGCCGTGCCCACCGCCGCCGGCTCGGCCGGGCTGCGGCTGCAGGTGTACACGTGGCAACCCTGCAGGGCGAGACCGTACGCGAGCGCCGCGCCCAGCCCGCGACTCGCGCCGACGACGACCGCGACGCGGCCGCCGAGCGCGCGCGAGGGGGGCAGCTCGCGTTCGAGTGCGCGGCGCTGGTGGGCAGCCAGGCCGACCGCTCGCGACCCGGCGCCGGGCGCGCGCGCCTGGAAGGTGAACGCCGCCACCTGGCCCGCGCGGCGGTCGGCGAGCACGCCCGCGACGGTGACCTCGCCGAAGCGCGGCTCGCGCTCGACGACCGACGCGCGGTATGTCAGCGCACCCGGGCCATCCGCGATCGCCGGGGCGAACGTGATGTGCAGACTCGTGAGCAGCGACCCGGGGCCGGGCAGCCGCATGCCAGCGATCCAGCTCACGCATAGCAATGCCGGCAGTGCGGTCTCTCCCAGGCCGTGGGCTGCCGGCGCGAAATGCTGGTCGAGCCGTCGGACGGCGTCGCCGCGCGCATCGTGGTGACCCGTCAGCGCGTCCGCCGGCTGCCGTCCCTGCACCTGCGCCCGCGGGAGTGGACCGACGGCAAAGAACCCCTTCGCCGCCACCGCAAGCAGCCCGCTGTCCGAGATCGAGACCGCGGGCGCGAGCGACTCACGATCGTCCACCGTCAGCTGGTATTCGTGCTCGACAAACAGCGGTCGGTGAAAGGTTGCGTCGAGCGTGCGCAGCGACACGTCGCGTCTGGGTGGCAGCGCGGCGAGCGTGCGCAGCACCGCCAGCGCGCCGTAGACCACCGGCGCTTCGAACCCGCCAGCCACACCAGCGAGGCCGTCGAGGTGCACGGGGTTGCGGTCGCCGCTGGCGTTCGCGAAGGCGTCCATCTCGGCCGCGGTGAAGCGGATCGCCGGCAACGTCGCTCACGCCCACGCTTGGGGGCCCGCCGCGGTGCCCGCCGCCGCTGCCATTGACGCGCCGGTGCCAGCCACGAGCGCGTCCACGGCGAACCTGTACTCGCGCGCGTCGCTCTCGCCCTCCACCCGCTCGCCCCCCTCCCCCGCGAGCCCGTCGAGGAACGCCCGCGCAGGCGCGTTGCGCGCGGTGGCCCGGAACGCGATCGCCAGCGACGTGCAGTCACCGGCCCGCGCACGCGCGGCGGCGTCGCGCACGATCCGCCCCTCCACCCCGCGGCGCAGCGCCCGGCAGCTCAGCGCCAGTACGGGCAGGTGCGCACGCGGTGGCGCGCAGCGCAGCACGAACACGCCGACGAGCCCGTAGTCGCCGAGCCGGTCGCGTACGCGCACGGTGTACACGCCGGTTCCGGCGCGCGCCGCCAGCGCCAGCAGCTCGTGCTCGGCGCAGCGCGCGCCGGTGAGGTTGAACTGGTTGGTGCGCGCGAGCAGCTGCGCGGCGCGCGCCACAGCGCCCGGCGCGAGCGCCGCGATGCGCACCTCGATCTGCAGCCCGGCGAGGAACTCCGCAAAGCTCGGCGCGGCGGCGAGCTCGCGGCGGCGGCGCGCCTCCAGCGCGTACGCCCCGGCGCGGTGGCGGTCCTCGTCGGTGACCGCGCCGACGTCGAGCTCCCACGCGTGGCGCAGCGCGTCAGGGATCCGCCGCGGCTCGCGCGGCAGCTCGAGCACCGCCACCGTGGGCAGCGCGGCGCGGACCTGCGCGCACTCGACCGGGTCGTCGTCGACCAGCACGAAGCTCCCCGGCGCGATCCCGAGCTCGGCGGCGAGCGCGCACAGCGCGTCTGACTTGCGCGCGCCGGTCGCGACCCGCCGCGCCGCGACATGCGCCGCTGTGAGCGGCGCGGCGCAGCGCGCGAACGCGGCGAGTACGTCACGCTCGCGGTTGCGACTGACCAGGCACAGCAGCCGCCCGGCGCGGGCCTGCGCGAGCATGAACCGCCGCAGCTCCAGGTAGGGCCCGCCCGGGTCGAGCGTGTGCAGCGGCTGCTCGCCACAGCAGCCTCCCCACAGCGTGCCGTCGCAGTCCAGCGCGATCGCCTTGCGCGGGGGCTCCCACAGTGTTTTGAGAGAACGGGCGATCGCTGTCGCGATCGCCCCGAGATATTCGTCGCTGAACGGGATATGCGCGAGCGCCTCGCGGAACGGGTCGTGCACCTCACGCACCCTGTACAGCGCGCCCACCCCCTCAAGCGCCAGCCGCCGCGCCGCGGGCGCGCGCCGCAGCGTGTCGTCGAGCGTGGCGCGGGCCCAGCCGTCAAACGCGCGCAGACGCTCGTTCGCGCACACGCGCAGGGAGGCGGCGACGCAGCCGACCAGCAGCTCCGCGCCGGCGCTCGCGCGGGGTGCTGCGAGCACGCCCGCGAGCTCGCCGACGTGCGCCCGGGCCCGCTGCAGCGTTGCGGGATCGTCGCGCAGCACACCCTCTTGCGAGCGCAACAGGTCCTCTGGGCGCAGCAGCAGCACACGGCTGCGAAACCCCTCCCCCGCGCGCGCCTGCGCGCGCGCCCCCAAAAACTCGTAGAGCTCCTCCAGGACCTGCCCGTATGGGGCGATCGCGAGCCGGCTGCCGGGCCACAGACGCTCCAGCCAGAAGGCCAGGAACGGCTCCAGCGCGACCGCACTGAAGCTCGCCGCAACGCCAACCGAGGGAGCGTCGCCGTCCACCGGCCGATCCTTTCAGGCGACGATGCCCGCGTCGAAGATGCCATCCAGCTGCGCGCGCAGCGCCGGTGTCAGCTGGTCGAGCAGCGCGACCGCCGCGACCGTCTCGCGCAGCTGCTCGGCGCTGGAGGCCCCCGTGATCGCCGTGCTCACGCGAGCGTTGTCCAGCACCCAGGCGAGCGCCAGCTGGGCGGGCGCGAAGCCATGCTCGCGGGCGCACGCGCAGAACGCGCGCACGGCCGCCACCCGGGCGTGCACGCGTGCGTGCGTGCCGAGCGCCTGCTCGCGTAGCCACCGATAGCCACTGCGCGCCAGCCGCCCGTCCCCCTTCAGCCCGTCCTCATAGCGGCCTGCGAGCAGCCCGTACGCCAGCGGGGACCAGACCGTCAGGCCCATCCCCAGCCGCTCGTACAGCTCCCGGTACTCGTGCTCCACCCGTGTGCGCGTCAGCAGGTTGTACTGCGACTGCTCGCACACCGGCGCGACCAAACCGTCCTGGCGGGCCACGCGGTGGGCCTCTTCGATCGCAGCCGCCGGCCACTCTGAGGTACCCCAGTAGAGGACCTTGCCCTGGTGGGCGATCAGGTCGCTCATCGCGCGCACCGTCTCGGCGATCGGCGTCTGCGGGTCCGGACGGTGGCACAGGTACAGGTCAAGATGTTCGACGCCTAGCCGCCGCAGCGCCGCCTCGCAGGCCTCGACGACGTGCTTGCGGCTGAGCCCCCGCGCAGTCGGACGCTCGCTGCCGGTGCCCCAAAACACCTTGCTCGACACGACGAACTCCCCGCGTGGCCAGCGCAGCTGCGCCAACGCCCTGCCCATCGTCTCCTCGGCGCGACCATCGCCGTAGGTCTCGGCGTTGTCGAAGAAGTTGATCCCCGCCGCGAACGCCGCGGCCAGCAGGCGCGTGCTGGCGCGCGTGTCGAGCCGCTCGCCGATCGTCGCCCACGCGCCGAGCGACACCGCGCTCACCTGCAGTCCGCTTGTACCGAGCCGCCTGTAGATCATGACCGCGCGCCCGCGCGCTGCACGCTTGCGCGTCGGGCGCGCCTCAGAAGCTACGCGTCCGACACCACGATGCCAAGCTCGTGCGCGAGCGCGGGCGCCAGCTCGATCAGCTGCAGCGAGTCGACGATCGCGCCGGCGAGCGCGAGCACCGACCCGGCGAGACCCGCCAGCGCGCTGCCGCGCAGGTCGACCCGGGTGAGCTTCGCCTTGGAGAAGTCCGCCTCCGCAAGCTCGCACCCCGCGAATCGCACCGCCCGCAGCTGCGCCCCCTGAAAGTCCGCGCCGCGCAGCACGCAGTCCTCGAATAGCGCGTGCTCGATCGTCGCGTGGCGAAAGTTGGCGTAGTCGAGCTTGCAGCCACGAAAGCTCGCGTTCTCGATGCTCGCCTCCGCCAGGTCAAGGCCCGTCAGCCGCGCGCCCTGCAGGCTCGCGTGCCGCAGCCGGCAGCCGCCCCAGTCGCCATTGGCGCCCTGCACGCGCTCGCCGAGCACCTCCGCGAGCGCCAGCCCGCGCAGCCGCGCCTCGCCGAGGTCGACGTCGCGCAGGCACGCGCGCTGGATGCGCACCGACCCCGCGTCCACGCCGTGCAGCGACACGCCGTCGAGCAGCACGTCTTCGAGCACCTGCCCGGCCTGGAGCCCCGTGACCGTGCCGGCCTGCAGCTGCTCGAGCTCGACCTCCGGCTCGCGCACGGTCCCAATCACCTCGCGGGCGGCGCCTCGCTGGGGCATCGGCCGATCTTAGATCAATGAAGAGGGGCCCGGCTCGGCAGCCTGCGGCTGCCTGCGCCACCCTCTAGGCGATCGAATCGCCGTCCCGTCCCGCTCGCAGCGCGGGCGCGCGCCGCTCGGGCGCAGGCGATGCGCCGCGGTCCTGTGGCGCGCGCGGCGCCGCCAGCGCGCGTGGCGGGGCGGCCGGCGCGGGCAGTGCGCCCGCGCGCGCACAGTGCTCGAAAAAACGCGCCACCCACGCGCGCGAGGGCTTCGGGAACGCGAACCCCGCGGCGCGCAGCTGCGCCTGCGTCCAGCGCGCGTCGAGCGCCACCGGCCGGCCCGGCGCCGGTTCGATCAGGCCCAGCACGCCGCCCACTGCGTCCTCCAAACGCGGCCATTGGCGCGCGCCCGCGCGTGCGCGCGCGCGAAACGCCTCGTCGTCGTCGAGCACGTCGATCGTGTAGCCAAACGCCCGCAGCGCGTCCACCAGCCGCGCGTGCGCGAGCTCGTGCGGCGTGCCCACATGGAAGGTCTCCCGACCCGGACTGGCCCTGTCGGCGAGCGTCACGATCGCGTGCGCCAGCGTGTCCACCGGGCTCAGCGCGTAGGCGCGGCCGGCGCACCGCGGGGCGACGCCCAGCTCGACGATCGCGCGCAGCCGCCGCACCAGAAAGTGACGCTCGGCCTCACGCTGGAAGCGGCCCGAGCGTGAGTGCGGCGCGATCGTCCCGACCCGCATCACCGTCGCCCACCCGCCGTCGGCCAGCAGCTCGCGCACCGCCCGCTCGGCGGCCAGCTTGCTCGCCGAGTAGTCCTCGGTCGGGCACTGGCCGACGTCGAGCTCGCGCTCGCACAGGCTGCGCGCGCTCCCGTCGCGCATCACGCCCTTCACGCCGACCGTCGAGACGTGGTGCAGCACGCACGGGCCACCCGCGTCGCGGGCCAGCGCGATCGCGTTCTGCGTGCCGCGCAGGTTGGCCGCGTAGATCTCGGCGCGCTCGCCCACATGACGCACGTCGGCGGCCGCGTTGACCACGTGCTCGCACCCGCGTGCCACACGCGCGTAGGCGCCGCCGCGGTCGAGTCCCAGGCGGCCCTGCGCGACATCCCCCGCGTACGCCCGCACGCGCCCCGCCGGCGGCGGCTGCGCCCCGCCGAAGTACCACCGCCACTGCTCCGCCAGCCGCGCCTGTGCGTGCGCGTCGTCGCGGGCGCGCACGACACAGCTGACGTGCGCCTCCGTGCGGTCCAGCAGCGTCTGCAGCAGGTGGATCCCCAGAAACCCCGTCGCCCCCGTCAGCACGACCTCGCGGGCCTGCGCGAGGCGACCCGGCGTGCGGGCCTGCTCAAGACCACCCGGCGTGCGGGCCTGCTCAAGACCACCCGGCGTGCGGGCCTGCGCGGGGCGGACCGGCGCGGCCTCCACGCGTACCGTTCGCCGCGGGCGCGCCGTGGTGCGATCCGCCGCGGGCGACGAAGCCCTGCGCGGGGTCGCCACGCGGCCATTTGTCGATGGCGTGCCGCCGTCCTCCAGGTCCACCGCTCTAGGGCTCGCCGCCGGCGCACCATCGCCCGCCTGCGCAGCCGTGGCACCCGCGTCCGCCGCGGCGGCGAGCGCCGCGATCGTCTGGTGTTCGAAGAGCTGCTGCGCGGACACACGCACCCCGCGCCCGTGCAGCCGTACGGCGAGCTTGATCGCCAGCAGCGACGTGCCGCCTGCCGCGAAGAAGTTCGCCTCGCGCGACAGGCGCCCGCACCCCAGGATCTCTTGCCACGCCTGCGCGACGGTCCGCTCGGTCGGCGTCGCCGGGGCCTGCCACTCACTGCCTGCCTCCCCGGCAAGGCCCGGCGCCTGCCACTCACTGCCTGCCTCCCCGGCGAGGCCCGGCGCCTGCCACTCACTGCCTGCCTCCCCGGCGAGGCCCGGCGCCTGCCACTCACTGCCTGCCTCCCCGGCGAGGCCCGGCGCCTGCCACTCACTGCCTGCCTCCCCGGCGAGGCCCGGCGCCTGCCACTCACTGCCTGCCTCCCCGGCGAGGCCCGGCGCCTGCCACTCACTGCCTGCCTCCCCGGCGAGGCCCGGCGCCTGCCACTCACTGCCTGCCTCCCCGGCGAGGCCCGGCGCCTGCCACTCCTGACTGCCACCCTCCGCACCGCCGGCCGGCGCCTGCACCGCGGCGAGCCGCGCGAGCGCGCCACGGTCGAGCTTGCCGGTGGCGCCGCGCGGCAGCTCCTCGACGACCCTCACCACGGCCGGCACCATCTGCCGCGGCAGCCGCTCCTTTAGCGCCGCGCGCACCCGCGCTGCGGTCTCGCGGGCGAGCAGGTTGGCGGCCGGATCGTTGGCGAGCCTGCGCGGCGGGGGCTGCGTCTGTGGCCACTCCCAGCGCGGCGGCGCTGCGCCGGCGCCCGCGAGGTGGATCGCGACGTTGTAGCGGTAGCGCAGCAGCTCGTTCTCGACGTGGCCACGCCGGGGCACGATCTCGACGTGCGCGACGTTCGGCCGCGAGCGCAGCGCGGCGAAAAACGCGGGGTGGACGAGCAGCTCGCGCTCGCAGGCGGCGCGCGCTCGCACGCGCGCACGCAGGGTCGCGGCGTCGAGACCGGGGGCCGCGTGGCGCTCGACGCTCGCGAGGAACGGCTCGTGCAGAGCGAGGTTGCGGACGTCGCCGACGAACAGCACGCCGCCGGGCGCCAGCAGCGCGAGCGCCTGCTCGAGTACGCTCGCGAGACGGTCGACGCCTGGCAGGTACTGGGCAACCGAGTTGAGCAGCACCATGTCGAAGTGGCCTTGCGCGACCGTCCCGAGCGCGTCCGCCTCGCACTCGTGCAGCTCGACTCCACGCCAGCCGCGCGCGGCCACGCGCGCACCCAGACGCGCGAGCACCGGCGCGCAGAAGTCGGTCCCGACGTACCGCGCGCAGCGCGGCGCCAGCGCGAACAGCAGCAGGCCGGTGCCGCAGCCGATCTCCAGAATCCGCCTGCCCGCCTGCTGCGCGTCCCGGGTCTGCGCCTCGATCTCGGCCAGCGTGCCCGCCAGCCAGTCGTCCATCTGGACGCGCGGCAGCGGCGCGCGTGTGTAGGTGCTGCGCCAGCCCGTGAAGTCGTGCCCGTCGTCGGAGTCGTACCCGGTGTCGGCGTCCGGCGCGTGCGCGTGGGTGGCCTCGGAGTCGTGCCCGGCGTCGGAGTCCGGCGCGTGGGCCTGGGTGGCGCCGGAGTCGTGCCCGGCGTCGGAGTCCGGCGCGTGGGCCTGGGTGGCGCCGGAGTCGTGCCCGGCGTCGGAGTCCGGCGCGTGGGCCTGGGTGGCGCCGGAGTCGTGCCCGGCGTCGGAGTCCGGGGCGACGGCGTGGGTGGCGTCGAACAGCGCGCGCCACTCCGTGATGAGGCGGCGCTGGGCACCGGCGCGTGCCGCCGGCGAGTACGCGAGCACCACATAGGCAAGCAGCCGCCGCGCGTCGCCCGCGCCGCCGGCGAGCACCGCGGCCGCGGCCACTTCCGGCAGCGCTTCGATCGTCGCCTCGACCTCGCCGGGCTCGATGCGCAGGCCGTGCAGCTTGAGCTGGTCGTCGCGCCGGCCGAGGAACTGCAGGCAGCCCCCCGCGTCCCAGCGACCGCGGTCGCCGCTGCGGTAGAAACGCTCGCCGTCGAACTCGACGAATTTCGGCGAGCGCTCCGGCGAGTCGCCCAGGTGACCGTCGCCCGGCGCGCCCGCGCGCAGACGGCCATCCACCGGCGGGCCACCCCGCTGAACGTCGCCGGACGGGCCACCCGGGCGGCCATCCCCGGGCAGCCCGTCGCCCGAGTCGCCGAGGTAGCCCCGCGCGACGCCGGGGCCGCCAATGCAGATCTCGCCGGGCACGCCGGCAGGAACCGGCTCGCCGTGCTCGTCGCAGACCCTGAGCGCGACGCCCGGCAGCGGGCCGCCGAGCGGGTGGCCGCACACGGTGTGGGGGTCGCGCAGGGTGATGCCGGCGCAGACCATCGCGGTCTCGGTCGGTCCGTAAAGGATCGACACGCGCGCGCCGGGGAAGGCGTCGGCGACGCGGCCGGGGAGCTGCGTGGGCACGGTATCCCCGCCGGTGATCGCGTGGCGCAGGCGCGGCGGCGGGCCCTCATGCGCGGCCAGCGCGGCGAGCACCTGGTCCATCAGCGCGGGCACCGCCTGCATCACGCTCGCGCCGCGCACGGCGCCCGCCAGGCGCGCAGGGTCGAGCAGCTCCTCGCGGCCAACGAGCCGCACGCACCCCCCGCACAACAGGCCGCTGAGCAGTTCGAAGTGGAAGATGTCAAACGTGTAGGCCGCCAGGCACAGGAACACGTCGCTCGCGTTGAAGCCAAACCACCCGCGGCAGCCGACGATCGTGTTGAGCACGCTGCGGTGCTCGACCATCACGCCCTTGGGGCGCCCGCTCGTGCCCGACGTGTAGACGACGTAGGCCAGCCGGGTCGGGTCGGGGGCCGGCAGGGCGGCCTCGCAGGTGAGCGCGCTCTCGCAGGGCGGCACGCCCCCGCCGGGTGCGACCTGACCGTCCAGCGCGACCTGACCGTCGTCCAGCGCGCCGGCGGCGCTCCGCAAGCCACCCGGTGGCGCCGCACCGCCATCTTTCCCAAGCACCGCATGCAGGTTGACCCAGCGCACGCGCGCGTCCGGGCGGAGATCGCGCGCAGCGCACGGCCCGAGGCCGCGCTCGTCGTCGAGCACGAGCCGCGCGCGTGAGTCGGCGAGCAGCGCACGGGTGCGCGCCGGCGGGTCGGCGGGGTCGAGGGCCAGCACCGCAGCGCCGGCGCGCATCGCGCCGAGCAGCGCGGCGACCATCGCGTGCTCGCGCGGCGCGCGCAGCGCGACGACGTCCCCGGGCCGCACGCCCAGAGCGCGCAGCTTGCGCGCCACGCGAATGACGTCGGCCGCGAGGTCGCTGTAGCTGATCGCCTCGGTGGCGGTCCGCAGCGCGGTCGCCCTGGGCGTACGGGCGGCCTGGGCGGCGAAGCGCGAGCAGACGTCGCCGTCCAGATCGGGGGCGCGCACCGGGCGGCCGCGCCGCAGCAGCAGCGTGCGGCGCTCGCGAGCCGCGAGCAGCCGCAGCCGCTCGATCGGTGTGTCGGGATCGGCGGCGATCGCGGCGAGCAGCTGCAGGTAGTGGCGCAGGATGCGCGCGGGAGCGTCGTCGTCGAAGAGGTCGCTGGCACAGGTGAGGCGGACCTTCAGCCGTTGCGGTTCGCGCCACGACGTGCACTCCAGGTCGAAGCGCGTGCTGGCGAGGTCGAGGTCGAGCTGGGAGACCCGCAGGCGCTCGAGCGCGGGCAGCTCGGTCTCGGCGCTCTGCAACGCGAACATCGCCTGGAATAGCGGGTTGTGGCCGAGCGCGCGCGCGGGGCCCAGCCGTTGCACGACCTGCTCGAAGGGCACGTGGCCGTGCTCGAGCGCGGCCAGCGTGCAGTCGCGCTGGCGGCCCAGCAGCTCGCGGAACGGAAGGCCGGGTGACAGGCGGTGGCGCAGCGCGATCGTGTTGACGAACAGCCCGACGACGCCGTCGCTGGCGGCGTGCACGCGGTTGGCGACGGGCACGCCGATCGCGAGGTCGCGCTGGGCGCCATAGCGGTACAGCAGCACCGCGAAGGCGGCCTCGAGCACCATGAACAGCGAGCTGCCGCTCGCGCGCGCGAGCTCCTCCAGACGGCGTAGGGGCGCGTGCGGGAGGTGGCCGATGCGGCGTGCGCCGCGCAGCGTGGGCACGGCGGGTCGCGCGCGCGGGGTGGGCAGCTCGAGCGTCGGCAGACCCGCAAGCTGCGCGCTCCAGAACTCCAGGCCAGCGGCGACGTGCTCGCTCTGCGCTTCGCGGCGCTCGCGGCGCACATGCTCGGCGTAGCTGCCACGCACCGGCGCCAGCGCAGCCGGTTCGCCGTGCAGCGCGGCGTTGTAGAGAAGCGCGAGGTCGCGGTGCAGCAGGCGCAGCGACCAGCCGTCGGCGACGAGATGATGGAGCACCAGCACGAGCACGTGATCTTCGGCCGCCAGACGCGCCACGCCGAAACGCACAAGCGGCGGGCACGTGATGTCGAAGGGCCGGCGGGCGAAGCGCTCGAGGTCGCCGGGCGGCCCGCCGTGCTCGCCGGGACCCTCTTCGATGTGCTCGCCGGGACGCGCAACGCACTCGCCGGGCCGTGCAACGCGCTCGCCGGGCCGCCCCACGCACCGGCCGGGCCACGCAACGCACCCGCCAGGCCGGCCCACGCACCCACCGGGCCGGCCCACGCGCTCGCCGGGCGGCTCGATGCGCTCGATCGGGAGCGCCAGCTCGGGCGCGACGCAGCAGCGGGGCTGCTCGCCGAGCAACGGGTAGGCGCTGCGCAGCGCGTCGTGGCGGCGCAGGAGGCCGGCGAGCGCCGTGCGCAGCGCGGTGTGCGCGAGCGGGCCGCGCAGGCGCAGCGCCGAGGTCACGTTGTAGGCCGCGGTCCCGGGGTGGATGCGCTCCAGGAACCACATGCGTTGTTGTGCGTGCGAAAGCTCGCCATTCGCGGCCGCGCACGCGTGCGTACGTGCGCGCGCGCGAGGGGTACCCGAAAAATCGACACTCACCTCGACACCGACCCCGCTCCCCCCGCGAGCGCCAGCTCGACGTGTGCACAGAGGTCGCCGAGGCGGGGCCTGTCGAAGATGTCACGCAGCGCGAGGCTCAGGGGGAGACGTTCGCGCAGACGCGCCAGCAGCCGCACGGCGGCGAGCGAGTCGCCGCCGCAGGCGAAGAAGTCGTCGTCGAGCGTCGCGCTCGCCAGGCCGAGCTCGGCGGCGGCCGACTCCAGAACCAGGCGCTCGAGCGGGGTGCGGGCGGTGGTGCGCTCGCACTCCTCACCGTCGCCGTCGCCGTCGCCGTCGCCGGGCGCGGGTACGCCGCTGGCGGCGAGGCGCAGGCGGTCGAGCTTGCCGTTCGCGTTGCGCGGCAGCTGAGCGCCGACGCACACACGGCCGGGCACCAGCGCGGAGGGCAGACGGGCGCGCAGGAAGTGGCGCAGTTGCAGAGCGTCCACGTCGCAGCCGGGATCGGTCTCTACGTGGGCGACGAGGACCACCGGCTGCCCAGCAGGGTCACCGCCGAAGGCGGCGGACGCCGCGCGAGCGGCTTTCGCGACGCCCGCGGTGACCACCGCGCAGGCCATCACCCCCGGGTGGGCGAGCAGGGCGGACTCGATTTCGGCGGGCTCGACGCGGACGCCACCCCGCTTGATCTGACGGTCGCGGCGGCCAAGCACCTGCAGGACGCCGTCGGGAGTGTGCCGGCCGAGGTCGCCGGTGCGAAACAGGCGCTGGCCGCGGCCGTGCGGGGAGGGCCGCAGGCGCGCGGCCGTCAGACGGGGATCGTCGAGGTAGCCGAGCGCGAGCGGAACCCGTTCGACGGCGATCTCGCCGGTGGTGCCGCAGGGCGCGTCGCGGCCGTGGATGTCGAGCACGCGCACGCGAGCGCCGTCGATCGGGCGACCCGCTGGCACGGGGTCACGCTCGCGCGTGCCGCAGACGTGGGCGGTGACGTCGCCGGCGACCTCGCAGGAGCCGTAGAGGTTGAGGATCGTGGCGCGGGGCGCAAGCGCGCGCAGCCGGGCGAGCAGCGCCGCGTCGAGCGGTTCTCCACTGAGCGTCCAGTGGCCGATGCGCGCGAGCGCGTCGCGGCGGGCGGCGCCGGCGGCGCAACCGTCGAGCAGTGCGCGCAACAGCGCGGGCACGAGTGTCAGGCGTGTGACGCCGGCGCCGGCGAGCGCGTTGACGATGCGGTCGGGCTCGCGGATGTCGTCGGCGAGCAGATAGGTGGGTAAGCCGCCGAGCAGGCCGGTGAAGAGGTCGGTGATCGAATCGACGAAGCCGATCGACCCGCGGACGCAGGCGACCTCTCCGGGACCGAAGGGGTGGGCGCGCCAGATCCAGCGCAGGCGGTTGACGAGCGCGCGGTGGGTCGTGAGGACCCCGCGCGGGCGCCCGGTGGAGCCGGAGGTGAAAAGGACGTGCGCGACCGCGTCGGCGCCGCCGGCCGGGGCGAAAAACGGCTGCGCCCCGCCCGGCGCAAGCCCCGCGGCCAGTCCCGGCGCAGGGGTCGCAGCCAGTCCCGGCGCGAGGCCCACGGCCCGGCCTGGCACTAGGCCCACGGCCTGGCCCGGCGCGAGGCCCGCAGCCCGGCCCGACGCAAGGCCCACGGCCAGTCCCGGCGCGGGGGTCGCCGCGGGCCCCGGCGCGGGAGCGTGGGCAGCCATCGCCTGCAGGCCGCCGACCTGCAGGCAGGGCAGATCGTGCGTATCGGCGAGCGCGGCGGCGCCGTGGACATCGGTGAGCACCAGGTCGGGTGCGGACTCGTCGAGCAGCGTGCCCAGGCGCGCGGGGGGCAGCGCGGGATCGAGCGGGACGAAGGCGGCGCCGACGGACAGCGTGGCGAGGACGGCCTCGACCAGCGCGGGGCTGCGCGCGACGCACACGCCGACGCGCGCGGGTGGCACGGCGCCGCGCGCGCGGACGCGCTGGGCAAGTTGCTGCACGCGCTCGGACAGCGCGCCGTAGGTGAGGCGTTCGCGGTCGTCGAAGACGGCGGGCGCGTGCGGCGCCGCCCGGGCGCGCAGCTCGAACAGCTCCTCCAGGCGAACGGGAGCGCCGGCCGTGGGGCGTCGTTGCGTCGAGCGCCAGCGCGCCCTGCGCACTCGCTCGCGCGCGCTCAGCGTACCGGCGAGATGGTGTGGAGCACAGGGGTCGGCGACGATCGCGCAGAGCGCGTGCGTGTGCAGGTCGGCGAGCTGCTCGAGTTGCGACGGGGCAAAGCCGTCGGGTTCCAGCTCGAGCGTCAGCGCCAGGCGCTCGCGGGTGGGGTGCAGGCTGAACTGGGCGGTGAGCGGGAAGTGGGTCTGGTCGTAGCCCTCGACGTCGAGCAACCGCAGCGGGCCGCGCGCGGGATCCGTCAGCGCGGCGTAGGGACGGAAGTGGGTGAAATTGAAGACCGAGTGCAGCAGCGCCGGGCGGGCGCTGTCGCGCAGGATGCGGGCGTAGGGGTAGCGCCGGTGGGGCAGGACGAGCGCCTCGGCGCGGGCCGCCGCGCCGATCAGCTGCGACCAGGAACCGCGCGCGAGCCCGATGCGCAGCGGCAGCGTGTTGAGGAACAGACCCACAGCGCAGGCGCCGTCGAGCTGCTCGGGGCGGCAGTTGACCATCAGCCCGCAGACGACTTCGCGTTGGTTGGTGAGGCTCGCGAGCACCCAGGCGTGGGCGGCGAGCAGGACGCTCTTGAGCGGGACCCCAAGCGAGCGCGCGAGCGCGAGCAGGTCGCGGGCAAGCGCCGGCGCGAGCGCGACCGGCACGCGCAGCTGGGGCTCGCGCGGGGCGGCGGCGTTCGCGTGCAGGCGCGGCAGGCGGGTCGCGGGCGCGCCCGCGAGGTACTGCTCCCAGAACGCGCGGTGTGCGGAGGAGCGCAGCGCGGCGCGCTCGCCGAGCAGCAGGTCGCGGCTGCCGGTGCGCAGAGCGGGACGCGGGCGGGGCTGCTCGCCGCGCAATCGCGCGCGATAGAGGCAGAGCAGCTCGGCCAGCGCGAGGGTCACGCTCCAGCCGTCGAGGACCGGCTCGACGAGCGTCAGGCGCCAGCGCGAGCCGCCCAGGCGGTGGACTGTGAGCCGCAGCAGGGGCGCACGCGTCCAGTCAAAGCCGGTGGCTCGTTCGTGGGCGAGCCACGCTTGCAGCGACGCCCGCTGGGTGGCACGCGACATGCCGCGGGCGTCCAGCTCGCAGAGGGCGCCGGGCACGCGTTCGTAGACGAGCTGCAGCGGCTCGCTGAAGCGGTCCGGCTCGATGGCTGTGCGCAGGGCCGGGTGGCGCGCGATCAGCGACGCGAGCGCGGACTCCAGCGTGCGCCGCCGGTAGGGGCCGTGCAGTTCCAGTGTGGTCGCGTAGGCGAGGTGGCGCGGGTTGGCGAGGCTGTGGGCGAGCAGCGTGCCGAGTAGCGAGGAGAGCGGCAGTGCGTCGCAGACGCCGCTTGGGAGGCGGGCGCGGTCTTGGGCGCGCAGCAGGGACAGAGGTGCGGCGTCGCCGGGCCGCTGCGACGCGCGCGGGCGAGGGGCGGCGGCGGGACGTACGGTCTGCGCGTGGCGGGCCAGAGCCTGGGGGGTCGGGTGGCGAAAGACGTCGGCCGTGCTCAGCGCGAGGCCGGCGGCGCGGGCACGCGCAGCGACCTCGATGCTGCGAATCGAGTCGCCGCCGAGGGCGAAAAAGTTATCGTGCGGGCCGACCTGCTCGACGTCGAGCACGGCCTGCCAGATCGCCGCGATCGTGCGCGCGGGGGTGCTGCGGTGCGAGCGGCGCCGATTGGCGGCACGGCCATTGGCGCCATCGCCAGTGGCCGTATCGCCAGTGGCCGTATCGCCAGTGGCGGTCTGACCCTGGACGGCACAACCGCTGGCGTCATCGTCGTGCGCGGCCCGAGCGCCGGTGGGCCAAGCGCCGGTGGGCCGGACGCCAGTGGCCCGAGTGCTGGTGGGCCGGACGCCGGCGGCCCGAGCGCCGGTGGCCCGGGCGCCAGCAGCGGGGTGCAGCAGCGCGTGTAGCGCGCGGCGGTCGAGCTTGCCGTTGGCGAGCGCGGGCAGCGCGTGCAGGCGCACGAAGCGGGAGGGGATTGCCTGCGCGGGCAGACGCCGCGCGAGTTCGGCGCGCAGACGCGCGGGCACGGCGTCGGCGTCGCCGACGACAAAGGCGACGAGACGGGAGGGGGGACCGTCGCCGGCAGCGGCGACCGCGCAGCGCCAGACGCCGGCGCAGGCGCCGAGCACGGCCTCGACTTCACCCAGCTCGACGCGTGCGCCGCGGATCTTCACCTGGCGGTCGCAGCGCCCGAGGAAGTCGATCGCGCCGTCGGGGCGCAGGTGGCCGCGGTCGCCGGTGCGGTACAGGCGGGCGCCCACGCCGCCGGGATCGGGGAGGAAGCGCTCGGCGGTGCGGCGGGGGTCGCGCAGGTAGCCACGCGCGAGTGCCACGCCGGCGAGGCAGATCTC
This sequence comes from uncultured Solirubrobacterales bacterium, assembly GCA_963804675.1. Classification (GTDB taxonomy): domain Bacteria; phylum Actinomycetota; class Thermoleophilia; order Solirubrobacterales; family Solirubrobacteraceae; genus Palsa-744. The sequence goes on along the minus strand of CAWDRI010000001.1, from coordinate 3,718,319 downwards.
GCCGCTGCGCCCGGCTGGCAGAGGGTCCAGACGTGAGTCGAGGACGCTCGCCCGCACGCCGTCGATCGCGCGCCCGATTGGCACGGCGGCGTCGGTTTCGCCGCGGCGGCAGGTGTGGTGGGTGACGTCGATCGCGGCCTCGGTGGGTCCATAGAGGTTGTGCAGCTGCGCGGCGCTGTGCGCGAAGAACAGCTCGCGCAGCTCGCCGGAGAGCGCTTCGCCGCTGCAGATGACGGTGCGCAGGTCGGCGCAGCGGGGAAGCTGGCCGGCGGCGATGAACGCGGCGAGCATCGCCGGCACGAAGTGCAGCACGGTGACGCGCTCGGCGCGGATCGTCGCGGCGAGCGACTCGGGGTGGCGCTGCTCGCCGGGCGGCGCCAGCACGAGGCGTGCGCCGGCACGCAGCGGCCAAAGCAGCTCCCACAGGGCGACGTCGAAGTCGGCGGGGGTCTTGTGCAGGACGCGGTCGGCGGGGTCGAGCGCGTAGCGGCGCTGCATCCAATCCAGGCGGTTGACGACGGCGCGATGCGTGCACATGACGCCCTTCGGCGCGCCGGTCGAGCCGGAGGTGTAGATCACGTAGGCGAGGTCGTCGGGGTGGGCGGGCGTGCATGCGGGCAGCGGCCGCGCGCGAGCGGCCGCGACGGCGGGCTGCGGATCGACGTCGAGCGCGAGCACCGGTGGCGTCGGCGGGTGGCACGGCCGCGTGTGCGTCTCAGGGCGCGTGCGGGCCGCCGCCTGCAGATGCGCCCTGCCGGCGGCGTCCGCGAGGACCAGCAGCGGCTCGGCGTCGGCGAGCACGGCGGCGGTCCGCGCGGGGGGCCCCGAGACCTCCAGCGGTAGGTAGGCGGCGCCGGCTTTGAGGACCGCGAGCAGCGCGGCGACGGAGTCGGGGGAGCGCGCGGCGCAGACGCCGACGATCGCGCCGGGGCGGGCGCCGCGGTCGTGCAACGAGGCGGCGAGTGCGTGCGCGCGGCGCGCGAGCCGGCCGTAGCTGAGCGAGCGGCCGGCGAGCCGCACGGCGGTGCGTCGCGGTGCGAGGCGCGCTTGCAGCTCGAAGGCGCCGTGCAGGAGAGCGGCCGCGGGGGCGGACGAGGGGTCTGCGCTCATCGCGGTTGGGCCCCGATCGGCCGCTGCCTTCAGAAGACGTCCTCGCGCTCCATCGCCTCGAAGAGCTCGCGCATGTTGTTCTCGGAGAAGCCGTTGTTGGCGGCGCGCGAGATGAACTCGATCTGCATGCCCGAGCAGGGCTCGCGCCGGGTGAAGATCTGGTCCAGGCCGGGGCCGTGGACGACGCCGGTCAACAGGTCAGCGCCGCGGCGGCGCAGGCCCTCGAGCGCGAGCGAGGCGTCGGCGACTTCGATCGCAAGGTGCTGCACGCCGGCGCCGTAGTGCTGGATGTAGCGTGAGACGTTGGACTCGGGCGAGGTGCCCTGGACGAGCACGAACTTCACGCGGCCTGACTGCAGCACGACCGAGTCCATGCCGCTGACGCGCCCCTGCACGTGGCGCCGTTCGACGACCTCAAAGCCGAAGCAGTCACGAAAGGCGGCGACAGCGCCCTCCAGGTCGCAGACCGCGATCGCGACGTGGTCGATTACGAGCGCACAGTCTTTGAGGTCTGTTCCGGCCATCGCGGTTGCTCCTAAATATCGGCGTTTGTTCGACTGTCAGAACACATTAGTCGTGGTTGAGCAGGACCGGAAATCGAACGACGTCAGACGCGCTCGCGCTCGAGGCGGGCCGAAAGCTCACCGACGAGGCCGTCGGAGAGCGAGCCTGGCGCGCCGAGCGCGCGATAGCCGCCGTTGACGCGCAGGATCTCGCCGGTGACGCCGCGCGACCAGTCGCAGAGCATGAAACAGACGGCGCCGGCTACCGGAGCCGGGTCGCCGGCGTCCCAGCCGAGCGGCGCCTGGAAGTCCCAGCCGCGCGCGAGCGCCTCGAAGTTGGGGATCACCCCGGCGGCGCTGACGGTGCGGATCGGGCCGGCGGCGACGAGGTTCACGCGGATGCCGTGCGCGCCGAGGTCGCGCGCAAGGTAGCGGGCGATCGACTCCAGGGAGGCCTTGGCGACGCCCACCCAGTCGTAGACGGGCCAGGCGACGGAGGCGTCGAAGTCCAGGCCGACGATGCTCGAGCCGGGCCCCAACAGCGGCTGCACGGCCACGGCGAGGTCGCGCAGCGAGACGGCGCTAACGAGAAAGGTCTCGACGGCGCTGTCGGTGGAGGCCGTCAGGAAGTTGCCGCCGAGCGCCTCGGGCGAGGCGCCGGCGATCGCGTGCACGACGCCGTTGACGTGGCCCCAGCGCGTACGCAGCTCCTGCCGCAGCGACTCGAAGTCGGCCGGGTTGCGCACGTCCAGCTCGAGCACGTCGGGCGGACCGGGCAGTTTGGCGGCCGCGCGGGCGGTGAGCGAACGGACGCGGCCAAAGCTCGTCAGCAACACCTCGGCGCCGTGCGCGAGCGCGTGCTCGGCGACGGCGTAGGCGATGCTTTGGCGGGTGAGGACGCCGGTGATCAGCAGGCGCTTGCCGGCGAGCATCACAGTGGGTAGACGTTGGCGATGAACGGGCCCTCGCGCGGCGCCGGAGGCAGCTGCTCGGCCGCCCCGACCGGCGCATCGGTGAAGGCGAGCACGACGTTGTGGCCGCCGAAGCCGAAGGAGTTGGAGAGGGCCACGCGCTGGCGCCCGGGCGTGCCCATCGGCCGCGGACCGTCGGCGACGTAGTCGAGGTCGAGGGAGGCGTCGGGGATCTCGTAGTGCAGGGTCGGCGGGACGACGCCTTTGCGCAGCGCGGAGACGGTGGCGACCGCCTCGACGGCGCCGGCGCCGCCGAGCAGGTGGCCGATCGCGGACTTCGTCGAGGAGACGGGGATCTCGTAGGCGCGCTCGCCGAGGGCGGCCTTCAGCGCGAACGTCTCGGAGGCGTCGTTGAGCAGGGTCGCGGTACCGTGCGCGTTGACGTAGTCGACGTCGGCAGCGCTCAGGTGCGCGTCGGTGAGCGCGATCTCGATCGCGCGTGCCGCGCCGGCGCCGTGGGGCTCGGGCGCGGTGAGATGGAAGGCGTCGGAGGTGGTGCCGACGCCGACGAGGCGCGCGAGGATGGTGGCGCCGCCGCAGAGCGCGGCCTGTTCGTCCTCGAGCACGAGCACGCCGGCGCCCTCGCCCATCAGAAAACCGTCGCGACGCGCCTCGAAGGGACGGCAGACGCCGCTGGCCGAGGTCGCGTGCATGTTGCCGAAGGCGATCCGGCAGAAGTCGCTGAGCGCGGCCTCCGAGCCGCCGACGACCGCCGCGTCGGCCTCGCCGGAGCGGATCAGGCGCACGCCGCAGGCGACGGCGTCGGCACCGGCGGCGCAGGCGGAGACGGTCGCGAGCGAGTGCCCGCGCAGGCCGTAGCGCATCGCGACGGTGGCCGCGCTGGAGTTGGCGATCGCCAGTGGGATGCACAGCGGCGAGCAGGCGGCGCGGCCGCGCTCGCGGTAGGCGCCGAGCTGGGCTTCCATCGAGCCGACGCCGCCGATGCCGGTGCCCATCACGCAGGCGACGCGGAACGGGTCGAAGGGCATGCCGCGGTCCCAGCCGGCGTCGCAAATCGCCTCCTGCGCGGCGGCCAGCGCGAGCTGCACGAAGCGGTCTGCGCGGCGCAGCTCTTTCTTGGAGCAAAAGTCGGAGGGGTCAAAGGCGGTGCAGCGCCCGACCCCGTCGGCGCAGAAGCCGTGTTCGCCGCGGCACCAGCGATCGACCAGTTCGCCGGCGCCGAGGCCCAGCGGGGTGACGGCGCCGATGCCGGTGATCGCGATCGCGTCGCTCATGGGATGCGCGAGGCGATCAGGTTGACGGCGTCGCCCAGGTTTTGCAGTTTCATCGCGTCCTCGGCAGTGAGCTGCACGCCGTACTCGTCCTCGACGATCTGGGCCAGCTCGACGAGGTCGAGCGAGTCGATGTCGAGGTCGGCGAGGGTCGCGTCGCGGTTCATCGCCGCGCGGTCGACGCCGAATGTGTCGAGGATCTCGTAGATGCGCTCCTGGACGCGCTGTTGGGTCTCGGTTGCGGGCATTGCACTCCTCCTAAGCGGTGAGCCCCCCGTCAACGACGAGGGAGGCGCCGGTGACATAGCCGGCGCCGTCGGAAACGAGGAACCGCACGCACTCGGCGACGTCCTGCGGCGAGCCGATGCGGCGGGCGGGTACGAACGGGATCAGCGCGTCGAAGCGGTCGCCGACCATCGGGGTTTCAATCAGGCCGGGGATGACAGCGTTGACGGTGATGCCGCGCCGTGCGACCTCGGCGGCAACGGTCCGCGTGAGCGCCAGCAGGCCGGCCTTGGCGGCCGCGTAGTTGGCCTGGCCGGGGTTGCCCTTGAGGGCGACGACCGAGCTGACGTTGACGATCCGCCCAAAGCGCGCGCGCAACATGCCGCGCAGCGCGCGGCGCGTGAACCGGAAGGCGGCGCCGAGGTTGGTTTCCAGCACGCGCGCCCAGTCCTCGTCGGACATCGTCGCGGAGAGCCCGTCGGCGGTGACGCCGGCGTTGTTCACGAGCGCGAGCACCGGACCGACCTCGGACTCCAGGGCGCCGAAAAGCCGCTCGGCGGCGCCGGGGCTCCTGACGTCGGCGCGCACGGTGTGCGCGCGCCCGCCGGCGGCTTCGATCGCGGCGACGGTGCGAGCGGCGCCGCGCTCGTCGGTGCGGTAGTTGACGGCGACGTGCCAGTCCTCGGCGGCAAGCGCGAGGGCGACCGCGGAGCCGATGCCGCCGGAGGCGCCGGTGACGAGCGCGCAGCGCAGACCGCCGCACGAGGAGGACTCAGGGGGTGTGCCATGCGGGGAGCCTGGCGACATTGCGGCGCATTGCAACAGAGGGCTCGCGCCAGCGCAAATACGGCCAGCCCGCCCAGGACAGGGGGTGCTCGTCGATCCAGCGCGAGGCGGCGCAGGCGAGCGCGTGGACGTCGCTCATCGGCTGCAGGCGCAGGTGCCAGGTGCCCTGCGGTCGCGGCCAGGGCGAGGCGAACAGCAGCGCGGCGCCGGTGCGCCCGGCGAGGTCGTCGACGCTGGCGGCGAGCGGCAGTGTGGAGTCCCCGACGCGCAGCCGGCAGACAGGGCCGGTGTGGTCGCGGCGGCGATCGAACGGGGTGTCGATCGCGACAAACAGGGCCCCGCCGGCGTCGAGGTGCGCGCGCGCGAGGATCGTCCAGGATGCCTCGGTGACGGACAGCAGCGCGCGCTGGATCGCCGGCGGGATGCGCGCGCGGGCGAGCCACAGCGCACGGTCGTCCTCGATGCCGGACTGCAGCGGGTAGAGCGGCCAGAGGAAGCTGCGTACGGGGTTGGCCAGAAGAATCTGCAGCGCCGGGGCGGGATCGATCGAGTAGTGCAGGAGCCCGACGATGCAGCCGCGTCGCTCGGTGCGCAGGTCGAGTGCGCCGTCGGGCGCAATCAGCGAGGAGCGCCGGCCGGCGCAGCGGCGCGCGGCGTGCACGAGCGCGCCGCCGAGGTCCGCGCCGCGCGCGGCGAGCCAGCGCGCGAGGAACGCGTCGGCGTCGGCGTCGGGGAACGCGTGCGCGTACGCGCGCCGCGCGGCGCGTACGCGGGTGCTGTCGGGGTGCATCCCCCAGAGGCCCGGCCAGCGCGCCAACGCAGTCGCGAGCGCCGCGCGGCTGGGGGACTCGGCGAGGCGGGGCAGCAGACGCTGGCCGACTGGCACGGCGCGCTGGGCGGCGGCGAGCAGCGGCGGCGTGCGCGCGACCCTCACGGCGGCGGCTGGGGCGCGCCGGGCGGGCCCAGGGCGATCTCTTCGCCGCAGCGCGGGCAGACGAGAAATGCGGCTCGGGGGGCGCGCTTGAGGTCGCCGTCGCAGCGCTCTTGCTCGCGTCGCGCGACGCGTTGCGCGGTGCGCAGCTCGACGCGCAGGTCGGCGACCGAGAGACGGTGCGCGCTGGCCAGCTCGAGCCAGTGCTGCTGGCGGTCCTGGTCCAGGGGGGCGACGAGCGCGTGGTGGCTCCAGCTCAGATTCTCCCTACGTAGGGAGCTTTCGATGCGAGAGGCGACATAGACCATGTTTTCGAGGCTGTGCGGGTCATAGCCCGTGATCTTGGCGGCGGTGACGTACTTTTGACCCCAACGCGTCGAGCCGTAGCGCAGCCAGTCGCCGATCCACCAGTTGCTGACACGGCTGATGCGGCCGAGGCGCCGGCCGGCGAGAATCCACGTGCGCTGGTCCATGTCCAGCGGCGGCGTCCACTCCACCGCCGATGGCGGCAACGCGGGTGCCATCTGGCCATTGAGCGCGTGGCCGGTTGCCGCTTGGCCGTTCGCGCTGTCGACGCCGGAGCTGGAGCCGGCGTTCGGTCGCCGCAGGCGAACGGCCGCGGGCTGCGCCGGGAGGCTCTGCGTGGGCGCAGATTGCGGAGATATCGAGTTTGGACCCTTGAGCACAGCGACAGGCAATACTACTGAATAATCGAATCTGCCCATAGAGCAGGACAGTCGCAAACCCTCCCGGTGGCCGCCGCCAGGCGGCCACCAACCCAAAACCGATCGCCCGTGAGCGGCTTACCTGCGATGCGCGCTGCGCGCGTGGTGCGGGCGACGTGCGTGCCGTGCGCGTTCGGCGGCTTCGCGTTCGAGCGTTTCCAGCACGGGTGCGCCGTAGGCCTGCTCGACGGCGGAGACCATCTGCGGGTCAACGCCGCAGTCGGTGCAGAAACCGTGCTGGGACCAGGAGATCGCGCGCGCGAGCACCTGGTCGGCGTAGGCGACGCCGGCGACGCCGTGGCCGTAGTAGTCGTAGGCGGCCCACCAGGCGGGGTCGTCGAGCGCAGCGCCGGCGCCGTCGGAGGAGAGCAGCCAGGCGGCGGCCATGATCGCGTCGAAGTCGTCGTAGATCGAGGGGTGGTGGGAGGTGCGGTGGTCGTAGGTGGCGGGCCGGCGGCCGTAGCGGTAGGCGTTTTGCACGAGCTGCCAGGTGGTGGTCGGCCCGTTGGTGACGTTGAACTGCATGGGCCCGCCGCAGCAGTGCGCGAAGTTCAGGCCGTGGTAGGTGCCGGGCGCGGTCGAGAAGGCGGTCTCCTGGTCGTGGATCGAGGCGAGCAGCAGCCAGTTGACACCGAAGACGTGTTGAGCTTCGGCGTAGATCGGGTAGAAGCCGGCCTCCCAGGCGGTCGAGATCGGCACTTCGGGAGCGCCGAACGACGCGGCGCCGGTGCTCGCAGCGCCACCTGCGCCGGCTCCCACACCGGCTCCCGCGCCGGCACCGCTGGCGCTTGTCCCGGCGTCCGCGACACCGGAGGTCGCGGACGCGCCAGGGCCGGACGCAGCGGCGCCGCTGGCGCCCGTCCCGCCGGCGGCACCCCCGCCGCCGGTGGCCGGCGCGGTGGCGGTGGCGGCGAGGAGGTGGTGGGATTTGCGCTGCGCGAGGGCCGCGTAGGGACCATCCGCGGAGGCGCCACGGCCGGCGCGCAGTGTCCGTGTGGGGCCGTTCGCGACGACGGGGGTGCGGGCGGCGACGAGCACGGCGGGCGGGCGCGTGGCCGCGGGCGTGGGGCCGGTCGAGTCGAGCGCGCCGCCGAGCACGGCGACCAGTACACCGACGCCGAGCGCGAACAGCCCGAGCGCGGTGAGCCAGGCGCGCCGTTCGGAGGGAGCGCGCGGCGGGTTGCGGTCGTGGGCATCCAAGACCAGAGGGACGGTAGCGGCGCAACCTAAAGCGAACGCTGGGATGGGTATACCTAGTGTCGATGCGCGAGGGACCGCAGGAGTCGCATGGCGGCGTGCAGCAGGACCGGGAGCAACCCGGGCGCTGCGGCCCGTTGGCGCTCGAACGAAGCCGCAAAGCGGACGGGCGCGAGCTGATTTTCTACCGGCGCGTGCGCGAGGACGACGAGCGCACAGCGCACGAGCAGGGCGAGAGCGAGGGCCAGAGCGAGGCCGAGAGCGAGAGCCGCGGAGGCGGGGCCGGCGAGCAGGGAGGGCGCGGGGACGGTGGGTGAGTTGCGGTTCAACGAGTTGCGGGGGGAGTGGGTGGACTACGCGGTGCACAGGCAGGAGCGGACGTTCCTGCCGGCGAGCGCGGACTGCCCGTTGTGCCCGACGCGCCCGGGCGGGCCGCAGACGGAGATTCCGGCGGGAGCGTTTGAGGTTGTGGTGTTCGAGAACAGGTTTCCGGCGTTCCAGGCGCCGCGGGGCGCGGCCGAGGTGGTCGTCTACACGGACAGCCACACGGACTCGTTTGCGACGTTGCCGGCGCAGCGCGCGAGGGCGCTGATGTGGGTGTGGCGTGAGCGCTATGTGGCGTTGGGCGCCAGGGCGGATGTCGAGTATGTGTTGATTTTTGAAAACCGGGGGGTCGAGGTCGGGGTGACGCTGCACCACCCGCACGGTCAGATCTACGGCTACCCGCTGCTGCCGCCGGTGCCGGCGGCGGAGGCGGCGGCCGACGCACGGTTGGGGGCGTGCGCGGTGTGCAAGCTGGTGCGCGCCGAGCTGCTGGCCGAGCACCGGCTGCTGGCGCAAGACGAGCATGTCGTGACGTACGTGCCGGTGGCGGCGAGGTGGCCATATGAAGCGCATGTCGCGCTGCGCGAGCACAGGTCGAGCCTGCGCGAGTGCAGCCCGGCGGAGCTCGACGCGCTGGCCGACGCGCTGCAGGCGCTGACGCGCGGCTATGACGCGCTGTTCGCGAGGGCGTGCCCGTACGTGATGGTCGTCCACCAGGCGCCGAGCGCGGGACACCTGGAGGGGCACGGCCACCTGCACGTCGAGTTCTACCCGCCGCTGCGCAGCGCGGACAAGCTGAAGTACCTGGCGGGCTCCGAGCAGGGCGGGGGGACGTTCATCGTGGACACGCTGCCCGAGGAGGCGGCCGGGGCGCTGCGCGAGGCGATTGCGCGCGCGCGCGACGGGGCACCCGGGTGAGACGCATCGCAGGCCAGGCGCGCAGACGCGGGCGCGGGCGGGCGCGGGCACGCAGACGCGGGCGCGAGCGGGCGGGCGGGCGGGCACCGTTCGGGCTGCGCGGGGCGAGGTGGGCTGCGTGAGGCCGCCGGCGACGGGGGCGCGCGAGGCGGTGCGTGCGTTCGCGCCGGGGCGCGTGAACCTGGTTGGGGAGCACACCGACTACAACGACGGGCTCGCGCTGCCGTTCGCGATTGCGCAGGGTGTCACGGTGAGCGCCAGGGCCGCCGGACCGACCGGCAGCGGCCCCGGGCACGTGCTGGCGCGGGCGCTCGATCTCGACGAGAGCGACGAGTTCGCGGTCGGTGAGCGGGCCCCGGCTGGAACGTGGCGGGCGTTTGTGCGCGGTGTCGCGGGCGAACTGGACGCGCTGGGGGTCGAGCTGCCGGACGCCGAGTTGGAGATTCACGGGACAATCGCGCAGGGTGCGGGGCTGTCATCATCGGCGGCGCTGGAGGTCGCGTTGGCGTTGGCGCTGCTGGGACTCGCCGGCGAGGAGCGCGGCGCGAACGCGCTCGCGCAGCGGGACGGGTCGCTTGACCGCCGCGCGTTGGCGGGGCTGTGCGCGCGCGTGGAGAACGAGTGGGTCGGCGCGCGCACGGGCCTGCTGGATCAGCTGGCCTCGCTGTTCGGGCAACCCGACGCGGCGCTGCTGATCGACTTCGCGACGCTCGCGATCGAGCCGGTGCCGCTCGCGCTGGCGCAGGGGTGGCGCGTGGTGCTGCTCGACGCGGGCGAGCGGCGCACGCTCGCGCAGGCGGGCTACAACGAGCGCCGCGCGGAGTGCCGCAGAGCGTGCGAGTTGTTGGGGATTGGCTCGCTGCGCGAGCTGGAGGGGGGGCTGGGCCCCGCGAACGAGCACGCCCCGCTTGCGCGCGCGGGCCTGGCCGAGCGCCAGGCGCGCGTGGTGGCGGAAGTAGACGCCAAGCTGCCCGCGCGGCTAGCGCGCCGGGTCCAGCACGTGCTCGGCGAAAACGCGCGGGTGCGCGCGACCGTCGCGGCGCTGCGCGGCGGCGAACTGGCGGCGGTGGGGGCGGCGTTGAACGAGTCGCAGGCGAGCTTGCGCGAGCTGTACGAGTGCTCGACGCCGGCGGTCGAGGCGACCGTGCAGCGACTGCGCCAGGCGGGCGCGGTCGGCGCGCGGATGGTCGGCGGGGGGTTCGGGGGCAGCGTGCTCGCGCTGTTCGGGCCCGACACCACACCGCCACCCGGTGCGTACGAGGTGCGCCCGTCGCGGGGGGCGCGGCTGGTTGGCTGAGTGTTCAGACGCCGCGCGCGCACGCGGCCGGGCGACCCCTCCGGGACCCCGAAGGGGTCCGATCGAATCCCTGCCAGCCCACGGGGGACTCACATATGTGTCTGCCGATCGGTTCATATCGTATTCCGGCGCTACGCTTGGAGTCGTGAAGCATTCTGTCTTGAGCACCACCCCGACGGCTGAGAAGCCCGCGCTGAGCGACGAAGAACGCACCGAGCGGCGGCGGCGGCTCGCCGAGCGCGTGTTCAGCCCGGATGGGCTGGATCGGGACACGCTCGAGCACATCGAGCAGCTGACTGACAACGAGTCGTAAGCGACCTGCGGTGGACGCCGTCGAGTTGCTCGAAGGCGACGCGCCGTTTATCGCCGACACGTCAGCGTGGTGGCGGTTCTCGTCTCTCCCCGCCGAGCTTGTCGGGCTCGTCAAGCAAGCGATGGGCGATGATCGGCTGTGGATTACGCCGATCGTGCGGATGGAGATCCTCTACTCCACTCGCAGCACCCCCGAGTACACCTCAGTCGAGACAGAGCTTGACGGATTCCGAATCCTGCGCAACGATCGCGCCGTCGCTGACGCCGCGATGAGCGCGCTCGGCGAGCTGGCTGAGCACAGCGACGGGTATCACCGCGTGCCGCTGACCGACGCGCTGATCGCCGCAGCCGCTGCTGAGCACGGTGGCGTCGCGCTGCTTCACCGCGATACACACTTCGACAAGCTCGCCGAGGTTCTCACGTTCGAGAACATCGAGCTTCCGGGGTCCTGAGCTGGGGCTACGCCGCCCGCGGCTACACCAGCCCCACCGGCCTTTCAGGGACGCCGGCGTCGTCCAAGCGGCTGTTGGCGCCGCCGCCTTCCGCACCGAAGTAGTCCTCGCCGGAGGCCAGCACCTGACCATCGTCGGTGTGGCTTGCTGTACGAACGGACGACAACCACGAGCCAAGCCGACGCTCCGCCGCCTTCCATGCAAAGCAGCAGCCTGCCGTTGACCTTACTGCGGCTACGCAGCCACGAGCGAGCTCTGCTTCCCACGCAGCGACCCCACGAGCTCGTCGAACGCGGAGGCGAATTTTTCGACGCCCTCGCGCTCGAGCGTGTCGGTGAGGTCGTCGTAGTCGACGCCGGCGCGCGCCAGTTCGCCGAGCAGCGCGTGTGCCGCGTCGAGTTCCTGCTCCAGGCGCAGCTCGGGGCGGCCGTGGTCCTGGTAGGCGGAGATCGTCTCCTCGGGCATTGTGTTGACCGTGTTCGGGCCGATCAGCTCCTCGACGTAGAGCGTGTCGGGGTAGGCAGGGTTCTTCGTCGAGGTCAACGCCCACAGCACGCGTTGCGGGGTCGCGCCCTTGCCGGCCAGGTACTCCCAACGGGGGCCGCGGAAGGTCTGCTTGTAGTGCTGGTAGGCGAGCTTGGCGTTGGCCACCGCCAGCTTGCCCTTGAGGTGGTCCTGCCCGCCGAGCTCCTCCAGGCGCCGGTCGCACTCTGTGTCGATCCGCGAGACGAAGAAACTCGCGACGGAGGCGACCTCGCGCGGGTGCCCGCCGGCCGCGATCAGCCGCTCCAGACCGCGGATGTAGGACTCGGCGACCTCCGCGTAGCGGCCCAGCGAGAAGATCAGCGTGACGTTGATCGAGCGGCCCTTGGCGATCACGTCCTCGATCGCCGCCAACCCCGGCTTGGTCGCCGGGATCTTGACCATCAGGTTCGCGCGGTCGACCAGTTCGTGCAGGCGCATCGCTTCGCGGTAGGTGCTCAGCGTGTCGTACGCCAGACCCGGGTCAACCTCCAGCGAGACGTAGCCGTCGCGCCCGGCGCCCGCGTCCCACACGGGCCGAAACAGGTCGCACGCGTCCTTGATGTCGCGCTCGGCCAGCCGCCAGAAGGAGTCGCGCGCATCGAGCCCCTCGCCGCTCAACTCGCGCAGCTGCTCGTCGTACGCCTCGCCTTCGCTCATCGCCTTCTGGAAGATGCTCGGGTTCGAGGTCGCCCCCACGACCGCGTCCTCGTCGAGCAGCTGTTGCAGGTGCCCGCCGCGGATCGACCCGCGCGAGAGGAAGTCCACCCACACGCTCTGCCCGAGCGCGGACAGGCGGGACAGTGGCGAGAGGTTGTGCGCTGGCATCTTGATCCTCCTCGAGGTCGCTTGGGGGTGGGAACCCAACCTGGGGGTCCCCGAGAGAGACTACGCCGAGTTGGCGCTGCGTGCCGGCGGTGCCACCTCAGCGTCGGGGATGCCGGCCATGCATCCGCCAGTGAGCGAGCTGGTACACCGTGGGGCGACGCGATTGCGGCGGGTGATGGCGGGCGCCGAACGCGAGGAAGTTCAGCACCACACCCTGGTTCTGCTCGAACTCAAGCTTGAATACAATCCCGAACCGTCCTGTGGGAGCTGGCACATAGACCTTGGCGCACCGCGGCAGCACGGTCCCATCCCGGCCATGCTCATCGACACGGCGCAATTGCGGGACAGGCACACCGCTTTGGCGTTCAAAGTCCTGACGGGCACTCGCGGCGGCGGTACGGCCCGCGTCGCTGGTGCGCGCCAAGTCCTCTGCCCACGCGATCTCGTCAAAGCGCGTCTCAAGGCACGGAGTGCGAGGCGGCACGCGGAGTCAGTTATCGCCGTCTGCCGGCAGCATCTGCGAGCCGTGGTCACGCTCGAACTCAGCCCACTCCTCCGCGGTCGGCTCGCGTGTGCCCGTCCGCTCGCGGATCGCCTCGATTGAGGTGTCGGGCTCCAGCGTCAGGACTCCGTCCGGGCGCCTGTCGCTGATGACGTAGCGGCCGTTGATCGCACCTGTGATCGTGACGTGCTCCATACGCGGCTCGCCGATGATGATCGCAGAAGGTCCCGGTCCTCACAAGCCCGGCACGAGACGCACAACGCGAATCAGCCCAGAAGCGCCCGCGCGCGCGCGGCGATGTTCTCGGCGGTGAAGCCCAGCTCCGCCAGCACGCGCGCACCTGGGGCGGAGGCGCCGAAGCGGTCGAGGCCGAGCACGTCGCCGTGGGTGCCAACCCACTTCCACCAGCCGATCGTCGCGCCGGGCTCGACCGCCAGGCGCGCCGAGACCGCGGGCGGTAGCACGGCGTCGCGATACTCGGCGGGCTGCGCTTCGAAGAGTTCGACGCACGGCATCGAGACGACGCGCACGCCGATGTCCTGCGCCGCGAGCGTGCGTGCCGCCTCCAGCGTGGGCGCGACCTCGGTGCCGGTGGCGATCAGGATCAGCTGCGGGAGCGGCGGCGGTGCGGCGGCGGCGGCCGAAGCGCCGGAAGCGGCGTTCCCGGCGGCCCCGGACGCCCCGGCGTCCCCAGCGGCCCCGGCCCCGGAGTCCCACAGCACGTAGGCGCCGCGCTCCAGTTCGTCCGCGGGGGCCAGCTGTTCGCCGGCGCGGTCGAATACAGGTGTGCCCTGGCGCGAGAGCAGCAGCGCCACGGGGCCGTCCTCGCGTTCCAGCGCCACGCGCCAGGCGTGCGCGGTCTCGTTCGCGTCGGCCGGGCGGATCACCCACAGGCGCGGCATCGCGCGCAGCGACGTGTAGTGCTCGATCGGTTGGTGCGTGGGGCCGTCCTCGCCGAGCCCGACCGAGTCGTGCGTCCAGACCCACACCACGGGCAGCCCCATCAGCGCGGAGAGGCGCACGGAGCCACGCATGTAGTCGGAGAAGACCAGGAACGTCGAGCCGTACGGTTTGACGATCCCGCCGTGCACGGCGGCGCCGTTGACGATCGCGCCCATCGCGTGCTCGCGGATGCCGAAGGGCACGTTGCGACCGGCGTGGACCTTGGAGAACTCGCCGGCGCCCTCGAAGAGGGTCTTGGTCGACTCCACGAGGTCGGCGGCCCCGCCGATCATCGTCGGCGCGTAGGTGGAGAACGCCGCCATCGTCTTCTGCCCGGCCGCGCGCGTTGCGAGCTTCTCGCCGGCGGCGAAGGTCGGCAGCGCCGCGCGCCAGCCGTCGCGCAGGCGGCCCGACCACGCACGGTCCCAGTCCTCGGCCAGCTCCGGGTGGCGCTCGCGCCAGCTTTCGAAACGCGCGCGCCACTCGCTTTGCACGCGCTCGCCGGAGGCGGCGAGGTTCATGTGCTCATAGACGCGCTCGTCGACCCAGAAGCGGCGGTCGGGGTCGAAGCCCATCACCTGCTTGGTGGCGCGCACCTCGTCCTCGCCGAGCGGCGCGCCGTGGGCGGCGGCGGTGTCGGTGGCGTGCGGGGCGGGGTAGGCGATGTGCGAGCGGATCGCGATGAACGAGGGCCGTTCGCGTTCGGCGCGCGCCGCCAGCAGCGCGGCCTGCAGCGCGTCGAGGTCCTCGGAGTCGGCGACGCGCTGCACGTGCCAGCCGTCGGCGGCCAGGCGCGCGGGGTGGTTCTCGCCGTCGAAGGAGATCGCGGTCGAGCCGTCGATCGTGATGTGGTTGTCGTCGTAGCAGACGATCAGCTTGCCGAGCGCAAAGTGCCCGGCGATCGACGCCGCTTCCTGGCTGATGCCCTCCATCAGGTCGCCGTCGGAGCAGATCGCGTAGATGTGGTGGTTGACGACCGCGGCGCCGGGGCGGTTGAAGCGGTCGGCGAGAAAGCGCTCGGCGACCGCCAGGCCGACGGCGTTGGCGAAGCCCTGGCCGAGGGGGCCGGTCGTGACCTCGATCCCGGGGCCACGCTCGGGGTGCCCGGGGGTGCGCGAGCCCCATTGACGGAACTGTTCGAGGTCCTCCAGGCCGAGCCCGTAGCCGGTGAGGTGCAGCAGGGAGTACTGCAGTACGCAGGCGTGCCCGGCGCTCAGTACGAAGCGGTCGCGGTCGGGCCACTGCGGGTCGCGCGGGTTGGCGCGCAGAAAGCCCCGGAAGAGCGTGTAGGCGAGCGGCGCGAGCGCCATCGCGGTGCCCGGGTGGCCGGCGTTGGCCTGCTGCACGGCGTCCATCGCCAGGCCGCGGATCGTGTCGATCGACAGCGCCCGCAGCTCGGCGTCGGCCTCGCGCTCCCCGGGACCCGCGCCAGGGGCAGGTGAGCCGATCGGTTCATGCGTCACCGCCATGCGTGGCCCGATCCTAGCGCGGCTCGCGCCGAGCGTCGTGCGCTGGTGGCTGGACGGTGACGCTCGCGCGCCGGCGTCTCAGCGCAGCGGCCGCCGGCGCACGGGCGGCAGCGTGCGTACCGGGTGCGCGCGGCCGGTGGCGCACCAGCCACGGCGCGAACGTACGCGCACCAGCCAGTGCAGGTCGTGACGGCAGTGCGAGCGGCGGTAAGGCCACCGCGCATGTAGTGCGCGCAGCAGCCCGCGCTGCTCGCAGACGGACATCCTCATGATTTTTGACCTCCCTACGACAGCCGTTGGCCGGATGGGCCAACGGACATATTCCCCATGGGCCAGTGTGTCCCAGCTAATAGTACGCTGCCTACAGAACATCCCTACAAGCAGGCGACCCGTGAGCGGCGCCGCAAGCGTCCGCCCCGATATCCCCGCTTGGCCGATGTTCAACGTAATTTGCATTCCCCTGCTGCTCTTCTTCCCAATCTACTGTCGTTTGTGGCGAACTACGCTGGGTTCCTATCCCTACCTACATATAAATCATGCTTTACTCATCCTGTCAAGTTAGATGAGGTTATCGGAGGTCGGATCGCATGACCGTCAGGCGCCATTGGCCCGCCCAACTCGTTCAACTAAGGTAAACCTGTGCCCGAGGGACGACGCGAGCAGGGTGGTGGCCGCAAAGCCGGTCCTACAGGCACGCGGCGCACCAAAACCGCGGTGCGCGCGCGCAACGGTGCGCGCGAGGGCGGACGCACCGGCGCGGCTGGGGGCGGCGACGCGGCCGACGCTGGCGCGGGCAGGGACCCCGCCCGCGGTGGCCCCACCCGCGAGGACCCGGCGCGCGGTGGCCCCACCCGCGAGGACCCGGCCCGCGGTGGCCCCACCCGCGATGGCCCCACCCGCGGGGATCCGGCCCGCGGTGGCCCGGCCCGCGGTGGCCCTACCCGCGGTGGCCCCGCCCGCGGCGCGCGTGACGGCGCCAGGCGCGGCAGCGGCGCGCGCGACGGCCCGGCCCGCGGCAGGCGCGACGGCGCCGGTGGCGGCCGCAACGGCGGCGGCGGCGCCAGCGGCAGCGATGCGCGCGGGCTGCCGCGCGGTCCCCAGGCGCTGCCGCGCGCAGAGGTGGCGGCACATCAGCGCGAACGGCTGGTCGAGGCGATGATCCAGGCCGTCAACGAACGGGGCGTGGTCGCAACGACGATCTCCGACCTGGTCGCGCGCGCAGGTATCTCGCGACGGACGTTTTATGAGCATTTCGAGAATAAGGAGGACTGCCTGCTGGCGACCTACGACACGGTCGTCGAGACTGAGGCCCGGCGGCTGCTGGAGGTGTATGCCGCTAGGGACGGTTGGCTTGAGCAACTGGAGGCGATGATCCGCGCGCTGTTCGTCGCGATCGCGCAGCGACCCGACGCCGCCAGGTTGATCTGTGTCGAGATGGGTGCGTCGGGCACGGTCGGGGTGCAGCGCTGGGCGGACGGCGCGGCGCGCTTTGAGCGGTTCATCAGCAGGGGCTTTGCGCAGGCGCCGGGCCCGGGCACGATTCCCGACGCGGTCGCGCGCGCCATCGTCGGCGCGCTGCGCAAGGTCGTCTACTCGCGCGTGCGCGCCGAGCGCACCAACAAGGCGCTCAAGCAGGATCTACTGCGGCTCGTGCCCGAGCTGATGGAGTGGATCGCCTGCTACTACCCGACGCCGCCCGCGATACCGGAGCATGTGGTCGCGCGCAAGTCGCGCTGGATCGAGGGGGGACGCGCGCCGGGCAGCTTCTCGCCGCCGACGCCGTGGGCGGTGCGAGGGCTGCCCCGCGGCGAGCACAACCTGCCGCGCGGCTTCGTCGTGTTCAACCAGCGCGAGCGGATCTTCGACGCGATCGCCCGCCTGACCGCCAGCGGCGGCTATCAGGCGCTGAGTCTCGAGGAAATCGCGGCGGCGGCGGCGATCTCGTTGCAGACGTTCTACACGCACTTCGAGAGCAAGGAGGAGGCGTTTCTGGCGACCTACGAGGTGGGCCACTCGCGCGCGAAAGCCGCGATCGACCGTTCGCTGGCCAAGCAGACCGACTGGATCGGCGGGGTCCGCGCGGGGATCCTCGCGCTGCTGGAGTTTCTCGCGTCTGAGCCGGCGCTCGCACATCTGGCGTGCGTGGACATCCTGATCGCCTATCCGCACGTCGCCGGTCGCGTCGAGGAGGCCAACGCGGCCTACACGCAGCTGCTCGACCTCGACCTGGCTGGCAGCTCGCCCGCCAGCGACTCGCCGCCGCTGGTCAACGAGGCGATTGTCGGCGGCGTGTTTGAGCTGCTGCACGACTACATCCTGCGCGGCCAAACCCGGCGGCTGCCCGAGCTGGCAAACCACGTCGGCTACATCGTGCTCGCGCCGTTTATCGGCCGCGAGGCCGCCGCCGAGGCGGTCACGGCGCGCTGAGAGGGCCTTCGCGGCGCGCCGTGAGGGCCGCGCGGCCGGCTAAACAGGCCGTGTGCGGCCTATGCCGCCACGCGCAGGTGCCGGTAGGGCACGCCGCGCAGCTCGCGCACGAGCGCGTCGAGCACGCCCTGCTCGTCGTCCTCGCGCCCGTCGGTCACGGCACCGATCACGGCACGCTTGCGTTCGAGCAGCGTGGCGATCGTCTCGTCGATCGTGTTGGCGGCGAGCAGGTAGGAGGCGTTGACGGCGTCCTGCTGGCCGATGCGGTGGCAGCGGTCCTCGGCCTGGTCGTGCTTGGCGGGCGTCCAATCGAGCTCCAGGAACGCGACGTTCGAGGCGCGCGTCAGCGTCAGGCCCTGGCCGGCGACCTCCAGCGAGCAGACGATCAGCTGGTTGTGCTCGTCGTCGGGCGCCTGGAAGGCACGCAGCGCCGCGTCGCGGGCGGCGTGGCTGTCCTGACCGAGCAGGTGCAGCGCGCCGGGGAAACGCTCGATCACGGCGCGCTGGATCTCGCGGTGGTGCGCGAACACGACCAGGCGCTCGCCGGAGCTCGCGAAGTCGTGGATCCAGGCGAGCGCCGCGTGCAGCTTGCCGCGGGCGGCGAGCAGCTTGAGCGCGTTCAGGCGCACGAGCCGCTCGGCGCGCAGCGCCGCGGCGACCCTCGCGTCCAGTTCGCCGAGGTCGAGCGGCTGGCTTTGCAGCCACGCGACCACGTCGCGTTCGGCGAGGCGGTACTCGGGCTCGTTGTCGAGCTCGATCGGTACCACCGCACGCGTCTTGGCGGGCAGCTGGGGCAGCACGTCGGCCTTTAGGCGGCGCACGAAGCAGCGCGCGCGCAGGTGCCAGTGCAGGCGCAGGTTCGCGTCGGGCCCGCGAAAGCGCCGGCCGAACTGCACGCCCGAGCCGAAGTCGCGCAGCCGCCCGATCAGGCGCAGCTGGGCGATCAGCTCCGGCGGGCGGTTCATTACGGGGGTTCCCGTCAGGGCCAGCACGAGCCCGTCGGCGGGCACGGAGGCCGCGAGCCGTTGCGCGGCCTGGGTGCGCTTGGCGCCGGGGTTCTTGCAGAAGTGCGACTCGTCGAGCACCAGCGCGCGCGGCCCGAGCGCCGAGAGCTCGGGCTGACGCGCGGCGAGGATGTCGTAGTTGACGAGCGTGATGTCCGCCGGCGCGTCCGCCGCGCCGCCCAAGACCGGCGCGTGGCCATTCGCGCGCGTGCCCGTGAGCACGCGCACACCGCGCGCGGGCAGCCAGCGTTCGATCTCCCGTAACCAGTTGAGCTTGAGCGAGGCGGGGCATACGACGACGGCGGGATAGGCGCCGTCGGCCTCCAGCGCGGCAAGCGCCTCGATCGTCTTGCCGAGCCCCTGCTCGTCGGCCAGAAACGTGCGGCGCTGGCTCAGCACGTAGCGCACGCCGGCGCGCTGGAAAGGTTTCAACTCGCCGCCGAGCCCGGGGACGTCGAGCTGCGCGTCGGTCGCCGCCGACAGCGCGACCAGACCGGCGGAGTGCGCGTGCTGCTCGCGCAGCTCCTGCAGGGCGGCCAGCGCCTGCGGCTCCACCCAGGTGCCGTGCGCGGCGAGGAACTCGTCCAGCTCGGGCACGCAGAACGGGTCGGCGCGCAACGCGGGCAGCCGCGCGTGCTCGTGGCGGGCCGGGCCGGCGCCGCGCCGCTGCCGAGCAAGGTGCGCGCCGGGGAGCGCCGCAAACGCCTCGAGCTGCGCCGGTTCGTGGCCGGGCGCGAGCACGAACGTCGGCTCCTCGTGCAGCGGCGAGAGTTCCAGCGAGGCGGGCGGCGCGGGGCGCCCGTCGCGCAACGCCGCCACGCAACGGCGGGTGGCGGGGCTGATCCAGCCGCGCAGCGCTCCCTCGAGCAGCTGCCAGTGCGCGGCGGTGAGCGGCACGGTCGCACCCCCGGGCACGCTGGTGGCGCACTCGCGCACGTCGGGCGGCAGCCGCGCGACCTCGCCCAGCAGCAGGAACACGGGCGCCTCGCGGGAGCCCGCGACCTCGATCGTGCCGCGCCACTCGGTGGCGCGCGCCAGCCAGCGTTCAACGCGCGGATCGACGCTCGCCGGCTCGACCTGGTCGAGCAGCGCGGCGATGTCGCGCGCGTCGGGTTCGCCGGCCGCGAGCGCGAACATGCCACCCGTCGCCTCACCCGAGCTCAGACCGGCGCGGCCGGCGAGCACGCGCGCGAGCGGCGCGTGCTCGGGCGCGAGCACGATCCACTGCCTGCCGCGGCGGTCACGGCGCAGCTCCACGTCGTGCCCGACGCGCGGCGGGGCGGCGCCTGGGGCGTCTTCCGGGCGACCCGCAGCGCCCCCCAACGCCAACGCCGCGCCCGGGCGGCCGGCGGCGCCGGGCGCGCCCCCGAGCGGTGCCGCGGGCGCCGCGGTGCTGAGCACGGCCTCGCGCGTGGCGGGGTCGGCATCACCCAGTACGGCGCCACCCGGCAGGTCGGCGCGCCGCCCCAGCTCGTGCAGGGCCTCGCGCGCGCTCTCGGTCAGCCGCAGCCGCGCGCCGCGCTGCTGCAGCGTCGCGACGAGCGCGGCGGCGCGGTCGTCCAGCGGGATCAGCGCGCGGCCGATCGTCGGCAGGCTGTAGCCGTCGGGGTGTTCGAGCAGCGTGGCCGCCTGCTCGGGGGCGGTGTCGGTCGCGAAGCTCAGCCACCACTCGCCGTCGGGGCGGGCCAGGTCGAGCACGCACTCACCCGCGCGCCGGCGGGCGCGGCGGCGAGCCAGCATGCGGGTCAGCTCGCCGCTGACGTGTGGCTCGGCGGGCAGGCTCGCCAGCAGCCGCGCGAGCGCCTCGGCCCCTTCGGGGTCCAGCGGCACGCACCACACGCGCGCCTGCGGGTCCCAGCGACGCCCTGGGATCGCGCGCAGCAGCTGGCGCAGGCGCTCGTCGTAGGGGAAGCGCAGCACGGCCTCGCCGGAGGCGATCGAAGCGTTTAGGACAGACACGCGCCCCACGATAGGCGCCCGCGTGGATGCGACGCTGCGCGCGCGCAAAACGCCTGCACAGCGCGATCCGTCCGTGCGGTGGCCCAGGATGCCGCTCTCCTTGAACGCGCTGCCCCCAGAGATCGCCGACGCGCCCACCCGCACAGCGCCATTCGCGCGCGGGGATGGCTCCGACGGGTCCACGGACGCGGCCGGCCCTGCCCGCGTGGCCGCATCCCCGCCTGCGGCGGCGCGCGGCAGCGGGGGTGGCCTGCGCGCGTGGCAGCAGCACGCGCTGGCGCGGATGGCGCAGTGGCACGAGGGGCCGTTTCTGGTCTCGGCGGCCCCCGGCGCGGGCAAGACGCGCCCGGCGCTCGAGCTGGCGCGGCGGCTGCTGGCGCAGGGCGAGGCCACGCGCGTGGCGGTGCTCTGCCCGACCACGCCGCTGACGCGCCAGTGGGCGGCGGCCGCGGCGGCGCTTGGCGTGCAGCTCGCGCCCGACGCGGCCGACCCGCGCCCGCCGCGCGACTTCCACGGGGTGGCGGTCACCTACGCACGTGTGGCCAGCGACCCGCGCGCGTGGGCCGCCCAGGCCGGTGCGGACCTGCTGGTGATCGCCGACGAGGCGCACCATCTCGGCGAGGAGCTGGCCTGGGGGGAGGGATTCGCGCGCGCTTTCGCGCGCGCGCGGAGATGGCTGCTGTTGTCGGGGACGCCGTTTCGCTCCGATGCCGCCGCGATCCCCGGGGTGCGCTACGACAGCGAGGGTCTGGCCGTGCCCGACGTCGCCTACGACTACGCCGACGCCGTGCGCGACGGCGTGTGCCGGCCGGTGGCGTTTGTGACGTTCGACGGCACGCTTTCGTGGCGCAGCGGTGAGGACGTGATCGAATCGTCGTTTGAGACGGTGCTCAGCACGCGCGAGGCCGCGCGGCGCTACCGCACGGCGATCTCCACCGAGCTGCCCGACGGGCTCGCGCGGATCTTGTGCGAGGCCGACGCCAGGCTGCGCACGCTGCGCGCGAGCGGCCAGCGCGACGCCGGCGGGCTGGTGGTCGCTGCCGACGGCGCGCACGCGCGGCGGGTTGCGCGGCTGATCGCCGAGGCGACCGGGCGCGCGCCGGTCGTGGTGCTGCATACCGAGGCGCGCGCCGCGCGCAAGCTCGCCGACTTCGGACGCTCGCACGAGCCGTGGATCGTCGCGGTCAACATGGTCTCCGAGGGCGTCGACATCCCCAGGCTGCGCGTCGGCGTGTACGCGTCGGCGGCCAAGACGCCGCTCGTGTTTCGCCAGATCGTCGGGCGCTTCGTGCGCACGCTGCCCACCGATCGCAGAGCGGCCGGCGAGCCCGAGCCGAGCTGGGTCTACCTGCCCGCCGACCCGCTGCTGAGCGCGCACGCCGCCGAACTCGAGCGCGAGGTCCGCGTCGCCCTGCGCGCGCGCGACCCCGCGGAGCTCGACGAGCAGGAGGCGCCAGAGCGCCGTGCCACGGAGCGCTCGCCGGAGGCGGACTTCGTGCCGCTGCACGCGCAGTTCGCCGCACAGATGACGCTGTTCGGTTCGCCGCCCGCAGCCGTCGGCGGACCGTCCCCCGCCGCGCCCGGCCAGCCGCCGGGCGTCTCGGCGGGGGACAACGCGACGCTGGACCCGCGCGTGGCGGCCGGCCACGCGAACCCCTCCCCCGCCGGCGCGCCAGCGCCGGCCCCCTCCCTCTCAAACCCCGACATGACAGACGCCGCCGCCGCGCCGGCCGCGTTCGAACGGCGGGCGAGCCTGCGCGCCGAGCGCAGTCGGCTGGTCGCCGACCTGCAGCGGCGCGCAAACACGAGTCACCGTGAGATCAACGCGTGGCTGAACCGCGCGGTCGGCGTGCAGCGCGTGCAGGACGCGAGCATCGCCCAGCTCGAACGCTCGATCGAGACGCTCGTCAGGGAGCTGGCGCGCCGCAGCCGCGCGTGAAACGGGCGCCGGGGGTGGGTCGGACTGCGGCTTGCACACGCACATCTCTCTGCGCGGCGCGGGGCACGCGGGCCCGACATGCGACCCGCACGCACGCGGTCCTGCCATGCGACCAGCGCACGCGCGCGCTGCTACGCGAGCGCGGCGAGTGCCGGCGCGAGGCCCGCGGCGGCGTCGGCGTCTGACTCGCGGCACTGCTCGCCCAGCCAGCGTTCGCCGTAGGAGCGCATGTCCTCGACGATCGGCAGCAGCGCGACACCCTTCTCGGTGAGCGCGTACTCGACGCGCGGCGGCACCTCGGAAAATGTTTGGCGCGCGACGATGCCCTCCTCCTCCAGCGCGCGCAGGCGCAGCGAGAGCGTGCGCGGGCTGATGCCCTCCAGCGAACGCTCCAACTCGCAAAAACGCGTCCGGCCGGCGGCCAGGTCGCGAATCAGCAGCAACGTCCACTTGCCGCACACGATCTCGGCAGTTCGACACACCGGACAGGTCGGATCCACGGCCACACTCTTACTTTACCAAATGAAGTACCGGTGGGCGTCGCCAGTAGGTAGCATGACGCGCGCGCGCTCGTCTCGGCCATCTCGATTGGAGGTCCGTGTGGCAGGTACAGAAGAAGCAGACCCCAGCGCTTCCGAGTCGGACCCGCGAACCAAGCTGATGCAGGAAGTCGCCGACGAGATGGACCACATCGAAGCGGACTTCGGCGACGACTACCAGATCGGCCGCGTGGTGACGATCGTCGAGGTGATCCGCTCCAACGGTGACGTCGGCCTGCGCGTGCGCGCGGGCCAGCTGCCGTGGGTCACGCTCGGCATGCTGCGCTTCGCCGAGAAGGTCCTCGAAAGCCAGATCCCCGGCACGCAGTAGCTGTTTGGAGCGCGCGGCCTGCGACGAGCGGCCCGCGGGCCGTCCTGCGGCGAGACGGGCGCTTACTACCCGCGCACGGGCGGTTTCAGACGGCGCTCGGCGCCCCTGCCGGCTACGCGTGCTGAGCTCAGATGCGCTGCGCGGCCGTGCGCTCAAACCGCGGTCAGCGGCGACGTCTGCGCGGGCGGCGGTCCGCCGGCCCCGTTCGACGCCGGGGGACCGTCGGCGCCGTTCGGCCTCGGCGGGCCGCTCGGCGCGCTCGCGTCGCGCTGCGCCTGGGCGGAGGCGACGTCGTCCATCGTCGTGCCCTTGCGGCCGTCGGCCTGTACGAGCAGCTTGAAGTCGTGCGGGCTGGAGGCGACTTTCATCGCGCACTCAAAGGTGACGCGTCCGGCCTTGAGGTGCCCGAAGAGCGCCTGGTCGAAGGTCTGCATCCCGTAGTAGCCGCCCGTCGCAATCGCTTCCATCAGCTTGCCGGTCTGGGAGGGGTCGACGATCATGTCGCGCACGCGCCCCGTCATGCGCAGGATCTCGCAGACCGCGACCCGACCGCCATCCGCGCCGGGCACCAGCCGCTGGGAGATCACGCCCTTGACAGTACCCGCGATCATCGAGCGCGCCTGGTCGTGCTGGTGGGGCGGAAAGAAGTCGAGCATCCGGTTGATCGACTCCATCGCGTTGACGGTGTGGATCGTGGAGAGCACCAGGTGGCCGGTCTCCGCGGCGGACAGCGCAGTTTGCACCGTCTCCTCGTCGCGCATCTCGCCGACCAGAATCACGTCCGGGTCCTGGCGCAGCACGCGCCGCAGCGCGCGCTTGAAGGACGCCGTATCCATGCCCACCTCGCGCTGGTTGATCACCGAACGCTTGTCTTTGTGCACGAACTCGATCGGGTCCTCGATCGTAACGATGTGCTTGGCCATCGTCTCGTTCATGTGGTCGATCATCGCGGCGAGCGTCGTTGACTTGCCCGAGCCGGTGGTCCCCGTGAGCAGCACGATCCCGCGCTCCTCCTCGGCCAGCTCGCGAATCACCTCCGGCAGCGCCAGCTCCTCGATCGTGCTGATCTTGTGCGGGATCGCACGGCACGCCAGCGAGATCACGCCGCGCTGGCGGAACGCGTTGATGCGAAAGCGCGCCACCCCCGCGATCTCGAACGAGAAGTCGACCTCGTGCTCGTCGGCGAACTCCTGCAGCTTGGTCGCGTCGTGCAGCAGGTCGTGCAACGCGCGCTCGGTGTCCTCGGCGGTCAGCGGCTCGGCTTGCCCGTCAGGCGCGAGGTTGCCGTGCACGCGGTACAGCGGCGCGGCGTTGACCTTCAAATGTAGATCTGAGCCCTTGCGCGCGACCAGCTCGCGCAGCGCGGCCTGCACGTCGAACATGGCCCATCCATCGGCACCGCCTGCACGCGCCTTGAGCGCGGCAGCGTCGCATGGACGGTCTCACCTCCTGACGAGCGGCTCGGATTCGCTGGCAAGGACGCACCGAGCGAAGTGTGCCGAAGCCGGGAGACACTCGCCTTGCGGCTCGCGTCCCCGTTTCGGCCAGCACACGAGCGAGGGAGGACGCCGCCAGGGGATTCGATCCGCCGTCAGACCCTGACGAGCGGCTCGGATTTCCTCGCAAGGACGCACCGAACGAAGTGTGCCGAAGCCGGGAGACACTCGCCTTGCGGCTCGCGTCCCCGTTTCGGCCAGCACACGAGCGAGGGAGGACGCCGCCAGGGGATTCGATCCGCCGTCAGGCCACGTCGCGGAGCTTCTGTGCCTCTGCGAGCGACTGCAGCTTCTTCAGCGACTGGTTCTCGATCTGGCGGATGCGCTCGCGCGTGACGTTGAACGTGCGGCCGACCTCGTCGAGCGTGCGTGGGTGCTCGCCGCCGAGCCCGTAGCGCAGCTCGAGCACGCGCCGTTCGCGGTAGGAGAGGTTCTCCAGCGCCTCGCGCAGCGCCTCCTTGGTGAGAATTTCGGCGGCGCGCTCATACGGCGACTCGGCGCGCTCGTCGGCGATGAACTGACCGAACTCGGACTCCTCCTCGTCGCCGACGGGCTTCTCCAGCGAGACCGGGGCCTGGGCGGAGCGCTTGATCGAGTCGACCTCTTCGGGGTCGATGCCCGTGACCTCCGCGATCTCATCCGCGGTGGGTTCGCGGCCGAGCTCGGTGACCAGCTTGCGCTCGGCACGGCCAATCTTGTTGAGCTTCTCCACGACGTGCACCGGGATGCGAATCGTGCGCGCCTTGTCGGCCAGCGCCCGCGCGATCGCCTGACGGATCCACCAGGTGGCGTAGGTGGAGAACTTGAAGCCCTTGCGGTAGTCGAACTTCTCGGCGGCGCGCACCAAACCCAGCGTGCCCTCCTGGATGAGGTCGAGGAACGGCAGGCCCTGGTTGCGGTAGTTCTTGGCGATCGACACGACGAGCCGCAGGTTGGACTCGACCATCTTCTGCTTGGCATCGAGGTCGCCGCGCTCGATGCGCTTGGCGAGATCGACCTCCTCCTGGGCGGTCAGCAGGCGCACCTTGCCGATGTCCTTGAGGAACAGCTGCAGCGAGTCGGTCGTCATGTCCGGCTTGAGGTCGAGCGCCGTTTTCGCTTTGCGCCGCCCACGCTTGTCCGGCGCCCGCTCGACCTGCAGCGCCGCGGCGGTCGCAGGGTCGATGTCCTCGACGAGCTCGATCTCCGATTTCTCCAGGAAGCCATGCAGCTCCTCCACATCGGTCTCATCCAGATCCAGCTCGGACGTCGCGGTTGAGATCTCCGCGAACGTCAGCACCCCCACCTGCTGGCCCTTGGCCAGCAGCCCCTTGATCTCATCGAGCTCCTGCAATTCGACTACTGACATCGATCGTCTTTCCGTTTCCGTAGATGAACGGGCCCGAACGCGTCCGCGACCGGCCCTGCCGGGACACCGAAAAGCCCACATGCCGGACGCGAGCGAAACCCGCCCGACATTACCGCTGACTGTGGACCCTATGCTAACGCTTCGCTTCGCGGCTTCCTTGTGCGTACCGGCCGCGTCATGCGCGATGATGCGCACCCAATGACACCCTCCGGCGAGAGCAAACGGCCTGCAAAACCGCCCGCGCGCCGCCGCACCACCGCACGCGTGCGATCCTCGGCAGCTGAGCCGCACGGCGACCGGGAACCCGGCCCAAGCAGCGACCGGGCAGCCCCCGCCGAGCGCGGTGTCTTCGCCAGCCTGCCCAGCACCCGCCCGCAGCGGCCCAGCGCGCGACGCGCGGCGGCCAAGCGTGCGAGCGGACAGGCGGCCGACGGACAGGCGAACGCCCACTCCGGGGACAAGGCCGCTCCCACGGCCCTGTCCGGCGGCGCGGCGCCAGAGGTACCGCGCAAGACGGCCAGCCCACGCAAGGCAGCGGCTGCCACTGACACCCCCGGCACACCGCCGACCAGCCCAGATGGTGCGGCTGGTATCGCCGCTGCCAAGCACGCGGCGGGCCGGCGCAAAGCCCCGCCGCGGCGTACCGCCGCGAAGACTGCCGCGTCGGCGCGGGTGCCGCGAGAGCCGCCCGTTCCGCCGCAGGGCTTTGAGTCTGAAAGCGAGATCGAGCCGGGCACGACAGTGCAGCCGCCGAGCGGGGCCGAGCTGGCCGCGTCGCTGGCCGAGCTGCTCGGCGATCTCGCGCACGGCGGCGTCGCCGCGGGCGGGCGCCTGCTCAAGGACGCCGTCGGGCGGCTGCGGGGCGGGTGAGAGGGGCTGCCCGCCGCCAACTTGGACTCGGGAGCCTGCCACTGGGCGTTGGCGGGCTGCCTACTGAGAATTCGCACGCTGCTGAGGGGAGATGCATTGTTCTTAGTTTTGCGCGCCAAAGCTAAGAAGCTGCCGGAGCATCCTCCCTACACGGCATGATTTTCCTACGACGATACTCTATTGGGCGCGTAGCACAGTCCATTTCACCCGCCACGGCTCGCCGGCCGCGCCGGCGAGCGGAACTGACGCCGCGTTCACGAGCCCGTCGGGGAGCTGCAGCGCTCCGCAACCGCAGCGCTCCCGCAACAACACCGGCCGGCCAGTCTGTATACTGGCGCGCACGCCGAACCTGCCCGGTCCCGACCGAGCAGGGCGGGGGACCCAACGTGGTCCGGGAAACCGGCCACTGGGGCGAATCGGTCCCGGTCGTGGACCGTAGCGCCACTCAGGCGCGAGCCCGTCAGCTCACCCCGTAGGCGAACCGAGACCGTTAGATGCGCCTCGCTTTCGCCAAGCACATAGCCCCTGCCATGCCCTGCCCGCAGCGTGCAACGCACGCCGTTGCCGGCTCGCCGGCTAGCGCGCGCCCTGTGCGTCCACTCACAGCGCTGGCTGCCGCGGCGGCCTGCGTCGGCGCGCTGGCGCTACCGAGCGCAAGCGCGCGGGCCGCGACGAGCGGCGGCGCGGCGGCCCAGAATTCGACCCCCTCACAGGAAGCGAGCACGACCGCGAGCACCAGCGCGCCGGTGTCCACGACGAGCACGACGGCCGGCACCTCGCAGACCGGCGGCGCCAGCGCGGGCGGCACTACGACAGGCTCGCAGCGGACAACCAAGACGCTCGCCACGTGGTTCGGCCCCGGGTTCTACGGCAACAAGACCGCCTGCGGGCAAACACTCACGCCGGCGCTCGTGGGGGTCGCCTCGCGCACGCTCGCGTGCGGCACGCTCGTGCGCATTGGCTACCGCGGGCACAGCCTCACGGTGCCCGTCCTCGACCGCGGCCCCTACGGGCACAACGGCGCCTCGTGGGACCTTACGGCCGGCGCGGCACGGGCGCTCGGCATCCTCGAAACCGTGCGCATCACAACGGCAATCGTCGGCAGTGTCCCGAACGGACCGCTACTCGGCGTGCCCCTGCAGGCGGGCACGCCCGACACGAGCACCACCGGCGGGGAAACCGCCCCGAGCGTAACCGCCAGCACCACACCCACGGCTGGCGCAGCCGCCACCGGCGGCGCGACCGCAAGCTGAGCCCACCCCGCGCGCCGCCGCGCCAGCCGTTCGTGCGGCGGTTGGCGAGCGGCTGACACGCCACTAGCCTTGGCGCGAGCGATGCCCGAGGCCACGATCATGAACCTGCGGGACGCCACGTCGGTCGATTGCGCGACCGGTGCGGTGCGCTCCGTGCAGGCGGCCGACATGCTGCTCGGCGAGGAGGATCTGCGCCGGCTGTGGTCGGCGGAATCCCTCGAGCGCCTGGCACGCACCTACTGGCGGTTTCTCACGCGCATCACACTCGGCCTCGTGCGCGTCCACTACACCGAGCGCGAGCGCTCGGTCGTGCTGCTGTGCCGGCCACTGACGTTGCTCACCTTCAGCGCGCCCGAGTACGAACTGCAAGCCGGTCACGGCAGCGTGCGCTGGACGCTCGAGCGCGGGCTGCTGCTCGCGCGCGCTGGACGCGGCGGCAAGGGCCACCTGCAGATCGACGTGCGTCGGCTATCCACCGCAAACGCCGCACGGGCGCGCCTGCACGTCGAGGTCGAGGTCGAGAGCTTCTACCCCGCGATCGCACTGGGCCTCAGCAGGCGGCTATACGACGCCACCCAGTCGCGCATTCATGTTCTCGTCACGCACGGCTTTCTGCGCTCGCTTGCCCGCCTCGATCTCGCGCGCTCACGCGTCGGGCGCTTCGCGGATCGCGCGCGCTGAGCCATGCCGCCAAAGCGTATCCCTTGCAATCCCTGCTGCGCGCGCAGGAGCGCCGTTGACCGCGACGAACGGGCTTGTGATGCGCACGCGCCAACTGGAAACCGCTCTGACCGTCTTTGCGCGCGAGGCCGCTACGCGGCTGCAGGCCGATCTCGATGCCGGCGCGGAGGTCCCCTTCGAGCTGACGGGGCGCTCCAGCCGCGGGCGCGGGCCACGCCTGTACTGCTACCAACCGCAGACCGCCGCCTTTCTGCGCGAGCGCTGGGCATCCCTGCGGCGGCTGCCCAGCCATGGCACCGCGCTGGCACTGCTCGAGGAGCTGGACGGGCTCGACCGTTACCTGCTGGCGCGCGAGGCACCGGTCAACGCGCGCAGCGCACGCCCCGGCCGCCGGCGCGCCGGCGGCCCCGACCTGCGTCGCGGCGGGCCGCGAGCCGACGCGGCCCTGCTCGCGTTGTGCGAAGACGTCTTCGCCGAACAGACCGCCTTCGAGGCCCAGCAAGAGCGTGTGCACGCGGCGATCGAGCGTCTCGCGCGCGCCGTGCGCCCCGATAGCGACGCCGACGTCGCGCTGCTCGCCACCTTGCACGGTCTCGCGCTGGCTACGCCCGAACTGCAGCTCGCGACCGGCCTTTCGATCCTCGCGCCCGACGCCCTCCCCGACGCGCCGCCCGAGGCGCTCGCGCCGGCCGTCGACGAAGGTCCCGACTGCGGCCAGCGGCTGCTCGTCCTCTACACCGCCTCGGACCCCGACGCGCTTGGCGCGCTCGCGCGCGGCCGCGACGCCCTGGCCGAGGTGCTCCGCGCCCTGCGCCTCTTCGGCGACGGGCGCATCGCGCTCGGGCCGCTCGCCTGGGCGCGCGTCGGCGAGGGAGGCTGGAGCGCCCGTGCGCTGCCCCACGGCGGGCGCCCGCACGGCATGCTCGTCGTCAGCTCCGATCAAGAGGACGAGCTGCGCGCCTTCTGCAACCTCATCGCCCGCCGCGCTCCCACCGCCGGTCCCATCGCCTGGGCGCTCGCCCGCTTCGAACTTGGCTGCGCGCGCGCCACCGAGACCGAAGCGCTCAGCGACTACCTGCTTGCGCTGCGCGCGCTGCTCGCAGCCGACGAGACCGCACCCGCCGGCGGCCCCGACGATACGCGCGTGGCGAGCCATCCCGGCCAGGACGAGCGCGTGGCGAGCCATCCCGGCCAGGACGAGCGCGTGGCGAGCCATCCCGGCCAGGACGAGCGCGTGGCGAGCCATCCCGGCCAGGACGAGCGCGTGGCGAGCCATCCCGGCCAGGACGAGCGCGTGGCGAGCCATCCCGGCCAGGACGAGCGCGTGGCGAGCCATCCCGGCCAGGACGAGCGCGTGGCGAGCCGTCTCGACCAGGACGACACGGCCGACCTTGAGCCCTCAGACGATGCAGGCGACGGGCTGCTCGCGCAGCGGCTGGCCGCGCTGTGCGCGCTGCCCGACCAGTGGCCGCTGCTGGCCAGGCGCGTCAACCAGGCGCTCGCGCTCGAGCGCGCCACGATCGCCGGCACCGCGCCCGCCCACGCCAGCGCGGACGCGCTGGTGCGCGACCTCGCCAACCACGTGCGCGCGCTCCTGCGCGACGTGGTCTGCGGCCACCTCGACGCCGATCTGGCCCGCGTCGCCGACGAGCTGATCGCCGAGGCCGCGGCGGACGCACAACGGCCTGGCGTGCACGAGGACGAGTATGCAGACGAGTACGAGTACGAGTACGAGTACGAACCCTCGACGCACGAACACGACACCGACGGCGAACACGACACTCGCCGGTCCCCCGGTCGCGACGGCCCGCGCGCGAGACCCTCAGGCGAACAGGTACTGCGCGACCCGGGCCAAACCGGCGAGATCGCTCACGTCTCGGTCTAGGTGCGGCACGAGGATCGGCTCGCGCTCGCCGAGCGCTGCCGCCAGTTCTTTCACGCTCAATGCGTCGCGCTGCGCGAGCACGTCGAAGTCCGCCAGGTTGCTCGCCACCCTGGCCGCCAAGCGCTCTCCCAGCTCCCCCGCCAGCAGCGCCCTGACCTCATCGACGGTGTGGCCTTCCAGGCCGTCCCCGTGCACCTTGTTCACCACCAGGGCCCCCCGCCTCAAGCCCGCGGCGCGCAGCTGCTCGGCGAACAGCACCGCCTCCCGCGCCTGCTCGCGCTCGGGTGAGGCCACCAGCACGAACGCCGTTCCCTGCTCGCGCAGCAACTCGTCGATCGCGTCGGCCCGCTCGCGAAAACCCTCCGCCATCCCCGCCAGCGAGGAGAAGAACGCAGACAGGTCGGCCAGCAGATCCACGCCGGTAAAGCGCGAGAACATCGACAGCACGAGCCCCGTGCCGCGCCCCACCACCCGCGCCGCGATCCCGCTCGGCGCCAGGAACATCCTCAGCGCCCGCCCCTCCAGGAAGTTCGTCATCCGTTGCGGCGCGTCGAGGAAGTCGAGCGCGTTGCGCGCCGGCGGCGTGTCGAGCACGATCACGTCAAAGCGCCCCTCACGGTGCAGCTCGTACAGCTTGGCCACGGCCGTGAACTCCTGCGTTCCGGCCAGCGTGCTCGAAGACCTCCTGGTAGACCTTGTTCGACAGCGCCTGCTCGCGCGACCGCTCGTCGGGGGCGAGCCGTGCGATCAGCGCGTCGAAGGTCACCTTCGCGTCGAGCATCGTCGCCCACAGCTCGCCAGGCGGCGCGACGCCGTGGTGCGCCAGCGCCTGCGGATCCACGCGGTGGGGCTCGTTGTGCAATCCCACCACTCCCAACGCGTCCGCCAGGCGCCTGGCCGGGTCGATCGTCACCACCACCACCCGCCTGCCGCGCTGGGCCAACCCGAGACCGATCGCCGCCGCCGTGGTCGTCTTGCCCACGCCGCCGGGCCCCGCGCAGACGCACACCTCGCACTCGCGCAAGCGCTCGGCGAGCGGGCGGTGCTCATCTGTGCGCTTGCTCGGCACGCGTGGAAAAGAGTAGTCGTGCAGGAATCCCCCGCCCGCCTGCGAATACCCACGACGACGGCCATCCCCATCAAACGAGCATCGGAGCCTGCCGTGCAAGGAAGGGCCAAGGTCATCGCGTTCGCCAACCAGAAGGGCGGCGTGGCCAAGACAACCACCACGCTGAACCTCGCCGCCGCCTTCGCCGAGGAGGGGCACCGGGTGCTGTGCGTGGACATGGACCCCCAGGGCAACCTCACGATGTCCCAGGGCATCGACCCCGACACGCTGCAGAAATCGATGTACGACGTGCTGGTCTACAAAACCTCGATCCGCGAGATCATCCGCCGGCGCGAGGTCGACGTCGCCTGCGCCTCGATCGACCTCGCCGGCGCCGAGATCGCGATGTCTACGATGATCGGCCGCGAGCGCTCGCTGCAAAAGGCGTTTGAGCCGATCCGCGAGGACTATGACTTCATCTGCATCGACACCCCGCCGAGCCTCGGGCTGCTCACGATCAACGCGCTGACCGCCGCCGACAAGGTGATCGTCCCCGTGCAGTGCGAGTATTTGTCGATGCGCGGCCTGATCCAGCTGCAGAACACGCTTGCCATGATCCGCGAGAACCTCAATCCCGACATCGACATCGAGGGTATTCTCCCGACCTTGGTCGATTCCCGCACGATTCACGCGAAGGAGGCGATCGAGATCCTCGAGGAGAACTTCGGTGACCGCGTCTTCGCCTCGCGCATCCGCAAGACCGTGCGTTTCGCCGAGGCGCCTGTCAAGGGCATGTCGGTGCTCAAGTACGAGCCCGACGGCGTAGCGGCCCAGTCCTACCGTCAGCTCGCCCAAGAGGTGCTCGCTCATGGCGCAGGGTAAACGCGCCTCGATGCGCGAAGGGCCACTCGCCGACCTCTTCCGCAAGACCGAGCAGGACGACGAAACCGCTGGCGCCGGCGCCGGCGCGCAGGAGGAGTCCGGTGCTCGTGAGTCCTCGCGCAGCGAGTCGCGCGAGACGCCGCAGGCAAACGCCGCGCAGACCCCGGCGCCAGACGCTGGCCAGGCGCCGGACACGCAGGCGAACCCGACGGCCGCCACCGCGGCCAATGCCACGCCTGAGGCAAAGACAGCGCCCAAGCACCGGGCGGCGGTCGAAGCAAAGGCCACCCCCGAGGCCCCCGCGACCAAGGCCACCTCCGACGGTCCCGTGGCCAAGGCCACCGCCGGGGCCACCGCCGGGGCGCCCGCGGTGAAGGCCACGCCCAACGGTCCCTCGGTCAAGGCCACCCCCGAGGCCGCCACAGCCAAGGCCGCCCCCGGGGCCCCCGCGGCCAAGGCCACTCCAGAAGGCGCCAAGGCCGAGGACGATGCCCCTGCGGCAGCTACCACGGCCACAGCCCCCAAGCAGCAGCAACTGCATGCCGAGGACTCCCCCTCCACCACCACAGGCAGCGGAGAGGGCGCGGAGCCCGAGGCGCGCGGCCCGCGCGTGCCCACCCCGCGCGAGCGGCTGCGCAACGTGTTTTCCTCGGAGATCCCCGCCAACGTGATGGATGGCCCCGCCGCGCAGACCGTCGCCGGCGAGGCCGCCGTGCAGGCGCGCGCCGAGCAGCGTGCCACCACGCGGGATGCCGCGTCCGAGCCGGTGGCCGCGCCCGAGCCGCCCGCGTTCGACGTCTACGCGCGCGAGGAGCCCCGCCCGTTCGGGACGGCTGCGCCGGTTGCCCACCCGGTGATCCGCGTCGTCGGCGTCGGCGGCGCCGGCGTCAACGCCGTCAACCGCATGGTGGAGGCCGAGGTCGCCGGGGTGGAGTTCGTCGCGATCAACACCGACCTGCAGTCGCTGCAGCAGTCAAGTGCCGACATCACCCTGCACATCGGCGCAGCGCTCACGCGCGGCCTGGGGTCGGGCTCGGATACGAACCTCGGCCGTCAGGCCGCAATGGACGACTACGACCGCGCCAAGGCGCTGCTCAAGGGCTCGGACATGATCTTCATCACCGCCGGTGCCGGCGGTGGAACCGGCACGGGCGCCGCCCCCATCATCGCGCGTATCGCGCGCGAAATTGGCGCTCTCGCCGTCGCGATCGTCACGAAGCCTTTCGGGTTCGAGGGTTCGCGGCGCGCCGAGCAGGCCGAGCACGGCATCGAAGCGCTCGCCGAGGAGGTTGACACGCTGATCGTCGTCCCCAACAACCGCCTGCTGTCGGTGCTCGACAAGCAGACCTCGATGGTCGACGCGTTCCGCGTCGCCGACGATGTGCTGCGCCAGGGTGTGCAGGGCATCTCGGACCTGGTCACGCTGCCGGGCCTGATCAACCTCGACTTCGCCGACGTGCGCACGATCATGAGCGGCGCCGGCAACGCGCTGCTCGGCATCGGCATGGGCGCCGGCGGCGATCACCGCGCGACCGAGGCCGCGATGCAGGCGGTCTCCTCGCCGCTGCTGGAAACCTCGATGGAGGGCGCCCGCTCGATCCTGCTGTCGATCACCGGCGGGCGCGACCTCTCCCTGTGGGAGGTCAACGAGGCCGCCAAGGCCGTCGCCGAAGCCGCCCACGCCGACGCCAACATCATCTTTGGCGCGATGGTCGACGAGAAGCTCACCGACCAGGTCTGGGTCACCGTGGTGGCGACCGGCTACGAGGAGCAGCCCTCCCGAGCGGCCGGTCGCACCCGCCTGGAGGAGCCCGCCGGCGAGCCCCGCGTGCAGCGTGGCCGCTCGAACCAGGCGCCCGCCCGGGGCGAGCGGCGCGGCTTCGCGGTCGATGACCTCGACGTACCCGAGTTCATGCCGCGCGTCTGAAACGCCGCGGAGCGGCCCTGCGCGCCGGGAACAGATCCGTCGGCAGTGCGGCGCGGCCCGACGGCCCAGTCGCACCCCTCGCGGCGCACGATCGGCCGGTGTTCCGGCTCGTGACCCAGCGGCCGGCATGAGCCGCGGCCGGCGCTTTGGGACACTGTCACCGATGCAGAGGAATCGGCCGCGCGTGGCCGCCGTGGGGCATGTCGAGTGGGTGAGATTCGCGCGCGTGGCGCGCGTACCGGTGGCCGGTGAGGTCGTCCACGCGCGCGACCCCTTCGAAGAGCCGGCGGGTGGCGGGGCGGTCGCGGCCGTGCAACTCGCGCGACTGGCAGGTGACGCGTTGCTGCTTACGGCGCTCGGCGACGACGATCACGGACGGCGCGCCCCGGCGCGCCTGCAGGAGCTGGGCGTGGAGGTGCACGCCGCGGCGCATCGGGCGCCGACCCGCACCGCGGTGACGCTCGTGGACGACGCCGGCGAGCGCACGATCACAACGTTCGGGCCGCGGCTGGAGCCGCACGGTGAGGACGGCGCGCTGCCGTGGGGGCGCCTTGCGCAGATGGACGCCGTCTACTTCACCGCGGGGGACACCGCTGCGCTGCGTGCGGCGCGGCGCGCGCGGGTGCTGGTCGCCAGCCCGCGGGCGGTGCACGCGCTGGGGCACGGCGTCGACCTGGACGCGCTTGTGCTCAGCGCACAGGACGCAGTCGAGCGCGGCGAGGCGACCGACGACGCGCTGGCGCGGGCAGCCCTGGTCGTCATGACCGAAGGCGCTCGTGGCGGCACCTACCGCACGCGCGCGGGCGAGCAGGGCCGCTGGCAGGCGAGTGTGCCGCCGGGGCCGGCCGTGGACTCCTACGGCTGTGGCGACTCCTTCGCCGCCGGACTCACCTACGGCCTCGGCGCCGGCCTGGCTACCCTCGAGGCGCTTGCGCTGGCGGCGCGCTGTGGGGCCGCCTGCCTGACGGGTCGCGGCCCCTACGAGCACCAGCTGCGGCGGTCCCGCGCGTCATAGCCGCTTGGAGGGTTGGGGCCGGAGTGCTCGCGGAGCGGCGGCGGAGGCAGCGGCGGCGGGCTTGGGGTGCTCGCAGGGGACGGCAGGAGCGGCGGCGGCAGGGGCAGCGGGCTTGAGGTGCTCGCAGGGACGGCGGGCTTGAGGTGCTCGCAGGGACGGCGGGCTTGAGGTGCTCGCAGGGACGGCGGGCTTGAGGTGCTCGCAGGGACGGCGGGCTTGAGGTGCTCGCAGGGACGGCGGGCTTGAGGTGCTCGCAGCGGCGGCGGCGGCAAGGGCGGCGGGCTTGAGGTGCTCGCGAGGCGGCAGCAGCACGCGCGGCGAGCTGGAGTGTCCGCGGGGCAAGCAGCAGCGGCGGCCGGCTTGGGGTGTTGGTCTTATTTTCGCGACGAAGTGGTGCCAGATATCTGGATATGCGCACGGATATCTGGATATCTCAAGGTACTTCGTCCCCAAAAACAAAGATATGCCCCGGCCCCGGCGAGGCCAAGCCCCGCTCACCCCCCGAGCCTCGTCCCCAAAAACAAAGACGCCCCGGCCCGGCGGGGCCAAGCCCCGCTCACCCCCGAGCCTCGTCCCCAAAAACAAAAGATGCCCCGGCCCCGGCGAGGCCAAGCCCCGCTCACCCCCCGAGCCGGTAGGCCACCAGCGCCGGGCGCTGCCCTTCGGCGATCGCGATCCCCGCGGGCGCGATCAGCGTGTCGCCTTCGACCGACACGCCGGTGTTGGTGCCGGCGGGCAGCTGCTTTTCCCAGACGGGCCTGCCGCTGGCGGCGTTGAACGCCATCAGTTTGCCTTCGAAGTCGGTGGCGAAGACGACGTTGTTGACGATGGTGACGGCCCCGAAAAGGGAGGATGGCAGTTTCTGGTCCCAGCGCACCGCGCCGCTGGCAAGGTCGAGCGCGACCAGTTCGCCGCCGCTGGGGCCCGCTTCCTGCGGTTCGGTCTGGCTGGAAAAGGACACGGGGTGGTTGACGACCGGCACGAACACCGACGAGCCGTTGGTCGCCATCGGCGCGATCACGCCGCCGAGCAGGCCCGGGTAGATCGTTTGGTCGAGGTGCAGCTTGGAGTATTCGCCGCGCATCGCGTACAGCCCGTCGTTGTCGTTGGCACTGTGGATACCCACAGAGCGCTTCCACAGCAGCCTGCCGGTCGCGGCGTCGAGAGCGATCACAAAACCGGCCTTGCCGGCAGCGATCACGACTTCACGGCCGCCGATGTGAGTGAGGATCGGCGGGTCCTGCAGGTCGCGGTCGTAGAGGTCGTGCGGCGTGAGCTGGTAGTACCACTCCAGCCGGCCCGTGCTCGCGTCGAGCTTGACGATCGAGTCGGTGTACAGGTTCGGACCGGGGCGGCTCGACCCCCACGGGAACTGTTCGGTGCCCGGAAACGGCGCTGGGTTGCCGGTGCCGATGTACATCGACCCGTGTTCGTCGAACGCCGGCGCGTACCACACGCCGCCACCCGAGTTGACGTTCGTGTTCGCCGACGACCACAGGTTTGCGGGCGCCGTGTCGAAGTGCCACAGTCTGTGGCCCGTCCCCGCTTCCAGCGCCCACAGGATGCCGACCGCGCCGCCGCCGTAGAACTTGTTGTTGTTGCCGGGTACGGTGGAGATGTAGACGATCCCGTCGTGATAGCCAGGCTGCATGTCGATGCCCTCGTGGGCGTTGCGCACGAGCGTCACCGACCACAGCAGGTCGCCCGTCTTCTGGTCGAGCGCGAAGGCGGCCGTCGCGGTCGCGCCGAAGATGCGACCGCCCTGGACGACCAGCCCGTTGGGGCCCTGGTCGGGCGATTCGAAAGATTTCGTCCAGATCACGCTGCCGGTCTTGGCGTCGATCGCCTGCACGTTGGAGGCGAGGTCCTGCGAGTAGACGATCCCGCCGCTGAGGATCGGCGTCGAGGAGTAGCTGCCGTACTGGCTGCGAGCGCCCAACGGCAGCGTCCAAGCCTGCGCCAGCTGCGCCAGCGAGGCTTCGTCGATCGGACCGCTCACAGCGCGGGTGTTTGACGTATCGACGTTGGGGTAGCCGGAGCCGGTCAACGGCGGGTGGCTCGTCGAGGAGGAGGAGCCACCCAGCACGATCGCCAGCACGACGGCGACCACCACCAGCGCACCGCCGGCGGCCAGCCAACGTATGGTGCGCGGGTCTTTGAGCCACGCGGGGGGCTCGCGCCGCTGGCGCGTGCGCACTGGGCGACGGGTCTGGTTGCGGCGTGCCTCTGCACGACGGGCTTGGCGAGATGGCGAGGGCATCTACACGACCTCCGTTGTCGGTTGCTGGACTTGACCTGCACGTACACCCGCGCCGCCGCCGAACAGCGGCGCGAGCACACGGTTGGCGAGCAGCCCCATGCAGCCGAGGTTGGCGAAGCCGGGACCCTGGCTGAGGGCGGCAAGTCCGGGGATGTGCAGGCGCGGGGCCATGCCCTGCAGCTCGAGCGCGCGCCCGATCGGCAGCTCCGCGTCCGACGGTGCATCCCACACGGGCCCCACGCGGCGCTCGATCTCGGCGCGCACGGCGACCGGAAAGAGGCCGCGCAGCTGCTCGAGCAAATCGAAGCCGGTGCAGTTCACGACATAGTCGTGGCGCGCGTTCGCGGCGCCCTCGCCGCCTTCGTACTCGATTAGGACTGGCCCGTCCCGCTCGCCCGTGGCGACATACCGCACGCGTCCGAGCACGAAACGCGCGTGGTCGTCATGGGAGAAGTTGGCGAGCG
Organism: uncultured Solirubrobacterales bacterium; assembly: GCA_963804675.1. Lineage (GTDB taxonomy): Bacteria > Actinomycetota > Thermoleophilia > Solirubrobacterales > Solirubrobacteraceae > Palsa-744. The sequence goes on along the minus strand of CAWDRI010000001.1, from coordinate 3,679,745 downwards.
AGCCGGCGTCAAAGACGCCGCGGTCGCAGTGCTTGACGAACTCGCGGCGCGTCCCCACGGCAAGCGTGCTCCACCCGATCTCGTCGGGATTTGAGAACACGCGGTTCTCCAGAAAACTCTCGCCGCGACTGAGCGGCAGACCGGGCGTGTAGACGGTGAGTTGGGCCTGCGGCCGAAACGACCGCAGGAACGCCGCGCAGCTCAGCGCGCTCTCGCCGGCGCCGACGATCCCGATCTCACACGGCTCGACGTGCGGGATGCGCGCGAACTCGCCACGACGGCTGTCGCAGTGGAAGATCCGTGGGGCCGCGACGGGGTCGTGCGCGAGCGAACGGTGCACCCCGGGGCCCGTGAGCGCCAACGCCCACCCCTCGTAACGCTGCGGCCCACCGGAGGCCACGACATCGACCGCCCAGCACTCCGCCAGCAGCGAGACCTGGGTGACGCGCGCGTGCACGAGCGTGACGCCGTTGGTGGCGCGCGCCAAGACCCACGCTAGGTAGCGGCCGTAGTCGCGATGCTGCACAGGCGGCGAGCCGGCGTTGACCCATCGCGCATAGGCGCGCCCGTCGATCAGGTACTGCTGCCAGGAGAATCCCACCGTCGCGCGATCGACGGCGGCGCCCGCCTCACCGAAGGCGTCGAAGCTCTCATACGGAAAGCCGATGTCCTTGATCGGGGTGATCGCCAGCGGCTCTTCGCCAGAGGTCATGCCGTTGCGCCCCGACCACGATGCCGCCGGTTCGGTCGCCTCGATGATCGTCAAGCGCACGGGCCCGAGCCCGAGGCCGTTCAGCACGTGCACCTTGGTCGCAATCGCCGCCGCCTTTGCGCCCGCGCCGACGACGATCAGGTCCGCCACCGCTGCCCCGTCGCAGCCCTCTCCCATCAGGCCGCCGCGCCGGTCGGCTGGAGGGTACGTACCGGCGGCCGGCCGCTGGGCGCCGGCGATTCGCGGCGCCGCACGACGACGGCGAGCGCGCGGTGCTCGGGCACGAACGCGATCGAGCTGCGCGCGACGCGCTCCGAGCGCGCGTGGGCGGGGGCCAGCTCGACCTCGCTCAGCACGGCGCCGATCGCCTGCTTCATCTCCAAGAGCGCAAAGCTCGCGGCCAGGCAACGGCGGGTGCCGCCGCCGAAGGGCAGCCACGTGTAGGTGCCGGGAGCCTGTCCGACGAAGCGCTCGGGCAGGAAGCGGCGCGGTTCGGGGTAGATCTCGGGGCGGCGGTGTACGAGGTGGATGCACGGCGCGACGGTGCTGCCGGCTGGCACGCTGTAGCCGCCTAGTCGCAGCGGCTCCAGCAGCCGCCGCACGACGATCGGCACCGGCGGGCACAGGCGCAGCGTCTCGCGTAGCACCGCGTCCATGTAGGCCTCCTGCTCGCCCGCGTCGACCTCGGCACGTAGGCGCGCGAGCTTCTCGGGGTGGCGTAGCAGCCGCTCGAATGCCCACGCCAGTGAGGAGGAGGTCGGCCCGTCGACGAGCAGCGTGATCAGTTCATCGCGCAGCTCCTGGTCGCTGAGTGGCGTGCCGTCCTCCTGGTGGGCGCGCTCGAGCATCGCCACGATGTCCCCGCGCTCGCTATCGCGCGCGCGCGGCGGGTCCCACGCACGCTCTCCGTCGTGCTGCCCACCCGCACCCGCGCGGGCGCGCGATGGGTCGCCAGCGCAGCCCCCACCGTCGCAGCCCCCACCGTCACGGCCCCCACCGTCGCGCCCGCCCGCGACAGCGCCCGCGGTGGCGCCGGCGCGTGCGCGCGATAGGTCGCCCGCGAGACTCCCGCCGTCCCGCCGACTCCCAGCGGCCCGCCCGCCCACGGCATTGCCCGCAGCGGCGCCCGCGTCAGCGCCCGCCATGCGCAGGGCACGCCGGCGGCGGACCTCGTCGAGCACGGCCTGCTCGGCGGCGTCCATCAGCGAGCGGAACTCGGGGTTGCGCACGAGGGCACGGGGGCCGATGGCGGCCAGCAATGTGAGGCGGCGGGGGACGTTCATCCATTCGGTCAGCGCGCGCAGCAGCTCACGCAGCTCCAGCAGCGGCCCGCTGTCCAGCTCGCCGAAAACGGCGCGCATGATCACAGTGAGCGTGATGTCCTGCATGCGCGGCCACAGCGCGAAGGGCGCGCCGACCGGCCAGCGCCGGGCCTCTTCGCGGGCGACTGTGGCGGTCACCGAGCCGTACTGTTCCATGAGGCGGCCATGGAAGGAGGGCAGCATGCGCCGCCGGTGGGCCATGTGCTCGGGCTCTTCGAGCAGCATCACCGAGCGCGAGCCGAGGATCGGGCCGAGCAGGTTGTTCGCTTCGCCGACGCCGAGCAGCGCCGACTCGGTGATGAAAACCCGCCTGACGTCGTCGGGATCGCACAGGAAGACCCATGTGCCCGCGTGGCGGATCCGCAGTGTGAAGGTATCACCGTAGCGCGCGTGCGCGCGCTCCATGAAGGCGAGCGGGCGCTCGGCCCAGCCGACTGCCTGCAGCGCACTTGGCATGCGCGGCCCAGGCGGCAGTTGCGCGTGACGGAGACGCCCGCGGGGATGTGTGAGCAGTTTGCGATTCATGTTTCTGTCTTGAGCCTTTGGTGGATGTTTCTCTCCCTGGTCGGAGGCGTGATTGTTTCTTTCTTCACCATCTGGTCGTGCTTGCCGCGAGCCTCGTTTTCCGCATGAGAAAGCCGTTTTTGGACACCCGCAACCCCTGCCTGCAAGTGCTAGCGCTTTTCGAAAGACCCAACGAAGTTATCGTAGCTGGTAGGGTCTCGCCCACATATTCGGCTGCGCAAATTTGCCGTGGGCGGCGGGGAGCGAGTCGGACATGGGCTGGCTTGGCACCAGTACCTTAATCGGTTAAGGGGCGGCCTTAAACGCCGTTGATCCGGGTTCGAGCCCCGGCTGGTGCATCGATGAGCACAACCCGATCGAAAGTCAGCTTCGGCCTGCGATGAGCGCAAATATTTTTGACTACTTCGAGCAAACGCCGATGCTGGGTGGCGGCACGGCACGCTGGGCGGCACGCGCACCGCGCCGCCCACAGCGCCGCTATGACCTCAAGCTCACGCCGCGGCTGCCGGAGTGGGAGCAGGACCAGGAGTCGCTGCGCGCGCTGCGCCAGCTCGAAGGCGAGCCGTGGGTGGCGAGCGTCAAGCGCAGCAAGGACGGCGTGACGCTGCGGCTCGCGGACAGCTGGATCGAAACAGAGGGCGCCGCCCTGGAGGCGGGCGCCGGCGCCGAGGCCACGCTGTCCGATCTGGCACTCGGGCGGCGCTTCTCGGTGCAGTTCTGGGATGCGAACGCGACCAAGGCGCTGCACGTCGGCCACCTGCGCAATCTGGCGATCGGCAACGCGGTCGCGGCGGCGCTCGCGCAGGCGGGCGGGCAGGTCGAGCGACGCAGTTTGATCTCTGACGCCGGGCGCAGTATGGGCGAGGCGATGGCGGGGGTGATGAACAGCGGCCGGCACGCGCACGCGTGGCTGGAGGGCGACGAAAAGAGCGACCATTTCGTCGGCGTCTGCTACGCCGATTACGTGGCCTCCGGCGCGGGTTTTGGCGGCCCGGAGGTCGACTACCCGGAGGACTCGCTAACGCGCGAGCTGACGCTGCGCGGCGACGCCGCCGACGAGCTGCTCAAACGGGTGCTCGCGGGCGAACGTGCGGCGCTGGAGCTCTGGTACAAGACGCGCGCGTGGGTGATCTCCGGCCAGCGCAAGACGCTCGCGCGCCTGGGGATCGCCTTCGACCGCGTGTTCTTCGAGTCGGATTTTCTCGAGGAGGCCGCGCAGCTGACGGCGGCGGGACTGCGCGACGGTCGCCTGCGCCGGCGCGAGGACGGCGTGGTGATCTACACGACCGGCCTGGAGGACTTCGAGGAGTTCCCGCTGGTGCGCGCGGATGGCGTGCCCACGCAGCACATGCGGGCGCTCGCTTACTGGATGACGGCGCCGGACCTCGGCGAGATGACGTCGATGCAGGTGTGCGGCACGGAGTGGGTCTCGCACGTGACCTGCCGGCGCAAGCTGATGGACGAGCTGCTGCCCGCGGCGAACGGCAGCTCGGGGGGTGAGCGGGTTCCAATCCATCCGACGCTCGACATCTTCAACGGGATGGTCGCCCACCAGAAGCGCGCGCTGGCATCCAGCGAGGGGGCGCAGCTGATCGACGAGCTGACCGACTGGATCGAGGCGCAGATCGACGCGGAGCCGCGGCGGCGCGAGGTGCGCCGCCGCCACCCGAACCCCGAACGGATGGCGGCGCAGATCGCGCTTGGCTACTTCCTGCCCCACCCGGTCGCGCCGCCGGTGGACTTCGACGAGGACCGCCTGCTCAGCGACGGCGAGAGCCTCGGCTGGGACCTCGCGCGGGCGCGCGCACACCACGGCGCTGGCGTGAGCGCGGGCGCCGCGAGCCGCACGATCGCGCCCGGCGGCGGGTTGGCGGACACCGAGGCCACGAGCGGTGGGGGCGTGGGCGTGGCCACACGGGTGGGCACGCCCGGCACGAGCGTGGGCGTGGCCGGCACGAGCGTGGGCGCGGCCGGCACGAGCGTGGGCGCGGCCGGCACGAGCGTGGGCGCGGCCGGCACGAGCGTGGGCGCGGCCGGCACGAGCGTGGGCGCGGCCGGCACGAGCGTGGGCGCGGCCGGCACGAGCGTGGGCGCGGCCGGCACGAGCGTGGGCGCGGCCGGCACGAGCGTGGGCGCGGCCGGCACGAGCGTGGGCGCGGCCGGCACGAGCGTGGGCGCGGCCGGCACGAGCGTGGGCGTGGCCGGCACGAGCGTGGGCGTGGCCGGCACGAGCGTGGGCGCGGCCGGCACGAGCGTGGGCGCGGCCGGCACGAGCGTGGGCGCGGCCGGCACGAGCGTGGGCGCGGCCGGCACGAGCGTGGGCGCGGCCGGCACACGGGCGGGTATCCGCGGAGTGCGTCCTGCCGAAGACCCCGAGTACCGCTTCGCGGTGGTGCAGTCAGAGCTGTACCGCCGCTACCTGCGGTTGGCGGTGGATCGTTTTGACGTGCGCCCGCTGGCGCACTACCTCAAGCATTTGGCGCGCTGGCATCTGGAGGCCGAGCGCAGTGAGCACGTGCAGCGGATCGTGCAGACGCTGCTTGAACGCAGCGCGCGCGGACTCGGGTTGGAGGCGCCGAGGTGAAGACGCTGCTGGTCGACAACTACGACTCGTACACCTACAACGTCTTTCACCTGCTGGCGGCGGTCTCGGGGGAGGAGCCGATCGTGGTGCACAACGACATGGTGTCCTGGCGGGCGCTGTCGCGGTGGGACTTCGACGCGGTGGTGCTCTCGCCGGGGCCCGGGCGCCCGGAAAGGTGGCACGACTTCGGTGTGTGCGCGGACATCCTGCGCAGTAGTGAGATTCCGGTGCTCGGCGTGTGCCTGGGCCATCAGGGACTCGGGCACGTGCTCAGCGGTATGGTCGCCAGCGCGCCGATGGCGATGCATGGGCGGCTGAGTCGCGTCAAGCATCTGGGCAGCGGGCTGTTCGCGGGTATTCCGCAGGAGTTCGCGGTGGTGCGCTACCACTCGCTCGCCGTCAGCGGGCCGCTCGGCCCGGAGGGGCGCGTGACGGCGTGGACGAGCGACGGCGTGGTGATGGGCATCGAACACCGCCGTCGCCCGATGTGGGGGGTGCAGTTTCACCCGGAGTCGATTGCGACCGAGCACGGGGTGGCGCTGGTGGAGAACTTCTACGCGCTGGCGCGCCACCGCCGGGGGCCGCGCGCAGGGCGGACACGGCGCCCGCCGGCACCACCGCCACCCCGCACGCGTACGCATGAGCGGCGCGATGCGCGTCAGGTCAAGCTGCGGGTGCGCACGCTCGCCGGCGAGGCGTGCACCGAGCGCGTGTTCGAAGCGCTGTTCGGCGGGGAGCGCGAGGCTTTCTGGTTGGACAGCGCGGACGCGCCGACACGGTTGGCGCAGTGCTCGTACATGGGCACGAGCGCGGGCGCAGGGCGCTGCGTGCTGGAATACGACATCGGCGCCGGCCGGGTCACGCTGCACGGCGCGCGCACCAGCGAGGTCGAGTACCGCTCGATCTTCGACGTGCTCGACCGCGAGCTGGCGGCGCGGCGCCTGACCTGCGTGCCCGAGCAGCTGCGCGGTCTGCTCGGCGGCTTTGTCGGCTACATCGGCTACGAGTGCAAGGCCGACTGCGGCTCACCCGACGTGCACCGCTCCGACGTGCCCGACGGGCTGCTGCTGTTCGCCAACCGGCTGGTGGCGGTCGACCATGTGCAGCTCCTCACGCACGTGGTGGCGTTGTGCGAGGAGGACGACGTTGACGCGGATCGCTGGTTGGAGGACGCCGAGCGGGTGGTGCGCGAGACGCTGGCGAGCGAACCGACCGGCGCGCGTCCGCCGGCGCAGGAGCGCAGCGCGGCGGCGAGGCCCGAGGGTGGGCCAGCGCAGGCGCCATGCGGGGCCGCACACAATCGGCGCGGGTCCGTAGGGGCGCCAGGCGGCGACGCACGGAGCGAGTGCGCGCCCGCGCAGGACGCCGCGGCGCCAGAGCAGGTGGTGTTCCGTTGCGGGCGCGGGCGCGAGCAGTATCTCGCTGATATCGCCCGCTGCCAGGCCGAGTTGGCCGCGGGGGAGTCCTACGAGGTGTGTTTGACCGACCAGATCTCGACGACCGCACAGCCGGACCCGTGGGAGCTTTACCGGCTGCTGCGCCGGCGCAACCCGGCGCCGTTCGCGGCGTACCTGCGGTTCGGGGAGATCGCGGTGGTCAGCTCTTCGCCGGAGCGCTTTCTGTCGGTCGACCGCGAGCGCGGGGTGCAGGCGCGGCCGATCAAGGGGACGACCTCGCGGTGCGCGGACCCGGCCGCGGACGAGCGCGCGCGCGAGGAGTTGGCGGGCGACGAAAAGACGTATGCGGAGCATTTGATGATCGTTGATCTGCTGCGCAACGACCTTGGGCGGGTGTGCGAGGTGGACAGTGTGCGGGTGCCGGAGCTGATGGTGGTGGAGCCCTACGCGACGGTGCACCAGCTGGTGTCGACGATCACGGGGGTGCTTGAGCGCGAGCGCACGTCGGTGGACTGCGTGCGCGCCTGCTTCCCGGGCGGGTCGATGACGGGCGCGCCGAAGCTGCGCACGATGGACATCATCGACGACATCGAGCGCGAGGCGCGAGGCGTGTACTCGGGCGCGCTCGGTTATTTCGGGCTCGACGGGGTCGTGGACCTGAGCATCGTGATCCGCACGGTCTTGCTGCGCCCGGGCCTGACGACGATCGGCGCGGGCGGCGCGATCGTGATGCAGTCCGACCCGCAGGAGGAGTTCGACGAGTTGCTGCTCAAGGCGCGCGCGCCGATGGCGGCGGTTGCACGCGCGGTGACCGGCAGCGACGCGCCGGAGGGGTGGACGGTCGAGTTGGAGCCCGCGACGGGGATGGCGCAGGCGGCGTAGGGCGATGGGCGCGGGGACGACACACGCGCGCGCGCCCACGCAGGCGCGCGCACCCGAATGGCACGTGCGCAAAGCCAACCCGGCAGACGCCGCGGCTGTCGCCGGGGCCGTGGCGGAGCTGCTGCGCGAGCTCGGCAGCACGCCGCCGCCACCGCAGGCGCTGGAGGCCGCCGCGCGCGAAGCGATCGAGGACCCGCGGGTCGGAGCGGTGATCTTGGCGGAGGCCGGCGGGGAGCTGGTCGGTGTGCTGGGGGCGAGCTGGCAGAGCGCGATGCACGTGCCGGGCCGCTACGCGGTGATCCAGGACCTGTGGGTGGCGCGCGCGTGGCGCAGCCGCGCGGTGGGACGCGCGCTCCTCGACGCGCTGTGCGAGACGGCGCGCGAACTGGGTGTGCCGCGTCTGGAGGTGGGGCTGCCGCGTGAGGGCTTCGCGGCGATCGAGTCGAACGCGCGCCTTCTACCGCGCGAACGGGTTCGAGCCGCTTGGCGAGCGGATGCGGCGGCGCCTGCAATGAGCGCCGGCGCGGCACGGGCGGCAGCGACGGGCCCGGCGAGCGAGCGGGCACAGCCGGGGAGCACACGCGCGCAGCCGGGGAGCGCACGGGAGCGGCCGGCGAACGCTCGGGCGCAGCCGGCGAACGCACAGGCGCGGCCGGCAAGCGAGCGGGCGCGGGCGGCCACCGCGCGGGTCGCGGCGACACGCAGGCGCGGGTCGGCGCGGATGGTGGTGGTGCGCCAGCGCGGCGAGCGCGACGGGGCGGTGCCGTGGATCCTCGACGCGCAGGGCTGCGCGATGGTCGCCTACGACGACGGGCGGCGCGTGGCGGAGATCGGCGAGGGGCTGCAGCGCCACGCCGGGGTGCGCGTACGCACGGCGGATGCGGGCGAGGAGGAGATCGAGCGGGCGCTGCGCGAGTTGCACGATGCGGAGTACCTGGACGCGCTGGCGGGGGTGCGCGACGGCGAGCCGGTGCTGATGGGAGAGCTGGCCGAACCGGGGCTCGAGCCGGACACGCCGGTGTGCGCGCAGGCGGTGGCGACCGCGCGCGAGGGGGTGGCGAGCGCGATCGTGGCGGCGCGCTGCGTGGCGCAGGGGGAGCGCTTCAGCTACGCGCTGTGCCGGCCGCCGGGCCACCACGCGGGGCCGGGGTGGCTGGGTGGCTACTGCTACCTGAATAACGCGGTGGCGGCGGCGCGCACGCTGCACGGCGCGGGTGCGCGGGAGGTGGCGATCGTCGATCTGGACCTGCACTACCCGAACGGGACCGCGGCGCTGGTGGCGCCGATGCGCCACACGAGCCTGTACTCGCTGCACGGCAGCACGGGCGCGAACCTGCCGTGGCGGCGGGTGCGCGCGCACAGCGAGCGCGAGCATCTGGTGACGTTCAGGAGCGTGCCCCGGCCGGCCTTCTATCTCGGCGAACTGGCCCAGTCGCTGCGCACGCTGCAGGGCAGCACGGACGCGATCGTGCTGTCGCTGGGGTACGACACGGTCGGCGGCGACCCGCACGGCGCGTGGAACTTCACGGCGCCGGTCTTCGGCGAGATCGGCGAGCTGGTGGCCGCCGCGGGGCTGCCGGTGTGCGTCGTGCAGGAGGGCGGCTACGCGCTGGGCGCGCTGGCGCAGTGCAGCCACGCGTTCGCCAGCGGCCTGCTGGAGGGGAGCGCGAGGTGAGCGCGGGCGAGGCACACGGTGCGGCGCTCGCACCGGGGGCGGGCGGCCTGGAGCCGTTTCGCCGGCGGCTCGACGCGCTCGACGAGCAGGTGGCGCGGCTGCTGGGCGAGCGTTTTGACATCTGTCGCGAGATTGCGCGCTACAAGCAGAGGCACGCGATCCCGATGATGCAGCCGGGGCGGGTGCAGGAGGTGCGCGCGCGCTATCGCGCGCGCGGGAGGGCGGTGGGGCTGCCCGAGGACTTCACGGGGGCGCTGTTCGAGTTGCTGATCGGCGCAACGTGCAAGCTCGAGGACGAGCTGATGGCGGCCGCCGTGGCGCCACCCGAGGCCGGGCCGGCCGCCGGGCAGCCGGGGGCGCGCGGGCCCGGGGCGAGCGCGGCGCAGGCGCCCGAAGCGGGGCCGGTCGCCAGCAAGCCGGGGGCGCGCGGGCCCGGGCCGAGCGCGGCGCAGGCGCCCGAAGCGGGGCCGGTCGCCAGCAAGCCGGGCGCGCGCGGGTCCGGGCCGAGCGCGGCGCAGGCGCCCGAAGCGGGGCCGGCCGCCGGGCAGCCGGGGGCGCGCGGGCCCGGGCCGAGCGCGGCGGCGCCGGGTGGGGAGGTCGGCGCGCCGGTCGGCGGGGAGCCGGCGACGTGAGCCGCCCGACCTTCATCACGCTCGGGCCGGCGGGAACGTGCCACGAGAACGCGCTGCGCCACTACCTCGACTTCCAGGGGGTGGACGACTTCGAGCTGGTGCTGGTCGAAGACCTGCTCGGCGCGATCGAGCGGGTGCGCGACGAGCAGAACACGTTTCTCGTGCAGTGCAGCGCGCACCTGCAGGTGCACCTGGTGACCGAGCGCTACCACGAGCAGGTGTTCGTGGTGGACTCGTTCCTGTACCCGACGAAGGCGCTGGCGCTGCTGGTGCGTAGGGAGGTGCAGGAGCCGCGCAGCCTCGGGATCGTTACCGCCACGAGGGGTTATCTCGACCTGGGCCGCTTTGCGACGGTGATCGACGAGCCCTCCAAGCCGGTCGTCGCGCGCCACCTGCTGGCGGGGCAGTACGACGCGGGACTCACGCACGCGCACCACGCCGAGGAAAACCCGGAGGTGCTGCGCACGGTGGAGCTGTACGGCGCGGTCGATACGACGTGGGTGGTGTATGGGCCGCGCAAGCGCTTTCGTGGGGACGTGATCGGTATGCGCGCGCCGTGGCTGTTCGACCCCGCCGCTCGCAGCGCGGCCTAGGCGCCACCCTGGCAGCCGGCGGGCGGGGCCACGCCACCGAAGACCTCGATGCGGTTGTTCTGGGTGTCGGCGACGAGCAGGTCCCCGTGGCAGTCGAGCGCGAGGCCGCCGGGTTCGTCGAGCTCGCCGAGCGCCGCCCCAGGCGCGCCCCAGCGCGCGAGCAGGCGGCCGTGTGCGTCGAACTCCTGGACGCGGTCGGCGGCGCGGTCGGCGACGAACACGCGCCCGTTGGCGGCGATGGCGAGACCGTCGGGGTCCTCGAAACGACCGGGCGCGCTGCCGGGACCGCCGAAGGCGGTGAGGAAGCGGCCGGTCGGGCCAAAGCGGACGATGCGCCGGTGGGCGCTGTCGGCGACGTAGAGCACGCCGTCGGGTGCGAGCGCGAGCGCGGTGGGACGCGAGAGCCGTTGCGCGCGCGGGCCGCCCGCGCCGAAGCTGCCGAGCACGGTCCCTTCGGGCGCTAAGCGCACGACGCGGTTGTGACCGGTGTCGGCGACGTAGAGCACGCCTTCGGGGCCGACGGCAACGCCGCCGGGGTGCGAGAGCGGATCGAGGCCCAACAGGCCGAGCACGCCGAGGAAGCTCCCTTCGGCGCCGAGGTGACGCAGCGCGCCGTTTTCGCGGTCGGTGATCCAGAGGCTGCCGTCGGGAGCGACCGCGACGGCGGTCGGCGCGAACCAGTGGTGGCCGATCGCGACCTCGCCGCCGGCCACCCACTCGCCCAGGTAGGCGAACGCGGAGTTGAAGCGGTAGATGGGGCTGTCGATTCCGTAGGTGCCAACGACGCGCAGGCCGCCTTCGCGATCGACCGCGACGTCGAGCGGCAGGGTCATCTGTCCGTCGATCGTGCCGAGGGCGCCCCAGGCGCGCAGCGCGCGGCCGTCGTGCGCGAACACGACGACGCGGCCGTGAGCGGAGTCGGCGACATACAGGCGCCCGTCCGCGCCGACGGCCACGTCGCGCAACCACTTGCTCAGGCGGTCGCGGCCGGCGCCCGTGTAGGCGCGCACGTAGCGCAGGCGAGGGTCGAGCTCGAGCACGCGGCCGCCGTTGTCGTCTGCGACGTAGATGTCGCCGTCGTAGACGGCCAGGCCGTAGGGGTCGTGCAGGCGCTCGGCGCGCGGCTCGCGGCGGGTGCTTTGCGCGAGGAAGCGCCCGGCGAGGTTGAGCGCGACGACACGGCCGTGGCCGAGGTCGGCGACGTAGATCCGGCCGTCGGCGACGGCCACGCCGCGGGGCCCGGCGAAGCGCGCGTGGCGGCCCCCGGCGCGCGCGAAGGCGACGGGGTCGGCGCCGGTGAGCGAGAAGCGCTCGATGCGGTTGTTGGCGGTGTCGGAGACGTACACGAAGGAACCGGCCACCGCGATGCCGCCGCCGGGCGGCTTGTCCGGCCCGACGCCGCCGCCGAAGCGGAACTCTCCCAGGCCGCTCCCGGGACGGCCCCAGGCGCGGACGAACGCCCCGTGGGGGCCGAACTGCTCGACGCGATCGTGGGTGCTGTCGAGCGCGTAAACGTCGCCGGCCGCGGACACGGCGAGCGCACCGATCGCCCCGAACTGCCCGGGGCCCGCGCCATAGGAGCCCCACTGACCCTCGAAGCGGCCGATCGGCGAGAAGTACTGGACCAGGTGGCTGAACTGGTCGGCGACGTACACCGTCCCGCCGGGCCCCACCGCGACCGCCTCGGGGACGCGCAGCACGCCGGCGCCGCGGCGGCCGATCGCGAACACGGAGCGGTAGGGACAGCGCGTCGCACGCGGCGGCAGCCCGGGGCAGCGTCGGCCCCCCGCCACGCGCGAGGACGCGCTCAGGGACGCGTCGTGGCCGGCGCGTCGCGGGTCGCCGGCGCGCGGCGCAGAAGCGCCACCAGCAGCTCCGCGCGGTCCCGGCTGAGCCTGGGCCTCCGGAGTTCCCGGCTGCGCTCGGGGGTCCTCTGGGCCGCGCTGCGCAGCGAGCCGGACGCCGATGGCGAGCGCCGCGAGCGCCGTCGCGGCCGCGATCAGGACGCGCCGCATGAGTCCCAGGCTAGTGGTGCGCGGCACGAGCTCCAGGAGTCGCGGGGACCCTCGTGCGGGTTCAAAAGAGCCGTCATGTCGCAAGGAACAGTCGCAGACGGGGGTCCTATTTAACTGTACCCTTCCAAAAATGCGCCTCGAGTACGGGAGTGGGCAGGCCCACGCGGTGCGCTCGACCCTGCTCGGCGCGCGCGCCCGCGCGCTGCTTGGCGATCGGATGCGGTTGGGGTTGTGGGCCGTGTTTGCGTTGGCGGCGTGCACCTACGTGTGGAGCGCGGCGGTTGCATCGCCGTTGACGCTCTATGGCGCGCGGTTCACGCCGTACAACGAACTGGCCGACGCGCTGCTGCACCTGCATCTGTGGGTGGCGCACGTGCCGGTGCACCCGCCGGGCCACGAACCGTTCGATCCGCGACTGAGACCGGCGTTGATCGCGCGTTATGCCGACTACTCGCTCGACGGCCACTACCTCTACCTGCCGTGGGGGCCGGCGCCGGTTGTGGTGCTGCTGCTGCCGCTGCACCTGCTCGGCTTTGAGCCGTCGGGGAGCGTGATCATGCTGCCGTTCGCGCTGGCGGGGCTGGGGTTCTCGCTGGCGGCGCTGCGGGTGATCCTGAGGCGGATCGGCGGGGTACCGACGTGGATGGCGGTGCTCTGCGCGCTGGTGCTCGCGTACTGCTCGGTCGTGCTGTTCCTGTTGCAGTTTCCGACCGTCTACTACGAGGCGATCGCGGGCGGCTACTGCTTTGCGATGGCCGGCATCTGGCTGGCCGTCAGCGCGGTCGGCGAGCGCCGCACCTCCCGCTGGCGGTTGGGGGCGATGAGCCTCTGTTTTGGCCTCGCCACCGCCTCACGGCCGACGCTGGGGGTCACGGCGCTGGTGCTGCTCGCCGTCTACCTCGCGCTGCGGCCGGCGCCGGCCTCCAAACACGCGCGGTCGATCGCCGCGCTCGTGCTGCCGATGGCCGTTTGCGTGGCGCTGCTCGGCGCCTACAACGAGGCCCGCTTCGGCAGCCCGCTGCAGTACGGCGTGGAATACCAGCTGAACGAAAATTACCACCATGCGCGGTGGGGTGAAATCGACTATCTCCCGGTGGGGCTGTGGTCCTATCTGGTCACGCTGCCCCACCCGGAAGTGCTGCCGCCGTTTCTGTACCTCACCTACCCGCAGGTGAGCTATCCGCTCGGGTTGCCGGCGCACTATAAGACATACTCCGAAGAAACGGGCGGGCTGTTGAGCATGACGCCGATCGTGCTGTTTCTCGGGGCGCTGCCGTGGCTCTGGCGGCGGCGGACACCCGCGCCGCTCGGTGCGCTGGCTGGGCTGCTGGCGGCGATGGCGCTGGCCGGCGCGATCGTCCTGCTGTTTCTCTGCTACGACTTCTTCGCGACGACCCAGCGCTACGAGGTCGACTACACCTCGCTGCTGCTGTTCGGCGCGCTGGCGGCGTGGGTCGCGCTGTCGCGGACGTTGGGCGGCCGGCGCCGGCGGCTCGTACGGATCGTCGGCGGCGTGCTCGCGGCGTGGAGCTGCCTGATCGGGGTTGCCGCCGGCTGCTACTACGGCCTGCGCAAGGACAGCGGTACGTGGCAGACCGCCACCAAACTCGCCGAGCCAGCCTCCACCGCCATCGCAGCCGCCGTGGGGCAGCCGGTGCTCGCCGAACTCGCCGCGTCGCACGTTGTGTACTTCGGGCCCAGGGGCTACTTCGACCTCGGCACGCGGATCACGGGCATCTGGCTGGGCGCAGGCGAACAGGCAGACCTCACGGTCGTCTCGCCCGGGACCCGGGCCGCGAGTCTCCTGGCGCAGGTGTTCGCCGGCCCGGCGGCGCCAGCCGGCGGCCGGGTGGCGCTGCGAATCGCCGGTCCGGGCGCCAGCAGCAGCGTCTACGAGACGCCCGGCGGTGGCACCGAGGTCGCGCTGCTCGTGCACCTGCGGCGCGGACTGAACGACCTCGTGTTGACCCCCGCGAGCGCGCCGACGGGCGGCGCGGCGGCGTTGCAGCCGCTGGTGTACCTGACGGGGTTGCGCTTGGGCGCAGCCGCCGCGCGCTAGCACAGAGCCCGCCGCGCAGGTTAGGTGCCGCGTGCCGCGCGGCGCGCGAGCAGGATCGCGCTGGCGAGCAACAGCGCAGCGGCGAAGCCCGCCAGCACGGCGGCGGCAACGGCGTCGCTCAGTGAGAAAAAGCTCGTGCCGTAGCCGCTCAGCGCGGCGACCTGCGGCGCGTCGGCGAGCCGCATGTTCATCGCGATCGTGTGTCCGGCGCCGGCAAACGCCCAGCGGCTGGCCATCAGATCGGCGAGACCCCGGATGACCGAGTCCATGCGCGCGAACGCGACGAGCGCGCCGCCGAACAGCAGCTGGGGAATCAGCAGCAGCGGGATCAGGCTGGTCGCCTGGTCGACGCTGCGCGCAATCGTGGAGACAACGAGCCCGAGCGCAACCGTGGTCCAGCTCGTGAGGATCAAGAGGCCCGTCAGGCCCAGATAGGCAGCGGGTTCGGCGTGCAGCGGCTGAATTGCTGTGGCGACCGCCACGAGCAGCACGCACTGCACCGCGGCAAGTGCGAACAGCAGGCTCGACTTGGCGATCAGATACGCGTCGAGCCGGACCCCGGCGGCCAGCTCGCGGACGATGATCGAACGTTCCTTGACGATCTCGCGACAGGAGTCGATCAGCCCGAGCCACAGCGCGGCGGTGACGAGCAGGAACACGAACTGCGCGCTGCGCGTCGGCTGGCGGTCGGGTAGCGCCAGCAGGTGCGCAGGGTAGAGCACGCAGATCAGCAGCGCCATCACGGGCGCCTGCCCGAGCAGCGTGGCGACGGTGCGCCGGTCGCGCCCGAAGGTGCGCGCGTAGCGCGAGGTCAACGCGACGGTGTGCTTGACCAGCGAGCGACCCGAGAGCAGCCCGCCCCGAACGCGTGGTCGGGCCGCGGCGAGTGGCTGCGGGGACGCTGTGGGCGTGTCGGTCAACTCGACCGCGTTGTAGATCTCGTCGTAGGCGGCTACTTCGAAGTGCTCGAGGCCCTCGCGCGGGGAGCCCGCGTAGAGCAGGTGCCCCGCGGGACCCATCACCGCGACCGTGTCGCACAGCGCGAGGCTGCTGGTGGCGTGCGTGACGACGACGATCCCCCGGCCGGTCTGCGCGAGGCGGCGCAGCGTCAGCATCAGGCGACGCTCCAGCGGCGGGTCAAGTCCGCTGGTGGGCTCGTCGAGCAGCACCATCGTCGGCTTGCCGATCAACTCCACGCCGCATGCCACGCGCTTGCGCTGTCCGCCCGAGAGGCTGCCGATCGCGGTGTGCTGGTGCTCGCTCAGGCGCAGCTCGGCGACCACGTCCTCGACCGCCGCGCGGTGCTCGACGGGACGCGTGTCGGAGGGCAGACGCAGGCGCGCGGCGTAGAGCAGCGCCTCGCGCACGGTCAGGCGGTCGTGGACGACGTCGCTTTGGGGCACGTAGCCGACCTCGGTGCGGCGCAGCTCCAGCGGGTCGCTGCCGACGAGCACCTCACCGGCGCTGGGGGCCAGAACGCCGGCGAGGCACTTCAGCAGCGTCGTCTTGCCCGAGCCGCTCGGGCCGATCAGCGCCACGAACTCGCCGGGGGCGACGCCGAGGCTGGTGGGGTGCAGGATCGTGCGCGTGGGCAGCTCGACGGCAACCGCGTGAGCGGTGAGGCTGAGCCCGCCGCGCTCGTCGGTGACGACCAGCTCGCCGTTCTCGTAGCGCAACCCAAACGGCCCGATACCGGCGGGCACGCCGGGGTGCAGCGTGCCCGCGCCTTGCAGCAGTTGATTGCCGAGCCGCACGCCGTTGCGCGAACCGAGATCGACGAGCGTCGGCGGGCTCCCTGGTCGCAGCTCGGCGTGGTGCCAGGAGACGTTGGGCTCGTCGAGCACGACGTCGTTGTCCGGGGCGCGCCCGATACGCACCGGCGCGCGACGCACCGACACGCGCCAGAAGCGGCCACTGGCGCCGGCGCCAGCAGGCGCGCGCTCGCACAGGCGTGCGCGCGTGGCGCCCAGTTGGACGATCGCCTCGCGGGTGACGGTCACGGGTTTGCCGTCGATGCGCCGCCCGTCGAGGTAGGTGCCGTTGCGCGAGCCGAGGTCGGTGAGCCGGGGGGAGCCCTCGCACAGCTCCAGGCACAGGTGCCGCCAGGAGACGCGCTCGTCGGCGAGGGGCAGATCGCAGCTCGGGTCGCGGCCGATCACGATCGCGCGCTCGGACAGCTCCAGGCGCAGGCCGCCGAGCTCGATCTCCCACTGTGCGCCGGCGGGCGAGTGCATGGTTAGCAGGCCGCGGGGGGCGCGCTGCGCACCGGCAGGTGGCGTCGTACCCAACTCGCGATCGTGGTGAGCATGGCGGTCCCCTCCGTGAACGCGCCGCCGCTCGGCAGGGCGATCATGCTGAGCACATAGCCGCTCCGCCCGCTGCCGACGATCGCGGTCTGCCGGACGAGGTAGCCGCCGCCGTTCTGCGGTCCCCAGCCTCCCTTGAAGCCCAGCGCTACGGTGCTCGGGTAGCCGGCTTCGCCGGCGCCCCAGCGCTGCGCGGGGATCACTTTGCGCATCAGTCCGAGAACGTATTCGCTGTCCTGCGAATCGAGCAGGCAGCCGCGCGCCAGCGTCCGGTAGAAGCGCACCTCCCCACTGGGCGACCACAGCGACTGGCCCCACGTGGTGAACCCTTCGTCGTTGGGGGCGGTGTTGATGTGCGTGGCCAGATCGCCCGCGTCGGCGAGCGTCTGCTGGACGGCTTCGCTGGCCGGGAGCAGACCGCCGTGCACGCGTTCGAGCTCGGTGAACAGCGCCTCGGCGGCGACGTTGTCGGATTCCTCCAGCGCGAGTGTCGCGTCGGTCTGCTGTTCGGGGGTGAGGGTCTGTTCTGAGCGCTCGTCGTCGGCGAGCAGCGTGGTGAGCACGGGCACCTTCATCGTGCTCCAGGCGTGGCCGTCCTGCAGCGCGCCAAGCGTCTGTATGGCACCTGCTCCGAGTGGAGCGACCGCCAGCCCGGCCTGTCCGCCGAGAGTGCCGGCGAGCGCGGCGAAGCTCGCGCGGGCTCCCGCGGTGAGGAGCGCTGAGGAGGTGCTCTGCGTGGCGTTTGCGCCCGGTTCGCCATGGTCGCCCCCACCCAGTCCGTGGGGCGTGCCCGCGCTCGCCGGGGGCACCGTTGGCGCGGAGTTGGAACCGGCCGTGGAGGAGCCGCCGGCGGTGCCTGTCCGGCCGTGTGAGCGCGCCGGGACAGGCATGCGGGCCGCGCCGGTACTATGCGCGATCACGACGTGCGCAGTGCTCGCGTGTCGGGTGAGGGCGATCGCGAGGGCGCCGAGACCGGTGCCAAGCACGAACACCGCAGCGATCAGCGTGCTGGTCCTGCGCAGCGGTCCTTTGCGCATCCGCGCCGGCATGCCCCCAACACTACTTTTTCTCGACTCGTCTCGATCAGCCGCACTGTGATAGACATCCGCCGAATCGGAGATTTGGCGGATGCAAGCGAACTTGGCAGGATGCCCGAATAACGGCTGTCGCCGGCGCAGGAGCCGGCTGTGAGCGGCCAGCTCGAACAAGGCGAATCGCTCGGCGATTACGAGATCGTCGCAGTCGCCGGCGCGGGTGGCATGGGCATCGTTTACAAGGCGACCCAGCGCTCGCTCGCGCGGACCGTCGCGCTGAAGGTGATTCGCGAGGAGATCGCGCGCACGCCAGAGTACCGCGAGCGCTTCCTGCGCGAGGCACAGCTGGCGGCATCGGTTCGACCACCCGCACGTGGTGCGGGTCTACGACGTTGGCGAAGCGGGCGGGCGGCTGTTCCTGGCGATGCAGTGGGTCGACGGCGAGGACCTGCGTGCGCTGCTGGAGCGCTCGGGGCGGCTCGCGCCAGAGCGCGCGGTCGCGGTCGCAACGCAGCTCGCGGGCGCATTGGACGCCGTGCACGGCGTCGCCGGTTTGGTTCACCGCGATGTGAAGCCCGGCAATGTGCTGCTCGGCGATGTCGCCGGTCAGGTGCACGCCTACCTGACCGATTTCGGGGTCGCCAAGCCTTCGGATACCAACGACCAGCTGACGCGCACGGGCTGGGTCGTGGGGACGGCAGGCTACCTCTCACCCGAGCAGATCCGCGGCGCGGAGCCGGGTCCGGCGAGCGATCTGTATGCGCTGGGATGTCTGTTCTTCGAGGCGCTCACCGGCCGGCCTCCGTTCGCGGCGGACAACGAGATGGCGCTGCGCTGGGCGCACGCGAACGACCCGCGTCCACAGGCGTCAACCGTGCTGCCCGCGCTCGGTCCGCGCTACGACGAGTTCGTGGCGCACGCACTTGCGATCGAGCCCAGCCTACGCTTCGCCTCCGGCCGCCAGTTCGCCGAAGCGCTGGCGGTCGCGCACAGCGGCACCGACCAGAGCGCGGCGCGCACGAACGTGCTCGTGCCCCACGCCCAGACCGCGGTGGGCCCACCGACGCCGATGCCCCCGCCCTCGATGCCGCCGGTGGCGGCGCATACACCGCAGCCGCCGCCCGCGGTGTATGCGCCCTACGGCTATCCCACGCCGCCGCCGGCAGCGCCGCAGCCGCGTTCGGGCAGCCCGCTGATGCTGATCCTGCTGGCGGTGGTCGCGCTCGCCGGGATCGGCGTCGGCGCGCTTGCTGCGACGGGGGCGCTTTCGCAGGGCTCCACCACGCACACGATCGCTGCCAACACTGCGGGCGCGGCCGCCGGGCGAGCACAGAACAAGGCATCGCACCAGCACTCGACATCGCTGCCGGCGAGCACCAAGTCCTGCGGCGGCGACCTGTCGGTGGGTCCCGACACCTCGTGCCCGTTCGCCCACAATGTCGAGCAGGCCTACGACGAAAGCAGTGGCGGCGAAACCGACGTCACGGCATACAGCCCGGACACCGGTTTGAGCTACACGATGCACTGCACGGCCGAACCGCCACACGTGTGCTCGGGTGGCAAAGGCGCCGTGGTCTACTTCGACTCGGGGCCGAGCGGGTCGCAGAGTGGGGGGGCCTCGTCATCGACCGAACAGAACCAAGGCACGGGTAACGGCTCACTTCCCGCCGAATCGCACGGTCAGATGCAGGCATCGATTCAGCACCTGCTGTACGTCTGGCACGAGGACGTGGTCAGTGGCAACTACAACGCCGCGTGGGGTTTGCTCAGCGAACGTAAGCGCCAGCAGGATCTCGAAAAAGAAGGCTACGCGACGTGGGCCAAGAATCAATCGACGCTCAAACCGTACCTCAATCCGAGTGGGGTACAAATCTCCATCCTTGGCACCGAACCCAACGCCGGCGAAGCGACGGTCAACGTGACGGGCATGACATGGGACAAGCCAGGTGCAAGTTGCTCGGAATGGTCCGGCATCACGTGGGTTCTCTATGAACACGGAGGCTGGCGCTATGACCCGGGCTACTCCACAACGCCGCAGCGCGAAGCCGAATACAAGAGCAGGTACGCCGAACTGCTCGGCGGCTCGTGCTAATTCGTTGGCGACGCCAACACGACCGGCGCGGTCGCCGTCGCGGCGGACTGGATCAAGGTGAGAACTCGGGCACCCTCGCACTTGTGGTCTTACTGCTCGCCGTCGCGTGCCCTGTGTTCTGCTGCGGCTGCGGGACAAGCGCAGCGACGCCCTCGGGTAACGTTTCGCCGTCGAGCCAAGTACGTTCACTGACATCGGCAGGCAGCGGCGCAACCACGGCGCGTTCGGCCACACCTTCCGGGCAGCGCCCACCCGCAAGGCATCCCCGGCTGTCGCGACAGCTGAAGATGCGCAGCCGCTTGCAGCGCGCACTGGACGAAGCAGTCACTGAAGCTGACACCCTCGGCGGACACACATCGGCGGCGCTGTGGCTCAACGACTGGAGCAGTCCGATCACCGCCCGCGGTCTCGCGCCGCCGTACGGGAGGATGTGGAGCATGAGTAAGCCCGTCGCCTTGATCGCCACATATGAGGCTGCCGAGCGCGAGGGAAAACCATTCGACTCGCAGCTGGTGACCGCGGCGACGGACGCGATCACGCGCTCGGACAACTGCGCTGAGCGACGAACCATCCTGGAGCTGCAACAACTGACGGGCGGTCTCGCACCAGCGTTGTCGGCGTTTGACGAAGTATTGGCGCGGGCCGGCGATACGGACGGAATCACACCCGAGCGAGCCGGGCTCTCCGAACCGACGTGCCTAACGTACTTCCGGCAACGAGCACCGGTCGCCGAACCGAACGCAGAAGCGTGGGAGTTTGGGACCGATGAATGGACGGTGACGCAGGCAGCGGCGTTCGCCCACGCGCTCGCCGCCGGGGCATACGGAGCAGCTGGGCAGTTTGCCCTCAAATTGATGGCACTCCCCAAGCAGCCCGCGCTGACAAGCATCGAGGGGCCATCCGGTGACCACATCGCAAACCTCCAGTGGGGCGCGGGCACGTCGTTTGCGCCGTGGCATCCTGCATACAAGCCGGGCTGGGGAGGCTCGCAACAGGGGCGGTTTCTGACCGGCCAGATCGTGGTGCTCAAGGACGCCGACCCACAGGTTGCGATCGCGGCGATGTTCTATCCAAGTACCGAGCCCACGACAGACGACGTCGGCGCGACGGCCGGGCCAGCCGCGTTGGAAACGGCATTCGACCGCATTCGCGACACGCTCGTGGACGAAGGGGTGCTGCACGCCGCGTATGGCTGAGTCCGCGGGCTCAGCCGTGACGACTCAATCGAGAGACGCTGCCTCGATAGAAACCATCGAGGCAGGGGCCGCGGCCCGCTAGCGCGCCGCCTCGAACTCTGCGACCAGCGCAGCATACGTGCGCGCAAGACCCTCCCCGATCGGCACCTCGGCACGCCAGCCCAGCTCGCGCGCGGCGCGGGAGGCGTCCAGACAGCTGTGCTGCAGCTCGCCCGGTCGCAGGTCCGCAAGTTCGGGCGCGATCTGCACGCCGGCGGCGGCCTGCAGCCCATCCCAGACGGCGCGCACGCCGGTTTCCACGCCGGTCGCGATGTTGTAGGTGCCGCGGTGCCCGTGCGCGGCGAGCAGCGCGCGCACGACGTCGCCAACATAGACGTAGTCGCGCGTGGGGGCGCCGTGGCCGTAGAGCTTGGGCGCCTCGCCGACATACAGGCGGTGGCTGAAGATCGCGACGACGCCGGCCTCGCCGTGGGGGCTCTGGCGTGGCCCGTAGACGTTGCCCAGGCGGCAGACCGCATGCGGGATGGCGCCGGAGAGCGACCACGTGTTGACGTACGCCTCGGCGGCCCACTTGGAGGCGCCGTAGGGGGAGAGTGGCGCGGGGATGCGCTCCTCGGAGGTCGGCCGCGGCGCCTCGTCGCCGTAGAGCGCGCCGCCTGTCGAGGTGAACACGACCGGCACCTGCAACTCGCCGGCGGCGTCGAGCACATTGAGTGTGCCCTGCACGTTGACGGCACAGTCACGCGTGGGGTCCTCGACCGAGGCGACCACGCTCGCCTGCGCAGCGAGGTGGAAGACCGCCTGCGGGCGTGCACGCTGCACCGTCCCGTGCAGCGCGGAGCGCTGCACGATGTCGATCTCCACCAGCTCGGCACCAGCAGGAACGTTTGCAGCGCGACCGGAGGAGAGGTCGTTGACGACCGTCACCTCGCAACCCTGCGCCAGCAGGGCGTCGACGAGATGCGAGCCGATGAAGCCGGCCCCGCCGGTTACAAGCGCGCGCTCGAACACGCGCGGAAATCTAACCGAGCGGCGAGCTTGGCGCGCGCAGCGTGGCGCCCACGCACCTCGCCATGGCCGCGGGCGGCCGGCGGAGCATCGGCCGGCGCAGCGTCGGCCGGCCGAGCGCCGGCCGACGGAACGACGGGCGGAGGATCAGCCAACGACCAGCGCGGGAGCCGTGAGATCCGCGCGCGCGTCTTCGAGATCCTCGAACACGTCCTCGACCTCCTCGACCGCCAGTAGCCGCGCCAGCTTGGTGGGCGTGTCGTGCTCGGGCAGCGGCGAGTAGAGGACGAGCCGTTGCTCGGGCGCCTCGGCGGGATGGAAGACGGCGTGCGAGAAGGCGAGCGCGCCGACCTCGGGGTGGCGCAGCTCCTTGCGCCCCTCGCCGCCGCGGGCGACCTCGTGGCGTTTCCAGGCACGGCAGAACTCGGGGCTCGACTGGCGCAGCGCGTGGATCAGCCGCTCGAACTGCGGGTCGCCGAGGTAGCGCGCGCTGTCGGCGCGGAACTTCGCTACCAGCAGCCGTGAGCCGCGCTCCCAGTCGGTGAACATCTCGCGCCGGTGGGGGTCCATGAACGTCAGCCACGCGTGGTTGCGCGAGCCGCGCGGCACACGCGCAAGATCGCCGAACAGCGCGGTCGCGGCGGCGTTCCACGCGAGGTAGTCCCAGCGGCGCCCGAGGATGAACGCGGGGTTGGCGCCGAGGTTTGCGATCAGGCGCCGCAGCGTCGGCGAGACCCGCTCGGGCGGCAGCTTGCAGGGCGGCGGCTGCTCGCCGCGGCCGAGCAGCATCAGGTGCGTGCGCTCCGCCGGGGCGAGCCGCAGCGCGCGCGCGAGTGCCTCGAGCACGTCGAGCGAGGCGCGCACGTCGCGGCCCTGCTCGAGCCACGTGTACCAGGTGGTGCCAACGCCCGCCAGCTGTGCGACCTCCTCGCGGCGCAGGCCCGGCGTGCGCCGGCGCCCACCGGCGGGCAGGCCGATGTCAGCGGGTTTGAGGCTCGCGCGGCGGCTGCGCAAGAAGTCCGCCAGCTCGTCGCGGCGGCGGCGGTCGCGGTTGGCGCCGCGGTTGGCCGCGAGCCGCTCGCGATCTCGACCGTCGGCAGCGGCGTCGCCGTCGCGCGCCGCGCCGCGATTGAGCGCCGCGGGGCCGTTGTCGAGCGCACCGTCGCCGTCGGGGGTCGGGTGGCGGTCGAGCACACGGTCGTCGCCGCCAGGCGCCGCACCGCCGTCGAGCGCGCCGTCGCCGTCAGCCTTCGCGTGGCGGTCGAGCACGTCTCCGGCGAGCGTGGCGTCGCCCGCGCGCGCCGCGCGGCCGTCGAGCGCGGGAAGGGTGTCGGTGGGGGGAACAGTTACTACCAGGATAACTCCTTCTCTTGTACCTGGATCTGTAGGATCGCACACTGTGCGTGTGAACGCAACCCCTCTCATCACCTCAAAAAACAAGACCGCCTCCACGACGGCACTGCTGCTGGTGGTGTGCCTGGCGCAGTTCATGGTCATCCTCGACGTCTCGATCGTCAATGTGGCACTGCCGGAGATCCACGCGGGCCTGCGCTTCTCGACGACCGGGCTGCAGTGGGTCGTGAACGCCTACACGCTGACGTTCGCCGGCTTTCTGATGCTCGGTGGTCGCGCGGCCGATCTGCTCGGCCGCCGGCGCGTGTTCCTGTTCGGCACGGCGCTGTTCGCGCTGTCCTCGCTGGCGTGCGCGCTGGCGGACTCGCGCGGCCTCTTGATCGGCGCGCGCGCCCTGCAGGGCTTTGGCGGCGCGGTGCTCTCGCCGGCGACGCTGTCGATCGTGACCAGCTCGCTACGCGAGGGCCCGGAGCGCAACCGCGGCCTGGCGATGTGGGGCGCGATGGGCGCACTCGGCGCCTCCTCGGGCGCGCTGCTCGGTGGTGTGCTGACGCAGGTGTTCGGGTGGTCGGCGATCTTCGCGATCAACGTGCCGCTCGGCGCGCTGGTGATCGCGCTCGGGCTGCGCCTGCTGCCGCGGTCGGTCGAAGCGGCGCGCGCGGGTGCGCCCGAACGCCACTTCGACGTCGCTGGCGCGGTGCTCGTCACGGCGAGCCTGGTGAGCATCGCGTTTGCGATCGTCCGCACCGACACGCTCGGCTGGGGTTCGTCCGGCGTGCTCGTGCCGCTCGCCGCGGGTCTCGTGCTGGCGGCGGCGTTTGTGCTGGTCGAGGCCCGCATCGCACGCGACCCGCTGGTGCCGCTGGGGATCTTCCGAGTCGGCCGACTGCGCACTGCGAACACGATCGTGACGCTGCTCTACGGCGCGTTCTTCCCGGTGTGGTTCTTCCTGACGCTGTACCTGCAGCAGGTGCTGCACTACAACGCGATCGGAGCCGGTCTGTCGTTCCTGCCGATGACGCTCTCGATCTTCGCCGCCTCGACGCTCGCGCCGCGGCTCGTCGCGCGCTTTGGAGCGCGGCGCACGATCACCACGGGGATGCTGTGCGCCGCAGCCGGGATCGCGCTGCTCACCGACATCGCCCCAGGCAGCGACTACTTCACCAGCGTGCTGCCCGGCGCGGTGCTGTCGTCGATCGGCATGGGCCTCTCGCTCGTGCCGGCGACGATCGTGGCGATGCAGGGGCTGGCGCGCTCGCAGAGCGGCCTCGGCTCGGGGCTGCTGAACACCTCGCGGCTGGTCGGCGGCGCGCTCGGCCTGGCCGTGCTGAGCACGATCGCCGCGTCGCAAACGCGCGGGGCGGCGGCCGGTGTCAGCGCCGCCCACGCGCTCACCGACGGCTTCGGCGCGGCGTTTGCAGTCGGCGCGCTGCTGTGCCTGGCCGGCGCGGCGGTCGCGGCACTGATGCTGAGACCGGCCCCGCGGGCCTCCGTCACGGCCGATCACGTGGTTGGGGTCGAGGTTGAGGCCAACCAGCGCGAGGCGGTCGCGGCCTGACGCGCGCGATCGGAGACAGCTGGGGATGCCGCAGCCGCTAGCATTTCGGTCCGCGGCCAGATAGCTCAGTTGGTAGAGCACACGACTGAAAATCGTGGTGTCCCCAGTTCGAGTCTGGGTCTGGCCATCGGAAAACAGCTGCAAATGGGCATGTTTTCGTAGCCGTTCAGTTGTCTTGGTTTCCATAACGAGGAGTGTGGCGGGGGGCGGCGAACTTTTGGGGTGTGGAGCGGGCGGAGGCTGAGGCGGTTTATGACTCCGGTCGTGATGCGTGCGTGGAGTTTTTGATGGGGCTGGTGGCGGCGCAGGGGCGGTTGGAGGAGCGCGTGCGGGTGTTGGAGGCAAAGGCTTCGGCGAGCTCGCGCAATAGCTCGGTCGCGCCGTCCGCGGACACATCGATCTCGCGTCAGGAGCGTCGTGCGCTGGCTAGAGCGAAGACGAAGGAGCTGCTCAAGAAGGGTGGGGAGCGACGTAAGGCGGGCGGTCAGCCCGGTCATCGTGGCTCGGGGCGCGGGTTGTTGGGTGAGGATCAGATGAGCGAGATCGTCGATCACTATCCGAGCGACTGCTCGGGCTGTGGGCGCGAGTTCACCGATGTGGAGAAGGTCCCGCGGTGGGGTGCCGGGCGCCATCAAGTCGCCGAGCTGCCCCCGGTCACCGTCGAGTACGTCGAGCATCGCACGCAGGTGCTGCGCTGCCCGGGGTGCAAGACGCGGACCCGTGGCACCCTGGGCGTCCTCGGGGAGTCCGCGTTCGGGCCGAGCCTTCAGGCGGCGCTGGTAGCGCTGACCGTACGTAACCGGGTCTCCCGCCGTGATCTGAGCGAGCTCGCGGGCGAGCTCTTCGGGGTCAGGGTCTCCGTCGGCGCGATCGATGAGATCTGCCAGCGCGCCTGCGCACTATTGACCGGCCCTCATGAGCGGCTTGTGGCTGGGGTGCTGGGGTCTGGGGCGATCAACGTCGATGAGACGGGGTGGTACCTGGCCGGGGAGAACCGGTCGATGTGGGCCGCCGCTACCGCGAACGCGGCGATCTTCCGGATCGTGGCCGATCGTCATCGTGACCGGCTGATCGAGCTGCTCGGCCCCGACTTCCAGGGGATCGTGACCTCCGATCGCTGGTGGGCGTATGACCACCTGGACCCCGAGCAACGACAGGCATGCTGGTCACATCTACAGCGCGACTTTCGCTTCCACAGCGAAGGACTGGCCCTCCAGAAAGAGTTCGGGCAGGCCGGCCTGGCTCTGACCGACCGAATGTTCAATGCCTGGCACGCATTCGGCGAGCACCAAGACCGTGAGCGTCTGATCCTGGAGATGAAACCCATCCAGGACGAGTTCCTCGCGCTGCTCCAGCACGCCGGCAAGAAAAGCAAGCGCCACCGTCTGCACCGCCGCTTCGCGAACAACCTCCTAAAGATCTGGCCCGCGCTCTGGACATTCCTGACCATCCCCGCCCTCACACCAACCAACAACGCCGCCGAGCGTGCACTCCGCGGACCAGTCATCCACCGCAAGCTCAGCCACGGAAACCAGTCCAACGCCGGCGAACGATTCACCGAGCGATCCCTCTCCGCCTCCGTCACCTGCCGACTACAACACCGCAGCCTCCTCGCCTACCTCCGCGACCTCCACGCCGCCCACCAAACCGGCGGCGCGCTCCCAGCCCTCCTCTGACCCCAAAACCAACAGGACTGAACGGCTACATGTTTTCGGATAGCGTCCGCTATCTGAAGCCGCTGGTTTGGTGTCCCGCGACACAAACGGCGACACAAACCCTTGTCAATAACGCGGTTTTGAGCCCGGCTGGGCGTGGGGTGGGAGTAGCTCGTTTGGGCGATAAATGGCTTGTCTATGCGGCCTTGGCAGGAGGAGTTGACGTCGTCGCGGGTCTCGAATCGAAGGGAACAAGAGTCGGAATCGTGTTCCCTTCAGACTGAGTATCATTCTGACCATGCGAATGCAGGTCGTCCGGCGTCGGTTGCCGCGGCGTCACCGTCTCAGACGTCACACGTTCGGCGCTTGAGGCTCACTTACGATGCGGGCGCCGGCGGCTGCGCGCCGCCGCAGGCCACAGCGGCGAGAACGATATCTTCGAGCGGATCGAGCAAATCATCGGGCGCGGAGCTGGGCGCGATCACACGCACACGCCTACGCCACGAGTAGGTTGTGAAGCATGGTCGCTGCTGGTCTATAGGGCGAAGCCGTTGCTTGTACCGAGTTGTACAGGGTTTTACGGGGTTTACGCGATCTCGATAAACTCCTCTAGCCGCATACCTCGGCGACTTCCTGCGGTGAGACCTTCCCCCTGTGGCGCTCTTCACTTCGCTAGGTGACGTGCCTGGCCGGATGCTCTGACTGTTTCGCGGCTCCGATCATGCGTCGATGGCCGAGTGTTGGCGAAGGTACTCGCGTAGGTAGGGCAGGGCGAAGTCGACGTAGCCGCGGCGGGTAGGGTAGATCAGCTCGGCTGCGATCAGCCGCAGCCGGTACTGGCTCGCGTAGTTCACGTCAACACCGAGGCGCTGCTGGATATCGGCCATCTTGGACGGGCCGTCATCCTGGGCCATCGCGAGCAGAAATGACTTACCGATGTCTGACGCGACGCTCAGCGCCGGCTCGTGGATGAGCGCACCCAGTCGGCGGCGCGCACGGGCGACCCCACGGGTGGCGTCCTCGATCGTGATCTCCGGTGCGCTCGGGTTCATCCGCCACACCTGGGTGCCGACTAGCTGCAGCAGGAAGGGGTAGCCACGGGCTCCGTCGACCATGATCTGCAGGGCCTGCTCGCCGATGCTGCGGCCGGCTATCTGGATCGGTTCACGGAGGGCGCGTTCGACATCGGCGCGCGCTACTGAGCCCAGGGTGTGCCGTTCAGCGCGGCGCAGGAAGGTGAGAACATCGTCGTTGATGACGTCGCTGACGCTGGCAGCCAGGCCAGCACCGACGAACGCTAGCTCGCGATTTTCACGGAACGCATGCTGCACGACGGTGGCTAGCTCGCGTAGCTCTTCGATCTGGTTTTGGTGGATCTCGTCAAGCGTGATCAGGACGCCGGTGCTCTGCTCGGCCAGCAGGTCGGTGAGCATCTCGAGCTGGTTACGCAGATCTGCTTGGACGACGTGCGCCTCGATCGTGCTCCAGGTAAGCGAGCCGATATTCAGCGGAGCGCTCACGCCGCTCACGCGGCGCTGCACCGCCTTGGGGTCGAAGTCGCGCAGTAGCCGCGGGAGGTGCTGCTGGGTCATACGAGAGACGAAGCCAGGGGTCGCGGTCTCGCTGACGATCAGCCAGCCGCGCTCGCGTGCTCGATCCTCGACCGCGTTGAGCATCACCGTCTTGCCCGCACCGCGAGCGCCAGTGTAGAGAGTCGCGCGGCCCGCGGACCCCGGGCCATCCTCAAGTGCGTCTACGAAGTCCTCGAGCAGCTCGTCGCGGCCGACCAGCAGCGGCGGGCTGACACCGAAGCTCGCGTGGAAGGGGTTCTTCATTCGACAACAGCCTACCCGACCCCGTTAGAGAGTGTTAGAGTTCTTAGATTCGGTTAGAGTCGGGCCTGTGCTCAACCACCGACCAGCCCCAGAATCGCCGTCAGAGGCGTGCAAAACGCTGAGCTGGAAGCGGTATCGTGGGCGGATGGTCGATGCAGCGTTCGTGGGCGAGTTGCCCGACGATCCCAGACAAGCGCCCTGACAGCACGAAGGCGTCTGGTGCTTCGGTTCACGCCACCAGAGGGGCCGCGGGCGCAGCGCGGGCCGCTACCACAGGACAGAGCGCCGACGCCCTTCTCGCCAGCACCTGCGCTCAAACCGCTGACCGTCGTCGTTGATTCCGAGTGGATCGACGGGCTCGACGGGAACGACCTGTGTAGCCCGGACGTGATTCTCGGTGGCCTGCTGACTCACGACGCGGTGCGGCTGCTGCGATACACCGACGACGGCCCGCCGCCCGACCTTCCGCGCGGCAGCAACCACACAGACGACGCCGTGCGTGGATGGATCATCGTCAGAGGATATGAGGCCGACATTCACATGTGGCGCATAGTCGTGCACGATGGGAAGTCAGTGACGGAGACCTGTTTCGGGGGTGACTTTCCGAACGCGGCGGAGCAGGACAGCAACACGAGCGCCTACGCCGACCTTGACTCCTGTACGGCGTCGAAGCGGCGCCGCGCTGACGCCATCGCCGCGCAGGCGGCCGCCGCAGCGGGCGCCGACATATACATCACGAGCCGCCCCTATCTGTTCAGAGTAGGCTGGGAGATCGCGTACGGGCTGCTGTGCGCCAAACCAGAGGAAGCGCTGCCGTTGGTAAGCCTCTACCTGCGAACCCAGGGCGAGTTCATCGACTGGCGAAGCCTCGACGGCAACGGCACGACGAAGATGAACCGCGGCCTGTTCTACGCGCGGAGTGTGATCTCGCTCGTCCCACGGCTGTTTGGCGCTCTCGTCGGGCTGGCTGGGCGCGCGCAGACCAGCGATGGCCGGCGAGCAATTGGATTGGCCCAGGCGATGTTCGGCAGACTCCAGCAGACGCTCGTGGCGCGGGATGAGATGTATCGGGCACTGAACCGGCCGCAGAACAGTGATGTTGCGTTCGAGGCGCTGACAGCTTTCGACCTCGCTGTGCTCACGCTGATGGGGGCGGTGGACGCCTCAGCTCGGCTAGTGCACTGCCTGCTCGACCTCGACGGCAAGGACCGTAGCGCTCGCTGGCAATGGGCCGGTTGGCGCGAACTGGTAGCTGAGAAGTGCCCAGCGGTGGCGGCTGCCGTCGAACGAGAGAATCGCCTCGATGTGCTGACAGTGCTCACTGAGCTACGGAACACGATCCACGCTGTCCCGCTCGACCCCCTAGCGGTCGTGAAGGGCAGGGTGCCAGTGGAGACGAGGATCGGGCTGCCGGCGGATCGTGGCGATGCGGTGCTCGCCTCGATCGACCGGCTTGGCGGGCGCAACGCTTGGGACATCCAGACCCATACATCGGGACGCCACCACGCTGACCCCGGCGAGCTCCTTGACCACCTGATCGAGCGAGTTGCCCCGATGCTGAACGATCTCCTCCAGGCAATGAGTGCGGCGAGCTGGCCCGATGCGCCGGCCACGCCGGGGGAGGACTTTTGGGATCGTTTCCCTGGCGATCCGGCGCAGATGTACCGCTGGCAGATTGGCCTCTCGTCGCATTCGGCTTAGGGCCTAGCTCGGAACGTGCAATAAGCGCGTGAGGGTGACTGCGCGTGGCTGTTTTGGTGGGTGGGTGGCTTGTTGGTCGGCGATCGGGCTGGGTGGCGTTGTTTGTGGGTGTTCGAGCGGGAGCGGGGTGTGCGCTCGGCCCGTTTCGGGGCAGGGTGATTACGGCCGGTGGCCGGGTGGTTTGCTGGGTGGTGGCGGGGTCGCTGGTGGCTGCTGTCAGCCGCTCGCGGTGTGAAGCGTTTTGAGTTTCTGAAACGCGGCGAGGAGCTCGGCCGTCCACGGCCATGTGTTCTGGAGGTGGAGCTTGCAGCGGGTGGCCGGAGAACGCGAGCCTGCCGGCGACGTGCAGCAGTTGGTAGCGCAGTCGCTTGGGCTCGGCCTTGGCGAGTTCTCCGGTGAGGGCGAGTGCTTGGGTCCAGACGATCAGGTCGTGCGCGAGCATCACGATCTCCAGCCATACCTCGTTGAGCGCGAACTCTTTGAACGGGAACTTGGATAGGCCGGTGTCCTTGTCGTCACGGATGCGGTCCTCGACGTGGGCGTGCTGGCGGTGGCGGCACTCCAAGACGGCGATGTCGGTGTCGGCCTGGTCGGTGAGGATCGCTTGGAAGCGGTACCCGTCGTCGTGTCGGTGAACGACATTGTGCTCCGGGGTGCGGGCGCTCTCTGCGCACGACCAGCCTGGAGCCCTCGGGCCACGCCGACAGATCGACCATGCCGGTGATCTCTGTGACCTCGCCGTTCTTGCGGGCCGACCCGTCCTGGTCGAGCGCTCCGACCCACGCGTCCCCTGGGATCGTGAGGATCGCGCCACGAACCTTCTCGGTCAGCTCGTAGCCGATCGAGAACCGCATCCGTGCCTCGCGGTAGTAGTCAACGAGGCCGTGCGTAGCACCGGCCGTGTCCGCGCGCACCAAGATCTCCCGAAACGCTGTCGAGTCAGACGCGACCGCCCCGAACAATACGTCCTGCTCGCGGACAACACCGAGATCCGAGACGCACCCGCCGCCGTCGACCAACATCACCGCGAGATCACGGATCACCCTGCCCGGGTCATGACCACGACGCCGCTGCTTGACCACAGCCAGCTCCCGCGAGAGCGCCGCCGTCAGCCCCAGCATCTCAGCGACCTGCGCGACGAGCGCGGTGCCCGCGTGCGATACCAAACCCGCTCCGTCCGACGTGACTTCTACGGTTACCGAGCGTCCATCACGCATCACCCTCACGGTGAGCCTCCTGAGTTCGGGAATCGGTCCTTCAGCAAGCCCAATTCTCCAAGCCCAGTCGGACGGTCCCGCGCCTCGGTCAACCCAAGGCGCGGATCGTTAACGCACAGCCGGGGTTAACGTCCCATCCGAAAGGTGCATTTTGCTAAAAATGTGAGCGAGCCAGATCGCCACCTGGGAAATCAGCTCACCGCCCGTTGAGTTCGGCTTCTCCGATGGGTTTTTCGGCTGCTCGCTTTTCCTTTTTTTCCGCTTCGTTGACTTCCTGCATGACCGCCGGACCGGCGGCCTTTTCGGCTTCGGCGAGAGCTTTGCGTTCGGCCTCCCGAGCCGAAGCCCGGGTATCGTCGTGGCTCCCCCCAGCAGCCGTGCCGCCTGCGCCCGGCGCCGGGGCACAGCCCGTACCTTCGGCGCATTTGACAGCGGCGCCGGCCGTGTCGAAGCAGGCGTAGATGGTGTAAAGTGGATTCACGATGCTACGCCTGTGCGCGACCGTCATCATTTGTTGTCCGACGAAGGAGGGTGGTGCATCCGCCTTGTAGCAACCGTCGGATTTGGCGCTCACGTCGTAGGTGACGGGCGTAACCAGGAACGGTTCTGAGCCCGGTAGCGCATTGAGGACCGTCATCGTGCAGGTCCAATCATCGCCCGGTCCCTCGCTCTTTGCGGCACGCCGGCTGCAAATCGTGCGGAGCTTGAGTTTGGCTCCTTGCGGAACCCGACGGCCGAGCTGCTTCTGCTGAAGCACCGTGAGCTTGTTGAAAGCCGACGAGATCGAAGCCTCCAGACGAGCCTGGGTGACTGCCACCGGCCCCAAACTCGTGGCCGCCCCAAGCACGACGATCGAGGCCGCACAGCCGAGTACCGCCCACGCCGGCACGACCCATCCGGGTCGTCGCGCTACCGGCGCGCCCGCGAAGTCCCGCCTGCGGAGGATCAGCCACGATCCACCCAGACACGCGACCACCCAGACCACGCACACGCAGTTGCCGACGATCGTCGGCGCATAGAACCGGGGAGCGCTCAACAATCCATGCCAGTCGTCGAAGGCCGAGGCGACCAGGACAGTGTGGACCCACGTCCCACTGCCGATGAGTTCCAGCAGTTGCATCACCAGACCGACAAGCACGGGTCCCAATACACCCACTATGCCGCTTCGAGTCGCGACCGAGAAGAGCACCGCCAAGCTCATGAAAGCCAGTACGGGAGGCACGCTGAGCAGCCAACTCGCGAGCACCAGCCACAGGCATTCGCCGGAGGAAAGGACGTTCCCGCCGAGGCCGACGAGGGGCTGGTCGCCGGTAAAAAGCAGGCCGGCGAGCAGACTCGACAGCGCGGTCAGCGCGACCAGTGCCACTGCCAGCGTCGCGGCAGCGAGCACCTTCCCCGCGAACACCTCCCTGCGGCTGCAGGATCGGGCGAGAACCGTCTTCCACGTCCCATATCGATCCTCCGAGGAAAACAGGTCGCCGGCGAGCACGCCTGCCAACACCGGGAAGCCGAGATAGCCACCGAAGCCAAGCACCACGAACGATACGGCGTAGCCGGAGGCGTGGACCCATACGCCAAGCAACGTGTCCGCCGGGACGCCGCTCTGCCGATTCAGGATCGCAGCGAACGCCAAGGGGCCGAGCACGCAAACGAGGGCCAGAGCTCTGGTCGAAGGCTGAACCAGGAGCTTGCGCCGCTCCGCGCGATAGACGCTGGCCACTCCGCCCGTTCGGCGACGCGATACAGCTGGGCTGCGGGCGGACGCCGTCACGACCCCGTGCCGGGCTCCTGGGTCGGCGCGGAGGCGACCCGTGGATCGTCTGGCGGGTGGCCGGTGAGTGCGAAGAACATCGACTCGAGTGGGCTCATCGACAACTCCAGGCCGCGGATAGCCACGCCCGCCTGCCCGAGCGCAACCACGAAAGGATCCAGCGCGCCGCCGTCGGCCTCGACCGTAAGCCCACCGTTCGGGGAGTGCTCGGCTCGGACACCCGGCCAGCTACCGGCGAGCGCCAGCGCGCGGGCGTCGTCACTGGTGGTCATCCGGTATGCCGACGGCGGTGCCTCGGCCAGCATCCGCGCAGCAGCACCCTCCCAGACCACGCGACCCCGGCTGAGCACACTGAAGCTGTCGCACACGCCCTCGACCTCCCCGATCTG
Organism: uncultured Solirubrobacterales bacterium; assembly: GCA_963804675.1. Classification (GTDB taxonomy): domain Bacteria; phylum Actinomycetota; class Thermoleophilia; order Solirubrobacterales; family Solirubrobacteraceae; genus Palsa-744. The sequence goes on along the minus strand of CAWDRI010000001.1, from coordinate 3,646,234 downwards.
GTGGCTGCTCAGCAGCACCGCGACTCCGTCCCGGGACAGCGCGCGAACCAGCGTGGTGACAAAGCGAGTACCCGCAGGGTCAAGTCCAGATGTCGGCTCGTCCAGCAGCAGCAGACGCGGCGCGCGCAGCAGCGCCGCGGCGATGCCAAGACGCTGACGCATCCCAGACGAATAGCCGCCCACCCGATCCCCGGCTCGCCCCTTCAACTCCACCCGCTCGAGCACGTCGTCGATGCGCGTGAGCGCGCCGCCGCCGTCAAGCTCTGCCAGAACCTCGAGATTCGCGCGTCCAGACAGGTATGGATAAAAGCACGGCTCCTCGACAAACCCCGAGACGCCATCCAACGCAAGCGGATCTTGCCCATCGAACCGACGTCCGAATAGCTCAATCGTGCCCTCGCCCGGCATAACAAGCCCGAGCAGCATCCGCAACAACGTCGTCTTGCCCGCGCCGTTGGGACCGAGCAACCCTCTCACCTCGCCTGCGTCGAGGACCAGGTCGACCCCGTTGAACGGCACAGGTCGTCCCAAATCGCTTGGTCAAGCCGCTTGCGGTTATCACAGCCATGTCGAGCCGTAATATAGAGTCGCGCGGGAGCCGCCGCGCACCTCCACGCGCCTGAGCTGGGTAGGCCCATTCCGTGAGGCTGTCCGGCCACCGATCAGCGCCAACGCAGATACGTACAAGCAGCCGAAGTCCCGCTCGCTCCGCAACAATCTCGGTTCCCCGGTGTTAGGAGCGGCGGCGGGCTGGGTAGTCTAGCGGCATCCCGATGACAAGAACGGGGAAGGCTGGGGTCGATGACGAGACGTTGGCGCAGCGCGAGGATGATGGCGGCGGCAATGCTGTTGGAGCTGCTCACGGCGCCGGTGGCCTTGGGTAGCGCAGCCGAAGGCATTCACACGATCAAGCACGTCATCATCATCATGCAGGAGAATCGGTCGTTTGATTCTTACTTCGGCACCTACCCCGGGGCCAACGGAATTCCCGCGGGCGTATGCGTACCCGACCCGCTGCACGGTGGTTGCGTCGCGCCTTTCCACGACTCGAGCGATAAGAACTACGGTGGACCCCACGGTCACGAAGCCTTTACGTCCGACCTCGACGGGGGCAAGATGGACGGCTTCGTTGGCGAGGCGGAGAAAGGTATGGGCTGCTCCACCACCGAACCCAACTGTAGTCCCTGTACTGAAAAGGAATCCACTGCGCAGTGCGTAGATCCGATGGGTTATCACGACGCGCGCGAGATCCCCAACTACTGGACGTATGCCCAGAACTTCGTCCTCCAGGACGACATGTACGAGTCGGCGTCGTCATGGAGCTGGCCCGAACATGTCTATATGGTTTCCGGATGGTCGGCCAAATGCCGTGAATACACCAACGTGATGTCGTGCGTGAACTCGCCCGAAGGCCCGCCCTACCCGCATTCCGAAAACGGAAAACCAGACCCATACACCGGTCCCGACGCGATCTCACTGCCGTGGACCGACATCACCTATCTGCTCCACAAGTACGGCGTGAGCTGGGCCTACTACATATTCGAAGGCAGCGAGCCCGACTGCGAGAACAATGAAGCGATGAGCTGCGCGCCAGTGACAGACGGCCCGCAGACACCGAGCATCTGGAACCCGCTGGTCGATTTCGCCGACGTCAAAGAAGATGGTCAGCTTGGCAATGTGCAGTCGCTGAACAATTTCTACACCGCCGTACAAGACACCGGCGAATGCGCTCTGCCAAATGTCTCCTGGCTCGTCCCCAACGACAGGGTTTCAGAACATCCCCCCTCGCTGATCTCCACGGGGCAGGCGTATGTGACGACGCTGATCAACTCGATCATGCGCAGTCCCTGCTGGGATGACACCGCGATCTTCCTCTCCTGGGACGACTGGGGCGGCTTCTACGACCACGTCGTTCCTCCCGTCGTTGACGGCGAGGGCTACGGCTTTCGCGTCCCCGGTCTAGTCATCAGCCCGTACGCAAAGGTCGGCTACATAGACCATCAGCAGCTCAGTCACGACGCGTATCTGAAGTTCATCGAGGACGACTTCTTGGGCGGCCAGCGCCTGAACCCCGAAACCGATGGGCGTCCGGACCCACGCCCCGACGTACGCGAAGAAGCTCCCGGGCTCGGCAACCTCGCACAGGACTTCGACTTCGAACAATCGCCGCGCCCGCCGCTGATCCTGCCGGCCGAACCGGCACCTGGACCGGCCTCGTGTCCACCCGGCTCGGTGCCTGCGGGGGCGACGCAGCCGGGACCCGCTGAATCGTGCCCCTACCCAAAGAACTCCGAACCACCATCGCCCCCACCCACGCCGTCGGCACCGCCGTCGCCCTCGGCACCCTCGAGTTCGTCGACCACCACGCTCGCAACAGCACCGTCCTCCAGCTCGCGCCTGATCCTGCAGGCCACAGCTTCGGTCGCGGCACACCAGGATTTGCGCCCGAACCGCGGCCGCATCTATCTGATGGTTGGCTGCAACGTGGCCTGCTCTATCCACGCGCACGGACATCTAAGCCTGTGGCACGGTCGCCAGCCTCTCCGGCTGTACGGCGCGAGACGCGTGCTCCCAGCCGCTCGGACGCAGGGCATATCGCTCTCGCTCTCACACCGAGACCTGATCGCCGTCCAGCAGGCCTTGCGCGGACACCGGTCTGTGACGGCGTCGATCGACGTGGAAGCACGTAGCGGCGCGTTCCTCCAGGGCTACCACGTTGACGTCGCGCTGACTTGGCGCTGAGGGCCTAGCCCCGGCTGTGCGTTAACGATCCGCGCCTTGGGTTGACCGAGGCGCGGGACCGTCCGACTGGGCTTGGAGAATTGGGCTTGCTGAAGGACCGATTCCCGAACTCAGGAGGCTCACCGTGAGGGTGATGCGTGATGGACGCTCGGTAACCGTAGAAGTCACGTCGGACGGAGCGGGTTTGGTATCGCATGCGGGCAGTGCGCTGGTCGCGCAGGTCGCTGAGATGCTGGGGCTGACGGCGGCGCTCTCGCGAGAGCTGGCTGTGGTCAAGCAGCGGCGTCGTGGTCATGATCCGGGCAGGGTGGTTCGTGATCTCGCGGTGATGTTGGTCGATGGTGGCGGGTGCGTCTCGGATCTCGGTGTTGTCCGCGAGCAGGACGTATTGTTCGGGGTGGTGGCGTCTGACTCGACAGCGTTTCGGATGATCGACCGTGTCGCGCTTCTACGCCGGGGTTGCTGGATGCCCTGCGTGTCGCGCACGCGCAGGCACGCGAGCGGTTCTGGAGGCTGCATGGGGCGCCTGAGCGGTTGACGCTCGATGTCGACGCGACGCTGATCACGGCGCATTCGGAGAAGGAGAAGGCGGCCGGGACATACAAGGGCGGCTACGGGTTTCACCCGCTGCAGGTCTACCTGGATGAGACCAGGGAGGCGCTCGGCGGCCTTCTGCGCCCCGGGAACGCCGGCTCGAACACCGCCGATGACCATGTCGCGGCGCTGGACTTGGCGCTTGCGCAGGTCCCCGCCCGGTACGTGGAGGCTCTGGAGATCTTGGTGCGCGCGGACACGGCCGGTGCTACGCACGGCCTCGTTGACTACTGCCGCGAGGCACGGATGCGGTTCTCGATCGGCTACGAGCTGACCGAGAAGGTTCGTGGCGCGATCCTCACGATCCCAGGGGACGCGTGGGTCGGAGCGCTCGACCAGGACGGGTCGGCCCGCAAGAACGGCGAGGTCACAGAGATCACCGGCATGGTCGATCTGTCGGCGTGGCCCGAGGGCTCCAGGCTGGTCGTGCGCAGAGAGCGCCCGCACCCCGGCGCACAATGTCGTTCACCGACACGACGACGGGTACCGCTTCCAAGCGATCCTCACCGACCAGGCCGACACCGACATCGCCGTCTTGGAGTGCCGCCACCGCCAGCACGCCCACGTCGAGGACCGCATCCGTGACGACAAGGACACCGGCCTATCCAAGTTCCCGTTCAAAGAGTTCGCGCTCAACGAGGTATGGCTGGAGATCGTGATGCTCGCGCACGACCTGATCGTCTGGACCCAAGCACTCCTCCTCGACGGGGCGCTCGCCAAGGCCGAGCCCAAGCGACTGCGCTACCAACTGCTGCACGTCGCCGGCAGGCTCGCGTTCTCCGGCCACCCGCTGCAAGCTCCACCTCCAGAACACATGGCCGTGGACGGCCGAGCTCCTCGCCGCGTTTCAGAAACTCAAAACGCTTCACACCGCGAGCGGCTGACAGCAGCCACCAGCGACCCCGCCACCACCCAGCAAACCACCCGGCCACCCGGCCGTAATCACCCTGCCCCGAAACGGGCCGAGCGCACACCCCGCTCCCGCAGGAACGCATCGCAAACAACACCCACAACCCGATCGCCGATCAACAAGCCACGCCGACCCATCAAACAGCCACGCCCAGTCACTCCCACGCCCCTATCGCACGATCCGGGCTCATATGGATGAGGGGTTTGTCAAGGGGCGGTGTTGGGTTTTCGTGCGGAGTGTTGGCGGGGGATCGAGGAGACGCTGAGGAAGACTGATGGAGCCGGGGTCAAGGCCGGCCGCAGGCCGCCCGTAGGGCTTGGCCTTGACCCCGGCGGCGCTCGACTTTGTGCGGCAGATAATGGTGATTGGCCGCCCATCGGGCGGACTTGATCGCCGTTTTATCGTTTGTTGTTGGGTACCGTCCGTACGCGCGGCGGGTGTCGTCGGGTACTCGTTTCGCGAGTCTTCGGTTGGGGTTCGGAGCGTGATTTGGGGCATGGTGGCGTGGCGGTTCCCGGGGCGCCGCGAGCTGAGTGCCGGCTTGATCGACCGTGTCTGGTCAGGCTCATATGCGAGGGCTGGTTACCTCAAGACCCTTGTTCGTCGCCGGGCTCGCAATCTAAGATCGGGCGCCGCCCGGCCGTGGTGGCCCGGGTTGCCCATAGCCCGTGTTCGCGGGCCCGTTGAGCGGCGACGTGACGGCCCTTCTGTGTGCTCGTGGCGCCCCGGCAGCCGCCAGGCGCCGTGGGATGTCGGTGGGTGTCAATCCAGGGTCGCGGCCTCCCAGCAGAACGCGGCGAGCTCGCGTGCGCAGGCGATCGCGACTGTCCCGGTGCGCTTGCCGCGCGTGCCCGCAAGATGGGTCCAGCGATCGTGCAGCCGGCGCTGGCAGCGCCAGGCGATGTGCAAGACACGCGGATCCTGTCCTGCCTGGCGAGCGGCGATGGTCTCGCCGACCGCGGGCCGGTGGCGGTAGTGGTGAGCGGCCTCGACCAGCAGCCGTCGGGCGTGCGGTGGGCCGGCCTTGGTGATCTGGCCCTGGGTGCGCTTCTCATCGGAGGTGTACTCGCTCGGCACGACACCGAGGAACCCGGACAGCAACGCTGGCTTGGCGAACCGGCGAAAGTCGCCGACTTCCGCGCACAGCCCGGCGGCGGTGAGCGTGTCGATCCCGCGGAAGCAGCGCAGCCGCGCGACCGTCTCGGCATGACTGCTACCTGGCACCGCCTCCTCGAGTGCGCCAATCAGTGTGCGCCGACGCGCAACGAGCGCCTGCACCGCGGACAGGTAGTCCAGGAACGTCGCCTGAGAGGGAGCATCCTCGAAGTGAAGCTGGCACAGCCACCGTTCGTGCGGCTGCGTCCACGCCTTGCTCGGAAACCGGTGTCCCCTGCGCAACAAGAACTTCGACAGGCGATGGCGGCAGCGCATCAGATCCTTGCGCGCATCCTCGACGCAACGCACCAAGTCACGAAAGCACTCGTCGGTCTCGCCCGGCACGAACGCATACGACAGCTCGCCTGCGGCGAACAACCTGACCAGCCGCTTGGCGTCACGCCGGTCAGTCTTCACCCGGTCACCCGGCGCCCTCGGGATCGATCCCGGCGCCACGACCCGCACATCCAGGCCGCATCCCTCAGCGACCCTGGCCAGCGCGAACCCCGTCGGCCCCGCCTCATACACCGCCCTCACCGGCCGCTCCAGCTCCTCCAAGAACACCGGCACCACCTCCGCCGGCTCACCACGCAACCGCTCCACACGCAACTCGCCCGTGCCCGGATCGAGCACCGCGGCGACCGTCTGCGCCTGGTGAACATCAAGCCCGACAAGAGCCATACTCTCTGACATGGTCGGCACCTCCCATAGCTGGGGTGTCGGCGCCGGGACCACCCCGACGCCCAGTCCCCGCACACCTATGCGCGGGGTGCCGGCCAATCCTGCCTCACACGCCGGAGAGCCGAGCCTCCATAGGGTCTGAGATGGACGCGCGTGTCAAGGGGGCGCTGGAATTTGTTGTTGTTGAGGTTGTTCATGGTGGTGGCTGGTGGGGCCGGGCGGCGGGTACGAGCGCAACGACGACTGTCACTCTGAGATGCGCGGGTCGGGACCGCAGGACAGTGTCCGGTCGTGAGCTGCCTCGTACTAGTGTCGCGAGTCGGGATCGCATAGACCCAAGCGAGGATCCTCCGGGCGGGTCCTACCCGCCGCCCGGCCCCACCACGGGGAAAGGACTCCGGCGGGTTGTTTAGGCGGTGGCCTCCTGGAGCTGGTCGTGGTTGACAGCGCGGGAGTCGGTGGCACGCAAGGGCTGGTTGGTCATCGCGGCCCACAAGAACCCGACGAGCTCGCGGGCGACCGCGACGTTCGCGACCGTCGTGCGCTTCCCGTGGTCGGTGAGATGCCGGTGTCGGTGATAGAGCCGGACTTGGGCTTGCCAGGCGCGCTCGTCCGGCGGCGAGCCGCTGGCGGGTAGGCGCGGAGCGTGCCGGTAGTGCCACGCTGCCTCGATCAGCAGCCGGCGAGCGTGCTTGTTCCCGGCGAGGGTGATGTGCCCGCGGTGCTGTTGATCGCCGGAGGAATACTCCGACGGGACGATCCCGAGCCACGCAGCGAGCTCGCGCGGGTGCGAGAACCGTGCGAAGTCACCGATCTCGGCGATCAACCCGAGCGCGGTGATCGTCGCGATCCCGCGGAAGCGCGTGAGGATCTGCACCTGGGCGACCCACCGCTCGCTGCCGGCGATCTCGCCCAGGCGCACGTCGAGCGTGTCGAGCTGACGCTCGATCCCGTCGAGGTGGATCAGCAACTGCTCAAGCGCCTCCTGAGCGAGTGGGTCCTCGAGCCGCTGGGCCGCGAGCCAGCGGCGGTGCAGCTTCGTCCACGCCGTCTTTCCTTCGCGGAAGATCCGCCCGTGGCGCAGCAGCTGCTTGAGCACCCGGTTACGAGCCGCCATCCGGGCAGAGCGCAGATCATCCCGCGCCCTGAGCAGATCACGCAACCCCTCGAGCTCTGGTGTCGGGGGATGCACGAACCGCAACATCCCCGCGCGATACAGCGAGACGAGCTTCTTCGCGTCTCGCCGGTCGGTCTTCACCCGATCACCAGCGCGGACCGGGATCAGCGACGGCGCGACGATATCGCACGCCACGCCGATCCTAGTCAACAGCCGCCACAGCGCGAACCCGCCGGGCCCAGCCTCGTAGCAAACCGACAGGCCGCTCACTCCGCCCAGCTTCTCGATGAACCGGCGGATCGCCTTCTCAGTCGTCTCGATCCGGCACACCTCCGGCTTGCCGCCGTCGGGCGGCAGTACCGCGGCGACGATCGAGAACTTGTGCTGATCGAACGAGACCCACCGGCGCACTTGGCCGGGGCACAGCGAAGGGGTAACGTCAGGCATGGCTGGTCCTCCACGAGGTCGTATGCGGCTCTGGTCCCTGCGGACCCTCAACACCCGCATTGTCCAACCCGCGAAAGATGCGACGCACGAGGACCAGCCTCATGCGTCCATACTGACTAAGGGCACCGGCGAGCGCCACGCTCGGTCGTGCCCAACCCCCACCGCTGGGGCACGCCGCAAGCGCAGCGGCACGGCAGCCGTTATAGCGGCACAACTGATGCGTTCGACCGCATCAATCAGCCGCGTGGCGGGTTCCAGCGGTCGGTTCGCGCCGGATCGATCAGGCCAGAGAGGAAGGCAGAGAAGATGGGCAAGTTCAGAATTCGCTACGCACTCGCACTCGCAGCCGCGCTGATGGCAGGGGTGGCGCTGGCGGTCCCCTTCGTCTCCGAGGCCAACACCGCGAGTTCGTCCACCACCTCAACCACGGGCACCGGCACGACCACGACCACGACCACGACCACGACGACAAAAACCACAACCCCGAAACCACCGCCCCCGCCCATCGCCTACAGCGGCTATCCCGAACAAATCACGGCCTCCTCGGCGTCGCTCAAAGGGACGATCGACCCCAGGGGGCAGGCGACCGACTACTACTTTCAGTACGGCGCCACGTCGGCATATGGCTCTCAGACACCACCGGTTGCCGCCGGCAACGCGAACACCGAAAGCAAAGTCACCCAGCCGATCGCGGGCCTGCAGCCCTACACGACCTATCACTTCCGGATCGTCGCCAGCAGCCCGGCAGGGACTGCGACCGGCAAAGACGTCGCGTTCACGACGAAGAAGATCCCGCTGTCGCTGACAGCGACCGTCGCCCCGAACCCAGTCGTCTTCGGCAGCCCGTTGCGCGTCTCGGGCACGCTCTCGGGCACTGGAAGCGTCGGCGCGCAGGTCGTGGTTCAAGCCGATCCCTTCCCCTACGCAAGCGGCTTTCGCAACATCACGAGCGAGGCTGTCACAAACGCCGCCGGGGGTTTCACGTTTTTGATTGCGAGCCTGCCGACCAGCGCCAAGCTGCGGGTCTCAACGCTCGCCAAACCGGCGACCTATAGTCCCGTGATAACCGAGTTGATCGCCCTGCACGTTACTCTGCACGTGCGCCCCGCCCGACACCGTGGGTTCGTCCACCTCTACGGAACCGTCACGCCTTCGGCACCCTACTCGCGGGTGGCCGTGGAGCTGCGGGTGCACGGCCGCTATGTGACAATCAGCGGCACCAGGGTGCGCGCGGGCCGCGTGTCGCGCTTCGGCACCACCCTCCGGCTACGTCATCGTGGCCTGTACCGCGTGCTCGTGCTGCTCAAACGCGAGACCTCGCACGTCTCCGGACGCAGCCGACCGGTGCTGATTCGCTGACGCTGAGCGGGCCAAGCCGCTGACGGATGACTCGGAGGCGGGAGCGCCGATGAGTCAGAAGTATCCGCGCCGCTTGCGATCCTCCATCGCGGCCTCGCTCGCACGGTCATCCCCGCGCGTTTGCCCGCGCTCGGTCAGCTCCGTGGCGGCGATCTCCAGCACGACCTCGGCGAGCGTGGCGGCGTCGGACTCAACGGCACCCGTGCACGTCATGTCGCCGACCGTGCGGTAGCGCACCCGAGCCATGAACGGTCGCTCGTGCTCGAGCCGCTCAATGAACGGATTGACGGCGTAGAGCATGCCGTCGCGCGCGAAGACCTCGCGCTCGTGGACGAAATAGATCGAGGGGACCTCGAGTTGCTCCTCGGCGACGTACTGCCAGACGTCAAGCTCGGTCCAGTTGGAGATCGGAAAGACCCGCACGTGCTCGCCGCGAGCGACGCGCCCGTTGTAGATGCTCCAGACCTCCGGGCGCTGGCGCTGGGGCTCCCATTGGCCGTGGGCGTCGCGAAACGAAAGGATCCGCTCCTTGGCCCGCGCGCGCTCCTCGTCGCGTCGCGCGCCGCCGAAGGCCGCGTCGAAGCCGTGCTCGGCGATCGCGTCCAGCAGCGTCACGGTCTGCAGCCCGTTGCGCGACGCGTATGGCCCAGTCTGGTCCTCCACACGGCCCTGGCGAATCGACTCCTCCACGGAGGCAACGATCAGCCGCTCACCCAGCTCTGCGGCGCGGCGGTCGCGGAACTCGATCGCCTCGGGGAAGTTATGGCCGGTATCGACGTGCATCAGCGGGAACGGGAACGGACCGGGGCGAAAGGCCTTCTCGGCCAGACGCAGCAGCACGATCGAATCCTTGCCGCCGCTGAACAGCAGCACCGGGCGCTCGAACTCGGCGGCGACCTCGCGCATCACGTGGATTGCCTCCGCCTCCAGCGTGCGCAGGTGGGGCAGGCGGTAGCCGGCCGAGTCCCGCACGCCATGCGCGTCCGCAACGCCAAGCAACTCATCCGCGGCGCACGCGGCCCGCTGGACCCCGCCGCCGGGCAGCTGCGGACGTGGCTTTATTGCGTCCGGCATACGCGATCAACGGCCCACGGACTGCGGGACTTACGGGCGGGCGGGCCCGCGGGCCCGACGCCGGTCTGGAGCGCCTCATTGCGGGTTGAGTGCCGACGCACGGCGAGACCCGCAGCGGGTTCGAGACCCGAGCCGGATCCCGGCCCAAGGTCTGAAATAGGGACGAAATCGACGCCAGGCCGTTGATTTCGGGCGCGAGATGAGTAGCTTTGTGCAGCGCCGAAACGCGGCAGCCAAAGCTGTGGGCGGACGCGGGGCTGTCTTTGTGTGCTCTGCGAGCAAGTCGTTCGCCGCCGAAACCCAGATGCGACTACGGAGGGTAGCTTCATGCTTAGAGTGACCGGTGGCCTGCCGATTTCCAATCGGGCCCGCACGATTCTACTGGCGATCGCCGCCTTCGTCGCGCTGTCGATCGCGGCGCCGTCGGCCGCGCACGCCAGCGGCTGCACCAACTCGTGGACCAACACCGCCGGCGGCAGCTGGTTCACGGGCTCAAACTGGAGCAAGGGCACAGTGCCCAGCTCCGAAGAAGAAGCGTGCATCACCGAAAACGGCACCTACACCGTCGAACTGACCGAGGAGAGCGGTCCGGTGAGCGTGAAGTCGCTGACGGTCGGCGGAAGTTCCGGCACGCAGGCGCTGGCCATCGGAAGCAGCTGCTCGGATAACACACAGTTCACGACCACAGCGGGCATCGCCAACGGCGTACATGGCGCGCTCACGCTGACGAACGGCGACGGCTGCGGCGACAGCGTCACAGTCAGCGGCCCGATCAGCAATGCGGGCACGCTCACGACCGAACCCGAGCACGGCGGATCGCGCACGCTGCAGGGCAACCTCACGAACACGGGCACGCTCGCGTTCAACGTGAGCACCGCCTACGATGCCGCAGGCACGACGCTGACCAACGAAGGCACCCTCGACCTCGCCGAAGGCGCCCAGCTGAAGGCTTCCGGCGGCGCCTCGGTCACCAACGGCAAAGGCGCCAAAATCGCGGCGACCGGCACCGGCAATGTGCTCGTGACCGGCGGGACGTTTACCGAGGGCGCGGGCACCACATCGGGCACGCTGCCGGCGATCGTCGACGACGGCACGCTCATTTACAACGCGAGCGGCGGCGCGAGCCTGATCGCGCTGCGCGGAGCAAGTTCGCTGAGCGGCACCTCCTCCTCGGGGCAGTCGCTCTCGATTCAGAGCACCTGCTCCGAGAACACCGTCGTGACTGCCGCTGGCGGCTTCATCAACAGCGGCACGATCTACCTGACCAACGGCGACGGCTGCGGCGACAATGTCACGTTGGACGCCTCCGGCGGCCTGAGCAGCAGCGGCATGATCGTCAGCGAACCCGAACATGGCGGGACGCGCGCGATCGAAGGCAGCCTGACCAACACAGGCACGCTCGCCATCAACGCCAACACCTCCTACGGCGCGACCGGCACGACGCTCACCAACGAGGGCGCGCTCGACGTCGCGACGGGCAAAGCACTCACGGTCGCCGCCAAAACCACCCTCACCAACGGCGCTGGCGGATCGATCGTGGCAACAGGCAGCGGCCAGGTCGTCGCGGTCAGCGGCTCAACCGTCAACGAGGGCGCGGGCACCACCAGCGGCAGCGAACCAGTGGTCGCCGACGACGCCGCCCTCAACTACACGGGCGCTGGCGCTAGCGTGATCAGCGTGCGCGGCACCAGCTCACTGAGCGGCAACCTCGTCGCCAGTCAGTCGCTTGCGATTCAGAGCACGTGCTCTGAGAACGCACTCGCGACCGCCGCCGCCAGCTTCACCAACGGCGGGGCGATCACGCTGACCAACGGCGATGGCTGCGGCAACAACTCCACCCTCGCAATCTCCGCCGGCACGCTCACCAACAACGGCAAGATCGTCACCGAAACCGCCCACGGCGGCTCCCGCACGATTCAGGGAAGCATTACCAATACCGGCACGCTTGCCTTCAACTCGTTTGCTTCCTACAACGGAACCGCCGCCGTGCTGCGCAATGAAGGCACCCTGGAAATCGCGGAAGCCAAGCAGGTCACGGTTTCCAACAGCGGCTCGGTCGTCAACGCCGGCGGCGTCATCTCGGCAGCCAAAGGCGCCGACCTGCTGATGGGCACCGGAACCTCGTTCTCGCAGGGGGCAGGCACCACCAGCGGGGGCCAGCCGGTGATCGTGGACGACGGGACGTTGAACTACACCGGCGCCGGTGCCAGCCAAATCGCGCTGCGTGGATCCAGCTCGCTCACCGGCAGCCTCTCCGAAGGGCAGTCGCTTTCGATCCAGAGCACCTGTGGCGAGAACGCGGTCGCGACCGCCGCCGCCAGCTTCACCAACGGCGGGACGATCACACTGACCAACGGCGACGGCTGCGGCAACAGCGCTACGCTGACGACATCGTCCGGGACGTTCACCAACAGCGGCAAGCTCGTCACCGAACCCGACCACGGCGGCTCTCGCGCGATCCAGGGGAACCTCACGAACACGGGGACGATCATCCTCAACACGAACACGAGCGATTCCGCCAGCGGCGCGAAAGTGCTCAACGAGGGGACGCTCGATATCGTCAATGTCGTCACATTCTCGATCACCGGCGCGGCCACGGTGACCAACGGACCAAACGGAGTGATCGCAGGTACAGGCAACGGCACGCTGGAACAGACCGGCGGCACCTTCGACCAGGGCCTCGGCGAGTCAACCGGTAGCGAACCGGTGATCCTCGACGGTGTCACCTTGAACTACACCGAACACGGCTCGGGCCCGATCGCGCTGCGCGGGACCGACACGCTCGGGGGCGGCAACATCAAGGTCGGCGAGATCCTGCGGATCGAGAGCACCTGCAGCCAGAACGCATCCGTGACCGCGGCTGCGAGCTTTACGAACAACGGGACGCTCGAACTCACCAACGGCGACGGCTGCGGCAACAGCGCGACGCTGAACATGGCGGGCAACACGCTTACGAACACCAGCACGATCGGCGTCGACAACCCGCATGGGGGCGGGCGCACGATCGACGGGACCCTTGTCAATTCGAGCCTGCTGTCGCTCGCGGCCGGCGAGACCCTGCAGGTCAACGGCAACTACACCGAAACCTCGACAGGCCACCTGAAGACGCTGCTCGCGAGCACGTCGAGCTTCGGCGCATTGTCGGTCTCCGGAACGGCGACGCTCGCAGGCAAACTGGTCCTGCACCAGGTGGCGCCGTTCGTGGGCGAACTCGGACAGAAATTCGCGATTCTCTCAGCCGGCGCGCGCACGGGAGAGTTCAGCGAGGAGGTCGAAGGAAAACTCAACTCGACCGGCCTCTACTACGAGCCGATCTACTCCGCCACCGGCGTGACGCTCGTCGTCACACAGGCCACACTGAAACTCGCGCCGACGAGTGGGCCTCGCGAAACCGTGGTGACGGTGAGCGGCAGCGGCTACCTGCCGGGCGACACGCTCGAACTGAAGTTCTCAGATCACCACGATGTGAAAACGCACTATGCGAACGTGACCGTGAACGGGAGCGGCGAATTCTCGGTCGAAATCACGATCCCCTCCACGGCGGCACTGGGTGGCGGCGAAGTGAAGGTCGCCAGTCTCGTAACGGGCGCGAAGATCAGCCAGCCCTTCATGGTGACCGCTTCAGCCTAATCGCCCGGAGATCGCTCGCGCGGGGCCGAGTCCCTCGTCGCGCCAGCTCATCATAGGAGCGCAGTGGCGAAGGCCCCTCCTGCAGGGGCCTTCGCCGTTGTTGGCGGCTGTTGGCCGAGCGCCGGATAGCCCCGCCGACGACGCCGCAAGCGTACTTCGGCACGGTGCGCGACCACGCGGCCGAAAGGCGGGGCGCGCTCGGAGCCGGTGCGGGGGCGCGACCACGCTGCCGGAGCCGACACGGGTCAGCGGTTACGGCGTGGGCAGCACGGAAGGAGGCCCTACTCGCGACAAATCCCGCCATGGCCGCGCCGCCGCGATGCTCAGCAGCTCGCTCGGCCACGCCCGTAAGTCCACCCTCGTGGCGCCCGTTGCTTGTGGCGACCCGATGGCCGTACAGCCGATCTTCATCTTCTCCGCGCCGCGTAGCGGATCGACCCTAGTCCAGCGGATCGTCGCCGCACACGAGGGCGTCGCGACGGTCTCAGAGCCGTGGGTACTGCTGCCACACGTGTACGCGTTTCGGCGCAGCGGCATCGTGGCCGAGTACCCGCACGCGCGCCTTGCCGACGCGCTCGAGGATTTCTGCACCCAGCTTCCCGGCGGCCTACCCGGCTACCAGCGGGAGCTGCACGACATGGTTCTGCGCCTCTATGAACAGGCGGCAGGGGACGCCCGCTTCTTCGTCGACAAGTCCCCGCCCTACCACTTCGTAGCCGAGGACATCATGCGCCTGTTTCCCGAGGGGAAGTTCGTCTTCCTGTGGCGCAACCCGCTCAGCATCGTCGCGTCGCTCGTGGAAACTTGGCTGAACGGCAAATGGCGTCCGCTCGCCTTCCGGCAGCAGCTGTTCGTGGGCATTCCACGCCTGATCGAGGCGTACCGCGCAAACCGGCCAATGGTTCATGCGGCCCGCTACGAGGATCTTCTGCGCGGCGACGAGCGCGACTGGGGCCCGCTGATGGAGTACCTTGGGATCGACTTCGACCCCGATGCGCTGAGGCGCTTCATCGACGTCGACCTGCACGGCCGGATGGGCGACCCCACCGGTATCAGGAGCTACGCTGCGCTCAACGACGCACCGGTCGCAAAGTGGACACATACAGTTGCCAATCCGGTTCGCCAGGCGTGGTGCGAGCGCTATCTGCGTTTTCTCGGCGAGGACCGTCTGCGGGTGATGGGTTACGACCAGGAGCAACTCATTCGCCAGCTACGCTCGCAGCCGATCACGGGCGCATCGCTGGCTTCCGATCTGAAGGCGCTGCTCGCCGACGTCCTCAAGGAGCCCGTCCGTGCGCGCGCCAACCGTGACGGTGTTGCCGGCATCAATGCGATTGTGGCGCTGCTGTGCCCCGCACGCGCACGAGCGTGAACCGAATGGCGATTCGACCAATATTCGTATTCTCGATCACACGCAGCGGCTCGACGATGGTCCAGCGCGTGATCGCTGCCCACGAGGGGGTCGCGACGGCTTCGGAGCCGTGGCTGCTGCTCCCGTTTCTGTACACGCTTCGCAAGCGCGGCGTGGTTGCAGAGTACACACACCCGCTGATGGTGGCCGCAATCGAGGACTTCTGCAAAACGCTGCCCGCCGGCATCGAGGACTACCGCCGCGAGCTCCACGATTTCGCTGTCCGCCTCTATACGAAATCGGCGGGCGACGGTGCGCGCTATTTCCTCGACAAGTCTCCCCCATACTACTTCGTGGCACAGGACATCATGGACATCTTCCCGGAGGGGAAGTTCGTCTTCCTGTGGCGCAACCCACTCAGCATCCTCGCCTCCATCGTCGAGACATGGCAACATGGCCGTTGGCATGCGGTCGATTTCCGCGAGGATCTCTTCATCGGACTTCCACGATTGATTCACACATACGGTGCCAGACGCGCGAACGTCCACGCCGCGAAGCTCGAGGATCTGCTCAGCCATGACGACAGCCACTGGCGAGCACTGATGGACTACCTGGAGATCGAGTTCGAGCCCGCTGCGCTGCAGCGTTTCGTGCAAGTCAAACTGGAGGGTCGGATGGGCGATCCGATCGGAGTGAGACGCTACTCGACGATCAACTCAGAGCCGATCGACAAGTGGAAGGTCACGCTCGCCAACCCGATCCGCCGCGCGTGGGCGCGCCGCTATCTGCGTTTCCTCGGTAATGAGCGCCTGACGACGATGGGCTACAGCGCACGCGAGCTCGTCGCTGCGCTCGACGCGCAGCCTCCGCGCTTTGTCGCATTCGGCTCCGACCTGGGTCAACTGGCTATCGATCTTGCGAAGGAGCCGGTGCGGGCGCGCATCCGGCGAGGTGGCGTCGGGGGACCAAATTCGATTCGCGAGCTGCTCGGGGCATAGAGGACACCCGCGATGCCAACGTCAGACGCCACGCCCAGCCTGCGAGCCCGATACGGGCTTCCAGCGGGCACTTCAGAGCACCTACCAGTATCGGTGATCATACCCGTGTACAACCGACCTGACATGCTGCGTCGCTCGCTCGCGAGCGTTTGGGCGCAGCGACCGGCGCTCCCCGCGGAGGTGATCGTAGTCGACGACGGCTCGGCCGACGAGACGGCATTAGTGGGCGAAGAGCTGAACGCGACCGTGATCCGCCATCCCAAGAACCGCGGGCTCTCGGCTGCGCGGAACACCGGCCTCGAGGCCGCTTCACACGACTGGATCGCTCTCCTGGACTCCGACGACGAGTGGCTGCCGCACCATCTCGATCATCTTTGGCAGCTGCGATCTGGCCATGTGCTCGCCGCGAACTCCTCCCTCAACTGTGGCTCCGATCCGGCAGAGGACCGTTTCCGCGGCCCGGTGTGGCGCGAGCCAGTGATCTTGCGCACAGGCGATCAGCTTGTCTTCCCCGAGAACATGATCCCTGTGAGCGCGTCGCTGTTCCAACGCGAACTTGCGCTTGCGGTCGGCGGCTTCCGCCCGTATCGCGGAGTCGTCGAGGACCTAGACATGTGGCTGCGACTACTGGAGCACGGCACGGGCATATGCTCTCCACGAGTAGGCATCATCTATCACGTGCACGGCGATCAGATGTCTGTCCAGGACGCGCGTACGATGCAACTCGCGCACATCGACGCAGCCGAAGCTCATCGGCGACGGACAGATGGCTCTCTGACCCCGATCCAGCGCTGGGAGGGGGTCGTGGCCTGGGACAACCTGCGCAGAGCGCTCGAAGCACAACAGTCGCGCGCGGCACTGCGCTGGGGAATGCATATGCTCGCACATCCACAACGTCCCGTCGGTACGTTGCAGATGCTGGGCTGGCGCTTTCTGACCAGACGTCGCTCGGCAGCGCTGCGCGCACGCGGACTGCGACCGGCGCCGGATCGGGGCGCCGAGGCGAGCACATCGACGCAGGCCACGTAGAAGAAAGGCAGGCGCCCAGCCGTTGCTGCGCGCAAACCCCTACATCCCACACGAATTCGAAAGAGATAAATGGGCGACAAGACCACCCCGCACACGAACAAGACATGCGATGGCGGGCGCACACCTTCGCGATCCGAGCGCTTTGGGTGTGATGCGTCCGAGCAAGTCGAGTCCCCGCGTGCGCGCCCGACGACTGGCACCATCCATCGCCCGGATCGCCGGGGGAAGACGTTGCGCCGTGGTCGAATAAGCGTAGGACTGCTTGCGGCAGCGTCGATCCTGCCATTCGGCATCGGTGTGCCGGATGCAGGAGCAGCCTCCGAAATTGAAGGCATCTGGTCGTTCAACGGCGGTGAAGTCGCGATCCACGACGTCGCGGGCGGCAAGTTCGAAGGCGTGGTGGTCTCCCCGACCAAGTTCGCCGAATGCACGCACCAGGCAGGCGAACATATGTGGACCGAAATGACCAAGCAGCCCGACGGCTCCTATTTCGGTTACCACCGCTGGCTGTTCAGCGGCAGCTGTCAGCCCAACCCCGAACCGGGGCCGACCGCTTGGCGGGTGCTGCGCACCGCGACGGGCGCGCGGCTGCTCGAGGTCTGCTTTAGCGAACCTGGCAAGAGCCAGCCTACAATCGCTGCGAGCGGCGCAGGCGCGAACGCGAGCTTCGGCTGCGTAAAATCCTCGCCGACGGCGGCGCTGCCGGTGATCGTCTCCGGCAAGTCCGATGGAGGTGCCGGCGAAGCGGGGGCAGAACGAATCAGCTTCGCAAATACGATCCTGCTGCCGGGCGCGCACCAATGCGTTCGACGCGGCACGCTCACGATCAAAATCAAGGACCCCCGGCACGATCCGCTCAAGGAGGTCGTGATCCGGATCGGCAAGCGCAAGGTCGCCGATGTCCGCGGCGTCAAGCGGCTCGGACACGCCATCGTGCTGAGGCATCTGCCACGAGGCTCCTACACGCTGAAGATCGCGGCGACGACCGTACTCGACCAGAAACTCACGGGCAGGCGCCGGTACCGCGCGTGCCGGCGGGGCCACACGCGCCATCCACTCGAGCTTCGCCGGGGTGTGGGCCGCAAGCACCGTTGAGCAAGTGCTCGCGGATCACTTGCAGGACATACGACATCGCCGGAGGCGTTGAGCGATTGCGGGGCCGGTGCACAACCCGCCCAATGATCTCGCAGGTTGGAAGAATCTCGGCCGCGTTGCGGTTATTGGGCGAATGCGTGCGCGCCATGCCGCATACGGCCTTGATCTTCGCTGCTCGTTCGAGCTGCCGGGAATGCTCACCCGTGTCGGCGAGGGGCTGCCCACGGTCGCGCTCGAGCTGGTGCCCCCGATCGCGCTTGAGCGCTCGTGGAGCGGAGCGAGTGGCCGCTACTCGTGGACGGGCGGACTGGGCGACGGCTGCACACTGACGATCGAGGCTGGCGCCGCTGGCGAGCTGCGTTTCACCTACGGCGAACGCGCCCGCTTTCTGCTGAGTGCCGACGGCGAGCTGCTGCGGTGCGCGCCGCTTCAGCCGGGTCTGCACTGGCAGCAGGTGCTGCTCGCCCGCGTGCTGCCCGACGTCGCGCTCGCGCGCGGCTATGAGGCGTTGCACGCGAGCGCGCTCGCGTCGCCAGCGGGCGTCGTCGCGATCGCGGCGCCCAGCGGTACGGGCAAGACGACGCTTGCGCTTGCGCTGATGCGCCGCGGCTGGCAGCTGTTCGCCGACGATGTACTCGTGCTCGGTGCGCAGGCGACGTGCACTGGCACGGCCGGCGCGGTCACGGGGGCGATGCGCGCAGGCTCGCCGCTGCAACCGGGGGACGCCCCGCCGGGGCCCGCGCGCATCACGGCGCACCCAGGGGCACCCCACATGAACGTCGCGCTCGGCGTGCCCGACGAACTCGCGCCACCATCGCTGGGCACGACACTCGGCACGCTCGCCGGCGAGCGCTGGGTGGCCGCCGCGCACAGTGCGCAGAGCACGCGTCCCGTGCGGGCGGTCTGCCTGCTGGAGCGCGGGCCGGGTCTCGCGCTCGAAGCGCAGCCGCTGGCAGCCAACCCGTTGCGGCTGGCTCCGTACATGCTCGGCTTGGGCGACGACCCCGAGCGTGAACGGCGCCGCTTTGCGCTCTACAGCGATCTGATCGGGGAGGCCTCGCTGTTGAGGCTCACCAGCGGACCGGACGCCACACCGGCGCAGCTGGCACAGCTACTCGAACAGACACTCGCCGAGCGACCACTGCTCGCCGTCGGAGGACCAGCGTGAGCGCGCGCTCGCCGCAAGCGCTGGCGGCGCCTGCGCACGCGCCCGCCGGGACGCTCGACCGCAACCCGCAAACCGAGAGCGAGCACGCGCTCGACGAGCGCCGGGAGTGCCCGCTGGCGACTGAGCACGCGCATCCGCTCACGCTGCGCGGCCTGCGCAAGCGCTGGCGTAAGGATCTGCCATACGTGCTCGACGGGCTCGACCTGACGCTCGCGGCGGGCACGAAAACCTGGATCGGCGGTCGCAACGGCGTCGGCAAGACGACGATGCTGCGCGTCGCCGCGGGCCTGATCGAGGCCGAAGCGGGGCGAGCGGAGGTGTGGGGGGTGAGCGCGCACGAGAACCGAACCCGCTACCAGCAGCTCGTCTCCTTCCTGCCCGCCGGCGACCGCGGCCTCTACGCGCGTCTGACCGTCAGCCGCCAGCTGGAGTTCTGCGCCCGGATCGGGCTCGTGCCGCGCGCCCGCATGCGCGCGGCAGTCGCGGGCGCTCTGCGGGAGTTCGAACTGCGCGAGCTGGCCGACCGTCGCGTGGACCGCCTGTCGATGGGTCAGCGCCAGCGGCTGCGGATCGCGATGACTTTTCTGCCCGAGCCAGAAATCGTGCTGCTCGACGAGCCGCTGACGAGCCTCGACGGCGAGGGCGCGCAGTTGCTGGCGGGCGCGCTCGACCAATTGATCGCGCGCGAGGGCGCCGTGCTGTGGTGCTCGCCCAGCGGCGAGCAGCTCGACGTCGAGTTCGACGCGCGCTACACGATCGAACACGGCAGGCTGGTGGCCCCATGAACGGCGCGCTCACGGCCGGGGGCGCGTTCGTCGCGATCATGCGCCGCGACCTGCACGTCTACCTCTCATACCGCACGCGCCTGGTCAGCCAGGTGATGACGGCAGTGTTCAGCCTCACGCTGTTCTACTACGTCTCGCGGCTCGTGCACCTGAGCGGCTTCGCGACGCCCAACGCCTATTTCGGGTTCGTGGTCGTGGGCATCGCGCTCGTGAACGTCATGTACTCGTGTTTCATGATCCCCGAACTAATCCGTCAGGAGCTGGTCGCGGGCACCTTCGATCGTTTGCTGCTGTCCCCATTTGGGGCAGTGCGTGGCGTGCTCGCGATGACGTTGTTCCCGCTGCTGCTCGCGTTTGTAATGGCGACGATCACGCTGGCGCTCGGCTGCCTGGCGTTCGGGCTGCACCTGCACTGGTCGACCGTCCCGTTGAGCGTGCCCGCGATGGGCCTGGCGCTGCTCGCGTTCCTGCCGCTGGGACTGCTGTTTGCGGCGCTGACGATCGTGATCAAGCAGGGCGCCGTCGGCATCAGCTGGGTGATCGCCCTGCTGGCGCTCACGGGTGGCGTCTACTTCCCGCTGTCGGTGCTGCCGCAGTGGATGCAGACGGTCGGCCACCTGCAGCCGTTCACCCCCGCCAACGACGTGCTGCGCCACCTGCTCGTCAACAGCCCCGTCGCGGCGCCACTGGGCTCCTCGCTTTTGAAGCTCGCCGCCTTCGCCGCGGTGCTGCTGCCGCTGTCCGTCATCGTGCTCGCCGCGGCGATCCGCCACGGTCAGCGGCGTGGGACGATCATCGAGTACTAGCCAAGGACGAGCAAGGAAGAATGCCGATGCCCCCAGAGACCGTACCCAGCACCGACGAGTTGCTGAGCGCGAAGATCGTCGTGCCCCAGCACGTCGTCTACCGCAGCTTCCCTGCGGAGACCGTCGTGCTCAACCTCCAGACCGGCAAGTACCACGGGCTCAACGCGACGGCCGGCAGCATGTTGGCGGCGCTCGAGCGCGGCGAGTCGGTTCGCGCCGCCGCCGCGTCCGTCACGGACAGTTACGACCAGCCCGTCGAGCGCGTCGAGCGCGACATGTGCGAACTGTGCAGCCTGCTGCTCGCGCGCGGCTTGGTCGAGCTCGATGGCGACGCTGCGCACTGAGCCCTCGCGCGCAGGGGCGCCGCGCGCGGTGGTGCCGCGCCTGCCCGCCGCCCGGCCGCTGAACCCCCTTGAGCGAGCGCGCCTGGCGCGCGAGATCGTCGGCGCATACTTGCTAGCGCGCCGCGAGCTGCGCCGCCACCCGATCGAGGCGGCGATGGCCGCGCTGCGAGCGCAATTCCCCACGCAGGCCATGCTCATGCCAGCCGACCTGGTCGAAGCTGCGCGCCTCGGGCGCGCGGTGGGCATGGCACTGCGCCTGCTGCCCGGCGACACGCGCTGCTTGGCACGCTCGTTGGTGCTCACGCGGCTGCTCGCCCGCCGCGAGATCCCGGCGCGGCTGGTGATCGGCGTGCGCTCCGAGCCGGAGTTTCTCGCGCACGCGTGGGTGGAGTGCGACAGGCACCCCGTACTGCCACCCGGCGAGGACTCCTTCGGCCGGCTCGTCGAGCTTTGATGGGCGCGCCCACGACAGTCCGCGCCACGGCGAGGGCGACGGTGTTCGGCCTCGATGTGCACAGCGCCGAGCCGCTGCTGCTACTGCAAGGCGCGCCCGGCGTCGCGAGCGGCCGCAGGCTCGAACTCGAACTCGTCGGCCCCGGCGCGGTCGAGCCGCCGTGGCCGCAGTCCGCCGAGATCGTCTGCGACCAGCGCGAGCGCGACGGCGCGGTCAGCTTCCAGATCGAGGCCGACCGCGAGGCCGGCTACCTGATCTGGGGGCCGGCCTACGGCCGGCACATCCTCTCCGCGGACGGCACCCGCTTGTTGTGCGCGCCGGCGGGGTGTGCTGCGGCGGCGTGGCAGCGGCTACTGGTCGCACAGGTCCTGCCGTTCGCGGCGCTGCTGCGCGGGCTGGAGGTGCTGCACGCGAGCGCGGTCGTCCACGAGGGCCGCGCCGTCGCGCTGCTCGGCCCCTCCCGCGCTGGCAAGACCTCGCTGGCGCTCGAGCTATGCCGCCGCGGGGCGAGCTTCCTCGCCGACGACGTGCTCGCGCTCGAGCGCGCCGGCGAGCAGCTGCTCGGCCATCCTGGTACACCGGTCGCTGGGGTTGACCACGCCGAGGTGCAGCGCCTGGCGCACGACGCCACGGCGCCACTCGACGAGCCCGAAGGGGACCCAACGCCCGCAGTACCCGTGGTCGCGCGGGCGCCCGCGCTGGCGGACACGATTGCGACCAACGAGCGCGAGCGGCTCGTACGGATGCATGGCGCGGCGCGGCCCGCACCGCTGGAGGCGCTGTTCCTGCTCGAACGCCAGCCCGACGACCTCGCCCGGCCGCAGTTCGAGCCGCTGGCCGACGGCACGCCGCTGCTCGCAGCGACCTTCAACACGGTGCTGACCGGACCCGCACGGCTGCGCGAGCTGCTCGAGATCTGCGCGCTGGCCGCCCGCGGGAGGGTCGAGCGTGTGCGGGCCGGCCCGGCGTTGGACGCCGCCGGACTCGCAGAGGCCGTACTCGAGCGACTCGGCGGGCGGGCGTGAGCCGCTGGCTGGCAGGGGTCTATGACCCCGCGCGCCGCGGCGGCGGCGAGGACCGTTTGGCGCGGGCGCTCGTGCCGCACCCAGCGACGGTGCTCGACTGCGGCGCGTTGCGCGTGGCCTTCACCGGCCCTGCCCCACCGCCGGGCGAGCCCCTGTGCCTGCTCGACGGGTACCTCGACAACGCCGCCGAGCTGCGCCGCGCGCTGGGCGACGCGGGTGCGGACGCCGCGCTGGACTGCCCCGAGCGGCTGCTCGCATGCGCCTACCGGCGCTGGGGCGCCGTGCTGCTCGAGCGCCTGCGCGGCGACTTCGCGTTGCTGATCTGGGATCGCGAGCACGGCGAAGGGCTGCTCGCGCGCGACCAGATCGGCGTGCGCCCGCTGTTCCTGCACGACGCCGGCGGCACACTGTGCTTCGCGGGCGAGGTGCGCCACCTGCTGGCGCTGCTGCCGCGCCGGCCGCCGCCCGACGCGGCGAGCGTCGCGCACTGGATCGCTGTCGGCACGCGCCCCGGGACAAGCACCCTCTATGACGGCGTGCGCCGTCTGCGTCCCGCGGGCGCGTTGCTGTTCGACCGCGGTAGTGTGCGCGAACGGCGCTGGTGGACGCCGTGCTTTCAGGAGCCACTGGAGCTTCCCCCGAGAGAGCTCGCAGCCCGCACGCGCGCCGCGCTGGAGCTCGCCGTGGAGCGGCGAATCGCCCCGGAGGGGCGCACCGGCGTACTGATGAGTGGCGGTCTTGACTCCTCCTCGGTCGCCGCGCTGTGCGAGCACGTCGCACCGGCACGCACGCTGGCCTGCTCGGCCACGTTTCCCGAGCACCCCGCCGCGGATGAGGCGCCGCTGATCGACGAGCTCGCCGACACGCTCGCGCTGCCCAGCCTGCGTGCGGTCGTGCGGCCGGGCGGCGCGGTCGCGAGCGCGCTGGAGTCGCTGGCCGCGTGGGAGCTGCCGCTGCTGGGGTGGGGCGACTTCTGGACGCTGCCCTTGCTGCGCGCCGCCGCGGCGCAGGGCGCGCAGGTCGTGCTCGACGGTGACGGCGGCGACGAGCTGTTCGGGCCGCGGGCGGACCTGCTCGCCGACCACCTGCTCAGCGGGCGTCCACGCGCGGCGCTCGCGGTGGCCCGCCGGCTGCCGGGTGCAGACGCGGGGCCCTCGCGCCGAGAAGTCGCGCGTATGTTCAGCTCGCTGGCGCTCGGTGCGCTGCCCTATCGCCTGCATGACACGCTGCGCCGGCCCTTCGCCCGGCGCGAGGTGCCAGCCTGGCTGCTGCCCGCGAGCGCGCGCGCGCTCGTCGGCTCCGACGACCCGCTCGCGTGGAAGCGCCTGGACGGGCCGCGCTGGTGGGCGCGCGTCGCGCACGCGCTGACCTGCGCCGTCGAGGAGACGGGCGTGTTCGAGCATCAGCGCCGGCGCGCAGCGCTCGCGGGGGTCGAGCAGCGTCATCCGCTGTTCGACCTCGACCTCGTCGCGCTCTGTCTGCGCCAGCCGCCGGAGGCGACGCTCGACCCACGCTTCAACCGCCCCGTGCTGCGTGCCAGCATGGAGGGCCTGCTGCCCGACTCCGTGCGCCTGCGCCCCGGCAAGGCGCGGTTTGAGGCGCTCGTCGTCGACTGCCTGCGCGGCGGCGACTTGGCCGCGGTGCGCGGCCTGCTCGGCGACCACGATGCGCAGCTTGGGGCCTACCTCGATCTCGCACGGATGCGCGCCGCGCTGCTCGACGACGACGCCGAGCTGCGCGCGAGCCCGTTTCGCTGGATGTGGCAGGTCTGGCGCCTCGTGACCGCCGAGTGCTGGCTTCGCAGCCAGGCGGGCGCTACCGCTCCGCGATCGGCGGCAGCGCGTCTGTTGCCCGCCGACGCCGCGCCGAGCGCCGCGCGCGTGGCGATCACAGCCTCATACGTTTTTCCGCCTTGACCGACCGGCCCCCACCTCTAAGCTACGTGGCGTAGTTGGCCGTCCCATCATTGAGATGAGCGGGGCGGGGACCGAGTGATAAGGAACCGCTCAACATGGAAGACAGGATGACCAAGGGCGCCTACGAGACCCCGCAGGTCGTCGATTACGGCGATCTGCAGGATCTGACCGCAGCCTGCCTCGGCGGCAGCGGCGGCGACGCAGGATACCCCGCCCACATCGCTGGATACAGCATCGGCCCGAGCAACCCCGCGGCCGGCTGCACGTCCAACCCGTAGCAGCGCTCGCGCGAGTATCCCGATCAGCGTTCGGGATACTGCAACAGCACGGGCAGCCGCGGCTTGAGATTGAGGTCGCGACACTGACAGCCGCCTGCGGGCGGCTGTTGTGTTTTTACGGTCGTTACCGCCCAGGGTGCCGGGTCGTTTCACCGGGCATGTTTAAGAGTGGTTTCCCGACCCGTCGCCGATCACAATTCCCGCTGGCGAGCCGTATGATCGTAAGTCCAGCGAGAAACGCGCCGTTGGTGGGAAGTGGCGAGATCGGGCGCAACGACGACAACCCGGCAGCGGCGGACGAGCCGTGCAGACGTGCACCCGGTCGAGTCGGCTGCACCGAGCACGGTGGCGTTGATCGCCGAGCGAGACGCCGACGCGCAGATCGGCGAGTTGCTCGAGCGGTTGGGAATTGAGTTCTCTTTATTTGATGGCTTTGAAGAGTTGGAATCTACCCCAGCAGATTGCCGCTCGCGGCCGATGCTGCTGCGCACCTCGGCGGCGGCCGCGGCCCACGAAGTCGGCAAACTGCGCGAACAAAACGAGCACGCCCCGATCGTCGTCATCTGCGAACAGATCCAGCGCTGGGAGGTTCGCGCAGCGCTCGCGGCCGGCGCGAGCGGAGTGGTGCTCGAGGACGAACTGGCGCACGCGCTCGGGCCCTGCCTGCTGGCGGTGTGCGCCGGACAGATCTGCGTGCCCCGGCAGCACTGGCGCCAGATCGAGCCGCCGGCGCTGTCCACACGCGAGAAGCAGATCCTCGGGCTGGTGGTGATGGGCTATATGAACAGCCAGATCGCCGAGCAACTGTTCCTCGCCGAGAGCACGGTCAAGAGCCACCTCTCCTCGGCGTTCGGCAAGCTCGGCGTGCGCTCGCGTAACGAGGCGGTCAGCATGATCCTCGACTCCAAGCGCGGGCTGGGGACGGGCATCCTGGCGCTCGGCGGCGAGCGGTTGGAGACGACTTCCACAGGGGCGCAGTGAGTCGGATGCCGGCGACCTATTGCAGCGGCGGCTAGGCAACAGGCAGGCCAGGGAGGCGAGCGAGAGGCAATGAGCGGGGGCATCGGCAGCGAGATCGAGAAGACGTCGACGCGGGCGCTGCCGGCGACGGGCGCTCAGGACTTAACCGAGCTGGAGAGGCGAGGGCGCATCACCGGTTCCGGGCGCGCCAACGCGGCACTTGACGGTGCCACCGCGCTCGACGGTCGGGCAACACTGCAGGCGCCGGCGGCGTTCGACAGACCGGGGCTGGCCAGCCCCGGCGCGCGCGAGGGACGGGCGGCCCTTGAGAGCCCGCCGCGACCGGCCGCGCAGCATTCAGACGTACGTGGTGCATCGGCGAGCACCCTCAGACGCGATCAGCTTTTTCGGCGGTCGCTGCTGGTCGCGGACGTGGTTGCGATCGTCGGGGCCTTCCTGCTGCTGGGGCAGGTTTCCTCGCGCGCGCTGCAGCTGACGTGGGTGAGCGCGCTTGGATTGCTGACGCTACTCGTCGGCGCGAAGGTGCTCGGCCTGTACGACCGCGACGAGGTGCTGCTGCACAAGACCACGCTCGACGAGGCCCCCAAGCTGTTCCACATGGCGACGCTCGGCGCGCTTGGCGCGTGGCTGGCCGGCGGATTCGTGATCGAGGGGAGCACCCTCGGCCGCCGCGAGGCGCTGCTGCTGTGGTTGGCGCTGATCGTGCTGTTGATCCTCGCGCGCGCGGGCATGCGCGCACTCGTGCTGCGCGTGACGCCCGCGGAGCGCTGCCTGCTGATCGGCGACCAAGCGTCGGCGCGGACGATCAGGTCCAAGCTCAGCGGTCACAGCGGCGTCAACGCCGACCTGGTCGCGCACATAGCGCTCGACGACGCCGCGCGCTGGTCGGCGAAGACGTTCTCCGCGCAGCGCCTCTCGGAGATCCGCGACCTTGCGCGCTCGCTTGACATCCACCGCGCGATCATCGCGCCCGGCGGCTCCGACACGGGCGAGATGCTCGACCTCGTGCGCACTCTGAAGGCGATCGGCGTGCGCGTCAGTGTGCTGCCGCGGCTGCTGGAGGTCGTGGGCTCCTCGGTCGAGTTCGACGACCTGCATGGCGTGACGATTATGGGCGTACGGCGCTTCGAGCTGACGCGCTCATCGGCGGCAGTCAAGCGCGTGTTCGACCTCGCCGGTACGACGCTGGGCCTGCTCGCGATCGCGCCACTGATGCTCGCGATCGTCGTCGCGATCAAGCTCGACGACGGGGGCCCGATCTTCTTCCGCCAGCGCCGCGTGGGCCAGCACGGCCATCACTTCGACATGCTGAAGTTCCGCACGATGGTGCCGGGCGCCGACGCGATGAAGGATGCGCTGCGCGCCCGCAACGAGGCCCAGGATGGGCTGTTCAAGATCGCCGAGGACCCGCGTGTGACCCGCGTGGGCAAGCTGCTGCGCAGGAGCGCTCTGGACGAGCTGCCGCAGCTGATCAACATCGTGCGCGGCGAGATGAGCCTCGTCGGTCCCCGGCCGCTGGTGATCGACGAGGACGAGCGCCTGGAGGGTTGGTATCGCCGGCGCTTGGAGCTCAAGCCGGGTATGACGGGCCCTTGGCAGATCCTCGGGCCTGCACGCGTGCCGCTGCAGGAGATGGGCGCGATCGACTACCTCTACGTCGCCAACTGGTCGTTGTGGGGCGACGTCAAGATCCTGCTGCGCACCGTGCCGCACGTGCTCGGTCGCCGCGGACTTTGAGCGGCCGCATCGTGCTCGCCACGGCCCGACGGGGCAGGCGCCTTTGCGTGAACCCCGTCGGCGGCTGCGGCCATGCGACAGGCAGCCACCACGACAACGACCACGCAGATCCAGATCGCCAGCAGCAAAAGCAAAACAATGGTCATTTGGTCATCACCGAACCGGCTCGGCGCGGAGCGCGCGTGCACTCCTCGCATCTGCCTCCTATAACCCCTCTCGACCGATGTTAGAGCGGTGTTACCGCGTGCGACGCCGATTGGACGCATGAGCGGCCGTCTGGCGACGCAGGAGGCGCTGCCGAGGAGAGCGCCGCGGGCCGAACGGAGAGCTCTCGCGCGAGATGGTCGGCCAAGCGCAGCGCGAAGGCGACGATCATGAACGTGGAGTTCGCCTGGCCGGAGGTCACGAACGTCGAACTGCTCGCGACGAACAGATCCCGCAGCCCGTGAACCGCAAGCTGGGAATCAACGACGCCGTCCTGTGGCCGGGCTGACATTCGCGTAGTGCCGGCCTGGTGGTAGCCGCCAAAGAGCTGCTCGCGGACTGCCGCCCCAAGATCTTCGTATAGATATTCGACGCGGCCGATGCCGCTCGTGCGCAGTGCCTCGTCAAGATGCTGGTGTGCACGCGCCACACTGCCGACATCGAGTTCGTCGAACCGCAGCCTCGTGCGCAGCCGCGGCATCCCCAGCGCGTCGCATTCGGAGGTCGGCTCGACGCGACTCTCGCGATGAGGCAGGTGCTCGCCGTGGTAGAGCAGTGGGTATGTGTTGGCGGCGCTGCGCACGAAGAACCCGGGCACCTTCCTCCCCGGCTTCAGGTAGCGGCGATAGCCGAACGTGAGCGCAAAACAGGCGGCCGGACCGAGATCGCGAACGACGTTGAGCAGATGGCTGCCGACGGCGACCTCGCCAGCCGACTTGATATGCGCCTGCCTGATGCCCTCGGCCACAAAGCGCTGCCCGATCGGAGAAGCGAGCATCAGATAGGCGAAGGAAAGGACGCCGCTTCCGTGAGCGGGATCGGCGATGTCGGGGTTGACGAGCCACATGGCGACGTTTGGCAGCCCCTGCTGTTCGAGGAAGTCCGCGGAGAACGTCATACGTCGGCGCACATATACCCCGGCGCGATCGCGCTCGTGGCCGTAGATCGTCGCGCCGGGGGCGGTTGTGAACCGTACCCGGGCGATCCGACTCTCGACGTGCGCCATATACCACCGCCCGAGGTGATCCGAATGGTTGCCCAGACCGTTTGCGTGGCGACGGTTGGAGGCAAAAAGCAGGCGTGTGGTCTCGAGCCCTCCACACGCTAGGACGTGACGCCGCGCCGTGATCCGCAGCGTCCGCCCGGCACGATCCCGGGCGCATAGGTACAGCACGCGAGAGTTGTCGGCGTCGCACACGATCTCCGTGCAGGTGAGATTGGTCACAAGCGTTACCGACCGGCAGCGTTCCAGCTCGGCCAGATACTGGCGTCGGAAGTTGGTCGGCAGCGACCAGCGCTCGAGCGCCGTGGCCGAGACGTGCCCCTCCGGAAACCCCGGCACGAGCGCGCGCCCGGCAAGCTCCGGCACCTGCCGGGCGTCGAATACCGACTCGCCGCACAGGCACCATGCGCAGGCGCGCGGGAAGTACGACTCGATCTCCGCATAGGAAACCGGCCAACGGGAATCCTCGCCGGCAATCGTGCGCGCCGCGAAGTCGATCGGATCGAACGGCACACAGCGACCGCCCCAGAGGTTCGACGCTCCTCCAATCTGCCGTCTGGTCGTCAGCGACATCGGCACGTGCAGCGGATCGGAGCCCTCGCTGTCGCCGAGACTCTGCGTGGCGGCGTCAAAAGCATCGCTGCCGCTCTCGAGCAACAGCACGCGGTGACCGGCGCGGCCGAGTTCCAGCGCTACGACGATGCCGGCCGGCCCCGCGCCTACGACCGCGATGTCGGCGTCCAGGCACTCCCCGGCAATCGCTGCGGAATCGAGGCGCACAGCCTACCGCCCGCCGGTGCCCGCCGCGCGCAACTCGTGGTCGACCAGCCGCCGCAGCGAGTTCAGCGCAGGCGCGGACTCGCGGGCGTCGCGGACGACGCTATCGATCCCAGCCAGGCGCGACGGTCGCGTCGTGCTGTAGAGCACGACGCCGCGGCGATTGGCGCTGAGCGCCTCGCGCAGCAGCAGCGATGCGAGCGTGCGCGAATCGGCGCAGTCGCTTCCGATCTCCTGCGCCCAGCGCGCGCGGACGGCCGGCGATCCAGCCAGGTGTGCTGAGATCCGCTGGAGGGGGTCGCCCAATACACCAAAAGTGATCGGCGCTCCGAGCGCGGCCGTGGGCGCCGCGCTGCGCGCGAAGACGTCGTAGCGCACCTGTAGCACGGTCTGCTCGGGCAGCGATCGGCTGATCTCTAGGCAGGCGTCGTACTCGCCTGCGAGCCCCCACGCGCGCAGACTACCGGCGCGGCGAGCGTCTTCGAGATAAGCGCAAAGCCCCGGCAGATCGATTGCGTCGTCGGCCGCCGGGCCATGTAGGAAATACAGGTCCACATGATCGGTGCCCAGTTCGCGCAGGCTGCGCTCGAGACTCCGACGTGCACTCTCGACGTCATAACTACGGGGCTGATGAAAAGCCGCGGAGCGTCGCTTGACACGTGCCCGCAGCGGCGGGCAGCGTGCCAGTACAGCACGCGCCGGCCCCTGGAGGCGCCCCAAACGCCCCGACGCGCCGGAAGGCTCGATGCCGAACTTTGTCGCGATCACAAGCTGGTCGCGCTGGCACCGGGCGAAACGCCCAAGTTCCGCCTCAGCCGCGCCGAGCCCATACATCCGCGCGACGTCGAAATGTCTGATTCCCTGCTCGAAAGCGGCCGCCAATATGCGCTGGCGGCGTCGGCGGGAAGGCTCACGCATAAGTCCCGCACAGCCAAAGCCGATCCGCGTAGTGGCAAGACCAGATATCAGCTCGACGGTTTCCACAACTGCCCTTGGATCGCCGCCCCCCGCTCGGAGGGGCGCCCCCGATCTTGCCATGCGCGCAGCAAGAAGATCGGGTTGCCAACAACGTACCGGCGCCAGAGTCTGTCTGGCTCTTGAGCGAGCCTGAAGCACCACTCGACCCCGAGCGTGTTCATCCAGCCGGGAGCGCGTCGCACCTTGCCGGCGCTGAAGTCCAGAAACGCCCCAACCCCCACCCCCAGCCGTGCTCCGGTAGCCGCCAAGTTGCGCTCCAGCCACCGCTCCTGCAGGGGGCTTCCCAAGGCAACGAGCAGGAGCGCCGCGCCGGCGTCGCGCACGCGCTGCACAAGCAGCTCGTCGCTCTCTCCGGTGAAGCCATGACAAACGCCGGACACGTCCAGGTTCACGACCCGCTCTGCCAGACGGCGTGCCGCCGTCGCGGCGACCCCAGGCTCGCCGCCGAGCAGGAAGACCCGCCAGCCGCGCCGGGCGGCAAACTGCAGCAGGCGCACGGTGAAATCGCTGCCGTTCAAGTTCTCGGGGAAGCGCTCCCCGTTCATCCGAGCCGCCAGGCTCACACCGATCCCGTCGTTGAGTACGAGGTCGCAGCGGTTCAGCGCCTCGCGCAGGGCGTGGTCGCGCGCCGCGAGGTTGAGCGTATGGGCGTTGACGTAGGCCAACATCCGCGGCCGCTCGTAATCCCAGGCATCCAGTCGCGCGAGAACCTCTTCACGCGTCAGCTTGTCCACGGCGACACCCAGCAGCGCGACATGCTCGTGCGAGGCGGTCGAGCTGGCCACCATCACCCGCCCACGGTGGCGCCCGAGCTGGCGAGTCGCTGTGCGAACAAGGCCCGCAGCGCCGGGGCGCTGCGCCGTAGATCGAACTCCTCGCAAACCTTGCGCTGCGCACTGGCACCCAGCTCGCGGCACAGCGAGGCATCGGCGAGCAGCCGCTCGAGCGCCCCGGCCAGCTCGTCGGCGCGTCCGGGAGCCACCAGCAGACCGTCGCGTCCGTCCTCGATCAGCTCGGGAATCCCGGTGATCCGCGTGCTCACCACCGGGCAACCCATCGCCATCGCCTCCATCAACACCACCGGTATCCCCTCGGCGAAACTCGGTAGGCAGAAGATGGCCGCCTCGGCGTACAGCGCCCGGATCTCGTCTTGACCTACCGCGCCGCAGAACACGACGCGATCGGCGACGCCGAGGCGCTTGGCGATGCGTTCCAGCGCGGAGCGCGAAGGTCCTTCGCCGGCCAGCATCACGGTGAGTTCGTGGCCGGCGCCGACCAGCTGCGCGAGCGCGTCCAGCAGTACCGCTTGACCCTTCTCGGGCACCAGGCGCCCAACGCAGAGGATGGTGGTATCCGTCCGCCGCTCGTCTCGCTCCTCGGCTGCAGAGGGCTGAAATCGCTCGAGCGGCAGTCCGACGCGGATGACGTGCAGCTTCTCCCACAGCGCGATATCGCCAAGCGTCATCATCTGGCTGCGCGCGTAGTCGCTGATGCACACCACAAAGCTCGCCTCGCGCAGCTTCTCGGCGAGGCGATGGTGGCGAACGTCGAAGAACTCGGTGGGGCCGTGCATCGTCAAGCTCCACGACCACGGCGCTCCGGGGCTCGTGGCGCCGCCGATACGGGCGCTGAGCAGCGCCACGTCGGCCGCCACGTTTGCCAGATGCGCGTGCACGTGGCGGATCCCGCGATCGCGACACTCGCTCCAGAGAACGACCGCTTGGACGAAGTAGAAGAACTGCCACAGGTGTCCACGCAGCCCGGGCGGCGCCATGCGCAACGCGCGCGCCAGCGTCGCGACGTAGGCGGTGGGCGCGAGACGCAGGAGCCGCAGATGAGCCCCGAGCAGCCCCGCCGCTCCCCGCGGACGGATCGCGAACGTGCTCTCAAACGCAACGCGATCGGCGGCGGTCAGCAGGTGCTCGGACCCGGCGCGCCTGATCGAAAACGTGTGAATGTCGACGCCGAGTTCGCGCAGCGCCTCCACCTCTCGCAGGATGAAGGTGTGCGACACCGCTGGGTACTGCGCACAGAGGTAGGCGATCTTCACGCCAGGCCCTCCCGCTCGGTCCTCACCCACGCGGTCGGCCCGCGCCCGCGGAGCAGTCGCGTGTAGAGCATCGCCTTGTTGGTCGCGAGCACGGGCGCGAAAAGCAGAGCGCGGTAAACGCGCGCAGGGGCGCGCACGAGGCGCAGCCCCACCACCACAAAGGCAAGCTGCGCAAGCAAGGTGAGCAGCGACAGTGACGCGAGACGTCGCGATCGCAACACCAGTCCGGCAAGCGCCGACATAGTGCTCCCGGCCCCGATCAACGACTGGGGCGGCACCAAGCACTCCAGCCCGGCGTGCAGACGCACAAGATCGCGACGCCCGAGGCCCGCCCGCAGCAGCCGCGGGCTCCAATCGCGGATCAGCTGCAGCTTGCCCTGTTCCCAGCGTTCCTCGGATGTGCTGCCCAGAGAGGTGGGCATCGCGGAGCTGATCCAAGCCTCTGGTGCGAACTCGGCCCGCTCGCCAGCCAACACCAGGCGCAGGTGGTATTCGGCATCCTCGGTCAGCCCCGTCGCCTGCCATGGCTCGCGTTCGAGCAACTCGCGGCTGAAAGCCATGCCCGAACCCACCAGACCACACGAGAGGCCGAGGTGTTGCTTACCCAGGAAGCGCACGTAATTCATCAGCGCGAGGCCAGCGAAGCGCAGCGCCGAGGCGTTGGATGACTCCGGGTTGGCGGCCAGGTAGTTGACCTGCAAAGCTCCCGCACCGCCACGCAGGCGAGCGGCGAGCGCGATCAGCAAGTTCGGGGAGACCAGGCAGTCGGCGTCGAGCATGACGACGGCGTCGCAGCTCCCCGGATCGGCGAGCGCGCGGGTGAGGGCCCACCCGAGCGCATGACCCTTGCCCCTCGCATCCTGGTCCGCGCGCTCCCACACCTCAACGTCCTGCTCACGCGCCCGCTCGGCCGTGCGATCGCTGCAATTATCGGCGATCACGACGATCCGCCGGGCGGTTTGCGGATACCGACAGGCGGACAGCGACCTCAGCGTGGTCGCGATGCCGCTCTCCTCGTTATGCGCCGGGATCAGTACCAACAGCAGGGGCGCCCCGGCAGCCCGGGCGTTTTCGCCCGGCGGCCCTCCCCTCTCGGCTTCAACATCCTCCAAGGACCGCTCGAGAGGTCCCTCGCTCGCCCGACGCGCCGCGAGCAACAAAGCGAGCAAGTAACACGTTGACAGCGCGAGAACGCTCTGCAACACAAGCAACCCGGAGTCGATCCAACGAGCCGGAGCGGGTGGCCTGGGGGAGCGCGAGCGGGAGCTTGAGAATGTGAAGCTGGGCATCGAGCACGCCAGTAACGTGCGCAGACGCCGAAAAAGTGCGCGCGCTCGCCGTCCTCGAGTGCGACACGGTGGGCAATCGCGCCGCGCCAGGGCTGAATACGCCCACCCGTCGGGCTACGCCGCACGCGTGCTCTGCGGCGCGCGCATCAGCCGCTTGAGCGTGACGCCATAGCGAGCGAGCCTCGCCAGCGCACGCCCGAACGCGAAACGCCTGTGCCACCCCTCATTCAGGTGACCTGACGCCGCCTCAGGAGGCGCAAGCTGGCGTCTGACGAAGGCGCCCAAGCCGCCGCGGGGCGTCAACAGCCCGTCGATCAGTCCCATGTCCGCGTAGAGTTGCACTTCACTCGAATGCGGATACGGATCGGCCAGGCGCACCGCCAGCGCGCCTCTGATGCCCAGCCTCGCAAAGCCGGCGGTGGGCTTGACCGGCAGACCCACCGTCTTCTGCGCCACCCTCGCCGCCGTGAGCACGGCTGCCCTCAATGCGGGGTAGTCCTCGGCCTGGCGCTCCAGCGCGCCGGGCGCGAGGTTGACACCAAAGGCATCCCACCATGCGGCGATGTCGGTCGCGTGACGCAGGCTGATGAAGCCATCCCGCGCGTAGAAGAGCAGCAGCGCGGTCAGCTCGTCCACCGGTGCAGGCCGCCAGTTCTCGGCGGCGTCTCGTGGCGCGAGCAGGCGCTCGCGCGCGAAGCGGCGCTCGTACCAGTGCACGCGCCAGTGCAGCTCGACGGGGGGAAATCGCGTGCCATCCTTGTGGCGCAGCGCGAAGTGCAGCAAGGGCAGCCCGCCTCGATCGACGGGATCCGCCGGCGCCGAGTAGCCCAATTCTCGCACGACCTCCACCGCCTCACCGATCTGCTCGGCCGCCACAAGCAGATCGATGTCACCCGCCGGGCGGCGGCCCAGATCGCCGTAAAGCGTCTCACACAGCGTGGGGCCCTTAAGTGCACTGCAGCCGATCCCGGCTTGAGCGAGTGCCCTGATCGCGCGCTCGGACATGAGCTGCAGAAACGCGCCATGCCGGCGGCCGGCCTCGACCGATCCCGCGACGGCGCCGGCGAACTGCTCGTCGCCCCGCTCGCCTGCCAGTGCGACGATGCGCGGACCAAGCGTCGGCAGCAGCCGCCTAGCCCGCAGCAGCTCGGTCAGTCGCCACCAATCGACCACCTCCGAGAGGGCTGCGGCGCGCTCGTGCTGGGCGTCGCGCCGCGCGGCCGTGCCGGCACTCCACAGGAGCAGTTGCTCCTCGGTATTCGCACTGGCAGCTAATGTCATCGGGCAGTGGACGCTCGCGGCCTAGTTGGGTATCCCGCGTCGCGATCCGCGCCCGTTGCGATGGATGTGCAGCGCTAGCACTTCGAGGTCGCTCCAGGGAAATGACGCCAGCAGCTGATTCGGATACTCGCCTTCGAAGTAACCGGCCGTTCCAGCGTAAGGGTTCGCGCCGAGCGTGACCGGGTCCTGTGCATAGAAGGAGACGACCCGTCCCCGGTCCCTGACGACGAAACCGTAGCGCTGGGCGGCTTCGGCGATCAGCAGCGTCGGGCGCGGAAGGTTCAGGGCGGCGAGGTCAAGCGCGGGGTTCAGGCGCAGGCGGGCGCCCTCGGGCAATGCCAACTGACTTGGGTCTTGGCCGTCGTCGCGCCGGGCCGGCGAGGCGTAGACGCCGGCCCGCACATCTGGGATCGAGATCGCAAGCACGTGATCGATCTGGCCCCGTTCGAGATCTTCGAGGGTAATCAGACCGCCGGCGACCGACAGCGAGGAGGCGGACGCTCCCCACCACGGCTCGGCACCAGGCCACGAGCTGTGTTCGTACACACCAGTGCTGGCCGAGACACCATCGATTGCGCCGCCCCAGGCCGCGCTCCATCCCGTCGCGCCGTGCGTGAGATGCCAGAATTCCCAGAGCTTGTCGGTGCTGGGCTGCCATACCACCAGATGGGCGTCGGTGCCGGCCGCCGGCTGGGCGTCGGCAGGCAGCGGCACGGCGTCCCACGCCGCCTGCAGGGCCCGTTCGGAGCGAAAGCGCGCCAAGCGCACGCGTACGGTGGGTTGATCGGCAGGAACTTCGTAGATCGGCACGCTGTACGCGGTGGTGTTGATCCACGGACCTCGCCCCGACTGCTCCAGCTGCACAACCTGGCTGTCGAGCACGCCGACCAGTTCAGCCGAATCGGGGGCGATCGCGGTGTCGGCGGGCAGGGGCGTGTTCCAGAAGCTGGAGGGCGAGAAAAAGCGAAACGGCAGGCCCGGAGCAGAGCCGATGCTGGCCCTTGCCAGCGGCAGCCCTCGCCTGTCGGCAAGTTGACGCGAACGACCATGCGCCGGGTGCGGGGCATCCGATGCGCCGCCGCATCCGACGAGCACCGCACACGCGAACGCCATGAGACCGGTCATCTTGAAGACTCCAGCTACCATCCGAGATCGCCTATCGGGGACGCTTCGCAGCCCGCCGCCGACCTTGCCTGGAGTCGCTCGCCGGCACGACGCGAAGCTCTTGCGCAACTGACCTTAACGTCTCGCTTCGCGGTAGGCGCCGAGATGGGAGGCATCGATCCACTTGGTCAAGAAGCCGCGTTGGTCAAGGTAGTCTTCGATCTCCCGAGGCCTGTGCCTGAACCCCCGCGCCTCGAGAATCGCGAAGTGGATCTCGCAGAGCACCATCCGACACGTCGGCTCGCTAAGTGTGGCATCGAGACCCTGAAGCGCCTCGAACTCGAAGCCCTCAACGTCGATCTTCAGCACGTTGGGTGTGGGCAGCCCCTTCGTGCGCCGCAGATCGTCGCCCGCAGCGACATCCAGCTCGACGGTCGCCGCGGTCGAGGCTCCCACCGCAGAGAAGCTGTGCCTGGTGCCGGCATCCTCGTCGGAGAGCTGCATCGGCAGGCGCGCCTGGACGTCGGCCAGGCCGACATTGACCGGATCGATGTTGGCGCGCTCGGTGGCGCGCTCGCAGAGAGCCGCAAAGCAATCGGGGACAGGCTCAAAGGCGACGACACGCCCCCCGGGGCCGACCCACTCGCTGAACAGGCACGTGTACAGACCGATGTTCGCGCCCACGTCCCAGACCGTGTCGCCCTCGCGGATGCCAGCCTGCAACGCCGCCCTGACCTTGGCCTCGTATCCGCCTCCCCCAAAGCTGGGGATTCGCTGGATCAAACGCGTCAGCCCCGCCCGCCTTGCGACCGATCGCGCCTCGATCGCCGCGCTCGCCGTCCATGCGTTCATGCTCGCATCACCCCTGCTCTGGAAGTAGTCTGGGCGCCAAAAGTGACGTGCGCGCCAACGGTGCCTGGATCGCTCGGCGCGCGCGCTGCCCCTGCGCCTGCGTTTGCAGGGAGGAGCCGCCAAGTGCCACCCCGGCCCACGCCCACAACAGCAGCGCGGGAAACGCCTGTTGGTAGGGATCGAAGCCGGCGACAACGAGGTAAAAGACCGTCGTGGCAAGCAGGCCGAGCTTCCAGGGTCGCAGGCCGGGCGAGCCACGCTCGAAGATCGCCATGCCCACCCCCCAGAAGAGCGCAGCCAGCCACAACAGCGCGCCCAGCAGCCCCAGTTCCACGGCGTAGGCCAGATAGGTGTTGTGCAGCGGCAGCAGTCTGCCTTCAGCCGCCGAAGCTGTGTTGCTCGGCATCCCGGTCAGGGGATATTCAGGCGACTGCCGGAAGTATTCGGGGCTGTCGGTCGTGTAGCGATCCCAGCCAAACCCGAAGAGCGGCTTGGCCGCGACCATCCGCAGGGCTGCGGCGGTCTGGTTCTCACGATCCCAAACGCTGAGCTGATCGCCCACCCGGTTCGATGCCCGTTCGGAGATCGAGGGAAACACGACAAACAGCGCGCCAATCGTAAACACGCACGCTAGCACGCCCGGTATGAGCCAGCGTCGCCCGACCCGAGTCGCAGCGGCTGTGACCACCGTCGCGGCGACCACCGCGATCCAGATACCGCGCTCGAAGGTGAGAAAGCAGCCGAGCGTGCAGACCGCGATAACCAGGCCCGCAAATCTGCGCGCGCGCAGGCCACGCCATTTCGTGAACGCCATCACAGCGGCGACGGCGCAGGCAAAGTTCGCGAAGCCCTCGGCCACCGACGACTGAAACGGCCCGTCGGCGCGCGATTCGGCGATCACCGCATCGACGTGGGCGATATAACGCGGGAACACCAACACGTGCGGGCCGAGCGTCTCGAAGATCGCCGTGAAGCCGAGGTACGCACCGAGGCCCACGAGCGTGGCCAACAGGAGGTTGCGGTCGCGTTCGGTCACAAAGACCGCGGGCGCAATCAGAAAAAGCAGGTAGGGCATCACCCCGGTCTCGTCGATCAGCGCCTGGAACCCGGCTTCGCTCGTCAAGGTGCCGGCGGCGATCGCGGAGATCGCTACGTAGAGGATCGTCAGGCCGAGCAGTAGATGGACGCTACGCAACTGCAGCCGTGGCGAGCGGGCCACGCCGGGCGCACGCAGCAGGAACTGGAACACCACGATCAACACCAGTAGCCGATCCAGCGGCAGCCCCCCAAGTCCGATCAGGCGCCAGGCACCCGAGAAGATCGTGAGCACGATGGCCGCGCACATCGTCGGCGCCGGCGGCAGCTCCCACAGCTTGCGTACCGCCAGCAAGCCCACCG
The DNA here is from genome assembly GCA_963804675.1 of uncultured Solirubrobacterales bacterium. Taxonomy (GTDB): domain Bacteria; phylum Actinomycetota; class Thermoleophilia; order Solirubrobacterales; family Solirubrobacteraceae; genus Palsa-744. The sequence goes on along the minus strand of CAWDRI010000001.1, from coordinate 3,607,622 downwards.
CGATCGCGACCGGCGTGATGAGGATCCAGTGGCCCTGCAGGCGACTCGGGGAGATCTTGTAGATCGCCAGCAACGCCGCCAGCCCGGCCAGCGTCCACGCCTGCCACGGCGGGCGCCACACCGCACGCACGGCCATTAGGCCGCCGCGGGCTTATGCAACGTTTCAGTAGCAGCAAGCCCCGCGCGCGAGCGGCGTCGCCGCTCGCGCGCGAGCGCCGCGCCGCAGCCGAATACAAGACCGACGAGCAGGCCGATCAGCCCGTACAACTCCATCTTGGGCCTGCGGTCGCTGCTCGCGTGCACGGCCGCCGCGATCAGCGAGACCAACCCTGAGCGGGGCGCCTCGCTCGACACCGTCTGGGTGTAGGCGAGGCCGATCGCTTTGAGCTTGACCTCCGCCGCGTTGCGGTTCGCCTCGTCGTGCACGAGCGCTTCCGGGGACGCATGTTTGCTCTGGTTGAGCTGCGACAGCTGTACGGCCGCGCGCTGCAAGACCGCCGCCTGCTGGGTGTATTCGTGCAGCAGCGACGACGCCTGCGGATTGGCGCTGTTGCTTTCGCTCTCGTATGCGACCAACGCATTCGACGCGACATTCGCAAGACGGATCGCAGCCGCTTCGCTGCGACCCGTCGCGATGATCCGCATCGCGGGGCTCTGGGGGAGCGGCTCCGCCGACAGTTTTACCACCGCCGCCGCCGGGGGCATTTTGAGCTTGTGCTGCACCGTGGCGAGCACCTGTTCGGATTCGATCGCATGGCTGAATGCAGTGGCCAGCGCAGCCGCAGACTGCACATAGCCGTAGAAGCCCGGCGAGTTGGGGTTGACCTGGCCGATCTGGAGGGTTGCGGACGCCGTAAAGATGCGCTGCCGGCTGTAGCCGAGCGCCAGACCGGCGAGTCCGAGGACGACCGCCAGTGTGAGCACCAACAACTTGTTGCGCGCAATCGCCGACAACGCGAAGCCGCCCGGAGGCTCGAAGACGCCTCGGACCACCTCATCTGAGCCGTTGAGGACCCTATCTGAGTCGTCAAGCGTCAAGCTCCGCGGGTCGGTGAGCTGCGAGGAAGCCGCCATGTTCTCTTAGTCCGATCTGATGTAGCACCACGGCAACGGACGGCCACAGCCCACCCGAGCCGGGGGCGCCGCTCGTTCGATGCCATCGACAACAAACTACGGCTTCTAAACGGCGTCGCTTCCGGCGAACTTTCATCCACACCCACAAAGATTGCGCAGACAGACCGGAAGGACGCACCACCTTCGCCGCGTTGGTGATGCGCTCCAATGGCGATCCAGGATCCAGATAGTACGCTGAATGGCCGACCGGACACTCCCAAGCCACTCACCGGCAGTCCGCAGGCGCGGGGTCCCGAGCGGGCGAGCTACCGCGCCGGGTTCTTCTTCGGAACGCTCAGCTTCTTTACCGTGGCAGCCGTCGGCGTCATCTCGACGGTGGTCACATCGCGCCTCTACGGGGTGCGCATCATCGGCCAGTTCGCCCTTGTACTGGCGCCGGTCGCGGCGCTTTGGATCCTCTCGACCGTCAAGGAGCAACAGGCACTCATCAAGGAGATCACCGGCCTGCCGCCACAACACCCGCGCGTCACGCAGCTCTTTGCCGTCGTCTTCTCGTTCTCCTCGGCGCTCACCGCCGCGGTGGCGACGCTCGACGCAGTGGCGTGCTGGTTCGTCTTCCGCGGACCGTTGGACGCGCCCGGATTGCTCGCGCCGGTCTTCGTCAGCATCGCCGGCTACACGCTCGTGACCAACACCGGCTGGAACATCGACTCGATCTTCTCCGCGTTCGTCGCCGGCAGGCAGCTCTTCTGGGTGCGCCTGCACGAAATCCTCAGCTTCCTCGTCATCGCGATGGCCATCGGCTTCGTCTGGCGCTCGGTCTGGGGGCTGGTGATCGCGACAATCGGAGCATCGCTCACCGCGCTCATCCACCGTGCGATCGCGGCACGACCGTTCGTCAAGGCGAGGCTGACCTGGAAGGAATACCGTCACGGCCTGGAGGTCCTGCCCGCGCTGCTGCGTTTTGGCCTGAAGGCGACTCCGGGACAGATCGCACAGGGCGTCGGCATGCAGGCCGGCATCTGGGCGCTCGGCACCGTCGCGCCCGTCGCGGTCGTCGGAGCGTACAGCCGCGCGCTGACGATCCCACAACGTCTCCAGCAAGCGAGCATGCGCATCAACGAAGTCCTCTATCCCACGTTGGTCAAACGACACACCGAGGGCGACGGCGAAGGCTTCGACCGAGCGCTGATCGATTCGATCCGCTACGAAATGGTGGGCATGCTCCTGCTTGCCGCAGCGCTCGGCGGTGCAGCCAACTCGGTTCTCGACATCTTCGGACCCGGCTTCGACCGCGCCTCGCGAGCGCTGATCGCGCTTGCCTTGTTTCCGGCGCTCGCCTCGATCACCGTGACCCAGACCCAGGCGCTGTGGGCCGTCAACCGGCCGTGGCGAACGAGCGTCACGGCGATCGCACGCCTGGTGGTAACGCTCGGACTGCTGGTCGTGCTGACCCCGACCTTGGGGGTGCTCGGTCCGGCTCTGGCGCTCCTGGCAGGGTATCTGGCGGCGATCGTCCTGGGGGGCGTTGTCCTGCGCTCGTCGCTGCACCGTCCTCTGCGCGCGACCTGGCCCGTGCGCGAGCGGTTCGCGCTGATCGCCGCCTATGCCGCCGGCTTCGCCGCGGCTCACGCGACCGAGCAGGTGCTGCGTTCGACTGCCGGCCTGCTCGTCTGTCTACTGGCAGGCGTATCGGCCTACGCGATCGCATTCCTCGCGTTCGGCGGCGTCAATGCGCGCGATCGGCGGCGTCTCGGCGAGATCGCCGCCGCCGCGCGCAGGTGGCAAGCACGGCGACGGCATCCGCGACGATCGGGTTCCTCGCACGCGCCGCTGGACGTCGCGCCTGAGCCCAGCGAGAGTACCGTCAGTTCTTGAGTGAGCGGTTGTCAGTGAGCCAAGTAGGCAAAATTCGGCCAAAGCATGAGGTCTATGCCGGGAAAGGCGTCGGCGAGCGCGACCACGTCGTCGTGGTAGGCCCGCGTGTAGGCGGTGCGCGTGTCGGAATCGAGCGTCGGCTTGGACGGATTGCTGTTGGGGCGCGTGGCGAAGTCAGGCACGAAAGTGGTGTTGCTCAGACCCAAAAACTCCACTGTACGCCGCCACGCCACGAGTGGCTCGCCTACGCAAAGCTCATACTGCTGGACGAGCACCCGGGAGCGGTCAAAACTCTCAAGCAGCCATTTCAGCTGTGCGTGATAGAGGCCACGCGCAAACGCCTCGACTGGAGCCAGCTGGCTGAAAGGCAGGCCATGAGCCTGGGCCCGACGACTGTCGTGCTCGATACCCGATATGTATCGCTCAACAGGGTCGCGCAGCAGCACGAGCAGACGTACCTCAGGCGCGGCGCGAGCGAGCAGCCGGGGAATCGACGCCACGCTCATGTACAACGGCGTCCACTCGCCGACCTGGCGTCCCTCGTCGCGTGGAAAGTAGCGGTGATACTCGCTCGCGTCCGCCTCGGTAAAGCCCCCCGCATAGAAGCGATCGAAGTAGTGAACCTCCTTGGCCGCGGTCGGCGGAACGACTTCGGGATGCGAGCCGAGAAGTTCAAACCAACGCGTGGTCCCGCAGCGCTGCGCGCCGACACCCACAAAATCCGGCGGCCCCGTACGCCAGCCCGAGGGGCACACGGGCGGAGGCGGCGGAGCCTGGATGCCTCCCCGCGGGTTTTGCTCGGTGATCCGGCGAACCGAGTGACGGACCGCCGGCCGCGAGGAGAGCAGCGAGTGAAACCGGCTCAAGCCAGCTGCCTCGCGGCTGCGAGCGAGAAGGTCTTGGCGAATCGACATGCTGGCCCATTATATCCGAGTGCAGGCTCACCAAGAACAGACCGGCCGGCCCAAAGCGGGTCGTTAGGTATCAGTGTGCAGTTCCATGTGGACGAGCTGCAACTGGTCCCAGGGAAATGAGGCCAACAGTTCGTTCGGATACTTGCCTCCGAAATAACCCTGTGTACCGGCGTATGGTTGAGTTCCGGTCGGGGTCGGGTCCTGCGCGTACAGGGACACCTCCGCGCCGCGGTCTCTGACGATGATTCCATAGCGCTGTGCCGCCTCGGCGATCATCAGGGTCAGCCGTGGAAGATGCAGGCTGGCGAGATCGAGACTGGGGTTGAGGCGCAGGCGTGCGCCCTCCGGGAGCGAGGTGATACTCGTTGATTTTCCGTCGCTGCGCTCAGCCGGGGACGCATAGACGCCGGCGCGGACATTGGGCACACTAATCGCGAGGGCGTGGTTGATTTCGCCCAGCGCGAGGTCTTCCAGCGTGATCAGCCCTCCGGCGATCGAAAGCGACGAGGCCGAGGCACCCCACTGCGCTTTTGCGCCCGGCCACGATGCGGGGCCGTACGCGCCGGCACTGACCGATGTATCCTGCATCGCCCCACCCCAAGCGGCATGCCATCCGGCGCTGTCGTGCGTAAGTTTCCAGAACTCCCAAAGCCGATCGGTGCCGGGTTGCCAGACGACAAGATGTTTGTCTGTCCCCGCCGCGGGCTGCGCCGTCGGCGGCAGCGGTACCGCCTCCCACGCCGCCTGCAGCGGCGCGATGATCGGAGAGGAGTCCAGTTCCACGGTGACCGTTGGCTGATCGGCCGGTACTTCGTAGATGGGAACGCTGTATGCGGTCGTGTTGATCCACGGACCGGTTCTCAACTGCTCCTCTTCAGCCACCTCGTTGTCCAACGCGGCCATGACCGCGGTCGAGCTTGGGTCGAGAGATTCACGGCCCGTGACCGGGGTGTTCCAAAAGCTGGTGGACGCAAAGAAGCGAAAAGGTACAGGCGGTTTGGCTTCAGTCGTTGCTTCCGATGTCGCAGTGTCGCCTTCGGTCGTGGCCTTTTCGTTGCTCGCACTAGATTCGCCTGTGCCGCCTTCACTATGACCTTCGCCCGCTTCCGAGGACGCACCAGCGCCCGCGGTTGACGACGCTTCAGAATTGATGCTGGCTTCGCCCGAAACACCAGACGAGCCTTCACTGCCCGGACTGTCTTCAGGTGCGGCTTCCCCGGTGGCCGGCCCACCTCCTTCAGCCGGGTCCACCGGTGCAATCGATGGAACAAGCCGCGGAGCGCCCACCCGCGCTCCGGGGCCGGTAGCCGGGCGGCGCCCGGCCTTCGACCGCTGCACGCACACGTGTGCAGCGGCGTCGCGGCGGCGTCCATCGCTGTGGCCACGCGGGTGAGTTGTCTTGCAGGCGTGGCGCGAGGACGCCGATACCGCGCCCCCGTTACGGCGCGCCGCACGCGAGAACAGCGCGCGGTGGCTCGCCGCCACTGCGAGGGCGGACGGCGCAGCAGGCCACGCGAGCGCGACACCGCCGGCGAGCGCCAGCAGGGCGAGCGTGGCGACGAGCGCGGCTGAAAGTCGTCTTGCAGCGGTCATTAGTCGTCGGCATCGGACGATTACCCGGCGCTTCACAGCGCTTATGCACCATGTTGGACTCTTGTTCAGCGGTACCGCGGCCGGAATCCGTGCTGTTTCTGCGCATCGCCGCAAACAGCGTGCTTTTTCTGCCCCTCAAGCCCCCAGCGAAGTAATCGACGGACCGCACCGCATCCCAGATCCCGCATCTCGTGCCGGTCACGGGACCGTCAGTACTCGCTCTCACTGGGGATGACACACGAGTGGGTCAAGCGCGAGACGACTTCTATCCGCGCGCCGCAGGAGTGAGCAGCGCCGGCAGGTCGCTCCAGCTCAGCAGCTCGCCGGCGCTTCGGCGCTGGGTCTCGCGCCCGCCGTAGATCACCGCCTGGCGCTTGATCTCCCAGTGTCGGTCGCCGCGCGCCTGGATCAGCTCTGCGAAGTGCCCGAACGCCTTGAAGTAGTCGTTGGCCGGCGTACTGCCCGCCTTCACCTCGATTGCGCTCAGCTCGCCACCTTGGTCTACGATGAGGTCGATCTCATGCCGGTCGCGCTCACGGTAGAAGGAGAGCTCGGCGCGGCGTGCGCGGTGGCGGTACATCTTTTGGAATTCGCCGATCGCCCAGTTCTCGAACAGGGCGCCGCGCAGGGGATGCGTCTGCAGCTGGCCCGGGCGCTCGATGCCGATCAGGCTCGCCGCGAGGCCGGAGTCGTGGAAGTAGAGCTTCGGGTGCTTTGTCAAGCGCTTGCCGAGGTTCGCGTGGAACGGGGGCAGTCGAAAGACGATGAAGCTTGCTTCGAGCACCGAGATCCAGCTACGGGCGGTCGGCTGGGCGATACCGCAGTCGGCGGCGAGTGAGGCGAGGTTGAGCAGCTGTCCCACACGGCCCGCGCAGAGGCGCAGGAACGTGTGGAAGCTCGCCAGATCGCCGACATTCAACAGGCTGCGCACGTCCCGCTCCAGATAGGTGGCGGTGTAGTCCGCCAGCCACTCGTTCGCTTGTAGCCCGCGGTCGTGGATACGCGGGTAGCCGCCCATCCAGAGCAGCGTGTCGAGCTCTGCCGGTGCGTTCGGAAAGCGGCGGATCTCCGCGAGTTCCAGTGGCAGCAGCTCCAGCAGCGCGGTGCGGCCGGCAAGCGACTGGCTTACCCCCGCGAGCAGCGCCAGACTCTGCGAGCCGGTGAGGATGAAGCGCCCCGGCATCGGATCGTCATCGACGATTCGCTGCAGGTAGGACGTCAGCTCCGGTGCGCGCTGGATCTCGTCGAGGATCGCGCCCCCACCGTCGAAGCGACCGAGAAAGGCGAGCGGGTCCTCGCGGGCAAACTCGCGCTCGGATGGGGTCTCCAGCGAAATGTAGAGGTGGTTGGGGAAGGCGGTGCGAGCGAGTGTCGTCTTGCCTGACTGACGCGGTCCAGTGACCGTGAGAACAGGGTGCTTGGTCGCCAGCCGCTCGAGCTGATCCTGGAGGGTCCTGCGTATCACCTTGCCGTGGACAGTATCAAGATCCAACCTTCAATCTGCCCACACGCCTGCGCCGATGGCCACGCCAAGAGCGCGGCGGTCGCCTCGCCCCCGCCGAGGAGAGCGGCGCCGGCACGCCGGGCGGGAGCGTGGCCAGCAGGAGCTTGGCCAGCAGGTTCGTTCGGCGGCCCTTGACAGTGGCGCTCCCGCCTCACGCCGCTCACTCCCCGCTGTAGAGCCGCTCGAGATCGACGAGCTCGAGGTCGCCGCGGCGCTTGGCGGCGGCGCGCAAAGCCGAGTCGAAGCCGCTCGCCGAGAACACGGCGAGCTTCGGTTCGGCGTCCACCGAGGCACGGGCGGCGAGCAGCTCGCGCGCACGCTCCAGACGTGCGAGGGCGCCGGCGCCGGCGCGCTCGGCGCGCAGCTTGGCCTCGCCCAACAGCGCCACCTGCGTGGGCTCGCCGGCGCGGATACCGACGACGTCGAGCTCGAGCTGGGAGCGCCCGGCGGAGTCGCCGAGCTGGGTCGTGCCGACCCGCGCGAGCCGCCCGCCCGTGGTCTGCTCGGAGGCATAGCGCGCAGTCCACAAGCGGGCGAGTTCCTCGAAGTGCGGACCGAGCACGTGCGCCGCAAAACGCGGCTGCGCGTCGGCCCAGGCCTCGGCCGCGCAGCGTTCCTCAAAGCGCGCGAGGTCGCGGCGGGTGACGACGTGGTGAAAGCGCACGATCGGGTCGGCCACGCGGTAGGTCGGGCGGCGCCGGCGCAGCGCATCCTCGCCGCGCGCGACGAAGCCGGCCTCGAGGAGCACCCGCAGCGGCCAGCCCAGCGCCTGGCGCTCGCGCGCGAGCGCCGCCGCGATCTTGGTCTCGCTGCCGTTCCCCGCCGCAATCGCCGCGAGCACCGAGTGGTAAAGCGCGCGGTCGCTCAGACCGCGCTCCTCGGCCAGCAGGTAGTCGTCCTCGCGGAACAGCGCCGAGGCGGGGTTGCACACGCCGGCCGCCAGCCACGCTCCGACCGAGCGCACGTCGCGCGGGGGATCGAGCCCGAGCAGATCGCGGTATCCGGGCGTGCCGCCGAGGATTGCGTGCAGCCGCAGCGCCACCGGCCACTTCCCGGCCACGCCCCAGTAGGCGGCGGCCTCGCGGTAGTCGAACGGATCGACGCGCACACTTGTGGCGACCCGACCACGCAGCGCGCGCTGGCCGGAGAGCAGCCCGGTCATCACCGACAGCGCCGATCCGCACAGCACGAGCCGGACCGCCGGCGCGGGCCCGTCGCGGGAGGCATCGACCGCCCGTTGCAGCAGCGAGGGCAGCTCGGGCACGCGGTCCAACAGATAGGGCAGCTCGTCAATCACCGCCACCACCGGCGGCGCCGGCGGCGCGGGCTCCGCGCCGGCCCGCCGCAGGCCTGCAAGCGCATCGACGGCAGCGTCCCAGCCGGCGAACGCCAGGCTTCCTCCCGGCACGCCAAGCCAACCTCCCAGCGCGCCACCGAGACGCTCGCGGGCCGGTGCCGCCTCCTCCTGCAGTGCCTGGTGATAGAAGCCGCCGGTGCCCGCCGCCAGACGCCGCAGCAGATAGGACTTGCCCTGCCGGCGGCGACCGTACACGACGGCAACTCGCAGGCCGTCCCCGGGCATGGTCGCGAACGAAGCCAGATCCTGCCACTCCTGCGCACGGTCGAAGATGTCTGCCGGCCGATCGGGTAGCACGCCGCCAGTGTAGTGCAAAGTCAACTTAGTAAAAGTCTACTTTGCTCATGATAGCCCGCGGGCTCAGCCTCGCGCGCACCGCCGCGCGCAGCGTTTGCGCAGCCCTTGTTGTCGGGGTAGAAGCGCACCTGCCCGCGGTGCGGTGGGCGTAGACGCGCCCGGTGTCGAGCGCACACCGGCACGGCTAACGCACACACTCGGCACAGCCGAGGAGATCCCAACCGATGTTGGGAGCGGCGACACGACAAGCGCAGGGGCGCGCCGGCGCACACCCGCACGCAAACGCAGCGGGCGGGCCGAAGCGCAGCCGCATCGACGCGCTCGACGGGCTGCGCGGGCTGGCGGCGCTGATCGTGCTCGAGCACCACGCGCTGCTGGCGAGCGTGCCGTTCCTGGCGGGCCCCTACAACGGCGGGCCGCTGCCGCCGCGGCGCTCGTGGGAGTGGTTTGTGACCTACACGCCGCTGCACGTGCTGTGGGCCGGTCCGGAGATGGTGGTGGTGTTCTTCGTGCTCAGCGGCTTCGTGCTCTCGCTGCCCGTCGCCCGCGGCGGACGGCTACGGCTCTCCAGCTACTACCCCGCGCGCTTCCTGCGCCTGTACCCGCCGGTGTGGGCCGCGCTGGCGTTTGCGGCGCTGCTGCATGTCGCGGTCAGCCACCACGCGCTGCCGGCTGCAACGTGGTGGCTTGACGCGCACTCGCAGCCGCTCTCGCTACACGCGCTGCGCATCGACGCGCTACTGGAGCGCCACGCCGGCGACTGGGGCTTTACCTCGGTGCTGTGGTCGCTGCGCTGGGAGGTCATCTTCTCGGCACTGTTGCCGCTGTTGCTCGCGCTCGCCGTGCTCGCCGGCCGCGCGCGCGGGAGCGTGCCGCGCATCTGGACGGCGCTGCTCGCGGCGCTCTGCTTCGGCGCGCTGCTCGAGCACGACACGGCCAGCGGCGTGACGGCCGAATACCTGCTGGAGCTGCCGCCCTTCCTGCTGGGCCTGGCGCTCGCCTTCGAGCACGAACGCATCGCGCGCCTGGCCACCGCCCTGCGCGCACGCACAGCCGGCAACGCCGTGCGGCAGCTCGCTCTGGGCGGCGCGTGTGTCTGCGCGCTGAGCGCCGACTGGTGGCTGCCCGCCGGCGTCGACACCGCGCCGCTCGTCGCCGCCGGCGCATCGCTTACCGTCGTGGCGGCGCTCGTCGTGGAGCCGTTCGGGCGCCTGCTGCGCTCACGCCCGATGCACTGGACGGGCCGGCGCTCCTACAGCCTCTACCTCGTGCACGAGCCGATCGTGGTGGCGCTCGCCTTCGCCTTGCACGGACGTCCGCCGGTGCTGGCGTTCATGGTGCTCGCCACCGTGCTCTCGCTGCTGGCCGCCGCGGCCTTCCATCGGCTCGTCGAGTCCCCCGCGCACGCCCTCGCGCGCAGCTGGTCTGCCCTGCGCACGCGCGGCGCCAGACCAGAAGCCGCCCCCGAGAGAGCCGCCGTTGGGCCCGCGCTGCCCTGACCGGCTCCACCGCGCGCCTGGGTCAACTCAACGCGGTCGCTGTGGCGAGCCCATGGCGCCCACCCCCCACCTCAGGGACGATCGCGTGTGAACAGCTCGATGCGGTGCGCCACGTCTCGCCTGACCGCCTCGCTGGCGGCCCCGATCCGGGCGTTCAGACGGTCGTGGCTGACGGTGCGTATCTGGTAGGGCTCGACGTACCCCACGCGCGTGCCTCCCGCCTCGCGCGGCAGCTCGATGCGAACGGCCGACTCGCGTGGCGTGGTCGTGATCGGCGTGACGATGCACAGGCGCGCCTGTGCGCGATTGATCTCATCGACGCTCACGACCAGGGCGGGCCGCGTCTTGGCGATCTCGCTGCCAACCACCGGGTCGAGGGCGACCCACCACACCTCGCCCTGTTGCGGCGAGCCTACCGCCAAGAGGAGAAGTCCTCGTCGGGGTCCAGGCCGTCCATGAGCGAGGCGTCCCAGACCCGGAGCTCTGTCGCGTCGAGTCCCGGAGCTGACGACAGATCGTTGACGAGCCCCTCCAGCAGACGCTCCTCCGCGGCCTCGCGAACAAGTCGATCGAGCGTGTCGATCGCGGTCGCCCCGCTGGCCTTCGCGAGATCGTGAAGCAGGTCGCGCGTCTCTCGCCGCGCCCGTATGACAACCGCATTAGGCATATGCCAGAGTATACCTAAATCGTGGTACCGCAGGCGCTGCGCCTGCCCCCAGCTGCCAGCGACCTCCAGCGCCTCGATCACCGCCCGCACGGCCCGGACACTGCGCGATGTGATGCACGTATCGGCATCGCATCCCACAACAGACCCCCCTTTTGTGGACGCATCCCACAAATCTGTACATCATTTGTGTCGTTGGCCTCATGCGTGCGGGCGCTGTAACGTCGTCTGACGGCGTGAGACCACAGAACAGCCAGCCGTACCGCACCCACCCGTCGCATGTGGCGAGGCTCACCCGATGATTGAGCGGCTGACGACACTGGCCACCGGCCATACGCGCCGGGTACTGCTCGTGGCCGGCGCGGTGTTCGTGCTCGCCGCCGTGCTTGGGGTGCCGGTGACCGGGATGCTCGGCAGCACCGCGAGCGACTTCCAGTCGCCCTCCTCGGAGTTCGAACGCACGCGCGCGGCGGTCGAGGCCGCCACGCACCAGAGCGCGCTTTACGAAGTCGCGGTGCTGGTGCGCGCGCCGCGACCGATCGCCGCCGACCCCGCCGCGCTGGCCGCCACACGGGCGCTCGCCGGGGCGCTCGCCGCCCAGCACGGCTTTCAACGCGCGCTTTACTACGGGGGGGCGGGATCCGATTCCCACTCGCCGACGCTGCTCTCGCGCGACCGCCGCGAAACGGTGCTGCTGGCCGCCTTCGCGACGGCCAGCGAGGGGGCGCAGGCGGACAAGCAGGTGCGCGCCGCCGCGCGGCGGGGGGCGCTCGCCGCGCGGCTGGCGGGCGTGCGCACCGCGTTCGGCGGTTACGCGGCGACGAACACTGAACTGAACGAACGCACGATCGCCGACATCGAGCACGCCGAGCTGCTCGCGCTGCCGTTCCTGCTGGCGCTGTCGTTTTGGTTCTTCCGCGGCCTGGTCGCTGCGCTGTTGCCACCGCTGGTCGGCGGGTTGGCGATCATCGTGTCGTTCCTGGCGCTGCGCGTCGTGGACCAGTTCACGCCGATCTCGGTGTTCGCGCTGAACCTGATCAGCGGCATGGGCCTTGGGCTCGGGATCGACTACAGCCTGTTCGTGCTCAGCCGCTACCGCGAGGAGCTGGCCGGCGGGCGCCTAGAGGGTGGCGCAGGCGGCCGGAGGCCGGCTGGCCGAAACGGGGACTCGCGCCGGAGGCGCGTGTCTCCCGGCTTCGGTCGGGCCCCTCTTCAGCCAGAAATTGCGCACGCCGCGTTGGCGCGCACGCTCCAGACGGTCGGGCGCACCGTGTTCTTCAGCAGCATCACCGTCGCCGCCGCGATGCTCTGCCTGCTCGTGTTCCCGCTGCGTGTCCTGTACTCGATGGGCATCGGCGGCGGCCTGGTCGTGCTCGCCGACGGCGCGGTCACGCTGCTCGTGCTGCCGGCGGTGCTGATCGCGCTCGGGCCCCGCATCGACGCCCTGTCCCCGCGCTGGCTGCAGCGCCGTGCCCAGCGCAGCGCGCGAGCGACCGGCGAGGGCGGCTGGTGGCGCCTGGCGCACGGCGTCGTGCGCCACCCGCTGCCGATCGCCACTGTCTGCGCGGTCGTGCTGCTCGCCGCCGCGCTGCCCGCGCTGCACGTGCAATTCATCTCGCCCGGCGCCAACCTGCTGCCACCGGGCGCGGAAAGCCGCACGGTCGAAACCACGCTGGCGGCCGACTTCCCGGCGAACATCGGCGAAGCCACCGAAATCGTGATCGGCGGCTCACGCGCCGCGGCCCAGCGTTTGGCCGTCGCGGCCGCCGCGGCCGCCGGCCCGTTGGCGAGCGTCGCGCCGCCGGTCCATCTCGGTGGCGCGAGCTGGCTGATCTCGCTGCTGCCCCACGGCTCGCCCTACTCGCAGGCCCAGCAACAACTCCTCGCGCGCTTGCGCGCGCTCTCCCATCCCCAAAACGCGCTCGTCGGCGGCGCGACCGCGTTCTTCGTCGATCTGCGCAGCGCGATCGCCGCCGGCATTCCGCTCGCGCTGGCGCTGCTGCTGGTGCTGACCGCGTTCTTCATCTTCCTGATGACCGGCTCGGTGACGATCCCGATCAAGGCGCTCGTGATGAACCTGCTCAGCGTCAGCGTCGCGGTCGGCCTGCAGGTGCTGATCTTCCAGGACGGCCACCTTGCGGGCCCGCTCGGCTTCAGCCAGCGCGGTGGCCTCGAAGAGTCGACGCTCGTGCTGATGCTCGTGCTCGCGTTCGCGCTGGCGACCGACTACGAGGTGTTCGTGCTCGCGCGCATCAAGGAGGCCCACGACAGCGGCCTGGGCGACCGCGAGGCGATCGCGCTGGGCATCGAGCGCACCGGGCGCCTGATCACCGCCGCCGCACTGCTGTTCTGTGTGGCGATCGGCGCGTTGACGGTCTCCGGACTGTTCTTCACCAAACAGCTCGGCCTCGGCGCGGCACTCGCCGTCGCGATCGACGCCACCATCATCAGAGCGCTGCTGGTGCCCTCGCTGATGGCGTTGATGGGCCCCTGGAACTGGTGGGCGCCCGCGCCGCTGCGCCGCCTGCACGCGCGCATCGGCTCGCCCGAGGGCGCAGCGATCGCCCTCGCCGCCGCAGCCAAAACAAAGTCTGCCTAAACAAAGCCCACTTTGCCCAGAGCGGCTGATACACCGCACTCAGGCGGGCAGTGGGCCAGCCGCCACAACACGCTGTGGGCGGGCGCCGGCGAATTCCCCGTGCGACTGGCACATGCAGACATTGTGTTGTACTCTAGAACAAGTCATTCCTTTACATAGTCGGCAGCGAATGAAGACGCTTGTCTGCCGCGCAGCCGAGCCAGGACCGGGTGCCGGCGATGCACCGGCGGTGGTCGCCTCGCCAGCCGACACAGCGCCACCAGCCGACACCACGCCACCAGTCAACAGAGCACCCCACCCAATACATCCGGACCCATCGCCAAGTTGAGTAGTACGCTGAAAATCTTGGACTTTTTCCATACTCGGTCGGCGAGAGGATCCGCGGCGGATGTCCGTTAAGGCGAGCGAGGACCCCTCGATGGCGGGCGAACCCACTGGGAGCCAACCGTGCGCGGGGGAGGAGGCCGCAGGCACACGAGAAAGGCGGATAGTGGTACTCGAGCTCGACACATTCGCGTGGGAGACGCTCGCGGAGCAGTCCGCCGAGCTGGCCGTGCCGGTCGACGAACTGGTGACCTTCTCGGTGCTCTACTACCTGGCCGACCGCGACAGCCAACGCATCTCGCGACGGCCACCGGCGGAGCTGCGCTCGCCGCCGCACCCCGGCGACTGAGACTCGGCGCCGGCGCCGACCGGCAACCGAGACCCGGCGACCGCGCCGGCTGGCAAAGACCTGTAGAGCTTCGCGGCCCATGTTCGCCTGCGCCCTTGCGCGCCGGTTCGCTGGCCGGTACCGACCGGTCGCTGTGTAAGAGTTGCACGCAGGAGGAGTCTGAAGAGATGTGTGCACCTTGATCTCCGTCAACGACCGCGACCTCAGCTGGGGGCATGGCTCGGCGGCCGGGCCGGTCGAGCGCAGGCGCTTTCGGCTGCCCTCCACCGATGCTGGCCTTTTTCCATACCGCGGCACCGGGTGCGAGCGTCAATCGCCAGCGGCTCCCGGCGTTGGACTGGCGTGGAGCGAAAACGCGCCGAGGGAACCGTGACGGGCGCATCCACAGACGAGCGCCCGGGCGAGCATGGCCCCTCGGGCGAGAAGGGTCGCAAGCGGCCCGGCGCACGCGACGTCAGACTCGACCTGCAGGCGCGCGCGTGGCAGGCGCTCGAGGAGGAGGCGCACCTCCTGAAGATGACCGTCGAGGAGGTCGTCGGCTTCTCGGTGCTCTACTACCTCGCCGACCGCGACAGTGGCCGCATCGCGCGCCGCCATGGGGGCGCGGAGAGCAAAGGCGAGCCTTCGACCGGGGACCCGTCGCCCGGGAAGAACCCCTTGGAGAAACTGCTCGGGCACTGACGCGGGTGGCCGCGCGAGACCTGACGACCCCGGCTAGGCCGCGGTGCGGCCGGCGCGCGTGGCAGGCGCCATGCCGCGGCTGGCCAGCTCGGCCGTCATCGCGCGGCGCCCGCGGTGGTGCAGGCCGTGGATCGAACCCTCGCTCTTGCCGGTGAGGTCCGCGATCTCGGCGGGGGACAGACCGGCTACGTGGCGCATCAGCAGCACCTGGCGCTGGGCGGGTGGCAGCGTGTCGAGCGCTTCGCGTAGCTCCTCGCTCCAGTTCGAGGCCGTTGGGTCGACCGTGGCGGCACGCGCCCCACCCTCAGGTCTGACCTCCTCGACCGGCACAAGCCGCTCACTGCGGATGTAGTTGACAGCGACGTTGCGCGCGACGCGCAGTAGCCAAGCGAAGAACGGGACGTCGCGCTCCTCGTATTTGTCGATCACGCGCATCATCTTTGCGAACACGTGCTGGGTGACGTCCTCGGCCTCGTGGTGGTCGCGCACGATGCTGCGCACGTAGCCGTAGACGTTGTCGGCGAAGCGCGCGTAGAGGAAGCCAAGCGCCTCGCGGTCGCCGACCTGCGCCCGACGGACCGCCTGAGAGACCAGGCGCGAGTTGCCCTCCTCGTCGTCTACCGGCGCTGTCTGCGCCGCAGCCGCAGCACCGAGCGGCGCCTGCCGCAACGCCCGCCAAGGCGGCCGCTGCCCTCCCGTCACGGACGGGGTCGAGGCGTTCACTGCAAGCTGAGTCATCCGGCCATCCTCCTTGAGTGGCGAACGAAAGACGTGCAAGACCTACGCAAAGCTATACCTCTCCTGATCGCGTCGCGGACCCATATGTCGAAAATTCCACCCCGCCGCCTTTGACAAATGAATTACGCGGGTGCATGCACGCCACTTTCCCGACTAACCCGCTAGAGCACGCCAACCAACGCGTCGGATATCCAGAGCTTGAAACTGGTCCCCTCCTGCGTTCTCCCTTGCCACGGCCAACCAACCCTGAAGCCGTCCGGTCGCCCCAAAAATGGCCGCCCGTAACGCGCCCAAACACCTCTCCGCTATCGATTCCCGCCGATGCTTGCCGTCTTCCTGCCAGCAAGTTGAGCGGGACCCTACCACAATGGACGGGTGTTTGAAAGCGCAATTTGCGAACCCGTATAAACTCCTATTTCTCATAAATTCGGGTGCAAATATGAGTAAGCCGCAGGCCGCGTGGTTGAGCGAGGACCGGAACGTCGGCACAGCGCCGCCGCCCGGCCATCAACCGGCGGCGGCGCGACCAAACGGCTGCTCGCTGCGGATGCTGTCCGGGCCGGAGAGCTCGAAGGCGGCGTGCAGCGCGCGCACGACCGACTCGACGCGATCGCGCGGGATCACGCAGGAGATCTTGATTGGCGAGGTGGAGATCATCTCGATGTTGAGGCCCTGCTCGGCCAGCACGCGGAAGACCTTCGCGGCGACGCCCGGGTGCGAGCGCATGCCGGCGCCGACGATTGAGACCTTGCCGATCTCCTCGCGCGCGACCATCTCGGTGTAGGCCTCGCCCGCGAGCGCCTGGAGCGCCGCGCGGGCCGCGCGCAGGTCTTCGCGGGGCACCGTGAAGGAGATCTCCGCCAGTCCGGCGGCGTCGCGGGGCAGGTTTTGGTCGATCATGTCCACGTCCACGCCCGCCTCGGCGAGCGCCTCGAAGATGCCCGCCGCGACCCCGGGGCGGTGATGGACGCCGAACAGCGTGACCATCGCCTCCGAGGTGGAGTGCGTGACGGCGGTGATCAGTGGTCGCTCGACGTGGTCCATGCGCTCGGCCTCAGAGACCACAACCGTACCGGGAGCGTCGTCGAAAGAGGAGCGACAGTGGATCCGCACGCCGTGGTTGCGCGCGTACTCCAGTGAGCGCAGCTGCAGCACGCCGGCGCCGGAGGCGGCCATCTCGAGCATCTCCTCGAAGGAGACCGTTGCGAGCTTGCGCGCGTCGGGCACGATGCGCGGGTCGGCGCTGAAGACGCCGGCCACGTCGGTGTAGATTTCGCAGACGTCCGCCCCGAGCGCGGCGGCGACGGCGACGGCGGTCGTGTCCGACCCGCCGCGACCGAGCGTGGTGACGTCCTGGGTGGTGGTCGAGACCCCCTGGAAGCCGGCGACGAGCACGATGCGGTCCTGCCCAAGCGCCTCGCGGATGCGCTCGGCGCGGACGTCGATGATGCGCGCCTTGGTGTGCGAGGTGTCGGTCACGATCCCCGCCTGCGAGCCCGTCAGCGAGATCGCGTGGTGGCCGAGGTCGGTGATCGCCATCGCCGCCAGCGCGCAGGAGATGCGCTCGCCGGTGGAGAGCAACATGTCCATCTCGCGCGCGTCCGGCGCCGCCGAGACCTCTTCGGCCATCGCGATCAGCTCGTCGGTCGTCTTGCCGCGCGCGGAGAGCACCGCCACCACCCGCGCGCCGCTCTCGCGCCGCGTGACGATGCGCGCCGCGGCACGCTTGATGCGCTGCGCGTCGGCGACGGAGGTGCCGCCGAACTTCATCACGACCAGTTCCGACACGCGCGAAGAATAGAGCGCGCGCGGGCGGGCGCCTGCGTTGGGTCTGTCGGCGCCGATGGCATGTTCAGGGTCTTCTCGATCGCGCAGAGTGTCTGTGTTAGGTGCGCGGCTGCGCATTCGGCGCCCGGCAGGGGCCCCCGCGGCGCCTACACCACGCGGCGCCCGGCGAGGGCCTTGCCGAGCGTGACCTCGTCGGCGTACTCGAGGTCGGCCCCGACGGGCAGCCCGCTGGCCAGGCGCGTGACGGTCACGCGGGGGGAACGTTCGCGCAGGCCTTCGGCGATGTACAGCGCGGTCGCCTCGCCCGTCGTCGTGGGGTTGGTCGCGAGCACGACCTCGCGCACCGCGGCGGCGAAGCCGTCGGCGTCGGGTGTCCCGGCGCCCGGCGCGTCTGCGCCCTGCTCGCCGACGGCGTGCGGGCGGGTCGCGCCGGCATCGCCCGCGCCGGGGGCAACGCGCGCGTAGAGCTCGGCGATCTTGAGGTCCTCGGGGTCCACACCGTCGATCGGCGAGAGCGCGCCGCCGAGCACGTGGTAGAGGCCGTGGTACTCGTGCGTGCGCTCCAGCGGGATCACGTCGCCGGGCTCCTCGACCACGCAGATCAGGCTTTGGTCACGGCGCCCGTCGCGGCAGATGCGACAGCGCGGTTCGTCGGTGAGGTTGAAGCAGACCTCGCACAGCCCGATGCGCTCCTTGACCTCGACGATTGCGCCCGCTAGCGCGCGCGCGTCCTCCTCGGAGGCACGCAGGATGTGAAACGCCAGGCGCTGCGCGGTGCGGGTGCCGATGCCCGGCAGCTTGGACAGCTCGGTGACGAGCCTCTGGACGGGCGGCGCGAATGTGCTCACGCGGGGCCCCTGCCGGCGCCCTAGAGCCCCGGCAGGCCGAGCCCACCGAGCGCGCCAAGGTCGAGGCCGCCGGTCGCGCCGCCCATGCGCTCTGCCGCCAGCGCCTGGGCCGCGCGCAGCGCCTCGTTGACGGCCGCGAGCACGAGGTCGCCGAGCATCTCGACGTCCTCGGGGTCGGCGGCCTCGGGGGCGATCCGCACCGCCTTGATCTGCAGGTCGCCCGTGATCTGCACGGTGACGACGCCGCCGCCCGCCGAACCCTCGACGGTCTCGTGCCCCAGCGCCTCCTGCGCCTGCTCCATGTCGCGCTGCATCTTCTGCACCTGGGCGAGCATCTGCTGCATGTTCGGTCTGCGCTGTTGTGCCATTGGCGATCTACTCTCCGTTTGCCATCCTCGCGGCCGCCTGCGCGTCCGCCTCGCTCGCGCCGGCGCCGCCCGCGAGCACACGCTCGGGCGCGGGCAGCTCCTCGGCGTCGAACTCCTCCATGAAGCGCGCCACCCACTCCTCCTCGCTGCGCGGCGCGCCCGCCACGCCATCCGGCGGGACGCCGGGCAGTTCTTCGCGCAGCTCATACGCCACGCGCAGCCGCCCGTCGCCGCTGAGCTCGCGCAGCGCCTCGGTGACCGTCGCGCGGTGCTCGCTGTCGTCGGCCTTGCGCTTGAGGAACGACGCGCTCGCCGCGAACGCCACGCGCAACTCGCCCTCGTGCAGGCCCACCGGGCGCGCCTCGGCGAGCAGCGAGCAGAGCATCTTGTTCTGCTCGCCAACCAGCTCCACGACCGCCGGCCACAGCGACACCAGCGCGTTGACGTCGAGCGCAGGGGCGGGGGCGGGCGCAGGGGCGGAGGCAGGGGCAGGGGCGGGGGCGGAGGCAGGGGCGTCGGCGAGCGCAGGGGCGTCGGCGGGGGCCGGCGGCGCGGTCGGGCGGGGCACCGCGGCGGCGGCCGGCGAGTCCGCGCCCGCGGCCGGCGAGCCGGCACCCGCCGCCGAGACAGCCGGCACGCCGGGATCGGCCGGGCTTTCAGAGCGGGCTGGTGTGCCAGTGGACGCCGGCGTGCCAGTGCGAGCCGGTATGCCAGTGGACAACGGCGGCGCGCTGGACGCCGACGGATGTCCAGCGGCGCCACGTTCGAGGCGGTCGAGGCGGTCGAGCAGCGCGCGCAGCGAGGTGTCCACGGCGGGACGCGCGGCCTTGACGAGCGCCAGCTCCAGTTGCGTGCGGGGGTCGGCGCCGGCCTTGACCGCCTCCAGCGCGGCGCCGAGCATTTCGAGCAGCCGCACGGCGGTGCCCTGCCCGACGCGCTGCGCCTGGGCGTGCAGCTCGGCGTCGGTGTCGGGCGTCAGCGCCAGCTCGACGGGGACCTCGCCGAGGGTGGCGACCACCAGCAGTTCGCGGGCGCGACGCTCGAGGTCGGCCGCGAAGGCGCTCGCGTCGCGGGCGCGCTCGGCGCAGCGCTCGACGGCGAGCAGCGTCGCGCGCGCGTCGCCGGCGTGCACGGCGTCGATCGTTTCGTCGAGCAACTCCGACTCGGTGGCGCCGAGCACGGCGAGCACGTCGTCGAGCACGATCTCGGGGCCGCTGTAGGTGACGAGCTGCTCGAGCAGCCCCAGCGCGTCGCGGAAGCTGCCGGTCGCGGCGCGTGCCAGCGCGGCGAGCGCCGCGGGCGGGATCGCGATCGACTCGGCGTCGGCGGCGCGGCGCAGCACGCCCGCGATCTGCTCGACGGTGGGCCGCTGGAAGTCGAAGCGGTGGCAGCGGTTGACGACTGTCGCGGGGACCTTTTGCGCCTCGGTCGTCGCCAGCACGAACACCGTGTTCGGCGGCGGCTCCTCGAGTGTCTTCAGGAACGCGTTCCACGCCGCCGTGGAGAGCATGTGCGCCTCGTCGAGGATGTACACCTTGCTGCGCCCGCTCACCGGCGCGAACGCGACCCCTTCGCGCAGCTCGCGAATGTCGTCGACCGAGTTGTTCGACGCGGCGTCCATCTCGATCACGTCCAGTGAGCGCGCGCGCGCGATTGCCACGCACGATTCGCAGCGCCCGCACGGCTCGATCGTCGGGTGGATGGGATCCCGCTCGCAGTTCAGGCAGGCCGCGAGGATCTTCGCCATCGAGGTCTTGCCGGTGCCGCGCGAGCCGACGAACAGGTAGGCGTGGTGCACCCTGCCCTGCGCGACCGCGTTGCGCAGCGTGCGCACGACCGGCTCCTGGCCCACCACATCGGCGAACGTGCGCGGGCGGTGGCGGCGGTAGAGGGAGCGCCCTGTCGGCTCGGAGACCTGCGCGGTGGGCCCTGAGGAACGGTCCTCTGGCTCGGCCTGTGGTCCGGCGTGCGGCTCGGCCTGTAGTCCGGCGTGCGGCTCGGCCTGTGGTCCGGCGTGCGGCTCGGCCTGTAGTCCGGCGTGCGGCTCGGCGTGCGGCTCGCCGGGGCGGTCCGCCGGCTGCGCAAACGGCTGGCGCGGCTGCTCGCTCGCCGGGAGCGCCTCTGTCTGGGTTTCGGCCACCGCGCCTGAGTCTACCCCGGGCCGCGACCGCTCCCGAGCGGGTAGCGTGCGACGGGATGGCCGGTCCGTCAGAACCGCTCTCCGCGCCGCAGGAACCACTCTCCGCGCCGCGCCCACCACGCGCGCGCATACGTGGGCGCGCGCGATGGCGTCCGCTGCGAACCACCCCGAACCCCCCCGGTGCCGGCGTACAGCCCACGCGGCCCAGGCGCGCGCGCGGCGCGAGCGCGCCGGCGATCGCCGCAGGAGCGCTCGCGCTGTGGTTCGTGACGGGGGTCGGGTTCGCCAACTACGACACGCTCTACGCGCTCGTCTGGGGCGAGCAGCTCGCGCGGGGCGCAACGCCGCAGTACGGCATCCCGCTGGCGCCGACGCCGCACCCGCTCGTGGAGGCGCTCGGTTTCGTGCTCTCGCCGCTGGGGGCGCGCACGCTGGAGGACGTGACGGTCGTGCTCGCGTTCCTCGCGCTCGCCGGCTGCGGATGGGCCGTCTACCGGCTCGGCGCGCTGTGGTTCAACCGCGGCGCCGGCGCGGTGGCGGCGGCGCTGCTACTCACGCGGGTGCCGATCCTCTCCTACGGCGTGCGCGCCTACATCGACGTGCCCTATCTGCTGCTCATCCTCAGCGCGCTGATCGTGGAGACGCGCCGCCCTCGCGCGGGCGCACCCGTGCTCGCGCTGCTCGCGCTCGCCGGCCTGCTGCGCCCGGAGGCGTGGGTCTTCTCCGGCCTGTACTGGCTCTACCTGGCGCTTGCCGGGCGCGTCTCGTTCGCGCGCGCCGGCGGCACTCCCGAGCCGACCGGGCGCGCGCGGGCCCCTGGGAGCGTTGCGGAGCGCGGGTTGGCGGGTGAAGATGAGGATTTGGAGCGGGGTTTCGCAGTCCGCTCCCCACGCGAGCTGGCATGGCTGGGGTTGATCCTCCTCAGCGCACCCGCGCTGTGGGTGCTCAGCGACTGGCGCATCACCGGCGACGCGCTGTGGTCGCTGACCAACACCCGCCACACCGCGCTGACGCTCGGGCGCGAGACGGGCATCGCAAAGGTTCCCGAGTACGTACCGCGGCGCATCGGTGAGATCCTCGGGCCCGCCGCGCTCGCGGGCGCCGCGGTTGGGGGCGTGCTCGCGCTGGCGTGGTTGCGCCGGCGCGCGCTGCTGGGGGCGTGGGCGGGCGTCGTCGCGGTGCTCGTGCTCGCCGCGTTCGCCAGCGTGGGGCTGCCGATCGACACCCGCTACGCGTTCGTGCCGGCGGCGCTGTTGTGCGTGTTCTGCGGCGCTGCGCTGTGCGGCTGGACACTGCTCGAGCGTGGCGACCCCCGCCGGCGCGCCTGGGTGGCCCTCGCCACACTCGTAGCGCTCGCGCTGCTGGCGACCGCGCCGGCGCAGTACCGCGTGGACCACAACGAACTGCGCGCGCTCGCCGTGCAGCAGCGCATCCAGGACGACCTCGTCGCGCTCGTGCGCGGCGGTGCGATCACGACGCGCTGCGAGCCGGTCGGCGTGCCCAACCACGCGCCGATCCCGTTGCTCGCGCTCTACCTGCGCACCGACCCCAGCGCGATCCCGAGCGCCCAGGCGCTCTCGGCGCCGCTCGCGCACGGCACCTTTGTGGACCCCGCGACCGCCGAAGTCCAGCGCGAATACATCCTCGACCGCGCCGAACGCGCCCACCCGGTGAGCGTGCCCGGTGGCTTTGCGCTGCGCGCCGTCAACCGCTCTTGGCGGATCTATCAGCGGTGTGGGTAGTGCAAGCGGCGCGAGCAGTGCACAACGCCGCCATTCGCGCCCGCGTGCCCACCGCGGACCTGGCGCGGGCGCACGCACCGCGGACCTGGCGCGGGCGCACGCACCGCGGGCCAAGCGCGGGCCAAGCGCGGGCGCGGGCGCCCGAATCGGCGCCCGCGATGAACGCGAACAGCGGACCGTGCACCCCCCGTCGAGATGCCGCCTCCGGTCGCCGGTTCGCCGCGTGAGACTCCGGTCCGGGAACTCCCGCTGCGCCTGCCGGGGATCGCTTAAGGCTGCTTCCTTCCGGACCTGACCTGGTTCACAAGCCGACACCGCGCGGGACCCGAGCCATCGACGCCCCACACGACGGAGCGACCGGAGCGAAACCCCTCGGGGGGGAATTCAGCCCCGCTAGAGCGGATTGCGGGTGCAGGGCACCGCTACCTCCCCGCCTAGCACGGTCCGTCGCAGATGCTAGCGGCTCTGACGCGAAGTGCCGTTTGCGCGGGCCGCTGACCCCACCGACCACAAATGTGTCGCGTTCGGTTAGGCTGCCGCTCCGTGATGATCAACCAAAAGCTATCCACCCACCTGCCGCGCCTGGACGTGCGCGGCCACAAGAGCCCCGCCCGCAGGATCGGCGCCGGGCTTGCTCTGCTTGGCGCCGCGGCGCTCGTCGCCGGCTGCGGCTCGAGCGGCTCCAGCACGATCACCGTCGGCAACGAGGCCGCCTCGGCGGACAAGCTCGTCGAACACACCGTCGCTGTGGCCACCCCGACGACGGGGCCGCTGTCGACCGAACCCAAGATCACGCCGCCCAAGGGCGCGCCGCCGACGACGCTGGTGACCAAGGAACTCGTCACCGGCACCGGCCCCGAAGCGAAGTCGGGTCAGTCGGTGACCGTCAACTATGTCGGCGCGCTCTACAGCAATGGCAAGGTCTTCGACGCGTCGTGGAAACGCAAAGAACCGTTTACGTTCACGCTCGGCGAGGGCCAGGTGATCCCGGGTTGGGACAAAGGCGTGGCCGGGATGAAGGTGGGCGGTCGCCGCGAACTGATCATCCCCGCCGAACTGGCGTACAAAAAGGCCGGTCGTCCGCCGACGATTCCGCCGAACTCGGCGCTGATCTTCGTCGTTGACCTGCTCGGCACATAGCGGGCGTCGGCCGGACCACAGGGCAGCGAGTCGGGGCGCTCGCGGGCGCGCTGGCGCTCGCTTTGAGCGCCGCTGCCCTGGCGGGCTGCGGCCACGCGCCGCGCCCGGGCGCGCTGCGCCTGGAGCGCACCGACCTGGTGCTGCTCGCGCGCGCGTTGCGCGGGCTCGAAGGGCCCGTCGGCAACGAGGTCGCAGCGGCGCGCGGCGCGTGGCCGGCGCTCGTCCACGGCCTGCCGCACCCCCCGACCCCCGCGCTTGGCCGGGCCGTCGCCCGCGCCGATGCGCGCGCGGGCGCGCTGGCGCTGCCGGCGCTCGTCATCAGCGAAGGCGGCCTGACGGGCCCGAGTGCGGACATCGCGGGGCTGCTGAAGGACTACTTCGGCCTCAGCCGCCGCGGCTGGCGGTTCATCGCCGCCGCGCTCGACGAAACGGGCGCCGGCACGTCCTTTCTGCGCGCCAACGCGGGCCTCTACATCTACTGCGTCTACGACGGCCACTTCGAGCTTTCGACGCTCGGCGAAAAGCTGCAGGGCGCCTACCGGAAACTCGGCGGCCCCGCCGCCTTTGGCGGTGCGCTGAGCGCGGCTGAAATACGCGCACTCATGCACACATACTCGCCGCGCGGCGCGCGGCTGCTGCCGCATCCCGCGCCGGGCGTACATGTCTAGGGGTCACCGCGTGCGGGCGCGTTCAGGTCAGCGGTCTCCGCCTGCTCCCCAGCGGCTGCGCACGCAGGCTGGCCGTCCAGGCAGCTGCGAGGAGGATGGCGCCGAGCACGAAGGCGATCCACGCCGTGAGGTCGGAGGAGTTGCGCGCCGGCGCCGTCGTCGCTGAGACCGCCGCGAGCGGGTGGCCCGACGCCGCGGCCATGCGTGTCACGGCCAGCAGCGCGTCGCCAGCGAGCTGCAGTCCCGTACGCGGCACGGGAATGCCGGCGAGCGCCGTGCCGAGCGCGCCGGACGTGAGGCTCGCGTGGGCGACGCCGAAGCCGTTGGGCATCACGACCAGCAATGGCCCGCGGTAGACGAGCGAAAGCTCCTCGGCGAGGAATTCGGCGTAACTTTGCGGCCTGCGCCACAGCACACTCACCGACCCAAGATCCGCGGGGGAGGCGATCAGCGCCACCCGCACGGGGTGGCCGCCGCGCTGCGCCGCGTGCAGCAGGGCGCCGAGCTGCGCCTGCGTGCCCGCGGGGACGCCCGCGTCCCAGGGCAGGAACAGCGGCTGCGTCGCCAGCACGTCGCTCCCCGGGTCGCCATCCGCGCACGCCGAGCTGGCTGCCATCGCGCCGCTTGTGGCGAGCGCGAGCACGACGCCGAGCACGGCCGCCAGCGAATGGACGCGCAAGCAACGATCTGCCGGGTGGACACGTTGGGGCACGCGATCTGCGGGAAGCACGCGTGAAGAGCGATCTGCGGTGCACATCGTGAAGACGCCGGCAAGACTAGCGGTGCTGATACTGCTGGCCGCGTTGCTCGCGCCGGCGAGCGCACAGGCCCACGGCCCCGTCGCCCCGGTCGCCACCAGCTATCTCGCGCGCGTCGGCACGCTGCCCGCGGGGCTCGACGCGAAGGTGATCGACGGCTACCTGCGGCTGTGGCTGCGCGTGCCGCCGAGCGAGAATGTCGTCGTGCTCGACTATCGCGGCGCGCCCTATCTGCGTTTCGCGCGCTCGGGCGTTTACGTCAACGAGCGCTCGACGATGTACGACCTCAACCAGATCCCGGCGCTCAACCCGCCGATCGACCTCGGCCGCGATACGCCGCCGCGCTGGCAACGGGTGAGCGGTGGGCACGAATACGGCTGGCACGACGGTCGCATCGGCGCGCTCGCCGACACCGCGCTCGCGCCCGGCGCCAGCTACGTCGGGCGCTTCAGCATCCCGATCCTGCTCGACGGGCGCCTGCGCGCGATCTCCGGCGGCGTGTGGCACGCACAGCGCCCTTCGCTCGTGTGGTTCTGGCCGATCGTCGTGCTGCTCGCCTGCCTGGCCGCCGCGCTACGGCTGCGCCGCCGCCGGCTCGACGAGCGCCTCGCCCGCGTCCTCGCCTTCGCCGCGCTCGGCACCGTCGCCGTCGGTGTCGCCGGGCGAGAGCTGCACGGACGACCGACGGTCGAAGTCGAGCAGTTCGTCGTGCTCGCGATCGTGCTCGTGCTCGTCGGCTGGGCGCTGCTGCGCGTGCTGCGCCGCCGGCAGGGCCTGGTCCTCGAAATCCTGATCGCCTTCGCCGCCCTGGAGGTCGGTTGGCAGCTCGCGCCGACGCTCGTCCACGGCTTCGTGCTGATCGCCCTGCCCGCGTTCCTGGCCCGCGCCGCCGCGGTGCTCGGGCTCGGCGTCGGCGCTGGGCTGCTCGTGCTCGTACTGCGACTCGCCGAGCTGCTGCCGTAGCGCGCGATGCGCACCCGACCGCCAGAAGGAGCCCGTCGCGCGGGTCGGTGCGCTGGCGGGGCGCCGCTCGGCCGTGTCATCCGGGTGTGCCTGCCGCTCGCCTGCGTCCTGCTCGCCGGCTGTGGCGGGTCCGCGGCCCGCACAGCGCGCCTGGCCGTGCCCACGAGCACCATCCCGTCGCGTCGCGCTCGTGCGCGCTCGGCATCTGACCCGGCGTCGGCGCGCGCACGCGCGGGCATTCCCCCCGCGCTGCTCGCGCAGGCGCGCCCAATCGGCGCCGGCGCGCGCTTTCGCCCGCTGGCGCCGGCACACGTGAGCGGGCGCTGCAGCCACACGCTCGGGCCGCGCAGCCCGATGCACGTCGAGGTGTTCGCCGCCAATCGCGTCGTGATCGTGCCGGCCGGGATCGGGGTCGGCGGTCCCTGGCGCCTGAATTCCGGGCGCATCGTCAACGCGCGCTGCTACAGCGCGCTGGTGACGCTCGAACCGACCGGCGTCGTCCTCGTCGCGCGCGAGGGCACCCCGGACCTGGGCGATCTGTTCCGCGCCTGGGGACAGCCGCTCTCGCGCTGGCGGGTGGCGTCGTTCGCCGCCGCACGCGGCACACAGGTCGCGGTGTTCCTCGACGGCCGCCGCGTCGCGGGCGCGCCGGGCCGCGTGCCGCTGACGCCGCGCGCCGAGGTCGTGGTCGAGGTCGGCCCCTACGTGCCGCCGCACTCGACGTTCCGCTTTGCCCCGGGGCCGCGGTAGGGCGTCTTACAAGCGGCCAGACCCGGGCTCGCTCGCCGCGCGTCCACAGCGCCAGCGGGACTCCTACCGCGTGATGTGCATCGGGGTCTGGGCGTCGTCGGCGCCTACCTCTGCGCCGTGCGCCGCCTGCCCGCGCGGTCCTCGCCGACCAGCTCGATCAGTTCCTCGCGGGCGCGCGATACGCGCGAGCGGATCGTGCCCGGCGGACAGCCGCACACGACGCCCGCTTCCCCATAGGAGAGACGCAGCAGCTGGGTGAGCACGAACGCCGCGCGCCGGTTGGGCTCCAGCTGCGCCAGCAACTCGCCGGTAAGGACCTCCCCGGCGGGGTCCGCCGCGTGCACCGCCTCGCGCGCCGTGAGCGCGAGGTGTCGTTCGCGGCGCCGGCGCCGGTGGCGGCCACGCAGCTCGTCCATACAGACGTTGCGCGCGATCGACAGGATCCACGTGCGCGGGCTCGCGTCGCCGCGGTAACGGCGCAGCGCGCGCGTGACCCGCAGGAACGTCTCCTGCGCAAGATCCTCGGCGGACTGCTCGTCCACGAGCACCGCGCACAGGCGCCACACGTCCCCATAGCTGGCCTGCAACAGCTCTTCGAGGCCGCTCGCTTCGCCGCGAACGGCGGCGTGCGCGGCGCGGACGTGACCTGCGGCGGTGTCGTTCATGAGCGCACCGCATCGTACAGCGCGCGCGCGGGCGTCACCGGCGTTTGTATGCGCCGACCGACCCGCCTGCCGCCGGGCGCCGACCGATCAGTGCGCTCGCGGGGAACCGCACGACCCGCACAAGCGACTGATGGCGCAGTGAACTGCGACGCGGCCCGCGAGGCGATCTCGGCGATGCTCGACGGCGAGCCGCCCACGGTTGCGCGCCTGAATTCGCCCGAGCGGGCGCGCGCGCAACTGGAGTCGCACCTGTCTACCTGCGCAGCCTGCCGAGCATGGCGCGAGCGGGCACACGAGGTGACCCGCCGCACGCGGCTTGCCGCGGCCAGGCCGGTGCCCTCACCGGACCCGTCCCTGCTCGCCGCGATGCGCGCGATCGACCGGCGGGACCGCTGGTGGCGCACGCTCATGCCCACGCGTGTCGCGCTCGTCGTGGTCGCGCTCGCGCAGCTCGCGCTCGCCCTCCCCGAGCTGCTGGCCGGCACCTACCGCGAGGCGCCGATCCACGTCGCGCACGAGATGGGCGCCCTTGACGTCGCACTCGGGGTCGGGTTCCTCGTAGCGGCGTGGCGACCGCTGCGCGCGCAGGGCATGCGCGCGATCGTCGGCTGCGCGGCGCTGCTGCTCGCGCTCACGGCCGTCGTCGATCTGCTCGCCGGTCGCACCGGCCTCGGCGACGAGGCCCCCCATCTGCTCGTGCTCGCCGGCTGGCT
This sequence comes from uncultured Solirubrobacterales bacterium, assembly GCA_963804675.1. GTDB lineage: Bacteria > Actinomycetota > Thermoleophilia > Solirubrobacterales > Solirubrobacteraceae > Palsa-744. Next base: position 3,579,608 of record CAWDRI010000001.1, on the reverse strand, counting down.
GTTGCTGTGGCGCACGACGACGCTGATGCCTTCGGGCGAGCGCGATGGGCGCCTGGCGCTGCCGCGCGCGCTGCGACCGTCGCTCAAAACCGGCCGCACGTGGGCCGCGCCAGAGCCGCGCGTCGCCCGCGAGCCCGCGGTCGCGCCTGAGCCCGCACCGCGGCGGCGCGAGCCGGGCAGGGCCGATCGCCGGGCAGCGCCGCTCGCTGCGGAACTGGCCCTCGAGGACGGCCGGCAGCGTCTCGCCGAAAGTGGATGAGCTCCCGGCGGCCCCCGCCGCTTTCGCCGCGGCGTGCCAGCCCGACGACGAGCACCCCGCACACGAGCACACTGCACACGAGCACACTGCACACGAGCACACCGCACACGAGCACACCGCACACGAGCACACCGCGATGAGCAAACGCCGCCCGGCGGTGAACCGACGCAGACGCCGCCCGATGGCGAACCGACACGCAGTCGCGCTCGCACTGGTTGCGCTGTGCGTCGCGCTGCGGGGGCTGGCCCCGGCGCTCGCCCATGCCGACGGGGACCCAGCGAGCGACGTGCTCGTCTCCCAGCCCCTGTTCGTGCCCTACGACACCGGTGTCTCGGGCGCCCGCCAGGCACGGCTCGAAACGCTGCTGAGGGAGACCCAGCGCGCCGGCTTTTCGATCAGGGTCGCGCTGATACCGAGCGAAGCCGATCTCGGCTCGGTCGGCGTGCTGTGGCGCCACCCGCGCGCCTACGCGCGCTTTCTCGGCATCGAGCTGTCGCTGACCTACGGCCAGCGGCTGCTCGTCGCGATGCCGGGCGGGTTCGGGTACAGCTGGCCGCAGCACCCCACCGCGCGCGCGTATGCGGACCTCGCCAAGATCCCGATACCCGGCGGCGGCGCCGGTCTGCTCACCGCGACCGAAAGCGCGATCGAACATATCGCCGCGACCGAAGGCATCGATCTAGGCTCCGCGTCGGCCGCACCTTCCGCGACGGGTGCCGGTGCCCAGGCAGGCAGCAGCGCCCACGCCGGCACCTGGGCGCTGCTCGCGCTCGCCTGCGTCCTGGCGGCGCTGGCGAGCGGCGCCAGCCTGCGGCCCGCGCCGCGCGACGCGCGCCATGACGCTTGCGCCGCCGGCGGGCGAGCCCCGCAAGCCGCCCGCGCCGCGGCCGGCGAGGCGACCCCACGAGCCGCCCACGCCCGGGTACGCTGGGCGCTGCGAGGTCTCGCCGCGCTGTGCCTCTGCGCAGCCGTGCCGTTGGCGCTTGCGGGCTTCAGGGGCGGCGCGAACGCGAACGGCACCTCCTCTGCAGAAGCGCCGACGCTCTGGGCGGCCGGCACGCGGCCCGCGCCGAACCTGCGCCTCAGCGACCAGGAAGGTCGCGGGGTCTCGCTCGTCGCCTACCGCGGCCAGCCCACAATCGTCACATTTGTCGACCCCTTCCGTCGCAACTTCTGCCCGCTCGCCGCGTGCGCGCTCAGCGAAGCCGACCGCCTGCTGCCGCCCTCCGAGCGCCCCGCGATCATCGCCGTGAGTGTCGACGTCGACGCCGACACGCGTCGGGACCTGCTCGAAGACCGCCGCCGCTGGGGACTCGTGCCGCAGTGGCGGTGGGCCGTCGGCACCCCCCACCAACTCGCTGCCGTCTGGCGGCGCTACCACGTCCAGGTCACACTCGAAACCAAGCACATCGCCAGCATCGTCTTCCCCTATGTCACCCACTCGCAGGTCGCCTACGTGATCGACGCCAGCGGCCACGAGCGCGCGCTGTTCTCCTGGCCGTTCACCGCCCGGCAGGTCGACGCCGAGGTGCGCGACCTCGCGCGCCCGTGAGCGTTGCGCGCGAGGGCGCCGGTCGGCTCGAGGCATCCGCAGGACGAGCAGCGCCTCCAGCTCGAAGCACCAGCGTGGCCGGGCCGACCTCGCGCACGTTGCGCGTGGGGCGCCTTCAGCTCAAGGCACCCGCGCGGCCCGGCAGCAGCGGAAACGAGCGCTGCGCGCGCGCCGGCAGCACGTAGTTGCCGCGCTTGAGCACGAAGATGAATTCGTTGATCCCGTTGTTGACCGTATCCGTGATCGCCGGGTTCTGCAGCTGCGCGGCGCTCGCGTTCATCGCTTCGCGCGTCTTGACGAAGTCGGCGATCGAGCGCTGGATCGAGACGAAATGCAATCCCGCGCGCCCGCCGTCCACAGTGTCAAAATCGCGGCGAATCATCAGCGGCCGTCCGCCCCGGCGTACGCGGGCCATCGTCTGGGAGTGCCCGATCACGCCATAACGGCTCACCGCTTCACCAAAGCGCGCCGGGTCGCCTTCGGCGTCGGTGGTGAAATCCCGAGCTTCGCGCGGCGTCACCTGCGGCGCATACATACGCGCCACGCGCTGCGCTTCGTCGAGCTGCCCGTACCAGTCTTCGAGCGCCAACCGCATATAGCTCACCTGCATCGTCGTCCCCTGCGCAAACGGGCCGTCCATGATTGTCACGTCGTCCTCGCTGGCCTGGTTGCGGCGCAAACCCGACCTGAACCCCATGAATAGCGGCGCCCCCGCGGGCACCGGCCGGCCCGGCGGGATGCCCGCGACCTGCTGGTTGGCTGCCGCCAGCCCCACGCCGACGAACCCGGTGCGCGTCTCGCGCCGGCGCAGCGCGCTGCTGAGGTCCAGCGGCCCATCTGCGCCGCGTAGCGGCGCTCCCCCCAAAAGCGCCCCCTGCACCGCGTCAAGGCGCTGCTCGTCGTCGCACGCCAGGTGCAGGCAGAGGTCATACGCGTCGATCGCGGGCAACTCGAAATTCGACAGCGCCCGCCCCGGCGGTACCGGCGAGACGCGCTCCAGCGTGCGCGTGAAGTACGGCTCGCCCCAGCCGGCCGTGAACAGCAACCCCGACGGCCCCCAGGCGTAGCGGCGCTCCAGCGTGCGCAGCGCCGCCTCCAGCAGCCGCGCCGCCGGCGGCGTCGGTTGGCCCTCGATGTCGAAGAACAGCAACCGGTCAAAGCGCGGCGCGACCGGGTTGCCCTGCGCGTCGCGCGCGAGCGTGTCCGTCCACTCGTGCTGGCGCGCCGGCAGACCGGCCGGCTGGGGACCGAGCGGGACGTCGGGCACGGCCGTGGCGGAGCCGCCCGCGCGCTCGATCGCGACCCCGGCCGCGCCGGCGCCCGCGGCGAGCGCCGCTCCACCCAGCAGCAGTTGCCGGCGCGTCAGGCTCAGACCGGTTTCCAGTGAAACGTGAACGACACTTCGTGGGGCCCCAGCCACACGTCCTTGTATTCGACGTGCCGCGCCGACACCGGCGGGCTGATCAGCAGATTCAGCTGGTAGGTGCCGGCGCCCGGCACCGTCACGTCGTTGCCGTAGTGCGGGCCCATGTAACGCGCCAGCATCGGCCACTGCCGCGCATCGAAGACGATCTTCCCCTGCTTGCGGATCGTCGCCCACACGCCCGCGTAGGGGATCACCACGCCCGTGTGTGCGTCGTCGAGGAACACCATCAGGTGAAAGCTCGCGCCATGCGGCTTGACCACCCGCTCGCTCGTGCCGTCATACACGACGAACGGCACCGCCGTCATCGCCTGCGCGGTGATCTTCATCCCTTCCCACGTCGCCGTCCCCAGCGTCTGCGTCGGCACCGGTTTGATGCCGTCCACCGACATCCCCGCTTCCTTGCCTTCCATCCCCATCACCGACATGTCCTGCTGGCTTTTGCCCGACCCGCTCGCGGCAGCGGCGCCCACTCCACCCCCGCTCGAAGCGCTCGCCATATGCATCGAGGAGGAGGAGGAGGAGGAGGAGGAGGAGGAGGCTGGGGTGCTCGCCGTCGCGGCAGACATCGACGCCGAGGCTTCCTTCTTGTCCGCCTTTGCGCACCCCGCCAGCAGCACGCCCGCCGCCAGCAGCGGCGTCGCGCGGCGGGCCACAGCGGCCAGCCCACTCATGCGCTTGCTCCCGCGGCGTGCGCGCCGAGACGCCAGCCCGCGTGCGAGGCCGCTCATGCGCGCGCTCCGACGCTGCTCGCAGACGCGGGTTCACGGGCGGGCGCCAGCCCCTGCTCGTCGCTTGCCATCAGCGACCACAGCGCACACGCGAGCACGACGAACAGCAAGCCCGCGTTGGGGTCGGTCGCGCCGCCTTCGAAGATCCCGCCAAACCCCTGGCCGAGCGTCCAGAAGATCAGGTTCAAGACGATCGCCGCGACCAGAAACGGCTTGGCGTGCCAGTTCGCTGCCACCGCCACCGCGATCGCGACCGATGCGCCGGCCATCACCAGCGCGATGATCAACCCGTTCCCATGCGCGCCTTTTGCCGCCCATTCCTGCAGCGTGCTCAGCCAGCTCATGCCCGACGGCGCGGCTTCGATCGCGCCCGCGCTCGCATTGGCGCTGCTGCTCGGGGCCTCCAGCCACAGCCACGCCATCGCCAGCCACAGCACCGCCCACGCCGTGCGCGCGCCGCGCAGGCCGAGCAACCCGCCGGGCCGCTGCCCCGGCCACACGATCGCCCCGATCAGCGCATACAGCAGCACCGCGCCCGGCGCACCCGTCAGCGGCGCGGCCATCGTCATCAACAACATCCCAAACGCCTCGCCGAACCACCACACGACCAGCGCCCACACGAACGACACAGCGAGCGCCGGCTTGACCGTGCGCCGGCACAGCAGACCGAGACCGATGCTCACCTGGATCAGCGCGAACAGCGTGTTGTAGAGGTCGAGGTTGCCCGCCGCGCTATGCGCGCCCCACCTGATACTGCTCGCCAGCCAACCAGGCTGGCCGGCGGCCAGACCGCTCAGCATCTCGATGAAGCCGTGCGAGTACATGAACGACTGGAACTGCAGCCCGCCGTCGAGCAGCCAGACGAGTCCGAGCACGGTCTGCAGCGTGCGCCTGCTGTCAGAGGCGAAGTACGCGCGCGCACGCACGCGCACGTTCGTGCCCGTCCCAAGCGCATACGCCGGCGCAGGGGCTGCGTCCGTGCCGGTGCCCAGCGAATAGGCCGGCGCAGGGGCTTTGACGTCAGCGCTCACGCTCATCCAACGACCACCGCCCTTCGCTCGTTGCTCGACACATGCACCGTTAGTCGCCGCTCGCGGCGAAACGGTTCCCCGACTCAGCTCCAAGCACGCGGAGACACCCGTCACGCTTCAAAAGGCGGTAGCAGCCGGCGCCGTATTTGCCGATCAGCCGGCCCCAACCAACACCAGCGCCAATCCATATCGAAACGTCCTACGGCGCGGACAGCTCGTCCAGCTCGCCGCGCGCGGCGGCGACCACGCGCTCGGCGACGCTCTGCCACGACCACTGTTCGCGGACGGTCGCCACCAGCCCGGCGCGTGTGCGCTCACGCAGGGCTGGGTCGGCTCCCAGCCAGGCGTTCAGGCGCGCCGCGAGCGCCTGCACCGCGCCGTCGTCCACTGTGAAGGACAGCCACGCGGCCGCCTCTACGGGTACACGTTGCGCCAGCGCCGCGCTGACCTCCGCCAGACCGGAATGCGCGGCGCTGATCGGCAGTGCGCCGCACGCCGCCGCCTCCGCGGCGACCATCCCAAACGCCTCCGGGAACGTGCTCGGCACGACCAGCGCCTCGCACGCCGGCAGCAGCTCGACCAGCTCGTCGTGATCGAGGCGCCCGGTAAACAGCGCGCGCTCTCCCAGCGCGCGGGCCGCCGCCAGGTACTGCTCGCGCGCCGGCCCGCGCAGGCCGCCGAGAAAGGCGCGCAAATGGCGCCCGGCGCCATCCTGGGCGCGCTCGAGATCCCCGCTCGCCAGCGCGCCCTGCATGCGCTCCAGCCACGCGCGGTCCTCGCCAAAACCGACCACCACAAGCCGCGCGTCGGGAAACCGCGCCAGCACCGCCGGCCAAGCGGCCAGCAGCAGATCCACGCCCTTGTTGACGATCAGCTTGCCCACGAACGCCACCAGCCGGTCGCGCTCGGGATCCACACGCGCCAGCGCCCTACCCGCCGCGGCGTCGTCGCGGGCGAACGCGCTCTGTTGCTCGGGCTCCTGCCCGGCAACGCCCGCCGGTGCGTCGGACTCGGCGCCCGGCCGCCGCGCCGGCTCGGCCGCGCCCGCCTGGACGTCCGGCCCGGCGCTCAACTGCCGCGCCAGCGCCCGCACCCCGGCGGCCGCTGCCTGCGCTTCGCGCGGGCCAAAGTGCTCGACGTCCACCCCCGGCGGGCCGAGCCGCGTGCGCGCCTGCAGCGTCTGGTCGTTCATCGCCGCCCACAAACTCTGCGCGGTGTGCCGCGAGCCGACCAGCACCGCCGCCGCGCGCTCCAAACCCTCGCGGGCATAGGGGAGAAACCGCGCCGGGTCGGCCTTGACCGTGTACTCCAGTGCGCTGCCATGCACCTTCACCGCATAGGGCGTGCCGCCGCTCGCCGCCAGCGCCCGCGCGAGCACCACCGGGCCCATGATCAGGTGGTTGGCCAACGCCAGCTGCGGCCCCACTCGCTCGCACACCTCGACAACGGCTTTTACGTTCGCGGCCAGATACGCGTCGATCTCCGCTTCGCTGCAGCGCGCAAACGCGCGTGCCGCGATGCCCTCGTAGCGGTCCTCCACATACACCGGCAGCAGCCCGCCGAGCGCCGGCCGGTACACCGTGCAGCGCACCGGCTCGCGCAGCACCCGCACCTCCAGCGCGCCGCCCTCCCACGTCCCGACCGCGTCCACGAACGGCTGGCGCTCGGGGTGGCGATCCTGGCTGAACAGGTGCACCTCGTGGCCCAGGCCGACCAGCGCCTTCGCCAGCCGCGCGTTGTAGACGTTCGAGCCGGTGCCCGCCAGCAGGTAGCCGTGGAAGATCAGGACGCGGTTGGGCAACACCTCACCATACCCGGCAGATCGCCGGCGAGCGCAGAGCAGGTCATGGAAGGCCGCTGCGCGGTGTTGCCCCGGCCACGCTCAGCGCTTATGGCCACGGCCGGCGGAGACGACGACCCGTACCTTGGCGCGCGGGTAGAGCTCGCTTCGCGGACGCCCGGCGATGCCGATCACCCGGCCCCGCCGGACGTGGCGGCTGTGGAGATAGCTGACGGTGGCCGTGCAGTCCGCCGCCGCCAGCTGGCGCTCGACACGGGCCAGACTGCTCCCCCGCCTGACTGCTGGTACCACGCAAGGCCGTCCCGCGGAGACCACGACATTGACGGCGGCTCTCGCAGCGAGCTTGGTTCCCGGCGCCGGGCTGAGGCTGAGAACCCCGCCGCGCGCGACCGTCGTACTGGCGGCCGGACTGACTTTGCCAACCGCGCAACCTGCCCCACGGAGCTCCCCTTCGACGCTCGCCAGGCTCGCGCCGGCTGCGACCTTTGGCACCACGCACGGCGGCGGCGGCGAAACCACCGTGAACGTCTCCGGTTGCGGTCCGGCGATCACCGGAGTTTCGCTGCCCGAGCCCGCCAGCCACAGGCACAGGAGATACTGGCCGGCTTTCGACTGGCTGGTCTTCGCCTGCATCGAGAACGAGCCGTTGACGCCCCCTCCGTTGATCAGATTTTCGCCCGAGTCCGCGTCGTAGGTCGACGCGCACGGCGCTCCTCCCGCCGGCCGCACCTTCGCATACACGTTCTCGGGTGCTTCGCTGTCGCCGATCACCGTGACGGTTGCCTGCTGGCCGGGTTCGGGCGTGAGCGGGTTCACGGTTGCGGTAATCGTGCCGTTCGGCGACCGGAAGGTGATCGCCTGCGTAATCGGCACGGTAATTTCACTTTCCCCCCCTTTGGGGGGCAACCAGATACAGAACACGAACGTCCCCGCCGTGCGCCACGTCATCACGGTCTGGATATGAATGGTGCCTTCCACCGATGCACCCCAGAACGGGCCCGCAGAATAGCCTGCTTCAAAAATCCCGTCCACCGGCGAACCCGTGTCTTCCCTCGCGTTCGGGGCACACGGGGCACCGCCCGGGCCACGGTACTTGACGTACACACGGTCGGGAGCTTCGGCGTTCCCATTGAGCGTGAAAACACGCGGCAGACCGGCAGCCGGATCGGATTCGCCGGCCGTGTTGGTCACGCTGAACGACGCGCTGTCCGCCAGCGCAGGCCCCGCACACACGAGCGCGGCCACGACTGCGAACAGCCCCACCAGCCCAACGCGCAACCCCGGCCGCCGCTGCCGTCGCCCGGCAGGCGCCGCCACAGCCGCGTCGCGCGCACCGGGCTCGCATTCATCGCCCACCGCCGTACTACTCGTCATCGAATCAGGCATCTGGAATCTCCTCGTGTCGCGTGAGTCAGCAGTTGGGTACGGTCGGGTGACGAACGGCGTGCCGGTCAGGCTGCCCGTGCTCTGCCCGTTGTTGTAGAACGCGTCCGCGGAGGCGTAGTATGCACTGTTCCCCGCTTTGCCGAGGTTCACCAACCGGCGCGGCCCTCACCATGAGCCCGGCTCGCCGAGAGCTACAGCAGCCCGACCTGGCGCAGGATCGATACCGAGTCCGAGTAGACGTCCTTGCGCTTGACCTTGCCGTCCTGGAAGGGGATCACGTCCATGCCCTGCCACTCGATGCGCTTGCCCGTCGGCTCGGCCACGATCTCGCCCCGTTGCAGTGCCTTGACGTGCGTTGCGCGCGCGGTCCACTCCTGCACCACCAGATCCTCGCGCACGTAGAGCCTGCGTGTCTGGAACTCGATGTCGGGCCAGGACTCAAAGATCCGCGCGATGTGCGCGAGCGCCTGCTCGCCCTCGGCGCGCTCACCGGCGGTGTGGTTCTCAAACACCATGTCCGGCGCGTGCAGCGCGCCGATCCGCTCGACATCGTGGGCGTTCCAGGCGTCGTTGTAGGCGGCGATCGTCTCGTGCAGATCGGCGCTGCTCATGCCCATCCCATCCTCATGCCCATCCCATCGGTTCGTACCCGCTCGAGCGTGGTGCGGAGACGATCAGCACGCTCGCGGGCTCGCCGCCACCGTTGCGAACCGTGCGCGAGTGCACAGGGTCGAGCCGCGCGAACGTGCCGACGCGCAGCGGATGGTCCTCGCCGTCGATGACGAGCGTCGGATTGCCGCTCAGCACGTAGAACACCTCCTCCTGATCGCGACCGGTCTCGTCGTGCTCGGGAATCTGCTCGCCCGGCGCAATCTCGACGATATTGATCCCAAACGCCCGCAGCTCGAGCGTGCGGCGAACGAGCTGCCAGTTGCCGGCCCTCTCGCAGGCGTCCCCGTGAGCGAGGTTGAAGCTCATAACGACAGGCTCTGCGCTTGGCCAGGATTCAAGTGGGATACCCGGAGCCAGAGACTGCTGTTCGACTCGTCGGCCATAGTTGCTTGCACCGTACCAGCCAACGACAACCACAGCTCCGCACCGAGCCGCTGCCGTGCTTCGGGCTCCAACCGGGCACTTGGCAAGCCGAGTGGACCTGCTTGGACACTATTCGAACCACGACCTACAGGGGTCGTTGCGCCGTCTGGCCGGGCAGCTGGCCGCCGTGCGGGGGGCCAGTGGCGGGCCTCAGCGGCGGCCCATGGCCTGCCGGCAGCGAGCCCGCCGGCCTGGCTGGGTGCTCAAGGCGGTCGTCCAGGTGCTGACCGACCGGGGCGAGCCGATGCGGGCCAGGGACATCCACGCGGCCGTGGAGGCGCTGGTGGGCGAGCCGGTGCCGCGGTCCTCGGTCAAGGGCGCGCTCGCCTCGGACGTCGCGGGCTCTTCGGGGCGATTGGTCCGGGTGGCGCGTGGGCGCTACGTGCTGATCGAGACGCGGCACGGTTGAGCATCGTCTGGAACTCAGGGCTGACTGCTGGTTCCAGGCTTGCTACTCTCGCTGTGTGACCCTCACCGGCGAAAGAGCCCCTGGGCTCTGCCGCTCGCGCGGCTAGCTGGCGAGGGTCTAGCTTTTGCCGGAGATGCTGGCGGGTGGCTGCACCTGGGTCTCGGAGCGGATCTTGCCTGCGAGCAGCATGTGCGAGCGCTGGTCGTTGCGCTCCCAGCGACGCTGGATGGCCCACGTGCAGTAGTCGGCGACCACGAGGCACGGCTCGCTCATGTTCGGCCAGAACGCCACGCGGTGGGGACAGCGTGCTGAGCTGCGCACAGCGTCATCAACCGCGAGGTGGAACGCACCCCGGCGCTTGCGAGTGCCGAGATCGGAGGCGACGGCGAGTAGGCGGTCGCCTGGGCGAGCGATCTCGCCGGCGATTCGTGCGAGATGCTCATGCCAGGCGTAGCGGTAGAGCGCGTGTGCATCGCGCAGTGCAGCCGGCACGTCGCGCTTGGCGATAATCGTCGCATCGATCCGCAACTCGCAGCGGGCAAGCACCCCGAACACCTCATCTCTGACCGCCTGGGGGTCCTCGCTGGCGTGCAGCACCGCGCCGAGGTGCACCCCGCGCCACGCCAGCCTGCGACGAAGCGCCTGCAGACGGTCGCCGGCCTGCCAGTCGTGCATCGCCACCGTTGACAGCATGAAGTAGCGGCTCGCGCCCGGTCTCTCGGAAAGTCGAAGTTACCGGCCTCGTCGCCGAACAGGTACACGGTCGCCACGAGCGCAAGTTATCGTCTGCACTCGACCGATCGGGACTGCCGCGTTGCTCGCTGGTGCAGAAACCTGCGTTTTGGCTCGATTAGCGAGGTTCAGGTCCCCAGAAATGGGCACGGGTGGTTTCGAACCACCGACCTCTCGCGTGTGAAGCGAGCGCTCTCCCACTGAGCTACGTGCCCGGAGCGCCTGATTCTAGTGGGAGCGCGGTCGGGCCGGCGCTCACCCCGGCGCTCACCCTCACCGAATCAACCGGTCGGCCCGCGCCGCGGTGATCGTCTCGCGCAGGGTGGAGAGCGCGTCGTGGGCAGGACGCCAGCCGAGCTCGTGCCGAGCCTTGCGGACGTCCATCAGGACCGGCTCGCGGAAGGCTGCGATCCACTGCGCCTGGGCGGGCAGGAAGGGCAGGCGCGCGAGGAGTTCGGCGGTGGCGTCGAGTGCCAGCTCGGGGACTGGGATCGAGTACCAGCCCAGCTCGCGGGCGAGCTCGGCGACGGTCAGCGTGCCGGGGCCGGCGAGGTTGTAGGCGCCGGGCGCGCCGCGGCCGAGCACCGCTGCGCGCATTGCGCTGGCGACGTCGTCGTGGTGGACGAGCTGGAAGGGCACGCCGGGGTCGGGCAGCACCGGCTCGAGGATCGGTACGCCGTCGAGCAGCCGCAGCACCGGCGCGGGCAGGCGCTGGGAGATCTGGGTGTAGGGCAGGTTGTCGAGCAGCAGCGGCGCTTCGGGACCGGCGACGATGCACGGGCGCAGCACGTACGCGGCGGTGTCGCTGCCGGCGAGGATGTCGGCGAGCAGCTGCTCGCTGGCGGCCTTCTGGGCGGAGTAGTAGTGCTCGTCCGAGCCGCGCACGGGGACGTCCTCGGTGAGCGGCTGTGGGTTCTCGCGATGAAAGCCGTAGGCGGCGACCGAGGAGGCGTAGACGACGCGCCCCACGCCCGCCGCGCGCGCCGCCTCGAAGACGTTGCGCGAACCCTCCAGGTTGATCTGCGCGCTCTCGCGCGCCCCGCCGATGATCAGGAATGCCAGATGCACGACGACGTCGGCGCCTGCGACGAGGTCCGCGACCGCGTCGCCGTCGAGTACGTCGCCGCGCGTGTAAACGGTCTTGCGCCAGCCGCGCGCTCGCGGGTCGAAGGCGCGGCGGGCCATCCCGCGGATGCGCCCGATCTCGCGCGAGCGCTCGAGCGCCGACACGACCGCCTGGCCGATCTCGCCAGTTGGACCGGTGACTGCGACGGTGAGACCGGCGGGAGAGCGCGAGGGGGGCGCCATCGCCTCCAGTTGTAGCGCAGCGGCGCCGCCGACCGGCGGGACACCGCAACTCGCAGCGGCGTGCCGTGTCTGTAAGCACGCAGTCGCCCGGCGGCGGTGGGGTGTGCGCGCCGGTCGCAACGATGCCCAGACCCAGGAGGCCAATTGTGCTGAGAAAACCTCTGCGCGGGGCGATGCTCGCCGGCGCGCTTGCGCTGCTGGCGGTGATCGGCGGGCCGGTCGCTGCGGCGAGCGCCCAAGTCGAATCGTCGCGGATCACCGCGCCGTCCAATCCGACGTACGCGCTGTTCGACGAAACGGCGCCGCCGTTTCAACATGCGTTCACGGTGAGCGGCACGACCGTGGGCGCCGGGGGTAACGTGGATGTGCGCTGCTACTACGGTGCCGGGCCCAAAGAATATGCGACGTTTGCGGGAAATGTGACGCCGGCGGCAAACGCGTTCTCGATCGAAGTCAGCACCGAAGAGCTCCGCGACGGGCCTTGCGTACTGCGCGCGGTGCCCGCCGGTAGCACTGAAGCCCATCCGCCAGGCTCGGTGGCCGAAGAAGCGACAGACCCGTTCCAAGGTCCCCGCATCGCCGGGTCTGACTTTGAAATTTTTGAATCAAATAAATCGCTTGCCGACTATGGATTTGAATTGAACACGCTGTCGGGCTACTTCGACATCGAAGCGGCCGGCGAGTGCGGCCTGTATTCGCGCCTGTTCGCACCGAACACCCTGCTCGCGAGCGAACTGTTCTTCTACTGCAGCGGCGCCCTCTACAAAGAAGCGCCGGTCGCCGGGGGGGCGAAAGCGATCCGCTCTGAGCTGCAGGTCAACGGCACGAACGCCTACGACCCGACGGCGGCAAGTCGGCTGGAGGAAGAACTCAAAGCCTCGATCCCGGGCTCGCCGCAGCTGACGGTGAGCAAGGAATTCAACGCGACGAGTGCGCTCGGCGCCGTCCACGAGACCGACCCGATCGTCCGCTGCGCGCCAGAACCGGCTGTCTACCCGCCGACGACGGCGAGCTGCAAAGAATTCGTCTCGACCGGCGTGCAGCTCGAACGCGTGTGGCAGACCAGCCACGCCGATCAGGTCGCGTCGCTGACCGACACCTGGAGTTCGACCAACGGTGCGCCACACACACTGAACGCGCTCTACGACCAGTCGCTCTTCCTCGAAGAAAAAGCAGGCGCCGCCTTCAGGTTCCCCGGCACGAGCGGCTTCACCGGCACGGCCGGCGGCCAGCTCGTGGGACTGCCGAGCGGCGCGAACGCGATCTACTACAAGCAGGACGCCGCCACCGAACCGGCGGGCGACGGCGTGCACCCGCAGGGCGCGATCGTCTACGACCGCGCGCCAAGCGAATCGCTGAGCTTCGTGAGCGGAAGTCACGAAAAAGGCAAGAACTACACCGAGTTCGAGATGCCCTACCAGGCGACGGTCCCGGCGAGCGGCACGTACACGCTGGCGATGACGTTCGTGCAGGCGTACGCGCTCGCCGAAGTCGAAACGCTCGCAGGCGAAGCGCTCGCCGGCTACCAGTCGCCGTCGCTGGCGATCGGCTCACCGGCGAGCGGCGCCACGGTCTCGACACCGAGCGTGACCGTGACGGGCACCGCGACGGAGCCCGCAGGCGGCACGCCATCGCTGACGGTCGCCGGCCACGCCGTGAGCGTCGGCGCGAATGGCGCCTGGTCTACAAGCGTCGGATTGAGCCGCGGCGCGAACACGATCACGGCCGTGGCGAGCGACGCGCTGGGGCTGACGAGCGAAAAGTCGATCGTCGTCACCTACAGCCCGCCGCCGCCGCCGGTGGCACACGCCCACCAGGTGGGTGTGGTCAGCGCCGCCAACGGCGAGGTGAAGTTCACGCTCGCGTGCGTGGGCACGGCGGGGACCGGCTGCGAAGTCGAATCGACGCTGACCACCGTGCTGCGCACGCGCGGCGGCCGGCCGATCGCGGTCTCGGCGCGCCGCCGCCACCACCGTCGCAGGGTGCGCTCACAGCGCGTGACGGTGGGCTCCTCGAAGCTGACGATCCCCGCCGGTGAGCGCGTCACGATCGTGATCGGGCTGAACCCCACCGGCAGGCAGCTGCTCGCGCGCTTCGGCCACCTGCCGGGGCAGCTGACAGTGCTCCAGCTGAGCGGCGGGCACCGCAGCACGGTGATCGCGCAGAACCTGGTGGTGACGCCCCACCGGGCGCGCCACCATCATCATCATCACCACCACCAGCGCCGCTGAGCACTGCGCTCTCACCCCGGCGGCGCGCGTCGCCGTCGGGGTGGGGGGCGCCCCGCGCCCGGCATTTCGCGCGCGGGCACGCACACGCGCACGTGCCCGCGCGGCGGGCTTGTTGCAATCGAAGAACCCCCCGGCGGCCTCGGCGACTAGAGAAGAAATCTGGCGGGCCCGGCGGCTAGAAGAGCTGCTGAGCGATCAGGAACACGTTCAGCGCAACGACCAGCGCGGCAACCGCGACGGCGAGCAGCGTGGTGGCGCGGCGGTTGACGTGTGCGCCCATGACGTCGGCGCGACTAGTGAGCAGCACCAGCGGGATCAGCGCGAAGGGGATCCCGAAGGAGAGCACGACCTGACTGAACACCAGCACCTGCGTGGGGTCCAGACCGACGGCCAGCACGGCGATCGCGGGGAGCATCGTGATGAATCGGCGCGCGAACAGCGGGATGTTGAAGCCGACGAAGCCGCGCATCACGATCTGGCCGGCGTAGGTGCCGACGCTCGAGGAGGAAGCACCGGACGCCAGCAGCGCAACCGAGAAGGCCAGCGCGGCGCCGCCGCCGACCATCTGCTGCAGCGAGGTGTGGGCCTGGCTGATCGTGCTGACGCCGCTGTGGCCGGTGGCGTGAAAGAGCTTGGCGGCGACCGCAAGCATCGCCAGGTTGACAAGCCCGGCGAGCCCGAGCGCGATGAGCACGTCCAGGCGCTCGAAGCGCAGCACGCGCGCGCGCTCGCGCGAGTTGCGTACGGGGGTGCGGCCGTTGGTGAGCGCGGAGTGCAGGTAGATGACGTGCGGCATCACCGTCGCGCCGATGATGCCGACTGCCAGATAGAGGTCATCGCCGCCGGCCAGATGCGGCACGAGGCCGTGCAGCGAGGCGCGCGCGGAGGGCCCGATGTGCAGCGTCTCGTACAGGAAGCCGAGAAAGACGACGCCGAGCAGCGCACTGATCGCCAGCTCGAAGCCGCGGTGGCCGCGGCGGCGCAGGTCGAGGATCGCAAACGCGATCACGCCGGTCATCAGGCCGGCGGTGAACAGCGGCACGCCGAACAGCAGGTTCAACCCGAGCGCAGCGCCGACGAACTCGGCGACGTCGGTCGCCATCGCCATCAGCTCGGCCTGCACCCACATGCCCCACGACAGCGCCCGCGGGTAGCGCTCACGAAACAGCTCGGGCAGGCTGTGGTCGGTGACGATGCCGAGCTTGGCGGAGAGGTACTGGATCAGCATCGCCATCAGGTTCGCGAGCAGCACCACCCACAGCAGCTCATAGCCGAAGCGCGCACCGCCTTCGATGTTGGTCGCGAAGTTGCCCGGGTCGACGTATGCCACGGCCGCCACGAACGCCGGCCCGAGCATCGCCAGCGTCGCGCGCATACGCCCGCGGGCGAGCAGCCGCTCCAGCGGGCTCGGCCCGAGCAGCGCGGGGTCCAGGGCGGCGCCCCTCCCGAGCAGCGCCGGCTCCAGCGCGGCGGTCGCCTGCGCGGGCTGTGCGCTCATCGCAGGGCCGCCCCTCGCTGTTCGGAATCCTGCGCGCCCAACCCGCGCGCGGCGTCCTCGGTGCCGTCGAGTTCGACGCGCATCGCGCGCGCGAGCAGACCCCCGATCGCGTGCTGACGCCCGGCGAAGCTCACCAGCAGCGGCCCGCCGAAGGGCTGGCGCTCGACGACCTCCAGACGCGCGCCGGGGGAGATGCCACGCTCGGAGAGGTATCGCAACATCTCCGGGTCGGAGTCCGAGATCCGCACGAAACACCCACGATCGCCGGGCTCGAGGCTGTCGAGGCTGTGCGTGGCGGGCTCGCTGAGCTGCAGGTCGGCGCTCGGGATCGGGTCGCCGTGGGGGTCGAACACGGGGTCGCCGAGCTTGTCCGCGATCAGCCGCTCGAGCTCCTCGGAGATCACGTGCTCGAGCACCTCGGCCTCGGCGTGCACACGATCCCACGGCATCTGCAGGGTCTCGGCGAGGAACAGCTCGAGCAGGCGGTGGTGGCGAACGACCTCCAGTGCCACCCGCCGACCGCGCTCTGTGAGGCTCACGCCGTGGTAGGGCACGTGCTCGATCAGGCCGAGCTCGTCGAGCTTGCGCAGCATCGCCGACACCGAGCCGGGCGTGATCTGCAGCCGCTCGGCAAGCGCGTTCGTGGAAACCGGCTCGCAGTCGCGGGTTTCGAGCGCGAAGATCGCCTTGCAGTAGTCCTCGACAGCCGAGGAGCGCGCAATCTCTTGGGTGACCATGGCTCGATATTATGGCATGCCAAAGATTTCTTCAAGGGTTGTCTTGAGATGTTTTTTGGGATGAGGGCGGGTTCGCATGGCCGGGAACGGCGGCATCCACGCCTGGTGGCACGAGGCGCACGGCACGAAACGCGGCTTTTGGGAAAGATGGTGCGGTGAACCGCGACTACGAGCTGCAGACCCACCGCGTCGAGGACCGCCACTGGTGGTACCGCGGCCGGCGACGAGTGCTCGACGGGGTGATCGAGCGCCTGCGGCTGCCCGCGCGCGCACGCATCCTCGACGCCGGCTGCGGCAGCGGACGCAACATGGTCGAGCTGGCCCGCCACGGCCAGGTGACCGGCATCGAGCTTTCGCCGACGAGCCTCGCACTGGCGCGCGAGCGCCACGTCGGCGAGGCCGTCGAGGGCTCGATCACAGAGCTGCCGTTCCCCGCCGACAGTTTCGATCTGGCGGTCTGCCTGGACGTGATCGAGCACCTCGCCGACGACCGCAGCGCGCTGGGAGAGCTGCGCCGCGTCGTCACGCCCGGCGGGGTGCTCGTGGTTACCGTCCCCGCCTACCAGTGGCTGTGGAGCCAGCACGACGAGATCAACCACCACCACCGCCGCTACAACCGCACGATGCTGCTCGCGGCGGCCGGCGACGCCGGCTGGCAGTTCACACGCACCACCTACTTCAACTCGCTGCTGCTGCCCGTCGCGATCGCACTGCGCGCGCTCGACCGGGTGCACGCCAGCACGACCGAATCGAGCCTCGACCTATGGGTACCCCCCGCGCCGCTGAACTGGCTGCTGCAGCAGCCGCTGAACCTCGAGGCCGCGGCGATCGCGCGCGGTGGGTCGATCCCGGTAGGCCTGTCGCTGATGGCTGTGCTGCGGTAGCGGCGCCGCATCTACTGCGTCTCTATCTCCCAGCGCGCCAACGGCGCGCTCTCTCCCAAAACCTGACACCCAGATGCGCAGCCGCCGCCGCGAGCCCGGGCGGTCCCCGCTCGTGCGCAGCCCTCAGGGCCCTGTCGTCGAGGGATGCACGCGGAACGTCCACGCGCGGTTGACGAAGAACGTGCTGACGGTGACGAACGCGATCGCGCAAGCCTGGCCCAGCAGCTTGTCCAGGCCGACGTGCTCGACGAACACGTAGATCAACGCCAGATTGAGCGCCAAACCGCAGCCCTGCACGACAAACCAGCGCACGGGCGTCAGCGCGTCGCCGACATGCTCGCGGAAGGTCCAGCGGCGGTTCCACCAAAAGCCGTTGGCAGCGCCGACCACGAAGCCGATCGCCGAGGCGGCGATATACCAGACGCCGAATCCCTTCAGCAGCAGCGTGTAGACGGCGAACGTGATCAGCGTGTTCGAGACACCGACGATCCCGAACTTCACGAACTGGGTCGCGAGCTGCAGTCTCTGCGAGCGCGTGGCGGGCACCCCACAAGGATGCACTAACAGCGGCCCGCACCGCGTGATCGGGGGGTCGCCGGCGCGTTACGACTCCTTTGACGCGCCGCGTCGCCGGGCTGCAAGACCCCATTCTTAGCCGTCCCTTAGCACAGCTTGTGGCGGGGGCCACTACTCTTCACGGTGCAGGCCACCCGCGTTTACGCCTCCCGACGACCATGCCGGCACCTTCCCCTCGCAACCCCACTCTGCTCAGCGTGGTGGCGCCCGTCTACAACGAGGAGGAGCTCATCGAGGCGTTTGTGCGCCGCACCTGCGCGGCCGTCGCCGACTACACCTTCGAGCTGGTGCTCGTCAACGACGGCAGCGCCGACGCAACCCCACAGATCCTCGACCGGCTGGCGGCTGAGGACCCGCGTGTGCGCGTCATCCACCTCTCGCGCAACTTCGGCCACCAGGCAGCACTCACCGCCGGCCTCGAGCACGCCGCGGGCGACGTCGTCGCGATGATCGACGCGGACCTGCAGGACCCGCCCGAGCTGATCCCGACGATGGTCGCACGCTGGGAGGAGGGCGCCGACGTGGTCTACGCCGTACGCAAGCAGCGCGACGGCGAGACCGCCTTCAAGCTCGCGACCGCCTCCTGGTTCTACAAACTCTTCGACAAGCTTGCCCAGGTCGACCTCGAGCCCAACTCCGGCGACTTCCGCCTGCTGGACCGCCGCGCGCTCGACGCGCTGCTGACGATGACCGAGCGCTCGCGCTTTTTGCGCGGCATGACCGTGTGGGTTGGTTTCCAGCAGACCGCCGTCCCCTACGAGCGCGACGCGCGCCACGCCGGCGAAACGAAGTACACGCTGCGCAAGATGCTGCGCTTCTCGCTGGACGCGATCGCCTCCTTCTCGCACCTGCCCCTGCAGCTGGCGACCTACATCGGCATCTTCTCCGCCGGCGTCGCCTTCATCGCGATCCCGATCGTCGCCGTACTGCACTTCGCCGGCTCCTACCTGCCCGGCTTCGGCTCGCTGACGATCGCGATCCTGCTGCTCGGCGGCATCCAGCTGATCGCGCTCGGCGTAATCGGCGAGTACGTCGGTCGCATCTACGACGAGGTCAAGCACCGCCCGCTGTACATCGTGCGCGAAGAGCGCAACCGCCCCACCGCCCTGGACGGCCCCCTGGCGCCGATCGCGCGCGCCGGCCTGCCCGCGCGAGTGCCCGAGCGCATCGGCTAACGGCCCATGGAACACCGCCAAGAGCGCGTCCGGATCGAGACCGCCGGACACCGCATCGAAGGGCTGCTCCGACTCTCGCGCGAGGGCTACCGCAGTCGTGTCTCCGACGTGCTCAACGCCTCCGAGCGCGACTTCCTCACCCTCACCGACGCGACCGTCGAGCCGCTCGAGGGCGGCACCGTCGAAAGCCACCCCTTCCTCGCCGTCGCCCGCCGCCACATCGTGTTTGCGGTCGGGCCCGTCGAGGAGCCGCAGGACTAGAAAAATCGCGTGCCATTCGCGTGCGAGCGGGCGCGCGGCCGCGAATGGCAGCGTGCCGACCTACAGCCGTGCGGCGCCGTGCATACCCGCGTGCGGCCCCGTCTACGCCCGTGCGCGCAGCACGGCCCGCGCGCCGCGCGCGGGGATCATCGTGACGTTGCGGTGCAGTGCGTGCTCGGGCTCGGGCCGGTCGGCTTCGAGGTCCAGCCGGCGCGCCATCGCCTCGAGCACGACGCGCTGCTCGGCCATCGCCAGCGCCGCACCAAGACAACGGCGGGTGCCGCCGCCAAACGGAATCCACTCGTAGGTGCCGGGCTTGCGCTCCAACCAGCGCTCTGGGCGGAACGCGAACGGCTCCGGGTAGAGGTCCTCACGGTGGTGCAGCAGGAGAATGCTCGCGCTGAGCGCCGCGCCCGCCGGCAGCACGTAGTCCCCCAGCCGCCACGGCACAGCGACGCGCCGCCCGACGATCGGGATCACGGGCCGCGAGCGCATACCCTCGACGATCGTCGCCTCGACGTGCTCGGCTGCGCCCTCGCCGCCGCGCACCGCCTCGCGCAACTGCGCATGGGCGTGCGGGGTGCGCAGCAGACGCTCCCAGGTCCACGCCAGCGAGTTGGCAGTCGTCTCAAAGCCGGCGAGCACCAGCGTCAGCAGCTCGTCGCGCAGTTCGCTGTCGGTGAGCAGCTCGCCATCCTCGGTACGCGCTTGCAACAGCAGCGACAGGATGTCGCCGCGCTGCTCCAGATCCCCCGCACGCCGGCGCGCGGCGATGATCGGGTAGGTCGCGTCGTCGAGCTTGCGAATCGCGCGGCGCACCAGCCCGACGGGCTCCTCGCGGCCGGCGCTGACCAGCTCGGCGACCTGCGCGAGCACCGAGGTTGACAGCTTTGTCAGGTACCTGACCGTCGTGCGCAGACGCCACTCTGGCGTGCCGCGCGCCGGACGGTCATCGACGCCGAGGATGCCCGACATGATCACGTCGAGCGTGATCGCCTGCATGCGCGGCGCCAGCGCGAACGGCCGCCCCACCGGCCAGCGGTTCAGCTCGCGTTCGGTCACCGCCGCGATCATCTGCGCATAGCGCTCGATCGCCTCGCCGTGGAAGGGCGGTAGCAGCAGCTTGCGCTGGCGCAGGTGGCGCGCGCCGTTGGCGGTCAGCACGGAGTTCGGGCCGACGATCGGGCGCAGCGGCGACTCGGCCGTCAGAGATGGCACCTGCTCGGGTTTGGCCGTGAACAGCGAGCGGACGTGGTCGGGATGGCAGGTCACGGTCGCGCCGCCCGGAATACCCGCCTCGACATGGAAGACCTCGCCCAGCTCGCGCCGCGCGCGAAACACGAACTCGATCTGGCGCTGGGTAAAGCGCGCCATCTGCAGCGCCCGCGGCATCGCGAAGGCCGGCGCGGGGCGCAGCTGCTCGCTCTCCCCAGCCGGGCCCGCCGGGGAGTCGGGGGCGCCGCCCATATACATCAGGCGGCCACCCTCTGCGGTCTGTTGGGCTGCGCCTGCCGCGCGGGCGTCGTCATGGGTCAAACGTTAGCGGGTGGCGGGCGCGCCGGCGCAGACGGCGGGGGAGCACGCTCGAAACGGGGAGGGAGGGACGAAGATCGAACCCCGACCTGGCCTGGCGACGCATCGCCGAGCTGCATGCTCGGCGCTTTGGTTGAGCGCGATACCGAGCAGCACAGCCAGCTCAATGCGGTATCGGGCATGTTTTGTAGTGCGGTTTGCGCTACACTCTACCGATGGCTTCGGCTCCTCAGCCAGTGTCGCTGCGTCTCGGTCGCGACGGGCTGAGCGCGCTGGATGAAATCGCCAGGCGACGCGGCTTGAGTCGTGCCGAGGCTGCACGACAGGCGATAGCCGAGACGGCCGAGCGAGAGCGTTGACGCGGCGGGCTCGCAGCCGAGGCACGGCGTCTGATGGAGAACGAGGACTATGTGAGAGAAGCACGGGAGGTCGCGGGCGTGATGGAGCAGCTGCGTGATCCGCGGTGATGTGCATCGCATCAAGCTTCCCGGCAAGCGAGGCCACGTACAGCAGGGGCACCGCTACGCGGTGATCGTTCAAGCCGACGATCTGCTCACCCTCTCCACTGTCGTCGTCTGTCCCACTTCGCGCTCGGCTTTTCCAGCCAGCTTTCATCCCGAAGTCATGATCGCCGAGCAGCCCACGCAGGTTCTGTGCGAGATGGTCGGCGCGGTCAACGCCCGCGCGTTGGGCGAGCGCGTCGGCCACCTCTCACGCGAAGAGTTGCGCACCGTCGAGGACGCGCTGCTCTTGGTGCTGGACATGACCTGACGCCCAGCGTCAACCAGCCGGGACGGGGATGGCGGGACGAAGATCGAACATGATCTTCTATGGAAGCGCATTAGGGAGCTGCACGCCAGGCGCTTCGCCTGATGCTTGTCCCCTCCCACGCGGGCCGGAAGCCATCGTCCCTGGCGCCGGGCTCGGACTTGCGACCTCGTGGCGCCGTCGGCGGCGAGAGGCCCTCCCGAGCATCGGCTTTCATCTCTACGATGGCCGGCTATGGCGAAGAAGGAAAAGTCGCGGCTGATCCCGGCGATCGATGTGCTGCACGAGGCGTACACGGGACCACGCCCCGAGCCGGAGCGCATTGAGGACGTCTACCAAGACTTAGAGAAGCGGCTGGGGCGTCTCTCGTTTGGGTACGCATCGAAGACGCGACGAGAGAATGCGCTGCTTGCTGAGCGGCTTGTGGCGCGTACGGACTGGATGATCTTCCCCGACACGAACCAACTCGACGCGCTAGGCGATGACCTTTGGGAAGCGTTACTAGAGCACAGGCGTCACGTCGCGCTCACGGCGCGAGTCGTGCACGAGATCGACGGTCCGTTGTCGCGGCGAACCGATCATCCCCTCTACCGGGCGGTGCAGGATCGCGTCGTGCTCGGCAGGCCCGACGCGCCGGACGGCTTCCACCTCTTCGCGCAGGAGTACTACATCGCGCTCATCATGGCGTGGCGGTCCGCTCGCACCCTCTTGGAACGGAACTCAGCGATGGAAGCTGACGAGCCGCCGGGCGATGCTGAGAAGGCGCGAATCCGCAAAATGATCGACAGAGAAGGCGGGCGCGACCGAGGCATCATCGAAACGAAGGAGGCCAAGCGAGCTGTCTCCGGCAAGCCAGTGCTCTGTACCGACGAGCACCTCGTCTACCACGCAATCTCTTACGCGCTAGAAACGGGGCAGCCGACGGCGATCCTCTCCGGGGACAATGACGTCGCCAGCTACTTCCGTCACACGATCGAAATGATGCTCAATCATTACCGCGCGATGGTGATCGTCAACCGGTACGCGGACGATCCCGCGTCGTTCACGGTCGCGCCAATCCCGGCAGAGGCAGCAGGCGGCTACTTCATGCCCGCCGACGACGTCCAATCGATCGACCTAGGGCACCTACGGGGCTACCCTGAGCCGCCGGGCGAGTCGAAGCCCGTCGCGATCAGCTGCATGACAGTGACGCCGCACCACGTGTCCGAACTCATCTTCAACGCCGAGACCGGCATGCACCGGGTTATCCGGGTCAAGGGCGAGACCGGTGGCCTCAACACCAACCGGCTCGATGGCCGCAACCTTTACGCGTGGCCCGCGCTGATCGGGGTCCCCGATCGTCACGGCGTGATCGGGACAAACGTCATGGTCCCCGCTAACCCAAGCCGTATCCAAATCCCCAAGCTCGACCTCGTAGAGTCAGCAATGGGGATACGGCGACCACCGCAACCGGACCGAGACTAAGCCGTCGGACTCGTCTCCGGCGCACACCGCACCGATGTTCGGTGACTTCATGCGGCGCAGGCACGCGCTCTCTGAAGACAAGTAGAGCGCGATCAGTCTCGACCCCGTGAACAGCCGGGTTCTGGCTCAAAAAAACGGAAGGGGGGGGATTCGAACCCCCGAGGCGGGGGTTGCCCGCCTGCTGGTTTTCAAGACCAGTGCATTCAACCGCTCTGCCACCCTTCCTGGCGGACCATGAAAGGCTAGCGGGCGCACGCCCAGACGCTCACCCGGTAGTCATTGGCCGAGCGAGGTTCAGACAGGCACGAGACTGGGCGCGGCGCGGCCCCCGAGCACGGCATCGATGTTGTCGAGCGCGAGCATCCCGATCGCCGCCTGCGTCTCGGCCGTGGCTGCCGCCAGGTGCGGCAACAGGAAGGCGTTTTTCAGGGTCAAGTACCGGGATCGACTTGCGGCTCGTGCTCGAACACGTCGAGGCCGACGGCGGCCACCGCCCCCGCATCCAACGCGGCGAGCAGGTCCTCATCGCAGATCAAATCGCCGCGAGCGGTGTTGACGACGATCGCTCCGCGGGGTAGCAGTGCAAGGGTCTTGGCGTTCAGGAAGTGGTGGGTGTCTGGCGTCGCTGGTGCATGGAGGCTCAGGAACTCGCTTACGCGGAGTAGCTCGCGAGGGTCTTTGTGGAAGACGGCACCGTGTGCGGCCTCCTGCGACAGCGGGACCGGGTTGGTGTAGTGGATCTGCATGCCCAGCGCACGCGCGCGATGCGCCACCGCTGCCCCGATCCGCCCCATGCCGAGGATTCCCAGCACCCTCCCGGTCAGCTGTCGACCGATCAGCGCAACTGGCGCAGCGTGTGCCCATTCGCCGGCGCGGATGAACTGCTGCGCCTCGTAGGCCCGGCGCGACGCGCCGAGCAGCAGAAGGATCGTCGCGTCGGCTACGGCGTCGGTCAGCACGCCGGGCGTGTACGCGACTGCGATGTGCCTGCGAGCGGCTGCGGGAATGTCGATGTGGTCATAGCCGACGGACCGTGTCGCGAGGACCTTCACCGACGAGGCAACGCGATCGAAGAATCCGGCGTCGAGTCGGTCGGCGGAGCTCACGAGAAGCCCAGCTGCGCCATCTGCCAGTTCAAGGAGACCGTCAGAGGTGAGGGACTCGGGCGTCTCGGCCAGGTCTTAGGACGAAGTCGCGGTTCACGCGCTCAGCCACCTGCGCGGGCAGCGGCGGCCACGTCACGACGAGTACAGGCTTGGCGGCGGAGCTCATGTCTGGCCTTCGGGCGTCGCTGTGGACCCCGGGATCACACGGCGCGTGCTCGGCGCCGCCTGTGACCACGACAATGCCGAGCTGTCCTGCATCGCAGGGGGCGAACTCTAGCTCGTCCAAACGAGTGCGTCGGTCGCGCGTCCCCTACGCGCGGCGTCTGCTCTGGCCGCTGGGGAAGGCCGCGACATCTGCGGCGAACTGCGTCGTGTGCCGGACGGGAAAGCCGTGCGCGGGGTCGAGGTGGATCTCGATGTTGGCCTGCGTGAGGTCCAGGCGCGGGGGCGAGCGCAGGCCGGCGTCGGCCCGCACAGAGGCCCCGCCGGCTCGTGCCGCACCGGCGGCCTGGCCGGCACACGCGGCCCCGCGGGCGCGTGCCGCAGGGCCGCCGAGGCCTTACACTGGGCCTCTACCTCTGGAGAGGTGGCCGAGTGGCTGAAGGCACTCGCCTGCTAAGCGAGTATGGGGGTTAAACTCCATCGCGGGTTCGAATCCCGCCCTCTCCGTTGCCGCTGAAAGCCTTGTAGACACAGGGTTTTCGGCACGGACGGCGGGAGGCGACGCCTGGCTTGGGAGCGCGCTCCCGAACACCGTATGGAAGCGTTCGGCTCGATTGCTCCTCGGCTCTACTGCCGCTAGGCGTACTGCACCGAGCCCGAGGACGGGACCGCTCGGGGGTGGTGCCCGTGGCCTGACTCCTCACCGACGCAGAAGCGGCGGTGAGGTGCGAGCCGAAGCCCTACGCCTTGCCGCCGCCGAAGTCTTCCGCGAGTAGATGACTTCGCCATCGTACCCGTCGATACGGGCGACGTGAGGGCTATTGACCAAGCCCGCAGGTGTGAACTGAAGCGCGCGTGCCGCGTGTGCAGGTGGGTTTCGGCGTTCCTCGATTTTCCCGTCCGTGTCGCCGTCAGGCGAGGCCGGCGGGGGCGAAGCGGCAGCGAAAGCGCCGCGTTGGATAAAGCACGACCGAGGCCAGTCCGAGCCCCCGCACGTCGAACACGAACCGCTTCCGTCCAGACGGCAGCAACTCCGTGACGACTGGCTCCCCGTTCAGGGGGCCGGTCTGTCCCCACACCCGCAATCCGAGCCATCCGGCAGCAGAGAGAACCGGAGAAGCGGCACCGAGCGCACAATCGCCAGCGCGGTCGCTGGATAGGCTCTGCGACCAAATGCCCGACAGCGAACAGCAGACGAGGAGCCAGCGCTACCGAGATGTGCTCGACTACGAGGTCGGTGCGCGCATCGTTGTGGAGTTCACGACGCGCGGCCGCGAGGTCATCGACTACGCGGTCGTGCTGACCGTCGATGACGAGCACGGCGAGGCGGTGACGGTGCGGGTGTACGACGGTGCGCATGGCGTCAACGAGATGCACCGCCACGATCGCGCCGGCGAGAAGGCGCCGGCGGTGTCGTTTCATGCCGGTACTCTGGGGAAGGGATGCGGGCTGCGATCACCGCGGTTCGCACTGGCCACAAGGAGATGATCGACGGATGGCGAGCAACGTGAATCCCTCGGATTCGCTGACGGCGAAGGCGATGGATCGCGCGATCGACATGGCGATCGAGGGCGATTCGCCCTACCCCGAGCACGCCGCGTTCGTGGACGCCGACTCGCCCCACGCGGGACACGAGATCACACGCGCGCTCGATGAGGGCTACGCCGTGGTGCTCGTCTCCGCGGACGGCCGCGAGCGGATCATTACGGCGAAGACGCTCGCTGCAAGTAGCGACGAGCGCAGGCTGTGAGACCTACGTGGCCTTGCGTATGCGTTTGGTGAGCCCGTCGAGCGGGATGCGGTAGCGCCAGCACTCGGCGCGTCGGACGACTTCCTCGCCGGTGAGCGTGAGGCATTCGGGTTGCCCGATGCCGGTGCGTACGGCGGCGAGGTTGCCGACGATCTCAA
The DNA here is from genome assembly GCA_963804675.1 of uncultured Solirubrobacterales bacterium. GTDB lineage: Bacteria > Actinomycetota > Thermoleophilia > Solirubrobacterales > Solirubrobacteraceae > Palsa-744. Next base: position 3,553,578 of record CAWDRI010000001.1, on the reverse strand, counting down.
GGCGCCAGTTTGGGTCGCTCTTGGCGCGTTCGTACTGCTCTCGATTCACGTCCGCCGGGTAGGTGAAGGCGCCGTTGGGCGCCAGCAGCGGCTCGCCCCACCCCTTGACCTCGACACGGCATGGAGGGCCGCCGTCGGGCGGCGTGCTGAGCAGGTCACAGCCTTCTTTGTGCTGATCGTGTTGGCCGAGCAAGGGTCCAGGCGTCCAGCCGCGGGCGACCTCTGCGTCGCGCACGATCTCGACGGCCAGCTTCTCGGTGTTCGCATACTCGCCGCGGGGCACTAGCGTTACCTCCGTGTTGGCTCCGACAGAAGCAGTCTTGGTTTGGCCAGGAGCGTCGCCCGGACAGTACACCTACCGCGCTGCGCTCAATCGGCTCAGGGAATACGAGGGCCGACGCTGCCTCTGGCGCGTAGCGGCCGTGTTGTTCGTGGCGGTTCCAGTGCTCGCCCTCGGCAGCTTCATAGCAGGCGTGTATCTCGCTGGCGACCTCCACCACGTCGCTCGCCGGGCACGCGCCAAGTATCGAGCACGGGGCGGACAATTGGCGGACAATTGTCGGATCCCGGCACCTGCGCCTCTCCCACCTGCGATGCGGGCTCGGTAGGGTCAAGGCGCGACCCGAATCATTGCGGCGCAGCATCTGCCCGGAAGGCGGGTGCCTCTCAAACCGCCGGCAGTGGCGCACCCGCGAGCGCCGCGAGCACGCCCACGGTGGCCGCCGCCAAAAGCGTGGTGACGACGGCGCGACGCAAGAGCAGCAAGAGCACGGCGGCGCCGGCGAGCACCGCGGCCTGCCAGGCCTCGGAGAGCGCGAGGCCCAGCGTTACCGCCGAGCCCAGGATCGCGCCGATCGCCGCGGGGCCGGCACCGGCGAGGAACGCCTGCACGGGGCGGCTGGCGCGCAGGGCATCGAAATGCCGGCCACCGGCCAGCACGAACAAGAACGACGGCGCGAAGGCGACCGCCGCGGCGAGCAGCGCCCCGCCGACGCCGGCCGCCGCGTAGCCGACGACCGCGACGGTCAGCACGACGGGCCCGGGTGTCACCTGCCCGAGCGCGACGGCGCCCAGGAACTGGCCGGCGGTCATCCAGTGGTAGGTGAGGACCGCGTCGTGCTGCATCAGCGGGACGATCACGAAGCCGCCGCCGTAGGAGAGCGCGCCGACCTTTAGCGCCACCCACGCCAGCGCGCCGAGGCCACCCGCAGCGGCGACGAGCGCCGCGCAGACCGGGGCGAGGGGCAGCGGGACGAGTGCCGGCGGGCGGGCGGGGCCGCCGCCCCGGCGCAGGACGATCTCGACGCCGCCGCACGCGAGCAGCCCCAGGACCAGCCACGGGCCGACGGTCGCCGCCAGCGCGCCACCGACGAGCAGGTAGACCCACAGGCGCCGGCCGGTGGCGCCGGCTGCGCGTGCGCGGCTGGCGGGCAGCAGCGCCAGACCGGCCCGTACCGCCACGGCCGCCACCGCGGCGCCGGCACCCGCGCCGGCGCCGCGTACCCAGCGCGGTGGCGAGCCGGCCAGGAACAGCACCGCCAGGGCGAGGATCGCGGCGAAACCGGGGGCGATGAAGGCGCAGCCCCCGACCAAAGCTCCGGAGGGCCCGCGCAGCCGCCAGGCGCAGAAGATCGCCAGCTGGGTCGAGGACGGCCCGGGCAGCAGGTTGCACGCGGCGATCGCGTCCTGGAACTCGTCGTGCGTCAGCCAGCGGTGCCGGCGCACGCACAGCTCGCGCAACAGCGCGATGTGGGCGGGCGGGCCGCCGAAGCCGATGCAGCCGAGCCGGCCCCACTCGCGCAGCACTGTGCGTAGCGACGGCGCGGCGCCCCGATCCCTCGCCGGCCGCTGCAGTTCGCGCGCCACCACAGGCGAGGAAGGTTAACGCCGCGCTTCGCGCGGCGTTGGGAGGGGTCGGCTGCACTCAATCGAGGGTCGCGACCCGCTGCTCCCCAAAAAGGAGCATGTCGACTCAGTAGTTGAGCTTGCCGACCGTTTGCACGGTCATCGCGTAGGTGCGCCGGTTGATCGCCCCGTAGATGTTCCCGCTGCCGTGCGCGTGCCGGAAGCGACCGGACCCGCCGGTGACCTCCAGCGAGCCGCCAAACGTCGAGTAGGCACCGGTGGAGCGCAGCGAGCCGCTGCCGTGACCGGTGATCGAACCCCCGCCGCGCGCGTAGATCGTGAACTGCCCCGAGACGGTGGCCCCGACGTTGAAACTCACGCGTACGGTCCCCGGCACCGTTCCTGTCGCGCTTCCTTCCTCGACGAGCTCGGAGCCCGATTCGTGCACGAGGTGCAGGTGTCCTTCGTCCTTGACGTTCAGCACGTGCGCGGCGCGCGCCTCGGCGGTGGCGTGGGCGGTGTGCGCCACGGCCGAGCCGGTGGCGAGCACCCCGGCGGCGCAGGTCGCCGCGGCGCCCAGCAACGCGGCGACCAGAACGGTTGGGGTGCGCGCCCACGCGCGAAGCGCGCGCGGCCGGGAAGCAGGGTGTGCGCCCGACATAGCGTGTATGTGTGCGTGCTGACGGCGGCATGCCCTAACGCGCGTGCGCGCGGTGGCGGCGCCAGGCTTTTGAACGAAGTTTGCCTCCCAGCTTGAGTCCTGTAAGCGCCGACCCCTCAGCATTGCTGCTCCTCTCCGTATCGCCAAGATGCTCCTCCTCGCCCCCATACCCTAACCCCTGGCCCGAATGCGAGTAGCGCCTGTTTCTGACTTTGCGGCAACCGGGCGGCGCTGCGGGCCGCGCTCTCTGCGACCATTGGCCCGGTCAAGCCCGTGGACGCGATTACGACCCCGCCCTTCCCGCCGACTCAACCGACCACGCCGGCACCGCCCAGCTCCGGCCGGCCGCTGCCAGACGTGCCACCACCCGGCGCACCGCCCCCCGGCGCACCGCCGTCCGGTATTGCGCCGCCTGGCGCACCGCCGCCGGCCGCGCCGTCTCCAGGCGCGCCGCCAACCGGCACAGCGCCGCCGGCCGAGCCGCCGCCCGGCACACCGCCCCTCGGCCCACCGCCAACGGCCGAGCCGCCGCCCGGCACACCGCCTCCCAACCCCCCACCGCCACCCGACGTACCGCCAACGGCCGAGCCGCCGCGACGGGGGTGGTGGATCGCTAGGCGCTTTTTGGTCGGCGCGCTGGCGGTCGTTGTGGTTAGCGCCGCCGCGACCGCGCTGATGGCACGCAACGAGATCGGCCAGATCGTCGAAGCGTTTCACCAGAACAAGCCGGTCAAGGTCGCCTCCAGCATCCTCGCCCCGACCACCAGCGGCGCGCCCGAGACGCTGCTGTTGGTGGGCAACGATGAACGCAAGCTGACGCAGTACTACCACCACGAAGTGCTGCCGCACTCCAACGAGATGCTACTCGTGCGCATCGACCCGAGCAAGCCGACGATCGCGATGCTCTCGATTCCGCGCGAGCTGCAGGTGCCGATCGACAAGCCGGGCGGCGAAATCGAAGAAAACCGGATCAACGCGGCCTACACGTACGGATGGGAGAACGGCGGGGGCACGGCGGGCGGAGTGAAGTTGATGCTGCAGACGATCAAACGCGTGCTCGGGCTCACCGTCAACCACGTGTTTGTCACCAACTTCACCAAGTTCGAACATGCTGTCAACAACATCGGCTGCGTGTACATGACGGTTGACAAGCGCTACTACCACAACAACAGCGAACCTGGCGCCGAACAGTACATGGAAATCAATCTGCAGCCCGGCTACCAGCGCGTCTGCGGCCAGGGTGCGCGTGAATTCGTGTCAAACCGCCACGAAAGCACCTCGCTGATCCGCGACGCCCGCGATCAGCGCTTTCTGCTCGAAGTCAAGGCGCAGTATGGGCCGTCGATCTTTGAAGAACGCGAAAGGTTCGAGCACATCTTCGGCAAGTACGTCGAAAGCACGCTCGCCGGCGAAGAAGAAATCCTGCAGCTGCTTTACCTGCTGGCCGAATCGGCCGGCAAGCCCGTCCGGCAGGTGCCCTTCCGCGTCAACCTCGGCCCGACGCTCGACACCGCGACGCCAACCGAGATCCACGAAGCGGTGCACTCGTTCCTGACCGGCACCACCGAAATCCACCACCAAAGACTGAACGTCGGCGCACACGCAGGGCACGCCCACCACCACGCCGCGGCGCCGAGTTCGGTGGCGTCGGGCCTCGACCTCTCGCCGACCCCGAGCGCCACGCTCGACGAAGCGCGAGCGCTCGAAGCAAACGTGCCGTTTGCCGTGCAGGTGCCGCTCTACCAGCGCACCACCGCCGAATCCGAACCGGACGAAATGCGCTCGTACACGATCCACGGGCCCCACGACCATCGCTACCCCGCCTACGTGATCGTCGTGCAGCAGGGCGAACTCGGCCAGTACTACGACATTCAGGGAACCACCTGGTCCAAGCCGCCGCTGCTGCGCGATGCGAGCAACACGCTCACGCTCGGCCCGCGCACGTACAGCCTCGTCTACGACGGCGAACACCTCAAGACGGTCGCCTGGAGCGAAGGCCGCGCGGTGTACTGGATCGAAAACACCCTGACCAACAACCTCACACCCCAACAGATGGTCGAGATCGCGCGCGAGACGCGACCGCTGAACAGCGCGGCCGGCGCACAGGCTGCGCGCGGCATACCGCCCGCGCCGCCGAGCACCCGCGGACTCAACGTGCCGCTGCGCACGGTCGCAAGCGCCGGCACGCTCGTCAAAATCGGCGCGCTGCTCGGCTTTGGCGCGCTGGCCGTCGTCGCGCTGCTCGCGCTGCGCGTATTCACCCGCCAGCGCGAGCTGCGCACCCTGCGCGAACAGCTCGCGCGCGCGCTGCTGCTCGAGCAACACCAGCGGCCGCTGCTCGCCGCGGTCGGGGTGACGCAAGCGCCTGCGGCGCCTCGCCAGGTAGCGCCAGTCGCAATGCCCGCGCCAGGCGTCCCGCTGCGCGTGGCACCACCGACCGCCGGATCGCCGGCCCCGGTCGCCCCATCGGCCGGGGAGCTGGCAACCGCGGGTCCGAGGCCCGCCGAGTCCCCGCGCAACATCTATCGCGCGCGTCGCGGTCTGCGCAGCCGACGCCGGGACTCCAGCGCGGGATCACAACGTTGAGCGTGGGGGGAGCAGGCTCCTCGTGGTTTCGAGTTGATCGGGGCCACGGGCGGGGTATCGTGCGGGTTGCTGAGTCGCTCGCATTCGGTCCAAAGCCGCTCACGGTCCTTGGGCGTCTCCTTGGTCCAGGGCACACGGTGGGTCGGGCGCCGTCGGCGGTCATGCCAGAAGCCGCCGGAGCTGCGCGCGGCCTCGGGAGCGCCACCGAGCCAGACGATCGTGTCGGCGCCCTGGAGCGGCGTGCGCAGCAGCCATTTTGTCGCACCGTAAAAGCGTGGTAGCGAGGACTCAAGACCCGGGGTGTCCACCCAGCCAGGATGCATCGCGTGAACGGCTACGCCGCTCCCCTTCAGCCGCTTCGCCCAGAGCTCGGTCAGGATCACCTGGGCGCGCTTGGTGCGCGCGTAGACGGTCGGACCGTCGAACTTCTCGTGTGCGCTCTGCAGATCCTCGACGTTGATCCTCTGCGTGTACATACCGCCTGAGGAGACGTTGACGATGCGTGCGGGCGCGCTCTTCTTGAGCAGCCCGATCAGCAGGTTCGTCAATAGGAATGGTCCGAGGACGTTGGTCGCAAATGTCAGCTCGATGCCATCGGCTGAGAGCGTCCGCTCGCCGAGCATCGCGCCTGCGTTGTTGACGAGCACGTCGAGGCGCGCCGCCTTGGGGCTGAAGCGCTCGGCGAACTGCCGCACGACCTCGAGGTCACTGAGGTCGCAGACGCTGACCCGGACATCGCTGTTGCCTGTCCGCGCGACGATCTCCGCGCGTGCACGCTCGCCGCGCTCGTCGCTGCGGACGAGCAGGTGGACGGCCGCGCCGAGGCGCGCGAAGCCCTCGGCGGCGGCCAGGCCGAGCCCTGAGGTCGCCCCGGTGACGAGCACGACTTTCCCGTCCATCGGCTGCAGGTCGCTGGGATTCCACATGCGCCTGCGGATGCGATAACCCGCGTTCGTATAGCCCGCGACGACGGTGCGGTCGAGGATCGTGTCGATCAGTGAGTTGCATGCTGCCCGTCTCACACAGTGAGCATGACTCATGAGCTCGCCGTGTCGGCCCGCCCCCTCGCTAGGTTGGTACTCAGTGCAAGTCCTTGTCACCGGCGCCAGCGGCTTCATCGGCGGACGCCTTGCCCGCTGCCTGCGCCAACGCGGCGATGCGGTGCGCTGTCTGGTCCGCAACCGCAACAGTGTTCGTGCCCGCGCGCTCGTCGATGCGGGCTTCGAGGTTCACGTAGGGGACGTTCTCCGTCCCGACTCGCTCGCGGGCGCGGGCCGCGGCGTCGATGTCGCCTACTACCTCGTGCACTCGATGGGGCGGGGCGGTGACGCCTCCCACTTTGCAGAGCGCGAGCGCCGGGCCGCCGAAGGATTCGCACGAATGGCCAAGCAGGAGGGCGTTGGCCGTGTCATATACCTTGGTGGCCTCGGCGATCACCCCGGTTCGGAGCACCTGCGCAGTCGCCGCGAGACCGCCAGAGCACTCGATGCACACGGCCCGCCGCTGACCTACTTCCGTGCCGGGATGGTCGTGGGAAGCGAAAGCGAGTCCTATCGCACGCTCCGCTACCTGGTCGAGCGCCTGCCCGCGATGATCGCTCCCGCCTGGCTCGCGACCAGGACCCAGCCGATCGGAATCGACGATGTGCTGAGCTATCTCTCGCGGGCGCCTCACGTCGAGGCCTCGACCGGCCGCGAGCTGCAGATCGGCGGCCCGGACGTGCTCACTTACGGTGAGATGCTCGACGTGATGGCGCTCGCCCTCGGCAAGCGCCCGCGGCTGAAGATCCCGGTGCCATTCATAACGCCGTGGCTGTCGTCGCTCTGGATCGGTCTCGTCACCCCGGTCGACGCCGGCGTCGCGCGACCGCTGATCGAGGGGCTCAGCACCGAAACGGTCGTCACCGACGACTCCGCCCGCCGGCTCTTCGATGTAGAACCCGCCCCGTTCGAAGCCACGTTGCGCCAAGCGCTCGCCGAGGATAGGAGTGTCCCGCCACCGCATTAGCACCTCGCAACGCGTGGGCTCGTCGAGGTGCGAGACGAGCGGCCTCGCCGATGGCGGGTTGATCCGAGACGCGGCATGATGCGAATAGCACAAGATGAGGATCGCGATCATCGGTGGAGGAGTCTCTGGGCTCGTATGTGCGCACATGCTGCACGCCGAGCACGAGTTGGTCCTGTTTGAGGCCGGTCAGCGGGCCGGGGGGCATGCCAACACGGTGCGTGTCGAAACCGAGACCGGGGTATACGACCTCGACACGGGTTTCATCGTCTTCAACGATCGCAACTATCCGCTGTTCGAACGCCTGCTCAGCGAGCTTGCCGTGCCGACTCAGCCGTCCCGGATGAGCTTCGGGGTGAGCGACGGGGTCGACTTCGAGTACAGCGGCGCCTCGCCGAACGGCCTCTTTGCTAGCCGCGGCAACATGGTCAAGCCCTCCTTTCATCGGATGATCGCCGACCTGGTCCGCTTCAACCGGGACGCCCGTCGGCTGCTCGCCTCCGAGGAGGACCCGTCGCTGTGCGAGTGGCTGGCCAGGCGGCGTTATTCGCGCGCGTTCGTGGAGCGACTGATCGTGCCTCAGGCGTCGGCGGTGTGGTCTGCGGATCCGGTGCGGATGTGGTCCTTTCCAGCGCGCTTCTTGATCGAGTTCTTTGACAACCACGGGATGCTCGGATTCCGCGGACGCCCCCGCTGGCGGACGATCACCGGCGGGTCGCGCAACTACGTGCAGGCGCTCACACGGCCCTGGCGCGAGCGCCTGCGGCTCTCGACGCCGGTGACGGGGGTCTATCGTCATCCGGACCATGTCGCGGTGTCATCGCGTGGCCATGAGCCGGAGCGCTTCGACGCGGTCGTGCTGGCGACACACTCCGACCAGGCCCTTGCGCTGCTGGGCGATCCCAGCGAGCGCGAGCGCGAGCTGCTTGGGACGATCCCCTATCAGCGCAACGAGGCGGCGCTCCACACCGACCGCTCGCTGCTCCCGCGGCGCCGGCGCGCATGGGCGAGCTGGAACTACCATCTCGGCGAGAGTCTGGAGGGACGCTGCACGGTGACGTATCACATGAACCGCCTGCAGTCGCTGCGCGCCGACCACGAGTTCTGCGTCACGCTCAACCGCACGGCCGCGATCGACCCGGAGAAGATCATCCGCACGATGCAGTACGCGCATCCCGTCTACACCCCTGCGGGGGTCGCCGCGCAGGCTCGCCACCACGAGATCAGCGCCCGCAATCGCACGCACTACTGTGGCGCCTACTGGGGATGGGGCTTCCACGAGGACGGCGTCCGCAGCGCGCTGCGGGTAGTGCGCGAGCTCGGCGCGCGGCGCGCCCAGCCGGTGGTCATATGACGGCCAGCGCGATCTATGAGGGCACGATCCGTCACCGTCGCTTTGCTGTGCGCTCTCACGAGTTTCGCCACCGCTTGGCGCTCTTGTACCTCGACCTGGGGGAGCTCGATGGCCTGCTCGCCGGCCGGCTCCTGGCTGCCCGCCCGGGCCTGGTGCGTTTCCGTCGGGCCGACTACCTCGGCGATCCCTCCATTTCGCTCGCAGATGCGGTGCGCATGCAGGTCGAGCAGCGGACGGGCAGGGTGCCCACGGGCCCGATCCGTCTGCTCACGCAGCCGCGCACGTTCGGGCACTGCTTCAACCCGGTCAGCTTCTACTACTGCTTCACCCCCCAAGGGCAGCTCGACGCGGTGGTGGCGGAGGTGACCAGCACGCCATGGGGTGAGCATCACGCCTACGTGCTCGGGCGAGCCGGCGAGGGTCCGGTGCTGGCCGCCAGCTTCGCAAAGCAGCTGCATGTGTCCCCGTTCATGGGAATGGAGCAGCGCTACCGCTGGCGTGTCGCCACGCCCGGCGCGACACTGTCGGTCCACATCGAGAGCCATGAGCAGGGACGGCGTGCCTTCGACGCAACGCTTGCACTGAGCCGTTCGCCCCTGACCCGCGGCCGTCTGGCCCGGGTCACGGCGCGCTACCCGGCAGCTACGCTGCGCGTGCTCGCGCTCATCTATGGCCACGCGCTCGCGCTGAGACTCAAGGGCATACCGTCGCACCCCCGTCCCGAGGTGTCGGTATGACGGTCATGCAGCGCCTCGCGCGGCGCATCGTGCTTGGCCTGCTGAGCCGTCTGCGCTCGGGCCAGCTGACAATCGTCGAGGAGCAGCAGCGGCTCGTGCTGGGGCACGGCAGCCCGCGGGCGACGGTCGAGGTTCGCTCGCCCCAGTTCTGGTCGATGCTGCTGCACGGCAGTCGCGGGATGGCCGAGGCCTACATGGGGGGACTGTGGGAGTCCCCCGATCTGACCGCCGTGGTGCGCGTCGCGGCACGCAATGCCCCAGCCCTCGACGAGTGGCGTCGTCGCCTCGCCCCGGCGCGGGTTTCGCTCCAGGCTGCGCGTGGAATCCGCGCTCGCAACACCCGCGCGCGCAGTCGCCATGCCATCGCAGCCCACTACGACCTCGGGAACGAGTTCTTCGAGTTGATGCTCGACGAGACGATGATGTACTCCTCCGCGTACTTCCCGCGCCGAGGGATGACGCTCGCGGAGGCCTCGACCGCCAAGCTCGAGCTGGTCTGTCACGAGCTCGACCTGCGGTCCGACGACCACGTGGTCGAGATCGGAACGGGATGGGGCGGCTTCGCCGTGCACGCCGCGAGCACGCGGGGCTGCCGGGTCACGACCACCACGATCTCGCGCGAGCAGTACGAGTACGCCCGCGCCCGCGCCCGGGCGGCCGGGGTCGCCGACCGAGTCATGGTGCTGTGCGAGGACTACCGCGACCTCCGCGGGCGCTACGAGAAGCTCGTCTCGATCGAGATGATCGAGGCGGTCGGGTGGCGTGACTTCGACACGTTCTTTGCGCGCTGCTCGAACCTTCTCGCCAACGACGGCAGGATGCTGCTTCAGGCGATCGTCATCGACGACCGTGCCTACGCGGTCGAGAAGGCCTCACAGAGCTTCATTCGCACGCACATCTTCCCCGACGGCTGCCTGCCCTCACTCGAAGTGATCGCGCGCTGCCTCGCCCGACGCACCGACATGCGGACCGTCGCCATGAGGGATCTCACACCGCACTACGCCGAGACACTCGTGCGCTGGCGAGCCAACTTCGAGGCCGCGACAACACGCCTGCGCGACATCGGCTACGACGAGCGCTTTCGACGGCTGTGGCGAATGTATCTCGCCTACTGCGAGGCTGGCTTCGCCGAGCGGCGCATCGGCGTCGTACAGATGCATCTGGCCAAGCCGGCATGGCACCAACACGCAGACCTCGCGAACACGCGCAGGGGCCATCTGATGGTGGCATCTTAAAGTGGGTAGAGACCTTGAAGCCGCCAAACCCTGTTCCGTTACGGGCCCGACATCTCGAACGCCGCGACGTGTTCCTCGGCGCACACCAGATCACCACTTACCGTGATGCTGTTGGCTGACAGAGCCACCTTGCCAGAATTCATAAAGTGCCGCCGGTGCAATTTCAACCGAGGGCCACTTCCCCTTCCCGCTCGCAAGGAGCAGCGCAGGGGCTCGGATTGCGGGCGCCCGCTCCGGACGACAAGCAGCGCTGTGTCTCGGCATCTGACGGGCGCCTGCTGGCCGCCAAGAGCGAGCGTGTCCGTCTGCCGAATGCGTCGCCCCACCCCCGAGCCAGAGCACTTAGAAGCTGTCTCGTAACCTCCGTAGGCTGTTTGGGCGGTGGCGCGGACGTGGCTTCGGATCAGGGTGGACTTGCTCGGCGGTCGTGGGGTCGCGTGCGATCCGTCGCCGGGGCGGATCTTTCTGGTCGGTCCGTCGCATTCGTTTGAGCAGTTCGCGGAGGCGATCGACGCGGCGTTCGCGCGGTGGGATCTCTCGCATCTGCACAACTTTGAGCTGGGTGGGTGGCCGGCTGATTGGCTATCCGGACGACTCGTTCGCGCCCGAAATGGTCTGGCTCGACCATGCCAAGCTGAAGGTCGCAAAAGAGGTTAAGCCGGGTGAGGAGTTCGAGTACGTCTTCGATCTCGGCGATAACTGGCAGCATCGCTGCACTGTCGAGCTGGACAAGGGCGATCCCTTGGAGGAGTACGGGATCGTGCCCGAGCGGCCGGTCGCGATCTGGGGCTGGGGTTCGATCCCCGACCAGTATGGGGCGCGCGGCTTCGACGACGACGGAGAAGACGAGGATTGACTCAGGCGTCTGTGAGTTTGCGCTGGCAGACCACGGCGCAGCCGAGCAGCATGAACGCCATGTGCAGGCCGGGATCGCGCTCGTAGCGGATCCTCAGCCGGCGTAGGTTGTGCAACCAGGCGAAGGTGCGCTCTACGACCCAGCGTTCCTTGCCGAGCCCCGAGCCGTGCTCGGTGCTGCGCCTGGCAATCACGGGCTTCACACCGCGTTTCCAGAGCTCGCGACGGTACTTGTCGTGGTCATAGCCCCGCGGTCAGCGAGCACCCGCTCGGCACGCCTGCGGGGACGCCCGGGCTTGCCGGTGACGGGACCAACGCCGTTGACGAGCGGCAGTAGCTGGGTCACGTCGTTGCGGTTGCCTCCGGTGAGGGTGATCGCGAGCGGGATCCCGCCAGAGTCGGTGATCAGATGATGCTTGGAGCCAGCACGGGCACGGTCAACCGGCGAGGGGCCGGTGTGGAGCCCCCCAAAAGCGCACGAATATGGCTGCCATCAACCACCGCGGTGGACCAGTCGATCCTGTCCGCGGCATTCAACCGTCGCAGCAGCTCGCGATGCAGCCGCTCCCACACACCGGCGGCCTGCCAGGCGGCCAGCCTGCGGTGCGCGGTCGCCGGCGAGCAGCCCATCTCCGCTGGAAGATGCCGCCACGCGATCCCCGTAAACAACACGAACACGATCGCGTTGAAGCACACACGATCATCCACACGCGGACGCCCGCCACGCGGGTCCGGAGGACACTCCGGGAGCAACGGCTCGACCGCCTCCCACAGCTCGTCCCGCACCCGCCAAACCGAGCCCGCCATAGAGCACCTCCCTCACCGGGGTTATGTCACCCTAGAAAGGTTCGCCCCCCAACACCCAAGCCCTCCCCGAGAGGTATTGAGACAGCTTCTAAGGCCAAGCGCGTCAAGCGCCGCTACCGCGGCGTCTGCCGACAGCTCGGCGCCTCCACTTGGGGACCGGCCCGTCGGGTGCCGCCACGCTCTGCGCGCGATGCAACGGCGCTGCCACCCGCAAGTGGCAGCCCGGCCAGATCGAGGCCGCGCCGCGCGCGTGCACGAGATGTTCGGCAAGCCCGCCTCAAGCACCGATCTGTCCCTGACCCCACGCCCGCAGGGCCGCCGCGAAAGACGGCGGCGTGCCTTGCGCCGTCTGCAAGCCGGATGGGCCGGCGGGCAGTGGCCGGCGGGCAGCGTCGCGCAGTACCACTACGGCACCGTCAAAGCGCGCCAACCGCATCGCTCTGCGCCCGCCAGCTTGACGGGGCCGCGGGCGCACCGGGCGAGAAGGCCGCACTACCCCCCAATCGACAATCGGATCGAGCGGCCCGCTTCCCCCAGCAATCTGCGGCGTCGGGCGTGAGGGCTCCATACGGGGCCAGGCCCCCCAGACAGAGAGCCCCAGCCACGGCGGACCGATAGCCCCTTCGGCGGTACGGTGCGGTAGCCCCAATGCCGACGTAGCTCAGATGGCCAGAGCACCGCTCTCGTAAGCGCTCGCTCGGAAGGGGAGGAAAACCGCGAGCTAGAGCCGTTTTTTGGCTCGATAGCTCGAAAGGCACCCCTTCCGTGTCTGGTCAGATTAGGACAGCTGCGGACAAAGAATACACGGTCCTCCGGGTACCCCAGCGGTACGGAATCGAGAGCCGACGGCCGGAGTCGAACCGGCGACCTCTGCTTTACGAGAGCAGCGCTCTGACCTACTGAGCTACGTCGGCATTGGGCTGCCCGCATCGTATCGCCGAAGGAGCTGTCGTTCCGCTACGGCTCGCTGCCTGGGGAAGCCTGGCGCGAGATCGAGCGTCGATGGCGCCGACGCCGCACATTGTATGGGAAGGGCGACAACTCCCTACTCGCGCTCGCGAGCGCGGAGCCTGAGCAACCAAACCCTTGTCTAATGGTTAGGATTCCGCTCGTTCTGTAGTGCCATCAGCGATCCGTCCGAGCGGCCGCTATCATCGGGTCAATCTTAACTAATTTGCAAATCTCATGGTCCGTATCCTGCATCTCCGTAACTATGGCGTCTATGTTGCCGACGAGCGCGGTGAGCGCCATCACAGCCCTCATGCGCATGTCAAGGAGCGTGCGCGCAGGGTTGCGTCTCTGCACCTCGTGACGCTGGAGATTCTGCATCAGATCTCGCCGGTCCCCGACGACGTGATGGAGCTGATCCGAGGCAACCAGGAGCTACTGCTCGAAGAATGGGAGGCTTTGAACTCATGAGTCGTCCGCCATGGGAACAGGAGGGCTACGGCGACGTTGTCGCGGCGAGGCGCCGGGACGAGCTGCTCGAGGTGACGTTCGCCAACGGTGACGTGGTGTTGCTTGAGCCGAGCCCGCTCGGCCTCGCGTGGGAGTTCGAGGCACAGCCAGCCGAGGGCGGCGCGGCCGTCATCATCGAGGCCCCCGAGGGCGAGCGCGAAGTTGACTGGATGGTGGTGCGCTCCGCCTCCGATCCAGACTTCGCACGTGAGCTCCGCGAGCGCGACGCCGAAGAGGCACACCGCATCGGCCGACGCCTGCGCGCCCTGCGCGAAAACCGAGGGATCACGCAGAAGGACGCGGCGGCGAATGCGGGCATGCCCCCGCCGCAGCTCGCGAAGCTCGAACGGGGCGAAACGGACATGCGCATCTCGACGCTGCGCGGCATCCTGCGCGCGTTGAACGCGAGCTTCGCCGACATCGCCGACCCGGATGCGCCGGAGGTATCCCTCAAAGAGCTCGGCAAAGAGGCGGAGCAGTTCGGCGTGCCGCGCGAGATCGTCGGTCGCCTCGGCGCAGCGCTTGGCCCGCAGCACTTGGCCGACCTCCTCGGCCGTGTCTTTGGCTGGGATCCACAGAACGTCACGAAAGGCGTTCTCTCTCCTGTGCCTTCGGCACACGCGGTGCTTAAGCGCCGCAGCACCACAGGCGAAAGTTCTGCCGGACTGATTACGCTGGCCGAGTCGCTGGCCCAACGCGCAGCCCTCGCGTACCGTGAGCGTCCAGGCCGCGTGGCGAACGACCCGAAACCAATCCGCGATGCGATGGACGCCGGGAGTGGCAGCGTTACGCTTGAGCCGTTGCTGCGCTGGTGCTGGGAGAATGGGATCGTTGTAGTGCCGATGGCGGCGAAAGGCGGGTTTTCGGCCGCCGCTTGGATGATTGGGGACCAGCCTGTTGTCGTGATCAAAGAGGCTCCTGACTATTGGGCCTACTGGGTGTTCGCGCTCGCGCACGAGCTAGGACACCTCGGCCTCGGTCACGTGGTTAGCGACGGCGTCGTCGACGTTGACAGCGCGACTGAAGTCAGCGACGACGAACAGGAGCAGCAGGCCAACGAGTTCGCGCTGGACCTACTGGTGCCCGATCACGTGTCAATGCTGCAGGAAATTCGCCGGCGCTCGGCGGGGCCGAAAGCACACGAAGATTTCAAGTGGAGGGCGAAAGATGCGGCGAGGGTACGTGACTACAACGAGCCGTTGGTGCTGCTCGTGGCGGCATTTGGGCTGCCAAACGTCGCGGGCTCCAAGGACCGATGGGGCTCGGCCAACAACGAGGCCAAGGGCGAAGGAGGCGCGCGCAAGCTGGTAGCCCAGCAGTTCGCTCACCACGTGGACCTCGACCAGCTCGACCGCCTCGACTCCGCGCTCGTCAAGGAGCTTGTACTGAGCGACGGGGCTAAGTGAGATGCAGGCTGACCGACACCGCCGCGTGGTCCGAGAGCCGCCGTTCGCGTGGCCCGTGCAGATAGCGGCAGCGTCCGAGCGAGCCGTGGAGCGCGCCGCCGAGGTGCACGTAGTCGTAGAGGTATCCGGTGCCTGTGCGCCCGATCCAGCTGTGCGGGTGCGCGGCGGCGCCGCTCAGCTCGTGTGCGGGACGCAGGCCGATGCGCTCGAGCTCGTCGTGCAGGGCGTACTCCCAGGCGAAGAAGCCCGGCAGCGGCGGTTCGTGGCCCCGCGCGACGGCGTTGTAGTCGCCGGCAAGCACGAGCCGCTCGCGCGCCTGCGCCGGCAGTTTCCCCAGCTCCTTGAGCAGCGAGCCGACGAACGCCTGCTTGCGCGCGACCTTCGCCTCGCTGCGGTCACGGGAGGGGACGTACACGCCGATCACGGTCAACGCGCCGCCGTCGAGCTCGAACGCGGCGCCGGCCGCGCGGCACGGCAATGTCACGTCGAGCGACACTGTGCGGACGCGCGTGCTCGCAAGCCGGCTGGCGAGCAGCACGCCGCGCTCGCGAGGGTGCAGGGTCTGGAGCACTTCGAAGCCGTCTGCGGTGAGGCCCTCGGCCAAGAGCTGTGTGCCGGTGCCCGCACTGGTCTCCGTGAGGACGATGACGTCCTCACGGCGCGAGCGCAACCAGCGCAGGATCGCGATAGCCCGCTCCGGCGCGGCTGCGCCGATGTTGAACGTCAGCATCCCAAGCTCGCGCGACGTCGGACGCGCCCTCCGCTTTATCGCCCGCTGGCGCGGCTTCGTGGTCCTGGGCCTGGTCTCGATGAGCATGGTCATGGGATCGCACGGCCAGGGGACGGGCGGCCCGCGCCCGCCGGGGAGGCCAACATCTTCGCTACCCGCGCGGCGATACCTGCATTCAAGGGGCGACGATGAGCTCCCGCCGAGCGATCGCTGGCCCCGCCGTCGCGGCCTCCTGCTACTTCCGCACCTCGACGATCGCGCCCGAGCGCAAGGCGCTCGTGCAGATCACCGAGCGCTGCAACCTGCACTGCGCCCACTGCTTCGTGTCCGCGATTCGCGAGGGCATCGACATCGCCCGCGAGACGATTCGCGACCTCGTACTACCCCGTCTCGCGGAGGCGCGGGTGCGGCGGCTCACGCTGACCGGCGGGGAGCCGTTTGCACATCCCGATGTGGTTGACATCGTGCGCGATGTCCGAGCACAGGACATGACGGTGACGCTGTGCACAAACGCAACGCTGATCGACAACGAGGCCATCGATCTGTTCGCAGAGCTCGGCGGGATCAGGCTGAACGTCAGCCTTGATGGCTTCTCGCGCGAGAGCCACACAAAGAGAGTTCGCCGCCCAGCCAAAGACACCTACCCAGAACTTAACAAAGCACTACTAGAAGGCTGGTGCCGGATACCCTGTACCTCTGAGCGTCGCCCGCCACGCGGCCACTGTTCGCGTCGTCGCCGTCGAATCGGCCCCTGGCCTATTGCGGGTCTGACGCGACTGGCTACGCGGCTTTGAGCTTGGCTTGGCGTCGTTTCGCCGGGTGGGTGCGCTGGTGTGTGCGTGGGTCTGAGAGCGCTCGCTGGCGGCGGCGTTCTGTCTCGGTACGCGTCAGGTGACCGGTGGTGCGGGCGGGGATATTCGGGCTGAGTCCATCGTTTGTCTCGATGTGTGCGCTCGGCGCGATTTTGCTCCAGCGCTCAGCGATGCTACCCGCGAATGGATCGTAGATTCGTATGCATCGCACGTCTCGCGCACTGTCCGCGAGCAGCCAGTTGATCTCGTAGTCATAGGGCGGGAGGGAGTAGCCGACGACGACCCATTCATCGGCTGCGGCGAGCTCTGCGCGTGCCTGGTCCCATACCGGCGCAAGCCACCAGGGGACGGGCTTCTCGGGTAGCGGCGGGATGATTGCCGCGTCTCCTCCGTTGCGGAACGCGGGCCGCAAGTCGGGGTAGACCTCGACTCGATTGTCTGTGAGGCTCCAGTTCAAAGATCCGTGAAGCTTCGCGAGCGGGATCAGGCCAGTCGGGCTGGGGTCGCTGCCGCGGTCAAAGCCTGAGCTAAGTGGGTGGACGGTGTTCTGGATGCCGGCGTAGTAGAAGCCTGGTGATCCTGCGATGGCGTTCAGGCTGATCCCGACTGTCTGCTCGGTCGTGAGGTCATAGTTTGTGGTCACGATCGCGCGAACGAGGATCTGGTCGAGAAGCCAGTTCCAGAACTCCGCCTGCGCCGCGCTTGGGGTGCGTCGCAGCAGTTCTGGCCGGTAGCGAACCCCGCTGTCCAAGCGCTGCGGGAGGCTGGGCGCCGCGAGGCGTCGCTGCAGATACGCCGCGACATCGCTCCATCCCAGGCCATACCGTCTCACGGTCCCAGTCAGGTCGAGTTCCAGCTGCGGGTCATCCCAGTGGAAGATCGGGCTGCCTGGGAGGCGCCTGAATACTTTTTCGGTACCGCCGTCGTATGCGTAGGCGACGAACTGCTCGGATGAGCTATTGGGGTGTTCGTGCTGCCACTTCTCGTAGGCGTCGATGACTTCGCTGTCACGTCCGCTGAGATCGGCGGATCTCTCGAAAAGCTGGTTCGCCAGCGGCAGCCCGGCGGCGGCTGACCAGCCAGCGCCCAGGATTAGCACGCAGCTCGGCTCGGGCAAGCGCTGAGGACGGTGATCTATGAGGCCAAGGGGACGCATAAAGGGCCGAACAGAATCGCACGCGCAGCGGACGGGACTCAGCGGAGCAAGCGCAATCCTGCCGCAGGGCTCAGCACTCCGGCACGCGCACCGCCGCCAACCACTGGCAGGGCCGCAATTCCTACTGCAGCGCCCGAGGTCGATCTGAGCCGTGTGCGGCGGATTTGGCCGGTGGTGTTTGAGTGGCGGCACGATCTCGCAGTCCGAGATGCTCTGGGGCTACATCCGTGACCGCACCGTGGAGGTGCTTGCCCAGGCGAAGGTGCAGCCGTTCGATGCCGCGCATGAGTCGGACACCTTGTCATGCACTCCGACCCCGATCCGCTAGACCGCGAGCAGGAGCGCCAAGCCAAATTCGCGTCCGCGCTCCTCATGCCGCTCATCAGGGCCCGGGACGAGGACTGGTCGTGTCCTCATCCTGGGCCGGGTGGGTAGGCCACAACTCGCGCCACTCCCTGCCAGGGTACTTCCGGTCCGCCGTTATCCGGCGGGTAGCACTACTGCTACCATGTGGGGGATGGCGACGATCCCCCAAAAGGAGCTACGCAACCACGTCGGCGAGGTTCTGCGCCGCGCAGAGGCCGGCGAACGGTTCACGATCACTGTCTCCGGGCGTCCAGTCGCCGAGCTGGGCCCCGTGTGCACACGTCAATGGGTGTCCAGCATCCAGCTGGCTGACCTCTGGGCGACGCCCCCGGATCCCACGCTTGAGCACGATCTCCAAACGTTGGGCGGACAGCTCGCAGACCCCTGGGCCAGCGGCTGACGGTGGCGGTCCTGCTCGATACCTCGGTGCTGATCGCGGCCGAGAGGGGTCCTGAGGAGGACGCGGCAATCAGTGTTATCTCGCTGACCGAGCTGCACTTCGGAGTGCTCATTGCACGCGACGATGAGACTCTTGCGCTGCGAGTGCGCCGGCTTGGGGCCATCGAGGAGCACTTCGACGCGCTGCCGTTCGACGCTGCCGCGGCGCGCGAGTGCGGGCGGCTGCACGCCCTTGTCGCCCAACGCGGAGGAGCACCACGGCGTCGGGCGATGGACCTGGCGATCGCGGCCACAGCCAACGTCCACGGCGTGCCGTTGATGACCTACAACATCAAGGACTTCCAGATCATCGCCGACAAGGTCGACATCCGCGAGCCTTGAGGCTGGCGTTCCGGCGTTTGGGTCTGCTTCGGCGCTGTCACCCTCGAAAGCTGCGGTGTCAACGGAACCGGCTACACCCCCCGTCTCCTCCGTTTGTGCGTGTCGAGCCAGTTGCGGATCTTGCCGCGAGGGTGCGTATCGTCGTTGGCGGCGAGTGCGCTGCGCGGCTTCCTAGCGCTTGGCGTTCGGCTTGTTCGGCGCGTGCGGCACGCCACTCGATATCGACCGGGCGTGGTCCGTTGCGGCGGAGGTCCTCAATCGCGTAGGGGTAGTGCTTGCTGAGCGTGCGTAGGCTGGTGCCGCACTCGCTGGCGACGGTTTGTGGGTCCTCGGCGCGCAGGCGCAGGGAGATGCCGCCGCGGCGCAGGGAGTAGGGGGTGGCACCGAGGATGGCAAAGAGCTCAGGCTGCAGGGCTGCTTTCTCGACCGCAGACGTGAAGAAGCGTTGACCCCAGCCGCCGGCCTGGTTTTCGCTGAAGTGGCAGGCGCCTGTGCGTGGGTCGCGCTCGCCGTGCGCGAGGCTGGCAAGATCGCCGGGGATGATGAAGTCGAGCTCTCGGGCTGGGTGGCCGATGGCCTGGAGCGCCGAGCGCCATTCGGCGAGGTCTTCCTGCAGGAGAGAGGGGATGGCGGTGCGCCGCTGCGTTGAGTGCTCGGTCTTGCCCCATTCATCGAGGCACCCCTGCGAGAGCACTTCCAGCACCCAGGCGAATCCGTCCTTCAACGATGACCAGCGCAGCCCCCAGACCTCCTGGTTTCGCGCGCACAGCCCGTACTGCAGGCTGACGATCATCGCGTCGCGTCGGGCGAGGATCGCCTCGCGTCCCTCGATGCGGGCGAGCATCTGTGCGCGGATCGCCTCGACCGCCTGGGGCGAGAGCGCCCACGCCGGCACGAGCGGCCCGTGACGGCGCGGCCCGGGCTCGTAGCCGGTGCCGCCGGAGCGCAACGAGCGGCGTATGTTGCCGCGCGGTTCAGGCGCGAAGCTGCACCCGTTGGTGCGGATCTCGCCCACCAGGTTTGAGCTAGCGGCCCAGCTGAGCGCCGCAGAGAGGACTCGCCAGGCTTACTTTCGCGTTCCCTTGGGGACACCTTCGCGCAGCATCTGCTCACGCCACGCCGCTGGCGCTTGGGGCTCGTTGAAGCGCACCGCCGGGATCGAGCAGAACGCCACCGCGTAGGGTCTTGGGGGCGCAAGGCTCCCGAAGCCGCGAGGGCGCGGTTTATCGAGCATGTGCAGTCCCATTAGCGACTCGTAGCGCTCGTAGGTCGAGGGCGCGAGGCCGCCCGGGTTCTCGGGGTGCGCGTTGACCTGCAGATAGAGCTCGAGCACCTGCCCGATCGTGCGGGCCTCCAGATCGTTTGCCTCCTTGGCATCGAGGTCCAGCAGAAACCGCCGTAGGCTGTCGCGCCCGCGGCGCTCGGCGGTGATGTAGGCGTCCATCCACGCCCGGGCATGGCGCACCGAGGGGAACGTGCGGCAGCGCTCGCGCCTGTCGTGGTCGTAGAAGCCGACCACGTAGGAGCGCCGTCCGCTCTTGGCGACGTACGGCCACTTCGACTTCTTCGGCCAGGGCCTAGCTGTAGAACCTGAGGACGTTGTTCATCCGGTCCTCCTTGGAGGCTGGTGGTGTCAAAGCCCCAGTCCCAAGGAGAAACCGGATGAAGCTGCACGGTAATGCTGCGCTGTCATTTAGGCAGCGCGAGCGGATGGTTCGTCGTGTTGTTGACCGTGGTTGGTCTGTGAGAGAGGCTGCCCTGGCTGCCGAGGTCAGTGCCCGAACGGCCGGGAAGTGGGTTGCCCGGTACCGCTCTGAAGGAGCTGCCGGGCTGTTGGATCGTTCCTCAGCACCGTTGCTGGTCGCGAACCGCAGCAGCGAGCAGGCGATCGCGGCTCTGCGGCGTCTGCGGTTCACGGGCCCAGAGACCTCAGAGGTGCTCGAGATGCCGTTCTCGACGGTCTCAGGGATCCTGACCAGGATCGGGATGGGACGGTTGGGCCGCCTCGGCCTGGAGCCCGCGGAGCGCTACGAACGGATGGTGGCGGGTGAGCTGATCCATATCGACGTGAAGAAGCTCGGACGAATCCACGGGAGCGCAGGGAAGCGGATCACAGGCCACCAACGCAATCCCAAGAAGACACGCAGAGACCGGGATGGCATCGACCGTCAGGTCATCGGCTGGGAGTGCGTGCACGTCGCGATCGACGACGCGACACGCCTCGCATATGCAGAGGTGCTGCCCGACGAGAAGGCGACCACAGCGATCGGTTTCCTGCGCCGGGCGATCGCGTTCAACGAGCGCCACGGCATGAAGGTCCAGGAACTCTTGACCGATAACGGCGCTCCTTACCGCTCAGCTGTGCACGCCATTGCCTGCCGCGCCATCGGCATCCGCCACCTACGCACCGGACCCCGCCGACCCCAGACGAACGGTAAGGCGGAGCGGTTCATCCGCACCATGCTCGCCGGCTGGGCCTACAGCGCGATCTACCGCGACAGCAAAGAACGCACAGCAGCAACTTGACGGCTGGCTATGGACCTACAACCATCGAAGACCACACCAAGCCATCGGGCGAGACACACCCATCACCCGCATGAACAACCTGCTCGGGTCTTACACCTAGCCATCCGCCCCTCGCGGGCACCGAACCCCGGCACGCACTGCACTCATGCGTACTCCTTGGTCTAAAGATCATTGCGCGGCTCGGGCCCTGTGGTGCAGACGTGCGGTAATGCCGCGGTAACGGCACCCCACAAATTGGACTCTCGGCACCTTCGGACCCCCTCGCAGCGAGCGTTTTGCAGGGAAAATGGTCTTGGGGGGCCAATACCCTCGTAACGTCGACCGGCCGTGCGAGCAGCGAAAGCCAGTACGCGGCGCAGCTCCTGAGTACAGCGGCGCCCGCTTGCCGACACGCCGGATGACCGCGCTGCGCGCGCTTGGACGAAACACCCATCGAACGGGCTCGCCGATGACGCCTCACAGCTCGGCCAGCAGCGCCAGCAGCGACTCGCCGTGCTTCTCCCAGAACGCGCGGCCGATGCCGCGGATCTCAAGCAGCTCCCGTTCGCTCGACGGGCGGCTGCGCACGATCTCTGTCAGGACGGCGTTGCTGGCAACGGTGTAGGCGGGGTTGGCCCCGGCGCGCAGCAGCCGCCATTTGCGCAGTCGCTCGAAGCGCTCCTCCTGCTCAGGGTCAAGCGGCGTCGCGGGCGCGCCGCCGCCGGCGCCGCTCGACCCCGCCCGCGCGCTCGGGCGGGGGCCATTCTGCAGCGCCGCCTGTGCCAGCGCGCGGGCGAGCAGCGGGTCGGGGTCGCAGATATCGCAACAGCGGCCGCTGGGGGCGCACGGCTCGGGGTCGCCGAAATGGTCGAGGATCTGACGACGGCGGCAGGTCTCGTCGGTTAACATGTAGCGCTCGATCGAGCGGTAGGCCTCCCAGCTGCGGTCTTTGGCGGCGGCGATCGCCGCATAGGCGGCGCGCGAGCTGCCCTGCCCGGTGAGCCGCACGCGCAGACCCCCGGCCGCGCCCGGGCTCAGCTCCGCCGCACCGGCGCGCTCGGCGATCGACAGCAGCATCCGGTCGCGCTCGCCCAGCGTGCCAGCGCTGACCTCGGCGACGCTCTCGTGCGCGAAGTTGCGCAGCCGCCCCACGTATTCGCGGACGTCGGCCACGTGCGTCTCGCGCTCGTTGATGAAGCGGATCAGCCGCCCGAGGTCCATACGCGCGGCCAGCAGCAGCGCCCGTGCCGGGCGCCCGTCGCGCCCGCCGCGACCGGCCTCCTGGTAGTAGGCCTCAAGGCTCGTCGGCAGCGCCCAGTGCGCGACGGTGCGCACGTCGGCCTTGTCGACGCCCATCCCAAACGCGTTGGTCGCCACGACTACCTCGGCCTCGCCGGACATGAACGCCGTTTGGCTTGAGCGGCGCGCGTCGGGGGTCATGCCGGCGTGGTAGGTCACCGTCGCGATGCCCTGCGCGGCGATCAGCTCCGCGACGGCGTCGGTGTCTTTGCGCGTGCCGCAGTAGACGATCGCCGGTCGCGCGTCGGGCTCGCCCAGCACGTGCAGCAGCGCCGCACGCTTGCGCGCGACGGCACCCTTGCCTTCCAGGCGCACGACGTCGAAGGCGAGGTTCGGGCGGTCAAACCCGGAGCGCACCGAGAGCCAGTCGCGCAGGCCCAGGCGACGCGCGATCTCCTGCGCGACGCTCGGCGTGGCCGTCGCCGTCGTCGCCATCACCGGCGGTCGGCCGAGCGCGTCGATCGCGCTGTGCAGACGCAGGTAGTCCGGGCGGAAGTCGTGCCCCCACTCGGCCACGCAGTGCGCCTTGTCGACGACGAACAGCCCGATCCGCCGCTGCGCGAGCGCGTCGCGAAAGGCGCGCGAACCGAACCGCTCGGGTGCCGCCAGCACGAGCTGGGTATGCCCCTGTGCGATGCCCACAAGCGCCTGGGCGTTGTGACCGTCGGCCATCCCCGAGGCGAGCATCGTCGCCCGCACCCCCGCCTCGCGCAGCCGCTGCCACTGGTCTGCCATCAGCGCGATCAGCGGGCTGACGACGACGACCAGCGGATGGCGCGGGTCGTGCTCGCTCGCGAGCGCGGGCAGCTGATAGCACAGCGACTTGCCCCCGCCCGTCGGCATCACCACGAGGCTGTCACGGCCGTCGAGCGCAGCCTGCACCGCCTCGCGCTGGCCGGGGCGAAACGCGTGCAGGCCAAAGCGCGCGAGCAGCGCCTCGGGGGCGACCACCTCGGCTGGCGGATGCTGTGCGCGTGGGGCGTGCGTGTCCATACCCCCAAACGCTAGCGGGACTTTCCGGGCGGACGCACTGACCGGCGGTTGAACGGCGGGTGGCTGCGCGTCGATTTCGGCTTGCCTGCTGGGTTTGTGGGCTGTTGTGGGCCGGCTGCGGGGACGGATTTGGTGTGTGTCCTAAAAGAATGGTCGCCTTTGAGGGCTCGTTGCAGTTGAAGATCCTGGCTGTTACGCGCTTCTGTCGGCCGTTCCGTCCGATGGCGGCTCTATGGTATGACCTAAATGGCGAGCCTCACGAAGAAGCTCATCAACGGCCGTCCCTACTACTACCTGCGCGAGACTGCGAGGGTTGGCGGGCGCTCGAAGGTTGTGCGCACCACCTATCTGGGGCGCGCTGAGGACATCGAGGCTCGCCTGGTGGGCGCCGCCGAGCCCAAGGCGGTCGTGGTTGGGAGCTTCGGCGCGGTCGCTGCGGCGTGGAAGGTCTGCTGCGAGCTTGGGGTGGCCGAGGCGATCGACCGGGCGCTCGGGGAGCGGCGCGGCTGCCCGTCGGTCGGACAGATGATCATGCTGGCGGCGATCAACCGCGCGTGTGCTCCGCGCTCCAAGCGCCAGCTCGGTGACTGGCATCAGCGCACGGCGCTTTCAAGGCTCTTGCCCGTCGGGCGGCGTGCGCTCTGCTCGCAGCGCTTCTGGGACGCGATGGACGCGCTCACAGATGAGGCGATCGCCAAGGCCGAGACCGAGATCGTCGCCCGCGCCGTCGAGCGTCATGAGATCGAGCTGCGCCCACTGATCTACGACACCACGAACTTCGCCACGTTCATCGACTCAGCCAACACCGCCAACACGATCGCCCAGCGCGGGCACGCCAAGGGCGGCCGGCACGATCTGCGCCTGATCGGCCTGGCGCTGTGCGTGGCCTTGGACGGGAACATCCCGCTCTGCCATCAGCCCTATGAGGTCAACCGCAACGACGCAAGCCAGTTCCCCGAGGCGATCAAGCTGATCCGCTCTCGCCTGGCGCAGCTGGGGCTCACCGAGCAGGAGCTCTCCCAGCTCACGCTCGTCTACGACAAGGGCAACAACTCCAAGGCAAACCAGCCGTTGGCGGACGAACTCTCGCTCGGCGTCGTCGGATCGCTTTCCCCATCACAGCACCCCGACCTGCTCGATGTGGCGCTGGGGGAGTTTCATGAGATCGAGGGCATGCCCGGCACGCTGGCCTACCGCACCCGCAAGGAGATCTACGGCCAAGAGCGCACGATCGTGATCTCATACTCAAAGCGCTTCGCCGCCAAGCAGCGGCGCAGCTTCAGCCAGACGCTCGCGAAGGCAGCGCGCGAACTCGAGGAGACCAAGGGCGTGATCGAGCGCGGCAAGCACCGCATGGACGAGCGCGCCCTGGGCGATCGGATCAAGAAGATCCTGAAACGCCGCTGGCTCAAAGACGTCATCAAGATCGAGCACGACCTCGCCTCCGCCAGCTTCAGCTACAGCACCGACCAGGCCCAGGTCGATCGTATCGCCGCACGCGAGTGGGGCAGACGGATCATCTTCACCGGCCGCCACGAGTGGACCGATCAAGAGATCATCGCCGCCTACCGCGCCCAGGCCAGGGGCGAGAACAGCTTCCGCCAGATCAAGGACCGTGAGTTCGCGAGCTTCTCCCCGGCCTTCCACTGGACCGACCAGAAGCTGAGAGTCCACGCTTTCTACTGCACCCTGGCGCTGATGATCGTCTCCCTGATCGAGCGCCAGATCCACCACGCCGGCATCCGGCAGGACGGGTTGGTGCTCGGCTCAAAGCTCGCGATGCGACTGCTCAGCGAGATCAACGAGGTAACGCTGATCTACCCGCCCGCCGGCGGACGCCAAGGCCGACCGCGCGTGCGCACCACGCTCGCGGAGATGGACGACACCCAACAACAGCTATACGACACGCTCAACCTCCAAACGCTCGCCCCCAACCAACATTAGGTCACACACCACCCCTCACCCCCCAACCCCCATCCCATCAGGGAAAACGGACGGTCAGCGATCCCCAACCCGGAAAGCCCCACTAGCGGTCGCTGCCGCTGTCACGCGCGCGCAGCGCTCGACCGCGCTCGCCTTGGGCGCGTGCGCGCCCAGGCGCGCGGGCGCGAATGGCCCCGCAGCGCGGCACAACATCGGCGCACCGCGCGTGTGCCGCCTACCGCGACGCGACCTGACCGGCGCGCGCGCGCGTCAGATGCCATCGCCGGGCGCCGGGCGCCGCCGCGTGCGCGGCGCGGGCCAGCCGCTCGCAGGCATCGCGCACCTCCTTCGCCTCCAGGCGCGCGGGCTGGCGATCGAGATAGCCGAGCAGCATCCGCGCCGGCACGATTCGCACACCGCGGCGGCGGCTCAACGGACGGTCCACCCAGGCGCGGCTGTAGACGAGCAGCGCCTCCACATGCGCACCCGTTACCCGCTCGATCGCACGACGCTGCGCCTGCGCCTGGCTGAGCACCGCGCCGTGCACGCGCGCGACGCGCACGGGGCCGGCGTGGCTCTTGGTCTCCACTGTGAAGATCCCACCCGGGCCGATCAGGATGTGGTTGACGTTGCCGCGACCGAGGCTCACGTCGTGAATCGCACGCCAGCCCCGCCGTTGTAGCCCGTCGAGCAGCGCGCCAACCTGCTCTTCGCCCGTCGCACCCCTGTCGTGGCGCTCGACCAGCGGCAGCACGTAACGCGAAACCGTAAAGATTGCGGCCAGCAGCGCCACCTCGGCCCCAAGGAACCGCGGATCCTGCCAGCCGAAATGGCGACCCATGACGGTCGTCGCTACCGCGAGCGCACCCAGCGTCAGCAGCGTGCGCATCCGCAGGCGCTGCACGATCGCCCGTGTGTACTGGCCCGGCGCGCGGGCAATGGGATCGCTCTCGAGGGGCACCACTATCAACATCGGTCCAGCCGCCCCACCGCCTTTAGCAGCCGCCACGCGGGCCGGCCGCGGATCGGCTCACCGGAACTCCCAGCAATTTGCGAAGAACCGCCGCTTGCGGCGCGGGCCATCCGTTGGAAGCGCCACCCGCCCCTAAAGCCGAGTGCCCAAGAGGACGAGCCAGTGTGTAGGCCGCAGCCCCAGTCCTCGTTCGGCCCCGCCGCCGCATGTCCGATCGTTCCGTACAAGACCCGCAACCCGAGCCGCTTCTCGTCTCCGAGCCGAAGCCGGTTCTCGCCACCGCGCACGCGCCGAGCGCCGCGGGGTCCGAGACGCTCGCCGGTGCCCCTGCGGACGTGGCCCTGCTGCTGCGCGCACACGCCGAGCGCAGCTGGCTCAGTCGCGAGGTGATTCCCGTGGTCCGCCAGATCGAGGCCACACACGAGCTGCCCAGCGAGCAGCGCCCGGCGGCGCTCGCCTACCTGGAGGTGGTCTGGGCCGAGGCGCTCGGTCGCGCGCGCGAGACCGACGCCGAGCGCGCGCGCCTGGAGGGGCCTGCCGGGCTTGAGTGTCCAACGCGCGACGTCGAGCCGTTGCTAGCGCGCGCGCGGCGCCAGCACGCCGGGGTGCGCACGCTGCGCGAAGCTGTGGCAAGCCGCGTAGCGCTGCTGATCTGACCGGGTTCCCTCGGGCGGCGCCCACCCGACCGCCCAGCCGGCAACGGCGCGCCACCACCACATCTTGGCGGCCGCTCAAGCCGCACGGCGGTGGGGCAGGTGCGAACGCGGCGGGCGACGCGCGGAGCGCTCCACAGGCCCGATCGCGCTCAGCGCCTGTACCGCCTGGGCGATCTCCTGACGCCCCGTCTGGTCCAGCTCGACAGGGCGGTGCGTCAGCCATGCCGCAAGGTCGCGGCCGTGCACGAACGCGATCCGGCTCGACTCGGCGACACCCTGGGGAAACTCGCACCACAGCGTGACCACGGGGTGCACCAACGGGCCGCGTCCGGTGCGCGTACGGATCTCGCGATGCAGGGCACGCGCCGCGTCGAGCACGTGACGGTTGATCGCCATCCCCGGACGGTCCGCGCGCGTGTCGCGATCGCGACGCAGCCACAGCACGCCGTCGCGCACACGCGCGCACGCCGTGGCGGGCTTGTGCGAGGTGATCGCGAACACCCCGCCCGGGCCGATCAGCACATGCTCGACGCCGTGGCGGACGTTGACGTCCGCGAATACCGTCCACTCGCGCGCAGGCAGTCGCGTGAGCAACGCGTCCGTGCGCCGCACCGCCTCCTCGTCAACCGAGGCGTGCACGCCGGCGCGGGTGCGACGCAGATACAGGTGGGGGCGCATGTCGTAATTACAAACACAGCGGCGGACGCGCCGTAGCGGTCGCTCACGCGGCGACGCGCGCACCGTGCGCGAAGGACTCCTGCAGGCGGTAGGCGAGAGTCTCCAGCACCAGCTCTTCGGAGACGTTCAACGCGAGCGCCAAGCGCGCGTCGCGCACCAGCTCGAGTCCCGCGCGCAACGCCGCGGGCGCGCACCCGGCGGCGTCCTCGCGCAACGCTGCCTCGCGGTCGCTGTTGTGCACCAGCTCCGGGGCGCCCTCGGCCACGCACCACACGTCACGCAGCCACAGCTCGGCGAGCTGCAGGGCGCCGGCGAGCGCGCGCGTGCGCACGCGCCGCTCGGTGCGCCGCTGCGCTTCGGCGGCTTCGCGCTGGTGGCGTTTGCGCTCCTTGGCGGGCAGCAGCTCGAGCTCCTCTTGCACGCGCGCCGCGCGCTCTTCGCTGGCGCGCGTCGCCTCGCCACGGGCGAACTCGAGCAGCACCTGCCACGGGCGCCCCGCGTTATCGCCTTGCAGCGCAGCACGCACGAAGTCCTCGGCGCCGACCCGCAGCGCCGGGCCCCGCTCGCCCGCCAACTCGCGGGCACGGCGCAAGTCACCCAGGGCCAGGCGGGCACACGCGGCAAGCCGACGCTCATCCCCCTCCCCATCCCCCTCGCCGCCATCGCCCGCCGGCGCCACATCCTCAGGAACGCCGCCGGCGGCGGCCGGTTCGCGCAGGCGCTGCGCGATGCGCGCCACGGGCAACGGGTCGAAGCGCACACCCTGGCAGCGTGAGGCGATCGTCGCCAGCACGTCGCGCGCGGAGGGAGCGAGCAGGATCAGGTGGACGAAGTCCGGCGGCTCCTCGAGCGTCTTGAGCAGACGATTGGCGGCCTGGTCGTTGAGCGTGTGCGCGTCCTCGATCACAAACACGCGCCGCTGCGACTCAAACGGCGTGTGCACCGCGGCGGCGACGACGGGACCGTCGATGTCCGCCACCAGCATCTCGCCCGCCCCCGACGGGGTGACCCACGTGAGGTCGGCGTGCGCACCGCGCGCCACGCGCTCGGCGACGGTCGCCGGCGTGCGTGCCCCGTTCGACCAGCAGCGCCGCGGCGAACGCACGCGCGACACTGCGCTTACCCGCGCCGGCGGGGCCATGGAAGAGGTAGGCATGCGACGGCGCGCCCGCCGGCGGCCACAGCGGCGCGAGCACTGCGCGCGCGTGCGGGTGGGCGTCAAGGACCGCGGGCACGTCGGGAGCGCTCATCTGGCCGATGGTAGATGCCAGTGCCCACAGTTCGCCGCGCCGGCGACACGACAGCCCATCCAGCGCCCGGCCCGTTGCCGCCCAACCCGACTCGAGGCGCCGGGCCATCCAACACAAGGCGCTACACCGCCCAACCCAACACGAGACGCTACGCGCCCAGCCCAACGCAAGACGCTACGCCGCCCAGCCCGGCCACGAGGCGCTACGGTCCGGCGATGCCCCGCGGCAGGCTGATCACGATCGAGGGCATCGACGGCGCCGGCAAGACCACGCTCGCGCAGGGTCTCGCGCGGGAGCTGCGCGCACGCGGGGTCGCCGTGGAGTTACTGCGCGAGCCGGGCGGCGTGCCCGCCGCCGAGCGCATCCGTGCGCTCGTCAAAGATCCCACGCTTGCGCTCGCGCCGGCCGGCGAGGCGCTGTTGTACGCGGCAGCGCGCGCCCAACTCGTGCACGAGCGCTTGGAGCCACTACTCGCGGGCGGCGCACTCGTACTGCTCGACCGCTTCGTGGACTCCTCGCTGGCCTACCAGGGCGCCGGGCGCCATCTCGGGGTGGAGCGGGTCCGGGCGATCAACGCGCTCGCGACCGGCGACCTCGTGCCGGACCGCACGGTGTTGTTGCGAGTTGCGGTGCCATTCGCGCGCGCGCGAGCGCACGGCCGCGCGAATGGCACCGATTCGCATACGGACAGGATCGAGAGGGAGGGGCCCGAGTTCTTTGCCCGCGTCGCCGCCGCGTACGAGCACCTCGCCCGCGCGGAGCCGCACCGCTTTCGGATTCTCGACGCGAGCCGCACCCCCGCCCAGGTCCTGCACGACGCGCTCGACGCACTCGCGGATGTCGTGGACCCCCCGCGCGCCGCCGCGGGCTGAGTCCTCGAGCCCGCGCCGCCGCCGCGAGCCAAGGTCGTGCTGCACGTTCAACCGCAGGCACGCCGCGCGTCGCACGAGCCCGGCATGGCCCGGCCTGGCATGGCATGAGGCAGGCCATACGCGCGCGCGAATGGCACGCGGCGCTACGATCGAACGGACGTGAGCAGACGGCTGAGCCACAGGGCATCCGCGAGGTGCCACCTGCGCATGGGATCGATACTCACGCTCGCTCTCGCGGCGCTGTTGTGCGCGTTCGCGTTTGCTCCCGCGGCTAGCAAAGCCGTGGCCGCGGCGCCCGCGGCCACCACGCCCGCAACCACCACACCGGCAACCGCTACGCCCACAGCCGCCACCCCAGCAGCCACCACGCCCGCAACCACGACGCCCGCGGCCACCACACCGGCAACGGCGGCGCCCACGACACCCGCAACCGCCGCAGGCACGGGCACAGCGCTCCCCGCGACCCGTCGCCCGGCGAGCACGAAACGGCTGTTCGACCGGCGCGATCGTCGCGGCCGCGCTCGCTGCGCTGCTGGTCGTCCTCTGCCTGATCTGGGCGGCCGCCCGCTGGTGGGCGTACGAGCCGCACTGGCGGGTCTCGCTGCGCCACTCGCTCGCCGAGGCGTCCTGGCGCCTGTCGGCCTCGTGGGACGAATTCTCCGACTGGGCACGCATCGGCCGCTGAGAGCGGCAAACGCGTTCGCAATCGTCCGGAAGCTGCGCCAAGACTAGGCGTGCGAGCGCTTTTGGTCTCGTCCGCAAGCTCCTAAAATAAAGGTATCTCGCTCCTTTTTTCCGTCCGGCCCGAGCGAGACGATGCTCGGCCCAGGCAAACAGACTCGAGTGGGCGTCCGCGCGGCGCCGGCGCGGCGAGAAGAGAAGGAGTAGAGGAGCAATGAAAGGAACCCCGCAGCCCACCACCATCGAGCAGGTCGCACCCGGCCAGGCGCTGACGATCGAGCGCCGCTTCACCGATGCCGCCACGCAGCCCTTCGACGCGGTCGAGTGGGAGCTGCGCGATGCACGCATCGGCCACGGCGACCGCGTCGCCTTCGAGCAGCGCGACGTCGAGTTCCCCAAGAGCTGGTCCCAAAACGCCACGAACATCGTCGCCCAGAAGTACTTCCGCGGGCAGCTCGACAGCCCTGCGCGCGAGAACTCCGTCAAGCAGATGATCGGCCGCGTCGCCACCACGATCGCCGGCTGGGGACGTGAGCGCGGCTACTTCGCCGGCGCGGAGGACGGCGACGCATTCGAGGCCGAGCTGACGCACATCCTGCTGCACCAGATGGCCGCGTTCAACTCGCCGGTGTGGTTCAACGTCGGCTTCGAGGAGAACCCTCAATGTAGTGCATGCTTTATCTTGAGCGTCGACGACACGATGGAGTCGATCCTCGCCTGGAACACCAAGGAGGGGACGATCTTCCGTGGAGGGTCGGGCTCGGGCATCAACCTGTCGAACATCCGCGGCTCGATGGAGCCGCTGGCCAAGGGCGGCACCGCGTCGGGGCCGGTGTCGTTCATGCGCGGCGCGGACTCCTGGGCCGGCACGATCAAGTCCGGTGGCAAGACCCGCCGCGCGGCCAAGATGGTGGTGCTCGATGTCGACCACCCCGACATCCGCGAGTTCATCTGGTGCAAGGCCAAGGAGGAGGACAAGGCCCAGGCGCTGCGCGACGCCGGCTTTGACATGTCAATCGACGGCGAGGGCTTCTTCTCGATCCAGTACCAGAACGCCAACAACTCGGTGCGCATCACCGACGAGTTCATGCAGGCCGTCGCCGAGAACCGCCAGTGGCGGCTGCTCTCGCGCACCACCGGCGAGCCGACCGGCGAGGTCCCGGCACGCGAGCTGATGCACGAGATCGCGCAGGCCGCATGGCGCTGCGCGGACCCGGGCGTGCAGTACGACACGACGATCAACCGCTGGCACACGAGCCCCAACAGCGGGCGCATCAACGCGTCGAACCCGTGCTTTCCGGCCGATGCGCGCGTGCACACGACGCTTGGGTTGCTCGCGATCGACGAATTGGTCGCTCGGGGCGAGGCCGGCGAGCAGTTCTACGTGTACACGCACAGGGCTACTGCCGACCAGCCGGGCGAGGGCGTCGCGGCCACGCAGCCGATCGCGTTCATGCGCAACGGCATCAAGCCGATCGTACGTCTGCACTTCGCCAACGGCGGAGAGTTGCGCTGCACCCCAACGCACCGCATCTGGACGCTGAATCGCGGCTATGTGCAGGCCCAGGAGCTGATGGACGACGATCGCATCCTGCTCAACGACAGTCCGACACCGGCACAGGATGCGAGCTGGACGCTGCCGGTGAAGGTGAGCGCACCGGCCAAGTCCTTTGCGCGCGGCGGATCGGTCAGCCATCGTGAGCTGCCCGAGCGCTGGAGCGAGGGACTCGCGGAGCTGACCGGTCACCTGGTCGGCGACGGCTGGCTGACAGACGTGCAGACCGGTTGGGTCTACGGGGGCGATGACCTGGGGGACGGCTTGGCCGACGCTCACGAAGGGTTGCTTAGCGAGCTGATCGGCGGAATCTCACGCCAGGAGATGGAGAACGGAACGGTGCAGTTGCGAGCGGGCAGCGGAGCTGTACGTGAGCTGTTCCGGGGTCTCGGGGTGACCTCCGCTCGCGCGCATGAGAAGCGTGTTCCCGGGGCGATCTTCACAGCACCAACCGAGGTACAGGCGGCCTTCCTGCGCGGACTGTTTGGCGCCGACGGTTGCGTCTCGCGAGTCGAGGCCGGCGGGAAGGCCAATCGCTATGCGGGTCTCGGCAGTCGTAGCGGAGGGCTGCTCCGCGATGTCCAGCGCCTCCTCTCGGCGTGGGGGATACGCAGCCGGATCTATCGCATAACCGATGGCACTCCATCAAGGTTCTCCCACACGCGCAAGGACGGCACGACGATCGAGTACGCGACCAGGGAAGGGTTCGACCTGCGTATCACCGGCACCGACCTGGCGCGATTTGCGAGCGAGATCGGCTTCTCTTGCCCCCGCAAGCAAGCCGCCACCGAGAGCCTGATCGAGGAATGCGGGCTATACAGCACCAAGCCCGGTACGACGCTCGTCGTGCGCGAGGACGACGGGCAGGAGATGGTCTACAACCTCACTGAGCCGCTGCACCACTCGTACATCGTCGACGGTGTGGTTGTGGCGAATTGCAGCGAGTATATGCACGTCGACGACTCCGCCTGCAACCTGGCGTCGATCAACCTGATGCGGTTCCGCCGCGCGGACGGCACGCTAGACGTGGAGTCCTTCGAGCACACCGTTGACGTGATGCTGCTCGCCCAGGAGATCGTCGTCGGACCCTCCAGCTATCCGACCGAGGAGATCGCGGTCAACGCACGCGCCTTCCGCCAGCTGGGGCTCGGCTATGCGAACCTCGGCGCCTACCTGATGGCCGACGGTATGCCCTACGACTCCGACACCGGCCGCGGCACCGCGGCGGCGATCACGGCGCTGATGACCGGCCGCGCCTACCGCCGCTCTGCCGAGATCGCGGGCGCGCTCGGCCCCTACGAGCGTTATGAGGAAAACCGCGCCGAGCACAACGCCGTGATGGGCATGCATCGCGATGCGGCCTACGCAATCGCGCAGAAGACCTGCACCGACGGCGAGCTGCTGGCCGCCGCGCGGCGTTCGTGGGACGAGGCCGTCGAGCTGGGCGAGCGGCTCGGCTACCGCAACGCGCAGGCGACGGTACTCGCGCCGACGGGGACGATCTCGTTCCTGATGGACTGCGACACGACCGGCGTCGAGCCCGACTTCTCGCTGGTCAAGTTCAAGGAGCTGGTAGGTGGCGGGCAGATGACGATCGTCAACCGCACCGTGCCACTCGCGTTGCAGACGCTCGGCTACACAGACCAGCAGATCGAGCAGATCGAGGCGCATCTGGCCGAGCACGGCACGATCGTCGGCGCGCCCGGCCTCACCGTCGAGCACCTGCCGGTGTTCGACGTCGCGGTCGGCGAGCGCGCGATCTCGCACATGGGCCACCTGAAGATGATGGGCGCCGTGCAGCCGTTCATCAGCGGCGCGATCTCCAAGACCGTCAACCTGCCGCAGAGCGCGACCGTGCAGGACATCGCCGACGCCTACACACAGGCGTGGCACCTCGGGATCAAGGCACTGGCGATCTACCGTGACGGCTCCAAGACCGCGCAGGCGCTGCGCACCGACGCGCAACAGGACGAGCCAGCGAAGGCCGATGTGAACGCACTTGTCGAGCAAGCAGTCGCCAAGGCTCTCGCGGAGGCCGGCCCGCGGCGCAAGCGGATGCCGCGCGAGCGCCAGTCGATCACGCACAAGTTCTCAATCGGCGGCCACGAGGGGTACATCACCGCCGGCATGTACGAGGACGGCTCGATCGGCGAGATATTCCTCACCGACATCGGCAAGGAGGGCTCGACGCTGCGCGGCATGATGAACTCATTCGCGACTGCGATCTCGATCGCGCTGCAGTACGGCGTGCCGCTGGAGACACTCGTGCAGAAGTTCAGCTACATGCGCTTCGAGCCCGAGGGCATCACCGGCAACCCGGAGATCCCGTTCGCGAAGTCGATGCCCGACTACATCATGCGCTGGCTCGCCTCGCGCTTCCTCGACGTCGACGCCCAGGAGGAGCTTGGCATCCTCACCCCCGAGGTGCGCGCCCGCAAGGCCGCCCAGGAGGCCGCGCAGGCGCTCGTCTCCTCCGACACAGCCGGGCCGGCAGCCGCCCCCACCGCCAGCGCACAAGAAAGCAAGGACAGCCAGCCCACCGGCAAGCCCAGCCCCACAGCAGCAGCGTCGGCGGGAAAGCCGACCGCTTTGGCGGCGCCCACCGCGGGCAACGGCGGCGCCTCCGCGCCCACGGCGTCCTTCACCGAAACGCCCCCCGTCGTACCCGCCCGCCTGCGCGGCCTCGACCTCGGCCCCGCCTGCAGCCAGTGTGGCGGGATGATGCAGCGCACGGGCTCTTGCTACACGTGTTCGTCGTGCGGCAACAACACAGGCTGCGGCTGAGAAGCGCTATAGCCGGCGCATCTCTGCGTCCTACCGATCGACGATCAACGAGATCGCCGATCGGCCAGCACGTGTGCTATTTGCACACTTCGCTCGGTGCGTCCTTGAGCTGCTTGGCTCTAGCGCTTCTCAGGGGCGCAGACCTGCCGTTCAACGGCGAGCCGACCGGCCCCGATCAAGGAGACGAAGGCCACCCGCCACCGGGCCTGGCTGGCGAGACGAGGCGCGCGCCAGAGTCAGGTCAGAATGCGGTCGCCCGCTGCTCGCTCGGCGATCGCGTCGCCGGCGTCGCTGCGCCCGAGCACGCTGATGAAG
The DNA here is from genome assembly GCA_963804675.1 of uncultured Solirubrobacterales bacterium. Classification (GTDB taxonomy): domain Bacteria; phylum Actinomycetota; class Thermoleophilia; order Solirubrobacterales; family Solirubrobacteraceae; genus Palsa-744. Next base: position 3,518,302 of record CAWDRI010000001.1, on the reverse strand, counting down.
ACCGCGGCGAAGGCGATGCCGAAGACAAGGAACTCCAGGAAGCACATACCGGCGCCGGCTAGGTGCTGGTCGGTGATCGCCGAGATGCCGAAGGCGCGTGGCGCGTCGGCGTAGCGCGGGTACTGGGTCGTCGCGATCCAGGTCAGCGGCAGGCACACGCCGGCGCTCGCCAGACGCGAGAAGCCCAGCAGCGCCAGACGCTGGCCGCCCGGACGCAGACGTGCGCGGGGCAGCGGGTCGATGATCAGCCACCACAGCGCCAGGCCGGTGTAGAAGAGGGTGGCGTGCTCGAAGTCGTGTACCAGCTGGTGTTCGGCGGCGAAGTCAAAGACGCGCGGGATCGCCCACACCCATGTCGCGGTCGCCCACAGCGGGATCGCAACCCACGGCGAGGTCGCCCGCGCCAGCACCCGGCCCAACCGGCCGCCGCCCGGCGCGATCCGTAGCAGCACGTCGCGCGGGAGGCCCAGCGGCAGCAGCGGGCGGCGCAGGCCGAGCACTAGCAGCGCCGGGGCGATGTCCGAGAGCAGGATGTGCTGGACCATGTGCGCCGAAAGCAGGTATTCGTCGCCGATCGGGTCAAGCGGTGAGCACAACGCGATCGCGATTACGCCTAGACCGCACATGTAGGGGACCCAATGCCCCGCACCCACGGCGGTCGAACGCGCCGCCGCGCGGCGGAAGGCACGCACATAGAGCACGCCGGCAAGCACCAGCGCGAGCACGACGATCGGGTTAAAGCTCCAGGAGCCCCAGCCGGGGACGGTTGCCAGCATGGCGCGCATCCTATCGATCTGCCCCGTGGCGTGGCGTGGGCGGGCCAGCGCGGCGTGGCGTGGCGTGGGCGGGCCAGCGCGGCGTGACGTGGCGTGGGCGGGCCAGCGCGGCGTGACGTGGCGTGGGCGGGCCAGCGCGGCGTGGCGTGGCGTGGGCGGGCCAGCGCGGCGTGACGTGGGCGAGCCCAGAACTCCGCCCGAGCGCCCAACCGGCGGCTTATGGTGGAGCGGACCCCTCAGTTCGTCACGTAGGACGCCGGCGGCGGCGGTTCGTGCCGGATCGCCGTCAGCTCGCTGACGAGCGCCGCGCCGCTGGTGCCCCCAAGCACACGCAACCGCGGCAGGCGATCGGCGTCTGAGTCGGGCCCCGCCCAGCCCGGCACGACGGTCGTCGAGCCGCGGTAGCCGGCCGCCTGCACGGCCGCGACGACGGTCGCGTCGTACTGGCCGGAGGGGTAGCAGAACCAGTTGACCGGCACGCGGTAGCGCCGCTGGATCGTGCCGCGCGCGCTGGCGACCTGCTGGTGCAGTTCGGCCGCGTCGAGCGTGGTGAGGTCCGCGTGGCTGATGCCCTGCGTGTCCAGTTCCCAGCCCGCCGCCACCAGACCCGCAACCTGCGCGCTGGAGAGGCCGCCCTGGGAGGGCGGCAGACCCGTGAGTTGGATGTTCTCGACCCCGACCCAGCCCAGCCCGCGCAGCACGGGTAGCGCGTTGGTGTACTGCGACTGGTAGCCGTTGTCGAAGCTCAGCACGACCGGTTTGCCGGCGGGCAGCGGCGCGCCTTTGCGCCAGTTGGCCCACAGCTGGTCGAGCGTCACCGCCCGGTAGCCGGCCTGCGCGAGCGCGCGCATCTGTTCGGCGAACTCCTGCGGCGCGACATACAGACCCGGGTAGGGCGCACCCGGCGGTGGCGGGTTGATGACGTGGTACATGAGGATTGGCGCCGCTCGCGGTGGCGTTTTGGTGGTGCTCGCGTGGCTGCCGCCCGCACCGCCCACGCCCGTGCCGCGCGGTCCTGCGACGTTCGCGTCGCTTGCCCGGGCGGGAGGCGAACCTGCCGGCGAGCCGCGGGAGGCGAGTGCGATCGCGGTGAGCGCCGCAACGACCGCGACCAGCAGGCAGGCCGCGAGCAGCGCCCGCCGCCGGCGCGCGCGGGCCAGCTCGCGGCGACGCGCCGTGCGGCGCGCGTGCAGGTGCTCGCCGTCGAGCGGTCCCTGTCTGGTTTCCCGGGGCGTGGGGGTCAGGTTAGTTGTCGGTGCCGTCGCCCGCCCTGACACGCCCGCCTTCCGCGCGCGCGAATCGCGGGCGCGAATGGCAACGCGCCGAACGACTGCCCGCACGCGCGGAAGGCGCGCTGGTCAGGAGTTCAGACGGCTCTTCAGCGCGCTCGCCGCGGAGAACTTGGCGGCCTTGCTCGCCGCGATGTTGATCGTCTCGCCGGTCGCCGGGTTGCGCCCCTGGCGGGCTGCGCGGTGTCCGACGCTGAACTTGCCAAAGCCCGCCAGCGCGACCTCGCCACCGGCCGCCAGCTCATCTGAGACGGCGTCGATCGTCGCCTCCAGGACCTCGCGCGCCTGGCCACTTGCCAGTCCGGTGCGCTCGGCGACCTTCTCGGCCAGATCGTTCTTAGTCATCGCACTACCTCCCTCGTCTGGGGTCTCGTGTTGCTTAAAGCGGGCAGCTTAGCGACAGGCCAGGACGTAACGGCGGCCGCGGGGCGAGCGCGCGCGGCGCAACCAGCCGCTGGCGTGCGGGCGCGGCGCCGTGCGGGCGCGGCGCCGTGCGGGCGCGGCGCCGTGCGGGCGCGGCGCCGTGCGGGCGCGGCGCCGTGCGGGCGCTGCTCGCCGCCGACACAGGTCGTGCACCGCGCGTGCGGGTGCCCTGCGGGGGCGGGCACGCCGCGAAGCCGCACTCAGACCGGGACACGCACCGGCGGGGGCGCGTGGGCGTCCTCGGCGGCGGCGGGCCGGCGGACCTGCTCAGCCACCAGCGGGGCGCGGCGCGGCAGCCGTCCGGCGGCGTACGCCGTCCACAGCGTCGCCAGCCATGTCGCGCAGGCGAGCGCGACGTGCACCCAGACGAGCTCGGTGGGCAGGTGCGTCTCATACTGGTCGACCCCGACGACGCCCTGCAGCGCGAGCAGCACGCACAGCCCCGTCGTGCAGCGCCGCAGTAGCGGGTCGGCGCCGCGCCGGCGCGCCAGCCACCACAGCCAGACGGCGAGCAGCCCGAACACGAACGCGATCTCGGCGTGGCGGTGGATCACGAAGTCCATCGTCCCCCTGCCGTCGAAGTCAAGGCGCGTGATTCGCTGCCCGGGCGAGCCGCCGCCGTGCGGCCCGGCGGCGGTCGCGGCGGTCCCCGCGAAGATCGTCAGCGCGCCGAGCCCGACGAGCGCGCGTGTGCCGAGCACCAGCGTGCGATCGACCGCCTGGGGGCGCTCGCCCGGCTCGTGCGTGGCGCGCCACACGAGCGCCGCAGCGGCCACCAGGATCAGCATCGAGAGCCCGAAATGGCCCATCACCCAGCCGTAGTCCAGGCGGCCTTTGACGGTCAGGCCGCCCAGCACAGCCTGTGCGACGACGCCGAGCGGCAGCAGCGCGCCGATCCACGCCAAGTCGCGCCGGTAGGGCCGCCGGCGCAGCGCCGCCAGCCACGCGATACCCGCAGCGATGCACACCGGGCCGGTGATCAGCCGGTTGGAGAACTCGATCACCGCGTGCGTGCCGAGCGGGGGGTAGAACTTGCCGTAGCACTTCGGCCAGTGCGGGCAGCCGAGACCCGAGCCCGTCAACCGCACCGCCGCGCCCGTCAGCACGATCAGTGTCAGCGCGCCCAGCCCCACGCACGCCGCCAGCGCGCACTGGCGCGGGGTGGTTGTGAAGCCGTTGGTGCGCTCGCGCAGAGCGCCGAGGGCGGTAGCTCGCATCGCGGCCCCGAAGTTTGCCAGCTTCGCGGCCAGCGCTCGCCGTCAGCCCTCGTAGACGAACGGCAGTTCGTGGGCGACCTCGCCCAGTGTCGGCGCGGCGGCGTCGCGCGCGGAGACCAGCGGCTGCACGTCGGTCGGCCAGTCGACCGCGATCTGCGGGTCGTTCCAGGCGATCCCGCGTTCGAGGGCGCCGTCGTAGTAGCCGGTCTGCTTGTAGAGCACGTCCGCCACGTCGCTGAGTACGCAGAAGCCGTGCGCGAAGCCCACCGGCACGTACAGCTCGCACAGCCGTTCGTCGTCGAGCGTGACGGCATCCCATTGCGCGTAGGTCGGCGAGCCGCGTCGCAGGTTGACGATCACGTTGACGATCCGCCCGCGCCCGCAGCGCACCAGCTTGGCGACGCCGGCGCCGATCTGGAAGTGCATGCCGCGCAGCACGCCGCGCGTCGAGCGCGAGTGGTTGTCCTGCACGAAGTGCGCGGCCGCCGGGATGCCCGCTGCCTCGTGCCACTCGCGCCGGTAGGTCTCGACGAAGAAGCCGCGCTCGTCGGGGAACGCGCGCGGTTCGAGCACGACCGCACCGGGCAGGCTGGTGGGAGTGACGTTCACGCGTGCGAACGCTACCCGACCGTCCGCACCCGCGAGACCTCGCCCCGCGACGACGCGCAATCGCACAACACGACGCGAAATCGCACGGCCGTACGCGCGTGTGTGCGGGTGTACGCGCGCGTACGCGCCAATGGGCTCGAAAAATGCGGCTCGAAAACGCGCCCCCGCGCGCGCCGCGGGTCGGACTCAGCGAGAGACCTCGCCCAGCGCCCGCAGGTCGGCGCGCACCATGCGCGCGACGAGCTGCTCGAAGTCGAGCTCGGCACGCCAGCCGAGCTCGCGGCGGGCACGCGTGGGGTCGCCCACGGGCGGCGTCGCCTCGCGCGCGCGCACCAGCGTGGGGTCGATGCGGATGTGCTCGGCGGCGCGCAGACCCACGCACGCGAAGGCGGTGTCGGCGAACTGCGCGATCGTGTGCCCCACGCCGCTGGCGAGTATGTAGTCGGCTGGGTGTTGCTGCTGGAGCGTTAGCCACGCGCCGCGCACGATGTCGCCGGCGAAGGACCAGTCGCGCACGGCCTCCAGGTCGCCGAGCACGACCTCCTCGGCCAGCCCCAGCTTGATCGCCGCGGCGGCACGCGTGATCTTGTGCGTCGCAAAATGCAACGGGCGGCGCTCGGACTCGTGGCTGTAGAGGATGCCCGAGCAGAGGTACAGGCCGTTGTGCGTGCGCAGCGCACCGACGAGCTGGTGCGCGGCGAGCTTGGCCACCGCGTAGGGCGAGTTGGGCTGTGCCGGGGTGTCCTCGCGCTGGGGGCTTTCGCTGGCCCAGCCGAACATCGCGGCCGACCCCGCCACGAATACGCGGATCGCGGGGTCCAGCGCGCGCACTGTCTCCAGCAGCGCCGCGGTGGCGCCCGCGATCGCGGCGAACGTCTGCGACGGGTGTTCCCACGAGTAGGGCACGAACGAGGGCCCCGCCAGGTGGTAGAGCTCGTGGGGGCGCACCTGGCGCACCGCCGCCTCCAGGCTCGCGTGGTCGAGCAGCTCGCCCGCCACCACCTCGATCCGGCCGCGAAGGTGCGCCGCGGCGCCGAGCGACGGCGTCGCGGCGTCGTCGGCCCGCTCGTCGTCGTCGTCGTCGTCGCCGCCGCCCCCCCGGGCGTGCACGAGGCCGGTCACGTGGTAGCCCTTCTCCAGCAGCAGCTCCGCCAGGTAGGAGCCGTCCTGGCCCGAGATGCCCGTGATCAGCGCACGGCGCGGCCCGCCGCGGTCGGACTGCGCGTGCGCACCGGCGGGCTCGTTTGCGACGCCGGCGGCCGGCGTGGCGGCGCCGCGCGACGGCGTGGGGTCGACCGCCACGCGCGGCCTCCTAGGACGCCCCGCCCCCGCTCAGGAGCCGGTGGTCGGCGTCGACCATCAGGCGAATCAGCTGCTCAAAGCTGGTCTGCGGCTCCCAACCGAGGTCGCGGCTGGCCTTCGAGCGGTCGCCGATCAGGTGGTCGACCTCGGCGGGGCGCTTGAGCGAGTCGTCGATCACCACGTGGTCGTCGATCGCCACGCCGGCCTGGTCGAAGGCGATCTCCAGGCACGTTTTGACCGAGTGCGCGACCCCCGTGGCGATCACGTAATCCTCGGCCTGGTCGCGTTGAAGCATCAGCCACATCGCTTCCACGTAGTCCCTGGCGTAACCCCAGTCGCGTTCGGCGTCGAGGTTGCCGAGGTGCAGCTTGTCGGCCAGCCCAAGCTTGATCGCGGCCGCATGCCAGGTGATCTTGCGGGTTACGAACTCCAGCCCACGGCGGGGACTCTCGTGGTTAAAAAGTATCCCGCTGGTCGCGTGTAGGTCGTAGGACTCGCGGTAGTTGACGGTGATGAAGTGCCCGTAGGCCTTGGCGACGCCGTAGGGGGAGCGTGGGTAGAAGGGGGTCAGCTCGGTTTGGGGGACCTCGCGGACCTTGCCGTACATCTCGCTGGAGGACGCCTGGTAGAAGCGCGCCTGCGGGCAGACTTCGCGCATCGCCTCGAGCATCCGCGTGACGCCGGTGCCGGTGAACTCGGCGGTCAGCGTCGGCTGAATCCAGGAGACCGCCACGAACGACATCGCGGCGAGGTTGTAGATCTCGTCCGGGCGCGAGGCGCGCAGTGCGTCCACCAGCGAGCGCTGGTCGAGCAGGTCGCCCTGGTGCAGCGTCACACGGTCGCGCAGATGCTCGATGCGCTCGAACTTCTCGGTCGAGCTGCGCCGCACCATGCCGTGCACGTCATAGCCCTTCTCCAGCAGCAGATCGGCGAGGTAGGAGCCATCCTGGCCGGTGATGCCCGTGATCAGGGCGCTGCGCTTGGCCGCCATGGCGTGGCACCCTACCGCACGCGGGGCAGGACGCCCCGCGCCTACCGAGCGTCGGCCGGCGGGCGCGCCCGCGCGGATGCGCACCAAACCCACACCCCCACCCGCAGGCCGCGTTTGTTGGAGGGGGGCGACCGCGGTGCGGTCGCCTGGGGCGCGAGGCGCGGCCCGTCAGGCGCGGCGCCTGGAGGCGGACACGCGCCGTCGGTCAGTGGCGGCGGGAGTGAGGGCGGGCGGGCGCGTTAGTATCGGCTGGAGCGAGGACGGGCGTGCGGGTCAGTGGCGGCGGTGGCGACGCGAGCGGCGGTGGTCGATCGTGATCGTCACGCGCGATTCGTTGCGCAGCTTGTCGACCGCGATGAACGTCAGCTCGCTGGCGCCGTAGCGGATGTGCTGCGCGCCGTGCCAGTGGATCGCGCCGGCGAGCGTGTGCGGGAAGGACTGGTTGGTGAAATTGCGGATCAGCTTGCCGTTGATCTCCAACGTGATCCGGCCGACGCCCGCGCCGTCGCTGGCGGAGACGCGGATCGGCAGCGCCGCGCTGTAGGTCGCGTGGTCGCCCGGCGCGGCCACGTCGATCCGCGGGCCGCTGAGGCTGCCGCACTCGCCGCCGGCGCCGGTCGTGCCGTCGCGCGCGTAGGCTTCCATCGCCGCGAACGACGGCTTGCGCGAGCCGTTGGTGCGCAGCAGGCCCGAGACCGTCGCGCCTTCATCCTGCAGCGGAAACCACAGTGCCAGCTGCACGTAGGGGGATTGCGCCAGACAGTGGTAGGCCTGCCCGAGGTAAGCCGCCTGCTGGGCTTCGCTGACGCCCTCGGGCTTCTGGCCCGCCCACGCGCCTTCGTTGCACGTCGCTTCGGTCGTGCGCCAGCTCAGCTCGGTCATCCAGATCGGCTTTTCGCCGTCGCCGTTGGCGGCCATCACGGCGTGCACTTCTTTGTAGGCCAAAAACGAGTCCGGGATCAGCCGCCCGCCCGCGCCGCGCAGAAACGCCGTCGGCGGGTTGACGTCGCAGGCGGTGTCGGTGTGCACGCCGACCGCGTCAAACGAGCCCTCCCCGCCGGCCGCGTAGACGCCTTCCAGGAACGGGTAGTCGTTGCCGGTCATGCCGCCGAGCACGACCGTCGCGCTGGGGTCGGCGCCCTTGACGAACGGGTAGGTGGCCTTCAGCAGCGCCGTGTAGGCGGCGGGGTTGGGCGCGCCCGTCCACCACGCCGGGCTGTCCTCCTCGTTCCAGATCTCCCACGCCGCCACTTTGCCCGCCCAGCGCTGTGCCAGCGCGCCGACGAAGGAGGCGTAGTCGAGCGGGTTCACCGGCGGCATGTGCGGGTCGGCCGAGCCGGTCTCCCACTGCGGGCTGTCGACCACGTCGACCACGACTTTGGTGCCCCTGGGCAGCTGCGCGAACAGCTTTTCGTACTCCCACAGCCAGTTCGAGTCGAGCGCCCCCGGCTGGGGCTGCAGCTCGGGCCACTGCGCAAACACCCGCACCCAGTGCGTCCCCAGCGCGCGCAGGTCGGCGGTGCGCGGCGTGTTGATCAGCACCACCCCCGGCGTGGCGGCCTGGGCAGGCGCGGGCGCCGCCGCGAGGACCGTCGTGCCGGTCGTGCCGGCCGCGCAGGCCGTCGCCGCGAGCAGCGTCGCCAGCGGCAGTCGGGTGCAACGTGTGAAGAGGCGCCTTGGACCCATCGCTCGCGTCATCTCATCGGTATAGCCCGCCCCCCGCTTGAAACCGGCGGGCGTGTTGGACCGAAGTACGACACATGCGCTGCCCGCGCTCTTGAAGCCGGCGGGCGTGTTGGACCGAAGTACGACACATGCCCAGCCGGCGCCGTTGAAGCCGGCGGCGGGGTTGGATCGCCAGTACGAGCAACTCCCAGCCGCTCAGAGAGCCAACGCGTGCGCCCACACGCAGGGGCCCGCTCAGCGGCTGCTCAGGGGCTGACGCCGCTCGCGAGGTCGTGGTGGTAGACGTAGATCGCGAACCCTTCGCCGAGCACCTGTGCGGCGAACGGGTGGCCGAAGTTCGCGGGCGGCGCGGTGATCGCCAGCGGCACACCCGGCCGTGTGTTGACGAGCAGGAACGTGTTGGTGTGCGGGCGCGGCGTGTACCACGACGAGATCTGGATCTCGGAGTCCTCGCACCAGCCGCTCGGAAAACCGCACGCCTGGATCGGCAGCAGCTGCACCGCGAGTTTGCTGTTCCAGGTGACGGGCATCGTGTCCCAGTAGCCGCTGTAGCCGACGCTCGCGCCGTGTGCGCGCGCGAAACGCTCGATCGCGCCGGTCATGCGCTGGCTGGGGCCCTCGCCGAACGGGGTCACGCCGGCCGACAGCTCGGAGTGGATGTTGAGCAACCCGAACAGCGCGACCGCGCCGAGCAGCGCCACGCGCCCGGCACGCCCGTTGGCGAGCAGCCCGAGCAACGCGGCCAGCGCGGCCCACGCGCCGATCAGGTAGCGCGCGTCGCCGACCGTGTTCGACAGCTCGGTCAGCGCGAACGCGCCGACCACGCACACCAGCACGAGCCCCCAAAACGCGGCGAACAGCTCGCGCGGTCCCGTCGCCAGCACGCTCGCAGCTGCTCCGGGCGCGCCCGGCGCGGGCGGCGCGACCAGGGACGGCCCTCCCGCGGCGGACCCGGCCGGCGTGGGAGGGCCGGCTGCGGGCGGCGCGGGCGCCGTCCACGTCCGCGCGCGGTGCCACAACATGTGCACGGTGGCGCCGAGCGCGAGCAGCGTCAGCGCGCCGGCGAGGAACGTCAGCAGGTTTGCGCCGCTGACGGGCGCGCCGAAGAAGGCGCCGCCGCCCAGCTGCGCGAACGCGCCGATCAGGTTCTGCACGTCGATCAGCATCGCTTCCAGCGAGACGAACGTGATCGGGAAGGGCGAGTGCACGACGTGCGCTTCTTCCATCACGTGCGTGAACAGCGCGGCGCACCCCCACGCGAGCGCCCCGACGACCAGCGCGAAGCCGGTGACGGCCAGCCAGGCGCGCGTGCGTGCGCGCCACCAGCACAGCGCAGGCGCGAGCACGAACGGCCCCAGACCGCTGACCAGCAGCAGCTGGTCGGTGAAGCCCGCGCCGGTGAACACCGCCAGCGGCACGCCGACGAGCAGCGCGACGCCGGGCGTCAGCGCCCCGCGCGCGGCCCGGCGCGTGACGAACAGCAGCGCGCCGCAGAGCACTCCCAGATGCAGCACGACCAGCCCGTGGACGTCGGGCGTGTAGAGCAGTCCGCGCAGCGTTTCGCTGGCCGCCAGCAGCGCGACCGCGCTGAGTAGCCCCGCGACCCAGCCGAGCGCGCGCCACGCACCGGCCGCCACCGCGCCGATCCCGAGCAAACCGACCAGGAACGGCGCCGCCTCCCACAGCTGGCGGTAGTGCGCCAGACCGGCGGTCGCGCGCATGAACCACCACTCCTCATACCACGGGTGCGCGCCGACGATGACGACGCTTCCCGCCGGCGCGTGGCCGACGAGCGCCGGCAGCACGAGCGCGGTCGCCAGGTCGGCGTTCAGGTAGAACGCGTGCACGAGCGCCGCGGCCTGGTCGGCGAGCACGAGCAGGTTGGCCAGCCCGACGAGCGCGACCAGCGCCGCCAGCCACCGCCACGACGGGCGCAGCCAGGTCGCACGCCAGCCGTGTTCGCCACCCGCCGTCGCGAGCAGGCGGTCGAGCGCGCCGCGCACAGCCCGCCGCGGGCGCGCGCCGCGGGCGGTCGCGTCCGGCGCGCCATTCGCGCCCCCGCGCGCGCCCGCGCGCGATCCGGGCTGCGTGGAGGGCGACTGCGCCGGTGGCATCGCGGGGGGCATTGCGGGGATCGTTGCAAAGCGCGTGGTCGGATGGGCGACGAACAACGAGGAAGGCGCTCAGTGCGCAGAAGACGCAGCTAAGCGGCGGGCTTCAGCGCCTGCGCGAGGTCGTCGGGGCCGGCGTGACCGACAGGCAGCGTGATCGCCAGTTGTCCGTCACGGTCCAACAGCCAGCGGACGTTGGTGAGGGTCATGCCGACGATGCGCCCGCCGGCGTCGTATTCGACGTTGTGCCCCTCCAGCGTGGACAGCGCGCGCGCGGGCGGCCCTTGGTGACGCGCCACGCTGAGATAGAGCACGTCCCCGCGCTCGTCGTAGTGGTGGTGCTCGAAGGTGGTGCCTGCGATCGTGACGCTCATGAGGTCTATCAGCGGGGATCATCGTCCTGAACCAGGACGGTTACGACCCAGCCGGGCTCGTTGTTGAAGTCTACGACGACGCGCAGCCAGCGCCCAGGGTCGAGTGCGTTCTGGCGGTAGAAGCGCTCGCGGCCCGGTCGCGGATCGGCTTCCCGATGCTCAGGCCGCGCGACCGTCGCGAGGATTGTCTGAATGTGTGTCGCCAAAACCGCCGGCCAGCAGCACCCGCCCGTCCTGCAGTTTGTACGGCCGCCGGACGGGCGCGCGCCTGGCGCATCGGGGCGGTGGCCGCCACGCCGAGCCAGCGGGGTTCAGGCGGTAGGTGGCGATGCTCGGCACGCACATTTCGCGCACGGGCGACGCTTCGTGACACGCCGCCGAGCCGATCAAGAGCGCCCTACCTGCGGCCACGGCGAGGAGCATCCAGTCGTGCGCTTGGCAATGGCGGCCTATCGCAACGCAGCCCGAGAACCTATGCGGCGAGCGTCCTGCGGTAAGCCGCAAGGGTCGCTTCGGCTGTACGCTCCCATGTGAAGGTCCGCATGTGGGCCGCAAGCTGCTCGCCGCGAGAGTGCAGCAGGGCATCTTCGACGGCCGCGCGGATCGAGGACGGCGAAACCGGGTCACAGGTGCGAGCGAGGTCGCCGTAATACTCGAACTCCGAGCCGCGGTTCGACGTCACGATCTCGCAGCCTGCGGCCGCCGCCTCCATCGTCGATAGCGCCGAGCCCTCGGCGAATGACGGTAGGGCATGGACGGCGGCCGCCTTGTAGGCGCACGCCACCAGCTCGCGAGGAAGCTCATCGATGTAGGTCAAAAGATCCCCCCCTAGAAAGCGACACTTGGCGAGGTAATCGCCCTGTCCGGGATACGCGGGTCCGATCAGGACGATCGGGCGGCCGAGGTCGCGGACTGCCTCGACGAGCAACAGTTGGTTCTTGCGTGGCTCGATACTCCCTACACAGAGAATGAAGTCCTTGATGCCATAGCGATCGACAAACTCGTGCGCGTCGGCATCGGCGAACTGCTCGATCGCAACACCATGCGGCACCACACCGAACGGCGTGCGCACCATGGACGCGACTCGCGCGAGCATGCCGATCTCGTGCAGGCTGCACACCGATACGTGATCGGCGATCGCAAACATCTCGGCGACCGCGGCAAAGTAGCCTGGGGCAATCTCGTTCTGACCCCACCGCGCAATACCGTCGGCGACGAGCGTGCCAGACTCGATTGCGGCAAGCACGCTCTGCCAATCCTCCGAATCGGGGACAAGCTTGTTGAGCAGGCGGATTGCCCATATCGCCCAGGCAAACTCGCGAAGGTCGGAGAAGATCGGCTCCCACACGACAGGAACGCTCGCCGCGCCAAGGTGGCGCATCTGCGGCAACGAGGTCTCCAGCGGCCACACATTGAAGGCGTGCACGAGGTCGAAGCCGCGAACGTCGGGGTCGAGATCCGTCGTGACCTCCACAGTGACACCCAGCTTGCGCAGCGCCGCAACGGTCTCGTGCAGCACCTGACCACCGCCGCCGCTCGGGCTGCTCTGGTTGTGGTTGGCGAATAGGACACGCAGGCGAGCGTCAGACATGCCAGGCCGTTCGCGAACTCAGGCGGCGAACTCGCTCACCGTAGCTGACGCCGGCCTTCTCGACAAGGCCGCCAACAACGCGTTGTCGAAGGGCTCGCCGTTGTGGCACTCGTCCATGCCGTCGAGCAGGCGCACTTCGTTGACGCAGCCAAGACCCGGAAAGCGCAGCTCGTCTACGGTCTTGAGCGTGTCGCGGTCAACCACCCACAGGCCGCCGTCGTTGTACAGGCGCCCGTGTCTTGCGCTGGGCTCTGAGCGCCCGACGAAGAGATGCTCGTGGTCCACGGCCAACCCCCGCGAGATCAAGCCGGGTTCGTCGGCCGCCCAGATCGTTTGGCCGGACCGCACCTCGTGCAGCCTGCCCCGGCGCGAGTCGCAGACGACCAAGCCAAGCGGGCCATCCCAGATGTTATGCGCCCACGAGGCGCGCGTGGCGTGGACCTCGACCAGCTCGAGTGCCGGCCACGACATCTCCCACAACTCCGACGGTCGGTCGTGGTTGTGCGCCACCATCCACACGCGTTCGCCGCTTCGGTGGACACTGTTGAAGTGATGTCCCATGCGGTCGCCCCGGCCCCTGTCCCAGCCGACGTCGCCCAGAGCGACATCCCCAATCAGAGCGCCGCTTGCGCTGTAGGAGGAGAGCCGCTCGCGACCGGTATCGACGACCAGCAGCCGATCCTCGACCCACTCGATCTGATGCGGCAGCAGCATCCGCTTGGGCGTGCGCGCCGAGACATCGCCATCGAGGCCATAGCTGGCCACTTCGCCCCGTTCCGCGGCGAGGAAGGCCTCGTGCGTGAGCAGTTCCTCGTTGCTCACGCGCGAGTGCGACACGAAGATCGCCTCCGTGTTCCAGCTGAGGCCGAAGTACTCGCCGTCGCTCCCACGCAGCTCGGTGGTACTGCCGGTGTCCGCGTCGACCAGCAGCAGATGTAGTGGCGTTGCTACCAATAACCTCATGCCAGAGCCACCCCAGGGGCTTCGCTTCGGGCCGTGCTGTCGCCGACTGCGCTATGCCGCGATCTAACTGGTGCCGCAGCTGCCCCCGCCCAGCTTCGACACGCTCGCTGCACCGTCTCCCGAGGGTCGCGATCCACCCGCCTTTATTAAGGGAGCATAAACGGCTTGTCAACCCGCCGCGGGCCTCGCGTACCAAGACTTCGCAACTTCTTCAAAAGCGAGCCGTTCAAGAGCGCCGTCTTTATGGCTGAATCAGCCACGCGAAGCGTCTTGGTCGCGATCCTTCCCATGGCCAAGCAGACCAAGCGGTGCGAGCGCCAGCACTCCCAGGCTCCCGCGCGCCGCGATGCGCATGAGTCCGCGCTGCTGCCGTCGGCTTAGCAGACCTCCGCTGTCGATCAGCGGCAAGCCAAACTCCACCCGCTCCTCGAGCCCGTGGTATGCGCCCTGGTACTCCTCGGCGATCTTCTTAAGCTTTGCCACATCGCGGTCCAGAGTGACGATGTACCTCTCCCGGTCAAGTTCCTGCCACGCGCGCGGCGCCGCCTCCGGTGGGGACGCCGAGAGCGTTTGCTCATACACGGCCAGCAGTTCCCGCGCGATCTCCTGCCAGCTTCGAACTCGGATGTCCAGCAGGCGCTGAATGTGCTCGGTGCGGGCGGGCCCGTCATCCAGCAGCGGCAGAACGGACAGTGCGCTGAGGTCCGGGTCCCAAGGGGTGAGCGTCGCTGCATCGCCGGCAAGCTCCGCAAGCGACGCCTGCGGCGCGAACAGGCAGGGAAGACCGGCGTGCGCGGCCTCCAATGGGATGAGACCGAAGCCCTCATACACGGTCGGGTAGAGCAGCGCGCGGGCGTGCGCATAGAGCCAGCGCTTGCCCGCCTCCTCGACCGGCCCGAGGTCGAGCACGTGATCGGCTAGGTCCGGCTCCTTGTTCAGCAACTCCGCCTCGCGCTCCCGGGAAGACCCGTAGGGCACGTGGCTGCCTGCCAGCACGAGGCGGCCATCGAACCCGCGCGCACGTAGTGCACGCAGCAGCTCGATTGCAAACGGTCGGTTCTTGTGCGCGTAGTCGGCGCCTAGGCACAGCAGAAACCGTTCGCCGGCGTCCAGTCCGGCAGGAGCCTCGCCTGCGAGCCCCGCCGAGAAAAGCGGCTCCCAACCGATGCCGACGACGTGCGTGCGCCCCTCGGGCAACAGCTCCTCGGCCAGCGCATCGCGCCGGGCGTGCTTGGAAAAGAACACCACCTGGTCGGCACCGGCCATCGCCAGGCGTGTCGTGCGCCGATAGGCTCGCCACCTCTCCACATCGGGGTGGTAGCTGTAGTTGTGGTAGGCGATCAGATCCTGCTGGCCGATCACGATACGCCGTCCCACCAGGCGCAGCAACGCCAGATCCTCAGGCGTGAAGACCTGTTGGGGCCGGTGGACCACGTCGCTGAGCGCCACACCGCGAAGCGCCTCGTCGTAGGGCAGTAGCTCCACACCGGGTGCCTCGGTGATCGCGGCCCGCACGTCAGCGGAGATGTCTGGTGCCACCAGAACCCGCATCGCACCACGGTGCTCGCGCGCCAACGCACGGATCAGGCCGACGATGTACGTCTGGGTTCCGCCTACCATGCTCGTCAACGCGCGAGCGTCGATCGTAATCGACATGCCATCCAGCCCAACGCGTCCCCAGTCGAGCACGCGTCGCAGCGGGCCGCGCTCGTCGCAGGCTATGGCTGCCTGGAGCTTGTGCTCACATGAGGCCACACCAGACGGCGACGTCGACCCCTCGGCGGATGCGCTGGCCTCATTCGCTCTCTCGCCCTCGGCCGCCAGCGCTGGGACACCGATAACCGTCACGTCATCGGCCAAGACGTGCACCATGCCCAGCGCCATTATCTTTGCCGCCATCGCGTCCAACGCCTGCTCGAGCAGCAGGTCCTCGTTCAAAGGTCCAGCCAGATCCCAGGCGGCGCGACGGATGTAGACGCATCTTGGGCCCATAGTCGCGATGCGCGGGTAGAGTCGTAGGCTAGTGGCACGAATTTCATCGGCGACACGCCTGACCATGCCGTCCAGCTCAACATGCGAAGAGCCCCTCGCGATCCCCGACCCGCTGCACGCGGCCCCATGTGAATCGACGGCACCATTTCGCGTCAGCCGTACACCCCCAGCGCCCAGCGACAAGGGCGTCGCGCTGGCGACGGTGGAGTCACTGGTTGCCGCCACATGCAACCCGCGCAGCCATCCATACCCGACACAAGTGCTGCCGGCTATGAGCGCAAGATCAGACGGTCGACTCAGTCGAGCGACGGCGTTGATAGCCGCGGCCACCTTATCACTATCCACTGCCACCGCCGTAAGTCTTCTTCTGGGTGTATCAGCTAGCAACTCCGCGAGCGATTCGATCGATACATCGCGACCAGCGACTACGACGGGCACCTCGGCGCCCGATCGCTCCACGACAGCGCGTATATAGGCGAGGGTCCGGCCGTCGAGCGTCCCGGCCGGCACGCAGACGACCGGGGCATCACGCTCGAAGTCTGGCTCCTGTGCGGACATCGTGACGCGCATTCCACGCCACACTCTATCCAGTAGCATGGGGGACGGTTCTAGGCCCCAGACAGCTCTCAGTAAGCTCCAATTCCATACCCGTCAGAGACGTTGGCCACATCGTTGGCAACTTGCTCCCACCCCGCTCATAACTTACATATGGCATCAATTGACCGAAATCATAAAAATGGATGCCTGTTTCGATTCGGAGCTGCTTATATGGATGGGACTATTCGATGTCGCTCGCGATGTCGTGGTTAAGACGTACACCGTCAAACCTTCGCCGAGCACCTCGCCGGCGATCGGGCGGCCGAAGCTGGCCGGCGGGGCGGTGATCGCGGACGGCACGCCCGGCCGGGTGTCGACGAGCAGGAACGTGCGCGTGTGTGGGCGCGGCGTGTACCACGACGTGATCTCGATCTCCGAACTCCCGCACCATCCACGCGGCAGGCCGCACATCTGCACGGGCAGCACCTGGACCGCGAAGTCGCTGTTCCACGTAACCGGCGTCGAGTCCCAGTAGCCGCCGTAGCCGATCGTCGCGCCGTGCGCGCGCACGAACCGCTCGAGTGCGCCGGTCACTCGGTGGCTCGGACCGGTGGCGAACGGAGCGGCCGGGACCGACAGCTCTGCGTGGATGTTGAGCAGCCCGAACAACGCGACCGCGCCGAGTAGCACCGCGCGTCCTCTACGCCCGGCGGTGAGCGTGCCGAGCAGTGCGGCGAGCGCAGCCCACGCGCCAATCAGGTAGCGATCGTTGCGCGCCGTGCTGGACAGCGCGGACAGCAAGAAGACGCCGATCACGAACACGAACACGCTTCCCCAAAACGCGACGAACAGCTCGTGCGAGCCTGTCGGCAGCGACTCAAGCGGTGCTCCTGCCACGCGTGCGCCGCTCGTACTCTGCGTACGGGCCGTCACCGACCCGGCCGGCGCGGGCCCGGTCGCGTCGGCGGGCGCTACCGTCCAGGTGAGCGCGCGTCGCCACAGCATGCGCAGCGTCGCAAGCAGCACGAGTAGCGTCAGCGCGCCGGCGAGGAACGTCAGTAGGTGTTCGCCGCTGGCGGGGCCGCCGAAGAACGAGCCGCCGCCCAGCAGAGCGAACGCGCCGATCAGGTTCTGCAGGGCGACTAGCAGCGCTTCGAGCGGAACGAAGTCGAGCGGGAACGGCGAGTGCACGACGTGCGCTTCTTGCATCACATGGTTCAGCAACAGCGCGCACCCCAACGCGAGCGCGCCGACGACCAGCGCGAAGCCCGTGACGAGCAGCCACGCGCGCGAGCGCGAACGCCACCAGCACAGTGCGGGCGCGAGCACGAACGGCCCAAGGCCGCTGAAAAGCGCGAGCTGATCGGTGAAGCCCGCGCCCGTGAACACGACCAGCGGCACCCCTACTAGCGCCACCACGCCGGGTGTCAGCGTGTCGCGCTGGGCCCGCCGCGCGACAAACAGCAGCGCGCCGCATAGCACGCCTAGATGCAGCACGACTAGTCCGTGCGCGTCGGGCGTGTACAGGATCCCGCGCAGCGTTTCGCTCGCCGCGAGCAGCGCGACCGCGCTCAGCAGCCCCGCCACCCAGCCAAGCGCCCGCCACGCGCACGCGGCGACCGCGGCGATCCCGAGCAGCCCGATCAGGAACGGCACGGCCTCCCACAGCTGGCGGTGGTGCGGCAGGCCCGCCGTCGCGCGCATGAACCACCACTCCTCGTACCACGCATGCGCGCCCATGTAGACGACGGCCCCCGCCGGTAGGTGCCCCGCGAGCGCCGGCAGCACGAACGCAGTGGCGAGGTCGGCGTCCAGGTAGAACGCGTGCACGAGCGCTACTGCCTGGCTGGCGAGCACGACGAGATTGGTCAGCCCGACGAGCACGAGGAGCGCCGCCAGCCAGCGCCACGACGGACGCAGCCACGCCGCCCGCCAGCCGCCGGGCTCGCCCGCGGCGGCGAGCTGCGCGAGCGACGGCCTGCCGTCCTGCCGCCACCGCGAGTCAAACGCAGCCGACTCGCCCTGCGTGTCGGGCGCCGCGTGGCCCACGCCCGCGCGGGCCGGCCCGCCCGCAGGAGATGGCGCCGCCGGGGTCTGCGCGGGGGTTTTCGCGGAGGGCATTGAGCAGGATCGTTTCAAAGGGCGTGGTCGGATGGCGGCAGAAGGGTGCGCGGTCCGAGGCGATGTGTCCGCACGTCGATGCGCGATGGGTGGTGCAGTTCGTGCGGCTGTAGACCACGACAGCTCTCATCACTCCGAGGACGATCGTGGTTGTGCACGATCACCTACACCCGGTCGCCGCGGCGGTGAGCGCTGTTGGCGCGATGTCCCATGCGCGCGACAGACTCTTCTGGCTCGAGGATTCGCATCGCCGATCAAGCAGGCGCGCCGCGCACAGGGTACAAAATCACACCGCCGACAGCGCGTCCACTCAAGCCAAGTTCTCTCATGACCCCGGACCAAAGACTAGCCGCCTTAAGTTCTACCACGACATCGCTGACGTAGTGCTGGCGAATGAACGTGCCAAGTTCAGACGCTGGCGGCGGAGTGTTCTGCAAGAGTCGCACGGCGACCGTCGAGGCCAGAAAGCTCGGCGGCACCACCTGGCCGGCGTATCCCTCCGGCATGTAGAAGTAGAAGCCGGTCTCAGCCTGCCATAGATCCGAGGAGCCGTTGTAAGCGTATGGCAGCACCAGCACGGTCTCGCCCTGCTTTAGATAGTGCCGGTACATCGCGGTCGAAAAAAAGCGCGGGTTCTTAGGGGGTTCACCATAAAGCGACTGCGTCACATTAGGAAAGATCGCAACGACGGCCACCGCTGCAACCAGCCAGCGCCCAACGGTATGCCTACCCGGAGTCGCCAGCCACGCCGCGAAACCTATCGATACCGCCAGCGTCGTGAACATCGCGATACGCGAGGGAATGATGTCGTTGAAGATCGGCAGTTCCTTCGTCCAGTCGAGTGGCAGCGTGATTGTCTGGTACCCGGCGACGTGCAGATGAGCCCCAAGGGCGACGACGAACGTAGTCGCCGCCGCGACCAAAAGGAGGCGTGCGCGCAGCCGTTTTCGCTCTTCCTTAAGTGCCCACAATAAGAAGATAGCGATCACGGGAATACTCAGATAGCCGTCCTGACCTGTGAGGCCGCCCCCGGAGTAGGTAACGCTGAGCGACTTGAAGGCGTCGTGCCCAAGCCATGTAGCGTAAGTCGGAAACAGTGGGTTCAGCAGATCGAGCGCATACATGTCCCAGTAGGATGTGCTCCCCTGCGGAAAGCCGCCGCTGAGAAGGGCGTAGTAGAAGAATGGCGCAGCAACTACGAGCGCCAGTACACCCGCACCGACGGTCTCGCCGACTAGCGACGCGACCCGCGAGCCCTCCGATCGTGGTGTGAGGAGATACGCCGCCACGAGCAGTATCGCGCCGAATCCAACACACTCTGCGAGCAGTTCGGTCGACAGCCCGGCCTGAAGGATGATCAGCAGCGCCATAGCGATCACATACGCCCGCCGTGAAATCTCCCTATCTATGCGGCGCAACGCCACGTGGACCATAGCCGGGATCAAAAAAACGAGCGTCAGATTCAGGTGACCTGTCAGCTGCGCAAACTCGTAGGCACTGAAGCCAAAGAGGTAGCCACCCACGATCGCAGGTAGCTGGCGCCCCGCGATGCGACGGCAGAGCAGGTACGCCGTCAGCGACGAGAGCGCGGGACTGGCGATCGCGAGCACGTTGTAGGAGAACACGGGTCCAAACAGCTCCGTCAAGGGACCCAGAGGGATCGCGGCGGTCGGGAGGAACGTCAACTGAGCGGTGTCAATGCCCACCGGAGTCCAGAGTAGATGGCTCACAAAGGGATTCACACCATTGACTATTGCGTGAGGCCACCACGACAAACCCCACATGAATAGCGACGGATCGATCGCCGCCTCGCAGGCACACCTCGTCTGCATATGGACGACGGCGAATCGACCGATTGTCACTAAGGACATCGACGCGTAGAGCGCCAGCACCCAAGCCCAGCTGGGTACTGCAGCAACGACACGCCGCGCACCGCGCACCGCGGGCGATCCCTTAGGCGCGGACACGGCCTCAGCTGTGGCGAACTCGACAGCCATCTAACTAAGCGGGAGCATCGGGAACCCGGTAGAGCAGTACGCCCCCGATCAATTGGCCATGTAGACCGAGTTGCGCGAGCAGCGCTGGCCACACGCCGGCCACACTGTCGTCGACAACGACATCGCTAACGTAATGCTGGCGGATAAACGAACCCAGTTCCGATGCAGGGGGCGAACTATTCTTCAAGAAGTTGTTCATGATCGGCAGGTCACCGAAGCTCGGGGGGACGAAATTGGACAGATAGCCGCCTGGCATATAAAAATAGAAGCCCGTCTCAGCCTGCCATAAAGCCGACTGGTCGTGTGCGCCAAAGGGAAGTGCGAGTACGGTCTCCCCCGGCGTCAGATAGCGGCGGTAGGTAGCCGTCGAGAAAAACGATGGATTGGAGGGCGTCCCACCATACAGCGACGACGTGAGGTTCGGGAAGACCAGCACGGCTACCAGCGCCACCGTCAGCCAGCGCCAAAATAAGGCCCCGCCCGACATCGCCAGCCATGCTGCCACGCCAACGGCCATCGCTAGTGTAGTAAATAGGATCATGCGCGACGGAATGAAATTGTCGAATATGGATGATGCTTTCACCAGGTCCGCAGGCAGCGCGACGGTACCGTGGCCTGCCACGTGAAGGTGCGCTCCCATAGCCATGACCAGGCTCACGCCGGCGGCGATCGCCAGCAAGCGCACGAGAAGACTCCTGCGTTCGCAACACGTAAGCCACAATCCAAAGGCGATCATGAGTGGAATGCTTAGATACCCATCGGTCTCGGTTATATCGCTGATCTCATAGCTGGAACTCAGTTGCATGAAATCGTGATGACCAAGCCAAGTCGTGGATGTCGGAAAGGCGAGATTGAGCAGGTCCAGCCCAAAATTTTCCCAGTAGAGCGGTGAGCCCATCGGAGCGCCTCCGCTGATCACCGCATAATAGAAGAAGGGCGACGCGACGACGAACGCTAGGATGCCCGCACCGATGGTCTCTGCGATCAGCCCATCGATTTGCGAGCGTTGTGCCCGGCGTACGAACATGCGTGCACAGATGAGCAGCAGCGCCCCAAACGCGACGCACTCTGCAAGCAATTCGGTCGAGAGGCCGGCTTGGAGGACGAACAGCAATGCCATCGTCGGCACATACCAAGCCCGGGACAGCTCGCCAGCGGCGCGCCGCAGACATACGTGCACGATTACCGGAATCAAGAAGACTAGGGTAAGGTTCAGATGTCCCAACAACTGCACGAACTCATAGGAGCTGAACCCGAATAGGTAGCCACCAGCGAGCGACGGAAGCTCTCGCTTGATGAGTCGCCGACACAACAGATAGGTTGTGAAGGCCGCGAGTGCAGGGCTCGCGATCGAGAGAATGTTGTAGGAGACGAAGGGGCCGCTGAGAGCGGTTATCGGCGCCATCACGAGCGCCGCGGTGGGGATCATCGCGGTGCGAGCAACGTTCAATCCCACCGGGGACCACATGTAGTGGGTGACGAACGGGTTCAACCCATGCGTGATCGCATGGGGCCACCACGATAATCCCCACGTGTAAGCTGCGGAGTCGCCATTACCGAGGCACGCGCACGTGGTCGTCGGGTGACTCAGTGCATGCCGGCCGATCGTGATGAGTGCCGTTGCAACATAGAAGGCGAGCGCCAACAACCAGCGCGGCACCCGATTGACGCAACGCGACCCAAGCAGGCCCGCACGAGAGTTCGAGCCGACGGTGCCGCCTCGTTGATCGAGCGCCTGCCGGCGGGGCGCGGGCTGAGCCTCGGGATCGGCGATGGCCGAAGGAGCAGTGCCGGCCTCACACCCGCCGGCCGGCATTCAGCCTCTCCTTCAGCCGTTCCCTAACGCGGCGACCCGCCCCACGCGCGCTGTCTGGCGCCATAGCTTCCAGGTGGTCACGCATACACGACCCTATGGCTTGAGGCGCAAGCAGCTTACAGACGTCCGCCTGCCCTCGAACCGCCCGCGAGCTTGAGGTCTCGGCGTCCGACCGCGCCCCGCGCAACAACCGCGCCGCGTCCTTCACGTCGGGCTCGGCCCAGCTCGCGCCGCTG
Source organism: uncultured Solirubrobacterales bacterium (assembly GCA_963804675.1). GTDB lineage: Bacteria > Actinomycetota > Thermoleophilia > Solirubrobacterales > Solirubrobacteraceae > Palsa-744. The sequence continues at coordinate 3,496,271 of CAWDRI010000001.1, read as the reverse complement.
GGATAGTGCTCCACGCCGGCATTGACACGCGTCTGTCGCCAGGCGACGGGATAGGAGTTGACCTCGCTCATGAACTCCATGTTGCCGCCATAAGCAGTCGCCACGACCGGCTTGCCCAGGGCCATCGCCTCCGCGAGCGGCAGCCCGTGGCCCTCGCTGCGATGCAATGAGAGAAAGCAGTCGCACGCTGCGACGAGCGCATCCCGCTCGACCCCGGAGATCGTCCGGTCGACCAGCACGACGTCCGGCCGCCCGGCGACCGCCGCCTCGACCTCGGCCTGCCGGTCAGGGCGGTGGCGCCCGTTGACCGACTTGACTACTAGGACTGCTCCGTCGTCAGGCTGGAAGGCCCGGCGGTAAGCCTCGATCGCGCCGAGCGGATTCTTGCGCTCCAGCGTCGAGAGGTAGTCGAACATGACGAGGACGCGAAAGCCGGCGGGCAATTCGACCGACAGCGACGCGCCGTCCTCGATCGCTGCGGCGCTCGACAGCGGAGGCGGAAAGCCCAACACCGGCACATCGACCCCGGCGCCGATGAGATCGGCAGCGAAGCGCGAGTACGTCCAGACCTCGGCGAGCCGCCCGGCGGCCTCGCGCCAGCCGGCCGGAAGTACGTCTACCTCCCAGCTCCAGATTCCGATGTTCACGCGGCCGTCGCTCGGCGGCGCGTCTGGGCCGCCGAGGTACGGCACCATCTGCTCTGGATTGAGACACAGAATGTTGAAGGTGATCGTCTCGGTGGCCGGACTCGGGCCGGGTGGCAGACCGGACTGCACTTCATCTCGACCCGGAAGCAACACGTCGCGTTCCAGGACCGGCACCCCCGCGCTGCGTAGCGCCTGCACATAGCGGCGCGCCGCCTCGCCCACCCCGACCGCGGAGCTGAGATAGCCGGCCAACTCGACCGCGGGCTGGCGCTGCATCAGCGCGCCAGGTTCCGCAGCGCCGCGCACACACGGGACACCTCGGCACGGGTCAGCATCGCCGAGGAGGGCAGGTTGAGGCCGCGACGCGCGAGATCCTCGGCGACCGGGAACTCCTCGCCGGCGCTGCCCTCACGGTACATCGGCAGCGTGTGCAGCGGATAGAAGAAGGGCCGCGTCTCGATCCCAGCCTCATCGAGTGCGCGCATCGCCTCGTCACGAGGGCCGAAGCGTTCCTCGTCGAGCACGGCGCACATGATCCAGAACGCGCTCTGCGCCCACGGCTCCTCGGGCGAGAGCTCTAGGCCGTCCTCGCCCGCCAGCTCCTCCCGGTACCAGCCGGCGATCTCGCGCCGGCGCGAGGTGTGCCAGTCGATCCGCTCCAGCTGAGCAAGGCCGATCGCGGCCTCGATGTTGGTCATGCGGTAGTTGAAACCGACCATCGGAAACCAGTAACGGCGTGCCGGGTCCTGGCCCTGGCCGTGCAGCTGGCGTACCTTCTGCGCAAGCCCAGCGTCGCTACACACCACCATCCCGCCCTCGCCGGAGGTGATGATCTTGTTGCCATAGAAGGAGAAGGTCGCCAGCGCACCCATGGACCCGGCGACGCGGCCGCGGTAGGTCGCGCCGTGCGCCTCGGCCGCGTCCTCGATCACCCATAAGCCGTGGCGCTCCGCGAGCGCGAGGATCGGGTCCATGTCGCAGGGGTGCCCGTAGAGGTGGACCACCACGATTCCCCGCGTGCGTGGCGTTATCGCATCGGCGATGCGCTCGGGGTCGATGTTCCACGTGCGTGGCTCGACGTCTACGAACACCGGCCGCGCGCCGCAGTAGACGACCGGATTGGCGCTCGCGACATACGTAAGCGTCGGCACGATCACCTCGTCCCCCGGTCCGATCCCCTGCGCAAGCAGCGCGAGATGTACGGCCACGGTCCCGTTGCAGCACGAGACTGCGTGATCCACGCCACAGAACTCGGCAAAAGCGCTCTCAAAACGCTCCAAATAGCGCCCGCTTGAGGAGATCCACGTCGAGTCCAAGCAGTCGAGTACGTACTCGCGCTCGCGGCCAACCAGCGCCGGCGCCGCCACTGGGATCCGCCCCTCGCTTGTCTCAGCCATCGAAGTCCAGCCGCATGACGATCTTCTCCTCGCGTTGCCCCATACGCTCTACGGGTTGGCGTTCCTGCTCGACGAAGCCAAGCGACTCGTACAGCCGGCGCGCGGGCAGATTCGCTGCGTAGACCGTCAGGCGCACAGCCGGACAGCCCCGCCGGCGGGCTTCTTCGACAGTCCATGCGGTCAGCGCGCGGCCGACACCTTCGCCGTGGCTCTCGTGGTCGATGAAGATACCGAAGCTGGGGGTCGCGTAGCCCTCGTCGAAGCCACGCAGCATCGAAAACCCAACGGGCCGCTCGTTACGCAGCGCGAGGTAGAAGGCGTCCCGCTGCGGCTCGAGCGCAATCCAACGCGCCCGTCCCGCGTCCAGTGGGAAGGGGTCGAACAGCTCAGTCACGGACGCGATGCGGTTGCGTTCGAACAGCGCCGAGAGGGAGTCGAGCTGCTCGGACCCGATCTGCACGAAGCGCAGCCCGGACAAAGACTCCTCGCGCACGGTGCGCTCAGAGCGCAGTGCGTCGGGCGAGTTGTCGTCAGAGCGTGAGGATGCGGGCAAAGTCGGTCGCGATGTTGTCAAAGGTTGACAGCCTCCCGTCGACGTGCATGTTGCCCAGCTCGCGAGCGACAGAGTCGAGGAAACCCAGCGCCGGGGCAGCGCGGCGACCCTCCTCGATCAGCGCCAGCACCCCCTCAACGTAGACGCGCTCGTTGTAGGCGGCCGCTAGCGAGCGGGCTCGTTTGCCGAGCGCGAGCCGGCGCTCACGATCGTCGACTAGTTCGCGCAAGGTCTCCGTGGCGGCCAGGAAGTCGCCCGCGGGCACCCGCGCAAGCGCCTCGCCGGGCATCTCGCCGAAGCAGCCCGAGTCGAAGCACAACACCGGACGCCCGTAGGCAAGCTGGCGCATGAGCGAGGCCGAGCCGCCTTCCATTGCCGGGTGGCGCAGGTTGACGAAGATGTCGCTGCTTCGCATGAGCGCGTCGAGCCGCTCAGGTGGCTGCCAGCCAACGACCTCGACATTCAGGCGGCCAGCGTGACGGGCGATTAAGCCGCGCAGCTCGCTCACGTACGCCTTGAAGCCGTCATCTGGCCCGGCGATCGTGTAGCGCACACGAGCGGCCAGCTCGGGGTCGGCGGCGAGCATCCCGACGACCTGGTGCACCTGCTTGTTGGGATTGACGTGGCCCACCGTCAGCAGCTGCAACGGTCCATCGGAGCGCAGTGGAGGGCTGCCGTCGACCTCGCGCAAGGTCTCGCTGTAGCACGGCAGGTGCAGCGACCGGACCGGGCCGAGCCAGCGCGAGCGGACGTCCGCCGCGTGACTCTCGGAATGGGTGATCACTCCGTGGGCGTTGAGGATCCCCTCCTCATAAAGTGGATAGGTCAGCACCTCCTCGTCGGACTCCCACACGGGAGGGCGCTCGCCCTCGAGCGATAGGCGCGCCGCCTCCGCACCCTCCTCACCGTAGTAGGCGCGCATCCTCTCGACATAGAGTTGGCGTGCAGCGTCCTGGCCCATGAGCCACTTGCCGGCAAAGAGGTGGTGCAGCACCCGATCGTGCAGGATCACGATGCCGGGATGCTCACGCGACACGGCGTGGATGTGCTCGTGGAAGGGCAGGTGGTCGCCCATGTTGTAGACGAGCGTGTCGCAGGCCGAAAGACTGGCAAGCTCACCCGAGCCCGGCTTGTAGCGCACTATAGGCAGATCGGTTTCAAGCAGCGGCTGGTCGTCGGAGGTCCACAGCCGTACCTCGGCGAACTTGGCCAGCTCAGCGACCACGTGCACGCTGAACTCGCCGATCGCACTGCGCCGGGAGAGCGGGGTGAACCAGGCGATCCTCAGCCTGTCAGACATTCGATCACCCGGTCCCAAGAGATTTCCAGCTCCCCGATCGTCTCTAGTGCCGCCTGCCCCAGCCGTCGCGCCAGTGATTCGTCTTCGGCAAGCGCGTCGATTGCTTCGGCCAACCCCTTTGTATCGCCGGCCACACGACCGTTGCGCCCATCCTCGATCAGCTCGAGTGTGCCCCCCGAGTCGGCGAGCGTGATCACCGGCTTTTGTGCGTGGAAGGCCTCGAGCGTCACGTATCCATAAGAATCCTCGTCGAACGGCAGGTAGATGACGCCTCTCGCCCCCGCAAACAGGCGCAGCTTCTCCTCGTCGTCGATCCAGCGAGGAATCACTTCGACGCGGTTCTCCAGGCCGTGCTCTCGGATCACTTCCGTCAACCGCCTCAGGTCGTCGGGGGTCTCGGGCTGGCCGGCGATGATCAGCCGCGCTGCGCTGTTGACGCCGGCCATCGCCTCGGCGGCGAGGTGTTGACGCTTGCCAGCGGTGATGCGGCTCGGAAAGAAGAAGTAGTCGCCGTACTGCTCGCAGCGGTAGGGTGTCGCGTCCAGCAGTGGGGGAAACAGGATCTCTGACTCGATACCGCTGTAAAGGTTCAAGCGGTGTCCGACGATCTTCGAGTTCGTGTAGATGCGCCGTGCCTCCTGTAGATAGAGGCGATCGGTGTCGACGATCGCATCACGGATCTGGTGACCCGTCGGCGTCGGCGGAATGTCCTGGTAGGGCGTACCCCAAAGCTCATACGCCTGGCGGAACTGATGCAGCAGCCACAGGACCTTGTTGTCGTGTGGCACATAGTAAGCCGGGAACTTAAGCGCCACGACGCGATCGACGTTGGGCAGGCGCACGAGCCTGGCAGCGAGCATGTGGTCGATGATCCGCTCGGGCGGATTCCAGGCGAACGGGAGCCGCACAACCTCCGCCTGATGGCCGTACTCCAGCAGCTTGTCGTGCAGCCACTGCGCCAGCAGCTCCGCGCCGCCGCGCACGAACGGGGCCTGGTTATTGACGATCGCGACCTTCATCCGAGTAGGCTGGACACAACCGTGTCCCAAGAGATGTCCTTAAGCGTGAGCGTCTCGTGAGCGCGGTCTCCCATTTCGACCGCCGTCACCGGGTCGGCTCGCAGGCGATCGATCGCGGCAGCCAGCGAGGCCGCGTCGGGCGAAGCGACTAGCCCGTTGACACCGTCCTGGATAATCTCCAGCGTGCCACCAGAATCCGAGCAGGTGATGACCGGCTTGTGCGCATGAAAGGCCTCGAGCGTCACATACCCATAGGAGTCCTCCAGGAACGGGATATAGAGCACACCAGCACTGCGCGCAATCAGCTCGGCCTTCTCGTCCTCACTAATCCAGCGCGCGATCAGCCGCACGCGGTCCTTTAGGCCGTGCCGGTCGATCAGCTCCTGTAGCGGCTGCAACTGCCCCGGACCGTCGGGCGCTCCTGCGATGACAACACGTGCGTCTGTTGACAACTGCGCAGCCGCTTCGACGGCAAGCTGCTGGCGCTTGTGGCCGGTAATGCGACAGGGATAGAAGACGTAGTCCTCAGCAGGCGCCGACAGGAAGCGCTCCGGCTCGCCCAGCGGCGGGTAGAGCACCGTGCCATCCAGGTCGTTGAACTCGCGCAAGCGGTCGGCCACGATCTGTGAGTTGGTGAAGATGCCCTGCGCCTCGCGCAGATAAAGGTTGTCGGCAGCGACGATCGCATCGCGCGTTGCGCAGCCCTCGGGCGTGTCGGGGATGTCTTGATAGGCGGTCCCCCACAGATCGTAGGCGCCGCGATGGTGGTGGATGAACCACAGGCGCTTATTCGGGTGGCGCAGCAGGTAGCTCGGCGTGCGAATCGCGACAAGCACGTCGGCGACCTCGCTTACGTCCATCAGCCGAATCGCAAGCATCTGCTCGAGCATCGTGTCCCAAGCGGAGAGGAATGGAATCTCAATCGTGTCCACCTCGTGGTCGCGCTCGCGTAGCGCGCGCACCAGATCGCGCACGATCATGCGCCCGCCGCCGTCGATGAAGGGCACGTAGGTGCTGGCGACGAGAACCCTCACGGACGGCGAAGCTCGTCCTGCAGCTCTGACAATTGGCGCTCGAGCGACTCCACTGTGCGAGCCTGAGCCGCCAGCTGGCGCAGTAGAAAGGTCACCAGGCGTGCGGTCGCCCCGTTCCAGACCGACTGCGCTTCCGGCAGCGGATAGAGCCCCTTGCGGAGAGCACGCCGTGTGCGCACAATCAGCGGGCCGAACAGCCGGCGGTGCGAGACGTTCGGCAGCTCGCGCAAGTCGTGGGCGGCGTGTAGGTGCCCAAGGTCGCCCGCAACTGCATGCTCAAGCGCGAAAGACGGCAGACGCCTGTCCAGCGAAGGCTTCACGCGGCTGGCGTTCTGGCGCAGACGTGCAGCGATCAACCTGCTGCGGGACTCGTCGGGCTGCGCGTTGGGGGGTGGTTGGGCGGCGCTGGGCGTGCTTGTCACGATGCGCCAATATTAGCGTGGCGCTCAATGGCGCAACCGACTGGACGCGTCGTCGGAGCGCCAGGAGGTCCCGAATACACGCGCGACGCTAGACATCAATCGCGATCCCACAGGAGACGTGGCGCCCGCCGACTTCTCGCGTCGTGCACTCAAGCCATGCACCCTCGATCCACCAGTTCACCCAACCAAGAACCCGCCCATCCGTCGCAACGGCGTTCCGCTTTCGGGCCTTAAGACTCGAAATACATTCCCTGGCCAGGGGTTTTCGCCTCATGGCCAGAGAGCGGCATACGACCACGATTGCTTCGCGCGTCGCACACCATCCTCGACGCTGGGCGTATACCCAACGAGCCACTCTGCTCCGACTGTGTGTTGGGGCCATTGTCACGCAGGAGGGTATGCGGCTTTTTTGCCCACGTCGGGGTCCACGATTCCCATTCTTTTCCCAGGCGACACGGCCGTCACATCAAATTCCCGTCAGAGCCCCGCCAAACGATCTCAAGCGTGCACTCCACGTCACGGTGACCCGGGTGGGCCATTGCACAACGCATGGACGCGCCTATTGTTGTGATTACCACGACCCGACGGTCGAGAGGTTCCACGACGACCCATCGATCCACCATTGCCGCATCTGTGCATTGGTATCGCCATAGTAGACGTCTTCGCCCCCGCTGGCAATTGCCCCCGCTGACGGATCTCCACCAAGTGCGTCTTCATAACCCCAGTTATGCTGGCTCCATTCCGAAGACTGATTGGCGCCATACCACCACTGACCCAGCTGTCCTTTCGTGGATAGGTAGTAGACATAAGTATTGTTGTTACTATGTGCGACGGCCGATGGGACGCCGGCTACTTCGTTGTCGTAACCCCAGTTACGCTGGGTCCATTCAGTGAACAAGCCGGTGCCACACCACCAATTCGCCATTTGTCCTTTTGTGTCGCGATAGTACACATTGCTAGGTTGCCGTGCGAAGCACTGACGGTGCTCGGCAGTCCGCACAACGCAAAGAATGCAAGCGTCGAAACCTCGGTGCGCAGGTCATGAATCTGAAAGGCAAGTGCTATTAGGATGAACAGGACGGTCGAAGGTACAAACGGTCAGCGCGGATCGCTGCTGTAGACGACCGAACGGTGGCGGATGGTGGCGACTCGGACCGTCTTGTCGTTGTCCGAAAGCTGGTAGATCATCCGGTACGCACCGACTCGCAGCGAATACAGGCCGCGAAGCCTGCCACGCAGTGGATAGCCGGCGTCTGGCTCACGCTGGAGCAGCGCCAGGGCTTCCTCGGCGGCGTCGATCAGCAGCCAGTCGAGCGCGAACAGCTCGGCACGCGCTCGTCGCGCGAGCACCAGTCGAGCCACCGGCTACTTCGCCGCTCGTAGCTCCGCCAACTCGCGGCGCAGGTCGCCGAACTCAATTGTCTCACCACGTGCGAGCTCATCAAGGCCGGCCTGCAGTGCGCTCAAAGTCTCTGCGTCGGAGAGGATCTCGGAGGTCTCCTCCAGTGCCTGGTACTCGTCGATCGGCACGACTGCTGCCGCCGGCCGCCCGTTGCGTGTGATGACTACGTGGTTGCGTCGGTCGGCCACATCGCTGAGCACCTCAGCCAGGTTGCTCCGAAACTCGCGCACCGGGATAGTCTTGGCCACAGATCGCAGTGTACCAAATCGCGTACACCACCGCAAAGCCTGCAGATGTCCGACGTTAGGCGCCATTTGCCGCAGCGTGCCATCGTCGAGTGCTGGCGGCCGCCTCGCAGCCATTGGGTGTGCTGTCGCGATGAGACGGGGCGACGTTTCAGGTGGCTGCCTTGAGGCGGGTCGGCTCGCATAAGCGGTGCTGGGGTCGGGTGGGTCCACGCGCCACCTTCTTGGCATGACTGAGACGGAGGTCGTTGCTGTAAGTACCACTCGAGCCACCGGCTACTTCGCCGCTCACAGCTCCGCCAACTCGCGGCGCAGATCGCCGAGCGCCGGCGCGCGATGCAGGACGCGCTCTCGCTGGCCGACCTGCGCCAAGCCAGGCACGTCACCCAGGTCCAGCTCGCCGAGCAGCTAGGCATCTCTCAGGGCAACGTCTCGCGCCTAGAGAGTCGCAGCGACGTCTACCTGTTCAACCCTACGCTCCTACGTCGAGGCGCTCGGCGGACATCTGGAGATCGCCGCCGTCTTCGACAAGGAGCGCGTCGCCGTAGCCGTCGGTTCAAGCGAGCACGAAAGCACCGAATAGCGCCCGGGCCTGCTTGGCGAGCAGCCCTTCCCGCGCCAGCCGTGCGAGCAGCGTCGAGACCTGCCCGCCATGGAACACGCCGCTCCGATCCATACAAGCACGAGAGTCAATCATTCTTCCAGGCGGAATGCCAATGAGCAATGGCCAGGCCATTTTCGGCCCCCGGCGGCGGGCACAGCCAATACCGGCAGCGGCTCCGGCACACCAAACGCCCGGGGAGGTCTCACCGACTGGCTCAACAAGAGAACTCAGCAGCCAACCGCGTCCCGTAGAGTGCGGCACGCCTGCGCCATGCGAGCAGGCGACAGGGACGCCACGTGGCGCCGGAAAGAGCCGCGCGGCACGGTGTGGATGTTGTCGAAGTTGACGACGCACGCAGTCGGGACGCCGTCGTCGCTCGGCGTGAGCAGCAGCTCTGAGACCAGCCCGCGGCGCGTCCTCGTCAGTGCCACCACGACAACCGACCCGATGCGATCGGCGACCGGGTCGCGGGTCAACACGAGCACCGGCCGATCGCCGCCCGGCGTGGCGGCGAACCAGACCTCACCCCTCTGCATCGCCCCAGTCCACCCAATCCTCGGCAGGCCCCCAATCGGCGATCTCCATCAACGAGCGCTCCGCATCCGTCGCGGGCGCCCGCTGCCACAGCTGCGCATCGTGCTCGCCGCGCAAACCAACCAGATACCGATGCAGCGCGTCGCGAAGGATCTCCGAGCGATCCATCCCCAATGCCTCGGCCCACTGCTGCATCTCGGCGACATCCTCGTCCGACACCCTGAAACTCAACATCGTCATACGCTCGAGGTTAGCGTGTATGACTCGGGCTTGCTCCTCCGTTTTTGGGCTGCTCTGGCCGTTGAGCGACTGTCGCGCTGGTGCCCTACCTGGACTAGCCCTCCACCACACCCACGCGAGCCAACGCCGGATTGCCTTCGAGCAAGACGAGCAGTGCCGCCAGCGCAACACCCGCCCGCTCCAGCACCCCCGCCGACGCGAGCATCGCAAAGCAGACCGAGCAGGAGCAGCCCGCGGCGCGCCCCTTCCGCGGCACGTGAGGCTCGTCCTCGGCACCGGCCCAATCGTCGCCGCGCTCAATGCCCAGACCGGCAAGTGCGATCCGAGCACAGTCGACACGCACGTCGCTTGCCGGTTCGTAGTGCCCGACTCCCCCGTTCACTAAATCTCAACAATCAGATCTTGCCCACGACCATGCGAGTGTATATGGTGTGACTGTCCTTGCCCGTCTGACTGTCCTTGCCCGTCTTGCCGCGGGCGCCAGTAGGCGGATGCAATCGGCTCGCGAAACGCGTTTCGTTTCTTATCAGGCCAAACATGCTTCACCAGGGGGATTCGTGCAACGGCTAGTCCTCAGCGGTCTTGTGTCAACGGCACTGGCTTGCGCCTCGCTCCTGGCGGTGCCGTGCGCTGTGCTTGCGACAGCGGGCTCCACCGTCTCGCCGCCCGTCAACGTCTCGCCGCCCACCGTCGCTGGACCGCCCGTTGAAGGACGCTCCCTTACCGGCACCAACGGCGTCTGGCTCGCCACCGAGCCCGTCAGTGCCTACGGCTACACGTGGTTGCGCTGCGACTCGGCAGCGGAAACCTGCAAACGGATCTCGGGGGCCAACACGCCATCCTACCGGCTGACCAGCGCGGACGCGGGGCATCCCATAGAGTTCGAAGTCACGGCGAAACACGCGGCCAGCGTCGCAGTTCGCGTTCGATCCAAACCCACCATCGCCGTCGCGCACAGCGCAGCCACCATCAACGGCAAAACGGAACTCTTCATAGCCATCGCGCTGGCGATCTTCGCGATCGTTGGTGTCCTTGCTTATGACCTGCTGATCGGCTTCGACGGTCGCGTCTCGACCTCAAAGACGGTCGCCGTCTTTTGGACATACTTCGTCGCCAGCGCCCTGCTCGGCTTCGTCATGGCGAAATTCGCGGGCTATCCGCAGGCGCTCCACAGGCTGATGCATTCGGGGCTTGAAGGTCAGTATGGCCTCCTGATCGGGGGTCCCCTCGGCGCCGCGATCGCGGCCAAGGGGATCGTCGGGCGCGAAGTCGCAAAGGATCCGACAGCGAAGACGCACGCCAGCGACGCCGAATCGCCCAACCCGCTGCAGCTCGTGCAAAACGACGCGGGCGAAACCGATCTCGGCGACTTCCAGTACGTCCTGTTCAACATCGTGGCGATGGTGTTCTTCGTCGGGACGATCTTCGGCTCCCCGGCGGCGGGGCTGCCGCATATCCCGGACGTTCTGCTGGCGCTGACGAGTGTCGGCGCAGCGGGCTACGTAGCCAAGAAGACGCTGCCGAACACACCCGCGAAAGCCAGACTGAACCCCGCCAAAGCAGGCGTCGGCGAGAACATCAACGTCATCGGCAGTCGACTGCTCACAGGCACCCCGGCGAACCAGTCCCCGATCATGGTGCTGATCGCCGGCAAACAGGCAGTGATCGTCGGGGCATCGGAATCGGTTCCCCGCGGAGAAGATGTGGTCACGGTGAGGGTCCCCCCCCCGGGCTTGCGGCGAACGAAAAGGTTCCGGTGGCGGTGATCACCTCTGCACCCAGCAGGATCGATGCCGGCGAACTCACCATCGAATGAGTTCGGTCGGCGATCGGCGCGCTCACACCCCCAGCGCCCCGATCGGCACGACCGCGATGCCGTCCTTGCGCAGGTAGCCGTAGCCTGAGCCGACGATCACGCCGAGCACCGCCGGTGCGCCACAGCGCTCGGTGTCGATCTGCCGGGCGAACCGCGCACGGCGTCGTCCCGCGGCCCCGCCGATACCCTTCCCCCACATGCCAAATCAGCCCAGCGCCGTGCCGCCGATCGTGGTGGATGCCGTCAGCAAGACCTTCCGCGTGCCCGAGGAGCGCGTGCACACGCTCAAGGAGCGCGCCCTGCACCCGCTGCGTCGCAGCCGCCACGAAACCTTTGAGGTGCTCAAGGGCATCTCCTTCCAGGTCGCCCGGGGCGAGTTCTTCGGCATCGCCGGACGCAACGGCTCCGGCAAGAGCACCCTGTTGAAGTGCCTGGCCGGCATCTACGGCGTGGACCGCGGGCGCATCTGGATGGACGGTCGCCTATCGACCTTCATCGAGCTCGGCGTCGGCTTCAACCAGGACCTCGCCGCGCGCGACAACGTCGTGCTCAACGGCATCATGATGGGCCTCTCCCCACGCGAGGCGCGCCGGCGCGTGGACGAGGTGATCGACTTCGCCGAACTGCGCGAGTTCGAGGAGCTCAAGCTCAAGAACTACTCCTCCGGCATGCACGTCCGACTGGCGTTCTCGGTCGCGATCCAGGTCGACGCCGACGTCCTGCTCGTCGACGAGGTGCTCGCCGTGGGCGACGCCGCCTTCCAGCAAAAGTGCTTCGACGTCTTTCACCGCCTGCGCGACGAGGGCCGCACGATTGTGTTCGTAACCCACGACATGGGCTCGCTCAACCGCTTCTGCCACCGCGCGCTGCTGCTCGAGCGCGGCCACCCCGTGCACCTCGGCGAGCCCCACGAGGTCGCCGACCGCTACCTGGAGATCAACTTTGGGCGCAACGCCAGCGCCGGGGGCGTCACCGAGGAGCGTGGCGGCGACGGCGAGGCGCGCATACTCGAAGCCTGGGTTGAGGACGAGCGTGGCGAGCGCCCCGCAGCGGTGCCTCAGGGCCAGCGCATCACGTTGAAGGCGCTCGTGCGCTTCGAAGTCGACGTCGAAGATCCCGCCGCGAGCGTCTTCGTGCTCAACGAGGACCACGTCGCGATCGTCGTCGCCACGAGTTCCAAGGGCGACGAGCGCAGCGGCAGCTTCCGCGCCGGCGAAGAGGTCCTCTGCTCGTTCTCGTTCGAGAACGTGCTGGCCCCTGGTCGCTACAACCCGCTGTTCACGATCGCCCACCGCGGCACCGGCCTTGACCTGATGGACCGCGTCGAGGGCGCGCTCTCGTTCGTCGTCACCGGCTCCGAACCGGCTGGCGGAGCGGTCGATCTGCCAGCGGAGGTCGGCATCGTCCGCCACGCCGCCCAGCTACCCGCCGGATCGCGCTCATGAGCGTCGAGGCGCCCTCACTCGAGGTCCTCGCCCCCGCCGCCGCACCACTGGAGGGCCTCGGGCGACCGATCAAGGGTCCACGCGCGCTGAACAACGACTGGCGGCGCTTCTGGCACCTGACCTACAACATCGCGCGCAACGAATTCAAACTGAAGTTCTTCGGCTCGGTGCTCGGCTACGTCTGGCAGGTGCTCAACCCGCTGCTGCTGTTCGGCGTGCTCTACGTCTTCTTCGTCGTCATCAGCCACGTCGGCGGCGGCGGCAAGCCCTACGAACAGTTCTACGGGGTGCAGCTGCTCGGCTCGATCATCCTCTTCACGTTCTTCAACGAAGCGACCAGCGGCGCGGTGCGCAGCGTCGTCGACCGCGAGAACCTCGTGCGCAAGATCCAGTTCCCGCGCCTGGTAATCCCGCTCGCAATCACGCTGCTCGCGTTCTTCAACCTGATGATGAACCTGATCGTCGTGTTGATCTTCGCGCTGATCTCCGGCGTGCAGCCGATGCTCAGCTGGCTCGAGCTGCCGCTGATCCTGATGATGCTCGTGCTGTTCTCGACCGGCCTCGCGATGCTGCTCTCGGCGATGTTCGTGCACTTCCGCGACATCCAGCCGATCTGGACCGTCGTCAGCCAGATCGTTTTCTACAGCTCGCCCGTGATTATCCCGATCGAGAAAGTCCGCGAAGCTCTTGCGCATGGAGAGCGGGTGATCGTGCATCACCCCGTGCCTCATGTCGTTTACAAGCATGTGGAGCTTTACCACATTCTTTACCACATCTACCTGCTCAACCCGCTCGTGACCGTCTTCCAGCAGTTCCGCCACGCGATGGTCACTCACAACGCGATCAGCGCCGGTCAGGCGTTCGGCAGCTGGGCCGGGCTGCTGGCGCCGCTCGGCGTCACCGCCGCGGTGTTCGTACTCGGCTTCTGGGTCTTCAACCGCTCCGCGCCGTACGTCGCCGAGAACCTGTAGGTCGCTGGCCACGCGTGATTCGTGGCCCCCGTAACGTCGGGATCGTCGCGCCGGCCGCTCACGCGCCGTGCATAGCAGCAGGCGGTGTCCCCGCATTTGTTCGGTGCAATTACTTTGGCCTCAACCGCACACTTTGGGAAGGTGTTCGGTACAATTAGGAAATGCCTCAACCGAACAAACTTGCTGGCAGCAGGCGCGGCCGGCCCACACGGGCGGCCGTCTACGAGCGCCTGCGTATCCAGATCGACGAGCTGCGTGAGCGACTCGGCGGCCTGCCCTCGCCCCGCGAAGCCGACGGCATCTGGCGCGGAATCTGGCTCGAGGAGGCGCACCATTCGACCGCCATCGAGGGCAACACGCTCGTGCTCAAGCAGGTCGAGCAGCTGTTGCAGGACGGTCGCGCGGTGGGCAACAAGGAGCTGGCCGAGTACATGGAGGTGCGCGGCTACGCCGACGCCGCGACCTGGGTCTACGGCCAGGCGCTCGACCCCGACTCGTGGTCCAGCGGCGAGCTGCTCTCGCTGACCGAGCTGCGGCACATCCACCGCCTCGCGCTCGCACCCGCATGGGATGTCGCGCCGCACCCCAGCGCCGGCGAGCGCGAGCGTCCCGGCTCCTTCCGTGAACACGACATCCGCCCGTTTCCGGGCGGCATGCGCCCGCCGCCGTGGCCCGAGGTCGCCGCGCTGGTCAACGACTGGATCGGCGAGGCGCAGGCGCTGGGCCGCAATGGCAAGGGCGTCGAGCCCGAAGCGCTGGCCAGGGTGCACGCCCGCTTCGAGCAGATCCACCCCTTCCTCGACGGCAACGGGCGCACCGGCCGTCTCGTGCTCAACCTGCTGCTCGTGCGGCTCGGCTACCCCCCCGCGATCGTCTTCAAGGGCGAACGGCGACGCTATCTGGACACACTCCAGCGCGCCGACCAGGGCGATCACGGCCCGCTTGGGGAGCTGCTCGCGCGCGCGATTCTCGACAACCTCCACAAGTTCGTCGTCCCCGCAGTCGCCGGCCCGTCGCGTCTGGTCCCGCTGCCCGCGCTGGCCTCCAAGCGAATCTCCGCAAACGCGCTGCGCGTGGCTGCGACACGCGGGCGCCTACAGGCCTCCAAGGCCGCCGACGGCACGTGGCGCAGCACGCGCGCCTGGGTGGACGAATATCTCGCCGGACGCTACGAGCGCGGGGCGCGACGGTGAGGCGGCCTTCCGGGCTCGACGCGGGCGCCTGCGTCCAGTGGCGCCCGGGCGCGTCATCCGCTGCATGTCGTTGGTCGCGGAGCACCTCCAGGCCCGACCAACTGCCAATCCGCCGGGCCCCAACCGCGCATCCGTCAGCACCTGTTTGCGCATCTGTCAGACATCAACTGCGCATCTGTCAGAGTCTTATTGCGCATCTGTCAGCTATTGTTTGCGTATCTCGCAGGCCACTCCACACCTCCTGGAACGTCACGTCAAGCCGCAAATCGACGCCGCCCTGAGCGACACGCCGGTCGTCGTCATCGTCGGTCCGCGCCAATCCGGCAAGAGCACCTTGGCCGAACTGGTGGCACTCGAACGCGACGCACACCAGCTCACGCTCGACGACGCCGGGCGCCGAGCAGCCGCCGTCGCCGACCCCACCGGCTTCGTCGAACGGCTGCAGCCACCCGTCGTGATCGACGAGTTCCAAAAGGCGCCTGAGCTGTTGCCCGCGATCAAGGTGCGCGTCGACCGCGCGCGGGCGGGTGGCAGGCGCGCCGCGGGAATGTTCTTGCTGACAGGGTCGGCGAACGTCTGGGGAACTCTGCAAGTCTCGGAGTCCCTGGCTGGACGGGCCGAGCGCGTCCAACTCTGGCCACTCTCCCAGGGGGAGATGCGCGGCCGTCGAGAGACCTTCCTCGACGAGTTGCTCGCCGGCCGCGTACCGGCGGTGACGGGCGCCCCGAGCGGCAGATCGTCGATCGCCACCGCGCTCGTCACCGGCGGCTATCCCGAGATGCTCGCCCGCCACGACGCCCGGCGCCGTTCGCGCTGGATCGCCAACTACATCCAGATGATCCTCGAGCGCGACGCGCGCGACGTGGCCGGGCACGCCAGGCACCTGGACGAGCTGCCGCGCCTGCTCGCCGCCGCTGCCGCGCGCGTCGCGAACCTGCTGGATCTCGCTGGGCTGGGGCGCGACGTGAAGCTGAGCCGCGACACAACTGCCCGCTACCTCACCGTGCTCGAACTGCTCTTTCTCGTGCGCCGCGCGCCCGCCTGGAGCAAAAACATCGGACAGCGCCTGATCAAGGCGCCCAAGCTTTGGCTGCCCGACAGCGGCCTCGCCGCCCAGCTCGTCGGACGCGAAGAGCGCCACTTCGAAGATGACGACACCCCGCTCGCGGGGGCGCTGTTCGAGAATTTCATCGCCTGCGAAATCGCCAAGCAGGCGACCTGGTCGGAGACCGACATCGCCCTGCACCACTTTCGCAGCGCCGGGGGGATCGAGATCGACCTCGTAGTCGAAGCCCGCGACGGCTCACTCGCCGCGATCGAGTCCAAGCTCAGCTCCACTGTGCGCGAGCGCGACTTCAACGGCCTGCGCCATCTGCGCGAGCGCCTCGGCCGCCGCTTCCGAGCCGGGGTCGTCGTGCACACCGGCCCCGAAACGCTGCCCTTCGGCGACCGCCTCTGGGCGATTCCGACATCGGCGCTGTGGACGTAGCGGCCTGGTGCCGCCACACGAGGACACCTACTCCCCTCGCCCCTCCGCCGCCGCCCACGCCCTTCCCTGCGCCTCGATCTGCCGGGGCGTGCGCGGCAGCCGTCCCGGCGCCAGCCCGCGCCGACGGTCGATCGGCGCCCACGCCCACGCGCGGCCAACCCGCGCCAGGCGCGCCGGCGCCCCCGCCCCCTCGCCCTCGCCCTCGCCCTCGCCGGCGGCTTGCAGCGGCTTGGTCGCGATCATGTTCATCGAGACCGTCCCCCACACGTTGTTCAGCCACGACAGGTAGGCCCGGCGCGCCAGGCCGCTGGCGTGCAGCGCCCGCCCGCCGCGGCGGATCACGGGTCCAACGAGCGGCATCCCCGAACCGCGCGGGCGCAGGCCGTTGTCGCCGAAGAACGGCCGGTAGTGCGGCTCGGCGACCTCGGTGAGAAGGCCGGCACGAGTCGCCTCCCAGCGGTAGCGCAACGCCCAGTGCGCGTGCTCGTAGCCCTCGAACTGCGCGACCCCGTCGACGTGTACCCCGTTGGGGTCGCGCAGCGTCTTGAGTGTCTCGTTGACCATCAGCAGCCGCCCGCCCGGGCGCAGCACGCGCGCGATCTCAGCAAACGTGCGCCGCAGGCTCGCGTCGTCGTTGTGGTGGAGCACCTCGCAGCAGTACACGTAGTCGAGGCTCTCCGACGCCAGCGGGATCGCGTCCATCGAGCCGAGCACACGCTCGAAGAAGACGCTGCCGTCGTCGATGAAGTACTCCGCCGTGTACAGCCCCTGCAGCTCAGTCGTCGCGATGTCCAGCGCGACCGCCTCCAGGCCCAGCTGCGCGAAGCGGTTGGTCGCCCAGCACGTGTTCGAGCCGACGTCGAGGATTCGCTGGCCGCGCTTGAACGGGACCATCGACACCAGCTGGTGCATCGAGCGCGACTGCACGTACCAGTAGCCGTGCTCGATGTCCGGCAGCGAGCGCACCTTCTCGCGGTCCCAGCCCTCCGCGCGCATCTGCGCCGCGAAGCGCTCCAGCCCCGCCGCCTCGGCGACGATGTAGTCCGGCGGCTCGTACAGCAGCTCGCTCACGCCGCGGTGCACCGTGAACTCACGGGCGCAGTGCGAGCAGCGCAGCGTGCCCTCGCGCACCTCCTGCGCGTCACCCTCGCTCGCATTCAACACGAGCGTCCCATCGTTCCTGCAGGCCGGGCAACGCAGCTGCCCGGCGAACTGCGCCCTCACGGACTGGACTCCAGCTCGAGCCGCCGCGGTGCCGCGACCCCCTCCAGGAACACCTCCAGCGCGTCGATGCGCCGCTCCCAGGCGTACTGCGCGGCCGTCTCGATCCCCGCCTCGCCCAGGCGCGCGCGCAGCTGCGCGTCGCCCACCAACCGGGCGAGCGCGTCGCTCACCGCCGCGACGGTCGGCTCGGGCATCAGGCAGTTCTCGCCGTCGGCGCAGAAGTCGCGGTTGCCGTGCGCGTCGGTGCAGAGGACCGCGCCGCCCGTCGCCATCGACTCCAGCGCCGGCAGGCAGAAGCCCTCGTGCGTGGAGGTCTGCACGAACACGCTCGCTTCGCTGAACAGCTCGCCCACGCGCTCGTCGCTGGGGGACTCCTCGTAGCGCATCCCCGGCTCCTGCGCGAGCTCGGGCTCGATCCCGAACATGCACAGCTGCGGGCGCGGCTCGGGCAGCGCCCGCCACGCGTCGATCGTCAGCGGCAGGTTCTTCAGCGGGTTCGTGCGCCCCAGCGCGAGCACCATGTCATTGCGCCGCTCGACCTCCGGGCGCACACGGAAGTTCTCCAGGTCGATCCCCGGCGCGATCAGCCGCGCGTCGAGCCCCAGCTCCGCCAGCCGCTCGCGGTTCCAGCCGGAGATCGTCATGTAGCGGAACTCCGGGCGGTAGGAGTCGATCACGGCGTGGCGCACGAACTCGTCGTCGGGGTAGTAGGAGGTCTCGATGTCCTGCACGAAGTACGCCGCGATCCCGTGCAGCACGCTCGCCTTCCACACGGGCACGGCGGTGTTCCACCACGTCGCGACCTTGATCGCGTCCACCGGCGCCAGCGCGGCGACCAGTTCCTCGTAGTACTCGAAACTGTGCACCGGCACGCGCAGGTCAAACCAGTCGGGCGGCCCGCCGAGCGTGTACAGCGCGACCTCGTGGCCACGCGCGGCGAGCCGGTTGAGGTGCTCGAAGATGTCGCGGTGCCCACCGCCGACGCCGGTGCCCTCGGTCACGTACACGACGCGCAGCGCGCCGTCCTCGGTGCGCACCTCGCGGGCGTCGAAGAACTCCCCCCACTGCTCCCAGAACAGTCGCTGTGAGGCACGCTCGCGCTCGCCCACATCGGTACCGCGCGTCACCGACTCGTGGTGGATCAGGCTCGCGGCCGGGAAGTACACGACCCCCCACCCCGCCTGCCACGTGCGCAGGCAGTAGTTGAACGTCCTCGTAGGCCATCGGATAGCGCTCGTCGAACAGCCCGACCCGCTCGATCACCTCGCGCTTGATGTACATGCACGCGCCCGTCACCGCGAGCACCGAGCCGCCGATCGACGCGGGCCCCCAGTCCTCGGGCTTGAAGCGGTAGCGGTGGTCAAACCACTCCGGCGCACCGAGGTTGCGGGCCGTGCCCGCGAACTGGATGCGCCCGTCTGCGTACAGCAGCTTGGCGCCCACGATGCCCGTCTCGTGCTGCTGCGCGGCCGCGTACTGCAGACCCGCCAGCCAGCCCGCGCGCGCCTCGGTGTCGGAGTTGAGCACGACCACGTCGCGTGCCGGATCGCTCGCGCGCAGCCCCCGGTTGACGTTCGCCGCAAAGCCACCGTTGTGCTCCCCCTCGATCACGACCGCCACGCCGGGGATCGCGCGCAGCGCCGCCACGTGCTCGGGCCCGCTGCAGTCCTCGGCCACGATCACCCGCGCCATCCCCGGCGGCACGGTGCGCCGGATCGAGGCGACGAGCTTGGCCACGTGCTCGGCGTCGCGGTAGGAGGGGATCACGACGTCCACCGGCTCGCCGTGCTGGCGATACCACCCGAGCGCCTGGCGAAACGCGTCGTCGCCCCATTCCGAGCGCAGCCGCAGCCGCTTGCGCAGCGGCGTGAAGCGCAGCGGGAACGTGAAGATGCGGAACAGCAGCGTGCGCCAGCCGTGGTACTGGATCGTCAGCGCCGCCCGTCGGCGCACGTTGGCGAAGGGGCCGCGCGGCGTGCCCTCCAGCGCCTGCGCCGCCACGCGCCTGCTCGCGCCGCGCTCGTCGTCGTCGCGTTCGTCGTCGCGTTGCTCTGCCATCAAGTGTGGGCCTCCATCGAGGGGTCGTCTTCTTCGAGTAGTTTGAGGCGAACCGGCTGAAAATCGGCGCGGCGCTCCAGCGACAGCGCGCGCCTGACCGCGGGCGAGAGCCGTGCGGCGCGCGAACCGAGCAGGGCGCCGGCCAAGCGCAGCACATGGTGACGGCCGACCGCCCCCAGCGTAGCCACCCGCCGCGCCGGCCCGGCCCGCTGCGCCGCCAGCTCGCGCCGCGCCGCGCCCAGCTCGCCGCGCAGCGTGCGCACGATGCGGCGTGGGTCGGCCGGCTCGCGCCAGCCATAAACCTCCGCGAGCCCGCGCCACTCGTCGAAGCTGCGGCGTACCAGTGCCAGTGCTCCGTAGTCATGGGAGTGCCACACCGCGGCGTCGGGCACGTACGCCTTGGCATAGCCCGCGTGCAGCATCTCCAGCGCGATCACCCGGTCCTCCGCGTAGGCGACCTCGCGAAACGGCACCCGCTCCCACGCCGCCTTGGCGATGCACGCGTTGGCGTCCGTGAAGAAGCCGCGACGGCCTACGAACGCGCCCGGCGGTAGATACCGCGCGGGCTCGCGCGAGTCGGGTTCGGTCACGATCGCCGGCGGCCGCCCAGCCGCGTCCAGCTGCTCGACGCGGTCGCTCGCCGGTGGACGCTCGGCCCCGCCCAGCCGCTCCACGCGCGCCGCGCCGTCGGGCGCGAGCGAGCCAAACCAACGCTCCAGCTCGATCCGCACGGCGAACGACGCGTCGGGACGCGGCCGGTAGGCCCCGTAGACGAGCGCCACGTCGCCCGCCAGCTCGAAGCCGCCCAGCAGCCGCTCCAGCCAGCGCTCGTCGGCCGGCTCGGCGTCCTGGGTGAGCAGCGCCACGTGCGCGCCCGCAGCCTCGTGCATCAACAGGTTGCGCGTGGCGCCGTGACTGAACACCGCCGGCGCGATCTCCAGCACACGCGCCCCGTGCGTGCGCGCCAGCGCGACCGAGCCGTCGCGCGAGCCCGAGTCGCAGACGAGCAGCTCGTGCGCGACCGTCTGGCCGCTCAGCGCGCGCAGCGTGCGTCCCAGCAGCTCGCCGCCGTCGCGCACCGGGATCGCGACCGTGACCGTGACCGCGGCGTTCACGTCGAAGCGCCCCGGGTTGGATGTTGCCTTGCGCCCCCATTCGCGCGCGCGCGCGTGAGCGCGCGCGAATGGCTCCCGAAAAAAGACATCGGACACCACCCCCTGCGGGCAGACACCGGCCGCGCGCGCCTCACCGCCGCACCAGCTCCACCCAGTCGGCGGGGCGCCCGCACAGCGAGCGCCAGCGCGCGAGCGCCACGCTGCGCAGGCGCTCGGGTTCTTCGCGCTGCAGGCCGGCCGCGCCGATGATCCCGGTGGCCCATTCGCCGGGTCCGAGGTGGTGCAGGTGGCCGGCGGTGGTGTACACGCGCAGCACGTGGCGTCCGGCGGCTAGCGTCACGGTGGCGGCCTGCAGCCACTGGCCGGGCGTGTTGGTGCCCGCGACCCAGCCGACGCTGCGCCCGTCGACCTGCACGTAGACCTTGCGCGGGAAGTCGCCCTGCACCCAGACCGCGTAGCGTCCGCTCGCCGCCACCGTGAGCGTGCCCTGGGCCTGCCCGGCGATCAGTGTTTCCACGGCGCCCGGCTGGGTGGCGTCGGGGATCCAGCCCGGCGCGCGGCGCGGGTCTGACTGCGGCTGGAAGGACAGCAGCGCCGGCGCGCTGGCGACGACCAGTTCGCTGCCCGCCGGCGCGCCCGCGACCAGGCCGTGCAGCGCCGCGCAGGTGACGGTCGCGCTCGCCGAGTAGAAGCCCTGCTGCTCGGGCAGGTGGTTCAGCACCTGCGGCGTGGCGGTGCGTCGCCACACGCGGTAGAAGCGGTTCTCGTAGACCGCCACGAAGTTCGCGGGCGGGCGGCTGGCGGCCGGTGAGCGGCGCGTGACGATCAGCGGGTAGCGGCCCTCCACGAACGCGAGCAGCTCTTCGTCGAGGTCGAAGTAGTACCCGTAGAACACCCTCGGCGCGCGCAGCTGCACCTGCTGGGGGGTGACCGCCTCGAACGGCGCGCTGATGCGCGCGGGGCGCGCGAAGTACTTGGCGTACTCTTCGAACTCGTTCCACAGCACGAGGCCCTGGCCGTGGAAGCGTTCGCCGACCTCGCGCGCCGCTTCGATGCGTTCGGTGGGGGCCACGCGGTCGTGCGAGTAGGCCAGCGCGTCGGAGGCGAGGATCGCGACCGAAAGCGCCCCTGCCAGCAGGAGCGCCGGCACGCCCAGGCGGCCGCGCGCGCCGAGCAGCAGGCCGAGTGCGAGGAACACGACGGCGGGGCTGCCGATCGCCAGCAGCTTGCCCTGGGCGTAGGGGCTCACGCGCCCGAACACGACCAGCAGCACGAGTCCCATCACGCCGGCGAGCAGCAGCGGACCGACGTCGCGCCGGCGCAGTGCCCACACGAGCGCGGGGATCAGCGCCAGCAGGATGATCGCGCTGCACAGCGCCGTCAGCGTCGCCTTGCTGCCGGGCGCGATCGGCAAGCGGTATTCGCCGCTGAGCCACACCCCGCTGAGCTGGCTGAGCGGCAGTTTGCGCAGTAGCTGGCCGAACTGCTCGGCGCCTACGCCGGTCGCGCCCTGGCCCGCTTTGGCGACGTTGAAGAACGTCTGGAAGGTGCTCAGGGTGGGGATCGCCAGCAGCGCGGTGAGCGCCCCGCCGAGCACCAGCGGCGCGATCCACGAGAGCCGCGGGCGGGTGCGCCGCGTGAGCAGGACGGCCAGGCCGACGAACGGCACGAGCGCCAACAGGTAGGGCAGCGCGACCGCGTTGTAGGTCGCCAGGCCCGCCGCGGCGGCGAGCGCCAGCAGCGCCGCGCCGGCGTAGCGCCGGCCGAGCTCAATCGCCGCACACGCCAGCGCAAACGCGGCGCAGATCACGGCGAGCAGGCCGATCTCCTTGATGGCGCCCTGCAGCGCATACTGGTAGGTGAGGCTGGCCGCGATCGCCACGAACCCCAAGAGCGCGGCGCGGGGGCCACCGAGGCGCCGCTCGCCGATGCTCGCCAGCGCGACCGCGCCGAGCGCGGCCAGGCCGGAGATGTAGCCCTGGTAGAGGATCTCCACGGGCGTATCGATCATCCCGCTGAGGGTCCCCAGCAGCGCCTGCGTGCCGAGCGGGTAGGCGCTGTTCAGGTACTGCACGAGGAACTGCCGTTCGCTGGATTCCGGCAGCGAGCCGAGCGCCGTGCCGAACGTCTTGACGTGGTTGGCGAGCAGCAGCTCAAACGCGGTGTCGTTGACGAAGCCGTAGCCCGACCACGTCCAGTGCCCGTAGGCGATCACGGGCAGCATGTACACGACGTAGGCGGCGAGGCCCGCGGCGCCCGCCCAGCCGGGGTTCAGGCGCGCGCGCAGGCCCTCCTGCGCGAACACCAGCCCGGCGAGCGCGACCGCGCCCAGCAGCGCGACCGCGAGCGTGTCGCCGAGGTGCAGCGCGTAGACGGGCATCACCAGCACGAACGCGACGCACAGCCCCGCCACGAGCACCAGCGCGCCCGTCAGGCGTACGCGCAGCACGCGCTCCAGCGCCAGGCCGCAGCCCAGGCACAGCGCCCACATCAGCGCGGGCGTGCCGAGCACCGCCACCAGGTAGTAGCCCACGGCGGCGCCCCCTACCCGCTCGCCCTCGGGCGGGTGGGGCCGCGCGGCGGTACGCTCACGTTTGGCCGTGCTGGGCCGCACGGCGGCACGCTCACGCTCACGCTCGATCGTGCTGGGCCAAGAGCGCTCGCCGACCGCCGGGCAGCGCGCGCGCTCCCTGCCGGCCGTTCAGGAATTGCGCCGCAGCCCAAGAATCGAGATCAAGAACGAGGAGAAGAAGATCTGGATGCCGACCACGATCAGCGCCGCGGCGAACACGGCGAGCTGTTCGTAGGCGAGCGCGCCGAAGCCGTTGGAGATCCACTCGACGAGGATCAAGCCGACCATCACCAGGCCGACGAGCGCGAAGATCGCGCCCAGCATCAGGCCGTGCTCGAGGCGAAAGCGGGCGCGCATGCGGTCAAACCAGGGGTCGCGCTCGTTCATGAAGTAGGTGCCGTAGGCGTGCGCGCAGAGCCCGAGCGCGAGCACCTGGGTGCCGACGACCATCAGCAGCGACCCGCCGATCAGCGCGTGCAGGCCCCAGGCGCGGCCGAAGAATGTCAGGCCGGCCTCGACCATGCACATGATCAGAAAGCCGATCCCAGCCATCAGCGCGCCGGGGACGATGAACAGGTGGGTGGGGCTGTGCACGAGCAAAAAGCGCAGGTGGCGCCAGCCATCGCGGAAGCTCGAGAGCTTGCTCTCGCCGCCGCGCGGGTGGTATTCGATCGGGAACTCCGCGATCCGCAGGCGCTCCTTGGAGGCGCGGATCACCATCTCGGACGCGAACTCCATGCCGGTGGTGCGCAGATCCAGGCGCTCCAGCACGTCGCGGCGCACCGCGCGCATCCCGCAGTGCGCGTCCTTGACGCCGGTCGAGAAGAAGAAGTTCAACAGGCCCGTCAGTAGCGGGTTGCCGATGTAGCGGTGCAGCCAGGGCATCGCGCCCGGCTGGATGTTGTCCATGCGGTCGCCGATCACCATCTCCGCGCCGGCGTCGAGCTCGGCGACGAAGCGCGGGATCTCGTCGAAGTCGTAGGTCAGGTCGGCGTCGACCATCACGATGTAGCGCCCGCGCGAGGCCGCGAAACCGGCGAGGTAGGCGCTGCCGTAGCCGCGGCGCTGTTCGTGCACGACCCGCGCGCCGGCGCGCGCCGCCAGCTCGGCCGAGCCGTCCTCGGAGCCGTTGTCGGCGACGACCACCTCACCGCCGCCCTGTACGCGCGCGATCGCGGCGCGCGCGGCGCGCACGCACTGCTCGATGTTCTGCGCCTCGTTCAGGCAGGGGATCACGACGGAGACACACACCGCCTCGGAATCCGCTGCGTCCGCCTGCAGCGGCGGCCTTGTCTGCTCGAGCGTGCTCATCGGAAAATGTGGCCCGCACGCCATCGCCTGGCGCGCTGCCACAGCGGTTATAACGCGCGCGGGGGCGGAAAGCTGCGTCTGTATTGTGGCAGTCTCCCGGGACGATGCGAATTTGCGTGGTCTACGACTGCCTGTTCCCCTACACCGTCGGCGGCGCCGAGCGCTGGTATCGCAACCTCGCCGAGCGGCTCGTGGCGGAGGGGCACGAGGTCACGTACATCACGCTGCGCCAGTGGGAGCGGGGGACGACGGTCGACCTCGACCCCCGGGTGCGGGTGCTGGCGGTGGGCCCGCGGATGGCGCTCTACACCGAGAGCGGCCGCCGCCGGATCGCGCCGCCGCTGGTGTTCGGGGCGGGGGTGCTGTGGCATCTGCTGCGCCACGGGGGCCGCTACGAGGTCGTGCACACGTGCGCGTTCCCGTACTTCTCGCTGCTCGCCGCGGCGCTCGCGCGCCCGCTGGGGCGCTTTGCGCTGGTCGTCGACTGGCACGAGGTGTGGAGCGCGAGCTACTGGCGCGAATATCTGGGCCGCGCCGGCGGCAGGGTCGGCGAGAGCGTGCAGCGCCTGTGCGCGCGCGTGCCCCAGCGCGCGTTCTGCTTCTCGCGGCTGCACGCCGCGCGGCTGCGCGCGGAGGGGCTGCGCGGCGAGCCGACCGTGCTCGAGGGCGAGTACGCCGGCTCGCTGGCCACGCCGACGCCGCGCGCGGCGCAGCCGCTGGTGGTGTTCGCGGGGCGGCTGATCCCCGAGAAGCGTGTGGCGCTGGCGGTCGCGGCGTTCGCGTGCGCCGCGCGGCGGCTGCCGGGGCTGCGCGGTGAGTTTTACGGCGACGGGCCCGAGCGCGCGGAGCTCGCGCGCGCGATCGAGCGCCACGGCGTGCAGGGCTGCGCGAGCGCGCCGGGGTTCGTCGACGCGGAGATCGTCGACGCGGCACTGAGGCGCGCGCTGTGCATGCTTTCGACGTCCAGTCGCGAGGGCTATGGGATGGTCGTCGTGGAGTCCTGCGCGCACGCCACGCCGAGCGTGGTGGTCGCCGGCGAGGACAACGCCGCGGTCGAGCTCGTGCAGGAGGGCGTCAACGGCTTCGTCGCGCCGGAGGCGGACGCCGAGACGATCGCCGCGGCGATCGTGCGCGTGCACGAGGCGGGGATGGCGCTGCGCCAGAGTACCGCCGCGTGGTTTGCGCAGAACGCGACGAGGCTGTCGCTGGAGTCCTCGCTGCAGATCGTGCTCGCCAGCTACCGCCCGCAGGACTCGGGCGTACGGGCAAGACCGGCCGGGCCCGCGTCGCCAGGCGCGGGCGGTTCGCCCCACGACGGCGGCGTCCCGGACAACCCCAGCGCGCGCGCGTAACTGGCGAGCGTCAGCTGAGCGGTGCGCTGCCAGGTGAACAACTCTACGCGCGCGCGCCCGCGCGCGCGCAATCCATCGGCGAGCGAACGATCCTCGAGCAGGCGCTCGATCGCGGTCGCGAGCTCCTGCTCGGAACGGGGGTCGAACAGCAGCGCGGCGTCGCCGGCGACCTCGGGCAGCGAGGAGGCGTTCGCGCAGACGACGGGCACGCCGCGCGCCATCGCCTCCAGCACGGGCAGCCCGAAGCCCTCGTACAGCGAGGGGTAGACGAACGCGCAGGCGACCCGCCAGAGGCCCTCGAGCTCCTCGTCACTGACCCAGCCCTCGAAGCGCACGTCGTCCTCGACGCCCATGCGTACGGCGTGCGCGCGCAGCTCGCGCTCGTGCCAGGTGCGGTAGCCGGGCAGCACGAGCACCGGGCGCCGCGCCGGTGCGATGCGCGCGAGCGCGCCGATCAGCGCCAGCAGGTTCTTGTGGGGACGCTTGGCGGACAGGCTGAGGATCGCGCGGCGCTGGGCGAGCCCGAAACGCGCACGCGTGCGGGCCTCCTCGAGCGGGGTCGCGTTTTGCGCGCTGCCCAGCCCCAGCGGTGCGACGTCGATGCGCCCGGGCGCGACCCCGAGCAGCTCGACCAAGTCGCGGCGCGTGCTGGCGGAGTCGACGAGGATGCGGTGCGAGCGGCGCGCGCCGAGCGGCACCAGCACGCGCATGCCGCGCGCGCGCAGGCCCATGTGTGCTTCGGGGTAGCGCGCGTAGATCAGGTCGTGGATCGTCACCACGCGCCGGAAGCGCCCGCGCGCGGGCGCGGTGCTGGCGAGGCTGTGCACGAGCGCCATGCCGTGGCGCGCGGCCAGCGCCGGCAGCAGCAGCTGCTCGCCGAGCACCCACTGCTCGCGCCGGCGCGCGTTCACGGGGACCCTGACCGCCGGCAGCAGCTCCCCCCAGGGGCCGTCGCCGGCGCCGGCCGCCTCGCGGTTGACGAACGCCGTGAAGCGCACGCCGGGCGCGGCCGCCAGCAGCGCGGGGATCAGCTCGCGTGCGAAGACCTCCATGCCGCCGGTCTCGCCGGGCACGAGGTAGATCAGGTTCAGGCCCACGTTCATCGCAAAGGGGCCCTAACCTTAAGCGGCAGGCCGACTCCGCCACATCGACCCCCCCCGACCCCCCCCTGGCAGGCGAACCGTGAACGCTCCCAACGCAATGCTGCCGCAACTGCCCGTAGCGCCCGACCCACCCGGGCGCGCGGCGGCGGACGCGCCGGACGGGTTACTGAGGATCGGGATCGACGCGCGCGCCGCGGTCGAGGTGCCCGCCGGGCGCGGACGCGTGGTGCGGGAGTTGCTGCGCGCGCTTTGCGCGCGCAGGGAGGGCGCGGAGCGCTATCTGCTCTACGCGCGCACCAGGTGGACCGAGGCGCCCGAGCTCGCGGGCGACGAGCGCTTCGAGTGGCGCACGATCGCCGCCGGCGAACCGTGGTGGCACGCGCGCGCGGCGCACGCCGCCAACCAAGAGTGCGACGTGTTCCTCGCGTGCAACTCCTATGTCACGCCCCGTTTTCTGCGGGTGCCCTGCGTGCCGATCGTGCACGACCTCGTGACGTTCGACCGCACGATGCGTCCCAACCGCCGTTCGCGCATCATCGAGCAGCTGACGTTCGGGCCGGCGGTGCGCCGCGCGGGCGCGCTGATCGTCACCACCCAGGTGACCGCCGACGCGCTGCTGGAGCGCCGCCCGGACGCGGCCGGCCGCGTGGTCGTCGCGCCGCTGGGGGTCGCGCCGGCGCTGGCCGGCGGGGCCGGCGCCGAGGACGCGGCCAGCGGTCGGGCCGCCGCGAACGGCCTCGGCGAAGTTGGGGTGTGTGCCGTTGGCGACGGGGCCGGCGCGGACGCAGTGGCCGCGAACGCAGCGCCGACAAGCGGCGCGGCGCTGCCCGCCCCGGGGTTCGTGCTCGCGGCGGGCACGCTGGAGCCGCGCAAGAACCTGCCGCGGCTGGTGGAGGCCTACCGGCGGCTACCCGAGGGGCTGCGCGCACGCCACCCGCTGGTCGTCGTCGGTGCGCTCGGCTGGGAGACCGGCGAGACGCTGGCCGCGGTCGACTCGCTCGGCGAGCAGGCGATCCGGTTGGGCTACGTCTCAGACGCGGCGCTGGCCGAGCTCTACCGGCGCTGCGCGGTGTTCTGCTACCCGTCGCTCGGCGAGGGTTTTGGGCTGCCCGTGCTGGAGGCGATGGCCGCCGGCGCGGCGGTGCTGACCTCGAAAGCGTCCTCGCTGCCGGAGGTCGGCGGCGAGGCGGTCGCCTACGCGGACCCGCACGACACGCAGAGCATCGCCGACGCGCTGGCCGGCGTGTTAGCCGACGAGCGACTGCGTGCCGAGCTGGGCGAACGCGCGCGAACGCGCGCGGCGCTGTTCTCGTGGGAGCGCTTCGCGCAGACGGTGCTCGACACGCTCGCCGCGGCGGCCGGCGGTCAGGCGCCGAGCACGCGGTCGTACGCGGCCGCCAGCCGCTGCGCGGCGGCGCCCGTGGAGTAGCGCTGCACCAGCTCCTGCGGGTAGTCCACGCGCGCGCCGGGTGCGCGCGCCAGCGGCCCGGCCGCCAGTGCGCGCGCGATGCCCAGCCAGTCGCCGGGGGCGAGGAGGTCCACGGGGGCGCCTGCCAGCACCTCGGGGATCGCGCCGCTGGTGCTTGCGACGATCGCCAGACCCGCCGCCATCGCCTCGGCGAGCACCATCCCGAACTGCTCCTCCCAGAACGCGTGCGGGGTCCCCAGCGGATGGTAGGCGCCGCTCGCCGAGGAGAGGCTCGCGAGCACCATCGCGCTGGCGCCGGCGAACACGGCGGGCATCCGCTCGTAAGGCACGCCGGCGATCTCCACGGCGTCGCCGATCCCCAGCTCGCGCGCGTGCGCGCGTAGCCGCTCCTGCTCGGGGCCCGTGCCGACGATCAGCAGGCGGGACGCGACGGCATGCCCGTCTGGCGCGGTCACGATGCCGCGGTGCAGCGCCGCGAGCGCGCGCAGCACGTCGTGGTGGCCCTTCTCCCAGGCCAGCCGCCCGGGGGAGACGATCGTGTGTTGGACTGGGGCCGCGCGGGCCCCGGCGGCAGGGGCGGCATGACCACTCGCA
Organism: uncultured Solirubrobacterales bacterium; assembly: GCA_963804675.1. Taxonomy (GTDB): domain Bacteria; phylum Actinomycetota; class Thermoleophilia; order Solirubrobacterales; family Solirubrobacteraceae; genus Palsa-744. Next base: position 3,467,202 of record CAWDRI010000001.1, on the reverse strand, counting down.
GCGGCGGCGGCGACGACGGGCGCGCCAGTAGCGCCGGCAGCGACCTCGCGGGGTCGCGCCCCGACGGGCGCGCCAGTAGCGACCTCGTCGGACCCCGCCCGGGCGGGCGTCGCGGCGGCGGCGAAACGCGCGACGTCCACGCCCGGCGGGCAGACCACGATGCGCTCGTCGCCGACGCCCTCCAGCCGCAGCGCGTTCGCCGCGCGCGCGGTCGCGGCGAGGAACAGGTCGGTCTGCGCGAGCACGAACTCGCGGTGGCGGCGCGCGTGGCGGTTGCGGTAGGCGTCCAGCAGCGGCAGGGTCTCCCAGACGGTCTGCACGAGCGCGAAGCCGTGGCGGCGCTTGTGCCGGGCGGCCTCGGCGGCGAACCAGTAGGACAGCTCCTCGGCGTGCACGACGTCCGCCGACGCAAAGCTCTCGCGCGCGGAGATGTAGCGGTCGCCGAGCGCCAGCGCGCCAACCTCGCCGAGCGGGCCGGGCGGCAGCAGATCGCGCAGGGCGCGCACGCGCACGGCGCGCAGCCCGTCGGGCGCGGCGAAGCGGTTGGAGCCGGTCAGCAGGTAGGAGACCTCGAAACGCTCCGGCAGCTCCCGCCACGGCGCGAGCTCCCACGGCGTGACCTGGTGGCCGCGGACGATCAGGACACGGGGCACGGCGGGGAGGGTAATTGAAGACGAGCGGCCGGCTGCGCCACCCTCTAGCGTGTGGCGCGAGCGGCGATCGCGCGCCGGTAGCCCGCCAGCGAAGTTTCCGCGGTGCGCCGCCAGCTGAACTCGCGTACGCGCTCGTGCCCGCGCGCCACCAGGCGCGCCGCGAGTGCGGGGTCGGCGAGCAGCCGCCGCAGGGCGCCGGTGACCTCCTCCTGGCGCTGGGGGTCGAACAGCAGCGCCGCGTCGCCCGCGACCTCGGGTAGCGCGGAGACGTTTGAGCACGCGACCGGCACGCCGCGCGCCATCGCCTCCAGCACGGGAATGCCGAAGCCCTCGATCAGCGAGGGCAGCGCGAACACGTCGGCCAGGCCATAGAGCGCGTCCAGGTCGATGTCGTCGAGCCAGCCGGGAAAGCGCACGCGGTCACTTACCCTGTGCTTCGCGGCGAGCGACCACAGCTCACGTTCGTGCTCGCTCGACGCCCCGGCGAGCACCAGTGCGACGTCCGGTTGGAGGTCGGGCAGCGCCTCGATCAGGCGGCCAAGGTTCTTGTACGGGCGCATCTGCGCGACGCACAGCACCACGCGCCGGCCCTGGAGGTTCAGCCTCGTTCGCAGCAAGCTCTGCCTGGACCGGGGCGGTATCAGCGCGCCAGCATCCGGCTCGACCCGTACGCCCAGCGGCGTGACCTCGATGCGCTCGCGTGGCACGTGCAGGGTGCGCACGAAGTCCTCGGCCGAGTCCTGCGAGATCGCGAACACCCGGTCGGCGCGGGGCAGGCAGTAGCCGACCTGGCGACGCATCGCCCTGTGTGCGCGCGCGTCGGCCTCCCATTCGGTGGGGCGGTGCAGCCAGATCAGATCGAGCAACGTCACCACGCTCGCCACACCCGGTGTCACGACGGGCCCTGTGTTCGCCGGGCTGTGCAACACGTCCAACCGCCGCGCACGCGCGAGCGCCGGCAGGCCCGCGAACTGGGCGAGCACTTGCGCGCGCGAGCCGGGGCGCAGCGGCAACGTCACCCAGCGCACGCTGTCCGTCCAGGGCGTCTTATACCGCAGCTCGTGCGGCAAATCGCGTGTGACGAACAGATGGAGCTCGCTGTCGGGCTCGGCCGCCAGCAGCGCGCCGGGCAGTTCGCCGGCATAGCGCCCGGCGCCGCCGGCGCGCTCGCCCATGAACAGCAGGTTCAGGCCGATCCGCAGCGGGCGCCGCGCAGTGGATGCGAGTCGTTCGGTGTCCGAGGCCCGCTCGCTGTCCGGGACACCCGGGCTCTGCGCCGGCGGCGCGCCGCTCGATCCGGCCTGCACACCGCTCACGGCGTGGCTGCCCCGCGCCGACGGGGACGGGGGATCAGCTCGAGCAGCTCCTGCGGCGTGGCGCGCGTGAGGAAGATCACCAGCGCGTAGACGCCGAGCGCGAGCACGAGCAGCACGACCGAGGGCAGTTCGAGCGTCAGCGTGAGCGCGAGCGCGGGCGCCAGCGCGAGCGCGACCTTCGGCAGCACCGCCAGGCGCGGGCGCAGCTCGGGGTTGCCCGCGGCGAGCGCCAGCGGGTAGCCGACGAGCAGGATGCCCTCGCCGCAGAGCGTCGCGAACGCGGCGCCCGTCGCGCCGTGGGTCGCGGCGAGCGTGAGCGTCAAGGCACAGCTCGCCACCAGCGCCAGCGCGTTGATGGCCAGCAGCGCGCGGTAGCGCTTGATCGTCAGCAGCGCAAAGCCCCAGCCGGCGACCATGAACGAGGCAGCCAGCGCAATCCCCTGGATGCGCAACACCGGCACCGAGCCGGCGTATTTCGGACCGCCGATCACTGCGACGATGAACGGCGCACCCGCGAGAATGCCGACTGCGGCGGCGACGCCGAGGATCAGCGAGACCTCGAAGATCCGCTGCAGCGCATAGGCGAGGCGCTCGCGGTCGTCGCGCTCGGCGCGCGCGAGCAGCGGCATGGCGCCGCTGACGAGCAGCATCGGCGCGGTCACCGCGATCGTGTAGACGCGAAAGGAGAGCGAGAACAGCCCGCTCTGGTGGGCGCTGGCAGCGAGACTCGTGAGGATCTGTGCGGTGTAAACGTAGGCCGCGCCGACCATCGTCGCCAGCGAGTAGGCGATCGTCGGGCGCAGCAACGCAAGCCAGCGCCGCGGGTGCAGCCCCATGCCGAGCGTGATCTTGCCGCGCGCGAGCGACGCGGTGACCGGCACGAGCAGCAGGTACATCGCCAGCGGCACCGACAGCAGCGGCAGGATCCCCGCGCCGACCAGGATCAGGACGACGATCGCAACCGTCGTCAGCAACTGGCGGACGACGTCCATCAGGGAGAGCACGCCAAGGCGCAGTTCGGCGGCGAGCGGGATCGAGTAGGTGTGCTGAAAGACGAGCGCCACCGTCGAGAGGCTCGCCAGCAGCGTGCCGGCGAGCAGAGCAGCGTCGTAGCCGGCGCACAGCGCGAACACCATCGCGAACACGACCCCCACGAGCGTCAGCGCGACGCGCAGGCCGAGCAGGTCGCGCATCATCCTCGTACGATCGGCGCCTTCGCGGACCGCGAACTCGCGCGTGCCGAGGTTGGCCATGCCGACGTCGGTCACCAGCGCGACGACCGTCACGAGCGAGATCACCGTCGTGTAGTGCCCGAAGCCGGCCGTGCCCAGGTAGCGTGTCAAAAGCAGCGCGGGAATCAGCGAAAGCACGACGATCGTCGCGTAGCTGGCGAAGCGCAGCACGCCGCCGCGGATGATCAACCCGCCCGCGGCGTCGCTGTCGAGCACGTCGCGCGGGGCCTCTCTGGCCGGCGCCGTGCTCATCGTCGCTGCCTGTAGGCATGCATGTAGCTCTCTAGTGTGCCCTCTGCGGTGGCGCGCCAGGTAAAGGCCGCCTCGCGTGCGCGTCCGCGGACAACCAGGTCAGCCGCCAGCGCGGGGTCGCCGAGCACGTCGCTGAGCGCGCGCGCGATGTCCTGCACGTCGAGCGGATCGAAGTAGCGCGCCGCCTCGCCGGCGACCTCGGGCAGCGCCGAGGCGCGCGCGCAGGCGACGGGCACGCCGCGGCGCATCGCCTCCAGGATCGGGATGCCGAAGCCCTCGTTGACCGACGCGAACACGAAGCAGCGCGCCAGCGCGTACAGGCCCTCCAGGTCGCCGGCGTCCACGTAGGCGGGGAACGCGACGTTGCGCGCGATTGCCAGCTCGGCCGCGAGCGCCCGCAGCTCGTGCTCGTGCGCGGTGGGGTTGCCCGGCAGCACGAGCACCGCGTCGGGCCAGCGCGCGAGCACGGCGGGGATCGCGCGCACGAGCCGGGCGAGGTTCTTGTGGACCTTCTTGGCCGAGACGCTCAGGATCAGCGGGCCGTCTCCCAGTTGCAGGCGCTCGCGCAGCTCGCGCTCGGGGGTCGGCGCCGCAAGGTCGCGCGCGTCCGCGGCGAGCGCCACGACGTCGATCCGCTCGCGCGGCACGCGCAGGTACTGCACGACGTGCTCGGCGCCCGCCTGCGAGAGCGCGATCAGGCGGTCCGCGCGCCGCGCGACGGGCGGCACCACCGCGCGCCACAGCCGCGCCGTCCCGGCCTCGCCGGGGTCCGGGGCGACGATCCACGTCACGTCGGCGAGCGTCACGACATTCGCAGCGTGGGTGCGCAGCGGCGCGGTCATCGCGACGCTGTGCAGCAGATCGACCCGCCGCCCCGCGAGCACGCCCAGCACCGTCAGCTCGCTGGCCGCCTTCAACCCCCGCCGTCCCAGCAGGGGGTGGGTGACGATCTCCACCTCCCCGCTCCACGGCTCGGCCGCCAGATAGCGCGCCCCGCCCGGGCTCGCGAACACGCTGAAGCGCACCCCCGGCGCGAGGCGCACGAGCTCTCCCAGCAACGCGCGCACGTAGGTGTCCAGCCCACCCATCCGCGGCTCCAGGAACACGGCGTTGATGCCGATGCGCGGCGGCAGGTCGGTGGCGTGCATATCGGCGGCACCGTAGCGCGCGCCGGGGCGGCCTTCGGCGGTTCGGAGCCACAGGCGCGAGGAGGATCGAGTCGTGACGGCGCCTCGAGCGCGCGGTGCGATCGTCGTCGTCGGGCACGCGCCGCCCTGTCGGCCCGCGGCCCTCACCCCCGCGCCGTCAAAGCGACCCCGTCGGCCCGCGGCCCTCACCCCCGCGCCGTCAAAGCGACGCCCAGCAGTTCGCGGTACGCGCGGGCCTGGCCGGTGGCGTGGGCGCGCTTGGACGGGAGGAGGGCGATCAGCTCCAGCGTGGCCCAGGAGAGGGCGAGGGAGAGAGCGAGCACGGCGCGGGTCAGCGCGGTGGGCACGCCACGCCGGTGCAGGTAGCGCAGCGCGCTGCGCACCCAGTGGGGGGAGTGCACGAGCGAGTCCTCGCCGCCGCCGCGCATCAGGTGAGCGGCGCACGCGGCGGGGACCAGTTCGATCGCCCAGCCGTGGCGCGCGACGCGCTGCTGCCACTCGGTCTCCTCGAAGTACAGGAAGAAGCCCTCGTCGAGCGGGCCGGCCTCCTCGTAGGCGCTGCGCCTGATCGCCATCGCCGCGCCGGAGACCCACGCCGGCGTGCACCCTGCGCGCAGCGCGGCGGGGGACATCGCGTAGGGGTGCAGCGCCGGCGCGTGCACGAGCGCGTAGCCGGCGGGGACGCAGAGGTCCAGGCCGACCGTCAGCAGACCGGGGAAGCGGCGGTAGCCGTTGGGCGCGAGCTGCCCGTCGGCGTCCTCGATCAGCGGTGCGGCGACGCCCGTGCGCGGGTGGTCGCGCAGCTGCGCGACCAGCGCCTGCAGCGCGCCGGGCCGCACCTCGGTGTCGGGGTTGAGCACGATCACCAGCGGCGCGCTCGTGTGCGCGAAGCCGGCGTTGACGCCCGCCGCGAAGCCGCTGTTGACGGGCAGCTGCACGACGCGCGCCTGCGGGCACGAAGCCCGCAAACGCTCGGCGCTGCCGTCCTGGGAGTCGTTGTCGAGCACCACCGTCTCCAGCCGCAGATCGCCGGCGGTTTCGCGCACCGAGGCGAGGCAGCGCTCGACGAGCTGCGGCGTGCGGTAGTTGACGACGACTACCGCCGCGTCGGGCCCCCGTGCGTCATAGGCGCCAACCGGCTCCTGCGACACGGCGGCGCCTGGAGGCCGTCGGGCTGGGCTGTCGTGGGCGCTCGGACTACCGTCCAATGTGAAAGCCAGTCTTCAGTTCCCTGCTGCAAGGATGCGTCATCGACGTGCAGGCGCCTGAAGGCCGTCCCCGTGGAGTTCTTGCTCGAGCAGGTCGAGGACATTGTCGAGGACTTCCCTGGCACGCTCGCCGCTGAATTGGGCGAGGCTGTGGGTGATAGCCCTTCTGCGCGGCCGAAGCGAATCGGTCGCCTCCTTGTCGAGCGTGCCGGCAGACGCGATCCAGACGCTCTCGAAGGCCAGCGAGGAATACTCGGCGATACGATCGAAGTCAGCGTCGTAGTGCACTACGCCGAGTTCGTTGGTGGCGGCGATCGCCGCCACCAGGTAGTCCTGGTGTGGGAGGCGGTGAAAGCCAGGCGCGTGTCGCGCGAGTTCGGCCTGCGCCTCAAGCGCGGCGCCAACCACGGCCTCCGACAGCCCCAGCGGCCTGAGCGACTCGAGCTCCTCTCTGAGTTCCGCGTGCTCTGCGGCGTTGCGCGCGCTGTAGAGGACCTCGAACTCTAGGATCGGCGATCGGTAGAGACGCCCTTCCTCGAGCGCTCGGAGCCAATCGGCACGCACGATCTCGTTGCCGCCGCGCTGAAACGCGGAGTTGTCAACGACGAGTTCCCTGCCTTTGAACGCCAAACTCACCCCCGCTGCCACTGCGTGGAGGCCTCGCGAAGTGCCGCATAGTCGAGGCCCTCCGGCCGCCGGAAGCGGTCCGCCAGGCGTTTGGCGGCCGCGCGTCGGCGCAGCTCATAGTCTGCTTCCGCTTGGCGTCCCTCCCGAAGCGCCTCCTCGCCCTTACTGACAAGCGCAGCAAGGATCTTTGAATCCGAGGTTCCCGGCGCGAAGCTGCGCCGACTTTGCCGGAGCGCGAACTCGACCTTCTCGTCACTCGTGATGGTGTATCGGTGCTTCTTCGTCGGCATAGGGCCAGTGTAGCACTAAGTGCGGCACCGTTGCAGTGCGCTATTTGCAGGGCATTCCCGCTTTCGCGCGGGTCTGGGTCCCGGTTTCGCGCACCTGACGGTCCCGCTTTGGCGCACCCGCCACCACGCCGCCCCCTCACCGCTCGAACACCCGCACGACATTAGAGCTCCCCGACAGCTCCGTATGTCAATAGTATATTTGAGCCGGTATGGCGAGGACAGCCAAAGCCACGCCCACAAACTCGACGGTCGCCCAGACCATCGTGGGATGGTGCCCTGAATCGCTGATTAGCAGACCAACGCCTATCATGGGGACACATAGTGCCCCAATGATTTTTGTGACAAGTTGGACCGTTCGGTTGCCCAATACCCGCCACACCATCTGCCCCCGGCCCACCTCTAGCCTTTCCCGATGGCGCGACCGGAGAACCAGTCCCAGCACTCAGGGCAAGATCGAGGCTGCCTACTCGGTCTTACCTTAATTGCGTCCTTTCATCTCTTTAGCAACAACACCACACCGACGAACATCGCGGCGATCCCGCACACCCGCACCGCCGCGAACACACGCTTTGGCCCAGATCGTTTCAAGACCGCCTCGCGATACTGCCGGCACGCCGGCCAGCCTATCCTCTCTGCGTCTCTCAACAGCACCGCTAGCACCCAACTGCGCCACGCAAGCACACCAGCACCTAGCACGATATATATCGCACCGATGCTCATATCAGCTATCCACCGCCTATGTTCCGGAGCAGCCACCGCTGCCCGAACCATCCGCATACAGCGATGCCAAGAAAGCCGAAAACCACGAGAAGCACAGCGCCAACTTCTCCGGTGACAACGAAGGCCACGACAGCGAGGGCGGCAAACCCGACCGCAAACACCAGCAACATGGACCGAAAGGCACCTTGAGCACGCGCCCTGGCACGGTCACCACTTGCCTCGTTGGACGAATTCAGCGCGTCTAGATCATTACCCATGGTCATTTCTTCTCCACTTTCCAGGCGTCAACCGCTGAAGCCATGCCGGCTAGTGAAACCGTGAAGCCAATCGAGCCAATCTTGTAACAGTCATATGTCACAAATGGATCTTCCGCTAGCTCGGCAGCGGCCGAGCACGCCGTCACAGCAACAAGCGTCAGGGCTCCCACGACTATGGACGACACAGCGCCGATGCCGGCGACAACAAGTTTGTGTGCATTACTGCTTAGCCAGTCCACCACCGCGCCAAATACCGAGGACGCGCATGCATGGCCACCCGTGCATCCGATCTCAGCCATTTCTGCGGCGCTGGGTCCCCCTTCTTCGTTTGGGGAGCCTCCTGCTGGTTGGACGCCCTCTGCTGTGAGGGTTTCGAGTAGGCTGGGTCCGCCCATTGCGTATTCTTCTATCCAGTTGCGTTGGTGTGGTCCGGCGTTGGCTTCGGCGGCCTTGCGTTCTGCTTCCTCTCGTTCGAGTGTTTCGCGCGCGACTTCGCGTGCAACGACTTCTTGCGCTTCTTGGTTGTTGGTTTCTTTGAGCCAGCTTGAGATGCCGTAGGTGAGCGTGCCGCTGGGGTCGGAGGTGTTGATGGGGTCGCCGAAGGTGTAGGTGTAGGCGTTTGCGGAGCCGCCTGGTATTGGGTCCGGTTGCAGGAAGCGGCCGAGCTGAGGGACGTAGGAGCGGGCACCCATCGCCACCACTCCGGACGGGAGTTCGGTTGGCAGTCCGTCTGCTCCTAGCCATGAGTACTTAGGCGGGCTGCTGGTGGTGGGCACGCCGTACTCGCTGGTTTCGTCTGTCGAGAGCAGTTTGGTTTCCGTTTCGCTGAGCGCTGCGGTTGCGACTATATCACCGTGGAGGTTTGGGAGCTGCAGCAAGGGTGTTTCGCCGTTGGTTTGGATCGCTGCGAGTCCGTTGCCGATGCCGTCGATCGTGCGCGTCCAGTTGCCTGATGGACTTTCTGCGGTCCAGGCGGGCGTGTCTCCGCCGCCGGCGTAGTGGGAGATGGTGTCTTGGCTGGTTTTCCCGGTCGCGACGGTTTCGCGTGTGCGTCCCGCTGGGTCGAGGTTATAGCCGATCGTCTCGCCGTTTTGGGTTTGGTTGGCGAGCTGGTTATCGACGTAGTAGCTGTTTGTGAGTTCCGCCCCACCTGCGTCGGCCGCAGGTAGCGCTGTTATGTCTCCGAAGGGCGAGTATTTCACGCCGGTGTCGGTGAGGCGGTCTGCACTGTCATAGCCGTGTTTTTCTTCGGAGCCTTTTTCCGTCGCGCATTTGCTTTCGCTGCCTGGTTCGTAGGTCTCCAGGCTGGTGCGGTTGGTGTCTTCGTCGTAGCTGTAAAGACGGGTCGTGCAGCCTTTGCCGGTGGGCGTATCTTGTACCTGTGTGAGCCGTCCTGCCTTGTCGTATGTGTAGACCTCTTTGGCTAGCGTGCTCGTCTGTTCAAGCCATTCGCCGGCGATCGCCGGGACGACCGCGTCGCTGTACCATGTGCATTTTTCGGTGCAGTGTGTAGTCTTTTGGTATTCCAGTGACGCCGGCTCGCCGACGGGATTGTAGGTGTAGTTTGCGTTCATGCCGTTGGGATAGCCCTCGGTGAGCAGTTTGCCTTCTGCATCGTAGGTTGCGGTGAAGGTGCCTGCTGCTGAGTCTACGAGCTTGGTCAGATCGCCGGTGGTGGTGTCGTATGTGTAGGTTTGGCTGCCCTTGCCGTCATTGGTTTTTTCCGGGCGGCCGTCGATGTCGTAGCTGGCGGTCGCGGTGTTTTCGTCAGCGTCAGTGTAGGACGTCATCTCCCCGAGCTTGTTGAGGCCACTGGTGATCGTCCTGGTTGTGCCTTCGCTGGTCGTGCTCTGTTTTTCGAGCGCTCCGGTTTCGGGGCTGTATTCGTCGGTGACTGTCGGCAGTGGTGTCCCCGACGTCGAGCTGACGGCGCTCGTCTTTACGCGTCCGGCCGCGTCGAAGGTCGTTGTCGTCGTACGTGTCGTGGTACCGACTGTTTCGGTCGTTTTTTCCGGCTCGTCCCACATGTTATACGTAGTTCCTGTTACCGGGAGGTTTGGTAGGCCGGTTGTTTCGGGTTGTTTGGTGGGCTGGGTTTGGCAGGGTAGGTTCGCCCACTCGGGGTGTTCGCCGCACGCTGGCACTGCGCTGTTTGCGGCCGCGGTGTAGTAGATCGTTTCGGTTCCGTGCGGCGTTTTTTCTTTTGGGTTGCCGGCCGGCATCACCGTTTCCTTGACGGCGCCCGTCGCGGGTTCGTAGACCGTCGTATGTGTTAGTTTGAGCCCTTTGGGGTCCGTCGTAACGGCCGTCGGCTCGTGCAGCTTCCACCCCAGGTTTTCTTGGCCGGCGTATGACGTCGTGGTTTCTTTTATTTCTTCTTCTTTACCGGCGTATTGTGCGCCGTCGATCGTCTTTGTGGGCAGACCGTAGGGGCCGCCTTCGGCGGGTTCGCTTTCGTCGTAGCTGTACTCTGTGTGGTGGCGTGCCTGTACTTCTGTGCCGGCTGCGAGCTTGATTTTGTGTTCTGGGCCGAGGGTGCTCAGTAGCTCGCTCCCTTCGCTGTTATATGTGTCCTCGGTGTCTAATCGTTTGGAGGTTTCGGCAGATTTGCTGCCTTCTTTGAGCGCGGTCGCCCTGTTATCTGGCGACAGTGTACGTTCTACCTCGTTTTTCGAGTCGTATTCCGTTGTGACAATACCGCCTCCGGGCTCGGCGACGTTCACTGTGCGAGCGCTCCCGTCGAGATAGACGACGGTCGCGCGTTTGTAGTTACGGGCCGGCCAGCCCATCGGTTCGTCCGGCGGGAAGATCGCGGTCGCTTCGGTAGGGTCGTCTTTCTCGCCCCACGCTTCGACTTCCGTTTTGCCCATCGCGTAGGGAGCGCCGCTTCCGGACACCGGTACGTGATACTCGAGAGTCGTTACAGCGCTGGAGCCGGGGTTTGGCGGTTCGGGCGCGGGTTCCGGCGCCGCCGCTTTTTCGAAGACCTCGACCTTGTTGGCTCCAGCGAGCGTGACGTACATGTATTTGCCGCCGAACGCGATCCCCTGCGGTTCTGAGCCTGTCGCGAACTGTGCCAGGTATTCGCCGCTTTCGTTGAACTCCTCGATCCGGTTGTTCGCAGAATCCGCTACATAGATGCGTTCGCCACTGACCGCGATGCCCCGTGGCTCTGAGAACTGCCCGTTTCCGGATCCTTTGGACCCAAACTGCCCGGTATATGTGCTTGCGTCGAACTCCTCGACACGATCATTGCCTTCATCAGCGACGTATAGATCTTCGTCTTGCCGCCCGATGGCTATGCCTGCGGCGCCTTTGAACTGGCCATTGCCGGTACCCTCTTTGCCAAACACTTCGTATTCGATGCCCTGGAACGGGTCGCCTTTTTCCATCGAGTACCGTTCGATCTCGTTGTCGGTGTGACTGGTCACAAATAGCGCTTCCGTGTAGCTCCGATAAGGAGTGCGTTCTGCCGCGAGCCACGTCGGCGCTTCGACGATGTTACCCATTATTTTGTCACTTTCGAGTTTCTGTGCTGCAAACACGATTCTGTCGTTACCGGCATCGGCAATATATAGGTACTTATTTTCTAGACTATCATTTATTGCCAAGCCCTCGGGTGAGTCGAATTGAGATGTGCCGGAACCTTTTTTACCAAACGTTTTCAAGAAAGTGCCGGTACTGGCAAACTCCTCAATCCTATCGTTTCCGGAGTCGGCGACATAAACGTCTTCTGATTCGCCAACGGCGATCCCCCATGGGTCTTTGAACTGGCCGTTGCCTTCCCCGCTGGACCCGAATTCCGAGGTTTTTTTCCAATACCCGACGGTTTGAATAGTGGAGCTTACATTGCTTTCCGCCACGGCCGAGCCGTCGGCGTTCGTCGCTGTTACGGTCGCGTCAAGTTCGTGCAGCTGGTCGCTTTTGGTGGGCGTGTACGACTGGCTGGTCGCGCCTTCGATCGCGGTACACGTCCGCCGTTCGCTACTCCACGTGCAGCGAAACCACTGATAACTGTATGACAGTGGGCTGTTACTCCAGGTACCGTTCGACACGCTCAACGCATCGCCTTCGGCAGGATGGCTCGTCGAAAGGGCTGGCGCGACTGTCTTTACCGGTACTTCACCATCGCCTGTCGCGGTCGAAGCGCTCGGACGTACGACCGATGCCAGCCGTGAGCGCGGATCACCGTTCGTTGTGCCGTAGTTGAACAGCCACGGCTGCTCCCCCGGCTCCGTCATCGCAGTGACCTGGCCGGCCGCATCATAGCCGTACGTCGTCTCGAGCGCCGGGGATATCGTCGGGTTCCACTCGGCCCTGAGCTTTCCCTCCTTGTCGTAGACATACTCGGCCACCGCAGTGGCCTTTATTTTACCCGACGTCGGTTCCCATGCCGTGAACGTCACTTCCTTTAGCCGACCTTCGTATTCGCCCCATTCGCCCGCACTGTCGCCTTTTGCGGTCGTTTTAGACGAATAGACAAAGCCCAGCGCCCTGCAGCCCTTGACCAGTTCGCTCGTGCAGGACACCCCTGACGGGACCGGTGCCAGAACCTCGATCGGCTCGGTGATCCCACCCATCGTCTGGAACTTATAGGTCACGACGTTTGTCGCATCGGGGCCTTCAAGAGTGGCCGGTACCCACGTATTGCCGGTGCCGCCACTGGGAAGCGCGAACTTGGTCACCTGTCCCCTGCCGTTGTCTAGCTGGAATTCTTTGGTTTTTTCTTTTTCGACGACCTCAATTAGTTTCAGGCTTGCGGCGTTCGCCGGCGAGTCGAATTCGCCTTTGCCCTTGCTCGTGAACACCGACTCCTGGCCTTCAGCATCAGTCAACACGACCGCGCCTTCGGCAGCCTTCGTCAAGGCCTGTACTCCCCCCACGCTCATCGCCCACTGCGGGCCCAACGGGCCTTCCACACCAGCCGACAGGTGCATAGAGCTGTAGCTGCGCTTCAACGACAACGTCGCACCGGGACCACCCACCGACACGTCGGCCGTGTTCAAAAAGAACTCGCCGGTCTCTGGGCTTACGAATCCCGGCCCAACCGCAACAGGTTGCGCCAAATGGCCCGTATCGAAGGTATATTCTTCTGTCGCGACATCCCCGGCATATGATGTCGCCGTTACTGTCGCTTTGTGTTGCCCCGCAGCATATTCTGCGCCATTGATCGCCCATTCTCCGCTCGTGGCAGTACACGGTGCCGGCGAGCACGACCCCGACGCCGCACCGATTTCTTTGCCGTCGATCTTCAACGAGATCGATTCGATACCCGACCCACTGAACGTTTCCGAACCGTCCTTCGCAGTTGCTTTGACTTTGACCTGGCTATTACCAACTTCTTTATTCGCAGGCAAGCCAGACAACGTCACCGCATAGGGCTTACTATAATCGACTTTTACTTTTCCGCTCACCGTAGCCGTCAAGCCGACCGGGTCAAGAGACGAAACTTCGATAGTATCTTCACCATTAGGCAGTTCGTAATACCCATAGTTGACGCCGTGTACGCTAAATCCCGTTTCGGTTGCGCCTTTCTCGCACTGTACACCTTTGCAGGTTGTCTTCGGACGGATCGACCATTCGCTCCAGTCCGGCTTGTTCGGCGATTTCATCCGGAATTCGTACAGGCCCAACCCCGGATCGGTTCCTGATACTTCGGCGTTTGCGCGCGGACCGACCCACGTACCCGCGTGGAACATGTTCGGTTCGCCGTTGATGGTCGCCGACGACGTATTGATGCTGACTGTCGGACCTTTTTCTTGCAAGATCCCGACAATAGCATTAGTCAACTCGCTTTCAAACGCGCTCCCCGGGTTTGTCGCGGTCTGCTTGAACTCGACCGCATTGCCGGTGTTACCTTCACTGCCTTCTTTGACCGTGCCCGTAGCGCATTTGACTTCCACGCAGAGTTCCTTTTTTGTCAAAGCGTAACTGGACGACAGGACTTCTTCTTTTTCCAACCCTTTACCCGAACTGCGAATAAAAAGCTTATTTTCGATATTGGCTCCTGCGTTTTGCGCAGATGTTTCGGTAACCAGCTCATAGATGTGCGTTGCTCCCTGCGTTTCATACGTCATCGCACCCCATTCACCCCGGGCGTACGCGGTACCTTCGTCGTAGTCGATCAACTTTTTGCCGCCAACGAGTTCGCTAAAGTGAAACGGGCTCGGCGGCGCGGGTTCCTCGCGCCAGTTGGACGACTCGCCCGTGATCTGTTCATCGGCGACGGTAGGGTCCACCAGGATCGGATACCGATATTCCCCGGATCGAGTAACCGTCAAGGTCACCGTATCGCCAGACACGTCCATGGAAACGGGGATATAGGTTCCTTCTGCATCGTGCGCGCTCGGCGCCGTAATGGCCGCGAGCTTCGCTCCTTCCTTCTCGACCCGCACAATCCCAGGACCAATCTGAACCAGGCCAGCCCCTTCCGGCAACCCAACACGAAACGAAAACTGTCCCGGACTTTCAGCCGACCGCAGAATAGTGTCCGTCTCAAAGCCAGTCGTCATCGGCTTGACCATCGTGTCCGTGTCGGTCTGCGTGTTTGCGTAGAACACCCCCACACCAACAACCGACCCTTCAGTACCGAGAACGCTGCCCCCTGCGCCGACCGGCGTCAACGACACCCCGGTACTCGCCAGCTGCATTCCTTCGCTCAACCGCTCAGGTATCTGTACACTCACAAGCGGGGTTTTGGGCTCAAACCCGCCGCCAGACTGGACCAGCCCCAGTTCAATCGGCGCAAGGACGCCGGGCGACGTTGCCACCGCAATCGGCAAGGCCGCATCGATGACACCCCGCTTCCCGCCACCAAGATCAACCTGCGCAGCATTATCCGCCAGATAGCCGGTGATGGCCTGGCCCGCCGGCAACCTCGGCGGACCACCAGCCGGTTCATCCATGATTTCAGGAAACGCTTCGCTTGTGAGCTTGCCGGCTTGTTCAGCGTTCAAGTTCTGGTATTCGGTACGAGATGCTTGACGTCCAGCGATTGCTTCGGGAGTATCCCTTCTTACTTCTTTTTCGGCTTGCACCTGTTCACCTGCAAATAGTGAATCAGGAACCACCAGGGAGGCACTGACCGGAGAACCCACGCCGCCGCTTACGCTGGGTAGCGTCTCGCCATAAGCCGAGATGGGGACAAGGCTTGTCGGGAGCAAAGCCAAGAATAGGCAACCCAATAGCCACCGCGCCATGAGGTACATCTGCAGAGCCTTTGGACAGTAGTTATGATTACGGTTAGCGGCGGCGATTTTCATAGCGTTCCTTTCATTGACACGCGTGCTTCTAGCATCTAGCGTCGGTGGGTCGATCCGACGATCTGATCCACGAGTGCCCCCGCACGCGCTCCACGACCGCACACCAGCGACGCCGCGGGGTCCCGTTCGAGAGCGGAGCGCATCCGCGACTGCCAGGGGCGTCGCGGCATTTGCTCTCGATTGTGGATCCGGGCCTTGGCGCGCTGGTGGCGATCGCGGGCTGGTGGGCTGCCCTCAGAGCGAAGGAGCTGCGACCGGCATTCCGGATGGGCGGCCGCCGCGAGAGGGTATGTGCGGCGTGCGGCCCGCGGCCCCTGCCCGATCGCTCAACGCTCCCTCGCTCCATGCCGCGGTAGCCTCGCTCTTGGAGCCGTCGCGCGCCAGCGATTCGGTCTGTTGAGAGCAGATTTTGTTCTGATCAGAACAAGAGTCGTTATGATCAGAACAAAATCTGCCTGCTGGTAGACACACGGTCTAGTAAGAGGGGCTGACCGTTCTCGCGGGCACGCGCACCGCGAGATACCCTGGCAGGGCGATTGCGAGCAGTGTAGCCGCGCAGACGAGCGCGAGGCTCGACACGGCGACAAGTGCTTCGATACCGAAGACGATCGGGAAGCCGGTCACGCTGGCGAGCGCGTGGCTGATCAGCAGTTGCCCGACGAGTCCGAAGACCGCGCCGATCGAGCAGCCGGCCGTCAACAGGACTGCGCTCTCGACGAGCAGCCACCGCCAGAGGACAGCGCGCCGGAAGCCCTGGCACTTGATGAACGCGATCAGCTCGCGGCGCTGCCAGATCATCGCGGTCATCGCACCTGCCACGGCGATGACCGCAGCGATCAGCAGCAGCAACTTGATTTGCGTCAGCCGCGAAAGCCCTTGTTCCGCGATCGTGTAGAGGCGTCGAGTGCGTTGTGCCGCCGTTTCCACAGCGAGCGCCGCATCTGAGCCCAGCGCGAGGCGCACAGCGTCACGCACCAACGTGGGCGAGGCACCAGGCCTGGCCAGAATCTCATAAGCGCTCGGCTCGTTTCCCCACGCGCGCACGTAGTCGCCTTCGTTCAAAATGATCGTGCCGGCCGGCCACGCGAGGTTGGTGCTCAAGGCTGCGACACGTAGTTGCAGCGGCCGCGGCGCCGGCAACGTAAACCGCTCGCCGACATGCAGGTGGTGTTCTGCGGCAACTACGGCTGACGGGACCGCCCAACCTCCCGCGCGGATCCTGGCATCAGCCACAGCCAAGCTTCCGGCCACCAACTGTGTGGCGGGGATCGGTTGACTGACGCCGTTTGACTGCGCGCGAATCCCAAGGCGCCGTCTGCCCCAGTTGAGGAAGGAGCTGTGGTAGAGCACGATCTTGCGGACCCCCGGTAGATGCGCAAGAGTCGCCAGCTCGACGCTTTTGAACGGGGTTGTCGCCAACGCGCTGAATTCGCCGTTAGGCACGACCCACACGTCGGCGTCGGCGTCGCTCTCCGCGGCAGCGGCATCCAAGCCGCGCTGGAGGTTGACCTGCGCGCCGCCGATCGTGACGGTGCCAAACACCGCAATCGCCGCGGTCGTTGCGATCGCCAGCGAACGCACCCGCAACTGGGGCGCCCGCAGCTCGGTCGCCGCCAGGACCGCGGCGGCGCTGTTCAGCACGCCGTGTGAGCGCTCGAAGAGCACCACGAGCTCGTCGAACAGCGACGGCAACAGGCATACGAGCGCCAGCACGAGCGTCGTGCACCCGATCAGCGCGCGCTGGGGGTAGAACAGTTGGATGATCGCGGTCGCCACCAGGCCCGCGATCCCAATCGCGATCAAGACGGGTACACCGCGAGATCTGCGCTCGTCGGGCTCACGGCTGTCGGAGGGCTCCAGAACGACATCGCGCATGGGCCACAGCACACCTGCGGCCGCGGCGGTCAAACCGGCGCCGACGGCAAGCGCAGCGCTCTGCCACGTCACGATCCGATCGTTGCCAACGGGAAACGCTGCGGCGAGATAGCCGGGCGCCGCGTGAAACGCAGCGAGCGAGAGTGCTTCGCCGAGCACCAGCCCCAGCACGCACGCGAGCATGCCGAGCACCGCCGCGTCGAACAGCAGAATCTGGAGCGCCATTGCCCGCGTCGCACCGACGGGGCGCAGCTCCTCGATCAATTTACGCCGCGAGGGCGCGGTCACCAGCATCGCGTTGAGCGCGAACATGAAGCCGACTAGCGCGCTGATACCCGAGAACAGCGCTTCGCTTTTGTTCTGCGGGTTGACCGCGACCCGGAACAGTGTCGAGTCGAAGTCGGCCGGCTCGAGGTTCACGTTTGCCGCAGCAGCCAGCCGCGCAAGTCGGCTGCGCACGTACGCTTCGCGGCCCGGAGCGATCCGCACGAAGACACGACTGATGCGGCCCTCCATCCCGCCGAGGTGCTGCGCGTAGGCGATCGGCGCAAGCGCAACCGGGCTGTTGACGAGCCCGCCGATTTCGGATTCGCCGAGCGTGGCGCCGACGAGCGTCTCCACCTCTCGGGCGCCGAGCTGCAGCTTGACGACCTGCAGGGGGAGAAGTGCGCCAAGCGGCCGCGCGATCGGCGTCGGCAGGGCGATCGCGCGCTGGGCGGCGAGCTGGGCGGTGGAGAAGTGGCGCAGCAGCGAGCCCGTAAAGCTCGCAAAGCGCGGATCGGCGCCGATTAGATCGACCGAGCGCTGTCCGCTTGGGCCGATCACGTTCGCCTGCTGTTCGAGCACCGGCAGCGCCGCAAGCACGCCCGGCACGCCGCGCACCTCGCCCAGCAACCGTTCTTCAAAGCCCTGCGGGCCGCGCGCATCGAGCTGGAGTTGGGTGTCGCCGACAATCTGCTTCGTCAACTGTGCGACCGAGCGCGTGAGGCTGGTGCTGGCGACCTGCGAGGCGAACAGCAACGCCACTCCAATCGCGATACCGAGCACGGCGAGACCCTCCTGCACGAGCATCGTCCGCGCGCCGAGCCGCGCGCGGTACAGGTAGACGATGTCCGAGAGGCCCATCCAGCCCATCGCTTACACCGATCCTCGCAGCGAGCCGACGGGAATCGGCACGTGGTCGGGCCTGTACTCGCGCAGGCGCCCGTCGTGCAGCTCGTACGCCCGATCGGCGAACCCGGCCGCCAGCGGATCGTGCGTGGCGAGCACGACCGCGGCCTCGCGTTCGCTGCACAGCTCGCGCAGCAGCGCCAGCACCTCCCGGGTGCGCTGGCTGTCGAGCGTGCCGGTCGGCTTGTCGGCAAGCACGAGCGCAGGATCGAGCGCAAGCGCCATCGCAATCAGCACCCGTTGACGCTCGCCCATCGAAAGCTGCTCGGTGCGGTGGCGCATCCGCTCGCCCAAGCCGAGCCGTTCGAGCAACGGTTCGATCGTCCCATTGGCCTTGCGCGCATGGGTGAGCAGCAGCTTGAGCGACGCGTTCTGGATCGCGCGCGCCCCGGGAATCAGGTTGTGCGGCTGGCCGACGATGCCCAGTTGCCGCAGCCGGTATTCATCGCGCTCGCGGCGCGAGAGCGAGGCAATGTCGCGACCGCCGACGAGCACCGCACCCTTGTCGGGCTTACGCAGGCCAGCGATCAGCTCCAGCAGCGTCGTCTTGCCCGAGCCGCTTGGACCGTAGAGCGCCACGAACTCCCCCGCCGCCACCTTCAGCGAGACGCCGTCCACCGCCCGGATCGGCTCGCCCGCTCCGACCTGATAGTGCTTGTGCAGGTCTCGCAGCTCGAGCACCTAGCTGCCCGCGCTGCGCGCGCCTTGGCCCCTGTCAGCGCCGGCGGGAAACTCGATGACGGTCGCATCCCCCTCCGGCCTGCCGGTGACCGAACTCAGCCGCCCGCCGCGCTCGAACGCCCACACCTGATCGGCGACCACCGCGCTCTGGACATCCGACGCGCTCATCAGGACACCGCAGCGCAGTTCGTCGGCCAGTTCGTGCAGCAGATCGCTCGCCCGCAGCAGCTTGTGGCGGCCGAGTCCGTCGAGCAGACCGTCGACGAGCGCAAGTCGCGGCGCGCACACGACGACGCGCGCAAAGCCGACCAGCACCCGCTCCCAATCCGAAAGGTCCTCCCAGCGGCGCGACGCCCCGCCGGGCACGCCGACGCGGGCGAGCGCGTCGAGAGCTTTGTCGCGTGCCTGCCGGCTTCCGTGACCTCGCCCGGTGGCCAGCGCGAGACCCACGTAGTCCCGCATGAACCACGACATCCGCGGACGTTCGCGGTCGGTCCAGGCAATCTCCTTCCCCAACAGCCGCTCGCGCCGACGTTGCGAAAGGTCGCCCAGCACGAGGCCATCGAAGCGCACCTGGCCGGAGTCCGGAACGACCATTCCCGCTGCGATTTTGAGCAACGTCGTCTTACCCGTGCTCGGCGAACCCACGACCGCGACGATCTCGCCGGGCGCGACCGCGAGCGAGACGTCGGCGAGCAACTGGGGCGACTGTTCGCCGCGGCGGCAGCGCTGGCTGACGCCGCACAGCTGCAGCAGCTCACCCATACTGGCCACCGGACGGATGCACCGTTCCGTCGAGTTCTTCCAACACGTCTTCGAGATGCTCGCGCAGCGCTTTCAGCCGTGCCGCCCGTTGTCCCCACACGACGGCCTCGTCGGCCAGTTGGACCTCGCGCGAGAGCACCTTCGGATCCGGTGCCGCGCCTGCTGTGCGCCGCCGCTCACGGAGTCGTCGCGCCTGCCTGTCCTTGAGCTGAACGCTTGCGAAGTACGCCCTGCATGCAATCTCCTCGGCCGCGATCTCCTGGATCATCGCGCGCAGATCCTCGGGCGTCGAGAACTCGATCCTTCCCTGCAGCTCGTCGCGCAGGATTGGCGGCACGAGCGCCGAGCCGCGAAGCCACTCCTGCAGCTTCGCCACTCCCGCAAGCGTCGCCTCGTAGCAATTAAGCGAGGCGGTGTCTTCGGGATGGCGCTGGGCGACCCGCACTAATCCCTGACGCTCCAGGCTGGGCAGGCTGTTGTGCGCCACGTTGCGCGACCAGCCCGCCCGCGGAAATCGCTCGGTCAACCGCACCGCGACGCCGGCACCCGTGTCGGCTTGTTCGGCCAGCAGACCGAGCAGCGCCATGGTGGCGGAGAGTTCGCCTGGCATTGGCGGCGCCATCGGCACGATACTAATCATTCCGCTGAGCGGGAGTGAGAAACGCTTCCGCTCAGCAGACGATCGGCATCACCCCCCCGCCGCCATAAGAATAGGCCTATTTGCAGGGCATTCCCGATTTCGCGCGGGTCTGGGTCCCAGTTTCGCGCACCTGACGGTCCCGCTTTGGCGCACCCGCCACCACGCCGCCCCCTCACCGCTCGAACACCCGCACGACATTAGAGCTCCCCGCCGCGAACGGGTAGTCCGCCTCGGCTTCGCAGCGCACGCGGAAGCGGTAGCCGATCGGGCCGGGCAGGCGGAAGCGGTAGGCGAAGCGAAAGCGGCCGCCCGCGGCGGCGCGGATCACGTGGAACACCTGCCAGCGCGCGCCGGGAGCAAGTGCTTCCAGCACGAGCTGCTTGCCGCCGGCGGGGACCGGCCCGCCGAGCACGCGCCCGGCGAAGCGGATCTCGCCGCGGACGGCGGCCACGCGCGGGGCGATCGCGAGCTGCAGGCCGGCGCGCACGCTCAGCGTCAGCGTGCGCGTCGCCGCCGGCAGTGGCGCGTCCAGATGGCTGCGGTAGACGAAGCGCAGCTGCGCCGAGGAGACCGAGCGCGGGAGCTGCAGACTCCAGCGGCCCTGCGCGCCGGTGTGCGGGGCGGCCAGCGTGCGCGGCGGCGCGCCCTGATAGGCGGGCAACTCCTGCACTTCCAGTTGCGCGCCGGCGATCGGCGCGCCGCCGGGCGCGGTCAGGCGACCCTGGACGGTGTGCGCGGCGCCGTAGGCGCTGTGCAGCAGCTCGGCGGGGTGGCCCTGCCAGGAGGCGGTGAGCGTCGCGTCTTCGGCGGCGTTCGTGCCGTTCGCGGGGCCGAGCGCGGCCGTGCTCGCCGTGGCGCCGCCGGCCCCCGCGCTCGCGCCCGTGGAACCGGTGCTGCCCGTGCCGGCGCCGCCGGCGCCCGTGCCGCTGCCGTTGGCGCCCGTGCCGGAACCGTCCGACCCGGAGCCGCTGGACCCGCTGCCGGACCCGCCCGTGCCCGACCCGTTCTCACCGGAGCCACCCGTGTTCGAACCGCCGCCGGAGCCGCTGCCCGCTTCGCCTTCGCCCGTACCCGAGCCTTTGCCCGCGCCGCCCGGGGTCGCGTTGTCCACCGTCACGTCGCGGTCGAGCACCGTCTGGGAGTTGCCCGCCGCGTCGAGCACGGTGACGAGCAGGTGGTGGGTGCCATTGCTGAGCGTCGTCGTGTCGAACGGCAGGTTGACGCTGATCGCCGCCGGGCACGGCTTCGCGTAGAGGAACGCCGGCAACCCGTCGGTCGTGCCGCCGACGTTGTGGCAGCGGCCGCCCTCTTCTTCGGGGACCACCGTGCTCACGACCTGGCCGTCGACGCGGAAGACGACCTGGTAGACGCCCGACCCCGGGTCGCTCGCGTCGAAGGAGACGTCGCTCGTTCCGCTGACCGTCGTCGCTTCGGTGAGCGCGCCGCTGACGCCGGAGACTTTGGGGTCTTCGGTCTGGGAGAGCACGAGGTCGGCCGCGAACAGCTCGACGGTGGCGGCGTAGCCGTTCGGGTCGCTTTTGCCTTCGGGGCAGTCATAACCCAGGATCGTCGAGCCGCAAGCAGCGTTCAGAGAGATGCGCGAGCTTGGCAGGACGCTTTCTGGGATGGTCACAAGGTTGGCAGCGGCGAGCGGTTCATTGGAGTTGCCCTCCGTGGTGCACGGTTGCCAGGCTGTACATACATCGAAGGCTTCGTCTTCTCCGCTGGTGAGCACGCTTTCCATGTACGCGGCGTAATACGCATGCTGGTTTGAGCCACCCGACGTAGCGCCTGCACGGCTCACCGAGCCGGCGACGATCGTCTCGCCAGTGGGCGCCTGGACCGTCCAGCTAGCTTTGTCGCTTTCGGAGTGAGCTGAGTGCGCATATCCGTCGTCCATGCCCGCAACGAGCCCGCCGCCGGACGAGCATGTGTTCAGCGTCGTGTCCTCCCCCGAATGGCTCCCTTCGCTCCACCCTTCCGTCGGCGCCACCGCACCTTCCGGCGTGCGGCACGAGTACACGTGGTACTCGCCCGCCGCCGCCACTCCCGGCAGCACACCAACCGCGGCGAGCGCGACGAACGGTGCCAGCACTCTTCGCAACAAACCTGCTACTCGCATATGTCTCACTCCATCTGTATGTCTCGTGGTGATGGGCGCGCGCTCGCGCGACCCCGATCCAGGCGCGTGCGAGCGCCTATCGATATGTCGCGCGGCGACTGCCGCTGACCCCCCACGAATTTTTTCGGCGCCGCAAGCGGGACTATGCGAGACGGTGGAACCGTCTGGACAGATGTCGCGTGCGCGCGGTGTCTACGCGCTCACACCCGCCGGCGCGAAGCGCAGCGGCAGCGAGCTGAGGCCGTAGATGCCGGTGATCCCCTCGTACACCGGCTCGCCCGCCAGCTCCAACTGGCGCATCCGCGGCGCGAGGAACGCGAGCGCCTCCTCGAGCTCGACGCGCGCGAGATTGGCGCCCACGCAGTAGTGCACGCCCGCGCCGAACGTCAGCGCGCGCGAGCGCGGGCGATCGGCGGCGATGTCAAAGCGCTCGAGGTCGGCCGCGCCGTCCTGGAGCGCCCCCAGCTCGCGGTCCGACCCGCCGCCCGGCGGCGCCGGCACGTCGCGGCCGGCGGCGGCCGGCCGGTCGCGGCTGGCGCTCGCCGGCAGATCGCGATTGCCGGTGAACGCGCAGACCATCACGATCGTGCCCTGCGGGAAGACGACGTCGCGGAACGTCAGCTCCTCCACGACGATCCGCGCCGTGAACGGCGTGATCGGCTCGAAGCGCAGCACCTCCTCGACCGCCTGGCCCGCCAGCTGCGGGCGCTCGCCGAGCAACTCCCACTGCTCGGGGTGTTCGGCGAACAGCCGCAGCGCGTGCGCCAGCTGGCTCTGGGTCGTGTCGACGCCGCCGACCAACACGTTGAGCACCAGGTTCACGCACTCGACATCGCTCAGCCGCGCCATCTCGCGACCCTCGTCGTCCACGCCCGTAGCGGCGATCAGCGCCGAGATCAGGTCCTCGCCCGGGTCGCTGCGGCGCGCGCGCAAAAGCTCCCACGCGTACTCGTAGAACTCCGCCACCGCCGCCTCGATCGCCGGGCGCTCGTTGGTCATCGAGACCGCATCGAACTGGCGCTGAATCCAGTTGGACCAGTGATTCAGCCGCGGCGCGTCGGCCAGCGGCACGCCCATCACGCGCGCGATCGCCTGCGCGGGGTAGGGCTTGGCGAAGTCCGCGACGAACTCGCACTCGACCGTCGCGCCGCCCCCCGCCTCGCCGCCCCCACCGCGCGCGTATGCGCGGCCCCCGTCGCCCGCGGGGCCCTGCCCCCCCTCAAGCCGGCCCGCAGGGCCGGCTCCCCCTCTCCACAAACCGTCCAGCAGCTCGCGCATGACCGGCCGGTGGCGCTCGGCCGCGCGCGGTGAGAGCGCGGGGTTGAGCAGGTTGCGCAGGCGCGTGTGGTCGGCGCCGTTCAGATGCAGGATGTTGCGGCGCATCTCCTCCGCCAGCGGCCCCTCGCGGACGTCGAAGATCTCCGCGATCTTCAGCCCCGGGAAGACCGCCGCGCGGCTGCGCAGGAACAGCTCGCCCGCCTCGCGGTCGAGCACCATATAGCCGAACGGCCCCGCCGCCAGCCAGCCCTGCGCGCGCAGCTCGGCCATCGCCGCGTGAAAGCGCGGCCCGCGCAACTGCGGGTCGGTGTAGTCAAAACGGGGCAGCTCAAGTTCTTCGACGCGAACCATCGCCACGAAACTATCAGCGCGCGGCCTCCCTGCCGCCTACCCGGGCATCCAGCCTCGCTCCCTCAAAGAGGGTGGCGCAGGCGGCCACAGGCCGCCGAGCCGGGCCCCTCTCCTTCGAACCGGAACTATTTTTTCGGATGGACCGTATGCTTGAGGGCCGCTCCGGGGGTGAACTTCGGGGCCTTCGATGCTTTGATTTTGACTTTCTCGCCCGTGCGCGGGTTCACACCCTGACGCGCGGCGCGTTTGACCACCGAGAACTTGCCGAAGCCGGTGATCACGACCTCGTCGCCTTTCTTGAGCGTCTTGCCGACCGTGCCCACGAACGACTCGATCGCGCGTGAAGCATCGGCTTTGGAGAGACCGCTGTCGGCGGAAACCGCTTCGACCAGCTGGGTCTTGTTCATGAACGAACTTCCTTTCGGTTGCGATAACACTGCACGAGCGCGCAAGAGTAGCGCGCCCACGGGCGGAAAGCCCGCTTGCCTGCACGAGATGCCCGCCGCCGACACCCGGTTTGGCCTGTTTTTGAAAGAGAATGGACGCTTACGCGTCCGTGCGGGGCAGCGTCAACCGGGTTCGGCGGCGATCCCCGGAGGGCTCGCCGACGGATCCTGCGCCGGCATCAAGCGCGTGCGGCGGCCCTCCCCAGCGGGCTCGCGCGCGAGCTTCTTGCCCGGGTTGAGCAGACCCTTGGGGTCGAACACGTGCTTGATCTGCTCGTGCAGCGCCAGCGCCGCCGCGGGCCACTGCCGGGCCAGCTGTCCGCGCTTGAGCGCCCCGACCCCGTGCTCGCCGCTGATCGCCCCGCCGAGCCCAACCGCGAGCGCGAACAGCTCATCGGCGGCCACGCGCGCCGCCGCCAGCTGCGCCTCGCTGCCAGGGTCGAGCAGCAGATTGGCGTGCACGTTGCCGTCCGCGCCGTGCCCCCACGCGCACGCGCGCAGCCCATGGCGCGCGGCGATCTGCGCGAACCCCTCCAGCGCCTGCGCCAGGCGCTCGACGGGCACCACCACATCCTCGCTGACCTTGCCGCCGCGCACCGCCGCGACCGCCCCCGGCACGCTCTCGCGCCAGCGCCACAGCGCCCCACGCTCCGGGCGGCGCAGCTCGATCGCGCTGGGGCCCAGCGCCGCCGCCAGCTCCGCGTGCGCCGCGCGCGCCTGCTCGCGCGTGCCGTCGACCTCGGCCAGCAGCGCGAACCCGACGCCCGCCGGCAGCTCCCCCGGATAGCTCCCCGCCGCCAGCGCCAGCGCCTCGCCGTCGATGAAGTCGAGCGCCGCCGGCGCCACCCCCGCGGCGAGCACGTCGAGGATCGCCGCGCAGCCCTCCGCGGCGCTGCGCTGGAAGGCGATCAGCGGCAGCGCCACCTCGGGCGCGGGCGCGAGCCGCAGCCGCACCGCGGTGACGATCCCGAGCGTCCCCTCCGAGCCGACCAGCAGGCTCGTGAGGTCATAGCCGCCAACGTCCTTGCGAAACGGCCCGCCGAGCGCGATCAACTCACCCGGCGCGATCGCCGCCTCGACGCCGGTCACCCAGTTGCCCGTCGCGCCGTACTTGCACGCGTGCGGCCCGCCCGCGTTGGTCGCCACGTTGCCGCCGATCTGCGACTGCTCCCCCGCGCCCGGGTCCGGCGGGAAGCACAGCCCGTTCTCGCGCGCCAACCGCTGCACGTGGTGCGTCGTCAGCCCCGCCTCGACATACATCCGCCACAGCGCCGGCTCGAACTCGCGCACCGCGCGCAGCCGCTCCAGCGAGCACACCACCGCGCCGTCCAGCGGCACGGCCCCGCCCGCCAACCCCGTGCCGCCGCCGCGCGGCACGATCGGCAGCTCGCGCTCGTAACACAGCGCCAGCACCGCCGCGACCTCCTGCGCGCTGCCCGGCGTCACCACCAGCTCCGCCCGGCCCTGCAGGCCGCGCGCAAGCGTCGCGTCGTGGTCATAGCGCCAGCGCGCGCGCCCCTCGCGCACCTGCACCTGCGCGGCACCCAGCAGCCGCTCCAGCTCGCGGCGCAACCCCGGGCTGTCTGCGACCCCGTCCACCGCGCTAGTCCTCCCCCAACAGCCCCGCGACCAGCTCGCGTGCGAGCCCGGCCGCGCGGGCCAGGTCGCCGCGCAGCGGCCCCTGCAGCAGCGGGCGGGCCTCATTCTCGACGCTCATCGTCCCGGTGTACCCGATCGCATCGAGCGCGTCAAACAACGCCCGCCACGGCACCGCCCCCTCGCCGGGCAGCAGAAACGCGAAATCCTCGCCCTCCATCGGGCCGACGCGCGCGCCGGCGCCTGAGCCTGTGCCAGCACCAGCGGCCGGGCCTACGCCTGAGCGTGGACCGGCACCGGCGGCTGGGCCGGCGCTTGCGCCTGACCCAGCGCCCGGATAGCAGCGCCCGACCGCGTCCTTCAGGTGCACATGCGCGATCCGCCCGCCCCACGCACGCACCGCGCCCGCCACGTCGTCGCCGCACAGCGCATGGTGACTGGGGTCGAAGTTGACCGCCAGCGACGGATGTTCGAGCAGCAGCGCAAGCGCGTACTCGGCGCGGTAGCGCCCGTGCGCGAGCGTCCCCCAGCACGGCTCCAGCGCAACCCGCACCCCGTACTCTTCGGCGCGGTCGAGCACCCGCGCGAGCGCCAGCCGCGCGCACTCCCACGCGTCCTGCTCGTCGATGTCGTGGCCGATGCGCGCCGCGCCGGGCTCCCAGAGATTGGGGCCCGTCAGCACCCCGATCGACTCGATGCCGGCGTACGCACACGCCGCCACCGCGCCTTCGCTGCGCCGCACGCGCCGCTCCCACAGCTCGCGCTCTGGCGTCACGTAGTCCTGGTGGACCATCAGCTGCGCGACCTGCAAACCGGCCGCGCGCGCCAACACCACCAGCTCGGCGAGCCGCTCGGGCGGGTCGCGCAGCGGGTCGAACTGCTCCATCGTCCAGTCCACCGCGCCGTAACCCGCCTCGGCCAGCAGCTCGACCACCTGCTTGGGCGTGCGCCCGCCGACGTCGGCCGCGACATAACCAATCGGCCCCCTCACCGCGCCTGCTCCGTGCCGTCGTCGGGGGCGTATGCGTGGGGATCTGCGGCGGCGTATGCGGGGGCGTGTGCGGCGGCGTGTGCGGGGGGATCTGCGGCGGCGTGTGCGGACATTTGTTTTGGGACCCCATTGCGCGCGCGCGTATAGGCCGCTGGATGTCCATGTGCCGGGGGGTCCGTGGGGTGTTGTCTTCGGGCCCCATTGCGCGCGCGCGTATGGGCATCCGGACGTTCGTGTGCCGGCGGGTCTGCGGCCTGTCGTTTTGGGACCCCACCGCGCGCGCGCGATAGGCCCTCGTCGTGATGCACGTACACGGTCTGCTGCTCGCTGTAGAAGCGCGCCGCCTCGCTGCCCTGCTCACGCCAGCCCCCGGCCGCCGACCCCTTAAGGCCGCCAAAGGGCATGTGCGGGTCGGCGCCGGGCGTCGGGCGGTTGACGTGCACCATGCCCGCCTCGCTGCCCTCCACGAAGCGCAGCGCGTGCGCCAGGTCGTTTGTGCAGACCGACGCCGACAGGCCGTAGCGGGTCGCGTTGGCGAGCGTGATCGCCTCCTGCAGGTCGCGCGCGCTCTGCACCGCGCAGACCGGGCCGAAGACCTCCTCGTCGAGCACGCGCATCCCCGGCGCCACCCCGGCGAGCACCGTCGGCTCCAGGAAGCTGCCGTGGCGCAGCGCGCCATCCGGGCGCGTGCCGCCGACGCGCAGCTCGGCTCCGAGCGCGCCGGCCTGCTCGACCGCCTCCAGCACACCCTGCACGGCGCCGGCGTCGATCAACGGCGGCACCTGCGCGTTCGGGTCCAGCCCCTCGCCCAACACGAGTGTGTGCGCGCGGCGCACCAACTCGTCGAGCACCAGTTTGTACAGCGGGCGCTCGACGATCAGTCGCCGCGTGGCCGTGCACTTCTGCCCGGCCGCCGCGAACGCCCCCTCGCAGGCCAGCCCGACAGCGAACTCGGGGTCGGCGTCGGCGAGCACCACCAGCGGGTTGTTGCCGCCCAGCTCACCCTGAAAGCGCACCTCGCGCCCGCCCTCGCCGGCTCGCCGCGCCACGCGCGCGGCGAGCATCCGCCCGACCTCGGTCGAGCCGGTGAACGACAGCGCGCGCAGATGCGGGTCATCGGCGAGCGCCAGACCGACCCGCGCGCCGCCGAGCACGACCTGCGCGACGTTGACCGGCACGCCCGCCTCGTGCAGCACGCCGACCAGATCGAGCACCGCCGCCGGGGCGGCCGAAGCCGGTTTGATCACGACCGCGTTGCCCGCCGCCAGCGCCGGCGCGAGCTTCCACGCGGGAATCGCGATCGGGAAGTTCCACGGCGTGATCAGCCCCACCACCCCCAGCGCGCGCCGGCGCGTAAACGCGAGCGTCTGCGCCTGCGCCGCGTCGGCGAGCTGCCCGCCGCCGCGCTCGGCCTCGCCGGCGTGAAAGCGCAGCACCGCGACCGCGCGCGCCACCTCGCCACGCGCGTCCGCCAGCAGCTTGCCCTCCTCGGCGACGATCCGCCGGGCCACCGCGTCCATGCGGCCCTCCAGCAGCGCTGCGGCCCCGTGCAGCACCTCACCCCGCGCCGGCCCCGGCAGCGCCGCCCAGCCCGGCTGCGCCGCGTGTGCGCGCGCGCATGCGGCGGCCACATCCCATGCGTCGGCGGCGGCGTAGCTGGCGACGACCTCGCGCGCGTCGGCCGGGTTGCGGCAGACGATCTGCGCGGCGCTCACCGGGCACGCTCCCGGGACGGACGCAGCGAGCGCAACGATCCCGCAGGGCGCTCCCGGGACGGACGCAGCCAGCGCAACGATCCCGCAGGGCGCTCCCGGCACGGACGCAGCCAGCGCAACGATCCCGCGGGGCGCTCCCGGTCCCGTCGTGGGCACGGACTCACGTCGCGCTCTCCAGGTACGCGGGCCGCGGCAG
Source organism: uncultured Solirubrobacterales bacterium (assembly GCA_963804675.1). Classification (GTDB taxonomy): domain Bacteria; phylum Actinomycetota; class Thermoleophilia; order Solirubrobacterales; family Solirubrobacteraceae; genus Palsa-744. Next base: position 3,438,411 of record CAWDRI010000001.1, on the reverse strand, counting down.
GTCCCAGTGGCCGGCGTTGATCCCCTCCGTCGCGCGCGGCTCGCGCGCGAGCATCGCCTCGACCACCACAGGGCCTTCGGTGCGCAGCGCGGCGTCGAGCGCCGGCGCCAGCTCGTGCAGCTCGGTGACCTTGAACGCGCTCGCGCCAAAGCCGGTCGCGATCGCGGCGAAGTCGGGGCTGATCAGCTCGCCGTCGCGGCGGCGGCGGAACTCGACGGCGAAGTCGCGCTCGGCGCCGAACATGCCGCGCTGGAAGTCGCGGATCGAGGTCCAGCCGACGTTGTTGAGCACCAGGTAGACGACCGAGATGCCCTCCTGCACCGCCAGCGCGAGCTCCTGGATGCTCATCAGGAAGTCGCCGTCGCCGGCGACGCCCACGACCGGCACGTCGGGCCGCGCGAGCTTTGCGCCGATCGCGGCCGGCACCGTGAAGCCCATCGTCGAGTAGCCACCCGGGGTCAGCCACGTGCGCGGCTCGTAGGAGAGGAACTCCTGGAACATCTGGATCTGCGGGTGGCCGGCCGAGGCGATCACGACCGCCTCGCGCCCCAGCGCGCAGCGCAGCGCGTGGATCGCCTGCGACATCGACAGCACGCCCGGGTCCCAGCGCTCGCGAATCAGCGCCCGCCAGCGACTCCTCCAAGCGCCCGCCTCGAGCACGTACTCGCGCCGGTCGGGCACCTGCGCGCGGCGCTCCTGGAGCGCGTCGCCGAGCGCTTCGAGCGCCGCGCGCGCGTCGGCGACGACACCGACTCTCACCGGGTAGTTCTTGCCGATCTCGCGCGGGTTGACGTCGATCTGCAGGATCCGCGTCGGCGGTACCGCGAACGACTCGCCGTGCTTGAACGAGCTGGCGGTCTGCTCGGCAAAGCGCGTGCCGACCGCCAGGATCACGTCGGCCTCGCGCGAGATGTGGTTGCCGCAGATCGTGCCGTTGGCGCCCGTGTGCTCGGCCGCCAGCGGGTGGTCCTCGGGAAAGATGCCCTTGCCCATCATCGTCGCCAGTACCGGCGCCTGGGCCAGCTCGGCCACGCGCCGCAGCGCCGCACCGGCGCCCGCCTGGATGCAGCCGCCGCCAGCCAGAATCGCCGGGCGGGCGGCGCCCACCAGCGCCGCCGCGATCTGTTCGATGCCCGCCGGGTCGGGGTGCGCGGCCGGGTGCGTCGGCCGGTGGCGTCCGGCGTCCAGGCGGTGGCCCTCGCCGCCGAGCGCCTGCACGTCGATCGGCACGTCGATGTGCACCGGCCCCGGGCGGCCGTCGAGCGCGACGTTGAACGCGCGGTGCAGCGCGCGTGGCAGCTGGTCGACGCGGTGCACCGTAAAGCCGCGCTTGACCACCGGGCGCAGCACGCTGGGGAAGTCCGCGTCGCGCTGGCGCTCGAGCTCCTGCAGCACGCCGGTGCCGTCCATGTAGCTCTGCACGCCGCCCGTGATCGCGATCAGCGCCTGCGAGTCCACGTAGGCGGTGGCAAGCGCCATCGTCAGATTCGCCGAGCCCGGGCCGATCGAGGTGAGCGTCGCCAGCGGCCGCCCGCAGGCGCGAAAGTAGGCGTCGGCGATGTGCCCCGCCGACTGCTCGTGGCGCGCCTGCAGGACCGTGATTCGGTCGGCGCGATCCTTGAACGCGTCGAAGATCCCCATGTCGCCGTGGCCGGGGATCCCGCACACGTAGGGCACGCCCTCTTCGATCAGGTAGTCGGCGATCAGCTCGCCGCCGGTACGCAACCGCGCGTGCCCGTCCTCGTGCTCGTGCGCCTGCTCGTGCTCGGTCTCCATGGCACTCATTTCGAGCGCTCCTTTCTCATCTCAAACGCTCCCTTTGCGGTGGTTCGCGTCGCGCGTGTGCAGGGTCGCTCGGCGCTCGTTGCACTCACTGGTCCCCCCTTCGGGTCCCTTCGTTGGCCACACCGGCCTGTGTGCGCAGCAGCTCCTCGGTGATCAGTAGATGACGTTCGAGCGCCTGCGCGGCGCGCTGGGCGGCGCCGGCGCGGATCGCGTCGTAGATCGCGCGGTGCTCACCGCAGATCGCGCGCAGGTCGCGCGTGCGCCCGACCGTCGAGAGGCCGCGCACGCGGGCCTGGTCGCGCAACGTCTCGACGATCGCCACCAGCCGTGCATTGCCCAGTACCTCCAGCGGCACGCGGTGAAAGGCGCGGTCGTGCTGCATGAACGCGCGCTCGTCGTCGAGGTGCGCGCGCATCGCGGCCAGCTCGCGTCCGAGCGCGCGCACGTCGCTGGCGGCAAAGCGCCCAACCGCCTCGCGCAGCGCGGGGATCTCGAGCATGCGCCGCAGCTGGAAGATCTCCACGACGTCGTGGTCGGTGCTGTCGTTGACGCGCACCCCGCGGCTGCGCTCGAAGCTCACCATCCCCTCGCGCGCCAGATCCACGAGCGCCTCACGCACAGGCGTGCGTGAGATTCCGAGCGCCTCCGAGAGCGCGCGCACCGATGTCAGCGAGCCGGCGGGCAGCCGCCCCTCGACGATCGCCCCGCGCAGCTCCTCGCGTGCCCGCGCGCTCAGTCCGCGCTGGTGGCCGATCGGGACTAGCGTGGACTCACTCATCGGCGCTCCTGTGGCTGACGGGGAGAACCTCCGGCGTGAGCGCTCGCGAGGTGCTTGCGTCAGGCATGTGCGCGACCGCCGCAGTGGACGACGGCGGGGCCCCCGCGCCGAACGATCGCGCGGCCTGCCCGCTGGATGGGCGCGCGGCCTCCTGCGTGAGCGCGTAGACGCGCTCGATCAGCGCCACCACCGCGCGGCCCTCGCGGCCGTTGACGGGCGGCGGCTCGCCCGCCACGAGCGCCTGCGCAAACGCCCGCACGCTGGCGTGCACCGACTCTTCCCAGCCACCGGGCGCGACGTGCTCGTCATGCCACGCGCCGTCGTAACGGCGCAGCGCCGGCCCCGTGCGAAAGCCCTCGAAGTCCGCCTCGCAACCGGAAAGGTAGAGCATCCCCTGCGTCGCGCACAGCTCGATCGCGTCGTCAAACGCGCCCGCCGGCGCGTGGTAGTTGACCTCGATCGTGCCCAGCGCGCCGCTTGTGAAGCGCAGCAGCACGACCGCGAGATCCTCGCCGCGCGCGCGCGGCGCGTCGGCCATCGCCGCCACCTCGCTGACCTCGCCGCACAGCGCGCGGGCCATGTAGAAGCGGTGCACGCCCGCGTCGAACAGCAGACCGCCGCCGGTCTGCGCCGGGTCCGCGCGCCAGCCGCCGAACTTGCCGCCGATCGCCAGACGCAGTGCTCAGCAGCAGCGGACTGCCGAGCGCGCCGCTTGCCAGCAATTCGCGCGCACGCATGTGCGGCGGGTAGAACAGCTGGTTGTGCGAGACGCCGACGCGCACCCCCGCACGCGCCGCCGCGGCGTTGATCTCGTCGCACTCGGCGACGCTCAACGCCATCGGCTTCTCCAGCAACACGTGCTTGCCCGCCGCGATCGCCGCCAGCGCGACCTCGCGGTGGCGGCTGTGCGGGACGCACACGCTCACAGCGTCGACTCCCGCCTGCGACAGCAGCCGCTGCAGCGTCGCGCAGTCGGCGGCGCCCGTCGCCGCGGCGACGGCGGCGCGCAGGTCGGCGTCCACATCGGTCACCGCCACGACCCGCGCCAGCCCCGGCGCGCCCTGGAAGCCACGCATGTGCACCCGGCCGATCTCGCCGAGGCCGACGACGCCGAGACCAACCGGCGCCGCGAGCGGCGCCACGCTAGCCGCCCGAGCCGGTTCGTGGGCCGTCCGGGCCGGCCCGGATGCGGACGGTTCGCGGGCTGCCCAGGGCGGCTCGGACGCGGACGCGGGCGGCTCGACCGGAGTCACCGACGCGGGCGTCGCAGTGGGGCCGATCTCAGCCATCGGACCCGCGCAGCTCCTGCACCTCCTCCACGAGCGTGCCCGACACCGATGCCAGCTCGGGCGGGTGCGTGGGCGGCACGGAGGCGCGTTTGGTGCGCAGCGCCCACCACGCGTAGACCGTGAACAGCGCCCCGATCCCCAGCGCCACGGCGAAATAGCCCGCGACGTAGTAGTTCGCGCTCGGCAGCAGGTAGGCGAGGATCACCGCCAGACACCACGCGACGCCGAGCACCGCGACCGGGATCAGCCAGCGGCCGAGCCCGAAGTGGTCGGCCGGGGCCTCGGGGATCCGTTTCTTGATGTGCCCCCAGATCACCCCGAGGATCGTGCTGCCGTAGGTGAAGTAGTAGGCCACCGCGGCCATCGAGACGATCCGGAAGATTTTGCCGGCGCCCGCGAGGTTGATGACCAGGCAGACGATCCACAGCACGACGATCGCGACGATCGGCGTGCGGAAGCGATCGTTGACGCGCGCCAGCTGACTGGAGCCCGGCAGCATCCGGTCGCGCGAGACCGAGAAGATCAGCCGTGTGGCGACCGCGATGTTGGCGATGATGCAGCCCATCATCGAGCCGAACGCGATGATCTTGAAGAGCACGCCGACGAAGTCGCCGAGGTGGGAGTTGACGATCCAGAAGATCGTGTTCGTCCGTTCCAGCGCCGGCGGGATCGGGCCCTTGATTGCCGCGACCAGCACCCACATCACGACGAAGCCCGCCAGCCCCGACACGACGACCGCGCGCAGCATCGCCTTGGGCGCGACCTTGCGCGGGCTCTTGGTCTCCTCGGCGAGGTCCGCCGAGGCCTCCCAGCCGAGCAGGGACAGGATCGGCAGCAGCGAGGCGAGAATGTAGTTCACACCCGGCGTGTGCGCCCCATTGACCGCGCCCGCGCCGTTGTTGTTGGCGATGATCCCGAGACCCTGGGTGTCTTTGAAGAACAGCACCACGCCGATCACCAGCAGGATCGTGATCACGCCCGTGCCGACGATCTCGGCCATCGCGAAACCGTTGTTCATGCGACTCGCCAGACGGATGCCGACGATGTTCACGATGAACCCGAGCGACAGCGCGCCCGCCGACAGGTAGGCGGCGTTCTGGGGCGTGGCCGCCAGCCCGAATTCGGGCGCGTACACCGAGCCGAGCAGCACCCCGATCGAGACCGCCCCGGTCGTGAACGTGATCAGCCCGAAAACCGCCACGATCCAGCCGTAGTAGGGGTTCGTGATGCGGCTCGCCCACTGGTAGGCGTAGCCGGTGACCGGCACACGGGCGGCCATGTGCATGAAGACGGCGAGCACCGGCATGATGCCGACGAGCGCCAGCAGCCAGAACCAGGTCGAGACCGCCCCGACCTGCAGCAGCACGGGTTGAAACAGCCCGACGATCGAGCCTGTGATCGTGATCATCGAGAACGCCAGGCAGAACGACGTGAACGAGGACATCGTGCGCCGCAGCCGCTGGTTGTAACCGAAGCGCGTCAGATCCGTCTCATCGGACTGCACGCCGGAGACGGGTGGCGCCCACGAGGACGCCGGTGTCGCAGACATCAGTGAATCTCCTCCCCCCGCAGGGTGATGACGGAGCCGGTGTCCACCAGCTCCCCGAATTGCTCGCCGATCGCGACCATCGGCCCGCTGGTCGTGACCCGCTTCCAGGTCTCCCAGTCGGCGACGTCCACATGCTCGACGACGGTGTAGGCGCTCTCGCCGTCGGGGTCCGCCACCGCGAACACGCGGTACTCACGGATCCCCTCGCAGCCCCGCAGCGTCGGCTGGTCACGCGTGCGCGACCACTCGCGATAGCGCTCCGGGGTGACCCCCTCGCGCAGGCGGTAGAGCAGGAACAGCTTCATCTCAGAACCTCCCTGGGCGCGCCGCGCCCTTCGAGCACGCGCCGCAGCTGGGCGCGCATCAGCCGGTGGCCCGCCAGCGGGTCGACCGCCGGGCGGCCAAGCGCGAACGTCGCGCGTTCGTCGCACAGCGCCGTGTTGGCCGGCAACTGCAGGTTCGGGTCCTCGCCGCAGGCGCGCAGGAACTCGGCCGAGGACCCCTCGCGCACGAGCGTCGCGTCGCAGTCAAACGCGCGCGCAAGCGCGCGCAGGTACTCGCGCCGGCTGAGCGAGTCCGGGCCGGCCGTGTTATAGACGCCCTCGCATTCCTGGGCGATCAGCTCGCACACACGCTGGGCGTAATCCCACGCGTACGTCGGCGACTGATGGACATCGCTCGGGGCCGGCAGCGCGCGACCGCTCCGCAGTCGCGCGACCCAGCGCAACGCGAGACTCGAGTGCTCCCAGACGTGGCGCGCGTGCGTCGACGCCCGGCCGGTCGGGATCGCGAGGTTGACGCCGTAGACGTTCGCGGGCCGCGTGATCAGCCAGCGCCCGGCGTAGTCGCGGACCGCCTGCTCGGCGTCGAGCTTGGAGCGCCCGTAGGCGTTGATCGGCGCGGCGAGGTCTTCCTCACTCCAGCACTGCCCGAGCGGGCGCTGCCCGCCGAACACCCAGTCGGAGGAAACAAGCACGTAGTCGGCGCGCACGGCGCGCGCGGCCGCAAGCGAGTGCTCGGCGCCCAGCTCGTTCAGGCGCGCCAGACCGGGCTCGCGCTCCAGGCGCCCCAGCGCGACGCTCGCGGCGGCGTGCACGAACACGTCGGGCTCAAACTCCTCGGCCAGCGCCACGCACGCGTGGCGGTCGCTCATGTCGAGCTGCGCGGTGTGCGCGCCGGGCACGCTCACGGGCGTCTGCCACCACGTGCCGAGCACGTTCCAGCTCTGCTGCACGGCCGCCGCCGCGAGGTTCGAGCCGACCAGGCCGCTGGCACCGGTGACGAGCACGCGCATCGCTTATGCCTCTGGCTGCGGGGCCGCCGCCTGCGGGGCCGCCGACGCTGCGTGGTCGCGGGCCGCCCGCGGGGCGTCCGGCCCGGGGGCATCCGGCGGTGGAGCTTGTGCCGGGGCCGTATTGGCTGTGCGCGGTGCGTCTGGCTTGGCGGCAACCGGCGGCGGAGCTTGTGCGCGGGCGCCACCGCCTGCGCGCGCAGCAGTGGCGCCGTAGCCGAAGTGCGCTTCGCACTCGCCGAGTGTCGTGTCGAGGATCGCGCAGATCTCGTCGACCTCGGCGGGGCCGATCGTGACGGCCGGCTTGAGCTTGAGCACGTTGCCGCGCGGAGGCGGAAACGTCGGGCCGGTGCGGCCGAGGATCAGGCCGTGCTCGAGCGCGCGGTGCACCGCCCAGTCGGCCTCCTCGTAGGCGTGCTCCTTGCTCGCGCGGTCGCGCACCAGCTCGACGCCGATCATCAATCCCAGCACGCGCACGTCACCGATCAGCGGGTGGCGCTCGTACAGCTCGCCGAGCCGCTCGCCAAAGCGCTCGCCCATGCGCCGCGCGTTGCCGGGCAGGTCCTCGCGCTGCATCACCTCGATCATCCGCAGGCTCGCCGCGGCAGCCACGGGGTGTCCGATCTCGGTGAAACCGTACTCCCACGGCGCCAGCGCAGAGAAGGCCTCGTTGACCACCACGCCGGCGAGCGGAAAACCCCCGCCGAAGGCCTTGCCGAGCACGATCATGTCGGGCTGCACCCGGTAGTGCTCGACCGCGAACAACTCGCCGCAGCGCGCCCACGCGGTCTGCACCTTGTTGACGATCAGCGCACAGCCCTGCCGGTCGCAGATCTCGCGCAGCACCTGAAAGTAGCCCTCCGGCGCGGGCACCATCCCGCCGTTGGCCTGGTAGGGCTCGACGATCACGCCGGCGACCGCGCCTTCGGAGCCCTGCACGATCATCTGCTCGACAAAGCGCGCGCAGAACAGCTCGCAGGACGGGTACTCCAGCCCGAATGGACAGCGGTAGCAGTTGAAGTTGGGCACCCGCACCTGGCGCGGGAGATAACGCGAGAGCCCCTGCTTGGCGCCCTCGTACATACCCGGATGGGTGTAGGAGAGTGCGATCGTCGCGAACGTGCGTCCGTGGTAGGCCTGGAACAGCGAGACGAACTCGTCGCGCGCGGTCGAGCGCATCGCCATGTGCATCGCACCCTCGACCGCGTCCGAGCCCGAAAGACCGAAGAGCACTTTGGAGAGGCCGCCCGGCGCGATCTCGGCGACCTTCTGGGCGAGCAGCGCACGCGGCAGCGAGTTGTACAGCGGCGCCGTCCACTCGGCCCGGCCGAGCTGCTCGATCGCGGCGTCGGCAATCTCGGGGTGGCGGAACCCGAGATTGACGACCCACTCACCCGCGATCGCGTCGAGGTACTCACGCCCGTCGGCATCCCACACACGCAGGCCCTGCGCGTGCTCGAGCGCCAACGGCTCGTCGCCCATCGGCTTGATCACAAACCGCGACGTCAGATCATTGATCTGGCGCTGGGTATACCCCAGCCGATCCATCGCCCTGCACCTGTCCCTCTGTCTTTAGACCCCTGGCCCCCGGATGCGCCGCATGCGACATGCCACGCACCGCACTTGACACTATACAAGCCCTTGCCTTGTTGTCAAGGACAATTAGGGATGGGTTATTTGACAGGGGCGGCGTCCGGGAGGAAGGCGTCAGTCCCGTAACGCGCAAACGGCACAGGCGCGCCAATCAGGCCGTGCGCGACCATCCACCCAGACATTTCCGCGACGTGCGCCGGCACCAGCCGGCCGAAGGGCACAGCGCCGCCTTCGTCGAACAGCGGCAGGTAGGCGTGCAGCGAGGCCGCCGTCAGCGCGGGCGGCAGCGAAGGGTTCAGCGTGAGCAGGTCGACGAGGCTGCGCGCCGGGTCGCGCAGTGTGTCCTCGTAGCCGTGCACCGTCGCGGCCACGAAGTCGCGCACCAGTGTGACGTTGTGCGCGGCCAGCGCGCGTGTGGTGAACGCCACCAGCCCGGGGTAGTGCGGGCCGCCCTCGCGGTAGAGCCAGAACGGCGTGATCGGATGCCCTGATACCTGGAGCCCGACGCCATCGTCGGGCACGAAGCCCGTGAACGCCGCGACCCGTCCGGCGAGCAACGCCTGGGCGCCGTTGAAACCGACGGTGACGACGTGGACCTTCGCCGGGTCGCCGCCCGCGTGGCTGACCTCGGTGTCGAGCACCGCGCGGTCGGAGGGCACGCCGGTGATCCCCACCGCGCGGCCCTGCAACTGCGCGGGAGAGCGCAGATGCTCGGAGGCCAGTCCGATCAGCCCCCCGACGGGCTGCTGCACGAGCGCCATCACCGCCTCCTGGCTGCCGCCGGCGGCGATCGCGTTGGCGACGTCGCTGCCGTCGGCGAGCCCGAACTGCGCGCGGCCGGCGGCGACGAGGCTCAGCGGTTCGACGGTCGCGCTCGGCTGCACGATCTGCAGGTCGATGCCCGCCTGGCGGTAGTACCCCGCCGCGAGCGCCCGGTAGATACCTGCGTGCACCGCGTTGGGGGTGAAGTCGAGCACCAGGCGCACCTGGGCGAGCTGGCCTGACCGCGAGTCGGCGGACGAACCAGAGGAGCACGCCGTAAGCGCGAGCGCCGCGGCGGCGCAAGCAAGGGCGGCGGCAAGCGCGCGACTCGCGTAGACCGCCGCCGCCGCGGGCCCGCGGCGGCGGCAGGCCAGCGCCGCGACACGCGCAGGCTCGCGGCAGGCCAGCGCCGCGACACGCACACACTGGCGGCAGATCAGCGCCGCGACACGCACACACTGGCGGCAGATCAGCGCCGCGACACGCACACACTGGCGGCAGGCCAGCGTCGCAGCATGCACACGTTGGCGGCAGGCTGATGCCGCCGTCGCCGCTACGGCCGCGCGGCGGCGTCGGCGGCGAGTAGCATCCGTTTTCCAAATGGCGGTCAGCACAACCCCTTCGTCAAAAGACGGGCACCCATCGGACGCGCGCTCCGCCGAGCCGCGCACGCTATCGGGGGAGCCGGTCGCCGAGCTCTACACCGAGGCCGATCTGCCTGCGGGGATCGGCGGCCCACAGGACCCGATCGGGCGGCCCGGGCAGTACCCGTTTACGCGCGGCGTCTACGAGTCGATGTACCGCGGACGGCTGTGGACGATGCGCCAGTTCGCGGGCTTCGGTACGAGCGAGGAGACCAACGAGCGCTTCCGTTACCTGCTCGACCATGGGCAGACCGGCCTTTCGACCGCGTTCGATATGCCCTCGCTGATGGGCCACGACTCCGACCACGCGCGCAGTCTCGGCGAGGTTGGCCGCGAGGGCGTCGCGGTGGACACGATCGAGGACATGCGCACCCTGTTCGCCGGCATCGACCTCGGGGCGGTTTCCGTCTCGATGACGATCAATGCACCGGCCGCAATCATGCTCGCGTTCTACGTAGCCGCGGCGGAGTCGCCCGCCGGCGGGGGGGAGCCGGTAGCGGCAGAGCACCTCGCGGGCACGATCCAGGCGGACATCCTCAAGGAGTACATCGCCCAGAAGGAGTGGTGCTTTCCGATCGACCCGGCGATGCGTCTGTGCGGGGACATGATCGAGTGGTGCACCCGGCGCATGCCGCGCTGGCACCCGATCTCGATCTCCGGCTACCACATCCGCGAGGCCGGCGCGACCGCCCAGCAGGAGCTGGCATTCACGCTGATGGACGGTCTCACCTATGTGCGCCAAGCCGTCGAACGAGGCCTAGACGTAGACGAGTTCGCGCCGCGGCTGTCGTTCTTCTTCAACGCCCAGATCGATCTCTTTGAGGAGATCGCCAAGTACCGCGCCGCGCGGCGCATCTGGGCGCGCGAGCTGCGCGAGACGTTCGGCGCCAAGAACCCGCGATCGTGGCTGATGCGCTTTCACGCGCAGACCGCCGGCGTCAGCCTGACCGCCCAGCAGCCGCTCAACAACATCGTGCGCACGACGATCGAGGCGCTTGCCGCCGTGCTGGGCGGCACCCAGTCGCTGCACACCAACAGCTACGACGAGGCGTTGGCACTGCCCACCGAGGAGGCCGTGCGGGTGGCGCTGCGCACCCAACAGGTGATCGCCCACGAGACCGGCGCCGTCAACACCGCCGACCCGCTCGGCGGCAGCTATTTTGTGGAGGCGCTCACCGACCGGATGGAACGCAGCTGCTACGAGTACTTCGCCAAGATCGAGCAGCTCGGCGGGATGGTGGCGGCCGTCAAGGGCAACTACCCGCAACGCGAGATCGCCGATGCGGCGTTCGATCTGCAACGCGAGATCGACAGCGGCGAGCGCGTCGTGGTGGGCGTCAACCGCTACACACAGGACGACGAGGAGCCGATCCCCACCCTGCGTGTCGACCCCGCCGTGGAACGCAAGCAGCTCGACCGCCTGCAGGCCGCGCGCGCGCGCCGCGACGGCACCGCCGTGCAGCAAACGCTCGCCGAGCTGCGCGCGGCGGCGGCAGAGGCACGGCGCAACCTGATGGACCCGCTGCTCGACTGCGCGCGGGCGGGCGCCTCCGAGGGCGAGATCGTGCAGTCGCTGCAACAGGTCTTCGGCGACTACACCGAGACGCCCGTGTTCTAAAGGCCCAGACGCCTCCTGTGTTCTAAAGGCGAGCCGCCGTCGAGGTTGGCCCGAGGCGACACCCGGCCACCCCGCCGAGGCGAGCTTTTATGCTTTTTCTCTGCCAGAGGGTTTAGCCACGCCAAAAAGCTAAACGGTTACGGAACGAAACTAACGGTTGTGGCAACCGCGGCCTGCGCCTATGCCACGTGGCGCTCGTCAGCGCGGCGGTAGCCGAGCCGCGCCGAGATGCGATCGGCGGTCGAGACGAGGTGCGGGCCGAGCGCGTCAATCAAATCGGCAAGCTCGATCACGCGACTGTGCGCGACCAGTGTGGCTGCGGCGACCACGTCGCCGGTCTCGCAGCGCACCGCAGCCGCGATCGCGTACAGGCCCGCGGCGTACTCCTGGTCATCGACGGCCAACCCGTCCTCGCGAATCTGCTCCAGCTCGCCTCGCAGCGCGCTCTTTGAACGAATCGTGTTGGGGCCATGCCGGTCGAGCTGTAGTTCACCAAGCAACTCGCGCTGCACACGGCCGGGAAGGTAGGCGAGCAGCAGCTTGCCGACAGCGGTGCAGTGGGCGGATACGCGCGCACCGGCGGCAAGCTCCGGCTCGGCCTGGTGCAAAGCTCTGCGCGTGCCGCGCAGACGGTCGATCATCAGCACATCCACCCCGTCGAGTACGGCGAGACCCACTGTGAAGCCGGTGCGCCGGCAGAGATCCTGCAGATCGGCCGCCGCCTGGTCGCGCAGCCCGGTGCCGCTCATCGCGGAGAGCCCGAGCCCCGTGACACCCAGGCCCAGCCGGTACTTGCGGTTGGCTTCCTGCTCCAGATAGCCCAGCGCGGCGAGCGTGATCACGTAGCGATGTGTCGTGCTACGGCTCATGCCGAGCTCGTTGGCGATGTCGACAATCCCAAGCACCGGCCGCTCGGGCCCGAAACACGAGAGGATCGCAAGACCCCGCTCCAGCGACTGTGAGTAGCGGGGTTCTTTGAGCGTCGAAGTCGCCAGCGCCCACTCGCCGTCGGACATCGCGACCTCCTTGGCCCTCACACGTGCCATGAACACCCCACCCTTTCGCCCCATATCTCGCATCGGCCACACCTACGGGTGCGACGTCCAGCGAGTCGCCGGCAGCAGGGCTGCGCCTCCTGGCGGCCCCTCATCACAGGACTCAGCGGCCCCCGAAGGTCCCTCATCTCAGACGTCGCCCGTTCGCGCCAGCGCGACATTCTGCGCGTCACCGTGTGCGGCGACCGCTTCGAACTCGATCAGGCCAGACGTGTGTGTCCAATAGTGCAGTTTTGGGCCCCCCGGAGAGTTGCGCTCGACGTTGCAGCACCACCCGAGCGCCCCGTCGGCACGCACGACCTGGGCGCCGTCGGATTGCTCGCACATCGGGCTCGGATCAATCCCGCAGATGCGCGCCGCACGTCCACACGCGACCATCGCACAGACCCACGCGAGCCGCTCGGCGCGACTGCTGCTCGCGCAGCGCGCAAACGCGCCGCGGTCCGCCGCGGCGCGCACCACGCCGACGCCCAGCAGATAGGGCGCCAGCGGCCACTCGCCCCAGTCGAATGGCCCCTGCAGGGTCTTGGTCCACTGCCGCACAATCAGCATGTCAAACGATGCCGCGTCGAGCGTGTTGCCGCGCACGCCGGGGCGGCGCGTGTGCGCGCCTGCCACCCTGCGTCCCTTGCCAGCGCCATGGCCAGCTCGATCCATTCCCACTCGATTCATCGCATCACACTCCGGTAGGCCATATCCGGTTCAACATCTTGACGCCTCTGCCTGCTCAATAGGCAAGATTTGGATCAGATCGAAATGAAAACGTTCCGATCGGAACAGAAACGTTCCGATCGGAACAGCGTGGTGACCCGGAACGGTGTGGTGGCGGCCCTCGGCGCGCTTACAGTGACCCCAGACACCCATGTGGAGCCACTCGAGACTGTGCCTGCAAAATCCGGCGCAACCCTCCCCCGCGCGGGACCTCTCTTCCTGGGGCCAGTGGCGTCTCAACCAACGTTCGCAGGGTCGATTGCGCCATGGATGCAGCCGGGACAATGTCCGGGATCGCGCAAAGCCCCGCCAACAGTGACCGGCGGACGTCGCCGGCGCTCCGCCTGTCGCCGACATTAGGGCACTCGGGGCTCAAGCATCACACGCGCGCCGGGCCTCGGCGCGACGAGCACCGTGCGCCAGCTGGCCCGCTCGAGGCCCGCGCTCGTCGGCAAAACACACCATCGCGCGAGCACCGCCCGCAGAACCGCCCGCATCTGTAGCAGCGCCAAGTGCTGGCCCAGGCAGCGACGCCGCCCTCCACCCCACGGCAAGAAGTTGCGCGGCGATGGTGGCGACTCAAGAAAACGCTCGGGGCGAAACTCGTGAGGCGCGCGATAGAGCGCCTGATCGTGGTGCACGAGATAGGTACACCCGAGCAGTTGCACCGGCGGCACATACAAGCGGCCTCCCACCTCGATCGGCCGCACTACGCTCCGCGGCGAAGCGAACAGGAACACGGGTCGGCAACGTTGCACCTCGTGGATCGTCGCGGTCATGTAGCGCACGCCCGCTGCCTGCGAGATCTCGGCGGCAAGCCGGTCCTGGGGCGCCTGGTTGTGCGCAAGCAGCTGAAATGCCCATGCCAGCTCTGCTGCGGTCGTCTCATGCCCTGCGACGAGCAGCGATACGAGGTTGTCGCGTATCTGGCGATCGGACTGGCGCGAGCCGTCGGGGTTGTGTGCAGCAAGCAGCAACCCCAACACCTCGCCACCGTCCTGCCCACCGCGACGCCGCATTCGAATGAGGTCGAAAATGATGCGGTCCACCGCCTCGCGCTGCGCGAGCATTCGCCTCCATGCACCACGCCAGCCTGGCAGATGCCGGAGGCGGTGCTCCTGTAGTACCAAGCTCCGCATCACTTCCAGCATGGCCATCATGTGCCGGTGCAGCGCCTGCGATGATCCTCCATCGCCGAGAATAACGCGCAGCACTATGCGCATGACGAGCGGGCGCAGGTATGTGTGAATCGGCAACCTGCCACGAGCCGGCCAGCGAGAAAGCTCATCCCGGACAAGATCGTCGATCACGGCCGCGTGCCGGTCCACGGCAGCTCGCGTAAATGCGGGCGCCAGGGCGCTGCGCCCGCATCGATGCTCCTCCTCCTCGCTCAACACAAACGAATTTTGGCCGAACAGCGGTGCAACCACAGCCCCCGCGGCACCTGCGTGCAAAACGGTCGGAGCGGCCGACAGCAGAGCACGAATGTCAGCGGGGTCCGCTAGAAAGACCAGCGGCGGCATGTCGACCGGGTAAACCGTAAAGCTATCGCCATACCGCGCGCGGCAACGCTCTAGATAGCCGAGCGGCCAGATTCGACAGCCCAAAGTCTGGGCGACAGCAGGTATTGGAGCAGATGGCGGCAGGTCCTGCTTCACTGGCACGTGCAACGCCGGGCAGTGCAATGACATCGTTTATCTCCCTTGTGTTCGAAGGCAGCCGTCTCACGAGGTCGTTAGCGTTTGCACAGAAACCCAAGCAACCGCCGCAACAGAGAAGGTGGTAGTTGCACTATGACCCCGATCGAGGACCGGAAAAGCAATAGTTTTGTCCAATTCAGGCGACCAGAATTTTTACGGCACGGACCTTACGGCACGGACCACTAGGTTGAGCGCTGGGCGTAGAGAACCCGCCACAGTCGCAGGATGGGCAGCAGCGCAATAGTCAGCGAGCCACTCGCGCTCGCCAGGCGCCTCGACCCCTCGCGTAGAGAGGCGCTGCGCGCGCTGTCCTTGGACAGATACATCGCAATCATGCACGCCACGATGAGCACGTGATGCTCAGCGTCGTCCAGCGCGCCAGCCTCAATCAAGCTGCGTCGTAAGAGACGGCCGATTTCGCGAACGGCGGTTTGGGAATCGTCGTAATGAGCAACATAAGAATGGTCTCCGTTGGCAGCATCCTCGAGTTGGTCGACAAAGCTGTCGAGCATCGTCGTCGCCGCCGAGATCCACGGGAAGTACGCTCTCTGGATTCGCGTCGTTTCGGCTGGCACGCAATCGGCTCGGGCACCCAACGCGAGTAGCGCGTGTACTGTCAAGGATGCGCTCGACGCCCCGCTCAGCTCAAACCACGAAGGACCAGGACCTGGCCCCAGTTCGCGCCGGGCCCAGGCACGCAAACCGGTATCTCGCCGTTCAGGATCGAGGTCGTGGTTAATCGCGAGAACCTGGGCGCGCAGCGCCTCGCGCAGCAGCATTGGTCTTACCTGCGGATAGGAACGCAGTTTCCGACAGTGAACCCGGCAAACATCGACTAGCGTTCGCAAGTAACCACCGTCCTGTTTCCAAGGGTGGTAGGAATAGTAGGCCGACATCGGCCGAAGAGGATCGAGTGCATCGATCAGCGCAAGATGCAGCTGCCGACCGTTACGCTCCCCGGCGGCGGCGGCGTGCTCATTGACACTATCCAGAAAATCCCAAGCGATCTCGTACGCCACGAGCAGGCGCAACAAATTGTGCGTGCCAGTACCTGGCAGCATCGCGAAGAGCGCAGCGCCATCGGTATGACCGCGCTTGTGCATAAGCGAACTCAGAGCATCGACACGCAGCGGTGTGTCGGGAATCGCGCTGGCGAGCAGGCGCCAGGCGCGTACCTCGCGCGCGACACTCGGCAGACCATGCCACAACTCACGCGCCGCGACCGCAACCAACACCTTGAGCTGTCGCGCTGCGAGAGGCGCGGGATCGCGCGTGGCACCGGCTGCCGGCGCTTTAATACGCCGGACTGACGCTCCTCGGCGGCACACGCACGACGAAATATCCGGGTAGCGCAACGATCGCTACTGCCACTATGCTCACCAGCGCAAAGCTCGAGAGCGCCGCAAACGCTTCGATTTCCAGCGAGATGGGGAAGCCGGTCGCGCTCGCCAGTGCGCGGCTGACAACAAGTTGACCACACAAACCAAACAGAGCTCCGATTGCGCTGCCGGCGGCGATCAGTAGCGCGCTCTCGCAAAACAACCACCGCCACAACACGCTTCGCCTGTAACCCTCACACTTGATGAAAGCCACAAGATCGCGGCGCTGCCAGATCATCGAACCCAGCGCTCCCGCGACGGCCAGGACCGCCGCGATCAGAACCAGGAGCCTGATCTCGGTCAGACGTGCCAACCCCTGCCGCGCCAGTGCGTAGTGAAGATGCTCCCGTTCAAGGGCGGTTTCGACGACTAGCCCCGACTGTCTCCCAAGCGCGCCCTCGAGCGCGACCCGCAACCTCGAAGGCGCGACTCCCGGTCTTGCCTGCACCTCATAGGCGCTCGGCGCGGAACTCGCCCACGCGCGAGCATAAGCACCCGAGCTAATGATGATGGCGCCTGGCGGCCAGCCTAGGTTCGTGGTCAAGGCAGCAACCCTCAAGCGTGTCGGGCGCGGCGTAGGAATAACGAATGCCTCACCGATATGCAGATCGTTTTCGTCAGCCAACGCCCGCGATAGCACCGCCCAGTTACCGCTGCGCAGGCGCGCGTCAGCGACGGCCAGATCGCCTTGCACAAGCTCGTCGGCGGGAATCAGTTGGTGACTGTTGGCCGAAGGAGCAAGCACCCAGAGCCGTCTATCGCCCCAATCCAAAAAGCTGCCGCGGTATACGCCCACGCTCCGGACTCCCGGTACACGGGCAAGCGCGGCGGAGCTGGTACCGACGAACGGCGTTGTCGCGAACGCGTTGGATTCGCCCTTTGGTGAAACCCAGAGATCTGCGCTTGAGTCGATGTCGCGCGCCGACCTGTCGAGGCCGCGTTGAAGGTTCGCCTGCGAGCCCTGCACTGCGACGGTCCCAAAGACCGCGATCGCAGCGGTCGCCGCGATCGCCAGTGAGCGCACGCGCGTCGGCGGTGTGCCCAGCTCGACGACAGCCAGCACCGGCGCCGCACCGTTGAACGGTCGCTGCAGCGACGCAAACGCACTTACCAGTCCATCAAAGAGCGTAGGCAGCAGGCATACGAGCGAGACGATCAATGTGAAGTCGCCGAGCGCCGCCGACTGCGGGGCCTCGAGCAGGATCACCCCGGTCAGTGCGAGCGCGCAGCAGCCCAACACCAAACGAAACATAGGCCAGCGTGCGCCAGACCGATGTCTGCGCCGACGGTGCCGCCCACTACCGATAACGTCGTGCAGCGACCAGAGCACGCCCAGCACCGCAGCACCCAAGCCGGCCACAATGGAGATTGCGATGCTCTGCCAGGTGACAATTCGCTCATTGCCAACCGGGAACGCAAAGGATAGGTAGCCCGGCGTGGCGTGAAACACCACACGCGAGAGCATGTCCCCGAGCGCAAGTCCCGCGACACAGGCGAGCACGCCAAGCACTGCAGCGTCGAACAGCAAGATCTGAACGGTCATCCGGCGGGTGGCACCCTGTAGGCGGATGTCCTCGATCAGCTTGCGCCTCGCGGGCACTGTGATCAACATGGCGTTGAGCGCGAACATGAACCCCACCAAAGCGCTCACGACCGAAAACAGCGTCTCGCCCTGGTTCTCGGGAGCCGAGGCGACCGCAAACAGTTTGGAGTCAAAGCTCGCGGGCTCAAGGTTCAGACCGGCACGACCAGCGATCCTGGCTAGACCTGCCTTGAGTTGACGGAGATGCCCCGGACGTGCTTGGACGAATATCCTCGTGATGCGTCCTTGCATGCCTGTGATCTGTTGCTCGTAGCGGACGGGCACCAACGCGATTGGGCTGTTTGCCAGTGTGCCAATATCCTTTTCGCCGAGCGTCGCTCCGAGTAGCGTGGCGGTTACGCGCCCGCCGATCTGAAGCTGCACCGGCTGCAGCGGGCCCGCACCGACCGCCTGCGCGAGCTGATCGGGAAGTGCTATCGCCCGCTGGGCGGCGAGCTGCGCGGCGGAGAAGCGGCGCAGCAACGGGCCGGCGAAATGGGCGAACTGAGGGTCCGTTCCGATCAGGTCGATCGAACGTGTGCCGCTGGGCCCGATCACACTCGCCTGCTGCTCGAGCACCGGCAGCGCAACCTGGACCGACGGCATCCGTCGCACTTCGCCGAGCAGCTTTTCGTCGAAGCCGCTGGCACCACGGGCGTCGAGCTGGAATTGAGTGTTGCCGACGATCTCACTGGAAAGCTCGGCGACCGAGCGCGCGAGGCTCGTGCTCGCAACCTGCGAGGCAAACAGCAGCGCGACACCCACCGCGATGCCGAGGATCGCGAAACACTCCTGTACGAGGACATTGCGTGCGCGCAGGCGCGCGCGGTAAAGAAAGAGGATGTCGGCGAAGCTCATCTCATCTAGCTGCTGACAGCAGCGGCCCCGACGTCGGCTACGGAATCGGACTGGCGCATCGCCTGTTCAGGGGCCGCCGTCGGCGCCACACCGTGATCGGGCCGGTACTCGTGCAGGCGGCCGTCGCGCAGTTCTCGCACCTGGTCGGCAAACGCAGCCGCCAGGGGATCGTGTGTCGCGAGCACCACCGCGGCGCGACGCTCGCGGCAAATTTCGCGCAGCAGCCCGAGCACTTCGCGCGTGCGCTGCGTGTCAAGCGTGCCCGTGGGCTCATCTGCGAGCACGAGCTTGGGGTCGGTGGCGAGCGCCATCGCAATCAGCACGCGCTGGCGCTCGCCCATCGAGAGCTGTTCGGTGCGATGCAACAGACGATCGCCGAGCCCGAGGCGGTCGAGCAGCGGTTCGATCGTGCGCCGCGCCTCGCGCTTGTTTGTAAGCCACAGCTTCAACGAGGCGTTCTCGACAGCGCGCGCGCCGGGGATCAGGTTGTGTGGCTGACCGATGATGCCAAGCTGTCGCAGTCGATAATCGTCGCTCTCACGGCGCGAGAGCGAGAATACGTCGCGGCCGTCGAGCAGCACGGTGCCGCCGTCCGGACGCTGCAGGCCGGCGACCAGTTCGAGCAATGTCGTCTTGCCCGAGCCACTGGGGCCGTAGAGCGCCATAAACTCGCCCGCTTCAACCACGAGCGAGACACCGTCGACTGCGCGGATCGGCTCGCCGTCGCCGACCCGATAGTGCTTGACAAGATCGCGCAGCTCGACCACTACAAGCCCGTTCCGCGCGCTGCTCGGGCGCGGCGGGCGAGGCCGGGGAAGTCGATGACTTCGGCGTCGGTGCGAGCCTGGTCGGAGAACAGCCGCAGGCCGCCCCGCTCAAACGTCCACACTCGATCGGCCACCAACGCCGCCTCTAAATCGGAGGCGCTCATCAAAAGACCACACCCCAGCTCCTCGACAAGCGAGCGCAGCAGCTCCCCCGCCTCGCGCGTCCTGCGCATCCCGACTCCGTCGATCACATCGTCCACGACCATCAGGCGCGGCCTCCCCACTACACCGCGTGCGATGCTCACCAGTACGCGCTCCCAGTTGGATAGCTCGCCCCAGCGCCGATGTGCGCAGTCCGCAGCACCCACGCGTGCGAGGGCTTGCGTGGCCAAACGCTCCGCGCTGCGTCGTCCGTGGCCACGACCGATGGCCAGCGGCAGCCCTACGTAGTCGATGACTTCGAAGTTCACGCCCGTGCCATCCCGATGCACCCATGCGACCTCCACTCCCAGCTGGCGCGCGCGCTCGTCGGGCGAGCAGCGTACGAGGTCGATTTTGCTCAAGCACACCTCGCCGGCGTCGGGAAGCTCCAGGCCGGCGGCGATCTTCAGCAGCGTCGTCTTGCCCTCGCCGCGGCCACCCACGACCGCCACGATCTCGCCGGGATCGACCGTCAGCGAAACGTCTGCCAACACCCGCAGCCAGCGCCCCCCGCGCCCGTAGCCCTTGCGGAGACCCTGCAGCGAAAGTAGCTCAACCGCGGCGGCCACCCGCCGGCTCCAGCTCGTCGTCGGGCGCTTCGAGCTCCTGACGCAGGCACTGCAGCCGCTTGGCGCGCTGGCCCCACATCATCGCCTCGTCGGTCATCAACGCACTGCGCACCCGTCCTTCCCAGTCCGAGCCGTCCGCCGGACCGAGCCGCCCGAGGCGCCGCGCGGCACCGAGGCGCATGTGTGCAGCCTCGAATTCGGCCGCACAGATCCGCTCCTCCTCGCGGATTGCCTCCAGCAGACCGGGCAGATCCGTTTCCTCGGAGAACGCGAGCTTGGCGGCGAGCGCGTCGCGGAGCATCGGCGGCGCGAGCGAGGAAGCTCGCAGCCAGTCGCGGAACTGATCCACACCCTGCTGCGTTGCCTCGTAGCGATCGAGCGACGGTTTCGAACCCGCCTCCACCATGCGCACCAACCCCTGACGCGCAAGACTCGGCAGGTCGTTGTGCGCCACCGAACGCGACCACCGCGCGCGGGGGAGCCGCTCGACCAGGCGCGCGCCCACTCCCGCCGCCGTATCCGGCGCTTGAATCACGAGACCGAGAATCGCCATGCTGGCCGACAAGTCCCCACTGCGAGATGGCGGCATGCAGATGATTGTATGTGAAGAGACCCGAGTTTGCATCTGGTGTTCCTGACAATCCCGATTAACGAGATCGGCGGGCGCTGGGATCTAATACCCGGGCGGGGTTTCCCGCACTAGCACCACGGTTCGCGAGTAAGAAACATTTCTTGAAACTGGCCTGTCGGCTGTCTGCAAACGCAGCACAATTTGCTTTGGCGCGACGGAGACCCCAGCCGGCCGCCGCGCGACCGGCTGGGACGGTCGCCGCCCAGCGACACCCGCCCGACTCCCCAACAGTCGGGCGCCGCGCGCGACTCGCGCCTCTCGGGATTCAGACTCTCGGGCAGTCCAACACCCGGACCCGTCCGACCCGGACCTCTCGGACAGTCCAACACCCGGACCCGTCCGACCCGGACCTCTCGCGACAGTCCAACACCCGGACCCGTCCGACCCGGACCTCTCGCGACAGTCCAACACCCGGACCCGTCCGACCCGGACCTCTCGGACAGTCCAACACCCGGACCCGTCCGACCCGGACCTCTCGGGCAGTCCGGCGCCCAGACCCGTAGGACCAGGAGCTGTCGGGCAGTCCGGCGCCCAGACCCGTAGGACCAGGAGCTGTCGGGCAGTCCGGCGCCCAGACCCGTAGGACCAGGAGCTGTCGGGCAGTCGAACACAAACACGAGCGCGACCCAAACGATCTCTTAACGCGACCTTCGCGCTACACAAGCACGCCTTGGCTTACCGTGGATGGTGCCGGTCGTCCCTGCGCCGAGGGGCGCGCACCGTCACAGCGTGAGCGGCGCTAGCCCGTAGGGTTCCGGCGGTCAACGCCGAGCCACGGACGAGCCCAGCGACCGACCATGGGGAACGAACCGGCGGCGAACCAGCGGCGGGGACACAGCGATACATGAGCGAGCGACGGATCGACAGACGGACATTCCTGAAGGGCGGCCTGCTCGCGGGCGGACTACTGGCGGGCGGAGGCGCAGCGATCGCAGAGCTGGCCAAACAGCAGACCGCCTCGCTCCCGATCGCCCCCAAGCGGCCGCGGCCGCGGCGTCCCGCCAACGCCACCCCGACGCCGTTCGCACCGCAGACGCCCGTCGCCGCGAACCCCGGCGCAAACGGGAGGCGGCCGAACATCCTCGTGATCGTCGTCGACCAGCTGCGCGCCCCGCAAGGCTTCACCGCGACCGCCGGCGCCGCGCGACTGCTCCCCAACATCACGCGCCTGCGGCACGAGGGCGTCTGCTTCGAACGGCACTACACCGCCTCCAACGACTGCTCCCCCGCTCGCGCAGCGCTGCTGACAGGCCTCTACACCCACCAGACGGGCTGCATGATCACCGGCGGCAGCACGCTGAACCCGGGCTTTCCGACGTGGGGGACACTGCTGCGCGAACACGACTACCGGACGTGGTGGTTCGGCAAGTGGCACCTCACCCACGGCGACAACCACTGGAGCGTGGTCCAGGACGCGAGCGCGCTCGAGCCCTACGGCTTCTCCGGCGGCACCTACCCGTCGCCCGACGGCGGCCCCGGCCAGGGATGGCGCGTCGACCCCCAGATCACCGACCAGTTCGAGGAATGGCTGGGCCAGGAGGGAGAGCGCGAGCCCTGGTGCACCACCGTATCGCTCGTCAACCCGCACGACATCGCATGGTGGTGGCGGCTAACCGACCGCGTGCCCGCCGAGGCGCGCGCGCCGGCGCGCGCGCGGGACCTGCCGGAGAACTTCGAGACGCGCGAAATGCTCGAAGCGCACAACAAGCCGCTGCTGCAGCTCTCGCTGCAAGAAACCGCGGCGGCGGCCTTCGGGGCAGTGCCGCTGTCGGGTCCCGACACGCGCGCGGCCTGGCTACCGTTTATGGACCTCTATCTGAAGCTTTCGCAGACCGTCGACGGCCACGTGGGCAAGGTGCTGCACGCGCTGGCGCTGCGCCCGAAAGTGGCGGCGAACACGGTGGTGGTGTTGACCTCCGACCACGGCGAGTACGGCGCCTCGCACGGCCTGCGCGGCAAGGGCGGGGCCGCCTACGAGGAGGCGATTCGGGTGCCGCTGGTCGTCAAGGATCCTCGCGGCGCACTGACGGCGGCCCACCGCCAGCCGCGGATGCAGCTGACTTCCAGCGTCGACGTCGCGCCGCTGCTGTTGACGATCGCCAGCGGCTCGGACGCCTGGCGCCGCGAGCCGCGCTACGGGCACCTCGCCGGACGCGCCGCCCTGGAGGCGATCCTCGCCAACCCCACGGCGGTGGGCCGGCGCCACGCGCTGCACGCCACTGACGAGATCGTCACGGAGTTCGCGACCGAGCTCTATGCGGCAAATGCGCCCCTGCACGTTGTCGCGCTGCGGACCGCGAACGCCAAGTACGTCACCTACTCCAACTGGCGCCCAGGCACGATCGCCGCGACGGAGCAGGGCGAGGAATACGAGCTCTACGACTACCGCACGCGTAGCGGACGCCTGGAGCTGCACAACGGCGCGGCCCACAGCCGCCTGGAGCCAGCCCTGCGCAAGACACTGGCGCGCGTTCTGCGCGAGGAGCTGCGCGGCGAGCTGCCCAGCCACCTACACGCAGCGCGGCGGGCCGGCTTCGCCAACTACTTCCTGACCGCGACCAAAGCCGCCGAAGGCGCCACCGCGGCACGCTTGCGGCGCGTGGAAAGCGAAATCGGGCCGCTGCGTCCCTTCGGCCGGCACCCGACCGGTGCGACGCAAAGCGAAGGGTCCTCGTCGTTGACCGCCCCGCGGTCCTCGCCGGGCCAGCCGGGCACCCGACCTGGACAGCCCGCGCCCCAGTTCGCTCGGCCCACCCAGTTCGACTCCGCAGCCCGGCGCGCAACCCGGCCTACCGTCCGGCGGCCCCGCCACCAGGACGGGGCACCCACGAGGCCGGCGCGGTGCCAGCGGTCCGCAGTCCGGGCCACGGCCCGGCAGCCCACGGTCCAACAGCAGCGCTACGTAGGCAGGCACCCACGAGGCCGCCGCGGTGCCAGCGGTCCCCAGTCCGGGCCACGGCCCGGCAGCCCACGGTCCAACAGCAGCGCTACGTAGGCAGGCACCCACGAGGCCGCCGCGGTGCCAGCGGTCCCCAGTCCGGGCCACGGCCCGGCAGCCCACGGTCCAGCGGCGGCGCTACCTAGGCGGGGCGCGCTCAGGAAGCCGGCACGGCGCTTGAAACCCCCAGCACCTGGCCGGCGGAACCCAGCGCGCGCACCGCGAAGTACGGTCCGGCGGCACTCGCCGTGATCGTCGTCTGAAAACCCCGGCGGGGAACGCTCAGCACAGGCGTCAGGGCCGCAGCCGAGGGGCCCGCGAGCACCTGCCACGAGGCCACGTCGGTCGCGCCATTCCAGCTCGCCTGCACCGTCGCGCCGCCCGCCCCACTCTGCACCGCGATCACCGGCGCACCAGTCGGCTGGCCGCTCCACGGTGCGAGGTAGGTGCGAAAGTCCTGCACGCTGCGCCCCAGCGTGCCGTCGAGCAGCACCTGCCCGGCGGCGTCGTACTCGGTGAAGTTCGGCAGCCCGCCATAACCGAGCAGCCAATCGCCACCGGGCAGGCTCAGCGTGTTGCCCTGGCTGGAGGCCAACAGCCGCTCGGCCTGATTGGCAAAGCGCTTGACGAGCGCGACCGTGTGGTTGGCGAAGTCCGGGTGCAGCAGCAGCCCGCTCGATTCCCGTTCCTTGGGCGGCGTGGAGGCGTTGTTGAACAGCGAGATCAGCCCGCCCGGCTGGAATTCGGCGTCGTGCTGCCAGTAGAAGCGCACGCCCCGGCCGAGCTTGAAGCTGCTGTGCCCGCCGTCGCCGAGCAACCACTGAAAGCCGCCCGTGTGCATGTTGACGTCGTACAACGTCCACGTGTTGCGCGCCGAAAACAGCACGTTGCCGGGCTGGCCCGCCGGCGGTCCGCCCGGTTCGGGCGAGATCGAGTTGATGTGGACGTAGTCCCACGGGTATTCGCCGTAGGAGACGTGGTTGAGCGAGTCGTGCAACGGGATATGCCCGAGCGCGTGCCACTCCCACATCACCAGCCCCGTCTTGATGTTAACCTCCTGCACGATCCCGTCGCTGAGCACGCCATGCGCCGAGCCGCCCTCCGCGGAGAGGTTCATGTGGATCGGGTCGAACGCGTCGATCCACGCAGTTCCCTGCGGCGTGAGCAGGATCTC
Organism: uncultured Solirubrobacterales bacterium; assembly: GCA_963804675.1. Lineage (GTDB taxonomy): Bacteria > Actinomycetota > Thermoleophilia > Solirubrobacterales > Solirubrobacteraceae > Palsa-744. The sequence continues at coordinate 3,413,537 of CAWDRI010000001.1, read as the reverse complement.
GTGCAGGTCCGCGTGGTAGCCGTTGCCGGCGCGAACGCTTGCGATCTGCTGGTAAGACGTGTTGTAGATCACATCTTCGCCCTGACCGAAGCCGACTTCCAGGATGCGGCCCTGCCACCAGGTCAGCACCGGTTGGCCCGCGTACTGCTGCACCTGGAAGTTCGTCGCCTCAGAGCCCGCGGGCAGCGGGTGAAACCAGACGAGCGCCCCGTTCTGTTCGGCGATCATCGGCCCCGGCGTGCCCGCGCCCTGGTAGGGGGCCAGGAACAGGTCGCCGCTCGCTGCGCCGGGCCTGGCGGGCGTCGTGATCGCGACCGTCGCCGGTGTCAAACCCGGCGCCGACGCGTAGTGCTGGACCGCCTGCGGGTCGCCGGGGTTGACCGGGAACTCGCGCTCGCTCACCGACGCCTGGTGCGCGATCGTGAAGGTGGTGCTCAGCGCCTGCCCCGACCCATTCGCGCCCGCGCGAGCGTGGACCGTGACGCGCTCGCCGTCCACAAACGGCCGCGACGGCAGGAAGCTCTCGCCGGTCCCGGTCGAGTAGGCCTGCAGGCGCCCGCCGTGCACGCCGCTGCGCGAACCCACGACACGCACATCGGAGACCTGCGTCCCCGGGCCCCCGAGGAAGCTGATTTGCGTCTGCGGCGAGGCATCCGGCGTGCCCGGCAGCGGCGAGACCGTCACCGCGTTCGCCGCGGCCGCCGCGATCGCCGGCTGGTCGATCAGCGCAATCCCGGCAGAGGGCGCCGTGCTGCCACACGCGCTGAACGCCACGGCGGCGCCGACGGCACAGAGCACAGCGGACAACAGCACGACGACGCGGTCTTTTCTCATCTCACCTCGATTTCCGGGGGCCAGCAGGCAGAACCTGGTGTCGTGAGTCAGAATTTCGGGTGCAGTCTCGCGAGTCGGCTGGGCGCGACTGGGGCCGCACGGACAGCTAAGGGTACTGGGCGTACCTGTGCCGGCCGGGTGGGTCCAGGCGTGTCCAGACGCCGCGAGGCGGCCGTGAAATTCTGACTCACGACACTAGACGAACGCACGGGGTCCGGGCGCACCAACCGACTCGGCGGTGGGCCAACAACAGCCCCGCACTTGCATCCGCCGGGCGCGCCGCCGCAACCCCACGAGCGACCCACGGTGCCGACTCGCCGTGGACCGCGACAAGCGCCGACCCGCCGTCAAGCGGGACGAGCGCCGGCTCGCTGCGAAGCGCGACGAGGGGCTGTTCGCTGTAGAGCGCGACGGGCGCCGACCCGCCGTGGAGCGCGCCGAGCCCCGCTCTTATTTTCTTCTTGAAATCCGATCCTAACATCGCGCTAACAGGAGGCTGGCGGTTGTGCCGGCCCCTGAATTTGCAGGCCTTGCGCCCCGCACAGCGAAACCCTCGGCCGGGCGAGTTGTCTAGGAGCTAGGATCTGCCACTCCCAGATCGGCAGAGTTGGACAGGAGACGCCATGAGCCACCGGCGGAGCCGGACAAACATATCGCGAGCGACCGGCGCTCCCAGCGCGCGAGCGACCGGCGCTCCCAGCGCGTGAGCGACCGGCGCTCCCAGCGCGCGAGCGACCGGCGCTCCCAGCGCGTGAGCGACCGGCGCTCTCAGCGCCGCACCCGCGGTTACACCGGAGACCGGTGGACGCCGGTGCGCTACGCGCGCCCAAGCCACCCCGCGCGGCCCTTCATAGCGCTGCGCGCTCGCCGCGCTCGCCGCGAGGCGCGGCCCGCAGGAACTCACCACTGGCTGCGCGGGTCGCTGCTGCTCGGCTGCTTGGTGGTGCTGGCCTCCAGCGTCGGCACGCTCGCCTTCGGCAGCGGGCGGATCGTCGCCGAGGAGGCCGCCTTCGCCGGCCCCGCCGCGCCGGGATGCGCACCCGCGGCGCTGAACCGAAGCGCGGTCCTGCCCGGTACGAGCCTCGCGGTCTCCCCCCTGCCCGACTCGCTGGACGCCTCTCCCCACACGCAGATCAGCCTGTTGGGCGTGCCCGCACGTGACCTCTCACAGATCACGATCAGCGGCTCGGCGACCGGCGTGCATTCCGGGCGGCTGCTGTCCTACTCACAGGGCGACGGCGCGAGCTTCGTGCCCGCCACGCAGTTCATGGCGGGCGAGACCGTCACCGTACACGGCCAGCTGCGCGACGGCAAGCGCAGCGAGCCGTTCGCGTTCCACTTCGCGGTCTCCGTCCCCGACCCGCTCAGGTACTACCAGCCCGGCAAAGAACCGGAAGGCAAGACGGGCGAAGTGCAGCACTTCGCCTCGGCGCCCACGTTGCAGCCCCCGGCGATCCAGATCACGACGAAATCCGGCCAGGAAGCGCCCGGTGACATCTTCCTCGCGCCCTACTCCGGCCCCGGCGGGGATGGCCCGATGATCATCAACGGCGCTGGGCAGCTCGTCTGGTTCCACCCCGTGCCGTCCGGCATCCAGGCGACCAACTTCCAGGTCCAACAGTACGACGGCAAGCCCGTCCTGACGTGGTGGCAGGGCTACATCCCGCCACAGGGCTTCGGTCAGGGCGAAATGATCGTCGACAACGCCGCCTACCAGCAGATCACGCGCGTGCAGGCGGGCAACGGATACAAAGCCGACCTGCACGAATTCCACATCGACGCGGCCAACAACACCGCGGTGCTGACGGTGCTCAACCCGATCCACTGCAACCTGCGCAGCGTCTCCGGGCCCCAGGACGCGGCCGTGACCGACAGCATCTACCAGGAAATTGACCTGCGCACGCGGCTCGTGCGGCGCGAATGGACGAGCCTCGACCACGTCGCGCTCGCCGACTCCTACTCCTCGCCGCTGGGCAGCAGCACCGAATGGCCGTTTGACTACTTCCACATGAACTCGATCGACATCCAGCCCGGCGGCGAGGTGCTGCTCTCGGCGCGCAACACGTGGGCCCTGTATGAGCTCAACGGGCAGACCGGGCAGGTGGTCGCGCGCGTGGGCGGCAAGCACAGCACGATCAAGATGGGCTCAGGCACGCTGACCGCCTACCAGCACGACGCCACCGCGCTGCCCGACGGGCTCGTAAGCGTGTTCGACAACGGCGGTGTGCCGATGGTGCACCCGCAGTCGCGCGGTGTCGTACTCGCCCTCAACCAGCAGTCGGGGACGGCGACCCTTGTCGCCGAGTACGAGCACCCCGGCGGCCTCAAGGCCGGCAGCCAGGGCAACGTGCAGACGCTCGCCAACGGCAACCGCTTCGTCGGCTGGGGCGCCGAACCGTGGTTCTCGGAATTCAGCCCCTCCGGGCAGCTGATGTTCGACGGGCGGCTGCCGAATGTCGACGAGTCCTACCGCACCTACCGCTTCGAATGGGCAGGCTTCCCGGCCACGCCGCCCGCGATCGCCGCGCAGACCGGCAAAACGGGACCGGTGACCGTCTACGCGAGCTGGAACGGCGCCACCGACGTCGCCTCCTGGCGCGTGCTCGCCGGGCCCTCCCCGCACCAGCTTGCCGCCGTCGCAAGCGGGCCCGACAGCGGCTTCGAGACGGCGATCGCGACCCCCGCACCCGAGCCCTACGTGCAGGTTCAGGCACTCAACGCCGCCGGCGCGGTCTTGGGGACCTCCTCAGCGATCAAGTCCTAGGAGGCCCGCTGAGCGGCGCTGGCCGATCGACAAGCGCATCTGACCGTCGATCGGTCTGGGTCCTCCCTCGCTTACCGATCGGAGATCGACGAGATCTTCGATCGGCCAGCAAAGCACACGGCGCTCAGTGCGTCCTTGTCCCGCTTGCTCAGCGAACCTCCTAGAGAGATATCCCTTGGAACCCGTCAGCGACCGACACGAGCTGGCCACGCTCGCGAGAGAGATCGAAGCGTGCCGGCGCTGCCCGCGGCTCGTTCGCTGGCGCGAGCAGGTCGCGCGCGAGAAGCGCGCCGCGTTTGCGAGCGAGGACTACGCGGCGCATCCCCTGGCCGGCTTCGGCGACCCCGCGGCGCGCGTGCTGGTGCTGGGATTGGCGCCCGCCGCGCACGGCGGCAACCGCACCGGGCGAATCTTTACGGGCGACCGCTCCGGCGACTTCCTGTTCGCGTCGCTGTGGCGCACCGGCTTCGCCAACCAGCCCACCTCCACCCGCCGCGACGACGGCCTGCTGCTCACAGACGCGTGGGTCACCGCCGCGGTGCGCTGCGCGCCCCCGGCCAACCGGCCGCTGCCCGCCGAGCGCGACGCGTGCCTACCCTGGAGCGAGCGCGAGCTCAGGCAGTTGCCGACGATCCGCGTGGCGGTCTGCCTCGGCGCGTTCGCGTGGGACGCCGCGCTGCGCCTGCGCGCCGCCCTCAGCGACCCGCCCGCGGCGCCACCGCGGCCGCGGCCACGCTTCGCACACGGCGCCGAACTGCCGGGCGAGACACCCAGCGAGACGCACGGCCCCACGGACGGGAGCGGCCCTGGCGCGCCCTTCGCGCTGCTCGGCTGCTTTCACCCCAGCCAGCAGAACACATTCACCGGTTGACTGACCGCCCCGATGATCGACGCCGTGATGCTGCGCGCCCGTGCGCTGGCCGGCGAGAACAGCAACTTACCGACATAGAAATTTATACTGCGGTAAGATCGACCGCAAATGGCCGACGCGACCCTCAGCCGCACGCGCCTGACGCGTGCGGCGCGCATCGAGCAGACGCTGGCCGTCGCGCACGATCTGTTCGCCGCGCGCGGCTACACGACGGTCACGATGGATGGGGTCGCCACTGCGGTCGGCGTGACCAAGCCGTTGCTCTACCACTACTTCGGCAACAAGGAGCGCCTCTACCTCGCCTGCATGGAACCCGCCGGCGAGGCGCTCTTGGAGGCCGTCGTGGGCGCCGTCGAGCAGACCTCGACCCCCGCGCATGCGCTGCGCGCGGGGATCGGCGCATTCTTTGAGTTCGTCGACCGCGACCGCGGCGCCTGGCGCGTGCTGTTCGACGAGACGCTGCCGGTCGAGGGCGGGATCGCGCGCCGCGTCGGCGAGTACCGCACACGCATCACCGACCTCGTCTCCAGCGCCCTGATCGCACAACTCTCGGGAACGTACCGCGTGCAGATCGATGCGCTCGCGACGGCGCTGCTCGGTGCGGCGGAGGCGCTCGCGCGGTGGTGGCTGCGCAGCGAGGCGCTCTCCGCCCAAGAAGCCGCCGACCTGCTCGTACGCGTCATCGAGCCCGGCCTGCTCGAGCTGGTCGCGACCGTGCAGGTAGGAGCTGCGCCGAGCGCACCGCCCCCAGCGGGCGTCGCCGCCCGCGCCCGCAAACCCACCCCCCCCTCCGCGCGCACCAAAAACGGGAGCACCGCGTGATCGGCCAGACCCGCCGCGTCGCGGTGCTCGCCGGCAACCGCATTCCGTTCGCGCGCTCGGACGGCCCCTACGCGCACGCCTCCAACCACGACATGCTGACCGTCGCGCTCGACGGCCTGATCGAGCGCTGCGGCCTGGAGGGCGAGCGGCTCGGCGAGGTCGCCGCCGGGGCGGTGCTCAAGCACTCGCGCGACCGCGACCTCACACGCGAGGCCGTGCTCAGCACGCGTCTGGCGCCCGAGACGCCCGCCTACGACGTCCAGCAGGCGTGCGGCACGGGCCTTGAGGCGGCGATCCTCGTGGCCAACAAGATCGCGCTCGGGCAGATCGACGCCGGCATCGCCGGCGGCGTTGACACAACCTCCGACGCGCCGCTCGCGGTCAACGACGACCTGCGCGAACTGCTGCTCGACCTCAACCGCGCCAAGTTCGACCGCGGCGCGCCTACGCCTGCTGACCCGCATACGCCCCGGCCAGATCGTGCCCGAGGTCCCCCGCAACGCCGAGCCCCGCACCGGCCTATCAATGGGCGAGCACTGCGCGATCATGGCCCGCGAATGGGGCGTCACCCGCGCCGAACAGGACGAGCTGGCCGCGCGCAGCCACCAACACATGGCCGCCGCATACGAGCGCGGCTTCTTCGCGGACCTGATGAGCGCGCCCTACCTCGGCCTGCAGCGCGACCAGAACCTGCGCCCCGACTCCACACCGGAGAAGCTCGCCAAACTGAAGCCCGTCTTCGGCGGGTCGGACGGCACGATGACGGCCGGCAACTCCACACCGCTGTCCGACGGCGCCTCGGCGGTGCTGCTGGCCAGCGAGGAGTGGGCCACCGCGCACGGTCTGACGCCGCTCGCGTTCCTCGTCGAGGCGCAGACGGCCGCCGTTGACCACGTGCACAAGCGCGAAGGGCTGCTGATGGCGCCGGCCTACGCGATACCGCGGATGCTCGACCGCGCGGGGTTGAGCCTGCAGGACTTCGACCTCTACGAAATCCACGAGGCATTCGCCGCCCAGGTGCTCTGCACGCTGAAAGCGTGGGAAGACCCCGTCTTCTGCCGCGAGCGCCTGCATCGCGACCAGCCGCTCGGCGCGATCGACCGCGAGCGGCTGAACGTCAACGGCGGCTCGCTCGCCGCCGGGCACCCGTTCGCGGCGACCGGCGGGCGAATCGTGGCCGCGCTCGCCAAGGCGCTGCACGAACGCGGCTCCGGACGCGGCGTGATCAGCATCTGCGCCGCCGACGGCCAGGGCGTCGTGGCGATCCTGGAGGCGGCAGCGTGAGCGCGGCCGGCGCCGATTGGCGTTCCACACGGGGCGTCGGCCGGACGGCTGCGCCAGGCACGCGGGACAGGACGTCCCGCGCCGGCCCGCGCCGGAGCGGGCCCGCACACGCGGACGATCGCAAAACGGTGCGCAAACCATGAGCGACCGCTACATGCAGCTCGTCAACGCACCGCTCGCGGGCCAGATCGCGGGCCGGCTCGGTTTGCCGCAGCCCGTGCGGCTGGAGCGCCACCGCGCCGGCGACCCGGTGGTGCGCGGCTGCGTGCTGCTCGGCGCGGCACCCGGCGCAGTGCTGGCGGGCGCAGTCGCACAGGTGCTGGCGCAGGCGCACGCTCAGACTGCGAGCGGCCTCCAGGAGCCGGTGCGCTCGGCGCTCGCGGCCGCCGGCCTGGATGCCCGGGTCTTCAACCCCGACGCGCCCAACGACCAACGTTTCAAGGCGCTTGTGTTCGACGCGAGCGGGATCGCGGACTCCAGCGAACTGGTCGCGCTGCAGGACTTCTTTCACCCAACCGTGCGCCGCGTCGAACACTGCGGGCGGGTGGTCGTGCTCGGCACGCCACCCGCCGACTGCCCGACCCCCCGCGCGGCCACCGCGCAACGGGCACTGGAGGGCTTCACTCGCTCGCTCGCCAAGGAGATCGGCCACGGCGCCACCGTGCAGCTCGTCTACGTCGCACCGGGCGCGCAGGACGCGCTGGCCTCGACGCTGCGCTTCCTGCTCTCGCCGCGCTCGGCCTACGTGTCCGGACAGGTCGTGCGCCTGGCGGGCGCCGAGATCCCCGCGGAGATCGACTGGGAGCGTCCGCTGACCGGCCGCACCGCGCTTGTGACCGGCGCCGCGCGCGGAATCGGGGCGGCGATCGCGCAGGTGCTCGCGCGCGAGGGCGCGCGGGTGGTCGGCCTGGACGTGCCGGCGGTCGAGGGCGAGCTGACCGCCGCGATGGAGCGACTCGGCGGCGAGGCACTTGCGCTCGACATCGTCGCGCCCGACACACCCTCCGCGCTCACGGCACGCTTTGCGGCCGACGGCCTGGACGTGCTCGTGCACAACGCCGGCGTGACCCGCGACCGCACGCTGGCCAAGATGCCCGCCAAACGCTGGAGCGAGCTGCTCGAGATCAACCTCTCAAGCGTTGAGCGCATCAACGACGCGCTGCTCGACGGCGATGTCCTTCGCCCCGGCGCGCGCGTCGTATGCGTCTCCTCGATGAGCGGCATCGCCGGCAACGCCGGCCAAACCAACTACGCGACCTCCAAGGCCGGCGTGATCGGCATGGTCGGCGCGCTCGCGCCAGTGCTTGCGCAGCGCGGTGCGACGATCAACGCAGTCGCCCCCGGCTTCATCGAGACCGCGATGACCGCCAAGATGCCGCTCCCGATCCGCGAAGCCGGCCGGCGCATGAGCAGCCTCGGCCAGGGCGGCCTGCCGGTGGACGTCGCCGAGACGATCGCCTGGCTCGCCCACCCTGCCTCCGGCGCCCTCAACGGCAACGTCGTGCGCGTCTGCGGCCAGAACCTGCTGGGGGCGTGATGGGACGCCACCGACACGACGGCGAGACATACGCGACGCGACGCGGGACGCAATCGCTCCGTGGGGCTCCACGGCCACTGGCATGGCGCAGGCGCAAGCCGCCACGGGCGCACGAGGCGTGATGGAGACGCGCAAGCTGACACGCGCGCCGGCGATCCTGCCGCTGTACGCGCGCGCGGCGGCGCCGCTGCTGCCAGGGTCCTCGCTGCTGCCGTTCCTCGGCGGCCGCGGCGGCGAGCTGCCCGCGATCGAGCTCGCGCTGGCCGGTGTCGCGGTCGATCGCGACCGTCTCGCAGCCTACGCGCACGTATGCGGGTTCTCGCTGCGCGACACGCTGCCCGCCACCTACCCGCAGGTGCTCGCGTTCCCGCTCACGCTCGCGCTGATGACCGACCGTCGTTTTCCCTACCCGGCGGCGGGTCTCGTGCACATCGCCAACCGCATCGTTCAGCACCGGCCCGTCCACGTCGGGGAGCCGCTCGACCTGTCTGTTTTTGCGAGCCATTCGCGCGCGCACGCGCGCGGGCGCGCATTTAGGCTCGTTGCGAACGCACACACCAGCGCCAGCGGCGAGCTGGTGTGGGAGTCGGAGAGCACGATGCTGCACCGCGGCGGCGGCGGGGGCAATGGCGGCGGCGATGGCGACGACGACAAGGACCGTGGCAAGAAGGACAGCGACGGCGACAGTGGCAGCGGAGTTGACGACGGCAAGGACGGTGGCGGTAGCGCACCCCACGAGGACGCGCGCGACGAGCCGCAGGAGCCGGCGCCCGCGCTGCCGCCGCCGAGCGCGCAGTGGCGCCTGCCCGGTGACCTCGGCCGCCGCTACGCGGCAGTCTCAGGCGACCGCAACCCGATCCACATGCACGCACTGACCGCCAAAGCGTTTGGGTTTCGGCGTGCGATTGCGCACGGAATGTGGACGAAGGCACGCTGTTTGGCGGCGCTCGAGGGCTCGCTGCCAGACGCCTACGCGGTCGAGGTGCACTTTCGCCGCCCGATCGAGCTGCCGGCGACAGTCGCGTTCGCGGAGGCACGGACGGGCGCAGCGATCGACTTCCACGTGCGTGACGCCAAACGCCAAACGCCCCACCTCGACGGACATGTGCAACCGGCCGGCGCGGGCGACGACGAACCCGGCCCGGGCGACTACGGATTTGGCGCGGGCGGCGAGGGAACTGGCGCCGGCGGCGATGGATTTGGCGCGGGCGACGACGGAAAGCGCAATACTGCGCGCAAGGAGGGGAGCACCTCGTGAGCAGTACCGAACGCGGGATCGGACTTGGTTTGCGGGCGCTGAACCGGCTCGCGGGCTCCGAGCTGCTCGACCGTGCCGGCGTGCGCAAGCCGCTTCAACGCGCGCTGTTTGGAGGCACGCGCGGCGGCTTTCGCACCGTCGGCGCCGCCAGCCGGGCGTTCACGGCGGCAAGCCGCCTCGGCCGCCCCGCACGCCAGAGCCCGGCACGCACGCGCGAGCTGTTCGACCTGACGCCCGACGAGGAGCAGCAGATGTTGGGCGAGGCGCTGCGCGCCTTCGCCGCCGAGCAGGTGCGCCCCGCTGCCGCCGCCGCGGACGCGGCCTGCGCGACGCCACCCGAGCTGCTGGCGCAGGCCGGCGAGCTGGGAGTCGGCATACTCGGCGTGCCCGAGGAGCTCGGCGGCGTGATGGCCGAGCAGTCGGCCCTCAGCGGCGTGCTGGTCGCGCAGGCGCTGGCGCACGGGGACATGGGCATCGCACTGGCAGCGCTCGCGCCGGGTGCAGTCGCGAGCGCGCTGGGCCTGTGGGGCAACGCCGAGCAGCAGGCGACCTACCTGCCAGCGTTCACCGCCGAGAGCGCGCCCGCGGCTGCGCTCTCGCTGCTGGAGCCGCGCGCGCTGTTCGACCCGCTGGCCCCCCACACGCGCGCGCGCCGGCGCGAAGGCGAGTGGGAGCTCAGCGGCCTGAAGTCGCTCGTGCCGCGCGCCGCGCAGGCCGAGCTGTTCGTGATCGGCGCCGACGCCGAGGGGATCGGGCCGGCGCTGTTCCTGGTGGAGTCTTCGACGAAAGGCCTGTTCGTCGAGCCCGAGCCGGCGATGGGCCTGCGCGCGGCGGCCACCGGCCGGGTGCTGCTCGAGAACGCACGCGTGCCTGCCGGCGCGCTGCTGGGAGCCGGCGAGGCGGAGATCTACGCCGAGTGCGTGCGCCGCGCTCGCATCGCGTGGTGCGCGCTGGCGGTGGGCACCGCGCAGGCGGTGCTCGACTACACGATCCCCTACGTCAACGAGCGGGTCGCATTCGGCGAACCGATCTCCAACCGCCAGGCGGTCGCGTTCGGCGTGGCCAACATCGGCATCGAGCTGGAGGGAATGCGCCTGCTGACATACAGGGCCGCCAGCCGCGCCGACCAGGGCCGCTCGTTCGCGCGCGAGGCGGCGCTCGCACGGCGGCTGTGCGCCGAACAGGGCGCACACATCGGCTCCGAAGGGGTGCAGCTGCTCGGCGGCCACGGCTACATCAAGGAGCACCCGGTGGAGCGCTGGTACCGGGACCTGCGCGCGGCCGGCGTGATGGAGGGCGCCCTGCTCGTATGACGATTAACCTCGAGACACCCAGGAAGTTCGCGCCGCTAGTCAGCCAGGCGCACCAGGTCGCCACGGAGGTGTTCCGGCCGATCTCGCGCAAGTACGACCTGGCCGAGCACGAGTACCCCAAGGAGCTCGACATGCTCGCGTCGCTGATCGACGGCATGAACGCCGGCAGCGACGTCGGCGGGGCCGGCGCCGCAGGCGTGCGACGCGACACCAAAGACAAGCGGGACGGGGGCAACCGCAACGGCACCAACCTCTCGACGGTGCTCGGCATCATGGAGCTCTGCTGGGGCGACGTCGGGCTGCTGCTGTCGATGCCGCGCCAGGGCCTCGGCAACTCTGCGATCGCCTCGGTCGCGACCGCCGAGCAGCTCGAGCGCTACGAGGGTCGCTGGGCGGCGATGGCGATCACCGAGCCCGAGGCCGGCTCGGACTCGGCCGCGATTCGCACCACCGCGGTGCTCGACGGCGACGAGTACGTGCTCAACGGCGAGAAGATCTACGTGACCTCCGGCGAGCGCGCCGACCTCGTCGTGGTGTGGGCCACGCTCGACCGCTCCAAGGGCCGCGCGGCGATCAAGTCGTTCGTGGTCGAACGCTCCAACCCGGGTCTCAAGCTCGACCGCCTCGAGCGCAAGCTCGGCATCCGCGCCTCGGACACCGCGGCCTTCCGCCTGGAGGACTGCCGCGTGCCCAAGGACGACCTGCTCGGCAGCCCCGAGACCGATACCAAGCGCGGCTTCGGCGGGGCGATGCAGACCTTTGACAACACCCGCCCGCTGGTCGCCGGCATGGCGGTCGGCCTGACGCGAGCGTGCCTGGAGGAGACCAGAGGCTGGCTCGAGCAGGCGGGCGTGCAGATCGACTACGACGCGCCCGCGCTCAGCCAGCACGCCGCGGCCGCACGCTACCTGGCGATGGAGGCCGACTACGAGGCCGCGCGCCTCTTGACGCTGCAGGCCGCGTGGATGGCGGACAACACAAAGCCCAACTCGCTGCAGGCGTCGATGGCCAAGGCGAAGGCCGGCCGCACCTGCGTGGCGGTCGCGCTTCAGTGCGTGGAGCTGTGCGGCAGCCTCGGCTACGGCGAGGGCGGGCTGCTGGAGAAGTGGGCGCGCGACGCCAAGATCCTCGACATCTTCGAGGGCACCCAACAGATCCAGCTGCTGATTGTGGCGCGCCTGCTACTCGGCAAGACCTCGGCTGAACTGCGCTGAGTGCCCTCCGCGAGCGACCCCTCCGGCGAATGCGACCTGGCGGTCGTCGGGGCGGGGATCCTCGGACTTGCCGTCGCGCGCGAGCTGGCCCGCCGCCACCCGCGCCGCTCGCTGGTCCTGCTCGAGCGCGAGCAACACGCCGGCGTCCACCAGACCGGGCACAACTCGGGTGTGGTGCACGCCGGGATCTACTACAAGCCGGGCTCGCTCAAGGCGCAACTGTGCGTACAGGGTGCGCGCCAGCTCTACGAGTACTGCCAGGCGCGCGCGATCGCCGTGCAGCGCTGCGGCAAGCTGATCGTCGCGCTGGAGCCCAGCCAGCTGCCGGCGCTGGAGGAGCTCGAGCGCCGCGGTCGCGCCAACGGCGTGCCCGGCCTGAGACGCCTGCGCGGCGAGGAGATCGTCGAGCTGGAGCCCCACGCACGCGGGCTCGCCGCGCTGCACTCGCCGGCGACCGGCATCGTCGACTTCGCCGCCGTCGCGGCCGCCTACGGCGAGGACGTCACCACGGCCGGCGGCCTGCTCGCCTGCGGCTGCGCCGTGCGCTCGATCGCGCTCGCCGGCGGGCGGATCGCGCTCGGCCACACACGCGGGGAGCTGCGCGCACGCCACGCCGTGTTCTGCGCCGGTCTGTGGTCAGACCGCCTGGCGACGCTCGCCGGCGCGGACCCCGACCCCCAGATCGTGCCCTTCCGCGGCGCCTACCTGCGACTCGTGCCCGCGCGACGTGAGCTCGTGCGCGCCCTGATCTACCCGGTGCCCGACCCACGACTGCCATTTCTAGGGGTACACCTCACACGACGCGTCGACGGCGAGGTGCTCGTCGGTCCGACCGCGCTGCTCGCGCCCGCGCGCGCGGCCTACCGGCTGCGCGACGTTGACCTGCGCGACCTCGCGCAGACGCTCGCCTGGCCCGGCACGCGGCGGATGGCGCGGCGCTGGTGGCGCACCGGGATCGCCGAGCTGCGCCACGCCGCCTCGCGCGCCGCGCTCGCCCGCGCCGCCGCCCGGTTCGTCCCCGCACTGCGCCCCGACGACGTCGAACCAGCGTTCGCCGGCGTGCGCGCGCAGGCGCTCGCGCGCGATGGCAGCCTGCTCGACGACTTCGTCTTCTCGCAGACCCCCCGCGCGCTGCACGTGCGCAACGCGCCCTCGCCTGGCGCGACCTCCGCGCTGGCGATCGCCGCGACGATCGCCGACCGTGCGGAGCGGGCGTTCTCGCTCGGCGCCGGGTAGGCTGGCCGGCGCCCCATGCGCGTGCTCGTCAGCGGCCACGACGGCTATATCGGCTCGATCCTCGTGCCGATGTTCACCGACGCCGGGCACGAGGTGGTCGGCCTGGACACCTACCTGTACGAGGGCTGCGCCTTGCGCGTGCCGGACGCGGGCGCCGGTCGCGGCCCAGCGGGCGATGGCGCCGGCGGACAGACCGATCCCGGCGCGCAAGCCAGCACGGCGGCAGCAAGCGCGCAGGTCGCGGCGATCCGCAAGGACGTGCGCGACGCGCAGGTGGCCGACCTGGAGGGCTTTGACGCGGTCGTGCATCTCGCCGCGCTTTCCAACGACCCCGTCGGCGACCTGCAGCCGGAGTGCACCTACGCGATCAACCACCGCGCCTCGGTCTCGCTCGCGCGCGCCGCCAAGACGGCCGGCGTGCAGCGCTTCCTGTTCGCCTCCTCCTGCAGCCTTTACGGCGCCGCCGGACAGGACTGGGTCGATGAGACCGCCGCCTTCAACCCCGTCACCCCCTACGGCGAGTCCAAGGTGCTCGCCGAGCGCGACATCGGCGTGCTCGCCGACGACGCCTTCAGCCCAACGTTCCTGCGCAACGCGACCGCGCACGGCCTCGCCCCGCACCACCGCGGCGACCTGGTGGTCAACAACCTGACCGCGTTCGCGTTCGCGACCGGCGAGGTGCTGATGCAAAGCGACGGCACCCCCTGGCGCCCGCTCGTGCACGTGCAGGACATCTCGCGCGCGTTCCTGGGCATGCTGGAGGCGCCGCGCGAGCTGGTCCACAACGAGGCGTTCAACATCGGCGCCGACGCCGAGAACCACCAGATCCGCGACGTCGCGCGGATCGTCGGCGAGGTCGTGCCCGACGCGCGTGTGGCGTTCGCCTCCGGCGCCGGCCCCGACAAGCGCAGCTATCGCGTGAGCTTTGCCAAGCTGCACGCCGCCTTCCCCGCGCTGGCGCCGCGCTGGGACGTGCGCGCCAGCGTCGCGCAGATGCTCGCCGCCTACCGCGCGAACGGCCTGACGATCGAGCAGTTCGAGAGCCCGCGCTTCATGCGCATCGCGCGTGTCAAGGAGCTGCTCGCGGCGGGCCGGCTCGACGCGCAGCTGCGCTGGCGCGAGCGCGCCACGCTCACCCCGAACTGAAAGCGCCCCGGCGGACGTCGCGGCCCGCGGCTGTCCTTGCGCGCGTCGTGCGCAGCGGTGCCCGGCGCGCTCACCCCGAGCTGAGCCCAAGCGCCGGGAGCGCCGTCAGCTCGCGCTCGTACCAGCGGTAGGTCGCCTCCAGCGCGCCCGCCAGCTCCCACGCCGGTGCCCACCCCAACTCGGCGCGCATCGCGTCCGAGTCCAGCCACTGGCGATCGAGCTCGCCGTGCGGCGCCCCCTGCCCGCGCACGTCGGGCTCGACGTCCGCCCCGGCGATCTCGATCAGCTGCGCCACCAGCGCCAGCACCGTCACGGGCCGCCCGATGCTCGCGTTCCACGCACGCCCGCGCAACTCCTCGCGGTCCAGCGAAGCGGCCACCGCGAGGTACGCGTTGACGGCGTCCTGCGCGTAGAGGTAGTCGCGCTGGAGCATCCCGTCCGAGCGGATCACCGGGCGCTCGCCGGCCAGCAGCGCGCGGATCGTGCCGGGGACCAGCCGCGAAAAGTTGAAGTCCCCGCCGCCGAACACGTTGCCCAGGCGCGTCACCGCGACCGGCAGGCCGAACGTGTGCGCGTAGCTGCGCGCAACGATGTCCGCGCACGCCTTCGACGCGTCATAGGGGTAGCGCGGCTGCAGCGCGTGGTCCTCGCGGTAGGGCAGCCGCTCGTGCACGCCGTACGCCTTGTCGGTCGAGGCCACCACGATCCGCTCCGGCGGCGTGCGCGCGCAGCGGCAGGCCTCGAGCAGGTTCCACGTGCCGGCGGCGTTGACCGTGAAGGTCTGCAGCGGCGAATCCCGCGCCGAGCCGACGATCGCGCTCGCCGCGAGATGGAACACGGCCTGCACCACCCGCTCGTCAAGCGCCGCCCGCAGTGACTCCCAGTCGCCCAGGTCGGCCGCGACCGGCGTGCAGCGTTCGTGCAGGCCCCGCAAGCGAAAGCGCGAGCGCTCCGGGGTGGGGCGGTCGAGCACGAACAGCTCGGCGCCCTCGTCGAGCAGCCGCTCGGCGACCCACGAACCGATGAAGCCCTGTGCGCCCGTGAACAGCACGCGCGTCCCGCGCCAGTTGTGCGACACGGGCCCAGCCTACAGCGCGGAGCGCCCCTCCGATCGGGCAGCTGGCGATCCTCCGCGTCCCGGTCCGGGCTCGGATGCGGGGCCGGACGCGGCTACCGACGGGGGGCGCACGCCGCAGCGACGTAGAGCACGGCCAGCGCGCGCGCGACCGCGCCGAGCGCCTCGTCGGGCACCAACAGCTCGGGGTGGTGCAGCGGCCGCGCCTGGAACCCCGGCGCGCCGTCGAGCCCGACGAACGCCATCGCCAGCGGCGCGAGCGCGCCGAAGAACGCGAAGTCGTCCGACCCGCTCGAACGCCACTGCGCGGCGCGCTCGATGCCCGCGGCAGGCGCCAACGCGTGTGCGCGCGCGACGATCGCCGCGTCGTTGCTGAGCGGTGGCTCGCCCGGCACGAGCGTCACGCGCCCGCGGCAGCCGTGCGCGGCGGCCACACCCGCGACGACCTCCTCCAGGAGCGCGCGCAGCGCCGCGCGGTCCTCGGGGCGATACGCGCGCAGCGATCCCCGCGCGTGCGCCTGGGCGGGGATCACGTTCTCGGCGCTGCCCCCCTCCAGCACGCCCACCGTCAGCACCGCCGGCGCGTGCGGGTCGATGCGCCGGCCAACCTGCGCGTGCAGCGCGACCACCACCTGCGCGAGCGCCAGGATCGGGTCGCGGCCGTGGTGCGGGTAGGCACCGTGTGCGGGCTCGCCCTCGACCTCGATCTCGAACACGTCGCACGACGCGTTCACCGTGCCCGCGTCGAGCGCCACCGTCCCCCATGGCAGCTCCGGGTGCACATGCGCCGCGACCACCGCCACCGGTGCGCTCGCCGCCAGCGCGCCGCGCGCGAGCTGCTGCGCCCCCGACGGGTAGGCCTCCTCGCTGGGCTGGAACACCGCCAGCAGCGCCGGCGGCGGGTGTACAGCGCCCCCCGTCGGCAGGCCTGGGCCAGTGCTGTCCGCCGCCGTGTCCTCGGCCTGCTCGCCGAGCGCGTGTGCCGCGCGCACGAGCGCCACAAGCGCCGCCATATGCACGTCGTGCCCGCACGCGTGCATCGCCTCGCCCGCCGCGGCGAACGGCGCCCCCGTGCGCTCGCGCAGCGGCAAACCGTCGAGCTCGGCACGCACCGCGACAACCGGTCCCGCCCGTGGCCCAATCCGCGCGATCAGGCCCGTGCCGGCCGCCGGCTGCGGCGCCACGGGCAGCTCCGCGGCGATCGTCGCCGACGTCTGGTGCTCGGCGTGCGCCAGCTCGGGGTGGGCGTGCAGCCGGTGGCGCAGCTCGATCGCGCGCGGCAGCTCGCGATCGACGCCTTCCAGCAGCGCGGCCAAGACATCGGCACCGGGTGGCGGGCCCTCAGTAGATCGCGCCATAGCGCCGGCAGACCTCGGCGAGCTCGAGTCCCGCGGTCGCGTCGACCTCGGCGCGCTTGACGCCGACGTAGGCGTCGAACAGGCGTGGTGACAGCCACCCGCGCACCGCCGCGTCGTCGGCGAGCGCCTGCAGCGCGTCGGACAGTGAGCCCGGCAACGCGCCGACGCCGAAGCGCTGCGCCTCTGCGCCCTGCAGTTGCGCCGGGTCGCATTCGAGCAGCGGCGGCGTGGGCAGCTGCGCGCGCACGCCCGCCACGCCCGCGCGCACGATCGCGCCGAGCGCCAGGTAGGGGTTGGCGGCGGCGTCCGCGCCGCGGTACTCCAGACGCAGCTGCGGCGCCGGCTCGGCGCCGGCGAGCGTCACCGGCGCGGGGATACGCAGCAGCGCTTCGCGGTTGCCCGGCCCGAGCGCGGCCGCGCCCGCCCCCCAGCGGTGCAGCCCCAGGCGCGGCGCCGAGACGGGGCTCGGCGCGCTCAGCGCGCTGAGCGCACACGCGTGGCGCAGGATGCCTGCCGCGAAGCGCCCGCCCAGCTCGCTCAGCCCGTACGGACGGTCTGCGTCGTAGAACAACGGCCTGCCGTCGGACGCGAGCAGGTTGAAATGGATGTGCACGCCGTTGCCCGCGCCCGCCGGGTCGAGCAGCGGCGCGAAGGTCGCGCGCAGCCCGTGGCGGCGCGCCAACTCGCGCACCACCTCGCGCAGCACGACCGCGCGGTCGGCTGCCGCCACGCCCGGCGCCGGCTCGACGGGAATCTCGAACTGGTGGGCGGCGAACTCCGCGAGGAACCGCTCGGGTTGCACGCCCGCCTCGATCAGCGCGTCCATCGCCTCCGCCGCAAACGGTTCGGCGCGCCGCTGCTCCTCCAGCGAGAAGGGCGCCGCCGGCGGACCGTCGAGCAGCAGCTGCAGCTCGTGCTCGAAGCTCGCCACCAGCCGCGAGCCCGCCAACTCGCGCTCGAGCTCGTCCAGCGCGTCGCGCAGGAACTGGCGCGGGCAGCAGTCCCACGGCCGCCCCTCCTGCGGCTCGACGATGTCGCACAGCACGAACTCAAGCGCGCTCCCGTGCGAGCCCGGCTCGACGCGCACGTGCGTGTCGGGGTCGGGCAGCAAACGCAGGTCGCCGACCGAGTCAAACGGGCCCTCCTGCGCCAGCGGGCCGTGCGGTGTGAGCGAGAAGTTGGCCGGCACCCACCCCACGCCCGCCGCGAACTGCGCGCCCAGCTCGGATGCCTGCACCGAGCGTCCGCGTACGATCGCGCCGAGATCGCAGCACACCAGCGCGACGAGCCCCGTGGGGGTCACCGCGCTGCCTCGGGCGCGAGCGTGCCGTTGTCCCACGCACCCTCGACCAGCCCGAGCGCGGCAGCGGCGGCGCGCAGTGCGGGCGCGTCGTGCTCGGCCACGACCGCGATCACACCGCCAGCCGGCATGTCGGGCCGGGCGATCGCCGCGGCGAGACGCCGCTCTGGCTGCAGGTGCACACCGGCGCGGCCGAGCGCGGGGTAGGTGTCGGCGACTAGGTACAGGCTGCCGCCCGGACCTCGCACACGGCCGGCAACGCAGACGAAATGGCCAACATCCCAGTCCGGCGCCGGGCCGTCGGACTGGCCGGGTGGCGTGCTGTCGGCCGGACCGGGTGGCGGGCCTGGTGGCGGGCCGTCGGGCGGGCCGGGTGGCGGGCCGTCGGGCAGTCCGGGTGGCGGGCCGTCGGGCAGTCCGGGTGGCGGGCCGTCGGGCAGTCCGGCGAGCCGCTCCCCAGCGCGTGAGCCGAGGGGGAGGCCGCCGGGCGAGTCGTCGGGCGGGCAGTTGCCGTCCAGCAGATAGGCGAACACCTGCTCGACGCCCGGGCGCCCGCCCCACAGGTGGCGCGTGGCGAGGTTCGCGATCAGCGTGACGGGCTGCTCGAGCGCCGCGGCGGCGTCGAAGATGCCCGCGAGCGTCGCGGCGCTCCAGGGGGCGGCGTAGGGGATCGCCGCGAGCCGGCCGGCGGCGAGCGCGCCGATCCCGTCGAGCAGGCCGGCGACCGTCGTGCCCGACAGCGCCGGATCGTTGACCGTCGGCGGCGCCAGCCGGTAGTCGCGCCGCCCGGGTTCGCCGAGCGGGAGGTGGCCGGCGGCGCCTGGCGGGGAGACCACGCTGCCGGCGGCGCGCGCGACCGCGTCCTGGTCGATCGGCTCGCCGTTGACGTCCTGCACGCCGGCCGCGCGTAGCGCGAGCGCGCCGCAGAACGCACCGCACAAGTCGTCGCGCTGAGGCAGTTCCGCGGCGTGGGCCCCCAGCAGCTCGCGCGCACCCGGCAACAGCGTCAGCTCCAGCGGTGTCCTCGGCGGCGCGGCAGGCACATGGCCAATATACGGCCGCCCCGGTTCCCGCCCTGGGTGATGGCGCGCCCCGCACGCGTCCGCCCGGGCGGTACCACAGGCCATCGCCGGCCCGAGCGAGGGGGGTGGGGCGAGGGAGGTGGGGCGAGTGGGGTGGGGCGAGTGGGGTGCATCTCTATTGCAAAGACCCAAGTACCCACAGATATCCAGCTATCCCGGCAGATATCTCGATATCACGAGCCACTTCGGTATCCAAAGACATACAACACACCCCCTGCCTGCCGCCGCCTGGCGGTCGGCCGCGGCCCGCGAACGACGAACGACGAACGGCGAACGGCGAGCGGCCCCGGGGTCAGCCGCCGCCCGCCAACGCTGCACGCCCGTCGCCGGCGCGCAGCGTGGGCGGCTCGCCGCAAAGCTCGCGCGCCAGACGCTGCAGCAGCTCGAGCACCTCCGGCCGCCGCTGTGCGCCGTCGTCGGCGAGCGCGTCAACCAGCAGCTCGCAGCGCGCGCCCACCAGCCGTTCGGCGTGCTCGTGCCCGAGCGCCGTCAGCCGCGCCGGGGCCCTGTCGCCGTCGCCGCTCAACAGGCCCTCGCCGGCCAGCTCCGCGACGACCTCCGCGACGCGCTGCGTGGGCACGCCGTCCTGCGCGGCCAGCGCACGCGCGCGCGTCACGCCGTGCTCCTGGATGCGCACCAGCGCCCAGGTCGCACCGGGGCTCAGCTGCAGACCGGCGCGCTGGGCGACGCGTTCGGAGAAGCGCCGACGCTCCTCGGGCGTGGTCACGCGCGTCAGCGAACGCTCGAGCTCCGCCAGCGAGTCCGGTGAGCGGGGTGCGGCAAGGCTGTCCTCCAGGCCCGTGCTCGTCGCGGGCGCGCCGCGCAGCGCGCGCTCCTGCAGCCGCAGGCTCAGCACGAAGCCGAGCACCGCGACGCCCGCGGCCATCGCGAAGACGGGGCTCAGCGAGTGCACGTAGGCGTGCTGGTAGACGCCGCGCGCGGCCGACGGCAGGCGCGCGACCTGGGCGCCGGTCAGGCGCCCGCCGTGACTCACCTGCACCGCGAGCGCCCCGTGCAGGGTGCCGCGCAGCGAGTCGGTCAGACGGGCCGTGAAGATCGCGCCGAACACCGCCGTGCCGAGCGAGCCGCCGATGCCGCGCAGCATCGTCACCCCGGACGTCGCCGCGCCGAGCATCGTGTAGTCGACGGCGTTCTGGACGGCGAGCACGAGCACCTGCATGACCGACCCGAGACCGAGGCCGAACACCAGCAGGTACAGCGCGGTGGCGGCGCTGCTGGTGGTGACGTTCAGACGCGAAAGCAGCACGAGCCCCACACTCATCAACAGCGTGCCCGCGATCGGAAACGCGCGGTAGCGACCCGTGCGCGAGATCACCTGGCCGGAGACGATCGACATACACAGCACGCCGACCATCATCGGCACGAGGCGCAGGCCGGCCGCGGTGGGCGTGGCGAGATCGACGGTCTGGAAGTACAGCGGCAGGAACGTCACGGCACCGAACAGCGCAAACCCGACGATCAGCGACAGCGCGCCCGCGACCGCGAACACCGGGTCGCGCAGCAGCACGGGCGGCAACACCGGCTCGCGCGCGCGGCGCTCGACGAGCATGAACAACACGATCAGCGCGACCCCGAGCACCGCGACGAGCACGACCTGCGGCGAAGCCCACGCCCAGGTGCTGCCGCCGAGGTTCGTCACGAGCACGATCGCGGCGAGCCCGGCGGCGAGCAGCGCCGCGCCGAGGTAGTCGATCGCGGGGCGCCCGCGGCGGCCGGTCGCGGGCAGTGTCGCGCCGAGCACGGCCAGCGCAATCAGACCAACGGGCAGGTTGACGTAGAAGATCCACCGCCACGACACGTGCTGGACGATCACGCCGCCGAGCAGCGGGCCGCCGACGCTGGCCACGCCAAACACGGCGCCGAACAACCCCTGGTAGCGACCGCGTTCGCGCGGCGGCACGACGTCGCCGATCACCGACTGCGTCAGCACGATCAGGCCGCCTGCGCCCAGACCCTGCACGGCGCGGAACGCGATCAGCTCGGTCATGCTGCCCGCCTGCCCGCACAGCGCCGAGCCGGCGAGAAACAGCACGATCGCGCTCTGCAGGATGCGCTTGCGCCCGTAGAGATCGCCGAGCTTGCCATACAGCGGCGTCACCGCCGTCTGCGCGAGCAGGAACGCGCTCGTCACCCACGCCAGGCGGTTCAGGCCGCCAAGGTCACCGACGATCGTGGGCAGCGCAGTCGCGACGATCGTCTGGTCGAGCGCCGCCAGCAGCAGCACCAGCATCAGCCCGCCGAAGATGATCCCCACGCGCGGACGCGCGCCGGCGGCAAACGGGGCGGCGGGGGCACTCGCGGCGGCCGACATCAGACGGACTCCGCCGCGCACATCGCCCGTCAGCTCTTTTTGGCCGCCGGTTTGCGTTTTGCGGGTTGCTTCGCCGGCGCGTCGCCTGCACTCTGGCCCGCGGTGGCCGCCGTCGTCTTCGCCGCAGTCGTCGTCGCCGCGGTCTTCTTCGCCGCGGTCTTCTTCGCCGCGGTTTTTTTCGCGGTCTTCGCGGTGGCGCCGGCCACGCTCGCGGCGGTGTCCACCGTGGTTTTCGCCGTCGTGCCCGCCGCTTTTTTCGCACGTGGTTTGCGCACCGCCGCCGCCGGTTTCCCCGCAGCGGACCGCCCGGCCGGTTTCGCGTGCTGCGCCCGCTGCGCGGCGGGGATCAGCGCGAGTTGCGCCGCGCGCTCGGCCTCAGCCTCGGGGGCCGGCGCGGCCTCGCCGGCCGGCGCCTGCGCCGGGGCCGGCATCGCTACCGCGGCCGGCTCCTGCCCTATGGCCGGCACCGCTGCCGAGGCCGGCTCTCGCTCTGTGGCCGGCATCGCTGCCGAGGGCGACTCTCGCTCTGTGGCCGGCATCGCTGCCGAGGGCGACTCCTGCCCTATGGCCCTCACCGCTGCCACGGTTGGTTGTTGCTGTGGGACCGGCATCGCTGCCGCGGCCGCCTGGACGGCCGCCGCGGCCTGCTCGACGGCCGCCGCCGCGTCGAGCTGTGTCTGGGCGGCGCTGGCCCTCGCGCGGCTCTCGACGGCGGGCGCCGCCGCCTGCTTCGCCGGCGCCGCGGTGCCTTTGGCGCCCTTGCGGCGGCGCTTGTTGTTGCGAGCGCGCCGTTTGGGGAAGTTGCGCAGCAGCTCGCGCGCAAGCGCGGGCGGCTTGCGGGCCATGCGGGTGCGCGCGCCGCGCAGCGCCTCCTCGGCCTCGGGCGTGTGCGCGAGTGCGGCGGCGAGCAGCGCGGCGGCGAGGCGGCGGTCCTGCTTGCGCGAGGCGTGGATCAGGCGGCGTGCGTTGCGCGCGTGGGCGCCGCCCGAGGAGTTGACGAGCAGCCCGAGCAGACGCTTGGTCTCCGGCCAGCGCTGGACGGCGTACTCCTCGTGCAGCTCGCGCGTGTACTCGGCCAGGCGCCAGATCCACGCGCTGGCCTGGTCGCGCCTGCCGACGCGGCGCTCGACGAGCGCGCGCAGCATGATCTTGGCGGCCTCACGGCGCTCCTCGCGGGGCCAGCTGCCGATCACGTCGATCGCAGTGTCGAACGCGTCCGCGTCGCGACCTGCGGCGATGTCGGCGAGCGCACGCAGACGCAGCTGGGCATTGGGGTTGCGCTGGACGGCGGTCAGCAGGAAGCGGCCACGCAGCTCGCCGGTGCGGTCGAAGTGCAGCATCGCGCGGGCGCGCCGCCAGCCGTTGGGCGTGACGCGCGCGCCGGCCAGCGCCGCCCACACGTGCTGCTCGCCGTAGTCGAGGTACTCGACGGCGATCCGCCACAGCTCGCGCTCGAACACCGCAAAGCGCCGCTCCTCCTCCGAGCACACCGGCAGCACACGGCGCTCGACGCGCATCCGCCGCCCGCGGCCGCGGCGCACGGGCCCGACGACGATCGCGCCGCCGCGGTAGACGTCGCGGTCGAGCAGCGAGTGCAGCGTGACCACCGGGTCGTCGTGCTTGGTCGCCGGGTGCACGAAGTCGACGACCAGCCCCGCCTCCTTGCCGGGGTGCCGGCGCGTGACGCGCCCCACACGCTGCTGGTAGATGCGCTTGGAGGCCGTCGGCGCGAGGTGCACGCAGACAGTTGCACGCGGGCTGTTCCAGCCCTCGGCGAGCAGCTGCGCATTGATCAACACGTCGATCTCGCCCCGCTCGTAGCGCGCGAGTACCGAGGCCAGTTCGCGCTTGGGGGTCTCGCCGGAGACGGCCTGCGCCTTGATCGCTTCGGCGCGGAACGCTTCGGCGAGGTTGTACGCGTGACGCACGCCAGCCGCGTAGACGACGCCGGGCACGCCGTTGAAACGCGTCTTGTAAAGGTTCGCCATCGCCAGGTTGAACGGCTGCTGGTCGAGCAGCTCGGCGAGCTGCTCCTGGTCGAACTCGGTATCGACTTCGCCGCGGCGCAGCGGCACGTTGGCGATCGTGCGCACGCCGCTGCCGGGCGAGATGCGCACGCAGCGCAGCGGCGAGATCACGCCGCGCCGAGCGGCCTGGGCGAGATCGAAACGCGAGGTCTGCGTCGGGAACAGGTCGGTGACGTGCCGCGCGATCAGCGCACCGGTGGCCGTCATGCCGATGAAGATCGGGCCGGTCCACGCGCGGATCGAGCCGCTGGTCTTCTCGCCCAGCGCGGTGTGCGCCTCGTCGCAGATCACGATCGTGTAGGCGCCCGAGATGCGCCCCGCGTTGCGCACGAACCACTGGTAGGTCTCGACCGACACCGGGCCTTTGGTGGAGTCCTCGCCGACGTACAGCGGACGACTGATGCGGCGCGAATAGCCGCGCTGGCGAAGCTCGCCGAGGAACTGGTTGACGAGGTTGCGCCGGTGCGTGAGGATCAGGATGCCGCCCGTCTGTGACGCCTCGACGAAGCCGAGCGCGGCGACGGTCTTGCCGGCGCCTGTCGCATGCTCGAACCAGAAGCGCTTGGCGGCGTTGGGGTCCTCGGGCTGGTCGGACAGCACCTCCTCGCCGTCCTCGCTCTCCTCCACCCAGTCGCGGGGCTCCTCGCCCTCGTCCTCCTCCTCGCCACTCTCCGCATCCTCGTCGTCCTCGCCCGGCAGGGGCTCCAGCTCGTCCTCGATGTCTCCGAGGTCCTCGCTCTCGGCCTCGCGATCCTCCTGCTCGTCCTGCTCCTCCTGCTCGTCGTCCTCGTCGTCCTCGTCCTCCTCGCCGTCCGTCTCGCGCACCTGTACACCCCGCGACGCCGTCGCAGCTGCACCGTTGGTCTGCGCGCGCTCGCCGCCGGCGGGAGCGGCGTCCTCGACACCGAAGATCGAAGCGGAGGCCAGCAGCTCGGGCGAGGCGGCGCCGCCACCAGCCCGACCGTTGCCGTTGGCGGCGGCGCCGGCGCTGCGTTCGGCCTCGGCCAGCAGCGCAGTGAGCGTGCCCGAGAGCGCGTTGACCTGGTGGGCGGAGAGCAGCGTGCCGTCGTGCAGCCGCGGCTCCTCCTCGGAGAGCACCCGTTCGAGGCCTAGCAGCAGCGAGAACTCGCGCCGCCACGCGGTGCTCGGGTACTTGAGTCGTTCCTCCAGCTCGACCAACGCCGCGTCGAGCGCGCGGCGCCGCGCGCAACCGGTGGCGAGCACCACCGCCGGGTCCTCGCCCTCATGCAGAAAGCGCTCGCGGGCGTGCTTCTCCGCCCGCGCGATGTCGGCGGAGCTTGGGATAGGCGCGGCCACGAGGGCCACTTGGGTGGACTCGGCCATAGAGGCTTGGACTTCGAGATGGAGCCGCCGCAGAAGGAAAGGCCTCGGCGTGGCTCGGGGCCCGACTGCGTGTCGGCTTACCCCCGGGTACATCGAGGCAGCCCGGCCCCGATGTAACCCTCAGGATATACCACCGCGTGGCGGCATTGAAGGGGAGCCCGCCGGCGAGCCATCGGGGGCCGAGCGAGTGCGGGTCTGGCACTCTTAGCGCGATGGCCGCCAAACAGCTTCTGTTCCTCGCGGGCCTCGGTCTGGCGGTGCTGCTCGCGGTCGGCCTGATCGAGCTGGCGCGGGGCGGCGGCGGATCGGCGAGCAGCTCGCCGCCGGCGACCCTGAACATGGTGCAGATGCGGATGGCGCTGGCCGGCTCGCCGCTCCCGCTGGCGGCGCTGCACGCGCAGGCCGACGAGCTGCTGCCGGGCGGGCACACAGCCCTGCGTTCGCGGCTGGCGGCGCTGCGCGGGTGGCCGGTCGTGATCAACAAGTGGGCCTCCTGGTGTGAAGCATGCCGCGCCGAGCGCGCCGTGTTCGAGCACGCCGCGGTCGCATTTGGGCGACGGGTCGCGTTCCTCGGCATCGACTCCGGCGACACCGTCCGCGGCGAAGCGCTCGCATTCCTGCGCGCGGTGCCGCTCACCTACCCCAGCTACTACGACCCCAGCGAACAGCTCGGCACCGAAGCGACCGACTCCGCGTTCATGCCGGTGACTGTCTTTTACAACAGGGCCGGCGGCGAGTACATCCACCAGGGCGCATACCCGAGCGCGGCCAAGCTCGCGCGCGATGTCGAACGCTACGCGCTGGCCGGATGAGCAACGCCGCCGACACCGTCACGCGCGCGCGAATCGGCCGGGAGCGCTGAGAACGTGCCCGAGCTACGCATCGACCCGCTCAGCGGGCACCGCACGATCGTCGCCGGTGAGCGCTCCCGCCGCCCCGGCGGCGAGCCGCGCTGCGAGCCGGCGGCGCCGATCGAACGCGAGCGCGACCCGTTCGCCGACGGCCACGAGGACCGCACGCCACCCGAGCTGTACGCGCTGCGCCCTGGCGGCGGTACGCCGAACACGCCGGGCTGGACCGTGCGGGTGGTGCCCAACCTCTACCCCGCGCTGACCCCCGTCGCAGGGCCAAGCGACCCCTCTCCGGCCGGCGGAACGCCGGCCATCTCAACCCAAATCCCGCCCGCACGCGGTGCACGGCCCGAACTGTTCACCACGCTGGCCGCCAGCGGCGCACACGAGGTGATCGTCAACGGACCCCAGCCGGTGCTGTCGCTCGCGGACCTGCCCGCCGAGCAGGTCGCGGCCGCGATGGAGGTGTGGCGCGAGCGGATGCGGGTGCACGCCGCGAGCGCCTGCGTGCAGCTGATCGTCAACGAGCGCCGTGAGGCGGGCGCGTCGCTGCCGCACACCCACGCGCAGCTCTACGCGCTGGACTTCGTGCCGGCCGCTGTCGCGCGCGAGCGCGAGCGCTTCGGCGCGTATGCGACGCGCACGATGGGCCACAACCTGCTTGAGGACCTGATCGCCGAAGAGGTGCGACTCGGCGAGCGCGTCGTGGCGATCGACGAGCACGCCGTGCTGATCGCGCCCTACGCCTCGCGCGGGCCCTTCCAGCTGATGCTCGCCCCGCGGCGCCCGCGCGCGCGCTTTGAGGACGACGGGCCGACCGGCGCGGCGCTGCTGCACGACGGCCTGCGCCGCCTCGCGCGCCGCCTCGGCTGCAGCCCGCCGCTGAACCTCTGGGTGCGCACCGCCCCGCGCGGGGCCGAGCACTTCTGCTGGCGCATCGACGTGCTGCCGCGTCTCACCCACCTCGCCGGCCTCGAGCTGTCGACCGACATCGACCTCAACATCGTCGCGCCCGAGGACGCCGCCACACTGCTGCGCGAGGCGTGAGATTTTTGGGGGGCGCGCGGCAGAGCCGCGCGGGAGGGTGGGGCAGCACCCGGACCGCAGCGCGAACCATGCAACCCAGCCGCCACCCGCGCACACGCGCGCGTTAGGCTGCGCCGACCGTGGCACCGACCGAGCTCTACGTCCCGCGCTTCGCCGCCGAGCCGCCCCAGGAAGGGCTGCCCTACGGGCGCTGGGCCGAGCGCCTGGAGCGCGAGTTGCTCGCGGCCTGCCTGACGCTGGCCGAGGAGGAGCAGGAACTCGGCGAGCCCAGCGAGATCGTCTGGTACCCGGACCGCAGCTGGCACGGCCACACCTACGTCCCCGCCACGTCGATCACCGCCGAGGGCCACGAGCTCTACGGCTACGTGCGCTTCGTCACGCCCGGCGAGGACAGCGGCGAGCCGAGCGAGCTGCGCGCGCACGTCGACTTCACCGACCAAACGGCCTCCGCCAACGCGCAGTGGACACTCGACCTCTGCGACGAGGTCGTCGGCCGTTGGCGCGGCAGCGACGGCGCGCTCGCCGCGATGACACTCGTTTGGGGCCGCCCGCTGGTGAGCGGCGGCGCGGTGGCGAGCGCCGAGCTGGACGGGCTCGTCGTTGACCGCTGCGAGCTGCTCGAGAACCGCTTCACGCTGCTCGCGCCCGACGACTATTGCGACCATCTGCTCGACATCGTGTTGCTCGGGGCGCGCGGCCGGGAGCTCGCGCGGGAGTCGCTTTACGAGGGCGATGACACCGATGAGGGCACGGACGGGCAGGACGCGGACGAGAACGCGGACGAGGACGCGCAGGATGATGATGATGAGGAGGAGGAGGAGGATGCCGAAGATGAGAATCGGGAGGAGGAGCCCTCCTCCTGACGGGGGCGATACGTCGCTGTCCTGACAGGGCCGCCACGACCGGAGCCGAGCGCCTCGCCGGGTGGGCCGACGTCCCCACATCCCTACGACGGGAGTGCGTCGGCGGTCTGCGTCGTCGGTGCCCGCTCGACCGCGCGGTCCTCGTCTTCGGCGATGCGCCGCGCGGTCGCCTTCGCCCACGCGGTCGTACTGAGCAAACCGAGCGTCAGTACCGCCACGCCGCAGCCGACGATGATCCACCAGCCGGCGTGGCTTGCCTGCACGAAGTCCGGCCCCACCACTGCGGCGCCGGCCGCCGCGACTGCGCCGACGACCGCGACCCCGAGCGTCTGGCCGACCTGGCGCGAGGTCGAGGCGATCGCGGCCGCGACACCGGCCTGCGCAGGCGGCATGCCGACCACGGCCGTGTTTGTGATCGGCGGGTTGACCATCCCGAAGCCGATCCCGAAGATGAAGTAGGCGGGCAGCAGCGACGGTAGCGACGTGTGCGCGCCCAGGCCGGTCAGCAGCGCCGCGCCAAGCGTGATCCCGACGCCGCCCGCCAGCAGGCCGATGCGCGGCCCGCGCCGCGCGACCAGGTTCCCCGAAAGCGGCGAGCAGACCAGCGTCATCGCGGCGATCGGCAGCGTGTAAAGGCCGGCGTGAAACGCAGAGAGCCCCCGTACCTCCTGCAGGTAGAGCGTGTTCAGGAAGAGGAACCCGCCCAGCGCCGCAAACGAGCAGACCGCGATCGCGCTCGCGCCCGAAAACGGGACGCTGCGGAAGAAGCGCAATTCGAGCAGCGGTTCGCGGCGGCGGCGCTCGTAGGCGATCAGCCCCGCCAGCGCGCCGGCGGCCAGCGCGAACAGGCCCAGACTCTGCGTCGAGAGCCAGCCCGCCGAGGGCGCATCGATGATCGCGTAGGTCAGCGACGCGAGCAGCACGATCACGAGCACCTGACCGACCGGGTCCACGCGGCGCGCATGGGGCGCGCGCGATTCCGGCACGAACAGCGCGGTCAGCACCAGCGCGGCGAGACCGACCGGGACGCTGATCCAAAACACCGACCGCCACCCCGCACTGCCCACCAGCGCACCACCGACGACCGGGCCGAGCGCAAGACTCACGCCGACCGCAGCGCCCCAGAACCCAATTGCCTGCGCACGCTCACGCGGGTCGGTGAACACGTTGCGGATGATCGACATCGCCACCGGGTTGAGCATCGAACCGCCCACCGCCTGCAGCATCCGAAAAACGATCAACCACTCGAGACTCGGCGCCGCGCTGCACAGCAGCGAACCCAACGAGAACAGCACCAGCCCCGCCTGAAAGACCCGCCGGCGCCCGAGCCTGTCGCCCATCGAGCCCGACAGCATCAACAGGCTCGCGAGCACCAGCGTGTAGGCGTCCACAACCCACTGCAACCCCGACACCGGCGCATTCAGCTCGCGGCCGATCGACGGCAGCGCCACGTTGACGATCGTGACGTCAAGCCCGACGATCAGCAGGCTCATACAGCAGATCGCCAGAATCAGCAGCCGCCGGCGGCGGGAGGGCTCGGGTGTGGCAGGGGTTGGGGAGCTGTTCTGCCGGTCAGACACCCGGTCAAGCTAGCGCGCCGCGGTGGCGTGGCCGGGTTTGGAAGCGGTCAGGCGCGGCCCACCGCGCGGGCGTCGCGGGCGGAGTCGTCGATGTCGGGGCAGTCGTGGGGAAGGTCTTCTTGCACGGCGCCATTCGCGCGTGTGCGTGTGCGTGTGCTGTGCGCTCGCCGGCTGAGCCGGCGCCGCGCGGCGCCGCGCGGCGCCGCCACCCCGAGGCGCCCGTCGCTCACGCCCGCTGTGTCCGCCCGTCGTACACCGGCGCAAACATTGGCAGGGTCACCCAAACGGGTCGCGGGCATCAATGCCGTCGTAGCGGCGAAAATCCCGGTCGCGTGTGTAGATGACCGTGACACCGTGCTGGCGCATCAATGCGGCCAGGTGCGCGTCGGGAACGTGATTGCCCCGGGTCTGCGCATCCGCTGTCGCACGGTAAAGGCCCCAGAACCCCTCCCGCTCGCCCGGAGCCCGAACGGTGGGCCGCTCCAGCAGTTTCGCGACCGAGGTCGCCGCCTGCTCGGGCGAGTAGGGACGCTCGAAGATCGAGGCGTGCGTCGCGATCCGCAGGAAGCCCATCACCGTCGGCCAGAAGAGGTACAGCAGGTCGGGCCCCGAGGCCAAGCGCTCGATCAGCTCCCGCGCCACCTCGTGCGAGTCGTCGTCGGCGTTCGCCGCGTACAGCAGGACGTTCGTGTCGACCGTCGCGCTCAACGCCCTCCGGAACCCCGATCCTCCGCCTCGAGCACCCGCCACAGCGCGTCCTTGTCCTCCAGGGCGACCCGCGGCTTACCCATGTGCCTGCTCGGCCAGCGCAGCGCGGGCGCTCCGGCAGGCGCACTCTCCTGCAGGGCCGCCGCAAGGCGCTCCGAGGCAACCTGCCCCATGCTCTTGCGCTCGCTCGCCGCACACCGACGGAGCTCGTCGAGCACCGAGGCGTCTATGTCCAGGGTGGTCCGCGGCATGATGCTTGATGCTATCAAGGAGTACATCTGATGTTCATACCGGGCGCGCCGGCGTCGCCCGGCGTGAGTCAGGCTGCCCGAGCGATGATGCTCTGGAGCGACATCGCGCCCCCCAAGACGCTGTACGCACACCCGCAGCAGCGCCCCACCGCGACCACGGGCCGATGGCCGCTGGGCGTGGCCCCGTAACCAGGTAATTACACTCGCCGAAATGTCCAACGTGCGCGCCTACCTCGCGCGCGGCGAGGAGGATCGATGACAGAGCGCAGACCGGTGAAGACCGAACACCATCTCGCGAAGGCGCTGCACCCCAGCCCACGCGTGCTCAAAGAGGCGATGGGCGAGGCCGAAGGCTTCAACGCAAAGTTCGCCGTGCTAATCACCAGGCTGGTGGGCACGATGTGGTGCGCCTACCTGTTCGGCGCCATCGCCCTGCTCGGCCTGGGACCGGCGCTGAAACCGGGCGGCGAGGGCATCGTCGCCTGGATCGCCCAGACGTTCCTGCAGCTCGTTCTGCTGTCGGTCATCATGGTCGGACAGAACGTGCAGAGTCTGGCCGCGGATGCGCGTTCGGCGAACACGTTCAAAGACGCGGAGGCGATCCTCGACCGTCTCGACGTGCACACCCAGGGCGGCCTGCAGGTGATCCTCGAACGCCTGGACGAGATCGCGCCCGCGACCAGCGCCTCCGGGTCGGGCGGGGAGGGGACCGGCGCGTGACGGGCGCGATCGGCGCGCTCGCCCTGCCCCTCGGCATCCTGGCCGGCGGTCGCGCCTGGCTTTGTGGGCCTCGCACAGAGACGCCCGTGAGACCTCGGCGTCAGCCTCCCGAGCCCACCGCACCGCCCTCTTCGTCCCTGCTTGACGAGTATCCGTCCAGCTGCTTCAGCCGCTGGACCGCCGCGCCGACGTGCGTGAGGTATCGCTTGACGGATGTTTGCACGGACGGCTCCGCCGCGTGGTCTGCAAGCGCGCGCAGCAGGTTGAGTCGGCTCTGGGCCACCCACGCCGAGAGGTCGGGTTCTTGCAACCACCGCCCCTCTGTTCTCCACGTGCGACTGATCATGCGCGGCCAGTCCTCGATGCTACTCGCGTATGGGTTGGGTGGACAGAGTCGGTTCTTGTCCAGGTCGTCGTCCCGGTGGGTCTCGACGAAGCCGACGAGAGCTGCGTTGAAACACGGTGAGAGGTGGCGTACCTGCTGGAGCACGATCCGACCCGGCCCGAAGATCGGCGTGGAGGGGGCGGCGCTCAGGCCGAGCGCGGTGCAGTCCACGTGCAAGACGTCGGGTCCGGTTGTGGTCTCTCCGCGCTCGAGCACGATCCGGTCGGCCTCGATCTGGCGCACCCGGCCGAGCCGGACGACGTCTGCGATCTGCCGTAGGGCCGCCAGCTCGCGGCCGCTGAGCATCGTGCCGCGGTACATCCGCGCCGGCCACGCCGGGTCGATGCGCGCCAGTCGCCCCGAGGCCTCGAGTCGCTCAAAGAGATCCTCGACGTTCGCCGCCTGGGCGCCGGCCTCGGCATCGAGAGCGTTGCCCTCCATGATCGCACCGACCTGCTCCAGCGGCTGAAAGTGGGCGCGGTTATAAAACCACGCGTCGCGCGGCCGGACCCAACGAATCCGATCCGGCGGCACGTCGTTGTCCAGCAGCCACATGCACGCATCCACAGCCGTCTTGCCAGACCCGAACACCGCGTAGGAGCAGCCCACTTGCGCCGCCGCCGGCAGATCGTTGATGGGGACGAGCCGAACACCCGGTGCCACTCGAAACGGGGCGGCGTGGGTCGCCGGGATCGACCCCTCCAGATATCGAGCATCGACGACCCTGCGACGCACAGCGACATCGTGAAGCTCCCCGGTACTCAGGTCTCTGACCTGCTCGCCGTCGCTCCCGGTACCCAGATGCTCGTGGCCGGTAAGCACACGGCACCTACCAGTCTCCGTCAGCCGCCTGGCAGCCACGGCGAAGTGTTCGCGGACCTCCTCGCCGCTTGCCCGCTCGTAGTACCCGGCGTTCTCGCCGACCTCGTTGACGCGGTCCTCGCCAAGCGCCAGCGAACTCACGCCGTAGTAGGCGGAGGGGGTGTGCAAGCGAACGAACGGATACGCATCCACCCAATGGCCCCCCGGGGCCTCTCGACGGTCGATTACCGTCACGTCAACGTTCGCCTCGGCCACCAACGCATCGGCAAAGGCGAGACCGCTCGCGCCCGCGCCTATAACCAGATAATCAGTGTCGATGCGCATGTCCGAGTGTCCCTTACTACACGATTACGCGGGTGCTCGGCATTACCGGGTCACCCGCCAGGCGACGAGGTGGAGAGCGTGCCGATGGGGTTCGTCGCCGCGACGATCCAGACCGACCCACGGCCGACGATGGAACCGTCGGGCTGCTGCCACTCGGCGTAGCGGTCCCTCAAGGCCACGGCGATCTCGCCCCGACGGCTCTCCCCGTACTCGCCGTTCAGACGGATCAGCTCGGCGCCGGGTCCGATCGCGAGCAGCGACTCGACCGCCTCGTCCATGTCCGCGCCCATGAAGTAGTCGAAGTCGCGCCGATGCAGTTCGATCTCCTCGAACCCGGCGGCCTCGAGAATCCCGCGGGTGGTCTCAGGGTTACCGAGTGAGAACGGCCCGGGCCCGCAGGTGTCGGCCTCGTACTGCTCGGGACGCGAGAGGAATCGTTCGACGACCTGCTCGGTCTCCGCCCACAGCGGGCTGTCGGCCTTGCGCCGCCAGCAGACCTTGGCTAGCCTGCCGCCGGGCCTCAGCGCGCCGCGGATCGCGCGCATAGCCGGCACCGGTGCGGCGAAGAACTGCGTGCCCATGCGCGAAAACGCGTAGTCGTAGATGGGATCCCACTCAGCCGTCTGCGCATCGGCGGTCTCGAACGCAACGTTCTCGACTCCCGCCGCGGCGGCCTCGCGACGGGCGTCCTGCACGAACCGCGGCGAGGAATCGACGCCGAGCACCAAACCCCCTGGCCCGACGAGCCCAGCCAGCTGCTGCGTCGTCTCACCGAACCCGCACCCGATGTCGATACAGCGCCCGCCCTCGGGCGGCGCATAGAGGCCGAAGGCCTCGTCGGTGACCCCGGCCAGCGCCCCCACGAACACCTTGCGGTTGGATTTCCACCGCTCATACAGGACCGTGTCCCACGCCCGGACCGCTTCCTCGTTGGCCGCCGCCACCGCACCTGCGCGCTGCCGTTGGGTCATTGGCCGATCCTACACTTCACCGTTGGGCTGGGCCCGTTCTCGGCCGGGGCTTGGGGTCCGGTCAATGGCCCCAGGCGCGTTGCGTGCCCCCAAGGGCTGCCGCGCGGCACTTCTCAGACGCCCGACTGGGCCGTCTGGTCGCGCACGATCGGGGCACTGGAAGGAGCGGCAATGACTCTCGATATTTCGCTGCTCGACTTGGACTGGATCTCGCCGTTCGCAAGCCTGACCTTCACATCGCCATCGAGTGCCCCGAACTTGGAGAGCAGCTTGCCGCGCACCTCAACCACGTCGGCAGCAGCTCCGTCCCGCAGTTCGACCCGGGCACCGACCTCGATCTTCTCGGCGCTCGCAGTACTCGTGTCGTTCACGCGCACGACATCCAAACCGCCGAGCACCCCGCCGCTGAGAGTCACATGCGCCGCCTGAGATGCCCCCGGTAGCACGGGCATCTCGTGTGGAGAGAATTCGCTTGCCATGAAACCTATTCTAGAGGGCGATGAGGAGGATGGAGTAGACCATCGTGACGAGGAGTGCGGCTAGGCCGAGTATGAGGCGGATCGTCTTTGAGCGCAGCGGTTGACCGATCCGACCCTGCGTTGCAAGGAGATCCGCCAGGAGCTGTACGAGAGCCGTCTCGTTAGGACTGTCCTTGTTCTGCATATAGAAGTCGCTCGGCGATGGTCCGAGGTCAAAGCGCGTCACGCCCATGACGGCAGCTCCGGCCGAGGCCGAGGCCACCAAGCCAGGGATCGGCACCCACCACAGATGCCCAAGAAGCGTCTGAGCGGCGAGGAGCGCCGCCGCGAGCGCAGCATCGAAGCCGACTAGGCCAAGCGCCTGGACATCCAGATTCGCTCCCCTTGCCAATAGGGCGGCGTTCTGGGCCTGGGCCAAGCCGATGAGCGCTTCAAGCACTGAGCTGAATGGGCGTCGAGAGATTCATTGCCGTGCAGACTAATGGCTGCGGCGGAGGAACCCAGAGCGTGCATACAGGGGCCCACAGCGATCTGGCAGTGGACGGCAGTGGGAGCGAAATCGACGCGCCCCAGCCAAGAACGTCACGGGCTCCTCAGCGCGATTCATACGCGTGGCGCGAGGACACTACATCCTTCCCCAGCCGCGCTGCTCGTAGGCCGCGGCCTGACGGCCGATCGGGCAGCGATGCGGTCGCCGAGGATCGTTACGCGGCGACGGCAACGCCGGCCGGGACGTAGTGCTCGACCGTCAGGTCCTCGCGCTCTAGCGTGAAGCGCACGCCCTCCTCCGCAAGCCGGTGAGCTTCGGCGTAGGTGTCCGCCACCACCGTCCAACGCGGCACGTCGGGCGACGAGGCGACCCATGTGTCCTCGTCTTGGCGATAAAGCACACGCACCGTCATACTCTGCTCAGAGTAGCGCGAGGGCATCTGTCTCCGCAAGGCCGACCTGGTTGCAGAGAATGTCCCTGACGGTGGCGGGGCGGATCGTCTGATTGTCGTGGAAGGCGAATGAGATCGTCGGATGGCGGAGAGGCCGGATTTACACGCGGTTACTGGTGATTCGGCCGGTCTGGCCTGATCTTGGATCGGGCGGGATTGGGCGCAATCCGCGAGGTTTGGGCAGCAGGATCGGGGCTCCTGCCCAAACGATTGAAGCATTGGGGGTCGTGAGTAGTCTGCCTGGGCAATGATGCTCTGGAACCGATCGCTTCGTCCTTGGCGTAGGCAAGGCTCCTATGCCCTGCCCATCCGCGGACACCTCGGGCGTGGTGCCTGATGCCGAGGATCAGCGCGTTCTACGGGATCGTGATTTGGATGTACCACGACGAGGCGCACCACGGCGGGCGTCCGCACTTCCACGCCAGCTACGGCGGCGACGAGGCCACCGTCGATATCGAGAGCTTGGCGACTCTCTCGGGGCAACTGCCGCCGCGTGGGCAGCGGCTCGTGGTCGAGTGGGCGAAGACGCACCAGGCCGAGCTACGTGAGAACTGGGTCCGTGCTCGCCACCACCAACCGCTCGCCCCGATTGAGCCGCTGCGCTGAACGCTCTACCATTGGGACCGTGCGCAGCACACCCCTTCTCACCGAAGCCCAGCCGCTCGACGGGTACACCGTGCACGTCCAGTTCGAGGATGGCACGAGGGCCGATGTGGACCTCTCCTACCTGCTCGACTACGGCGGCGTGTTCGAGCCGCTGCGCGACCCGGCCTACTTCGCGCAGCTCCGCGCCGACACCGAGGCCGGCACGATCGTCTGGCCCAACGACGCTGATATCGCGCCCGAGACGCTGTATGCGCATGCCCGGCGGCACGCGGTCGCCA
Organism: uncultured Solirubrobacterales bacterium; assembly: GCA_963804675.1. Classification (GTDB taxonomy): domain Bacteria; phylum Actinomycetota; class Thermoleophilia; order Solirubrobacterales; family Solirubrobacteraceae; genus Palsa-744. The sequence continues at coordinate 3,377,914 of CAWDRI010000001.1, read as the reverse complement.
CGGCGTAGGCCGATGTCGGACGCCGGGTCGCCCACAGCGAAGGCGATCGACGGCGCAATCGAGACGGCGATCGCGGGCGACTCGTCCTACCCCGAGCGCGCGGCATTCGTGGACGCCGACTCGCCCCACGCCGGCCGCGAGATCGCACGGGCACTCGACGACGGCTACGCCGTCGTGCTCGTCTCAGCCGACGAGCGCGAGCGGATCATCACCGCCAAGACGCTCGCCGCGAGCGCTTGAGCCGCGAGCGTCGTCGCTTCCGAAGAGCAGTCTCAGAACGTCGTCGGGTGGCACGGGGTCTTTGCTGCCCAACGCCACACGCGCGCAGCACACAAGCTCGGCGATCGCGACCCTGCCGTCAGGCGACAGTGCGCTGTCGCCTGCCCGTTGGAAGGCTAGAAGCGCGTCAATGACTTCACGCGACCCGTACGCGGCGAGCCGGGCCTTGGCCTGAGAGAACAGTTCTGATCCTTGCTGTCGTTTGCCGTGTGCACTTTGCGCCAGCGCCAAGAACACGTCGGTGATCGCAGCAGCAGCCAGCTCGTCCCGCTGCCTCCGCGCTTCAAGCCGTCGCTGTGCGATCCCGTTCGCAACTACGACGACGAGCGCCGCCGCAGCGCCAATGAGTGCGGCCGTTACGTCGGTAGACACGAGACGTCATCTTCTCACGCTAGCTTTGCGTCCGCCGCAAACTCCTCGATGTGGATCACAGCGTCGAGTTGAGCTGGCAAGGTGGATGGCGAATGAGGTCCGCCTGCCGCGTTGGCCGCCCCCAACGAGGCGCCTCGCGTGGTTCGACTAACGACATTCAGGTGTCCAAAAATGCACCCGCTTGGACTCTATTCGAACCACGATCTACAGGGGTCGTTGGGTCGTCTGGCCGAGAAACTGGCGGCTGTGCGGACCGGCGGCGGACCTCGACGGCAGCCGGTGAGTCGCCGGCAGCGGCCTCGCCGGCCGGGCTGGATTATCGATGCCATCGTCCAGGTGCTGGCTGATCGAGGCGAGCCGACGTGGGTCAAGGACATCCACGCGGCCGTGGAGACGCTGGTCGGCGAGCCCGTGCCATCGCCCTCGGTCAAGGGTGCGCTCGCCAAGCACGTCGCTGGCTCCTCAGCGCGATTTGTCCGGGTGGCGCGAGGGCGCTATGTCCTGGCCTATGAGTGGAGGCCGCGGCGCGCACGCTGCGCGTGATCTACGCATCACGGCATCGTCAGCCGAACCTGATCCACTGCCATTGAGCAGGAGCGACGGGGGTGGCGAGTAGTCTGCCGGTCAGCTGCCGGCGAGTTCGCCGATCCACGAGTCGTGCTGTCGCCAGGAGGCGACATCGGCGACCTGGTTCAACAGCCCGGAGATATCCGGCCCCAGGTCAGTCTCCCGGTCGTCCAAGACCGCCATCAGGCGGTAGCCGTTGACGTTGCGCAGATCACCGAACTCGACGTAGACGGCGATGGCGATGTTCCAAGGCCGCTCTCCACCGATCGGCTCGATAACGGTCTCCGTGGCCGGCACGAACAGGGTCGCTGTGTAGGGGTGGCCGGAGGCGCCCTCCAGCCTGTGTTTCGGCTCAACCTCGATCTCGCTCCCGCGGAGCTTGGTTGTGATGACATCAACGAGCTCGAGCTGCTTGGGGCGATGCGGGCGAAGGTACGTCCCCGCCTCGGCCACGGCGGCGGCGGCCTGGGCGACGCGCCAGCAGGCATCGGCGATATCCGCCTCCTCTTCGACAGTCGCCGTGATCTGACCACTCGTGAACGTCGCGTCGAGGCGCCGGGCGATCTGCGCAGCTGGAGCACCGAGTGCCCTTGGCCCAAGCCGTCCGGCGAGCGTCGCGTCGGCGGCCCCGCCGTCGGAGACGACATAGCGGCCATCGGGGCTGGACTCGACGCAGATGACGACGCCGTCCCCATCCGGGTACTCGAACGGCGTGAGGACACGAAGGCGCCCGTCTTCCCACCGCGCATCGACCTCGCGGCCGAGAAGATCACGGAGCTGCTGGGTTATGTCGGACTCGGCGATCATGGTGTCGGCAGCCGTAGCTGTTCCCCGGATGGTGGAGGCTCGTACGAGCTGCTGAGGTCTATGTTGGCACGCGCGCAGAACGCCATGAATGCGCCCCGGTGGTCCGGGGCTCCTTCAAGATCCGCCGAAGGCCGCGCGAGCCTCATCTCGAACTGCGGGTGCCAGACGTGTTCGTGGTCGCGGTCGCGGAACTTCCGCGGCCAGTCGGCGGGTCGCGAAGCGGGATTGCTGTGGCTGTGTGGCGGCGGCTGAGCATCCCAGCGGAGCACCTCGCTTCCGAGGCGCAACAGCTTGAAGGTCCAATGCCGGGCATGATCGACGTGGACGACGAGCAGCATCTCTCCGCGCTGGACACCGTGGGAAGCGACCGGCAGGCGAGCCGTGCGGACATGCTCGCTACGCCTGGTCCACCGCGCTCGGCGAGCAGGCGGCACCTCCTTGCGGAGCAGGATGAACTCATCGACTTCCGCCTGCGAGAGCGCCATGGTCCCGGTATTCGGCACGCCGAGAGCGCGTCCTGCGAATCGAGGCCCGCTCGGCTTGCGTTGATCACGCTCTGCGAGGCGCCTCGCGTGGTTCGACTAACGACATTCAGGTGCCCAGAAATGCACCTGCTTGGAGTCTATTCGAACCAAGATTTGCAGGGCTCGTTGAGCCGTCTGGCCGAGAAACTGGCGGCTGTGCGGACCAGCGGCGGGCCTCCACGGTGGCCGGTAAGTCGCCGGCAGCGGCCTCGCCGGTCGGGCTGGGTTATTGAGGCCATCATCCAGGTGCTGGCCAATCGACGCGAGCCGATGAAGGTCAGGGACATCCATGCGGCCGTGGAGGCGCTGGTGGGCGAGCCGGTGCCGGCGCCTTCGGTCAATGGCGCACTCGCCAAGGGCGTCGCGGGCTCCTCAGCGCGATTCGTCCGGGTGGCGCGCGGACGTTACATCCTGGCCCAGCCATAGCACTGTTGACACGGAACCATCGCCCGCGAGTTGCTGAGGAGATCCCGTGGGATGGACCTCGGTTTCGAGGTGACCTTGCCCAAGAAATACCGCGAGAAGCCACGAAAGTAGCAACGGCCCCGTAGTGATTTGGCACAGGACAGCGATCTTTGCGGCATCTGAAACAGCAGAAATGCCGCTGCCAATCGTAGCGACAATCGTGACACTAAAATACAGCCAGGCGATCAACGGGCTACCATTCGTGGCTTGCGAGAACGCGTGGCGGTCGACGCTACTGAGCCCAAAATAGAGAGCCGCGAACCCGATCGTCGACAGGTAAAGCATAACAAGAAAATAAATTGTGTTGTTTGCTCCGGGTACACTGAATATTGCCCAGTCGCTCAGACACCCTTGCTTCGACTCTCCTGGTGACCGCCGGGTACCTTTCGGAATCTGCACGTCGCTAGTTTGCCAATCATAGGGACCGAGGATTAGGCGCCGCAACAGGGCTGTGAGGACCACAAATAGGGCGCAGAGCGCTGTAGCAACACCTAGAACCAACGAGAGAGCGGGGTGCCGCCCCGAGCCACAGCCGAACTCCAAGATCGTCGCGACAGTAATGACCGTTGGCGCGAGGTATGCCGATCGTATCCACCTCCCGACTCTTGTCTGTGCACCCTGTCGCTCAGTCAGCCTCTTGAGTAGACCATCGACCGGGTTCAGTCGCGCAGGCATGTCCTGTCTAAGATCCTTCCCACGTCCCTCGCGCAATTCCGTCACAAACTGCCCTCCTTTCAGGAGGAATACGATTAACGTCCATGCATAGGCGAAGTCCTTTACACCAACCAGGAATGTTGCCCCCACCAATACAATGCACTGCATAGCAACCCCCTCAGTGATTGGCCCCAGCGTCGCCCTTGCCATTCTTCTGGAACACCAATGGCGGCAGGGGGTGCCTGATCTGCCCACGCCCCGAAGAACGCTGCGACAAGGACATAAAAGCCGACTGCGCCAACTGAGGCACAAGGGTGGAGCCTGCCAGGAAGGCGTCGTCACTCCGGAGGTGAGGACTAGCGCTCACAGCACCAAGAGCCCGCCCACTCCGCCACCAAGGAGCAGCAGGGCCGAGCGCAGTGTGTCCGATGACGCCGTGCGAAGGATGTCGAGGTATCGAGATCCGCGCGATTGCCGACTGGAGCGAAAGCAACTGCATGTCGGGAGCTTACGCCAGCGAACGCAGCGGCCGAGCGATGAGCCAGCTTCGGAGGCCCCCGGCGCCACCGGCAGATCATTCGGGCATCACCATTCCGGACATGATCGCGCCCCTGCTACGGTTTCTCGCGTGACCAAGACCGAACTGCACGACCTGGTGGATGCCCTCCCGAATGAGTCGCTGCCCGCGGCCGCGATCCTGCTTCGACGCGCCCAGGACCCGGTCATCGCCAAGCTTGACGCAGCGCCATACGACGATGAGGAGCTCAGCGAGGATGACCTGCACGCCATTCGGCACGCGCGGAGCGAGCCCGGAGTTCCTTGGTCTGAGGCCGAGGCGGAGCTGAGCACTGGCTGAGCAGGACGGATGGCGGATCGAGATCCGCCCGGCGGCGTTGAAGTCTCTGCGGCGACTCGGCCGACGAGATCGAGAGCGGATCAGAGCGGCGATCAGCGCGCTGCCCGACGGGGATGTCAAGCTGCTGCGTGGTGCCGAGCGTCTGTGGCGGCTACGTGTTGGTGAGTGGCGAGTGATCTTCGACCGTCGGGATGCTGAACGCGTGATTGACGTGCTCGCGGTTAGGCCACGCGGTCGCGCCTACCGTTAGCTGACGGCCCCCTGCCGTCGCCCCTCAGCCAAGGCCGTCGTGGTTCGACTAACGACGTTTAGGTGTCGAAAAATGCCCCCGCCAGGAGTCGAACCTGGATCCACCGCTTAGGAGGCGGTTGTCTTATCCATTGGACTACGAGGGCTGAACAGACCCCGTCTAGCGGGACCCCAGCCACGAAGGCTACACGCGCCCGGGCGGCGCCTCGTCGGCGAGCTGGGCGAGCGCGGGGCCATCGAGGCGGTGGGTGATCCACTCGCCCATCGTGCGCGCGCCGAGCGCGCGGTAGAAGCCCAGCGCCGGCTCGTTCCAGTCGAGCGCAGCCCATTCCAAACGTTGCCCGCCACGCTCGCGCAGCCGCACGGCGACCGCGGCCAGCAGCGCACGCCCGACACCGCCGCCACGGTGGGCGGGGCGCACGAACAGATCCTCCAGCCAGATGCCGGTGCTGGCAAGAAACGTGGAGAAGGTCGGGAAGAAGATCGCGTAACCGACCGCCTCGCCGCCGTTCGCGACCGACGGTGCAGCCACAGCGTCGACCGCGGCCGCCGCCGTTCGTGGGCCGACCCCCGCTCCACCGTCGTCGTGCGTCGCGAGCAGCGCCTCGATTGCGGGGTGCGCGCCGAACAGGGCGGCGTGCAACTGCTCGGGGGTGGCGCGCAGCTCGTGCGTGAGGTGCTCGTAGTCGGCCAGTTCGGCGAACATCTCCAGCAGCACCGGGACGTCATCGGGCTGCGCGGGTCGAATCAGGGACGGCATGGGCGGGGCGGGCGGCATGGGCGCAATGGACAGCCCTCGCGGGACGAGCGCCGCGGCTGCCGCGGGCAAGCGATCCGATTGCGGTCCTGCCGCCCGCCAATCACCGGTCGGGTCGCTCGGGGTAGACGTCGTCGATCGTGGTCAGCGCGGTATACGGCGCGTGCTCGCCAAGCGCCGCCTGGATCGCTGCGCCGCCGCCGGCGAGGCGATCGAGCACGCTGACCACACCCGCGACGACCAAGCCCTCGCTGCGCACGCGCTCCAGTGCCTCGATTGTGGACCCGCCGCTCGTCACGACGTCCTCGACGAGCATGCAGCGCTCCCCCGGCAGCGGCAGCGGGCCCTCGATCCAGCGCTGCAGGCCGTGCTCCTTGCGCTCCTTGCGCACGATGAACGCACGCTGCGGGAAGCCCGCCGCGAGCGCCGCGCAGGCCACCGGGATGGCGCTCACCGGCACGCCGCCGACGGCGCTGGCCTGGCAGCGGCGGGCCGCGTCGGCGAGCAGCACGCCGAGCGCCGCGAACGTGTCGGCCAGCATGATCGCGCGCTTGGCGTTGACGTAGTAGCTGGCCTTTGCGCCGCTCGTCAGCGTCACCTCGCCGATCACCAGCGCGTGCTCGCGCAGGTCCGCCAGCAGGCGCGCGCGCGCGCTTGCGAGTCGGTCATCGGCGAGCGGGGCGGCGACGGATGCGGCTGAGTTGTCCACAGCGCGACCTAATCTAGCGGGCGTGCTGCTCGCGTTGACGACCCTGCTGCGCCTGGCCTCGCGTCTGGCGTGCATCGTGGTGGTGGTTTCGTTTGCGATCTTCGCCTTCGAACAGACCAGCCAAGCGTCGAACAAGCAGCAGAACGAACTCATCGGCACGGGCGCGGCCAGCGGTGCCTCCGCGCAACACGGCGGTTCCAAGCCCTCGCACGAGAGCACACTGCACCGGGACATCGACGAAGTCGCCAAAGTGCTGACCTCGCCGTTCTCGGGGGTCACCGCGGGTAACAAGAGCGAATGGGTCGTGCGGGGGGTGGGCACCCTGCTGGCGCTGCTCGTCTACGGCATCGGCATCGGCTACCTCACGCGGATGTTGCGCATCAGGGTGTAGTCGGCGCGCGCGAGGGCCGACGGGCAGCGGCGGACGCGCGCAAGGGCCGGTGGGGCGTCGGCGGGCGCACGCAACGACCGGTCGGGCGTCGGCGGGCGCACGCAACGGCCGGTGGGGCTTCGGCGTCAGTCGTAGACGTCAACCGGCGTGCCAACCTGCACCCACGCGTAGATCCCGGCGGCGTCGGGGATCGGCACACGCAGGCAGCCGTGGCTGGCGGCGTAGGTGGGGACTTCGGGGTAGCCGTGGATCGCGTAGCCGCGGATGAAGTAGTTGGAGTTGACCATCCCCTCCGAGTTGACGCCGGGCGTCTTCAGGTAGACGCGAAAACGACCGAGCACGGTCGGGGTCGAGGGCTTGCCGGAGCTGATCGTGTAGATCCGGTGGACGCGCCCGCCGGGTTCGATCTCGGCGAGCACCTGCCGTGCGAGGTTCGCCTCGACGTGGCGCCCGTCGCGCGGATAGCGCACCTGGAAGCGTCCCGCGCCGGCGCGCAGCAGGCGCAGCACGCGCGCGTCGGTGCTGGACACGCGCGCCAGGCCGGTGAGCTTGCGAAACGCGATCACCGCCTGTTCGGTGCCTTCGTCGTAGACGCCGGTGAGCGGCACCAGGTAGTGCAACGCGTGCAACCGCGACTGCAGCAGCCACACGTCCGGTCCGCGCGCGCCCGCGCGCATGTCGGGGGCGACAAAGCGCACGCTCGGTCCCCGTGCCCAGGACGCGGACAGCTGCGCGGTGGCAGTGTGCGCGGCGGTGAAACTCACGACACCCGCGCCGGCGCTCGTGTAGGCGAGCCGGAAACGACCGGTGCCGCCAGCGCCCGCCAGCACGGCGACGGTGCGCGTGGCGACCGGGCGGCCGTCGCGGGCGAAGCGCACGACGACGCGCTGCCCGGCCGCATACGGCTTGATCGTGCCGCGCACGACCAGCCGTTCGCCGGTGAGCAGGAACGCGGATCGACCGCCGGCGCCCTGGCTGGCGAGCGTCATCTGCGCCGCGACCGGGGCGGCGGCGGGCGGTGCGGCGGGTGCGGGTGCGGGCACCATCTCGCCCGATGCTACGCCGTCGAGGGGACGAAGGGTGTGTCGAGGAGGAGGAGGAAGAGGAGGAGGAGGGTCTGTTTGTTTTTTGGGCCGAAGTGTCCGGTGATATCGAGATATCCATCTGGATAGCTTGATATATGCCGGTACTTCGTCGTTTGGGGGAACGAAGGACCACAGCGCAAGGCAGGGGCAGCCACCGGCGCTGCCAGCGCTCTGCTGCACTACGCCGTCGAGGGCACACTCGGGGGCGGCGTGATCACCCCGAGCCGCTTGAGCGCAAACGCGAGCAGCGCGATCGTGCCCAGTGCGCAGACCATCAACGCCAAGATCCCCCAGCCCCATTCCTCCTGCGCGCCGAACGCCAGCGAGTTGTTGAGCGCGTGCGCGGCGATGCACGGGTACAGCGAGTCGGTGTACCAGTAGAGCAGGCACAGCCCGAAACCGAGCGCGGCCAGCGGCACGAGGTCGGCGACGGGGGCCGAGCTGGCGTGGACGCCGCCGAACACGAGGCCGGTCAGTACCGCCGCGGGCCACACGCCGGCGAGGTTGCGCAGCGCCGAGAAGACGAAGCCGCGGAACAGGAACTCCTCGCAGATCGGTGCGATCACGCACGTCAGCAGCGCGCTGAGCAGCAGCAGCGCCGTGCCTTCGTTGGCGCCGAGCTGTTCGAGCACTTTCTCTTTGGTGTTCACGTGCAGCGCCAGCGCCCAGATCGCGCTGAAGATCAGCACACAGACGATCAGCCCGACGATCAGCAGCGCCACGTTGCGCCAGCGCACGCGCGGCGGACGCAGCCCGAACTGCCAGGCGCGCACCGGCCGGCTGCTGAGGCCGGCGCAGAACACGGCGGCGAAGATGAATGACGCGTCGAGCACGACCGTGTCCGCTAGCTCCAGGCCGCCGGGCCGATGCGACGCGGTGATGTTCGCGCCGAGCAGCGCCGCGGGCACTTCCACGAACAGGCCCGCGATCTCGGCGAGCAGCACCCCGCCGACCAGCGCGAGCGGCGCCAGCCACCAGCGCCACTTGTTCAGGGGGGCCGCCGCTTGCAAGGGTCCGAGCTTAGAGCGCCGCTCAGGTCAGCAGGTCAGCCAGCGAGCGGATCGTGGCGACCGGTGCCGTGGCGGCGCTCGCGTCTTTCCCGGCGGCGCTCGCAGCTGCACCCGCACGCCGCAACAGCAGCGGCGCGATCCCGGCCCCGCGCGCGCCCGCAACGTCGTACACCGGCGAGTCGCCCACGTGCACGGCCTCGTTCGCCGTCACGCCGGCCAGCGCGAGCGCCGCCGCGAAGATCGCGCCGCCGGGCTTGGGTTCGCCGACCTCCGCGGAGGTCACCACCCCGTCGAGCAACCCGGCCAGACCGGCGCGCGCCAGCACCTGCGTCAGCGAGCTGTCCCAGTTGCTGGCGACCACCAGCCGCAGCCCGCGCGAGCGCAGCGCCGCCAACGCTGGAGCCGCGTCGGGGTAGGCCGTGAAGTGCAGCGCGTCGAGCATCGCGGCGGCAAGCTGTTGGGGGGAGAGCGCGCGCTGCGCGCGCGCTGGGAGTTGTGTGCGCAGCACCGCGGCGCAGCGCCGCCGCAGGTCTGCGAGCGAGTCGGCGTCGCGGCCCTCGTGGTGGTGCTCGCGGTAGTACGCAACCTCCGCCGCGAAGGCGCGTGCGGCCTGCGCGTCGGTGACCGCCAGCCCGTACTCGCGCGCCAGCACCCGCACCAACGCCGGCCCGGGAGGCGCGAGTGTCAGCAGCGTGCCCAGCGCGTCGAGCAGCACGGCGCGCGTGACGCTGCTCAGGCCACCCAGTGCCACGTCGCGAACTGGCCCGTGAAGAACGCGAGCGCCAGCGCGCCGGCGACGAGCAGCGGCCCGCGCGCGCGCGGGTGGCGCGCGAGGAAGGCGCCGAACCACATGAACAGCGGGAACAGCACCACCAGAAAGCGCGGCAGCGACATCAGCGGCTGAGCCGCGACCGGGTATGACAGCGGCAGCGCGAGCGCCGCCAGCACATACGCGCCATAGGCGGCGGGCAGGCGCCGCAGCACGCCCACCAGCGCCGGGACCGCGGCGAGCAGGAACGCGAACAGCACGACGTTGTGCTCGGCGCTGACAAACGGGTCGCCGCCCGCAAGCTTGTAGTAGACGTGGTGGCGCTGGAAGGACAGCAGCTGGCGCGCGCCCTGCACCGCCGCGCGGGCCGCGTCCCACACGGCGACATAGGGCCCCGCAAAGTGCCGGCTCCACGCTTCCTGCGCGTGAAAGGGCGCGAGCGCGCTGCCGCCCGCGAGCTTCAGGTAGACCGCGTAGGCGAGCACGCCCAGTGGCAGCGCGAACAGCCACAGCGCCTCGCCGCGCACCCTGTAGCGAATGCCGAGCAGCCGCCGGCGGCCCGCCGCGAAGTCGGGCGGCCGGTCGCCGCGGGGGCCGTACAGGTAGAGGATCACGACCGGCAGCGCGAGCACGAGACCGGCGCTGCGCGTCGCACCCGCGAGCGCGCCGAGCACGCCCACCCACGCCCAGCGGCCCTGGCGCGCACACCAGAAAACGCCGACCGACAGCGCGAGGTAGAGCGACTCCGAGTAAACCGCCGAAAAGTAGTAGGCCATCGGCGCGAAGGCGACCGCGAGCACCGTCAGGCGGGCGACATCCCGGCCGGGCGCCGGCTGTCCGGCGGCCTCCCCGTCACGCCGCTCGCCGGCAACCGGCCCGCCGGGCGGCAGACCGACACCGCCTCCCGCGGCGCTGCGAGCCGCCACAGCGCCCCCGTCCGCGCGCAGCCCCAGCAGCCTGCCCGCTTCCAGCGCCGTGAGCCGGTGGATCGCGTACAGCGCAGCGGCCAGCGCCGCCATCGACAGCAGCACCCCGGCAAGCACCGGTGGCGCGCCCAGCTGCGAGATCGCGCGCAGCCCGAGCGGGTAGAGCGGAAAGAAGGCCGCACGCGCCGAGATCGACGCGAACCCCTGCAGATCGGGCCGGTAGCCGTAGTGGGCGATCACCAGGTACCACGCCGCGTCCCAACGCGCCGCCGGCGCCGCGAGCAGGTCGCCCAGCCAGCCAAAGCCGCCCGTCGTGTGCGGCGGGTCGAACGCGCTGCGCGGGACGGTGCTGAACGTCACCACGGCGCCCACCCCGGCGACCCACACGAGCACGCGCGAGCACAGCAGCGCGCGCCACGTGTCGCGCAGGGCGGCGGCGTGCTCGCGATCGTCCGTCAACGCCCCCCCGCGGGACCGCGCGACAGCGCGGTCCCCCTCGTCAAATACGTGGACGGCATCCTGCGGGTCGAGGACCGTGGTCTCGGCTGTGTCAGCGCTCATCTGTGCCCCTGGCAGGAAACCACAACTTGCTGGCGATATCGTGCAGCAGGCACACCCCGCGGTGGGGCCGGGAGATTCTCAGCCGATGTCTCGACAAGCACGAAAGCGGCGTCACCGCCGAGGCGGCCTCTCCCGGGGCCTGTTTGCCGTACTCGCGACGCTCGCGGCCGGCCTGGTGCTGGGGACGATCGGCGCCGTCGCCTACGTGCTCTCCGTGGCCGACTCGGCGCCCACACTCAGCACATTTCACGAGATCGCGCTCGGTGGCTCCTCGCAGGTGTACGCGGCCAACGGCACACGCCTGGGGTTCATCCAGAGCGACGAGCTGCGCTCGCCGGTCGCCTGGGGTGAAATCCCCGCCACCCTGAAGAATGCGACGGTCGCGATCGAGGACCAGCGCTTCTACAAAGACGACGGCGTGGACCCCACGGGCATCTTCCGCGCGGCGGTCAAGGACCTCGTGCACGGCGAAGCGCTGCAGGGCGCCTCGACGATCACGATGCAGCTCGTGCGCAACATCTACCTCGGCGGCGACCAGCACACGCTGCGCCAGAAGATCACCGAGGCCAAGCTCGCACTCGAATACAACGAACACCACAGCAAGCGCTCGATCCTGACGAGCTACCTCAACAGCGTCCCCTACGGCACGCTCGGCGGACAGACCGCCGTCGGTGTGCAGGCGGCGGCGCGGATCTTCTTCGACAAGCCCGCCTCCCAGCTCGACCTCGAGCAGGCGGCGCTGCTCGCCGGCCTGCCGCAGGCGCCCTCCGAGTACAACCCGTTCCTCTACCCCGCGGCCGCCCGCGAACGGCGCAACGAGGTGCTGCGCAAGATGGCCGAACTGCACTACGTCGCGCCGGCGCGCGTGCGGGCCGCCGAGCGCGCCGGGCTGGAGCTGCGCCGCGGCTACTTCTACTCGGAAAAACACGAAGCCTTCTTCTTCGAATACGTCCGCCAGCAGCTGATCGCCCGCTACGGCCGGCGCACCGTCGAAGGGGGCGGGCTGAAGGTCTACACGACGCTCAACCTGCACATGCAGGAACTCGCGCACAGCGCAATCGCCGAAGTGCTCGACGAGCCCGAAGACCCCGCGTCGGCGATCGTCACGCTCGACCCGCACAACGGCGACATCGAAGCGATGGCCGAGTCCGAGAGCTACGAGCAGTCGCAGTTCAACCTCGCCTCCGAAGGCCACCGCCAGCCCGGCTCGACCTTCAAGGCGATCGACCTCGCCGACGCGCTCTCGCGCGGCGTGGACCCCAACAGCACCTACTACCTCTCCCACACGCTCCCCAAGGGCTGGCTCGCAAGCGATCCCGAATGGGAAGTGCACACCTTTGAGGGCACCTCGCTGAACAAGTCGATCAACCTCGTGCAGGCGACCCTGACCTCCGACAACACCGTCTACGCCCAGCTCGCCGCCGACCTCGGCGAGTCGACGATCACCGAAATGGCCTACAAGATGGGCGTCAAAACACACCTCTCAAGCTACCCGCCCGAATCGATTGGCGGGCTGACGCTGGGTGTGACCCCGCTGGAAATGGCCGTCGTCTACGCGACGCTCGCCGACGGCGGCTGGCGCAACGCGCCGATCGCGATCACCAAGGTCGTTTTCCCAAGTGGACACGTGGACTCCAGCTGGGGAGCGCCCCACCGCGTCAAGGTCCTCAGCAACGGCATCACCGCCGAGGAGACCGGCATCCTGCACCAGAACGTGCTCAGCGGCACCGCCGTGCGCTCGGCGATCGACTGCCCGACAGCGGCAAAGACGGGTACCACCAGTGCGCTGGTCGACGCCTGGCTCGACGGCTACACCCCCGAATACTCGACGGTCGTTTGGATGGGCTACCCGAACAAAGACGTGCCGATGACCGACGTGCACGGCGAACCGCAGCAGGGCGGCGCGCTGCCCGCGCAGATCTGGCACGACTACATGTCGGCCGTCGTCGGCACCCACTGCGTCGAATTTCCCAAACCCACCGAACCGCTCCTCTACCAGCCGTTCTTCGGCAAATTCGCCACCACCGGCCAGGCGCTCGTGCCGAGCGCGCCCGAAACGCCGGCGCGCACACCCGGCGTGCCGCGAGCACACGCGAACCGCCATACGCCACGAGCGGGAGCCGAACCCGGTGCGCAGCGCGGCGCCGAACGCGCCGAACCGGGCGCCGGCGCCGAACCGGGCACGCGCGGCGAACCGGGCGCGGGCACACCCTCCGAATCCGAACCGGCCGCCGGCGGCGGCGGCGGCCACGCCACGCCATCGGAACCCGCGACCGGCGGCGGACAGGCCACGCCCTCCGAACCGGGCACCGCCGGCGGCGCGCGGGAACCGGCGGCCGCCTCGCCGCCGCACGGGACCGCGGGTGGCGCCGGCGCGGGTGGGTCGGCGGGCGGCACGGCCCCTTAGACGAGCGCAGCAGCATGGCCCGAGCGAGGCCGGCGGACACGCGCGTGCGCCGCCAATCCCCGATGCGGCCGGCCGGCCTGCGGCGGCTGCGCCACCCTCTGGCGCCGACGCTTGGTAGTTTGAACTGACAAATCGAACACGAGGGGCCGCGCGCGCCGTGCGCGAGACCCGGATGGGACGCAAACAGTGGCCAAGGAAGACAAGGTCGAATTCGAGGGCGAGGTGATCGAGGCGCTGCCGAACGCGATGTTCCGCGTGAAGCTCGACAACGACCACGTCGTGCTCGGACACGTCGCCGGCAAGATGCGCCGCTTCAGGATCCGCATTCTGCCCGGGGACCGCGTGCGCTGCGAGCTCTCGCCGTACGACCTCGACCGCGCGCGGATCGTCTACCGGCATCGCTGAGCGTTCCCTGATCGAGGCCATCGCGCGGGAGCTCGGCTCCACCTGCGGGGCCGCGGTCGCAACCCCCGCCAGCCACGTGCTGCGGGGGGTCGGCGACGACGCGACGCAGCGCGAGCCGGCCGCGGGCGGGCGGGGGGCGGCGGACCGCGGCGAGCCGGGGCGTGTGCTGCGCGGCAGCGGCGACGACGCCGCGGTCGTGCGCGCGCGAGCGGTGTGCGTGACCTCCGTCGACGCAATGATCGACGGCGTGCATTTTCGCCTCGCGGGTCTGGCCCCCAGCTCCTCGACCTCTGCCGAGGGTTGGGCCACGCCCGCGCAGGTCGGCGCGCGCGCGCTGGCGGGCGCCCTGTCGGACCTCGCAGCGATGGGCGCCGACCCGGGCGAGGCGTACCTCGTGCTCGGTCTGCCGCCGGGCTTCACCGAGCAGCAGGCGCTCGAGCTGGTGCGCGGCGCCGGCGCGCTCGCCCAGGCCACGGGCGTGACGATCGCCGGCGGCGACGTCGTCGCGGCGCCCGCGCTGACGGTCGCGGTCACGGCGGTCGGGTGGGCCGATGAGGAGCGCCAGCTGGTCGGACGCGACGGGGCACAGCCGGGAGACCTCGTCGGTGTCACCGGGCGCCTGGGCGGCGCCGGCGCCGGACTGGCGGTGCTCGAGGGGCGGGCGGCGCGCGGCGCGCACGCGCGCGTGGCGATCGCGCGCGTCCTGGAACCACAGCCGCGGTTCGCCGAGGGCACCGCGCTGGCCCGCGCGGGCGCGCACGCGATGATCGACCTGTCCGACGGCCTGGCGACCGACGCGCAGCACGTCGCGTGCGCGAGCGGCGTGCGCCTGGAGATCGACCTCGACGCGCTGCCGCTGGAGGAGGGCGTGCGCGAGATCGCCGCCTCGTTGGGCCTCGCGCCATGGGAGCTGGCGGCCGGCAGCGGCGAAGACTACGAGTTGTGTGTTTGCGTGGCGCCCACCGCGCGCGCGCGCGCGCAGGCCGCGCTGCAGGAGGCGGGTGCGCCCGCGGGCGCGGTGGGGATCACGTGGGTTGGGACCGTCGCCGCGCCCGCACCCGGCGAGACCCCCGGCGCGACACTGCTCGCGGACGGGCACCCGCGCTCGCTCGCGGGCTTCGAGCACCGGTGGTGAGGCCGCTCAGAGCCGTAACGGCTCGGCGGTTGGCCCGGTAGCACCCACCGCCGCGCCAGCCGGTGTCGCAGCGCGCAACCGCGCGTAGACGAGCAGCCGTTTGGCCGCGCTGAACAGCGGCGTGCAGGCCGAGAGCACGAGCCGGCTGTAGGGGACGGGGGCAATCGCGGCGCGTACGTCGGTGGGGAGCACCACGCGGTACCCGGTGACGATGTAGAGGAAGTGCGCGTAGGGCATGTCCAGTTCGATGCGCTCGCCGGGGCGTAGTTCGTCGATGCGCCGGAATGGCGCCAGCCAGGTCGTGCGGTGTCCGGCGATCGCGGTGGTGCTGCCAAGACCGGGGAAGTGAGTTTCGGGGTAGACGCCGGGGCCTTTCTCGAGTTCTTCGGTGCCTGTGCCGGCGACCACCACGAAGTCCGCGCCGATGCGCGGGATGTGGATCGTGCCGACCGGGCTGCCTGGCGCGGCATGACGCTGCAGCCGCCACGCCAAGAACGCGATCCTGCGCTGCTGGGAAAGTCGCACGAGCTGCGCACGCTCGGCGGCGGTCGGCTGCGCGCGTTCGATCGCGCGCAGCGTGCCGCGCAGGTGGTCCTGCTCGAATTTGGCGTACAGCGCCGAAAGCGGCTCCTGCCAGACCAGCGTGACGGCCGCGTCGAGCAGCACCAGCACGCCGAGCACGATCAGCGCGCTGGAGAGCCACCGTGCACAGCGCCGGCGCCGGCTGCGCGCACGTGGGCGCCCGCGACGGCGCGTTCCTCCGCGCAGCGGGCCGCGGCCATGGGAGGGGCCACCCGCGCCGGCGCCCGGCGACGAGGCGACGGTCGAGGAGGAGGGGGAGGGGGAGGGGGAGGGGGAATAGAGGATGTCGGACACGGTCTCGATCCCTAGGCAGCGATGCCCATCGACTGACGTTCAGTGCCGCAGCGCGGACTCGGTGCCGCCCAGCGATCCCGGACCAGCGTACGACAACGGCCCGCGGATCGAGATCGACTCCCGCCACGGCTCCACCGGGTCGGTGGGCGGCGGCGGCGGCACGGCGGCAGCGGCCCGGGCGCCGCCCAGCGCGAGCAGCGCCGCGCCGGCCAGGCAGCCCGCGGCGACGCTCCACAGCAGCGCGCCGGCGAGCCCCACCCGGTCCGAGGCGACCAGCAGCAGGCCGGTGTGCGCAAAACCGCCCAGCCCCAGCGCGAAACGGTGGGTGTAGAAGGCGAGCAGCAGCACCAGCGGCGCAGCGCCGAGCACGGCGAGCACCAGCGGCCCGGCTACGGTCGCGAACACGTGGCGCCTGGCGCGGGGTGTGGGGGCGGCGAGCCCGAGCCAGAGGTGCAGGGCGGGCACGAGCAGCAGCGCAGCGAACGGATCCACCACCCACACAAGCACGGCGAGCACGGCGAGCACGAGCAGCAGCACCAGCGCGCCGGTCTCGCGGTCGGGAACGACCGGCAGCGCGAGCCGACGCAGCACGCTCGGCCACAACAGCCAGACCAGCGCGAACAGCAGCAGGACGGCCAACACGGCGAATAGCGCCCCGCCGTGCAGCGCCAGCGCCGCCCGCGCGAGCGGCGGTCGCGGTGCGGGGAAGGCTCCCAGCGCGCCGAGCGCGCGCACGAACAGGGCGCACAGCAGGAACGGCAGGCCACACGCGCCCACCCACCAGACGGCGCGCGCGAAGGAGACAGCGCAGCCGCCGGGCGCCAGCAGGCGCCGGCGACGCCAGCGGGCGAGGCCGTCGCCGGCGGTGAGCAGCGGCGGCGCCAGCAGCGCGAGCACGACGAGCCGCACCGCCCACGCGGGCAGCAGCTTGTGCGCGACCGGCAGCGACGTTTCGGGCGTGGCGGGCGCCGCGGAGGCGATGTCGGGCCCGGCGTCGAGCGCGTACACGGAGGCGAGCACGCCGCGCCCGAGCGCTTCCAACTGGGCCGCGCCGGGCGAGCCGGCGCCAGGCGAGGGCAGTTCGCCGCCGGCTTGCACCAGCACGGCGGGCACGCCGGCGGCGTTCAGCGGGCCCTGTTCGCCGGCGGGCAGCGGGAACGCGAGCTGCGCGAGACGCGCCAGCAGCGTCGGCGCGCGGGGGGGACGCCCGAGCTGGCCGGCGAGCGCCTGGGCGACCGTGCGCTGCAGCAGCTGCGGCGCGCCGCCCGGGGTGTTCGCGAACGAGCCCAGGAACAGCGCGTCGCGGGCGTCGCCCGGCCCGGCGGCGAGGTCACCCAAGACGATCGCACCGTCCACGGGCCCGCCGGCCCATGTGGCCGCATGGGCCGCGAGGTCGGCCGCGCCACCGTCGCCGCCGGAGCCGCCGCTGGTGGAGACGAGCACGATCGTGCGGCGCGTCTCGCTGGAGGCGAGCACGCGCGCGAGGCCGAGCATGACCGCGGTGGCGGCCAGTTCGCCGCGCGCCGGGGCAGCGTCGGCGTCGCGGTGGGCGACGATCACGATCGCGCTGCCACCGCTCGTGCCGGCGCGCCGCGCGAGCACCGTGCGCAGCGAGCGCGGTCCGTCGATCGTCTGGGCTTCGGAGGAGCTTTCCTGCACGACGAACGCTGCGCCCGACGTGCCGCCGAGGTTGCGCAACTGCTTGGCGACGTGCACCGCGAGCGCGCTGTCGCCCGGACCCCCGGGGGCGCGATCGGGATAGCGCGCGGCGAGCTGCTGCGCTTCGGCGAACGCGCGCGTGCCTTCGAAGGCATAGGGCGCGAGGTTGGACGTCAGCGCGGCAGGCCGATCGGTCAGCGAAAAGCCGGCGATCGCCAGCGCGAACAGCAGGGGCAGAAAGGCGGCGCGGTAGATACGTCCGTTGAGCACGCTCGCACAGACCATAATCGCTGGCGTGCCCGGCAAAATGAGCGCACCCTCCTGATTTTGCCGGGCACGCTTCAGAGACATGCCGCAAACAGCCCAAAAGCAGACACCGCCGGCGCGACCCTCGCGCATCCTGCTGGTCAACGACGAGCGCGCGATCCTCACGCTGCTGTCCTACCCGCTGCGCAAGGACGGCTACGAGGTCGTCCAGGCAGCGGACGGCAGCGAAGCGCTGGGGCGCTTCGCTGAGGGGCATTTCGACCTCGTCGTGCTCGACGTGATGATGCCCAAGCTCGACGGTTTGGAGGTCTGCCGGCGGCTGCGCGCGCAGAGCGCGGTGCCGATCATCATGCTGACGGCCAAGTCCGAGGAGATCGACAAGGTGCTCGGCCTGGAGCTCGGCGCCGACGACTACATCACCAAGCCGTTTTCGATGCGCGAGTTCCGCAGCCGCGTGAAAGCCGCGCTGCGACGCGCCGAGATGGTCACGCCGCCCGGCGGCGCCGGTACGCCGGGCGCGCAAACCGAGGAACAGCCGCTGCAGGCGGGTGCGTTGACGATCGACTTCGCCAAGCGCTCTGTGCGCATGCGCGGCCAGCACGTCAGAACGACCTTCGTCGAGTTCGAGATCCTCGGCGCGCTGGCGCTGAGCCCGGGGCGGGTGTTCACGCGCGACGTGCTGCTGGCGCGCATCTGGGGCGACTCGGCCTATCGCGACCCCCGCACGATCGACGTCCACATCCGCCACCTGCGCGAGAAGCTCGAGCGCGATCCCAAAGAGCCCGAGTACCTGTTCACCGTGCGCGGCGTGGGCTACAGGTTCCGCGACGACGAACCATGACGCTGCTCTCCCCGGGCCGCCACGGAATGCGCGCACGCGCGGCCTCACAGCGCGCGCACAACGCGCCGGCGCCAGGGGGCGCTACGCGCACGAGCCCGCGCACGGGGGACAGGCGGCACGCATTGCCAGCGGCCGGCCACGCCGAGCGTCCACGCGGCCTGCGCTCGATCAAGTACCGGCTGGCGCTGCTGTTCTTCGCGGTGACGTTCGTCGCGATGACGGTCGCCTACGTGTACGTCACGCCGACGCTGGGCACCGGCCTGCGCGAGCAGAAGCTGCGTGCGCTGACGATCGCCGCGCAGGCGTACTCGCGGCGTCTGCAGGCCACGCTGGCGGCGCACACCTCGCGGGTGGCGAGCGCTCGCGCCGTGCACCACGCGGGTCAGCTCTCCAACGACCGCGTGACGCTGCTCGGCATCCGAGCCGCGCCCAGGGGGCCCGCGACCTTCTACATCGACGACTCCTCCGCGCAGGTCGCCGGCGAGCGGGTCGGGACGCTGAGCTTCCCGATCGCCGCCCGCGTGGTGCGCGCGCGGCGGCTGCTGACGGCGACCGAGTCCAGCGCGAATGGGCCGGTCGGGGAGGCCGCCAAGCCGCTGTTCGATCGCGGCCAGGTGGTCGGCGTGGCGGTGTTCTCGGGCACGCTCAACGACGTCGAGCGCAGCGTCGCGGCGATCCGCGAACGGATGCTGATCGCGGGCGCAATCGCGCTGGCGCTGGCCCTGGCGACAGGCTACCTGCTGGCTCGCGCAATCAGCCTGCGCGTGCGAGGCTTGGAGGAGGGCGCGTGGCGCGTGGCGGAGGGCGACTTCGGCGCACACTTCGCGGTGGGCTCCGACGACGAGCTTGGTCAGCTGGCGCGAGCGCTGGACTCGATGCAGCGCCAGCTGGCGGAGCTCGACAGCGCGCGCGAGCGGTTCATCGCGACCGCCTCGCACGAGCTGCGCACGCCGATCTTCTCGATCGGCGGCTTTCTGGAGCTGATCCAGGACGAGGAACTCGACGAGCAGACGCGCCGCCAGTTCCTCGAACAGGTACGCACCCAGGTCGAGCGCCTCGGCCAGCTTGCGACCGGGCTGCTCGACCTCTCGCGCCTGGAGGCAGGGGCGCTGGAGCTGCGCTCCGAGCGGGCCGACGTCGCCGAGATCGCGCGCATGGTCAGCGCCGAGTTCATCCCCGCACTCGCCCAGCACGGCTCCGAGCTGCGCCAGCACGCTGCGCGCGTACCGGCACCCGCGGTGTGCGACGCCGAGCGGGTGGCGCAGATACTGCGCATCCTGATCGACAACGCGATCGCACACACGCCGCACGGCACAGTGATCGTGGTTTCGGTGACGAGCGCCGAAGGACACACGCGCCTAGCGGTGCGAGACTTCGGTCCCGGGATCGCACCAGAGGCCCGCGAACGGATCTTCGAGCCCTTCTACAGCGCCGAGGAGAGCCGCGGATCGGGCCTCGGGCTGGCGATCGCGCACGAGCTGGCCGAGCGTATGCAGGGCGCGCTGACGCTCGACTCCTCCCCCGGGCGCACCGTCTTCACGCTGACGCTGCCGGCGTAGGCGGCATTCGCTTGGGTTCGGGACCCGCAGCGCGCGCGTGGTGGCGGCGCGGGCAACGGATTTCGAGGCCCGGCCGCGCGCGCGATGGCAGCACGGGAGCGGGGACGGAACCGACTTTGCGGCCCAATCGCGTGCGCGCGTATCGCGCACACGCGCGATGGCGGCGCGGGGGAGAACCCGATTTCTGGACCCAAACGCGTGCGCGCGCGTCAAACGCGTGCGCGCGCGTCGCGCACACGCGCGCGGCGGCAGCGCGGCGACCGAGCCAACTTCGCGGCCTATCGCGCACACGGGCGGGCAGCCGAGAATCAACCCGGAAGGGCCTGTGGCGCCCGCCCGGCCCGAGGGATTTCGGTGCCCTGCGAGTGGGGCTGCACGGCGAGACGCACCCGCGGGCGGCGTACTCAGGTATCTTGCGCGCCGTGCTCCAGCCCGTCGCCGTCGGCAGCAAGACGCTCGCCGACTACACACACATCTGCGGACGGGACCTGATCGACGAGATCCGGGGGCTGGCCGAGCCGCTGAAGGGCAGCCGTGTGGTGCACATCTCGGCGACGGCGTTCGGGGGCGGCGTCTCGGAGATCCTGTACACGCTCGTGCCGCTGATGCGCGACGTCGGACTGGACTGCGAATGGCAGGTGATCTACGGGCGCGAGGAATTCTTCAACGCGACCAAGCTGATGCACAACGCGCTGCAGGGCGCGCCGCAGGATCTCGACGAGGAGCAGTGGGCGACGTGGCAGCGCTACAACGAGATGAATGCGCGTGAGCTGTCGGACGGGTGGGATGTGTGCCTGGTCCACGACCCGCAGCCGGCGGGGCTGTACAAGCTCGTGCCGGAGAAGGCGGCGGGCTGGATCTGGCGCTGCCACATCGACCTCTCGACCCCGAACCCGGAGACGATCGCGCGGCTGCTGCCCTACATCGAGGACTATCCCCAGACGTTGTTCCACATGGCCGACTACGTGCCGCCGGGGATGAACGGCAACGTGAACGTGGTGCCGCCGGCGATCGACCCGCTGACGCCGAAGAACATGGCGCTGTCCCCGGAAGACGCGGCGTACGTGTGCGGGCAGTTCGGGATCGACGTGGACCGGCCGCTGATGTGCCAGGTCTCGCGCTTCGATCCGTGGAAGGACCCGCTGGGGGTGATCGACGCCTACCGGATCGTCAAGGAGCGGATGCCCGAGATGCAGCTGGCGCTGGTGGGCTCGATGGCGAGCGACGACCCGGAGGGGTGGGATTTCTTCAACGCGACGATCGCGCACGCCGACGGTGACCCGGACGTGCACATCCTGAACAACTTCAACAACGTTGGGTCGATCGAGGTCAACGCGTTTCAGTCGCACTCCGATGTGCTGATCCAGAAGTCCACCCGCGAGGGCTTCGGGCTGACGGTCGCGGAGGCGATCTGGAAGGCGCGGCCGTTCATCGGAGGCAACGTCGGCGGGATCCCGCTGCAGGTCGAAGACGGGGTGACGGGCTTTTTGGTGGAGAGCGCCGAGCAGTGCGCAGAGCGCACGCTTGAGATCCTCGCCGACCCGGCACTCGGCAAGTCGCTTGGGCGCCGCGGCAAGGAGCACGTGCGCGCACACTTCCTGACGCCGCGTTACCTGCGCGACTATCTGAAGATCTTCAACGAGTTGCGGGGAGCATGAGCGCGATGGCGCTCATGCGGGGAGTGGTCGGCTGGTCCTGCCGCGCGGCGGAGGACCGCGCGAGCGCGAGGGCACGCGCAGGCGCGCCGGCTGCGCCGCAGAGAACGCCGACGCCCCCCGTGGAGCGGCGACGCGCATGAGCGAGACGCCGGCACTGCGCGCGCCGCTGGTGCTGGTGTCCAACCGGGGTCCGGTGACGTTCGGCCCGGGAGGCGAAGTCCAGCGCGGCTCGGGCGGTCTGGTGACCGCGCTGAC
Source organism: uncultured Solirubrobacterales bacterium (assembly GCA_963804675.1). Lineage (GTDB taxonomy): Bacteria > Actinomycetota > Thermoleophilia > Solirubrobacterales > Solirubrobacteraceae > Palsa-744. The sequence continues at coordinate 3,355,871 of CAWDRI010000001.1, read as the reverse complement.
GGGCCTGGCGTCGCACCGCGAGGCGGTGTGGATCGCCTCGGCGATGAGCGAGGGCGACGTGCAGGTCTCGCGAGAGCACGGCGGGCGCGCGTTCCCGGTGCGATCGCCCGCGGGCGGGCAGTACCAGGTGCGTTTGGTGGCCAGCGACCCGGAGGCCTACGACCGCTTCTACAACGTGTTCGCGAACCCGATGCTGTGGTTCATCCAGCATTACCTGTGGGATCTGTCCAACGCGCCGGACATCCGCCGTCACGAGATCGAGGCGTTCGAGTTCGGCTACAACGCCGTCAACGAGGATCTGGCGCGCGCGGTGGTGGAGGAGCTCGCAGACAGCGAGGAGCCGGTGGTGATGGTGCACGACTACCACCTCTACACGCTGCCGGCGCTGGTCCGGCAGGCGCGGCCGGACGCGTTCCTGCACCACTTCATCCACATCCCCTGGACGCAGTCGGACGCCTGGCGGGTGCTGCCGTCGCGGATTCGCGAGGAGATCTTCGTGGGCCTGCTGGCGAACGACATCGTGGGCTTTCACACGCGCTCCTACCGGCGCAACTTCCTGCAGTGCTGCCGCGACCTGATGGATCTGGAGGTGGACTTCGAGCGGGGGGTGGTGTACTTCGGCGAGCGCGAGGTGTGGGTGCGGGCGTATCCGCTGCCGATCGACCATCGCGCGACACGACGGATCGCCCAGGGCGAGCGGGTGCGCGAGTTAGAGCGCGAGCTGCTGGCGCGGCGGCGGGACTTCCTGATCCTGCGGGTTAACCGGGCGGACCTCTCGAAGAACGTGCTGCGCGGCTTCTCGGCGTTCGACCTGTTCCTGGAGCAGCACCCGGAGTTCTCCGAGCGGATCACGTTCATGGCCCAGCTGATGCCGTCGCGGACGGACGTGCCGCAGTACGCGGAGTACCTGGAGCGCATCGAGGCGCTGGTCGCGGTCGTCAACCACCGCCACGGGACGCCGGATTGGATGCCGATCCAGCTCAAGCTGCGCGATGACCTGGAGGAGGCGATGGCCGCCTACAAGCACTACGACGTGCTGCTCGTCAACGCGATGTTCGACGGCATGAACCTCGTTGCCAAGGAGGGCCCGCTGGTCAACGAGCGCGAGGGCGTGTCGATCCTCTCGGAGAACACCGGCGCGCACGAGGAGCTGGGGCAGTTTGCGCTGTCAGTGAATCCGTTCGACATCCAGGAGCTGGCGGACTCGATTCATGCTGCGCTGACGATGGATCCACAGGAGCGCGCCCGCCGCGCACAGGGCCTGGCCCAGATCGTGACCTCACGCGACCCGGGCGACTGGGTGGACGAGCAGCTGGCCGACATCCGCGCGAAGGCCGGCTGAAGCCCGCACGCAAGACCCCGGCTGAAGGGGCGCGCCAGACCCGCTACTCTTTGCCACCGCACCCATGACGCTGCCCGCGCCGACATACGATCTTGTCCTGATGCTGGACCCCGACGCGCAGGAGGACGTGCGCGCAAAAGTACTCGCCGAGACGAGCGAGGCGATCGGCGCGCAGGGCGAGCTGCTGCGCCACGACGTGTGGGGCAGCAGGGCGCTGGCCTATCCGATCGAGCACAAAGCGACGGCCGAGTACCACCTGATGCAGTTCCACGCGGGCACGCCCGAGCTGCTGCACGGGCTGCAGCGCACGCTGCACATCGCCGATGGCGTGGTGCGCTTTCGGATCGTCAAGCTCAAGCCGGGTACACCTGACGCCCCGGACATGCGCGTGGGCGCAGCGGTGGCGCGAGCGCCCGAGACGGACGCCGAGGCGCAGCCCGTGGGCGAGCGCGCCTGAGCGCTTCGCGCCTGCCCGGCGCGCGGGTGGCGCCGAGGGGCCGCGTGCTCGACCCGATGGCCGACACCCAGTGCGCCTCGATTTCGCCGCCATTCGCCCGCGGGCGCGCGCGCGGACGCGAATGGCGGCAACGGCGTAATAGACTGCGAACGATGGACACGGTCGATGGCAGCGGCGGCGGCCAAGTGAGCAGGACCGACGTGCTGAAAGCCTCGCCGCCGATGTTCGAGTCGCGCGTGCTGGACTTCTTCTCGCGCGTGCATCCGGCGGTGCCGGTGCTGGTGTTCGTGCCGGTGATCGTGGCGATGATCGCGTGGAGCCTTTCGGTGGCGAGCGTCGCGGCGACGGTCGCGCTGGCGGTGGCGGGGTACGCGCTGTGGACGCTGTTCGAGTACTGGCTGCACCGGCTCGTGTTCCACTTCGAGCCGCAGGCGGGGATCGGGGCGCGCCTGCACTGGATCATCCACGGCATCCACCACGAGCACCCGAACGACCCGTTGCGGCTGGTGATGCCGCCGGCGGTCAGCGTGCCGCTTGGCGCGTTGGTGTTCGGAGCGCTGTACCTGGTCTTCGGCCATCGCTACGCGCCGGGCATCGCGGCGGGCTTCTACGCCGGATATCTGGTGTACGACATGCTGCACTACTACCTGCACCACTTCACGCCACGCGGGCGCATCGGGCGCGTACTGCGCGAGCGGCACATGCGCCATCACTTCCAGGACGACACGCTCGGGTTCGGGATCAGCGCACCGTACTGGGACGAGATCTTTCGCACGTCCTCGCGCGGGCGCCGAAGCGCGCCCGAGGACGCCGGCGCGAGCTGAGCTGGTCGTCGCGCCTGGGTCGCACAGCGGCGCCGGACCCGGTGCGGACGCGCTCAGAACCCGCAACGTGCGGCCTGCGCTCCGGGCGCGCGAAAATTGCGCCCGCAGGCGGGGTTAGACTCGACCCGAACCCAAAAACCCTGCTGCAGACGAGTCCGCCCGCGGCGCAGGCCGCGCGCGGAGAAGCGGAAAGGAAGCACGAGAGAGACATGGCTGCCACCAACATCAACCGGGTAGTTTTGACCGGCAACCTGACGAAGGACCCGGAGCTGCGCTCGCTGCCGAGCGGCACCGCCGTTTGCGAGCTGCGGATCGCGTGCAACACGCGCCGCAAGAACGGAGCGACCGGCGAGTGGGAGGACAGGCCCAACTACTTCAATGTGAAGGTGTGGGGCGCGCAGGGCGAGAATGTCGCGCGTTTTCTCGCCAAGGGACGCCCGGTCGCGATCGACGGACGCCTGGAATGGCGCGAGTGGGAGGCCCAGGACGGCGCAAAGCGCCAGGCAATCGATATCATTGCCGACTCGGTGCAGTTCCTGGGCTCGCGCGACGAAGCCTCCGGGGGTGGTTTCGCGGCAAGCGGAGCCCCGCAGGGAGGCGAGGTACCGGTTGACGAACGCGACTACCAGCCGGCGCCGGTCGGTGCCGCGGTGGGCGACGACGACATTCCCTTCTAGGGCAGTACCCTAACCCGCCAGAGCACGGCGAGACACGCAAAAAACACTAGAGCGAGGTAGACGGCAGTGGCGAAGGCACGGCGAGGCAAGCCGGCACGACGGCGAGATCGAAAGGGCCCAACCGGCGGTGGGCGGCGCAAGCCGTGCCAGCACTGCCGCGACAAGGTGGAGCAGGTCGACTACAAGGATGTGGTGTCGCTGCGCAAGTTCATCTCGGAGAAGGGCAAGATTCGCTCGCGGCGCATCACAGGCGCATGCAGGCGTCACCAGGGCCAGATCGCCCGCGCGGTCAAGCGCGCGCGCGAGCTGGCACTGCTGCCATACGTGAACGAGGGTGGTCGTGAGGACAGCCCGCGTCGCGAGCGCGGCGACCGCGATCGGGGTCGGTGATGGTGGTCCCTCCCATGAGCCCACTGTCGCCTGGGTCGGCTGCAAACCTTCGCCTGCCTCTGTCCTCAGTCGGGGCCGTGGTTGAACTACTGTCGGGTGGGTCTTCGATCATCGGGATGCTCGATTTTCGCTCGCCCGGGCACCAGCGGACTCATGGGAGGAACCACTAGCGATGCCGGAGGCGATTCTGCTCAAGGACGTCGAGACGCTGGGCGAGCAGGGGAAGGTGGTCGAAGTCTCCAAGGGCTACCTGCGCAACTACCTGCTCCCGCTCAAGCTCGCCCAGCCGGCGACGCGCGGCGCGGTGGAGGCGGTGCGCCGTCGCCAGGAGGCCGAGGAGCGCGCGGCGCGCGAATTCGTCGAGCGCGCACAGGAGAACGCGAGCCTGCTGAACAGGACGGTGTTGACGATCCCCCAGCAGGCAGGGGCCGACGGGCGCCTGTTCGGCTCGGTCACCGCGCAGGACATCGCCGAGGCGATTCGCGAGGCGCGGGGGCTGCGGCTGGACAAGCAGAACGTGCACATGCCGGAGCCGATCAAGAACGTCGGCACCTACATGATCGTGGTGGAGGTCGTCGAGGACGTCACGGCCACCGTCAAGACGATGGTCGTCGCCAAGTCGTAAGGCATGCGGGAGGGGGCACCGGGGGAGGGCCCGCCCGCCCCCGGCCCATGGATGGTCGTCGCCAAGTAACGCCGCCGGCCCTGAGAACATGTGTTCGTGCACATGTTTTCCCCCGAGTTAGCGGCTTGGCGCGACGGGCGCACGGGCCGCGCGATCTAGACTCGCCGATCGATGAGCCCGGCTTCGGCTACCAACGGACGGCGCGGCGCGGGCAACGGCGCGGCGCGGGCTGCCCCCACCGCAAACGCGGGCGCAATCGCACCGCCGCACAACCTCGACGCCGAGCAGTCGGTGCTCGGCGCGATCCTGCTGTCCGACCGCGCACTGTACGCGCTGGTGATCGAGGAGGGGTTGCGTCCGGAGGACTTCTACCGCGAGCGCCATGGCCTGATCTACGAGGCGATGCTCGCGCTGTACAACGAAAGCGAGCCGGTGGACGTGCTGACCGTCACCGACCGGCTGCGCCAGGCGGGCAAGCTCGAGGACGCGGGCGGCGCTGGCGCAGTCGACGAATTGACGGGCGTGGTTCCGGCGGCGGGGCACGCCCGACGCTATGCGCAGATCGTGCGCGAGCAGGCGCTCCTGCGGCGCCTGCTGAGGAGCACGTATGAGATCCAGGCCAGTGTGCTCGAGCGCGAGGCGCCGCCGCGCGACCTGGTGGAGCAGGCCGAGAAGGCGATGCTCGAGGTGGCGCGTGACGACCGCCAGCAGGATTTTCGCTCGATCGAGGATGTGCTGCACGAGGAGCTGGACAAGCTGCACCGTCTGTCGATCGAAGGGACCTCGCTCACGGGCACGCCGTCGGGCTTCAAGGACCTCGACGAGATCACGGGCGGCTTTCAGCCGGGCAACCTGATCATCATCGCGGCGCGTCCGGCGATGGGCAAGAGCGCGCTGGTGTGCAACATCGCCGAGAACGCCGCGGTCCAGCACGGGCGGGCGGTGGCGCTGTTCTCGCTGGAGATGGCAGAGGCCGAGCTGGCCCAGCGGTTCGTCGCCTCGCAGGCCAGGATCAAGGGCGAGGAGCTGCGCAAGGGCCGCGTCGCCGAGCAGCGCTGGCCGAAGATTCTCTCGGCCAGCCAGCGCCTGGCGGCAGCGCCACTGTGGGTCGATGACTCAAGCGACGTGGGGATGCTGGAGATCCGCGCCAAGGCGCGGCGCCTGCACACGCAGTGCGAGGGGGGGTTGGGGCTGATCATCGTCGACTACCTGCAGCTGATGCGTACGGACAGCCGCTATGACAGCCGCGTGACGGCCGTCGGCGAACTGAGCCGCGGCCTGAAGATTCTCGCGCGGGAGTTGGGGGTGCCGGTCGTCGCGCTCTCGCAGCTCAGTCGAGCCGTGGAGTCCCGGCCGGACAAGCGACCGCAGCTCTCCGATCTGCGCGAGAGTGGAAACCTCGAGCAGGACTCCGATCTCGTGATGTTTATCTACCGCGACGAGTACTACGACGAGAACTCGGAGCGTCCTGGCGAGGCGGACCTGATCATCGCCAAGCATCGCAACGGCGCCGTGGGCAAAGTCACGCTCACCTTCCAAAAGGAGTACCCGAAGTTCATGAACTACGCGAGCGAGCGGCAGTTCGGTGACGGCGAGCGGCACTCGGTCGAGGCCGGGCGACCCGTGGGGCGACCACCGGGCGCGGAACCGTCGTCCTCGGAGTCGCACTCGCCGTTCTGAGGCGTGCGGCGCTCAAAGCCCTAAACTGCGCGGGCGGACATGCCGGGAATAGTGATAGTGGGCGCCCAGTGGGGCGACGAGGGCAAGGGCAAGATCGTCGACCTGCTCGCCGAGAACTCTGACGCGGTTGTGCGCTTTCAAGGCGGCAACAACGCGGGGCATACGATCGTGCGCGACGGCGAGGAGTGGAAGCTGCACCTGATCCCGTCGGGCATCCTCTACCCGGGCAAGCGCTGCGTGATCGGAAACGGCGTCGTGATCGACCCGAAGGTGCTGATCGAGGAGCTCGACGCGCTGCGCGCGCGGCGGATCGATGTGGGCGGCCTGCGCATCTCGGCGAACGCGCACCTGATCATGCCCTACCACCTGCTGCTGGACTCCGCGGGCGAGGCCAAGCTGGGACGTCTGCAGATCGGGACCACACGACGCGGTATCGGCCCGTGCTATGCGGACAAGGCCGCCCGCTTGGGCATCCGCGTCCAGGACCTGCTCGACGAGAAGATCCTCAAGAAGAAGATCGTCGCGGCGATGGAGCCCAAGCGACTGTCGTTGCGGCCGTTTGAGAAAGACCCGACGCTCGACCTGCGGGCGATGACCGAGGAATACCTGACCTATGGGCATCGCCTGGAGCAACACATCGCGGACACGGCGCGGCTGATGTGGGAGCTGCTCGACGGGGGTCAGCGGGTGATCTTCGAGGGCGCGCAGGCGACGATGCTCGACATCGACCACGGCACCTACCCATTCGTGACCTCCTCGAACCCGGTCGCCGGCGCGGCGTGCATCGGCGCGGGGGTCGGCCCGAAGGACATCGACGAGGTCTGGGGGGTTGCCAAGGCGTACGCCACGCGGGTGGGCGCGGGTCCGTTCCCGACCGAGCTGGATGACGAGATGGGCGAACGTCTGCGGGTGCGCGGCGGCGAGTTCGGCACCACGACGGGCCGGCCACGGCGCACCGGCTGGCTCGATCTGGTGGCGTTGCGCTACGCGGCGCGACTGAACTCGTTGGCGGCGCTGGCGATCACCAAGCTCGATGTGCTCTCGGGACTCGACCGCGTCAGGGTCTGCACGAGCTACCGGGGCGCCGAGGGCGCGGAGTTCGACAGCTTTCCCTACCACCAGACGGTGCTGCACCACACCAAACCGCAGTACACGGACCTGGACGGCTGGAGCGAGGACATCGGCGAGTGCCGCAGCTTCTCGGACCTGCCGCGCGGGGCACAGGAGTACCTGGACTTCATCAGCGAGCACAGCGGCGCCGCGGTGGCGCTCGTCGGGGTGGGACCGGGCCGCGACCAGGTGGTCTGGACCGATGCCGGGCGCCAGACGATCGCCTCGCGCAACGGCGGCCCACCGAACTGAGTCAGGCGCCCGGCCGGCTCGCGAGACTGCACGCGAGACATTGCGCGCGAAATTCTGACTCGCAACACTCAGACTGTCGCGGCGGCACCCTGCGTGGCGGGGAGGTCGCGTTCGAGCAGGGCCGCCAGGGCAGCTACGACCTGTGGGTCGAACTGGGTGCCGGCGTTGGCGCGCAGCTCGGCGATGGCGGCAGCCAGCGGCATCGCGCGGCGGTACGAGCGGGTGGTCGTCATCGCGTTGCAGGCGTCGCAGGCCGAGACGATGCGCGACTCCAGCGGGATCGCCGTTTCGCGTAGGCCGTCGGGATAGCCGCCGCCGTCCCAGCGCTCATGTGAGGAGCGCACAATCTCGCCGACCTCACGCATGAAGCCGCCGACGCGCTCGAGCAGCTTCTGACCCTCGACCGTGTGCGTCTTGATGATCGCCCACTCGCGCTCGTCGAGCGCGCCGGGCTTGTTGACGATCTCCTTGGGGACGGCGATCTTACCGACGTCGTGCAGCAGCGCGCCGAACTCGACGTTGCGCCGGCGCGCGGCGTCGAGGCCGAGTTCGTCGGCGACGGCCAGCGCCAGCTGGACGACGCCCTTGCAGTGCTCGCCGGTATAGGTGTCGTCCGCCTCGACGACGTCGCCAAGCACCAGCGCGGTACCGCGGTAGGCGTCGCCGAGCTCGATCAGCTGCTCCAGACGAGCGCGGCGCTCCTTGGAAAAGAGCCGCAGGATGCCAAACAGCGGAGCGATCAGGAGCACCGCCCAGCGGTGGTGGACGGTGGCGAGCGCAACGGCGAGTCCGAGTGGTGCGAGGGCAACGTCGATCAGGTAGACCTCCCGCACCTCGCGCGCGAGGTCTCCGACGGAGATGCCACCACAGAGCCGCTCGCGCAGGGCGTTGACGGCGAAGTCGCCGGTGAACTGCGCGACCAGAGCGAGGATCAACATTGCCGGTCGAGCGTCCGGTGCCGGTTCGCCGGCGAGCCAGAGCACGGCCGCGGGGCCGAGCGCAAACCAACTGTTGGCGGGCACCGACAGCAGGCGACTGGGGGCGAGGTGGCGGCGCAGCACGTCGGGGAGCATGCCGAGCGCGAGCGCGAGCGCGACGAGCGCGGGCACGAGCGTGACGGGCACGGCGAACAGCATCGGCACGAAGACGGCCTGCGTGGGCACGGTAAAGCCCGAACCGACGTCGATCCGGATGTGCCCGGCCACCGCGAGCGCCAGCACGTAGAGCGCGACGACCGCAACCGAGAACGGGCGTGCGCCGCCGGCGCACGCGAGCGCGAGCGCGAGCGCGAGGAACGCGCTGCCGACGAGCAGTTCGCCGCGGCGCTCGGCGAGGTCCATGCGCTGGCCCTGGCGCTGGAAGGACGTGCGGGCGTGTTCGGACTCGATGATGGCGTAAGCGGACACTGCGCGACCCCTGTTTGTCCCGGCACCGTCGGGCTCCCGACTGTGTATCGCCAGGTGAGCCTGCGCGCTTGAGAAGGCGTTTTGCCGCTCACCGCATGGCCAACTTGCCTCACCCCACAGCTCACGGCAGCCGTTTTCGCGCACCTTGGAAAAGCGGTTTTACTAACCGAAATTACTGGAGGGTTGCGGCGGGAGATCGGGCCGGTGGAACTTGCGTTGGGACGTTGTTCATACATGCGTCCAAGGGATTTGCGACGCCACCACTGGTCGCCGAGCGATGACGAGGAAGTGGCTGGCAACCACGCCAAATCAAACCCGACAAAGGCAAACTCGTCGCGAGGCGGGGACGCAAAGCCAGAGGTCTCCAACGGAGACGGCTCAGCTGCCGGCAGCTCATGGAGGCTCCTGTGTTCCTGCACCCCTCGCAACTTCTTGCCGCGCCGCAGCACCCGTTTACGCGTAACCCCCCCTCGCCGCAGCACCCGTCCACACGCAACCCCCGCTCGCCGCATCAGGCCCGGCCCAACGGTGCCTCGCGCACGACGCGTGGCGATCGGCTTGTGCCCTCGCGAGCTTGGGCCCGGCCCGCGCACGCCGACGCGCGCATCCTCGTAGCGGTCACGCTGCTCGGTGTCAGTGCAGCGTTTGCCGCGCTCGCCGGCTCGGCGCACGCCGCGCTCATCAGCACGGGGGCGTGCGACGAAGCGCCCCTGTCGGAGCCGTTCGCCTCGTATGGCGACACGAATCTGTACGAGCTGGTGCCCCAGGGCGACTTTTCCGTGACCCCGTCGCAGTGGACGCTCGACGGCGGCGCGTACCGCAGCGAAGGCGCTGCCGCAGGCGGCCAGGGTGCGCCCGGCGCGCACTCGCTGACGCTGCCGGCAGGCGCGACGGCGCAGTCGCCCTATGTGTGCGTGAACGCCAGCTATCCCACGTTTCGGCTGTTCTCGCGAAACGCCGCAAGCGGGCTGGCGACGTTCTCAGCGGCGGTCGTCTACCGGACGGTGCTTGGCCCCGTTGCGCTTCCGCTGGGCCTGGTGGCACCCGGCGTCAGCTGGCAGCCGACGCCACCGCTGCTGACGGCATCGCTGGTGGCCGCTGCCCTGAGCGACGGCACCGCCCAGGCGGCGCTGCGTTTCACGGCGCTGACGGGCAGCGCGCAGATCGATGACGTGTACATAGACCCGCGGATGCGCTGAGGGACAGGCAGGACCGCCCCTCGCGAGCGCCGCCCACGCCCGCGAGGGGCGCAGCGGGCCGCCGGTTGCCCGGCCCCGCGGCCCGGGCTCGCCCCGCCCTCGCCCCGCCCTCGCCTCGCCTCGCCTCGCCTCGCCTCGCCTCGCCTCGCCTCGGTGCATGGTCGCGCGGAGGCCACAAGCCGACCCCGTGCACAGCACATTTGACTAGTGTGCTGGTGCAGTAGTACACTCGAAGCCATGTCCAGCTTGCAGCGTCGTGCGACGCTCCCGCTGCGGGGCGCTTTGGAGGAAATCGGCGACATGGTGCTGCTGACCGGTCGGACGATGGGGAGCGCGCTGCGCCCCCCGTATCCGTATGGGGGCGAGTTCGTCGCGCAGTTCCTCTTCACGCTGCGCACCTGTTGGCTGCCGCTGCTGATCTCGACGGTTGCGATCGACTACGGCGGCGCGGGGCTGGAGGCGGCCAACATCCTCAAGGTGCTCGGCGCGCTCGACCGGCTTGGCGGTTTCTTCGTGCTCGCCGCTGTGCGCGAAATCGGGCCGCTCATCACGTCGATCGTGCTGGCCGGCGCCGCCGGCACGGCGATCACCGCCGACCTCGGGGCGCGCAAGATCCGCGAGGAGCTCGACGCCTTGCAGGTGCTCGGCGTCGATCCCGTCAAGAACCTCGTCGTGCCGCGCTTCCTCGCACTGATGCTCGTCACGGCCCTGTTCAACCTGTACGCGATCCTGTTCGGTATCTTCGGCGGGCTGCTCGCCGCGGTCGTGAACCACGCGCCGCTGGGCCCTTTCTGGACGACGTTCTTCATCAACAGCTCCACGACCGACCTGTGGGGCGCCACGCTGAAGACCGCGATCTTCGGCGCGATCATCGCGATCGTCTGCTGCTACAAGGGCATGACCGCCTCCGGCGGCGCCGAGGGCGTCGGGCGCGCCGTCAACCAGGCCGTCGTGGTCTCCTTTCTGGGCATCGGCGCATTCAACTACGTCTTCAACCAGGTGCTGCTGGCGACGCACCCCAACATCCTCGTGATCCGGTGAGGGACTGAGCACGGTGCTCGCGGCGACACGACAGTGGATCTCGGTGACGGGCGCTCTGGGCAGGTTCATGGGCGAGGTGATGGGCCAGGTCTACAGCCTGCGCGTGCTGCGCTTTTTCGGCGAGTCGCTGCGTCAGGCCGGGATGATGATCGTGTCTTCGACGCTCGTGATCTGGGGACTGGTGTTCATCACCGGCCTCAGCACCTGTGGGATCGAGGGCGCCTACTTCACACTCGCCGCCGGCGCCCCGGCGTACGCGGGGGTGTTCGCGGCGTGGTGTGACCTGCGCGAGGCGGTGCCCTACGTCTTTGGCTACATGATGGCCGCCAAGGTCGGCACGGGCATCGTGGCGGAACTCGGTGCGATGCGGATTTCCGACGAGATCGACGCACTGGAGGTGATGGGCATCGACTCGGTGACGTTCCTCTGCGCGACCCGCCTGCTGGCGGCGTGGATCGTGCTGCCCTTCATGTACCTCGCGGGACTCGCCGCTGCGTACCTGGCCTCCTACATCGCGGTCGTTCAACAGGTGAAAGTCGTCTCCGCGGGAGGCTTCTTCCTGATCTTCTGGCAGTACCAGAATCCGCCCGATCTGTTGTTCAGCCTGATCAAGGGCATGGTAATGGCTACCGTGATCGTGCTGGTGGGGTGCTATTATGGGTACACGGCCAGTGGCGGACCAGTAGGAGTGGGAACCGCGACCGCACGGTCGATGGTACTGAACATCGTACTTGTGAACCTGATCGGCATGCTCGGCACGCAGATCTTCTGGGGCTCGAACCCCCGAGCGCCGATCGGCGGCTGAAGCGTGCCGGGGAAGACTCGATCGACGGCTGAAAACGTGCCAGCGGGGATAGATCCCGAGGCGCTGTTTCTCACTCCCCTGCCCGCCTCCACGCCCTCACAATCCACCGTGATTTACAGGCATTTCGCTCGGTGGCTCGGCGCGCGGGCGACGGCTGAGCGCACCGGCCCTGGAGCCAAGCCTTGACTGCACCAGCGAAATCGGATAGCTCTTAAGCTGTTCGCTCGATCCAAGTATCGGGCCGTCGTAGGACTCCATCGTGGGGTTGTGGGCGTTTGCCCAGAGGTGCTCGTGGTGGGTGCCTGCGGCGTGAGAGCACATGAGAAAGGGAACGCAGCAGACGCATGTGCAGTTCGTGCAGCTCGGATAAACGGCACTATGGACCGGTCCCCGGTGGCTGGTCTGTGGGCATGAATGCTTGTATCGCGCGACTACAGGGGAGCTAATCAATGAAGCTGAGCAGAGGCATTACACTGCTGGTCTCGGTGCTGGCGCTGACGCTGGGAGTGGCGGCAAGCGCCAACGCCAGCCCAGCGTGGAAGTTCAACGGCACCGAACTGTCGGGGTCGGAAACGCTGGTCGGCGGTGCCACCAGCAGCAGTATGACGATCCCGGGCGTAACGACGGAATGTAAACACTTTCTCTACAACATGAAAGTCTCCAACAGCGGCGGCAAAGGCAAAGGTGAAATCACCGAACTGCCGCTGTTCGAATGCACCACCAAAACCGCTGGGTGCAGCGTCAAAAGAATCGAAGCCAAGAAACTTCCCTGGCCAACGCATCTCGCTTCGCTGTGGGGGAACAACTATCTGATCGTTGAAAACATCGACGTCGAAGTCGAATACGGCGGCTCGTCGTGCGCATACGCCGGCATCCCGATCACCGTCAGCGGCAGCGCCGGCGGAGAAACCAACAACAGCACCGAAACGGCGACGTTCAACAACGGCACGATCCTCGCCACCGGCACTGGCCTGTGGGTCGGCATCGTGTGGGTCGAATGGAACGGCGAATTCTACACCGAACCGTTCGAAAGCCATCGCGACCAGAGCGTCGAAGTCGCGTAGGTGTCGGAGCCTGCGGCGCGGCAGGCGATGATGAGAGCTGAGAGGAGCGGGTGGGCCTGTTGCGGCCCACCCGCTCTGTCGTTGGGGCACCCACCGCGCCGGCCGCGCGCCGTCAGCGACCGAACCAGCGCGCGCGGCGACTTGAGCCGAAGCGCTCCTTGAGCGCCATCTGCTCTGCCGAGGGCGCGTTGAAGGTGCCGGTTTTCTGCGGCCCCGAAAGGAAGTCGATGTCAACGCTGCCGATGCGGCCCTTGCCGAACTCGATGTAGCAGGTGCCGCGCCCCAGGTGACGTTCCGGCGGCCCGCCGCCGTGCAGCTCGGCGATCAGCGTCTGCGCGACGACGCGCGCGGCGCCCTCAGCGAACACGCCCGCCTTTGGCACGCCCGCGGTCGCCACGTCGCCGACGGCGTAGACGTCGGGGAAGCGCGTCTTCAGTGTGGCCGAGTCGACCGGGATATATCCGTTCTCGGTCATACCGCTGGCGACCACCACGTCGGGTGCGCGGTGCTTGGGCACCCCCAGGAGGAGGTCGAACGGCAACTCGCTGCCGTCGTCGAGCACGGCCGCTTTGCGGTCGGGGTCGACCGCGCCGATGCGCCGTCCGCCGATGAACGCGATATCGCGCTCGGCGAACTCCTTTTCCAGCGCCCGCGAAGTCTCCGGCGAGGGCGGCACGGGCGTGCCCAGCGGCATCACAAACGAGATCTGGCAGGCGTCGCGCACGCCGCGCGCGACCAGCATGTCGTGCAGGAGCAGCGCGCACTCGCTGGGCGCGGGGGGACACTTGAACGGGGCGTCACACACGCCGATGACCGCGTGCCCACGCGAGAACGTCGGGATGATCTCCGCAAGTCGTTCGGCGCCGGGGACCGAGTAGAACTCGTTGGCGCCCTCGGCGAGGCCCGGCGTTGCGTCCATGTCATACGCGGCGCCGAGCGCGAGGACCAGCACGTCGGCCTCGTGGACGCCGGCGTCCGTGGTCACGCGCCGGGTCTCGGGGTCGATCGCGGTGACCGTCTCGCGCAGCACGCGAACACCCGGCTTGGCGACCTCGCTGTAGGGAAGGCGTACCGCGTCCGGCGTCGTGCGGGCGAACATCACGTCGAGCTTCGAGAACCCGAAAACGAACGCCTCGGCCTTGTCGATCAGCGTCACGTCGAACTCGTCGCCGGCGGCCTCCGAGAGCGTCGTACATAGCTCCAGCCCGCCGAACCCGGCACCCAGTACGACAACCCGCTTGCTCATCGCGCCTCCTTTAAATTACGCGGTCAGAGGCGTTCAGACGCCCAGCCCGCCACCGAGCAAACCCTATCCGGCCTTGACACGATGGGGGGACCAGCGCGCTTGTCCCAGCCCGAGACCCACCCGACAGCCGCGATGCAGGTCCACGCTGCGCTCGCGAGCGCGGGATAGATGACGCTATTCTTGGGCCGGGATAGCGAGTTGCGCCTTGTCTTGCTATCTATTGCTCTTTGATTTGCTATGGTGCAAACGTGAGTACTGCAACCATGCACAAGACCTCGTTTCAGATCGACACGGCTAAGGTGGAGGCAGCGAAGAAGATCCTCGGCACCAAGACGCTGACCGACACGGTCGATGCGGCGCTCTCTGAGGTCGTCAAGCTCACACAACGCCGGAACCTGCTCGAGTTGCTGTCCACTCCCGGCGCACTGGAGCTCGACGACCCTGACGTGATGGCCGGCGCCTGGCGCTGAGCGGTGCCGACCTACCTCGCCGACAAGAGCGCCCTGGCCCGGCGACAGACCCGCGGCGAGGTCCGCAAGGCACTGGACGCACTGCTCCTGGAAGGAGCGATCGCCACCTGCGGGATCATCGACCTGGAGATGCTCTACAGCGCCACCAGCCCCGCCACCTACAGTGCCCTCGCCGACGCTCTGCGAGGCATGCCACGAGCCCCGCTCGACGAGACCGTCGTCGAGCGAGCCCTGGAGGTTCAAGCGAAGCTGGCCAAACGCTCCCAGCACCGTGCCGTGCCGTTGCCTGACCTGCTCGTCGCGGCCTGCGCGGAGCGCGCCGGGCTCACGGTCCTGCACTACGACGCCGACTACGAGCGGATCGCGAAGCTCACCGGCCAACGCGTGCAGTGGGTCGTGCCCCGCGGCAGCGTGGCTTAGACGGGACACCATCAATGTATTCGCCTTTGGCCAGCCGAGACATGCTCGTGATCGCCGCCGCTGCTTCCCAGGCCGGCACTCTGACCCGTCGTATCCGGCCGACAATGTCGTAGACCTTCTCCACGAACAACGGGTCGGTGGAAAGCCTGAACGTGTCGGTGCGTTGTATGCGCGGTCTGGTACCCGCGGCTGG
Organism: uncultured Solirubrobacterales bacterium; assembly: GCA_963804675.1. Lineage (GTDB taxonomy): Bacteria > Actinomycetota > Thermoleophilia > Solirubrobacterales > Solirubrobacteraceae > Palsa-744. The sequence continues at coordinate 3,340,670 of CAWDRI010000001.1, read as the reverse complement.
CACCCAAGCGAGAAACCGAACCTTGCAGGCCTAAAACACACAGCCAGATCTGGCTTAGCTACTAGGGATCAGGCGTATGGGCCGTGCAGGAATCGAACCTGCAACCTTGGGCTTAAGAGGCCCCTGCTCTGCCGGTTGAGCTAACGGCCCGCGGGGGCACCCGTAGGGCGGGTGCCTGGGAGGCAACGCATTCTAGCCGCCGCGGCCTTCGGGGCCACGCCAGGGACGCACTCACAGCACGACCGTGCGTCCCCCGTTGACGATCACGCGGTCCTGCAAATGCAAGGCGACCGCGCGCGCGAGCACAACGCGCTCGATATCGCGCCCCACCCGTTCCAGCTCGGCGACGCTCAGGCGATGGTCGACGCGCTCGACGCCCTGCTCGATGATCGGCCCCGCGTCGAGCTCGGCGGTTACGTAGTGCGCGGTGGCGCCAATCAGCTTGACGCCGTGCTCGCGCGCGCGCCGGTAGGGCTCGGCGCCGGGGAACGCCGGCAGGAAGGAGTGGTGGATATTGATCGCCGGCACGCCGAGCCGCTCCAGGAACTCGCCGCTGAGGATCTGCATGTAGCGCGCCAGCACCACCACGTCGGCGGCGCCGAGGAGCAGCTCGAGCATCCGCTCCTCGGCCTGCTCACGCTGCCCGCGCACGGCCGGCACATGGTGGAAGGGCACACCGGCCGCCTGCACCTCGTCCTCGAGGTCGAGGTGGTTTGAGATCACCGCGACCACGTCCGCGCCCAGCTCACCACGACGCGCGCGCCAGAGCAGATCGACCAAACAGTGGTCGTGACGCGAGACGAGGATCGCCACGCGCCGGTGCTCACCCCAGAAGCGCAGCTGCCAGTCCATCCCGAACTCGCCCGCAACCTCCTGCGCAAAGCGTTCGCGCAGCCGCTCCCGCGACGGCGCGGACTCGAGTACGCCGTCGAGAAAGAACTCGGTGCGCAGGAAGAAACGCCCGCCCTGCGGGTCGGAGGAGTACTGCTGGGAGGAGACGATGTTCGCGCCCTGCTCGAACAGAAAGCCCGAAACGGCCGCCACGATCCCCGGCCGGTCGGCGCAGGCGACCAGCAGGCGAGCGCTGTAGCTCGGCGCGTCCTGCGGCGCGTCCGGCGCCGGGCGCGCCGCGCCGGTCATTTCTTGGACGCGCCGCCCGAGGACGTGCTCGTCGTGGGCACCGCGGTCACCGTACCGTTTGCAGAGCTTTTCAGCACCGTCTTTTTGCCACCGATCGTGGTCGTGTAGGTGCTGCCGCTCGGCAGCGCGCTCGCCGAGCCGCTCGGGCTCTTCTTGATGGCTTCCAGTTCAGCCTTTACACGCGCGCGGTCGGCCGCCGGCGTAAGGCTCAGCGTCTTTTTCGCCGCCAGTTCGCCGAGGCCTGTGTTGTGTGCTTTGTAGGCCGCCGAGGCGAGCGCCCCGTACAACGCCGCGCTCGGCGGTTCGGCGGCGATCACGATCTGCCACGCCTGGAGCGCCTGCGAGGGCTGGTTGAGCGCGCCTTCTCCAAAGACCCGCTCAGCCATCTGCTTGGCGAGCTCGGGGCGCGGGTTTTTCTCCAGGCCGGTGTACGTGCTCCACGACTGGCCGACTTTGTTCAGCAGTTCCTTGCCCTTGCCCGTGTACGCCCCGGTAACCGAGTTGGAGTACTTTTCTTCGCTGGCCTCGCGCAGCTGCGCTTCGATCAGCTTCGCCCACGCCTGGGGGTTGCTCGGTTCGCGCTTGGCCTGCTTTTCCGCCTTGGCGACCTGGCCGGCGAAGCTGGCACTGCCCGCGCCGCTGTTTTCGCTGAGCGCGTTGAACAGCCCGCCACCGCCACCGCCGACGCCGACGCCGAAACCGACGAAGCCCAGCAGGAACAACAGCGCGAGACCCAGGTAGATCACCTGCACCGTACGGCGCCGGCCGCGGCCTCTGAGGTCGAACAGCATCAGCTGGACAATCTGGGGTCGGTGTGGTCGATCATCGCGCTCACGCTTGGGTCGCTCTCATAGTTGGCCGCCGGCGGCGAGCTGGGGCCGGGGGGAGTCGGAGTCGGGGGGTCTTTAGGATCCTCCCCCGACGGCCCGGACGGGGGATCCTCGCCCCCCGTCTTCGCCCGCGTCCGTTCCCTCGCCGCGTCTCGCCGTGCAACCAGCGACGCCATCAGGATACTGACCTCGTAGAGGACGTACAGTGGCGCCGTCTCGAGCAGCAGCGTGATCGCGTCGCCGGGCAGGAACGCCGCGATCGCAGCGCAGGCCACGAGCGCAAAACGCCGCCCGCGGCGCAGCTGACGCGGCGTCACCAGACCGGCGCGCGTCGCCCCGACGATGACGACCGGGACCTGGAAGACGAGCCCCATCGCCAGCACGATCGTGGCGGCGAACTGGTAGTACTGGTTGGCCTGCACCAGTACGTTGAACTGGCTGCTGTTGAAGTTCTGCAGGAAGCGCACGGCCGCAGGCAACACGATGAAGTAGCCGAACAGCACGCCCGCGCTGAACAGGAACGGCACCGCGAACAGCAGCGGGCGCACGGCGCGTCTCTCATTGGGGCTCAGCGCCGGCAGGACGAACCCGTACAGCTCGAACAGGATCACCGGCAGCGAGAAGATCAGCGCGAACACGAACGTGACGGTGAGCGTCGTCGTAAACGGCTCGCCGACGCCGAGCGTCACCGGCTTGTTGCCTTCCGGGACCTTTGGAATCTTCGCCACGTCTGCGCGCAGGCGCGGGATCACAGCAGCCAGCTGGGCGCGCACCGGTGCGGGCAGCTTGCTCGCGGGAGAGCCAAGGATGCCCGCCAGCGTCTCGGTGGTCTTGGCGACTTTGATCACGCCCTGCTGGGCGAGCGCGGTCTGGCCGAGCGGCCCCTCCCCCTTTTCGACCTGCTTCTGCGTCTGGCGGTCGAGCGGCCGGTTGACGATCGACAGCAACGCGTGGTTCTGCCAAAAACACACACCGAACGCGACAGCGAAAGCGAGGACCCCGACAATCAGTCGCGTACGCAACTCTTCGAGGTGCTCGACGAGACTGAGGCGGTCCTCGTGGCCGATCGTGCGAATCGCGGTGGCCATGTCGGCCCTTGACGCTATCAGCGCGACTCGCGGCGTCCTGCCACCTCACGCACCGCCGCGAGACGCGGGCACCCCGACTTCACGCACCCCTGCGAGACACGGGCGCCCGGCCTCACACACCAACCCGGATCCGGATGCCCGGGACCTCAAGCAACCGCGCGAGACGCGGGCACCGACCTCGCGCACGGCCGCGAGACGCGGCGCCCGGCCACATACTGAGGCGAGACCCACGCGAGACCCGCGCGGCGGGCCACACTGGGCGCGACGGCTTGCGCTGGCCCCGGCGCGGTGGTCGAACCCACCACACCCGAGCGGTCGCGCAGCGCCGCCGCGCGGGCGCGACGTAGACCGCCAGAACCCCCGCGAGCGCGGAGAACCCGCAGCCGCGACGTGGTCTATCCGGCCAGTGGCGTGCGCAAACCTCGGTATTCGTGTGCGCGCGCTAAAGGCACCCACGGGCCCAGTCGATGACACCGGCGAGGAAACCAAGATGCACACCGACGACAGCCACAACCAAGCCCGCCACCACGTGCGCCTGCCCAGCGGCAGGCAGATCGAGGTCGTCTACCTCGACGGCCACACGCCGCCCACGCTCGACGGGGCTGCCTGTCAGCACGCGAGCGACGCCCCGACCACCGAGCCGCTGCACGTCTGCTTCTACTGCTCGGGCGAGCTCGTCTATCCGATCGACTGGAGCGAAGCGGGCGCGAGCCGCTGGCGGATCCTGCTGCGCTGCCCGGAATGCGAGGCCACGCGCGAGGGCATCTTCGACCAACCCGCCGTGGAAGGTCTCGACGACGAGCTCGACCGCGCCACCGGGGCGCTCCTGAACGACCTGCAGCGCGTCACCCACGCGAACATGGCCGAGGAGATCGACCTCTTCGTGCGCGCTCTGGAGGCCGACCTGATCGTCCCGTCGGACTTCTGAGAGCCCGACGTCCAGCGACCGCGCCCGCAGCACAGCGGTATGAAGCCGACGGGCCGCCGTCAGCGATAGCGCTCGACGACGGCGTCGGCAACGGCGTACAGCAGCGTCGCGTGCTCTGGGGGCAACAGCCCCGGAAGGGCGGCCTTCGCCTCGGCGACGAACGCCAGCGCCCGTGTCCGTGCCGCCCGCAGGGCGCCGGTCGCGGCGATCCGCTCGCACAGCTCGGCCGCCTGCTCGGCGCCGCTCAGCTGCGCGAGATCTACCTGCGCGAGCGCCGCGTCGTGCTCGCGCGCCAGGATCAGCGGCAGCGTCACCGTGCCGTCGAGCAGATCCGTACCCCGGGTCTTACCGGTGCGCTCCACCGGCCCCGAGACGTCGAGCACGTCGTCGAGCAGCTGAAACGCCAGGCCGATACGCCGCGCAAACGCACCCAAGCCGTCGACCAGCGTCCCCCGTGCCGCTCGGCCACCCGCCACTAGTGCGCCAAGCCGGCAGGCGGCCTCGAATAGAGCGGCCGTCTTGAGCTCGCACCGGCGCAGGTAGCGCTCGATGCTCACCCGCGCGGCATAGGCGTCCTCGCGCTGCAGCAGCTCACCCTCGGCCAGCGCCGAGCTGGCGTCCGACAGTGCCCGCAGCTGCGCCACGTCGTCGTTGCGTGCCAGCTCGGCAAAGGCCAGCGAGAACAGCAGGTCACCCGTCGCGATCGCCGTGTTGCGCCCTGCATCCGCGACCACCGTGGGCTGGCCGCGGCGCAGCTTGGCGCCGTCGATCACGTCGTCATGGACGAGCGTCGCCGAATGCACCAGCTCGACCGCGACCGCCGCGCGCATCAGCGGCAGCTCACTCTCGGCGAGCGCGGGAGCGCCCACGGCTTCGCGGGCGAGCGCGGGAGCGCCCGTGCCTTGATGGGCGAGCGCAGGACCGCCCGCGGCTTCGCACGCGAGCAGGACCAGCAGCGGCCGCAGCCGCTTGCCGCCGGCGGTCACGGTTGCGCTCGCATAGGCGGCCAGTGGCGGACCCGAACCGGCGGCCACCTGCTCGAGGTGGCGCTCTGAGTCGAGCATCCGCGTGCGCAGCGCAGGACCGCCGCGCCGCACGATCGCCGCGACCGCGTCCTCGTCGTCCTCCACGCGCTGCTGCAGAACGCTGCTCACCGCACTCATCATGGGGCATCCCCGGCGACGACGCCGGCGTGGATCGCGACGATGCCCCCCGCTGTGAGCACACACACGACCTCGCCGATGCCGGCGCGCCACATCTCGCCGGCGAGGCGCTCAGGGTCGGGGAAGCGCTTGACCGAGTTGGGCAGGTAGGTGTACGCCTCAGCGATCCCGACCGCGCGGGCGCGCGGGCCCACGCCCTCCCGCCCGCCCTCGCCCAAGCCATCGCGGTCCAACCCATCCCCGTTGCGGTGCTCGCCGCCGGGTGCGTTTGCCGCGCCGCGCGGCGCGTGATCGGCGAGCGCGCCGGCGAGGACGCCCAGCAGCGGAACCACGCGGTCGAACCACACGCGGTAGAACTGCGCCAGCGGCGGGCGCGTCGGCGCGGTGAACTCGAGCACGACGACGCGTCCGCCGGGGCGCACGACGCGCGCCATCTCGCGCAGGCCGCCGGCGAGGTCGGCGAAGTTGCGCGCACCGAAGCCCACGGTCGCAGCGTCGAAGGAGTCGTCTGCGTAGGCCAGCGCCAGCGCGTCGCCCCACTCGAAGCGCACCCGCCCGCCCGCGGCCTGCGCACGCTGGCCGGCGCCGGCCGCCTTGGCGCGCGCGCGCGCGAGCATGCCCTCGGAGAAATCGCTGCCGACCACCTCGCCGTCCGGCGCGACACGGCGCGCCAGCTCGAACGCCAGGTCGCCCGTGCCGGTTGCCACGTCCAGCACGCGACTGCCCGGCCCCACGCGCGCGAGGTCGGCCGCGCGCTCGCGCCAGCGATGGTGCAGCCCGGCCGTCATCGCGCTGTTGAGCACGTCGTAGACGCGCGCGACCCCGTCGAACATGCCCCGCACCTGGGCCGCCTCCAGCTCCCCGGCGCGGGCACCTGGCTGAGTCACCGCTCCCCCTACTTCAGCTGCGAGAGGAACTCGATCGCAGCGTCGAACTTCTGTGGCGGCAGGTACCTGAACGACGGCATCGGTGCCGTCGGGTTGACCAGCGTGCGCGCGATCCCCTTGAGCGGAATGCGCGAGCCGATGTGCGTCAATTCCGGGCCCGGGCCGTTATTGCCGTTCTCGCCGAGCTTGTGGCATGCCAGACAGCCCGACTGCGCGACCACGTTACGCCCCGCTTCAAACTGGGCCAGCTCCTGACCGCCGGCCTGCACCACGGCCGCCGGCGTGGCCATTTCGATCGAGTACGGCGAGCCCGTGCTCGCCCCCTCCCACGTCAGGAACGCCATCGCGCCGATCACGAACAGCGCGGTGACCATCGCGATCGGCCGGCGCTCGGGCCGGCGCTCGGGGCCACGGTCGTAGAAGGGCAGCAGGAACAGCAGGATCATGCCGAGCGTGGGAATGCCGATCGTCGCCAACGGCACGAGGCTCGGCGGCTTGATCACGCGCAGCAGCTCGAACAGGAAGAAGAAGTACCACTCCGGGCGTGGCACGTAGGAGGTCGTCGTCGGGTTCGCCTTGGAGCCCAGCTCGGCGCCGAGCACCAGCGACATCGTGATGATCACCGCCATCACGATGCACGCCATGATCGAGTCCTTGGCGACGGCGTACGGGAAGAACGGTTTTCCTTTGGACTTCAGGATCGCGTACTCGCGGAGGTATTCCTCCTTCTGGCGCTGGTTCATTGCGCGACACCCGCCCGGGTCGCGTCGGCTCTGCGCACCGGCACGCTCATACCTCCGACTCGCGCAGCTCGGGATCTTTCTCGGCCCTGCTCCACGGCGGCGCTGTGGTGCCGAGTCTGGCGACCAGATAGAGGTGCGCGCCGATCAGCGCCACAATCAAACCCGGCAGCAGCAGCATGTGGATCGCGTAGAAGCGCGACAGCGTGGTCGAGCCGAATTCGGCGCCGCCGCGCAGGAAGTCGCTCAGGTAGGGCCCGATCAGCGGGCCGGTGCCATTGATGTTGACGCCGACGACCGTCGCCCAGTAGGCGCGCTGGTCGAACGGCAGCAGGTAGCCGGTGAACGACATCACCATCGTCAGGATCAACAACACCACGCCGATCACCCAGTTGAGCTCGCGCGGGTACTTGTACGCGCCGAAGAAGAACGTGCGGCCCATGTGCAGGAAGACGAGCACCACCATCACCGTCGAGCCCCACTTGTGCATCCCGCGCACGAACTGCCCGAGAAACACGTCGTTGGTGATGTAGCGCACCGATTCATACGCCCCGCCCGAGACGTCCGGGCGATAGTACATCGCCAGAAATACCCCCGTCACCGCCTGGCTGAGGAACGCAAACATCGTCGCCGAGCCGAGCGTGTAGGCCCAGTTGGTGCCCTTGGGCACCTTGCGGAACATCATCCAGCGCGCCGCGCCGCTCAGCGAGGTGCGCTCGTCGACCCAGTCGACCACCGCGATGCCCGCATTGGCCGCGTGTTCGTGCGGGCGCACAACCCCGTTGCCTTCGCCCGGCCGCGGCGGCGGCGCCTGCAGCGGACCAGGTACGGGCGGGGCGGGGAGTCTGGGCCGGCGCGCCATCGCGCGCTACTTCCGGATCGACGGTCGCGAGGGGTACAGGTACTGGCCGAGGCCGTCGAGCGTCTCGCCCGGGTCGCGCGGGGAGAAGCGGCGCAGCTCGCTGTTGACGCTGAAACGCGCCCCGACCTGCACCATCCCGTCCTTCACGCGCGTGTAGAAACGGTCCAGCGGCCGCACCGGCGGCCCGCCGACGCGCCGTCCGAGCAGGTCGTAGACGCCACCGTGGCACGGACACAGGAAGCGCTCCGCGGCGTCCACCCAGCGCACCGGACAGCCGAGGTGCGCGCAACGGCTGGAGATCGCGATGTACGGCGTGTCCTTGTCATAGGGGTCGGTGTCGATCGCCGGGTTTTTCTGGCGCACGTAAACGGTCGCCTTGCCGGCCTCGCCGATGCCCGGGATCGCCGTGATCACGGCCGGGATGTAGTTGTTGTCGGGGAACAGGTCGGTGGGGCCGACTGTTTCCCAGCGGTGCGGGGCGGCTTTGAAGATCGGCCCGAGCGCGAAACCGAGCGCCGGCAGCACAAACGAGGCGGTCGCGACGGCGCCGGCACCCTGCGCGGTGACGTTCATGAACCGCCTGCGGGTGACCGTCTCGCCCTCGAACGCTCCGGGCATACCCCGGTCGGCGGTGTATTTGGAGGGGTTCTTGTCATGCTTGCTGGCCAAGGGCGCCAAAGAATACCGCCTGGGACTCAGATGTCGTCGCGCTGGGCCGCGAGCCGCATCGCGGCGAGCGCATCGGGGTCGCCCGCGCACGCCAGCGCCTTGGCGCGGCGATGGCGCTCGCTGGGACCCCAGCCGACCGCGCGCGCCCCAGCCGCCCAGATCGCGCCGGCCAACGCCTCGCGCCCGTCGCCGTGGGCCAGCGCCGTCAGCGTGATCACGTCGGCCAGCTCCGCCACAGCCGGCAGGTCGCCGAGCGCCACCAGCCGATCCAGCCCGAGCGCATACAGCTGGTCGCCCGCCAGCAGGCCCAGATCGGCGTCGGCGGGGCGCAGCAGCCGCGAGACGCCGTAGTGCAGCAGGTAGCCCTCGTAGATCGCCTCGACCAGCAGCTCGTACTCCGGCGCGCGCGGCGCCGCGCGCGGTCCGGCCGCCGCCAGTTGCGCAGGTCCGGCCTGCACCGGCTGCTGCGCGCCCATCGCTACGCACCCCGACTCCCTCGCCAGGGGCTGCCCCGAGCCGGTCTGCGGCCGTGCGCCCCCTTCGCCCGCGCGCACGCTGGGCTGGCCGTTGCCGGCCAGCAGACTCGCCAGCAGACCGCCCCGCGTGCACAGCAGCTCCCCCAGCTGCTCCAGAGCGACGCTCACGCAATCTCCCGGAACGCCGCCTGCGCCGCCACCAGCGTGCGCTCGATCTGCTCGGGCGTATGTGCCAGCGAGGGAAACCACGCCTCGAACTGCGACGGCGGCGGGTAGACCCCGCGGCTCAACAGGCCGCGACACCACGCCGCATAGGCAGCCACATCGCAGGCCTGCGCGTCGGCGAGGCTGCGCACCGGGCGCTCGCGGAAGAACAGCGTGAGCAGCCCCGGCAGGCTCACAACCTGCACAGGCCGCGAACCGGCCGCCTCGCGCAGTCCCGCGGCGAGCTGCTCGGTGAGGGCCGCCAGGCGCACGTACGCGGCGTCGTCGAGCAGTGCGAGCGTCGCCATCCCGGCCGCCACCGCAAGCGGGTTGCCCGACAGCGTCCCTGCCTGGTAGACGTCGCCCACCGGCGCCAGCAGCCCCATCAGCTCCGCGCGTCCGCCGACCGCGGCGGCGGGCAGGCCGCCGCCGAGGATCTTGCCCAGCACGACCAGGTCGCCCTGGACGCCCGTCAGTTCCTGGGCGCCGCCGCGCGCCACACGAAAACCGCTGATCACCTCGTCGAGCACGAGCAGCGCCCCGCTGGCGTCGGCCTGCTCGCGCAGCAGCTCCAGAAAGCCCTCGCGCGGCGGCACGAGCCCCATGTTGGCGGGCAGCGGCTCGGCGATGATCGCCGCGGGGGCCTCGCGCGCGACGGCCGCCACCAGCGCGTCCGGGTCGTTCCACGGCACCACCGCCGTGTCGGCGACGACCGCCGCCGGCACGCCCGGGCTCGCGGGAATGCCGAGCGTCGCCAGTCCCGAGCCCGCCTGTGCGAGCAGCGCATCGGCGTGCCCGTGGTAGGCGCCCGCGAACTTCACGATCCGCTCGCGGCCGGTGGCCGCGCGCGCGATCCGCAGCGCCGTCATCGCCGCCTCGGTGCCCGAGGAGGTCATCCGCAGCATGTCCACCGCTCCCATCCGCCGCGCAACCTCCTGCGCGAGCTCGATCTCGCCGGGCGTCGGCGCGCCAAAGCTCGTGCCGCACTGCGCCGCCGCCCCCACCGCGGCCAGCACCTCGGGGTGGGCGTGGCCGGCGATCAGCGGGCCCCACGAGCAGACGTAGTCCACGTAGCGGTTGCCGTCGACGTTGACGAGCTCTGCGCCGGCGCCCCGCTCGATGAACAGCGGGTCACGGCCGATCGCGCGCATCGCGCGTACCGGCGAGTTCACCCCGCCGGGCAGCAGCTCCAGCGCGCGCCGGTACAGCGCGGCCGAGCGGCTGTCGGTGAGCGAGGTCATCGGTGAAATCTGCGCAGCCCGGCCACGCGCGCCCGCCCCAGGAGCGCCCTCAAGGGCGCTCCTCACCCATACTGCCGCTCCCACTCCTTGAATTCGTCCGTGAAGTAGAGCAGCCGGATCTTCTTGAACTCGGTCGAGGAGTACAGCGTCGCGCGCTCCTCGATCCCGGTCTGCTCGGCGATCGCGGCGAGGATCGCGTCGCACTCGTCCTTGGAGCGGCCGTGGGCCATCGTGAAGACCGAGTAGGGCCAGTCCGCGTACGTCGGGCGCTGGTAGCAGTGCGAGATGCCCCGGAAGGCCGCCATCCGCGGGCCGAGCTCGGCGACCCGCTGCGGCGGCACCTTCCACACGCCCATCCCGTTGGCCGAGAAGCCCGCGCGGCGGTGGTAGAGAATGGCGGCCACGCGGCGCAGCAAACCGCGCTCCTGCATCGCGAGCAGGTGCTCCAGCAGCCCCTCTGTGGACATCCCCAGCGCGCCCGCGGCCTGCTCGTAGGGTTCGCTTGTGACCGGCAGGTCGCCCTGCGTGGCGCGGATCACCGCGACGTCGCGCTCGTCGTAGGGCTCGGCCTGCAGCGCCGCCTCCTGCGGCGTGGCGCCCTCGCTGGCCAGCGCCTTGGTGTCGCCCTCCATCTCGAGGTCCATCCTGATCTTGAACAGCTTGAGCGTCGGCAGCTGGCGGATCGATTCGGCGCCCGTGCGCTCCTGCAGAACCTCCAGCGTGCCCTGCAGGCCCAGCTGCGAGTCGGGCTCGGTGGCGAGCGTGAACCACATGTTGAAGTCGTGGTTGCGCAGGTAGTTGTGCGAGACGCCCGGATGGGAGTTGACGATCTTCGCCGCCCGCCACGGGTGCTCGGGGTTGACCTTCGCCGCCACCAGCATCGAGGAGTACCCCAGCGCCCTCGTGTCGAAGATCGGCGTCACCTGGCGGATGATGCGCTGCTCGAGCAGCTCCCCCACGCGCGCCAACACCTCCTGCTCGGAGAGCCCGGCCTGCTGCGCGACCGCCGCGTAGGGCCGGCGCTCGATCGGGAAGCTGCCCTGCATCAGGTTCAGCAGCCTGCGGTCCTGCTCGTCGAGCGCCACCGCCGCGCCACCGGCGCGGCTGCGGGTCTTGGGGGTCGCGGCCAGCGCCCGGTCGGTCGCCGGTGTCGGCGGGCGAGCCGCATCCGGCGCGTCGTGGTTCTCTAGCTCTGCTCGTTCAGCCATCGGGCCGCATCCTTCGCGTGGTAGGTGATGATGACGTCCGCGCCCGCCCGGCGCAGCGAGGTCAGGATCTCGAGCACCGTCGCGCGCTCATCCAGGTAGCCGGCCGCGGCCGCGGCCTTGACCATCGCATACTCCCCGCTGACGTTGTAGGCGGCGACCGGCAGCCCGGTCTCACGACGCACCGCGGCGATCAGATCGCCGTAGGCGAGCGCCGGCTTGACCATCACCATGTCGGCGCCCTCGCCTGCGTCCAGCAGGACCTCGCGCAAGGCCTCGCGGCCGTTGGCCGGGTCGAGCTGATAGCTGCGCCGGTCGCCTCGCGTGGGCGCCGAACCGGCGGCCTCGCGGAAGGGGCCGTAGAAGGCGGAGGCGAACTTGCTCGAGTAGGCCAGGATCGGCGTCTGCGCGAAACCCTCGGCGTCGAGCTCCGCGCGAATCGCGCCGACGCGGCCGTCCATCATGTCCGACGGCGCGACGATGTCGGCGCCGGCGCGCGCATGGCTAACAGCGGTGCGCGCAAGCAGCTCCAGCGAGGCGTCGTTATCGACCTCGGGCGGGTCGCAGTCGGGCACCAGCACCCCACAATGGCCATGGTCGGTGTACTCGCACAGACACACGTCGGTGATCACCACCAGCTCCGGCAGTGCCTGCTTGAGCGCCCGCACGCACTGCTGGACCACGCCCTTGTCGTCCCAGGCCCCAGAGCCGTCGGCGTCCTTCTCGGTGGGAATGCCAAAAAGCAGGACGGCCGCCAGCCCGAGCGCGAGCGCCTCGCGGGCTTCGGCCACCGCCCCCGCCACCGGGAGCCTGCTGATCCCGGGCATCGCGGCAATCGCGTCCCCGGGCTCGGCCAGCCCGGTGCGACGCGCCGGATCGCGGCCTGCCGGCGGCGGCCCGAGGGCCCCCCGCGCGGCGGCGTCGGGGTGTGCTGTGGTGGCGGCGGCGTCGGGGTGTGCTGTGGTGGCGGCGGCGCCGTCAGGGCCCTCGGCACCGCCGTCGGCTCTGACGAACATCGGCAGCACGAGCTGACCGGCCCGGAGCTCGCTCTCGCGCACCAACCCGCGCAGAGCCACCGATGAGCGCAGCCGGCGCATACGCGTCTGTGGAAATGCCATCCCCCGCGAGGATAGACCTCACGGGCAGACCCAGCGCTGGCCGGCGCCGGGCGCGCCGGCCCGTGTATACGCCGCGCTTTTAGGATCCGCGTGCGCCCCGCGCCCGCGCGTACTCACACGCGGCGCGGTAGCAGCAGCAGGTCGGTGTAGGGCACATCTTCCTCCCTGTCCCTGCTGGCCCTGTAGCGGCCGGCCAGCTCGGCGACGCGCGAAGCTTCGAGCACAGTTGGGGGCTCGTCGTAACAGCTACGCAGATCGACGACCGTCTCGCAGCGCTGCGCCACCAGCTCATGGAAACGGTCCAGCGCGCCCACCCGGCGCAGGCCGTAGGGCCAATACTCCGTGAGGATTGGCATCTTCGCCGCCCAGAGTGTGTCGGCGCCCGCCAGGATGTGTGCCTCGTGACCCTGTGCGTCCATCCACACCAGGCCGACGCCGTCCGCGTCCAGTTCGCCTGCGTGCACCAGCGAATCGAGGCGCCGTGCCGGAACATCGATGACGACACGCTGCTGCTCACCCGCGAGGTCGGGTCCGTGCGGAGTGGGGACTCGAATTCGGTGATCGCCGGAGTTATCCGAAGAGCGCTCCAGCGTTAGGACGCCGTCGGAGTCCGAGAGGGCTATCTGGTGAATGTCAACTCGGTCCTCGACGCCGTTGAGGGCCAGGTTGGCTTTCAAAAAGCGTACGTTCTCCGGGTCCGGCTCGATCGCGACAATGCGTTTGGCGCCGTGGCGGATGAGCATCGAGACCGTCCCCGTCCCGATATTGGCGCCGACCTCGACGATCGTCAGGCCCTCGAGTGTCTCGATGCCGGTGTGGCGGCCGAGAGCCGCCTCCAGGCGGCAGATCGTCTGCTCGTCGAAAACTCGGTACACGAACGTGGAAAAGCCGAGGCCCCACGGCTCGCGTGTGCTGATCGCGTAGCGAACGCCGTCCTGCTCGACGCCGACCAGCGGCGTCACCCGGCGCGTCAGCAGAAAGGCGAACGCCCTCAGCGCATGCGCGCGCGCGTCGTCGTCGCCCTGTACCACCTTCTTGAAATTCCGGGCGACCAGCCTTCTCAATTCCGACCCTCGTTCACGCAGGGCCGGCGCCGGGGCCGTGGTGGGGACTATTGCCATTCAAATAGGCTAGCCGCGCCCTGCGGCGGCCCGCCGCGATCGATGGCGAGTGCCCGCGCGAACAGCAGCACGCAAGAGCATTGCCACCCTCAGCTGCCGGGTTTTTTTGTCTCCCACCTGTGGTGAACCTCGCGCGGCGTCTGGCGTCCCCCACCCGGGCCGGTGGGCCGGGCGAGGCGGGCAGGGCGGCGGGGCGGGCGGGCGAGGCGGACAGGGCGGCGGGACGGGCGAGGCAGGCGGGCGGGGCGGGCGGGCGGGGCGGGGCGGGCGGAGCGGCCGGGTCCGATACGGCCGTCGATTGGGTCGCTCTAGACCTCGCCGCGGCGCAAGCCCACGCGCGCGAGCGTGGCGAACAGCGCGCTCAGCGCCAGCAGGTGCACGAGCGAGATCCCAAGTCCCGGCGCCGAGCGGTTGACGGCGGCGTCGAGCGCCTGCAGCGCGGCCTTGAAGGGGAACACGAAGGAGAGCGCGCCGATCGCGTCGTAGAGGCCGCTCGCGACTGCACCCGCGGGAACCAGGGCGAGGAAGGCCAGCGGGAGCGACAGCAGGAACGCCAGCAGCGAGGCGGCGCGCACCTCGCGCGCGAGCGCGCCGATCGCGATCCCGAGCGCGCCGAACGCCAGCGCGCCGCCGGCGAGCGCGAGCAGCCACAGCCCGGCGCGGCTCCACTCCAGTCCCACGAACGCACCGATCCCGGCGAGCATCGCAAACGCCAACACGAGCGCGCAGCCGCCCGCGAGCACGAGCTTCTCGGCGAGCAGCTGCTCGCGGCTGACCAGCCCGCGCACGAGACGCGCCAGCGTGTGCTCTTCGCGCTCCAGCGCGATCCCGCCGGCAGCCAGCAGCACACAGACGAACATCAGCGAGATGCTGACCGCGACGACCACCGCATAGTCGTTCAGCGGCGTGCGCCGGCCGTGCAACAGCGTGCTGCGCACCGCGATCGGCCGACTGACGGTGCGCAGCACGCGCCCGCTGACGCCGAGGTTCTGCGCGGCGAACTGCGCAAATTCGGCGATCCGCGCGAGTTCGTCGTGGCGGCTCCCCGGTGGCTCGCTGCGCAGGATCGCCCCCAGGATGGCGGGGATACGCTCCAGGCCGGGCAGGTTCTGCGGGGCGCCCGGCACGCCGAGGTTGCCGCCTCTCAGCAGGTTGCCGATCACATCCGCCGCCACCGCGCGGATCTGCGCGGACAGTTCGAGGTTGGCCTGCGCCAGCGCCGCTTCGATTGTCGAGCGGGTGAAGCTCTGCTGCAGCGCTTCGCCGTTGTAGATCACTTCCAGCTGCGCCTGGTTGGTCACCGAAGACAGCGCCGTGGCGACGTTCGCCGGGATCACGATCGCCGCCAGCACCCGCCCCGACTTGACTTCGGCTTGCGCCTGCGCCCGGGTGGCGACCGGCACGACCTGCACCTGGCTGTAGAGCGCCTGGTAGTAATGCGCGACTTCCAACCGCCGTCCGCCCAGTTCCACGCTCGCGCCGGGCGGAGAGAGGTCCAAGACGGCAACCTTCGGCTTGGACGGCGCGCGCGAGATCGCCAGGCCGATCAGCAGCGCGACCGCGACCGGGTAGATCACGAGCACCGCGACCAGCAGTCGCGAGCGGGCGAGGATCAGCAGGTCCTTGCGTAGCAGCCACCTCATCGCGTCCACCTCCCGGTCGCCGCCGGCAGCAGTTGCCAGTCGGGCGTGGCAGACGTCGGCGCGCAGCGGGGCAGGCACGTCCGGGCCATCTCAGTGCCCCCGCGCGCGCAGGAACGCGACGAACGCGCCTTCGAAGCCCAGGCCGCCGTCGCTGCCGGCCGCGTGCGCCAGCTCGGCTGGGGTGCCGCTGAACAGCAGCTCGCCGTCGGCGAGCACCAGCACGCGCTGGGCGTAGCGCTCGGCCTCGGCGACGTTGTGGGTGGAGAACACCACGCAGCGCCCGCGCTGCGCGAGGCCGACGATAAAACGCCACAACCGCTCGCGCTGGCGCGGGTCCAGCGAGGAGGAGGGCTCGTCGAGCACCAGCACCGCCGGGTCGGCGAGCAGGCCGAGCGCAATGTTGACCCGTTGGCGGTTGCCGCCGGAGAGGCGCGCCACGCGCTCCTGCGCGCGGTCTGCGAGGTCGGTCTGCGCGAGCATCGCCGCGACCGTCGCGCGCGGGTCGGCGACCCCCTCCAGACGAGCGAACAGCTCGAGGTTCTCGGCGACCGACAGCCGCGAGTAGAGCGCCGGTTGTTGCGGAACCCACCCCACCCCCCAGCCGGCACGGACCCCACGCGCGCGCACGCGCGAATCGCCGCGTCGCGAGCTGCCCATGGGAGCGCTGGCCGCGCCGGCCCGCGCATCGTGCACGTCCCCCGGCGTGCCCGCCTCGCGCGCACACGCGCGCGCAGGACCCGCCGGCATTGTTCCCGCCCGCGCGCCCGCCCCGCTGGCCCGCCGGCGGTCCACCTCCGCCGGCAGGCTGACCTCGCCGGCGCTCGGCGGCTGCGCGCCGGCGAGGATCGACAGCAGCGTGGTCTTGCCGGCGCCGTTGGGGCCGATGACGGCAACCAGCTCGCCCGCGTGGGCCTCCAGATCGACCCCGCGCAGCGCCTCGCGCTCGCCGTAGCGCTTGGCGACCGCGCGCGCGCGCAGCAGCGGCGCGCCCCCCTGCTCCGCACTCACAGCATGCCGCCCCGGGAGTGCTCCCCCCAGGACTCGAGGGTGAGGTGGCGTTGGAGGTAGACGAACGTCTCGCGCAGCACGGAGAGGATCGGCAGCGCGATCAGCGCGCCGATGACCCCGTGGAGCTGCAGGCCGAGGAGCAGCGCGAAGATCACCAGCAGCGGGTTGATGCGCAGCGTGTGACCGAAGATCTGCGGCGCGACTACGTGGCCCTCGAGCTGCTGCATGCCCACAAACAGCAGCGCCACCCACACTGCGCTGATCGGGTCGGAGACGAGCGCCACGATCACCGGCGGCGCGGCGCCGAGGATCGGGCCGATGTAGGGGATCAGCTCCATGATCCCGTAGAACAGCGCAAACGCGACCGCATACTTCTCCCCGTCGGGGAAGATGCCGAGCACGCCGAAGATGTAGAGCGCGACGCCGGTCGAGGCGCCCATCGCGAGGCTGAACAGCAGCTGGCCGCCGACGTAGCGCGAGACGGCGTTCTGGGCGAGCGTCGGGTAGTCATCGGCGGGCGTGCCGTCGCCGTCGGGCAGCGCGCGGCGCACGAGGTGCCCGATGCGCTCGCCGTAGAGCAGCATGTAGACCGAGAGCACGAAGATCACCACGAGGTCAAAGATCGCGCTCGCGACTTCCGAGATCAGGCCGCCGCCGAAGGAGGCGAGCGAACCAGCGCTTTTGGCAACTTTGTCCTCGATCGTCTGCAGCGCGGTCTTGCCCTGCTTGATGAACTGGACGTGCGCGCCGTGATGGTTCAGCCATGCCTGGACGGTGGCAAGCGATTCGTTGGCTTCGCGCTCGAGTGTCGGCAGGTTGTGCGTGAAGGACTGCGCCTGGTGGTAGATCGGATTGGCGAGCAGAAAGCCGAGCCCGGCCAATGTGAGAAAGAATGCGAGGTACACGGTGAGCACGGCCAGACCGCGCGGCAGGCGCGAGCGCTGGAGGAGTGCCACCGCCGGATTGAGCATGAGAGCAATGAGCGCCGCGACGATAAAGACGACCAGCACTTTGCCCGCCGCGCGCGCCAGCGCCCACAGCGCGAGCAGCACCAGCGGCAGCATCACCAGCTGCACCCAGCGCGGCACGACCACGCGCGGCGGCGCCGCGGGTCGGCTGGGGGGGGAGTCGGTCAGCTCGCGCTCCGGTGGCGTCGGCGGCGCGGCCTTCGGCTCGACGCTCACGTGCCTCCCGTCATGGGTCCAGTATGGCTGAGCCACAGGCGGGCGCCGGCGGGGACGCGTGCTCGATCCTGTTCGTCGGCGACCTGGTAGGCAGTATCGGGCGGCATACGCTGATCGAGTGTTTGCCGGTCCTGCGCGAGCGTTACGCGCCGACGTTCGTGGTCGTCAACGGCGAGAACGTCGCGGGCGGGCTGGGGATCACGCCGAAGGCCGCCGACCAGCTGCTGGCCGCAGGCGTCGACGCGATCACGCTCGGCAACCACGCCTACCACCGGCGCGAGATCTACCCCTACCTCGACAGCCAGCCGCGGATCGTGCGTCCGGCGAACTACCTGCGCGGCCAGCCCGGGCGGGGGGTGTGCGTCGTGGAGTCGGCCGCCGGGACGCGGCTGGGCGTGATCAACCTCAGCGGCAGCCTCTACCTGCGCACGGGCCGCTCCGCGTTCGTGGAGATCGACGGCGCGCTGCGCGAGCTCGGCGACGTTGACCAGATCCTCGTCGACATGCACGCCGAGGCGACCAGCGAGAAGGTCGCGCTCGGTTGGCATCTGGACGGCCGCGTGAGCGCCGTGGTGGGCACCCACACGCACATCCCGACCGCCGATGCGCGCGTGCTGCCCGGCGGCACCGCGTACATCACCGACGTCGGCATGACCGGCCCGCGCGGCGGCGTGATCGGGGTCAAGCGCGAGCAGGCGCTGCAGGCGCTGGTCACGCAGATGCCCGTGCGCTTTCAGACCTCCGAAGAGGACCCGTGGCTCAACGGCGTGCTGATCCGCTGCTCTAGGCGACTGCGAGCGGACTCGATCGAGCAGGTGCTGATGCCGCGTCCGGCGCCGCCGGTGCCTGTGGCGTAGACGCGCGGCCCGCGCGTTCGGGCAGACCGAGCAGCGCGAGCAGCGCCAGCGGGAAGAACCAGACGATGTACAGGTAGAACCAGTATTCGAGGCCGAGCTGCGCCGCGATCAGGATCGCGGCGCAGGCCGCGGCGAGCGCGGGGACGCCGGGCGGGCAGCGCACGAGCGCCAACCCCAGTGCGAGCGACACCGCGGCGGCCTGCACGACCGTCTGGCCGACCTGGAGCGCATGCGAGGGTCCGTAGAGCCCCCACACCGAGAACGGCGCGCCGCGGTTGGCCTGGTAGGCGAGCGTGCGCTCGTAGATCTCGTGCAGCGAGTCGTGCGCGAGCGCGGGGATCGACACGAGCGCGGCGCTCAGCACGAAGGCGAGCACGAACAGCCCTAGCGCGCGCGCACGGCGGCCGGCGGGCAGCTCGTGCAGCCCGTGCGTGGCGAGCAGCGGCGCGAGCGCGAGCGGCGCGAACTTGGTCAGGCCGGCAAGCGCGGCGAACACGCCGCGCGCGGGCGGGGAGGTCGCGAACAGCAGGGCGGCGAGCACGAGCACGGCGACGAGCGTGTCGTTGCTGTTGCTCTCCAGCGCAAACAGCGTGAAGGGGTAGGCGACCCACGCGTAGGCGAGCGTCACGCCGAGCGCCGGCCCCCGCACGCGACGTCCGAGCAGGAACAGCAGCCCGACCGCGAGCAGGTCGAAGCAGATCGCCGCGGCGTGCGCCGCGGGCAGATCGTCCCACGTGCCACCCCAGCCGAAGACCTGCTCGAAGGGCACGTAGGCCTCGTAGTTGGCCGGGCCGTAGGTGTCGCCGTGTTCGTTGTCGGAGGGGTAGTGGCCGTAGAGCGTGCCGCCGTCCACCACCCGCTGGGCGCCGATCACGCCGGCGAAGCCGACGTCGATCACGTTCGAGTCGGTGACGTTCAGGCCGATGCGAAAACCCAACAGGAAGACCACGCCGACCGCCAGCCATTGCGCCGGGATCCATGAGTGCAGCGCGAAACCGCCGCGTCCGCGTGCCGCCGCCAGCATGCGCACCAGCAGGTATACGAGCGGCGGGTAGGTCAGCGGCACCGACATGCCGACGTCGCCGTGGTTGAAGAACGCCAGCGAAACCGAGAAGGACAGCAGCGCCAGCAGGTCGAGGTGGTTCAGCGAGAACAGCCGGCGGCGGTCGACGAACGGCAACAGGAACAGGGCGCACAGCGGCAGCCAGATGTAGAGCGCGTTGACGTGCCGGCCAAAGGCGCCGGGGTAGCCGCGCGCCATCGACCACGCGACCTGAAAGCCCGTCCACTGTTCGAGCACGCGGCCGGACGCGTCGGCGATGATCACCTGGCCGATTTCCTTGCCGCCGCGCGCGAAGTAGCTGACCTGCCAGCGCGCCGGGCCTTTCAGGTAGGCGCCGTCGTAGGAGCCGCGGTAGCGCGCGCGTTCGCGGCGCATCTTCGGCAGGCGGCCGGCGATTTCGAGCACCTCGTCGGAGGAGAGGCGCCGGCCGACGGGGGGGATCGACGACGGCGCGACCGGCACGGGGGATTCCGAGGTGGTGGTGGCCGTCGTGGCGGCGATGCGTGCGAACGGGCCTGTGGAGTTCGTGGCCGTCGCGGCGGGGGTGGCGGCGTGTGCGAACGCGCCGCCGTTTGCACGTGCGCGCGAGCGAGAGGGCGCGCGCGCGTGTGCGCGCGCGGGAGGGTGGGCGCTGACCGCCGACACAAACACAGCCGGCAGGCAAAACCCGGCCAGTACGATCGCGACGAACCTGCGGCGCATCGCTCCGAGGGTACTCGCGCCGGCGCGGCGGCGCGGCCAGTCGAACGGGCTTCGTGCGGGGTGCCTGTTTGTTGTTTTGCGACCCAAGTAGCCTGAAATATCTAGATATCAGGCCAGATATCTGGATATCTTGGACCACTTCGGTCGCGTATTTAAGAAGAGGCCCACACGCCACCCGGCCCGGCCCGGCCCACCCGAAGCCGACCCGGCCCGACCTGGCAGCCCAGCCTGGCCGCCCGGCCCGACCCGACCCAGCCCGACTTGGCAGCCCGACCCAGCCCGACTTGGCAGCCCGACCCAGCCCGACTTGGCCGCCCGGCCCGACCCAGCCCAGCCCGACTTGGCCGCCGACCCGACGCGGCCCGGCCCGGCCCCAACCGACCCGCTCGCGCGACGCGCCCGTGACGGTCCCGGGGTGCGGCGGGGCTCAGCCGAGACCGAAGTGCCCGCGAACGAGCGGCGCGATGTCGCGGATCGTCCACTGCGCACGATGCCCGTCGGGCGCGGGCGGATCGTCGGCGCGCAGTCCGCACAGCACCAGCGCGCCGAGCGAGTCTTCGCCGCGCAACGACCCATGGCTGCCGCCGCCTACGTGCGCCTGGCCACCCCAGTCCAGGAACTCGAAACCCTCCGCCGCCGACAGCAGGACCTCGCCCGAGGTGGGGCACGTCAGCGCCGCCCAGACGCGGGCCAGCGCGTCGGGGTGGACGGGCGTTTGCAGCACGCCGTCGCGAACCCTCCCCGCGAGCGCAGCGCGCTCGCCCTCCAAATCCCATCCCGCACCGCGCGCGTCGCGCACGCCGTCCCCCGGGGCGAAGCGCAGCTCCCCGATCGACGGCCGCGCGACCACGGCCTCCACGGGCCTGCCGTGGCCGTCGCGTTGCAGCCACATCACCAGCTCGACGCCCTCCAGCGCCAGGCAGCGGCGCACGACGTCCGAGCGCAACTCGCGGCGGCGGCGCTCGCCGAGCAGGTAGATCATCGCCGCGCGCTGGGACGGGCAGACCGCCACGCGCGGGGCGTTGTGATCCTCGTCGTCATCGGCGCCATCCGCGCGGGCGCGCGCACGCGCACGCGGCGCGGCCGGCTGCAGCACACCGAACTGCGCCAGCGCGCCGACCAGGTCGAGCGTCGCGCTCACCGGCGCCTGCGAGTGGTCGGCCATCACCACGATCGCGTGGTCGGTGAGGAACTCCTCGACGCCGCCCGCCGCGTCGCACATGCGCGCGAGCTGGCGGTCGGCGAGCGCCAGCGACTGCTGCTGGGCCGCCGGCCCGCGCTTGTGCGAGTGCCAGTCGTTGTCGGGCAGCGACAGCAGCAGGAAGTCGAACAGGTCGTGCTCGACCAGGTATGCGCCGACGCAGCCCGAGTGCTGGTCGCGCACGCCCGGCATCCCGAGCGTCGAGCGGCAGCCGGTGCGGCGGCTGGCGAAAACGTCGGCGTAGAACAGCTCGCGCGGCCCCATCACCGGGTGGCGCATCAGCGTGCTCGAGGCGATCCGTGCGAGCGTGCCCGTGCGCTGGGGTTCGTGGCGGTGGCGGCCGCGGTAGATCAGGTAGGTGGTGCCCGCCGTGCGCACGCCCGCGTCGTCGAGCGACTCGAACACCGTCAGCGGCTCGGGCGCCAGATGCGCGCGGTTCATGTTGTAGACGGTGTCGGTCAGCTGGCGCGCGATCCCGAACCGCTGCGCGGCGCGGAAACTCGAGCCGTATTCGACGTAGCGCTGCTCGCCGCGGTGATACCAGTTCATCGCCGGGATGTGGTGGCGGTCCTGGCCCGCGCCGGTCGTGATCGAGGCGGCGCACACAGGCGTCACCGACGGAAACGCCGCCGCGCAGTCCGGGATATAGCGCCCGCGCTCCATCAGCTGCGCGAGCACCGGCACCGCGCCCTCCACCGCCGCCTGCTCGAGCATCGCCGGCGCCATCGCGTCGATCACGCAGAGGACGAGCTTGGACGGCTTCAACGCCCCAGAATCCGCAACCCCGCGTAGCGCTGCCCCGCGCGCCGGCGGGCGGCGAGGGCCAGCCACGCGAATGGCACCAGCGCGAGGTAGCCGAGCGGGTGCAACAGCGCCACCAACGCGGCGAGCAGCAGCGACGCGCTGTTAACGTACAGCGTCACCGCCTCGCGCGCCCCGCGGTCGGGCAGGCGCGCGCGGGTGCGCGCGAGCAGCGGGCGCACCGCGGCCTGCACGAGCACCGCCGCGGCGGCTCCGGCGAGCAACCCCGGCCAGGCCGCGTCGCCGTGGTCGCCGAGCGTGCCCGCGAACAGCACCGCGGCGATCCCCACGCCGATCCCCGCCAGCGCCGCCCCCAGCGGGCCCGCGTCCAGGCGTTCGCTGCCGAGCGTGAGCTGCAGCGTCCAGGCGAGGACGAACGCGACCGCGACAGCCAGCAGCCACCAGCCCGACTGCAGAAACGTGAACGCGCCGTGCGCAAAGCTGACGCCGAGCGCGCCCGCCGACCCCAGCGCGCCGGCGAGCAGCGCCGGCAGAAACGGCCGCAGCCCCGCGGCGAGCGCGAGGCCGAGGCCGAGGCCGATGTAGAAGACGAGACCGTTCATGGCGGGTTCCGGCAGGGCTTTTTGCGCCGCACGCGCGCGCGTGCGCTACGGTGGCAAGCGCCATGACGATAGACGACGGTGGCCGCGGGGCCCGTCCGACCGCACACGACCTGCACCGCTACGAGCGCCTGTTCGCGGCCCGCACGCGGGGTATGCGCTCTTCGGCGATGCGCGAGATGATGGCCCTCACCGAACGGCCCGACGTGATCTCGCTCGCCGGCGGCCTGCCCGACACGAGCACGTTCCCGCCCGCGCTTTACGCGAAGCTGATGGCCGACGTCGCCGCCGACTCCACCGCCCGCGCGCTGCAGTACGGCCCCACCGAGGGTATGGCGGCCACGATGGAATGCATCGTGCAGGTGATGGCCGAGGAGGGCACCGCCGTGGGCACCGAGGAGATGATCGTCACCACCGGCGGCCAGCAGGTGATCGACCTCGTCTGCAAGACGCTCGTGGACCCCGGCGACGTGATCGTCGCCGAGGCCCCCACCTACCCCGGCGCGGTGCCCACCTTCGGTGCCTATCAGGCGGACGTCGTGCAGATCGAGGTGGATGCGGACGGCATGCCGATCGATGCGCTGGAGGCTGTCCTCGAGCGCCTGCAGCGCGAAAACCGCCGTCCGAAGTTCATCTACACGATCCCCAACTTCCAGAACCCCGGCGGCGTGACGATGTCGCTGGAGCGCCGCCGCCGCCTGGTGGCGCTCGCGCGCGAACGGGAGCTGCTGGTGCTCGAGGACAACCCCTACGGCCTGCTGCGCTACGAGGGCGAGCCGCTGCCGACGCTCTACTCGCTGGACGCCGCCAACTCCGACCGCGACGGCAAGTCCGACTTCGTGATCTACCTCGGCACCTTCTCGAAGATCCTCTCTCCCGGCATCCGCCTCGGCTGGGCGGTGGCACCGCGGCCGGTGCTCGGAAAGCTCAACCTCGGCAAACAGGGCGCCGACCTGTGCTCCTCGCCGATGACGCAGCTGTTCGTCGCGGCCTACTTCCGCGAGCACGACTGGCGCGGCTACCTGGCACAGCTGAGGACCCTCTACGGGCGCCGGCGCGACACGATGCTGGGAGCGCTGGAGGAGCATTTCGGCAAGCGCGCGCAGTGGACGGCGCCGCAGGGCGGGCTGTTCATCTGGGCGACGCTACACGGAGGCGTCGACACCACGAACCTGCTGGCGCGAGCCGAGGATGTTGCGTTCGTGCCGGGGCGCGCGGCGTACATGGACGGCCGGCGCGGCAGCTCCTCGATGCGGCTGAACTTTGCGGGCCTGCCCGAGGAGACGATCCGCGAGGGCATCCGGCGTATCGGCGGGCTCTTGGGGGGCGACACCGGTCTGTTCGGCGCGCTGACCGGCTCCTCGCCGGCCCACTCCCCGCGCGCGGCGCCGTCGGCTCCCGCGAGCGCCGACGCCGGGGGCGAGGGGGATGCGAGTACCGCGGCGAGCGCCGCAGCGCTCGCCGACGCGCTGCGCACTGACGGCCGCCGGCGCCGGGGGCGATGAACGCGGGCGGGGCCGCGCGGGGCGGCGCGGGCGCAGAGCAGGCACCCAGCAGGCGCGCGCACCTGCGGCTCGCCGGCGACGCGGAGGCCCCGGGGCGCAGGCCGGTGGCGGTGCTCAAGGGCGGAGCGTCGCTGGAGCGCACCGTGTCGCTGCGCTCCGGCGAGCGCGCGCAGCACGCTTTGCAAGCGCTGGGGCACGAGGTGATCGCGATCGACGCCGGACCCGAACTGCTCGGCGAACTGCTGGAGCATCGACCGCGCGCGGCGTTCATGACGCTGCACGGCCGCGACGGCGAGGACGGCACCGTGCAGGGATTGTTGGAGGCAATCGGCGTTCCCTACACCGGCTCGGGGTCCGCCGCGTGCATGCGCTGCACCGACAAGGCGCTCGCCAAGTACCTGATGCGCGAGGCCGGCATCCCCACGCCGGACTTCCGCGCCTTCAAGGAGAGCGCGATCAGAGAGCTCGGCGTGGCGGCGGCGCTGCCGGTCATCGGCCGCGAGCTGGGGTTTCCGATGGTGGTCAAGCCGGCCAGCCAGGGCTCCGCGCTCGGCGTGAACTTCGCGCAATCCAGCGACGAGCTACCCCGCGCGATCGTGGCTGCGCTCTCCTACGACCGCAAGGTCGTGCTCAAGCGCTACATCAACGGCCGTGACCTCGCGGTCTCAGTGCTTGACTCGGTGCCGGACTCCGCGGGTGGGCCGGGTGCCATTCCCGAGCCGGTGGCGATGCCAGTGATCGAGGCGATCCCCCGCGAGCAGGATTTCTACGCGTACGAGTCGCGCTACGAGATCGGCATGACCACGTTCGTATGCCCCGCCGAGCTGCCCGCCGAGACCACCGCGCGCGCGCAGGAGCTGGCGATCGCGACGTTCAAGCTGCTCGGCTGCCACGGTGTGGCGCGCGTCAACCTGATGCTGGACCGCGACAGCGGCGAGCTGACCGTGCTGGAGATCAACGTCGTGCCCGGCCTCACCGAAACCAGCCTCCTCCCGTTGGCGGCGGAGGCCGCGGGGATCGACCTCGACGCGCTCGTAGCGCGGATCCTGCAGAGCGCGTTTACGCGCTGAGCGCCCCCCAAGGCGGGCCGAGGGGGCTGTGTGGACTTCTTTTTGGTGGACGAAGTAGTGCGAGATATCTAGATATCTACAGGATATCGTGATATTTCCGCTTACTTCGCGTCGCAAAACAACCAACACACCCCCGCCCTCGGGCGACTCTGGACCGCGGACGACTCTGGACCGGACGCCGGCCCCCGCTCAGGGGGCTCGCCTGCGCGCTGGCCGAAACGGGGATGCGCGCCGAAGGCGCGTGTCCCCCGGCTTCGGTCAGGAGTCGCCTGCGGCGAAGTCCTCGGGCGAGACCTGGTCGAGGAACTCCTTGAACTGCTCGACGACGTCCTCGGACTCCTCCTCGTTCTGCTCGAATTCGATCGCCGACTCGGCGATCACCTCCTCGGCGGCGAAGATCGGCGCGCCCGAGCGCACGGCGAGCGCAATCGCGTCGCTGGGACGCGAGTCGATTTCGAGCTCGCGGCCGGCCACGTTGAGCGTGATCGACGCGAAGAACGTGTTCTCGCGCAGTTCGGTGACCGCGACCTGCGTGCAGCGCACGTCCAGCTCGCCGAGCATGTCGCACAGCAGGTCGTGCGTCATCGGGCGCGGCGTGCTCGCGCCCTGGAGCTTCATCAGGATCGACGCGGCCTCGGGGTGGCCGATCCAGATCGGCAGGAACTTGCTGCCCTCAACGGTCTTCAACAGCACGATCGGTTGCTTGCCGACCATGTCGAAGCTCACGCCGTAGATCACCATCTCCTGCACGGAAAGTCCTCCGCTGTGGGGAATCAGAGTATAGGTACCCCGCAGGGTCCCGCCACACCGTCGCCGGCGCTCCTCGCTAGAGGGTGGCGCAGGCCGCCGCAGGCCGCCGAGCCGGGCCCCTCTTCATTCATATCCTAGCCGGCGCGGAAGCTCCAGAGCTTGTTGCCAAGGAAGTTCAGCGGCATCGAGGCCGCCACCGCGAGCGCCTGCGCGGCGACCTTCTCGAGCCCCGCGCCCTCCACCAGCGCGGTCAGAATCAGCAGGCTGGCGACCTCCGCCGCGATGCTGACGAGCAGGAAGCGCAGCGCCTGAAAGTGCACGCATCCCGCGCGCGCCTCGAACGTCCAGCGGCGGTTGAGCACGAAGTTGTTCGCCACCGCCACCAGCCACGCGATCACAGACGCCGCCAGGTAGTAGAGCCCGAACGGATGCACCAACACCGTGTAGACGAGCAGGTTGACAACGAACCCCGTGCCGCCAACGACTCCAAAGCGCACCAGCTGCAGCCAGTTGGCCGGTCGGCGCAGTCCGTGCAGCACGCGCACGTGCGTACGCAGCTCCGCGGCCGCTGGAGCGCCAGGGCGGTGCATCCCCACAAGCGTAGCCTCATCTTGCATCCGGCCAGGGTAGCGGGGGGGCGGACAGACGGCGGCGCGCCCCGTTGCAGCGGGGGGCGCATGGGCAGCGCGCGCCTGGTGGGCCGCTCGAACGGGCCGCGGGGCGACGCACGTCGGGCCGGCGCACGTCGGGCCGGCGCGCTTGTTGCAGCGGCGCGGGTCGCCGCATGCCGAGCCGGCGCATCCATTGCAGCGGCGCGGGTCGCCGAGCATCGGCGCTAGCCTTCTTCGCAGTGGCCTCGGAGCAGCGCAGAGAGAGCTTGGGCGTCCCCAGCAGACGCCGCGGCCCGTGGGGCGCGCGACGCGCGCAGTACCCGCTCGGCGGCGCACTGCTCGCCGGCCTCGTCGCGCTCGGCGTGGCGCTCGCACTCGGCGGGGCTCACCACGGAGCGGCCCACCACGGGGCGACCCACCACGGGGCGGCGCACGCGCGCGGTCCGGTCGGGGCGCACGCCCACGCCTCCGTCGCGGCGCATACATCCTCGCCGGCCGCCCACCCGCCGTCGGGCCCGGTCGCGCTCGCCTCGACCAAGCCCGTGCCCGAGGTGCGCGACCCCGAAGAAGCCAAGAGCTTTCCCGTGTCCGGCGCCGTGCACCACGCCAAGGCCACCGCGCCGCGCAAAGCCGCCGAAGAAGTGCTCGCGCCCGGCGCCCAGTCGAATGCCGAAATCGAAGCCGAGCTCAAACAGATGCACGCTGTCCAGCGCGCCGCGCGCCAACGCGAAACCGCGACCCTCTCGATCGTCCCCGGCGGCGACTCGATCGGCGGCGACGGCCAGCTGCCGATCCCCCAGGACGTGCCCGAAGTCATCCAGCGCGTGATCGCCGGCGCCAATGCGATCACCGACTTCCCCTACGTGTACGGCGGCGGGCACGCGTCGTTCGTGTCGAACTCCTACGACTGTTCGGGCTCTGTCAGCTACGCGCTGGCCGCCGGCGGCCTGCTCTCAGCGCCCGAGACGTCCGGGCAGCTGGAGAGCTGGGGCGAACCCGGCCCCGGCAAGTGGATCACCGTCTACGCCAACGCCGGCCACGTCTACATGTACGTCAACATCGGTGGCCGCTGGATGCGCTTTGACACCGTCGGGCGCAGCGGCGAGTTCGCCTCGCGCTGGCAGCCGGAAATCCGTTCCAACGCGGGGTTTGTGGCGCGGCACTGGCCGGGGCTTTGAGTGCGGGCGGCCAGCTCGTGGATTGAGCTTCGGTGGTGGGACTGCGACTGGGAAGGTGAGGCCACCCGGCTGGAAGGGTGAGGCGGCCGCGAAGCGGCCTACGCTGAGGCAACCAACAGCCAACGGAGGTGGACAATGCGCGACCACAAGACTGGAAGCCGCGAGGACTGGCAGGCGGCGCGCGATGAGCTCGCGAGGCTCGAGGCCGAGTACGCGAAACTCGGCCGGCAGGTGACCGAGCAGCGCCGTCGCCTGCCGTGGGTTCCAGTGCAGAAGGAGTACGAGTTCGACACCGCAGACGGGACGCGGACGCTCGCCGAGCTCTTCGACGGCCGCTCCCAGCTGCTCGCCTACAACATCATGTTCGGCCCGGACTACTCGGGCGGCGCGTGCCCCGGGTGCACCTCCCTGGCCGACTGCCTCAACGGCTCGCTCGTGCACCTCCACCACCGCGACGTGACGCTGCTGTGCTTCTCGCGGGCGCCGATCGACCGGCTCACGGCCTACAGGGAGCGGATGGGCTGGGAGTTTCCCTACGTGTCCACCCACAACACCGAGTTCCCGTCCGACTTCGGGCTCGCACTCTCAGAGGAACAGGCACAACGCGTTCCCCAAATCAGGGATATGGTCGACAACCCACCCGCTTGGCTGGTCGAGTGGTCACACCAGGTCGGCGCCGAGCTGAAGGACGGGCTGCGCGAGGTCCCCGCATGGATCGCCTTTGCGCGCGAGAACGGGACCGTCTACCACACCTACACGGTGAGAGCCCCCGACCCGTTCGTCGCGCCATACTTCAACTTCCTGCTCGACCGCACGCCCAAGCCCCAGCCCGACGAGCCGCGCAGCTTTCGCAAGGACGAGTACCCGGACTGATCGCAGCAACAGCGCCTCGCGGCCGGCCGGGCGCATTTCGGGCAAAGCTCTAGCGGTGCAGGATGACGGTGCTGGTGACCGTCGTGAACAGCGGGCTCTTGGAGGCGTTGCGCACCTTCAGCCGCAGCATGAGCGTGACGCGGTGCGCGTGGCGCAGGCGCTTGGCGGTCCTCTTGGGGAACTTGATCCGTACGGCGCTGTGTCCGCCCTTGGTGGTCACCAGCAGCGCCTGGCCGATCACCAGCGACGGGGGTGAGCCGGCGGGCAGGCCGCTGGCTGCTGGACCACCGATCCCGAGGTGGTGGGCGGTCGCGGCGTTGAGCAGCACTTCAAAGCGTCCGGCGACCTGCTCGTTGACGCTGTAGCGGACCACCAGCCCGCTTTTGGCGACCTGCTTGAGCGAACTCGAGAGCGCCGCCGCGGTGACCGAGGGGCCGGGGGCGAACGTGCCCGGGCCGGGGCCCGTGCCGGGTGCCCCCGGGCTGGGGGAGGTCGTGCTGGGCGTCGCGCTGGTACCGCCGCTACTGCCGCCGGTGCCGCCACCTTTTGAGCCACCGCCTTCTTCTGAGGGCGGGGGCGGGCCTTCAACGGTGATCGGCTCGGTCACGCTGGCGCTATAGCCGCCGGTGTCAGTCACGGTGAGCGTCACCTGATAGGTGCCGCCGTACTGGTAGGAGTGGAACGTGCTCGACGCGCACGGCGCACGCCAGGGCAGTTCGCAGATCGTCGTCGGCGGGTTGGCCGGGGGCGAGCCCGGCGCGTAGCCCGTCACTTCGGGCGAGCCGTCGCCGAAGTTCCATTTGTAGAGAGCGTAAGTGGGCTTTGGTTCACCGCTGACCGTGTATTCGGTGCCCCAGTTCAGGGTGATGTCCGACTCCATCCCGTCGAAGCCCACAATTTCACCCGCATTGACGGGATTGGGCGCGGTGAAGTGCGGGTACAGATCGACTCCCGGCACGCACGGCACCCCGGGGTAGGAAAGCTTCAGCGCCGCCAGGTCGAAGGCATCGTTGAGGTAGTAATTGCCCTTGTCGATCGTCTGGTTGGAGAGCGAGCCCGCGCCGGTGGCTTCGTTGGCGCTCACGCTGCCGCCGATTTCGCTGGCCCGCGTGAAGTAGTTACGACACTCGTCCGTCGCCTCTTTACCTTCCGGGTCCTGCCAGGCGTTCAAGAGTGGGTCGGTGACGATATTCTGCTGCTCGACCGCGATCTGGTTGATGATCAGATCCGCCAGACCGGTGTCCGGGTAGCCGTCCGGACCATCGCCCTTGGTCTGGTTGGGCTCCTCGATGTGAGGCCCTTCGAGCTTTTCCTCCTCTTTCTGCGCAGCCGTTTCTTCTTTGGTTTTTTCTTTCTGTTTTTCTTCTTCGATCTGTTGGTTTGTCTTTTCTTTGACTTCCTCGTGTTTCTCGGCGAGCGGCTTGCTGCTCGGGTCATAACCGCCGTCCTGGCAGGCGTACGCCTCTTCCGGTTCTTCTCCCAGTTCCCAGAAGTGGCCCGCGCCCGTGGTACCGGCTGTCCACGGGATCACCCCGTAGAGGATCGTGTTCGCGTCGCCTTCGGTAGGGTTCGTCGGGCTGATATCCGAGTGGTAACTGCAGAAGCTGTTGATATAGCTTGCGACCGTCATTTCATGATCCGAGCAGTGCCCTTTCGGTCCACCGCCGTCCAGGCAAACCGTCACACCCGGCGGGGTGAGCACGTAGAAGACCGTGCTCATGCCCGTCGTCAGGTGGTGGTCGGCGATGAACATCTTCAACTGCGCCTGGATCTGCGCGTCGGTCAGGCAGCCGACCTGCGAGGGCTTTTCTTCCGGGTAGTAAACACCGGGCAGTGGCGCGGGGTCGATGCAACCATTTGCCGGGTAGGGTTCGGTGTCCACATAGGAACCCATGTACGTCGTGCGGTACAGCGCGTGCTGGTTGGCCTTGTCGGTGTACTGTGCGTCGGTCGAGAAGACGTCATCGAAGCCGCCGCTTTCAGCGCCCATCGCCTGCAGGAAGCCGTTGATCAGTTCCTGCCAGTCGCCGTTGTAGCGGCCCCCCGTCGGGTCCCAGTAGATCGCGTACACCTTGCTCGAGGGCACGATCGGCGCGCCTTTGGGGTTGGCGAATTCGAGCGCCGCGGGGTTCTTGAAGGCTTCCCTTTCGATGCCGCGCGGCCCGTTACCGCGCGGGCCGTAGAAGAGCAGTTCGCTGCGCGGCTGCTCGCCGACCTTCGCCGTCACCACACCACTTTCTTCCACGCTCACCACAAGGGCGCTCGCCGAGGACACGGCAAGCGCCAGTACCAGCGCGGCGGCCAGCAACGATGCGAACAGCAGCCGCGCGGGCGAGCCGAGCAATGGCCGCGCGCGTCGCCGCGCCGCGGCCGGCGTCCGGTGCAAGCGAGAGCTTGAGGTCACGAGGCCATCATCGGCAGCGGTCCGCGCCGGCCTTAGCGGCGCTGGACGTTTGCTTGCAGCGGGGTCGGACGGCCGGCGCCGGGGCCCACCGGCGGGGCGCTGGACAGCCGGACAGCGGCCCACCAGTGGAGGGTCGGACGGCCGGCGCCGGGGCCCACCGGCGGGGCGCTGGACAGCCGGTCAGCGGCCCACCAGTGGAGGGTCGGCCAGCCGGCGCAGAGGCCGGCCAGCGGGAGGGCCTGGTGACGCCGCGGCCCGCCGGCGGCTCAGCGCTCGCGCGCGAACAGCGCTGCCTGGCCCTGGCCGACGCCCACACAGAGTGTGGCCAGGCCGAGGTGAGCCTCGCGGCGGCGCAACTCGTGCACGAGGCTGACGACGAGGCGAGCGCCACTCATCCCGAGCGGGTGACCGAGCGCGATCGCACCGCCGTTGACGTTGACGCGCTGCGGGTCGAGGCCCAGCTCGCCGATCACGGCGAGGCTCTGCGAGGCGAACGCCTCGTTGAGCTCGACCAGGTCGATGTCGTCCACCGCGACGCCCGTGCGCGCGAGCAGCTTGCGCACGGCGGGGACCGGGCCGATCCCCATCACGCGCGGGTCCACGCCCGCGGCGGCGGAGCCGACGAAGCGCGCCAGCGGTTGCACGCCCAGGCGCTGCGCGGCCTGCGCCGAGGCGATCACCAGCGCGGCGGCGCCGTCGTTGACGCCGGAAGAGTTGCCCGCCGTGACGCTGCCGCCCTCGCGGAAGACCGCACGTAGCTTGGCGAGCGCCTCGGGCGTGGACTGCGGGCGGGGGTGCTCGTCGCGCTCGAACTCGCCGACCGGCACGAGCTCATCCGCAAAGCGGCCCGCCGCGTCGGCCGCAGCCCAGCGGCGCTGGCTCTCCAAGGCGAACGCGTCCTGGTCGGCGCGGCTGACACCCCAGCGCTCGGCGACGTTCTCGCCGGTCTCGCCCATGCCCTCCAGCGGGAAGCGCTCGGCCAGCTTCGGGTTCGGGAAGCGCCAGCCGATCGTCGTGTCATACAGCGTGCGGTCGCCGCGCGCGAAGGGCTTTTCGTCCTTGCCCATCACCAGCGGCGCACGGCTCATCGATTCCACCCCGCCGGCGATCGTCAGCTCGATTTCGCCCGCACGGATCGCCTGGCAGGCGCAGACCACGGCCGACAGGCCCGAGGCGCATAGGCGGTTGACGGTGACCCCGGGGATCTCCTGCGGCAGGCCGGCGAGCAGCAGCGCCATGCGCGCCACGTTGCGGTTGTCCTCGCCGGCCTGGTTGGCGCAGCCGAGGTAGACCTCCTCGATCTGCGCCGGGTCCAGCTCCGGGAGACGCTCGACCGCGGCGCGCAGCGCAACCGCCGCGAGGTCGTCGGGGCGCACGCCTGAGAGCGCGCCGCCGTAGCGGCCGACGGGCGTGCGCACAGCGGCGAGGATCACGGGGTCGGTGGGGGATGGCGCGGGCATCGTGGCCGGGTCGTGCAGTCGGAAGGCTCGGATCGATCGCGAAGGCTGTGCGGCGCAAGACCGGCGGCGCAAGGCTAGCGTGTCGCCGCCGCAAACGCCGCCAGCGCCCGGTCGATCACGGCCTCGTCCATCGGCGTCGACACGCACATCAGGCCGCCCGGCGCGATCAGCACACCGGCGTCGTACAGCCGCCACCACAGCGCCACAGGATCGGCGGCCGCGAGCTTCGCCAGTGAGCCGCGCCCGGTGACCGCGTGGCCGCACGCGCGCAGGCCGGCCCGCAGGCGCTCGCCGAGCGCGTCGACGTGCGCGAGCGCGTTGACGTCGAACGCGCGCAGCGTCGCCAAGCCGGCACCGAGCGAGACCGGGTTCGCCGAGAACGTGCCGGCGTGCGGCACCGCGTCGGGGCGGCGCGGGTCAAACACATCCATCAGCTCGGCGCGGCCGCCCAGCGCGCCCATCGGCAGCCCGCCGCCGATGACCTTGCCGAGCGTCACCAGGTCGCCCGCGATCCCGTAGGCCTGCTGCAGGCCGCCGGGCGCCAGACGGAAGGTGATGACCTCGTCCAGGATCAGCGCAATCCCGCGGCGCGCGGTCTCCGCGCGCACCAGCTCCGCGAAAGCCGGCGCGAGCGGGCGCAGGCCGGCGCGATTGGGCATCAGGTCGAGCAGCACGCAGGCCAGCCGCTCACCGTGCTCGGCCAGCGCGACTCGCAGTGCCCGCTCGTCGCCCAGCGGGAGCGTCAGCACGTCCCCCGCGACGGCCGCCGGCACGCCGCGCTCACCGGGCTCCAGCACCGCGTCCCAGCTGCCGTGGTAGCAGCCGGCGAAGCGCAGCACACCGTCGCGTCCGGTTGCCGCGCGGGCGGCGCGCACGGCCATCATCACGGCCTCGGTGCCCGAGTTCGCAAAGCGCCAGCGCTGCGCCCACGGCATCCGCTCGCAAAGGTGCTCCGCCAGCTCGACCTCGGCGGCGGTCGGCAGGCCAAAGGCCGAGCCGTCGGCGAGCGCTGCCGAGGCGGCCTGCAGCGCCGGTGCAAACGCGTGGCCGTGAATCAGCGCGGTGTAGTTGTTGTGCAGGTTGACCAGCTCGTGGCCGTCGACGTCCACCAGCCGCCACCCCTCACCGCGGCGCGCGTAGGGCGGATGCGGCGGCACGAACAGCGTGCTGCGCGAGTTGCCGCCCGGCAGCCGGCGCAGCGCGCGCTCATAGAGAGCGTCGCTGGCGGGGCGCCGGGACTCGCCGTCGAGGCCTGGAGCGTCGCCGTGGTGGCCGCGCGACGCCTGTCCGTCGGAGCTCGTCATGCTGGCGCCAGCGCCGCGAGCGTCTCGGCTGCGGCGCGCTCGCCGGAGCGCACCGCGCCCTCCATGTAGCCGTACCACTCGCCGGCAGTCTCCGTGCCGGCCCAGTGCAGCGGCCCGATCGGCGCACGCAGCGCTGCGCCGAAACGCGTCCAGGCGCCTGGCGGGAAATAGCCGGCGTAGCAGCCGCGGATGTAGGGCTCGGCGGAGAAGTTGTGGTCGTGATAGTCGATCGCGTCCAGCGCGCCGGGACCGAAGAGACGGGCGAAACCCGCGAGCACCTGAGCGCGGCGCTGCTCCAGCGCCAGCGCGCCGAGCCGGCGGGCGTGGTCGGCCTCGACAAAGCACATCATCATGCCCGGCGTGCCCGCCGCCGGCGTGACGTCGAAGAAGCCCTTGCCCGGGCCTCGCAGCGAGCGGCCGTGGCCGCTGAGGCCGGCGGCGCGCCAGAACGGCTCGGCATAGACCGCCACGCACTTCATCGCCGCGCCCTGCGCGACCCGCTGGGTGAGCGCGTCGCGAGCGACCGGCAGCGGCGGGTCGTAGGGCAGGCGGCCCGCCTGCGCTGGCGCAACCGCGAAGATCGCCCGTCGCGCCAAGCAGGCGCCGTCATCGATCTCCAGGCGCACGGCGTCTGGCGACCAGCTCACTGCGCGCACCGCGGTCTGCAGGCAGAGCGCGTCCTGCAGCTCGGCGGCGAGGCGCTGTGCGAGCTCGTAAGTGCCCTGCGCCAGCCGCTCCTCGCCGGCGCCGCCCTCGACGGCGATCAGGCCATCCAGGCCGCCGCTGGCGCGACCGAAGAACAGCAGGTGCAGCAGCGACACTTCACCGGGGTCGGCGGCGATCACAGCCTCGCAGAGGAGCTCCAGCACCGCGCGTGCCTCCTGCTCGCGGACGTTGTGCGCCAGCCAGTCTGCCACCGTCTGCCGGTCGAGCGCGGCCGGCGCCTGCCACGGGCTCAGCACCGGCACCTGCGCCGCCAGTTGCTCCAGCTGTGCCAGCGCGGCCTCCAGCGCGCGCGCCGCGGCCGGGGTCGAGCTCGGCAGGTGGCCGGCGTAGGCGACGACCTCGCCGCGCGCGGTCTCGAACAGGTTCTCGCCCTGCGCATACTGGCGCAGCGGCGCGAGGCCGTACTCCTGCGCGAGCTCGGCGAGACGGCGGTGGCCCGGCCCGATCCAGGCCCCGCCGAGCTCGACGGGACTGCCGTCGGCGAGCGTGCGGCTGAAGGTGCGCCCGCCGACTCGCGCACTCGCCTCCAGCAGTCGCACGCTGCACCCGGCGCGGCGCAGCGTGCGCGCGGCGCACAGGCCGGCCAGCCCAGCGCCGACGACGGCGACGTCGAACTCAGGCGGGTCCGGCCTCACTGCCCTCTTCGGTCGTGCCCATCCGCCGCAGCCAATCGGGGGCGACTACCCAGGCCACCACGCAACCCACCAGCAGCGCGGCGACGAACGCGAGGAAGCCGTAGGCATACAGGTCGAGCGGGTGGGCGGGGAACGGTTTGAAGGAGTACCAGTACTCCAGGATCATCACGGCCCCGCCGACGAACGCGCTGAGTAGGAACCACGCCTTCCAGAAGCCGTGGCGGAAGGCGTAGCCGACCGCGGCCATCGCGACGAACAGATACAGCAGCGTGTAGCCGTAGCCGGCGAGGTAACCGATGTTGCCAAACGCCTGGGTCAGGTTCGCGTCGGAGACGACCAGGTACAGCGTGATGACCAGCCACGTCGCCGCCCAAAAGAGCAGACCGGCGCGCGGCGCGCCGGCGGAGCTCGTGCCTTTGAACCAGGCGGGGATCACACGGTCATCGGACATCGCGAGCACCGTGCGCGGAGCGTAGTTCAGCCACGCGGCGACCGCACCGAACCAGCTGAGCGAGACGCCGAGCAGCACGACGTCGCCGAGCCAGTTGACGCCGTAGTGGCTGGCCAGCGTGCCGAGCGGAACGGTTTCGCTGGCGAACGACAGGCCGGTGCCCTTGAAGCCGAGGATCTGCACGTAGGCGTTGACGATGAAGAAGACGCCGACGATCGCGACGCTGCCGAGCAGCGCGAGCGGGACCGAGCGGCGGGGCCGGCGGCTCTCGATGCCGAGCGTCGCCGCGCTCTCGAACCCTCCGAAGGCGAGCACGAGGATCGTCATGCTGAGCAGCACGCCGTGGGCGCTGGCGCCCTTGAGCTGCAGCTGGGAGGAATCGAAGATGTGGCCGTGCTTGAAGAGCACCACGAGCAGGAGCACCGAGATCGCGGTCATCGAGACACCCTCGATCGCGAGCAGGACGGTCGTCGAGATGCGGATCTCGCGCAGCGCGACCGTCGTTGCCAGCAGCAGGGCGCCGAGGTCGAACACGACGAGCTCGGCGCGTGAGCCGTGGCCGATGCTGAAGGCCGAGCTCAGGAACTGGGCAAAGGCCGGCCCGAAGCCGAGGATCGCGACCATCTGGCCGGCGAGCGCGATGATCAAAAAGCCGCCGGCCGCCAGCAGGCCGCCGGTCGGGCCAAGGCCCTTGGGGATCAACGTGTACAGAGCCCCCATCGAAACGTGCCGGCGAGAAAGCTCGCTGACGATCGCGGCAATCGCGAGCATCCCAACCGTGGCGATCGCGGCCGTCAGCCACGACGCGCCCCCGGCGCTCGCGAAGATGAGCGGGATCAGCGAGGCCGCGCCGAGGCTCGGCCCGATATTTGATACAGCCTGGGCGAGTACCTGGATCTCGCTGAGCACATGCCTGTGTAGGCCCGGGCCGACCGCGTCCGCGGGCGGCGCTCCGGGAGTCGTCTGACTTGCCGCTGCCATATGGATCTACCTCCCCGTAGTGTCCCTCTGATAACGCCCCCGACCGTACTTATACACTTCTGCATATCCGGACGGTTCCCTGCCTGCCGGAGCCCTCGCCTCACTCCTCCCACCAGGCGCCCGCGCGACGCTGCACCATCGCGCGGAAAGTCGCGGTCGTGCGCAACAGCGGCTCGCCGCTATCCCAGTCGAGAATCACGGCGTAGCGGCGCACGACATCGAGCAGGTCGAGTTCACCCGCCTGGTAGCGGGCGGCCACCGTGGCGGGGTCCTCCCCCAGCCAGCCGCTGCGAGCGCTGCGGATTTCCGCGCGCGCGCGCGCGCTGCGGTCGCGGTCGATCCGGTATTCGGCGAGATCCTCGTCCAGCACCTCGACGGCCACCCCGTAGTCCTTCAGCGCGCGCTCGACGCTGACGTAGCCGTCAGCGACGTCTTCGAGCACCGCGCGAGGGTCGCGCGTCAGCGGGTCGCCCAGGCCGCCGCCGCCGGAGGACGGGCGCGAGAAGGTGGCTCCGGGGCCAATCGGCAGGTCGACGAAGGCGCCGCCGAGGAAGCGCGCGGCGCCGTCCTGGAGGCAGGTCACGCCCATCGGGTTCGACGGCAGCCCGCCGGCGATCCCCCACGCGATCGAGCGCTCGCGATCTGAGACATAGGCGACGACCATCTCGGCGCCGTCGGTCAGCCGGGCGCTCTTAATCGTGCCGAGTCCGCCGCGCAGACGGCCGGGCCCGCCCGAGTCGGCGAGCAGCTCGTACTCGGTGACCACCACCGGGGACAGGCGCTCCTGGCCCTCGACGGGCTGGGTCGCGAGGCCCGCCCCGAAGAGGGTCGAGCTGGCGCTGGCGCCATCGCGGTCGCTGCGCGCGCCCCAGCCGCCGACGTTCCAGTCGTACCACATGAAGAACGGGCGCCCGGGGACGCGCAGGTCGCGCCCGGCGACCTCGAGGTACTCCATGTTGAACGAGCACGCCATCGCGCGCTCGGGCACGAGCGCGGAGAGCATCTCGACGATCGTGTTGGCGACCTTCTCGTAGGGCATGTAGTAGCCGCTGACCGCCGTCGGCGGCTGCGCGTTGACGACGCTGCCCGCGGGCAGGATCGTTTTGACGGGCCGGTAGAAGCCGGAGTTGAGGGGGACGTCTGGGAAGAACATCTTCAAGCCACCGATCACGGCGGAGAAGCCGCCGCCAAAGCCGCAGTTGAAGTTCGAGGCGATCGCGGGGTGGGTCCCGGTGAGGTCGAACTCCACCTCATCGCCAGCGATCGTCATGCGCACCCGGATCGGCACGAGGCCCTCGCCGGCGTCGGGGTCGCGGTCCATGTAGTCCTCGCTGGCCCAGGTGCCATCGGGGAGCGCGGCCAGGCGCGCGCGGGTGACCCGCTCGACGTAGTCCTGGACCTGGGCAAAGGCGGCGAGCACGGTCTGGAGTCCGTACTTCTCGAGCAGACGCTGGATTTCGCGCTCCCCCGTGAGCGTCGCCTCGGCCTGCGCGCGCAGGTCACCGAGGGCGTCCTCGGGTGCGCGCGTATTGGAGACGATCAGGCGCACGACGTCCTCCTGTACGCGACCTTCGCTCCAGACCCGCACGGGCGGGATGCGCAGACCCTCGGCGTAGTAGTCCCTGGCGCTGACGTTCTCCGAGCCGGGCACGGCCCCGCCGATGTCGGCCCAGTGGCCGTTGGCCTGGGTGAAGGCAATCAGCTCGTCGCCGGCGAACACGGGCCGGATCACGCGTACGTCGGGGAAGTGTGTGGCGCCCGCGAAGGGGTCGTTGACCGCGAATACGTCGCCGAGGTGGATATCGCCGGAAAATGCCTCAATCACCGCTTTCAGCGTGAGGTGCAACGTGCCGACATGGGCGGCGATGTCCTGCGTACCCTGCGCGACGGTGTTGCCGTCGCGGTCGCACAGCGCGCAGGAGAAGTCGCGGCAGTAGAAGACGAAGGAATGGCAGGTGCGCAGGATCTGCTCGGCCATCCGGTTGACGGTGTTGACGAACGAGTTCTTGAGCACCTCGAAGGTGACGGGGTCGAGCCGCTCGCTGGCCTCGGGCGCGCTCACACGAGCACCTCAATGCGCAGGTTGGCGTGCTCGTCGACGGTCGCCCGGCTGCCGGGCGGCAGGAGCGTCGTGGAGTCGAGCTGCTCGACGAGCGCGGGACCGAGGATCGCGTCTGCGCGCGCGAGCTGTGCGCGCTCGTAAACGGCCGCGCGCACACGCCGCAGGGCGCCCTCGCCGGTGAAGTGGATCTCGCGCTCGCCGACTGGCACGGGCGCGCCGGGGCGATCGGAGGAGCGGGCGGCGAGCGTCGGCAGCTGCGCCTTGGCGGTCCTGCCGAGCGCGCGGATCCCGACACCGAAGATCTCGACGGGGGTGTCGGGGCGCATGTAGGCGTGCTCGCGCTGGTGGGCCTCGTGAAAGGCGGCGGCGAGCTGCGCGAGTGCCGGCAGCGGCGAGCCGACGGGCACCGCGAGCGAGCGCCACTGTCCGAGATAGCGCATCTCCACGGTGCGCTGCAGGTCGCGCTGCGCGGGCGGGAAGCCGTCTGCGGCCAGCCGCTGCGAGGCCTCGGCTGCAAGCGCATCGAAGGCCGCCTCGAGCACCGCGACGTCGAGTCCGGCGGCGGTGGCGATCACCATCGAGGAGAGGTCGTGGCGCACGTCGACGAGCAGGCAGCCGAGCGCAGAGGTGACACCTGGGCTCGGGGGCACGAGCACGGTCGGAATCGACAGCTCGCGAGCGAGGTTGACGGCGTGCAGCGGCCCGGCGCCGCCGAAAGCGACGAGCGCGAAGTCGCGGGGGTCGTGGCCGCGCTGGATCGAGACGAGTCGAACGGCGTCGGCCATGTTGGCGTCGGCGACGGCGAGGATCGCGGCAGCCGCGTCGGGGACGGCGAGTCCGAGGGGCTCGGCGGCAGTGTGGCGGACGGCGCGCTCGGCGGCGCAGCGGTCGAGCGCCATCTGCCCGCCGAGCAGCGCATCCCCGAGACGGCCGAGCACGAGGTTGGCATCGGTGGTCGTGGCGCGCTCGCCGCCGGCGCCGTAGCAGGCGGGCCCGGGACTGGACCCGGCGGAGGCGGGCCCGCTGCGCAGCGAGCCGCCGTCGTCGATCCACGCGAGCGAGCCGCCGCCGGCGCCGATCGTCTTGACGTCGATGCTCGGGAAGGCGATCGGGTAGCCGTACTCGATCGACCAGTCCTTGGTGACGAGCAGCTCGCCGTCGAGCACGACCGAGACATCGGTGCTCGTGCCGCCCATATCGAAGCCAATCGCGTTTGCGAAGCCCGCCGCTGCGGCGATGTGGCGGGCGGCGATCGCACCGGCGGCGATGCCGGAGCCGGCAAGCCGTCCGGCATAGCGCTCGGCGCCCGCGGCAGTGATCACGCCGCCGCCGCTGTGCAGCATGAGCATCTCGCCCGCGTAGCCGCCAGCGCGCAGAGCGGCCTGCATCCGCTTCACATATCCGCCCACGACCGGGCCGAGCACGGCGCTGACGACGGTCGTCGAGAAGCGCTCGTGCTCGAAGATCTCGGGCAGCACCTCGCTGGAGGTGGCGATCACGGCATCTGGCAGCTGCTCGTTGAGGATCTCGCGCATACGCTGCTCGTGGAGCGGGTTGGCGTAGGCGTTGATGAAGCAGACCGCGACAGCCTCGACCTCGCGCGCGCGCAGGATCCGCGCGACCTCGCGGGCGCGGCTCTCGTCGAGCGGTTCGAGCACGCGGCCGCTGTAGTCGATCCGCTCACTCACGGCGAGGCGGTCGCGCCGCCGGATATAGGGAGGCGCTGGGTCGCGATAGTGGTCCCAGAGATCCTCGCGGGTGCCGCGGCGAATCTCGATCACGTCGCGAAACCCGCTGGTGGTCACGAGCGCCGCGCGCGGCAGGCTGCGGGTGAGCAGGGCGTTTGTGGCAACTGTGGTCCCATGGGCAAAGAAGGCAACCTCTCGCAGGTCCACGCCGGCGCTGCGCAGCGCGGCGAGCACGCCGTCGATCGGGTCAGCGGTCGAGGGGGCCTTCGTGACCGTCATCGTCCGCTCGCGCTCGTCGAAGATGCACGCGTCGGTGAAGGTGCCGCCGACGTCCACCGCCACTCGCAAGCACATCATGACCTGCGCTCGCGCGGCGTGCCTGCGTTGTTCGGTGCGGCGTGCGCGGCGCAGGGGGCAAACGCAAACGAATGCGCTGAAACGCTGCGGGGTCCACTCACTTCACTGCACCACCGTGCGGCTCTGCTCGCGCATGAATTGGGGCAGGTAGTGCGGGCCCAGGGCGCCCCGGCCGGTGCTGCCGCTGGACTTCCAGCCGCAGAACGACTGCACCCCGGGCCACGCGCCGGTGGTGGCGCCGGCGCCACGGTTGACGTAGAGCACACCCGCTTGCGCCTCGTCGAGGAAACGCTCGACCTCACGCTCGTCCTCGCTGAAGATGCCCGCGGTGAGGCCATAGTCGGTGGCGTTGGCCTCGGCGAGCGCGGCGTCGAGCGTCGCCACACGGGTGACCGTGAGGAAGGGCAGGAACAGCTCGCGCCGCGTCAGCTCGTGGCCCGCGGGGAGGTCGGTGACGATCGTCGGCGCGACGAACCAGCCGCGTTCACGAACGAGCTGGTTGCCCTCGGCGAGCGCCTCGCCACCGACGAGCACGCACCCCTCGCGTCGCGCGCGCGCGACGCTCTCCTGGAAACGGACGCGCGCAGCACCGTCAATCACCGGCCCGAGAAAGGCTTCGCGCTCGGACGGGTCGCCGACCGGCAGCGTGGCGGTGAACTCCGTGAGGCGTTCGAGCAGCGCGTCGTAGACGTCCGCGAAGACGAGGGCGCGCGAGCAGGCGCTGCACTTCTGCCCCGAGAGCCCGAACGCGGCGCGAGCGAGCCCCTCGGCGGCCTTCTGCAGGTCGGCGCTCGCGGTGACGATCGTCGGGTTCTTGCCGCCCATCTCGGTGAGCGCGGGGCGGGCGAAGGGGCCTTCGCTCAGGCGCGTCGCGATCTGTCGCCCGACCTCCGCCGAGCCGGTGAACGCGATCCCGTCGTGGGCGCCGTGCACCAGCGCGCGGCCGGTCGCGGGCCCGCCGTGAACGAGGTTGAAGACGCCGGCGGGCAGCTCGCCGGCGAGCATCGTCTCGGCGAGCAGGGCGGCCGTCCAGGGGGCCTGCTCGGAGGGCTTTACGACCACGGTGTTGCCGGCGATCAGCGCCGCAACCGTCATCCCGAGCGTGAGTGCGAACGGGAAGTTAAACGGCGCAATCACGCCGAACACCCCGTAGGGCCTGAGCGTGTCGGTGCAGCGTTCGGCAGGCGCAAGGCTTCTCAGCGCCTGCACGTAGCCGGCGTGGTCGCTCAGCTCCTGCGAGTAGGTCTCGATCAGCTCGGTCGCCTCCTGGACCTCGCCGATCGCCTCGACACGGCTCTTGCCGGTCT
Source organism: uncultured Solirubrobacterales bacterium (assembly GCA_963804675.1). Taxonomy (GTDB): domain Bacteria; phylum Actinomycetota; class Thermoleophilia; order Solirubrobacterales; family Solirubrobacteraceae; genus Palsa-744. The sequence continues at coordinate 3,298,617 of CAWDRI010000001.1, read as the reverse complement.
CGAGACTCATCACCGCGGCGATCTCGATGTGGCGCTGTGCAATCGCGCGCGCCACCAGGGCCAGGTGAGAGAGGCGCTCCTGGAAGGGCGTGCGTCGCCACGGCGCGTGCGCGGCGCGTGCAGCCTGCACAGCACGCGCGAGCAGGGCGTCGTCGGCGCTGTGGGCGCGGCTGGCGAGCCGCTCCGCGCGGGACGGGTCGAAACGCTCGAAGACGGGGCCCTCGTGACAGGCATGCCCGTCGATGATGTGCGGCCACGGCGGTGGCGGCGCGGCGCGGGCATCCGCCAGCGCCCGCTCGAACTGCGTGTGGACAGTGGCGTCGATCCCACCGCTCGTGTACGTGACGCGCACGGCCATCGCTATCCCCGCGTGCAACGCTAGCGCAGAGTTCGCCGCGCCGCGCGGACGTCAATGTCGAAAGCGCGACCTTCGCACGAGCGCGCACGAGGGTCGTGCCCGTCGGCAGGGATCGTCCACCCGTCTAGCACGGGTCGTGCGCGCTGAAGCCACTACGGTAAACCCCCGACAGCAGTGGCGATGTCAGGTTCGGCTGCGCTGTCAAAATCGAGCGCTTCGAAGGCGCTACACGCCCGTGCGCGGATCGCACGGCGCGGTGGCGCGCGTACGAGCGGGCCATGGCTGGCCTACGCGGCCCTCGGCGGCCTGCTGCTGGTGTACCTCGTACTGTTGATCTGCGCTCGCAGCTCGGCGGCGATCGACGGCTGGGGGGTCGGAGCGTTCGAGCTGTTGGCCAGCGGCCTGTGCGTCCTCAGCGGCCTGCGCCGGCGCGGCGCGCGCTCGGTGCCGCTGATGCTCGGCGCGGCGCTGTTGGCGTGGACGCTCGGGCACATCGCCGTCACGATCGAATCGCTCGGCGGCGCCAAGCCGGTCTCGCCCTCGGTGGCGGACGCCTTCTACCTGTCGTTCTTTGCGCTCGCATACGTAGCGCTCGTCCTCTACCTGCGCGGCGAGGTGCGGCGGCTGGCGACGCCAAGCTGGCTCGACGGGATGGTCGCCGGTCTCGGCGCGGCGGCGCTGTGCGCGGCGTTTGCGTTCAACGCGCTCGAGTACCTCACCGGCGGCGGCATGCTGGCGACGGCGGTGAACCTCTCCTACCCGGTCGGAGACGTGCTGCTGCTGCTGCTCGTCGTCGGCGCCACCACGGTGCTCGCCGGAAGGGCGCGCGGACCCTGGCTGGTGCTGGCCGGCGGGATCGCGCTGACCGTCGTCGGCGACACGTTCAACCTCTTCCAGTCGTCGTCATGGTCCTCGCACTTCGGTGTCGTGGTCAACGGGATCGCCTGGCCGGGCGCGATCTGGCTGATGTCGATGGCGATGTGGTTGCCGCGCGTGCGCTCGGACCCGCGTGCGCTGCCAAGGCCCACGGGTTTCCTGCTGCCAGGCCTTGCGGCCAGCTGCGGCCTGGCGATCCTGCTGCTCGGCACGCTCGAGGAGGTCAACGGCGTTGCGATCGCGCTGGCCACCGCGACGCTCGCGCTGGTCGGCGTGCGCATGGCACTCTCCGTGCGCGCGCTGCGCGCGGTCACGCTCGAGCGCCAGCGCCTGTCGGTCACCGACCACCTCACAGGGCTGGGCAACCGGCGCCACCTGTTTGACGTGCTGGATGCCTTCTTCGCCGAGGAGGCCGCAGCGCAGTCACCGAGGAGCCTCGCCTTTCTGTTTGTCGACCTCGAACACTTCAAGAAGGTCAACGACTCGTTCGGCCATTCCGCGGGCGACGAGCTGCTGCGCCAGCTGGCGGCGCGGCTGACCGAGTCGCTCGAGCCGGGCGACGTGCTCGCGCGTATCGGCGGCGACGAGTTCGGCGCGGTGCTGATGGACGCGGACGGCGCCTACGCGGCGTGCGTGGCCGAGCGCATCGGCGCGAGCCTACAGCAGCCCTTTGCACTGGACGCGGTACGCGCGAAGCTCAGCGCGAACATCGGCATCGCGCTCGCGCCCGCCGACGCGACCAACGGCGCGAGCCTGATCTCGTGCGCCGACGCCGCGATGTACAGGGCCAAGCTCGGAGCGGCACCGAGTGCGCGCTACGAGCAGCGCTCTGACGAAGCGGGCAGCCGGCTGCGGTTGGCCGAGGAGCTGCGCGGAGCGCTCGATCAGGGGACGCTCGCGCTGCACTACCAGCCGCAGCTCGACCTGCGCAGCGGGGAGGTCAGGGCGGTCGAGGCGCTCGTGCGCTGGCCGCACCCGACGCTGGGGCTGATACCGCCGGTCAAGTTCCTGCCGCTGGCCGAGGAGGCCGGGCTGATGGGAGCGCTCACACGGCTCGTGCTCGGCCGCGCAATCGAGCAGTCCGCCGCGTGGCGTGCGGCGGGCCGCGAGCTGCGCGTGTCGGTCAACGTCTCCGCGAGCGACCTGCTCGACGGCGGCCTTCCCGCGATGATCGCCGGATTACTACGCCGCCGCCACCAGCCGCCCGGCACGCTCGTGATCGAGATCACCGAGACGAGCGTAATCACCGAGTTCGAGCGCACGCGTGGCGTGGTACAGGAGCTGCGCGACCTCGGCGTGTGCGTGTCGGTTGACGACTTCGGCGCCGGCTTCACCTCGCTCGCCTACCTCAGCAGCCTCGCCGTCGGCGAGCTGAAGCTCGACCGGGCACTGATCACGCGACTGGCGGGCGGCGCGCGCGAGCAGGATGTGGAGCTCGTGCGCGCGACGACCGCGCTCGGTCACGCGCTGGGACTGCGGGTCGTCGCCGAGGGCATCGAGGACCAGGCGACGCTCGCGCTGGTCGGCGAGCTGGGGTGCGACGTGGGACAGGGCTATTTCATCGGCAGGCCGGCGCCGGCGGTGGAGCTGGTGGACGCGCGCGAGGCAGACAGGGCCATTGCCAGGGCGTTGACGGGGGACCCCGAGCAGGTGCCCGCCGCCGCGCGGTCTGAGGCGCCGCACGAGCAGCGAGCGATGCGATCGCTGGCGCACTTGGGGTAAAGGCACCTCCCTTGGGGGTGAGGGTCTTGTGGTCGTGTCGTGGCGGGGACGAGCCGCGACACGACCACACGCTGCGCGACCGGACGGGGCCGCAGGACGGTTACACCTCGCGGCGGGGGCCGCGCGCCACAGCGTCGGCCGTTGCCCTGCACCGCCGCCGACTCGCGTGCGCGCCGCCCGCGCGAGCGTCGGTGTCAGTCGCCAAACCGCGCCGCGAGGAGCGTGAAACCGATGGCGAAACCGCTCGACCGCGGCCGCCCGTGCTTGCCCTTCTTTTTCGGCGCGGCGACGCCGTAGCGCCTGTGCGCATTTGCGATGCAGCGTGCGCGCCGCCTACCCCGCTGCTTCGCGCACGCCCGCAGAGCCTTGGCCAACAACTGGGCGCGCTTGTGCTGCTTGGCCTTGTCGAGCTTTTCTTGATTTTCCCGTTTCTGCCTGGCGGCGGCTTCTTCTTCCTGGCGCCGCTGCGCGTCGGCGGCTTCTTCTTCCTGGTGTCTCTTGGCCGCCGCAGCGGCTTCTTCTTGGTGTTTTTTGGCGGCGGCAGCCAACGTGGCTTCTTCGGCGTGCTGTTTTTCTTCACGCTGCCCGACTTCGATGTCCGCGATCGTCATCGCCCTGATTTCGACCGGCACGCTCGTGTGGACCGTGAACGCAGCCTGCACGCCGGTTTTGACGAACTGCCCTTCACCCCGCCGGCCTTCCGGGGTGGCGGTGCGCATTTCGCCCGCTTCGTTTTCGTATTCGTCGGGCAACTGCATGCTTTCCAGCTCGCTGAGCGACGCCGTAAAGGACGTCGTTTCTTTGTTCAGCGGGACCACGGCGGCGAGGAAGGGACCGCGTCCTTCGGCAGATTCGCCGCCGCATTCGAATTTCATGTAGATGCCGCCACTCGGGTTGAGCAAGATCGCGACTTCGCGTTTCTCCTGGTTGACGTACACGAGTTCCGCGGCGATCGGTCCCGTCTTGATTTCTTCTGCGCTGGCGTTGTCGGATTTGCACTGAGCGGTGGCTTTGGAGTGGTTAGCAACACAGCCGGTAAACGCATATTCGGCAACCGCCGAGCGGGGGCCTGTGATTTCGCCCTCGCCGCGAGACGCGCTGCACTGCATGAGCGCTTCAAAGCCGACCATTTCGGCGCTGACCGGGCCGCTTTCGGTCGTGAAGCTGACCGGCAGGCCGTGGCCGGGCGCCACGAATTCGAGCACCGGCTCGATCGCACTGGCTGCGGCGGGCGCGAACAGCGGCAGCATCGCGGCGGCAGCGACCAACGCAGCCACGCAAACGAAGCGGCTGGGCACCAGCCGCTTCGCGCGCCAGCCTCGCGATGCCGTATTAACCCCTCGCGGTCCCATATCGGTCCTCCCGCTCGACGCCTCTCCTGCGCCCACCCTTGTTGGTCGCACCCGTGGCGTGGAGGGGAATATCGATGCTACCAAGGCTGCCGCGCAGCGCGGCGGGCATCGGACGGCCGGTGTATATGGCACGGCCGGCTTTGCGTTGTGCGTTGACATCCCGCTCGGTATGTGTAAGGATACCTCCCGGTATGCGAAACGCACATCAGCTTCCCCCCGGTCCGCGGATGCCGCGCGCGCTGCAGACCGCGATCTGGTTCCGCCGCGCGCAATGGTTCATGGAGAGCAGTCGCGCGCGCTTTGGCGACACGTTCACGCTGCGGATCGCCGGCGAAGGCACGTGGGTGGTGACCGCCGACGCCGACGCGATCAAGCAGGTCTTCACCGGCGACCCGCGGCTGCTGCACGCGGGCGAGGGCAACCGCATCCTGTTGCCGATCCTCGGCGCCAACTCGGTTCTGCTGCTCGACGACGAGCGCCACCTCTCCCAGCGCAAGCTGCTGCTGCCGGCGTTTCACGGCGCACGCATGCAGCGCTATGGCCAATTGATGGAGGAGATCGCGGCGCAGGAGATCGAGCGCTGGCCGCTCGGCGAGCCCTACCCGCTGCGTCCGCGAATGCAAGCGGTCACGCTCGAGATCATCCTGCGCGCCGTGTTCGGCGTCGCGGAGGGTCCCCGGATGGAGCTGCTGCGTGCCCGCCTGCGGCGCTTCCTCGACCTCTCCACCAACCCCCGCAACACCGGCGTGCTTGCCGCGCTCGGCCCCGACCGGTTCGGCTCCATCCCGCTGTTCCGCCGCGAGCTCACGCGGGTGGACGGCCCGATCTACGAGGAGATCGCGGCGCGCCGTGGCGCGGGCGATCTGGAGTCGCGGCAGGACATCATGTCGCTGCTGCTGCGCGCCACCCACGAGGACGGCTCGCCGATGAGCGACGTGGAGCTGCGCGACGAGCTGATGACGCTGCTGATCGCGGGCCACGAGACCACCGCCAACGCGCTCGCGTGGGCGGTCGAGCGGCTCTGTCGCCATCCACAGAAGCTCGATCGGCTGCGCGCGGAGCTCCGCGACAGCGAGGACACCTACCTGAAAGCGGTCGTGCAGGAGACACTGCGCCTGCGGCCGGTGATCTCGATCGTGCTACGCCGCCTCGTCGAGCCGATGGAGATCGGCGGCCACCAGCTCCCCGCGGGCGTGTCGGTCGCGCCGTCGATCCACCTCGTGCACCGCCGCCCCGACATCTATCCCCAGCCCCACCAGTTCTTGCCCGAGCGCTTTCTCGAGGACGAGGGCGGCGCTGCGCCGGGCACCTATACCTGGATCCCCTTCGGTGGCGGCGTGCGGCGCTGCCTCGGCGCCGCGTTTGCGCAGTTTGAGATGGAGGCCGTTCTACGCCGGCTGGTGCTCGCTCGCGCGATCGCACCCGCACGGCCGCAATCTGAGCGGGTGTACCGCCGCGCGATCACCGAGACCCCCCGCCGCAACGCGGAGGTTGTGCTCGGCCCCGCGCCTGCCGGCCTCGCGCGCAAGTCGCACCGCGAAGCAGTTCCCGCCTGAGCGCGCGCCGCGACGCCCAGCCGCGGCCCCACGCCCGCCTAAAGTTCCCCCAGTGCCTCGCGCCCCCAGCTCCACCAAACCCCGCCGTGCCCGCGCCTCGGCGCGCGCCGCAAAGCCCCGCGTGACCCGCGCGCAGCAGGGCGCCGCCACCCGCGCGGCGCTGCTGCGGGCCGCGTCGAGTGCGATCTGCGAGCTGGGCATGCAGGGCGCGTCGATCGATCTGATCGCCGCGCGCGCGGGCTACACCAAGGGCGCGTTCTACGCGCACTTCGACTCCAAGGAGCAGATGTTCCTCGCGGTTCTCAAGGAGAAGTTCGCCGCCGAGCTCACCCGCCTGGAAGCAGCGCTCACCGGCGCCGGCGATCCCGCCGCGGAGGCGCGCGCGGCCGCGGAGGGGTTCCTCGCCTTCGTGGACAGCGACCCGGAGTGGCCCCGGCTCTATCAGGAGTTCGTCGCGCACGCCGCCCGCTCCGCCGCCCGCGGCGACGCATTCCGCGCGCAGCTCGCCGCCCACCACCGCGAGCTGCGCGCGCGAATCGCGGACGTGTTCGCGCGCTGGACCGCCGCGCGGGGGATCGAACCGGTGGTGCGCCACGCGGACGCCGCCGCGATGGTGTTCTTCATGGCCGACGGCTTTCTGCTCACGCGGATCATCGACCCGGCGCTCGACGACGCGCTGTACGCCACGATGTCCAGCGTGTTCCTGCGCGGGCTGCTGGCGCTCGGGGAGGACCGCGACGCGGCGGCCGCGCGCGCGGGAGGGTGAGCGGATCAAGCGCGCGACGCAGGCACGGTACGCCTGTACTCTCCCCGAGAGGTGTCGATGCCATTTGCCAGCTCCTCCCGCGCCGCCGCGCCAGGGCGGGGGAGATTGCCGGCGTGACTCGTTCGCATGCCCGCGTCGTCGGGGTGCCCGAGGCAATTCGATCGCGCGAGGATCTCGCCGACGCCGACCGGGCGATCGCGTATGAGCTTGCGGCTGATGACGCCCCGTCAATGAGTGCTGAGCAGTGGGCGCGCGCGACCTGGGAGGGCGCCCCAGCGATCGTCAGCTGGTTCCAGACGCTCGGTTGGCGAATCATTCTCGGGCTGCGGCTCGCGCCTGGGCGCTCGCCCACGCACGTGCTCGGCTGGCGCCTGCTCGACGATCGCCCCCACACGGTGACGCTCCAGGCCCGCTCTGCTCTGATCACCGGGTACAACGTCTTGATCGTCCAGGAGTCCACGGTGCTATGGACCACGCTCGTCCGTTACGAGCGGCCCATCGCGCGCCCGATCTGGAGACTCGTCGAGCTCGTACACCGAATCGTGCTGCCATACACGCTCACCCACGCCGTGCAGGTGTGCCAGCGTGAGCGCGGCCGGCCGGTCCAGAGCTGACCCTGCGCCCGCGCGACTTGGACGCGCGCAACCGGGTGAGTTTGTCCGCTTCACCTCAAGCGATCAGCGAGCCCACTCGCTGCGTGACCGGCGGCGGCAGACCTGTCGAGTGGCCAGCGGGTTCGCCGCGAGAAGGCCATGCGCTATCTCATGTTGTCCGAGCCGTGGGAGTGTGGCCCGCCGCGGTCCCCGGCGCCGCGTGCGACGCTGTTAGGGCTCAATGCTTGGTGGGTAGCTACTGAAGCGCCACCGGCCGTTGACCCTGACGAGGGTTGTCTGACCAGGGATTCCGCTGGGACCGATCGCGGTGGCGTGTGCCCCGTGGATGCTGAGCTTCAGGTGGGCCATGACCTGAGCGACCTCTATACGCCATTCGCGGGCCGTGAAGCCGGAGTCGTTGACCCCGGGGGTCTTGTGACGCAGCACGTTTTGCAGGGCATCGAATGCGTGTCTGCATGTGCCCTGGCCGCCCGCCGTGAACGAGTTGACGCCGCTGGCGGTCAGGCGAGAGCAGACAGCGCTGGCCGGGCCGAAGTACTCGGCGGTCAGGACGCTGCGGTAGACGGCTCGGATCTGGAGGCTGGAGCCGCTGGCGGCACTCGCTGTGGCGCCGCTCATCGCGACCGTTCCCAGGGCGATCGCAAATGCAGCCGTCGTCGCTCGGAAGCTCATCCTGGGCACACTCTACAGGCGGCTGGCAGCGCCTTGGCAGCAGCGACGCAGCCCTTACCGACCGGCTGAGCCGGTCGGTCGTTTCGTGACCACGGTACGGATAGCTGTGAGTTTGCCGGCGCGGTAGGCCCAGGTGGTGGTCGCGCGCCCGGAGGCGCAGCAGGCCGGGTCGTTTGGTCCGACCAGTACTCGGCGACGACGATCCGGCCGTTGACCCACTTGACCTTTCCCAGCAGCGGCACGTGCGACACCTTCGCGCCGACAAGTTCAGTGGGCGAAACTTCTCTGTGCGCAAACCATGCGCTGATGGCGGCGCCGGCGGTGGGCATCGGTTGACGCGGTGCTTGCTTGCGCTCAGGAGGGGCGCGCTTCGGCTGCCGCTGGAGTAGCGGGCACCGTTGGGTCCGTGCTTCGGTTGTTGACTGCGCGCTTCATCTCGATCGCGCGACGGGCGCCCTGGGAGAGCAGCATCGCGCTTTCAGCCAACTCGCGGAGGGCCTCGGGGGTCGCGTCCACGAGTCGATCGCCGCGCGCAATCTGCGCCACGTCATGCGCTCCCATTCGAGCGATGCAGGCCGTTTTCCATGCCCTAAGGGTATCTCATGTCGCGGGCTTGCTCGCGTGTTCGATGCGTGTCGCGAGGAGCTGCGCGAACGGCTCGACGTCCCCGTCGGGCGAGAAGAGGGCCGGCGCGACGACATCGTCGTGGTCGGTCATGTCCGCGTCCTGCGCGAATTCGACGGCGGGTAGTCCCAACGACCACAGTGCTGCCGAGAGCGCAACGAAGCTCGTGCGGTGGTTCCCGTCAGCAAAGGGATGCACGCGCAGGATGCCCGCATACATAGCGCCTGTCACGCGGGTCTGCTCCAGAAGACTGGTGTTCCGCTTCCCGAGTCGCTCAATCCCGCCGTTGAATGAGACGCACACCTCCGCGAGGTCCCGGCGCAGATTATCGGGCGAGCTTCCCTCGATTTGGCGCATCCCCCCATCCGCGACACCGAAGTACGCGCGCTCTTGGCGGAAGTGTCCACCGTCGTAGGGGAAATGGCGAGCAAAGATCGCCCCATGCCACCATCGGACTCGCTCAGGCGTCATCTCCAGCCGCCTCGCCAGAAGACTCGCTGGGCATCCATGAGAACACGTGCCAGTTCGTCGCCGAGAGCCCGCCAGGTCTCCTCGGGCGACATACGGCCTGCCCGGTAGAAGCGCGAGCCTTCGTTGTCGCGATAACGCGGATGCTTGGGTTCGTCCATCCACCGAGGATGCCAAGCGATGCGGACCCCTGGCATGGTCCGCGCCGGTAGTTTGGGGTTGCCTGGCACAGGCCCGCCTGTCGCGCCCGTGATCTATCTGTCGCGGTGCTCCAGAGAGCTTTCTTTCGGATCACTTCGGTCGGCCAGGACGACGCGGGCGCTGTGGCGGTCGCGAAGCTGCAAGACCGCCACACGCTGCGTGCGACCATCGCCGCCGATGAGCCCGCGTTGCGCTCATTCCTGGTAGGACTGTGCCTGGAAGCCCGGCGGCTGCGGTTCTTCAGCGGCGGGGTGGATATCGACGGTGCCGCTCATTTGGCGGCGGACACGAGCGCGGGCGTTTCGGGCTGGTCGCCCATGATGAGATGGGGTGCTGGCCGGAACGCTGACCTAGCATTTCCCGGTTCTGATAACCCAGATTATTCCGACGCTGGCTCATACGACATCCACCACCATGTCGTGTTGAACGCGACGCACAGTCCCACCGCCAGCAAGCGGACGCCAGCGAATCACCCGGCTATCCTTCGCCGGCATGGACCCCAGGCACTTCCTATTCCCGGTAGTGGCGCTCAACGATCAAGACGAACCCGAGTGGTTGTGCGGCAACTCGTTCCCGATCACCGAGGATGGCGGGCTGATTACGTGCCGGCATGTCGTGTCCAAGCCCGACGCAAGGCTCGCCGTCATTGACCGTCTTGGCGACCCTCGTGTCCTGCTGATCGAGAATGTCATCTACCCCAAAGACGACGCCCTCGATCTTGCGTTCCTGCCGCGCGCGTTGGATCGGCCCAGCAAGTGACCTCGCCCGCCAAGGAAGGATCGACCAGCTACTCGTCTACCGCATCGACCGGCTATCGCGCAAGGTTCGCCAGCTCGCCGGGATCGCCGAGGAGCTGGACAACCTCAGCGTGATCCTGCGCTCCGCGACCGAGCCATTCGACACCGGCTCCGCGGCGGGGCGAATGATGCTCCAGATGCTCGGCGTGTTTGCCGAGTTCGAGCACGCCACGATAGTTGACCGCGTGACCTCCGGTATCGAGCGGCGCGCCAGGGAAGGCCGCTGGCCGAACGGGCGCATCCCCTTCGGCTATGAACGCAATAAGCGCAAGGAGCTTGTCCCGGACGAGCGCACCGCGCCAGTCATCCGGCGCATCTTCAAGTGGTACGCCGCAGGACGGCTCGGCGCCGCCGCCATTGCACGGCGCCTCGACTCAGAACACGCGCCCGCGCCGCCGCGCGGGTGGCAGCCAGCGGTCGTGCTGTGGATTCTCGCCAACCAAGCGTATGTCGGCCGTGTTCACTGGCGCGGGCAGACATTCCCCGGCATCCACGAGCCGCTGACCGACCAAGACACCTTCGACCATGCGCAAGCCTTGTTGAAAGAGCGCGGGGAGGACTGGTCGCTGCGCGCCTCAAACCGCTCGGACTTCCTGCTCTCCGGGCTCGTGCGCTGTGGACGCTGCCGCCGCGCCTACGTCGGGATGTCAGCGAAAGGCAACGGTGGCACCTACCACTACTACGCCTGTTCCGGGCGGCAGAAGCTCGGACGCAAAGGCTGCGACGGCGAGCGGCTACCCAAGGACAAGCTGGAGGCCGCGATCCTCGACCAGCTCACCGGGCTCTACCGACACGGAGGCCTCATCCGCGACGCGATCAAGCAAGCCGCCGCCAGCAACGAAACCGACCGCGCACAGCTAACCGAACAACGCGCCTCGCTCGCCAAAGAGATCACCCGAGCCGAACGCGCCATCGAGCGCTACCAAGACGCCTTCGAGAACGGCGACCTCGACCCGGTGCGCTTCAAGGAGCGCCTATCCGCGCTCGACACGCGCCTGGATGCCCTCCAAGCCCAGGACCAAGCACTCGCACGCGAACTCGCCGCAGACACGCCCACAACACCCGACACGGCCGCGCTCCACGCGGGCGGCGACCAGCTCGCCCACGTCATCGCCAACGGCGACACCGACCAGGCCAAGGCCCTGCTACGCATCCTCATCGCCGACCTGCGCATCAACAGCCGCCGCGAAATCCTGCCCACCTACCGCGTCTGCGCACCCGTGGTTTGCGCACAGGCAAGTTCAGTGGGCGATCCTGGGCATAGCGCGAACCGAGCGGATGCCGCCGAGTTCGAGGGTTGGGCGCTGGACGTTGGGGCGTAGGGCGCCGAACGGCGCGCTCCAGGCGCGGCTCTCACGTCATGGACTGAGGACTGCGCCGAAGCGCTCATCGAAGGCGTCACGATCCTCTACCGCCACGGCTTGGGCGAAGCGGCTCGCGGTGACCGTGAAGCAGTCGAGGAAGCCGACGCTGCCGAGCAGCACCAGGCTGTAGCTGTGCCAGCCCTGCACGAACCCGACCTGTGCCTCCCACTCGCGGTACTCGCGCAGGGAGGCGTCACGCGGGTGCAGGCGCAGCGAGACCGTCTTGTAGCGGGCCACCATGGTCCGACCGCCGACCGCGTGCGGCGTCTCGCCCTCGTTGTCGGCCAGGTCGATCCCGAGCTGTTCGGCCAGCAGGTCGCTCGCGAGTACCGCATCGGCGCCGGTGTCGATCAGTCCTTCCAGCAGCGTCGTGCTCTGCTCACCGCAGGCGAGCGACACGTACACGAACGGTCTGAAGACCGGATCGCCCAGCCGCACGGCCTGGGGGTCCTCCCGGTACGGGTAGAGCCAGGGAAGCGGCTGCAGCTCAGCCAAGACCGACGTGGACCGGCTCGTCGGCATACGGGACGCGACCGCGCACCGCAACGTGGTCACGGCCCTTGGCCTTTTCGAGCACCACGCGCGGGTCCTCGTCGGCGATCACGATCTTGCCCGTACGCGCGTCGATCGCGACGTACTTGCCCTCATAGCCTTTGAAGTCGGTGCGAATCGGCTGCATTAGTGATCTCCAGTGTCAGTGTACCGTCAGCGACCGACGACACAGAGAGTGGTGGCCGGATGCCAGCGTTGATACGTCGTAGCTTCTATGCTACTGACCGGCTCCCCGAGCCGAGGTGACCGAGCTATGCACAAGTCCAAGGAAAGCGCCGTCTTCGCCGAACTGCTCGCCGAGAGCTTCCCGACCGCCGAGGCTCGCGCCGCTCACGAGCGCGAGGTCGCAAAGCTGGTCGCGTTTGCAGAGCTACTGATCGCGCTGGACGAGGTTCGTGCGGGCAGCAAGATCTCCAAGGCGGAGCTCGCGCGTCGGGTCGGCGTCAAGCCCTCTGTGATCTCGCGGCTGCTGGACGGCAAGGGCCGCAACGTGCAACTGGACACCGTCGCCGACGTCGCCGACGCGCTCGACGTCTACATCGAGTTGCGTGTGCGTCCGCAGCCGAAGGGCAAGCGGGCACGACACGCTCCGATCGAAGTCCTGGCTGCGTAGCCGCAGATTCGGCAGGCTGCCCACGCGACGAGGTGCAGTTCGCTCGGTCACGGTTCGGCCGCGCGCGTCCGGAAGACACATCTACAGGCGGATCCGCTCGCGCGCGGTCACTTGTTTTCCGGCTACGTTCACAGTCACAGAAAGGACGGTGGGCTTGTGGTGCTCGCGGCTGGCCTTCGCGGTCTTCGTGAAGGTGAGCGTGACGCGGTGTTCGCCGGCGGTGAGCGTCCGTGAGAGCGTCTTGAAGCCGTAGCCCTTGATTGTTGTGACGCCGGCCGCGCCGAGCCTAAGTTGTAGCGAGGCTCCCGTGTGAGTCAGGCGGACGGTGAGGATGCTCACCGACGGGACCGCGCTGCTTGTCGTCGGGGTCGACGAAGTCGGCGGTGCGACGGTGGGGCTGCTCGTCGTCGCCGGTGGGCTGGGCGACGGGCTCCCGCCGCTGTTGGTTGGTGGTGGTGGGGTGCCGATTTCTTCGGGTCCGGTTGAGAAGTGCAGCTTGTCCGTGACCGATTCGGAGGCGTTGATCGCTATCTGCGCTTCACCGGAGTATTCGGTGTTGGGGTGTAGCGGCGGCGGGACGATGATGAAGCAGTCCTCGCCGGGGACCGACTCGACGTTCGCCACCGATTCGCCGGAGGCCGAAGTCAGGGTGACGGTGGCGGTCGCGTGGGGTGCCTCGGGCAGCGGCAGGTGGCCGGATGTGGGGATGGCGTATGCGATCAGGTTCGGGCCTGTCTCGGGGGGCAGTCCGAGCGCTTGTGCCGGCGTGTAGTCCTCGAACGCGATGACGGCCGGCGGCACCCTCGAGGCGCCGAGTGCGCTGTAGAAGACTGCGCCTTCCGGGGTGCTCGGCGCTGGGCGTTCGTTGGCGACGCTCGCGCACGCGGCGAGAAGAACGGGTCCTTCGCCGTCGTACGGTCCTTCGGCGTTCACCTCGCCGACCGTAGTGAATACGGGGTCGTAGATCAGCGCCTCGTGAAACGGGGCGGGCGCCGTCGGGATCGGCGCCCACGGAGAGGTGCCGGCGTCCCAGTACGGGTCGGCTGAGAGGACACGATCGCCGCTGCCGCCGACGCCGCCCCGCTCGTTAGGGCACCACGACGTGAGGCTCGCTTCTTCGCTGGTGAATGGTGGGATTCCATTCGCCTCACGCTGCACGTTCAGGTAGGCGACGGCGGCGGCGCCTTGCACGAGTTCCGGTATTTCCGCGTGCGCGATGGCTGGCGCGGCGAGTGCGGCAACCAGGCCAACCGCGGCGAGTTGGGCGGCGGGTGACTTCATTCCTGGCCAGCGCATCGCCTCAGCTGGCGACTTCGGCGACGGAGACCGGAGTCGCGCTGTCCCCCTGGGCTGTGGCGCCGCCGTTGCCGTTGCCGAGTTGCCCGAAGACGTCTCCGCCCCAGCAATCGACGGCGCCGGCCGCGAGGACCGCGCAGTTCTGGCCGTACCCGGCGGCGATGGCGGTTGCGTTCGAGACGCTCGCCGCGACAGGTGTCGCGCTTTCGGTGAGCGCGTTGTCGCCGAGCTCTCCGAAGTAGTCGAGGCCCCAGCAGTTGACGTTGCCGCCTGCAAGCAGGGCACAGTCCGCGTCCCAGCCAGCCGCGACCGCTTGGACTTGCGAGAGTCCTTCGATCGGGACGGGGATGGGGGTGTCATCGCGGCCGAAGGTGCTGGCCTCTTGCCCCCAGCACTGCACCTGCCTGGTGGCCAGCAGAGCGCAGGCGCTCGTCTGACCGACTGACACGGCGATCGCGTTGCTGATGGCCTGCACTTCCAGTGGTTTGGTGCTGCAATATTTTTCGGTGGTTCCGCCGCAGAGTTCGTGTCCGGCGCCCGTGCCCGCACCGAGTTGCCCGAATTCGTTTTCGCCCCAGCAGTCGATGTGCCCGGTTGTGAGCAGGGCGCAGAAGAAGCCGCCGGAGGAGACGCTCGCGACATTGTTCAGGCCCGCAACTGGTGTGGGTGTGAGGTCTTCTTCGTTGAGGTTTGTGCTGCCGCTGGCAAGGTTGCCGGTGTAATTGCTGCCCCAGCAGTTGACGGCCCCGTTTGCCAGCGACGCGCATGTGCTCTGTCCGTTGATACCGACGGACCCGACGGACGTCGCGTTGGTGATGCCGCTGACGGTGACAGCGGTGCTCACCGTCCCGGGAGGCTCGGTCGTTCCGTTGCCGAGATCACCGCCTCCCCAGCAGTCGATGCGGCCGTTGTTGAGCACGGCGCAGTTGGGGTAGCCGCTGGCAATCTGTCTGGCCGTCGTGACGCCCGCGACTTTGACCGGCGTTGGGTTGGATTCGAGGTTCGTCGTGACGCCGTTGCCGAGCTGTCCGTCATCGTCGTTGCCCCAGCAGTCGATGCTGCCGCCAGAGATCAAAGCGCAGGTCGTGGAGTTGCCGCCGTCGCTGAGCGCCGTGGCGCCGGTCAGCGGGATCGGTGCGCTTCCGCACCCGGAGTCTTCGCACAATGGCCTGCCGGTTGGTGTTGGGGTTGTCGGAGGGATAGCGCCGCCGCCGGGTGTTTTGCCGCCTGGAGGAGTGGTCGACGAGAGCTCGCACCCGTGCCATAGGTGCAGCTGAAACGGCGTGAAGCTCGGGGTGTCGAGCGTTTTGTCGAGGACGGTGACGCCGGCGCTGAGTGACCCGAGGTCGAGCAGCAGTTCGCATTCGTGCCCGCTTGACCAGTCGAACTCCGGGCCGAAGCCGGCTTCGAGATGCACATTCGCGCCTTTGGCGATCCCGATGCCGGCCTGCACGCCGATCGACGCGGACAGCTTGACGCTGCCGGTGAGTGCGAGTGTGCCGGTGATCCAGACGTTGCTTCCCTGCTGTTTGAGTGAGGCCGCGGTTTCATCCCAACCAGCAGCGGCGTGAGCGACGGTGGTGCTGGCGAGGTTGACGGTGCCAGCCTGCAGCGTCCCGTTGATGTGGACGCCAGCCTTCAGTGGCACCGTCGCATACACCGGGATCACGATCGGGCCGACCGGGATCGCCGCGGTGTAGGGGCCGAGTTCGTGCAGGTTAAAGTCGCAGTTGACGCCGGCGGCAGCGACCGCGATGCCGAGGGACTCCGAGGTGCGGACAGCGATCGTCAGCTTGACCTGCGGTGGCCAGGTGCCGAGGAACGCTTCGCGCAGTTCGACGCTGTCCAGATGCGCGCCGAGCTGGACGAGCTTTGGCGGGGTGCAGCTCGCGGAGGATGCGCGCGCTCGAACATCCGCGGCCTGGGCGGGTACGGTGCTGCCGCTTTCAGAGACTGCGCCGGCTGTCGGGGTGAGCGGAAGGCTACCGGTGAAGGACAGCTGCGGGACGGCCTCGCTGACCGGGACCGGCGCGAGCGAGACTCGCAGCGTCGACCCTTCCTGCTTGATGGCTGTGACCTTCGTGACGAGGCCCATCGGCAGGGCCGTGGTTGGGCCGCTGGTGAGGATCGCCCCGACGGCTGGCCTGCCGGACCGGGCCGCGATCACGATCGCGGTCGGGGCGTCTGGTTCTCCCGTGCGCCCGAGTACCGGCGGCACGCGGCGAACGTCGGGGTTCACGATCGAGCCGTAGCGGACCGTGACTGACCGGCTCGCTGCGCCTCTGAGCGTCACGACGATCCGGCGCTTGACGGGATAAGCCGTCGCGCGAGCCTGCACAGCCCTGTTGGACCGTGCGATCAGAACCGGGGAGACCGTGAGGACGTAGCGCCCCTGTCGCACCGCCAGGCGCGTGCTCGGGCTCGCCAGTCGGCGGTGCAGTCCTGGGCCGGAGATGAGGATGTCCGCCGGCTGTCCGGCGGGGAGCCCCGTGGCCGAGACAGTGAGGGCCGCGCTGCGCCCGGAAGCGGCGAGCGCTTGGGATGTGCTCACAAGCGACAGACAGACCAGGAAAGCCACGGCGAGCATTGCGGCCCGTGCCGCACGCAGGTTCCCGAGGCTCGGGATGTGGCTCGCGCTGAGATGCATCCGTGAACCCTACCCCGAGTTCCTCTTGAGTGGCCATCCAGACGGCGAGGCGATCAAGGCTGCACGGGATCTGCTCGCGCATCACGGCGTGTAGACGCGCACGAGGCGGCGGCTGCGACGCAGCGGAGGCATCGGACGGGTGCGCCGCTAACCCGACGGGCTGCAAAGAGTCGCCACTACAAGAAACGTGATCCCCGGTAATCGCCGGCAAAACAGGGGTTGCATGCCCGCCGAGGGGAGCGTAGACGTAGCTCGGTGGCATCTTCACGCGTAAAAGCTCGCCGGTCTGCTCGTGGGCCGTCGTGTGAGCGACCTGTGAGCCGCGTTGAGGGCCGCGAGAAGCCCTTGACATCCGCCGGGGATCGTGCTCTCGTTGGTGGGCTGGGGTCCGTCCCGGAGCCCAGCGGTCTTCCGCCGGCCCACAACTGCATGAAGAGATCGACTGATGATGTTCAACACCATCCCCAACACCAGACCTCTCCCGTTCCGGGCGAGCGGCACGATCGCTCCAGGCGGCCCGCGAAGCGAGCGCGTCGCGCGGACGCTTCCGCAGCGCCGGCCCGTCATAGCCGCGGCGAGGCCGACCGAGGTGCCGAGCCGATGCTCGGCCGCCCGCGGTTTGAGCCGCTGCTGGCCGGTGATGCCGAGCAGGCTGTCGAGCTGCTCACGAGGTTGATCGCCGCCGCGGCTCGCGGGCGCGACGATCAGGACGGGCAGCGCGCTGACAGTGGGCGTGTCAGCAGCCATCAGCGCGATGAGGATGCCGGTCGCCGGCGCTCTCGTGTTGCCAATCGCTGCACCTCCGACTGGCAAGCTCAACGACGTGAAAGCCGCCTTTCTGTCGCGGTTTCGGGTGGGTCGCCCGCGCCCGAGTGTATTGGTAAATCTCGTTCTTTTGCGCGGTTGAGCTGCTGCTCTCCTCAACACGGCCGATGGAGCCGGTCGAGCGCTCCGCATTCACGGCTGTTGCTCGCCAGCTCGACCCCGACCCACTGGAGGGCACGCTCGCACTGGAGCCCGTGCCCGCGAGTGCCGAGGACCGCGAGGCGGCCGCGCGGCTCGCGGACGCCTACCGGGCGTGCCAGCGCGAGCGCGTGGCACAACTCGCCCAACGCTACGGCTCCGGGCCGAAGCTGCATCACCACCACGACCAGCTTGCCTCCGGCGGACTGATCGACGTGTTCGCCTGCGAGCGCTTGGAGCAGGACGCCGCTCGTGACCAGCAGGCGCGTACTGAGCAGGAGCGGCTGCGCATCGGCTACCTCGCCTGGCGCGAGCAGGAGGCCAAGCGACGCAAGCACGACATACCTCTGCACGTGCGGCTCGCCCAGGGGCGCGCCGCGGTGCTCGCGCTCATCGACGGCGAGCAACTGCGTGTCTGCCCGTACTGCGGTGAGATCGCCTACCCGGCCGAGCCCGTCTCCGATCCCCACCGCTACGCCGAGTGGCGGCCACGCCGAGAGCCGCCGCGCTGCCATTTCTGCGGCGCACACGACCTCGACGGCTGGGACGAGCGCCACATGTCCGGGCTGCTCTACGGCTGCGCCTACCGGCCTTCCGCTCTGGACTTGCGATCCGCCGGCGGATCTGATCTCCTCGACCGTGAACGGCCGTTCGGCGACGAACAAGAGGAGCAGTGGTCATGACGCGCGTCTGCCTGTACACCCGCATCTCGACAGATGAAGATCACCAGCCGACCTCGCTCGGCACTCAGCGCGAGCGCCTGGAGCGCTACTGCCAGGCGATGGAGGACTGGCATATCGCCGGCGCGTTTGAGGACCAGGCGACCGGCACGACCCTGGAGAGCCCCGGCCTGCAGGCCGCGCTCGACCTCGCCCGACAAAAACGGGTCGATCTCCTGCTCGTCTACCGCGTCGATCGCCTCAGCCGCAAGGTGCGCCAGCTCGCCGCCTTCTGCGAAGAGCTCGACCAGCTCGGGGTCGTCTTGAAGTCCGCGACCGAGCCGTTCGACACCGGGTCACCCGCGGGGCGAATGATGCTGCAGATGCTCGGTGTGTTCGCCGAGTTCGAGCACGCCACGATCGTGGACCGCGTCACCGCAGGGCTTGAGCGGCGCGTGCGCGAGGGCCGCTGGATGGGCAGACGCATCCCCTACGGGTACACGCGCGACCCCGACAGCAAAGCGCTCCTGCCGTGCCCTGTCCGCGCGCCGGTGCTCAGACACATCTTCGCGCTATACACGCAGGAAAGGCAGGGCACCACCTCGATCGCGCGCGCCCTGGAGGCCGAGGGCGCCCCACCACCGCGACAGCACGGCTGGTCACCAAACGCGCTGCAGGTGATCCTCGCAAACCCCGCCTACCTCGGCCTGATTCGCTGGAACGGCAAGCTCTACGAAGGCCAACACGAGCCATTGATCGACAGAGCCACCTTCGAGCAGGCCCAGCAGATCCTCGCCCGACGCTTCAAGGACGCCACGCTCAGGCGCGGCAACCCCACGCCTTTCCTGCTCTCCGGGCTCGTGCGCTGCCAGCACTGCGGACGCGCCTACGTCGGCACCTCCGCCCACGGCCGCAACGCCCGCTACACCTACTACGCCTGCTCCACCCGCTACAAGTACGGCCGCGCCCGCTGCGCAGGACAACGGCTATCGAAGGACCGCCTGGAGCACGCCGTGCTCGCCCAGCTCGCCACCATCTACCGCGACGGGCAACTCATCAACGACGCGCTCGCCCGAGCCGCCGAGCAGGCCAGCACGGACCGCCCCCAGCACGAACAGCAACTCGCCGGCGTGCGCGCCGACATCCAAAACCTCGAACGCAAGATCGACCGCTACCTGCAGGCGTTCGAGGACTCAAAGCTCGACCCCGACATCTGCCAGCAGCGCATCGAGCGCCACCACACACGCCTACAAGCCCTGCGCGACCAAGAGGACCAGCTCACCCAGACACTCGCCGCACACGCCGACACACAGCCCGACACCGCAAGCCTGACCGCGATCGCCGACCAACTCGACCAGCTCATCGCCACCGCCAACCCCGAGCAAGCCAAGGAGCTGCTGCGCCTCCTCATCAAGGACATCCGCGTCCACGACCAACACACGATCATCCCCACCTACCGCGTCCCGCCAGCGGTACGCACAATGCACGGAACAATGGGCGATCCTGGACTCGAACCAGGGACCTCTTCCTTATCAGAGAAGCGCTCTAACCGGCTGAGCTAATCGCCCTTTGTGGCTCTGCTATGCGGTTTTTCTAACCCCAGCGGGGACTGCTTACCCGCCCAAATGGCACGTTCATGGCACATCGGCCACGGCTTCTTGCGCGACCGATGGCACATGGGCTCGAAAGCACGCTGCATTGCGGCCACGCATGTTATCGCCGGATGGCATTGCGCTGGTGCTACTGATCGCGCGCGCCTCGACCCAAACGGTCGCCACGAACTGCGCGGTCGTCTCGATACCAACGATAAGGGTGACCGTCTGCTAGGGTTCCGCGCAGCCACCAACGATGAGGGTGGTTGCTGGACCCGGGGGCGGGCCTTCCTTCTCCGGGAGTTCGATCCCGAAAGGGGACGCCGATGAAGCCTCGTTTGCGCTTCTACGGGCTCGTGAGCGCCGTTGGACTGGCGAGCCTCTACATCGTGCCCGTGGCGTCGGCCCACATGGGTTGGGCGTAGCGGACACGTCGTTGGGCCGCGCACGGGCGCGGTGGCAGTACCCAAGACCGCGCTTCGTGCGTGGTCTTGGTCGTTCAGGGCGCTTGCGGCGCGGCGGTCGTCATCGCGTCGGCGACGGGCAGACTGAGGCTCACGTGGGAGCCGCTGCCTGGCTCGGACTGGACGGCAAAGGTTCCGTGCGCGACCTCGGCCTTCTCGGCGAGGAAGCGTGTGCCGAAGTGTCCTTGTGCGCGCCGTCGCTCGATGTCCTGCGTCGAGAAGCCTTGGCCGTCGTCATCGATGGTCAGAATGACCTCGGCGCTCTGCACCGCGAGGGTAACGGCGACGCGCGTAGCTTTCGCGTGGCGGGACACGTTGGCGAGCGCTTCGGCGCAGACTCGATGCACGAGTTCGAGTGCCGGCCGGTCGAGGGGCACCACGTCGGGGATCGCAACCTCTACGTCGACTCCGCGCTCACGCAGCGCGCGGACTTGCTTGGTCGTGACTTCTTCGCATAGTCGGCCGGGCTTATCGAGGTCGTGCGGGGAGAGCGCGAAGATTTGCGTGCGCAGCTCGCCTTGCACCTTGCGCAGCTCGTGAGCGACTTCTTGCATAGCCGCGCTCTTGTCGCAACGGGTCCGTCGTGCAAATCGCTGGCGGTCTTGAAACGCTCGTCGTCTGCGGCCGTGATGATCCTTTGCAGCAGCTCTACACGCTCGCGCGCGTGGCGTTCGCGCTCCGCAGTGTGGGCGTTCGTGCGCGCAGCGAGCATGACGAGGAATCCTTGAATCGAGACGACTGGCGCGAGCCACATCGCAAGGTAGGGCGTGCCTCGGGTGAGACGCTACAAATGGAGCCGATATCCCGCAACGAGAGCCCTTCAACAACCCGCAGGCGCAACATCTCAAGATCGGTCGCGCTCGGCAAGCTCATTAGGGGGTTAGCACGCAGCCCGAGGCGGTGCGCGCGCAGACGACAGACAACGTCGTACAGCATCGCGCCAGTGATCGGCTCGGTCGCAAGCAGCTCGTTGGCTGGGCGCTGCAACTGGTCGGTGTGCTCGATGCCAGCGGCTTGGAGCGCGCGTCTGGTCGCGGGCGCGAGCCCAAGTTTGGCGGTCAACACGCGGACTACTCCGGCTTCGTATTAGTCGGGGAGCGCACCAGGCGCATCGCCGTGAACGTGTCGAATTCGATGACGCCTGACGGCAAGCGCCAGTAGTCCAGGCGTGAGCCGGCGCCGCGACCTGAGACGATCGTGCAGCGGTAGCCTTTAGCTCCATCTTTGCGGACGAGCTGCCCACCGCTCGGTCCTGCCGGCCTCGGCTGGTCCTTCAGCTCCACGAACTCGTGCGCTAACCCACAGGCGACCATCGCGCAGGCCCAGGCGGCGTTGTCGAAGTTCTCCCGGCGGTCAAGCGGCTGATGGAACGCCTCGCTAAAGACGTAGCTTGCGAGGGGCCAACCGCCCCAATCGAACGGGCCAGTGAGCGTCTGGACCCACTCCTGCACGATCCTGGCGTAAAGCGTCGGCCATAGGGCCGTCGCATCTGGCTCAGGCGCGCCCGTCGGTTGTGGCGGGCCGGGCGCGAAAGGGGGTCGCCCGGCCCGCCCGTCGGCGATCATGGCCCGAGCGGTGGCGCTGACTGTGGAGCTGGTAGCGCAGCCGCGCGGGACGCCTGGCTCCCGGCCAGGGACGGACGTCTGTCGCGCGCGTGTTCGCTTCGAGGCCATCGTTTCGTATCTTGCCAATGAACCATGCAATTGAAAAGAGGTCCGTTTTCGGAGTAGTCCGAAAACGGACTACTCCGTCGGCGGAGTACGCGCCATCCTGCCGACGACCCGGCGCGCCCGGTGGATGACGAGCGCTGCGCGCGTGAGGGCGCCCGAGGCGCCGATCACGTAGCGGGTCGCCAGTTGGACGTTCGGTAAGTACGCCTCGCGTGCTGAAAGGTACGAGCTGGCCATGCCCGCCAGTATCAGCTTGTGCGGCACCGTGTTCGGTATGAGTGCGACATGCTCGACCGACTCTCGGGTCAGCGCCCGCATTCGTACCGCGGCTTCCTGCGGGGAGGCATACTGCGCGACGTAGTTGCGCTGTTCGTCGCGCGCGTCTTCTTGCATATCTATGAGGTTGTCGAGCAGTGAGTGCAGTGCGCCGATCCAGGGGAAGTACGCGCGCTCGATCGCCTCGATTTCCAAAGACGTGATGTACGGGTTGGCGGCGAAGGCGAGGAGCGCGAAAAGGCCGAGTGATGATCCGGCAGACGCCGCCGTCTCCCACCAGCGCACGTCCAGGTGAGCGGGTGCCTGAAGCGTGGCCCACGCCTTTAGCCGGTCCTCGTCGTCTGCGGTGGGAACGTTGAAGGTCTGATAGTGGATGATGCGCTCAACGAAGCGACTTGCTGCGGCATGGATGCTTGACCGAAGCGGCAAGCCGGCAAGAGCTGCACGACAGGAGTCAACCAAGACGACGAGATATCGGCCGTCCTGACGTAACGTCTGACCCGCGTAGTAGTCGGGGTGCGGCATCGCCGGTTCGAGCGCACGTTGTAGCGCTTGGTGCAAATGATGACTGTTGCCGATGGGGTCGGGGCTCGGCTGCTCCGCTACGGTGTCAACGTAGTCGTAAATACTTTGCACGCCGACTTGGGCGCGGATCACGTGCGCTCGATGCCTTCGTGGTGCGAAGGTGGCGAAGGCTGCCGCACCCTCAAGGTTACTGCGCTTGGTCCGCAGTATCCTCAGCGCAATGTCGCGCAGGCCCGCATCGGGAACGATGCGCGCGCGGCGCCGGCGGTGCCCAATCTCGCGGGCGACCTGGGGGAAGACTCCGAGCCAGTAGACGAGCGCAGCACGGACGAAGGCGCAGCCGACCTGAAGCTCGCGGACGAACGGTCTCCCGGCGTCGCCCGCCATGCGTGGCCCCCATATCGCTATTCCTGAAAGCTCACTCGGGGGGGCACCAGGGCCGCAGACCGTCCGGGCAAGGCGACCGTCAGGATCGTAATGAGCATGACCAGTGCAAGCGAGAGCAATACCTGGGCGTCGCCGAGCGAAAACGGCGCCGGGAAGCCCGTGGTCAACGCAAGCCATCGGCTTGCCAGCGCGTGTCCGTAGAAGCCGAGGACTACGCCGTCGATGCAGCCGATCGCGACGGCCATCAAACTCTCCAGCATGAGGGCAAGCCAGAGCTGGAAACTACCGAAGCCGTCGGCCTTGCGCGACGCCAGCCGGCCGCGGCGCTGCCAGATCGCAGCACTCAACACGGCAGCAACCGCAAGCGCGGCGCTGACGAGCAGGAGCATTGAAATCTGGCCGAGGCTGCTCAGACCTTCGCTTGCCGTGGCCTCGAAAATCGCGGTTCGTTCATTGGTCGTCTCGACGCGCAAGGCGGGCTGGTAGCCGATCGCGCGCTCAACGGCCAGCTTGCCCGCGAGCTGACTCACGCCAGGCCGAAGGTTGACCTCCAACGCCGTGGGGTCGGTCGTGCGCCAATAACGCTGATAGTCACTCGTGTTGATCGTGATTGCGCCCGGCGCCCATCCTGTATTCGTTGTAATCGCCGCGACGCGGAAGCGCGCATTGCCCGCGGGTGTGGGCAATACAAACGGGCTCCCGATACGCAAGTGCCGCTCACTCGCCAATATGCCTGAAACCGCGGCCCATCCACCTTCGCGCAATCGCTGGGTGGCGAGCGCGAGGTTGCCCTTTTGCATCTGCGACGCCTGAAGCAAGGGACGATCGTTCGCGGGGCGTGCGCGTATCCACATCCTACGTGTGCCAATGTCGAGCAGATTGCCTTGATAGACGCGCACTTCGGACACGCCGGGCGCCCGCCGGATGGCCGTCAACAGGTGGCCAGCGCGGAAGCTGTCGATTGTCAGGAAATTGTTGTTCGGTGCGACCCAAACGTCAGCGGTATCGAGGTATTCAACGACGGCTTGGTTGAGACCGCGGGTTAGATCGTGGCGTGTGCCTTCGATGGCGACGCTGCCATAGATCGCGAGTGCTGTTACACCGATAAGCCCGATAGCACGGGTCGCCGCTGCGTTTAGCTCGACCACGGCGAGAGTGAGCATACTGCGGCGACTGTGGTAGCGGCTCCAGCGCTTTACGCCGCGCGTAACTACCTGAAAGAGTATCGGGATCAGGCAGGGCACAGCGAGCCCCAGCAGGATGCCGCCAATGATCGTTAGCGCCGGTTCGACCAGCGCCAGCACCGTCGCGACGGCGACGAGTCCAAGGCCCGTTAGACCGAGCGTTTGCGCCACGCCGCGATCGAGCTGCGAGTTGGGTGTCTTACGTGTTTTGGACGGTCGCCTTACGTTGCGCAGACTGACGATAGGCATAAGCGTCGCGAAGAGTGTTGCGAGCACACCGCCCGCGACGGCCAGCAGCACGACCCCGAGCTGAATCGACTGGTGAATCGTGATCGGAAACGCAACGGCCAGATAAACCGGCGTTTGGTGAAAGAACGTGCGAGCCAGCACGTCGCCAAACGCGATCCCAGAGAGCGATGCCAGTAGGCCCAGCACGAGCGCCTGAAAACACATAATGACGAGAATCTGTGCGAGATCGAATCCATCGCGGTAGAGTCCGAGCACGAAGCGCCGCCGATCGGGCAACGTGAGCAACATGGCGTTGATCGCGAGCAGCAGCCCCACGACGCCGCTGATTACCGCGAACAGCAACGTTGATTGGCTGAGGGGCTTGGCGGTCTCGTTGAGCACGCCAAGTTCGTGACTGGCCGGCTCAACTTCGACCCGGCCGGCGGCCAAGCGCCGCAGCTCGGCGAGAACGACTGCTTGCTTGCCGCGCTGCGGTTCGATGAGCAGCTGCGTTACGCGACCCGGCTCATCCGTGAGGGTCTGCGCGGTCGGCAACAGACCGACCGCGATCGGGCTTTCCGCGGCCAGCCCAATCGTGCCGCTGTTGAGCACCGCTCGCACGAGCACGCGGTGCGCTTCGCCGTCGGCGAGGAGCGTCACGTCCTGCCGTGTACTCGTGCCGATCGTGCCGGCCAGCCGGGAGGGTAGGCCGATGCCGCCTTTGAGCAGTTCGGCGCCGGCGCCGAGGTTCTGCGTCGCCGATCCGCCGAGCGCGACAATGTTGGCGGTCACACCGACGAGCTGGATTGACTGGCGCCCGTGCGGCCCAACGATAGTGGCATCCTCGCGTAGCACGTCGGCGGCGTTCTTGACGCCCGCCAGTTCGCCGGCTTCGTTGGCGAGCTGTTGAGAAAAGCCCTGCGACGAGCGCGCCGCGAGCTGCAACGTGGCTGAGCCGTTCACGGCGCGGATCAACGCCGCGGTCGTGCCCGTGATGCTGCTACTCGCGACCAGCACGCCGAAGACCAGCGCAACGCCGATCGCGATGCCGGCGCCGGCCAGCAGCTCGGCGACCAGATGCTTGCGCAGCCGTGCGCGGTAGTGGTCCTTGAGCACGCTCAGGCGCAGGTTCGCGATCCGCGGGTTGAACGGGTGCCGCGGCAGCTTGGACGGAAGCCGAGCGCTCACGGGCTGACGACCGCCGCCATATCAACGTCCAAGCCATCGCTGAGCTGACCGTCGCGCAGCGTGTAGACCCGATCGACGAACGCGGTCGCCTGCGGGTCGTGCGTGACGAGTAGCACCGTCAGCTCGTGCTCGTGGCATAGCTCGGCGAGCAGGCCGAGCGTTTCGCGGCTGCGCTTGGAGTCCAGGTTGCCGGTCGGCTCGTCCGCCAGCACGAGCCGCGGCTGGTTCACGAGCGCGCGGGCGATTGCGACGCGCTGGCACTCCCCCATCGAGAGTCGCTCGACGGGATAGTCGGCTCGCTCGGCCAGCCCGACCCGTTCGAGCCACGGCTGCGCCGCGTCGCACGCCTCGGCCATCGTCCAACCGTCGGCTTGCAGCTTGAGACCGGCGTTTTCCGCTGCGCTCGCGCCCGGAGTCAGGTGGAAGGACTGGAAGATCAGGCCGACCTTGTGGCGCCGGTACAGGGTGCTCTCACGGCGCGAGAGGCCGTCGATCTTGCGCCCGTCAAAGAGGATGCTCCCCGCGTCCGGTGCAAGCAGACCAGCGGCCAACAGCAACAACGTCGTCTTGCCCGATCCGCTCGGGCCATACAGCGCTACAAACTCGCCGGGCGCAATCGCAAACGAAACGCCATCGACCGCGCGCACCAACTCGCCGTCGCCGCTGGCATAGTGCTTGACGACCTCGCGCAGCTCCAGACCCGTCACGGGGACTGGCCTTGGCGAGCACGGAAACGGTCGGTCGCGTCGTAGATCCGTTTGCGCGAGTCGGTCGTGCGTAGCTTGCCGCCATCGAGCGTCATGAACCGATCGACGCCGCCGATCGCCTCCATGTCTTCTGAGGCGATAATCACGGTCATCTCATCCGAGAGCGAGTGCAGCAGCCCGTAAAGGCTGCGGCTTTCGCTTGGGCTCGACAGGACAGCCGGCTCATCGACGAGCAGCACCGCCGGCTCGCACACTACCGCGCGGGCCAGCTCAACGCGAATGCGGTCACTGGCCGATAGCTGGTCAACGGGGACGTGTGCCCAGCGCATCACCTCGAACCGACTGAGCACCGGGCGGGCAGCCGCTTCGCCCTCGGCGAGCGTCAGCCCGTCATTGGTGGGCGTCATCCCAACATGCTCGATTGCGGGGTCATTCGCGCGATCGGCGCGCCAGTCGCCGCTCACGAACGCCAGGCCGTGACGACGACGCAACTTCGCGCACGCGCCGAACGAAAGCGTCGTCAACTCCTGCCCGCGGAAGCTGACGCTACTGCCACGATCGGGGAACACCAGACCGGCGGCGATTTCGAGGAGCGTGCTCTTGCCCGAGCGGCGAGCGCCGTAGATACCGACCAGTTCCTTGGCGTCAAACCCAACCGATACATCGTCCAAGACCACGACCTCGCGAGCGCCGTCGAGGAAGGTCTTGCAGACGTTCTTGAGTTCGAGCAGCGTCACGTCTCTTTTTCTACGTACTCCTCGATCTCCCGGCGTGCACGGCTGATGCACCGCAACTCGCATCGGTACTGCTCCCAGATCGCGGCTCGATGCTGACTGACCATTCTCTCATCCCAGCCTGACGCGGACACAAGCGGCTCCTTGAACGCCTCGACCTTTTCCATGCAGTCCTGCTCAAGATCGGTCAACTTAGCGAGCAGCGCCGGGTGTTCCTCGGGACGCGAAAGCAACAGCCACGCGTGGATATCGCCGCGCATCGGCTCAAGCTCGAAGCGGCCTTCCTGTAGCCAGACCGGGCACGTCTCGATGCCCCGCGACGTGGCATGACAAACACGTTTGTAGCCGGCAGGCGCCGCGGCGTCATGCACGGCCTCTGACCACAGCAGGCCGTCGGCCTCCAGGCTGTTCAGCACCTCATAGACACGGCGGTAATCGAACTGCCACATCGGCGCCATGCGCTCGTTGAGCCATTTCGTGATATCCCAGCCGTGGGTCGGCTGGTTGACGACGGCAGCCAACACGGCCGTCGTCAAGGACGACGGACCCTGCCCTTTGTGTTGCTCCCTCTCTTGGCCCATTATCCAACCTGTCCGAACGTGCGGGAACCCTACAGATGCTCGAGCGGCCTTGCAACCCAGTGTTTCCAACTAGCCCCAAGACCCACGGGCAAACTAGCTGCCGCGGATCGGACCCAGCTCGACCGAGCGCCAGATTGGTAGGCTTTCAATCATACGGACACCATCCAAAACTACTGATTCGCGCCCCGGCCGCTCCCGGCTCGCACCCCTGGTGGTCGCGCTCGCCGTCGGACTGTGTTGGATCGGAGCGGCGCAAGCATCTTCGGCGCGGCGGGTTGCACAAGCAGCGCGCACGCTGGACGTGAGCGACGAAGCGCATCTGCACGTCATCCACACAGACGGCGAATTGTTGGAGGAGCGAGGCCCCGCCACTGGAGCACTGCCAGGCACCGTCTACGTCCGCTTCCGCGTCGGCGCAAGCGTCTCGGGCACCTTCACGATCTACCCCCGCGGCGGTGGTTCCATCAGCGGCCAAGGGTCGGCGCGGCTGCACTCGACGGGGACTTACGCCAGCTTCGGCGGCACAACGACGATCAGCCACGGCAGCGGACGCTACGCCCACGTCCACGGCCGCGGCGACTTCTACGGAACCTTCGACCGCCACAACGAGACGATGGTTATTCAGACTACGGGACAGCTCTCGTACTGACGGCACGGCAAAGCGGTGGGAGGCGTTATACGCCATCTGTGATCGCCGTCGCGTGACTTTTGCTGGCCGCTCGAAGCTATCGGCGTGCTGGAAGGAGCGGCGTTCGGACGGTAGGGGGCGCGACACTGGGGCACCCTGATAGTTGGTGGACGAACGGGGTGCCTTGGGCGAGTGTGCCGGGATGCCTCCGCTCAGCCCACGACACCGCGCGCTCGGGTACGCACTGCGCGAGCTTCGCAAAGAGCGCGACCTGACGCAAGAAACGCTTGGGGATCGCTCCGGCCTGACGAACAACTACGTTGGCGACGCCGAGCGTGGCGAACGGAACATCAGCGTCCGCGCACTCTGGCAGCTCGCCGACGGCCTCGGTATCCCGGCCTCGGAGCTACTGCACGAATCCGAGCGTCAAGCAAAGGCCGGCTCCGTCTCTTGACGGAGTAGCCGGGCCTTTGTGACCACTACTTTCTATACCTCGACGGCCCGCTACTCCGTCCGTAACTTCCCTTTTGCTGTTTCTTTTGCCGTTTCTTTTTCTCATAGGTAGCTTCTTCATCATCTTCCCGCCACCCGCCCCGGCCCGAGCATGATCTCAACCGCCTCACGCCTCCGGTCTGGTCCCGCATCCCACTGGATCAACTACGTTGAGGCGGTGGGATGCGGGACCAGAAGGGTGTGCAACGCGCGCCCGTAAGACCGGAGGCGTGAGGCAACTACCCACGATCAAAACGGGGCGGGGCGGGTGGCGGGCCAGCCGCGCTTAGCGCGGCTGGTTGTATACCTAATGGCTCGCTACACCTTGTTGCAAGCTACCTTGCATGGGGTATTGCGGTTTGGCTCAGGCGACGGCGGGAGGCACGTGCCGCAGCGGCGGCGAGGCAGGCTGACGATGGGGCTTGACCTCCGAGGTCGGGAATAGCGGTGAGAAGTTGTCCGCCCGAGACACAACTTGCATCGCCTTTTCGCGATCGGCGTCAGAGAGGGTCGGGCTTTGCAGAAGATTGCTCATCAAGGCATCGAGTAGATTCCTGCGGAGCGTCGATACCGCGCGGCGCGCGTGTTCAATCTGCTCCGCGGCAGGCACCGTCGGCTGCCCCACCAGCTCGTCAATGACATGGGCGTAGTGACGAAACATGATCTGCGGCGAGTGCCCGGCCCATTGCGCTACCTCCAGTGGGCTCGCGCCCGCGCGCAGTTGCAGGCTCACGAAAGACCCACGGCAGTCATACGGGCGGGCCTTGGCAAGACGGGGCTGCGACGGGTTGATCCCCGAGACTGCCCCCATCGCTTTCTTCCACACGCGGTTGCGCCAGTTGTTGTACTGAGATGGGGACCAGTGCTTGTCTTCGTGGTTGGGGAAGACGAGCTGATAGTCCTGCGGCCGGTACTTCTTCTCACGGAGGGCACGGAGGTCGGCGGCGAGTGGTGAGGCAAGCGGCACCACTCGCGCGCCGCCCGTCTTCGTCGGGCCTTGTTCGCCGAGGCTCACTGCCTTATCGACGGTGATCGTGCGGTCGCCGATGTCGCGCCATTCGAGCGCAAGCGCCTCGCCGGGGCGCAGTCCCGCGTAAGCCATCAACCCGACTAGGCAAGCATCAGGCAGGCCGCCTCCGAGCGTGCCCCTTGTTTGCCGTTGAATCATCATCCCGCGGATGCGCTCCACGACTAGCGGCGGGAAGGGATGCGGGATGCGGTCGCGAGTGCCTGGCGGCTTGACGACGGCCAAGACGGGGTTGACGCCGATCTTGTTCCACTGGGCCGCAGCCTTGAAGACCGACGACATGACGACGAGCACCTTGCGCTGTGCGGCATTCCCAACGCCACGAGTACGCATGTCGGCGGTCAGTTCCTCGAACAACTGCGGGTTGGATACCCACTCGGCGAGCATGTGATAGTCGTGGCGTCCCTTGATGTGGGCGTCCCATACAGCTTCGTAAGTGTCGAGCGTCTTCCTGGCAAGAAGCGGTGCGCGCAGCTCTTTCCACTGCAAGTAGGCGACGGCCAACGTCTCGCGTCCCGAGCGGGGGACCGGCTCGCCGCGGAACTTGCGCGACTTGACCTCGATGTCAAGTGCGAGTGCCGTGCAAGCTCCGCCCTTACACCGCCACGCCCCCACCGATCCGCTGCGCCAGCGCGAGCGCCTGCTCACGCGACTGGAACGACAACTGCACCCGGTAGCCCCCGCCGGCGGTGGGGCGCACCTCCAGGTCGGCCCCCAGCGCCGCGCCGAGCGCCTCCTCGATCTCGCTCGCCGCCTCGTCCTGGTCAGGGTGTGCGCTTGCGGCTCGCTTGCCCCTCGCGGCTTGCGACCCACCCTGCGCGGTCCGCCCGACGCTCTCGTTGCTGCGCCGCGCACGCTCTTCGGCCGTACGCACCGACCACCCCTCGGCGGCCGCCGTTCGGGCAAGCTGACGCCGCGACGCATGGTCCTTGGCCAGCAGCAGCGCCCGCCCGTGTCCCTCGCTGAACGTGCCCTGTTCGAGCAGCTCCAGCGCCTCATCGGGCAGGTCCAGCAGCCGCATCAGATTCGACACCGCCACGCGCCCGCGCCCCACCCGGCGACCGACCTCCTCGCGCGTCAGACCCAGCTCCTCCACCAGCGCCGCGCACGCCCGCGCCTCCTCGACCGGGTTGAGGTCTTCACGCGCCATGTTCTCGATCAGTGCCGCCTCCAGCGCCTCGGCGTCATCGCGCGGGCGCACCAGCGCCGGAATCCGTGCCAGGCCCGCGATCCGCGCCGCGCGCCAGCGGCGCTCGCCCGCAATCAGCTCGTAGATACCGTCGGGTCTCGGCCGCACGAGCACCGGCTGCAGCACCCCCCGGTCCTCCAACGACTGCGCCAGCGCGTTCAACGACGCCTCGTCGAAACGCCTCCGCGGCTGGCGGGGGTTGGGCGCGATCGACTCGACCGGCACCTCGCGCAGCTCCTCGCGCGCCTCCGGCGTCGCCGACACCGCCAGGATCGCCTCAAGACCCCGGCCCATGCCCCTTCGCGGAGCGCTCACTCGCACCCCTCCCCGGCGTGCGCGCAGGCGCGCGCCCTCCCCCACAGCCAGCAGCGATACGCCGCTCCCGCGCCCTGTTCAGCGTGCACGCCGCCCCCCCATCGCTCAACCACGCGCCGCGACCTCCTTGGCCAACTCGAAGTACGCCGCCGCGCCACTGCTGTGCGGATCGTGATGGGTCACCGGCAAACCGTAGCTGGGCGCCTCGCCGATGCGCACGTTGCGCGGAATCACCGTCTCGAACACCAGCTCGCGAAAGTGCTCGCGTACCTCGCGCTCGACGTCGCGGCCGAGCCGCGTGCGGCCGTCGTGCATCGTCAACAGCATCCCCGCGACCGTCAACCCCGGATTCAGCTCACGGCGCACCAACTCCAGCGTATCCAGCAACCCCGCCAAGCCCTCCAGCGCGAAGTACTCCGTCTGCACCGGCACGATCACCCGGTCGGCCGCCACGAGTGCGCAGACGGCGAGCGGCCCCAGCGATGGCGGGCAGTCCAGCAAGACGTATTCGTATTCGCCTCGCAGCGGCTGCAAAACCTCGCGCAAGCTGCCCTCGAAACCATCCAACCGCGGCAGCTCGACATTGGCCCCCGCCAATCCCGGGCCCGCCGGCAGCAGCTGCAAGCCCTCGATCGGCGTCCCGATAACGGCCTCCTGCGGCGCGCTCGCCCCGGTAAGCACCTCATAGAGACCGGGCGTCTGCGTCCGTGGATGGCCGAGCCCAACCGTCGCATTGGCCTGCGGGTCCACGTCGACCAGCAGCGTCGTGTAGCCCGCCTCGGCAATACACGCGCCGACATTCACCGCCGTGGTCGTCTTGCCCACCCCGCCCTTCTGGTTGGCGATCGCATAAACGGTGCCCACGGCCAACAGAACCTAGCAACCGAGTGGGCGCTTGCGCGCGATCCCGGGCCTGCGCGGGAAGCGGAGCGGTGTCGGCTCGATCTTCGTATAGAGATGCAGGTGATGATCGCGCGCCTCCGCATACGGCTCCACTCGACGGACCTCGAGTAACTGCAGGCCCAGCTCAGCCGCTGCCCGCCCTGCGTTGCGCTCTTCGTCAGCGCGGCGGCGGCCACGCCAGTCAACCAGGGTGCCACCGGGCCGCAGGAGCGGAGCTGCGTACTCGAGCACCACCGGCTGCGACGCCACCGCGCGGGCGACAACGACGTCGTGCATACCAAAGCCCTCCCGCCACTCCTCGGCCCTGGACCAGATCACTCGGGCATTCTCGATTCCCGCGCCAGCGATCGCTCGGTCGAGGAACTTGCACTTGCGGCGCTGGCTCTCGACCAGCGAAACGCTGGTCGCGGGGAGCGCCACTGCGAGCGGCAGGCCGGGGAAGCCCGGGCCCGAGCCCAGGTCGGCAATTTGAGAGGCCCGCCGAACGAAGTCCAGTTCGAGAGCCACCAGGGAGTCGGCGAGATGAACATCCACAGCGAGCGACGGGTCGCGGATGGTCGTCGGAGCATCTTCGTCGCCGGTCAGCAGCAGCAGGGCCCTAGTCTGCGATCGCTGCTTGGCGGTCAGCGACAAGGCTTTTGTCAGCCTCCCGACCGCGTCCTCGTCATCGCTCATAACGTCGGAAGAAATCGGCGTACTTCTCTCGCATCTGGCGTATGCGGTCAGCAACGTGGGAGTCGATCTCATCCGTCAGCACCGCCTCGACCACAGGCAGGACGTCCTCCGCCAGCGCCGCCCCGCGCGCCATCCATTGGTAGTAGTTGCGCCCGTCATGGCTGTAAGGGCCGTAGAGACGGGCCCGTGGGAAGCATCGCTGCAGCCAGTGAAAGAGGGCCTCGTGACGCACATGCATCCGCAGCGTGATCTGCGGCCGTTTTCCGTCGCCTCCGAAGTGGCCCTCGCCAATCAAGATGCCGACGACGAGCCCTCGCTCGACGTCTGTCAGCTCCGATTCGGGCCGGCCTGTCATCAGCCGTAGTGTTTCACCGTCATGTAAAACGTGAAACACTCGCTGGGCTTGCCACGTCCCAGGCCACGGACTTTTACCCGTCCGCCGGTGCGACGATTAGATAGCGCTCTGGCTCCTCACCCTCGCTGTGCGTCTCGACGTCGCCGCGGTCGCGCAGGTGTTCGTGCACCACACGCCGCTCGGAAGCCGGCATCGGCGCCAACTCGACCGGCCGGCCCAGACGCAGTGCCTCCTCTGCCGCGTCGTCGGCGTCCTCGCGCAGCGCCTGCGCACGGCGCTCGCGGTAGCCGTCAGCGTCGATCACCACACGAGCGGGCGCCTGCCCGCCGGGGTAGACGATTCGCTGCGCCAGATGCTGGACCGCATCGATCGTCTGTCCGCGACGGCCGATCAGCAGTCCCACATCCTCGCCGTCGATGCTCCCGCGCAGCACGCCATCCTCGCTCGTCACCGTCACCTCGCACTCCAACCCAAGGCCCTCCGCGACCTCTTTGAGCAGCTCGTCAAGTACCGCTGCGGGCTCCTCGCCCTCCTCCCCCTCGTAGGGCTCGTCTTCGTGTCGCTCGCTCATCGTCGCCGCCCCGAGCGCTTCTTCTTCTTGCGCGGTGGTGGCGGGGGCGCGGGCGCGCTGGAGCCACCCACACCGGCGAGCGCCGGCTGGGCGCCGGCGCTCTTAGGCGCGGCTCTCCCCCCGTTCGTCGAGCTTTCCTGCGCGACCTGCGGCTTACCCTTGTCCACCGGCGTCGCCGCCGGTGGCGGGGGCGCACCGATACTGCGCCTGACGAAGTACTGCTGCCCCATCGTCCACAGGTTCGTCGTGATCCAGTACACCAGCAACCCCGCCGGGAACTTGAAGATGAACAGCACGAACACGAACGGCAGCGCCAGCATCATCC
This sequence comes from uncultured Solirubrobacterales bacterium, assembly GCA_963804675.1. Lineage (GTDB taxonomy): Bacteria > Actinomycetota > Thermoleophilia > Solirubrobacterales > Solirubrobacteraceae > Palsa-744. Next base: position 3,264,501 of record CAWDRI010000001.1, on the reverse strand, counting down.
CCCTCGAGCCCGTTGGTGCCGCGGCCGACATCATCAGCGTCGAGGCCAGCTGCGAGCCGACGTAGAGCACGATCAGCACGATCAGCGCGATGCCCGTCGCCTGCACGGTGATGTCCGGTATGAACAGGAATTTGGCCGAGTGCGGCGCGACCTGGTTGCAACCGATTTCCGAGAGCCCCTTGACGTGGCCCACGGCGCTCGCCGGGATCTGGCTGTTGGAGGTGATCGGCCTGTGCAGCTGCTGCGAGTAGTATTCGCGCAGCTGCTGGCCACAGATGTCGAGCTTGAGGTTCTGGCGCAGCGCGTAGAACAGTGAGATGAACACCGGCAGCTGCAGCAGCAGCGGCAGACACGCCCCGAACGGGTTGACGCCCTGCTCCCGGTAGAACTTCATCACCTCCTCGTTCTGGCGCTGCTTGTCGTCCTTGTACTTGGCCTGAATCTCCTTGAGTTTTGGCGCCAGCACCTGCATCTTCTGCATCGAGCGCAGCTGGCGCAGCGTCAGCGGCACCATCACGGCGCGCACGATGATCGTCAAAAAGACAATCGACAGCCCCCAACTGCCGCCGAACACGCTGACGATGTGGTCGTGGACAAAGACCAGGATCGACTCGAACACCGTGATCAGCGGCGAGAACGCTTCCTCGATGATGTTCGCGAAAATCGGCATTGGGTCGGTGGCCCGGCGGTACCTCTGGCGAGTGACTCAGTGGCACACGTCCACCGGACGAGCGCCCTTGAACAGTCGCTGGGCCTCCACCGGGTCGTATCCACCACGGCTCCACGGGTTGCACCTGAGCAGGCGCCAGCCGGCGAGCACGAGCCCCCTCAGTATGCCGTACCGGCGGATCGCCTGTACCGCGTAGTGCGAGCAGGTCGGCTCATAGCGGCAGCGGCGCGGCAGCCCCGGCGCCAGCACACGCTGATAGCCCACGATCGGCAGCGTCACCGCGCCTCGCGCGAGCCCGGTCACGCGGCGGCCGGCGTCCCTTGCTCGTCCGGCCAGCGCCACCCCTACTCCTCGGCGGCCTGCCGGGCTGGGTCGCGCGGCGTCCTGAGCCCGGAGCGATCGACCAGCTCGCCAAGCGACTCCTGCATCCCCGCCAGACCCTCGCGTGCGGCCAGCTCCCGTGCCTGTGGGCGCGCCACGAGCACGATGTCCTGGCCGTCCCCGAGCTCGGGGGCCACCTGCTGAAAAGCTTCGCGTAGCAGCCGCTTGACGTGGTTTCTCTCGACAGCCGAACCCACCTTGCGCGATACCGACAGCCCAAGCCGCGGCTGCTCGACGGCGCCGTTGGCGAAGCTGTACAGCACCAGATGGCGGTTGGCCAGAGAGCGCCCCTGCCGGTAGACCCGCTCGAACTCGGCGCTGCGTGAAAGCCGGCCGCGTCGCTGGCCGCCGCCGCGGAGCGTGGGCGTCATCCTCGCCTCACGCCGAGAGGCGCTTGCGTCCCTTGTCGCGCCGGCGCTTGAGCACCAGCCGTCCGCCGCGCGTAGCCATCCGGGCACGAAACCCATGTGTGCGAGCGCGCTTGCGCTTCTTTGGTTGGTATGTGCGCTTCATCTGCTCTCCATGCTCCGCGAAACGGGCAAACTCGACTCGTCGGCCGGCAGCCTCACCCGACCCGCTGACCGGCCCCCAGTATAGCCCGCTCCCGCGCGCGGGAATTTCTCGCCATTTGCGAGACGGAGCCCCACGAGCCGCCTCGTGGGTTGGGTATATTCGCCCAGCCGGGTCTCCCGCAGGCCCCACCACCAGAGGTCAAACCACGTCCCGAAGGGAGTCGTCGAGCGCTGCCGTGAACGAGGAGCTGGATGGAATCTGGGCACTTGTGCAGGCGGAGCTGGCAGCGAGCGTTGACGGACCCACCTATCGCACCTGGCTAGCCCCCCTGCGCCTGAGCAAACTTCAGGACGGCCACGCCGAGGTCCTCTCCTGCGCGCACTCCCGCCGCTGGATCCACGAGCGCTTCGGGCGGCTACTGGAAAGCTCGCTGCAAACCGTGCTCGGTACGCACACAGCCGTGGTGCTGACCGAACCAGCCACCAACGACGACCACAGCGCGATTGTGGGCCGCGCACGTGCCGGCGGTGCACCCACCTACGCACGCGGTAGCGCGCTCGCAACCGGCAACCCCCGCTACACCTTCGACAGGTTCGTCATCGGCGACTGCAACCGGCTCGCCCACGCCGCCGCGCTGACCGTCGCCGAGATGCCCGGCCAGGCATACAACCCGCTGTTCGTCTGCGGCCCCCCGGGTGTCGGCAAGAGCCACCTCATGCACGCCATCGCCGGCATGCTCAGCGAACACAACCCAGGTATCTCACTCGCCACCGCGACCGGCGAGTCGTTCACTAACGAGTTCCAGCTCGCGCTCGGCAGCGGCGCCATGGACCGCTTCAAGGGTCGCTTCCGCCACGTCAACGTACTCCTCCTCGACGACGTTCAGTTCCTGGAGCGCAAGACCAAGACCGAGGAGGAGTTCTTCCACACCTTCAACTCGCTCCACGAAGCCGGTGCACAGATCGTACTCACCTCCGACCGGCCGCCCCGTGACCTCCAGGCGCTCGAGGATCGCCTGCGCGAGCGCTTCGAGGCCGGCCTCGTCGCGGACATCGCACCGCCCGACTACAGCACGCGCCTGGCGATTCTCCGCAAGCGCGCGCTCGAAGACGGCCTACAGCTCGGCGATGAGACGGTTCTCGAGGCGATCGCACGGCGCGCGATTCTCAACGTGCGCGCGCTCGAGGGGGCGCTCATCAGAACCGTCGCCTACGCCTCCCTCGCCGGCAAGGCACTCTCGCCCCAGCTCGCCGAAGACGTCCTCGGAGCCCTCTACCCACAGACCGAGCCGCGCCGCCACTCGATCGCCGACATTCAAGCCGCCGCCTGCCAGCACTTCGGGCTGACCGACGAGGAGCTGCTCTCCCCTTCGCGCGCAGCGCGCGTCGCCTGGCCCCGACAGGTCGCCATGTATCTCGCCCGCGAGCTGACCGACGACTCCCTCCCAGCCATCGGCCGCTCCTTTGGCGGGCGCGACCACACCACCGTCCTTCATGCCTGGCGGCGCACCGGCGAGCGTCTACGCGCAGACCAACGCTCACGCACTGCTGTGGAGAAGCTCCGCGTCCTGCTCAACGAACAGGCACATACCGACCGCTCGCCCTGAAAGACTGCACAGCTTGCCCACAGCCCCTCCGCCCTCACGATCGGGCTTTACAGCGGTTACCCACATCTTCACAGCCCCTACTAAACCTATCCTCTCTATAGAACAGAAGCAGATGCCATGAAGCTCTCCCTATCCTCAGCCGAGCTGCTCACCCAGATGCAAACCGTCACACGCGCTGCCTCTACACGTAGCGCCGTACAGGCACTCTCGGGCGTGATGATCTCCGCCCAACCGTCAGGTGCCGAGCTACTGGCGACCGACATGGAGATCGGACTGCGCGTGCGCCTGCAGGCCGAGGTCATCGAGCCCGGCAGTGCGGTCCTACCCGGACGACTCTTGCTCGACGTCGCGCGCTCGCTGCCGGCCGAGACCGCCTCGCTCGAGCTGCGCGCCGCCCAACAGGACCTGGAGCTGATCTCCGGCGCCGCGACCTTCCACCTGCGTACCCTGCGCGCCGAGGACTTTCCAACCCTCCCCGACCCCTCGCCCGACACCCGCCTGTCGCTTCCCGCCGAGGCCTTCGTCGCGACCGTCGAGCGCGTCGCGCGCTCAGCCTCCAAAGACGAGACGCGGCCCGTCCTGACGGGAATTCTCATCTCCGCGAGCGCCAGCGAGCTGCGCATGGTCGCCACCGACTCCTACCGCCTGAGCGTCAAGCGGACGACGCTGTCCGAGCCCCTCACTGGAGAGCTCGAGGCCAACGTGCCTGCCCGCGCGCTGCAGGAGCTCGCACGCATCGCCCAGCAGAGCGCGCCCAAGTCGATCGCGGCAAGCCTTGGTCAGAACCAGATCGTCTTCGAGCTCGACGGCGTCTCGCTGTCCTCGCGGTTGATCGACGGCCAGTTCCCCAACTACCGGCAGCTGATCCCCGACGCCGTCGAGCACGAGCTGCACCTGTCGAGCGCCGAGCTCACCGATGTCGTGCGCCGCATCAGTCTGCTGGCCCAGAAGAACTCACCGCTGCGTCTGGCCTTTAGCGAGGGCGAGCTGACCATCTCCGCCCAGACCCCCGACGTCGGTGAGGCCAGCGAGACGATCCCCGTGCCCTACCGCGGCGAGCTCTTCGAGATCGGTTTCAACCCCGAGTTCCTGCGCGACGGCCTGGAGAGCATCGACACCGAGGAGCTCGTCCTGAAGCTCATCAGCCCACTGCGCCCCGGCCTGGTCGAGTCACCCGACAACGGCGACTTCGTGTATCTGGTCATGCCAATCCGGCTGGGCGCGTGAGCCGATGGCCGCCGCGCGCCACACCGGCCCGCCACCATGCGCGTCGTGAGCGTCTCGCTACGCGACTTTCGCAGCTACGCGCGCGCCCAGGCGCGCCTGGGCGACGGCCTGACGATCGTGCACGGGCCCAACGGCTCGGGTAAGTCGAACCTGCTCGAGGCGATCTTCTTCGGCTGTACCGGACACGCGTTGCGGGCCCGCAACGACCGCGAGCTGGTGCGCTTCGGGGCCCCCGCCGCCCGCGTCACGGTGGAGCTGCTCGACAACCGCGAGCGTCACGAGCTCAGCGCGGCCTACGGCCTGGCTGAGGAGGGCCAGCGCCCCGTCAAGCGCCTACGCGTTGACGGCGCCGACGTGGAGCGTCTACTCGACGTCGAGGTCCGGCCGCTGCTCGGTGTCTTCGTACCCGACCGGCTCGAGCTGATCAAGGGCCCACCCGCCCCGCGCCGCGCACACCTGGATCGCCTCATCGCCGCGCTCTGGCCCGCCCGCACGGCCACCCGCCGCGCCTACTCGCGTGCCCTGGCCCAACGCAACGCACTGCTCGCCGGCATTCGCTCAGGACGCGTCTCGCGCGCCACGCTCGAGGCTTGGGACCACGAGCTGGCGCGCCACGCGCTGGCACTGCGCGACGACCGCGCAGCTGCGGTGCAGCTGCTGCGCGAGCCCTTCCGCGAGCGCTGTGCCCTGCTCGGCCTCAGCGGCCCCGCCGAGCTTCGCTACCGGCCCCGCACGCGTGCTGAGGACACCGAGCAGTTCGTGGCGGAGCTGCGCGAGCGCCTGGAGTCCGAGCTCGAGCGCGGCTTTGGCTCGCACGGGCCGCACCGCGACGAGCTGCTGGTCCTGCGCGAGGACCGCGAGCTGCGCGTCTACGGCTCCCAAGGAGAGCAGCGCCTCGCGCTGCTCTCGCTCCTGCTCGCCGAGCGCGCGGTGCTCGCCGAGCAACGCGGCGCCCTGCCGCTGCTGCTGCTCGACGACGTTATGAGCGAGCTCGACAGCGATCGTCGCGAGCTGCTCACGCGCGAGCTCACCGGCGCCGGACAAAGCGTGATCGCCACGACCGACCTCGCCCACGTGCCGCTGTCCGCCGAGCACCGGCCCACACGGCTGAACGTTTCCGGCGGGACGATCCTCCAAGAGGCGCTCGCGGCGTGAGTCGCGTGGCCCCCCGACCCCTCTCCCACGCCCTCGACGGACTGACCGCCGCGCTGCTGCCACCCGGCTCCCTGGGCCGCGTCCAGGCAGTGTGGGAGGCCGCCGCCGGACCGGCGATCGCCGCCGCCGCGCAGCCCACCGGCGAGCGCGACGGCACACTGACTGTGACCTGCTCGGCGGCGGTCTGGGCCCAAGAGCTCGAGCTGGTCGGCTCGACCCTTGTGCAGCGCCTCAACGAGGCCCTTGGCGAGCCGCTGCTGCGGCGCTTGCGCTGCCGCGTTCAATGACCGCTTTATCGCTTGTTTGCAGGGGTTTATGGGCTAGCGGCAGCGGTCAACGGGGGCTCCCTGTGCTATTCTTTTGTGGACACCGCACGTGCCCCGGCCCGAGGTCTTCGCACCTGGGATTCCGGGGCACTCGCACGTATTAGTGGAAGTGGAGGGCCATTGGCCGCACGCAGCGACAGCACAGACGACCCCAAAGGACGCACTGCGCCCGGCGGCGCGTCCGACCCCGTAGTCGGCCCCGGCGCCAGCTACGACGCTCAAGACATCACCGTGCTCGAAGGCCTCGAGGCCGTGCGCAAGCGCCCGGGCATGTACATCGGCTCCACCGGCGTCCTCGGGCTGCACCATCTCGTCTACGAGGTCGTCGACAACTCCGTCGACGAGGCGCTGGCGGGCTTCTGCACAGAGGTCGCCGTCACGATCCACCCTGACAACTCGGTCACCGTCGTTGACGACGGCCGCGGGATCCCCGTAGCCATGCACGAGAAGGAGGGTCGCCCCGCGGTCGAGGTGGTTCTCACCGTCCTGCACTCCGGCGGCAAGTTCGGCGAAGGCGGCGGCTACAAGGTCTCCGGGGGGTTGCACGGCGTCGGCGTATCCGTCGTCAACGCACTCTCCGAGCGCCTCGCTGTCGAGGTCCGCCGTGACGGGCACACCTGGACGCAGGAATACTCGCGCGGCACACCGCTTGGCGACCTGCAGCAGGGTGCCCCGCTCGCGCGCGGCGCCAGCACGGGCACCACCGTCACCTTTCTGCCCGACGCCGACATCTTCGAGACGCTCGAGTTCGATTTCCGCACCCTGGAGGAGCGTCTGCGCGAGACCGCCTTCCTCACGCGCGGCCTGAAGATCTCGATCGTCGACGAGCGCGGCGAGGGCCACTCTGCAGAGTTCCAGTACGAGGGTGGCATCGAGGACTTCGTCGCGTACCTCAACGAGAACAAGGACACCGTCCACCGCAAGGTCGTGTTCTTCGCCGGCGAGGGCGATGAGGGCGCCGTCGAGGTCGCCATGCAGTGGAACTCCTCCTACCAGGAGTCCGTTCACTCCTTTGCCAACAACATCAATACGCGCGAGGGCGGCACCCACATGTCGGGCTTTCGCTCCGCGCTCACTCGCACGCTCAACAAGTACGCTCGCGACCACGGACTGCTCAAGGAGAAAGACGACAATTTGTCAGGCGAGGACGCGCGTGAGGGCCTGACCGCGGTCATCTCCGTAAAGCTGCGCGACCCCCAGTTCGAGGGCCAGACCAAGACCAAGCTCGGCAACCCCGGCGTGGCGGGCTTCGTCGAGTCGATGGTCAACAGTGGCCTTGCGGAGTTTCTCGAGGAGAACCCCAGCGAGGCGCGCGCGGTGATCATGAAGTCCGTCCAGGCCCAGCGCGCCCGCGAGGCGGCGCGCAAGGCGCGCGACCTCACCCGCCGCAAGTCCGCCCTGGAGAACTCGACCCTGCCCGGCAAGCTCGCCGACTGCTCGGTCAAGGACCCCTCGCTCGCCGAGCTGTTCGTCGTCGAGGGCGACTCCGCCGGCGGCTCGGCCAAGCAAGGCCGCGACCGCAACACGCAGGCCGTACTGCCGCTGCGCGGCAAGATCCTCAACGTCGAGAAGAGCCGCATCGACAAGGTCCTGCAGAACACCGAGATCCAGGCTTTGATCACCGCGATCGGGACGGGCGTGCGCGACGAGTTCAACCTCGAGAACGCGCGCTACCACAAGCTGATCATCATGACCGACGCCGACGTCGACGGCGCGCACATCCGCACGCTCGTGCTCACTTTGCTGTTCCGCGAGATGCAGGAGCTGATCGAAGCCGGCTACGTCTACATCGCCAAGCCCCCCCTCTACAAGCTCAAGCAGGGCTCGCGCGAGCGCTACATCGAGAAGGACTCCGAGCTCGAAGACATCCTGCTCGCCGACAAGTGGGAGAAGCTCCACGTCTTCGATCGCGACGGCAAGCAGTTCAAGCTGACCGACAACCGCTGGCAGAGTTTCACGCGGCGACTCAAGCAGTACGAGGGCTGGTCCTCCTCGCTGCGCGCCGCCCACGGTCACGACGTCGTGCAGTTCCTCGAGGAGTCTGCCCTGCTCGACGAGCAGGTCATGAGCGCCGAGCAGGCGATCGAGGTGCTCTCGCGCCAAGGCCTCGAGGGCGAGACGCACGCCGTCGAGCTGCTCGAGCACGACCCGCTCGAGCTCCGCGTCAAGGCCGTCGAGGCCGGCACCGGGTTCGCTCGCACCCACCGCATCCGCCGAGTGATGTTCGACTCGCAGGAGTATCGCCAGCTGGCTGCCGTGCACAAACAACTGATCGAGTTGGCCGGTACGCCCGCCTTCGAGGTCCGCCTTGGCGACATTCGCGAGAGCGCGCCCTCCTTCGAGGCGCTTCGTGGCGCTGTGCTAAGTGCGGCCGAAAAGGGCGTCAAACTGCAGCGCTTCAAGGGACTCGGCGAGATGAACGCCGAGCAGCTTGGCGAAACCACGATGGACCCCGCCACGCGTACCTTGGCGCAGGTGACGCTCGAGGACGCCGCCGGTGCCGACCGTATCTTCTCGATGCTGATGGGCGACCAGGTCGAGCCGCGCCGCGCCTTCATCGAGGAGAATGCCCGATTGGTTGCCAACCTCGATGTGTGACCTCATGACCTGCGCATATCGGCGTCCTCGCTCGCTCGTGTACCGAAGCCGGGAGACACTTCGCCTTCGACCGAAGCCGGGCCACACGCGCCTTCGGCGCGAGTGCCCGTTTCGGCCAGCATCCCCGTTTCGGCCAGCACACTTCGCTCCCTGCGTCCTTGATCTACTTGGTCCTGAGGCCCCACATGGCTACGTCTTCTAAGCGGTGAGGGATGGCTAGCGCCGACGTAATTGGGGGCGGGAACGTAGAGCCGCGCGCACTCGAGGACGAGATGCGCACCGCCTACCTCGACTACGCGATGTCAGTAATCGTCGGCCGCGCGCTGCCCGACGTGCGCGACGGGCTCAAGCCCGTGCACCGCCGCGTGCTCTACGCGATGAACGAGCTGGGTCTCGGCCCCACCCGCTCCTACGCCAAGTGCGCCAAGATCGTCGGCGAGGTGATGGGCAACTATCACCCCCACGGCGACTCCGCCATCTACGACACGCTCGTGCGCATGGCCCAGGACTTCTCGATGCGCAACGAACTGGTGGACGGCCAGGGCAATTTTGGCTCCATTGACGACGATCCGGCTGCCGCGATGCGGTACACCGAGGCCCGCCTCGCCCGCATCGCGACCGAGATGCTGCGCGACCTGGACATGGACACGGTTGACTTCGCGGCCAACTACGACGGCTCCCGGCGCGAACCACTGGTGCTGCCGGCGCGCTTTCCCAACCTGCTCGTCAACGGCTCCTCGGGGATTGCGGTCGGGATGGCGACCAACATCCCCCCGCACAACCTGCGTGAGGTGATCGACGCCACCGTCGCCTACATCGACGACCCCGAAATCGACATCGACGGGCTGATGGCGCACATTAAGGGCCCCGACTTCCCGACCGGCGGGATCATCCTCGGCCGCCAGGGAATTCGCGACGCCTACGCGAGCGGCCGCGGGCGCGTACGCGTGCAGGCGCGTGCCCACATCGAGCCGCTCAAACAGGGCAAGGAGGCGATCGTCGTCACCGAGCTGCCGTTCATGGTTAAGAAGGCCGGCGACGGCAACCTCATGACCAAAATCGCCGACCTCGTCAACGACAAGCGCATCCCCGAGATCTCCGACCTGCGTGACGAGTCCGACAAGCGCGGTATGCGCCTGGTGATCGAGCTCAAGCGCGATGCGATCCCCAAGGTCGTACTCAACAAGCTCTACAAGCACACGCCGATGCAGACGACGTTCGGCGTGAACATGGTCGCGCTCGTGGACAATGTGCCCCGCACGCTCAACCTGCGCGCGGTGATCCACAACTACGTCGCCCATCAGCGCGAAGTGATCGTGCGCCGCACCAAGCACGAGCTGGCCGAGAAGGAGGCGCGCGCACACATCCTGCAGGGGCTGTTGATCGCGCTCGAGAACCTCGACGCGATCATCGAACTGATCCGCGCCTCGCGTGACCGCGACTCCGCGCGCGAGCAGCTCGTGGAGCGCTTCGAGCTCAGCCCGATCCAGGCGACCGCGATCCTCGACCTGCGCCTCTCCCAGCTCACCGCGCTGGAGGCCGACTCGATCAAGCAAGAGCACGCAGACGTCACCGAGAGGATCGCCGAGCTGCGCGCGATCCTCGGCGAGGAGAGCCGCGTGCTGGCGCTCATCAAGGAGGAGCTCTCCGAGATCCGCGAGCGCTTTGGCGACGAGCGGCGCACCGAGATCACCCACTCCGAGGACGAGATCGACATTGAGGACCTGATCGCCGACCAGCAGATGGTGATCACGATGACGCACTCCGGCTACATCAAGTCGCTGCCGCTGGCCACCTACCGCCAGCAGCACCGTGGCGGGCGCGGCGTCGCCGGCATGGACCTCAAGGAAGGCGACTTCATCGAGCACCTGTTCGTGTGCTCCTCGCACGACTACCTGCTGTTCTTCTCCAACCGCGGCAAGGTCTACCGCTCGAAGGTCTACGAACTGCCAGAGGCTTCACGCACAGCCAAGGGCCGCGCGCTGGTCAACGTGCTGCCGCTGCGCGAGGGCGAGCGCGTGCAGTCGGTGCTCGCCACGCGCGACTACGGCGAGGGCGCCTACCTCGTATTCGCCACCCGCCACGGGATCGTCAAGAAGACCGAGTTCGGCGCGTACAACACGCCGATCAACGCCGACGGCATCATCGCGATCAAAATCCGCGACGACGACGAGCTGGTCGCCGTGCGCCGCACCGGCGGCGAGGACGACATCCTGATGGTCTCGCGTTCCGGGCAGGCCGCGCGCTTCCACGAGTCCCAGGTCCGCGCGATGGGCCGCGACACTTCTGGCGTGCGCGGCATGAACGTCTCCCAGGCCGGCAACTACGTGCTTGCCATGGACGTCGCCCGTGACGACCAGGAGTTGCTCGTCGTCACCGAGAACGGCTACGGCAAGCGCACACCGATCGCCGACTACCCGCGCAAGGGGCGCGGTGCGATGGGCGTCAAGACGATCGCGCTGACGGACCGCAAGGGCGCGCTCGCCGGCGCGCTGGTTGTGCGCGAGCACGAGGAGCTCGTGTTCATCTCCACCGGCGGCATGGTGCAGCGCACCTCCGTCAAAGGCATCAACCGCTACGGCCGCGCCTCCCAAGGCGTGCGACTGATGAATCTCAAGGGCGAGGACGTCGTCAGCGCCGTCGCCCTGATCGTCGATGACGACGAGCAGGACGAGGTCGCCGGCGAGGCCCGTGCCTGAGCGCGCTTGCCTAACGTCATCTCCTTCCGCTACCCTGGGCGGACCAGAGAAAGGAGGTGGTCCGTACGTTATCTGACAGTTCTTGCGGGACCCTGGAGGTGACCGGCCGCTAGGTCGGAAAGGCTGGACCGCTTGGCGGAATCCAACCCGGGACACCCCGAGACGATCGCCGGATCTGGTCCTCCCGGCAGCCGTAGAGAGTCTCGGTCTTTCCAGTCAAGACAGCACGCGAGGGGCGCCGCGGTCGAACGGCGTCCCTCGTTTTTTTTGCACACCCAGCTCCTTCCGCCGAGACTGCGCCGGAGGTGGTGTCGGCCCGGGTTCCGCGGGCTCCGGCGACTGCGCTGGGCAATGGGCAGGTCGAGTGAGCCATTCGCGCGCGCGCGTTTGCGCGCGCGTTGGCGGCGGCGTGGGAGACGTCCGCTGGCTGCTGCGCGTCAGGCGGCCTGCGGCAGATACTGCCGCCACGCTGCCGGGATCGTCGGGCTTGCGACGTGGATGAATACCTCCGCGCGCGGGATCCGCGGCACGCGCCGCGGGTGCATCCCCGCCTGACGCGGCAGCCGGTCACCCTTGCGGCGGTTGCACGGCGCACAGGAGGCGACGATGTTGTCCCAACTCGACGAGCCGCCCTTCGATCGCGGGATCACGTGGTTGACCGTGAGGTTGGCCCGCGAACCGCAGTACTGGCAGGTCCAGCCGTCGCGTGCGAACACCGCGCGGCGCGTGATCTTGCGCTGGTGCACGTCACGCGGCACGTGCACATAGGCGACCAGGCGGATCACGGCCGGCCGCGCGAAGGTGGTGCTCTCCGAATGTAGCTCCCAGCGCCCGCGCTCCAGCAGCTCCGCCTTCGCCTTGAGCAGCAGCACGATTGCGCGCCGCACCGAGCAGACGTTGATCGGCTCGTAAGTCGCGTTCAGGACGAGCACCCGCCCACTGTCAGGCCCGCGCCGCCGGTGCTCGGTTGGCGGCACGGACCGTTCTGAGGCCGGTGAAACCGTGGCATCCATATCCGTCGGGCGCAGTGTAGCGGTGCGGACCGGCGGCGGCGCTCTATGCCTCCAGTGTGCCGCCCGCCGCACGGTAGGAGCCGAGCACGCGCACGTGTTCGCAGGCCCCGCGCAGACCCTCCAGTGCGCCCAGCACCGCCGGCTCGGCGGTGCTGCCCTGCAGATCCACGAAGAACATGTAGTCCCCGAAATCCAATCGCCGCGGCCGCGACTCGATCTTGGTCAGATTGATCGCCCGGCTGGCGAACTCGCCCAAGCACCGCACCAGCCACCCCGCGTTGTCCGCGCCCGCACCCCAGAAGACGACCGATGTCTTCCACCCCCGGCCCGCGCACGCCTCCCGCAGTGGCGCCGCGTCCGGCACGCCCGCCACGAGATCCCCTCCGCCGCCCGTGTGCGCCAGCCACACGAAGCGGGTCACGTTGTCGTCGCGGTCCTGCACCCCGTCGCACAGCACCGTCGCGCCGTAGATCTCCGCCGCCAGACGCGTCCCGAGCGCCGCCCGCCCCGGCGTGCGCTCGGCGACCAGCAGCCGCACTGCCTCGGCGGTCGAACTGGCCGCCAGCACCTGCGCGTGCGCGAGCGGACCGCGCAGCAGACGCGTGCACTGGCCCGGGACCTGCGGGTGGGACACCACCGTGTCGATCCGCTCCAGCGCGAGCGCCTCGGCGGCGACCAGCGCATGGCGCACCGCGAGCAGCGCCTCGCCGACGATCTCCACCCCGCCGTGCGGCTCGGCGAGCAGATCGAGCGTCACCGTCACCGACCCCTCGAGCGAGTTCTCGATCGGCACCACAGCCCAGCGCACGCTCCCGCTGCACACCGCGTTGACCGCGTCGAAGATGCTCGCCAGCGCCACCGGCTCGACCGCTCCGGGCTGCACGCTCGCCAGCAGCGCCGCCTCGCTGAATGTGCCCGCCGGCCCGAGGTAGCCGGCCTTCGGCAGATCCGCGCTCTGCATCGCTCTACGGTGCCCAGGCACTCTCAGGCCGCGCGGCCCTCGACGCCGGCGCCGGCGGCCGGGTCGAGTGCGATCCGCACCGCCTCGGCCTCCTCCGGCGAGAACTCCAACTCGCCGTGGCCGCTGTGCACCTGCTTGGCATACAGGCGCGCCTGGTCGCGATGGTGGATGCACGACAGCACGATCCCCGAGCCCGTTGTGTCGAGCAGCGCGATCGACATCGACTGCTTGCCCGACAGCTCGTTGTAGGCGTCGTAGCGCACCAGCGCGCGGTGCGCGATCGCTGCGCTCAAGTCGTGCTCCACGCCCGCCAACCGCCCATCCAGTCCGCTCGCAACCTCGCCCACATACCCACGCAGCTCTTCGAAGGACTTCTGCAGCGCCGCCGCGTGCGCGACGATATCCCGCTGGCCCTCACCGATCACCACCCGCTGCGCGGCACGCAGCCGGCGCAGCGAGAGCGCCAGCGCCACGCATCCCAGCAGCGCGAGAACCGCCGCGGCGGCGGCGGCCAACGCGACTATGCCCTCGGTATCTGTCAGCGACGCGCCAAGCACGACCCAAGACACGCTATCGCGCGACCTGGCGGACCCGACCCGGTGGCCCTACCGGGCTCCGCCCGGCGGCCCCCTGCGGTGCGGCCCGGGTGGCCCCCACCGATCCGGCCCGGCGGCCCCTGACTGACCCCGGCCCGGGTGGCCTCCCCAACCGCCTCGGCCCGGCCGGCCCCCAACCGCCCCGGCCCGGGTGGCTCTACCCGAACACCGCGAGGTAGCTGCCCTTGTTGTTTTCGGCGTTCGTCTCGCCGGGCACCGGCACCACGTAGACCGCGACCCGCGCGCCGGTGCCCTGCGGGATCCCTTCGACGGGAACTTCGACGGTCGAGGTGACGCCCGGTTCGGTCTTGGGGAGCACGCGCGAGGCCTTGTATTCCTTGCCCGCCGCCGTCACTGTCACTTCGACCTTGACGTCGGTCTGGGGGTTGCTGCCCGAGTCTTCGACCTTCACCGCAAACGTCGGGTTGGTGCCCGCGCTCACGTGGTTGATCGTGGGCGGCGCTTCCAGCGCGCTCGAACCGACGCTCACGCCGATCAGCGCGGAGCCGTGCGTGCCGGGCGTGACCTGGCTGCTCTGCGCCGCGTTCGCCGAGGGCTGCCCGGTGAGGCGCGCCAGCACCGTGCTCGGTTCGAGCCAGCCGAGGTTGGGCAAGAACTGGGTGGTCGCCGTGCTCTGTCCGTGCACGCCGCCCGCGCTGAGCTCCTGCTGGATCAGCGGGGCGACGCGCTGGGACCAGATTACGTCCGAGGCGAGGAACATCTCCATCGCGCCCGCGATGTAGGTGCTCGACTGCTGTCCGTGCCCACCGAGCGCCGTTGGCACCAGGTTGGCGATCTTCGTCAGCCCTTCCGCGCGCAGGTTGAGTGCCAGCAGCAGGTTGCGCTGCGCACCGAGCATTTCTCCCGGAACGCTCAGCTGTTGAGCGCTTGCCGCCTGCGCCTGCGCCTGCGAGCGCAGCTGGCTGACCTCCTGCGCGACGTCCAGCGGCGATTTCCCCGAAGCGCCCGCGAGTGTTTCGAACAGTGGCTGGGAGACCTGCTGGTCGGATTCCTGCACCAGCAGCGACGCGTGGCGGTTGTATTCGCGCAGCGCCGATTCGCGGCCGCTCTGCAGGCAGCCGTTAACCGCCAGCGCGATCACGATCACGAGCACGACGGCGATGCCCGCGACGATGCGCCTGCGCACCAGCATTGCGTGACGGTCGTGCCCGGAGACCGTGTGCTGCGGCGTGCGCCGCGCGCGTGTGCGCGTACGCTCGGTTGCCGCCGCCGGCCGCGGCCCTGCGCCCTGCTCATCGTCGAAGAACGACAAAGACCTGCTGCTCCTCTCGCGTCGTTGGGGCGTCCGCACGACCTGTGCGCGCGCACCCTCCGTTCTGCAACTTCTCGCTCACCCCGACTTTTCCTGCCCCGACCGGCAGGGAGTAGGGCCGCCGGTGGCGAAATGCGCAGGGCGGTGGACCATCGCAACACGGTAGTGCGGCCAACGCCCGACGACGCCCGCGCGGGGGAACCGGGGCCAGCGCACGCAACGCTCCCGATCCGGGCCCACCGTGGGCGCGCGCCGCGCGCCTCCGCGCCCCGTGCGCGCGCCGAGTACGCCGAGGGCGAGGACGCCCTCGTCCTGGGCCGCTACGAGCTACGCGAACGACTCGGCGCCGGCGGTTTCGGGGTCGTGTGGCGCGCACACGACGAGCTGCTGCGCCGCGAAGTCGCCGTCAAGCGCATCGCGCTGCCGACCGACGAGGATGGCGAGCGCGCCGCGCGCGAGGCGCAGGCCGCTGCGCGCCTCTCCCACCCGGCGATCGTCGCGCTGTACGAGGCGTGCACTGACGAGCACGACTTCTACCTGATCTCCGAACTCGTCGAGGGCCCCACGCTCGCCGAGTTGATCGACGCCGACGCGCTCGCGGACGAGGAGGTGCTCGAGATCGGGATCGCGCTCTGCGACGCACTCGCACATGCGCACGCGCGCGGCGTGGTCCACCGTGACGTCAAGCCGCAAAACGTGCTGTTGCCCGACCCCGACCACGAGGGCGACCCCAACTGCGCCGACGCCGTGCTCGGCCACGGCCGGCCAGCAGGCGCGGGCCCGCCGATCGCCAAGCTCACCGACTTCGGCGGCGCCCAGCTCGCCGGCGAGGACCCGTTGACGCGCACCGGGGATGTGTTCGGCACGCTCGCCTACATGTCGCCCGAGCAGTGCGACGGTGCCGAGGCGGGGCCCCCCGCCGACGTGTACGCGCTCGCGCTCGTCCTCTACGAGGCGCTGACCGGGGTGAACCCGGTGCGGGCGCCCACCCCGGCGGCGACGGTCCGCCGCATCGGCCGCGCGCTGCCCCCACTCGCGCGCCAGCGCGGCGAGTTGCCGCGGCCGCTCACGCGCACGCTCGACTGCGCGCTCTCACCTGCACCCGAGCGCCGCCCGGCGCTCGAGGAACTGCGCGCAACGCTCCTCGACGCGCTCGCGCACGGCGAGGAGCTCAGCCCGCGGCGCGCCCGCGGCCGCCACCGCGCGCAGCCGCGCGCGCCGCGCCCCGCCCGCGCGAGTCGCACCGCGATCCTGGACGACGTCGGCGCTGGCGTCACCGCGCACGACCGGCGGGCGGCCCACGACCTTCATAGCCCGCACGGCTTCCCGGCCCTGCACGACCCCCCCGAGGGTTTGCCGGCCGACGCCCGGCGGCAGCGTCCGCCGCATGCCCGCGGGCTGGCTGACGCTCCCGCGCCTGTTGTGGCTTTCGCTGGCACTCGGGCTCGGCGTCTGGCAGGCGAGCGCGGACCGTCCCGGGGTCGCGCTGCTGGCGCTCTGCGCCGTGCTGCCACTCGTCGTGCTCGTGCGCCACCCGGGCCCGGGCTGGCTCGCGCTCGCGCTCGCGCCCGCGCTTGGGCTGCTCGGTTTGGCGGGCGCGTTCCCAGCGCTCGCCGGCCAACCCGCGCGCTGGACGCTGCGCGCGTTGGCGGGCGCGCTGGGTTACTGCTGGCTGAGGCTCGCCGAGCCGCTGCTCGACCCGATCCACGGGCGTCTGTGGCTGGGCGCGCCCGCGACAGGCAGCGCCCGCACGGCGAGCACCGCCTGGGAGGCATCGCTCACAAGCGCCGCGACCCATGCGCTCGCGCCGATCCTCACGCTCGGGCTGGTGCTGGGCGCGCTGCTGTGGGCGACCGCGGCGGTGCTGCTGCCGTGGCTCGTGCGCGGCGCGAGCGCCATGCGCGACGCGCTCGCGGCGATCGCGTGGGCGGTCGCGCTCGCGGCGGCCACACCGCCGCTGGTGGCCGGCCTTCAGCGCGGGGCGCCGCCCGCGCCGCGCGGGCTGCTCGTCGGTTGCGTATGCGCCGCCGCGCTGGCGATCGGGGCGCGCGCCGCGCGCGGGCGCATCGATGGGGCGGCGGGCGGTGCGCTCGGCCCCGGCGACGCCCTCCCGCCGTCTCTCTCCTGACGAACCCTTAGCATGGCTCGAGGGCGCCCGAAGATCGCGCGCGCCACGCGCCGATGAATCCGCTGCGAACTCTGGAGAACACGCTCGCCTCCCTCGTCGAGGGCGCCTTCGGCCGCATCTTTCGCGCGGAGGTGCGACCGATGGAAATCGCGCGCAAGCTCGCCCGCGAGATGGACGAGCACCGCACGACGTCCGTTTCGCGTGTGTACGCGCCCAACGAGTTCGCCGTGTGGCTCTCGCCCGAGGACCGCGCGCGCTACGAGGGCGTCGAGCACGACCTGATCGACGAGCTCTGCGCCTACCTGCTCGAGCACGCCCGCGCCGAGCAGCTCACGTTGGTGTCGCAACCGGTCATCGCCTTCCACACCGACGACACGCTCGCGCTGGGCGAGTTCGGGATCCAGGCGCGGCTCGTGCGGCTCGACGAGCGCGAGGCCGGCCTACCCGCCGGCGCGGCCCCCGGCCTGCCCGCCGGCGCGGCTGGGGGCGACGCGCGCGAAGGCCGCTCGCGCGAGGGCGACGCGCGCGAGCGGGGCGACGCAGGGGAGGATGGGCTGCACACGCGCGGCTCACCGGCAGGCGGCGACTGGGGTGGGCCCTCCCCATCCGCTTCGCCCAGCGCGCCGCGGCCGCCCCGGACCGCTGGCCCCCCGCTGCCAGCCGCGGCAGCGGCGGCGATACCCGCGCCCCCGCTGCCCGCTGCGGCTGCGCCGCCCGCGCCGCCGCCCGCTCGGGCCGCGCCCGAGCCGCCGCCCGAGCAGGGTCACACGATGATCTACAGCTCCTCGCGACGCCTGCGCGAACCGCTGGAGGAACGCCCGGGAGCGCCCTCCGCGCAGCCACCCCGCGCGCTGCTGCTGATCGCCGGGCGGCGCCTGCTGGTCGCACCGGGCGGCGCCGTGATCGGGCGCAGCCGCGAGTGTGACGTCGTGCTCGACGATGCCGGCGTCTCGCGCCGGCACGCACGGCTGGCGCCGACGGCGCAGGGCTGGGCGATCGAAGACCTGCGGTTGACCAACGGGGTGCGTCTCAACGACGCGGCGATCCACGGCGCCACGCTGCTGCGCGCGGGAGACCGCATCGAGGTGGGCTCGACTGGGATCGTGTTCGAACTGCGATGAGCGCCCGCCACCCATGAACACGCTCCAACCGGTTTCGGTCGCGCTCAAGTTCGGCTTTCTCGCCGTGCTCTACCTGTTCCTGCTGTGGGTCGCGCGCAGCGCGCTGCGCGATCTGCGCGACCGCACGGGCACCGGCTGGCGCGTGCAGGCCACGCCCGCCAACGGCGCGCCGCCGCCGGATGCGACAGGCCTGCACTCGGCGTCGGGCGTCGGGCGTGTCGATCTCGCCGCGCGCGGGCCGCGGCTGGTGGTGGCGCGCGCCCCCGGGCACGACCCGGGCATGATCTACGATCTCGACTCCAATCTCGTGTTGGGTCGCGGCGAGCGCGCGGAGATCCGCCTGGAGGACCCCTTTGCGTCCGCGAGCCATGCGCGTGTCTACACCCAGGGGGGCGCGGTCGTGCTCGAAGACCTGCAGTCCACCAACGGTACCTACCTCAACGAGGAGCTGCTCGACACGCCACGGCCACTGCACCCCGGCGATCATGTGCGCATCGGCGAGAGCGAATTCGTATTCGAGGTGGACCGGTGAGCGGAGCGAGTCGCTGAAATGCTGCGCGTCGCCGAGCAATACACCGGCACAGACACCGGCCTGCAGCGCCGTGCCAACGAGGATTCGCTGTTGGCGCGCGCGCCGCTGTTCGTGGTCGCCGACGGCATGGGCGGCGCGCAGGCCGGCGAGGTCGCCTCGCGCCTGGCGGTCGAGTCCTTCCACAACGGGCTGGGCGAGGCGAACAGCCCCGAGCGGCAGCTGGAAGCCAACGCGCACGCGGCGAACGCCCGCATCCACGAGCTCTCGCAGAGCGACGCCCGCCACGCCGGCATGGGCACGACGCTGACCGCGGTCTATGTCGGCGCCGAGGAGGTCGCGATCGCCCACGTCGGCGACAGCCGCGCGTACTGCATGCGCGACGGCGAGCTGATGCGGCTCACCGACGACCACTCGCTCGTGGACGAGTTGATCCGCGAGGGCCGCCTGACACCCGAGGAAGCCGAGGAGCACCCGCAGCGCTCAATCATCACGCGCGCGCTCGGACCGGAGGAGACGGTCGAGGTTGACACGCGCTCGTTTCGCGCGCGTGCCGGCGACGTCTACCTGCTGTGCAGCGACGGCCTCACCTCGATGGTGCCCGAGGCGCGGGTCGCCGAGATCCTGCGCAGCGAGCGCCAACTGCGCAGGGCGGGGGAGGCGCTGATCGCCGAAGCCAACCGCGCGGGCGGGCGCGACAACATCACGGTGATCCTGCTGCGCCTGGAGGACGTCGGCGTGCCCGGGGCGCCGGCCGGCCAGCTCCAGCGCGAGCCGGCGCAGCGCGCGGGCACGGCCCTGGCCGAGCAGCCGACCGGGACGCTCGACCAGCTGGCTGCGCCCGCGAGTGGGCCCGCAAGCGCGCCCGCGAGTGCGCCTGCGCCCGGGAGTGCGCCTGCGAGTGCGCCCGCGGGCACGGCGGCGCTCGCGCTGCGCCGCGCCGAGACCGTCGTGCGCCGTCAGCCGCGGCGCCCCGCGCCCGCGCAGGCCCCCGTACCCCTGCCCCGGCGGCGTCTGCGCCGCGCGCTGCCGCTGCTGATCGCAAGTGGGGTCCTGGCACTCGTGCTGGCGGGCGGCTACCTGGCGAGCCAGTCGGTGTACTTCGTGGCGACCAACGACCGCGGGCTGGTCTCGATCTACCAGGGAGTCCCCTACGAACTGCCGGCGGGGATCAGGCTCTACAACCCCTACTACGTCTCGGGCGTGGAGCTGTCCTCGCTGCGCAGCCCGGCGCGGCGCAGCGCGGTGCTGGACCATCGACTGCGCTCGGAAGCCAAGGCGGCCGAATTGATACGCGCGATCGAACTGGAACAGGCCCAGGAATGAACCGGCCGATCGTGCGTTTGTACGGGCTCGTGGTGGTGCTGTTCGCGCTGCTGGTCGCGTTCACCTCGCGCTGGACGATCTTCCAGGCCGCCGCGCTGCGCGAAAACCACCTCAACAACCGCAGGCTGCTCCAGCAGAAGCGCGTCGATCGCGGGCGCATCGTGGCGGCGGACGGGACCGTGCTGGCGCACAGCGTGCGGGCGCCGGAAGCGAGCTACGAACGGCGCTACCCGCTGGGCGAAGAGTTCGCGGGCGCGATCGGCTACGCGTACGTGGACCTCGGCCGCGCGGGCCTTGAGCGCTACCGCAACGCGGCGCTGGAAGGGCAGGCCGCGAGCGGGCTGGAAGCGATCCTCGACCAGCTGCAGGGCGTGAGCAACCGCGGCGACGAAGTGGTGACCACGCTCGACCCGCACGCCCAGCAGACGGCGCTCGCCGCGCTGGCCGGCCACGAAGGGGCGGTCGTCGCGCTCGACCCGCGCACCGGTGCGGTGCGGGTGATGGCCACGAGCCCCAGCTACGACCCGGGCGCGCTGCGCTCTCCGGCGGGCGCCGCCCGCGTCAAAGCCGCGGGCGGGCACCCGTTGGTCAACCGTGCCGTCGAGTTCGGTTACGCGCCGGGTTCGACGTTCAAGGTGGTCACCGCGACGGCGGCGCTTGACACGGGCATGTTCACATCCTCCTCGACGCTCAGCGGGCGCAACGCGATCGCGATCTCGGGCGTCCCGCTGGACAACGACCAGCACGAAAGCTTCGGTCAACTGACCTTGACCCAGGCGCTCGCGAAATCGGTCAACACGGTCTGGGCGCAGGTGGCCGAACGGGTGGGCCGGCGCACGATGGAGCGCTACATGAACCGTTTCGGGTTCGACGCCAAGCCGCAGCTGGACTACCCCGCGCAGGAAATGTTGACGAGCGGCTCCTACGAAAACGGCAGGCTGCTGGCGCCAACGAACCCCAACGTCGATCTGGGGCGCATGGGCATCGGCCAGGACAAACTCGACGCCACGCCGCTGCAGATGGCCGAGGTCGCCGCGGCCGTCGCCAACGGCGGCCGGCTGATGGTCCCGCATCTGACCGCGCGGATCGTCGGGCCGGAAGGGCAGACGGTGCAAAGCGTCGCCCCGCGGGTGCAGGCGGTTGTGATGAAACCGTCCACCGCGACCTCCGTGACGAGCATGATGGAAGCAGTCGTCAACGAAGGCACGGCCGAAAACGCGCGCATCCCCGGGGTTCAGGTCGCGGGCAAGACCGGCACCGCCGAAACCCAGATCGGCACGGCGATCAACAACGCGTGGTTCATCGCCTTTGCGCCCGCCTCGCACCCGACCGTCGCGATTGCGGCGACCGTGAGGGGGGTGCCGGGCTACGGCGCGACCTACGCGGTGCCTGTCGCCAAGCGCGTCATGGAAGCGTTGCTCGATGGTTGATCCCGGCGCAAAGACCCGCGCGAGGCTCGGCGCGCCGGCGATGGAAGCAAACCGGCGCAGAGGCACGGTCGGCGATGGTTGACGCGGGCACCGTCATCGACGGGCGCTATGAGGTGCTTTCGCGGATCGGTACGGGCGGGATGGCCGACGTGTACCTCGCGCGCGACCAGCTGCTCGGCAGGCAGGTCGCGGTCAAGCTGCTGCACCATCGCTTCGCCGAGGACCAGGAGTTCGTCGAGCGCTTCCGTCGCGAGGCCTCCAGCGCCGCCGGACTCTCGCACCCGAACGTCGTCGCGATCTTCGACCGGGGCGAGTGGGACGGGACGTACTACATCGCGATGGAGTACCTGCCGGGCCGCTCGCTGAAGACCGTCGTGCGCGAGCAGGGCCAGCTGGGGACGCTGAGCGCGATCGACATCGTCACGCAGATCCTGCAGGCGGCGCGCTTCGCGCACCGGCGCGGGGTGATCCACCGCGACCTCAAGCCGCACAACGTGATCCTCGACGAGGAGGGTCGCGCGAAGGTGACCGATTTCGGGATCGCGCGCGCGGGCGCCTCGGACATGACGCTGACGGGCTCGATCATGGGCACCGCCCAATACCTCTCCCCCGAGCAGGCGCAGGGGCACGCCGTGAGCGCCGCCTCGGACCTGTACGCGATCGGCATCGTGCTGTATGAGCTGCTGACGGGGACGGTCCCCTTCGACGGCGAGACAGCGGTCGCGATCGCGCTCAAGCAGGTCTCGGCCGCGCCGCCGCCGCCGAGCGCGCTGAACCCGGCGGTGTCGCCGCAGCTCGACGAGGTGGTCGCGCGCGCGCTCACAAAGGACCCCGCACAGCGGTTTGCCAGCGCCGAGGAGTTCATCGCGGCGCTCGAACGCGTGCGCGCCGAACTGGCCGGGGGGCCCACGCACGGCGGGCCCCCCGCAAACGGGCCGGTGGCGGCGGGCGCCGCGACCGCGCTGCTGCTGCCGGCGGCCGGCGATCTCGGCCCCGACGGGCCGCCGGGCCAGGACGAGCAGGACCGCGCGCGCCGCCGCCGCAGGTGGTGGCTGGCCGCTGCGGCGCTCGTGCTCGCGGCAGCGGCTGCGGCGGCGATCCTGCTGCTTAGCTCCGGCAAACACCAGCAGGTGAGCGTGCCCGACGTGACCGGCCTGACCCAGGCGACCGCGACCGCGCGCCTCGCCGCGACGGGGCTGGTGGGGGTACCCAGCCCGAGCGCCAGTGCGACGGTGCCGGCCGGCACCGTCTTCGGTGAGAACCCGCCGCACGGCAGCGTCGTGAGCAAGGGAACGCATGTGACGCTGCTGGTCTCCAGCGGCCCCGGCAGCGCAGCGCTGCCGGACGTGCACGGGCTGCCAAGCGCCCAGGCGGTGGCACGCCTGAAAAGTGCGGGGTTCAAGCCGAGCACCCAGAGCCAGCCGAGCGCAACGGTGCCGGCGGGCGCGGTGATCTCCACCGAACCGGCGGGGCACTCCGAGGTGCAGGTCGGCAGCCAGGTGACGGTGATCGTCTCGAGCGGCCCCGCACAGGTGAGCGTGCCGGCGGTGACGGGGCAGAGCGAAGCCGAAGCGAAGGCGTCGCTGCGCGCCGCTGGGCTGGAACCGGGGACGGTGACCAAGCAGGAAGCGGCGAACGCCGAACCGGGCACGGTGCTCTCGCAGTCCCCCGCCGCGGGCGCGTCGGTCAACAAGGGCACCCAGGTGAGTCTGGTGGTGGTGCGGGCACCCCAGGAAGTGACCGTTCCGCGGGTGGTGGGCCGCAAGGAAGAACTCGCCGAAGGCGAGCTGGTGGGTGCGGGCTTCAAGCCAAAGACCGTCAAGCGCACAGTCTCCAAACCCGAAGAAGCGGGCATCGTGCTGCAGCAGAACCCCGCTGGCGGCGTCAAAGCCAAGCGGGGTGCGACCGTGACACTGACCGTCGGCGTCTTCGAAGCCTCGACGACGCCGGGTACGACCACCACGCCGCCGCCGTCGAGCACCACGCCGAGCGGCACCACAACGACGCCGGCGAGCCCGTCGGGGAGCGCTGCGCCGTGAGCGCTGCCGGGAGTGGGGGCGCCCGTGGGCAAAGGCGCCGTGAGGCCGCCGTGAGGGAATCCGTGAGGGAAGACGCCGTAGGAAAGACGCCGTGAGCGAGGCGCCGTGAGCAAAGGCACCGTAAGGGAAGGTGCCGTGAGCGAGGCGCCCGGAGCGAAGGCGCCGTGAGCGAGGGCAGCCTGACGGTGGCGCTGCTGGCGGGTGGGCGCTCCTCCGAGCACGACGTCTCGCTGGCCTCCGCCGAGGCGGTGCGCGAGGGCTTGGAAGAGGCCGGTCACACGGTGCGCTGGGTGCAGATCGAACGCGACGGCAGCTGGTGGTGCGCGGGCGAGCGGCTGAGCGTCTGTCCGGGCGCCGGGCTGCTGGACGCCGACGTGGCGTTCCCCGTGTTGCACGGGCCCTACGGCGAGGACGGCACGGTGCAGGGCGCTCTGGAGACGCTGGAGGTGGCTTACGTCGGCGCGGGCGTGACGGCGTCGGCGGTGTGCCTGGACAAGGTGCTCTTCAAGGAGCTGATGTCCGCGGCAGGTGTGCCGCAGGTCGACTATCTCGGCGTGCGCGCCGAGCGCTTCGTGCACGATCCGGCCGCTGTGCTCGCACAGGTCGCGGCGCTGGGGCTGCCGGTGTTCGTCAAGCCCGCGCACCTGGGCTCCTCGGTCGGGATCGTCAAGGTCGCCGAGTACGAGCAGCTGGCGCCGGCGCTGGGAGGCGCCTTCGCGCACGACCCGCTGGCGATCGTCGAGGCGATGGCGCACGGCACCGAGGTCGAGTGCGCCGTGCTCGCGCTGCCCGCCGCCGAGCGCGCCGGGGCCGGTGGCTCCGGCAACGGCGCGGGCGCGCCGGCGCCACCGGCGTTGGCCTCCGAGCCGGGCGAGATCGTGCTCGCGGGGGAGTGGTACGACTTCAAGGCCAAGTACGCGCCAGGCGGGATGCAGCTCGTGCTGCCCGCCCGCATCTCCGCGCCCGCAGCGGCGCGCGTGCGCGAGCTGGCGCTGGCGGCATTCGCCCACAGCGGCTGTGAAGGACTTGCGCGCGTGGACTTCTTTGTGTGCGACGACGACGCGCACACGGTGCTCGTCAACGAGCTCAACACGATGCCCGGCTTCACGCCGACCAGCGTGTATGCGCGGCTGATCGAGGCGGCGGGCATACCCTACCCGGAGCTGACCGACCGCCTCTGTCGCCTGGCGATCGAGCGCGAGCAGCGCCGCCGCGCGTATAGCTACTGAGCTCACGCGTTGCCCCTGCGTGCGGCCAGCATTCGGAGCCCGAGCTGTTTGAGCGTTTCGCGAACGAGTTGACTCGCAAGGACGCCCTGGCGCAGGACGCGGAATACGGCGACCTGTTCTGGACGGCCGCCCGAGCCTGCGCACGCGGATGGATGGCGAGATTTGCAGGAGGGAGAGGTGGTGCCATTTCTGCGCGGCGAGCGCGGCGGGCATCAGCCCGTCAACCGCACAGAGGGCACCGTGCACTTTCTGGCGTTCAGCACGAACGGCGAGCCGAATGTCGTGCTCTACCCAGACTCGGACAAGCTGGGTGCGTTCGAGCGACTTCCGCCCGGCGGGGGTCTGAGGGCGATGCTTCGTCCAGCGACACGGTTGAGTACCACGAGGGCGAGCAGCCGCCCGGCAGGGAGTGATGCGCTAGACGCGACGGCGTGCCACGCCGAGAATATGTGGGTCGGCTGGTAGGAACGCGGCGGGGCTGAACCGAAAGCACTCGAACGTCTCGATCTGAAACCCCGCCTGCTCGATGGCGAGCCCCGTGTCTCGCGAGAGATGGCAGCCGCCGGCCAAGCGGGGCCAAAGGGTCGTGTCGGCGAGACGCTGAAAGCGCGCCTCCCATGCAGACTCTGAGATAACGTGCTCGTAGAAGCGCAGCTCGCCGCCGGGGCGGATTACGCGGTGGAGCTCCGAGAGCGCGCGCTGCTGGTCAGGTACGGTGCAGAGCACGAGCGCGACGACCCCGGCGTCGAAGGACTCCGCCTCGCCGGGAAGACGATCGGAGTCACCGTGGGCGACAGAGACCGAGACGGGCGCCCTCGCAGCAGCACCTTCTGCGCGTTCGCGCAGGTAGCGCTCTGGCTCCACAGCGATGACCTCGCTGACCGAGGTCGGATAGTGCTGGAAGTTCGCGCCGCTACCCGCGCCAACCTCCACCACTCGGCCGCGCAACCCCGCGAGCAGTTGGTGGCGATGCGCAGCGCCTCCGCGGCGTTCGCTCATCTCAGCGACCCGCGCGTAGATGCGAGCGAACACCGGATGCGAGGCATGTTCGGCCATCGGTCGCAAGCCAGCCTAGCCGACAGCGTGTTGCGCGCCTAGCGCTTACGCATCCTGGGACGCTGGAGCTGCTGTCGAGAGCAACTCGATTCGGTTGCCCCACGGGTCCTGCGTGTAGAACCGTGGGATACCAGGCAGCGCCTCGTCCCAACTCGCACGCTCCCCCGCCTGCCGCAAACGCTCCGCCAGCGCGTGGAGTTCGCCATCGTCTACTACTCGAAGCGCTGGGTGCGCCTTCTGGGCTGGCGCGAACTCGTCCTCGATACCGATATGCAACTGCTGCTCTCCACAGCGAAACCACACGCCGCCCCTCGCGCGTAGCTCCTCTGGCTTGTCGATCTCCTCCAAGCCGAGCAGAGTCCCGTAGAAGCACCGCGCTTCGGCCTCGCACCCTCGGGGAGCGGCCACCTGCACGTGATCCAGGCCGACTACGCCGATCGCATCGTGCCGGCTCACCGGCGACCCCTTTTCAAGCGCTCGGAGGCCGTCGCGGTCTGACCGTAGATGAAGAACTCCGGCGTTGCCCGCACCTGCGAGTCTCGCCCGAGGTCGGCAAGCTGCCGGTGCAGCGCGTGGGGCTCGTAGCAGCGCTTGACGATGCGAAACTCGTGACCATCGGCGAGCCGCCGGGTCATGGTCTTCTTCTCCCGGCCGGGCAGTCCGCAGCTGATATCCGGTACAGGACGTGGGGACGCAAGAGATCCGCCTCGTCTAGCTCCGGGTGATCGAAGTCGTCAGCTGGGTCGTGGGTCATCCCGATCCGTTCCATGACGGCTCGTGACCGCGCGTTGGCCGCGCTCGTGAACGACACGATCTCATCGAGGCCGGCGTCTGCAAACCCAAACGCGATCGATGCCAGACCGGCCTCGGTCGCATAGCCCATACCCCAGGCGGACCGCGCTAGACGCCAGCCAACCTCAACAGCTGGTGTGAAGTGGGCTTTGAACGACGGAACCGCGAGGCCAGTGAACCCCACAAACTCGCCCGTTGCGCGTATCTCCAGTGCCCAGAGCCCGTAGCCGCGAGTGGCAAGACCAGCCTCGATCGCGGCGATCAGGTCATCGCTCTCGGCCCGGGAGAGTCGGTCGGGAAAGTACTCCATCACCACCGGATCGGCATTCAGCACCGCGAATGGCGCGTGGTCGGTCTCACGCCAACGCCGCAACAACAGCCGGGCGGTTCTCAGCTGGCTTGGGCTGGACATCGTGATTTGCCCCTGGGTGCGATTATCGTCGGAGGTGACTCGCTCCGCGCCACACCGAGGATCGGGCGGCAAGGGGGGAGGGGTGGCTGGCCATTTGTTACTTTCTGGCACGAACACACGCCTGACCCCAAGGGGTCGGGCGAAAGCTGGTACGGTACTCCTCTTCAGCCTGCGATCCTCCTGTACGGGAATCACGTACACTGATACGGTGAATCCGTTCGGCTATCAGGGGCCGGTTGAGCCAGCCGTTTGATCGACCGTCGTGCGGAGCTCGACGGCTTGCAGAGCGCCGCGGGCGACCGGGTTGCTGTCCGTCTGGCTGCTCCCAGGCGGTTCGGCAAGACTAGCGTGCTCGACGCGCACGTCGCGGCGATGAGCGCGATCGGCCATCGGGCTGTGCGGGTGGATCTGTCGAAGGTGGCGACGGTCGGCGACGTGGCGGCGCGGGTTGCCGAGGCGTTCAGCGCGCTGCCTGCGGACCCGCGTCGCAGCGTGCGGCGCTGGATGGCGCGGTTGAGCGTGAGCGCCGGTGTGCCCGGGCTGCGGGTGTGGCTTGCTCCGAGCGCCGGCCGGCCTGCTTCCGACGAGGCGCGCGTCGCGTTGCTGGAGTTGCTTGACGTTCCGCTGCGGCTGCATGAGGCTGGCGGCGGACTGACGGTTGTATGCATGGACGAGTTTTAGGATCTGCTGGTCGCCGATGACGCGGATCTGCTGGTCGCCGATGACGCGCTCGATGGGTTGGTTCGATCTGTGATCCAGCATCACGGCGCCGCCGCCGCGTACGTGTCCGCCGGCAGTCAGCCGTCGCTGATGCGTGCGTTGTTCTCAGATCATGAGCGGCCGTTCTACGGCCAGGCGCGGCCGCTGGAGTTGCCGCGGCTGCCGGTGGCGGAGGCGGCTCGTGACATCGAGGCATTGCTGGGGTCACAAGTCGGGGCGGGCGTTAACGGCACTCGCCTCGGCCGCTTGAAATGTTGATTGCCGCGAATGGGGTAGCAACCCCCTCGGACGATTTCAAGCCGGCGTCGGCGCTAGCGGCGTCCGGGTGCCGGCCGGACGGGACTCAGGAGTCGCTCGAACGAGGGACCCTACGAGTACGCTTTTGGCGACGATGGACTTGAAAGCGATCCTGGTCGTGCTGGCGGTTGCCGTGGGGGCGCCTGCTTCGGCTCGGGCCTCGGCGACGGCCGCAAAGACCTGTAGCCACGATGTGGCCGCTGTGATCGGCGGCGCGCAGAAGTGTCTTGGCCCGGGTGAGTATTGCGCTACTCGCTATGAGCGCCAGTACGTCCACTATGGCTTTGAATGTGTCGGTTCGCCGCCGCGGTTGAGGCGCCGGCGCTAGCGCGGCGGCGTTAGCCCAATCGCCCCAGCTACGCCCGCGCGGCACCCAGCAACAGCTCGAGCAACACGCGTGGGTCGCGGCGCACGCGCGGCGCACCGGTGGGAGGCTTCTTTTTGATTTGGATTTGAGAGGGGTCGCGCAGCCGGTGCAGGCGGCCCGCTGCGATGAGCTGTTCGTCGACGGCTCCGATGCGCCCCTCAAACGTCGTGTACACCGGCGTGCCCAGCGCGACGGCCTCGCGGTTCATCGTGCCGCCCGCGGAGATCACCAGGTCGGCGTGGGCGATCAGCGACTGGGCGTCGAGGGCGCGCGCGGGCACGATGAAGTCGGAGACGGCCGCCAGCGCCTGGCGCTGGGCGTCGGTGCGGGGGAACACGACGGTTTGCGCGCCCGCGGCGGTCTGCTCTCCCAGCCGCGCCAGCACGCGCCCGAAGAGGTCGTTGGCAAAACGGTGGTAGAGCGCGACCTCCGGCGGCGTGCGCACGACGACGATCGGGCGGGCGGCGTCGAGCCCCAGCTCGGCGAGCACGCCGGCGTCGGGCTGGAAGTCGGCGAGGTAGTACTCCTCCTTCAGGCCCTCGTATCCCCGCACCTTGCCGCGCGCCCCGTAGCGCGCCAGACGCTCCGGGGGGATCGCGTCGGGTACGACGACGGCGCGGGCCAGACGGCAGTTGATGTGGTGCTGCAGCGCGGCCCACTCGTAGTCGAACATCGTCGCGCTGGGGACGCCCAGCACGGCCGCCGCCACGGAGATGTCATTGGAGCCGTGGCCGAGCGCGAGGTCGAACGGGCCCGCCCTGTGCGCCCACCGCGTGAGCGCCGCCGAGCGCCGCGCCAAACCGGCGGCCTTCGCGCCGAGGCGCTCGCCGCGGTGGCGACCGATCGCGGTGTGCTCGATCCCAAAACGTTCGAGCAAGCCGAGCGTCTGGGCGAAGTCGCGCGCGGTGACGCGCACCTCGTGGCCGTCTTCGCGCAGCAGGCGCGCGAGCGGGCGCATGACGAGCACGTGGGGGCTGTTGGTGAGGTCGATCCAGACGCGCACGCGCCGCACGCTATCTCGATCGCAGGCGCGTGCCCGCCCGCGAACGGTCGCGCTTCAGCGCGGACCGGCCCCGCTCGGCCAGGAGACGTGGCAGCTATCGTTGTGCGGCCGATGCTCGTCCTCGCCTCGATCAGCGAATCGGTCGTGACCGCGACCTGGCACTTCGTGCGCGACGCGGGGCTGCCGGGGATCTTCGCGCTGATGGCGATCAGCTCGGCCTGCATCCCGATCCCATCCGAGGTCGTGATGCTGTTCGCTGGCTTCGCGGTCGCCGACCCGGGCAGCTCCGGCGCCCACCACCACCTGACGATGCCGGGCGTGATCGTGACGGGGATCTTGGGCACGCTCGTCGGCTCGTGGATCGCCTACGCCGTCGGGCGCGCCGGTCGGCTGGAGCTGCTCGAACGCCACGGCCACCTCGTTCATATGGGCCCCACTCAAATCGACCGCGCCGACCGCTGGTTTCAGCGCTATGGCGATGCGTCGGTGCTCGTGGGGCGCATGGTCCCGCTGGTGCGCGCGTTCGTCTCGCTGCCGGCGGGCGTGGCGCGGATGCCGATCGTGCGCTTCACCGTGCTGACCACGCTCGGCACGATCCCGTGGGTGCTCGCGCTGGCGTACGCCGGACACGCGCTCGGCGGCGACTGGACGAGCGTGCGCAAGGGCTTTGAGTACTTCGACTACGCGGTCGTCGTGTTCGCGATCGGTGCGGCCGTCTACCTCCGCGCGAGGCGCCGCGCGCGCCGCGAGGCGCCTGCCGAGAGCTGAGCGAAGGCCTCGTCGTGCGGCCAGACTGCGTTTCGCGTGACGCGCGCCTGCTCGGCCGCGACGCGCTGTTATTGGGGCTCGACGCACTGCTGCTCGGACTGGTGCAGGGCCCCACCGAGCTGCTGCCGGTGTCCTCCTCGGCGCACATCGCGCTGCTGGCGGACGCGACCGGCGCGCGTCGGCGCGCGCAGGAGCGGGCGCTGTACGACGCGCTGGAGGTGGCGCTGCATGGTGGCGCCGCGCTCGCGTTGCTGCTCGCCGGCCGCGAGGAGTTGGTGCGCGTCCTGCGTGAAGCGACCCGGCGGCGCCTGACGGCCGGGCTGCTCGCCTGCGCGCTGCCGGCGCTCGTCGGGTACCTGCTGGAGCGCGCGCCACCCGCGCGGCTGGACGGGCGGCACACGATCGCCGCGGGGCTCGCGCTCGGCGGCGCGGCGATGATGCTTGCCGACCGTGCCCCGCAGGAGCGTACGCTCGCGGATGTCGGCTCGCGCGACGGTCTCGCGCTCGGCGTGGCGCAGGCGCTGGCACTGCTGCCGGGCGTATCGCGCAACGGCGCGACCCTCACCGCCGCGCGCGCTCGGCGCTTCGCGCGAGCCGACGCCCAGGCGCTGTCCTGGCGGGTCGGGTTGCCCGTGATCTTCGGCGCGGCGGCACTGCGCGCACAGCGGGCCCGCGCGCGCGGGGTGGCCCCGGACGGACGGCCGGCGCTGGCGGCGGGCGCGGGTGCGGCGTTCGCTTCGACGCTGGTCAGTGCGCGGCTGGCGCGCCGCCGCGGGCGTGCCGGCGCACTGGCCCCTTTTGCGCTCTACCGGTGTGCGCTGGCGTTGCTGGTGCTGCGCACGGCGCGATGAAGCGCCCGACCCCCGAGCGGTGCTCGTCGCCCGCGCACGGCGCGATGAAAGCGCCGATCCCGAGCAGTGCTTCTCACCCGCGCAAGGCGTGTTGAAATGCCCGACCCCCGAGCGGTGCTCCTCGCCCGCGCACGGCGCGATGCGCGCGGGCGATCCCGCGTGGGCTGCGCCGTCGCTGCCCGGCCAAGTGGGGCCGCGGGTCACGCCGGCAAGGCCAGCCGCCTGCGCGCGGCGCACAATGGGGGTCGATGAACAGCACCCGGACGCTGCTCGGCACGGCGCTCGGCGGACGCTACCGGCTGGATGCCGAGATCGGCCGGGGCGGCATGTTCAACCGTCTACCGCGCCTTCGACACGGTCCTCGAGCGGACGGTCGCGATCAAGCTGATGCACCGCGAGATCGCCTCCGACGCCGACCAGCTCGAGCGCTTTCGGCGCGAGGCGCGCGCGGTGGCCCAGCTCAGCCACCCGCATATCGTCACGGTGATCGACGCCGGCGAGGAGCCCGACGGAGCGGGCGCTGCCACGCCGTACATCGTGTTCGAGTATGTCGAGGGCGAAACACTCAAGCAACTGGTGCGCCGCAACGGCCCGCTGGAGCCGGGCGCGGCGATCGCCTACGCGATCGAGATCGCACGCGCGCTCGGGGCCGCCCACGAACACCACATCGTGCATCGCGACGTCAAGCCCCAGAACGTGCTGCTCGGCCCAGACGGCGAGGCGAAGATCACCGACTTCGGGATCGCGCGCACGCTGACCGAGCAGGGGCTGACGCTCGAGGGGCGCGTGCTGGGCACGACCGACTACGTATCGCCCGAGCAGGCGCTCGGGCAGCGGGTCACGGGGCAGTCGGACATCTACTCGTTGGGGGTCGTGCTCTACGAGATGCTCACGGGCAGCGTTCCGTTCACGGGCGAGACACCCGTGGTGGTGGCGATGCGCCACGTGCGCGAGGAGGTGCCCGACGTGCAGCTCGCGCGCCCCGAGGTCTCGGCCGCGAGCGCCGCGGTGGTGGACCGCGCGACCGCGAAGGACCTCGCACGGCGCTACCCGCACATGCCGGCGTTGTTGAGCGACCTCGAGCAGGTGCTCGCAGTTGAGACCTCCCGTGCGGGCCAGGCGGCGGGCGAGGTGACGACGGTGCTGCGCACGCTGCCCGGGCCGGCGCGGCGCCGCGTGCCGTGGCGTTTGCGCCATCCCGTGCGCTGGCTGGTGTCGCTCGCGCTGCTGGCGGGTGTGCTGGCGCTCGGGCTCGTGCTGCTGGCGGGCAACACCCAGCGCGGCACGGGGGTGGCCCCCGGCGTCGACGCGCGGCCAGGGCTCGATCCCGTCTCGCTGGCGGACGGCGCGGCTCACAGCTACAACCCGTTCGGCACCGAACCGGAACACCCCAAACAGGTCGCCAACGTGCTCGACGGCGAGGAGGCGACGGTATGGAGCACCGAGCACTATCTCAACGACACGCTCGCGAGCAAGCCCGGCACGGGGATCTACCTGGACGCCGCGCCGGGTCTGCCGGCGCGCGCGATCGAGGTGCAAAGCCCCACGCCGGGCTTCGCGCTGGCGCTGTACGGGGCCAAGCGCTTTGACGAAGCACTGCCGTTCGGCGCCGCTCAGAGCCTCGCCGAACGCGGCTGGACGCAGCTGGCGCCGCCGCGGACGATCGCCGAACACAGCACGATCCGCTTCGACACGCGCGGCGTCAGCTACCGCTACTACCTGCTGTGGATCACCCGCCTGCCGCCGTCCAGCGAAGTCGTGGAAATCGCGGAGGTCACGCTGTTCAGGTAGGCGCCCGCCCGCGTCGTGGCGGGTGCAACTGGCCGCTGCGCTTACAATTCCCCGCAATGCGCCGACGTCTCCGCTCGGCGGCCATCGTCCCCGTTCACCGTCATGTACTGCCGCAGATCGCCGCAGACGGGGTGTTGGTCGCGCTCGCATACTACCTCGCCTTTCACCTGCGCTTCGACGATCTCTACCACCGCTACGCGGTGCTGCTGCACCGCACGATCTGGTGGGTGGTCGTCGGCGGTGTGCTCGTGCTGGCGCTCTCGCGCGTGTACCAGCGCAGCTGGAGCTACTCGGGCCAGCGCGACTACTGGGCCGTACTGCGCGGGGTCGCGGCGCTCACGCTGCTGACGGTCGTCGGCGTGGCGGTGCTGCGGCCGGTGCAGATCCCCCACCACGGCACGGTTGCGCTGGCGCTGCCCAACGGCGTGATCGCGCTGTTCTTCCTGCTGTTGCTGGTGATGCTGATCGGTGTGCGCGTGCTCGCGCGCGCTGTGCACGAGCGACGGGTGCCCGAACTGTTCCGCGGCGTGCGCGCCGGTGAGCGCGGCGTGCTGATCGTCGGTGCGGGCGACGGCGGGCGGCTCGTGCTGCGCGAGATCGCGCGCAACCGCGAGCTGGGATTGGCCCCGGTGGGCTTCCTCGACGACGACCCGCGCAAGCGCGGGCTGCGCATCGACGGGGTCAAGGTGCTCGGTGGCACCGAGGGCGACCTGCCGCGGATCCTCGAGGAGTCAGAGCCCGAGGAAGTGATCATCGCGATCCCCTCGGCGCCCGGCTCGACGCGCGCGCGCGTGGTGCGCGAGTGCCGTTTACGCGGGATCCCGGTGCGCACGCTGCCGACCGTCTTCGAGCTGTTGAGGAATCGGGACCCACCCACCCCGGGCACGATCGCCAAACAGGTGCGCGAGCTGCGCGTCGAGGATGTGCTCGGCCGCGAGCCGGTGCTGATGCAGCTCGATCGCGTTGGGGCCTATCTCAAGCACGAGACGGTGCTGGTGACCGGCGCGGGCGGCTCGATCGGTGCCGAGCTGTGCCGCCAGATCGCGCACGTCGGGCCGCGGCGTATCGTGCTGCTCGACCACGCCGAGGACAACCTGTTCGCGATCGAGCGCGAGCTGCGCGACGAGCGCCACGTGCCCGCCTCGGCGCTGGCGGCGGTGCTCGCGGACTGCAAGGAGGGCGAGCGCATGCGCGAAGTCCTGCGCGAGCAGCGCCCGACGGTCGTGTTCCACGCCGCGGCGTACAAGCACGTCGGGTTGATGGAGGCCAACCCGGTGGAGGCCGTGCACAACAACGCGATCGCGACGCGCTCGACGGCGCTGCTGGCAGGCGAGCTCGGGGTGCGCCGCTTCGTGCTGGTCTCGACCGACAAGGCGGTCGCGCCGGCGACCGTGATGGGGGCTTCCAAGGCACTGGCGGAGTTCGCGCTGGAGGAGGCCGCGGCGCGCCATCCGGGCACCGTTTACAAGGCGGTGCGCTTCGGTAACGTACTTGGCTCCTCCGGCAGCGTCGTGCCGATCTTCGCTCGCCAGATCGCGCGCGGCGGTCCGGTGACCGTGACCGACAGGCGCATGACGCGCTACTTCATGACGATCCCCGAGGCGGTGCAGCTGACGATCCGCGCGGGCGCGCTGGAGACCTCCCCGGTGACGACCTCGCGCGCGGCGGAGGTGCTCGTACTGGACATGGGCGAGCCCGTACGGATCGTCGATCTGGCGCACACGATGATCGAGCTTTCAGGTCTCGATCCCGACCGCGACATCGCGATCGAGGAGATCGGCGCGCGCGCGGGGGAGAAGCTGCACGAGGCGCTCTACAACGACTACGAGCGGCCATGCGCGACGACCGCCGAGAAGATCCTGCTGGCGGCGCGCGCGCCGCTCGCCCCCGAGGTCGTCGCGGCGATGTTCGACGAGATCCGGCTGCTCGTGCTCGAGGGCGACGCGACGGGGCTCGCGGCGAAGGTCGCGGGGCTGAGCGCGGCGGTATGCCGGGGCCCGGCGAGCGCATCCGGGGCCGTCCCGAACCCCGGCGCGGCGGCGGACGCGTCGGGGGCGCCTGTGCCGCTCATACACTCTGGCCAGGCATGACCGCCCTGCCGCTCGCCCTGTCGATCTCAAACACCGTGCTCAAGGCCGGCGCCGCCGCTGCGTTCGCGGGCCTTTTGGGAATCGCGATCCTGTCGCTGCTCGTGTTCGCGCAGGCACGGGAGCTAAAGCGCTTGCGCGAGTGGGCCGGGCGCGCCCCCGAGCGCGCGGCGGAGCTCGAGCAGCGCGTGAGCGCGCTGGCCGCGGCGCGCGTGCAACGCGCCGTCCAGCCGCGGCCGGTGACCGCTCGCGCCACGCCTGTCGTGGCGCAGCCCGGCACGGCGCCGGGGGTCGCGCCGGCCCCAGGCGTTACGCCGGCGTCTGGGGTCGTGCCTGCGCAGGGGCCTGCGCAGGCGCCAGGTGCTGCGCTGGCGTCAGGGGTCGTGCAGGCGCATGCGCCAGGCGCTGCGTTCGCCGCCGCCGCGCCCGCGAGCGCCGCCGCCATAAACGCCGCCGCCACGTCTGCCGCCACGCCCGCCGGCGGGGTCGTTGCGCCCGCCGGTGAGGCTGTCCCGGCCGCCTCGCCGGCGCAGGCGGGGGCTCCCGGCGAGGACGCCGCGCCGCCGGCGGAGGGCGAGCGGCCAGCCCAGGCCGGCGAGCGGCCAGCCCAGGCCGGCGAGCGGCCAGACCGTCCCGATGCCGCCACGTCGCCCCCGGCCGTACAGCCGGTCACGTCCGACCCCGCGCCGCCCGGGCGTCCGGCCACCGCCGCGCCGCTGCCGGGTCAGCCGGCGTTCGTGGCGAGCACGGCGGCCCAGCCCGCGCCCGCGGGCGAGACGGGGGAGTGGGCAGGCACCGACGAGCCGGCCCCCGAGCGCGCGTCGGCGGTGGCGGCTGCCGCGGCAGCGGCGAGGAGCCGCGTCGCAGCGGGTGTGAGCGCACAGGTCAACGGCGCGCCCGAGCACCGGGGCGGCGCGCCCGTTGTGGGAGGCGTCGCGGCGGTGGGCAACGGCCAGGGCCCGGGCGGCGCCCCGGCGACGGGCGAGCGCGGTGGTCTGGGCGCGGGCCCGGCGACGGCCGCTGCGCGGGCGGCCCTCCAGCCGCAGGCTTCGCTCGCGTCCGCGCCAGCGCCAGCGCCGGCGTCCGCTCCGGCAGCGGGCGCGACTCCCGCATCGGCGCCACCCGCGGGGCCACCCGCCTCGCGGGGTGCGAGCGCCACTGTCGCGCCGGTTGCCGCGGGCTCTGCGGCGGCGGTCCAAGCCGCGTCTGCTGCGGCTGGCGCCGCGACCTCGGTGCTCGCCGGTGCAGGCGCCCCCGCCCGCACGCCGCGACCGCCGGCGCCGCCCGCTACCCGCCCGGCCGGGCAGGGCACGCGCGGTAGCGCCCGCAGCGAGCGCCGGGCGTCGAGCGAGTCCTCCGGCGCAGCGTCGGCGAGGGGCCGCCGCGCGTCGGGGCCGCCGTTTCTGCAGGAGGAGCAGCGCTCGCCGGGGCGTACCACGGCGATCGTCGTGGGCGCGGCGGTGCTCGGTGTGGCGGTGCTCGTCGGGGTGCTGCTGTCGCTCGGCGGGGGCGGCTCGTCCCCGCACGCCACGACCGCGAACTCGCACCACGGCTCGGGCGCCACCCACGGCGCCACCCACCGTGCACCGGCGGTCGTGAGCCCCGCGGAAACACAGGTGGTGGTGCTCAACGGCACTGAAACAAACGGGCTGGCGCACCAGCTCTCGGCGACGCTGCAGCAGAGCGGCTACGTGCAGTCACGTCCTCTGGACGGACGCCCGCCGGCGCACTCGACTTCGGTCGTGCAGTACGCGGGGGGCCATCACGCCGAAGCGACACGCGTCGCGCAGTCGCTGGGGATCGTGCAGGTGCAGCCGCTGGAAGGTGCGATCGCGTCGCTGGCGAGCGGCGCCGCGGTGGTGGTGATCGCGGGCGCCGACCAGGCGGCGGCGCTGGGCGGCGGAGAAGGGTGAGCTTCCTCGACATCCCGCAGCGCACGGCCAAGCCGCGCGAGTGCGGCTTGACGCACGTGCTCGACCGGGGCCTGTCGCTGGCGGAGGTTGACAGCCTGATGGAGACCGCCGGCGCGAGCGTGGACATCGTCAAGCTCGGCTGGGGCACGGCACTGGTGAGCGCAAACCTGCGCCCGAAGCTGGCGCGCTACGCCGAACACGGCATTCCCGTCGTATTGGGCGGCACGCTGACCGAGCTCGCGATCAAGCAGGGTCGCGTGGAGGGCCTGGCGGCGTGGCTGGGGGAGCTCGGCCTGCGTCACGTGGAGATATCCGACGGCACGATCCCGCTGGAGTCCGATGTCAAGAGCCACCTGATCCGCACGTTCGTCGCCGCTGGCTTCACCGTGCTCGCCGAGGTCGGCAGCAAGGACACCGACTTCATCATGGCGCCCTACGTGTGGGTGGAGCAGATCGAACGCGACCTGCAGGCGGGGGCGTGGAAGGTGATCGCCGAGGCGCGCGAGTCGGGGACCGCCGGCATCTACCGTGCCGACGGCGAGCCGCGCACGGGCCTGATCGACGAGATCCTGCACGCCGTCGACGCCGAGCACCTGATCTTCGAGGCGCCGCGCAAGGACCAGCAGGTGTGGTTGTTGCAGCACCTCGGCGCTGACTGCAGCCTCGGCAACATCGCGCCGCAGGACGTGCTCTCGCTGGAGACGCTGCGCCTGGGTCTGCGCTCGGACACCGTCGAGCGCTTCGCGCTGGGCGGCGGGGATTGAGCGGGGCGTCCTGGGCGCCGTCCTCTGCGGGGCGCAAGGCGCGCCCGCGGGAGCCGGGCGTCGAGCGTCTCGCGGGTGTCGTGTTCGCGCTCGTCGTGCTCGCGAGCTTTGCGGCGTTCGCGATCACCCAGCACCTCAAGCACACGCCGACGGCGGTGCAGAACTTCGAGATGAACACCGCCTTCGCGCCGGCGCGCGTGCCGGCCGCCGCCTGCCACGGGCGCGTGGCGACCGCGCAGGTCAATGCGACGAAACGGATCGAGTACCTGTCCTTCAAGCTCGCCCAGGCCGACCGGGTGACGGTGGCGATCGTCGACTCCGCCGGCGACGAGGTGGCCACGCTCGTGCGTGGCGTGCCCGTTGAACGCTACAAACAGGTCTCGCTGTGCTGGAACGGGCACCGCGGACCGACCGAGCGGGGCCGCCTGGCGGCGCCCGGCGAATACCGCCTGCGGGTGAGCCTGCGCGCACAGCACCTGACGAAGTACTCGCCGCGCAGCTTTGCGCTCGAAGGGGCTCCGCGATGAGCGGCGCGCTGTGGGTGCTCGCCACGGCGCACGGCCTCGGCGAGGCCGCCGAGAAGGCCGGCGTGATCGTGGTTGCGCTGCTCGTGGCGGTGGTCGTGCTGAGTGGCCCCGCGGGCCGCATCGGTGGATGGCGGATCTCAGAGCGCCGGCGGGCGGCGGCGACGCTGGCGGTGCTCGTGCTGACGCCGGTGCTGCTGGTCGTGGACATCTGGCACACCTCGCAGTTGACGCACCTGCGCCACCATCCCGCGCTGGCCGCCGCCGCGCTGCTGCTGGGCGCGGTCGTGGTGGCGGCGTTGGCGCTGCTTGTGCACCGGCGCCCGCAGGCACTGCCCCTGCTCGCGATCTGCGCGCTGCCCTTCCGCCTGCCGATCGCCAGCGGGGGCAGCACCTCGAATCTGTTGATCCCGCTGTATCTGGTGGTGGGCGCCGGCGCGTTGGCCTACGCGGCGCCGCGCCTGCTCGGCGGCACCGCGGCGGCGCGCGTGGGCGAACCCCACACCGATGACCACGAACCGCATTCATCGCTGGCGAGTCGGCTGCTCGCGCCGCGCGGGGCGGAATGGCTGCTGATGGCCTCGGTGGTGCTGTACGCGTTGCAGGCGGCCTACTCGGAGGACTTCTCCAAGGCGCTGGAGAACGTCGTCTTCTTCTACGTGCCGTTCGCGCTGCTGTTCGCCCAGCTGCGCGCGGTGCGCTGGACGCGGGAGCTGTTGCTGAGGTGCCTGGCGCTGGCGGTGGCGCTGGCGGTGGTCTTCGCGGGGGTCGGCTTCGTCGAGTACCACCGCAAGCAGCTGTTCTTGAACCCGAAGGTCGTGGCGGCGAATGAGTACAGCAACTACTTTCGGGTGAACTCGCTGTTCTTTGACCCGAGCATCTACGGGCGCTTTCTCGCGCTGGTGATGATCGCCGTGATGGCCGGCGTGCTGTGGAGCGCGCGGCGGCGCGCCGTGCTGGGCGGCGGCGCAGCGCTGCTGTGGCTGCTGGCGGGCCTGGTGACGAGCTTCTCGCAGTCGAGCATCGCCGCGCTGCTGCTCGGTCTGGCGGTGCTGGCCGCCTATCGCTGGGACCTGCGCAGCACGCTCTACGTGGCCGCTGCGCTGATCGCGATTGCGCTCGTCGTCGTGCTCGTCGCGCCGCCCAGCCTGCACCTCGGGGTCAGCGGCAAGGGGTCCTCCGCCAGCAGCGCGACCAGCGGGCGCACGAAGCTCGTCTCCGGCGGCCTTGCGCTGTTCGCCGACCGGCCGCTACAGGGTTTCGGTCCGGGGTCCTTCGCGCAGGAGTACCGCACCCACGAACACGTCGAAAGCGCCAGCGCGACCTCGGCGTCGCACACGATCCCGATCACCGTCGCGGCCGAGCAGGGGATCGTGGGGCTGGCGCTGTATGTCGCGCTGCTGGTGTCGGCGTTTGCGGTGCTGTTCAGGGACGCTGGCCGCTCGCCGCCGCCGCAGTCGGCAGACGCTCGCCCGGGACCAAAGCCGGGGGACACTCGCCTGTGGCTCCCACCCCCGTTTCGGCCAGCGCTCGCGGCCTGCTTCGCGGCGTTGGTGCTGCACACGTTCACCTACGCGGACTTCCTCGAGGACCCCGAGACGTGGGTGCTGCTCGGCGTGGGCCTCGCGCTCGCCGTGGCCGCCCGCCGCCCGGCGCAACCACCCGCTCCGGCCGGCGCCCAGCCCGCGCCGGTGGCAATCTGAGGCGGTGCGCGACTACCTGAAGCGGCTGCTCACCACGGGCGCGGCCTATCAGGCGGCCGACATCGTGGCGAAGGGCCTGGCGGTGATCCTGCTGCCGCTGTACACGCGCCACGTGCCGGAAACGAGCTACGGGGCCTACCAGCTGCTGCTGACGAGCGTGATCCTGTCGAGCATCGTGCTGCGGATGGGTTTGGGGGAGGCGTTCGTGCGCTTCTACTTCACCGACCGCGACCAGCAGCGCCGTGCGCGGATCGCGCGCACGGTGACCGCCGCGGTGGCCTGGACGACGACGGTGGCGGCGGTGGCGGCAGTGGCGTTCTCGGGCGATCTCTCGCAGCTGGTGCTGGGCGTTCGCGATCCGCTGTTGATGGACTGCGCGATCCTCGGCATGTGGGCGTTCACGAACCTTGAAATGGCCTACGCGCAGCTGCGCGTGGACGAGCGCGCGCGGGCGTACCTGTATGCGTCGATGTGCAACGTGGCGATGACGGTGGTGTTCACGGTGGGGCTTGTCGTGTTCGCCAACCAGCAGGCGCGTGGGCTGCTGCTCGGTAACTTCGGCGCCTCGGCGGTGGTCGTGCTCGGCCTGTGGGTGGTGCTGGCCAGAGCACGCCGTTTCTCGCTGCGCCTGCGCTTTGGAGACCTGCGGGCGATGCTGCGCTTCGGCGTGCCGACTGTGCCGGCCGACGCGAGTGTGTACGCGCTGCAGGTGGTGGACCGGCTGTACATCTTCCGCGTCTATTCCGAAAGCGCCGCCGGCCTGTACTCGATCGCGCTGCAGCTGGCAACCGTGGTGTTCCTGGCCGTGCGCGGCTTTCAGTACGCGTGGCCGCCGCTGGCCTATTCGATCGAGAGCGACCGCGAGGCTTCGCGCCTGTACTCGCTGGTGACGACCTACTACGTGCTGGCGACAGGCGCCGTGGTGTGCGGCGTGGCGCTGCTCGGGCGCTGGCTGGTGCGCCTGCTGGCCGCGCCGGGCTACTTCGACGCCTACAAGGCGCTGCCGTGGCTGGCGCTGGGGTGGGCGCTGTATGGGCTTTACCCGGTGCTGATGGTGCTGGCGGGCCGCGCGGGCAACACCTCGCGCAACTTCCCCGCCGCCGCGGCGGGCCTCGTGGCGAATGTGGCGCTGCTGCTGTGGCTTGTGCCGGCGGGCGGCGCGAACCTCGGCATCGCCGGCGCGGGCCTCGCGCTGTGCGGCGCGTATGTGGTGATGCTCGCGGTGCTCTACGCGCTGACGCGCTCGCTCTTTCGGGTCGCCTTCGACTGGCCGCGACTGGCACTGCTGGTCGCGATCCTGGCGGGCGTCGCGATCTCCGGCGAGCTGCTGCTGCCGAGGAGCGGCTTGGCGGGCTTCGTACTGCGCGCGCTGTGGCTGGCGCTGGTGCCGCTGCTGCTGATCCTCACGCGCTTCTTCGCGCCGCACGAGCTGCGCGGCGCGCGCGAGCTGCTCAGCGCGGCTCGCGGTTATAGGCCGCGGCGGCCTCCCGCAGGCCCTGGCCCCGACCCGGCCTGAGCGTCGCGGTCACGTGGCGCCAATAGCGCGCGGGGGAGTGGCCCGGCAGCACGAGCGCCGCGAGCGAGCGCCACGCGTAGGCCCAGGCGGTCAGCCAGCGCACGGCGCGGGCGGCGGCGGGGGAGTGGTGCTTACGCATGTAGAGGTCGCGGCCCCGCGCCATTTCAACGATGCGCCGCTCGGGGACGGTGTCCGTGGAGAGCTGCTCGTGGTGGACCGCAACCGCGCCCGGGACCCACAGACTGCGCCAGCCGGCGTCGCTCAGGCGCCGGGCGAAATCGACCTCGTCGGAGTACACGAAGAAGTCGGGGTCCAGGTAGTCGACCTGCGCCGCGGCCTCGCGGCGGACGAGCAGCGCTGCCGACTGGCACCAGTCGACCTCGCGCGTGTGCGTGCCGCAACTCTGCACGACGAGCCAGCGGTGCAGGAAGAGCGCGCCGGCCAGCGCGGTGAGGGGGGTGGGGAAGCGCCAGGCGGATGCCTGGGGTATGCCCACGCCGCGCCTCGCCGGCGTGGCCGGACCGCGCGCCTGGCCGTTCGCCGCGGGCCGATCGGGGTGCCGGGATGTGTCGCGCGCGCCGTCCCGGTGCCCGCCGGTCCTCGCAGCGGGTCGCAGCAGCGCGGCGCCGGCACAGGCTGCGTCGGGCCGCGCCTGGAGCGCGGCGTGCAACGCGAGCACGGCGCCCGGCAGCAGCTCGGAGTCCTCGTTGAGCAGCAGCGCGTAGCGCCCGCGCGCGCGGCGCAGCAACTCGGAGTCGTTGCGGCCCTTGCCGCGGCGTTCGGGAATCGCGATCAGCTCGTCCACCGCCGGATGCGCGCGCGCGGCCTGCGCGGAGCCGTCGCGTGAGCCGTTGTCGAGCACGAGCACCTCGGTCGCGAACGGCAGTCCCGCGCGCTCGCGCGCGATCGCGTCGAGCCCCTTCAGCAGCAGCGCGCGCTGGGAGGTGTTGACGACGCAGTAAGTGACCTCGACGCCCGGCATTCCGCCGGACCCTACCGGTGCTCTCTAAGCCGCCGCCTCGTACCTGACGTAGACGCCGGAGCCGGAGGGCTCTGGAATCGTTTCCCCATCCTCGCGCATACTGCCCAGATGAAAGGTAAGCGCGGAGCGCATTTCCCTGATGCACGTCTCGACCGTGTCACCCGTCGCCACACAGCCCATGACGTCTGGTGACCATGCGCCGTAGTTGGACGGGGGGCCTCCTTCGACCAGAATCAGGTAACGCTCGCTCTCGGTCATCGTTTCAAACCCGCCTGTTTCAGGATGCTCGCCTTCAGCTCAGGACCCAGGTCATCGTTCGGATGGCCTGGGACAGTCACTTTACCAGGCTTGTTGGGGTGATTGAACTGACGGTGACTGCCCCGCTGGCGCACCTGCCGCCAGCCGTCCCATTCGATTCGCTTGATCATGTCGCGTACCTTCACCCTGTTTGTTTGATCCGACGCAAGGGACGCGGACGGGACAGGGCGCGCGCTCTATCGTGCGCGTCCGTGCGCGTCCACGTCGTCGACCCCTCGGCCTACACGCCCCCGTACGACCACGCGCTGTGCCGCGCGCTGGGGGAGGCCGGCACGGAGGTGGAGTTGTTCACGAGTCGCTTCGCGTACGGCGCGGTGGCGCCGGCGGAGGGCTACGCGCGGCGCGAGTTCTTCTATCGGCTGGCCCACCGCGGCCAGGCCTCCGGGCCGCGCGCGCGCGCGCGATTGGCGCTAAAGGCGGCCGAGCACGTGCCCGACATGCTGCGCTACCGGCGGGCGGCCCGGGCGGCGGACATCGTGCACTTCCAGTGGCTGACGGTGCAACCGCTCGACGTGCACCTGCTGCCGCGGCCGACGAGGACAGGGACGGTGGTGTCGCTGGAAAGTCTCCACGGCCGGTCCGGCACGCGCAGCGGGCGCCCCAAGCTGGTGCTGACCGCGCACGACGTGCTGCCACGCGAGCCGCGCCCGGGCCAGCTGGCGGCGCAGCGGCGGCTTTACGAGCGGATGGACGCGGTGGTCGTGCACTCCGAGCACGGCCGGCGGCGGCTGGTCGAGGAGCTGGGGGTTGCCGCCAACCGCGTGCACGTCATTGCACACGGCGCCTTCACCGGACTCGCGCAAGCCCCGATCGGGCCGCCACCCCACGAGACGGCGGGTCGGGTTGTGCTCTTCTTTGGGCTGTTGCGGCCCTACAAGGGCCTGCAGGTGCTCCTCGAGGCGTGGCGGGGACTCGCCGGCGCCGGCGAGCTGTGGATTGCCGGCATGCCGCGCATGGACATCTCCGCGCTACGTGCCGCGGCTCCCGCCAACGTGAGAATCGACGCGCGCTTCATCCCCGACTCCGAGCTGCCCGCCTACTTCCGCCGCGCGGACCTGGTTGTGCTGCCTTACCTGGAGGCCGAGCAGTCCGGCGTGCTTTTTACGGCGCTGGCGTTCGGCAAGCCGCTGTTGCTCAGCGATGTCGGCGGGTTCCCGGAGATCGCGGCGACCGGCGCCGCGCGGACGGTGGCGGCCGGGGATGCCATCGCCCTGCGCACAGCACTCGACGAACTGCTCCATCAGCCTGCCCAGCTCGAAGAGATGGCAGCTTGCGCTGCGGTGGCAGCTGCCGGTCGGTACTCGTGGGAGGCGATCGCGGCGGCTCACCTGCGCCTCTACGAGCGGCTGCTGGCGGCCTGAGCGCGCGCCCGCGCTCGGCGCTCGGCGAGAATGCCCCAGTGCTCGTGGTTGTGGAGATCGTCTTCTGGCTGTGCGCGGCGCTGATCGTGTGGACCCAGCTCGGCTACCCGCTCGCGCTGCTCGCCATCGACCGTCTGCGCCGGCCCGCGCCCGGCCACAGCGAGCCTTCCCCGGATGCGGTCCACGAACCCCCCCTGCGGAGCCCGCAGGGCGGAGCGCTCCCCTCCTCGCTGCCCGCCGTTTCGCTGATCGTCGCGGCGCACGACGAGCAGGAGTCGATCGCGGCCAAGGTCGCCAACGCGCTCGCGCTGGACTACCCACGCGAGCTGCTCCAGGTGATCGTGGCGTGTGACGGCTGTGGGGATGCGACCGCAGAGCGGTCGCGGATG
Source organism: uncultured Solirubrobacterales bacterium (assembly GCA_963804675.1). Taxonomy (GTDB): domain Bacteria; phylum Actinomycetota; class Thermoleophilia; order Solirubrobacterales; family Solirubrobacteraceae; genus Palsa-744. Next base: position 3,220,067 of record CAWDRI010000001.1, on the reverse strand, counting down.
GGGGGCGCAGACCTCGTGCTGGAGCTGGCCCGTGGTGGCAAGATCCGCGCCCAAGACGCGGCGGTCGCCCGCGCGCGAGGGGAGATCGTGGCGTTCTCCGACGCGAATTCGCTGTGGGAGCCGGACGCGCTGCGCGCGCTGGTCGCGGCGTTTGCCTCAGAGCAGGATGGCCGCGAGGGCGAGGGCGAGGGCGAGGGCGAGGGCGAGGGTCAGGGTCAGGGCGCGGACCGCGGCGCGCGGCGCAGCGGGGCGCCGCGGCGAGTCGGCTATGCCTGTGGCCAGGTCCGCTTCGTGCAGGCCGCCAGCGGCGCCGGCGCGACCAACCAGGAGGGCCTCTACTGGCGCTATGAGATGGCGCTCCGCGCGCGGGAGTCGCGCCTGTCGTCGATTACGGCCGGCAACGGGGCGATCTACGCGGCGCGGCGCGAGGCCTATCTGGTGGTCGATCCGATCATGGGCCACGACCTGTCGTTCCCTTTCAACCTCGTCAAGCGCGGCTGGCGCGCGGTGTATGTGCCCGCGGCGCGGGCTACCGAGCCGATGGTCCCCTCGATTGCGGGCGAGCTGGCGCGCAAGCGGCGAATGATGAGCCACACCTGGCCGATCGTGCTGCGCGGCGGGATGCTCTCACCGCGCGGCTACCCGCCGGGCTACGCGCTGATGATCCTCTCGCACCGCGTGCTGCGCTACGCGACGCCGTTCCTGCACGTGCTGGCGTTCGCGGCGAACATCGCGATCGTCGCGGCGGACAGCAAACGCTCGGCACTGTACGTCGCGACGCTCACATTGCAGGTCGCGCTGGGTGCGGCGGCGGGCCTCGGCGGCCTGATCCGCCTGCGCCCGCTGCTGGTGGCGCGCTACTACGTGCTGACGACCGCCTCGATCGCGCTGGGCCTATGGGACTACCTGCGTCGCGGCACGAGCGCGAGCTGGGAGGCCGCCGAGGGGACGCGGCCGGGGGGCGCTGCGGGCGCCGTCGACGCCGCGCCGGACCGGCTCGCGCGATGATCCACGTTCGATGTCTGTCTTCCCGCAAGTGAGATCCCGCGCGCGATGATCCGCCGTGCGGTCGACGTCGCGGTTTCGAGCGCGCTGCTCGTGCTCACCGCACCCCTGCTCGCGGCGGCGGCGCTCGCGATCCGCCTGGAGTCGCCCGGGCCGGCGATCTACCGCCAGCGGCGCATCGGCCTGCACGGACGACCGTTTGACATGCTCAAGCTGCGCACGATGGTCGATGGCGCCGAACACCTCGGCGCCGGCCTCGCCGTGAACGAGAACGACTCCCGCATCACCCGCGTCGGCGCGCGGCTGCGGCGGACCTCGCTGGACGAGCTGCCGAACCTGCTGAACGTGCTGCGGGGCGAGATGTCGCTGATCGGCCCGCGCCCGACGGTGCCGGTGCAGGTCGCGCAGTACACGGCTCGCCAGCGCCTGCGCCTGGCGGTCAAGCCCGGCCTCACCGGCTGGGCGCAGGTCAACGGCCGCGCCTCGCTGCCCTGGAGCGAGCGCATCGAGCTCGACCTGCACTACATCGAGCACCGCTCGCTCTCGCTGGACTTGCGCATCCTCCGGCGCACGCCCGCGCTCGTTTTCGGCGGCGGCGGCCTCTACAAGGGCCAGACCGGCGGCTGGGAGGGGGCGCGCAACGATGGCTGAGCCCCCCGCGATCCTGCTGACGGGCGTCGGCAAGCGCTACGACATCGTCGCCTGCTTCGCCGCGCTGACCGAGACGATCGCCGCCGACCCCAACCCGCTCGCGCCCGCGCAGTACGCCGCGCACGTACGCGTGGCGCCGCCGCCGATCGCCGACCCCGGCTACGTGCCGGCGCTCGCAGACCTGTGCGAGCGCCACGGTGTGGGGGCCGTCGTGCCGCTGACCGACCTCGACATCGAGGTCCTCGCGCACGCCCGCGCGCAGGGGCTGCTGCCCGCGCTCGTGCCCTCCCCCGAGGTGGCCGCCGCGACCTACGACAAGTACGAGGCCCACCTGCTCCTCACTCGCCTGGGCCTGCCCTCGCCGCCGACGGTGCTGCCCGAGTACGAGCCCGACAACTATCCCGTGATGGTCAAGCCGCGTCGCGGCTCGGGCGCGCGCTCGATCCACCTTGCGCGCGACGCCGTGGAGAAGGATTTCTTCGTGCGCTACCTCGCCGCGGGCCGGCCGGGGTATCCGGGCGAGCCCGTGATGGTGCAGCGCGCGCTGGGCGGCCCCGAGCTGTCGATCGACTGCCTCGGCGACCTCGACGGGCGCTGCCTGAACGCGATCCCGCGCACGATGCTCGAGTCGCGCGGCGGCGAGTCGATCAAGGGCGCGGTCGTGCATGACGAGCAGCTGATCGAGCTGGGCCGGCGCACGATGGAGGAGCTGTGCGTGCGCGGGCCGGCGACGATCCAGGTGTTCCGCGACCCCGACATCGGCCTGGCGATCACCGACGTCAATACCCGCTTCGGCGGCGCCTTCCCCGCGCCCGCCTACGCGGCCCTGCCCGGGCGCAGCTACCCCGAGTTGATCGTCGCGATGGCCGGCGGCGAGCGCGTCGAGCCGCACGTCGGGCAGTTCCGCGCGGGCCACACCTTCACGCGCTACTACTGGCAGCTCGAGCTCGACGAGCACCTGCTGCCCACCGGCCGCGAGCTCGTGCCGGGCGGCCCGCCAGCGCCGCGTGGGGCTGGCGAGGGGTGTTAGCGGCGTGTTGCCAAGCGGCGTGTTGCGAGCGGGTGGTTGTTTGTTTTTTTCGCGCCGAAGTACCCTGAAATATCTAGATAGCTGGCCTGATATCTAGATATTTCGCAGTACTTCGGCGCGATTTAAAGAGTCTCACCGCCCCCCGCCCGGCGCTGAGCGGCGGCGCAGCACGGCCGGCTCGGCACCACCACCTCTGTGGCGGGCTAGAATCGGTGCGAGGTGCATTCCCTGCTGGTCGATTCTCCGGCTGCTCCCGGCTCCGAGCGGCCACCCGCGGCTGACGGTGCGGCGCCGGCCGGCGCTGGCTCGACGGCCGCGCCCGAGCAGCCCGACGAGGCCCAGACCCCGCAGCAGGGGCCCGTGGGGCGCACGTGCGCAAACTGCGACGCCCCACTGCGCGAGGGGCAGGAGTGGTGCATGCAGTGCGGCGCCGGTCAGCCGGGGAGCCTCGACGCGCGCACCGACTGGCGCCCCCTGAGCACGCTGCTGCTCGTGGCGCTGCTGCTGCTCGGTGCGGCTGCCGCCGCGGGTGCCGCCGCCCTCGACTCCAACAAGGCCGCGCCGCCGCGCACGCTGACGGTCGCGCAGGCGCCGACGCCCACGACGAGCACACCCACGACGTCGACACCGCTGCCGCGGGTGCCCACGACGCCAGGCGCGACGTCGACACCGACGCCAAAAGCGCCGGCGCTGAAAACGCCGGCCGGCGGCTCGACGTCGAACACGCCGCTGTTCCCGAAAACCTCCAAACCGCCGAAAATCCCTGCGCCTGCTGCGACGCCGCACACCACCGCAACTGGGACTGGGACAGGAACCGGATCCACCGGGACCGGCACCGGCAAATCGACCGGCGGCGCGAACAGTGAAAAAACCCCGCAAACAGGCTCGCCTTCCAGCGGCGAAGGCAGCGGCGAAGGCCCCAGCGCAATCCTGCTGGACACGAACGCCGCGAGCAACTACAACCCCTACAACTACCCCGAAGCGGGCTTCGGCGACCCGGCGCTCGCAATCGACAGCGAAGCTTCCACGGCGTGGACCGCGCCTGTGCAGGCCGCGGCGGCGCCACGCATGGCCGAGGGGTTGCTGATCAACCTCAAAACGCCAACCAAGGTCGGCGCTGTCGAACTGGTCACCGATACCACCGGCATGACCGTGCAGCTGTACGGCGCCACCGAAGCAAGCGCGCCCAGCACGATCACCGAACAAGGTTGGATCCCGCTTAGCGCCTCGCGCGTGCTGCAGAAGCACAAGACGCGCGTAAAGCTGAAAGCGGGCGTGCAGACGCGTGCGCTGCGCTACGTGCTGGTGTGGCTCGTCAAGGCGCCCGCCTCCGCGGTCGGCACCGCGCAGGCGCCCGGGCATGTCGACCTCAACCAGGTCGAACTGTTCCCGCCCGCCGGCTAGGCGACCCTGCTGCCGCCGTCCCGCCGTCCCGCCGTCCCGCCGTCCCGCCATCCCGCCGTCCCCGTCCGCTGCCGCCGTCCCGCCGCAAGCCCGCCCTGCCGCGGCGTGCACGAGCTCGACCGGGATCGACCGGCCCGGCTCGGTCAGCCGCCGGCGCGCGCGGCGTTCGTTCGCGCCGCTTTGGCGCGCGCCGGTTTGGCCCGCCGGCGCCACACCTCGTCGAGGAAGGCGGCGATCTCACCTGTGAGGCGCTCCGGGCTCAGGCGCAGCTCGACCAGCGAGTCGGCTTCCAGCAGGCGGCTGTGCGGCAGCTCTTCGGCGAGCATGCCCGCGTCGGAGAACGGGTGCACCGGGTCGCGGCGATGACCGATCACAAGCGCCGGCGTCTGGAAGGTACGCCGCTCGCTGCGGTGCGGGGCGATGCGGCCGAAGAACAGACCCTGTAGCACCGCTGCGCCCGGGCCCGCGTCCTGGCGGACGGTGTCGAGCACGACGTTGCCGTAGTGGGGCAGCAGGCGCCGGGGGATCGCGCGGGTCAGCCGCGAGACCTGCTTCATGACCGGCTCGCCGAAGGTGAGCGCGACGAGAATCGGGGTGAACGTCAGCGCGCTCGCCAGCAGCGCGTTGTCGAGCACCGGCATCTCGATCACCATCCCGCGCAACCGCGCGGGCGCCATCGCGGCGAGCTCCAACGCGGCGTTGGCGCCAAGCGAGGTGCCCATCACGACGGCCTGCTCCAGCTCGAGGTGGTCAATCAGCCCGAGCAACTGCTCGCCGAAGAGGCGCATCGAGTAGCGCCACATGTCGCGCGGGCGGTCCGATTCGCCGTGGCCAAGCAGGTTGACCGTGATCACACGGTTGCCACGCGCGGCGAGGTCGCGCGCGAGCGGGCGGTGCATCTCCTGGGAGAGCAGCAGCCCATGCACGAGGATCACCGGGCGCGCGCTCGCACTCGCCGATTTCGCCGTGCGCCCCCGCCGTCCGCCCGCGGTCACCTCCGCAGGCCCGCCGCCGTACTCGGTGTAGGCGATCCGCTGACCGTCGTGCGTGAAGTGGGCCATCGTCAGAGGAGGGTACTCTCCCGCGCTCTGGGCCACACACGCCCGGGCGATGCCGTGGATCGCCCGGGCAGTGTGCCCTCTTTCCCCCTCGATCGCCCGCCGTCCCAGGTGCGGCGGGTTCTCTGCTCTTTTGAACCCTTGGCTTGCGTAAAAGATGCGCTAGCGTGCCGGCCCCAGACCAGGAGCAAGAGAGGAGGACACGAGTATGGCCAAGCAGCCCCGGATCCTCGCCGGCCAGGCCGCGGCGATCACCGGCGCGGCGCGCGGGATTGGCCGCGCGACAGCGCAGGCTTTCCTGCGCCAGGGGATGCGTGTGGCGATCGGCGACGTCGATCTGGCCGCCGCCCAAGCGACCGCCGCCGAGCTGGGCGAGCGCACGATCGCGTTGGCACTCGACGTGACCGACCGCGCGTCGTTTGCGCAGTTCCTCGACGAGTCCGAACGGCAGCTCGGACCGCTCGACGTGCTCGTCAACAACGCGGGCATCATGCCGCTCGGGCGGTTCGTCGACGAGGACGACGACACGGCGCGGCGGATCGTCGACATCAACCTGCATGGCGTGATGCTCGGGATGAAGCTCGGTCTCGCACGGATGGTGCCGCGAGACCACGGGCACATCGTCAACATCGCCTCGCAGGCGGGTAAGTTTGGCGCGCCGGGTGGGGCGACGTACTCGGCGACCAAGCACGCCGTCGTCGGCCTCAGCGAGGCGGTGCGCGGCGAGCTGCGCCTGATGGGCGCCGACGTCGACCTCAGCTACGTGATGCCGTACGTGGTCAACACCGAACTCGGTTCGGGCCTCGGCGCGACGCGCGGCTTTCAAAACCTGCAGCCCGAGGATGTCGCGGATGCGATCGTCGATGCGCTGCAGCACCGGGTGGTGGAAGTGTGGGTGCCGAAGTCCACGAAGCGCACCTTCCAGGTAGCGCAGCTGCTGCCCCGAGCGCTCAACGAGGGGCTGGCGCGCGCGCTGCACGCCGATCGGCTGCTCGCAAACGCCGACGCGCAGGCGCGGCGTGACTACGAGCTGCGCGCGGCCCGTTCGGAGCCGGGCCTGCCGCCGAGCGAAGCGCAACGCGAGTTGGCCGAGAAAACCGGCGCGTGAGGAGCGGAGCTGGCCGAGAAAGCCGGCTGAGCAGCCGGCCGAACCGTGGCCACTCGGCGACGATCGCGGCCGCTCTCAGGTCTGCAGTCACCCGGGACAAGGAAGCCGCCGGTCAGGCCTGTAGCCACTGCGCCACGAGCGCGCCGATCTCGGGGCCTTTGTCCTCCTGTAGGAAGTGCCCGGCGTCGGGGATCGTGCGCGGGGGCTGGCGGCCGATCGCCGCGGCGAAGTTCTCGCCGACCGACAGCGGTAGCACGGGGTCGGAGTCGGCCCACAACATCAGGGTGGGCCGGCGGTCCTCGCGTAGCGCGTGCAGCACGCGCCGGCCCTCGGCGGCGCCCGGGGAGTCTGGTTCGCGCGGGATCAGTAGCGGGAAGGCGCGCGCGCCCGCCTTGGAGGCGGCGTCCGGGTAGGGCGCCTCGTAGGCCGCGACCACATCGTCGCCGGGGTCGGTCTTGCAGCCGCCGCGCACGAGCATGCCGACCGGCAGGTCCTCGGTGCGCGCGACGAAGTCGCGAAACGCGACCCACGCGTCGCTCATGCGCTGGCTGCCGGTGAACAGGCCGGTGTCGAGGATCACGAGCCGCTCGATGCGCTCGGCGTGGTCGATCGCGAGGCGCAGCCCGATCGGGCCGCCCCAGTCGTGCACGACGACCGTCGCGCCGCGCAGGTCGAGGTCCTCCAGGAGCGTGGCCGCGAGCGCGCAGTGGCGGTCGTAGGAGTACCAGTCCAGGTCGGTCGGCTTGTCCGAGCGGCCGAAGCCCGCGAGGTCGGGCGCGACGGCGCGAAAGCCGGCGTCGCGCACGGGCGGGATGACACGCCGCCACAGAAACGACCAGGTCGGCTCGCCGTGCAGGAACAGCACGGGCGGCCCGTCGCCCTCGTCGAGGTGCGCGAGGCGCAGCCCCTGGACGTCGCGGTAGTGGGGCACGAACGGAAAGTCGGGCAGGCCGGCGAAGCGCTCCTCGGGTGTGCGCACCGTGTCGGTCACGGTTGTGATTCTACGGAAAACCACAGGGGCCGGCATGGCCCCGAACCGCAGGGCCGGTACGCGCGGGTCCTGCACCAACCGAGGGCCGGCGCGCGGGACCCATGCGTCGGCTGCGCGCGTCCGTAGGCGCGCACGGGCACGCGCATGCCGGTGCGCGCCACACCCGCGGTGGGTGAGGTGATCTCACCCCGCGTGGTGCTCGAATTGGAGGACTAACAAGCCTGTTGACGGGGAAAGGTAGGAGCGGGACCACTGCCCTCGCGCCGGTCGGTCACTGAGTGAAGGAGGAAGATGCACATGTCTGAGAACGATCTCGTGCTCCCGGCGGTGGAGCGCGGCAAACAGGTCGATCCACACGCGGAGGTGCGGGTGCCGGGGTTTGACCGGCGCGCGTTTCTGCGGCGCACGGCCATCACGGGCGCGGCGGTGGGTTCGGTGAGCATGTTGCTGGAGGCCTGCGGGTCGAGCGCCAGCTCCTCCGGCGGCAACTCCGCATCGATCTTCGGCTCCCACCCGGAATACAAATTTGTCGTCGTCAACCATGTGACGACCAACTCGTTCTTCACCCCCACCCAGTACGGCATCGCCGACGCCTGCAAACTGCTCGGCTGCAGCTACGAGTGGACGGGCTCGGAAAGCGAAAACATCGACCAGATGGTCAACGCGATCGACACCGCCGTCTCATCGGGCGCCCATGGGATCGCGGTGTCGCTGATCAGCAAGACCGCGTTCAACGTGCCGATCGAAAACGCGCTGAAGGCGGGCATCCCGGTGGTGGCCTACAACGCCGACGCCCCGTCACCCCCCAACAAGCGCCTGGCCTATATCGGCCAGGACCTGAAACTGGCGGGCGAACTGATGGGCAAGCGGATCGTCGCAGCGGTCAAAGAAGGCGACGTGGTGATCTTTACCGCCAATGCGGGTTCGGCGAACCTGCAACCGCGCCTGGAAGGAGCGGAAAAGGCGATCAAGGAATCGGGCGCGCCGATCAAACTGGCCACGATCGTGACCGGCTCCCTGGAATCGGGCGAGAAAACGGCGATCGAAGCCTACTGGACGGGCCATCCGACCACGAAGGGCATGTACGCGGTTAACGGCGGCGACACCGCGGAACTGGCGGGCGTGATGCAGAAGCTCGGGCTCGCCGCCAAAGGCGTCAAGGCCGGCGGCTTCGATTTGACCGAAAAAACCCAGAAACTGCTCCACGAAGGCTATATCGAATTCACGATCGACCAGCAGCCTTACCTGCAGGGGTTCGTGCCGGTCCTGCAGTTGTTCCTGTGGCAGGTCTCCGGGTCGCTGACGGGCCCGGCGGAAGTCGACACGGGCCTGAAATTCATCAACAAGGAAACCGTCACTCCGTACGTCAACTCCAAGAGCCGCTTCGAGGGGACCTCCTCGGAACCGAAGGTCGTCCCGATCCCGGCGGGCACCGCCGCATAACCAAGGTCGGCGGCCGTGGCCAGCTCGTCTTTGGAGCCCACCCCGGCTTCGACCTCGGCGCAGGGATCGACCCCCCCTCCCGCGGGAAACCCGGCGCGCGCGCGCCGGGTTTCCCTGCCCACCAGGCAGGCGCTGCTCGAACGCGCGCTGTCGCTGCGCGAGGGCAGCATCATCGTCGTCACGCTGCTGGTGGCGATCTACTTCTCGCTGACCACCAGCACGTTCCTCACCAGCGCCAGCTTCAAGACGCTGCTGCCGTTTTTCGCCCCGTTCGCGATCCTCGGCGCGGGCGAGGTGTTCGTGATGATCCTGGGCGAGATCGACCTGTCGATTGGGGCGACTTACCTGTTCGCGCCGCTGCTCTACTACAAGCTGGCGGTGGCCGGGATTCCGGATGTGCCGAGCGTGCTGATCGCGCTGGCCGGCTGCATGGTCGTCGGCGCCGTCAACGGGTTCTTCACGGCGATCGTCGGCATCAACTCGTTCGTGACCACGCTCGGCATGCTGTTCACGCTGGAGGGGCTGACGCTGATCGTCTCCCATGCCGAGCCGGTCCTGCTGCCGGGCGCACAACTGACGACCACGACCGTCAACGTCCCCCACGTGATCAACGGGGCGCGCGTCGTGCTCAGCGAAACGGTCGTCCACGCATCGACCTTCGCGAAAGTCCTCGGCGAGGGCACCTACTCGGAGCTGTTCTGGGCGATCGCGATCGTGGTCGTGGGGCAGGTCGTGCTGACGTTCACCCGCTGGGGCCTGTACACGGTGGCTGTCGGCTCCAACCGGTTGGCCGCGTCGGAGGCCGGGGTGCGGGTGCGGCTGGTGATGATCCGCAACTTCATTCTCTGCGCCGCGGCCGGCGGCTTCGCGGGGATCCTCGAGGCCGTGCGGGCCACGTCGTTGCAGCCGGACGTGGCCGGGGCGAACGAAATCCTGTTCAAGGGGATCTCGGCGGCGGTGATCGGCGGCACGCTGCTGGCCGGGGGGTCGGGGACTGTCGTGGGCGCGCTGATCGGAGCGCTGTTCTTGGGCGTTCTCAACGACGGGCTGATCCTCAAGGGTGTCAACGCCGACTATCAGCTGTTCTACCTGGGCCTGGCGATCATCCTGGCGATGACCATCAACGTGTACGTGCAGCGCGTGCGCAGGGGTTCCCGAAGTGGCTGATCGGCCCGTGCCCGCGGAGACGATCGTCGGGCCGGTCGCGGCTGCGGATGACGTGTTGCGCGTCGAGCACATCGCCAAGCGCTTTGGCCCGGTCACCGCGTTGCGCGACCTCAACCTGCATTTGCGCAAGGGCGAGGTGCTGGGGTTGCTCGGCGACAACGGCGCGGGCAAGTCGACGCTGATCAAGATCATCTGCGGCTTCCAGAAACAGGACGCGGGGAAGATGTTCCTGCACGGCAAACCGTACGCGCCGAAAAGCGTTGACGACGCACGCGCGCACGGCATCGATACCGTCTACCAGGACCTCGCGCTGATCGACGAACTGTCGGTCTACCACAACCTGGCGCTGCGCCGCGAGAAGGTGCACCGGCCGATCCCGTTCCTGGCCAACCGCGAGATGAAGCGCGAAGCCCGCGTGGCGTTGGATGAGATCGGCATCAACATCCCGCGGATCGACGTGGCCGTCGCGCGGCTGTCGGGCGGCCAGCGCCAGGCGATCGCGGTCGCGCGCACCGTCAACTCCGACGCGGACATCATCCTGCTGGACGAGCCGCTGGCGGCGATGGGCGCTAAAGAGGGCGCGCAGATCCTCGACCTGGTCGCGCGCCTGAAGGCCGGCGGCAAGGTCTCGATCATCATGATCCTCCACAACTACGTGCATGTGTTCGAAGCATGCGACCGCGTGAGCCTGATCCAGGACGGTGTGATCGCGCTCGACAAGCCCACGGCGGAGACCTCCGTGGAAGAGCTGACGGAGATCGTCGTCGAGGAGTACCGCCGCGCACGTCTGGCCGAGCGCGCGCGCTGATCTACGATCGTCACAGATGCACAGGCGCCTCGTTGTATGGGCGACGTTGACGGCGGCGCTTGCCGCCGCACCCGCCCTGCTCGCAGCCCCACCCGCTCACGCCAACTGGTCGGCACCGGCGCAGTTGCGGGGCTGCGCGAGCGCGCTCTCGGGGGCGCCGCCGCTGGTCGTGTTCCCCAGCTCCGCGCCAAGCGTGCGCAGCGGCCCGGGCATGGTTTTGTGGGAGGGAGGTGCCGCCTGTGGCGGCACCGGAGGGGTGGGCGTGGCCGCGCCACAGGCGCTGACGGCGCCGATCGAAGCGGACGGCCTGCCCGGCGCCGGCCGCGCGCTCAGAGCGGTGGGCGCGGGCCTGGCCAGTGTGGCGGCTGCGGTGGGCACGACCTTCGGCCAGGTGCTCGTGGCTGGTGTCGCGGGCGACACAGGCGCATACGCCGAGGCCCGCGCCCCTGCGGCGTTCTCGCCGCCGCACGGGCTCGACGGCCCGCCAAGCCCGGTGGCGACGTACGGGGGATATCTCGGCGACGCGGTGCTCGCCTCGCCCGTGCGCGCCCGCGGCGGCGGCTGGGCGCTTGAGATTCGCGTGCAGCGCCATTACGCCTCGACGCCCAACCGCGTGTGGCGGCTGCCGACTGGCGGGCGGCCGAGCGCGGTGGCGGTGACGATGGATTACCGCAGCGACGTGCTGGCCGTGTGGGCGGCGCACGGGACGATCGCCGCGCAGGAGATCACGCAGGCGGGCGTCGTAGTGTCGACCGAGGTGCTCGGCGCCGTTGCGGGCGTGCCCGAACTGCGCGCGCTGTTCAGCGACGACGGCCGCGCGATCGTGGCGTGGCGCAGCCAGCGGGAGGCAACGACGACGATCGACGTCAACATCTCCGGCCCCGACCTGAGCTTCGGGCCGCCGGCGCTAGTCGAACGGTTTCGCGACCTCCCAGGGCTGCCGCCACCGCGGGGCTCGCTGCAACTGACGCGGATGTCGAGCGAGGCGGTGATGATGGCGTGGACGGGCCGCAGCGCGGGGCGCTACGTGGTGCGCGCCTCGCCGGTGTCGCTGCGCCGCGGGGTGTGGGCGCCTGTGACGATCTCCGGAACGCCGCGCGGGCGCGAGGCGCTGCTCGCGGCGCTGGTACCGGGGCCGCGCGCGGAGGTGCTCGCGCTGTGGGTGTCCGTGCCGCGCCTGCCCGACGGCACGCTCGCCGCGGGCCGCCGTGCGATCGTGGCGGCGTGGGGCCACTACGGCGGCCACGGCGAAGCGCAGTTCGCGATGCCCGAAACGGTGGCGCCGCCGGGGCCCAACGGCACGCCGGCGGCGGCCTTTGACCCGGACAGCGACCGCGCGCTGGCGGCGTGGACGACGGGCCTTGGCACGGCGCGCCCGCGGATCGTCTACGCGCAGCGCACGCCGGGACCGCCGGCTGCGATCGCGCGCGACTTGCGGCCTGCGCCGAAGACGGGAGGCGATGGCATCGCGCCGCTGTTCGCCGCACTCGTTCTTCTGGCGCTCGCGCTGGCCGGTGCTCTTGTCGCGATTGTTCGCCGACGCGCGCGTCAGGCGAGCATCGACAGCAGCGCCATGCGGATCGGCACGCCGTTTGCGGCCTGGCGGAAGTAGGCGGACTGGGGCAGTGCGTCGACGTCGGTCGCGATCTCGTGGACGCGCGGCAGCGGGTCGAGCAGCAGCTGCAGGGGCGCGTGCGCGAGGTTGGCGGCGGTGAGCCGGTACTGCTCGCGGTAGGCGGCGGCGGTCGCGGGGTCGGCGATGCGCTCGACCTGGAAGCGGTTGACGTAGAGCACTTCGCGTTCGAGCAACGCGTCCAGCTCAGTGCTCTGCTGTACCGCCAACCCGCGTGCACGCAGCTCGGCGAGCTGCTCCTCGGCGAGCCACAGCTCGCGCGGGCCGACGAGCAGCACGTCGTTGTCGGGGTAGTGGCTGAGCGCGCGGCACAGCGAGTGGATCGAGCGCGAGTGGCACGGGTCGAAGCCCATCCCGACGCGCAGGCCGTCGAGGCGCCTGAGTTCGTGGTGGATCGTGTAGAGGTCGATCAGCGCTTGCGTGGGGTGCTCGTTGGCGCCGTCGCCACCGTTGATCAGCGGCACGGGGCTCACGGCGGCGGCGCGTGCGGCGACGCCGGCCTGCTCGTGGCGCAGGACGATTAGGTCGGCGTACGCACCGACGACGCGGATCGTGTCCTCGATCGACTCGCCCTTCGACAGCGAGGAGGACTCGACGCCACGGTGCTCGATCACGGCCGCGCCGAGGCGTGCGGCGGCGGCGTGGAAGCTGAGGATCGTGCGTGAGCTGGGCTCGAAGAACAGCAGCGCGATGACGCGCCCGGCAAGACTCGACAGGCGCGTCGGGATACGCAGCGCCGCGGCCATGTCGTCGGCGGTCCCAAAGATCTCACGCGCGAGCGCCTCGTCGACCTGGTCGATCGAGATCAGGTGGTCGAGCACGTCCGCAATATATGCGCGGCGCCCGTGCGCCGGGTTCTCGTGACGGCTGGCGTCCCGGCTCGCGTCTCGGCTGGCGGTCCCGCCCACGTCCCGGCCGACGTGCCGGCTCGCATCCCGGCCCAGTCCCGGCTGGCGTCCCGGCCCACCTCCCGGCCGATGTCCCGGCTGGCGTCCAGGCCCAAGTCCCGGCTCGCGTCCCGATCGACCCGACTCGACGGCGCCGCGACGCCGGGTGGGCGCTCAGACGAGCGCGGGCGTGCCGGCCTCCAACGCGAGCAGCGTGCGCTTGCGATCCAGCCCACCGCCGTAGCCGGTGAGCGAGCCGCTCGCTCCGATCACGCGGTGGCAGGGGATCACGATCGCGATCGGGTTGCGGTTGTTCGCGCCGCCGACCGCGCGCGCGGCGCCGGGTTGACCGACGTCACGCGCGATCTCGCCGTAGGAGGCGGTCGCGCCGTAGGGAATCGTGCACAGCGCGTCCCACACCTGGCGCTGAAACGGCGTGCCGGCTGGCGCCAACTCCAGTTCGAAGTCGGTGCGCTCGCCGGTGAAGTACTGCTCCAGCTGGCGGCGCGGCTCGGCCAGCGCGTCATCGTCGCGCAGCCACGCCGCTGGGATCGCGCCGGTGCGGCCGGGGAAATGCAGGCGCGTCAGCCGGCCCTGCGCGTCGGCGCTCAGCAGCAGCTCGCCGACGGGGCTCTCGAGTTGGGTGTAGTGGACAGGGGCGGGGGCGATTCGGGGGAAGGGGCCGGTTTGGCGAAAGGTCGGGGTTTGCCGGGAGGGGGCGGTTTGGCGGTGTGTGTCGTTCATGGCGGTCACTCTCGCACGCCGGCGGCGGTTGAGCTGGCGGGAATCGGACACGGTGGCGGTGCCAGCAGTCGCTGTCCGAAAACCGCCAGCCGCGCGCTGCATACTGCGGTTATGGCAAGCGCACCGACCGAGACGAAGGCCAGCGCCAAGACAGGCAACGCACGAGGCCGGCCGGCGCCGGCCCGCAACACACCCGCGCGCGGCGCGACCGACACCGCTGTACGCCTCGGCGACGCGGAGTTCGACGTGCGCTACCGCGTGCTCGGCAGCCGCGACCGGCGTTTTGACGGCTGCTTCTTCGTGGCGGTCTCCTCGACCGGCGTCTACTGCCGCCCGAGCTGCCCGGCGGCCGTGCCGCGGCGCGAGCACGTGCGCTTCTACCCGACCGCCGCCGCCGCGCAGGGCGCGGGCTTTCGCGCGTGCCTGCGCTGCCACCCGCACGCGGTGCCCGGCTCGCCGGACTGGAACCGTCGCGGCGACGTCGCGGCGCGCGCGATGGGGCTGATCGCCGACGGTGTCGTGGACCGCGAAGGCGTCACGGGCCTCGCACAGCGACTGGCCTACAGCGAGCGCCACCTCACGCGCCTGCTGCAGGCCGAGTTGGGCGCGGGCCCGCTGGCGCTCGCGCGAGCCCAGCGCGCGCAGCAGGCGCGCATGCTGATCGAGACGAGCGAGCTGCGCCTGATCGACGTCGCCTACGCCGCCGGCTTCTCCAGCGTGCGCCAGTTCAACGACACGATCCGCGCCGCCTACGGGCGCACGCCGAGCGAGCTGCGACGCCGCCGGCGGCCAGAGCGCGCCACGAAGGCGGCCGCTGGCGCGCCCGGCGTCCTGACGGTGCGCCTCTCCCACCGCGAGCCGCTGCACTGGGAGCAACTGCTGGACTTTCTGGCCGTGCGTGCCGTGCCCGGCGTCGAGCAGGTCGCCGGCGGCGTCTACCGGCGCACGCTGCGCCTGCCGCGCGGCCATGGCACGGTCGCATTGAGCGCCGCACCGCCGCCCGCGCGCGGTGCCGCCCAGCGCGACGTGCTCTGCGAACTGCAGCTCGCGGACCTGCGTGACCTGAGCGCCGCGGTCGGACGCTGCCGGCGGCTGCTCGACCTCGACGCCGACCCCGCGACCCCCGCCGAGCACCTCGCCGGAGACCTCCTGCTGGCGCCGCTCGTGCGCGCCGCGCCCGGCCGGCGCGTGCCCGGCACGGTGGACGGCGCCGAGCTGGCGATACGCGCGGTGCTCGGCCAGCAGATCTCGGTGCCCGCGGCGCGCACTGCCGCGGCGCGCCTCACGCAGGCGCTCGGCGAGCCGCTGTCTGCGGCGGCGGGATCGCTGACCCACCTGTTCCCCACCCCCGCCGCGATCGCCGCCGCCGACCCCGCGCTGCTGGGTGAGATCGGCGCGCTCGGACCGCGCGCGCGTCAGGCGACGCTGCACGCGCTCTGTGCGCAGCTCGCCGACGGCGAGATCGCGATCGACCCGGGTGCCGACCGCGAGCAGGTGCGCGCGCGGCTGCTGGCGATCCCGGGCGTGGGGCCGTGGACCGAGCGCTACATCGCGCTGCGCGGCCTGTCCGACCCCGACGCGTTCCTGCCCTCAGACCTCGGCGTGCGCCGCGCGCTGGCGGCGCTCACCGGTCTGGAGCGGCCCGCTGCACGCGAGGTCGCCGCGCGCGCCGAGCGTTGGCGCCCGTGGCGGGCCTACGCGTTGTTGCACCTCTGGGCGCTGCCCATCGGTGGCAGCGCTATGCCGCCACCGCCACACGCTCCGCCGCGCTCCGCTCGGGCCGTGCGACGCGGGCCTTCAGCACGACGCTCGCCCCAGCCGACGGGCTCACGGTGATGCTGCGCCGTCGCGCGACCTCGGGCCGCGCGACGCCGGGCTCCAGCTCAAAACGTTCGAACACCGCGCGCAGCACGATCTTCATCTCCAGCAGTGCGAAGCTCGCGCCCAGGCAGCGCCGCCGTCCGCCGCCGAAAGGCAGCCACGTATAGGTGCCCGGCGGGTGCCCGCCCTCGCTCTCGATGAAACGCTCCGGCCGGAACGCGTTGGGGTCGGGGTAGATCTCGGGGTCGTGGTGGACGAGCTGCGCGTTGAGGAACAGCATCACGCCCGGCTGGTACTCGTAGTCGCCGATCTGCACCGGCTGCTTGACGAGTCGCGGCTCGGCGTTGGGCAGCACCGGCCGGTGGCGCAGGACCTCGTTGATCGTGGCCGTCATGTACTCCTCGTCCTCGCCCGCGTCGATCTCGGCGGCCAGCCGCGCACGCACCGCGGGCGCGCGGGCGAGATCGACGAACGCCCACGCGAGCTGCGAGGCGGTCGTCTCGTGGCCGGCGACCAGCGCGGTCATCAGCTCGTCGCGCAGCTCGACGGGGCTCATCGGCGAACCGTCCTCGTGTTCGGCGCCGAGCAGCAGCGAGAGCACGTCTGCGCCGTCGGTGCCCTCGCCGCGGCGCTCCTCGATCAGCTCGTACACGAGCTCGTCGACCTGTGCCGTTCGGGCGCGCGTGCGCGCCAGCGGGCCGCGCAGCGCGAGCAGGTCTTCGAGCCGCTTTGAGGTGGGGCGCAGCAGCGACAGCGGGTTCTCGGTGAAGCGCAGCACGCTCGTCAGCAGGTCGCGCAGCCGGTCCAGCCGCGCGCCGCGCTCGAGCCCGAACACCGCGCGCAGCACGATCTCGAGCGTCAGCCGCTGCAGCCGCGGGTGCATTTCGAACGGCTGCTCGCGCGGCCAGCTTTCGACCTCCTGCTCGCACAGCTCTCCCATCAACCCCGCGAGCCTCTGCATCCGCTCGCCATGGAATGCCGGCAGCAGCAGCTTGCGCTGCTCCAGGTGCGGGGCCTCGTCGAGCAGGATCACCGAGTTGGCGCCGAGCAACACTTCCAGCACGCGGGCGCCCTCGCCCGGGTGCAGCACGTCCGGCGGCGCGGTCATCACCTGCTTGATCTCCTGTGGGTCGGACAACACGACGAACGGTGGCTGGCCCGGCACGCGGATCGTGTAGCGCTTGCCGTAGCGTGCGCGGTTGCGTTCGAGCGTTGCGATCGGCCGGGCCCAGGTGCCGAGCGCCTGCAGCACCTTGGGCATGCGTGGGCCGGGGGGAAGCTGGGTCTTCATACGAGGGCTCCTCACGCTAGACTTCACGGGATGGTACGCACGAGTATACCTACTCGCCGGTATCTTGCAAGTCGAAATTCTCCGCCTGTGGTGGAGGGGGCCGCGGCGCGGTGCGCCGCGGCGATGGTGGGCTGCGCCCACCGACCGCGCTGCGCCGCGGTGGCGCGCCGCGCCAACGGGTCATGCTCGGCCGCGTCTGCGCTGGAACGCGTGAGCGAGCGGTGCACCGCGACGGTGGGCCGCGCGACCCATCCGCGATCCCGGAGGGATCGATTCAAAAAAACCCTGGCCCACCAGCTATCCCCGCAGCGGAGTTGTGACTGATGCCGCGCGGTGAGTTCGACCGCAGCGCGCGCCGCGCGCAGACCCGTGCCCAACTGCTGGAGGCCGCCGCGCAGGTGTACGCCGAGCGCGGCTTCGCCGGCGCCACGCTGGACGAAGTCGCCGCGCGCGCCGGCTTCACCAAGGGCGCCGTCTACGCGCATTTCGGCAGCAAGGAGAACCTGCTGCTGGCGCTCGTCGAGGAGTACCTCACCGGCCAGGCGGCCGAGCAGAGCGCGCTGTTTGACCGCGAGCGCGCGAGCTGGGAGCGGCCGCTCCCCGGCAGCGAGCACTGGATGGAGCGCCTGGAGGAACGCCCCGAGCGCTTTCGCCTGTTCGTCGAGCTGTGGGCGCAGGCCCAGCGCGACCCGCGTCTGCGCGCCGGCCTGTCCGAGGCGCTGGACGCGCTGCGCGGCGCCTTCGCCGGCAATGCCGCCGCGAGCGCCGCCGACGCCGGGTTCGAGCCGCAGCCGGGCGTCGCCGAGCAGTTCGCGAACGTCATGCTCGGCCTCGGCATGGGTTTCGCGATGCTCAAACTGGTCGAGCCCGCCGCCGTGCCGGCGCAACTGCTCGGCACGACGCTCTCCGTTTTGATCCGCGCGACCGAGTCGAGCGCCGACGCGCAGCAGGCGTTTGCGGCACTCGCGGACGGCACGCCTGCGGGTGCGCCCGCGCCGGCGCCCGCCGCGCGGCCCGTGCATGACCAGCTCGCCTGACGAGAGAGCCGGGGATCGTCTCGCTGCGCGGCCGCCGCGCGGCCCGTGCAAGCAAGATCAGCTGGCCTGATTGACCAAGAGGCATCGGCGAAACTTGGGAGCCCCGCTCATAAGAGCGGGATTCCAGCCCCGGCCCAGCGCGCGGCCGGCGAGAGCAGTACGCCCGCGCAGCGAGAGCAGTACGCCCGCGTACCCTGTGGTGCGCGTGCTTGAGTCATCGCCCCGCCAACTGTGGTGGCAGCCGCGGCGTCAAGCGTTGTAAGAGGACGGCAGCGACTCGGGGGAGCGCTTGTTCCATCCGTGAAATGCCGAGTAGTCACCCGCGTCCCACGCTTCGCGCAGCCCGGGCTTGCCCAGGTCCCAGTCGGGGCGTATCTCGCTGGTCACGGTCCGTAGGTCGTGCGAGAGATCCACGAAGGAGGGACGTCCCCAGAACCAGTACCCGTTGTAGATGCTGTGGATCACCAGCCCGGGCCCCAGCACGAGTGTGTGGGGGACCATCGGGTCGTGCTCGGGGTCGGTGTACTCCTGGATTTCGAGGTCCTTCTGGACGGTCCGCTCCGGGTCGGAGAGGAACGGCCACTGGGCGCCGACCGACGCGCGGAACTCCTGGCTTGCGTGATGGGTGTCGGTCGAGATAGTGGCGACCTTCGTGTAGGCCACCGCGATCTTGGGGTAGTTGGCGGCGAGCTCGAGGTGCTGCTGGTGCTCCTTGGGGCAGTAGTTTCCGCGCGCAAGCGTGAGGATCAGGGGGTCCTCGCCTTGGATCTCGCTGAGCTTTCGCGGAAGGTTTTCGTGATCGGGCAACTCGTAGTCGGGGAAGGTGCCGCCGGGGGCGATGTCACTGCGCATGATCTGCTCCTGTCCGTGGTTGGGGAGTGGCGAGAACGATGGCCGCCGTCGCGTCCATTCGCGCCCGGTGCTCCGCTGGTCCGGGCTCTGGTCCGCTGCACAGGTGTGGACCGGTGGTTACCCGGGCGCCGTTGGAGCCTTTCGGGTCTACATTGAGCCTAGTCAAACGGCGCCGTGGGCGCCAGAAAGGGGCCATCCCGATGAGCATCCACACGCCGGTGTGCGAATTGCTGGGGATCGAACACCCGATCGTCCAGGCGCCGGTGGCTGCGGATCCCCGCCTGCCCGCCGCGGTCTCCGATGCCGGCGCGCTCGGCAGCGTGGCGCTGTGGTGGGCCGATGACGCCGGCGACCTGGTTCGCGAAACCGCAGCGCTCACCGGCCGGCCCTTTGCCGGCAATTTCGTGCTTGCCTCAGACCAGCACCGTCGACTCGATCAGGCCCTTTCCGCTGGTCTGCGGATCGTGTCGTTCCTGATGGGCGATCCCGACAGCTATGTCGAGCCGGTACATGACGCTGGAGGGCTCGTCATGCACACCGTCGGCAGCGCCGAGGAAGCGCGGCGCGCAGTCGGATGTGGAGTGGACATCGTCGTTGCGCAGGGCTGGGAGGCCGGCGGGCACGTATTGGGTTGCGTGGCAACGCTCCCATTGGTGCCCGCGGTAGTTGACGCGGTGGCACCGGTACCGGTGATCGCGGCCGGTGGGATTGGCGACGCTCGCGGGGTCGCGGCCGTGCTCGCCCTCGGCGCGCAGGCCGCCTGGCTTGGCACCCGGTTCCTGTTGGCCGAGGAGATGCCGATCCACGAGCAGTATCGCCGCCGCCTGGTAGCAGCGACCGAGACCGACGCGGAGTGGTACCCCAACCTCTACGAGGTGGGATGGCCGGATGCCCCCCACCGCGCCATCCACAACTCAACCGCCGAGAAATGGGAGGCTGCCGGCCGGCCGCCACCGGGTAGTTGACCGGGAGAAGGCGAGGTGATCGCGCACTTCGCTGCGGGCGAACCAATCCTTCGATATTCCCCCGCGCCCCCGCTCGTTGGAACAACCGGCGACATCGAGGCGCTATCGCTATGGGCCGGACAGAGCGTCGCGCTCGCCAAACAGACGCAGCCCGCCGCGGAAATCGTCACCGAACTCGTCTCGCGCTTGTAGTGGCTTGGCAGCCTAAACCGCACATGGGCCACGCCGGCTATCGGATGCGCAGTCGCAAGCAGGTGATTCGTCGCGGGGACAGGTCCTACATCTTTCCACCGTCCATAGACACTCACTGTGAGCGCTGCGCTTGAGATTCTAGACGATGACAAGCAGTCGGAGTCTCCCCCCGAGGTTGAGGAACAGGTACCTGATCCGGAGGCGCGCCCCCTGGACTTTCCGGCCCTTGTATATCTAGGTGCCGAGCGACTTGAGCGTGCGTGGTCGCGCGCCCTAAACGACAGCGATATTCAAACAGTAATGGAGCAGTGGACATCGACTGTGCAGGCCCTGCTTGCGGAGGTCGGGCACGCCGACGAGGGATTGCCTGAGGCCGAGCGACGATTTGAGCTGCCGCCCAATTCTGAGGAAATAGCCGGTCTGGTCGCAGAGCCTGACTCCCAAGCGTCGGATCGCCAGTCACGCCTCGCCCAGCTGATGCTCATGGCAGACCTTGTACGGCTGATTCCGGCTTTGCGAGAACGGACGCGGCGTATGGTCGATCGCGGCTCCGGTTCTGTCGCGACATCGTTCTCAAGCGGCGCCTTCGCGGCCCTACGTGACCGTCTTGAGCTACTTACGGAGCTGACTGGGATCACTAAGATGGCCGCGCCGGCAGTCCGCAGTCTTCACCTTGCAGCGCGCGCTGAACTGCGAGCGGACCCGGAGGCAACACTGATACACGTTGCGAGGGCACTCGACGCGATCGATGCGGCCGAACTCGCCCAACTCGATGTCAACGACCGCGCCGTGCTCGCTAAGGTTCGTGAGCTGGCACCTCGGATTGCCGCTGGCGAGTCCCTTGACATTGCGACGATCACACTGACCGCGAGCAGCGCTTTACTCCTCGTGCGCGAGGCGTTGAAAACATCCGAGCCGTCCGGACCGACAACGTGAGCCCCGCCCCAGATCCACTCGGATTGCTTGAGCACCGCCAGACACCAACGGTGACGATCGGCTCGGCGGATGTCTCGAATGCCCTCCGGGGCGGTACCTTGAACATGGCGCTCAACCAACGCGGGGAGGCCCGATTCTCGCTCGACGTGGCGGCTCTGCCGGCCGACCCCATCGACTATCTAGCGTCCATTGAATACCACACAGGAAGACTTGGAGGCCGTGCTGAGTTTGTTGGCAACATCAACACGGCTAGGATCGAGGATGGTCGTATTGAGTTGGACGCGTACGATGCAACGTTGCTTGCGGAGCAGGCGGTGGGGCTGTTTGTAACCATCGGGGTCACACCTGGTGGGATCACATACTGTATGTGATGGCGCGCTCCGCTGGAATGAGCGATGACCAGCTGGTCATCCCTTCGCTGGACGAACTCGATGCTGAGGTCTTTGAGGTGCTAGCCCCGGCTGTGCGTTAACGATCCGCGCCTTGGGTTGACCGAGGCGCGGGACCGTCCGACTGGGCTTGGAGAATTGGGCTTGCTGAAGGACCGATTCCCGAACTCAGGAGGCTCACCGTGAGGGTGATGCGTGATGGACGCTCGGTAACCGTAGAAGTCACGTCGGACGGAGCGGGTTTGGTATCGCACGCGGGCACCGCGCTCGTCGCGCAGGTCGCTGAGATGCTGGGGCTGACGGCGGCGCTCTCGCGAGAGCTGGCTGTGGTCAAGCAGCGCCGTCGTGGTCATGACCCGGGCAGGGTGATCCGTGATCTCGCGGTGATGTTGGTTGACGGCGGCGAGTGCGTCTCGGACCTCGGTGTTGTCCGCGAGCAGGACGTATTGTTCGGGGCGGTCGCGTCTGACTCGACAGCGTTTCGGGAGATCTTGGTGCGCGCGGACACGGCCGGTGCTACGCACGGCCTCGTTGACTACTGCCGCGAGGCACGGATGCGGTTCTCGATCGGCTACGAGCTGACCGAGAAGGTTCGTGGCGCGATCCTCACGATCCCAGGGGACGCATGGGTCGGAGCGCTCGACCAGGACGGCTCGGCCCGCAAGAACGGCGAGGTCACAGAGATCACCGGCATGGTCGATCTGTCGGCGTGGCCCGAGGGCTCCAGGCTGGTCGTGCGCAGAGAGCGCCCGCACCCCGGCGCACAATGTCGTTCACCGACACGACGACGGGTACCGCTTCCAAGCGATCCTCACCGACCAGGCCGACACCGACATCGCCGTCTTGGAGTGCCGCCACCGCCAGCACGCCCACGTCGAGGACCGCATCCGTGACGACAAGGACACCGGCCTATCCAAGTTCCCGTTCAAAGAGTTCGCGCTCAACGAGGTATGGCTGGAGATCGTGATGCTCGCGCACGACCTGATCGTCTGGACCCAAGCACTCGCCCTCACCGGAGAACTCGCCAAGGCCGAGCCCAAGCGACTGCGCTACCAACTGCTGCACGTCGCCGGCAGGCTCGCGTTCTCCGGCCACCCGCTGCAAGCTCCACCTCCAGGACACATGGCCGTGGACGGCCGAGCTCCTCGCCGCGTTTCAGAAACTCAAAACGCTTCACACCGCGAGCGGCTGACAGCAGCCACCAGCGACCCCGCCACCACCCAGCAAACCACCCGGCCACCCGGCCGTAATCACCCTGCCCCGAAACGGGCCGAGCGCACACCCCGCTCCCGCAGGAACACCCACAAACAACGCCACCCAGCCCGATCGCCGACCAACAAGCCACCCACCCACCAAAACAGCCACGCGCAGTCACCCTCACACGCTTATTGCACGTTCCGAGCTAACGGCCGGAGACGACCCCTTCGGAAGACGACCGCGTCTGGGCCACGGCAAAGCGAGCACTCTTGCATCGCCCGACGCAAGCGGGCGTGTGTCGGCTCCCGATTGATGCGCTCGCGTGTCGTCCGTTGCGAGCGTGAGACGGGCATCCGGGATACGCCCGGATCGCGCACAAAGCGCTACTCGCGGTCGGCGATTGTGGAGCTAACAGTCGCCGCAACAGAGTGGCTATAGCACCGGCCCGTTCGCGATCACCACCCGAGAGGACGAAGCTATGTTTGTGATTCGACCCGTGCCCTGCGGCAAGGCCAGCATCCGCCGCCACTGACATAATGTGCGGGTGTCAGACACTGGCCCGCACGATCGCTGGCTCACGGCCGCACTCGCCGAGTTTCAGGCATTGCGTGGGGAGATCGTTCAGAGGATCCAGCTTCAACAGGTCCTCCTCGGCCTGACCATCACGGCGCTTGGCGCGCTGCTGAGCGTGGCGCTGGCAGGCACATCCTCGCGCGCTTCGCTTCTGTTCGCTACGCCCTTCGTTACGAGCGCACTCGGCTTCGCGTACTCCGATCATGCACGCCGGATCAACATGCTCGGGAAGTACATCAGGGACGAGCTGTGGCGGGATGTCCGCAGACTCACCGATGACGGGCTGTCCTCTTGGGAGGAAGCCTTCTTCGGGGTCATCTCGCCACGCACATCTTTTCAGGCCGGCCTGAGCTCTGCCTACATCGTCTCGCTCTTCATCGTCTCGCCGATCGCCGCTAACTGCTACGCGGGCGTCGCGCTGAACTGGGATCTCGCCAGTGGCGAGTGGATCCTGTGGGCAGGTGGCCTCGGCACAACCCTCATCTACTCCGCCTACGCTTCCGCGGTGGCTCTCCAATACGGCCTCAAGCGGGTGTCCCCCCGCGCACTTTCGCCGCCGGCCGGCGGCTATCACACCTAGCCTCCTCCCGCGTGTTAGCCCTCTCTCGCTTGCCCGCGAGCTCGGCTCGATCAAGGAGATCGTTGGCGAGATCGTGCCGTCCACCTCTCCGCATGGTCTGCGCAAGACGTAGGTAGAAGCGCTCCCACAGGATGCGTACGTCTTCGCCGTCTATGCGCCCCTGGCGCATCGCCAGCGTAATCGCCTTAGCGAACCCCGCCGTGTCTACCCTCGCCTTGATCCGGTCGCACCCCTCACCGAGGCGATCGCGCGAGCATTGGCCGCGTACGTCCTGGGGCACGCGGTAGCGAGTGGGGACACCCTCGACGAAGGCCACCCCCGTGCCGCCGGCGGACATCCGCAGCCACGTGTGCGTGTCCTCCGAGAACCGGGCCTGTGGAAACGGATACGCGACTGCCAGGTCCGTCCGGACCGCCACGGTTGACGTGACACACGTGTAGCCCGTCTCGGTGCCCATGCGAATCCACGCATCCGGCCCCTCCACAGGCGCGCCTTGATGGGCTTCGAGGATCTCCTGCAATGCAGGGATCAGCCAGTTGGGCGGAACTTCGACCCCACGCTCGTCGATGACGGCGACGGAGGAGTAGACGAAGTTGACCGCCGACTGCCGAAGCAAGAACATCTTGATGACCTCGAGACGGCGAGGGTGGGAGAGGTCGTCGGCGTCGTTAAACAGGACCAGAGGCGAGCCGCGCTCCTTTGCCCAGTGGACACCTCTGTTGCGACACGCGCCCGCCCCACGGTTTCGCTCCTCAAATACAACAAACACCCTATCGGCGTTCTCACAGCTGATGGCCCGCAAACGATCCCGGGCGCACGCGTCGGGTGACGCGTCGTCCACGATGACGAGCACCCAATCCGGGTCGGTCTGCGCGAGCAGCGCACCGACTGCTTCGTCGAGCCAATCCCCGGACTGCGGGCGGTCCGCGTAATACGGCATAACGAAAGTTGCCGCGAGGTCGGTCTCCGTATGCATGGAATTTGCAGCCACTGTCAAAGGTTGCGCCGCATTTCGGCAGCTACGCTTGCCTGTCAGTCTGACCAGAACAGAGCTTCGCTCGCAAGTGCCCCGGTGCGTAGCTGTGAGAAGCAGCGGGAGTGGTTCTGCTGTCGGTCAAGGAAGCCATCGATAATGTCCTTGTCATCGAGGAGCTAGTGTACGGTAGTCCCCAGCCGCCTCGCAAAGGACCGTTGGATGCCGAGATCCCAATCCACCGAAAGCTTGGGCGCAGAATTTCCGGGCGCGGGACAACCGTGCGAGTCGCTGTGTTGATGCGTCGCACGGCGCAATGCGTCGTCTGGTGTGGCATCTATGCCGTCGAAGTGGCTACGGAGTGCGCGCAAGTCCTGCGCGTACCCAGCGATCGCTTCTTGAAGGGATGTCGGCCAGCGGCCATTCCCCGCCCCGTCCTCCGGGGAGCGTTGCCTGCACGCGGCTCCCCGGCGCCCATCCAGCGCGCTCACCCCGCTCCGTCTTCCTTACCGCGATTCCTTCGCGAGCCGCTCCTCTCGCTCGACCAACTCAAGCAGGCGCTCCATGTCGAAGGCTGCCATGTCCCTTTCCTCCAAGCGGATGAACATGTCGGCATGAAGGCCAGCCGCGAGCTTCGCCACGTGCGTCCGCATGTGAAGGCGTGGATGGAAGTTCGCCTTGACCCGGGAGTTCCAGGCATAGCCGGCCTCATCTCCCGTGGCCGAGGCGATCTCGGCGATGCTCACGTGCTCGAAGAAGTCGCGCATCCCCGCGAGCCCGGCGTCAAAGGTGAGGATGACGGCATCCACGACATCGGGCACCTGCATGGCATCCACTTGGCCGCTGAGGAGGAAGAGGTCCCTCGACCACAGTCACCCCTGGCTGTGGCAGGAGCCAGTGGCCTTCGCGCCGCATCGGCAGCGCCTCGCCAAGCCTCATGCCGCCGCGCCTGACGCTGCCGTAGCCGGTGCGCACGACGAGGTTGAGCCAGACCATGTTCACCTCGGGGAGGTGAGTCTTCAGCGTCTTGAAGACCACCCGATAAGCGGGCACACCCTCGCCCGGAGGATGCTCGTCATCGGTGTCCTGCCAGCCAGATGCCGCGAAGAAATCGGGGAAGTCGGCCGCCATGCGCCCACCGTATCGCTAGGCAACTGCTCTGGAATAGTGCGAGCAAGCTTTTACGGTGCCCGCGGGTGTGTTCAGACTTCACCTCGTCGCTGTTTGGCGGGCACTGGGCGGGCAACGGCCCGCCATGTCGGCCTTGCTCTCCGGGGGCAAAATCCGGACCCGACCCCCCGTCGCTCCCGCATTCCGCAGCAAGCAGGCGCAGCCAGCCTCGCGAGCGAGACGTCCGAGTTGGACGAACTGCGGGCTTGGCGGGCAGGGGGATAAGCGCTTCTGCAATGCTCCGCGGGAGCGAGCGTGGTCCGGTCCTGGCGCAGAGCATGCGCAGGATCGACTCTTCGACGAGGTCGAGCGGACCAGAGCAAGCCCGGCCGAGAGCGCCATTGCGGCGCTCGACTTGGTGTTCTGGTTCGCGGCGGGTGACTGGGACGCTGCGGACGGCCGTTCTCGCCGCTGTGCCCGCGACCCCCAGAAGCTCCACGACACCCTCTCGGAGCAGGCGCGTTCGCTCACGGCTGAGACGCATGCCACCGTGCGCTCGTTCGTTATGGATGGCTCGCTGCCGCCAGCTACGGGACCGCCGCGTCGCATCCGTCGATAGCTGCGGCGGTGTGCTGACCCAGACCCTTTCGAGCACAGGCTACGGCGCGCCCATGCTGGTCGGCAAGGCGCGTGCGTACACCCGACCGGCCCGTTCGTCGTCTGGCTGGGCATCCACTTTGTTTGGTATGGGCGCGACCGTTTGCACTGGTATCGGCGCGGCGGCGACCCTTGGCAAGACACCCTTTTGGCGTCAGCGCCGAGGTGGCATTTTGGGTGATCGATGGTCAATGGTCCAGTGCTGCTTGTCGGGGTTCCAGTGCCCGCGTTTGATTTCGCCGCTGAGGATGGGATTGAGCATGGTGGCTGCTGTCGCGTAGCCCGCCCCAAGGTCATCCGCGACGCCGACCGCCTGGGCGAGCTGGCGGAACGGGGTGCGCCACTCCTCCGGCGGGGGCGGCAGGGCCGACGGTGGTTGATCGGTGGCGCGGCTCGTGAAGGTGGTGTCGATTGTTTGCTTGAGCCTCGCTGCGTCGAGCGTGGAGAGTTGGGCGATTAGGCTGAGGTCAACGAGGTCCTTCGTGCGGGTGCTGGGACGGTTGTTTTCGTGGGTTCGGGTGTAGGCGTGGAGCTTCTCTGCGATCTGCAGCTCGAGCGGAACTACCCGGACGGTCACGGGTTCGATGCCGGCGAAGGCGAGGAGATCGGGGGTCTGTAGCGTCTCGATCCCTGTGATCGGTTCGCTGCGAAAGCCGACGTCGAGCAGGAAATTCTCAAACAGCCGTCCGCCGAGGGTCGCGGCGACGCGGAAGCGGTGGCTTCCACCAAGGCGGTCCTGTGGCGGGCCGGTTCGTTCAATGTTGAAGGAGAAAAAGTCGGTGGCGTCCCACTCGGCGGCTTCGAGCAATGTGTCGAGAAGCTCTGCTTCGGCCGCTTGCCAGTCGAGGTCGACGTCCTTCGTTGCTCGTGCTCGCTCGGAGAGCCGCAGGTCGAGCGCGAATCCGCCCTTCAGCAGCCAGCTGCCGGGTGCGATGGTGGCAAGGCGGGCGAGCAGACGGTCGAAGGCGACGCGCTTGCGGTCGCGTGCGAGGCGCGCTCCGTTCTCGCCGGCGCGGGTCTTGAGGCGCTGCTCGAGTGCTTGGCGGAATGCGCCGCCGTCGCCGTATCTCACGCGTGGCCTCCAGCAAGAGCGTGGTCGATCAGACTCCGCACGCGGGCGGGACGCTCTGCGGCGGCGTCGCGCAGCCGGCGGGGTGTTGTGAGCCCGCGCTCGAGCGCCTGGTGTACCGCGAGTTCGATCTGCTCTGGCTGGGTTCCCGCCTGCATCGAATCCACGATCGCGCGCTCCGGGGTCGTTACGGGTACGCCCAGAAACGAGCGGATCTCCGGCGGAGTGGGGGGGTGCTGGAGGGTATGGAAGCGGACTCCGGGACGCGATCGCCGTCCACGCTTGACGCGGGGCAGAGAGATGTGGACTGCGCTGGGGATCACGTCGGAGAGGTCGTACAGCTCCAGCGCGCTGTCGTGCGAGACGACTGCCGGGGTCTCGCGCAGCGACAGCCACGTAGCGACGACGTGCTCGTGTGGGCTTGAGGGGAAGTGCCGCAGCCGGTAGAGACCGCGCCGTACACGCTCGTAGCGGCCGCCCAGACGGGCGTGGTGGCGCAGTGTGCTCCTGTCCATCCCGGCCACCAGCGCTTGCTGGGCGGTGAAGTAGCCGGCCTGAGCCTCGGCGAGCCTGTAGAGACCATCATGGTCGATCGTGTCAGTCATAAGGGGGAATATATCACCCAAAAGTCTGACCTAACGGCGATCGATCGCGAAGTACAGGCGCCTACAGGCCAGCCGCGTCGAGGTCTGGCTCTACATCGCGCGGGCCGCTGACGATTGCTGGGCTGGCGGATAGGCCGTCAACCCGCGGGACAGCCGCTCGCAAGGGGGGAGCAACATCGGGAGTCACGGCGCGACGGTAACGAACCACTCGGGAGCTACCGGGACCGTGCCGGCTCAAATTGATCGGAGGTAAGCATGTACAAGGGCAACAGCAGCTGCCGCGTCGAGAAAACGGATGCGTGTCGAGCGGGGCATTTACCAACAGTTGAACGACAAGTATGCGGTGTGCTTCATGCTCGACGGCAGACCGACGTTCCGCACCGTTGGCTACGACCTCGATGCTGCCCGTCAAGAGCGCCGCGCGTTCGTGGAAGCCGCGCGCTGGGGCGTGCTCGCGGCCGCACCACGGCTGCGCGTTTGAGGCAGATCTTGGCGCAGGCGAGACTGAGCATGGCTTCGTGGATGTCGGCGCGGCGTGCGTGGCGGCGGGCGAGGTAGCGGTTGGCGTGCAGCCAGGAGATGGTGCGCTCCACGATCCAGCGCTCGCGTCCCAGACCCGAGCCATGGCCGGTTTTCTGCCGGGCGATCTTGGGGACGATGTGGCGGTCGCGAAGCTCTTTGCGGTGGCGCTTGGAGTCATAAGCCCGGTCGGCATACAGGCGCCTGGGCCGGAACTTGCCGTGACGGCCGGTTGGTGGGACGCGATCGACCAGCTCAGTGAGCTGCGTGACGTCGTGGCGGTGCCCGCCGGTCAGCGTGACCGCCAGCGGGGTACCTCTGCCGTTGACAATCACATGGTGCTTGCTGCCAAGACGGGAGCGATCGACGGGCGAGGGGCCGGTCTGCTCGCCCCCGCTTTGGCCCGCACATGCGAGCTGTCCACGACCGCGCGGGACCAGTCGACCTGGCCGGCATCTTGGAGCTCATCCAGCAGCACCTGGTGAAGGCGCTGCCAGACCCCCGCTTCGTTCCATTCGTGCAGGCGCCGCCAGCACGTCATGCCCGATCCACAGCCCATCTCTTGGGGGAGATCCTCCCACGGAATCCCCGTTTTCAACACGAAGATGATCCCCGTCAATGCCTGCCGGTCGGGCACCCGCGGGCGCCCCGTGACCTGCGGCTCACGCTCCGGCAAGATCGGCTCGATCCGAGCCCACAACCCATCTGGAAGAAGAGGTTTCGCCATGACGCAGGACTTCGACAGCCCCACCACGAATCCTACCTTTTGTTAGGCGCTCTAAAACGTGCATGCAGCGCGCCGACAAAGCCGTCGAAGTATGCAACGCCGAGCTTCTCCAGGGCCGTCCCAATGAGGAGGTCATAGTTGACTGTGAACACCTCGAGCGGTAGGTGATACTCAGCTCGTCCGGCCCAGCTCGCAAAGTGAAGAGCTGGCCCGAGATCAGCTTGTTCGATGTTGAGACGGGAGACGACCTGAGCACAGATGGTGGCATCTAGTGGTCGCTCCGGGTAGTTCGCGGGTTTATGCCTCGAGCACCTTGCCGGTGTAGGTCCACTTGAATGGCTTGGCGGTTTGGTTGTAGGTCTCGATAAAGGCGAGCATCTGCTCGGCGAGGTCTTGCTGTGAGGTGAAGGTGCCGTGCTTGAGCAGGCGTTTGTGCAGGATCGAGAAGAAGATCTCGACCTGGTTCAGCCATGAGGCGTGGGTGGGGGTGAACTGAAAGCGCCAACGGGGATGGGCCTCCAGCCATTCCTGCACCTCCTCGGTTCGACGTGTGGAGAGGTTGTCCGAGATCGCGACGATCTGCTGACCCTCGACCTCGGGGATCTCGTGGTCGCAGCGATCCAGGAAACGGATCAGGTCGTGGCGGTTACGGGTCTTCGACGCCATCCCAAGCACGTCACCTTCTTTGATGTTCAGGCAGGCGAACAGGCATTGCGTGCCATTGCGGGTGTATTCGTGCTCGCGCCGTGGCGCTTTGCCCGGCGCGGCGGGGTGTCGGGCTTGGTCGGCGCCTTGGCCTGGATGCCAGTCTTCTCGTCGATCGAGACGACCAGCACGTTCTCCGGCGGATCGACGTATAGGCCGCAGACCGCTTTCAGGCGCTGCTCGAACTCGGGGTCCTCAAAATCGCTCATCACCCAGTAGTCGCTCCGGTGCTGCTTGATGTCGGCGCGGGCAAGGATCGTGTGCGCGTGCGAGGACGACATCCCAACCTCCGCCGCGAGCTCCTCATAGGTCCAACGCTCTCGGCGCTGGCCCGCCGGCGTGTCCGACGGGCGCGTGCACGCCTTGGCGATCAGCCGCGCCCGCTCCTCGCAGGAGTAGGTGAGCGGTTTGCCGGGTCGCGGCAAATCGAAGAGCCCCGCGATCCCCTCGCGCTCATAGCGCGAGCGCCACTTCTGCGCGGTGACCGTCGCGCACCCCACCATCCGGCCGATCACAGCGGCCGAGTGACCCTCGGCCGCACAGAGCACGATCTGGGCGCGCTCGACCATCCGCACCTGCTCAGTCGCCGAACGCGCAATCCGCTCGAGCTCAGCCCGATCCTCGTTTGGAACCTCGATGCACTTCGCTGGCGCAGCCATACCGAACCTCCATCATCGCTGGACAACCAGCGACTCGATTCGGCGCACATCAAAGGAGCCCTACAACAAACCGCGAATTAAGCGGAGCAACCACTAGTGTCCCGCGCCGTAAGTTCTTTGCTTAAGTGTGGTATGCTGTGGTATGCCGAGAACTGGACGGCCCAAGCAGGTGCTGGAGTTGACTGACGTCGAGCGCGATCAGTTGGTGCGGTGGGAGCGGCGCAGGAAGTCTTCACAGGCGTTGGCGTTGCGTTCGCGGATCGTTTTGCGGTGCGCGGAGGGGCACTCCAATAAGGAGGTGGCGGTGGCGTGTGGGGTGTCAACGCCGACGGTCGGGAAGTGGCGCCGACGGTTTTGTGAGTTGCGGTTGGACGGCCTCTCGGACGATCCGCGTCCGGGTCGCCCGGCGAGTATCACTGCCGAGCAGGTCGAGGACGTAGTCGTGGCGACGTTGGAGTCCACGCCGGAGAACGCGACGCATTGGTCGCGCGCGAAGATGGCCGAGCGCTCGGGATTGTCAAAGTCGACGATCGGGCGGATCTGGCGAGCGTTTGATCTCAAGCCCCACCGCGCGGACACCTTCAAGCTCTCCAACGACCCGTTGTTTGTGGAGAAGGTGTATGACATCTGCGGCCTGTATCTGAATCCGCCGGAGGCCGCGGTGGTGCTCTCGGTGGATGAGAAGAGCCAGGTGCAAGCGCTCGCGCGCTCCCAGCCAGCGTTTCCAATGATGCCAGGCATGCCGGAGAAGCGCACCCACGACTATCTGCGCCACGGCACCACCAGCCTGTTTGCCGCGTTCAACACTCAAGACGGGACCGTGATCAGCTCGACTCACCGCCGTCACCGCACGATCGAGTTCAAGAAGTTCCTGACCAAGATCGACAGCCAGGTACCCGAGCACCTCGACGTGCACCTGATCTGCGACAACTACGGCACCCACAAGAGCCCAGCCATCCAACGCTGGCTCGACGCGCATCCCCGCTTTCACATGCACTACACCCCGACATACTCCAGCTGGATCAACCAGGTCGAGCGATGGTTCGCCTACCTCACCGACGATCTACTCAGGCGCTCCGATCACCGCTCAGTCCACGCACTGGAGAAAGACATCCGCAACTGGGTCGCGGCATGGAACGAAAACCCCAAACCATTCATCTGGGTCAAGACCGCCGAGCAGATCCTCAACTCCATTTCACGACTTCTAAAACGAATTAACGGCGCGGGACACTAGGTCACGAGCCGACTGGGCTGTGAGACCGCCGATGGTCTCGCCGTCCCCGAGAAGACCAGCGATTCGCCGTAGCCGGCTGAGTGCCTGCTCAATATTGCCGGAAGCAAGCTGCGTCTCAAGGAGTGGTTTCTCCTCTGGCGAGAGGTCCCTCACGATGTCGTCCTGAAGGGACGCCACATCGGGGAGTCCACAAGCCTTCCCGACACCAGCACCAAGGAGGACGCACATATGCCGGGAGCGTGCCGCGAGCTTGGCGCTCAACGCGTTGGCGAAATCGTGGGGATCGTGAGCGGTCACCGTATGGCAGCCTACCCCGATCGGCTCGCCCCCGGTTCTTGCTAGTAGGAATACTTCGTGTTTATGGTCTCGGGGGACGCGCGGCAAGAACCAGTGTCGGCCGGATCCTCGCTCGCTGTCGGACGTTCATGGGTTGTGACTGGTGCCGCGGTCGCACCACTACTCCTTCCAGCGCCGTTTGGCGGGCTCCCAGTGAGCGCCGCGATTCGCGTAGAGGCCATCGAGGAAGTCCACAACCGAGTCGACGACGTCGGCGTAGCGCTCGGGCAGTACAGGGAGGCCAGCGCGGGCGCGAAACGCTTCCCATGGCTGCTGGCGACTTTCCCGTAGCGTCACAAGCAACGGACCTAGCGGCCGGGTCTCGCGGCCGCGATGCTTAGCGGTCGCCTGCAGGGCCTCCCATAGGGACTCTCCCTCGAGGGCGTAGGTACCCGACAGGAGGTAGACATCGCCGTAGTCGCGGTCGCGCGTGTTTGCGTCACCGAGGGCCATCATCGTCTCCGCCTTCTCTGCGATGACGTTCTCCAAGGGGTAGCCAAGCAACGAAATGACCGCATCGTCAAGCAGTGTTGGGTAGTCGATGCGTTGAGGATCGACTGGATCACCGAATGACAGATCGAGTCGCAGCTTCAAGACCGCACCACCGAGAGTCGCGGGCACGACAACTCGGATGCCCTCGTATTTTGCGTCCTCGCGGATTGTGACCAGCGAGATGCGTTCGACGTCGAACACGACCCCATCGGTGAGCTCGATCGCAGCGATCTCGCTGACGACCTCGCGCAGGTTCTCCATGCCGTTGTCGATCCCCCGGGCGAGCATGTCAGCGTCGCGGGTGGCGCGCCGTGCATCGAGCGCCGCCAGCAGCATGCCGCCCTTCAACACGAGCCGCTCCGCAAAGCGCGAGTTCGCCAGGCGCGCGAGGAAGCGCTCGTGCACGTACAGTTCGAACGCCTGCTGCGTGGTCCGTCCCTCGGCACGCGCAAGCCGCTGCAAAGCCCTGTAAGCCTCCTCTGGGCTGCGCGTGCTCACGCCAGCATCGTCTCCAGCGCGTCCGCCATAGCCTTCCCTGTGCGCAGCTCGCGAGCCAACGCCAGGAGCTCGCCGGGGCGGGCGTCGCGACCGTCCAGATAGGTCCGTAGCGCAGCGAATGCCTGGTCGCGTCCCACACGTGAGCGCAACCTCATGAGGTCGACGACCGTCCGCTCGCGGGAGCTGATAGTGACCGTCTCCCCCGACTCCACCTCCTGCTCTATACGGCCGAGCGAGAAGGTGGCGGCCGCGAAGATGTGCACCCTTGTCGGCGGGTAGGCGACGCGCGGGCGATGTGCGCCGCGCGGCACCGCGAGATGCACGACGTCGGGCATCTCGTCCGTCAGATCCCAGAAGCTGGCGGCCGAGTTCAAGCAGACCATCGCGGCCGGAGCGCGTCGGCACACCGCCACGAGATCAAGATGCGCAGTCGCTGGAGCATCAACGATGCGATACACGCCGCGGGAGATCTCCACTAGGACCCCGAGGTCACGCAGCCGGTAGAGATCCTCCCACCGTGCTCCGCCGGCAATCAGCTCAGCCGAGGTGACGGTGCCACCGGCGCGCCTTACGATCTCGAGTACGCGGTCCGATCTCATCGGATGAAAGTCTACACACCGTAGCCCTATATGCGTAGGGTTTCATCCGGTGGCGAGGTCAACCGCTGTCCGCCGGTCGCTTCCTGACGCGCACAAGGAAGTGCCAAAACGAGTGCCGAAACGCTTTCCCCTGCAAAATAGGCGCTTTCCGTAGCCGTTCAGTCCTGTTGGTTTTGGGGTCAGAGGAGGGCTGGGAGCGCGCCGCCGGTTTGGTGGGCGGCGTGGAGGTCGCGGAGGTAGGCGAGGAGGCTGCGGTGTTGTAGTCGGCAGGTGACGGAGGCGGAGAGGGATCGCTCGGTGAATCGTTCGCCGGCGTTGGACTGGTTTCCGTGGCTGAGCTTGCGGTGGATGACTGGTCCGCGGAGTGCACGCTCGGCGGCGTTGTTGGTTGGTGTGAGGGCGGGGATGGTCAGGAATGTCCAGAGCGCGGGCCAGATCTTTAGGAGGTTGTTCGCGAAGCGGCGGTGCAGACGGTGGCGCTTGCTTTTCTTGCCGGCGTGCTGGAGCAGCGCGAGGAACTCGTCCTGGATGGGTTTCATCTCCAGGATCAGACGCTCACGGTCTTGGTGCTCGCCGAATGCGTGCCAGGCATTGAACATTCGGTCGGTCAGAGCCAGGCCGGCCTGCCCGAACTCTTTCTGGAGGGCCAGTCCTTCGCTGTGGAAGCGAAAGTCGCGCTGTAGATGTGACCAGCATGCCTGTCGTTGCTCGGGGTCCAGGTGGTCATACGCCCACCAGCGATCGGAGGTCACGATCCCCTGGAAGTCGGGGCCGAGCAGCTCGATCAGCCGGTCACGATGACGATCGGCCACGATCCGGAAGATCGCCGCGTTCGCGGTAGCGGCGGCCCACATCGACCGGTTCTCCCCGGCCAGGTACCACCCCGTCTCATCGACGTTGATCGCCCCAGACCCCAGCACCCCAGCCACAAGCCGCTCATGAGGGCCGGTCAATAGTGCGCAGGCGCGCTGGCAGATCTCATCGATCGCGCCGACGGAGACCCTGACCCCGAAGAGCTCGCCCGCGAGCTCGCTCAGATCACGGCGGGAGACCCGGTTACGTACGGTCAGCGCTACCAGCGCCGCCTGAAGGCTCGGCCCGAACGCGGACTCCCCGAGGACGCCCAGGGTGCCACGGGTCCGCGTCTTGCACCCCGGGCAGCGCAGCACCTGCGTGCGATGCTCGACGTACTCGACGGTGACCGGGGGCAGCTCGGCGACTTGATGGCGCCCGGCACCCCACCGCGGGACCTTCTCCACATCGGTGAACTCGCGCCCACAGCCCGAGCAGTCGCTCGGATAGTGATCGACGATCTCGCTCATCTGATCCTCACCCAACAACCCGCGCCCCGAGCCACGATGACCGGGCTGACCGCCCGCCTTACGTCGCTCCCCACCCTTCTTGAGCAGCTCCTTCGTCTTCGCTCTAGCCAGCGCACGACGCTCCTGACGCGAGATCGATGTGTCCGCGGACGGCGCGACCGAGCTATTGCGCGAGCTCGCCGAAGCCTTTGCCTCCAACACCCGCACGCGCTCCTCCAACCGCCCCTGCGCCGCCACCAGCCCCATCAAAAACTCCACGCACGCATCACGACCGGAGTCATAAACCGCCTCAGCCTCCGCCCGCTCCACACCCCAAAAGTTCGCCGCCCCCCGCCACACTCCTCGTTATGGAAACCAAGACAACTGAACGGCTACCAAAAACCGCTCATTTGCAGGTACTTATGGAGCCAACCGAAGTCAATGCGAACCACTCCGCACGGCTGCCGGGTGGGCTGATGTCGCTTGACGATGCTGCCAAGTAGGCTCGTGCCCCGGTCGCGTCCCGCCTACGATCTTCCGAGCAAGAGGATCTTTTAGACTGGGGCAAAGCTAGACTCGTTCTGCATGGTGCAAGGAGGCTTCTGATGCTTATCGTCGCGATCGGCATTGCGATCATCGCCTGCGTTGGGTTCTGGATGGTCGGCGGCGTGCTCCTGCGTGCCGCAGGACTGGTTGTTGCCGCGCTTGCCGCGTTGAACCTCGCGCTTGTCGGCAACGCCGCTGCGATCCTTCTGTTCGTGGTCGGGCTCGCGCTGTGGCTTGTCGGTCACTGGCACTATGCGCTGCGGCACCATGAATACAAGAGTCCGCTGGCACGACGCATCTTCTATCAGGTGCTTCCTCAGCGTCTCGACCCGACCCGCGGCTGGGGGATTCCCGTCGTGCCTGCCGAATCGCGGCAAGAATCGCACCCGGATATGTAGCGGGTAGCGTCGCTCCGGCGAGTCCCAGCTATAGCCCTCGCTGGCAGGACGATCCCGCGATCTGACCTCGGGGGGATCGTCTTGTGCCGAGCGCGCCAGGGGAGGGCAGGAATCGCTATCTGGGACACGGCGCAGACGTAGAACCTCCGCAGCGCCGTCTAAAGTCGCGGGCCGCATGGCGCGAGCGACGTTTCATAAGGCGGCAGACGGCTATCCGGCGCGAGATGCGGCGTCGTGGACGGAGGAGAAGCTGATGATCCTCGATGCCTATCTCAACTCCTTCGCGAAGGCGTGCAGGACAGCCGGTGGGTGGTATGCCCTGGACCTGTTCGCGGGAACCGGGTTGAACTGGTTGACGACTCGGGACCGGGAGATCAATGGCTCCGCGCTGATCGCCTTGGAGGCCGAGTCGCCTGATGCGATTAAGGTCGCCGTCGCCGAGAGCCACGCCGGCGCTTTCAAGGCTCTGGTGCATCGCACCGAACGTTATGGCGATCGGGTGGAGAGCTTCAATGAGGACGCCAACAAGATTGTCGCGGCCATGTTGGGGCTCATTCCGCGGCGGGCTCCGGCGTTTGCGTTCCTCGATCCCGAGGGGTCGGAGCTTGAATGGCCGACGGTTGAAGCGATCGCCGAGCACAAGCGCGGGCACAGCCCCAACAAGATCGAGCAACTCATCTTGTTCCCGACCGATATGGGATTCGTGCGGCTCGCGCCCGACCATCCAGAGCTCGTGACCCGAATCTACGGGCACGATGGCTGGAAAGACATCTACGCGCGGCGCGAGTCCGGCGAGATCAGCGCCGAGGAAGCCCGCGGCGAGTACGTGCGCATGTACGCGGAGGGCTTCAAGCGCCTGGGCTACGCGACCGTGCTTGACCGGCAGATCAAGAAGTCCAACGGCCAGCCCATGTACTTCCTGGTCTTCGCCACCGACAACGACGCCGGCGAGCGAATCATGGACTGGGTGTTCGACCGCGTGCGTCTGCGCGTTGAGGAGGAGCTTGGACAGACAACGCTCTTTGACATGGAGAGCGGTCCACGCAAGCGGCGGCTAAACGGCGGCGATAGCTAGCTCGCGGTGCCGCGCACGATCGGACGGCGACGGCATAGCGTCGTAGGTTCGGTCATCGAGCAGTCGGCCCCCCGCCTTCGACGTGCGACCTCCCCACTGCTTGAAGAAGAACGCCACGTCCTCCTCAGCGCAGCGGGCGCGCAGGTCGCGTATCCAGTCGGCGTCGCAGCGTCGATGCTTCGCTCCAGACTCGCCGCCCGCGATCAACCAGTCGATACCGCTGAGGTCGAGTCCTTCGAGAGGCCCCAACAGGGGCTCAGCGGAGATGAATCGCACCGCTGCATCGACTTCGCGGAGGTAGTCCGCTCGGTGTACGAAGCGCCGGTTCTCGATGGTGACTCCCATCCAAACATTCGGAGCCCAGGGCAAGGTCGGTGCCAGCTCTGCTAGTCGCTCGTGGCGCTTGGTCAGAATCTGGAAGGTGTGCTGGCTCGCCTCCTCCATGACCTCGAACACCTGCCGTATGAACGACTCGGGGATGCGCTCGTGGAAAAGATCGCTCATCGAGTTCACGAAGATCGTCCGTGGACGCTTCCAGCGCAGCGGCTGGTCTAGCCGGTTCGGCCACAAGCGCAAATCGAAACCCTGCTGGTAGGGATGGCCGGGGATACCCCGCCAGCGCTCAGCGAATGTCTCCGCGTAACAGTGCGCGCAGCCCGGCGAAACCTTGTCGCAACCCGTAACGGGGTTCCAAGTCGCGTTCGTCCACTCGATTGCGCTGTTGTCGGCCAAAGCGATGACTCCTTCGTGATCGCAAGCCTACCTCCTGCGCCAGATCGAACGTATGTTCGTCGATGGAGCCGACCGGGATCGAACCGGTGACCTCCTGCTTGCAAAGGCGGTCTAGGGCTTGGTCGGTGGTGTCGGCAGGGCGCATATGCCTATAAAACAAGGGTCCACGTGTTCGTTGGCGATCGCTGGTGGCGGCTGCTTTCCGCGTTTGCTTGATCTTTGCTTGATCTCTCCTGCCAAGCGGCTGCCATGCTCAGCTCTCACGTGGGCGCTCACGGGGGTGCGACCACGCTGCTAGAACTCGAAGGCGATGTCCGACAGCCGGCTATGCACTTACTGCCTCGAGCTCAAGCCCGCGTCCGCCTTCACTCATCAGGGCGACCATGTGATCATGTACAGCCTCGGAGGCGAGTACGTCGATCCGAACGTGTGCGACGTGTGCGAGCGCCGATCAAACGTCGTCTCCGACCAGCTGATTGCCACCGACCGGCTCGTCACGTTCCTTCGTAATGCCTACCGCATCCGGGATCGCTATGGGGCGCCACCCGCGTGCGAGTTCGGGATTCAAGTGCCCGGCGGTGGCGGTGCGATCAGGGTGAGCGTGACCGATGCCGGCGCCATCTTTACGCCGCACATGTCTGACGCTGCGCGACAGCGTCTCAGGCTCGGGGACGAGCCCACGCAGGAGCAGCTTGAGGCGATCGTTGCCGGCGAGCTCGGCGTCTCTGTCGCCGACCCGCTCGTGCTTGCGCAGGCTGCCCGGGCAGCTTCGAGTCGCTCCACGCCGCCCGAGGCGTGGAGCCGGTTCATGGCGAAGCTCGGCCTCGCATTTGGCAGGTACGCATACGGCGACGATTGGCTCGCCACGCCGCACGCGCAGACGCTGAGCGCTGATCTGCTCGGGGTCGGGCCGCCCCAGCTTCGCCAGCGGACCCATCACCCGCCCGTTCAGCCGGTTTGGCCGTACAGGCCGCCGAAGCACACAGCGTGGATCGACATGCACAACAACGTCGCCGTGCTGATGGTCGTGCTCTTCGGGCAGGTGCTCGGTGCTGTGCCGGTGGCGAACACCAAACCGCCGGAGGGCGCGTACTCGGCCTGGTCCTTCGACCCCGTCGAGCGTAAGTTTCACCCTTCAAGCTACCCGGCGATCTGGCTCGGAACGGCAGCCGCGCGGCTGACCCAGGAGGGATCAGACGTGTTGTCGGTCGCGGTGGGTGACCGAGCGATGATGTTCGTGCCTGATGGGCCAGACGGGCCAGTCGAGATGCCGATCCCAACCGTGCGCGCCGAGTCCCCCGAAGAGGCCTTCCAACTCTTGCTCGATGAACACCCAGACGGACCCCTCGTAGACCAGCTCGCGGCCGCCGCCCGGCACACCTGAGCGCCGGCGCCTAGCAGGTGTATACGCGGATTAGTCGAGCATGACGAGAATGATGTTCGGCGTGCCGTCGCTCAGCTTGGTGAGACGGTTGAGCGCGTGCTGGAGGAGACCCGGGTGGGCGAGGAGGAGCTTGCCGGTCTGCTCGACCTGCGCCGGGCGCTACCCGAGTGAGCATCGTCGCCTAAAACTCGTCCTCATCGAACTCTTCGCCATTGATTTCGGCCATCTCGCGCCTGGCGTGGTCCGACTCTGCGGCGGCTTCGGCCATCGCCTGATCATCGAACTCGACCGCAGCGAGATCGGGGTCTGGCGTATCGGCGGGCGCGTCGAGGTCCTCGGAGACCCCGATCAGATTGACGAGAAAGTTGTTGACTCCGCGCATCAACTCCGCGTCTTCGGTCCAATAGCCGAACTCCAAGCTGCGCCGCGACTGGTAGGTGAAGTTCGCCGACGACACCCAGAGCCGCTTCGGGCTAAACCAGACGTAGTCCGTGACACCACCGACGGGGTCTTCATCGGTCCAGCAGATATTGCCGAGCAGCGCCAGCTTCGCGTGCGCGATCGGGACCTCGTCCTTGACCTTGCGGTATCCGATGGTACGGAACGTAGGAAGACGAAAGTCAGGATCAATCGTGTCGTAGGGACCCATGACCATCGGCTTCCCGGCGATCTTCGGCGCCTTGTGTCCCAGCCCCGAGAGGGCGCGCAGCTCAATGCCTGCGGTTGTCTCGTTCAGCTCGCGGAGCCGGGCAAACGCACCTGTCTCGCGCCGCTTCTTCGGCCCCTTGCTGACGACAATGCACGCGCCGGGAAGATTCTGGATCGCCGTAAGAAGCGCATCATCAGTGACCCAAGGCGAGCACCCGAGCAGGACCGGCGCACCAGTGCGATAGGTGCGCCGCTTCCAGCGTGGCTGGCGCTCGCGCACGAAGTCGTCAATCCCGTCGATCAGACCCTGAAGCACGTTCTGCCCAAAGAAGGCACGGTTCCCGTCCTCAGGGCCGAGTGGGATGTCGAAGCTGAAGTGCTCAGAGAAGGGGTCTTCAGGCATCTACGCTTAGCATGACCGAAGCGGCTCCCCTGAGATCGCCAGATCGCGCTCCTATCTTCTGGTCCGGGTTGCCGCCGGAGTGACCTGTGACCGCTAAAGGGGTGGTGGGGAGGAGAATCCGCTTGTGACCATCTGGAGCGACATCGACGAACCCGTGCTGCGATGGCTGGTCGAGTGGAGCGACGATCCCGAGTGGCGAAGCAGGATGCTTGAGCTGCCGATGTACCAGCCGGAGGATTGCACCGACGAGCTGAAGCTATCGCTGGACTCGCGCCAGGTTCACGAAGCGCTCACACGGCTCCGTGACTACGGTCTGATTACAGGCGATCTGCACCTCACTGAGTGCGCGATATGGAGCCACCTGCGACTCACGGCAGACGGTCTGGGGCTGCTCGGGGAGTGGCCCGATCTAGATGGCGTGGCGTCGTTCGAGGGACTGCAAGCGCTACTCGCCAGGCTTGCGGCCGGCGTCGAGGATGACGATGAGCAGTCAGCGGTGCGTCGTGCGGTGGGCACGATCGGGCGGCTCGGCAAGGGTGTCGTGGACTCGGAGCTGGAATCGCTCGGCGAAGGGATCGCATGAGCACCCTCTGGCAAGATCGAGCCCTTCCCGTACTCAAAGCTTTGCACAACCAGGATTCAGAGCTAGCGGCGGCCGGGATTTTGTTCCTGGGCGGTGGCGAAAGCGACGGCCTTGGGCTCGATCTGACTCCCGGGACCATCCATCAGACCATCCTTCAGCTCGTAGATGCCGGCTATGTCGAGCACGGCGAGGTGTCCTACTACCACCCGAGTGGGGTCACGTTCACCGGCTTGAGAGTCACTGGCCGGGGGCTCCAAGTGCTTGGCGAGTGGCCGCGCTTCGAGGCGATCGTGTCGCCGGTCACGCTGGCGGAGCTGGTAGAGCACCTAGCCGACTACGCGCCGGCTGACGAGGCAACCGACGTGCGACGGGCTGCAGGAGTCGTTGGCGGCATGGCTCGAACCGCAGTGTTCGACGTCGCTCTGGGCTTGGGGAAAGCCTGGGTCAGGCAGCGCCTCGGTCTGCCGGCAGGGTTTTAACACGGAGCAACTGGACAGCTCGCGCAGTCTGCCGACGGGTGGTTCCCGCTCTTAGATCGATCCAACGGTTGCCTCTGAGCGCCTCAGCGGTTGGGAAGCGGCATGTCTCTGCATGCTGCACGAGATAGACAATGGTAGGCGTGAGCGTTCCCACGAACAGAGCAGCACAGATCACCCTGAACGGCGCTCGTGTTATCGCGAACTCTGGTCTGCGATCTGCGAAGCTGGTCAGCGTCACGAGAATGACGACGAACGGTACGAGAAGCAGTTCAACTGGCAGCGGGAAGGTGTAGGCGTTCGAGACGAACTCGACGACAGCTGCAAAAGCGACCGTCCTCGTGGCCAGGCGTCGCAGCTCGCTAACGCCGCCCATGCTGAACGTGCCGACGATCGCTGTGCCGACGAACCATGCGACTGTCGTCGGGATCATCGAGGTCCGCCAGTATCCGAGCCAGGCGAGGCATATCGTTATCGCCGCTGCGAGCAGCGTGGTCGCAGCGAGCATGATGGCAACGAAGGGTTTAGTCGCGATCTTGACGCCGTCTATCACGATCACACGTAGGCTCGGGATTGCGACCGCGATCCCAAGCGCGAGCACTACCCACACGAGCGTTGCTGTCTCGCGTGTGTTCAAGTCAGGAGCTGTCCACGTCATGCTGAGAAAGATCGAGATGCCTCCGGCGGAATAGTCGCGTGAACACCTTTCACGCTGAGGACGACTCGCATATATTATTATGCGAGTATGCCCAGAGCGCACCGGTACTCAACGTCCACCGTCAACGACAGCGATCTCCTCCCTAGCTGGACCACGCGAAGCCATGACTACGACCGCCAGGTCCAGGCGATGCGCGAAATCCGCGAGATGTCGAACAGCATCGCCACGGCGCATCGTCAACGGGACCAGCTCCTCGTCGCACTTGCCCTGAGCCAGAGCCTGAGCCGCGCCGATATGGCTCGGGCCGCCGGACTAAGCAAGCCTCGTATCGACCAGATCCTCTACGAGGTCGCGACGGAAAACGCGCGCCGGCAACAGGTCGAAGGCGAAGCTCGCGTCCGTCGGCACATACCGTAAGAGCCGGTCGCCCGCCGCTCCTAAAAGCGATGCTTGATCTCTGCTTGATCTCTGCCGTGGCCCGTCGCTGCCGCCAGTCCCAAAACCGGTAGCCGTTCAGTTGTCTTGGTTTCCATAACGAGGAGTGTGGCGGGGGGCGGCGAACTTTTGGGGTGTGGAGCGGGCGGAGGCTGAGGCGGTTTATGACTCCGGTCGTGATGCGTGCGTGGAGTTTTTGATGGGGCTGGTGGCGGCGCAGGGGCGGTTGGAGGAGCGCGTGCGGGTGTTGGAGGCAAAGGCTTCGGCGAGCTCGCGCAATAGCTCGGTCGCGCCGTCCGCGGACACATCGATCTCGCGTCAGGAGCGTCGTGCGCTGGCTAGAGCGAAGACGAAGGAGCTGCTCAAGAAGGGTGGGGAGCGACGTAAGGCGGGCGGTCAGCCCGGTCATCGTGGCTCGGGGCGCGGGTTGTTGGGTGAGGATCAGATGAGCGAGATCGTCGATCACTATCCGAGCGACTGCTCGGGCTGTGGGCGCGAGTTCACCGATGTGGAGAAGGTCCCGCGGTGGGGTGCCGGGCGCCATCAAGTCGCCGAGCTGCCCCCGGTCACCGTCGAGTACGTCGAGCATCGCACGCAGGTGCTGCGCTGCCCGGGGTGCAAGACGCGGACCCGTGGCACCCTGGGCGTCCTCGGGGAGTCCGCGTTCGGGCCGAGCCTTCAGGCGGCGCTGGTAGCGCTGACCGTACGTAACCGGGTCTCCCGCCGTGATCTGAGCGAGCTCGCGGGCGAGCTCTTCGGGGTCAGGGTCTCCGTCGGCGCGATCGATGAGATCTGCCAGCGCGCCTGCGCACTATTGACCGGCCCTCATGAGCGGCTTGTGGCTGGGGTGCTGGGGTCTGGGGCGATCAACGTCGATGAGACGGGGTGGTACCTGGCCGGGGAGAACCGGTCGATGTGGGCCGCCGCTACCGCGAACGCGGCGATCTTCCGGATCGTGGCCGATCGTCATCGTGACCGGCTGATCGAGCTGCTCGGCCCCGACTTCCAGGGGATCGTGACCTCCGATCGCTGGTGGGCGTATGACCACCTGGACCCCGAGCAACGACAGGCATGCTGGTCACATCTACAGCGCGACTTTCGCTTCCACAGCGAAGGACTGGCCCTCCAGAAAGAGTTCGGGCAGGCCGGCCTGGCTCTGACCGACCGAATGTTCAATGCCTGGCACGCATTCGGCGAGCACCAAGACCGTGAGCGTCTGATCCTGGAGATGAAACCCATCCAGGACGAGTTCCTCGCGCTGCTCCAGCACGCCGGCAAGAAAAGCAAGCGCCACCGTCTGCACCGCCGCTTCGCGAACAACCTCCTAAAGATCTGGCCCGCGCTCTGGACATTCCTGACCATCCCCGCCCTCACACCAACCAACAACGCCGCCGAGCGTGCACTCCGCGGACCAGTCATCCACCGCAAGCTCAGCCACGGAAACCAGTCCAACGCCGGCGAACGATTCACCGAGCGATCCCTCTCCGCCTCCGTCACCTGCCGACTACAACACCGCAGCCTCCTCGCCTACCTCCGCGACCTCCACGCCGCCCACCAAACCGGCGGCGCGCTCCCAGCCCTCCTCTGACCCCAAAACCAACAGGACTGAACGGCTACCAAAACCGGCCAATTAGCAGGCATTTCTTAGTGGAGCCAGCCGGGATCGAACCGGCGACCTCCTGCTTGCAAAGCAGGGGCGCACATGCTGGAACCAGTGGATACGGGGGTTTTGCATCTGCCAAAGTGGGGTCATGACTGGCGAAACTGGCTAGTGCGGTACTCAAAGTGGTACTCACTGCTGAGTGGTACTCATGTGGTACTCTCCGGGAACCGTGGCTGTGGAGGACAGACGAAACGGCAGTGAACCAACCGGCGCGCTCGTAGTCGTGGGCCGGGCGGACACGCCGGTCTACGAGGCCAAGTGGCGGCGTGCAGGACGGCAAGTGAAGCGCCGCGTCGGTCCCGCGTGGCTTGAGCGAGCGGCCGACGACAGCAGGTGGGTCATGCGGCGTGGGCGAGTGCCGGAGGGTTACTTCGATGAGAAGCGCGCGACGGTGCGGATGGCCGAGCTGATCGCCGAGCACGACCGGGAGGAG
This sequence comes from uncultured Solirubrobacterales bacterium, assembly GCA_963804675.1. Taxonomy (GTDB): domain Bacteria; phylum Actinomycetota; class Thermoleophilia; order Solirubrobacterales; family Solirubrobacteraceae; genus Palsa-744. The sequence goes on along the minus strand of CAWDRI010000001.1, from coordinate 3,175,387 downwards.
TGCGCGATCGAAGCAGGCGAGCGTGAGCGCCGCGAGCGTGGCGTCACATTCCGCGAGCTGGCCACGGGGTGGCTGGAGCACCTGCAGCACGAGCGCGGCGCCAAGCCGTCCACCTTGAGCGACTACCGCTACATGCTCGCCGAGCCCGGAGCGCCACACCGCCGCGGCAAGGGTAAGAGCCCCGGCATCCTCATGGCCGCGTTCGGCGACCGCCCCGCGGCGAAGATCACCACGCGGGACGTATCGACGTTCCTGCGCAAGCTGGACACCGAGAGCGTGTCACCACGCTCGGTCAACAAGAACCGGCAGGTGATCTCCGCGATCTTTGGCTACGCCTGCCGCGTGGACACCCACGGCCTGCCGTCGAATCCAGTGGCCGGTACGACCAAGCGCCGTGAACCGCCGGCAGCCGTCCTCGACTTCTACGAGCCGGACGAGGTGGAGATGATCGCCTCCGCGGCCGCCGATGGGTCACACCGTGGGGCACAGCCGGCCAACCTGGGCGCCGACGAGATCGCGTGGCGTGCACGCGAGGACGCACAGGACGGCGAGCTGTTCCGTCTCGCTGCCTACACCGGCCTGCGCCTTGGCGAGCTGATCGCGCTGCGCTGGGAGGACGTCGACTTCGACACGCGGCGGATGGTCGTCCATCGCGCCGTATCCGCTGGCGTGGAGGGGCCGACCAAGAGCTGGCAGGCGCGCTTCCTGCCACTCGCCGATCCCGCCGCCGAAGCGCTCGAACGTCTGCGGGCTCGCGGCGACTACACCTCGCGCGAGGACTACGTCTTCTGCTCGCGCCTTGGCCGGCGCCTCGACCCCTCCGCCGTACGTCGCCGGTTCAAGGCCGCCCGCGACGCCGCCGGCCTGCGCCCGCTGCGCTTCCATGCGCTGCGTCACGCCGCCGGCAGCCTGATCGCCCGGCACGCCGACGCGCGCTTCGTGCAGGAGTTCCTCGGGCACTCGCGGATCACGACCACGGAGCGCTACATGCATGCGAAGGCGCGGCCAGAGGATCTCGAACGGGTGAACCTCGCGTTTGCAGCCAGACCGTCCAGCGAGCAGGCGAGCACCGAGGCCGATCGCTGATCGCAAGGACGCTCATCGCCATTGCTGACTCAATCCGTGGGTGGTGGCAGTGTATGGCGGTGATTGGCAGAGTACGGCAGAGTACGGCAGAGTAACTTCACGCGCGGCGATAAAAGCCTGTCTTTGGAGAGCCGACAAACTCGATGACCCCTGCTTCTCGAAGGCGACGAAGATCGCGTCCCAAGCTCCGGGTAGAGATACCGGTCTGTCGCTGGATGTCAGCTGTATTTGGCCGCTCTAGATTGTCGATTGCGGCCAGAACGGCAGCATCTCGCTCCTCCACCGTGACTGGAGACCGTGACCGCTCCCGCCCTCCAGGGGGGTCAGCACTCATCGGCTGAGCAGACAGGTCGCTGGCCGGATGCGGCCGCAGGACCACCTTGATCTGGGGTCCGTTCTCGATCCACTCGGGCTCGGGGTAGCCGCCGTCGCGGCAGGCGGCGATGACGCGGTCGTATCCGCTCCCGTAGCCCTCGATGACGCCCAGCCGCATCAGTACACGCGAGATGGCCTTATTGCGGCGAAGGCTCACACCCGATTCGAAGTCCTCGCGGGAAAAGCCCGGAGGCCAGGTCCCAGGACTCGATATCTCCAGGCGATCGGAGTACAGAGCGACGAAGATCGAGGCGCCCTCCACAGCGTAGTCCGCATGGGCTACCGCGTTGTTGAGAACCTCGCGGACGGCAGGAGGCGGATAGGGGTCCAGCTCTTCTCGCCGGGTGCGCCCGGTGATCCGCACGATCCGGTCGGTGTTGCGCTCGATGAACCGGACCGCCGCCTCGATTCCGTTGAGCACAGTCTCTTCGCTGTCCTCGCTCTTGACCACCGGCTCGCTCTTATCGACCCCACGGAACTGAACGCATCGGATCTGTGCGTCGGGGAAGTGAATGGCCTGCTCTCGCCCGAACAGGATGATCCCGGCGCGGGTGGGAACCGGCTTCCCGCCATACTCGGCCAGGACACCAAGCCCCCGCAACTTGGCGTCCGTCGAACGCTCTCCCACCGCGTCCAGCCACCGCTTGATCGCCTGTCGGTCGAGGTCACCGCGCGTCAGCCCCGGCATCGGCTCCTGGTCCCATGCACCCATACGCCGCGCCCGTTCAAGCTCGGCGACCTTCTCTGGACTCGCGGGGAGCGAGTTGCTGCCGATCCGGACGAACGTGCCTTTCTCCTTGCCTCGCTCCTTGATAAAGAACGGCCCCGCCGCATAAGCGGCGCGCAGGAGGAGCAGATCACGATCCTCGTGGGTCACGATCTCGAGCTGGACCGTTGGCTGCGGCTCGATCGCGCTCGCCACAGAGTTCGCCAGCTTCTCTTCCTGCTTCTCCACGTCATCGAGTCCGAGGACGACCCTCGTCTGATCCTCGACGCCCACGACGAGCGTCCCCCCGGCCGTGTTCAGAAACGAGCAGACGGTCTCCAGCACCCGCTTCATGCTCGACAGGTCTCGCTTGAAATCCAGACGAGTTCCCTCGCGCTCGGACAGGAGATCGGCAACGGACTTCGCCATCACAAGAGCCTAAGACCCGCCACGGCCAGACCCCTCACGTTCGGGAGCGCCAGCGGCTGAGGCTGGCGACCTCAGGGCTTCGAGGAGCGCCGTTTGCGAGAAGGCAGCTCACGCCGCCGATCTGTCCGCTGGCCGGCTCCGCACAGCCGCCTCGATCTCATCGCGCAGGAAGATCCAGCGCCGGCCGAGCTTGTGGCCGGGCAGCAGCCCGCGCCGGGCGTATTCGAGCACGGTCGAGATCGGCAGGTGCAGCAGTTCGGCCACATCGCGGCCGTCGAGGACGTCTTCGCGGGTCAGCCGGGGATGGGTTGGGATGGATGCGGGGATGGTTCTCATCGATACGCGAGCAGAGGAGTGGCTGTCTGGGTTAACTGACCCCGAACTGCCCGGACCGGCCAACGAGTTCAGCGACTCGCGGTCCCGCCTGAGCGACAGCCCCAGCTCTCCTGCGGCACTCCCCGAGCCGGCGACCGCAACGGATCCTCAGCAGCGGGCCAACGGCCGCCACATCACGGGCTCCAACGCGCGACCCCGGAGCGCCCTGTGCGGCCTCGCGTCGCTTCGCTCCGAGGCCCCAAGCACAGACGAGATGCACGGCTGTGCCGTGGCACAGCGAGCGCTATGCGAATTGCGTGGCCGGTTCGGCGCGCTGAGGGTCATCACCCATGTGATGACGGCGGCGAGCATAGGTGCGTCCCGAGGCGGTGGGTACGCGCGCTACTTGGAGAGCAAGACCGTGGAGCCCGAGCGCGGGGACTACTACCTGACCCCCGACGGGGAGATGGCGCAGGCCCCCGGCCGCTGGCTGGCCGATGCCGAGACCCTGGAGAGGCTCGGGGTTCAGCCCGGCGGGCCCGTGGACGGCGCGGACTTCATCGCGCTGATGGAGGGCCATCACCCAGGCACCGGCCGGTGGCTACGCCCGGAGGGCGCCGGCGGGGGGCGGGGCGGCGGGATCGACGTGACGTTCAGCACACCGAAGTCCGTCTCGACGGTGTGGGCGCTCGGCGACCCGTGGCAGCGCGAGCAGATCGAGCAAGCACACGCCAGGGCGGTCGAGCAAACGGTCCACCACCTGGGAGAGCAGGTGCCTGTCGTGCGGCGCCGCTACAGCGGCCAGGTCGTGGAAGAGCACGCCAAGGACGTGATCGCCACCGAGTACCGACACACCACCGCCCGCGGAGTCCAGGGCGCCCAGGCCCCAGACCCGCAGCTGCACAGCCACGTCGTCATCACCGGCGCGGTCCGCCAGGATGACCGGATTGTCGCCGTCGCGTCGCGGCCGATCTTCCGCAGCGCGCGGGAGCTCGGCGCGTTCTACCGCTCCGCGCTCGCCGACGAGCTCGTGCGGGAGGGATACACGATCGAACATGGCACCGGCAAGGATGGCCGGTACTTCGAGATCGCCGGTGTCCCCCGCGAGCTGTGCGAGGCGTTCTCCGGTCGCTCGCGTGAGGTCGCCCGCGCGGCGGAGCGCTTCCGTGCCCGCTACGGCCGCGCTCCCGAACGCGGCGAGCTTCGCAACCTCGCGCTCGAGAACCGCCGGTCCAAGGAGCTGACCACACGCTCGGACCTACAACGAGTGTGGACACAGACCGCCCGCGATCACGGATTCGGCCCCGATGAGGCCGTGCGGCTGATCGGGGCATCCGAGCGGCCAAAGGCCGAGCGCGCGATCGAGGATCGGGTCGAGGCGAAGCTGACCGAGCAACACGCCGTCTTCCAAGAGCGCGACCTGCGCGCGATCGTGCTGGAGCAAGCCGCCGGCGAGCTGGCACCGGACGAGGCGCTCGCCGTCGCGCGGGAGATGGTCCGCGACCGGCGCGTGCTGACCTTGGAGGGCGGACGGATGACGACACTGGCGGTACGCGCCCAGGAGCAGGCGATCGAGCGCCGCGCCACCCAGCTCGCCAAGCCCGCGGGCCGACACGTCGGCCACGTTGCACGCGAGCACGCTGCCCGTGAGGTCGCGGAGCGCATCGGCGGACGGCTCAGCCCCGAGCAGCACCACGCGCTCGAAGTCCTCACCGGTCCCGAGCGCGCCGCGGTCCTCGTCGGCCCTGCCGGAACCGGCAAGGGAGTCGTGATCGACGCCGCCGCCCGCGCGGAGCAGCACGCCCGGCGGGAGACGATCGGGGTCGCCGTATCCGGTTCCACCGCCGAGCGGCTCGGCGCCGACAGCCCTGCGCTGGCCGGGCAGACACTCACTCTCGACTCGCTGGTCGCCCGCGCGAACACGGGGGCCATCCACGTGGGCAGGGACACGACGGTAATCCTGGACGAGGCGGGGATGGTCGACCACAAGCGCCTCGACGTGCTGACCGAGCTGGTGGAGCGCTCCGGGGCGAAGCTGATCGCGGTCGGCGACGGCAAGCAGCTCCCCTCGATCGGCCCCGGCGGCATGTTCGACCGGCTCGTCGAGCACGCGCCCACCGCCGAACTCGCAGACATCCACCGCACCAAGGACCCCGCCGACCAGCGCGCATGGCAAGCACTACGCGCAGGAGAACCAGAGCGTGCGATGGCGCACTACGCCTCACGCGGCCAGCTACACCTCTCCGACACCCGCGACCAAGCAGCAGAGCAAGCCGTCCAAACATGGGCCACCCTCACGGAGGGCCGCGATATCCGCGAGGTCGCATTGATCGCCGACGCCTCCAACCAGGAGATCGACCGGCTCAACGCCCGCGCACAACACCTCCGCGCAGAGCGCGGCGAACTCGGACACCAGGAGATCCCGCTGCCCGGCGTCCATTACGGCCTGCGTGAAGGCGACCTGATCGCGTTCACCACTCAGCACCGCCCCCGAGGGCAACCACGGGTCGAGAACGGCACCCGCGGACAGGTCAGCGCCGTCCACGACAGAGGCGTGACCATCACGCTCGACGGATCAGAGCGCAGAGTCAAACTCGCCGGCGAGCACCTCGACTCGCTGAGGCTCGCCTACGCACAGCACGTTTACCGCCAGCAGGGAGCGACCGTAGAGCGCTCCGTCGTGCTCACCGGCGGCTGGCAGACCAGCAAGGAGACCGCCTACGTCGAGGCGACCCGCGCTCGCCACGGCACTACCTGGTTCATCGCCCGCGAGGACCTCGGCGAGGTAGGACAAGACGCCGGACGAATTACACGCCTCGCCCAGAAGATGGCCAACAGTCGTACCCAGACACCCTCGCTGGCTTACCCGGAGCGCCCCAATCCCGGCTGGGCCCCGAGCCGCGACCCCCTACGGCTTTGCTCTGCCCTATCGCCGACACGCTGGCTGACCCGCACGCTCAATCGCGATACGTCCGACCGCAGTGCGGGCCGCGGGCGCTGACGGACGTGGTGTAGCGGTACAGGCACTCAGCCGTAGATCGCGCGCTGCGCTGCGGCGAGGACAATCGCTGCGACGACGGTGCCGTCCCCTACGCGATAGAGCGACGGGGTCTGACGGTTCGAGACGCTGACCCGGACCCCGTTGGCGTAGACGTCTACGCTTGTGAGCCGATCGAGGCGCGACTCCACCGTTTTCCGGTCGCCCTGAAACACGACGCGGCTGCTCGTTAGGGAGAGCACACCGTCGTCCGCGGGCTCCAGGCTCGCCCCGACGACCACTGATCTCCCCCTCGACCCCGACGTCCGATACCGGACGCCCGGGGCGACCTTGAAGCTAACACCGCTTGAACTACCACGGTATTCCCGATGGATGACCTCCTTCATGAGCGATGCTCGAAGCTCAAAGTAGACGGTCTCGCCGGGCTTAGCGATTAGCTTCGGCTCCGACTCGATCGGCATGCGACCGTCATTTATCCGCGCGACCATAAACCGGCCTGCCAGGTCTAGCGGGAATGCGGAGCCGTCAGGTGTTACGGCTTCAAGCACCTCGCCAACGAGTCCCAGCTCGTCCTCCTCCTCTGCGGTGAGGAGGTCGTCTTCTAGGGTTCGTTCAAGAAGGGCCCGATAAGCGGCCTGGTTCAGGCGTGCGAGCTTCCGAGACTTAAGACCGGTGGCGTCGGCGGCGAGGGTTAGTCGATCAGCGAGCCCCGCCAGCGGAGCGTGTCCGTCGATGACAGCTCGCAAGATCTGTTGATAACCAACCTCAGCCTGTCGCTCCTCTTCGCTGCGGCGCCCGAAGAGCCGGTGCGTAGGCTTTTTCGCTTGCCTCGACGGTAGCTCCTGCTCGGGCTCAGGCGGCGCAGGCTCCGGCTTGGGCGCAGGAGGCTCAGGCGTTGGCGGAGCCGCCGGTGTTGGCGTTGGTGACTTAGGTGTGGAGCTGGGGTGACGAGCATCGGCTGGCCGTACGCCGCGCGGCCAACCCCCGGTCATGGGAATTAGATCGTCGGAGACGGCCCGGATACGTACTGCGCGTAGTTCCCAATCGCCGATTGTCGCCCGGCCAACTGACTCGGTCGTGATTTCCGCTGGGAGGTGTTCTGGGTGTTTGTCATAGCCGCCACGCAGGAGGTCGTCCCAGGCGATGGTTTCGCGACGATCCGGCAGGCGGCGCTGACAAAGCTCCTCCGACACATGGTTCTTCGTCTCGAAGAGGTCGGCGAAGGCTGAGCCCGCCCAGAGGGACTTCTCTGCTCCGGTCATTAGAAAGGTCGCAGGATGGTCCTCGCGGGTCTTGCCGAGCGCCATCTTGAACAAATCCCAGATGGCCTCGTAGAGCACGTCGTTTCCCGGCCCACACCACTTCAGCTCGCACATCCAAGCCAGAGCATCCTCGGGGTCAGGACGCCTCAGCAGCAGATCGACATTCCCAACTCCCGGCCAATCTGGGATCAGGACACGCCGACCCTTTTCCGCGCGTGTCCCGAAGACGGTCATGAGAACCGCCAGAGCAGATGGCTCCAGGTCCTTCCGCTCTCTCAGCGCCCCAACGCTAGCGGACTCCCGGTTCGCCCGGGTCCCGAGCTGATCGGCAATCGCCTCGACCAGCTCCTCGGTGAGTCCCATCTCGGCCTCGTTGAAGCTGCGCTTTCCTTGGCGCTCGTCATCGGTTGACATCGCTCCCCTCCCTTAGTCCGGGGAAGTATCGCGCACGGGTATGTTCGCCGGAAGACATGGTTCTCGCAAAATCAGGGCCGATGTGGTACTCACATACGGTACTTTCCGCGAAGCTTTAGTAGCAATCGAGCACCAAACCGTCCCCAAAACCGGCCTGTTTGCAGGCATTTCCTCCAGTGGAGCCAGCCGGGATCGAACCGGCGACCTCCTGCTTGCAAAGCAGGCGCTCTCCCAGCTGAGCTATGGCCCCAGACCAATCCGAGTCTAGGGCAACGATCGTCCGGCGGGCAACTCTCCGTCGAAGACCCCGCTGCGCGCGGGGCGCCGGCTGAGCCGTCGAACCCGCGGCTCGGGGTCCTCCCAAACAAGCGAGCCGTCCTCGATCGAGGCCGACAGCGGGCTCTCGATGTGGGCCCGTGCGGGGCTGGTCGTGCGTCGCTGCTCGCTGTCCGCGGCGTGCACCGCGTCCGGCTCGGGAGGGTGTCCTGTCTCGTCGGCCGCGCCGTTGTCCGCGAAGATCGCGCCCATGTCGATCTCGACGGTCTCTTCGTTGTCGAGCGCGACGCTCGGCCTCGCCGGGGCGCCCCCGTTGACGGGGGCGTCGTGCTCGGGGTGTGCGGGCTGATCGCTTGCCTCGCGGTGAGGTTCCTGCGCCTGCTCCACTGGCTCGTCTACATCGCCGACAAACGAGGCCAGCGTTGCGCGCTCCTCGCGTGCGACCTCGTCGGGATCGACGCCGTGGCGCCGCTTGAGGTCGAAGTGCTCGCGGATAGCTTCGTCGAGCGTCCCCATGACCGCCAAAACATAGCTTGCCCACCGAACGGCATTTTTTTTGCACCACCCCAGAGACGCTGCCGCCCCCGCCGAGTCGTGCACACGCCGGTCCGTCCTACCACTACACTTGGTCACGGCCGCAACGCATTGCGGGGCTATAGCTCAGTTGGGAGAGCGCCTGGATCGCACCCAGGAGGTCGGGGGTTCGAGTCCCCCTAGCTCCACTGAACTTGTCTGTGCGCAAACCACGGGTGCGCCGACACGGTAGGTAGGCAGGATTTCCGCGCGGCTGTTGACGCGCAGGTCGGCGATGAGGATGCGTAGCAGCGCCTTGGCTTGGTCGGGCTCGCCGTGAGCGATGGTGTGGTCGAGTCGGTCGGCGACGGCTTCGAGCGCTGCCGTGTCGGGCGTTGTGGGCGTGTCTGCGGCGAGTTCGTTGGCGAGTGCTTGGTCTTGGCCTTGGAGGGCGTCCAGGCGCGTGTCGAGGGCGGATAGGCGCTCCTTGAAGCGCGCGGGATCGAGGGCGCCGTTCTCGAAGGCGTCTTGGTAGCGCTCGATCGCGCCCTCGGCGCGGGTAATCTCCTTGGCGAGCGAGGCACGCTTTTCTGTGAGGGCGGCGCGGTCGGTTTCGCTGCTGGCGGCTGCTTGCTCGATCGCGTCGCGGATGAGGCCCCCGTGTCGGTAGAGCCCGGTGAGCTGGGATAGGATCGTGGCCTCCAATCGGTCCTTTGGCAGCCGCTCGCCGTCACAGCCCTTGCGGCCGAGCTTCTGCCGCCCGGAGCAGGCGTAGTAGTGGTAGGTGCCGCCGTTTCCCTTCGCGGACATGCCGACGTAGGCACGGCGGCAGCGCCCACAGCGCAACAGGCCGGAGAGCAGGAAGTCCGCGCGGTTTGAGGCGCGCAGCGCCCAATCCTCCCCGCGCTCCTTCAACAATGCCTGCGCCCGGTCGAAGGTGTCCTGGTCGGCCAGCGGCTCGTGGATTCCGGGGAATGTCTGCTCGCGCCAGTGAACGCGGCCGACATACGCCTGGTTTGCGAGAATCCACAGCACGACGGCTGGCTGCCAGCCGCGCGGCGGCGCGGGCGCGTGTTCTGAGTCGAGGCGGCGGGCGATGGCGGCCGCGCCGAGTCGTCCGGCGGCGTACCACTTGAAGATGCGCCGGATGACCGGTGCGGTGCGCTCGTCGGGGACAAGCTCCTTGCGCTCGTTGCGTTCATATCCGAAGGGGATGCGTCCGTTCGGCCAGCGGCCTTCCCTGGCGCGCCGCTCGATACCGGAGGTCACGCGGTCAACGATCGTGGCGTGCTCGAACTCGGCAAACACGCCGAGCATCTGGAGCATCATTCGCCCCGCGGCAGAGCCGGTGTCGAACGGCTCGGTCGCGGAGCGCAGCACGACGCCGGCATGCGTCCAACTCCTCGGCGATCCCTGCGAGCTGGCGAACCTTGCGGGATAGCCGGTCTATGCGGTAGACGAGCAGCTGGTCGATGCGGCCGTGGCGGGCGAGGTCGAGCGCTGCCTGTAGGCCGGGCCGCTCCAGCTTGGTGCCAGTGGCGCGGTCTTCGTGGTGGGCGATGATACGCCAGTCCTCCTGCACCTTGCAGAACGCCTCCAGCCGTTCGTGCTGGGAGGCGAGCGAGGTTGGCTGGTTCTCCTCGTCGGTGGAGATGCGGGTGTACAGACAAGTGCGGGTCATGGCGTCAGCTCACGGTCGGGGTCTGGTGGGTGGTCGAGGAGAGCAGAACCGCCGGCCGATCTCAACCCCTCGCCAACCGGTGTCGGCCGGGCCTGCCGCAAGCGTCGCTGGGCGTCGGTCACGACCGCGAGCGTCGAGCCGGTGCTGTCCTTGCTCCACACCGCCACGGCGATCGGCGCGGTGCTCTCGGCGACAGCGGCGCTGACCGTGCGTGCGCGTGCGGCGCTCGGGACGAGCACCAGCACGAACGGGTCGCCCCGTCTCAGAGCGCTGCGGTACAGGTGCAACTCGTAGTCTTCTGCCTTCTTGCGCAGTCGCCCGCCCGGCTCGCTGCCGCGGTCAAGCTCGACCAGGAAGCACATGGGGGCGCGGTCGGGGAGGTTGAGCACGCCGTAGCCGTCAGCGACGACGATCCCCGCGAACAAGTGGTGGCAGGTACGCTCGCCATACCATTCCCGCAACGCGCCACCGCAGGCGTTCGCCTCGACCGCGAGGCGGGTGAAGAACTCGTTGACCTCGACGTGATGCGCAAGCTTCTGACTCGTGGCGACACCTGCCGCGACGGAGTGCTGCCAGCCGAGCTTTGAGCGCTCGACGTTCAGGTGGTCAGCGACGATGAGCGCGCCTGCCTCATCGAGAATCCAGTGATACGGAGCGGTGCCCTCTCCCATGCGCAAGGACGGGCGGAAGCGGTCGAGCACACGCAGGCGATACAGCACGTCCAAGCGAGCAGCAGCAGTCCTCATGCCCGTGAAGTACAGACGCTTGATCTGGCTGCTCGTCAGCACGCGGAACTCGAAGCAGTCCTTGGCGATCAAGCGGTCACGCTTGGTCAGATGCGATGCGAGCCGCAACACATCCTTATCACCAAACCGCTTCGGACGCACAATCTCTTTCAACTTCTAACTACCTCCTCTATTGTCGGGGTGGTCTTCAAGCCGCCAATCCGGCTTGTTTGCTGGGGATTCGTACCCTCGCGAGGCCTCCGTTCTTAACCGGAGGAGCGATCGGAGGGCCGATCGGAGGACCGGCCCGAGGACGGATCGGCACGGCACCCTGCCCGGCCTTGCGGCGGGCTACGGTGTCGGCCAGCAGTGCTGCGAGCAGCCTGGTCGCCTCCCCTCTCTGCCAATGTCGTGTGAGACGCTCATGATCAAGGAATTACTGACCATTGAGGGCGAGGATGGAGCACGACACGATGTTGGAGATGGAGCAGGATGGTTCTTCCGGCGAGCCCGGAGTGGAGGGAGCCGTAGGCGACCGGAACGGAGGGGTCGCCGGGCGCGGGGCGCCTGGGGGGGTCCCGGACCCCGAGCTCGCCGAGCGCGCGACGCGGCGGCGGTTCACGGCTGAGTACAAGCTGGCGGTCTTGCGTGAGGCCGACGGGTGCACGGCGCCGGGCGATGTCGGGGCGTTGTTGCGGCGCGAGGGTTTGTATTCCTCGCATCTGGTGACGTGGCGCCGTCAGCGGGATGAGGGGGCGCTGGGGGCGCTCTCGCGGCCGCGGGGGCGCAAGCCGTCGAACCCGTTGGAGGCCGAGAACGCGAAGCTGCGTAAGCGTGCCGAGCGCGCTGAGACGGAGCTCGCGAAGGCGCGCAAGGTGATCGAGGTGCAGGGAAACGTCTCCGCGCTTCTGGGCGAGTTGCTCGAGCCCAGGGGCGCGATCGAGCCAGGGAGCACCGAGAGATGATCGAGCAGACCGTGCAGGATCTCACCCCGATCGTCGGTACCCGCCCAGCGTGTCGTGCGCTGGGCGCGGCCCCGGCCACGATTTACCGTCGCCGTCGTCCGCCGGTGCTCAGGCCGCGCCGGCCGCGCGCCGTCCCCGCCAGAGCCCTCTCCGAGCCCGAGCGCCAGGCCGTTCTCGCCGAGCTTTATTCCGAACGGTTCGTCGACTGCTCCCCCGCGCAGGTCTGGGCGACACTGCTGGACGAGGGTCGTTACCTGGCTTCAGAGCGCACGTTCTACCGACTGCTGGCTGCGGGCGGGCAGGTACGTGAGCGGCGCGATCAACGCACGCACCCCGCCTATGCGAAGCCGGAGTTGCTCGCCCAGCACCCGAACGAGCTGTGGTCGTGGGATATCTCCAAGCTGAAGGGCCCGGCGAAGTGGACGTACTTCTACCTGTACGTGATCCTCGACGTGTTCAGCCGCTATGTCGTTGGGTGGACCGTCCAGCACCGCGAGACCGGCCCGATCGCTGAGGCGCTGATCGCCCAAGCCGTCGAGCAGCAGAAGATCCCGCGACAGCAGCTGACCGTGCACGCCGACCGCGGCACCTCGATGACCAGCAAGCCCGTCGCGTTCCTCCTCGCCGACCTCGGCGTGACACGCTCGCACAACCGGCCCTACACCTCGACTGATAACCCCTACTCAGAGGCACACTTCAAGACGCTGAAGTACCGGCCCGAGTTCCCCCGGCGCTTCGAGAACATCCAGCAAGCACGCGCGTTCTGCCGCGCTTTCTTCGACTACTACAACCACTCCCACCGCCACTCCGGGATCGGCCTGATGACCCCCGCCGCCGTCCACCACGGCCACGCCAAAGCGCTCCACGCCGAACGCCAACGCGTCCTCACCGCCGCCTACACCGCGACACCCAAGCGGTTCGTCCGCCGGCCGCCACGACCACCAGCGCTACCAGTCGCCGCCTGGATCAACAAACCAACCACAGAGGAGGCTGCTCACTAAATTCGACAACCAAGTGTCTCAAACGACTTGACAGGCTCCGCTCGCGCTCCATCTCGCCAGAGAGTCGTTGCACCCTTGGGGCAGCGAGGCGCACGCCATCATCACGACGTACACGTTCATCCATAGCCTTCTTTCAGCCGGACGAGAAGACCCTGCACACAGACAGGCAAAACCGGGAGCCGCACGTGACATCCACCGATGCGGGGTCGTCCGCGTGCTCCCATCAGCGGAGGTCCATTGTACCCGTTCGCGGCAAAGCTCTAACCCCAGCGCACGCCGATTGCGAGCGACTTGCGTGTCATTTGCGAGTGCTCTGCGTGTCGCTTGTCAGTGATCCGGCACCCGCACGCCGATCGCGGCGGGAGAGGAGTGGCTTGCCGACGAGCCTGGCGGGACATCGACGCGACGCGAAGGTGGCGACGACCTATCGCACGATCACGCCGGTTGGCGCTTGCAAGTATGAGTGCGCTGGACCGTAATCATAGCCCGGGAACACACCAACCAAGTATGCCCCTGGACGATGATGCGCGGGGACCAAGAATGATTGAGGTGATGCCGTGAGGAGAGCGGTCGCACGCCAGGTCTGAGGTTCTCGGCACGGTGGGCGCCAGTGTTCATTGCACACGAGCGCGCGTTCGCTGAGCTGGAGGCGGTAGCCGAGCGCCAGCCCGGATGCCTTCACGGTGAGGACGCGTCCTTTGAGGCTCATCGTGAAGCTACCGATCCCGCCTCGGCTCGCGAGTTCGGCAAGGACTTCATGTTCGACCTGGTGTCGAACGTCCCGCGTTCCGGTCGTGAAGTCGATGACGTGCCCTTGGGATCCGGCGTTGATCGCTTCCAGTGTGTAGCGGGTATTGGGTGCGAGCGGTCGTTCTGGGATCACGAAGCTGGCACCCCCCGAGTATGCCCCGACTGTGCTTACTCGGGGCCATCCCGGAGGGGTCCGCGGCGTCGGTGTATCGGGTGTGACGACCCGCACGGGCACCGTGGTGGCGGCGGTCGTAAGCTTCGCGGATAGCAAGGGCGCGTCGGCGCCCTCGTACCAGAGGATGATGGCAGGACCGGTCGTTTCGCCGGCTTTCCATCCCGCTGCTTCCTGTGGCGTGAACGGCAGCTCGCCTGCTGCTTCGCTGACGGGAACGCCTGTAGCCCCGTTGCCGGGCACAGAGAAGAACGCGGGCTGCGTGAACGCGCGCGTCCCTCCGGCACCCATACACGCTGCGTTGGGCGTTGCCCCGTACCAAGCCGTTGTCGCCGCAGGGTCGAACAGAGTTGTCTCATGCAGCGGCGCTCCGAGCCATGGATTGCGCATGGAGGACCATTCCGATCCGACCCCCGAGCCTTCGCTGAACGGGCCCGGCGTACCGGCGAGATCAGACATTTTTGCGGCGTCATCACCTTCCGGAGCGTAGCCCGGCTGGCTCGGCAACTCTTCGTGCGGATACTGGCCCTTTTGTTCGTGATAGTCAGAAGCCCATGCCTGGCAGCCCGCGCTGAGTACGGGTTCAAGCGTTAGATCCCCAGGTATGCCGTTAGCCGCCCGTTGGGAGTTGAGATCTTGTAGAACTTGCGCCGTGCTCACCTGCGGGAGCAGGGCAGAAAGGCTCCCAGCGGGCACGACCCGGACGGTCACGGCGCGACGGGATCGTGCGCCGTGTCTCCGGACCCCTGCGCGCGCGGGCGCCGGCAGCACGCTCGCCAGCGAGGCAGAGACGCACAAGATCACCGGTATGAACCAACTCCACCTTCGAGGCCGCGGCATGGCGGGACAATACACCGCTTCCGTCGCACCGCGCCCATCGGCCGATCCCGACGGCCGGCGCCACCATCAGAGGCACTTGCATACGATCGGCGTGCCGAGGCAACTTCTCGCGTCATTGAGCTTGTCCGGTCGGACTCCTACCGTTGCCATGTGCGGACGCTTGAGGAGATCACCTATGAGGCAGGTCGGTCCGCATTTGCCGACCAGGAGTCGCTCGTCGCGGGGATACGGCAGCGAACTGGCACGCTGCTCGCCGCACACGCGCTTGTGGCTTCGTTCCTGGGTGCCACCACAGTTCGGGCCTACGGGCTACACGCCTGGGGCTGGGTCGCGCTGGCGGCGCTCGTTCTCGGGCTTGTCGCCGCCGCGATCTTGCTTGCCCCCTGGAAGTTGAAGTTCGCAATCGACGCACGGGAGCTATACGACGAGCTCTACGAGCAAGCTGCGCGCGAAGCACCGGCGGACACCCTCGGCTGGTTGGCGGAAGCGGGCTACGGATACCAGGCCCTGCGCAAGAAGAACGCGGCGAAGGTGCGGCGCATGTCGCGGCTGTCGGGCGCACTGGGCGTGCTCATGGTCGTACAGACGGTCGCGTGGCTGGCCGCCCTGGCGGTACACTAAGGCTATGGCACCTAAGCCTCTACCGCCGGACCAGATCAAAACGCCCTCGACATCAATTGGCATCGAGGAGGGCCGCGGCGGATCCTCGCCTCGGCCGACCCCCCGACCGGGTCCAGGCAAGTAGCGCACGGCCAGCCTCGGCTGACCACGAACTTGAGCGAGGACCAGGCCCGGGCTCCCCGTCAGGCGATCCCGACCGCTGGTGCCCCCATCAGCGCATGGTTTGCGCACAGACAAGTTTCGCCCATTCCTAAAGGTCCCTGCACCTGTGTTCAGCCCAGCCCACCGGAGGGTGGCGTCGGGGGAGGGTTTCGGTTGAGTTCGACCGCCAACCAGTGGGTGACCGTCGTGGGCCGGCTTGGATCGGTCATCGCCCCGATCTCGTCGAGGCGCTGCTGGTCGCGGCGGCTGACGCGTTCGTGCTGGCGGAGGTGTTCATCCCAGGAGCCGACGACGAACTGCTCGAGTACCCGCCCGGGATCGGCCGCGTCGCGCCACACGCGCCAACTCACCGCGCCCGTGCGCCGCCGGGCGTGGCGGCCGGCGTAGAGGGCGTCGACGAGGTCTCGCTCCAGCCCCGGCCTTGGTCGGTACTC
Source organism: uncultured Solirubrobacterales bacterium (assembly GCA_963804675.1). Taxonomy (GTDB): domain Bacteria; phylum Actinomycetota; class Thermoleophilia; order Solirubrobacterales; family Solirubrobacteraceae; genus Palsa-744. The sequence goes on along the minus strand of CAWDRI010000001.1, from coordinate 3,159,662 downwards.
GAGCGTCACGAGCACCGGCCCTTCCGTCGCGCCAGGGTCGAGGAGTTGCGGGCCTGGCCAGTCGCCGGCCGGCAACAGGTCCACAGGGGCAATCGCCTTGAACGGCAGCCACACGCCGGCCAGCGCGACGAGCGCGAGCCCGACGGCCGCGGCGAGGAGCGCCTCGCTCAGCCCGGCGTTCTGCGCGAGCACGCCAAACGCGGCGCTGCCGAGCGCGCCGCCGCCCTGGAAGATCACCAGGTAGTAGGACATGCCGCGGGCCTTCGCCCAGCCGGGCAGCGTCGTTTGATACTGGGAGTTCAGCGTCGAGAGCACGAGAATCCACGCGCCGCCGCCGACCACCAGTACCAGGGCGGCCAGCGCACTGGCGCGCACGTAGCCGAGCGCCAGCGTCACGGCGGCGAACACGACGGTGCCGCTGGTCATCATCGCCTGCGCGCTCACCCGCGCGCGCAGGCGGGGCAGCGTCGCCGCGCCGGCCACCGCGCCGACGCCGACGCCGGCGAGCAGCAGCCCGTAGCCGCCGGAGCCGAGGTGCAGCCGCGTGCGCGCCACCAGCGGCAGCAGCGCCCACAGCGAGTTGGCGAAGACCATGAAGAGGCCGGCGCGCAGCAGGATCACGCGCAGGGCCGGGCTGCCGGCGATGTAGCGTGCGCCGGCGCGTATCGCCTCGAGAACGTGCTCGGGTGCGGCGGCGCCGGTGGGCCGTGTGCGCCCGCGCCAGCGGGCCACCGCGCCGATCACGGGCACAAAGCTCAACGCGTTCACGAAGAACAGGGCCGCGGCGCTGCTCGCCGCGTACAGCGCACCGCCGATCGCGGGGCCGACCGCTCGGCTGAGATTCTGGTTGACGGCCCCCAGCGCGATCGCCTGCGTGCGGTCCTCTGGCGCGACGAGCTCGGGTTGCAGCGTCTGCCACGTCGGCGAGGTCAGCGTCTGCCCGGCGCCGACAGCGAAGATCAGCGCGAGCAGAACCCACGGCGTCACCAATCCAGCGAGCGCCAACCCGGCCAGCGCCAGAGCCGCGAGCAGCATGAACGACTGCGACGCGATCAGCAACCGGCGACGATCGACGAGATCGCCGATCGCGCCCGCCGGCACGGCGAGCAGCACAACCGGAAGGCCCGCCGCCGTCTGAATCAATGCAACCAGCGTGGCCGACGTCGTCAGCGTCAACATCAGCTCCTGGGCGCCGATCGTCTGCATCCAGCTGCCGACATTGCTGACGAACTGCGCCGAGGCCATCCTCGCGAAATCCGGGGAGCGAAACGGCGCCCACGCCGACGAACCGGCCGTCGGTGCCGCATCGTCCTGCCGCTTCGCGTCAACCGGCGACACCTTCATACCGTCGCATTATCCCCAGTCAGGGAGCCGAGCTCCGCGATCGGTCGCAGCCGAAACCGGTCCAGCTCGCGAACACGGCCACCCCCCTGAGCGCAGCGGGTTCCACATGGCTGGACATAGACAACCGGCTGGCCTTTGCGTCCAGCGCGCCCGCTATGCCCCCTTTGCGGCGCTAGCTTGCGGGTGTTGATGGCCCAGCCGCCACCCTCGCGCCGAGCGGCGAGTATCGCCCGCGGCGCCGGGACGATCCATTCGCGCGCGCGCACCATCCTCGTCGCTCTGCTGGCCGGCACGGTCCTCGCAGCCTGCTGCACACCCCCGCCCGCCGCGGCCGAGCCGCTGTCCCTCGGCGGCGCCCACCTCGGCGTGCCGCTCGCCGCCCCGGCGCCCCCCGCGCTGACCGAAACAGGCGAAGTCGCCTACGAGTGGCGGCGCTGCTCCTTCTACACCACGCTGGTTTCCGCCGACGGCGCCGCTCACCTGTGGCCCCTGGACGATGCCTCCTCATCCACCAGCGCCGCCGACGTGCTGGGCTCCTCGCCGGGGTACTATCTGGGCGCACACGCCCCCGCCGCAAGTGGCCCGCTGAGCGAACAGGGCGGCGTCGGAGCGGCGTTCGACGGCAGTACCTCCGCGGTGACGCTTCCCGGTGTGGCCGGCCCGCGGGAAGCGGGTGCCTACACCTTTGAGCTGTGGGCACGCCCGACGACGATCGACGGCGTCTACCGCTTTCTGGTCTCCGACGAGGAAACGCTCGCGGGCAAGCGCGAGGGCACCGGCATCTGGCTCTCGGAGGCGGGGCTCGGGTTCGAGCGTTGGAGCGACGGTGTGAGCAGCACGATCGACTACGCGCCGGGCCTGCCGCTGGGCGTGTGGAGTCAGGTGGTCGCGAGCTACGACGGCTCGACGATGACCCTTTTCGTCAACGGCGCGCAGGTCGGCTCGCGGGCCGCCGCCGCCCCGCTGAGCGAGGCCGCCGGCGCGCCGGTCGTGGGCGCCGGCGCGGGGGCGCGCGCCGGCTTCTTCGCGGGCGACCTCGCCGACGTGGCGCTCTATCCCAAGGCGCTCGCCCGGGCGCATGTCGCCGCCCACTATGCCGCCGCGACCCACACGCCCTGCGTTTCGATCGCCGGCGCGCGCAGCGCCTCCTACACGCCCACGCTCGCCGACCTCGGCGAGACGCTCTCCGCGACGGTCACGGCGACGGGCGCCGCTCACAGCGCGAGCGCTACCGGGCAGAGCACCGGGCCGGTCGACGACGGGCATGGCGACGTGGCGTTGGCGAGTATCGACGGTCTCAGTGAAGGGCAGACGGTGGACGGCAACGTCGTGGTCGGCGCGACCCTCTACGGGCTGCCCGCCGATCGCATCGAGTTCGACGTCGACGGCCAGTACCGGTACTCCAAGCCGGCCGAGGCCCCTTACCAGTACACCTGGTACACCGCCGCCGAGTCCAACGGGCCGCACACGGTGAGCGTAAGGCTGTGGGGCCCGGGCGCCACCGCGCCCGTCAGCACCCAGGTAACCGTGAACATTCACAACGTCACCGTCTACCCCACGCCGCTGCCCTTTGGCGAGGAGAGCATGTACGCCGAACTGAACGAGGGCGAAGAAGCCACCGCCCAGGATCTCCTGGAAAACGTGTGGCCCGCCCGCGGCTATCCGCTGCCCCACCTGGAATGGCCGCTCACCTGGCAGGAGGACCCCTACCACGAAGCCTATTGGGAGTTCTACTTCTACGGGCTGCGTCCGGAGGCGACCCTGCTGTACGAGTGGCAGACGACCGGCCGGGCAGCCTACCTGGAAAAGCTGATCGCGATCCTGCGCTCCTACGTCGCCTACGACGAGGTCCGCCCAGAAGATACGACCACCTTCGACAACGACCACACCTCCGCCTACCGGACGATGGAGCTGATCAACTTCTACGTGAAGCTGAAGATCGCGCACGCCCTGCCGAGCGATCTCGAAGCGGGCATCGCCCGTTCGCTGGAGAAGCTCGGCGCCTTTCTCGCGCAAGCGAGCCACTTCGAGGCCGACTACAACCACGGCTTCAACGAGGGCGCCGCGCTGCTGCTGCTGGCCGACAACTTCCCGCACATGCCCGGCGCCGGCGCCTGGCGCCAGCTCGCACTCGAACGCCTGCGGGAAATGCTCACCAACACGATCGACGCCGACGGCGTCGAGGTCGAGAACTCGCCCTTCTACCAGGTGTACGTGCTCGGGCTCGTCTACCAGATCGCCCAGTGGGCCAAGCGCTACGAGCCGGCGCTCGCCGGCCCCTACTCCGAAGCGGCTACCAAGATGCTCAGGTTCACAGCCGACGTCACCGAGCCCGACGGCTATCTGCCGATGCTCGGCGCGACCGCGACCACTTACATGCCCAGCCAGGACCCCACCGTCTACGGGCCGATGGCCGCCGCCGATCCCGAATTCGACTTCGCCTTCACCCGCGGCGCGCACGGGACCCCGCCCCCCGACGGGACGGTGCTCTTCCCGGTTTCGGGACTCTTCCTGATGCGCTCGCCGCTGGGGTCGGTATCCAACCTGCCCAACCAAACGTTCATCACCTTCAACTCGGGCACCTACCGCACGAGTCACTCCGACCTCGACGCGCTGGGGATTACGATGTATTCGAACGGCGCGGAGGTGCTGCCGACCTCCGGGCTCTACACCTACACCGAAGAACCGGGGCTCGAGTACTTCCACGGCACGCGCTCCCACAACACGGTGGTGGTGGACGGCAAAGATCAGCAAGCGGGCTCCGCGGTGGCGGGCAGCTACGGCTCCGTGGAAGGCTCGACGTGGGCGAGCGGCGTGAGCGGGCTCTACCCGGGCGTGACCCACCACCGCACGGTGGTGGTCCTGCGGCAGGGGCTCGTGCTCGTGCGCGACCAGCTCAGCAGCTCCGCCAGCCACGAATACAGCCAGACCTGGCATCTCGCGCCGAACGCCACGCCGAGCGCCGGCGCGAATGCCGAGAGCGTCACCGCGCTGGCCGGCGGCAAGCCGCAGCTGCAAATCGTCCAGGCGAACCCTGCGGGCATGACGCTACAGACCTTCGACGGCGCCACCGACCCGATGCAGGGCTGGTACTCCTCGAGCTATGGCTTCAAGCTGCCAAGCTGGGCGCTGCAGTTCACTCGCGACGGCACCGGCGCGAGCTTTGCCACGCTGCTCGCGGCCGGCCCCTACGCTGCGCAGGGCGCGACCGTCACCGAAGTGCCGGGTCCGCAAGCCGACCTGATCGATGTGTGCGTCGGCGCCAGCACCGGCTACGCGGTCACGGTCCCGCACGACAACGACACGGCCCCGACGGTCGCTGCCGGCGCGTGCGCTGATTGAGCCGGATCGCGCCAACGCGCGCGAGCAACAGGGTCGCGCCAGAGGCTTGCGAGCAACTGCACTACACGGTCAAGGCCCTTCCGCCGAGCTCGAGGTCATGCACCGCACGATGCGCGCTTCAGGATTGCCCCCCAGCTGCCGAGGTCTGCCCTGAACGTCCACCCGAGAGGAGCACAGCACCGATGGCCACACAGATTGCCGAGAGGTCTCGACTCGTCACCCGCAGCGACTTCGACGGGCTGGTGTGCGCTGCCCTCCTGAAGGAGCTCGGGATGCTCGAGGAGATCAAGTTCGTCCACCCGAAGGACATGCAGGACGGGCTCGTCGAGATCACCAGCCGCGACATCACGACCAACCTTCCCTATGTCCCCGGCGTGCGCTTGGCGTTTGACCATCACGAGAGCGAGATCCTGCGTCTGGGCGAGACCGCCGAGAACCACATCATCGCTCCGGGCGCGCTTTCGGCGGCGCGCGTGGTGTACGACTACTTCGGCGGCGCCGAGCGCTTTGAGCGGGTCACCGAGCCGCTGATGGAGGCCGTCGACAAGGCCGACAGCGCGCTGTTCTCGCTGGAGGAGATCAAGACGCCGAGCGGCTGGATCCTGCTCAGCTTCCTGATGGACCCGCGCACCGGCCTCGGCCGCTTCAACGACTTTCGCATCTCCAACTACCAGCTCATGATGGAGCTCGTCGACGCCTGCCTGGAGCGCACCGTCGAGGAGATCCTCGAGCTGCCCGACGTGCTCGAGCGCGTGGAGCTCTACGACGAGCACGCCGCCACCGCTGAGGCGCAGCTGCTCGCGCGCTCCACCGTGCACGGCAACCTCGTCGTGCTCGACATGCGCGAGGAGCAGGTGATCCATCCGACCAACCGCTTCATGATCTACGCGCTGTATCCCGAGTGCAACATCTCGATCCACGTGCTGTGGGGCCTGAAACGGCAGAACACCGTCCTCGCGATGGGCAGGTCGATCGTGGATCGTTCGAGCAGGACCGACATCGGCGCACTGATGCTCTCCTATGGCGGCGGCGGGCACGAGGCGGCCGGAACGTGCCAGGTCGCAAACGCCGACGCCGAGCGCGTGCTGGCCGAACTGATCGAGCGCGTCAACGCCGACGGTTAGCCTCACGCCGTCAGTAAGCCAGCGCCGGCCCCCACTGCGGGTCCCGCCCCGCGGGCGTGCGGTCGCTGCCATTCCAGCGCCCGTGCGCGCGAATGGTTGGCTAAAGCTGTTCTACTGTGCGAGACAGTGCCCAACGTCACCGTCTCCGTCCCCGAGGATGTCTACCGCGCCGCGCGTGTGCGGGCCGCGGAACGCGGCAGCTCGGTGAGCGCGCTCGTCACCGAGTACCTCGCTTCGCTCGCTCAGCACGAGGCTGAATTCGCACGGCTCGAAGCCCAGCAGCGACTTGTCCAGCGCGAGATCACGCGCTTCAGCGCGCGTGATCGCCTCGATCGCGACGAGGTGCATGAACGTGCGGTTCGTTGACGAAGTGTGGATGGTTTACGCGCGCCGTTGCTTCAGGCTGTCTCACGGTGGCAGGCGCTGCGCCGTCGAGCACGAAGTGAAGACCCGTGCGCGCCCTCGTGCAGAGAGTCATCCGCGCTACGGTGCGCGTCGAGGGCCGCCAGGTCAGCGCGATTGGGCCGGGGCTGCTCGTGCTGCTCGGGATCGCACACGAGGACGACGTGGCCGCAGCCGACTGGCTCGCGGACAAGGTGCGCGCGCTGCGCATCTTCGAGGACGCCGTCGCGCGCATGAACGACGCGCTGGGCGAGCGCGAGCTGTTGTGCGTGAGCCAGTTCACGCTCTACGGCGACGCGCGCCGCGGCAACCGCCCGAGCTTCACCGCCGCCGCGCGCCCGGAGCAGGCACAGCCGCTGTACGAGCGCTTCTGCGAGCGCGCCCGCGCGCAGCGCGGCGTGTTCGGCGCGCACATGGAGGTCGAGCTGGTCAATGACGGCCCGGTGACGCTGCTGCTCGAGACCTGAAACCACTTGACAGGCCGGCTGCGCTGCGCGCCGGATGTCTGATTGCGGCCCCGCCGACGCGCGCCTGACGCGCCCGAGCGCGCCCTACCCGGACTGCGGCAGCGCCCTGCGCCGCCGCCCGACCGCCGGCGCCGAGGGCGGCGGCACGACCGGCCCGATGTCGCCGTCGGGCGCCTCGTTGAGGTCGACGATCACGGGGGCGTGGTCGCTTGGGCCCTTGCCCTTGCGCGCCTGGCGGTCCACCCAGGCGGCGCGCACGCGCGCGGCGAGATCGCCGCCGGCGAGCACCAGGTCGATGCGCATCCCAAGGTCCTGGTGGAACATGCCGGCGCGGTAGTCCCAGTAGCTGAACACGCGCTCGTGCGGCCAGTGCTCGCGCACGACGTCGTGCAGGCCGAGTGCCTGGAGCTCGGCCAGCGCAGCGCGCTCGGGCGCCGTGACGTGGGTCTGCCCGATGTACGCCTTTGGATCGAAGACGTCCGCGTCGGTAGGCGCGATGTTCATGTCGCCGCACACGAGCGTGTCCGCGACGCCCGTCCCTGCGTCCGAGGACGGACCGGTCGCCAGGGCCGTGCGCAGTGCCTGCAGCCAGGCGAGCTTGTAGCGATAGTGCTCAGAGTCGGGCACGCGCCCATTGGGCACGTACACGCAGTGCATGCGGACACCGTCGCACGTCGCGGCCACGGCGCGCGCCTCGGCGTGGGGAAACCCGGGCGCACCGGGCAGTCCGCGCACGATGTCCTGCAGGCCGACTCGCGAAAGGATCGCCACCCCGTTCCACGTCCGCTCGCCGTGCAGCGCGCACTCGTAACCGCGTGCCGCCAGCTCCGCACCGAGCAGCTCCTGGAAGGCGTCGTCGGTGAGCTTGGTCTCCTGCAGGCACACCACGTCGGGCCGGCGTTCGTCGAGCCACGGCAGCAGGCGCGGCAGGCGTTTCTTGACGGAGTTGACGTTCCAGGTGGCCACCCGCACGAGCGCGAAGGCTAGCGCGAGCCCGCGTCATCGAGGGTCGCCGTCACGAGCGCCCGCGCCGCGCTTCGCGCAACTAAATTTTCGCTGCCATTCGCGCGCCCGCGCGCACGCGCGCGCGAATGGGCCATCCGTTTGGAGTGCCCCGCAGCCGGATGGGGCAGGCTTTCGGGCCGCGGCGTGCCTACCCCGCAAACGCCCGCGAAACTCCGATCACGCGCCCGCCCCCGTCAAGCGCCTGGACCTCAAAACGCGCGTAGCCGCGGGGCACCGCGATCGCCGTCTCAAAACCGCTCTTGGCGGCGTGCGCGACGACGCTCAGCCCCCCGCCGGCGGACCCCGCCAGCACCCGCCAGGACGCGAGCCGGGTGGCGCCGTTCCAGCTGGCGTAGACGACGGTGCGGGTGCCGAGTGGGCGGGCGGCGCCGAGCGGCGGGGTGAGCGGCAGGCCGACCCAGGGCTCGACCAGCGTGCGGTAGCTGAGGTCGGCGCCGGGGAAGTGCGCGAGCAGGAGCTGGCGGCCGGTGGGGCTGTACTCGGAGAAGTACGGTTCCGAGCCCCAGCCGATGAACGTCGCGCCGCCGGCCAGCGGCTGGGTGTCGCCCATGTATTCCGATTCGAAGGCGTTGCCGCCGGGGTATTGGGCGACGAGCGTGGCGAGCCGCGTCTGCCGATTGAGCTTCAGTACGAGTCCGCGCGAGGCGCCGGTCGCGGGCACCGAGGTGCCGCCGCCGGTCAGCTGGCAGCAGTGGTCGTCGAACATCGTCACCTTCGAGTCGCTCGCCAGCGCGACGTCGTGCTGCCACTGGAAGGCCGCGCCGGGGCCGAACCTGAAGCTCGAACGCTTGCCGCCGAGCGTCCACTCGATCTTGCCGGTGGCGATGTTCACGAGGTAGGCCGCCCAGGTGTTGCGCATCGAGACCAGGAAGGTCCCGTCGCCGGCGAGGTCGATCGCGTTGACGTGGTAGGCGTCCCACGGGAAGCCGTTGGTCGGCACCGTCGAGTAGGACTCCTCCAACGGGATGTGCCCCAGCGCGTCCCAGGTGCGCAGCAGCCTGCCGGTCTTGATGTTGTACTCCTGCACCGCCGAGTCGATCAGCGCGCCGTTGTAGGCGCCGCCGTAGTCGGAGAGGTTCTTGGCGATGTTCTTGTTGGCCGTCACCCACGCGTCTTCGCCGTCGATCGTGAGCGCGTGCAGCGTCAGTTTCCAGCCGTCCTGGCCGCGCAGCGTCGCGACCTGCTGGTAGTGCTGGTTGACGACGACCTCTTCGCCGCTTTCGGTCGCGCCGGTGTTCGTCACGACCCCCTGCCACCACGCGAGCGCCGGTTTGCCCGCGTAGGTCTGCAGGCTCAGGTTCGAGGCGACGACGCGTTCTGGCACCGGCTGGAACCACACCGGCTGCAGGCGGTCGTCGAGGATCAGCGGCCCGCTCTGGCCGACCAGCGGCGGGTAGTTGAGGTTGTAGAAGTTGGTCGTAAAGATGTAGCCCGGCGCGAGTGCACCGGCGGCGATCGGGCCATCGGCGCGGAGCTTGGGCGGGTGCAGCGCCGGCTCGGTGACAAAGCTGTAGGCGCCATCCTTGGTGAACGCGCCGACGGGCGGCCCGTGCGAGCCGGCGAACGCGAGGTCGAGCGCGACGAAGCCGACGACCACGACGGCGACGACGGCCGCCAGCCGGCGGGCGGCTCCCGCCAGCTCGCCGGTCGGTTTGGGCAGCGCCGTGAACGTGACCAGCGCCGCCGCGGCGGCCAGGCCCGCGCCGATCAGGTAGGCGAGCCGGAAGCCGGCGGTCAGCGACGCGGGCACGCCGTGGCCGCTGCCGATCAGGTGACTGCTGCGCGAGGTCGCGAGCGTCACCAGGATCGCCAGCCCGAGCCCGCCGCCGATCTGGCGCGAGGTGTTCACGAGACCCGAGGCGAGACCGGTCTGCCCCACCCTGGCGCCCTGCGTGGCGGCGATCGTCGAGGGCACGATCGACATCGCGATCCCCGCCGCGGTCAGCAGCCCGGGGATCATGATGTAGACGATCGGGCTGCCGCTGGGGCCGATGCGTGCGAGCAGCAGCATCCCGCCGGTCAGCATCACCAGGCCGCCGCCGAGCACCGGACGCACGCCGAAGCTGCTGACGAGCTTGCCGGTGCGTGAGGCGACCGCCATGATCATCAGCGTCATCGGCAGGAAGATCAGGCCGGTGTGCAGGGGAGAGAGCCCGAGCACCTGTTGCAGGTAGAGCGAACTCACGAACCACATCGGGAACAGCGACGCGCTGAACAGCAGCACGATGTTGTTGGCGATCCGCAGCGGCCTGGTCAGCGCACCGAAGGGGATCAGCGGTTCGCTGGCCACACGCACCTCGATCACGGCGAACGCGACCAGCAGCGCGATGCCGGCGACGATCGGGCCGAGCGCGGCGGCCGTGCCGAGGCCGGCGAGACCCGCTTCGACGATCCCGTAGACGAGCACTATCTGGCCGATCGTCAGCGTCAGCGCGCCGGCGAGGTCGAAGCTGCGTCCGGGGTCGCGGCGGCGTTCGCTGACGACCGCCCACGCGACCACCGCCGCCGCAGCGCCGATCGGGGGGTTGATCAGCAGCACCCAGCGCCAGCTGAGCTCCTGCGTGATCAGGCCGCCGAACAGCATCCCCGCGGCGCCGCCGAGGCCGTTCATCGCCGCCCACGCGCCGATCGCGCGATTGAGCGCCGGGCCGGGGGCGAACGAGGAGGTGATGACCGCCAGCGAGCAGGCCGCCATCAGCGCGCCGCCGAGGCCCTGGAAGGCGCGTGCGATCACCAGCGCGCTGCGATCCCCGGCGATCCCGCCGGCGAGCGAGGCGAGCGCGAACAGCGCGAGCGCCACCACGAACGTGCGCCGCTGGCCGAAGTGGTCGGCGGCGCGCCCGCCGAACATCAGAAAGCCCGCGAACGTGATCGCGTAGGCGTTGACGATCCACTGCAGTTCGGGCGAGGAGAAGCCGAGGCTCGACTGGATCGAGGGCAGCGCCACATTGACGATGCTCAGGTCGAGGATCACCATGAACTGCGCCACGCAGCAGACGATCAGCAGCCAGCGCGTGCGCGGCGAACCGCCGGCGCTGCCCGCGGCCGCGGGGTCGGCGCCGGGCGCGCCCAGCGGCGCGGGCGCGGTCGTCTCGACGCTCACGCGAGCCTGCCCGACGGCTGCGCTCGGCGGCACAGGTGCCTGGTAGGGTGAGCGCCGGAGCCCGCGAGCGACAGTTGGAGCCCAGCCCATGAAACGAACGCCACTGACCGCAATGCTAACGCTACTGGCCGCCCTCGCGGCGACCGTCGCCGTCGCGGGCTGCGGCGGCAAATCGGCGAGCTCCTCCACCTCGACGAGCACGCCGGCGCCGCACAAGCACCACTCCAAACCGGCTTACTAAAGGCGAACCGGCCCGCTGGCAGCCGGTCTACCGAGCCAAACCGGCCGCCCGGGCGCAGCAACCACCCCTGCCGGGGCGCACAGCGCCCCGGCCCTCCCACTGCAGACTGCACCCCGTCTACCGGGCAAGCGAGGCTTCGTAGGCAATCGTGCGCGCCGGCGGCGAGCTGCCGAGCACGCGCCCGGCGGCGTCGAGCGCCTGCACGGCGACGTATGCGTACTTGACCGGCAGCGTCGTGGAGCTTTCGAACGCGCTGTCGGGGATCGTCGCGCGCGCGGCCAGCGCGGCCGGCGTCTTGCCCGCGAGGATGCGCCAGGCGGCGACTGCGGTCGCGCCGTTCCAGCTCGCGTGCACGATCGTCTCTTCGCCGGTGTCGTTGAGGTTCGCGAGCACCGCCGGCGGGGCCGCGGGCAGCGCGCTCCAGGGGTGGCGGTAGGCGCGGTAGAAGGACATGTCGAAGGGCAGGTGCGCGTCGAAGCGCAGCGCGCCGCCGGGCGCGAACTCGCTGATCGCCGGCACGCCGCCGTAGCCGACGACCGCGTTGCCGCCGGCGAGCGTCTGCACGTTGCCCTGGCTGGCGGCGAGCAGCGGCGGGTCGGGGTGCGTGAGGGCGGAGACCAACCGCGCCGTGTGGGTCTTGAAGTCCAGCGCGATCCGCAGCGCGCGCGACTGGCTGTGGATCGGCGGATTGGAGCCGTCGTCAAAGAAGCTGATGTCGCCGCCCGGCAGCACGCGGCCGTCGTGCTGCCAGGCGGTGCGCGTGCCAGCGCCCATCTTGAACGAGCTGTCGGTGCCGCCCAGCTGCCACAGGATGCGCCCGGAGGTGCCTTCCAGCTGATAGCCCGCCCAGGTGTTGCGCGAGGAGATGAAGATCTCGCCGTTTGGCTCGGGGTCGATCGAGTTGAGGTGAAACCAGTCCCACGGCGTCGAGTCGCTGGGAGTTTCGACTTCCGACTCGGCGACGGCGACGTGGTCGAGGCTGTGCCATTCCCAGCGCACCAGCCCCGTGCGCATGTCGATCTGCTGGATCGCCGCGTCGACGATCGCGCCGTCGCGCGCGCCTTTGAGCGGCGCGAGGTCGCAGCGGATCGGGTTGTACGCGGTGATGTAGGCGACGCCGTGCGGGGCGAGCTGGAACTCGTGCAGGTCGGCGTGCAGGCCATTGCCGCCGGGGACCCGCGCGACGGTCTGGTAGCGGCTGTTCATCACCAGGTCTTCGCCCTGGCCGAAGCCGAGCGAGAGCACGCGCCCGCGCCACCACGTCAGCGCGCGCGCGCCTTCATATTCCTGCACGTTCAGATCCTCGGCCGTCTGGCCGTGCGGCAGCCGTTCGAACCACACCAGCCGGCCCTGCGGGGTGTAGATCAGCGGGCCGTACTGCCCCGGGCCCGGGCCGTTGGTGGTGAAGACGTCGCCCGCCGTCGGGTCGCCGTCGGGCACGGTCACGCTCAGCACCGGGGCCTGCGCGCCGGGCAGCGTGTAGAAGGACTGGTAGTCGGCCGGCGCGGCGGCCGGGTTGGGGAATTCCGACACCCCCGCGGTCGGGTAGGGGGTGTCGACGCGGAAGGAGAATTCGACCCGCCGTGCGCCGGCCCCGCTGTCCCCCGCGGCCCCGTTGCCCTCGCCGGCCCCCCCGGCGAGGGTGGCACGCACGGTGACACGCTCGCCGGTGTCGAAGGGCCTGGCCGGCAGGAAGCTCGCGCCGTCGCCCTGCGAGTAGGCGTGCAGCGCGCCGGCGTGCGGACCGCTGCGCGCGCCGCGCACCGACACCGCGCGGATCTGGGCGGCGGGCACACCGAGGAAGCTGATCTGCGTGTGCGGGTTGGCGGTGCCGCTGCCGGGCTCGGGCGAGACGTCCACGGCGGTCCCCGGCAGCTGCGCGGAGTGTGCCAGCGTGGCTGGCAGGCATGGCGGCGAGGCGGCGGCCGAGGCGCTGCTGCCCGCGAGGCGCAGGCTGGGGGAGCCGAGCGCGAGCGCGAGCACGCCCCAGACGAGCACAACGGCCCCAACGATGATGAGTGCTTGGCGGGAGCGGCGCATGGCGCGAGTACACAACAACCGGAAAGCGCGCGCCGGTCGCGCCCGCGGCCCGGAAGCCTGCCACATTCGCCGTGGGGGTGTTTGGGGAAGGGATGCGCGCGCGCTTGCGCGCACGCGTGGGGGCGGGATGGCGGCCGGGATTTAGTGGGGCACGCCGGCGGCGACGGCTCGCCTCAGCTCGATACCAACCACACGGCGGAGATTCCGGTGCGCTCCCCGGCGGCGACGGCTCGCCTCAGCTTGACAACCAGTCGCGCAGCGGCGAGGATGAAGATTCCGTTCACCGCAACCGGGAGGCAAATCGCGGGGATGACCGGGGTGCTGTACGCAGTGGCGCAGTTCTGTGTGCGGCGCCGTTTTGTGGTGCTCGGCGTGTGGTTGGTGGCGACGATCGCGCTCGTCGCGGTCTCGCACCGGCTCGGCGAAAACACGAGCGAAAACCTGTCGCTGCCGGGGACCGACAGCCAGCGCGCCACCGACACGCTGGCGAAGTCGTTCCCCGACCAGGCAAACGGCTCGAGCCCGATCGTGCTGCACGCCGCGAGCGGCAAGCTGACCGAAGCCAAATACTCCAGCGCTGTCGAACAGGCGGCTGCGGACGTGGCGAAGGCGCCGCACGTCGCGTCGGTGCTCAGCCCGTTGACGCCGCAGGGCGCGACGGCGCTCAGCAAGGACCAGGCGACGGGCTACCTGTCGGTGACGCTGGCGGTCAGCCCCGGCGAACTGTCCGAGCAGGAAGCGCAGACGATCATCGACGCCGCCGCTCCGGCCAAAGCCGCCGGGCTGGAGGTCGAGACCGGCGGGCAGCTGGGTCAGAAGGTCTCAAAGCCCGCAACCGAGTCCAGCGAGCTGATCGGGATCGTCGCGGCGATGGTGATCCTGTCGTTCACGTTCGGGACGGTCGTCGCGATGTTACTGCCGATCCTCAACGCGATCCTGGCGCTGCTGGCGACGCTTGCGATCGTCCGCCTGCTGGGGCATGTGACGAGCGTGCCGACGGTCGCGCCGACGCTCGCGACGATGATCGGCCTGGGCGTCGGGATCGACTACGCGCTGTTCATCGTCACGCGCCACTTCCGCGGGATGAAGGAGGGGCTGGCGGTGCAGGAGTCGATCGCGCGTGCGGTCGCGACGTCGGGCGGCGCGGTGTTCTTCGCCGGCGGGACGGTGACGATCGCGCTGGTCTCGCTCGCCGTCGCGCAGATCCCGCTGGTGACGACGATGGGGCTGATGGCGGGTATCGCGGTCGTCGTCGCGGTGCTCGCCGCGCTGACGCTGATGCCGGCGCTGCTTGCGATCACCGGGCCGCGGATCGAATCGCTGCGCGTGCGCGCCGTGCACCCCGAGTCCGCGAAGGGTGGGCTGTGGGCGAAATGGGCGAACGACATCGCCAAACGCCCGCTGCTCGCGGGGCTCCTCGCGCTCGCGATCCTGCTGCCGCTGACGATCCCGCTGCTGTCGCTGACGCTCGGCCAGCAGGACGTCGCGGCGCTGCCGACCTCGACGACCGCGCGCCGCGCGTACGACCTGATCGCCGCGAACTTCGGCCCGGGCGTCAACGGGCCGCTGCTGGTCGTGGTCTCGCTGGGGTCGCCGGCGCAGCCCGCCAAGACCTCCGCGGGAGCGAGCGGCGGATCGTCTGGCGGCTCCCAGGGCGACACGCGCGCGAGCGACCCGCGGCTGCAGAAGCTCGACCACGAAGTCGCCGCGACGAAGGGTGTCGCGGCGATCACGCCGGCGCAGATCGACCAGGCGGGGACGACGGCGTACTTCAGCGCGATCGCGACGACCGGGCCGGCGGAGAAAGCGACCGCGGACCTTGTCGAACGGCTGCGCTCGAGCGCGATCCCCAGCGCCGAGCAGGGCACGAACATGCGCGCGGACGTCGGCGGCAACACGGCCGGCAACGTCGACCTGGCCGCGCAGATCTCGGACAAGCTGCCGCTGCAGATCGCGGTCGTGATCCTGCTGAGCCTGCTGCTGCTGACGCTGGCGTTTCGCACGGTCGTGATCCCGCCGCAGGCGGCGGTCATGAATCTGCTCTCGATCGGCGCCTCCTACGGCGTGCTGACCGCCGTCTTCCAGTACGGCTGGCTCAGCGGGCTGATCGGGCTGGAAGGTCCCGTGCCGGTCGTCTCCTACGTGCCGCTGTTCATGTTCGCGATCCTGTTTGGGCTCTCGATGGACTACGAGGTGTTCCTGGTGAGCCAGATCGAGGAGCACGTGCACGCCGGCGAGGACAACCGCGGCTCGGTCGTCGCGGGACTGGTGACGAGCGCGCGCGTGATCACCGCGGCGGCGCTGATCATGTTCTTCGTGTTCGGCAGCTTCGTGCTCAACGGCGACCCGACGATCAAGCAGTTCGGCGTCGGGCTGGCGGTCGCGGTGGCGCTCGACGCGACGGTCGTGCGCTGCCTGCTGGTGCCGGCGCTGATGCTGCTGATGGGCAGGATCAACTGGTACATGCCGGGCTGGCTGGACCGCGTCGTGCCCCACCTGAGCATCGAGGGCGCCGAGTTCTTCAAGGCCGACGACGACCCGCTGGTGAGCGCGCCCGAGCCGCTGGGCGCGGGGGCGGGGGGTGCGCCGGAGGGGTAGGACCGCCGACGCTCCGGTCACTGTGTTTCTGGCAACAGTGCAAAGCCCGCGCGGCTCGCGGCGCGGCGCAGGTCGGTGTCAAAGCAGGCGAACTGGCTGCACCGCGGGTCGAGTTCGCGGACCGCGCGCGCGCTCGCGAGCTGTACCGCGTCATGGGCGCGCAGCGCGTGGCGTGCCGCCTCTCGTGCGCCCGCGACGAGCACCGCCTCTGTCGGGGAGACGATCGTAAAGCGCGAGGCGGAGTCGCGGTCGCCATGGAAGTCGAACTCGCCGCGGACGGCGGAGCGCGTGGACCCTTAGGCACTTGATGTCGGCGTGGAATCTACATATACTTGTCCGACATCTTCTGGGAAGGTCGAGGGCGCTCGATGAGCACCGTCAGCATCCGGGATCTACAGCGCAACACAAGTGGCGTCGTCGCTGGCGTCGCCGATTCCAAGCAAGCGGCGCTCGTCACACGACACGGCGAGCCCATCGCTGCGCTGGTGCCGGTCGATGCGCAGGACCTCGAGGACTACCTGCTCTCGAAGGTGCCGAGCTTCGCCGAGGATATGGCCGCCGCCGAGCAGGCCTATGCGAACGGCGAAACACGCTCGGCTGCCGATGTCTTCGCGGAGCTGGACGCGCAAGACACCAGGCAGTAGCGGCTACGAGCAGGAAGCTGGCTCGTCGTAGATGACGGACCCTCCGAACAACCTCGAGCTAGCTCCGCGCGCGATTCGCGACCTGAAGCGCTTGGATCGCCAGACGCGCAAGCGGGTGCAGCAGGCGTTCGAGGCGCTGGAAGCAGATGCCGCGAATCTCGACGTCAAGCCAGTCGCTGGACATGCTCCATGGCGTCGTTTACGAGTCGGTGAGTACCGGGTGCGCTACCAGCAACTCGACGCCGAGGACGGCGCGCGCTACCTGGTGGCCCGAGTCATCGACCGGCGCGACCTGCACCGTGCGATCGACAGGCTCTGAGCCGGGAGTATCGACACGTGGGCTGCTGCTGTGACCTGGCCGGGATGACCCCGCGAGTCAGTCGATCGATCCAGGCTCTGCCACCCACGCGCTTTCGATCCCGAGTACCCGGCAGAGAGGGTCGAAGTGGCGGTCGTAATGCAATACCCCAGCGCCGCGCCCGGCGGCTGCCGCAGCGATCAGATAGTCGGCGGCAGGGATGCGGCGCTCGCCGTGCAATTCGCGTGAGGCGCCAATCGCCGCCGCGCCGGCACTGCGCGTCACTGGAGCCGCCGGCAGGGCCGCCAGCGTTTGATCAAGGTCCGCAAACGCCTGCTCGTCGCGGGCGCCTGCGAGCAGCTCCAACGCGACCACCGGACATACGGCGAGCTTGTTGGAGCGCGCGGTTGCAAGCCAGCGAAGCAGTACGGCCGGGTTTCGCTGGCGGTTCCAGGCCGACGTATCGAAGACGAGCAGTCCGCCGGAGCCGTAAGGCTCAGCGCGAGGCATGGAGGCTTGCGGAGACGGCGAAGTCGTAGCGGTTGTCCTCGCCGGCGGCAATCCGCAGCAGGTGCTTTTGGGCGTCGCGTTCGCCGGCTCGCTCCGCGCGGATCGCCTCGGCGCCGCGCAGCGCCAAGTCGCGCACAGCACGTGACCGTGGTTCCGTACCGCCGAACTCCGCCACGGCAGCCGCCAGCTCTGAGTCGAGCGTGACCTGGATGCGGGGTTTGGTGGCTGACATGAGCACAGTGTACCAACTGGCTGGTACACCACTCGTTGGGCGCCTGCTTCACCGACGCGGACCCGCGAAGGGCGGTCGAGCTGGGGCAGCGCTTACAGGGCGATCTGTTGATCTGACCCCCTGGCCGGAATAGCCTCACGCGAGCCAGTCGTCGGCGAGCATCGTGTAGACGGCCAGGTCGAGGTAGCGCTCACCCACTCGCTCAGCCGCGCGCGCGACGCCCTCACAGCGCGGCCTGTCGGCGGTGGGGCTCACGCGCCGAGAAACTCGCGCATGTGCGCAGTGAGCGTGGCCGGTTGGTCCTCGGGGATCAGCGTGTAGGAGTCCGCGATCTCCACGAGCTGGCCGTGGGGCAGCAGCTCGGCGAGCCGGCGGCCGTGGTCGCGTGGCATCAGGCGGTCTTCGCTGGCCCACGCGATTAGCGCGGGACGGTCGAACGCCGGCAGCCTGTCCATCGCTGCGAGCAGGTCGCGACGTCCCTGGGCTGCGCTGCGCACGTACTTGCGCAGGTCGCGGCGAACCTCGCGCTGTTCGCGGATCGGAGCGAACCAGCGGTCCATCACCTCGCGCGGCACCGGCCGCTTGCTCAGCGGGCCGTATGTCATCGGCAGCCGGCGCAGCTGGTCGAAGCGAAACGGGAACAGCGCCGCGTCGAGCCCTCCGGGGATGCGTGCTAGGTATGGCAGCAGCTTCGCTGCGCCTTTCGGTGGCACGTTGTCAAACGCCTCGCACGAGCACACCACGAGCCGCGCCAGGCGCTCGTCGCGAGTGCCGCCGACCAGCAGCAGCGGCCCGCCCCAGTCGCTCAGCGCGAGCGTCACCTCGCGCAGGTCCAGCGCTTCGATGAACTCGCCGAGGATCTCCGCCATGCCGCGCATCGACAGGTCGGCGTCGGCGTGCATCGGACGGCGATGGCCGCCGAACGGCATCGTGGGCAGCACGCAGCGGTAGTCGCAGCGCAGGTCCGCCACGACCCCCCGCCACAGAGAGCCGTCCATGATCAGCCCGTGCACGAACACGATCGCGGGGCCGCTTCCGCCCGTGTCCTCGTACTCGATCGTTCCCGCCGACAACTCGACCTCTGGCATGGGCACCTCCGACGCGCAATTGATAGATCGCTCTAGTGGGCGGGAAGCCTATCATCACGCTACGGGCAGGCGAGCAGGGGACCCGAAGCTCGCGAGCGAGCGCCACACGCGAATCAGAGGCAACGAACATGGCCAGCACCACCAAGGACCGCATCATCGACTCCAGCGCCGAGCTGTTCCGGCGCCAGGGCTACACCGGCACTGGCGTCAAACAGATCGTGGCGGCGGCCAACGCCCCGTTCGGGTCGGTCTACCACTTCTTCCCCGGGGGCAAGGAGCAACTCGGGGCAGAGACGATCCGCACCTCCGGCCGGCTCTACACGCAGCTGTTCGCGACGATCGCCATGCAGGCGCCGGACGTGCTCAGCGCAGTCGGGGAGTTCTTCAGCGGCGCGGCTGAGACGCTGGTGGAAACCGACTACGCCGACGCCTGCCCGATCGCGACGGTTGCGCTGGAGGTCGCCAGCACCAGCGAGCCGCTGCGCAAAGCGACCGCCGAGGTGTTCGACAGCTGGATCTCCGGCGCGACCGAGTACTTCGCCGCCGCCGGCATCGCACGCCAGACGGCGCGTGAGCTGGCCTTGACGATGCTCTCCCTGCTGGAGGGCGCCTTCATCTTCTGCCGCGCGTTGCGCACCGTCGAGCCGCTGCAGGTGGCCGGCGCGAGCGCGGTTGCCGCGGTCCAAGCTGCGCTCACGGCTGCGCCGCGGGGCGGAGCATGAGCCACAGCGGTGGGCTGGTGCCGACGTGCAGCTCTCCGATATGCTCGAATCCGAGGCGCTCGTACAGCGCGGCGCTGCGAACGCTCGAGGCCTCGATGTAGGCGGGCAGGCCCTCACGGTCGCATTGCTCGAGCGTCGGTCCCATCAATGTGCTGCCCAGCCCCCTGCCCTGCATCTCCGGCTGCACGCCGATGTCGCGCACGTAATAGTGCGGCTCGCGCAGCCTGCGCATGTGGCTCCACTCCATCGCGGCCCCGATTCTTGCCGCCCTGGGCAGGTGAATCCCGAACGGCCTGCCCTCCAGCAGGGTGACGTGTGTCGGCGCGCGCCACGCGCCGGGCGGCAGGTTCATTGCCACGCCGGCGAGATCGTCCGTCGTCCACACATGCCCGTGCGGCAGCGTGTAATGGCGCAGCTCGATCCCGAAGTAGCGACGCAAACGCGCGTGCCTTTTGCTGTCCTCGGGCATCAGCCAGCCGAAGACCGGATCGTCGAAGAAAGCATCCGCCAGCACGTTTGCCAGGTGTCCGATGTCCTGCACGGTTGCCTTGCGCAGTGCGGGCGCCGCGGGCGTGCTGGGCGGCGTCTCGCCGGTGACCGACGGTTTTGGCGGTGCACCGGGGGCGAGGGACGGTGTTGGCGGCGTGGCCGGGGCGACGGCGGCGCTCGACGGTGCGTCAGCGGCGACGGTTGATGGTGAACTCTCACCCATCTCGGGCTCCTTGCTTTTCGGTTGGTGGCTCCGGCGGGCAGCTCGCGCTCCCCGGGTTGGCCATATCTGGGTTCGCGCGCGCCAGCGCCTCGAAAGCCTGGAATATGAGCACGAGCATGTCCCCAAACAGCTCGTCTGCGACGGCGTCCGGATCGAGCAGCTTCTCGAGCGCCAAACCGTTGGCCAGCGCGTTGATCAGCAACCCCACGAACGCTCCCGCGTCGGCGTTCGGCGGGTAGCCCTGCCGCTGCGCGCCCTCCAACACCAGGCGCCCGCTCGCGCTGCGCAGCGCCGCGAACCGCCCGGCCAAGCGCTCTCTGAGCTGCGGCTGGCGCAGCGCGTGGGTCCAGAACTCGATCAGCAGCGGGAAATAGTCGGGGCGCTCGCGCAGGATCGCCATCCAGTGATCGGCCGCCCCGCGGGCCTGCTCCTCGATCGTCGCTCCGTCGGCGACGATCTGCGCGTAGTCGCCCATATCGGTGGCGATCCGCTCCTCGAAAAGCGCCAGAAACAGATCCTCCTTACTGGCGAAGTTCGAGTACAGCGCGCCACTCGTCGCCCCCGCCTCGCGCGCGATTTCATCGACCGACACGCCGTGAAAGCCGTTCCTGGCAAACGCGCATTCGGCGCTGTCCAGCAGGCGCCGGCGGGTCAGCGCGCGTTGTTCGTCACGCAGGGTCGGACGGGGGGCAGCATCTGGCATAGGACATAGTATTGCAGATATTGGTCGCTATGTGCGCGGGCGGGCGGACGAGCGCAGCGATTTCGACTTCCTGGTCGTGGAGCGCAGCGTCGAGCTGTCAAGCTCCCACTCTGGCTCGATGGCTCCTCCCAGTCGGTATCCGGATCCCCCTAGCATTCCTCACCGATGGCGATCTATCTTGATGCGAACGCGCTCTGGTCGTGGCGTACCTTCACGGAGGGCGATCGGCTCGCCGTCAGCATCGTCGCGCGTCAGCTTGGCCAGGAAGTGCTTATTCCAGGAGCGTGACACCGACGCGCCCCACAAATGGGGTTGTGTCGGAGGCGTGAAGGTCGAAGGCGATGTGCAACTCTTTCTCGAGGAACGCGGTGGCGGCTTGCTGCCGGCCGCAATTATCGGCACACGGATCACTAGTGACACACAGATCGTCCGCTGGGCCGACGGCGATATCACGGTCTTCGACGGTGGCGCGCTGGGAGTCGGGCGGCCATGCGCCGTCGATGGAAGCGGTGCAGGCGCTCGCGCGGGCGTGCAGCCTGGAGCTGGTGGTGGGTTTGGCAAACGGCGATGACTCCTACGCGCGCGACGTGGCGGCCCGCCGGCGACTGACCCCGACCGAGCGTGTGCGTTCGCTCGCCGCGCCGCGCGCCGCCGATTCGTTGGCGATCGCGGCAACGCTGGCGGACGCGGAGGTGCACTACGTGCTGGTCGGCGAGGTGGCGGGCGCGGCGCACGGCTGGCCGATCACGCTGGCACGAGGCGAGTACCTGGTTGTCGCAGAGGAGGGCACGCGCAACCTGGAGCGGTTGGCGGCGGCGGCGCAGGCCCTGGGTGGCGGGCCGCGCGAGCTGGAGGACCCGTTCGCGGGGCGGGACGTCACGGTTCGCTGGCCGCTCGCGGGAGGGTCGCTGGCGGCAGCTACGCACCTCAGCGGCACGCGCGGCTACCGGGACTTGCAGCGCGCCTCTAGGCCGGTGGCGCTGGAGCAGGCGGTCGTGCAGGTGGCCGCGCTGCGCGACCTGATCCGCATCGCCGACGCGAGCCCACTGCCGGAGCGCCGCATGTTCCTGCCGGCTCTGTGGGCGACCTTGGAGCAGGCCGAGCGCCCAGCAGTGTTGGCAAACAACCAAACCCAGACAAAGGCGCGGGCGGCATGAGCGGCGCTGAGGAGGCGGATCGCCAGGGCATCCTGGAGGCGCTTGAGCGCTGTGGGGTGCGCTACGTGGTGATCGGGGGAGCGGCGGCCGAGGCGCGCGGCTGGCGCGGGCGCAGCCTCGACATCGACGTTGTGCCGGCCCCGGACGAGAGCAACCTCGCGCGTCTCGCAGCTGCGCCGGACGAGCTCGGCGCGCGCATCGCGGCGGGCGCGGGCGAGCCGGAGGGAGTGGAGGTGCCGGGCGGCTTTGACGCGCGCCTGCTGATGACAAATGCGGTGTGGAATCTGCTCACATCGAGCGGGCCACTGGACCTCACCTTCCGGCCCGACGGCACGGCCGGCTATGAGGACCTCGTCAAGCAGGCGACGCACAAGCAGGTGCCCGGCAGTGACATGAAAGTCCTGGTGGCGGCTGGCGCGGACATCATCCGCAGCAAGGCAGCGGCGGGCCGCGCAAAGGACCTCGCGGTGCTGCCCCAACTCCGCGAAGACTTCGCGCGCTGATCGCGTTTGACTTGGGGTGTCTTGAGGGTTCGGGCGCGGTGGGGCGGCTCTTTCGAGCGGGTGGCGGCCGGTTCCCGGGCGCAGCTGCGTGAGTTGCTGTTGGGGAGGAGGGGGGCCGCCTGCCGGCGGCCCCGAGGGGGGTTCGCAGCCGCATTCGAGGGCGCGCCGAGTGACACTGAGAGCCCGCGGCGGCGCTCAGGCGAGCCGGCCGCAATGTCGGCGGCTGCCGCCGGCGAGCGATTTCTAGGCAAGGCGCGGTGCCCTGGCCGGCCTCGGCGTCTTGGCCAAGCGCGACGCCGTCGCCCTCATCGGCCTCTGCACCGGGTTGCTCCTCAGCTACCGTGACCCGTCGAACCGCTCCATCCTCCTCGGCGCGCCGCCGCCCACTCGCGCAAGGACGAGAACCCGCAACAAGGTGGCGAGGACGCATCTCGCGCCTCCCGGCTCGTTCACCCCAGTATCCTCGCCCGCCGTCCGGGCGGCGTGCCCTGACGAAACTTCTGCTTGTAGGCGTCGAAGTCCCATGTCGCGAGGAATTTCTTGGCGGCGGTTTGTCCTGACTGGAACAGTTCCTTGGTCTGTTCGGGGGTGATGTCGAACTGGGTGGTGGTCACGCCGCAGGTGGGGATCGGGATGGTACGCACGTAGTTGGCCTGTTCGACGTAGAAGCGGTCGTGGGCCTGCATCATGGTTTCGGCGATCGCCCTGACGTAGCCGATCGGGGAGGGCATTCCGTCGTCGTGTCGGGCGGCGGCGGCTGGATGATTCGGCAATAGCGGGTCTTGCTGGTTGGGTGCGACGAGCAGCATCCCGAAGGTGGGAAAGCGCGGTTGTTTGCCTTCGGCGTCGAACAGCCAGATCGGGTAGTTGGAGAGCATGCCGCCGTCGACGATCATGTGCCTGCGCCCGTCCCCGGGATTCTTCTGGATCACCGGGTCGAAGAAGATCGGGATCGACATGCTCATGCGCACCGCCTCAGCCACCGATAGCTCCTGCGGTGCGACCCCGAGTTTCGCCGCATCGCGCGGCAGGACGAGCATGCTGTGGTCGGTGAGATCTGAGGCGATCACCTGCAGCGTGTACTCCCGGTTGGTGCCCGCGGCGGCCGCATCGCGGAAGTCGCCGAATGTCGTCTTGCCCTTGTCTTTCAGCAGCTTGCCGATCCAGTCCAGGAAGTACTGCCCGCTGTGCAGGCCGCGGTCCCTGAGGACTTCGATCACCTCACCCGCTGCGGTCCCCAGCAGGTGCAGGCGCGGACGGTCCTCAAACAGCGGGAAGTGCATGTCTTCGAGTACGAGTTTCTTGAGTTCTTGCCCGTCATAGCCGGCCGCGACGAGCGCGGCGGTGATCGCCCCCGCCGAGGTCCCGGCGACGCACTCGGGGCGATAGTCCTGTTCGTAGAGCTCGAGGAATGCGCCGGCGAGTCCGATCCCCTTGACCCCACCGCCCTCGAACACCAGATCCACCGGCTGCTCGCTCATGCTCCCTCCTTCTCGTTGTCTTGCCATTCGCGATCGGTCCCGCGGGCGGGAGCCAACGCGCTCTCGCCAGGCGCCGGACGATCCTATGCGCCGACCTTCTCGGCTGCCGTTTTGACGCCCGTTGGACGTCGTTGAAGAACACCTCATCCGGACTGCGATCCTCCCCTGGGGGCAGGGGCGCGAAAGGTCGCTCACCGGCGGCGAGCCCGCTCTGGATCTGGTCGGCGTAGCCGTAGGCGGTCGCCACCGCGGCGAAGGTGCTCTCATCCATGTCCGCGGCGAGCGAGCGTCTGTTGGTGGACCATGATTGCGCCCAGCTCTTCATCGCCATGCCCGGCGGCCATTTCCGCTCCGCCAGAGCGGTGTCAGCGAGCTTCCTAATCTCCTCGATCTCCGCCCGGGCGAGCTTCAACGCAAGGGTTGTGCCTCACGCCGCTCCTGCCTTCGTTCCGCCCTGTAGCTAACGAGCCCCGTGGTGATCGCTCCGATTACCACGCCGGCGATGCCGAACCACGCCGCGGCCAAATCGGCGCTAAACGGAGCCTCCACAAGCCACCTCACGACCTCACGCCCTACTCAGCCTGAACATCACGACGCGCCACGATATCGAAATAGTTCAACTCAAGGGACCTCGGCCGAGGGCCAGAAGGGCTCGATCCAGTGTTCGGGCGCGTTGGCGCCGGCGTCGCCGATCGAAGTGGCCTGCGCCTTCATGCCGGCGCGGAAGGAGGTCGAGAACGCTTCCAGTTCCGTCGAGGTCACTCCAAGCGCCGTCAGTCCGCTGGCGGTCAGGGCGAGGTTGAGCCACGTCGCCTTGACGGTCCCGCTGTCGGCGCCGAGGCGTTCGTTGACGAGCTTGAAGAGCGACGCCAAAGCTGGCGAGGACGGAAAAGCGCAGGCCGAGTGCGACTCCAGCGGTGCCTGGGACGCTTCGCGTCGGTGCTGCGCCGCCTACAGTAGCTGCGCGTGATGCTTGACGCGTGCCAGCGCGCGTGCGAAGCTCGGCCAGCGGCCGCCCGTCGTGGCGGGTAGCAGCTCGGCGGCGTCGTTGTAGCGCTGCTCGAGCCAGGTGTGTAACTCGGCGTTGCGTGGTGTGGCGAACGCTGGGCTGTGAGCGTAGCCGTCGTCCGGCCGCGCGCTCCAGCCGCCGTACTGTGCGGTAGAGATGGAACCCATCTCATCCACGATGCGGTGAAACCGTGCGCGGTCGGCGAGCGCGCTACGGGTGGCGGCGTGGTCGAGGAGGCGGTAGACGTCGTAGTAGTGGCGTCCGCAGCGTTGATCGCCGGTCGCGTCGCGGGCGTGGCAAGTGGCGGCGTGGTGTAGCAGCGAGAGCTTCTCCAGTAGCGTGCGCATAGGTTTGAGCGCGCGCACCTGAAAGGGTGCGGTGTCTTCGTACTCGTCGGGGTCGAGTTCGAGCGGCTCGCAGAGCATCGGCGTCAAGCTCACCATCTCTGATGGCCATTCCCCTTCGGCGAAGCCGGTCTCCAGCAGCACCCCGCGATTCTCCACCGGCACAGCGACGGCGGCCCGCACGACGCGCGGGTAGCGCAGCACGTCCGCCCGATGTGCGCGCTTGCCGCGTCCGGGCTTGCGCGCTTGCAGCCAGTCCATGTCGAGACTCCGCGCGACCTCTATGGTCATCTTGCCGAGTGTCCCCTCGCGGCTTTTGGCGGAGTCGCCGCTGGCGGGCTGGACGAGCACGTTGACGTCCTCGGAGAAGCGCTCGATCAGCCCGTAACCCTTGGAGAGGCTTGTCCCGCCCTTCAGCAGGAAGGCGCCCGGGTAGTGCTCGTGTAGGGCGCGCAGCACCTGTGTCACCCAGTAGTCCTTCTCGACGAACAGCGGCGCGAGGCCGAGGTGCTCGGCGGCGCTTTGAACGGCGCCCTCGAAGTCGCTGTCGCTGTCGCGCAGGCGGCTCACGTTACGCGCCGCCCAGTACCCGCAGCGCGCGCTCGCGTGTGCGCAGGTCGCGTGCGCCGGCGACCCGCGTTGCCTGCTGCTCGTAGCCGGCCCGCGTTAGCACCGCGCGCAAACGCTCGCGTACGGCGGGCGGCTCGGTTGCGCTGGCTCGCACGAGGCGCTCGACGCGCATCCCCTCGTCGGCGAGCAACTCGGCGAAGCGTGCAAGCGCGGTCTGGCTGTCGGCCTCGACGTAGCGCTCCCAGCCCTCCAGCGCCTCTAGGAATGTGACCTCGAAGTCGTTGAGGTGCGCGTCGCGTCGGCCTGAGCGTGCTGCGCGGCTGACGATTCGTACATCGTGTAGGCCCTCGGGCGGGCGGCCGGTGACGGCGAGCGTCTCGAGCGGCGCGACTTGTGTGGAGAGGCCGAGCAGTTTCGTCGCATACCAGCCTGTGGCGCCGACGGCCTCGCGCGATCCGAGCAGGCGTCGCAGCGCCAGCGCGGAGGACACGCGGGTCATCCCGAACCGGCTCTTGCGCCCACGCCAGTACACGCCGCGTCGCACGCGCACAAGCTCGCCGCGCGCTACCAGCCGGCGCAGCTCGCTGTTGGCTGCGGCGGGTGAGCCCGCGAAGTCCTCGACTCGCCAGAGCCGTTCATCCGAGCGCAGTACGCGGGTGCGCACCTCGCCCGCAACGCCAGACGACGGCTGCAGCATGGTAGCCATCGCCCGATTGTAACGCGATACGAGAAATCGTCAAGATCACCGTACGCCCGGACCCTCCTATGCGCCGTGTCGGTCCACGGGTCGGGGTCGAGCACGCCGGTCGTGGGTGAGCAAACAAAGGCACGGGCGGCGTGAGCGGCGCAGGGGAGGCGGATCGCCAGGCATCCTGAAAGCGCTCGAGCACCACGGCGTGCGCTATATGGTGATCGGAGGAGCGGCCGCCGAGGCGCGCGGCTGGCGTGGCCGCAGCCTCGATATCGACGTGGTCCCGGCCCCGGACGACGGCAACCTCGGGTGCTGAGGCCCATCACATCCCGCTAGAGGCGTACGCGTCCGGACCCCGTTACGAGCCTGCCCGCGACCTTCAGTGTGACCGTGACCTTGATCCGGCGATGAGTCCTGCGTGCCGTGATTCCGGCGCGGTTGAAAGCGACCGCCAGCCTGTGCGTTCCTGCGCTCAGCACCCTGACGGTCCGCTTCAGATCGGGACCGGTGATGATGACCGTGCCGGCCTGTGAGCTGTCGATCGTGATCAGCACGCCACGCTTGGTCGCCCTGAGCTTCACGATCTTGATCGACGCATTGGTTGCAGCGTTGCCTTCAGCTTTCTTTTTTGCTGCGGCTTCTGCTTCGCGCTTTTTGGCAGCAGCCGCTTCTTCTCCCTGTTTGTTGGCGGTCGTGGCTTCTTCTTCGTGATGCTTCTTGGCTGCCGCTTCTTCCTCGGCTTTCTGTTTTGCGGCCGCTTCTTCTTCGGCTTTGCGTCCGCTTCTATTTCCGCTTTGCTGGCAGGGTATTTCAGCGTGTTGCCCTGGTCATCGACTGCCACACAGAAGGATTCCGACTGGCACGATACGCCCGTGAGTATGCCGACCGGACCTATTTCACTCGCGCCGCTCTTCTCGATGCTCACCGGCGCACTCCAGGAGCCGTCATAAGTGATGGCGTGACCGTTCGTGTCCACGGCTACACAGCGAGAGCCCACGCACGACACCGAGCCAGGCCAGAACGTCGGGCCGCTCTCGACGCGCGTCGATGCACCCCACGCTTTCCCGCTGTAGATAGCTGCCTCGCCTTCCAAGCCGACTGCCGCACAGAAGGATTCCGATGCGCAGGACACCGACGCGATCGATTCGCCGATGACCTTGACGGGGCGCTCCACGAAGCCCCGTTGTAGGTAACGACCCGGCCTTCTTCGTCCGAAGCGATACAGAAGGATTCGGACGTACAGGACACGGATGTGAGTAGTCGATCGCTGATGTGTGTAGCAGCGCTCCATTTGCTGCCGTTGTAGATCGCCGCCTCGCTACTGGTCGCCACAATCACGCAAAACGATTCGGACGCGCACGATACCGACGTAATACCTCCCGCACCGAAGTACGTCGGCCCGGTCCACTCGGTCCCGTTGTAGGTGGTCGCGGCGCTCCCTCCGATCGCCGCACAGAAGGTTTTGGAAACGCAAGAAATCCCCCCGCCGTAACCTTCGACTTCGGCCCCTGCCTTCGCTGGAGCGTCCCACGAAGTGCCATCGAACGTCAGGTAGCTCCCGCCGTCGTCAACCGCTGCGCAGAACGAACTCGCAGGGCAGGAGATAGCCCTGAGAGATCCCAGGGCTGGGCCCGCGTCGATTTTCACGGGCGCAGACCAGCCTCCCATCGCCAGCGCGGCGGACGTGTCGGCCGCCACGCAGACGACCGCCACTACGAGCCAGATGGCCACCCGACCGAAGGCACGATCACCCGCCGCTCCCACCCGCATTCCGCCCTCCTGCGCATCGCATCTCGATCAGATCGGCCATCGAGCACCGATCGCGAAGCGCCGGATGGTATAGCTAAGCCAGTGCGCCGTGCGGGACTCGAACCCGCCCCACCGGATTAAAAGTCCGGCGCTCTGCCCGATGAGCTAACGGCGCCTGCAAACGCGCAGTCTCGCACATGTCGACGCGCGCGTCGAGGGCCGGCTTTTGGGCGAGGGTGCCGGACGCGCGCGGGCCGGCGAGCATCCGGGGGCCGGCCGGGAGCGGAAGGTCGCGTGCGTCCCGGTCCTCACACGTCGGGGAGGGGCGGCTTCCTGGAGGCCGCCCCCCGGCTTTGCTTGGTGCCTGTCCCTCGCGCGCTAGGAGAACGCGGCGGTCCCGGTCGCACTCGAGGTCGCGCCATTAGACGCTTTGAAGGAGACGTGCAGTGCGACCTTCAGCGGGGCGCGGCGCCTGCGTCGCAAAGTGGCCGCCCCCGCCTTGGAGAGCCTGAGCTCGACGCTCACGCGGCCGGCCTTGCGTACCGTGAGCGTGCGCGCGACGAGCCCCGGCCCGGAGAGCGTCAGGCGCCCGGCGGCAGGCACCGCGACGAGCACCATCGCGAGGTCGCCGCGCGTGCGCACGGAGACGACCGCGACACGCCGCGTCTTGGTCTTCGCTTTGCCCGCCGCTCCTTTGGCGGCCGCGCCCGCGGCGCTCGACCCAGGGGGGATGTTCACGACAAGCGTCGTCGCGCCCGTGCTCGCGTTTGAGCCCTGGCCGCCGGCGCCGCCGGTGCCCTGCGGGTTGCCGCCGCCCTGGCCGAGCCCCGAGCCGCCTTTGCCTTCGCCGGAACCCGAGCCTTCGCCGCCTTTGCCTTCGCCAGAGCCGCTGCTGCCTTTGCCTTCGCCGCTGCCCGACCCGCCTTTTTCTTCGCCGCCTTTGCCGCCCGTTTCTTCTTCGCCGCCGAGCAGCCCGAGCGCGAGGCCCTTGACGGCGGGGCCGACGCCTTTGACGGCGGCCGGCGCGATCGTCAGCAGCTTGTTGCCTGCGACCGGCGCGGTCAGCATTTTGGAGGTCGCCGGCAGCGTTGCTGCGGTCTGGCCGAGCTCGTCGCTGACCGTTTCGGTGCTGGAGCCAAGCTGTTTGGCGGCACCTTCGACGGTCGTCGCTGAGAACGGCCCTTCGAGCTTGGCGCCAAGCAGCTGTTCGACCCCGCTCTGGCCGCCGAGCTTTTCGACGAGGCCCTGGGCGAGGGTGGTCAGCCCGGTGAGCTGGGTCGGTTCCTTGGCGCCCGCGAGCAGCGTGCCGACGAGCTGCGTAAGGTCGAGCTTTTCGAGGGCCTGCGTGAGTTCTTGCTTCTGTTCGGTGTCGAGCGCGAGGCCGAGCAGGCCGTTGAGCTTGCTTTCGAGCGTGGGCAGCAGTCCATCGGCCTTCTGCAGTTCGCCGAGCGTCGCCGACGCCCCCAGCCCTTCGATGCCTTCGCCTAGGCCTTCTTCGAGGTGGACGACCCCGAACGGTTTGCCGCCGAGCAGCCCCGTTTCCAAGCTCGCCAGCCCTTCGATGCCTTCCAGCTTGGCGAGAAACTGTGCGGTCTGGGCGGCACTCAGATCTTTCACCGGCAACTGCGCCAGCAGTTCTTCCACGCGTCCCGGCGCCAGCAGTTCGCCGGGCGTGCCCAGCCCCGCGGCGTGCACGCGTGGGGCAGCGCTCAGCCCGTCACGGCTCTGCGGCCCACCGCTCCCACCGGCGGCGAGCGCCGCGGGCGCGGGCAGCGCGAGCAGCGCGATGGTCGCACCGCAGGCGCAGAGGGCGGCGCGCGGCACGCCAGATAGTCTGGCGCGTCTCGCGCCCGTGGCCGAACGTGAGTGCATATAGATCGCTCCCTTTGTTTCGAATGAGGCTACGCCCGTTGTCGTTCTATTTACCCCGGACGTTCCACTCAATAAAACAAAATAGAACAGATGTTTATTTGACAATGCCGAATGTGCATCTGACATTCGACTTTGGGTAGAGTGCTCGTGGGGCCCGAAAAGCCAGTGCCCAAGCCAAAAACCCCCCGTGGGGCAATTCCAAGCCAAAGCCGCCGGGGGGGCGACTTGCTCGTGTTGTGCGCGCGTCAGCGCGCCGGCGTCTCGTCGGCGGCGACGCGCAGCATCTCCTCGATGCGCGTCAGCTTCACCCGCGGGCGGCCCTGCTGCTCGCCTTTTTCGCGCTCGTGCCGGTCGATCTCGCTCCAGCCCGCATACGTCACCAGCTCCGGCTGGCGCGCACGCAGCGTCTCCTGCAACTCGGCCGGGTCCGGTGCCGGCGGCTGCAGCAGCCGACCCGCGGCGAGGTCTTCGAAGATCGCGTCCACCGTCTCCTGCGCATCCTTCTTGTTCGTGCCGATCACTCCCGTCGGCCCGCGCTTGATCCAGCCCACCGCGTACTCGCCGCGCAGCACGCCCCCCCGCTCGTCGACCACGCGACCCCGTTCGTTGCGGATCGTGCCTCGCCGCTCGTCGAACGGCACGCCCGGCAACGCCACGCCGCGGTAGCCGATCGCGCGCAGCACGAGCCCCGCGGGGATCGTCTCGCGCTCGCCCGTAGGCCGTGCGCGCAACGCGCCGTCAGGCCCCGCCACCAGCTCGTTGCGCACGCACTCGACCGCCGCCACGCGCCCGTCCGGGCCGGCGTGCAGCGCGACCGGCGACAGCAGGAAACGCAGCGCGATCCGCCGCCGGCCCACCGGGGGGGTCGCTTCGGTGGGGGGCGTGGCGGTTGGTGTGGCGTCGCCGTTCGCGCGCGCGCGCGTGTCAACCGTCTGCGGCTGTGTCTCCGCGGCGGCCGCCCCCGTGCCCGCACTCGCGGCCGCCGTCCGTTGCGCATACTCCCGCAGCAGCACGACGTTCTGTTTGGTGGTCGCGCTTTCGCTTGGCTCGGCTACCGCCAGCGCGCGCTCGATCTCGGCCTGCTCGACAACCACATCCGCATCTGTGAGCTCGCGCAACTCGCGCAACTCCGGGTTCGTGAACGCCGCCTGCGCCGGCCCGCGCCTGCCGATCACCACGACCTCGCGCACATCGCTCTCGCGCAGCGCCTCCAGCGCGTGATCGGCGGTATCGGTCGCGGCCAGCGCCTCGTGCGAGAGCATCAGCATGCGCGCCACGTCCAGCGCCACATTGCCGTTGCCGATCACCACCGCACGCTCGCACGACAGGTCGAACTCGAGGTCCGGGTGGTCGGGGTGGCCGTTGTACCAGCCGACGAACTCCGTCGCCGGCCAGCTGCCCGGCAGCTCCTCGCCCGGGATGCCCAGCGCCCTGTCGGTCGGCGCGCCCGTCGCATAGACGATCGCGTGGTAGTGGCTCAGCAGCTCCTCGCGGCTGACATCGCGCCCCAGCTCGACATTGCCGAAGAAGCGAAACCGCGGGTGCGCCGCCGTCTTCTCGTAGATCCGCGTCACCGACTTGATCTTCGGGTGGTCCGGCGCGACGCCCGAACGAACCAGCCCCCACGGCGTCGGCAGGCGCTCGAGCATGTCGACCTCAATACGGCCCTCCGAGTCCTTGAGCAGATGCCCCGCCGCGTAGAAGCCCGCGGGGCCCGCGCCGATCACGGCGACGCGGATAGGCGGCGGTGGCAGTTGGTTCTCGGCGTCTGTCATCGCTTGCTCTGATGGGCGCGGCCCGACTCGAACGGGCGACCCCCTCGGTGTAAACGAGGTGCTCTGGCCAACTGAGCTACGCGCCCCGACTGCGGGATCTCTCGCTAAGGCTATCGAGCCGCGTAGCTCGCCCCGGACGCCGCGCGGCCAGCGCCGTGCTCGCGCGCGCCGTGTGGCGGGGCGGCGCGACCCCTCTCGGCGCCCTCCGGGCGCCATCCCCAAAAACCTGCTCCTCGCCTGCGAAGCTGTATGAATCGTGGCGCTCGCCTCGCGCAGGTCCACTCGCATCGCACTCGCCGCCGCCGGCGTCGTCGTGCTGCTGCTCGTGCTCGCGCAGCTCCTGCTGCCCACCGTGGCCGCGCGGATCGCGCGCGGGCAGATCGAAAAATACGGCCCCGTGCGCTCCGTCAGCGTGCACGCCTTTCCCGCGATCGAGCTGCTCTGGGGGCACGCGCAGTCGGCGCGGATCGACACCGGCGAACTACGCATGAGCGTCTCCCAGTTCGACGGCCTGCTGCCCCGCTTGCGCTCCATCGAACGCGTCGACATGACGATCGCCGGCCTGGCCCTCGGGTCGCTGCGCGCCCAGCATGTCCACGTCAGCACACGCGGCGACGCGCTCCAGCTGCAAGCAACCGTCACCACCGCCGACGTGCAAAGCGCACTGCCGCCCGGCATCCAGGCGACACTCGTGCCCTCGCCCTCGGGGGGCGGCGTGGCGATCCACGTGACCGGCAGCCTGTTCGGCATCGGCGCCTCGCTGCTCGCGACCCTCGCCGCGCAGGAAGGCAAGCTCATCGCTGCGCCCCAGGGCGTCCCCTTCGCCAGCTTTGCGCGCGTGACTGTCTTCTCCGACCCGCACGTGTTCGTGCAGGATGTCGCGCTCGCCTCAGGACCCGGCGCCGGCGACTACACGCTCACGCTGCGGGCCACGCTGCTCTGAGCCCGCTCGCCGTCTGCCGCCTCGGCCACGAGCTGTGCCCCATCCGCCTCGCTTGACGGAGTCTCGCCGCTGTGCGTCGCGGGCGCCCTGCGCACCAACATCGGCAGGCCGCCCCGCGGGCCGATCGTCGGCATCTCGCGGATCGCCAGCACAAAGTCCCCCGGCAGCTCCAGCGCGAACCTGCGCAGGATCAGCGTCGCGATCGTCCTCACCTCCAACTGTCCGAACCGCATCCCAATACACGTCCGCGAACCGCCCCCGAACGGCACATACGCGCCCTTGGGGATCGCTGCCCGAGCCTCCGGCGCGAACCGCTCCGGGTGGAAGCGCTCGGGCTCCGGCCACACGTCCGGCAGGTGATGGGAAGCCCACGAGCTGTAGTTGACGAACGCGCCCCCCGGCACCGCATGTCCTTCGAACTCAAAGGCCTGCAGCGACCGACGCGGGCCGATCCACGCCGGCGGGTACATCCGCAGCGTCTCCTCCAGCACCATCTCCAGCTGCGCCAGCTCCCCGCCCATCAGCTGCTCGGCGCTCGGCAGCTCACCGCCGAGCAGTTCGCGCTGCTCCTCACGCAGCCGCGCCGCGATCTGCGGCGCTCGCGCCAGCTCGTAGAACATGAACGACACCGTCGAGGTCGTCGTGTCGTGTCCCGCGAACAGCAACGTCATCACCTCATCGCGCACCTGCCGGTCGCTCAGCGAGCCACCGTCCTCGTCGTGCGCGTCGAGCAGCAGGCTGAGCACGTCCTCCCCGCGCTCCCCACTCGCGCGCCGCCTCACGATCTCGCCGTAGATAATCGCGTCCAGCCGCCGCGCCGCGCGCTGCATCCGCGCCCACGGCGTCCCCGGCCCGCGCAGAAAGCGCGTCGTATACTCCGCCGCGTAGAACCCCAGCGCGCGCTCGAACGTCGCCGCTGCGTCGGTCCCGCGCGCCGGCTCACGGTCCGGGTGCAGCCCGAACAGCGCTCGCATCGCGATCCGCATCGCCAGATGCCGCGTCCAGTCGTACAGGTCGACGCGTCCCTCGGTCCCCCCGCTCGGGCCGCCCGCCCCGCTCTGGTCGCCCGCTCCGCCTCGCCCGCCCATCGCGGGCGCGTCGCCCATCACCGCGCGCGCCGGTGTCTCGGCGATCACTGCCAGCCGGTCCAGCGCGCGTTCGGTCTCCTCGACCATCACCCCAACCGACGCCTTGATCCGCTCCCTGTGAAACGCCGGCAGCATGATCTGACGCGAGCGCCTGTGGAATTCGCCATCGATCGTCAACAGTCCGTCGCCCAACAGCCCAATCAGGTCGCGAAAATGCGACTCGCGCCAAATGAAGTTCGACGCGTGCGACACCGTCATGTAGTGGTTGGCCGCCGGCCCCAGCATGAACACCACATTGCTGTGCAGCACTCTGATCGTGAACACCGGCCCATACCGCTCATAGCATTCGAGCAGCAACGGCAGCGGGTCGTTAGCAAACCGCCTCGTGCGCCCCATGCTGAAGCTCCGCTCGCCACTCGGGTACGGCACCGTGTTGCGGCGCTCCGCCGCGATTTCGCTCACCATCACTGCGAACGGGTTGTACGGGCGCAGCGGCCGCGGGCCGGTCAGCGGCATCTCCCCACCACCCCTCCGTCGGGCTTAGGCATGGGGCCAGCCTAGCCGACTCCGCCCTCGTTTGGCTGTCCAGCCAGAGCGGGGCGGCGGCGGGGTGTGGCCCAGGGCGCTTGTTGTTTGCGTTTTGGGGTGCCATTCGCGGCCGCGTGTGCGCGCGCGCGTGGGCGGGCGCGCGCGTGGGGGCGCGGGCGGGCGTATGCGGTCCCGCGACGCGGCACCCGCGACGTTCGCGCTCGCTTGGCATACTGTGGTTCGCGCGTCCGCGTGCGCTCGGCGAGAGGCCCCGCCGCGCGCCCGGCCACGTGGGGGCGTAGCTCAGTTGGTTAGAGCGCCGGCCTGTCACGCCGGAGGCCGCGGGTTCGAGTCCCGTCGCTCCCGCTTTCGGCACCACCCCCCGTTGGGTGGTGCCGAAAGTAGGGCAGGAAGGGGTCGTGTGGCTGCACGGCGACGATCTGCCCATCCTGGGCCCATACCTGCCCGAAGAGCGAGAGTAGGAGCTTGCGTCGCTCGGCGGCCTGGGTCTCTACGTCCCAGAAGCGAGGGAAGTCCTCGAGAAGGGCGCGGGCTTGGTCGTTGGCGGGGTTGGCTGGAGGTCCGAGGCGTTGCAGCTCTTCCTCTTGTGCTTGTCTGCGCATGACGTATTGGGCCTTGGTGAGGTCGCCGAGGACGTAGAGGTCTTGCAGACGTTTGAGTTGAGCGAGCAGTTCGCGGTGCCGCCCGGCTGGCTTGGCAGGGTCAGGTGTATCGGCGCGCGTGGTCTGGAGGAGGAGGTCGAGTAGATCGCCGTCTGGTTGGAAGCCGCGTATCCAGTCCGATAGCTGCGTCTCGAGTTTCTCTGCCTTAACGATCCGTTCGCCGCATGGGTTGCCATAGCGGCGGGTGGAGCACATGTAGCGCCGTATGGCGGTCTTGGATCCTCGCGTGCCGTGCATTCGTGCGCCGCAGCGCTCGCAGTACAGGAGCTTGCGCAAGAGGTAGTCCTCTGATGGTGGCCCGGACTTCACGACGCGGGTGCGCCATCCCCGGATCTCCTGCACGCGGTCGAATAGCTCCTCGGGAACGATCGCCTCATGCAGTCCAGGGATACTGCGGTCCTTGCTGCGACCGCCGGTGACGTATCCGGCGTAGGCGGCGTTGCAGAGCATCTCCCGGACGGTGTCCTTACCGAATGGGCGGTCACGTGCTGTGCGTGCGCCCCTCGCGTTGAGCCACGCCGCGAGGGTCAGGTCTGACTCCTGGCCGGTGGCGTAGCGCTCAAACA
Organism: uncultured Solirubrobacterales bacterium; assembly: GCA_963804675.1. Taxonomy (GTDB): domain Bacteria; phylum Actinomycetota; class Thermoleophilia; order Solirubrobacterales; family Solirubrobacteraceae; genus Palsa-744. The sequence goes on along the minus strand of CAWDRI010000001.1, from coordinate 3,124,107 downwards.
GCTGAAGTACGAGCGGCGCGCGGTCGGGGTTCGCTACGGCAATCTTGGTCTCTGGGTTGCGGATGTACCCCCAGGGGAGCATTCCCACCAGATGGCCCTGGCGTGCCTTCTCGCGGAGTCCGCTACGAGTCCAGAAGGACAGCGAGACTGAGTAGTACTCGTCGAACATCTCATGGATCGACTCCGCGAGAAATGAGGAGGGATCATTGGGGTCCTCCCCCATTGGCTGGGTGACGGACACGACGCGGATACCGAGTTGCTCGCGTAGTAACTGCTTGTAGCGGCGTGCCTCGATCTGGCTGCGCGCGAACCGCGAGGTATGGAAGACGAGCACGACATCGAATTGGGCCTGGGCGGCGTCCGCCATCAGGCGCTGGAACTCGGGTCGGCCCTCTGACTTACGCCACCCTGAGTGAAAGTCGCAGTACTCCCCGATTAATTCGAGGTCGTTCTCGGCTGCGAACTTACGGATCGTCTCGCGTTGCGCGTCGGGGGAGAACCCTTCCCCCTGCTCCTCCGTTGACTCACGAACATAGGCGACGGCACGCTGCTTAACCGTCTTGACCGGGGCGGGTGAGGTCGCGTCCGCGGCGTTGCCACCAGTCGGCGAACCAGTGCGCGAACGCGATGAGATCGGGGTCGGTGATGCCTGGGTTTGCATGGCGAGTTCCTCCTGGGCGGCGGGTGTCAGAGGGTCCAATCGAGCCTGCCGCACGAGGCGCTTTGCTTGATCGGCGCAAGCGGCCGGGGCTCTGACGGGCTCGTCGTTTGGCGTGCTGCTCGGGTGCTCGGTTCGATGTGTCCATGTCTACCTCGATCCTCGACGGATCTCAAGTCCAGTCGAGTCGCGCCGTGTTCGGCCAGCCCAATGCTTGATCCGTGCCCTGGCGATCGGCACGTAGTCCTGTTCGCGCTCGATTCCGAGGAAGCGGGCGCCCTCGAGGACGACAGCAGCGCCGGTGCTGCCGCTGCCGGTGAAGGGGTCGAGCACGAGCCCGGCCGGGGGGTTGAGCAGCCGCACGAGCCAGCGCATCAGCTCGATTGGCTTGACGGTCGGGTGGATGTTTGCGACCGGATTGTCGTTGCATAGCTGCTCGTTCTTCGCGCCGATCTTGAAGGTCTGTGTGGTGCGTGTGGGTAGTTGCTCGCAGCCAGCCTCGCGCTGGCGGCGGGAGGCCTTAGCGGCGTAGAAGAAGCGGTGGCGCTCGCCGAGTAGCTCGATCGGACAGTCACGCTCGCACCGGTCACGGGTGCATGTCTGGCCGTGGGAAAGGAGCAGGTTCGCGGGCCAGCGACCCTGCTCGCTCGCCGAATACGGTCGCCGGTGTTTTCGTCCCTCGGCCGGGCACTGCTGGGTGGTCTCGGGGATGCGGCAGCGGTCGATGTTCAGCGCTCCGGTGCCGTACCGGGCGAGGTTCTGCTCGAGGGTGCCTTCTATGGGTCGGCGGGCGAGGAGGATCGGCTCATACGCTGGCTTCAGGCGGACGCCCAAGCCTTTGGGAAGTGCGGGGGCGGAGGGGAACCCCTGGCCTTGTATCCACATAAGTGTGTCGCGGATCTCGAACCCGGCGTCTTCGAGCCCGCACGCCAAGAGGTGAGCAGTCCGTGTCCCTCCGAACGCGGCGAGGTGCGCACCGGGCTTCAGGACCCGCAGGCACTCGCTGGCCCACTCCGCGCAGAACGTCTGAAACGCGACACCTGGGCTCGTGCGCGAGTGGTATTGCCCCCGAGGCCGCGCCGGGTCGAGCTTCTTCGCGTTGTCCCACTTCATGCCGTTGAAGCCGATGCCATATGGGGGGTCGGTGACCACCGAGTCAATGCTCGCGGCGTCCTGCTTTGGGAGCACTTTCAGGCAGTCGCCGTGTATGACTCGCCAGCGTCGTCGGTGGGAAGCGCGTGAAGGCATGCTCACCTCTCCTCTGGTTGTGTTTGACCGAGCCAGTCGACTGGCTGGTGGGGGTGCTCGGCGGTAGTGAAGATCGGGGCGTACGGCCCTTGCCGGGACAGGTCGTCCAGTGCGACGAAGGAGACGGGTATCGCCGGAGCCTGTCAAGTCGTTTGAGACACTTGGTTGTCGAATTTAGTGAGCAGCCTCCTCTGTGGTTGGTTTGTTGATCCAGGCGGCGACTGGTAGCGCTGGTGGTCGTGGCGGCCGGCGGACGAACCGCTTGGGTGTCGCGGTGTAGGCGGCGGTGAGGACGCGTTGGCGTTCGGCGTGGAGCGCTTTGGCGTGGCCGTGGTGGACGGCGGCGGGGGTCATCAGGCCGATCCCGGAGTGGCGGTGGGAGTGGTTGTAGTAGTCGAAGAAAGCGCGGCAGAACGCGCGTGCTTGCTGGATGTTCTCGAAGCGCCGGGGGAACTCGGGCCGGTACTTCAGCGTCTTGAAGTGTGCCTCTGAGTAGGGGTTATCAGTCGAGGTGTAGGGCCGGTTGTGCGAGCGTGTCACGCCGAGGTCGGCGAGGAGGAACGCGACGGGCTTGCTGGTCATCGAGGTGCCGCGGTCGGCGTGCACGGTCAGCTGCTGTCGCGGGATCTTCTGCTGCTCGACGGCTTGGGCGATCAGCGCCTCAGCGATCGGGCCGGTCTCGCGGTGCTGGACGGTCCACCCAACGACATAGCGGCTGAACACGTCGAGGATCACGTACAGGTAGAAGTACGTCCACTTCGCCGGGCCCTTCAGCTTGGAGATATCCCACGACCACAGCTCGTTCGGGTGCTGGGCGAGCAACTCCGGCTTCGCATAGGCGGGGTGCGTGCGTTGATCGCGCCGCTCACGTACCTGCCCGCCCGCAGCCAGCAGTCGGTAGAACGTGCGCTCTGAAGCCAGGTAACGACCCTCGTCCAGCAGTGTCGCCCAGACCTGCGCGGGGGAGCAGTCGACGAACCGTTCGGAATAAAGCTCGGCGAGAACGGCCTGGCGCTCGGGCTCGGAGAGGGCTCTGGCGGGGACGGCGCGCGGCCGGCGCGGCCTGAGCACCGGCGGACGACGGCGACGGTAAATCGTGGCCGGGGCCGCGCCCAGCGCACGACACGCTGGGCGGGTACCGACGATCGGGGTGAGATCCTGCACGGTCTGCTCGATCATCTCTCGGTGCTCCCTGGCTCGATCGCGCCCCTGGGCTCGAGCAACTCGCCCAGAAGCGCGGAGACGTTTCCCTGCACCTCGATCACCTTGCGCGCCTTCGCGAGCTCCGTCTCAGCGCGCTCGGCACGCTTACGCAGCTTCGCGTTCTCGGCCTCCAACGGGTTCGACGGCTTGCGCCCCCGCGGCCGCGAGAGCGCCCCCAGCGCCCCCTCATCCCGCTGACGGCGCCACGTCACCAGATGCGAGGAATACAAACCCTCGCGCCGCAACAACGCCCCGACATCGCCCGGCGCCGTGCACCCGTCGGCCTCACGCAAGACCGCCAGCTTGTACTCAGCCGTGAACCGCCGCCGCGTCGCGCGCTCGGCGAGCTCGGGGTCCGGGACCCCCCCAGGCGCCCCGCGCCCGGCGACCCCTCCGTTCCGGTCGCCTACGGCTCCCTCCACTCCGGGCTCGCCGGAAGAACCATCCTGCTCCATCTCCAACATCGTGTCGTGCTCCATCCTCGCCCTCAATGGTCAGTAATTCCTTGATCATGAGCGTCTCACACGACATTGGCAGAGAGGGCGCGCCCGTCTGGCCGCGCGCGGGATCGGACTGGTGCAGCGCGAGGGTGCGCTGGATGCGCGTGTTGATCCGCTCGCGTGACTGGTCGGCGAGCACGATTAGTAAGTGCGGCCAGGAGCGATAGGAGCTACGCCACAGCGGCTCGGCTAACGCACCCGAGGAGCCGGCTGGGGGCGTGTAGTAGCGCAGTCTTGTGTAACGGGTGATCTTCGCTGCGAGCTGCTCGGCAGGACGGGCGGTGCCCCGGTCGAGCTCGATGAAGCGCTGGTGCAGCGCGAGGGAGCCGTCCTCGTTGGCTTGCAGATAGGTCAGGAGCGCGTCGGCGACCGCCAGCTCGACGGGCCTACGTCCCCGCGCCGAAGAGATCGGGTGCGCGATCTCGTGCCGCCAGGACTCCGGGCCGCATTCGTCACTCCGTTCGCGTGCCGCGCGCACGAACGCGAGCCCGACATCGTTGACGCGCAGGGTGTGCTTCCGCAACGGCCCTTCCGCCTGCGCCGGCCCGATGAGTCGCCGGCGGATCTCACCCCGGGGACCGGCGGTCTCGACGGTGTCGGCGCCGTACTCGGTGAGGAACCACAGCGAGAGGGTGCCGGGACCTTGAGCGCGATCGACCAGCCCTCGTGCTGCCAGGAGTCCGAGGACCCGTCGCGTCCACCGCGATCTTGCTTGTGGCGTGTAGAGCGCGTGGAGCTGGCTGGTGCTCAGCAGGCGGTGCTGGTAGAGGCCGGCGAGGACTTCTGTCGCGACCGCGGGAAGCGGCCGGTCGTCTGCGAGGCGGGCGCTCATGGCTGGCCGTCGATCGCTGAGTCCGGTGGCGGTGCGGTCCACGGCCGGTCAGAGTCCTCGCGCGAGCCACCGGCGCCTCGTTTACCTTCGAGGTGTTGGCGGATTCGTTCATCGAGGGTGTCGAGTGCGGTGACGGTCTCGCCGGCCGGAGTCCTCCCGGACGCGGCATCGATCGTGGGCTGGATCTCAGCGAGGGCGTCTGGGTGAAACGCCTCGGCGAAGGCATCCTCGACCGATTCGTTGCCGAACAGGAATGGCCGGGTCAGTCTCCCGTTGTGGGTGACTTGCGCGATGAACGTCCGGCGGGGCAGGCCGATGATCGCGCTGGCTGGTGGGTCGCCGCCCCACTCTCGGGCGATCAGCCCGGCGGCACGCGCGTTCAGCGCGGTCGTTATGAGGTGGCTGCGGTTGGTGGTGAGCGCGTTCAGCGTGTCGCTGGTCAGCCGCTCTGGGTTCTGGTTGAGCAGCGTGCCTCTGATCCCATACTTCGCGGTCTGCTCGAGCAAGGCCGCGAGGTTGCCTCCGGCTGCTCCGTCGTAGGTCTGGACCTCGTCCAGGAACACGTAGAACGGCAGGCGCTGCTCCGGCGGCATGAAGGCTCGGCTCTTCGCGCCGTGCAGCAGGTCATAGACGAGGAGGTTCGCGACGAGCTTGTCCTTCGCACCGTCAGCGCCGGGACACGCGAGGACGATCTTCCGTTCGTTCATCGCCCGTGCAATGTCATACGTCGATCTCTGCGCACCCAAGAGCGCCGCGAGTTGTGTGGAGGAGCGCAGCCGGTCGATCAGGTTCGTCACCGGTGTGATCGCCTCTTCGCTCAGACGCGGGAAGCGCTCGGTGAAGAACTGCCGGCGCGACGCAGAGAGAAACGGCAGCGCCACCTCGAGCCACTCTGGGTTCCCGAGGATCGACGGGACCTGGAAGATCGTCGGCTGCAACCCGTCCGGCAGCACCGCCGCGAGCTCGATCAGCGCAGCGGTCGCCTGGGTCGTGAGGGTGATCGCGCGGTTGTTGCGCTCGCCCCACCCAAGCGCCGAGGCGAAGGAGTCAACGATTGCCTCCACCCGCCGCTCGGCCGCCTCCGGCCCAAGACCCCTCGCGGCAAATAGGTTCCACCCGGGTTGCCCTTGGCGCGATCGGGGGCCGACGAGATCAAGCTCGATCACTCGCTCCGCGAACTGCGATTCGGTCAGGCAGCTCTTGACGCGCTGCACCGCGTCCTGGTGAGGATCCAAGAACAACCCGCCGTGCCCGCTGCGCACCAGGTGCAGGAACTGCGTGAGCGCCAGCTCCGTCTTACCCCACCGGCTCCGTCCGGCCGTGTATGTGAAAAACGAGTCCTCGACGCGAAGGCCGACCCTGCGCTCCCCGCTCTCACCCTCGACTCGGCCGAGCGGCACGAGGTCGGCCTGACCGGTGAACGTCGGTAGCGCCTTCGGCGCGGGATACACCGCCGGCCCGAGCCGCAACACCTCCGGCGCCGCGCAATGAACCGTGGGCGGCTTCAGCAGCCCCGCCATCTCCCGCGCGGTCACGTAGTCCTTGCGGCCGGGCCGGAACAGGCCGGTATTCATCCGCCGGTCAAACCAGCCACGGCGACCGGGGAGATCCGATCCCGCAAACGCCAACCCCAGGAGTCGCACACCGACGACACGAAACGAGTTCGCTGCCGCGAAACCATCAAAGCACCCGAGCAGACCCTGCAGACACTCGACGGCCCTGCCGCGCTCCGGCGAGCTGCAACGGACGAGGATCTGCAGCCGGAACAGCGGATCGGCCTGCAAGAGCTTCGCGCCGATCTCCTCCCGCTCGGCCCGCTCCTCGACCATCTCGGCCGCGCGGCGCCGGCCCGCCTGACGGCCACCACCAAGGATGCCCAGCAGCCCCCCGTCCGCTCCTGCGCCGCTCACCGGATTGCCGCGGCGGCGACCGGCCTGCTTGAGCAGCCGCCGGCGCAGGCGTCTGCGGGTCGCCGGGGTCGCCGGCAAGAGATCGACAGCAACCTCGGCGCGCTCGTCATGCGCGTGATCGAGGCGCGCGATCACCCGCGCGAAGCTCTGCAACGGGTCGGGGCTCAACGGGAGATGGGCCAGCGGCTCGCTGCTTGGCCGTGCCAAACGCAGCTGCGCGCGCACCACCTCGATTGCCTTCCCTCGTCCCGTCCGCTCGCGCGTAGCGGCCTCCGTGCTTCCAGCTCCGGGCTCGACGACCTGCATCTGTATCCGGTCGAAGACACCGAGCGCCGAGCGGACTGCAGGCAGCGCCCGTTTGGGCACGCTGAGCGAGTAGCGCATCCGGCCCTCCTCGTCGGCGTCCAGTAGTACCCGCACCGCGCGCGCTCGCGGATCGAGCCAACCGCCGACCAGTCGACGGACACGCGAGAGCTGGGCCGCGCAACGCAGGACAGCGTCGAGTGAGGGGTCGAACGAGTCGGGGGCGAGAACCACGAGCCGCGTCCGGGAGGCAAGCGAACGACGACCAGCGACGACACGACACGCGACCGACACCACCGACAGCAGAATTACCGGGATGAGCACGAGCGGGCGCATGAGTAGAGCACCAGCCCCACCGGCGAGCCCCAGCCAGGACCGCGAGGCACCCAACAGCGACCCGACCGCGAGGCAGCCCACTAGAGCCACCAGCGGCCTAGCATCCTGAGACGGCTGGCGGTTCACTGGATTTCACCAGCGGGCATAGAGATGTCGCACAGCGAGCCGCGCGGGAAACCCGCTCGGGTACAGCACAAAAGCACAGTTTCGGGAATTCCCCGCAGGAACCGCAAACGGTCCTGGAGACAGGCCCTTAGACGGTCCCCGAGGTGGTCCCTGAAACGGTCCTCGCCGCTCACGACCGTGCCTTCCCCGCCGCCGGCGGCTGCGCATACCCATAAACAGGCGCGGCCTCGCCGACCGGGTCGGCCGGGGAGAACGGGCCGACGCGCGTGACGTGCCCGGCGTAGTTGCCCTCGACCGTGACGATCTCCCCGTCCGGGAGAACCCGAACGACGATTCCGACGTGTGCGCTGTCGCTCGGCCCGGAGCCGTAGAAGATCGCGTCGCCCGGCGCTGGCGTCGCCGTCGCCGGGAGCACTCGGCCGCCGTGTTCCTTGGCCCAGGTGTACAGCGACCCGCTGTATCCATACGCGGCGGTGGAGCCCGGGAGGGGCACGCCCGCGTGTTGCCAGACCCATGCCGTGAACAGCGAGCACCATTCCTCACAGGGCCCATAGATCGTGCAGTTGGAGCCTTCGGGGTGTTCGCCCTGACCGACCTGGCTTTCAGCGACCCTGACGATCTGCGAGCTGCCGGCCGCTTCGGGGGCGAAGACGCTGGCGCTACAACCGCTGCTCGATACCGGTTCCGCGAGCGGCGGGCTCGTCGGTGTGGGGGAGCCGGTGCCGGTGAACCCGTATTGCACGGCACGGGCCATGACCTCGTCGGCGTAGCTGACCGATGAGTCGGCGCAGGCGCCGTAGTAGTGGCACGCGGCTTCGTGGTATTCGGCGAAGCTCCCGCCGGTCGCCGGCGCGCCCATGTCCTGACGCAGGATGCGTGCGGCGGTGTAGATCGCGTCCGCGGGATCGTTGATTGACAGCGGTTGGCCGGGGTCGGCGTTTACCGCGTAGCGTTCCCACAACGTCGGTCCGCTGCCGGGGCTGCACGGGCTCCCGCGGACATAGGCGATCTGCATCGGCCCGGCGCACCCGGAGGAGTTCGTTCCGGCGCAGTCGCCGTTGCCGCACTCCTGCTCACCGATCGACGCGAGGAAGCTCCAGTCGATGTCGAATCGTGTCCCGGCTTGCTCGTAGAGCCGCAGGCGTTCCGGCGGGATGCTTTGCAATGCGTACGCCGAGGGAGTCGGCCCTGACGTGGCGGCGAGCGCCGGTTCGCTGCCCGGCTCGCAGCCGGCGAAGCTCGCGCCGAGTACCGCGGCGGCGAGACCGAAGACCAGGACATAGGCCAGGCCGGAACCACCAAGGGCGCCGAGCAGCCATAGCCACAACTTCTTTTGAGCGAACCTCCGCGCGCTGGCGCCCATCAGTCGCTGCCTTCCAGTCCGCTGACAAGCAGCTGGCCGTCGTGCGCGGCAAGAAGCAGCCCGATCGAATAGTCGACGAGACCGCCATCGTTGATTACCGCGCTTACCCGGAACAGACCCGAGCGGGCGGGCGTGCTGCGCAACGCCACGACGTGCGGCCGGCGGGCGCGCATCCCTGGCGAGACTCGCGTCTGCTGTGCTCGCAGCGAGCGCAGCAGCGCGGGCGTAGCGCCGCCGATCGCGCTGGCCGGGGCGTGCCCGTATATGTAGCCGAGGTACCCGGCAAGGAACAGGTCCGCCGCGCGCGTTATCCGTGGCGTGAGCGGCGCCGGGCCGCTTTCAGATGTTTGTGCCGGCCGTGTGGGCGTGCGATGAACGACTCCCGGGCCTGGATGCCTCTGCGACGTGGCCCGTGGCCCATTGGAGGGCCGGGAGAGCACGAGCAGGATCGCTGCCGCGAGCAACAGCACGGTCACGGTCGCCATTGCGGCGGCGCGCTCTGACTCGGCGATCGGCCGGTCGCGCAGCGAGGTGAGCCACGCCGTCATCGACCCTCGCTTATGTCTGCGGGGCTGGTGATCCCGAGGAAACTGCGCCCGGTGTGGAGCGCCGCCTCAGCGGTCGGGATGCCAGCCCGGTCATAGAACGGGTCGAGCACCAGACAGCACCCGCCGGGATTGTTGTGCGCGCACGTCGGCCGCCGGACTCCGAGAGCGCTCTCGCCTGGCCGGGCGCGCTGGTAGGGCGCGCCGCAAGTCCTACACGCCAGCAGCGAAGAGCCCGCGAGGATGCAGCGCTTGATGAGCTGCAGCCCGCGCTCGTGTTCACGCGCGGGGATACAAGTCTGGAGGCGCCGCGCCTGACAGCTCGCGCCCACGCACAGCGCGCTCGACGATCTATCGCGAGCGGCGATCGTGTGAGCGTCGAGGAAATACCGGCGCTGCTTGGTGAACAGGAACAGTCGTGCCGCTGCACCGTGGGCAGCTCTCGTGGCGCGCTCCGCCCACCTCGGCGCGGGCTGCTGCGTCCAGCCTTCCTCGCGCAGCTCGGCGGCGAGCGGCAGCTGCTCGCGTTGGAGGAGAACCCAGAGCGTGCCGTCGTCGCGGAGTACTCGGCGTACCTCGTTGAGGATCGCGAGCGTGCACCCGTGCTCGCCGCCGCGGGGCGGGCGAGCGACACACGTGTGCGCCCACCCATCCGGCAGTTCCCGCAAGAGGACGAGTGCGTCTGCTTCTTCGATGCGCCAGCTCATGCGGATTCCTCCGGGGTCTCGGGTGGGCTCTGATCAGTTGGGGGCGGGGGCGCGCCTGTATCTGGGGCGCGCCCCCGCGCGGGTGCTGCTGTTGGGCTTTGCCGGTGCAAAGCGGCCATCCGCGCGAGGCGGGTGGTGTAGTAGAGGCTCTGCAGGCGGCTCGCCCCGTCCTCCCCGGACCCTCCGGTGGTCGCGGTGAGAAGATCTGCGGCCAGGCGGTTGCGCTGCAAGAACACCGCCCACAGGAACGCGGCCTGCAACCCAAATGCCAGCAGCCAACCGAGGTTGCTCGTGGCGTCGTCCAGCGCCTGGCAGACGGCGAGGATTACCGCGAGGATCAGGCTGTAGACGACCTTCCGCGCGAGGTACCCGGCGAGCTTTGTCAGCCAGGCACGGAAGAAGTCGTGTCCGCGGCCGGGGAAGACCGCGACAACGAGCGCGACCGGCGCGAACGCGAGCAACAGCAGGAGCAGGATTTGCGCGAGGATCACGCCGAGCGCGAGCGCCCCGAGCAGCAGGAACGCGCCGAGCTCCCCGCCGAGGATCACGACCGCGAGCAGCAGCCGCTGGTACTGCCCGCCCTTGCCCATCGCTTCAGCGGCGGGCTTATCCGCCGTGCCAAGCGGGTAGGAGCCGTTCGTCTTCCCTGGGTCTGAGCTGGGGAGGTCCCCGGTGTCGCCGTGTTCGAGCGCTTCGTGCTCGGAGTTCCTGTCCTTCGACTGGAATTCATAGGCCAGGAAATGCGGGGCGTACTTGTTGCGGTCGTTGATGCACGTCTTGCCTTGGGCGTGTACTTCCGTGCCGCTTTCCAGCTGTGCCGCGAGCCGCGAGTCCTCGCCGGGGTCGGCGCTCAGCGGCCGGACCGCGACCGACCGGATCGTCCCGGTGGTGGTCGTGCAGTGCTCGATCCCGCCGAACTCCAAGACCGTCCACGGATCCAGGACGAGCAACTGAAAGAGCTGGTTGCTGGCGGCGCTCTTGGCGTGCTGTTCATCGCCAACGCTGCCTTCGCTGGTCAGCGAGAGCAGCGCGGTGGAGAGCTGGTTTGAGAGCTTGCTGACCGGTGCGATCGTCCGTTCGGGCTGCGTGACGATCCCAATCGCCAACACGCAGTAGAGAAGGGAGACGGCGAGCGCCCCCGCGGTCTCGGTGTAGCGGCGCTGTACGAGTGCCTTCCACATCGCCCAGCACCCCGCGAGCACGACCGCGACGATCAGCCACGGCGCCCCAAACGTGCTTGCGTAGAGGTTGTGAATCGCAGCGGAGATCGGCGTCAGCGCACCGGACCCCGGGCTCCCGTTCCCGTTGACGAGGTCCAGGCTGAATGCGAACCCGAACAGGGTGATCACCGCGTTCGCGAGGAACGCGGTCAGTAGCCAGATGACCTGCGCGGCGAAGTACGCCATCATCGGCGCGACACCCGAGGCATCCACACCGCTCGTCAGCCCGACGCTGATCGCGGGGAAGTACTGATCCAGGGAGTAATTCGCGAGCGGGTAACGACCTACCAGCCCGCCGGCCGGGAGCTGCGGCGCGGGACCGATATTCCCGTACACGTCACCCGCGAACGCCACGGGACCCGCGAGCAACACGAGCGCGACGGTGAAAGCGAACAGCACAGCGAGCAGCCGCCGTCGGCGAGCGGCCCACCGCAGCGCGCCAAGGACGGTGGTCATCATGACGCGCTCCTCTGCGGCTGGCCAGGTGTGGTCTGGAACGCTTGGAGGAGGTGCGGGTAGACGAGATCGACTTGCACTTCGCCGACGCGGCCGTTCAGGTCGCGCATCAGACATCTGCCGGCTCGGTATTCGCGGACGAGGCCGACCAGTGCGCGTGTCGGGTCCAGGCCGATGAACCGCAACGCCGCTTCTGCCGAGGTATCCGAGTCCTGACCGAAGACGAACACGACGCCGATGAGGTCTGAGAGGTCCCCGAGATCGCCGATCCTGTGCGTGCCCAAGAGAACGGTCGCGTTGAACGCGCGGCCAAGACGGATGAGTCGGTTGATGAGCTGGCGCCCCTGCGGAGAGGAGAGCAGAAACCACACCTCATCGAGCCCCACGACCTTGTGTCGCGTCCGGTCTCCGGAGATCAGCTTCAGCGCATATGCCGCGACGAGGGAGAGCGTCGAGACGGAGACGCGCTCGGCACGGGTGTAGGTATCTCTTGCCGCCGAGGGTTCGGGGAGTGAGAGGCCGGGCATGCGGATCGTCGTGACCGGCCGATCCGAGCGGTTGATCGTGGTGCTGCCGTCACCGAACCCCAATCTGGCGAGACCGAAATCACGGATTACCTCCAACGCCTCGCTCGCTTCGCGGGCGCCCGCGCGGTCGCTCTCGCCGAGCAGCTCGACGACGCGCAGCAGGCTTTTGGAGCCCTCGCGGACCGCGTCCTTGACGGCGAGACTGACCGCGTTCTCCCACGTGCTCGCCTGGCCGGGCAGCAGCTCCAGCAGGTAGGAGCAGGCCAGCTCCTCCCGCATATCGTCGAGGCCGATCGCGAGCGGGTCCAGCCGGCCCTGCTGCTCGGGGTCGCCGGACAGCTCGAGCACCTGTATCCGGTCGCTCAGCTCTCCCAGCTCGTGCAGACCGTGGTCGGGCTTCGGATCGAAATCCACCACCAGGCTCCCGCGGCGCTCCGCCGCATAGGCGATCGTCTGCGCCGCGACGGTCTTCCCCGACCCCAACGTCCCGATCAACAAGACGCCCGACGCCCGATCCTCCCGCGGCGCCTGCGTGGGATCGAAGCGCACCGGCAACGGCGCGCCCGTCGGCGTGTACCCGAGATAGGGCCCCCGCGCGGAGCCGACCGTGCGCGTCGCGGTGGCGACCATGCCACCGAACTGCTCGACCGTGAGCTGCTGGGTGTAATCACGCACTACAACCACCCATCCGCTCGCGGGAGATGCTCGAAGAACATCTCCCGCTGAAGGCCGGCGGGACGGTGCAGCTGGATGTCGCCGTACTGCTCTTTCAGGGCGGCGACGCGCTGCTCCAACTCCTCTTCACTCGCGGCGCCGACGGCGAGGCCGATCTGCGCGTAGAGCATCGGCGGATGCCCGCCGGCCTGTAGCTGCGCCTCGTACTCACGCGCGAGCATCCGGTCCTCCCCCGCGAGCAGGCTCGGCCCATGCGCCGCTCCCTGCACCTGCTCGTGGTAAGCATGCTCGACATCTGTGATCCGCTTACGCACCTGCGCAAGCGCCTGCCTGTTACCAAGCCACCGGGCATGTGCCGCGGCGTCGACGGGAAACCCGACAGCCTCCAGTGGCGCGAACAGCACCTCCGCGGTCGAGCCGGGGAACTCCGGTGCGTCCGCGAGCGCCCCCAGCGCGAGCATCGCCTGAAAACAGCGGCCCTGCTCGCCGTCCACCACGAGCGTCTGTTGCTGCTCGGTGATCGCCGCGTTTGCACACTGCGCCAAGTCGTGACCGAGTGGCGCAAACGCGACACCGCCGTCGGCGGCGTTGACGATCAGCGCGTCCGGCTGCCAATGCTGGTCCAGGGCGGGCTCTGAGACCCCTCGGCAGGCGGTGCGACGCAGCAGCCATTGCAGCTCGACGGTCCGTGCGCGCCGCACGGCAAGGACACCGTTCAGCCGCTCATACACGCGCTGCTCCCGCGTCGCCAGTTCGGACAGCTCGCCCCCGGAGATCGGTGACGCCTCGCCGATCCCGGCCAGCTCCTCCACCCGACGCCGCACACGATCCACGCCACGCACCAGCCCCGACCCCACTCCGGCCTGGGCGCCCCCGGCGAGCGAGACCGCGAGATACACCTCGGGGATATGCGACCCGAGCTCACGCAGCCGCTCCCGGTGCCCGGCGAGAAACGCCTCCCATGCCGCTGGCTCCTGATGGCGCTCGTCGAGCAGCCCGGCGGTGTGTGCCACGTATTGCTCGGCCGGGTAGGCACGCTGGACGCGCCATAGGGAGAAGTCGGCGCCGATCGTGTGCGCGAGCCGCTGCAGACGCCGCTGCAGCGTCCACTTCTCACCCGTCGGCAGATACGGGTAAGAGGTCATCCCCAGCCGGTACAGGCCCGCGGCCTCGCCGCCACGGCCTAGCAGCACGTTGCCCTTCGCATATCGCAGCGGGAAGCTCACAGCCGCACCTCCACGATCTGCCCGTCGCCGAGCTCGATCACTTCCGCGCGGCGCTCCCCGCGACGCATCCGGTGCCCCTCACACGGACGCACCAGAAACCTCCGGCGCCCGGGAATCACCACGACCGGCCGGCCGAACACCAGCCGCGCCGGGCCACGAACACGCCCGTGATGCAAAACGGGGGAGTGCTCGTCCGGGGCGACCCACACCCGCGGCGCCCACACATCCACCTCGCCATCGGCGGGAAGCGCCCGATCGAGCGAATGCCGGGCGGCCCGCAAACGAACCGCGACCCAAGACGCAAGGTAGCGGTGAGCCGGACGACCGTCAGGCGATGCCTGGCCCGCTAGCGTCGCGAGCATCGCTGGCGCAATGATGAGCCGCAGCGGCCAATCAACCCAGCCCAACAGCACACCGGCGATCAACGTCAGCGCGAAGCCCGCAACAGCGGCGATCACCGCGCCGACCCAGCCGTGGGAGCTGGCGCCGATCAGCGCGCCGATCGCTCCGAGCACCAGCGCCAGCAGAATCGAGCGCTGGCTCAAGACCAGGATCGCCACCAGCGCGCCGAACGCCCACGCCAGCCACTCAAGCGGCACCCCACCCGGGACCGGCAGACGCCGCCCGTCAACCTGGTAGATCCGCCGATCCGGGCGGAAGATCCGCTGGTAGGAGCGAATCGGCTGCGAGCTGTCACTCATCGCTCACAGTCCTCAACCGAAGACCTGCTTGCCGATAGCTTCCGCGGCGGTCGCGATCTCAGACGGCGCGAACACCATCCACGCCACCACAATCGCCGCGAACAGAAACACCGCGAGCTCGGTGTACCTGCGATTGAGCAAGAACGTGAGGCTGATCACGGCGACAATCCCGCCGTACAAATCACCCGCGTACCCCTTCAACAGGTTCGCGACGTTCTGGCCAACGTTGTTACCCGACGCAACAACGCCCGACCGCAGCAGCGCCGCCACACAACCAGACAGCCAACAAGCAACCCAAACGTGTGACATACCGATCACTTCCTCCGCGCATTCGACGGTTTGGCACTAACGGGCTGTGTGACAGTCACCGTTACACCGCGTGTGGCTGTGACTGCACGCGAGCCAGTGCTGAATAGAGAAAACGCGCCACGTATGAGCAGCAGCAACACGCATCCCCACAACAACACTCGCCCTGCGAAATGAGCCAAACGACTCACACCAGCGACCGATGAGCGGCCGACACCGGGCTCGTCTTTTCGTGAAGTCTTCCTATGAAAAACAGTCATAGGACGACCGTACGGGCCGTCTCACAAAAACACCACAATCGCAAATCATGTGAAAGTAATCCCTTACATCAAATGTGAAAGCAAGCACTTTCATAAGCCCTGTGATACGCGCCGTGTAGGAGGCAGACAGCGTGAAGGCACACGGCCGCAAGGGACACCGCTCAGGATTACCGCGAGGAACTCGCTACGCAGCGAGCTTCACGACGTCGGCCAGCTCATCGATCTGGCCGCGAATGCTCGCGAGCGCCTGGTCGAGCAGCCTGCAGGCCGAGTAGTTGACCAGCGAGTAGTACACGCAGGTGCCATCTTTGCGCCGCGCGACGATCCCCGAGCGGTGCAGGATGCCGAGATGCCGGGAGACGTTCTGCGGTGTACTGGACACCGTGTCAGCGAGATCCTGAACGCTGGCCTCACGCTCCTCGAGCAGCGTGAGCAGATGCACGCGCGTCGGGTCAGCGAGCAACGCGAGACGGCTCGTAACGAGCTCAACCAGGGGCATCGACCAAGACCGGGCCATGCTTCTCGTCACCAACTCGTCTCGCGCGATCGTCCCATACCCCTTAAGCACCGCCGGCCCCAAAACGGGGTCAATAGCTTTCAGCGTTGTTCAGCCTTCGGTCACCAGGAAGACCACTCCGATGACGGCAATCGCGTCTCACCCGCCGAGCTTGCGGCGGGCCTTCTGGATCGACGGCAGCGCCTCCTTGGCGCCTGCGAGCGGCCGTGCGCGAACGTCGACGCTGGCCGATTTCGCCTTGATCGTGATCTGCTCGCCGGTTGCCGGGTTGCGGCCCTTGCGCGCCTTTGTCGCCGGCTTGAGACGGACGGTCAGCTGGACGAGCTTGCCGATCCGTACTTTCTCCGCTTCCGCGAGTTGCTCGAGGACAATCTCTTCGAAGGCGTCGAGCACGATTTTCGCGTCGGCCTTGCTCAACTCGACACGCTCGGCGAGAGCGCTCGCCAGCTGGGTTTGCGTTAGGGCCACAGGAGCTCCTTTGCGGTTTGTTGGACGGAGGGGGCTCGAACCTAGCGTAGTGGCCTTGCCGGCGGTCGTTCTCGCCCCCAAACACCAACCGTTATCAGGGAACATCCCATCAACTAGATAAGTGCATGTCGCGGATGGCTGCTCGCCGACGGGGCTCGACGATCGGCTCGATCCTCCCGAGGCCCAGATCGGGCAGTGGGAGCTCGCGTCTCGCCCCCCTGCTGACCCTCGCTTTAAGCCTCGGATGGCTTTACCGGTAATTCGGAACAATAAAACAAAAGGGGACACCAGCGGGCAGTAAACGATCCGGTTCTGACGCTCGGTGTTTACGGCCAGAAAGGTATCGCCGCGCGCGTTCTGTAGGTGCTGTGCGGCTCGATTCTCGGATGGACGCAGCCGACGGTCGTGGTGGCATGGACCTCCGCCTGAAATAACTGGTAAGGGGTCGTTTACAGACAACGAGCTGCGCCAGCGTCTAGCCGCGCAAGACCCCGCGGATGGCTTACAACAGTTGCGATTTGACACGCCGAGGCGTTCTGGAGTACCGTCGTAATGGGTCGTTTATGCGATCCGGCACGGAGACGGAGATCGTCCCGAAGGGGGAGATCGTCCTCATCCGTGTCGTCAGTGCAGAGACTGGGACAAGGGAGACGGAAAGTCATGAGGAGTGGGAGAGGGGATGCACGATGCGTCTCGGCGGAGCACCGGCGTGCCGGTGGGCTTGTTGTGTTTGGTGTGCTGTGCGCGCTGGCCGGAGCGCTGGTGTTGACCGCGCCGGCGCTGGCGGTATTCCAGCCCCATCCCTTGCTCGGGTCCTTTGGTCCGGAAGGGCCGCACTCGCTCACGTCCTTCTCCGATGTCGAGGGCGTGGCGGTCAACCAGGCAACCGGTGATGTCTATGTGTATGACAACGGTGGGAATGGCTCTGTTTACAGGTTCGACGCGGCCGGTAAACCGGTGAATTTTACGGAAACCGGCGGGAACGTTCACGGGAACGTGATCGAAAACGTGGGCCACGCCGCATATAGCGCGGTGCAGGAGCTCGCGCTCGACAACTCCAGCGCGACCACGAAAGGCGACCTGTATGTCGATGACTATTCCGGTGTCAAGATCTACGACTCGGAAACCGGCGGTGAACTCGGCGAATTGAATGGGGCGGCCGGCGGCCCCTGGGGTACTCCGTGCGGTGTCGCGGTGGACGCCGGTGGGCATGTGTACGTTGGCTTGGAAAGCGGTGACGTGAACATGTACACCCCGGCTGGCGGCGTCGCGGCGAACACGGATTACACCTCCTCGCTTTGGGGCCTTGGCTATGAAAGCTGCAACCTCGCGGCCGGTCCTGATGAAGAGTTGTATGTCACGAGGTGGAAAGAAGGCCCGGTCACCGAGTACAGCACCTCAGAACCGGATTTCAACACCGTCGAAGCGCCTCCCGTGTTCAGCGTGGAAGTCGATGCTGCCGGCAGCACCGTCGCGGCGGATTCTTCTCCTTCCAGCCATATCGTCTACGTAGACGAGCAGAATCTAATCGCGGAATACGAAACCTCCGCGACACCGACGCGTCTGAGCACGATCGGCCAAGCGGAACCGGGCAAGCTCAGCGGCGAATCCTTCGGTGTGGCGAGTAACGCGGCGGGGGGAATATACGCTTCCAGTGGTGGCGGACGGATCAATATCTATGCTCCTGTTCACCCGTCGGCACCGTCGATCGACGAAGAGTATGCGAGCGACGTTACGGAAGCGGCCGCGACACTGCACACACAGGTCAATCCCGCGCTTGCCGACACGCACTACTACTTCCAGTGGGGCACGGAAAGCTGCGTTGAACATGCTGCCGCATGCACCGATGTCCCTGCCGCGCCCGGGGCGGACATCGGCGCGGGTGAGAGTGACGTGACCGCGAGCACCGAACTGCGGAGCCTCACGCCGGGCACGCTCTACCACTATCGCGTGATCGCGAGTAATCGGCTCGGCACCATGGAAGGCCCCGAACACACCTTTACGACATTCGCTGCGGGCGCACCGCTGACGCTGCCGGACAACCGCGCGTGGGAGCAGGTCTCCCCCGTCGCGAAGAACGGCGCGCATATCGTGGGTCTGTTCGGCAGCGAAGAACAGCTGGGATCAGTCGCGCCGATGCAGGCGTCGCCAGAAGGGAACTCGGTGGCGTATGTCGCGATCGGCGCCTTCGGCGAAGCCAAGGGCGCGTCACGGGGCAGCAACTATCTCGCGACGCGCGGCTCAGACGGCTGGTCGACGCGGGACATCACTCCGCCGATGCTCTCGCAGTCCTACGGAAACGTCGGTCATGACACCCCATACAAGGCGTTCTCTTTGGATCTGTCGCGTGGCCTGCTGCTTAACGGCGATAGCAGGCCGGTGGAAAACCCACCTCTGGGCGTTGGCGCCCCACCTGGCTATCAGGACCTCTATTTGCGTGCGTTCGCCGACGAAAGCTATCAGTCGCTCCTGACGAGCACCCCTGCAGAAGAACCAGAACACTTTTTGATGGAACTCGAAGGTGTGACGCCGAACCTCAAGCGTGTCGTATTCGCCAGCGACGAAGCGTTGACCGCGGGCGCCGTGGACACCGGCGCGCCGAACCTCTACATGTGGTCCGAAAACGAAAGCGAACTCCAGCAGGTCAATATACTTCCGCACGGAGAAGCGGCGCCAGGGGCCACGGTCGGATCCGGGCAGTTCGAGGGGCAGGCCGTCTTTGAAGAAGGCCCGCACGAGCGCGTGATCTGGTCGACCAAGGAAGCACTCTACTTGTACGAAACGGGTAGGCCCACGGTTGAGCTCGACGCCTCAGATATAGGTGGCGAAAGTGGCGGTGGCACGTTCCTTACTGCGAGCGGCGACGGCTCGTTGGTGTTCTTCAGAGATGGGCTGCGGTTGACAAGTGACTCCACAGCGCACGGAGGTGCCACGAAAAATGGCGTGGGCGAAGACATCTACGTTTACAACATCCACACCGGCGGCCTGACCGACATTACGGTCGATCCCAACGCGAACGATCCCGAAGGTGCGGCGGTCGAGGGCGTGTTGGGCGCGAACGCCGATGGCTCGTCTGTCTATTTCGTCGCCCGGGGAAGCCTGGCAGGGAGTGCCGTGACCGGCGCCAATAACTTGTATGCGTGGCACGAAGGAGTCACGACGTTCGTCGGCGCCCTCGCGGCCGCCGACGAAGAGCAGTTGGAGGGGAACGCCGCCCGGCCGGGGCTCGCGTATGACTGGGCCGGTTCGATCGCGAGGCGTACGGCCAGGGTTGCCTCCCACGGCGAATCCGCGGTGTTCATGTCAGCGGCGAACTTGACGGGCTATGACAACACGGACCTTTCGACGGGCAAGCCCGATGAGGAGGTTTACCTCTATGACGCGGCGCAGGACCGGCTGAGTTGCATTTCGTGTAACCCCAGCGGCGCGCGCCCAACTGGACCCTCCGACATCGCCGCGGGAACGCATTTTGAAAGCTTCCTGGAAGGTAAGAGCCTCTATCAGCCGCGCGTGCTCTCTGGAGGGGGCAATCGTGTGTTCTTTGAAACGTATGATGCGTTGGTGCCGCAGGACACCAACGGCCAGCTGGATGTATATGAGTACGAGGCGCCGGGGTCCGGCAGCTGCACGAGCTCGAGCGAAACTTTCAGCGAACGCTCCGGAGGCTGCGTCTCGTTGATCTCCGGTGGTGAGAGCGACGAAGAATCGTCGTTTGTCGATGCCAGCGCAAACGGCAGCAACGTCTTCTTCACGACCAGCCAGCCGCTGGTTCCGCAGGACAAGGATACGCTCCCGGACCTTTATGACGCGCGTGAAGACGGCGGCTTCCCGGTGGCGCCGCAGCTGGAATGCACCGGAACCGGCTGTCAGGGCTCGCCCGCGGCGCCACCGACGTTTGCCACCCCACCGAGCGCGACGTTCGCCGGCGCGGGCAACTTCGCGCCGCCCTCCCTCGAACCGCCAAAAGTGAAGCCGAAGGTTCTCACGCGCGCTCAGAAGCTCGCGGCGATGCTCCGCACCTGTAAAAAGAAGCCGAGACGTGCTCGTATCTCCTGCGAAGCCACGGCCAAGAGGCGGTATGGCCCGCCGCGCAAAGCGAAGCCGAAGGCCGCGGCAAGAAGAGCCAGTTCCGAGCGGGGGGCTGGACGATGAGCCCCCGTAGCGAGTCTCCCGATCGCCGGGTGCTGCCCCGCAGGATTTTCCTACTGGCGCCTCTGGCCGTTGCGCTACTCCTGTTCCTTGGGTCTGTCGGCGCGTCGTCGGCTCTCGCCGGCCTCGCCTTCCAGAGCTTCGAAAACACGTTCATCAACCCGGACGGCTCTCCCGATCTGCTGGCCGGCTCGCATCCGTGGGAGATGGTCACGCGATTCAAGCTCGGAGACGCGACGAACCGGTTTGGCGAACCGGTGCCCGACGGAGATCTCAAGAACACCCGGGTCGAACTGCCCGCGGGGCTCGTCGGCAACCCGGCCGCTACGTTGAAGTGCACCGAGAAGGAATTCTTTACCGTCAACCCGAACGTCAACTCGGGGGGTGCTCTGCCGGGGGGAGACTGTCCCGATTACTCTCAGATCGGGGTTGTGCGCGCCGCAAACGCCGGGGAACAACCTGCATGGGTTGCCTTGTATAACTTGGTTCCGCCTGCCGGGGTGCCGGCTGAGTTCGGTTTCAATTTCTACGGCACGCCGGTTCTGTTGCTGCCGTCGGTGCGGACGGGCGGTGACAACGGCATAACCGTGGAATCCGTCGATACGCCTCAGGGGTTTGCCCTGGATCAATTCACGGCGTTCCTGTGGGGCGTCCCGGGCGACCCGCGTCATGACGAATTCCGCGGGGAATGCCTGACCGTTGCTGGCGAATCCGAATGCTCGCACGCGTTCCCGGGCACGGTCGAGCCGTTTCTGTCGTTGCCGACGCGCTGCTCGACTTCGCTTGAGACGAGGATTCATGCGGACTCCTGGGAAGAACCTGGTGTTTTCATTCAAGGGAGCGCGTTCAGCGGCGAAAGCGAAGGCGCTCCGGTGGGGTTGACCGGCTGCGACCGTATGTCGTTCTCGCCGCAGCTGACGGTCTCGCCCGATACCTCCGCGGCTGATACCCCGGCCGGGCTGACGGTCGATGTGAAACCGCCGCTCGGTGGTCTGCTCGATCCCGAAGGGGTCTCCTCCGCGGACTTGAAGAACACGGCGGTGGTGTTGCCCGCGGGTATGGTCATCAACCCGGGCCAGGCGGCGGGTCTGGAAGCCTGCCAGCCCGCGCAGGATGCGCTCACAACGGAAGCCGAAAAGGCCGAAGGCAAGGAAGACACGGCTGCGCCGTCGTGTCCGTTGGGGTCGAAGGTCGGGACCGTGAAAATCCAGACGCCGCTGCTCGAAGGGTTGACAGAACCGGAACTGATCGGCAACGTGTATGTGCTGCAGTCCAACCCGCCGCACCTGCGGCTGCTCGTCGCGGCCTCCGCGGACGGGATCAACGTAAAGCTCGTCGGGGACGTGGAACTCGACGAATCCACGGGGCGGCTGACGACGACGTTCTCCGAAACGCCGCAGCTACCCTTCACGGACTTCAAACTCCAGTTCAGCGGCGGCGCGCGCGCCGCCCTCGTGACGCCGGCGCTGTGCGGGGCCTACACGACGAGCGCCGATTTTACCCCGTGGAGCAGCCCGTCTGAGGCCGACGCGCTCACGGGCGCCGAGTTTAATATTGACAGCGGCCCGAACGACACCGCATGCGTCTCGACGCTGCCCTTCGCGCCGTCGCTGAGCGCGGGCTCAACGACCGATCAGGCCGGTGGTTTTACGCACTTCTCGCTGCTCCTGCAGCGCGGGGATGGTCAGCAGCGCATCTCGAGCCTGCGGTTCAAGACGCCGGAGGGTCTGTTGGGGATGATCTCGAAGGTCCCGTTGTGTGGGGAACCGCAGGCTTCCAAAGGCGAATGTGCCGCCACGTCGCAGATCGGGCATACCGTCGTGGAGGCAGGCCCCGGCCCCTACCCGCTGGTTGTGCCCCAGCCGGGGCAGCCCCCCGCCCCGATCTACCTGACGGGGGGCTATAAGGGCGCGCCGTATGGTCTGTCGATCGTGGTGCCGCTGGTGGTGGGTCCGTTCACGTTGCAGACGCAGATCGTGCGCGCAAAGATCGAAGTGGACCCCCGTACCGCGCAGTTGACGGTCACGACGGACTCGTTGCCGAGCATCGTCGATGGTATCCCGACGGATCTGCGGGCGATCAACGCGGTGATCGACAGGGAAGGGTTCATGTTCAACCCGACCGACTGCAACCCGCAGTCCTTCGCGGGGACGGCGACGAGCACCGAAGGCGCCCAGGCCGCGATCTCGACCCCGTTCCAGGTTGGCTCCTGTCAGAGCCTGAAGTTCAAGCCGGACTTCAAAGTCTCCACCCAGGGCAGGACCTCCAAAGCCGATGGTGCGAGCCTGACCGCGAAGATCATCTACCCGACCACACCGCCCGGCGCTAACCAGGCCTCGAGCCAGGCGAACATCGCCAGGGTCAAGGTGGATCTCCCCAAGCAGCTCCCGTCGCGGTTGACGACGCTGCAGAAGGCCTGCACGGCCGCGACGTTCGAAGCGAATCCCGCGAATTGCCCCGCGGCATCGGTCGTCGGGCACGCGACGGCGATCACGCCGGTGTTGCCTGTCCCGTTGAACGGACCGGCGTACTTCGTCTCCCATGGCGGTGAAGCGTTCCCGAGCCTGATTGTCGTGCTGCAGGGTTACGGCGTCACGGTCGACTTGGTGGGCACGACGTTCATCAGCAAACAGGGGATCACGAGCAGCACGTTCAAGCAGGTCCCCGACGTCCCTGTCGGCAGCTTCGAGCTGACGCTCCCCGAGGGCAAGTACTCCGCGCTCGCGGCCAACTTGCCTGCGAAGGACAAGGGCAGCTTCTGCGGCCAATCCCTGGCGATGCCGACGGCGTTCGTGGCTCAGAACGGCGCCGAAATTCACGAGTCCACCAAGATCACAGTCACCAATTGCCCAAAGGCCAAGAAGGCGAAGAAGCACCACAAACACGCAAAGTCTAAGAAGAAGGGGCACCGATGAACACTCGCCGCCCGCCCCTCACAGCCCTGGTGGCGCTATGCGTGGCCCTCGCGGCGGCGCTCCTGACGTGCGCGCCCGCGCAGGCGGCGTTCTCGCGCCATCCCTTCCTCGGCTCCTTCGGCCCCGAAGGCCCGATCTCGCTCACGTCGTTCTCCGATGTGCAGGGCGTGGCGGTGGACGCCGCAGGCGATGTCTATGTCTATGACACCCACGCGGCGGGGGGCTCGATCTACAAGTTCAACGCGGCGGGCGAAGCGGTGGACTTCTCCGCGCTGGGCACGAACGTGATCACGGGTGTGGGCGGCGCTGCAAGGGACGAAAATGAGCTCGCGGTCGATGACTCGGCGGGCGGCCCGGCGAAGGGCGACATCTACGTGGCGAACGGCAGCGATATCGGTATCTACGGACCCGACGGTGTCCCGCTCGAAGTGGGGGGCAGGCCGGCAGAACTGAACGGCGAAGTCCAGACGGAAGTGCCGGGGGCGCCTTGGGGTGAGCCGTGCGGGGTGGCTGTCGACGCGAGCGGCAATGTCTACGTCGGGCTCGCGAACAGCGAAAACCACAGCCACGTCAACAGGTACTCGCCATCGAGTGGCGCGGTCGTGAACACCGACTACGAATCCTCGCTGTGGGGCCTCGACGGCGAAGTCTGCAACATCGCGGTGGACCCGGCGGGCGACGTGTACGCCGACACGTACGAAAGAGGCCCGGTCATGCGCTATGAACCGTCGCAGTTCGAGACCAAAGCGCAGTTCGAAGCCGAAGGGGAAACACCGGCGAGCGGTACCGAAGTTGACGCTGCGGGCAGCACTCTCGCGGCCGACCCCGATCCCTCCCGTCATCTCCTCTATGTCGATGAGCAGGGCGACATCGCCGAATACGAAAGCTCGGGGGAACTGAGGCGGCTGAGCGCGTTCGGCACCTCAGAACCGGGGATGCTCTCACCGGGGGAATCCTTCGGTGTCTCGGCGAGCGCGGCGGGCGAGGTGTATGCCCCCAACGGCAGTGGCCTGGTCAACATCTATGGCGCGACGCACCCGCAGCCGCCGTTGGTCGAAGAAGAGTCAACGACCGAAGTCACGGCGAGCGCGGCGACGCTGCACGCACAGATCGATCCCGCGCTCTATGACACGCACTACTACTTCCAGTGGGGGAGCGCCGACTGCGCGGCCGACCCCGCGGCGTGCATCGACGTGTCTACCCCACCCGGTATCGATATCGGCGCTGGTGAAGACGATGTGAGCTCGAGTACCGAACTACGGGATCTCACGCCCGGCACCGTCTACCACTACCGGGTGATCGCGCGTAACACGAATGGCACTACAGAAGGTCCCGACCAGACGTTCACGACGCAGCCGGCCGTCGCGGCGTCGGGGCTGCTCGACGAACGGGCGTACGAAATGGTCTCGCCGCTCGAAAAGAACGGCTCGCTCATCCTCGGCATCGACGGGTTCCCTTCGGGCGGCTTGGGCGGCCTCTCACAAGCTGCGGCAAACGGCGAATCGATGGTCTACACGTCCAGCGGCGCGTTTGCGGATCCCGCCGGCGCGACGCTGGAGGCCCAGTATCTCGCCACGCGTCGGGCGGGCGCCTGGTCAACAGTGAACATCAACCCGCCGGGAGCCTCTTTTTCCTACGACACCGTTGGCGGGGGAGGTCCTTATAAGGCGTTTTCAGCGGAACTCTCCAGCGGACTGCTGCTGAACGCCGCAAAAACGCCGGTCGAAAGTCCACCCCTGACCAACGACGCGCCGGCGGGGTACCAGAACTACTATGTGCAGGAACTCGGCGCGGGCCCCGGCGACTTTCAGGCCGTGCTGACGAGCCCCCCGAGTCAGTCATCCTCCAGTTTTGCGCTGGAAATGCAGGGCGCGACCCCCGACCTGCGCCACATCGTATTCGCGACAGGCGCGGCGCTCACCACCAATGCGGTTCAGGGCGGAGGATTTGACGAAGACAATCTTTATGAGTGGTCTGGCGGCGAGCTTCATCTCGTCAACATCCTTCCGGGCGCAGCAAAGGGAACACCACACGCTGTGCTTGGCTACGACGATAATGGTGATTCTGCCGGAGGTCTGTACGCGATCTCGGACGGCGGGTTGACGGTCTTCTTTACCGATGAAGAAAATCTCTACGCTCGTATGCACGCTGAACAGCCGCAGAGCGCTTTTGGCCCGGGAGGTGAATGCACCGAAGCGGAAAAGGCATGCACCGTCGAGGTTGATTCCTCGCAGGGTCCCGAAGGCGGTCACGGTCTGTTTCAGACTGCCAGCAGCGACGGGTCGAGGGTATTTTTCACCGACAACAGCAAGCTGACCAGCGACTCCACCGCGGCACGCGCAAGTGAAAATATCGATCTGTATGAATACGATCTCGGGAGTGGCCGGCTCAGCGATCTCACTACTCAAGACCCCAGTGGCGCCAAGGTGCAGGGTGTGCTGGGCGCCAGCGAAGACGGCTCCTATGTCTATTTCGTCGCGCGGGGTATCTTGTCATCCGGCGAAAATGGCGAGAAACAAAAGGCTGTAGCGGGTGGGGACAACCTCTATGTCTGGCACAGGGGCACGTCGGCTGACACGGTCGGCTTCATAGCGACGCTTTCTGAGGACGACAACGTCGAAGGCGGGCACGACGAAAATCAGAAGGGCGCAGCCGGCGACTGGGCCACTCGCACAACCGAACGTACTTCGAGGGTCGCCGCGGACGGGCAGAACCTGGTTTTCATGTCCGATCGAGACTTGACCGGCTATGACAATCAGCCCGCGGAACCCGCGGATTGCGGAGTTTCTGAAGAAGGTTCCCCGTTCCTCTCAGGTCCGTGTCAGGAGGTGTACGACTACAACGCAGGTGCGGGTGTGCTCGGCTGCGCATCGTGCGATCCGACTGGGGCACGGCCGGTCGGCCCTTCGAACATCCCCGGGGGGACGCAGTCTGGAATCGCGCACGCGATCTACCAGTCGCGTGTGCTCTCCAGCGTGGAAGGCCGCGCTCGTGTGTTCTTCGACAGCGAAGACGCGCTCGCTCCGCAGGACACCGACGGCACACAGGATGTGTATGAGTGGGAGGAAGACGGGCGCGGCAGTTGTCGAATTGCGGGTGGCTGTGTGGGCCCGATCTCCAGCGGCACATCCGGCGAAGAATCCTCGTTCCTGGACGCGAGCGCGGATGGCGATGACGTGTTCTTTCTCACCAAGGCGAAGCTCGTTGCAGGGGACACCGACAACCTGATTGATGTGTATGACGCTCGGGCGCCACATGTGCCCGGCGAAGCGGTCGGCGCAGCGCCGGCCGTGCTCGTCTCGCCGCCGTGCAACAACGGCGATTCGTGCAAGCCCCCGGCTTCTGCGCAACCGGCGATCTTCGGCGCGCCCGCGAGCGCGACGTTCACCGGCCCGGGCAACCCGCAGTCCTCGGCGCACCCGGCGAGCCGGCCCGCGTCCAAGCCGCAGTCGAAGCCCTCGAAGTGCAAGCGGAACTCCGTCAAGAAGCACCACAAATGCGTCAAAGCCAAAACCAAGAAGAAGCATGCCAAGAAGACCGCCCGCGCCAACCGGAGGGCGCAGTCATGAAATACCGAGTGTCCCCACCCGCAGCGGCCGGCAAGCTTACAAGCCGTCGGTCACCACACGCTCTGTTGCGCAGCTTGATATTGACCTTCCTCGTTTCTCTCCTACCTCTGAGTATCGCCTCGCCCGCGCTGGCGGAGCTCGGTTTTCAGCCGGGCGAGGTCGGCTTCGATGTGACGGCCACCAATCCGGACGGCACGCCAGACCTGCAGGCGGGCTCGCATCCCTACGAATTCACGACGTCGTTCAACTTCGAAACGACACTCAATGCGAACGGGGAAACCGTTCCGGACGGGGCCTTGAAGGACCTCGCAGTGGAACTGCCTCCTGGGCTCGTGGGTAACGCGACCGCTGTGCCGCAATGCTCCCAGCGGCTGTTCTATGCGAGTCCAAGCCATCAGGGATCGCTCGACTCCACGGACTGTCCGGTTTCGACGGTTGTCGGGGTCGAGCGGCTCAGGCTCACTGAAGAAGCTGGTTTTGAGGCGGTGAACATCTATAACCTCGTGCCGGCGCAGGGCGTGCCGGCCGAGTTCGGGTTCGACTACGCCGATGTCCCGGTTCTGCTGACGCCGTCAGTACGCACGGGCCGGGACTATGGCCTGACAGTGGAAAGCCGCAACACCAGCCAAGGGGTGACGGTCTATGGTGCCAGCACAACGTTCTGGGGTGTGCCGGGCGATCACCGTCACGACGCCGAACGCGGGCCCGACTGTCTGACCATCGATGGTCCGAACGGTGAGCTGTGTCCTGCGGGTGCGGCGGTCGTGCCGTTGCTCACGATGCCGAGCTCCTGTGGCGCTCCGCTGACATATGCGATCGAAGCGGACTCTTGGCAGGAGCCGGAAGGGTGGGCGCACGCCACTGTGCAGAGCGAAGACACCACGGGCCAACCGGTGACTCTGAAGGGGTGTAACAAGCTGCCGTTCTCGCCGTCGCTGCAAATCCTCCCGGATGGCTCGGCGGGGAGCACGCCGACGGGGTTGAATGTGAACCTGAGGGTGCCTCAGGAAGAAGATCTGAATCCGGCGGGGCTGTCTGAGGGCGATGTGCAGAACACGACGGTGGCGCTCCCGGAAGGCGTCGTGTTGAACCCGGCGGCCGCCGATGGGCTGCAGGCGTGCTCCGAGGCCCAGGCGGGCTATGAAGGCTTCGAGGCACAGAGCGAAACGGAGTTGTTCTCGCCGGGTGCGGTGTCGTGTCCGGAAGCCTCGAAGGTCGCGACGGTGCAGATCAAGACGCCGTTGCTTCCCGAAGAGCTCGAAGGAGCGGTGTATCTGGCCGCGCAAGAAGCCAACCCGTTTGGGTCGCTGGTGGCGCTGTATCTGGTTGCGGAAGACCCGGTGGCGGGGGTGCGGATCAAGCTTGCGGGGCAGGTGACCCTGGACCAGGCGACGGGGCGGCTGGTGACAACCTTCAAGAACACGCCGCAGCTGCCGTTTGAAGAATTGAAGCTGCAGTTCTTCGGGACGGATCGTGCGCCGTTGGCGACGCCGGCGCGGTGCGGGACATACTCGAGCGAAGCGTCGCTGGCGCCGTGGTCGGGCGTTCCGGTGGCGACGCTGCCGGCGCAGTTCGACATCACCTCGGGGCCGGGCGGCGGGGGGTGCTTTGATCCGTTGCCGTTCGCGCCGTCGCTGACGGCGGGCTCGACGAGCGTCCAGGCGGGCGGGTTCAGCCCGTTTACGATGACGATGAGCCGCGAAGACGGCCAGCAGAGCTTGAGCGCGGTCGCGTTGGACATGCCTGCGGGCCTCTCGGGTGTGCTTTCGGGCGTGAAGCTGTGCGGGGAAGCGCAGGCGGACGCGGGGACGTGTGGCCCGGAAAGCGAGATCGGTGAAACGACGGTGAGCGTGGGGTTGGGCGGTGACCCGTATACGGTGACTGGCGGGAGGGTGTATTTGACGGGTCCGACGGAGGGCGCGCCGTTCGGCCTGTCGATCGTGAACCCTGCGAAGGCGGGCCCGTTCGACCTGGAGAGCACGCGGGAAAGCCATCCGGCGTGCGACTGCCTGGTCGTACGGGCGAAGATCGAAGTGGACCCGCACACAGCGGCGCTGAGGATCACGAGCGACCCGTCGGGCCCGTACTCGATCCCACGGATTCTGGACGGGATTCCGCTGCAGATCAAGCACGTCAATGTGACGATCGACCGGCCGAACTTCACGTTCAACCCGACGGACTGCAACAAACTGGCGATCACGGGAACGCTGTCGAGCACCGAAGGCGCGAGCGCTGCGCTGCAGGTCCCGTTTCAGGTCACGAACTGCGCGGCGCTGAAGTTCGAACCGAAATTCGCGGTCTCCACATCTGGGAAGACCAGCAAAGCGAATGGAGCCGGCCTGAGCGTGAAGCTGACCTATCCGAAAGCGCCGTTTGGGTCACAGGCGAACATCGCCCGCGTCAAGGTGGATCTCCCCAAGCAGCTCCCGTCGCGGTTGACGACGCTGCAGAAGGCCTGCACGGCCGCGACGTTCGAAGCGAACCCCGCGAATTGCCCCGCGGCATCGGTCGTCGGGCACGCGACGGCGGTCACCCCGATCCTCCCGGTTGCGTTGGAAGGACCGGCGTACTTCGTCTCCCATGGCGGGGAAGCGTTCCCGAGCCTGATTGTCGTGCTGCAGGGTTACGGCGTCACGGTCGACTTGGTGGGCACGACGTTCATCAGCAAACAGGGGATCACGAGCAGCACGTTCCAGCAGGTCCCCGACGTCCCTGTCGGCAGCTTCGAGCTCACATTGCCGACGGGTAGGTACTCGGCTCTGGCGGCGAACCTGCCTGCGAAGGACAAGGGCAGCTTCTGCGGCCAATCCCTGGCGATGCCGACGGCGTTCGTGGCTCAGAACGGCGCCGAAATTCACGAGAGCACCAAGATCACAGTCACCAGCTGCCCCAAAGCCAAGAAGCTAAAGAAGGCTAAAAAGACAAAGCGCAACGCTAAGGCGAAGCACAGCGCCAAAAAGAAGTGATGAGAGGGGAGTGAGATGCGGAGAATACTTTCTGGTCTTTGTGGCCTCGAAGAGCTTGGTGAGTGTGTTGGGCGGGGGGGGCGATCCTCAGCGTGGGGTGGTGCTGAGCGCTCCGGCGTCGGCCTCGGTCCCCTTCACCGGGCCGGTCTCGCATGGGCGCCGCGGCTCTCGGGGTCGGCGCCTGAAATAAGAAGAGGTGTCGCGCCGACCCGGATTCGTGGGTTGGCCCTCACCCGTCTGGCCGTGTTTGGTGTGCTGGTCGCCTCGCTGTGTGTGATGGTGGGGGTGCTCGTGCCGGCGGCGGCGTTCGCTGGCGAAGGCTGTTCGAACGAACAGGTCCGCGCGCAGCAGGGCGCGACGGGCATGCCGGACTGCCGGGCTTGGGAAATGGTCTCTCCGCTGAACAAGAACGGCGCCGACATCTTGGGTATAGATGAAGCCTCTAGTGGGGGTGTCGTCCAGGCCTCTGAAAATGGGGGGTCGATCACCTACGTCTCGGTCGGCTCGTTCGATGATCCACAGGGAGCTCCTTTGATAAGCCAGTATCTGTCCACGCGTGGCGTCGATGGCTGGTCCACGCAGAATCTCATGACCCCAATGAACTCCGCAATCTATGGAACCGCTGGCAATGGCGGCCCATATAAGGTTTTCTCGGAAGATCTCTCCGAGGGTTTGTTTAGAAATGGTGACAGGACACCGATAGAAAGTCCGTCGTTCGCAAACGCACCGCCCCGCTATCAGAATTATTATCTTCGCAGCCTAACCAATGACAACACCAGTGAATTTCAGTCCTTGCTTACTGCGACACCCGAAGAATCGCCAGAAGCCTTCTCTCTCACGTTTGATGACGCCACTCCTAGTTTGAGTCAGGTAGTGTTTTCCACTCCTGCCGCCCTGACTCCAGGTGCGGTCGCTGGAGCTCCTTACCGAGAAAACCTATATGAATGGGCTGATGGCAAATTGTGGCCTGTAAACGTGCTTCCAAATGTAACTGCTGGCCAAACGGATCCACGTGCGTTTTTTGGGTCGGTGACAAAGTTCGATGAACGCTCGGAGGATCACGCTATTTCGAACGATGGGTCGCGCTTGTATTGGAGTACGGAAGAACCAGAAGCATTGTATATGCGTGAAGGTAGGGTAAAAACGGTTCAGGTGGACGCGTCACAGAACACTCTAGATCCAGCAGAAGAAGGTGGCAATGGAGTATTCTGGGCGGCCAGCGGCGACGGCTCGAAGGCGTTCTTCACAGATAGACGACGCCTCACAAACGACTCCACTGCTGATAGGAGTAACGAAAATAGGGTGGAAGAAGAAGATCTGTATGAATTTAATGCAGACAATGGTAAATTGACAGATCTTACCGTTGACCATAATATGAGCGATGTCAATGGCGCGTCCGTTCAGGGAGTGCTAGGAACTAACGAAGACGGATCTTATGTCTACTACGTGGCTAAGGGGATCCTAACTGAAAAAGTAAATAGTCAAGGACGCCTTCCACTCTCAGGTGATGATAATTTGTATGTATATCACGAAGGGCATACGGCCTTCATCGCCGCTCTGTCCGCTGGTGACAATAGCGGAT
Organism: uncultured Solirubrobacterales bacterium; assembly: GCA_963804675.1. Lineage (GTDB taxonomy): Bacteria > Actinomycetota > Thermoleophilia > Solirubrobacterales > Solirubrobacteraceae > Palsa-744. The sequence continues at coordinate 3,092,839 of CAWDRI010000001.1, read as the reverse complement.
CGGTAGAACTCGTTGGTGTAGCGCACGATTGGAGCCTCTCGCTCTCGGCTCGGACTGAGCGGATATCGTCCGATGGGCGGTATCTGCTGTTTATGTCTGAAGCGGAGTTGACCGGCTACGGCAATCGCGACGCTGTCAGTCAGAATCCAGACGACGAGGTCTACATTTACGATGCAGACCTCAATACCCTGAGATGTATATCGTGCAACCCTGATGGCGCTCATCCTATCGGGCCATCAAGCGTATTTGGGGCTACCGATTTTCAGGTACCTGCTAACGGTCCCAGCGGTGTTTACCAGTCTCGTGAGCTCACAGACGATGGTGGCCGAGTGTTTTTCGACAGCTTTGACGCCCTGGTGCCACAGGATACGAACGGTAAGCAGGACGTATACGAGTGGGAGCAGCCTGGAGTGGGAAGCTGCAGCAGTAGCAGCGAAGCGTTCAACAACTTATCTGGGGGATGTATTTATCTGGTCTCAGGTGGTACCGACCCAGGCGCTTCAGCGTTGGTCAACGGGTCGTCTTTCGTCGACGCGAGCGCCGACGGCAGTGATGTGTTCTTCATCACTCGCCAGGAGCTCGTTCCCCAGGATACGGACCAGCTTGTAGATCTTTACGACGCGCGTGCCGGTGGGGGAGTGCTCGCGGTCTCGCCGCCTGTGTGCTCGGGCACCGGCTGTCAGGGTGTGCCGTCGGCTCCGCCGATCTTTGCCACGCCGTCGAGTGTGACGTTTACGGGTGTCGGCAACTTCGCTGCCCCGCCGCGGCCGCCGGCGGTCAAACCCAAGTCGAGGCCCGGGAAGTGCAGGCGGGGCTTCGTCAAGAGGCACGGCAGATGCGTCGAGATCGTCAAGCAGAAGACAAGGAAGGCTAAGAAGAGCGCGAAGGGGAGGAAGTAATCATGGTGAGCAAGTTTGCGGCTCTCTGCCTCGCCGTCGTGGTGTGTGCTTGTGTGTCTGCGTCGCCCGCGGCGGCGTCGTTCGGTCTTTCCTCTTTTTCCTTCTCGGCCACCGAACAGCCTCCGGCGGGTTCGGAACCGGGTGCGCTCGGCGCGCCGGACACGAGGGCCGGGTCGCATCCGTGGGCTGTCACGACCGCCTTCGCGTTCAATACGACGACGAACATCGAGCAGAAAACCATCCCCGACGGTGACCCGAGAGATGTTCACGTCGAACTGCCGCCGGGCTTGGTCGGCAATACCAACGCGATCCCGCAGTGCAGTAGCCAGCTGTTCGCGACACCAAACAACTCCGTGCCCTTGACTGCGCAGAGCTGTCCCGCCAACACGCAGGTGGGCATCGCCGAAGTCCACACCGTAGCCGGCGTCCCGTCCGGTTTCACGGTCGGTATCTTCAATCTGGTGCCCGGTAGCGGCGTGCCCGCGCAGTTCGGGGCCAATGTGGCGGGAGTGCCCGTATATATGACGCCGTCGGTGCGTACGGGCGGCGATTATGGCATCACGGTGTCGTCGAACAACACCAGCCAGGCGCTGCACGTGTACGACGTGACGCTCACCTACTGGGGCGTGCCGGGGGACCACAACCACGACGAAGAACGCGGAGACTGCCTGTTCGTGGTCCGCGCGCTCCGTCAACCGTGCTCTCCCGCCGAACGCCAGCGGCAGAAAGAAAATGGTGAACCGGAAATGCTGCCTGAGTCTTCTGGTTTGCCTCCGACGCCGTTTTTGACGTTGCCTACCGAGTGTGCTGGGTCACCGATGTCTGCGACGATCCACGTGGATTCGTGGCAGGAACCGGGCGGCGAAGACAGCGAAGGCGCCCCGGTGCTCTCTGATCCGAGGTGGAAGTCGATGGTCTCCGAATCTCCGCCGTTGACTGGTTGTGAGCATCCCGGGTTCAGCCCGTCGGTGAAAGTGTCACCTGATACGTCGGATGCGGATACGCCCGCGGGTTTGACGACGGATGTAAAAATGTCTCAGGAAGGGTTGGTTGACCCCGAAGGTCTGGTCGCACCGTCGGATTTGAAGGACACGACGGTGATCCTACCTGAAGGCGTCGCGATCAATCCTGGTCAGGCGGCGGGATTGCGGGCGTGTCAGATCTCTGAAGATGGTGTCGGTACTGAAGGTCCGCCGTCGTGTCCGTTGGCGTCGAAGGTGGGTACGGACACGATCACGACGCCTTTGCTGGCCGACAAGTTCGAAGGGGACGTGTATGTGTTGCAGTCCAACCCGCCGGAATTGAAGCTGCTGGTCTCGGCGTACGCGGACGGTGTGTACTTGAAGATCGTGGGGACGGTCCATTTGGATCGTGCGACTGGTCGTTTGACGGCGACGTTCGACGAAACGCCACAGCTGCCGTTCACGGATTTCGAGCTGCAATTCAGTGGTGGCGCGCAAGCCGCGTTGGCGACGCCGACGGGGTGTGGGGTTTACACGACTACGACGGATTTCACGCCGTGGTCCTCGCCGTTTGTGGCGGATGCGTTCCCATCGAGCAGCTTCGCGATCGAAAGCGGCCCGGGCGGGAGCCCGTGCGCCTCTCCGCTGCCGTTCGGTCCGTCGCTGATCGCGGGCGCGACGACCGACCAGGCTGGCGGCTTCACCCATTTCTCGCTGCTGTTGCAGCGCGGCGATGGCCAGCAGCGCGTCTCGACATTGCAGTTCAAGACGCCGAAAGGGCTGCTGGGGATGATCTCCAAGGTCCCGCTCTGCCCTGAACCGCAGGCCGAGAAAGGCGAATGCTCCACAGCGTCTCAGATCGGCCATACCGTCGTGGAGGCGGGCCCTGGTCCTTACCCGCTGGTGGTGCCCCAGCCGGGGCAGCCGCCCGCGCCGATCTACCTGACGGGGGGCTATAAGGGCGCGCCGTACGGCCTGTCGATCGTGGTGCCGCTGGTCGTCGGTCCGTTCACGTTGCAGACGCAGATCGTCAGGGCGAGGATCGAAGTGGACCCCCACACCGCGCAGCTGACGGTCACGACGGATCCGTTGCCGTCGATCGTCGACGGTGTGCCGTCCGATCTGCGCACGATCGACGCGGTGATCGACCGGCCGGAATTCATGTTCAACCCGACCAACTGCGCGCCCGCGTCCTTCAGCGGCACGGCCACGAGCACCGAAGGAGCGAGCGCTCCGATCTTCAGCCACTTCCAGGTCGGCTCCTGTCAGAGCCTGAAGTTCCAGCCGAACTTCAAAGTCTCCACGTCAGGCAAAACCTCCAAAGCCGACGGCGCCGGCCTCGATGCGAAGCTCATCTATCCGGCCGGGGCGTTGGGCGATAACCAGGCCTCCAGCCAGTCGAACATCGCGAAGGTCAAGGTGGACCTCCCCAAGCAGTTGCCGTCACGGTTGACGACGTTGCAGAAGGCGTGCACCGCCGCGCAGTTCGAAACAAACCCCGGGGGCTGCCCGGCGGCGTCGGTGGTGGGCATCGCCAAGGCTGTGACACCGGTCCTCCCCGTGCCGCTGACGGGCCCGGTGTACTTCGTCTCCCACGGCGGGGAAGCGTTCCCGAGCCTGATCGTCGTGTTGCAGGGCTACGGCGTAACGGTGGACCTGGTGGGCACGACCTTCATCTCAAAGGCCGGGATCACCTCGAGCACGTTCAAGACGGTCCCCGACGTCCCGATCGACTCGTTTGAGCTGTATCTCCCCGAGGGTAAGTTCTCGGCGCTGGCCGCGAACGGGAACCTGTGCAAGGCAAAACTGGCGATGCCGACCGAATTCGTAGCGCAGAACGGCGCGGTGATCCACCAGTTGACGCCGATCAGCGTCACGGGATGCCAACCCACAAGTGGGAAAGCGAAGGCGAAGAAGGCGAGCAGGAAGAAGCAGGCGAAAAAAGTCGGCAACGCGCGAAAGTCAAGCCACGGCCAGGGGAGGAAGGCATGATGCGCGCTCGGAGGCTGAGCAGGACGGGCCTGGCGACGCTCGTGGTTTTCGCCGGGGGACTCGTGCTCGCCACTGCCCCGGCGCTCGCGGCGGCTCCGGAAGCCCCGGTGACCGAAGCCCCGACGGCGAACACCACGGGCACGACGGCGACGTTCAACGGCGAATTGACCCCAGGTTTGGTCACCGAAAAAGTCGCGTATCACTTCGCGTACAGCGCGGGCTCGACAGCGGCGTGCACCGAAAGTGGCCTCACGGCTCCCGCCGAACCCTTCCCTGAAGCGGAAGACAACGAAAAAGTGTCTGAACCGGTGACGGGTCTGGAGGCAAGCACCGAATACACGGTCTGCCTGATCGCCGCAAACCCGGCCGAACCGGCGGAATCGATGCGGGGGACATCGGTGAAATTCAAAACGCCCGCGTCCAAGCCCGTCGTCGAAAGTCAGAGCGCTTCGGGCGTCACGCCACTCGATGCGACTCTCGACGGGCAGGTCAACCCGGAGAACCAGGAAACTACGTACCACCTGGAATACGCGACTACCAGCGCGTTCACGACAGGCGTCAAAACGTTCGCGTATGGCATCGCTCCTCCCGGCACCTCGTCCGTGCAGACCCTCGGCCCCGTGGATCTCGGGGGTGCTCTGGCACCGGACACGACCTACTACTACCGGGTGGTCGCGAAGAATCCGAGCGGCGAAGCGAGGGGCACGGTCGCACACGCGTTTGGGGAATTCACGACCGAAGCCTTGAAACCACCGTCGATCGAAGGGGAGTCCGTCACGAGCGTGACGCAGACCACGGCCTCGCTGTCCGCGCTGATCGACCCCGGGTTCCAGCCGGTGACGGTCTGCGAATTCGTGCTCTCCGGTGGCGTCGCGCCTGCCTCCTGCGCGCCGGCAGCCTCAGAACTGGGTGAAGGGGGGACGGGCGTCGGCACGGGTGCGAGCCTCGTGGGCCTCCAAGCGAACACCGAATACCACTACAAGCTGCTCGCCAAAAACGCCACCGGGCTGAGCGAAGGCGCCACGCAGAACTTCCTGACGCTGCCGAACCCCCCGGTGGTCCTCACCGGGGGAGCATCCGAAGTGGGTCCCAACGGCGCCGTTATCGCGGGCACCGTGAACCCCGGCTCGAGCGGCGTGAACTCCGATACGACCTACTACTTCCAGTACAGCACCGGCACCAGTTATGACACGCAGATACCGCTCGCGCCGGGGGACGCCGGGCAGGGCGAAAGCGCCGTGCCCGAGACGGCTGGCATCACCGGCCTGGAACCCGACACCGCGTACCACTACCGGATCGTCGCGAGCAACGACAACGCGAACACGGCCGGCGGTGCGCCGCAGGTCGTCTACGGCGAAGGCGAGACGTTTACGACTCCCGCGACGCCACCGCTGCTCGGGCCGGCGAGCGCGAGCGCGATCACCCAGAGCGCCGCGACAATCAACGCGACGCTCGAAGCCAGGGGCCTGCCGACACACTGGGAACTGCGGCTCGGGAGCACCCCCGGCAGCCTGGAATCCCAAGCGTCCGGGAACACCATGAGCTCATTATCAGCCCCCGAACCGATCGCGGCGAACGTCGGATCGCTGACCCCGGGCACGACCTACTACTACAAGTTCGTCGCCGTCAACCCGGACAACCAGCAAGAACCCGTCGAAACCCCCGAAGGCTCGTTCACGACGGTCGCGGTGCCGCTCGCCTCGAGCGTGCTCACCCAGCCGCCCACGCCGCTGCTCTCGCTCCCCAACATCGAGTTCCCCAAGGAAGAAGCCGGCATCACCACCCCGCCCAAAGCGCTAACAAGAGCACAAAAGCTCACAAAGGCGTTGAAGGCGTGTAAGGGCAAGCCGAAGAAGCAGCGCGCCGCATGTGAGAAGCAGGCCCGTGCGAAGTACAGGTCGGGGAAGAAGTCAAAGAGGTGAGGCTTCGTGAATTGGTGCGGATGGGCGTTACCGCCGCTCGAGCGGATCAGGGACCACCAACAGCGGCCGGACTGCTTACGCCGAATAAGAACCGCTGGTTTAAGGCGGTTTAAGGCACGCACGTGCGTAGCTCGAAGTAAAGCAAGCTCGTCCGCCATCCCTACCGTTATCAGGAACCATCTCGTTGACTGACTGAATGCATGTCGCGGCTGGACGAACCGCCGACCGGGCTCGGCGGTTCGTCTCGATCGTCTCGAGGACCAGACCGGGCAACGGCAGCTCGCGCGTTGTCCCCCTGGTTGAGCCGGTTTTAGCCTAAAGGGGTTTACCGGTAATTCGGAACAATAAAACAAAGGGGGACGCCAGCGAGCAGTAAAACGCTCCCACCCTGACGCGCGCTGTTTATCGCCAGAAAGGCATGGCTTCGTGGGGTCTGTCGGCGCTGTGAGGCTCGATCGTCGGACGACACCGCTGACGGTCGTGATGGCATGGAGCTCGGCGTGAAGTAACTGGTAAAGCATCGTTTATCCAATAGGAGCTCCGCCCGCGTCCAGCTCCACAAGATCCAGTTATTGGCCTATTACAGTTACGAGTTGACAAGCTCGACGATCTACTGTACGGTCGTAATGGGTCGTTTATATGGCCCGGCGCGGAGACCGAGGTCATCCTCGTTCCGTGTCGCCAGGGGAGACAGGGACAAGGGAGACAGAAGCCATGATGAGTGGGAAAGGGGATGCAACACAGGGACGGTGCGTACGCGAGGACCTTCTCGCCGGGATCCCCATCCGATCCACCCTCTGCGCCCTGAGTGTTCCCAGAATGTTGTTGGGCGGGCTGGTGTGGCTGGTCGCGTTGGGTGGCGCCGTCGTGTTCTTTGCTATTCCCGCGCAGGCTGCGCTGACGCATCCCTACACGGGCACCTCCTTCGGCCCGTGCGGCGTGGCGCCGAGCTCCTGTGCGGCAAGCGCGAGCGACACGTTCTCCAACCCGCAGAGCGTCGCGGTCGATCAGTCCACTGGCGACGTGTACGTCTACGACGCGGGCGAAGGCGGACGCGTCTACAAGTTCAACGATGCGGGCGAGCCGGCGGACTTTGAAGCGTCGCACACCAACGTAATCGAAGGTGTCGGCGGCGCCGGTAACGGCGAAAACGAGATCGCTGTCGATGGCTCGCCGGGCCCGACGGAAGGCGACATCTATGTCGCTAACAACAGCGAAGTTCGGATCTACAACGCGGCAGGCGAACCCTTCCCCGAAGCTCTCACCGGTGGGGAGGCGTGCGGCGTCGCGGTCGGTGCCTCGGGTGATGTCTATGTCGGCTTCTACTCTGAAACCGTCAAGAGGTACGTGCCCGTCGCGAACCCCGTCACCAACGCTGACGAAACCGGCTCGATGGGTGGGCTCGACGGTATCTGCAACGTCGCCGTCAACGGTGAAGGCAACGTTTACGCCGCCACGTATAACGGAGGAGTCAACAAGTACGCGTCCTTGCAGTTTGGCTCTCTCGCGGCAACCGGAACGCTCCTCGACGAACACGGGAGCACCCTCGCTTTGGATCCGTCCTCGAACGAACTGTATGTAAACCAGACCAACGGAGTCGCGCAATTCAATCCAGCAGACGAACAGGATGGCTCGTTCGGCGAACAGGATGGCCCGTTCGCGAGTGCTGGCCCCGGCGTCATCAGTGGCTCCTACGGGATCGCGGTCGACGGCGGCACGCACGACGTGTTCGTCTCCAGCGGTACGGGCCAGGTCAGTGTCTTTGGCCCGGCCGTCGTCGTCCCCACCGTCAAAACCGGGGCCGCTGGCGAACTGCATGCGACAAGCGCGATGCTGAACGGGGAAGTCGACCCCGATGCGGTGCGGGTCACCTCGTGCGTCTTTGAATATGGCCTCAGCACCTCCTATGGCCAGAGCGTTCCGTGCTCTGCGCTGCCGGGTTCGGGAAACGCATACGCGGCGGTCTCTGCGGCCATCGTGGGCTTGACACCGGACAGCGTCTATCACTATCGCCTGGTCGCGACCAACGCGAACGGCACGACACCGGGGGAAGACGGGACATTCGCTACCACCGGTCCTGGGATTGTCAGCGAGGGGGTGACGAACGTCGGATTCGAAAGCGCCACGATGGAGGCAGAACTGGACCCGGACGGCGGCGAAACGACCTACCATTTCGAATATGGGGCGACGGGCGCGTACGGTACCAGCGTACCGTCGCCGGATGAAAGCATTGGTGCGGGACAGGCCGACGTCGAGGTCGAAATCCGCCTGCCAGGTCTGCAGCCGAGCACGACCTACCACTTCCGCGTGGTGGCGACAAACGCGCAGGCCACTGTCGATGGCGCCGAACGGACGTTCACCACGCAAGGAGCCGGCACCCCTTTCCAGCTGCCCGACAACCGAGCCTACGAAATGGTGTCTCCTCCCAACAAGAACGGCGGCGATATCAGGCTGCCCACCACAGTACGGCCTCCCGGAGGGATAGCAATACCCGCCCAGAGCTCCACCGATGGAAACAAGGTCGAGTATGCGTCAACCAGCGCATTTGGCGATGGCATAAAGTCCGCCCCTTTGGAAAGCTACTACATTGCGAGTCGCGGTGAACATGGGTGGAACAGCGAACCGATCGACCCGGAACAGCCGAGCTCGTCAAGGCCGCACACTTTGGAAGGTCCTCAGTTCGTCTGGTTCTCGCCTGAGCTCTCGAACGCCATCTTCTTCACTCCATCCACGATCGCGGACTCGCTGATCGAAGAATCGTCCTTCACTCCTTTCGGTCAGGGCAACCTCCTCGTCTACAACGCCGCATCTGGCCACTTCAACTCCCTGTCGCCCGCAAACACCCCTCTTCCCGAAGGGTTCGAAGAACCTCCCACTTCTCCAGCGCTTGCCGGTGTCTCAGCAGATGACAATCGAGTGATCTTTGCGTACAATGGCTCACTGACAAGCAGTTCTACTAACGAAGAATACCGCATCAATCTATATCTTTGGACTAGAGGAAAAGGTTTTCGGCTGGTAAACATACTTCCGGGAGGTCATGCTCCCGATCCAGATATGGAACTCAACGCTGGGTTCGGATCGGGTAACGTAAATCAGGCCGGCGGCGGCAACTCCTACGGTGGCGAAGAGCTAACACATGCCATCTCGATGACTGGTAAGAGAATATTCTGGACCGACTCATTGGGCAGACTATATATGCGCGAATATGCTACACGCGATGGCGAAGAAACTGAACAAAGCTACCAGGTCGATGCTTCGCAGGGAGGCCCCGGTTCCGGTGGCGGCGGTCACTTCTGGGCAGCAAGCGCAGACGGATCGAGGGTTTTCTTCACCGATCCCAATAAACTGACACCGAATTCAACCGCTGAGCCGACAGGCGGCGCGTGCAAGAAGCATGGAGATATATACGAATACAGAACAGACAGCGAAGGCCCAGGCGTCCTGACAGATCTCACTACGGCAGATCCCGCTGGCGCTTGCATATACGGCGTATCGGCCGTCAGCGAAGATGGCTCATACGTGTACTTTGTCGCCGGTGGCAAGCTGACAAAGACAGCGGAAGAGGGAAAGCCAAACCTATATGTTCTCCACGATCCCAATGGAGAAAAAGCGGAACTAAAGCTCATAGCTACACTCGACCCGGCGGATGAAATGGTGTGGCAGGGGAACGAGATTGGAGAATATTCCGGCGGTATCGAGGATCGACGAATTGCCATCACTCCGGATGGATCCCATTTCTTGTTCCAGTCACGGAAGAGTCTCACCGGCTACGACAATCGAATCGCCACGTTCCACCCGGGAGCCGGTAGATGCGAAGAACCCAACGCAGAATCCGAAATACCGTGTGAAGAGATATTCCTATACGATGCCTCCACCAGTGTTTTGTCCTGCGTCTCGTGCAATTCGTCGGGGTCTCGCCCACTCGGCGAATCCTATGTCAACGGCGCACACAACAAGCTCTACTACCCTCGCTATCTGTCCGATGACGGCAATCGCGTCTTCTTCAACAGCAACGACTCCCTAGTCCCACAGGACACCAATGGGCATCAGGATGTCTACGAGTGGGAGCGAAGAGGGATCGGCAGCTGCCCGTTGTCCGGCGCTGGACTCGGCTGCATCTTCTTGATATCCACGGGCACAGGCGCGTTCGACTCCACGTTTGCCGAAGCGAGCCCCGACGGCAGCGATGTCTTCTTTACCACGCGCCAGCAACTGGTCCCGCAAGACCAGGACGAAGACGTTAACCTCTACGACGCACGCGAAAATGGCGCGTCCGAGCTGATCTCGCCGCCGGTCTGCTCTGGCACCGGCTGTCAGGGCCTGCCGTCGGCGCCCCCGATCTTCGCAACGCCGTCGAGCGTTACGTTTGCCGGCGTCGGGAACTTTCCGCCCGTTCCCAAAGCCGTCGCGAAACCGAAGAAAAAGAAGAAGCACAAACCTGCCAAACGCAAGAAACCAGGCAAGCACCGGAATGGTAAGAAGGTCAAGCGACAGATCAAACGGGGGAGGAAGTGACGATGGTGAGGAAGCTCATAACAGCTGTCGTCGCTTTCGCCCTAACGTTGTTGGCGGCTGGCACGCCCGCGCAAGCAAGTATTGCCGCGCCGCATTGGTTTGTGAGTATCGGGTCCTTTCCGACCGTCTTCTCTCCCGGTGATAGCTCGGGCGATGATGTGATGCAGGTCACGGCGACCAACGTCGGCGGCGCGCCTACCGATGGCGGCGCGGTCACACTGGGCGTCAATCTGCCGGCGGGGCTGTCGGTTGGCACAGGAGGGCCTTCCGGCCATGGAGCGGACAACAGCGAATTGCCGTGCAGCATGGGCCCGCCGGTCACGTGCAGCGCGAACGAAGGCGTCGGGCCGGGCCAGAGTGTGACTATGACGATTCCCGTCTATGTGTTGACGAGTGCTACAGGCGTCAAGGTTGTGGCCGACGCGGCGGGCGGCGGCGCCGCCCGCGCTTCCGGCGAACAATCGATTACGATCGGCTCGACGCCGGCTGGCTTCGGCGCTCAGAGCTTTGACAACCTGCTGCTCAACGCCGACGGCTCGGAAGATATGCAGGCCGGATCGCACCCGTATCAGATGACCACTGTGTTCGAGCTGAACACTGCGCTCGGCCCAGAAGGCGCGCCGCTTCCGTCAGGCAATCCAAAGGACATAAGCGTTGCACTGCCCCCCGGCATGGTCGGGAATCCGCACGCGACCCCCCAATGCAGTCCACAGCTGTTCCGCACGCCCGTGGGAACTGATACGGCGTGCCCGAACAACACCGTAGTTGGGACGGCGAAAATCGAAACCGGGCACGGTCCTGACAGGGGTTTCAATTACTATCCTGTGTATAATCTGGTGCCCGCGCCCGGAACTCCCGCCGAGGTTGGGTTCAGCGTACTTGGGCGGTTTCCCCAGTTCATCGATACCACGGTGAGGACCGGAGGTGACTACGGCCTGACGGCCACGGATCACAATGTCTCCCAGTCGCTGGTCGTATATGGAGTCTCGCTGACGATTTGGGGGGTGCCCGCCGATCCGGCGCACGACGCCTTGCGCGGCACATGCCTGGAATACAACGGCTCGTCAAACGGCAGCTGTCCGACGAACCTTCCGCCCGAACCGTTTCTTACATTGCCGACGTCTTGTAACGGTCCGCTGAGCGCGACCTTCAGCTCCGATAGCTGGCAGATGCCGGGAGTTCCGGTGTCGTTGAGTACCACGAGCCCTGTGGGAATGGAAGGGTGCAACCGCCTGGAGTTCGCGCCGACGATCTCGGCTGCGCCGGACACCGCCCGCGCCGACACGCCGGCTGGCTTGACCGTCGAGATCAAGCCGTCGCTGGGCGGCTTGACCACGCCAGAAGGGCTTTCCTCCGCCGACATTCAGGACACGACCGTGACGCTGCCCAAGGGCGTGGCGATCAACCCCGGTCAGGCCGCCGGTCTGCAAGCGTGTGGTCCAGGCCAGAACGCCGAAGGGGTTGACGGGCCTCCGTCGTGTCCGGAAGCCTCGAGGGTAGGGACGGTGCAGATAACGACGCCTTTGTTGGCCGACAAGTTGGAAGGCAGCGTGTACGTGTTGCAATCCAATCCCCCGGACCTGCAGCTGTTGATAGCGGCGTCGGCCGATGGCGTTCAAGTGAACCTTGTCGGTCACGTGCATCTCGATGCGGCGACGGGTCAGCTGACGACGACGTTCACGGGCACCCCGGAGCTGCCGTTCAGCGACTTCAAGTTGGAGTTCAGCGGTGGCGCGCAGGCGGCGCTGTCCACCCCCACCGAATGTGGTGTCTATACGACCACGTCGGATTTCACACCCTGGAGCGCGCCGTTTGACGCGGACGCGTTTCCTTCGAGCGGCTTTGTGATCGAAGCGGGACCCGGTGGAAGCGCGTGCGCGGCACCGTTGCCGTTCGCTCCGGAATTGATCGCGGGCGCCACGAGCGACCAGGCCGGTGGCTTTACGAACTTCTCGATGCTGTTGCAGCGCGGCGATGGGCAGCAGCGGATCGAACGTTTGCAGTTCAAGGCGCCCGCCGGGCTCGGTGGCATGCTCTCGGAGGTCCCCTTGTGCTCGAACGCGCAGGCGGAAGCGAACGCCTGCCCTGCAGCGTCGAAGATCGGGCACACGGTCGTGGAGTCCGGTCCCGGCCCGTATCCGCTGGTCGTGCCCGAACCGGGTCAGGAAGTCGCGCCGATCTACTTGACCGAAGCGTATGGTGGCGCGCCGTTTGGCCTGTCGATCGTGGTGCCGTTGCATGTCGGCCCGTTCACGTTGCCGACGCAGCGCGTGCGGGCGAAGATCGAAATCGACGCTCACACCGCGCAGATCACGGTCACGACCGACGCGTTGCCGCAGATCATCTCGGGTGTACCGACGGATCTGCGTGAGGTTGACGCCGTGATCGAACGGCCCGAATTCATGTTCAACCCGACGAACTGCAACTCATCGTCGTTCTCGGGCACCGCGTGGGGCACGCCTCCGGCGGGCTCCGGCGGTTCCGGTGCGAGGGCGCCGATCTCGAGCCCGTTCAAGGTGGGCTCCTGCCGCAGCCTCGAGTTCGCCCCGAAGTTCGCGGTCTCGACCCCCGGTCATACGAGCAAAGCGGATGGTGCGGGTCTGACGGCGAAGGTGTCCTATCCGAGTGTGCCGCAGGGCACGCAGTCGGATATCGCGGCGGTGAAGGTTGATTTGCCGAAGCAGCTGCCGTCGCGCTTGACGACGTTGCAGAAGGCGTGCACGAACGCGCAGTTCGAAGCGAACCCCGCGAACTGCCCGGAAGCGTCGAAGATCGGACACGCCGTAGTCCATACCCCTGAGTTGCCGGTCGCGTTGGAAGGCCCGGCGATCTTTGTCTCCCATGGTGGTGAAGCATTCCCAAGCCTCACGTTCGTATTGCAGGGCGATAATGTCACGATCGACCTGGTTGGTACGACGAACATCAGCAAAGCCGGGATCACCTCGACGACGTTCAAGACGGTTCCCGACGCTCCCTTCAGCTCGTTCGAACTGACGCTTGGCCAGGGCAAGTACTCCGCCCTGGCGGCCAACTTGCCTGCGAAGGACAAGGGCAGCTTCTGCGGCCAATCCCTGGCGATGCCGACGGCGTTCGTGGCCCAGAACGGCGCCGAAATCCACGAGTCCACCAAGATCGCGGTCACCAACTGCCCAAAGGTGAAGATCGCTGCTCAGCTGCGAGCCCAGAAGCTCGCGGCGGCGTTGAGGGCGTGCCGCAAGGAGGCCAAGTACAAGCGGGCGGCTTGCGCCAGTGCGGTGCGCAGGAGATACAGGCCGGTTAGGAGACGCTGACCGCCAGCGTGCAAAGCCTCCCAACCGGTAGCACCCACCACTATGACCCTCTCCTGCGACAGCGAGGAGATTTGGATGCGGCTGGCGCAAGCGCCAAGACCACTCGTGCCATCACAACCACCAACAGAGAGGAACATATGCGACACCTACGAAGAACAGTCAGACTGACGACGGTACTCGCGGGCATCGCCTGTGCCGTGGCCGTTATGTCAGCCTCGGCGTCGGCCGCCATCTCCATCGAACCGCTCAACACTAAATTCGAAGGAACCAGTACGAGCCTACGGCTAGCAGTAGCCGGCGGTGAGGAAGTCAGGTGCAGCAAAATTTCCCTGTCCGGGACGACGGAAGCGACGAAAAGCAATTCGGTCAAGGTGACCCCCGCCATAACAGGCTGCAAAAGTGAACCCTTCGCACTCAGCGGGCCAACCGTGGTGTGTAAAGAAAAAGGCACGGTTCCGTGGACGCTTACACTTACCAGTGAAGTAGGGGCACACGAGTTTGACGGAAGCGTGAGGCTCAACTGCTCCCTAACCCTTTCGTTGGAAAAAGGCGAAAAAGAAGCGTGCATATCTATGTCGGACCAGACTGCCGAAAATGCCCTGGAATGGTTCAGCGGGGAATCGCTGTCAGAACTCAAGATCGGCGCCTCACGCATGACAAATAGCGTCAATGCCGCGTGCGAAAGTATCGGCTTCAAAAGCTTTAACGCCGATACAATGAAAATGACGACGCTGACCCTAAAAGGGATTCACGTCGTCTAGTTCGGGGTCTGTTCTGTAGTCGTGAAGGGCGGGGCCGCGATGGCGGCCCCGCCCTGATCAAGGCGTCTACTCCCCGTTGCAGCTGAATAAGTGGTTCGCCCTGCCGTAGCATCACGGCCGGGCAGATGCTGTCGCTCGGCTCAGCCCGCTTTTCCGGCGATTCGCTCGAGCCCGGTCCAGCAGAATTCGAGCATGCGGTCGATGATCGTCTCGCGGGGGATGTCCTTGTGCTCGTACCACCACGCGGCCAGGCCGTTTTGCGACATGCGCACCATCTCCGCGAACATCTCGGCGGCTTGGGCGGGGTCGGGGTAGTCGGCGAGGGCGTTACCGGCGCCGGCCTGGATGAAGCTTGTGATGCCCGCGGTGGCCTGTCGCGGCTGGACCGCCCGCCGACCGGGCTCGGCGGTTCGTCTCGATCGTCTCGAGGCCCAGATCGGGCAGCGGCAGCTCGCGCTTCGCTGCCCTGCTGGCCGTCGCTTGAACCCAGAAGATCTTACCGGTAATTCGGAACAATAAAACAAAGGGGGACGCCAGCGAGCAGTAAAACGCTCCCACCCTGACGCACGGTGTTTATCGCCAGAAAGGCATGGCCGCGTGAAGTCTGTGGGCGCTGTGAGGCTCGATCGTCGGACGACACCGCTGACGGTCGTGATGGCATGGAGCTCGGCGTGAAGTAACTGGTAAAGCATCGTTTATCCAATAGGAGCTCCGCCCGCGTCCAGCTCCACAAGATCCAGTTAATGGCCTATTACAGTTACGAGTTGACAAGCCTCGACGATCTACTGTACGGTCGTAATGGGTCGTTTATATGGCCCGGCGCGGAGACCGAGGTCATCCTCATCCGTGTCGCCAGGGGAGAGACACGGGACAAGGGAGACCGGAAGCCATGCGAAGCGGGACGAGAAGCGGCAGAGGGGATGCACGATGCGCCTCGGCGGAGCATCGGCGTGCCGGCGGGCCTGTGTTTGGCGTGCTGTGCGTCCTGGCGAGCACGTTTGCGCTCTCGGCCGCTCTGCTGCTCGGTGCCTGGATCTCGACTGCTTCGGCATACGAACTCGTATCTGGCTTTGGCTCATTCCAGCGTCCTGAAGCTGTGGCCGTCGATCCCGCGAGTCATGATGTCTACGTCGTCGATGATGCGGCCCAGGTGGTCAAGCGGTTCAATTCCGAAGGGAAACCCGCAGCATTCGTCGCGGAGCCGTATGTCAGAGGGAATGAACTCACCGGTACGCCTACCGGGCCATTCAACTTCGACAGCTTGCCCTCCACCGTGGAGATAGCAGTGGACGATTCTGGGAGCCCCGCGAACGGTGACCTGTATGTCACGGATTCGGATAACGGACGAGTCGAGGTATTTGGCGCCAATGGAGGTTATCTAGGGGAAGTTAATCTCACGACCGCTCTTCCTGAATCGGGAGGTGAACCATGCGGGGTGGCTGTAGATACCGCGGGAAATGTGTACATAGCTTTTTCTACGTCTCCTGGTCATATCGACCGGTATACTCCGGTTGACGATAATCCTTCAGATGATCTTTTCACTGCACAGATTGGGGAGGTCGGAGAAAGCGTTGGGGGAGAAGTTTGTCAGATAGCCGTAGACAAAGCGGGTGGGACGTATGCGGACAGGTGGTCCAGTGGCCCGTTGTTTGAATTCACGCCAACACAGTTCGGTGAAGTGGCACCCGTTGGCAGGGAAGTTGACGGGTCCGCTAATGACGTAGCGGCTGACTCTACAAATGGGCATCTGTTTGTAGATGAAGGGTCGCAGATAGCTGAATATGAAGACGGGGGCAGCGCGATTGGCGCACCGTTCGGTCCAGTCAGCGAATCGCGTGGTATTGGAGTAGACGGATCCAATGGCAACCTGTATGTCACCGAACGTTCAGGAGCCAAGGTTGACGTGTTTATGCCTTCCGAACCGTCGGCTCCTGTTGTCAGGAACGAATTTGTCGCGACCGTCACTTCCGAAACCGCGACGTTGGGGGCGGAGGTGACTCCGAGGTTTCGCGATACGCACTACTTTTTCAGATACGGACTTGATACGTCGTATACTAGCGGTCGGACGCCCGCCGAACCTGGCTCGGACATCGGCTCGGGCTCAAGCCCGGAGGCGGTCCAGACTGAAGTCAAGAATCTCACTGCCGGGACTGTCTATCACTATCAGATCGTGGCGGTGAACGAACTTGGAACGACATATGGGCCAGATCGGACGTTCGTCACACCTTCTTCGTCTGGTCCAAGCGCATTGCCGGATAACCGCGTGTGGGAGCAGGTCTCGCCGAGGGAAAAGAACGGCGGCGACATCGAGGGTATCTTCGGTAGTGAACGCGACACCGGATCTGGAACTCCATTCCAGGCATCTCCTGCTGGCGACAGCATTACGTACATGTCGCTGGCTGCTTTTGGCGACGCGCAGGGTGATCCTCGAGCGAGTCAGTATCTCTCGACCCGTGCGCCGGGCGGATGGTCCACGCGGGATATTACGCCCCCGATGGTTTCTGCTACCTACGGTAGCGCGGGCCATGGTGCGCCCTACAAGGCGTTTTCGAGCGATCTTTTGCGCGGCTTGCTCATAAACGGCGACATCAAGCCGATAGCCAACCTGCCACTCGCTCCGGATGCTCCAGCTGGCTATCAGAATTACTATCTGCATAGCTTTTCAAGCGAAAATTTTGAACCGCTGCTGACCAGCACGCCTGCCACCGAAAGCTCTGAAGCGTTTTCGATGGCATTCGAAGGGACAACTCCTGATCTCAGTCATGTTTTGTTTGCTTCCGAAGCCGCGCTGACGCCTAATACTGTGGACAATGGCAGTGGGCAGAACATATATGAGTGGGCGAATGGTGCTCTGGAACCCGTTAACGTACTGCCAGGAGGGACTCCCGCACCGGGAGCGGTGGTGGGCTCGATAATTTTGGGCATACGCTCGGGGTCATTCGAGGGCACCACGATCTCTGACGACGGCTCGCGGGTGTTTTGGTCTTATATGGATGCATTGTATGTTCACAAAGCTGGCGGGGCGTCAGTCCAGGTTGACGCCTCGCGGATAGGTGGAGAAGGCGGGCACGGGCTCTTCCGGGTCGCCAGTGTTGACGGCTCCCGCGTGTTCTTCACGGATAACCAGCGGCTGACCAGCAATTCTACGGCACTCGCCAGTGCTGGTGAAGAAGGCGAAGATCTATATATGTTCGATGTGGAAACGGGACAGCTGACAGATATAACGGTTGACAGCAACCCTGAAGACGTTAATGGCGCGTCTGTTCAGGGAACACTCGGTTCCAGTGCAAATGGAGAATACGTGTATTTCGTGGCCAAGGGCGATTTGGTAGGAGCTGGCGCTGTATCCGGTGAAAACAATCTGTACATGTGGCACGATGGGGAAGTCAGGTTCATCGCTACCCTTTCTCGGCAGGATGAAGTTGGCGGCGAAATCGCGCAGAAGTTCGGACTCGCGAATGATTGGAATCCTTCGCTAGGGAGGCGTACCGTCAGGGTCTCTCCGAGCGGTGAATTCGTGGTGTTCATGTCGTCCGCATCATTGAAGACATCCAATTTCCCTGATAGCTACGACAATAGGGATCTTGCTTCGGGTCGTCCGGATGAGGAGGTATACTTTTATGGCGCCGGATCGGGGAGTCTAGTGTGTGTCTCGTGTAACCCGAGCGGGGGTCGCCCAATTGGACCTTCGAATATTCCGGCTGGTACTCATGCTGAAGGAGGAGGTAATGCATCTGGTGGCAAGAGCGTATATCAACCGCGCGTGCTCTCGGAAAATGGTAGTCGTGTGTTCTTTGAAACTGAAGATGCGCTTGTGCCTCAGGATACGAATGGGCAGATCGACGTGTATGAGTATGAGAACGGGCATGATTATCTGATTTCTGGTGGTAAGAGCGACGAAGAATCATCGTTCGTGGACGCGAGCGCGAACGGGAGCGATGTTTTCTTTGTGACGAGGCAGCAGCTCGTCCCCGAGGACACGGATAACCTTGTCGACCTTTACGATGCGCGGGAAAATGGAGGGTTCCCGCAGGTGCCTGTACCGTCGCCGCCTTGTGGTGGTGAAGGCTGTAGGCCATTGTTGTCTCAGCAGCCGGTATTCGGGTCCGCGCCCAGCGCGACGGTCGGAACAGCGGAAAATCTCAAGCCGGCGGTACCGGTCAAGCATGTCGCCAAGGAGCGGAAGGTAAAGAGGCGTCGTCCGACAAAGAGGCATCGTGGGCGGAGTGCGGCGAGTAGGAGGAAAGCCGCCAACACGAGGAGGGGGAGGTAGAGATGCTGAAGTTCAAGCGACTCCTGTTGCTCGGTGTGTCTTGTGTGGTCGTTTTGCTCGTTGCGGCTGCGCCTGCATCGGCAGACTTTGGTTTTCAGGCTTTCGAAAGCAAGTTTGTGAATGAAGGAGTGCAGCCCGATGTGCAGGCGGGGTCTCATCCGTGGGAGATGATCACCAGTTTTAAGTTGGACAGCGCCGCGCCAAGCGTGCCAGTTGGCGACCTCAAGAACACCTGGCTTGAATTGCCGGCTGGGTTCGCAGGAAATCCTGATGCGCTACCCAAGTGCAGCCAGAAGCAGTTTCATACTTCGAATGGAGATGTTCCATCTGGCGGTGGCTTCCCCTCGGGGAGCTGTCCCGACAATACGGAGATAGGCTTGGCGCATGTAGTCGGCTCCGTAGGGGGTAACGAATCAAGCTTTTGGATAGGTGTATTCAATCTTGTTCCACCGGAAGGGGTCCCCGCCCAGTTCGGCCTGTTCGCCTATGGAACGCCGGTGGTGTTCAACCCGAAAGTGCGCACGGGCCGCGATTATGGCTTCACGGTGACGTCGCTCAATGCGAGCCAGGCTTTCGCGATTGATGAAGTGACCATAGTGTTGTGGGGAGTTCCGGGCGATCACAGCCATGACGAATTCCGAGGGGAATGCCTCGGCGAAGGAGGGACGTCACTGTGCTCCCATTCATTCCAGGGAGAAGTCGGTCCCTTTCTGTCGCTGCCCACCAGTTGCGGTGGGCCATTGAAGACGCCCATCCACGCCGACTCGTGGGGAGCCCCGGGGCCGCTCGATGCTGAAGGCGAACCGGAATTGGCGAGCTCCAGCTGGAAGTCATTTGAACCCATATACGAAAGCCTTGACGCCGAAGGTCAGCCTTCCGGGCTCGTCAACTGCGGTAGCCTCGACTTTTCCCCAACCCTTGAGATAGCGTCGGAAAGCGGCGTCACGGACTCTCCTACGGGCCTGAACGCCAAGCTCGACCTCCCGCAGAATGAAGACCCCAACGGACTGGCCGAGTCCGATCTCGAGCAGACCTCGCTGACACTCCCGGTCGGAATGGCCGCTAACCCGTCGGCCGCTAACGGCCTCTCCGCGTGCAGCGAAGAAGAGATCTCGCTCCACAGCAATGCTCCTGCCCGCTGTCCTGAATCCTCCAAGGTGGGTTCCGTGCGCATCAAGACGCCGCTGCTCGAAGCGCCGCTCGAAGGTTCTCTCTACGTCGCCCAGCAGGAAGCCAACCCCTTCAAGAGCCTGCTCGCGCTGTACCTCGTGGCTGAAGCGGATGGCGTGCTGATCAAGATCGCTGGGGAAATCCACCTCGACCCGGCCACCGGCCAGCTCACGACGACCTTTGCGGAGACTCCGCAGGACCCCTTCTCGCAGCTGGAACTCGAGCTCTACGGCGGGCAGCGTGCGTCGCTTGTTACGCCCATGAGCTGCGGTGTCTATGCGGCGTCGAGTTCGCTGGTCCCATACAGCACCGGCGTGGCGGTCAACGGCCAGGAGGCGTTCGCCATCAGCGGCAACTGCACGCCTCGGTTTAGCCCGACCTTCCAGGCTGGCACGGCCGCCACCAAGGCTGGGGCCTTCAGTCCGTTCTCGACCACGGTCTCGCGTACTGATCAGGATCAGGATCTCGGCGGAATCTCCGTCACCATGCCTCCGGGGCTGCTCGGCATCCTCGCGAAGGTGCCGCTTTGCGGCGAACCGCAGGCGGCGCAGCACGATTGCCCGGCCGCCTCTCAGATCGGGCACGTCATCGTCGGCGCCGGCGCCGGCGCCGACCCCGTCTTCCTACCTGAAGCCGGGCGACCCGAAGATCCCGTCTATCTGACGGGGCCCTACAACGGCGCGCCCTTCGGGCTGCTGATCGTCGACCACGCGGAAGCCGGTCCATTCAACCTCGGCACCGAATACGTCAGGGCGTCGATCAGCGTGGATCCGCACACCGCGCAGGTCCTCATCAAGAGCGACCCGCTGCCGCAGATCCTGAAGGGCATACCGCTGCAGCTGAAGACCGTCAACGTCACCGTCGATCGGCCCGGCTTCATCTTCGACCCCACGAACTGCACGCCGCTGACGATCGGCGGGAGCATCAAGAGCGCGCAGGGCACCACCGCCTCCGTCTCGAGCCCCTACCAGGCTCACAGCTGCTCCACGCTGCCGTTCAAGCCGAAGTTCACGGCCGCGACCCAGGCCAAGACGAGCAAAGCGAACGGTGCGAGCCTGCATGTCAAGCTTGTGCCACCGCATGAGGGTCCTCAATCGGGTACCTCAGCATCGGGGACTGGCAGTACCTCTGGAACCTCGGGATCTGCATCGGGATCGTCAGCTCAAACCGAGGAAGCAAACATTGCTCGTGTCAAGGTGGACCTCCCCAAGCAGCTCCCCTCCAGGTTGACTACATTGCAGAAGGCATGCACAGCAAAGCAGTTTGAAGCGGATCCTGCGGGGTGTCCGGCAGCGTCGATCGTGGGAAGCGCCATCGCGCATACGCCGGTCCTGAACAATCCACTGACTGGTCCTGCGTATTTCGTCAGCCATGGGAATGAAGCTTTCCCACAGCTGATAGTCGTCTTGCAGGGAGAAAACGGGCTCATAATAGACCTCGTAGGTGACACGTTCATAAGCAAGGCCGGGATAACCTCATCCACATTCAAATCGATACCTGACGTCCCGGTCTCGAGCTTCGAACTAACACTTTCCCAAGGCAAGTACTCAGCCCTGACGGCCCTAGGCAACGTCTGCAAAGAGACAACCACCAAGACGGTCACCAAGAGGGTCAAGGTAAAGGTCAAAGGCAAAGAGCAGGCCGTGACGCGTAGGGTCAAGCAGACCAAGCCCGAGCCGTTGACGATGCCGACCGAATTCGTTGCCCAGAATGGTGCTGTGATCCACCAGAGCACCCCGATCTCCGTGACCGGATGTCCAAAGTCCAAGGAGCTCAAGAAACATCACAAAGCTAAGAAGGGAAAGAAGGTATAGAGATGAGGGTCAGCAAAGCTCCATCCAGGACCAGACGCCTTCCTGCAGTGAGATGAGGAAGATACTTTCTGGCTTTGTGGTCGCGATCGGCGTGGCGAGTGTGATGGCCGGCTGCGGAGGCTCCACCTCTACCCAGTCGGCCGCGCTCACCACCACGACGACCGTCGCGAACACCATGCCCAGCGGCGCTGGGAGCACGTCCAGCGGCTCGAGGAGCACGTCCAGCGTGTCCACCTCCTCCGCGAGCACCGGCGTCGCGAGCACCGGCCCACAGAGGGCCTCCAGCACGACCTCGGCGGCTTCACGGACCAGTTCGGCTAGCATCCACGGCGCCGGCGCCAAGGTCACCAAACACCCGGTCGCGAGACTCGCCCTTGCCAGCAGCGCCTTCCCAAAAGGGGGTGTCATGCCGGTGCAGTACAGCTGCCACGGCGCCAATATCTCGCCGCCCTTGCAATGGGGCGGCGTACCTGCCGGGGCCACACAGATGTTCGTGCTGGTGCTCAACCTCAACGGCCAGTCCGAGGGACCGATCCGCTGGGCGGTCGGCGGGATCGCCCCCGGCGCGGGCGGCTTCGCCGCCGATCAGCTCCCCCCAGGGGCGATCGTCGGGCGCAGCAGCGATGGCCACGCCGGTTGGGTTGGGCCCTGTCCGACAGGCAGCCAGCCGGAGACGATGGTGATGCTGGTCTATGCGTTGCGCCACGAGATCAACCTGAAGCCCGGCTTCGATCCCGCCACCGTGCAGCGCCAGCTGGCCGGGGACGCCGTTGCGACCGGCACCGCCTACGGGGTCTACAAGAAGTAGGGCCCAGCTAAGCGGACTCAGCTACGCGACAGGGGCCGTTAGACCTGAGGAGTTTTCATGAGCAGAAGTGGGGAGTTTTGCGTAAGCGCTGGCAACGTCGGGAACAGCGACTCAGAATCGGAGAATCATGGAGATGACAGGGATTGGAGACCCAGCCGGGTCGAGGGCCGCGATGACGACGGCGCGCTGGCGCACCGCCGCCGAGACCGGCGACATCGAGGACTTCATGGCGACGCTTTCGCCGCAGATCGTGATCCATTCGCCGCTGACAGACCTCACGGACTTCAGAGGCCACGAGGACGTACGCGCGCTGATGGAGGCGGTGTTCGCGACGATTGAGCACATTTGCTATACCGACGATGTCGGGGATGAGCGTGTTCGAATGCTCGTCTACCGCGCCAAAGTCGCCGGTCAGGAGGTTCAGGAGGCCACCCTCGTGCGATTGAACGAGCAGGCGGAGGTGGTCGAAGTGACGTTCTGGTTCAGGCCGCTGCCCGGTCTGACGGCGTTGGCGGCGACGCTGGTCCCCGAGCTGGCCCGGCAGCACAGCCGCCCGCGAGCCGTGCTCATGAGCTTGCTGGCCAAGCCACTGTTCTGGTTGACGCGGTTCGGCGATCCGGTTGGGGTGTGGCTCGCCAGGTGAGTGGTCGAGTGGCGCCGTGTTAGCGAAGGGAGACCGATGGACATAGCCCGTGATGGTCGTGCTCGCGGCAGGTGGGGTAGTGGTCGCCTGCTGCAGCTGACAGCTGCCGGTCATGCCGCGGTGGGGATCCGGCTCTATCGTCATGAGTTGCGCTCGCTCGCGCGAGATGGCGTCGTGGCGGCTGTGCCCTACCGTGGCCCGCAGGCGACGGCCTTCTGGTTTCTGATGTCAGCCCCCACGTGGTGGCTGGTCGGTCGTCTGCTCAGCGCCTGTGAAGAAGCGAACGATGAGAGCGCACAGCGCGTGGCGCGTCGCGTTGCCCTAGCGACCGGGGCCGTCGGAGTCACGTGCACCCCTGTCTCCGGGTTCTGGGGACTGCTGCTGATCGCTCTGCGCGGCTGGCACATGGCGCAAAGGGGCCACTCATGACACGCGTACGCTCGCCGGGAAGGTGGCTGCGGATGCTCAACGTGTGCCACGCGGCGATCGGGGTCGTGGTGTATCGGCGGGAGCTTCGTGGGATTGCCGCGGATGGCATCGCAGGCAGTGTCCCGAGCCGCGGTGAGCGTGCGGCCGCCATGTGGTTCATCGGGTCGGCGGCGCCTGGATGGCTCGTCGGACACCTCGTGGACGTGGCCGCGGACGCTGGCGATGAGAAGGCCGTGCGGCTGGCCGGGGCACTCGGTCTCGCCGGCGGCGTGGGCCGCGCGATCCTCACCCCCAACGCCGCTGCCCTGTTACAGATCGCGGTGTGCGCCCGGCTCCTCAACAACTCGCGCTCGGTCTCCGGTCCCCAGGCGAGGGCGGCCCAGCGAGGAGCAAGGCCTAGGAGGAGGCGTGCTCGATGAACTGGTTGGCGCCTGCCGCGCCCATGAAGGGCGCCAGGCAGAGAAAGCTGACGTGCGGTAGGAGCTTCTCCATCTGGTGATCGCGGTGCAGGCGACACTCGTGGTAGCCCATCTCCATGAAGGCCGTCGCGATCGCCTCTAGCGCCACGGGCTTGGGCGGGGAACCGTTGGGAGGGACGAAGTCATAGCCCTCCTTGAAGAAGATCGTGAATGCGTTGATGCTGTCTTCCAGGCGCTTGACCGCGTCCGCTCCGACGGCGGTGGATTCGACAAAGCCGACATAGGCGATCGTAAGATTGTTCTGGAAGTACTGGGTGAACGCTCGGGCGGCTTCCCAGATTCGCTCCGGCCATGCCTCTCCGGCGAAAAACGCGCCCGCGACGACCGCGATCGTTTTCTGGAACCCGAATTCGTGCACGGCCTCGAAAGCCGCTTTCTTGTCCGCGAACAGTTGATTGAAGGCGTGGCGGTCGATCCCCGCGCGCTTGGTTATTTCGGCCACCGTGACCGCGGGATATCCCTTCTCTCGACCGGCCTGGGCGGTGGCGTAGAGGATGCGCTCGCGGCGGTTGGCGAGCACGTCCTCGACACGCCGCGCCTGCTTTCGCGGGAGCGGTGGGGGCTCGCGGAGCATCGTCTCGGGGGGCAGATGCCAGACGGGCGGGGCGCCGGCGGGCTGCAGGCTGCGCCAGCGTTGCTCCCCGGCGGGCTGGTCGTAGGCCGCGAGCCATGCGAGGATCTCCTGGGTCATCCAATCGAGATCCTCCTCCCGGTGGCGTAAGCGCAGCGCGAGTAGCCGCTGAACGGTTGCGATGAGCAACTGCGGCGAGATGTCGGGCGTCACCGTGTCTGACGGCAGCTGCTCGTGAGCTTGTTGGAGCAGCCTGGCGATCTCGGCGATTCCTTGATCGCGCACGTCGAGCGTGCGTGGACCGCCGGCCATCGCCTCGTTCATCAGAACGTGCGCTTGCTCGGGCTGTGTCGCTGCGAACTCGACCAGGGTCCTGACCGATGCAGAGATCGCCTCCTCGGGCGGGCCCGCCACGATCGCCTGGCCGACATCGGCGTGTAGCCGTCGTTGGATCTCGCCTAGACAGGCCCGGAAGCAGTCGTCCTTGTCTTTGAAGTAGTCATAGAAAGTCGGTCTGGACACGCCGGCATGACGGATCGCCTGGGCGATGCTCGCCTTTGCATACCCGTGCTCCGCGACGGCGTGAACCATCCCGTCGAGCAGACGCTTGCGCTGTGTCTGCTTTGGATTCGGGGAGGGCAAATAAACAGCATACCGAGTGTTTATCGTTGCTTCGTCTTGCCCGATCTCAGCTGCTGCTCGATGAACTCGTTGGCCTCTGCGGATCCAATGAACGGCGCAAGCCAGAGAAAGCTGATGTGAGGGAGTAGACCCGCGATTTGCGGCGTCTCGGTGCTACGGCTCTGGTGATAGACGAGCTCGAAGATCGTCGCGATGATCGCCTCGAGCGCGACGCGGGAGGGCGGATCGGGCTGCGGTTTGTATTGAAAGCCCTCCTGCAGGAAGATCGAGAAGGTGATGTGGCTGTCCTCGACGCGCTGTATCGCAGCGGGCCCGACGGCGTAGGCCTCGACGAACCCGACGTGAGCGATCGTGGGGTTCGACTCCATCAGAACGGTAAAGGCGCGTCCTGCGTCCCAACTGCGCTCGGGCCAGCTCTGCCCGGCGAAGAAGGCCCCCGCGGTCACCGCCATGACGTGTTGGGTGCCAAGTTCGTGAACGGTCATGAAAGCGTCCCGCTTCCCGGCAAACGAGGCATAGAAGGCACGAGGATTCAGGCCGGCAAGCTTGGTGATGTCGGCGATCGTCGTCGCGATGTAGCCCTTTGACTCCGCCAGCAGCGCCGTTGAGTAAAGGATGCGTTCGCGGTGGTTCCTCGCCACCTCCGCCTCGGACACGCGCGGCCGGCCGGGCGGCAGGGCCATCGGCAGCCGTAAGGGAAAATCCGCAATCGGAGGCGTGGGACCCGGGATCCGAACCGGCTCGAGCTTGAACCAGCGATGCTCCGAGCGGCAGCGCTCGTAACTGCCTATCCAACTCAGGAGATCGTCATGCAGGGCGGCGAGCCCGGGCTCGCCGCGGCGCAGACGTGCCGCGAGTAGCCGATAGATGCCGCCGAGCAGGATTCGAGTCGAGAAGTCGGGCGTGGCGATCTCCGGGGCGCTTTGCTCGAGCGCGGCGTTGACGATGCCCGCGATCTCCACGATCCCCCGGTCGCGAGCATCCAGGGCGCGCGACCCTCCGGCCATCGACTCGCTGCTCACAAAGCGAGCCGCCGCGCGATCGGAGCTGGCGAAGCCGATCAGCGCCTCGACGGCGCCGAGCATGGCGCGCTCGGGAGGCTCGGCCCGCACCGCCGCACGGACATCGTGGAGCAGCCGTCGATGAGTCTCATCGATCGCGTTCAGCAAACAGTCTTCGCGGTCGCTGAAGTACTCATAGAACGTCGGCCGTGAGACGCCGGCCGCAGTCGTTATCTCCGCGACGCTCGCACTCGCGTACCCCTCGCGGTTGGCCACCTCGACGGCGCCGGCGATCAGTCGCTCGCGCTGAGTGCCCTTCCGATCCTTCTGGAACTCGGTGTTTATGGAGGGGGCCTCAGAGGCGGAGCGTGGCATGCCTCTAGACCCTAGCCGACCACTCGGCACAGGCACAACGGCCTTCGGCCAGCGACGTCCCGCGGGTCCTCATCGGCTCGGATCGCACCGTAAAGGTATCGCGCCCGTTTACGCCTCGACCTGACGCGAAATGCATGGAGTGCGGTCCATGTTTATAGCCCCGCGCTGCCGCATCTGGGGAGTCAGGCCGGTCGTAGCCGATTTAAGGAAACAAACCGTAGTAGCACTGTTTATAGAGCGCCCTATCGAATCAAACACTCCTGATTTGACAGGCCGAAATGCGATCATGTATCTTGGAGCGCGACGTTTATTTCATAGCTTGAGCATCGCCCCCTCATACCCCGGGGCGGCGTTCGAGAGTACCCCGTGGCACGGGACCCTCTCCCCTGCCATGGGTTGTCTGGCCCAAGCAGCAAGCGCCGCGGCCCTAATCACGGCCGCGGCGCTCCCCTTTTTCCTGACGACCGAGACCACAGGCGCCGAGACCGAAACGTTTGCGGCCCCGGGGGAGAAATGATGCCGATCGAAGATTGGGAGGGTCCGCTGCAGCGGCTCTGCTGCAAGCTCGTGAGGAAGATCCGTTGACCCGGTTTCTGCGGCCACGGGGCTTAAGGGTCGTGGAGGTCATTTCTGAGTACGACATCGTTGAGCGGGAGCCCCGGTGGGTGGACGACGCCCTGACGATCGTGTTGCCCACACACCAGCGCGTCCGGATCCACGGGTACCTGAGCGCGCCCGGGCTGGCTGCTGTGGCTGTCGTCGTGGTGGGTGCTGGAGCCTCGATCAGATTGCTTGGGCGCCCAACCGGCCACCGTGATGTTCGGGAGGCAACGACGACACGACATCTGGCCCAGTCCGGTGTTCTGGCGAGACCGCGTGGACATGCTGTTGCCCTCCGGTTTCATCCGCGCGCGAAGGTCGTGCTCCGGCTGAGAGCTGAGAGACTCCACGCGGGCGCCCACCGCCGCCCGGCGTCGGCGGGTCGGGCGGACGGAGCGTCCCGCTCGGCGATATCGAGCGTACGTGCTCGCTCGCGGCCCGTGCCTTCGACGCGGACGGAAGCTGAGAGCCCACTGGCTGCAGGTAACCCTGGGGTCGATGATGCTTCCACGCCGGCGCGTACCGGGGCGCAGTTGCCTATACCTCGCAGGAGAGCACCTTGCGTGCCGGGGACGCTCGGATGCTGAGGCCCGCCGCCGTGGCCCAGGAGAGACGAGGCGATCGCGCCGACCTTGCTCGGGCGTGGATTGAGTGCCGCGCGGAGGTGCTCTGTGCGACCACACGCAGCTTCCCGACGGTGGGATCGGCGAACATCGAAGTCGCCGTCGATCGGGCGTGGGCAGAGCTTTACGAGGAGGGCCGCTCTGGCCCCCCTGATGGGCTTCCAGCTCGTTGGAAGGCGCTGGCGTATCTACGGGCCTTGAATGGTGTGCGCGAGCGCCGACGCCATCCCATCAGCTGCACTCCCGTGGAGGAGCTCGCCAAGAATGCTGCGGTCGTTGACAGGGCTGTGCAGGGGTCCGAGGCGCTGCGCGCGGAAGCCAGAGCGCAGGAGATCGTGGGCCAGGTCTCGGGGGATGCTCGGCGCTGGCTCGAGGCGGTCTTCGAGGCTCCGGCGGCACCGCCGCGTGAGCTTGCGCAGACGCTTGGGTGGGAGCCTGAGAAGCTGAAATCGGTGGCTCGCAGGACGCGCCCTCGTCTGCGGGAGTTCGTGTCCGCGCGGGCAACCGGCCTGGTCTGTGAGCGTCGCCAGGCCGTCATGGATGCCTTTGCCGCCACCCATCTCGAACGGCGTGACCCGGTCCTCGCTGTGCGGCTTCAGGAGCGTCAGATGCTGAGCTCCGAGTTCTATGAGCAGGTCGCGCTGCACATCGCCGGGTGCGAGGAGTGCGAGCGAGCCTGGCGCGGCGCCCAGAGTCGGCTGCTGCGCGGGCACCTGGTGTTCATTCCGGTTGCCCTTGCCGGCAGGCTCGCTGCGGCTGGCGCGTCGGTCGCTGCGTCGGGGCGCCGAGCGCTCGGCAGGCTGGATCGGCTGCTCTCAGACCTGCGGCTGCGTGTCGGATCGAGCATGGGACGTGCGACCGCCGGAGGCGCGGCGGGAACCGCTGGAACCGCGGGCGCGTTGGCCGGCAAGGGCGCGGCAGTCTGCGCAGGTTTGCTGTGCGCGAGCAGCGTGGGCGCTGCCCTCGTGGCTCTTCCGCCGGGCATCATCCACCACTCTGCCGCTCATCATCGCCACCGTATGGTGACGGTCCACAGCGGCCAGGGCGACTCTGGCTCCCCAGCGGCTGCCACGGCCCTGGCTGCGTCGTACGGCCAAGCGCTGGCTGGTCAGCGCGCCTCATCGAGTACCCCAGCGGGTCAAAGCAGCCAGGGTGCGAGTACCGCTCGGGCGGTCGGTAGGTCCACGCGTCCGGCTACCCCCGGGGATCTGATCGCGTCATCGTCCACCGCGAGCAGGAAGCCTGAATCCAGACCGGCCGCGATCATCGCCACGGCCGCTTCCACACGAGCACCAAGCCCGCGGACCCCCTCCGCCATAGGTACGAGTACCTCTTCGCAGACCTACACGGCCCCGCGCGCGAGCCAAACGGGCAGCTCCACTTGCGTTCCCGGGAGCCTCTCGTGTTGATCTTCGGCGGCTGCTCGGGCAAACGCGGACCGGTCATCTTCGAGCTTGGGGACCCATCGCGGCGTTGGTCCTTGCCACGGCGATGCTTGTGCCCGCGAGCGCACGGGCAGGGTCACTGGCGCTCGTCACATGCGATGGCGGTAGCGCGAGCGAAGGCTGGAGCGCGTTCACCGAAAACGCTCCAGCCGGGAGCTCCGCTGTGCCCACATGCTCCGATAGCTGGACCGTTGGTTTTCTCCAACCGTCGGGTTACCCGCCGGGACTCGAGGCGAACCTGCCCAGCGAGACGGTTGCCGATGCCCGCGCTGGTCTGTTGTTCACGGCTCCCGCCGGTGAGAGCATCGCTGGTGGCAATATCACCGTCTCGCCGCAAGCATCGATTGATCCTCTCTTTGATGAATACGGCACTTATGCCGTGTCGCAGCTCGCCACGGGCAGCCTCGAGAACGTGTTCTGGCAAGACGTTAACTACGGGATACCGACTGTCGCGATCCCGGCGGGCGGGAGCAAGCTGTACGCCAGCGTGCTGTGTGGAGGCGCCTCGGGACAGGACTGCTTCTACGAGTACCTTTACCTAACCGCTGCTCACATCCTGCTCTCCCCGAGCGCCAAGCCATCGGTGTCGGCGCTCTCGGGCTCGCTGACCACCGGCGGATCACAGCACGGCACGCAGGACGTGAGCTTCACCGCGTCTGACCCCGGCGGTCCCGGGATCTATCAGGTGACCGCTGCGATCGATGGGAAAGTGGTCTACCACGCGACACCGAATCTGAACGGGGGCGCGTGCGCGCCCGTCGGCACTGACGGTGCCTCGCGGGAGTTCTACACCGCCACGCCGTGTCCGCAGTCGGTGCCGATGAGCCTGCCGATCCAGACCGGGACAGTACTCGACGGGATTCACGCGCTGACGGTCACCGCGACGGACGCGGCGAGCAACATCTCTGCTGTCTCGCAGGTGATCTTCCGCTCGGCAAACCTGACCACGACCGCCGGCGCGGGGCGCGTGCCTCGGCCCCCGGGCGCGGGGGGAGAACCGGCGTATCTCGTGCGCTTCGACGGCCGCACGGCCGCGCTGCTACGGGGCGTGCGCTGCTCTTACGCGCATTCCTCGCTGACGCTCACCGGGACGCTCACGACACCCCAGGGCGTAGTGGCGCCCGACGTGCCTGTCCAACTGGAGGCCCGCGAGGGCAACTACCCCGGCGGGGCGGAAACGGTGCTCGCGTCCACGACGACCGACGCGGCGGGGCACTGGTCGCTGACTGCGCCGAAGGGTGCTTCCCGGACGCTGCGCGTCGGTTACGGTCAGGCGAGTGCCGCGAGCATCCAGGCCGCCACGGCGGTGAAGGAGAGTGTGAGCCCCACGATCAGCCTGTGGGTGCACGACCGGCGCGGTGGACGGCTGTCGTTCACCGGCCAGGTATCTGTGAGCCCCCTGGGCCGTCCCTATCCGATCGTTGTGATCGAAGCGTCCAGTGACGGTCGCCACTGGCAGGTTGTGGGCCACGCGCTCCGCACCGACGGCCACGGCGCCTACCGGCTCTCCTACTCCTCGCCGCTGTCGGTTGGTGGGCGCTTCGCGTTCCGTGCGAGCACCCCGGAAACGACCCTCTGGCTACGGGGCGAAACCGCGCTGCGATGGGTCACGGTGCGCTGATGCGCACGAAGACTGCCACAGCGGTCACGGTCCTATCGAGCGTGGTCGCGCTCAGCCTGGTGCCCGCGAGCGCTCACGCTCGCTCGCTGGCGTTGCTCACCTGCGGTGGCAGCAGTGCGAGCGAAGGCTGGAGCGCATTCACGGAAGGTGGAGATGCTGTGCCTACGTGCTCGCAGACTCTGACGTTCGAGTCCACGACCTACCCGCCTGCGATGGAGGCGAACCTGTCCGAAGGCGTTCGAGAAGGTGGTCGCGCGGGCCTGGAATTCAGAGCTCCCAGCGGGGAGACGATCAGCGGCGGAGATCTCACTGTCGTCACGCTGGGACGAGGAGAAGGCGGTGCAACCAGCGGGCCCGTAGCCTCGCAACTGGCAGCGGGCAGCCTGGAAAACGTGTTCTGGGAAGGCGTCAACAACAGGCTCATGACGGTTGCGATCCCTGCCGGTGGCCGTCAGCTGTTCGCCAGCGTGCTGTGCAGAAGCAGGCCAGGAGGACAGCGCTGCTATGTCGAGACCCTGTTCGTCCTGGCCGCCACCATCCTGCTCACACCCGACGTCAACCCATCTGTATCTGCGCTCTCGGGTCCGCTGACGACCGGTGGCGCTCAGCACGGCACGCAGAGCGTGAGCTTCACCGCGACCGATCCCGGCGGCCCAGGGGTCTACCAGGTGACCGCCGCGATTGACGGGAAAGTGGTCTACCACGCGACACCGAACCTGAACGGGGGTGCGTGCGCGCCGGTCGGCAGCGACGGCGCGTCGCTGGAGTTCTACTCCGCGCTGCCGTGTCCGCAGTCGGTCCCGGTGAGCCTGCCGATCGAAACCGGCACGCTGCCCGATGGGATTCATTCGCTGACGGTCACCGCGACCGATGCGACGGGTGATGTCTCTAGCGCCTCGCAGGTGATCTTCCGCTCGGCGAACCTCACCACGACCGCTGGCGCGGGGCGCGTGCCTCGGCCCCCGGGCGCGGGGGGAGAACCGGCGTATCTCGTGCGCTTCGACGGGAGCACCATCGGTTTGCTGCACGGGGTGCGCCGCTCGTATGCGGACTCCGCGCTGACGCTCAGTGGCACGCTCATCACGCCCCAGGATGTCGTGGCGCCCGACGTGCCGGTGCATCTCTTCGCACGCGAGGACAACGGTTCCGGGACGGAAACACTGCTTGCGTCGACGACGAGTGACGCGGCGGGGCATTGGAGCCTGACAGCGCCGAAGGGCCCCTCCCGGACGCTGCGTATCGGCTACGGCCAAGCGAGCGCCGCGAACGCACCAGCCGATACCGCGGTGAAGGAGAGCGTGAACCCCACCCTGAGCCTGCGGATACGCGACCGGACCGGCGGGCATCTCTCCTTCACCGGCCGGGTGTCGATCAGCCCACTGGATCATCCGTACCCGATCGTCGTGATCGAAGCCTCAGCTGACGGAGTTCACTGGCAGAGCGTGGGCAATCCGGTCCGCACCAACAGTCAAGGCATCTTTCACCTTGCCTACACCTCAGCGCCGTCGGTCGGAGGGCGCTTCGCGTTCCGCGCGAGTACCCCTGAAACGACCCTCTGGCTACGCGGCGAAACCGCGCCGCGATGGGTCGCGGTGCGCTGATGGCAACCCGGACCCCAATTGTGGTGGCGCTGATGTCGATCGTGCTTGTGCTCGGTCTGCCTGCGGGCGCGTCCGCCACTGCGCCGCCGGTCATCAGCGCGCAGGCGAAGGCCGCGAACGCCGCGTTCCTCGCCTACGCCTCCGCCCCCGCGAGCGCCGGGGCGATGTGCCTCGTGGATACCGGTGTCACTCCCACGCCCGACACCGCCCCCAGCCTCGTCTACGCGACGGCGCTGGATGGCGGTAGCCCCAACGATGCGGACCCGGAAGGGCACGGCACGCTGATGACGACGCTTGCCGGCGGGCAGGGTCACGGCCTGCGCGGCATCTGGCCGCTGATCAAGATCGTCTCGATCAGGGCCGCCTCGCCCCCGGCGCCGGGGCAGGAGCCGACCTACCAGTACCTCGACTACGTCGAAGGCCTGCAGAAGTGCCTCGAACACTCCGCGCTGAACGTCAAGACCGTCAACCTCTCGCTCTCCTCCACGATCCCGCCGACACCCGACCAGGCCCAGAAGTTCGCGCAGGCGCTGAACGAACTGATCGCTCGCGGGATCGCCGTTGTCGCGGCCGCCGGCAACGCGCCCGGCAAGCTGCAGTATCCC
The DNA here is from genome assembly GCA_963804675.1 of uncultured Solirubrobacterales bacterium. Classification (GTDB taxonomy): domain Bacteria; phylum Actinomycetota; class Thermoleophilia; order Solirubrobacterales; family Solirubrobacteraceae; genus Palsa-744. The sequence continues at coordinate 3,059,798 of CAWDRI010000001.1, read as the reverse complement.
GGCGCCGAACCAGGCGTCCTCTCGGTCGCGGCGGGCACGATCGCGGGCGGCACCTGTGCGTTCAGCGCAAGCGAAGGCGCGGGGATCATTGCGCCCGGATGCGAACTGGACTTCGCCGACCCCCTCAAAGACGAATACGAGCCCACCGAATACGTGCAGGGAACCTCTGACGCATCGGTCATCACCGCCGCGGCCCTCACGGCGCTGATGAGCTACGCGCCGACGCTGACCGTCGCGCAAGCAGAGAACCTGCTCGTCACGACCGCCGCCGTGGGGCACCTGAACGTCGCCGGGGCATTCGAGGCCGCCGGCCTGGGATCGATCGTCGCCGCGGGTAACGCGGCGATCCCACCCGAACCGACCGCGACTCCACCGGCCGTCCCAAGCAAGACCAGCACCCATCAGCGCAAGGTCCGACGTGTCAAGGAGCGGAAGAAGCACAAGCGGCGCGAGAATAAACGGCGAGGCCAGAAGCAGCGGAAGAAGCAGAGAGCAAAGAGGAAGGGGAAGAGGAACCGGAATTAGATGCGGCGATCGTGCCCCCTCAGAGTGTTGCTCTTCGCGCTTGCATCGCTGGCGCTGCTAATGGTGGCGCAGGCCGCGAGCGCCGGCACCTACACCGTGCTCGCATGCAGTCCCACCACGAGCCCGGGAGGCTGGCAGTCGATGAACAGCTTTCCCTCCGGCCTGATCGTGGGCAACTTGTGCGGCGGCCCGGCGACCGGACCCAACGCACCAACCGGTCCCAGCGACGAAGGCGCCCTGTTCGCCGAGGACAGCACAAACACGACGGCAGACATCCCCAACGGCGCCGAAGCCGGATGGAAGTTCACCGCTCCCGTTGGAACGAGCATCGCCGGTCTGACCTACTGGCTCTCGCTGCACGCCTACGACCAGCAGAGCCTCGTACCCGGCCTGTGGACCGGAGAAGGAACCACGCTCGAGTCCTGCCAGTCGCCACCCGAAGGCACCCACGAATGCAACGACCTGAACAACCAAGGACCCCAGACCTTCACAAACCTCAACGCCGGCTCTCTGTTCTTCGGCGTTCGCTGCAGCCTCGTCGGCGGCAGCGAATACTGCGTCCCCGCCGCCCCGGGCGAGCGTCACGCACAAGCCGACCTCTACTCCGCGATCGTCACGCTCTCCGAGACATCCGTGCCCACGGTCTCCGCGGTCACAGGTGCCGGTTGGAGCGGCGGGATCATCTCAGGTCAGGTCCCGCTCACGTTGACCGCCAGCGACCCGTCGGGGATCGCAAACGTCGAAGTCCGCTCGACCCTCGGCGCGGTGCTCGCGAGCGCGCCTCAATCGTGCGACTACTACCTCTCCGTGCCGTGTCCAAAGATCTCGGGCGCAACGATCGACCTCGACACGACTGCCGCACCGGATGGTCCCCAGAGCTTCATCCTGACGGTACGCGACGCCGCGGGCAACATCTCAACACAGAGCGCACCTCCGGTGATGATCGACAATCATCCGCCGGCCCCATCAACCGTCAAACCGCCACCTTCCGTGGTTGTGCTTCCATCGGTGCCACCGAGTGGGGGAGAGGCCAAGGAAAAGCTGCATGCGCTCCTCGACTCTCACGGGCGGCTGTATGTCGCCGGCCCTGTTCCCCAGGGCATCGACGGTGCAGTCCGAGTCTGCTGGAAATCAAAGGGAGGCAAGCGCTTGCTCGGTTCGCGCTGCGCGAAGCTGCACATAAAGGCCGGTCGGATTGCGGTAACGTTCCACCCGTCCGCTGGGGCGCGGCGGGGGGAGATCACCGTGAGCGTCAGCAAGGGTAAACATCTCCTCGGGCGGCTGACGGCTATAAAGCTGCACTCCGCGTAGCGAGCGAGTTCTCGCATTCTCGTTGCCTATCAGGCGATCCTCGGCGGATAACGAGCTGGAATGGACTAAGCGCGTTAGCGGTGCCCCCAGCTTCCCGTTCGTCACCCGAAGGTTGCCGCTCGCGTCCAGCGTGATTAGGCATATGTCCGCGCTGCGAGCAAGACTGCTGGCGTCATGGAGAGTCAAAGGCAGCCTGACGTTCCCGTCGGCAACCTCGAGCCGTCAACCCTCGCCAGGTTCATCGTCGACGACTTCACGGTTGCGTGGGACGCTATGTGCGCATGCAGTAAGGAGCCCGGCGTTGGCGGCAACTTCATGTTTGCGCGCCAGGCTTTCAACTACTTGGAGCTCGTGGCGCGCACCGCAAGTCGCGACGAGGAACGCCTGACGCGCTTTGCGCGGTTTCTCGCTGACCGGGATCCCCGGTATTTCACTGAGCTTCCAGCTGGTGTGCCGCTGCCTAGGGGCGCGGATTTGCGCCTGCCCGCGTTGCCGGGCGTATCCCCGGAGCGTCAGTTGCTGGCGGCTCTGTTCGACATGAGTCGTCACGGCTTGGCCCACCTCTACCAGCAAACGCCGGTGGATCTACGGGACGGCAAGCAATGGATAACCACGTTCACCGGGGTAGAACCGGGCCATGTCATGGCGGAGGCGGGCTCCGCAGCTCGCCGCGCTACGCACTTGGCATATCGACTCGGGCCGGTAGAGGGCCGCGTGTATCTGATTGTCTGTCCCGACGTTCTGCTGGCCGACCTCGAATGGGCTGCGCGCGGCACGCCAATTTTCTCTCAATATCTAGCACCGGACTATCTGGTTCGACCGCGTCGGGAGCGGAGGTCGAGGCAGGGAGGCCCATCGGCGCTCGGGGCGCCGTACGCGTTCAGCAGCACTGCCCTGATCGAGGCGTTCGAGGCAAACGGTCATCCCCGGTTGGCGTGGCCGCTCATCGGTGCGGACTAAGCGTGCGCGTGGAAGAAAGACGCGGAGCGCACCCGCCGCTCCGGTTATCGTGGAGCTTATGGCAGATACCTTGGAGTCCTTGGACGCGGAGCTCTTTGCGGTCACCGTCGAGGCGGTAGCTGAGGCGCGCGAGCGTGTTGGCGCGCTGAAAGATGAGGGGAAGGCGATCCCGAAGAATCACAAGGTCGGGACCATCTCTCAGTCCGCCAGTGGGCTGCCCAGCATCAGCAACCCTTTTTTCGAGAACGTCGAGGACTACAGCAAGGTCTTCGGCCAGGTGGGAGGTCGATATCACTTAGTCGGCTACGACGAGCTTCCGAAGCTCCAAGCCCTGTTCGAGCTGGGCAGAAGCCACCCGCGTATCCGCGAGCAGTTCCTGCTCGACGTGCCCGGCAAGCTCCAGGAGCCAGATGAGGCAGACGAGCGGTTTTTCGTGAGCGGCATGGCGGCGCTTGCGCACGGTACGCTCGACCGGCTTTTTCATACGGTGGGTGAGAGCTATGACGCCAACGACCTGCGTCGGGTCTACTGCGAGCTGGAGCGAGGCATCCTTCTCAAACGGCTGCCGGTCGAAGTGGTTGTGCCCCTGGCGATGACAAAGTTCGATTGTCCTGAGCCGATCTCGCTCTCGGACACGATTTGCCTGGAGCCTTTGAGTGACGCCGTCCAGCTGGCGCGCATCCCGGAGTTTCAGTACGGAATGACCGCGCACCCATGCGTACTTGACGGCGCGAGTCATGCCATCGTATTCAGTGAGCTTAGCTTTGAGAGCTACAGCCGGTTCCTGCTCTACACGCATGACCTGGGCTTCTACCCACAGGCCGAGATCGACCAAGTTTTGAATGCGATACGCGTGGCGACAGGTACACCAACCGGCTATGCCCAGGTCTTCATGCGACCGGTCGGGTGGGCCTGGGACTACCGCGCTCATCTCCCTCCCGTCATCACCGGCGCGATCATCCGCAAGTATCCCGCCGACTTCGATAAATGGGCTTGGAACCGCACCGACCTGCCCACCATCTCGGCAGAAGAGGTCGCGGCTGCGGGCGAAATCTACCGGGGCCTATCAAACGCGCCAGGGCGGCTAACCCTGGCTGCTGAGCGAATCAGCGCAGCGATGCTCAGAGAGCACGAGGCCGACACCATCCTGGACTTGTGCATAGGACTCGAGGCGGTGCTAGGTGATGAATCGCCAGGCGACATTACCTACAAGCTGGCGCTGCGCGCCGCGGCCGTACTGAGCGCATCTGGAATCTCGGATGATCCCAAGACGATCTTCAACAACATCAAGGCGATCTACAAGTATAGATCGGCCGTCGCGCACGGGCGACCGTCTGAGTCACGTAGAGTTCTGCGTGACGCTGAGGGCAGTGAGCTCTTGGCTGTCGACGTTGCCCGAGAGTACCTGCGCAGGGCGATTATCGCTTTCAGCGCGCGGCCTGAGCTTGCCGCGAAGCCGGAGGAACTCGATGCTGGGCTGATCCTCGAGTCGCTGGCCTCTTTGCGGCCTGACGAAGAAGCTCAAAGGGCCGCAACGCTCGCGATTAAGGCCCAGCTTCCGTGAGCGATGCAGACAGCTACACGACCATCCGTACGGCCGCGTGCGCGTTTATTGAGGAGGCGTTCGCTGCCCTCACGGAGGAGCACGTGCTTCCGACCCCTGTGTTCCACCCATACGTAGCTGTCGGACGCGATTACTTCGGTGACACGATCAGGGGATTGCTGAATTATCAGACACTCGAGGCGGAGATGGAAAAGACCTATCCAGCCCGCTTCGCTGAGCCGCTCAAACGCCACCACGCAGAGTTCGCAAGTACCTACATTTTCAGTTTGCTTGAGGCGTGCGTCGCCCGCCGCGGATTATCCGAGAGGCTCAACCCTGAGGGCGCACCCGTCGAGGACTCCATCGATGAGATGTTGCATGTTCTCGATGCTGAGACCTACGAGATTGTCTGCGTCCGGCACGTCGGGCACCTGACGAGCACAAGCGGCGAGGAAATTCGCATCGGAGACATTGCCGTCGTGCCCGAGCCCGAGCGGTGGGGCGCTCTCGTCGACCGCGTACAGCAGGAGATTCCAGGGGCGGCCCAAGCCTGGAACCGCAATGATCCCCGCCCGTACACGCCGCCCCATAGTCTGCTGATCGTCCGTGAGGTCACCGACGATCCCGACATCGAAGCGGTTATGGGACGCCTCTCGCGACGGCTCGACCGGTTCATGCTCCTCGCACGGCTGCTTACCGCAGGCACGGTCCGCACCAACTACGAGACGATTGGGCCGAGGACCCGAGTAGCCCGCATGAACCCCCAGATGAACGCGTTCCGCGGCGGCCTACTCGACACCCCCGTCCGACGCACTGTCCGCTTGGCGGAGGATCAGGAAGCAGCGTTCCTCATGCTCGGCGACGCGATAGACGCAGCTGACATCAATCGCGAAGGAATGGTCGCGACGTCCTTCGACGTGGCACTCGGTAGGTTCGGCCGCTCGCACAGCAGCGATAGCCAATACGAGCATCTTGTCGACCTCGCCACCGCGCTCGAGGCGGCTCTGATCGGCTCAGACAAGCAGACCGAAGGGCTCACGCTGCGATTGCGAACACGCGCCGCCGCGCTACTCGCGACCGCCAATGATCCAGCGACGGCGTTGTTCGATGATGTTGGTCAGCTCTACGGGCTGCGGTCAAAGCTCGTACACGGTGGGCAAATCAAGGAGAGCGATCTGAACAAGGTCATACGCCGAGTCTCGACGATTCCCACTGACGCGGCCCACCCCGCCTCCTGGGTTGCGCTCGGCCATACCGTCGATCGTATGCGCGACATAGTCCGGCGGGCCATTCTGGCCCGGCTCTGTCTTGCAGCCGAGCCCGACCCTTTATGGCCGTTTGACCGCGATGTCTCCGTTGATGCGGCACTCGCGGATGACGCACAGCGAGTGAAATGGCGGGAGCGCTGGCACCAACGCCTGGCCGAGCTCGGAGCCCAAGCTGCAGTCGATCGTCCGCGCCCCGCGGTTGAGTTCATATCGAAGGAGGACGGCTAGTTTCCGTCAGAGATTGACCGCGCCTAGCGGGTCGCGCTCCCATCACCAGCAATCTTCATTGATTTGATCAGGTGCCTCGAACGTACGGCTGGTCGCGCGTGAGAACCTGCGGGCTAAGTTGACGTTCGGTTCTCGACTCAGGCGCGCGTCGGGTGCTACTCCTGCCAGAAGAGGACCTCCGATGGCTTGGTTTCTGCCCTCAGCCGGGCCCGTATGTCCGCAAGTCGGCGGTCGCGGTCGAGAAAGTAGTCGATCAGGTTCTCTCCGAGCAGTTGTCCCTCGACGGAAGCGGCAAGGGCTTCCCCGGCCAGATGTTCAGCGAATACCGCGATTCCATCGACGGTGGCGGGGGCAAGCGGGCCGCCGTGGACGAGTGCGTTCCTAGTACGCAGTCGGCGTGCCTCCATTCGCTGGGCCTCCTTGCAGAGCTGATCCCACCAGGCCGCTGTCGCCTTTCCGGTCGCGGTTCGACGGGCCAGCTCAGAGATTTGCCGAGCTGCTTCGCTGTCCTTTGGTAAGCGTTCCAGTAGCCACTGCGTCTCGGTCAGAACGCCCCGGAGGTTTACGGAGCGACGCTCGCTTTGTGTATCGATCCCGAGCGGAGGATGACTGAGAATTTCCAGCCACGCGGCTTGCTCAGGAGACCCCTCGATATGACTGCCGCGACCAGCGTCCCAGGCGACGGCGAAGCCTGCCGATGTGATTGCCTGTCGGATGCGGGCGTAAGCCCACCACGGGATCAGCGTGTCGCGTAGGAAGCGGGGCATGGACTGAATGCCCGCCCAGCCACACGTCGCCTCTACCACGCGGTCGAAGAGGACAAGTCGCACGGGTGCTGGCGATGTTCGTGCCTCCCGCAGCCAGCCCAAGAGAGTCGCCGCCGCGTGCAGGTCGGGATCGCGTACGGGCAGATGCGCGCCAAGGCGATCAGCTAGCTCCAGCAGCCCCTCCGCGGTCCGATCCTGAGGAACCGCGATCAGCTCTTTGAATGTCGGACCCTCCACGACGGGCGGGCTTGAGGACATGCCGCCGGACTGCCCGTCGGCGTAACACACGTAGCTGTCATCGAGCCTCCAGAGCGTCGGCTCCGCTCCGTAGAGCACCCCGAGCGACGCAATGGCCTCGGCAGTGTCACGCGCTATCCCGACTGCTCGCGACATCAGCTCATCACCGACATCAATCCGTACGTAAGCGATAGGACGCTCGCGTTCATCGGCCTGGTCATCCCGTTCTTTGCAGAACAGCTTGAGCGAGAAGTCGTCAACTGTCGCCTCTGGCGGTAACTCGTTATGTGGGGCGGGCGCCTCGAGCGCCGAGCGAAGCCATTCCCCTCGATAGATACGGACCACCTCTCCGATGTCGATCCATCCCGGGAGCAGCCTGGCGAAGATGAAGCGCAGCCACACCACCATGTGCGCCCGACTCGGTGGCTTAGTCAGCATGTCCCCCGCGGCCGTCAAGCGCTCCGCCGCGACCGGCACCGGCTCCTCTCGCACCCGTGTCGCAGAGCCGTGGAGATACGCACCCAGCCCGGTGCGTAGCCCCTCGGGATCGTGGCCGAGCCACGCCCCGAGCGCCAGTAGTTGACGAGCCGACTGCTCAGCCGCGCCCGGATTGGCGGCGCGATGAGTGAGATCGGTCCACGTAGCAACCAAAGCCTCAACCCGCTGAAACCGCTCCCGGATCACGGCGAGGAGCCGAGAGAGCCGCCGCCGGAGTGCAGCGTCTGAGCGCGTCTCCTTCGTATTCAGCATCGCGCGGCACTCCTCCAGCTGATCGCAGAGGCTGGAGGATTCGGTTGTCTGCTGCACTTCGGGGCCGAATGCGCGGATGGCTGCGATCACGTCATCTACGAGCGAGACCCAATTGCTCGCGCGAGCGCTAGACCATTGACGCTCGTCGTTCAGCCAGCGCGACAACTCCTCGGCGGCATCAGGTAGCTGCAGCCGGTCCGGCCACTGCTCCTCGCGGCCTACCGCCGTAAGCGCTTCCTCGATCCCCTCGATAATTTGCTCTGGCGCTTGCGACATGCCCGGTCATGCTACGTGCGCTCGCCGTAGAGCTATCCCTGCCGTAGCCGGATTCAGGTGGCCTGTCCCGGTCGTTGGGCGATACCATCGGCTCTGGCGGCCCGGATCGAAGGATGCGGGGACCTCAATGGGTGCCGGTCGAAGCTAAGGTTTCGCGCGGATCTCGATGTGGTGCCGAACGTGGGTAAGACGCCCGTCGCTCCCGCTTTCCCCGGTTATCTAGGTTTGGTTTTGCCTGCAAATTGGGGCTTTTGGGTAGCCGTTCAGTCCTGTTGGTTTTGGGGTCAGAGGAGGGCTGGGAGCGCGCCGCCGGTTTGGTGGGCGGCGTGGAGGTCGCGGAGGTAGGCGAGGAGGCTGCGGTGTTGTAGTCGGCAGGTGACGGAGGCGGAGAGGGATCGCTCGGTGAATCGTTCGCCGGCGTTGGACTGGTTTCCGTGGCTGAGCTTGCGGTGGATGACTGGTCCGCGGAGTGCACGCTCGGCGGCGTTGTTGGTTGGTGTGAGGGCGGGGATGGTCAGGAATGTCCAGAGCGCGGGCCAGATCTTTAGGAGGTTGTTCGCGAAGCGGCGGTGCAGACGGTGGCGCTTGCTTTTCTTGCCGGCGTGCTGGAGCAGCGCGAGGAACTCGTCCTGGATGGGTTTCATCTCCAGGATCAGACGCTCACGGTCTTGGTGCTCGCCGAATGCGTGCCAGGCATTGAACATTCGGTCGGTCAGAGCCAGGCCGGCCTGCCCGAACTCTTTCTGGAGGGCCAGTCCTTCGCTGTGGAAGCGAAAGTCGCGCTGTAGATGTGACCAGCATGCCTGTCGTTGCTCGGGGTCCAGGTGGTCATACGCCCACCAGCGATCGGAGGTCACGATCCCCTGGAAGTCGGGGCCGAGCAGCTCGATCAGCCGGTCACGATGACGATCGGCCACGATCCGGAAGATCGCCGCGTTCGCGGTAGCGGCGGCCCACATCGACCGGTTCTCCCCGGCCAGGTACCACCCCGTCTCATCGACGTTGATCGCCCCAGACCCCAGCACCCCAGCCACAAGCCGCTCATGAGGGCCGGTCAATAGTGCGCAGGCGCGCTGGCAGATCTCATCGATCGCGCCGACGGAGACCCTGACCCCGAAGAGCTCGCCCGCGAGCTCGCTCAGATCACGGCGGGAGACCCGGTTACGTACGGTCAGCGCTACCAGCGCCGCCTGAAGGCTCGGCCCGAACGCGGACTCCCCGAGGACGCCCAGGGTGCCACGGGTCCGCGTCTTGCACCCCGGGCAGCGCAGCACCTGCGTGCGATGCTCGACGTACTCGACGGTGACCGGGGGCAGCTCGGCGACTTGATGGCGCCCGGCACCCCACCGCGGGACCTTCTCCACATCGGTGAACTCGCGCCCACAGCCCGAGCAGTCGCTCGGATAGTGATCGACGATCTCGCTCATCTGATCCTCACCCAACAACCCGCGCCCCGAGCCACGATGACCGGGCTGACCGCCCGCCTTACGTCGCTCCCCACCCTTCTTGAGCAGCTCCTTCGTCTTCGCTCTAGCCAGCGCACGACGCTCCTGACGCGAGATCGATGTGTCCGCGGACGGCGCGACCGAGCTATTGCGCGAGCTCGCCGAAGCCTTTGCCTCCAACACCCGCACGCGCTCCTCCAACCGCCCCTGCGCCGCCACCAGCCCCATCAAAAACTCCACGCACGCATCACGACCGGAGTCATAAACCGCCTCAGCCTCCGCCCGCTCCACACCCCAAAAGTTCGCCGCCCCCCGCCACACTCCTCGTTATGGAAACCAAGACAACTGAACGGCTACGTGTTTTTGTGAGGTTGCGGGTTCGAGTCCCTCGATCCCGGCACCGCGCAGGCTCGCGCGCGCAGATCAGGTGCGGGAATATCCCGACAATCGTCACGCGATTAGGCGACCAATCGTGTATCATTTGTCGGGATGAGACCTAAGACACCCAATCCGGAGCTGAGCCCAACGGAGGGACGGTTCCTAGCCTGGGCAGAGGAAGAGGGACGCGCCGCGGTTGACCTGCACTCAGACGCCGCCCAGCTCGCTGCCTTTAGCAGCAAGCCGCGTGACATGCTCTACGAACTCGCGCGCAAGGGTCGTGTGCATCGTGTGCAGGCGGGGCGGTATCTCATCGGCAAGCAGGCGAGCCGGCGCCCGCGACTCGAAGCGCTCGACCCGCTCGCCGCAGTGGTATTGCGCAGGCTCTCCCACCGGTGGTACCTGTCGTGGCACTCCGCGCTGTGGCACTACGGGCTGATCGATCAGCAGGCGTCTCGCCTCTATGTCGCTGTGACCGTGCGCAAGCGCCCGGCGCACGTTGGACGCAGCGAAGTACGGTTCGTTACGGTCAAGGAGCGCAAGTTCTTTGGCGGGGAGACCATCGAGGCGTTTGGCCAGACGCTGTATATGGCGAGGGTGGAGAAGGCGATCATCGACTCGTTCGACCAGCCGCGCCTCGCGGCGCCTGCCCCGGTCATCGCCAACGCGATGCGCTCGGCTTGGCGTGAGGAAATCCTGAACCCCGAGCGCCTGGTCGCCGACGCGCTGCGGTTCGAAAGCCCTGTTCTGAACCGCCGCCTTGGGTTCTTCATGGACCTGTACGGGATGCCAGCCACAGATCGGCTCGTACTGCACATAGGCCGCAAGTCCGCGGTCCCGCTTGCGCCCGGTCGCGAGCCCAAGGCGGGAACCACGCGCGTGAACCCCCGCTGGCTCGTATACGAGGACCCGGCTATCGTCGGGGCGGCCGAACAACTGCGCTGATGGGCACCACTGCCCCAATCACCACTGACGAGCTGATCGAGGCTCGCATGGACGAGACCGGACTGACGCGCGAGCAGTTGCTGCTCGTCGTCGCCAAGAGCGCGCTCGTGCGTCACCTTGCCACCGGTCCCGACAAGGACCGGTTCGTGCTCAAGGGCGGCACGCTGCTCGCCCATACCTACAAGAGTCCGCGCCAGTCGGTACGCGACGCCGACTACACCTACATCGAGCCGACGTTGCCCACGGTCGATGACCTCATCGAGATGCTGCGCGTGCCCGGCACCAACGGCTTCCACCTTGACCCGGCAGAGGCGCGCTGGACGACCGGGGCCGACATATACGAGGCAAAAGGCATGAAGTTCAGCATCGAGGACATCACCGTTGTCCCTCGCAGTCGCGGACGGGGTCGCGGCAACGCTCTCGACATAAGCGTGTCGGTGCGCAGCGGCGAGTGCCTCGATGGTCCCATCCCCCTCATATACACCGACACCATGCTTGCCGGGGAGCACCGCTTCACGGTGATGGGCCTGAGCCTGGAGGAGCTCGCGGCCGAGAAGGTGCTCGGCTGGGCCTCAAAGGATCAGTCGCGACACTACATCGACCTCGCCTACATTGCCCGCGACTACCGGGAAGTACTCGACGGCGAGAAGGCAGCCACACTCATCTGCGGGAAGTTTGAGCGCGAGAAGAGCAGCGGCCGGTACCGCAACATCCGCACTGTCAGCCAGCTCGCCGATGCGTTCTCGGCATCGGCCCGCATCAAGCTCATCCGCGACTCCTGGACAGACGATCTCGGCACACAGATCCTGTTCCTGCCCGAGGAGGCGGACCGCACCGAGGGGTCGCTCACGGACTTCACCAACGTCGAGCGGTATGTCAACGAGGTTTGGGTCCCCATCCTTAGAGAAGCCTCGCAACGTCGTCACCGCCGCTAAATACGGTCCGGGGTCGCCTTGGGGATGACGAAGCAGGCGCCACGGTCTTGAGCAGAAGGCGCCGGAGATCAGCAGGAGCCGCATTGTTGAATGTGCCCACTACACCGGTTCCGATGAACCAGATCAGCGTCTCATACGTCATCGTGGGCCGCCAATACCGATGCGTACCAGTCCAGCGATCATCAGTACGCCGACAGCGACGGAAACGGCGGTCGCTGACGTGCCGAACGCCTTAGCGGCGTTTAGATTGGCTGCATACGCGGCCAGACCAGCTGCCAGAACGCGTTGCCACACGTCTACTCGGCTATGGCTTATCTCGATGGTCGCGAGTGGTGTGGCGTCCGCGGCGTAGCCACCAATCCGCGAACCAGTCCGCGAAAGCCATGAGTTGAGCATCGCTGCTCTTGGTGTTCTGCCTGTCTTCTTTCGTTTGTTCCGCGCGTATTCTGGGGCCGGCGTTCTCACGCCGATTATGCCCCTGTGATGGAGAACGACCGTTTGGTGGCAAACCCCAATTCTAATGTACAGACCGTGGGCGGCCCCAGTCCGGCACCGCCACGATCCTGAGACGCACGCAGAAACCTCTGCTAAATCCGGCATTCGACGTGCGGTGTCAGGAGAGGGTTCGACCCCCGTCGCTCCCGTGGAAATCCCTGCAAATAGCGATTTGGAGGGTTGAACTCGCCGCGCGCGATGACATGCGCAGACTCCTCGACGAATTTGCGCTCCCGCCCGGAGCTGAACGACCTCGACGATGAGCAGTCGATGGAGCTCGCGGTCAGCGAGACTCGCGCGACCAGGCGCGAGCGTGCCGCCAAGAGCCGGGGTCGCGCCGCCGGGTGAGGAGAACGCCGCAACCTGACCTTTACGATTGCGGTGCTAAAGTAAAGGGAAATGCCAAAGGTCTCATCCAAGAATCAAGTGACGATCCCGGTCGAGACAATGCGCGCGGCTGGTCTACGCGCTGGCGACGAGATCACCGTACGCCCGGTACGCGAGGGCGAGATCATCATCGCAACCAGAGGCTCCCGAGTCCGCCGCCATGCCGGTATCGCGACCAACATCTACGAGGATCGAGAACTCGATCGCCTACGTGACGAGTGGAAGCGCTGATCCTCGACGCAAGTGTCCTGATCGGTCTACTGGACACCGCAGACGCACATCACGACCGCTCAATCGACGACGTCGAGGCAGCGGATCGCGCGGGACAGCGTCTGCTCCTACCGGCGAGCGCCTACAGCAAGACGCTGGTCGCGTTTGCGCGCGCCGGGCGCCTGTCCGAGGCACGTAACGCGATCGCTGATATGGGCATCGCGGTCATCCCGCTCACCGGAAGCATCGCCGAGCGGGCAGCCGAACTCCGCGCCAACCACGAGCGCCTGCGCCTCCCAGACGCAATCGTCCTTGCCACCGCACAAGAGGAGAGCGGCGAGCTACTGAGCTACGACCGCCGCCTCTCGCAGCTCGCCGACAAACACAGCTGACCGCCCCAAATGACGCGCTGAGGCAGACACTCCTCGGCTACAGTCGAATCTCAATCCCCGAGGCAACAATCGAGGTTTGACCCCCGTCGCTCCCGTACTTTACGCCCCATTGTTCCGGGGCTTTCCCCCGTGTGGTTCTCGAAGAACGGCAGGAATGAGGGCTTGGGCTGGACGGCGACGACGCGGCGTTGGTCCAGCAGACGCCCTGGGGAAGGCGCCAACCCTCCGTATCATTATGCTACACTGCGTAGCAGTCTTCTACCAAGGAGTTTCTCATGGCTGCCACCGCCGACCGGCCAACGCGAGTTGCATCCGACCTATTCGACAGCGCAGTCGTTGAGGCTGCCAAGGAGAATCGTTCGGCCAAGCAGCAGCTTGAGCACTGGGCGCGCGTGGGGAGGTCGGTTTGCGCGCGACAGACAGCTTCCAGGCATCGGGTGGAAGCGGCTTTGGCAGGGGTTCTTCCAGTCGAGCATCTCTCCGATGAGGAGGGAATCGTGTTCGATTCTGAGGTGCAGTCCCGGCTAGACGCGCGTCTGCGAACGACAAACCTCGGCGCGGTCCTTGCCGCGCGCGGGGTCACGACCGTGGCGCTGAACGAGCAAGGCGAACTGACGGAGTATCGGCCTGACGGAACGAGCGCGTCCGTTTGAAGCAGCTGCATGTGGTCATTGGACCGAATGGCTCGGGCAAGACCACGTTCGTCACAGAGTTTCTCGCGCTCCAGCTGCCGGGCTATGTGTATGTCAACGCGGACGAAATCGCCAGGGCCAGGTGGCCCGCCGACTCCGATGCGCACGCCTACGAGGCCGCTCAGGTAGCTGTCGAGACGCGCGCGCACCTCATCGCCAGCGGCCGGTCGTTTATCGCCGAGACCGTTTTCTCCCATCCGTCGAAGCTCGACCTAATTCGTTCTGCGCGAGAGGCGCGCTATCACGTTGTCCTCCATGTGATGCTCGTGCCAGAGGAGCTGGCGGTCAGGCGCGTTGCGTACCGGGTGCACGCGGGCGGGCACGACGTACCGGAGCACAAGATTCGTGAGCGCTACCAGCGGTTGTGGCGACTCGTTGCTCACGCTATCTCGCTGGCGGACAGGGCCGTTGTGTATGACAACTCGCGGTCCGCTGGTCCGGTCAAAATCGCGGAGTTCTTCGGGGGACTGCCAATCGGGGCAGCCACCTGGCCGAAGTGGGCGCCTGAGCCAATGGTCTCCCGCTGGGGCGAATAGAGCAGCGCGCACGCGAAGGGGACCGCGCCGGATGTCGAGCGCTTTCTCAGCACGGCAAAAGCGCCTGCCAGTTCGCGGAGTTAAGGGCCGACGGATCGCCGGCGGGTCGCTCGCGGGCCGGCCAGCGGACCAACGAGCGTCGCGCAGACAGCGGTTCGTGTATCCGCGCCTACGTGGCGAGGCCCGTCAACCCGACAATGACGTGAACCGGAAGCTCATCCGGCGTCTCGCCGGCAACGATCAGCTCGCCGATCCCTGCGATGGTCTCGCTGCGTTGGTCTGCGGGCAGGGCCGCCATCCAACTCATCGACGCGATGTAGTCGACGACCCCCTCCGGACTGGCCGGCTGCACCATCGTGAGCCGCAGCTCGCGCGGTTCGGTCCAGCACCCCTCGGCTCGCGCCGTCTCCTGCCAGCTGGGGCCTTCGAATTGCGGGTGCTCCGGGCGGAGCTCGGCAATCAGGGTGCCAACCTCGTGTGCCCAGGAGGCCCCGCTCCAGTCGGGCACAATCCTCAGCAGCGCCAGTCCTCCGCCCGCGACGAGCACGCGCCCGATCTCCCGCAGCGCCGCCACCTGATCGAACCAGTGAAACGCGTCGGCGACGGTGACCGCGGCGACCGACGCGTTTGCGAGCGGGATCTCCTCGGCGAGCCCATCGAGCACGCGCTCGACGCCGACGCTGGCAGCGAGGAGCTCGCGCAGCTGCGCCTGCGGCTCGACCGCCACGACGTCGAGCCCCACATCGAGCAGCGCGCGAGTGAGCTTGCCGGTCCCGGCCGCCAGATCCAACACGCGAGCCCCGCGAGCGAGATGCAGCTCCGTCGCAACGGCCCTCGCAACCGCCGGGGTGTACTCCGGGCGTCCGCGCTCGTACGCGTCGGCGACGTCGACGAAATGCGCGGCCAGAGGATGCAGGTTCACGGGAGAAACCTACACACTGGCGCCGGCAGGAGTGCCGGTACGAATACCGGTACGTGTGCATCGCTCACGGCAAGCCCGCCGACCCTCGTGGCCGGGTCCGCCAGAAACGACGGCCCCATCAAGCTCCATCCGTTAGCGCCCGATCAAACGCTCGAGCGCGGCCAGCGCAGGGTTGATGCCCACCGTCCTCACTGCCCCCGCTTCTCCAGCATCTGCTCGATCCGCTCCAGCGCGCGCGCCGGGCCGGTCACGACGATCACATCGCCCTCCAACAGCGCGGTATCGCCCGACGGTTGCGGTGCGAAGCTCCTCGCGCGACGCAGGCCGACGACGATCGTGCCGCCGCGGATGTCGCCGAGCGTCTTGCCGAGTGCCTCGCTGCCCTTGCCGACCTCGATCTCCTCCAGGCGGTACTGCACGTCGAAGTCGACCACCCCACTCAGTTGCGGGTGCAGCGCCAGGCGCGCCATCTCGGTCCCGCTCGCCTTGTACGGCGAGATCACCCGGTCCGCGCCCGCGCGCTTGAGCTTCTGCTCGGTGCCCTCCCGCGCGGAGCGCGCAACGATCGAAATGTCCCCCCGCAGCTCGCGCGCGGTCAGCGTGATGAACACATTGTTCGCGTCGGAGTCCGCGCACACCACGATCGACCGCGCTCGCTCGATCCCCGCCTGCTTGAGCACACCGTCCTCGGCAGCGTCGCCCTCGATGAAGCACACGCCGAGCGACTCCGCCAGCTGCCGGTTCTCCGGGTCGGCGTCGACGATCACCTGCGCCGCACGCGCCGCGCGCAGGTCGCGCGAGACCTGCTGTCCGACTCGGCCAAAGCCGCAGACGATGTGGTGGTCGGTGAGCGAGTCGATCGTCCTCTGCATGCGCCGCTGCGCCAGCACGTCGGCGAGGTGGCCCGCCACGAACAGCTCGGCCACGAGCGCCAGCGCGTAGAAGAGCGTACCGATGCCCAACACCACCAGCGCGACATTCACGATCTGCCCCGTGGTGCTCGCCGGCTGTGGAAAGCCACCGACCGTCGCCGCCGTGTCGAGCGCCCAGCGAAACGCGTACCAGTAGCCGACGCCTTCGCTGAGCGCGAGTCCCAGCGCACCCAGCAGCAGCAGTGCCAGCACAAGCCCCGCGAGCACCGCGATGCGCCGTGCAAACGCCCTCAGTTGAAGGCGCGTCGCCGCGCCCGTCGTGGTCACAGGGGTCGGCCTCCCGCGGGTCGATGTCCGGACACAGTAGCCCGGTCTGCCCGCTGCCAGCCGAGGTGCACCTCGCCCGCCGCGAGCGCGACGACGCGCCCCCCGTCGTGCGGCGCGACCAGCAGCCGCCCCTGCTCGTCGACCCCCTGCGCGTGCCCACCGCCATCCGACCACGAGATCTCCCGACCTCGCAGCGCGTCGCGCTCCCGCCACGCCGCGAGCGTCCGCGTCGCGGGCTCGCCGAGCCGGCGCTCCAGCGCGCCGAGCAGCTGTGTGAGCAGCGGCTCGATCGCCTCGCGCTCGCGGCCGAGCGTCGTCGCGCTCCCGCGCAGCTCGGCGGGCAGCTCCGCGATGGGCACCGCCACATTGACGCCGATCCCGAGCACCGCCCACCCCTGCTGCGGGCGGCCCTCGATCAGGATCCCCGCGAGCTTCGCCAGTCCCCCACCGCTGTTTTCGAGCACGACGTCGTTGGGCCACTTGACGCGGGCCTCCCCGCCGCAGACATCGCAGACCGCGACCGCCGCCGCCAGCGGCAGCAGCGACCAACTCCGCTCGACGTCGGGCGCCCCCGAGCCGGCGGACACCGCTGCTGGCACAGTCGCAGCGAACACGCTCGGCGGTACGCCCGCACCGGACATGCCCGCCGGCGCGAGCGCAGGCTCGCCCGCGGCGCTCGCGACGGGCCGCCCGGGCCGCAGCACAAGCGACATCAACAGCGCGCTCCCTGGCGGCGCGCTCCAGCGCCGGCCCTGGCGGCCGCGGCCGGCGGTCTGCTCTGTGGCGGTCACGAGCGTCCCGTGCGGGGCGCCCGCGAGCGCCACCGCGCGCGCGCGATCGTTCGTCGAGTCGGTGCGGCGCAGGTGCACGCGGGGGCGGCCCAACGCGCCCAGCACCGGCTGCTGCTCAGCGGGCACGCGCGGCGGCGTCCTGCACGAGCGCCCTCACGATGCCCTGCACGTCGTGCTGCTGCGCCTCCACGTGCGGCTCCAGGCCGTGCTCGCTCAGCGCCTGGCTGGTGATCGGCCCGATCGAGACCACCCGCGTGGCGCCCGAGAACGCGACGGCTGCCCCCGCTGGTGTCGGCGCGGCGGCTGCTCCGTCCGCCGGCGGCGCGGCGCCCGCTCCGTCGGCCGCTGCGCTCTGCGCGGCCTGTACAAAGAAGCGCACCGTCGAGGCCGACGTGAACGTCACGTAGTCCGCCGCGAGCGCCGCCCGCAGGGTGCGCTCGGGCAGCGGCTCGGCGACCGTCTCATACAGCTCCACCACGTCCACCTCCGCGCCCCGCTCGCGCAACGACTCCGCCAGCAGCGGCCTCGCGCCGCGCGCGGTCGCGACCAGCGCACGCCGCACCGGCACGTCGGCGAGTGCGTCCACCAGCGACTCGGCGACCGCGCGCTCGGGTACCACGTCGGCGACGATCCCCCGCTCGGCCAGGGCAGCGGCCGTCCCCGGCCCGATCGCCGCCACCCGCGCACCCGCCAGCGCCCGCGCGTCGCGCCCGCCGGCCGCCAGACGCTCGAACAGCAGCGCGACGCCGTTGGCGCTCGTCAGGCAGAGGAGATCGTAGGGTGAGGGGTCCAGTGGCGGCCCCTGCAGGGGCTGCGTGCGGATCGCCGGCGCCTGCACCACGCGCGCCCCCAGTTCGCGCAGCCGCCGCGCGAGCTCTGACGCCTGCGCCCGCGCGCGCGTCACAGCGACCGTGCGCCCGCTCAGCGGCCGCGCCGGCAGCCACGCCAACTCCTCGGCCAGCGCCGCCACCGCGCCCACGACCGTGATCGACGGTGCCTGCACCCGCTCGGCGGCGGCGCGCGCCGCGATCGTCTCCAGCGTGCCCCCCACCGTGCGCTGCTCGGGCAGCGTCCCCCGTTCCACGACCGCCGCCGGCTCCCCCGGCGGGCGGCCCGCCGCGATCAGCGCCGCCGTGATCTGCCCCAACCGGCGCACCCCCATGTAGAACACGAGCGTCCCTGGGAAAGCCGCCAGCGCCGGCCAGTCCAGCGCGGTGTCCTCGCCGCCGTCCTCGCGCGTGTGCCCCGTCACAAACGCGACCGCCGTCGCCAACCCGCGATGCGTGACCGGGATGCCCGCGTACGCCGCCGCCGCGACCCCCGCCGTGACGCCCGGCACGACCTCGAACTCGATGCCCGCCGCGCGCAGCGCCTGTGCCTCCTCGCCGCCGCGCCCGAACACGAACGGGTCGCCGCCCTTCAATCGCACGACGCGCTTGCCCGCGCGCGCGCGCTCGATCAGCAGCGCCTGCGTCTGCTCCTGCGGTACCGCCTCGCCACCGCCCTGCTTGCCGACGTACAGCAGCTCGGCGTCCTCCCGCGCGCCGTCCAGCGCCTCCGCGGGGGCCAGCCGGTCGTAGAGCACGACATCCGCCGCCGCGATCAGCTCCAGCGCGCGCGCGCTCAGCAGGCCGGGGTTGCCAGGGCCCGCGCCAACAAGGTGCACGTGGCCGCTCACCGCCCGACCGGCCAATGCTCGACGTCGACCTCGGGCATCGGGAAGTGCTTGGGGTTGCCCGTGGCCAACCGTGCGCCGGCCCCAACGGCGGCGGCGGCGATCAGGCAGTCGGCCTGGCTGAGCGCGATGCCCTGCTGGGCGTACTCGCGACGCCAGCGTCCCGCGCACTCGCCCTCCGGTCGCCCGAGCGGGGCGAGGTTCATCCCATAGAGGAAGCGTCTGGTCGGCCCCTCCTCGTCGGGAAACGTTCCCCGCACGACCTCGTCGACGTTCACCGCACAGATCCAGGGGATCTGGCCGACCTCGTGCAGTTGGCGCACCCGCTGGGCGCTTGCGCGGCCCCGCAGCGCGTCGATCAGCACTGTGGTGTCGAGCAGCAGCCGCAAGCGTCAGCCGACGCGGCTTGGGTCAGCGAACCGCTGTGCCTGCACCCACGCAGCCGGGTCGGCGTCCCATTCGTGCTCGCGCTCGGCGAGTGCGCCCAGGCCGGCTTCGATGTCCTCCCAGCGACGCTCGTCGTCCAGTGCGTGCCGCACCGTCTGGGCGATGAACGTGCTGCGGCGGCGCTTGCCGACGCGACGGTCGAGCTGCTCTACAAGGTCGTCCTCAAGGCTAATGTGCAAACGCATGGCCACAACTTAGCACACAGATGTTTGGGGTGCTATCTCGCGCCCTGCGCGCTTTGCGCAAACGCCTGCGCGCGCTCCAGCAACTCCCCCGCCCCCGCGTCCCGCATCCGTTCGGCCATGCGCCGCCCGAGCTGCTCGGGGTCGTAGAAGCCGCCGAGCAGTTCGTCGGCGATCCACTGCGAGCCGTCCGGCAGGCCGACCCACGCGCGCAGCTGCACGCAGCCGCAGCCCGCGTCACGGGCCCATGCTCCCAGCGGCGTGTCGCAGCTAGCGTCGAGCGCTCCCGCCAGTGCGCGCTCGGCCTTCAGGCACGCGAACGTGCGCTCATCGGCGATCGCCTGCACAGCTGCCTGTGCGGCGTCGTCGCCGGCGCGGCCCTGCAGTGCGAGCGCGCCCTGGCCCGGCGCCGGCACGAACTGCGCCGGGTCGAGCGTCGTGCTCGCGGCTGGCTCGCGGCCGAGTCGCTGCAGCCCGGCGCGCGCGAGCACGATCGCGTCGAGGCCGCCCGCGGCGAGCTTGTCCAAACGCGTGTCGACATTGCCCCGCACCTGCACCACCTCGAGGTCATCGCGCGCCGCCCGCAGCTGGGCGGCGCGCCGCAGACTGCTCGTGCCCACGCGCGCGCCCGTCGGCAGCCAACCCAACCCGCCTGCGGAGGCCGTGTCTGACGCCTCGTTTCTGCCGCGCGCCGTGTCCGTGCCGCCTGCCGACAAACACAAGACGTCCTCGACGTCCGCCCGCGCGGGGGCTCCGAATAGAGCCAGCCCGTCGGCCAGCTCGCCGGGCACGTCCTTGGCGGAGTGCACCGCGAGATCGACCTCGCCGGCCGCCAGCGCGCGCTCCAGGCCGCGCACCCAACGCGACTTGTCTCCGCCTGTGACCCCGCCTGTGACCCCGCTCGCGCCCGCGACGCCGGTGCGGTCCCCGGTGCTCGCGACCGTAACGAGCTCGACCGGCCCGTGTCCGGCGGCCTCGAGCAGTCCGGCGACGAGCCGTGCCTGGGCGAGCGCGAGCGCGCTGGCGCGCGTGCCGAGCCGCATCAGCCCTGGCGTCGGCGGCGGCCGAGGTCGTGGACCTCCGCCAGCTCCGCCGCGCGTTCGCCGGCCGCGCCGCGCTGCGCGTCCGCGCGCTCGTCCTCGGCGTCCTCGTCGCGCAGCCCGAACAGCTCGCGCGCGACCTGCAGGTTCGCGTGGCTGCGGCCCTGCGAGAGGCTGCGCAGGCGGATCGTCGGCTCGTGCAGGATGCGGTTGGCGACCGCGCGCGCGAGCGCCTCGACGCGCACCAGGTCACGTGGCGAGGCGGACTCCCAGCGGCCCGCGTTCTCGGCGAGCACCTGCTCGACGATCGCGCTGCCGTGTTCGCGCAGCGCGCTGACCGTCGGCAGTACCTCCAGCTGCCCGAGCCAGCGCGCGAAGCGCCGGATCTCCTCCTCGACGATCGCTTCGGCCTGGGGGACCTCCTCGGCGCGCCCGCCGAGGTTGCGCGCGACGACATCCTGCAGGTCGTCGATGTCGTACAGCGTGACGCCCTCCTCCTCGCCGCAGCGCGGGTCGATATCGCGCGGCACAGCGATGTCGATCAGCAGCAACGGCCGCCCCGCGCGCTGCCCGAGCACCAGCTCCAGCTCCTCGTGACCGACGATCGGGTGCGGCGAGGCGGTCGAGGAGACGACGATGTCCGCCCGCGTGAGCTGGTCGGGCAACTCGTGCAGGCCGACGACCGCCCCGCCAAAGCGCTCCGCCAGGCTGCGCGCGCGGTCGGCGTGGCGGTTGGCGACGAATATCGTGCCCGCGCCTGCGTCGGCGAGCGCCTGCGCGGTCAGCTCGCTGGTCTCGCCCGCACCGAGGATCACGACGTGCAGCTCGTGCAGGTCGCCGAGCACGTCGCGCGCCAAACCGACCGCCGCGGAGGGCACGCTGACGTGCCGCGCGCCGATGCCCGTCTCCGACCGCACGCGCTTGCCGGTTGTCAGCGCCGCGCCGAACAGGCGGTTCGAGAGCGCCCCCGTGCAGCCCGCCCCCAGCGCCGCCTCGAACGCGCGCTTGACCTGCCCCTGAATCTCGGCCTCGCCGACGATCATCGACTCGAGTCCC
Organism: uncultured Solirubrobacterales bacterium; assembly: GCA_963804675.1. Lineage (GTDB taxonomy): Bacteria > Actinomycetota > Thermoleophilia > Solirubrobacterales > Solirubrobacteraceae > Palsa-744. Next base: position 3,038,206 of record CAWDRI010000001.1, on the reverse strand, counting down.
GCGGTGACCCTGTAGAGCTGGCGCGCCGCGTCGCAGTTGCGCGGCGAGTAGATCGCCTCCGCCAGCTCGGTCGGGCGGATGTCCGCCGCGCGCGCGAGCATCCCGAGCGCGTCGGCCTCCGCGCGCACCGCGTCGCCCACCACGAGATACACCTCCGTGCGGTTGCAGGTGCAAAGCACCACCGCCTCGCGCACCTCGACGGTCGCCGTCAGCCGCTGCGCCAGCGCGACCGCCTCGGGCTCGCCGAGCGCCAGGCGTTCGCGCAGCGCCACCGGCGCCGTCTTGTGCGAGATCCCGAGCGCGAGCAGCTCGCTCATTGCGAGCCGGCCCCCACCGGCGGGCGCGGGCGGCCGACGTCCAGCGACCCGGGCGGCTCGGGTTGCTCGTGGGCCGCCTCGTGTGCGCGCGCGAGCTCCGCAAGCCGGCCGAGCTCGCGCTGCATCCGGCCGAGGCGCACGGCCATGATCGCGACGTAGATCAACACGATCGCGAACAGCACGATGTACGCAGCGGCGACGTACTTGCCCGCTGTGTGCAGCGGCAGCGCCGGCAGCTCAGCCAGCAGCGCCGAGCTCACGCGCCGCTCCTCTGCAGCGACGCTCTTGCGCCGGCGGCCACAGCAGCGGTTGTGGGCGCCGGCGTTGTCACCGGGCTGCGCGCCGGCGCTCCGGGAACCGGGGAGTCCTCAAGCAGCCGGCGGCGCAGCGCGCGCAACGCAAAGCGCGTGTGCTTGGCGGCCAGCTCGTATTTGCACAGCGTGACGAACAGCAGCGCCATTGCGATCACAGCGGCCAGCAGCGTCAGCGCCATCGAGCCCGGCAGGTTGGACGTGTTGCTGAACACGCGTGGATGGACGTACGCGGTCGAGAGGTTGACAGCGGCGTAGTTCATCGGCACGAACGCGCCGGCCATGATCGCGAACACGGCGGCGTAGCGCGCTTGGCGCTCGGGGTCTTCGATCGCGAAGCGCAGCGGCTGGTAGGTGGCATACAGCAAGAAGATGATCAGGAACGTGACCAGCGTCGGCTCGCTCCAAACCCACCAGTGCCCCCATGAGCCCTTGGCCCAGATCGAGCCGGTTATGAGCGTGCCGACGGCGAAGATCAGGCTCATGTGGATCGCGACGTAGGAGCGCATGTCCCAGCGCGGGTCGCGCGTGCGCAGGTAGACGATCGCGAGCAACCCGCCGAGCACGAAGCCGCACAGCGCGACGATCGCGAAGGGCACGTGCACGTAGAAGATCTTCTGGAGGAATCCCTGTTCGGCTTCCAGCGGCGCGTAGAAGAACACCAGTGCCAGCGCGAGCACCATCGCGAGCACGGTGGCGACGCTGAGCGGCCGCAGGCCGCGGGCATAGGGGTTCGCTGACGTGGACCGGTCGTGGCCCGCGGGCGCTTGCAATGCGGTCTTGCGGGCTTGGCGGGGGATTGGGTCGGCGCCTCCCCGGTCGGTACGGGATGCGGATGGAGTCATGGCGGCGGCTGGGGACCTCACTAGTCCTCCAGAAGAAAGTCGAAAACGGCGTAGGCGATCAGCCCGAACAACAGATCATAGAGTGCCAGCGCGATCAGCCACCGCGCCTGCGGACCGCTGGCGTGCGCGATCACCAGCAGCGGCGCGGTCGCGCGCGCGCCGCCGATCACGATCGGCACGAGCAGCGGCAGCACCAGCAGCGGCCCGAGCAGGTCGCGCGCGCGGGTCTGCACCGCGAGCGCGGCCACCAGCGTGCCGATCACCGCGACGCCGAGGTCGCCGAGCAGCAGGATCAGCGGCAGGTCTCCCAGCGCCGGGCCGAGCGATGGTTCGAGCAGCAGCAGCGCGAACGCCGGCACCGCCACGACCTCCAGCGCCACCAGGTAGCAGAGCAGCGCGAGCGCCTTGGCCACCAGCAGCGTGCCGCGCTCCACCGGCGCGAGCAGAAAGCCGTCGAAACCGCCGTCCTGCGCGTCGGCGACGAACAGCCGGTTGATCCCCAGCAGCGCCGCCAGCAGCAGCGTCACCCACAGGATGCCCGCCGCCTCGTCGCCGTTGACACCGTTGCGGTTGAGCGCAAAATGGAACACCACGAACACCGTCACCGCGAACAGCGACATCCCCGGCACCGACTCCAGCGTGCGCAGCTCGACGAGCAGCTCCTTGCGCAGCAGCGCCCCGACGACACGCCAAAAGCCCGGTCGGCGCGCGTGCGCCTGCTCGTGGGAGGCCGCCATTCGCGCGCGCGATAGGGCGGCTTGAGAGGTTGGTTGGTGTGCGGGCGGGGATCGTGTGGGGGGTGTGTCGGGGTCTGCCATTCGCGCGCGCGGTGGGGTGGCCTCGGGTGTGCCCTCGGTCGCCGTGCTCACCGGTACAGCCCCGCGATCTCCCGCTCGTCGACCGCGCCGGGCTGCGCGAGCAACGCGGGGCGCCCGGCGCGCAGGCCGAGCACGAGGTCGGCCTGCGGCAGGTCGGCCGTGGGGTCGTGGCTGCACAAAACCCGTGTGCGCCCGGCGCCGGCGCCGATCAGCGGCTCGACCAGCTCGACGCCCGCCGGGTCGAGGTTCGCGCGCGGCTCGTCGAGCAGCAACAGCGGCGGGTCGTGCAGCACCGCGCGCGCGACCGCCACGCGCTGGACCATCCCGCGGGAGAACTCGCGCAGCGGCTCTTGCGCGCGTGCGGCGAGGCCGACCGCCGCCAGCAGTTCCTCCACACGCCCCTCGCCGAGGCCGTGCAGGCGCGCGTGGTAGCGCAGGTTCTCGCGCGCGCTCAGCTCGCGGTAGAGCAGTGGCTCGTGCCCGAGCAGCCCGATCCGCCCGCGCACCGCCCACGCCGCGTCGGGCAGCTGCTCCCCGAGCACCCGCACCTCCCCAGCATGCGGGCGCAGCAGCGTGGCGAGCACGCGCAGCAGCGTCGTCTTGCCCGCGCCGTTGGCGCCGAGCACGAGCAGCGTCTGCCCCGGGTGCAGCGTCAGCGACACGTTGCCCAGTGCCACCCGTTCGCCGTAGTGACGCGTCAGGCCGCGCAGCACGAGTGCGCTCACACGACCTCCCGCGGACCCCGCCGGCCGGCCTGGATGCCGGGCGCAGCGACCCACTCGGGACCCCTGCAAGGGGTCCTCATCCAAAACACTTTCCCCTCGCCGTGCGCCAGCGCCGCGCCCTCAGGCGCCCGCTGCCTGCAGCTCGTGGGCGCCCTGCTGTGCGCGCTCGATCAGCGCGCGCACCGCCGCCTCCTCGCCGTCGCGCAACAGGGCGATCGGGTCGGGGTCGCCGCCCACGATGCCCTCGAAGAAGTCGCGCCGCTGCGCGTAGGTCGGCAGCGTCGCCTTCGCCCAGCCGCGCACCTCGTTGAGCAGCTCGGCCAGCCGCGCGTACTCGGGGCCGAACTGGGCGGCGATTTCGCGCTTCATGCGCTTGGCCAGCGCCGGTGAGGCGCCCGCTGTGGAGATCGCGATCGCGAGCGCCCCCATGCGCACGATCGCGGGCAGGATAAAGTTGCACAGCGGCGGCACGTCGACCACGTTGACGAGCATCGCGCGCCGCTCGGCGTCCTCCCACACGGCGATGTTCACGTCGGTGTCGTCGGTGGCGGCGATCGCGAGGAACACCCCCTCGAGGTCTGCCGGGCCCGCATAGGCGCGCTGCTCCCAGCCGATCGAACCCTCGCGCGCCAGGTCCTGCAGCTGCGGCCGCGCGCGCGGCGCGATCAGCGTGAGCTCACCGCCGCACGCGAGCAGCCCCTCGACCTTCTCCAGCCCGATCTCCCCGCCGCCCACCACCACGCAACGCCTCCCGGTGAGTTTCAGGCACGCGATGTAGAACGGCGTGTCGAGCATCCCCTGCACGCAGCTCTGGTCGCAGATTCCCCTGCGCAACTGGCACACGCACTCCTTGCCTGCATAAGCCTGGGCGGGCATGGGACATAGGTTAGTTGCCCCGCCCACCTTTGTTGGCGGGCACCCGCCGCCGGATGAAGTCGCGTCGCGGGTGCGTATTTCCCTTCAGTTCCGCTTCGCCGGTGCGGGCGGCGGGCGGTGGCTGGTGCAATGGACTGTGTTTTGCGCCCAATGGGAAATGTTGGTAGGAAGATCATACCGTGTAGGGAGGATGCTCCGGCAGCTTTATCGCTTTGGTCGCAGAACTGAGAACAATGCATTTCCCCTTCAGGGGATCGTTGGGGATCATCCACGCGTCGGCGTCCGGGGTCGGCGCGTGCCCGACGCGGACCTCCGTGTCCGCGTGCGGCGCGGGAGCCTGCTGCAAGCGCACTTTTGGGTTGCTCAACTGCGCGCGCGGGCAGGCCCGCGATAGGCACCTACTTGCGCAGCGCGCGCACACCGACCCGCGCGAGCGCGCCCACGCCGTGGCGCCACACGCGCTCGCGGTCGGCGTCGCGCGTCGAGCGCAGCCGCGCGACCGCGTGCGCGGCCTGCACGTGCAACTCGCCGTACGGGCCCCACCACAGCCCGCGCGCCCCCGAGGGGTCCCACGTGATCAGCTTCTCCTGCGCGCACGCCCGCAGCCCGGTCTCGCCGAGCGTGCGCCCCAGCCCGCCGCCCGCCGCCGCGCCCCACGGGCCGCGGGCGAGCAGCGGCGCGGGCAGGTGGTCGTTGACCCACACCATCCCCGCGTGCACGCCGCGAGCGACGCGTTCCCCGGCGGCGCGGTCGGCCGTCCAGACCGACGCGCCCAGGCCATAGTCGCAGTCGTTGGCAAGCGCGATCGCGTGCTCGGCGCTCTGCGCGCGCATCAGCGCGAGCACCGGCCCGTCGAGCGGCTCGCGCATCACGCGCATCGCGTGCGTCACGCCGCTCAGCACCGCCGGCGCGTAGAAGGCGGCGCCCGGCGCGCACCCCTCGGGGACCTCCGCGGGCGGGCCGCCGCAGTGCAGCGTGGCGCCCTGCGCGACCGCCTCGTCCACCAGCTCGCGCACGTGCTCGGCGCGGCGCTGGGAGGCCAGCGGCCCGAGCTGCACGCCGGGCCGCTCGGGGTCGCCGATGCGCAGCGACCGCGCGCCCGCGACCAGGCGCGTCAGGAAACGCTCGTAGAGCTCGTGCTCGACGTAGACCCGCTCGACCGCCCCGCGCGCCTGGCCCGCTCCCGCGTAGCCCGACCACAGCGCGGCGCTGACCGCGCGCGGCAGGTGCGCGCCGGCGAGCACCAGCATCGCGTCCTTGCCGCCCAGCTCGACCGTCACCTCCTTGTCCTGCGAGACGCACGCGCGCGCCACCGCCCGCCCGACCGCGGGCGAGCCCGTGAACAGCAGCTTGTCGACCGGCGCTCGCGCAAGCGCCACACCGACCTGGGTACCGCCGTGCACGATTCGCACGAGACCCTCCGGCAGCCCCGCGCGCGCGAGCACCCGCACGATCCGCTCGCCCGCCAGACACGCGCGCCGCGCCGGCTTGAACGCCACCGCGTTGCCCGCCAGCAGCGCGCCCGCGATTTGGCCGAGCGGCTGTGCGAACGGCGCACTGCCCGCGCCGATCACCCCCACCACGCCATAGGGCTCGTACGCGACCCGCGCGCGCTTGGCCAGCGCGCTCGTGCGGTGCACGCCGACCCGTCGCGCGCCGAGCACCCCGGCGCCCTCCCCAGCGATCCACATCAGCGCGTCGATCGCCGGCAGCAACTCCAGCGCCGCCACCTCCCCCGGCGGGCGCCCGCCCTCGCGCACGAGCGTCGCCAGCAGCTCGTCGAACTCGTCGATCACCGCCTGCGCCACGCGGCGCATGTAGCGCGCGCGGTCGGCCACCCGCAGCAGCGCCCACAGCGGCTGCACGCGCCGCGCCGCCTCTACCACCGCCTCGACTTCCCCGGGCGCGCTCGCGCTCACGCTGCCCAGCAGCGCGCCAGTGGCCGGGTTGCGCGCCTGCAGCGTCGCCGGGCCGGATGCGGGGGTGGTCGTGCGGGGAGCAGCCATACGCCGCCGATTATCGCGCCCCGCGCGGCTGGCCCCGCGCCGCGCGAATCCGCTCCAGGCGCGCCGCCAGCTGCGCCTCGGCGTCGTCGGGCTCGTAGAAGCGCGCGCCCGCGACCTCTTGCGCCAGCAGCTCCTGGGGCCCGACGTGTCCGGGATGGTCGTGCGGGTTGTCGTAGCCGCCGACGTCCTGTCCCGGCCGGGGACCGGAGCGCAGCCACCCCGGTACCGGCGCCGCGCCGTGTGCGCGCACGTGCGCGCTGGCTGCCCCCAGCGCGCGGCCCGCCGCGTTGGACTTCGGCGCCAGCGACAGGTAGATGGAGGCCTGCGCCAGCGCGTAGCGCGCCTCGGGCAGCCCGACGTGCTCGACCGCGTGGGCCGCCGCCACCGCCACGCCGAGCGCGGCCGGGTCCGCGTTGCCGACGTCCTCCGAGGCGAGGATCACCATGCGCCGGGCGATGAAGCGTGCGTCCTCGCCGCCCTCGAGCATCACCGCCAGGTAGTACAGCGACGCGTCCGGGTCCGACCCGCGCGTGGCCTTGATCCACGCCGAGATGTAGTCGTAGTGGCGGTCCCCGCCGCGGTCGTAGAGCACCGCACGGCGCTGCAGCGCGTCCTCCGCGCGCGCCACCCCCACCGCCCGCTCTCCCACCTGCGCCGCCGTCGCGAGCGCCAGCTCGAGCGCGTTCAGCGCGGTGCGCGCGTCGCCTTCGCTGCGCGCCGCCAGAAAGTCGATCGCCTCCGGCGCAACCGCGATGCCATCGGCGCCCAGCTCCGGCGAGTGAAGCGCGCGGCGCAACACCGCGCCGATCTCATCTGCGCTCAGCGCGCTCAGCGCATACACGCGCATCCGCGACAGCAGCGCGCCATTGACCTCGAATGCCGGGTTCTCCGTCGTCGCGCCGATCAGCGTCACCAGGCTCTCCTCGACCGCCGGCAGCAGCGCATCCTGTTGCGCCTTGTTGAAACGGTGGATCTCGTCGAGGAACAGGATCGTCTCGCCGCCGCTGTTCGCGCGACGATGGCCCGCGCGCTCGAGCACCGCGCGCACCTCGGCCTTGCCCGCCTGCACCGCGCTCAGCTCCTCGAAAACCGCCCGCGAACGCTCTGCGACCATCCTTGCGAGCGTCGTCTTGCCCGTGCCCGGCGGCCCGTACAGGATCATCGAGTGCGGCTCTCCCCGTTCGATCGCAGCGCGCAAACCGGACGTCTCGCCAAGCAGGTGCGTCTGCCCGACGAAGTCCGCCAGCGAACGCGGTCGCGCCCTTGCGGCAAGTGGCCGCGAGCCCTCGCTGGGCGCATCCGGCTCGAAAAGAGTGTGCATCTCTAAAGATTCCTGCGTAGGTCTGCCGATTTAAGAGTGTCGAACCTCGACGCTCTGGTGGCACACACTAGGAACATCCGCCGCGCTCGGCAGGGGACACTGCGATGACCGCAGGGGCTGCTGCCGATCTCCTCGTGCAAGGCGAGGGGCGTATCGACCTGCCCGCGCTCGGTCCGGCGGGCGCCGGCGGCCCGACGGCGCCACTCGCCACCGCCGCGTTCGGCCCGGCCGGCGCGGGTGCCGCGGCGGCGATGTCGCTCGCGCAGGCCCCGCTTTCGCCGCGGCGCCTGATCTGGCGGCGGCTGCGCCGCGACCGCGTGGCGCTGGGGGCGCTCGCCTTCATCGCGCTGCTCGTGTTCGTCGCGCTCGCCGCGCCGCTGATCGTGCAGATCGCCGGCGTCTCGGGGCCCGACGTGCAGAACCTCAATGCGACCGACGCGTTTGGCAGCCCGCTCGGCCCGAGCGCCGCGCACCCCTTCGGCGTTGACCAGCTCGGCCGCGACGTGTTCGCGCGCGTGGTCTACGGCGCGCGTGTCTCGCTCGAGGTCGGCGTGCTCGGCACGGCGCTGGCCGCCCTACTGGGCACCGCCGTGGGCCTGCTCGCCGGCTACCGCGGCGGCTGGGTCGACACGCTGCTCTCGCGCACGATCGACGTCGCGCTGTCATTCCCCGTGCTGCTGCTCGGTCTTGGCCTCGGCGCCGCCTGCGGCGTGCGCGGCTGCGTCAAAGGCGCGATCGGCCCCGGCGTGCCGACGATCGTCGCGATCGCCGCGCTCGTCAGCTGGACCTACATCGCGCGGATCGTCCGCGGCCAGGTGATCCTGCTGCGCGAGCAGGAGTTCGTACACGCCGCACGCGCGCTCGGCGCCTCGGGCACGCGCATCGTCGTGCGCGAGATCCTGCCCAACCTGCTCGCGCCGCTGATCGTCTACAGCACGCTGCTGATCCCCCAGAACATCCTGCTGGAGGCCGCCCTCTCGTTCCTCGGCGTCGGCGTGCGCGCCCCCACCGCGAGCTGGGGGCAGATGCTCGCCGACGCGACCCCAATCTTCAACACGGCGTGGTGGTACATGGTTTTCCCCGGCCTCGCCCTGCTGTTCACCGTGCTCGCCTTCAACCTGCTCGGCGACGGGCTGCAGGACGCCCTGAATCCGCGACAAGCGCTCCCCATCCCAGGAGGACAGAAGTGACTACCCCCAGGGCCCTCGCGGCCCCCGCTCTGACATCCCGCAAACCGCCGCGCTGCGTGGCGGCCGGCTCCCCAGGCTTTGGCGCGCCGAGCGCCGGCTTGCCGGCGCAGGCACCGCGCGGTCCGCAGGGTGCCGCCGCGCCCCGTGCACCCCGCGTGTCCTACCCGCCGCCCCGCCGGCGAGCCGCGCTCGCGCTGGCCGCCGGCGCGCTGGTTGCGCTTACGCTCGGCGCGTGCGGTTCGGGTAGTTCGGGCGGCGGCACCGCGACCTCCACGATCCCGCTGAAGGCGGGCGAGTCGCCCGCTGGCCAGCAGCTCTACGGCAAGCAGCGCGGCGGCGTGCTCACCGTCTATGACCACGAGGACTTCGAACATTTCGACCCCGCCGAGGCGTACGGCGGCGAGGACTACACCGTGCTCTACGCGGTCGAGCGCCCGCTCTACTCCTACCCGCCGAACTCCGCGAACAAGCTGCAACCGGATGTCGCCGCCGGCCCGCCGACGATCTCCGACGGCGGGCGCACGCTCACCGTGACGATCCGCAAACACATCTACTTCAGCCCGCCCGTGAACCGCGAAGTGACCGCGGCCGATGTCGCCTACGCGATCGAGCGTGGCGCCAACCCGAACGTCAACTGCCCCTACTTTCACACCTACTTCAGCGACGTGGTGGGCGCCGCAAGCGCCAACGGCGGCCCGATCGCCGGGATCCAGACGCCGAGCCGCGACGAGCTCGTCTTCCATCTCCTGAAGCCGACCGCCGCGCTGCTCTACGGCGCGCTCAGCCTGCCGCTGTCGGCGCCGGTGCCAAGCGAATTCGCGCGGCCGCTGGACGCCCACAGCCCGACGACGTACGGCAGCGAATACCTGATCGCGACCGGTCCCTACATGCTCAAGTCAAACAGCGCTGGCAAGTTTCTCGGCATCGGCTACCAGCCGGGCAAGTCCGCGACGCTGGTGCGCAACCCGAACTGGAACCCGCACAGCGACTACCGCCCGGCCTACCTGAACGAAGTCCAGATCAACATCGGCGGCGAACCCGCGGTGATCGGCCAGCAGGTGCTCAGGGGACAGAACGTCGCGCAGAACGACGACCCCGCGCAGTCGATCGTCAAGGAAGCCTACGAATCCCATCCGCGGCAGGTCACCTTCACGCCCGGTTCGGGCACCTACTACGCCTCGCTGGACAACGTCCACGGGCCGTTCAAGAACATCGACCTGCGCAAGGCGGTGTGGGCGGCGCTCGACCGCGACGCGATCGTCAAGGTCTTTGGCGGCCCGCTCGTGGCGGCGCCGATGACGCACTTCCTCTACCCGGGGGTGGCCGGCTACGAACAGGCCGGCGGCGCGGCCGGCCCGCACGTGGACTACAACGAACACCCCGAAGGCGACATGGCGGTGGCCACGAAGTACGTGAAGCTCGCCGGCTACCCCGGTGGCCGCTACACGGGCAGCGCGACCGTGCAGGTCGTCGGCGCCACCGACGAACCCCAGGAAGGCGCCGCGCAGATCGTCAACCAGACGCTGCAAAACCTTGGCTTCAAAACGCGCCTGAGCCTCGTCGACCGCTCCACGATGGAGGCCAAGTACTGCGGCGTGCCCTCCCAGCAGATCGACGTCTGCCCGAACGTCGGCTGGGTGCGCGACTTCGCCGACCCGCAGACCGTGCTGGCGCCGACATTCTCCGGGCACGCGATCGAACCGAGCGGCAACTCCAACTGGAGCCAGGTCGATAACCCGCAGATCGACGCGGCGATGGAAAAGGCCGAATCCGTCGTCGGCGAACCGGCGCGCGCGCAGGCGTGGGCGAAGATCGACGAAATGCTTGTCGCGCAGGCCGTCGCCGCGCCCGAGGTCTATGCGAGCCTCGCCAACATCGAGGGCGCCGGCGTCGCCGGTGTGAACCAGCTGTGGAACGGCGGCGCGTGGGACTACGACTTCACCTCGCTGAAGTGACCGGCGCCCGTGCATTTTCGGTGACCGGCGCCGGCGCGTTTTCGATCGTGTTTGGGAGGCACGCGCGCGTATGCGCGCGGGCGGGCGGGTGCGCGTGCCCCGCGTCCGTGTGGCCGACCCGTGCCGCGCGAGCGCCCGTCGGCGGGGGCGGCCGGCGGTGACCCTTTACATCGCGCGCCGCATCGGCTGGAGCGTTGCGCTGCTGTTCATCGTCGCGGCACTGACGTTCGTGCTGTTCGACGTGCTGCCCTCCGGCGACCCCGCGCAGCTGCGCGCCGGGCGCGACGCGAGCCCCGTGGCGGTCGCGCAGATCCGCCGCGAGCTGGGGCTCGACCGGCCGCTGTACACGCAGTTCTACGACTACATGAAGGGCATCTTCCTGCACTTCGACTTCGGCTACAGCTTCTACAGCCAGGCATCCGTCAAGAGCCTGATCGCCGACCGCCTGCCCGCCACGCTCTCGCTCGCGGCGGGCGCGGTGGTCATCTGGCTGCTCGTGGGACTCTCTGTGGGGATCGTCTCGGCGGTGCGCCGCCGCACGCTGCTGGACCGCGCCGCGATGGGCACCGCGCTGGTGTTCATCTCCGCCCCCGAATACTGGCTGGGGCTGCTCGCGCTGTTCCTGTTCGCCTCGGACATCGGCAAGTTCGGCATCCTGCCCGGCGCCGCCAGCTACACGCCGCTGAGCGCCGACCCCGCCAGGTGGTTGACCTCGCTGATCCTGCCGTGGCTGGTGCTCGCCGCGAGCTTTGCCGCGGTCTACGCGCGGTTGCTGCGCGGCAGCCTCGGCGAGGTGCTCGGCGAGGACTACATCCGCACCGCGCGCGCCAAGGGCCTGTCCGAGCGCCGCGTCGTGATGCGCCACGGCGTGCGCAGCGCGATTGCGCCGATCGTCACCGTGCTCGGTCTGGACCTCGGCACGCTGCTCGGCGGCGCGCTGCTGATCGAAGTCGTCTTCGACATCCCCGGCGTGGGACGCCTGAACTACGACGCGATCACGCACGCGGACTTCCCGATCGTGCAGGGCACGGTGCTGCTCGCCGCGCTGTTCATCGTGCTCGCCAACCTGCTCGTCGACATCTCCTACGCCTACCTGGACCCGCGGGTGCGCTACCGGTGAGCGAGCCCGGCTCGGAGCTCATGCGCTTCCAGGGGCCGCCCGCGGGCGCGCCCTCGCGCGAGCGCGAGGCGACCGCGGCGAGTGTCGAGTCGCCTGCACACGCGGCCGTGCGCGAGCGCGAGCGCGACGCGGTTGCGGCGCAGCGTGTTGAGTCGCCGGCGGCCGCGGCCGCGCCCGGCCAAGACGCAGCCCCCGCGAGCGCACCGAGCACCGCGCCGCTGTTGCGCGTCGAGGGGCTCAGCGTGCAGATCCCCACCGAGGCGGGCGTCGTGCGGGCCGTCGAGTGCGTTGACTTCGAGATCGCGCGGGGCCGCGCGCTCGGCATCGTCGGCGAGTCCGGCTCGGGCAAGACCGTCGCCTCGCTCGCGCTGCTCGGCCTGCTGGGGCCGGCGGCGCGCGTGACCGGGCGCGCCGAGTTCGAGGGGCGCGACCTGCTGACGTTGGCGCCGCGCGAGCTGCGCGCGCTGCGTGGGGCCGAGATCGCGATGGTCTTCCAGGACCCGCTCGCCGCGTTGCACCCGCTGCACCGTGTCGGCTGGCAGATCGTCGAGGCGATCCGCGCGCACCGCTCGCTTTCGAGAGCGCACGCACGCGCACGCGCGGTCGAGCTGCTGGAGTTGGTCGGCATCCCCGAGCCCCACCGCCGCGTGCGCGCCTACCCGCACGAGCTCTCCGGCGGCCAGCGCCAGCGCGCGATGATCGCGATGGCGCTCGCCAACGAACCGCGGCTGCTGATCGCCGACGAGCCGACGACCGCGCTCGACGTCACCGTGCAGGCGCAGATCCTGCAGCTGCTGGGACGCCTGCGGCGCGAACTGGACATGGCGCTCGTGCTGATCGCGCACGACCTCGCCGTCGTCGCCCAGGTTGCCGACGAGGTGCTCGTGATGCGCGCCGGGCGGGTGCTCGAGCACGGTCGGACCGAGGACGTCTTCGCCTCGCCAAGCGCCGCGTACACCCGGGCGCTGCTGGACGCGAGCCCCCGACTGGACGACCCCCTGCAGCCGCGCGCGCGCCCCCCGCTGGCCGCACCCGGAGCGCCCCAGTTGAGCTCTCTGCCGGCCGCACCTGGTGTGTTGCAGCCGGGCCCTCCGCTGGCCGCACCTGGGGCGCCGCCGTCGAGCTCTCCGCCGGCCGCATCTGGTGTGTCGCAGTCGAGCTCTCCGCCGGCCGCATCTGGAGGGTCACAGCAGAGCCCTCGGCTGGCCGCATCCGGTGCGCCGCAGCCGCTGCTGGAGGTGCGCGGCCTCGTCAAGCACTTCCCGTCGCGCGGTGTCATGGCGCGGCGGCACGGCGGCACGGCGGTGCGCGCCGTGGACGGGGTCAGCTTCGCGGTGATGCCCGGCGAAGCGCTCGGGCTGGTCGGCGAGACCGGCTGCGGCAAGAGCACGACGGCGCGGCTGATCATGCGGCTGCTCGACGCCAGCGCCGGCGAGATTCGCTTTGCCGGGCGCGAGATCGCCGGCCTGCGCGGCGAGCCCCTGCGTGCGCTGCGACGCGAGCTGCAGATCGTCTTTCAGGACCCCTACTCGTCGCTGAACCCGCGGCGCACCGTCGGCACGATCGTCGCCGAGCCGCTCGCGATCCACAAGCTCGAGGACGGCCCAGCCGCGCGGCGCCGGCGCGTGCCGGAGCTGCTGGAGATGGTCGGGCTCGACGCCCGGTACGGCGCGCGCTACCCGCACGAGCTCTCCGGCGGCCAGCGCCAGCGGATCGGCATCGCCCGCGCGCTCGCGCTGGAACCCAAGCTGTTGATCGCTGACGAGCCGGTGTCCTCGCTGGACGTGCAGGTACAGGCGCAGATCCTCGACCTCTTGCGCCGCCTGCAGTGCGAGTTCGGCCTCGCGTTGCTGTTCATCTCCCACGACCTCGCCGTCGTGCGCCACATGTGCGAGCGCGTCGCCGTCATGAACGCGGGGCGCATCGTCGAGTGCGGTCCCGTCGCCGACCTTTACGAGCACCCCCAGGACCCCTACACGCGCGAACTGCTCGCCGCCGTCCCCAAGCTCCCCGGCGATCGGCGTACGATCAGCGCGTGAGCACTCCCACCGACGCGAGCCGGCCACCGCGCCGCAGCGACGCATGAGCGGCGCGCGGCCCGCCGGCGGCAAGCAGGAGGCGCAGCGCGACAGCGGGCGCTTGAGCGACACCGGGCGCGCCGGTGAGGGCGAGGCGCCGGCGGACGACGCGGCAGCGTTGCTGCGCGAGCTGATCGCCTTCGACACCGTCAACCCGCCCGGCAACGAGCGGCGCGCGCAGGAGCGCCTGGCGGCGCTGCTGGGCGACGCCGGCTTTCAGTGCGAGCTGCTGGGCGCCGAGCCGGGGCGGCCGAACCTCATCGCGCGGCTGCCCGGCGCCGCCCCGGGCCCGCGGCTGTGCTACCTCGGCCACGTCGACACGGTGCTCGCCGACCCCGACGAGTGGCGCCACGACCCCTGGTCGGGCGACCTCGCCGACGGGTTCATCTGGGGGCGCGGCGCGATCGACATGAAGTCCCAGTTGGCCGCCGAGGTCGCCACTGCGGTCGCGCTGGCCCGCTCGGGCTGGCGTCCGGCGCGCGGCGAGCTGCTGGTGCTCAGCGTCGTCGACGAGGAGACCGGCGGCGCGCTCGGCGCGGGGTGGCTCACGCGCGAGCACCCCGAGAAGGTGCGCTGCGAGCTGCTGCTCAACGAGGGCGGCGGCGCGCACTTCGCCTACGGCGGCCAACGCTACTACGGGGTCTGCTGTGCGGAGAAGGGCGTCTTTCGCTTCACGCTCGCAACCGCCGGCGTCGCCGGTCACGCCTCGATGCCGGGCGTCGGCGAGAACGCGCTGCTGAAGATGGGCCCGCTGCTGGAGCGGCTGGCTGCGCGCCAGCCCGCCTACACGCTGACCGACGCGCCCGCGGCCTTCCTGCGCGGGATCGGCGAGGACCCGCAGGACCCCGCCGCCGCGCTCGCGCGCCTGGCCGCCGCGGACCCGCGGCTGGCGACGACATTCGCGCCGATGTTCGGCGTGACGTTCACCCCCACGCGTATCCGCGCCTCGGAGAAGATCAACGTCATCCCCAGCCGCGCCGAGCTGAAAGTCGACTGTCGCGCACCCCCGGGTCTCGGCGAGCCGCAGGTACGCGCCGGGATCGCCGAAGTGCTCGGCGACGGCGAGCCGCCGGCGTTCGAGGTCGAGTTCACCGAGCGCGTGATGGGCAACGGCTCACCGATCGACACCCCGCTGATGGGCACGATCGGCGACTGGATCGCCGCGCGCGACCCCGGCGCCCGGGTCGTGCCCGTGATCCTGCCCGGCTTCACCGACTCGCGCCACTTCCGCGCCGCGTTCCCGGAGTGCGTCGCCTACGGCTTTTTCCCGCACCGCCACCAGTCGCTGCTTGAAACCTCGCCGCTGATGCACGCTCGCGACGAGCGCATCGACGTCCGCGACCTGGCGTTCGCCACGGAATTCTTCGCGGACCTCGCGCGTTCTGTCCTCGGGTGAGACAGTCGGCATCGCGCAGCGTGCATAATGCGGGCATGGAGCCACGGACGGCCTCCGCGGGCACGGTGACGTGTCCATGATCGCCGCGTCGATCGCAGCCGCACTGTCTCTCGACATCTGTGCGGCGGAGCCACGACGATGACGGTCGCGTCACTGCTCGCGGGCCAGCCGCCCACCGTCGAGGCGTCGGTCTCCTCGTTCGTCTCCGAACTGCAGAACTGGGCGCTGAACTGGGAGCCGATCATCATGATCGTGCTCTTCGGCGCGCTGGTTGTGCTGTTGTGGCGCGCGCTGAAGGTGATGCCGCGGGTCAAACCGCAGCAGATCAAGCCCTCCTCCGACCAGGCCGTCGGCTGGAAGGACATCGCCGGCGCCGAGGACGCCAAGGGCGAGCTGCAGGAGATCGTCGAGTTCCTGCGCGACCCGCGCGAGTTCGAGAAGCTGGGCGCGCGGGTGCCCAAAGGCATCCTCCTGCACGGGCCGCCCGGCACCGGCAAGACGCTGCTCGCGAAGGCCGTCGCGCACGAGTCGGGCGCGCAGTTCTTCGCGCAGTCGGCGGCCGCCTTCGTAGAGATGTTCGCCGGGCTCGGTGCCGCGCGGATCCGCAAGCTGTTCGCGGTTGCCCGTGCCAACGAACCCGCGATCATCTTCATCGACGAGCTCGACGCCGTCGGCGGGCGCCGCGGCATGGACATCTCCGGCGAGAAGGACCAAACGCTCAACCAGCTGCTGGTCGAGATGGACGGCTTCTCCTCGCGCGGGCGCCTCGTCGTGGTTGCCGCGTCCAACCTGCTGGACAAGCTCGACCCCGCGCTGCTGCGCCCCGGACGCTTCGATCGCCAGGTCTTCGTCGCCCCGCCCGACGTCAAAGGCCGCCAGGGCATTCTCGGCGTACACACCCGCGACAAGCCGCTGCGCGACGTCGACCTGGAGCTGGTCGCCCAGCAGACCAGCGGCCTGACCGGCGCCGACCTCGCCAACATCTGCAACGAGGCCGCGATCTTCGCCGCTCGCCGCCGCGCGCAAGCGATCGGCCCGGACGATTTCGACGGCGCGTTGGAGCGCGTGATCGCCGGCGTACAGTCCCACCGCGTGCTGAACGCGCACGAGCGCCAGGTCGTCGCCTTCCACGAGGCCGGCCACGCGCTCTGCGGCGAGCTCTTGCCCTCGGTGGACCGCGTGCACCGCATCTCGATCGTCCCGCGCGGTCGTGCGCTCGGCTACACGCTGAACCTGCCCGCCGAGGACCGCTACCTGAAGACGCGCGAGGAGCTGCTCGACTACATGACCGTGCTGCTCGGCGGGCGCGTTGCCGAGCAGGTCGTCTTCGGTCAGGTCACGACCGGCGCCTCCGACGACCTCAAACGTGTCGCCGACATCTCGCACTCGATGGTGCACGACTTCGCGATGGGCAACGCCCACGTCGGCCGCTCGCCCGAAGGCGACGTGCGTCTTTCTGAGACGACACTGCGCATCCGCGACGAGGAGCGCCAGGACCTGATCGAAGAGGCCCGTCGCGCTGCGCTGAAGCTGATCGTCGCCCACCGCCGCCAGCTCGACGCGCTCGCCGGCGAGTTGCTCGCGCACGAGGTGCTCGACCGCGATGGCATCGACCGCGTGATGGCCGGCGTGCCGCGCCTGGAGCGCGCGCCGGGCGCGGGGCTGCGCGTCGCCGCTGCCAGCCCGCTCGACGGGACGGGCGACTGACTCGGCAACGGGCTGAGTGATCGGCCCAGTGATCCGCCTCGTGATTGGCTGAGGATCCACCTTGCGACCGGCTGAGTGACCGTTGGCGGCTTGTTGGCGTTAGCGGCTTGTTGTGGGGACGGGAGGCCGAGGCTGGGGTTGAAGCTGGGGCTGTGAGGCTGTGAGGTTGAAGCTCGGGCTGTGGGCTGTGGGCTCGGGCTGTGAGGCTGTGGGGTTGAAGCTCGGGCTGGGGCTAGGGCTGGGGCCGTCGGGCTGGGGCTGTGAGGCTGGGGCTATGGGGCCGGGGCTGGGGCATTGTTAGCGGTTTGTTGCGGGGAGGGGTTGGTATCTCTTTTTTTGGACGAAGTGGGTCGAAATATCAAGATATCCGCCTCAGATATCCTGATATCTGAGAGTACTTCGTCGTAATTAGAAGAAGAACATCGACGCGAGCACGGCTCGCCGACCAGGGAGATCGGAGCAAGTCCGGCTCAGCGGGAACTTCGGCCTATAGACTCCCCAACGTGTTCGACCGCATCGACCACGTGGGCATCGCCGTCGAGGAGATCGAGCCGGCGCTCGAGCTATGGCGCGACGCACTCGCGCTCGACGTCGCCCACCGCGAGATCGTGCAGGAGCAGGGCGTGGAGGCCGTGCTGCTCGACGTCGGCGAGAACCACGTCGAGCTGCTCGCCCCGCTCGGCAAGGACACCCCCGTCGGCAGGTTCCTCGCCAAGCGCGGTCCCGGGCTGCATCACATCGCCTACCAGGTCTCCGACATCGACGCCACCCTTGCGGCGCTCTCGCGGGCCGGGCTGGCGCTGCTCGACGAGCGCCCCCGCGCCGGCATCCGCGGCTCGCGCGTGGCCTTCCTCGACCCGCGCGGCACCGCGCGCGTGCTCACCGAGATCGTGCAGCCCGCGGAGGGTGTCCACTGATGCCCGCCGCGCTGCCCGCCGCGCCCACCGCGGCGGTGTCACCCACGGAGGTGGTCCGCTGATGCCGCCCACGCACCACGGTCAAGCGACCCACGGAGGTGGTCCGCTGATGCCGCCCACGCACCACGGTCAAGCGACCCACGGAGGTGGTCCGCTGATGCCGCCCACGCACCACGGTCAAGCGACCCACGGAGATGGCCCGCCGATGCTCGCCGCACGCACCGCGGTCATACAACCCACGGAGGTGGCCCACTAATGCCCGGCACGCGTCGCATCACCGTCGGTTTTCAGGGCGGCCAGGTGCTCGCGCTGCGCGTCAGCGACGGGCAGCTCGACGCGCTCTACAAGTCGCTCGGCGCCGGCGGCTGGCACGAGCTGCAGACTGAGGACGGGCCCGTGCGTCTGGATCTCGCCCAGGTCGTCTACGTCCGCTCCGAGGAGGACGACCAGCGCGTTGGCTTCGGCTAGGACGTGCGCTGACCGAGGCCGGGAGACACTCCGCCTTCGACCGAAGCCGGATGACATGCGCCTGCGGCGCGAGTCCCCGTTTCGGCCAGCATCCCCGTTTCGGCCAGCGCGCTGCGGTGTCCTACCGATCGACGATCGACGGGATCGTCGATCGGCCAGCACGTGTGCCAAGCACACTTCGCTCAGTGCGTCCTTGTATCGCTTGCTCAGCGCGCGTCCTAGCGGCTGAGTCCTATTGACCGAGGAGAATCGTGTGACGATGGGCAGATGGGATGAGCGCATTCTGCGCTTCGCGCGCACTCGGGGGCACGCCCCGGGCTGCGAGCGCGCGGTGGCGGGCTTCTCGCGGATCGGCGAGTACGGCGCGGGTTGGCTGGCGCTGGGGGTCGCCGGTGCGCTGTTCGACGCCCCCGCGCGACGGGCGGCCTGGCGGCGCGCGGTTGTGGGCGTCGCGGCTACCTACCTCGTCAACACGGCACTCAAGCTGGTGGTACGCCGCCGGCGCCCCGAACTCGCGGGCCTGCCGCCGCTGACCAAAACGCCGACACGCCTAAGCTTCCCCAGCGCGCACGCTTCGACGTCGTTCGCCGGCGCGCGCCTGTACTCGCGGCTGGGCCTGCCGGCGGCGCCGCTGTACGGGCTGGCCGGCGCGCTCGCGCTCTCGCGCCTGTACCTGGGGGTGCACTACCCCTCCGACGTGGTCGCCGGGGCCGCCCTGGGGACGGCGATCGCGCAGGTGGCGCGGTGAGCACGCGTATCGGCATCGTCGGGCTGCCAAACGCCGGCAAGTCCTCGCTGTTCAACGCGCTCACCAAAGCCGGCGCGGAGGCCGCCAACTATCCGTTCACGACGATCGAGCCGAACGTCGCCGTCGTGCCCGTCGTCGACCGCCGTCTCGACGAGGTTGCCGCGACCGTCAACGCCTCGGAGGTCGTCTACGACACGGTCGACTTCCACGACATCGCCGGCCTCGTCGCGGGCGCGCACAAAGGCGAGGGTCTCGGCAACCGCTTCCTGGCCAACATCCGCGAGACCGACGCGATCGTGCACGTCGTGCGCGCCCACTCCGACGCCGGCGTGGTGCACCCCGAGGGCGACGTCGACCCGCTGCGCGACATCGAGACGATCGAGACCGAGCTGGCGCTCGCCGACCTCGAGCAGGCCGAGCGCCGCCTGGAGCGTGTCGTGCGCACCGCGCGCGGCGGCGAGCGTGCGGCGATCGCCGAGGAGGCCTGGCTGCGTGAGGTCGTCGCGGCGCTGCAGGCCGGCCGGCCCGTGCGCAGCGTGCCCGCGCCCGACGACGCGCCGCACGCCGCGCGCGACCTCGGCTCGCTGACGGCCAAGCCCGTGCTGTTCGTCGTCAACGTCGACGAGGGCGCCGACGAGGTGCCCGCCGCGATCGCCGCGCACGCCGCGGCCCAGGGCGCCGGCGTGGTCGCCGTCTCCGCGCGCATCGAGTCCGAGCTGGCCGAGCTGGACGACGAGGAAGCGACGGCGATGCGGGCCGAGCTCGGGATCAGCGAGTCCGGCCTGCGGCGCGTCGTGCGCGGCGCCTTCGAGTTGCTGCACCTGATCGCCTTCTTCACCGCCGGCGAGCGCAAGCCCGCCCAGTCCTGGCACCTGCGCGCCGGGCTGAGCGCGTGGCACGCCGCCGGGGAGATCCACAGCGACATCCAGCGCGGCTTCGTGCGCGCCGAAGTCATCTCCTGGCAGGACCTGATCGACGCCGGCGGCTACGGCCGTGCACGCGAGCGCGGCACGCTGCGCCTGGAGGGCCGCGACTACGCGATGGCCGACGGCGACGTCATCACTGTGAAGTTCTCGCCGTAGGGGGGGCGGCAGTCGCCGGTCTTGCGACTGCACCCCCCGATGAAATCCAGGTGTGGCGGTCGCACTCACGCGACCGCGTCTCTGGACACTTGGAAGCGCTCGCTGGACACACGAAAAGGTTCGTTGGACACATTCTGCTACGCTGGTCGTGTGGGGCAGATGCTTGGCAGGTCCGCGGGAAGGATTGGGTGCAGCGAGCGCACGCTGCGCCGGCACATCAACGGGGGTCTGCTGAGCGGTCGCCGGCTGGCCGGTGGCCAGCTCGAACTGTCGCGCATGGAGGAGGACTATGTGCGCGGTCACTGGGAGCTGCTCAGTGGGCTGATGGCGGCGTTGCGCACCGAGCGCGATGTGCGCCTCGCGGTGCTGTTCGGCTCGACCGCGACCGGCGAGGACACGCCTCGCTCCGACGTGGACGTGCTGGTCGTCCATCGTCGCCCGGGCTGGAGGGCCCAGGTGGAGTTGCGCGTGCGTCTACGCCGGGCTCTGGGGAGAGCGGTGGACGTCGTCATGCTGGAGCAGGCCGAGACGGTCCCTTCCCTACTCGTCGATGTCCTGCGCGTGGGGCGGGTGCTGGTCGATCGCGATGATCGCTGGCCCGCGCTTCAGCGACATCGCGAGGAGATCGCTGCTGCCGCGGCTCGCGAAGACGAGTTGATCCTAGCGCGCGCGCACGCCACGCTCGCCGCCGCCGAGGAGCGCTTGGCAAAGGCATCGTGACGGCAGCAGGCATGTCCAGGGGGCAGCGCCGGATCGGCGTGATCCTCCAAGAGATTCCTGCTGCGCGCGAGCAACTGCTGGCGGCAATGCAGGCGATTGGCCCTGCCTTCGAGGAGCAGCGGTTTCTCGCGGCGGCGCGATCGACCGACGCGCAGGAGCGTAACCAGATCGCGGCCATCGAGCGGCTTTATGAGGTGCTGCTCAACTGGCTTCACGAGCTTGCTGCCCGCGCGCTTGCAGAGGGGCAGCGCCTTGGCGTGGTCGACAAGTCGCCCGGTCCCCCGTGGCAACGGCTCGCCGAGCTTGGCGTCATCCCGCACGGGTCCGTCGAGCGTTTGCAGAAAGCCAAGGAGCTGCGCGACCTCCTCACCCACGCCTACCCACCGGCCGATCGGGGGGATTTGCGCGACGGCGTTTTGATGCTGACGGCTGAACTCGACCGCTATCTCGTCGCATTCCGGCGATGGGTCACCGCCGAAGGGATCCTGCCTCCTGAGGGGCCCTGAGCCGTTGGGGCCAGCCGAGAGCGACCGTCATCTCGCTCAAGCTCTGGCAGCGACTGCGAGTCGATCTGCCAGTCGGTTCATCCCGAGTTCTCGTGCGTGCGCCGCCCCGCCCGCGAAGTCGGTGGCGCGGTCGGGCGGGCGCTGCACGTCGATCTCGACGAGCGTCGCGACGCGCTTGAACATGAGCAGCTGCTCGGCGTGCTCGCGCAGCGTCGCCGCCTTGGGCGGGCGTTCGGTTCTCGCGCCCTCCGCCGGACGGCGTTCGGGGGCCGCGCTGTCCGCCGGACGGCGTTTTTCGGGGGCCGCGCCGTCCGCTGCGAGGCCGCCCGGCGACCAGCCGGCGGCGCGCAGCGTCGCCTCCAGCGAGCCGTAGCGCACGAGCAGCTCGCGCGCCGTCTTGGCGCCGATCCCCGGCGCGCCGGGCAGGCCGTCGGAGGGGTCGCCGCGCAGCGCGATGAAGTCGGGGACCAGCTCGGGGCCGACCCCGTAGCGCTCGCGCACCTGCTCGACGCCGATCTCGCGCGGCGGGCCGTCGCGGCGCAGTTCCAGCAGCGCCGCCCGCGGGCCGACCTCCTGGAAGAGGTCGCGGTCGGCGGTCAGCAACAGCGCCCGCCCGCCGGCCGCGGTCTCGGCGCGCGCGTAGGAGGCCATCACATCGTCCGCCTCCAGGTCGGCGCTCTCGCGCACCGTCCAGCCGAGGCTCGCCAACAGTTCCGGCGCCTTTTGCCACTGCCACGCGAGCGCGTCGGGCATCGGGTCGCGGTGCGCGTGGTAGGGCGGGTACAGCTGCACCCGGTAGGCGGCCTGCTCGGCCCCCAGGCACGCCGCCAGCGCGCGCGGCGCACACGCCTGCACAGCGCCGAGCAGCGCGTTGACCGTCCCCAGCAGCGCGTTCACCGGGTGTCCCTGCTCGTCGCGGATCGAGTCCGGCAGCGAGAAGTGCGCGCGGTAGAGCAGCCAGGGGACGTCGGCGATCAGCAGGGGGGCGGCGGCGGCGGGCATGGGGCACAGGCTACGCGCGCCGTTGCAGTCGTGGCGCGGTGCCTCAAAAACGGCTGCCATTCGCGCCCACGCGCGTGCGCGCGCGAATGGCAGCGAAAAAAACATGCCGGCCCCCGAGGCGGCGGGGCCATGGATGGCCCGCCCCGTCCGCCACTGTCGCAGGGCCCCCACGCGCGGACGATCTCAAAAGATGAGCAGCCTGCCTGCTACGCCTACGTTTCGCTCGCTGGCGCGCCGCCTGTCGGGCCGGGGACGGCGCCCGCTTCGGACGCGGGCGTGCCCGTCCCGTGCGCGCTGCCACCCAGGCTGAAGTAGGCCCACGTGCTTGGCAGCCCGAGACGGCCCGCCAGTTCGGCCCCGCTGATCTCGCCGGAGCCGCCCGAGCCCAGCACCGCCGCGGTCACGATCCGCGGCGAGTAGCCGCGGCGCAGCACCTGCACGCCCTCGAACGTGCCGCGGTAGGAGCCCCGCAGGCGCGCGCCCGCGGTGGCCAGCGCGATCGTCACGCTCCAGCGGTCCGCCGGCGCCTGTTCGAAGGGGTCGGGCACCCCCACCAGCCACGGCTCGGGCGTCGCGCCGGGAAAGCCGTACTGCACGTCTTCGGTCGCGCCGCCCGAGCTGGCGAAGAAGTAGGTGATCGCCGGCCGCCCGGCGTAAGTGACGATCTGCCCGGCCGTCGCCGCCACCGCAGCGTCGGTCTGCGCGGTCTGTGCCTTCACGCCGCGGTACACCTGCGAGCGCGTGTCCGCGTACACGTCGAAACGCGCGCCGCCCGCGTGATCGGTCAGCGCATAGGTACGGCTCGCAACCGCCTGCGCCTCCAGCGCGGCCAACGGCCACGACGCGGGCATCTCTGCGCCGACCACCCCGCGCACGTACGCTTCGATTCCGAGCTTGCGCACCCTGCCGTGCAGCAGCACCCGCACGCTCGTGCCCGCCGGCACCGTGCCGAGCGTCGTGCCCGTGTAGTAGTGCGCCAGAATCGCTGCGTAGCCGTAGCCGTGCTGTGCGTACCCGAGCGCGCCCTGCTGGCTCATTCCCACGCCATGCCCGTCGCCGGCGCCGCTGATCGCGAGCGCGCGCGGCGCCGCCGGCGCCACTGCCGCGGTGCCAAACGCGAAGAACGCCGCCACAGAGAGCGTCGCAAGCGTCGCAAGCACGGCGCGCGGGTAGTGCGCTCGGGGTACGTCGAGTCGCATGTACTCTGGATCGACCGCCCCCCGCGCGAACATGAGCGGCGCAGCACGGCACGCGCAACCCACCCCAATTGCGAAAGGAGCGATGCGCAGATGAGCAGTGAGAGCGAGGAGCAAGCCGCCCTGGCGGGCGTCCCCACCGGGCTGTTCATCGGCGGTCACTGGCGGGCGGCGAGCGGCGGCGGCACGCTGCCCGTGCAGGACCCCGCCACCGGGCGCACGCTCGTGCAGGTCGCCGACGGCCAGCCCCAAGACGCGCTGGCGGCACTCGACGCCGCCGCCGGCGCGCAGGCGCAGTGGGCCGCCCACCCGCCGCGCGAGCGCGGGGAGATCCTGCACCGCGCCTACGAGCGGCTGACCGCGCGCGCGGAGGAGTTGGCGCTGGTGATGACGCTCGAGATGGGCAAGGCGCTCGCCGAGTCGCGCGCGGAGATCGCCTACGCCGCCGAGTTCCTGCGGTGGTTCTCCGAGGAGGCGGTGCGCATCCACGGCCGCTACATGACCAACACGACCGGCGCCGGGCGGATCCTGACGATGCGCCAACCGGTCGGGCCCTGCGTGTTCGTCACCCCCTGGAACTTCCCAATGGCGATGGGCACCCGCAAGCTCGCCCCCGCGATCGCCGCCGGCTGCACGATCGTCGTCAAGCCCGCCCAGAAAACGCCCCTCTCGATGCTCGCCCTCACGGCGATCCTGCACGACGCCGGCCTGCCGGCGGGCGTGCTGAACACGATCACCGCCGCGCGCAGCGGCGCACTGATCGAACCGCTGCTGCGCGACCCCCGCACGCGCAAGCTCTCCTTCACGGGCTCCACCGAGGTCGGGCGCACGCTGATCGAACAGTCCGCCCACCAGGTGCTGCGCGTCTCGATGGAGCTCGGCGGCAACGCGCCCTTCCTCGTCTTCGAGGACGCTGACCTCGACGCCGCCGTGCAGGGCGCGCTGACCGCCAAGCTGCGCAACGTCGGCGAGGCCTGCACCGCCGCCAACCGCTTTCACGTCGCGGAGCCGCTCGCGCAGGAGTTCGCCCAGCGTCTCGCCGCGCGCTTTGCCGAGCTGAAGGTCGGCCGCGGTACCGAGCCCGACACCGACATCGGCCCGCTGATCGACGACGACCAGCGCACCAAGGTGCACGATTTGGTGCAGGATGCGCGCGCGCGCGGCGCGCGCGTGATGGTGGGGGGTGAGCCGCTGGACGGGCCCGGCCACTTCTACGCCCCGACTGTGATTGACCGCGTGCCGCCCGACGCACGACTGCTCGCCGAGGAGATCTTCGGCCCGGTCGCGCCGGTCGCGACGTTCGCCACCGAGGAGCAGGCGATCGCCGCCGCCAACGACACCGAGTACGGCCTTGTCGCCTACCTCTACACGCGTGACCTCGCCCGCGCGCTACGCGTCAGCGAGGCGCTGCAGGTCGGCATGGTCGGCCTCAACCAGGGCCTCGTCTCCAATGCCGCTGCCCCCTTCGGCGGGATCAAGGCCTCGGGCTACGGCCGCGAGGGCGGGTTCGAGGGCATCGACGAGTATCTACAGACGAAGTACGTCGCGCTCGCGCTCTAGGCCCCGGCCCGGGCCGGGTGGCCGGCCCAAGCGTTTTGGCAGACCTGCTCCGGCTCACACCGCGCCGGCTTGAAATGCGGCCCTGCACGGTCGCCCTCGGCGCCCGGCCAGCGCCCGGCCAGCGACCGTCCCGGCGCTCAAGCCGCGGCGCCCGCGCGCCGATCATTGGACGAGCAGCAATCGATTGGGAAACCCCGAATGGTGGAGTAAGCTCGAACCCGTGGGTCAGTCACCCACCACCGCAAAAGATCCCGCTCCGGATCGCGCGCGCGCGCGGCTGGCGTGGTCGGCATCCGCGGCCCTGCTGATTGCAGCCGCGGTCGGTGCCGTGCTCGCCTCCAGCGATGTGCTCGCGGCCGTTTGCGTGCTCGCCGTTGTCGCGCTTGCCGGCGCGCTCGGCTGGCGCCTGGGCGACGAGCAGCGCCGCGGCCTGCGGCGCCAGATCGACGACCGCTCGATCGAGCTGCGCCGCGCGCTCACCGAGCTAGAGATCGCGCAGGCCGAGACCGTGCGGCGCCTGTCGATGGCGGTCGAGTTTCGCGACGAGGACACCGGCGCGCACATCGAGCGCATCGGGCGCTTCTCGACGCTGCTCGCCGAGCAGGTCGGGATCGAGACCGACCGCTGCGAGCTGCTCGGCTACGCCGCGCCGCTGCACGACGTCGGCAAGGTCGCGATCCCCGACGCGATCCTGCTCAAGCCCGGCCCGCTGACCCGTGAGGAGCGCGCGATCGTCGAGACGCACACCGAGGAGGGCTACCGCCTGCTGCACGGCTCCTCCTCCTCGATCCTCGACATGGCCGCCACGATCGCGCTCAGCCACCACGAGAAGTGGGACGGCAGCGGCTACCCGCGCGGCCTGGCCGGCGAGGAGATCCCGATCGAGGGCCGCGTCGTCGCGATCGCCGACGTCTTCGACGCGCTCACCAGCGACCGCGTCTACCGCCCCGCGTTCCCGATCGAGCGCGCGATCGAGATGATGCGCGAACAGCGCGCCCAGCACTTCGACCCGGTCTTGCTCGACGCCTTCATGGAAGTGATCTCCGCCGCCGGCGTCGACGCCCGCGGGATCGTCAAACCAGACCGCGAAGCCCTGCTGGAGGGCGTCCTAGAGACCTTCTCAAGCGCGCTGGAGCGCGGCGACGCCGAGGCCGCCGAGGGCGCGATCGCACAGGCGATCGAGGAAGAGGTCCCCCCCGTGATGCTGCACGGCGAGGTGATTGCGCCCGCGCTCGCGCGCATCGGCGAGCTGGCGGTGGCCGGCGCGATCGACCGCGAGAGCGAGCAGCTCGCCACCGGCATCGCGCGGCGCGTGCTCGCCACGCTGCACCGCTTCATGCTCGGCGGCGCCGAGCCCACGCGCGAGCGCGTGCTGCTCGCCGGCATCGAGGGCGACCCCGCCGAGCCCGGCGCGCACACGCTCGGCCTGCAGATGGTTCACGACCAGCTCGCCGCCGCCGGCTACCAGACGACGCTCGACACCGACGTCTCCGCCGAACGGCTGCAGGCCGCGATCGAGCGCCACGCACCCGCGGTGCTCGTGCTCGGCGCCAGCGCCGTCGCGCTCGGCGCCCCGCTGGAAGAACTGCTCGACGAGCTGCGCGAACAGCACTCCGGCCTGCCCGTGCTGCTCGCCGGCGCCGCCACCGGCGCCGCGCCCGGCGAGCTGCTGCACGCCCCGCCGGTTGGTGTGCCCTTGCTCGAGCGCGTTGATGGTGCGGTGGGCGCTGTGGAAGGGTTGCTGCGCGCGCGGGCGCACGTTTTGGGGTAGGGGGACGCGGCTACAGGCGCGGGCGTACGTGTTGGGATAAGGGGCGGGACGTGGCTACCGGCGCGGGCCCGGACAGGGCACGACCGTCCGCGCTCTGGTCTGCGTGCCGTCCAGGAACGACAGCGTCGCGGCGAAGCGAAAGCCGCCGCGCGGGCAGCGGCGGGGGAGTTCGATCCCGCGCGGGCGGTAGGCGATCGTGCGGCCGTGGGCGTGTTCGTAGTAGACGAGATGGTCGCCGAGAGTGACCCGCGCCTGCACTACCGCGACGTCTTCGCCTTCGGGCAGGCTCGGCACGAGCGGCACGCCGAACTGCAGCCGGCCGGGCAGCAGCAGCATCGACATCACGATCCGCGCCGCCACGGGAGAGAGCCCGGTGGCGGCGGCGAGCAGGCGCACGTAGCCGTTCTGCGGCGGGCCCGCCACGACGCCGATGCTCGCGCTCTCGGCGAACACTTCCGGGCCGATGCGGAACCTGGCGAGCGCGCTGCCCCGGCCCATCAGCGAATCGGCCGGGCACGCCGCCGGGCCGTGCGCTTCGAGCGCCTGCGCTGCGCAGGTCGCCACCCCCAGGCCGCTGCGGGTGAGTTCGATCTGTGGCGGGTAGCGGAATTCGACGCCCGTCAGTGGCGAGGGGACCCCGCCCGGCGCGCGCACGCGAAAGCCGAGCGAAATGCCGGTCGGAGCGCCGAGGCGCTCCGGGGTGAAGGCGGCGCTGATGGTGGCTGTCTGCGCTGCGGCGGTGGCGATCGTGGGGGTGGAGTGAGCGGCGCCAGCAGGCGGCCGCGCCGCTGCGCCGAGCGCCAACGCGCACACCGCGAGCGTCGCGATCGGCGACCGCGCGGCTTTCGTCACCTTCGCTCCTGCTGCCCGCCGTCCCATCGTCTCCGTCGTCCTCCTCCCTGTCGCCGCCGTCAGTAGTGCAGCTCCGTGATCGTCTGCACGACCAGCCCGTAGTTGCGCCGCGAGAACACCCCGTACAGCGCACCGCTACCCGTTGCGTGGCTATAGCGGCCGCTGCCGCCGTGGAGCGTCAGACGGCCGCGGAAGCTCGGGTCGGGGCTGTTCGGGTTGTTCATCGTGCCAGTGCCGCTGCCGTCGATCGACCAGCCCGGCCCCCAGATCACGAACTGCGCGTAGACGGTGGGGCTGCCGTTGTAGGAGAAGTAGGCGCGCCCCCAGCCGCTCAGCGTCCCGCTCACCCGGCCTTCGTCGACGATCCGCTGGCGCAGCCCGCGCACGAACGTCAGGCTGCCTTCGTCGCGCACGCTCATGCTGCGCGAGGCGCGGGCGTCGCCGTGGGGGGCGCCCCGGGCCGATGCAGCCAGCGCCAGCGCGAGCAGCGCGGCGAGCGGTGCGAGCCCCCTCATCGGCGCTCACCTCCCGGGCGCGCGCGTTTCAGAGCGCGCCACGCGCGCACGTAGGCGATCGTCGGCGCCGCCAACGGTTCCAGCTCGGCCTGCAGCGGCGCGAGCAGCGTTCGCGTCGGCTCCCGCTGTGCGTCGGGTGTCGAGGCGAAGTAGGCGACCGCGCCGACGAGCAGCATCAGGTGGTGCGGGGCGTCGGGCAGCGCGGCCAGCTCGCGCGCCGCGCGGCGCGCGGCGCCGGCCAGCTCGCGCGCGAGGCGCTCGCGGCCGTCGTAGCGCTCGACCATACGGGTCCGGCGCGTCGCGCAAGAGGAGGGCAGGCCGATGAGGGCAAGCGTGCCAATGCGTCTGATGACGCGGATGATCGTTGCGATCGGTGTCGCCATCGGGTTGCTAGCGCTGAGCGGTGTAGCTGCGGTTGCGGCGGGCGCTGAAGTCGCGGCGCCGGCTTAGTCGGTGCAGGCCTATTCGGAGCCGACGAGCTTTTCGGCCGCCGACGACGGCAACCTGGGTTGCGAAGAACGGCCGGAAGGATCAGCTTACGCTTCGTGCGATCGCTATGAGCTGGCCGTGACCAACGTGGGCGATATGGCGTCGAGCGGGCCGGTCACGGTGAGCGATGTCCTGCCGGAAGGCGTGACGACCACACATCCCCCCGGCGGTGAAAGCGAAACATTCGAATGGGCGTGTGAAACGGAAGAATCTGGTTCGCAGGAGCTGGTTCGGTGTCGCACGGAAGCATCGATCGGGCCGTTGTCGCCCGCCGGGTCGATCCAGATTCCGGTGTCGATCTCACCGACGCTCGCAGCGGGCAGCAGCGTGACGAGCGACATCACGGTGTCGGGTGGCGGTGGCAGGGAAGTGTCAACGTCGCAGTCGAGCCTGATCGCGTCGCCGCTTGCGCCGGCGCCTGCCATGCCATTCGAGCCGCTTGGCTTCGGATTCACATTGCTCACGGGCACGGGCGCGGTGGACCTTCAGGCTGCGAGTCACCTCGGGGGACTGGCCACAGCGTTCACGATGCCGACGGCGGATTCCATGAACGGGTTCGCACAGGGAACAGCACCACGCCCTCCGATTGCGCCTGAGCCGTACCCGGTGGAAAATTTCAAGCAGGTCGTGACCGAACTGCCCGCCGGTGTGATCGGGGATGCGCTGGTGGCGCCGACGTGCTCGCTTTCGCAGGTATCGGATCTTGGGCAAAACCCGTGTCCGGCCGCGAGCGTAGTCGGGCGATTTATCGCGCTCGAAGCAAAAGGAGGCAGTTATGGGTTCGAAGGCACGATCTTTAACGTGCCGCCGGAGCACGGATACGCGGCGGAGTTTGTGACGTATGTGTCATTCGTAGAGCGGCCGACGTTCCTGTACGCGAAGCTCGTTGGCTCTGGCCCGAACGCGCGTGTACGCGTGACTTCCGCTCCGATTCCCAACACATTCCCCATCTATGCCTTTGGCTTGACGTTCTTCGGCGACCCCGCGGCCACCGACGGCGGCGCGGTGTCGCACACGGCGTTCGCGACCGCTCCGTCGGACAGTGCGGCGACCGGGTTCACGGCGGCGATGTACGCCGACACGTGGCAGCACCCGGGAGCGCTGCTGCCCGACGGCGAACCAGACCTTTCGGACCCCCGCTGGAAGAAGGCCGAATCGACGTCACCCCCGGTGACCGGTTGCGAAGACCTGCAGTTCCATCCGACGTTCGTGTTCGAACCGGAACCGGCGCACAGTCAGGCTGACGAACCGGCGGGTTACGAAGCGACGCTGAAGGTCCCGCAGGACGAAGAACCGAATGGCCTCGCGACGCCGCCGCTGAAGACGGCGACCGTGGCGCTGCCCCCGGGCGTCGCCATTTCTCCCTCGGCCGCGAACGGCCTCGTCGGCTGCCAGGAATCTGGGCCGGAAGGCATCGAACTGGAAAGCGACCAACCGGGGCACTGCCCGCGCGCGTCAACGATCGGCAGCGCGAAGATCGTCACTCCGCTGCTCAAGGAACCGCTCGAAGGCAGCGTCTACGTGGCGCAGCCGCCGTGCTCGCCGTGCAGCGAAGCGCAAGCCGAAGACGGCGAAGTGTTCTCGATCTACATGGAAGCGGGCAACGAAAACTCGGGCGTGCACATCAAGGTCAAGGGCAAGGTCGAAGTCGGCGGCGTCGGGCAGCACAGCCGGGAAGTGGGCCTGGCGCCCGGGCAGGTGCGCACGACGTTCGCGGAAACGCCGCAGCAGCCGTTCAGCGAATTGAAACTCGACTTCCACGGCGGAGCCCGCGGGCCGCTCGCCAACCCGCAGACGTGCGGCACGTACACGACCAACGCCGAACTGGAACCGTGGTCGCATACGCCAGCGCCGGGTGAAAAGGAAGGCACGCCGAATACGACCGTGGAACCGACGTTCGCGATCACGGGTGACTGCGGCAACGGCTTCGCCCCGTCGTTCAGCGCGGGCACGACCAACCCGCAGGCGGGCGCGTTCAGCCCGTTCACGCTCACGTTCTCCCGCCACGACGGCGAACAGGATCTCGGCGGCGTCGAAGTGCAGATGCCGCCGGGCCTGATCGGGCGGATCGCCGGGCTGCAGGAGTGCCCGGAAGAAGCCGCGAACGCGGGCACATGCGGCACGGTGGCGCCCGGCTCGCGCGTCGGCTCGGCGACCGCGGCGGCCGGCTCGGGCCCCGACCCGTTCTGGCAGGGCGGGAGCGTCTACCTCACCGGGCCGTACAACGGCGCGCCGTTCGGCCTGTCGGTGGTCGTGCCCGCCAACGCCGGTCCCTACCACCTCGGCAACATCGTCGTGCGCGCCGGGATCTACATCGACCCGAACACGGCACAGGTGACGGTCAAGTCCAACCCGCTGCCGCAGGGCGTTGACGGCGTGCCCTTGCGCGTGCAGACCGTCAACGTGACCGTCGGCGAAGGCACCGACTTCACGTTCAACCCGACCAACTGCGGCGAACGGTCCGTAGGGGGGGCGCTCGGCTCGGCTCAGGGCGCGAGCGTCGCGGTGGCGAGTCGCTTCGAGGCGGTCAACTGTGCGGGCCTCGCGTTCAAACCGTCGTTCAGCGCCTCCACACAGGGCAACGGCTCGTTCGGAGGCAACGGCGCGTCGCTCGACGTGAAGATCGCCACGCACGAGGGGCCGACCGCGAGCGCGGCGGCGCTGGGCGAAGCCAACATGGCGAGGGTCGAAGTCGAACTGCCGAAGGTGCTGCCCTCGCGGCTGAGCACGCTGCAGAAAGCGTGTACCGAAAAGCAGTTCGCCGCGAACCCCGCAGGCTGCCCGGCGCCCTCGGACGTCGGCACCGCGACGGTGAGCACGCCTGCGCTGCCCGTGCCGCTCACCGGGCCGGCGTACCTCGTAAGCCATGGCAGCGCGGCGTTCCCCGACCTGGAGATGGTGCTGCAGGGCGACAACGTCACGATCGTGCTCGACGGGCACACCCAGATCAAGAACGGCGTCACCCACTCGCGCTTTGAAACGGTGCCCGACGCGCCCGTGTCGAGCTTCGAACTGAAGCTGCCCGAGGAGCAGTACTCGGTGCTCTCGGCGACGCAGAACCTCTGTCGCCTGACGAGCACGAAGACCGAGACCAAACGCGTCGCGCTCAAGCGGCACGGCAAGGTCGTGCGCCGGCGCGGGCGTGTCGTGTATGTCAAGCGCAAGGTCAAGGTGAAGGTGGCCGCTGCGTTGACGATGCCGACGAAGATCACCGCCCAGAACGGTGCGGTGCTCACACAGCAGACGAGGATCGCCGTTAGCGGCTGCGCGAAAAGCAAGCCGGCGAAGCAGCACAAGAGCAGGTGAGCGACACCGCCACGCAAGGGGGCGGCGGGGCCGGCGCGCGATGAGCGTCCCGCTGCCGCCCGCCGCCCCGGCGCGCGGCGGCGTCGAGACGATCCAGCGCGAGCGGCTGATCACCGCGGCGATCGAGACGATCGCCGCGGTGGGCTCCTCCGGCATGACCGTCGCGCGCATCGCCGAGCGCGCGCGGATGTCGCGCCGCACGTTCTACGAATTCTTCGCCGGCGCCGAAGATTGCGTGCTCGCCGCCTTCGAAAGCACGCTCGCCGAGCTGCGCGCGCGGATGCTCGACGCGTATAGCCGCGAGGCCAACTGGCGTGCGGGTACGCGCACGGCGCTCGGCGAGCTGCTCGACGTCCTGGAGGACTCGCCCGCGATCGCCCGGCTATGCGTCGTGGAGTCGCTCGCCGCCGGGCCGCGCGTGCGCGCCGCCGGGGCGCAGGCGCTGGGGGAGGCCGCCCGCGCTCTGCACACTCGCGCGGGCGGGCGCGAGCGGGGAGTGCCGCCGCTGACCGCGGAGGCGCTCGTCGGCGGCGTCGCCGCGGTCCTGCACACGCGGCTTGTCAGCGAGGACCCGCCCCGCCTGGGCTCGCTGCTGGGGCCGATGATGGCCAGCATCGTGCTCGCCTACGCTGGGGGCGAGCAGGCCGCGGCGGAGCTGCGAGTGCGCCGGCGCCGGCGCCCACCCACCCCCCGCCTGCTCGCCGTCGCCCGCGACGCGTCCGCCTACGACCAGCTCGCGGGACTGCGGATGCGTGTCACCTACCGCACGATGCTGGTGCTGAGCGCGATCGGCGAGCGCCCCGGTGCGAGCAATCGCGAAGTCGCGAACGCCGCGGGGATCGCCGATCAGGGGCAGGTCTCCAAGCTGCTGCGCAGGCTCGTCGGCCTCGGACTGGTCGAAAACCGGGGAGTGGGCCAGAAGCGCGGGGCGGCGAACGAGTGGCACCTGAAGGAGAGGGGCGCCGCGTTGGTGCGGGCGGCTGCCGGCGGAGCCGCGGTGGGGTTTGGGCGGGGGTGATCGACAGGCTCAAGCCGCCAGAGCCCGCCGCTGGCTGGCTGCGGCATCGGATTGGGCATCGGGTGTCCGCCAGCGGGTACACTGGTGCTATGTCGAGTCGGCACCGTCGTATCCAGGTTCCTCGCGATCGCGAGCTCGAGGGCGCCATTGTGCGCGGTCGTAGCCTGCTTGGCGCCGAGATCCCCTCCTCTCAGATCGTGCACGCTCTAGCCGTGCGAGGTGCCGCGGCGCTCGAGCACGATCGTCACGCGCAGGAGCGCGCGCGCGACTTCTTGATCGGCGTTGCCAATGGCAGCTCGGAGCTCGACCTGGAGCGCCTGCGCGATGTACGGGACCGCGCGTGGCGCTGAGCTGGGGCGGCGGACCATGGGTGGCCGACACCTCGGCATGGGCGCGCGCATCTAATCCTGCGGTGGCGCCGCATTGGAAGACCGCCGCCAGAGCTGGCGATCTGATCGCGTGTCCCGTCATAACGCTCGAGTTGCTCTACGACGCTCGCGACCGCGGGCGTGTCGAGGCGGTCGCGACAGCCATCGCCGGGTTGCGCCAAGCGCCGATCACTCGTTCGGTCACAGACGCCGCCATCGCAGCGGTGCGCGAGCTGGCGGCGCGCGGCTCTGCCGGCGCACACCGCGTGCGGGTTCCAGATGCGCTGATCGCCGCCGCGGCAGCGGACCGTGGCCTCGGCGTGCTGCACTACGACCAGCACTACGACCGGCTTGCCACAGTGCTCAACTTCAACAGCCAATGGATCGCCCCCGCTGGCAGTATCCCCTAACGAAGGCAATCACAGGTCGCCCGGCGAACCACGATTGAGCCATCCTGTGTTTGGCGGAGACCATGATCTGCCCCGGCTCGCTGCACGCCTGTAGCCTGGGGGCGTTGGAATTGACGTCCCAACAATTGCCGGTGCGGCGCTTGCCCACATCGCACGGTCTTGTGAGATGTAAAGGTCAGGACACCCGCGCCCGAACGGGCTGCGGGGGTGGTGCATGACGGCGAGCGTCCGTCCGGACGACCTGCAGGTTCCCGCGGAGCTGAGTCGTCGCAAGGTGCGCAAGCAGTTGCTGTTCTTGACGGGGGTCGTCCTTGTCGTCGTTGCGGTCGTGACGCTGCTTCCGGGGCTCGAGGGGTTGCGCGTTCGGCTCTCGCACGCCAACCCGCTGTGGCTCGTGCTCGGCGTAGGGCTGAAGGTGTTGTCGGGCTTGGGGTATGTGGCGATCTTTCGGATGGTGTTCTGCAGGCGCATGAGCTGGCGCGTCAGCTACCAGATCGGGATGTCTGAGATGGGCGCGAACGCGCTCCTGCCGACCGGCGGCGCCGGTGGCCTGGCGCTGGGGGCGTGGGCGCTCAAACGGGGCGGGATGCCGACGGCCGAGATCGCGCGACGCACCGCCGCGTTCTTTATGCTGACGAGCGTCGCGAACGTGGTCGGCGTGGTTCTCATTGGGGTAGGTCTTGCCGTGCGGGTGCTGCCGGGGGAGATGAACCTGGCGCTGACGCTCCTGCCCGCCGCGATCGCGGCAGCCGCAATCGTTGGGTCGCTGCTCGCGGGACGCTCCTCGGCGGACTTGCACCGGCGACTGGATCGCAACGAAGCGAGCGGGTCCTCGCGCCGCTCCACGATCGTGCTGAAGACGTTGGTGGCGGTCGCCGACGGCGTCAACGAGGCGGTCGCGCTGCTGCGCGAAGGCAACGCTTGGCTGATCGGCGGGATCCTCGCCTACCTCATCTTCGACGTGATGATCCTGTGGGCGACATTTCGCGCCTTCGGCGCAGTGCCACCGCTGGCGATCCTGGGGATGGCCTACCTGATCGGCGAGCTGGGTGGACTGATTCCGGTACCCGGGGGGATCGGCGGCGTGGACGCGGGCCTGGTGGGAACGTTCGTGCTGTACAACGTGCCAGTCACCGCCGCCGCCTCCGCGGTGCTCGCCTATCGCGCGATCGCGCTGTGGGTTCCCGCGATCCTCGGCTCCGCCGCATTCGTCTCGCTGCGCCGCACATTGCGCCGCGAGTCCGCCGAGATCTCTTTCTGCGCACCCCAGACAGAGATGGAGGTCATCGGGCTCGGGCGCGTCGTCATCGGACCGGCATCCACGGTCCAACGGCCCTAGTGGTCGCTCCGGGTAGTTCGCGGGTTTATGCCTCGAGCACCTTGCCGGTGTAGGTCCACTTGAATGGCTTGGCGGTTTGGTTGTAGGTCTCGATAAAGGCGAGCATCTGCTCGGCGAGGTCTTGCTCTGAGGTGAAGGTGCCGTGCTTGAGCAGGCGTTTGTGCAGGATCGAGAAGAAGATCTCGACCTGGTTCAGCCATGAGGCGTGGGTGGGGGTGAACTGAAAGCGCCAACGGGGATGGGCCTCCAGCCATTCCTGCACCTCCTCGGTTCGACGTGTGGAGAGGTTGTCCGAGATCGCGACGATCTGCTGACCCTCGACCTCGGGGATCTCGTGGTCGCAGCGATCCAGGAAACGGATCAGGTCGTGGCGGTTACGGGTCTTCGACGCCATCCCAAGCACGTCACCTTCTTTGATGTTCAGGCAGGCGAACAGGCATTGCGTGCCATTGCGGGTGTATTCGTGCTCGCGCCGTGGCGCTTTGCCCGGCGCGGCGGGGTGTCGGGCTTGGTCGGCGCCTTGGCCTGGATGCCAGTCTTCTCGTCGATCGAGACGACCAGCACGTTCTCCGGCGGATCGACGTATAGGCCGCAGACCGCTTTCAGGCGCTGCTCGAACTCGGGGTCCTCAAAATCGCTCATCACCCAGTAGTCGCTCCGGTGCGGCTTGATGTCGGCGCGGGCAAGGATCGTGTGCGCGTGCGAGGACGACATCCCAACCTCCGCCGCGAGCTCCTCATAGGTCCAACGCTCTCGGCGCTGGCCCGCCGGCGTGTCCGACGGGCGCGTGCACGCCTTGGCGATCAGCCGCGCCCGCTCCTCGCAGGAGTAGGTGAGCGGTTTGCCGGGTCGCGGCAAATCGAAGAGCCCCGCGATCCCCTCGCGCTCATAGCGCGAGCGCCACTTCTGCGCGGTGACCGTCGCGCACCCCACCATCCGGCCGATCACAGCGGCCGAGTGACCCTCGGCCGCACAGAGCACGATCTGGGCGCGCTCGACCATCCGCACCTGCTCAGTCGCCGAACGCGCAATCCGCTCGAGCTCAGCCCGATCCTCGTTTGGAACCTCGATGCACTTCGCTGGCGCAGCCATACCGAACCTCCATCATCGCTGGACAACCAGCGACTCGATTCGGCGCACATCAAAGGAGCCCTACAACAAACCGCGAATTAAGCGGAGCAACCACTAGCGGCCATAGCCCCTCCCGGTCGAGTAGCGATCTCGACTACAGGACTTCGCCGCCAGCACCATCACCCCTGGTTACGGAAACCGGCAAACGTTGCCGGGGAACCCACTAGCGCGAGATTCGCAATGCACTCCCGGCCATGCACGACGGGGCCTCTGGGCCTGCCAACAGGAATAATTCCACCCACGGGCAGACGAATAGACGCCCCTTGTTACGCATGTGTCGCGCTAGAGCCTGCTACGCTGTGCGACATGCAGACCGTCACGCACCGCGAGATGCGAAACCAGAGCGGCGAGATTTTGCGTCAGGTCGCCGCTGGGGAGACGATCCAGGTCACCAACCATGGCCGGGTTACTGCGCTGATCGTTCCCCCGGGCACCGATACGCTCGCGGACCTCGCATCGCGAGGGCAGGTGCGAGTGGCGCGACAGCCGCCCTCCAGTCTGCGATCGGTCGTCCGACACAAGAGCACCGCCTCAAGCCAGGCTATCGTGGCCGACGTCCGCGGCCGCGGGTGACGATCGCCTACCTGGACACCTCAGCCGCCATGAAGCTCGTCCTCGACGAGCCGCAATCCGACGCGCTCACCGCGGAGCTGGCCGCGCGGGAGGACCGGCGGCTCGTTTCCTCATGGTTGCTGCACACCGAGATGCACTGCGCCGCAGGACGCCACCCCAAAGACGTCAACCTCGACGCCGTGCGAGCCGTACTCGACTCCGTGAACCTAATCGACCTCACACGCGGCGACCTGCTCGCAGCCGGCACCCACCTGCCGCTGCGATCCAACGACGCCATCCACCTCGCCGTCGCACTCAGGGTCGGAGCGGATGAGATCGTCACCTACGACGGCGAGTTCGCCCAGCGGGCGACAACCGCCGGCTTGCCCGTGCTGTCACCGGGAACCACCTCCTACCAATGACGACCTGTGCTTCAACGGCGCCTCACCCCGTGTCGATCAGCGACGGAGTGATAGGAGCTTTAGCGGAATCGCGTAAACCCCTAAGACTCGACGAGCCAGGTAGCGAATCGCACCTCGACAAGGGCGCAAAATCGAACCGAGGACACCCCAGGGGCGGCTATTGCCGACTGGCGTAGCTCTCCAGCGCCCGCGCGGCGCTGCCGATCGCGCGGCTCACGGCTATGCCTCTGATGGCTTGGTGGCGAATGCTCCGAACGCGGTCGGCCAGCAGCCGAACTCCGCAAGCTTTGTTTCGAGGCCCTTGACGGACTTCGGCTCTTTCTCAGACCCGATGATCTCCGCCTCCTGAGTCTCCCAGCGTGCGAGCACGCGTAGGTATTCCTGGTGGCGTCGTTGGGGCTCGGCGAGCTTCTTGCGAAGCTCATCGGCACGTGCTGACACTTGCCTGCGCTTGTGCGCGTCGGATCCCTCGTGCTCGACATCGAGCGCTCCACCGAGGGCCGTTATTTCCCTTTTGAGCTTGCCATGTCTCTCTTCGAGCTTGGCAACGTCTGTCTCGACCTTCACGAGGTCAGTGGGGTTCAGCTCGAGCAACGCGGCGTCCTGCGCGCTCTGTTCGTAGAACTCCTTGACTGTTGTCTCAAGGTTTCCGATACGGGCGATCACGCGGTCGAGCGCCACAAGGCGCCGCTTTGCGAGTTCCTGCTGCTCCCGCAAGCCCTTCGTCCTCTGGTCGAGCTTCTCGATCTCCGCCAGGGCCTCGGCCAAGTCCTTTGCCACCTGCTCAGCCTGCGGGTCAGCGACCTCCTGTTTGCTCGGGTCCTTGACGATCTCAGGCTTAGCCTTCCGGTGAGCCTCGAGCTCCGCTCGGCGCTGGGCGAGCTCGGCCTCTACGCGCCGGCGCGACTCCGCCGAGCCCGCGCGGCGCAGCTCCACATACTCGCGGTTCAACTGCGCGAGTTTCTTTCGCAACAGCTGGATGCCCGCTTCGGTCTCCTCGGTGGTATGGCGGAAAAGCTCTCGCAGAGATGTGTACCCGAGGCGATCGGCACGCGGAACATGGGAGAAAATGACGGCTTCTAGCTCCCCGTCAAACAGGGTTGGCGTCGATGACTCTTGAATCTCGGCGCAGATCTTCTCCAAGTAGTTCTGCGGGATATGCCTAACTCGTTCAGGGACCGACGGGTCACACGAAGCGTCGAGCTTGCGTGTCTCGGAGGCACCCGACCTCCACCGAAGCGCCGCCTCGAATCGACGCCCCAGAGCACTTCTTGGATTCAGAAACCTGTCTGGGGTCAGGAACGAGAAGTCCTCGGCAGTCTGGGCCTCGCCCAAGAGGCCGATGATATCGGCGAGCGCACTCTTACCGCTGCCCTTCTTACCGATCACCGCGACCAAGCCCGCGCTCAGAGGAACGGATCCAGAGAACCACTCGGCATCCGAGCCGGCTCCGTCGTCTCGCTCAAAGGAGATCGCCTCGATCGACTTCGTTGCTGATGCCCTCACTCGCTGCAGAGCTGGCGGCTCAGGACCGATATATACCCTGTCCTCAGGCTCGTGGCAAAGCTGGACCAGCCCGTCAAACGTGGGATCCGCGCGCACCCACAGCTGCCGACCCTCATCGAACACAAACAGTCGGTCGGCGGAGTGCGCATCGGAGCCATGGACGCAAGGCTTGCGGCCTCTGAACTCAGCTTCAAAGCTAGCCACGGAATCCCCCTTCTGACCAAGCGCGAAGGCTCGGGTACCGGGGCTGGCCGAAAACAGCATGTGCGACTTCTGGATCAGAACCTTCCGCGTGTTGTGGCCTTGCCCGTCCCACGAGACGTCCGAGAGGTCCTCGTCGGCGACGGCCACGAACAGATGGCGGCGCTTGAGCGCCTTGTTCTGGCTGAGTACGTCCGACATTTCGCTATGCGAGACGGTGGCCTGACTCATCCCAACCTCGAGATCGGTGCGACTACCGAATGCCGAGTGCTCCGCCTTAAGCCGGCCACCGAACTCGGCGAGATTGGCGACCGTCAAGGGTCTCGCTGCGTCCCTGTTGGCCGGTTCGGACTCAGAGACGAATAGGAGTCGATGGAGGAAATTTTCCTCGATCTCGCGGGGATCGACCTCGTCGGAAAAACAACGTGCGCGTTGATCCGAGAATCTTTCGTTCCTACTCGAACGACGTCGTCGAGTCGAAACTCCACGTTGGCCAGCAGGCGGATCTGCTGCGCCCTCGCAGCCTGTGCAGCGCCGAGCAGATCTGTGAGGCGACTTTTGTCCTGCTGGAGAGTTCGAAGCTCCTTGTAGCCGTCAATCGTGAAGTAGTCGGTGACGCCGATGACGGCGATCTCCTCGCTCATTGCGCGCTCAAAGAGAACCTTGGCGTAGGCGTCGAAATCCTTTCCAAAGCCGTTGTTGAGGGCAGACAGCGGGGTGTGAACCTGGAGGTCCCATCGCCGCCACTCAGACCCGCGCGGGAATTCGATCTGCTTGGATTTCTGGCTCGTCGGCATCTGTGGGCTCGAGCCTACAAGTAGTCACGGCGTCCGTTTCGTCCGGCGACGCCCTCGGCGCGCTCCTCGGGCGAGGATTCCGTACGCGAGCGCGTTCCATCCAGGACTTTTTCAACGGCGATCTGAGTTGCCCGCCATCGCCCCTGCGCTCGTCGCGCACGCGTGGCCGATCCTCCTAACCTCACGTCCCTTCCCGCACAGGCCAGCGTTGGCGCGATGCACAGGATTCCGTTATATTCTATGGATCGTGCCAACCTCCGCTGTGGACATGGATGATGTCGCGCGGGCCGTTGGAGTGCTGGCTGCCGAGCACGGCGACGCCGTGACTGTCGCTCAACTCCGCGACAAGCTGGGGCTGTCCGAGCGCACCCTGCAGCGAGCCCTCGGCCGCCTGGTTGCGACCGGCGAGGTCTTTCGTCTGAGCCGCGACCGATACACCGACCGGGCATGGGGCGCTTCGCCTAGCAGCGCGCCGGCGAGAGAGATCGTTCACGTGATCGAGCGCCTGGAAGCCGATGCGCACCTCTCAGGCTATGACGTGCTCGCCGGCTTCACCCACCAGTTCGTCTTCGACTACCCGCACCTCGTCTGCTGCCACCCATCACACGCCGACGGTCTCGGCGCAGCGCTGGCGAAGAAGAAGTTCGTCGTCCTGCCCGCCGGGCCTGGCGCGGCGATCGACGCTGCCGTACAGAAGACGGTGCTGCTGCGCCGCCAGCCCGCGATCCACTCTCATGCGCTGGTGCAGGGCGCGATCGCGACGCCCGAGAAGGCGTGGGTTGACCTACTGCGCGAGACACGCCGCAGCGGAGCGCCATTTGACTACGGCGAGCTCGGACGGCTGCTGCGTGCGATGAGCAAGCAGACGCTCAACCTCCGTGCTCTCCGCTCTTACGCCGCCAGGCTCGGCTACCAGGACTGGCTTGCTGCCACCATCGGCCAGCGCTCGCCCGATGGACCTGCGCAGCGCCGCCTCGCCGCAGGCTACGCCGCGTGAGCATTCCCGCAGAACATCTCTCGCTGTTCAAGGCCGACTGGATCGGCGACCCCAACCGTCTGAAGGCGCTCGCCCGCCGCCACAAGTACAACGACCTATTCACTGCCGAGCTGGCGGCATGGTGCGCAGAGGTGCACGAGCACCTCCACGACCTGGAGGACATCGTCGGCGTCGAGCTGCTGCTCATGGGCGGCAACGCGGCGTCTCTGCGCTTCGATGCCGTACAACAGCGCGGCTCCCGCGACAACGACTACCTCACGGCCGCGAGCCACGCTGATATCGGACGGCTCATGGACGCCTTCGCCGAGCGCTTCAGAGTACTCCACCCCCTGTTCCAACCCAAGGTCTATGAGCCCGAAAACCCGAAGGGCGAGCTGAACATGATCACCTACGTCGTCCCCATCGCCCTGCTGTTGAATCACGGCAACGCAACGAACAACGAGGTCAAGATCGAGTTTCACTTCGAGCCTGACCTGCCGCCGGCTGAGACGGTCAGTGGGAATGTCGGCCCCACCCAGCGCCTGATCCGTGCGCGCCTGCCCGAGCTGCCCTACCAATTCGTGCTGAAGCTGATGACCCTGGCCGCCTCGCCGGTGGGGATCGATGAAGAACGCCGCGGCGATGCGATACCCCGCCAGCTATACGACCTCGACATTCTGCTCGCGAGCTTCGTCAACTCTGGCCAGTGGGAAGCGATGGTCGCCTACTGCTCTGCACGCTACGCACGCGAATGCGAGACCTGGACGATCGACATCGCCGCGGGAGAGCCCGCCGCAGGGATTCGCGACCGTCTGCAGCGCTGGGTCTCGTGCAGCGACAGCTCATCTGAGCGCTGGAGGACGATCCGCGCGGTACAGCAATCGCAGCTGCGCCAGGAGGTTCACCGCGTGCCGTGGGGCTGGCGTGCCCGCTGCCTGCGGCTCGCGCTCGCCGTAGAGTGCATCGACGCCGAGGATGGCTGGGTCATCTGGCAGCAGGCGCTCGCCACCGCCGCGCTCGTACCGGCCAGCAAAGCAAGTCGGTTCAAGAACACACTTGCGGAGCTGGCGAATGCGGACGCCAGGTCGCTGCCGCTCGAGCTACACGACTTCGTTTGGGAGGTGCTCGGCAACCGGAACATGCCGCTTGCCGAGCGAGTCGCCAACGCATACACAACGCTCAGCGGCACCTGATCCCGTGTCGATCCCAGACGGGTTACTACGGGGGGCGAGTAAATGGGGGTCAGTGAAGGTGTGTTATGCGGCACACAGAACACTACCACAAACGACCGCTATTTACTGTCCGGAGTAGTATAAGAGGTTTAGCGGGGTTTATCGAGATCGTGTAAACCCTGTAAAACTCGGTCAAACGCCCAGGAAATCGAACTGAGGACATCACGATTCCGACTCTTGTTCCCTTCGATTCGAGACCCGCGACGACGTCAACTCCTCCTGCCAAGGCCGCATAGACAAGCCATTTATCGCCCAAACGAGCTACTCCCACCCCACGCCAGCCGGGCTCAAAACCGCGTTATTGACAAGGGTTTGTGTCGCCGTTTGTGTCGCGGGACACCAAACCAGCGGCTTCAGATAGCGGACGCTATCCGAAAACATGTAGCCGTTCAGTTGTCTTGGTTTCCATAACGAGGAGTGTGGCGGGGGGCGGCGAACTTTTGGGGTGTGGAGCGGGCGGAGGCTGAGGCGGTTTATGACTCCGGTCGTGATGCGTGCGTGGAGTTTTTGATGGGGCTGGTGGCGGCGCAGGGGCGGTTGGAGGAGCGCGTGCGGGTGTTGGAGGCAAAGGCTTCGGCGAGCTCGCGCAATAGCTCGGTCGCGCCGTCCGCGGACACATCGATCTCGCGTCAGGAGCGTCGTGCGCTGGCTAGAGCGAAGACGAAGGAGCTGCTCAAGAAGGGTGGGGAGCGACGTAAGGCGGGCGGTCAGCCCGGTCATCGTGGCTCGGGGCGCGGGTTGTTGGGTGAGGATCAGATGAGCGAGATCGTCGATC
Organism: uncultured Solirubrobacterales bacterium; assembly: GCA_963804675.1. Taxonomy (GTDB): domain Bacteria; phylum Actinomycetota; class Thermoleophilia; order Solirubrobacterales; family Solirubrobacteraceae; genus Palsa-744. Next base: position 2,995,682 of record CAWDRI010000001.1, on the reverse strand, counting down.
ACTATCCGAGCGACTGCTCGGGCTGTGGGCGCGAGTTCACCGATGTGGAGAAGGTCCCGCGGTGGGGTGCCGGGCGCCATCAAGTCGCCGAGCTGCCCCCGGTCACCGTCGAGTACGTCGAGCATCGCACGCAGGTGCTGCGCTGCCCGGGGTGCAAGACGCGGACCCGTGGCACCCTGGGCGTCCTCGGGGAGTCCGCGTTCGGGCCGAGCCTTCAGGCGGCGCTGGTAGCGCTGACCGTACGTAACCGGGTCTCCCGCCGTGATCTGAGCGAGCTCGCGGGCGAGCTCTTCGGGGTCAGGGTCTCCGTCGGCGCGATCGATGAGATCTGCCAGCGCGCCTGCGCACTATTGACCGGCCCTCATGAGCGGCTTGTGGCTGGGGTGCTGGGGTCTGGGGCGATCAACGTCGATGAGACGGGGTGGTACCTGGCCGGGGAGAACCGGTCGATGTGGGCCGCCGCTACCGCGAACGCGGCGATCTTCCGGATCGTGGCCGATCGTCATCGTGACCGGCTGATCGAGCTGCTCGGCCCCGACTTCCAGGGGATCGTGACCTCCGATCGCTGGTGGGCGTATGACCACCTGGACCCCGAGCAACGACAGGCATGCTGGTCACATCTACAGCGCGACTTTCGCTTCCACAGCGAAGGACTGGCCCTCCAGAAAGAGTTCGGGCAGGCCGGCCTGGCTCTGACCGACCGAATGTTCAATGCCTGGCACGCATTCGGCGAGCACCAAGACCGTGAGCGTCTGATCCTGGAGATGAAACCCATCCAGGACGAGTTCCTCGCGCTGCTCCAGCACGCCGGCAAGAAAAGCAAGCGCCACCGTCTGCACCGCCGCTTCGCGAACAACCTCCTAAAGATCTGGCCCGCGCTCTGGACATTCCTGACCATCCCCGCCCTCACACCAACCAACAACGCCGCCGAGCGTGCACTCCGCGGACCAGTCATCCACCGCAAGCTCAGCCACGGAAACCAGTCCAACGCCGGCGAACGATTCACCGAGCGATCCCTCTCCGCCTCCGTCACCTGCCGACTACAACACCGCAGCCTCCTCGCCTACCTCCGCGACCTCCACGCCGCCCACCAAACCGGCGGCGCGCTCCCAGCCCTCCTCTGACCCCAAAACCAACAGGACTGAACGGCTACGAAAACATGTAGCCGTTCAGTTGTCTTGGTTTCCATAACGAGGAGTGTGGCGGGGGGCGGCGAACTTTTGGGGTGTGGAGCGGGCGGAGGCTGAGGCGGTTTATGACTCCGGTCGTGATGCGTGCGTGGAGTTTTTGATGGGGCTGGTGGCGGCGCAGGGGCGGTTGGAGGAGCGCGTGCGGGTGTTGGAGGCAAAGGCTTCGGCGAGCTCGCGCAATAGCTCGGTCGCGCCGTCCGCGGACACATCGATCTCGCGTCAGGAGCGTCGTGCGCTGGCTAGAGCGAAGACGAAGGAGCTGCTCAAGAAGGGTGGGGAGCGACGTAAGGCGGGCGGTCAGCCCGGTCATCGTGGCTCGGGGCGCGGGTTGTTGGGTGAGGATCAGATGAGCGAGATCGTCGATCACTATCCGAGCGACTGCTCGGGCTGTGGGCGCGAGTTCACCGATGTGGAGAAGGTCCCGCGGTGGGGTGCCGGGCGCCATCAAGTCGCCGAGCTGCCCCCGGTCACCGTCGAGTACGTCGAGCATCGCACGCAGGTGCTGCGCTGCCCGGGGTGCAAGACGCGGACCCGTGGCACCCTGGGCGTCCTCGGGGAGTCCGCGTTCGGGCCGAGCCTTCAGGCGGCGCTGGTAGCGCTGACCGTACGTAACCGGGTCTCCCGCCGTGATCTGAGCGAGCTCGCGGGCGAGCTCTTCGGGGTCAGGGTCTCCGTCGGCGCGATCGATGAGATCTGCCAGCGCGCCTGCGCACTATTGACCGGCCCTCATGAGCGGCTTGTGGCTGGGGTGCTGGGGTCTGGGGCGATCAACGTCGATGAGACGGGGTGGTACCTGGCCGGGGAGAACCGGTCGATGTGGGCCGCCGCTACCGCGAACGCGGCGATCTTCCGGATCGTGGCCGATCGTCATCGTGACCGGCTGATCGAGCTGCTCGGCCCCGACTTCCAGGGGATCGTGACCTCCGATCGCTGGTGGGCGTATGACCACCTGGACCCCGAGCAACGACAGGCATGCTGGTCACATCTACAGCGCGACTTTCGCTTCCACAGCGAAGGACTGGCCCTCCAGAAAGAGTTCGGGCAGGCCGGCCTGGCTCTGACCGACCGAATGTTCAATGCCTGGCACGCATTCGGCGAGCACCAAGACCGTGAGCGTCTGATCCTGGAGATGAAACCCATCCAGGACGAGTTCCTCGCGCTGCTCCAGCACGCCGGCAAGAAAAGCAAGCGCCACCGTCTGCACCGCCGCTTCGCGAACAACCTCCTAAAGATCTGGCCCGCGCTCTGGACATTCCTGACCATCCCCGCCCTCACACCAACCAACAACGCCGCCGAGCGTGCACTCCGCGGACCAGTCATCCACCGCAAGCTCAGCCACGGAAACCAGTCCAACGCCGGCGAACGATTCACCGAGCGATCCCTCTCCGCCTCCGTCACCTGCCGACTACAACACCGCAGCCTCCTCGCCTACCTCCGCGACCTCCACGCCGCCCACCAAACCGGCGGCGCGCTCCCAGCCCTCCTCTGACCCCAAAACCAACAGGACTGAACGGCTACGAAAACATGCCCATTTGCAGCTGTTTTCCGATGGCCAGACCCAGATTCGAACTGGGGACACCACGATTTTCAGTCGTACCGAAAGTGACCCTGAAAACTGCCTATTTGCAGGGTATATGTGAATGTCAACATCAAGCCAGCTGCCGCTTGTTTCCGGTGGTTTACCGGGGGTTTTGGACCACGGATGAGGGTCGTGGTCCAAAATCTTGGACGGCCCCGTCGGAGAACAGCCCGATCAAGGTCTATGGCTGGACTCGCGGAGTTATACGGAGTTATACGAGGTTTATCGTGATCGCGTAAACCTCTAACTCGCAGAGCAGGCGTCGTGGAATCTACCCGGACCACGCCCGGATGCGTGGCGTCAGGCGCGTGCTCTTTCTGGGTTGCCATGTCTCAGAAGGCGACAATGTATCTGGGGGTGAAGGGCCGGTTGGTGGGACGTGCGGCGGCAATACGGTCGATGCGGTAGGTGCGAGTTTCGCCCTGGCCGTTGACGGCGAGCAGCACGAGGTTGCCAGCGCGAGTGCGCCGGAGTTCATAGGGCTCGACTAGGCGGCGTCCTGGGTATCCCTCGGCGGGGCGGTAGTCGATCTCTACCTTCAGGCGGTTGGCGCCGGCATAGCGGATCAGCTCCAGGGGTGCGCCCTGTCGCCAGGAGGCGATCGCGTGTGGAGGACGCCACGTATCGAGTTGGTCTCTGGAGGGCGCGCGGCGAAGCCTGCGACGCGTCAGCGTGCCTGCGAGCCAGGCGAACACTTCCTCCAGCGCCTCCCAGAACATCTCGAATGGGGGGAGCGGCCGCGGTAGCTGGTGGCCGAGCATGTTCTCCCACTCGCGCTCGATCTCCTGGGCATAGGGCGAGGTGCGGATCGAGTCGGCGTCGGGGACATTCACGCCGGCGTGGGCACACTTGGCAGCGAGGACCGTGCGTACGCGCTCGGCTCGGCCGATCAGGTCGGGGTGGCGGTGCATGTGTACGACGTCGTAGAGATCACGCGGGCGACAGCGAGTAGCGAGCGCGCGCGTCTTCTCAGCTAGCAACTCCGTCGGTGAGTAGCACAGGACGCCGACCCCGGGGAGTGGCTGGTCGCTGTATGAGTGCACAATTATGCGGCGGTGCGGCCGTTCGACGAGCACCTCGTCGCTGGTCAGATCGAACTTACAGTAAGCTTCGGGAGAGTCCCACGCGGGGCGTTCGGTCCGCGGTAGGCGATCCGCGCCTGTGTGGTGGGCTGGCCGCGTAGGTTGCGTCGCCGCGCGAATGTGCGCTGGTCGATCTCCAACTCGATGCCCGTTTCGCGCACGAGCCAGTCCGAGACTCTCTTGAAGATCTCGATCATCTCGTCGGGCTCCTCCGGGCCGCCATCGACGACGGTGAAGTCGAGATCCTCAGAGAATCGGTAGGTCTCGTAGTAGCACTTGCGCAGGCAGGTACCGCCCTTGAAGATCCAGGTGTCGGCGAGCGCGGACTCTGCAGAGATCGCAGCAAGCACCCAGCCGAGCACGTAGTCCTTCTCGATCACGCCGACGTCGAGTTGCCACTCGCCACGGAGTCGCATCAGCTCCTGCTTGGCGATCACGACGGCCCCTGCGGCTCGAGCACCACGTTGGCGCGCAGCCGCCATGCCGGCACGCGCGGCCCCATACGGGGCCCGTCGGGGTCAAGCAGCGAGATGCCGCTGGAGAGCTCCGCGCGGCACGCCGCGATCAGCTCGGGGGTGCCCCAGCCCTGCGACTCCAGCAGGAAACCCAGGCGCTTAAGCACAGCACGGTTGCCGAGCCGCAGCGCGTACTCGACCAGGCGCTCACCCTCGTGCTCATCCAGATACGCCCGCAGGATCTCTGCGGCGTGGCGGATACCACCGCCGATTCGCGGTGCGTCGAGGATCTCCACTACCGTCCGTGCGGGGTCGGCGAACAGCATCCGCACCTCCTCCTGCCACGCTGTCTCCAAGCCCCACTCGAGCGTGTCCTCTGCTACGTGCATTAGTAGGTACTCGGCGTCCAACAGGCTTGCCGTCGCGGCGCGCACACGCTGTGCGGTCTTCACGATCGTGGTGCGGAACACCTGCTCGGTCAGACCCCAGTGGCGTGCTGCCGTGAACCCGCTGAAGTAGCACGGCGACCACACCGCGCTCGCCAACACCAACGTGTCCTGTGACCAGCTTCGCGGAGGAGCCTCGACTGGCACGGCGATATACAGACCCCGCCGCACCCTACGCAGCCACCCCTGTTCCGCCCAATGCGCGAGCTTTCGCGCCGCGACCCTCGCGTCCACACCTAGCACGCGTGCGGCGATCTCTGGAGAGACAAACCTGCGATCGACAAGCACCGCCGACAATTCGGCACGTCCAGCGCCTGAGATTCCACGACCATCTTGCGTCATCAGAAAGCCAATAGTTCATTCGACATCGGATCTAGCGGCTACATGATAACCGACGATCGATATCATTGCACCAAAAACTTCATCTCGAGAGAAACTATCGGCCCACCACTACCGGCAGCATGGTCTGTCCTTCAGCGATCCACTTAGCCTATCCCTGTAGGGAGGGTTCTCGCTTGTCTCTGGCGAACTCTTGAGTCGATCTGCTGATCGGACATAGGAGGGGTGGAGATGGGTTTGGTCGATCGCGACGATGGCTGGCGGATGCCGGACTGGCTGTGGGTCAAGATGGAGTCCCTGCTGCCGCCTCCGCCTGAGCATCCACTCGGAACTCACCGCAAGGGCCTGCCAAAGCGCCAGGTGATGGACGCGATTTTGCTCGTGTTGCGCACTGGGATGCAGTGGAACGCGCTCGATGTGACTGGGGTGTGTAACTCCTCCACTGCGCACCGGCGCTTTCAGGAGTGGGAGCGGGCCGGTGTCTTCCATGAGATCTGGCGTCAGGGTCTGCTCGACTACGACGCGCAGGTCGGTATCGATTGGTCGTGGCTGGCGGCTGATGGCGCTATGGGCAAGGCGCCGCTCGGTGGGCCGAAGACGGGTCCTAACCCCACTGACCGGGCCAAGGGGGGGCGAAGCGCTCGCTCCTCGTCGAGGCGCGTGGGATCCCGATCGGCATCGACCATGATGGCGCGAACCGCAACGATCACAAGCTGCTGAAGGGAACGCTCGACTCGATCCCGATCGAGCGCCCCGAACCAACCAAGGCAGACCCCCAGGGCCTTTGTCTGGACAAGGCCTACGACTTCCCAGCCATTCGCGGCCTGCTCGAAGACCGCGAATTCACGCCACACATTCGCGCCCGTGGCGAGGAGATCCATCTCAAACAGCGCAACCCCGATTGGCGAGCACGCCGGTGGGTCGTCGAGGCATGCCACTCCTGGCTCAACCGCAACCGGGCGATCCTGATCCGTTGGTCCAAGAAGGACGAAAACCACCTCGCCCTCCTCCAACTCGCCAGCGGCATGATCGCCTTCAAGCGAGCACACGCAGCACGAACGGCCGCGAGCCTACAGGGCTAGCCCCGGCTGTGCGTTAACGATCCGCGCCTTGGGTTGACCGAGGCGCGGGACCGTCCGACTGGGCTTGGAGAATTGGGCTTGCTGAAGGACCGATTCCCGAACTCAGGAGGCTCACCGTGAGGGTGATGCGTGATGGACGCTCGGTAACCGTAGAAGTCACGTCGGACGGAGCGGGTTTGGTATCGCACGCGGGCAGTGCGCTGGTCGCGCAGGTCGCTGAGATGCTGGGGCTGACGGCGGCGCTCTCGCGGGAGCTGGCTGTGGTCAAGCAGCGGCGTCGTGGTCATGACCCGGGCAGGGTGATCCGTGATCTCGCGGTGATGTTGGTTGACGGCGGCGGGTGCGTCTCGGATCTCGGTGTTGTCCGCGAGCAGGACGTATTGTTCGGGGCGGTCGCGTCTGACTCGACAGCGTTTCGGGAGATCTTGGTGCGCGCGGACACGGCCGGTGCTACGCACGGCCTCGTTGACTACTGCCGCGAGGCACGGATGCGGTTCTCGATCGGCTACGAGCTGACCGAGAAGGTTCGTGGCGCGATCCTCACGATCCCAGGGGACGCGTGGGTCGGAGCGCTCGACCAGGACGGGTCGGCCCGCAAGAACGGCGAGGTCACAGAGATCACCGGCATGGTCGATCTGTCGGCGTGGCCCGAGGGCTCCAGGCTGGTCGTGCGCAGAGAGCGCCCGCACCCCGGCGCACAATGTCGTTCACCGACACGACGACGGGTACCGCTTCCAAGCGATCCTCACCGACCAGGCCGACACCGACATCGCCGTCTTGGAGTGCCGCCACCGCCAGCACGCCCACGTCGAGGACCGCATCCGTGACGACAAGGACACCGGCCTATCCAAGTTCCCGTTCAAAGAGTTCGCGCTCAACGAGGTATGGCTGGAGATCGTGATGCTCGCGCACGACCTGATCGTCTGGACCCAAGCACTCCTCCTCGACGGGGCGCTCGCCAAGGCCGAGCCCAAGCGACTGCGCTACCAACTGCTGCACGTCGCCGGCAGGCTCGCGTTCTCCGGCCACCCGCTGCAAGCTCCACCTCCAGAACACATGGCCGTGGACGGCCGAGCTCCTCGCCGCGTTTCAGAAACTCAAAACGCTTCACACCGCGAGCGGCTGACAGCAGCCACCAGCGACCCCGCCACCACCCAGCAAACCACCCGGCCACCGGCCGTAATCACCCTGCCCCGAAACGGCCGAGCGCACACCCCGCTCCCGCTCGAACACCCACAAACAACGCCACCCAGCCCGATCGCCGACCAACAAGCCACCCACCCACCAAAACAGCCACGCGCAGTCACCCTCACACGCTTATTGCACGTTCCGAGCTAGTGTCGTGAGTCAGAATTTCGGGTGCAGTCTCGCGAGTCGGCTGGGCGCGACTGGGGCCGCACGGACGGCTGAGGGTACTGGGCGTACCTGTGCCGGCCGGGTGGGTCCAGGCGTGTCCAGACGCCGCGAGGCGGCCGTGAAATTCTGACTCACGACACTAGGACAACGTCGGCACCCCAGGCTAGTAAATTTCGAGGCTCAATAGCCGGCCTGCGTGCACCCCTGACCAACGCTTCGCTGCGCCCTCGCGGAACGCCAACGCATAGCTCGGGGCCACCACGATTCGCTAGATCTTTGATGTGCGAACCTTTCATTCGCTTCTCCATGCCGGCTTTATCCCGGCGCTTTCCCCAGTTCTCTACATGTCATCGTCTTCATGAATCTCGCCCCCTTGTATTGGCTGCGAATCGCCGGATGTTCACAGCGATCACTCTATGCGGACTCGACGACAGGCGCTTCTCGATTCGTGACCCGTGATCCCTAACTATTTGACGCGCCGTGCGCGGCGCGGCGGATCGAGAGCGCGAGCAGCCCGAGTCCGCTCGACTCAGCTCTGCTCGCCGTGCGGGAGGACCTCGTGTCGGCTCATGGTCTCACGAGGCGCGTCGGACACGACCTCCCGCAGGCGACCTCCACGGTCAGCCCGCCGCCCGGGCGCGGTCCGGCGTTCAGGGTGGCGCCGTGGGCGGCGGCGATCGCGTGGACGATCGCGAGGCCCAGCCCGTTCCCACCGACGTGGGTCGTGCGGGTTCCGTGAAGGCGTTGGAACGGTTGTAATAGGCGCGGCACCTCCTCGGCGGGGATCGTCGGGCCGCTGTTGGCGACCGTCAGGACCGCGTGCTGGTCGCGGAGGCCGGTCGTGATCTCAACGAGTCCCTCGGGGATGTTGTGGCGGATGGCGTTGTCGATCAGATTGGCAATCAGGCGCTCGATGAGACGCGGATCGCCGGTCGTCGGCGCCGGGGCGAGCGTCATGCGGACGTCGAGGCCATGGTCAGTGATCTCCGCGTCGCGCATCTGTCGGGCCTGGGCTGTGAGGGTCGCGAGGTCGAGGGGCTCGCGTCGCTCCAATCCGGTTTGGCCGCGTGTGAGCGCCAGCAGCCCGTCGATCATCTGCTCCAGGTGCTGCTCGGAGGCGAGCACGCGCTCGTGGGCTGTGCGCAACGAGGCGAGGTTCGCGTCCGGGTCGGCGAGCGCGACCTGGATCAGGGCTCGCTGACGGGTCAGCGGCGCGCGCAGCTCGTGCGAGGCGTTGGCGACGAACTGGCGTTGCGCTTCGAACGCGGCGTCCAAGCGCCCGAACAGGTCATCGAGAGTGTCGCCGAGTTCCTTGAGCTCGTCCTGCGGGCCGTCGAGGGCCAGGCGCTCGTGCAGGCTGGTGGAGGAGATCCTTCGGGCCTTACCGGTTATGGTCCGGATCGGTCGCAGCATCCTGCCGGCGATGAGCCAGCCGGCCAGCAGGGCGAGTACGGCCACGATAGCCAGAGCGATCCCCGAGTTGACCAGCAGCTGGTGGGAGTCGGCGGCGCGCTGCGCGGCCTGGACGGACCCTGCCTGTGCGACCTGATGCACGGCGCCCGCCAGCTGATGCTGGTCCTGTTCCAACTGATGCTGAGCCTGTGTTATCTGGTGCTGTACCAGTGCCAGCTGACCCGGCAGGCCCAGAATCAGTCGAGGCCGCGCTCGTACCAGTTCCTGCTGAGCCTGTCCGAGCTCCCGCTTGGCCTGCGTGAGCGGAAACGGGTGCTGAATAACGACGGATTGGCCCGTGGGCAGACCATTTTCAGGTGGATAGGGAGACGGAAGTTTGAGATGCTGAACGGCGGCGGTATGAGGGACCTTCGGCAGGTGTGGCGTCTTGTATTCGGTCGCCCGCTCAAACAGCCCGTAGGTGATGGCGACCAGCGCGACGCCAGAGAGCAGGAACAGCCCGCCGTAGAGAGCGGTGAGCCGCAGCCGGGCCGTACGACGAGGCAGTCGCAGCCAAGAGGCCGGCACGAGCCGTCTGCGCGTGAAGCCCATCACGGGCCCCCGATGCGATAGCCGGCCTTCGCGACGGTCTCGATCACGGGGGGATCGCCGAGCTTTGAGCGCAGCCGGCTCATCGTGATCCTCACGGCGCTCGTGAACGGGTCGGCGTTCTCGTCCCACACGCGTTCGAGCAGCTCCTCAGCCGAGACAACCCGTCCTTGAGCGGCGAGCAGCAGCTCCAGCGCCCCGAACTCCTTGGGCGTCAGCTGCAGATCACGCTCGGAGCGCCGAGCGGAGCGTTTGGCTGTGTCGAGCACGACGTCGCCGTGCTCCAACACCGGCGGGACACTCGGCTGCGCACGGCGAGCCAGAGCGCCGATGCGCGCCACCAACACGGGAAAGTCGAACGGCTTTCCCAGATAGTCGTCCGCGCCGAGCCCCAGCCCGTCGACCAAATCCTCGTTCTCGGCCGCGCCGGTCAGCATCAACACCCGGCCGCGCCCACCCGCGGCCACGAGCTTGGCGCACACCTCATCGCCGTGGAGCACGGGAAGGTCGCGGTCGAGCACGATCACGTCGTACTCGTTGACCAGCGCGCGCGCCAGCCCGGCCTGGCCGTCGAGCGCGACATCGACCGCCATCCGCGCGTGGCGCAGACCGGCCGCGACCGTCCCGGCCAGCTCCTCGTCGTCCTCGATCACAAGCACTCGCATCCGCGGCTCCTTTGCGGTCAAGGTAGCGCCGCACTGTTTCAACGCTGTTTCGCTCGGCCCATACAACCGGAACCCGCTGCTCATCTTCGAAGATCGAAACAGGCACGAAACAACCCGTCGGGTAGAACCGGTCCAGGACGAGGACGCAAACCTCGAAGCAAACCCCGAAGGAGACCGCATGCCGCACAGCATCCCCACCAAGCGGCTCACCCCGCCGCGAGCGCGCCTGCTCACCGCTGCAGCGCTCGTGAGCGTCGTGCTGACGGTCGCCGGCTGCGGTGGCTCCTCCTCGAGCCCCGGCGTTGCGCACCTCTCATCGGCAAAGAGCGCCTCGCGCGCAAGCCCCGAAGGTGGCGGCGTTTCGCCCGAAAGCCCCGCGGGCCTGCAGCAGCCGATGATCGCCTACGCCAAGTGCATGCGCGCGAACGGCGTGCCCAACTTCCCGGACCCGAACGGGAGCGGCGGGTTTCAGGTGCGTGGCGGATTTGATCCGGGGTCGCCCGCCGTAAGGGCGGCGCAAGCGAAGTGTCGGCACTTGATGCCCCCCGGTCCCGGCTCCGGGCCCCCACCCTCCGCACAGACGCTGGCACGGTTCCTGAAAATCGCGCGGTGCATGCGCCAGCACGGCGTTCCCCAGTTCCCCGACCCGCAGACCTCAGCCCCACCTGGAGGGCCCCCGGCCGGCATCTCCGAGCTCAGCGATATCGAAGGGGTGATCCTCTTGTTCGGAAGCACGATCGACCAGCAGTCGCCGGCGTTCACGCGGGCGGCGGCCGCGTGTGCGTTCCCACTGCACAACCACTGATGCAAACCGCGGTCAACTTCCACACCAAGCGGCCGATCCCGCCGCGAGCCGGGCCACTCGCCGCCGTAGCACTCCTGAGCGCGGTGCTTGTGACGGGATGCGGGGGAAGCTCCATGAGCTCGGGCGGTGCGAGCGCCTCGACATCCGCGGAGAGCGCCGTCGAATCGGGGGTCGCGTTCGCCAGGTGCATCCGCTCGCATGGAGTGCCGAACTTCGCCGATCCGAAGGTCAGTGGCCAAACGGTTCGGGTGGGCTCGCAAAGGACCATCGAGTCGCCCGCGTTCCAGTCCGCCGCGCGCTCGTGCCAGCAGCTGCTACCGAAGGGTCCTCCGAGCACCGGAGCCCCGTCCGGACAGGCGCAGACACGGATGCTGGGCGTGTCCGCATGCATGCGCAAGCACGGGATCTCAGGCTTCCCCGACCCGAGCACCTCGCCTCCGTCGAGCTCGGCCGGCAACAGCGCGATCGTCGGCAGCGGCGGGTACTTCCTTGCGATCCCGAAGTCAATCGACACGAGCTCGCCGGCGTTTAGGCAGGCGGCGGCCGCTTGCAACTTCGGGCCGGGGCGGTGAGTCGCCGAAACCGAAGTGATGCGCATCCCGCTTGCTGCTGTCAAGTGCGCGCTCACGGCATCGGTGGCGTACGACGGCTTGGTCCAGTCCGACTACCAGGCGGAGGACTCGCATCGGGGAAACCTCACTTCGGCGTGCAGCCCGCCCGCGGGTTGTGGGTGGACGGCCAGCGTTGCCCCGTGGGCGGTGGCGATCGCGTGGACGATCGAGAGCCCGAGGCCGTGCCCGTCGCCGTGGCTGGTGCGCGCGGCTCCGAGTCGCTGGAAGGGTTGCTGGAGGCGGTCCAGCTCCCCTGGTCCGATCACGGGGCCGTCGTTTGCCACCGACAGGATCGCCTGCCCCTCGCTGGTCGTGGTCGTGACATCGACGCGACCGCCGGTCACGTTGTGCTCGATCGCGTTGTCTAGGAGGTTCGCCACGAGCTGCTCCAGGAGCCGCCTGTTGCCTTCCACGCGGGCACCGTGGAGCGTCGCGGTCAACCCCAGGTCCCGCTGCTCGATCTCCTGACGGCGGGCGGCAATCGCATCTTCGGTCACCGCCATCAACTCGACGGGCTCGCGGTGCTCGAGGTTCCGCTCGCTGCCGGCCAGGTTGAGCAGCGCCCCGATCAGCCCCTCGAGCTGTTGCTCCGCGGCGAGCACGCGCTCGTGTGCTCCACGGAGCGACTCGACGCTAGCGTCAGGGTCTGACAGCGCCACCTGAGCGAGCGTCTTCAGTCGGGCCAGTGGCGTGCGCAGCTCATGGGAGGCGTTGGCGACGAACTGGCGCTGGGACTGGAACGACGCCTCCAGCCGCGCGAGCAGCCCGTCGAATGTGTCCCCGAGCTCCTTGAACTCGTCGTCGGGGCCTCCCAGGGCGAGGCGCTGATGCAAGTTGGTCGCCGATATGCCCCGGGCAGCGCTCGTGATGGTCCGCAGCGGGCGCAGCACCCGTCCTGCGATCAGCCATCCGAGCCCCATCGAGACGGCCGCCATGACCGCCAGCGCGATCGCCGAGACGATCGCGAGCACCTGCAGGTCGGCGACGCGCTGATTGGAGTCGACGACCGAGACCTTGACGCCTTCGATGCCCGGCGGCAGTGGAGGTGACACGGCTTGGGATGAACTCGAGTGGATCAGCGGCGCTGGGAGGACCTGCGCGTATCCGCGGTGGGTGTGCGCGACGGCCCCGTAGATGAGCGCCAGCAGGATTGCGCCCGAGACGAAGAACACACCGCCGTACAGCAGCGCGAGACGCAGGCGGATCGTGCGCCGCGGCAGGTGCAGCCGGCGCCTGGATCGCCGACCGCCGGCCGGCTCGTGGGGCTCATCGCGCACACTCACGGGAGTCTCAGATCCGGTACCCGGACTTGGCTACGGTCTCGATGATCGGGGGATCGCCGAGCTTTGCGCGCAGGCGGCTGACGGTGATCTTGACCGCGTTCGTGAACGGGTCGGCAGCCTCGTCCCACACGCGCGCGAGGAGCTCCTCCGCCGAGACGCTGCGGCCCTGCGAGGCGAGCAGCAGCTCGAGCACGCCGAACTCCTTCGGTGCGAGCTCGATCTCTCGGCCGGCTCGAGACACACGGTGCTGTGCGGTGTCGAGCACGAGATCCTCCCGGCGAAGCAGCGGCGGGATCGCGGGCTGGGCGCGGCGCGTCAACGCGCCGATCCGCGCCACCAGCACCGGGAACTCGAACGGCTTTGGCAGATAGTCGTCGGCGCCGAGACCGAGTCCGTCCACCAGGTCTTCGATGCTCGCCGCGGCGGTGAGCATCAGCACCCGGCTGCGACATTCGCTGTCCACGAGCTTGGCGCAGAGCTCGTCGCCGTGCATACCCGGCAGGTCGCGGTCGAGCACGATCACGTCGTAGTCGTTGACCGTGGCGCGCGCGAAACCGGCCGGACCGTCGAACGCGACGTCCACGGCCGTGCCCGTCTGGCGCAGGCCGAACGCGATCGCCTCGGCCATCTCCTCGTCGTCCTCGATCACCAGCACCCGCATGGTCACTCCTCTTTTCACGGCCGGGCTTCGTTCTGATCCGGCGCGTGCTCCAGGCTACTTCCGGGCGGTTTCAGCACGGTTTCGCCGGCGGCCTGGAGCGATCATCGGCTGCCCGGGCGGCGATACCTTGCCGAAACCCTCTATCTCGTACAACGGCCCAGAGCACGAATCTCGCGAGCTGCAAAGGAGACGAAATGCAAGGCCATGCCAAACACAACGGTAGGCGGAGCACGGCGACCGTCCAACGATCGGGAGCGGCTTGCCTGGCCGCTGCCCTGATTGCCCTCGGCGTGCTCGTGACGGGTTGCGGGGGCAACTCGCCGAGCGGGGGTGTGGCGAGCATCGGGACGCACGCGTCGAAAACGTCCACGACGACCTCGACGGCCGCGGGCTCGACGGGCTCGGCCTCGCCCGACAGCCAAGCGGTGGCCTACTCGGCTTGCGTGCGAGCACACGGCGTGCCGAACTTCCCCGACCCAAAAATCACCACCCACGGCAACGGGGTGAGCGTGGCGATCGCGATCAATCCGTCGATCTCGAGCAATCCTCATTTCAAGTCGGCGCAGCAGGCCTGCAACAAGCTGCTGCCGGGCGGTAGTCCGGGCGGAGAAGGCTCGAGCCACCAGATCACTCCCTCCGAACAGTCGCAGTACCTGAAGGCCGCGGCGTGCATCCGCTCACACGGCGTGCCGAACTTCCCCGACCCGACGTTCTCTGGCGGTGGGGTGCATATCGAACATCAGAACCTCAACGAGAGCTCGCCGGCGTTCAAGGCCGCGGTGCACGACTGCGAATCGCTGATCCCCGGCGGTGTGCACGGCGGCTCCGGCTCGTCAGCCCAAGCAGCGCCATAAACGCGGGCCGTCCTCAGCTTTCTTTCAGGTTGGCCTGTCAGCATCGACCGATGCGTCTGTTGGTCGTTGACGACGATCCCTCCGTTCGCGAGGCGCTCGGGCTCGTGCTGGACCTCAACGGCTTCGGGGTGTCGACGGCAACGGACGGCGCCGAGGCGATTCGCGCGCTCGCGGTGGACCGGCCCGATGCGGTAATCCTCGACGTGCTGATGCCGGGGCTGGACGGCCTGGAGGTCTGCCGGCGGCTGCGCGCGACCGGCGATCGCACGCCGGTGCTGATGTTGACCGCGCGTGCCGAGGTGTCAGAGCGGGTGGCGGGGCTGGAGGCCGGCGCCGATGACTATCTGGTCAAGCCGTTCGCTAGCGAGGAGCTGGTGGCCAGGCTTCGCGCATTGCTCAGGCGCACGGGGTGGGAGGGCAACGAGGAGACGATGCGCTTCGAGGATCTCGAGCTCGATCCGCTCGCGCACGAGGCGCGCCGCGACGGGCGTCCGCTCGAGCTCACCCGCACCGAGTTCTTGCTGCTGGAGCTGCTCATGCGCCATCCCAGTCAGGTGCTTTCGCGAACGAAGATCTTCGAGTGCGTGTGGGGCTATGACTTCGGTCCTTCCTCGAACTCCCTGGAGGTCTACGTCGGCTATTTGCGGCGCAAGACCGAGGCCGCCGGAGAGCCGCGCGTGGTGCATACGGTCCGGGGAGTCGGCTACGTGTTGAGGTCATCCTCGCGATGAGCTTTCGCCGGCGCATGGTGCTGCTGGCGGCCGGCGCGGTCGCCGCGGCGATCGTGATCGCGTCAGTCGTCGTGTACGTCGTGACCCGTAACGAGCTGCGCGGTCAGATCGATGCGAGCCTGCGCCAGAAGTTGACTCCCGGCTTGCCGCAGGCCGTCCAGATCAGGACCGTGAATCTCAGCTCGGCAGAGCTCGCCAAGCTGAAGCGAGAAGGCAGGCTGCCGCCCGGGGCGTTGCCGCGGATCGCCTTCGGCGGGGCAGCGGCGGGAACGACCCACTCCGGCGGGCAGAGCTCGGCATACGGCGGCGAAGCGAATGGCGGGGAAAACTTCGCCCACGAAAGCGGTGGGAAGCGTCTGCACGGGGAAGCCGTCTCGGTCGAAGGTAACGCCGCGTTCGCGCCGGGCGGCCCTGCTGCGACGGCGCCGAAGCCGGGCGCGCATGTGCGGGCGAGTCCTTTCAACAAGCTCGTGCTGCCCGCTCCTACGCTAGGCGGCGCCGCCGGCTATGTCCAGCTGTTCCAGTCCAACGGGCAGGTTCTGCGCTCGGAAACCAAGGGGTCGCCGCTCCCGGTCACCGCTGCCACCCGCGCCGTGGCCGCGGGCCGCCGTGAGGCGTTCTTCAGCGACGCGACCGTCGGCGGCACGCGTGTGCGGATACTGACCGAGCGTGCCCCCGAAGGCGGGGTATGGCAGGTGGCGCTGCCGCTGAGCGACGTGGACAGCACGCTCACGCACCTCAAGCTCGTGCTGGCGCTCGTGTGCCTGGGCGGGATTGCCCTTGCGGCCGCGCTCGGGCTGCTCGTCTCACGCGCGGCGCTAGTACCCGTAATGCGTCTGACTGGCGCCGCCGAGCGCGTGGCGCGCACGCAAGATCTCGGCCATCGCATCCAGGCTGGCGAGGAGGATGAGCTCGGGCGTCTGGCCGGGAGCTTCAACACGATGCTGGCCGCGTTGGAGCGCTCTCGCCTCGCGCAGCGCCAGCTCGTCTCCGACGCCTCGCATGAGCTGCGCACACCCCTGACGAGCGTGCAGGCCAACCTCGACGCGCTCGCGATGGGCGAGCGGCTGCCCGCGAGCGAGCGCGCCCGTGTGGTGGCTGCCGCGCAGGCGCAGCTGAGGGAGCTGACGGTGCTGGTGGGCGATTTGGTCGATCTCTCCAAGACCGAGGTCGACGAGGTCGAGGTCGAGGACGTGCGCCTGGATCTGGCGGCCGCCGGAGCGATCGAGCGTGCGCAGCTGCACGGGGTGGGCGGGCACTCATGTACGTTTCTCCTCGACGCTGAGCCCTGTCTAGTGCGCGCCGCGCCCGCGCGCCTGGAGCGGGCGATCGCCAACCTGCTCGACAACGCCTGCAAATGGAACCCGCCCACCGGCTCAGTGGAGGTGCGTGTCCGCGGTGGTGTTCTGGAGGTCCGCGACCACGGTCCGGGGATCGCCGCGGAGGATCTGCCCCGCGTGTTCGACCGCTTCTACCGTGCGCCCGCGGCCCGCGCGCGACCCGGGTCGGGTCTGGGGCTGGCGATCGTGCGCCAGATAGCCGAGTCCCACGGTGGAGCCGTGCACGCCACCAATGATCCCGGTGGCGGCGTCAGGTTGACGCTCGAGCTGCCGGCGTTACAGATGAGCGACGCCGAGCTCGCCGCGTCCCAGCGGGACGCCCCAACGGCGTCCAGTGTCGTTTAGGAAGTTCCTCGCCTTCTCTCAGCCAATTCTCAGGTTGTTTCCCGCATGATGTCGGCATGACAAGAATGAACCTCAGCGTGGTCGTGCTTGCGAGCGTGGCACTGCTCGTTGCCGGCTGTGGTGGCGCCTCCTCGAGCCCGGGTGTCGCGCACCTCTCCTCCAGCACGTCCAGCTCCTCGCCCGCGAGCGGCGGCGGCTCATCCTCCCCGGAAAGCAGCGCCGCCGCGCAGGAGGAGATGGTGAAGTTCTCGCAGTGCATGCGCACCCACGGGGAACCCGAATTCCCCGAACCGACCGAAGGCGGCATACGCATCCAGAACCACAACGGCCACGGCCCGAATCCAGAATCGTCTCGGTTCCAGGCGGCCGAAAAGGCGTGTAGCAAGTACGCGCCCTCGAAGGTGGCCCCGAGTCCGGCGCAACAAGCCAAGATGCAGGAAAGCGCCTTGAAGTTCTCCGCCTGTATGCGCAGCCATGGGGTCCCCAACTTCCCCGATCCGGAATTCCACAGTGGCGGCGGCGGTGTGCGGGTACGAATCGGGGGCAAGGGCTCCGGTATAGATCCCAACTCGCCGCAGTTCAAAGCCGCGCAGAAAACGTGCCAGTCGGACCTGCCCGGGCCGAAGGGCGCCGGGCCGGGGGGCGGACCCTCCACCAGCTCCGGTGGGGGCTCTGGGGGTCAGGCCGTGTTGGCCCCGTGAGCGCGCGGTCGTTCGCGAGGCCAGCGAAACATTCCCGAAACCGTTGATGTCGTACAAACAGCATCGATGAGCGATCCCGTGTCTGGCGAGGCGGCGTCTGCACCCGGGGCGACCCTGGCGGTCGAGCGCGATGGCGAGCCATCAAGCCTCGGCCCGGCGTCCGGCGGCGCTCGCCGGCGGACGCTCGCGATTGTGGGGCTGGCGCTGGTCGTGGCCGTCGTGGTGGTGATCGTCGCGGACCCGTTTGGCGGCTCGAGGAAATCCACGGGCGGTGTCGTCGATAACGCGACCGCGACCTCGCTTGCGACGGTGAGGAGCCGGTCGCTCTCACAGCAGACGCAGGTGAGCGGCACGCTCGGCTACGCAGGCTCCTCGAGCATCCGCGTGCCATCCGGGACCGCGCCGTCAGCCGTCCAGCAGTCAAGCCAGCAGGTCACCAGCGCCGAAGCGATGCTGACGAGCGCCAGGACGACGCTGACATCCGACACGCAGGCGCTCGCGGGCCACCAGGCGACGCTCGAGGCGACGCGCGCGAAGGAGCAGGTCGACTGCGCGGGCGAGGGCGCCGCGGAAGCGGCATCCGCGGACTCCTCGCCTTCAAGCGAAAACAACTCGCCGAGCGGCGGCGGGAGCTCGTGCGCGAGCGACGTGCAGGCCGTTTCCGCCGCCCAGCAGAACGCGACCAGCACCGCCGCCAAGGTCACCGCCGACCGCGCGCAGGTCTCCTCGGCCGAAAAACAGCTCACGAGCGCCGAGTCGAGCTTGGCGACAGCGCGCTCCTCGGCAGCCCTCTACGGTCAGGGCTCGACGTTCACGGCGCTGCCCTCGGTCGGTCAGATCATCGGGCGCGGGCAGAGCGTGTATGCGATCTCAGGCCAGCCGGTGCTGCTGCTGTACGGATCGGTGGCGCCGACGCACGCGTTCACCGCGGGGATGTCCCCGGGGCACGACGTCGCCGAGCTGAACGCCAACCTGCAGGCGCTCGGCTACGGGCAGGGGCTCACAGGCGACGAATTCACGGCCGCGACCGCGGCCGCGATTCGTGCGCTGCAGTCCGCGCACGGGCTGAGCGTGACCGGCGAGCTGCTGCTGGGGTCGGTCGTGTTCCACCCCGGACCGGTGCGCGTCACGAGCGTCACCCCCACGGTCGGCCAGACGGTCATGCCCGGCCCGGTGCTCGCGATCACCTCGACCGCCCGCCAGGTCAAGATCGCGCTCGACGCCTCCCAACAGGCGAGCGTCAAGGTCGGCGATCAGGTCACGATCACGCTTCCCGATAACCAGACCACGCCTGGACGGATCACCTACGTCTCCAGCGTCGCCACCTCGCCGTCCGGCTCTGGCAAAGCCGGCGAAGAAGAAAGCGCGCCCACCGTCGAAGTTCTCGCCACCCCCACGGACCCGGCGGCGACGGGCCACCTCGACCAGGCGCCCGTGAACGTCGAGATCACCACCGAACGCGTCGAAAACGTGCTCGCGGTGCCCGTCGACGCGCTGCTCGCGCTCGCCGGCGGCGGCTACGCGGTGGAGGTCGCCGAAAGGGGCGTGCACCGTCTGGAGGCCGTCACCGTCGGCCTGTTCGACGACGCCGAAGGCCTCGTGCAGGTGAGCGGCCAGGGCCTGTCCGCCGGCCAGCGCGTGGTGGTGCCACGGACATCATGAGCGAGCAGCCAACAAGCGCCGCATGGGCCGACGGCGGCGAGCAGCCGGTGCTCGAGCTCGACGGAGTCAGCAAGGTCTATGGTGCCGAGCCCCCGGTGTACGCGCTGCGGGAGGTCAGCTTCGCGGTGGGAGGGGGCGAGCTCGTGGCGATCGTCGGCCCCTCGGGCTCGGGCAAGACGACGTTGCTGCACGTGATGGGCACGCTCGAGCGCCCCAGCGCGGGCATTGTGTCGATCACGGGCCTCGACGCCGCACGGCTATCCGACCGTGAGCTCGCCACATTGCGCGCCACGCGCATCGGGTTCGTCTTTCAGCAGTTCTTCCTCGCCGAGCACTCCACCGCTCTCGAGAACGTCGCCGAAGGACTGCTCTACGCCGGTGTTGCCGTCGCCGAGCGCCGCGAGCGGGCAGCGCAGACGCTGGCCCGGGTGGGCCTCGCCGCGCGCGCGAGCTTCCGTCCGAGCAAGCTCTCCGGTGGCGAGCGCCAACGCGTTGCGATCGCGCGCGCCCTCGTTGGCCGCCCCGCGATCGTGCTGGCCGACGAGCCCACCGGGAACCTCGACAGCTCCTCCGGTGAAGCGATCCTCACACTCCTTCAAGAGCTGAACGCCGACGGCGCGACGATCCTGGTGATCACCCACGACCACGACCTCGCCGCCCGCCTGCCCCGCCAAGTCCAGGTGCTCGACGGACGCATCGTGAATGACACCGCCGCAGCAGGAGCAGTGTGCTGATGGCTCCAATGACGTGGTTGCTCCGCCGTGTTCGCTGGGCGGGACTCGGACTGCTCGTGGCCGCGAGCTTGGGCACCGCGGTCGGCATGTTCGCGGGTGGCCCGGCGTTTGCCGCGGGGGAAACCGGCGGATCGCCAACCGAACCGACCGGCACCGGGACGTCGAACTGTCCGTCGTCCAATCCCCCGAACCAGATGACGCTCGTTGCGGGCACGCCGCAGACGGCGATCCTGCAGAGCGCGTTCGCGACCGGGCTGCAGGTAGCGCTCAGCAACAACGATGGCTGCTCCGTCACGAGTGCTGCGGCGGGGGTCCCCGTCACGTTCAGCGCACCCTCCGGTGGCGCGAGCGGCGTGTTCTCGGCCAGCGGCACGAACACGGTCACCGTCGGCGCCGACAGCAGCGGTGCCATCATGGCCCCCACGTTCACGGCCAACGGGATCGCGGGCCACTACACCGTCACCGCCTCCTCGCAGTACGGGTCGGTGTCGTTCGCGCTGACGAACGCCGCGGCAGGAACACCAGCGCGGCTGGTGGCGGTCTCGCCCGTGAAGCAGACCGCCACCGTCGCGGGCCGCTACAGGCAGGCGCTCGCGGTGAAGGCACTGGACGGCGACGGCAACCCTGTGGCGGGTGCCAGCGTCACGTTCACGCTCACCGCCTCCACCAGCTCGTCCGTGTGCGGGACGAGCTCAAGCTCGAGCGCCGGCGCCGCCGCCGACGCGAGCTTCGCCGGCGGCGCCACCCAGGCGAGCGCGACGAGCAACGCCTCCGGCATCGCGACCTCGCCCGCCCTCACCGCCAACGGCGAGGCGGGGACGTTCACCGCGAGCGCCGCACTGGGGAGCTCCGGCGGCAGCGAACCGCACGGCGGCACATCCACCAGCAGCATCGCACCGGCCCTATTCACCCTCTCAAACCTCGCGGGCAAGCCCGCCAAGCTCGCCCCCGGCGTCGGCTCCACACAGTCCACCATCGCGGGATCTCCGTTCCCGATCGCACTCGCCGTCACCGTCACCGACGCGCAGAAGAACCCTGTGCCGGGCGCACAGGTCACGTTCTCAGCACCCACGCGCGGCGCGAGTGGACGCTTCGCGGTCCATGCTCGCGATTCCCGTCACCATCGTGGCCGCGTCTTTCATCCCTACACGGTCAGGGTGAAGACCAGCGCCTGCGGGATCGCCGTCGCACCTCCCTTCACCGCCAGCCGCCAGCCGGGCGGCTACATCGTCAAGGCCAGCGCCAAGCCGGCCAGGCCGGCGGCGTTCGCGCTCGTCAACGAGGCCCCGTGAGCGCGGTGAATGTCGTAGCCGACCGCACTCGAGCAGACGCGGGCGCCGCAGACCTCGCACCCCGGCGGCTGCGGCTCCCCGATCTCGCGCGGGTCGCGAGCGTGGGGTTGCGCACGCGGCGGATGCGGGCGGGGCTGTCGGCATTGGGAATCGCGATCGGGGTCGCCGCGATCGTGGCGGTGCTCGGCCTGTCCTCCTCGAGCCAGGCGGGGCTGCTGGAAGAGATCGACAGGCTCGGCACGAACCTGCTGACCGTCACCAACGGTCAGAGCTTCGCGGGCAAGACCGCCGAGTTGCCCTTGGTGGCGCCGGCGATGATCGCGCGGATCGACCCCGTCGAAACCGTCGCGCAGACGGGGAAGGTCGAAGGGAAGGTGTACCGCTCGCCGCTGATCCCCACCGTCGAAACCAACGCGCTGGAAATCCAGGCGGCGAGCCTCGGGCTGCTGCACACCCTGGGTGTCCAGGTCGTGCAGGGCCGCTACCTGAACGCCGCCACCGCCACCGAGCCGGTGGGGGTGCTCGGGTCCGCGGCCGCTGGGCGACTCGGGATCGACCACATCTACCCCGGCGAGCGGATCTGGGCCGCGAACCAGTGGGTGTACATCGTCGGGATCCTCGGCCCATCTGTGCTCGCTCCCGAAATCGAAAGCTCGGTGCTCGTCGGCTTCAAGGCCGCCGAACGCTACCTGCACTTCAACGGGCACCCCAACACCGTCTACCTGCGCGCCCAGAACAGCCAGGTGCCAGCCGTGCAGTCGGTGCTCGCCGCGACCGCGGACCCCGAAGCACCCAACGAAGTCAACGTCAGCCAACCATCGGCCACGCTCACCGCGCGCGCCGACGCCCAGGACGCGTTCAACGGTCTCTTCCTCGGGCTCGGCGCGGTAGCGCTGCTGGTCGGGGCTGTCGGTGTGGCGAACATCATGGTCATCAGCGTGCTGGAACGCCGCTCGGAGATCGGGCTGCGCCGCGCGCTCGGCGCGACCCGCGGGCAGATCCGCACGCAGTTCCTCTCCGAGGCGATCCTGCTCGGGCTCGCCGGCGGCGCGGTCGGTGTCGCTACCGGCATTCTCGCTACCGCGATCTACGCCTCCACCAAGGGCTGGACGATCGTGATTCCCACCCTCGCCTGGGCCGGCGGGTTCGGCGCAGCCATGCTGATCGGTGCCGTCGCCGGCCTCGTCCCCGCGCTACGCGCCGCGCGCCTCTCACCCACCGAAGCGCTGCGGACCGTGTGAGGGCTCTGCCGCGCCTTGCTGAGGCCCGATCAGGGAGCGGCCGGTCGGCGCGCCGCTCCCTCTCATCCGGGACTGAGCCTGTGGGGTGCGGTCGTGTCCGTCTCAAGTCGCCAGGGCGGCGCTCTCCCCGGTGTCGAGGTACTGACCGACCCACTCGCCGGTGATCTGCTTGGTAACGGCATTCAGGCGGTTCCAGGCGTTGATCGACGCGATCGAGAGGACGAGCCCGGCGAGTTCCTGCTCGTCGTAATGTCGGGTCGCCTCCTCCCAGACCTCGTCCGGGACGGCGTCGGGGCGGTCCGCGAGACGGGTCGCGGCCTCGGTCAGCGCCAGCGCGGCGCGCTCGGCGTCGGTGAAGTACGGGGTCTCCCTCCACGCGGCCAGCGTGAAGATGCGCTCCTCGCGCTCACCGACTGCTCTGAGCTCGCGTGAGTGCATGTCGGCGCAGATGCTGCAGCCGTTGATCTGGCTGGCGCGCAGAACCACAAGATAGAGCGTGGTCTGGGGTACGCCGCAGCTCTTTGCGGCCTTGCCCAGCTTCTGCAGCGCCTGCATCGCGCCGGGCACCGTCATCGCCGGATTCTCGATACGTGCTTGCGTTTGCATAACTGACACCTCCTATAGGTAATCGGTTCTGATTCGGGGTTTCTATGCCTATGACGTCAGGCGAAGCGCGAACGTGACAGCGCACGACTCACACGATCGATTACCGCGACGCCGGTCACCTGTCGAGGAGTGTCAGATCCAGCCGGGTGAGCCGGCCGGGGTCGGTGAGGAAGTGCATCTCGACGATGCGTCCGGCCCTGATCGTGAACGCCCCGATGGAGAACGGCTTGCCGTCGCGCAACGAGACCAGTCCGGGCAGCCCGTTGACGAGCGCGCGCTGCACGGTGAGGTCGGCCTGCGTCTGCCGAAACGTCCGCGCCTGACGGGCGACCGCCTGCGCGCCGTGAACACGATGCGAGAGACCCATGTGGCCACCGTCGGCGATGAGGGTCACGTCCGGGTCGAGAACGGCTAGGAGAGCGTCGAAGTCGCCGTCGCGAGAGGCGGCGAGGAAGGCGTTGACGATCTCCCACTGGGCGGGCAGCTCAGCGTCTGCAGGTGGGGTGCGTCCCCGTACGCGCCGGCGTGCACGGCTGGCGAGCTGACGCGTCGCCTCGGGCGAGCGCTCGAGGATCGTCGCGATCTCCTCGAACGGCACCGCGAACATGTCGTGCAGCACAAACGCGAGCCGCTCCGGCGGAGTGAGCGTGTCGAGCACGACGAGCAACGCCAGGCCGACCGAGTCCGCCAGCAGCGCCTCGTGCTCGGGATCGGTCCCGGCGACGGGATCGACCACCGGGTCGGGCACGTGAACGTCCACGTCCAGCGACATCTCCGCTTGCCTGCGACGGGACCGCAGCATGTCCAATGCGATCCGGGCGACGATCGTCGTCAGCCACGCCCTGACGTTCTCAACCTCGCTCGCCTGCGAACGACCGACACGCAGCCAGGTCTCCTGGACGGCGTCCTCGGCCTCGCTGACGGATCCCAGCATCCTGTAGGCGACCGCCTTCAACTGTGGGCGATACCGCTCGAATTGCTCTGTCCGCCATGTGTCCGTGCTCACGCTCCGCTCTCCCTTCCGGTCCCGACGCTCCTCGCCAGGCCGCGTCGGCATGCCCTCGACGATCTCAGCTCTAGCTCTACCAGGACAAGACGCGTCCCGCACCCGGAATGTGACAGCGCCGCGAGGAGCGATGAGCCCTCAACCTCACGTCAGATGCGGTCGGCTCGGCCGCTACTCCACCTCGAGCTCGGGCCCGCCGTTATGCGGCGGTGCTCTCAAGGTGGTCCTCACGCCTCCGGGCGCGTCATCCTTGGGTTCCAGATGACCTCCCACAGGTGCCCGTCGAGGTCGCGGAAGTAGCCGGAGTAGATGCCCCATGGGCGATCGTGCGGGCGGCCGGTGAGCGTCGCACCGAGGTTGTCCCACCTGGCGTAGAACTTGAAGTGGCGGTCCTCCCGCCTCGTCCGGTCGTGTTGCGACCGTGGCGAGTGCGAAATCGGTCCATTCGAGACAGGAGGAGCCGCCATGAAGAAGGTACATGCTGGGCAGGTCACGAGCGAGGACGTGCCGTCGGAGGCGTCTGCGCTGCCTGAGCGGGTGCAGGCCGCGCTCGGGGAGCTGGTCGGGGCAGCGAGGGAGGGCCTGCTCGCGTTGAGTGTGGGTGTCGGGCTCGGTGTGATGCACGATCAACCTTCGCGTAGATCGCCGTGGTCGCCGCTGCGCGGTGCCCGAGGATCTGCCCGATCTCCGGCAGCCCCGCGCCCGCGCGCAGCATCTCCGACGCGGCGGTGTGACGCAGCCGATGCGCCCCGACTTGGCCGAGCCCGGCCCGCCGCGCCGCGGAGATGACGACCATCGAGGTACCGGAGCTGCTCAACGCGCGATACGGCGCCAGCACCCGCACGAACACCGCCCCGTCCGAAGTGCGGTGCGGCCGCCCGTCGCGCAGGTAGGCGACGATCGCCTCCCCAACATCAACCGGCAACGGCAGCCGCTCAGACCTGCCGCCCTTCCCACCCACTGTGATCTCGCCCGCCCGCCAATCGATGTCACCCATCGACAGCGCGGCAACCGCGCCAGCACGCAACCCCAGGCGCACCAGCACGGTGACGATCGCGAAATCGCGACGCCCGTGCGCGGTTTGGCGATCACACGCGCAAAGAAGCCTCTGCACCTGCTCCTGCTCAAGCCGGCGCGGCAACTCCGAGAGCCGCCACACCGCCACCGACGGCACCGCGTCGACCAGCAGCCGGGACAGCTCGCCCTCGAAGTAAAGGAAGCGCAGCAGTGCGCGCAACGCGGCGATGAGCACCTGCGTCGTGCGGCGTGAGCGCCCCGCACAGAACCCGACCACGAACCGGCGCACCGCCGCGGCGTCCAAACCGGCGAGGTCCAGCCCATCCTCAACCGCCATGCCCTCCAAGAACGGCCGGACCCAGTGAACGTAGACCCGCGAGGATCCCGCCACCAAACCCCGCTCGATCTTGAGATACCGCCGGAACCGTCCCAGCAAATCCTCCACCGCGCCGCCCGCCACCAACACCTCCGCCGCCGGAACCACACCCAGCCGCCGCAAATAGGTCAACAGCGGATCCAGAGCCCTGGACGAGAGCAGGCTTCTGTAACCGGCCGCGCCACGCGCGCAACAGAACCGCTCAACCACCGCCGACGACAGCGCCACAGGCCCGAGACCTTCCGCCTCCAGCCACCTGCTCAAGTGCGCCATCAGGCACATCTGCTGGACTGCCGACCCTGCCGTGTACCCCTGAGCGGACAACTCGACGACGAACCCACCAGCGAACGGCCCAAGCGGACCGAGCACCACACTCCGCGCTGGATCGCTCACCGATCGCACTCCTTCTCCTCAGCCTCGACAGTCCACATCCAGACCAAGACGTCGGCCGGAAGCCGAAGCTATGTAGAGCCCACCACGCTCAACATCCCAATTTGCGGCGAATTCTTATCCCAGGTCCGCATAGCCTGGGTGTTCGGATAGAAACGCCTATGGAGACGTCTCCATAGGCGTTCTTCACCGACCGGCTGACCCGGCAGCGCAACGCGAGCCCGCACACGATCGCGGCCTACCGCGACACGCTGCGTCTGCTTCTCGCTTTCGCTCAGCAGCAGACCGGCAAGCAGCCCTGCCAGCTCGACCTCGACGATCTCCACGCGCCGCTGATTGGCGCGTTCCTCGACCATCTCGAGCACGAGCGCCACAACAGCATCCGCACCCGCAACGCCCGCCTGGCCGCGATCCGCTCGCTGTTTCACTACGCAGCGCTCCAACACCCCGAGCACGCAGAGACGATCAGCCGCGTGCTGGCAATCCCACCCAAGCGCTTCGAGCGAGCGCTCATCACGTTCCTCACCGAACCCGAGATCCAAGCGCTGCTCGCCGCGCCCGACCGCGACACCTGGACCGGCCGACGCGATCACGCAATGCTGCTGCTGGCAGTCCAGACCGGGCTCAGAGCATCCGAGCTGACCACCCTGAAGCGCAACGACATCCACCTCGGCACCGGCTCACACGTCAGCTGCCTGGGAAAGGGCCGCAAGCATCGCGTCACCCCGCTGACCAAGCAAACCGTCGCGGTCCTGCGCGTCTGGCTCAAAGAGCGAGCCGGGCACCCGGACGACCCCGCGTTCCCGACCCGCACAGGCCAGGCGCTCAGCCGCGACGCACTCCAAAGACGACTCGCCGAACACGCCACCACCGCCACGCTCGCGTGCCCGTCCATGGCGACCAAGACGATCACCCCACACGTACTCCGACACACCGCAGCGATGCAGCTCCTGCACGCCGGAATCGACACAACCGTGATCGCGCTCTGGCTCGGCCACGAGCACGTCGAGACGACGCAGATCTACCTCCACGCCGACATGGCACTCAAGGAAGCCGCGCTCTCCAGAACGACACCCCCCAACACGCCCCCCGGCCGCTACCAGCCACCCGACAAGCTCCTCGCCTTCCTCGAGACGCTCTGATTATGCCGACCTCCCCCAGCCCAATCCGGCCCCCACCCAAGGCTTTCGACACCCACATCGGCATAACCCGGGCATCGGCATAGTGCGACGACATCGTTGTGCTGAGCAAGACCGAGGCGCAGGCTCAGCGGGCGCTGGTCGCACTCCAGGAAGTTCTGGGTGAGCTGGGGCTCGAACCGAAGTCTGCGAAGACCGGCATCGTGAATCTACGGGTCGGGGACGGGGAACTACAGTTCCTCGGTTTCTCCCACCGGTTGGTGAGCGGCCGGTCACGCTCGGGGGCAAGGTTCGCTTTCATGCATCGTGCACCCTCGCCGCAGGCGGTGAATCGTGCCCGCAGGCGTGTGAGTGAGATCACCGCACGCAGACGGCTACGGTATCCGGTGGAGCAGGTCGTGCAGGAACTCAACTGGTTCCTGCGCGGCTGGGGTGGTTATTTCCGTTACGGGAACTCCAACCCCGACTTCCACCGAATCACGCTCCACGCACAGGAGCGGCTTGCTCTGTTCATAGCCAAACGCCATAAGCGCGGGCGTCCCTACGCCCGCTGGCTGCTGGCTACTGTAAGAGCGTGCCACACCGCGCGGGGTTGATCGACCTGCACGGAACCGTGATCGCACCTCGGCCGAACAGGCCGTGGAAGGGAGCACCGAATGCCGCTCGGTGAAGAACGTCGGAGAGCCGTGTGCGGGAGAACCGCACGCACGGTTCGAGGTGGCGGCGGGAGGCACCAGGGATCAGTCGGCAATGCCGCGCGACCCGAATGCCTCCCGCCGACCCTACACACACATATGTGTGCCAGGAACCGTTACGGACGTTTCAAGCTCAAGCGTGTCACGAGCAAGAAGAAGATGCGCGTCAAACTCAAATCGGTCAAGGCCGAAATGATGCGACGACGCGACCTCCCGATCCCCGAACAAGGGCGCTGGCTTTCAAGCGTCCTGGCCGGGCACTACCGCTATTACGCGGTGCCCGACAACAGCGAGGCACTGCATGAGTTTCGCCGCCGGATCACTCGCCACTGGCGACGGGCGCTCTCGCGTCGCAGCTAGAAGGGCCAGATGACCTGGCAGCGCATGCGTGCCTTGGAAGCTCGATGGCTGCCCCAACCCCGCATCCCTGGCCTGCGTTGCGCTTTGACGCCAACACCCGAAGGAGGAGCCCAGTGCGTTAGACGCGCACGCTGGGGTCTGTGCGGGGGGCCGCCGGCAACGGCGGTCCCTACCGCGCCCAGTCGGACGGCTCGCCGCGGTTCTCCTTTGGAGTTCACATTCCACTGCGTTACAAGGTCGATGTCAACACTCCCTGTCAAATTCACACGACAGAGCGTCCCGCTGGTTTCACCTGTTTTCGTGGTCGCGAACGTAAACAATGTGCGCGTGCCTTCGCCCAATTTGACTGTGGAGCTGAACCGACTCGCGCCGCGAATCGCCAGCACGATATTGCCGTGTTTGGCGATCGCTATTTCTTTGTTGATTAGCCCCGTGCCGGCGGGAAGCACTACGGGTACGCCGCCACGTTCGATGGCTTCGCTGATCGCCGCTTCAAGGGCCGCGCTGTCGTCTGTTTTGCCATCCCATTTGGCGCCGTGGGTGAATGGGCTGATCGTTGCGTTACTGCTGCTTGCTGCGGCGGCGGTGAGCTGTCCAATTGGAAGCCTGCCAGTGCTATCGAGCGTCGCAACCCCATTTGCCGCACCCTTCGCGCTCGTCGGGATGGCTTCGACGCTGACGTGGGCCGGAGGCCGAGTCTCGGCGGCTCGCGGCGCCAGGGGCGCCGACGCGCGCCCTCGGCTTCGTCCCCATCCCGCGCGCGCCCCCGCGTGTGCATCCTCAAAACGTCGTTCAGTCCCGCAAAGCCAGGTTCGCCCGCCAGCGGGCCGCGTCAGCGAATCAGCACCGGCCGGCTGCGCCCGGACACCTGCGCCCCGCCGGCGGTGAGGACCAGCGCGCGGTAGAGCCCCCGGTGCCGCAGCCGCAGCCGCACTTCGAAGCGCGAGACGCTACCCGCACGGACGCGCGTCCCCGCGACCGTGCGGTAGCGGCCGCGGACTCGGCGCTCGAAGGCGACGAGCGCGTAGGGCTCGGAGGGGGTGACGGAGCCGTAGAGGCGCACCACGCCGCGGCGTCGCGTCGGTCGCACGTGCAGCGCAACCCTCACGGAGACCGGCTCGGTGAGGTCGCGGCTGTAGGCGACCGGTTTGGTGACCGTCGCGACGCGCAGCTGGGTGCTCTCCAGGAGGCCCGCGACCGGGAACGAGAAGCTGCCCGCGGCGTCGGCGGCCTCGGGGCTCGTGATGTCGTGGAAGCCGTGGTCGTAAGGGAAGGCGTTGGCCTGCAGGACGACCGGCACGCCCGCGCTGCCGGTCCCCGAGACGGCGCCTGAGACGCGCAGCGGTTGGCCGAACACAACCGGGCTGGGTGCGACGGCGACGGTTAGCGCCAGGGGGACCCTCTTGGTCGTGAACATCGAGTCCTTGCTGGCGACGGTCCCGCCTAAGCTGCTCGCGACGACACGAAAGTGGTAGGTGGTGTACGGCTGCAGGTCCGAGACCGTCTGGGCAACTTTGACCGTCGCGGTGCCGCCCCCGATCGCGACCGCCGGCGTCTGCGCTCCATATGCGGCGGTGGGCCCGTACTGGAAGAAGTAGGTGGTCGCCAGGCCCCTGGGGTCAACCGCCCCCTTGAGCACGGCAGATGACGTCTCGACCTTTTCCATGCCGCCGTTGTAGGCGTTCGGGGGCTCCGGTGGCGCGGTGGTTTTCGTCGTGGCCGTCGTGGTGGTGCTGGTCGTCGTGGTGGTGGTAGTAGTGCCGGTCGTGGTCGGTGTCGTCGTCGTGGTCGTTGACGCCGAGGTGCCGGACGGGCTCGTCGGGGTTGCCAGCGACGCCAACGGCAGCGCGAGCGCCCCGCCACCCAGGAGTGCGGCGGCGAGCACGAGTGCGTGGCGAACGCTGAACTTGCCCATTTGTCTGCCCTACCCGTCCGGTCCGATCGATTGCGCGTGGCTTGACCGCTACAACCCGCGAGGCGGCCGATCGATGCGATTGCGGGTTCGCCTCTGGGTTGCTTCGTTGGCTTGTCCTCAATAACGACGGCGATGCCCTCCGACTTACGCGGCCGAGCGCGATGGCTGCGGGGCGCCCCATCCACAGGAGGGAGGCCGGCACGGTGCTCGCGTGCGAACGGCGAAGGCCCCGTTCAACCTGCAGCACGAGCCAGCTGCCACGAACTCGCGGCGCAGGTCGCGCGCATGGCGATGAGCGGCCACGGAGGCGTCATCGTCTGACTGTCACGATAGGGCAGTTACGATTTCGGGCGTTTGGCCCTGCGCCCAGCGCGGTTCGGTGGGGGAACCGTCTGCTGCTCTGCCTCTGCCTCTGCCTCGGTGTCAATCTGCGCCTGCCACGCCTTGATCTCAGCGGGAAAACGCTCTGAGGAGTATGTCGGCCATTCGCTTGCGGGGATGAGCACAGCAGGGTGCTCGACCTCGGTTATCGTCTCGCCGTCATCGAGCACAAAGAACGGCTGCACGGCAACCTTGATTAGTCTTACTACGGGGGGCGAGTAAATGGGGGTCAGTGAAGGTGTGTTATGCGGCTGCGTATGTGACATGTTTCTCTTGGAAGTAGCGGGCGACGATTTGGGGTTGTCGTTGGCGGCTGCGGAGGTAGGCGCGGACCTCGCTGACGAGTTGGGCGAGATCGCGGGGGCGTCGGCGTCCGAGCGTGTTTGACTTGACGTCCTGGTTGAGGCACTCGGCGGGGTTGAGCTCGGGACTGTAGCCCGGCATGAACACCAGTTCGATCAGCTCGGGGCGCGCAGCTGCCCATTGGCGAGCGATCTTTGCGCGGTGAGTGGGATGCCCGTTGACGATCAGGATGATCTTGCGGCCCTTGGCGTCGCGGATCAGACGAGCCATGAAATCGATGAACACCTTCGCGGTGAAACGCTCCTGAAAGACACGGAAGCGCAGCGTGCCGGTGTTGGAGATCGCGGCGATCATGTTCGTCTTGAAGCGCTGCCCGGTGCCGTTGACCACCGGCGTGCATCCCACTGGGGACCACGAGGTTCCGGTGGTGTGGTCTGAGCGCAACCCCATCTCATCGGCCCACAGGATCTCCGCGCCTTGCTGGCGAGCGCGCTCGGCGATCGCGGGATAGGTCTCATCCAGCCACGCCTTGACCTTCTCATCGGACTGCTCATAGGCGCGACGGACTGGCTTCTGCGGACTGAATCCCCAGCGGCGCAGATAGCGCCCCGCGGTCTTCTCGGTGATCTGTACACCAAAGCGCCGCTCGATCAGTTCGCATACAAGCGCCCGAGTCCACAAGAATCCCGGCAGTCGCAGCTGATCGGGATTCTTCTCCCGGATCGCCTTCGCGATCTGCGCCTGCTGCCACGGCAAAAGCGCGGTCTTCTCGCCAGGCCGACGACCCCGCTTGCCAGCCGCCAGTCCATCCTGCCCACCCTCGCGAAACGCCTTTACCCAACGCCCCACCGCCTGACGAGCGACACCGACCAACCCAGCCGCCTCGACCTGGCTGAAACCCTCGACACAGACCATCCTCACCGCACGGCGGCGAAGCTCCTCCTGAGCCGACCGCGACAACGATCGAGCATCCCGATCCACACACAGAACACTACCACAAACGACCGCTATTTACTGTCCGGAGTAGTAAGGTGGGGTCGCCTCGCCGTTGCTTGCCAATGTCTATCTGAACACGCTCGATCGGGTGTGGGAAGAGCGGCACGGCGGGCTCGGCGTGCTCGTCCGATACTGCGACGACATCGTTGTGCTGAGCAAGACCGAGGCGCAGGCTCAGCGGGCGCTGGTCGCACTCCAGGAAGTTCTGGGTGAGCTGGGGCTCGAACCGAAGTCTGCGAAGACCGGCATCGTGAATCTACGGGTCGGGGACGGGGAACTACAGTTCCTCGGTTTCTCCCACCGGTTGGTGAGCGGCCGGTCACGCTCGGGGGCAAGGTTCGCTTTCATGCATCGTGCACCCTCGCCGCAGGCGGTGAATCGTGCCCGCAGGCGTGTGAGTGAGATCACCGCACGCAGACGGCTACGGTATCCGGTGGAGCAGGTCGTGCAGGAACTCAACTGGTTCCTGCGCGGCTGGGGTGGTTATTTCCGTTACGGGAACTCCAACCCCGACTTCCACCGAATCACGCTCCACGCACAGGAGCGGCTTGCTCTGTTCATAGCCAAACGCCATAAGCGCGGGCGTCCCTACGCCCGCTGGCTGCTGGCTAAGAGCGTGCCACACCGCGCGGGGTTGATCGACCTGCACGGAACCGTGATCGCACCTCGGCCGAACAGGCCGTGGAAGGGAGCACCGAATGCCGCTCGGTGAAGAACGTCGGAGAGCCGTGTGCGGGAGAACCGCACGCACGGTTCGAGGTGGCGGCGGGAGGCACCAGGGATCAGTCGGCAATGCCGCGCGACCCGAATGCCTCCCGCCGACCCTACCGCAAAGACGCTCCTGCAGAATCGCGACTACTTGTGCGCCGGCCAGGCGGCCGATTGCGGGGTCGGGTATCGCCGTTCCGAACATTGATAACACACGAGTACCTTTTCGGCGAAAGCCCGATGGACGGATGGCGGATGCCTCGCGGGCTAACCCGCGCCGAAATGCGGGAGGAGGCCAGGCCGCGGCGGCTCGCGGCGCTGAGGGAGGGCAGGTGCGTGCGTCTTTGGCTTCGCCCCCCGCGTGCGTCCTTGGCTTCGGGCCCCCTGCGTGCGTCCTTGGCTTCGCCCACCATTCGGCGCGCGCCTGCGCGCGCACCCCTTCAAAACCTCCAGACGGAGCCCCCACCCGTCGCGCGCAAGGACAGGCCGCCAAGGCCGCGCGCTAAAAATTTCTCAAAGTCTTTGAGACGAAGCCCCATCCCGTGCGCGCGCGAGCGCGCGCACCCTCAAAGACCTTCCACAGACCTTCCACGCAAAGCCCATCGAAAAGACCTTCCACGCAAAGCCCATCGGCCCCGCTTGACCCACGCCGCCCCCGTGTCTCGCTCTCTCGACCCCACTCAACCCAGGCCACTCCGTGTCCCGCTCCCTCGCTCCCGGTCGGACAAGGCAGAAGGAGCCCTCGAAGCGATGGGAGCTCTCCAAGCAAAGGAACCCCCCAACACCCCCGGATCAAGGAGCCCGAGCGCATGCCCGCCGAGACCGCCGCCCAGCCCGCCGAGACCGCCGCCCCGATCGAGAATGTCGCCGCGAGCGCCGCCTACCGCGAGTTGATCGAGCGGCTGCGTACGCGCATCCACGAGTCCCAGGCGCGGGCCGCGCGCGCGGTCAACAGCGAGCTGGTCGCGCTGTACTGGTCGATCGGGTGCGACATCCTGCAGCAGCAGCGCCGCGCCGGCTGGGGCGATGACGTCGTCGGGCGGATCGCCCGCGACCTCGCGCTCGAGACGGGCGCCGTGCGTGGTTTTTCGCGGCGCAACCTCTTCTACATGCGCCGCTTCGCGGCACTGTGGCCCGACCCCAAAACACTGCAGACATCGTCTGCACAAATCGGCTGGTCCCACCACCAAGCCCTGCTCGACGCGTGCGGCGAGGACCGCGAACTCTACGCGTGGTATGCGCTCACCGCGGCCGAGCAGCACTGGTCGGTGCGCCAGCTGAGGGGCCAGATCGCGCTCGCGCTGCACCGGCGCGTCGGCCGCGCGGTGAGCAACTTCCACGCGACGCTCGCGCCCGCCGACGCGCAGTGCGCGCTGGCCACGGTCAAGGATCCCTACGTCTTCGACTTCCTCGAGCTGGGGCGCGAGGTGCGCGAGCGCCAGCTCGAGCAGGCGCTGCTCGACGATGTGCAGCGCTTTCTGCTGGAGCTGGGCGCGGGCTTCGCCTTCTACGGCCGCCAGCACGCGCTGCTGGTCGGGCGGCGGGAGTTCTTCGTAGATCTGCTCTTCTACCACCACGCGATCCGCCGCTTCGTCGTGGTCGAGTTGAAGGTCGGCCCGTTCGAGGCGGAGTACGTGAGCAAGATGGACGTCTACCTGAGCGCCGTGGACGAGCAGCTGCGCTGCGGCGACGACCGCGAGAGCGTGGGGATCATCCTCTGCACCGAGCGCGACGAGACGGTCGCCGAGCTGGCGTTGCGGCGGGTCTACGCGCCGATCGCGATCTCGACCTGGCGCGCGGGTCTCCCGCCGCGCCTGCGGCCGGGGGCGGCCAACACAGAGGCCCCGGCCGCGAACGCCGAGCACCGGGAGGCGGGCGCCGACGTTGCCGAGCTCGCCCAGCTCGAGGATCTCCGCGCGCGTCTGGCCGAGCGCATCGCGCACCGCGCACCGGCGCTGCGCGCCGGCAGGTGAGCGCCGCTGCAGGCAGGAACGTGAGCGCCCGCAGCGCCGCCGAGAAGTAACCGACCCGATAACGATCCGACAACCGTGCTCGACTACCATAAGTACTGCACCGTGCGCGACGTTGGTGGCGCGTGCAGCACTCCTGGCGCGTCCCCGCTCCCGCCGCCGCCGCGGGCTCTGACATGACCAACGCACCCGAAATCTCCGCGACGACCGGCTGGAGCGTGTGATGGCCTCGCTCGACACCCAGACCCCCGTGACCCGCGCCGATGCCACGGCGCCCACCGCGGGGACCCCGACGGGGCACTCCGCCGAGACCGAGGAGGTCTTCAAGCGTCTCTCCGAGCGCCCCGCCGAGCTGCTGCGCTTCGCCACGGCGGGCTCCGTTGACGACGGCAAGAGCACGCTGATCGGGCGGCTGCTCTACGACTCAAAGCAGGTGTTCGCCGACCAGCTCGAGCACGTGCAGCAGACCAGCGAGCGGATGGGCCACGACTTCGTCGACCTCTCGCTGCTGACCGACGGGCTGCGCGCCGAGCGCGAGCAGGGCATCACGATCGACGTCGCCTACCGCTACTTCGCCACCGCCCAGCGGCGCTTCATCATCGCCGACACCCCGGGCCACGAGCAGTACACGCGCAACATGGTCACCGGCGCCTCCACCGCCGACCTGGTGATCGTGCTCGTCGACGCGCGCAAGGGCGTGCTCGAGCAGTCGCGCCGCCACGCGTTCATCGCCTCGCTGCTGCACATCCCGCACGTCGTGGTGTGCGTCAACAAGATGGATCTGGTCGGCCACGACGAGGAGGTCTTCGAAGGGATCGTGCGCGAGTTCGAGAGCTTCGCCGCGCGCCTGGACCTCGCCGACGTCACGTTCATCCCGATCTCGGCGCTCAACGGCGACAACGTCGTCGAGCGCTCGCAGGCGATGCCCTGGTACCAGGGAGCACCGCTGCTCTACCACCTCGAGCACGTCCACATCGCCTCCGACCGCAACCTGATTGACGCGCGTTTCCCCGTGCAGTGGGTGATCCGCCCGCGCGACAGCGACTACCGCGCCTATGCCGGCCAGGTCGCCGGCGGGATCCTGCGAGCAGGCGACGACGTCGTCGTGCTGCCCGGCGGCCAGCACACGACGGTCGCCGCGATCGACACCTTCGCCGGGGAGATCCCCGAGGCGTTCCCGCCGATGTCGGTCGCGCTGCGACTCGCCGACGAGGTCGACGTCAGCCGCGGCAGCGTGATCGCGCGCCCGCACAACCAGCCGACGGTCGCGGCCGGCGTGGAGACCCTGCTCTGCTGGATGTCCGAGCGCCCACTGGACCCCCGCCGGCGCTATCTGGTCAAGCACCTGACCCGCACCGTCGCCGTCGGCGACATCGACGTGCGCTACCGGATCGACGTCGAGACCCTGCACCGCGAGGAGGGCGCCGAAACGCTCGCGCTCAACGACCTCGGGCGCGTGCGCCTGCAGGTCACCGCGCCGCTGATCTTCGACTCCTACCGGCGCAACCGCGTCACCGGCAGCCTGATCGTGATCGACGAGGCCACCAACGAGACGGTGGCCGCCGGCACGATCCTCGACACCGAGGCCGACACCGACGTCGAGGCCGAGGCCGACGGCGCGCGTGGGACCAAGAGCGAGCGCAGCCCCAACGTGCGCTGGCAGCGCACGAGCATGACACGCACCGAGCGCTGGCAGGCGCTCGGCTGCCAGGGCGCGACGGTCTGGTTCACGGGGCTGCCGGCGGCGGGCAAGTCGACGATTGCCGCCGCGGTCGAGGAGCGGCTGGTGCGCGCCGGCCGCGCCGCCTACCTGCTCGACGGCGACAACCTGCGCCACGGACTCAACGGCGACCTCGGCTTCGACGAGACCGCGCGCGCGGAGAACGTGCGCCGCACCGCCCACGTGGCGCGGCTGCTCGCCGACAGTGGCGCGATCGTGCTCGTCAGTCTCGTCAGCCCCTACGCCGCCGACCGCGAGCTGGCCGCCGGCCTGCACTCCGCGCAGGAGCTGCGCTTCGTCGAAGTGTTCGTCAGCACGCCGCTGGAGCGTTGCGAGCAGCGCGACCCCAAGGGGCTCTACGCGCGCGCGCGCAATGGCGAGCTGCAGGGTCTCACCGGAGTGGGTGCCCCGTATGAGGCGCCGAGCGCGCCGGACGTCGTCATCGGCGCCTCAGAGGAAGACATCGAGACGGCCGTGCAACGCGTGTTGCAGGCGCTCGGCGTCGACGCGCAGCGATAGCACGAGGCGCGCGAGCGCCGTGGCGGCTGGCATGTCGCCATGCCAGCACGGCTGACGCCCCCGCAGCGCGGGGCGGCCCTGGCGGATTGGCGGTCCAAGGCCCGTCGAGCTTGGACGAGTCGAGCTTTAGGGATCGTCAATGACTGCCGATGGCGTGCCCTGAGATGGCAGAGGTACGCGACACACCGGTTCCGATGCCCCCGTCGGCGCCGCCGCAGGAGGTCGCCGAGGACCTGCCGCGGCTCGGGGTGGCGGTACGCGCCCGCGCCGAGGAGGTGCTGGCGCGCACGCTGGCGCGCAGCGACGGCGAGGTCGACGCGATCGTGCAGGACAGCTTCGAGCGCATCAGCCGCAGCTCGACGGTGGCAGTGGCCCGGTGGATGGAGGGCGAGGGTCTGCAGGTCGCGCGCGAGGCCGGCCAGGAAACCTGGCTGCTGTTCGGCGAGCTGGCCGCGCACCGTGCGACCTCGTTGCATGAGGTCACGCGCCGCTGTCTGTACTGGCGCGACGCGATGGCCGCGGTGCTGCGCGAGAGCGCCGAGCAGCTGGCGGTTTCACCGCAGGCGCTCACGCAGGCCTTGAACATCCTGCAGCTGTGTCTGGAGTTCAGTCTCGTGCGGATGTGCGAGTGCTTTGACGGCGAGCGTCGCCGCACCGACGAGGAGCTGACCAGGCGCGAGGAGGAGCTCGGGTTCATGGCCACCCACGACGCGCTCACCGGCCTGCCCAACCGCACGCTGATTCTCGACCGCGTCACGCAGATGCTCGCGCGCGCCCGGCGCAGCCCCAAACCGGTGGCGGCGCTGTTCATCGACCTCGACAACTTCAAGGGCATCAACGACACGCTCGGCCATGGTGTGGGCGACGAACTGCTGCAGGCGGTCGCGGCGCGGCTGGACGGCGTCGTGCGCGAAGCCGACGCGCTCGGCCGGCTCGGCGGCGACGAGTTCGTGGTGGTCACCGAGGATGTCGCGCTCGGTGCCGGGCCGGAGCTGATCGCCGAGCGGCTGCTGGACGCGCTCAAGCACCCGTTCAAACTGGGCGGCGGCGAAGGGACGCGGATCACGGTGACCGCCAGCATCGGCATCGCGGTCGGCGAGCGCCCGACCGCCGACGAACTGCTGCGCGACGCGGACATCGCAATGTACCGAGCCAAGTGGGACGGCAAGAACCGTTATGTGACCTTCGAGGCGAGCATGCAGGACACCGTGCAGAAGCGCATGGAGCTCGAGATGGACCTGCGCGAGGCGCTGGCCGCCGACCAGTTCATTCTCGCCTACCAGCCGACGCTGGACCTCAGCGACATGAGTCTCAACGGGGTCGAGGCGCTCGTGCGCTGGCAGCACCCGACGCGCGGGATCGTGCAGCCCAACGACTTCATCCCGCTGCTGGAGGAGACCGGCATGATCGTCAACGTCGGTCGCTGGGTGCTGATGGAGGCCTGTTCCCAGGGTGCCGCGTGGCGTGCCGCGGGCTTTGCGGTCGGGATCGCGGTCAACGTCTCCGGGCGCCAGCTCGACACCGACCAGCTCGTCAGCGACATCGAAGCTGCGCTCTCCAGCAGCGGCCTGGCAGCCGAGGCGCTGACGATTGAGATCACCGAGACGACGCTGATGCGCAACGTCGAGGACACCGCGCGGCGCCTTGCGGCGGTCAAGGAGCTCGGCGTGCGGATCGCGATCGACGACTTCGGCACGGGCTACTCCTCGCTGGCGCACCTGCAGCGCTTCCCGGTCGACGCGCTGAAGATCGACCGCTCGTTCGTCGCAGGCCTGCGTCACAACCAGGAAGGCGAGACGCTGATCCGCACGCTGGTGCAGCTCGGCAAGGCGCTGTCGATCGAGACGTTTGCGGAGGGCATCGAGCAGCAGCACGAGCTCTCGCTGCTGCGCGACGAGGATTGCGACAGCGGCCAGGGCTTTCTGTTCGCTCGCCCGCTGGACGCCAGTTCCGCGGAGGAGTTCTTTCGCAAGCTCGCCGCCGACGCGGCGGCCGCGGCGGCGAAGTAGCGTTCGGCCCGTCCGTTCGTTTGGCCTTCGCGTTTGCGGTCCGCGCGTTCGGCATGCGCGTTTGGCCCGTTTGTTCTGGCACTCGCGCGAGCGCGAGTGGATGTTCAGCCGGCCTGCGGCGTGGCGGCCAGCAGCGGCCCGAGCCGCGGCTCGTGACCAAAGAGGTCAAACGCGCGAAAGCCCGCAAAGGTCTTGTGCTCGGAACCGTGGAAGTCTGAGGAGCCCGTCGTCAGCAGGTCGCGCTCGGCGGCGATCTCGCACAGCAAGGCAACCTGCTCGGCGGTGTGGGTGGGGTAGAAGGCCTCGACGCCGTCGGCACCGAGGTTGACGAACCGTTCGAGCATCGAGCGTACGGTCGCGGGGTCCTGCACATCCCAGAAGGGGTGCGCCCAAATCGCCACGCCGCCGGCGTCGTGGATCAGCTCGATCGCTTCGGCCACGGTCGGGCGGCTGCGCGCGACGTAGGTGGGCACGCCGGGCACGAGGTAGCGCGGGAACAGCTCCTTCAGGCCGGCGATGCCCTCGTCGGCGAGCCGCTGGCGGTTGGCGGGGTGATCGAGGATCGCCTGCGCCAGATGCGGGCGCCCGAGTGGGTCGCCGGCCGCCTGGCGGCGACGCAGCTCGCTGTCGTCGAATTGAAAGCCCTCGGCGCGCATCAGCTCGGCCATCGCCAGCACGCGCCGCTCGCGGTCGCCGCGCAGATCTTCGAGGGTCGCGCCGAAGCGGTCGTCGCGGTGGTCGACGAGGTAGCCGAGGATGTGCAGCTCCTCGTAGGTCTCGTCCACGGAGGACAGCTCGGTGGCTGCGACCACCTGCACGCCGGTCTCGCGACCGGCCCGCAACGCCTCCTCGACGCCGGCGACCGAGTCGTGGTCGGTCAGCGCGAGCAGCTGCACGCCGGCCGTCGCGGCCGCGCGCACGACGGCCGCCGGCTCCAGTTCGCCGTCCGAGCAGACAGAGTGGGATTGCAGGTCGAAGGTCGGGGTCATCGCGGCCCAGAACGCTAGCGGATGGCCTCGCGCACGGGCACGACGCCGTCCGCGGGCGCAAGGCCGAGTACGCGCTCGCGGCGCGCAAGAAGACTCCCGCGCGCGTTGCTGGACGGTCAGTAGTTAACAGCAGGAGAAGTTCGGGATAACACGCTTGACGAATGATCGGGATCGTGCTAGGCAGTGTTGCGAAGGCCGAACTATTAGGCACTCCTGAATGCGAGGGTTGCACCGCGGACGGATGCCCCTTATGATCTGCGCCTCGCGTTGGTTTCGAGCCGCTGTGGCGCGGAATTAAATATTTGTCGGATTCGACCTGTCTGCGGTGCCGGAGGGAATATCGCTTATGCGACGGGAGACACACCAGGTTGGGCCGGTCGCACGGCACGGCTCAGCGAGCCGCACTGCCGCGCAGCGCCACGGCGCGCGCGCGCGCTCGGGCGCCGGCCTGAACGGTTGGGGATCGTCGCGCGCGCCAACCGCCCATGCCGACGGGCGCACGGGGCTCGGCCTCGTGCTGGTCGGCGGCGGGCGGCTGATGCGGGACGCGATCGCGAATGTGCTGAGCGTTCAGGAGGGGTTCGCCGTGCTCGGCACATTCGAGTCCGTCGCGCAGTTCCTCGCGGTCGACCTGGAGGAGCAGCCGGCGGTATTGCTGCTCGACTGTGACGGCGATCCAGCGAGCTGCCGCACGGCGGTGAGCGTGTTGAGTCGCTCGCACGCCGCGACGAAGATTGCGATGCTCTGCCATGAGCCCACGCCGGAAGTCGTGCGCTGCGCGGTCGAGCACCGTGTCGGGGGCGTGATCCTCAAGGGCTACTCGGCGCAGGACATCGGGCAGGCGATCCGCTACATGGCCTCCGGCAGGATGATCATGCCGGCCGGCTGGCAGCGTGCGGCCGGTCCGATCGGCCGTGACCCGCTGAGCCTCAGCCCGCGTTTGCGCCAGATCCTGATCCTGATCGACCGCGGGCTGAGCAACGACGAGATCGCCGCGCAGCTGGGTCTCAGCACGAACACGGTGAAGTTCCATGTCCGCAACCTCTATGCGCGGCTTGGCGTTCACAACCGGGTGCAAGCCTCGCGGCGGTACGCGCAGACGGGGGGTGGGCAGGGCGCGCAGGCCGGTGGTAATGATGGCGGGCAGGCAGGTGGGGTTGACGGCGCGCGCTCGGCCGCGGGTGACCGCGCGCGGCCGGAAGGCGTCGAGGGCGTGCGCGCGGGTGGCGTCGGTGGCGCGCGGACGGCCCGCTGTGACGGGTAGGCCGATCACGCGCGGCGCTGGGCGCCGCACCGCGCAGGGCGCAACGGTGGCGATCCTTGGCGGGGTCGGCACGCTGGCGACCGAGGCGCTGGCGATGATGCTCGCCGACGGCGGCCACCGCGTGCTCGGCGTCTATCCCGATGCGCGGGCTTTGCGTGAGGGTCTCGCGGGAGACCTGCGGGCGGTCCAGGTGCTGCTCGTCGACGGCGACGACCCGGCCTTTGGCGCCGCGGTGCTGCCAGCAGTCCGCCGCGATCATCCGAACCTGAAGATCCTGTTGCTGTGCGAGACGCTGACGTCGGCGATCGTGCGCTGCACGCTGGAGGAGCACGTCGAGGGTGTCGTGCTCAAGTCGGACTCCGTCGAGGAGGTGATCCTCGCGTTCGACCACGTCCTTCAAGGGCGCGCCGTGATGCCCGCGGGCTGGCAGTCGGTGCCGGTGGAGCTCGAGCGCGACCCGCTGGACACGTTGAGCGTGCGCGAGCGCGAGGTGCTCGGGTTGGCCGCCGGTGGCCTGCGCAACCGCGAGATCGCCGAGCAGCTGCTGATCTCGCCCAACACTGTCAAGTTCCACCTGCGTACGATCTACACGCGTCTGGGTGTGCGCAACCGGGTGCAGGCGATGCACGCGGTTGCCTCCGTGCAGGGCGCAGAGCCCGCGCACGCGGGCATTCGGCAAGAGGCGAATAATTCCGATCAACGCAGCTGAGCGCCGCTCGCCGCTCGGCTTCGCGCCAGCGCTGCGCTCTCCGAGCGGCGTCTGATGTGCCTTGCTTACAGTGGTTCCGGCGCTGCCCTACCGCAAAGGGTGGGTTGTACCTACCCGTTGACGCTGGAGCAAAGACTACCTGTCGTGATTATTGCGGATACCTCCTTGCGCAATTAAGGTTGCGGGCCGCAATGTCCCCATCACGGGGGCGCTGTTGTTGGCGTCTTTGCACGTCAAGTGAAATCAAAAGCATCCAATGTTCCCTCTCAAGGAGGAGGCCGCATGAAAATGCGTTCACGATGTACACGAAAATGGACCGCGGGGTTTCTCTCCGCGGTAGGAGCGGCGGTGCTGGCGATGGGCTTGCTGTCGGCCGGCGCTTTCGCTGCGCCCAATCCGGGCCCTGAAGGCAACGGTCCGCAGAGCGCCAACATCCCCTCTGTGGCGTGGATCGGCGAGCACGTGCGTCTGGTCGCGTGCGATCCGGCTATCAACTCGACCTTTCAGTTCGCCAACTACGCGGTCGAGGACTGGTCCGGTTATCAGTTCCAGCCGCCGAACCCCGACGGCGAAGCCGGCAACAACATCGGGCAGATCTTTGACCCGGGACCGGCTGCGTTCTTCACGTCCTCGCTGCCCGAACACGAAGTGGGCGACGGAGGTCATGAGGGCTGCGTGGCGACCGACTACAAGTCGCTGAACCCCGGGCTCGCGCGCATCCGGCTCGTAATCCGCAACCAGGAAACCAACGAAATCGTCTACTCGCATCAGTTCCTGGTGATCTGGCTGAAACTCGGCGCGCTCAACATGCAGGAGGCCAGCGCGAGCGGCAACGCAGGCGAAACCTTCCAGTCGCAGCTGAGCGGCGAGGGTTCTGGCAACTTCAGCCACTACCTCGGTGACCCCGAAGGCAACGGCGTCTTCTCGCCCTCGCCCTTCAATCCGTCGCCGTCGTTCAACGAAGAGAAAGGCCTGATCCAGGTCAAAGTGACGGGCAGCTTCCCCGTCGTCAAAGAAGCGCCGCTGTCCAACGTCCTCACCGAACCCGAATACACGCTGCCCGAAGCGTGGCCGGTGCTCGCTGAAAAGTTGGCGAGCGCCTCCGAAGAAACCGAACCGCCGGGCTCCAACCCGGGTCTGTGGGACATCCACGGCAGCCCGACCAACGGCAACACGTTCAACGAAGGCACCACCGAAGGTCCGCTGAAGGCCGACTTCTTCCGCGCGGCGTTCGGCAACTTCACATCCGGTGAAAACGCGACCATCGGTCCGTTCGACCCGGAGGCCGCCAACGAAACGCTGCTGAGCAATGGCGAAATCAACGCCGACGACGCGCCGATGCCGGCAATGCGGGTTGACGTCAAACTCGCCAAAAACGAAGGCGGCAGCGACATCGGCGGTGTCGGTGAAATCGAAGGCGCGAGCAAGGCGCTGCTGTACAGCCACAACTTCAACGGCAACGCTGAAGAAGGTGGCAACCTGTACAACCCGTACTACGGCGCGTACATTCCCGCGACCGACCGCCCCGTCAGCGAGGCGTCCGGCATCACGGGCCCGAGCCCCGGTGGAGACTTCCCCGGGTT
This sequence comes from uncultured Solirubrobacterales bacterium, assembly GCA_963804675.1. Classification (GTDB taxonomy): domain Bacteria; phylum Actinomycetota; class Thermoleophilia; order Solirubrobacterales; family Solirubrobacteraceae; genus Palsa-744. The sequence goes on along the minus strand of CAWDRI010000001.1, from coordinate 2,952,572 downwards.
CCTCAACAACCAGTCCGAACCGTATACCTACTGGCATCCGGTGCGTGAGACCGAACCGCGTGGAGAAAGCTATCCGACGGGTTGTCTGCGCAGGGCTCCCGGCAAGTCAACCGACGCGACTCCCGAAGACGACTACTTCACACCTGGTGGCGGCTTCATGGAGAAGACGTTCTATACCGACGAGCGGGGCGAGCTGTATGTGACGTACACCCCGGGCGACGGTTTCTACTTCGAACGTCTGGGTCTCGAAAAAGACACGAACAACGGCTGCGAACTTGCACCGCTGTATGAAAAAGAAATCGGCAAATCGGAAATCTCGGCGCGCGCGGTGTACCCGTACGAGCCAGTGGACTACCAGCCGATCTCCGCTGGGCCGGTCGTCAAGACGGTCAAGTCGCTGTGGAAGAAGGAAACCTACGAGTTCCCGAAGGGCCCGCTGCCGGGTGACGAAAACATCAAGATCGTCGTCGCCAAAGCGCAGGACATCGACGGTCATCCGATCGTCGGCGAGGAAGTGTGCTTCAACGCGACTGCCAACAGCGCACTCGCCGGGTTCGACGGCAGCATCGTTGACACCGAAGGCGTGCTGTTCGGCTCGCCTGGCGAAACGGTGTCGCTGAGCGGCAGCACCGTGCTGGACCCGGCTGACGAAGGTAGCGACCACCTCTGCGAGACGACCAACTCGCTGGGCCTGGCCGGTATCGAGGTCACCAACAGCGCCGAAACAGAAGTTGACGTGACGACTCACTTCGTCAACGAGGGCATCACGCGTGACCACCTGTTCTCGTTTGCCGGCAACGCGGCTGGTAAAGCCAAAGAAGCCAAGGAAGCGGAAGAAAAGAAACTCAAAGAAGAAGAAGCGAAAAAAGCCAAGGAAGAAGCGGAAGCCAGAGTCACAGCGCAGGAAGAAAAAGAAAACGCGCGCCGCACGGCGGAAGCTGAAGCAGAAAACAACCGCCGCAAAGCACAGGCGGAAGCCGAAAAAGCGGAACACGAAAAAGAAGCCAGCGAAGCAAAGACCACCGAAGAACGGGAAGCGATAGAAAAGAAAACCAAGCAGGAGGAAGAAGCGGCCAACAAAGCCCGCACGGAAGCTGCCGAAGCCGAAAAACGGCAGCAGGAACGCGAAGCGGCCGCTGAAAAGCGCAAACACGAAGAAGAAGTCGCGGATGCCTCAGCGAAAGCTGCCCCGCAACTGGTGCCCGCGGCCCCCGGCCCGGCGCTTGGCGTCGATGGCTTCAAAGCCAAAGGCCACAAGGCGCACGCCGCGTCCAAGCACAAGAAGCACAAGGCGAAAAAGTCCAAGAAGAAGAAGAAGTAAGACGGACTGCTGAGCCGTAGCGCGGTTGAGGGCCCGCCCGATGGCGGGCTCTCAACCGTTAAGCGGCCCGCGTCGTGGACCTCGACTCTCGGCGCGGGTCTCGGCGCGGGGTGTTGGCTGGGGCTGGGGGAGCCCCCACGGCGCAAGGCCCCACGGCGCAAGGCCCCGCGGCGCAGGGCCTGCGCGGCGCAAGGCCCCACGGCGCAAGGCCCCGCGGCGCAGGGCCTGCGCGGCGCAGGGCCCGCGCGGCACGGGCGCTCGTGCGCAGAGCGCTCAGCCGTCGAGCGAGTCCTGCAGTTGCTCGAGCACGCGCACGACGCGCAGCCCGCTGGCCCCGTCCGAGCGCGGGGTGGCGCCGGAGCGGATGCAGTCGATGAAGTGTTCGCACTCGACGCGCAGCGGCTCGACGTTGGCGATGCGCGGCGAGTAGATGTCGCCGGAACGCGCAATGTACTCGCCCCACGAGCGCACGTCCTCGTCAAAGCCCTTGTCGTAGAGCGTGAGCTTGCCCTCGAGCTGCATGTCGTCGAAGGTCGCCATGCGGCGCGCGCCGACGACGGTCAGGCGGCGCTCCTTGTGGGGATCGAGCCAGGAGAGGTGCAGGTGCGCGACGACGCCGGAGGGAAAGCGCAGGTAGCAGAAGACCACGTCCTCGACGCCGTCGCGCACGAACGAGCGGCCGTGCGCCACGCACTCGGTCGGCTCCTCGTCGATCAGGTGCAGCGCGACTGAGACGTCGTGCGCGCCGAGGCTCCACAGCGCGTTCTCGTCGGCGCGCAGCTTGCCGAGGTTCAGGCGGTTGCCGTAGAGATAGTAGAGCTCGCCGAGCTCGCCGCCGTCCAGCAGCTCCTTCAGACGGCCCACCGCCGGGTGGTACTCGAGCAGGTGGCCGACCATCAGGATGCGGCCCGCGGCCTGTGCGGCGGCCACGGCTCGCGCGGCATCGGCGGTACAGGTCGCCAGCGGCTTCTCCACGAAGCAGTGCTTGCCGGCCTGCGCCACACGGCTGGCCAGCTCGGCGTGCGTGGGCACGGGCGTCGCCAGCGCGATCGCGTCGAGCGCCGGGTCGGCAAGCAGCTCCTCGATGTCCGCGCTCGTGCGCGCCTGCGGGAGGGCGCTCGCCAGGCGGCCGCGGGCCTGCTCGGAGGCGTCGCACAGCCAGCGCACGCGGCAGCCGGGGATCGCAGCGAAGTTGCGCGCCAGGTTCGGGCCCCAGTAGCCGAGACCGACGACGCCGATGTTGACCGTCTGCGTCTCGCCCGTCCCGACTGCCGGCGCCTCAGCCGTCGCGGCCCTCGGCGTCTCGCCCTTGCCGGCGGTCTGCGTCTCGCCGGTCTGCACCTCGCCCTTCCCGGCCGTCTGTGCCTCGCTCATCGCGCGAGCGTCCCGATCGCCTGCACGCAGTGCTGCGCCGCGTGCCCGTCCCCGTACAGCGCTGGGTGCTGCGCCGGCGTGGGGCGCTCGAGCGCGCGCAGCGCCGCCTGCGGGTCGAGGTTGACAAGCGTGTTCCAGCCGGCTTGCACGGTCTCCACCCACTCGGTGTTGGCTCTGAGCGTCACGCAGGGCACCCCGGCAAGGTACGCCTCCTTCTGGACGCCACCGGAGTCGGTGAGCACGGCGCGCGCCTGGCAGAGCAGCGCGGCCAGCTCCAGGTAGCCCAGTGGCTCGGTCACGCGCAGCCCGGCAACGCCGGCCAGCTCGTCGAGGAGGCCCGCCGCGTCCAGGCGCGCGCGTGTGCGTGGGTGTAGCGGGAAGACGACCGGCGTGGGCAGCGCGCGGATCAGCTCCACCAGCCGGCGCAGGCGCGCCGGGTCATCGACATTGCCGGCGCGGTGCGCGGTCAGCAGCAGGTATTCGCCGCGATCCAGCTCGTGCGCGCGCAGCGTCGCCGCATCCTCGCGGGCGGCCGGCTGCAGGCGTAGCGCGACGTTGACCATCACGTCGCCGACGACCTCCACGCGTCCGCCGACCGACTCCGCGTCCAGGTTCTCGGCGGCCGTCTGGGACGCGCACAGCAAAAGCTCGGCCAGGTGATCGGCGAGTACGCGGTTGCGCTCCTCGGGCATCGTGCGGTCAAACGAGCGCATGCCGGCCTCGACGTGGATCACCGGCACCTGCGCACAGGCTGCCGCGAGCGCACCGGCGAGCGTCGAGTTGGTGTCGCCGTAGACGAGCACCGCGTCGGGGCGCTCGGCTGCCAGCAGCGGCTCCAGCGCGGCGAGCATCCGCGCCAGCTGCGAGGTGTTCGAGCCGCCGCCAATCCCCAGCTCCCGCTCGGGTTGCGCCAGCCCCAGCTCGCGGAAAAAGACCGCCGAGAGCGCGTCGTCGTAATGTTGGCCGGTGTGCACGAGCAACTCCTCGTGCGCGGCCCGCAGCGGCCCCGAGACCGCGGCGGCCTTGATGAATTGCGGACGGTTGCCGACTACGGTGAGGATCTTCACGGGTGTGCGCGATCTTGGCGGTTTGTGCGTTTGTCGTCTTCCAGGTGGTAGGCGATCCAGTCGCGGTATGGCCCGAGGAAGTCGCGGGCCGCTCGGTGGATTAGAAGCGCTGCACGGTGCACCTCGCCAGCGCTGACACGTATGTAACTGTGCTCGATCGCCGAGCGCGCCTTCTGGGCGAGCACCAACCGGCGGCAGAGAGCGGCGTCGATCACGCCGGCGTCGCGCAGTGCCTCGAACGCCTGCTGGGCCGGCGATCCGTCGGCCTGCATCGCCGGCCGCGGCAGCTGAGCGAGCTTTGCGCCCGCTGTGGCCAGATCGGCGACGTAGTTGTGCACGCGCCCGACCGCGCGCTCGACCGCCTGCACGCGATTGTAGGCCTCCATGTCGGTCAGGGTGTCGAACGCCCGTTTGAACTCCGGTAGGTCGAAGTCCTCGCCAAACGCCGCCATCGCGCTCTCCAGCGCGGCGTACTGACGGGGAAAGTCCTCGAGATGGCGAACAATCTCCTCGCGGCGGCGCTGGACCTCGGCCTTGCGTGGCAGCGTGGCGGCCACGCTCAGATGCCCAACATCCGGTCGATACCTGCCAGTGCTGTGCGCGTGCGCGTCTGTTGGCGGCGACGAGCGCCGTCCTGAACATGCGCCGCACCTCGGACCAGGTCCGGCCACCGATTGTCTCGGTTGACCAGGACGCGTCCCTCGCTCGCGATCACCGACCAAAGGGCCGGCTCCGTCTCGGCGTCCTCCCGGCGGACGATGTCGATGCGACGACCTGTGACCTCTGCGAGCTTGGATTTCAGATCGACGACGCGGTCGAGGCTGGAGTCGGCCATCTCGACGAGCACGTTGACGTCGCTGGTCACCTTCTCACTACCTCTGGCAAGCGAGCCGAACAGGACGGCGAGACGCACGTTGCGCTCGGTGCGCAGCGCGTTGCGTAGTGCGGCCAGGATAGGCCAGGCGCGCCCGGTATACCTGCGCTCGGCAAACGACATGTGCAAAGTTCTCGGGCTGGGCCTGGTTGCGCGCAGGGCGCCCTCGTTCACCGCTCGGCGTAGCGTGCGCTCGCTTACGCCCAGCTGCTCGCTCAGCAATCTAAGCTCGGTCATGTATCCAATATAGCCGGCGCGTATGTCCGAAACTATATGGCCGTGTGTCCGATCGGCTGGCCTGCAGCCACGCTGGCCAGCCACAAGTCCGGCCGTGGCCGCCTCAGGCCGCTGCGCCGACGACCGCGCTCGACCAGTCGATTACCGACGTCGGTCGCACCACGTGGCGCTGCATCCCAAGCTGCTTGGGCTCCAAGCCGAGCGCGAGCCCGACAAGCTGGGGCAGGTGCAGGACCGGCATCCGCAGCTGGCGTGCGACCGTGTGTTCGGCCGCCGGCTGCTGCAGGTCGAGGTTCAGGTGGCACAGCGGGCACGGCGTCACCAGGCAGTCGGCGTTCGCGTCCAGCGCGTCGCCGAGGTGGCGTCCGGCCTGCTTGAGCGAGGCCTCCTTGTTCATCGTCACGATCGGAAAGCCGCAGCACTTGCGCATCCCGGCGTACTCGATCACAGTGCCGCCGAGCGCCTCGATCACCTGCTCCAGGTAGCGGTCGCGCGGGTGCTCTGCATCGATCCCCAGACGCTTGCGCGGGCGCACGATGTAGCAGCCATAGAAGGGACCCACCTTGAGGTTCGTCAGCGGACGCTTGACGCGGGCGCGCAACCCGTCCAAGCCGATCTCCTCGACCAGCAGCCACAGGAAGTTCTTATTGGTCAGGGGGCGGGTGGGATCCAAATCATAGGAGAGGTCCTCACCTGCGAGCGTCTGGTTGACCTGCGCGCGGTACTCGGCGCTGGCGTCGAGCCGTTCCTGGCACTCGCTCTGAGCTCCCTGGCAGGTCGAGCAGATGTTCATCATCATCTGCGCCCCCTCCACCTGCTGGGCGAGCGCGAACGTGCGCGCGTTGAGTGTGTCGGCGAGCTCCTGGTTGTGCTCGGCGATCACCCCGCAACCGGTGCAGTTGGCGCGGTCGAGCTGCACCAGCTCGATGTCCAAGAGCGGCGCCACCTGCGCCATCGAACCGTGCAGCTCGGGGGTAAAGCCGCGACTCACGCAGCCCGGCCAGTAGGCGACCTTCATCAGTTGGTGCTCCCTTCGGAATCGCTTGCGGGCGAGGGCGCGCCCGCGCCCGCGCCCGCCGCCGGCGCGGAGGACTCTGCGCCGGCGCCGGCGCTACCCGCGACGCCCGCGGCAAGGGGCTGCTCGTCGTCTTCGTCGGTGCCCGAGATGTACAGGTTCAGCTCATAGCGCTGCGGGCGGCCCTCCACCGTCTGGTAGATGCGCTGGACCGCCTTCAGATCCTGGCTTGCGAGCTTGTGGCCAAAGAGCGCCGTTTTGATGCTGATCTTCCTGCGCGCGATCGCCTTGACGGCGGTCGGCAGCAGCGAGATCAGCTCTTTGCCGGCCGCCGGATGAAATTTGCCGAACCACGAGTTCCCGCCGTAGGAGCGCGGCACCAGTTCGGCCTCGTGTAGCAGCCCGTAGTCGCGCACGAGCGTCGTCAGCGCCGCCTCGTGGCGCTCGCCGTTGTTCTGGTCCACGATGTGCTGGTCGGAGATCGCGATGCGGCGCAGACGCATGATCTGACCCATCGGGTTGACGTCCTTGGGGCACGCCTCCACACACTTGAAGCAATGCGTGCAGTCGAAGATCCCCTGCGGGTCCTGCGCGAGGTCCACGAGCCGCTCGCGCTGCTGGGCGTCGCGCGGGTCCCCGACGAAGCGGTAGGACTTCGCGAGCGCCGCCGGGCCGATGAAGCCCGGATCGACCTCCATCGCCAGGCAGTCCGACACGCACGCACCGCACTGAATACAGGCCATCGACTGCGTGACGTTGACCATGCTCTCGCGCGGCACGATGTACTCGCGCTCGGGCACCGGCTGCTTGGCCAGCAGCCATGGGGTGACGCGCTGGATCTTCTTCCAGTGCACCGCGTCCATGTTGACGATCAGGTCCTTGATCACCGGCATGTTGCCCATCGGCTCGATCTCGATCACGCCGTCGCGCGCCGCCTCGCGCGCATGGTCGAGGTGGGTGTGGCACGCCAAACCCGGTTCGCCGTTGATGCGCACCCCGCACGAGCCGCAGATCGCCGCGCGGCACGAGCAGCGAATTCCGATCGACCCGTCGAAGCGCGCTTTGGCCTGCAGGATGCCCTCGAGCACCGAACGGTGGGGCTCGAGCTCGACCTTGTGCTCTTCCCAGTGGGCCGCCTGTCCGGACTGCGGGTCATAGCGGCGCAGGCGCAGCGTGAATATTTCTAAATTCCCGCCCGCCCGACGGTGTGTTTCGGCCATCAGTTGCTCGCCTCCTGGGTGGGGGCCGTCGCCTCGCCGGTCAGGGCCCGTGAGTCGTGGGCACTTATCCCGGGCGGGGCCATCAATACTTCCTCTCCTCGGGCTGCCACTGTGTGATCGTGACCGGCGAGTAGCTGACCTGAGGGCCGCCCGTACCATCCAGCGAGATGTCGATGTGCTTGAGCCACTCCGCGTCGTTGCGCTCGGGGAAGTCGGTGCGGAACTGCGCTCCGCGTGACTCCTTGCGCTCGATCGCCGCCACCACGATCGCCTCGGCGCAGTCGAGCATGTAGCTAAGCTCGATCGCGCCGAGCACGTCCTGATTAAAGACCGTGCCGCGGTCGTCGATGTAGGCGGACTGCGCCTCCTCCTGCAGGCGCCCCACGACCTCGTGCGCCTGCTGCAGGCCCTCCGCGTCGCGGTACACCGCCACGTACTGGTTCATGATCGTGCCCAGCTCCGCCTTGATCTCCGAGATCCGCCGCGGGCGGGTGGGGTTCCCATCCTTACTGCGGGCTACGATCGCGTCGATCTCGGCCACGTCCTCGCGCAGCTTGGCGTCCGACACCTTGGGCATCGGTATGTGCGCCGCGCGCGCCGCGGCGTGTTCGCCGGCGCGTCGCCCGAAGATCAGCGTGTCCAGCAGCGAGTTCGCGCCGAGGCGGTTGCCGCCGTGGACCGAGACGCAGGCGACCTCGCCGGCGGCGTACAGGCCCTCGATCGGGGTCGCGCCGTTGACGTCGGTCTTGACGCCGCCCATGATGTAGTGCTGGCCGGGGCGGATCATGATCGGTTCGCGCGTGATGTCCACCCCGGCGAAGTCTTTGCCGATGTTGACGATCTCCCGCAGCGCCTCCAGCGTGCGCTTGCGCGGCACCTTGGTGATGTCCAGGTAGATGCCAGCGCCGTCGGGCCCCACACCGCGGCCCTCGAGAATCTCGGTCTGCTCGGCGCGCGATACGACGTCGCGCGAGGCGAGCTCCATCTTGTTTGGCGCGTACTTCTCCATGAAGCGCTCGCCCTCGCCGTTGAGCAGCACCGCGCCCTCGCCGCGGGCGCCCTCGGTGATCAGCAGGCCATTCTCGACGAGCGTGGTCGGGTGGTACTGGACCATCTCCATGTCCATCAGCGGTGCGCCGATCCGGTAGGCCTGCGCGATCCCATCGCCGGTCACGATCAGGGCGTTGGTGGTCGGGCTGTACACCTGTCCCGCGCCGCCGCTGGCGAGGATCACGTTCTTGGCGTGCAGCACCTCCATGCGCCCCGTCCTCACATCGCGCGCCACGACCCCGGCGCAGCGGCCGTGGTCGTCCTGCACGAGCGAGGTCACAAACCACTCCTCGTAGCGCTGCACGGTCTCGTGGTGCTTCATCAGCTGCTCGTAGAGCACGTGCAGGATCGCCTGCCCGGTGATGTCCGCGACGTAGGCCGTGCGCTTCATCGACGCCCCGCCGAACGCCCGCAGGTCGAGCTGGCCGGTGTCGTTGCGGTGGAAGGTCACGCCGATGTGCTCCAGGTGCATGACCTCGTGCGGGGCCTCCGAGCACATGATCTCGATCGCGTCCTGGTCGCCGAGGAAGTCCGAGCCCTTAACGGTGTCGTACGCGTGCGAGTGCCAGTCGTCGTTGACGCTGATCGCTGCGTTGATCCCGCCGGCGGCTGCCACCGAGTGCGAGCGCACGGGGTGCACCTTGCTCACGATCGCCACGCTGGCACCCGTCTGGGCGGCGGCGAGGGCGGCGCGCTGGCCGGCCAGCCCGGCGCCGATGATGAGAACGTCGTGCGATGGCATGGACCGGGACTCTATATCGCGCGCCCACGAAAGGGCGTCTGTGGGGTGCAGGGTGAACGTTCGCGGCGCTTTGGCGTGCGCGGCCCGGCCGCTTGGGGGTGGGCGGCGAGGAGGCTCATCTGCCGGTAGATGAGAGGTTCGCAGCGAGCGCACGCCGCCAACGGGGTATCAGCAGCTATGACCATCTGGTCATAGCTGCTATGACTGGCTGGCCCTAGGTAGCTATGACCGGCCGCTATGATAGAGCCGTGTCTGAAGACCTCAATCCCTTCGTTTACGACAACCCGCTTGCGCCCGGCGAGTTGGTCGATCGCGAGCCTGAGGCGGCGCAGCTGCTGCAGCTGGCCGAGGGCGGGCACAACACCCGGTTGCAGGCGCCGAGGCGCTACGGAAAGACGACTCTGCTCGGCAAGGTATCCCTGCAGGCACAGCGCTCAGGGATGCAGACCGTCTACGTCGACTGTTATCGCGCGGCCACACTTGCCGAGGTCGCACGGCGCATCGAAGACTCCTACTTGACGAGCTTGGCGGGGTCCGCGCGCCGCGCGGCCGCCGCAGTGACACGGCGCTGGCGCACAAAGGTCGTCTTCACGCCCGGCGGCGTCGGTGCCGAGGCCGAGTTGGCCGGCCGCGACGAGCGCCAGCGACTGGCCGACTTGTTGGACCTGCCGAAGAAGGTCTTTCAACGCAGCGGCGTGCGCACGCTCGTTGTATTCGACGAGTTCCAGGACCTGCTGGAGATCGACGCGAACGTCGACGGGCTGCTGCGGTCGAAGATCCAGTTCCACCGCGACGAGGCCTGTTACATCTTCGCCGGGTCGGAGCCCGGGATGATGAACGCGCTGTTCGGCGACCGCGCCAGGCCGCTGTTCGGTCAGGCGCGGCCGATCCAGCTCGAGCGTCTGCGCGACGAGGACCTGATCGAGTTCATCGGTGTGCGCTTCGAACGTGCCGAGCGCGATCCGCGCGACGCGCTCGACGCGCTACTCGACCTCGTGCGCGGCCACCCGCAGCGGGCGATGCTGTGCGCACACCACCTCTTCGAGCAGACGCCTCGCGGCGGCGCCGCGGATCTCGAGGCCTTCGATCGCGCGTTGGCTGCGGTCGATCGCGAGACGCGCGAGGTGTTCGAAAGGCTCTGGGACGACCTCGCTGCCAAGCCCAACCAGCGCAGGGTTCTGATTGCGCTGGCCAACAGTCCCGAGACGCTCTACAACCGTCGCACGCTCGACGCCTTCGGACTCAAGAAGGGCTCGGCAGAAGCCGCCGCGCGGTCGCTGGTCGCCCGCGGCGAGGTCCAGCGCACCGCGGGTCGCGGTTTTCAAATCGTCGATCCCCTGCTGGAGCGTTGGCTGCAGCGCGCGCCGTAGCTGTCGCGTGGGGTCTGCGCGTGCGCCCTACAGCCCCGTGCGCGCCCCCGCCGGGCGCAGCGCCTGGCGGATCTGCGCGACCGTGACCACGCCGCGCAGCACACCCTCGCCGTCGACCGCGACCATCGCGCCCAGGCGCCCAAGTCCCTCCGAGCGCAGCGCCGACTCCAGCGGCTGGTCGGCGTCGATCCGGATCGACAGGTTCTCCTCGAGCACGTCAGAGACCTCGAGCGCCGGCCGACCCGCCGCGATCTCGGCCTCCACGCGCGTCGAGCGCACGACCCCGAGGAACCGGTGCGCCGGATCGACGACCGCAAACCACGGCCAGCGATAGCGCAGAAAGAACTGGTCCTGCGCGTCCAGCAGGCCGGTGCCCGCCGGGATCGTCACCGGATCGGTGTCCATCACGTCGGCCACCCGCAGCTGCTCGATGCGCGCTCCGACCGCGCCCTGCATCACGGCTGCACTGGCGCCCTGGTAGACGACGAGCGCGATCAACATCAACCAGATGCCGCCCGAATTGCCGCCCGCCCCCAGTAGCGCCAGGCCCGCGGCGCCGATCCCCAGCGCGAAGCCCTGGCCGAGCCGGCCCGTGACGCGCGTGGCGCGGTTGCGGTCGCCGGTGAGCCGCCACACCAGTGCATGGGCGATCTGCCCGCCGTCGAGCGGGAACGCCGGCAGCAGGTTGATGATCAACAGCAGCACGTTCAACGTCGCGATCCAGCTCAGCCACACAACCACCGGCGTGCTGTGCAAACCGCTGACGCCGACCGCGACTTCCAGGAAGTGATGGCGTGAGACGAGCATCTCGCCGACCGCCACGCACAGCACCGTCACCGCCACGCTCACCAGCGGCCCCGCCGCTGCGACGCGAAACTCGACCCCCGGCGAGTCCGCTGCGGTGGCCGTGCGGGTCAGTCCGCCGAGCGCCCACAGCTCGATGCCGAGCACCTGCAGGCCGTTGCGCCGCGCGACGAGCGCGTGACCCAGCTCGTGCAGCACGATCGTCAAGAACAGCGTCAGCACGCTGGCGACCGTCACCGCGTAAGTCACCGTCTCAGAGCCGCCGAGCACTTCGTGGAAGTACGGGCTGAAGACGAAGATGTAAAGGAACAGCACCAAAAACCAGCTGACGCCCACCCCGATGCGGATGCCGAAGATACGCGCCAGCTGGAAGTTGCGGCCAACCCTCATACGCTCATGGTAGAGCGCACGGACAGCAGCGAGCGGGATAACCGCCCAGGGCTGCGGGCCCTCAGATCAAGCCGAGGTCCTTGACCGCCTGTGCCTCCTCCTGCAGCTCCTTGACGCTCGCGTCGATGCGCGCACGCGAGAACTCATCGATCTCAAGACCCTGCACGATCGACCACTCGCCACCCGCGCACGTACACGGGTGGCCGGCGAAGATGCCCTCGGCGATGCCGTAAGAGCCGTCGCTGGCCACCGCCATCGACACCCAGTCGCCCGACGGCGTGCCTTTCACCCAGTCGTGCATGTGCTCGACGGCCGCGTTCGCAGCCGACGCGGCGCTGGAGGCGCCGCGCGCCTCGATGATCGCCGCACCGCGTTTCTGCACGGTCGGGATGAAATCCTGCTCGACCCACGCCTGGTCGGCGATCACCTCGGGGGCGGGGCGAGGGGTGGGTGGGGTTCGGATCATTGCATGGGTGATGTCGGGGTACTGCGTGGCGGAGTGGTTGCCCCAGATGCTCATGTTCGTGACGTCGCTCACCCGCGCGCCGGCCTTTCCCGCGAGCTGCGCGATCGCGCGGTTGTGGTCGAGTCGCATCATCGCCGTGAAACGCTCCCGCGGGATGTCCGGCGCATGGCTCGCCGCGATCAGGCAGTTGGTGTTGGCCGGGTTGCCCACCACGAGGATCTTCACATCGGACGCCGCGTGTGCGTTCAACGCCGCCCCCTGCGGCTTGAAGATGCCGCCGTTGGCCTCCAGCAGATCGCCGCGCTCCATCCCTTTGCTGCGCGGCCGCGCACCGACCAGCAGCGCGACGCTGACGCCGTCGAAGGCGACGTTGGGATCGTCTGAGATCTCGATGCCGGCGAGCAGCCCGAAGGCGCAGTCGTCCAGCTCCATCGCTGTGCCCTGCGCGGCCTTCACCGCCTGGGGGATCTCCAACAGGCGCAGCTGCACCTCTGTGTCCGGGCCCAGCAGCTGGCCGCTGGCGATGCGAAACAGGATCGCGTAGCCGATCTGGCCGGCGGCTCCGGTGACGGCGACTCGTACGGGGTTGCTCACGTGTTCATCTCCTGGGGTGGGTGTGTGACGTCTGGTGGTGAGAGGTGCTGTGGCAGTGCTCGTTGCTGGGCGACACGGGTTGGACGCCGGTGGCGCCCGGTCTCGCGCTCAGGCCATCGCCGCTTTCAGGTTCTCGTCGATCGAGGCCAGGAACTCCTGCGTCGTCTGCCACTCCTGCTCGGCACCGACGATCAGCGCGAGATCCTTGGTCATCTTTCCACTTTCCACGGTCTGCACGCAGACGCGCTCGAGCGTCTGGGCGAACTCGCGCACCGCCGGCGTGCCGTCCATCCGCCCGCGCGCGTCCAGGCCGCGCGTCCACGCGAAGATCGACGCGATCGGGTTTGTCGAGGTGGGCTTGCCCTGCTGATGGGAGCGATAGTGGCGCGTGACGGTGCCGTGCGCGGCCTCGGCCTCCACAGTTTTGCCGTCGGCGCTCATCAGCACGCTCGTCATCAGGCCGAGCGAGCCAAACCCCTGCGCGACGGTGTCCGACTGGACGTCGCCGTCGTAGTTCTTGCAGGCCCACACATAACCGCCCTCCCACTTCAGCGCGGAGGCGACCATGTCGTCGATCAGGCGGTGTTCGTAGATCAGCCCGGCCGCCTCAAAATCGCTCTTGAACTCGCTCTCGTAGATCTCCGCAAAGAGGTCTTTGAAGCGTCCGTCATAGCGCTTGAGGATCGTGTTCTTGGTCGACAGGTACACCGGGTAGCCACGCTCCAGCCCGTAGCGCATCGACGCGCGCGCGAAGTCGCGAATCGACTCGTCGAGGTTGTACATCGCCAGCGCCACGCCCCCGCCCGGGAAGTCGTACACATCCAGCTCGATCGGCTCGCCGCCGTCGGAGGGGGTGAACGTGAGCGTGAGATTGCCCTCGCCCGGCACCACCAGATCGGTTGCGCGGTACTGGTCGCCGAAGGCGTGACGGCCGATCACGATCGGCTTGGTCCACCCCGGCACGAGCCGCGGGATGTTGGCGATCACGATCGGCTCGCGAAAAATCACGCCGCCCAGAATGTTGCGGATCGTGCCATTCGGCGAGCGGTACATCTCCTTCAGGCCGAACTCCTTCACACGCGCCTCGTCAGGGGTGATGGTCGCGCACTTCACGCCGACGCCATACTGCTCGATCGCCTCGGCCGCCTCGACCGTCACGCGGTCCTCGGTGGCGTCGCGGTTCTCGATGCCGAGGTCGTAGTAGCGCAGGTTGACCTGCAGGTAGGGCAGGATCAACTGCTCCTTGATGAACGACCAGATGATCCGCGTCATCTCGTCGCCGTCGAGCTCGACGATGGGGTTCTGCACATCGATCTTGGTCATGGGCTTGTTCCTCGGAGGTCTGGAGCGGGGGCGGTGGGCCGGGCGATGCTATCGCGAGGCGGTAGCCTGTAGCTCACGATGGCCACCTTCGCGCAGACCCACATCGGGCAGGCGACCTCGTCGTGGTTCACTCACCAGGTCGCCAACCAGACGCCGGCGCTGGTTGACTGGGATGTCTTCGCCACCAACACGCCGCTCGTGGAGGCGCTGGAGCGCGAGGGCGCGGGCTGGGCGCGCGAGCGCGCCAGCGAGCTGGGGCGACTGATCGGCGGCCAGGCGCGCGACTGGGGTGCGCTGGCCAACGAGAACAAGCCGGTGCTGCACACCCACGACCGCTACGGCAACCGCATCGACGAGGTCGAGTTTCACCCCGCCTGGCACAAACTGATGGCGCTCGGCGTGCACTGGGAACTGCACGCGCTGCCCTGGCGCTCAACCGAACCGGCCGCTCACGCCGCCCGCGCCGCGCTGTACATCACCGCGATGCAGGCCGAGGCCGGCTATGCCTGCCCGATCACGATGACCTTCGCCGCGATTCCCGCGCTACGCGCTCAGCCCGAGCTGGCGGCCGAGTGGGAGCCGCTGCTGACCGCCACCAACTATGAGCCGCGCCTGATCGACGCGCACGAGAAGGGCAGCGCGATCTCGGGCATGGCGATGACCGAGAAGCAGGGCGGCTCCGACGTGCGCGCCAACACCACCATCGCGCGTGCGCTGAACGGCGGCGGCCCCGGCACCGAGTACGAAATCGTCGGTCACAAGTGGTTCTGCTCGGCGCCGATGAGCGACGTCTTCCTGGTGCTCGCCCAAACCGACCCCGACACCGCGGCGCCCTCCTGTTTTCTGATGCCGCGCATCCTGCCCGACGGTACGCGCAACGCATTTCACATCCAGCGTCTGAAGGACAAGCTCGGCAATCACTCCAACGCCTCCTCCGAGGTCGAGTTCCACGGCGCCTGGGCGCGCATGGTCGGTGAGCCCGGCCGCGGCGTGCCGACGATCATCGAGATGGTCGGACACACACGCCTTGACTGCGTGATCGGCACCGCCGCGGGGATGCGCGCCGGTGTCGTGCAAGCGACCCATCACGCCGCGCACCGCGCGGCATTCTCCAAGAAGTTGATCGACCAACCGCTGATGCGCAACGTGCTCGCCGACCTCTGTGTCGAGTCCGAGGCGACCACCGCCCTGGCGATGCGCCTCGCGCGCGCCTACGACGAAGCCGGCGCCGAGGACGGCGTCAGCAGCGCCGAGCTGAGCGACGCCCACCTGTTCAAGCGCCTGGCGACCGCGGTTTCCAAGTACTGGGTGTGCAAGCGCGCTCCCAACCACGCCTTCGAGTCGCTGGAGTGCCTCGGCGGTAACGGCTACGTCGAGGAGTCCGGGATGCCCCGCCTGTACCGCGAGGCGCCGCTGGCCTCGATCTGGGAGGGCTCGGGCAACGTCATGAGTCTCGACGTGCTGCGCGCCCTCTCGCGCAGCCCTCGCTCGCTGGAGGTCTTCCTCTCAGAGCTCGACGGCGCGCGCGGCGCCGACCGTCGTCTGGACGCTCACCTCGACGGCCTGCGCGCCGAGTTCGCCGACCTGCACGACATCGAGGCGCGCGCTCGCCGCGTCGTTGAAAAGATGGCACTCGGTCTGCAGGGCGCGCTGCTCGTGCGCCACGCGCCACCCGCCGTCGCCGACGCCTTCTGCGCCTCACGCCTGCAACGCGACGCCGGCCTGGAGTACGGCACCCTGCCCGCCGGCGTCGATTTCGAGACGATCATCGAGCGCAGCCGGCCGCAGGTGTGAGCGCCGCCCGGCGAGGCCACTGAAACCTCGCCGGGCCGATCTCAGGCCTAGCCTTTGGGGTGCCAGCCCCGGCCCTGCTTCGCTACTTTGCCTTCCTCTTCGAGCGCGGGCAGCACGCGGTAGAGGTAGTTCTGCTTGATACCCATCCGCGCCGCCAGCTCGGGAATGGTGATGCCGGGCTGTGACTGCACGAAGGAGAGCGCCTGTGCCGCACGCGTGCCGCTGCCTTTGCGACGGCCGGCTTTGCGCCGTGGGCCGCCACGTTTGGCGGGTGCCGCGGCCGTGGCGGTCGCAGCCGCTTTGGCGGTTTTGGTTTTCGAGCCTTTCGGCCGGCCGGGGCCGCGTTTTTTCGTCGGTTTGGCGGCGGCAGGCGCGGCGGGCGCCGCAGGCGCGGAGGCCACGGCGGTCGTGCGCGTGCGAGCGGGCGATCCGTCCACACCCTCCAGCGCCGACGCGGCGGCCTCCAGGCGCTGGTACTCCTCCACCAGCGGCTTCAGCTCCTTTAGTCGAGCTGTGATCTCTTGGCGCTTCTCGTCGAGGAAGTCGGTCACAATTGGTTCCTGTTCACTAGGGGAGATGGTCCGCTTACACGCGGGTTTGGATTACCTTACAACAACCACACGTCGCATACCCGCTTGCGGCGTTGCATGCAACGCTCATGCAACCCTCGTACAACGTGCACACGGTGCGCATGCAGCCCTCGTGCAAGGTGCACGCAACGCGCATGTCACCCCGCGCGGGTGATATTTCTTGCCCGCCGCTGTGCGATTTCTCGCCCGTCGCCGCGGGCCGCGCACCTCCTCGCACCGCCCCGTCCTCCCTCGTGCCGCGCACCTCCTCGCACCGCCCCGTCCTCCCTCGTGCCGCGCACCTCCTCGCACCGCGTACCGCGTGGTCGGGTGCTCACTCGCCCCGGCCTGCGAACAGCAGGCTGAGACGTTCCAGCGTGTGGGTCGCCTCGCGCTCGGGAATGCCGCCGACGAGCGCACGGCTGGCGAGCGCCCCGATCCGTCCAAGCGGCGCACGAAAATCGTTGCGGTAGTCAAAGCGTGTGCCGTCCCCCTCCGGCTGCAGCGCATATTCGATGTGCGCGTGCGAGCGCGCCGGCCCGCGCCCCTCCCACACGGCCAGCCGGGCCGGCTGGCAGTTGACCAGCTGCCAGTGAACTTCGACGTTGACGCCGCGCAGGTGGATCTGTTGATCCATGCCGTATCCGACGCGCGGCGGGCCGCTGTCGGCGTGTCTGAGCGCGCGATGGATCGTGACCCAATCCCCCAACCGATTTGGGTCCATAACGGTCTCCCAAACGCGCTGTGGGCTGGCGGCGATGTGCTTGCTGACGGTGACCCTGCTCATCGTGCGGCCAGCGGTTCGAGTGCCTCCCACTCGCGCAGCGCGTGCTCGATCGCCGCGTTAACCGAGTGCAATTGGACACCCAGCACCCGCGCGGCCCGGTCGGTGTCCGGCAGCAGGTCGGCCTGCAGTCCGACCATCAGCGCGGCAATCAACTCACGGTCCTCGCCGGCGATCGCGGCTGCGATCGATGCGGCAATCGGCGTCACTCCGACGCCCAGCGCAAAGGTGGGCCGCGACACCAGCATCAGCTCGGCGATCCGTTCGATCAACTCCCCATACGTAACAGACTCCGGTCCGCCGATGTCCAGTACGCCGCCACCGGCCGCGCCTGCGCCCGCGCCTGCACGCGCGCCTGTGCCCGCGCCTGCGCCTGCGCCCGCGCCTGCGCCCGCGCCTGCACGCGCGCCTGTGCCCGCGCCCGCGCCTGCGCCCGCGCCTGCACGCGCGCCTGTGCCCGCGCCTGCGCCTGCGCCCGCGCCTGCGCCCGCGCCCGCGCTTACGCCCGCGCCCGCGGCGGCGGCGAGCATTGCCAGCGCATCGCGCTCGTCGATCGGTCTCAGCCGAAACCGGCGCCACGGCGGCAGTACCAACGCCGGCAACCGCTCTACGAGTCGCACCAGCAGACGGAACGACCGCGAACGTGCACCAATCACGATCGCCGCCCGCAGTGCGACCGAGTCGGGCACGTACTCGAGCAGCACCTCCTCCACCGCCTGGCGGCTGACGAGATGTGGTGAGGCGCGCGCACGGTCGGCGGGCAGCGGACCACCGAGATAAACGATCCGCCGCACCCCCGCATCGGCGGCTGCGGTCGCGAAGTTCAGCGCGCCGACCCGCTCGCGCTCGGCGAACGAGGTCTCCCCGGTCCCCCGCGCCCCCGTGTGATTTGCGCCACCGTGCTCGATCGAATGGATCAGGTAGTAGGCGACCTCCACGTCGGCCAACGCCCGCGCGAGCCCACCGCCTGTCAGTACATCGCCCTCGACGATCTCGATCGCCGCGGCGAGACCGGTGGGGGCCTCGGTCGCCGCCGCCATCGCGGTCGTCGTCGTCGTCGTCGCCGCCGTTCTCGCTTGCCCCACCGCGGTGGCGGCTTCGATCCGTTCCTGTGTCGCCAGCGCCGCTGCCGCGCGCGCGCGATTGCGTGCGAGACCGCGCACGCTGTGCCCTTCGCCGATCAGCCTGGGCGCCAGCGCCGCGCCGACGAAGCCGCTGAGGCCAGTGACCAGAATGCGCATATCCGGGCAATGATGCCTGCTTGCGGCGCCACGCGGGCGGCCGTGGCACGGTGCCCCACGTGGCATCTGTGCCCAGCGTGGACCACACGGCACGTGTCGCCAACGGTGCGTTACGCGGCACGATGGATGGCGCGCGCGCCGAGCGTGGCGACGCGGCGAGCCCGCGCTCGGTGGCGCGCAGACGTTTTCTCTGCGATTTGCGGGAAGGGTGCTTGTGGTCGGCGCGCGCCAGTGATTTGATCCCCTGTGTTGCCGCTCCCCCGCCTATTCGGTGCGCGGGGCGAGCCTTTCAGACAGCGACCGACAGCGACGACGGGGAGTGATCTTGGCGAAGAAGCAAAGTGGCGGGCGTGCTACGCATGCCCGCAAAGTGACGTGCGACGAATGCTATTTCCGGCGCAACCACCTCTGTGCCCTGGACCTGCCAGAGCCATGTGCGACGTTCCGTCCCGACGCCGCCCGCCTCGGCCCCCCCCAGCAACTGCACCTCGTCTTTCGCACCGAGCGCCGCGCGCGCGCCTCCTGGGCGTTCCCCACAGCCCAGGAACAGGCCGCCCTGCACGCCTAGAGGGTGGCGCGGGCGGCCGCTGGCCGCCGAGCCGGGCCCCTCTTCGTTCGTCTTGAGGGTGGCGCGGGCGGCCGCTGGCCGCCGAGCCGGGCCCCTCTTCGTTCGTCTTGAGGGTGGCGCGGGCGGCCGCTGGCCGCCGAGCCGGGCCCCTCTTCGTTCGTCTTGAGGGTGGCGCGGGCGGCCGCTGGCCGCCGAGCCGGGCCCCTCTTCGTTCGTCTTGAGGGTGGCGCGGGCGGCCGCCAGTCGAGGAGCCGGGCCCTCTTGATGGATCTAGATCGACGGCGTGGCCCGTGGCGGGGTATATTGGGGCGTCCAAGACAAGCTCCCAGCAGAGGCGGTGAACGGCATGGCGGCAAAGGACAGCATCGGCAAGGCGTCGGCGGCTGCGCGCGCGGCGCAGCGCAACCAGTACGTGCAGCGCCTCCTCGAAGACGAGGAGCTGCGCGGTAACCTGCTCGCGGCTTACGCGGCGGCGCGCAGTGCATACGGACGGCTCGGCAACGGCAAGCCGGCGACGAAGGCGTTGTTTGAGGATCGCAAGCTGCAGCGCGAGCTGCGCGAGGCGGCGCTCGCGTTGCGTGAGGCGAGCGAGGCGCTCAAAGCGCCTCCGCAGCGAGCGCGCCGGCGCCGGCGCGGCGGACTGGGTCGCGTCGTGTTGCTCGCGCTCGTCGGCGGCGTGCTCGCACTGGCGCTCAGCGAGGGCCTGCGCTCGAAGGTGCTCGACCTGTTGTTCGGCGCCGAGGAGGAGTTCGACTACAGCTCAACCACAATGCCCGCACAGGAGGCGCCCAGTTCGGTGGGCGCCCCGGCCGCCTGAGCGAATCGACTCGCACGGGCGACCGGGAGGGGAGATGACCTCGGCAGTGCAGACCCGCCCGGACGGGCGGGCGGGTAGATCGCTTGCCGGCGAGAAGGCGCAGCGCATTGTCGAGGCGATGCGGCGCAGCGTCGCGCAGCACGGCACCGCGGGCTCGACCTTCGAGCGCGTCTCGCGCGAGGCGGGCGTGTCGCGGGGTTTGCTGCACTACTACTTCGGCACCAAGGAGCAACTGCTCGTCGAGGCCGTGCGGCGCGACTGCCAGCTACGCCTGGAGCACCTGCAGCGCCAGCTCGCCGGCGCGCAGACCGCAGACGACTTCATCGGTCTGCTGGCGCGCCACCTGCAGGATGTGGTCCGCGAGGACCCCGAGTTCGTCACGCTGCTGTTCGAGCTGTTCACGCTCTCGCGGCGGAACGCCGACATCGCGGCCGAGTACGCCAAGCTGATGCGCAGCATGCGCGAGCAGGTCGCGGCGATGCTGAGCGCCGCGCAGGAGGAGGGTGTGCTGCGCTTGCACGCCGACCCGCAGGCGGTCGCAGAGATTCTCTTTTCGCTCGGCGACGGCTTCGCGCTGCGGATGCTGGTCGAGCCCGAACGTGACTTCAGCGCGACCGTGCGCGCTGGCATCGTCAGCGCCCGCGCGCTGCTGGCGGATTAGGCGCACCTATAATCACGCGTGCCAATGCCGATTTATGAGTACCGCCGGCCCGACGGCAGCACGTTCGAGGTCGTTCAGTCTTTTTCCGACGACGCGCTCGCACACGACCCCGAGACGGGCGTCAAGGTGCAGCGCGTGCTGCATGCGCCCGCCGTGCACTTCAAGGGCAAGGGCTTCTACAACACCGACTACGGCACCCGCAAGCGCCAGCGCGAGAACCAGGCGGCCGGCGAGGGCGCTTCGGCCGAGTCGGGCAGCGGCGAGGCTGGTGGCGGCGGCGAGAAGGGTGCGGGGGAGAGCGCCAAGAAGCCCGCAGCGGAGGGCGCGTCCGACAGCAAGGCCAAGACCGACGGCGCCGGCGCCACCAAGAAGAAGTCAGAGCCGGCCGGCGCCAAGGGCTGAGCGGGCCCCGGCGCGCTGAGCGGGCCTGGCCCGGCGCACGCACTGAGCGGGCCTCGCCGGCGCAAGGCGCACGAACGTCCGATCCGTCAGGTCAGGTTGCCGGGATGGATACGACGCCGACGTGGCTGGGCGTCTCGGGAACGCCTGCGCCGCGGCGCCGCAGCTCGGCCGGGTGTGTCGCGAGTACCTCGCGCATGTTGCGCTCGACCTCCTCGCGCGTGTCGCCAAGGGCGTAACAGCCCGGCACGTCCGGCGAATACGCCCCCCAGCCGCCAGAGTCGCCCTGCTCGTATATGACCACGTAGTCCTTCACCGAAGCTCCTTCAAACCAGTCTCCTTGCGCATGTTAGCGAGCGTGCCACGGGGCACCTCGCGATTGTCCTTGCCGCCGCCGGCGATCGCGATCGAACGCGCCCCGTCCGGGCTGAGCCAATATTCATGGCTGCCGCGGCTGCGCAGCTCTCGCCAGCCGGCTCGTCTCAGGATCCGCTTAACCTCGCGATACTTCTTCGCCACCTCCTCTGATCCGACCCGGCGCGCGGACTGGGACGGAGGGGCGGCGAGGCGGTGGCGTCACCCCGCCATGAACCGCGCGACGTCGGCGCGCTTGGCGGATTCGGAGATCGTGAGCCCTTCTTCGCCGCTGGGCAGCGTGATCTGGCCGGTGGGCCGCAGCACGTGTGTGGGCGGGGTGCCGGTGACGGCGAGCGCGGCGAACATGCCGAGCAGTTCGGTGCCGCTCATGTCGGAGATGATCGCGGGCGGTGCGTGCCAGGCGATCCACGGCAGGCGCAGGAAGCTGGCGGGCGAGAGCAGCTGGTCCTTCATGTCGGTGAACAGCGCCTGCTGGTGTTCCTCGCGCTGGATGTCGGTCTCGTTCGGCGCGCAGAGGTTCTCGCGGGTGCGCGCCAGCGCGAGCGCTTCGGTGCCGTCGATGTGGTGGGTGCCGGCGGGTAGGCGCAGCGTGAAGCCGCCGTTGGCGGAGCCGCCGTCGAGGTTGGCGACGATACAGCCGCCGCTGTATGTGACCCCGCCCATCGCGTCGATCAGCTGGGGGAAGTTTTCGAAGTTGACTTCGACGACGTGGTTGATCGGGACGCCGAGCCAGTTCTTGATGACCGAGACCGACTCGGCGGGTCCGCCGTACTCGTGGGCGGCGTTGACCTTCTGCAGGCCGTGGCCGGGGATTTCGACGACCGTGTCGCGCGGGATCGACAGGCGCGCGGCGTGCCCACCGCCGGTGCGAATCAGCATGATCGTGTCCGAGCGTCCGAAGCCGGTGGTTTCCGCGCCCGGTTCCCTGCTGTCCTTCTGGCGCCGGTCGGAGCCGAGCACGAGGATGTTGTTGGTGGATGTCAGCGGGTAGCCAGACGGGTCGAGCACAGCGCTGACGTTGCCGGGCAGCGAGGTGCGCTCGAAGTGCGAGCTGAGCAGAAACAGCACGAGCGAGAGCGCCAGCCAGCCGGCGATCAGCACGAGCAGCGCGAGCGCCACACGCTTGGGGGTCAGACGGGCGCGCCAGCCGCCGCCCGCGCGCCGGACACGCGCGCCGCCACGTCGAGGTCCGCCGGGACCCCGGCTGCCGCCGCCACGACCGCCACGGCCACCCGGGTCTTCCAGCAGCGGGCCACCAGCCCGCGCGGATTGCTGCTCGGCGCCCGCGCCTTGACGCACGCGCGGGCGCGCACGGTAGCGGGTGTACTCGGGCTTGGAGTCGCTCTCGGGGGCCATCGACGCTCTCTATATTGGCCAAATGGGGGACAAAAGCCTGCACTTCGACGGTCGCGGCTGCCTGCTGGTCTGCGCAACGCCGATCGGCAACCTGCAGGACGTGACGCTGCGCGTGCTGCAGGCGTTGCGCGACGCCGACGTGGTCGCCTGCGAGGACACGCGCCACACGCGGCGGCTGCTGGAGCGTCACGCGATCCCCGCGCGTGCGGTGGTCAGCTTTCACGAGCACAACGAACGCGCGCGCGCGAGCGAGCTGGTGACGAGGATGGCCACCGGGGCGACCGTGGCGCTCGTCAGCGACGCCGGCACGCCGCTGCTCGCCGACCCCGGCTACGAGCTGGTGCGGGCAACGATCGCGGCGGGACTCGCCGTGCACGCGCTGCCGGGGCCGAGCGCGGCGGTGAGCGCGCTGGTGGTCTCGGGCCTGCCGGGGCAGCGGTGGCGCTTTGTGGGGTTTCTGCCGCGCGGTGGGCGCGGCAGCGTGCGGGCGGCGCTCGAGCGCCTACTGGCGGGGCCGCCGGAGACGACGATCGCGTTCGAGTCGCCACGGCGCCTGGCGGGCACGTTGGGACTGATCGCCGAGATCGAGCCGGCGCGGGCGGTGGTCGTGTGCCGCGAGTTGACCAAGCTGCACGAGGAAGTCCGCCGCGGCACCGCGGCGGAACTGGCGGCACACTACGCCGAGCACGCGCCGCGCGGTGAGATCGTGCTTGCGATCGGCGCAGCCGAGCCAGACGCGGACGACGCCGCGGGCGCAGCGGATGCCCAGCTGCGGCGCCGGCAGGCACTCGACGCGGTGCGCGAGCTGGTGCAGGCGGGCGCCAGGCCGCGCCGGGCCGCGACTGTCGTGGCGAAATTGACGGGGGTCGCGACGAACGAGCTGTACCGCGAGCTGACGGCTGACGCGGGAGAGTAAAATAACCAGTGTGACTGCGAAGGAGAAGCTGCGTGCTCGGGTCGAGGATCTGAGCGAGCGGGAAGCCGAGGCGACCCTCGACTTCATCGCCGCGCGCGGAAACGACAGCTTCGCGCGCTGGCTCGCTTCGCGCCCCGAGGACGATGAGCCGCTCACGTCCGCAGAGCGGGATGCGCTCGTCGAGAGCGACGCCGACATCGCCGCCGGGCGGACCGTCTCTGTGGATGAGATCAGGCGCGAATTCGGACAAGAGACCGGGTGAGCGACCGTCCCGCGCTGCGTTTCACGCGCAGTGCCCAGAAGGATCTACGTCGCTTGGACCCACCGATCCGCGCCCGCGTCTTGAAGGCGCTCGACAACCTCATCGAGGAGGATCGATCTCTCGACGTGCGCCGTCTCACCGGCAGCGAGCACTTCCGCCTGCGTGTCGGCGACTGGCGCGTGATCTTCGGCTTCGATCACGAGGCCCACACCTTGCTCGTTCGGCACATCCTGCCTCGTGGACGCGCCTACGATCGTTGAGGCCCCCATGACCTACTACGTCACGACCCCGATCTACTACGTCAACGCGGCCCCGCATCTGGGCCACGCGTACACGACGCTCGCGGCTGACATCCTCGCGCGGCACATGCGCCAGCGCGGGGAGGACGTGTTCTTTCTGACCGGCACCGACGAGCACGGCGAGCCGGTGGCGCTGGCGGCGGAGCGCGAGGGGATCACGCCGCAGGAACTCGCCGACCGCAACGCCGAGCGTTTCCAGGCGATGATGGGAGTGCTGGACGCAACCAACGACTTCTTCATCCGCACCTCCGACCCCCAGCACGTCGCGAAGGTCCAGGAGATCCTGACGCGGGTTTACGACAACGGCTACGTGTACAGAGGCGTGTACGAGGGCTGGTACTGCCCGCGCTGCGCGGATTTCAAGACGGGCGACGAGGTCGGTCCGGACAACACGTGCCCGATTCACGAGATTGCGCTGGTGGCCGAACAGGAGGAGAACTACTTCTTCGCGCTGTCGCGCTTCCAGGCGCCGCTGGAAGCGCTCTACGCGCAGGCGGGGTCCCGCGCCGGGGCGGCGAGCGCGGGTGGCGGTGCAAGTGCAGGCGGCGGTGCCAGTACAGGCGGCCATGCGAGTGCGGATGCCGCGACCGACCCTCCGGCGGCACCGGCGCGGCCGGACTTCGTGTTGCCCTCTCACCATTTCAACGAGGCGCGGTCCTTCATCGGGGGAGGCCTGCAGGACGTGTCGCTGACGCGTGCGAAGCTGACCTGGGGGGTGCCGGTGCCGTGGGACGCCGGACACGTGTTCTACGTGTGGTTCGACGCGCTGCTGAATTATGTGACGGCGCTCTCCTACGCACGCCCGGGCGAAGACCTCACCGACAGGTTCTGGCCGGCGTCGTTTCACCTCATCGGCAAGGACATCCTCAAGTTCCACACGGTGTTCTGGCCGGCGCTGCTGCTGGCGGCGGGCCTGGAGCTGCCCGAGCACGTGTTCGTGCACGGCTTCCTGTTGATGGACGACAAAAAGATGAGCAAGTCGCTGGGCAACGTGCTGGACCCGTTCGCGATCATCGACCGGTATGGCGCGGACGCGCTGCGTTACTACTGCTTTCGCGAGGTCTCCTTCGGTCGCGACGGCTCGGTCTCGACGGCGGGCTTCGAGGCGCGCTACGAGAGCGAGCTGGCCAACGAGTACGGCAACCTCGCCAGTCGCACGCTGGCGATGGTGGCGCGCTACCGCGACGGCGAGCTGCCGGCGGCGGCGCTCGACGGCGAGCTGGCGGGCGAGTTCGAGGGCCTGAGCGAGGAGGTCTGCGCGCTGCTGGACCGCGCGGAGCTCACGCAGGCGCTCGAGCTGATCTGGCGGCGGGTGCGGCGCCTGAACCGTTATGTCGAGGAGCGCGCGCCGTGGACGCTCGCCAAAGACGTGAGTCGGGCGGCAGATTTGGATGGAGTGCTCGCTTCGCTCGCCGAGGGGTTGCGTGTCGTGAGCGTGCTGCTGCACCCCTACTTGCCGGCGAGCACGACGCGCCTGCTGGAGGCGCTCGGCGCGCCGCAGCGCGAGCTGGCGGCGGCGCGTTTCGGGGCCGGCGCCGGGACGGTCCGCCGGGTAGAGAGCCTGGAGCAGCTGTTCCCGAAGCCGTGATCGACTCGCACACGCACCTGGACTCCTGCGAGCCACCCAACGCGCAGCTGGTCGCGGCGGCGGAGCGGGCGGGCGTGACGCGCATCCTCACCGTGGGGATGGACGGCGCCTCGTGCCGCAGCGCGCTGGCGACGGCGGAATCCTTCCCACAGGTGTACGCGGCGATCGGCCGCCACCCGAACAACGCGACGGGCTTCGACGAGGAGGACCTCGCCGAGCTGCGCGCGCTCGCGGCCCACGCGCGCTGTGCGGCGATCGGCGAGACCGGCCTGGACTTCTACCGCGACTACGCGCCGCGCGCCGACCAGGAGCGCGCCTTCGCGGCCCAGATCGCGCTCGCGCGCGAGCTGGGCAAGCCGCTGGTGATCCACACGCGCGCCGCCGCGCAGGACACCCTGGCGCAGCTGGCGGCGCAGGCGCAGGGGCTCAGCGTGGTGATGCACTGCTTCTCGATGCCCGAGCAGCTCGAGGAGTGCCTCGCGCGCGGCTACGCGATCTCGTTCGCCGGCAACGTCACCTACAAAAGCGCCGCCGACCTCGCCGCGGTAGTGCGCGAGGTGCCCGACGAGCGGCTGCTGGTCGAGACCGATGCGCCCTACCTGACGCCGCAGCCGCTGCGCAAGCACCCCAACGAGCCGGCGTTCGTGACGCACACCGCGGCCTTCATCGCCGCCCTGCGCGGCGTCTCGGTGGCGGAGCTCGGGGAGATCGTGCAGCGCACCGGGGCGCGCGTGTTCGGATGGTGAGGGCGGCCGGGGCAGGCGACCCGGCGGGCGGCACCGCGCCGGCCGGCGCGGTGGACCGTCGTCCGGGGTCCGCCGGCGAGCGTGGCGGCGAACGTCCGCTGCCCACCCAGCCGACACTGCGGCGCATGGCGCAGTTCGCGATCCGCCCCGACCGCGAGCTGGGGCAAAACTTCCTTGTCGACTCCAATATCCTCGGCGTGATCGGCGCGCTCGCCGAGCTCGCCCCCCGTGACGTGGTGCTCGAGATCGGCGGCGGTCTGGGGGTGCTCTCGGAGTACCTGGCAGAGCGCGTCGGGCACGTGCACGTGGTCGAGCTGGACGAGCGCCTGCGCGCGGCGCTGCAGGACGCCGTGGGTGCACGGGGCAACGTGACGCTGCACTGGGGCGATGCGCTGGCGGTCGACCTCGCGACGCTCTGCCCGACCCCGACGAAGGTCGTCGCCAACCTGCCCTACGGGGTCGCGGCCTCAGCTCTGCTGCGCACGGTCGAGCAGCTGCCGTCGGTTGTCCGCTGGGTCGCGATGGTCCAGCGCGAGGTCGGCGAGCGTCTGGCGGCGGCGCCGGGCAGCCGGGCCTACGGCGTGCCCTCCGTGCTGGCGCAACTGGCCTGCGAGGTGCGCGTCGCGCGGGCGGTCCCGCGGAGCGTCTTTTACCCGGTACCCAACGTGGACTCGGTGCTGGTACTCATGACCCGCCTCGCGCCGGCCGCGCCGCCGGCGCTGCGGGCGCTGGTCGGCGACGCCTTTGCCCACCGCCGCAAGACGCTTGTGCGCTCGCTGGCGCTGGCGACTGCGGCGCGCGCGGGTGCGGCGGCCGACGGCGAGGCGATGCAGCGCGCCGACGGCGAGTCGATGCCGCCCGCGGGCCGCGGTGCGGTCCGTGCGGCCGGGGCCGCCGACCGCAAGGCCGCGCCGCTCGCCGACGGCGAGGCGGTGCGCGCGGCGCTCGTCCAGCTCGGCCATCCGCCGGACGCGCGCGCCGAGCGGCTATCGCCGGGTGACTTTCGCCAGCTGGCGCGACTGCTGGGGGTATGAGCCGCGCCGGCGGGCCGGGGCGGTCCGCGCTGCCCGGCGCGGCTGGCCGGCCGAACCGCGCTGCCCGGCCTGGCGGGCTGGCCGGTCCGCGCTGCCTAGCGCGGCGGGCCGGGGCGGTCCGCGCCGCCCGGCGCTCACGACACTACGAGCCGATCGCGAGCGCCAGCGCCAGCAGGGCCAGCAGATGAAATGTTTGGTCGACGGCGATCGACACCGCCAGGTTTTCCTTTGGATCCAGTCGCTTGACCCGTTTCATGTATGCCTGCAGCAGCCTGCCGTCGTCCTGGATGACGTGCGGGACGAAGATCGCCGGGACCACCCACAGCAGTTCCCAGCTGAGATCGCTCGCGATCAGCGCGGGCACGAAGCAAAGCGTGTAGATGCCGACGTGCGTGAACAACGCGCGCCGCGCTTCTCGTGCTCCCCGCGCCAGGCCGCCTCGCTTGTGCAGGGCCTGCCAATTGGTTTGCAGCAGATAGTCGCCAACGAGGTGGGACACCACGAACGCGATGAAGACTTCGACCCAGCTCATCCGCCACAGAGCCTATCCGCGCTGTCGGTGGCCCACACGGGCGGCCGCGCCGAGCCGGGCGTCGGTGTTGCGGGCAAGCGCGCCGAGCCGCGCATGGGTGCTGCCGGCAAGCACGCCGAGCCGCGCGTGGGAGCTGCTGGCAAGCAGGTCGAGCCACGCGTGGGTGCTGCGGGCAAGCGCGCCGAGCCGCGCGTCGTGGAGGCGAGGCGCCGCCCCGAGCAATCGCCCGGGGCGACCCGGCGTGTCCCGCCGCAGATCGGCCCAGTAGCCTTGGCGCGATGAACGCGGTACCGCACGGCAACCCCGGCAGCCCGTTTCCGGCGATCGCCGACTACGGCTTCCTTTCGGACTGCGAGAGCTGTGCGCTGATCGCGCCGAGCGGCAACGTCGAGTGGATGTGCCTGCCGCGCCTGGACTCCCCGAGCGTGTTCGGCGCGATGCTCGACCGCGACGCCGGCGGTTTTCGGCTGGCGCCCGCAGGGGTCACCGTTCCCGGCGCTGTGCGCTACCTGCCCGGGACGCTCGTGCTGGAGACCAGCTGGGAGACGCGCACCGGCTGGGTGATCGTGCGCGACGTGCTCTGCATCGGGCCCTGGCACCACACCGAGGAACGCTCGCGCACGCACCGCCGCTCGCCCACCGACTACGACGCCGACCACGTGCTGCTGCGTACCGTGCGCTGCGTGCAGGGCTGGGCCGAGATGCACCTCGACTGCGAACCGGTCTTCGACTACGGGGGCCTGGCGGCCGAGTGGTCCTACACCGGACCCGGCTACAACGAGGCCACCGCCGGCTCGGAGGGGATGGAGCTCAAGCTGCGCCTCGTCACCGACATGAACCTCGGCTTCGAGGGTCCCCGCGCCCGCGCGCGCACGATCCTGCGCGAGGGGGAGACCGCGTTCGCGGCGCTCGGCTGGTCCACCCACTCCCTACCCACCACCTACGCCGAGGCCGACGAGCGGCTCGTACGCACCGCCCACCACTGGCAGGAGTGGCTCAAGCAGGGCACCTTCCCCGATCATCCCTGGCGTACCTACCTGCAGCGCAGCGCGCTCACGCTCAAGGGGCTGAGCTATGCGCCCACCGGCGCGATGGTCGCCGCCGCCACCACCTCGCTGCCCGAGACCCTCGGCGGCGAACGCAACTGGGACTACCGCTACAACTGGATCCGCGACTCGACCTTCATGCTCTGGGCGCTCTACACGCTCGGCTTCGACTGGGAGGCCAACGACTTCTTCTACTTCGTCGCCGACCTCGCCGAGGCCGAGGAGGGAGAGCTGCAGATCATGTATGGGATCGGCGGCGAGAGCCGCCTCGACGAGCAGGAGCTCGACCACCTCTCCGGCTACAGCGGATCGCGGCCCGTGCGCATCGGCAACGGCGCCTACCGCCAGCGCCAACACGACGTCTGGGGCGCAGTGCTCGACTCGATCTACCTGCACACCCGCTCGCGCGACCAGCTGCCCGACCGGCTCTGGCCGATCATCAAGCGCCAGGTCGCCGGCGCGCTGGAGCACTGGCGCGAGCCCGACAGCGGGATCTGGGAGGTCCGCGGCGAGCCCCGCCATTTCACCTCCTCCAAGCTGATGTGCTGGGTCGCCGCCGACCGCGGCGCGCGCCTGGCGGAGCTGCGCGACGACCGCGAGTGCGCCGAGCGCTGGCAGGCCGCCGCGCAGGAGATCCACGCCGACATCTGCGCCCACGGCCTCGACCCGCGCGGCGTCTTCACCCAGCACTACGACACCACCACGCTCGACGCCTCGCTGCTGCTGATGGGGCTTGTACGCTTCCTGCCGGCCGAGGACCCGCGCATCGTCGCCACCGTGCTGGCGATCGCCGACGAGCTCACCGAGGACGGTCTCGTGCTGCGCTACCGCGTAGCCGAGACCGACGACGGGCTCACCGGCGAGGAGGGCTCCTTCACGATCTGCTCCTTCTGGCTTGTCTCCGCGCTGTGTGAGATCGGCGAGCTCGAGCGCGCCCACGAGCTGTGCGAGCGGCTCATCTCCCACGCCAGCCCGCTCGGGCTCTACGCCGAGGAGATCGAGCCGCGCACCGGCCGTCACCTGGGCAACTTCCCGCAGGCCTTCACCCACCTGGCCCTTGTCAACGCCGTTATGCACGTCATCAGGGCCGAGCGCGGCGATCCGGACCCGACCTCGGCGATCGCTACGGTGCTCCGGTGAGCACCGGCTCGACCCACCTGCGCCTCGAGGTCATCAGCGGCAACGCCTGCGGCGACACGATCGTCGTCGGCGACGAGCTCGTCATCGGGCGCCACGCGACCGGCGCCGGCCGGCTCTCCGAGGACGACGAGATCTCCCGCCAGCACGCCCGCATCTCGCGCGAGGTCACCGGCGACTACGCGATCGAGGATCTCGGCTCCTCCAACGGCACATTCGTCAACGGCCTGCGGGTCCAGAGCTCCCGGCTGCTGTCCGTCGGCGATTCGATCGAGACCGGAGCCACCACGCTCGTCGTCCGGGACATCGTGCGGCCCGAGCCCGAGCCCGCGGCCGAGCCCGCCGCCCCGCGGTTCGCGGCCCCCGCCTCGCCGGCCGCGGACAGCGCGGCCGCCGACCCGCGTCGCGCTCCCACCGTCTTCGCACGGAGCCCCGTCGCGCAGCCGCAGTCCGCCGCGCCCGAGCCCGCGTCCGCGTCAGCCGCGCCCGGACCCGAGTCAGCCGCGCTCGAGTCCGCGTCCGCCGCACCTGGGCCCGCGTCCGCCGCACCTGGGCCCGCGTCCGCCGCACCTGGGCCCGCGTCCGCCGCGCCCAAGCCGACTCCGCCGCTCGCGCTCGAGCTCGAGATCGACTTCGACGCCCGCGAGGCCCGCGTTGCGCTGGGAAGTGGCCAGGAGACGCTGCACATGGTCCTCAAGGACGGGAGCTGGCGCGCGGGTCCGGGGGAGCCGCAGGCAGATCGGTAGGCCGGGCCCCTCGTGGGTTCGGCTGGGCTGCCCGCGCCCTCACTGGGCGGGCTTGCCAAGCGCGACCGACCAGCCGAAGCGGGTCATGTCGCCCGACGGAGCCAGGGCGCCCGGCCGCTCGCCGCGGCGGACGAAGACGATCGGCGCCGGTGCCGAACGGGCGATCGCGCGGCGCGTATCTCCCAGGCCCTCCTTGCGCCAACGCTCGGATAGACCGACCAGCAACAGGCCGGCCTCGGACGCCGCAGCGAGGATGCCGTCGCGGCCCGGTTGCGCCAGAACGGGCTCGGCCGCCACCCCCGCGAACTGCTGCACCACGAGCGACGCGTTGGCGAGCAGGCCGCTGGCGTCGCGGCCGTCCTCGCGCTGCCCCGCCGAGCCGAGCAGCAGCAGCGGGGCTCCGCTGGCGGCGGCGATCCAGCTTGCGAGCTCGAGCGCCGCCCAGTCGTGGTCGGCGCCCCCAAAGGGCACCATCACCGAGCGATCCGGGCCCGGGCTGACGGTGGCGCCCTCGCGCGCCACGAGCACGGCTACGTCGCAGCGCGCGTCGCTGAGCACCGTGCCGACCTCCTCGCGGGGCACGCCGTCGCCGAGCAGCGGCCGGCGGCCGTCCATCAGGATCAGGTCGATCTCCTCGCTGCGGCACAGCCGCGTGAGGTCGCGGCCGGGATCGGCCGACGTCAGTGCCACCGCGCGCGCGTCCAGGCCCGCCTCCAGCAGCTGCGCGCGCTTGCCTTGCAGCTGCTCGGAGGCCTCGCTCACCAGGCGCGCCTCGGTCTGCAGTCCGCCCCGCACACCCGCGCCTCGCGGCGGCCGCACGAGGCGCGCGAGGATCAGCTCGCGGCGCGGCTGCGAGCGTGCCAGCGGCTCCGCCAGCGCCAGCAGCTGCTCGAGCGCCGCCGCGCTCTGGGGCGCCACCAGAATCGAGTGCTCGCCGGCCGTGCGCTGGCGCAACTCCGCCGCCTGCGCGCCGGCGGCGAGCTTGCCCTCGAGCTCCTGCTCGGGTTCCTCCCCGTAGGCGTTGTGGGGATCGAGCAGCCGGATCAGCGGCCCCGCCATGAACGTCGTCACGAGCGCCATGATCACCAGCGCCGTGAACAGCGCCTGCGAGATCGCCCCCAGGCTGAGCGCCAGATTGAGCACGATCAGCTCCGTCAGGCCGCGCGTGTTCATCAGCGCGCCCAGCACCGCCGACTGGCGCCACGGCAGGCGGATCACGCGCGCCGCGATCAGCGTCCCGCCGTACTTGCCGAGGATCGCCAGCGCACTCAACGCAACCGTGATCGCGACCAGCTGACCGCTGTCGAGCAGCGCGACGTTCGTGCGCAAGCCGGTATAGGCAAAGAACAGCGGCAGCAGCAGCGTCAGCACGAAATCCTCCACGCGCCGCGTCACGTCTTCGCTGAGCCCCGCGTGACGCGGCATCGCCAGGCCCATCACGAACGCGCCGAAGATCACCGCGATCCCGATCGTCTCCGTCGCGATCGCCGACAGCAGCACCCCCGCGAAGATCACCGTCAGCCACGTGCCGGGCAGGCGCCCCGCCTCGTCGTAGGCGACCGCCGCCCGCGCCACGATCGGGCGTACCACGAATGCCATGCCCAGGCAGAACACACCCGCCCAGCCGATCGTCTCGAGCACCCCCACACCGCTGCCCGCGCCAGCCACCGCCGTCGCCAGCGCGATCAGAAACCACGCCGACACGTCGTCGACCGCCGCCGCCGACAGCGCCAGCGCGCCCAGTGGCCGCTTGAGCATGCGCCGTTCGGAGATGATCCGCGCCAGCACCGGGAACGCGGTGATCGACATCGATACCCCCACGAACAGCGCGAACGCCGCAAAGCGGATTTCCGGGGCCAGCAGGGTGTAGAGCGGCAGCGCCACCAGCATTCCCAGCATCAGCGGCACCAGCAGCGCCGTGTTCGAAACGACGAACGTCATCCGCGCGCGGCCGCGAAGCTGTCCAAGATCGACCTCCAGGCCGATCAGGAACATGTAGAAGATCAACCCCAGATTCGCCGCCACCCCGATGTACGGAACGATGTCCGACGCGAAGATCGCCGCCTGCAGATGCGGGGCGAGCACCCCGAACAGCGTCGGGCCGAGCAGGATCCCCGCGAGCACCTCGCCCATCACCCGCGGCTGGCGGATCCGCGGCATCAGGCTCCCGCACAGCCGTGCGAACAGCATCACGATCGCCACCGCGATGAAGAACGCCACCACCGTCTCTTCGGCCGTCCGCTGCTTCGTCGCCGAGATGTTTTCGGGCAGTGGGGCTGCGGTCGCGCCGGGCACGGCCGCGGCCCCCGCGCGTGCTCCCGTGGCGGCGGCTCGGTTGTTTGCGGTGCCACTCGCCGTGCCGGCAGGAGGTCCTGCCTTGGTGGCGCCCGTCCCGGCTCTGCCGGTGGCGCTCGTCCCGGCTCTGCCGGTGGCGCTCGTCCCGGCGCTGCCAGTGGCGCCCGCCGGCGGCGTGAGCATCAGATCCAACGCACGCCCCGCCGCCGTTCCAGCCACCGTGCGCCGCCCGCCGTGCTCGCAGGCGACCGCGCCCGTCAGGACGCCCGCTCTGTAGACCAGGGTGCCCCGCGGCTTTTTCGAGGTCACCACCTTGACCGTCGAGCCCGACTGCGTGAGCTTCATCTTGCTGCCCAAACAGGCAGAGCTCGGAGCGAGCTGGTATTCGCCACCGACGGATTCCGGCGCCAGCGGTTTGGGCGCTCCCGGTTCGGGGGGGTCGCGCTTGAGCTCGGCACTTACCGGCAGCCCCCCGAGCGAGCCCGCGAGCACGCCACCCGCGACGTGGGCGGCGAGCTGGGCGCTGGGGCCGCGCACGCAGTGCACCGCCCCGCTGAGGCGCCCGTTGGCGAACTTTAACGCGCCGCTGAGCGTCGATTGGGCGTTTGCGATCGCGACGAAACGGCCGGACTGTGTCAGTTCGATCTTTGCCCCGAGGCAGGCGCTCGCCGCCGAGACGTCGTAGCCCCCTGCGATCTGCCGCTGCGCGTGCCTGCTGGCGCCCGAGGTGAACACGAAGACCGCCACGCCGGCGCTCACCAGGGCCAGCACCGCGTAGTGGACGGCCAAGCGTCGAGCGCCGACGGAGACCCGGGCCGCGTTGTCGGAGACTTGCGCCTCGCCGTCGATTGACTCGCTCCCCCGCTCGTGCATGCCGCGCGGCACGAGTCTACTGGCGCCGGCATCGGCGTGAACGCTGGCGTCTGGCATATGATGGACGTGTCCCTGGCAAGCGAGGCGAGCTGCAAAGCGAGGCGGGTAGTCTGATGCGAGCAACACACACACGCTTCCGGCGCCCAGTCGCGATCGTGACGGTGGCGACGCTGCTGGCGATGGGGGCCACCGCGACGATGACGGCGAGCGCCGCGGCACCGGTGCCTGCGCCTCCGATCAACGACAACTACCTGCAGTCGCTGAACCTCAACAAGCCGGGCACCCCGCTCAACCGCTCGGAAACCCTCAGCGACGTGCGCAACACGGCCGCGGCGACGGTTCAGTCGGACATCTTCAACCCGCCCTCGCATGGCGGCCCGCCCGAGCTGACGGGCTGCAACGGCGTCAGCGAGGGCAAGACGATCTGGTACGACTTCTACCCGGACGCCAACGGGCTGGTACGGATTCGCACCTCGGCGAGCTTCGGCACCGTGATGGCGCTGATGCCGTACAACGCCAAGACGCTGGTGCCCGAAAACGGCGAACGCCAGTGCGCGGTCAACCAGCCCACGGCGACTGGCGAACTGTTCGACAAAGTGCAGGCCGGGCGTTCCTACACGATCCAGATCGGCGGCGTCGAAGAAGCCGGTGGCACCCTCCAATTCCTGTTCGACTACCTCGTCGAACTCAAGCGCCTGCAGGCCGAAGCGACACTCGCCGCGCAGCCGCTCGCCTCCGGGGTGCGAGTTGTGAGCCTGGCCGTCGCCGCCCCTCGCAAGGCACGGGTCGAAGTGCGCTGCACGCGTGGCTGCCGCCCTGAGGCCACGACGGCGCGGACCGTGCACTTCGCCGGTTTGCGCGGCGCGGTGCTGGCGGACGGCGCCGCGCTGAAGATCTACGTGACCGCCAAGAACCAGATCGGCGCGTACATCGAATACCGGATCGGCCACGGGAGCTTCACCAAGATCCAGCGCTGTCTGGCACCAGGCTCGAAGAAGCCCAAGCGCTGCGAATGACCGCCACCGCCCGCGGACGCGTGACAATCGCGGTACTGGTTGCGGCGCTGGCGTTCGCTGCGGCGTTCGCGGTCCGCAAGGCCACCGCGGGGACGACCAATACGCCGGCGCTGCCGGCGCCGCTGGTGCTGCCCGCGACTACGCCGCACGCCTCCGGCGTCGCGCTGCCCGTCGTTGCGCTCCCCGCGTTGCGCCACCCGCCCCATCCGGTGGCTCCCGTTCAGAGCACCGCCCCGAGTCCCACGCCGGCGACTCCCACACAGGGCGCACCGAACCCAACACCCGCTGCCCCCGCGCCCTCCCAGCCGGCCACCCCCCCGAGCGGCGGCGGCAAAGGCAGCGGGCCGGTGCTCGTAGGCTAGTGTCGCAACGCGCGTGGCTTTTGCCGGGCGATCGGCGCCGAGTGGTGTGATGGCGCGCGTGGCTTGCAGTTGACCGGTCAGCGACGAGTGATCTGATGGACGCCTCGCACAATCCGACGGTCGTCGCGGGCTACCGCATCGACGGTACGCTCGGAGAAGGCGGCATGGGCACCGTCTACCGCGCCACGCAGCTCTCGCTGGAGCGCGTCGTCGCGCTGAAGGTCCTGACGGCCGACCTCAGCGCCGATCCCGCCTTCCGCGAGCGCTTCCGGCGCGAGGGCCTGCTGCAGGCGGCGCTCGACCACCCCCACATCGTCACGGTCTACGAGGCGGGTGAGACCGACAACAGGCTGTTCCTCGCGATGCGTATGGTCGAGGGACCGACGCTCAAGGAGCTGATCCAGCGACGCCAGCTCGACGACCGGCGGGCGCTGCGCCTGCTCACGCAGGTCGCGGAGGCGCTCGACGCGGCGCACGCGAAAGGGCTCATCCACCGCGACGTCAAGCCCCATAACGTGCTGGTCGGCGCCGGCGATCACGCCTACCTTGCCGACTTCGGGCTGACGAAGGCCTACGACGATGCGGCGATGACCGAGACCGGTCAGTTCGTGGGCACGATCGACTACATCTCCCCCGAGCAGGCCCGCGGGACGCGCGCAACGGCCGCCAGCGACGTGTACGCGCTCACGGCAGTGCTCTGCGAGTGCCTCACCGGGCAGGTTCCCTACGTGAAGGCAACCGAAGAGCGGGTGTTGCTCGCGCACCTATCCGAGCCCCCGCCGCGCCTGTCGCAGGTGCGCCCCGATCTGCCCGTTGCGATGGATGAGGTGGTCGCCGCGGGGATGGCGAAGGACCCCGACGCCCGGCCGGCCTCGGCCGGTGAGCTGATGTTGAACGCGCGCCGCGCGCTGGGCGTGGTGCCCGCGGCGCCGGCGGCGCCCGTGTCGGGGGCCTCGGTGGACACGCGCCTGCGCCCGATCGCGGGGAGCCCGACGCGCGCGCCGGGGACAGCCCCGAAGAGCGACCCCGGCGCAACGCGCCGCGCGGCCCCTGCGGTGGCGCCGGCGGGCGCGGCGGGTGCGACCCCGGGTGCGGCGGGTGGGGCAGGTGCCGCCGCGGTCCAGCCGGTCGGCGCCGCGAACGCCAAGGGAGCTTCCGCCGGTGGCGCGCGCGGCCGGCTCGCGCTGGTCGCGCTCGGCGCGGCGGCGATCGCGGCCGCCGCCGGATTCCTGCTCGGCGGGAGTTCGGGCAGCTCCGGGGAAGCGTTCAACGATTCGGCGTCGGCGGGCTACGTCGAGCTCTCCTTTCCGGCTGGCTGGCAGCGGCTCGCCAGTGCGCCCGCGGTCGCGGGGCTCGCAATCTCGCAGCCGCTGGCGCTGGCTCCGAGTGCGTCCGCCGGCGCGGCGGGCACGGCTGGCGGCGCCGGCGCCACGGGCGAGCGGCTGGTCGCCGGCGAGGTCAGCGCCGCTGGACCGTCGCTACTGCCGGCGGCGTTCCTCGCGACCCTGCGCGGGGCGCTGCCCCACCCCGAACCGGTGCGGCTGGGCGCCCTGCAGGCCTACCGCTACAGCGGGCTATCCGTGCGCGGCCTCCCGGGGCCGCTGACGCTCTACGCGGTGCCCACCGACGGCGGCGTGGCCACCGTCGCGTGCCTGAGTGCCTCTTCTCCTTCTTCTTCTTCCTCCTCCTCCAACCAGGGCGTGCAGTGCGCGCAGATCGCGGCCACGCTGAAGCTGAACGGCACCACGGCCTTCGGCCTGGCCCCCAGCCCGGTGTATGCCGCCGCGCTGGCGCGCACCTTCGGTGTGTTGCGCAGCGCCGTCGCCGCAGGTACGGCCCGCCTGCAGGGCGCGTCGAGCGCCTCCGCGCAGGCCGCCGCGGCCGCGCAGCTGGCCACCGCCTACGGCTCCGCGGCGCGAGCGCTGCAGCGGCTATCCGTGAGTCCCGCGGTGGCGCAGGCCAACGCCAACCTCGCCGCCTCGCTGGCGGCGCTCGGCCGCGACTACGCGGCGCTCGCGGCGGCCGCGCGGGCGAGCGACGAAGCCGCGTATGCGCGAGCCGGTGCCGCGCTGGGCGGCGAGCGCGCGCGCGCGGCGCAGGCGCTCGCGGCGCTGCGCCAGGCGGGCTACGCCGTATCCGGCTGAGCGGCCGGCGCGGGCTTCGGTTTCAGGCGAGTACGTCGAACGTGACCGTGGCGGGGCGTGAGCGGCCGCTCGTGTTGTGCGCGCGCAGCATGACCCCTGACTCAAACAATTCACCAAGAAGGACGCTGGCGAATCCGCATAGACGAGCCGTATGCAGCGATAGCTTCATCCAATAGAATCGGCGGCTATGAAGTCATCGTCCATGAAAGGTTTGAAGCAGCTCGCGGTCGCCGAGAAGAATGCGCTATTCGCGATCGACAACTCCGGCAGCCACGAGGCCTTGTTCTCGGCGGTCGGTTGTTGCTCCGACGCTGTCCCCGAGCTTGCCGCCGCCGCAAGCCTGCTCAAGTCCGACATGCTGCAGGCGCGACTGACCGCGGAGCGGGCCGCGCACAGCCCCGCATTCTTCGAGTTGATCGCCGAGCAGGGCCGGGACGCATGGATGGACGGATGCATGCTCGGTCTGCACTTCGACGTGCCCATCGAGGGCGAAGAGATAGACGCCGAGGCTTTCGTCGCCGCGAAAGCCGCTCTGCGCCGCAGTCCTCGCCGCCCGGGAGAGGGGCCCACAGCCGCCGTGCTGCGCGCAGTCGGCCTCGAGCCCGAGCCGGTCGAAAGCGACTCGCTGAGACGCGCCACCGAGCACGCGCTGCTCTACTTCGGTCGCATCGCCGAAGAGGAAATCCCCGACTGCATCCAGAGCTTCAGCGAACTCTGGCTCGACGGCCTCACCGTCGCGATCCAGGCCCGGCGCGAACACCAGCCCGGCGTGCGCTGAGCGACGCCTGGTTCGCTGGTCGCCTGCGCACGGCGTGGGGCACGACCTGGAGCGCAGTCAGCGCGCGAGCGGACTTGCCTTGGCGTTGCGGATCGTGGCTCCGGAGGTTGAGGGGACGGGGCAAGGCACCGTGGCGTGGGTTTCGGCGAACGTGGCGTTTTCGAAATCGAGCTGTGAGGCGAGGGGAAGCCGTGTGTGGGGCAGCTGTTGGGTAGGAGAATGCCTTTGGGGTGGACGGTGATCGTTTTGCCGTGGGTGCGTTCCCGGTAGGTGATGTGTTGGGGCCGAGTGTGGCTGTGAGGCTGGTGAGACGGCGGGGCGAGTCTAGAAATAGAGCTTGCCGGCGGTTTGGACGGTGAGGGCGTAGGTCTGGCGGTTGAAGATGCCGTAGAAGCCGGCGCTACGGCGCCGGTACACCCAACGCACACGAGTCACAGACGATCTACTACACCGCCGAAACCAACAGCAAAGTCAGCGCCTGCGGCAAACACCCCGAATGGGCGAACCTGCCCTGCCAGACCCAGCCCGCCGCGCAACCCGTGGGCAGCCTCCCGAAAATACCCGTCACGACCTATACGTACAATATGTGGGACGAGCCGGAAACCGTAACCAGCACCAGCGGGTCCAATACGCGCACCACCACGGAGACCTACGAAAGCTCGGGCCGCCTTGAAAAAACGAGCCTCAGCGCCACCGAAGGAACAGCGGTTTCGGGCGTCACCTACAAATACAACGAAGAAACCGGCGCGGTCGAAAAGGAGACCAACAGCGAAGGCAAGGCGATCACGAGCGTCTACAACAAGCTCGGCGAGATGACGTCTTACACAGACGCCTCAGAAGTCACAACTGCATACGAATACGAAAAAGAAAAAGCCGGCCGTCTAACCGAAATCAAAAACGGGCAGGGCAACGAAACATTCACATACAGCGAAGAAACCGGACTGCCGACAGAACTGCTCTACACGAACGGCTCGACCAAACTATCGTTCACCGCCACCTTTGACGCCGAAGGCGCGATCGCGACTGAAGGCTACCCAAACGGCATGACCGCGACATACACCGTCAACGAAACCGGCGAACCAATAAAAGTCGAATACGAAAAGAAGACACACTGCACCTCAAACTGCATATGGTACAAAGACAGCGACATACCATCAATCGGCGGACAGACACTCACCCAGTCCGAGGAATGGCAGGAAAAAACTGAAACAAAGACCACCGCGAACAGCTACACCTACGATGAAATAGGCCGCCTCACCGAAGACCAAGACACAAACGAACACGGCTGCACGACCAGGCTCTACTCCTACGACGCCGACACCAACCGCACGAGCCTGACGACGCGCGCACCAGGCAGCAAAGGCGAATGTACCACCGAAGGAGGCTCGACCGAAAAACATGGTTACGACGAAGCGGACCGCCTCGACGACTCCGGCGTCGCCTACAACGCATTCGGAGACATCACGACGCTACCTGCGGCCGACGCCGAAGGCAACCCGGTGACCAGCACCTACTACACCGACAACCAGCTGGCGAGCATCGAACAGAACGGCCAAACACTCGGCTACACCCTGGACCCCGAAGGCCGTACGATCCTCACAGTCGCTACCGGCAAACGAACCGGGTCAACGACAACCAACTACGCCGGTTCCGGCAACGACCCATCCTGGACATCCAACGCAGCGGAATGGTCTCGCAACATCGTTGGCCTCGGTGGTAAACTCGTCGCGACCCAAGCCAACGGCGAAGAACCCGTGCTCCAACTCGACAACCTCCACGGCAACGTCAGCGAGACCGCCCGCGCGTCAGAAACCGCGACCGAACCCGCCAGCAAAGCCGAAACGACCGAGTGGGGCGTACCGACCACCAGCCTCCCACCCAAGTACGCGTGGCTCGGTGGGATTGAGGTCCCCACCGAACTACCCTCCGGTATCGCGCAAATGGGCGCCCGCACCTACATCCCGCAACTCGGCCGGTTCCTGCAACCCGATCCGATCCCCGGCGCCGACGCCAACAACTACGCCTACACCAGCGGCAACCCCCTCAACGAAACAGACCCAACCGGCGCCTCCAGCGAACCGCCAGCATGGGCAATCGCCGACAGCCAAAACCTTGCTACCGAAGGCCGCGACGCCCGCATGGCCGAAGAAGAACGAATCGCCCGCGAACTCGCCGAAAAACAAGCCGCCGAAATCGCCGCACGCGCAGCCGAAGAAGCAATCCTCTACGCACTATGGTACGGCCCCCACCCACAATGGTCCAACAACGGCTACCCAGAAGAAGAAGAATACTATGAAGAAGAATACTGGGAAGAAGAAGGCGAATACGAATATGCTTCATACCACGACGGCAATGAAGATGGTAAGCAGGAAGTCCAGGCCGAACCAGCAATCCTGCGTCAGCCGCTGATTAGGGAAGAAGGCGATAGTGAACACACACCTGTGTTGAATCCTAATGCACTACTTTGCAAGCACGAACAATCAGGGCCATGTACGCGATATGTGGCTGTTGAGTGCAATGACCGCGGCATGTGTCATGGTGGTGGAAGGGTACGGCGGACCCGGGTGCAGTCTCCCGGAGCTAGGGCGACACATGGTCGTGGTCACATCACATTCCATGATGGTGCGATCGCTGGCTGCATAGTTGGTGGCGTTGCGGGAGGGACGTTTGCCGCAGCTACAACGGTTGGACTTGGCACAGAGGCGGGTGCGTACGGAGGTTGCTTCATAGTAGGCGGAGCCGTGGTAATTATCGAAGAGCTCTTTTAGTCACGCAGGCTTGATATTGACGAACAGAAAGAGGGAACAACTTGTCGGCACAGCGCAAGCGAAATATCGCTAACAGCGTGCGTCTCGTAGTTGCACTGGGCATACTGTCTGTGGCGGTGCTGGGAGCGCACTATTTGATAGGGCTCTCCAGTGGCATCGCGGTGATAGCAGGCAGCATTTTGTCGTATCCTATTGCAATAATGGTGTCAAAGCGCTTCCTCCCTCAGCCTCCGGTGATAACCGACGAGGAACGTCGCCATTTGAAAATAGGACCGCGATGGCTTGTCTGGATTACCTTGATAACCCCGCTTTTGCGCTTTGGAGCTGGTCTTCCGTGGATCTGGAGCATTAGCCTGGTGATGGTGAGTGTAGCCTGTGCTGTCACGATCGAACTTCGTAAGCGATCTGAGGCCCGACTTCGAGACAGTGATGGAATTTAGACGACGATGTGAAGATAAAGACGGATACGAATAGCCGCCCGTCAGGTCACGGTGTGCAAGTCGTCAGCGCCGAACCGGGAGCCCCGTTTGGGGCGGCCGTGGAACTGCCATCGGACTTCGCTCCTGTTGCGTCGCAGGTTGCGATCGGCGCTACCGGAGACACGACGGTCGAAGAAGAATACTATGAAGAATATGAATACGCCGACTACCACGAACACGGCGTCTTCGAATATGGATTGCGCGCGCTAGCTGATGACCAGGGCACGCCGCGCATCGAAGAGGCTGTCCTGAATAGATCCGCAAGCGAAAGCGATGAAAACGGTTCGCCGTATGAAGGCTGTACGACGGCCGAAACTGGCGACACGGCCGCCTTGGGCCAAGGCCGACGCGAGGATATTGGAAGGGGACAGCAATGCCCGAAGCACTCCAGCTATCCTCGTGGACGTCGATGGCATGTCCAACCAGTTAGCCGACCCGGTGGAGGAGGTGTTACCGCCGGTTGTGTTATTGGTGCCGTCGGGGGCGCAGTGATTGCGGAGTTTGGTACTGCCGGCCTTGCGCCTGAGGCTGGAGCAATTGGTGGCTGCGCGGTAGGCGCATATATCGGGAGTCGGTGATAAATTTGGGCGTACTAAAATGGAGTGGCGAGCGGTGACGCGAACATATGGTGTTGCGCAAAGAAGCACGCGAGTGGGACTAGCGCTAGCTATTCTTTGCGGTAGCCTTTTAGTCGCCAACAAGTTAGTCGGACTATCGGATATCGTGTCGGTGCTTGTTGCCATTGCGATGGTCGTGCTGGTTACTGCGACCGCATCGGGAAGAGGCCTATATAGTCGTCCAAAGACGGTCGGTGGTGAGCCTATCTACGGTTCTTCCACAGGTAGACGCCTGGTGATAGTGACTATAGGCATTATTTTGCTTTTGCGCTTTGGTGTACGGACAACGTGGGAGACTGCTGTTATTGCGCCTGCCGCGTTCGCGATATTTATGGCGATCCTTGATCGAATTG
Organism: uncultured Solirubrobacterales bacterium; assembly: GCA_963804675.1. GTDB lineage: Bacteria > Actinomycetota > Thermoleophilia > Solirubrobacterales > Solirubrobacteraceae > Palsa-744. The sequence continues at coordinate 2,910,167 of CAWDRI010000001.1, read as the reverse complement.
TTTATCGTCGTAAGACCGATAGCCAGTCTCATCGAGAAAGAAAGTAATGAGGTTTGAACCGCCCCGGGTTCGTTGGAGGCTGTTCGTTTGAGTAACTGTGTCGTTTATATCATAATGTGGGTGTTGTGTGTGGCTGGGCCTGTGGTCATGTGGGCAACCCGGGAGGGTTGTCCAAGGGCTGTGGTCAGCTTGCTGTCCACAGCCCGGCATGTCCACATGCCTACGTTTGAGCTGCCAGGTGGTCGGTCTCGAACTCGGCCGGGGGGAAGCCGTTCGCACGCCCCATGCAGCCTGGCATTGTTGTACCAGTCCACCCACTCCAGCGTCGCGAACTCCACCTCATCAAGCGTCTTCCACGGCCGCTGAGGATTGATCAGCTCCGTCTTGTAGAGCCCGATCGTCGTCTCGGCCAGCGCGTTGTCATACCCATCTCCAACGGACCCGATCGAGGGATCTGCGCCGGCGTCGATCAGCCGTTGGGTGAACGCAAAACTGGTATATTGCTTGGGCTCAACCGGTCCTCGCAACAGCCGCGGTTTTTGCGCGGCGGCCCGTGGTGCAGGTGTCAGCCGAGTACGCCGAACGCGACCGTGGCGGGGTGTGAGTTACTCGACGTGGTCGCCCGAGCCGACAGCCATGGCGATGCGCTTCTCGCCGAAGACGGCGGCGATCTCCAGGTGTCCGCCGAGCGCCTCCACGTAGGAGCGCAGTGTCGAGAGGTAGACGTCGCTGCGACCCTCCAGCCGCGAGACGTTGCCCTGGGCGATCCCGAGCTGCTCGGCGAGCTGGACCTGGGTGACGTGCCTGGCCTTGCGCAGGTCGGCCAGCGCGAGGGCATCCTGCATCGCGCGCCGACGCTCGGCGACATTGGCATCCCAGCCGGGGTGGCTGCGGCGTGCGCGCGCTTGCGCAGGTCGTTGAAGTTCTTGGTCTTGGTTGCCATCTCAGGGAGCTCCTTCGTCATCGAGTTCTGTTAGGTGCTCGTCGAAGAGGTCGTCGGCGAGCGGGATCATCTGCGCGTAGAACTCCTGCCAGCGGTCGCGCTTGTTCCCGCCGATGAGCAGAAGCGCCGTGCGCTGCGGGTTGAAGGCGAACAGCACGCGGAGCGTGCCGGCGCGCAGCTCCTTCATGTTCGCGTGGCGTGAGCCCTTCACACTGTCGACGAGTGGCCTCCCGAGTCCCGGTCCACGTTGCTTCATGGCGACGGCCGGGCCAGCAGACGCGGGACAGGACGTCCCGCGCCGGCCCGCTGCGACATTGGGCGCACACACGCGGACGATCTCAAAGCAAAACCCACACTTCACCCCGACTCGCTTGTCGGCGGCACCGGCAGGCTCGTCGGAAGCTCCGGCTGGCCGGCCGGGGAGGCGGACTGGCCCATCGTGGCCGCCGACCGGTCGGCGGCGGGCGCGGCGTCGTCGTCGGCCAGCGACCAGATCGTGATGCTCGCCTTGCGCCCGCGCAGCCCGACCTCATCGACATAGACGACGTCCTCAGACGGCTCGGTCAGAGCGTCGCGCGTGGCGCCGGAGAGCAGCAGCTGGTGGGGCGTGCCCTTCGTGTACTGCTCGATGCGTGCGGCTACGTTCGTCGCGTCGCCGACCGCCGTGTACTCGACGCGCCGCTCGGAGCCGACGTTGCCCGACATCACGCTCCCGGAGTTCAGGCCGATGCCCATGCGAAACCCCGATCCCAGATGCTGCTCTCCCAGCCACGCGTTGAAGCTCGGCAGTCGCACGCCGAGCATCTCGCGGGCGGCCGCGAGCGCACGGTCGGCGTGGTCGGGCTGTGCGATCGGCGCTCCGAAGACGGCCATGATGCCGTCGCCCATGTAGGCCACGAGGGTGCCCCCGTGGTCGAGGATCGCGTCGCTCATCTCGCTGAGGTAGCGGTTGAGCACTTCGATCACGCGGTCCGGGGTCAGCGTTTCGGCGAACGTCGTGAAGCCGCGCAGGTCGGTGAACATCACGGTGCCCTCGCGCTGCACTCCGCCCAGGCGCAGCCCGGCGTCGGCGCTCGCGAGCACCTCATCGACGACGTTCTCGGGCACGAAGCGTGAGAACAGGTCGCGCACCCGCTCGCGCTCAAAGGCGATCGTGACCAGCTGCACCGACAGCGCGCCGGCCGCACTCAGGATCAGGGCTCCGAGCGGGTACACGAACGCGACGACGCTGCCGTCGTCGAAGGCGATCTGCGCGGCGAGCGTGAACGCCGCGGCCAGCGCGAGGGCGAGCGCGATCGTGGCGATCGGGCCCAACCGCAGGCTGGCGAGCGGGGCGGCGAAGCCCAGCAGCACGATCAGCGCGAGATCGAGCCACGCCGCCGTCGAACGCAGCGGCAGGCCGCGCAGCACGGTCTCGATCGCGCTCGCCTGGACTTCGGCGCCCGGCATCTGGCGAGCGGTTGACGTCGGGTGGATGTCCTGCAGCGTCGGCGCCGAGGGACCGACAACGACGATCTTGCCGTGGAAGAAGTCGGGCGGCAGGCGGTTGCGGTAGACGGTCGAGAACGACACCTTCGGAAAGGTGCCTTCCGGCCCGTAGTAGTCGATCCACGCTGGAGCCCCGGCGAACTCGCGCGGGTTGACCGGGTGCCCGTCGGCGACTTCGGCGCTCGCCACCGCGAGCGTCTTCAGCCCCCCGACGGAGAAGCTCACGCGGCGTAGCACGCCGCCCGGATCGGTCGGCAGCAGGCCGTTGGCGGGTCGCGACCCCACTTCGCTCAGGAGCGTGCTGCCTTCGTCGCTGCCGAGAAACCTCGTCTTGCCGTGCCCTTCGGTTTCGGTCGTGGTCATCACGGTGCGCCCGCCGGCCTGCTCGAGCGCTTCTAGCAGCGCGTCGTCGTCGGCGTCCGCCTCGGGGCAGTGGCCGGGCGGCGGTTGCGAGCCCCGGGCCGAGGGGGGGCAGGCGCTGGCCTCGCTGAACTGCACGTCGTAGGCGATCACCCGGGGGTGCTCGCGCGCGATGTCTTCGATCACCTTGGCGTGGACTTTTCGCGGAAACGGCCACTGCAAGCCGAGTTCGTCGAAGGTGGCTTCGTCGATCTCGACGAGCACGACATTCCTCGGCGGTCGCCGGCGTCCGCGGATCGAGAAGCGGGTGTTGACGGTGCTCAGCTCCAACGAGCGCAACAGGTTCGTCTCGTAGGCGACGAGCGCCAGGCCCGTGGCGCCCAACGCGACGATCGCCAGCAGCACCAGCCGCAGCCGCTGCGTGCGTGCCGGTCCGGTCCGCCTGCGCTTGCGCTTCATCCGTTCACCTCAGATCGCCCCGCCGAACGCTATCCGAGTGGTCGGCGGGCGTCGCGTGTGTCCGCGCGGTGCGGCGGGCGATGGCGGCTTGGCCGGCCCCTGTTTTTCGGTCCACCGAGTGTGAGAGTTGGTGGATTGAGTCCCGTTTTCGTGGACACGGGTTGACTGGTGGAGTGTACGTGGTGTAGCGGTCGGGCCGGTGGGCATGTGGGCAACGCGAAGCGTTGTCCAAGCGTTGTGGGCAGCTTGCTGTCCACAACGCGGCATGTCCACGGGCCTTGGGGTGGCGCGTTGGAGGGGTGATGTCGTGGCGGCGGGGCGTGTGGTTTATGCGGCCTTGCGGTCGATGGCGCTCGCGGCGTGCTCGGCGGCGAACGTGGCCGGCGCCTTCATCCCGAGCGCGGAGTGCGGCCGCCGGTGGTTGTAGTCCTCGCGCCAGTCGCCGATCACGACCCGTGCCTCGGCCAGCCCACAGAACTCCTCGACATCCAAGAGCTCGTCGCGGACGCGGGAGTGGAAGCTCTCCACGAACGGGTTCTGCCACGGGGAGCCCGGCTCGATGAACACGGTCCCGGTCCTCGACAGCTCACACCAATCCCTGAGCGCGTGCGCGGTCATCTCCGGGCCGTTGTCGCAGCGCAGGAGCTCGGCGGGGGCGCCACGCTCAGCGACCAACGCCTCCAGCGTCGCGACGACCCTGTCAGCGTCGATCGAGCGCTGCACGAGCATCACCAGTGACTCGCGCGTGAACTCGTCCACGATGTTCAGCAGCTTGATCGCCCTACCGTCGGCGGTCTGGTCGAACTGGAAGTCGAACGCCCATACGTGATTCTGGCGCTCGGCCCGCAGCCGCTGCGCTGGGACGGTCGAGTCCCCCAGACGCCGGCGCTTACGCTTGCGCACAGGCACCCGCAGCCCCTCCTCTCGCCACAGCCGCTGCACCCGCTTGCGGTTGACCTCCCAGCCCAGCTCCCGCAAATGATGGTGCGCGCGCCGGTACCCCCACCGCGGCCGCTCACTGGAGAACGTGCGCAGCTCAGCGCGTAACGCCGCGTCATCACCAGCCGTCTTGGGTTCGTGTCGCTGCGTGGAGCGATGCTGCCCCACCACCCGGCATGCCCAGCGCTCGCTGACGCCGAGACGGTCGCAAAGCATCGCGACCGCCCGGCGCGCCGGCGGACTGGGCCAACCAGTTTCCCGACGCGATCTCCTTCAACGCCCGGTTCTCGAGCGCCTGGTCAGCCACGATCGCCTTCAAACGCCCGTTCTCGCGCTCCAGCTCCTTCAAGCGCTTAACGTCGTCGGCCTTCATCCCGCCGTACTGGTTGCGCCAACGATGGAAGGTCTGCTCGCTGACCTCCAGGGTCTTGGCGACCTCCGGGATCGTCTTTCCCTCACCGAGCAACCGCTCAGCCTCCCGCAGCTTGCGGATGATCTGCTCGGACGTGTGCCTGCGTCGCTTCATCGTGGAGTTCCTCCCTCGCCCATCATCGCGAGCGCAAGAAACTCTCACAAGGACCGGACCGACCTTCAGGGGTCAGGCCAAGGCGGCCGGGTATACACGTGAACGCTTCAGGGTGGGAGTCGTCGGCAGTCAAAAGTTGCAGCTAGAGCTGCCTCTCAAAGGTGGGCTTCGCCGAAGGAGGCAGCGCAAGCCTCAGCCGATTGGCCTTATATGCGGCGACCGCTCACTGCCGCAGGCTTGAGCAGCCCTTGACGGCTGCTAATAACGTCGCATGTCGAGGAAGAAGTGAGTCAGCGTAATACCGCTGCTGATATGCGTCGAGACATGTACGTCGTCAATCGGAGCTATGGCTAATGCCTCCCCAAGTTGGTGGTCCTCCCCCATCGCCGGGTGTTCCCTGACCTGTTCGTTGACCTGACCCACTCGCCTCCCGATCGAGTGGGTCATGACGTAACCGATCATCAGGCCGCGGCCAGCGTCGGTGATGTACTCGCCGGTGAGAAATCTGACCATGCCGTTATGTGTGTACTCGTGTGCGTTCGCAGAGCCAAGAAAGCGCTTACACTCGATGCACATTCGGATGGCATGGTTGCCTCCGAGGTAGAGGACGATGTCTGGTCGCTTGGCGTTTGCGAAACTCGACCGACCTTCGAGTTGATCCTCATTGGGTGTGACACCCTCAACGACCGGGATGATCTGGACCGGGTCCTCGTCCAGCCTGGCTTCGAGGAGCTTTAGCATCCAGGCGAACACACGAATCGTGCATGAGTTCTCGTGGTTATTGTAACGACGGAACCCCTCGTCTCGCCACTTGCCCAGGGCCTCGGCGACGAGGTCTAGGGCCTCAGCGCGATGCCGCTCAAGGAGTTCCGAGCGAAGGTCTGCTGCGAGCCTCATCGCCGGCTCAGTTGGTGACTCGCGGATCACTCAGACCGACCCACCTGGAAGGCATCAAGCTCGTCACGCGCAGCCGCTCGCAGGCACTCCGCAATGACGTCGTCGGCATCCTGCAGCGCTGCCGACGCGGTCCAGTGCCGAGCTTCGGTAGGCTTGGTCATCAGGACCCCACGTGCCTGATAAACACGCATAGTACGCCGGAGGACAACGCTGCCGCTGCTCTCCTCGGCGGATTGACTTGCGGCGGCGAGTGCCGAGTGACGATCCGTGACGTCGGGTGGCCGTCTACCGAGGCCGATCGAAACAGTCGCCCAAGGATGATTGTCGCGTGCGACCAGCGTGTTGACCTCGACGCGGAGCGCCGCACTAAGCTGCTGCTCTAGTACCTTGCGGTACTGCTTGAGCGCTGCTTCCTTCGGTGGCTCAAATGCGATGGATCTGGCCTTGCGGTAGTGCAGATCGATGCCATAGTGCAGCAAGTCGCTGATCTGGCGACGGTCAGTCTGGCTGAGTCGGTAAAGCTCCGCGACGATGTCATCGACTTCGAGTCGATCCTTCGCGACGACACCGTCTCGCGAGGCGCGAAGTGTAATCCTGGCGAGCTTGCGGATAGCGCCACGGTCAGGGACCGCAAGCGGTAGAACGCGGAGATCCTGCGCCTCCAACCGCGGCCGCTCGACTCCCCAAGAGGTTGCGGTTAGGAACAGTACGTAACGCACTAGCGCTGAGTTGAGTAGCGCAGTGAAGGCTTGGAGCTGCTCGGACGTCTTTCCGGGCGCTGCGATGCCGATAACGCTGTCGGTGAAGGATGCGTCACGATCGATGAACGCTGCCTGAACGTAGCCGTGCCGGTCGATCGAGCGTGCGATCAGAATATGCGCACCGCGGAAGATCGCCTCATCGCGGGTGCGATGGAAGGTCTCGGTGTCGGGCGGGGGGTCGAGTCGGCGGACACGGAATGGCTCGATGGACTCGCTCTCTACGCGCGGCGTGCGCGTGAGGAACGGCGACTCGTGGTGCTCGCCACCGTCAACCTGATAGCCAGTGCCGACCAGGAACTCGCCCTGGTCCTCAAGCTCCTTCAACGTGGGATGCCGGCGTTGCAAACGCTCAAGCAAATTAGCGTCGCGCAGCGAACCAAAGAGAGTCGCTTTGAAGTACTCAGGGCGTCGCGCTGCCTCGCTACGAGGCAGCCGCTTGATGTCGCCGCCGGCCAAAACTACGCGACCAGTGCTGTCACTCAGCGGCGTCGGATGAGGAGTACAGAAGGTGATGTATGGCTCTTGCTCGTGATCTTGCCCACGCAGCACCATCACGGCCATCGGCCCTTTGGCGTTGGCGAACAGCTCGTGTCGAAAGGCGGAGAAGTCGATAATCAGTTCCAGGCGTGTGTCACCCACCAGCGCCTTACGGAATGCGATGTTGGGTCTGCTCGTGTTGTAAAGTGCACCCTTGGCCGGCATCAGGATGACCATCTGACCTTCCGGAGCAAGGCGACCGAGGCAGCCCCATAGGAAGGCCTGAGCGAGCTGCTTGTCGCCGGCCGGCTTTTTGTGCTTGGCGATATATGTTGCAGCTGGCGCCGTCCAGCGCTTCCACGGCGGGTTTGAGGCGATGACATCGTAGGGTCCGGACAAGGCATCCTGCAATTCGAAGAAGTCCCCTACAAAGAGGTTGCTCTCAAGGAGAGTGGGGAAGCGAACGCACGCCTCAATGTCCTCCTTACGACAGTGGTCTAGCAGCACGAGATAGCAGCTGAATGCGGCGACGCGGACAGCGCTTCGCATCGTGTCGCAGCCGAAGATCGACTGACCTAGAAGCTTTGACAGCTCGGCAGGTTTAAGGTGGCGGCCGAGCCGAATCTCATCAAGGTCGATCAGGCGTCTGTAGGCTCGCGCCAAGAAAATCCCAGACCCACACGCCGGATCGAGCACGGCCATCGGGCCAGCGGCCAAGCCCAGCGGCAGAACCTCTTCCAAAGCAAGGTCAACGATGTGCTCGGGTGTGTAGTGGGCAGCGCTTCCCTTCTGCTTGTCCTCAAGGAACTCCTCATAGATATTGCTGAGAAGCTCCGCCGGAATGACGCTGAAGTCGTAGTAGCTGATGATGGGAAGTTGCCCGCCGCGAACCCCACGAAGAAAGTCCAGAACAACCTCTAGGTGGTCGGCTCTCACCGACGAACGCTCATCATCAGACACTGGGAACACGTCGCCGTTGAAGCGGGCATAGACTTCGTCGAATAGCTCGTAGACAGCATCGACAGACACCTCGATTGCCTCCTCGAACGAGCGACTTCTCGCCGGTCCTACGATGCGTGCAAGTACGTCCCGGTCGTGCAGGTACTGCACGAACAACGACCTACCCAACAGATCCTTCGCGGCCTCGGGCTCCAGCCCCAAGCTCACGAGTTTCAGTCGCGCGCTCCGCAAGTCGGCGCGGAGTTGGTTGACCACAGTCAGCCGGCGCCGGCCTTCCAGGCGGGACGTAAGTCCACCGCTCATGAGCGACCCATAGCTGAAGTCGGCCAGTGCGTCGATCGTCGTAGCGCGCAGGAGCGTGAAGTCGTCGAACGGCGCCGTCCGGTTGTCGAGGACCCGGACTTCGTCCGGCAACACAACTACGAGGAACGGCGCCCGTCCGTGGTTCCAGCTCTGGCGATGCAGTACGCGAATCGCCGCATCGACATCGGCATTAGATGGAAGCCGCAGGCCCCGGAAGTAGACCAGCGGAACACCTCCCTGAAAGAATGCCGCGTTGACGTCGAGACGCTGCGTCGCTTCTCGCCACGCCTGTCTCCGGGACGCTTCGACCGTCTGGTCATGCAGGTCGCGTTCGAGAAGATCGCCCGGCTGGCGATAGCCCAAGCCGTCAATAACAGCACCGACTGTGAAGCTCATTGCATCCGCACGTAGCGCCGCCGATGGGGCTCTCTCACGGGTGTTAACACGACGCCAGTATAGGTTTGGGGGCAGAACAGCGGACCGAGATGAGCATTGATCACTTGCCGTCTTGCGCATCCAGCACGGGTGAACGCGCTGGAGCGCTTGCGGCTCAGCGGGTGGTGTCGGATCGCAGGAGGGGAGATCCCGGCGGTAGCGACAGCGGTGGAGATCAAAGCGGCGAGGTCCATGTCATCTGCAATGACCGTAGGGGCCAGCACGGACGCCACCGCCCTCGAATCTGCTCCAACAGGTCGAGGGCGCCGAGCACGAGCCCGTCCAGCTGGCCGGGGCTCAGCCGCTCGGCGCGTGCCCCCGGCTTGGCGGCACGCGCGGTGGTCTTGGATGAGACCAGCGCGAAGCGATCCGGCAGTCGTCGGCCGCCGTCGCGCCTGCCGGAAGTCCGGCGAACCTTCCCAGCGTCCGCCAACTGAGCGAGCACCTTGCTCGCCGTCGATCGCCCCAAGCCGGCCGCGGTCGCCACGTCCGCTGCGGTCGATCTGGGCTTTGAGGACAGGGCTCGCAGCACCGCCTCGCTGGTCGACGACCTGCCCGCCGACGGCTTCTTTCGGGCTGATCGAGTGGTCTTGGTCACCGTGATCCTCCTTCGTTCGTCGCCGTATCCGGCGTTTGGACGTGGACGTTGGTAGCTCGACGCCCGAGGAACCTCAAGTCCAATCGCCGAAGATCCCAACGCGGTTTCGGGGCCTCACGCGCGAAGGGGCAATCGGCACGGTCCTGCCGATGGCGGCTTGGCCGGCCCCTGTTTTTCGGTCCACCGAGTGTGAGAGTTGGTGGATTGAGTCCCGTTTTCGTGGACACGGGTTGACTGGTGGAGTGTACGTGGTGTAGCGGTCGGGCCGGTGGGCATGTGGGCACGCGAAGCGTTGTCCAAGCGTTGTGGGCAGCTTGCTGTCCACAACGCGGCATGTCCACGGGCCTTGGGGTGGCGCGTTGGAGGGGTGATGTCGTGGCGGCGGGGCGTGTGGTTTATGCGGCCTTGCGGTCGATGGCGCTCGCGGCGTGCTCGGCGGCGAACGTGGCCGGCGCCTTCATCCCGAGCGCGGAGTGCGGCCGCCGGTGGTTGTAGTCCTCGCGCCAGTCGCCGATCACGACCCGTGCCTCGGCCAGCCCACAGAACTCCTCGACATCCAAGAGCTCGTCGCGGACGCGGGAGTGGAAGCTCTCCACGAACGGGTTCTGCCACGGGGAGCCCGGCTCGATGAACACGGTCCCGGTCCTCGACAGCTCACACCAATCCCTGAGCGCGTGCGCGGTCATCTCCGGGCCGTTGTCGCAGCGCAGGAGCTCGGCGGGGCGCCACGCTCAGCGACCAACGCCTCCAGCGTCGCGACGACCCTGTCAGCGTCGATCGAGCGCTGCACGAGCATCACCAGTGACTCGCGCGTGAACTCGTCCACGATGTTCAGCAGCTTGATCGCCCTACCGTCGGCGGTCTGGTCGAACTGGAAGTCGAACGCCCATACGTGATTCTGGCGCTCGGCCCGCAGCCGCTGCGCTGGGACGGTCGAGTCCCCCAGACGCCGGCGCTTACGCTTGCGCACAGGCACCCGCAGCCCCTCCTCTCGCCACAGCCGCTGCACCCGCTCGCGGTTGACCTCCCAGCCCAGCTCCCGCAAATGATGGTGCGCGCGCCGGTACCCCCACCGCGGCCGCTCACTGGAGAACGTGCGCAGCTCAGCGCGTAACGCCGCGTCATCACCAGCCGTCTTGGGTTCGTGTCGCTGCGTGGAGCGATGCTGCCCCACCACCCGGCATGCCCAGCGCTCGCTGACGCCGAGACGGTCGCAAAGCATCGCGACCGCCCGGCGCGCCGGCGGACTGGGCCAACCAGTTTCCCGACGCGATCTCCTTCAACGCCCGGTTCTCGAGCGCCTGGTCAGCCACGATCGCCTTCAAACGCCCGTTCTCGCGCTCCAGCTCCTTCAAGCGCTTAACGTCGTCGGCCTTCATCCCGCCGTACTGGTTGCGCCAACGATGGAAGGTCTGCTCGCTGACCTCCAGGGTCTTGGCGACCTCCGGGATCGTCTTTCCCTCACCGAGCAACCGCTCAGCCTCCCGCAGCTTGCGGATGATCTGCTCGGACGTGTGCCTGCGTCGCTTCATCGTGGAGTTCCTCCCTCGCCCATCATCGCGAGCGCAAGAAACTCTCACAAGGACCGGACCGACCTTCAGGGGTCAGGCCAAGCGGGCAACGCCTGCGCGGTGCGGCGGGCCATGGCGGCGGACAACGCCTGCGCGGTGCGTCGGGCGATGGCTGCGGCGGGGCCTGCGTTACGCTGGCCCTCGATGATCGAGGATCCTTCGCGCTTCGTATTGCCCCAGGAACTCACGCTCGCCGGCCGCTACACCGTGCAGGCGCCGATCTCCAGCGGCGCGATGGGCGCGGTCTACCGCGCGCTGGACACCAGCAGCGGCGCGGCGGTGGCGGTCAAGCACGTCAACAACACGCGCCACGCGGAGCGTTTCGAGGTCGAGGCGCAGCTGCTGTCGCTGCTGCGCCATCCGCGCGTGGTCGAGGTGATGGACCACTTCGCCGACGAGCGCGGCCAGTATCTGGTGATGGAACTGGTCGAGGGCACCGACCTGCACGCGCTGTTGGCCAAGGACGGCGAACCGGGGCTGGGGCTGGACCGCGCGGTGGAGTACGCGCGCCAGAGCTGCGAGGCGCTCGAGTATGTGCACGAGCAGCAGATCGTGCACCGCGACGTCAAGCCGCAGAACCTGATCCTCGGCACCGACGGCGTGGTGCTGGTGGACTTCGGGATCGCGCGGCTGCTGCGCGACGAGGAAGAAGACGAAGGGACGATGGGGGTGGGCACCCCCAAGTTCATGGCCCCCGAGGTGTTCGCGGGCGGCTCGGTGTCGCCGCGCAGCGACGTCTTCGGCCTGGCGGCGACGCTGTGGACGCTGATCGTGGGCAAGCCGCCGGTGTACGCGAGCCCGACCAAGCTGCACGAGCTGGCCCCGGACGTTCCCCCCGAGATCGCCGATGCGGTGCAGGCCGGCTTGGAGATGATCCCCGAGCGGCGCGTCGCGTCGATTGCGGCCTTCGCGCGCGCCCTCGGCGGCCACTCGCAGGCTTCGGTCGGCGGGTCGCTGACGCTGTCGGTCGAGGGGCCCGCCGCACAGCGCAGCCTGATCGAGGGGATCGTGCGCACCGCTGCCGGTGTGTTCGGGGCGGCGGCGTCCTCGATCGCGCTGACGGACGCGAACACCGGCGAGCTGGTCTACCAGTCCGCGTGGGGCGCGGGCGGGCGCGAGATCGTGGGCGTGCGACTGCCTCCCGGACAGGGGCTTGCGGGCAGCGTGATCGAAAGTGGGCAGCCGCTGGCGGTGAGCGACTGCCATACCGATCCGCGCTTCGCGGCGCGCATCGCGGCCGGCACCGGCCACGTCCCGTACACGATGCTGGTAGTCCCGCTGATGCGCCAGGGCCGGCCGATCGGTGTGCTCTCGCTGCTGGATCGCCGCGACGGGGGCCACTACGGCTCCGACGACGCCGAGCGGGCGGCGTTGTTCGGCGAGCTCGCGGTGAGCGCGATCGAGCTCGACGGCACCGCGCTGCCGAGCCTCGGCGCGCGCCGGCCGCGGGTCGGCTCCGTTTGAGTGGCAGGCAGGCCCGGCCGCGCGTCGGCTCCCGTTTGAGGGGGCGGCGCCCAGTCTCGGGGCGGCCCCACTTGAGGGGCCCGCGGCCAGGCGGCGGGTCCAACTACGACCTTGCTAGAGCCCGACGTTTACGCTACACTTCACAAAGTAAAGGGATCTGATCGGAAGGATCGATGGCGGCTACCACGAAGTTTTGATCGATCGAGAGCAAGCGAGGGTATATGCTCGATATGATCGTCAGCCTGCTCCCAAGCGTTGATCTACAGCGATGAGCCACCGATAAACGAGACACGCAATGCCTGTACGCATCACGCTCGACAACAAAGAAGTGATCGAAGTCAACGTCACGCTGGCTGACTGGAATCGGGCTTATCGAGAAGCGCTCGACGGAAATACGATGGTCGAGATTGAGGGTCCCGGCGGTCGCGTACTCGGGATCAACCCTCGGCGCGTCAATCTGGTGGAGGCAACAGAGGCTCAGGCTCCGCCCGGGGCTGCTCGGGAGCCACAAGTCGCCTGACATCCGTGGGCGCTTGCAGGCGTGGCGTTTCCGTTTTCAGCATGGTTTTGTCGATGTGTTCTTTGATGGAGAGCACGGAGTCGATGCGTTCTTCTGCGATATCTGCACCCGCGGTCCAGCAGAGCCGGCTGGCACCAACTGCCGCGAGGAGCACCGCGAAGTAGCAGATCACGAGCACAAGTGATGGCTTCGCAGCGAGGAACGGGAGCAGAGCGACGACGCCCCCAGCAAAAACACCAAATGTCACCTGAGAGCCGACTTCCCACTTCTTGGCCCGCGAGACCGCCGAGACGTGGTCTAACCGTTCACTGATCGACTTCAGCTCGCTGTGACGGACCTTCATCTCTGCTCGTGTCTCGAAATCGCGCTCTACCAGTGGCGGTTCCTTCTGCTGAACGTCATCCAGCGTCATTCCCGGTTCTGCGTCGTTCATGAACTCGTCGCTGGCCCATTGCCCGCCGGAGGCGGCGACTCGAAGATCCAGAACAACAGAATGGGTGTGACCTGCTTGCACCACGTACACGCAACTGGCACGACGGGGTAGGCTCCGAAAGAAGAGCCCTCAGCGATCGGCCATGCCACTGCTGAGGCAAGCCTGACCGCCTCCAGCACCTGCCAGAACTGGTGCCCGCAATGCGGGCACTTCCAATCTGGCCAGACTAGTTCGAGCCACTCGACTACAGTCGTCTCGAACTCCTCCCACGAAGTCGGGAAGGTGCGCCTTGTCCACTCGGGGGTTAGCTTTTCACCGAGTTCGACGTGCTCGTGGGAGTAATGCCGGAAACTTGGCACGAAGGGATGCAGTCTACTAGGCGGTACTGCCACCAGAGTCTTAGCGTTGCCTCTCCTGCCACGCGGCGCAGAGATCTTTGCCTGCGGATTCGGGGCGGTTTCAGCCGCGCCATGCCGGCACCACCCAGTCTCGGGTCGGTTCTACTTGAGCGGTCCGCGGGCGAGGTAGGACTCGCCGGTGAACAGCGTGATCGTCTTGCGGCGGTGGAAGTCGCGGACCGAGACGACGCCGCGCTTGACGTGGGTGAGCGTCCCGTCGCACTGGTTCTGCACGCTCCAGACGGTGCCGCGCACCGTCGCCGCGCTGTACTGCCCGCGCGCGCTGAACTGCCCATGCCCGCTGGCGTTGAGCCGGCCGAGCACCTTCGAGCTCAGATGCCTGGCCGCGATCCGCGCCTGCTTGCCGATCGTGGCGCAGACCTGGCGGGGGCTGTGGTTGTCGATGATGTCCAGGTTGGTCAGCCCTTTTTCCCTGCGCCCCTGCAAGAGCTTGAAGATCCCGCTCCCGAAGTCGCCGGACTGCAGCTTGCCCCGCTTGGCGGCGGTGGTGGCTGTCGTGATACCGACCACGCCGTGGGTCGTTTCGAGGATCGACCCGACGGGAATCTGGCGCGCTTGGGTCAGCGGCACGAACGCCCGCCCCTTTGTAAGCGCCGCGGAGGCTCGTCCGTCCCCAAACGCTTCGAACGCCTGGGCCTCCGTGCGCGCTGCGAGCGCTTGGCCTGCTATGAACGCCGCGAACGCCTGGGTCGCGAGCGCGAACGGCGAGAACGGCGACAGGGATGCCCTTGCGTAGGCAGCCGGCGTGAGCGAAGCCAGCGTGGCGCCGGGTGGCAGCTCGACGTAGACGATCCCCGACACCGGCGTCACGTTCACGGTCTTGCCGAGCACCGGGGGCCCGAGCGCCGCCGCGGTCGCTTTGAACCCGAGTGCGCCCGACCCTGCTGTCGGGCCCGCGGGGGCGGTGCCGGGAGAGTTGGTGGCCGAAGAGCCAGGCGGTGTAGGGGCCGGGCCCGGCAGTACGGTGGTGAACGACTGATCGCTGCTGCCCACGCCCTCGGCCCCCGCCGAGTTGGTGGCGAGCACGTCGAAGTGGTAGAGCCTGTTGGGTTCGAGTCCTGTGAGCGTCCGCGTCAGCGACTGCGCCCCGTGGGTGGCGCCGATGTCCACGGGCGCTGTCTGCTGGCCGTAGCTCGTGGTCGGTCCGTACTCGATCACATAGGTGGTGTCAGCCCCGTCCGGGTCGATCTCGAAGCCGATCGTGGCTGTCGTTTCGGTGACCGAGACGACGTTCTCGTTCGAGACGACCGGCGGGCCGACTACGGTGGCGCTGCCGGTGGCGGTCGTTTTGGCGCCCCCTACGTCGTTGATCGTGATGGTGGTCGTGTACTGGCCGGTGGCGGCGTAGGTATGCGAGCCCTTGACTTCGAAGCCTCCGCCGGCTGCGGCGCCGACCGTCCCCGCCGTGCTCGACGAGCCGTCGCCCCAGTCGATCGTCGCGGTGTAATCCGACGCTGTGCCCGCCGGATCGGCGTGGGTGAACGTCGCCACCGTGGCGCTCAGCTGCGTGCCCGCGGTCGCGCTCACGGGTACCCCGGTAGCGGCCAGCGGGGCATCCTGAACCTTGACGTCGAAGGGGCGTGTTTCGGGGAAGCCATCGCTGTTGGTATAGGTGAAGCTCGCGTCGTATACACCCTCGTTGATGTAGGTGTGGGTACCGGTGAGCTGCCCCGTGGTGGCGTTGACTTTGCCCGCTGACGGCGCCGTGCCGTCTCCCCAGTCGATCGTTGGCGTGGTTCCCTGGCGTGGTGCGGCGGCGCCAACCACCTCGGAGAACTGCTGACCCTCGATCGGCTCGAACAGCTCGTACGCGCCGATGTCGCAACCGTTGCCCTGCGGCCGCGCGATGCCCCGCTGGTCGGTGCCGGTGCAGCCCGGGGCGCCCGCGGGTACCGCGTCGACCGCGGGGCTGGTCGCTTCCAGCGCGAGCGTGTCCGTGTTGCCGCCGTTGTCCTGCAGGCCGCTCGAGATGAACCCCGGTTCGATGTTCTCGAGGTCTCCCACCGCGGTGAAGGCGCAGTCGGCCCCGCTCTGGAGGTTGTGGCCGAGCGACGATATTCCGCTCTCTCCGCAGTTCGACGGGACGCGTTCGCCGGTGAGCGGGTTTTCGACGGTGTTGCCGGCGACGATCGAGTTCTCGACCGCGATCGTGCCCTGGCTGGCCAGCAGGCCGCCGCCTTCGCTGCTGCGGGTGCCGCCGTCGTTGTTCGCAATCGTCGAGTTGGTGATCGTGGCGGTGCTGCTCGCGCCGGTCGAGGAGCACGCGCCTTCGACGCCGCCGCACCAGCTGAAGATCCCGCCGCCAAGCGCGGCGCTGTTGCCGGTGACCGTCGAGTCGTTGACGGTCAGCGTCCCGGCTGCTTCGGTCACCGGGTTGGGGCCGAAGTTCTGGATCCCGCCCGAGTCGCCGCCGCCCTCGGGGTTGGTGGCGATGTTGTCGGCCACGAGCGAGTGCGTCACGGTGAGCGTGCCGCCGTCGTTGGAGATGCCGCCGCCCGAGCCCGATTCGGCCGTGCCGTTCGTGATCGCGTCTTCGTTCAGCGTGAGCGTGGCCTCGTTGCGGAGATCCCCGCCGTAGTAACCGTTGTTGGCGTTGGCCGTGCCGAGCGCGATCGCCAGGCCCGAGATCGTCACGGTGGGGACGGTTTTGTTGCGGGGATTGGGCTCGACGAGGAACACGCGGTTGGCGGTCGAGGACTCCTGGTAGATGTTCACCGCGCGCGCGCCGGCGCCGACGATCGAGACGCTTTTGTAGATCGTCAGCGGGCCGTTGGTGAGGTCGTAGAAGGCGACCCCTTCGGGGGCGGGCACGTCGATCGTGTCGGGCGGGTTGGGCGTTTCGAGGAGGCTGTTCTCGTAGTCGATGAGCTGTCGCAGCGAGCAGCTGCCGGAGGCGGGGACTTCACAGGTCCCGGTGCGGTCTTCGAGCGTGCCCACGGTGTAGGTAGCCGCTTGCGATGAGGCAGCCAGCCCAGCAGTGGCCGCGAACGCGAGGAGCATCGCGCAGACGATCGCCGCCGCACCAAGGCGTGAGCGTGGTCGCGTCTTCAGGCGCATCGGTTGATCAGGCGTGTGGCGCGCGGGCGAGGTAGGACTCGCCGGTGAACAGTGTGAGCGTCTTGCGGCGGCGGAAGTCGCGGACCGAGACGACGCCGCGCTTAACGTGGGTGAGCGTCCCGTCGCACTGGTTCTGCACGCTCCAGACGGTGCCGCGCACCGTCGCCGCGCTGTACTGGCCGCGCGCGGTGAAGTTCCCGTGCCCGCTCGCGTCGAGGCGGCCGAGCGTTTTGCTGCTCAGGTGCCTGCTCGCGATCCGGGCCTTGCCGACCGTCGCGCAGACCTGGCTCGCGCTGTGGTTGTCGATGATGTCCAGGTCGGTCAGCCCCCGCTGCCTGCGTCCCTGCAGCAGCTTGAAGATCCCGGCCCCGAAGTCGCCCGTCTGCAGCTTGCCCTTCCTGGAGGCGGTCGTGGCCGTGGTAATGCCCACCACGCCGTGGGTCGTTTCGAGGACCGACCCGACAGGAATCTGGCGCGCCTCGGTCAGGGGGATGAACGCCCGTCCCTTCGTGAGCGCCGCGGACGCCTGCGCTGCCAGCGCCCACGGCGAAAACGGCGAGACCGAAGCCAGCGTGGCGCCGGGTGGCAGCTCGATGTAGACGATCCCCGAGACCGGCGTCACGTTCACGGATTTGCCGAGCACCGGCGGCGGCGGCGGCGGATCGGCCGGCGTCACGAGCGTCTGGTTGGGGCCCAGGGCGCTGCCGGCGCTGTTGCTGGCCACGGCGCGCACGTTGTAGGTGACGTTGGGCAGCAGGCCGGTGACCGTCGCCGTGACCGCACGATTGGCAAAACCCGCGCCCACCGACTGATCGGGTGTCACCGAGCCATATGTGACCGCCGCCGCGCTCGCGCCGCCGAGCACCGGCCCGTATTCGAAGTGCACCTCCGTTTCCAGCCCCTGCGGGTTCACCGTCGCCGTAAACGCCGCGCTGGTCGTCGTCAGGACAGTCGGCGAGGAGCTCGCTTGGAGCGTTGGCGGCGCGGGGGAGAGCGGCGGCGGCGGTATTTCCGCCGGCGGTTTTTCCACCGGTGGGGTAACCGTCTTGGCGAACTCGAACGCGCCGATGTCGCAGCCGGCCCCCTGCGGGCGGGTGATGCCGCGCTGGTCGAGGCCATCGCAGAGCACTGTGTCGCTGGTGGGAATCGCGTCGATCGCGGGGCTGGTGGGTTCCAGGGCCAGCGTCTCGGTGTTGCCGCCGTTGTACAGCGGCGTGCTCGAGCTGAACTGCGGATTGGTGTTCTGCAGATCGCCGGTGGACGTGAACCCGCATTCGGTTGCGTTCTCGAGGTCGTAGCCGAGCACGGGGTTGATCGTCGCCGGACTTGTGGCCGAGCAGTTCGCCACGGTTGGGCTGCCGGCGACGCTTGTGTGCGTATTGAACGCGACGATCGATCCGCCCACGGCGATCGTCCCCTCGCCGGCCAGGAGTCCCGCGCCGGGGAACGGTGCGGTGCATTCGGTGCAGTTCTCGCTGTTGTAGGCGATCGTCGAGTCGATCACGGAGACCTCGTTTTCGTCGGCGACTCCCGCTTCGGTCGAGCTGACGACGCCCGCACCCACGCTCGCTTCGTTATCCGCGACCGTGGAGTCCTCGACGCTCAAGACCGCCTTTTTGCCCGGGCCGCAGCTGGTGACGCATTCCTCGGAGCCATAGTTCTGGACCCCGCCCCCTTCGCCGCCGTTGGCGTCGTTGCCGGATACCAGCGAGCGTTCGAGCACCAGCGTGCCGCTGTCGTTGGAGATCCCGGCGCCCCCGACCGCGGAGCCGCCGGTGATCCAGTCTTCGCTGAGCAGCAGCAGCCCTTTGTTGCGGATGTCCCCGCCGAAGTTGCCGTCGCCTTCGTCGGCTTCGGCGGTTCCGCCCGCGATCTCGAGCCCCAGGATGCCGATCGCGCTTTCCCCGGGGGTCTGGGTGTCGAGTACTCGTTGCCTTGTTTCCGGCGGCACATCGACGGTCGTGGTGCGTGCGCCCGCACCGACGAGCACGAGCGACTGCGAAATCGAGAGCGTGCCGTAGGTCAGTTCGTAGGTGCCGCTCGGCACGACGATGACGTCGGGCGGATTCGGCGCCGGCTGCAGCGCGTTCTCGTATTCGATCAGCTGCCGCAGTGAGCAGGTGCCGGAGTTGGGTTCGCACGTTTTTTCTTCGGGCGACGTGTCACTGGTCCTCCCCACGGTGTAGGTCGCGGCCTGTGCCTGGGCGACCCCCGCCACCAGGGCGAGCAGCGCCGCGGCGAGGATCGTTGCCGCACGCAGACGCGACCGTCGGCCCATCCACCCCCGGCGCTGAGAACTCGGCACCCGACAATTGAATCAGAGTGCCGGGTGCGCCAGTCGCTCCGGTCTCCTCCTCGGCGGCGGCCAAGGCAACCCAACCGCAGGCAACCCAACCGCAGCAACCAACCGCAGGCGACCCAGCGATGAGCGATGAGCAGCCCTCCGCGCCGGCCACGTGGCATCCTGTGGGCCATGAGCGGCCCAGCGCAGGACGATCAGTCGGACCCGCTGATCGGCGAGGACGTGGGCCCCTACCGCGTGGAGTCCGTCCTTGGCATCGGCGGGATGGGCCGGGTCTATCGCGCGGTCGGCTCCGATGGGCAGCCGGTGGCGCTGAAGATCGTACGCGCCGACCTCGCCGAGGACAGCGTCTTTCGCAAGCGTTTCGAGCGCGAGGCGCGAATCGCCCAGCAGGTCGAGAATCCGCATGTGGTGCCGGTGCTCGACACGGGCGAGCACAAAGGAATTCCCTACCTGGCCCAGCGCTTCGTCGAGGGCGGCTCGCTGGAGCAGAAGCTCGAGCGCGAGGGCCGCCTGGACGTGCTCACGACGCTCGCGATCTGCGCGCAGGTGGCAGATGGCCTGGACGCGCTGTACGGCGGCGGCATGGTGCACCGCGACGTCAAGCCCGCCAACGTCCTGCTCGACCTGCAGGGCACCGCGCTGATCACCGACTTTGGACTGGCCAAGGACAGTCAGGGGACCAACCTCACCCGGCCCGGTCAGGCGCTGGGCTCGATGGACTACATGTCACCCGAGCAGATCCGCGGCGAGGAGGTCACCGCAGCGACCGACGTCTACGCGCTCGGCTGCGTCATCTGCCAGTGCCTGAGCGGAAAACCGCCGTTCGCCGATCGCCAGGGCATGCGCGTGCTGTGGGCCCAGCTGCAGGACGAGGCGCCCGACCCCACCACGGGGTTGGACGGCGTCGCGCCGGCGCTCGGGCCGGCGATCCTGCAGGCGCTCGAGAAGGACATCGCCAAGCGTCCGCAGAGCGCCGGCGAGTACGCGCGGCTGCTCTACGAGGCCGCCGGGCTGGAGCCGCCGCCTACGCGCCCTCCTGTGCCTGAATCGCGGTGATCGCCACGGTGTTGACGATGTCCGCGACGGCGCAGCCGCGGCTCAGATCGTTCACCGGCTTGCGCAACCCCTGCAGGACCGGGCCGATCGCGAGCGCCCCCGAGGAGCGCTGCACGGCCTTGTAGGCGACGTTGCCGGTGTCGAGGTCGGGGAAGATGAAGACGCTCGCGCTGCCGGCGACCTCGCTGTCGGGCAGCTTCAGCTTGGCGACGCTCGCGTCAACGGCGGCGTCGTACTGGATCGGTCCTGCGACCTTGAGGTCGCCGCGCAGCCGCTGCACGGTTTCGGTGGCCTGGCGTACCGCGTCGACCTGCTCGCCCTTGGCCGAGTCGCCGGTGGCGTAGGAGAGCATCGCGATCCGCGGCGCGATGCCAAACGCCGCCGCGGTGTCCGCGGAGCTGATCGCGATGTCCGCGAGCTGTGCGCTGTCGGGCTTGGGGTTGACGGCACAGTCGCCGTAGACCAGCACACGGTCTGAGAGACACATGAAAAAGACGCTCGAGACGACCGAGACGCCGGGTCGGGACTTGATGAACTCGAACGCCGGGCGGATCGTGTCGCCGGTCGTGTGGGCCGCGCCGGAGACCATCCCGTCGGCCTCCCCCAGATGCACCATCATCGTGCCGAAGTAGGTGGGGTCGCCGAGCGTGTCGTAGGCGACGTCCTCGGTCATTCCCTTGTGCTTGCGCAGCTCGTGGTAGACCGAGCCGTAGCGCTCGCGCTCGGGCGAGGTCAGGGGATCGACCAGCTTCGCGCCGTCGAGATCCAGGCCGAGCGCCGCCGCGCGCCCGCGCACCGCGTCGGGGTCGCCCAGCACCGTCAAAGCGACCACGCCGCGGCGCAAGAGGATGTCGGCGGCGCGCAGCACCCGGTCGTCCTCGCCCTCGGGCAGCACGATGTGCTGGCGCGCCGCCTTCGCCTTCTCGATCAGCTCGTACTCGAACATCGTCGGTGTCATCCGTGCGGGGCGCTCGACCATGAAGCGCATCTGCAGCTCGACCTTGTCCACGCTGCGCTCGAAGACGCCGAGGGCCGTCGCGATCTTGCGCTCGTTCTCGGCGCGCAGCACCGGGCTGACGGCTGCGATCGCCGCCGCGGCGACGTGTGTGCGCATGTCGATCTCGAACACCGGAAATGGGGAGGTCTCCAGCAGCGCTCGCACCGTGGGGGAGAGCTGGTAGCCACCTGTCAAAAGCAGGCCGGCGACGGCGGGGAAGGAGGGGGAGAGCGTCGAGGCGAGGCACGCGACGACGATGTCCGAGCGATCGGCCGGCACCACCACCAGCGTTCCGTCGACGAGATCCTCGATGAAGTGCTCGGCGCTCATCGCCGCGACCCGTACCCCGCGCACCTCGCGGTCGAGCATGCCCTCGACGGCGAGCACCGGCTGCGCGTCGAGCGTCGCCTGGATCTCGCCGACGCTCGGGTAGTCGAGCTCGGCGTGCTCGGGCATCACGTAGACCCACTCCTGGCCGGTGTTCGGCGCGAGCCGGATCTCGACTTCGTCAACGGCGTCGGGTGCGACCCGGTTGACGATCACGCCAAAGAGCTCGCAGCCCTGGCGCGCCAGCAGCTCGCGCGCGAGCTGCACCTCTTCGACGACGTCGCCGCCCGCCGCCGCGTTGACCACCACCAGGACCGGGCAGTCGAGCTGGTTGGCGAGGTTCGCGTTGAGGTCGAAGTCCAGCGCGGGCGCCGAGCCGACGAAATCGCTGCCCTCGCAGACGACGAAGTCGCAGCGGCGCTCGAGCTCCTTGTAGGCGCTGAGGACGCGCTTGCCGATCTCCTCGTGGTCGCCGTGGGCGATCAACGCGGTCGCTTCCTCGGCGCTGGGACCATGCATCTGCGAGTAGTCGAACTCGAGTTGGTAGCGATCGCGCATCAGCGCGATCTGCGGATCCGGCTCGCTGCCGGCGCGGACGATCGGCCGGAAGAAGCCGACGCGCTGCAGGCGCGCCGAGAGCATCTCCATGAAGCCGAGCGCCACGATCGACTTGCCGCTGGCGGGGCCCATCGCCGTGATGTAGATGTTCTGTGCCAAGGGGATTCTCAGTGCACCACGGCGAACACCTCGTGTTCGCCCAGCACGCCTTTGAAGCGGCGCTCGCCGCGGGTCTCGAAGCGAAAGCCGGGATCGGTCTCCGTGTATTCCTTCAGGGTCGTGGAGACCATAATCTCACCGCCCCGCGCGCAGCCGGCGATGCGCGCGCCGAGCACGACGTTGCGCCCGTAGAGCTCCTCCTCGCTGGTGATCACGAAACCAGTATGCAGGCCGACGCGCAATCGCAGCGGGCGCTCGCCCCCCGGGACCGTGCGATCCGCGAGCGAACTCTGCAGGTCGATCGCGCAACGCAGCGCTGCGTGGGCGCTGTCGAACGCGACCATGAAGCCGTCGTCGTGGCTCTTGGTGACCCTGCCGTCGTGATGGCGCACGACCTGCGCGACGATCGCACGGTGGTCGCGCAGCAACTCGGCCGCGCGCTCGGCGCCAACCTGCTCGCGAATCTCCGCGGCGTCCTCGATGTCGCAGAAGAGCAGCGTCAGCGCCCCGTCGGGGGAGCTCATCTGGCCGAACTCGGGCTGCGCGTCGCCCAACGCCGTGGCGATCGCATCGATCGACGTCATCTGTCCGATTTCCAACCCGATCCTCCCGATCGCCCGTCCCGCGCGCCGCGCAAGCCGCCCGCTTCGTCGAAGGCGCCCGCACAGTGCAGGCCTGCTCGCGCAGCGTAATCATAAACTCTTCCATTCGGCGCGAATGGGATAGATTCCCGCTGCGATGGCCTCGCCACCCGAGCAGCAGCTGCGTGTCGGCGTAGATATCGTGGGCGTCGAGCGCCTGCGGCGGCTGCTGTGCGAGCACGCCGATCGCCAGGCGGAGCTGTTCACCGCCGCGGAGCTCGAGTACTGCCGCGGCAAGCGGCGGCGCTACGAGCACCTCGCCGCACGTTTCGCCGCCAAGGAGGCCGTACTGAAGGCGTTCGGCACGGGGGTCAGCCGGCGCATGCGCTTCGCCGAGGTCGAGGTGCTCAACGAACCCAGCGGACGCCCGCGCGTGCACCTGCGCGGGAGCGTTGCGCGCTTCGCCGAGCGCCACGGGCTCAGCCAGATCGACCTCTCGCTCTCGCATGCCGAGGGGATCGCGCTGGCGCAAGCCGTCAGCGTCTGGCGAGCGCCGGCTACGGCTGGGGCGCCCACGCCGGCGGCCACCGGGGGCCGAAGCTGATCGTGCGCAGGCAAGGGCGCCGACTCCAAGCGAGGCCCGCAGCGATCGTGCACACGCGCAGGCGCCGACTCCAAGCGAGGCCCGCAGCGATCGTGCACACGCGCAGGCGCCGACTCCAAGCGAGGCCCGCAGCGATCGTGCACACGCGCAGGCGCCGACTCCAAGCGAGGCCCGCAGCGATCGTGCACACGCGCAGGCGCCGACTCCAAGCGAGGCCCGCAGCGATCGTGCACACGCGCAGGCGCCGACTCCAAGCGAGGCCCGCAGCGATCGTGCACACGCGCAGGCGCCGACTCCAAGCGAGGCCCGCAGCGATCGTGCACACGCGCAGGCGCCGACTCCAAGCGAGGCCCGCAGCGATCGTGCACACGCGCAGGCGCCGACTCCAAGCGAGGCCCGCAGCGACCGTGCACACGCGCAGGCGCCGACTCCAAGCGAGGCCCGCAGCGACCGTCTCGCTAGTCTTCGCTCGCGGACAGGAAGGCAAACACGCGGCGCGGGCTTCGCGCGCCGTGTAGAGCGAGGAGCGATCGTGGCGGACAACAGCAAGCGCAGGTATCGCGTCGTCGTCACCGGACTGGGGGCGATCACCTCTCAGGGCAACTCTCTCCAGGATTTCTGGGACGGTGTCAGCGGTGGACGTGTGGCGATCCGTGAGGTGAGGCACATGCCGATGGAGGGCTACCGCACGCGCCTGGGCGGCGAGGTCCAGGATCCGGCGGCGCCCGAGCACGCCTACCTGAACCCCGACGGCTTTCACGACCGCGCGCTCGACTTCACGGTCAAGGCGGCAGAGGAGGCGATGGCGCGCTGCGGTGTGCAGGTCGGGGAGATCCCCGCCGAGCGCTGGGGTGTCGTGATCGGCACCTGCAACGCTGGGCTGCTCGCTGGCGAGGAGTGGTATCGCCGGCGGAAAGCAGGCGAGCGACCCGACCCCCGGCTCGTGCTGCTCGTGCCGCCACAGGCGTTCTCGGAGGCGCTCAGCGGCATCTTCGACCTGCGTGGCCCGGTGCTCTCGGTGGACACCGCCTGCGCCGCCAGCGCCAACGCGATCGGCTATGCGGCCGAGCTGATCCGCAATGGCCAGGCGGACGCCGTGCTCACCGGCGGCGCGGACGCCTTCTCGGACATCCTCTACGCCGGGTTCAACTCGCTGGAGTCGCTCTCCCCCGAGCCCGCCGCCCCCTACTCGCGCGACCGCAAAGGTCTCTCGCTCGGCGAGGGCAGCGGCATGCTGGTGCTGATGCGCGAGGATGTCGCGGCCGAGCACGGCGCCCCCGTGCTCGCCGAGCTGCTCGGCTACGGACTCTCGGCCGACGGTTACCACCCGACTGCTCCTCACCCTGAGGGTCGCGGTGCCGCGCGCGCGATCCAGATGGCATTGGCGCAAGGCGGCGTGGCCCCCGACGAGGTGCGCTACGTCAACAGCCACGGAACCGGTACGCCCAAGAACGACCCCGCGGAGACGGCTGCGACGAAGGTCGGCCTGGGCGAGGCCGCCGCCCATCGCGCCGCGGTCAGCAGCACCAAGTCGATGATCGGCCACCTACTCGGCGGCGCCGGGGCGATCGAGGCGATCTCGACGGTCAAGACGCTCGAGTGCCAGCTCGCGCCCCCAACAGCCGGCTTCACTGAGCCCGATCCCGAGTGCGACCTCGACTACATCACCGAGGGGCCGCGCGCGATGGAGATCGACATCGCGGTCTCCAACAACTTCGCCTTCGGCGGCGCCAACGCCTCGATCGTCTTCGCCCGCGCCGGCGCCCGCCCGCAGGGACCGGCGACCCCGCGCCTGGATCGCGTCGTCATCACCGGCCTCGGCGCCCTGACTCCCGCCGGCACCGATCTCCAGGCGCTGTGGGAGGCCTACAGCAGCGGTCGCGACTGCACAGAGGCGCAGGACGGCGCGCGTCTCGGCCGCGTCGAGTACTCGCCCAGCGACTTCCTTGGCCCCAAGGAGCGCAAGCGCGTGGATGGCCTCGGACTGTTCTCGATCATCGCCTCGCGCCAGGCGCTGGAGGATGCGAAGCTCGAGCTCTCCGACGAGAACCGCACCCGTGTGGGCGCGATCCTCGGTACCGGCGTCGGTCCGATGGAGAGCATGGAGGCCTTCTCCGCCGGGGTGATCGAGGAAGGCGCCGGCGGCGCCAACCCCGCGGTCTTCCCCAACACCGTCTACAACGCCGCGGGCGGCCAGGTGGCGATCAAGATCGGTGCGCTGGGCCCAGCCTCGACGGTGACCGTCGGGCACGCCGCCGGTGCCTCCTCGCTCTGCTACGGCTGCGAACTCGCCGGCGCCGATCACGCCGACGCGATGCTCTGCCTGGGCGCCGACTCGCTCACCGACACGGTGATCGCGGCTTACCGCGAGCTGGGGGTGCTGGCTGGCTCGGCCGGCGGCGCGGAGGGTGCGGCGCAGGGGGCGTCCGGTGCGCCTGGGGCAGGCGCACCTGCGGCCGGGGACGCGCCCGCCGGCATGGCGCTCGCGGAGGCCGGCGTTGCGGTGCTCGTCGAGCGTCTTGGCGCCGCGCGTGCGCGCGGCGCGAGGATTCGTGCGGAGGTCCTCGGCCACGCCGTCACCTCCGACGCGCGCGGCATCGGCCGGCTCGACCCCGACGGCGAGGGCCTGGAGCGCGCGATGTGCCTTGCGCTCGAGCGCGCCGGTGTGCCCGCGGCGGACATCGCGGCCGTGTGGGCGTCGCGCTGCGGGCTGGCGGCCGCCGACGAGGCCGAGGCGCAGGCGATCGAGCGCGTGCTGGGTAGCGACGTGAAAGTCAACGCCCCGAAGCTGCTGCTGGGCGAGCCGATGGGCGCGGGCGCCTCGCTGAACGTCGCGCTGGCGCTCGCGGCGTGGGAGCACGGACAGGACGTCGGGCCGGTGCTCGTCAACAGCACGTCGCTGGGCGGGACCAACTTCGCGGTTGTGCTTGCGCCGTACGCGGGCTAGAGCCGACGCCGGCGCTTCTACAAACCACCTCTCGATCGCGGTGACCGCCTCCGCGTCCAGGTGACCGCCTCCGCGGCGACGAGGTGTCAAACGCATTTGTGTCCAGATGTTAGATAGCAGCCCGTCCATCTGTTAGTTTGTGGGGTGTGGACTACCGGCGGCGCACTATCGACGGAGCGCTCGACGAACTCTTCCCTCACCTGGCAGCGATTGCCTTGGAGGGAGCCAAGGGGGTGGGCAAGACCGCGACAGCAACGCAACGTGCCGCGACGGTCCTGTCGCTCAATAACCCCAACGAGCATGCGGCTCTTGCCGGCAACCTCGACCTCGTCATGCAGGTTCCGCCGCCGGTGCTCATCGACGAGTGGCAGCTCGAGCCCAGCGTTTGGGACCGCGTTCGCCGAGCGGTGGACGACGACCGCACCGGCGGACGCTTTTTGCTGGCCGGATCCGCTGGCGTGGCTCCCGGCGTGCGCATCCACTCTGGCGCGGGTCGGATCGTCAGTATGGCGATGCGGCCGATGTCGTTCGGTGAGCGTGGCGTTCACGATCCGAGCGTCTCGCTTCGGGCCCTGCTGAACGGCGAGTCGCAGGAGATCAGCGGGACCTCCGATGTCGACGTTCCGGCGTACACCGACGAGATCCTCCGATCTGGATTCCCCGGCATCCGAGAGCTGCCCGAGCGGGCGCGTCAGCTCCAGCTCGACAGCTACGTCGCGCGCATCGTCGAGCGCGAGTTGCCCGAGAACGGTGTCAACGTACGCCGTCCCGGGGCGCTGAGGGCGTGGCTGACCGCCTACGCCGCAGCAACGGCTACCAACGCGGCATACAGCACCATCCTCGACGCGGCGACCCCGGGCGAGGGAGACAAGCCAGCGCGCCAGACCGTGGGAGCGTATCGAGAGCACCTGCGGCGGATCTTCGTGCTCGACCCCGTGGAGGCGTGGATCCCCGCGTTTGCCCCCCTCAAACGACTCACCCATACGCCGAAGCATCACCTGGTCGACCCGGCCATCGCCGCCCGGCTCGTTGGCGTCGACAAGGCCGGCCTGCTACGCGGCGAGGGCAACCGCGTCCCGACCGCCGCCGGCACGTGGCTCGGCGCGTTGTTCGAGTCGCTCGTCACTCAGTCGGTCCGGGTCTACGCCGACGCCGCCACCGCCAGGGTCGGCCATCTGCGCACCAAGAACGGCAACCACGAGATCGACCTGATCGTCGAGAGCAGCAGCCGGTCGTGTATCGCGATCGAGGTGAAGCTGGCCAATGTCGTCGACGATCGCGACGTGCAGCACCTCAACTGGCTCCACCGGCAGATCGGCGAGCGATTGGTCGACCGTATCGTCGTCTACACCGGAAGATTTGCCTACCGCCGACTCGACGGCGTGGCGGCCATCCCGCTCGCCCTCCTGGGACCCTGACCCTGGACGTCGCTGTGGGCTACGAGAGCGCCTCTGCCGCCCACGGCAGCACCATCCCCGCGTACTTCCACTTGCTCGTCTCGATCGCCAGAATCATCATCATGTCGCCGGCCTCGACTCGCCCGGTGGTCCAGGCGTAGTCGACGGCGAGCGGCACCGCGGCCGAGCCCGTGGCGCCCACCAGCGCGAGGTTCTCGAAGATCTTGCTCTCGAGCGCGAGCCACTCGGGCGTCAGCAGGCCGGCCTCGCGCAGCTCGTCGGTCATGTAGCCGGCGTTGCCCTCGGGGATCACGCAGATGTCGATCGCCTCGGCGGCGACGCCGCAGCGCGCGAGCGTCTCGCTCAGCCCTTCGGTGAGTACGTAGGGGGTGTGGCGACCGCTCTCGACGACGTCGACCTTGAGCTCGATCAGCCGCTTGGCGGCCAGCTGCTCGGCGATCGGCGCGTGCGTGCCGCCGCCGATTACCTGCATCCCCGGCTTGCGGTCCGGACCGGCACTGCGGATCGCCGACCCGCGGATGCCGATGCCCTCGCCCTCCTGGCCGCGCAACACCATCGCGCCGGCGCCGTCGCCGAAGTTGTAGATCCCCAAGCGGTCGCGCATGCGCACCTTCGCGGGGTCCTTGCCGAGGAAGACCGGCACGGTGAGCGGCGAGATTGTCTCGCTGCCGATCACGAGCGCGGTCTCGAAGTCACCGCGCTCGAGATACAGCCGCGCGACGTCGAGCGCCTCGACGGCTCCGGCGCAACCCGAGCGTATGTCGATCGCCGCGCACTTCGCCAGTCCCAGGTGCTCCTGGACGAGCGTCGCGGTCGGCGGCAGGTGGTACTCGGGGCTGGCCGTCGAGACGACCAGCAGATCGACCTCCCCCGGTTCCACTTCGGCGCGCGCCAGCGCCTGCCGGGCGGCCTTAGCGGCCATCTGGGAGTTCGTCTCGGACTGCTCCCCCGTATGCGGGTCGGCGATCCAGTGGCGCGTCTTTACCTGAATGCCCTCGAGGACGTCATCGGGCAGCGGCCCGGCGACACTTGCCAGCTGCTCGTTGGTTATCGGCTCCCCCGGCAGGTGCGCCCCGGTCGCGAGCAGAACCGCGCTGCGCATCTCAGCCCTCCCGCAGAAAGCGGTAGCCGCCGCCGTGGAACAGCAGCGGCGCGACCTCGTGGTTGAAGTCCAGCGCCAGCACCTCGCCGATGAAGATCACGTGATCGCCGGCGTCGTGGCTGGTGTGCAGCGCGCAGTCCAGATAGCCGACCGAGCCGTCGAGCACCGGCGATCCGCTCGCCGCCGTCCGATGGGCGATGTCGCCAAAGGCGTCACGGCCGCGCGGACGGTCCTTGGAGGCGAAGTAGCGCGACAGCGGCTCCTGCTCGGCCGCGAGGATATTCACCGCGAACACGCCATTTTCGCGGATCAGGTCGGCGCCCTCGGAGAACGCCTTCACGCATACGAGAATCAGGGGCGGGTCCAGCGAGACGGACGAAAAGGCGTTCGCCGTCATCCCGTACGGATGCTCCTCGCCGCGGGTGGTGACGATCGTGACCCCCGTCGCGAAGGCGCCGAGCGCCCCGCGAAAATCCTCGCTGGCGAAACCAGGCGAGGCGTTCACCGCGTTCCCCGCGCCGGCAGGCAATCAGGCGTCCTCTTCGAGGGACCGCAGCCGCGCTCGTACGACCTGATCGAAATCCGCCGTCATGCCCATCGACTGCGCGACGAGGTCGCGGAAGACGTCACGATCCATCGCGAGCAGCGTCGTCGGCTCGGTCGCACGCACGGTGGCCGCGCGTGGCGTACCGCGCATGATCGCCACCTCGCCGAAGAAGTGCCCGCGGTTGAGCGTGGCGACCTTCCTGAAGCCATCGTCGTCCTGTTTCTCCACGTCGACCGAGCCGGCGATGACGATGAAGAACTTGTCGGCGGGTCCTCCCTGGCGCACGACGATCTCGCCCGCCTGCACCGTGACGGTCTGCAGCTCGCCGGCGACGCTGTCGATGCGCTGGATCGGCAGGTCGCTGAACACGCTGTACGCGCGTTCGCGACTGAAGTCGGCGCCGAACGTACCCTCCTGGCTCCTGCCGCCGGTCTCGGTGTTGTCGATGAACTGCAGTTCGGTGGGAACGATCCGGAAGAACGAGATCGACATCGTCGCCCCCGGCGAGAGCTCCGGGAACTTCTGGCCGAACAGGTCGGCGACCTTCGCAATCGTTTCCCCGTTGAGGACCACGGCGCACTCCCCCGAGCCCTGCACGCCGCGCGTCTGGCGCAGGTCCTGCGCGTACTCGTCCACGGCGAAGGAGACGACCGGGTTCTGCTCCAGGTGCCGGGCGGTGATCGTTCCCGGCCGCGTCCAGAAGTACAGCGTGGGACCGTCGTTGACGTACAGGAACGTGCTGGCGTGCGGTACGCCGCTGGGAGACGCGGTGGCGAGCGTGAGCGTGTTCTGGGCCGCCAGGTACTCGACGACATGCGCCGGAACGTCAACGGCAGCCTGCTCGGGGGTCATTGCGGCTCCTTTTCTTCAAGATCGGCTCGGGGCATGGCGTGACTCTATCGAGGCCCGGCTGCGACCGTCAACGTCAGCTGCGATCGTCAACGTGGACCTCACGCAACCGGCCCGTGTCGACGTCGTAGACGAAGCCGCGCACCAGATCGCGGTGCAGCAGAAAGCTCGATCGGCGCACGCGCAGGATCGATTGCCGAACGTCCGCGTCTAGGTCGCTGAAGGACTCGATCGCAAACGCCGGCGCCGTACCGGTCGCCTCTTGCAGCTCGGCGCGAAAGCCGTCGTCGGTGATCGTCTGCATACCGCACTTGGTGTGGTGGATCAGCATCACTTCGCGCGTGCCCAGCCGGCGCTGGGAGATCGCCAGCGAGCGGATCGCGTCGTCGGTGATCACTCCTCCCGCATTGCGCAGCACGTGCGCCTGGCCGTCGCGCAGGCCCAGCGCGGCGAACACGTTCAGGCGCGAGTCCATGCAGGCCACGACGGCCAGTTGCAGGGTCGGACGAACGTCGAGCTGGCGGTCGGCCAAGGAGGCCGCGTAGTCGCGGTTGTTGGCGAGCAGTTCGTCGATCGCGCTCATGTTAGGGCTCCACCGCGACAAACCGCCGATGGGCCTTCAATACCGGGCCGCCGAGCGTCAGCGCCGTCATCCGGTCGCGCAACGCACACGCGAGCGGCTGCTTGAGCGCGCCCACGCGCGCGATCCGGCGGGACTGCTTGACGATCGGGGTCGTGCGCCCAATCCGTGCCTGCTCGTAGGATCGCAGGGCCGCCTGCACGTCGTCCTCGGCGCGCACGCAGCGCGCGAGCGCGACCGCGTCCTCGAGTGTCTGGCAGGCGCCCTGGCTGAGGTTCGTCGTCATCGGGTGCGCGGCGTCGCCGAGCAGCGTGACCCGTCCGCGGCCCCAACTCGCGAGCGGCTCGCGGTCGTAGATCTGCAGGCGCGCGATGCGCTCGTGGGGCGTCGCCGCGATCGCGGCCGCGACGGGCTCCTGCCAGCGCGCGAAGTGCGCGAGCAGCACCTCCCGGTCCGCCTGCGCCTCGGGACCGTGCTCCTCGCCGTAGAGCACCGCCGCCCAGAACAGCCGCTCGCCGCCGACGCGATGCAGCACCGCCCGCGAGCCGGGCCCGAACAGCACGCGCTCGGCGTGCGCAGGCAGGGCATAGCCCTCGTCGGGGATCAGACTCTGCCATTGCGTGTATCCGGCGTAGCGCGGCTCGTGTGCACCGTGGATCTGCGCCCTGATCGTCGAGCGCAGGCCATCCGCGGCGATCAGCAGCGACCCCCGCTCCTCGCGGCCGTCGGCGAAGCTGAGGCGCACCTCGTCGCGGTCCTGCTCGAATCCGGTGCACGTCGCGCCGAGCCGCAGGCGATCCCCGCCGAGCGCCTCCACGAGCAGCGCCTGCAGATCCTGGCGGCTGACGCCGACGTCGAGCACGCCATTTTCGCGCGCGATCTCCGCGACGGGCCAGCTTGTCAGGAGCCGGCCGCTCGCGGTCCGGTACTCGGTGACGTCCAGCGGTGCGCCGATCGCCTGCACCTGCTCGTAAAGGCCGAGCCGCTGCAGCGCGCGCGCGGCGTTGGTCCAGATGTGAAACCCGCCACCGAGCTGGATCTTGCGGACATCGTCGGCCTGCTCGAAGACGACGGCGTCGATCCCCTGGCTGGCGAGCGCGTGGGCGCTCGCGAGCCCGCCGATCCCGCCGCCGACGATCAGCGCGCGCATGTCGGTCTCACGATCAGAACCCGTAGTCCATTTCCCGGGGGTGCTGCCGGGCGAAGCCCACGCGGAAGCCGATCGTCAGCGCGCGGTTGCGCAGGAAGCAGGAGGCGGGATTATGCAGCCGGCTGGCGCGGGCGAGCGACCACGACATCGACGCGAATTTGCTCGTGCGCGGGATCCGCTCGGCCTCGTAGCTGCGCAGTCCGGCCGCCGGGTTGCTCTCCTCGGCCAGGCAGCGACCGAGCACGAGCGAGTCCTCGATCGCCTGGTTGGCGCCCTGGCCGAGTGCGTTGGTCATCGCGTGGGCCGCGTCCCCGACGAGCGTCACGCGGCCCACGCCCCACTGCTTGGAGACGGGTCGGTCGTACATGTCCGCGCGCGAGATCGCCGCTGGCGCGGTCGCCGCGACGATCGTCTGTACCGGAGCGGGCCAACCCGTGAAGCGCTCAAGCACTGCCTGCTGGCGCTGCTCGACGTCCTCGCCGCCCCCGGCGGCGGCCGCGAAGGTCCCCTCCCAGTAGACCTCTTCGGGGCCGATCCGGTAGAACAGGAAGCGCGCCCCGCGACCCCAGATGACCCGGAACAGGCCAACCGGAACCACATCATCCTCCACGTGCGCGATCGCCTGCCAGCTGACGTAACCGGCGTAGCGCGGCTCGGTCGCGCCCGGCAACATGGCGCGCAGCGCCGATCTCAATCCATCCGCTGCGATCAGGACGTCGCCATGCTCCTCGCGACCGCTCGCCAACTGCACACGCACGCCCGCGTCGTCCTGCTCGAAGCCCACACACGTCTCGCCGAAGCGCACGAGCCCATCGCCGGCGGCGTCGAGCAGCACGCGATGCAGGTCGGGGCGGCGTACGCCAAACGTCGGCGCGCCGACCCGCCGTTCGATGTCGCCCACCGACCAGCCATACATCAACCTGCCGCCAGCGGTGCAGAACTCGGCGCGCTCGACCACCGCGGCCTCGCCCGCGAGCTCGAGCAGCCGCTCGCCGGCGTCCAGACGCTGCAGGCCGCGCATGCCGTTATGCCACATGTGAATACAGCCACCGACTTGGATCTCGGCGGCCGAGCCGGCGCGCTCGAGCACGACGCACTCGACTCCGCGCCGGCGCAGGGCGATCGCGCTCGTCAACCCCGCGATCCCGCCGCCGGCGACGATCGCGCGCATCTCAGAGCGCTCGCACGGCCAGCGCCACGTTCTGGCCCTCGAGCCCGCGGGCGAGCGCGAGCGCTCCCGCGACCGGCGCCTCGCGCGCGAGTCCGGCAACCCAGTCGAGCGCGCCGAAGCTGGGATCGGGGTGGCTCAGGTTGAGCGTCGGCGGTACCCGTCCGTGGTGGACCGCCAGCGCGGCGACCGCGAGGTTCAGCGCGCCGGCGCCGGCACCGAGATGCCCGGTCGCCGGCTTGACGCTCGAGACCATCGGAGCGCCGCCTGCCTCGCGAGCGCCGCCCGCCTCGCCGA
The DNA here is from genome assembly GCA_963804675.1 of uncultured Solirubrobacterales bacterium. Lineage (GTDB taxonomy): Bacteria > Actinomycetota > Thermoleophilia > Solirubrobacterales > Solirubrobacteraceae > Palsa-744. Next base: position 2,876,912 of record CAWDRI010000001.1, on the reverse strand, counting down.
AGACCGCGTGCAGCGCGCGCGCCTCGCTCGCGTCGCCGAGCCGCGTGCCGCTCCCGTGCCCCGCCACGTAGTCGATCGTCTGCGCACTCTCGCCCGGCGCCGCGCGCAGCGCGGCGCCAATCGCGTGCGCCAGCGCGCGACCCTCCGGTTCGGGCGTCAACAGCCGCTCGACGTCCGTCGCGGCACCCGAGCCACTCAGCTCCGCGTAGATGCGCGCGCCGCGGCCGCGAGCGCTCTGGAGCTCCTCGAGTACGACAAACGCGCCGCCCTCGCCCATCACCGTCCCATCGCGCTCGCTGTCGTAGGGGCGGCAGGCGCCCGCGCCGAGCTCGTTGCTCCTGCTGGTCAGGCCGAGCGAGTCGATCTTCGCCATGTTCCACCAGCACACCGGGGCGTCGGCGCCTCCCGCCAACGCCGTGTCGGCCTCTCCGCGGCGAATCGCCGCGGCGCCGCGGGCGATCGCCGTCAGCCCCGACTCGGCCGTGCCGGCGAGATAGGTGTTCGGTCCGCGCAGCGCGTGGGCCTCGGAGATGTAGAACAGCGATGCGCCCTGCAACCCCTCGATGAAGAACAGCGGGTGCACCGCCGAGGGCGCCAGCGTGCCGAACCGACGCATGTCAACGCGACCGTCGCTGCCGCGCACCGCGACGGCGACCTCCTCGAAGTGCTCGGGCTTGGAGATCTCCTTGCCGCCGGCGGCATACAGCGCGGCCCTGCCGTCGGGGTCGCCCTCGGGGAGTTCCAGTCCGCTGTCGCTTACCGCGATGCTCGCGGCTACCGTCGCCAGCATGTCGTAGCGCGTCATCGTGCGCAGCGAGCGGCGGTTGACGAACTGCTTGGCGTCGATCTCCGAAATCTCCGCGCCGACCTGCGTGCGCAGCGACGACGCGTCATAGCCGCCGATCGGCCCCACCGCGCTGCGGCCCTCCAGAAGCCCTTGCCAGGTCTCCTGCGTGCCGACGCCGAGCGGCGTCACGAGGCCGATGCCGGTGATCGCGACGCGACGGCTCACGCGCGTCGCCCCCCACGCGCGCGCCCCGCTGCCGGGAACAGGCGAGCGACCGTGGATGGCGCCTCGGTGCCGCCGCCGTGCGTATTCATCGCGGCGCCATACGCAGCTTGCGCGCGCGTGTCACCACGCGCCCCTCGACGGAGACCTCGCCGCTCAGCGTCGCCTCGGACTCGCTGCGCGCGGAGAGCTTTACCGTCAACTGCAGCTGGTCGCCGGGTTGCACAAAATGGCGAAACGCGACGCGGTCCGCTCCGGCCAGGCGCCAAGCCCGGCCGGTATCGGCCTCCAGCAGCTCCGCCGCGAGCGCGCCGAGGCTGCCCAGGATCAGGACCCCCGGCAGCACGGGAAAACGCGGGAAGTGACTGTCGAAGATCGCCAACGTGTTCGGCACGTTGCGCAGCGCCGTGGCGGACTCGCCGGGCTCCACGCTGACGATCCGGTCCAGCGTGCTCCAGCGGCTCATCGGCGCTCTCTGCGGCGGGCTCATCGGTCTGCTCCGACGACGCTTGTCGAATACCGATGTCTCATCGTGCGTCCCGCAGCTCGGGCTTACAGACCACCAGCGCGCCGTTGGTGCCGCCGAACGCAAACGCGTTCGTGATCGCGACCCCGACCGGCAGCTCGCGCGCCTCGTTGGCGACGAAGTCGAGGTCGAGCTCGGGGTCGGGATTGTCGAGGTTGATCGTGGGGGAGACCACGCCATCTGCGATCGCACCGAGCGCAGCGAGCATGTTGAGCGCGCCTGCGGCGCACGTTGTATGGCCGGTCATCGACTTCGGCGAGGTCACCACGACGCGCTGGGAGTGCTCGCCGAGCGCGCGCTTGATCGCGACCGTCTCGGAGATGTCGCCGGCCGGCGTGCCGGTGCCGTGCGCGACGACATAGTCAACGTCCTGCGCTGCGAAGCCCGAGTCGCGCAGCGCGTGCGTCATCGCGATCACTGCGCCGCCCCCATCGGGTGGCGGATCGGTCATCCGGTAGGCATTCAAGCTCGAGCCGTAGCCGGCGATCTCGGCGTGGATCTGCGCGCCGCGCGCGCGCGCCCCCTCGAGCTCCTCCAGGACCATCACGACGGCGCCCTCGCCCAGGACAAAGCCGGTGCGGTCGCGATCGAACGGTCGCGAGGCGCGCTCGGGATCGTCGTTGTAGTCCTTGGTGAGCGCGCCGAGCAGCGAAAAGCCGAGCACGTTGACCCAGCTGGTGAGCGCGTCGTAACCGCCCGCCAGCATCATCTGCGCATCGCCGTCCTGGATGCAGCGAAACGCCTCTCCGAGCGCGTGGCTGGAGGCGGTGCAGGCGGTGCTGATACCGATCATCGGCCCCTGCGCCCCGGCGATCTGCGCCAGCTCGGCGCCGGCGACGTTCTGGCTCGTGGTCACGGTCCGCGAGGGCGGCCAGCGGTGCAGGCGATGGCCCTCGCTCTGACCGCGTGCGTAGAAGATGTCGGAGAACTCCTGCAGCTCCGGGCGGGCGACGCTGCCGCCCATCGAGACGCCGCACTCGTAGGGGTCGTATGTGCCCGCGGGGATCGCGGCTGCGCGCACCGCCTCCACACCCGCCCTCAGACCGAACGCCGCACCGCGATGCAGGCGCCGCGCCAGCTGGGGGTCCGGCAGCCGCTCGGCCCCGAAGTCGTTGACCATGCCCGCGATCCGCACGGGATAGGTACTCGCGTCAAACGTCGTGATCGGACCGACGCCGCTGCGGCCCGCCTTCAGCGCCGCCCACGTGCTCGGAGCGTCGTCGCCGACGGGGGTGACCGCACCGATCCCCGTGATCGCGACCCTGCGCGGTGGCCGGCCCTGAGTGCTCGCGTCGCCTCCCATCAGCCCTCCTGAGCGCGCGTCAACATCTCCTGAAGGCGCCTCGTGTCCTCTAGGTCGGCCAGCGTATCGGCGTCGATCAACGCGCACATGATCTCGTGCGCCTCCAGCACCGGGCGGCCCTCGACGTTCACCTGACCGGACACGACCGCGGTCTCGCCGCCGAACGAGCCAACCTCGCCGACCAGCTCGAGCATCTCGCCCGGTCGCACGTCGGCGTGCCAGTCGACCGACCCGATCGACAGCAGCGCCGCGCGCTTGGCGCGGTCGGTGGAGATCATGATCAGCCAGGTCGCCGCCTGGCAGAGCGCCTCGAGCACGAACGGCGGCGGCATCGCGAGCTCCCCCTCCGCGTCCGCCTCCCAATAGTCCTCGCTCAGCGACGTGAGCTTGCGCGCACGGACAGACTTCGACGGCTCGTAGGAGTCGACCCGATCGATCAGGTGAAAGCGCACCGCGCTCCCCCTCGGCACTCGCTCGCGCGCGTCGCGGCGGCGGCTGCGATGACCCCCGCCACCTCAGCCGGAGGCGCCATTGGCCCGCGCGCTGACCATCTCCACGAGGTTCTGCACCGTGAACAGGGTCATCACCTCGTCCGCCTTGAGCTTGCCCGCGAGCTCGGCCGGGTCGGTCTGCGGCATCACCTTGTGCAGCTGCGCCGCGCCGGTCTCGCTGATGATCTCGTTCTCGTCGGAGAACTCGTCGTCGGGGATGCCGCCCTGGATGTAGTCGCCCAGGTCCGACGCCTCGATCTTGACGCCCGTGCTCTTCTCGATCCTGAAGAGGATGTCGAGCAGGTCGATCGACTCCGCGCCGAGATCGTCCATCAGGGTCGCCTCGGCTGTTACCTCGTCGTCGTCGAGCGCCAGTGCCTCGACAACCGCTTCCTTTACCGCACTGTTGACGTCCGCCATCTCGGCCCTCCTGTGTCGCTGGTTTGTCGCGATACTAGATGACGCCGAAGGTGCCGCGGAGGCCGGGTCTCCACGGGCGCCTCGGCGCGTTCACGGCGCCTTGCCGACCGCCGCCTGAACCGCCGTGCTCACAAGGGCTTGCCAACCCTCCGCCCGAGCCGGCGCGCTCACAGCGGCTTGCCGACCCCGACCTGCGCCGACACCCCGCCGTTGACGGTCAGCAGCGCCCCCGTCACATGGCTGGAGTCCGGTCCCGCCAGGAACACCGCCGTCCGCGCGACCTCGCGCACGGTCGCCAGTCGCTTCATCGGGATCTGCTTGCTGATGCCCTTGCCGCCGTCCTTGTCCATCAGGCCCGCGACCATGTCGGTCGGCGCGAAACCGGGGAGCACGGCGTTGACGCGAATCCCAAAACGCGCGAACTCGACCGCGCAGCAACGCGTGAACGCGTTGATCGCGCCCTTGGACGCGGCGTAGTTGGACTCTCCCGTCCAACCCCGCTCGCCCATCACCGAGGAGATGTTGACGATCGCTCCCTCGCGCTGGGACATAAAGGCGGACAGCGCCGCCTTCGTGCAGTTGAACGTGCCTCCGAAGTTGACGCGCATCACATCCAACCATTCCCCCGGGTCCATGTTGTAGATCAAGGCGTCCTTGGAGATGCCGGCGTTGTTGACCAGGATGTGGATCCCGCCCAGCTGCTCGGTCGTCTGCTGCACCGCCGCCTCGGCCTGCGCGTAGTCCGAGACGTCACCGCCGATCGCCGCCGCCTTGCCGCCGGCCGCCCGGATCGCCTCCACGACCTCCAGCGCCTGCGCCTCGCCCGAGCGGTAGTTCACCGCCACCGCGGCCCCCTCGGCGGCCAGCTCTTCGGCGATCGAGCGGCCGATGCCGCGCGAGCCGCCGGTCACCAGCGCGACGCGGTCGGCGAGGAGCTTGGGCTCAGGCATCGGCGGCCGCCGGCCGGAAGCGCCGCGGGACCAACTGCTCCATCCAGAAGCTGCGAACCCGCAGGCGGTCGGCGACCTGGGCCGGCGAGATGCCGTTGCCGTCATGCAGTCCGTCGGCCTCCCAGCGCGCGGGGTCGAGCGAGATCGCGTAGGGGTTGAGCGGCGCCTCGGGGTCGAGCGCCACGCCCGGCAGGCTCTCGGCGGCCTTCGCGAACATCGTGACCGCGAGCGCCTCATAGAGCTCGACGTTCTCGGCCAGCTGCGCGCGCAGGCGATCGTCGTCCATGCCCGAGTGCAGGTCGAGGTGGCGCTGTGGCAGTTGCGGGAACGCCGTCGGCGGGCTGAACGCGCCAAGCCACTCGCGATGGTCGAGCTCGTCCCATTCGCGAAACAGCCCTTGCAGGATCGGGGTCAGTCCCATCGCGCGATCGACCAGCGGCTGCACTTCGGCCATGAACTCCAGGTCGGTGAGCTTGCGATGGAAGAACAGCAGCGCGGGCACGGCCCAGTAGTAGAAGTAGTCGGCGGTGATCTTGGCGTTCATGACCTGCGCGTTGCGCCAGATCCCATACTGACCCTCGTAATAGCTGAGCGTGACCGCGAACATCCGCCCGAAGCGCTCGTCGTGCGCGTCGGCGCGCGCGGCGATGTCCTCGCCATCGAGATCGCGCGCGATCAGGTCGGTGGCGAAGGTGTTGCCGAGCGCGATGTAGTCCGAGCCGGGGGAGTAGAAGGGGTCCGCGAACGCCCCCGCCTCGCCGACCAGGCACCAGCGCTCGGGCGAGAACTGGCGCTCACAGCCCATCGCGAAGTCCTCCACCCGCAGAAAGTCCTCGATCTGCTCTTGGCGGCCCTCCAGCGCCCGCGCGAGCTGCGGCTCGTGCTCGGCGATCCAGTCCATCGCGGCCTCCTGGGTAGCGATGCGCTCGAACGGGTGAAAGCGCGGATCGGCGACGATGCCGATCGAGATCGGTCCCGAGGCCAGCGGGATCAGCCACACCCAGTAGCCCTGGCCGCAGAGATGGTTGGTGCTCAGCGCGCGCAGCCCCGGGGCGGTCATCCGCCGATGCCACTGCTCGTCGGCGGACCACTCGTCGATGTCGAGGCCGCCCGCCAGCCGAAACCACGCGGAGTTGACGTGGTGGCCCACCTCGCGAGCGAGCCCCAGCTTGCGCTTGAGCAGCCCCGCGCGACCGGCCGCGTTGACCACCCAGCGGCCGCTGAGCTCGAGCGTCTGCTCGCCGTGGGTCACCGTGATCTGCCCCAGCTCGCCGTCGAACTCGATCTCCTGCACGCGGTGGCCGCCGAGCACGGTATTGCCGGCCTTGACGTTGCGCGCCGCAAGCTCGTTCTCGAAGCGCCCGCGGTCGAGCTGGTAGGAGTGCACGGGCGGAATCGCGGGCGAACCGTACTCGACGCGCAGCGCGATGTCCTCGTTTTTGCCGGCCGGGAAGAAGAAGCGCAGCCCGCACTTCGGAAGCTGCTCGGCGTCGAGGTGGTCGCGCATCCCGACGACGTCAGCGAAGTAGTTGGTACTTACCTCGACGGTGGACTCGCCGACCTTGAAAGCGGCCTCGGGGGCCGGACCGACGCGCTTCTCGACGATCGCGACCCGAGTCTGCGGTCGCGCTGCCTTCAGCTGCAGGCCGAGCGTCAAGCCGGCGAGACCGCCACCGAGAATCGCGACATCGAAGTCGCCCAGGCTATCTGGCATTGTCCCTCACGCCGGCCATCCTACGCCACCGTCAAGCACGGCGGCGCCCCGGCAAGTAGTGTCTCCCAGCGATGAGCAAGATCGCCTTTCTCTTTCCTGGGCAGGGCTCGCAGCGCGTCGGTATGGGTGCGGAAATCCTAGAGGCCCATCCGGAGGTGATGGAGGGCTGCTTCGCGGCCGCGCAGGAGGCGTCGGGGATCGACATCAAGACGCTCTGCCTGGAGGGTCCGATCGAGCAGCTCACGCGCACCGAGGTCGCCCAACCGGCGCTGTTCGCAGTCTCGATGGCGATGAGCGAGCTGGCCCGCAGCGCCGGCGTGCAGCCCGACTTCGTCGCCGGGCACAGTCTCGGCGAGTACACGGCGGCGGTCGCGGCCGGATCCCTGAGCGCCGCGCAGGGAGTCGCGCTCGTCTCCGAGCGCGGGCGGCTGATGGCCGAGATCCAGGCGCAGCGTCCGGGCGCGATGGGAGCGATCATCGGCCTGCCCGTCGAGCGCGTGGCTGAGTTGTGCGAGGTCGCCCGGACCACGGGCTCGGTCGCGCCCGCGAATCTCAACACGCCCACACAGGTCGTCGTCTCGGGCGAGGAAGATGCCGTCGCGAGGGTGCTCGAACTGGCCGAGCAGGCCGGTGCGGACAAAGCGATCCGCCTGCTCGCCGGAGCGGCATTTCACAGCGAGCTGATGGAGCCGGTGCAGAGCGCCCTGGCCGAGACGATGCAGGGCCTCCAGTGGCAGGATCCCAACCCGCCGCTCGTGTCGAACGCGTCAGCCAAGGCGGTCGACGACGCGGCCGGCGTCCGCGACGCGCTCGTTGCGCAAATCGCCAGCCCCGTACTGTGGGCCGACTGCGTGCGGACGCTGATCGACGGCGGTGTCACGTCGTTTCTCGAGCTGGGCGCGGGACGCGTGCTCGGCGGACTCGTGCGCCAGATCGAGCCGGAGGCGGACGTGCTCTCAGCCGACGCCCCCAAGAAGCTCGCGAAGTTCCTCGAGCGCGCCGGCGCTTGATGGGCGCGCCCACCGGGGATAGTCCTTCCGGATACTCCCCCTCCGGGGACCGCCCCTCAAGGGACGTACCCTCCGGCGATGAGTTCGACGTCGTCGTGATCGGCGCCGGCCTCGGCGGCCTGTCGGCCGCGGCGTGCCTGGCGAAGGCCGGGCGCCGCGTACTGGTGGTCGAGCGCGAAGACGGACCGGGGGGCAACGCGCGCGCATTTCGCCGCGGGCCCTACACATTCGACCCGGCGATCCACGTCACCGCGCAGGGGTTCAACGTCGAGTTCCTGGACTTCTACCTCACCGCTCTCGGCATCCACGAGCGGGTCGAGTTGCTGCGCGCCGAGGACTGCTTCGGCGTGGACATCGACGGCGAGCGCTGGCGCCTGCCGGTGGGGCTCCAAGCGCTGAAGGACTACCTCGCCGAGCGGTTCCCGCACGAGGCGGACGGTGTCAGGCGCTTCGTGGATACGTGTGCACAGACGACGCGCGAGTCGCAGGCCCCCCCGCCCCGCGTCGGCTTGGCCGATCTCGACGCCGTCAAGGCCCAGCTACCGATGCTGTTCAAGTATCGGCGCGCCACGCTTGCCGACGTGCTCGACGAGCACATGCGTGACCCGCTCGCCAAGGCGGTGTGCGCTGCGCAGTGGCCCTACCTCGGGTTGCCGCCCGGACGCACTTCGTTCATGGCCTACAGCGGCGCCTGGATGGCGCTCGTCGAGCCCGGCCCGCTCTACGTGCGGGGCAGCTTCCAGAGCCTCGCCGACGCGCTGGTGCGGTGCATCGAGGAGCACGGTGGCGAGATCGTGCTGTCGAGAACCGCGACGGGGATCGAGCTTGCCGACGGACGCGTGGCCGGCGTCGAGCTGGACGGCGCCGAGCGCGTTGCCGCCGAGGTGGTGGTGTCAAATGCCGACGCTCGCCAGACGTTCGAGCGGCTGCTGCCCGCCGAGTCCCTGCCGGAGCGCTTCAGGCGCCGCCTCGCGAAGATGCGACCGTCGGTCTCGGCGTTCGTGCTGTTCTCGGCGGCCAAGCTCGACCCGGCGGCGCACGGTCTCTCCCACGAGCACTTCGTCTACCCCAGCGGCGACCACGACGCCATCTTCGACGGCGTACTCGACGGAGCGATCGGGGGCACGTGGTTCAGCGCGCCGAGCATTCACGACGCCTCGCTTGCTCCCGAGGGCGAGCACGTGATCGTCTTCAGCAGCCTGATGGCCTACGACATCGGCGAGCCCTGGGAGCAGGCCAAGCCGCGCTACACGGAGCTGATGCTAGAGGCCGCCGAGCGAGTGCTGCCCGGCTATCGCGACGCGCTCACGTTCGCCGACAGCGCGACCCCCGAGACCTTTCAGCGCTACACGCTGGCCGAGCGCGGCGCGGCGTACGGGTGGGAGAACACACCCGACCAGACGGTCCCCAAGCGCCTGGACTTCCGCACTCCGATCGAGGGTCTGTTCCTGGCCGGGCACTGGACCCACCCCGGGACGGGCAGCATCCGCTGCCTGCTCTCGGGAGCCCAGACCGCGGCGGCGATCGAGGGCCGCGAGAACCCGGTCGAGTTGCTGGCGTCGCTGGCCGGCGGCGGCTAGTGTCGTGAGTCAGAATTTCACGGCCGCCTCGCGGCGTCTGGACACGCCTGGACCCACCCGGCCGGCACAGGTACGCCCAGTACCCTTAGCCGTCCGTGCGGCCCCAGTCGCGCCCAGCCGACTCGCGAGACTGCACCCGAAATTCTGACTCACGACACAGCCGGCTGCAGGGCGCCGAGGCGAGCGCTGCATGTGCGCCTGTAGGAGACTGACGGAGATGGGTGCGATCGTCGAGCGCGAGTCGGTCAGGTTCCAGCAGGTGGCGATGCCCGTCGAGCACGAGTTGACGAGCGGCACAAGCAGGCGGCGATGATCGTCGAACGCGACATCGCCGTGCCGATGCGCGACGGTGTGCTGCTGCGCGCCGACGTCTACCGCCCGGACGCTCCCCAACGGGTCCCGGTGGTGCTTGGACGCACGCCCTACGACCGCACGTTCGGGCCGACGCTGCCGTCGATCCTCGACCCCGAGCGTGCCGTGGAGGCCGGGATCGCGCTGGTCTGCATGGACGTTCGTGGCCGGCACGGCTCCGAGGGCGAGTTCCATCCGTTTCGCGCCGAGCGCGCCGACGGCTACGACTCGGTCGAGTTCCTCGCAGCGCAGGACTGGTGCAGCGGCGCCGTGGCGATGGCCGGACGCTCCTACACGGCTGCGACGCAATGGCTGGCGGCCGGCGCACAGCCGCCGCATCTGCGCGCGATCGTGCCGATCGCGATCGGCAGCAACTACTTCGACGGCTGGGTCTACCAGGGCGGCGCGTTTCAGCTCGGGTTCAACCTCTTCTGGGTGCAGATCATGGCCGGACGCGGCAAGCGCCTGCGCATGGAGGAGCAGTACATGCACCTGCCGCTGGCGGACGCGCCGCTGGTCGAACAGAGCCCGAGCGGGAGCTTCTACCGCGAGTGGCTGGCGCACCCGGTCCTCGACGACTACTGGCGCGCGCTGTCGATCGACGGCGGCTATCGCGACGTGCGCGTGCCGGTTCTCAATGTCGGCGGCTGGTACGACGTCTTCCTCGGCGGCACGCTCGAGAACTTCTCGCGGATGCGCAGCGAAGGCGGCAACGAGCCGGCCCGCTCGCACACCCGGCTGCTGATCGGCCCGTGGGCGCACGGCAGCACCTACGGCGCCTATCCGGATCACTCCTTCGAGGCGTTCTCGCAGCACGACGGCGTCGATCTGATGACCGCGCAGCTCGAGTTCCTCGGCGAGCGGCTCTTCGATCGCGCTCCCGCAGAGCCACCGGCGCCGGTTCGCATCTTCGTGATGGGCGTCAACCGCTGGCGCGACGAGCCGGACTGGCCGCTGGCCCGCGCAGTCCACGAGCGGTGGTTCCTACACGGCGACGGCGACGCCGCCACAACCGGTGGGGCGCTCTCACGCACCGCGCCGGCCGACGAGCCGCCAGACACGTTCACGTTCGACCCCCGCGACCCGGCGCCGACGATCGGCGGCCCGACGTCGCTGCCAGGCAAGTTCATGCGCACGAGCGCCGGCCCACTCGATCAGCGCCCGCTCGAAGGGCGGCGCGACATGCTCGTCTACACCAGCGCTCCGCTCGCCGCCGATCTGGAGGTGACGGGGCCGCTCAGCGTGACCCTCTACGCCGCCAGCAGCGCGCGCGACGCCGATTTCGTCGCCAAGCTCTGCGACGTCGAGCCCGACGGGTTCTCGCGCATCCTCGCCGAGGGCGTACTGCGCGCGTCGTTTCGCGACGGTCTCCAACAGCGGTGCCCGATCGAGCCGGGACGCGCATACGCCTACACGATCGACCTGATGGCCACGAGCAACCAGTTCAAGGCCGGCCACCGCATCAGGCTGCTGATCACGAGCAGCTCGTTCCCGCGTTTTGACCGCAACGCCGGCACGGGCGGCGCGCCGGGTGAGGTTCGCGAGCAGGACCTGCGCACCGCCGAGCAACGGATCTTCCACGACGCCGCGCGCGCTTCCGCGCTGCTGTTGCCCGTCATCTGCGACTGATCGACGTCGCGTGCAGTGCGTCTCGCGGGCCGCGGTGGGGATTGATCGACGTCGCGGGCGGTCCGTCTCGCGGGCCGCGGTGGGTGCCCTGCCGACGCGCCCCGCCATCGAGGCTGGGACGGCTGGTGTTCCGCTTGCCTCAGCCGGCCACGGGTGCTCGGCGTGCCTCAGCCGCCCACCAGCGCGCCGCGCGCCTCCAGGTCGAACTCCTCGACCCCGGGGAGCAGCGCGAGCGCCTCGGCGAGCGTCATGCCGTCCTCGGAGAAGAGGCCCTCCTGCTCCCACTTCGCCGGATCCAGGCTGACGGCCAGCGGATTGATTCTCGCGCTCTGGTCGGGCGGCTCGGGTAGGCTGCGAGAGGCGAGGAAGAAGATCCACGTCGCCATCGCCTTGACGATCTCGACTTTCTCCCGGGCGCGTTCGATCATTTCGTCCTGGTCAAACGGCTGCCCGATTTCGTACTGGGTCTTGACGATCGGCTGGAAGTCGTTGCTGAGCACCGATACACCCTCCCATTTGCGCGGTTCCAGCGGGTGCCATTCGCGGAACAGGCCCTGCATCCGTTCGAGCAAGGGGATCAGCGTCTCGAACATGTCGACGATGTCGCCGAGGTCCTCCGGCTGGGTCATCTTGCCGTGCACGAACAGGAACGCCAGCGTGCAGAAATAGGCGGTGTTGTCGTACAGCTGCTTGGCGAGCATCACCTGGGGGTTGCCGAAGAACTGGTACTGGTCCTTGTAGAGGGAGATCGTCGGGTTGAACAACTGGAAGAAGAAGAAGTTGAAGAAGTCCAGCCGCTCCTCGATGTCCTCGCCGTCGAGCTCGCGGCAGATCAGGTCGCCCCCGAAGCTGTTGCCGTAGGCGATGTAGTCCGAGCCCGGCGAGTACAGCGCGTCGATGAAGCCCCCCGCCTCGCCCGTCAGCGTCCAGCGGTCCATCGAGAACATTTGGCTGGAGGCGTAGGAGAAGTCCTCGATCACGAGAAAATCTTCGACCTGCTCGCGCCGGCTCTTCACCTCGGCGGCGAGTTGCGGCTCGTGCCTCTCCATCCAGCTCAGCAGACCGTCGAAGGTGTTGATCTGATCGAAGGAGTGGTAGCGCGGGTCGGCGCACAGGCCGATGCTGATCGGGCCGGAGGCCAGGCGGATCAGCCACAACCAGTAGCCCTTGTCGACGAGGTGGGTCGTCGCGTAGCTGCGAATCCCGATCTGCTTCTCGCGATTTAGCCACTCCTCGTCCTTGATCCACTCCTCGAAGTCCAGCCCGCCGCCGAGGCGAAACCAGGCGGCGTTGATGTGATGCCCGGTCTCGGTGCCGAGGCCGAGTTGGTTGCGCAGCACGTTGCGACGGCCAGTGGCGTCCACCACCCAGTGCGCCGTGACGGTGACCGTGTCGTCCTCGTGCGCGAAGGTCACCCTGTGGTCCTCGGTGCCGGGGCCGATCTCCACCTCGGTCACACGCCAGCCGCGGTAGGCGTCGACGCCGTGGCTGACGCAGCGATTGAACAGCTCGTTCTCGAAGCGTCCGCGGTCGATCTGATGCGTCCACACCGGGTGGTCGCCGGGGGTGGCCGGCGTGCAGAACTCGACGCGGCGGCTGAGGTCGGAGTTGTCCCCCGCGGGCATGTAGAAGCGCAGACCGAGCTTGCGCAGCTGCACAGACTCGAGGTGGTCCTTCATGCCGAGCACCTCGCGGTAGTAGTACGCGCCGTTCTCGACCGTCGACTCGCCGACCTTGAAGGCGGCCTCCGGCGCGGGCTCAGCACGTTTGTCGCACACCAGCACCTTGGTCTCGGGCCGCTGGCGCTTGAGTTGGAGCGCCATCGAAAGACCGGCAAGACCGCCTCCGAGAATCGCCACGTCGTAGTGCCCGTGCGGTGCCCGCACCGCCTTCATCTCGGGAATCGACGCCGAACGATCTGCCATCTGCTCCTCCTTAGGGTGTTCTGGGTCGGCTGCTTGGTCGGTGGTTTGGACGGGTGTTACGCCGGTGGTTGGTTGTCGTGTCGTCGTGTTGTGCCGGTGGCACGGGTCGGGGCGCCACGCCGGATCGGCCGCGGCTGCTACCCCGGCAGAATCGCCAGGATCTGCTCGCCCAGCTGCGCGCCGCTGCCCGCACCGAGGATCTTCCCGTCGCCGTCGACGAGCACGCCGACCGCTTCCTGCTCGACGCCGCTGCACCCGAAGCTGTCGACGACCTCGCCCGACCAGTCCATCAGCATGATCACGTCCTTCGACGGGGGGTCGGACAGTGGCGCCTTGCCGGTGGCCTGCAGCGTTGCGATCTCGTCCTGGACCGCCTCCTGGAAGGCTTTCTTGAGCTGGCTCTTGACGACGATCCGGGCCGCACGAGGCGCGGCCCGCAGGTCTGAGACGCCGATCACCGGCAGCTCGTCGGGGCCGTGCTTGACGCGAATCGTATGAATGCCCTGCTTGAGCTGCGGGGCGCTCTCGCGTCCGCCAAACACGACGACGACCGTACGGCCGCGAAAATCGCCGAGCGAGACCGGGTGTCCGAGTACGTGGTCGAGCGTGAAATCGGGGGCCTGCGCAGGAAGCTGCTGGGTCAACACTTTCTCTCACCTCCGCTGGAGACGTCGTCGCGTGCGGGAACTCTACCCGAGTGTGGGTTGTCGCATCTGGTAGGTTCGCCGGCGTGACCAAGGTGGTTGTGGTCGGGGCTGGAATCGGGGGTCTTGCGACCTCGATCGCGTTGCGCGGGGCGGATGCCGAGGTCGTCGTGCTCGAGCGCGCGCGGGAGCTGGCCAAGGTCGAGCTCGGCGCGGGCATCACGCTGTGGCCGAACGCGATGCTGATCCTCGATCGGCTCGGCCTGGGCGCTGAGATCCGCGAACGCGGGGCGGTCTTGCGGTGCTTTGAGCAGCGCACCGCGCGCGGGCGCCTGCTCTCGCGCTGGCCACTGGAGAAGATGGCGCACCGGCTGGGCGCTCCGGTTTGCGGGATCAACCGCCCCGAGCTGCACGCCGCGCTTGTCGCAAGCGCAGGAGAGCGGGTGCGGACCGGGTGCAACGTGGAGGGCTTCGAGCAGCGCGACGGTGTCGTCAGCGTCGCGCTCTCCGCGCCGGCCGACGGGTCCGGAGGTTCCGTGGGTCGGGGCGCCGGCGGGTCGGGCGGCGCGGGCCTGGGCGCCGGCGGGCCGGACGCCGCCGCGGGCCCGGGCGACGGCGCGGGCCTGGGCGCCGGCGGGCCGGACGCCGCCGCGGGCCCGGGCGACGGCGCGGGCCTGGGCGCCGGCGGGCCGGACGCCGCCGCGGGCCCGGGCGACGGCGCGGGCCTGGGCGCCGGCGAATCGTGCGACGTGCTGATCGGCGCCGACGGGATCGACTCGACGATTCGCCGGCAGTTGCTCGGTGCCCAGGCGCCACGTCACTCCGGTTTGACGATGTGGCGCGCGAACGTGCCATACGACGAGAGCTTCGCTCCACCTGTGGACTTCATCGCCTGGTGGGGCTCCGGCACGAAGTTCGTCGTGTTCCGCTCCGGTCCGCAGCGTTTGAGCTGGGAGGGCATCGTCACCAGCGCACCCGGGGGGCAGGATGCTCCCGGCGCCCGCCGGCGGGCGGTGCTCGACCGATTCGCCGGCTTCGCCGATCCGGTTTCGCGGGTGATCGAAGCCACCAGCGAGGAGGCGATCTTCCGTACCGACGTGTTCGATCGTCCGCCCGACGAGCGCTGGGGCCGCGAGCGCGTGACGCTGCTGGGCGACGCGGCTCACCCAATGACATTCGCGGTCGGGCAGGGTGCGGCCCAGGCACTCGAGGACGCGCTCGCGATCGGCCGCGTGCTGGGCGGCGCCGGAACAGACCTCGACGCCGCGCTGCGCGCGTACGAGCGGCCCCGTATCAGCCGCGCCGCACACTTCCAAACGATGGCGTGGCGGCTGGCGCGCGCTGGAGCACTCGAGAGCGTGCCGGCTCAGGCGCTGCGTAACGCCGCGTTCACGCTTTCATCGCCGATCGGATGGCGCATGCAGGTCAAGGACATGGCGCTGCCGGCCTGATCCTGATCGACGCGCGGCTGGGCGCAGTCCTTAGGGCGCCTAGCCTCGATTCGTCACGAAGCTGTTGGTGGCGCTCGGCGGGGTGAGATTTGTGGGTGATTGGTCGGCTTGGCGTTGTGTGGTGGTGGAGGGGGCTCGACGGGGGCTGCTTCGGGAGCGCTCGACTGGTCCTGGCGGCCGTTTTCGCTCAGGGTGATCTTCGGCGGGGTGCCGGGGTTGGCTTGGATGTGGGTGTGCGCGGCGGCTGGGGCTCAGCCGTAGGCAGGGAGCGTTTGCAGGCGCTTGAACGCGTGTTGGATCGCTGCGGCCCAGGGCCAGTCGGCGGGGAGGTGCAGCGTGGTGCGCCGTGCGTGGCGGGTGAGTTGCCCGGCGACGTGCAGGATGCGGTAGCGCAGCCGCTTGGGTTCGCTGATCTTGTGCTCGCCGTCGAGCACGAGCTGCTGTGTCCAGACCATGATGTCGTGCGCGAGCATGGCGAGCTCGAACCACGCGGCGTTCGCCTTGAAGGAGTGGAACGGGAGGCGCGAGGCGCCGGTCGCCTTCAGCGTCTTGACGCGGTCCTCGACCTCGGCGTGCTGGCGGTGAAGGGCCTCCAAGGCCGCGATGTCTGGGTCTTGCTGGTCGGTGATGAAGCACTGAAAACGGTGCCCGTCATCGTCAGTGAAGCTCAGTTGCGCCCCGGGGTGGGGACGCTCACGCCGGCAGATCAGCCGGGTGCCAGTCGGCCAAGAGGCCAGGTTGACGTGGCCGGTCAACTCGGCTAACCACGCTCCCTCGCGTGGCTCGCCGTTCTGGCCCGCCGCGGGCGCCCATGCGGTCTCTGCCAGCGCGAGGATCGCCTTTCTGACCCGCTCATCGACCGCGTACCCAAAGGAAAACCGGATGCCGCACTCGCGACAGGCTGACGCGAGGTCGTGGCTCGCTCCGGCGGAGTCCGAGCGTGCGAGGATCTCCCCATCAAGCGCGCTCTGCGGGAGCTGCTCCAGCGCGAGATCCAGCACGCTCAGATGATCCTGGGCGTTGTTGGCGCCCGCGTTCCCTGGCCGCAGGACCCCCGCGAGTACCTCCCGTCCACAACTGGCGAGCAGCGGGTTGAACCCGAACGCGCCCTTGTAATGCCCGGCGGCGTGTTCCTTCTCGGAGTGGATCGTGATCGGGGTCGCGTCGAAGTCGAGGATCACACGCCCGGGAGCCGCGCCGTGCTGCCACGCCCGTTCGCGAGCGACGGCACGCGCCTGGCGGACCCGGTCAAGCTCCGCCTCGCCGATCGAGAGCAACACCCTCCGCGCCGTAGAAACCGATGCGATGTCCCCGAACAAAGCGGGCTGACCGGCCAACACCGCGAGATCTGAGACACATCGTCCGCCGTCGCCAGCCATCACCGCCAGGTCGCACAACACACGACCGGGATCATGGCCTGAGCGCCGCTCACGGGTGCCCGCCAGAGCGGCGCTCAGGCCGTCCGTCAGACCCAATCTCTGCGCCGCGAACGCCAGCAGCGCCGTCCCCGCACGAGACGACAAGCCCTTGCCGTCCGCCACCACATCTACCGTTCGCAACGACGCACTTCCGATCACCTTCAAGGTGAACCTCCTGAGCGGGTGGATTGCAGGCTTCGCAACCGCAATCCTCCCCGCCCAGGCGGACGTTCCAAGCCTCAGCCCAACTCAACCCCGGCCGCCTGGTGACGAATCGAGGCTAGGCGCTCTTAGCGCTCTCGACTTGGTATCTGCAGGCCCTCGATCGTCCCCGAGCCCCTATTCATGCCGATTCTGTGTCGAGAGCCCTGCAGTTGCTCGGTCGTGAATCCTTAGATGTCCATGCCGGCTTCGCACCATGCCAGGAGGCTGGCCAGGCCCGCTTTGGCTGCCGTGACGCCTGGCGGCAGTGTGCCCTTGAGGAACGATTTGCCCGCCGCCGGCGGCTGCATGTACATGACCCGGTCAACGTCGACCTCCGATGAGGGCGGGTCCTTGACGATCTGAAATACACCCATCATCCCGTTGTCCTCGTGGAAGTCGACGTGGCAGTGGAACACCGACTTTCCCACGAAGTCGATCGGATGTATGCGGATTACGACTGAGCCGCCCGCGGGCACGTTGACCGTGTCCTGCCAGTCGATGTAGTTCAGCGGCCGGCCGTCGATGGCGATCACCTGGAACGGGTTGGTGTGGATGTGGAAGTTGTGCCACTCGTCGGTCACGCTCGTGTCCGGGCTCTTGATCGTCCACTGCTCGACGGAGTTCAGCGCCATCGTGATGTCGATCCGATTGGGGGCGAACAATTTGCCGTTCAGGGGGAACGTGGGCCCCTTGGTGAGCGACGGTACCCTGGCCATCACGATCGTGCGGTAGACGTTGACGTGGGCATGGCGCAGATCGAGCGGGTCCCCGATCGGCCCGCTGGGCAGCGGCACGTTCTCTGGGGAACCCGAGGAGACGACGTTCACGAGTGCTTGGAAGCCGAAGTTCCGGCCGTGTTGGGGCACACCGCCGAAGGGATCGAAGCAGCCCTTGAAGCATGGCTGGAACGGGATCGAGTTCAACGTGTAGCTTCCGGGCTGCTCGCCGCGCACGAGCACGTCGATACGCTCTCCGGGACCCATCAGGATCTGCCGTTCCGGGCGCATGTAGCGCAGCGTCTGGCCGTCGTAGGCCAGCACCTCGAAGGTCACGCCCGGCAGCGCCAGTTTCACGAACCGCTCACCGGTGGCGTTCACGATCCGCCAGCGCTGCAGTTCCCCCGGGCGGATGTGCAGGGTCGGCTGGTAGGCCCCGTTGACCAGCAGTTCGGCCGGGCCGGGGCTGGGCGGTGGCTTGATCTGGCCCGGCTTTACGCCTGGGATCGGAAGCGGTTTGCCGCCCGGCGGGGTGGGCTTGCCGCCATGGATGATCATCAGCCGTTGCGGGATGTCGGGCAGGACGTTGTCGAGTCCGCCCTCGACGATGATCCCCCCGAGCATCCCCGCGGTGGTCTCCGCGTCCACGAGCGGGTGGTAGTGGGGGTGATACCAGTCGGTCCCCGGCGACTGGTCGAGCGGTATCTGGTAGGTGTAGTGGAAGTCCTGGAGTGGGTCGACGTCCACGAAAACGTTGTCGCTGTCGCCTTCCGGGCTGACGTGCAGGCCGTGCACGTGCAGGTTCGTCGGCAGCGGCAGCTTGTTGACGAGATTCACGTGCACGACGTCGCCACGACAGATCATCAGCGTCGGTCCCGGTGTGCTGCCGTCGTACTCCATCCCTTCGTAGGTGTGGTGATTGACGTCGATCGTGTACGTCGTCGCGGTGAGGGTCGTGTTCAGCACGCCGTCGTGGCTTGAGATCGTCGGAGGCTCGGGGAACCCATCTTTGATCCAGCCCGAGAAGTGCGCGTCGCAGTACGGATTCGCCCGCGCCCCTTTCGTCGAGCCGCCGGCCAGCAGCAGGATCGCGGCCACGACCGCGATTGCCACGACGCCGACGCTGCCACCGATCAACGGCCCTCGCCGCTTACGCGTGGCGCGCTCCGCGACGACCGGGCGAATCTTGGTCGCGTCGGGGTCCTCGGCGGACGGGGGCGTCCTCGCCCCCGCGGGGTCTTTGACGACCGGGCGGATCCTGGTCGCGTCGGGGTCCTCGGGGCGGCTCATCGCGCGGCTACTCCTCGCTCAGTCCGATGCGCTTGTGCAACCGGCGCAGCGGCCCGGGCGCCCACCAGTTCAGATCGCCGAGCAGCGCCATCAGCGACGGCACGAGCAGCGCGCGGACGATCGTCGCGTCGATCAGCACGGCAACCGCGATACCGACGCCGACCTCCTTGATGAACACGATCGACGAGGTCGCGAACGCGCCGATCGCGACGCAGAACAGGACCGCCGCCTGCGTCACGATCCGGCCGGTGCGCTCGAGCCCGATCGCGACCGACTCCTTGTTCGGGTGGCCGGCGTCGCGGGCCTCCTTGATCCGCGTCAGCAGGAACACGGTGTAGTCGCTGGAGAGCCCGAACGCGACCGCGAAGATCAGGATCGGCTGGGAAATGTCGATCGCGTGCAGGCTCTGAAAGCCGAGCAGGCCCTGTAGATGACCATCCTGGAAGATCAGCACGAGGATCCCGAACGCGGCGCTCAAGGACAGGAAAGTCATCAGCAGCGACTTGAGCGGGAGGATTACCGAGCCGGTCATCAGGAACAGGACGGTGAAGGTGAGCACGCAGAGGATCAGCGCCACCAGCGGAAGCAGACCAAAGATCGTCGCTTTCTGGTCGAGGAACTGCGCGGTGGTCCCGCCGGCCTCGATCGTCGTCCCCGGGTGAGCGCGGATCGCCTTGACCAGGCCGATCGTCTGAGCCGCCAGTGGGCGCTGTGCGGGCAGCACCGCGAACGTCCAGTAGCCGCCGCGCAGCGAGGCCGGCGGGCCGCCAGCCGGCAGCGCGCCGGGCAGCCTGCGTACCTGCGTCGCGAGCGCGGCGATCTGCGCTCCCGCGCTCGGGGGCGCCTGCACGAGCGCGGTGATCTGCGAAGACGCGTCGGTGGAGTAGTCGCTCAGCAGCGTGTCGTCGACCGTGCGCGCAGAGAGCCCCTTTGGCACCCCGCTCGCGTCGACGCCGATGAACTTGATCCCCGTGAACGGAAGACCCAGGACGAGCAGCACGACGACGCAGGCGGTCGCGATCGGCACCGGCCGCCGCATCACGGTCTGGGAGAGCCGGTACCACGGCCCCTCCTGCGGTTGCGAGGCGGTTCGTTGCGCTGCGCGCTGCCAGCGCGCCGGCGCGAGCGAGTTGATCCGGGGCCCCAGCACAGCGAGCAGCGCGGGCAGGGCGAGGAGCGAAACGGTCACCGCGACCAGGGCTGTGATCGCGCCGCCGAGCCCCATCGAGACCATGAAGGGCATCGGGATGATGCACAGCGTCGCGAGCGCGAGTGCGACGGTGACGGCGCTGTAGGTGATAGTGCGACCGGCGGTGTGGATCGCGCGGTGTAGCGCCTCGCGTTCGGTGTGGCGGTGCTGCGTCGCGTCCGCGTCGCCACGCGGGGGCGCACCGTCAGTCGGCGGGGGCAACCCATCCAGACCGAGCTTCGCCCGCTCCTCGCGGTAGCGGGAGACCACGAACAGGCTGTAGTCGATCGCGAGCCCCAGCCCGAGACCGATAACGACGTTCAGCGCGAACTGCGAGAGCGAAAAGAAGGAGTTGACGACGCGCAGCGCGAGGAAGGTGGTCATCACGGTGATGCCGCCGACGAACAGCGGCATCAGCGCTGCCACGACGCCCCGGAAGACGAACAGGGAGAGGATGAAGAGGATCGGGAACGCGAGTCCCTCGGCTTTGCCGAGATCCTTACCGACCTGGCCGCCGAGCTGCTCGCTGGCGACGGCGGGCCCGCCGAGCAGCACGGTCGGCGGGCGCTGCACGCGTTCCACCAGCCGTTCGGCGGCTTCGGAGGCGGCGTTGTCGGATACGTTCTTGAAGAACGCGGCCACGTAGGTCGAGCGCCCGTTACGTGAGACGAACGAGCGGCTGCCGGTGGTGTAGTAACTGAGTGTGCGGGTTACCGCGGCGTCCTGACGGAGCTCGGCCGCGACGCTCGCGACCAGTGCGCGGGAGCCCGGCGCGCCCACGCCCCCGGGCGGGGTGACGAGCGCGATCACCTGGGGAGCGGGCCGTTCGCCGGTGGCGTCGCCGATCCGTGTTTCCACGACCACGCTCTGGGAGGAGTGCTTGTTGAAGGGGTTGTTGGCGTGCAGCATGCCCGCGACCGGCGCTCCGAGGGCGACGGCGATGACGAAGAACACTCCGATCCCGGCCAGGATGCGCCCGGGGTGGCGATCGGAGAGGCCGGCGATCCTGCCCAGCACGCCGGCCTCCGACGGGGGTGGCGGCTCGCCCGGTGCACCCGAAGCCGGGGACGCCTGGTCGGTGGGGACATCTCGCACGCGCGTGGCCCCGGGCTCGACGTTGCGCACCACCGTCGCCTCGGGGACGACTTTGCGGATCACGGTCTTCTCGGGGTCGTGCTCGCGCTCGTCGGTCATGGTTCTGCCCCCGCCGCTCTCGAATCGGTCGTCATCGCTCCGCAGCTCCGACAAGGTTCACGCGCAGCGACGGCCTGGACATCTCAGTGCCCGCCTTCACCGGCGTAGAGCATATGCCGCTGGCGGATCAGCAGGAACGCGATCAGGCACCCGACCGCTGCGACGAGCGCGGCGAGCACAAAGATCGTGCGCAGGCCACTCGCGTAGCTCATGTGCGCAGCTGAGACCATGCCTGGCTGAAACGCGGCGGGCAGGCTGTGCACGAGCTGCGGCGCGCCGCCGGTCGAGATCGCGTTGGCGGCGGTCTTCGAGATATGTGCCAGCGGCGAGCCGGCTAGCGCGGCGTGCACTTCGGTACGGACCTGACGCTGCAGCAGCGTGCCGGCCACGGCAATGCCGGCTGCCGTCCCGGCCTCACGAAAGGTGCTGTTCATCCCCGAGGCCATCCCGCCGCGCCAGGGGGGGACGACCGATACCGCCGTGGAGGCAAGCGTGGGGTTCATCAGGCCGAGCCCAATCCCGGTAAGGATCAGGCCGGGGAGGATCGCCGTCCACGTGGAGCTCGAGCTGACGGCGGTCATCGAGAGCACCCCGAGGGCGACGAGCGCGAGGCCGAGCGGGAGCACGATGCGGGGGCTGACAGACCCGCTCATACGCCCGGCCAGCGGCGCGAACATCAGCGCCGCGCCGGTGAATACGAGCATCCGCAGTCCCGTGCCCACGGCGGAGTGACCGAGGATCGACTGCATCCAGGTGGTGAGGAAGAAAATCAGGGCGAGCACCGAGAAGCAGACGGCGAAGGCCGACACCGAGGAGCCGACGAAGGTCGGGTTGCGAAACAGCCCCAGGTCGAACATCGGAAACTTGCGCCCCCGCTCGATCGCGACGAAGGCTACGAACAGGACCACCGACACGGCGAAGCAGCCGAGGATCAACGCGCTGGTCCAGCCCTCGTCGTTGCCGCGAATCGTCGCGAAGACCGCCAGGAACATGGCACCCGAGAAGCTCAAGAGTCCGGGCCAGTCGACCTTCGTCGGTGGTCCGGGCAGGTTGACCACCTTGCGCTGCAGAATCGCGAAGGCCGCGATCGCAATCGGCACATTCACATAGAAGATCGCCTGCCAGCCGATGCCCTGCACGAGCAGGCCGCCGACGATCGGGCCGAGCGCGACCGACAGGCCGCTGACCGCCCCGTACAGGCCGAACGCCACGGCGCGCTCTTCGGCGGGGAACTCCTGCACGATCAGCGCGAGCGCGCAGGCGAACATCGTCGCCCCGCCGATCCCTTGCACGCCGCGCGCGAAGTCGAGCACGGTCGCGTTTGGGGCCTGGGCGCAGACGACCGAGGCGATCGTAAAGACGATCAGCCCGATGGTCAGCACGCGCTTGCGTCCGTAGATGTCGGCCATCATGCCCGCGGTCAGCAGCGCCGAGCACAGCATCAGCGCGTAGGCGTCGACGATCCATTGCAACTGGGGGAAGCTCGGGCGCAGCGACGCCGAGATCGTGGGCAGCGCGACAGCGACGATCGTGACGTCGAGCAGCAGCATGAAGACCGTGATCAGCACGACCGCCAGCGTCCACCACTTGCGCGTCCCGGACTTCGCGGTGAGCAGCCTGGAGCGCTGGTCGAGGACCTCCCGCACGCTGCTGACCTGGGGCGCTGGGATGCGCGCGGCCACGCCCGCGAACACGGGCGAGGTCAGTTCGATCGTGGCCTCGCCGATCTGGATCCTGTCGCCCGGTGCAAGCGTGGTCCGGTCGAGGATCCGCTCGCCGTTGACATAGGTGCCGTTGGAGGAGTGCAGGTCGTCGATCGCCGCCATGCCGTCGCGCACGGTCACCTTCGCGTGCAGCCGCGAGACCTCGCCGTCGAGGACCTGCAGGTCGCACTCGGGCTCGCGGCCGATCGTCGCACTGCCGCCGATCACCGCCGCCGTGCTGCCGGCTCCCGGTCCGCTGAGGATCCGCAGCTCGCCCTCGCCCTGCGGCAGCACGCTTCTCAGCCGCGTGCGCTGCGGGTCGCTCGGGACGTCGCTCACGAGTCGCCGCCGACGATCTCCCAGCGCCCCTCGCGCAGGCGCATCTGCACCGACTGGCCCTCCCCGAGCGAGACCTCGGCCTCGGCGCGCTCCAGATCGATTCGCAGGCGCAGGTCGAGCGGGGGTGGCGGTGGCGGTGGCGGCGGTGGTGGCGGTGTGGGCGCGGGCGTGGGCGTGGGCGACGCCGCTTCGCGAACCGCCGCCGGCACGTCGGTGACCGACGTCGCCGCGCGCACGTCGACCGTGGCGGGCGCCGGTGCAGCCGCGGCCAGCAGCGCGCGCACCACGAGCTTGGTCGTGCCCAGCTCGATCGTGTCGCCCAGCGAGAGCACGGTCGGCTCCGTCAGGCGCGCGCCGTTGAGGTATGTCCCGTTGGTGGACGAGAGATCCTCGATCTGGTACGCGCCGCTGGACTGGCGCGTCACCTCGGCGTGGTGGCGCGAGAGCTCGGGATCCTCGGCCAGCTGCCCGGAGCCCTCGGTCTGGCGACCGAACACCAGCCGTTCCTGGATGTCGATCGTCGTGCCGGCTGCATTGCCCGCCACGACCTCGAGTTGCAGGCGGGTGGCCGGCGCAGCGGCGCTCACGGCTTCGCGGGCTCCGCCGTCTGCCCGCTGAGGAACTGCTCGACGAAGTCGGTTGTCACGTCGCCGGAGCGAAAGCGCTCGTCGGCGAGTACGCGCCGGTGGAAGGGGATCGTCGTCTTCACGCCGCGACCCTCGATCTGAAACTCCGAGAGCGCGCGGTCCATGCGCTCGATCGCCTGCGCGCGGTCCGGTGCCCAAACGATCAGCTTGGCGATCAGCGAGTCGTAGAACGGCGCGATGTTCCAACCCGGATAGCAGTGCGAGTCCACGCGCGTCCACGGACCGCCCGGCGGGACGTAGACGTCCAGGCGCCCGGCCGCCGGCGCGAAGTCGCGGTCGGGGTCCTCGGCGTTCACGCGGCACTCGATCGCGTGGCCGCGCAGGACGACGTCCTCCTGGGAGACCGACAGCGGCTCGCCCGCCGCGACGCGGATCTGCTCCTGGATCAGATCGATGCTCGTCACCATCTCGCTCACCGGGTGCTCGACCTGGATGCGCGCGTTCATCTCCATGAAGCTGAGGTTGCCCTCGTGGTCGAGCAGGAACTCCATCGTGCCCGCGCCGGTGTAGCCGACCGCCAGCGCGCCCGCGACGGCGCGCTCGCCGATGTCCCTGCGCTGCGCGTCGGAGAGGTGGATCGAGGGCGCCTCCTCGATCAGCTTCTGGTGGCGGCGCTGCACCGAGCAGTCGCGTTCGAAGAAGTACACGCCGTTGCCGTGGCTGTCGCACACCAGCTGCACCTCGGTGTGGCGCGGGGCCTCGAGGTAGCGCTCGATATAGACCGCGCTGTCCTTGAACACCGCCTGCGCGGTCGCGCGCGTCGTCTTGTACAAGCGCGCCAGGTCCTCGGCGCGCCGCACCACGTTCATGCCGCGCCCGCCGCCGCCCGCGACCGCCTTGATGATCACCGGGTAGCCAATCGAGTCGGCAATCTCCTGCGCCTCCTCCGCCGTCTGCACGGGCTCGATCGTGCCCGGCAGCAGCGGCAGGCCCGCCTTCTGCATCAGGTCGCGCGCGATCGCCTTGTCGCCCACCTTCTCCATCACCTCCGGGCGCGGCCCGATGAATGTGATCCCGTTGTCCGAGCAGATCTCCGCGAAGAACGGGTCCTCCGAGAGGAAGCCGTAGCCCGGGTGGATCGCGTCTGCGCCCGTCTTCTGCGCCGCGCCGATCACGTTCGGGATATGCAGGTAGCTCTTGCCCGGGTGGTGCGGCCCGACGTGCACGGCCTCGTCGGCGAACTTCACGACCGCCGACTCCGCGTCCGCGGTCGAGTAGATCGCGACCGACTTGATGCCGAGCTCGCGGCACGCGCGCGCCACGCGCAGCGCGATCTCACCCCGGTTGGCGATCAGGACCTTGTCGAACATCTCAAAGCCTCCGCGGTGCTCGCTGAGCAAGCAAGGCAAGGATTGGAATGCCCGCCCACCCCGCGTTGCGTACCGATCGCCGATCGACGGGATCGCCGATCGGCCAGCACGCGAGCGACCGAGGACGCAGCATTGCGCAGCTCAGCGGGCATCCGCGGGCTCTAGATACATGAGAACCTGCTCGAACTCGACCCAGTCGCCGTTCTCGACGAGGATCTCGGCGACCTTGCCGCCCTCGCCGGCGGCGACCTCGTTCATCATCTTCATCGCCTCGACGATGCAGACGGTCTGGCCGACCTCGACGTTCGAGCCGACCTCCACAAACGGCTTCGCGCCCGGCTGCGCCGCGCCGTAGAACGTGCCGACCAGCGGCGCGAGCACCGGCACCCGCTTGTCCTGCTCGAGGTCGCCGAGCGTGAAGACGCCCGAGGCCATCCGGGCGCCCGGCGCGATGCTCGGGCCAGGTCCCGCGCCGGTCGCGATCGGCCCGCCGGGCAGCGTCGGCGCCGCGGGCGCCAGCGGCTGGGGGGCAATCGCCGGGCCGCCGCGCTCGATCTCGATCTTGTAGTCGCCGGCCGCAACTGCGAAGCGCTGCACGCTGCTGCCTTCCAGGCGCTTGATCAGGTCGCGCGCCTCGGCCCAGACCGACTCGATCAGCTCGCGGTCCGGAGTGCTCTGGGTCTTCTCGTTATCGCTCATGTCTCCCCTGTGATTGGCGGAAGGGTGGGCTGGCGTCCAGGGGCGCCGAACTTGCGAAAGCGCTCGTAGCGCTGTGCGATCAACTGCTCGCTGTCGAGCGCAAGCAGCTCGCGCAGGCTCGCCACGATCGCGGTCTTGACGTTCGCGCCCGCGGCCGCCGGGTCGGTCTGCGCGCCGCCCTGCGGCTCCGGCACGACCGCGTCCATCACGCCCAGGCGCAGTAGCTCGGGGCTCGTGATGCGCAGCGCCTTGGCCGCGCGCGGAGCGGCGCTCGCGTCCTTGAAGAGAATCGTCGAGCAGCCCTCCGGGCTGATCACCGAGTAATAGGCATTCTCCATCATCAAAACCCGGTCACCCGCCGCGAGCGCGAGCGCGCCGCCGCTGCCACCCTCGCCTGTCACCACCGTCACGGCCGGCACCGGCAGGCGCGCCATCAGCATGATCGATTCCGCGATCGCATTCGACTGCCCGCGCTCCTCCGCGCCGAGTCCCGGATACGCGCCCGGCGTGTCCACGATCGTCACCAGCGGCAGCCCGAAGCGCGCCGCATAGCGCATCAGGCGCATGCTCTTGCGGTAGCCCTCCGGCTCGGGCATCCCGAAGTTGTGCTCCACGAGCTCGCTGGTCGTGTGGCCCTTCTGCTGGCCGATCAGCATCACCGTCAGCTCGCCCAGCCGCGCGAGGCCCGCCACGATCGCGTGGTCCTCCTCGAACAACCGGTCGCCGTGCAGCTCCTGGAAGCCGTCGAATACGAAGCCCACCAGATCGAGCATTCGCGGCCGGTCGATGTGGCGCGCGAGTTGCACGATCTCCCACGGATCGCGCACCGGCAGCTGCGCCGGGTCGGCGATCGGCGCGCCGCCTTGCGTCTGCGGCAGCCGTTGCTGACGCGTCTGTGCGTCCTCGCCGCGCGCCGCCTGTGCCTGCGCGTGCAGTTCCAGCAGGTTACGGATCGTGCGCCGCAGACTCTCGCGTGGCTCGACCAGGTCGAGCATCCCGTGGTCGAGCAGGAAGCCCGCCGTCTGAAAGCCGTCGGGCAGCTTTTGGCGGATCGTCTGCTCGATCACCGTCGGCCCGGCGAAGCCGATGTGCGCGTCGGGCTCTGCGATCAGCACGTCGCCGAGCGTCGCGTAAGAGGCGCTCACACCGCCGTAGGTCGGGTCGGTCAGCAGCGAGATGTAGAGCACGCCCTCCTCCGCCAGCCGCGCCACCGCCTGGCTCGTCTTGACCATCTGCATCAGCGACACGCAGCCCTCCTGCATGCGCGCGCCGCCCGAGGCCGAGATCACCAGCAGCGGCGTGCGTGTCTGCAGCGCGAGCTCCGCCGCGCGCGTGATCGACTCGCCCACCGCGCCGCCCATGCTGCCGCCGATGAACGAGAAGTCGATGCCTGCCACGACAATCGGCAGGCCGTCGATCGTGCCCGTGCCGTGCAGCGCGCCGGTCTTCGTCTCGCTCTTGCGCTGCGCTTGTGCGATCCGCTCGACGTATGGCTTTGAGTCCGCGAAGGACAGCGCGTCGACGATCTCCAGGTCCTCGCTGAGCTCCTCGAAGCTGTCCTCATCGAGCAGCTGGCCCAGGCGCTCGCGGATGCGCAGTCGGAAGTGGTGGTTGCAGTCGGGGCACACCCCGAGGTTGCGGCGCAGGCGCTTGTGGTAGACGAACGCCGCGCACGACGGGCAGCGAAACCACTCCGCCGCCGCGGGTGCGCCGCTGGCTGTCGCGAGCTCAGCCAAGGAGATCGTCCGCGGCGAGGCGGCGGTCGTCGGCGTGCATGCGCCGGTACTCTGACAGCGACGCCGCCAGTGCGGCGTCCACCTCCTCGCGCGCCGGTGCCCGCTCGGCTGGTTCGCCGAGCTGGTCCTGCACAAACGCGATCACATTCACCGCGCGTCCCTCGCCGTCGCCGACCGGCGCCTGGCGCGCCAGCTCCAGCGCCCGCGGCCAGTCCTCGCGCCGGATCTCCGCTCTGAGGATGCCGTGCGTCGGGTAGACCTCGTGGCCCGCGACGTCGTCGAGCTCGCGCAGACGCTCAAACGCCGCCACCGCCTCGTCGAGCTGCCCCACCTCGAGGCTGAGCTCGGCGACGTCGAGCGCCGCCATCAGATCGTCGGGCTGTGACTCGGCGATCCGCTGCGCCTGGACCAAAGCATCGTCGTAGTGGCCGAGCGTGCGGTACATGTTGACGAGGCTGATCGCCGCCGTGGAGGCGCCGCGCATGCTCTGCGCCGCCTGGCTGAGATAGCCCACCGCCTCCTCCTGACGGCCGGTCGCCGCCGAGGTGTGGCCGAGGTGACTGAGCGCCACCTTGTCCTCCGGGTTGAGCTCGACCGCCCGGCGAAACGCGTCGTTAGCGTCATCCATGCGACCCTCTGTCGCGAGCGCCTCGCCGAGGTAGTGCCACGCGTCGGCGTCCTGCGGAGCGAGCTCGGTCGCGCGCCGCAGCTGCTCGGTGGCATCCTGCGCGTCGAGCTCCACGCCTGCGCGTCCCGCGAGCACGAGCAGCTCGACATCCTCTGGAGTGCTCGCCAGGCCCGCCAGCGCCGCTTCGCGGCTCGCGCGGTACTCGCCGGCCTGCAGATGTGCGCTCGCCCGCTGTGCCGCGTCCCCGCTCATCGCTCGCTCCATGCCCTCACGCGTCGCTGCCCCCAGGTCGTCGTTTGCCGGTCTGCCCCCGCGTGCATCTGTCGAGTCCCCGCCCCGCTCACGCTGCCGATCCCGGCCAGACCCAGTTGGTCAGCTCGGCCGGGTCGTCGCCGAACTCGCGCGCGTAGCTGCGGTAGGCGGCGAGCTGCTCGCGGTACTTCGTGATCGCCTCCTGCGCGCCGCCGATGTTGCGCACGGCGAACGCGCCCGACATGCCGCCGACCAGGTCGCTGATCGCGATGTCGACGCGGCTGAGCGCCTCGATCGCCAGCTGGTAGCGGTCGACGCCGTTCATCGCGAGCAGGTCAAACGGCGTCGTGGTCGTGCCCTCCTCGGCGTAGCCGCGCACGTGGAAGCGCTCCTGCGCGGGGCGCCGGTGGATCAGCTGGTGCACCGCCGAGGGATAGCCGTGGAAGTTGAAGATCACCGGCCGGTCTTTCGTGAACAGCTCGGCGAACGCGGCCGCCTCCATCGCGTCGGGGTGCTTGCCCGGCGCCGCCAGCGCGAACAGGTTGGTGACGTTGACAAAGCGCACCTTCAGGTCCGGCACGTCCGCTTTGAGCAGGCTGGCGGCCGCGAGCAGCTCGATCGTGGGGATCGTGCCGCAGCTGGCGAGCACGAGGTCGGGCTCGCCGTCGTCGCCGTTGCTCGCCCACTTCCAGGCGGAGGCGCCCGCGCGGACGTGCTCGCGAGCCTCGTCCATCGTGAGCCACTGCGGCAGCGGCAGCTTGGAGCCGATCACGAGGTTGATACAGCCGGTCGCCTGCAGGCAGTGGTCCATCGTCGCCAGCAGCGTGTTGGCGTCCGGCGGCACGTACACACGCGCGTGCTCCTCGCGGCGGTTGAGCATCGAGTTGATGAAGCCCGGCATCTGGTGCGAGTAGCCGTTGTGGTCCTGGCGCCAGCCCTCGGAGGTGAGCAGGTAGTTCAGCGACGCGACCGGCTCGCGCCAGGGCGCCTCCTCGCGCGACATCTTCAGGAACTTGCCGTACTGGTTGACCATCCCGTTGACGATCGGGATGAACGCCTCGTAGCACGGGAAGATCCCGTGGCGGCCGGTGAGCACGTAGCCCTGCAGCCAGCCCTGGCAGTTGTGCTCGGAGAGGATCTCCATGATGCGCCCGTCGGGCT
This sequence comes from uncultured Solirubrobacterales bacterium, assembly GCA_963804675.1. Lineage (GTDB taxonomy): Bacteria > Actinomycetota > Thermoleophilia > Solirubrobacterales > Solirubrobacteraceae > Palsa-744. Next base: position 2,847,423 of record CAWDRI010000001.1, on the reverse strand, counting down.
TGTAGTCAGGGCTGATCTCGGGGTTGACCGGCCACTCATACGCGTGGTTCTCGACCTTGAACAGCGCGCCGAGGCGGTTGGAGGCGACCTCGTCGGGGCACACCACGCGGAAGTTCTGCTCCTGGCGGTTGAGCTCGAAGACCTCGCCGAGATAGCCGCCCAGCGCGCCGAGCGAGCTCTCCGTCGTCGCGCCCGGCCCCGCCAGCGCGACCGCGTGCGCGTCGAGCGCGGGCAGCTTCAGCGCGACGCGCATGCGCCCGCCGTTGACGTGCGGGTTGGCGCCCATGCGCCGCTCGCCCGTGGGGCACATCGCGGCGATCTCCGGCGCCGGGCCGCCGCTGGAGTCGAACAGCTCCTCGGGCTTGTAGGAGCGCAGCCACGCCTCCAACGCTTTGAGGTGCTCGGGGTTCGTGCGCGCCTGCATCGCCGGCACCTGGTGAGCCTTGGAGGTGCCCTCGACGCGGATGCCATCGAGCTCGCGGATGCCGGTCCAGCCCTTCGGCGAGCGCACGATCAGCATCGGCCAGATCGGGCGCTCGGGGCGCCGACCGGAGCGTGTCGCGTCCTGCAGCGCGCGGATCTCGCCGTACGCCGTCTCCAGCGCGCCCGCCAACTCGCCGTCGAGGTCATCGCCTCCGACGATCAGCGGGTGCCAGCCGTAGCCCTCGAACAGCTTCGTCAGCTCGGTGTCGCTCATCGAGCTGAAGATCGTCGGGTTGGCGATCTTGTAGCCGTTGAGGTGCAGCATCGGCAGCACCGCGCCGGAGGTCGCGGGGTCGAGGAACTTGTTGGAGTGCCACGCGCCCGCGGTCGGCCCGGTCTCGGCCTCGCCGTCGCCGACGATGCAGGCCACGATCAGCTCGGGGTTGTCGAGCGCGGCGCCAAACGCGGTCGCCAGCGCGTAGCCGAGCTCGCCGCCCTCGTGGATCGTGCCCGGCACGATCGGGGCGATGTGGCTCGGGAAGCCGCCCGGCCAGGAGAACAGGCGCACGAGCTTGGCGAGTCCCTCGCGATCGCGGCTCATCTCGGGTTTGACGTCTTCCAGGCACCCGTCGATCCACAGGTTGGCGAGGTTCGCCGGCGCGCCGTGGCCCGGGCCGGTCACCAGCAGGACGCTGGCGTCGTGCTCGAGGATCAGGCGGTTGAGCCCCGCGTACATCAGGTTGATCCCCGGCACCGTCCCCCAGTGACCGAGCAGGCGGTGCTTGACGTGCTCGGGCTTCAGCGGCTCCTCGAGCATGTGGTTGTCCTGGAGGTAGATCATCGCGACCGCGATGTAGTTGGCTGCGCGTCGATACAACGCGAGCCTCTCCGAGATGGGTGACAGTGCTTGGGTAGACAACTTTCCCCCTCCGTGGACTAAAGCTGGGCGAGCGGCACGGACTATACCCGCCGAGGTCCGACGTGGACTTCGTCCTCGAAAAAGGGTTGCGCCGAGCGCTGCGCGACAGGTCCTCCGGGGTCGAGCCGCAGTCGCGATCCTCGCCGGATTGACGTGGCGCGCGCTCGCCGAAGCGTGGGGTAAGATCACGCGCTCTTCCCGACGCGAAGCAGCCTGGCATCGACGGCGTCGGGTGTCCACGTGCCCACGAACAGACGGGGGAAGCATGCTTCGCATCCATCAGGCGCTTGCCGTCGGAGTTGTGAGAAGGACGATGCGTGCGACCCTGGGTCGCATCGCGCTGGGTGGCGCGCTGACAGCTGCGCTCGCCGGCGTTGCTGTGGGCGGCACCGCGGCGCTTGCGACTTCAGCGCTGGCGGCGGCGCCAATCGCGCTCGACGCCCCGGAAAATGGGACCAGCGCCGCGCCGCTGATTGCCTACGATCCCTCGACGCAGACGACGTACGTCGCGTGGGCCGACCCGATCAAGTCGGCGATCGACCTGTGCATCCTGCCGGCGGGCGCCACTGGTTGCGAGGGCGGCGCAGCGGTGCTGCTTGAAGACTCGCACTTCACGGGCGACAACTTCCCGGGCCCCGGGGGGCTCGTGGTCCTGCCGGGCGGCAAGGTGGCGGTCATCGGCAAGACCGGAAACGAAGGCAGCATCGCGTGGGTCTCAGTTGCCGGTGGCGGCACATTCCTTTCGCCAGGGCAGGGCCTGCAGAACAGCGGCGAGCCGATCAGCCCTGTAGACCTTTACTACACCGCCGGCAACGCCGTTGCGCTCAACAGCGCCGATGTCGCCCTGCTCGATGACTACGGCGACCATTTCGCCGATACCTCGCTCACGTCGCCGTCGCCCGCAATCTCGAAACCCAACAGTAACCAGACCACCCCGGAAGGCCGATTTCCGAGGAAGGCGCTCGAGAGCACCGGTTCGGAGATCGCCGCCGAGCCTGCACCCATACCCGCACCCGCGGGCGAAGACATCGTGGTCGGCGTCGGCGACAACTACGGCGGTCCGCCCGAAGCCCTCCCGGGATGCCTCAACAAAGAAGGCACCGGCTATGGCATCTCCGTCGGCAAAGTTGACGGCACCTCCAAGGCCGCGGGTACGCTCAACGCCGAGGGCCTGCCCGGCTACGGGGTGCTCGCCTGCTCCGCGCAAACACCGGTGTTGGCGCAGGGCGGCACCGACGGGATCGGCCTGGTCGAGCAGGAAGGCGACGGCTTCGACGGGACTGGCTCGCAGTACACCGTGGACTATCGCCCGTTCATCGCGACGGCGACCGGGGGCTCGTTCGGCGAACCGGTGGAACTGGCCAACGTGACGCAAGTGTCGCTCGGCGGCGTGTTCGGGCTCGACCTCTCCGAGGATTCCGCCGCCGGGCTCTACAGCACATGGCAGGACGGCCAGGGTCTCGTGTTCGACTACAGCGGCAACGGTGGCGCCAACTGGGGACCCACAGTCGTCGTCCCCGAAGCGGCGGGCGGCCAGGGCAACCCCGTGATCGTCGGCATCGGTGCCGGCAACGCCGAGATCGCCTTCGTCGGCAACCCCGGCACCGGCCCGCAGGTATTCCTGCAGTCCGTCAACTACGCGGCGCTCGCGACCCCGATTCCGACCCCGACTCCGACCCCGATACCCACGCCGGCGCCGACCCCCCCCAACAGCGGCTACACGATCGAGAGCCTCATGGGGAACTCCAACGGCACAGTCACGATCACGTTCGTCCCGACCCAGTCGGGCGAGGCGACGCTTGTGGTGACGGTGCCGACGGCATCGGTCGCCAGCGCCGCGGCCGTGGCCGCCAAGGCCAAGAAGTGCAAGCACGGCGAGGTCAAGATCAAAGGCAAATGCCTGCCGTCCACGACCGCGGCCGGCAAGGCCTCCGCCAGCGGCACCGCGGGCGAGCCGCTGAAACTGACGGTCTACCTGTCGGGCAAGATCAAAGCGCTGCTCAAGCGCGGCAAGACCGTCCATCTCACAGCCACGCTGACCTACAAATCGGCGCTCGGCGGAACTGCGACGGCGAAAACCTACGAGCTGACGGTCAAGGGCCACAAGCCGAAAAAGAAGAAGAAGAAGTAGCCCGACGCGGCGCATGAGGGGGCCTGCGGCGCCATCCGTGCCTCTCCACGCGCGCGCCCCCGCGAAGATCAATCTGGGCCTCTTCGTCGGGCCAGCTCGTGCCGATGGCCGGCACGAGCTGGCCACCGTGATGCAGTCGATCTCGCTCGCCGACGAGCTGACCCTGCGCGGAGCGTCCGGCGGCGACGACGTGGTCGTGTGCCCGGGCGTGCCGGGGCCCGTCGAGGACAACCTCGCGGCACGCGCGCTGGCGGCGCTGCGCGCGGCGACCGGCTGGACGGGCCCGCCACTGGAGCTGCGCATCGACAAGCACGTGCCCGTCGCGGCCGGGCTGGGCGGCGGCTCGGGCGACGCGGCGGCGACGCTGCGCCTGGCGGCCGCCGCGGCGGGCCTCGGCGGCGAGGGCGACGACGCCGAGTTGCCGGGGCGGCCCGCGCGCGAGTTGGGCGCCGACGCCGAGTTGCTGGGGCGGCCCGCGCGCGAGTTGGGCGCCGACGCCGAGTTGCTGGGGCGGCTCGCGCGCGAGTTGGGCGCCGACGCCGAGTTGCTGGGGCGGCTCGCGCGCGAGTTGGGCGCCGACGTGCCTGCGCAGGTGCGCCCGGGGCGCTGGCTGGCGAGCGGTGCGGGCGAGCTGCTGCGGGAGCTGCCGGCGCCGGTGGCGCCGCTCGGGGTGCTCGTGCTGCCCGGTGCGCAGGCGCTCGCCACGGCGGCGGTGTACGCGCAGGCCGACCGTATGGGCCCCGGCCGCTCGCATGCGCAGCTGCATGAGCTTCACCTGTCGCTCGGCGAGGCGCTTGCGCACGGCGCGCCGTTGCCGGACGACGTCAGCCTGTTGGCCAACGACCTGCAGGACGCCGCGCGCGCACTGTGCCCGGCGATCGACGTCGCCCTGGCGCAGGCGCGCGCCGCCGGCGCGGACGTCGCAATGGTGAGCGGCTCGGGGCCGACGGTAGTCGGCCTGTTCGCCGGCGCTCAGGGCCCGCAGCGCGCCCGCGCTGGGGCGCAGGTACTCGCGCGAGAGCGCGTCGCGGCGGGCGCGACGGCGCCGATCGCCGCCGAGCCCGTCACGGCGGCCTTTGGCGAGCCGCGAGCGCGCCAGGAGTCTGGGCACGACCCGCGCATGCGTCACAATTCGCGGCGATGAGCGGCACGGACACCACCTACCTGATCGCTGCGTGTGCCGGCGTGTTCAGTCTGGCGTTGTTCGTCGGGTTGATCCTTGTCCCGGCATGGTCGTCCTACACGCGCGTCTGGGAGCGTTTGGCGGCAAGCGTGCTCGCGCTGTACGTACTCGCCGTGCTCGTCGGGATCGGCGTGGCCGCGGGACTGACAGCCGTCTACTACTGGGGCTGACCCGTGTCGTCCGAGCTGGCCGCCCTGGACGCGGTGACCGAGGCGCTTGAGTCGGGCGCCGGACTGCCCGAGGTGGTGCGCGCCGCGGCGAGGGCGCTCGACGCCAGCCTCGCGGTGACCGACGCTCAGGGTGCGGCGCTCGCGGTCGCGGCACGTTCTTCGGCGGAGGAGCGCACGCTGCTGGCGCGCGGCGAGAGCGTGGACGTCCTGCCGCTGCGCGTCGCCGACACCGCGGTCGGCTCGCTGCACGTGCGCTCGCGCGCAGGACGCGCGGGCGCGGGCACGGGCGCCGGCGGCCCGCAGGCCGGCAGCGGCGAGCGCGCGACGCTGTGGCGTCTGCTGGCGACGATGATCGCCGCGGAGGTCGAGCGTGTGCGCGCCCCCGACCGCGCTGCCGAGACAGCCGCCGGGGATTTCCTGCGCGCGCTGCTCGCGCGCGAGTTGACAGATCGCGAGGAGGTCGTCGCGCGCGCCCGCGAGCTCTCGCTGGACGTGGCCGACGGGGCCGTGATGATCGTCGCTCGCGCCCGACCCCAAGCGCCGACCGAAGAGGGCTGGCGCGCGCGGGTGCGTACGGTCGCCGAGCGTGGTGCGCGCGCCGCCGCCAGTCGCTCGATCGCAGCGCTCGCCGAGCGCGACGCGCGCGAGGGCGCCACGGGCGCCGAAGTCCTGCTGCTGGTACCCGGCGGCGACGAGGCGCTCGCAGCGCGCGGCTCGGACGCCGTGCTGCGCGAGTTGCAGGCGAGCCTCGCGGGTTACACCTTCGCGGTCGGCCGCAGCCGCGTCGCCGAAGACCCCGCCGACCTGCCACGCGCGGCCAGCGAAGCGCTGCTGGCGGCGAACGTCGCCGAGGGCGGTCGCCTGCCGGCCGGTGGCGGCGAGCCGGCCACCGCGGGCGCCGGCCCGCAGGGCCTCGCGCTGGCGTTCGAGCAGACCGGCGCCTACCGGCTGCTGCTTTCGACGATGAGCGAGAACCCGCGCGAGCTGCAGCGCTTCTACGCCGAGACCGTCGAGCCGCTGGTCGCCTACGACGAGCAGTACGAGACCGATCTCGTGACGACGCTGGAGACGTTCCTCGACGCGGATGGCAACGTCGCGGGCACTGCCCAGCGCCTGTTCACGCACCGCCACACGATCTACTACCGTCTGGAGCGCGTGCGCGAGCTGTCCGGGCTCGACGTCAGCTCCAGCGACGGGCGCGAGAAGCTGAGCCTCGGGCTGAAGGCGATGCGCGTGCTCGGCATCCCCTTCGCGCGCGGCCCCGCCTCGGAGGCCGGCGCCGGCGCGGGGCGCGTGCCGCGCGGATCGGGTCGCGGATCCTAGGCGGATTTTAGGCGGCGTGCAGCAAGACCGCCGGCGCTATGCAGCGAACGCCGCCGCTGTTGAGCGGGTTCCAGCCGGCCCTCAGCCAAGCACGCGCACGCCGAAGTCGGCCGTGTACGTCGCGCCGGGCTGCCCGGCGGCAAACGCGGCGGGCGCGGCCGGGGCGGCGCCGACGCCGATGTCGCGAAACGCCGCGGTCAGGATGATTTCGCGGTGCGGGAGAGAGTGCATCCACGCTGCGACGATCCCCGTCGGGGTGGCGTCTGTGCCGGTGGCCCAGCCGATGTTCTGGGCCATCGAGACGGCGTTGGCGCTTTCCGCGTAGGGCGTCGCGCCGAGGCGCTGCAGCGGTGTTCGGCCGGAGCGGCTCTGGTCGCCGAAGTAGTCGCCGTGGACCATTTCGCTGGACTGGCCCGCCGCGACGCCGTCCAGGCTGGGGTTGGGCTGCAGTGGCTCCAGGTGGGCGGCTCGGCGGATGCGGTCGATCAGGCAGATCGTCGCGGCGTTGACGGCGGCAAGGTCCGTGCGCGTTGGACGCAACAGTGCGCCGCGACAGACGGCCCAGAGCGCGCCACGGCTTGTCGGGGCAGCATCGCGCGCACCTGCTGCACTGGCGCAAACGAGCAGGACGAGCGACGCAACTACAATCGAGGTGCCCAAACGGCGCGCGATGCAGGCATACTTGCAGAATCGCGCGCTGGAAGTTTTTTCCCGCACGCGCACCCCATTGGGGGGTCGTCCAATGGCAGGACATCAGGTTTTGGTCCTGAGAATCGGGGTTCGAATCCCTGCCCCCCAGCTACGCACGCAGCGTGACCCCTCCGCCGGGCGGTGCACGCCGGGGCCCGAAGGGGACCGGGTTGGGCTGTCTCGGACCCGAGGGACTACAGTTTGCGCCATGACGGCGCCGATGGTGGTCGCATGATCGTTCGTGGTCATCGGCGGCTGAGCGCGCCACCGTGCACGGCCCGCCCTCGGCGGCTGCAAAGGCAACGAAAGGACGCCAGGTGAGCAAACCGACTGTGGTCGTTCTCGCCGCGGGCCAAGGCACACGCATGCGCTCGGACACCCCCAAGGTCCTGCACGAGCTCTGTGGGCGACCGATGGGCCTGTGGCCGGTGGTGGCGGCGCTGGATGCCGGCGCCGGCAAGGTCGTCGTGGTCGACTCGCCGGCGCGCCCGCTCGAGCAGGTGCTCCCCGATGGGGTGCAGCTCGTCGTGCAGCCGCAGGCCAACGGCACCGGCGGGGCGGTCCAGGCGGCGGCCGAGGCGATCGACCCGGAGCCGACCGTCGTCGTGCTCAGCGGCGACGTGCCGCTTGTCGGCGCGCAGGCGATCGCCGAGCTGGTGGTCGCCCACGAGGCGGGCGGGGCCGCCGCGACGATGGCGAGCACGATGCTCGACGATCCCAGCGGCTATGGCCGTGTCGTGCGCGACGGCGACGGCGCTGTGCTGAAGGTCGTGGAGACCAAGGCCGCCGGCGACGCGAGCGCCTCAGAGCTTCAGATCCGCGAGGTCAACACCGGCATCTACGCCTTCTCGGGGGCGGCGCTGCTGGCGGCGCTGCCGCGCCTGAGCGCCGAGAATGCGCAGCACGAGCTGTACCTGCCGCAGGTGCTCGACCTGCTGCGGGCCGACGGCGCACGAGTCGCCGCGCATGTCGTGCAGGATCCGCGCCTCGTGCTCGGCGTCAACGACCGCGTCGCGCTGGCCCAGGTACGCGCGCTCGCGCAGCGCGCGATTCTCGAGCGGCACATGCTCGCCGGCGTGACGGTGGTCGATCCTGCGAGCACGTGGGTGGACGTCGACGTGCAGATCGGCCGCGACGCGCGCATCGAGCCCGGTACCACGCTGCGCGGCCTGAGCGTCGTCGGCGAGGGCGCCGTGGTGGGCCCGCACACGACCGCGATCGACACCCACATCGGCGCGCGCGCCAGCGCGCGCATCTCCTGGCTCCAGGACGCGACCGTGCACGACGGCGCGTCCGTTGGCCCGTTCGCCTATCTGCGTCCCGGCGCCGTGCTGCAAGCGGGCGCCAAGGCGGGAACGTTCGTGGAGATCAAGAACTCCGACATCGGTGCCGGCGCGAAGGTCCCGCACCTCTCCTACATCGGCGACGCCGACGTAGGAGCGGGCGCCAACCTCGGGGCGGGGACGATCACGGCCAACTACGACGGCCGCGCCAAGCACCGCACCACGATCGGCGCCGGCGTGCGCGGCGGCGTGGACACCGCCTTCGTCGCGCCGGTCTCGGTCGGCGACGGCGCCTATACCGCGGCGGGCTCGGTGATCACCGAGGACGTGCCGCCCGGTGCGTTGGGCGTCGCGCGCGCGCGACAGACCAACATCGAGGGCTACGCCGAGCGTCATGAGGGCGCCGTACACTCTGAGGGGCGATGAGTAGCGTGATCGACACGCGCACGCAACCGGCGGGCACGAGCCTGCCGATCGACTACAACAAGCGGCTGATGCTGTTTGCGGGTCGCGCCAACCCGCAGCTGGCCGTAGACATCGCCGACAAGCTCGAAATGGACCTCGGCCCGGTGACGCTCAAGACGTTCTCCAACGGCGAGGTCTACTGCCGCTACGAGGAGTCGATCCGCGGCGCCGACGTCTTCATCGTGCAGTCCACCTGCGGCAACCCCCAGACCGGCGTGACCGCAAACGACTCGCTGATGGAGCTGCTGTTCATGATCGACGCCGCCGTTGGCGCTTCCGCGCACCGCGTGATCGCGGTCACGCCCTGGTTCGGCTACTCGCGTCAGGACAAGAAGTCCTCGCCGCGCGAGCCGATCTCGGCACGGCTGGTGGCGCGGATGCTGGAGGCCGCCGGCGCCGACCGGGTGCTGACGATGGACCTGCACGCCGGCCAGATCCAGGGCTTCTTCCAGAAACCCGTTGACCACATGACGGCGCTGTTCATGCTCACCCAGTACTTCGACGACCTCGGGCTCGCCGACCTCGTGGTCGTGGCGCCCGACGCGGGCCGCGTAAAGCTGAACAAGAAATTCGCCTCCAAGATCGGCGCGGAGCTTGCGATCCTCGACAAGGAGCGCCCCGCGCACCAGGTCGCCGAGATCGGCTACGTCATCGGCGACGTCAAGGGCCGCACCGCCGTGATCGTCGACGACATGATCGACACCGCCGGCACGCTCGCCGCGGCTACCCAGACGGTGCTCGAAGCGGGCGCCACGTCTGTCTACGCCGCCGCCACGCACGGCGTCTTCTCCGGCGCCGCCTTCGAGAATCTCGCCGCCTGCGGCCTCAAGGAGATCGTCGTCACCGACACGATCCCGATACCGGCGGAGCGCCCCGCGAACATCCGCGTGCTGCCCTGCGCCGAGCTGCTGACCGACTCGATCCGCCGCATCTTCACCGACGACTCCGTCAGCGAAGTGTTTGGCGGCGAGAACCAGCTGTTCTGAGTTACGCGAGGGGGTGACGCCTCGCGTACGTACGTGCGTGTGCGCGCGCGGGCGGGCGCACACAGGCGCGAATGGCGCCGAGATCGAGGAGGACGGTGAAGAGGGACCCGGTCGGTGCGGGGTGGTTGTGTGGGCTGGGGTGGGGTGCGCTGCGTGGGCGCCGGGGTGAGGCTTTAGATCGATAGGCCCATTCGCGGGCGCGTACGCGCGGGCCCGCGCGCGCCGCCGCGAATGGCGCCCCAAATCGAAGAACATCCCACCCGCGAGCGAGTCTCAGCGCGGCTGGTTGCTAAAGTCCCCAGCCCCCGATGCCCGACTCCGCTTCGACCCAGCTGGCCGTCAGGACCCGCACCGAGCAAGGCTCGCGTGCCAGCCGCCGCCTGCGCAGAGCGGGTCGTGTGCCGGGCATCCTCTACGGAGGCGACGGCAATCCGCTGGGCTTCGACGTTGACGCCCGTGAGCTGCGCCTGGCGCTGGCGGGTGTGGGGGCGGTGCTCGACCTGAGCGTCAACGGCGCCAAGCCGACGCCGGTGGTGCTCAAGGAGACCCAGCGTCACCCGGTGCGCGGCGACACCGTGCACGTGGACCTGCTGCGCGTGCGCCTGGACCGCGTGATCCACGCGATCGTCCCGCTCGAACTGACCGGCACCGACGACGCGCCCGGCGTGCGCGAAGGCGGCATCCTCGAGCAGCCCCTGCGCGAGGTCAACGTGCAAGCGCTGCCCACCGCGATTCCCGAGTCGATTGTGCACGACGTCAGCGCGATGCAGATCGGCGACACCCTGACGCTCGCCGCCGTGAATGTCCCTACGGGCGTGACGCTGCTCGACGACCTCGAGGAGACCGTGCTCGCGACGGTCACCCCGCCGCGCCTGCAGACCGAAACGGCAGCCGAGATCGAAGCCGAGACCGAGCTTGTCGGCGAGGCCGAGAAGGGCGGCGGCGAGGCCGGCGGCGAGTCTGCCGGCGGCGGGGAGTAGCGGCCACTGCGGCGGCCATTCGGCGGTCGCGCTGCGCGCGCCGCGCGCAGCGTTGACGAGGACGGCAGCCGCTACGGCAGAGGACGCGACGATGGTGGCCGACGCGCGGGCGACGGCGGCAGCAGCAGCGGCATCGATTGGCTGGTGGTCGGCCTTGGCAATCCCGGGCGCGAGTACGCGTACACCCCACACAACGTCGGCTTTCTGGTCGCTGAGGCGCTGGGCGAGCGCTGGGGGTTGCCACGACCCAAGACACGCTTTCGCGGACTGCTCAGCGAGGGGCGGATCGACGTGCTCGCAGGCCCTGCGGTCGGCGCCGACGCGGTCCAGAACGCCGGTGAGCCGGCGAGCGCGCGCCGGCTGCGTGTCGCGTTGCTCATGCCCCAGACCTACATGAACGAGGCCGGCCGCGCGGTCGGCCCGGCGCGCGGCTCATACAAGCTTGACCTCGACCGCGTGCTGGTCGTGCACGATGAGATCGACCTGCCGTTTGGCGAGCTGCGCACGCGTCTGGGCGGCGGCCTGGCGGGGCACAACGGTCTGAAGTCGCTCAAGCGCGAGCTGGGTGGCACGGAGTTCTGGCGCGTGCGCGTCGGCGTGGGGCGCCCGAACTCGACCGACCCGGAGATCGTCGCGGGCTATGTGTTGGGGCGCTTTCGCCAGCGGCCCGAGGATGTGCGCGAGCTGGTCGACCGCGCATGCGCGGAGGTCGAGCGGGCGATCGTCGAGCAAAGCGACGAGCGCCCGGGGCATGGCGGTGGGACCGCGCGGGCGGGCGGCGATGGGTAGGGGAGGGGCCCTCCGGGCCCCTGGGGGGCGCTGCGCGAGGTCTAACGCATGAGCCTGCGCGCCCTACTGAGTTTCGTCGAGAGCGACGCCGACGCGGCGCGGCTCGCGCGCGAGGGCGGACGCGCGTTCGTTTCGGCCGCGCTGCGCCCCTACACGATCGCCGGTCTGGCAGACCTCGGGGTGCAGGGCCGCACCCGGCCGACGCTGGTCGTCGTCGGCGACGACCGCGCTGCACGCGAGCTGGCGGGCGATCTGCGCGCGTGGCTCGTGCCGCGGCCGGTGCGCTACTACCCCTCGCGCGGCGTCGCATACGAGTCCCACCTGGTCCCCCCCGCGCACCTCGTCGGACTGCGCGTGGCGGCGCTCGATGCGCTGCTCGGCGCGGGCGAGGCGCCGTCCGAGCCGCCGGTGGTGGTCGTTTCCGCGGTCGCGCTTTCGGAGAAGGTCCCGGACCCGGCGCTGCGCCCGCGCTCGTTCGCGCTGCGCCGCGGTGAGCTGCTCGATCTCGAGGAGTGCTCGACCGAGCTGGTGGCGGCAGGCTATGAACGCGTTGACCAGGTCGAGGAACGCGGCCAGTTCGCGATACGCGGCGGCATTCTCGATGTCTTTCCCGCCACGGAGGAGCGCGCGGTGCGCGTCGAGCTGTTCGACGTCGAGATCGAGTCGCTGCGGTGGTTCTCGACGTTCACGCAACGCTCGCTGGGCGACGTGCAGGAGGTCGAGGTCGCACCGGCCGCAGAGCTGGCCGCCGAGTACCGCGAACTGGCGGAGATCGCCTCGCTGGAGGACGCCTCCCAGCGCCCCGACGTCGCCGAGCTGCTGCCCGTCGAGCGCTTTGGGGCGCTGCTCGACCTGCTCGGCGCCGACGTCGAGCTGCTGGTCGCCGCCGAGGAGGAGCTGGCGCCGGCGCTCGAGGAGCACTGGAGCGATGTCTGTGCGGCCTTCCATGACGAGGACGCTCACCAGTTGTATGTCGCGCCGGGGGAGCTGAAAGACGTGCTGCGCGCGCGCACCCGGATCTGGCTGTCCTCGCTGGCCGCCGACCAGCCGGTGCAGCTGCGCGCGCAGTCCGCCGACGTCGCCGCGCGCTCGCTCGCCGAGGCCGAGCCGGAGCTGGAGAAGCTCGTACGGTCGGGCTACCGCACCGTCGTCGCGTTTCCGCGTCGCGGCGAGGGCGAGCGCGCGGCGTACAACCTCGCGCGGTTGAAAGCGAGCTGGCTCGACGGTGTCGAGGGCAACGATGTCGGCGCGGCACCGCTGGAGCCCTCGCTGCGCTTCGCCGCGGTGTCGCTGCGCGAGGGCTTCATCGCGCCGACGCTCAAGCTGGCGGTCTTTCCCGAACACCGCCTGCTGCGCCGCCGCCGCGCCGAGCGCGGAGCGGGCCCGCTCGGCCCGGGCGAGGGCCCGCGCCGGCGCGGCGCGCTGAGATCGTTCACCGACCTGCGCACGGGCGACATCGTCGTGCACGAGGACCACGGCGTGGCGCGCTTCGCCGGCTTTGACACGCGCACCGTCGCGGGCGTGACGCGCGACTACCTGTACCTCGAATATCAGGGCGACGACCGCGTGTACGTGCCCACCGAGCAGTTCGCGAAGATCTCCAGGTACGTTGGGGCCGGCGGCGAGCACCCGCCGCTGTCCAAGCTCGGCGGCACGCGTTGGGAGACGATGAAGACGCGTGCGCGTCGCGCCGCGCAGGAGTTGGCGGGCGAGCTGCTGAGCCTCTACGCCGAGCGCCGCCGCCGCGCGGGTCACGCCTTCGAACCGGACTCCGACTGGGAGCGCGAATTCGAAGCGCGCTTCCCGTACACCGAGACGCCCGACCAGCGCGAGGCGATCGACGCGGTGAAGGCCGACATGGAAGCCGCGCGGCCGATGGACAGGCTGATCTGCGGCGACGTCGGCTACGGCAAGACCGAGGTCGCGCTGCGCGCCGCCTTCAAGGCGGCCACGCAGGGCAAACAGGTGCTGATGCTCGCGCCGACCACGATCCTCGCCCAGCAGCACTATGGGACCTTCTCGGAGCGCCTGGCCGACTACCCGGTCACGGTCGACCACGTTTCGCGCTTTCGCGCGCCGGCCGAACAGAAGCAGGCGATCGCGGGCTTCGCCAGCGGCGCCGTCGACATCCTGATCGGCACCCACCGGGTCCTCTCCCGCGACGTGCGCCCCAAGGACCTCGGGCTTTTGATCGTCGACGAGGAGCAGCGTTTCGGCGTCAAGCAGAAGGAGCTGCTGCGCCAGCTCAAGCTCAAGGTGGACGTCATCTCGATGTCGGCCACGCCGATCCCGCGCACGTTGCAGATGTCGCTCGCGGGGCTGCGCGACATCTCGGTGATCGAGACCCCGCCGGAGGGCCGCAGGCCGGTGCGCACGTATGTCGGCGAGTACGAGGAGGAGCTGGTCAAGCGCGCGATTCTGCGCGAGCACGAGCGCGGCGGCCAGGCGTTCTTCCTGCATAACCGCGTCGAGTCGATCGAGCAGACCGCGGAGCGTCTGCGCGCGTTGTGCCCGGGCGTGCGCTTCGCCGTCGCGCACGGCCAGATGGCCGAGGGCGAGCTGGAGGCAGTGATGATGGACTACCTGCGCGGCGGCGCCGAGGTACTCGTGTGCACGTCGATCATCGAGTCCGGCATCGACATCCCCCAGGCCAACACACTGATCGTCGAGCACGCCGATGCGTTCGGGCTGGCCCAGCTCTACCAGATCCGCGGGCGCGTCGGGCGCAGCCGCGAGCGGGCCTACGCCTACCTGCTCTACGACTCCGCCGCCGCGCTCACCGCCGAGGCGGCGCAGCGGCTGGCGGCGCTCTCGGACTACACCGAGCTGGGTTCGGGCTTTCGCATCGCCATGCGCGACCTGGAGATCCGCGGCGCGGGCAACCTGCTCGGCGACGAGCAGTCGGGGCACGTCGCGGCGCTCGGCTTCGAGCTTTACATGCAGATGCTCGACGAGGCCGTTCGCGCGGCCGGCCCCGCGCAGGAGGGCACGGAGGAGGAGCTGCCCGAGCCGGTGCGCCTGGACGTCAAGGTCGACGCGTACGTGCCCTCCGACTACGTGCCCTACGAGCAGGCCAAGATCGAGATCCACCGGCGTGTCGCGGGCGCGCTCGAGGTCGCCGACGTCGAGCGCTTGCGCGCGGAGCTGGAGGACCGCTTCGGTCCGGTGCCCGAACCGCTCGGCAACCTGCTCGCCCTGCAGCGCGCGCGCATCAAGCTCGGCCAGGCCGGCGCACGCGCGGTGAGCCTACGCGGCGAGCGCCTGGCGGTGACCCCGATCGAGCTTGACTCGGTGCGCGCGCGGCGCCTGCACGAGCAGTTGCCCCAGGCGTTGTACGAGTCGGGCCGCTCGCAGGTCTCGGTGCGCATCCCGCCCGATGGGCCCGAGCGCCTGCCCGCCGTCGCGCGGGCCGCCGACGCGCTGCTGGCCGTCGTGCGCGCCGCCGCGTGAGCGGTTTAATCGAACCCTAAGGAAACCGTTAGGCGCCGCAGATGCCGTTCCGCTAGAGTGCGCGCGTTGTGCTGAGAGGAGCCAGACTGTTAGCGGCGCTTGGCGCCGTTTTCTTTTCCGCTTTGTGCGTTGCGGCGTGCGGTGGAGGGATACCGAGCGACGCCGTTGTGCGGGTCAATGGGAACCCGATCACGCAGGCGACGTTCAACCACTGGATGGATATCGCGGCGGCCTCGACGCTGGCGGGCCAGACCGGCGGCAAGCCGGTGTTGCCCGAACCGCCGGCCTACACCGAGTGCATCGCGCATCTCAAGGGGATCGAACCGAAACTGGCCAAGCTGCAGAAGCCGAAAACGGAAGCGCAGCTGAAGACCGAGTGCGAACAGCAATACAAAGCGTATCGCCAGCAGGTGCTGGGCTTTTTGATCTCGCTGGAATGGGTGTTCGGGGAGGCCGAAGAACACGGCGTGAAGGTCACCGACGCGGAAGTCACCAAGCACCTCAACGAACTCAAGCGGCGCGAGTTCCCGCAGGAAGCCAAGTTTCAGAAGTTCCTCACGGCGACTGACGAGACGGTCGCCGACCTGCTGTTGCGCGTCAAGCTGAGCATGGTCTCCTCGCGGCTGCAGGAAAAGATCACCAAGAGCCACAAGAACGTCAGCGAAGCGGAAGTCGCGAAGTACTACGAAGCTCACAAGGCGCAGTACGGGCAGTCTGAACGGCGCGATCTGCGGCTGGTGTTGACGAAGACCGAAGCGCAGGCCAAGCAGGCCAAGCAGGAAATCCAGTCGGGCAAGAGCTTTGCGAGTGTAGCCAAGAGCAAATCGATCGACCCGACGAGCAAGAACAACGGCGGCGAACTGCCGGGTGTCATCAAAGGCGAGGAGCAGAAGGCCCTCAGCGAAGCGGTGTTCGCGGCCAGCAAGGGTGTGCTCAGCGGTCCGGTGAAGACGCCGTTTGGCTACTACGTGTTCGAAGTCAAGGCGACGCACCCGGCGACCCAGCAGTCGCTGGCGCAGGTCAAGACGACGATCAAACAGCAGCTGCAGTCGAGCGGGGGCGAGAAAGCGCTCGAAAAATTCAGCAAAGAACTGAAGGCCACCTGGCAGCCCCGCACCGAATGCCGGGCGCAGTATATGGTCAAGGATTGTAAGGGTTACAAGGCGCCGAAGACCTCCACGACCGGCGCGGAATAGGAACGCTAGGATGTCGCAGCCATGTTGAAAGTCATCGAGTCCAAGCCCGCTAAAGCTTTAGTCGCACTGGGCGCCGTCTGCCTGTCGGCCGGGTGCATCGCTGCGTGTGGCGGCGGCATCCCCAGCGACGCTGTCGTACAGGTCAACGGGAACCCGATCACGAAGACCACCTTCGACCATTGGATGCGTGTCGCCGCGTCGGCGAGCAGCGCCTCGAGCGGCGCTACCGCGACGCCGGTGATCCCTGAACCGCCGACCTACAGCGCGTGCATCGCGCACCTCAAAACGATCGAACCAAAGCCCGCCAAGGGCCAGAAGCCGAAAACCGAAGCGCAGCTGAAGGCCGAGTGCGAACAGCAGTACAAGTCCTATCAGCAGCAGGTGCTCGGCTTTTTGATCGCGGTCGAATGGCTGTTTGGCGAAGCCAGCGAAAAAGGCGTCAAGCTGGGCGACCATGAAGTCGTCAAGCGCTTCAACGAACTGAAGAAGCGCGAGTTCCCCAAGGAAGCCGAATTCCAGAAATTTTTGGCGAGCACGGGCTACACGATCTCCGACCTCTTGCTGCGCGTCAAGCAGAGCATGATCGAAACAAAACTGCAGGAAAGCATCACAAAGGCTCACAAAACGGCCGGCGAAGCGGAAGTCACGAAGTACTACGAAGAACACAAGTCGCAGTACGGACAGCCTGAACGACGCGATCTGCGGGTGGTGTTGACGAAGACCGAAGCGCAGGCCAAGCAGGCCAAGAGCGAAATCGAATCGGGCAAGAGCTTTGCGAGTGTGGCCAAGAGCAAATCGATCGACCCGACGAGCAAGAACAACGGCGGCGAACTGCCTGGTGTCGTCAAGGGCGAGGAGCAGAAAGCGTTCAGCGAAGCGGTGTTCGCGGCGAACAAGGGTGCGTTGAGCGGTCCGGTGAAGACGCCGTTCGGCTACTACGTGTTCGAAGTAAAGGCGACCCATCCCGCGACTCAGCAGCCGCTGTCTCAGGTCAAGACGACGATCAAACAGCAGTTGCAGTCAACCGGTACGCAGAAAGCCTTCGAAAAATTCACCAAGGAATTCAAAAAGAAGTGGGAAGCGCGCACCGAATGTCGCGATGGCTACCTCGTCAAAGACTGCAAAGGCTACAAAGCGCCCAAGGGCGCAGTCGCCGGTGCCGGTGTGACGGGCGCGACTGGAGCGGAATAGCCGGCGGCGGCACGCGGACGGCCGTAGCACGATGAGCCAGATCGAGCGCGTGCATGCGCGTCAGATCCTCGACAGCCGCGGCAACCCGACGGTCGAGGTCGAGGTCGCGCTGCGCTCGGGTGCACACGGCCACGCCGCGGTCCCGTCGGGCGCCTCGACCGGCGAGTTCGAGGCGACCGAGCTACGTGACGGCGGCGAGCGTTGGGGTGGCAAGGGCGTCACGCGCGCGGTCGCGGGCGTCGACGGCGAGATCGCCGAGGCGGTGCGCGGGCTGGACGCCTGCGACCAGGCCGGCCTCGACCGCATGCTGATCGACCTCGATGGCACGCCGAATAAGTCACGGCTTGGGGCCAACGCGATCCTCGGCGTCTCGCTCGCCGCCGCACACGCCCAGGCCGCCGAGGAGGGGTTGCCGCTGTGGCGCTATCTCGGGGGTGAGGCGGCGCGCGTGCTGCCGGTGCCGATGATGAACGTGCTCAACGGCGGCGCCCACGCCGACAACCGCGTCGACTTCCAGGAGTTCATGATCGTGCCCTGCGGCGCGTCGAGCTTCTCGGAGTGCCTGCGCGTCGGCGTCGAGGTCTTCCACGCCCTCAAACGCACCCTGCACGAGCGCGGCCTGGGAACCGCGGTCGGCGACGAGGGCGGCTTCGCGCCCGACCTCGACTCCAACGAGGACGCGCTGCGGGTGCTGGTCGCGGGCATCCAGGCAGCCGGCTACGAGCCCGGCGCAGAGGTCGCGATCGCGCTCGACCCCGCCACCAGCGAGCTCTACCGCGATGGTGTCTACGCGCTGGAGCACGAGGGCCGCACGTTGAGCGCGGCGGAGCTCGCCGACTATTGGGCGGAGCTGGCCGCGCGCTACCCGATCGTCTCGCTTGAGGACGGCATGGACGAGCAGGACTGGGATGGCTGGAAGGTGCTCACGGAGCGCGTCGGCGAGCACGTGCAGCTCGTCGGCGACGACCTGTTCGTCACCAACACCGAGCGCCTGCGGCGCGGCATCGAGTTGGGCGTGGCGAACTCGATCCTGATCAAGGTCAACCAGATCGGCACCCTCACCGAGACGCTCGCCGCAATCGCAATGGCGCGCGAGGCCGGGTACACCGCGGTCATGAGTCACCGCTCGGGCGAGACCGAGGATGTCACGATCGCCGATCTCGCGGTCGCGACGGGCTGCGGGCAGATCAAGACGGGCGCCCCGTCACGTTCGGACCGTGTGGCCAAGTACAACCAGCTGCTGCGCATCGAGGAGCAGCTGGGCGCCGACGCCGAGTTCCCCGGCCGGTCGGTCTTTCGCTCCTAAAGGGTCGTCCTGAAGCGCGAGTCGCGCGGCGGGCCGTGGGGGCTATGCGTGGCAGGTCGCGCGCGGAAGTGTGCACCAGGCGTTTGCGGCGTCGTGTGTCAGGTCGCGTGGAAAGCGTGAGCTTGGCCGCGTGTCGGTTGCGGTCCGTGGGCTGCGAGCGCAGGAATCGCCGGGCGGGCCGCGAAAGCCGATGCGATGGCATCGTCGTCTGCGTCCCTCCGCCAACGCCCGTCGCGCCCGTCGCGCACGCGGTCGGCGACTGCTGTGGCCCGCGTGCGCTGGGACCGGCTCGGCCGCGTGGCGATGCTGTGTGTGCTTGGCGCGCTGCTCTATCTGTACATCAGCGCCGGCACGTCGCTGCTTTCGACGTGGAAAGAGGCCCGCAGCGACAGCGTCCAGGTCGTCTCGCTGGAGCGCCAACACAACGCACTGGAGGCCCAGCACGCGGCGCTGACGAGCGCCGGGACGCTCGTAGGAGAGGCCCGCAGCCTCGGTATGGTGCGCCCGGGGGAGCGTGCCTACGAGATCAGCGGCCTGCCGTCGAATTAGCGTCGTCTGGCGCCCCGCGAAGCTCTGAGGGGAAATAACGTTCAGGCTGCCACTGCCTCCCTGCAGCGTGACGCTGAGGGGAGATGCATTTTCTCAGTTTCGCGCGCCAAAGCTATAAGGCTGCCGGAGCATCCTCCCAACACGGTATGATTTTCCCACGACGATACTCATTGGGCGCGTATGGGCACAGTCCATTTCCACCCGCCACGGTGAAGGGGCCCCCGTCAACGGGCCGCGGCCGCGCCGGCGAGAGGAACTGACCCCAAGACACGACTGCTAGCCTCGCCGCACCAGTGGCGAGCTTTGAGAACGCGATCTACCAGTGGCAGCGCGGCGAACGTCGCCTCGGTGAGGCGCCACCTGAGCGCGTCACGCTACTCGAGCGCGTCACGGGTGCGCTCGTGGCCGAACTGCGCCGGCGTCTCGGGGGCCGCTTCTCGGTCGAGGAACTCGTCGAGCTCTACGAGCGCGGCACCTCGTGGTGCCTGCAGGTCGCGATGCACGCCGCTCCCGAGGACCCGTGGGCGTGGGACGCGTCGCTCGTTGTCGACGCGGCCTTTGCGCGCTACCTGCGCGAGGCCGTTGACTACGCAGGGGGCCGTCGCGTGGTGGCCGAGAGCTGACTGGGAGGTGGCCCGCCGCCGGGAGGCGCTGGCCGGGAGGCGCTGGCCGGGAGGCGCTGGCCGGGAGGCGCTGGCCGGGAGGCGCTGGCCGGGAGGCGCTGGCCGTCAGTCCTCGCCGACGCGGCGAATCACGATCTGGTCCTCCTCGACGAGGACCTCGATCGGGCGGTGTCCGGCCCAGTGCTCTGCGTAGATCGGGTTGTCTTGGACCGCGGGGTCGAGCCACAGTCCGTAGCCCTCCTCGCCGTGGTCGAAGGTCCCTTCGAGCGGTCCCGTGCTGCGCGCGCCCGAGCGTCGCCCGCGGCCGCCGCGCCGGCCGCGACGGCGTGCGGGACGCTCCGGCGCGTCCTCGTCCTCCTCCTCGTCCTCCTCGCCCGCTTTGCGTTCGGCCTCCAGGCGCTCTTCCTCGGCTCGCTTGAGCTCGGCCTCGGCGGCTGCCGCCTCCAACTCGGCGGCGATCAGCGCATCGTCCTCGGCGCGCAGGTCGATCTCGTCCGGGAACTCCGTCGTGCCTGCCCCGTCGAACGTGTCTTCGGCGCCGTCGAGGTCGTTTTGGCGCTTGAACTGCTCGATCTCCTGCACGGTCACCTCGAGCTGGTGGGCGATCCACGCATCGGTACGACCCTGGCGCACCCAGGCACGGATCTGGTTGAGTTGTGGACGCAGCGACTTTCTGGCCATCGACGGACCGGGACACTAGCGCATAGCCCACACGACCGTATGGGTGACCTGCGCATCGCCTGCCGTTTGCGTGCGCGACGCCCCCGCGCGCTCACGGTGTCATGTGCGGGTGCGCGGCAGAATCCCGGGGGGGCGCGCGTTCTGTCTTTTATGGGAGACCTTTTTGGCGTGTGGTTGTGCACGCGGGGCCGCGCGCCGGTGTTCGCCTTTCGTCCATATGCACTGCGCGCTGCGAGCTGCCCGGCTCCCCGCCGCGGGCTCCAGAGATGACCTCTCGCCGACTCCCAGACTATGCTTGCGTCAGGGACGAGGGTCCTGAGACGAGTGTCTGCCGGCGAAAGGCGAGGTGCAGCGCATGCTGGTCCTGACCCGCAAGTCGAATCAGAGCATCATGATTGGGGACGACATCGAGGTTTCGGTGCTGTCGGTTGTGGGCGAGAAGGTGCGCATCGGGATCCAAGCGCCCACCGACGTTCCGGTCTTCAGGACTGAGATCTACCTGGAGATCCAGCGCCAACAGGGCGAAGGCAAACCGAGCGACGAGGTCCGCTCCGAGGTTGAGGACGCAATCAAGGACCTGGGCGAGGGCAGTCGCTGAGAGAAGGCGGCTGCTGGGCGGGTGCGTGTGCAAGCGTGCACTCGCGCGGCGCGCGCTGTCGCGATGACCGGCGCCACGGCGGGCGCGCACTCAGCTCAGCAGTAGGTACAGCGTGCGGAACATGACCACCGTGACGATCGCCGCGGTCATGATCAGCGTGAAGGCGAGCAGTACGAAACGCGCGAAGCCGCGCTTGTTGCGTCGCTCGGCCTGACGCTTGCGCGTGCGCAGCTCGGCGGCGCGCCGCACCGATTCGCGCTGCTCGCGCTCGCGGGAAGTCTCGTGCGCGAAGGCCTCCTCGATCTCGGCGACGCTTTGTCTCATGCGCATCGCAGGCACCTCGCTCTCTGGAACTCCGGGCGGCGTGCCATCGCAAGCATCTCTCTGGAACTCCGGGCGGTGTGCCGTCGCAGACATCTCTCTGGAACTCCGGGCGGTGTGCCGTCGCAGACACCTCTCTGGAACTCCGGGCGGTGTGCCGTCGCAGACACCTCTTTAGAACTTCGGGCCGCGTGCCCGATCAAGCCACCGGCGCCTTGCCCTCGGCGCGCTTGTAGACCTCGACGAAGCGTAGGTAGTTCTCGGCGATCCGCCGCGCCCCGACGATGCGTTCGATCTTGCCGTTGACGTACGCTTTGAGCGGGTCCCACCAGATCGAGCGGCCGATCGCAAAGCCGACGAAACCCTCGACCGGCGCCGCCTGCGCCAGCCAGTGGTCGACCTTGGCGTCGTTGGCGCCGCGGCCGAGGACGACGCAGACGACGCCGTCGCGCCCGCCGGTGCGGGCCTGGGCGACGAGCATCTCGCAGTCGGAGCGGGCGTCGACACCCTCGATCTTCCACACGTCCACCTCGACCCCGGCATCCTGGCAGGCGGCGATCGTGCCGCGCATCAGCTCGGGGCGCAGCTCGGCGTCGTAGCGCTCGACCGCGCCGCCGACGGCGTCCAGTTGGGCCGGCTCGGCGGGCACGAGCAGCTCGAACAGGAACTTGCGCTCGCGCTCGTGCAGCCAGTCCGAGAGGCGTCTGAGCTTGGCGAGCTGCCCCTTGTTGCTCTCGGCGTCGCCGTCGGGGTTGTAGCGCACGAGCACCTTCGTGAAGTCGGGGTCGAAGCGCTCAATGTGTGCGCCGAAGTCCTCGCCGTACTGGAAGTCGAACAGGTTCTGCCCCGAGCGCTCAGCGGGCATCGCCAGGCGCAGGCCGAGAGCGCGTGCTTCCTCGGGCACAGTGGAGCCGAACTGCTCGTCGACGAGTGCGCCCGTCACGGCCGGGTCGGCGCCACCCGCGACGGCGTGCGTCAGGCCCTCGTAGATCAGGTGCTTGGCATCCGCGATCATCGCGGTTTGCTCCGGGTCGGGTTCGCCCTCGATGCCAAAGAACTTCTTTTGGAAGGAGCCTCTGTGGTCGAAGGCGAGGATGTAGAGCTTCTTGTCGTAGCCGAGTTCCATGACAGTGGACTCTATCGCTCGCGGCCTCCTCCGGGCAGGCGCCCACGGGCCTAGAATGGACCGGCGATGTCTTCGGGTGCCGATCTGTTCGTGGTTTGCAAGCAATGCGGATCTGAGGTCAGCCCGTACATCACCGAGTGCCCCTACTGCGGCAGCCGTCTGCGGCGTCGCGCGCCCAAGCTGCCGCGCGAGCGCGAGTCCGCGCACAGCGCCCAGCGCGCGCGGATCCCGATCCCCGCGCTCGGACGCCTGCGTCGCGGAGAGCTGGCCGGAGTGCGGGCCGAGCGCCCGCCCTACGCGACATTCGCGCTGCTGCTGGCCAGCTGCGTGGCGGTCGTGCTGACGAGCGGCGCCTACGTCGCGCTCGACAAACTGGTCATCGTCGGCCCGCTGCAGGGGGACTGGTGGAAGCTCTTCACCTACCAGTTCGGCTACGTCCTCGGCTTCAGCGCCGGTGTGTCGCTGTACGTGTACGCGTTCTGCGCGCTGCTCGCGGTCGGTGTCTTCGGCTGGCTGCTCGAGCGCCGTCACGGCGCGCCCGTCGTGCTGGGGACGTTCTTTGGCGCCGGCGCCAGCGGTGCGCTGGTCGAGCTGGCGGTCTATCCGCTGCCGTTCGCGCTCGGCGCCAACGCCGGCGCGCTGGGGCTGCTGGCGGCGTGGGCCGTCCCCGACCTGCTCGATGCGCGCGCCGGGCGCTACTACGACGGCGACCTGCTCGGCACGGCCGCGTTTGCGGCGGTGCTGCTGGTGCTGCCATTCGTGCTGGCGCTGCCCGAAGCGAGCTGGCTGGCCGGCGTGACCGGCGGCGCGGTCGGGCTCGTGCTCGGCTACGGTCTGACCCAGATCCGCGGCTGAGGGCGCCGAGGAGCGTGTGCCCCCGTGTGTTCGTAGGCACCTGCCCCCATCCCAACCCCCCACAACAAAACCCCTTGCGACGAGGAGACATCTGAATGCAGATTCGCTTTCTGGGCCACGCGGCCTTCGAGCTGCGCGACGGTGACACGTCGGTGCTCGTGGACCCCTTTCTGACCGGCAATCCAAAGGCGGCCCTCACCGCCGACGAGCTGAACCCGAGCGCGATCCTGCTCACGCACGGGCACGTTGACCATCTCGGCGACACCGTTGCGATCGCCAAACGCAGCGGCGCCGACGTCGTGGCGATCGTCGAGCTGGCCGGCGAGCTGTCCGGGGAAGGCCTGCAGAAGGTTCACGACCCCAACCTGGGCGGCACCGTGCGCCTGGACTGGGGCTGGGTGCGGCTCGTGCCGGCGTGGCACACCTCCACCACGCCCAAGGGCACCGTCAACACCCCCGCCGGCTTGGTCATCGGGATCGGCGGCAAGGTCGTCTACCACCTGGGCGACACGGCGCTGTTCTCCGACCTGCAACTCGTTGGGCAGCGCGAGCCGATCGACGTCGCGCTGATGTGCATCGGCGGCCACTACACGATGGACCGTCACGACGCCGTGCAGGCGGCCACGCTCGTCGGCGCCAAACAGGTGATCCCCTGCCACTACGACACGTTCCCCCCGATCGAGACCGACGCGCAGGCGTTCAAGGCCGAGGTGCAGGCGGCGGGCGCCGGTGAGGTCGTGGTGCTCGCGCCAGGGGAGACGCACACGCCATGACGATGTCCAACGCCGTCGTGCTGATCGAGGCCGAGCGCGATGCGCTCGCGACGCTCGGCGGCGCGCTCGCCGACATCGAGGGGGTGGCCGAGGCGTACTCGGTGACCGGCGAGTGGGATTTCGTGGCGATCGTGCGGGTTCCCGACCACGAGCAGCTCGCCCAGGTCGTCACCGGGCAGATCACCGCGCTGCCCGGTGTGTCGCGCACGCAGACGATGGTCGCGTTTCAGGCCTACTCGCGCCACGACCTCGAGGCGCTGTTCTCGCTCGGCGAGTGAGCGGCGCGGCGAGCGGCGCACCGCGATGGCAGCGATACCGCTAAGACCCGAGTACGGGCCGACGCTCGGGCGCCTGCTCGCGCCGCGCTGGCGGCGCGCTTCGCGCGCGCGTCGGGCGCTTGTGCTCGTCCTCGCCGGCCTGCTTGCCGCCGCACTCGCGCTCGGTGTCGCGACGGTGCTGCCACCGACGCTCTCCCGCGGCGGCCCGCCCGCGTCGTTCAGCTTTGCCTACCCCGGCCTCTACCGCGTCTCCCCCGTGGCCGGCGGCGTATCTCCCGCGGCTGGCGGCATAGCCTCTGCGGCCGGCCGCGTATCCCCTACGGCTGGCAGTGTCTCCGCCGCGGCGGGCGCGCTCGTGACGGTCCGCCGGCCGGCGCGCGGCCCGCTCACGGACTCCTTTACGGTCGCGCCGCTGACGCTCGCCCCCTACCGCGGCGAGCCGAGCGCCGCGCTGGCGCTGTACGCGAACCGCTACATCACCGCCCTCGCCGCGCACGACCCCGGCTTCGACCTGCGCGGCGAGGGCTGGACGCAGGCCGACTCGATCTCGCGCTACGCCGTCTACAACGTCTTCTACACGACGACCGTCGCGAGCGCTGTCAGCGCGACGGTCGCCCACGCTGTTGGGAGCGGCCCGGCACCCCGGGTGTTGTACGGCCGCGACGTGCTGCTGCTGCCCGAACGTTCGGGCGCGCGTCGCGGTCTCGTGGTCTCGATGCTCGAACGGCGCGGCGACGACCGCCAGGTGACCTCGCCGCTGCTCGTCGGCGCGAAGGGCGTCCTCGAAGGGCCGCTCACTTCGCTCGCGCTCGAATAGGGCGCGGCGGTGGGGCCATTCGCGCGGCGGTGGGGCCATTCGCGCGTACACGCGCGCGCGCGCGATTCGCGCGCGCGAATGGGTCCTCGCCGGCGGCTCTCGGCCGGCCTTGCTCGGCCTGCGTCGGGCCGGTCTTGCCGGGCCCCCGCCTCGGTCGGCCTTACCCGGCCGGCGTGGCGCCAGCGGCGGGCGCCGGTGTGCCGCCCTGCTGCTGTGGCTGTGTCGCGTCTTCGCCGCCTTCGTCGCCCTGGCCCGCCGTCGGGGTTTCGGTGGGCGTCGTGGACGTCGTTTCGCCCGAACCGGCGGTGCCGCCGGTGGGCGTGGTTGGGGCGGGCGTTGTGACCGTCGTCGTGGCAGTTGTCGAAGCGTTCTGCGGTGGTGCGGCGCTCGCCGCAGGGGTGGTGGCGGTCGTGGTTTCCGCGGCTGCCGGCGAGAGCTGCGTCGTCACCGTCGTCACCTGCACCGTGGGCGTGGCGACCGCAGGCTTGGGGGCGGTTGCATCCGGTTTGACAGCGGTCGCGGTTGGGCCCGCCGCGGCTTGCGTCTGTGCGCCGGCTGCCGGCGCTGCGGCGCCGTCAGATCCCGCGGGCGGCTTGTGCGCGGCGGGGTGGTGGCGGTGCTGCGCGCGTTGTGTTGCAGCGGCGCTCGCCGAGGCGCGGCTGGCGAGCGCGCGCGCGCCGACGCTTAGCGGCTGCGCCGCGGAGGCGACGACCAGCGGCTCGGCGGGCGCTGTGGACGCCACGCCGACCACCGTGCTTGCGCTGACCGGAGTCCGGTGGGGATGGATCGCGCGTCCGCCGTGGTCGGCCGCGACGGCGCCCGCGGTGACGAGCGCGGCCGCTGCGATCGTGGCGGCGGCCTTCGTCGCGATCGCGCCTGCGCCGGCGGTGATCAGCCCGCCGGCGGCGCCCGTCCCGCCCACGGCGCCGGCGCCGGCGGCACCCGCTCCCGCGGCCACGCCCGCTCCCGCGCTGACTCCCGCGCTCGCACCGGCTCCTGCTGTGGCGCCGGCACCGACGGTTGCCCCCGCGCCGGCGCTCGCGCCGGCTCCGGCGGTGCCGGCACCGGCACCGGCGACGTGGCCGGCTCCGGCGGAGGCGCCGAATTTGGTGAGCGCAAAGCGATGCAGCAGCAGCAACAGCGGCGCCGTCGGCAGGATCGCCGCGAGCGCGTGGTTGTTGTCCTTGAGGTGCTTGCGAAAGGTCTTGCAGCGTTCGCAGTCGCGCAGGTGCCGCCGCGCGGGTGGGCTCAGCTTGATCAGTCCCTCCGCGACTTCGCCGAGCTCACCGCGGACCTCCTCGCAGCTGAGCTTGCGCGCCTCGGCGGCCTCGGCGAGCGAGATGCGGGCGCGCACGAGCAGCGACTTGACCGACGGCACGGTGGTGTCCATTGCCAGCGCGATCTGGTCGTAGGAAAGCGCGTCGATCTCGCGCAGCAGCAGCGCGGTGCGCTGCGTCTCGGGCAGCCGCTGCACGTCGCCCATCAGCTGGCGGAAGCTCTCCCGGCGCAGCACCTGCTCGCCGGTGGAAAGACCGTGGTCGGCGAAGTGCACGTCCATCGAGTCCACGCCGATCGCCGACGCGCGGCGCAGGTGGTTGAGCGAGCGGTTGCGCGCGATGCGGTACAGCCAGGGGCGCACGTTGATCGGGCGGTTGTCGGCGAGCACCGCGTTGAACGCCGCGACGAACACCTCCTGCAGCACGTCCTCGGCGTCCTCGCGCGAGCCGAGCATGTGCCGGCAGAACGACAGCAGGCGCGAGTTGTAGCGGGAGAACAGCGCCTCGAAGGCGGCGTGCTGCCCGCGGCGGGTCAGCGCGATCAGCCGCTCGTCGGACTGCAACCGCAGCAATGGCGAGGGCCCGCGCAGGGCGGCCGTCGGGGCGGGGTTTTTTAGGGCGGAGACCTCCACGGTGGTCCAATCGCACTTCCCGGGGTTTTCCCCTAGCCCGTAGACACGGCATCAGTCGCATAGTTGCGGTGCGTGCCGTACGCACCAGGCGGGGGGTGTGGGTGTGCTCCTACAACTTTACGACGAACCCCTAAGCCGAGCTAAATGATGTTTGTCACGATCGCGGACAGGCTGGTGCGGCGGCTACGCGACCCGTCCCCGCGCGCGCAAGCGCGCGAATCATCCTCCCGCCAACAGCACAGATAGACTGCTTTGGCGCCGTGCGCCCCTTGCCCGGGTGGCGGAACCGGTATACGCGGCCGACTTAAAATCGGTGGCCCAAGGGGCCTTGTGGGTTCGAGTCCCACCCCGGGCATACGCACGCGCGCGTGCGTGGGCGGGTAGAGTCGCGGTCGCGATGGCGGCCGAGGCGAGTGGCGAGGCGGGCGCGGAGGCGGCGGGGGAGGGGCCGCAGAGCTTCCACGGCGGGCGGTTGCTCGCGCGGCGACTGCGCGCGCACGGCGTGAGCCGGCTGTTCACGCTGTCGGGCGGGCACCTGTTTTCGGTGTACGACGGCTGCCGCGCCGAGGGGATCGAGATCGTCGACGTGCGCCACGAGCAGACCGCGGCGTTCGCGGCGGAGGGCTGGGCGAAGGTGACGCGCGAGGTGGGCGTCTGTGCGCTGACCGCCGGCCCCGGTGTGACCAATGGGATGAGCGCGGTGGCCAGCGCGCAGGCCAACCACTCGCCGGTCGTGGTGCTCGGCGGGCGTGCGCCGGCCGGGCGCTGGGGGCAGGGGTCGCTGCAGGAGATCGACCACGTGCCGTTCCTCGCGCCGCTGACCAAGTTCGCGCGCACCGCGCAAAACACCGCCGAGATCCCGCTGCTCGTCGATGGCGCATTCGCCGCGGCGCGCGAGCCGCACGGCGGGCCGGCGTTCGTGGACCTGCCGCTCGACTACGTGTTCATGGAGGCGCCCGAGCTGCCCGCGCCCGCCGCTGCTGCGGCAGCGCCCGACGGCGCGAGCGCGGCTGGCGCGATCGAGGAGGCGGCGGCACTGCTGCGCGGGGCGCGCCGCCCGGTGGTGATGGCCGGCACCGACCTGTATTGGGGATTTGGGGAGAGCGCGCTGCGCGCGCTCTCGGGGGGGTTGCGGATCCCCGTATTCCTCAACGGGCTCGCGCGCGGCTGTGTGCCCGCCGACGACGAGCTGTTTTTCTCGCGCACCCGCGGCGAGGCGCTGCGGGAGGCCGACGTGGCGCTCGTGGTCGGTGTGCCGCTCGACTTCCGGCTGGGCTTCGGCGGGGCCTTCGGGGAGGAGACCCAGGTGGTTGTGGTCGACAGCGTGCCATTCGCGGCGGCGCGCGCGCGTACGCGCGCGCGCGCGATCGCCTCCGAAATCAATGGCGACCTGCGCACGGTCCTGGCCGACCTGCACGCCGCCGCCGGACCGGGCCCGCTGGACAGCGAGCCGTGGGTCGCGCGGCTGCGCGCGGCCGAGTTGCAGCGGCGCGCGGCGGAGCGCGCCGAGCTCGAGGACGACCGCGCGCCGCTGCACCCGATGCGCGTGTACGCCGAGCTCGGCCAGCTGCTCGACCGCGACGCGATCGTGGTTTGTGACGGCGGCGACTTCGTCTCCTACGCGGGGCGCATGATCGAGAGCTTCCAGCCCGGCTGCTGGCTCGACCCCGGGCCCTTCGGCTGTCTGGGCGCCGGGCCCGGCTACGCGCTGGCCGCCAAGCTCGCGCATCCGCAGCGGCAGGTCGTGTTGCTGCTGGGCGACGGCGCCTTCGGGTTCGCGGGCATGGACTTCGACACGTTTGCCCGCCACGGCGTGGGGGTCGTGGGGGTGATGGGCAACAACGGGATTTGGGGGCTTGAGAAGCACCCGATGGAGTTTCTCTACGGCTATTCGGTCGCCGCGGACCTGCGGCCGGGGACGCGCTACGACACGGTTGTGCAGGCGCTCGGCGGACACGGCGAGCTGGTCGAGCGCCCCGCGCAACTGCGGCCCGCGCTCGAGCGCGCGCTCGGCGCGGGGAGCCGCCCGGCGTTGGTCAACGTACTCACCGACCCGGCCGTCGCCTACCCGCGCCGCGCCAATCTCGCCTGACGCGCGCACGGCTGCCCACGCGCGGCCGCCCAGGCACGGCTGTCCACGCGCGGGCTGCCCAGGCAACGCTACCCAGACAAAGAGAGGAGGCCGCCCGGCAGGGGACGACCTCCTCAGGTCGGCCTCGAGGGACAGGCAGGGGTACGTACCTCAAAGGCCTTGGGGGTAGGGTGACCC
The DNA here is from genome assembly GCA_963804675.1 of uncultured Solirubrobacterales bacterium. Classification (GTDB taxonomy): domain Bacteria; phylum Actinomycetota; class Thermoleophilia; order Solirubrobacterales; family Solirubrobacteraceae; genus Palsa-744. Next base: position 2,818,139 of record CAWDRI010000001.1, on the reverse strand, counting down.
GGGCGGCGGGAGTGTCGATTGCTCGACATGTTCGCCCAGGTCTATGGACCGGCTGAGGCTGTGCGGGACACGAGGTCTTACACTGCCTCCGCCTCAGTATATCGCATATCAGAATGCAACGCAAGACCTTCGGGGAAAAATTTTCGCGGTCTGGCGGGGCCCACATGTGCCGCCCCCAAGCAGCGATTGCTGTTCAATAGATATGATCTAATTATCGGGATGTAGTGAATTAACCAAAGCGGAGGGTCTCGGGCAGGGGTCGGATGGGACCCGATCGCCACCCAGCGGCCGTCGTGGCCGCCGCGCGGCCAGCTTCAGCCGCAGCCCGCGAGCCGCAGGGCGCCGCCGCGCAGGATGTCGTGCTCGGAGACCTCGACTGACTCCAGCTCGAACGCGCGCATCGCCTCGGCGAGCAGCACCATGCCGGCGACGATCGTCGGCGCGCGGTCGGGGTGCAGCCCGACCACGTTGCGGCGCTGATCTTCGGTCATGTCCGCGAGCCGCGCCAACAGCAGTTCGACGGCGGCGAGCAGCAGCCGGTAGCGGTGCACCCGCGCCGGGTCGTAGGGGTCGAGCTCCTGGTCGATCGCGGCCGCCGAGGTCGCCGTGCCCGCCACCGCGATCGCGCTTGTAACCGGCGCGCGCTCTTGCGGGGGTAGTCCCTCCAGAAAGATCGCGCGCGTGTCGCGCGCCAGGTTCTGCAGCTCCTGCGGCGCCGGCGGGTCGCTGTGGATGTGGCGTTCGCTCATCCGCACCACGCCCGCCTGCAGCGACGTGTGAAAGCCCGCCGTGTGGTCGTGGCCGACGATGAACTCGGTCGAGCCGCCGCCGATGTCGATCACGACCGTCGGCTGCGGGTCGGGCTCGCGGTCGCTCATCGCGCCTAGAAACGTCAACTGCGCCTCCTCGTCGCCGGAGAGCGTGCGCGCGTCCAGCCCGAACTCTTCGCGCACCCTCGCCGTGAACTGCGCGCCGTCGCGAGCGTCGCGCACCGCCGAGGTCAGCACCGCCAGGTTCGCCTCGCAGCCGTGCTCGTCGATCAGCCGGCGGTAGTCGGCCAGCACCGCGCACGTACGCGCGACCGCCTCCTGCGACAGCGCGCCGCCGGAGTCGACGCCGGCGCCGAGCCGGGTCACGCGCGAAAGGCGGACCAGCTCGGTGACCGCTGCCGCCGGGGTCGGGGCGGTTGGCTCGCCGGGTTGGCCGGCGGCGGGCTTGCCTGGGTCGTTGGGCTCGCCGGGTTGGCCGGCGGCGGGCTTGCCTGGGTCGTTGGGTTCGCCGGGTTGGCCGGCGGCGGGCTTGCCTGGGTCGGCGGGTTTGCCCGTGGCCCGGGCGCCTGGCTGGCCGCGCTCGCGTGCGCTCGAGGCGCCCGGCTCGCTGCGTTCGCCGGTGGCCGGGCTGCCTGGCTCCCCGCGCTGGCCGGTCGCCGTGCCGCCTGGCTCGCCGTGTCCGCTCGTGGCCGGGCCGCCCGACTTGACGTCGGCGATCAGTAGACGGGTGGAGTTCGTACCAATGTCCACGACTGCGACTCGCATCCGCGGGATCGTAGATGGGCAGCCGGCGCTGCGGCGGCCGGGCTGCTGCGGTCGGGGGGCTGCGCTGGGGGGACCCGCCCCGGGTGGACCATGACGGGCTGTGCTTCGTGATCTTCGGCGGTTTGCGGCGTGTCTCGGGCTCGGTCCCGCCGCGTCGCTGGGGCGCGTCCAGGGCGCGTCGTTGGGCGGGTCCGGGGCCGTTGTGCCTGCTAGACTTACACGTCCGCCGCGGGGTGGAGCAGTCTGGTAGCTCGTCGGGCTCATAACCCGAAGGTCGCGGGTTCGAATCCCGCCCCCGCTACTCCAGAAAAGGCCCGGAAATCCGGGCCTTTTCGCTGTCTACGGTGCCTTAGCATCCGACCCGTATCGTGGTGGGGTAGCAGGTTTGGGTAGCACTTAGCCATCCGCGGGGCCTGTTTCCGCGGCTTCGCCGAGGAGCACGGCTTCGACATGCCGGCGCACAAAGAGCCGCCTGCGGCCGATCTTGCGCGACGGCAGGGTGCCCTGGCGCGCGAGGTGTTCGACCGTGCTCGTCGGCATGTGCAGCAGCTCGGCGACCTCGCGGGCGCTCAGCACGTCGGCGGCGGTGAGGGGGCGGTGCGCCGTCGAGCCCGCTTGGGCCGGCACTCCGCTGTAGAGGGAGGCGCTCATGTTGTTATTGACCGCAACTCCCGGAAACCGGCCAACGAATTAGCGGTCGGCGCCGGGCGACCCCCCCGGTATGACCCCACTCGCACACAGCAATTGCACAGCGCTCGCTGTGGCGTGCATCTAGTCTGTGCAGACTTTGGCGCTGTGCGCCGGGCGGGCGTGAAGGGCGCGCAAGCAGCCGGTTGGGCCGCGCCGACGGGCATGTGACGGTCGCGGAGAGGGCAGGAGAGGCACGGCAAGGCGGCTCGGCCATCACGTCGGCGGCGGCGAGCGGGCGGACAGGCGGGCCTGCGTGGAGGGTCATTCCAAGAGGCCCTTCTCGGTGAGGCGCGCGAGTTCGGCGTCCGCGTCGAGCGCGTCGGCCGGCGGGTGCAAGGGTGCAGCGCCCTTAAACGGGACTGCACCTTGCACCCCGTCTCCCGGCCCGGTGCAAGGGTGCAAACCGTCGGCTTGCACCCCTTGCACCTTCACGTACTCGCTGCCCCGGCGGGCGAGCAGCCCGCCGCCGACAAGGCCGTTCAGCGCGTTGCGGACGCTGCCGTCCTTGGGCTTGCGGCCGACCAGTTCGGCGACCGCGGCGAGGCGCAGCGGGCGGTCATCCATCCCGGCGAGGATTTCGTCGCTGAGCCTCGCCCGGACGGGTTGGGTGATCTGTGGGGTCTGCTCCTCGGGAGGCTCGGCCCGGTCGATCAGCACGCGCCCACGATCAACGTCGAGACGCAGCCATAGCCGCGCGGGCTCGGCCGCCACGCGCATCTTGCGGCAGCTCAGAAACCGACGGCCGGGATCGGGGTCATCGTCGTGACGCCCCATATGCCAGAGGACATCGACGCTGTCTCGGATCGAACTGGCACCTCGGAAGTCCCGGCCGCCCTTGTTCGCATGGTGGATCAAGAGAATTGCGGCCCCCGAGTCGTGCGCGAGCCGGCGGAGCGGGTCGAGGACTGCCGCTGTCTGCCGGGTGTCGTTCTCGTCCATGCCCGGCGTCATCGAGCGCAGCGAGTCGAGGATCAGCAGGCCAGGGGTCTTGTCGCGTAGGACGGCCTCGACCGCGGCCATGTCGCCTCGCAAGTCGAGGCCGCCGGCGTCCGCCACCTGCACGCCGGACACCGGGAGCCCGAGCGTGTGGACACGTCGATGAATCTCCCACTCGCCGTTCTCCGCGTCGAGGTAGACCGAAGTGGCCGTTTCGCACTCGACCCCGGCAAGCTCGCCCCCGTGGGCGAGCGCGGCGGCGAGCGCCATTGAGAGCAGGCTCTTACCGTCTCCTCCCGGTGCGTAGAGCGCCGTAAGCGCCGCACGCGGGAGGAGGGGCGGCGCGAGCCACGGCACCGGCGGCGGGTCTGATGCCGCCATGCGCGCCACGTCGAGGAAGCGGATCGGCGAGGGAGCGGTCACGACCCCGCCGTCCCTGGGCCAGCGCTGACCCACTCGACCCACTCACCCGCTCGGAGCCGGACCGATCGCGCGTGTGTCGGATAGAGCCGCACACCGCGCACGTCACGCTCGCGGCGGCGACCCCGGTAGGTGACTACATCGCCGGTCAGCTCCGCCCATTCGGCGACGATGGTCGCGCGGCGGAGGCGCAGGACTGCTGGCCCAGCGGTGGCCACGGAATCGCGTCGGGCGCGGGCGCTAGCCTGGGACGCGGGCATCGAGATTGCCCTCCGTCGTGACTTCGACCCGGCCGCCCGCCGGGTCGTTGTCGTTTATCGGGTCGATCAACGCAAGGACCGACCGCCGTGTGTAGCGGGACGTGCGGTGGCCGATGCGCACACGGTCGAGCGCGCCGTCCTGTGCCAGACGCCGAACCGTCCGCTCGCTCACACCAAGGAGGTCCGCGACATCGCGTGGGGAGAGCAAACCCGGAAGTTGCGTCTGCGACGCGGCGCATACTGGCGTGATGGGCTCCATATCGGACATGGGCACATCCCAGCAGCGCCACGGCGCGACTCCTGCGACAGCTAGTGACGCGGAGCCCCGCCGGCTTACCGCCGCAGAAATCGCGCGGGTCAAGCGGAGCAACCGTGAACAACGCAAGCGCGAGGGGTGCCCACCGACGACCGCTCGCGACGACGCGCTCTCCACGCTTGCGATCTTCGCCCGCAATGAACTCGTCAGGCAGCCCGAGGTTCGCAGGCGTCTTGCGTACGTCGCCGAGGATCGTCGTCTGGTCTTCGGCCCGCGCGAGAACTGGCCCTCCCGGTCGGCACGGTTCGACTACTGGCAAGGGCTCGGGAATCTGTCCCGTGATCTCGAAGGGATGATTAGGCAGGCGGAGCTAGACGACCTGGCGCGGCGCTGGGATGAGGTCGAATGGCGTATCGATGACGGCTGGCCGGTGCTCGCGCTCGGAGTCACTGGTGGCCGTCCGGGCCGGGATACGACGATGGAGCCCGCGTCGGTCATGCTCGCGGTGCGCTCGATCGCGCTCCGTCCAGATGCCAGAACCAAGCTGAACGCCGAGCGCGACAAGGGCTATCGCAGCACCCGCCAGAGAGGTCACGAGCACGTCCAGGGTGCCCGCGACCACGGCGCGATCTGCGCAGACGAACTGGCCGCCGCCGAGGCCAACGCACGGGAAGGGCGTCAGGGACGCTACGCGATCAAACGCGAGACCGTGACCAAGCACCGCGAGCGGCTGGGCGCGCTGCTCGGCGAGCTTGGGGTATAGCGGACGCGGTACACGGTCGGCTTATGCGGTCCGGGGGGGGATTTTCGTGACCCCGCGGTCGCTGACGCAGTTCGTAACGTCCGACCTACCCCCGGACCTACAGCGTGTTTTCGCGTTCGTCGCGTTCGTGCTCCGCTTTGCAGTCCGCCTTGGCTTCCGCCGGAGTTGGCGTCCGAGGACCTTCTTCGCTGAGTTCCTGTTCTTTCTCGTGGCCGCGTTCGCATTCGGCATACCATTCCTTTTCTTGCTGCCGCTGTCTTTCGGCTTCCGACTCACCGAAGCCTTTCTCTTCGCAGGTCAGCGAGGGGAGTACCTGGGCTTTGCATTCTTCTTCCTCGGCCTTTTCGCCACGCTTTTCGATTTTTTCCCGCCCTGTTTCGTACCTGTACCTTGCGGTAATGAGGTTGTCTGGGCCGTGGGTGCAACCCTTGTTGTATCGGCAGCGCCAGCCTTTGCGTGTATACGGCAGTGCGCTGTCTGTGCCGTATGGGTCCTTGCGGGCGATCTCCCTAGCCTCCTTGCAGTTGACCAGGCCCTTCACGACGGTGACGGTCTCGTAGGCCGCGCTCGGTTCTCCCCCTTCTCTTTCGGCTGGCGCTCCAAGATCCGGGTAGGTGATCGTCCCACACGAGCGAGGGTCCTTGTGTGCGCTGGCTTGTGCGGCGGGCACCACGAGCAGGGCGAGCGTGAGGGCGGCGAGGGTGACGGCTAGGTGTCGCATGGTCAGTCTCCGTTTGCGGCTCAACTGCCTTGGCCTGAGCCCAGGCAGTTGATGCAGTGTTCGACAGCGCGTTTCGTGTTGCGAATCGCGTTTTCTTGTTCCTCGGAGAGGCCGGCGGGGCTTTCGCGTTCATCGCTTTCGCCGCGTTCACGGCGTTTGCGTTCGTCGAGTTCCGCTTTGCGTTGGGGGCTAGCCGCTGCCCATTCTTCGTCTTCCTGTTGTTCGACGCAGGACCGTTCCATGTGTGGGCTTCTGTTGGGTGCGTGGCAGTTCGCGGCGGTGGGTAGCGCCGAGCGCTCGCCCGTCGTTGTGGGAGCGGCAGTACACCTACCCGACCTGTTGCCCGTACAGGGAATCGTCGCTTGAGTGGCAGTGGTTGCCGGTGGGGGCTTAGCTGCGACGTGAGTGCGACTGGTCGCCGGCGGTGGCTTAGCGGCGACCGTGTGGACAACGGTCACGGTGCGCGTCGTGGCTCGCCCGGCGCCGCACCCGGCCATGCCGAGGGCGAGCGTTGCGAGGATGAGGGTTAGGCGTCTCATGGGTTGGCCTCCGGGCGGGCCGGGAGCGTTTTCGAGAAGTTTGACGAGCTTGCCGGTGCTCTCGGATCGCGGCCGACGCAACCCTCGGCGATTCTCGGCTTGGCAACACGGTTGGGCTGTAGAAGCTAACACGGTTGGGCTGCAAGGTGCAGTCCCGTGTCTGCACCCGATCCGCTTCTCACCGGCCTCGGCGAGGCCATCCGCGACCTGCGCGACGAACTCGGTGTCTCCCAGGAGCGCCTTGGCCTCGACAGCGGCGTCCATCGCAACTACATCGGCGGGATAGAGCGCGCCGAGCGCCGCCCGACACTCGTTACCGTGGCGACGCTGGCGACTACGCTCGGCATCCGGCCGTCCGAGTTGATCGCCAGAGCAGAGGAGCGAGCCGAGCGCCACGGCGCGCAGTGGCCGCTCTCGCCCCAACGAGACAGCCCACAGCAGCCCGCCTGAACCGATAACCCGCGCGCGCTCGGCCTCGCCGGCCGCAACGGACGTTGAGCGAGACGTACCGGCGCCGGCCGTACGAGGTGAACCGCAGCGCCCGGTAGGTGCGCCGGTCTGTGCCCTCGTGCTCGACGACCTTACCTGTCGCCTTGCGCGCCATCACGCGCCACCGCCTCGCGGCTCGGCCGGGCCGGTTTCCTGCGGCGTGATCCCAGCCCCCGCGTCGGGTCTTCGAGTCCCTCGCCTTTGGAGTGTCTTGGGGGCCTGCGCTCCCTCGGCACGGCCACCCCTTCCGCCAGCTCCTTCAGCGGGACCCCCAGGGCCTCCGCGAGGACGAGCAGCGTGAGAAGGCCCGGTGCGCATTCGCCGCGCTCCACAACGCCGATCTCGTTGCGGTGGAGGTTGGCGACTTCCGCGAGCCCTTCCTGCGCGAGTCCCCGCTGCTCGCGCAGGCCGCGTAGGTTCTCCCCGAACACCTTCAGCAGCCGCGCGCGCTCGGCCTTGTAGGCGTCGTAGGGGTTGCCGTCGTGCTCGGCGGTCATGCCTCGCCCCCGGTCCCGCTCTTGGAGTGCGTCGGGGCCTTGCGCTCCCTCGGCACGGCCAGACCTTCGAGCAGGGCACCCGGTGGGACCTCCAGCGCGTCCGCGAGGACCAGCAGCATCGATAGGTGCGGTTCGCGCTGCCCTCGCTCAAGCCCGCCGAAGTGCGTTCGGTGGACGTTGGCGATGTCCGCGAGAGTTTCCCGCGAGACGTTCCGACGCTCGCGTTCGGCGCGCAGTTTCTCGCCGAATGCGAGCAGCAGCCGTGAGCGCTCGGCCGTGTAGGCGTTCGCCATCACGCATCCCTCCTACGCCGCTGCGCGTTCGCGTAGGTAGGTGGCGTGGCGGCGGCAAGGGTCTGAGCAGAACCGCGCCGCGCGGTGGCGAGCGGTGGGTATCTCCTGCCCGCAGTTCTCGCACGCGCGTTCCGGTAGCGGCGTCCCGCCGGGCGTCACGAGTGCCAGGACCGCGCGTTCCGCGCACGAGGCGTCGCGGCGCTCCCACGCCGCGCGCCACGTCTCGACCATGCCCGAGAGAATGTCCCGCCACTCCTCACGCTCCCACTGCGCAGCGTTCACCGCTGCCGCGAACGCCACGGGCCACGCCTCATCGAAGCCCACGCTGGCGTCCCGCGCGGCGGCGAGCCGTTCTCTGAGGATCGCGGGCGGCGTCACCGTCACGTATGCGTCAACGACGGCCACCGCTCAACCCTCCCCATCCGTGGGGAGCTGCCCGAAGTGCTCCTCGAACTCCTCCGGGGTCAGCCGGCGCTCCCCCGGCGTCAGCCCACGGTGCGCCCGGAACCGCGCGCGCGGCACCTGGAAGTAGTGCGCGAGCACCTGCCGCACACGCTCCGGGCCGACGCCCGTGCGTTCGCCGACCTCGCGCAGCTTCAGGCCCTCCACCAGCCGCAAGCGCAGCATCTCGACATAGCGCTCCTGCGGGACGCGATGGTCACACGGCGGCGGCAGCACCCCCAGCCCGCGCGCCTGGCGACGCTTGGCGTACTCGTAGAACTGGACGGGTTCGGTCTGTGGATCGGGCGCACTCATCGTCAGACCCCGATCAGGCCGAGCGCGTCCAGGCAGCGCGCGCACGCGCTCGCCTTCAGCCGCTCTCCATCGACCACCACCGCGCCCAGCTCCGCCAGACGCGCAAGCTCCGCATCCACGATCGCCGGGTCGATGTCCGATATCTGCTTGCGCAGCTCCGCCCAAGTCCACAACTCCCGGTGATCCTCGGGTGGCTGGAGTAGCTGCAACATGATCGCCCGTCCAGCCATGTAGGCCGGCTCGCCGACGATCGGATTCTGCTCACTGGTCATCTTCGGTTCCTCCTTGTGGTCGGAGGCCCCGGGAGAACTGCTCTGGCAAGGAAGCCGCGCTGCCGGACTGCTGGTAGCTTGGCTGGCGTGCCGGGAGGTCGTAACTCTCGGTGCCACGGCGCCCGGGCGGATCACCTCCGTCGCGGGCGCCATATGCGTTCTATGGACGGGATCAGCGTACCACGCTTACACACATAGTTCTCAAGCACTACAAAGCTACGCCTATAGACTGAACCCTGGGTGCGTGCGAGGCTTCGTCGGCCATGCCACCCCCGTTGCCACCTGACCCCGCGCTCGGCGTAGCCGTGCGGCGCATCCGCAAGGATCGCGGGCTCACTCAAGAAGCCCTCGCGCACCATGCGGGGATGACATTCGCCACGGTCGCCAAGCTGGAGCTCGCTCAATCAGCCCCAGCGTGGGCCACAGTTCGCGCCATCGCCAAGGCCCTCGACGTGAGCATGGCCGAGCTGGGCGCCGCGATCGACGCCGAGGATCGCTGAGCGCCGACCGCCGCCTGGCTCCCCGCTCGGCGTGACCTTGGCGGGAACTGTCTGCGGCCGTCGAAGCCGAGCACTGAGGAGCGCGCGCCGGCGGGGCTGGGCGGCGTTCTCGGACGACCCTCGACGGACGCCCCCGGCGGGCGCTATCGTGGCGGTACCCCCCCTGTTTGCTTCGGCGGCAGGGATGCGAGGCCGCCTCCGGGCGGCCTTTGCGATTCAGGGACCTACCAGCCCGACGGCTTGTGGACGATCCCCTTCGGATCGTCATACTCGCCAAAACGCTCGGCATCCCGGCCGACCTCCTCGCCGGGCTCTAATCGGACGGGGCCGCCGCTGATAGCCCTGGTATCATAAGCCGTCGCCTTGTGAATGCTTCAAGGCAGGGTCGGGTCGTACCGATGCTCTAACGCAAGAAGGCGATAACCGTGCAGAAGCTCTACTACAACGCCGAGTCTCTCGACCGCGGTGTCCGCGAGTTCGAGCGCGAGTACGGGATGAGCACCGAGGAGTTCTACGCGCGCTACACGGCCGGCGAGGAGCTGCCTATTCCGCGCTTCAACCAGTATTCATGGGCAGCGTTCCGGGACGCCATCGACCGTCTGACGGACGGCGCGGGCGTCGAGCCCCGGCCGGTCGCTGAGCGCGTCGGCCAAGCGCTGATCTGCGCGTAGCCGCCGTGGATGTCTGGGAGTACTTCCAGACCCGCGAGCGGGAGATCAAAGAATGCTCGATGCACATAGCCGAGTACGTCTCGCTCTTCTCGGCGGAGAAGGGCGGCCGGCGCGGGATGGTCTACGGACCCGTGCAGTTCAACGGCTACGCCAACGACGCCTGCCTGATTGTCTACGAGGATGTCGTGGTCAAGGGGACCGGGATCACGCGACCTCGCTACGCCTACTACCTCATCATCGACGGGCGTGAGATCGGCGGCTATGAGCGCCACGCGAGCCATGATCCGCCGGTGCACCGGCACTGCTCGGGCCGCAAGCATCACGAACGAGCACCCGCGAGGGCGATCTCATTCAAGGACGCCGCAAAGGAGGCGTGGAAGTACGTCGCCCAGTTCGCCACGCCCCTCGCTGGGAGTTGATGAAGCCGCTCGCCTGGCGCGACGCGTTCTACGTCCGCCGTCGCGTGACGCAGCCCGCCGCCCGCTCAACCGACTGCGACCGCCGCCTCGGGGTCGCTGACCGAGGGCGCAAACGCTCGCGTGAACTCGGCTGCCTGCTCGGACGCGGGGCGAGCGTGGAGGTAGCGCTCGGTCGTGGCGATGTTGCTGTGACCCATCGCGCTCTTGATCTTCACGAGGTCCACACCGGCGGCGGCGAGCAGCGAGCCGTAGGTGTGCCGTAGATCATGCCAGCGCAGCCGCGCGAGCCCTGCGGTGGCCTGCGCCTTCCGGTAGCGCCGGCGTAGCGCCGAGGCGTCGAGGGTGCGTCCGAGGGGGCCGCAGAACACCAGCTCGCCGGGGGCGGTGAAGTTCTCGCGGCGGCTGAGACGATCGAGGGCGGCGGCGGCCTGGTCGGGCATCGGCACCTGGCGGACGCGACGGGACTTCGTGGAGGTTTCTACGCCGGCGCTGAGCGCGCGGCCTACGGTGATGCGGCTGCCGGCAAAGTCCACGTCGCGCCAGCGGAGCGCGAGCAGCTCGCCGAGGCGAAGACCTGCATATGCGGATACCCGGACGGCCTCGCCGTCCTGCGTGCGCTCGCTGCCGGCTTCCATCGCCCGCGCGAGCGCCTCGACCTCCTCGGCGCTGTAGTAGGCGAGCGGGCCGGGCTTCGGCGCTTCGCGCTTGTCGGCTTCGGCGGCGGGGTTCTCCGAGAGGCCGAACGTGGCCTTCCTCATGCCGAAGCTGTAGATCGCTCTGATGACTTCGCGGACCTTGTTCACGGTGCGCGGCGATACCCCGTCTGCGGCGACCGTTGCCAGGAGCGCCTCCACGTCCCGCGTGGTGATCTCGCGGGCGGGTCTTTCGCCGAGGGCCTTCATGGTGCGCCCGAGCGTCGAGCCCTTGCCGCGCCTGTACGCCTGACCGGGCTCGGCGAGCACCGAACGGTAGTCCCGCAGCGTCGAGGGCTTCGCGGCCTTGACGTTCGCCATCCACTCCAAGTACGCGCCCGCGAGCTCGCGGAAGGTGACGCCCTTGGCGCGAAGCTCGCGCTCGGTGCGCTCCACGTCGTCGGCCTGCTCGACGTGGGAGGCGACCAGCTCGGCGGCGGCGACGTGCGCCCGGCGCTCATCGAGGTAGCCCTCCGCGACGCGGCCTCTGCGAGCGGTCCACTCGCCGGCGGCGTCCTGGTCGAGCCACGCCGGGCCGAGGCGACGTTTCAGCTGCCTGCCCTTGTAGCGCCAGAAGGCTTCGTAGAACGCCTGGCCCCGCTGCTCGCGGACAAAGACTGTGGCGGTAGGATTTGGTGCTGACATGCCGGGCCTCCGGTGTGTCCATGCCCTCGGCGATGACAGTCGCGCGGGGGCTTCTTTGTGGGCTGACCCGAATCATACTCCTTGGGGTAGCAGTTGGGTAGCAGATCGAGCCGGGGTAGCGGCTGGGTAGCAAACTAGCTGGATCGCTAGTCTTGGAGCGGCAGTCAGGCCGAGCGTTTCGGGCCTGTTTCAGCGCATCGGGGAGCAGAAATCGGGCTCATAACCCGAAGGTCGCGGGTTCGAATCCCGCCCCCGCTATCAGGAGCGTTTGCTCTGGAGTTTGGGAAAAGCGCTGCGGCGGTCCCTCGGGACCGCCGTTTCCGCGTCTAGGGCCGAAAACTAAGGCGGCAGTCGTTCGCGAGCAATGCGTGAGGGGGTAGTGAGCCCGGAAAGCGCGAAGCCGCCCAGGGGCGATCCCGAGGGCGGCTGCGAACTGAGAGGGAGTCTTGCGGGCTTACGGCCCTGGTGGGGCGGGCCCCACTACCAGTGGGGCCGAGCTGCGGGCGGAGGGCGGCGTCGTCTCGCCTAGTCCGAGCGCTGCCGCGCTTGGGCCGTAGGGCAAGTCAAGGCCGTTCTTGGAGCGCTCATTGATGAGGTTGGTCACGGCTTCAGCGGCGGCGTTAATTTTCGTCCTGACGCCCCTTTTGGCCCGCTTCGCTCCGCGAGCGGAACCGAGCCATCCGTTTACCGCGGCAATGCGAAGCCAGTCGATGAAGGTGGCGACGTAGGCGCGGAGGCGGTGCCACTTTAGGCTCACGATCTTGGGTCGGATTGCGAGTGTGTCGGCGGCGACGCGGTAACGGTCGCGCCAGTAATCGTGGACGCCCTCGTACTCATAGTGAGTCTTGAGTAGTTCGTGGTAAGTGGGGCTCAAGCGGGAGAGCGGAATGAGCGCGCGCCAGTCAGTCTCACAGCGAATGCGCTGCTCGCCTGCGCAGGCTGGTGTCGCGGGCGCGATGCACTGAAACCATAGCCAGGGAGTGTCCTTAGTCTTGCCTTTTTCGATGGCGAAGCGGGTTTGCTTCATTTCGCCGCCGCAGTGTTCGCAGCGCTTCACGCCGTCGCGGTCGTGAGTGGGGTGGTCTTTGCGGCTCCCGTCGTTGCGCCAGGGGAAGACCGGAGCGATGCCTTTTCGTGTCGCGTGCTTGTAACACTTTTTCACGGCGTAGCCCTTATCTCCGGTCACGGTCTGCGGCGTCTTCCCTGTCATCCTGCAGACCCGGTCTAGGAGTTCCGGGAACACGTCGTACTCCTGCCTATTCGCAGGGTCAACGCTTGGGATTACCCCGCCCGTATAGGCATCAATGGCCTTCGCGGAGTAGTACCCGTGCCAGCAGCGTACCGTTTTACCGTTCCGCTTATACGCTCGGGTACCGGCCTCGGAGTCGCGCGTCCTAAACCAGCAACCGCCGACACGGATGCGCTTACCCTTGTCTATGTCTTCGGTTGCTTCAGGCCCGGCATCGCGTGCGTGCTGCTCGGCTTCCTCTGGGTCTTCTTCGTTCCATGCCTCCCGCTGCTTCCTCGCCTGCACCGTTGTGGCACGCTCTAGGCGGTACGCCGAGCCTTTGCCCCCACTACCAGTGGGAGCAGCAGACGCGCCGTCCGCGCTGTTTTCATCAGCAGCCCGCGCGCACGGCTCGTCTGGCCGACAGTCGTGAACTAGGGCGGCGTGCGTCTCATCCTCCGTGCTGTCCGTGTGGATGTGATTGAAGACGTTCGAGTCGTGGGCGATGCAACGCTGAATCACGATCGCTGCGGCGTCAAGGAATGCCTCCCCGTGTTCCTCCAGCTCGCGCGAGCGCTCCCAAACGCGCTCATAGGGCGGCTTCCTCGAGAATCCACACTCCCGCCAAAGCTCATCCGTGGTCTCATCCCACCACGGCTGCAAGTCAACTTGACGCGAGGCGACGAACGCAATAGCGGCAAGCTCCCACCGGCCAACCTTACGCTTCCGCCCATGCTTCACTTCCAAATTACAAGCCGCTTGGAGACCAGCCGACGCCCAAAGGTGTCGCTTCGCGAGCCGAACTGTGTTCAACGAACCGCGCAACTCATTGTGCTTAGAGAAGTCGGTAGCGCCCTTTAGGCGTTCAGGTGGTTGATAGCGGTTCTTGGGCATGGGCTTTTTAGGCAGGGTTCACTGAGCGGACGACCCCTCTCCAATCGCCCTTTCGCTGGGCTTTTGAGGGAGTTGTTGCCCCGCTGGTAGTGGGGGCGAGGCCGTTCGCCTTGCTACTGAAGGGGTATCGCGGCCCCGGAATGCGACAGGTGAACTCGACGTTTGATCGAGTCGCCCAGTTCGCGAGTTCGTCACCGCGCACTGCGGCCCATGAGGCGCGCAGCTTGTCGGCGTCCACGACGAGCAGGCCATCCGAGTAGAGAGTGGCTGTGCTGAGCCCGATTACGTCCTCGGGGATGCGCAACCGTTGGGCGAGTTCGCCGACTCGCCAAGGCCAGTCCTCAGTGAGCGTGAGTGCGAGAACCGCGGCCTCGATGTGCCGCCGCCGCTCATACGGCATGAAGTAAGTACGCTCATGTTGCATGGGAGATAGTCCCTCCTGTGTGGGCTTCGGCGTGGTTGCCGCCGCGCCGAAGCCACTTAACAATCAAGTGTCGCTGCCAGAGTGAACGACATTGATAGCTCGATCAGCGACTGATCGCTCGAACATTCGTCGATTGTTCTACGCGCGAGCTAATGCCAAAGCGCGCGGGGCACTCACGTATCTTCGTGTGAATGGGCGCTCTGGTCGTGGGGCGCGGCTAAGCCCTCCAATAGCTCGCCCGGCGAGACGCCGAGGCCGCGGGCGAGGCGAAGGATTGTGGTTAGGCGTGGCTCGCGGTCGCCGCGCTCAAAGCGCCTGATCGCGGTCTCGTGAATCCCCGTCCTCCGCGAGAGCTTGTACTGCGAGACACCATGCTCGTCGCGCAGCTCACGCAAGCGTAGGCCGAATCTGAGTGCGATGGGATCAGCCATAAGGGCAGTCCCAGGCGCGTGTGTTCCGGCTCCCGCGATCGGGGCCGTCGTGGTCGCGCGTGTCGTCGCTGGGCTCTGCCCACTCGCGCAGGCAGTACGTCGCGGAGCCCAAGCGCGAGCACGCCCGCGCCACACGCTTTCCGAACGCGTACCAAGCCGCGGAATCCGGGGCGTCGTCGGCGAGCAGGGTCCGGCCCTCGCGTAGCAGTACGCGGAGGTCGTCGTGGAAGCCTTGGATGCGCTCCGCGGCGGCAGTGTGCGCCTCGCGCCATTCGCGGTGTTGCGGGGACTCGGGCAGCTCCACCTCGCCCGCGGCCTTGAGAACGCGCTGACCCTTACGCGTCGCCGCGTAGAAGATGAGGCTATGGCGCTTCGCGGGGGCGATGAGGCCCGCGGCCTCCATCGCGCGGAAACGCGGCCGTAGTTTATGGCCTGTCGCGGAGCCCATTCGTAGGCCCAAGTGGTCAACGACTTGCGAGTACGTCGTGCCGGGACCGTCGCGGTGGCGGCTATGCAGTTCGGCGCGCCGGATCGCGGCGAGGATCACGGCATCGGGAAAGTCTCCCTCGGGCACGGGCAAAGCGGGCTCCTCTCGTGAGGCCCGCAGCGCGAGCGGCGGGCCGGTTCGGTGGCGCCGTGGCCGAGGAGCGGATCGCGCCCCGCGTTAGCGCCTTGTCAACGGCTCGTGAACGCGAGCCGCGTCGAACCTACGGGCGTTGAGAGGGCCAATCGAAAAGAAATCGAAAAGATTTTCGAGACTACGACTGGGTTTCCAGGACTTCATCGGCCCGCGCAACCAGCGCGCCCGGCGCGATGCCAAGGGCACGAGCGAGCTTCAATACCGTCTCATAGCTTGGGTTGCGCACGCCGCGCTCCACGCCGCCCAAGTACGTGATGTGCAGCGGTGTCGCGTCCGCTAGCGCCTCTTGCGACAAGCCGCGTTCCACTCTCGTCAAGCGGATCGCCTCACCGAGCGCGGCGTACTCGGGTGAGCGCGGCTTGGACTGGCGACGGGGCGGCACCGCGGCAGCCTCGCCTAGAACCTTCGATGAAGTTAGAGACCAAATGTCCTAACGTGCGCTACAACGCTCGATCCGTAGCCAGCAAGCAAACGCTAGGAGGCAAGCAATGGGCAAGGCGAAACGATGCAGGACGGTAGTCATCGGCGCGAGCGTCGTCGCACTCGGAACCGTGGGCACATGCCCCGCCGCGAATGCCGCCAAAGACGCACCTACGCCCAGTCAGCCCGTGGTGGCGACCATCGCGCACAAGCATGATCCCTACGTATACGAGGCCACGTTGGGGGGCGAACTTAGTTCCCCCAACACGTCTTGCTCGGGCGCGACGATCCGACTCGCCAGGGTGACGTTGTCGCCGGAAGGACGGAACGCGGGTGCCTTGTGGCAGCGCCACCCCTCCGCGTGGAATGGAACCTTCACGTTCAATACGGTGCCGACAACCAAGATCACCGCGTCATGGCAGGCGCCGGCGCAACAGCGTGAAGCCGAAGAAGAAGCCGCCACCCACAACGGCGAGGTCAACAACCCACGCCTCCAAGGCCAGGAAGACACAACAACCGCGAGCACGATCTGCGCGGCCACGACGCCTAACGCGGCGCTCGGCAGCATCGGCATGGGCGCGGTGACGTGGCGCCTGCCCAAGCCCGTGACCAGCGTCGCCGCGCTTCTCCGCCACGCGCCTGCGAGCATTCAGCCGAACGAATACACGCTCGCGTTCGAAGTCCTCCCCAACGGCACCGTCCCCGCGTTCAGCCCCGGCTCAAGCGCCTGACGTGGACGCGCTCACGCTACTCAGGCGGGTGCGTGAGGTCGCGGCGCTCGCGAAGCCAGAGGAGCCGCCGTCAGTGTCGCAGCGTGCCTTTGACGCTGCACGCCCGCGAAGCGCTGTTGGGGTCGCGTTGCCGGCGGCGCGGCAGGTGGCGGCGGAACTCAAGTTGCCCTGGCGGGGCGTACTCGCGCTTGCTCACGAGCCGGATGGGCGTCAGGCCCAACTCATTGGCTTGAGCGATAGGCAGTGGACGCCGGAGGGCTGGCTTACGGCAGACCGCATCGTGTTTGCCTTGCAACTCGCCGCGGGCCGGCGGGGAGCGGCGACGCTGACGATGGGCGCGTATGACGCCGAGCGTGATCTGCTCCTCGCCGCGGATGCACGAGATTGGTTGCATGGTCGTCGGCTTCGCTTGCCGAGCGCGGACGCGATCCGGCTCGCGGCGAACGGTTGGGACGCGGCGCTCGTCCTCGCGGGGCTAGCGGCGGACGTGCGTCCTCCGCGGGCGATCCGGCAGACGATCCTCTCGCGCTTGGACGTGATGGACCGCTTCCATGACCATTACGGCGAGCAGCCGACGAAACGCGCACTGGAAGCGTTCGCGCGCGGCAACGGCCTCCCCATGAGTGACGAAGGCAAGCGCCCGTGGTCTGAGACGGTCAAGTTGTGGCGTCAACGCAGGCAAGAACGCGGCCTACCCGAGCCGCGCGTCTCGGAGCGCAAGGGCGGTCGCGGCGCCAAGGCGCCCGACTACTCCGCCAACGTGGGCGCCGCGCGCCCCGGCGAGCAACCTCACCGCGGCAAGTGGAGCGATGAGGAAGCGTGCATCGCTTGGGTAGCTCGCTATCTCGCCAACCTCCCTAAGAGGGAGCGCTCCACGCAGGACGGATACCGGCGCTGGGCCAGCCGACACCCCGACGCGCCGAGCCCGTCCCGCTTCGCCCAGCACGGCGGCTGGGAAGCCGTGCGACGCGCCGCGGCAGAGCCGCGCTCGCCACTGAGACCTAAACGAGTCCGACCCGCACGGGGCGGGTCGGAAAGCGAGGGAGTGACCCTCAAACGGGTTGACGCCCATACGTAATGTACCTCGACGCGACAGGAAGATCAATTCTCGCTGACTCAGGGCGCGCAACCGTGGCGGGAGTGACCCGCGAGCGCATGACGATGGCAACTCGTCCGCCTTCCCTGAGTCAACAAGCCATCGGCGGTGAGCAGAAGACTCGAACTCCATCCGGGCACGACCCGGACTCACGGGCGTCAACCCGCTCGCGACTCCTCGTCGCTTTACTCACCATGCGGTTAAGTCTAGCCAGCGGAATCACGACGGCGCAGGGATCGCGTCGGCCGCGGCGAACGCGGGAGTGTGCCGCGGGAACCGCTCACGCTCCTCCGAGAAGTCGGCGAGGTCGCCGTCCGAGCAGACCCAACAGAACCGCAAGCCGTCTCGCAGCGTGCCTTTGATCGTGCTCGCGCCAACAGCGTAGAACACGCCCATCTGCCCGACGCGCGGCAGATCGCCAGAGAACTTCGCCTTTCGTGGCCCGAAGTCTTATCCGTCGCGCACGCTCCCGAGAGCAAACGGAATTACTTGCTGAACGTGAAGGCGCGGGACAATGCGCCGGTAGGCTGGCTCACGACCGCGCGGTCGCGTACTACATAGCCAGCCTCGCCGGAGGACGGAGGGCAACAGCAGCGGACTACCTGGCGTGGGCACTGCGGAACCCCGGCGCCCCCACGCCAGACGTGTTCGCAAAGCATGAAGGCTGGAGCGCGGTGCGGCTCAAGGCCGACGAACGAATCAAGGCGCAGGGACCGCCAACGGGGCCACCCACGCCGGGACCGGCCGACACTACGCTGAGCACCACCAACGTCGAAGCGGAAGACGCAGGAGGGACCAGCAATGGAAGGCAAGATCACGATTGAGCTACGCACGGAGCACACACCCGACAGTGGCTCCGGGCTGCCCGACCTCGGCCACGATGCCTACTGGCTTATGAAGCAGATCCCAACCATCCCGTTCAAGGATGCGAACGGCAAGGAACGCCCGATCGGCGAGAAGTACGAGGTCGTCAACGTAAGCACGAAGATCGCCTAGCGCCTGCCGTAGGGCGCCGATCACTAGCTGCCCGCAATTTGCGGGCAGCACCATCCACGTTCGCGCGATCGGGGGCTAACCTAGTCGCATCCCACGAGAGGAGGACTCGAATGGCTATCAGGCCGAGCCACAAGCTAGAACCAAGCGACCAGCACGAGCTAATCGAGGTTGAGCGTGTTCCCGACGGTGGCGTCGCCATCGACATTTGGGGCATTGGTTTGCTTCAGGACGACGAGCCGCACACGGTCTCGCTCAGCTACGAGGAGGCAACTGAGTTGGCCGCGATGCTCCGCTCGGTCCTCGAACAGCCATTGTCTACCGAGGACGCCGCGATCCTTCGGCTAGACGGCAACAAGCCCGTAGAGGCCTAGGGTCTCGCCCCAGCGCGGGCCGCACTCCTGGCCTGGGAGCGGGCCGGCGCTGCTGGTCATGACCTTGGCGCCGCCCGGCAACGTTTCGTGACGCTCCCCGCTACCCCCGCACTCCGAACACGGCAGCACCATCATGACTACGGGCTCCCTAGCGGCCATTAGGCGAGTATAGGTCGGGTGCCCGGCGCCCTCGAGCGCATGCCTTCAGCTCTGCGCGATGAGCTCCTGATCCGGCCGAGCGAGCAGGTCGTCGGGGCCGTCGTATACAACTACGAACCGTTGTTCCTTCGCGACTAGGGATTCACGACCCCGCTGGGGAGCAGCCTCATCACCTGCTCCCCAGCGGGCGAACGGGTGTTCTACACAGCCCGCCCCGGCGAGCGAACTTGCGTTCCGTCCGGCACGTTTGCTGACGTTCCAAGTGCCGAGGTAGTCCGAGGCGAGGTGATGCTCGCGTGCAGGCTCGGCCCCGGCGATCCCATAAGTGAACACGCGAAGAAATGAGGACGCAATGGAGCACCTGCATCGTGATCTAGGCAACATTGGCGCGGGAACGGTCGTGCAGTTCCGCCTGCGCAACCGAGCCGTCGTGAGGCTATTGGACAGCAGCAACTACTCGGCATACAAGAACGGACAGCGCTGCCGCTTCCAGGGCGGCGAAGCCGTCCGTACCCTCGTTCGTCTACGAGTGCCCCAAGCCGGTCACTGGCATGCAGTTGTTGATCTCAACGGCCATGCCGGCAACGTCAGCGCGGCGGTGCAGGTTCTAGCCGCCTAGCTCGGCTCGGAGCGAACCCCGCGCGTCGTAGCGCTGCACGGCGCGCGGGGAGACGCCTTGGGCAATGCTCAGCTCCGTACGCTAAAGCGATGCCGATCGTACAAACGCCGCAGTGCCGGGTCGGAACGTCCCGCCGAGCTTGGGCGAATCCTTTTCCCAAACTGTCCTATCAAGCGAAAGCCCTGGAAATCCAGGGCTTTCGGTAACCGTTCAGTTGGTTGGTTCAGGTGAGTAGGGGTAGCGGGTTGTTGGTGGCGTGTGCGATGTGCAGGTTGGTGAGGTAGTCGAAGAGGCTGCGGGTTTGTAGGCGGCAGGTGATGGAGGCTGAGAGGAGTCGGGCGATGCGTTCCTCCCCGCCGGTGGACTGGCTGCCGAGGGAGAGCTTGCGGTAGATCACCGCGCCGCGGAGTGAGCGCTCCGCGTGGTTGTTCGTGGGTGTGACGCCGGGCACCTTGGCGAACGTCCAGAGGGCGGGCCAGATCTTCAGCAGGTTGCGGGCCAGGCCGCGGGTGCGCTTGTTCGGTGGTGCCTTGCCGGAGTATCGGCGCAAGAGAGGCTTCAGATCGCGTTGGCAGGCCCGGATTCGGCGGCGTAGCTCGGAGCGATCGCCGGTGTGCTGGAAGATCTCAAACGCCCGAAACACCTCCTGGCAGACCTTCAGTGCGGCCGCTCCGAACTCAGCCTGGGCATCGAGGCCCTCCGCTTGGGCCTGGAAATCTCGCCGCAGGTGGCTCCAGCAGACTTGGCGACGGTGCAGCGGCAAGTGGTTGTAGGCCCACCACCGGTCGGAAGTCACGATCCCCTTGTGGTCACCGAGCAGCGCGCGGGCGTGGTCCTCGTGACGGTCCGGGGCGACGTTGAAGATCGCCAGGTTCTCCGTAAACGCGCCCCATAGCGCGCGCCCGCCACCCTGTAGACGCCAGCCTGTCTCGTCCATGTTCAGCGCCGAGGACCCGCGGACACTCTCGAGGAGATCCCGGCAGGGCTCGGCGAGCGCGGCGGCGGTCCGGGTGAGAATCGCCTCGATCGTACCGGTGCTGATCCGCGCCCCGAAGAGCTCTTGGCAGAGCTCGACCGCGTCATGGCGAGAGATACGGTTACGCACGACCAACGCGGCGACCGCAG
Source organism: uncultured Solirubrobacterales bacterium (assembly GCA_963804675.1). GTDB lineage: Bacteria > Actinomycetota > Thermoleophilia > Solirubrobacterales > Solirubrobacteraceae > Palsa-744. Next base: position 2,797,651 of record CAWDRI010000001.1, on the reverse strand, counting down.
CCTGCAAACGCGGGCCGAAAGCGCTGGTCGCGACATCGGAAGGCATGGGCGCCCGCTGCGCGCGACCGCAGCCGGGACAGTTCACCCTCGGGCACTGATGCTCGATCAACCGAACCGCGATCCGCGGGAGCTCCTCCACCTGGGCACGCACCGGCTCCCCGACCGCCACGCGCTCTGCCTCGGTGAACAGGTGCCCGCAACAGCACGAGTGCGGCCAATGCTCGATGACCTCATCCGCGACTGTCGTCGGCAACAGACCCCGGCCACGCCCCCGATGCCCATCCTGGCCGCCCTGTTTGCGCCCTGAGGGATCCTTACGCCGGGTGGGCGTCTTGCCCGGCATATCGGTGCTCGGCGGCCGCGAGGAATTCCTCGAGTTCGCCGCCAACTTCGCCTCCAACACCGCGATCCGCTCCCCTTGGCGCTCAACAACCGCAGTCAACTGCTGGATCTGACGATCCATACGCAGCAACACCTCGATGACGACCTCTCGCCCCGCGTCATAGATCGCGCCAGCTTCTTCCCGCTCCACACCACAAAATTCGACAGACCAGAGTTATGTCCCCCTGACCCACTGAACGCCTACGGCTTTCGTGGTTCTAGGGCTCGGGCGCTGGTGGAGCTTCCTCCCGAGATTTCCTCCCGAGATGAGATCGAGCGTAGCGGCCTGTCCTGCGTAGCCGCCTGTCCTGGCATCATGCGCACGATGTCCGCGCGATCGGCAGCGACGCTGAGGCTGAGAGTGGCTATGTCGGTGAGCGCCAGGTCCGCATGAGCGGCGCGGCGTGGACGCTTGAGTTCTACGAGGAGGGTGGCCGGGAGCCGGTGCTTGACTTCCTGCGCGGCCTTGAGGAGCTGAAGGAGCAGGCGTTGGCCGCTGCGCTGCGCAACGTTCTCGCCTATGAGGGCATTGGGGTTTGCGGCTCCTCGTGGGGCAAGTGGGTGCCTGGTGCTCCCGGCGTCTTCGAGTTTCGGGTGCGCCATGACGCGGCGACGATCCTGCGCGAGCGCGGGTTGCCGGTCCCCGAGCATCTGAAGGAGACCAGTGCCGACGTCCTGCTGCGCGTGTTCTGCCATGCCCACGGCAAGAAGGTCGTCCTGCTGCTGGCCGGCTACGACAAGGGCAAGGAGCCGAGCGCCAAGCGCCAGAATGCGGAGATCAAGCGGGCCAGGCAGCGCCTGACGCGCTGGAAGGCTCAGCAGAGCGCCAGCGCCAAGCGGACCGCCGGCCGGGGCCAGTCTCGCGGCAAGCGGAGGTCTTGACAAAATATGCGGTATGCTGCATAAATACTGTTGGACGACCCCACTACTGGAGTTCTGTGATGGCCACTAAGTTCGACGACTACATCAGCGAGGTTGAGGAGAGGGCGAAGGCTGGCGGCCCGGAGGCCATCGCCCGCTGGGATGCCTTCAACGCTCACTACGCGATGGCTGGTGAGGTGCGCGAGCTGCGCAAGGAGCGCAATCTCACGCAGAAGCAGCTCGCCGCCGCGTCCGGCATCAACCAGGCCGAGATTTCGCGGATCGAGCGCGGCCAGACGAACCCGACCGCCAGTACGCTTGCGGCACTACTGGCGCCGCTGGGTGCCCGCGTCGGGGTAGTCCCGCGCGTAACAAGGAGGGCGCAGCCCGACGCCTCCGGTGCAGGTAGCGGCGGCCACCGCGCCGCAATCCGTAGCGTTGTGTGAGGGTCGCGGTTGCAGCTCGGGCTGCCACGAGTGCCGAGCTTGCCGGTTGGCGATCCATCGCCCCTCGGTGCAGCCGTTGACGGCGTTGGTAGCGATTCAACCAGGTTCCGCAAGACGCGCCGTTTGGCAGCCGCCGCACGATCGACGCTCTCGGATCGACGGTCTCGGTCTGCTCGCGCCGTTACCCGTGCCCTCGTTTCCGCGCTAAGCACGTCTCTCGTAAGCTACAGCGAGAGACCCCAGTTGCCGGCTGAGCAGGGGAGCTCCATCCCATGCGCGTGGGAGCCCCGGAGAGAAAGCAAGTGCCGCTGTCTGGAGCACGGGACGGCGATGCTGCTTCGTCAGGCGCCGTGCGGAAGCAGCCTGAGTCAGAACTCGTGACCGCGGGGCCATTTCTCGGCCGCCGGCGGGACCGTCGCGCCTGAGCTCCGGTTCACCGGCCGGGATTGTGGCGCGGCGGGTAGTTGCACCGTGACGCGAAGCCCGCCGGCGGGCCGCGGGGCGAGGGTGAGGGTTCCGCCGTGCGCCTCGGTGATGCTCTTGACGATCGCCAGCCCGAGGCCGACACCTGCGTGGTCGGTGCGTACGCGTTCGGTGCCGCGGAGAAACGGCTCGACAAGCGTGGAAACCGACTGTGGGATGAACTGCGCGCCGGTGTTCTCGACGGTGAGCACCGCGCTCTCGGGGTGTGCGGCGGTTGTGACCCACACGGTGCCCTGGTCCGGCAGGTTGTGGACGATCCCGTTGTGCACGAGGTTGGTAACCAGCTGCAGCAGGAGCGCGCTCGAGCCGACGGTGGGCGTCAGATTGCCGGAGGTCTCGATGCTGACGCCGCGCTGGTCCGCGAGCGGGAGGAGCGTTTCGCTGGCTTCTTCCGCCATCAGAAACAGGTCGATGGGTTCTTGGATGAATGAGCGCTGGTCGGCGCGGCTGAGCAGGAGCAATGCCTCCGTGAGCTCGATCGCCCGGGTGTTGACGGCCTGGAGGCGGTCGAGGAGTTCGCCGTCGTTGCGGTTCGGATCGCTGCGGGCCACGTCGAGGAGCGTCTTGGTGATCGCCAGCGGGGTGCGCAGCTCGTGGGAGGCGTTGGCGGCGAACCTCTGCTGTTCGGCGACGTGCGCCTCGAGCCGCGCCAGGAGGCCGTCGATGGTGTCGGCGAGGTCCTTCAGCTCGTCACGGGGCCCTGCGAGCGTGAGGCGCTCGTTCAGGTTGCGCTCGGAGATCTGCCGAGTGGTCGCGGTCATCGCGCGCAACGGGCGCAGGACGCGACCCGCGACCAGCCAACCGAGGGCGATCGAGACAACCGTCATGATCGCCAGCACGATCACGGAGCGGAGGAGCCCGTGGTGGAGTGCGTCGGTGGAATGACGGAGGAGTTCGGCGTATCTCAGTTCGGTGGCGGCGTTCTGGGCTGCCGCCCTGTGCGCAGACCCGTTCGGGACGAGCACGTTGACCCGGGAGGCGTGGCGGAAGATCAGGTAGGTGATCGCGAGCAGCACCACCCCGGAGACGACAAAGAGGCCGCCGTAGAGGAGTGTCAGTCGCAGACGGACTGTCCGCGAGGGCAGGTGAAGCATCCGACGTGGGTTGAGCCTGGCGAGGGAGGTTCGCGGCATCGTCAGAAAGCTAGTGGTTCATCTGCCATGTTCGTTGGTCCATGTGCATCGCGCATCCAAGCCCACGAGCCATTTGCAAACCACCGCAACCACCCGCAACCACCCGCGAATTAAGCAAACCGCCCACTAGGGCCTCTATCCACGGTCGTCTCCCTCAAACCTGGTGCCTTGTGGGGCGCCGATGCGGTATCCGACCCCGGCCACGGTGGCGATGATCTCGGGTTCGCCAAGTCGTTTGCGCAATGCCGAGACTGTGATGCGCACGGCGTTCGTGAACGGGTCGGCGTTCTCGTCCCACGCCTGTTTCAGCAGTTCCTCGGCGCTGACGACACCGCCTTCGGCGGCGACGAGGACTTCGAGGACCGCGAACTGCTTGCGGGTGAGCGCAACGTAGCGGCCGTCGCGGTAGACCTCGCGGCGGAACGGATCCAGACGCAGACCTGCGAGTTCTCGCACGGGCGGTCTGCTGTGGCCGCGGCGACGATCGAGCGCTCTGAGGCGGAGCACGAGCTCTTGGAGCTCGAACGGCTTGGTGAGGTAGTCGTCGGCGCCCAGTTCGAAACCGGAGGCCTTGTCGTCGAGCCGGTCGGCAGCGGTCAGCATGAGGATCGGCATGCCGCCGCCGCAGGCGACGATGCGTTTGGCGATCTCGTCGCCGGAGGGCCCGGGGATGTCACGGTCCAGGACGGCGATGTCGTAGGCGTTGAGCGCCAGCAACGCGACAGCCGTGTCGCCGTCGCCGGCGATGTCCGCGGCGATCGCCTCAAGACGCAGGCCATCACGGATCGCTTCCGCCATGTAGGGCTCGTCCTCGACGACCAGCACGCGCATGCCCTAGATGCTGGCAGCCCAAACCTATCGTCGGCGTATCGAAAAACGCATACGTCCTGGCAACACCCGGCTGCCTTGAATAGCGGCGTGACCTCCAGGCAACCAGCACGAGCAGCGGCCCGCCGTACCGGATCGACCGTGTACAGACGACGCCGCTGGCGCTTGCTGCTCGGCGCGGTACTCGCCCTACTTATCGCCCATACAGCGTTCGTGGCAGTCCGCCACCCGCTCAACGACCAAGGCCGCGCATACGTGTCGGCGGTCAGGTGGCCGCAGCAGGGACAGGCGGCGTTGGTGCTCGGTAACGGCCGGCCGGCGGCGAGCCCGGAGGAGCAGCCGACACCGATCGCCAGCCTGGCAAAGGTGATGACCGCCTACCTGACCCTCGAGCGCTACCCGCTGAGCGGCGCACAGGATGGGTTCACGACCATCATCACCGAGGCCCAGGCACAGGCCGAGGCCGAGGACGCCGCCCAGAACCAGTCGGACGTCGCGGTGCAGGCCGGCGAGCAGCTGACCGAGCGTCAGCTACTCGAAGCGCTGCTGATCCCCTCCGCCAACAACATCGCCCAGATGCTCGCCGCCCAGGTGGCGGGCAGCGAAACGCGCTTCATCACCGAGATGAACAGCGAAGCCCGTGCGCTCGGGATGGACAACACGATCTACACCGATCCCAGCGGGTTCGATCCGAGCACGGTCTCGACCGCCGCCGACCAACTCCGCGTCTTCCGTCAGGCGATGCGCTTCCAGGTCTTCCGCGAAGTCGTCTCGATGGCCAGCGTGACGCTGCCGGTCGCCGGCACGCTCACCAACTACAACCCCCTGATCGCCGAGGGCTACGCCGGCAAGACCGGATCGGACTCCGCGGCCGAGGGATGCCTGGCCTTCTTTACCCCTGTGACGGTCGGCGGGCGCCGGCTGACCGCGGTCGGCGTGGTGATGGGGCAAGGCGAAGGCGGCGACACGTCGGAGATCCTCGCTGCCGCAGGCGGAGCCGCCCAGCAACTGGTCGACTCCGTCGCCCCCCGCGACCCGAGTGCCACGACAGCTGCGGCTCGCGCGCAGGTGGCCGACGACGAGACGCCTCCCGCCGTAACGGCCGCCCGCAGCTACGCGCTACCGGTCGCCGCTCGGCACAGAACTGATGTCAACGCAATCACCACCAGCGGGGAGAAAACATGAATAGAAAACTACGGCCGCTGGTCGCCCTTGCCCTGATCGCTGTGGTCGCTTTGATCAGTGCGTGCGGTTCAAACGCACCCGCCGGCAGCGGTGGCGGCAATAACGCGGCCGCCAATGATCAGAAGGCGCTGAAGTTCGCCGAGTGCATGCGCAGCAACGGGGTCAGCGAGTTCCCGGACCCGGGCGCGTCGGGCAAGTTCACCATCGATGGGGTAGTGAACGGCTCGTCGCTGGACCCGAGCGCCCCGGCGTTTACTCAGGCCCTCAGGGCGTGTAAGGACCTGGAGCCAGCGGGGTTCATGGGCAGCAGGCGGAGCCCCCAGGAGCAGGAGGCGGCCCTCAAGTTCGCCCAGTGCATCCGTGCCAACGGTGTGCCGGACTTCTCGGACCCGACCGAAAATGGTCCCCTCATCGACGTGCAGAAAGGCCAGAGCAATATGGAGCTCCAGGCCGCGCTGCAGAAGTGCCGCCACCTCATGGCGGGGGCGACCCAGTGAAGCGGAAGGCTTGGTTGCTGGTCGGAGCTGCCGTCCTAGTTGCCGTGATCGTCAGCGGCGCCGTGGCCGTCATGTCCAGTGCGAAGCAAGCGACGGGCGTCAGCGATAACGGGTATCCGACCTCGACAGCGACCATAAGCGAGGGGTCTTTGTCCTCTCAGATCAGCGCGGATGGCACGCTTGAGTACACCACGCCGGGGGGGTCGATCTACAGCGTCATCAACCAGGCGTCGGGGACATTTTCGCGATTGCCGCGGGCCGGTGAGGTGTTCTCGCGCGGGCAGGTGCTCTACCGCGTCTCCAACGACCCGGTGATCCTGCTCTACGGCAACACGCCCGTGTATCGGTCGCTGTCTGAAGGGGACAGGGGGCCGGACGTGCGGGAGCTGAACGAGAACCTGGTCGCACTCGGGTACGCCACCAGCTCGGAGGTCGAGGAGGATTGGAGCTATTTCAGTGCCGAGACCAAGTCCGCGCTTGAGCGGTTGCAGTACCACCTCGGTGAGCAGGAGACAGGCTCGCTAACGGGGGGGCAGGCCGTGTTCCTACCCGGTCAGGTTCGGATCAGCACCGTCAAGGCGACTCTGGGAACAAGCGCCGGACCGGGTACGGCGGTCATGCAGGCGACCTCCGACAGCCAGCAGGTCGTCGTCAATCTCGACGCCTCCGAGCAGAGCGAGGTCAAGGTCGGCGACGACGTGCCGGTCACGCTCCCGGACGGGCAGACGACGCCTGGAGTGGTAGGCAGCATCGGGACGGTCGTCGCAAGCGCATCGGCAAACAGCTCGTCCGGGTCGGGCTCCTCAAGCCCGACCCTGCCGCTCTACATCACGCTTGAGCATCCGAAAGCTGCCGGCGACCTGGATCAGGCGCCGGTCACGGTCGAGATCACCACCGCAGCGGTCAAGCACGCGCTGATCGTCCCGATCGACGCGCTGCTGGCGCTCTCAGGCGGCTATGCGGTCGAGACCATCGGAGCGGACGGGGTTCACAAGCTCGTGGCCGTATCCCTCGGGACGTTTGATGACGCCGCTGGGACCGTGCAAGTCACCGGAGATGTGCAGGCTGGCGCCCGGATCGTGGTGCCCAACATATGAGCAGCCAGCCGACATACCCCACAACCGCGGACGCTCCCCGGCACACCGACCGGCCGGTGTCCGGCGGCCACCGGACGGGCGCGAACGAGGCCCGCCCAGCCGTACTGGAGCTGCACGAGGTCACCAAGACGTACGGCTCCGAGCCGCCAGTGCTGGCTCTGCGTGGCGTGAGTCTCACCGTCGAGCAGGGTGAGCTTGTGGCGATCGTTGGCCCGTCCGGGTCCGGCAAGACGACGCTGCTGCACATCATCGGCACGCTGGACCGGCCGACCAGCGGTACGGTCAGGATCGACGGGATTGACGTTGCCGGCCTGGACGATCGCCAGCTAGCAGCGTTGCGGGCCAGGAGTATCGGGTTCGTGTTCCAGCAGTTCTTCCTGGCCGAGCACCAGACCGTGCTCGACAACGTCGCGGACGGGCTGCTGTACGCCGGAGCGGAGGTCCGTGAGCGGCGTGAGCTGGCGGCCCGGGCCCTCGATGCGGTTGGGCTTGCTGAGCGCCAGCACGCCCGTCCCACAACCATGTCCGGTGGGCAGCGCCAGCGGATCGCGATCGCCCGCGCGCTTGTCGGGCAGCCGGCGATCGTGTTGGCGGACGAGCCGACCGGCAACCTCGACAGTCATACCGGAGAGCAGATCCTCGAGCTGCTTGGGGAGCTCAACAAGCAGGGCGCGACGATCATCGTCATCACTCACGACCACGACCTCGCCAACCGGCTGCAGCGCCAAGTCCACGTCCGTGACGGCCTGATCGTCTCAGACACCACCAACCTCCCGCAGCCCGCCGGTACCAACAGAACGGACGATCAGCGATGAGCGCGACCACGCAACTGATCCCCGCGCGCCTGCGGTCCGGTGACATGGCCCGCATCGCGAGCGTTGGCCTGCGGACTCGGCGGCTGCGCGCTGCGCTGTCCGCATTGGGGATTGCGATTGGGGTAGCGGCGATCGTCGCCGTCCTCGGCCTCTCCTCATCCTCCCAAGCCGGCCTGTTGGCCGAGATCGACCGGCTCGGCACAAACCTCCTGACGGTCACCAACGGGCAGACGTTCACCGGCCAGACCGCGACCCTGCCGCTGACAGCACCGGCGATGATCGCACGGATCACACCGGTCACTAGGGTGGCGGACACAGGCGCTATCTCGACTGCCAAGGTCTACCGCAGTCCGCTGATCTCGTCCGTCGACACCAACGCTCTCACCGTTCAGGCCGCGAGCCTGAACCTGCTTCCCGCGGTTGGCACCAGCGTCGCCCAGGGCTCCTACCTCAACGCCGCGACCGCGAACGAGCCAGGCGTTGTGCTGGGAGCCGCTGCCGCGCAGCGGCTCGGCATCGACCGCGTCTATCACGGCGAGCGCGTTTGGCTCGGCGGCATGTGGTTCTACGTGATCGGCATCCTCAAACCCGCCGTACTTGCCCCGGAAATCGACGAGAGCGCCCTGATCGGCTACGTAGCCGGCCAGCGCTACCTCAACTACACCTCCACGATCGGCGGGAAGACCACCATCGGCCCACCAACAACGATCTACGTCCGTGCTCAGAACAACCAGGTTGATGCCGTCTACACGGTGCTACCGCAGACCGCTGACCCCGAAAACCCCAGCTATGTAGACGTCTCCCAGCCTTCCGCGGCGCTGACCGCCCGCGCCGACGCCCAGGGCGCGTTCGACGGCCTGTTTCTTGGCCTCGGCGCCGTCGCCTTGTTGGTCGGCGCGGTCGGGGTCGCGAACATCATGATCATCTCGGTACTGGAGCGACGATCAGAGATCGGCCTGCGGCGCGCGCTCGGGGCAACCAGAGGCCAGATCCGCATGCAGTTCCTTTCAGAGGCGATCCTGCTTGCGCTGCTCGGCGGTGCCGTCGGTGTTGCAATGGGAGGGCTCGCTACGGTCGCCTACGCGCACACCAAGCATTGGGCGGTCGTGATCCCGACCGAGGCGTGGGCCGGCGGCATCGCCTCCGCCATCCTCATCGGAGCAATCGCCGGGCTAATGCCCGCGATCCGCGCCGCCCGCCTCTCACCGACCGACGCTTTGAGGACCGTTTAGCGCACCGACCCGATGCACACGATCTACGCCGTAGGAAAGAAGAAGAGAGCTCACTGACCACGCTCGTCGCCGAGCACTCAGCGAGGCCCCAGATGTTCGTGATCCATTCGCTCTTTTGTCAGGGACCAGCGCACCTGAGTTGCGCTCAACTCAGGGCTTGCGCGCTGGGCCTCGAGAGACGTGCTCCTCGCCAAAAGCAGGCATGTCGTCGGACCGAGACGCAACCAAATGTCTTCGCTTTTCTTGGATATACTTCTCGGTAATGCGAACGTCGGCTCCCTCGCTCCTGCCGATCTTTCGCTCGGAGATGCAGGCGCGACTGCTCGCGCTCTTGCTTTTGCAGCCCGAGCGTCGCTGGACTCTTCAGGGGCTCGCGGAGGCGCTTGACGCCCCTCAGTCCTCAGTCCATCGTGAGCTGGCTAGGGCGCAGGCAGCAGGCGTAATCCGTCGTGATGACGGGGCGCGGCCCTATCTGTTCTCGGCCGCGACGGATGATGCCTCCTACGCACCGCTCGCCGAGCTGCTGCGACGCTCAGTCGGTGTGGAGAGTCAACTGCGCGCAAGCCTCGATCGCCCCGACGTTCATGCTGCGGCGATTTACGGCTCCTGGGCATCCGGCAACCGCCGACCAGACAGCGATATCGATGTCCTGGTCGTTGGCGACGCTGATCTACGGGAGCTACGCCGCCTGCTCCGCCCAATTGGCAAGGACACCGGACGTACTGTAGATCTGACGGTCATGCGAGACGACGAGTTCCGCCACTTGCTCGCCGAGCGCTCGAGCTTCGTCCGGCGCGTGATGGAAGGTCCCATAACGTCCCTCGTGGGTGACCTGGCGAGCGTAGCGACTCAATGACCGAAGCCCGTGTGGAGAAAGTCCATGCAGACCGGCTCGGGGCGCGCACGTTCCTCTCTCAGGCGGAGAAATTTCAGCGCGACGCGGACGCGCCAGGACTCAGCTCGGAATCCCGGTCCGTGCTGCTCCACAACGCCGTGATCTCCGGGTGCGACGCGATCCTCCAGGCATCCGGCCTGCGGGTGACCTCGGGCGAGGGTTCTCATGTCGTGCGACTCGAAGCCGCGCTCGCAGAGATTGATCAAGACACAGACGACCTGCTTGAGCGCCTTGACGCGTCCCGGTCGAGAAGAAGCGAGGCGTCTTACGCGGCTGGGTTCGTAGCGGAGGCCAGCGTTGACGAAGCGCGCGAGGCGACAGCTGAGCTCATCGAGCTTGCGCGCGTTCTCGTCGGCGCGTGAGCCCGCTTGTCAGGGTTCCATTGGAGGTTCCGTTTTGAGCAAATCCAACCCCACCCAACCCGAGCTAACCCCAGCAAACACGGGTCCTCTGGCCCCACCTGACCCCGCTTTGGCGACCTCATAACCCGAAGGTCGCGGGTTCGAATCCGGCCGTCGGCTTTTGGAGGTCTTCACGTTTGAAGGCTTCTGTTGTTTACGTTTGGGCATGTCGGTATTTGTTGTGGCGGGCTTTCGCGTATAGAGGGGTGTCGGCAGGGCTGCGGGCGGACTGTTTGGGCGTTTTGAAGGAGGATCCCGGGCTGCCTGGAGGGTTTTGGGGCGCTGTGGGGCGCTGAGATCTGGTCGGTGTCGCTGGGGGGTCTGTTGGGTGTGTTTGAGGCTCAGGCCGTGGTCGCTGGCGGCGCGTTGGTCTGGCTGGTGAGTTCGTGGGGGCTGCGTCGGCGTCGGCGTCTGCGTCTGGGTGGCAGCCGCGGGCGGCGCGCCGCTCATTCTCGGCTTGGCGGGCGGTGAAGGCGTCGGTTGTGCGGATGTTGGCGACGGTGAACGCGCTTGCGAGCAAGAGCGCGGGGCCGGTGAGTCCCATGAGGCGGCACCATCCTCGCTTGATGTCGTTGCTGGCGGGGTCGCATACTTGCGAGAAGCTGCGCTCGGCTGCGCTGCGGCGGGCGTAGGAGGCGCGGTGCGCTTTTGAGGGGTAGTCGTGTTTCTGCTGTGTCTTGGCGTTCACCGACGCCGGCACGGTGATCGTCTTCTGGGCGCAGCAGGGGGGTGGGTGCTCCGGTGGGCTTGTGATCGTGGGGCGCTTGTGGGAGAGCGTGATCGAGGCCGGCTTGTGCGGGCAGCGGAGCTTGCCCTTTACGGCCGGGCAGGCCAGGCGTTGGTACCCGTCTTGGTCGGTGGCGGTGAGCGGTGAGAGCTTGTAGCGGGAGAGCTCTTCTGTCTTTTGGTCGTGGGCGGTGAGTTCTTGTTCTGTCGCGGCGGGGGTTGGCGGACGGAGCTCGAAGAGCGCCTTCGGCGTGGCCGGGCAGTAGAGGTTGCCGTTTGCGAGGATCGCGCCCTGGTGGGTGCCCTTCATCCCGCGGTCGTTGGGGTGTAGGTCGATGATGAGGTTCGCGCCGAGGGCGCGGGCTGGTATGGCGAAGGTCTGGGGTTCGCGGTATGAGTAGCCGCTGTCGGCGAGCAGATCGCCGATCTGGATGCCGTCCTCGTGCATGCGCTGGATGACGGGGACGATCATCGCCGGCGGGTCGTGCTTGGGGCTTGCGAGCTGGATGCGGCGCACGAACTCTGGGACCTCGAGGCCGTGCTCTTCTTTGACGATCGTTACGGCCTGCAGGTAGTAGCCAAAGAACGTCTCGCTCTTGCCGGGGTGGTTTGTGTTGCGGTGCCCCCATGCCGCCTCCGGGTCGGCGCAGCTTGCCTGCTCATTCTCGCCTTCCTGGGGTCCCTCTGCCTGCCCGACGGTGTCCTCGCCGTCGGCGTTGCGGGGTACGCTCGCGGCGTTCTGGGAAGGCTGCTCGTCGGGGCCTGTGGCCTGCGCGTTTCTTTTGCGCGGCGGGCGGGCGAAGCTCTCATAGTCGCTCCAGTCGATCGCAAGCGAGGAGTTCTCTGGGGTGCCGAGCACCGTGACGCTGCCCTCGAGTAGGCGGTCCATCACCTCGCTGAGGATCTGCGATGGTTGCCCGTCGGGGGGCTCCTTGGAGAGCGTCTTGCTCACGAGGCCGAAGGTGCGCTCGGCCTGGCGGTAGGTGAGCTCATGCGGGCCGCTCTTCCAGGAGGCGATCACGCCAAGGCGCCGCTTATCGGCTTCGGGCAGGCGGATCAGCGCCTGATGGATCCTCGCCAGGTGCGCGGGGCGCCCGTCGGCCAGCGTCGCCAGGATGCCGATGAGCAGCGTTCTGGCCGATAGCTGACGCGGTCTGACCCCGATCGGCAGCCTGCTCTCGATCAGGGGCGCAACGCCCGAGGCGTCGATGATCGCCTCAAGGCGGGGAAGCTCGCCGGGGTGGCGCTCACGGCGATCCTCCCAAAAGCGCGAGCAACTGTGCCTCGCTGATCACGGGCAGGGACGCGGAGATGTCCCCGAGGCGCTGGCTGCAGGACACACCGGCTGCGGCCATGAACGCTTGGAGGCCGATCATCTGCGCGCACTGATCAAGCCAGGTCGATCTCAGTCGGCCGGCTTCAAACCGCGGCAGGGACCGATCGGCGCATAGCGCACGGCAGAGTACGTCACTGATGTTGCGCCGCCTGGGATCGCGTCCGCCGATGATCAGGTGTTGCCCCGCGAAGGCGGCGGCCTCGACCAGCGGCGCCTGGAAGCCCGAGCGCACCGGCACGACCCGCGAGCGCTTGCCCGCCACCGCCACGAGCACCCCGCCGGAGCGGCAGATGACATCGCATCCGCGGATCTGGCGAAGCTCGCCTGAGACGATCCCCGCGCCGGCGCCCAGGCAGATAAGCGCCGTTGCGCGCATCCGCCGCGCCCTGGTTGACTGCGCTTCTGCCAGGCGCAGGTAGCCCTCGATCTGCGCGGGGCTGTATGGGGGCTTGGCGCGCTCGCGCCCGAGCGCCACCCGCGCGGGCTGAGGGTGGGCCTCAAGCGCGCGGGCCAGCGCCCTGAGGTTGGTCCTGAGCGTGCGGACGCTCGCCGGGGAGAGCCCGGCCGTGGCGCAGGCGATGAAACGCTCGATCACCGCCTCGTCCAGCAGCGCCTCGGGAGAAAGCTCCAGCCCCACCCCCTCCGCGAAGGCACCCAGGCGGCTTGCGCAGAACAAGAGCGCCTTCGCCCGCGCCGGGCTCCCAGGGCAAGCCCTGCCCACCGCCTGGCGCGCGAAGGCGCCCGCCGCCTCACTCACCGCGCAGGGACGATAGGCAGCGATCGTGGCCTGGGTGCTGCGGTCAGGATGGCTGCCGAGCCTTGCCGGTCATCACCTCCGTCCGAGAGTAATGCTACTATCGGACGGAGTGAGCGATCATCAACCGATGCCCAAGGGAATCCGCAGCCAGAGCAAGCGATCAGAGCGCCGTCTCCTGCAGCTAAAGACACAGATCGCCGCGATCGACCACGCCCTGCCCGGCAGCATCAACGTCGTGATGAACCGCTGCGGCAAGCCAAGCTGCGCCTGCCACGCCGAGCCGCCGAAGCTGCACGGCCCCTATATCACCTGGACACGCAAGATCGAAGGCAAGACCATCACGCGCCGCCTGACCCCCGAGCAACTCAAACGCTACGAGCCCTGGTTTGAGAACGCCCGCCGCCTAAAAAAGCTCATAGGCGAGCTGCACACGCTCTCAACACAGGCCGCCGAACACGCCGAGGGCTGGACACCCAGCACACAACACGGCAAACCGCGCACCACACAGCGCCCACGCTGACCCATACGCCAGCGTGCTCAAACGCCGCTTAAGGTGTGGTCAACCCGCAAAACAACCCAAAAACCCCGCTCAAACACAAGGGATTCGCCAAACATGAAGACCTCATCAACCTGCGACGAGTCGTCGTCGTCGATCGTTGAGTGGCAGTGTGTGGTGCGTGCTTGGCGAGCGGTCGGCTTTGGCTCTGTAAAGGCAAATTGCCGTGTCTCAGCGCCCCGTGAGTAGGGGTTGCTTTCGTGATGTGGGGGCGGTCGCTAATGCGACCGAATCGAGACTCGCTACGAACCCGCGACAGCGAGCTATCGCCTCACGGTTACGTCCCGCAGGGCGACGCGCGGATTGTGCTGGTCCGCTCTGTCGCCATTCGCTCATCCAAGAGGGAGCGCGCTCGGCTACCTCTGGGAATAGTGCGCATTGCGTGTCGTGGGGACCTTCGTGCGCCCGTGCTACACTAGGCGTAAAATAGAAGAGAGTGGATATTATGAGCACGCCGACCCTGCACTTCCCATCCAAGAACAAGGTCAAGCGATCGCCGAGGGCTCGTACCGTTCGCAGCGGCCAGGCCGAGCATGCGGTGTCGGAGTTGTCGATCTTTTATGGATCATCGCTTTCGCGGCTAGCGAGTGGGCTGGGCACCACGCGCGACACAGTGCGCAGCTGGAGCATGGGTTCGGCTCCTGCGCGTCCCCGGGTTGAACTGTTGGAGAGAGCCGAGCTATTGCTCGCTCTGTGTAACGCGGCGCGTCGGTATATGGCCGCTGATCGCCAGGTCGGCGAGTGGACACTCGCGCCGAGCCCGCCTTTGCGTGGGCACTCACCGGCGCAGGTGCTGGCTCGCCATGGTCGCGAAGGGCTCCGGATCCTGCTGGCTGAGCTGGCAACGGTTGCTCCACCGCGCTCGGCTGGTCCTGTCGAAATGCCCTCGCTGGAGCAGCTTCGCGCGTCACTCGCTAATGGCTTGAGCCCCGAGGCGCTCGGGCGGATCGAGCAGATCGCCGCGGCCGAGCCGATCGAGCTCAGCGACCGGGACCTTGATGCGCAGTTGCGGGAGGCGACACTGCAAGACGAGTAGCGTTGATCCTCCTCGCTCATCCGTGCGGGAATCAGAAGGTCCGTTCGCCCAGCCATGCTCCCTTCGTCCAACGCGCCGGGGCAGGTGGCGGCTGATATTTGACAAAACGGAACGACAGCGCACGTCGCAGGTTCTCTCTTCGGAAATGGCCGCGCTCACGGTGCGGCGCGTGCGCGAGTGCCACCTGCGACCAACGGAGCCGACTTCGCCACTCGGGCGCTACTGGCGTATCGGGATGAGCAGCTGCTTGGAGTAGCGCGTCGAGCAGGATGGCATTGAGCCGTCTGCCGATATCGATGGTGAGCGATTCGGCGTGGCCGAGGTCGAACACGTACAGCGGACCGGTGCCGTGCGCGTGCCACGCGAGTGTCGCCAGTGGCACTGGCGACACGCCGGGTAGCTCCTGCCAGATGGCTAGCACGCGACCCTTCTCGTCGCCGCCGTTACGCAAGCGGTCGGTCACGCTCCACGGTATGCCGACTGGCCATGGCCCGTGGTCAGCCAGGACCGGCGCGCTCGACGTCGAGCTGCGCAGGAACAGATGCGGGTGGCCCGACCCGGTAAGGCCGTAATCGACCTCCAGGTGCATCTCCTTGCGCTTGACGGTGACCTTGATGTTGTAGGCGGGCATTGCGTCCAACCTACGCAGAACCGCGGTCGAATCCAGCACCCAGTGCGGTGATTGTGAGTCTTGCTATGCCACGCGGAGCCGTTGACGCAGCCGTATTGTTCCGTGGGACCGATCTCCGTGCGTCCGCTGGCGGTGATCTCTGTCTCTGCGCTCACCAGTCCCCCCAGAGGGCTAACGTGCCCGGATGTGGAGCCCCCAGCATTCAGGCCATTCGCCCACCTCGCGACACCCAACGTCGCGCTGTACCGGCGGGTGATGGGCGAGTTCGTCGCCGCGAAGCGGCGATTTGTCGTGCACCTGCGGACCGAGGACCTCCACGAGGCACTCGCCCGGGCTGAGCCGAATGGACACGTCCCAGTGGATGCTCTCGCCGACGCGCTCGGGCAGCTGGTGGAGTGGGGCAACCTTCGCGCCGACCCCGATACGAGCCGGGTCACGACGGTCGAGGACTTCCATCGCGCTCGCTTTCTCTATCAGCTGACCCACGCGGGTGAGGCCGCCGAGCGGGCGCTCGGCGTGTATGAGGAGCAGCTCGGCAAACGCGGCGCCCTGCAAGCGGTCGCCCTCGCGGACATCGCCACACAGCTGCGCGCCCTGCGCGAGCTGGCTGGCGAGGCCGATCCCGATCCCGCGCGCTTGGGGCTGCTGTTGCGCGGGTTGGTCGATCGTTTCGAAGATCTCGCCGACAACGCCCAGGCGTTCATGGGTTCGTTGCGGCGCACGATCGAACTTCACGACGCCGACGTGGACGCTTTCCGTGCCTACAAGGACCAGCTCGTCAACTACCTGGAGCGTTTCATCAAGGATCTCGTCACCGTCGGCGCCGAGATATCGGGATTGCTAGCGGATTTTGAGGATGGGGAGGTGACGCGTCTGCTCAGCATCGTGGCTCGCCGCGACGCCGAAGACGCCGCCCCGGGCGGCGGGGTGGGGAGGAGCCGGACGGACGGGCGGGGCGGCGGCGACGGCCAGCGTGAAGACGAAGCCACGGGCGAGCGCGATTCTTGTGAGGTCGCCTATCGCGCCGGCGTGGCGGCATGGCGCGAGCGCTGGCAGGGCCTGCGCCAGTGGTTCGTCTCCGAGCCCGGCCACCCAAGCCAGGCGAAGCTGCTGCGCAGCCGCGCTCGCCAGGCGATACCCGATCTTCTCCAAGCGCGACGTGCCCATCCCGCACGTGCTGGCTGATCGCCTGTCGGCCCACGGTGCCGCGCAGGGCGAGCTTGTGTTTCGCTCGGCCGCCGGCTCCGTGCTCGATCCCGACAATCTGGCCACGCGCGTGCTCGCGCCCGCGTGCAAGGCGGCAGGCGTGGAGTGGGCGGGCTTCCACACGTTTCGCCATACCGTCGCGTCGCGGCTGTTCGCGGAGGCGCGCAACGTCGTGCAGGTGCAGCGCTGGCTCGGCCACCACTCGGCCAGCTTCACGCTCGACACCTACGTCCACCTGCTCGACAACGATCTCGGCGAGCCGCTTTACGCTGCGAGCACTGCGCACGCGGAGGCGACGTCACTCGATGCCGCGGTCGAGGATGTGCGATACGGCGGTTCTGGCGGATAGGCTCGCGAGCAAGATGTCCGACCTCCCCGCTCATCCATCAGCTGGCGCTTCGGAGCCGGCGCACAGCTACGAGGAGTTCCTCGAGGACATCAAGCGACGCATTCGAAGCGCCCAGGCGCGTGCCGCGAGAGCCATCAACGCGGAGCTGATCGAGGTGTACTGGCAGATCGGCTCTGAGATCGTGCGGCGCCAGCAGCAGGAAGGGCCGGAGCTGGGACGTCGCACACGCGGCGTCGTGCAGCAGTTGTCGGCGGATCTGCGTGCGGCATTTCCCGGAGCACGGGGATACTCGGTGCCCAACCTCTACCGGATGAGGACGTTGGCGGCCGCCTGGCCGGAAGGTCTCTCAGACCGTATGAGAGACCTTCCTTGGGGCCATGTGGCGACGTTGGTCGCCAAGCTGGACCGCGACGAGCAGGAATGGTACGCCGAGCGTGCGGCCGGCTGGTCACAGGCCCAGCTACAAGCGGCCATTGCCAATCGTCTTTACGAACGTCAGGGCGCGGCTCTCACCAACTTCGATCAAACGCTGGCCGTCGGCGACGCGGAGGCGGTGCAGCGGATCACACGCGATCCAGTGATCTTGGACTTCGTACATCTGACGGAGGAGGCCAAGGAGCGCGATCTCGAAGCGGCGTTGCTGCAGGACATTGAGCGCTTCATGCTCGCCTTGGGCGAGGGTTTCTACTTCGCCGGCCGCCAGAAGTCGCTGGTCATCGGCAGCGAGGAGTTCATCCTGGATCTGCTGTTCTACCACCACCCGACCCGTCGTTTCGTGGTCATCGATCTCAAGATTGGGCGCTTCCAGGCGGAGTTCGCCGGCAAGATGAACCTCTACGTCAACGCCGTCAACGCGCTGATCGCCCACGGCGAGGACCGCGCAACGGTTGGCTTCATCCTCTGTACTGGTCGCGATGAGGCCGTTGCCCACCTGACGCTGCAGGGTATCTCAACGCCAATCGCCGTCACTCGCTACACCGTCGGCAAGCGGGGCGTCCTGATGGCGGGTGAGGAGGCCCAGATCACGGAGGGCCTTGAGGATGAGATGGAGGGTATGCGGCGCGTAGAGCAGCAGGTCGCTGAGTTCGCGGCTCGCCGTGCGCACGAGCTGGCAGAGGGCTCGGCCGACACCAAGCCATAGGCACGTCGTCCGGCGACCGACTGCGGGAGAGTGATCGTCGGGTACGCCGGTCCGGGCTAGCGATTACGCTCTTGTTGCTCAAGCTCGGCGAGGTAGGCGTCAGCCTCCGCTAGAAATGACCGGACGCGTTGGTCCTGCTGAGCAGCCTTGAGCTCCGTCGCGTCCACTACGGCGACGGGCGAATCCTGTGCCGGGCTCGTTGGGTTGCCTTCGAGTGTCGAAGCCCTCGTCAGTCCGCGTCGCATCGGGTAGACGATAGCCGGACAGGCCCGTCCCAATCTGTTGTGGGTGCCTTGCCTAGAATGCCCGGCTGTGGATGGGCTTACGCGCGATCCATTCGGCGAGAAGCCAGTGCCGTGGTGGCGGCGGTTGCGTCAGTCCGGTAAAGGGCACGCCCCCAAGCGCTACGCGAGATTCGCTGGCTTCTTCGGGCCGCTTTCGGGGCTCATCCTTCAGAGCGGCGACGGCCTCAGCAAGCCAGAGCGGCTTGCGATCTTCGCTGGCCTGTCGCTGATACCGCGAGTGGCGCGAAGCGGCCGAAAGGGAACACGCCGAATACGTTCGTCGGGAACGTGAAGCGGAAGACAACTGTCGCAAGCTGGGCGGGACCGTCGTCACGATTCACGGCGAAGCCGGCCCTGTGCGCGTGTGCCGTAGTCCCGAAGCGTACGTGCCGCTCTAGCAGGAGAAGAAGTCAGATGCGCGGGCTCGATGTACCCCGCATCCTGGCGCGCGATACCCCAGCGCGCTGATGGCTGTTGACTATCGGGCCACTGGAAGGTTTGCCTCTGCTACTGCTCAGAGGAACTGCTCCATCGTCGGGAAAGGCGATCAGCTGAGGGGGCACTCCCGAGCGATGGTCGGGGCGTAGGCTGAGCCGATGCAAACGCGCGACTGGGCTGGGTCGATCCTTGTGACCTGTCTGTTCGCAGCCGCCGCGCTACTCCGGGATCACACTCTGCTGCTGCTCCTGCTGCTCGGGATAGCGCTCGTGTGCATCGCGGTCATCCTCACCGATGTCAAGCGCAAACCACGGATGAAGGATTCGGCTCCCGGTGGTGGTGGGGGCGGAGGCGGCGGAGGGGGAGCAGGTCCGCGTTCCGGTGGCCGTGGCGGCGAGGGGGGCGTATCGGGGCCGCTCGGCGGAGGCGGAGGCGGCGGGGGTGGTGCTGGTGCGTCCGTCCTCTCGTTGGTCCGAGAGGAAGCCGCTCGTTTGGGTATCTCAGAGCAAGAGGCAGCAGCGATGATGGGGCTTGACCTTGACGATCCGATCGTGCGGTATGGCGCTCCAGGTGGAGGGGGCGGCGAGGGAGGTGGCCCGCACGGCGGCGAGGGAGGCCAAGGGGGAGGCGGCGAGCAATGAGCGCCACGCCCAGCCCTGCGACGTGGCGCTCGGAGCGAGGCTCAGATGACGTGGCCGACCATCTGCACGACGTGCAGCGCGGCCTGCGACGCGAACGCGCCCTCTCCCCATCAGAGGGGAACTCGAGCCGAGTGGATGGGCACCCGGGTTATGCAGCGTGAACCACGACCGGCGGGGTGCTGTCCACCTCGGCCGTCGGGATCAAGTGGTACTGCACGATAAAGCCGAGGCTCTCGGCGTAGCGATCGACGGTCGATATCTTTGCGTCGGCCGCCGTGCTCTCCAAGCGCGCGATGAACGACTGCGAGGTCTCCATCGCCGCGGCGATGGCGGTCTGCGAGCGCTTCTGCTCCTCACGCTGCCCGGCCAGAGCACGCAGCAACTCACGGCGCCGGCGAGCCGCGTCCAGCAGCCGCGGAAACTCGGGGTTTCGCGCGGCGCGTTTGTCGATCATCTTGTCTAGGAAGTCGCGCTCGGACATTGCCTTGTCCTACTCTCTGAAATTGGCGTCGATACCTACAGCGGTATCTCTTTTGAGAGATAAGAGTAGCACTTCTCACCGATGCAGCGGGCGCCTGCCGCGCGCAACGCGCTTCTGATCCCCACGCCGCCGCCAATCCGCAAGACGTCTCTTCGCCAGCTCGATAGCAGCCGGGGGCGTCTTCTGCGTCTTCTTGTTGAACCCGTCCAATGCCAGCAGGATCTGTCCACGGCTGCCTTCCTCCGCGAACAGGATGCGGTAGATGACCCGATCTCCGTCCACCCTCACCTCCCAAATATCGCCATCGAGGTGGCGAGCGGCTGGCAGACCCCGATCGCGAACCTCCTCCATGCCGGCAAGCACAGCCGCCGCGTCGGAGTCGGAGAGCTTGTCGATGAACCCTTCGACCGGACTACGACCCGATGGGGACTTGTAGTCGCGCCAGCGCCGCCGAATCGGAGGCGGCCCACCGGCAGCAGAGTCGGTCTTCTCCCTGGATCGCTTCGCTGGGGTCATCGAGCGAGCTTATGCAGCGCCTCGGACCGAGCACTCTTGGTCAACACGACTGGCCCAAATCCTGGCCCAAGGCTTCCCCTGAAACGCGAAACGCCCCGTGTTCACGGGGCGCAAGCGTACTCCGGGACAGGGACGCGAACCGCGTCCCACTCCTTGACCTCGACGATTTCGTCGTCGAGCTTCATCCGCCCGCTCCCGCGCACGACCACGTAAATCTCCTCCTGCTCCTTATGCGTGTGGCCGTATGGGAAGCGATAGCCGGGCGGGATGCGCTGGTAGCAAAGGCCGCACTGCTCAAGCTCAAGCGCCTTGCTTGCGTGGCGAAACTCCAGGTTCGGCGCGCCGTCGAAGTTCGACCCGAGATCCTCCAGATCCTCCTTGAGGTTCCTGAGCGTGAACGGCACGGCCGCGATCCTACTGTGGTCGCCGGAGGCACCGGCGAGGATCGCGCGGCGATTGCACCACTACTTTGAAGCCAGCGCCGCATGCGGCGCTGGCCCGGCCGGCGCATGCGCCGGCCGGCCGGGCCGTGCATGCACGGCCCGGAACGGGGCCGCACATGTGCGGCCCCGCCCATCGGCGCATGCGCCGATGGGAACAGCAATCCGACGCGAAGATCGCCGGGATACCGGCGTTACGCGCCCGACCCCACCCCACGGGTCGCATTTGTTGACCGGGCGTTCAAGGGTGGAGCGGCGCTTGACAGCGGCCGATCGAGGTGCTTAGATACTTGACTTAGGCGTATGACTAAGTCGATTGCAACCGAGGACCCACAGCGTGTGGACGCCGGCCTCTCGATCAGGCAGGCCAATGTCGAGGCATTCTTGGATGCCGCCGAGCGGCTGCTGATTCGTGAGGGCGCGGCGGGGATCTCGACGCGACAACTGGCGCGGGAGGCGGGTCAGAACCACGGCCTCGTGCACTACTACTTCGGCTCGGTCGACGAGCTGCTGCTGCAGGCTCTGGAGCGGTTCACCGGCCGGATCCTCGAACGCCAGCGGGCGATGTACGGAACCGACGCGCCGTTCATCGAGAAGTGGCGCACCGCGATGGGTTTCATCGAGGAGGATCTCGCGTCCGGCTACCCCAAGGTATGGGGGGAGCTGCAAACGCTGGCTTGGAACAAGCCAGAGCTCCGCGAGCGCCTGCAGAGCCTCAACGACAGCTGGCGCTCGCTGCTGCGCGACGCGCTTTGCGAGGCGATCGAGGAGTACGACCTGAAGGACACCGGCTTCTCCGCGGAGGCGTGGGCGGCGCTGGTGATGCAGTTCAACGAGGGACTGCTGACTCGAGCGCCTGCTCGGCTTCGACCGCGGCCATTCAGAGCTGCTCGCGGCAGTCGAGAGCTGGCTCACCTCGCTGCAGCAGCGCAAGAGGACAAAAACATGAACACGTCCACAACGGCGCCGCCCGCGCGGCCCAACGCCTCGCCTAGCTGCTCCAGTGAAACGCCGGGCCTTGCGAGACGAGCTCGTTGACGCGCTGGCCGACGCGCCGCTGGCCGACGCGTCGCAGCGCCTCGGTCGGCGCTGGATCACAGTGGGCTGTCACCGGCCTCGCCTCTTCGACGAACCGACTAGTACGAGGATATGGCATTTCGTGCTAGGGTCCGGCGCCCATCCGCCACGCAATGGAGGTCGAATCATGCCCGAGGTGCTGCGTCTACCGATCAGCAACGTCCCAGCCGGTGGCGACTACACCGTCGCGATCGTCCTTGGCTCTGCCGGGACGCAGGTCCAGGTGCTCCTCGATACCGGCAGCAGTTCGCTCGGAATCACGCCGAAACGCTACGTCCCGGATGGCGACACCAGTCTCACAACCACGACGCTCGCACAGGATGTTGTCTACGGAACCGGCGGATGGGCGGGTCCGGTCATCAAGACCAAGGTCACCATGGGCGCCAACGCGGCGACCGCGATGGACGCCTACGTGGCCCTGATCGACGCCGAGTACGAAGGCTTCGGCGAAGCCGACGGCATCATGGGCCTCGCATACAACGGGCTCAACCAGGCGTACAACATGGTGAGTCACCTACGCGCCCACGCCGGGAAAAAATCCACCTACCCCTGGCCGTTCCGCGTGAGGAGCTCCCCCACGGGAATCCGCCGGTTCTTGGCGCTGCTCGAAAAGATGCCCGAAGAACACCTCTCGCCCTATTTCACCGAACTCGAGTCTGCCGGCGCGATTGCGAACATGTTCGCCTTCTACACGCTGCGGTCGTTCCCGAACATGGCCACCGCCAACCCGGCGACCGACCCTCTCAACAGCGGCTGGTTCATCCTCGGCGGGGGGCCCGAGCAGGCCGATCTCTACGAAGGGGCGTTCCAGGACGTCGCCGTCGTCGATGACCGCTATTACAACGTCGAGCTCCTTGCCGTGCAGGTCGGCGACGCCGGCGAGACCGCGGTGGCGCCCCTGCCCTCCGCAGACGCCCTGCTGGGATCCAACGCGATCGTCGACAGCGGCACGAACAGCCTGACGTTGACCGGCGAGGTCTATGAAACGCTGATTGGCGGCATCATCAAACTCAACCCGGCCTTCGCCGCGGCGATCAAAAGCGGCTCCTCGCAGGGCGGCGTCGCCCAGACGAACATAAACCTGAACGACTGGCCAACCATTTCGTTCATCCTGCGCGGCCCATCGGGCGACTCGGTCAGGCTGAGCTGCGCTCCCTCCACCTACTGGCAATTCGACGCGGGCACCGCGGGACGAGCCGTGTTCCTGGTCGCAGACGGCGGGATGCCCCTATCGATCCTGGGCCTGCCCCTCTTTAACAACTACTACACGGTATTCGACCGCTCCGAAGACTCCGCCGGCGTCATCCGCTTCGCCACGATCAAGCGATGACGATCCAGCGCCCCCTACGACTGGCGGCCGAGTCCCGCTCGCTCTCATTCGATCCACACCTCGAGGGGCTGCCCGCGCTGGACCCGATCGACTGGCAGGCGGCAGGCTTCGCGCCACCGCAGCTGCTCGACACGCCGGCGCAGCTACCGCAGGCGGACGTCGTCGTGATCGCGTGGGCCGATGCCGAGTGGGCCGCCACACATCACGTCTTCTGCGCCAGCGCCGACTCGATGCCCTACAGCAAGGCGAACACCGGCAATTTCCCGGGCTGGCAAAAGGACTCCACCGACATGATCGAGGGACCCACCGGCTGGGACTACTGGGGTTACTTTCGCCTGGTCGAAGTCGGCGATACGCGCGTGCTCCTGTACAAGTCCAACACCCACCTCGACCACCCCGGAGAAGCTGCACTGAGAGCACTGACGCAGCGCCTTGCCGCGGCCGTCCAGCCGAAGCTCGTCCTCTCGACCGGCACCGCCGGGGGTGCCAACTCCAAAGACCACGTTGGCACGGTCCCGATCGTCAGCTCCGCGACGCTCTACAAGGCGGGAGCGCCAGCCAGCGGGTGGCCGACCTACGGCAGCTTGTGGACGGCGCCGAGCACGAAGATCGACCAGCCGGGCTTCGGCGAGCTGCTGATGGTGATCCCGATCACCGAAGCGGCACTGAACCGACTCGCGCAGCAACTCAACGCGCACAAGGGCACCAACTACACCCTCGATCAGCTCGACCCCCTCAGCCTCAACCGGCCCGACCTGAAGCCGGCGATCCGCGACACGAGCGCCAGCGCGGCCGGCCTGCTCACGGCATCGTCGTTCCTCGTCGGAACGACCAACGACAAGTTCGCTGCGTACGCCTGCATCGAGATGGACGACGCGATCGTCGCCGCCGAGTGCGAGGTGGCGGGTGTCCTCTATGGCTCGGTGCGCAACCTGTCCGACCCCGCCCAGAATCCCGCCCTGCCTTCGACGATACAGGGCGACTGGGGCAGCACGATCTACCGCACGTACGGGCTGTACACCAGCTTCAACGGCGCGCTGGTCGCCTGGGCGACGATCGGCTGAGCAGGGCGAGAAATCCCCACCCGGCCCGGCAGGACCTCCTGCTCAACTCAGCGTGTTCGCGATGGGGCTGCCCACAGCGATGTCGGCTGGCCTCTGTGGCACGCGCTCGGCGAGGCGGGCGGCCTGCTGGCCGCGCCGGCGGGGCCGCCAGACTCGCAGGTACTGGGCGGCGACGTAGGAGCCGAGGACGAGCAGCAGCGCGATCGCCTGGCCGATGAACGTCTCCCAGTTGTTAAAGAGGCTGAACCACGTGCCCATCCAGCCGGGGATGTAGAAACCGTGGATTTCGCTGGTCCCGATCCAGCCGGCGAGCTGCATCTCGTTGACCTCCTCGCCGACGGACACGAGCAGCACGAACAGCAGCATCACCCCGGTGATGACCAGCAGCCGCTTGTAGGGCAGGCGCTGGTGTAGCGCAAAGGTCAAGACGCCCGCGGCGGCGGTGCACAGGCCGCCGATCACGACGCCCTCGAGCACGACGCTCGAGCCGTAGAGCTCGCGGAGGTTCTGCAGGAAGATCACGACCTCGAAGCACTCGCGGTAGACCGAGGTGAACCCGAGCAGCGCGAGCCCGAGCAGCATCCGGCGCTTGTTGGTCTCCGCGTCGGCCGAGAGCAGGCCGCGCCGGCGCTTGTGGTGGCTTGAGATCCACCCGGTCCAGTAGACCTTGTGAAAGAACCAGTTCATCACGATCAACAGCACGATCAACGATGGCAGCCCGGTCGCGGCCTGCACGTCGAACTCGCCGCCGTGGAACTGGCCGATGAACCACACCACGAAGAACCACGTCGCGATCCCCATCCCAATCGCGCCCGTCCCACCCACGACGACCGGTCGCCGGTAGACCCGGTTGGCGCCCAGGAAGCTCGCCGTCACCGCCGCCAAGACCAGGATCGTCTCCAAGCCCTCGCGCAATACGAGGATCGCGCTGTCGATCACGACCGTCGTGTGGCTCAGGCGGTGGTCGGGTGGCAGCGCCGTTGGATCGGTTGTTCCTCCTTTGGCGTGCCAGCCAAGCACCACCACGCCGACCGTGATCGCGAGCACGATCGCGGTCCACACGTAGAAGCTCACTCGCTCGTCGACCCGCTTTATGGCGCGCTTGGGATGCTCCGCTGTTGGCTGGCCCCGCGACATCCAGACGACCTCCTCGGGAATCCCGACCCGAACACTCGGCTATACGATACGCGGGAAGATTAGCAAAGATTAGGGCACCCTAATTAGGTGGCCCTAAGCTCTAGCTACCGAGGCTACCATCGCTCCTTGTCGCTGGACTCAGTGCGGCTTCTCCACGTAGACGAGCTGGCTGTTGCTGAGGCGGATGACGCCGGGTCCGGACCCGGCGGTCGGCTCGCATCTATAACGGTGCGGTGCTCGATGATCCTGGCGATCACGACACTCAGCTCGAACAGTAGATATAGGGGCACGGTCTCGAGGATGAGCGTGATCGCATCGCCGGGCAGGAACGCCGCGACCGCGCCGCATCCCAGGATCGCGTAGCGGCGATTATGGCGAAGCTGCTTGGTCGTGACTATCCCCGCGCGAGTGGCTGCAAGGACGCCGACGGGCACCTGGAAGACGAGTCCCATCGCGAGCAGGATCACAGCGGCGAAGTGGTAGTACTGGCTGGCCTGCACGAGCACATTGAACTCGCCGCTGTTGAAGTTCTGAAAGAAGCGCACGGCGGCGGGCAGCACGATGAAGTAACCGAACATGACTCCTGTGATGAACAGGAACGGGATCGCGAGCATCAGCGGGGTCGCGATGCGCCGCTGCGCTGGACTGAATGCCGGCAGCAGGAAACCGTAGAGCTCATACAGCACCACCGGGAGGGAAAGGATCATGGCGAAGATGAACGCGATCCCGATCGTCGTCGTAAACGGCTCGCCGATCCCGAGGGTGACGGGCTTGTTGCCCTGTGGAGCAGCCGACAGATGCTCGATCGCGCCGGTCAATGCGGGCTCCACACTGGTGAGCGAGATCTTTGTCGCCGCCGAGGCGCCGCTGCCGGGGCGCTCGAGCGCCCGCACAACGACCTGTAGCTGTGTGGCCACGGTGCGGGCGCCCTGCTGGACGGTGTAGGTGGAGCCGAGCGGACCGTTGCCCGCCCTGACCTGTTTCTGGGTCTCGTGAGCGAGCGGCTTGTTGATGATGTTCAGCAGCGCATGGTTCTGCCAAAAGCAAAAGCCAAACGCGATCGCGATCACGGCGAGACAGACGATCAGCCGGCCGCGCAGCTCCTCCAGATGGTCGACCAGGCTGAGCCGGTCTTGATGCCCGATGCTGCCAACAGCGACTGCCATTATTCCTCCGTTACTCCTAGGGCTTTCAGGCGGCGGCCGGCGGCCTGGGCTCGGCCACTGCGGCCGCGGCTGTGGTGCGTGCCGCGATCGGGGTCGGTTGCTGCCGTTGGCCGGCCGTCACCGGCTGGGGCATGGGCTGTGAAGCGGTCTGGGCGCTCTCGCCGCTGAGCGAGTCCTTGAAGCCGCGCATGCCGTCTCCCAGCGAGCGGCCCATCTCCGGCAGCCGCTTGGCTCCGAAGACGAGCAGCAGCAGGATCAGCAGAAACGCGATGTGGATTGGATTGTCGAGCCCCATGATGTAGTTACCTCCTGAGTTTGACCCAATCCTGCCGGACGGGCCCAGTGGGCGGTTTGCTTAATTGGCGGGTGGTTGCGGGTGGTTGCGGTGGTTTGCAAATGGCTCGTGGGGTTGGATGCGCGATGCACATGGACCAACGAACATGGCAGATGAACCACTAGTTGTTGGCCTCGGCTTCTGGAACAGAACCCGAGACTGCACGCCGCCCGTCTGGCGGCGTGAGCGCTTTTACCTCAGCCGACGATGAACCCGGTTTCCTTCACGGCTGCCAACACCTTGGCTGCGGTCAGCGGCGTGTCGAACGGGCCGCTCGGGGTCATTTCCATGCCCGACGGGGTGGCGCCTTCGTTGAGCAGGCCGATCACGCTCGCGTGACGAGCCTCGATCGTGAGGATCGACAATGCGGCCTTCACGTAAGCGGCGCTGTTGATGTTCAGCGCCTGCCCGGAGTACGCGTGAACGCCCGTGTTCTCGAGCACCTGGGCGGTCTTCACGAACATATCCGGGCTCGTGTTGGCGCCTTTGAAGTTGAACGTCGGTTCCTTCGCGGCCTTCGATCCGAGCGCTTTCTTCAGGAACGCCACGTGCGCGTTCTCGTCCCTGGTGGCGATTTTCAGGAACGCCCCGGTCTGCGCGGTGAGCGACATGTTCGCCGCGCTCGCGCCGTTGTAGAACGCCGCCTCCAGGTACTCCAGCGTGAGGGCATAGTTGAGAATGCCGACGTCGCCCTTGCCAAAGGAGGCAGGTGGACGCCCGTAACCGGACGCTGCGAAAGCGCTGGGCGCCAGCGCGGAAAGGACGGCACCGCCGCTCATCACGCCCACCGCGCCGATACCTGTCTTCTTCAGGAAGCCAAGGCGTGTGTCACCGGAGACCTCCTCGGCGGCCTCGCGGATCGCGCCGTCAACGTCGACCTCGTCGAGATTGATCTGATAGCTCATTGCTTCGCTCCTTGTCGTTTGCCGAATTGCGGGGCGCCCGAATGTGTCGGAGTCGCGCCATTGACTCCCCTATACGCAGGTCGGCAAGGCCGCGGATCAAAGACCGGTAACGGCCCAGTGGCCGCTTCGGTTGAACCAATCCCGATCAGTGCTCACGTTGATCGATGATCCGCGGTGACGCTCGCGTGCGTAGAGTGAGCTGATGTCCCGTGATCGCCCACGCAGGCTCGCCGATGAGGAGCTGATGGAGCTCGTCGCGCGCAACGACGCCGACGCGTTCGAGGTCATTCTGGAGCGCCACTCAGGCGCGATGTTCTCGCTGGCCTACCGCATGTGCGGGACGCGCCCGCTCGCAGAAGACGTGGCACAGGAGTCCTTCCTGGCGTTGTGGCGCAACGGCACCGGCTATGACCGTGCTCGCGGCAGCGTGCGCACGTGGGCGCTCGGAGTCACGCACAACCGCGCGGTCAACGCGCTGCGCCGAGTTGGTGTCCACGAGCGCCGCAGGGCCACTGACGAGAACATCGACGAGTATCTGCAGGCGCCCGAGAGCACCGATGGCCAAGCGATCGCCAACGTCGCATCCCAAGAGATCCGCGGGGTGCTCGACGCGCTGCCCGGCAAGCAAAGGCAGGTCATCGAGCTGGCATATTTTGGTGGGTTCACGCAGACCGAGATAGCCTCGATGCTCGACACGCCGCTCGGGACCGTCAAGGGACGCATGCGCCTGGGTCTTGAGAAGCTGAAAGTCGTCCTCGCGGCCGGGAGGTCGGTACATGAGCTCGCGTAACCCAGACTTCGATTGTGCCCAGCACGCGGACGCCGCCGCCTATGTCCTCGGCGCGCTCGATGCGCCAGAGACATACCGTGAACACCTTGCCGCGTGCACGACCTGCCAGGAGGAGGTCGCCGAGCTGCAGGCCGTGGTCGATACGCTGCCCACCACCGTGTCCCCGGAGCGCGTGCCGCGAGCGCTGGTGCAGCGCGTGCTCGCAACAGCCCGCTCAGAGGCAGAGCTGCTGAACGCAGCCGGTCCGGAGGCCGACAGGCCGCCACGGCGCGCAAACCGCTGGCGCTCGCGCCGCTGGCGATCGCGCCCGATGACGCTGGCCATCGCGGGCGCGATCGCGGCCTGCGCGGCGGCGGCCGCGATCGTGATCGATTCCGGCTCATCGCCGCATGAGCGCGTGATCTCAGCCCAGATCGCCACGAGCATCCGGGGCGCGCACGCATCTCTCTACCAGAGCGACAATCGCTCGAACCTCGTGGTCTCCGGCATGCCCCAACCAGCGCTCGGCAAGATCTACGAGGTATGGCTCAATCGCGGCGGCCCCTGGCCCCAGCCGACCGACGCACTCTTCAGCGTCACCAACCGCGGAAGCGGCTCGGTCGGCGTCCCCGAGAACCTGCACGGAGTCAAGGAAGTGATGGTCACCTCTGAGCCCCTGGGCGGCAGCACCCGCCCGACGAGCGCGCCACTGATACGCATCGTGCTTCAGGCATAAGCGACCCGATCAGGCCGGCGCTTCAGCGTGCGAGCCGACGGCGACACTCTCGCGAGCGGGCGTGTCGGGCTCGGCGCCGCGCAGCGCGCGGGTCAACAGGCGCCAGAGCGCGGCGCGTTCCTCGGAGTCGAGCGCTCCCAGCACCTCGTCCTCGATCGTCTCCTGCGCGCGCTCGGCCTTGACCAGCGCGCGGCGACCCTGCTCGGTGAGCAGCACGCGATGCCGGCGGCGGTCCTCGGGGTCGCGCTGGCGGGTGACGTGCCCGAGGTCCTCGAGCTCGTTGAGCAGCAGCACGACGTTGTTGGCGTCCATGCAGAGCGTCTCGGCGAGCTCCTGCTGGGGTGCGCCGTCGTGGTCGCGCAGGTAGCTGAGCGCCATCACGAGCCGCATATGGATGCCGAGCAGCTGCTCGGTGCTGCGGCGGTAGACCTGCTTGGCAAGCCGCGTCAGCAGCACCATCGAGCCGAGATCGGCCGTGTAAGTGGTAGAGCCCATAACACGCCTATTATACCACGCCGTAGCGGTGATCAACGATAACAAGATGGTACTTGTAGGATGGATGATCCATGCTATGGTGTTCCTCGTCCCAGATCCGAAGGAGCGCCATGAGCACCGCCACCGCACCCCGAGAAGACCTCCAGCACGACACCGACCTCCAGCACGGCACGTCCGCCGGCGAGGCCGCGCGCAAACGTGAGCGCCGGCGCTGGATCGCGCTCGCGGTGCTGTGCCTCGGGCAGCTGATGATGGTGCTCGACGCGACGATCGTGAACGTCGCGCTGCCGTCGATTCAGCGCGAACTGCACTTCTCGCAGAGCAATCTCACGTGGGTCATCAACGGCTACCTGGTCACATTCGGCGGCTTCCTGCTGCTCGCCGGGCGCATGGGCGACCTGGTCGGGCGCAAGAAGGTCTTCCTGACGGGCCTCGTGATGTTCACGGCCGCGTCGGTGCTGTGCGGGGTCGCGCAGGACCAGGCGACGCTGATCGGCGCGCGCATCATCCAGGGGGTTGGCGGCGCGGTCGCCTCCAGCGTGATCCTCGCGATCATCGTCACCGAGTTCCCGCGGCGCGCCGAGCAGGCCAAGGCGATGGGCATGTACGCGTTCGTCTCCGCCGGCGGCGGCTCGGTCGGGCTGCTCGCCGGGGGCGCGCTCACGCAGTCGTTGGACTGGCACTGGATCTTCTTCGTCAACGTGCCGATCGGCATCCTCGCGCTGGTCTTCGGCGCGATGCTGATCGAGGAGAACGAGGGCATCGGGCTCGCCGGCGGCGTCGACGTGCTTGGCTCGATCCTGATCACGCTCGCGACCATGCTCGGCGCGTTCGCGATCGTCAAGTCCAGCGAATACGGTCTGCTCTCGGTGCGTACGCTCGGCATTGGCGGCGCGTCGCTGGCGCTGCTCGCCGGCTTCCTCGCGTTGGAGGCGCGGCTGGCGAACCCGATCATGCCGCTGCGGATCCTGCGCCAGCGGATGCTGATGGGATCGAGCCTCGTGCGCGGCTTGCTGATCACCGGGATGTTCTCCGCGTTCTTCCTCGGTGCGCTGTATCTGGAGCGTGTGCTCGGCTATGACGCGATCGACACCGGCCTGGCGTTCCTGCCGCTGACGTTCGCGATCGCCGTGATGTCGATGGGGGTCGCGGCTCGCGCCGTCGAGCGCTTCGGCTCCGTGCCGACGCTGGTCGCCGGGCTGTCGGGGATCCTCGTCGGCCTGCTGCTGCTCGCCTTCCAAGGCGTGCACGCCAGCTACTTCCCCGGCCTGTTCTTTGCCTTCCTCGCACTCGGCGTGGGCGCCGGCGCCTCGTTCCTGCCGCTGCTGACGATGGGCATGTCCGACTCCGCCCCCCAGGACGCGGGCCTGGCCTCGGGCATCATCAACGTC
Organism: uncultured Solirubrobacterales bacterium; assembly: GCA_963804675.1. Classification (GTDB taxonomy): domain Bacteria; phylum Actinomycetota; class Thermoleophilia; order Solirubrobacterales; family Solirubrobacteraceae; genus Palsa-744. Next base: position 2,766,455 of record CAWDRI010000001.1, on the reverse strand, counting down.
TCGGTTCAGCTGTTCGGCGCGATCGGGCTGGCAACGCTCGGCACGATCGCTACCGACCACACCAACGCGCTCAGCGCCGCCGGGCACTCGCTGCCGAGCGCGCTGACCGGCGGGTACCACCTCGCCTACGTGGTCGCTGCCGCGTGCGTGGGCGTGGGCATCCTCGCGGCCCTGCTCGTCCTGCGTCCGCCCGCGGCGGCCGCGCAGGAGGCCGGGCAGGGAGCCGACGATGTGGAGCTGATCGGGGATGCGGAGCTGGTCGCGGCGTGAACGGAGGCGGTTGCGCCGCTCAGCTCGGTTCAGGAACCCCCCGAGAGCACCCACTCGGGGAGGTCATTCGGGTCGTCGGTATCGAAGATCATCACCTCAGAGCCGGGCGCGCGAGACGCGAGCGAGTCCGCTTCCGCTTCCGCTTCCGAGAGGAGTTCGTGCGTCGAGCGCAGGAACGCCAGCGAGGTGCCCTCCGTGACGGCGAAGCCTCCGTCGTACGGGAATACGTAGACCTGTGCACGGGCTCCGCCATGCAGACGAATCCAGCGGCCGAACAGGGGGTCAACGATCCGTAGCTCGTCAGTGTCCTCGGAACGGTCGGTGATTGCGCGTCGTTCGAGTTGCTCCACGGAGCGTGCCGCGCTGCTGCTGTTCGCAAGGCCCATCACCACCTTGGCCTCCCGACTGTAGGGCGAAACCCCCGAAGCCAGTGCTGCGAGGGTACGCCGCTCGTTGGCGCTCAACGAGTCCCACAGGTAGCGCAACTCTGGGCCCACAGCGCTCATCGCGGCACCGTAGGCGCCGCGCAGCTCAGACAGCGAGGCGGTCTGCGCCGGGGAGGTGCGATCCCACAGCAGGTGTGCGATCAGCATCAGACGTTGTGGGTGTCCCTCGGCGAGATGGATGATCTCCGAGGCGACCTCCGGCCCCACCTCGCGTCCGCTCTCACTAAAGCGGGCGACCAGAAAGTCGTAGCTGGCCTCAAAGTGCAAACGTCCCAGTCGCAGCCGCTCGGCCTGGCCGTAAAGCGGGCGCGCACGATCCTCAAACAGCACTCGCAGCAACGACGGCTCAGATCCGGCAAAGATGTAGGACACATCGATCTGGTGCTGTATGTGGCTGCGAAACACTCCATCAAGGCCCTCAAGGTTGACGAGCGCTTGGAACTCATCGAGGACAACGAGCACGCGATGGCCATGACGCTCGGCGATCCTGGCCGGGAGGTCCAGCAGCTTGTGCACAGCCGCGATTGGGTCGGGCGCCGCCGCGCGCCTTCCGATGCTGACTCCCAGCAGCGGCGTAGTCAGGCCGACGCTGCCGAGTTCGCGGGTAATGAGACCGCGCAGGTTCCCGGGTAGCGCCTGGAATGCCTGCTCCAGCCGGACGCCGATGTCTGCAACGCTGAGGACATCGCTCAGGTCGATGAGCACTCCGGGCATGTCCAGTTCTGTGGCGCCCTGCAGGACGTGCTTGACAAGTGTGGTCTTGCCAAACCGTCGCGGCGCATGAAGGACTGCGTTGTGGCCGCCCGCCACTAACTCGAGCAACCGCGCCGTCTCGGGCCTGGGGATGCTTTCCGCCGGTAGCAGGGCACGGGCGTGGACGAACGGATTGGAGGTAGCGGGGAGCACATCTGACACACCTCAATGATAGCTCGCAAGATGCGAAAAATTGTGCTCGCGTTCTGCGGATGGGCGACTTCGCCGAATGCGAGGCGTTTTGTGATGAGCTGCCTGCCCACCGGCGATCTCCTTGGCGTGCCTCGATCGCAGTGCCCAGCGCGCCTTCGCGCAGTGCGAGGGCATTTGCGGCCTTCCGACAGGCAGCTCCTACCAGCGCGCGCGGTGGTGCTCCATCACGCCGAGCCCACGCTCCAGCGCGATCCCGCCGGGCAGCACGCCGCTGAAGCTGCCAAAGGGGGCCGTGTAGTCGCTGCGCACGATCAGCAGGTTCTCCCTGCGCCGGCGCTGCGCCTCGGCGGCGAAGCGCAGCCGTGCTCCGTCAGCCGCCAGTACCTCGCTGAGATCCGCCGCAAAGCTGACCGGCGCGGGCTCGGCGGGCACGCCGTCGACCCACACCGCGCGCTCGCTACCGATGGGCGGATCGTTGACGCCCTGCACGAGGTTCCAGGCCAGCGCGCTGCCGTCCCGCCCGCGACCGACGCCCGCGCTCCAGCGCCACTCGGTGTGCCGCGCGTGGTAGCCGACGGTCTCGTCGATTACTGAAAACGCCTCGATCTCGCTCGCCGGGCCACCGTCGAGCGCGAGCGACCCGTGTGCGCGTCCGCCGGCCTGCTTGTGGGTCCAGACCTCGCCGGCGCCCAGTGCCTCCTCGTTTGCTGCCAGCGCCTTGCAGCCCGAGCCGCCGTGCGTGCACTTGGCCTTGATGCCGTGCGTTTCCTGCAGCGCAAGCTCCAGCCGCACGCCACCGTCGCGCACGTGCATCCGCCCGGCAGACAGCTCGACCGCGCCGCGGCGTGCAAACGTGCGGGTGCGCTCACGCAGCTGGCCAGCGCTGTGTCTCTCGGCTTGGCGTGGTCCTCGCGCGCCGGCGGTGTCGGTCTCGCCCGGTCGCCCCGCCCCCTCGCGCAGGTAGAGCGCCCAGAAGCACTGCCGCGCCGGCCCCACCTGCACGATCGCGGCGCACGCCATCAGCTGCTCGCAGAACACCCCCACATAGCGCCAGCGCTTCAGCGGGCGCCCGCCAGCCAGCAGAGGACGGGATCCGCCGCGCGCCGAGGAGCGTCTCACCTGCGTTTGGCTCTGTGCTTCGCCGGCCCGGCGGTCTTTGCGGCGGCCGCGTAGCTGGGCATCGGCCGGATCCTAACAGCCGGCCACCCCTGCGCCGCGTGCGAATCCTTTTCGCGCCTGCGCGCCTCTTATCGGTACACCTATTCGGGTGCGCCCACCCTCCAAAGACGGGAGTCGCAGATGGTCGTCGTGGTTGCAGCCGCCGTGCTCGTCGCATGTTGTGCAGTGTTCTTCGGGCTCAGGGCCCGTTCGAGTCGTGAGCGCTGAGGCACAAACGATCTCGCTCCGCGATCGGCTGCGCCGCCGTTGTGGCCAGGCGATGACCGGCGCTGCCACCACCGGAGCACCGCCGTGAGCGGCGCCGCTCAAACGCGCAGCAGCAGTCGTTCGTGGCCGAGTGAGCAGGTGCTGAGCGCGGCCCGGGCGGGCGATGCGCAGGCGATCGCGACGCTGCTTGCGGGGTCGCACGGCCATGTGCGCCGCTTTGCGCGGCTGCTGTGCGCGACGCCCGAGGATGCCGAGGACGCCGCGCAGGAGGCGCTGATCGTTCTCTACCGCAAGATCGGGACGCTGCGGGCGACCGCGGCGCTCGCCTCGTGGATGTTTCAGGTGGTGCGTCACGAGTGCATCCGCCGCTCGCGACTCGCGCTGCGCGGGCTGCCCGCACCGACGCCGGTCGAACCCTCCGCGCAAGACGTCGCGCTTGCGCGCTTGGAGCTGCAGCGGATCGTCGCGGCGATCACGGCGCTGCCCGACGAGCAGCGCGCGGTCGTCGTCCTGCGCGACATCCAAGGTCTCTCGGGAGCGGCCACGGCGCAGGCGCTGGGTCTCAGCCGGCCCGCGATGAAGTCGCGTCTGCACCGCGGGCGTGAGGCGTTGCGGGCGGGTCTCGCGCCACCACACGGACCATCGACCGGCAGGAGCGACGCAGATGCCTGACACGAGCCAGTCCGCCACGAGCCAGTTCGCCAGCGCGTCCCTCGCGCGTCACCTCGCGCGTGGCGCGTGCGGATTCGGGCTGATCGGTGCGGGATTGGCGCTGGCGGCCGTCCTCAGCCCGATCGCCCTACTGCTGGCGCCCGCCGGTCTGCTCGCGCTGCGTGGCTGTCCGATGTGCTGGACGGTCGGTTTGATCGAGACGATCTCCGCGGGTCGCCTGCAGCGCACTTGCACGGCCCAGGGCTGCGCGCTGCGGCCGGCCTCTGGTCGCGAGGAACACCCCCACCGGCAGCGAGCGGCCGGCTAGCCGGCCGCGGCGGGCAGCGCGGCGCCCGCACTCGGCACGCGCGGCCCTCACGCTCGTCACACGCGGCTTCGCGCTCGACACGCGCGGCCTCGCGCTCGTCGCCGGTTCAGCGGTTGGCCGTCGTGTCCTGCTCGTGCTTTGCCCGCCAGCCAATTGCCGGCGCGACGTGCTGCGCGATCGTCTCAAGCAGGCGCGCGTTGTAATCCACGCCGAGCTGGTTGGGAACCGTGAGCAGCAACGTGTCGGCTGCCCGCACAGCCTCGTCCTTGGCGAGCGCCACGGCGATCGTGTCGGGCTCACCGGTGTAGGTGCGCCCGAAGCGCGATGTGTGTCCGTCCAGCCAGCCCACCTGATCGCCGCTGCTATCGCGGCCGAAGTACCGGCGGTCGAGGTCGCTGGTGATCGGAATCACGCTGCGGCTCACCGACACGCGCGGCGAGCGCTCCCAGCCGGCCGCCGCCCACCCCTCGCGGTAGATCGCGATCTGTTCGGCCTGCAGCTGGTCGAAGGGCACGCCGGTGTCCTCGAGCAGCAGCGTCGAGCTCATCATGTTCATGCCCTGCGCGGCGACCCACTGCGCGGACTCGCGACTGCCCGAGCCCCACCAGATGCGCTCGCCGAGCGTCTGCGAGCGCGGCTGGATCGGCAGCATCCCGTCCATGCCCGTGTGGGCGGGGTCGGCGCGCGCCACGCCGGTGCCGGCGAGCGCGCGGCGCAACAGGTCGGTGTGCGCCTGCGCGAGCTGCGCGCCGGTCGCTCCCTGGGCGTGCTCGTAGCCGAACGCTTCGGGGCCGTCGAGCACCGGCTCGGGCGAGCCGCGGCTGATGCCCAGCTGCAGCCGCTCGCCGGCGATCAGGTCCGCCGCGGCGGCCTCCTCGGCCATGTACAGCGGGTTCTCGTAACGCATGTCGATCACCGCCGTGCCGATCTCGATCTGTTGCGTGCGCGCACCGATCGCGGCCAGCAGCGGGAAGGGCGAGGCGAGCTGGCGCGCGAAGTGGTGCACGCGCACGAACGCACCGTCGATCCCGATCTCCTCGGCGGCCTGCGCCAGCTCGATCGTCTGCACCAGCGCCTCTTTCGCCGTCGGCGTCTGCGACCACTGCGCCCGCTGCCAGTGGCCGAAGCTCAGAAACCCGATGCGCAGGTCCTGGCGCGTGTCAGTCATGGTTTCTCAGATTAGGACGTCTGGGGCTGCTCGCCGTAGCAGGCGAGCAGCCCCACCACCTCGTCCTCGGGGGTTGGCCTGAAGTCCCGGTACCAAGACCCCACCGCCGAAAGCTCGGGCGGTTCCAGCAGGCACACGACCTCGTCCGCGTGGCGGCGCAGCTCGCGCGCTGACTGCGGCGCCGCGACCGGCACCGCCAGGATCACGCGCGCTGCGCCGCGCTTGCGCAGCGACTGCACGGCGGCCAGCGCGGAGCGGCCGGTCGCCAGGCCGTCGTCGACGAGGATCGCCGTGCGGCCGTCAAGTGCGACGGCGGCGCGCTCCCCCCGGTAGCGCGTCCACCGCTCTGAGAGCTCGCGTTCGACCCTGCCGATCAACGCCTGCAGCGCTGCGTCGGAGAGGCCGAGCGCGAACACCAGCTCATCGCTGAGCACCCGCACGCCACCCTCGGCGAGCGCGCCAATCGCGAACTCGGGGTTTTGCGGCGCGCCGAGCTTGCCGACCACCGTCACGTCCAGCGGCGCGCCCAGCGCACGCGCCACCTCGGCGGCGACCGGGATCCCCCCGCGCAGGATCCCGAGCACCACCGGGCGCTCGCCGCGCACGTGCTCCAGCAGCGCCGCGAGCTGCCGCCCCGCGTCGTGGCGGTCCCGAAAGCGCATCGGTGTCTCGGGCTGGTCGACGGGATGGATCACTCAGGGCGTGCTTGTCGGTGGCACCAGCAGCACCGAGCAACGCGCTTCGTGGACCACGCGCCGGCTGACGCTGCCGACCGCGTGCAGGCCGCCCCGCCGGCGGCTGCCCATCACGATCAGCGATGCCTTCGTGCTAGAGGCCGCGCGCAGGATCGCCTCGTGCGCGTCGGCGGCCTCGATCGCGCTCTGCACCTCTGCGTCGATGGCGCTCCCCAACATCCGCGCCTGCCGTTCGATCGGCAGCGACCCAGCCTCAGACTCCACGCCGACGGCGTGCAGCAGCGTCACCTCGGCGCCCTGGCTGCGCGCCAGGCGCGCGGCGAGCTCGACGACCTGCTCGGAGTCATCGATCCCGTCGCTGGCCACCAGAATCCGCCGCGCGAACTGCTCGGGGCCGCCCGGCGCCGTGCGCGCCGCGAGCAGCGGCGTCGAAAACGAGCCAATCGTTTTCGCGCCGACCCCGCCGACGAACATCCCCCCGAGCCACGACGTCACGGGTGCGCCGATGGCGAGCAGCGCGTGGCCTGCGGCGTGGCCGAGGATCACCTTGTCGGGCGGTCGCCCCGGGTCGATTAATCGCGTCGCCGTCACGCCCGTCTCCCGGGCGAGCGCCGCGGCCTGGTCGAGGATGCGCTGCGCCCGGTTGGGGCCGATCGCGGCGCCGCTGGAGGCGCCGCCGCCCGCCACCGCCGTGACTGTCAGCAGCGTCAGACGCCCCTGCGGCCCGACCAGTGTGCTCGCCTGCTCGACCGCCGCGTAGCTGCCGCGCGTCCCGTCGACCGCGCACAGTGCGTTGGCAAACACAACGTCTTTCCGAGGGCCGGCGCTCGGCTGCTGCGGTTGGACTGCTGCCGCGTCGCTCACGGGGCATACCGTAGCGCGCTGGTGCGAAGCAGAGCATCCGCGGATTTCCGGCTCCGATCTGTGGAAATCCCGCCGGCGCGGCGAGGACCAATGATGCCCTCCGTCGCACTGTTCGCGCCGCACCCCTGTTGGCGATTGCCAGCCGTCGTTCGCGGCGTCAGGTGGCTGCACGGGCCCGTACTGGGCTTCGAAGTCCTCAAGCGTCGCGGGCGCCAGGTTGTGACGTAGGTATTGGCCGCCCCTCTACGGTTGCACCATGGCGAGCGTTCTCGAAATCCTCTGGCACGGCCTGCGCGACTCATTGCTGATGGCCTGGCAGGTCTGGTGGGCGCTCGTGTTCGGCTTCGCGATCTCCGCCGTCGTGCAGGCCTGGGTGCCGCGCGCGCGGATCGAGCGCTCGCTGTCGGGCTCGAGCGCGCGGCCCGTGGGCCTGGCGACCGGCCTCGGGGCGGCCTCCAGCTCCTGCTCCTACGCAGCTGTCGCGATCGCCAAGTCGCTGTTCCAGAAGGGCGCCTCCAGCGCCGCCGCGCTCGCCTTCCAGTTCGCCTCGACGAACCTCGTCTGGGAGCTCGGGCTCGTGCTGTGGATCCTGATCGGCTGGCAGTTCACGCTCGCCGAGTACCTCGGCGGCCTCGTGATGATCGCGCTGATGGCCCTGCTGTTGCGCGCCTTCGTCTCGCCGCAGCTCGAACTTCGCGCGCGCGAGCACGCCCGTCAGGCCGACAGCGGCCACCAGCACCACAGCCACGGCGAGCCCATGGGTCTGCGCCAACGGCTCACCTCCGTCTCCTCCTGGTCTGACGTCGCGCACAACTTCCGCGGGGACTGGCAGATGCTCTACCGCGAGATCGCCGCCGGCTTCCTGCTCGCCGGCTTCATCGCCCAGCTCCCCAACGACTTCTTCAACCACCTGTTCCTCGCGCACACCGGCGGCACACTCGCGACGATCGAGAACGTGCTCGTCGGCCCCCTGATCGCCGTGCTCTCGTTCGTCTGCTCGGTCGGCAACGTCCCGCTCGCCGCCGTGCTCTGGTCGGGCGGCATCAGCTTCGCCGGCGTGCTCGCCTTCCTGTTCGCCGACCTGATCGTGCTGCCGATCGTCGTCATCTACCGCAAGTACTACGGCGGCGCCTACGCCCTGCGGATCGTCGTGCTGATGTTCATCACGATGGTCGCCGCCGCGCTGCTGATCGACGCCCTGTTCGGCGCCGCCGGGCTGATCCCCACCGGGCCGCGGCCCGACCGCGCCGAAGTGTTCGGCACGGTCTCCCTCGACTACAAGCTCGCGCTGAACCTGCTCGGCCTGTCGATCTTCGCCGCGCTGTTCGGGCTCTCGATGCGGCGTGGGGCCAGCCGCCATGCGTGCGGGATGCACGTGGACGGCGGCGCCCCCGCGCTGCGCCAAGAGGCGCGCTAGCGCTCCAAGTAAAAAACGAGGACCCGGCTCGACCAGCTCCGGGTCCTCGCGCCTCGCGCGCGGGGTGCTGCCGAACCTACTCATTAGGAACCGCCGCGCGCTCAGCCGTCGGAGCCGGCCGGGCGGTGACCCTCTACTCCCTCGGGGACTCCCAGCCGGCCCCTACGACGATCAGAATAACCCGAATGGCGAACGCCGGCATGACTTGTCTGACATCTTGCAACGGATGTTCGAGAGGTTTGAGCGTCCTGCAGACAACGCGCAGCACGCCCGCCGGCACAACTTCCGTAGTTCCCCGCGTCCGCCAGAGGTTTTGCCCCCTGGCCAACCCGCCTCGCGGCGTCTAGGGTGCACGTGTGTCCCCGCCCCCGATCGCCAGCGCAAACGGCGCCCGTGCCAACGGCGCCAAGCAGCGCGCTGCGCGCTCGGTCTCGCGGCTGACGCCGCGCGAGACCGAAGTCCTGCGCCTGATCGCGCTCGGGCACACCTCGGTCGAGGCGGCCGGCCTGTTGGGCCTCTCGCCGCGCACGATCGAGACGCACCGCGCGCGCATCTGCCGCAAGCTCGGCGTCACCACGCGCGCGCAGCTCGTCGCCTACGCGCTCGACAACGGGGTCCTCACCGTCGGGCGCCCGCAGGGCGGCTGATCCGTCTCCCAGGGCGACGAACCCCATCCTGGCGCCATCGGCGCCACTCCAAATCCCGCTCGCCTATCTGGCGATCTCCTCCGGGTCCTCATACCAGCGCCGGCGCTCGCCCACGCGTGCGCGCAAGCGCCACGCCCGCGACTTGGGCGCCTGCTCGATCGCCTCCGCCAGCGCGTCGATGCGCCCCTGCACCCGTTCGCGCTGGGCGGCGGCGAGCGCCGTCTGCGCGAGCCCCTCGCGCAGCCGCGCGAAGTTCAGTGCGACCGTGTGGCTGAGCCCCCAGTCGCCTGCCGTCAGCGCCGCCACCCGGCGTGCGCAGATCGCCGCGCGCGGCGGCTCGCCCGGCGCGCCCGGCTGCGCGTCGCTCTCTGCCACCTCGCAGCCGAGCAGCAGCGCGTACAAATCGCCCCGGTCCTTCGCGTTCAGCGCCACGATCTGCAACTTGCTCAGCAGCAGCTCCGCCGCTGGCAGCGTCCCCTCCCACGCGTCGAGCCGCTCCGCCAGCGGCAACACATGGCACATGCGGAAATCCCCGACGAACACGTCGATGCGCCGCGTGGCCACGGCCGCCGCGCCTGCCTCGCCGGTCGGTGGGTCGGCGTCGCGGGCAGCCGGTCCCTCGAACAGCAGCCGCCGCGCGCCGTGCAGCGCGTTGAAGCGTCTTTGCGGCTCCCACCCCTCTGCTGCCAGCAGTCGCTCGACCGCGCGGCCCGCGCGGCGCGTGGTGATGAAGTCGAGGTCCTCGATCTCGCGCGCCAGCTCCGGCGCGAGGCGTCCGCCGAGCAGCACGCGGATGCCCATCCCGCCGAGCAGCCGCAGCGGCGCGCCCTGGTCGCGGGCGGCGTCCAGCAGCCGCCGCGCCTCGGCCTCCAGCGGGTCGGCTCTCTCTCTCCCCCCGTGCGGCGCCGGGCCGCGGGCGTCACCCCGTGACGAACTGATGCCGAACACGCTCGCCCTCGAGTTTGACCAGGCAGCCCGCGATACGCCCCGTGTGGTAGGCGCTGCCCGGGTTCACGCACAGCGTGCGCCCGATTCGCGTCGCGCCCGGGCTCTCGTGCACATGCCCGTGCAGCGCCAGCAGCGGCTGGTAGCGCTCGATCAGCTCGCGCACCGCAGTCGAGCCGACGGGGATCAGCTTGGGCTCGGCGCCGATCGTCACGACGCTCAGGCTCTCGTCCAGTTCGGCGGCCGTGTCGAGCGTCGAGTCATACGGCGGCACGTGCAGGTTGAAGATCGCCCGGCCACCGCCGTCGAGCTGTTCGGCCAGGCGCTCCACGCGGTGGTACAGCTCGTGCTCGTCCAGCTCGCGCGGGGAGTGAAACGGGGTGATGTTCGAGTACCCCAGCGACACCATCTCGTAACCGTCGAACTCCACGATCCGCTCGTCGCACGGCTCCACGCGGCGCGCGCGCGCCAGCGCCTCCTCGATCCCCGGCGGGTCGTCGTTGCCGGGCATCAGAAAGCAGCGCACCTCGCTGTCCGCCAAGCGCTCGTCGGCGAGCGCGAGCCAGCGCTCGAACGTCTGCAGCATCACCTGCGCGAACCACTGCTCGCGCTGCTCGCTGCTGAGCGCCGCCACCCTCCTCGCCTCCGCCACGCTCATCCGATACGGGTACATGCCGTTCGCGCGCACCCGCGTTTCGGCGTCTGCGGCCTGCTCCTCGACTTCCAGCAGCACGCGCTGGCCGAACAGCTCCATCTCATAACCGCCCGCCTCGAGCTCCAGCAGCGGCACCACCACCTTGCCCGCCACATCGCCACCCATCACGATCACCCCCGCGCGGTACGCTCCGGCGGCGTTCAGGAACTTGCGCCACAACCCCTCCGTGCCATGGATGTCCGACGCGTAGTACAGCCGCGTGATCGCGTCCTCGCTCTGTGCGCCCCGACCGAACAGCCTCATTCCGGTGGCAGCTCGCGGTAGGCCAGCTCCAACTCGATGCCCTGCCTGCGACGAATCGCTTTTGACGCGTAGTAGATCGCGAAGCCAACCACGTACACGAGCACCGACAGCTCGAGCTTGCCCGGGTCCTTGGCGAGGCTCACCCCCGAGGCCGGGTCCCACAGCAGCACGGCGATCGCCGCCAGAAAGCCGGCCAGCGCGAGCCCGCCGACGAGCGAGAACAGCGGCACGCCCGCCACCCGCCGCCCGTATGGCGAGGCGGCGACGATGTCCGGGTGGCGAAACGGCAGCACAATCCCAGCGATCGCCGTGCACACCATCGTGAACGACACCCCCAGCTCGACCGTCAGCGTCGTAAACCAACTCGTGAACGAGTAGATCGCCGTGCTCGCGACGATCAGCACCATGATGATCGCCACCGCCACCAGCGGCGAGCGCGTGCGCGACTCCACCCACGACAGCCGTTCGGGCATCACCCGGTCAAACGACCACGCGAACATGCTGCGGCTCACCAGCAGCAGCGTCTGCGGCAGCCAGATGAACAGCCCCGCCGTAAAGCCCACGATCGCCAGCGTGCTCCACACCGCGCTGCCCGACGCGATCCCGACGATCTCCGGGTAGGCCGGCGCGCCCGCCGCGAACCCATAGGCGGCCGGGTTCGCCAGCCCGAGCCGGCCGTTGAACGTGTAGCTCGCGAAGTGCGTGAACGTCAGCGTCAGCGCCAGCATCGTCACCACCGCGACCGCCACCGCGCCCGGCATCGACTTCAGGTGGGTGCCGCGCTGCAACCGGATCTCGCCCGCGAAGTACGTGCTCGAGAACAAAAACCCGTACACGAACCAAAACACCGACACCGACCGCACCGACGCTTCCAGGCTGAACTTCGCCGGATGGAACCCGGCCCTGGCGGCCGAGGCGACGAGCTTGGCGCTCGCGTGGGGCGTGCCCAGATTTGCCGCGTACGCGTTGAAGTCGTGCAGGAAGCCCGCATGACTCTGCAATACCCCGACGACCACCGGCACGGCGAACGCGCCGAGAATGTAGAGCGCGAAGCAGCCCACCTGCACACGAAAGAACAGGTGCGTGCCGCCGACCACGAACAGCCCCGCCGAGACGACCAGAATCGCCACCCCCGTGAGGAACAGGCCCCATTCGGTCGAGAACCAATGGCCGAAGCTCAACCACCCCGTCGCGCCCGTAAATCCCGCCATCGTGCGCGCGAACGCGCCAAACCCGTAGCCGGCGATGTATGTCGTGTAGATCCCGCTGGAGACGATCACCCACAAACAGAAGCTGAAATTGGCCGCGAACCCGATCGCCGGATGCAGCACCCTGCTGTTGAACACGTAGTCGCCGCCGCTGCGCGGCATCAACTGCGTGAACATCGCGTATAGAAACGCCATCGGCAGCCCAAACGCCGCCGCCAGCAGGATCCCGATCACCGCGTTGGAGCCGCTGTAGCTGTCGAGCAGCAACCAGTAGAAGGCGAACGTCAGCGCGACGCTCGACCAGATCACGTTGTAGTACAGCGCGTCCCGCGTGCGTCCTTCGCGCACCAACCCCGTCGCCTTGCGCGTGAACAGCGTCGGCGCGCCCGCGCCCGGGCCGCCCGCACCTGGCGTGCCCGCGGCTGGCGAGTCGGACTTTCCGGTCGTCGTGCTCATCGCTGCGGCGATCGCTCCTCGTTCGTCTCGGGCGAAAGTTTGGTGCGGTGCGAGGCTTCCATGCGCTCGAAGAAGTCCGGCCCTTCCAATGTTGGAGTCGGCCTAGATTGAAGCCGATTTTGCCGCGCGCCGGCACCACCACCCCCGCGCGGCGCCACATTTGCCGCGCTCGTAGCGTCGATTTTTTGCGTCCCCGGCCGCCCGGGTGTCTCTGACCGCGTCAGGCGGGCGCCGGCGCGGGGGGCGCCGGCGGGGGCGCGGCCTGTGCGGGTGGCGCCTGGGTGGGGGGCGCCGGCGCTGTGGGCGCCGGCGTGTGGGGGGTTGGTGCGCCTGCTGCCGGTGCGACGGTCTGCACGAGCGTGCGCTCGCCGGCGCCGGCGTGGAAGGCCATCGCCTCGACCGCGATTCGTCCCGCCATCATCGCGGTCGCGGGGGTCGGCTCGAGCGTCGGCGCCGCCTCGACCACGTCGACGCCGAGCAGTCCGCCGCCGGCGACGCCGCGCACCAGTTCGATCGCCTCGCGGCTGGAAAGCCCGCCGGGCGTGGGCGTGCAGGTGCCGAGCATGTGGGCGGCATCGAGCGAGTTGACGTCGAAGGACAGGTACACGCCGTCGCTCGCGGCGCGGCTGACCGCGCGCGCGCGCGCGATCGCCCACGCGACGCCGTGCTCCCAGATCTGCTCGAGCCAGATCACCTCGATGCCGTGCTCGCGGCAGTAGTCGAGCTCCGAGCGCGGGTTCATCCATCCGGAGATGCCCACCAGCACGATCTTGGCCGGGTCGAAGCCGGCGTCCACCGCGCGCGCGATCGGGCAGCAGTGGTTGAGCGTCTCGCCGCTGATTTCGGTGGCGGTGTCGAGGTGCGTGTCGAGCAGCACCAGTCCCGGGTCGGCGAACTGATCGCGCACAGCGCGCACCGCGGGAATCGTCACCGAATGGTCGCCACCGAGGCACACCGGCAGCGCGCCGGCGGCGAGGATTTCGCCGATATCGGCCTGCGCGCGAGCGAACGTGCGCTGCGCGTTGCCCGGCACGACCGCGCAGTCGCCACAGTCACAGGGATGCAACGCTTCGACCAGATCGAAGTCCAGCGTCGCGCTATACGAAAGGAAATGGTAGGAGATCTCGCGAATTCCGCGCGGCCCGTAGCTGGCGCCGCTGCGGCCGACCGAGCTGGAGTCGAACGGGATGCCGTAAATCGCCGCCCGCGCCTGGCGCTCGCGCAAAGCCTCGGCGGTGGGCGGCACGTGGGGCAGGCCCATAAAGGAGCCGGCCAGCCCGGCGTGTAGGAGGCCAGTCCACATCGTGGGATCAACCTGTGCCGAGCTGGCCATCGCTGCTCCTGTCCAGTCGTGCGCCGGTGCCGGGGCCCGCGGGGGCCACGGTCACCGGCGCGTGGGGGTGTTTGCCTGTCCCTCTATCGTAGCCTTGGCAGCACGCCGGCTGCAAACGACGGCGGGTGCAGCTGCCCGAACAGTCTTGCAAAATCGCTTTTCCCTGTCAAGGGTTGATCGCGTCCGGGTATGCTTCGCGGGTTCGCCGTGATGGCCGGGTGGGTCGCGGGTGGCGCCTGGCACGGCGCCAACCCGCGAATCGGGCCATCGCTCCATAAATTAGTTTTCATCTGAAGGCTGGTCGGCATGCGTCGGGTGGTGGGCATCAAAGAGGTCGCGCGGCGGGCGGGGGTCTCCCCGACGACCGTCTCCCACGCCCTCAACGGCAAGGGCCGCATCTCGCCGGCCACGCGCCAGCGCGTCGAAGACGTCGCGCAGCGGCTCGGCTACCAGCCCAACGCGACCGCGCGCAACCTCGCCGGCCGCCGCAGCGGCCTGATCGGACTCGCCGTCGCGCAGACCGGAGACGGCAACTTTGCCGTCTCCGACTTCGAGTACTTCGCCGAGCTGATCAGCTCGGCGAGCGTCGCCGCGCTCGATCGGGGTTACACGCTGATGCTGGCCTCCGCGGCGCGCGCTGCGGTCTGGCTGCGGATGCCGCTCGACGGGGCGATCGTCGTCGACCCGGTCGCGCGAGACCCGCTGCTCGAAGCGGTCAACCGCCTGCAGGTCCCACTGGTGACAACCGGTCGCGTGCCCGGCATGAAACGGGGCTATTGGGTCGACAACGACCACCGCACCGCCACGCGCGCGATCCTCGACCACCTCGCCGTGCGCGGCGCGCGGCGGATCGCGCTGCTGGGCAGCCCGCCGACGACCTCCTTCTCGATCGACTCGCGCTCGGCCTACGAGGAGTGGTGCCGCGACCGCGACCGCGAACCGATCGACATCGTGGCGCGCAGCGACCTCACCGAGAGCGCCGGTTTTAACGCCACGATCGAGCTGTTGAGACGATCCCCGCCCCCGGATGCGGTACACGCCACGCTCGACCGGCTCGCGCTCGGCGCGTTGCTGGCGGCGCAGGCCAGTGAGCTGTCCGTCCCACGCGACCTGATGGTGTCAGGCTGTGCCGACAGCGCCGCGAGCAAGTGGGCGCGGCCGGGGCTCACCACCGTCGAGCTGCACCCCGGTGCGATCGGCGACCGCGCGGTCGAGGTGATCGCCGCGCTGATCGAGAAGCGCGAGCCCGTCTCCGCGCACGTGTTCGTGCCGACGCGCATCCGGGCGCGCGGCTCGACCCGGCGGCCGATCGACGACGAGCGCGTGCCGCGCAAAAGGCGCGCTCAGCCGACCGACTCCGAGACCGCGCGCCGCCCGCGGATGCGCGCGCGCGCCTCGGCAAAGCGCAAAGCCTCATAGGCGATCAGCGCCGTCAGCAACGCCGCAAGCGCGCCCAGCAGCCCCGCGGCGTGATTTCCGGGCGCACGACCGGCGCGCCGGCTGAGCGGACGGTGGCGACTTCGCTTCTCGTTCGGACGGTGGCTGCCGGCCGAGTGGTCGTCAGTACGAGAGCTTCCCCGTGGTCTGGACGACCACCGCATTGGAATGGCGGTTGACGCTACCGTAGAAGCCGCCGCTTCCGTGCGCGTGCGCGTAGCGGCCGGTGCCGCGGCTGACCGACATGGTGCCGCCAAAGCTCGCGTAGGCGCCGATGGAGCGTAGTCGTGCCGACCCGTAGCCACTGATCGATCCCCCGCCGCGCGGGTAGAACGTGAAGTAGCCGGTGACGGACGCGCCGATCGCGAACCGGGCACGGACCTTGCCGGGGAGCGCTCCGGTGGCTGGGCCTTCCTCTTCGAGCAGTTCGCCCGACGTGCTGACAAGGTGCAGGTGGGCGGTGTCGGTCACGTTGAGGGTGCGCGCGGCGTGCGCGCGGACGGCTGCGGCGCGGGCCGCGTGGGCGCGAGGCAGGCCAATGGTGCCGAGGACCAACACCAGCATGAGGGGTATCGCCCGAACGGCCCATGCGCGCGCTCGACGCGGCGCGCTCGCCCGTTGCGTAGTGCGCAACGTCCACATTGGCTGGACAGTCTACCGGCGCGCAGGGCGCCGCCCTGATGCGACTGTGCCTCCCGAGAGTCAGAAACATTAGGAAGAACCTGGGGAACCGACGTGCCGGCGCTTGTCGCGGCGTGCATGTACGATCCCGATGACTGGACGATGCCTCGGGCAAGGCGACAGCGAGAAAGGGAGCAGGACCATCGGGCGGGCCGGCAGGACGGCTTGGCGCCGATAAAGGCGGCTGTGCTGGAGGCGGTGCTGGAAGCGCATGGGCACGGCTACGACATTGTGACGCGGACCAACGAGCGGATGGGGACGTGGGGGATCGAGTCAAAGCAGGTCTATGAGCCGCTGAAACAGCTCGAAAGGGACGGTCTGGTGTGGTCGCGCAAGGAGCCATGCGACGAGCCGCCGGGCTACCGGAAGGTCTACTACTCGACCGATGCCGCGCGGCCAGCGCGACAGGATTGGCTTGCGAGCCGTCCGACGTTGGGTGTCCTGCGTGCAGACTTCCATGTGCGGGTTGCGTTCTCGACCAGAGATGACGCACCGGACTTGTTTCGCGGGCTGGGCGAATACCGAGAAGATCTGCTCGAGTCGATCGAGGAAAACGCGCGGACGTGGGCTCCTCCGGAGGAGGACTCATGGCTCCGGTTCGCCATCAGGCATCTGCGGGCCGAGGTCGATAAGCAGTGCAAAGCGGAGATCGAATGGGTCAATGACTTCTCCGAAGACCTCAAAGAGCGGATGCCGCGAACGCGACGGCGCCGTGAGCTGGAGCATCGTCGCGGCCGGTGGAAGCGCATGACGCCGACCAAGGCGGCTGTGCTGGCGGCGCTGCTGGAAGAAGCTGGGCACGGCTATGGTGTGGCGACACGAACCAACCAGCGGATGGGGACGTGGGGGATCAAGCCAAAGCGCATCTACGACCCGCTCAAAGCCTTGGAAAACGACGGGCTTCTGTGGTCGCGTAGGGAGCCGATTCCCGATCCGCCTGGCTACCGGAAGGTCTACTACCCGACCAGCAATGCGCCGCAGGCGCGACAGCGGTGATACGGCAGCCGTCCGATGCTGGGTGTCCTGCGCGCGGACTTCCATGTACGGGTTGCCTTCTCGACCGAAGACGACGTACCGGACTTGTTGCGTGCACTGAGCGAGTACCGGGAAGACCTGCTTGAATCGATCGAGGAGAACGCGCGGACGTGGGCCGCGCCAAAGGCGTCATGGCTGGGGTTCGCCATCAGGCATCTGCGGGCCGAGGTCGATAAGCAGCGTAAAGCGGAGATCGAGTGGATCAACGACTTCGCCGAAGATCTCGAACTTCGCATGTCCGGCGAGTCGTGATGGCGCTGTTGGAGCTGCGTGACGTTTGCAAGAGCTACCGCGACGGCGTGCGCCCGCGCGTGGTGCTCGATCAGGTGGCGTTCGCGCTGGATGCGGGCGAAACCATCGGCGTGCTCGCGGCGCGACTGGCCGGCAAGACGACATTGCTGAAAGTCGCCGCGGGTTTGGAGCTGCCGGATTCCGGTGCCGTGTTGTGGGAAGGGCACGACCTGGCGAAGATGAGCGCCGACCGGCGGACGAGTTACCGGCGCCGTCATGGGATTGCGCTGGTGTCGTGCGACTGGCGTCCGGTGCGCTCCGAAGCGGTCGTGAGGCATATCGCCATGCCGCTCTACAGCAACGGTTTGAAAATGGGCCAGGCCGAAGAGTGTGCGTATCGCGCCCTTGGCTGGGCGCAGGCATTGCACCTTGGGCATCAGAAGACCGAGCGGCTGGGGATGAGTGATCGGTTGCGCGTTGCCTTGGCGCGGGCGCTGGCCCGAGAACCGCGAGTTCTGCTGGTGGACGAGCCGGCGCTGCTGGCGCGGTCGAGCCAGGCGAGCGAGTTCTTTGCGCTGTTGCACGGGCTCCCGAAGCAGTTGGGGTTGGGGCTCGTGATCGCGTCCGAAGAAGTGACGGCGGTGCGCGGTTCGCGTCGTGTGATGAACCTCGACGGCAAGCTCTACTCGACCGAACGTCGCCGCAAGGTGGTGGAGTTGCGGCCGGGCCGTGGCGCGAAGGCCGATGAGTCGTGAGCGCGCTTGAACTGCGCGAGGTTGTCAAGCACTATCGGGCCGGCGACGACACGGTGCGCGCAGTCGATGGCGTCTCGCTCACGATCGAGCCCGGCGAATTCGTGGCGCTGTACGGCCCAAGCGGCTCGGGCAAGACCACCCTGATGATGATGGGTGCAGCCATGATGCGTCCCGATCATGGCAGTGTGCGTTTCGGTGAGCTGGACGTTGGCAAGCTCTCCGCGAATGAGGGCGCTCGCTACCGGCGCGAGCAGGTGGGCATCGTCTTCCAGGCGTTTCATCTGGTCATGGGAGCCACCGCACTTGACAACGCGGGAGTGAAGTTCCTTGCGCTAGGCATGAAAATGGGCGAGGCGGGGCGCGAAGCGCGCCCGTGGCTGGAACGTGTTGGGCTCGGCGACCGGATGAAGCACAGGCCGGCAGAAATGTCGATGGGCGAGCGTCAGCGTGTGGCGATCGCGCGAGCGTTGGCGACCAACCCGCGATTGGTGCTCGCCGATGAGCCGACCGGCAACCTGGACAGCAAGCGCAGTGCAGACGTGCTGGCGATGCTCAGAGAGATTGGCCGTGAACAGACGATCCCCGTCCTGCTGGTCACGCATGACCCGCAGGCTGCGTCGTTTGTCGATCGTGTCCTCACGTTGCGCGACGGGCAGCTCACCGAGGGTCTTGGTGTCGAGCGAGAGACGACGGTGCGCTGATGCGCCGGCCATCGCTGGACCCGCTGGTCTTCCGGTTGCGGGTGAGCGTTCTGTTCGGCATGTACCTTGAT
Organism: uncultured Solirubrobacterales bacterium; assembly: GCA_963804675.1. GTDB lineage: Bacteria > Actinomycetota > Thermoleophilia > Solirubrobacterales > Solirubrobacteraceae > Palsa-744. Next base: position 2,747,866 of record CAWDRI010000001.1, on the reverse strand, counting down.
CGGCTCAGGAATCATGTCGTCGGGGAGCTGTTGGCCGGTTTTGGGATTGCCGTGGGAGTGGCGCTCGTGTTCGGCGTGCTCGTTGCCAACACGAGCATCGTGGGCGCGGCGCGCGAAACTCTGCACGAGGTAGACGGCCGCGCGTCGTTGGAATTGGCGGCACGTTCGTCGCAGGGGTTCAGCGAAACGGTAGCCAAGCGCGCGGCGAGCCTGCCGGGGATCAAGGATTCAGCGTTCTTGTTGCGGGAGAACGCCATCATCCGCGGGCCTGCGGGGGAACGAGCGGTGCAGCTCGTCGGCGTGACCGCGGGCCTAGTCGGGATGGAAGGCACCGCAACCCAAAATCTCGGCTCGGGTGCGACGCTGGTGCAAGGCGGTATCGGTCTGCCGTCCGGGGTGGCGCAATCGATCGGCGTGCGGACCGAATCGCAGGCGCGGGTGTCGGCCGGCGGATACGCGCACAACGTCCTGGTGCGCGCCGTGCTAGGAGAAGGTGCGATCGGCGCGGTGGCTTCCAGCGGCATCACCGTGGCATTGCTGCCCTATGCGCAACAGCTCACGGGTCTGGAAGGGCGAGTGACAAGCGTGCTCGTCCGTACGGGGGCGGGCGAGGCGCGGAGGGTCGCCGACGAGCTGCATACGCTTGCCGGCGGCACGCTCAATGTGGTGCCGGCGGACAACGAATTGAGACTTGTGCAGGGCGCCGCCGCGCCGACCAGCCAATCCACGTTGCTGTTTGTCGCGATCGCGGTCATGGTGGGTGTGCTGTTGGCGCTCAACGCCATGCTGCTGACCATGCCAGAGCGTCGGCGGATCATCGCCGACATGCGCGAGCAGGGTTTTGACTCCAAGCAGGTTCTTGTCATCCTCGCCTTTCAAGCTGGCGCTCTTGGAGTTGGTGCGTCGCTGGTCGGGATCGTTGCCGGCGACGTCATGGCACACACGCTTTTTCGCGAAGTACCGAACTACATCGCCATCGCGTTTCCGGCGAGCGGCCATCAGACGGTGCGCCTGAGCGCAGTGTTGATTGCGCTGGCGTGCGGCGTGCTGGCAGCCATGCTGGCATCAATGGCTCCGGCCTTTGACCTGCGACCGGGTAAGCCTGTCGATGCGGTGCTGCATGAGCCGGGTGAGCCAGGCCAGAACATCGGCAAGCGGAGCGCTGGCCGTGCTGCACTTGTTGGCGCTGCGCTGGTTGGCGTGGTTACGGTGTTGGCTGTGGTCAACTCCGCGCTGACTGCGGCCGGTGGAGTGCTGCTGGGGTTTGCGGCACTCTGTTTCATTCCGCTGGCTTTCCGCCTCTCGCTACGGCTCATGCGTTACGTCGCGCGGCGCTGGCACGGCGGGATGCTGGCGCTCGCAGTCATCGAACTGGAGGGGACAGCGACAAACTCGGCTGTCGTGGCCGGAATCGCCGCGCTTGCGATCTACGGGTCAGTCGCGGTCGGCGGCGCGCGTAACGATCTGATCCGAGGCCTCAGCCAAGCAACCCATCAGGACTACGACGCAGCGCAAGTGTGGTTGTTGGGCAACGAAAAGAACATCTTTGCGACCGACAGCTTCCAAGCAAAGGGCGCGCTCGCTGCTATCGCCAAAACGCCCGGCGTCGCGTCGATCAGCGCATATCAGAATGCGTACTTGGACGACGGCTCGCGCCAGCTTTGGATACGCGGCCGTCCACCCAGCGGTTCTGAGGTCATTCCTTCAAGCCAACTTTTGAGTGGCAATTTGGCGCGTGCCTCGACCATGCTGCGCCGCGGCGGTTGGGCCGCCGTCTCCAATGCGTTTGCCGCCGAACACCACCTGCATGTCGGCGGGACGTTCACTCTGCCGACACCGGCGGGCACAGCGCGGTTCGGGGTGGCGGCGATCACCACCAACATCGGATGGCCGCCCGGCGCCATTTCGATCAGTACGGCCGACTTCCGGCGCTGGTGGCAGACAGCTAACCCGACCGATGTGGGGATCGACTTCAAGCCGGGCGTGAGCATTGAAGCTGGCAGGCGCGCAGTGTTGCAGGCGATCGGCCCACAAAGCGGTCTTCAAGTGCTCACCTTCCGTCAACGCATCGCGAGCATCGAACGCGAAGCGCGCCAAGGTCTGCAAAGCCTGGGCCAGATATCGACGCTGCTACTCCTCATGGCGGTGCTGGCGCTCGCCGCGGCGCTATCGACCGCGATCTACCAGCGACGAGGACGCCTGCTCGCCTTGAAGGCTGACGGCTACGCCCGCCGTCAGCTCTGGCGCGCTCTACTGATCGAGAACGGCGTTATCCTCGCGGTCGGCTGTTTCGACGGGCTCGTCCTCGGACTGTACGGCCACGATCTTGCAGACCGCTACCTGCGGCTCGGCACCGGCTTTCCGGCGCCGTTCTCAATCGGCGTGCCACACGCGATTGTCACGCTGCTGATCGTCCTGGGCATCGCCTTGGCGGTGATCGCGATCCCCGGCTATTCCGCGGCGGGCATTCCTACGGAGACGAGCTTTCAGGAGTGAGCTTGCGCGGCTGGACCGCGCACGGGACCATACCGGGTGTACCGCGTAGCCAACGGGCGGAGGGCCGATGCGGCGGCGTTCGCCTCGGCCGCGCGCAGCTATTGGCTTGATGTCTTTCCCGCTGTGCAATGTGAGATTCACCGCCTGAGCGTCGAGGCGCGCAGGATTCCTGATCCGACGCTGCGTCGCTTGGCGCTCGAAGCACAAGCGATCAAGTGGAGCAGTCTGGAGGGAGCGGCGGCTTTCGCAGCCTTCGTGGCGCCAGAGCGCAGGTCCGCCGTCGCTCGCTTGCTGGTGGGCTACCAGGCCGTCTACGACTACGCCGACACGCTCATGGAGCAGCCGCATGTGGCGCCGGCTGACAACGCCCGCCAGCTTCACGCCGCTATCCTCGCCATCCTCCAACCCGGCCAACCCCATCCCGACTACTACCGGCACCACTCGCGCAGCCAAGATGGCGGCTACCTCGCCCGGCTGGTTGACGGATGCCGCGCAGTCGTGGTCACGCTGCCCGGCTATCCGCAACTCGCAGCCAAGATCATGTCGAGCGCCGAGCGGACCGTTCGCTATCAAAGCGAGGTTAACCTCGCAACCGAGAGAAACCATCCGGCACTCATGCAGTGGGCGATGCAGACCACGCCGTGCCGTTCGCTGCGCTGGTGGGAGACGTGCGCCGCGTGTGGATCGTCGCTAGACACGCTCGCGCTGCTCGCCGCCGCGGCCGACCCGGGGATGGATGCCAGCCGCGCCGCGACGATCGAGGCCGTGTACTGGCCGTGGACGTGTGCGCTGCACACGCTTCTGGATTCCCTCATCGACCGCGCCGAGGATGCCGCGACCGGCCAGCCCAACCTTCTCGACCTCTACGCCTCGCCGTCCGACCTCGCCGAACGCCTGCGCTATTGCGCCGCGCAAGCTGCTCGGCACGCTCCCCCGGCTGGCGCCGATCACAGCCTCATCCTGGCCGCGATGGCAAGCCTGTACCTTTCAGATCGGCAAGCATGGCTGCCGGCGTCACGCCCAGCCGCCGAAAGCGTCCTCGACGCACTCGGCGAGCTGGCGGCGCCCGCGATGCTCGTCCTGCGAGCGCGGCGATTCGTCCGGCGCATCAGCGTATGAACTATTCGATCTGTTTGAGCTGACTATCCGGTTCTAGATACCTATTGGCGGTATAGCCGGTTAGGGACTTCACGCGAGCACAAGCGCCGGTCATCCTTGACCGTGCGATGAGCAGTGAGGCCCACGATCGGACAATTGAATCGGCAAGGCGACGGGTTTTTCAGCGTATCCCCTCCCGTCGTTACCGGACAGGTCGGCGCCAAGCAAGCTATTGCGTTCCATCCCATGGTCCAACCGGGCCGGGTCGCTCTCCCTATACGCGGCCCGGCCCGCAATCTCTCGGGGGGCAGGCACAATCGGCGTCGCCCTGGCGCGCGAGGTTCAGCGCGAGTGCCCACTGAAGTCATGGTGGTGCGCTCGCGCTGAACTGCATCTCGTAATCGAAGGAGTGCAAAGCGGGCGTCTGTCGCGGTGGCGGTCGACTCGTCTGACGAGACACGAAGGACGGCACCCATCACGCGAAGGCTTTTATGCGGTATTTGCGTATTTTTTCAATCTACAGACTTGTCAGGGTCGCGTGACTTATTTATGGTCGCGTCGTTGCATGGAATGGTCAGTTAACAATGAATAGCAAGGGAGGGTCGCGGTGACTAGGTGTTTGTCTTGGTGTGGCGGGCTGCGTCGTGGTCTTTGCGGCACTCCTGGGCTTGTGGCGATTGTGGCGCTGTTGTGTTGGGCTGTGGCGACTCTTGGTGTTTCGTCGGCTTTGGCTTCGGTGCCGAGTAGCGCGATTCGGTACGTCTATGCGCCGAACAATGCTTTGAAGGCGGTGATAAAACCAGAAGCTGAATATGGGTTTTATACGTGGGATGCCGCGGGCGATTTGTCGAGTGTCAAACGGGTTTCCTCAACAAAACTGTCGATCATCGAGCTTGAACCGACGAAGGGCGCCGTCGGTGAAACGGTCGATATTTGGGGTACCGGGTTTTCCAGCACGGCGGCCAATGATACGGTGAAGTTCAACGGTACCGCTGCGACCGTGACGGCCGCGAGCGCAGATACGCTTGCCGTGAAAGTGCCGTCTGGCGCTACTACGGGCACCGTGACGGTGCAGACGACGACGGAAGGGCCGGTCACGAGTGGGCAGACGTTTACAGTGGCGAGTGCCCCTACGCCGACGATCACATCGTTGTCGGCGTCGGATGCGGCGGCTGGCGCAGTCGTGACGGTTACGGGCACGAACTTTGAAACAAAAACGAGTAACGACGATGTGTACGTGAATCAGACGGCGGCTGAAGTCACGTCTTCGACAAGCACGTCGCTTAAATTTGTGGTTCCCGAAGGGGCGTCGAGTGGACGTGTTGCGATTACCACGCCTCACGGGTCTGCGACTAGTTCTTATTTGTATATTCCGCCTGCTGGCTACACTGCGGCACAGATTGGGCCTACGGCAAACATGACGCTGGGTAGTTTTTCGACGTTGACGGTCGCGACGGCGAAAACAATCGGTGTGGCGACCGTGGAAGCCACCAATCCAGAAATGCTTTCGGCAGTCCTGAAGAACGTCAGCTTGTCGGCGGGCACAGCGTATTTGTATGGGCCACGGTACGAAGAGGTCAGCTCGGTTGGGTTGGGGACTAGCGGCGAAGAAAAGCTGATGGAACCGGCCAGCCTCCCAATGAAGGGGACTTACAGCATTGTCGTCGTTCCGAACGCCGAATTTACCGGCAAAGTCGAATTGGCACCGTACTACGCGGACACAGTAACGGGCACGTTGACGCCCACAACGGAAGGCTCAGCAAAGTCTGTTTCGCTATCGACGCCTGGCCAGAAGGCAGAGTACACGGTGTCGGGTACCGCGGGTGAGGAAGTCTCGTTGAAGGTCAGCGAATTCACCGGGTTTACGAGGTCAGTGGAACTAGAATGGCAAAATCCTGCGGGCGAAAGGATTGGGGAAAATGTATTCAATGGGAATGGCTTCATGGAAGCGGTCGAGTTCCCAACGACGGGCACCTATACCCTGATCGTGAGAACGGGCGGTACATCTACTGGTTCGTTGAAGCTGACGGCGTACAACGCGACAGCGGTGACAGGGTCGATCACGCCAACGAGCGGCGGTGAATCAAAAACGATTACGACGAGCGTGCCGGGCCAGGGTGCTGATATCACGTTCGCGGGTAACGCGGGTGAAGAAGTCTCGCTGGTCTTGGCCGAATCGACGTTCAAATCAGGGTCGATAACAGTCCTGACGCCGGAAGGGGCAGAAGTCTCGGAAGGATCGAGAAGCTTTAATGAAGAAGAGGGGATGGTTGGGCGCTACAAGCCATTCGTGCTACCAAAAACCGCAACGTACACAATTCGTATTACGGCGGCCGGTGAAGAAACGGGTCACGTGAAGCTGACTGCGTACAAGGTGACTGACGTCACGGGCTCGTTGTCCCCGACGACTGGCGGCGCGTCAGAAACGGTGTCGTTGCCTGAGCCGGGGCAGGAGGCAAAGTACACGGTGTCGGGTAGCGCGGGTGAGGAAGTCTCGTTGAAGGTCAGCGAATTCACCGGGTTTACAAGAACGGTGGAACTGGAATGGCAGAATCCCGCGAACGAAAGGATGACGGAAAAAGGGTTCAGTGGGAATGGATTCATGGAACCCGTGGAGTTCCCCACGACGGGGACCTATACGCTGATCGTGAGGCCGGGCTCGCTGAATACGGGTTCGCTGAAGCTGACAGCGTATAACGCAACGGCGCTCACGGGGTCGATCACGCCAACGACTGGCGGTGAATCGAAAACGATTACGACGACTGTGCCGGGCCAGGACGCAAATTTCACGTTTTCGGGTAATAGCGGTGAAGAAATTTCGCTGATATTGTCGGAATCGACGTTCAAATCTGCGTCGGTAACGGTCTTGACGTCAGAAGGAAGGGAAATCTCGGAAGGCTCGCGAAGCTTTAGTGAAGAAGAGGTAATGGTCGGCGAATATAGGCCGTTCGTGTTGTCGAAAACGGGCACCTACACGATTCATATAGTCCCGTTGGGGGAACATGGAGCGGAAACAGGCAAAGTCAAGCTGACGGCGTACAAGGTCGTGGACGTGACTGGGTCGCTGTCGCCGACGACTAGCGGTTCCTCGGAAAACGTGTCGTTGACCGAGCCGGGACAGGAGGCGAAGTACTTGGTGTCGGGTAGCGCTGGTGAGGAAGTCTCGTTGAAGGTCAGCGAATTCACCGGGTTCTCGCGGTCGGTGTACCTCGAATGGAGGAACCCCGAAGGCAGAAGAATGACAGAACAAGGCTTCAGCAAAAATGGGTTCATGCGCTCCGTGGCGTTTCCTACAACTGGCACATATACGCTGGTAGTTGAAACGGGTGTGCTGAATGTAGGATCGTTGAAACTCACCTCCTACTCTGCAGTCACAGGCACGATCACGCCGAGTAGCGGGGGCGAATCGACGGTCGTTACGACTCACGGTCCCGGCCAGAACGCAAAAATCGCGTTCTCAGGGAAATCGGGTGAGGAAGTTTCGCTCGTGCTTTCCGAATCGGCAATCGAAGCGGGCTGGGTTTCGATCGTGAATAGCGAAGGGTCGCGCGTCGGCGAAGAAAAGCGGTTTACGTCTGGTGCAGAAACGGCACTCGGACCCGTCTCGCTATCGGCGACCGGGACGTACACGATCTTGATTGCCCCGGAAAACGAATACACAGGGTCGGTGAAGCTGACCGCCTACATAGGCTCGCCGCCGCACGGCTTGGTAGTGCGTGCGCCAGGCGGACGTAGCGGCGGCGGCGCGCTGCCTGACGGGCAGACGTTGGGTATTTGGGCAACGGGCGGCGGCGGCCAGTCGGGCGCGTCGCTGGTCGCGGCTGGCACGCGCCAGACCACCAGAGCGTTCTCAGATGCCGGGCGCCGGGGAGCGAGCAGCGCAGGTTTGGTGGCCGGCGGCCGGGGTGGAGCGGTCGCGGCTCGCGGACGCGCGAAGCGGACGCCGGCTGGCGTGCGTGCGAGCGTCAGCCCTCGCACGAAGGTCATGGCCAACGTTGGCGCGCGTACGAGTAGAGCTGCCGTACATGCTCGCGCGGCGAGAGGGCGGAGGGCCGACGGCTTGGGTCTGCCGAGGGCAGTCCGGGCATACGTGCCGGCTGGGTCTGAAGAGTGGTATCCACAGCGCGTGGGCGCGGGTATGTCGTGGACGACTGGTAGGCCGGCGAGCCCGTGGGCGTCGCTGGCCGCGCCTGCGCCGGTGTTGCGCGGGGCGAGCGCGCTCGCTGGGCAGGCGTTGAAGCTCAATGGTATGCCGCTGGCGGGGCTGCACGTCTCGCTGGAGAACAGCAGCGCGACGGGCGTGACGAATTCCAAGGGACAGTTCCTGTTGGCGGGCGTACCCGCAGGACACCAAGTGCTCGTGGTCGAAGGCGGACACATCGCCGGGCAGCGCTACGGAACGTTCGCGATCGGCGTGCAGATCAAGGCACATGAAGAGACGACCCTCGAAGCGCCGATCTGGATGACGCCGCTGGATGCGGCAGGGGACCACCGGGTCGCCTCGCCGACCACTGGGCCAGTGAGCATCACGACCCCTCGCATCCCGGGCCTTGAAGTACGGCTGCCCGCGGGAACCGTGATCCATGACGCACAGGGCCATGTCGTGCGCGATCTGAACATCACGGCGGTCCCGGTTGACCGGCCGCCGTTTCCATTGCCGGAGTTCATCGAAGTGCCGGTCTACTTCACGGTACAGCCCGGCCGGGCCTATCTGAGCAAGGGCGCGCAGATCATCTACCCCAACTACACCCACCTGCGGGCAGGGTCGCGCGTCGCGTTCTGGAACTACGACCCCAACGGCCGCGGCTGGTATATCTACGGTTACGGCTCAGTCACCGCGAACGGCAAGCAGGTCGTACCCGACCCCAGCGTCCGTGTCTGGGAATTCACCGGCGCCATGATCACCGGAAGTCCAACGCCCCCCAAAAAAAGCACACCACCGGGCAGGCATACGACGTCGGGTGATCCCGTTGATCTCGGTAGTGGCTTGTTTGACTACACGCGTACTGACCTGGTGGTCCCGGACACGATCCCGATTGTGATCGAACGGAGCTACCGCCAAGGCGATTCGAATAACTACAGCTTCGGCGTAGGAACAACGAGCCGCTATGAACTAAGACTGTGGTCCGAAAGCTACCATGAAGCCTACCTGGTGTTCCCCAACGGCGGGAAGATTCTCTACAAACATATAGCTGGCCCCGAAGGATATATCGGCTCGGAATACAAGACAACGAACACCCCTACCGTGTTCTATGACTCAACGATCAAGTGGAACGGGTCGATACCCGGCTGGGAACTAACCCTCACAGACGGCACCACGTACATCTTCGGTTCGCTCGCGCCTTTGCAGGCGATCCGCAACAAGCAAGGCCAGCAGCTCACGATCACCCGCGCAGAAGGACAGAAAGGCAATATCACACGCATCACGTCGCCGCACGGCCGCTGGGTGAAATTCACGTACAACAGCTCAAACGACATCACTGAAATCAAAGACAATACCGGCCGCAAGCTGAAATACAAATACACTACGGCGGACCTGCTCGAATCAGCCACCGACCCCGCCGAACGCACCACGAAATACGAATACGACGGGGCGGGCGACATGAAGTCCATCACCGACCCGCGTGGCAACAAGTACATCGAAAACGAATACGAAGCCCATGACAGGGTGTCGAAGCAAAAAATGGCTAATGGCGGCACCTACGAATTCGGCTACACGGTGGGTGGCGAAGAAAACGTAGAAAGCACAACGGTGACGGAACCGCGCGAAAGCAAACGCAAGGCCGTATTTAACAGCGAAGGTTGGCCGACAAGTGAAACGATCGGGCTCGGCAGCGCCGACGAAGAGAAAACAACCTTTGAACCGCAATCGGGCACAGGATTTCTGCTGTCATCCACCGACCCTCGTTCCCGTAAGACCGCCTACGAATACGACAGCTACGGCAACGTCACGGCAGTTACTCGGCTGGCGGGCACCGGCTCGGCACAGACCTACAAATACACCTACGAACCAGATACAGGCGAGCTGACCAAGGAAACCGACCCGCTAGGCCACTCCACCAAATATGAATACAACAGTCTTGGTGAGCGCACCGCGACGAGCGAAGCGCTCGGCCACACCACACACTACGAATACAACTCCGACGGCCAGTTGGCGGTCGTCACCAACCCGGAAGGCCACAAAACCACCATCACCTACGAACACGGTGAACCAGCTAGCGTTACCGACCCACTCGGCGGAACAACCAAACAGTTCGTTGACGCCGCAGGCCGCATGATAGCGAGCACCGCGCCAGGCGGACAGCAGACAATCAACGAATACAACAACGACAATCAGCTCACCAAGATCACAGACCCCTCGGGCAACGTCACATCACTAGAATACGACGGTGACGGGGACCTGACTTCGACTACCGATCCGCTCAAAAACAAGACGACGTTTGCGTACACCAAAATGGATCTTTTGGAAAGCGAAGAGGACCCGCTGGAAAAGAAAGCAACCGCGGTGTACGACGCGGAGGGGAACCTCACCGAATACACAGACCGGCGCGGCAAGCTCGACAAGTTCGTCTACGATCCGCTGAACCGCCTCGCCGAAGCAAAGTACGGCGTATCCGGTGAAACCGCGGAAAGCACAATCAAATACGAATACGATGACGGCAACCGGCTTACGAAGGTCGTTGACAGCGCGAGCGGAACATACACCCCTGAATACGACGAACTGAACCGGCTGAAGTCGCTCGCGACACCGCAGGGCACGATCAAATACGAATACGACGAAGCCAACCGACGCACAAGCATGACCGTGCCGGGCCAGGAAGCCGTCAAATATACCTATAACGAAGGAAACCTACTCAAAGAAATTAAACGCGGCACCCAAGCCGTCTCGTTTGCGTACAATGAAGCGAACCTCCCGACCAGCACCACCCTGCCAGACGGCATCGAAAAGCAGTATGGCTATGATGAAGCGAACGAGTTGACCTCGATCACCTACAAGAAATCCTCGACGACGCTCGGCGAACTGGACTACAGCTACGACCTGGATGGCCGCAAGGAAGCCGTCTGGGGCAGCTACGCCCGCACCGCTCTACCAGAAGCCTTCAGCTCCGCCAAATACAACGCCGACAACGAGCAAACCGAACGCGGCAGCAAAAAACTCAGCTACGATGCCAACGGCAACCTCACGTCCGACGGCACCTCCGAATACAAATGGAACGCCCGCAACCAGCTCACAAGCATCACCGGAACCATCAAAGCGAGCTTTGGCTACGACCCATTCGGACGCCGCACAACCAGAACGCTAAGCGGGACCACGACCGAACTGCTCTACGACGGCCCGAACGTTGTCCAGGAAATCCAGAGCGGTACGGCCACCGCGAACCTCCTCACGGGTCTGGGAGTCAATAACGTGTTTGCTCGCACGACCAGCAAAACCAGCGAAAATCTACTCACCGACCAGCTCGGCAGCACCATCGCGCTCGCCGGCAGCACCGGCAGCGTAGAAACCACCTACACCTACGACCCCTTCGGCACCACCGCCCACGAAGGTACGGCTAGCGAAAACACCACCCAATACACAGGACAAGAAAACGACGGAAACGGCCTCTACTACGACCGCGCCCGCTACTACAGCCCCGCCGCCGCGCGCTTCATCAGCCAAGACCCACTCGGCGAGGCAGGCAGCGGACCAAACCTCTACCTCTACATAAGCGACAGCCCAACCAATGCAACCGATCCATACGGCCGATCATGGTCTGAAGTATGCGAAAACGAGACCCATCGCGAAAAAGGTCGTGGTCTTACTGGAGGCGGCAGCTGGACTATCCCATGTGGGGGTATCGAAGAAGGAATAAAGTCAGGCATTGAAGAAGAAATTAATAAGCAAAACGAAGAAAAAAAGAGGAAACACTGTGTTGGCAACGAAGTCGTTGTGAATGGGCAATGCGTGTCGCCTCCCGAAACAACTGCGCCACCTCCTCCGCCGCCGCACGAACCGAGTGTAGAAGAAGAGCCGCCTTTGTTCCCATTTTGGCCGGTACCAGTACCCGCACCTGTGCCTATTCCTGATTAAAATATCCGCTGAGAGCACAACGTCCATACCGTGGGGGCATTTAAAAGCTACATTGACAGAGTATCTCGCTGGCGGCTAGTCATGTGGCTAGGCGGCGTAGCGCTGATCATCGCATCCGGTGGCTTTTCTCGTGGATTGGGGTTGTTAGGGTCTGCGGGTGGCGTTCTGGTACTGGTGTCGGTCGTGCGTTGGCCGTGGGGTTCTCGCGGATATAAATTGCGTTTAGCGAGAAGGGTCGTGCGTGCGACGCAGGAACTTGAGGCATCGACCAGGCGATCCGGTACGACGCGCCAAAAAAATATAACCGATTATCTGCGTGTCGGGACTCCGTTATTACAAAAAGAAGCGGCGGCATTTGTCTCACTGCTAACACAAGCGAGCGACATTCGCGAAGCGCGAAATCAAGACCTACCCGACCGGTCAGCGGCCTTGGTCGAGCTACAGGTACAGATCTACGCTGTGCAGACAAAGATCACGACGCTCGCGGTAACTGACGACGAGAAACGCGACGTTGAGGCGCTTGCTAGCGTACTAGCAAATGATCGCGAGCAAGCGGTAGAACTCGAACGAGACCATCTGCGATGTCTTGACTCGCTCGTGAGCGACCTGGAACAAATGAAGGTACCAACTAGGCTGCAGAGTGGTCATCGCGAGGTCTGCCAGGCGTTTCAAAATGAGCAAACGACGCTGGTAGAATATTATGCCAGCATGCAGGGTACCGATAGCCAGGCGGCGAGCAGCGCGGCGCGCAACTATCAGCTGGCGGCACAAGCAAGCTATAGAGGGCTAGAAGATCTCGGCGTCCAAACGAGCGGCAAGCTTCCGCGCCGAGCAGGATAAAATCGATCGCCTGTGGAGTATCGCGTGATCGACAGCTCACCTGTTGTGCCAAGAAAGAGATCCAATGTACTATGGCTCATGGGAGGAATGGGTGGCTTGCTGCTTATCTTGCTCAGCTTGCTCGTGTTAGCGCCGGCTGCCCATGCGCTAGGTGGTGGAGGGATCGGAGGCTTTAGTGACGGCGGCGGCGGCGGTGGCGGCAGCGCCGTAAGTGGTGGGGGGGGTGGGTTTGGACCCGGCGGTGGGGTGAGCGGAAGCGGCTCCGAAGAAGGCGTCTTTGGCTTGGCCGTCCTGGCTAGGCTAGTGGTATTCGTCTTGATTGTTCTTTACTTCACGGTTGGCATGCTTTACGCGCGTGCGTGGCACCGACGACGAACGGTGCATCGAAATCCTTTGAGCTTGAGCGTTGCGGCTAGGATTATGCGTCGGACGGCTCTTTGGCCGGTCGACTTGGTGGTGGAGCGGCGGCTTTTGGGCGCTCGCCGGACGCGGGTGAGGCTCGCCTCAGCGGAGGCGTCTGAGAGTGACGCTCGGTTTGCTCAAGAGGCTGTATGCGTGGCGGCGAGGAGCTTGTTTTGCGCTATCCAGGAGGCATGGTCTCGCGATGATCGAGAGACGCTGAGCGATCTTGTGATGCCAGATTTGATGATCGAGTGGGAAAAACGACTAGCGGGTTTTGCGCGGCGTGGGTGGAGCAACCAAATCGAACTACGTGGTGTTATAAATACCGACTATGTCGGATTGAAGAATGCTGCGGAGGAGGAAAGTAAGCGGGCAGTAGTCCGCGTCGGCGCGCGCGTACGCGATGTGGTAGTAGACAGTCACGGCAAGATCATCCATCGCAAAAATAGCTTTACGGATGTACATAACATTTGCGAGTACTGGACGCTTGGGTTACACGACGACGCGTGGGTGGTCATTTCTATCGAGCAGCATCATGAGGGATTGCATCAACTTAAGGAGCCGATTATCGCATCGCCTTGGTCAGATATCCAAACACTACAGCGCGAAGCGACACTCGAACGGCTCGCCGAGCAAAAAGTCAACAGTGTGGACATACCGGCAGTCGCCAGTGCGGAGATTACGGGTGACGCGCGCGAGGCCGCGCTTGACCTGTCGCTTGTCGATGACCGCTTCGCGCCTCGTGTCGTGACGGGCGAGGTCGAACACGCGGTTCGCGCGTGGGCCGAGGCCATAGACGGTAAGGACGAGTCGTTGGAGGCTATCGCGAGTCGTGACGCTCTGGAGACGCTGCTGTATCCTGGCGATCCAGACCACCGCTTGCGGTTGGTTGTGCGCGGTCTACGTGTGCGCGCGATACGGATCGCTCAATTGGAAGCGCAAAGCACACCGCCTTCATTGCTGGTCGAAGTCCGCGCCGCGGGAAGACGGTACGTTGAAGATCGCACGACGACTACGATTGTCGAAGGCCACCGATCACTAGAGATTAGTTTCTCGATGAGATGGCGGATGAAGCTGACTGATGACCGAGGCTGCCCATGGCAGATCTCCGAGGTTACCCATATACTGTAAGTGGTTTCAATTCGGACGCCGCACAACCAGAACACTAAGCGGAACCACGACCGAACTGCTCTACGACGGCCCGAACGTAGTCCAGGAAATACAGGGCGGCACAGCCACCGCCAACCTCCTCACGGGTCTGGGAGTCAATAACGTGTTTGCTCGCACGACCAGCAAAACCAGCGAAAATCTACTCACCGACCAGCTCGGCAGCACCATCGCGCTCGCCGGCAGCACCGGCAGCGTAGAAACCACCTACACCTACGACCCCTTCGGCACCACCGCCCACGAAGGTACGGCTAGCGAAAACACCACCCAATACACAGGACAAGAAAACGACGGAAACGGCCTCTACTACGACCGCGCCCGCTACTACAGCCCCGCCGCCGCGCGCTTCATCAGCCAAGACCCACTCGGCGAGGCAGGCAGCGGACCAAACCTCTACCTCTACATAAGCGACAGCCCAACCAATGCAACCGATCCATACGGCACCTCATGGTACGGAACTTGCAACACCCAGACCCACAAGGGCAAAGGTCTATCCGGCCCCGGAGACTGGCCCGGCGAAGGCAGCATCGGGTGTCGTGCGACTACTACACCTGGGGAACCCGAAGTGGAAGTGGGACACGAACCGGAACACGGCAGCTGGCCTGAATATGAAAAGGCGTAAAAGAAAGACAAAAAGAGTCATTGAAGCTTGCACGGTAGGCGCAGTGCTCGGCGGCGTCATCGGCGCTGCGACGACGAGCGGTCCAGGAGCTATAGTCGGCGTTGCCGGCGGATGCCTCACGGGCGCCGCGGGAGAAGCCGTCAACATCGGCAAAGAAAGAGTTAGCGAACTGATCGGCTGAAAATAGGGAATGAGAGGGCGGCCAAGTGATGAATGGGAAGCCGAAAAAATTATGAAACTAAAAGGTGATGAATCGCGTTGGCCGTTGGTGGTAAGCTGTATTGTAAGCGTTATCGGCCTCATAATTTTTCGGTACTTTGGGTTGCCGTATTATCTGGTGGCACTTGTGTTCGTTTTGATGGTTGGGGCTGTCCGTGTGCGGGCTCGCCACCGACGGCGTGACCGTTGAGTACATGCACCATTAATCGGGAAGGCACTGTGTTGTATTATGCTCGCCCACGTTAGACGATGCCGACAGGATTGACACGGCGTGAGACGATTTGTGGCGCAGCTCTGATAATCGCCGGAGCGGGCGCGGAGCACTTCGTGGCCGGCACCCCAGGAACTTCTCGCGGAGCGGCGGCGACAAGCGATCTAGAAGCGCTGAAGCTCTACGGGGAACATCAGGCGGGGATCGCGACGCCAGCACAGGATTACCTGTGCTTCGCGGCATTCGACCTCACGAGCGAGGCGATCGATGACGTGCGAAGCGTCCTCGAACGCTGGACAGCGGCGAGCACGCAGCTTGCGGACGGTCGGCCCTATCAGCCGGAGTCGCTGGCGCTTGGCGAGTCGCCGACTGATACGGGGGAGGCGCTTGATCTGGCGCCGTCGCGGTTGACAATCACGGTCGGACTCGGCCCGAGCCTGTTCGCGGTAGACGGCCATGACCGCTTCGGGCTGGCTGATCGGCGTCCGGCGGAGCTTCAAGAGCTGCCCGCGTTTACGGGAGAAAATTTCGACCCGTCCAGTTCGGGCGGGGACCTGTGCGTCCAGGCGTGCGCCGATGACCCGCAGGTCGCCTTTCATGCCGTCCACATGCTGACCCGGCTCGCGAGCGACGCCGCGACGCTTCGCTACACCCAATTGGGCTTCGGACGAACCTCGTCCACGAGCCGTGCGCAGCAGACACCAAGGAACCTGATGGGCTTCAGGGACGGCACCGCGAACATCCGCGCCGAGGACACACATGCGATGAACGACTTTGTGTGGGTGCAAGACAGCGACGGCCAGGCGTGGATGACGGGTGGCACCTATCTGATCGCCCGACGTATCAAGATCCTGTTCGATGTCTGGGACGCCGCGACCCTTGAAGACCAGCAGCGCACGATCGGCCGCGAAAAGACCAGCGGTGCGCCGCTGGGCTGCCGCAGCGAAGACGACCCGCTCGACCTGAACGCGACGGCGGCGAACGGCGAACTCGCGATCCCAGACAACGCGCACGTTCGCCTAGCGAGCCCGCAATACAACAGTGGCCAGCGCATCCTGAGACGCGGCTACTCCTACTGTGAAGCGGTCGAACCGGGCAGCGGCCAGATCGACGCGGGCCTGTTCTTCATCGCCTTCCAGCGCAGCCCGAGTCGCCAGTTCATTCCGATCCAGCGACGGCTAGCTGCCTCCGACGCGCTCAACCAGCACACGCTACACACCTCCAGCGCGATCTTCGCCTGCCCGCCCGGCGCGCGCCCGGGCGGCTTCGTTGGAGAAGGGCTTTTTGCGTGAGTACCGCGTGTGTTGTGCGCGTCGGTGGGCGCGTTGCTCACATGTCCATCATCGCAACCGCAGTGCGCCTGCCCGGCCCGCGCAGTCGTACAGGCCGCTCACCGCGCTCACACTCACGCAGCTGCGCTGCACCGCGCTCAGCGCGCGACTCGCGCCGACGCGCTGGTCGCGGCCCGCGGGCCCGCCGTGGGTGCTCGCGCCGGCTCCGGTGCCGCCGCGGGGGCCGCCGGTTTCGATGCCGCTGCTGGTTCCGGTGCCGCCGCCCGGGCCGCCGGTGCTGGCGAGCACCCAACGGATGCGGCCGGTGGCGACCTCCTGCGCGAGCCACGCGGCGCTCGTTTCGCTCTCACGTCCGGAAAAGCCGCCGATACCGGCGACGTGGGCACCGTCGATCACGAGTGTCGCCGCTTCCGATTGACTGGCGACCGCGACGGTGCCGCCGCCGTGGGCCTCCGCGTAGCGCACCGCCTGCGTGAGCGAGGCCCCGGTGCCGCCAAACGCAGGCTGGAGCGAGGATCCGAGCGCGCCTGTGCCAGGCAGGCCGCCGTTGGCTGCGGCGCCCGCGCCGACCGGGGGCGCGCCGCTGAAACTGGCGCCGGGGCCGCCGCCCGGGGGTCCGCCGCCGGGGGGTCCGCCGCGGAACGCCGTCCCGGCGCCGCTCGCGCCTGGCGCGCCGCCTCCCGCAGCGCCTGCGTTTGCCCCACCGCCTGCAACGCCCGGCCCGCCGCCGCGAGCGCTTGCGGCCACCCCGCCGCCGGGAGCGCTCGCGCCCGGCCCGCCGCCGGGTGTGCCGCCCCCGGGCCCGCCCCGCCCCAGCCCGGTTGCGGGGTTCTCGGCGGGACCGCCGGCGGGGAACGTGCCGCTGGTGGCGTGGCCGAGCGTGTCAACGGCCCAGGTGGCCGGCGCGAGCAGCAGCAGCGCGAGCCCGCCGGCGAGCGTGGCGCGACGCAGGCGCTCGCCGCCGAGCAGCAGCAGCGCGGCGCCGCCGGCGCCCAGCACGATCAGCGTGGGGGTCAGCCAGCGCAGTTCGCCGGGGTAGTCGTGCAGCACCGCCAGCTCCGTCGCCACCCCAGCGGCGAGCGCGAGCGCGGCGAACGCGCGGGCGCGCGCCTGGGCGGCCCGCGTCCGGGCGCCGCGGGCGGTGAGCTGCCCGAAGCCGGCGCCGACGAGTGCCGCCGCGAAGGGGGCCAGCAACGACACGTAATAGGGATGAAAGATGCCGTGCGCGAAGCTGAACACGACGGCGCTGCTCGCGAACGCGCCGCCGACGATCAACAGCCAGCCGCTGCGCCCATCGCCGCGGCGCAGCCGGCAGGCGGCGAGGATCGCCAGGCCGCCGATCGCCGCGAAGCCGAGCAGCCAGCCGGCCTGGCCGCCGAGCGCTTCGTTCAGCAGCCGCAGCGGCCCCGGCGAGCCGCCGAACAGATTCGAACCGCCGAGCGCCTGCGGTCCGCCGCTCTGGCCTTCCAGACGGCCGAGCCCGTTGTAGCCAAAGATCAGCGACAGCACCGTGTTGTCCGCGGTTCCCGAGATCCACGGTCGCTGCGACGCGGGCGTGAGTTCCACGAGCGCCGGCCACGCGCCGCCGACGAGCAGCATCGCGGCCCCTGCGGCGAGCAGCCGGCGGGCGCCGGCGGGGACTGCAGCCGCCCGCCCGCCGCGCATCCACAGCCACGCCGCGACAATCCCGGGAACCACCACCAGCGCGACGAGCATCTTGGTCTCGAACCCAAGGCCGACGCAGACGCCGGTCAGCACGAACCAGCGCAGACGCCCGTCATCGAGCGCGCGTAAGGCGCACCACAGCGCCGCCACGCAGCAGAGGACGAGCAGCGCATCGGGGTTGTTGTGGCGCGAGATGGCGAGCGAGATCGGCGTCAGCGCGAGCACGAGCCCGGCGACGAACCCGGCGAGCCGTCCGAAGCGGCGTGCGGTGAGGTCGTAGACGAGCAGCACGCTCGCGACCCCCATCAGCGCCTGGGGGGCGAGGATCGCGAGCGGGTGAAAGCCAAAGATGCGCACCGACAGCGACTGCACCCACAGCGCCAGCGGCGGCTTGTCGACGGTCATCACGCCGCTGGGGTCAAACGAGACGAAGAGGAAGTTGTGCCAGCTGGCGCTCATCGAACGCACGGCCGCCGCGTAGTACGTGTTGGCCCAGCCGTTTCGCGTGAGGTCCCAAAGGTTCAGCGTGCCCGCGAGCAGGGCCAGCGCGAGCAGCTCCGGACGGATGCGCGTGAGCGCGCCCACACGCAGCCGGATGGGCACGCGCTCGCGCAAGCGCAGACCGGCCGGCGCCTCGACGACGACGGTGGTGGGCGGGACGGCGGCGCTGCGAGTGGTTGCGCCGGCGACGGCGCTTTCGGAGGAGTTCATGGTTGTGGAGCATCGGGAACATGTGTAGGAAGAGCGTGAGTTGAGTCTGAAAGTTGGGTAAGGGCTCTGGTGCGCGTCCGCGCGAGAGGGACAGGCACACCCGGCAGCCGGGGCGGGGCATCCAGGCCCCGCCCCGAGGGGTTGCCGGCGGTCATGGGCCGTGTGCCCTGCGCTCAGGGCGCCGCTTGCGCGTCGCCGGCAAGCGACCGGGCCGGGGCGTTTGCGCTCGCCCGTGGAGCGACTTACCAGAGTGCGGGAGCCAGCTTGGTCCGCACCTGCGTTTCGATGAACCGCTGGCTGAAACGCTGTCGATAAGCGCGGACATATGTGATCCCCTGCCACTGGCTGGCATTGATGACGGGCTGGTGTTCGAGGTCAGCGAGCAAATGCTCGACGGTGGGAAAGGCGGCGTAATGGGATGGATGGAGCTTGGTCATCACGTCGAGCTTGTCTCCCAGCACCGAGCGTGCCCGCCTGAAGTCGAGTCCGATCGCGGCCGCGACGTACGAAATGAATGCCAGGTCCGCGTAGTGCTTGGCTTGACGGTGCGCGCACCACCCGAGGATCTTCTCGGCGAGCGTCTCGTGAACGTCCATGACGAATATCGAGGGTGCCTCGTCCCAGAGGTTGAGTTCGTAGGGCGTGCGCAGGGGCAGCTCGACGCCGTCTCGCACAAGCCCGCGAAACGAGACGTCGGCCTTGAATGACCGATCGGCCTCCGGAATCTGGATGCGCGTGAAGTGCGGCCTGAACTCAATCGGCTCGGACTTCCATGCAGTGCCTTCCTCATCGTGGGGCAGTAGCTTGGCAGGGAGGATCTCGAGCTCACGATCTTCGTAGGAGAGCAGTTCCCTCATCCTGGTTGGCGGCGCGACTTGGTCCGAGTTTGTAGAGAAGTCCGCGTCATAAACCGTGAAACGAGGGCTCTCGATGCAGCGCAAGGCCATTGAGCCGGCGAGTACGCTCTTCTTGTTGAAGAAGCCTCGCTCGCGGAGCGAGAGAATCTCGACGACCCTGACGAGGTCACGCACGAGTACCAGGGCCGGGATGTCGAGCTTCTGTGCGCGATCCAACAGTTCGCGGTCCGGCGGATACCTGATCATCCCAGCGCTCCGGCCCCCGTCCAGCCGCGTAGGTGATCGATCGGGACGTTGATGAGTACGCCAGTCTTGCGGTCGCGGCCGTAGGACACCCCAGGTGGGGCGAAGCTGTGGCCACGGTCCAGAGGAACGCTTGCGCCGCGGCCGCCGATGTGGGCGAAGTGCCGGTTGGCGACAGGATCGAACCCGAGTAGTCGGAGCAAGTACGCAACGCGGCGGACCATTGCCGCTCCCTGCCGGCCGGCCAGTTCTGCGACCCGGTCCCAGTTTGTGTGCGCGCGGGCGGCGCGAGCCCATGCTTGAATGACTGTCTCGAATCCGCCGCTCTCGACGGGTCGTGCAAGCGCATCGACGAGCGTCCGCTCAACTGTCGCGCGGCGGTAGAACTCGGCGTCGCGATCGAAGGCGCGAACCTCTTCGATCTCGTCGCCGTGCGGCCAGACCGAATCGGCGAGGCGAGTGGTGTGGAGGCGGTAGCCATCGATCTCGGTCTCGCCTCGTCGGTAGGAACTTTTCTGGCGGATCGCTGCGAACACTCGGGTGGAGTGCTGGTCGGTGAGCCGGTGCCCAATGAGGCCCGTCAGGAAACTGAGGTAGTAGTCGCCTTGACCGCGGAGCCGCAGGTCTACCAGCAGCTCGATCGGCGCCGCCTGCTCCAGGGCGAAGGTTGCAGGTGGGGCGACCACGTAGCGTCCCGCGCCGACTTTGTACAGCAGCCTGCGACCAGCCATGTCTCGTAGCAGCTGAGCGGGGTCGTTCGAAATCTCTCGCAGCCAGGCTTCGTCGCCGTGGAGAGAAACAGAACGTCGTCGTCTCTCCGCTATCTCCTCGAGAACGATCGCGGACTTCTCGCCGACCGATCGGACCACTCTACCACTCATCGGGTGCTATTATAGCTTAGAATCAATGCCAAAGGCAATGATTTGCGAATAGCTTAACACCGATGGTATTTTTCTAGCGTAATAGCAATGCTCTCAACACGCTTATAACGCTAGCTTCACACCGCGCTCGCGCTCGCGTGCCGCGAGGGTGTTACGACAGGATGTGGCGAACCGCTCGCCTGTGGTCCTCAGGCCGCCGCCAGCGTGCCGGGCCACGAGTCGGGGCCCGCCGCGAGCGCGCCCGGCCCAGGTTCGGCGCGCACGTCACGCACCGTCAGCGGCTTGCCGCAGTTTTCGCAGATGCGCCACTCGTCCAGCAGCCCGCCGCACTCGCGGTGGCGCAACACGATCGGCGGCCCCCCGGGCGCGGGGGCGTGGCGGTCGCCCCAGCGCAGGATCTCGACGATGATCGGCCACAGGTCGAGGCCCTTCTCGGTGAGCCGGTATTCATGGCGCAGCGGGCGCTCCTGGTAGGGGCGGCGCTCGAGGATGCCGACGTCGACGAGGCGGTCCAGGCGCGCGGCGAGCACGTTGCGCGCGACCCCGAGATCCTGCTGGATCGCGTCGAAGCGGCGCACGCCGATGAACACGTCGCGCAGGATCAGGATGCTCCAGCGCTCCCCGATCAGCTCGAGCGTACGCGCGATCGAGCAGTTCAGACCCTTGTAGTCGTTGCCCAACATCCCCCGCTCACTTTACCAGCGAACCCCCTGCATCCCGTCGAAAGGGCGCTCCCAGCCTTTTGGTTGTTTGATGCAACCGTTCGTGGTAGTGTGCATCCCGTCATGCAACTCATAGCCTGACAGAGAAAGGCGGTGCGAGATGGAGCGCAAATGGCAGGTGCTGAGTGTGGTCGTCGCCGGCGTGTTCATGGCGGGGCTCGACCTGTTCATCGTCAACATCGCCTTCCCGCAGATCGGCGCGCACTTCGCGGGCACCAGCCTGGGGACGCTCTCCTGGGTGCTCAACGCCTACACAATCGTCTTTGCGGCCTTCCTCGTCGTCGCCGGCCGCTGGTCGGACGCGTTCGGGCGCAAGCGCTCCTTCCTGCTCGGCGTCGCGATCTTCACCGCCGCCTCAGCGGCCTGCGCTGCGGCGCCCTCGATCGGGCTGCTGATCGCCGCGCGGGCCGTGCAGGGGCTCGGCGCCGCGCTCTTGATGCCCGCCTCGCTCGGCCTGCTGCTGCCTGAGTTCCCGCCCGAGCGCCGCCACGTCGCGATCGGCGCGTGGGCGGCGATCGGGGGGATCGCCGCGGCGGCCGGCCCGCCGCTCGGCGGCCTGCTCGTGCAGGCCAGCTGGCGCTGGGTCTTCCTCGTCAACGTGCCCGTCGGCCTCGCCGCGCTCGTGGCCGGTGTGCGCATCCTCGACGAGCGCCGCCACCCCGAGCCGGCGACCCCCGACTTCCTTGGCGCCGGCCTGCTCACGGTCGCCGTCGCCGCGCTCGTTGCCGCGATTGTGCAGGGCGAAGCCTGGGGGTGGGGCGGGGCGCGCGTACTCGGGCTGCTCGCTGTGTCGGCTGTGCTGCTCGCCGTTGTCGCGCGGCGCATCGCGCGCCACCCCGCGCCGATCGTCGAGCCGGCGCTGCTGGCCGTCCGCCAGTTCCGCCTGGCCGGGCTAGCCTCCGTGCTGTTCTTCGCCGCCTTTGCCGCGATGCTGCTCGCCTGTGTGCTGTTCCTCACCGGCGTCTGGCAGCGCTCCACGCTCACCGCCGGCCTGATGATCGCGCCCGGCCCCGCGCTCGCGGCGGCCAGCGCGATCCCCGGCGCGCGGCTGGGCCGGCGCTTCGGAGCGAGCCGCATCGGCGCGCTCGGCTGTGCGCTGTTCGCACTCGGCGGCGTCTGGTGGATCGCCTACCTCGGCGCCGCGCCGCACTACGCGGCCGACTTCCTGCCCGGCATGCTGATCGGCGGCGTTGGCGTTGGCCTGGCGATCCCCTCGCTCACCGGCATGGTCGCCGCGACCCTCCCGCCCCCGCGCCTTGCGACCGGCATCGCCGTGCAGGTCACCGGCCGTCAGCTCGGCTCGGCGCTGGGCGCGGCGGCGCTCATCGCCGCCGTCGGCACGGCACGCACCGCCGGCGACTTCGCCGGCGCCTGGCGGCTGATGCTCGTCTCCAGCCTGCTCGCCGGGCTCGTGCTGGTGAGCGCGCGGCGTGCCAGCACAGCCGCGCCGAGCGCGACCGCGGCGAGTGCGAGCAGCGTCACGGTCAGCCCGCGTCCCGCCGCGGCGGCGTTGACACCGGCCGCCGTCGCACGCGCCGCCCCCCCCGCGGAGCCGACTGTCGCGCCGTAGAGGGCATTCGCGCCGGTCCCGTGCGCGCCGGCCCCCGCCGAGCCGACCGTCGTGCCGTAGAGCAGACCCGCCAGCGCGACCCCAAGCGCCGTCCCCACGCCGCGCGTCGTGTTGAGCACGCCACTCAACCCTCCCGCGCCGCTCTGCGGCGCGAAACCCATCACAGAAGCGCTGTTCACCGGCACGAATGCTCCCAGCCCGGCGCCCGCCAGCGCCAGCCCGCTCAGACGGCCCGCCAGATCGTGCTCGAGCGCGAGCACGAGCAGGCCGGCGCCGGCCAGCGCCAGCCCGCCGGCGGTCAGCGTGCGCGGCTGCAGCCGTCCCGCCGCGCGGCCCGCCAGCGGCGCGGCGATCCCCAGCGCGAGCGGCAGCGCCGCCAGCTGCGCGCCCGCCAGCGCGACCGGCACGGCGGCGGCGGCCAGGTAGTAGGGCACCACGTACAGCGCCCCGAACATCACGACATACGCCGCCCCCGCCGCGGTCAAACCGCGGGCGAGCGCCGGCCGGCGCAGCAGCGCCAGGTCGAGCACCGGCGCGGGCGCGCGCCGCTCGCGCCTGAACAGCGCCGCGAACAGCCCCACCGTGAGGACCGCCAGCGCGAGCGCTTGCGGCGGGCTGTGCAGCACCGATCCCGCGAGTGACAGCAGCAGCATCAGCGCGCCGAGCGCGCCCGCCAGCAGCGCCGCGCCGGGCCAGTCAAAGGGGGTGGGGGCGGGGTGGTCGTGCGCGATCGGCCGGTCCAGGCGGTCGGGGCGATCCTGCGCGATCGGCCGGTCCACGCGGGCGCGGCGATCCCGCGCAGCGGCGCTGGCGTACAGCGCATCGGGCCGGCTGCGCGGCAGCAGCACCCACCCCAGCGCGAACCCCACGACCCCCGCCGGCAGGTTCACCAGAAAGATCAGCCGCCACCCGCCGAGCGCGAGCAGCAGCCCGCCGAGCACCGGCCCGAGCGCGAGTCCGCTCGCCTGCGCCGCGCCCTGCACGCCGATCCCGCGCGCCAGCTCCCCGCGTCGCAATGCGGTGGCGATCAGCGCGACACTGTTGGCCTGCAGCAACGCGGCGCCGAACCCCTGCAGCACCCGCGCGGCGATCAGCCAACCGAGGTCGCCCGCCAGCCCGCACAGCGCCGACCCCGCGGTGAACACCGCAAAACCGTACAGGTACAGCAGCTTGCGCCCGAAGCGGTCCGCGAGCCTGCCGACCGCCACGAGCGTGCCCGTCAGCGCGAGCAGGTACGCCAGCGCCACCCACCGCGTCGTGCCCGCGCCGGCGTGCAGCGCCGCGCCGATGTGCGGCAGTGCGAGCGTGACGATGCTCGCGTCGAGCTGGCCCATGAACGCCCCGATGCAAACCGTCGCGACGACGAACCACCGCGCGCGCGAGCTGGCGCGCACCGCCGCCGGGCGGCGCGGCTCGCGCAGCAGCTGGGCGATGACGGCTTCCGTTGCCATACACCCATTTCAGCGCCCCCGCACAGATAGGTCAAATACGAATTTTGTCTTTGTTTGATAGGTTTTACCTATGGATGAACGCCACCTGCGACACTTCCTCGCGGTCGTCGAGGACGGCGCCGTCACCCGTGCCGCCGCGCGCCTGCACCTCGCCCAGCCCTCGCTCTCCCAGTCGCTGCGCGCTTTGGAGCGCGAGCTCGGCGCCGCGCTGTTCGTGCGCGCCGGCCGCGGCCTGCGCCTGAGCTCCGCCGGCGAGGCGCTCGTGGGCCCCGCGCGTCAGGCGCTGCGCGTGCTCGACAGCGCCCGCGCCGCTGTCGGCGAGGTCGCCGAGCTGGCCGCCGGCACGCTTGCGATCGCTGCCCTCGCGACCCTTGCCGTCGACCCGCTCAGCGCGCTGATCGGCCATTTCCGCCTCGCCCACCCCGGCGTCGCCGTGCGCGTACGCGAGCCCGAGAGCGCCGAGGACGTCGCCACCCTGGTGCGCACCGGCGAGTGCGAGCTGGGACTCGCGCACCTGCCGCTGCCCGCCGAGCGGCTGCTCACCTTCGAGCTGGGCGTCCAGGAGCTGCTGTTCGTCCTGCCGCCCGGCAGCGCCGCCGGCGGCCCGCTCGCGCCCGCCTCCCTGCGCGCCGTCCCGCTAGTGCTCAGCCCGCCCGGCACCTCCACTCGGCTCCTGCTCGAACAAGCCCTGCAGGCCGTCGACGTCGCGCCGCGTATCGCCGTCGAGATCGCCTCGCGCGAGGCAATCGTCCCCCTGGTGCTCGCCGGCGCCGGCGCCGCCCTGCTGCCTGCCCCGCTCGCGCGCGAGGCAGGCCGTCGCGGCGCAGTCGTGCGGGCCTCACGACCCCGCATCGCCCGGCGCATCGGCCTCGTCCAGCGCGACGGGCCCCTCTCCGCCGCCGCGGCTGCCTTTGTTGCGCTGGCGCGGGGGTGATTGCGCACGGTTGGGGTGCCGCCGGCGTGATTGCACGGCTGGGGTGCCGCGGGGTGATTGCACGGCTGGGGTGCCGCGGGGTGATTGCACGATTGGGGTGCCATTCGCGGCGGCGCGCGCGTACGCGCGTACGCGCGCGCGAATGGGGGCCTGGCAAACACCTGACCGCCTGGCAAACACCTGCCGCGCCGCGCCGGCGCCGGCAGCCACTCGAACATCCGTCGAGTGCACCCCCTCCGCGCGCAAGTCGGGGGCGCCTGGGACCGAGCCGCGCCTGATGGTGGCCGGGATGGGGCTCGCAACGCGGGATCGCGCTCAAGCCTCGACTGAGGCGGGCGACGCGCGTGACGCGGGCCACGCCCACCATCCAGGCGAGCGCGCCAGCGCTCGCCTCGTTCATCGTCATCGTCGTCACCATCGCGGCCATCGCCGCCGCCATCGCCATCACCACCGCGGGGTCCGTCACAAGAGCGTGCTCGCCGCGCCGGCGGTCGCGCTGCCGGTCGCGCCGGCCAACCCGCCGGCACCGTCGTCTGCGCCGGCCCCCGCGCTCGGCGGTCCTCTGAGCGCGCTCGGCGCCCAGCGGCTGCTCTGGCGTGCGGGCTTCGGGCCGCGGCCCGGCGAAGCGCAGGCGCTCGCCGGCCAGCCCGTCCAGCAGGCCGTCTTTGGTCTCACGCGCCCCAGCGGCGAAGAGGTCCTCTCGGGCCCGGCGCCCCACGACGAAGAAGGCAACCCGCTGGACCCGATCGACACGTGGGGTGACGATCATTGCTGGTGGCTGGATCGCATGATCCGCACCAACCAGCCGCTGGTCGAGCGCATGACCTACATCTTGCACGACTGGTTTGCCAACTCCAACGAAAAGGTTGACAGCCCGCAGCTGATGCTCGACCAGAACCAGCTGTTTCGCTCGATGGCGTTCGGCAGCTTCCACGACCTGTTCCTGGCCGTCACCGCCAACCCCGCGATGCTCGTGTTCCTCGACGGCATCTACAACGACCGTTGGGAAGTCAACGAGAACTACGCCCGCGAGATGATGGAGCTGTTCTCACTCGGCGCCGACCGCGGCGCCTACACGCAGGACGACGTGCACGAAATGGGGCGCGCGCTGACCGGCTGGACCGCGGAATGGTCAGAAGACCTCGGCCTGCAAAACTTCCACTTCGACCAGTCTCGCCACGACGAGGGCCAGAAGACCGTGTTCGGCCAGACCGGCAACTGGAACTGGGAAGACGCGGTGCGCCTGTGCGTCGAACACCCGCTGCACGCCTCGTTCTTCGTCACCAAGCTGTGGGGTTACTTCATCCCCGCCGAACCCGACGAAGCGACGCTCGCTTCGCTGCAAGGTGTGTACATCGAAAGCGGGCACAGCATCCGCGCCGTCGTCGAGGCGATCCTGCAGCACCCCGACTTCTACGAAGGCCCCGAGCTCCTGACGCCGCCCGTGGTCTACAACGCCGGCCTGTTGCGCGCGACCGGGCGCTACATCGACACGACTGCCTGGACCTGGCTCTCAGCCTCCGCCGGCCAGCAGCTGTTCTACCCGCCCAACGTCGCGGGCTGGGAATTCTCGCGCTGGCTTGACACCTCGACCTGCAAGGCGCGCTGGGAAATCGCCAGCTACGTCACCCAAAAGACTTACGCCGACCCATGGCCCAAGGAAGGTGAAGGCGAATACAGCGCCACCGAGGATTACCGTGAAGCGCTGTCCTACGCGATGGCCTACTGGGGCAATCCGCCGCTCTCCGAGGAATCGCTGGGCGCGATCGCGGCCTTCGCGCAGTCCTGCCTGCCGGCCGAAATGGCCGAATGGGAGCAGAGCCCCTACCGCGCGCTGCGCCAGAACGCCCTGCGCATGTTGATCGCCACCGCCCCCGACATGCAGGTGAGCTGACGTGCTCAACTCCGCGCGCAAGCCGACGATGACCGTGACTGCGCCCGCGCGCGCAAGCCGACGATGACCGTGTTCTACGACCACGAGGTGAGCTGACCATGTCGAGCGGCTGCTCCTGCAACGACTTCAACCGCGCCCAGCTGCTGCGTCGCGGCGCCGCTGTCGCCGGCCGCGGGCTGCCCGCGATCGAGCCAGGAATGCCGCTGCCCGCCGGCACCGGCCTGGACCGCCGTTCGTTTCTGCTGCGCTCCGCCGGCGCGATGCTGTCCGTCTATGGCGCCTCGATGTTCTCGCCGCGCCATTTCGAAGCGGGCATCGCCCAGGCCGCCGCGGCGGCGCCGCCCGACCAGCCGGTGCTCGTGTCGATCTTCATGGAAGGCGGCTGGGACGCGCTGTCGGTGCTCGCGCCGGTCAAGGAAACGCTCTACCACGAACTGCGCCCCGAACTCGGCCTCGCCGAAGGCGCCGGGCCGGTGTTCAGCGAGGACCCCAGCCTGATGTGGAACCCCAACGCCGCCGGCCTGGCGACGCTGCACACAGAAGGCAAGGTCACCGTCTTTCCCGCCGTCGGCTACCAGCCGCAGGACGAGAGTCATTTCACCAGCCGCCACTACTGGGAGGTCGGCCAGCTCGACACCAATACCCGCACCGGCTGGATCGGGCGTTTTCTGGACGCCACCGGCGAACCCGGCAATCCCCTTCAGGGCCTCTCGCTGGACTACAGCCTCGCGCCGGCGCTCGCGACTGCCAAGGTGCCCGTCGCCGCCGTCTCCTCGCCCGCCGGCTACAACATGTGGGCCTACGGCCTGGACGAACCGGTGCTCGGCCCCGCGCTCGACACGTTCGGCGCACTCGGCGAACTGCCGGCGCCCTCGCCCGCCTACGCCCAGGCCCGCGCCGCCTCGCTGGACACCAAGCTCGTGCTCGACCAGATGGCGCCGTTCGTCGGCCCCGACGGCAAACCGACCTACATCTCGCCGGTCACCTACCCGACCGCCGGCGGCGAATTCCCCGAACGGCTCGCCGCGCTCGCCGCGATGCTCGCCGCCGGGCTGCCGATCAGATGCGCCTCGCTGACTGCCGTGGGCTCGTTCGACACGCACTCCGACGAGGCCACCACGCTCGCGACCAACCTCGGGCAGAGCGTCGAATCCGTGCTCGCCTTCCAGCGCGACCTCGAAGCCCGCGGCCTGGCCGACCGCGTGCTGATCCAGCTGTGGTCGGAGTTCGGCCGCCGGCCGCGCGAAAACGGCTCGGGCACCGACCACGGCGCCGGCGGCGTCGCCTTCCTGATCGGCACCCGCGCCGCCGGTCAGATGGTCGGCGAGTTCCCCGGCCTGGCCAAACTCGACGAAAACGAAAACACGCTCAACACCTCTGACTTCCGCTCGATGTACTGCTCGCTGCTGGAGCAGTGGTTTCAGACCGAAGCCGGTCTCGTGATCCCCGAAGCCGCGTCGTTCCCGCGAGCCACGCTGGTTAAGGCATGAGGAGCGCGCTGCGCGCGCGGGGGTGGGCGTCGCCCAGGGGCGCGGCGGCAGCCGCGGTGCTCGCCGCGCTCTGCGCGGTGGCCGCCCTGAGCGCGGTCCTCGCCGCCGGCGCCGCCTCGGCCAGCGCACCGCACGCCAGCCGGCGAGCCTCCGCCCAGCACGACGCGCGCTCTACCGACACGCTCGGCCGCGGGCGAGCGCGAAGGCCCGGCCGGCGGGACGCGGGCAGGTCCGCGCACCGACGTGCACATCGGCCAGCCCGCCGGGATGCACACAGCTGTGCGGCGCACCGCCACCGTCACCGGCGCCGTTGCAAGCGCTCGCTGCCAGCGGGCCAGTCTGTTGGTGCCTCCGCTGCGCCGAGTTCCGGGGGACCCTTTGCCACCGCGCCGGCGGTGCCGGCGGCTGGCCCCACGAGCACCGCCGGCGGGGGGACGGCGCCCCCAGCGGCGGGCGCCCCGGCGGGTGGGGGGTCTTCGGCGCCCGCCGGCGGCGCGCCCGTGGAAAGCCCTGAAGGTGGCCCGGCGCGCGTGCAGGTGATCGCCAAGGAGTACAGCTTCACGCTCTCGCGCTCGGAAGTTCCCGCGGGCCCCGTCGTCGTGCAGTTCGTCAACGGCGGCGAAGACCCCCACAACCTGCACTTCGCGGAATCCGCGACCAGCAGCGAAGCCGGCGCGTTCCCGACCAGCTCGCCGGGGACGCACGCCTCGCTGACGCTCAACCTGCACGCCGGCACCTACACGCTGTTCTGCTCGCTGCCCGGCCACGAGGCCAAAGGCATGAAAGCGACGCTGACCGTGCGCTGAGCCGGGGCGGTAGGCTCCCTGTGGGAGGCCGCACTAGATTGGAGCGTGAGATGAGCAGAACCCAGAACATTCCCCTGGAGGGCCGCCGTGTCCTCATCACCGGCGCCGCGCGCGGGATCGGCGCTGAGACCGCTCGGCGCCTGCACGGCCGCGGCGCGCGCCTGGCGCTCGCGGGCCTCGAGCCCGAGCTGCTCGAAGAGGTCGCCGCGCAGTGCGGCGACGCGCCGTGGTTTCAATGCGACGTCACCGACCGCGCCCAGGTCGAGGGCGCGGTGCAGGGCGCCGTCGAGCGGCTCGGCGGGCTCGACGTCGTGATGGCCAACGCCGGTGTCGCCGCCGCCGTGCCGATCGTGGGGGGCGACCCAGCGCTTTTCGAACGGACGATCGCGGTGAACCTGTTGGGCGTCTACAACACCCTGCGGGCCGCAGGCCCGCACATCTCCCACCCAAACGGCTACGCGCTGCCGATCGCCTCGCTCGCCGCTGCGCTGCACGCGCCGATGATGGGCGCCTACAACGCCTCCAAGGCCGCGGTCGAGGCGCTCGGCAATACGCTGCGCATCGAGCTGCACAGCTCCGGCGCGCGCGTCGGCGTGGGTTATTTCGGTTTCATCGACACCGACATGGTTAAACGCGGTTTTGACAACCGCGCCGGACGCACGCAGATCGCGCGTCGCGCGCGCGGGCGCGCGCGCACGACGCCGCCCGGGACGGTGCCGCTGAGCGTCGCGATCGACGCGATCGAGCGCGGCATCGAGCGCCGCTCGCGGCGCGTCACCGCGCCACGCCCGGTCGGCGCGATCCTGCCGCTGCGGATGCTGCTACAGCCCGTCGCCGACGTCGTCATGCGCCGCGGCCTCGACGAAGCGCTCGCGCTCGCGCGCGAGGAACACGGGTCGCTGACGACCGCGCAGCCCGATGGCAAGGCCGAGGCTGAGGGCGCGCGGTCCGTGGTTGGCGCGGCGTAGACGCCGGCTTGGCGGAGCCTGAAGGTCGGGCTTCGAATCTCTCCTCGCTCGTTTAGGGCGGGCCCTTAGCAGCAAAGCCCTGTGGGTAAGCGCCTGGCCGCCTGGGGTGCAGTGTGTGTTGCTGTGGGCGATCCTCGTTGCGAGGGCGGCCGTGCGATGGCGCCCGTCGGTTGCACGACGGTTTTGGACGACTTCAACATAGCCAAATGTTTATCTCAAGACGAGATCTTGGGATTGTTCTGGGCGGGCAGCGTTGGTTTGCGATCCCCGGTATGATCGCCCGACCTCTGTACGGCTTATGGGGATAGACCGGGAAGAAAGGATCGCGGTGATGTCTGCAAAGGAGGCAGTTCTCGGGTTGATCGTCGATCGACCGGGCTATTGTTATGCCGTCAAGCAGCGCTTTGACGAACGTCTGGGCGTAGCGGAGTTCGCCGACTCGATTGTTTACAGCTCGATCGGCTCGCTCGTCAAGGACGGATATGTCGAAGAGGTGCCGACGTCCGCGAATGCGCGGCGCAAGTCCGGCGGCCGGCGCAACGCGAACGTTCGTGCGACGCCCACGGGCACGAGCCATTTTGAGGAGTGGATGGCCGAATCGCTGCCATTGGATCCGATCCGCGACGAGCTGCGCCTGCGGCTCGCGGTCTGTCAGCGGTGGCACGTGCCGAGAATGCTCGAACTGGTCAGGGCACACGAACAGCTGTGCGTCGATCGCATCGCCGAGCTCAAGCGCTTGAGCAAGAAGCGGCCGCCCGCCGCCCAGATGACGCTCCCGCAGGCGATCGATGCTGAATTGGACGAAGCCGAGACCATGGAGCTGCAGGCGAAGATCGAGTGGCTGCAAAAACTGCGCCCCACGCTGCTGCGCTACCAGGGGACCGAGGGTGCCGGCGGTCGCGGGGGCCTGCACGGGGTTTGAGGTGGGCCTGCTCGAGCTGAAGGGCGTGCGACGGGTGCGCTGGCGCGGCGCGGAGGAGGTCGTCGTGCTCGATGGCGTCGATCTGAACGTCGCGGCGGGCGAGGTGGTTGCGGTATGGGGCGGCCGCGGTGCCGGTAAGTCGACGCTCGCGCGGGTCGCCGTCGGCCTGGAGGCTCCCGATGCCGGTGTCGTGCGGGTAAACGGTCGCAATCTCGCGCGGCTCTCGCGGAACGAGTTCGCCGACCTGTTGCTGCACGACGTCGGCTGGGCGCGGCCCGGCGCGAGCTGGGGCGACGACGTGACGATCGTCGAGCTGATGATGGTGCCGCTGCTGGCGAAGTGGGGGCGGCGCCGCGCACGGCGGGAGGCCGCAAGCCTGCTGAGGCGCGTCGGCGTCGGCGAGTGCGCGGACAAGCTGTGGGAGCAGCTGACCGACGCGCAGCGCACGTTTGCCGCGATCGCCCACGCGCTCGTGCGCAAGCCGCGCCTGTTGGTCGTCGACGATCCGACCGCGAACCTCGACATGATCGACCGCCGCTCGGTGATGGAGCTGCTGCGTACGACGGCCGAGCGCGACGGGGTCGGTGTGCTGGTGACCGTGCCCGAAGTGGGGGACATGTTTGGCGCGCATCGCATCGCCGCGCTCGGCGGCGGCCGGCTGCTCACCCCCAGCGAACCGCAAGCGGCGGGCGAGCTGATCGAGCTGCCCCGTCGCCACACGGCATAGACGTGCTCGAGCTACGCGACCTCGTCAAGCTCTACCCGGTCGGTGACGGCGAGCCCGTGCACGCCGTCGACGGCGTTTCGCTGACGGTTGCGCCCGGCGAGCTGGTCGCGCTCTACGGGCCGAGCGGCTCGGGCAAGACGACCCTGTTGATGCTGGCCGCCGCGCTGCTGGCGCCCGACGACGGCGCGGTGCTCGTCGGCGGGCGCGAGATCTCCTCGCTCTCCCCGCGCGAAGCAGCCGACTATCGCCTGCACGACCTCGGCTTCGTGCGCCAGTCGCTCGACCTGATCCCCGGCGCGAGCGCGCTGGAGAACGCCGCGCTGAAGCTGCTCGGCGCCGGCGCCAGCCCGCGCCAGGCGATGCGCGGCGTCGCGCCGCTGCTCAAGCGCCTCGGGCTCGGCGAACGCTCGGGGCACCTCGCCGAGCAGCTCTCGATGGGCGAGCGCCAGCGCGTGATGATCGCCCGCGCGCTGTCCTGCGAACCGACGCTCGTGCTCGCCGACGAGCCGACCGGCAGCCTCGACAGCGAACGCGGCCGCGAAGTGCTCGACCTGTTGACCGAGGTCTGCCGCGAGCGCGGCGTGGCGGTGCTGCTCGTTACGCACGACCCGCAGGCGGCCGGCTATGCCGACCGTGTGCACACGCTGCGCGACGGCCGCCTGCAGGAGCGCGGGCCCGACCCCGACCCCGACCCGCAGGTGACGGCCGCAGCCGAGGAGCGGGCGGTCTCGCCATGAAATGGCGCGGCATCGTCTACCTCTACCGCGTCCGGCTGCGCCGCCGGCGCCTGCAGGAGCTGCTCGCGCTCGTCGGCATCGCCGTCGGCGTCGCGCTGCTGTTCGCCTCGCAGGTCTCCAGTGCGAGCCTGACCGGCTCTGTGCAGCAGCTGGAGAACGGGATCGTCGGGCATGCGCGGTTTCAGCTCATGGCGCGCGGGCCGAATGGGTTCGACGCGCGGTTGCTTGGCCGCGTGGAACGCCTGCCCGGCGTTCAGACCGCCGTGCCGGTGCTCGAAGCGCCGGCGGGCGTGATTGGGCCGGCCGGGGAACAGGCGGTCGAGCTGATCGGCACCGAACCACGCCTTGCGCGCCTGGGCGGGACGCTGCTGCGTCGCTTCACCGCCGCCCAGCTCGCCACGCAGCACGGAATTGCGCTGCCGAGTCCGATCGCTCGTGCGGTGGGCGCCGGCGCGCTGCAGACCGTCAAGCTGCGCATCGACGGGAGCCTGCTGACAGCGCTCGTCGGCGCGGAACTCAATGAAAACGAGATCGGAGCGCTCGCGCACAGTCCTGTGGCCGTCGCGCCGCTTGCGTACGCACAACAGCTCACCGGCCGTACGGGCCGCATATCGCGCATCTTCGTGCTCCCCCGCCCGGGCGCCAACGACCAGGTACAGCGCGGTCTCGAACGCCTCGCGGCGGCACATCTGAACGTCGAGCCGGCCGACTTCGAAGCAACGCTGTTCCGTGCTGCTGCGCGCCCAACTACCGAGTCCACCCAGCTGTTCGCCGCGCTCAGCGCGCTCGTGGGTTTCCTGTTCGCGTTCAACGCGGTGCTGCTCACCGTGCCCCGACGCCGTGCACAGGTAGCCGATCTGCGCCTGGACGGCTACCGCCCGGCGACCGTCGTCAAGGTCCTGCTGTTCGATGCGCTTGCGCTTGGTGTTGCGGCTTCGCTTGTCGGCCTGGCGCTGGGTGAGCTACTTTCGATTCGTCTCTTCCACGTCAGCCCCAGCTATCTCTCGTTCGCGTTTCCGGTCGGATCTCAACGTATTGTGACCTGGCAGAGCGTCGCGATCGCATTGGCGGGAGGCATGCTCGCCGCCGCAGCTGGTGTTCTGGCTCCCCTCCGGCGCGAGATCTTCGCCGACAGGTTGACGGCCGCTGCCGGGCGGCGCCGGATGCCAGGCCTTCGCGGTCGCTGGCTGCTGACAGGTGGTATTACGCTGCTGGCGCTGACGACTGCAATCGTGATTTTCGCGCCGCAGCTGGCGGTGATCGGGGTTGTGAGCCTGACCGCAACGATGCTGCTCCTGCTCCCCGGCCTGCTCACGGTCATCCTCGCCGGCGTCGAGCGGCTGTCCCTAGACTTGAGGGCGTCGGCGCCGTTCATTGCCGTGAAGGAGTTGCGCTCGCCGACGGCACGCGCCCGCACGCTCGCCGTCGCTGCGACCGGTGCGGTTGCGGTGTTCGGCAGCGTCTCCATTCAGGGTGCGCACGCCAACCTGCTGCGTGGGCTCTACCGTGTGGCTCGAGAAGTTAGTGCGGTCAGCGACCTCTGGGTGACCTCGCCCGGCGTGAGCAATCTGTTCACGACAGTACCGTTTCGCGCGCTCGACGTGGCTACGCTGGCACATCTCCCGGGCGTACGCACCGTGCATATCTATCGCGCCGGACTGCTTGACTACGGCAAACGAAGGATCTGGGTATTGGCGCCGCCGCGTGCCGCTAGCGGCCTTGTGCCCGAGGGTCAGGTCGTGACTGGCAACTCGACGCTTGCCGCTGCCCGCGTTCGCGCCGGCGGGTGGGCAGTCGTCTCGCAGACGATCGCCGTCGAAGAGGGCCTACACGTTGGCCAGACGTTCACACTGCCCGCTCCCAAGCCAACGATCTTCAGGGTCGCTGCGCTCAGCACCAACATCGGTTGGTCGCCCGGCGCGATCGTCATCAACGCGGACGAATACGCGCGCGCGTGGGGTAGCACCGAGGCGAGTGCCTATAACGTCATGCTCACATCAGGTGCCTCGCCTACGCAGGTGCGGCGCGAGATACGCCATGTGGTCGGTCCACCTGGGGGGTTGACCGTCGAGACTTCGGCCCAGCTCAACGGCCGCAAGGATGTTGCGATCCGCCAGGGCCTTGAGCAGCTCACCCAGATATCCGACCTCGTGCTTGTCGGTGCGATCCTCGCGATGGCGGCGGCGATGGGTTCGATGCTCTGGCAGCGGCGTGCACGCGTCGCGCAGCTCAAGCTCGACGGCCTCTCCGATGGCGCGGTGTGGCGGGCGCTGCTGCTGGAGACCGCGATCCTGCTCGCCGCGGGCTGTTCGATCGGTGCGGTCTTTGGGATCTACGGCCAGATCGCGATGACGCGCGCGCTGGTCGCGATCACCGCCTATCCCGTCGTCTACTCGCTCGGCCTGCTCGCGGCGCTCGGCAGCTTCGCGATCGTGGCAGCCGTCGCCGTGGCGATCGTCGCGATACCCGGCTACTTGACCGCGCGCGTGCACCCGGTCGTGGCGAGTCGGTAGGCGCGAAGCCCGGGCCGCTGCCGACATATTGCGCGGCATGGCGCCCGCTGTGGCTGCCAGGTAGACACATGTTTCCCACTGAACGAATCAAACAGTCTACCAGGAAATAGGCAAGTCGTCTAGTCAGAACTAAATACTTAGTTCTGACTAGCGCGCGCCAGTCGCATCGGGGAGGATCGGCGCGATGCGCGTCTCCCCTCACCGCCCGTGCCGCGCTTGACCCTGGCAGGCGAAGACGCGTGCGACCCTGGCGCGTGGGTTGGCAGGGGCGTGCCGGCCCA
This sequence comes from uncultured Solirubrobacterales bacterium, assembly GCA_963804675.1. Lineage (GTDB taxonomy): Bacteria > Actinomycetota > Thermoleophilia > Solirubrobacterales > Solirubrobacteraceae > Palsa-744. The sequence continues at coordinate 2,712,076 of CAWDRI010000001.1, read as the reverse complement.
CTCGCCGCGAGCGCGGCGGCGGGTGGGCCGGGGGGCGGGCGGGGCGTTCGCTACCAAATTTCGAGTGGGGGTGTCGATCTGTGCGTAGGAGGAGTGGTGTGCTGTCGTTGGTACAAGCTCGTCTCGTTGACCAGTCTCGAGCGGGAGGTGTCGAACCTCCTCAGCGCAGGCTGGTCGAACCCGGAAATCGCGCGAGCGTTATGCACCGGTGTGGAGATCACACGCACACATCCCGCGCACATCTTCGCGTGACATCGACTCATAGGTCAATAGTCGCCAACGTTCGAGTAAAGGAAAATATATGATACGGGCAATGCATTTCGAGCCAGTCTGGCGAACCGATCGAAACGAGCTGGGGAGAAGACACCGGGCGAGCCGCTTCGCCTATCTGATGGTTCTCTCTGTCGCTCTGCTGGTATGTGCTCTACCGCAAGCTGCAAGCGCGGAATCGGGACTGAATTCGGAGCTAGGGGCGAGCACGGAACTCGGGGCGAGCGCCGAACCAGAAGAAATATCTACGATCCCTTCAACGACGAGCCGGTACTCGCCGTGTCCTTCTGGTTCTGGTTTGATCGCCGAATGTAATCTAGTGATAGATCCCGTTCCGATCGCGACTTCGTATGGCTACCAGCTCCCCGATGGCGCTCCGCTAATAGGTAGCGGCGAAAAAGGAGGGCTGGATCCAGCGGATCTGCAGTCGGCATACAAACTCCCTACTACGGGCGGTTCTGGTGAAACGGTCGCTCTCGTAGATGCGTATGGCGACAGTACTGCCGAGTCGGATCTAAACGAATATCGCGCAAAATACAAAGTCTATTACAAAGGTACCGAAACCGCGTGCACCAAAGCAAACGAAGGTGGTAACGGTTGTTTTAAAAAGGTCAACGTAAAAGGCGAAGAAACTAACTACCCCGAAGCAGGCCCAGCGGTTTGGGGAGCAGAGACGGCTCTCGATATCGAGATGGTTTCGGCGGCGTGTCCTGAATGTCACATTCTGCTCGTCGAGGCGAATGGCGAATATCCGGCCGAAACTGCAGCTGCGGTGGAAGAGGCCGCGAAACTAAAAGCGACAGAGATCAGCAATAGCTACGGCTATTCAGAGGACGACGAATCGGCCTGTCCGTCCAAAAAAGGGTGCCAAGAATATCTCGCTGCGTATAACCAGAGCGTTCCGGTGACGGCGTCCGCTGGTGATGGCGGCTACGATAACAAAAACCGCGGCTACGCTGCACCTTTGTGGCCAGCCGTATCACCGAATGTCATCGCTGTCGGAGGAACCGAGCTTGAAAAGGTGGAAAAACCAAAAGAAGGTGAACGTGCCTGGAAAGAGGTAGTGTGGCCGGAAAGCGGCGGCGGTTGCAGCCTGTACGAGTCGGAGCCCGCGTGGCAGGAAGTCAAAGCCGTTCCCAAAGCTTGCGGCACAAAGCGTACAGACAATGACGTTGCCTCGGTCGCTGAAGGGGTATCGATCTACACCACGCCCTATGAGGGCGGATGGGGCAACGTTGGCGGCACGAGCGCCAGTTCACCATTCATCGCCGGAGTCGAGGCGCACGCAACCAGCCCTACAAAAAAACTGGGTGCCGACGCTTTCTACAAGAAACCGAGCATGTTGTTTCATATCAGCCAAGGCAGTAATGGGTCTTGCGGCGCTGAAGGATCTGAAACATATTATCTCTGCCACGCCACCAAAGAAGGCTATAACGGCCCGACCGGTTGGGGTACGCCCGATGGTGTGTTTACCACAACGGGTCCTTCCGCAGTTACCGAGCCGGCGACGGGCATAACAAAAATAGGGGCAACATTAAACGGAACTGTAAATCCTAATAGCGTGGAAACGAAATATTATTTCGAATACGGCACGTTGACGTCGTATGGGTCGAAGACAACGGAAGTGAGTGCTGGCTCGGGCTCAAGCAACGTGGAAGTGAATCAAGGCATCACAGGGCTCACGGCCGGCAAACAGTATGATTTCCGAATCGTGGCGACCAACAGCAATAAAGAAACGAGCGAAGGTTCTAATCAGGTCTTTCGAACGCTGCCAAACGCACCTGAAAACACCGGATTGCCCGTAGCCTCGCCGGAAACACCTGATCAGGCGGTTCCTGAGTCCGCAACGACGGGAACGTGGACTAATGAACCTACTGGCTACACCTACCATTGGGAACGCTGCAACGCGAGCGGTGGCGAATGCAAAGAAATCACTGGTGCGACCAGTTCGACCTACACGCCTGACGCCGAAGACGTCGAACATACACTCGTTGCGAAGGTTACGGCGACAAACAGCGGCGGTTCGACCTCTGCGCGCTCGAAAGCTTCTAATTCTGTTCAACCCGTTGGGCACATCATCGAATACTCGCTGCCCGCGGGCAGCGAACCAAACGGGATCGCCAAGGGGCCGGACGGCAACGTCTGGTTCACGGATCGGCGCAGCAGTAAGATCGGCAAGATCACCCCATCGGGATCGATCACCGAATACTCGCTGCCAAAAGAAGGCAATCCCCGCGAGATCGCCGCTGGCTCCGACGGCAACCTATGGTTCACGATTGCCAATCCCTACAGAATTGGCAAGATAACCACCTCCGGTACGATTACCGAATATTTGCTGTCCGGGGCGAACGGTCTATGGGGGATCGTCTCCGGACCCGATGGAGATCTATGGTTCGCCGAGGGCGAACACATCGGCAAGATCACCACGTCGGGAACGATCACCGAATACGCGCTGCCGTCCGAACGTAGCGCCGGCGGAATTACGAAGGGGCCGGACGGAAACCTTTGGTTCACGGAGTCGAAGAACAAAAGCGGGACAGCCAACAGTTGGATCGGCAAGATCACAACCTCGGGTGCAATCACCGAATACGTACTGCCGGAAGGCAGCGAACCGGGGGGCATAACCGCCGGCCCTGACGGCAACCTCTGGTTTACGGAGACCGGCAGCGACAAGGTCGGCAAGATCACTACGTCGGGGAAAATCACCGAATACTCGGTCGCAACAGGCGAAAGCACGTGGCCCCGTCAGATCATGGCGGGCGCAGACGGCAACCTGTGGTTCACTGACTGGGGCTACGACCACAGTAAGATTGAGCGAATCACGACCGAAGGCGTCGTTACGGCGTATGAACTGGAAGGCTTCAGCTACCCCGCTGGCATCACCACCGGCCCAGAAGACAACCTGTGGTTCGCGAAGGAAACGGCGATCGGAAAGATTACGCCGTAGAAACGAGTAGACCGAAGCGGTGGCATCCGCGGGCCCGTCCCTCGGATGCCACCGCTCGCTTTCTGCTACCGATAGGGCTGGCGTGACCGGAGGACAGCCTGCTAAGGCTGGAAGCGCCAAGCTTGATGGTAGAGTTCGGCTAGTGGAGATGTGGACAGCCTTAAGCAGACGCATGGTGCACGACAACGTTTTACGTCCAAGTTGCCCAGCTGCTCGGTGCGGGGTGCGAGATGTGTTGTGGTTGGTTGTGATGACCGCGGTCGTCGCGGGTGTTCTTATGGTCGAGGTCGGTCGGGCATGCGCTTCAGAGGGCCCACTGAGTTGGGCTAGCCCGCTGCGCGTGGATAACCGGCCGCCGTTCGCGTCCCCGGCGGCCATCACCGGCGTGTCCTGCCCATCGACCGGCTTGTGCGTCGCGGTGGACAGCGTCGGCGATGTCCTGGTCTCGACCGACCCGTCGGGAGGTACACCGGCGTGGGTTAAGACCTACGCGAGCGAGAACTCCACCGGCGTGGAGGGCTTCACTGGCGTGTCTTGTCCGTCAACGAAATTGTGTGTCGCCGTTGATGCTGAGGGCGACGTAGTTACGTTGACCGACCCGGCTGGAGCTGGAAGCACGTGGACCAGCACAGAAGTAGTCCCCCGCAATGCTGAAGGCGAAAGCGATCGCCTTGAAGCTGTGTCGTGCCCATCCGAAAGCCTGTGCGCCGTGACGGATGACCGTGGCGATGTCTTGACTTCGGCCGATCCAGTAAATGCCGCCAGTGCATGGACAAAAACCAAGGTGACCACTCCGAATAAACTCGGCGGTGGTAATGCGCTTGGCGGCCTCTCATGTCCGTCGGTGCGGTTGTGTCTAGCCACCGCCAGCGAAGGCAATATGGTAAGCTCGACTGACCCCACGGGCGGCATGGGCGCGTGGAGTGAGACCGACGTTGACGGCACAGCCGACCTAAGCGATGTGTCGTGCGTCTCTGACGCTCTGTGCGTCGCGAGCAACAATTCTGGCGATATCCTCAGCGCGACCGAACCGACAGGTGGCAAAAGCGCATGGACTGTTGCCAGCGTTAGCGGCCGAGGGTTGATCGAACATGTGTCGTGTGCATCCTCGGGTTTGTGCATTGCGCTGGGTGATAATGAAGTCATCACCTCGATCGAACCGGCAGGCGGTGCGCCTGCGTGGAAGCCTGCCGTAATACCAACCAGCAACAAGTACGGTAGTGATCCATCGCTCGACGCTGCGGCGTGTCCGTCGTTAGGACTCTGTGTGCTCGGTGACGATGGCAGCGCCGTGGTAAGCACGACTGAACCGACCAAGGGTGCGAGCGCGTGGACGGTGACCAGTTTGGAAGTAGGCGTCAGCAGCCTGCAGAGTGTCTCGTGCGCTCCCGTCGGTCTCTGCGTCGCGGTAGATGATGCCGGCAACATCCTGACGAGCACCGACCCGGCTGGAGGCGCGGGTGCATGGAGTGAGGCTCACGTGGACAGCCACGAACTCGATGGCGTGTCGTGTCCCTCGGCTGGCCTCTGCGTCGCTGTGGACAATGACGGCGATGTTCTGACTTCGACCGATCCCGCGGGTGGTGCGGGCGCTTGGACGGTTGTTGATGTCGATACGACACGTCGGCTCAAGAGCGTGTCGTGTCCGTCGGTGGGTCTGTGTGTGGCGATCGACTCGGAAGGCGACATCGTTTCCTCGGCCGATCCGACGGGAGGCGTTGGTGCGTGGGGCTTCGTGCGCCTGTACCCGGGCCTGAGCGGCGTTTCCTGCCCGTCTGAACACCTGTGCGTTCTTACGGCCGAAGGGTACATAATCACTTCGACGGAACCAGCCGCAGGAGCGGATACCTGGAGCCTAAAGTATGTGGGTGCAAACAAAAAGATTTCGTGTCCCTCGGTGAGTCTGTGTGTCACGGTGGGCGACGGTCCTGCTCCCATCCTCACCATGGGCAATCCCATGAGCAGCCCTTCCTCGTGGACACAAACACACATCGAAGGTCTCAACGGCCTGGATGAAGTCTCATGTGCGCACGAAGGCCTGTGTCTCGCGACGAGCTTCGGCGCCAACGGCTCAGACGGTAATGTGATCTCATCCGACGAACCGGCAGGTGCGGACGGAGCGTGGGTAGAGAGCAATGTGTACGGCATTCCAATCAGGCCGCCCGACCCGATCATCGAACTTCGCGCAGAAGAACTGACCGGCGCTTCGTGCGTCCCCAAAGGGATGTGCGTCGTCGTCGACGTTCGCGGTCAGGTGATGGTTGGGACCCCTCCGCAGGCTCTGGCGCCCGTGAATGCCTCTGCGCCGGTGGCGTTCGGGACGCCGGCGCTTGGGCAGACGCTCTCATGCTCAAACGGGTCCTGGACGAGTAATCCGCCGCCCACGTTCACCTACCAGTGGCTGCGCGATGGCGCGCCGATCGCTGGCGCGGCTGGCAGCACGTACCAAGTGCTGCCAGCCGACGAGGGTGGCGAGCTGGCGTGCGAAGTGACCGCGACCAACAGTGGCGGCTCCGCGAGTGCGGTGAGCAATACGCTGCTCGTCCCCGGGCCGCGACCGCCGGGGGACGGTTCGGGGGACTCGCTGGTTGGAGGCTCCGAGACCGGCGGCCCGGCGAGCGGCGGCGGCCCAGGCAGTAGCGCGAACGCGAGCAACGCATTCAAGGTTCTTGGCATCACCGATCTCACGCCGCGCGGCGCGGTCAAGCTGACTCTGCAGCTGCCAGGACCTGGCGTACTGCAGATCCTCGCCACAGCGAGCACCGTGGGCTCCGCGCGCACGCGAGCGGGCCGGCGCGGCCACACCGCGCCGATTACGATCGCGCGCCTGCGGCTCGCCGTCAAACGCGGCGGACGGTTTGCGACCACGCTCGTGTTGGACCGCGCCGGCAAGGCGCTACTCGCCGAACACGACCTGTTGCGTGCGAATTTCGCCATCACATATACCCCGACAGGAGGCATACCACGGTCGTTCACGCGGCACGTCACCTTCCGGTACAGACACCGACACTGAGGTAGGCTGCCCGTGGGACGAACGCGCCGTCAGCTGCTCGCCGGGGCAGCGATCACAGCTGCAGCGGTCGTGTGTGGCTGCGGCACCTCGAGCGGCACTTCGACGAATGCGGCCGACGCCCCCGGCGCACGGGCCGCCCAGGCAGGTGTCGAGGCAACGTCGCCTGGACACACACAGGCTCAAACACGTTTGCGCGGGCTGAGTGCGATGCTGAGCATGACCCCCTCACACGCGCGCCCCGGAACGCACATCCGGCTCACCCTGACCGCGACCGCACGCTCGGCTCCCGGCCAGCTCGGCTATGTGCTGCGCTACGGCGACGGCACACGAACCTCCCGAAACATCGTGCCGCAGATCTGCCTGCCCGCGAAAGGCTCGGCGACACGTCGCGTCTGGCAGCTGACACACCGCTATCGGACGACTGGCAGATTCCGCGTGATGGCATTCATTTATGTCAACTGCACAAGCCGGCACGCTACCGCTGAAGCCACCGTCGTCGTCGTGTAACAGGTAAGGGCGGTCACCCACAACGCGAGCGTCGAACAGAATGGCCAGGTCGCCGGCTACATCGTCGAAAGTGCGAAGGCCGCGCGATCCTCACCGTCGCGACAGGCAAACGAACCGGGTCGACGACGACGAACTTCGCCGGCCCCGGCAGCGACCCATCCTGGACGTCCAACGCGGCGGAATGGTCTCGCAACATCGTCGGTCTCGGTGGTAGACTCGCCGCGACCCAAGCCAACGGCGAAGAACCCGTGCTCCAGATCACCAACCTCCACGGCAACATCAGCGAGACCGCGCACGCGTCGGAAACTGCGACCGAACCCGCCAGCAAAGCCGAAACGACCGAATGGGGGGTACCGACCTCCAGCCTCCCTCCCAAGTACGCCTGGCTCGGCGGGATCGAGGTCCCCACCGAACTACCCTCCGGCATCGCCCAAATGGGTGCCCGCACATACATCCCCCAGCTCGGCCGGTACCTGCAGCCAGACCCCCTCCCCGGCGCCGACGCGAACAACTACGCCTACACCAGCGGCAACCCCCTCAACGAAACAGATCCCACCGGCGCCTCCAGCGAGCCGCCAGGATGGGCAATCACAGACGGCCAAAACACCGCCACCGAAGGCCTCGACGCCCGCATCGCCGAAGAAGAACGCATCGCCCGCGAACTCGCCGAAAAAATCGCCGCCGAAGCCGCCAAGCTCGCCGCCGAATGGGCAGCCGACGCAGCCGCATTCGCAGCCGAACACCAAGGCTACTACGAAGAATACGGCTACCCAGAAGGCGAAGAATACTACGAAGAAGAATACTGGGAAGAAGGCGAATACGAATACGCGGCCTACGCCAGGCCGGTTAGAGAAGGTCTAGCTAAGGAAGCAGCACGTACCGAAGACGGCGTGTTCTACCAATCGCTCGGCGGAAAGAAAGGCGCTGGCGAAAGCTTGCCGCTTCTTGGTTCTGTTGTGCCGCTCTGCTCGGTGGACAATGACCGGGCCTGCGAGGAGCAAGCAGGATTCAGTTTTCGCCGTGGCCTTTGCGTGGGCCTCGCCGCTGCCGTGGCCGCGTGTGGTCATCCAGATGAGCGACCGCCTGAGGTTCGTATTGAGCCTCGCATTGAGAGGCGAAGTGTCGGGAGGGATGCGGATGGGACAGAGGACGATGCAGGAGACGATGTGGGAGACGACATTGTCGAGGGGATACTGGGAGAACTGCTGTAGGGTTGGAGTATAATAGCCGAGTAAAGCCGAGTAAAGGATATCCTAGAGGTGAACACCATAGCCTCAGACGATTACGCCAACACGGAACACGATGCGTGTAGCTATAAGGTTGTGGACTCGCTTATCTGTGAAGCCGATGAATTACTGCGCTTGCGTCAATATGAGGACGCGGTAGCGTGCTACAGGCAGGTGATCGAGCAATTCGGCGAGGTGCGGGGCGGAGAGTGCGAGAGGCGGGTGCGGACTGCGCTCGCCAGGCAAGGTGGTGCGCTTGTAATGCTCGATCGGCTGGTTGAGGCCGGTAACGCGTTCGATCAATTGTGTAGTCGGACTAGCCATGCGTCTGATCCTCAAGGCGCGCTTGCGCAGGCACGGAAGATCATTGCGAAGACGCTACATGCCCGGGCAAAGGCGCTGTTTAGAATGAGGCGTTACGAGCAGACGATAGCCACGGTCAACGCATTGTTGAAGCGCTTCGGCGGTGATCCGCCACCGGGGTGCGTCGAGCATGTGATCGATTCATTGAGGCTCAAGGCCAGTGCGCTGGCTAATTCCGATCGCAGTCCAGAGGCGGTCACGTTGCTGAGCGAGCTGGTCGAGCGCTACGGTTCGAGCGAAGAGCAAACGGTGCGTGAGGTTATAGCTAGAGCGCTGAACAAGAAGGCTGGAGTGCTCGGTGACTGTGGTGAGTACGAGCAGGCGCTGGTCGTTTATGACGAGGTACTAGCGCGTTTCGTGGGCGCACCGGAGTCAGAGCTACGCACGTCGGTGGCCGTTGCGCTGGGTGGCAAGTCCTACGTCCTGCAGAAGGCTGGTCGCTATGAGCAGGCGCTTTTGGTGGAGGAGGAGGCTCTTGAGGCCTTTGGTGAGCGTCCACCTCCGGGACGTCGGTACGCGGGCCTCGATGCTCTTGCGAGCAAGGCGTGGATTCTAAATAAGCTCGGGCGAGCAAAGGAGGCGATCGTGGGCTATGAAGAATTGATACGCCGCTACGGGATAGAGCCTGAGCCACATGTCCGCGAAAAGATCACCGACGCACTCACGACGAGCGCGTCGCTGTTGCTCGACGAGGGTCGCAATGAGGAGGTGATCGCGGTCGTTGACAATCTAGCGGCTCGTTTCGGCGAGACGGAGGAACCCGAGTCGTGGCTGAATGCCGCTACAGGACTGAACTACAAGGCGCAGGCGCTGGGCAGGCTCGGCCGGTGGAAGGAGGCCGTCGCGACCGATGAGGAGATGATTGCGCGCCTCTCGAGCGAGGACGATCCAAAGGTTGTCGAAGTGCTGGCTCAGACGCTTGGGCACGAGGCGTACTGCTTGAAGCGGATGGGGCAATTTGAGCGGGCGATGGCCGTCTGGGGTGAGATCGCAGAGCGATATGGTGATGATGATGCGCCGGCGCTATGCAAGGTGGTTGCGAGGGCGCTGCAGGAAAAGGCCGGTTTGCTCGCTGTTACGGGGCAGCCCACGGAGGGGATTGTACTGGCCAATGCATTGATCGAGCGCGCCGGTGATGGGGCTGAGCCCGGGTGGCGTGAACGCCTTGCGGACGCGTTAGTCGCCAAGGGAACAGCTCTACTCGCGGACGAGCGCTGGGAGGAGGCGATCGAAGCGTTCGACGAAGTGATCGATCAATTTCAGGGCTGCAAGGAGACGGGCTTGCGCCACTCAATCGCGGTAGCTCTCAACGGCAAGGCCATGGTGCTCGAGCGGCTCGGACACGAAGATGAGTCCAACGCTGCGTTTGAGGAGTTGGCCGGTCAGTACGGGGAGGAGGCATTGGCGATTTTCGACAACACCGCCGAGAGATTTGGGGACGCGACTGGCACGCAGGCGCGTGAAGTCCCGGCCTCGGCGCTTTACAGCAAGGCGGACATACTCGGCAAGCTTGACCGTAATGACGAGGCTCTACTCACGCTGGATGAGCTGATCGCACGGTTTGAGGATGATGAGAACGAGAACGTGCGGATGATCGTCGCGGATGCTCGGACGGCGCGTGAGCGAATTTACGGTGAAGGCGAGGACGCTGCTTGAGTTACCGGAGCTTTCGCATAGTTGCGCCTGGATGGCCTCTCGAATGATCTGCGGTCGGGTCGGCCGGCGACGATCACCCGCCCGGCAGCTTCGAGGAGGGTGCTGGTCGCCGACCGGGGGTCTACGCCGGAGAACGCCACGCACATGCCCGAAGCGCTCCAGCTATCCCCGTGGACGTTGTGGCATGTCCAACCAGCTATCACAAACACAATGCCGCGAGCTACAGTAACAAGCCGTGAGAACCTCGCCAGCTTATGCCCGGTGAGACCTGTCTATCGGCCTAGGCGGCATTATTGGTTTGTCATTTGGGGTCAGGGGTGTTGCGGCCGATGAATATGGACGTGCGGTATTTGGTGGTCTTCTAATGATTGCAACGGTAGTTGTATTTTGTGTCGAGGCGCGAGCTAGACGACGGCCTTCGTAGTTCGCGATTGCAAGGTGGGAAATCTGAGTCGCCGTACTCGGCGCTTTGGGTAGGAACGAACATCGAGAGGTTAGACATTGCGCGGTTGGCTTCGAAGTCGTATGTATCAGCTAGTCGAGGTGCAAAGGCGTCTCCACGATCCGGAGCGGAAGCGATCGTGGTGGGAGCGCGTTTTTGAATGGCTTCCGTGAGAGGCGATATCAATAGGCCTTCTAACGCAGAGTAGCTGCAATAGGCATGCGGGGCCAGCAAATTTGATCATGTCCTTTGGTCAGCCAAGAGGACGGATCTTTCGATGCGGTGCGACCAGACTGCGGCGCCGCCGGGCGAGCCGTTATCGTCCGCGTCGCATTTAAATGGACAGTCGCGTTCGCGTTGCCCGGATGGCGTGCGGGTGCCGGATTGAGAGGTGGTAGGGCCGTGCGAGATAGGGTGAGGTTGGCGGGTCTTTTGACTACGCCTACACCGGTGGCAACCCCCTCAACGAAACAGACCCCACCGGCGCCTCCAGCGAGCCCGCAGCATGGGCAATCACCTACGGCCAAAACACCGCCACCGAAGGCCTCGACGCTTGCATCGCCGAAGAAGAACGCATCGCCCGCGAACTCGCCGAAAAGATCGCCGGTCGCCACCGGAAAACGGAGCGCTTCGACGACAACTCAGTACGCCGGCCCAAGCAACGACCCATCCTTTGCATCCGATCTAGGCGAATGGTCGCGCAACATCGCCGGTCTCGGTGGTAGACTCGTCGCGACCCAAGCCAACGGCGAAGAACCCGTGCTCCAACTCACCAACCTCCACGGCAACGTCAGCGAGACCGCGCGCGCGTCAGAAACCGCGACCGAACCTGCCAGCAAAGCCGAAACGACCGAGTGGGGCGTACCGACCACCAGCCTGCCACCTACAGTAAGTACGCCTACCAAGGCGCCAGTGGCCTCACCAGCGAAAATAGCACCGGCCGCATCGCCCAAGACGGCATCACATACGTACCGCAAACCGGCGCAATGCTACAACCACCCGAAGACCTATCACCCGGAATACCCACCAACCACAACGCAGCATACGTCAGCAACCCGGATAATCCGACTGCTGGCGAGTTCGCTGCCAGGACCTCGGCAGAACAAGTCTCTCATCGCGAACAAGAAATACGAGAACGCGAAGAAGCAGCACACCCGGTTGGCGTATGTGCGGGGGAAATCGCATATTGTGAACCAGACCCAGAACACGGTATCAACCTCGATGGGTGCGAAGTGGGCGCAGCGGTGTGGGCCGACGATGGTGGCGGATTGACCTACGAAGGGAAGTATCGCTGCGAGGGTCTAAATGTGTTTGAATTGGACGTGTATCTCTATGAAAGACAGCCCAATGATAGTTACGCTGAAAACAAAGTGGCCTTTCGCCATCACGATTTCCATGACTACGAATACGATATGGGAGGTTACATTCGACAAGATTTTGGATGTGAAGGAGGCAGCGTATTCATAGTATGGGCCTATGGACGCTATTGGCATGGTCTTGGCGGGCCTACCATATGGTCAGGCGGCCGCTGGTCAGCAGGCGCGAATACATCGCATGGCTCCGCTACATGTCAGGGATCCGGCGAAGCCTCGGATGTTGATGTGTCGCCAGAGATTGGTCAGGATAATAATGCTGAAGATGATGGCGAATAGGGTATGGCCTGAGATGGCGGAAGGGTGCTATTTTGAGCAGTAATCGCAAGATCAAGGTCGTCGGGTATGGCGGATTGGTGAGGTCGGTGCTGTTAGGACAAGCGCTGTATCCGCGTAGAGTGACCTGGTTGCTCGTGGGAATAGCGGTAGTCGCGAGCACGGTATGTGGGATGGGGTGCGGCGACGCGGGTATCGTGGTCGGTGTCGGAGCAGACTCTGGCCTTAATCATCCCTATGAAGTGCTGCTTATTCCGGAAGCCAATGCCGGCTGGGCTGGCTGGTGTTTTATCGCTATCGGAGGCGCTCAAGGAGGCGGGTGTGACGGTGCTCAGAGTCATGCGCCTGTGATCGTTGAAGCGTGGAGCGGTACCGACGGCAGCGGTAGTAATGCGGAAACTGTTGGAGTGGCTTTGACAACGGCCGCGGTGGCACGCGTGAGGATCGGCGAAGGAGGCGTATCTGTGCCGACGAGAGCAGAGAAGGCGTTGCCCGGAGGATTGCGGGCGGTGGTAGTGAAAGTGAGTGGAAAGCTAAGAAATGCAGGTGGTGGATTTCCGCGCTTTATACCGCTGGATTCTGCTGAAATGACTATTCCCCAGCCGCGCCGCGAAACTACAAATCCACTCATTAAGTGGCTATCGGCTCGCCGGGTCGCGAATCCAGCTAGGCCGTTAAAGGGAATCTGTGAGATAAGGAGTAGGAATAATCCAAGGGATCTTACGGTAAATGGCGGTGAAGTGATCAGTGAAGTGCATGGCTTTTCCGGGATCATAGGCGATGGATTCATTACGTGTGCAAGCACATCATATGAACTGGATGGCTGGCCGCTGGTTGCCAGCGTTCTGATTAGTGCATCTAGCCCCGGCGCTACCCCCCCATCACTTCCCGACATGAAGCCAGTACCGGGTCATCCCGGCGTATTCTCGTCGCCCGGAGGTGAACGCCCTGGACCTGAAGGGGAACTATTCGCGCGTCGCGTGCGTGGAGCGTGGCTTGAGGTGAAAAAGGCCAAGGCTGCGCAACGACTGGCGCTGCTCAAAGACTTGCGGGTGGGGATTCATGTAGGTGAAGCCAGCCGGTTGGGCGGGTGACTTTCGCGGGCGTCGCGAGGTCGGGTTCACGTGACGGTCGTGCCTGGGGCGCGGGACAGGGATGTCCCGCGCCGGCTCGCGTTTGGCGCTGGGCTGACACGCGTGGATGATCTCAACGCATAACCCATATTTCGGTCGGTGCTCAATGTGTCTTGGCTGGCGCTCAATGGTGAGGGCTGAAGGGCCCCGAAGCGATCGCGGCCGACGCTGCTGGCAATCTCTACGTCGTGGATAACGCCAACAACCGCGTCCAGGAGTTCTCGTCCACGGGCGGGTTCGAGGGTACCTACGGCTCCTACGGCAGCGGCGAAGGACAGTTGCACGACCCCGAGGAGATAGCGGTCAACGCGGCCGGCGAGATCTATGTTGCCGACGCAGACAACAACCGTCTCGAGACCTGGATGCCCGACGACCAGGCCGCGCACGATGCCAAGACGGTCTACTACACCGCTAAAGAAGAAGCCGAAACGACAGCGTGCCGCAGCCACCCCGAATGGGTTGGCCTACCCTGCCAGACACTCCCGGTGGCGCAGTCGGGTGTCAGCGGGATGCCAGAACTGCCGACCAAGACGATCAGCTATAACATGTGGGACAAGGCGGAAAAGATCGTCGAAACCTTTGGGACGACCGAACGGACGACCAAGACCGAATTCAGCGCGGGTGGGCTGGCGCTCGCGAGCGAAGAGACTTCAAGTAACGATAAGGCGATGCCGAAGATCACCGACAAATACAACGCGAGTACCGGGATGCTCGAAGAACAGAGCACCACCGTCGGTGAAAAAAACACAGGCCGTGACTAGCAAGTACAATAGGCGTGGCGGGCTGGAAAGCTACACCGACGCCTCCGGCGATATCGCGACGTACACCTATAACGAAGACGGGCAGGTCGCGAAAGTCAAAGACGGCTCTGATGAAGGCAAAGGCGAACAGACCTATACCTACAGCGAAGAAACTGGTGAGCTGGCCGAACTTGTTGACGCTGGCGCGGGCACCTTTACAGCAGGCTACGACGCGCAGGGCGAGATGACCAGCGTGGGCTATCCGAACGGCATGACCGCGTCCTACACGTACAATCCTGTTGGTGGGGCCACGACGCTGGAATACAAGAAGGTGACGCACTGCACCGAAAACTGTGTGTGGTTCAAAGACAGCGTCACACCGTCGATCCATGGCGAAGCGCTTTCGCAGAACAGTACCCTCGCCGGCGAGGAATACGCCTATGACAACGCGGGCCGGCTGACACAGGTACAGGAAACACCCTCAGGCGAAGGCTGCACAACACGCGCGTACACATACAGCGAAGACAGCGACCGCACTAAGCTCGCGACGAGCAAACCCGGCAGTGAAGGGAAATGTTCGGGCGAAAACCCCGTCGTCGAAGCGCACACCTACGATTCCGCCGACCAGATGACCGACGAAGGCACCACCTACGAAGCATTCGGCAACACCACAAAACTACCCGCCGGCGACGCGGGCGGACACGCGATCACGAGCGAATACTACGTAGACGGTCAGGCGTATAAGCAGACCCAGAACGGGCAGACCAGCGAATACAAACTCGACCCCGAAGACCGCATCCTGGAAACAAAAGCGTCCTCAACGATCACAGACCACTACGACGCGCCGGGCAACGGCATCGCGTGGACGAGCGAACCTGGCAAATGGGAACGACGGATACCCGGCATCGAAGGTGGACTCGCCGCCATCCAAACAGGCACCACGAAGGCCAACGTCATACTACAGCTACACGACCTGCAAGGCAACATCGTCGCGACCGTCGAAGACAGCGAAACCGCCACCAAACTAGCCACCACCTACAACAGCACAGAGTTCGGTGCACCAAACAGCAAAGGCGAACCACCCAAATTCGCCTACCAAGGCGCCAGCGGGATCACCAGCGAAAGCTCCACCGGCCGCATCGTCCAAGACGGCATCACATACGTACCGCAAACCGGCGCAATGCTACAACCACCCGAAGACCTATCACCCGGAATACCCACCAACCACAACGCAGCATACGTCAGCAACCCGAACAACACCACCGCTGGAGAATTCGCCGCCAGAACCTCAGCAGAACAAGTCTCTCACCGCGAACAAGAAATAGTCGAACGCGAAGAAGCGAAGCGACCTGCAGGATCAGCACCTTCTCCACGTGCTACGATCGGGGGAACAGGGGAAGAAGAAGGGGATGGAGGGGCTACGATTGCAAGTGTCGCAAATTGTGTAGTGCATTGGGAACTTGACGAAACAGAGGATGGATCTGGCTTTATGTATGCGCTTGGAAGTTTTCAGTGCAAACGTTCAGTAGAAATTTTCCGTCTACAGTTCTGTGGTTATGTGTCTGAAACATCCGGGGCAGGTAAGCAATTCTATTGTCTTGTGAGTCCCTACAAAAAATGGGTCGGATTTAGCAATACGACGGGCGGTGGAGTAGAGGCTACATATGTATGCGGGGCGGGATATTACTATACTGCTTGGGTTTGGGGCGAAGAATATAGTGATGGGACGAGGCGAGCGTATCCTAATAGCTCGATATATAACCCACAGCACGAGTGGATGCAGTGCCATGGACAGTCCGCTGACTCTGTAGTTCAATCCATGGAAACGTGGTAATGAGGGGTCGTAGGACGCGAACTAGTATGTTGGTTAGAGTCCGCAGGGGTGCGTTGATTGTGCTGTTGGTTCTTATGGGTACGGTATTCAGCGCAGGATGTTCTGCTGGTGATAGCTCGGCGGTCTATATGAATGAATCGTTTGCTTCGTCTTGCATTGGCGCTATCGTCAGATATAAATTGCTGCACCCTCAACGTACTCTTCCTCAGGCGCTTTCGACGCCTTTGCCGATGAGTATACTAACGCGGTTTGCGATCTTTCGGAGGTTGGCGTCGCCAAGTGAAAGGGCTCTAAGTAATGAAACTAGGCTTGCCCAGGTCCTAGGTAAGGCTTTTGAGTTGTCCAATTACTATCCGGACTATATGCGCGAGATCACCACAAATGGTGACGGTAGTCGCTATTTTGTTATTCCCGCGTTTGGTCGTGCAGAACCATTACCGCCGGCCCACTGCCGGCCGGCTATGGTGCGGCACGAGCTAATTGAACAGCGCCGGCGACGTTTGATCGAGCCAGTCTTTTGTGTGATTGAGGTTCGTGGAGAGCATAATTGGAGTGCCGATGAATGTGAACCGTTTGCAGCTATCGAAGAATTTCGCGCTGTCTTTAGTCCCGTGGCCCTTGGTCGCAGAAAAACGATAGTAGGCCTCGTACCAGATGACGTTGTATCGATAAGGCTTTCTTATCGATACGACGAGCCAGTGACAGTGAACGTAAGTGGTAATTCGTTTGCGTTTGTACCCCCAACGCCTGATATGGAGATCAGCCTGAGATTGAAAAGTCTGGCGTCTGAGTTGGATCGTCCAGGTCTTTCGCCGGCACTGCGACGCGAGCTGACGCAGCGATCGAACAAGTTGATTGACGAAAGCGAGCCAACACGTGCGGAATGGCTTGACAGCGCTGGTGCGGTGGTTCGGACAATCAATCGGCCTGTCGCCGATCAAAATTCTGCGACTTCTGTCGGGAATCTTCGCGCACCGATCGGTGGATAGGTGAACTGCGGCTGGCTTAGCCACGTCTGGCTAAGCTGCTGGGCGGTGATCATGGTGCTTGCGTTCGCGGTCTCTGCGCCCGCTGGTGCGTGGGCGTCGACCGGCCCCCCGAGCGAGCGAGCGAACCTCGCAGCCACCACACCGGGCGACTGGGCCGCGACTACTCACCACCTACAACAGCACCGAGTTCGGCACACCGAACAGCAAAGGCGAACCACCCAAGTACGCCTACCAAGGCGCCAGCGGCCTCACCAGCGAAAACAGCACCGGCCGCATCGCCCAAGACGGCATCACATACATACCCCAAACCGGCGCAGTGCTACAATCACCTGAAGACCTCGCACCCGGAACACCCACCAGCCACAACGCAGCATACGTCAGCAACCCCAACAACACCACCGCCGGAGAATTCGCCGCCAGAACCTCAGCAGAACAAGTCTCTCACCGCGAACAAGAAAACCGCGAACGCGAAGAAGCAGCACACCCGCCGGGTGCTGTGCCTACGCCCACGGGCGGAGGCGGGTTTATAGAAGTAGCCGAGGGACCGGCGGGCGGTGGGGCCACGATCGCGAGGATAAACACGGAGCCCAGTGAACCGTCGTGCGAAGCGCTTTTCCAAATAAAGGCGCCAGGAGAAGAGAAGTTGGTATTTGGTGCCCTGTTTCTGTGCAAAAAAGAGCAGCCAAACCTCAAGTTTGAGGCTTGCCTTTACAAGAAATACAAGAGCGGTCCTTGGCAACAGGAATATTGTGTAAACGAAGGTAAGCCAGCGATCGCTCATAACGCTCGTGGGCTTATGACGGAAGAACTGGTGGGAGGCTGCACTGATGGGTTCCTATACACTGGATGGGTGTGGGGCTACATTTGGGGTCCCGGCATTGAATCGAGGGCGTTTGGCGGGCTAGCACCAGACGAAACTGGCGCATACGTGACCTGCGAAGGACAAGATTATGATCACGAACTATAGTAAAAGACATGCGTGGTCTATTGGGGTAGCTATGCTTTGTAGGTCGCGGGTTGCTATATGGGTGCTGGTAATGGTTGCCAGCACGTGCACGTTTGCCGCGTATGGATGTGGGGGGTCATCCGCGACTGTCATGTTGGCACGGCAGGTAGGCAGAGAAGTGTTGCTATTGCCTATCCTGCGAGGAGGCGCTGCCGGTTGGTGTATAACCGTCGTTTCCGGTGACGGATGTCAGATTGACCGACTAAAACGCGGGCCTATACTTGCAGAATTCTGGATCGTCGAAAGAGGCAAAAGCCAGGCTGAGGGATTTGCGGTGACGACAAGCGCCGTAACCGCAGTGGAGATTCGTGGAAGTAGGCCCGTGTCTACACGCCGTGAGCCGGGGCTGCCACAGGGCTTGCGGGCGCTTGTAGTTACGGCCCGCGGTGCGTGGGCACCCGAGGTGAAGACTCCATCGCTGTTCGGTCAGCCGCCACATATGGCGCCGTCGCACCTGCCACGCTTCATCCCACTGAACCGCGATGGTAAGCCTCTTCCTCGGGATAATGAAGAAGGCTCGCTAGTGAATCAGCCGCGCCGTGGTAAAGGCTGGAAGCCCCCGGCGTCAGAGCCTGCCGGCGCGTGCGAGCTTCGCACCGTTGAGCTGCACCGGCTCGTCACGAATGCAGGGTTTGTGGTTACGCACGCTACGCCCGTCGATGATCTCTTTGGCCGACCGTTTCTTTCGTGCGCAAGCACGTCGTACTCACTGCAGGGTTGGCCGATCGTCGCCAGCGTGCTTCTCGATGCGCGTCACCCCGGGAGTCGGCCTGCACGACTCCCGCACATGCGGGTCGTCGCAGGCTCTGGCGACGTATTTGACGCGCTGGGTTCGAACGGTCCGATGGTCGCACGCCGCATTCCGGGAGCGTGGCTCGTGGTGAGCGGCGGCTATGGAGAGGCGCGGCGTCAGAGGTTGCTCAAACACCTACGTGCAGCGGTGGCATAGGACGACGTGCGTGCGCGCGTCGCGTGCGTGGAGCGTGGCTTGAGGTGAGGGAGGCCAGGGCTTCACAACGGCTGGCGCTGCTCAAGGATTTGCGGGTGGGGATAAATGAGAGTCACTAGGCCGGCTTGCCGGCGCCACCTGATGGCGATGGCGGTCTTGGGTGTCGTTACGACTATGTGCGTCACTGGATGCGGCGCGGCCAGCGACCCGCCGGCGGCGGTCACTAGGAACGAAACGGTCGTGCTGCTGCCGGCGCTGAGCGCAGGCGATGCTGGATGGTGTCTGCTTGCTTTGCCTGCTGCAGGGAAAGGCGAAGATGGCTGTCCTACCACACGCACTGGATACCCTATTGTCGCCGAGACCTGGGGTACGAGCGCGGCGAGGCCTGAAACTGATGGCTTGGACCTGGTGAGCAGTGAAGTCGCTGCGGTGTCGTTTGATGGAGGTGCGCCGTTGCCGACCAAGCCGGAGAATTTCTTGCCGGACCATTTGCGTGCGGTCGCGTGGGCGATACGAGGGCAGACGCCCGCCATGGCTGGCTCTCCGTTTCGTCCCACGCCGCTTGACGTGCACGGACGAGAGCTGCGGCAAACGATATATCCTCTATCACGGAGTATCGGCGGGCACGGGTTGATGTTCGAAGTGCCGAACCAAAAGGTTGTCTATGCGACTGGCCCGGCGCCTGCTCCGTGCGTCATCAAGGTGACGCATAGGTCGGGCCTGGCAGCGCGGGGCACGTATGTCATCAGTAAGGCGCAGGCATACAGTGGGTTGGTTGGCGAAGCGTTCCTGGCGTGCTTCAGTGCCGAATACAGCCTTGCCGGTTGGCCCATGGGAGCAAGCGTGTTGGTCGGCGCGGCGCATCCATATACGACGCCACCGTTGTTGCCATTGATGAAAGTCGTCCACGGGCATACCAATGTGTTCGAAGAGCCCGGACAGCTAGGCCCGCAGGTAGCTCGCCGCGTACAGAACGGCTGGCTGGTGGTGTGGGGTGGCAAGACCCAAGCTCAACGACTGACGCTGCTTGAGCATCTTCAGGCAACTGGACCTCGGTAAGGCGGCGGTGTCGTGAATCTGTTCAGCGGAGCTGCAGCGATTTCCATCTGCACCTTCGTGGTCTCCTTGCGTGCACGCAGCTCCAGCCATAGCGCGTATGTTTCGCGTTCTGTGCCGGACGGCCATGTGTTGTTGGTGCCGGAGCTGCAGGGTGGCGAAGACGGTGGCGCCGAAGACGAATAATAAAGTATGATTTTTAGGTCAACGAAAGAGCACCGCTTTGAGCAGATGCAGCATGATCGAGAGATCAAGGTCGCCAGACACGGTGGACTTGTGAGATCGTTGCTGCAAGGACGACTGCTGTGTCGGCCGATAGTCGCTTGGTTGCTTGCAGGGATAGCGGCGGTGATGAGCGTGATGTGCTGGGTGGGGTGCGGAACCGCTGGTGTAGTGGTCGGTGCGGGGCCAGACTCGGGGACTGTGCACCCCTATGAAGTACTGCTTCTTCCGGAAACCGAAGCTGGCTGGGCGGGCTGGTGCTTTATTGTCGTCGGAAATGTTTCGGGCGGTGGGTGCGATGGCGCTCAGAGTCATGCGCCGGTGATCGTTGAAGCATGGAGCGGTACCGACGGCAGCGGTAGTAATGCGGAAACTGTTGGAGTGGCTTTGACAACGGCCGCGGTGGCACGCGTGAGGATCGGCGAAGGAGGCGTATCTGTGCCGACGAGAGCAGAGAAGGCGTTGCCCGGAGGATTGCGGGCGGTGGTAGTGAAAGTGAGTGGAAAGCTAAGAAATGCAGGTGGTGGATTTCCGCGCTTTATACCGCTGGATTCTGCTGAAATGACTATTCCCCAGCCGCGCCGCGAAACTACAAATCCCCTCATTAAGTGGCTATCGGCTCGCCGGGTCGCGAATCCAGCTAGGCCGTTAAAGGGAATCTGTGAGATAAGGAGTAGGAATAATCCAAGGGATCTTACGGTAAATGGCGGTGAAGTGATCAGTGAAGTGCATGGCTTTTCCGGGATCATAGGCGATGGATTCATTACGTGTGCAAGCACATCATATGAACTGGATGGCTGGCCGCTGGTTGCCAGCGTTCTGATTAGTGCATCTAGCCCCGGCGCTACCCCCCCATCACTTCCCGACATGAAGCCAGTACCGGGTCATCCCGGCGTATTCTCGTCGCCCGGAGGTGAACGCCCTGGACCTGAAGGGGAACTATTCGCGCGTCGCGTGCGTGGAGCGTGGCTTGAGGTGAAAAAGGCCAAGGCTGCGCAACGACTGGCGCTGCTCAAAGACTTGCGGGTGGGGATTCATGTAGGTGAAGCCAGCCGGTTGGGTGGGTGACTTTCGCGGGCGTCGCGAGGTCGGGTTCACGTGACGGTCGTGCCTGGGGCGCGGGACAGGGATGTCCCGCGCCGGCTCGCGTTTGGCGCTGGGCTGACACGCGTGGATGATCTCAACGCATAACCCATATTTCAGTCGGTGCTCAATGTGTTTTGGCTGGCGCTCAATGGTGAGGGCTGAAGGGCCCCGAAGCGATCGCGGCCGACGCTGCTGGCAATCTCTACGTCGTGGATAACGCCAACAACCGCGTCCAGGAGTTCTCGTCCACGGGCGGGTTCGAGGGTACCTACGGCTCCTACGGCAGCGGCGAAGGACAGTTGCACGACCCCGAGGAGATAGCGGTCAACGCGGCCGGCGAGATCTATGTTGCCGACGCAGACAACAACCGTCTCGAGACCTGGATGCCCGACGACCAGGCCGCGCACGACGCCAAGACCGTCTACTACACCGCCAAAACAGAGGCCGAAACGACAGCGTGCCGCAGCCACTCCGAATGGGTTGGCCTACCCTGCCAAACACTCCCGGTCGCGCAGCCTGGCAACGGGATGCCCGAACTGCCGACGAAGACGATCGCGTCGTATAACATGTGGGACCAGGCCGAAAAGATCGTCGAAACCTTCGGCACGACCGAAAGGACAACCAGCACCGGATTCGACTTGAGCGGGCAGGCATTGGCGACCGAAGAGACATCGAGCAACGACAAGGCGATGCCGAAGATCAGCGACAAGTACAGCACGACTACCGGGATGCTCGAAGAACAAAGCACCATTGTCGGTGAAAAAACACAGACGGTGAGCAGCAATTACAACAGGCGGGGCGAGCTCGAAAGCTACACCGACGCCTCAGGGGACACAGCGACCTACACGTATAACGAAAACGGGCAGGTCACGAAAGTCAACGATGGTTCTGACGAAGGCAAAGGCGAACAGACCTACCACTACAGCACGGGAACAGGCGAGCTGACCGAACTCCTCGACGTTGGCGCTGGGACATTCACGGCGAGCTATGACGCGCAGGGCAGGATGACGAGCGTGGGTTACCCGAACGGCATGACCGCGTCCTACACCTACAATCCTGTGGGTGCAGCCACAGCGTTGGAATACAACAAGGTGACGCACTGCACCGAAAAATGCACGTGGTTCAAAGACAGTGTCACGCCGTCGATCCACGGCGAAGCGCTCTCGCAGAACAGCAGCCTCGCCGCAGAGAACTACACCTATGACAACGCGGGCCGCCTCACACAAGTACAGGAAACACCGGCCGGTGAAGGCTGCACCACACGCGCCTACACATATAACGAAGACAGCGACCGCACGAGCCTCGCGACCAGCAAACCTGGCAGTGAAGGGAAATGCACCACCGAAACACCTGTCGTTGAAGCGCACGGCTACGACTCCGCCGACCAGATGACCGACACGGGCATCACCTACGAAGCGTTCGGGGACACCACAACACTGCCGGCCAGCGACGCGGACGGCCAAGCGATCACCAGCGAATACTACCTCGACAGCCAGACATACAAGCAAACCCAGAACGGCGAGACCAGCGAATACAAACTCGACCCCGAAGACCGCGTCCTAGAAACCATCAACACCGGCAAAACATCCTCCACCGTCACAGACCACTACGACGCGCCAGGGAACAGCATCGCGTGGACCAGCGAACCCGGCAAATGGGAACGACGGATACCCGGCATCGAAGGCGGACTAGCCGCAATCCAAACAGGCACCGCGAAGGCCAACGTAACGCTACAACTACACGACCTGCAGGGCAACATCGTCGCCACCGTCGAAGACAGCGAAACCGCCACCAAACTACTCACCACGTACAACAGCACAGAGTTCGGCGCGCCGAACAGCAAAGGCGAACCACCCAAGTACGCCTACCAAGGCGCCAGCGGCCTCACCAGCGAAAACAGCACCGGCCGCATCGCCCAAGACGGCATCACATACGTACCGCAAACCGGCGCAATGCTACAACCACCCGAAGACCTATCACCCGGAATACCCACCAACCACAACGCAGCATACGTCAGCAACCCCAACAACACCACCGCCGGAGAATTCGCCGCCAGAACCTCAGCAGAACAGGTGTCAAAGCGTGAACAAGAACTTGCAGAAAAGGCGAGGGCAGCAAAGCCGCCGGGGAGAGTACCTTCGTGGGAAGGCGAAGGTGAAGGTGCAGGTAACGGCAGTATGGCGAGCGCGGCCAGCAATCATAATCTATGTAAGATTATTGTGAAGTTCGGAGAACCATTTGGTGAAGAACTTTGGGATGTAGCTAATTACCAATGCACCGGGGTGGTTAGCGGGTTCGAAGTTCAAATATGTTTGTACGAAGAATCGCCATTCATATCTGGCAGGCATGAAATGGCATGTAACCACTCAAATGGCAAGAAAGGGCCTGGGCAGGCGTGGACCAATACGAAAGACGGTGCAGCGTATATCAAAGACGGATGCATACGCGGCTACAAATACCGTGTCTGGACGTGGGGGCGCGTTTATAATATGGGTGCCTTCAATGAAGTGATTAACGGGCTGTCGCCTCGATGGAATTGCACAGGCGAAGGAACTGAAGAAGTTATAGAAAATTTCTTTACGTACGCTACCGATGGTTCCTGGGCGGCGTCCGGCGAGTGACCGATTTGATAGTAGCATGTTTTATTGTGATGCCACCACGGTGCAGAGTGTATGTGTGTAGAATCTCATATTAGTATCATGCGCGGGATACATTGGGTAGGGGTAGTTGTGGTCGTGGCGGTATGTGCAGGTGTTATATCGGCGTGTGCGAGTTCACCGCGCCAGTCACAGACCGCTCTGTCCTATAATGTACTTCTAGTGCCGCCAGTTTATAGTGGCGAGGCAGGCTGGTGTATGGTAGTGGCGCACAGTGGGTGTATGGGAGGAAAAAGTTCGGGTAACTTGATAGTCGGTGAAAGTTGGCATAGCTATGGCCCTCCGTCGAGGAGGGTGGGCGTAGTGGTGACGACAAGTGCCGTTAGTGCTGTCTCAGTTGAAGGCGGTCACCCAGTTCTTACTCGCGCTGAGACGGGGTTGTCCGACGGTATGCGAGTAGCAGCTATTGAAATTAAAGGGGGGAGGGCACGCCTGGTGCGAGCATTCGGTATCTCGGTACCCCCGGGGGCTCCGCCGTTTATGCCACTGAATAGGTTTGGGCGGCCAATGTTTCGAAGCACGGCAGAGCGTAGGCCACTTATCTTCTTGCGGCCCAGCCGGAAATGGGTCGCTCCGACGCTACCCGGAGGCGGCGTCTGCAGTATTCGGGCATCTGGGCTGCCCGGACTGCGCGCAAAGGAAGGGTTTGTCGTGATCAGTGCGGCACCGCAAACGGATACTGTGGCGCACGCGCTGCTATCGTGCGCTAGCACGTCCTACAGTGTCGGTGGCTCGATGGTGGTCGGTAGCGTGCTGGTAGATGCATCACATCCTGGCTCCAACCCGACACTACCGCCGACAATGACACCTGTGGCTGGTCAGCCCGGATTTTTTGAAGGACCGGTGGCCGAAGGGGAAGGGGTGGTACGACACGTTCGAGGCGCGTGGGTTATGGTATCCGGTGGAACGGGAGTCTCACAGCGTCTGCTGGTGCTCAAACATTTGCATGCAGGCTATGATGCTGGAGAGGGTAAGAATCTTGAGAGTCATTAATGCCACCGGTACGCGAGATGCACGGGCGGGCGCCAAGCAAAGCGAAGTAGTCGCTTGCGGTGACCGCCGGGTTGATGGGTTGGCCCGACATCGACTGACGCTGGCCCCGCAGATTAATGGCGCCGCTTCGCGCGTACGGCAAGCCGATCGACAGGAAGGACAGGACCCGGCAGGCCGCAGGCGTTCAAATTACCGGGTGCGCGGGAATGGGAAGCGCCGGCGCACCCAGCAGTGGGCGTGTGCGAACTCATAACGGCGACAGTGTCTGGGGACCTCATGGCGTATGAAGGGGGCGTGGCGACGCGGATCAGGCCCTACCGCGGGCTGGTTGACCGGGCGCTGTTGTCCTCGTGTGGGTACCGTCTATTAATATGTTCACCACGGAGAAAGGTCTGTTCACCACGACGTACTTCTCAATGCGTCGTGCCCAGGCGCAACATCGCCACCGTTGCCCGGGATGAAGCCGCGGGCCGGGCACCCGGAGATTTTTGAGGCGCCGGGGTGCGGGGGTGAGAGGGCGACGCGTCGAGTTCCTGGTGGGTGTCACTAGCCCGCTTGCCGGCGCCACCTGATAGCGATGGCGGTCTTGGGTGTTGTTACGACTATGTGCACCGCTGGGTGTGGTTCGGCTAGCGACCCACCGGCAGCGGTCGCCAGGAACGAAAGGGTTGTGCTGTTGCCGGCACTCAGCGCAGGCGATGCTGGATGGTGTCTGCTTGCTTTGCCTGCTGCAGGGAAAGGCGAAGATGGCTGTCCTATTACACGCACTGGATTGACTGACTCTGTAGTTCAATCCATGGAAACCTGGTAATGAGGGGTCGTAGGACGCAAACTAGTATGTTGGTTAGGGTCCGCAGGGGTGCGTTGATTGTGCTGTTGGTTCTTATGGGTACGGTATTCAGCGCAGGATGTTCTGCTGGTGATAGCTCGGCGGTCTATATGAATGAATCGTTTGCTTCGTCTTGCATTGGCGCTATCGTCAGATATAAATTTCTGCACCCTCAACGTACTCTTTCCTCAGGCGCTTTCGACGTCTTTGCCGATGAGTATACTGACGCGGTTTGCGATCTTTCGGAGGTTGGCGTCGCCAAGTGAGAAGGCTCTAAGTAATGAAACTAGGCTTGCCCAGGTCCTAGGTAAGGCTTTTGAGTTGTCCAATTACTATCCGGACTATATGCGCGAGATCGCCACAAATGGTGACGGCAGTCGCTATTTTGTTATTCCCGCGTTTGGTCGTGCAGAACCATTACCGCCGGCCCACTGCCGGCCGGCTATGGTGCGGCACGAGCTCATTGAACAGCGCCGGCGACGTTTGATCGAGCCAGTCTTTTGTGTGATTGAGGTTCGTGGAGAGCATAATTGGAGTGCCGATGAATGTGAACCGTTTGCAGCTATCGAAGAATTTCGCGCTGTCTTTAGTCCCGTGGCCCTTGGTCGCAGAGAAACGATAGTAGGTTTCGTACCAGATGACGTTGTATCGATAAGGCTTTCTTATCGATACAACGAGCCAGTGACAGTGAACGTAAGTGGTAATTCGTTTGCGTTTGTACCCCCAATGCCTGATATGGAGATCAGCCTGAGATTGAAAAGTCTGGCGTCTGAGTTGGATCGTCCAGGTCTTTCGCCGGCACTGCGACGCGAGCTGACGCAGCGATCGAACAAGTTGATTGACGAAAGCGAGCCAACACGTGCGGAATGGCTCGACAGCGCTGGTGCGGTGGTTCGGACAATCAATCGGCCTGTCGCCGATCAAAATTCTGCGACTTCTGTCGGGAATCTTCGCGCACCGATCGGTGGATAGGTGAACTGCGGCTGGCGTAGCCACGTCTGGCTAGGCTGCTGGGCGGTGATCATGGTGCTTGCGTTCGCGGTCTCTGCGCCCGCTGGTGCGTGGGCGTTGACCGGCCCCCCGAGCGAGCGAGCGAACCTCGCGGCCACCACACCGGGCGGCTGGGCCGCGACTCATGCGCTGCTGAAGCCGCGGCGGCCCAGTCTGCGCCGCGGCCAGTTCCTCCCACCTGGAGCGCCCCGACGATCGACGCGCTCGTCCACCAGGGCACGGTACAGATCCGGGAAGCCATGATGGGCCCGCCGGTCGTGGTTTGCGCAGAAATGCGGAGCTGGGCGGCTGTACGGCGCGCTCACGCTCCACGGGCAGACCCTCAGCGGGCGCCTGGACGGGGCGACGGTGCGGGTGCGCCTCGCGCACTGCAAACCGTTCGCTTCTGGTTAGGCCAAAGCGCGCTCGCCGGATAGGTTCTTGCTTCGGCCTCGAAGCGACGTGACGGATACATCACGCCCGATATGATGCATCAGTCACACGTTATGTGACGTTTACGCTACTATGACGACGAGATGCGCGCCCAGGATGTCATACGCATCGCGCGAGATCGCGCGGGTCTTACCCAGCAACAGCTTGCCGCGCGTAGCGGACGACCCCGGGAGACGATCGCCCGCTGGGAGTCCGGGAGCCAAGCTCCATCGCTCGACGCCGTGTCCGCTCTTATCCGGGAGTGCGAGCTCGACCTAGTTCTCAGGCTCACCAGGCGCGACACCACCCTCGCCGATCGCGTCAGCGAGCAGCTCGCGCTGTCGCCGGCTAAGCGGCTTGAACGTCTGCTTCCGGCCGAGGCAGCGAGAGATGCAAAACGGTCACTGCGGTGGCTTGCCGGCGCTGACACCGCTACGGTCGTATTTGGCCAACTGGGGGCGGCCCTCATCGGGGCGCCCCAACGTCCAGAGGGCGCGCAGGTTGAGTTCGTCGCCGCGGACCCGGTGGCGATGGTTCGCGAGCTCCGGGCCGCCGGCCTTGTGCCCGTAGATGTCGAGGACCGCTGGCGAGAGTCAGACGTTCGCGAGCCCTGGACGCTACCGGCGGGCGGCACGCTGGCCATGGCTCGCAGCCTTCCCGGCACCGGGGATTACAGCGACCTCCATCGAGGCGCGTCGCCTGTGGACGTTGACGCGCGAAACAGGGTGCTCGTCGCCAACCCCAGAGACCTGCTGCGCATCGCCGACGCGGCTCCCCGCGAGTCAGAGCGCTCTCGCGCACCGGGGCTACAGGCACTGCTTGAGGCAATGTATTTGTGACGCTCGCGGACGACCAAGCTCACCTACTCCGAGCACTCCTACGCAACGGCGTTGACTTCGTCGTTGTCGGCGGCGTTGCAGCGCAGCTGCGAGGCTGGGCGGGGGCGACCGCGGACCTCGACATCGCCGTGGCTTCCGTGGGCGATAATGCGGAGCGGCTCAACCGCACGCTGGCGGAAGTCGGCTTGATAAAAACCGACTATGGAGGGCTCGGTACGAGCTTCGAAACGCAGCACGGGCGCTTGGAGATCGTGCGCCGCGCCGACGGTGTCGGCAGGTACGACGACTGGATGCGCAATGCGACCAACGTGGAGTTCGAGCACCTTACGATCGTTGTCGCGGCCACCGAGGACATCGTCAAGTCAAAGGAGGCGTCGGGCCGTGAGAAGGACCGTACGGCACTGCCTGGCATGCGCCGCGACTTCGGGCTCGCCAACTGAGATCGCTGGGCGCACGCGAGGCCGGCCCGTTAGGCGTGATGCTTTCGCTCCGGCGACTACTCAGGTTGAGGCGCTCGTAAGCTCGGCGCTCGACGAACTCCCGATCGAGTTCCAGCAGGCGCTCGAGCACGTAGCGGTCGTCGTGTCCGACCGCGGCGCCAAGAACCACGCGTACGGCATGTACGTCGGCTCCCGGCTCGGCGGCGTTCGCAAGCTCGGGCTCTGAGGCCTTCGCGCCCGCCGCGCCGGAGCCGCACCGCGGTAGGGCGGTTGCCAGGAGAGTTGGTCTGGGGGGCAAATCCCGAAGGACGGAACATTACGCTACATCCCGGGAAGCGCAACTCGGGTGGCTATGATGTGTTCACCAGGATAGAAACAAGGATGCCCTGGGCTACCGAGGGAGGATCGACATGAGGTTTCCCGCTGCTGCGGCAATTCGGACGCCGCGAATTTCGGCGATTGCGCTGATCGCCGCCACACTCGCCCTTGCCGGTGTCGTGTTGGTGTCGGCCACGCCCTCGCTCGCGGCCGCCGAAGAATTTGGGGTCGCACCCTTCAGCTTCCAGACGGGCGCGTGCAACAACGCCAACCCCAAAGCGGGCTGCACCGAACCTGACACTCAGGCCGGCTCGCATCCGGTGTTCTCGATCACCGCCTTCACGCTCAACACGAACGCCAAAGGCGAACCGGTGGTGCCGGTCAAGCGCGTGCGGGTCGATTCGCCCGCGGGCTTCATCACGAACCCCAACGCGATCCCGCAGTGCACCGAAGCGGAACTCGGCACCACCCCCGGCAAAGAAGCCTGTCCGCTCGGCTCGCAGATGGGCGTCGAGGTCGCCACCTTCTACAACCCGGTCAAAGCCAAAGACGAAACCGCCGAATACGCCGTCTACAACATGGTGCCCCCCACCGGCTCACCGGCGGACTTCGCCTATGTGACGCCGACCGGCGTGGTGAACATCGTGGGCGGTGTCAGCTGGTACAGCGAACCGTCCGTCAAAGGCGGCGTGCCGACCGGCGACTCGCACGAGTATTACACGATCTCCAACATCTTCGAGCCCTATCCGCTCGTCTCCTCGACGCTTGTCTTCCTGAGCGCCGCGGTAAACAGCACGTTCCTGACAGTGCCGACGTCGTGCCTCGGTCCCGCCACCAACTACCTGGAAGTCGAATCCTACGCCGGCGAAGTAAAGAACACCTCGTTCACCCCCGTGCCGCCGCTCACGCCGGTTCCACTGGAAACCACAGGCTGCGAAAAAGTTCCCTTCTCGCCGAGCCTCGCACTGAGCCCGGAAACCAAGCAGTCCGATGCGCCCGACGGCGCGACCGTGGAAATCGGCGTGCCCCAGCCCCAGGAAGTGGGCGGGCTGGCCTCCTCGCATCTGCGCAACTCCGAAGTAACCCTGCCCGCGGGGATGACGCTCAACCCCTCCGCCGCCTCCGAACTGGAAGGCTGCACGCCCGAACAGGCGGCGCTCGGCACGAACAACAAAATCGAATGCCCCGCCCGCTCGGTGATCGGCTCGGCGACCGTCAAGAGCCCCGCCGTGCTGCCACTGGGCGCGCCGACCGAAAAAGGCGAAGGTGAACTGACGGGCAGCATCTACCTCGGCAAGCCCGCCAACGGGCCGATCGGCGGTCCCCCGTACACGATCTACGTCGCCGTCGAATCGGCGCGCTATGGCCTCGGCATACGCCTGCAGGGCTCGGTCGTGCCCAACCCGGTCACCGGCCAGTTCACCACCATCTTCAAGGAAAACCCGCAAGAGCCGCTTAGCTCGCTGAAACTGACCTTCAAGGGCGGCGCGCTCTCTCCGATCGCCAATCCGCTCTCCTGCGGGCCGGCGACCGCGACCGCGAGCCTTACCTCGTGGTCGGTGAGCGCGGCCAACCCGCTCTCCAGCTCACCGTTCACCGTTGACAGCAACAATGCCGGCGGCGCCTGCGCCTCGCCGCTGCCGTTCTCGCTCTCCCAGAGCACCGAAACCCAGTCCGCGCTCGCGGGCGCCGCGACGTCCTTCAAGCTGACGCTCACCCGCCCCGAAGGCCAGCAGTACCTCGGCCAGGTCAAGAGCGTGCTGCCCGCCGGTCTGCTCGGCAGCATCCCCTCGGTGCCGCTCTGTGGCGAAGCCGAAGCGAACGCCGGCAGCTGCTCGGCCGCCAGCCAGATCGGCGCCGCGGCCGTCACCGCCGGTTCCGGGCCGACGCCGTTCGCCTTCGTGAACGGTCGCGTCTACCTCACCGGCCCCTACAACGGCGCGCCCTACGGCATGTCGATCGTCGTGCCCGCCGTCGCCGGGCCGTTCAACCTCGGCAACGTCGTCACCCGCGCCACCATCAACGTTGAACCGTACAGCGGCCGTCTGGTCGTGGCGAGCACCCTGCCCCAGGTAGTAGGCGGCATCCCGCTGCGCCTGCGCGCCCTGGTCATCTCGATCAACCGCCAAAGCTTCCTGACCAACCCCACCAGCTGCGCCGCACTGGCGACCGAATCGACGCTCGGCGGCTTCATCACGCCCGGCACCTCCAGCGGCGTCACGCAGTCGCTCTCGACCCCCTTCCAGGTCGGCGAATGCGCCAAGCTCGCGTTCAAACCCAGCCTCAGCGCGGTCAGCGGCTCGAAAACCTCGCGCGCCAACGGTGCGAGCATCGAAGTCAAGGTGACCCAAACCGCCAAACAGGCCAACATCCGCCAGGTCACGATGCAGCTGCCCAAGCAACTGCCCTCGCGCGGCAGCACCCTGAAGAAAGCGTGCCTGGCCGCCGCGTTTGAAACCGGGCCGCCGCCCGGCGCCTGCCCGAACGGCGCGCGCGTCGGCGGCGCGACCGTCACCACCTCCGACCTGCCCGGCACGCTCAGCGGGCCCGCCTACCTCGTCTCGCACGGCGGCCAGGCGTTTCCCGACCTCGACCTGATCCTGCGCGGCGACGGCGTGACGATCGTGCTCGTCGGCCACAGCCACGTCTCGACCAACGGCATCATCACGTCCAACTTCGAATCGCTCCCCGACGCGCCAATTACAAGCGCCACCGTCAACCTGCCCGTCGGCCCGCAGTCGCTGCTGGCCGCCAACGGCAACCTCTGCCGCGAACAGAGCAAACTCATCGCCCCGACCACGATCGTCGGGCAGAACGGCACCAAGATCACACAAAAGACGAAGATCTCCGTACGCAACTGCCCGGTGCTGATCGTCTCGCACCGCACCACCGGCGTCAAGGCGCTCGTCACCGTCAAGACGCCCAACGGCGGCCGCGTCAGCGGTGGCGGGCCCGACCTACAGTTCACCACCCGCCACATCAAGCAGGCCGGCCAGCTCACGCTCGGCGTGCAGCTCAGCCGCGTCGGCACCGAAGTGCTGCAGAAATTTGGCCGCCTGCGCCTGCGCCTGCGCGTTGGCTTCGTGTCCAAGACGCGCCACTACCCGAGTTCCAAGGCGTTCGCCACCGTCACCTTCGGGACATAGCGGACGCGGCGCCCACGTCAACAACGCGTTACGTTCACGGTTCCCCGGTCGCGAACGGCCGCCCAGGCCACTACAGTTCTGGGGCGATGGGCACCGTGGGTATGGACACCCCCGATCTGCATGAGGCCGACGCCGCCGGCGACCCTCTGCTCGCCGGCCTGCGCCGTCTGATGCGTCTCGCCGACGGCCCCGCCGAGCCCGCGACCGTGATGGACGCTCTCGCACGCGAGCTGTTCGCGCTGCTCGGCGCCGACGAGGTTCAGATCCACCGGCTCGCGCCGGCCCCCGCGCCACACGAGCGGGACGCGGCCGCGGCCGCCGCCGGCGCCGCGGATCCCGTCACCGTCTACCTGTTCGCCGGCGAGAGTCGACTCGGCTACCAGACGCCCCGCGGCGAACGCCCGCCCGCGGTCGCGTGGGTCGCGAGCACCGGCCAGCGCGTGCAGCTCAGCGGCGTGCACGAGCTGGCCCGCGCCATGCCACGGCTCGCGGGCGCGGCCGACGGCGCCGCCGCAGACGCCCTGCTTCTGCCGCTCTCCGTGCGCGACGAGGTGCAGGCCGTCGTGGTGCTCGCCTGGCGCCAGGCCGGCGCGCTGCGCGCGGACGTCGCACACCGTGCCGCGGCGCTCGTCGACCAGGCCGCCGGCGCGCTCGCGCTGCTGCTGGCCCGCTCGGAGGCGGGCACCGACGCCGTCACCGGCTGCATGAACCACCGCGCGATGCGCCGCCGCCTCGAAGAAGAGATCGGCCGTGCTGCGCGCACCGACGGGCGCCTCTCCTGCCTGCTGCTCGACCTCGACGACTTCAAGCTCGTCAACGACCGCCACGGACACCCCGCCGGGGACGCGCTGCTGCGCGCCGTCGCGCGCGCGCTGATGGGCGAGTTTCGCGCCTTCGATCGCGTCGCCCGCTACGGCGGCGACGAGTTCGTCGTGATTCTCCCCAACGCCGACCTGCAAAGCGCCGGCTTCGCCGCCGAGCGCGCTTTGCACCGCCTCGCCGAGCTGCCCTCCTTCGACGTCACGCCCGGCGTGCGCGGCTCGATCGGCGTCGCCCAGTGGCGTGCGCCGATGACCGCCGCCGAGTTGCTCGCCGCCTGCGACGAGGCGCTCCTGCGCTCCAAGCGCGCCGGCAAGGGTCGCGTCGAGCGGGCCGCATAAGAGGGTGGCGCAGGCGGCCGCAGGCCGCCGAGCCGGGCCCCTCGACCAATCTGAAGAGGGTGGCGCAGGCGGCCGCAGGCCGCCGAGCCGGGCCCCTCGACCAATCTGATCATAAACTGCCACGTATGGCGCACGACAGCTTCGGCGCTCGCGGCACCCTCGCCGTCGGGGGGCGCGAGTACGAGATCTTCCGGCTCGACGCCCTGCGCGGTCGTTTCGACGTGGGGCGGCTGCCCTTCTCGCTGAAGGTGCTGCTCGAGAACCTGCTGCGCGCCGAGGCCGACGGGGTGCTCGAGGCCGCCGATGTGCAGGCGCTCGCCGAATGGGACCCCGCCGCCCAGCCCAGCCGCGAGATCGCCTTCACCCCGGCGCGCGTGTTGATGCAGGACTTCACCGGCGTGCCCGCCGTGGTCGACCTCGCCGCGATGCGCGACGCGATGGCCGCGATGGGCGGCGACCCCGCCAAGATCAACCCGCTCGCCCCCGCCGAGCTGGTCATCGACCACTCCGTGCAGGTCGACGCCTTCGGCAGTGCCACCGCGTTTGCGATCAACGCCGAGCGCGAGTTCGAGCGCAACGGCGAGCGCTACGCGTTCCTGCGCTGGGGCCAGCAGGCCTTCGAACATTTTGCCGTCGTGCCGCCCGACACCGGCATCGTGCACCAGGTCAACCTCGAGTACCTCGCCCGTGTCGTCTTTTGCGAGGACGCGGGCGCTTCGGGCGGGGCCCCGAGCGGCGGTGGCGGTGCGGTGAATGGTGCCGGCGACGGCCCAGCCCGCGCACGCGATGGCGCTCCGCCGCGGCTGTATCCCGACACGCTCGTCGGCACCGACTCGCACACGACGATGATCAACGGCCTCGGCGTGCTCGGCTGGGGTGTCGGCGGGATCGAGGCCGAGGCCGCGATGCTCGGCCAGCCGCTGTCGATGCTGATCCCACAGGTGCTCGGCGTGCGCCTGCACGGCGCCCTGCCCGAGGGCGCCACCGCCACCGACCTCGTGTTGACCGTCACCGAGCTGCTGCGCGGCCGCGGCGTGGTGGGGATGTTCGTCGAGTTCTACGGTGCTGGCCTGGCCGCGCTACCGATCGCCGACCGCGCGACGATCGGCAACATGTCCCCCGAGTTCGGCTCCACCTGCGCGATCTTCCCGATTGACGCAGAGACGCTGCGCTACCTGGAGTTCTCCGGACGTCCACCCGAGCAGATCGAGCGCGTCGAGGCCTACGCGCGCGAGCAGGGACTCTGGCACGACGAGCACGCGCCCGAGCCCGTCTTCTCCGACACGCTCGAGCTGGACCTCGCCACCGTCGTGCCCTCGATCGCCGGCCCCAAGCGCCCCCAGGATCGCGTCGCGCTCTCCGACTCGCGCACCGCCTTCCGCGAGGCGCTGCGCTCCTATGTCAACAGCAACGGCGAACAGGCCGACGCCCAGGACGAGGCGCTCGCCGAGTCCTACCCCGCCTCCGACCCGCCGGCGGACGGCGCCCCCGGCCACCCCGCGCCGCCGCGTGAGCCGCTGCTGCCGCCGGCCGGCGCCACCAGCCCGGCCTCGCCCGCAGGCGGACCCGGCGAGCCGCGCGGCATTGCGAACGGGCAGGCCGCGGGGGTGCCCGTCACGCTCGAGGGTCAGAACTTCGACCTGCACCACGGCGACGTCGTGATCGCCGCGATCACCAGCTGCACCAACACCTCCAATCCCTCCGTGATGATTGGGGCCGGCATCCTCGCGCGCAACGCGCTCGCGCGCGGCCTGCGGCGCAAGCCATGGGTCAAGACCTCGCTCGCCCCCGGCTCGAAGGTCGTCACCGAATACCTCGACCGCGCCGGTCTCACCGAGCCGCTGGAGCAGCTCGGCTTCAACCTCGTCGGCTACGGCTGTACCACCTGCATCGGCAACTCCGGCCCGCTGCCGCAGGAGGTCTCGCGGGCCGTGGGGGAGGGCGACCTCGCGGTCGCCTCGGTGCTCTCCGGCAACCGCAACTTCGAGGGGCGCATCAACCCCGACGTCAAGCTCAACTACCTCGCCTCGCCGCCGCTGTGCGTCGCCTACGCGCTCGCCGGCAGCATGGACGTCGACATCGCCGGCGAGCCGCTCGGCACCGACCGCGAGGGTCGCGATGTCTACCTGCGTGACATCTGGCCCGACGAGCACGAGGTCGCGCGCACGATCGAGCAGGCCGTGCAGTCGGACATGTTCCGCAAGAGCTACGCCGCGGTCTTCGCCGGCGACGAGCGCTGGAACGGCATGGACGTCCCCACCGGCGAGCGCTTCGCCTGGGAGCCCGACTCCACCTACGTGCGCCTGCCGCCCTACTTCGCCGACCTGCCCGCCGAGCCCCCCGCCGTCACCGACATCGAGGGCGCGCGGGTGCTCGCGCTGCTCGGCGACAGCGTCACCACCGACCACATCTCCCCCGCCGGCTCGATCAAGCGCGACGGGCCCGCCGGGCGCTACCTGCAGGAGCAGGGCGTGGCGCCGCGCGACTTCAACTCCTACGGCTCGCGCCGCGGCAACCACGAGGTGATGATGCGCGGCACCTTCGCCAACATCCGCATCAGCAACCTGCTCGGCGGCGGCTCGCCGCTGCCCGAAGGCGGCGTCACGCGGTACCTGCGCAGCGGCGAGGTCATGCCGATCTACGACGCCGCGATGCGCTACGCACAGGACGGCGTGCCGCTCGTCGTGCTCGCCGGCGGCGAGTACGGCTCGGGCTCCTCGCGCGACTGGGCCGCCAAGGGCACACGGCTGCTCGGCGTGCGCGCGGTGATCGCCAGGAGCTTCGAGCGCATCCACCGCTCGAACCTCGTCGGCATGGGCGTGCTGCCGCTGCAGTTCGCCGACGGCGAGGGCGCGGACGAGCTGGGACTGACCGGCGAGGAGGTCTTCTCGATCGTCGGCCTCGCCGCGGCGATGGCCGACGGCGGCGCTCCGCCGCGCGAGGTGCGCGTGCGCGCCGTGCGCGACCCGGCCGCCGCGGGGAGCGCCGGCGCGGATGGTCCCGGCGCGGCCGGCGGCGCCGCGGCGAGCGAGGGGACGGCGATCGAGTTCACCACGCGCGTGCGCATCGACACGCCGCGCGAGGCCGAGTACTTCCGCCACGGCGGCATCCTTCAGTACGTGCTCCGGGGACTGCTCGCCTCGTGAATGACGCCGCCGAGGAGGCCGAGCCCAAGGCCGGGTCCGACGATGGGGGGTCCGGCGTCGGGATCGACGGGGGGTCCGACGGGGGGTCCGACGGGGGGTCCGACGGGGGGTCTGGCGGGGGGTCCGACGTCGGGTCTGGCGGGGGGTCCGACGCCGGGTCAAGCGTGGACTTCCCGGTGGTCCTGCGCGACCTGCTGCTCGCGCACGGGCCCTCCGGTCACGAGACCGCGCCCGCTGCGGTATGGCGGGCGGCGGCCGAGTCCTTTGGTGCGCAGGTCGACGCCGACGTGGTCGGCAGCTCGCGCGCGCGTGTCGCCACCAGCCGCGCGGGCCGCGCCGCTGGCTCCGCCACCAGCCGCGCGCGGCGGCTGGTCGTGATGGGCCACATCGACGAGATCGGGCTGATCGTCACGCATATCGACGACGACGGTTTCCTGTGGTTTGACGGCGTTGGCGGCTGGGACCCGCAGGTGCTCGTCGGCCAGCGCGTGCGCCTGGACACGCGCGCCGGCGCGCTGCCCGGTGTGGTCGGGCGCAAGCCGATCCACCTGCTGCGCGACGAGGACCGCAAGAAGGTCGCCGAACTGCGCGACATGCACATCGACATCGGCGCCAGCGACGGCGCGCAGGCCGCCGAGCTGGTGCGCATCGGCGATGTCGCCACGATCGACGCCGATCCGCTGGAGCTACTGGGTGGACGTGTGGCCGCGCGCGCACTCGACAACCGCATCGGCTCGTTCGTCGCGCTGGAGGCCGCGCGGCTCCTCGCACAGGCCGGCGGCTCGCAGTGGGAGGTGGTCGCGGTGGCCGCCGTCCAGGAGGAGACGACGTTCGGCGGTTCGCGCACGAGCGCCTTCGCGCTGGAGCCCGACGCGGCGATCGTCGTCGACGGCACCCACGCCACCGACGCCCCCGGCATCGAGGCCAAGCAGGCGGGCAAGCACGCGCTCGGGTCGGGGCCCGTGATCAGCCGCGGCTCGACACTGCACCCGGCGCTGTTCGAGCTGCTGTACGGCACGGCAGAGCGAGAGGGCATTCCCTTCACCGTCGAGGCCGCCGGGCGCAACACCGGCACCGACGCCGACGCCGTGCACCTCAGCCGCGGCGGCGTGCCGACTGCGCTGGTGTCGGTGCCGATGCGCTACATGCACTCCCCGGTCGAGCTGGTCGCGCTCGCCGACGTGCACGCCGCTGCACGGCTGATCGCCGCCGCGGCGCGCACGCTCGACCCGCAGACTTCGTTCGCGCGCTAGGCGCCCGCGCCCGACAGTTCGGTGAACTCCGCGGCCTCGTAAGCCGCACCCGGGGTTCCGCCCAGCGCCAGCAGGCGCAGGCCCTCTGTG
Source organism: uncultured Solirubrobacterales bacterium (assembly GCA_963804675.1). GTDB lineage: Bacteria > Actinomycetota > Thermoleophilia > Solirubrobacterales > Solirubrobacteraceae > Palsa-744. The sequence continues at coordinate 2,674,695 of CAWDRI010000001.1, read as the reverse complement.
CCGGAGTAGATCTTGCGCTTGATGCCCGGCCCGACCCGCACGAGGATGTCGGGTGTGAGCGCGATGCGCTCGCCTTCGACGTCGATCTCGCCGGAGCCGCGCATGACCGAGTAGACCTCCTCCTGGCCGTCTGACTCGTGGTCGTGCTCGGGGTAGTCCTGGTAGTTGGGGGGAAGGTCTATCACCTGCATACCGAAGGACTCGACGCCAAGCTCGGCGCGCGCCTTCTTCAAACCGCCGCCAAAGGCGGCCTCCATCTCATCGATTTGCTTCGCGGTGTAGTTGCTCATCGGGCCATGCTACCCCCTGGCGGCAAGGCAGGTCGTGAAAATTTCAGACGAGTTCCGCCCGCTGGCGCGGCCGGCGGCCCGTGGCGGGTGAAAGTGGACTGTGCTACGCGCCCAATGAGAATCATCGTAGGAAAATCATACCGTGTAGGGAGGATGCTCCCGCAGCTTCATAGCTTTGGCGAGTAACTGAGAAAAATGCATTTTCCCCTCAGCGAATGACGTGGCCGGAGGCGTCCAGCGGCATGATCAGCGCGAGCTGGCGCGAGTGCAGCAGCACGCGGCCGTCCGGCGCCCAGATCACGCCGTCCTCCTCGAAGAAGCCTTCGTGGACGACCGTCGAGCGAAAGCGCGCGAAGCACGGCTCCTTGGTGTCGGCGACGCTCGCGCGGAAGTGGATCGTGAGGTCGATCGTCGGTGTCACCGCCGGCTCGTGCAGGCGGATGAAGGGGGGAGAGAACAGCGCGTCGCTGAAGAACGCCAGCGCCAGCGCGTCCAGTGGGCGCGGCTCGGCCAGCGCCAGCCAGCCACCGACCTCCATCGGCGCCTGCGCGCCCGTGAACGGCCTCGTGCCGATCCGCGGCTGGAATTCCAGGTGGCGCGCGAACGGCGGCGCCAGCGGGTGCGGCGGGCGCGGGCCATCGACACGCGGCCGCGCGGGCTCGACCTCGGGCAGCGGCAGTTCGGCGATCTCCGGCGCGTGCCACGGGACCGAGAAGGCCGCCAGCGCCAACGCCATCAGCCGGCCGTCCTGTTCCATGCGCGCCGAGAGCGTGCTCAGCGAGCGCCCGGCGCGCTCGACGACGGTATGGATCTGCACCGGCCCCGGCTCGGGCGCGCGCGCGTAGTGGATTGTCAGCGAGCGCGGCGCACGCGCGGGGTCGGCGACGGCCTCGGTCAGCGCGCGCAGCAGCATCGCCGCCAGGTAGCCGCCGTGCGGGCCGCGCCCAGCGCGCCAATCGGGGGAGACGTTGGCGTCGAAGAGCGTCGTTGGTGTTGGTGTGACGGTGGTGGTCGCGGTGGCGGCCGCCGCGCGCGCACCGTCGTGGCCCGCTCCGTCGCCGTCCGCGGTGCCGTCGCTGCCGGCGGTGCGCTCGTCTTGGCTCGCGATGCCACGCCGGCGCACCGCGGTGTCGCGGTCGAACTGGGTGCTCATCGGCTCAGCTCGCGGGCTGTTCGGCGTTGGCGCGTGGCTCGCGCTGGCTGGGCGACGCGACGTTGGCGGACGGCTCGGGATGGTCCTGTGGATCGTGGAGAGTGAGACCCGTGACTCGCTCGAAGTGACGCCGGTTGCGGGTCATGACGCTCATCTCGAGCTTCAGCGCCGTCGCGGCGATGATGGCGTCTGGAATATCGAGACCGGTGGAGCGGCGAATACGTCCCGCCCGACGCGCGATGTCACGGGTGACGTCGATCTCCGAGAGCCGCCCGAGAAGGGCTTCGACCGCCGGCTCCTCGCGCTCGTGACCAGCGAACAGCTCGGCGCGCGTTACGACCGAGACCGACGCACCGTGAACTTCAAGGCGCCGGTGCCCGCGTATGTGATCGATCAGAACGTCGGTGTCGAGCAGAACGCCACTCGTTCGTCGGCGCCCCCGCTCAGTCGCGTTCAATGCGATTCCAGTCGAGGTCGAAGCGGTTCCACTCCTCGCGCGGAGGTACCTCGAAATCGGGGGCGATGCCGAACGTTTCGTCGAGCACACGCTGCGTCTCGGCGTGCTCCCTTTCTTCGGCCTGGTGGCCGTGCGTGAGGAAGTACTCGTCGAGCGCCGCACGGATCACCTGGGCGAGCGTGCGCCCGTCGGCGGCGCGCATTTCCTCGATCCGTTCGCGCTGCTCCTGCGTGAGATAGACCTGGGTACGGGTTGCTGTAGGCATATACAGCGCAGTATACAGCATCGTGGGGGAGGGGGCGAGGCGCTGAGCGCTCAGCCCCGCACGAGCCGCTTGTACGTGATCCGGTGCGGCCGGTCCGCGGCTGCTCCGAGCCGCTCGTGGCGATGCTCCTCGTACGCCTCGAAATTGCCCTCGAACCACTCCACCTGCGAGTCGCCCTCGAAGGCGAGCACGTGCGTGGCGACACGGTCCAAAAACCAGCGGTCGTGCGAGATGATCACCGCGCAGCCCGGGAAGTCCAGCAGCGCCTCCTCCAGCGCGCGCAACGTGTTGACGTCCAGATCGTTGGTGGGCTCGTCGAGCAGCAGCAGGTTGCCGCCGGTGCGCAGCAGCTTGGCGAGATGCACGCGGTTGCGCTCGCCGCCTGACAAATTGCCGATGCGCGCCTGCTGGTCTGAGCCCTTGAAGTTGAAGCCCGCGACGTACTGGCGCGAGTTGACCACGCGCTCGCCGACCGGCAGCAGGTCGAGTCCCTCGGAGATCTCCTCCCACACCGTCTTGGCGGGGTCGAGCGCGTCGCGCGACTGGTCCACGTAGGCAAGCTGCACGCTCTCGCCCAGTTCCAGCGTACCCCCGTCGGGCTGCTCGTCGCCGGTGATCATCCCAAACAGCGTCGTCTTGCCGGCGCCGTTGGCGCCGATCACGCCGACGATCCCCGCGCGCGGCAGGTCGAAGGAGAGGTCGTCGATCAGCAGCCGTTCGCCGAAGCCCTTGCGCAGGTGCTCGGCCGTGAGCACCTGCGAGCCCAGGCGCGGCCCGGGCGGGATATGGATCTGCACGTCCTCGAGCTTGACGTTGCGCTCCTGGGCGACCAGCTCCTCGTAGCGCGCCAACCGCGCCTTTGACTTGGTGCGCCTGCCCTTCGGGTTCGTGCGCACCCACTCGAGCTCGGCGGCGATCGTGCGCTGGCGGCCCTTCTCGGTGCGCTCCTCCTGTGCGAGGCGCGCCTGCTTTTGCTCGAGCCAGCTCGAGTAGTTGCCCTGGTAGGGGATGCCCCGCCCGCGGTCGAGCTCGAGGATCCAACCGGCGACGTTGTCCAGGAAGTAGCGGTCGTGGGTGACCGCGACGATCGTGCCCTTGTACTCGGCCAGATGACGCTCCAGCCACGCCACCGACTCGGCGTCCAGATGGTTGGTGGGCTCGTCGAGCAGCAGCAGGTCGGGCGCACGCAGCAACAGCCGGCAGAGCGCCACCCGCCGGCGCTCGCCGCCGGAGAGCGTGGCGAGCAGCGCGTCCGGCGGGGGCAGGCGCAGCGCGTCCATCGCGTACTCCAGCTGCGTGTCGAGGTTCCACGCGTCGGCCGCTTCGATCTGCGCCTGGATGCGCCCGAACTCCTCGGCGGTGTCCTCTGAGTAGTTGGCGGCGAGCTCGTTGAAGCGGTCCAGCAGCGTCTTGGTCTCGGCGACCCCCTCCTGCACGTTGCCGAGCACGTCCTTGGACTCGTCGAGCGCGGGCTCCTGCTCGAGCATCCCCACACTCGCCCCCGGCGCGAGCGCCGCCTGCCCGCGGTACTCCTCGTCGCGCCCGGCCATGATCCGCAGCAGCGTCGACTTGCCCGCGCCGTTGTAGCCGAGCACGCCGATCTTCGCGCCCGGGTAGAACGCCAGCGTGACCTCGGACAGGACCGTCTTGTCCGGCGGGTGCACGCGGGAGAGGCGGTGCATCGTGAAGATGTACTGCGCGGACATCGCCCGCCAGCATAGAGGGCGCCCCCAGCCGACGGCACATCCGCGCGCTGGCGTGTCTGGGAGGCAGATTGGACGGCTTCGCCGTCCCGCGTGGGGTGCGTCGCCGCGTCCCGCGCGCGCTCGCTCGGCACGGCACGTGCCGCCCGCCGATCAAGCTTGGCTCGCGCGCTACCGTTTGTTGGTCATGCCCACGGTCCTGGACGTCGAGCAGCAGCTACTCCTGCTGGAGCTGGAGGCGCCCTTTGACAAGCGAGCCGTGCAGCTCGCGCGCCGGCGCATGGCCAAGCGCTGGCACCCCGACCTCGCGCCACCCGGACGCCAGTTCGAGCACGAGCACCACCTGAAGGCGATCAACGAGGCCGCCGACCAGCTCGAGCGGCTCGCCGAGGGCTCGCGCGGCGGGCGCGTGTCGGCCACCGCCGTGCGCGTCAGCGCCGCCGCCGCGCGGCGTGCGCGCGAGGAGGCCGGGCGGCGCGCCTACGAAGCCGAGGAGCGCGCGCGCGCCGCCGCCAAAGACCGCGCCGAGCACGACCCGTTCGGCGCGCGCGTGCCCGACCACTCGGTCGTGCACCGTTACGCGCGCTGCATGTCCTACCCCGAGTGGGGCGTCGGCACCGTCGCCGGCATCTACTTCACCGGTGGCGGCGGCCACGGCGACGATGACGACGGTTTGGGCGTCGGCCAGCAGTGGGCGCGGGTGAAGTTCAGCCACGGCATCCGCACCGTGCCGGCCGGCTCGATGCGCTTCGTCGACTTCTCCAAGCCCGACCCGGCCGACGAGCGCGTCGAGCGCTTCATGGTCGCCGCCCAACGCGCGATGGCCGAAGGCGACTACCCGCTCGCGGCCCAACGGCTGGTTTACGCACGCGACGCCGAACCGCGCAATGTCGGCGTGCTGCGCCTGATGACGCTCGCCTTCTGGCAGGCCGGCGACCTGGACGCCGCGGCGCGCTCGGTGCGCGACTGGGCGCGTGTCGACCGCGAGCGTCCCGCCCCGCACCGCTTCGCCGCGCGCATCTACGAAGACATCGGCGCCGTCGACCTCGCCGCCGAAGCCGCCGAGCGGGCCGCCGAGCGCGGGCCCTCCGACGCCGGCGCGTGGGAGCGTTTGGGACGCCTGCGGCTGGCGCTCGCCGACCGCGAGGGCGCGCTGAAAGCGTTCGACCGCGCCCGCAGTCTCGGCGCGAACGGCGAGGTCGAGGACCTCATGGCCCAGGCGCTCGCGATGGAGCCGCAGCTGTCGGGCGCGAGGGCGTGACGCTCGCGGCGCGCGCTGCCGCGAGCCGGGCCTCTCACGGACTCAGGAGTCAGCGGGCGAGGACCCAGCGGGCTGGTCCTCCCCGCGCTCGCCCTGGTTGCGCGCCAATCCGGCGAACAGCTCGCGTGCCTGCAGCTGCTGCCGATTCGCGGGCCGCGGCTCGTAGGAGGCGAATTGCAGCTCGACTCTCCGTTTCCAGTCATCATCGAATGTACGCGCTCGTGCCAGCAGCGACTCCGGCGGCAGAACCCCGAGGCGCTCGGCTGCGGTCACGGCCAACGTCACCTCCTCACCCTGCGGCGGGCCGGCAGCCAGCCAGGCGGTGAAGTCCTCACGGACCTGCTGCCATTCGCGGCGTGTGAAGGCCTTGGGCCATAGCGCGTGGAAGTTCGTCAGGTGCAGCCAACCCGAGGGGCTCTGGTCCTGCGTGAAGGCGCGCTTGAGCGCATCGCGGGCGCCGGGAATTCGCTCGAGGTCTTTGCGGGCGGTGCTCACCAACTCCAGCGGCATCCCCCACGGGCTGTAGTCGCCGTCATCGAGTTGCGCGACGAGTTCGCTCAGTCGCTCCTGCCACCACTCGCCCAGCAGCCCCGCAAGCTCCTCGTTGTCCTGCATCGCTTCGCGAACCCGCAGCAGCCGACGCGCCGGGTCGTAGGGGGTGCGATAGCTGGCGAGCCGCGACGCAGGGTGGGGTAGCGCGCCGCTCGGCATCCCTGCTGTTGTGAGGGGATATGTCCGTTCGACTGCCTCAGCGATGCTCGCGCTCACACCGGGAAGCTGCGTGAGCCCCGTCTCGGCGAGCAGTTGGTCGACCGCTCCGAAGGTGGGCGCCGCATGCAGGCACGCGATTGCGCTTTGCGGGGTCTTCGTAATGTGTTCCAGGAGATAGTCGACCAAGGCGCCGTCGCGAAAGGCGATCGAGACGAACGGCGCGGAGGGGTTGGAGAGATCGGTCCACGTGGAGGTTTCGACCATGCTGCCGTCCAGCGTGCGCAGCGCTTGGTGAAAGACCTCCGCGCCGCCCTCCGCGCCGGTGTGCTCGGCGACACGACCGTAGACATCGAGCAGCTCGGCCTCCCTCATCGCGCCCGGGCTACAGGCGAGGGCCAGCAGGAGCGCCCGCTCGTTGACCCCCAGCTCGCTCCTGAAGACCCGGCTCCACAGTCGCGCGGGGTCCTCCAGCGTCGCCAGCGCAAAGGCCACGTAGTCCTCCGATTCCTCCGCGTCCAACGCCGGCCCTGCGGAGCCCGTGATGTAGGAGATGGTTCGCGGGGTGTAGTTGGGATGCGTGAGGATCCGCATGTAGGAGTCGCTGTTGAGCAGCGCTTCCCGCGCACGCGCCGGCAGGAGTCCCGCGTGGCGCGCATGACTGACGAAGATCTCGGCTCTGTCCAGGAGGTCGTAGTCGCGCAGCTCCAACAGCATGCGGTGTGCGACCAGGCGATGGAGTTCCTGGTCGAGCTGCTCGGCTTCGCGGAGGATGTACTCCCGTGTGGTCAACAGGAACAGGGTGTGCGGAGCCTCGTTCACCGTGCACATCAGCTCGACCAGCGATCCCCCCTCGTTCTTGTCCAGCCGCTGGAGGGCAGCCCGTCCGAGGAAGTCGTCATAGAGGATGATCTGGCGGCGTTCGGGATCGAGGACCCTCCAGGCCTCCTCGACGTTGCGTGAAACCGCGATCGGCTCGTCGTACTCGCGCGAGCGCAGCGCGTCGAGGACCAGCATCTCGGCGAGCGTCGTCTTGCCGACTCCCGGAGGGCCCGCGACCACCAGCACGCGCTGCTCGTGCAGACGCCGCCGGGCGTCATCGAAGCCACGATGACGGACGTAGACCGGCAGCTGGCGCTCGATCCTCGCCAGCAGCGACCGTGAGCGGCTGCGCACGTCGGCATGGACCATGTCGAGCAGCTGGCCCGATCCGCGCAGCCAGAGCTTTGGATGCCGACGTTCCACCTCGGGGTGCTGGCGCAGCAGCAGCTCGAGCTCTGTTTCGCCGAGGACGTTGGCGGTCTCCTTCACATAGGGGTCGAGGATCGCCACGAGCTTGTCCTTCTGTTCGACCGTGAGCGCCATCGAGGTCGCAAAGCGATATCGGTCGGGCTGCGGATCGAGCTGCTCGAGCTTGACCCGCTCCTCCCTGGCCGCCCTGGCGAGATCAGCAAAGCGCGAGCGCTCGAAGTGCTTGACCTGCACCACCTCCAGCGCGCCGTGCCGGTCGCGGCGGCGCAGGTCGATGCCGAGATCCCGGCCGCGCGCGAACGCCTCGTACTCGCATCGCTCCCGCGCACCCAGCAGGTCCGCGACGAGCAGCTCGAAGTCATGGTCGAACAGCGTCGCGAACGCGCTCATCGCGGACCGGGCGAGCGGTGATTGCAGCGTTCCAAAGTTGGGCTCACGCCAGAATGTTCACCGCACGCGAGACGATCAGCCCGATCGTGACCAGCGACACGAGCGCCTGCAGTCCCATAATGCTCTTGGCCGTTGCCGTCAGCGGCATCGTGTCTGTGGGCGAGAACGCGGTCGCGTTGGTCATCGAGACGTACAGGTAGTCGATGAACCGCGGGCGCCAATTGCGCGGCTCGATTCGGTCGTCCGCCATCTGCGGGAACAGGAAGTCCGGCGCCCGGTCGTGGCCCGCGGCGCGCCGGCCCGGCCCGCCGCGGTCGATCTCCCAGTACCACAGCGCGAAGATCAGAAAGTTCGTCAGCCAGATCAGCACCCCCGACGTGATCAGCTCGCGGCCCTGCGTGACGTTGTGGTGCAACAGGAAGTGCGTCAACGCGCCCAACGAGTAAATGTTCGCCGTGGTCACGAACGCCGTCAGCCCAAGCGCCACTCGCCTGCGGCGCGGGTGCTCGTGCTCGAGCTGGTTGGGCGTCGCGATGAACATCCCCAGCAGCAGCGCCGCCTCCAACCCCGGCACCAGCAACCGCGGGCCCGCCGTCAGCCGTTCGGGCAGCGCCAGCTGCAGCGCGATCGCCGCCAGAATCGTCGCCTGCGCGGGCCAAAACGGCTCGGCTGCGGGCGGCGGCGGGTAGGGGCGCCCGGGGGATATAGCGGCGGTGACAGCACCAGTACCAGCGGCGGCGGCGGTCGGCTCTTGGGCCACCGGCGCAGCCTAAACCGCGGATCGGCCGGCTTCGCGCGCTCGCGATCGCGCTAGCCTGGGACAGGGCCGATTCGGGCCGAATTCCGGCCGGTTTCCCAGCCGCCAGACTCCATCCGCAGGATCCGCATCGTCGTCATGGGCATCGAGAACCCCGTTCACATCATCTTCCTCGCCGCCGTCGCGCTGATCGTGTTCGGTCCCAAACGCCTGCCCGAGCTCGCGCGCGCTGCCGGCAAGGGGATGCGGGAGTTTCGCGAGGCGCTCGCCGGTGAACACGAGCACGACCACGAGCAGATGAGCGATCCGACGCAGCCGGTAGGTTCCCCGGATGCGCCTGATCGTGGCCCGCTGTGAGGTCTCCTACATCGGTCGCGTGACCACCGTCCTGCCCGAGGCCGTGCGGCTGCTCATGCACAAGGCCGACGGCACCTTCATGGTCTGGGCCGACGGCGGCGGCCCCAACGTCAAACCGCTCAACTGGATGACGCCGCCGGTCGTGCTCGAAGAGGAGCACGACGTGGCCGGGGACCTCGTCGGCCTGGTCGCGCGCAAGCGCCGCCAGGAGGAGCGCCTGGAGATCGCGGTGCGCGAGGTGATCGCCGACATCGAGCACGAACTGGACACGCTGGTCTCACTGGAGAAGGAGGGTCGCGAGCGCGAACTGCAGGAGCTGCTGGCCGACGCACCGGCGATCTGTGGCGAGGGCTTTCGGCTCGTGCGCCGCGAGTGGCCCACCGACATCGGCCCCGTCAACCTGATGTGCCGCGACCCCGACGATGGCTGGGTCGCCGTCGAGATCAAGCGCATCGGCACGATCGACTCCGTCGAGCAGCTCACCCGCTACCTGGAGCGTATCCGCACCGACCCCGCGCTGCGCGACTGCCGCGGTGTGCTCGCCGCCCAGCACATCAAGCCCCAGGCGCGCGTGCTGGCCGGCGCGCGTGGGATCGACTGCGTCGAGGTGGACCTGCACGTGCTGCGCGGCGAACGCGAGCCCGAGCTGACGCTGTTTGCGGCGTAGGATTCCCTGTCGTGAGCGCAGACGAGAGCCCCGCAGTCGCCAGGAGCGCCGCCGCCGTCACGACCGAGCGCCGCGACGACGTGTTGTTGATCACGATCGATCGGCCCGAGGTTCGCAACGCGGTGAATGCCGCCGTCGCGCAGGGGATCGCGCAGGCGCTCGATGAACTCGACGCCGACGCGGACCTCTCCGTCGGAATTCTCACCGGCGCCGGCGGCTTCTTCTGCGCGGGCATGGACCTCGGCGCCTTCGTGCGTGGCGAGTCGCCCTACTTCGGCGACCGCGGCTTTGCCGGCATCGCCCAACGCGCCTCGCGCAAGCCGCTGATCGCCGCGATCGAGGGTTTCGCGGTCGCCGGCGGCATGGAGGTCGCGCTCGCCTGCGACCTGCTCGTCGCCGCGCGCGGCGCGCGACTCGGCATCCCCGAGGTCAAGCGCTCGCTGGTCGCCGCCGGCGGCGCGCTGCTGCGCCTGCCGCGGCGCATGCCCTACCACCTCGTGATGGAGCTTGCGCTCACCGGCGAGCCCCAACCCGCCGAGCGCTTTCACCAGTTCGGCGTCGTCAACCGGCTCGCCGACCCCGGCGCGGCCGTCGACGTCGCGCTCGAACTGGCCGCCGTGCTCGCGGCCAACGGCCCGCTCGCGCTGACCGCCTCCAAGCGCATCCTGCAGGAGCAGTCCGACTGGTCCTCCGCCGAGATGTGGGACCGCCAGCGCGCGATCTCCGGCCCCGTGTTCGCCTCGCAGGACGCCAAAGAGGGTGCCACCGCCTTCAAGGAGAAGCGCGCGCCGGTCTGGCGCGGACGCTAGCTGCATGGGGGGCTCGCCGGCCGGGTGGGTCCAGGCGTGTCCAGACGCCGCGAGGCGGCCGCGAAATTCTGACTCACGACACTAGGCTGCATGGGCGGGCTCGCCGGCCAACGTCGGCGGACCGGCTTTTGGACGCGCTCGCGGGCCGACCGCGGGCGCGCGGACAGGGGCTCTAGCGGCCCAACCGCCCGCGCCGTTTGCGGCGGCGCTGACGCAGGATCGCGATGAAGCGTCGCCAGAGCATCGCGGCTCAGCGCGCTTCCCGGGTCGGGTGCGGTCTGCTCGGGATGTTCACCGCTCCCCCGGCGTCTTGCGCGGGTATTGCGACGTGCCGATCGTGAGGTCCAGCGCGGTACGCACGATGCGGCTCTGTTCGGCGATGTGCGCCGCCGGGTAGCCCTCGCCGGGGCTCGCCCGCTCGGGCCGGCCGATGTAGGCGAAGTGGATGCGCTCGGGCATGATCTGCATCAAACGCGGCGACATGTGTGCCCGTGCGCCCATGTTGCGCGGCTCCTCCTGCACCCAGATCACTTCGCGCAGGTTCGGGTAGCGGGCGATCAGATCGCGGATCGACTGCTCCGGGAACGGGTAGAGCAACTCGACGCGGCCGATCGCCACGCCCGCGTTGCCCTGGCGGTCGGGGTGGCCGGCGAGGTCGTAGTAGATCTTGCCCGTGCACAGCACCAGCCGCGTGACCTGCTCGGGCACCACCCCCGGCTCGGCGATCACCGGCTGGAAGGAGCTGCCCTCGGCGAGCTCTGCGATCTCGCTGCTGGCCTGCGGCAGGCGCAACAGCGACTTGGGCGTCATGATCACCAGCGGGCGCTGCTTGGCGATCAGCGCCTGGCGGCGCAGCAGATGAAAGTACTGGGCCGGCGTCGTCAGGTTCGCGACGCGAATGCTGCCCTCCGCCGCCACCGCCAGAAAACGCTCCAGGCGCGCGGAGGAATGCTCGGGCCCCGAGCCCTCGTAGCCGTGGGGCAGCAGCAGCGTCAGCCGCGAGGTCTGCCCCCACTTGGCCAGACCCGACACGATGAACTGGTCGACGATCACCTGCGCCGAGTTGACGAAGTCGCCGAACTGCGCCTCCCACAGCACCAGCGTCTCCGGCGCCTCCTGGCTGTAGCCGTACTCGAAGCCCATGCACGCCAGCTCCGAAAGCGGGCTGTTGTGCAGCTCGAACGGGGCCAGCGCCTCGGGCAGGTTCTGGATCGGGCAGACCGTCTGGCCGGTCTTGGCGTCGTGCAGCACCATGTGGCGCTGGCTGAACGTGCCCCGCTCGGTGTCCTGGCCGGTGAGCCGCACCGGCGTGCCCTCCGTCAGCAGCGACGCGAACGCGAGCGCCTCCGCGTGCGCCCAGTCGAGCCGCGCCTGCTCCTCGCCGGCGCCCGGCTGCTCCTCCAGCGCGGCACGCCGGCGCTCGAGCTGTTTGACCAGCTTGGGGTGCACCGTGAAGCCCTCCGGCGTGCGCAGCAGCTCCTCGCCGAGCCGGCGCAGGCGCTCGACGGGCACCGCCGTGCGCACTTCCGGGCTGGGCGAGCGGTCGAGCTGGTATTCGCCGGTGCCGCCCTCGTGCTCGGCGGCCGCCGCGATCTTGCTCTTCAGGCGCTGGTGCAAGTTGGTGAGGTTGTCCCACACGCTCTGCGCGAGCTGGTCGACCTGCTCGCGTGAGACCACGCCGTCGGCGACCAACCGTTCGGCCCACAGTTCCGACACGCGCTTGTGGCTCTTGATCTTCGCGTACATCTCGGGCTGCGTGTAGGCGGGCTCGTCGGACTCGTTGTGACCGAAACGCCGGTAGCCGATCAGGTCGATCAGCACGTCATGGCCAAATTCCTTGCGAAACGCGAACGCGAGCCGCACCGCGCTGATGCACGCCTGCACGTCGTCGGCGTTGACGTGGATGATCGGCACGTCAAAGCCCTTGGCCAGGTCCGATGCCCACTGCGTGGAGCGCGCGTCGTCGGGGTCGGTGGTGAAGCCGATCTGGTTGTTGGTGATCAGGTGCACCGTGCCGCCGACCTTGTAGCCGTCGAGCGCCTGCAGGTTGAGCGTCTCGGCGACCACCCCCTGGGCCGGGAACGACGCGTCGCCGTGGATCGCGATTGGCACCGCCGCGTCGGTGTCCTGGTGGGCGTGGGGCCCCTGGCGCGTGGTCTGCGCAGCGCGCGTAGCGCCCTCGACCACCGCCGAAACGTACTCCAGATGGCTGGGGTTGGACTCCAGGTTGACGTCGATCGTGCCGCCGCTCGGCAGGTCGTACGAACCGTGCGTGCCATGGTGGTACTTGACGTCGCCCGTGCCGCCCTGCGGGATCGTGGTCACCGCCTCCAGCGTCGACGCCCCCTCGAACTCGGCGAAGATCGTGTCGTACGGGCGGCCGAGATTGTGCGCCAACACGTTCAGCCGGCCGCGGTGTGCCATCCCGACCACAACCTCCCTGGCGCCGTGCGCGGCGGCCAGCTGGATCAGCTCGTCGAGCATCGGCACCGTCATGTCCATGCCCTCGATCGAGAACTGGTGCTGGCCGAGGTAGGCCTTGTGCATAAAGCGCTCGAGCGCGTCCACCTCGATCAGGCGCCGCAGCAGCGTGCGCTGCTCGTCGGCCGTGAGCGGCATGCGAAACGCGCCCGACTCGATCTGCTCGCGCAGCCACACCCGCTGGCGGTGCGAGGCGATGTGCTCGATCTCGTAGGCGATCGTGCCGCAATAGGTCTCGCGCAGGTGCGGCAGCGCGTCGGCGAGCGTCGCTCCCGGCACGTACATCGCGAGGATGTCCGCCGGGATGCGCGCCTGCATCTCGGGCGTCAGGTCGAGTGCCTCGGGGTCGAGCCCCGGGTCGCCCGAGGGCTCCGAGCCCAGCGGGTCCAGGCGTGCGGCCAGATGCCCATGGCTGCGCACGCGGCTGACCAGCGTGCTCGCCGAGTGCACGGCGCGCAGCAGATCCTCGCCACTGGGGCCCTGCGGCGTGCTCGACTGGGCCGCGGCCGACGCCGCGGCGGCCGGCGCGGGCGGCGCGGGGACCGGGCCCAGCTCGATCCCGAGCGCCGCGAACACGCCGTCGTAGAAGCCGCGCTCGCCCTGCAGGTACTCCTCGATACGGCCAAGGAAGCGCCCCGACTCGGCGCCCTGGATGACGCGGTGGTCGTAGGTAGAGGTCATCGTCATGACCTTCTCCGCGCCGATCATCGCGCCGATGTTGCCGAGGCCCGGCGGGTAGCCGATCGAGCCGGTCGCGACGATCGTGCCCTGGCCACTCATCAGGCGCGGCACCGACGCCGCCGTGCCCAGACCGCCGGGGTTGGTCAGCGTGATGTTCGCGCCGAGCAGGTCGTCTGCGCTCAGCGTGTTCGTGCGCGCCTTCTCCACGAGCGCGTCATACGCCCCGAGAAAGCGGTCGAACGGCATCGTCGCCGCGTCGAGAATCACCGGCACCATCAGCGTGCGCGTGCCGTCCTTCTTCTGCACGTCAACCGCCAGCCCGAGATTCACCTGCCCGTCGCGCACCCGCTGCGGGCGGCCCTCGATCGCCGCGAAGTGCTCGGCCATCACCGGCATGTCCGCCGCTGCGCGCGCGATCGCGTACGCGATCAGGTGCGTGAACGAAATCTTCCTGCCCGCCGCCTTCAGCTCGCGCCGACGGGCGTCGAGGATCGTCACCGTGAGTGTGCGAAAGCTCGTCGCCGTGGGGATCCCCAACGACTGCTCCATGTAGCGGGCCAGCGCCGCTGCGCCGCCCCTCATCGGCTCGGCGCCCGCCGGCGCCCCGGGCGCGCCGTTGCCGGTCTGGGCCGGCGCATCCTGGGTGGCGGGGGCCGCCGTGGCGGGCGCTCCGTTGCCCTGCGCGGCTCCCAACACGTCCGACTTGAGAATGCGCCCCGCCGGGCCGCTGCCCGCGACCTGCGCGAGGTCCACGCCCTCGGCCATGGCCGCACGCGCCGCCACTGGCGACGCGCGCACGCCGTCGGCAAGTACAGCGCCGGATCCCTCGACTGTGGCGCTCCCTGCCGAGACGGCGCTCTGTGCGACGCCGGTCGCGTCTGCGCCTGCGCCGGATGGAGCGCCATTGCCCGTGCCGGCCGTCGGCGATGTACCCGCGGGCGGCGCGACCTGCGCGCCTGGCTGCGGGCCTCCCCCGGCGCCCGCGGCGCCCGCAGCGGGCGCGTCGCCGACCACGATCCGCGCGATCACCTGGCCGACGGTTACCGTGTCGCCCTCCTGCGCGAGCAGCTCGCTGACAACGCCGCTGGCGGGGGCTGGCAGCTCGACGTCAACCTTGTCGGTGGAGATCTCGACGATCGTCTCGTCGCGCTTGATGAAGTCCCCTGCCTTGACGCGCCATTCGAGGATCGTGCCCTCGCTGACCGACTCGCCAGCGGCCGGTGTGACGACGTCGATTGTCTGCCCAGTCGCCATGCTTGTCGCCATCTGGCCTCACTCTAGCGCGGCGGGTGGCCGGCAGCTTTTGCCGTGGACCCTTTTCACCGCGCCTTCACATCGATTGGCGCTCGCCTGCTGCGTGTGTGGCCCCGGTGGGGGGTGGTGTGGGTAGTGAATTTGCGGCCCCCCCTCGCGCGCGCGATAGGTCGCCGGCAAGCACCTGGGTGTCTCTTGCTGGCTCGCTGGTGTCTCTAGCTGGGTTGCGCGGCCGGCTGTCGCTGCTGCCGCGCCGGCGCTGCTCGCGGATGAACTCCCAGCTGCCGAAGAACGGTCCGATCCCGCCCAGCACGGCGACCGCGGCGGCGAGACGCAGCGGCACGATGCGCAGCCGCACGCAGACGATGCAGGCCAGCGACATCGCGATCCACAGCAGCCCGTGGGTGAGCCCGAGCACGAACGTCGCCGGCTGCGGCTTGCCGGCGGCGAACGCGCACACGAGCAGCGCGCTGTAGATGCAGGAGTGCGCGAACGACACGCGTTTGAGGTTCGCGAACACGCGCGGCGCGCGTGGCGGGGGTGGGCGAGGTGAGGGGGGTGAGCCGCCGGCCAATCCGACTACTCCGCGCAGAGCCACTGCGCGACACGCCGCAGACCGTCGCCGGCCTCGGGCGGCCAGGCGTCGATCTCGGCGGGCCACCACGCCCACGCGTCGTGCTCGGCGTCGGGCACGACCTCGGCGCCGGGCGCCAGCCACGCTTGGCCGATGAACATCACAAGCTGCTGGGGCAGGCGCACGACCGCCTCCGCGCGCACGCGTTCGGGGACGACCGACCACTCCTCGCGCAGCTCGCGCGCGAGCGTCTCGGCGGGGTTCTCCTGGAAGTCGACCGCGCCGCCGGCGCCGAGCGCCCAGCGCCCCGCCCACGACGCCAGCCACGGCGCGCGGCGGCCGGCCAGCCAGCGCCCATCGGCGTCGCGCGTGATGCACAGCGCGGCGATGCTGGCGCACGCGTTGCCCGGCACGAGGCGCAGCGCCCAGCGCGCCGGTTGCAACTCCAGCTCCAGTGTGCCCTCCTGCGCGCGCGCCGCAATCAGGCGTGCCGCGACGCCGTCGTGGCTCGGGGATCCGCGCTCGCGCAGCGCGGCGATCGCGGCGTCGGCCGCCGCCGTCTCGGCGGCGCCGGGCTCGAAGTGCTCGGCGCGCCAGCGCGCGCGCACCTGCCCCAGCGGCCACGGCCCGCGCGCAAGGATCTCCGGCGGCTCGCCGCCGGCCTCCAGCGCGGGCGGATGCTGCTCGGCGGCTGACTCGGGTTGGGCGGCCATCTATCGATGAAGGCTAGTGGCATGCCCGCGCCGCGGTGTAACCGGCTTGCAGCGCATAGACTCGCGCGCGCCATGGCGACGCGGCGACGCAAGCACTGGGGCTGGGGCTGGGAGGACGAGCAGCCCTCGATCGACGAGCTGCGCGCGGCCGCGGCAGGGCTGGCCGAGCACCTCGGCGTCGGCGAGGTCGAGGTGCGCGAGCCGCTCGCGCTGGGCGCCGTGCGTCTGCGCGGGCCGCGCGTCGCGCCGCCGGGTGGCGCGCTCGCGGAGATCTGCGCGACCGACACCCACGCGCGCGCCGGACACGCCTGGGGCAAGTCCTACGCGGATGTCGTGCGCGGCTTTCACGGGCAGTTCGACGACCCACCCGACTTCGTCGCATACCCGCGCGACGAGCACGAGATCGAAGCGCTGTTGGAGTGGTGCGCCGCGCAGCGCGTGGCGGCGATCCCCTACGGCGGCGGGACGAGCGTGGTGGGCGGCGTGCAGCCCGCGGTGGACTGCTCCTATAACGGCGCGATCAGCATCGACCTGGGGGCGCTCTCGCGTGTGCTCGAGGTCGACCCCTGCTCGCGCGCGGCGCGCATCGAGGCGGGCGCGAGCGGCCCGGCGCTCGAGCGCCAGCTGGGCGAGCACGGTCTGACGCTGCGCCACTACCCGCAGTCGTTCGAGTTCGCCACGCTCGGCGGCTGGATCGCCACCCGCGCGGCGGGGCACTTCGCGACGGTGCACACCCACATCGAGGATTTCGTGGAGTCCGTGCGCGCGCTGACGCCCGCCGGTGTGTGGGAGTCGCGGCGGCTACCCGGCTCGGGCGCCGGCGTCAGCCCGGACCGGATGCTCGCCGGCTCGGAGGGGACGCTCGGTGTGATCGTCTCGGCGTGGCTGCGCGTCCAGCCGCGGCCCAGCCACCGCGCCGGGGCGGCCGTGCGTTTTGTGACCTTCGCGCAGGGCGCGCAGTGCGTGCGCGCGCTCTCCCAGTCGGGCCTGAACCCCGCCAACTGCCGGCTGCTCGACGCGCAGGAGGCGCGCCTGACGTTCGCCGGCGACGGCTCGCGCGCGCTGCTCGTGCTCGGCTTCGAGTCCGTCGACCACAAGGTCGATGGGGCGCTCGACCGGGCGCTCGAGCTGTGCCGCGAGCACGGCGGCGAAACCGAGCGGCGGGCTGGTGGGGATGGGGGAGGGGAGGGGGCGGCTGGGACCTGGCGCCAGGCGTTTCTCCGCGCGCCATATGTGCGCGACGTGTTCGTCGCGATGGGCCTCATCGCCGAGACGTTCGAGACGGCGATCACCTGGGAGCGCTTCCCGGCCCTGCACGAGCGCGTCTGCGCGGCCGCCGATCGGGCGCTGGGCGAGGTCGGCGCCACCCACGGCCGCGTGACCTGCCGCTTCACGCACGTCTACCCCGACGGCCCAGCGGCCTACTTCACGGTGCTCGCGCGTGGCCGCCGCGGCGAGGAGGTGGAGCAGTGGCGCACCGTCAAGCGCGCGGTCTCCGACGGGGTGCTCGAGGCGGGCGGCACGATCACCCACCACCACGCGGTCGGGCGCGACCACCGACCCTGGTATGACCGCCAGCGCCCCGCGCCGTTCGCGGCGGCGCTGAGTGCGGCCAAGGCGGCGCTCGACCCGCACTGGGTGATGAACCCCGGCGTGCTGCTCGACCCGCCGCCACGCGGGGAGCGGCGATGACGGTCGCCGTGCTTGGGCCCCGGGGTCACCTGCGGCGGACCGATGGGCAGCGGCGATGACGATCGCCGTGCTCGGGCCCGGGGGCGTCGGCGGCCTACTCGCCGGGGCGCTCGCGCGTGCGGGCGAGCCGACGGTTGTGCTCGCGCGCGAGTCCACCGCCGCGCTGATCGACGCACATGGCCTGCGCGTCAGTTCGGTGCTCCTCGGCGACTTCCTCGCGCACCCGCGCGCCGTCGCGACGCTCGACGAGCCCGTTCGACGTATTGGTCGTAGCGACGAAGGCGACGGGGCTGACCGAGGCGCTGACGCGCGTCGCTCCAGCGGCTGCGCCGGCGCTCGTGCTGCCGCTGCTCAACGGGCTCGACCACATCGCGCTGCTGCGCGCCCGTTTTGCGCCCGAGACCGTGCTCGCGGGCACGATCCGCGTCGAGGCCGACCGGCCGCAAGCCGGCGTCGTGGTCCACACCAGCCCCTTCCTGCGCGTCGAGATGGCTTGCCGCCACCCCACCGCGCGCCCGGGCATGGCGGCGCTCGCGGCGCGGCTCGAGGCGGCCGGCGTGCCCGCCCGAGTGGGGGACTCCGAGGCGCAGGTGATGTGGTCGAAGCTCGTGCGGCTCAACGCGCTCGCCTGTACAACCAGCGCCCACGACAAGCTGCTCGGCGAGATCCGAGACACGCCCGCGCTACGCGCCGAGCTGGTGGGCGCGATCGCGGAGGGCTGCGCGGTTGCCGCCGCCGAAAGTGCGCAGATCGACGCCGGCGACCCGCTCGGCGAGCTGGCCGCCGCGCACGCCACGCTCGGCAGCTCGATGCAGCGCGACATCGCCGCCGGGCGCACCCCCGAGCTCGACGCGATCCCCGGTGCGGTGCTGCGCGCCGCGGCGCGCCACGGGCTGGCCTGTCCGACGATCGAAACGCTCGTCGCGCGCATCGCCGCGCGCGCGGGCGTGGCCGCGCCGGTCCTCGCGGGCTGAGGGGGGCCCTACTCGCCGAACGGGCGAAAGCGCGGTGCCTCGCCGCCGCCGGGTGCGCCCGCCGGCACCGCCTGCGTGGAGACCGCCTCGACCGCCTGCTGCTCAGACTCCTCGCGCTCACTGTCGTGCTGGCCGTCGCACAGCACGCGGAAGTTGCCCGTCACGCCGCTGTCGGCATGGATCGTGATGCCGGCCAGGATCTCCTCGCCCTCCTCGAAGCCAAGCCGCTCCATGTCGAAGTGCGCCAGCCCGATCCCGTGCGCGGTGTGCGTCGGGTTCTCGCGGTCGTGCGCCGCGACGGCCTGCGCGAAACGCTCGAGGTTCTTGGCGATCTTGCCCGTGTCCGCCATCTCGCTCTCGTCGGGCAGCGTAGCGCGTCGGGGCGACCGCCGCGAGGCGTACGATCTGGCCTTCGCCAACCCGCCTGCAAAGGGGCCACCGCCATGGACATCTTCGCCGCACTCGACGCCGCCCGCGCACACACGAACGTGCTCGAGCATTCCTTCTACCAGCGCTGGAGCGCCGGCGAGCTGAGCGGCGAAGAGCTCGCGCTCTACGCCGGGGAGTACCGCCACGCCGTGGTCGCGCTCGCACAGGCGTCGCGGCGCGCGGCCGACCAGGCCCAGGCCGCTGCGCAAAACGCAGGTCCGGACGGCGACGGCGGCGGCGGCGCCGCGCGCGCAGGGGAGCTGGCGCATCACGCCGCCGAGGAGGAGGCTCACGTCGCGCTGTGGGACGACTTCGCGCGCGCGGTCGACGCCACGCAACCGGGCGCCCGCGAGCCGCTCGCGCAGACCTGCACCTGTGCGGCCGCGTGGACCGCGGGCGCAGACCTGCTCGAGAGTCTCGCCGTGCTCTACACCGTCGAGGCGAGCCAGCCGGCGATCTCGACGACGAAGCTCGACGGCCTCGCCACCCACTACGGCGTGGCCGCCGACTCCCCGGGCGCGGCGTACTTCCGCGTGCACGCCACTCGCGACCTCCAGCACGCGCGCCAAGCGCGCGTGCTCATCTCCACATTGATGCCCACCGACGCCGGCGAGGCGCAGGCCGTGGGCGAGCGCATGATCGCCCGTGCACAGGCGGCGCTGGAGGGCAACTGGCGACTGCTCGACGGCGTGGAGCAGCAGCGCGCAGCGGTCGCCGGCCCGGCCTGAGTCTTGCTGCGGGCGCGCGGCGGGCTCGGCGCGCCGGGCGCCCCGCTCGTGCCGGTCGGCGGCGCCCGGCACGCGGCGGTCGGGGGTGACGGTTTGTCGTGCCGGCCTCGCGCTATGCTCCCGCGCGATGGCCACCTGCCTTGTCACCGGCGGCGCCGGCTTTCTCGGTTCGCACCTCTGCGACGAGCTGCTCGGGCGCGGGCACCGCGTGATCTGCGTTCGACAACCTCGAGACCGGCTCGCTCGTGAACATCGCGCACATCCGCGACCCCGAGCGCTTTGTCAACCTGAATATCGACATCATCGACCCCTTCTTCGTCGACGAGCCCGTCGACTTCGTCTACCACCTCGCCTCGCCTGCCTCGCCGATCGACTATCTGCGCCTGCCGCTGCACACGCTGAAGGTCGGCTCCTACGGCACCCACCACACGCTCGGCCTGGCCAAGGCCAAGCGCGCGCGCTTTCTGATCGCCTCCACCAGCGAGGTCTACGGCGACCCCCACGTGCACCCCCAGCCCGAGTCCTACTGGGGCCACGTCAACCCGATCGGCCCGCGCGGCGTCTACGACGAGGCCAAGCGCTACGCCGAGGCGCTGACGATGGCCTACCACCGCCAGCAGGGCGTGGACACCGCGATCGTGCGCATCTTCAACACCTACGGCAGCCGCATGCGCCCGCATGACGGCCGCGCGATCCCCACGTTCCTGCGCCAGGCGCTCGCCAACCGCCCGCTGACGGTCTTTGGCGACGGCAGCCAAACGCGCTCCTTCTGCTACGTCAGCGACCTGATCCGCGGCATCATCGCCCTCGCCGAGTCCGGCCACCACGATCCCGTCAACATCGGCAACCCCGACGAGTTCACGTTGCTCGAGCTCGCCGAAACCGTCAAGGAGTTGACCGAATCTGCCTCTGAGATCGTGCATGAGGCGCTGCCGATCGACGATCCCAAGCAGCGCCGCCCCGACATCTCGCTCGCCCGCGAGCTGCTCGGCTGGTCGCCGCAGGTCTCGCTGCGCGACGGCCTGCAGCGCACGATTCGCGACTCCGGCGTCGAGGTCCTCGTCGGCTGAACGCCGCGCCAGAGCCTCCGGCTGGGCGCACACGCCCGGCATTCGACCGCTACATCTGCGAGGCTCAGACGTTGTGAACGGCGAGATGGCACGTGCCACGCAGACCACGCCTGCGCCGCCACCGGCTACCCGTGCGCGCATTTCCGGGGGCCCGCCGCGCGAACTCGAGACCGACCCCCCGCGTGAGCAGCGCCTCCAAACGCCCACCCCGCAGCCGATCCCGATCCTCTCCGAGGCGACCGTGCGCTTAGAACCCTCCGAACGCGACATGCGCCGCAAGCGGCCCCCCGCGCTCGCGTTCGTGCTGCGTTTGGAGAACGCGACCCGCGCACTGCGCGTGCTCTCACTGCTGGCGCTCGACTTCGCTGGCGTCGCGCTCGCGATCTTCAGCGCGCTGGCGCTCAAGGAAGCGGTGCTCGCGCAGGTCAGCCTGCACAGCGTCTACGAGGAGACCCGCAGCATCCTCGCCTTCGCCTACCTGCTGACCGCGCTGCTGTTCGCCCGCTCCGGGCTCTACGCCGCGCGCAGCCAGCGCCCCGGCCTGACGCGCATCGTCGGCTGTCTCTTCCAGGTGGCGTTCGTCGCGCTGCTATTCGCGCTCGTCAGCGGCGAACAGTTCTCGAGCTTCTACATCTTCTGGGGTTCGCTCGTGCTCGCGCTGCTCTACGTGCCGCTGCTGCGCTACCTCTACGAGCGGGCCACCGGCGCCGTTTTGCGCGCTGCCGGTCGCCAACGCCGTGCGGTGCTCGTCGGCACCGGGCACCACATCCGCGAGGTCGCCCGCGCGCTCGCCGACGTGCCCCACTCGCGCGTGGAGGTCGTTGGCTTCCTCGCGCCCCAAGCGCTGCCCGCAGTCGGTGTGCGCGCGCTCGGCTCGCTCGCCGACCTCGAGTGCGTGCTCGAGCAGGAGCGCGTCGAGGAGGTGATCATCGCCGACCCCGACTTCCCCCAGGGCGAGGCCGTCAGCATGGTCGAGCGCTGCCACCGTCGCGGCGTGCGCGTGCGCATCGCGCCCTCGACGATGGAGATCCTGATCCACCGCGCCGAGTTCGTCCCCGGCGAGTCCGTGCCGCTGTTCGAGCTCAAGCCGCCCGTCTTCGAAGGCATCGACTTTGCGCTCAAGCGCACCTTCGACCTACTCGGTGCGACGCTCCTGCTGATCCTCTGCAGCCCCGTGCTGCTCGCGATCTGGATCGCCGTGCGCACGACCTCGCGCGGCCCCGCGCTGTACCGCTCCAGCCGCCAGGGCATCGGCGAACGGCCCTTCGCGTGCCTGAAGTTCCGCACCATGTACCTCGATGCCGAGCAGCGCCAGGCCGAGCTGGAAGCGCTCAACGAGGCCTCCGGCGCGCTTTTCAAGATCCGCGACGACCCGCGCATGACACCGATCGGCCGGCTCTTGCGACGCTTCTCCCTAGACGAGCTGCCCCAGCTCGTCAACGTCCTGCGTGGCGAGATGTCGCTCGTCGGACCGCGCCCGCTGCCCGAACGCGACTTCGAACAGCTCGAGCCCTGGCACCGCAAGCGCTACCTCGTGCTGCCCGGCATCACCGGCCTCTGGCAGGTCTCCGGCCGCTCCGAGCTCGACTTCGACGACCTCGTGCACCTCGACTTCCTCTACCTCGAGCGCTGGTCGCTCGCCCTGGACCTCACGATCCTGCTGAAGACAATCCCCGCGGTGTTCTCGCGTCGTGGCGCCTACTGATGTCTCCAGACCTTTTGCCACAACCGGGGGGAGGTCGGGAGGGGGGCCTGCCCCCCTCCCGCTCATGGATCCCCGCGGTGTTCTCCCGGCGCGGCGCGTATTGATTGAGCCCGACGACTACCACCAAGCCATCTGGCAAGACCTGCCCGCCGGGTTGCAACCGCCGCACTTTCAGACGCGCCTCGCCTTCCTGCTGAAAGCCCTGCCCGGCACTGGCGCTGGCTCCGGCACTGGCTCCGGCGATGGCACTGGCACTGGCGCCCACGTGCTCGACGTGGGCTGCGGCGAGGGCCGCTTCGCCTCCGCGCTCGTCGCCGCCGGCCATACCGTCGTCGCCGTCAACGTGGCCGCCGAGCCGCTGCGTCGCGCGCGCGAGCGCGACCCGGCCATCGACGCGCGCCTCCTCGCACCGCACGGCCCCTGGCCGCTGCCCGACGCGAGCTTCGACGCGGTTTGGGCCGGCGAGGTGATCGAGCACGTGCTCGACACCGCCGCCTGGTTTTCCGAGCTGCGCCGCGTGCTTCGCTCGGGCGGCGTCCTCGCCCTGAGCACGCCCGCGCACGACTGGCTCACGCGCCTGCGACTCGGGCTCGACGCACGCGCCTTCGACGCACACTTCGACCCCCGCGGCGATCACCTGCGCTTCTACACCCGCCGCGCGCTACTCAGCCTGCTCGCCGACTTCGGCTTCGGAGCTCTGCGAGTGCGCGCGAGCGGCGGAGTGCCGGGAGCCCGGCACTCGCTGTTGGCGAGCGCCGTGCGCTCCCGCTACTGAGCGTCCCGCTCGGCGCCGCCGTCGCCCCCGTGGCCGAGGTCTCGCGCAGCGCCTGC
Organism: uncultured Solirubrobacterales bacterium; assembly: GCA_963804675.1. Taxonomy (GTDB): domain Bacteria; phylum Actinomycetota; class Thermoleophilia; order Solirubrobacterales; family Solirubrobacteraceae; genus Palsa-744. The sequence goes on along the minus strand of CAWDRI010000001.1, from coordinate 2,651,495 downwards.
AGGTAGTCGTCCTGCAGCGTCAACAGTTCCTCGTTGATCGTCGCTCGTGGCGCGACCGCCTGCGGGTTTAAGTAGACCGCGGCGCGCAACGCGTTCAGCGCGGCCCCGGCGTTGCCCGTGTGCAGCTCGTATTCGCCGAGCGCCTCCCACGTCTGCCAGTTGGCTGGCTGCAGGTGCACCGCGCGCGCGTACGTGGCGCCGGCGCCAGCGTCCTCGCCCGCGCCCTCTTGCACCGCCGCGAGCGTGATCAGTGCTTCGGCCGACAGCGGGTCGCGTGCGACCGCGCTGTGCGCCGCCGCCAGCGCGGCCGTCGGGTTGGTCCCCGCGAGCGCCAGCGCGCGGTTGGCCGCGTCGACCGAGCGCTGTGGCTGCCACTCCGCCCACGCGGCCAGCAGCGCCGCGATCACGACCGCCGCGGCCACTGCCAGCGCCTGCGGTGTCGGCCGGCGCCACCCTCCACGCCAGCCCGCCAACTCCGGTCAACCCGTCGCCATCGGCCCGCGCGCGCCCGTCGCGTCGTCGTCGGCGCCCTCGGCCGTGGCGCCCTCCTGCGTGGCGCCGTCGGCCGCGGCGGCCTCGGCCGTGGCGCCCGCGCCTGTACCCGCGGCCACCGCCACCAGCGGGCTGCCCGCCGGGGCGCCAGGCGGCGCGTTCGCTGGCGCCAGCGGGCCGCGGCCGGCCAGCCAGCCCGCGCACAGCAACGCCGTGCAGGCGAGGCCCGGTACGTACCACGTCCAGTCCACGAACGAGTGCGCGCCGAACGTCACCACCAGGCACAGCATCGTCAGCAGTCCCACACGCTCCGGCGTGTACAGCGTCGCGGGCCCGTCCAGCCTGCGCCAGCGCCACGCGTGCCAGCGGCGGTTGAACGGGTGCGTCGTACGGCCCGCCGCGATCAGCCACGCGGCCAGCAGCGCGAGCGCCAGCGCGGCGCCCACGATCCCGACGTCGGCCAGCGTCTGCACGGCGAAGCCGTGCGCCTGCTGCACTTTCAGCGGCTCCGTGCGGTAGCGCAGGCGCGCCGTCGCATAGCCTTCGGCGCCGGTTCCAAGCAGCGGGTGGGCCGAGAAGACCTGCAGCGCCTCATGCCAGTAACGCGCGCGTGCGCTGCCGATCGCCGTCAGTCGCCCGGGACCGTTGGTCGGGACTCGCGCGTTCGGGTTCGTGAGCGCGCCCAGCCCGTGCGAGACGCTGCCAAACAGGCCCCTGTGACTGGCCGTCAGCAAACCCGCCAATGCGAGCACCGCGACGACCGGCAGGCATACCAGCACCGTGCCCGCGCGCCGGCGCAGCGCCATGCCCGGCGGCTGGCGTGCGCTGAAGAAGCCAACCGCCAAACCCGCCGCGCTCAGCACGAGCACCATCGCGGCCAGCAGCACACCCAGCTGGTGGCCCGCCGTGACGCGCTCCTGCAGCGTCGCGCTATCCGTTGTAAGCGCCGCCTGGGCGAAGTCCCACGCGACGACCACCGCCGCGCCGACGCCCCCGACGATCAACACCGTCGCGCCGCGCAGGCGCAGCGGCACCGCCCACAGCCACAGCGCCGCCCCGATCGCCAGCGCGGCCAGCGCGCCCCGTGAGTAGGCGAGCATCAGCGTCACCAGCAGCACTCCCATCGCCGGGTAGGCGAGCGCGCTCAGCAGCGCATGGCCCGCCCGGCGGGCCCCCAACCACAGGCACGAGACTGCGCCCAGCGCCGCAGCGAGCCCGATCGCGTTCCAGTAGCCGTACGGTTCGCGCAGCCTCGCGTAGTACGTGATCTGTTCGCTGCCCAGCCGGTTGGGAAAGACCTTCGTCAGCAGCGCGTATCCGCATACCGCCACGCTCGCGAGCAGCACCCCGCCGAGCACCGCCGACCAGCCGCGCGGGGCCGCACGCGCGAGCACCACCGCCAGTCCGAACACGCAGCCGTACGCGAACAGGCGCGAAGCGGCCTGCCAGCTGGCGTCGGGCTGCACCGACCATAAGACCGACAGCGCCGCGAGCGCCGCGAACGCGAGCAGCAGACCGGCCGACCACTGTCCGTAGACCGGCCCGCTGCCTGCACCCAGCAAGATCGTCGCCGCGATTGCCACCGCGCAGCCGAGCGTCAGTGCGATCTCGACCGTCGTCAGCGTGCCCAGGTTCAAGCCGCCGCTGGCGAGGAACGTAACCAGGCACAGCGCGACCGCGACGGCCAGCGTCGGCAGCAGCGCGACCGCGCGCGCGTAGATTGCGCCGCCAGTTCCCCCAGGCAGGCCGTTCTCGCCGCTGCCGGCGCCGTTGTCGCCAGAGCCGACCGCTGCGAAAGCCACTGTCGGCGGCTCCCCGACGTGTTGCGGCGGCTCGCTCAGCAGTGTCGCCATCACACCCCGCCGCCGCGCCGCGCGCGGATGCGGACCCCGACGGCTCGGCCCAGCACGAGCAGCCCACAGGCCACCAGGAACGCGAGCAACATCAACAGCGGCGTCGGCAGTTTGGAGATCGCCGAGGCGATATTGACGTGCACCACCCCCGGGTGGACGACTTCGCCCGCGACCCGCACCGGTTCGCTGCCCGAGTGGGCCGCGTGTTCGAGCACCTTCTGTTCGGCGGCCGTCGGCGGCGCGACGGCCGCCGCCGCCCCCGCGGCCCCGCCCGGACCGCCTCCCGCCCCGCCGCGGCCCGCGGCGGCCGTCAGCTGCGCCTTATGGATCAGGCTCGGGCAGTCGCTGTACTCCGACAGTTCCGCCGGCATCTGGCGCAGCGCCTGGTTGTAGGCCTGCTGGCTGTATCCCGTCGGGATTTCGCCATTGCTGCACGTTTCGAGGATCTTGCGCACCGTGTTCTGCGCACCCGCCGGCGCGGCGGCGCCGAGCGCCAGCAGCGCCAGCGCTGCGAGCGACGCGCACGTGAGCCTGGCGAGCAGCGCCCCGACGGGGGCCAACCTGCCCCTGGGGCTGGCGTGAGGCCTGGTCTGGCAGTTGGTTTCCCGGTCGCGCAAGTGACGCACGCTACCAGCGCCCCCCCCTGGAAAAGCCGACACTCGCGAGCGCCGCGCAGAAGCCGCCCGCCCACGCGTCGTGGGAGTACGCCTGTACGTCGCGCGCGCCCCTCGCGCCGAGACGTGCGCGCAGTTCGGCGTCGTTCGCCAGCCGGCGCATCGCGTGGGCGAGCGCGCGCGCGTCGCCGGCGGGGACGACCAGGCCGTTGCGCTCGTCGCGCACCAGCCCGCCGGCCGCCGCGCCGACGGCGTCGCTGGCGATCACTGGCAGTCCGCGGTTCATGGCCTCGTTGACCACCAACCCCCACGGCTCGCGGAAGGTGCGCGTCTGGATCGACGGCACGACCAGCACGTCGCACGCCGCATACATCGCGCGCAACGTCGCCGCGTCCACGGGCGCCAGACACACAGGTTCGGCCAGGCCGCCGGTGGGGGCCGGCGCAGCGCGCACCGGGCGGTCGGCGGTGGCTGGCGCTGCCCGCACCGCGCCGCCGGCGGGGGCCGGCGCAGCCCTTCGCACCGGGCCGCCGGCGGGGGCCGGCGCAGCCCTTCGCACCGGGCCGCCGGCGGGGGCCGGCGCAGCCCTTCGCACCGGGCCGCCGGCGGGGGCCGGCGCAGCCCGCACCGCGCCGCCGGCGGGGGCCCAAGGGGGGACGGGCCCCGCGCCGACGAGGACGAGCGCGGCGGGTGTTGCTCGAAGACCCGAATCGCTCCAGGCCTCCAAAAGCACCCCTAGGCCCTTTGCCCGGGTTGGGCGTCCTGCAAACAAGAACTTCACCCGTCCGTCATCCTCCGGCCACGGCGGCGCAGGCGGCGGCGCGACCGCGCTCGCTGCCCAGAACGCGTTGTCAACCGACTGTGGCGCCTCGTAGACGTTGCACGCGCCCCGCGCACGCACGTATGCGCTCACGTGCGGCCCGTACGTGACGAGCGCCTCGGCCGACCCGTACAGCCGCCGCAGGGCGGCGTAGCTGGCCAGGTGGGCCGCGCTGCGCGGGTGCGCCCACAGCGATGTCCACACGATCAGCGGCAGCCGCGCGCGCCGCGCGCCGGCCCACGCTGCCGGCAGCGCGACGCGTCCCCCCGTGGAGCACACGACCGCGCGGTAGCGCCCCGAGCAGGCCAGCCCCCAAATCTCGTGCTGCTCGACGCGGCGGTGGGGGAAAGGCAGCTCGCCGTCGGGGTTGGCGGGCCTGTGCCCACGGGTGCCACCCGGGGGGTGGCCGCGTTCGGCGCCAGTCGTTGCAAACCCATGTTGCAAACGCCCCCCAAACAGCGCGAACTCCACGTTCTCGCGCTCGTGCAGGGCGGCGAACGCGCCCACCCGGTCGCGCGGGGCGTGGCCGGTGACGAACAGCACCGGCTTGGCGCTCGCGGCGGCGGGACTCGGCGCGGCGGGCCGGGTCATGGCGCTGCCTCGCCTGGTCGTAGGCTTTGGCTCATCGTGGTGCACCGGACCGGTTGTGGGCGTTGTGTCATCGCGGCACGCCGGCTGCTCGCAGGCTTTGGCTCATCGCAACGCATCGGACCGGTTGTGGGGCGTTGTGTCATCGCGGCACGCCGGCTGCTCGCGGGCTTTGGCTCATCGCAACGCATCGGACCGGTTGTGGGGCGTTGCGTAATCGCGGCGGGTGGGTTTGTCGCGATCGGCCGGCTCATCGCAACGCGTCGGCGTACGCGGCCACAGTCTGCGCGCCGCAGCGTTCCCACGTGAAGTGCTCGGCGACCGTCGCGCGCGCCCGGCGGCTCGCCTCGCGCAGCCGCTGCGGGTCGCTCAGCAGCTCGTCGATGCGTTGGCTCAGGCGCTCGATGTCGCCGGGCGGGACGAGCATGAAGCCGTCACCCGCCGCCGCGATCTCCTCGGGCCCCGGCTCGCCGCGGCAGCCGATCGCGGGCAGGCCGCCCGCCATCGCCTCGATGTAGGCGACGCCGAAGGCCTCCTCGGTCGAGGGCATCGCGAACAGCGTGCAGCGCCGCACCCGCTCGAGCGCCGCCTGTGGATCGAGCTGCCCGCACAGCTCGACGCGCTCGGCGACCCCCAGCCGCGCCGCCAGCCCTTCCAGCGCGGTGCGCTGTGGCCCGTCGCCGACGATCGCGTAGCGCAGCGCGGGATGGCGTGGTGCGAGCACCGCGAGCGCGCGCAGCACGTCGGCGTGACGCTTGCGTGCCACCAGATGCCCCGCCGTCACCAGCCAGGGCGCCTGCACCCGCGGCGCCACCGCGCTCGGCAGGTCCGTGCCGAGATGCACCACCCGTGTCTCCTGCGCCCCGTGTGCGCGCGCGAGCGTGGCGATGCCCGCGCTGTTGGCGAGCACCAGACGCGCCGCGCCGAGGCCGTGCTCGACCGCCGCCCGGCCGCCCGGCACGCGCGGCGCCGTGAAGAGCACGTCGCCGCCGTGTACCGACACGACCAGCGGCACGTCCAGCCTCGCGCGACGGACCGCGTCGCCGGCGGGCACCGCGTTGTGGGCGTGCACGACGTCGAACGCGAAACGCCGCCGCAGCCGCCGCAGCGCGAGTGTCAGCGCCGGCGCCGCCCACGCGCCCCACGCGGCGTAGGAGCGCTCACGCGGCGGCGAGGCATAGCGCACGTAGGTAACGGGCAGCTCGTCGTGGATCTGGCGCCGCGGCTCGCGCACCAGGCCCGCCAGCGCGCGCGCCGTGCCGGCCGGCCCCGTCGCGAGCGTGGCCCGCGGCGGCACCAGACGGTGCAGAACCACCACCTGCACCTCCGCGCCCGCCGCACGTGCGGCCAGCGCCTGGCGGTGCGCCCACACGCCGAGCACGGCGTCGCCGCGGCGCGGGTAGAACTCGGCGACGACGGCGACCTTCACCAGCGGCGGTGTGTTCGAAGGGTGGTCTGCGCCTCGCGCGCGCGCACGTAGGGGCGCTGCGCGAGAAACGTTCGTGCTGCGTTGACCGCGTACGCGTACGCGTACGCGTACGCGACGGGGGCCGCAGAATGAGATATGGCCACCGCGTCGAGCACCCCGCAGCGCCACCCGTGCGCGCGCGCGAGCGCCCCCCAGTGCAGGTCCAGACCCCAGCCCATGCCGACATCGTCCGGGAACGGCAGCAGCGCCGGGAACGTCGTCCGTGCGAATGCCGTCACCGGGCCGATCTCCACGAACGGCGTCTCGCGCGCCACCGCGCCGGGCACGCGCCGCGTGACGCGCCACGCCGCGTGCGAGCGCGCGCGGTGCGCCGGCTGCACGAGTGCCAGCTCAAAGCGCTCGGCGAGGAACAGCATCCGGTCCAGGAAGCCGCGGGGCAGCGCCACGTCGTCGTCGATCACGAGCAGCCAATCGTGGTCGGGCAGTGCGCCGCCTGCGGACGCCTCAGCGCCGAGCAGCCGGTTGAGGTTCTCGAACTTGCTCGCCTCGCCGGGGGGCGCGAAGCGCAGCTCGAGGTCATGGCGCGAGCGCGTCAGCTCCGCCTCGATCGCCGCGCTCAGCGCGCGGTGCCCGGGCCGTGCTACACCGATCGCCAGCACGCGCCGGCGTGGGGGAGAGCGGCGTGCCGCGCGAGCCAACCGCAGGCGGCGCCCGCTCAACACCTCGCGCGCGTCCACCGCCCGGTCGCGCAGCTCGCGTCGCACCGCGTCGAGTCCGCCGACCGTGCCGCTTTCGCCGGAGAGAAAGTCGTCGGCGGGGGCAGTATCCGCGGGGGGTTTGGCCAGTCGGCCGCCGGCGTCTGGGGCAACCGCAAGACGCTCGGTGCCGGTTGGCTCGGGGTCGGCGTCGTCGCTCGCTGCGCCGCGGATCGCACCGCGCCGTTCGCGCAGCGCCTCCTCGACGCGGCCCGCGCTGTGCGCGACCATCGTCAGGCCGCTCGGGCAGCGGCGGCGCACGACGTGGCCGGCACAGCCCGCGAGCGTGCACAGCTCGCGGGCCAGCGAGGGCGGTGCGTCGTAGTGTGCGTGCACGGGCTGGGGGTTCGAGTTACCGCGCGCCGGCGGCGTGGTGGACGCTTCGCGGAGCAGGGACGCGCCAGGCGGTGTGCCGCGCGCCGCACGCCACGCGTCAAAGCGCCGGGCCGCGCGTCCGCGCGCACGGGCGGCGCGGGCGAGCGCGCGCAGGCGCGCGTCGGCGCCACTGCGGCGGTGGTGCAGGGCGGCGTCTGCGACGTAAAGGGTGCGGCCAGGGCCGAGCGCGGCGGCCATGCGGTCCTGCCACTCCTGCTCGTCGCCCGCGTCGGCGAGCGAGACGTCGAACGGTCCGACGCGTGCCAGCGCGGCGCGGCGTACAGCCATGTTCGCGCCCCACGCGTAGCGCACCTCCGCGGTGTCGTGCGCGCCGAGGTCGAGCGCGGTGATCGGCGGCCCCTCGCGCCCGCACGAACGCGGCGCACGGCCTTCCAGGCGGGGCCGGATCGGCCCTGCGAAGACCTGCGCGTCGGGGTGCTCGTGCGCCGCGCGCAACAGTGCCGCCAGCCAGCCCGGGCAGACCTCGACGTCGTCGTCGACGAAGACGACGAGCTCGCCGCGCGAGCGCTCGACGCCGGTATTGCGGGCGACGTTCAGGCCGAGCGGGCGTTCGTGGGGCTCGTAGCGCGCGCCAAAGCGGTCGGCCAGATCGCGGATCGCGGACGAGGGGCCGGCATCGTCGACCACCACGATCTCGGCGCCGGCCGCGCTCGCCTGGGGCGCGATCGACGCGAGCGCGATCTCCAGGTAGGCGGGACGCGCCCGTGTCGGGATGACGATGGAGGCGGGCGGAACCCCGCCGGGCAGATCATTCACGCACCGGACATTCTAGGTTTGCGTACGCGATGGTTCTTTTCCTGCACAGCCGCTACCGCACAACCGGCGGCGAGGAGCGCACCGTGGGCCAGCTGCTGCGCCTCGTGCGCGAGCAGCTGGGGGAGCCGGCGCAGCTGCTGGCGCGCGACTCGGCGGGCCTCTCGCCGGCCGCCGCTGCGCGGGGGCTGCTGCGTGGCGGCCTGGACTCGCAGGAGGTCGCGGCTGCGGTGCGCGACAGCGGGGCGCGTGTGGTCCACGCCCACAACCTGCTGCCGACCTTCGGCTGGCGCGCGCTGGCCGCGGCGCGGGGTGCCGGTGCCCGGGTCGTCTTGCACCTGCACCAGTACCGGCTCGTGTGCGCCGTCGGGGTTTGCTTCACCCACGGCGAGCAGTGCACCCGCTGCCACGGCCGCAACACGCTGCCCGGCGTGCTGCGCAACTGCCGCGGCGCGCGTCCACAGGCGCTCGCCTACGGGGCCGGGCTCGCGCTGTGGCAGCGGCGCGTCGTCGAGCAGGCCGACGCGCTGGTCGTGCCGAGCGTCTTCGCGCGCGAGCGGCTGCGCGAGTTGGGGGCGCCGCTGGACTGGCGGCGCGTGCATGTGCTCGCGCCGCCGGTTTGGGGGGCGGGTGAGCCGCTGGCGTGGGGCGCTGGCGCGGGCGATGGTGCGGGCGGGGGCGAGGCCGGCACGGCGTCGGTGACGCTCCGCGCGAGCGGCGGCGTGCAGGGGCCCGCATATGGTGAAGCTGCCCCCGAGCCCTATGCGCTGGTTGTCGCGCGGCTGAGTCCCGAGAAGGGCGTCAACGTCGCGATCGATGCCTGCCGTGCGGCGGGCATCGCGCTGGTGGTCGCCGGCGACGGGCCCGAGCGCGAGCGGCTGCTGGCCCGCGCGCGCGGTGCAGACGTGCGCTTCGAGGGCCGCGTCGATGACGCGCGGCTGGAGCGGCTGCGCGCCGGCGCCGCGCTGGCGCTGGTGCCCTCGCGCTCGGCCGAGACGTTCGGGCTGGCCGCCGCCGAGGCGATGGCGGCTGGGTTGCCGGTGGCCGCCAGTCGCATCGGGGCGTTGCCGGAGTTGGTTGACGAGCAGGGCCTCGCGGCGCCCGGGGACGCGCGCGCGCTGGCGGGGGCGATCGGACGCGTGCGGGCAGACCCCATCGCGGGTGTGCGTGCTCAGGAGCGAGCACGTGCCATTTGTGCCCCGGAGGTGGTCGCGCGAGGGATCGCTGAGGTGTACGGCAATTCCTTCGGTGTTACGTAAAACCTGGTCGGGTGGTGGGTGGTCCGGCCGAGATCGTGGCCCTGGCCGCCATGCTGCTGGTCTGTGCGCGCAGGATCACGGCCGGCCTTCACGAACTGAATTTGAGATGGCGAATCGATCCAAGCAGCCTGCCGATTGGCAGCGTGACATAAACCAAAGTGTGGAGGACTACAACGAGTGGTATCTCGCCAAGTCGCCCGGCATGTTCGCGGAAGCGAGGGCGCGGGCGGTCGTAGACGTCGAGGAGACCATGCGTGCGACGGATGACTTCAGTGCGTTCGATGCGGACTCGCTGATTGCCCGGCCGGGGATGCTGGGCGTCGCTCGCATGTGCGTCTCGCCGTCGATGGCCCGCGATCGCTTCGTCAGTTTCTCTGGGGCGAACAAGAACCTTGTGACGAGGATGGAGCGTGGCGGCGCGCTTCCGGTCCGCGTGCGCATGCTACGTGTCCAGCTTGAAGTGATGTGCAATTTTCTGCGGCCACTGCTCGATCCGGATCTGTTCTGCTGGCTCGGGGAGAATCGCGCACCGGCTGCTTACGAGCGCGAGAGAGCGCTCCTGGTTGTTGGGGAGCGGTTGGCGAACGCGCTCTACCTGCCTGTGCTGCGTAACGCGCAAGAGGCAAGGCAGAAGGAGTTGCTGCGGGCATACCTCGAGGGAGAGGGGTTCGAGGAGTCGGTGCTGCCTCCATTCAAGATGGCGCCGGGCGCGTTCGGTTTCGGTCGGAACGTGCCCGTGGTGCGGGCCGACGGCGAGCGCCAGAACCTGCCGGTCGATTGTGTCGTGTCTCCGCTCGATCCAGAGCTGCCGATGGCCTGCGTCGAGCTGAAGTCGGCGGGTGATTACACGAACGTCAACAAGCGGCGCAAGGAGGAGGCCGACAAGCATCAGGCGCTCAAAAGGACGTACGAAGACAAAGCCGTGTTCGTGCTCCAGCTCTTTGGCTACTTCAACCGTCCCTACCTCGGGTTCGAGGCCTCGGCGGGAATCGACTGGGCGTGGGACCATCGCCTCGGCGATCTCGACCAATACTTTGGGATCGACTAGACGCTGATGAAGCGAGGCTATTCAGAGCAGCTGGCGTTGCCCGGGTGGCTCAACGCCATCTGGAGGACGAATCGGAAAGGCGATCAGGTCGCCAGGCTCGATCTTGGCCAGCCCGCCTCCGTAGGTGCGACCGAACTCGCGAAGAAGCTGAGCGTTGGTCGGATCTTCGAGTGAAACACGCAGGGTTTCAGGGTCGATGCCCGGAAGGGCCCAGACATTAAGCAGGGAGGTCATGCAGCGCGCGCCGACCAAGTTCCGCACCATGCGCGCCCGGTTGCGCGACATGTAGGTCGTGAAGAAGTCGGCCGGCGGCACGGGCTCGACTCCATACCACGGTTTGCGGGCACGGCAGTTGAAACGCTGAGGTAGGCCAAGTTCGAGGCCGTGTTCGATGTACCGCCGCGCGTTAGTTCCGCGCAGCTCATCGATCGAGCGATGGCAGAAGAAGAGGAAGGCTCGCGCGCCTTCGGCAATCCGCGCAGCGTGGAAGTCCGCGTCCAGCGGGCCTTCGTGTGGCAGATCCTTGGACCCGAGAACAACGGGAACGAGGAACTCGTCCTCGATACCCCACAGCTCGGCCTCGGCACTTGTGATGGCGAAGAATGAGTTGTCGCCGGTTGCGATCCCCCGCCTGACTCGACAGTATTCGCCGAGTTTCGCTGTGCGCCCGCGCAGGAGCGGAGCGATGCGCTCGGCGCGGGAAGGCAGCAGAGGGGTCCACGGCAGAGCCGCCGGGGCTGTGCCGGCTGGCAGCTCGATCTCTCGGCCCTTCTCGATCGACCCGTTCAGCCGGCCCTCCACCAGCCGGACGCGTCGGGACGGAGCCTCTCGCTTTGTGGCGATTGTGATGGCGGATGTGGTCAACACGCCCTCGAACGCAAGCTCGTTCATCTCCATCACGATGATCTCGTCGATCTCGCAGTGGCTCAGCAGCGCTTCCTTGACGGCTTGGCCGTAGCGCACGTCGAGGAACTCCGTCGGGGTTATGAACACAAGCCGGCCGCCTTCGTTGAGCCTGAGAAGCGTCTCCAGCAGGAAATAGACATAGCTGCCGGAGAGGCTCGATACCTTCAAGCCGAACCGTGCCGAGTAGTGTCGCGCGAGCAACTTATGCTCCGCGGAGAGATTGTGATGACGCACGTAGGGCGGATTGGCGATCACCGCATCGAACGTCGTCTCGGTCAGTGGCCAGCCCTCAGCATCCAAGAAGTCGCCCACCGCGATCTCGTGCCCGCGGGGTATCGACGCCGTTGCGAGTTCGACTGCGGTTGCATCGATGTCCAGACCGAAGAGCCTGGGACCACCGCCCACGGCGCGCAGCAGCACGCCGCCTCCAACGCCCGGATCTAGGACGGTCTGTGGTTCGATATCGCAGATAGCGTTGGCCATCAGCTCTGCGATCGGAACCGGCGTGAAGAACTGGCCGATCTCATAACGTCGCTCACGTGGGTTGAGTCGCTCGAGTTCGACCTCTGGCGCGGCAGGTGACAAGAACATATGTTCGACTATAGGAGGTCTCTCAGACGGAACGCTGCATCGGGGCGCTGTCGGGAAGCGACGGCCCCAGGATGCCAGGCGTCGCGGCGAACCGCATCGGGACATAGACTGCGCGGCTATGAGCACTGCTCCGCAGCTGCGACCGGACCCGCGTGCCCCCGGCCTGGTGGTCGGCGAGGGCGTTGACATCGCCCCGGACGTGACCTTCGGCGCCTACGTGGTCGTCCACGCCGGCGCGGTCATCGGCGCGGGCTGCGCGCTGGGCTCGCATGTGGTCGTGCACGCCGGCACGACGATCGGACCGGGCGCCACGATCGAAGACCACGTGGTGCTCGGCAAGGGCCCGCGGCTCGCGCCGGGCTCGTCGGCCGCCGGCGAGGCGGGCGCGCTGCGGATCGGCGCGGACGTCAAGGTGTGCTGCGGTGCGGTCGTGTTCGCCGGCGCGCAGATCGGCGAGGGCTCGATCGTCGGCGACCAGGCGTACGTGCGTGAGCGCTCGCGGATCGGCGCCGACACGGTGATCGGGCGGGGTAGCGTGGTGGACAACGACGTGCAGGTGGGCGCGCACGTGAGGGTGCAGACCGGCGTCTACCTGACCGCGTTCAGCGTTGTCGAGGACGACGTCTTCGTGGGTCCCGGCGCGAGCACGACGAACGACGACACGATGAACCGCCACGGTTCGGAGACGCCGCTGCGGGGCGCGACCCTGCGCCGCGCGTGCCGCGTGGGCGGCAGCGTCGTCCTGACGCCGGGCATCGAGATCGGCGAGGAGGCGTTCGTCGCGGCCGGCGCGGTCGTCACCCGCGACGTGCCGCCGCGCGGCGTCGCGATCGGCGTGCCCGCGCGCGTCGTGCGCGAGGTTCCCGACGAGGACCTGCTCGAGCGCTGGCGCTGACCTCGGCGGAGGGGCCGCGCGTTTGGTGCGCCGGTTGGCGCTGTCGCGGGCTGCGTCGTCTGTCCGTGGGTGGCGCGTGGCCGCGGGCTGCGGATCAGGGGCGGGTATCGCCCGCGCGGGTCACGCGCAGCTCGTCGGCGTCCGCGCGGACGGTGTCACCGGGGTGCAGCTGGCGCCCGCGGTGCGTCTCGGGCTCGCCGTTGACCGACACCGACTCGGCAGCGAGCAGGGCCTTCGCTTCGCTGCCGCTCTGCGCGATGCCCGCGAGCTTCAACAGCTGGCCGAGCCTGATCGTCTCACCACGGATCGGGACATCACGGGGAAGCATGGATGTGGCGGCTAGGAGAGGGCGCCGCGCACGACTGCCGTGACCTCGGTGGCCTGCTCGCGCGTCAGCACGGGGCTCATCGGGATCGCCAGATGCGTGCGCGCGGCCTGTTCGGTGCCGGGCAGTTGCGCGCCCGCACCCCACGCGCGCATCGACTCCTGTAGGTGTACAGGCGTGCGGTAGTAGCCGCGGTTGCCCACGCCCGCGGCGGTGAGTGCGGCTTCCAGCGGCGCGGGGTCCGACGGCGCGATCACGTACAGGTGCCACGCTGGCGCCGCGCCCGCGGTGGCGCGGGGCAGGCGTGCGAGCTCGCCAAGCCCCGCCTGCTCGTAGTAGGTGCCCGCCGCGCGCCGCCCGTCGGCCCACGCGTCGAGGTGGGGCAGCTCGACCCGCAGCACCGCGGCCTGCAGCTCGTCCAGGCGCGAGTTGTAGCCGACCTGCTGGTAGGAGACCTTGTCGTGGGAGCCGTGGAAGCGCAGGATGCGCGCCCGTTCGGCGATCTCCGGGTCGGAGGTCGTGATCGCGCCGCCGTCGCCGAAGCAGCCGAGGTTCTTGGAGGGAAAGAACGAGAACGTCGCGACGCTTCCCAGCGCGCCCGGGCGGGCCGTCGGGGCCGCGCCGCCGCCGCCGGCGGACCCCTGGGCCGACGACCCACCTGCCGCTGTCGCGGTTGCCTGGGCCGATGACCCACTCGCGTCTGCCGCGTTCGCCGGGCGCGAGCCGGCGGCCTGCGCGGCGTCCTCGAGCACCGGCACCCCCAGCGCCTCGATCTCGGCGACCGGTGCGATGTTGCCGAACAGGTGCACCGCGATCACCGCCTTCGTGCGCGGCGTCAGCGCCGCCCTGACGGTGTCGGCGCTGATGCAGTAGGTCTCGGGGTCGATGTCGCAGAACACCGGCGTTGCGCCGGTCGGCGGGATCGCCTCGGCAGACGCGTAGAACGTGAACGACGGCACGACCACCTCGTCGCCCGGCCCGACGCCGAGCGCGCGCAGCGCGATCGTGATCGCCTCGGTGCCGTTCGCCACACCGACTGCCTCTCGTGCGCCGCAGTACGCCGCGAACTCGCGCTCGAACGCCTGCACCTCGGGGCCGAGGATGAACTGGCCGCCGTCCACGACCCGCTCGATCGCGGCGCGCAGCTGCTCGCGCAGCGGCGCCAGCGGGGTGGAGGTGTCGAACAGGGGGACGCTCATGGGCGGGACCTTACGACCTGCGGCGGCGGCGTGCGTGGCCGCGGTGGGGGCCAAGCGAAGCCTTCGCTCCCAGCGGCTGGATGATCACAGTCTGCGTCGGCCGTCACGCCCGAGAGCTGCGTCTCAAGCGATGCGTACGCTCCGTGTGTGGCCCAATTCCCCTCGATGAAGGCAAAGCGGCTGTTGCGGATCCTGACATCCGACCCGTTGAGCTATAGCGTTACTCGTCAGTCAGGATCGCACCGCCGTCTGCGAGCCGATGGGCGCCCCACCCTCACCTGGGCGTTCCATGATGGACGAACCCTCGCGCCAGGCGAGGTGCGGCGCGTCCTCGTCAATCACGTGGGCCTTGCTGAAGACGAGGCTCTGCGGCTACTCTGAAGGAGAGGGACATGGACACGATTCGCATTCTGCACCACCACGCCCCCGGCTTTGGCTGGAGCTTCGAGTCGCCCGACATCCCAGGCCTGACCGGCGGCACCGACGCATACGACGCTGCCCAGGCCGAGGAGGCCGCTCGGTTCGCATTGGCCTGCGCAGCTGAGGAGCAGGGTCTGCCCGCGCCCACCACCGGTTTGACTTTCGAGCATTACGTCCCCGCGGGCGTAGCCCTAGCCGCATAGCGCGCCCCCAGCCCGGGCGTGACCCCCCACCGCTGGAGTCCGCGGTCCAGGCTTGGCGTCCAAGCGCCGGTGAGCCTCATTCTCCTCGCCACAGACCTCGCCGCCATCTCGTATCCGCGCGATCGAGCAGGACTACGCGCCCGGTTGACTGCTCGCCCCGCCCGCGCCCGCGCGCCCGCGCAGCCACTTGACCGTCGCGGCGACCCCGTCCTCGACCCCGATGCGGGCCTCCCAGCCGAGTAGTTCGTGGGCCTTCTGCACGGAGGGCCAGCGGCGGGGGACGTTGACGTCGAAGCTCGGCAGGTGCTCCAGGGCGAAGTCCTCGGGGTCCTCGCCGCAGGCGGCCCATACGATCCGTGCGATCTCGGCGACGGTCAGCTCGCGGGAGGCGGAGATGTTGAAGTCCTCGTTGAGCGCGGCGGGGTGGCCCATCGCGGTGACGACGCCGTCGGCGATGTCGTTGACGTGGGTCAGCGTGCGGGTCTGCTCGCCGCTGCCGAAGATCTGCAGCGGGCGCTGGCCGGCGAGCACCTTCGCGATCAGGTCGGGCACGGCGTGCGCGATGCCCGGTTCGGCGTCGGGCACCTCGCCGGGGCCGTACGCGTTGAATGGCCGGCAGATCGTGAAGGGCAGGCCGTGCTCGGCGTGCGCTGCGCGGCAGTACACCTCGCCGGTGAGCTTGGAGAAGCCGTATGCCGATCTCGGCGTCGGGCAGTCCGGCAGGTGCGCCTCGGTCGTCGGGTACTCGGTGGCGCGCTCGAACACCATCGAGGAGGACACGTAGACGAAGCGCTCCACCTGCTCGTCGAGCGCGGCGCGGATAACGGCGTTGTAGAGCGCGTTGTTGACCTCGGTGAGGGTGTGCGGCAGTTTGTGGAAGTTGGCGATCCCGCCGACGATCGCGGCGAGGTGGATCACCTGCGCGCAGCCCCGCGTCGCCCGTCTGGCCTGCTCGAGCTCGCGCAGGTCGCCGGTGTGCACCTCGCAGCCCTCGCGCATCCATTGCGGCGCGGGCCGCTGGTCTGAGACCCGCACCTCATACGCCGGGTCGGCCAGCAGTCGGCGCACGACCGCCGCCCCGATCGTGCCGGCACCACCCGTGACCAGTACGCGACTCACGCGCTTTGGGGGGTTTTGGTTTGGGATCGTCCGCGCGTGCTTGCCGCCGCCGGCGCCTGCCGGGGCGGGACGTCCTGTCCCGCCACCACGGCGGCACCCGCGGCGGTGGTCGGCGGCCCGGGCGAGGGCGGCCCTGCACCTGCCGTCGCGGCCTGCGATCCGGGCGCAGTTGCGACCGCGGCGGCGGTCTGCGGCCCGGGCGAAGCCGGCGTCGCACCCGTCCGCGCCAGCTCCGCCACATACGCGAACACCTGCCCGGCGCCCCAGCAGTTCCAGGGGTCGGCGACCAGGCAGTCCGGCCCCGCCTGCGCGGCGATCTGTGCGAGTGCGGCGGGTGTACGGAACTCGCTGTGGTTGGCGGCGACCACCACCGCGTCTGCGCCGCGCACGGCCTCGTTGAAGGAGGCGGTCGGTGTCGCGACGTGCGGGTCGTGCACGGTGACGTCGGCGAGCTCGCGCTCGAGCAGCCGGATCAGCTTGTGTGCGAGCGAGTCGCGCTCGTCGTCGGTGTCGGCCTTGAACGCCAGCCCGAGTACCGCGACCTTGCGGTCGGCCAGCGTCCCCAGCCGCCGGCGCAAACCTTCGACGAGGAACAGCGGCACCGACTCGTTCACCCGCGAGACCGCCAGCAGCATCCCCGGCGCGTTGGAGCGCTCCTCGGAGAACGCGAAGTCCTTACGCAGACACGTCCCCGCGGTGAAACCCGGCTGGGAGAGGCCGCCGCGGGGGTAGTCGCGGTTGACCAGGTCGATCACCTCGAACACGTTGGCGCCGTAGCGCTCGCAGTCCATCATCAGCAGGTTCGGCAGCGCGAACGTCGCGTAGCGCAGGATGTTCGCCCAGATCTTCGCGAGCTCCGCCTGCACCGGCGTGGTCTGCACGATCGGCGCGTCGAACACCCCGAACAGCTCCCCCGCGACCTCGCCTGAGCGCGCACCGACACCACCGACTATGCACGGCAACGTGTCGATCTCCGCCAAAAACCGCCCCGCCGCGATCCGCTCCGGGCAGTGCGCTACGAACACCTCCTCACCAACCCGAAAACCACGGTGCTTGGCGAGATAACCCGCCACGAACTCCGTCGTACCCGGCGCCACCGTCGAGCGCAGGATCAGCGAATGACCCGGCTCCAGCACCCCGAGCAGGTCGTCGAGCGCCGCACGGATGTCGCGCATGTCGATCTCGATATGCGAGAACGACGGCGTGCCCAGCGTGATCACGATATGCCGCGCGTGTGCCGCGTCGGCGACACGCTCGGAGAGCTGTAGGGCCCCGGCGGTCGCCGGTCCGTTCGCGGGCAGTTGGCCGGCGGGGGGAGTGTTGTCTTTTTGGGTGCCATTCGCGTCCGCGTGTGCGTGCGCGCGCGCGGGACTACGCTCTGTCTTACGCGCGCGCACGCGCGACGGCCGCTCGAAATCGAACACCGACACCCGCTCCAGCAGCTCCTGCGCGCCCGTCTCGGCGAACGGCATCCGCCCCGCGCGCACTGCCCCCAACCGCAGCGGATCGTTGTCGACACCGACCACCCGCAGCCCGCGATCGGCGAACGACAGCGCCAGCGGCAACCCCACCCGCCCGAGCCCGATCACCGCTACGTCGGCGTCAAACGGCTGCGCGGTTGCGTCGGCGCTGGACTCCAGGGTGGTCATCGACCAGCAGGTTAGCGGCGGCGGTTTTGCGAAACGCAGTCAAACGCAGCTAAACGGTGCCGGTTTGGCTAGTTTGGCTTGCGTTGGCGTCCGCGCACGGGCGGCCGCTCGTGTGCGTACTGAGCCGCGAAGTCGGCGACGAAGCGCGGGTTGTAACGCGCGTAGCGCCGCCACAGCCGCCGCGGCTCGCGCGCCAGCCGGTAGCTCCACTCCAGGCCCGCACGCTGCATCCACGGCGGCGCCTGCGGCACGAGCCCCGCGTGGAAGTCGAACGCCGCCCCCACCCCGACCAGCAGCGGCGCGCGCAGGCGCCCCCGCAGGCGGTGCATCCACAGCTCCTGTTTGGGCTGGCCCGTCCCCACCCACACGACCTGCGCGCCCGAGCTGTCGATCGCGGCGATCGCCTGCTCGTCGTCCTCGGCGGTCGGCTCGCGAAAGGCTGGGGAGAGGCCGCCGACGACGCGCAGCCCCGGGAAGCGCTCGCACAACCGCTCCTGCAGCTGGGCCAGCGCCTGCGGCGTGCGCCCGCCGTAGAGGAACATCGGCGTGCCGTCGCGCGCTGCCCGCGCGCAGAACGCGAGCATCAGGTCGGGCCCGTAGACGCGCGTCGCCGCGCGGTGCCCCAGCGCGCGCAGCGCCCACACCAGCGGCTGTCCGTCCGGCACCGCGAGCGTCGCGCCGCGCACCGCCGCGAGTGTCGCCGGGTCCTCGCCGGCGCTCATCACGAGGTTGACCGCCGCCGCCGTCACGTACGCGCGCGCCTGCGCCGCCACGACCGCCTCCATCCAGCGCACGACGCCGCCGTAGTCGCCGACCGCCAGCGGCACACCGAGAACCTCCACACGCGGCGGGCGCTCGGGGAGGGCCGTGGTTTGGGCGGACGCGGCGACGATCGGTTGACGATACCCAGTCAGGCCCGCGCCGCGGGCAGGCACAGGCACGCGTAGTGCACCGTGAACAACCGCCGCGCCGCCGCTGGCGCGAGGCGATGCAGGCCCGCGCGCAGTGCCCACTTGGCGCTTGCGCGCGCCTGCGCGGATGCCGTCGCGGCGTTCGCGGTCCCGCGCCGATGTGCGGCCCCGCGCCGATGTCCGGCGACGGCCACACCGGCGACGGCCACACCGGAGTCCTCGCTGCCACAAGGCTCGGGGCCGGCCAGGAAGCGGTGCACCGCCAGCGGCAGCGGGTCCTCCAGCTCGCTGGCCACGCGCAGCCCCGCCGCCGCCACGATCTGGCGCGTCGCCGTGCGGCTCAGCCGTTGCAGATGCCCGACCTCCGCTGCGTGCTCGCGCTTACCCCCGCGCCGCGCCGAGAGGTTGGCCTCCAGCGGCACCTCCACCACGACCGCCCCGCACACGCGGGCGACCTCGGCCAGCAGCGCCGGGGGGTCTGGCACATGCTCGAGCACGTGCGAGAGGATGCCGAGCTCGTACTCGCCTGTGCCGGCCGGCAGGTGCGCTCCGTCGTAAAGCTCCACCGCGTCGATCTGTGTGCGCGCGCGTGCGCGCACGACGGCCGCCTGGGCGATCTCCAAGCCCACGAGCCGCCCGCCGAAGCCCCGCCCGCGCAGCTCGCACAGCAGCGCCCCGTCGCCGCAGCCGACGTCGAGCACACGCGCTGGGCGCAACCCCCCGCGCGCACACAGCGCGATCACGTGGTCGGCCTTGCCGACCGCCCCCAACGCGCGCCAGCGCGAATTGCGTTCGGCGTTGGGGTCGGCGCCATACCCGCGCTCGTAGAACTCCGCCAGCTCGCCCGCTTGCACCACGACGGGATTATCGCGGCGCCGTGACGGAGCGCCGGTCCTCCCGCCAAGCGCGGCCGCCGGATGTGCCGCGGGCGCCAGCGACTGCCGCCTGCGCGACGGCGATTATGTGACCAACGATGATCGCGAGGCTCACGACGGCATTGCGCGACGCTCCGGCGACGGTGCCCGCGCTCGCGGCGCTCGTCCTGTTCGTGGTTTGGGCCGGCAGCCAGGCCGGCTACCCCGTCACGCACTGGGCGCCCGGCGCTCTGATCGTGCTCGCACTGCTGGCGATCGCGCTTGCCCTCCTGCGCCCGCGCTGGCGCGAGATCCCGGGGCCGGTACGCGTGGCATTGCTGTGCCTGGCCGCCTTCACCGCGCTCAGCTTCCTCTCGATCCTGTGGGCCGGCGTGCCTGGCGACGCCTGGGAAGGCGCCAACCGCACGCTGCTCTACCTGCTCGTCTTCGCGCTGTTCGCCTGCTGGCCCCAGCGCGGTGCGACCGCGGCACTGCTGCTGTGTCTGTGGACGCTCGCGCTGGTCGCCCTCGCCGCGTTCGTGCTGCTGCACGTCGACGCCGCCGCTGCGAGCCCCGCGCGCCTGGAAACCCTGCTCCCCGGCGGGCGCCTCGTCTACCCCGTCGGCTACGTCAACGCCGCCGCCGCCCAGTGGATGATGGCGCTCTGGCCCGCGCTGCTGCTCGCGCGCAGCCGCGAGCTGCCGGTCGCGCTGCGCGGGATGCTCGCCGGCGGCGCCGTGCTGCTGGCGGAGGTTGCGTTGCTCAGCGAGAGCCGCGGGGCGCTGTACGCGACGCCGATCATGCTGGTGCTCGTCTTCGCGCTGCTGCCCGGGCGTGTGCGCACCTTCGCCGTACTGGTGCCGATCGCCGCCGGCGTGGCCGGCGCCGTTCCCGCGATGCTGCGCGTCGGCGAACGCCTGGAAACGCTCAGCGCCGCCCGCGAAGCCCACCGCGGCGTCGTACCGGCGGCTGACGCCGCCGCAAGCGCGATCCACACCGCGACGCTCGCCACGTTGTTCGCCGCGCTCGTCGTCGCGGCGTTCGTTGGTCTCGGCGCGCTCGTGGAGCGCCGTCGCGGACCGCTGCCGCGCGCCGCCGCCGCGCGCCTGCACCGCGCTGTCGCCGCGCTCGCGATCGCCGCGCTCGTGTTGCTGATCGCCGGCGGTTGGGCCGCCACCGGCGATCCCCTCACCCACGCGCGCCACGCCTGGGACACCTTCAAGAGCCCGCAGGGCTATGGCGCCAACAGCACCGGCACCAGCCGCCTGATCGGCGGTCTGGGCAGCAGCCGCTACGACTTCTACCGCGTCGCGCTCGACGAATTCGCCGCCCACCCCCTGCTCGGCATCGGCGCCGACAACTTCGCCCAGCCCTACCTCGCGCATGGGCGCAGCACCGAGACCCCGCACTACCCGCACAGCGTCGAGCTGCGCACGCTCGCCGACACCGGCCTCGTGGGCGCGCTGCTGGCCGTGGTGGGCCTCGGCGCCGCGCTACTCGCGTGCTGGCGCGCGCTCGCACGCTCTCCCGATCGACTGGGCCGCGCCGTCGCCGCGGCGGCGCTCGCCGGCTTCGCCTACTGGGCGGTCCATGGCTCGTTCGACTGGTTCTGGGAGTTCGCCGGCCTCGGCGCGCCTGCCTTCGCGCTGCTCGGGCTCGGCTGCGCGCTCGCGCCGCGGCCGGCGGTGGTGGCCCGGCGGCGCGGGGCGGTTGGCGGCGGGTCGGCCGGCGGCGGTGGGTCAGTCGGCGGTGGGTCCGGCGGCGGCAGGTCGGTCGGCGGCGGTGGGTCAGTCGGCGGTGGGTCCGGCGGCGGCGGTGGGTCAGTCGGCGGTGGGTCCGGCGGCGGCAGGTCGGTCGGCGGCGGTGGGTCGGTCGGCGGTGGGTCCGGCGGCGGCGGGTTGGTCGGCGGCGGGTCCGTCGGTGGGGTTGCGGGGGCCGGGGCGGCAGCCGGTATGGGTCCTGCGATCGCCGACACACGTTTGCGCTCCCACGGGCCCCGCCTGGCTGCGCTCGCGCTCGTGGCCGTCCTCGCCCTCGCCGCCATCGGCTCGCTCGCCGCCCCCTGGCTCAGCGCGCTGCAGGTGCAAAGCGCAGCCCGCATCTGGGTCGCCCAACCGGCGCGCGCCTACGCCCGGCTAAACGACGCCGCCGCCCTGAACCCGCTCAGCGCCGAACCCTACGTTCTGGCCGCCAGCATCGCGCTGCGCCGCGGCGAACTCTCCCTCGCCGACCACGACTTCGCCCTCGCCCTGCGCCGCGACCCCGGCGAATCCTATGCCACGCTCGAGCGCGGCGCGATCGCCTCCGCGCAGGGCCGACGTGCCGCCGCGCTCGTGCTGCTCGCCAAAGCTGTGCGCCTCGCACCGCGCGAGACGCTCGCGCGCGAAGCGCTCGCCCTCGTGCGACACGGCCAGCGCATCGACATCTACGCACTCAACCGTTCAATCCTCACCAAGGCTCGTCAACTCGCCTGACGCGGGGGAAAAATACTGGGTGTTTGCGCGCAAAACCACTCGACACTCCGCGCCTGCTTCGCTACCGTAAACGGCAGGCTTGGTCGATCACTATCCTGGCGCCACAGCTAGCCGGGCCTACGATCGTGGGACGCGGTGCTGGGGCCCATCGACGTGCGAGGCAAGGGAGTTGACCCACGGGTCGCTCATGCCGAAAGACATACCCAAGGTTGGGACCTATGAAACATCACCGCCGTGCCATTTTTATTCCGCCGCTGTTCGCGAGTCTCCTCATGGCCCTGCCCGGCACGGCAATCGCCGCTGCACCCCCGCTGCTGAGCGGCTACGGCGGCCCCGGCGCCGGCGCACAGGCGATCCTTGGCGGCGCGCTCGTCAACGGGGGGCCCGGCTCGGGCGGCACCGGTAGCGGCGGCCTGAGCGCCGCGAGCGGCGGCTCGACAGGCGCCACCGGCGCCGCGGGCACGCTCGCCGCGGGCACGCCTCGCTCGGGCAGCGGGTCTACGGGCACGGCGGGTTCGGCCTCGCTCTCGCCGCGCTCAACCGGCCACCCGCGTGCGGGCCGCGGCGCCGCGGGTAGCCCCCGTGCCGGTGAACGCAACCCCTCCCGCGCCGCAGGCGCGAATCCCAACCCCCCAGCCGCGAACGCGGCCACGTCGCTCGCCAGCGACTCCGCCTGGTTCTCCGCTGGCGACCTGCTCGCGCTGCTGCTCGCCGCCGCCGCGCTCGCCGCCGTCGCCTTTGCCACCGCGCGTCTTGCGAGGCCCCAGCCATGAACAACGCGCCCCACCTGCACCAGCAGACCTCCACGCCGACGCTGCCCCTCGGCGGGCAGACCGCCGCGCGGCGCGCGCCCGGGCCGCGCTCTGCTCCCACGGGCGTCTTTCACGGGCCGCTGCAACGACTGTTGGAGGAGCCCGGCTGGAGCTTCCTGCGCCCCGTCGTTGACTGCGTGCTGCTCTGCCTCGCCACCGTGCTCGCGCTCGGCGGCCTCGGCCAGCTTGGTCAGCTGCCCGCCGTACGGGCGCCGCTGCTCGCGCTGCCGCCGCTGACGATGCTCATGCTCTACCTGCGCGGCCTCTACCACACCCGCCTGCGCGCCCTGATCCTCGACGGCCTCGTCCCCGTCGTCGGCGCCGTCTCGATCGCCGCCATGGGTGTCGCCGTGCTCGGCCTGTTCGTCAACGGCACCGCGCCCAGCCAGGCGCAATGCATTCGCATCTGGCTCTACGCGCTGCTCGCCCTAGGCGCCGGTCGCACCGCGCTCGCGCTCGCCCAACGCTGGGCGCGCAGCCGCGGCCTCGCCGGGCGTCCCGTGCTGATCCTCGGCGCCGGTGTGATCGGGGCCCAGGTCGCCCGGCGCCTGGAAGGCCACCCCGAGTACGGCCTCAGTCCCGTCGGCTTCCTCGACGAGGACCCCCGTTCGCTGGCCGAGGTCGGCGGACGCGACGTGCCCGTGCTCGGCAGCGTCGCCGACCTCGACGAGGTCGTGCGCCGCACCGGCGTGCGCAACCTGATCGTCGCCTTCTCCACGATCCCCGACGCCCGCGTCAGCCCGCTGATCCAACGCTGCCAGGAGCTCGGCATCGAAGTCTCCGTCGTCCCGCGCATGTTCGACACCATCAATGACCGCGTCAGCTACGACACCGTCGGCGGCCTCCCGCTGATGTCGTTCGCCAACGTCGACCCCCGCGGCCTGCGCTTCGCCTTCAAGCACGCCTTCGACCGGGTCCTCGCCGCGCTGCTGCTGTTCGTGCTCTCGCCGCTGTTCGTGCTTGCCACCCTGGCCGTGCGCCTGAGCTCGCCCGGCCCGATCCTCTTCCGTCAGCGCCGCGTCGGGCGCGACGGCACGCTCTTCGACCTCTACAAGTTCCGCTCGATGCGCGGCTGCGCGCCTCCGCCGAGCGCCGGGCCGGCCGGCCCGGCCGTGCCCGGCGACGCCGACGCCAGCGAGCTGCGCCTCAACGGCGATGACATCGCCGCCTTCGAGTTCCTGCTCGGGCGCGACACCGCACCGGGCGGCGTCGAGGGTGCGGACCGCCGCACGCTTGTCGGGCGCATCATGCGCCGCACCTCCCTCGACGAGCTCCCCCAGCTCTTCAACGTGCTCCGCGGCGAGATGAGCCTCGTCGGACCCCGCCCCGAGCGCCCCGAGTTCGTCGAGCTCTTCCGCCAGGACATCGCCCGCTACGGCGAGCGCCACCGCGTCAAGTCCGGCATCACCGGCTGGGCCCAGGTGCACGGGCTGCGCGGGCAGACGTCGCTGGCCGAGCGTGTCGAGTGGGACAACTACTACATCGCGCACTGGTCGCTTGCGCTTGATTTGAAGATTCTTGCGTTGACGTTCGGGGCGCTCGTGCGCAACGCTGACTGAGAGGAGGTTGCACGGTGGCGTTGCGGCCCCAGAGCTATAAAGCTACCGGAGCATCCTCCCGACACGGTATGATTTTCCCTACCACGATGCTCATAGGCGCGTAGACCGGTCCATTTTCACCCGCCAGGGGTTGCCGACCGCGCCGACGAGGGGAACCGATCATCAGATGCTTCGCTGGGCGTCGCGTCCCGTGCCCTGCCAGTACTGAAACACGCGCACCGTCAACCCATGCGTGCCCAGCGCCGCCGGCAGCGCGATCGAGTACCGGTTGAAGCGGTTCAACGTAAACAGCGCCCGGTAGCGCAGCAGCCCTCCGCGCAGCGCTTCCAGCTGCATGTAGTCGCCCACCGGACCCCCGCCGCTCGCCACCACCCGCTTACCGCTGCTCTTCAGCCGCAGCGTCACCGTGCTCGGGCTGCCGAACGGGTTGGCCAGCACGCGCGCCAGCGCCGCGAACGCCGGCTTGCGTGCTCCCCGCGCGTTCAACACCCCAAACGCTTCTCCCGTGGAGTCGTGCAGCTTGTACAGCACCTCCGCCGCCACCCACCGCGTGGACGCCAGCGAGCGGTACAGGTTCGTGATGTCTTGCGCCTGCACCTGCCCCGTCACGCAGCCCTGTTCCTGCTCGATCCGCCGCCCCGGCCAGCAGCTGCTCCAGCCGAACTCGTCCAGCCACAGCGGTGCCCCGTCGCCGTTGGTGACCTGCACTTCGTGAATCGCCCGCACCGCCGCCAGCGTCAGCGTGTAGAAGTGGACCGCCAACCCGTCGTAGTAGCCCTTGATCCCCGCCGCGTACAACGCCTTCAAAAACACGCCATCAGAGCCCACCAGCGACCCCGCCAGCACCTTCACCGCCGGATTCGCCTGCTTGATCGCCACGTATGCCGCCCGCAACACCGCCGCATAGCGCTGCGGTTTTTCCGGACCCGCGAAGTAGTCTTCGTTGACCTGGTCGGGCTCGTTCCACACCTCGATCGCGGTCAGCTTTGCGCCGTAACGCGCGGCGAGATAGCCCACGAACTGCGCGTACGCCGACGGTTCTCGCGGGGGCCACGCGTTGGCCTTGCTTGCCCTCCCCGGCGTGCACTTCGCCAGCAGCGCCGGCGGGGCCGACGACGCCCAGCACGGCGTGAAGTCGACCGTCGCCACCACGCCGATTCCCGCGTTTGCCGCATCGCTCACCAGCCGGTCCAGGAAACCCTGCCCCTTCGGGTCGACCACGCCGGCCGCGGTCGGCTCGAGCGCCGACCACGGCACTTCCGTGCGCACGATCCTCGCGTGCAGCGCCTTCGCCCGCGCGATTTCCCGGTCGGCCAAGCCAAACGGCAGGTCGCCTTCGGCAGCCACCACGTTCACGCCGCCCAGCGGCGCCGTCGCGGCCGCTCCATGCGTACCCGCACCATCCTGCGCGGCGCTCCCCGTTCCCGCGCCTGCGCCTGCGCCTGCGCTCGTCCCCGCACTCGTCCCTGCCCCCGCGCCTGCGCCGGCCGTGGCGGTCGCTCCGGCGGCCGGCAGGGCCAAGGCCCCCAGGCATAACAGGGCCCACAGACCCACCAGCCTGGCCCGCGCGACGATGGCGGCACGCGCGTAGGTGCGTGTGCCCGGCAGCCCCCCTCCGCCACCATCCATGGGGTCGTGTTGGCATCCTGCCACCCCCAACACGATATCGCCGCCCGTTACGCGTGCGCGCCGCCCGTTACGCGTGCGCGCCGCCCGTTACGCGTGCGCGCCGCCCGTTACGCGTGCGCGCCGCCCGTTACGCGTGCGCGCCGCCCGTTACGCGTGCGCGCCGCCCGTTACGCGTGCGCGCCGCCCGTTACGCGTGCGCGCCGCCCGTTACGCGTGCGCGCCGCCCGTTACGCGTGCGCGCCGCCCGTTACGCGTGCGCGCCGCCCGTTACGCTTGCCCGCGGATGCCGAAGACCTGGATCTGGATGCAAGCGGCGATTGTCGTATTTGTTGCAATCGGCATGATCGTCGCTGTCGTCAAGCTCGTCTGATTGTAATTTGTGACGCCACCGCGTGTGTGTGCACGCGGGGGCGGGCGCACGGGCGGGCGCGCGGGCACGCGCGCATGGCGCTGCGAAAGACACCTCAGCGGTGCAGCACTCGCCAGCGCGAGCGCCGCCGTCCCCGTCCGTCCGCCTCTACCCGCTCGCCGTCCGCTGCCTCTCCCTCGGGCCGCGGCGGGATCTCGCCGCCCGCCAGGATCGCCTGCGGTACCACGACCGTCAGCCACTGTGCCAGCGACGCCAGTCCCGCCTGTTGCAGCTCCGCCGCGATCGCCGGCGGGCGTCCATGCACGTCGTGCGTGTCCGACGCCACATTGTGCAGCATCCCCTCGCGCGCCAGCGCGTGCGCGAGCTTGCGCGCCTCACCGCCAAAGCGCCCCGTCAGCGAGCTTGCCGTCACCGACGTCAGCACGCCGCCCGCGACGATCCGCTGCAGCATCCCCCAGTCGCGCTGCAGCGCCGCGCAACGCTCCGGGTGGGCCAGCACGAGCCGATGCCCACGCGCCTGCAGCTCGCGCAGCATGCCGTCGAGGTTCGCCACCACCGGCGCGAACGGCGGCTCGACCAGCAGCCACGAGCCGCCGCCCAGACTGAGCGCGGCAAGCTCCCCGTCGTCGAGCTCCTCGATCGCCGTCAGCGCGATCTCCGCGCCGGCCCGCACTCCCAGCGGCGTGCCGGCGGGCGTTTCGATCTGCGCAGCCGCGATCTGCTCGTTCAGTTCCGCCACCGCCTGCGCGATCGGTTGCGCTCGGTTGCGGTAGCGCCAGTTCACATGCGGCGTCGCGACCAGCACCTCCGTACCCGCAGCCGCCGCCGCGCGCGCCAGTTCCAGCGCGTCCTCGACCGTCGCCGGGCCGTCGTCGATCCCCGGCAGCACGTGGGTGTGCAGGTCGATCATCTTGGCCGGGCGTGCGGGTCGATCATCTTGGGCTGGAGCGCGGATCTCATCGCGGCCGAGTGTGCAGGTCGATCATCGGAGCCACAACGTTACGCCAGCCGCGGATATGATCGTCGCGGGTCGTCACAGCGGCCGGCATCTGGTCACAGCGGGGCAAGGAGAGTCATGTTCAAATCGATCGTGGTTGGCACCGACGGATCTGAGACCGCCGGCGAGGCCGTGCGCCAGGCAATCGACCTGGCTCGCACCGTCGGCGCGAAACTGGAGATCGTCAGCGCGTACGAGCCCGTCCCGGCGCCGCGCCTGCGCCAGGAAAGCCGCGACGCACCCGAGGACCTGCAGTGGGCGATCAACCCGCGCGAGGACGTCAACGCCACGCTCGAGGCCGCCGCTGCGCCCGCGCGTGAGCTGGGCATCGACGTCAACGTCTACTCGCGCCAGGGCGACCCCGCCGACGCGATCCTCGACGTCGCCGAGGAGCGCGACGCCGACCTCGTCGTGGTCGGCAACAAGGGCATGACCGGCGCCAAGCGCTTCCTGCTCGGCTCCGTGCCGAACAAGGTCTCCCACCACGCGCCCTGCTCGGTGCTGATCATTCGCACGACCTGAGCGGTCGGCGGGGTTGGGCGCTCACCCGCCCGCAGCCGTCCGTGCCCGCTCCCCTGCGCTTGCACCGTCCTGCATCTGCGCGCGTCACGGTGCCCGATCGCCCCGCCCATCCCGCGCTCGCTCGTAGCACTCGATCGTGCGCGCTGCGATCGCGGGCCAACCATAGCGCTGCTCTGAGAGCTCGCGCGCCTCGCGCCCGCGCTTGCGACACTCGGCCCGGCCGGCGCGGACGATCTCGGCCAGCCGCGTGGCGAGCGCGTCAGGGTCGGCGCGGTCGCACAGCCAGCCGGTGCGGCCGTCGAGCACGTACTCGGGCAGGCCGCCGACCGGGTAGGCCACGACAGGCCTGCCGTATCCATAGGCAAGCAGCAGCACGCCGCTGGCGCTCGCCTGGCGGTAGGGCAGTGCGACGACGTCCGCGGCGGCGAACAGCCGGCCCATCTGCGCGGGCTCCACGAAACCGCTGCTGAGCACGATCCGGCCGCGCAGGCGCGGGTCGGCCAGCAGGTCCTGCGCGGGCGCCAGGCCGCCATCGTCCTCGCCGGCCAGCACCACCCGCACCCCCGCGGTCGCGGCGCTCGCAAGCAGCAAATCTGCAATCCCCTTGTCTGCTCGCAGCCGGCCGAACAGCAGCACGACGAGCTCATCCTCGCCAGCGCCCAGCTCAGCGCGCGACCGCTGCACGTCGGCATCCGGCGCACCGCGTCGCGCGAGCCCGCCGTACTCGCCGTGCGGGATCACGACCGCCTTGGCCGCCTCGTCTGGCGCGAGCGCGCCGAGGTCGTAGTGCGAGTGCACCACAATCGTGTGCGCCCAGCGGCGGATCAGCGCGTTGGCGCGCGCGTAGGAGCGGCCACCGCGGCTGAACGTGTTGTGCGGCGTGTACAGCACGGGGCGGCCCGCCACGCGCAACATCCCCGCCAGCGCGGCGCCCAGCGGCGGCCACTCCTCGCCCTGCACGTGCACCACCTCGCTGCGGCGCGCCGTCCCAGCTATGAGCGCGTCGGCAGCCAGGTGTGTCGCGCCATTGACGACCCGCGAAAGATGCGCGCGACGTACCAACCGCCCGACCGGCCCGCGGCCCCGCACGTAGGGGAACACGCGGTGTACGAGGACCCCGGCCGGCGTACCTGCGGGGTGATCGCGCCCGGTCGCGAGCCGCACTTCCCAGCCCGCGGCTGCGAGCGCTCCCGCCAGCGCATCGGTGTAGTCGGCCACGCCGCCAACCCCGCCCTCCTCGACCAGCAGCACGCTGCCCGGCGCTCGGGCCGCATGCCCGAGCCTTCCGACCCCGCCCGTCCCCGCGCTGCCCGTCCCCGCGCTGCCCGTCCCCGCGCTGCCCGTCCCCGCGCTGCCCGTCCCCGCGCTGCCCGTCCCCGCGCTGCCCGTCCCCGCGCTGCCCGTCCCCGCGCTGCCCGTCCCCGCGCTGCCCGTCCCCGCGCTGCCCGTCCCCGCGCTGCCCGTCCCCGCGCTGCCCGTCCCCGCGCTGCCCGTCCCCGCGCTGCCCGTCCCCGCGCTGCCCGTCCCCGCGTCGCTCATCCCGGCCTGCCCGTCCCCGCGCGCTGCACCTCAGCGCGTTCCCCGTCGCGTCCAGCGTCGCAGCCGTTCGCGCTGCTTGGCGGGCAGTCCCCGCACGACCTCGCGCGCGGCGACGCGCGCGTTGCGCGGTGCGAGCCGCGCGCGGATCAGCGGGTAGCGCGGACCGCGCGGGAACAGCGTGCGCCACACCAGCGGGCGGTTGCCGTCGGCGAGTCGCAGCTTGTACTCGTGCGCGCCCCCGCCGAGGTCGGCGAGCGCCACGCCCTGCTCGGCCAGCGCGCGCAGCGCGAGCAGCATCGCTTGCGTGCCCGGTGCGAAGCTCGCCCAGTCCGCTGCGAACCCGCCGCCCCAGAACGCAGCGTTCTCGCCGGCGCGCAGCACCAGCTCGGCGGCGACCGGCTCCTGCTCGCGCTCCAGCAGCGCCACACTCAGCCGGCCGGCCGGTCCGAGCGCGGCGGCGGCGTCGGCGAGCACGGCCGCGGCCTGCGTGCCGACGTTCGAGCCACCGCGGTCCTCCCAGCGCGCCGTGTGCAACCGCATCAGCGTTTCGATCGCCGCCGGCTCGCAGGAGATCCGGCCCTGCACCTGCTCCTCGGCCAGCCGCCGCTCGGTACGTCGCGCCTCCTTGCGAAAGCGCCGCGGCCGGCGCTCGAGCCAGCTCTCGTAGTCGCCGCCGAGCGCGATCACCGGTGCGTCCATGCGCAGGTTCTCGCGCAGGCGCGGCCTCCGGCCCGGCCACGCGGCGGCGATCAGCTCCGGCCACGGGTCGCCGCACTCTGCGCCTTCGAATACCACCGTGTCCGCGCGCGGGCGCACTCGCGCGAGCGCCTGCGCCAGCGCCGCCGCGACCGCCGGCTCGCTGCCGGGGCGTGCCAGTGGCCCGATCCTGTGCGAGAACCCAGCGCCCAACAGCCGCATGTCGACCACGCCGAAACGGTGTACCTGCGCGAAGAACGGGCCCACCCCCGCGAGCCCCTGCTCGTCAAACGCCAGCACCACCCGCAGCCGCGCGTCGCCCGTGCGGCCATGCCGCCACCACGCGAGCATCCAGTCAGGGGCGCAGAACGGCGCTCCCAGCTGTTGTGCGAGCGCGTCCCACTCACGCACGTGGGGCTCCAGCGACTGGGTGTCGCACGCAAGCACTGTCCGCACCGGGGACGCCAAAAAGTCAAAGCCGCTCACCGCGCGGCAGATAGTATGACCGCCGGTGCCCGCAGCCCGAACTCCCGACGACCGTTCGAGTGCGGCGGTCGCGGGTCGCGCGGTCGGACCGGCCGCTGGCAGCGCGGCTGACGTGGCCGCCGGCGATGCGCCGGCCGCTGATCCCGCGCCCCCGCCGGCCGCCGGCCACGCGCTCCGGCCGGCCGCCGGCCGTGTCGTCTCGGTACAGACGACCAACGAGCGCGGCGGCGCCGAGTACGCGAACGTCGACCTGCTCGACGCGCTCGCCGCGCGCGGGCACGACGTGGTGCTGCTGACCAACGTGCCCGACCTCGCCGCCGGCACGCGCGTACGCGTGCGCGCGGTCGACCTCGGGTCGAAGCTCGCCTCGCGCACCGCCGTCAGCGTGATCCTCGCTGCGCCGCTGACGCTGCGCTCGCTCGCCCGCGCGCTGCGCGCGGAGCGCCCAGTTGCCGTGACCCTGCTGCACTTCAAGAAGGAGCAGCTGCTCTGCTCGCTCTTGCCGCGTCGCCTCACCGGGCGCATCGTGTGGGCCGAGTGGGGCCACGTGCCCGCGCCCATGCGCCGCGGGCTGCCGCGCGCGCTCTACGCGCTCGCCGCGCGCCGCGCCGCGGGCGTCATGGCCGTCTCGCAGGGCACCAAGGACAGCGTCGCCAAAGCCGGCGTGCCCGCCGCCAAGATCGAGGTCGTGCCGAACCTCGTCGACGTGGCCGGCGTCACACGCGACGAAGACGCGCGGCGCACACTCAGGCTGCAATGGGGCGTGGACGAGCACACCCTCGTCGCCGGCTGCATCTCGCGCTTCCAGCGCCGCAAGCGCAACGACGTCGTAATCGACGCGATGGCGCACCTCGGCGATGGTGTGCTGCTGGTGCTCGCCGGGGAGGGCGAAACGGAGCAGGCGCTGCGCACGCGCGCCGCGCCGTA
Source organism: uncultured Solirubrobacterales bacterium (assembly GCA_963804675.1). Taxonomy (GTDB): domain Bacteria; phylum Actinomycetota; class Thermoleophilia; order Solirubrobacterales; family Solirubrobacteraceae; genus Palsa-744. The sequence goes on along the minus strand of CAWDRI010000001.1, from coordinate 2,620,405 downwards.
CGGGGAGCGGGTCCGTTTCGTGCCCAACGTCCGCGGCCACGTCGAGCAGTTCCTCTCCGCCTGCGACCTGCTCGTATTCGCGCCGAGCCCCACCGAGGGCGAGCCGCGCGTGATCGTGATGGCGCAGCTGCTCGGCGTGCCCGTCGTGGCGACTCACCCGATGGGCGCCGAAGGACTGATCCCGCCGGGTGGTGGGACCATCGTCTCGCCGCACCACGATCCGCGCGCCCTGGCTGCGGCGCTCAATGCCTACCGCGAGGACCGCCAACGTTGCCGCCGGGAGGGCGAGCTGGCTCGGCAGCAGACTCTGCAGAGCCACGATCCTCGACGCACGCTGTCATCTGTCGAGCGGCTCCTCAAGTTGACGTCGTGAACGCGCCGATGACGCAAGCGATGTCCGACGCGCCGGCTCCCACATCCGACCGCCCCGTCGTCGTGATCGGCGCCGGGCCGCACGGCCTGGCCGCCGTCGCGCACCTGCGCGGCGCCGGCGTGCCGGTGCGCGCCTTCGGCGAGCCGCTCGCGTTCTGGCGCGAAACGATGCCGGCCGGCATGTGGCTGCGCTCGGCGCCGCGCGCGTCGAGCATCAGCGACCCGGCCGACGCGCTCACGCTCGCGCGCTGGGGGGCCGAGCAGGACAGGAAGATCGACTCGATCGTGCCGATCGGCGACTTCATCGAGTACGGCACCTGGTTTCAGCAGCGTGCCGCGCCCGACCTCGACCGGCGGCTTGTCGCGAGTGTACGCCGCGACGCTTGGGGCTTCGCGGTCACGCTCGCCGACGGCGAGCAGATATCCGCCAGCCGCGTCGTGGTTGCCGCGGGGCTCGCGCCGTTCGCGTACGTCCCGCCGCTATTCGCTGACATGCCGCCCGCTGACATGCCGCCTGCGGAGATGCCGCCTGCGCTCGTCTCGCACGCCTGTGCGACCCCCGACCTCGAGCGCTTCGCCGGCCGCGCCGTCGCCGTGATCGGCGCCGGTCAGAGCGCGCTGGAGTCCGCCGCGCTGCTGCACGAGGCCGGCGCCGAGGTCGAGGTGATCGGCCGTACGCCCGCGATCTTCTGGCTCGGCGACTGGAGCCCCGAGGAGAGCGCCGCAGGCGACGGCTCCGTGCCCGCCGTGCCCAGCACCCCCGCCCCGGTCTCGCAGTCCTGGCGCGCGCGCCACGGCATCTACTGGCGCCCCGCGCCGACCGACGTCGGCGGGCGCCTCACCAGCTGGGTCGGCGCCGCTCCCGACGTCGTGCGCCACCTCCCGCGCCCCGTGCGCGCGCCGCTCACCTACCACTGCATCCGTCCCGCCGGCGCCTACTGGCTGCCCGAGCGTCTGCGCGCGGTGACGATCACACTCGGCCGCTCCGTCGCGCGGGTGAGCGAGCGTGAGGACCGCGTCGCGCTGGCGCTCGACGACGGCTCGTCGCGCACCGTCGACCACGTGCTGCTCGGCACCGGCTACGCGATCGACGTGCGCCGCTACCCGTTCCTCGACCCCGCGCTTGCCGCGCAGCTGCGCGTCGTGCAGGGCTCGCCCGTGCTGCGCCGCGGCCTCGAGTCCTCGGTCCCCGGGCTGCACTTCCTCGGCGCCCCCGCCGCCGAGAGCTTCGGCCCGGTGATGCGCTTTGTGGTCGGCACCAGCTACACCGCGCCGGCGCTCGCCCAGGGGATCCTCGGCAGCAGGCGGCCCCTGTTTCGCTGGGCCTTCTGAAAGCTGCCTCAGTCCCGCTCGTCGGTGCGGCCGGCGACCCGTGGTGGGTGCATTGGACTGTGCTGGGCGCCCAATAAGAATCGTCGTTGGAAAATCATCCCGTGCAGGGAGGATGCTCCGGTAGCTTTATTGCTTGGCGCACAAAAATGAGACAAATCCATTTCCCCTCAGACCCGCGATTTTGGTTTCAGCCACCCGGCGACGCGCGCGAGGCGCCGGCCGATGAACTCCCTGGCCAGCGCGAGCCCGGGGCCGGGGTCGCGGGGGTCGAACAGCCCCAGCTCGCGCGCCCCGCGGTAGGAGCGGATCGTCCGCCAGGCGAGTGCGGGACGGCTCCGGCCGGGCGCGGCTCGTAACGCCGCACCGACCACGTGCGCGTCGAGCTCCGGGAAGACGACCCGCACGCCCGGTCTGATCGACGGTTGCGGCGGCAGCGGCCGGCCCGCGAGCGTCGCCACCAGTCGCTGTGTGGCGTCAACCCCGCAGGCGTCGCCGAGTCCCCACTGACCTGGTATGCGGACGTTCACCTCCAAGAACCAGCGCTCGCCGGTCTGCGCGTGGCGCTTGGTCTCGACGCCGGCCACGCCGACGAACCCCGCCTCGTCGAGCACCCGTTCGGCGAGACTCATCGTCTCTGGCAGCGCAGAGGACTCTCCCAGCGCCGTCGCGCCAAAGCCCGCCGGATACTGGCGCAGCTTGCGACAGCCGAAGCGCACCGGGTAGCTGCCGTCGGCCAGCCGCACGACGATCGCCTCCTCGACGTCATCGTCGCCGCCTGGTACGTACTGGTTGAGCAGCATCCCCAGGCCGTCCCGCAGCGGGCGCCGCAGTGTCCGCATCGCCTGCTCGGCGTCGTTTGCGAGGAACGTCCGCTCCATGCCGTAGCGGGCACGCCACTCGTGCGAGAGGATCGGCTTGACGACGCACGGCCACGGCGCAGCCGCCAGCGCCTGCTCGAGCTCCGAGAGGTCGTGGATGCGTGCCATCCAGGGAACCGGCACGCCGGCCCGCCTAGCGATCGCGTCGGCCTGCTCCTTGTTCATCAGCGCCAAATGGGCACCGCCGGGACGCTCGAAGGCGCGCACGTTTTGCGGCAGCTCCTCGATCCCGCCCACGAGCAGTTCGCTCCCGCGGTCGGTGGCGGGCAGGACCGCCACCGTCTCGTGCTCGGCGGCGCCGTCCGCGATCGCTCGCAACGCCCCCAGCCACCGGCGACCCGCGGGCTCAAACGGCGCCAGCACACTCTCGACGCCGCGGCTGTGGGACTCCAGCGCGTGGCCCTGCTCGAGGATCAGCGTGACCCGCGCCCCCAGGCGCACCATCCGGCGCGCCACCGCCAGACCGGCGTTGAAGGGCTCGAACACCACCACGTGCGGCCAGCGCTCCTCGAGGCCCTCGCCCGGCATGCCACGCGCCTCGCCGCTCAGCATCTGCTGCCTCACCCGCGCAGCCGCCGCCGCATCGTGCGCAGGCGGTCGAGCTGCGCGGCGCTCAACGTCCGCCGCGTGTATTTGCGCGCGCTGTCGCGCAGCGAGGGTGGCGCGGTTCGCGCGAGCGTCAGCGGCAGGCGCGCTCGCGGGGCGAGCAGCACACTCCAGACGACCGGGTCGCTTCCGTCCGCGATGCGCTGCTTGTAGCCCTGCTCGCCGAGCCCCAGGTCGATACGCCTGTCGCCCCGCTCGATCGCGTCTTCGACGAGCCTCAGCGTCGAGACCATCGTCAGGCTCAGCTCGGCGAAGCGCGGGTCCCAGCCGCCATTCACAGTGAGCACCTCGCCGCCGGCCTGCAGCGCCAGATGGGCCGCGATCGGCCGCTCCCCGATCTCCATGACCTGCAGTCGAAAGCGCCCCTGCGCCAGCAGTGCCTCGCCCGCCTGCGCGAACATCGCTGCCACGCGCGCCTCGCCGAGTTCCACCAGTTTCGAGCTTCCCAGCTCGCGCCAGCGCTCGGCGTGCAGGCGCAGCAGCGTGTCGATGTCCGCGCGCAGCGTCTCGCGTGTGCTCAGACGAATCGTTCCTCCGGCCGCCTCGAACTGCCGCCGCACGCGACGTGCCCGCGCGCGGAAGTGCGGGCTCTTGCGATTCAGCCATCCCTCGTAGGTCGGGTCGCGCAGCGACACGACCGGGCAGCCGTACACGTTGTAATGGCGCACCACCGCTCGCGGCGTGCCCGGCCACGTTTCGCGCAGCGCCAACGGCCAGTGCGAGGCGACCGGCGTGCCCTCCAGCGCGACGACGTCCGGGCGCGGCTCGGCGTGCGCGAGCGCCTCGCCGAGCGCCGCCGCGACCTCCCACTCGCGGCCCGGCAGCGCCAGCGGCGCCAGCCGCGCGGACAGCTCGATCCCGGGCAGCCGGTAGTCCACGCGCGCCACGCGTGCGTCGGGCTCCACAAAGAACGGTGCCAGCCCGATCAGCTCCTTGCGGTCGCGCACCGCCACCACGCGCGGCTGCGCTGTGGCGGGCGCCAAATGCGCCCACCACGCCAGCACCCACGCCGGCGCCATCAGCGGCAGCCCGCAGGCCACCGCGAGCGCGTCCCACTGGCCCTCGATCTCAGCGAGCGACGCGGCGTCTACGATCAGCTCGGTATCGATCATCGGGAATTCGGGCAACAGTATCCGGCCTGCGCGAGCGCCCGCCTACTGCGCCATCGGCCCTCGCGCCGTTGATGTTGAGTGGCGCGTCGCGCGTCGCGGCCGGTGGGCCGGGGGAGTGGGTCGTCGGCGGGGGTGTGTCGCCTGCGGTGGCTGTATGGGCGACGGTGAAGCAGGTGGGCAGGGGGAGTGGGTCGTCGGTGGGGCGTGTCGCCTGCGGTCTTGGCGCGGACGATGGTCAACGAACTCATCCTCGCTGCGCGCGCAACGCGCGCAGCTCCTCCAAATCCAACACGCGCAGCACGAACAGGCCGGCGATGTAGAAGAGCACCCCCAACGTCCCCGCCGGCAGCAGGCCCAGCGGGCGGGCCAGCGTCATCACACCGGTCATCGCGCCCGCCACCAACGCGACCCGCAGCAGACGGCTCGGCGATAGGCGCATGCCCATCGCGCGCAGGCTCGTGTTCAGCATCAGCACCATCGTCAACAGCTCCGTGGCGACCGTCGCCCACGCCGAGCCATAGATACCGTAGGCGGGGATCAGCGCCAGGTTCAGCGCGACGTTGGCGAGCGCGCCGAGCGTCGAGTACAGCGCCAGCCGCCACTGCCGTTGTACGAGCGGCGAGAGGAAGCCCGCCAGCGAGCCAAAGCAGATCGAGACGAACGCGATCATCAGGATCGGCAGCACCCCCGCCGCCTGTGCGTAGCCGGGCCCGTAGATCAGCGCGATGATCGGCTCCGCCAGCGCGATCGTTCCCGCGAGGATCGGCAGTCCGATCATCCCCATCGTGTCCGCGCACACCTGCACCAGCCGCCGCGCGCGCGCCGGGTCGTCGCGGTAGACGGCCGACAGCACCGGAAAGAACGACGACATCACCGCCGCCGGCAGGAACGTCAGCGGGCTCAGAAACCCGTACGCCGCGCCGTAGATCCCCGCCTGCCTGGCACCCGCCAGCTGCAGCAGCAGCACGGAGTCGATCTGGTAGTAGACGGTGATCATCACGCCCGCCAGCCCGAGCGGCACCGCCACCCGCGCCAGCCGCCGCCACAGCGCCCGGCCCGCCCGCCAGGCGATGTGCGCGAAGCGGCGCGTCACCGCGATCTGCGCCACCGCCGTCACCGCGATCATCGCCGTGTACGCGACCGCGAACCAAACCACCGACGCGCTCGTCGCCGCCAGCAGGGCGACCGCCACCAGCCACATCACGCTCTGCACCACCGTCAACGACAGCGCCAGCCCCGCGCGCAGCCGCGACTGGAACACGTTCATCAGCACCGCCGCGCCGCTGGAGAGGATCGTCGTCGTGAGGATCAGCGCGACCAGCTGCGCGTCGTGCTCGGCGCTCAGCAGCAGCGGGATCGACACCACGCAAACCGCCATCGCCAGCAGCGACAGCGCCGTGCGTGCGCCCGCCAGCGCGCCCAGCCACTGCGCCTCGCGCTCGGGATCGCCCGCCATCCGCTGGATCGCGACCGTCGTCAGGCCGAGGTCGGTAAACGCGCCGAACAGGCCGACATAGCTCGACGCCGCCACCCACACGCCGTAGTCCGCCGGTTTCAGCGTGCGCGCGGTCAGCGCCACCGTGACGATGCTCATCCCGATCGTGAACGCGCGCACCGCCACCTGCACCGCCACATTCGTCGCGATGCGCCGGCCCCCCGCGCTCGCCGCCTCGCCCGCCGTCCCGCCCGCCAGCAGCCTGCGCGGGAGCGCTCCGGCTGTGGCGGCTGCATTGCTCAGCAGCCCGCGGGGGACTGCCCTGGCTGCGCAGGCCCCGCCTGTGAACAGCCTGCGCGGCAGTGCCCTAGCCCAGCTCAGCATGTCCGTCATACTCCCCCAGGACGTGCGCGTGCTGATGGTTCTCTCCTACCCGCCGACGCTCGAGGGGGGTGCCGCCTCACGTTGCGCGATCGGGCTGATGCGCGGCCTGGACGCGTGCGGCGCGGACGTGCAGTGCACCGCGCTGGCCGCCGGCTTTGGGGTGGCGCAGCGCCTGCCCGAGGGCCTGCCCGTCGAGGTCGTGGACATCGAACGCTCGACGCCGACCGCGAGCGCGCGCGTGCGTGAGCGCGCGCGTGCGCTCGTGCATCCCCTCGGCGCGCTCACCAAAGAACCCTTTGCCGCCGCGCTGCGGGCCCGTGCGCCGCATGCCGACATTGTGCACTTCGTCGAGGCGGAGGCCGCCCAGGCGATGCGCCTGATCGACCGCCCGGCGGTCTTGCAGCTCAATTGCCTCACCCTGCGCGACCGCGCGATCAGGCTGTCCGGGCGACGTGAAAACCGTGCCGCGCTGGAGCTGCTGCGCGCCGAGCGCCGCGCGCGCCGCCGTGCGCGCTGGTCGTTGGCCAGCTCGCCGCAGATCGCCGCCGAGCTTGCACGCAGCCACCCCGGTGCGCACGTCCAGTTTGTGCCATTTTCGCTCGACCCCGCCCACTACTTGGTGCCGGCCACGCTGCAGCGGCCCGTCGCCGGCCTGATCGGTACCGCCAGCTGGCCTCCGACCGCGCGTGCGGTTCGGCGCCTGCTCACGCGCGTGTGGCCGCGCGTGCACGCGCTGGCGCCCGACGCGCAACTGCTGCTCGCCGGCAAGGGCATGGTGCCCGCGACATTCGGCGAGCAGTTCGCGCACGTCCCCGGGGTGAGCTGGCTCGGTCCCGTGCCCTCCGCGGTGGACTTCCTGCGCGAACTCGGCGTCCTGCTCTACCCGCTCAGCGCCGGCAGCGGCATCAAGGTCAAGGTGCTCGAGGCGCTCGTCCTCGGTCTGCCCGTCGTCACCACGCCCGACGGCGCCGAGGGCCTCGTCGCGCACGACGGCCTTTTCGTCGAGCGCGACGACGACCGCCTCGTGGCCGCCGCGCTGGAGCTGCTGGGCAGCGCCGATGTGCGCCGCGCGATGGGCGCGCGCGCGCGCGCGAACTTCATGCACCACCACAGTCCCGCTGCCGCCGCGGCCCCCGTGGTCGAGCTGTACCGGCGGGTTCTCGCATGAGCGAGCAGCGCCCCCTGCGCCTGCTCGCCTACACCGACTCGACCGCCGTTGGGGGCGCCGAGATCGCACTCGGCTACCTGCTCGGCGCGCTCGCGCCCGAGATCGAGGTCGGCGTGCTCGCCACCGACCCGCGCGTCGGCGCGGCGATCGCGGCTCATCGTTTTGGCGTGGGGGCGCGCGCTGTGCGCGCGCCGCGGGGGAGCTTGGACCGTGCAGCGCTGCGTGCCCACGTGCGCGCGATCCGCGCGTTCGCGCCCGACGTCGTGCACTCCAACCACACCTGGCCCTGGGCCTGTGCGTACGGCGAGCTGGCCGCGCTGCTGTGCCCCGGTGTGCGCGTGCTCGCGGTCGACCACCTGCCCGTGCCGAGCGCCCTGCCGCGCCGGCGCCTGTATGCGGGGCGGCTGCGCGCGCGGGCGCTCGACGGCCACGTCGCCGTTGGCGAGCGCGCCGCGCGCCAGATCGAGCGGCTCGTCGGGCTGCGCGCCGGCGCGGTGCGCGCGATTGCCAACGGCGTGCCGGCGGCTGCGCCGGAGTCGGCGCAGCCGCCGACGCCGCTCGCCTCCCCGCCCGTGGTCGGCTCGGTCGGACGGATCGCCGAGCAGAAGGGCTACGACCTGCTCGTGCGCGCGCTGCCCGCCCTGCCCGGTGCGACGCTCGTGCTCGTCGGCGAGGGCCCCGCGCGCGGCGACCTGGAGCGGCTGGCCGCCGAGCTTGGCGTGCGCGAGCGGCTGCACATCACCGGCTGGACGCCCAACCCGCGCAGTCACCTGGCCACCTTCGACGTGTTCGCCCTGCCCTCCCGCTGGGAGGGCCTGCCGCTCGGCATCCTCGAGGCGATGCACGCCGGGCTGCCCGTCGTCGCGTGCGACGTCGGCAGCGTCGCCGAGGCCGTGCACGACGGCGAAACCGGCTTCGTCGTTGCGCCGGACGACCTCGACACACTGCGCGAGCGCCTGCGCACGCTGCTCGCCGACCCGCAGCTCGCGCGGCGGCTGGGCGAGCGTGGGCGCGCGCTGGCGGCTGAGCGCTTCACCGACACCGCAATGGCGCGGCGCTACGAAACGCTCTACCGCGAGCTGGCCGCCGGTTGAGGGCGGCCGGCTGTTGGCCGCGAACTCGCCGATCGGTTGGTTGCGAGCGGCCACTCAATCGGGCCATACCCGGCGCGGTACCATCAGAACGATGCCCCGCCGCACCGCGCGCGGCGAGTATCGTGCCTCAAGCGCGCCAGCTCGCCCGACGATAAGAGCAGCGCAATGAGTGCCGCCGCCCGCCGGATACGCCTGCGAGGGACCCTGCCCGTCGATCGGCGCGTGCCGTGAGCGCCTTCGAGCGTCCCTCGCAGTCCGAGCAGCGACGCGAGAGCGACGGTCTCGCCGGTGCGCTTGCCGTGCTGCGCCAGCGCTGGCCCCTCGTGGTGGGCCTCGTGCTGGCCTGCCTGCTGATCGCGGTCGTCCGTCACGAGCGCGCAGCCAAGACCTACTCGGCGACCGCCTCTGTCGCCTTTCAGAGCGGCACGCTCCAGGACTCAGCGCTGCAGATCGTCCCCTCCAGCACCAGCGAACCGCAGCGCGAAGCGAACACCGAGGTGCTGATCGCGCACTCGCCCGAAGTCGCCCAGGCGGTGCGCCAGCAGCTGCATACGAGCGCCAACGCCGAACAACTGCTCGACGAAGCCAAGGTCGAAGTCGCGCCCAACGCCGACATCATCGAGATCGTCGTCGCCAGCGGCGACCCGGGCTACTCCGCCCAGCTCGCCAACGCGTTCGCCGAACAGTACATCGCTTTCAAGGCGCGCTCGGAACTGGCCGGCATCGGCAACGCCGAGAAGAGCCTGCAGGCGCAGATCGCCGCGCTGCCTGCCGGCTCGGCCGAACGGGCGACCCTGCAACAGTCGTTGCAGCGCCTCGGCGAGCTGCGCGCCGTGGCGGGCGGCGGTGCCAACATCATCGGCCGCGCCACCCCGCCGGCCAGCCCGTCCGGGAGCAGCCTCTTTAGCGCCGCCGCGATCGGCCTGCTCGTCGGGCTCGCGCTCGCGCTCGCGCTGGTGTTTCTGCTCGAATCGCTGGACCGGCGCATCAAGTCGATCGAGGAGGCCGAGCGCGAGTACCGCCTGCCCGCGCTCGTCGGCATCCCGCAGGCTGCGTTTCGCCGCGAGCGCGCCGCCGAACGTGGCGAACTGCTCGAGCCCTACCGCATCCTGCGCAGCGCGCTCGACTTCGTCGCCGTCGCGCGCACCCTCGACACGCTGCTCGTCACCAGCGCCGTCTCCGGCGAGGGCAAGACGACCGTCGCCATCGACCTCGCCCAGGCCGTCGCGCTCGCCGGGCGGCGCGTCGTGCTGATCGAGCTCGACCTGCGCCGCCCCACCTTTGCCACCCACTTCGACCTCGACGCCAGCGACCCCGACCGCGGCCTGACAGCCGCGCTCACCGGCGCGCACGAGGTCTCGGAGCTGCTCCTCGAGCCGCTGCCCGAGCTGCCTCAGCTCTCCGTGCTGCCTGCCGGGCGCATCCCGCACAACCCCGCCGAGCTGCTCGGCTCGCCGCGGATCGCCGAGATCGTCGGCTCGGTCGCGACCGAGGGGGGCATCGTGATCATCGACGCACCGCCCTTGAACCCCGTCGCCGACGCGCAGGTGCTACTCAACAACCCCGCCATCCACGCCGCTCTGATCGTCGCCCGGCTCAACCTGCTCACCCGCGATGCCGCGCGCCGCGCGCGCGGCATCCTCGACCGCCACATGGTCGAGCCGGTCGGGCTTGCCGTCACCGGCCTGCGCGACGGCAGCCGCTACGGCTACGGCTCCTACACGCAGCCGAGCGCACGCGGATCGGCGTCAGCGACCGTCCGCTCCGCGGCTGTCCCCGTGGCGGGCGGCTCCTCCGCGAACGGCGCGGCGCTTACCCCCACGGGTGAGCGCGGCTCCGCGCAGCGGCGACGGCGACGCTAGGGCCGCCACTGCGATGGGCGAACGACGGCTGCCAGGTGTATCGCTCACCCGCGCCGAGCTGTTCGCGGCCCTGTGCGCCGCCGCTCTGACCGCGCTGCTCGCGGGCGCCGGCGTCGCCAAGCTCGGCAGCGCCGGCCTGCTCGTCCCGCTTGCGCTCGTCGCGGCGGCGATCATGCTGAGCAGGCCGGTGTTGGCGATGACGCTCGTCGTGGGGCTCGTGATCGTCTGCGAGGGACCGACGTTCGGGCTGTTCACGTTCACCGCGAACCTGTACACGAACGTCTACAAGTACCTCTCCGCGCTCGACGTCCTGGTCGCGCTGGCGGTCGCTTCGGTGGCGCTCGACGTCGTGCGCCACCGCCGCGCGGTGTGGCTGCCCGGAGGGCTGCGCCTGCCGCTCGCGATCCTCGTGCTCGCGACGCTCGTCGGTTGCTTGACGACCATCGACAGTGGGGTCAGCGTGCGCGTCGCGATCTCATCCGAGCACGTCCTCGCCTATCTGTTTCTGCTGCCGCTCGCCTTCGCCAACCTCGACCTCGACCGCCGTCAGTTCGAGCGGCTGCTGGTCGGCCTGTTCGCGCTGGCCGTTGTCAAGTCGGCGGTCGGCCTGGTCGAGGTCGCAGGCCACTACGGCCAGTCGATCGAAGGCGCCTCCACCCTCACCTACTACGAACCCACCGCCAACTGGCTGATCATGCTCGCGCTGCTCGGCGGCCTCGCGCTCGCGCTCCTGGCCCGCACCAAACCGCCGCTGGCGGTACTGCTAGCAAGCCCGCTGCTGGCGGCCTGTCTGCTCTTCTCCTACAGGCGCTCGTTCTGGATCGCCGCCGCGCTTGCGCTGGTGCTCGTCGTGCTGCTCGGCACCTCACCCGCGCGCCGGCGCCTGCTGCTGCCCGCCTGCATCGCCGCCGCCGCCGCGATCTGGCTGCTCGGGTCGGTCGCCTTCCAGGCGCAGCTGCCGATCGTCAAGCGCGCCGAATCGCTCGCGCCGACGAAGCTCGAGACCAACGTCGAGGACAGCTACCGCCTGGACGAGCGCGCCAACGTGCTCGCCGAAATCGGCCGACACCCGATAACCGGCATCGGTCTCAGCACACCCTGGGCCGCGAGCGCGCGCCTGCTCTCAGTCGAACACGAAGAAGGTCGCCTGTACGTGCACTTCGCCGCGCTCTGGTACTGGCTGAAGCTCGGCCTCCTCGGTCTCTGCGCCTACATCGGCGTGCTGCTCGGCGGCGCGGTCCTCGCCTGGCGCGTCTGGCGCACCGGGCACAGCCCGCTCGTGCGCGCCTTCGGGCTCGCCTCGCTCGCCGGCATCGCCGGGCTCGCCGTGATCGAGACGACCGCGACCTTCACCGGCGTCGAAGCCCGCTTCACCGTCCTGTTCGCGGCGCAGCTCGGACTGCTCGCGCTCGCCAGCCGCCTCGCGGCGAGGGGACGGGACAGCTGCTGAGCGGACGGCCCATCCTGTGCCATTCAGGAGTCCTGTGCCATTCAGGAGGCGAGCATTTCCTCGACCGTCGTCGTGAACGCGCCCTTGGGCTGCAGTTCGTTGCCCAGCGCGCCGAAATATTCTTCGCGATACGTCGATTCGCCAGTGGCCTTCTGGTCGCGGATCTTGTACAGCAGGAACAGGCCGAGCCGCCCGTGCAGCACTTCGCGCATTTGGGCGACGCTCCGTGACAGGGCTTCACCGGCTTCCCGGTAGGTCATGCACGGGTTCCAGCCGTAGTTGCCGCTCAGGCAGGCGCCGTTGTCGCTGGAGATCCCCCACTCGGTGATGTCGATCGGGATGCTCAACGGAGCGCCCGCGGCGGTCGTTTGGGAGATGACTTCTTCGACCTTCGCCTGCCACTGCGGCCCGTAGGGGTGGACCGTCCAACCGGCGACCAACGACGCGAAATCGGGGACCGCCTTGAACATATTTTCGACCCACGCCGGGCCGGCGTTGCCGGAGTCTGCCTGTGCGAGCAGGCCCACGCCGGCATCAGTTGCTTTGATCGCCTCCGCGGCTTCGGCGAACCGCAGCGCGTAGGTCTGTGCCCGGCCCACGTAGCCGGCCGGCGTATCTTCGTTTTCGCTGTACTGCCAGTTGTAGCTCGTCTCATTGCCGAACTCGATCGTCTGGATCGCAAACTGACCGCCGGCGTGGGTCGCCCAGAAGGTGCCTCCCGGCCCAAACGCCTTGGCCCAACTGGCCAGGTTCTTAGCTTCGGCCGGCGAGGGCAGCCGTCCGTTGAATTCAACCAGCGGCGCGACGCGAATGCCCTGAGCGGCATACCCTTCGATGATCGGTTCGATCTGCGTAATCGGTTCGTTTATTTCCAGACCGACACGCACGACCTTCGCTCCCAGCTTGACGGCGCCGGGGAGTTCCCAAAGGGCGGCCGAACCCGAGTTGATGCCCGGCTGGAATGTGGTCGCGCTCTGCGCGGGGCCTTCGCTGGGGGGGCTGCCTATGCCGGACTGCCCGCCGGTCAACTCGAAACCGCTCGATCCGGTGGAGCCGGACCCCGAGCCGCCCGACGTCGAGCCGGAGGAACCGCTCGAGAAGCCGCCCGACAAGGAGCCCGAGCTGCCGCTCGAACCGGTGCCCGGCTTGCCCCGGGCGGGGGGCGCCTGGTGCTGCTTCCACCACCGCGCCCACCGTTCGCGAATTTCAGCGACCGTGTTCTGCGCGCTAGCGACCGCACGGCTGGCGGTCGCGCAGTGGTCGGGGTGACGGCGCTTGCAGCTGCGCAGCGCACGGGTGCGCGACGCAAGCGTGTGCACCGCCGCGGCGCGAGCGACATCCGCGCTTCGCTTCACCTGCGCGGCGCGTGCGCCTTGCTGGACGACGACTTGGGTGCTGGCCATGCTGCCTTGCGCGCTTGGCCTGGCCTGTGAGGTGCCTGGCCGCGCGCCAGCCGCGAAAAGCAGCATGCAAACGGCGGCGCATGCGGCCGCCAAAAGCTTGATCGACACCCAGCGGTTAGATGGCTGGATGGTGGTCATTGCGGTCTCCTTCGGGAGCCGGGCTGTCTGCGTGAGATCCCTGGCTTTGCGAGCCCGCCTCGCGACGGGGGTGCCTTTGTCGAGTGGAGCCGGCCGGTGGACGCTTCCGCTGTGCGGTTCCGGGGCCGGTCAGCCTCGTTCTTGAGCTGTGCACGAGATGTTTCGGCGTCCTACCCGGCTCTGTGAACGGCCACTCTGGGCTTGGACGAATGTCCCCCGCTGGGACGGGGGGTCGAGGTCTTTGTTTTGCGGCGCAATCGCGCGTGCGTGTGTGCGTGTGCGTGTGCGCGCGCGAATGGCGAACCGCGCGGGACGGTTGTTCGTGCGCCAGTCGTGCCCAGCCGGTCCGGTACCCTCGCGCCCAGTGAGCCTCGCCGCCCGAGCACGCCGCCCGCCCCGCCGTGGGGCCTGGCGCGAGGACGAACTGCGCAACCTGCGGCTCCTGCTCGACGGCGAGCCGCCCGCCGACGCGCCCTCGGCGCCGGGGCTGGGTTTGTGGTCGGGGGGGTCGGTTTCCGCGGCCGTCCGGCGTGCCGCGCGCGTTCGCCCCGTACCGCCGCGGCCGGTCCGCCTGGTCGAGCAGGCGCTCTACAAGCTCGGCCGCCTCTCCTGTGCACAGGCGCTGATCGACTTGCCACCGGGTCCCCGGCTTGTGCTTGGCGAGGATTTGGGGGATGGGCAGCGCGGGCCGGCGGGCGGCACCATGCGAGGCGAGAGTTCGGCGAGCGACGGGCCCCGCACGCGCATCCTGCTGCGGGTTCGACGAGTTTCCCCACTTCCAGGCGTGGGACCGGCCCGAGCGCTACGGCAGCGAGCACTTCCTGCGCTTCCACGAGATCCTTGCCCACGCCGGCGTGCCCTATCTGCTTGCTGTCTCTCCGCGCGTCAGTCGCCTGCCGCTCTCGCCCGCCGAGAGCGACTCGCGCGGCCTCACGCCGCCGGAGACCGAACTGCTGGCGTCGCTCGCCAGTCAGCAGGTGTGCTTCGCACTACACGGCCGCGACCACCGCACGCACTTCGCTTCGCCCCGCCGGCGCTCCGAGCTGTGCGGCCTCTCGCGCGCGCAGACCTGCACGCTGATCGACGCCGCCCTTGCCGAACTGGCCCCCCACGGCGTCGTCCCCGACGTCTTCGTGCCCCCCTACAACCGCTTCGACGCCCGCCAGCTGCCCTGGCTGGCACAGCGCTTCGCCGTGGTCTGCGGCGGGCCCGAGTCGATCGGGACGCTCGGCTTTCAGCGCACCCCGCAGTGGCGCGGGAACACGGTCTACCTGCCCTCCTACGCGCCGCTCTACGGCCGCGCCGCCGACGTGCTCGCGGCGCTCCCGCGCATGCTGTCAGCGGCCCCCGACGGGCCGCGGTGGCTGCCCGTCGTGCTGCACTGGGGCTGGGAGGCCGACGCCGGCTGGCGCGAGCTTGAGCAACTGGCCGCGTTCCTGGCCGGCCACGCCGCTCCCTGGGATGACTTCCTCGCCGCGGTCGCGCGCAGCCGGGACGGCACGCCCGGGCCGCCGCCCTGAGCGCTGCGGGGGGCGCGTGCGGCGGCGCGTGCTCGGCGGTGCGAGCGGGCGGCGAGGGCGCGAGCGGGGCCAAGCCGGCTTACTGCTGCCCTAGCAGCTCGGCCAGCGCCGCGATCGAGTAACGCTCTTGCGCCAGCGCCCGTCCGCGCCGTCCCAGCGCCGGCGCGCCGTCGCGCAGCACGCTCACCATCGCCTGCGCGAACGCGTCCGCCCCCTCCGCGACCAGGCAGTCCTCCCCGTCGTGCACCTGCAAACCCGCCACCGCGCTTGGCGTCGCGATCGTCGGCAGGCCGTACGCCAGCGCCTCGATCAGCTTCAGCGGCGTCCCGCCGCCCTGCAGCAGCGGCACGACTGCGCACCGCGCGCTTGCGTAGGCTGCGCGCAGGTCATCCACATAGCCCAGCCGCTGGACACGCGACCCCTCCCCGGCCGGCGCGCCAGCGCCGGCCCCCACCAAAACAATCTGCGCGTCTGCCACCTGCGCCCACACCTCTGGCATCACCTCGTCCAGCAGGAACCGCAGCCCGTTGCGGTTGGGCTCGTAGTTGAAGTTCGCGACGAACACCGCGCGCCGCTGCGGTGCGACCTGTTCGACCGGGGCGATCGCCTCGACGTTGACCACGTTCGGCGCGTAGCGCAACTTGGCCTGCGGGCACAGTGCGCGGGCGCCCGCGACATCCGCTTCGCTGACCATCCACGACTCCGCCGCGCGCCCCAGCACGCCCCGCTCGAACGCGCGCAACGCGCGCGCGTGCCCGCTTCCCTCGGTCAGCTGGTCGCGAAAACTCGACTCGAGATTGTGTGCGTTGTAGACCACCGGCCGCCGCCGCGCCAGCCCGCGCAGCGTCGCTGCGACCGCCGGCCCGTCGGCGATCACGCGCCCGCGCCCCGCGGCCGTGGCCAGGCGGGCGGCCGCCGCCGCCAGCTCGGGGGAGACCGCGCGCGCGAGATCGCTCGGCACGCCCGCCACCCGCGCCGCGCCGTACGCGGCCAGCCGCCTCGCGCCGCGCGAGGGCACCACCTCGTGCAGCTCGATCCCCGCCACCGCGCGAAACGCCTCGTCCGGCGCATCGCCCTGGAAGCGCGCGTACAGCAGGTCGAGTCCCCCGCCGCCCTGCGCCAGCGCGCGCGCCACCCCGTACGTGCGCATCGCCCTCCCCGACCCGAGCACCGGCGTGTGCGAGCAGACCAGCAGGTCCCTCACGGCCGGCTGCCCCTGATGATCGGGGTCCTGCGTCCTCACGGCCGGCTGCCCCTGATGATCGGGGTCCTGCGTCCTCACGGCCGGCTCGGCAGCCGCTGCACCGCGGCCGCGATCTCTGCAAGGCGCGTATCCCACGAGTGCGCTGCCGCCGCGCGCGAGCGCTCCGACCGCTTCTGCGGGCTGTCGGTCGCGATCGCCTCCTCCAGCAGCCGGCCCACACCCTCCGCGTCCCTGGCCTTCGCGACCTCCTCCACGTCGGCCAGCGCCGGCAGCGGCGTGGCCACCACCGGCAAACCCGCCGCCAGATACTCGTAGACCTTCATCGGGAACACGCTCTCCGTCACCGCGTTGAGCAC
Organism: uncultured Solirubrobacterales bacterium; assembly: GCA_963804675.1. Lineage (GTDB taxonomy): Bacteria > Actinomycetota > Thermoleophilia > Solirubrobacterales > Solirubrobacteraceae > Palsa-744. The sequence continues at coordinate 2,604,091 of CAWDRI010000001.1, read as the reverse complement.
GTACGGAATCCACCCCGCGTCGGCCGCGCGCAGCACGTCCGGCAACTGCTCGTAGCGCCTTGCCCCGAGCAGGCGCACATTTGGCTGCTCCCGCAGCGCCGAGGTGTCCGTGCTCGGGTCGCCCACCCCAATCGGCCCGACCAGCGCGAACGACCACCCCGGGTGTGCGCGCGCGACCGCCGCGATCAGCGCCATATCGAGCTTCGTCGCCACGATCGCGCCCGTGAACACCACCCTCGGCCTCGGCAGCGCCGCCACTGCCGGGTCTGCCGCCACCGCCGGGTCTGCTGCCCCCGCCGGGTCTGCCGCCACTGCCGGGTCTGCTGCCCCCGCCGCGCCGCCCAGCTCGAGCGCCGTGGCGAACAGTGCCGTGTCCGCGACATTCGGCGCGTCCATCACATTGCTGGAGTACCCCCTCAACCTTGCCGCCAGCGCCGGCGCGCTCGCCAGCACCAGGTCCGCCTGCTCGGCGAACCGCCGCTCGGTCTCGTGGAAGCTCTCGACGTCCACCCCCGCCACCGCCGCCACGTCATCGACGCAGTGGTAAACGACCAACGACGGCTTCAGCTCCTCGATCAACGCCTCCGCCTGCGGCACGTACGACCACAGGATCGGCCGCTCGATGCCGAGCCGGCGCACGGCGCGGCGCACCTGTGCGCGCAGCAACCGCCTGTTGAACGCTCGCAACGCTCTGTGTTGGAGGGGCACCACCAACGGCGCCAGCACCCACAGCCCATCGCGCGCGCGCGGTGGGGCCAGCCCATTGCGCAGCCTGCGCACGATCCGCGTCAGGTCCCGTCCCGCCAACTGCGGTCGGCGCAAACCCAGCGACTCGACGAACAGCACTCTGTTGTGCTGCGCCAACCTTGACATCAGATGATGTTGGTTGGTCCACACGTCCGTCTCCCAGTCCGCGAATCCCACACACACGATCTCGCGTCCTTGCAAACCCTCCTGCTCCGCCATCCCGGCCATGATCCCAGGTTGTCCGGCCCCCACGGCGGGTGCCGGTCGCCGCCGGCGCGATACCCTCGGCGGCGGTGAGCGCGGCCCTGCTCGAAGAGTTACGCGCGCGCTTTCGGCGCGTCGCGGTCGTCCACGAGTGGCTCACGATCCCCGGCGGCTCCGAGCAGGTCGTGCTCGAGCTGCTGGAGATGTTCCCCGACGCCGAGCTGTTCGCCTCGATCTACGACCCCGCGCCCTGGCCCGCGCAGATCAAACAGCGCCGTGTCCACGCCTCCGTCTTGACGCGGCTGCCCGGCGCGCGGGCTCACTACCAGCGGTTTTTGCCGCTGATGGACCGCGCCTACCGCGCCTTCGACCTCTCGGGCTTCGACCTCGTGCTCTCCAGCAACCACGCCTTCGCCAAGAACGTCCGCGTCCCCCCCGACGCTTTACACGTCTGCTACTGCCACACCCCGATGCGCTACGCCTGGCAGGAGGACTTCCTCGAGGGCGAGGACGTCGGGCGCCTGGCGCGCTCGGCGCTGCCGCTGCTGCTCGGGCGGCTGCGCGCGCAGGACCTGCGCGGCGCCGCCTCCCCCGACGTGTTCGTCGCCAACTCCCTGCACGTCGCCCAGCGCATCCTGCGCTGCTACGGGCGCACCGCCGAGGTCGTGCACCCGCCCGTCGACGTCGCGCACTTCCTCGAGCTCCCCCGCGCCCCGCGCGATTTCTACCTGGTCTTCGGACGCGTCGTCCCCTACAAGCGCGTGGACCTCGCCGTCGCCGCCTGTGCGCGCGCCGGGCTCTCCCTGAAGGTCGCCGGCGACGGGCGCGCGCTCGACGCCGTTCGCGCGGCGACGCCAGCCGATGCTGACATCGAGTTCCTCGGCCGCGTCGCCCCGCACGAGCGCGACGAGCTGCTCCGGGGCGCCCGCGCGCTTCTGTTCCCCGGCGAGGAGGACTTCGGAATCGTGCCCGTCGAGGCTCAGGCCGCCGGCGTGCCCGTCGTCGCCTACTCCGTCGGTGGCGCCGCCGAGACGGTGCTCGACGGCCGCACCGGCGTGCTCTTCGACGAGCAAACTCCCGCCGGCCTTGCCGGCGCGATCGCGCGCCTAGAGGGCCTTTCGCTCGACGAGGCCCAGCTGCGCGCCAACGCCTCGCGCTTCGGGCGTTCCCGTTTTCGCGAGGAGATGGCCGCTGTTATCGCTGTGGCCGTCGATTCGCGTGCGCGCGCCCGCGCGAATGGCCGTGCGAGCGCTCGTGTGGGTGCCCGCCGAGAGGCCGGCTTCGATGTCCCCGACGGTGGTGAGGCCAGCGGCGGCGAGCCCCGCAGCGCGCTTGCTACAGTCGGCCGCGTGGCGCCGCGCGCGAGCTCCTCATCGCCGGTGTCCGGTGTTGACGCCGAGCGCGCCGCGCGCGAGCGCGAGGCCTACGACGAGCACGGCGTCGAGCAGGCGATGGACGCCTGGCACGGGCGCTTCGGGCACGTCTTCGACTGCCCCAACACGCGCCGCGCCGAGCGACGCTTCGACGCCGCGACGCGGACCGCGGTCGCCGGGCAGCGCGTGCTGGACATCGGCTGCGGCGACGGCGCCAGCTCGCTGCGGCTGCTGCAGATGGGCGCCGCGTTTGTGCTCGGCATCGACGTCTCGCAGAGCGCGATCAGCCGCGCGCAGCATCACGCCCAGCCGGGCCGCCTGGAGTTCCGCGTGGGCGACGTCGCGCGCGACGTCGAGGGCCAGTTCGGCTGCATCTTCGGTCGCTCGATCCTGCACCACATCGACTACCGCGGCCTGCTGCCACGCCTCTACGCCGAACACCTCGACCCCGGCGGGACGATGCTGTTCATGGAGCCCCAGGGCGAGAACCTGCTGATCCGCCTCTACGCGCGCGTCGTGGCATCCGCGCACACACCCGACGAGCGCTCGTTCGCGCGCGCGGATCTCGACTGGCTGCGCTCGCACTTCCCCGACATTGAACTGCGGCCCGTCAACTACCTGAGCTTCCCCGCCGCGCTCTTGACCTCGCAACTGCCGCTCGGCCCCGACAACGCGCTCCTGCGCGCCTGCGACCGCGCCGACGAGTGGGTCGCGCGGCGCGGGCCGAGCCGCCTGCGCTCGCACTTTCGCCAGACGACCGTCGTTATTCGCACCCCGCCGGGGTGAGCCTCCTCACCACGTCCGGTGAGCGTTTCTCGCGATCGCCGGGTGAGCGCTCTCGCCATCTATAGCTTGATCGCGCTCCGCCCGCGACCGTTGTGTCGCGGTGCCGTCCTGAGCCGGTAGAGGGCAACCGTCAGCCCGACGAATTCCCGCTCGGCGCCGACCTGTTCATAGCTCCCAGCCATACTGTTCTGCACCCGTCGCTGTTCTTGGGGGCTGACGTCCGAATCTCGGATCACCAGCCAAATACGCGGCGGACTGGCCAACGGCCCGCTGCCAAGCCGAAATCCTACGGGCGCGAGTCCGGGGGCGCCGGCAAGCGTCTCGTAGTAGGCGACCCCGTATTCGGCGGTCTTGGCGGGGTAGTCGACGATCCCGTCCCCGTGCCGCTGTCCCGCCAGGATGTACCGCGTAGCGCCGCGGTATTCTTCCAGGCTAGAGCGCGTATACCAGTTGCGTATCCCCACCGCTGAGAGCACCACGAGCAAGCCGACCGCGATCGCGGTCGCTGCGCGGCCCGAGAGGCTCGCGACACCCAGCGCCGCGAGCAGCAGGAACGCCGGCAGGACAATAATCAGGTAGTAGGTCACGAACAGCGGGTGGCCGAGCTTCGAGACGGCGAACACCACAATCACCGGGGCCACCAGCCAGGCGGTGACGAACCAGGTCTTCCACCCCCGGCGCTCGCCGAAGGCGCGGACCACGCCGTAGCAGGTCAGGAGGACCAGCAGGCCGGCCAGTACCGTCTCGCCCGCCAGCTGCGCCGGAAGGTGGACCAGCGCGATCAGCCCGGGTTCGCTAATCCACGAAATGCCGCCCGTTCCCGCGCGCCGCGCGAACACGACCTCGGGCGCGCACAACACGACCACGGCGCCCGCGACGACCAGCCATTGCCGCGCAAAAGCTTCGCGGCGCTTGACGGCGAGCAGCGTGAAGCACTGGACGAGCAGCACGAGCGCGGCGAAGTAGTGCGCGTAGATGGCCAGGCTGCTGCTCAGCACGTAGCCGAGCAGCGTTGCGCGCGAGGGCTTCTCCAGCGCGACGACGAAGAAATACGACGACAACAGCACGAGCAGCACCACGATCGCGTACGAGCGCGCGGTCTGCTCGTAGCGCAGGAAGAACGGGCTGAGCGCCAGCAACAGCCCCGCGACCAGTCCGCAGCGACGTCCGAACAGCCGCGTGCCCAGCAGCACCATCACCGGTACGGCGAGACCCGCCAGCACGACGGTCATGCTCCTGATGGCGGCTTCGCCATAGCCGAACACACGCACCCAGAAGTGCAGCAGCACGTAATAGAGGCCCATGTCCGGGTCGGTGTGGCTGACCACGGTCCACAGGCCGTGCAGCCCGAGTCGCGCGTGGCTGGCGCTCGCCGCCTCGTCGAGCCACATGCTCTTCGCTCCCAGCCGGTAGGAGGCCAGCACGAACCCCAAAGCCGTCAGCGCCACCACCGCGGGGTCGATACGGCGGAGCGAGACACGCACGCGCTCCGGTGCGCTGGATCTGGTGGACGCTGGTGGCATGTTGCCAGTGTCCTGGCCGATGCGGACACGATACCGGAGGCGGCGACCGGGGCGCGCCGCGTGGGCTGCCCCTGGGTGCCGAGCGCAGCCCGGGGTGCGCCGCGTGGGCTGTCGGGCGCCGAGCGCGGTCCAGGGCGGCCCGCCGATCAAGCTGCGCAGCCAGGCATTCGGCTCCCAGCGCCCCTCCCGAAGACTGAGCCGTGCGCCGCGCGTCGCCACGGCCGCAAGCGGCCATCACCCTTTGCCATTGACCGTATACGCCTCTGTCCAGTATGCTCGGATCCAGTTCGCTTGGACGCCGAGGTGTTGCGTGGGGCTGCCCCAGGGTTGCGTCGGGCGAGGGTTTACGGAGAGGTTGGCCGACGAGGGAGGCGTAATGCTTGAGCAACGGGCAAAGCTGGCTGGGGTAAAGGTCGATCGGGCGGTCTCGCCGGTTGAACGCGGTGAGGAACCGACCCTGCCGTGACGGAGCGCCAGCAGGGTGCGGTCGGGTTGCCGGGGTGATGCGCTGATGTCCCGCAAGAGAAACAGCTGGATTCGAGCAGCGCTGCTCGTCGCCCTCCTCGGCATGCTCGTCGCGGCGCCGGCGGCCTTTGCAGGCACGCCGCAGGAACCGACCAAAGTCGAAGCAAAATCGATCAAAGCCACGCCCGCGGAAGGCGTCTCCGCCGAACTGAGCGCCGAACTCCTGCCCGCCTTTGCCGCCACCGAACCGGGCGCGGCGTACGCCTTTGAGTACGCCGAAGGCACCGAATGCACCGGCGGAGCGGGGTATGTCCGCACCGAAGCCAAGCCGAACGTGCTGATCGCGAAGGGCACCGTCGTCGAACCGGTGACGGAGCTCAACGGCGGCGCCGAATACACGGTCTGCGCGATCGCGACCGATTCCGAAGGCGAAACCGTGTCCGCAAAAGGGTTCACGTTCACAACGCCTGCCTCCAAACCGGCGGTGCAGAACGCGGAAGCACCCATCTCATCGCCCTACGGCGGTGTGGTCAGGGCCTCGATCAACCCCGAGAACGAATCGACGAGCTGCGCCGTCGAATACGGCCTCAAGGGCGGCGCGCTCACGTCGGTCCCGTGCGAAACCGCCTCGCTGACGGGTGCCGGCGCGCAGGGCGACGCGGTCACGCTCAAAGAACTGACGCCCGGGACGATCTACGAATGGGCGGTCGTCGCGAAAAACGGCACCGGCGAAACCCGGGTGACCGGCGAATTCACGACGCCGACGGCTGTGGCCCCGAGCGTCGAAAACGAATCCAACACCTCGCTGAGCGCGACGACGGCCGGACTCGCGGCCACGGTCCGCGCGAACTTCCAGGAAACCCACTACAAGTTCGAATATGCGACGAACGAAGCAGCGCTCGGAACAAACGGAGCGCTCGTGGCCGGTGCGGGAGTCATACCGAACAACGAACTGGAAAACATCGAACAGCCGATCTCGGTCGAGCTCGAACACCTGACGCCCGGGACCACGTATTACTTCCGCGCAGTCGCGGTCAACGGCAGCGGGACCACGGCCGCGTCACCGCCGGTGCAGAAATTCGAGACGTACGCTCTGCCAGGTGTGGCGACGGGCGAAGCCTCCAACGAAACGCGCACCACCGCGGAGCTCTCCGGCGCGGTAAACCCGTTCGGGGAAGTGACCTTCTACCAGTTCTTGTTCGAGCCTCTCGAACAGTATGAAGAAGCGCTGGAAGCCGGCGAAGCGAACCCGTTTGCGTACAGCCGCAGAACGCTCGAAACGTCGGCCGGCAGCTCCTACGAAAGCCAGAAAATCGAAAACGTGCAGATCACGGAACTGAAAGCCGGGACGATCTACGTCTACGTGCTCGCCGCGACGAACCTGACAGGCACCACGGTGGGCGCGGTGCAGGCGTTCGAAACCGCGCCCAGGACGCCACCGGTGCCGACCACGGGCAAGGAAGCGGCCAACATCACGCACACCTCGGCCGAAATCAGTGGCACCGTCAACACCGAAGGCCTGCCGACGCACGTGTGGTTCGAGCTGGAGCAGGCCGGCGGCACGCCCTCGACGGTGCCGGCGACGCTGACCGGCGTCGAAGGCAACGAAGCGAAATACGCGGCGACCTTCAAGGAAGACCTCGCGGCGGGAACCACGTTCTACTACTGGATCGTCGCCAGCAACATCGACGGCGAATCGGCGGGCGAATCGAAGGCATTCACCACGACGGCGCTCCCCAACCCGTTCCCCGCGCCGACGACATACCCGCTGCTGCCGGTCTCTCCGACGACGACCACCACCACAACCACCGTCAAACCGCGGTCGGGCCCGAAACGCAAGAAGAACGCCAAGAAGCTCAAAAAAGCGCTCGCCAGCTGCCACAAGCAGCACAACAAGAAGAAGCGCCAGGGCTGCGAACACACCGCCAAGAAGAAGTACGGCTGAGCAAACGCCGCTGAGCGTCCTGCCCGCGCCACGCCACGGCGGCGCGGGCGGGGCGTGCGCAGCTATCCGCCGGCGACGGCCCCCGGTCCGCCCGGCGCGGTCGCCGCCGCCGCGTCGAGCAGGCCCGCGCCGTAGAGCATGTGGTCGGCCGGGTTGCCCAGCGGCAACGCGGTGGCGGTGAGCCGCGCGGCGACCTGGGCCGGCGTCGGGTGGCGGCCGAGTACGCCGCTGGCGATCACCATCGCCGCCGCCGCCGCGACATGGGGGGTCGCCATCGAGGTGCCTTCATAGCCGTTGGGGATCCCGAACTTGCGCGGCGAGGTGCCCGTGAAGGTGACCTGAAAGACATCCCTTCCCGGGGGCGCTTCGGGGTGGCAGTTGGGGTCGCCCGTCAGCGCCGCGTCGGGCCCGCCGCCCGGCGCGACCAGCGTGACGCCCGTCCCGTAGTTGGAGTAGCTCGCCAAACAGCCATGTTCGGTGCTCGCTCCGACCGCGATCACGGTCGAGCTGCGCGCCGGGTAGGCCGCCGCGGCATGCGCCTCGTTGCCGGCCGCCGCCACCACCACGACGCCACGGCTGTGGGCGTAGCGCAGCGCCGAGATCAGCTCGGGGATGTCCGACGAGGTGATGCCCGTCGGGAATTCGAGGCTCAGGTTGATCACGCGCGCGCCGTGGTTGACCGCGAAACGCACCCCCTTTGCGATCGTCGCCGCTTCGCCATTGCCTTCGCCGTTGAGCACCCGCACCGGCATCATCCGCACGCCATACGCGAGCCCCGTCAGACCGACGCGGTTGTTCGTCGCCTCCGCGATCGTCCCCGCCACGTCTGTGCCGTGGCCGTTGCGGTCGTTGGGGAACTGGTTGTGTGCGACGAAGTCGTAGCCCGCGACGAACTGGTAGCCGTAGAAGTCAGGCGAGCGCCGAAACGGTCCGCGGGTTGCGTACGCCACCCCCGTGTCGAGCACCGCCACGATCACCCCGCGCCCGCCCGGCACGCCGTCGGCGATCAGGTTGCTCCACGCCTGCGGCGCCTGCACCCCGAACTGTCCCGCGAAATTCCACTGCAGCTGCTGCCAGCCGCCCGGCGTCGAAGCGTCGCCCGGGTCGTTGGGGAACGGTTCGGCCGCCGCTGACGCCGCGCGGGCCGTGGCGTCAGCGCCCGCGAACGGGCTGCTCGCGAGGCCGGCGGCGGCGACCGTCCCGACGGGGAGCGCGCCGCTGTCCGACGGTGCGGCTGGGAGCGCGCCGGCGGTAGTCGCGCCGGTGGCGGGCGCTGCGGTGCGGTTGAGCGGCAGCGTGGACTCGTGGGCGATGTAGTCCGGCACGGCCCACGCCACGCCGCGTGTGCGGCGCAGGCGGGCGATGGCCGCGGGCACGTTCGCGCCGCGGCGCAGCGTCAGCAGCGCGGTCTGCGGTTCCAGCGGCGTGGGATCGACTGCGCCCGCCGCCCGCACGCTCGCTGTGCGTGCGGTGGGTCCCCCGGAGGCTCGGTAACCGACAACGACCACGCCCTGCGCGTAGGGCAGGGCGTGGACAGGCGGCGCCGTCGCGTGCGCCGCCTGTGCGGCTGGGGCGGACGCGCCCTGCGACGACGTCGCGTTCGACGGGCGCCGCGTCGGTTGCGACGAGCGCGAGCGCGAGGATGAATGCAAGCATGAGCGCGAACGCCACGCCGGTGGAGCGACTACGGGACATGATTCTTACGTAATGATGATCGCCCGCGTGCCCGACGGCGGTGCCCTTGTCGTGGAGCGCGCGGACACAGACCAATGGGCGACCGTTTCTTTCCGCGTGACGAGTACCACATGCGCCTCGCGCTGCATGAGGCGCGTCGTGCGTTAGAACACGACGACGTGCCGATCGGCGCGGTCGTCGTGCGCGGCGAAGAGGTCATCGGGGCCGCTCACAACGAACGCGAAGTGCGCCAGGACCCCACCGCGCACGCCGAGCTGATCGCGCTGCGCGAAGCCGCCCACGCGGTCGGCGGCTGGCGGGTGCTCGACAGCGTGCTCTACGTCACGCTCGAGCCTTGCGCGATGTGCGCCGGCGCGATCGTGCTCGCGCGCGTGCCGCGCGTCGTCTATGGGGCGAGCGATCCCAAGGCGGGCGCGGCGGGCAGCGTGCTGGACGTCCTGCGCGAGCCGCGGCTGAACCACCGTCCCGAGGTCGCCGGCGGGCTGCTTGGCGCCGACTGCGGCGCGCTGCTCAGCGAGTTCTTTGCGGCGCGGCGCTGAGGCTGTTTTGGCTCCACAATCAACGGGAAGTTGCCCGCACCCCGCGATCACCGGGACGAGTGTGGTGAGACATCCGGAGAGGTGCGCAAGCCGCGCCCCGTGTCACGGGTCGGTCAACACGAGCTGGCTGACCGAGCCGGGATTGCCGGACACGACTACCGGCTGGTCTTGCCGCTCGGTGTTGCTGGTTGGGGGGCGTTTCTGGGAACTTGTCGGTCGTGCCGATTAGGATCGTGAGGAGGTCGCTGATCCGCTGTACGCGGCCGAGGCGGTCGGGAAGCGGAAGGCCGGATTGGATCGTGTACTGGTTGCGGCGGCCGTTGCGCTCTCGTGTGATGTAGCCACCGTCCGCGAGCTCGGTGACGATCCGGTGGGCAGCGTGCTCCAACACGTGCTCGATGTCCTCGTCATCGATGCCGTGTTTACGCGCCAAGGGAGTTATTTCCACACAGGAAACTGTAATGCGCGACCGCGCGAGCCGGTACTCCCTGCACCGGCCAGTACTCTGTTCTGGTCATGACAACGCAAGAGTTGATAGAGTTGGCTGGACAGCGTCTCGCGGAGGCTGCCGGGTCTTCTGCCCGAGTGATCCTGTTTGGATCAGCAGCACGTGGCGAGCTCACACGCGACAGCGACCTGGACTTCCTGGTCATCGAGCGCGATGTCGAGAACCGCGTCGCCGAGGCCGTCCGCCTGCGCGATGCGGTCGGCCGGATTGGCTGGCCGATCGATGTGATTGTGATGGACGAGGATCTCGCGGAACGGCGGTCGAAGGTTCGCGGGACGATGGTCCATCACGCTCTTCGGGAGGGTCGGATCGTTGCCCGCTCCGACTCCTGAGCAGCGCGAGTACGCAGAACTGCTGCTCGAGCACGCGACGAGCGACCTCGATGCCTGCCGCGTACTCATGGCCGCGAAGGATATGCGCGACGATGTCGTCGGATTCCACGCCCAGCAGGCTGTCGAGAAGGCCCTGAAGGTCGCGCTGGTGCTGGCAGACATCGATTTTCCGCGCTCTCACGATCTCCGAGCGCTGGTAGACATCGCCGCCGACAACGATGTCACGGTTCCAGGCTCGATTGAGGAAGCGCGTTGGTTGACGCCGTGGGCGGCACAGCTGCGCTACGAGATGATGGAGCCTCTCGATCGCGATGCAGCCTTCTCAACGGCCTCCGACGCTGTTGCGTGGGCAACGACGCTGCTCACGGGCTGATTGGCGCCTGCACGCTCCTCGTTGGCGCTCCAAAACGACGCTTGAGTTCGTACAAGCACCAAATTCCCACGCCCGGTCGCTTACTTGCTCTTGGCTTCGCAGAGCCAAGAAACGGCGAAAATCGTTGGGGACGGACGGAGAGGGAGGGACGAAGATCGAACCCCGATGCTGCCTGGCAGGGCATCAGGGAGCTTCACGCCAAGCGCTTCCGCGCACAGCCGCAGGGCCAGCAGCAGGCAGCGGAGGCGGTCAAGCGATCTTGAGGTACTCTTCAGCGTGTAGGGAAACGGCAGGCTGCGCCGCTCGGACGGCTCACGGGATATCGCTCACCGCACACGGTCGGCGAGGCAGATGCCGGTGGCCATCAGCCAGTGGAGGTCGAGGCCGCTTTTCGCATCGTAGAGCGGCTGCGCCAGGCCGAGCATGATGTAGAGCCCGATTCCGTCTGCAATGCGGCCGTTGACATCGTTCACCCGCGACCGGGTGATCGTGTTGTGGTCGGCCTCGTAGAACCGGACGTCGGTGACGCGGACCTCGGCCTGGGTGTCCGGGGTGTCGAACTTCATGTAGAGGTTGCCGAACTTGACGTGCAGGACCGGGTCTGCCACCTGCATCACCGCCAGCGAGCAGGTCCCCTCGCCCGCCTTTACCGCGAGTTTGCCCGGTCTCACCTCGATGAGGGCGGGGCCGAACGCGGTCGGGAGGTCTTCGTCGCGGACCTCATCCAGCAACGCGAGATACTCATCGTCGGTGAGATCCTCGAGGTGTCTGGCGGCCGCCGTCTCGAAGCGGTGGTCCTCCGTCTCTGGCGGGCTGGGGCACGACTCAACCTCACCGAGGTTGACGACCGCACCCGGCCCAAACGGGCCGCCGTTCTCGCGCAGCAGCTGTCGGGTGATGAGATCTGTCTTCGGCGTCACCGGGCGGACGTTCTCCAAGGTTGCGGCGTCGATCCCGGCCACGCAGATCCGTTCCTCGGTTTTCATGCGGGTCACGTGGTTGACGACGATTTGCATCGAGTCAGAGATGGATGATCTCCACGGCCGGCCAGCATCTGGCGAGATGCTCAGCGACCAGGCGGCGGTGGCAGTGCTCCGCCGTTGCCTCGCTGCACAGCAGAGCCGTACGCGCCTCGAAATCAGCCGGCGTGAGCGTGTCGGCGATGCGACGCTCGGCCATCAGGGCGATGAACGAACGCTCGTAGTTGGCCCAGTCGCCTTTGCGTTTCTTGTACTTGTCGAGCAGATCCTGGGTCGGGGCGAGCAGCGGCTCATGCTCGTAGCCGGCCCCCACCAGCTCGCGGAGGAAGAACGGGAGGTCCTTCGCCTTGGCGAACCCGGCGAGCTGGGAGGAGTTGTTCAGGCGCACGTCGAGCAGTCGCTCGACGCGAGCTTGGTTCAAGCGGGCGAAGAAATGCTCAGCCGTCGTCTGCGTGAAACCGATTGTGTAGATCTCCACGGCTCCTCCTCTCCGAGCAGCGAGCACTGCGCATGATCGTGTGAGAGGGGAACGATCGGCTCCGCGTGGACGCTCCCGTCGGAGAGGATGTGCCGTAGCGCTACGCCCTGCTCGGTCAGCACCTTGCCGACCAGTAGCCGGCGATGGCAGTGCCGCGGGTCGGCCTCACTACAGAGCAGCGCGAGCCGATGGCCGTTCGCGCCGTCGACGACTCGCTGGACGGCGTCCCTAAACGGCTGCTGCTCGGACATCGGGCCGTACAGCGCGTGCCCATCCACATCGTAGTGCTCCTCCTGCGTTGGCCGGCCGCCGAGCTGCTCGCCTAGGAATAGGTAGCGCATCCCATGGCGAGCGATGCTCGCCTCCAGCGCCTCGCGGTTGAACTGCGGCGAGTAACGCGAGTACGGGTAGGAGCGCACATCGATCACGAACTCGATGCGCTCTCCGTGAAGCAGCTCCACGAGATGCTCGAGCTCGTGGTTTGAGTGCCCCACGGTCCAGACGGTTGCTGGTGTCGTCATGACGTTGCTTATCCTACGCGGCCGCTGCGACAGGAACGCCTGCGACTCCGATGCCACCGGGCAGGTGGGCCTGCGTTCCCGCACTATCGCTCGATCGCCTACTTGCCGTGCTTGCGGGCGTGGCGGACCAGGTCCTGGATCGAAGTCAGGCCGGTCTGCTGTCGCAGGGTGTGCAGGCGCATGTCGCTGCGCACGCCGAAGTCCACGTCGTACTCGCGCTCGATGTTGCCGACCTGGGTGTCGCCGCGCTTCTGGCGCAGCTCGCCGCTGTTGTCACGTGTGCGGCTGGTGTGCATTCCGGCCGCTTGCTGGTGGTGGGTTCCCACGATGTCCTTCGTCGCCGATACAAACGTGTGTTCGCATATGCTAGCGGAGCAGTGGACGGCCTCGACCGTCCGCTGGCGGAACACGTGCCGAAGGTCAAGGGTCAGCCGAGGTCTTCGACCCGGCCGCGGCGCTCCAGCCAAAACGGGGCGATCGGGACGACCTGCGAACCCCGCCGGTCTTCTGGACCGCCTCCTTGAGCATCTCATGGAGCCGGTTGGACGGCAAGCGCGGCGGCGGGCGGCGGAGGCGATCCGCGATGCTGGAAGCCTCACGCCGTGAGCTGCATCTGGTCAGCTGGGTGCGTGAGGGCTTCCAGGCGTGTTCGGCAGGTGTCGATGGCGTCTGGATTGCTGTCCACAAGGATGAAGTGTCGCCCGAGCTTGGCTGCAACTGCGCCCAGGGTGCCGGAACCCGCGAAGAAGTCGAGGCACCAGCCGTTGCGCTTGCTTGAGGCGGCGACCATCCGGCGGACGATGCCCTCCGGCTTTTGCGTCGGGTAGCCGGTCTTCTCCTTCCCGTTGGTGGGCACGATCGTGTGCCACCAGACATCGACCGGCAGCTTGCCGGCGGCGGCGCGCTCGGGCGTTTGCAGGCCGGGTGCCATATAGGGCGCTCGGTCCACCTCATCGGAGTTGAAGTAGTAGGCGGCTGGGTCCCTGACGTAGACCAGGATGGTGTCGTGCTTTGCGGGCCAGCGCTTCTTCGTCCTGGCACCGTAGTCGTAGGCCCAGATAATCTCGTTGAGAAAGCACTCCCTTCCGAAGATCTGGTCGAGCAGGATCTTGCAGTAGTGCGCCTCGCGGTAGTCGATATGGAAGTAGAGGGTCCCGTGCGAGGCCAGGAGTCGGCGAGCTTCTTCGAGTCGGGGGGCGATGAATCCCAGATAGTCGTCGAAGATGTCGGCATAGGCACGACTGGCGATCTCGGTGGTCGCGTAGCGACGACCGGCGAAGCCTACGCGATCCCCCTCTGGGTCGGGCATGACCGAGATCTGAGTACGGGCCTGGGCGCGGCCGGTGTTGAAAGGCGGATCGATGTAGATCAGGTCGAACGCGCCGTTGTCAAGGGCCGGAAGAACGTCGGCGTTGTCGGCTTGGATGACGAGATCGTCTTCCAAGCAGATCCGGTCGGGTAAGTCTATCTCCTCGAGGAACCTCATGGAGGCAAGATACGTCGAGGGTCGGACGCGCCCAGTGACATCAGGCGAGCCCGTGGCGATGTAGGACGACGGAAACGCGCTCGCGCGAATCGCTGGCGAGCGAGCGGGACTCTCTGAGAATGCGAGCCATCTCCGCTTGTAGATCCGCATATCGCGCACTGTCACGCACAGCGGCCAGTACCTGCTTGCGCAGCTGGGACTCATCATCGACGCGGTAGTCTGCGAGGTCCCTGATGTTCAATGTGGCCGACTCGAAGGGGTTCTCGGTGTGCTGGCCTCTGGGCTCGCGCGCCACCAATGCTACGACACGATGGGCCGGCACGACGTACCAGCAAGGGGCAGCGCCATCCGGGCAGTAGTAGGCGATCAGAACGATGTACTTGACGGCCCTGACTTGGTTCAGAGTCGTTTTTGTGACCCGCTTGATCTCAACGAAGTTACCGTCCACGACTGCGTCACCGCGGGCCGCCTTGGGTGTTCGCTCCGCTCCGGTGAGTTCGAGAAAGCGTGTCTCGGCGTCCCGGCCGCTGCCGCTGATGCCCACCTGATCGGGGTGTCACGAGAGAAGCGTACTGAGCAGGCCAGCCCCCGAGCGAAGTTCGACTCGGCTCCGATGTTGTGGCGCGAACCGAGCCGCCCAAACCCGCCCGGCAGCTTCGCTACGGTGTTCGTTATGGTTGCTCAGGAGATCATCGAGGCTGCGAGCCGGACCTTGGCGGCCGTAGCTGCCGATCCGGTCAAGATCGTGCTCTTTGGCTCCCGCGCCCGCGGCGACGCTGGCCCGGACAGCGACTTCGACTTCCTGGTCGTGGAGCGCGAGCCTCAGGACCGGCACGCCGAGATGGTGCGTCTCGGTCGAGCGCTCCGCCCACTCGGGATGCCGTTTGATGTCGTCGTCGTAAGCGAGCGCTACGCCGAGGATTGGGGAAGCGTGGAGGGGTCGATGGTGCACGCTGCTCTCACTGAGGGTCGAGTTCTGCATGCCGCAACATGACCGGCTCGATCTGGCGCGTGTGTTACTCGCCAGGGCGATAGAGGACGAGACGCTCGTACGGAAGGTCTCCCCAGACACGGACATCGCCGACGCAATCGTCGGTTTCCACGCACAGCAGGCTGTCGAGAAGTTGATCAAGGCGGTCCTTGCCGCACACGGCGTGGCCTTCATGAAGAGCCACGCGCTGAGCTACCTGATCGGCCTAGTCGAAGAAAGCGAGATCGAGGCTCTAGATGAGCTTACGGAGGCTGACGTGCTCTCCCCCTGGGCAGTCGAGTTCCGCTACGAGGGCGACGAGCCGCCAGCGCTCGACCGGTCTGCCGCCCTCACGCTGGTTGGGCAGGTGAGGACGTGGGCTGAGAACGAGATCAAAGCCGTGGATCAACCACCACAGCCCCAGCAAGAACAACCGCAGTAGAGCCACCCTACGTTCGTGCTCCTGGAGTGCCGGGGTTCGGACATAGCCCAGCCCATGTCCGATCGGTTGCCCGTTTTTGGCTTCACAGAGCCACGAACGAGTGAAAATCGCCTGGGGACGGAGAGGGAGGGATTCGAACCCTCGAACGAGGTTTCCCCCGTTACGCGATTTCCAGTCGCGCCCGTTCAACCGCTCCGGCACCTCTCCTCTGGGTCCGCGCACGCGCGTGCGTACGGGCGTGCTGCGGCTGGGGCTAAGGCTACGGCACCGGCGCGGCGAACGCGCGCGGCACGCGCGCGCCGGCGTCGGCCCGCGGGCGGCACGCGAGCGCCGGCGTCAGTCCGCGCCCGCCGGCGGAGCCCTTTGATAGGCTGCGGGCCGGCTGGAGTCACGTCAACCCCACGAGTCGTGCGAGGACCGAGAGATGCCGCTGTTGGCCGCAAGTGCCGCGTTTAGCAAGGATGTCGGTTTGCTCGCGACGTTCCTCGGGATTGGGCTGGTTGTGAATGTGATTTTGGTCTACCTCGCGATTCAGGTGCGGGGCGAGCGGCGCCAGAACCAGGAATATATGGCGCAGCGACGCAGCCACACAGACCTCTAGAGGCACGGCCGGCGCCGGGCCGCGCGCCGCGCGCGCCGGTTCCCCAGCGAGCGGCGCGGCATCTGTCATTGTGTGCTCCGCCGTGAGCGACACGCAGGACACGGGAGCCAGGCCGCCGGCACCGGGGGCCGGTGGCACAACGGGCGCGGACAACGCCGGCGCCGCAGCGGGTGGGCCCGGGGCGGATGTGGCGTTTGCGGGACCGGGCGAGCAGGCCAGGATGCTGGCGGCGGGCGAGCTCGGCGCAGGCGAGCTGCTGGAGCTGTACCTGACGAGGATCGAGGCCGGGCAACCACAGCTGAACGCGTTTCGCTGTGTGCGCGCCGAGCAGGCGCGAGCGGAGGCCGAGCGCGCGCAGGCGCGGCTGGCGGCGGGGGAGCGCGCGCCGCTGCTCGGCGTGCCGGTGGCGATCAAGGACGACGTTGACATCGCAGGCGAGACGAGCAGGTTCGGCTGCCGGGGGAGCTTTGAGCGCAAGCGGGAGGACTGCGAGGCGGTGCGCAGGCTGCGCGCGGCGGGCGCGGTGGTCGTGGGCAAGACGAACACGCCGGAGATCGGGCAGTGGCCGGTCACGGAGGGCCCGGCGTTCGGCGCGACGCGCAACCCGTGGAACACGGACCACACGCCGGGGGGCTCCTCGGGCGGCGCGGCGGCGGCGGTCGCGGCGGGGCTGGCGAGCGCGGCGATGGGTTCCGACGGCGCGGGCTCGGTGCGGATCCCGGCGGCGTGGACGGGGCTGGTCGGGATCAAGCCGCAGCGCGGCAGGATCTCGACGTGGCCGGACGCGGAGGCGTTTAACGGGCTGACGGTGCTGGGCCCGCTGACGCGCACGGTGGCCGATGCGGCGTTGCTGCTCGACGTACTGAGCGGCACCCACCCGGGCGACCGCCACAGGCCGCCGCCGCCGGCCGAGCCTTACGCGCAGGCCGCAACGCGCGAGCCGCGCAGGCTGCGGATCGCGCTGTCGGAGAGGATCCCGTTCAGTGGCGCACCGGCGCGTCTGGACACCCGCGTGCGCGCGGCGGTGCGGCGGCTGGCGGAGGTGCTCAGCGCGCTCGGTCACGAGGTGGTGTGCGACGACCCGGCGTACGGGTTGATCGGCGTGCCGTTCATGCCGAGGTTGACGGGCGGCGTCAACGACTGGGTCAAGGCGCGCGTGCCGAACCAGTCGCTGCTCGACCGGCGCACGCATGGCAACGCGCGGATGGGCAGGCTGTTCGCGCCGCTGCTGGGGTTGGCGCGGGCGCTGGAGGCGCCGCTGCACAGGCAGGTCGGGCGGGTGTTCGGTCGGGTCGACGTCGTGCTCGCGCCGACGACCGCCCAGCCGCCGCTGCGCGTCGGCGCGATCGACGGGCTGGCGCCGTGGGCGACGGATAGGGTGGTGGTGGGCGCGTGCCCCTACGCGTGGCCGTGGAACGTGCTCGGCTGGCCCGGCGTGAACGTGCCGGCGGGCCTGACCCCGGAGGGTTTGCCGATCGGCGCGCAGCTGCTGGGACCGGCCAACAGCGAGCCGCTGCTGATCGCGCTGGCGGCGCAGTTGGAGCGGGTGGAGCGCTGGCACGAACGCCGCCCGCCGGCGCTCGCGTGAGCGATCTTTTGAGATCGTCCGCGTGTTGACGTCCGCAGCCGGCGTGGGTCGGCACGGGGCATCCATGCCCCGTGGAGCGGCGGCGATGAGCGCCGGCAAGCGCAGCGGTCCATGAGCGAGCAGCCGGCGAGCACAGGGGGGCTGTACTTCCACCATGCGGCCTGCCTGGAGCACGACCCGCAGGCGCACGTGCCGACGCACACGGACACGCCGGAGCGGATCGTGGCGCTGGAGCGCCACCTGGAGGGTGTCGGCTGGTTGGGGTGGGAGCGGCGCGTCGCGCCGGCCGCAAGCGAGGCGCAGCTCGAACTGGTGCACAGTGCGCAGCACGTGCGCGCGATCCGCGAGCTGTGCGCGGCGGGGGGCGGGGAAATCGACGCGGACACCTACGTCGGGGAGGCGTCCTACCGCGCCGCGCTGCACGCGGCGGGCGGGGCGTGCGCGATGGTGGCGGCGCTGCTGGGCGGCGAGCGCGCGGTTGGCTTCTGCGGGGTGCGCCCGGCGGGCCACCACGCCGAGCGCGAGCGGGCGATGGGGTTTTGTTTGTTCGACAACGTGGCGGTGGCGGTGCAGGCGGCGATCGCAGAACTCGGGGTGCGCAGGGTGTTCGTGCTCGACTGGGACGTGCACCATGGCAATGGCACGGCAGAGATCTTCAGGCGCCGCGACGACGTGCTGTTCGCGAGCATCCACCAGGCGGGGTTGTTCCCCGGGACGGGCCCGCTCGGCGACGTCGGGTCGGGGTCAGGCGAGGGCTACACACTGAACCTGCCGGTGCCGGCGGGCAGCGAGGGGGAACTGTGGCTGTCGCTGCTCGAGCACGTCGTGCTGCCGGCGGCGAGCGCGTTCGAGCCGCAGCTGGTGCTGGTGTCGGCCGGGTTCGACGCGCACCGGCTGGACCCGCTGGCGGGCTGCCGGCTGGAGGTCGAGGACTTCGCGGCGATGAGTTGCCACGTGCGCGAGCTGGCGGCTGGTCTTGGCGCGCCGTTGGGGGTGGTGCTGGAGGGCGGGTACGAACCGGTGGTGCTCGGCGCTTGCGTGGAGGCGACAATGGCGGCGCTCGGCGGCGATGGCGAGGCGGTACAGGCGGCGCCCGAGCAGCTGCTGACCTCGCGCGCGGCGGCGCAGATCGGCCACTACTGGCCGCTATAGGGTGCGGGCGCGCAGATCGGGGGGCGCTGGCCTTGCGCGGCCTGGCACAGCCGACCGCATGGGGTCTGGCGTGCCAGGCCGCCGCGGCGCTGGGCACAGCAGGACGGCAAAGATAGGGGCCGCCCCGCGCGCGGTGCGCGCGGGGACCGCCATCCCGGGAGCGGGTAAGTAACGGCGGCACCCCGCGCACATGACCGCGCGTGGAGAGAGGAATTGGCGGCCTTGTTGCAATCATGCTGGACGCGGCGCGCGCGCCCATCGCGTAATTGCCACACTTCGCGTGAGTGGTTTCCCGTAGTTTACGAGGGTTTTCTCCCGCAGCGCCAGCAGGCGCTCGAAGCCGTCCAGCAGCGAGGAGTCGTGCGTGATCGCGAGCACCCCGCGGGGACCCGCGCCGGCGAGCACGCCGGCGAGCACGCGCCGCGCGAGCGGAGCATCGAGATGGGCGGTGGGCTTGTCGAGGATCAGAAAGCGGGCGGGCGAAAGCAACGCGCGGGCGAGCGCGAGGCGCTGGCGCTGGCCGCCGGAGAGCAGGCGGCCCTGCTGGCCGGCGAGCGTGTCCAGGCCGTCGGGGAGCGCCGCGACCCATCGCTCGAGTGCGACGGCGCGCAGCGCTGCCTGCAGCTCGTGCTCGCCCGCGGCGGGGTTGGCGAGCAGTAGGTTGGCACGGATCGTGGTGTTGAAGAGGTGGGCTTCCTGGCCGCACAGCAGCACGGCGGCGCGCAGCTCTTCCTGGGGTAGTGCGCGCACGTCGAGCCCGTCGAGCACGACGCGCCCGGACTGGGGGTCGTGGAAACGCACGAGCAACTCGGCGAGCGTGCTCTTGCCGGCGCCGCTGGGGCCGAGCAGCGCGACGCGCTCACCGGGGCGCAGCGCAAAGGTCACGCCGTCGAGCAACCACGGGTCGGGGGGAACCCCGACGGGGAGGGCATCGTCGCCGAGTGGCCCGGTCCCGTCCTCGGCCACCCGAGCGGGGCGGCAGCCAGGGTCCTCGTAGCGAAAGCGTATGCCCTCCATGCACAGCCCCGCCACTCCCGCTGTCCCCTCACCCGCGTCTTCGCCCCCCAGTCGCAACCCTTCGTCCGGGCCAGCCGCACGCAACGTCCCGCGCGCGCCATGCGCGCGCGCGGCCCTCTCTCCCCCGCCGAATCCTTCGGCGGTCCGCACGGTCGGCGTCTGGTCGCAGACCTCGCGCAGCCGCCGCGCGGAGGTGGCGCAGGCCAGCGCGCGGCGTGCGGCGAGCGGCAGCGGCATGACGTTTTCGTAGGCGGCGAGCAGCAGGAAGACGAGCGCGGCGAGCAGCACGCCGGCCAGCGCGCCGCTGTGCACGGCCGGAACGGCGACGAGCAGCAGCGCGAGCAGACCGGCGCCCGCGAGCACGCCGCCGAGCACGGTTGCGGCGGCGGCGGCGAGCGCGTCGGCGCGCCCGAGCCGCGCGAGCGCCCCGTCGCCGGCACGCAGACGCGCGAGTCGCTCCTGCGAGCGGTCGGCGAGCGCGAGCTCGGCTGCGCCGTCGATGCTCTCGATGAGCTGCGCGGTCAGGCGCGCGCGGGCCGGCGCCTGGCGGCGGGCGCAGCGGGCCGCCAGCGCGCCGCTGAGCAGCGGCAGCGCCAGCGAGGCAAGCGCGAGTACGGCCAGCACAACGAGCGCGGCGGCGGGCAGCAGCAGCCAGGCGCCGAGCGTTGCGCCGAGCGCGACGAGCAGCGCGAGCAACGCGGGGATCAGGACGCGCAGGTGCACGTCCTGGAGCGCGTCGACGTCGGCGACGAAACGC
Organism: uncultured Solirubrobacterales bacterium; assembly: GCA_963804675.1. Lineage (GTDB taxonomy): Bacteria > Actinomycetota > Thermoleophilia > Solirubrobacterales > Solirubrobacteraceae > Palsa-744. Next base: position 2,583,609 of record CAWDRI010000001.1, on the reverse strand, counting down.
GCGAGCAGCTCGCCGCTGTCGTGCCCGCCGCGCAGCGCGCCGGGTAGCAACGGGCGCAGTGCGCGGTAGAAGCGAACGCGCAGACGCGCGAGCTGGCGTAGCGCCAGGTCGTGGGAGGACAGCCGTTCGCCGTAGCGCAGCGTCGCGCGCGCGATCCCGAACGCGCGCACCGCGACGATCACGACCATCAGCATCAGGATCGGCGGGCGCTGGGCGGCGCGCGAGATGAGGTAGCCCGAGGTGGCCAGCAGCGCGATCGCGGCCGCGGCGGCGCCGGCGGCTAGCGCGACTGACAGCGCCAGGCGCCGACCCTCGCCGGGAGCCGGACGCGCAAGCTCATACAGGTCGGCGAGCGCGCCCCTCATGCTGTCACCGCCGGCGGGTCGACTACGACTGGGGGCGAGGCGTTGGCGGCGGCGCCGGCAGCAGCAGCAGCAGCAGCAGCAGCGGGTGCACCCGCGGAGCCCGCCCGCGAAGCGGCGCCAGCGCCAGCACCCCCCGCGCTGCCCACCGGCGACGCCGCGACACGCGCGTCGCTGTCGCCCGCGACGCGCCCGCCGTGCAGTTCCACGACGCGGTCCGCGCCGGCGGCAAGCGCGGGGTCGTGGACGATGCACAGCACCGTGCGTCCGCGCGCCAGCCGCGCGACGCTGCGTGCGATGTCGGCTGCGCTGGCCTCGTCGAGGTGGGCGGTGGGCTCGTCGAGCACCAGCAGCGGCGCGTCGGCGAGGAAGGCGCGCGCGAGCGCCACCCGCCGGCGCTGGCCGGCGGAGATACGGCGCGCGCCCTCGCCGAGCACGGTTCGCAAACCGTCGGGCAGCCCGTCGATCAGCTGCTGCGCGCCGGCCGCGCGCGCTGCGGCGAGAATCTCTGCCGGCGTCGCGTGGGGTCGGGCGAGGGCGATGTTTTCGGCGAGCGTGCCTTCGAACAGCGTCGGCGCCTGCGGCACCCACGCCACGCGTGCGCGCCACCGCGCGGGGTCCAGGGTGCGCAGGTCACACCCGCCGCATTCGACCGCGCCACCTGTGGGGTCGGCGAGGCGCATCAGCAGCGCGGCCAGCGTGCTCTTGCCGGCGCCGCTTGGGCCGACCAGCGCAGTGAACGAGCCGGCCGCCAATTCGAGCTCGACGCCGTCAAGTGCGGGGTCACGGTCACCGGGGTATGCAAAGCGCACGTCACCCAGGCGGATCGGCTGGCGACCGGGGTCGGGTACGGCAAGCACGGGGCTGTCCGGCGCCCGCACCGTGCCAGAGCCGGGTTGGGGGCCGGTGCGGGGATCGGGGTTCGGGACAAACTTTTGGTCGCCATTCGCGGGCGTGCGCGCGCGTGCACGCGAATCGCCGCTCGAAATACACATTCCCCCCTCACCGCTCGCAATACACACCCCCCGCTCGCCGCTCGCAAAACACGTCTCCCCCTCGCTCGAACTGCGCTCCCCACCACCCACCGCAGGCGGGCGATCGAGCACGGCGAAGATGCGCTCGGCCGCGGCGGTGCCGTCGGCACTGGCGTGAAACTGCGCGCCAACGGCACGCAGCGGTCCGTAAAGCTCGGGCGCGAGCAGCAACACGGCGAGCCCGGCCTGTAGCTGCAGGACGCCGGCGATGAGCTGCACGCCGATCGTGGCGGCCACGAGCGCCGTGCCGATCATCGCGCACAGCTCGAGCACGAGCGCGGAGAGGAAGGCGATGCGCAGGGTACCCATCGTCTCGTCGCGGTAGCGCTCGCCGACGCCGGCGAGGACCTGCTCCTGGGCGCGATCGCGGTTGTGGGCGCGCAAAGTCGGCAGGCCGCGAACGATGTCGAGGAAGTGTGCGCTGAGCAGCGCCAGCGCCTGCCAGCGCCGGTCCGTGCGGGCAGCGGCGCTGCGACCGATGAGCACCATGAAGAGGATCAGCAGCGGCACGGTGAAGGCGAAAATTCCCGCCGCGATCGGATCGGCGAGCGCGGTGTAGCCGAGCACGGCGAGCGGGACGAGCGCGGCGAGGATCAGCTGCGGCAGGTAGCCCGCGAAGTAGGACTCGAGCGCGTCGACGCCCTGAACGGCGGCCGCGGCGAGCGCGCCGGTGCGCTGTGGCTCGGCGCCGTGCTCGAGCGGGGCGCCGTTTCGACCATGCGCCGGGGCGCGTTCGGTGTCGCCGGGGGCGCCGATGCCGACCCCGTCGATCAGCAGCCGCCGCGCGAGCCGCGCGCGCAGCTCGGACATGACGCGCGTCGCGCCCCAGCGCCCGGAAAGCTCAAAGCCGCCGTTGACCACCGCGCGCGCGAGCAGCACGGCCGCCAAAGCGACCAACACGGGGCGCAGCCGGTCGAGCGTGGCGTGGGCCAGCGCGGCGCGCGCGATCACATTGGCGAGCAGCGCCGCCTGGGCGACGATCAGCCCGGCGGCGAGCACGCCGAACACGCCGGCGGCCAGCAGGTGCGAGCGCGCGGCGGCACTCGTCCGCAGCAGGCGGCTGTCCATGGGAGAGCAAGCTATGGCCGCTGCGGACGACGCGCATCAGCGCCTTCCCCCAGCGAAACTGCGGAGAACTACCGACGGCGGCGACGGGCTGCTATCTGTGGGTCGCACCGCCGTGCGAGCTGGGAGCCGGCGCCGCCGGAGTGGGTCAGGGTGGCCGGCGGCTTCATCGAGGAGGCGCGCCGCGCTGCCGCGCAGGCCGACTTCGAAGCGTGGGCGGCGAGCGAGGCAAAGCGTCAAACGCTATGGCTGGCCGCGGTCGAGGGGACGGTCGCACCGGCGCAGCGACGCTGCGCCGCGGGGCGCGTAGCATGGTCAAGATGCCAGAGCAGTCGCAAGCTCAAAACGAGGCCGGGGGTGCAAGCCGCACAGACGTCCACCCGTCGGCGCCGCGCGAGCAGCGCGACGGCGCAAGCCGCACAGACGCCCATCCGCGGATGCCGCGCGACAAGCGCGGCTGGCACGTCTCGCCGGCTCCGGACGGGCGCGGCATGCCCGAGCAGGCGCCGCAGGGGCCGCCGGCGCACCGCACGCGCGGCTTTCTGTGGTTCGTGGTGTTCCTGATCGCGCTGAACTGGCTGACGGTGCTGTTGTTCGCGCCGTCCGCGGGCGAACAGCGGGTGACGGTGTCGTTCAACCCGTTCTTCCTCGCGCAGGTCAAGGCGAGCGAGGTGAAGTCGATCTCCTCCAAGGGCGACACGATCGAGGGCACTTTTAAGAGCAAGCTGCGCTACCCCGAGAGCGACAAGAAGGCGACGCCGAGCAAGCTGTTCGCGACCGAGGTGCCGAGCTTCTGGAACGGCAGCCAACTCGCGGCGCTGCTGCAGGAAAAGGACGTCGAAGTCAACGCCAAGTTGACGGCCACGACGACCTCGCTGCTGAGCGAGCTGCTGCTTGGCTTCGGGCCGACGCTGCTGATTGTCGGGTTGTTCGTGCTGTTCGCGCGGCGCGCGGCGAAAATGGGCGGCGGCATGGGCGCGCTGGGCAACTTCGGGCGCTCGCAGGCGCGGCGCGTGGACCCGGCGAGCATCCGCGTCACCTTCAAGGACGTCGCCGGGATCGATGAGGCGAAGGCCGAGCTGTCGGAGATCGTGGACTTCCTGCGCAACCCCGAACGCTACAGCCGTCTGGGCGGGCGCATGCCCCACGGCGTGCTGCTCTCCGGCGCGCCGGGTACCGGCAAGACGCTGCTGGCGCGCGCTGTGGCCGGCGAGGCGCACGCGGCGTTCTTCTCGATCTCGGCCTCGGAGTTCATCGAGGCGATCGTCGGCGTCGGCGCCTCGCGCGTGCGCGACCTCTTCGCCAAGGCCAAGGAGGCGGCGCCGGCGATCGTGTTCATCGACGAGCTCGACGCGATCGGGCGCTCGCGCCAGGGGTCGGTGTCGGTGAGCGGCGCCAACGACGAGCGCGAGCAGACGCTCGACCAGATCCTCACCGAACTCGACGGCTTCGAGAGTTCCGAGGCAGTGGTGGTGCTGGCGGCGACCAACCGCCCGGACGTGCTGGACTCGGCGCTGCTGCGGCCGGGCCGCTTCGACCGCCGCGTCGCGGTACAGGCTCCCGATCGCACCGGCCGGCGTGAAATCCTCGAAGTGCATACGCGCTCGATACCGCTCGCCGCGAGCGTCGACCTCGACGCGCTGGCGGCGAGCACTCCCGGCATGGTCGGCGCGGATCTGGCGAACCTCACCAACGAGGCCGCACTGCTCGCGGCGCGCCGCAACCACGACAAGGTCGAGATGGCCGACCTCACCGACTCCCTGGAGAAGATCATGCTGGGCTCCCCGCGCGGCATCCTGCTCTCGCCGGCCGACCGCGAGCGCACGGCCTACCACGAGTCGGGCCACGCGCTCGTGGGGATGCTGACCGCGGGCGCGGACCCGGTGCGCAAGGTCTCGATCATCCCGCGCGGGATGGCGCTCGGCGTGACACTCTCGACGCCCGACGCCGATCGGGTCTCCTACTCGCTGGAGGACCTGCAGGCCAAGATCCGCGTGGCGCTCGGCGGGCGTGTCGCGGAGGAGACCGTGTACGGCACGATCACAACCGGCGCGGAGTCCGACATCCAGCAGCTCACGCTGATCGCGCGCCAGATGGTCGGCCGCTGGGGCATGAGCGAGGCGATCGGCCCGATCGCAGTGCTGCCCGCCGACGGCGAGGGACCGTTCCTGCCCGGCGTGAGCGCGACCTCCGAGTCGACCCAGCGTCTTGTGGACGAGGAGGTCCGGCGGATGATCGACACGGCCCACCAGGAGGTCACGAGCCTGCTCACCGATCACCGCGAGCAGCTGGAGGGCCTTGCGCAGGCGCTGCTGCGCAAGGAGACGCTCGACGCACCCGAGGCCTACGCCGCGGCCGGTGTGGCGGCGCACCGCGAAGAGCCGGCGGTGGCGTGAGCTGGCAGGCGCGCGCAGGCGTGGGGGCCCACCGCGCAGCGGCACCCGCTGGCGCGACGTGCGAGCAGCGCTGCTCGAGGCCCGCGGGGCCGCTGCGGCGGCCCCGCCAAGAGCCCACCATGGCGGCGCCCAGGGCCAGCGGCGCTCTCACCCTTTGAATGTCGAGGACCCGCGGTCGCCGAAAGGCTCGTCGCGTTCGCGCACCGCCTCGCGAAACCCCGCGTGGGCGGCGCGCTGCTGGAAGGCGTAGCCCTCGGCGGTGTGGCGCGCGAGGCCGTCGAAGACGGTGCCGAGCACCTGCATGGCGGGCAGCGGTCCGGCGATCAGTTCCTGGTTGACGAGCAGCTTCATCATCGCCAGCTGGTTGAGCGGCATCCGCGCGATGCGCTCCAACAGGACCTCGACGCGTGCGTCCAGTTCGTGCGCGGGCGGCGCCTCGATCGCAAGGCCCCACTCGAGCGCCTCGGCGCCCGAGAGCGAGTCGCCGGTGAACAGCAGTCGCTTGGCGCGCTGGGGACCGAGGCGGTGGGTCCACATCGAGGTCGTCGGCGATCCCCACACGCGCGCCGGCGGGTAGCCGATCTTCGCGTCGGCGGCGATCACCAACAGATCCGAGCACAGCGCCAGGTCGGTGCCGCCGGCGACGCAGAAACCGTGGACCTTGCAGACGACGGGCTTGGCGCAGTGAAACAGCGACATGAACGCGCGCACGTTGCGGCGCATCATCGCGTGGTCGACCATCGGGTCCCACGCGGCGCCCGGGACGTGGTTGGCGGCCATCACGGCCGGGTCCAGCGGCGAGCCGGGCGGGGCCAAGCCCTCGATCCCCAGCTCCCCCTGCTCGCCCGCGGGCGCGCCGGACTGCCTGGACAGCCCCTGCTCCTCGGCGCTTTCCACGAGGTCATAGCCACCGCAGAACCCCTTGCCGTTGCCGCTCAACAGGACCACGTGCACGGCGGGGTCGAGGTCGGCACGCTCGACGCAGGCCTCCAGCTCGCGCACTAGCCGCGGTGTGAGCCCGTTGCCGCGCGCGGGACGGTCGAGCGTGATGCGCGCGATGCGCGCGGCGACCTCGTAGGTGAGTGTCTGCAAGCCCACGCTCGCCAACCTCACGCCACGCCGGCAACGGAGCGTTCGGCGAGCTGCTTGAGCGTGAGCAGCTGGCGGCGCATCATCACAAGATCGCCCCACGGCAGCAGCAGCCGCTGGAGCGCGTGGCGCAGCGGTGCGCGCGGGTGGGTGACGAGCAGCTTGACGACGAGCCGGCTGTGTGCCGGACCGCGCGCGGCGACACGGTAGGTGACGACGACCTCGCCGAACAGCCGCCGCGCGTCGCGCATGCGCAGCGTGAGGTCGCGCGCCGGCTCGAACGCGACCAGCTCGAAGATCGTCATCACACGCTGCCCCACCGCCAGCCGCTCCAGGCCGGGCGTCAGGCGGCGCGGGCTGCGACGCCCGAAGTTGTCGATCAGGTCGTAGCTGTAGGGCGCGGCGCGCAGCTGGCACAGCCAGCGAAACACAACCTCTGGCGGCGCGTGGACGTTGACCGCGCGAAAGTACGCGTCCTCGGCGTCCGGCAGGACCTCATCGCAGGCGTACCGCGCGGCGCGCTCGGATGGGGTGCTGCCCCACGTGCGGGCGAGGTCGGTGCTCATCCCGAACAGCTTCGCATGTGCGGGCGTGCATCGAGGGCCAAGCCCAGAAACCCCTTCGCCAATGTACGGGGGCACGACGCACATGTGCCCCACGCCCGTACGCCATTCGCGCGTGCGCGGGCCGGAGGGCGCCGATCGTCTAGCCTTGGCCCGACACCCTGGAGGGGTGGCAGAGCGGTTGAATGCGGCGGTCTCGAAAACCGTTGTGCGTCTGATTGGCGTACCGAGAGTTCGAATCTCTCCCCCTCCGCTTTCGCCCTATTTGGGCAAGCTTCTCAGCTCAGTATCGTGCTCACGATCTATGCTCATCGTTACGACCTGTGTCTAGAGCGAATCAGAAGTGCCTGAGGCCGAGTCCCGAGATCCTTCCCTAGCGCCAACGCACGGCTACGGAGCGTCGAAGCGCCTAGCGCGCAGTTCGCTAATGCGCTTCCACACAAGGTCGGGGTTCGATCTTCGTCCCTTCCTCCCTCCCTCTCCGTCGAGCGCTGCTTTTGTCGGGCCTGCCTGGTTTGCGTCCTTTGGCTGGACGATCCCGACGGACTGCATCGGGCGGTAGGTCGGCCGGCGGTTCAGGTCGGGGGCCCCGGGGGCCCTTGCGTGGGCGTCTGGCCCGGATCAGACCGTGAGTATGGTGAATCCGTCTCCGAGCAGCGCTCGCATGTCGCCGGGATCAGAGGTGGCGATCGTATCGCCACGGCGGCGCACGCCGAGAGCGATGCATGCATCGATCGCGTTGGCTCCCCGCGTCGTCCGCCGCAGGCTCCCGGCTGCGCGCGCGATCCGCTCGTCGAGGATCTCAATGGAGGATGCCTTCAGCGGACGAGCGACGCGGGCATCCTTGGTATCGCCGCGGCGCCAGACCTCAGCGAGTGCGACCGCCGGGATCGTGGGCACAAAGCCGCGCTCATAGCTGACCTCGAGAATCTTGCGAATGCGCTCCTGCCCACGCTCATAGGCGATCAGCGCCCCGGCGTCGAGCGTCAGGCCGGCCACTCGGCGAGAACTTGGGTCTTGACCTCGGCCGGTACCGCACCAAACTCAGCGTCGTCCTTGGCAAGCAACTCGCGGCCACGCGCGATTTGAAGCTCGTGCAACAGCGCAGCATTCACGAACGCCGACAGGCTCCCCCCTGACTCGGCGGTTCGCAGCTCGGCCTCGCGGGGTACTGACTCGTCAAACGAGATCGATCGCTTCTGGGTCGCCATTGTCCCGATGCTACCTCGGTAGGAGTAGAACTGGTGTTACACCGCTGAGACCTACCAGCCAGATGTCTAGCGCCATCCCCGTGCTCGAGCAGCATCACGATCCTCTGCCATCCACACGGGGCACTACGCCCGCCGCTGGAAGCGCTTGGCGTGAAGCTCCTTGATGCGCTGCCAGGGAGCATCGGGGGTTCGATCTTCGTCCCTCCCTCTCCGTTTCTCTTCGCCGGGTTGCGGCATGTGAGTGGGACCTGGTCGCCGCGGGGCGGACAAGTGTCCGTCCTGCGGAGGAGGCACGCGACCACCGGTTGAACGAGCGGCTTGGCTTCAGCGCTTGCGGTAGACGTCCGCACGATGTCCTATGGCCAGGACAGTGACTGTTCTGGACGCTTCATCGATGCTGTAGATGACGCGATACGGTCCGCGACGGGCCGACCAGCGTCCCTCGTACTCGAAGCGCAGCGGCTTGCCCACGCGTCTCGGGTTGGTGGCAATGATCGGTAGCAGCTCGAGGACCGCCGCCGCGTACTTCTCCGGCAGTCTCTGGATATCACGGCGGGCAGAGCTGGCGGCAACCAGCTGCCACGGCCCATCGCTCACGCGGCCCGGTCGCTCGCGTGTCTGGCCCGGAGGTCGGCTTGCAGTTCCTCGAGCGTGGCGGTGTCGCCGGCCGCTGCCGCCGCTTCGCCTTCGCGAATCTGCTCGCGAAGAGTCGGATCGGACAGGATCGCGAGCGTCTCCTCGAGGCCTTCTAGGTCGTCAGTGCTGATGAGGACTGCCGCAGCCTTCCCATTCCGGGTAAGCACGACGCGCTCCTGCTCGCATTCGACGCGATCGACGATCTCCGAGAGATGCGCCTTGACGGACGAAAGCGGAAGAACATCTGGCATGACCGCAATTCTAGTCCGCACGGCCGCCGGTAGCAAGCCGCATCACGCCGAGCGCGAGGTGGCGTAACGCAAAGAGCACTACCACGTGCCTGCGACGTGCGCGATCCCCCAACACTTCAGGGGCGCCCGGTCGCCTCGGCAGCGCGGCGCCGCCGGCGCGCGAGCGCAGTTGCGATGCCCCAGCCTCCGAGCGCCGCCCCCGCCGCGAGCGGACCGAACGTCGGGTAGGCGTAGCGCGCGTCATAGCTGTTGCCGGCGACCGCGAATGTGATCGAGCACAGCGCCGTCAGCGTGCAGAGGATCGTTGCCCAGCGCATCGGCCCACGCAGGAATAGCGGCCCCAGCAGCCCGGCGCCCAGCAGCAGGATGAGCAACGGTCCTTCCACGCGCGTGTAGCGCTCGTAGGTCTTCAGCGGCGCGGTTCGGCTGGGCGGGCCGACGTAACTGGGGCTGTGCGGGTAGAGCAGCGCCACCTCGGGCAGGATCAGGTAGGAGCGCTCCGGTTCGATCACTTCTTCGCGCATCCCCTGCGGCGTGTAGCCTTCGCCCTCGCGCGGGAACACGTAGTAGCTCAAACCACGCAAGATCGTCCGCGCGTATGCCAGCGGCTGCTGCTCGATCGCCGCGAGCGCAAACTTCTCCAGCACCCCGTTTGCCTCCGGCGGCGCTTTGTAGGGTGGGCCGAACCGCCGCACCGCCGGCGCCGAGGCTTCATAGATGTAGTACGACGGGCCCCTGCGCCGCGCAACCGGTTCGGACGGGCACAGAAAGCGCGTTCCGGGCGGCGCTTTGAACGTCGCGCAATCCACGAACGTCGCCACCCGCCCGTACGCGTTCCACGCACCCTGGCGCTCGTATCCGAGGTAGCCCGTGAAGTAGTACTGCGCGCCCACGTAGACCGCGACCATCCCCGCCACCGTCAGCGCGAGCACCAGCGCGCTCCGCAACCTGCGCCTGAACCCGCCGCTCGTCGCGCACATCAGCACCACCGGCACGAGCGCCCCGCTGGCGAGCGCCGCGGTCTTCACCCAGAAATCCACGCCGATCGCAAGCCCTGCCAGCAGCACCCAGCGCAGTCGCTCGTCGTAGAGTGCGCGCACCGCCAGATAGAGGCCCAGCGCCTGCAAGAACGCGAACAGCGAGTCGCCCAACAGCGCGTGCTCGAGGATCAACCCCGTGCCCCCAAAGAACACGACCACAGCCGGCAGCAGGCCCAGCCATGCCGGCGCGCCCGTGCGCCGCACGGCCTTGTAGAGCAGCAGCCCCGCCGCCACCCCCAGCGCGTGCTGCACCGCGATCGTGAACGACAGCTGTTCGCTGAAATGGTGCACCAGCCGCAGGAAGAACGGATAGCCCGCCGGTCGCTGGGCGTCGCGGAAGATGTTCTGCCCAGCCGCCAGCGCGTACTGGCTCGCGTCCGGGAACCCCATAAACGCCGTTGGGTACACAGCCATGAACCAAACCCGCACGGCCACCGCCCCGGCCACCAGCACCGCGAGCACCGCGAACGTCGCCTGGCTGGCGCGGTCCAGCGCGCGCCACCTCTGGCGCACCCGCAACGCGTCCTTTAGCCGGTTGCGCGCGTCCAGCGGGATGCGTGTCCACGCCGGGCGGTCAACCGTCGAGTTCACGCCAGCCTTCCAACCGCCGACTCGGCCGCTCCGATCTCGCTGCTGCTCTCATGTGCGCGTCTCAAGGTCAGGTCGGCCGCACTATCGGGGACGTCTTGCGGGTCGTCAAGATCGGTGCTCGCCGCGTCGTTGCGCCGAGCGCACGCCTCGTCCGAGCGTCCTCGATTGCCCTGCACCCATGCGGTTTTATGCCCCGCCTTCGCGGCTGCGCGGTCGGAGACAACCGCGTCGGCCTGCCTCCGGGTAGGTGTGTTCAGCGCGCGCGCCTGCGTCGATCCGAGCGGTTTGCGGGGCTCGGCGCGCTCGTGCCTGAGCCGCGCCTGCGGTGCTCGGGGGTCTGGCGTGCGGCCGCGGCTTCGCATGCGGAGCCGCGGCGCGCGCGCGCGCTCACTAAACTGGGTCGTTCTGCGCCAGTAGCTCAGCTGGATAGAGCGTCGGTCTACGGAACCGAAGGTCGGGAGTTCGAATCTCTCCTGGCGCGTCACAGAAAAGCCCCGCTCAGGCGGGGTTTTTTTGTGCCCGCAGGGTTGTGCAGAGGGCTGTCTGGGGCTGGGGTGTAAACGGAAGTGTAAACATGCCCGCCAATCGCGGCGCCTGCGCAGCCATCGCCCCATCCTTCGCCGACGCCATTGGCCCGGTGTCCAGCGGCTGCGAGCACAGCTCGCCGTTGAGTCGCGCGGCGAGGCTTGATGTCCTCGGGGGCACGGCGATACGATCGGGAACGCTATGGCTGCCACGGCGACCACAACCGTCGAGATCAACAGCGAGTTGCTGTCGAGGCTTCGCGAGCGCTCGCCAGGCAAGAGCGATCGGGAAGCGCTGGAGCGGGCCGCGCGGATTCAGCTCGGGTTCGAGACGATCCGACGCGCGCAAGAGCGCAGCGGGGCGGCCGGGGTCGATGAGGATGAGGTCATGGTCGAGGCCGTGCGTTGCGTGCACGAGTCGCGCCGGTCGCGGGCTGCGCGGCGAGTAGCCTAAAGCGACCCTGGTGGAGCGATCCAACGACTCTCAAAATCGAGCACCTTACTGAGCGTGTCGAAGTCTCCGTCGTAGTGCAGGACGCCCCAGTTCTTGTGCGCAGCCGACGCCGCGATCAAGGCGTCTTGGAACGGTAGCCGATGATGATTCGTCGCTGAAAGCGTGTGCAGCGCGGCGCGGGCGGAGCGGACAATCCCCTGCGTCAGGGGCACCTGTCGCAAGGCGTCGAGCTGTTCTTCAAGAGCCTCGAAGTCGGCCTGGTTCTGCGCGGTGTAGAGGACCTCAAAGGCGACGACCGGCGAGACGGCTATCCGATCGTTCTGGAGCGCCGTCGTCCAGTCAGATGCGACCTGTGGATGCTCCGTGTGGCTCCAGATTGACGTATCGAAGAAATAGATACGCCCGTCGTTCGGCAGCGTCACGAATCCGGGCGCTTGCCCCAAGCATCGTCATGCAGGGTGGCAACCACCTCGGGGCTGAGCCCTTTGTCTTTCGTGGTCCGCTGGATCAGACGCTCGATCTGCACGCGACGAGCCTTCGACCTGATCGGCCCTACGCCATTCTGTGCCGAACTGCGAGACCGTGTGCGCTGACCTGTAGGGGCGGCACGACGTGTGCTCGACTGCTGATCCATCGGACTGCCTCCTACACGGTTGGAATCGCTCCATGATAACGCGGTAATCGGATTCGATCGCCGCGAGCGAGCTAGCGGCTCTTGGGCTTGCTGCCCTGGGATGCCCGATCGACGTGCGCTTGGACGGCTCGGCGAAGTTCGGCCGCGACGGAGCGGGATTCGCTGGCCGCGATCTCTCGGAGGCGATCGGCGGTCTCGCGCGGGAGACGAACCGTGAAGGATACCGCCTCGGAGTCAGGTTGAGTCATTACGAATCATTGTGAGGCATCGCGTGGTAAGCTGATGCCCAGACCATAACAATCGGTCCCGGCGCGGGCAGGAACCCAACGCCGGGACCTGAGCACAGGAGAAGATGCCTCCCATGCCTGACGAGAACCCTATCGTCGCCGAAGTCAACGCGATCGAGCGCGACGTGCTCTACCTGCTCACCAGCGAGTACGACCTGCCGATCTGGTCCGTCTGGGACCTCGCCCGTGCGACCGAACGCGGCAAGCTCATCAAAGACACCATACGGTCCCTGCGCACAAGCGGTCTGGTCAACCAGACCAGCGACGGTCACGTGTTCGCCACCCGCGCGGCCTTCCGCATGGTCCAGATCGTCGGCCGGGTCAACTGACGACCGCAAGGGCGCCACGCCGCAGGACCGGGCGTGGCGCTCTCCCGGACCTCCCCGCCGCGTTGTTTGACGCCGACGACAACGGTCTTGTCCTTGCCGCCGTTTGGGGTGCGGGGTGTACGTCTGGGTCTTCGTCTGGGTGTTCGTTTGGGTGTACGTCTATAAGGCGAACACCCCAGACGGACACCCTGCTGCCCGCTCGCGGGCGGGATTTGGCTCTGCGCCTGGCATTGAGGAAGGGGGTCCCCGCCTCTCCGCTTCGCTCCAACCCGGGGACCCCCTTCCTCGACCCACCACATCACAGATGTTTTGGTGGGGCCAGGCGCAGAGCGTGGGAGGGGAGCGAGCGGGCAGCAGGGTGGAAGTGGAGAACAACGACAAGGAGGGCTGAGAGGCATCGGTCGGTAGAGGCCGGAGGGGGAGGAGGGACGTGGGTCGTCGGCACGGGTGTGTTTGGTGGCGGGCTGAGGGGCCGGTTGGGGCGTCGAGGGATGGCGTTACGTGGGGGATGGCGGTCGGTGGGCTGGAGCCGGAGTTGGAGCCGCAGGAGCGCGTCGGGCGGGCAAGTCGGCTGTCATCGAGGTCGGCTGACGGCTCATTGGGAGCGTTGGGGCGTTGCGAGTCGTGGGTGTTTCCTTGTTCGCTGGTGAAAGTCAGCCGGCGGCGGCGCGCCGGGACGGGGTTAGCAGGTCGTTCCCCCGCTGTAAAGCAAGTTCAAGTCCCCGCCTGCGGCGGGGCACTGCCGTCACTTGCGAACTTGCTTGACAGCTCCTCCACGACCTGCAAAGGCCGCACTCAGTTGGGCAGCTGCCCAACTGGCTCAAAGGAGCCCAAACCCTTGGATGAAACCATGATGCCCACCCCGATATCCGACCCATTCAACTGCCACGGATTCCGGTATCGAGCTGCCCTGCCGTGGGGCACGCGAAGGAATTCGCTTGCTCGGCGGGGGCGGTGCTCGGCTTACACACACGATCTGGTGAGCCAGCGACGCCTCACGCCGCGCCGCGACGGACGCAGGCTGTTGTTCAAGCGCTCGCACCTTGACGCAGCGATCGAAGCCCTGTCGTAACGCCCACCATCCGCGTCCAGCGCTACAAAGGAGGAACCCCGATGGCCGCTCCCACGATCAAGACGAAGCATCCCGGAATCTACAAGCGGGGCTCCCGCTACATGATCGCCTACCGCGAGAATGGCAAGCAGCGGTACGAGACATTCAGGACTCTCGATGAGGCCCGCCGTGCGAAGTCCGCGCGGGCGACGGACATCGAGCGGGGCGAGTTCGAGGGGCGCTCCCGGATCACACTGCACGAGTACGCCCGCGAGTGGGTGGAGCGCTACCAGGGCCGCGGCCGGCGCGGATTCCGCGAGGGCACCCGCGACGAATACAAGCGCTTGTTGGAGGCGTACGCGCTGAAGTTCTTCCCGGCTGGCCTGCGGCTCACGGAGATCACGCCGAGCGGGATCGCGGGTTTCGTGGGATGGCTGTGCGACCCCGCCAAGCAGGAGGGGCGGACCCTCGGCGACCAGACGGTGCGCAACATCGTGACCCCACTGCGCGCGTGCCTCGCCACGGCCGTCCGCGAGGGTCTGATCCGGTCGGGGAACCCCGCCCGGGACGTGGACCTCCCGCACCGCCCGACCGCCGAGGAGTTCGAAGAGGAGGAGGTCCGGGCGATGAGCCACGAGGAGCTATCGACGCTGCTCGGGATGCTCCCGGACAACTGGCAGATGTTCTTCTTGTTCCTCGCCTCCACAGGTCTGCGGATCAGCGAGGCCGTGGCGCTCCAATGGCGGCACATGGAACTCGACGGGTCAACGCCACACGTCAAGGTCCGGCGAGCGCTCGTGAAGGGGCGCATGGGGCCTCCCAAGAGCAAGTACGGCAAACGGGAGATACCGCTCGATCACGCGCTCGTGCTGGAGCTGCGCGAGCACCGCAAAGCGTCGGAGTGGCCGGGCGCCGAGGACTTGGTGTTTCCGGCCAGCAACGGGGCGCCACTGAACCAGGGCAACGTCCGCCGCCGCGTGCTCAAGCCCGCGCGCGAGGAGGCGTGCCTGGAGTGGGTCGGATTCCATGCCTTCCGCCATACCTGCGCGTCGATGCTGTTCGCCGAGGGCCGCAACGCGGTACAGGTCCAGCGGTGGCTCGGCCACCACTCCGCCGCGTTCACGCTCGACACGTACATCCACCTGCTCGACGGGGACATAGGGCAGCCGCTGAAGCTCGGGCGGGGTGCCGACGAAGCGCAGAGATACGACGCACCCGGCCGGTACTCTCTGGAGACGAATGTCTGACCTTTCTGCCACATCGTCTGCCGATGCGCTGGGGCTTGCGACCCAGAGCTACGAGGAGTTCCTTGAGGACATCAAGGGCCGCATCCGCAGCGCGCAGGCGCGGGCTGCGCGGGCGATCAACGCCGAGCTGATCGGGGTGTACTGGCAGATCGGCAAGGAGATCGAGCGCCGTCAGGCCGAGGCCGGCCCAGAGCGGGGCCGGCGGACGCAGGGGGTAGTGCAGCGGCTGTCGGCCGATCTGCGGGCGGCTTTCCCTGGAGCCACCGGGTTCTCGCCCACGAACCTCGCGCGTATGCGGTCTTTTGCCGTGGCTTGGCCAGAGGAGGGAGGTCTCGCACACGGTGTGCAAGACCTTCCGTGGGGGCACATCGTCGAGCTGGTGCAGAAGCTCGATGACCGCAACACCAGAGACTGGTACGTCCAGCGTGCCGGCGCCTGGACCCGCGCGCAGCTACAGGCTTACATCGCCACACGCCTGCACGAGCGCGAGGGGGCGGCGATCACCAACTTCGAGCGGACTCTGGAGGCGGACGACGCCGAGGCGGTGCAGCGCATCACCCGCGATCCGGTCGTCCTTGACTTCGTGCAGCTCGCCGAGGGCGCGAAGGAGCGCGATCTGGAAGTGGCGTTGCTGGCG
The DNA here is from genome assembly GCA_963804675.1 of uncultured Solirubrobacterales bacterium. GTDB lineage: Bacteria > Actinomycetota > Thermoleophilia > Solirubrobacterales > Solirubrobacteraceae > Palsa-744. Next base: position 2,568,208 of record CAWDRI010000001.1, on the reverse strand, counting down.
GACATCGAGCGCTTCATGCTGGCTCTGGGCGAGGGCTTCTACTTCGCCGGGCGCCAGAAGTCGCTTGAGATCGGCGGCGAGGAGTTCATCCTCGACCTCCTCTTCTTCCACCACCCCACCCGCCGCTTCGTGGTCATCGACCTGAAGCTCGGCCCCTTCAAGGCGGAGTTCGCGGGCAAGATGAACCTGTACGTCAACGCCGTCAATGCGCTCATCGCCCACCCCGAGGATCGCGCCACCGTCGGCTTCATCCTCTGCGCCGGCCGCAACGAGGCGGTCGCCCACCTGACGTTGCAGGGGATCGCCACTCCGATCGCCGTGACTCGCTACAACGTCGGCGAGCGCGGCGTCCTGATGGCCGGTGAGGACGCCCAGATCACGGAGGGCCTTACGGAGGAGATGGAGGGCCTGCGGCGCGTCGAGCAGCAGGTCGCCGAGTTCGCCGCCCGCCGAGCGCACGAGCTGGCGGAGGACAACGAGGACACGGGACAAGTAGACGGCTGACGGGAGCGCCGGCACGCGGGCGGGGTGCAAACAAAGTGCAAACACGCCCCACACCAACGCACTCCACCACGCCGGAGAGCGAAGGGGCGGATTCCCTGCGCTAGAGCCAAATCAGCCGACTCCACGGCACCCCCCGCGACGGTCTACGGAACCGAAGGTCGGGAGTTCGAATCTCTCCTGGCGCGTCACAGAAAAGCCCCGCTCAGGCGGGGTGATCGTCTGCGCTGGTGCGGGTTTGCAGGACTTCCGCGGCAGGCGACGAGCTACGCCGTAAGGGCAACAGCGTGGGCAACAAGGCAACACGTGAGGTGTTGCTCGAGCGTACCGCTCACCCCGGGGTATATCGCCGCGGCGGACAGTATGTCGCGGTGTACCGACACGAAGGGCGCCAGCGCAAGGAGTCCGCCGCCACGTTCGCCGAGGCGCGGGCGATCAAGCTCGCGCGCGACGCCGAAGCCAGCGAGCAGCGGCGCGGGCCGACCCTGCACGACTACGCGCTGAGATGGGTCGCCCGCCACGCCGGCAGCGGACACGACGCGGTGCGCGAGCAGACACGCGAGGAATACCGCCGGCTGCTGGCAACCTTCGCCCTGTCCTACTTCCCCGCCGATGTCCGGCTCGCCGACCTCGACCGGCGAGCGCTGCAGGGCTTCATCGGCTGGCTTACGGATCGCCCCGGACGCCGCGGGCGACTCTCGGATCGCTCGATCCGCAACGCTCTGACGCCTCTTCGCCGATGCCTTGACGCGGCTGCCGGCGAGGGGCTCATCGACGGCGATCTCATGCGCTCTCTGGTCCTGCCCTCGCGTCGCGGCGGGCGCCGCTGGGCCGTCAGCGAGCGGCGCTTCCTGACCCGCGTGCAACTCGGACGGCTGCTCGCCGAGATCCCGCCGGCATACCAGCCGCTGTTCGTGCTGCTGGCCTCCACAGGGCTGCGCATCTCGGAGGCGATCGCGCTGCGCTGGTGCGACCTGGACCTCGATGCGAACCCACCGCGGCTGCGGGTACGACGGGCGATCGTCGGTGGCGTCGTCGGTGCTCCGAAGTCCTACTACGCCGCCCGCGCGATCCCGCTGGCCGAGGAATTCGCCGGCACACTGCGTGCGCTGCGACCCCCCGACGCACGAGACGAGGACCTCGTGTTCCCCAACCGTTGCGGGCGGCCATTGAACCCGAGCAACCTCAGAAACCGCGTTCTCAAGCCCGCCATCAAGCGTGCCGGCGTGTCCGGAATAGGCTTGCACGCGTTACGCCACACCTGCGCCTCGCTGCTGATCGAGGAAGGCACCAGCCCGCTGCGCCTGCAACGCTGGATGGGCCACCACGCCGCCGCCTACACCCTCGAAACCTACGGACACCTGATCGACGACGAGCTTCCCAGCGCACTCAAGCTTGAAGACCTTGGCGTCCGCGCTGTTTTTGTGTGGGTGCGCGCCGTTTGGGCCGGTCAGCTGCGCTTGCGTGACGACGATCGTGCAGTGCTCGTGCCAGCGCGCGGGGCTGCCACGGGTCGGGCCGCATCGGTTGCGCCATACCGCAGCGTCAGAGATGCTGCGCGCTTGCGTCCCGCAAGCACGGTCGGCACGACTGTCGTGGTGACCAAGCGCCGGCACCTGTTCATATGGCGCAACGTGCGTATTCATCTCGATGAAGTCGAGCGGCTCGGCAGCTTCATCGAGCTGGAGGCAGTCGCAGCACCCAACTCCGACCTGCGTGGCGAGTACGAGCTTGTTCAGCGGCTCCGCGAGGCGTTCTCGATCACCGACGATCGCCTCCTCGCCACCGGCTACGCCAGCCAGCTCAAAGCGCAGCTCGTCTGACAGCGACCAGCGGGCGGCCTCCCGGCATAGACGACTCGCTGCTCTTCGGATCTGCTGCGCGCTCGGCACGGTGCTGGCGAGAGGCTCGGTGTGAACACCGGAGTCGGTTCTGGAAACGCTTACGGCCAGGCTTCAAGTCGACCTGTAAAGGAGTCGTCGCCGCGGACATAGAGAATGTGAGGGTGCCGCGTATCGACTGGTCGAGGTCCATCAGCATCACCTGGGATGAGAAGCTGCGCGAGAACTCGGTGGTGCGGGTGCCGGCGGTCAAGGTACCGGCTGATCCGCCGACCGTGCGGTCTCGGCGTGCTCTTTGGGAGCTCAGCAGTTTCTACCCGCGGGTGTTCGGCGCGGCCTACCGTTTCCCGTTGGACACGGTGGCGGTCAACCGCGGTCTGAAGGATGGGCGCGGCCGGACGCTCGTCGCCCGGGATGTAGAAGAGTCCAGCGGGCAGATGCCCCTGGCGGTCATCGGCTGGCATATGTCGCGGCGCCTGGACGATCCGCTGCTCGTCATCGCGGCGAGCCCGCGGCTGCGTTCCGATGTCTCGCCGACAGTGGAGATCATCATCGAGACGGGGTTCCAGTTGCTTGTCGAAGTGTTGCTGTACGTTGCGAGTGACCACCGGGCGTGGGTCCTCGAACGGCTACCCGAGGGAACGCGCAGACGCGAGAGAGCCGAAGCGGAGCTCGGCGGCCTGCTGTTTGACGTCGAGGGCCAGGACGCCTTGGCTGCGTATCTACGCGGGCTCTATGGTGCGCGGCTCAGCGTCAAGGCGCGGGCTGGGGGCGCTCCGAAGCTGCTGCGGCTGGCGCCGTGACGCAGGCGCGAGTCAGGATGGCGTCGGCGGCGTCGGTGCCGATCGCCTCGCGCATCTCCTTGATCAGCGCTGCGAGCTGATCCTCGTGCGGGCCGGGGGCTTGCATTGCCTGCGCCGCGAACCAGGCGCCCATGTCCTGCTCGGTAGTCGCGACCAAGGGCTGGGATACGCCTGAATGCTCAGCGATACTCATCACGTTGTCGGCGACCTTCGCGACGTCGGCACCGTATTCGACAGCCAGGTCGAGCAGAGCTACGGGAGCGATCTTGCGCGTGCGGCCCCCGAGCTGATGCTTGGGGATCTGATGCGCGTCCATTGCACGTGAAAGGGTAGACAGCGACAGGTCGAGCATCTGTGCGGCCTGGCTGAGCGACGGCCAAGCGCGCAGTCGCTCTCTGGAGAGCGCGGCACCCTCGACCGCGGTGGCGAATGTGGAATGAACGGAAGCCATTTGCGGCAAGTATAGCAAGGTACGCAAGAAACGCAAGCTGAGGTAGAGCGGTGGCTACTTCTCGGCATGCCGAGCGCCGACGTATTCGCAGAAGGCGCTGGACCGCCGACACGCCTGTTCAAGCTCCCGGTTCCACTACCGAAGGGTGACGGGCAGGCGAGTCTGGTGTACCGCCTGCTCAAGCCAGGGCAAACGACGATCGTCACGAGAACGCCGTCTGGCCGCGTGGTCAAGCGGGAAGCATTCAGTGATGCCGACGCGACGGGCGAATGCAGATGAGTGCACCTTCGGGGCAGCGGCAAGCGCCACGAGGGGTGGCCTGTTCGACCCGTAAAGAAGGTCACGCTGCTGGACGGCGCCGTGATAGAGATCCTCGAGCTCGCCGAGCGGCTCGCGGCCCATGTAGGTTGCCGCGCCCCGAACGACCGGGTCTTCGCCACCCGGACCGGGAGTCCACTGGATCCCGACAATCTCGCAGAACGAGTGCTGGCGCCAGCGTGCGAGGAGGCAGGCGTCGGGTGGGCCGGCTTTCATACTTTCAGGCATACCGTGGCCTCACGGCTGTTTGCCGAAGGGCGCAACGTCGTCCAAGTGCAGCGCTGGCTTGGTCACCACTCGCCGAGCTTCACGCTGGACACATACGTGCACCTGCTCGACGGGGATCTCGGGCAGCCGTTGAAGCCAGTAGAGGTCAAGAAGAAGTCAAAGCCCAAAAACATTCGCAAGTCCAGGGACCGCCTTGTACGGGAATCGAAGGCCGGGAGTTCGAGTCTCTCCTAGTGGGTTGCAAGAACCTCTTGCGATCGACGCTCAGGTGGCGATGTTGCTTTCGTGGAGCAGGTCCAGGAATTGCCGGGGCGTGAGAACGGGTGGTCGGTCGGCTGGCATGTTGGAGTTGAAGGGCCTCCCCGAGCCCGTGGAGGCGTTCTCGGTTTCGTGGGCGCCACTCGGCGAGGAGGCTGCAGGAGCTGGCGGCTGGCCTTTGCCAGCGGTGCTTCGCTCGGTGCCGCCCGTCTCTTACGTAGGTCGCGTCGAGGAGCGCGCTGTGATCGAGGAGGCGATGGTGCTTGCCCGCGACGAGGCGCGCCAGGTGGTGCTGCTCTCCGGCGAGCCGGGGATCGTCAAGACGAGGCTTTCAAGCTACGGTGCCCACCGCGCCCACGCCGAGGGCTTCGCCGTCTGCTAGGGCGCTTGCTCTGAAGAGCTGGCGGTGCCGTATGAGCCATGGATCGAGGTCTGCTCGCAGCTCGTCGAACACGCGCCGCAAGAGGTGCTGAACCGCCTCGTAGAGCGGCACAAGGGTGAACTCGTCCGCCTGGCTCGAAACCTGGAGCGGCGTGTGGCGGACTTGCCCGCGCCCCAGACATCTGACCCCGAGACCGAGCGTTACTTGGGCACGCATCAGCTCGCGGGCGGCCTCGACCTCGACCGGTGGGACCACGACGGTGGTTAGCGACCCGGCGAGCAGCAGCCGCGCGAGCAGCTCCGCGTCCTTGCGGTCAGTCTTCACCCGGTCTGAGGGTCCCCTTGGTGTCTTGCCCGGCGCGATCACCTCGACGGCTATCCCGGCAGCGCTCGCGGCGCGATAGAGCCCGAACCCGGTCGGCCCAGCCTCATAGCAAGCGCGCGCACCGGGCCGGGCAAACCCGTAAGCCACGCGACCGGCTCCTCGACGCCCGGCCCGAACCGCGCGCGCAGCAGCTCGCCCGTCGAGACGTCAATCGCAGCAGCATGCGTCGAGCGGGCATGGACATCGAGCCCCACATAGGTCACCATTCCGGTCATGGCCGGACCTCCTCATTGAACTGGGGTCAGCCGGAGCCGTTCTCCGGCCAGACAAGCCCCCGCGAGGAGTGTCCGGCCTACCTCCGACGGTCAACCCAACGGGCGACCTACGACATAGGGTCTGCGGTGCGCTCGCACGTGCGTTACTCGACAGCGCGAACGACGTGCTTGAGAAGCGCCACCGACTGCCCGTCGGCCCAGTGCAAATCGTCGAGTACCACGCACACCGGCACGCTCTGCGCGACCTCCTGGAGCAGTCCTGCGATGGCCGAAAATAGCAGGTCGAGGGCTCGGGGTAGACCCGGCCGTGGCGCAACAGCATCTTCGAGACCCGGTGACGAGCGGTCATCAGATCCCGTCGGCACGCGTCGTGGACTGTGGCTCACCGGCGCTGGCTCGCCCGTCAACAGTTCCAGGAGACGGCTTCAGAGCTGGTGTTCGCTGATCTGATCGCCTCCGTCGACGGTCTGAGTGCGCGCAAGGCGGCGATCGCTGAGCGGCTCTCGCGCCTGGCAGAAGACGAAGCGTGGTGGCCGATCATCGCGAGGCTCCGGTGCTTCCGGGGCGTTGACACCCTGACAGCGTTCGCGCTTCACCTCGAGCTCGGGGGCGACTGGCAGCGCTTCGCGCGAGCGAACGCGCTGAGCGCATGGCTCGGGCTGATCCCGTCCCTTCACCAGTCCGGCGAGTCATCGCACCAGGGGTCGATCACGAAGACGGGTTCGGGCTTCGCGCGGCGGTTGCTCGTCGAGTCGGCCTGGCACTACAGCCGTCCCCCACGGATCGGGGTGACCCTCCAAAACCGCCAGCAAGGCCAGCCCGAGGATGTCTTGCAGATCGCCAACAGGGCGCAGCAACGGTTGCATCGTGTCTATCACCGGATGCGCGGCCGCGGCAAGGCGCACAACGTGATCGTCGTCGCTTGCGCACGTGAGCTGGCGTGCTTCCTCTGGGCAGCGGCGCGACCGCCGACTGACCCTCGCGGACAGCTCTACGGGCCGGGAGAGCGGGGCGCCGGGCCATCAGCGGCCGGCACGCGCGATCGAACTATGGGCAGCACCCCGAAACGAGTGCCACGCCCGTTCCTAGACAGCGCACGCTGGCAGCACGAAACCGGGCCCTGGGGTACCCAACCCCCGCATCATCAGACTGGCAACGCCGACACCGAGCCCGCTCCCGACCACCCCCCAAACGTCCGCCCAGGGGACGCGACCAACCACGCCCACTTGACAAACGACACGACATAGCAGTTCTACGTCTGGTCCGTCGGCGATACGACGTCGTCAACAAGCGCTTGGAGTTGTTGCTTGATAGCGTCCACGTCCGCGTCGCGCGTGATCTCCATGCGGATGTGCGACCGACTGAGCTTGGCGTTTTCGATGGGGCCGCCGACTACCTCGAGCCCCACCAGCGCGGAAGCGAGCGAGGTCCGCGCATCCTCTCGTAGCTCATGCGGAAACGGGACCTCCAGCCGCTGAGTGCGGCCGTCGATCGGGTGGAACCTCGCCCTGCCCCAGTCGAGCGTCAGCGTCACGATCGTGCGCTCCTCGCGGTGTGCATCGGCCAAAGGCTAACGCGTTCGTTCGGAACGGTCGTGCGCGCCGGCTACGACCGTCGGCGACACGCCCGCTCACCGAGCGACGCGAGCGTCTCAGCACGTTGGCGCTTCGCTTGCGCAACGGACGACGAGGGGCCATCCGCATCGGCTCTCGGCTCGCTCCTGCTCCCGGGCGGTTCCGCGCGTGTTGGCCTTTGCATTCGGGCTCCTACCCGGGAGAACACTCGGGCATGGGTACGGTCGGACTGCATCCAGCGCGTCTTGAGCCAGGTTCGCTCGAGTCTGCTCGGGGTGGCCTTGCCGGCGATGCAGTCGTGAGGGTCGTGGAGAGGGCGGGGGTCGCGGCGAGGGTCTGATAGACGACGCAGTAGCGCTCGGTGAGCGTGAGGAGGGTCGCGAGCTGCTCCTCCTCGGCATTGGTGTCGAGCTCGAAGGAGAGACGGATCGCGGAGAAGCCCACGGGCGCCTCGCGGTCCACGCCGAGAGTGCCGCGGAAGTCCAAGTCCCCCTCGGCACGGACGTGCCCGGACGCCACAGAGATCCCCAGTGAGGTCGCGACTGCCCTCAGCGTGACCCCAACGCACGCAACGAGCGCCTCGAGCAGCATGTCGCCGGAGCACAGCAGCGAGCCGTCGCCCCCCGACGCTGGGTGAAGCCCCGCTTCCGCGACTGCGCGGGCGGTTCGCACCGAGCACGAGACGCCCTCTCCGAGCTCGCCCGTTGCGGACAGCGTGAGAAGCGCCGCGCCGGGCTCTGTCCTGTAGCGATCCTTCAGCGGCGCCTGCAGCGCCTTCAGCTCCTCGCGCTCCACCCGCGGGATCTTAGAGAGGCCCGGCGGCCCCGGTGGCATTTCTAAGAACCGGACCATCCATACGTCCCGGCCCGACGATACTCAGCCCCCTGGTGATGGGTCGACGGCCGCGACGGCTGAGTCTTCGCCGCGTCCTTGGGTTCATAGTATGGCTTCCGCGTATATCCGTAGCTCAAGCGGCCTTTTGCAAAGAGATACTGCCTGCTTGGGATTATTTAGCATCAAATCCGCAAGTTATGCGGTTGAGCGCTAAACTTCGTCCCATGTCGGTTCGCCCCCGTGACCTGCCCGATCATCTCCTGTCGCTCGGCCGCTATGAGTTCACGCTGGATGACGCGGCGGCGATTCTGGGCTCTGACCGGGGGGCGGCCGCGGATGCGCTTGGCAGGCTGCAGCGGCGCAAACAGGTCTTCTCGCCGGCCCGGGGCCTCTATGTTGCTGTGCCGCCGGAGTACCGCAGCTGGGGGGTGCTGCCGGGCGACTGGTTCATCGACGCGATGATGGCCCATCTGCACCGCGCCTACTACGTTGCGTTGCTTAGCGCGGCGCGTATCCACGGCGCGTCCCACCAGGCGCCCCAGGTCTTCCAGGTGATGAGCGCGCTCGCCGCACCGCGTGATCGCGACCTTGGCCGGGTCCGCCTGCGCTTCTACACAAGCAGGCACATCCACGAGGACAAGGTGCAGCGGATCGCCGTCCCTACGGGCTACCTGACGGTCTCGGTCAGGGAGACCACGGTGGTTGACCTGCTCGCCCACCACCGTGCCAGCGGTGGCTACAGCAACGTCGCGACGATCCTTGCTGAGATTGGCGAGCTCGGGGGGTCGGAGCTGGCGCGCGTCGCCAGCCGCCGGGGACGTGCGGTCGTGCGACGCGCGGGCTGGTTCGTCGAGCGCTACGGCCACTGCGAGGACTTGGAGGCGCTGCGCCAGGCCGCGCGCCTTGATCTCGGCGAGCCCGCACTGCTGGACCCGGCCGCGACCAAACGCGGCAAGACCGACCCCGACTGGCAGCTGCGCATCAACACCCAGGTGGAACCCGACCTGTGATCCCCGCCGCGTTCATCACCGAATGGCGCGCACGCGTCCCGTGGCTCGAGTCCTACCAGGTCGAGCAGGACCTCATCCTCTCGCGGCTGATGAGCGAGATAGCTGGCAACGAACTCCTCGGCGGCGAGCTGGTGATGCGCGGCGGCACCTGCCTGCACAAGCTCCACCTGCCCAAGCCCTACCGCTACAGCGAAGACCTCGACTATGTCAGGCGCACCACCGGCCCCATCGGACCGTACCTCGACCAGCTGCGCGAGGTCGCCGAGGATGTCGGCCTGGGCGTCTCTGGAGTCGATCGCGCCAGGCAGATGGTGCACGTGATCTTGGATGCGCAGGCAACCGATCCGCACGGGCAGATCCGCATCAAGATCGAGACCAACATCGCCGAGACCACGCCGTTCAAGACCCCCACCACCATCGACCACGCGGTCGCGTCGCGCTGGTGGAACGGTGACGCGCCGATCCCGACGTTCGCCCTCGACGAGATGATGTCCACCAAGCTCCGTGCTCTCTACCAGCGCCGCAAGGGGCGCGACCTGTTCGACCTCTGGCTGGTGTTGACAGGGGGCGAAGCGCCGCCGGCGGAGATCGTCGGCGGCCTCGAGCACTACATGCAGGAGAACGTCTTCACCTACCCACAGCTCAGGCTGAACCTGCTTGCGAAGCTCGCCGACGCGGACTTCCGCACCGATCTCGCAAGCCTGGTCATCGATCTTCCTCAGGGCTACGACATCGACCTTGCCGCCGACACGCTCATGGAGCAAATCGGCGTCCTGCTCCGCAACGCGCCACCACTCGAGCACATAGCTGACGGCGGGTGGAGAGAGCACCGCTGACGCCCGACGGCGTACCCCAAGTGCGCGACCAAAGGCCGGACGAACAGCCGGCCCGGGTCAAGAAAAAACCAAGGTACGCCCGCAAACAGCCGCAAACCCCGAAGGGGCAGATCCCTCAAAAGTGGTAGGCGTTCAGTGGGTCAGGGGGACATAACTCTGGTCTGTCGAATTTTGTGGTGTGGAGCGGGAAGAAGCTGGCGCGATCTATGACGCGGGGCGAGAGGTCGTCATCGAGGTGTTGCTGCGTATGGATCGTCAGATCCAGCAGTTGACTGCGGTTGTTGAGCGCCAAGGGGAGCGGATCGCGGTGTTGGAGGCGAAGTTGGCGGCGAACTCGAGGAATTCCTCGCGGCCGCCGAGCACCGATATGCCGGGCAAGACGCCCACCCGGCGTAAGGATCCCTCAGGGCGCAAACAGGGCGGCCAGGATGGGCATCGGGGGCGTGGCCGGGGTCTGTTGCCGACGACAGTCGCGGATGAGGTCATCGAGCATTGGCCGCACTCGTGCTGTTGCGGGCACCTGTTCACCGAGGCAGAGCGCGTGGCGGTCGGGGAGCCGGTGCGTGCCCAGGTGGAGGAGCTCCCGCGGATCGCGGTTCGGTTGATCGAGCATCAGTGCCCGAGGGTGAACTGTCCCGGCTGCGGTCGCGCGCAGCGGGCGCCCATGCCTTCCGATGTCGCGACCAGCGCTTTCGGCCCGCGTTTGCAGGCTGCGGTCGCCGCGTTGGTCGTGCGTAACCGTATCTCTCGCCATGACGCGGTCGAGCTCTGCCAAGAGCTCTTCGGGGCGCGGATCAGCACCGGTACGATCGAGGCGATTCTCACCCGGACCGCCGCCGCGCTCGCCGAGCCCTGCCGGGATCTCCTCGAGAGTGTCCGCGGGTCCTCGGCGCTGAACATGGACGAGACAGGCTGGCGTCTACAGGGTGGCGGGCGCGCGCTATGGGGCGCGTTTACGGAGAACCTGGCGATCTTCAACGTCGCCCCGGACCGTCACGAGGACCACGCCCGCGCGCTGCTCGGTGACCACAAGGGGATCGTGACTTCCGACCGGTGGTGGGCCTACAACCACTTGCCGCTGCACCGTCGCCAAGTCTGCTGGAGCCACCTGCGGCGAGATTTCCAGGCCCAAGCGGAGGGCCTCGATGCCCAGGCTGAGTTCGGAGCGGCCGCACTGAAGGTCTGCCAGGAGGTGTTTCGGGCGTTTGAGATCTTCCAGCACACCGGCGATCGCTCCGAGCTACGCCGCCGAATCCGGGCCTGCCAACGCGATCTGAAGCCTCTCTTGCGCCGATACTCCGGCAAGGCACCACCGAACAAGCGCACCCGCGGCCTGGCCCGCAACCTGCTGAAGATCTGGCCCGCCCTCTGGACGTTCGCCAAGGTGCCCGGCGTCACACCCACGAACAACCACGCGGAGCGCTCACTCCGCGGCGCGGTGATCTACCGCAAGCTCTCCCTCGGCAGCCAGTCCACCGGCGGGGAGGAACGCATCGCCCGACTCCTCTCAGCCTCCATCACCTGCCGCCTACAAACCCGCAGCCTCTTCGACTACCTCACCAACCTGCACATCGCACACGCCACCAACAACCCGCTACCCCTACTCACCTGAACCAACCAACTGAACGGTTACCAAAAGTGTGCAAATCGCAGGGAAAAGTTGTCCAGCCGCAAAGAGCCGGAAGCCGAAGGCCGTCTACGGAACCGAAGGTCGGGAGTTCGAATCTCTCCTGGCGCGTGGCAGCAAGAGCTTGGCGTCGGTGCTTGCAAGAGGTAGGGCCGGCGCTCCTGGCATCCGGGCCGCAAGTCGCGCGCTGGTGCGAGCGTCGGCAGTGGTGAGCTAACTTTGGGCGATGGGCATCGTTGGCCTCGATCATGTGCAGGTTGCGGCCCCGCGCGGTTGTGAGGCCGAGGCGCGGCGGTTCTATGGGACCCTCCTCGGCTTAGTGGAGGTTCTACTCGCAGGACCCATGGGGCAACCGCATCGAGCTGCTCTCAGCTTGATGATGCGTTGGTGTCAAAACGCAAAGCTCGCCGCATCGTGTGGCTTCTCCTAAGGTCGCGCTGCCGGAAGGGTGCAGGTGCATGTGCAGTGTTAGCTCGGCCGTCACTCACCGAGAGGGTTTGGCTACGTCCCAGTGTGCTGGTATAGGTTTCGCATATATCCGCATTTCTCGCTGCCTTTTGCAAAAACCTCCGGCTTACGTGGAGTGATGTAGGAGTAAATCCGTAAGCTGGGTTTCGTGGCGAGTACCGCCTGCGAGTACCGCGTCGGGCCTCGATTTTGCGGTGTTGCGGCTCGCGGGCCGAAGCCACTGTGGCGGGGGTGCGTCATGCTGTGCGGCGATGGACTGCCTGCTGTCTCTCGAAGACGTCTCGCGCACGGTGCGCCGCGGCGCCGGCGCCGGACCCGTAGAGTCGCTGTTCACCGATGTCTCGCTGCGTGTTCTTGACGGTGAGCTGGTTGCCGTGGTGGGCAGCCGCAGTGCGGGTAAGACGACGTTGTTGGGGTTGGCGTCGGGGCTGGAGCGCCCCGACGCCGGGATCGTTCGCTTCGACGGCCGCGACCTGGCGCGCCTGTCCGTGCGCGAGCACGCGCGGCTCTTGCGTGAGGAAGTCGGCCTGGTCGGCCAGAGCGGGCCGCCTGGCGATCTGCGGGTGGGCCAGTGGGTCGCCGGTCCGCTGCTCGTGAGCCGGCGTCGCGCTCGACGGCGGGCGGTCGCGCTATGCGTGGGGAGCGCGCTGGAGCGCGTGGGGTTGAGCGGCGACGTGGTGCAGCGGCGCTGGAGCGAGTGTTCGCGGTGGGAGCGTGTGTTGGTGGAGCTGGCGCAGGGCATTGTCGCCGCGCCGCGGCTGCTGTTGGTTGACGATCTGACCGACGGGCTGGGGATGCGCGAGACCGCGCACATCGGGCGGCTGTTGCGTTCGCTCACGCAACGTGAGGGTCTTGCGGTGTTGATGGCGGTCTCCGACGGCGAAGCGGCGGCGTGCGCGCACCGCGTGCTGCGGCTGTCGCGGTGCTCGCTGCGGGAGATTTCCGCCCTGCCCCGCGTGCCCGAGCAAACCGCTGCGATCAGGTTGCCCGGTGTGGCCGGCGACCGACGCGAGTGAGCCGGTGTTTCTCATTTTTCTCGGTGTCGCTCGTACCGCGTGACTGGTGATGTTTGGCCGTTATCTAGCAAGTTGAACGATTCTGTGCGGTTGTCTGTTGGCGTGCGTGTGGTATATGGTTCGGCCCTGTGGGACGGGCGCACGAAGATGGACTGTCTGCCAGTAACGCGGTGGTTCTTGGTCTCGTAATTGAGCGCGCCGACACGGCGAAGGGCATCGAGGATCGCATGCAAACGCGTTTCGTTGCCGCGCGGTGGTCGCACTCGACCGCGCACAGCGCGGTCAGGAGTCTGCTCGACAAAGGCTGGGTCCGCGAAGTCGAAATCACCTCGGCGGCCGCCGAGCAGGCGATCAGCAACGCGACCGTGCCGGCCAACGTGAGCCTGCGTTCCGACGTCAGCGCGCTGCTTGCGTTGACGCTAACCCTCCCCGAGCCGCATCGCTCCCGCGATGCGGCCAATCCCCAACAAAAGACGACTCGTTACGAGGTCACCGGCGAGGGTCTGGTGATCTTCTGGCGCTGGTTGCGCGTGCCCGCCGAAGAGGACCCCTTGCGCGACGAGCTGCTGCTGAAGGTCGCGTTCTCGCGGCCTGAGCACGCTCCCCTGCTGATCGAGCTGATCAAGGCGGAGGAGGAGCGTTACGACCGCCAGTGGAAAGAGCTGCACGCGAGCGTCGCCGCGCTCGAAGACCGCCTCGCCGACGACGCGTTCGTCACCGCGCAGGATTGGCCGGTGCTGATGGCGATCGGCCTGCTGCGTGACGAGATCGGGCTGTGGGACTCCAAGCGCGCGCGGCGCGAGCGCTTGCGCGGGTACGTCGAATCGCTGAGCGTCGAGGCCGCGCGGCGCGCCCAGCACGCCCGCGAGCAGCGGCGACGCTGATGCCCGAGCTGCTCTCGCTCGAGTGCGTCTCGTGTACCGTAGGGCGCGGCGACGGGAGGGCGGAGTCGCTGTTCACCGATGTCTCGCTGCGTGTTCTTGACGGTGAGCTGGTTGCCGTGGTGGGCACCCGCAGTGCGGGTAAGACGACTTTGTTGGGGTTGGCGTCGGGGCTGGAGCGCCCCGACGCCGGGATCGTTCGCTTCGACGGCCGCGACCTGGCGCGCCTGTCCGAGCGCGAGCACGCGCGGCTCTTGCGTGAGGAGGTCGGCTTGGTCGGGCAGTCTGGCCCGCCGGGTGACCTGCGCGTCGGCGAGTACGTCGCCGGTCCTTTGCTCGTCAGTCGTCGCCGCCCACAGCGGCGCTCGGTCGCGCGCTCGGCGGCGGCCGCGCTCGATCGCGTCGGGATCGCCAGCCGTGCGCGCCAGCGCTGGGGTGAGCTCTCGCGCTGGGACCGCGCGCTGGTGGAGCTTGCGCAGGGCATTGTCGCCGCGCCGCGGCTGCTGTTGGTTGACGATCTGACCGACGGGCTGGGGATGCGCGAGACCGCGCACATCGGGCGGCTGTTGCGTTCGCTCACGCAACGTGAGGGTCTTGCGGTGTTGATGGCGGTCTCCGACGGCGAAGCGGCGGCGTGCGCGCACCGCGTGCTGCGGCTGTCGCGGTGCTCGCTGCGGGAGGTCTCCGCGCAGCCGCCGCGGTTGGGGGAGAATGTGGTGGCGTTGCGGGGTGCTTTGGGTCGTGGTGGGAGTGTCGGGCAGGGGTATGCCGGTAGCGCTTGAGTTGCGCAGTCTCGTCAAGCACTACACGGTCGGCGAAGGCGATCCCGTGCGGGCCGTGGACGGCGTTTCGCTGTCGGCGGCGCCCGGCGAGTTCGTCGCGTTGTACGGGCCGAGCGGGTCGGGCAAGTCGACGCTGCTGAACCTGATCGCGGCGCTGCTGGAACCGGACAGCGGGTCGGTGCTCGTCAACGGTCGCGACATCTCTGCGCTCTCCTACCGTGAGGCGTGCGAGTACCGGTTGAGCGAGGTCGGGATCATCGGACAGCCCTCCGACCTGCTGCCCGGCGCGCGTGCGATCCAGAACGCGTCGTTGAAGCTGTGGGTCAGGCACGCCCGCGACGCGCGCCAGCTGGTCGAACCGCTGTTGGTGCGGCTCGGCCTCGGGGAGCGGATGCAGCATCGCACCGAGCAGCTCTCGATCGGCGAGCGTCAGCGGGTGATCATCGCCCAGGCGCTCGCCACCGAGCCCGGCCTCGTGCTCGCGGACGAGCCGACCGGCAACCTCGACACGCGTCGCAGCCGCGAGGTGCTCGAACTGCTCGCCGGGCTGTGCCGTGAGCGCACGATGACAGTCCTGCTCGCGACCCACGACCCGCAGGCCGCCGGATTCGCCGATCGCGTCTTTGAGTTGCGCGACGGGCGTCTCGGCGACTACCAGCCCGACCCGGGGTTCGTGCTCGCCGCCCGCCAGGGGTCGCCGCGATGATGGCCTTCTCCGACATTGCGCGGCTCTATCGCGCGCGGCTGCAGGCGCGCCTGGTGCTGGTGCAGGAGCTGTTCGCGGTGCTCGGCATTGCGGTCGGCGTGGCGCTGCTGTTCGCTTCGCAGGTCGCCGGGACGAGCCTGGGCGGCTCGGTGCAGCAGCTTGCGCATGGGATTGTCGGCAACATGCAGTACCAGCTCGAAGCGCGCGGGCCGCAGGGCTTTGACCAGTCGCTGCTCGGCGAGGTGCGTCGCACGCCAGGCGTGCGTACGGCAATCCGTGTTCTTGAACAACCGGCCAACATCATCGGGCCGTCGGGGCAGGCGGGAGTGCAGTTGATCGGCACCGAACCGCAGCTCGCGAAAGCGGGAGGTTCGCTGCTGCGCCGCTTCAGCTACGCCCAGCTTGCCAGCCAACATGCGCTTGCGCTACCGGCGCCCGTCGCGCAAGCGATCGGCGTCGGGCCGCTGCAGCCGGCGACGTTGCAGATCGGCACGCACAGCAGCACCGTATTGATTGCCGCGACGCTCCAGGAAAGCGACATCGGGCCGTTGATCCACAGCCCGGTCGTGATCGCGCCGGTTGCTTACGCCCAGCAGCTCGCGCAGGCACCGGGCCGCATCACACGCATCCTCGTTCGCACTGTCCCGGGCGAGCAGGCTGCTGCCTACCGTGGGCTGCGTGCAATCGCCAACGCAAACAATCTCAACTTGGATCCTGCGGACTTCGTTTCCAAGCTCTTTGCGGTAGCGGCAGCACCGACCAACCAGGGGACGGACCTGTTTGCGGCGATCAGCGGCCTTGTCGGGCTGTTGTTCGCGTTCAACGCGATGCTCGTGTCCGCTCGACTGCGACGGACGCTCGCGGAGAGCCTGCGACGCTGGGGGGCGACACGGCTGATGACTGCGCAGGTGCTGCTACTAGACGCGCTCGTGCTCGGCCTACTCGGCTCGGTGCTCGGGCTGGCGCTCGGCGAGCTGCTCTCGATCCTTGTGTTTCACGCTACACCAGGCTACCTCTCGTTCGCGTTTCCAGTTGGCACGCAGCGCATCGTGACGTGGCAGACCGTCGTGCTGGCGGTCGGCGTGGGGGTGGCCTCGGCCTGTCTGGGCGTGTTGGCGCCGCTGCAAGACCTGCTGATCCATCCGCGACGCCCCGGTTCCCCGCGCGTGCTCGGCGGCCGCAGGTCACGAATAGCTGGGGTGATCGCTGGCGTGCTGTGCTTGGCCGTGACGACCGGCGTGCTGCTGAGTAACGCCACCAGCCTGGGTGCAGCACTTGTTGCGATAGTGGCGTTGCTCGCTGCGCTGCTGTTGCTACTACCAACGCTGTTCGACGCCTGTATCGCGCTGTTCGACTGGCTGCAGTCGCGCGCCCCGACGGGAGCGACGCTGCTCGCAGCAATGGAGTTGCGGGCTCCGATAAACCGCACACGTTCGCTGGCGATCGCCGCGACGGGTGCGGTAGCCCTGTTCGGCAGCGTGGCGATCGGAGGGGCGAGCGCCAACCTGCAGCACGGGCTGTCACGTATGTTCTGGCAGCTCAACCACATCACTGACATCTGGGTTTCGCCGGCGGGCATCACCAGCACGCTGGCTACGACTCCATTTGAGCCAAGCAACGCCGCCAAGCTTGCGCGTCTACCGGGTGTGCGCTCAGTCAACTTGTATAGGGGCAGCTTTTTGAATGTGGGTGACCGCAGGGTCTTGGTGATCGCGCCGCCACGCGCCGCTAGGAACCCAATCCCTGCTGACCACATCGTCGAAGGCGACTTGGCGCAAGCAACCAGGCGCATTCGTGGGAGCGGATGGGCGGTCATCTCGCAGGCGATCGCCCGAGAAGATCATCTACGGGTGGGCGATGCATTCACGCTTCCCTCGCCCCGCCCAACGATCTTTCGTGTGGCGGCTACTGGGACGAACGCCGGGTGGGCGCCAGGTGCGATCATCCTCAACGCGGAAGATTACGCACGCGCGTGGGGCAGCACGGAGCCCAGCGCGTACAACGTTTCGCTCGTTCCAGGCTTTCCGGTACGCACTGCGCAGGCGGAGGTACAGCGTGCGCTTGGAGGCGATTCCGGGCTGATCGTCCAGACTGCGGCGCAGCGCGAAGGCCAGTGGAATACGCTGGCAAGCCAGGGTTTGACGCAGTTGACCGAGATCCGACTGCTTGTGCTGGTGACTGCAGTGCTGGCGATGGGCGGCGCGATGGGGTCGATGATCTGGCAGCGCCGCGTCCAGCTGGCCTACATCAAGCGCCAGGGATATAAACACGACGCGCTCTGGCGTGCACTGCTCTATGAGAGCGTGCTGCTGCTCGGTAGCGGGTGCCTGCTGGGTGCGATATTCGGTCTCTATGGCCAGCTCTTGCAAAGCCACGCCTTGGCGAACGTCACTGGCTTTCCCGTCATCATCACATTGGCTCCGTTTGTGGCAGTCTCGAGTCTCGCGCTCGTCGGCGTCGCTGCCATCGCCATCATTGCCCTCCCTGGCTATCTCGCGGTTCGCGTCCGCCCTACCCTGGCCAGCCCGGCGTAGCGGCCGACGTGTGCGTTTGCACGCTGCGTCGGACACGATCTCTGGCGGCAGGCTCGCGTGCGCCGCGCGCCAAGGCGGAGCACTCATACGCGTTGTGGGCCGGCAACTCGTCTGGACAACGAGGTGGGCTGGCGCTGAGACGGCCACCTGGCGCGCGCGCGCCGCCCTGATTCCGGATCCCGCGCGGCGCTGCGACGCGCTTTCGGCGCTGCTGCACAAGCGCAGCAGTATCGAGGGAGCATCGCTGTTCAGCGCCCTGCACCCCCGACGAGATCGCACGCTCGTCGCGCTGCTCGTCGCCTACGAGGTCCTGGCCGACTATCTGGACGAGGTCAACGAGCGTCCCAGCGAGGCGAGCATCGTCCGCGGTCGGCGCTTGCAAGCTGCGCTCATCGACGCGCTTAGGCTCGAGGTGCCGGTCTCCTGCTCCTACTATCGCTCCGCCGCGGCTGCGATCGACGCCGGCTATCTCGATGCGCTGATCGCGTTCTGCCGAGCATCCTTCGCGAGTTGTCCATCTGCCGCGCGTGTCGCCTCTACGATCACAGATGCCGTCGAGCTGACGCGTGTGCTGTGCCTCAATCACGAGCCCGACCCGGCGAGACGTCTAGACGCGCTCAGATCCTGGGCGCAGGAACACCGGGTGGCCGAGCAAGAGCTGCAGTGGTTCGAGTCGCCAGCGGCGGCCAGCACCTGGCTGGCGGTGCTGGCGCTGCTTGCGGTCGCGGCCGACCCGCGTTGCGACGGCCAGGTGCCGCGCGATGTCTATGCGGCATATTACCCGTGGGTTTCGCTGCTCGGCACGCTGCTGGACAGCTACGCCGATTTGCCCGGCGATCTCGCTGGTGGACGCCCCAGTTACACCGCGTTCTACCAGGACAGGGCCGCATTCGAGAGGCGTCTGGTCAGTATTGCGGGCCGCGCGATGCGCGAGGTCGGTGGCCTGCGTGACGGCGCCAAGCACCAAGTAATCGTCGCGAGCATGATCGCGATGTTCCTGGCGAGCGCGGAGTGTCGTGACTCTGTCCACGAGGTCGAAGTGCGCGAGGTGCTCGCTGCCGGAGGGTGGCTCACCCGCGCGGTAATGCCGGCTGTGCGCGTGTGGGTTGCGCTGCACACCGACGCGTGCTCGCCGCGCCGCAAACCCTTCATCGAGTGGCCGGCACCGAGCCGATGGCACCGTGGCGGGAGTGGCGATCCCAAGAATGCGCTGCCGTCCGACTCGCGTCTCCCGGTGACGGTGCAGACCGCGCTCGCGTGGCGGTTTCCGCTGGCGGTTTTCGACCGCGCCTACCAGCGGCACGGTGCGACGTTTACGTTGAGGCTGTTGGGGCAGCCGCCGTTTGTCCTCTTTTCCGACCGCGACGACATCGCCGCGATTCTCAAAGCCCCGGCGGATACACTGCACCCTGGGGCCGGCGCGAGGGTGCTCACTCCGGTGATCGGCGAACGGTCGTTCATGCTGCTCGGCGAGCCGGCCCACATGGCCGAGCGCAAAAGGCTCACACAGGCAATGCCGTGGCTGGATGGCAGCACGCGCGAGCAAGACGAGGCGCTGGCGCAGATCGTCAGCGATGAGGTGTGCTCATGGCCGGTGGGTGGAGCGGTGGCACTCGAACCCCATCTCCGTTCGCTCGCGCTACGAATCGTTCTCACAAACGTTTTTGGAATGGACGGCAAAGCGGTGGCTCTACTGCACCGACGGTTGCTCGCGATGCTGGCAGGACTACCGACCGTCCTGTTGCAAGAGCCATTCCTGCGCGGCCTACCGGGATGCAGGACGATCTGGTCGGCGTTTGTGCGCCGCAGAGAAGACGTGGATCGCCTGATATATGCCTATCTGGAGGAGCGACTGCGCGCGCGCCACCAGCCGGGAGGGATGATCGATGAAATGCTGTCCAGTCACACGTCACACGGCAGCGCAGACATTCTCCGGCACACACGCGACAACATCATGACGATGATCATCGCCGGCCACGAGACCACGGCGGCGGCGCTCGCGTGGGCGTTCACGCTGCTAGCCCATCACGCCGACGCACGCGAACGATTGCTCGCCGAGGTGGACGAGGAATCCTCCACCGAGTACATGACCGCGACGATCCGCGAGGTGCTGCGTCACCGCCCGGTCTTCCCGTTCACCATTCCCCGCCAAGTCAGGCAGGAAATTGAGCTCGGCGGGCGCATCTACAGGCCGCCGGTACACCTGCTCTGCTGCATCTACCTCGCACATCACGATCCGAACGTCTACCCGGCGCCCCAGGACTTCCGACCCGAGCGCTTCCTGGCAGGCGCCCCCGCACCCTACACCTGGCTGCCGTGGGGGGGAGGCCACCGGCGCTGTCCAGGCCACCACCTGGCTACAGCAGAGATGGAGACCGTGCTACGCGCGGCGCTCAGGCGATTCGCCGTCGCGCCCGCGGGCACACGCGTCGAGGGCCCGCGTTGGCGGGGCGCCGTCGTAACCCCACGCGCGGGCGGGCGTGTCTACCTACAGCGCCGCGATCGAATGCGAAGATCGCTTCGAGCCCCACGTCACACGCAACAGCTTGTTTCGTGAAACAGCCTGTTTCGAATTACTGGACAAAATTCTCGGTATCCGGTAATGATCGGCAGGCATGGCGCACGAGAACCACCACGGGCTTCCTGCCATCGCGCGCAGGAAGCACCCCGCTCCTGATGGTTGCGCCGCGCCGCCGGCAACCCTCTCGCCGGCCCGGCGCCACTAGCGGTGGCCCGCCGCCCCTGGCGCGGCGGGCCACCCCTTTGCGCAGGTGGAGTACGTAGGATGGCCCAATGCTTTCGGCGGTTGATCCCCTCGGTCGTAGGGTCTGCCTGACCGTCAATAGCTGGGAGCATGTCATCGATGGCCACCCCTACATGGCGCCGTATCAAGCCGACGTGCTGCGCGCCATCCGGGCACCGACAGAGCACATGGTGCAGCCCCGTCCGGGTCAGGACTGGTACTACCTGGAGGACGCCGGCCCGAGTCGGTGGCTCAAGGTCGTAGTAGCCTTTGACGAGGAATCTGATGGGAGCGTACGAACGGCGTTCCCGAGGAGACGCAAGCCATGAACGTCCAGATCGGTCCGTACACCTTCGATCGCGTCCGCTACGACCACGACGCTGATGTGCTCTACCTGGCCAAGGGCGACCCTGCGCGCGCGGTCGACTTCGATGAGACGCCAGATGGTCACGCCGTCAGCTATGACGCGAGCGGAGAACTGGTCGGCCTGACGCTCATCGATGTGCGCAGGCTACTCGACGAGACGCCTGGCGAGGAGCTGCGGCTCGAGCTACCGGCGAAAGCAAGCCACGCCGAGCTCGAGCTCGCGGTGGCGTAGCCGTAACTCGGGCCCAATTGCATGGATTGGAGCCCGGTCCGCCTCATCGCACCGTGAGCGTCGCCGCCATCCCCAACGTCGTCTGGTCGTCCACGCTGCTCACCAACATGTACGTGCCCGGCGCCAACGGGCCCGCGATCACGCTCCCGCTCGCCCCCGGTAGCAGCGTGTGGATGCTCGCCAGCACCGGCCGTTCGGCGGAGTCCAGACTGCCCCGCTCCAGCTGCAGGTTGTGGGTCAGCAGCCCCACGTTGCGCGCCACGATCCGCACGCGGCCGGCCGGCACGCTCACCGCCTGTGGCTGGATGCGGTACTCGCTCAGCCTCACCCGCAGTTCGTCGCCGCCGACGCGCACCGTCTGCCCCGCGCCGCATCCCGCCAGCAGCGACGCGCCCACCAGCAGGGCGCCGGCAGCCGGCAGCGCTCTGCCTGCGCGGCCGCGACCTGCCCGGGGGCTGCCCGGGCCTGCGGCGGCGGTCTGTGCGCCGGCGTTGGGGCGGCGACCTGCGAGGGCGCTGCCGGGGCCTGGGGCGGCGGTCCGTGCGCCGGCGTTGGGGCCGCGGCCTGCGTGGGCGTCGCCGGCCGGACGAGGGGTGCCCGAGAGGCCTCGTCTGAACGCCGACCGTGCGAGGGAGCGCAGCGTCATGAATCCGAGCCTATATATTCCCGATCCAACGATGCGCACCACGTCCACCCAGACGGGCACCCGCACCGCTGCTGCGGCGAGCGCCGCCGCCCAGCGCCGGCTCGTGCGGCTCGCCACCCACCCGCGAATGCTCGCCGCTCTGCTCGCTGCTGGAGCGGTCGCCGTCGGCTTTACCGCGTGCGGCACCCAGGGCATCCAGCTGGCGAGCACCAGCCCCAACTACAACGGCGCCAAGATCTTCCTCGACCACTGCTCGGGCTGCCACTCGCTCTCCACCGTCGGCGCCGAGGGCTCCGCGACCAGCATCAAGGACCGCCTACGCACCAACGGGCCCAACTTCAACTTCCGCAAGGAGGACCCCGCACAGGTCATCTACGCGATCCACAACGGCGGCTTCTCCGGCGCGATCATGCCCCAGAACATCGTCGTCGGCCAGCAGGCCCAGGAAGTCGCCCAGTTCCTCGCCAAGTACTCCGGCCTGCAGGCCCCGAAGGTGCCCGTCATCGAAAACACCTCGATCGGCGCCTCGACGACGGCATCCCCGACGGCCAAGTAGGCAAGGGCCCGCGCGGAGGGCTCCAGAGCACGTGCTCGACATCAAGCTGATCCGCGACACACCCGAGGTCGTCGCCGCCGCGCTCGTGCGGCGCGACCCCACGCTGAGCGCGGTCGTGCAGGAGATCCGCGCGCGCGACGAGGAGTGGCGCACGGCGACGGGCACGGCGGAGAGCCTGCGCGCCAAGCAGCGGGCGACGTCCGACAGCGCCAATGCCATTCGTGGCGCGCTAAAGGAAGCCAACGACCAGATCGCTGCCGGCGAACGCGCCGAAGCTGCCGTGGAGGGCTGGTCCAAGAAGGCAGACCGACAGCGGGCGGATCTGGAGCAGCTGATGGGCCAGTTGAAGCAAATGAGCGCCGCAGTCAAGACGCTCACCACCCATGCCGAGCAGGCCAAGCAGGCGCGCGACGCGCTGCTGCTCAAACTGCCGAACCTGCCCGATCAGACCGCGGCGCCGGGGCCGCAGGACGAGCTGGTGCGCACCGTCGGCGAGCCGCCCAAGCTCGCATTCGAGCCCCGCGACCACCTCGACCTCGCCGGCCCCCGCATCGACATGGACCGCGCCGCCAACCTCTCGGGCTCGCGCTTTGCCTACCTCAAAGGCGACCTCGTGCTGCTCGAGCTGGCACTCGTGCGCTGGGTGCTCGAGCAGCTGGGCGCCCACGGCTTTGAGCCGGTCGTGCCGCCCGTGCTCGTGCGCGAGCGCGCGCTGTTCGGTACCGGCTTTCTGCCCGACACCGAGCAGCAGATCTACGAGCTGCCCGGCGACGAGCTGTACCTCGTCGGCACCTCCGAGGTCGCGCTCGCCTCGCTGCACGACCGCGAGATCCTCGACCCCGAGCGGCTGCCGCTGCGCTACGCCGGCTTTTCGCCCTGCTTTCGACGCGAGGCCGGCGCCGCCGGGCGCGACACGCGTGGCATCTTTCGCGTACACCAGTTCGACAAGGTCGAGATGTTTAGCTTTGTTGAGCCCTCCGACTCGGCCGCGGAGCACGAGCGGATTCTCGCGATCGAGGAGCAGATCATGCGCGCGCTGGAGCTGCCCTACCGCGTCGTGAACATCGCCGTCAGCGACCTCGGCGGCTCGGCCGCCAAGAAGTACGACTGTGAGGCCTGGCTACCCAGCCAGGGCCGCTACCGCGAGTTGACCTCCTGTTCCAACACCACCGACTACCAGGCGCGCCGCCTGGAGATCCGGGTGCGCCGCCAGCGCACCACCGAGATCCTGCACACGCTCAACGGCACCGCGCTGGCCGTCGGGCGCACGATCATCGCGCTGCTCGAGAACGGCCAGCGCGCCGACGGCAGCGTGGCGCTGCCCGGCTGCCTACACGCCTACGGCGTGCCCGCCGTGCTGCCCGCGCTCGCCGGGCCGGACCCGGCCGGCGGCTCCTAGCCGGCGCCCGCGCCGCTCGCGGGCGCGCCCCTCGCGCCCGCCCGCTCGCGGGCGCGCCCCTCGCGCCCGCCCGCTCGCGGGCGCGCCCCCGCTCGCGGGTGCCCCGCGTGCCCCCGCGATGCCTCGCGTGCCAGCGCGGGTGCGGCGCTGGGCGGCCGCTCGACACCCGCCTGGCCCGGCCCGGCGCCCGCGCTGGAGGCCCGTTTGGCGCGGTCGCCGCTGTGCGCGGCGCAAAAACGCTTGCGTGGCGCCACGCTCACGGTGGAGGAAACATCCACTTACCTGTAAGCTCCCGCCCCGGCTGGACACGGAGAAGATAACTGCCATTGCAATGATCAAGCTGGCTGCGTAGGCTGGCGGCGGGCAGTGGCGGCGCGAACTTGTAGGGGTGGCGGTGGGTGGCGTGAACAGGTCAAGGGGTCAGGTGGAGGAGTCGGAACGCACGCGCATCCTCAGGGCGATGGCCGAGGTCGTCTCAGAGCGCGACGCGCACTCGGTGACCGTCAAAGACGTCGCCGCGCAGGCCGGTGTCTCGCGCGCGAAGTTCAACGCGCAATTCCCCGCACTGGAAGACTGCTTCCTAGCGGCCTTCGAGTTCGGCGTGCGCCGCGGGCGCACCGCGATGGCCGCCGCCTACAGCGCCCAGCCCACCTGGGTGGACGGTGTTCGCGCCGCCCTCGCTGCGCTGCTGGAGATGCTCGACGAAGAGCCCGCGTTGGCCCGTCTCTGGGTTGTCTACTCGCTCGGTGGTGGCCCCCGCGTGCAGCGCCGGCGCGCGGCCGTGAGCGCCGTGCTCTGCCAGTTCGTGGACCGCGCCCGCCGCGAGGGCCCCGTCCGTGTGGAGCCGCCCGAGCTGACCGCCGAGGGCGTCGTCGGCGCCGTGCTCGCGATCATCCAGGCGCGCCTGCTCACATCCAAGCCCGCGCCGCTGCGCGAGCTGCAGGGACAGCTGATGAGCCTGATCCTGCTGCCCTACCTCGGCGCTGCCGCCGCCAAGCGCGAGTTGGGGCGCACCGCGCCGCGGCTCACCGCGCCCACTCCCGGCGGGCGCTCCGCCGTCGAGGGCATCGGCATGCGTCTCACGCATCGCACCGCCTGCGTGCTCGGCGCGATCGCCGAGCATCCCGGTGCGAGCAACCGCGAAGTTGCCAACCTCGCCGGGGTCGTCGACCAGGGCCAGATCTCCAAGCTGCTCAGCCGCCTGGAGGCTCTCGGCCTGGTCGTCAACGTCGGTCAGGGCGGCTTTCGCGGCGCGCCGAACGCCTGGACGCTCACTCCACGCGGCGAACAGGTCGAGCATCACGTGCGCCGCGCCAGCGCCTCCCAGCCCGCCGCGTCGCAGGCACCCGCCAACAGCGCGCCCGCGCGCCGCCGCCGCGGCTGAGCGCTGCGCCCCAACAGACGCGCGTACTAGCCGCGCGCGCTGCGTGCGCGGCTGGAAGACCGCGGCCGGCGCCTGCCCACGCAGCGCTTTGCGTGGCGCCGGCAACGATGCTGATGGTGCGCCGCGCGCTTGTGGGCGCCATGCGCCGATTTGGCCGGCGCTCTGTGTGTCTTGGCGGACGAGCCCGACTTCGCGTCCGCTCGCGGCGCAGCTGCCAAGCCACCGCTCGCGCCCGCCTGCGGCTGGGAGCTGGGCGAGCCAAAGTCGGCGCCCACGTTCTGCACGATCGCGCCTTCGCCGCCGTTGCCGGAGCTTTCGTTGCCCGAGCCACCGGTGTTCGATTCCCCGCCCGAGCCGCCGCCGGACCCGCCCGAGCCGCTGCCAGACCCGCCCGAGCCGCCGCTCGACCCTTCGCCGGAACCCCCGCTCGACCCGCCTGAGCCGCCGCTCGATTCGCCGCCGGAGCCGCCCGACCCTTCTGAGCCCGTTGCGCCCGAACCGCCGCCCGTGCCCGCTTTGCTCGATTCGTCGCCGCTTTCGCCGCCACCGCCGGCGCCTTCGCCGCCGACCCTGAACGCGCCCACCCCGGCCGGCGTGCCGACGCCGCTCGGGCCGTCGTAGCCGACGGCCGCGTTGCAGATCAGCACGCCTTCGCCGCAATCCAACGGCGAGAGCGGGTTCATCGAGCCGCTGCACGTCGCGTAGTCGTCGTCGCACTCGCCGTTGCCGCCTGCGCTCACGCCGTCGCTCGGCGCCACATCGTGCAGCAGTCGCGAACCAAGATGCGAGTAGAGCGTCTGCGCCGGATATTGCACCCCATGCGCGCCGCCGGCGAGCGCGAACATCGCCGCGACGATCGGCGAGGCCAGGCTGGTCCCGCCGATCGGCACCCACCGCGGCGGGGCCGCGCCGCTGCGGCTGCCTTCTTCGTAGGGGTAGGGCACCGAGTCATAGACCGCGACACCGCTGTCGGGGTCCGCGTCGGCTGAGACGTCGGCGACCGCGCGCTGCGCTTCGCAGCCCACCCGGCTCCAGTCCGATACCGCGCGCTGCCACGCCTGTGCCGGGAAGAGCAGGCTGCAGCCGCCGCCGCTCGCGCCTTCGCTCGCGCCTTCGCGGTCGTCGTTCCAGACCGTCTCGCCCGCCCACGCGCCGGTGCTGGCGTTCACCGAGAGGTGCGTGCCGCCGACCGCCACCACGTCGGGGGAGGAGGCCGGGAAGTCCGGTTCGCCGCCGCCCAGCGGTTCGGCTTCGTGGCGATCCCAGTCGAGATAGCCATCGTCGCCCGCCGAGGCCGCGATCACCAGCCCCGGGTGGTCGAACGCCGCGATCTGCGCCTGCGTCAGTTCGGTTTCCGGACCGCCCCACGAGTTGGAGATCTCGTCCACTCCACTCAGCCTGGCCGCCGTTTCCTCGGCCGTGGCGAGGCTCTGGTAGGAGGCGTCGTCGGCCTCGACCAGCACGACGCGGCAGTTCTGGCAGACCGCGTGCACCGTCTCGACGTCGGTCGAGATCTCAAGCGCCCAGCTCTGCGCTTCCTGCTTTTCTGCCGTGCTCCTCGCGCTCGGCGGATGGCCCGCTTCGCCGTTCTGGTTGAGCTTTGCAAAGCACCCGTTCGCTTCCGTGCACGCCGGCAGCCCGAACGCTTCGTCATAGGTCCGCAGGTCCGCTTCGATGTTCGGATCGTCATAGGCATCCACCAGCGCGACCGTCTGCGGTTCGGACGCCGGCGCCTGCGGCGCTTCGCCCGGGAAGTACGCCTCACCCAGCTCGTGCGGGGTCAGACACGACGGGTAGTCGCGCGCGCACGCTTCGGCGCTCGCCGCGGCCCCCACGGCTGCGCTGCGCGCCAGTCCCGTCGCGTGCGTGCGCACCCGCGCCGCCGCCGTGCGCGGCGCGAGCGTCAGCGCCAAACAGCTCGCTTGGCCCGGCGCAGGCGCAGCGCAGACCGGCAGCGACTCGTATTCGGAGGCCGGCGGGGACGGGACGGTTTGGGGTTGCACGACGCGCGCGGACCACCTTGCGCCGCTCGTCGCGTCCGTCGCGTTTGTCGCACCTGTCGCGTCCGTCGCGCTTGCCGCGTCCGTCGTGCTCGCCGGGGTTGTCGTGTCGGCCGCGCTCGCGCCGCTGCTCGCGCCGCCTGTCGCGCCCAGCGCGAGCAGTGCGATCGACAGGGCCATGCCGGCGCGCGTCCTTGTCATGCGCTGCTTCATCAGTCCTTGGCTCGACCGTCGCGGCGCGCGGGATGAGCGTCGCCTGGGTTGCCTAGAACAAAGATTCTAGGGGCGCCGCGCCCGCGCGCGCAAGACGTTGGCCAAATCACGTAGGTGGCCCGGCCGACCCCGCGTGCAAATGGCGTGTGTCGTGCGGCCCGATCGCGCGCGCAACGGGCGTAGGTGCCCCCGGCCCAGCGCGCACGCGCAATAGGCTGCAAGACATGGCGCGCCGGCTGCTCGGCATCTCCCTGCCCCTCCCTGCCTCGCGCGCGCGCCGCGAGTCGCTGGAGCGCAGGCGCGAGGCCGACCTCGTGACCGAGCTGGCACGGCTGCTGCTGCGTGGCGAGCGCCTGGCCGACGTGCTGCCCACCGCGGCCGCGCGCATCGCCCAGGCGCTGGAGCTGTCCTCGGCGGCGATCGCGATGGAGACGGTCGAAGCCGACTCGCGCAGCGTCGCCTTTCCGCTGCGCGAGGGCGACCGGCGCATCGGCACGCTGGTCGTCGGGGCCGACAGCTCCGAGCGCAGCCTGCAGCGCCTGCAGGAGCGCATCGTGCCAGCACTGGAGGCGCTCTTGACTGCCGCGCACGAGCGCGAGGCGCTGCTCGGCGGCACCGTCGAAACGGCCGCGCTGCGCCAGGCCGACGTCGTCAAGACAGCGTTGCTGCGGGCCGTCTCGCACGACCTGCGCAGTCCGATCACCGCGATCTCTGCCGCGGCCGAGGCGCTTGCGCTGCCCGGCGTGTCGGCTGCCGAGCGCGAGGAGCTGGCCGCCGCGATCGTCGCGGAGACCCGCCGTCTCTCGCGCCTGGTGGAGAACCTGCTGGACCTCTCCCGCCTGGAGGCCGGCGCCGCCGAGCCCAACCGCGACTGGGCCTCCGTCGAGGAGGTCCTCGACGCGGCGCTCACCGAGCTGGGCGCGCGCTCGGGCGAAGACTTCACGCTCTCGATCGACCGCGACCTGCCGCTCGTGCGCGCCGACTCCACGCAGCTCGAGCGCGCCTTCGTCAACGTGCTGGAGAACGCGCGCAGCCACTCCGGCGGGCACCCCGTCTCCGTGCGCGCTCGCGCCGTGCGCACGCTCGCCGGCGAGGGTGACCGCCTGATTGTGCGCGTCGTCGACCGCGGGCCCGGCATCCCGCCCGCCCAGCTCGAGCGCGTCTTCGAGCCCTTCTACCGCGCGGGCACCGCGCGCGGCGGGCACCGCGGCTCCGGTCTTGGGCTGGCGATCGCGCGCGGTTTCACCCAGGCCAACGGCGGCAGCCTGCACGTCGAGTCGCTCCCCGGCCAGGGCGCCACGTTCGTGTTCGAGCTGCCGCTGGAGCGTCGCGACAGCGCCAGCCCGCAGGCGGCTCCCGCGACGCCGGCACAGCGCTCGTGAACGCGCCGCCGCCGCCGCGTGTGCTGGTGGTTGACGACGAGCCCCAGATCCTGCGTGCGCTGCGCGTCGTGCTGCGCGAGGCCGGCTTTGAGGTGCTCGCCGCGCAGAGTGCCCCCGAGGCGCTCGACCTCGCCGCGGTGCGCGCGCCGCGCGCGGCGATCGTCGACCTCGTGCTGCCCGGCGCGGACGGCATCGAGGTCACGCGTCGCCTGCGCGAGTGGAGCGACATGCCGATCCTCGTGCTCTCCGCCGTCGGCGAGGAGGAGCAGAAGGTCCGCGCGCTGCAGGCCGGCGCCGACGACTACATCACCAAGCCGTTCGGCACGCGCGAGCTGGTCGCGCGCCTGCAGGCCGTGCTGCGCCGCGCCGCGGGCGGCCCCGGCGAAGCCGAGCCGCTGATTGCCGCCGAGGGCCTCCAGATCGACCTCGCCGCCCGCACCGTGCGCCGCGACGGCGAGTTCGTTCACCTCACACCGATCGAGTTCGACCTGCTGCGCGTGCTCGCCCGCAACCGCGGCCGCCTGATGACGCACGCCTCCCTGTTGCGCGACGTGTGGGGGCCTGGCTACGCCGACGACATCCCCGCGCTGCGCACGCACATCGCGCGCCTGCGCGCCAAGATCGAGCCCGACGGCCCCGGCGGGCGCCCGCGCTACATCGTCACCGACCCCGGCGTGGGATACCGCTTTTCGGGGTGATCGGCAACCCCCGAGGGTTGCCGGAATGCGTTCGAGATGTGGTGCGGGGGCGAAGCCTTCTCGCCGGGCGATCGTCATCATGAATGTCGTGTCGCCGATCACCGACGAAGAGCTGGGGCTGATCGCTCGTGATGTGGAGTCCGACCGCGTCGAGCGCAAGGAGGCTCTCACAGACCGCGACAGGGTGGCGCAGGCCGTCTGTGCTTTTGCTAACGATCTACCTGGGCATAGACAGCCCGGATATCTGCTCGTCGGTGTCACTGACGATGGCATACCGAGCGGCTTGCCGATCACGGATCGGTTTCTGCGCGATCTTGCTGGCCTGCGCGAGGACGGGAACATCCTGCCGCTGCCCTCGATCGCGGTGAGTAAGCGCCTACTGGATGGCGTTGAGATAGCCGTTGTCGAAGTCTTTCCATCGATGGCTCCGCCCGTTCGGTTCAAAGGGCGACCCTGGATACGAATCGGGCCTAGACGGGCGATCGCGAGTCCGGAGGAGGAGGTGCGCCTGTCCGAGCGACGGCGGGGGGCAGACCTGCCGTTCGATGCACGCCCGTTGCCTTCAGCAAGCTTGGCTGATCTCGATCTCGACCTGTTCGAGCGAACATACCTTCCCGCGGCGCTTGCTCCCGAGGTCCTGGCGGCCAACGAGCGCTCGACGGCGCATCAGCTCGCGGCTCTGCGCTTGGCGACTCCCGACGGTGTGCCGACAGTTGCTGGTATGGTCGTCATCGGGCGGGATCCTGCTTCGTTTGTGCCAGGTGCCTTTGTGCAGTTTCTCCGCCTCGACGGGTTGACGATTGCCGACGATGTAGTGGCGGACCATCGGCTTGTGCAACCGCTACCCGAACTCCTACGCGAGCTGGACGAGGTCATGCGCAGTAACGTACGTACGTCGGTTGACCTGATTTCGAGTTCCGTTGAGCGCCGACGGCCCGACTATCCTCTGGCAGCACTTCAACAGTTGACTCGCAATGCGATCATGCATCGCAATTACGAGACATCAATGGCGCCTATGCGAATAACCTGGCTGTCTGATCGGGTGGAGATCCAAAGTGCGGGCGGGCCGTTTGGACAGGTCACGACAGAGAACTTCGGTGAACCTGGGATCACGGACTACCGCAACCCCACTATCGCGGAGGCCATGCGCCAGCTTGGTTTCGTACAGCGCTTTGGGGTCGGTATTGCCACCGCTCGGCGGGTGCTCTTTGAGAATGGCAACCCGCCGCCGCACTTCCAGGTGGAGCCCACATATGTCTCCGTCACGGTCGAACCGGCATGACCGATCCTCCGGTCGTAGCGTTCTTCAACAACAAGGGAGGCGTAGGTAAGACAAGCCTTGCCTACCATCTCGCCTGGATGTTTGCCGATCGGGGCCACCGCGTACTGGCTGCAGATCTCGATCCCCAGGCAAACCTCTCCGCGGCGTTCCTAGACGAGGAGCGTCTCGAGGAGCTATGGAGCGACACGGGACCGCGGGGCACGGTGGCTGAGCCTCTGAGGCCGGTGCTTGAGGGTACGGGCGGTCTTGGACGTGTACACGTTGAGGGAATTACGGACCGTCTCGGGCTGATAGTCGGTGATCTGAACCTATCTACCTTCGAGGACGAATTGAGCACGCAGTGGCCGGCGTGCTTGGACAGCAAGCCAAGGGCCTTTCGAATCATCAGCGCGATGTGGCAGGTCATCGTCGCGGCCGCGCGTGAGCGTAACGACGATTTGATTCTTGTCGATGTTGGCCCGAACCTCGGTGCCTTGAACCGATCCGCGCTTGTGGCCAGCGATCACGTCCTGATACCGCTTGCTCCTGACCTGTTTTCGCTTCAGGGACTTCGCAATCTGGGCCCGACCCTCAGGCGTTGGCGATCGGAGTGGCAGACGAGGCTCGAGGGCAACCCGGAGCCGGGGACACTGGAACTACCTCGTGGGAGCATGAGCCCCCTTGGTTATGTCGTTCTCCAGCACGGAGTTCGCTTGGATCGACCGGTGAAGGCGTACGGACGTTGGATCGCTCAGATCCCGTCGACATATCGTCATGCCGTTCTCGACGAGCAGGGAGCGTCTGTGCCGACGCCCGTCGAGGATCGCGCTTGTCTGGCAATGCTCAAGCACTATCACAGCCTGATCCCGCTAGGGCAGGAGGCTCGCAAGCCGATCTTCGCCCTCAAGCCCGCCGATGGCGCGATCGGAGCCCATCAGCAGGGGGTCAGCCTGGCATTTGCGGATTTTGCGAAGCTGGCCGCTCGCATTGAAGGGGGGCTCGGCATGAGCCAGCCCCTTTGGGCGTCGCCGTAACGAAATCGTGATGCCCAGCCCGCGAATCGTCATACCGCTGTAACGCGCGCGGCGCGATAGTGAGCGCATGGACGTGGTGGCGATTGTGCTGGGCATCGTGATGTTCGCGATTCTGCTGCTGGTAGTAGAGGGCATCGAGCGCATATGAGTGCGCCCGCCCTCGCTTTCTTCGTCGCACACATGAGCGGCGCGGATTTTTTTGGCCTGGTCGTCTCCGTGCTGGTGATCGCCTACCTCTTCTACGCCTTGATCCGCGGAGAGAAGCTATGAGACGGCCGTCAACGCTTCGCGGATGCTTTGTCCTCGGTCGCTCGTGTACAGAGCACACTTCGCTCCCTGCGTCCGCGCCCCGCTCGGTCGACGACCGTCTCATGAGTGAGTCATGACCTTCACCGGCTGGCTGACGATCGTCCTCTTCGCGCTGATCCTCACCGGGCTGGCGTTGCCGCTCGGCACATACATGGCGCGGGTGTATACCGGCCAGCGCGTCTTTCTGACACCGCTGTTCGCGGCGCCCGAGCGGCTGCTCTACCGCGTCCTGCAGGTGAACCCCAAGCGCGAGCAGGACTGGAAGGCATACGCGAAAAGCCTGCTGATCTTCTCGCTCGCGGGCTGGCTGTTGTTGTATGCGATCCTGCGCACCCAGGACGCCTTCTGGGTGCCCCACGCGCTCAACCCGCTTGGCTACCACTCGCCGTCGTGGAACGTGACGTTCAACACCGTCTCGTCGTTCATGACGAACACCAACTGGCAGTACTACAGCGGCGAGACGACGATGAGCTATCTCAGTCAGATGGTCGGGCTGACGGTGCAGAACTGGCTCTCGGCGGGCGTGGGGATCGTCGTCGCAGTCGCGCTGATCCGCGGGATCGTCGGGCGCAGCGGCAAGGGCATCGGCAACTTCTGGCAGGACCTGGTACGCACGATCCTCTACGTGCTCGCGCCGCTTTCGGTGTTCATCGCGCTCGTGCTCGCCTCCCAGGGGGTGATCGCGAACCTCTCCAATTACCTCACCGCTCACACGATCACGGGCCTGACGCAGACGATCGCGATGGGGCCGGTCGCTTCCCAGGAGGCGATCAAGATGCTCGGGACGAACGGTGGCGGCTTCTTCAACACGAACTCCGCGCACCCGTTCGAGAACCCGACGCAGTTCACCAACTTCTTCGAGATGCTCGCGGTGCTGATCATTCCCGCGGCGCTCGTGTTCGCCTACGGGCGGATGGCGGGCAGCCGTCGTCAGGGCTACGCGATCTACGCGACGATGATGATCATGTTCCTCGGCGCCGTGTGCGTCGCCTACATCGCCGAGGCTCACGGCTCGCCCGCCCAGCACGCCGCCGGTCTGCACACGGGTGTGATCAGCGGCTCGGGTGGCGGCAACATGGAAGGCAAGGAGCAGCGCTTCGGGATCGCGGGCTCGGCGCTGTTCGACGTGATCACGACGGTCACTTCGTGCGGCGCGGTCAACAGCGCGATCGAGTCGTTCACCGGCATCGGCGGCGCGGTGCCGTTCGCCAACCTCTCCGCGAGCGAGGTGATCTTCGGCGGCGTCGGCACCGGCCTGTACTCGATCCTGCTGTACGTGCTGCTGGCGGTCTTCATCGGCGGCCTGATGGTCGGGCGCACGCCGGAGTGGCTCGGCAAGAAGCTTGAGGCGCGCGAGATCAAGCTCGCCGGCTTGGGAATCCTGATC
Source organism: uncultured Solirubrobacterales bacterium (assembly GCA_963804675.1). Lineage (GTDB taxonomy): Bacteria > Actinomycetota > Thermoleophilia > Solirubrobacterales > Solirubrobacteraceae > Palsa-744. The sequence goes on along the minus strand of CAWDRI010000001.1, from coordinate 2,534,949 downwards.
ACGCCGCTGGCGGCGTTGTTTTGCACGGCGCTGGCGACCGCATCCAAAGCGGGGCGGGCGTCGATCTCCGAAGTGGCGACCTCCGCCAAGCTGGGGATTCACACGCCGCAGGCTTTCTCCGAGAGCTTCTACGCCTACCTGTCGCAGGCGAACAACAACGGCTCCGCGTTCGCCGGCTACACCGGCTACATCCAGCCGAACGCCGGCAACCTCGGCGCGCACGGCATCACCTTCGCCGACGTGCTCGGGGGCTTCGACATGATATTCGCGCGCTACGCGCCGATCCTGTTCGCGCTCGCCGTCGCCGGCGCGCTGGCGGGCAAGCGCGTGACTCCCGCCGGCCTCGGCACGATGCGCACCGACAACCCGACGTTCGTGGTGCTGCTGATCGGCGTGATCGTGCTCGTCGGCGCGCTGACGTTCTTCCCCGCCCTGCTACTCGGCCCGATCGTGCAGGGCCTGACCGGACACCTTTATTGAGATGAAACGCGACATCGTCACTTCCGCCATCGGCATTGTCGTGTTCACGGTCCTGCTCGGGCTGGTCTACCCGCTCGCGATCACCGGCATTAGCCAGGTCGCGTTTTCCGGCAACGCCAACGGACAACAGATCCACCTCGACGGCAGGCTGGTGGGTTCGCGCATCATCGGCCAGAACTTCGGCACGCCGGTGCTCGAAAAGAACGGCAAGGTCAAGGAAGTCAAAGGTGCGGTCATCACAGAACCGGACCCGCGCTACTTCCAGTCGCGGCCCTCGGCGACCGAAGGCGGGGCCGACAACGCCGCGGCGAGCACGTTCTCAAACCACGGGCCCAACAGCGTCAAGACCAAGGAAGCCAACGAAGAAAACATCAAGGCCTACCTCGAACTGAACAAAAACCCGACGACCAAAGCCGAATACGACCCCGGGCTGACCGTGGCGCGGATCCCGGTCGATGCGGTCAACAGCTCGGCGTCGGGTCTGGACCCCGAAATCTCGCAGGCGAACGCCTGGATCCAGGCCTACCGCGTGGCGGCCGTGCGCCACCTCACGCGGGCGAAGGTTGACGCGCTGATCGCGCAGTACACCTCGGGCCGCGGCCTCGGCTTCTCGGGCGAACCGGGAGTGAACGTGCTCGAGCTGAATCTGGCACTCGACCGTCTCACGGGAGGAACGCGCTGATGTCTGCGCAGAAAATGCCTGTCACCCACGAGCGCGTTCGCCCGCGACGGGGACCCCGCTGATGTCCGCGCAGATGCCCGCCACGCAGGAGCGTCAGGCGATCTCGCTGTTCCAGCGCGAGATCGTCGGCCGCGCGCTGATCGACAGCGTCAAGAAGCTCGACCCGCGCGTGCAGATCCGCAATCCTGTGATGTTCGTCGTGGAGATCGGCTCGGTGATCACGACGGTGACGTGGCTGATCCAGGTGTTCGGCGGCAAGCCGCTCGGCGGCGGCCACGAGCCGGCGTGGTACACATTCACGATCGCGATCTGGCTGTGGCTGACGGTCGTGTTCGCGAATATGGCGGAGGCGTTCGCCGAGGGTCGCGGCCGCGCGCAGGCTGACACGCTGCGATCGATGCGCAAGGAGACGGTCGCGAAGATGCTCGACGGCTCCACGAAGGCGGCCTCGGAGCTGACGCGCGGGGACATGGTGGTCGTTGAGGCCGGCGAGTTGATCCCGGGCGACGGCACCGTGACCGAGGGCATCGCCACCGTCGACGAGTCGGCGATCACGGGCGAGTCGGCGCCGGTGATCCGCGAGTCCGGCGGGGACCGCAGCGCAGTTACGGGCGGCACGCGCGTGACCTCCGACCGGATTGTCGTGGAAATCACCCAGGAGCCCGGGCACTCGTTCCTGGACCGCATGATCGCGCTGGTCGAGGGGGCAGAGCGGCGCAAGACGCCGAATGAGATCGCGCTGAACATCCTGCTGGCGGCGCTGACGCTGATCTTCGTGATCGTCGTGGCGACGCTGCGGCCGTTCGGTCTGTTCGCGGGGACGGCGATCTCCGAGACGACGCTGATCGCGTTGCTCGTGGCGTTGATCCCGACCACGATCGGCGCGCTGCTCTCGGCGATCGGCATCGCCGGCATGGACCGCCTGGTGCGTCGCAACGTGCTCGCGCTCTCCGGCCGCGCGGTCGAGGCCTCGGGCGACATCGACGTGCTGCTGCTCGACAAGACCGGCACGATCACAATCGGCAACCGCATCGCCTCCGAGTTCATTCCGATGCCCGGCGTCCCCGAGGCGGAGCTGGCCGAAGCCGCCCAGCTCTCGTCGCTGGCCGACGAGACTCCCGAGGGCCGCTCGATCGTCGTGCTCGCCAAGCAGTACGGCATCCGCGAGCACGATATGAGCACCATGCACGCCAACTTTGTGCCGTTCACCGCGCAGACGCGCATGAGCGGCGTCGACTACGACGGCCAGCAGCTGCGCAAGGGCGCCGGCGACGCGATCGTTTCGCTCGTGCAGCGCGAAGGCGGCCAGGCGCCGCCCGAGCTGCAGGTCGTGCTCGACCGTATCTCCGGCGAAGGCGGCACGCCGCTGGCGGTCGCCCGCGACAGCCAGGTGCTCGGCGTCGTCTACCTCAAGGACACGATCAAGGAGGGCATGGCCGCCCGCTTCGAGCAGCTGCGCGCGATGGGCATACGCACGGTGATGATCACCGGCGACAACCGCCTCACCGCGGAAAAGATCGCACAGGAGTCCGGCGTGGACGACTTCCTCGCCGAAGCGACGCCCGAGCGCAAGCTCGCGCTGATCAAGGAACAGCAGCAGGACGGGCGCCTGGTGGCGATGACGGGCGACGGCACCAACGACGCGCCCGCGCTCGCGCAGGCCGACGTCGGCGTGGCGATGAACACCGGCACACAGGCGGCGCGCGAGGCGGGCAACATGGTCGACCTGGACTCCAACCCGACGAAGCTGATCGAGATCGTCGAGGTCGGCAAGCAGCTGCTGATCACGCGCGGCGCGCTCACCACGTTCTCGATCGCCAACGACGTCGCCAAGTACTTCGCGATCCTGCCGGCGGTGTTCATCTCGACATACGCCACGACCCGTGGCGGAACCGGTCCGCTGCACGTGCTCAACATCATGAACCTCGGCAATCCCGAATCGGCGATCGTCTCGGCGATCATCTTCAACGCGATCGTGATCCCGCTGCTGATCCCGCTGTCGCTACGCGGCGTGCGCTACCGGCCGATCGGCGCGAGCGCGCTGCTGCGGCGCAACCTCTGGATCTACGGTCTCGGCGGCATCATCGCGCCGTTCATCGGCATCAAGCTGATCGACCTGATCGTGCACAACCTGCTCGGGGGCTAGGCGCCGCCCGGCGAGGCTGGGCGCTTTCGCAGGAGCGGCACGCGAGAATGCCCGCATGGCACCCACGCGCGGTCACCTCAAGGTCTTCGTCGGCATGGCCGCCGGCGTCGGCAAGACATACCGGATGCTGCAGGAGGGCCAGGCCGAGGCCGAGGCCGGTCGCGACGTCGTGATCGGCTACCTGGAGTCCCACGGCCGCATGGAGACCGTCGCTCAGGGCGCTGGCCTGGAGGAACTGCCGCGCCGGCACGTGCGCTACCGCGACACTGAGCTTCAGGAGATGGACCTGCCCGCCGTGCTCGCCCGCGCGCCCGAGCTGTGCCTGATCGACGAGCTGGCGCATACCAACGCGCCGGGAGTCGAGCACGAGAAGCGCTACGAAGACGTCCGCGATGTGCTCGCCGCCGGCATCGACGTGTACTCCACCGTCAACGTCCAGCATCTGGAGAGCCTCAACGACCAGGTCACCTCGCTCACCGGCGTGCGCGTACGCGAGACGATTCCCGACGCCGTGCTCTCTGCCGCCGACGAGGCGGTGCTCGTCGACCTCACCCCCGAGGCGCTCATCGTCCGCCTGCGCGCCGGCAAGATCTACCCGCCCGAGCGTGTGCCCGCGGCGCTGTCGAACTTCTTCAAGATCGAGAACCTCGCCGCCCTGCGTGAGACCGCCCTGCGCCAGGTTGCGGAGGGAGTGGGGTTGGAGCGCCGCGTGCGCGGCGCTCCGGTGGTGCGTCGCGAGGACCGACTCACGGCGCACGCTGCGCCGGCGGCGATCTCCGAGCGGCTGCTCGCGCTCGTCACGCCGACCCCCCGCTCGCAGCGCGTCGTGCGCCGCGCGTGGCGCTCGGCGCAGCGTCTCGGCGCGGCGCTGGACCTGCTGATCGTGCGCCCGCCCGGCGGCGGCGGCGAAGGGCGCGCCGGCCAGCAGGAGCGCGAGCAGATCGAGGCGCTGCGGCGCCTGGCCTCCGTGCTCGGCGCGCACCTGCTGATCGAGGAGGGCGACGACGTCGCCGAGGTCGCGATCCACGTCGCGCGCGAGCGCGGCACGACCTACCTGCTGATGGGCACCCCCAAGCCGCGTAACGCCTGGCGGCGCCTGACCCAGCCCGCGCTGCCCTACCGCCTGCTGCGCGGCCTGCCCGGCGTGGACCTGCGCATCGTCGCCGACCGCACCCTGCGCACTACGACCGAGCCCGCCGTGGAAAGCGACGAGTTGTGAGCGCGCTCGCCGGCGGGCTCGTCGTGCTCGCGCTCGCCGCCGGCTTTGCCGCCGCGCTCCTGCTCGAACGCACCCGCCGGCGCCGCGCGCTGCGCAGCGGCGTGCGCGTGCGCCGGATCGCGTTCCCGTTCACCGGCGAAGGGCTCTCCGAGCCCGCACTCGCCGCGGCGCTGCGCCTCGCGCGTGTCGAGGGCGCCACGCTGGTGCCCGTCTACCTCGCGCTCGTCCCGCTGCGCCTGGCCGTTGACGTTCCCCTGCGCGACGAGTCCGATCTGGCGCTCGGCCTGCTGGAGGCGATCGAGCAGCGCGCTGCGCGCGCACAGGTGCCCGTCGATGCGCGCATCGAGCGGGGCCGCACCGAGCGCCACGCGCTGCGCGAACTGCTCGCCCACGAGCGCTTCGAGCGTATGGTCGTCGCCGCCGGCAGCGGCGACGGCGACGACGGGTTCGCGCCCGAGGACGTCGCCTGGATGCTCGCGCACGTACCCGCCGAGCTGATCGCGCTGCGTCCCGTCCGGACCTCCGTGCAAACTAACTTGCAGGCCACGCGCGACGGACCCGCGACTGGCGGGCGCGCGCAACCTTAGCGTGGCTGGCTTGTTGCGATGAGCATGTCTCCATCCCGATCTCGCCGCTGCGCCGCCGCCGCGGTCTTGGCCCTCGTCGCCTCGCTGTCCCTGGGCTTGGCCGCCTTCGCGACCGCCACCACCACCGGGGCGCACGGCAGCGCCGCCCGCAAGGCCGCCCGCGGCCCCTCCTACGTGACGGGCATCGGCGACGAGCAGGACGAGATGTTCGCCAACAAGCTCTACCTGCAGCTGCCGACGCAGATCGTGCGCTACATCGTGCCCTACGACGCCGCCGTGAGAGCTCGCTCGCTGAAATGGGCGCGCGAATGGATCAGCGAGGCCGAGACCGATCACCGGCGCGTGCTGGTGTCCTTCTACCACTCCGAGTACACGCGGCGAAGCATGCCGAGTGTCGCCACCTACAAGAAGGACGTCGCGAAATTCATCAAAGACTTCCCGCGGGTACGCGAATACCAGGCTTGGGATGAGGACAACCGCGGTTACGTCAGCGACGGCAGCGCGTCGTTCGCGAGCCCCTCCGCGGTGCAGACCGCGCAGTACTACCAGGCGCTCAAGCGCGACTGCAGCTCCTGCACGGTGGTTGGTCTGGACGTCCTCGACAACGAACAGATCGGCGGCACGCTTGCCTACATCGCGGAATTCAAGCAGGAGATCCGCGACCTGAAAACGGCGATGCCGACGATCTGGGGGCTGCACAACTACTCCGACCTCAACCACTTCCAGAGCTGGCGCACGCGCGACCTCGTCCGGGCGCTCGGCGGCCAGGTGTGGCTCACCGAGACGGGCGGCGTGGTGAAATTCGGCAACGCCTTCCCCAACAAGCACGGCTCGGGGGTCAGGCGGGCGGCGAAAGTCTTGAAATACATGTTCGCCGTCGCCGCCGCCGTGCCGCAGATCAAGCGCCTGTACATCTATGACTGGACCGGCGGCAACGCCTCAACGCGCTTTGACGCCGGGCTGATGAACGCCCACGACCAGCCCCGCGAAGGCTACGTCGTCGTCTGCCGCCAGCTGCACGCCGCGCACTGCAACGTGCGGACTGTCGGTAACTGAGGGTCGGCCGACACTTTGGTTCGGCCGTCTTTTGCAGCGTGCGAGCGGCCAAACTCACGCGAACGCCCTCGGCGTAAGCGTACCGTCGCCACTTGTCTGCATCATTAGGAGCACGCGGCTGTGCGTGAGTCGCAGGATCCGGGTGGTGCTCGGCCATGTGGCCGGCACCCTGAAGCGAGGAGGCTCGGTAATGGTGTTGGACCGTGTGCAGCGAAATGCGCTCTATCAATTCGTCGTCACAGATCTCGTCGGTGTCGGCGACATAGCGCTCGCGTTGCAGGCAGGCAACGTCCCCCAGGCGCGGCGGCTGCGGCAGCGTTTTGAGGAAGATCTGCTGCTGCTCGACCTGCTGGGCTGGCGGTGCGACGACGGCAAGGATCGCTACGAGCTGGACGTCTCAGCGGGGATGCGGGTTGCCCTCGTGCGTCTGCGGACCAACGCCCGCGAGGTGATCGAGGATGCTGCCGAAGAGTTCAGGCAAGACACGCTCGACGAGGCGCTTGACGTGGTCGAGGCTTGCTCGGTGCTGCTGCGTCCGAACGAGGGTTCGTGATGGCGGGGTCGGTCAAGGCGTCGCCGTCCCGGCGGGGGGTATGGACGGTCAATGATTGTCTTCGGCGTCCGCGAGGATCTTTGACAGCTGGGTCTGTAGGACGTAGGCGAGATTCGAGAGCTTTTCGAGCGACGGGTTCTCGTGGCCGCGCTCGATGCCCGACAGGTAGGTGTGGTGCATGTCCGCCTTGTCTGCGAGGTCTTCGATCGTCAACTTGCGTGCGCGGCGCAGATGGCGTATTACGCGGCCGATCTGGGCGCAGTCTGGTGCAAAGGCGGGCACACCCAGACAATGACCGCTGACGACCGTCAGCACCAGAGACAATACTCTGCTAGACTATATCCTGTAAAATGCGACGAATGATCGGCCGTTCTCCGGTGCTTTTTCAGGCGGTCGGGATTGGCCCCTCAAAGGCCCCAGCCTTCGAAATATTTCGGGAAGGTTCGTGCTCTAGAACGTGTCGCTGCCCACTGCAAGCGCGACGGCCGCCGCTCGCCGGCCGTCGCGGCGCGTTGCCGCACAGCCGCGCCGCCCCAAGCGCGAGCAGGCCCGCAGCGCACGCCACCGGCACGAGCGCCGCCAGCGGGTAGGAGCCCCAGTAGACGCCCTTGCGCAGCGCGGTGGGGTCGCCGGAGTGAAGCGTGTCGAGCAGCCCCCGGTGGTCGAGGCCGAGCAGCGTCGGGCCGAGCGCCGCGAACAGGCCCCACGCGGCGAGCGCCAGCACACCCGCGGCGAGCGCCCGGCGGTCGAGGCGCACGCGCGCGCTGGCCAGCGCCGCGAGCACTACGCCCGCGCCCGCCGCGAGCAGGAAGGGCCAGATCGCCCCCCAGCCAAACCCCAACCCGAAGGTGCTGGCGATCGTGGGCTGAAAGGAGCCGTCCAGCAGCCGCCGCATCCAGACGACCGTCTCCGTTTCATAGCCCACGAGTGGGTGGGTGATCGTCGCGACGATCGTGCAGGTCAGCGACGCGCCCGCCAGCGCGATCGTCGGCCCCGGCCAGCGCGCAAAGGAGATCCCCAGCGGTAGCGCCAGGAACGGCAGCATCGTCGCCAGAAAGCGGGGCCCCTGCATCGCGCCGCCGAAGGGCAGGTAGTAGCCGGAGGTATACAGCGCGTAGCACGCGCAAACGGCGGCGATCACCAGCGCCTCGGCGCGCTGACCGCCGCGGCGGTAGAGCGCGACCGTCCCGGCCGCGCCGAGGATCAGCACGGGGGAGAGGGTCAAGAGTCCGCGCGAGTCGCCGAGCAGTGTCGCGAGCACCGGCAGGCTCGGCGCGCCGATGCCAAAGAACCCCTGCTGCTGGCCTGGGAAGTTCGCGTAGGCGACGTGTGTCAAGGAATGAAAGGCGAGGTGGTTGTAGACGAGCAACGGCAGCAACCCCGCGAGCACGCCCACCCCATAGGCGCCCCCACGACGCGCCACCCCGGCCGGGCTGAGGGTGTCGCGGCGCGCGAGCAGGTAGACGCCGAGCACCGCGCCGACGAACGCCAGCGGGTACTCGGAGGCGATCGCGTAGCCGACCAGAAGCCCGGCGAGCGCGGCCATCCAGGCGCGCGGCGGGCCGTCGCGCTCGCGCATCAACAGCACGAACGCGCCGAAGCCCAAACAGGCCGTGAACACGTGCGAGAACAGCAGTGTGGAGAGCGCCAGCACCATCGTGCCCAGCCCAAGTGTCACCGCCGCCGCCACCCCGAAACCCGGCTGCAGACGCTCGGCGGCACGCGCCAGCAGCACCAGGAGTAGTACACCCGGCAGCACGTTGCCCCACAGCCCGACGAGGTAGATCATCTCGTTGGCGCCCCGCTGTGCCGGCGCGTGCGCGGCCCATTCCTGCGCGCCGACGGCCTCCAACGCCGCATACCAGGGCAGCGCGAACAGCGCGAGTCCGGGCGCACGCACCGAATACCAGTGGCCGTGGTAGAGGGCCTTGTCGCCCGTGTTCGCCGCGAAGCGGTCGATCGTCGTGGTTCCCGCGTACAGCGCGCGCAGCAGGTCGAAGTGCGAGGTCTGGTTCCAGGAGAAGCCCTGGATCAGCGTCGCGTAGGACAGTCCCACCAGCAGGACCGCCGCGAGCGCCAGGCGTGCTCGCGCGCGCCGGGCTTGCCGCGGGGGTCGCTCGTCTGCCGAGGGCGGCGCCGGCGCCGGTGCGGGGATCGTGCGTTCCGCTACGATCGGGCCAGCATAATGCGAGTCTTGGTCGTCGGCGCCGGAGGTGTGGGTGCGGCGTTCGCCGCGATTGCACAACGCCGCCCGACCTTCGATCGGGTGGTCCTGGCCGACGTCTCCGCGCGCCGTGCCCACGACGTCGTCGCGGGCCTCGGCGAGGCCGACCGCTTCGCCGCCGAGTGCGTCGACGCCTCCAGCCGCGAGCAGCTGCTGGCGCTGATCGCGCGCGTCAAGCCCGACGCCGTGCTGAACGCCTGCGACCCCCGCTTCAACGAGCCGATCTTCGCCGCGGCGTTCGACGCGCGCGTCGCCTACCTCGACATGGCGATGACGCTCTCGCATCCCCACCCCCAGCGCCCCTATGAGCTGCCCGGCGAGATGCTCGGCGAGACGCAGCTCGCACGCGACGAGCAATGGCGCGATGCCGGCCTGCTCGCGCTCGTGGGGATCGGCGTCGAGCCGGGACTGTCGGACATCTTCGCGCGTTACGCAGCCGACGAGCTGTTCTCGCACATCGAGGAAGCCGGCGTGCGCGACGGCGCCGACCTCGTGATCGAGGGCTACGACTTCGCGCCGACCTTCTCGATCTGGACCACGATCGAGGAGTGCCTGAACCCGCCGCTGATCTGGGAGCGGGCCCGCGGCTTCTACACCACCGCCCCGTTCTCCGAGCCCGAGGTCTTCGAGTTCCCGGAGGGCATCGGCAAGATCGAGTGCGTCAACGTCGAGCACGAGGAGGTCGTGCTGATCCCGCGGTGGGTCCAGTGCGAGCGCGTCACGTTCAAGTACGGTCTCGGCCGCGAGTTCATCGAGGTGCTGCGCACCATCCACCTGCTCGGCCTGGACTCCACAGAGCCCGTCTCCGTGCGCGACGCCCAGGTCTCCCCCCGCGACGTGCTCGCCGCCACGCTGCCCAATCCCGCCCAGCTCGGCGAGCGAATGACCGGGCGCACCTGCGCCGGCACCTGGGTGACCGGCGCAGGTCGTGACGGCCAGCCGCGCTCGACCTACCTCTACCACCTCGTCGACAACGAGCAGACGATGCGCGAATACGGCAGCCAGGCCGTGGTCTGGCAGACGGCCGTGAACCCCGTCGTTGCGCTCGAGCTGCTCGACCAGGGCACCTGGCAGGGCGCCGGCGTGCTCGGCCCCGAGGCGTTCCCACCCGCCCCGTTCCTCGCGCGCTTGGGCGACCTGGGGGCGCCGCACGGGGTGATGGAGGTCGGCGGCAATGGGCGCGGCCCGGGGGTGGCGGGTTCTGTGAGCTGAGGGGCGGCCCGTGGTGGTTGTGGGCTTTGGAGATCGTCCGCGCATCGTTGACCGCTGGCGGCGCCGGTCGGCGCGAGACGTCCTGTCTCGCGTGCGGCGCTTGCGCCCACTGGCTGGGCGGGGCGTCTACCGCACTGCTGGCCACGCAAAGCGTGCGGCGAGATCGTCCGCACCGAACTCGATCAGCGCACTGCGCTGTACCGGCCGGTACTCGCCGTCGCCCAGTGCGAGCCAGTGGACCTCGCGCTTGGCGGGGTTGACGATCAGCACCTTGTCGACGTCGTGCGCGGCGTAGAAGGGGAGCTTTTCCCAGGACTCGTCTCCCGGTGAGACGATCTCGACCACGAGCGCCGCCGTCGGGTGCCATGCGCCCGACTCGCCCGGTCTGTGCAGGGCGGCGTCCGGGACGCGGAAGTCGTGTTCGCCCGCGCCGAGGTTCGACTGGCCGATCATCGCCAAGCCGGCTCGCTTGGCGAGCGGACCCAGGATTCTGTGCAGCTGGCTTTCGAGGTCGCCGTGCGCGTAGTCCGGAGCGGGAACCATGTGAAGCACGCCCTCCCATATCTCGTCGAGGCGGTCGAGTCCCGAGCGGCGACGGCGGTCGAGCAGCTCGTCCAGCCCGGCCGTCGGTGGATCCACTACCAGCGCTCGCATCGCACCTGAAGCGTAGCGTGGCCGGGTGCCCGCCTCGGGCCTCACGTGCTTTGCGGAGGCGGGCCGCGACGGCTGCGCCTGCTAGAAGGTGCCCGATGACCGACGGTAAAGCCATCGAGGTCCGCGGCCTCGTAAAGCACTTCGGTGCCGTGCGCGCGCTCGACGGCATCGACCTCAGCGCACCCCAGGGTCAGGTGCTCGGCCTGCTCGGGCCCAACGGCGCCGGCAAGACCACGCTCGTGCGCGTGCTCGCCACGCTGCTGCGCCCCGATGCCGGCAGCGCCCGGGTGCTGGGGCTCGACGTCCAGCACCAGGCCGCGCAGCTGCGCGAGCGCATCGGCCTCGCCGGCCAGTACGCAGCGGTCGACGAAAACCTCACCGGCCTGGAGAACCTGACGATGGTCGGGCGCCTCTACGGCGAGCGGCGCCGCAGCGCCCGCGCTCGCGCCCGCGAGCTGCTCGAGCGCTTCGAGCTCACCGACGCCGCCAGCCGCCCCGCCAAGACTTACTCCGGTGGCATGCGCCGCCGCCTGGACCTCGCCGCCGCGCTCGTCGCGCGCCCGCCCGTGCTGTTCCTCGACGAGCCCACCACCGGCCTTGATCCGCGCAGCCGCCTCAGCCTGTGGGCGGTCATCGAAGGGCTCGTCGCCGAGGGCACGACCGCGCTGCTCACCACCCAGTACCTGGACGAGGCCGACCGGCTCGCCCACACGATCGCCGTGATCGACCACGGCCGCCTGATCGCCGAGGGCACCCCCGACCAGCTCAAGGACCGCCTCGGCGGCGAGCGCCTGGAGGTACGTCTGGAGGACGGCGCTGACGACGAGGTTGCCGTACGTGCGCTGGCCGCGCTGTCCGACGAGCCGCCCGCCGCTGCTGAAGGTGTGGTCAAGCTGGCGGTGCGCGAACGTCGCGGCGCGATCGCGGAGGCCGTGCGCCGGCTCAGCGACGCGGGCGTCGGCGTCGATGACCTGAACCTGCGCCGCCCGACGCTTGACGACGTGTTCCTCGCGCTGACCGGCCACGCCGCCGAGCGGGATGGGGAGGGGGAGGTTGCCGGGCAGGAGGGCGCAGCGACCATCGCCGGGCAGAACGGGGCGGGCAATGTCGCCGGGCGCGACGCTGGCGAGGATCTCGCCAGGGCGCACGTGGCAGAGCGGGACACCGAGCGACGAGAGGAAAGGAACGCATGAGACGCCTCGTCACCGACACCCTGATCATCGCCGAGCGCAACCTCATCCGGCTGCCGCGCGCGCCGGAACTGCTGATCGGCTTCACCGTCCAGCCGATCATGTTCGTGCTGCTCTTCCGCTACGTCTTCGGCGGTGCCATCAGCACCCCCGGCTACAGCTACGTCGACTACCTGATTCCCGGCATCATCGTCCAGAACATCGCCTTCGGCGGCTTCGCCACCGCACTCGGGCTCAACGAGGATGTCCGCAAGGGGCTCATCGACCGCTTTCGCTCGCTGCCGATGTCGCGCGCCGCCGTGCTCGGCGGGCGCACCCTCGCCGACGTCGCCACCAACACCCTGTCGCTGACGATCCTGCTCGTCACCGGCGTCATCATCGGCTTCACCTTCAACACCACCCTCTCCGACGCCATCGCCGGGGTTGCCCTGCTGCTGCTCTTCGGGTACGCGTTCTCGTGGTTTCTCGCCTTCCTGGGCCTGCTCGCCTCCTCGCCCGAATCGGTCAACTCGATCGGCTTCATCGCCGTCTTTCCGCTGACCTTCATCTCCTCGGCCTTCGTGCCCGTCGCCTCGATGCCCGAAGGTCTGCGCCAGTTCGCTGAAGTTAACCCGTTCACGATCGTCGTTAACGCCATCCGCCACCTCTGGCTCGGCGCCCCCGCTGGCAACAGCGTCTGGGGCGCCGTCGCCTGGTCGCTTGCGATCATCGCCGTCTTCGCCCCGCTCGCCGTCGCGCGCTACCGGCGGGCGGCGGGGCGGTAGCGCGCGTCGCCGAGCTGGGCGACGCGCAACCTTCGGCAATCGGCGCATTACACGCCCTCGCAGCCCGACGGCTCCGGAGAGCACGGCATACCGATCGCTGACGCGCCATCAAGAAGCAGTAGCAATGGACTGCGTGGGCCGCTGGCGCCGCGCTACGGCGCTGCTGTGAGCGCGAGCACGCTGTTGCCCGGCAGCGTCAGCCTGATGCGCCCGTGCGTCGCGCTCAGCAGGCCCGCCTGCAGGCCCGCGCGCGTCGCGCTCAGAAGCTCGCTGCGCACAGCGCCGCTCGCACGCAGCACCACCGTGCGCCGCCTGGCGCTCTCGTTGTCGAGGATCAACCTCGGCCTCGCCACGTCCGCGGCCGTGGCCGCGCGTGCGGTTGCTGCCGCGCCGCCGCTCCCCGCGCTCTGCCCGCCCGACGCCGGCGGCGTGTGCGGGCTTTCGCCTATGCCACTGGCCTGGGGAGCGCTGCCCGGCGCCTGCGCGGGTGCCGGCGCAGGTGCCGGCACCGGCGGCGCGGGAGCGATCGCCGTCGCGACCAGCGCTCCCACGTGGCTCACGCTCTGGATCGATGCCCCCACCGGCAACCACTGGTTGAGCGCCACCAGCGCGCTCTCCAGCGGCCTTGCGATCACGCTGCCGCCGCGCACCAAAAACGGGTCATACGAGCCATTGCTGAAATGAAAGCGGACCTCCTCGAAGCCCGTTTTCAGCGCGGCCAGCACGTAGCGCACCGCCCAAACCGCCGCCGCCGGCGAGTTCGACACACCCTGCTGGCCGCCGCACGAAGCGGAGTTGGCCTCGCTGATCATCGCCGGCAGCCCCGCCCTGCGCGCATCGTCAACCACCCACGCGAGCGTCTGCGGCGCGTTCGCCGCCGCCGGGCTCAGCAGCCCGCCGATCGTCACCGCGCTCGGCCCCCCGCACGCGGTCAGCGGATACAGGTGCACCCCGACCGTCTGCTCGTGTAACCCCGCGATCACCCCCGGCAGCTGCGCACGCCACAGCTTGGCGATCGCCAGTTCCGGCCCGATCACCGGCGCGCTGCCGACCGTCGCGTGCAGCGCCGCCGCCAGCTGCAGATACAGCGCCGCCGCGCGCGCCGCTTTGTCGGGCAGTGGGCTCGCGAGCGATTCGTAGTTGGGGAACGAGTAAAGGTCGGGCTCGTTGCCCAGCGAGAATTCCAGGCCGTTCGTGGCCGCGCTCTGTGCGCCCGCCACCATCTGCGCCGCCCACGACGGCGCGCCCTTGCGCAGGTTCAACCCCACGTCGAGCGCGTCCGGGGATTCGCTCAACAGACAGTGCAACTGCGTCCAAAACGCCCCCGGCAGCGTGTACATCGTCGCCGTTTCCCACGACGGCGGCGGACTTGGCACCGCGCCCGGCGGCGCCGTCAAATCCTGGCTGTCCCCCGACAGCGCCAGCGGTGGCGAGCCCAGCCGACGCAGCTCGGCGACCAGCGCCGGCGGCGGACACGGGCCGGCGCCGAGGTCCTGCGCCATCAGCGGGTACTCGATCGACAACCCCACCGGCGCCATCGCGACGCGCACGCCCGGGCCGGCCGTCGGCGGCGGAAACGCGACTTCCGGCGTGCGTTGCCCGGTTCCCGCCTTGCGGGTCCCCAGTGTGCCCGGGCCTTCGCGGTTGGGCGGCGCCGTTGCCGCGGTCGCCATCCCGGTCGTCGTCGTCGCCGCCGCGGTTGTCATCGTCGCGGTCGCCGTCTCGCGCCGCACCCCCGGCCGCGGCGCGGCTGTGCCCCCGCGGCCCGAGCCCGCGCTGACCGACGACGTCGATCCGTGCGGCGTCCCCGCCCAGGAGGCAGCCGTTGCGTCCCAGCCCGCGAGCGAAGGCGCGGTGGCGGCGGCCGTCGCCACCGCCAGCAGCATTGCGGGCGCGATCGCCCTCCGTGCCCGGCTTGGCATTGCTTGAACCTACCACGCGCCACCCGTGAAATTCGCCACACAACCAGTTCCGGCGCCCTGCCTGCGCGCTCGCCGCCCTGGACCCGGGTGGACACACACCCTCACCGCGTCATTGCGTCCAACGCCGCCTCGCCGCCGTCAAGCGTCATCGCCGCCGCGTCGATCGCCGAGTAGTGAAGGCCAGCAGCAGATCCCCCCGGCACCCGCTCGGCTTTCTGGCCATGACGGCCCTCCTCGCCACGGCGCTCGCGCTCGTCGCGCCAGCCGGCGCGGCGGGCGCCCGCGCGCGCGCTACCCACCCCGCGCCGGTCAAGCTCACGGCCGCCAACTGGGACCCCGACGCGCAGCGACTCGTCGTCAGCGCCGGGCTGATGGCCGACGAAGGGGCCGCGGGCTTTGCGGGCGCCGGCACCGTCAGCGGTGCGAGCGACGGCGCCGCCCTCGCGACGCTTGCCGGCCGCCTCGCAATCCCGTCGATCCCGGTCTCCGGCGACGATCCCCTCACCGTCGTCGGTTTCGACGCCCTGCTCGTCGACCAGCTCGGCCTCGGCGAAGTCGCCGCCCACGTCCAGCAGGTCGCCGCTGCCGCCGGGCTGCGTCCGCCGGCCTACTTCGGCAGCGAGGTGCTCGCCCGCTACCTCGGTCTGCGCTACGAGCAGCCCACCGGCTCGCAAACACTCGACCTCTACCCGTGGAACCCGATCACCCGCGCCGAAGCGGCCTACTCCTTCGCTGTCGCCCTGCAAGCCGGCGCCTGGGCGCTCGCCAGCGCGCGCGAAACGCTCAGCGCTTTCGCGCTCCCGCGCTACACAGCCGCCCAGCTGGAGGTGCTGCGGATCGCCGTCGCCAGGATCGGCATGCCCTACGTGTGGGGCGGCACCACCGACAACACCGCCGACGGTCTCGAACACGGCGGCTATGACTGCTCGGGCTTCGTCTGGCGTGTCTACAAGGTCTCCGGTCTGCCCTGGGGCCGGGAGATCCGCGGTCGCACCGCAGCCGAACAGGCCGGCGAAATCGCGCGCCAGGCGCGCATCCACCTCGCCGAAGTGCAGCCCGCCGACCTGCTCTTCTTCGGTTCCGCGCACTTTGACGCCAAGGCGACCAACGCCAACGTCATCCACGAGGGGATCGCGCTCAGCGCCCAATGGGCGATCCACTCCTCCGCGCAGGGCGTCTACGTGCTGCCGCTCACCTCGGGCTGGCTGGCCGAAAGCTTTACCTGGGCGCGGCGCGTGCTGTAGGGGAGGGTCTGGTTGTTTGCTGCCCTTCGCGAATGCCCCATTCGCGCCCGCGTGCGCGCGCAGGCGCGAATCGCGGCGCAAATGAGAGCGTGCCGCCGGCGGCACAAATGAAAGCGTGCCGCGCCAACGAAGCGCAAATGAGAGCCTCTCCCGCCAAGCAAGGAAACACGCCGGGCGAGCTGCGCCTTCGACGGCCCGGCGGCTGCTTTATTGGAGCGTGTCGATCGTCCGCCGTCCCGTCGCTCGGGTCGGCTTGGAGGAGGGCGCAATGCCATACATCTACTGCGAGACCTGCGGCGCCGGCCACTACAACAACGTTCTCAGCTGCCCCGCCTGCGGGGCGCGCGTGCGCTCCACGCGGACCCACCCACTCGCCCTCGCCCAGCGTCACCGCCGCCGCTCGAGCCCGCCCCTGGAGAACGTCGAGGACGAGGTGCGCCAGGCGCTCTACGGCTGGCACTCCGGCTGCGTCGAGCGCTGCCGCGAAGAGCTCGCCTGAGGTCGCCTGCGCGCCGCTTGGGCAGCGCCTGCGGTGTGGCCGGCGCCGTTGCCGACGACGCGCCGCCGGACGCTCCGGCAGAATCGACCGCCGCACGCGCGACCCGCCAGGGCGGGCGTCGCACACCGCAGCGTCGCACACCGCAGTTACCACGCACCGACCCGATAGGAGGCCGCGCCCATGAGCCAAGCAACCTGGGATGCCGTCGACGCCTACATCGACGACCAGCTGGTCGGCGAGGACGCCACCCTGCGAGCCGCGCGAGACGCCAGCGCCGCGGCCGGCCTGCCGCCGATCGCGCTCTCGCCGCCCCTGGCCAAGATGCTGCACCTCCTGGCCCGCGTCCACGGCGCCCGCCGCATCCTCGAGCTGGGCACGCTCGGCGGCTACAGCACGATCTGGCTCGCCCGCGCGCTCCCCGTAGACGGCCGTCTTGTCACGCTCGAGCTACGCGAGGACTACGCCGCGCTCGCGGCCACGAACACCACGCAGGCCGGCGTAGCCGGCCTCATCGAAATCAAGACAGGCCCCGCCCTGGAGAGCATGCGCGAGCTGATCGCACAGGACGCCCCGCCCTTCGACCTGATCTTCATC
This sequence comes from uncultured Solirubrobacterales bacterium, assembly GCA_963804675.1. Classification (GTDB taxonomy): domain Bacteria; phylum Actinomycetota; class Thermoleophilia; order Solirubrobacterales; family Solirubrobacteraceae; genus Palsa-744. The sequence goes on along the minus strand of CAWDRI010000001.1, from coordinate 2,517,923 downwards.
GATGCCAACAAGGAGGGCACGCCCGGCTACTTCGAGCACGCCCTGCGCCTCGCGCGCCCCGGCACCCTGATCGTCACCGACAACGTCGTGCGCGCCGGCGCGCTTGCCGACCCTGATACCGACGACCCGCGCGCCCTTGGCATGCGCCGCTTTCACGAGCTGCTCGCCGCCGAGCAGCGCGTCAGCGCCACCACCATCCAAACCGTTGGCAGCAAGGGCTACGACGGCTTCACGCTCGCGCTCGTCGAGCGCTGACGTCTGCGGCCTGCCGTTCGACTCTCCTGCGGCGCGGTCCTCGGCGGTCCTCCGGTGAGTCGGCCCAATTGCCTCTCACGGGCGTGGCGGGGGCGGCCATCGCCCGCTACGCCGCTGCGCCAGTGTGCACCGAGCGCTGACGCCGCGCAGGCACAGGCTCGCATCTCCGCGCGCGGCACGTGATTAGATACGCGCGCGATGTCAGTACTTCGACAGGCCAGCTCGCGCTGGAAGCGTGAGCTGGCACCGCGCGTGGCCGATCAAGCGTTTTCGCTACGCACGCTCGCGCAGGCCGGGCTCGTCTCGCTCGACCGCCCCGATCGCGCCGCGCGGGCATTGATCGAGCTGCACCGCTGGGGCGCCACCCCCGCCGCGGGCTATGCCGTGCAGTCCGCGCGCACGCCCGACCGGATCGCGATCGAAGACGACCTCGGCTCGCTCAGCTTCCTCGAGATGGAGCGCCGCACCAACGCCCTCGCGCGCGGCCTGCGCGCTGCCGGCGTCCGCGAGGGCGACGGCGTCGCGATCCTCTGCCGCAACCACCGCGGCTTCATCGAAGCTACCGTCGCCGCCTCCAAGCTCGGCGCCAACGCCGTCTGTATGAACACCGGTTTCGCCGGGCCCCAAATCGCCGAGGTCTGCGCGCGCGAGGGGCTCTCCACGCTCGTCTACGACGAAGAGTTCGCGTCCGCCGCCAGCACCGCCGCCGAGGGTGACGGCATGCACTGCTTCGTCGCCTGGCACGAGGAGCGTCCTGCGGATAACGGCGCTGCGGTTGACGGCGCCTTTGCGCACCCCACGCTCGACGAGTTGGTCGCGCGCAACTCCGGTGCGAGCCTCAAGCCGCCAAGCTCCTGTGGCCGCATCATCATCCTCACCTCCGGTACCACCGGGCTGCCCAAGGGCGCCGCTCGTGAGCTGCCCGACTCGATCACCACCTTCGCCCCGGTCTTCGCCAAGCTCCCGCTGCGCGCTCGCCGCACGACGCTGATCGCGGCCCCGCTCTTTCACACATGGGGCTTCGGGCACTTCGCCTGGGGCCTCACGCTCAGCTCGACAATCGTCCTGCAGCGCCGCTTCGACCCCGAGCAGACACTCGCCGCGATCGCCCGCCACTGCGTCAACACCCTCGTCGTCGTCCCCGTCATGCTGCAGCGCATCCTCGACCTCGACTCCAAGACGATCGCCCGTTACGACACTCGCAGCCTGCGCGTGATCGCCGCCAGTGGCTCCGCGCTGCCCGGCGAGCTGGCGCTGCGCGCCGCGGATACCTTCGGCGAAGTCCTCTACAACCTCTACGGCTCCACTGAGGTCGCCTGGGCTTCGATCGCCAGCCCCTCCGAACTACGCGCCGCTCCCGGCACCGCCGGCACCCCGCCGCGTGGCACGGTCGTGCGCATCTACGACGCCGACGGCCACCCTGTCCCGCAGGGGCAGACCGGGCGCATCTTCGTGGGCAACGAGCTGATGTTCGACGGCTACACGACCGGCGGCACCAAGGCCTCGATCGACGGTCTGATGAGCACCGGCGACGTCGGCTACTTCGACCCCGCCGGGCGACTGTTCGTCGCCGGTCGTGACGACGAGATGATCGTCTCGGGCGGCGAGAACGTCTTTCCGCGCGAGGTCGAGGATGTGCTCGCCGATCATCGGGCCGTCGAAGAGGTCGCCGTTATCGGCGTCCCCGACGAGAAGTTCGGCCAGCGCCTGCGCGCCTTCGTCGTACTACGCCCCGACGCGCACGCCGACGAGCAGGAACTGCAGGAGCACGTCCGTGCCAACCTCGCTCGCTTCAAGGTTCCCCGCGAGGTGGTCTTCGTTGACGAGCTGCCTCGCAACGCTGCCGGCAAGGTGCTCAAGACCGAGCTGCGCGGGCGTGAGGTGCCCTCGCGGTAGGGGGGCCGGTGCTCGGCGTCCCGTCGCGGGCGTTGAGAGCCATTCGCGTGCGTGTGCGCGCGCGTGGCGGTGTTGCGGGGGGCCGGGCCGCCTGGAGTCGTGGGCTCGTGTGCTTGCGTTGCGCGTGCCATTCGCGGCCGTGCGTGCGCGTGCGTGTCGCGGTGTCGCGGTGGGCTGGCTGGGCCGCCTGGAGCTGCGGGCTCGTGTGTTTGCGTTGTTGTGTTGTGCCATTCGCGGCTGCGCGTGTGCGCGCGCGTGAATGGCCCGGTGCGGTAGACCCTGCTGCCGCCCGACCGGCAGGCGCTCAGGTTTCGATTGTCACCAGGGTGCCGATCGGCGTGTATTTCCAGATCTCGGCCGCGGCTTCCAGCGGCAGCTCCACGCAGCCGAGGCTCTGCGGGGTGCCGAACGACGAGCGGTCGAAGTTGTGCAGCGCGTCGCCGCCGTTGAAGTAGCTGATCCATCTGATGCCCGGGTCTTCGTAGTGCGAGCCGTCCGGGTTCGTGCCGCTCATCGTGCCTTCCGGAATGTGCTCGAACACCGCAAACGTCCCAAGTTCAGTTTCCGCGCCCGCGATACCGGTGTTCGCCGGCGAGCTGATCACAGTCCGCCCCGCGCTCCACAGCGTCGCGGTCTCAGGCACTTCGCGGTGCACGTACACGTAGCTGTAGCCTTCCCGCAGCCGCTCGCCGGCGATTGCGCTTTCCATCAGCTTGCGCCACACTGTCGCGCCCGCGACGCCATCGACGGTCAGTTCGTTTTCGTTCTCGAACTTCATCACCGCCCCCTTCGTCAGCTCGCCCGCCTGGCCGGGCGCCCACATCGCAACCAGCTGGTGGGGCGTGTTCGGATAGCGCCAGGCGAAGCTGCCGCTCGGGGGTTGCACCGCTGCCCGCGCCTGCGCGCTCGGCGTGCGCGCTACTTCGGCGCTCGACGCCGCATGCCAGTTGACCGGCAGGTAGCCCACCTGCGCGAGCAGCTGCTGCAGGCGCAACGTCGAACCCGGCGGCACCGTCCATTCCACGGTGTTCGTCATGCTCAGGCTGCCGTTTGTGCCCGTCACCGAGACAGGATGGGGCAACTGCACCCGCAGCTGGCTGGCCAGCGGCGCGCCGAAACCCGACGGCGTGAAAGCGATCGTGTGGCTGTTCGTTTCGTGCCAGCGGCCCGGTGTCGCGGGCGAGATCTGCGGATGCGCCCCACCCAGCACTTCGCTGACCGGCTTGGAGAAGGTCAGGTAGATGGTGCTCGAGGGTGCGATCTGTGCACCGGCCGTGGGGATCGTCGCCATCACCGGAGCGCGCGAGGGCGGAAACCAGCTCACCTGGGTCGGCTTGCCGATGTGCTCCCACGGGCGCGGCGCCGCCGCGATCGCCACCGCTCCCGTCGCCGGCTGTGCTCCGAGCGAAACCGAGTCGCGCGCGTCGGCGAGCGCGTGGTGAGTGAGGCCGTTCGTGCTCCCATACGCCACTGCACTGACCGGCTCGTCGAAGCTCACGCGTACCGCGGCACCGGGATGCACCGTCAGCCAGTGGACCGTGACCTGCGCGATCGGCGTGCGCAGCGTCAGCTGCTCATGGCGTTCGGTGCCCAGCGCCCACGCCAGCCACCCCGGCCGGCGCACGTCCACGTCGACCGTCACCTGCTCGCCCGGGGTCAACCGGCGCAGCGGCGTCAAACGGCCGCCTTCCACGGCGAGCGGGATTGCCCGCCCGTGCGGGCCGAAAGCCTGCACGTGCTCGATCGTGCCGCCGAGAGGCTTCACGTTCACCTGGGCGAGCGCCGTCGCACCGCCCGCCAGCGTCACCCCCGACAGCTCCCTGACCGCAACTGCCGCCGCGAGCACCACGGCAAGCACCACCGCTCCCGCGATGAGCAGCGTACGACTCCGGCCCTGCCCGTAGGGCAGGGCCGCGTGGTGAGTCGACCTGATCGCCACGCCTAAAGGATAGAACTCGCTGCGCTCCGATGCGCCCCCACCAGGGCGGGGGCGCGCCGAGCGCAGCCGGGCGAGGGGTCGAGTCCGGGCACCGGGGTCGGGTAGAGTGCTCTGCGTGGCTCTCGTCCTGCTCACCGGCGCCACCCGCGGCATTGGCGCCGCCGCCGCCGTTGCGCTCGCACGCGAAGGTGCCGACGTCGCGCTCGTCGGTCGCGACCCCGACCGCGTGCGCGCGGTCGCCGCGCAGGCGCGAGCCGCTTCGGCGAGCGCCACGGCGCCCGCCGACGGCACGACAGGCGCGTCCGGTGCCGGGGCCAGCGGCGCAGGCGCTGTCTACGAACACGTCGCCGATCTCACGCTGATGTCCGAGGTGCGTCGTCTGGCCGAGGAGGTCCGCGAGCGTTATCCACGCATCGACGTGCTCGCCAACAACGCTGGCGCTCTGTTTGCCTCGCGCCGCGAGACCCCCGAGGGTCTGGAGCGCACGTTCGCGCTCAACCACCTCGCGCCGTTCCTGCTGACCAACCTCCTGCGCGACCGCCTGGTGGACGGGCGTGTCGTGACGACGTCCTCCGACGCCCACAAGTCGGCGCGTCTGGATTTCGAGGACCTGCAGTCGGCGAACTCCTACTCCGCGATGCGCGTCTATGGCACGAGCAAGCTCTGCAACATCCTCTTCACCCGCGAGCTGGCACGCCGCGCGCCCGAGCTGCACGCCAACTGCTTTCACCCCGGTGTCGTGCGCACCGGCTTCGGCAAGAACGAAAACGGCATCTGGAAGATCCTCACCACGCTCGCCGGCCCTTTCTTTCGTTCGCCCGATCGCGGCGCGCGCTCGCTCGTGTGGCTTGCGCTATCCGAGCAGACCGCCTCGCTCACCGGCGCCTACGTTGAAGACGAGCGCGTCGTGGAGCCCAGCGCAGCAGCTCGCGACGAGACGCTGGCCGCCGGGTTGTGGGAGCGCAGCGCGAGCCTCGTGGGGCTCCAGAGCGACACGTCCGGGCTCCAGACCGGTGCTCGCGCCTGAGCTGGCCCGCCGTTCGCGTCTGAGCTGGCCTGCCGTCGTGCTTTCGTCTGTGTGGCCTTGACAGGCGTCAACCAAGCTGATTGGATCGACACCAGCGCCCACGTGGGCCCGCCGTACCGATCGGCGTCGCGTGGTCGCCAGACCGGTGCCGAAGCGCTCCAGGCAGGAGAGCGTCCGGGCGCCGAGTGAGACGAAGTACCGTGACGTCGGGGCCTGCGCCGAGAGCGCGCCCCGGCGTCGCGTTTTTTGCCGCCGGCCGCGAGGCGTCCAGAGCGCACCTTGGCGTCGCGTTTTTGCACCGGTCGTGAAGCGTCCAGCGCGCACCTTTGTGTGGTGTGGGCAGGGCCGCCTGTCGGTGTCACGCACCGCACCGAAGCGCCGGCGAGCCCCCCGCGCCGGCTATCTTGTCGGCCCATGACCGCCCTCGAGGAACTGCGCGCGCGGCTTGCAGAGCTGGTCGACCTTGGCGCGATCGAGATGCTGCTCGGCTGGGACCAGCTCGTGATGATGCCCGCCGGCGGCGCTGGCGGGCGCGCCGAGCAGGCTGCCACGCTAGCGCGGCTCACCCACGAGCGTGCCACCGCACCGGAGATCGGGCGGTGGCTGCAGGAGCTGGGGGACCGTCCATCTGGCGAGGGGGACAGGGCGCTCGGCGAGATTGACCGCGACATCGTGCGCATCGCGCGCCGCGACTACGAGCGCGCGCGCTGCGTGCCGGGCGACCTGGCTGCGGAGATCTCGCACGCCGGCGCTGCCGGCCAGGAGATCTGGCAGCGGGCGCGCGCCGAGGACGATTTCGCCGCGTTCGCCCCCGCGCTGCAGCGCAACGTCGCGCTCGCTCGCGAGCGCGCCTCGTGCTTGGCGCACGACGGCCAAGGCCCCTATGAGGCGCTGCTCGGCGACTACGACCACGGGCTGAGCGTCGCCGAGCTGCGGCGCATTTTCGGCGCGCTCGCCGACGCGCTGCCGCTGCTGATCGCAGACGCCCGCACCCACTCGCCGCCGCGTACGCTCGCCGTGCCCGTGGACGCGCAGCGCGCCGCCGTGACCAGCGTGCTGCAGCGGCTCGGTGTCGACCGCACGAGCTGGCGCGTGGACGTCTCCGCGCATCCCTTCACCGCGTGGATGGGACCCAGCGACACACGCGTCACCACCCGCTACAGCGACGGCGACGTCGAGTCGCTGCTCAGCTCCCTGCACGAGTACGGCCACGCGCTTTACGAGCGTCAGGTGGACCCTGCGCTCGCTCGCACCAACCTCGGTCACGGCACCTCGATGTCGGTGCACGAGTCCCAAAGCAAGCTCTGGGAGAACCACGTCGCGCGCCACCCCGCCTTCGCCGAGGTGCTCGCCGGCGCGCTCGCCGACGCCGGGTTCAGCGTTGCCCCCGCCGCACTGCACGCGACGCTCGTCGGCGTCCAGCCGGGGCCGATCCGCGTCTCGGCGGACCTGCTGACCTATCCGTTGCACATCGTCCTGCGCTTCGATCTCGAGCTGGCGCTGATCGAAGGCGACCTGGCGGTCGCCGATCTACCCGCCGCCTGGCGCGAGGGCATGCAACGGTTACTCGGCGTAGAAGTCCCCTCCGACGCACTCGGCTGCCTGCAGGACGTCCACTGGAGCGCCGGCAGCTTCGGCTACTTCCCCAGCTACGCGCTGGGCTGCCTGATAGCCGCCCAGCTGTGGGAGGCCCTGGAGGCCGACCTCGGCCCGCGCGACGCCGACCTGCGCGCCGGCGAGGTGGGCGCGATCCAGCGCTGGCTCGGGGAGCACGTCCACCGTCCCGGCCGGCGCCTTGACACCGTGGCGCTCGTGCAGCGCGCCAGCGGGCGCTCGCTGGACGTGGATCCCTTCCTGCGCCACGTCGCTCCGCTCGCCGGCCGTCCCTGACGCCGGCCGCTAGTCACCAGCGGCCTTGAAGCGCGGCGATGCACCCTGGCGACGCGCTCGATCGCCTTGGCGGCGGGTGCCGCGGGCGCCGGCGATGGGCGTGTGGTCGTGTGCGTGGCGCAGGCCCCTGCGCGACTTGCCTGTGGCCGCGTGGCGCTAGCCCCCGCGCGCGCCGGCGATACGCTCAGCCCGCGAGCGGCAGTGCCGCCGGCGTCAGCTCGGGGCCGGCCGCGATCTCCGGCGGCGTCCGCGGTGCAGGTTCTGGCGCGAGGGCGGCGATCACGCGGTTGCGACCCGTGCGCTTGGCTTCGTAGAGCGCGCGGTCTGCCGTCTTGAACAGCGTCTCGTAGACGACCTGCTCGCCGCTGGCCGCGCTCAGACCGACCGAGATGGTCACCGCGATGCCGGTCGGGTTCGCGTCCTGGACCGCCACCCGCAGCCGCTCGGCGATCTCCTGACCTTCCTGTTGTGTGACGCCCGGCAGCACGATCAAGAACTCCTCGCCCCCTAGCCGGTAGACCAACTCGAACGAACGCAGACGCTTGCGCAGCTCGTAGGCGATATCGCGCAGCACCGCGTCGCCGCGATCGTGGCCGTAGCGGTCGTTGACCGCCTTGAAGCTGTCCACGTCGCACAACACGACACAGATCGGCTGCTGGGTTAGACGCGCCTGGTGAGAGAGCTCGACGAAGCGCGGCGCCAGCGCGTGGCGGTTGAGCAGCCCGGTCAGCGGGTCGAGGATCGCCTCGTCGCGGTGGTGCAGCTCGGCCGCCTGCAGTGCCCACACGATCGAAACCACCCCGGCCAGCAGCGCCAGTGTGGCGATCACCGGGACCGGGTCCGCCAGGGTGGCTTGCGGGTCGGCGCCGAGCGTCACGAGCAGAGTCAGAAACACCGTCAGCACGAGGCCCGCGACGACGACCTGTGGCCGAAAGCGTGCCGCGGTCATCGCCGCCGGCAGCACCAGCCAGGGCAGCGCCGGACTGCGTGGACCCCCGCTGAGCACGACGCCGGCGCCCAGCAGCGCCAGCGTGATCAGGATCGCCGTCACACTCACGCGCTCGGGGTGTGCGCTCGTGCGCAGCCGGCGGTCGACGGCGAGGAGGTTCAGCGCTGAGAGCGCGAACAGCGCCAGCGTCCACCACCCGATCCATGGCGCCGCGATCAACAGCGCGCCGCCCACCGCACCCGAGCCCACCATACGGATCGTGCGCACACGGTCGTTGGCATCGACCACGCGCGTGCGATCGAGCTCGGTGGGGCACAGCCACGATCCCCCGTCGCTCAGCAAGGCCGGCCCTGCTGCGCGTCCCTCGCTCATACCGCCAGCTTCGACCCCGGCGCGCGCCGCCTTGAGGTGACGGCACGCACGACAACGGGTATTTTATGCCGACAGCTGTATGCGGGTGACGCGACTGCGCTCGTGCGCATTCGGCACTCACGTGCGGACACCCGTCGGTCTGACGAGCTAACGTCAAAGCATGCGCTCCCCTTCGCCTTCGGACTCCGATTCCGACGCCAACGCCGACGCCGAGCAGGCGCCCGAGGTTGGTCCTGGTGCCGACACCGCGTCCGGCGGCCATACACCCTCAGAGCTCGACCTGGCCTTCGGCGGGGGGGAAAGTTGGGCTGTGGACCCCGCGACCGAGGCGCAGCGCCTTGCCGGCTATGACGTGTTGCGCATCCGCGCGAACAATCCCGGGCCGCTCACGCTGTCGGGCACGAACACCTGGATCGTCGGTCGCGACCCCGCGTACGTGATCGACCCCGGGCCGGACCTGGAGGGCCACGTGCACACGATCATCCAGGCGCTCGACACACGTGGCGGGCTCGGGGGCATCGTGCTCACCCACCACCACCCCGACCACGCCGAGTCGCTGGCCGCGCTGCGCGCACTGCGCTCCGCACCGTTGGCGGCGCGCGCCGGCGAGGGCGTCGACGTCGCTCTCGCCGACGGTGTGCGCTTCGGTCCCCTGCTAGCCGTGCCGACCCCGGGACACACCCCCGAACACTTCGCGCTCGTCGCCGACCAGGTTTGCTTTACCGGCGACGCCCTGCTCGGCGAGGGCAGTGTGTTCGTGGCTCCCTACCCGGGCTCGATGACGGGCTACCTCAACGGGCTTGCGCGGCTGTGCACGCTCGATCTGGACGTACTCTGTCCCGGTCACGGGCCCGCCGTGTGGGAACCGCTGGCCAAGCTCGAGGACAGTCTTGGGCATCGCTATGACCGCGAGCACAGGCTGATCATCGCGCTCGCCGAAGGTCGTCGTACGATCGAGGAACTGCTCGACCGTGCGTGGTCGGACGTGCCCCTGGAGCTGCGTCCCGCCGCGGCCGTCACGCTCGCGGCGCATCTGGACAAGCTCGACGAAGAGGGCACGCTGCCCGAAGACGTGCAGTACCCGCACTGGGACCCCTCGATGTGGGAGGGTCTTTCCTGGGAGGAGCCGCCGCCGGACGAGCGCGTGCAGTAGTGCGCACCGACAGCTGCTCCCACGCCTGCCGCGGCGCCGCCGGCGCTTTCGCGGCGTAAGAGAACGACCGGCTGGCGCACGAACGCCGGCGCTGCCGACACCGGAGCGAGAGGAGACAAACGATGCCGCAGTCGCAAGCAGAGTCGCCCTTCCCCCCGATCGCCGACTACGGCTTCCTCTCGGACTGCCACACCGGCGCGCTCGTCGCCTCCGATGGCAGCGTCGAGTGGCTGTGCCTGCCGCACTTCGATTCGCCGAGCGTCTTCGCAGCGATGCTCGACCGCGGCGCCGGACGCTTCCGCGTCGGCCCTTACGGCCTCTACGTGCCCGCCGGCCGCCGCTACGTCCCAGGGACCAACGTGATCGAGACGACCTGGATGACCCCCCAAGGCTGGATCCGCGTGGTCAACGCGCTGACGATCGGTCAGTGGCACGAGAACAAGGAGGGTTGGAGCCATACGCGTCCGCCCACCGACTACGACGCCGACCACGTGCTGGTGCGCTTGATCGAGTGCGTCCAAGGCCAGGTCCAGGTCGAGATGGTCTGCGAGCCGATGCTCGACTATGGCGCCACGATGGCGCGCTGGGAGCCCGTCGAGGGCGAACCCCGTGCGCTTGACGCCGTTGACGGCCATACCGCCTTTCGGCTGTTCTCCGACATGCGCATGGGTATCGAGGGCAATCGCGTGCATGCCCGCCACACGATGGTCGAGGGCGAGCGCTGTTTCTGTGCGATGTCCTGGACCGAGGAGCTCGGCGGCCCGCGCAACGTCGAGCAGGCCGAAGGGCACCTGCGACGCACCGAGCACTTCTGGCGCAATTGGTTGGCTGAAGGCAACTACCCAGACCATCCCTGGCGCCTGCAGCTGCAGCGCTCCGCGCTCGCGCTCAAGGGCCTCACCTTCATGCCCACCGGCGCGCTCGTCGCCGCGCTCACGACGTCGTTGCCCGAGACGCCCAAGGGCGCGCGCAACTGGGACTATCGCTACTGCTGGATGCGCGACGCGACCTTCACGCTCTGGGGTCTGCACGCGCTCAGCCTCGACTGGGAGGCCGACGACTTCATTCAGTACCTCGCCGACCTGCAGCGCAACGACGACGGCTCGCTGCAGATCATGTACGGGATCACGGGCAACATGGACCTCGCCGAGTCCACGCTGGATCACCTCAACGGCTACGAAGGCGCACGACCCGTACGGATCGGCAACGGCGCCTACAGCCAGCGCCAGAACGACGTCTACGGCGCGGTGCTCGACTCGGTCTACCTGCACTCCAAGAAGCGCGACCACATCCCCGAGCGCCTCTGGCCCGTGCTGATCGATCAGGTCAAAGCCGCCGAGCGCGTCTGGCGCGAACCCGATCAGGGCATCTGGGAGGCGCGCGGAGAGCCGCGCCATTACGTCTCTTCCAAGCTCATGTGCTGGGTTGCGCTGGACCGCGGCGCGCGTCTGGCCGAACGGCGCGGCGAGGACGAGCGGGCGCAGCACTGCCAGGCCGTCGCCGAGGAAATCTCGGCTGAGATCCTCGACAAGGGCGTTGACGAGCGCGGCGTCTTTCGCCAGCATTACGACACCGACGCACTCGACGCGTCCAACCTCTTGATCCCGCTGGTGCGCTTCCTGCCGCCGCACGACGAACGCGTCTGCGCGACCGTGCGCGCGATCAAAGACGAACTCACCGAGAACGGCCTCGTGCTGCGCTATCGCACTGACGAGACCGACGACGGCCAGAGCGGGGAGGAGGGCACGTTCCTGATCTGTTCCTTCTGGCTCGTCACCGCCCTGGCCGAAATCGGCGAAACCCGCGAGGCCGAGAACCTCTGTGAGCGCCTGCTCACCTACGCCTCGCCACTGCACCTCTACGCCGAGGAGCTGGAAGCCTCCTCCGGACGGATGCTCGGCAACTTCCCCCAGGCGTTCACGCACCTCGCGCTGATCAACGCCGTCACGCACGTGATCGAAGCGCAGGAGGGCGGGTAGCGAGCAGTAGGTCCTGGGGGCGGTCCGCGGGAGGTCCGGTAGCGGTCAGTTGGTCCCGGGGGCAGTCCGCGGGAGGGCCGATAGCGGTCAGTTGGTCCCGGGGGCAGTCGGCGGGAGGTCCGGTAGCGGTCAGTACCCCGGCTCGCCCGGCAGCAGCACGCGGGCGACCTCGCCCTCGAGCACGATCCGCGGCTGCACCGGCTCGACCGTGAGCCCGTGCGCGTACGCGAGCAGCTCGCTGGCGCTTGCAAACGCGCTCAGCTGCTCGAGGTGCTTGATCGTTGGGAAGACGAGCAGGATCGTGCCCGCGCGGTGGGCCTGCAGGGCGCCCACGGGCGTGAACCAGGCGTGCTCGACGCACTCCTCGCCGTCCACTTGCACCGCTTGTCCCACAGGCAGCGGTGCGAGGAAGAAGTGCGTGTCGAAGCGCACCTTCACCGCCTCCGGCGTGATCCAGCGCGAGAACTTCACGAGTGCGCTCGCGTCGGTCAGCGCGATGCCCGCCTCCTCTCGTAGCTCGCGCACCGCCGCCGCGCGGTGGGCACCGTCGTCCTGGCCCTCGATCCGCTCGACCGCCCCGCCCGGAAACACCCACACACCGCCCATGAAGCGCGCCTCGGGCGTGCGCTTGACGAGCAGCACTTCAAGGTCGTCCTGGCCGCCGCGCAGCAAGATCACGGTCGCGGCCTGACGCGGCTCCGCGGGCGCCCCCGGGTTGTGCTCCTCGCCGGGGGCCGCGCGTGCGTCGGTGGGCCGCATGGTCATCGCTTGACCCTACCCTGGGCGCGGGACGAACGGTACTCTTGCAGGCATGACCACCCAGACCCTGCAGCGCTGGATCTGCGAGTCCTGCGGCTACATCTACGACCCCGCCGACGGCGACCCCGACGGCGGTATCCCCGCGGGCACCGCCTTCGAGGACATCCCCGACACGTGGTTCTGCCCCGTATGCGGCGCGCGCAAGCGCGACTTCACCCTCTACGAGGACTAGGACGACCGCTGCGCGGCACCCACGCCGCGTGCTCAGTCGCTCGTGTGCTCAAGCACACCACGCTCCCTTGTGTCCTTGCCTGGCTTGCCCAGCGACCGTCGTAGTAGCTTGACCCCCTCACAGGGGGACTCCGATTGGCAACGGCTGCTGGCGCTTGACCGCAAGCACGTGTGGCACCCCTACGGCGCGTTGCCAGCCGCCCTGCCGGCGCTGCCGGTCGTCGCGGCGCAGGGCGTGCGGCTGCGGCTGGCCGACGGGCGCGAGTTGATCGACGGGATGTCCTCGTGGTGGTGTGCGATCCACGGCTACCGCCACCCGGCGCTCGACGATGCCGTGCGCGCACAGCTCGGGCAGATGGCGCACGTGATGTTCGGCGGCCTCACGCACGAGCCGGCCGTGCTGCTCGCGCAGCGGCTCGTGCAGCTCACGCCGGCCGGCCTGGAGCGGGTGTTCTTCGCCGACTCCGGTTCGGTCGCGATCGAGGTCGCGATCAAGCTCGCGCTGCAGTACCAGCGCGCCGTCGGCTCGGCCCAGCGCACGCGCCTGTTGACCGTGCGCGGCGGCTACCACGGCGACACCTTCGCCGCGATGTCCGTCTGTGACCCGGTCGGCGGTATGCACCACCTGTTCGCCGGCGTTCTGCCGTCCCAAGTCTTCGCGGACAGGCCCCCCGACGGGTTCGACGCGCCACGCGAGGAGCGCTTCGAACGTTGGGCCAGGCAGGTGCGCGCGCTGGCCGCCGCGCACGCCGGCGAGCTCGCAGCGGTGATCGTTGAGCCGGTCGTGCAGGGCGCCGGTGGCATGCGCTTTCACTCCCCCGCCTGCGTGGCGCTGCTGCGCGAGGTCTGCGACGAGCACGGTCTGCTGCTGATCGCCGACGAGATCGCCACCGGCTTCGGGCGCACCGGCGGCGCGCTGTTCGCCTGCGAGCACGCACGGGTCTCGCCGGATGTCATGTGTGTGGGCAAGGCGCTCACCGGTGGGTACATGACGCTCGCCGCCACACTCAGCACCGCCGCTGTCGCCGAGGCGGTCTCGACAGGGGAGGGCGGCGGGCTGATGCACGGGCCGACGTTCATGGCCAACCCCCTCGCCTGCGCCGTCGCGCTCGCATCGCTGCAGCTGCTGGGCGCGGGGTACGGCGCGCAGGGTTGGCGCGGGCGGGTGGCCGCGATCGAACGCGGGCTGCGCGCCGGCCTGGAGCCCGCCCGCCAGCTGCCCGGTGTGGCCGACGTGCGCGTGCTCGGGGCGATCGGCGTCGTGCAGATGCAGCGCCCCGTGGACGTCGCGACCGCCACGCGCGCGGCGCTCGAGCGTGGCGTGTGGCTGCGGCCGTTTCGCGACCTCATCTACACGATGCCGCCGTACGTGGTCGGCGATGACGAGCTGGCCGCGATCTGTGCGACGGTTGTGGCGGCGGCGGCCTGTGCTACGCTCGATCGCGGCTAGGATGCTGATCGACTCGGTCAGCTCCGAAAGAGGAGCCTTCGGGCTCCTCTTTTCTGTTCGCTTAGTGCTCGGTTGCGTAAGTAAGGCTACGTATTAGCGTCTGGGTCTGGCCGTAGTTTGTCTGGCATCCTGTCCTCTTATGAGGGGGAGTTGATGCCCAGGCATAGCCCGTATCGGATCGAGTTGTCTAGTGAGGAGCGCGCGGTGTTGGAGTCGTTGGCGCGTTCGTATACGTTGCCGTATTGGCAGGTGATGAGGGCACAGATGGTGTTGATGGCCGCAGACGGTATGCGCAACGATCAGATCGCCGACCGGTTGCGCTGTGGGCGGGATGTCGTCTCGCAGTGGCGCAAGCGGTTCTTCGAGCAACGCATGACCGGCCTGGAGGACCGGCCCCGGCGCGGCAGACCGCCGACTTTTCCCCCCTCAAGTACGCGCTGAGGTGATCCGCCTCGCGTGCGAGCGGCCCTCAGACAGTCAGGTGCCGCTGGCGCGCTGGTCATCGGTAGAGCTCGCCCGCGAGACCGTCGCTCGCGGTATCTGCGAGCAGATCTCCGGCGTCACGGTCTGGCGCTGGCTCTCGCAGGACGCGATCAAGCCGTGGCAGTACCGCTCGTGGATCTTCCCCCGCGACCCCGAGTTCACCGCCAAGGCCGGCCGCATCCTCGACCTATACGCGGGGCGCTGGGAAGGCGAACTGTTGCATCCCGGCGACTATGTCGTCTGCTGTGACGAGAAGCCATCGATCCAAGCGCGGCGGCGCACGCACGCGACGCTGCCGGCCGCGGCGACCGTCAAGCGCGGGCAGCGCGTCGAGCACGAATACGAACGCGGCGGCGCTCTGTGTTACTTCGCCGCCTGGGACGCCAAACGCGCCAAGCTGTTCGATCGCTGCGACGAGAAGGACGGGATCGTCCCGTTCGACAAGCTGATCGAGCAGTTCATGAACGTCGAGCCTTACAGCAAGGCCCGACGCGTGTTCGTGATCGTCGACAACGGTTCAGCGCACCGCGGCAAAGCATCAATCAAACGCCTCCAAGGCAGGTACAAAAACCTGATCCTCGTACATACCCCCGTACACGCCAGCTGGCTCAACCAAGCCGAGATCTACTTCTCCGTCGTCCAGCGCAAGGTCCTCACCCCCAACGACTTCCCCGACCTCGCCAACCTCAAAGCACAACTACTCGCATTCGGCCGCCGCTACGAGCAGATCGCCGCCCCATTCCAATGGAAGTTCACCCGCCAAGACCTCGACCGACTCGCCCAGCGACTCAACCTACCCGCCACCAAAGCAGCCTGACCCACGAATACGTCGGCGAACTTTCGAGCCAGAGCACTTAGGATCCGCGGACCCTTCAGCCTTCTGCTGGGCTTGGCCGTCTCGTACAGACGGGTGCGTTCTGTCTGGGGTTGGACTACACTTCGAGGCGGTTAGTGCGCTCACTGCTTCAGCGAGTGACCTCCGAGGAGCCCCAGGCGACTGGGGCTCCCTCCGGTTAATCCCCTGACGGCCGCCGGGGTCGTCCTCGCTGCGGCCGCCAGGGCGCTGCGTTTACCGCGCGAGCCGGTCGATGACCAGCAGCGCGACGAGCAAAGCGATGGCCAGGATGCTCATGGACTCGGTCACGGCTTCTCCTTTCTCCGGGGGTACGACCCCGGAACCACCCGAAGGGGGAGAAGCACCTTGTCTGTGGCACACGACCATAGGGCGATCCTAGGCGCGGCTTGGGATGGCACGCTCGCGCGTGAGCCATTCCCGCCACGGCAGCATCTCACCCGCACTTGCCAGGGAGTCACTGTCGGCTGCGCGTATGCGAGGCAGTCCCTCGACCGCGACCCCGCCCAGGCGCGCGATCGTCTCGCGGTTGGAGCGCTCCATCACCGACGGTCGTGTGGGCCACGGCGTGAGCACGACCGCCCGCACATCAAGGCCCGCGGTGCGCGCGCCATGCAGCGTCAGCAGCGTGTGGTTGATCGTGCCCAGGCCGGGCCGCGCCGCGATGACGACGGGCAGCCCCAGCGCGGCGGCGAGGTCGCGCACGAGGTAGTCCCCGGCGAGCGGCACCAGCAGGCCGCCGACGCCCTCGACGACGACGACCTCGTGCGGGTCGGCGCCGTGGCCGCCGCGTGGTTCTGGTTGTGCGTCGCCGCGGGTATCGCTCGCCTCGCCACCCGGCTTCGCTGCGCCGGGTGGGTCGGCCGCGCGAGCCGCCGCGACCAGTCGCGCCGGCTCGATGCGCTCGCCCGCGAGCGCCGCCGCGAGGTGCGGCGAGACCGCCGGTCCGTAGCGCAGCGGCGCGACCTCCTCGGGCTGCATACCAGCGGCCTGCGCGAGCAGCACGTGGTCGGGCGGCCACCCGTCCGGCCCCGGCGGCTGCTCGTCGAGTCCGGTCACCACCGGCTTGTGCGCCCGCACGCGCACGCCCGCGGCGGCCATCGCGGCGAGCAGCGCCGCGCTCAACACGGTCTTGCCGACGCCCGTATCGGTGCCCGTTACGAACAGCCCGCGCACTGCACCGTATGCCTATGCGACGCGTGTCAGGTGGCTGGCGCGCGCGCGGCTGGCCGGCTCGCGAGTCGCAGGCGTCGGTGGTGCTGGCGCGGATCTCGCCGGTTGGGGGTGGGAGGGGGCTGCTCCTGCGCTCGCCGCACCCACCCCCGCCGAGTCGAGCCCCAGCCCGCGCGCGACCTCCCCCAGCACGCCCGCCGCCTCGTGCAGCTGCGTTTGCGTGTGGCTCGCCATCGCCGTCAGCCGCAGTCGCGCGGTGCCCGCCGGCACCGACGGCGGGCGGATCGCCTGCGCGAACACGCCGCGCGCCAGCGCGCCCTCGCACAGTGCGAGCGTGTCGCGCTCGTCGCCGAGCACCAGCGGCACGATCTGCATCTCGCCGGCCGCCACCGCGAAGCCCTGCGCGGCGAGCGCGTCGCGCAGGGTACGCGCGTTGGCGCGCAGGGCCGCCACCCGCTGGGGCTCGGTCTCCAGCAGGTCGAGCGCCGCGAGCGCTCCCGCGACGGCCGGCGGGCCGAGCGCGGTCGAGAAGATCAGCGCGCGCGCCGCGTTGAGCAAGTAGTTGACCGTGCTCGCCCGCGCGCACACGTACGCGCCGTAGGAGCCAAGCGCCTTGCCGAGCGTGCCGATGCGCACGTTGACCTCGTGCTCGAGGCCGGCGGCTGCGACCGCCCCGCGGCCACCCTCGCCCAGCGAGCCCGTCGCGTGCGCCTCGTCGACGAGCACCGCCGCGCGATGGTCGCGTGCAAGCCGCACGATCTCGGCCAGCGGCGCGACGTCCCCGTCCATCGAGAACACGCCGTCACTGACGATCAGCCGCCGCCCGTCTGCGCCCTCGTGACGCAGCAGCCACCCCAGGTGCTCGGCGTCGAGGTGCCTGTACACGCACACCCGCGCGCGCGACAGCCGGCAGCCGTTGACGATCGACGCGTGGTTGAGCGCATCGGAGAAGACCACGTCGCCTGGGCCGGCCAGCGCGCCGATCGCGCCGACGTTCGCGAGGTAGCCCGAGCCGAACAGCACGCACGCCTCGCTGCGCTCGAACGCCGCGATCCGCCGCTCCAGCTCTTCGTGGATCGCCATCGTCCCCGACACCAGCCGCGAGGCGCCCGCGCCGACTCCGTGGCGCAGCGCCGCATCGGCCGCCGCCTCGCGCACGCGCGGGTGCTCGGCGAGACCGAGGTAGTTGTTCGAGCACAGCAGCGTCACGCGCCGCCCGTCGAGCTCCACCGTCGGCCCCTGCGGGCCCGCGATCGTCCGCGTGTGCCGCCGCAGGCCATCGCGGTCCAGCTCGCGCAGACGCTGCTCGATGTCGGCGTACAACGACATTACGCCCGGTGCGCGAACCGACTCAACCGGCCGGCACCATGCCGGCTGCGTGGCGTTGGGGATTAGTGGCCTCCGCTTCGCTGCGGCCGGGCGGGGTCGCGTTGACCGTCCCGTGGCGTGCTTGTGAGCGCTGCGTTTGCTCGCTCGCCAGCGCGTCGAGCGGCAGGTTCGCGTTCGGCGCGCCATCCGGTCGCGGCGGCACCCTGCGCTTGGCGCGGTAGCGCAGCTGCGAGGAGGGGTCCCACAGCTTCACGTTCAGGCGCACCTCCGCTGGCGGCTGCTCCTGCAGGTGATCGGTGACCACGTCCGGCGTCTGTCCGCTCAGCCACCCGCTGCGGTTGTCCGGGCGCGGGTTGGCCGCGTTGTCGGGCTGGCGCGCCGTGTTCAGGCCCAGCTCCCCGAACATATCCAGGTCCTCCTGCGGCTCGGCGCCGAGCGTCGTCAGCAGGTTGCCCATCATCACGCCGTTCAGTCCCGCCTTCACCGCCAGCGGCTGCAGCTCGCCAAGGTTCTCCACGCGCCCCCCGCACAGCCTGAACAGCGCCGCCGGCATGATCAGCCGGAAGATCGCGATCCACTTCACCGCCTCCCACGGGTCGATCAGCTCGCGGTCGCCGAACTTCGTGCCCGGGCGCGGGTTGAGCAGGTTGATCGGCACGCTCGTCGGGTCGAGCGCCGCCAGCTCGAAGGCCATCTCCACGCGCTGCTCGCGTGTCTCGCCGAGATTCAGGATGCCCCCCACACACGTCTCCAGCCCCGCCTCGCGCACCGCCGCGATCGTGCGCAGCCGGCCCTCGTAGCGCACCGTCGTTGAGACCTCGTCGTAGTAGCTCTCGGCGGTCTCGACGTTGTGGTGCACGCGCTGCACGCCCGCCTCCCTGAGGGCCTGCGCGCGCGCCGGCGACATGTGCCCGACCGACGCGCAGCGCTTGAGGTTGGTGTGCTCGGCGACCAGCCGCACGCCCTCCAGGTACTTCTCGAAGTCGCGCTTTGAAAGTCCCTGCCCCTGGGTCACCATGCAGAAGCGGTGCGCCCCCGCCGCCTGCGCCGCGCGCGCGTGTTCGAGCACCTGCTCGGGCTCCATCAGCGCGTGCATCGGCGTCTGCGCCTCGGCGAAGCGCGACTGCGCACAAAAGCCGCAGTCCTCCGCGCAGCCCCCCGACTTGGCGTTCACCAGCGAGCACATATCGGTCGAGTCGCCGAAACGCTCCACGCGCGCCGCCCACGCGCGTTGCACCAGTGCTTCGATCGCCTCGTGGTCCTCGATCTCGCCGAGACGCACGGCCTCCTCGCGGGTGATCAGCGGTGGCATGGTTGACGCGACCTCCAGTCGTCGGGACGCGCGCGCCGGGTCCCATTTCGGGGCCGTACGCGCATTGGCTGACCGCGGACGCTACACCGCTGCGCGCGTCGCTGCACCCTGCGCGCGCGGCGGCGCAGGCGCGCGCCTCACTGCCCCTGCCAGCGGGGCGCGCGTTTCTCGGCGAAAGCGCGCATCCCCTCGCGCATGTCCTTGGAGGAGAACGACGCCCGGCGCAGCTCGATCAGCTCCGCTTCGACGTCGCGCGCCAGCTCGCCGCGCGCCGCCAGCAGCGCGCCGATCACGCGCTTGTTGCCTCGCTGGGCCAGCGGCGCGTTGCCCGCCAGCTCGCACGCCAGCGCCAGCGCGCTCGACTCCAGCGTGCCGGCCGCCACGACCCGGTTGACGAGCCCCCACTCGAGCGCGCTCTGCGCCCCGATGTAGCTGCCGAGCAGGAACAGCTCGCGCGTGCGCGCCGCACCGATCGCATCGATGAACCGCCCGATCCCCGTGTGTGAATAGACGAGCCCGAGCTTCGCGGGTGGCATCCCCAATTTGATGCCCTCCCGCGCGACGCGCAGATCGCAAGCCAGCGCGAGCTCCAGCCCGCCGCCGATCGTATGGCCCGGCAGCACCGCCAGCGTCGGCCACGGAAACGCCTCCAGCGCGTCGATCGCCTCCGTGAACGGGTGCGCGACCAGCGCCTGCGCGCGCTCCTCGAACTCCTCCTCGGGGATCTCGCCGATGTCGTACCCCGCCGAGAACATCCCACCCGCGCCCGTGATCGCCACGCAGCGCACGCCGGCCTGCGCGCTCGCCAGCTCCCCGAGCGTCGCCGTGATCGCGTCGAGGATCGGGTGGTCGAGCGCATTGCGCTTCGCCGGGTTACAGATCGTCAGCCGTGCGACCCCCGCCGCGGGCTCGTCGACCAGCAGCTTGCCATCCGCCAGCTCGCGTGTAGACGCCGTCGCCGCCATCCGCGCGCCGCTACTCGAGCACGACCAGCACGTCGCCCTCGCTGACCGCCTGGCCCTCCTTGCAAAGGATCTCCACGACGGTCCCCCCGTCCTCGGCCTCGACCGGCATCTCCATCTTCATCGACTCGAGAATCGCGACCGTGTCGCCCTCCTGCACCTCGTCGCCCACCGCGCACTCGATCTTCCAAACCGTGCCCGTGATGTGTGCCCCGATCTCCGCCAACGCCGCCCAACCTCCTCACGCCATCGTCGCCATCATGTGCTCGGGAACGATAACCATCCCGCGCCGTCCGACGGGCGCGCGTGGTCTCCCGCGGGCCCCGCCGGCCGCGCGGGCCACGAAACCCCAAATCCCCACAACCACCCACACCCATCTTGATCCTCGCCATCGACCAGGGGACAACCGGCTGCACCTGTCTGGTGTTCGGCGGGCACGCCGTGCCCGCCGGGCGCGCTCAGCGCGAGTTCGCCCAACACTTTCCCCGGCCCGGCTGGGTCGAGCACGACCTGCGCGAAATCTGGGAGGTCACTCGTGCCGTCGCCGGCGAAGCGCTCGCCGACGCCGGCGTGCAGCCCGGCGCGCTGACCGCCGTCGGAATCGCCAACCAGCGTGAGACGGTCTGCGTGTGGGACCCCGCCACCGGCGAGCCGCTGCACCGCGCGATCGTCTGGCAGGACCGCCGCACCGCCGCCTGCTGCCAGCAGCTACGCGACGCCGGCCACGAGCCGCTGATCCGCCAGCGCACCGGCCTCGTGCTCGACCCCTACTTCTCGGCCACCAAGATCGACTGGCTGCTGCGCAACGTCGACGGCCTGCGCGCGCGCGCCCGCGACGGCCGCGCGGTCTTCGGCACGATCGACTCCTGGCTCATCTACAACCTCACCGGCGAGCACGTCAGCGACCCCTCCAACGCCTCGCGCACGCTGCTCTACGACATCCGCGCACGCCGCTGGGACCCCGACCTGCTGGCGCTGTTCGACATCCCGCCGCGCTCGCTGCCGCGCGTCTGCCCGAGCGCCGGCGAGCTGGGCGTCACCCGCAGCGACGCGCTGCACGGCCACGCCGTCCCCGTCACCGGGGTCGCCGGCGACCAGCAGGCCGCGCTGTTCGGGCAGGCCTGCCTGGAGCCTGGGATGGGCAAGAACACTTACGGCACCGGCTCCTTCGTGCTGCTCAACGCCGGCGCCACTCCGCCCCCGCCCGCGCCCGGGCTGCTCAGCACCGTCGCCTGGGAGATCGGGGGCGACTTCACCTACGCGCTGGAGGCCTCGATCTTCGTCACCGGCGCCGCCGTGCAGTGGCTGCGCGACGGCCTTGGTCTGATCGCGCACGCCGCCGAGACCGAGGCGCTTGCCGCCTCGCTGAAGGCCAACGACGGCGTCTACTTCGTCCCCGCGCTCACCGGGCTGGGGTCACCCCACTGGGACCCGCACGCGCGCGGCACGATCGTGGGGCTCACGCGCGGGGCGACCCGCGCCCACCTCGCGCGCGCCACGCTCGAGGCGATCGCCTACCAAACGCTCGACGCCGTGCACGCGATGGAGGCCGCCGCCGGGATTGCGCTGGGCGAGCTGCGCGTCGACGGCGGTGCCACCGCCAACGCCTGGCTGATGCAGTTTCAGGCGGACATCCTCGGCGTGCCCGTGCTCGTCGCCGACACGGCCGAGACGACTGCGCTCGGGGCGGCGGGGCTGGCTGGCGTGGGAGCGGGATTGTGGGGTGCTGCCGATTGGGCCGACCGCGTGCGTGCGCGTGTGCCTGCGCGTGCCGACGGCGTGCACGAGCCCCTGCCCGCGGGTGCCGACTGCGTGCGAGCGGTCGGGCCTGCGGTCGAGCCCACACGCGCGCGCGGTCGTCGCTTCGAGCCCAACATGGACGACGACGATCGCGCCCGTCTGCTGGCCGGCTGGCACGCGGCGCTGGCGCGCGCGCGCGGTGCCTCGGCGGCGCCGTGAGCACAATGGTCTACTCGCCTTTGCGCGGCGGGTGGCGGCCGGGGCGGGATGCAATGGTGGGGGCAGGATTCGAACCTGCGTAGGCTGAGCCAACCGGTTTACAGCCGGTCTCCTTTAACCACTCGGACACCCCACCGGGCAGGCCGATCATAGCGACCGGGTTGCAGCGGACGCTGGCGGCGGCGCGTCCACGGCTGCCCCGGCGGCGACCCTCAGCCAGCCTTGCGCGGTAACTGCCCTGTGCCCGCGCGGGTAGGCGCCCTCAGCCAGCCTTGCGCAGTAACTGCCCTGTGCGCGCGGGTAGGCCCTCAGCCAGCCTTTGCGCCGTAACTGCCCTGCGCCCCGCGCGGGTAGGCGCCCTCAGCTGGCCTCGCGCAGCAGCTGCGCCTCGGGCAGCGTCTGCAGCTTCTTGAGCGTGCGGTTCTCGATCTGCCTGACCCGCTCGCGCGTGATGTTGAAGGCGTTGCCGACTTCCTCAAGCGTACGCGAGCGCTCTCCGGTGATGCCGTAGCGCATCTCAAGCACCTCGCGCTCGCGGCGTGGCAGCACCGCCAGCACGCGGCCGACGCTCTCGCGGCGCAGCGAGTCCGAGGCGATCTCAAACGGCGACTCGGCGGCGGCATCCTCGACGAAGTCCGCCAGTGCCGAGTCGTCCTCCTCGCCAACAGGCTTCTCCAGCGAGATCGGCTGCTGGGCCATCCGCTGGATCTCGCGCACCTCGCTCGCCGGCAGCTCCAGCTCGCGCGCGATCTCCAGCGGCGTGGGCTCGCGCCCGAGCTTCTGGATCAGATGACGCTCGGCGTGGACCACCTTGTTGAGCTTTTCGGCCATGTGCACCGGGATGCGGATCGTGCGCGCCTTGTCCGCGATCGCACGCGTCACCGCCTGGCGGATCCACCACGTCGCGTATGTCGAGAACTTGTAGCCCCGCCGGTAGTCGAACTTCTCCACCGCGCGGATCAACCCCAGCGA
Organism: uncultured Solirubrobacterales bacterium; assembly: GCA_963804675.1. Taxonomy (GTDB): domain Bacteria; phylum Actinomycetota; class Thermoleophilia; order Solirubrobacterales; family Solirubrobacteraceae; genus Palsa-744. Next base: position 2,494,980 of record CAWDRI010000001.1, on the reverse strand, counting down.
GCCCTCCTGGATCAGGTCCAGAAACGTCAGCCCGCGGCCCATATAGCCCTTCGCGATCGACACCACCAGCCGCAGGTTGGCTTCGACCATCTGCTGCTTGGCCGCGACATCGCCGCGCTCGATCCTGCGCGCCAGCGCGACCTCCTCGGCGCCGCTCAGCAACGGCACGCGGCCGATCGACTGCAGGTAGAGCCGCAGCGAGTCCACACCCGCGTCCGCCGCGCTCTCCGCTTCGGCGTGCTTGAGCTCGTCCAAGCGCGCGCGCAGCTCATGAATCTCTTCGAAGCCGGCCTCGACGTCGTCCTCCCCGCCGGGCTCACCATCATCTTCGAGCTCCTCGAACCCCTCCAACTGCTCCTCGCCAACCGAGACCGGCGTCAACTCGCTGTCTCGGGGCGTCAACTCGCGGTCTCGACTGCCGCCGATCACCGTGTCCAACTGCTCCAACTCAACGACTGCGCCGGCCACTCCGACATCGGCGCCTCGCGACCCAAGTTCGACTCTAGTGCTCAACTCCGGACCCCCAGGATCCATGCGACGTCCCTGTCGAAGCGACCCGCTTCGACCTCCCCAACCGCTGCGAACTGCCCGAGTCCTCCTCTCCGCTCAATACTCCAACCCTGGCGCAAACCGTCTGCTTCTGTCCGGTCCGTGCAGGTCCTTCGACTACCCCCAACACGCCGCGCGGTCCCGAGATGCGGACCGAACCAAAGCAATGTGCGGAGTGATACCAGATATGCCGACTCGCGGTGTCGCTACGCTGCCAGGCGATGGCCGGTACCGTCCCGAGCACCGCATCGCAAGCGCCGCAGAGCGAGGCCGATGTCCAGGCACGGCACCCAGCGATCGCGTTGGGGCTCACGCGCGTTGGCGTCACCGGCGTCGAGAAGGTCGTGCGCATCCGCGACGAGCTGTTCTTCGCGCGCCTGGAGTGCTTCGTCGATCTCGGCCACGCCCAGAAGGGCGCGCACATGTCGCGCTTCGAGGAGGTCGTCAACGAGGCGATCGGCGAGGTCGTCCTGACCGAGTCCCCCTTCCGCGCCGAGACCCTCGCGCGCGACATCGCCGAGCTGGTGCGCGCCCGCCAGGGCGCTGCGCGCGCCGAGGTCACGATCGCCGCCCGCTATCCCGAGCACAAGCCCGCGCCTGTCTCTGGCGTGGCCACCCAGGAGATCTACACGCTGCACGGGCGCGCCGTCGCGCGCGAGCACGGCACCCGCCAGCTCGTTGGCGTCTCCGCCACCGGTATGACCGCATGCCCCTGCGCGCAAGAGCTGATCGCCGCGCGCGCGCGCGAGCGCCTGGCCGCACGGGAGGACCTCTCGCTGTCGGTCGAGCAGGTCGAGCTCGTCCTCGCCGAGGTTCCGCTCGCGACCCACAACCAGCGTGGCCTCGGCACCCTGTGTATCGGCTGCTTGGAGAACTGCGACGCCGAGATCGACGCGCACACACTTCTGGCGATCGTCGAGAGCTCGATGTCGTCTGAGATCTACGAGCTGATGAAGCGCTCCGACGAGGTCGCCGTCGTCGAAAAGGCTCACCGCCAGCCGCGCTTCGTCGAGGACTGCGTGCGCGAGATGCTCGCCGGCGTCGTGCGTGCCTTCCCGGCGCTTGACGGTGCGAGCTTCGTCTCCGCGCGCCAGGAGAACCTCGAGACGATCCACCAGCACAACGTCTTGGCCGAACGCCACGGGCTGCTCTGCGAGCTGCGCGACGAGCTTCGGTCCGGACAGCCCACTGTGCGCCAGACGACGCTCGAGCAGTGGCTCGACGGCGGCTCAGGGGCCTGACGGATGCGTCTGCGCCTGCGCGAGTCGCCGGCGCAAACCAAAGAAGTAGTCGAGTCCCGACAGCACCGTCACCAGCACCGTCACGTATAGCAGCGCCGTCACCCATGCCGGGTGCCCGTGCACCGCGATCACCGCGAGGATCGCCGCGATCTGCAGGGCCGTCTTAACCTTGCCGAACATGCTCGCCGCCACCACCACCCCCGCCTGCGCCGCGCCCATTCGCAGCACCGTCACCGCCAGCTCGCGCGCAATGATCACCATCGCGGTCCACGCCGCCAAGCGGTCCAGCGAGACCAACGCCAACAGCGCCGCGACAATCAACAGCTTGTCCGCCAGCGGGTCCATCAGCTTGCCAAACGTCGTCACCGACCCGCTCGCGCGCGCGATATATCCGTCGATAAAGTCCGTCAGCGACGCCAGCGCGAACACGACCGCCGCCAGCACATCGCCTGCGGGCGTATTGCCGAGCAGCGCGACGACCAGCACAGGGACCAGCATGATCCGCAGTACCGTCAGCACATTGGGCACATTCACCGGAAACATCTGTGGGCATTATGTCCGTTGGCCCTGCCCCCTGCGGGGTGCGGGCTGACTCTGACCGGCAGCGGCTCGCCGGCGTCGCGGTCAACGCGACCCTCCCCGGCCGGCTGCAAGCCGGCCCCCACCAAAACCAGAACCTCCCTCACACGACGCCTCCACGCGCGAAAGGAGCGCAGCTTCGATGACGATCGATCGACGCACCCTCGGCCCCTCCGGACCCTCCGTGTCCGCGATCGGGCTCGGCTGCATGGGCATGTCTGCCTTCTATGGCGCGACCGACGAACCCGAGTCGATCGCCACGATCCAGCGTGCTCTGGACCTCGGCTGCGACTTCCTCGACACCTCCGACATGTACGGGCCGTACACCAACGAGGAACTCGTCGGGCGCGCGATCGCCGGGCGGCGCTCGGAGGTCTTCCTGGCGACCAAGTTCGGCATCAGCTGGGTCGCGCGCGAGGATGGCGGCGTGCCCGTGCGCCACATCGATGGCAGTCCCGACTACGTGCGCCGCGCCTGCGAGGGCTCGCTCGCGCGCCTGGGTGTCGATCACATCGACCTCTACTACCAGCACCGCGTTGACCCGCGCACGCCGATCGAGGAGACCGTCGGCGCGATGGCCGAGCTGGTGCGTGCCGGCAAGGTCCGCCACCTCGGGCTTTCCGAGGCCTCCGCCGCCACGATCCGCCGCGCGCACGCCGTGCACCCGATCGCTGCGGTGCAGACGGAGTACTCCTTGTGGACACGTGACGTCGAGGCCGAGATCCTGCCGACCCTCGACGAGCTCGGCATTGCGCTCGTCGCCTACTCTCCGCTTGGCCGCGGCTTCCTCGCGGGCCGCTTCAGCTCCAGCGACGAGCTCGACGAGGGCGACTTCCGGCGCTACGGTCCGCGCTTCACCGGCGAGAACGGCGACCGCAACCGCCTGCTCGCCGGGCGTGTGCGCGAGCTGGCGAGCGAGAAAGGCGTCACTCCCGGCCAGCTCGCCCTCGCCTGGGTGCTCAGCCGTGGCCCGCACATCGTCCCGATCCCCGGCACCAAGCGGCGCTCCTACCTAGTAGAGAACCTCGCCGCCATGGACATCGAGCTGAGCCCCTCGGAGTCCCAGCGGATCGCCGACGCGGTGCCGGCCGCCGCCGGCGATCGCTACGACCCGCAGGGCATGCGGACGGTCGGCCTCTAGCGCACGGCGGATGCAGACGCTCGGCCTTGAGCGCGTGCGGGATGCTGACGGTGGCCTTGAGCGGACGCGGGATGCACGGGTCGGCCTCTAGCGGGGACGCCGCATGCACAGACGGCCGGCGGGGGAGTTGCGTTGGTGTCAGTGGGGGGGGTTGGGGTGGTGTGCGCGGCGCGTCGCTGCGGGAGTGGGGGGGGGTTGAGGGGTGGGGTGGGTTTGTGGATGGGGGTGGGTTTGAGGGGTGGGGTGGGTTTGTGGATGGGGGTGGGTTTGAGGGGTGGGGTGGGTTTGTGGATGGGGGTGGGTTTGAGGGGTGGGGTGGGTTTGTGGATGGGGGTGGGTTTGAGGGGTGGGGTGGGTTTGTGGATGGGGGTGGGTTTGAGGGGTGGGGTGGGTTTGTGGATGGGGGTGGGTTTGAGGGGTGGGGTGGGTTTGTGGATGGGGGTGGGTTTGTTTTTTTGGGGCCGAAGTACTCTAAGATAGCTAGATATCCAGCTGGATATCTTGATATATGGAGGTACTTGGCAATGAAAGAGATGTCTTACCCCGCAGGTCGCCCGCAACGGCCGGCAACTCGCCTCCGGCGTACCACACCCGCCCGCGCGTCGCAGCCCGGCGGTAGCGGTAGCGGTAGCGGCGGCAGCAGCGGCGGTGCTGCGAGCGACCAACCCGGCCACGGGATCGCGTCCGGCGGCGCCGGACGCAGCCGGCGTGAGCAGCAGTCCACCCCCGCGCGCCGTCGTGACGAGCGGTCCACCACCGCGCTCTTCGTACGCATACCCACCGAGCACGCTCGCCGCCTGGACCTCGCCTCGATCGAACTGGACGCTCCCAAGCAGCGCCTCATCTCGGTGCTCATCGAGCGCTATGTCAACCCCGCCTCCCCCGGTTCGCTGGTCGCGCTCGGGGCGCTGGCCAGGCCGCACGGGTCGGGAATCGACCCCAGCCAGTGGTTGGACCCCCCCGGCGCCCTGCACGATCACCTCCTGCCTGCGCCCGCAGGCGGTTCCGCCCAGCACACCGAGCGCCGCGCCGCGCACGCCGATCCCGGGTCAGAGCGAGCCGACCGCCGGCGCGTCACCGTCGAGACGCTCGACGCCGGCGAGCTGACACTCGGCCACCACTCCTTCCAGCCCGCCCTGGCCCCCGAGGTGCTGACCGCCGAGCAGGCCGCCGAACTGCTCCAGGTCGAGCCCACCGTCGTGCTCGACCTCGCCCGCGCCGGCCGGCTCCCGGGCCGCGAGCTCAGCGGCCACTGGCGCTTCGCGCGTGCCGCGCTGCTTCAGTGGCTGGCCGCCGGCGACGCGCTCGACGCCGCCGGCGAGCGTACCCATGATGCTGCGTCCGCCGCCGGTGCCGCGCGCGCCGACGCCGCCGCTGAGCGCGAGAGGGGATAGGGTGCAGCCATGCCACTAGTCCCGATGGTCATCGAGCGCACCGCGCGCGGTGAGCGCGAATTCGACATCTACTCGCGGCTGCTCAACGAGCGCATCATCTTCCTCGGCACCCCGATCGACGACCAGGTCGCCAACCTCGTCGTAGCCCAGCTCTTGCACCTCGAGTCCGAGGACGCCGAGAAGGACATCTCGATCTACATCAACTCCCCCGGCGGCTCAATCTACTCCGGCCTGGCGATCTACGACACGATGAACTTCGTCAAGCCCGACATCCAGACGATGTGCGTCGGCGTCGCCATGTCGATGGGCTCGCTTTTGCTCGCCGGCGGCACCAAAGGTAAGCGTGCCGCGCTGCCCAACAGCCGCATCCTCATCCACCAGCCCTCCGCCGGCTTCGAAGGCCAGTCGACCGACATCGAGATCCACGCCCGCGAGATCCTCAACGTCCGCAAACGCATCGACGAAATCTACGCCGAATGCACCGGTCGCTCGCAGGAGGACGTCCGCGCCGACATGGAGCGCGACCGCTTCTTCAACGCCGCGCAGGCGCTCGAGTACGGGCTCATCGACCGCGTGCTTGAGAGTCACTGAAAAGACAGCGCCGCTTGATACAGTTTTATGTATCGAACGGCTAGGTGAGGTCATAGAGAGGCATCGGCGATCGCTCGGTCTGAACCAGCGCACACTCGCGCTGCGCGCGGGCACCACGCAGGCCGCCGTCAGCAGGATCGAGAGCGGCAAGACGACGCCCACCTGGGACACCATCCGCTCGCTCCTGCTCGCCATGGGCCTCGAGCCCGAACTCCAAGCGCGGCGCCTGCGCGGGCGCTGGGATCCCGTCCATCTCGCTGCCCTACGCGAGCGCTCCCCAAGCGAACGCTTCCAGCTGGCGCTCTCCGCCAACCGGCTGGCCGCGGCCATGCGCCAGGCCGGCAGCGAGGCACGTGCGCGAGTCTGAGCAGCCCTTCGACCCCGAGCGCATTCTCGATGCGCTCAGTGCGCACGGCGTCGACTATGTGATCGTCGGCGGGCTCGCCGTGCAGACCCACGGGCACATGCGCACGACGGTCGACATCGATGTCCTCCCGCGGCCCGACCCGCTCAATCTGGCGCGACTGGCCGAAGCCCTCAACGCACTGCACGCGCGTGTCCTGAACGCCGGTGCTGAGGATCTGACGATCGACGCCGCGATGCTCCCGCGCGCGACAATGTGGCAGTTCGCGACCCCGCACGGCGCGATCGACGTACTGCACGACGCGCCCGGAGCCGCGCCCTACGAGGAGCTGCGCGACCGCGCTCTGGTGATCACGCTCGGCGGCAAGCCGATCGCGGTCGCGGGCAGAGACGATCTGATCAGCATGAAGCGCGCGAGTGCCCGCCCGGTCGACCTCGAAGATCTCGCGGTGCTCACCGAACCGGAGTGAGGGGTTCGGTTAGGGGGGCGGTCCGAGAGGGCGGCGGGTACTGGACGCGGGCGGGGACGCAGCGCGACCACGCCACGCGCGTGCGGGAGGCGGGTCCTGCACGCAGCCGACGCAGCGCGGCTACGCAACGCGCGCAAGGCACGCTGGGGACAGCTCTAAGTCAAGGGTTCGCTCGTGGCGGCCTCGGCCTCCGGCGCTTCGGGGCCAAGCAGGTAGACGGCCGTGGCGAACGCGAGCAGCGTGCCGGCCTCCCACGCCATATTCGCCAGCTCGTTGGCCGTATCAGGCCCGTCAAGTTTACCGCCCAAGGAGTCGGCCTGTTCGACGATCAGGTAGACATGCATCGCGACGTCCCCGAGCGCCAGGCCGACCAAGCCGCAGACCACCAGCAGCGTTAGTCCGCCGATCGGGCCCGGGGCCAGGTCGGGCAGCCAGCGGGCGGTGGCGCCCGCGCCAGCGAACAGGCAGACGACAAAAATCGCGATCGGAATCAACATGGGAGCATCCTCCACGACGCGGCGGACGTTGCCAATGACACCCGGCTGGGGCGGTGGCTCAGCGCGGGGGAGGTGGCGGCTCAGCGGGACACCACGGGCGATGCGACTGGGGGCGCTGGCGGCTCAGCGCGCGTCTGCGCGCAGGGCTCGCAGCAGGATCCCCGGGTGGCGCGCCATCCGCGGGCCGAGCGTCAGCGCGAACACCGTCAGACCCAGCCACGGGCGGATGTGCGGGCGCACGCGCGCGATCCGCCCCTGCTCGTCGAGCTCGAAGACCATCGCGTCCGTGAACTTCACCCCGCCTGCGCGCCCCTCGCCGATGACTGTCCGCACGCGGCCCTCGCCGATCTGCGGTCCCCAGCGCAGCCCCCGCAACCCGCCGTACACCGCGCTCGCCAGAACCCGCAGGTCGCTCTCGCCGCGAAAGCTCATCTTCCCCGAGATCGGCGAGACCAGCTCCCCGCCGGGGGCCAACGTCGCCAGCAGCGCCTCAATGTCGTTCGCTTCCGTAGCCGCCAGGTAGCGCGCGACCGCGTCGTCGGGTGTCGGCGCGGGTCCGGTGGCCCGCACCCGCGTCGGCTGTGACGGAGAGGCCGGCTTGGACGTACGCAGTTCGGTGGGGTCCAGATCGGACGGCGCCGGCGTCTCCTGCGGGGGCGCGCCCGCGGTGTCCTCCCAGGCGGCGAACGCCTCGCCGTCGTGGCCGTGGTGCTCGCCCTCGCCGCCCAGCGCCAGCAGCACCAGCCGCCCCGGGCCGCGGTTGATCAGCTGCCGGCGCACGTCCGGCGCCACCCGGATCAGCTCGCCCTCGCCAAGCTCGCTCTGCTCGCCCTCGATCGCCAGCGTCAGCGTACCCTCCAGCACCAGGAACACCTCCTCCTGGCGCTCGTGACGGTGGATCCGGCCCCTTTGGCCCGGCGCCATCGCGATCTGGTTGATCCCGAACGTACTCACCCCGAGCTGGCGGCGCAGCGCCAGGAAGCGCTCGCCGGTGGCGGGGTCGAGGCGGGTCTTGGTGGTGCCCTGCTCCAGGGTCTGTGTCTGGTCGTCGGGCATCGCTTGGCGTACTTTAGAGACTGGGTGGGGACGGGGGGCGACAACCACGACACAGCGGAGGGACTCGATGAGCGACGAGCAGCAGCTGCTGGCCGAGCAGGTCAACTACTACCGCGCCCGCGCCGGCGAGTACGACGACTGGTGGTTTCGGCGCGCGCGCTACGACCGCGGGCCGCAGGCCAACGCGCGCTGGTTCGCCGACGCGGCCACCGTCGAGGCGGCGCTTGAGCGTTTCGCGCCGGCCGGCGACGTGCTCGAGCTGGCCTGTGGCACCGGCCTGTGGACGCGGCGGCTGCTCGAGCACGCCGCGCGCCTCACCGCGCTGGACGCCGCGCCCGAGGTCATCGAGATCGCCCGCGAGCGCGTCGGCGCGGGGCCCGTGCAGTTCGTGCAGGCCGACGTCTTCGCCTGGGAGCCCACCGGCACCTACGACGTCTGCTTCTTCGCCTTCTGGCTCTCGCACGTGCCCGCCGAGCGTTTTGCCGCCTTCTGGGAGAAAGTCGGCCGCTCGCTCGCGCCCGGTGGGCGCGTGTTCTTTATCGACAGCGCCCCCAGCGCGCACGCCTCCGCCGCCGACCACACTCCAACCCCCGGCGAGCAGACGATGCTGCGCCGGCTCGCCGATGGGCGCGAGTACCGCATCGTCAAGCACTGGTTCGAACCCGCCGACCTGCAGCGGCGCATCGCCGCGCTCGGTTGGCGCGTGGAGGTCGCGATGACCTCCGAGTTCTTCGTTTACGGGCACGCGACGCCCGGCTCCCAGAGCAAAATGCCGACCGGCGCAGGCACGGCCGAGTAGGCGCGCGATGCCCGGCTCCTAGAGCGATCCGACGGGCGCGGGCGCCGCCGGCTCGCAGCCCGCGAGCCACGCACGCGTCGGCCCGGCCCGATCAGCCTCACCCCCCCAGCGGCGACGGCGGGATCCGCGTGTGCCCGTGCACCTCGGGGATGCGCATGATGACCTCGTCGATGAAGCACCACGACCACACCTCCCCCGGCTCCAACGAGCGGATGATCGGGTGGCCGCTGGACTGGTAGTGGGCGCTCGCGTGGCGGTTGGGCGAGTCGTCGCAGCAGCCCACGTGGCCGCACTGCAGGCAGATCCGCAGGTGCAGCCACTTGCCGCCGATCGCCAAGCAGTCCTCGCAGCCGGGCACGGACTCCGGCAACTCGGTGATCAGGACCTGGTCGAGGTGGGTGCAGTCGGCCATCGGATGCTCCTCTCGGTGGTTCTCGGGATTTGGGTGAAGCGAGCGCGGGCGGCCATCGCAGCGTTCAATGCGCGGCCGCAGCGCTGGGGTCGGTCGCCGGGCTCTTCGCGCTCGCTCCACCGCCGCTGGCGCGCTGCGCGAGGGGCAGCCGCACGCGGAAGACGGTGCGGCCGGGCCGGCTCTCGAGCGTCAGCGAGCCGCTGTGGCGCTCGTCGACGATGCGCCGCGCGGTCGCCAGGCCGAGGCCGGTGCCGTGCCCGACGTCCTTGGTCGTAAAGAACGGGTCGAAGATCCGCGCTGCGATCTCCTGCGGGATGCCCGCGCCGTCGTCGGCGATCTCGACGACCGCGTGATCGCCGTCGGCGTGTGTGGAGATCGTGATCGTGCCGTGTCGCTCGGGCTGTCCGGGCTCGCCGCGCGCCGCTTGTGCTTCCTGCTCACTGAGCGCGTCGATCGCGTTGTCGAGCAGGTTCGTCCACACCTGGTTTAGCTCCGAGCCGTGCACGGTGAGCTTTGGTAGGTCGCGGTCGTAGTCGCGCACGACCTCGATCGCGGTGTGCTTGAGCTTGTAGCCAAGCACCACCAGCGTCGTCTCCAAACCCTCGTGCAGGTCGACCTCCACGAGGTCGCCGCGGTCCATGTAGGCGTAGGTCTTGACCGCGCCGACCAGCGCGGACATGCGCTCGGTGGACTGGCAGAGCTCGGCTGAGAGCCGCCCGGCGGTGAGCGTCGCGGCGACCCACCGCAGCGCGGCGCCGGTCGCCGGGCCGGCGATGGCGGCGACGCGGTCCAACCACTGTTGGTCGACGCCCGCCGCCGCCAGCGGCTCGGCGAGCTTCCAGGGCTTCTCCACGTCGAGGTCTTCCAGGCGCGCGAGCAGCTCCTCCTCGGCGTCGGAGGCGTCGAGCGCGTCGAGCGCACTCGCGCCGGCGGCCCGCTCGACGGCCTCCTGTTGCAGGCGCACGAGCCGCTCGGCCTCCTCGCGCTCGATGCCGGCCTCCACAAACGAGCGCAGCGCCGAGTCGATCGCCTCCAGCGCTTCGGTGAGCTGCGCCGCCGCGCGCCGCGCCGCCGCGGCCGGGTTGTTCAACTCGTGGGCCAGCCCCGCCGCCATCGTGCCCAGCGAGGCCAGCCGCTCGCGGTTGGCCTCGACCGCGGTGATGCGGCCGGCGACCGGCGCGACCTGTTGCATCACGCGGCGGTTGACCGCGGGCTGCCCGGCCGCGATCCGGCGGAAGTCCTGCGGCTCGACGAGCGCCAGCCGGCACGCCGTTCGCGCCTGCATGCGCACCGACGAGGGGTTGCCGGTGAGCGCTGCGATCGCGCCCATCCAGGTCGGTGCGTGCTGCGTGCCCACGGGCTCGCTGCGGCCCTCGCCGACGATCAGCGCTTGCGCCTCGCCCTCGAGCAGCAGCTGCAGGCCCCGCGGCTCCTCGTCCTGCTCGGAGATCACCTCGCCCGGTGCGACGTGGCGCGTGTGGGCCACCGCGAGCCACTGCGCGAGCTCCTCGTCGGCGAGGTCGTCGAACAGGTCGATCGTGCGCAGCTCCTCGAGCGTCACCGGCAGATCGCTCGCGCCTGCCGCACTCGGTGCCTCTTCGCTTGCGGCGCCATCGCGCGGCGCGCGCGCGCGCGTCATCGGGGTCTCGCGGGTCTCGCCGGCGTCACTCACGTCTCGACCAGGTACTCGTGGATCAGCGACACCGCCATCGAGCCTTCACCCACCGCGCTTGCCACACGCTTGATCGAGCGCGCGCGCACGTCGCCTGCGACGAATACGCCGGGGATCGTGGTCTCGAGCATGTAGGGCTCGCGCGCCAGCAACCAGCCCGCGGCCTGGGCGTCGCGCCCAGCGAGGATGAAACCACGTGCGTCGCGCGCGAGCACGCCGTCGAGCCAGTCGGTGCGGGGGGCGGCGCCGATGAACACGAAGCACGCGTCGGCCGCGATCGTCTCCTCGCTGTTCGCGCCCGCGACGCGCAGGCGCGCGAGGTGGCCGTCCTCGCTCTCCGCGCCGATCGCGGTGCTGCCGGTGCGCACCTCGATGTTCGGCCGTTCGGCAATCTGCTCGATCAGGTAGTGCGACATCGACTTCTCCAGCGTCGAGCGTACGAGCATCGTCACCCGCGCCGCGTAACCGCCGAAGTAGACGGCAGCCTGGCCCGCCGAGTTCGCGCCGCCGATCACCACGACGTGCTGGTCGGCGCACGCGCGCGCCTCGGTCATCGCGGCGCCATAGTAGATGCCGGCGCCCGTCAGCTCCGCGAAACCCGGCGTGTCGAGCTGGCGGTAGGAGACCCCCGACGCCACGATCACGCAGCTCGCGCTCAGCGTGCCGCCGCCGCTCAGTTCCACCAGCCGCGCGGCTCCCTCCACGCGCAGCCCGACCGCCTCCTGCACCGTCAGCAGCTCCGCGCCCAGCCGCCGCGCCTGGTCGGTCGCGCGGCGTGCCAGATCCGAGCCGCTGAGGCCCGCCGGGAAGCCCAAATAGTTCTCGATCCGGCTCGACTGCCCGGCCTGCCCGCCCGGCGCCTCGCGCTCGACCATCACTGTCTTCAGGCCCTCCGAGGCCCCGTAGACCGACGCCGCGAGCCCCGCCGGGCCGCCGCCGACGACGACCAGGTCGTAGTGGTCCTGCGCCGGCACCCCCGCAACGCCCAACCGCTCGGCGAGCTCCAGAATCGTGGGCCGCTCGAGCACCGCGCCGTCCTCCAACAGCGCGACCGGCAAACGCTCGGCGTCGACGCCGGCGACCCGCAGCAGCTCGCGCGCCTCGCCGTCGCGTTCGACGTCCAGCCACCGCGCCGGCACGCGGTTGCGTACGAGGAAGTCGCGCAGGTCGTGCGACTCCTTTGAGTAGCGGTGCCCGATCAGGCGCACGCCGCCGGCTTCCAGGGCCGCCCCGGCCTCCCACGTCGTAAGCAGGTCTTCCACCACCGGGAACAGCTGCTCCTCGGGTGGGTCCCAGGGCTTGAGCAGGTAGTAGTCGAGCGCGACCTCGTTGATCGCGGCGATCGCGGCCTCGGTGTCCGCGTACGCGGTCAGCAGCACGCGCTTGGCGTCCGGCACGATCGTGCGCGCCTGCACCAGATACTCCGTCCCCGGCATCCCCGGCATCCGCTGGTCGGCGATCAGCAGCGCCACCGCCTCGCCGCGTGTGCGCAGCTCGCGCAGGACCTCCAGCGCCTCTTTGCCCGACGCGGCACGCAGGATCCGAAAGCGCTCGCCGAAGCCGCGTCGCAGGTCGCGCGCGACCGCCGCGAGCACCGCCGGCTCGTCGTCGACCGCGAGGATCGCTGGGCGGTGCTGGTGCGCGCGGGCGGCGCCGGCTGGCTCGGCGGTGCTGACAGGCTGCGGGGCGGCGCCCGCGGGTTCGGGGATGGCACTGCCGGGGACCGTCTGGAGGCTCGCGGATGCCGGCTGCGGCTCGGTTTCGGTGGCCATCGCCCCATCTCAGCAGATGGCGCGTCTTTTGGGGGGATGGGCCGGCTTCGCCGGCCCGGGGATGGGTTTGCGGGTCGCCACCACGCGCGCGCGCGCGCTTTCGCGCCGGCCGTCCCGGCTCACGGGGGCGGAAGCACCCGGTAGCTGCATGGCCGCTCGCGATCTGCAATACTTAAGTCAGATGCTTAACTATTTATCCGTCCCTGCCCCACCTGTGCTCTCGCCGCCTCCGCCCGCCGACCGCGTCTTCCACGCACTCGCCGACCCCACGCGGATGGCGATGGTCGAGCACCTGAGCGGCGGGCCCGCGTCGGTCAGCGAGCTGGCGCGGCCACTGGCGATCTCGCTGCCGGGGGTGCTCCAACATCTCGCCGTGCTCGAGGGTGACGGGCTCGTGCGCTCCGAGAAGGTCGGGCGCGTACGGACCTGCCGCATCGAGCTCGCCGCGCTGCGTGCCGCCGGGGACTGGGTCGCCCAGCGGCGCGCGATGTGGGAGCGAAGCCTCGACCGTCTCGGCGACTACCTCGCCGAGGAGGCACGCACCGAGCAAGACCCAACTCAACCCAAGGAGACCAAACGATGACCGACCAGACGACCACGACGACGACGACCACAACCGCCACCGGGCGTTCCGCCGAGCACGCCACTTTCACGATCGAACGCGTCTACCCCGCGCCCCCCGAGCGCGTCTTCGCCGCCTGGGCCGACCCCGCCGCCAAGGAACGCTGGTTCGGGCCCCCCGCCGCGGCCGACGACGAGCGCTCGCTCGACTTCCGTGTCGGCGGGCGCGAGCACTTCATCGCGGGCCCTCCCGGCGGCGCGCGCTACACCTACGACGCCCGCTACGCCGAGATCGTGCCCGACCGCCGCATCGTCCACTCGTACACAATGGACCGCGGCGACACCCGCATCTCCGCCTCGCTCGCTACGGTGGAGTTCGGACCGGCCGCCGAGGGCACGCGTTTGCTTTACACCGAGCAGGCCGTCTACCTCGACGGCGGCGACACGCCGGCGCAACGCGAGCACGGTACGCGCGAGCTGCTGGAGCGGCTGGCCAGCGTGCTGTAGGGCAGGGTAGGTGCCGCGCAGCGATCAGATTTCGTGCTCGCCACCAGTCCACAATCGATTGGGCCGCGGCACGCGGCCCACATGGCAGTAGCGAGGACCGCAGGCAACAACGCGACGAAGGGAGCCACCGATGACCGCGCAGAGAACCGACAAAAACCGCTGGATCGCCCTCTACGTGCTGTGTCTGGGCATGCTCATGATCGTGCTCGACGCGACCGTCGTGAACGTCGCGCTGCCCTCGATCCAGACCGACCTGCACTTCACCCAGTCGAGCCTCGCCTGGGTCATCAACGCCTACCTGATCGCCTTCGGCGGCCTGCTGCTGCTCGCCGGGCGCCTCGGCGACCTTGTCGGGCGCCGGCGCGTATTCCTCGGCGGGCTCTGCGTCTTTACGCTCGCCTCGCTCGTCTGCGGGTTCTCCGACAGCCAAACCGTGCTCGTCCTCGCGCGCTTCGTGCAGGGCGTTGGCGGCGCGCTCACCTCGGCGGTGATCCTCGGGATGATCGTCACAATGTTCACCGAGCCCCGCGAGCAGGCCAAGGCGATTGGTGTCTACGGCTTCGTCGCCTCCGCCGGTGGCTCCGTCGGTCTGCTCGCCGGCGGGATCGTCACGCAGGCGATCGACTGGCATTGGATCTTCTTCATTAACGTCCCGATCGGCATCGCCACGGGCCTCGCGGCGATGCGCCTGCTCGCCGCCGACCGCGGCATCGGCCTCTCCGCCGGCGCCGACGTGCCCGGCGCGGCGCTCATCACGGGCGCGCTCATGCTCGGTGTCTACACGATCGTCAAGCCCGCCGCCGAACACGGCTGGGGTGCCGCGCAGACACTGCTGTTGGGCGCGATCTCGCTCGCGCTGCTTGTCGCCTTCTTTGCGCGCGAGGCCACCGCGCGCCAACCGCTGATGCCGCTGCGGATCTTCCGCTCGCGCAACGTCTCCGGCGCCAACGCCGTGCAGGCACTGCTCGTCGCCGGCATGTTCGGGCTGTTCTTCCTCGGCGCGCTCTACCTGCAGCGCGTCCAGCACTACGACGCCCTGCAGATCGGCCTCGCCTTCCTGCCCGCCACGCTCGTCATGGGCACCATGTCGCTGCGCTTCTCCGAACGCCTGATCATGAGCTTCGGCCCGAAGCTGACGCTGATCCCCGGGCTCGGCGTCGCCACCGTCGGACTGCTTCTCTTCTCACGTGCACCCGTCCACGGCAGCTACGCCGCCGACGTGCTCCCCGCGATGGTCCTCCTGGGTCTCGGCATCGGCGGTTCCTTCCCGGCGCTGATGACGCTCGCCATGTCCGGCGCCACCCGCGAGGACGCCGGCCTGGCCTCCGGCCTGGTCAACACCGCCGCCCAGGTCGGCGGCGCGCTGGGGCTGGCCGTGCTCGCGACGCTCTCGGCGACGCGCACCAAGCACCTGCTCGCCTCCGGGCACTCCACCGCCTCTGCGCTTACCGGCGGCTACCAGCTCGCCTTCCTGATCGCCGCCGGCCTGATGCTGCTCGCCATCGTCGTCGCCGCACTCGCGTTGCGCGTCGAGGCGCAGCCCGCCGCGCAGGCGGTCGCTGAAGAGCAGGTTGAGTCCGAGTCCGAGCGCGAGCTGGTCGAGGTTGCGTAGGCCCCGCGAGAGGACAGGCACCCGCAGCTCGGCCGGCCGGCGTGGCTCAGGCGATCGTGTGCTCGATCGCGCCGAGCCGCTCGATCTCGATGCGCACCGCGTCGCCCGCGGTCAAAAAGCGCGGCGGGTCAAGACTCATGCCCACCCCCGCCGGGGTTCCCGTCAGGATCAGGTCCCCAGGCTCCAGTGTGCAGGTCTGTGCGATGAACTCGACCAGCTCGGGCACCCTGAAGATCAGGTTCGACGTGCTCGAGTCCTGTCGCAGCTCGCCATTGACCCACGTACGCAGGCCCAGCGCATGCGGGTCCGGCACCTCATCGGCGGTCGTGATCCACGGGCCGTACGGGCAGAAGTCGTCCGCGCCCTTCGCGCGCGTCCACTGCGGCTCGCGGCCCTGCAGGTCGCGCGCGCTGACGTCGTCGGCGACCGCGTAGCCGGCGACAGCGCCGCCGGCGCCCATCACCACCGCCAGCTCGCCCTCATAGTCCAGGCGCCGCACCACCTCCGGACAGCGCACCGCCGCGCCGGGCGCCGCCGCCGAGGACGGCAGCTTCATGAACACGATCGGGCGCTCCGGGCGCTCACCGCCGGTCTCCGCGATGTGGTCGGCGTAGTTCAGGCCGACCCCAAAGATCGCGCGCGGTCGCGGCACCGGGGCGAGCAGCGTGACATCCGCCAGCGGCCACGACTCGCCCGTCGATTGTGCGGCCCCCGCACGCGCGGGGGCCGGGCGGCCGAGCAGCTCGAGGATCGTCACGGCCGCGTCCGCGAACGCCTTTGCCCGGTCGTCCTCGACGATCCCAGCGCGCGGGGTGCAGGCGTCGGGGGGCAGGAAGGTCGCCAGGCGCACGGGCCGCAGCCTACCGGCACCGCGGTACGACGCGACCGTCTCCCGCACCGCGGCACCGCGGGACCGTCTCCTCAGAAGCCGCGCGGGCGTCTCACCCACATCCGCGGCTATGCTCGCCCCGCCCCATGGCAGGCCTGACCACACTCGAGCGTGCGCTGCTCGGTCTGATCGCCGCTCTCACGGCGATCGCCGGCGTCGCCAACTACCAGGTCTGGTCGCCCGTCCCGCGCTTTGCCATTGCGACGCTCGCCCTAGCGGGCCTCGCGTGGGTCGTCTCCTTCGCGACCGAGCAGCTCGGCGAGCGCTTCGGGCCGGCGATCACCGGGATGCTGCAATCCACGCTCGGCAACCTCCCCGAGCTGTTCGTCGTGATCTTCGCCTTGCAGAAGGGCGAGCTCGTCGTCGCGCAGACCGCGATCATCGGCTCGATCTTCGCCAACGCGCTCCTGGTCCTCGGACTGGTGATCGTCGTCGGCGCCCGCCGCGCGCCCGACGGCGTCATGCGCTTCTCGCGGCGGCTGCCCAGCGACACTGCGACCCTACTGCTCGTCACCGTCTTCATCATCGTCCTCGTCGGCCTCTCGCTCGCCTCGCACGACCCTGCCAGCCACCACGTCGAGGCGATCTCCGCCGTCGGGGCCGTCTGCCTGCTGGTCGTCTATCTCTCCTGGGTCGTCCCCTACCTGCGCTCCGACGTCGCACCGGATCAGGAGGCGAAAGCCGCCGGGGGGTCACCGGAGGCGAGCGCCGGCGTCGGCGGGGCAAGCCCGGCTGCGAGCGCTCGCGCCGGCGTCGGCGGCGCTCCATCGCGTGCGGGCACGAGCGCTCGACAGCCTCAAGCAACCGCGCCGCATGCCGCTGCGAGCGCACCGCAGACCGGCGCGCGTGCTTCGGCGGGGCCGCGACTGTCGCTGCCAGTCACGCTCGCACTACTCGTCCTCGCCGGCGTCGCCTCCGCCTTCGTCTCAGACTGGTTCATCGACGCACTCGCGCCCGCCATCGCCGTGCTCCACATCTCCCAGGCGTTCGCCGGCCTCGTGATCGTCGCGATCGCCGGCAACGCCGTCGAGAACACCGCCGGGCTCGTGCTCGCCTGGAAGGGCCGCTCGGACCTCGCGATCTCCGTCGTCAAGAACTCCGTCGCGCAGATCGCGGCGTTCCTGTTCCCGCTGCTCGTCCTGGTCTCCTTCCTGCTCGCCACTACGCTCACCTTCGCGCTCGCGCCCGTCTACATCGGCGCGCTCACCCTCACCGCGCTGTCGGTCTGGCAGGTCACCGGGGACGGCGAGGCCGTCGCGTTCGAGGGCTGGGCGCTCGTCGCGCTGTACGTCGTGCTCGCGACGCTGACGCTGTACGAGTAGCTATGTCCACAGTCCGCACAGGGGTACCGCCGTGAGGCGCTCGCCGAAGTTGAGCGTGCGCCTGCCGGTGTAGAGCACCACCCCCGCCGTGAAGCGGTCGCCGAGCTTGTCGCGCAGATGACGAAGGCCCGCAAAATCCTTGGCCCCGATGCTCGCCGCCGTCTTGATCTCGACCCCGGCGACCTCGCCACTGCCCAGCTCCAGCACGACGTTGACCTCGCGCTGTTGCTTGTCGCGGTAATGGAACAGTGATGGCGAGCTCTCCGCCCAGTCGCACTGCCGAGCGAGCTCCATCGCGGCAAACGTCTCGAAGATCGGGCCCGCAAGGGTGCCGTCCTCGATGAGGCGCTCCGCGCTGATATTGGTCAGGTAGGAGAGCAGGCCCGTATCTGTCACATAGAGCTTGGGTGTCTTCACCTGGCGAGCGCCGAGATTCACGCCCCACGGTTTGAGATGCGAGACGAGGAACAGGTTCTCCAGGATCCGAGTCTGCGCTGCCACGGTCTTGTGATCGACACCTAGATCAACTGCGACTGCACGCGAGCTGACGAGGCTTGCCGAGCGCGCCGCGACGAGCCGCAGCAGACGCTCCACGCTGCCCGTGTCGCGCACGCTCGCGATGTCCTGGAGGTCGCGGCCAAGGATCGAGGCGATGTAGCTGGCGAAGAAACGCGCCCGTCCGCGAGCGCTCCGGCCCTGGGCATCGGGAAAGCCACCGGTGACGATCTGCGCCGCATACGCCTCACGTCCGATCGCGGCGTCGTCGATCTGCGGTGGCTCGCCGGCCAGTAGACGGTCGATGAAGCTCTCGTGCCGGCCCGCCAGCTCGCCCTGCGAGAACGGCCACAAGCGGATGTAGTTGACCCGCCCCGGCAGCGCGTCGGCGATCGTTGGCAGGGTGAGGATGTTCGCGGAACCCGCGAGCAGGAACTGCCCGCGTCCGTCGTCGCTGTCCAGGCGTTCCTTGATGGCCAGCATCAGACTGGGTGCCCGCTGCACCTCGTCGAGGACGGTCGGTCCCGACAC
This sequence comes from uncultured Solirubrobacterales bacterium, assembly GCA_963804675.1. Taxonomy (GTDB): domain Bacteria; phylum Actinomycetota; class Thermoleophilia; order Solirubrobacterales; family Solirubrobacteraceae; genus Palsa-744. The sequence goes on along the minus strand of CAWDRI010000001.1, from coordinate 2,476,527 downwards.
CCGCGAGATGAAACCGGCCGGATCCTCGCGAGCGGCCTGTCGAGTCGCCTCGTCGTCGAGGGTGATGTACCGCGCCGGATGCTCGCGCTCGGCAATCGCGCGCGCAAGGGTGCTTTTACCGACCTGCCGCGCACCAAGCAGGCACACTGCGCGCGCTTCGCCCATAGCCTCGACGACCGTCGCTCGCACATTGCGCTCGATAAAGGACCCTGGCACCAGCCCAGTCTAGCGTAATGCCGGACAATTGGGGAATTAGCGAGATGGCAGTCGGGGAGTTATGGTCAGGGCAATCGGGGACCCCGCGTCGAGTGATGTCCGCTACCCCCGCGTCAGTCCCCCGATCAGCGCGCCCGCCAGCCCGCCCGCGGTCGCGGCCTGGGCGTTGCTGTTGCTTTCCTCGCCCTCGGCCGGCGAGATGAACATCGTCTGGATCGCCAGGCGCCCCGGGCCGGTGAAGCGATTCCAGGTCAGCTTGCCGCCGCCGCCCATGATCCCGCTCTTGAGGCCCATCGTGATCGCCTCGAGGTTGACTGTCGGATCCTTGTACAGCCACGCCCCGGCCTCGACGTCGAGCTGCTCGCCCGCGCCGAGCTCGACCAGAAAGACGTTGCCGTGGCCGTGCAGCCACACCAGCGCGTCGCCGCTGCTCGCGCGGAACTTGTCCATGAAGATGCCCGAGCCGCCGAGCAGCATGTTCTGTACGCCCTTGATCCGTTCGAAGCTGTAGTCCAGGTTGTCGGTCGCCGCAATGAACTGGTGCTCGCGCACGTCCAACCCTTCCCCCTGGCGCAGGTGCATCGGGATGCACTGGCCCGGCGAGTCCCGCGAGAACGCGATGTGACCCGCGCCCTTGGTCTTCGTCACGAAGAACTCCATGCCCGCGATCTTGCGCTTGATCGCGCCCGGCAGCTTCTTCAGCTCGACGTTAACCTTCGTCTCCTTCCAGAGCAGCACGTGGTGCTCGAACATCACACTCGCCGCGCCCACCTCGACCTGCAGCTCCGGCACCAGCTCGCCGCGCACGTGGTAGGTCACGCCCGCGAAACTCTCGTCTTTGATCGCCGTCGGGATCGGCTCCGGCAGTTGCATTCGCATGCCTCCTCTGGGTCTTTGCTTGCTCGCTCGTCCGTTGCGGTCCTCGGCTCGCCCGGGCCGCTCGTCGGTGTGGACCATAGATCGGCAGCCACCCGTCCGGTGTTAGCTGTGGTTGGCGGCCGGGTGGAGTGCTGTTTGCATGGACGATTCGCGTGCGCGTGCGTGCGGGCGTACGCGCCCTCGCGCGACGGCCCCGTCCGAGACAGCGCCCGCGAACTGCCCCCTGGGATTCCCCGCGCGGCCCAAAGCGCGCTAGACTTCCAAAGACCTCGCGCCAGGCGGGGTTTTTCTTCGCCTGGGCGCGTGCCACGCACACCAACGAAGTACGGAAGTCGAGCCCCATGGCCCGCGGAGACGTTCGCATCGCTGTGACCCTCGCCTGCGAGGAGTGCAAGCGACGCAACTACCAAACCAACAAGAGCAAGCGCAACAACCCCGACCGCATCAGCCTGCGCAAGTACTGCCGCTGGTGTCGGCGGCATACCAGCCACCGAGAGACCCGCTAGCACGGGAACATCACCGTGGCCCGCGACCGTAAACGTGCCAAGCAACGTCAGCAGCAGCGCCGTCCGCGCCCCGGGGGGCCCGCGGCGCCCACAGAGCTTCACCGGGCCGACCTGCCTGGCGCGCTCGAGCACGCCTCCAGCGAGGTCGACGAGTTCGACGCGGCGCTCATCAGCGGCGCTCGCGGAGTGCCCGTTAACGATGATGCGTCCCCTGCCGAGCCGCTCGCGCTCGAGCGCGACAGCGGCGGACAGGGACGCGCGCCCTCCCGTGCCGCCGAGGATATGGCGCCCGCGAACGTCAGCGACAACCGCGCCGGCGCGGTCGCACCGGCGGTGGGAGGTGGCGGTGCCGGCAACGGCGCCAACACCGCTGCGGCCGCCGAGGCCTTCGGCGAGGGCGAGGGGCCCGCGGCGCCCGCCCACCGCGAGCGGCGCCAGCCACTTCCCCGCCGCGCGATCGGTTTCCTGCGCGCCAGCTGGGCCGAGCTGCAGCGCGTGCAGTGGCCCGACCGTCCCCAGGTCTCCCAAGCCACCGCGGTCGTACTCGGCTTCGTCGCCGTCGCCGGCGCCTACCTCGGCGCCGCGGACTGGCTGGCCCAAAAGATCGTCAACTTCATCCTCTGACGTCCGATGATCTGCGCATACCGGCGTCCTCGCTCGCTCGTGTGCGAAGCACACTTCGCTCGCTGCGTCCTTGGTCTGCTTGATCCTCGAACGTCAGAGTCATCCCATGTCCCGCGCATACCGTCCAACTCTCTGCGCCTCCCTACCGAGGCCCCGTAGGAGCCCCAACTGAATGTTTCGCTGGTACGTCGTCAACACCTACTCCGGTCACGAGAACAAGGTCAAGCACAACCTCGAACACCGCGTCGTCTCGCTCGGCCAGCAGCGCGCCGTTCGCCAAGTCGTGGTGCCCACCGAGGCCGTCTCGGAGATGAAGGACAACCAGAAAATCACCGTCGAGAAGCGCACCATGCCGGGCTATGTGCTCGTCAACATGGAGCTCAACGAGGACTCCTGGGGTGTCGTCAAGGGCACCCCCGGCATCACCGGCTTCGTTGGCGCCTCCCAGGAGCCCGTGCCGCTGACCCAGGTGGAGGTCGACCGGCTGCTGCACAAGGAGGTCGCCACCGCCCCGCGTACCCGAGCTCAGTTCGCGATCGGCGAGACCGTCAAGGTCGTCTCCGGACCGCTCGCCGACTTCTCCGGTGAGATCTCCGAGATCAACGAGGACGCCGCCAAGCTCAAGGTCCTGGTATCAATCTTTGGCCGCGAGACGCCCGTAGAGGTGCAGTTCGACCAAGTCAAAAAGCTCTGAGGCGCCCGCTGACCGGCGCGAGACTGCATCCTCCCTCGCTTGTGTGCTGGCCGATCGACGATCCCATCGATCGGCGATCGGTACACGGCGCTCGGTGCGTCCTTGTCTCGCTTGGTCAGCGAACGCCTCAGGCGGCCAGCCCGTCAACCACTTGCAACGACAACCAATGCCCGTGAACCACTCGCAACGACAACCAAGGTAATCTGAACCGCCATGGCCAAGAAGGTCCTCACAACGATCAAGCTGCAAGCCAACGCCGGGCAGGCGAGCCCAGCGCCGCCGGTCGGTCCTGCGCTGGGCCAGCACGGCATCAACATCATGGAGTTCTGCAAGGCCTTCAACGCGCAGACCCAAAGCGAAACCGGGACGGTCATCCCTGTCGTGATCACCGTCTACGAGGACCGCTCATTCACGTTCGTCACCAAGACCCCTCCAGCCGCCGTGCTGATCCGCCAAACGCTGCGCCTCGACAAGGGCTCCGGCGAGCCGCACCGCACCAAGGTCGGTAAGCTCACCCGCGCCCAGCTCGAGGAGATCGCCACCCGCAAGCTCCCCGATCTGAACGCCCACGACGTCGAGCACGCCGCCCGCATCATCGCCGGCACTGCGCGCTCGATGGGTGTGGAGGTCGAGTCGTGAGCCTCGACCTGTCAGGGCCGGCCGGGAGCCGGCGCATTTCATCACGTTGCAGGCCCGGACGGCCCGCGCAGGAAACCTCCTGACCATGCCCACCCACCACTCCCGCCGTCACTCCGAAACGCGCGCCCGGGTCGATCGCGAGCGCGAGTACACCCCGCACGAGGCGATCGCGCTCGTCAAGAACCTCGCCAGCGCCAAATTCGACGAGTCCGTCGAGGTGCACATCCGCACCGGCCTCAACGTCCGCCACGCCGACGAGCAGCTGCGCGGCACGATCGCCCTGCCCAACGGCCTCGGCCGCGACGTCAAGATCGCCGTCTTCGCCCAGGGGCCCAAGGTCGCCGAGGCCGAACAGGCCGGCGCCGACGTCGTCGGCGGCGAGGACCTCGCCAAAAAGATCGAGGAGGGCTTCGACGACTTCGACGTCGCCATCGCCACCCCCGACCTGATGTCGGTCGTCGGGCGCCTCGGGCGCATCCTCGGCCCCTCCGGCAAGATGCCAAACCCCAAAGTCGGCACCGTCACGATGGACGTCGCCAAGGCCGTCACCGAGTCCAAGGCCGGCAAGGTGGAGTACCGCACCGACCGCACCGCGATCGTGCACCTCGTGATCGGCAAGGCCAGCTTCGCCGAGCGCGCGCTGCTGGAGAACTACGCCGCGATCGTCGAAGAGCTGATGCGCGCCAAGCCCTCCGCGGCGAAAGGCCGCTACCTGCACACGATCACGCTGGCTTCCACAATGGGCCCCGGTGTGAAAGTCGACCCCAGTCGCACCCGCGACATCGTTGAGGAGGTGCCTGCGACGGCAGCGGCCGCCTGAGGGGGGACTCTTGCCGCCGTCTTGCCCGTGTGGGCATGCAGACCGGCTGTATGGCGACCCTTCTCCCGAGCGAGCACCAACTCACAGGCAACCCCAGACCCCCGGCCACTGGCCGATCTTCGATCGGCACGCGTAAGCCCGGGATAGGAGCCACCGTATGAACCGAGACCAAAAGGCCGCCGCGATCGCTGAGATCGCGACAAACATCGAGGGGTCCCAGGCGATCTTCGCCGTCGACTACCTCGGCCTCTCTGTGCCCCAGGCGGCAGAGTTGCGCGCGAAACTACGTGACGTCGACGCCTCCTTCCGCGTTGTCAAGAACTCGCTCACCGAACGCGCCGCCGACCAAACCGGCGCCGAGTACCTCAAGCCGCTGCTACAAGGCCCCACCGCGCTGACCTTCGTGCACGGTGACGCCGCCCTCGCGGCCAAGGCGATCGCCGACTACGCTCGCGCTACCCAGCTCCTGCCGTTCAAGGGCGGCTCCATGGACGGTGCCGCACTAGACGCCGACCAGATCCGCTCGATCTCGCGCCTACCCTCCCGCGAGGTGCTCTACGGCCAGCTCGTCGGCGTGGTCGCCTCGCCGATCTCCGGCCTGGTGCGTACCCTGAACGCGCTGGTCGGCGGGCTCGCCATCGCGCTTGAGCAGGTCCGCGAGAAGAAGGAGTCCGGCGAGCTCCCCGCCGGCGAGCCGCCTGCCGCGGCGGTCGCCAGTGAGGCTGTCGTCGAGGAGCCCGCCGCGGGGTCCGCGGCTGGGACGCCGTCGGGGTCCGAGGCCGCCACGCCCGCGGGGTCTGCGGCTGGGACGCCGTCGGGGTCCGCGGCTGGGACGCCGTCCGGGTCCGAGGCCGCCACGCCCGCGGGGTCCGAGGCTGCCACGCCCGGGGAGTCCGCGGCCGAGTCTCCTGCCGCGCAGGACGCTGGGCAGCCACCCACAGACCAAGCTGAGCCGGCGAGCGAGCCGGCACAAGACGACAACCAGGCGGACGCCACGGCGCAGGCCGAGACCGCCGAGGCGAATCCCAAGGAGGATTGATCGATATGGCAACCAGCACCCAGGAGTGGATCGAGGAACTCAAGGGCATCTCCGTGCTCGAGCTTGCCGAGCGCATCAAAGCGCTTGAGGAGGAGTTCGGGGTCTCCGCTGCCGCCGTCGCCGCACCCCTCGCGGCACCCGCCGGCGGTGGTGGGGGAGAAGCCGCTGCCGAGGAAGAAGGACCGAGCACGGTCGATGTGGTTCTCACCGGCGCCGGCGACAAGAAGATCCAGGTGATCAAGGTCGTGCGCGCTGCCACCGGCCTTGGCCTCAAGGAGGCCAAGGCACTCGTCGACGAGGCGCCCAAGCCCGTCAAGGAGGGCATCGAGAAGGACGAGGCCGACAAGCTCAAGCAGGAACTCGAGGAGGCCGGTGCCGCCGTCGAGTTGAAGTAGCGCCCGCCTCACCGGCGCCTGGCCAGGCGCCGGTGTCGGGTGGCCTTGTGGGTCGTTGTTTTTTGGGTGCCATTCGCGCGCGCGAATGGCGTGCGAGTGCGGGCGTGCGCCCGCGTGCTGGTCGCGCTGTCTGTGTGGGCCGGCCCACACAGACAGGCCACCCCGCGTGGCTGTACGAGGCTCGCGCGGTGGATGGCATTGTTTTGCGGTTCGCGTGGTGGACGGCATCGTTTTGGGTGCCATTCGCGAGCACCCGCGCGCGCACGCGCGAGCGCCGGCCCGCACGTGGTGCGGCACTGCCCGCCTTGCTCGCCCAAGCACGGCCCGGCGTCTTTACCAACCGCTTAACATCTGCGCCCACTTTCCGGTAGAATCGCGCCGCTGGCCAATAGCCGCAGCCGTCTCGGCAGCATGGAGCCGCGCCACATACGCGGCCTTCAAGAGGCGGGGTCCGTGAGGTGCCGGCCGCCCACTTGAGGGTGCCGTCGTCCTGTGCTATCTTTACGGGTCGCGCGCGCTCGCGCTGTCGTACCTTGTCGTCGTGTCTCTCTCCCTCGAAGGAGTCTTTCTTGGCTGCTGTTGATGCTCTCCGGACGCGCCGCACTTTCGCGCGTCTGCACAAGCCCGTCGATGTCCCCAACCTGATCGATATCCAGCGCCGCTCCTTTGAGTGGCTGACTGACCCCCAGAAAGGGGGCTTGCGCGAGACGATCGACGACATCTCGCCGATCGAGGACTACACCGGCAACCTCGCCGTGCAGTTCGGCGAGATCGCCTTCGACGAACCGGTCGCGTCGCTCGAGCAGTGCCGTGAGAAGGACCTCACCTACGCGCGGCCACTGACGGTGACCGTCGCTTTCATCAACCGCGAGACCGGTGAGATCCGCGAGCAGTCGGTGTTCATGGGCGACTTTCCCTGGATGACCGAGCGCGGCACGTTCGTCATCAACGGCACCGAGCGCGTCGTCGTCACCCAGCTCGTGCGTTCGCCCGGGGCCTACCTGATGGAGCCCAAGGACCGCGAGAAGCAGGTCTTCATCGCCAACCTGATGCCTGCGCGCGGCTCCTGGTTGGAGCTGGAGATCGACAAGAAGGGCAAGGTCTACGTCCGCATCGACCGCAAGCGCAAGCTGCCCGTCACGGTGCTGCTGCGCGCGATGGGCTACGCCACCGACGAGGAGATCCTCAAGCTCTTTGAGAACTCGCTCTACATCCGCAACACGCTGGAATCCGACACCGAGGCCACGCGCACCGAAGAGGGCTCCCTGATCGAGCTCTTCAAGAAGCAGCGTCCCGGCGAGCCGCCGAGCGTCGACAACGCCAAGGCGCTGCTCAACCAGCTGTTCTTCGACCCCAAGCGCTACGACCTCACGCGCGTCGGGCGCTACAAGCTCAACTCGCGCCTCGGGCTCGACGTTGACATCGACACGCGCACCCTCACCCACGATGACATCCTCGCGCTCGTCAAGGAGCTCGTCTCGCTGCCCAAGCGCCTCGGCATTCCCGAGGAGGGCTCGGAGATCGAGATCAAGGACTACGCCGCCGAGGCCATGAGTATGCCGCGCGAGCCCGTCGCCGATCACCTCGACGAGTACGAGCACTTCGGCAACCGCCGCCTGCGCACCGTCGGCGAGCTGATCCAGGAGGCCTTCCGCATCGGGCTCTACCGCATGGAGCGCGTCGTACGTGAGCGCCTGACCACGGAGGACGCCGACACGATCACGCCGCAGACGATCATCAACATTCGCCCGGTCGTGGCGGCGCTGAAGGAGTTCTTCGGCTCCTCGCAGCTCTCGCAGTTCATGGATCAGACCAACTCGCTGGCCGGGCTCACGCACCGCCGCCGCCTCTCAGCGCTCGGCGCTGGCGGGCTCACGCGCGAGCGTGCGCCGATCGAGGTGCGCGATGTGCACCCCACCCACTACGGCCGCATGTGCCCGATCGAGACCCCCGAGGGGCCCAACATCGGCCTGATCGGGTCGCTCTCGTCATTCGCCGAGGTCTCCGAGTACGGGTTCGTCACCACGCCATACCGTGTCGTCAAGGACGGGGCGGTGAGCGACGAGATCGTGCATCTCGACGCCACCCAGGAGGAGGAGCAGCTGATCGCCCAGGCCAACACCCCGGTCGACGCCAAGACCGGCAAGCTCAAGGGCGCCGAGATCCTCTGCCGCACCCAGGCCGGTCAGTACGTCACCGTCGGTCCCAAGGACGTTCAACCTTGTCGACGTCTCGCCCGAGCAGATCTGGTCGGTTGCGACCGCGATGATCCCGTTTCTTGAGCACGACGACGCCAACCGCGCGCTGATGGGCTCCAACATGCAGCGCCAGGCCGTGCCGTTGCTGAAGGCCGACGCGCCGCTCGTAGGTACCGGGATGGAGCGCCGCGCAGCCTTGGACACTGGCGACGTGCTGCTCGCGCGTAATGCCGGCACCGTCGAGTACATCGACGCCAATCAGATCGTCGTGCAGAGCGCCGATGGCAAGGACGAGTACGAGTTGCAGAAGTTCATGCGCTCCAACCAGGGCACGCTGATCCACCACAAGCCGCGCGTCTCCACCGGCCAGAAGGTCAAGGCCGGCGACGTGCTCGCCGACGGCTCCTCGACCGACAAGGGCGAGATGGCGCTCGGCAAGAACCTGATGGTCGCCTTCATGTCCTGGGAGGGCTACAACTTCGAGGACGCCATCATCCTCTCCAAGCGCCTCGTGCAGGACGACGAGCTCACCTCGATTCACATTGAGGAGTACGAGATCGACGCCCGCACGACCAAGCTCGGCGAGGAGGAGATCACCCGCGACATCCCCAACCGCTCCGAGGAGTCGCTGCGCAACCTCGACGACCGCGGCATCGTGCGCGTTGGCGCCGAGGTCATCTCCGGCGACCTGCTCGTCGGCAAGGTCACGCCCAAGGGCGAGACCGAGCTGACCGCCGAGGAGAAGCTGATCCGCGCGATCTTCAAGGAGAAGGCCCGCGAGGTCCGCGACACCTCGCTCAAGGTCCCCCACGGCGAGGGCGGCGTCGTGATCGACGTCAAGACCTTCAGCCGCGACGCCGGCGACGACCTGCCGCCCGGCGTCAACGACCTCGTGCGCGTGTTCGTCGCCAAGAAGCGCAAGATCTCCGAGGGCGACAAGCTCGCGGGGCGCCACGGCAACAAGGGTGTGATCTCCAAGATCGTCGACCAGCAGGACATGCCGTTCCTGGAGGACGGCACGCCGGTGGACGTCATTCTCAACCCGCTCGGCGTGCCAAGCCGCATGAACGTCGGCCAGATCCTCGAGACCCACCTCGGTTGGGCCGCCGCGCAGGGCTGGTACGACGATGGCACCGACGCCTACAAGGAAGCCAGCGGTGAGCGCAAAAACGGCGCGCCGCCCCGCGTGTACGTCTCCACGCCCGTCTTCGACGGTGCGACCGTCGAAGACGTCGACCACGCCCTCGTCAAGTGGCAGGACGCCCACGAGGGCCGTATCCGCATGGACATCGACAAGAACCGCCGTCCCGGCGAGCAAGCCTCCGGCAAGATGACGCTCTTCAACGGGCGCACCGGCGAGCCCTTCGCCCAGCAGGTCACCGTCGGCTACATGTACATCCTCAAGCTCCTGCACCTCGTCGACGACAAGATCCACGCTCGCTCGACCGGTCCCTACTCGCTCGTCACCCAGCAGCCGCTCGGCGGCAAGGCGCAGTTCGGCGGCCAGCGTTTCGGCGAGATGGAGGTCTGGGCGCTGGAGGCCTTCGGCGCCGCCTACACCCTGCAGGAGATGCTGACGATCAAGTCCGACGACACCGTCGGGCGCGTCAAGGCCTACGAGGCGATCGTCAAGGGCGAGAACATCGCCGAGCCCTCGATTCCGGAGTCTTTCAAGGTGCTGCTCAAGGAGATGCAGTCGTTGGCGCTCGACGTCAACGTCGTCTCTGACGAGGGTCAACGCGCCGAGATGCGCGACGAAGACGACGACCTGCTGCGCGCCGCCGAGGAGCTCGGCATTGACCTCTCCGGTGTTCGCGCTCCCACCCCTGGCGTGGTCGCCGAGGGCGGCGAGGAGGCTGGCGGCGAAGAGGAGGAGGAGGAGGGCGAGCCTGTGGTCGCGACCGCCGAGGGGGACGGGTCCCAGGAGGCCGAGGACCTCGATGGTGAGGGGGGCGGCCTGGAGGTCGAGGACCTGCTCGCCGGCGGCGTTGGCGACCTCGACCTCGACGCGCTGGGCGACGGGACGCTCGAGCCCGAGCTGGTCGACGAGGCCGACGCCGAGTCGGCCGAGGAAGTAGAGACGTAAAGCCACCGCGGGCTGTTGCCTCGCGCGGCGTCGGCCCGCCTTTGCACGCAGCGCGCCGTAGGTCCAGTCATCGCTCTACCCGACTACACGACCTTCCACCACGCCACGTACTCCGCCGGACCCGCCGCACGCACCACCCACCATCGCCACCCCATCACCGCGACTCCCACATCCGTTTCACCCGCGAGCGAAAGCGCCACAGCATGATTGACATTAATAATTTCGATGCAATAGAGATCAGCCTCGCCTCCTCCAAGCAGATCCGCAGCTGGAGCTCCGGCGAGGTCACCAAGCCCGAGACGATCAACTACCGCACGCTGAAGCCCGAGAAGGACGGGCTCTTCTGCGAGCGCATCTTCGGACCCACCAAGGACTGGGAGTGCTACTGCGGCAAGTACAAGCGCGTGCGCTACAAGGGCATCGTCTGCGAGCGCTGCGGCGTGGAGGTCACCCGCTCGAAGGTCCGCCGCGAGCGCATGGGCCACGTCGATCTCGCCGCGCCCGTCTCGCACATCTGGTTCTTCAAGGGCGTCCCCAGCCGCATCGGCTACCTGCTTGACATGGCGCCCAAGGAGCTCGAGAAGGTCCTGTACTTCGCCGCATCGATCGTCACCTGGGTCGACGACGAGGCGCGTCAGAAGGACCTCGAGACACTGCAGGACGAGGTCAACAAGGTGCTCGACTCCTACGCCGCCGAGCGCGAGGAGCGCGTGCTGGAATTGCGCGAGTCGCTGCAACGCCGCGAGAAGTACCTGCAGACCGGCAAGCAGACGGGCTTCTCCGACGAAGACCACCTGTGGGCCGACGCGCTGGACATCAATCTCGCCAAGATCTCTGACGAGGAGCGCGAGAAGCTGCTCAAGGAGCTGCGCAAAACCTTCGAGGCCGACATCGCCGATACCGAGGCATACATCGAGGACGCCGCCGAGCGCATGCGCCAGGTGTGGGAGCTCTTCAAGACGATGGAGCCCAAGCAGATCGAGCATGACGAGACGACCTTCCGCGAGCTCAAGGAGCGCTTTGGCTCGCCCTACGGTTTCGGCGAGTACTTCCGCGGCGGGATGGGCGCTGAGGCGATCCGCGACCTGCTCCAGCAGGTCGACCTCGAGGCCGAACGGGTCGAGCTCGAGGACCAGGTAAAGACCGCCAAAGGCCAGAAGCAGGCGCGCGCGGTCAAGCGGCTGAAGGTCGTCAGCGCCTTCCTGCAGTCCGGCAACAAGCCCGAACAGATGGTGCTCGACGCCGTCCCCGTGATCCCACCGGAGCTGCGCCCCATGGTCCAGCTCGACGGTGGCCGCTTCGCCACCTCCGACCTCAACGACCTCTACCGCCGCGTCATCAACCGCAACAACCGCCTCAAGCGGCTGCTCGACCTCGGCGCGCCCGAGATCATCGTCAACAACGAGAAGCGCATGCTCCAGGAGGCCGTCGACGCACTGTTCGACAACGGCCGCCGCGGGCGTCCCGTCACCGGGCCTGGCAACCGGCCGCTGAAGTCGCTGAGCGACATGCTCAAGGGCAAGCAGGGCCGCTTCCGCCAGAACCTGCTCGGCAAGCGCGTCGACTACTCCGGGCGCTCGGTGATCGTCGCCGGCCCCTATCTGAAGCTGCACCAGTGCGGGCTGCCGAAGATCATGGCGCTGGAGCTGTTCAAGCCGTTCATCATGGCCCGCCTCGTCGAGCGCAAGTCCGCGCAGAACATCAAGGCCGCCAAGAAGATGGTCGACTCGATGATCGGCGAGGTTTGGGACGTGCTCGAGGAGGTCATCCACGAGCACCCCGTGCTGCTCAACCGCGCTCCCACCCTGCACCGGCTCGGCATCCAGGCGTTTGAGCCGCTGCTCGTGGAGGGCAAGGCGATCCAGGTCCACCCGCTGGTCTGCCACGCCTTCAACGCCGATTTCGACGGCGACCAGATGGCCGTCCACCTGCCGCTCTCCGCCGAGGCGCAGGCCGAGGCGCGCATCCTCATGCTGTCCTCCAACAACATCCTCAGCCCCGCCCACGGCGCGCCGCTGGCCACGCCCACACAAGACATGATCCTCGGCGCCTACTACCTCACATACGGCCCCGAAGCCGACGAGCTGACCGCCAAGCGCGAGCTGCTGACCGCCGGCAAATGGCCGGCGAACGAGCCGCGCCCGCACGTGTTCCGCACCGCCCAGGAGGCTGAGCTCTCCTACGAGGCGGGCGTCGTCACGCTGCACGACATCGCCGAGTTTCGCCCGATGGGACGCGAGGGCGGCCATGTGCTGACGACCGTCGGGCGGATCGTCTACAACGATCGCATCGAGCGCGCGCTGGCGGAGGCGCTCGGCGACGCATTCGACGCGTCCAAGTACGTGTTCGTCAACCAGTCGATGAAGAAGCGTGACACCACGCGCCTGATCGACATCCTCGTGCAGACCTACGGGGCGACCACGATCTCGCTCGTGCTCGACGCTTTCAAGGACCTCGGCTTCAAGTACTCCACCCAGGCGGGTATCACGATCTCCAAGAACGACGTCGTCGTGCCGCCCGAGAAGCAGTCGATCCTCGATAAGTACGACAAGCTCGTCGGTGACATCACCGGCCAGTACGACGACGGGCTCATCACCCAGGAGGAGCGTCACGAGGCCGTCGTCGAGAAGTGGAACGCCGCCACCGACGAGGTCGCCGAGGCGATGGTCGACAACCTCGACACGCTGAACCCGATCTTCATGATGGCCAACTCGGGGGCGCGCGGATCGTTCAAGCAGATCCGCCAGCTCGCGGGGATGCGCGGCCTGATGGCCAACCCGAAGGGTGAAATCATCGAGCGTCCGATCAAGGCCAACTTCATGGAGGGCCTGTCGGTGCTCGAGTACTTCATCTCTACCCACGGCGCCCGAAAGGGACTCGCGGACACCGCACTGCGCACCGCCGACTCGGGCTACCTCACCAGGCGCCTGGTCGACGTCGCCCAGGACGTGATCATCCGCGAGCCCGACTGCGGCACCGACGATCACATCGAGATGGGCGTGTTCAAGGACGGCGGAGACCCCAACGACGACCTCGTCGGCCGCTTCGCGGCCAAGGAGATCGCAACCAAGCGCGGTCGTACGCTCGTCGAGCAGGGCGTCGAAATTGGCCGCCCGGAGTTCGCCGAGCTCGTCAAGGCGTTCCAAGACGACCACGACCGCGGCACCCAGGTCACCGTGCCGGTCCGGTCGGTGCTCAAGTGCCAGGCGACCACCGGCGTATGTCAGGCGTGCTACGGGCGCGCGATGGCGACCGGCCAGCTCGCCCAGATCGGTGACGCCGTCGGGATCATCGCGGCACAGTCGATCGGCGAGCCCGGCACGCAGCTGACGATGCGTACGTTCCACACCGGCGGCGTCGCCGGCGCGGACATCACGCACGGTCTGCCGCGCGTGGTGGAGCTCTTCGAGGCGCGCAAGCCCAAGGGACTCGCGCAGATCGCCGAGCAGGACGGGACCATCTCGATCGAGGAGTCCGAGAAGGCGTTGACCGTTGTGATCACCGACGCCGCCGGCGAGGAGCACCGGCACTCATTCCCGCGCCGTACGCGCCTGTTCGTGCGCGCCGGCGAGCAGATCGCCGCGGGCAAGCAGCTCAACGAGGGTTCGCTTTACCCGCATGACCTGCTCAAACTGCGCGGGCGCACCGAGACCGAGCGCTACCTCGTCAAGGAGGTGCAGGAGGTCTACAAGTCCCAGGGCGTGGACATCAACGACAAGCACATCGAGCTGATCGTGCGGCAGATGCTCAAGAAGGTCCGCGTCGACCAGAAGGGCGACACCGACTACCTGCCCGGCCAGTTCGTCGACCGCTTCGAGTTCGCGCGGATCAACGACGACATTGAGACCGCTGGCAGCGAGACCGCGCAGTACGAGGACATCATCCTCGGGATCACCAAGGCCTCGCTGAACACCGACTCGTTCCTCTCGGCGGCCTCCTTCCAGGAGACGACCAAGGTGCTCACCGATGCTGCGCTGGAGGGCAAGATCGACCGGCTCAACGGGCTCAAGGAGAACGTGATCATCGGCAAGCTGATCCCTGCCGCCACGGGCCTCAAGCGCTACCGAAGGATCGAGATCGAGCCCTCCGAGCCGTTGCCGCGCGCGATCGACGAGGTCGGCCTGCTCGACCAGGACGAGATCGCTGCCGAGCTGGGGCTGCAGGGAGGGGAAGCTCTGGGAACCGGCTACGGCCGCGAGTTCGACGCCGACCTCGCCTCGCTGGAGAAGATCGGCGCCGGGGGCGCCGATCCGGGCTTCGTCGAGGAGCTCGCCGAGCTGGAAGTACCTGACGAGCCCGCTCCCGAGCCGCAGGGGCAGGAGTAAGCAGCGAGCGCCGGCGGTGCGAACAGCGACCGCCGGCGCGTGTGCTCAATCGACGCGCACGATCTCGACCCCTGCCGCCTCCAGCACGTCTTGGCCGTCGAGCACCGCGTACCCCTCGCGGTAGTAAAGCCGCGCGATACCTGCTGCTGCGATCAGCTTCGCGCACGGCGGGCACGGGAAGTCCGTCACATACAGCACGCCGTCCTGCGTGGCGAGACCCTCGCGCGCGGCCTGCGCGATCAGCCGCGCCTCGGCATGCGTTGCGGTCGAAAGCTCCAGCGCGACGCCTTTATGGAAGTTCGCGCGCGGGTCGCCCACCGCGTAGGCGCTCAGGCGATGCGGCTGGTGCTCGTTGTGCGCCACCAGCAGCTCGCCACCAGCGAGGCGCATCGCGGCACCCACCCGCCGCCACCAGTCGATACTGCGCGCCGCCTCCAGCTCGGCCGCTGCCCGCAGGTCCTCGCCCAGCTCCCCCGTGCTCGCCACCGGCTGCAGCGCCACCTCCAGCAGCTGCGCGGTGCGCGTCTTGTCCCAGCGCAGGAACACCGTGTCAAAGCGCACGTCGCAGCGCTCGAAGAAGCGCTTGGCGAGCGCGTAGCTGACGTCCTCGGCGGGCATCGCGATGCAGACGCCCACGCGCGCCGCCTCGGCGGCCAGTGTGTGTGCGCCCGCTTGGTCGAGCACCGCCACCGAGTCGCAGATGCCCCACGCGTCAAGCGCGCGCGCGACCAGCGCGGGCTCGAGCGCGCGAATGTCCTTCGCGAGCGGGCGCTCGTCCGCGTAGAGCTCGCGGCCGACCACCAGGCAGCGCCCGCCGCGCGCGTGGCGCTCCAAGAAGCGTCGGTAGCCCTCGTGCAGGACCGGCACGTAGGCGACCGCCCAGCCGGCCTCTCTGGCGCTCGCGGGATGGGCCTGCCCCGCATCGCCTGGCGACGCGCCGGCCACGGTCACTCGCGCTTGAGGACCGTGTCGATCAGACCCGGCAGCACTTCCGCGAGCTTTGGCCCCAGTCGCTCGCCGAGATGCATGTAGAGCTGGCGGATGCGCTCGCTCGTCGTCACCGCCGCCTGGCGATCGAGCACCTTGATCTCGCCGCAGACCTCCAGCAGCCGGCGCTGTTCCTCCTCGCTGTAGGAGTGGTCGGTGGACAGCACCAGCACGTCCGGGCGCACCGTTTCGATCAGCGCCCACCGCGCTTCCTCGTCTTCCTTGAGGAAGATCACGTTGACCGGGCGCTGGTGCGCGAGCATCTCCAGGCGCTCGGACTCGGGGACCATCGGGCGGTCCTCACCCTTGCGCGCGCGGATCTTGGCATCGCCGTCGACGCCCACAATCAGCACGTCGCCGAGCTCCTTGGCCTTGGCGAGATACTTGACGTGGCCGAGGTGCACGAGGTCGAAGGAGCCCGACGTCAGCACGATCCGCAGTCCGATGCCCCGCAGGTGCTCGGCCAGCTCCGCCATCGCCTCAAGCGATGGGATCAGCCGCTCCTCGAAGTTCACATTCGAGCTGAAGATGCCGCTTGTGATCGCCATGGTTCTCTGTGGTGTTGCCTTTGTACTCGTTGCGTCTCCGGTCGCCGT
Source organism: uncultured Solirubrobacterales bacterium (assembly GCA_963804675.1). Classification (GTDB taxonomy): domain Bacteria; phylum Actinomycetota; class Thermoleophilia; order Solirubrobacterales; family Solirubrobacteraceae; genus Palsa-744. Next base: position 2,460,523 of record CAWDRI010000001.1, on the reverse strand, counting down.
GTCCTGTGTGCCGCGTGCGCGGACACTAATCCGTGACCGAGCCGCGGCTGACGCGGAAGCGCACCGCACGCTGCGGGGCCTCGTCGAGCGCGACGAAGTGCACGTGCAGGTGGGCCACGCTGCCGCCGTTGTAGCGCATGTCGCCGCTGCGCTGCACCGTCGCGATCGCCGGCGCGTCCAGCCGCGCGCGCAGCGCCCGCTGCAGCGCCCACAGCTCGGCGCCCGCCGCGTCAGGTAGCTCCTCGAATGCGCGCACATGCGCGTGGGGCACGATCAGGTAGTGCGCGCGCGTGCCCGGGTAGGGGTAGTCGTTCTTGGTCACGTACCAGTGCTCGCCATGCAGCTCGATCGGCTCGCGATGGTGCGCCTGGAAGTGCTCCGGGCAGAACACGCAAACCCCCGCCGCGGCCAACGCTTCCATCTGGCGGCGCTGTGGCTCGCTGCGGGCGGCGTCGAGTTCGTAGAGGGCGTTGACCCCGGCGTGGTTGCGTTCAGTGGCGGCGCTCATGGACACAGAACACGAAAGCATGACCGTTTTCGCGCTCGGGCTCGCTCTGCTCGACGCACACCCACTCGTCTGCGGGGAGCGCCGGGAAGAAGGTGTCACCGTCTGGCTCGGCCTGCACGTGGGTCGCATACACCCGCTCGGCGCGCGGCAGCGCCTGCTCGTAGAGCGAGCCGCCGCCGATCACGAAACAGTCCCCGCCGGCGGCATGCAGCGCTGCGTCGAGGCTCGTGTGGACCTCGACTCCCGCCGCCGCGAAGTCTGGGTTGGCGCTCAACACAAGGTTGCGCCGCTCGCGCAGCGGCCGGTGCGCGGCGGGCAGCGACTCGAAGGTGCGTCGTCCCATCAGCACCGTGCCGCCGAGCGTGATCGCGCGAAAGCGCCGCAGGTCGCTTGGCAGCCGCCACGGCAGCTCGCCGCGGCAGCCGATGACGCCGTTGTTGGCGTGGGCGACGACGATCGCGAGCACGGCCGCGCTCAGGTCAGCACCGGGATGTCGCGAATCGCCGGGTGCGGCTCGTAGTTGACGATCTCGAAGTGCTCGCCGCGAAAGTCGTGGATGTCGCGCACGCCGCGCCCCGCCTCGGTCAGCCGCAGCGTCGGCAGACGCCGCGGCTCGCGCGCGAGCATCTCCTCGACGTGCTCGAGCTGGTTCACGTAGATGTGCGCGTACTGGATCCAGTGCACGTACTCGACGAACTCGTACCCCGTCAGCTGCTCGAGCATCAACCCCAGCGCCGTGTACTGCACCATGTTCGACGGCACCCCGATCGGGGTGTCGCCCGAACGCTGGTTGTGCACCAGGTGCAACTGCCCGTCGAACACCAGCGCGTGCACCCAGCCGTGGCAGGGCGCGATCGTGTTGCGCGACTTGACCCCGCGCGCGCGGTGATTGGCCTGCGGTATCCAGGGGCTCACCAGCGCCGTCCGGTCCTCTGGCAGGTCGCGGAGCTTGGTGACGAGGTGCGCGAACTGGTCGAAGCCGTCGTCCCCCTCGTCGTAGTCGGTCGTGAAGTGCCGGAAGGCGTGCCCGTAGGAGCCTGGGCCGAGGTCGCCGGTCTGAAGGCCGCGGTTCGCGCACTTTTCCTCCGTCGCCCACGGCCCCCACCAGTCGCAGCCGAACTCCGCGAGCTCGTCGAGCGTGCGGGCGCCGTTGATGAACGCGCACAGCTCCCCGATCGCCTTCGGTACGAAGCCGCCGATCGCGCGCTCGGTGATGACCGCCGCGCCGTGCGCCATCGCGAAGCGCATCTGGTACCCCGCGAGCGCGAGCGCGTCGACGCCCTGCTTCGTCGTCACCCGCGTCCCGGTGTCGCGGATCGCCTGGAGCATGTCGCGGTAGGAGGTGCTGATGCGGCGCTGCGCGAAGGGGAGGTAGTCGGGCATCGGGTGGGTGGCGATGATATGCGAGGGTGTCCACGCGGCGGCTTTGCCGAGCTGGGTCTAGGGCTCGCGCAACCGCCATGGCGGATCGAGCCGGTTCTCGCCGGCGTGGTAGATGAAGACTCGGTGCCCATCGGGATCGAGCATGATCGCCTCACGCCAGAGGTACGGCTGGTCCACGGGGTCGCAGGCGAAACGGAAGCCCGACGCCTTCAACTCCCGCACGGCGCGATCGACGTCGTCGACCTCGAAATGGATGCTCGCGCTCGGCTCGGTCGAGGTGTCGGCGACGCGGTGCAGCGATAGGGTCGTACCGCCTTCGGGTGCCGCGAGTCGCGCGTAGTCCGGGTAGCTGGCGACGATCTGCGTGAGACCCAGGCGGACGTAGAAGGTCGCCGAGGCCTCCACGTCGCCGACCGCGAGCGTCACATGGTTGAGCCGCACGACGGTCCACAGTACAAGGCGCGATCGCAGGCTTCCCCTGTCAGGCGAGGCGGATCGGCTGGTTCTTGCCGAGCGTATTCGGCATATGTCGCCTCCCGTAGGATGATTGAAGTCCAGATCACAGAAGGCTTTGCCTCACCATCGTGCCAGCGCTCATCTTCGACCTCGACGAGACCCTCTTGAATACCAGCATGCTGCGGGCCAACCGCGACGCGCGGCGTTGGCGGCGGCTTGCGACACGTCTCGACGAGGTCCAGCCATACGCTCACCCGAGATCGAGTGTCCAAGCTTCTGATCTGCCGGCCGAGGTGAGGGAGATGGGTTTTCAGGTTGGGATCCTCACTCATAGCCCGGATTGGTATGCCGAGCAATTGCTCAAGGCGTATGGCATTCCCTACGACGCTCTAGTCACGGGGTCTGACGGTTACGCGCCCAAGCCCGATCCTGGCTCCCTGCGAGCAGTCGCCGATGCGCTTGGCGTGCCGGTCGAGGAGTGCATCATGGTCGGCGACGATGTCGCCGATATCGGAGCGGCCCAGAACGCCGGCGCAGTTTGCATCGGCGTTGCCTGGTCGGGGCGCGCCCCGAAGTCGTGGCGCCGACACTGGCCGGACGTGGCAGTCGCTCGCCCGGATCGGCTGCTCGACGCCCTGGAGAACCCTGGTAGTCGGTTCCCTTTCGCGGAGGCGGTTCTCGCAGGGGACAAGCCGTTCTGGCATTGGGGATCGCTCCTGCGGCTCGGTAATCGTGTCTTCGGTGCAGGGCACTACTACAAGCAGGCCGATCGGCGCCATCCCGGTGACAAGCTCTCGCGGCTCATCATCCGCGCCAAGGATGACCGGCGTGCCGCCGTACGGGTCGGCAAGCTGCTCGCCGGCCTGGCCGTCACTCCGTGGACGGGTACGGCCGTCGATCTCATTACGTCTGTACCACCGAAGCCGGAGCAGACTTACGATCGCTTCGCTCCCGTTCGAGTTGCTGTTGCTGCTGCCTATGGCGACTTCATCGGCTGCTCGAATTACCACCGCGGCTGTCGCTACACGGAGCCGGCGCCGCCGGCGTGAGCGACGTCAGTCCAAGTCAAGTGGCGTGAGGAGCGTTTGGGATTCGCGACTGAGCTCCGGCCATTGACTTGCGAGCTCGACGGCCCCGACAAACTCAGCTAGATCGTCGCGGCTCACGGGATGGCCTAGCGGTTGGTCGCCCAAGCGCGCGCACAATGCACGGGAACCGCGCCAAGCCGGCAAGATCGAGCACAGGTCCCGCGCGGGACGCTCCAGCAACACCCGTAGGCCCTCGCTCGCGCCGTTCTCGTTGTGCGGAACCGGACAGAAAAGCGGTCGTCCCTGCGTAGCCGCAAAGCGCGCTGTGTGCATAGTGCCGCTGCTCACCCCGCTCTGCGCGACAACCACGGCGACTGATAGTCCGCTCTGCAAGCGGTCGCGGGCTATGAGGTGATGCGGTCGAGGCTGCTCGCCAAAAGGCTGCTCGGAGATCAACGTGCCGCCGGCATCGACGATCCGTGTAGCCAAGCCCTTGTTCTCCGCGGGATATATCCGGTCCAGTCCACCCCCCATGACCGCGATCGTTGGCGCTCCCCGCTCGACGGCGGTTCGATGGGCGATCGTATCGATGCCCTTGGCCAGACCGCTGACGATGCCCCATCCGCTGTCGGCAAGAACCCCGGTCAAGCGTTCGGCCGCTGAGATCCCGAAGACCGTAGGCTCGCGCGTGCCGACAACCGCCACGAGCTGGTGGCGTGTGAGCAGGTCCAAGTTGCCACGTACATAGATCAGCGGCGGCGGGTCGGACAGCTCGCGCAGACGATTCGGATAGCGCTTGTCGAAGAAGGTCAAGAGCTCGACATCGGCGATTGTGTATGCCTCCAGGCGAGTCTGCGCCTGCTCAAATGCCTCATCGAGCTGAGGGCCGTGACGTTCGAGCAGGCGCTCCATTTGCGTGGCATGGAGCGTCGCTCGCAGCGCCGTTGCCGGCCCTACCCGAGGCAGCGACTGCAGCGCGAGGAAACCGGCGGGGGAACGGAAGTCAGCGCTTGCCAGTGTTGTCACTGAGGCTCCGTTCGGAGGCCTCGCAACGGCACGACCGCCTCCTGGTGGGATCGAGTTGAGCGCATGGTCTCTGATGGACTTTAGACCTCGGCAAAGACGGTGCGGGCTGGCCCGGCACGGCGATTCCTCTGCGTCACAACCAGGCCCACGGCGGGGGACGGCGTTCGCTCGGCCGGTCGTGCCAAACGTCGCGAAGGCATAGGCGAGCCAAACGGGCGCCCCCGGCGGAGCAGACGACGGCCACGGCGGGTGCCGGTGCGGCCGTGCGTCGTCGTCGTCGCCGGAGTGCCGTCATCAAGTCACTGGCCAGCGCATTGCGCACCGACGCGAGCCAGGGACGGCTCGCGCCTGGCGCCGCTGGTGCTCAGCGCGGCCCGCGCGGACGATCCCAAAGCAACGCTCCTGTCTACCGGCTCCTGTGAAGCATGCACGACGCTCGCGTCGTCGTGGCCCACCGCGCGAGCTCCGCGACGTGCTCGTCGGTGATCCCGACGGCGGCGTCGGTCTGCACGAGCAGCGTCGGCGCGGCGCGCGCGGCGGCCCAGGCGTGGCAGGCGGCGTCGAGGCAGTCATCGATCCAGGCCAGCCCGCGGGCGCCGGCGTAGGCGTCGATCGCGTCGAGCTTCCAGTGCCCGCGGGTGATGCGCCCGGGAGTGGCTGCGGCCCCGCTGACGCCGCCGGTGGCGTGCACCGACGGGGCGAAGCGCAGGAAGGGCAGCTCGGCGGGCAGCCCGAGCAGCGCGGGCAGGTATTCGTTGGCGCGCTCCTCCCAGCCGCTGCACCACGCCAGTTCGTATGCGTCGGCCAGCGCGCGCAGGTGAGCGGCGGCGGTGGCCGAAAGGAAGTGGGGGATGCCGTCGATCCACTGCCACGTCCCGGCCGGCGCCGCGTGCAGCGCAAAGCCAAAGAGAGAGACAACGCCGTCGATGTCAACCAGCAGCAGCGGGCGTTCGTGGGCCCCTGCGGCGAGGTCGCGGCGCACGGCCGATGCCGTGGGCGTGGCGTGGTTGGCGGGCGTTGGGCTTGTTAGGCGAGCATTAAGTGGTGTAGTCGACATGCGCCCTTTAGCCACGGCACAGGTTGGGGGGACTAATGTGCGCGCTTCGATGCGCGGCAGTAAAGCACCCGGCGTGCGCTGCCGATGGAGCCACGCGTCGTCCGCATCGGACACCAACTCCCCACCATGACTCTAGATCTCGGCATCCTGCTCGCACTCGCCTGCGCCTTCGTCGCGAACCTCGGCTTCTTCTACAAGTACCGCGGCGCCGGCGAAGTGCCGCGTGTGACGGTGCGCCACCCGCTGCGCAGCGCGCGCGAGCTGTTCTCCTCGCGGTGGTTCACGCTGGGGATGCTGATCGCCGCCGGCTCCTGGACCCTGCATGTCGCGGCGCTTACGCTCGCGCCGATGTCGGTCGTCCAGGTCGCGCTCGCCGGCGGGGTCGTGCTGATCGCGGTGATGGCCGACCGCCTGTTCGGCTTTCGCGTCGGCCGTCGCCAGTGGGTCGGGCTGTGGCTGACCGCCGCCGGTCTGGTGCTGCTGGGCCTGACGCTGCCGGCGATGCACGGCGCGCACGCGCGCTTCTCGCCTGTCGTGATGACCTCCTTTGAGGCAGGCCTGTTCGGCGTGGGCGGACTGTTGATCATGGGGCCGCGGATGGGCGGCCAGGCGGAGCACCACGGGGTGATGCTCGGCGCCGCCGCCGGCATCCTGTTCGGCGTGTCGGATACCTCGATCAAGGCGCTCACCGGGATCGTCGGCGCGCACGGTCTGCTCGCCGTCGCGCTCAGCCCGTGGCTGGCGGTGGCCCTGCTCGCCTCCGTGGTGGCCTTCTACGCCTCGGCGCGCGGCTTGCAGGACGGAGACGCCGTGCCCGTGATCGCCGTCACCGGGACGGCCGCCAACATCGCGGGGATCGCCGGCGGGATCGTCGTCTTCGGCGACCCAATCGCCGCCAGTCCGCTGGGGATCGTCTGCGAGGCGCTCGCCTTCGTGCTGGTCGTCGCCGCCGCTGCGCTGATGCCCGCCCCGCTGCGCTCGGCCGGCGTGGCGACCGCGGCGTAGCCGCAGGCCCCGCGCTGCTACCATCCTGCGCCGGATGCCAACCACCTCTCAACTCGTGCGCAAGGGTCGCGTGGCCCCCAAGAAAAAGCTCGCCACCCCGGGCCTGAAGTCAGGCAAGGGCCGCAAGAAGAAGACCGCCGCCCCGCAGCGACGCGGCGTGTGCACGCGCGTGTATACGACGACCCCGAAGAAGCCCAACTCCGCCCTGCGCAAGGTCGCGCGCGTGCGCATTTCGGGTTCGATCGAAGTTACGGCCTACATCCCGGGCGAGGGCCACAACCTGCAGGAGCACTCCGTCGTGCTGGTGCGCGGCGGCCGCGTCAAGGACCTGCCGGGCGTGCGCTACAAGGTCGTGCGCGGCACGCTCGACGCCGCCGGCGTCAACGACCGCAAAAAGGCCCGTTCGCAGTACGGCGTGAAGAAAAAGTAGATGCCTCGCCGCGCCGCCGCCCAAGTCCGTCCGCTGGAGCCGGACCCCGTCCACCGCTCCAAGCTTGTCCAGCAGGTCATCAACAAGGTGATGCTCGACGGCAAGAAGTCCACCGCCGAGCGGATCGTCTATGACGCGCTGGCGCTGATCGGCGAGCGCAGCGACAAAGATCCGCTGGAGACGCTGGAGGCGGGCATCAAGGCGCTCACTCCGACGCTCGAGGTCAAATCGCGGCGCGTCGGCGGTGCCACGTACCAGGTGCCCGTCGAAGTCGCCCCCCGCCGCGCGCGCACACTGGCGGTGCGCTGGCTGGTGGAGTTTGCCCGCCAGCGCCGCGAGAAGACGATGGCCCAGCGTCTCGCCAACGAGCTGACCGACGCCCAGTCCCAGCAGGGCGGCGCCTACAAGCGCAAGGACGACATCTTCCGCATGGCCCAGGCGAACAAGGCGTTCGCCCACTACCGCTGGTAGGGGCCGCCGCGCACGCCGCGAGCCGGCGGGTCATCACGGCCGCACGTTTCGAGCGCGCGTTTTTTTGGGAATGGGTCCCTTCGGGACCCCGATGGGTCGCGTCGACGCGATCGGCGCTTGCCCGCCGGCAACACGGCTTGGAGGGGAGGTCTCTACGTTTTGGCGGCGCTGCACCAGGGTCGGTTGGGGTGTTGTTTGAGGGTGCCCTTCGCGGCTGCGCGCGCCCGCGCGCGCGAATGGGGGTTGTGCGGAACATTCGCCCCAGGCCTTGACAGGCATAGCTTCGGTACCTAACCTTTAGGTACCGAATGTCCTCTGCGCACGCCACGACCCAACCGTCTGCCGCCGCCGCCTCCACGCGCATCGAGCGCCACGTGTGGGTGATCTCGGGCGTGGTGATCCTCGGGATGATCATGTCGATCCTCGACACGACGATCGTCAACGTCGCGCTGGCCACGCTCTCGCACGACTTGCACAGCCCGCTCGCGCAGGTCCAGTGGGTCATCACCGGCTACCTGCTGGCGCTCGCCGCGGTGATCCCCGTTACGGGCTGGGCCGCGCGGCGCTTCGGGGCCAAGCGTGTCTACCTCGTCTCGCTCGTCCTCTTCACCGTCGGCTCAGGCCTGTGCGGGCTCGCGGATTCGACCACGTCGCTCGTGATCTTCCGCGTGATGCAGGGCGTCGGCGGCGGCATGATCATGCCGGTCGCGATGATGATCATGGCGCACGTCGCCGGTCCCGCGCGCGTCGGCAGGGTGATGGGCATCGTCTCGATGCCCGCAATGCTCGCCCCGATCCTCGGCCCCGTTGTCGGCGGCCTGATCCTCCAGAACCTGCACTGGTCGTGGATCTTCTTCGTCAACGTCCCGATCGGCGTGATCGCGTTTGTGCTCGCGTGGCGGATGCTGCCGCGCATCGACTCCGGTGTCGCCGGACGCCTGGACGTGCTCGGCATCGGCCTGCTCTCCGGGGGGTCCGCGGCGATCGTCTTCGGCGTCAGCGAACTCGGCTCGGGCTCCGGCCTCGGCGCCCCCGAAGTGCTGCTGCCCGTCCTCGCGGGCCTCGCGCTGACGGTCCTGTTCTGCGTGCACGCGCTGCGCGTCGAGCGCCCGCTGCTCGACATCCGCCTGTACTCCAACCGCGTCTTTGCGGGTGCCTCGTTCGTCAACTTCGGTCTCGGGGCCGCGCTGTTCGGCGCCATGATCCTCGTGCCGCTCTACTACCAGGAGGTGCGCGGCGAGAGCATCATCCACACCGGCCTGCTCAACGGCCCCCAGGGCATCGGCGCGCTCGTCGCGATGCCGATCGCGAGCCGCCTCACGCAGCGCTTCGGCGGGGGGCGCGTCGCGCTCGGCGGCGTATCGCTGCTGTGTGTCAGCACGATCCCGTTCGCCTTCCTCGGCGCCCACACCTCGATCCTCGCGATCTCGTTGCTGCTGGTGGTGCGTGGGGTCAGCATCGGGATGTCCTTCATGCCCGCGATGACCGCCGCGTTCGCCTCGATGCGCCCCGAGCAGATCTCCGACGCGACTCCCCAGATCAACGTGCTGATGCGCCTCGGCGGCGCGATCGGCACCTCGGTCCTCGCCGTCGTCCTGCAGCGCGCGGCGCAGGCCAACGCGCACACGTCGGCGGGGCTCGCGAACGCGTTCGACACCGCCTACTGGTGGGCGCTCGGGATCGCGATCCTGTCGCTGATCCCGTGTCTGATGCTGCTGCGTGCCGAGCGCCCAGCCACGAATGAGGTGGGCGTCGAGCGAGACATCAGCCACGCCGAGACGCTCGCCGAGCCGGTGGGGGTCTGATGCTGGAACGATAGGCGCGCGCACGCGCGCGCTGGGGATCGGGGTCATGGGAGCAGTGGATGCAACAGCCAACACGGACGGCGCGAGCACCGAGATGCTCGGCGCGGAGCGCTCGCGCGCCAAGGGCGTTGTGTCGCAGGCCGGGCGCCCGGCCGCGCAGCCGGCGCACGCCGGGCAGGACGAGCACACCCAGGACGACGCTTGCAGCGAGCACGATGCCCGCATCGAGGAGATGACGCAGCTGGGCCGCGCCTTCAAGCAGGTCTTTCGCGCGCTCACCAGCCTGCGCGGTCGCGAGACCCATCTGACGGGCGGCCAGCTCGGCCACGCCCAGTACGAGCTGCTGTTCGAGCTGCGCGAGCACAGCGAGCTGTCCGCCGGACAGCTGGCCGCCGCCGCGCAGCTCTCGCCCGCCAGCGTTACGCAAATGCTCGAGCACCTCGCGCTCAGCGGCCACGTCGAGCGCGCGCGTCTGGAGTGCGACCGGCGCGTGGTCGTCAGCCGTCTGACCGCGCGCGGCCGGCGTGAGATCGAGGCCAAGCGCGCGCGCTGGCAGGGTCGCTGGGAGCGGGCGCTGGTCGGCGTCGATGCTGCCGAACTGCGCGCCGCCACGCGCGTGCTGGCACGCCTGAGCGCGATCTTCGAAGACGAGACAAACGCCGGCTAGGCGTCACGCGGCCCGTTCGCCGGGCAGTGCCCAATCGCTGTCAGACTGCCGTCCGACCTCTGCTATAGTCGGCGTCCGCCTCGGGGCGGAGGGACAGCCGTGCGAACGTTCCCCCCGTGAGGCTCAGCACCAGACGATGGAGACCTCGAGCAAATAGCACGACGCCCGGCCTCGTAGAGCAGCGCGCGCGTGGGCCTCGAGGGGCCCATTTTTTTGGCCCCAACCCAACCACACTTACACCACCACTTCTCACGCCCGCGGCCCCAGTCGTACGCGAGCAACCCACCCTCCCAACCCCAAATAGACAACACCTCGTATGCCCCGTAAGTTCAGTCTTCAGAACACCCGTAACATCGGGATCATGGCGCACATCGACGCGGGCAAGACCACGACGACCGAGCGCATCCTCTACTACACGGGGCGCACCTACAAGATCGGCGAGGTCCACGAGGGCGCTGCGGTGATGGACTGGATGGAACAGGAGCAGGAGCGCGGGATCACAATCACCTCGGCCGCGACCACCGCCGAGTGGAAGGACCACCGCATCAACATCATCGACACGCCCGGCCACGTTGACTTCACGGTCGAGGTCGAGCGCTCGTTGCGCGTGCTCGACGGGGCGATCGCGCTGTTCGACTCGGTCGCCGGCGTCGAGCCCCAGTCGGAGACCGTCTGGCGCCAGGCCGACAAGTACCACGTGCCGCGGATCGCCTACATCAACAAGATGGACCGCATCGGCGCCGACTTCGAGCGCGGTGTGCAGACGATGATCGACCGCCTCGGCGCCAAGCCGGTGCCGATTCAGCTGCCGATCGGCGCCGAAAGCGAGTTTCTCGGTGTGATCGACCTCGTCGCGATGAAGGCGATCGTCTACAAGGACGAGCTGGGCAAGGAGCAGGAGATCGAGGAGATCCCCGAGCGCCTGCTCGAAGCGGCTACCGCCGCCCGCGAGCACCTGCTCGAGGAAGCCTCGCACTACGACGACGAGCTCCTCGAGTTGATCCTCGAGGAAACCGAGGTTCCCGAGGAGCTACTCAAGCGGGCGATCCGCACGGCGACGCTCTCCACAAAGCTGACCCCCGTGCTGTGCGGCTCGTCCTTCAAGAATAAGGGCGTTCAGCCACTGCTCGACGCGGTGATCGACTATCTGCCCTCACCGCTGGACGTGCCGCCGATCACCGGCCACGAACTGGTCCGCGGCGAGGAGGGCGAGCGCGAGGTCGCGCGCCACGCTGACGACTCCGAGCCGTTCACGGCACTGGCCTTCAAGATCATGGCCGACCCCTACGTTGGCAAGTTGACCTACTTCCGCGTCTACTCCGGTCGCCTGGAGTCCGGCTCGCGCGTGCTGAACGTCAACAGTGGTCGCACCGAGCGCGTGGGGCGCATTCTGATGATGCACGCCAACGAGCGCGAGGAGGTTCCCGAGGTCTATGCCGGGGACATCGCAGCCGCCGTTGGCATCAAGCAGGTCATGACCGGCGACACGCTCGCCGCCCCGGATGCCCCGGTGCGCTTGGAGAACATCGTCTTCCCCGAGCCCGTGATCAAGGTCGCCGTCGAGCCCAAGACGAAGGTCGACCAGCAGAAGATGTCGGTCGCGCTCGGTCGCCTCGCCGAGGAGGACCCGACCTTCCAGGTACGCACCAACGAAGAGACCGGCCAAACCGAGATCTCCGGCATGGGCGAGTTGCACCTCGAGGTGCTCGTGGACCGCATGAAGCGCGAGTTCGGCGTCGAGGCCAACGTCGGGCGCCCCCAGGTCTCCTACCGCGAGACCGTGCGCGGCCAGGCCACGAAGATCGAAGGCAAGTTCGTGCGTCAGACCGGCGGCTCGGGCCAGTACGGCGTCGTCTTCATCGACCTCGAGCCCGCTCCCGGCGAGGGCTTTGACTTCGTCAACAAGATCAAGGGCGGCGCGATCCCCTCCGAGTTCATCCCCGCCGTCGAGAAGGGCGTCGAGGAGGCCCTGGAGAACGGCGTCAAGGCGGGCTACCCGATGGTCGACATCCGCGTCACGCTCGTGGACGGCAAGTATCACGATGTCGACTCCTCGGAGATCGCCTTCAAAGTCGCCGGCTCACTCGCTTTCAAAGAGGCCGCCAAACGCGCCAAGCCCGTCCTGCTCGAGCCGATCTTCGCCGTGGAGGTCGTCACCCCCGAGGAGTTCCTCGGCGACGTCATCGGCGACTTCTCCCGCCGCCGTGGTCGCGTCGAAGGCCAGGAGCGGCGTGGCAACGCGCTCGCCGTCACCGGCCGCGCGCCGCTCTCAGAGATGTTCGGCTACGCCACCGACCTGCGGTCCAATACGCAGGGGCGCGCCACCTACACCATGCAGTTCGAGGGCTACGAGGAGGTACCCCCGAGCATCGCCGAGAAGATCATCGAACAGCGCACCGGCGAGCCGGTGGCTGCGTGAGATGACCGTGAGCACTTCGCGATACTGCGTCCTCGGTCGCTCGCGTACGTTGTACGCCACGCTCCCTGCGTCCTTGTATCGCTCGACTCACGATCATCTCAGGAGCAGCAGTCAACAGAAGCAGCATTTAGATAGATTTCCCGGGTTCGCTTCGCCGCAGTGCGGCGACGGACGACATTTTCGGCAATAGAGGAGCGAACACAAAGTGGCGAAGGAGAAGTTCGAGCGCGACAAGCCGCACGTCAACGTCGGCACGATCGGTCACATCGATCACGGCAAGACCACGCTTACCGCTGCGATCACTACGGTGCTCGCCGAGAAGGGCGGCGCGGAAGCCCGCAGCTTTGAGGAGATCGACAACGCGCCCGAGGAGAAGGAACGCGGCATCACGATCGCCACCTCGCACGTCGAGTACCAGACCGACAACCGCCACTACGCGCACGTTGACTGCCCCGGCCACGCCGACTACGTCAAGAACATGATCACCGGCGCCGCCCAGATGGACGGCGCGATCCTCGTCGTCTCCGCTGCCGACGGCCCCATGCCCCAGACCCGCGAGCACATCCTGCTCGCCCGCCAGGTCGGCGTGCCCTACATCGTCGTGTTCCTCAACAAGGCCGACATGGTCGACGACGAGGAGCTGCTCGAGCTGGTCGAGGTCGAGGTCCGCGAGCTGCTCTCCGAATACGACTTCCCCGGCGACGACATTCCCTTTATCACCGGCTCTGCACTGAAGGCGCTCGAAGGCGACGAGACCTACAAGGAGAAGATCATCGAGCTCGCCAAAGCGCTCGACGACTACATCCCCGAGCCCGTCCGCGAGCTCGAGAAGCCGTTCCTGATGCCGGTCGAGGACGTCTTCTCGATCACCGGCCGCGGCACCGTCGCCACCGGACGCATCGAGCAGGGCATCGTCAAAACCGGCGACACCGTCGAGATCGTCGGCGTCCACGACACCACTTCGACCGTTGTGACCGGCGTCGAGATGTTCCGCAAGATCCTCGACGAGGGCCGCGCCGGCGACAACGTCGGCTGCCTGCTGCGCGGCACCAAGCGCGAGGAGATCGAGCGCGGCCAGGTGCTCTGCAAGCCCGGCTCGATCACCCCCCACACCAAGTTCAAGTCCGAGGTCTACGTGCTCAAAAAGGAGGAGGGCGGCCGCCACACGCCGTTCTTCACCGGGTACCGGCCGCAGTTCTACTTCCGCACCACCGACGTCACCGGAGTCGCCCGTCTGCCCGAGGGTGTCGAGATGGTCATGCCCGGCGACAACGTCCAAATGGAGATCGAGCTGATCCAGCCGATCGCCATGGACCAGGGTCTGCGCTTCGCGATCCGCGAGGGTGGCCGCACTGTCGGCTCCGGCGTCGTGAGCGAGATCATCGAGTAACGCTTTTGCGAGCGTCCCCCGGGCAGTAGACGGGGGACGTTCTTTTTTTGTCCCGTCCGATACGAAAGTTCCCCCAGCACCATTGAGGGCGGTGCAGCCGGCCGCAGGCCGGCAGGCCCTGTCCCTCGTCTTCAACCCCCCCCCTTCCCATGGCTCCAGCCAACCAAAACAAGATCCGCCAAGAGGGTGGCGCAGGCGGCCTTTAGGCCGCTGGCCGAAACGGGGATTCGCGCCGAAGGCGCGTGTCTCCCGGCTTCGGTCGGGCCCCTCGCTCTTTAATCTCAAATTCAGATGCCAGCCAACCAGAACAAGATCCGCATACGTCTCAAGGCCTACGACACCTCCGCGATCGAGTCCGCCGCGAAGGAGATCGTCGAGACCGCGACCCGCACCGGCGCGAGCGTCTCCGGGCCCGTGCCGCTGCCCACCGAGAAGAACGTCTACTGCGTGATCCGCTCGCCCTTCAAGGACAAGGACTCGCGCGAGCACTTCGAGATCCGCACACACAAGCGCCTGATCGACATCCACCAACCCACCCCCAAGACAGTCGACTCGCTGCAGCGCCTGGACAACCTGCCCGCCGGCGTCGACATCGAGATCCGCCTCGCCACTTGAGTCGATGCCCGCGATCCTCGCCCAGAAGCTCGGTATGACACAGGTCTTCCAGGAGGACGGCTCAGTGCAGCGCGTGACCGTGCTCGAAGCCGGCCCCTGTCCTGTGACCGCGATCCGCACGCTCGAGCGCGATGGTTACGAGGCCGTCCAGCTCGCCTTTGCCCGCACGCGCGAGAAGCACCTGACCAAAGCCCAGCTCGGGCATCTCAGGAAGGCCGATGCGCCCCCGATGCGCCGTCTAGTCGAGTTCCGTGGCGCCGCCAACGAGTTGCAGTTGGGGGAAAGCGTGACCGTCGCGGTTTTCGAGGTCGGCGCGCGCGTGAAGGTCGCCGGGGTCTCCAAGGGCAAGGGCTTTCAGGGCACCATCCGCCGCCACGGCTTCAAACGCGGTCCCAAGACGCACGGCTCCCACAACGTGCGTGCCCCCGGTTCGATCGGCGCCTCCGCCACCCCCGCCCGCGTCGTCAAAGGCATCCGCGGCCCCGGCCAGATGGGCAACCGCCGCGCCACCCAGCGCGGCCTGCGCGTCGTCGCGCTCGACGCCGAGAAAAACCTGCTGCTGGTCCGCGGCTCGGTCCCCGGTCCGACCGGCGCGATCGTGGAGGTGCGCAGCGATGGCTGACGCTCCGCTGCTCGGCGCCGCCGCCAAGAAGCAGGTCGCACTCGACGACCTCGCGTTTGCCGCCGACTTCCACGGGCCGCTCGTGCACCAGAGCGTGCGCGCCGAGCACGCTGCCCGCCGGCGCGGCACCGCCGCCACCAAAACGCGCGGCATGGTCCGCGGCGGCTCCAGCAAGCCCTGGCGCCAGAAGGGCACCGGGCGCGCCCGCGCCGGCTCCACCCGCTCGCCCGTCTGGACCGGCGGTGGCGTTGTCTTCGGCCCCCAGCCGCGCTCCTACACCTTCAAGGTCAACCGCAAGGAGCAGCGTGCCGCGCTGCGCAGTGCGCTGTCTTTGCACGCCGCACGCGGCTCGCTCGCGGTCCTGGACACCGGCGCTTTCACCGAGCCCAAGACCGCGCGTGCTCGCGACCTGCTCGATGACTGGAACCTCCCCGGTGGCGCCGAGCCGACACCGACGCTCGTCGCGCTGGCGCCCGAGGAGTCGGCCGCCGCGCTGTCCTTCCGCAACCTGGCTCGCGTCTCGGTGCTGGCACACGAAAGCGTTGGCGTCGCCGACATCCTCGGTGCCGCCACGCTGCTCGTCTCGCAAGCCGCCCTCGACGCGCTCACCGCCCGCGCTGGCGGCGCCGGGAACACGCGCACAGGCCAGGGCGGCGGGGGTGCCGACGACGGTTCCGCTGGCGCGACCAGCGCACGCTCGCGTGCGGGCACGCGCGCCCGGGCCGCTGGAGAGGATGCGTGATGGAGCACTCCCAGGTCCTCATCCGTCCCGTCATCTCCGAGAAGAGCTACGTGCTCGCCGACGCCGGCAAGTACACCTTTCGGGTGCACCCCGCCGCGCACAAGACCGAGATCCGTCAGGCCGTCGAGGCGATGTTCGACGTGCACGTGCTCGACGTGCGTACGCTCGCCGTCAAATCCAAGCCCAAGCGGCGTGGCAACACGCCCGCCGGGCGCACGCGTAGCTGGAAGAAGGCGATCGTGCAGCTGCGATCCGGCGAGACCATCCCGATCTTCCAGGGCATGGAGGGCCTCTAGTAGTGGCCCGTCCTGCAAATCACTTGGCGCTCGGAGCGGCTGCAAACCGTCGCCCGCCTTTGTCCTCGGTCGGGGCCGTGGTGGAACTACTGTCGGGTGGCCCTTCGATCGTCGGCCGGCTCGGCTTTCGCTCGCCCAAGCAGCAACCGACTCACAGGGCAGACCACTGATGCCGATCCGCAAACCCAAGCCCACCAGCCCCGGCCGGCGCTTCGTCTCCTACGCAGACTTCGCCGAGGTCACCAAGACCGAGCCCGAGCGCACGCTCGTCGAAGGACTCAAGAAGAGCGGCGGGCGCAACGCCCACGGCCGCAAGACCGCCCGCCACCGTGGCGGCGGCGCCAAGCGCCTGTACCGGCGCGTGGACTTCAAGCGCCGCAAGGACGGCGTGCCCGCGAAGGTTGCCGCGATCGAGTACGACCCCAACCGCTCCTGCCACATCGCCCTGCTGCACTACACCGACGGCGAGAAGCGCTACATCCTCGCCCCCCAGCGGCTGAGCGTCGGCATGACCGTCGGCTCGGGCGAGGAGGCCGACATCGCCGTCGGCAACTGCCTGCCGCTCGCGCGCATGCCGGTCGGCACCGTCGTGCACAACGTCGAGTTGCAGCCCGGCCGCGGCGGCCAGCTCGCGCGCTCAGCCGGCGTCTCCGTGCAGCTGATGGCCCGCGACGGAGAGATGGCCACGCTGCGCCTGCCCTCCGGGGAGATGCGCCTCGTGCGCGCCGAGTGTCGCGCGACCGTCGGCGTGGTCGGCAACGCCGAGCACCAAAACGTCAAGATCGGCAAGGCCGGTCGCAAGCGCCACCTCGGCGTGCGCCCGCAGACGCGCGGCGTCGCGATGAACCCCGTCGATCACCCCCACGGCGGCGGCGAGGGGTCCACCACCGCCGGGCGCCACCCGGTCACCCCCTGGGGCGTGCCGACGCTCGGCTATCGCACACGCAAGAAGAACAAGCCCTCCGACCGCTACATAGTGCGCGGGCGGCGGCGCGGAAAGGGTAAGCAACGATGAGCGGCGCGTATACCGGCGCCCCGCGGCGTCCTCGGTTGCTCGTGTGCTCAGCACACGTCGCGAGGGGGGCGGGTCATCGATTCCTTGCGGGACTTGGTCTACGCACCGCTCACGGGCATATCGAACAAGCTGGGGAGGGCGAGCGATGAGCCGTTCGAGCAAGAAGGGGCCCTGGGTCGAAGAGCGCCTGCTGGCGCGCATCGAAGCGCTCAATGCCGAGAACCGCAAACAGATGATTCGCACGTGGTCGCGCACATCGACGATCTTCCCCGACATGGTTGGCCACACGATCGCCGTGCACGACGGCAAGAAGCACATCCCCGTGTTCGTCAGCGAGTCGATGGTCGGCCACAAGCTCGGCGAGTTCGCCCCCACCCGCCACTTCCGCGGCCACGCCGGCTCGGGCAAGGTGCGCTGAGCATGGCCGACGAGCAGGAGCCCAGCGACGAGGTAGAGGAGCAGGCCAAGAAACCGGCCGCCAAAGCCCGCAAACCAGCCGCGAAAGCCCCGGCGAGCACCGAGAAGGCCGCCGCAAAAGCTGAGAAACCCGCCAAAGCGAAGAAAGCCGCTGCCAAAACATCGGCGCAGGCGCAGGGCAAAGCAAAAGAGCCCGCTGCCGCCGCCGCAAGCAAAGCAAAAGCCAAAGCCAAAGCCGCCCAAGCGCCCGCCGGCGAGCAGCCCGCTGCTGCGGAGAAACCCGCCGCCGCCAAACCCCAGCCCGCCGCTTCTGGCGCGCCCGTGCTGCGTCGCCGTTCGACGGTCCGCGCGCAGGCGCGTTACGTGCGCACCTCGGCGCGCAAGGCGCGCATGGTGTGCGTGCACCTGCGCGGCAAGTCCGTTGACGAGGCGCGCGCTATCCTCGCCTTCACGCCCCGCGACGTCGCGCGCAACTGGAGCAAGCTGCTTGAGTCGGCCGTCGCCAACGCGGAGAACAACCACGAACTGCTCGAGGACGATCTCGTCGTCCGCGAGGCCTACGCCGACGAAGGACCCACGATCAAGCGCTTTCGGCCGCGCGCCCAAGGCAGGGCGACGCCGATCCGCAAGCGCACCAGCCACCTGACGATCACGCTCACGCCCAAGCCCTAAAGAAATCAGAGAGAAGAGACAGTGGGACAGAAGGTTCACCCAGAGGCCATGCGCGTGGGCTACATCCACGACTGGAAGTCGAACTGGTTCAACGAGCGCCATTTCGCCGAGGCGTTGGCCGAGGACATCCGCGTGCGCGAGCACATCACGCGCCGGCTCGCCCACGCCGGGCTGGCCGACATCATGATTCGCAAGGACACCGGCGAACTGCAGGTTGACATCCACACCGCCCGACCCGGGATCGTGATCGGCAAGTCCGGCACCGAAGTTGACGCGCTGCGGCGTGACCTGCACCGCATGACCGAAAAGCAGATCAAGGTCAACATCCTCGAGATCAAGCGCCCCGAGCTCGACGCCAAGCTCGTCGCGCAGTCGATCGCCGAGCAGTTGCAGAACCGCGTCGCCTTCAGGCGCGCGATGAAGCGCGCGCTCACCAGCGCGATGCGCTCCGGCGCCAAGGGCGTCAAGGTCCAAGTTTCCGGCCGCCTGGGCGGCGCGGAGATGGCGCGCACCGAAAGCTACTCCGACGGGCGCGTACCGCTGCACACGATGCGCGCCGACATCGACTACGGCTTCTTCGAGGCCGCCACGACGTTCGGCCGCATCGGCGTCAAGTGTTGGGTCAACAAGGGCGAGATCATGCCCGAGGGCTACACCGGCGCCGACCTCACAGACATGAGCGCCCCCCCGCCGCCCAGCTCCGAGCGCGACGGCCGCGGTGGACGCGACGGGCGTGACGGCCGCGGGCGCGGCCGCGGTGGCAGCGGCGGCGGCCCCGGTGGCGGACGCGGGCGTGGTCCGGGTGGCCCTGGTGGCGGGCGTGGTCCGGGCGGTCCGGGTGGCGGGCGCGGTCCGGGCGGTCCTGGCGGCGGGCGCGGTCCGGGCGGTCCGGGTGGCGGCCGTGGTCCGGGTGGCCCCGGTGGCGGTCGCGGGCGCGGTCCGGGCGGTCCAGGCGGTCCGGGTGGCGGGCGTGGTCCGGGTGGCCCCGGTGGCGGCCGTGGTCCGGGCGGTGGTCGTGGCCCGGGTAGTCGCAGTCCCGAGGTGACCCGCTGATGCTTTCCCCCAAGCGTGTCAAGCACCGCAAGCAGCATCGTGGCCGCCGCGGCGGACCCTCGCGTGGACAGGTCAAGGTTCAGTTCGGCGAGTACGGCCTGAAGTCGCTCGAGCAGGGCTGGCTCACCAACCGCCAGATCGAG
This sequence comes from uncultured Solirubrobacterales bacterium, assembly GCA_963804675.1. Classification (GTDB taxonomy): domain Bacteria; phylum Actinomycetota; class Thermoleophilia; order Solirubrobacterales; family Solirubrobacteraceae; genus Palsa-744. The sequence continues at coordinate 2,441,303 of CAWDRI010000001.1, read as the reverse complement.
GCCGCCCGTATCGCGATGACCCGCAAGATCAAGCGTGGTGGCAAGGTCTGGATCAACGTCTTCCCCGACAAGCCGATCACCAAGAAGCCCGCCGAGACCCGCATGGGCTCTGGCAAGGGCTCGCCCGAGGGCTGGGTCGCCGTGGTCAAGCCCGGGCGCGTGATGTTCGAGCTCGCCGGCGTGCCCGAGCCGCTCGCGCGCGACGCGATCCGGCTCGCCGCGCACAAGCTGCCCGTCAAGTCCAAGTTCGTGCTGCGCGAGGACTAGGGGAGCGAGGATGGAAGCCAAAGACCTGCGCGACATGCCCGACGAAGAACTCGTCAAGCATCTCGCGACCGCCCGCAAAGAGCTGTTCGGACTGCGTTTCGCCAACGCCACCGGCCAACTTGAGAACACCGCCGGCATCGCCCGCGCGCGGCACGACGTCGCGCGCGCACTGACCGTCACCCGCGAAAGGGAGCTGAATGGCTGACGACGACGATCAGGTGCAGCAGACGCCTGACACCGACACGACCGCCGCCGCCGAGTCCGGTGGCGGCGAGAGCGCTGCCGCGCCGCCCGCCGGCGCGACACCGCCAGCCGAGCCCGCCGAGCAGCTCCCCTCCAAGGAGCGCCGCCGGCGCGCGCGCTCCACGCATAGCGGCGCCCCGCGCCCGCAGCGCTCCGCGCAGGAGCGTCACGCCGAGCGCCTGGCCGAGCGCGCGCTGAAGGCTTCACGCCGACGTGCGCGCAGGCTCCAGGAACGCCAGAAAAGCCTCGCTGCGCGCGCCAGTGCACCCGTGGCCGCCGCTGCCGAGTCGCAGGCGCCCCTGTCCGCTCCCAGCACCGGCGTCACCAAGACGCGCCAGGGCGTCGTCGTCTCCGACAAGGCCGACAAGACGATCACCGTGCGCATCGACGTCGCACGCCGGCATCGCCGCTACGAGAAGATCGTGCGCAGCTCCAACACGTTGCACGCACACGACGAGAAAAACGAGGCGCACACCGGCGACACCGTGCGCGTGGTCGAGAGCCGACCGCTCTCGCGCACCAAGCGCTGGCGCCTGGTCGACGTGCTCGAGCGGGCGCGCTGAAAGATGGGCAAGACGGCATGATTCAGAACGAGACCAGACTGCGCGTCGCCGACAACACCGGCGCCCGCGAGATCCTCTGTATCCGCGTCAAGGGCGGCTCGCGCCGGCGCTATGCCCACGTGGGCGACGTGATCACCGCGACCGTCAAGCAGGCCAACCCCCACGGGACCGTCAAAAAGGGCGACGTCGTCACCGCCGTGATCGTGCGCACGAAGAAGCCGTTCGGTCGCGATGACGGCACCTACATCGCCTTCGACGAGAACGCCGCCGTGATCATCGACGACCAGAACAACCCTCGCGGGACCCGCGTCTTCGGGCCGGTCGCGCGCGAACTGCGCGAGCGCAACTTCATGAAGATCGTCTCGCTCGCGCCCGAGGTCATCTGATGGCCGGCGCCCCCGCCAAGTCCGCCTCACGCAAGATGAAGATTCGCTCCGGCGACCAGGTCAAGGTGATCGCCGGCAAGGACCGCGGCAAGACCGGGCGCGTGCTGCGCACCGAGCCGCGCGCCCAGCGCGTGTTCGTCGAGGGCCTGAACATGCTCAAACGCCACACTCGTCCCCAGCAGGTGAGCGGCACCAGTCGCGAGGCCGTCGGCGGCGTGATCGAGCGCGAGGGCCCGATCCACATCTCCAACGTGATGTTGCTCGATCCCAAAGACAACAAGCCCACCCGTGTCGGCGTCGAGCGCGAGCAGGGCAAAGCCTTCCGCGTCGCGCGCCGCTCCGGCACGAGGATCGACTGATGAGCACGGTCCTCGCTCCATCGCGCCTGAAGACCCGCTACGAGCAGAAGATCCGCGCGCAGCTTGTCGCCCGCTTCGGCTACTCCTCGGCGATGCAGGTGCCAAAGCTCCAAAAGATCACGCTCAACATGGGCGTCGGCGACGCCAAGCAGGACTCCAAGGCGCTCAAGGCAGCCCAGGACCAGCTCGCGACGATCGCCGGCCAGCAGCCGAGCATCCGTCGCGCGCGCAAGTCGATCGCGGCCTTCAAACTGCGCGAGGGCATGCCTGTCGGCGTCGCCGTGACGCTGCGCGGCGAACGCGGCTACGAGTTCCTGGACCGTCTCACCTCGATCGCGATCCCCCGCATTCGCGACTTCCGCGGCCTGTACTCGCGCTCGTTTGACGGTCGCGGCAACTACTCGATGGGCGTCCGCGAACAGATCATCTTCCCCGAGATCGACTACGACTCGATCGACCACGTGCGCGGCCTCGACATCACGATCACCACCACTGCCCGCACCGACGTGGAGGCCTTTGCGCTGCTCTCCTCGCTGGGCATGCCCTTCTCGACCTACAACCGCCCCAAGGAGTTCGACGAGGGCGCCTCCCCCGCCGCCGATTCCGCCGCCGACCAGGAGACCAGCTGATGGCCAAGACCTCGCTGCGCGTCAAGCAGGCGCGCCCGCCGAAATTCAAGACACGCGCCTATACTCGCTGCAACCGCTGCGGACGCCCCAAGGCGGTATACCGCAAGTTCGGGCTGTGCCGCATCTGTCTGCGCGAGCTCGCCCACAACGGTCAGATCCCCGGGATGACCAAGTCCTCCTGGTAGCCACCTCGCAAGGGAACATCAAAACCATGTCGATGACAGACCCCATTGCCGACTTTCTCACGCGCATCCGCAACGCGATCCACGCTGCGCACGAGACGGTCGAGATTCCCGGCTCCAAGCTGAAGGCCGAGCTCGCGCGGATCCTCGCCGAGCAGGGCTACATCGAGTCGTGGTCGGTCGCTTCCGTGGCGGACGGGACGGGCCAGGTGATCGAGATCCGTCTCAAGTACACCGACGACCGTCGCTCGGCGATCTCCGGACTGCGGCGCGTCTCGCGGCCCGGCCGGCGCACCTACGTGCAGGCCGGCACGATCCCCAAGGTCCAGGGCGGCATGGGCACCTCGATCGTCTCCACGTCCCACGGCGTCATGACCGGCCACGACGCCCGCGCTGCCGGCGTCGGCGGCGAGGTCATGGCCCAGGTCTGGTAACCGACTCCCCGTTCTATGTCCCGTATCGGAAGACAGCCCATCCCCGTGCCCGCCGGCGTGACGGTCGCGATCGACCCCGAGTCGGTGCGTGTCAAGGGCCCCAAAGGCGAGCTCGTCGAGCGCGTGCCGCGCGACATCGAGGTCGTCCAGGACGGCGAGCAGCTGCTCGTCTCGCGGCCGACCGACCGCGGCGAACACCGCGCGCTGCACGGCCTGACGCGCACGCTCGTGGCCAACATGGTTCAGGGCGTCACCGCGGGCTATGAAAAGCGTCTGGAGATCCAAGGCGTCGGCTACCGCGCGCAGCTCAAGGGCAAGAACATCGAGCTGGCCGTCGGCTACTCGCACCCCGTGCCGATCGAGGCGCCTGCCGGCATCGAATTCGAAGTCCCCCAGCCGACGCGCATCGTCGTCAAGGGCATCTCCAAGCAGCTCGTCGGCGAGACCGCCGCGATCATCCGCAAGCAGCGCCCGCCCGAGCCCTACAAGGGCAAGGGCATCCGCTACGAGGGCGAGTACGTCGCCCGAAAGGTCGGTAAGCGCGCATGACTCCGCATGGCTGCGCTGGATCTGGGTCTGCCCTCGCCCATCTGCCCGGCACATTTCGCCCGGTGCGTGGCTGTGCGGTCTGCTCTGCTGCGAACTCGCGCGGGGCTGGATCGCATCTGGGCGGGTGGTCGGTGTGAGCACCCTCACCAAGCCCCAGCAGCGACTCAAACGGCGCCGGCGCGTGCGCGCGAAGATCACCGGCACCGCGACGCGGCCACGCATCTCGGTGTTCCGCTCCAACAAGGGGCTCTGCGCGCAGGCGATCGACGATCGCACCGGCCGCACGCTGGCGGCCGTCAACTGGTACGAGCCCGAACTACGGGGCCTCGCGAAGGCCGAGCGCACGCGGCGCAGCGGCGAGCTGCTCGCCGAGCGCGTGAAGGCGGCCGGGCTTACCGAAGCGGTCTTCGACCGCGGCGGCTACCGCTATCACGGGCACGTGCGCGCCTTCGCCGAGGCGCTGCGCGAGGCCGGGATCACGGTCTAGGACCTCACACCGGCGCATACACCGCTAACCTCTCCAACCCGTCATGTCCACAATTTCCACAGATCGCTCAGTGAGCCCCGCCGGCCTGGACCTCCAGGAGCGCGTCGTTGAGATCAACCGCGTCGCCAAGGTCGTCAAGGGCGGCCGGCGCTTCTCGTTCACCGCGCTCGTCGTCGTCGGCGACGAACGCGAGGTCGTCGGCATCGGCTACGGCAAGGCCAACGAGGTCCCGCTCGCGATCCAAAAGGGTGTCGAGCGCGCCAAGAAGGACCTCTTCCGCGTGCCGCGTCACGGCTCCACCATCACCCACCAGACCACCGGCATCTTCGGCTCCGGCCGCGTGCTGCTCAAGCCCGCCGCGCCCGGCACCGGCGTGATCGCCGGCGGCGGCGTGCGCGCCGTGCTCGAGCTCGCCGGCATCCACGACATCCTCTCCAAGAGCCTCGGCACCCAAAACCCGATCAACCTCGTCAAGGCGACCGTCACCGGCCTGCGCGGGCTGCGCAAGCCCGACGAGGTCGCCGCGCTGCGCGGCCTCTCGATCAACAAGGTGCTCGGACTCACCGACAAGCCCACCAACGGCGCCGCCGACGCTGCGCCGGCGCAGGCGACGCCCGAGGCGGCGTCGCCCGGCGAGACCAACCAGGTGGCCGCGGGCGAGACGGCCCCGGCCGCTGGTGTGCCCGAGGCTGCGACCGATGCCGCCCCGGCCGTCGGTGTTCCAGAGACTGCGACCGATGCGGCCCCGGCCGCTGGTGTGCCCGAGACTGCGACCGATGCCGCCCCGGCCGCCGGTGTGCCCGAGACGGAGACAGCGACCGCGGCAGCTCCGGCCGCGGCCGTCGAGGTCGAGGAGCCCACCGCCGCAGGGACCGCCGAGGGTGGTGCCTGATGGGTTCGCTGACCGTCACCCAGCGTCGCTCGCGCAACGGCTCAAACCAGCGCCAGCTCGACACGCTGCGCTCGCTCGGCCTGCGTCGCATAGGACAGTCGGTACAGGTCGCCGACAGCCCCCAGGCGCGTGGGATGCTGCACGCCGTGCGCCACCTCGTCGAGGTGCGCGAAGGCGAGGCGGGCGGCAGATGAGCGACACCGAGACCGACACCCGCATCGGACTACACAATCTCGCCCCCGCCCCCGGCAGCCGCCGTCCGCGCAAGCGCATCGGCCGCGGTGAAGGCTCGGGCACCGGCAAGACCGCCGGCCGCGGCCAGAAGGGCGCGGGCGCGCGCTCGGGCTCCAAGCGTCGCGCGCGCTTCGAGGGCGGGCAGATGCCGATCCACATGCGCATGCGAAAGCTGCGCGGCCCGCACATGAAGAAGTCGATGCCCTTCGAGCCCTTCCGCACCCACACCCAGCCCGTCAACATCGGCGACCTCGACAGCCGCTTCGAGGCAGGCAGCGAGGTCACGCTCGAGGCGCTGCGCGCCCACGGGCTGGGCACGCGCAAGGACATACCCGTCAAGGTGCTCGCCAAGGGCGAGCTGGGCAAGGCGCTCACCGTGCACGCCCATGCGTTCAGCGCGACCGCGCGTGCGCGCGTAGAGGGCGCCGGCGGCAGCTGCGTCGTCATCGGCGCCCCGGACGAGTCGGCCGGCGACTCCTAGTCCAGACGCCGGCGAAGTCCCCGCCCGCCTTTGCCGTCCAGGCGCTTTCGCGGGCTCTTATCGGCGCCGCGCGGCCACAGCTTGCCCGACGCCGCTGCCCCGGTCGGCGCTCGTTCGCTGCCCCGGTCGGCGCTCGTTGCCGGCGCGACACAGCTGCGCGCCGGTCGCGCAAAAGATGCCCGCGCCGGTCGTGCATACGACGCCCGCCGAGAATTTTCTGAGAAGACCCGCGCGCGAGCGCTGTGCGCAGGTTAGAATCGCCGAGTGCTCTCGACGATCCTCGGCGCCTTTCAGGTTGCCGACATCCGCAAGAAGATCGGCTTCACCGCCGCGATGCTGCTGATCTACCGGCTCGGCTCGCACATCCCCGTGCCCGGCGTCAACCTCACGGCGGTCAACAACATCCAGAAACAGCTCGGCGGCAACAACATCCTCGGGCTGCTGAACCTCTTCTCTGGCGGCAGCCTCTCGCGGATCGCGATCTTCGCGCTGGGGATCATGCCCTACATCACCTCCTCGATCATCCTGCAGCTCCTGCAGGTTGTCGTGCCCTCGCTGGAGAAGCTCTCCAAGGAAGGCGAAGTCGGCCAGGCGCGCATCACCCAGTACACGCGCTACCTCACCGTCGGCCTTGCCTTCGCCCAGTCGATCGGCTACGTCTTCCTGTTCCATTCGCTGCAGGCCAACGCGGGCGAATCGGTCGTCTCGAAGTTCGACGCCCCCCACATCTTCCTGATCGTCGTCTGTCTCACCGCGGGCTGCGTGCTGCTGATGTGGATCGGCGAGCTGATCACCCAGAAAGGCATCAGCAACGGCATCTCGCTGCTGATCTTCGCTTCGATCGTCTCGCGCCTGCCCGCCGGCATCCAGGCGTGGTGGACCAGCCAGGACCAGGTCTTCAAGGTGATGATGCCGTTCCTCGTGCTCGTCGTCGTCGCCGCCGTCGTGTTCGTGCAGGAGGGCCAGCGGCGCATCCCCGTGCAGTACGCCAAGCGTGTCATCGGCCGGCGCATGAGCGAAGGCGGCCAAACCTACCTGCCGCTGCGCGTGAACATGGCGGGCGTGATCCCCGTGATCTTCGCCGCCTCGATCATGGCCTTTCCCCCGACGATCGGGCAGCTCGTCAAAACCCACTGGGGCCAGGAAATTTCGGACTTCTTCTCGCCCACCGGCTGGCACTACATCGTCGGCGAGTCGATCTTCATCCTGGTCTTCACCTACTTCTACACCGCCGTCACCTTCAACCCCGTTGACCAGGCCGAGAACCTCAGAAAGTACGGCGGCTTCATCCCCGGTGTGCGGCCCGGCCGGCCGACCGCCGAATTCCTCGACCGCATCCTTGCGCGCCTGACGTTCCCCGGCGCGCTGTTCCTCGCGGCGGTCGCCGCGCTGCCGACGATCCTGCTCGACCGCACCCACGTCCAGCTGCAGCTCGGCGGCACCTCGATCCTGATCGTGATCGGCGTCGCGCTCGAAACCATGAAGCAGCTCGAGGCGCAGCTGATGATGCGAAGTTACGAGGGCTTCTTGAAGTAGCTCCGCGGTGCGGTCCGCGTCGCGCGCGCCGCGTCGCGCTTGCGGTCCGCCTCGCGCGGGCCCGCAGTCCGCCTCGCGCCGGCCGTGCGGGGCCGCATGGCGCCCGCACACGCCCGCACGCGTACCGCGTCGCCCGTCGCGCTCCGCGTCCGCGTTTGCCGCGTGGGCCGCGTCACGGGGTAGACGCCGATCGCCAGGTCTGGGTAGGCTCCAACACGGTGTCCGAGTTGAACCTCATCCTGCTCGGCCCGCCCGGTGCGGGCAAGGGCACGCAGGCCGAGCGCCTGAAGGCCGACTTCGCGCTCGCGCACATCTCGACCGGCGACATGCTGCGCGCGCAGGTCGCGCAGGGCACCGAGCTGGGAGAGCAGGCGCAGCGCTTCATGAAAGCCGGTGAGCTCGTGCCCGACGAGGTGATCGTCGGCATGATCACCGAGCGCATCGTCCTCCCCGACGCCCACGACGGCTTCCTGCTGGACGGCTTCCCGCGCACCGTGCCCCAGGCCGATGCGCTCGCCGCGGCACTCGAGGGCCTGGACCGGCGCTTGAGCGCCGCGCTGCTGATCGAGGTGCCAGACGACGAACTGGTGCGTCGCCTCGCCGGCCGGCGCGTGTGCGTGAAGAGCCCCGCCCACATCTACCACGTTGACTTCGACCCCCCCAAGCACGAAGGCATCTGCGACCAGGACGGCTCGCGCCTGATCCAGCGCGAGGACGACCGCGAGGACACGATTCGCCGGCGCCTGGAGGTCTACCACGCGCAGACCGCGCCGCTGATCGACTACTACGACGGCACCGGCCTGTTGCGCCGCTTCGACGGGATGCGTAGCCCCAACGAGGTCCACGACCGCATCCGCGCGAGCCTCGCCACGCTGCGCATGGAGGACAAGCTCTGAGCCGCCCCTGCGGGCGTGCCGAGCGCGCGCGCGGTTGGTGATGCGAGCTCGCAACACAGACGCGCGCCCCGCGATGGCCCGGGCCGCCCGGGCGGGCCGGGCGGGCTACGGCCAAGCTAAGCTCAGACAGATGATCATCAAGAAGACCCCCGCCGAGATCGACAAGATGGCGGCTGCCGGCGAGATCCTCGTGCAGACACTCGCGCTGCTCGAGCACAAGATCCGCCCGGGCGTGAGTACCGGCGAGCTGGACGCGGCTGCCGAGCGCTTCATCCGCTCCCACGGCGCCACCCCCACTTTCAAGGGTTATCGCGGCTTTCCCGGTTCGATCTGCGCCTCGCCGAATACGATGGTCGTCCACGGTATTCCCGGGCGCTACCGGCTGCAACGCGGCGACATCATCTCGGTCAACGTTGGCGTCACGCTCGACGGCTGGGTCGCCGACGCCGCGCGCACGTTTGCCGTTGGCGAGATCGACGCGGGTGCCGAGAACCTGCTGCACGCCACGCGTCAGGCGCTGTTCGCGGGTGTCGAGCAGTGCCGGCCACGCAATCGCGTCGGTGATGTCTCGCACGCGATCGAACGCGTGATCGAGGAGGGCGGCCTGTCGGTGATCCGCTCGCTCGTCGGTCACGGCGTGGGGCGCAGCATGCACGAGGACCCGCAGGTGCCCAACTACGGCCGGCCCGGCAAGGGACCGCTGTTGGAGGAGGGCATGGTGCTCGCCGTCGAGCCGATGACCACCGCCGGGCGCCCGGCGGTCCGCGTCGGCGGCGACGGCTGGGGGATCTTCTCCCAGGACGACTCGCTCGCCGCACACTTCGAGTTCACCGTCGCAGTCACCGCCACCGGCCCCCGTGTGCTGACCCCCTGGCATCTGCATGCCGGCGAGGACGGCGCAGCCGAGCGGGCCGGCGTTGTCGCGCCACTGGCGCAGAGTTCGACTGGCGCCTGAGCGTCGGCGAACCCGTTGCCGGCGTCCAGTGGCGTCCGGTGCCTGCCCGGCCACCCCGCCCGGCGCTGGCGAACCCCGCCGCGCGGGTCGCGTGGCTCCGCGCGTGGCTCCGCGCGTGGGCGCCCGGCGATCCCGCTGTCGGCGTGTGGTGCCCGCGCCCCGCCGGCGCTGGCGAACCCGCTGCACGGGGCGATGTGTGGCTCCGCGCGTGGGCGCCCGGCGATCCCGCTGTCGGCGTGTGGGTGCCCGCGCCCCGCCGGCGCTGGCGAACCCGCTGCACGGGGCGATGTGTGGCTCCGCGCGTGGGCGCCCGGCGATCCCGCCGCCGACATGTGGTGCCCTCGCGCCCGGGCGCTGGCGAACCCCGCAAGGTGCGTCGAGTTGATACCATCGATTGTCCTGCTCGCAGGCGACTCGTTTGCGGGCGAATCCTCGACCAGGTAGCGGCGGCCGTCCCGGCAGCCAGAGCCCGGTCGCCGGACCAGCGGAAAGAGATCATGAAGGTACGACCGTCGGTCAAGCCGATGTGCGAAAAATGCAAGGTCATCCGGCGCCACGGGGCGGTGCTTGTGATCTGCCAGAACAAGCGCCACAAGCAAAGGCAGGGCTGATGGACCAGTGCTTGCACGCGGCAACGAACAGCGGCGAAATCGTGCTCGGTAAAGAGAAGATCTGATGGCGCGCATCGCTGGCATCAACCTGCCCCTGAACAAGCGCTCGGAGATCGGCCTGACGTACATCTTTGGCATCGGCCGCCCCACGGCCAACAAGCTGCTCGCCGAGGTCGGAGTCAGCCCCGACACCTACGTGCGCGACCTCACTGAGGACGAGGTTTCGCGACTGCGCGACGCGATCGACCGCGACCTGACGGTCGAGGGGGACCTGCGGCGCGAGCGCTCCCAGGACATCAAGCGCCTGCAGGAGATCGGCTGCTACCGCGGTTTGCGCCATCGTCGCGGGCTGCCGGTGCGCGGCCAGAAGACCAAGACCAACGCGCGCACCCGCAAGGGCCCGAAGCGCATGCAGGTCGCCGGCAGGAAGAAAGCCGGCAAGAAGTGAGCGCCCTCAAGGTTGCGAGACTGCCGCGCACGGCCGGCGGCTGTGCGTCCCACGCCAACGACGGGCTTGGACGGCCCGTGGGGTCCTGATGGCCGCTCCCAAGCGCGCCCGCGGCCGGCGCAAGCCTAAGAAGAACATCCCTGTCGGACAGGCGCACATCAAGACGTCCTTCAACAACACGATCGTCTCGCTCACCGACGTGCAGGGCAACGTGATCGCGTGGGAGTCCGCCGGTGGCGCTGGCTTCAAGGGCTCGCGCAAGTCGACGCCGTTCGCCGCGCAGGTTACCGCCGACGCCGCGGCCCGCAAGGGACTCGAGCAGGGGTTGCAGAAGGTCGAGGTCTACGTCAAGGGCCCCGGCTCCGGTCGCGAGACCGCGATCCGCTCGCTGTCGGCGGCGGGCCTTGAAGTCACCGGCGTCAAGGACGTCACCCCGCAGGCCCACAACGGTTGTCGCCCCCGCAAGCGGCGCCGCGTCTGAGATGGCCGTGAGCACTTACCACTCCGGGACCCCTCGCCGCGCTCGTTCGTGTATCACCGGCGACGGCGGATGCCAGGGAGCTACGGCCGCCGCCCAGCAAGCGGCGCCTGCCGCGTTCTGCACCCGGCGGCGCCCGTCACCACACGACCACGATCTCAGGAGCTAGGCCTGTGGCCAGAGACTCAAGTCCACAGTGCAAGCAGTGCCGGCGCGAGGGACAGAAGCTGTTCCTCAAGGGCGAGCGCTGCTTGACCGACAAATGCGGCGTCGAGCGCCGCGCCTACCCGCCCGGCGAGCACGGTCGCGGCCGTCAGAAACAGAGCGAGTACCGCCTGCAGCTGCGCGAGAAGCAGAAGGCCCGCCGCTACTACGGGATTCTCGAGCGCCAGTTCCACGGCTACTACGAGAAGGCGTCCCGCCAGCCCGGCATCACCGGCGAGAACCTGCTCGCGCTGCTGGAGTGCCGCCTCGACAACGTGCTCGTGCGCCTCGGCTTCGCGGCGTCCCGGCGCCAGGCGCGCCAGCTGGTCCGCCACGGGCACTGGACGGTCAACGGTCGGCGCGTGGATATCCCCAGCTACCAGGCGCGCCCCGGCGACGTGATCGCAATCAAGGCCGGCACGCCCGCCACGCAGGTCGTCCGCGACGCCACCGAGCTGACCGGACAGATTCCCGCGTGGCTGCAGGCCGACCACGAGTCGCTCACCGCGAAGGTTCTGCGCAAGCCCGAGCGGCGCGAGGTCGCGGCGCCAGTGCAGGAGCAGCTCATCGTCGAGCTGTACTCGAAGTAGACGCTTTGCCCGGCGTCGCAGCCGCCGACGGCGGCGACGCCCCGGAGTCGGTGTCCCCGGTGGATGCCGACGAGATCACAACGAGGTTAGGACCCTGATGCTCGACTTCCAAATTCCCCGGATCACCAGTGAGGCCGTAGAGCAGAACCGTGGCACGTTCACGATCGAGCCACTCGACCGCGGCTTCGGATACACCTTCGGGAACTCGCTGCGCCGCGTGCTGCTTTCCTCGCTCGCCGGCGCCGCCGTGACCAGCGTGCGCATCGAGGGGGTCGCGCACGAGTTCTCAACCATCCCCGGCGTCAAGGAGGACGTGACCGACATCGTGCTCAACCTCAAGGGCATCGTCTGTCGCATGCACTCCGACGCGACCGAGGTCGAGGCGCCGCTGGTCGTCAGCGGGCCCGGCGAGATCACCGCCAAGGACATCGACCTGCCGGCCGGCGTGGAGATCCTCAACCCCGACGTGCACATCGCCACGCTCGAGAAAAAGACCAAGCTCGAGCTGTACATGACGATCGGCCGTGGCCGCGGCTACCGGCCCGCGGAGGAGAACAAGTCCCCCGACCAGCCGATCGGCGTGATTCCGATCGACTCGATCTTCTCGCCCGTGCGCCGCGTGGCCTACGCAGTCGAGCAGGCCCGTGTCGGCCAGAAGACCGATTTCGACAAGCTCACCCTCGACATCGAGACCGACGGTTCGATCGACCCGCAGTCCGCGCTGCGCGAGGCCGCCGAGCTGCTCATCTCCCAGCTTGCGATCTTCACCGACGCCGACCGCATCCAGGAGCTGCGCGCCTCGCCCGGCGGCCAGCTCGACGGCCACGGTCTCGCCGTCGGCGGCGGCCAGGCAGCGCTGCAGGGCGAGGAGTACGGCATCCTGATCGAGGAGCTGGAGCTGGGCGTGCGCTCCTACAACTGCCTCAAGCGCGCCGGCATCCAGACCGTCGGCGACCTGATCTCCAAGTCTGAGAACGAGCTCAACGCGATTCCCAACTTCGGCAAGAAGTCGATCGACGAGGTCATCGAAACGCTCGAGGCGCGGGGGCTGCACCTGCGCCAAGACTAGGCAGGGCCGCGCGGCGCGCCGGTAGGTGCCACCGCCGCTGCGCGCGCGACCCGGGGTGGGTGGGCGTCGGTTGGACGTCCCGCCCTCCTCGCTCAGCGAACGCGCCGACGGCTAGACTTCCACGACCAAGACGAGAACACCAGATGCGACACCAAAAGACCCGCAACAAGCTCAGCCGCGACTCCGCGCACCGCAAGGCGTTGCTGATGAACCTCTGCAAGGAGGTGCTCGAGCACGAGCGCATCCAGACGACGGAAGCCAAGGCCAAGGCCGTCAAGCCGGAGATCGAGAAACTGATCACGCTCGCCAGGACCGACAGCCTGCACGCGCGCCGGCAGGCGCTGGCGGCGCTCTCCCAGGACAAGTTCGCGGTGCACCGCCTGTTCGTCGAGGTCGCGCCGCGCTACGTTGACCGTCCCGGTGGCTACACGCGCATCCTCAAGCTCGGCCCGCGTCGCTCCGACGCGACCGAGATGGTTTTTCTGGAGCTCGTTTAAGGAGGGGCGCGCGCGCCGGGGCGCGCGCGGGGGGGTGCAGTTGCGGGGCCCCCACATCGCGTTCCCCGGGGGGACGCCGGAGTGCCCGGCTCGTGGGATGTGGGCGGCGGCCTGCTCGTAGGAATGTGGGCGAGGGTCTGCTCGTAGGCGTGTGGGCAAGGGTCTGCTCATAGGAATGTGGGCGAGGGCCTGCTCGCGGGTCTGGGTGGACGAGCTGCTCGTAGGATGCGCGGGGCGATGGTCACCAAGCTCACGCTCGAATACGACGGCGGGCAGTTCGCCGGTTGGGCGCGCCAGCCGGGGTTGCGCACCGTGCAGGAGGAGCTCGAGCGCGCGCTGCGCACGATCCTTGGTGAGCGGGGCGCCAACGGGAAGCCGTTGACGCTCACCGTCGCCGGGCGCACCGACCGCGGGGTGCACGCCTGGGGGCAAGTCGCCAGTTACGCCCACGAGGCCGTCGATCCGCTGCGGCTGAATGTGCTGCTGCCCGACGACGTCGCCGTGCTCAGCGCCGAACCGGCCCCTGCGGGCTTCGACGCGCGCCGCGACGCGCGCAGCCGCACCTACTGCTACCGCGTGCTCGCGCGACGCACGCGCGGCGTGTTTCAGCGCGGGTGCGCGCTGTGGTGGCCGCACGCCGTCGACCACGCCGCGCTGGCCGACTGTGCGCGCCTGCTGCTCGGCACGCACGACTTCACCGCCTTCACCCCCACCGAGACCGACCACGTGCGCTTCACGCGCGAGGTGCTGCGGGCCGAGTGGCGCAGTGTGGCAGGCGGGCAGGGCACGAGCGTGGCACCGGGGCCGCTCGGCGGCGGCGGGGTGGGGGAGAGCGAGCTGCTGGAGTTCTGGATCGAGGCAGGCACCTTCATGCGGCACATGAACCGCGTGCTCGTCGGCACGATGCTCGAGGTCGCCGCCGGGCGGCGCAGCGTCGAGGACTTCCTACACCTGCTCGCGGGGCGCCCGCGCGTGGAGGCCGGGCCGACGGCGCCCGCCCATGGGCTCGCGCTCGCCTCGGTGGCGTACTGACTGAGCCATCGGCACCGACACCTATGCTGGGAGGCCCGTGCCTCTCAACGTCCTACTCACCAACGACGACGGCATCGAAGCCGACGGCCTGCAGACGCTGCGCCGAGCGCTCGCGGCGCTCAGCGACGTGAATCTCGCCGTGATCGCCCCCGACGGCAACCGCTCGGCGATGGCTCGCTCGATTACGACGCGCCGCCCGCTGTGGGTCGAACAGGTTCCCTTCGCCGACGGCACCGTCGGCTACGCGACCGACGGCACGCCCGTAGACTGCGTGCGTCTGGCCAGCCTCGGCGTCGTCGAGGGCTTCGCGACCGACCTCGTTGTCTCCGGCATCAACCACGGCGCCAACCTCGGCGACGACATCACCTACTCGGGCACCGTCGCCGCCGCACTGGAGGGCGTTGTGCTCGGCATCCCCTCGATTGCCGTCTCCCAGCAGTCGCGCGGGCGTGGCCTGGACTACCGCTACGACGGCGGCTTTCACTTCGGGCTCGCCGCGCGCTTCGTCGCCCTGCTCGTCGAGCGCCTGGAGTCGCTGCCGCTGCCGCCGCGCACCCTGCTCAACGTCAACGTCCCCGCCGGCGCGCCCCACGGCGTCGAGGTCGCCAGCATCGGCCGGCGCATCTACCGCGACGAGCTGCGCCTGGAGCGCGAGGAGGCAGGTCCGCCCGTGCGCCGGCGTTACTGGATCTACGGCGACGACCCCGGTTTTCACGACGTGCCCGGCAGCGACCTCGCCGCCGTCGCCGCCGGGCGCATCGCTCTCACCCCGCTGCACTTCGACCTCACCCACCACCCCGGCATCCAGGCGCTGCGCGACTTTGACCTCGACGCGCTGCTCGCCGCCGCGGTGGCGGCGGTCGAGGCCGGCTGAGGCGGGCCGATGGGAGTCGACCCGGCCGCGCGCGTCGCCGAGCTGAGTCGCGTGCTGCACGAGCACGCCCACCGCTACTACGTCCTCGACGACCCCACCATCGGCGACGACGCCTACGACGCGCTGCTCGACGAGCTGCGCGCGCTGGAGGCCGCCCACCCCGAGCTGCTCACCCCCGACTCGCCGACGCAGCGGGTGGGCGCGGCGCCCGTCAGCCGCCTGGAGAAGGTCGAGCACCTCGAGTCGATGCTCTCGCTCGGCAACGCCCGCTCGGAGGCCGAGCTGCGCGCCTGGATCGAGCGGATGCGCAACCACCTCGCCCGCGAAGGCGTCGCTCAACCCCGCTTCCAGTACGTCGTCGAGCCCAAGGTCGACGGCCTGGCGATCAGCCTGCTCTACCGCGACGGCGTGCTCGAGCGTGGCGCCACCCGCGGCGATGGCCTGGTCGGCGAGGACGTCACCCACAACCTGCGCACGATCGGCGCGGTCCCGTTGCGTGTCGAGGGCGCGCCGCCGCTGCTGGAGGTTCGCGGTGAGGTCTACATGTCGCTGCGCGACTTCACCGCGCTCAACGAGCGCCGCGCCGAGCGCGGGCTCTCGACCTTCATGAACCCCCGCAACTCGGCCGCCGGCTCGATCCGCCAGCTCGACCCAGCGCTCGCCGCCGAACGTCCCCTCTCGATCTGGTGCTACCAGGTTGGCGTCACCGACGGACTGTCGTTCAAAACGCACTGGCAGGCGCTGACCTGGCTGCGCCAGCACGGCTTTCGCGTCAACCCTGACATCCAGCTGCTGCGCAGCGAGGACGAGGTCATCGCCCAGTGCGAGGCCTGGCAGCGCCGTCGCGGCGAACTGGACTTCGAGATCGACGGCGTCGTGATCAAGGTCTCAGACCTCTCCCTGCAACGTCGTCTGGGCTCGGTCGGGCGCGACCCGCGCTGGGCGATCGCCTGGAAGTTCGCGCCCACCACCGCGCTGACCCGCCTGCGCGAGGTCCGCTGGAACGTCGGCAAGTTCGGCGACCTGCGCCCCTACGCGGTGCTCGACCCGGTCTCCGTCGGCGGTGTCACGATCAGGCTCGCCACGCTGCATAACGAGGAGGACCTGCGCCGCAAGGACCTGCGCCCCGGCGAGGACGTCATCGTCCTGCGCGCCGGCGACGTCATCCCCCAGGTCGTCTCGCCCGCCCCCCACGTCGTCGAGCGCCCCGATCGCCCGCCGCGCCCGCGCCCGCCCGCGCGCTGCCCCTTCTGCAAAACCAAAACGGTCAAGCCCCGCGACTCCGTCTTCACCACCTGCCCCAACCGCCTCTGCCCCGGGCGCGCCTGGCAGCTGCTCAAGCACTTCGTCTCGCGCGGCGCGATGGACATCGAGGGCCTCGGCGAGAAGCAGGTGCGCCTCCTCCAAGACCGCGGCCTGGTCCGCGTCCCCGGCGACTACTACCGCCTGACGGCCCCCCAACTCGTCGAGCTCGAGGGCTTCGCCGACCTCTCCGCCGCCAACCTCGTGCAGGCAATCGCCGACTCCAAGACCCGCCCCTTCGCCCGTGTCCTGTTTGCGCTTGGCATCGAGGAGGTCGGCGAGGTCACCGGCCGCAACCTCGCTGGGCGCTTGCGCGACATCGACGCCCTCCTGCACGCCACCGAGGAGCAGCTCGCCGAGACCCCCGGCATCGGCGAGAAGATGGCCCGCTCGATCCGCGCCCAACTCGACGACCCCCACATGCGCGAGATCATCGCCGACCTACGCCTGCTCGGCCTGCGCTTCGCCGAACAGGGCCCGCTGCCGTCGGAGGGTCCCCTCGCCGGCCGCACACTCGTGCTCACGGGCACGCTCCCCACCCTCACGCGCGAGGACGCAACCTCCCGCATCCAGGCGGCCGGGGGACGCGTCACGAGTGCGGTCTCCAAGAAGACCGACTACCTGGTCGCCGGCGAGAGCGCCGGCTCCAAGCTCGAAAAGGCCCGCCGCCTGCACGTGCCCACCCTCGACGAGCCCGGCCTGCTGCGGCTTTTGGGCGACGCCGGCTGAGCGGGGGCGGGGAGAGGGAGGCGGGAGAGGGAGGCGGGAGAGGGAGGCGGGAGAAGGAGGCGGGAGAGGGAGGCGGGAGAGGGACGGTCTGGGGACGGAGGAGAGAGCAGAGGGTGGGGTCGAGGGGCAGATGACGGGGTGGCTTGTTTGTTTTTTGGGCCGAAGGGGCTCGTGATATCGAGATATCTCACCCAGATAGCTGGATATCTGCGACCACTTCGTCGTCTTGGAAACTACTCTCAGTAGTCCGCCAGCGTGATCGTCATGTTGTCCTGCAGCACATGCGCCGTTTCGATCGCGATCCCGTCGTCGAAGAACGCGAACGCCAGAAACTGCCCCGCGGCGTCCTGGCAGTAGCCCACCAGGTTCGACACGCCCGTCAGCGTCCCCGTCTTGCCCTGGCAGCGCCCGGCGGCTGCCGTGCCCCGCATCCGTTCGGCCAGCGTCCCGCTGTGGCCCGCCACCGCCATATCCGCTCGCAGAGTCGTTCCCAGCGTGCTCGGCGCCAGGTCCGCCAGCAGCGTCGCGACCTCCTGCGGCGAGGTCCGATCTTCGCGCGAGAGCCCCGACCCGTCCACCACGTGCGGGTGCAGCCCGAAATCGGCCGCGACCGTTTCGCGCACCACCCGCGCACCCGCCGCCGTCGTGCCCGCGCCGCCAAAGCGCGCGCCGAGATCCTTGACCAGCGTCTCCGCGAAGAAGTTGTCCGACGGCGGCAGCGTCAACCCGAGCAGCTGCGCGATCGTCGGCGAGGGCGCGAGCGCCAGCCGCGTCGCGCCGGCCGGCGTGCTCGCCGCGCCGCTCGGGCCGTGCACCGCGACGCCGGCCCCTTTCAGCGCCAGCGCCAGCTCGTGCGCGGCATACGCCGCCGGTGCGTGGGGCCCGCGGTAGGAACCGGTTTCTCCGCGGTTGAACGCCAGCGCGCTCAGCGTGCCTTCGAGGTAGGGGTCGGGCGCGTAGCCGCTGGAGGGCTCGCCGCGCAGCGAGTCCAGGTAGGACTCGTCGCCCTCCACCGAGCCGCTCACGCGGTGGATGCCGTCGGTGTGCACCAGCTGCTGCACCAGCGTCGAGACCGACGTCCCGACACCGCCATAGTGGCCGGCGATGAACGTGCTCGTGCCGAACGTCGGGTCGCCTCCGCCGCGCAGGTAGAGGTTGCCTTCCCACACGCCGCCGGCGGCGAGATGGCCCGTGCCAAGCACCGTCGTTTCCAGGCGCGCGTCGGGCCCGAGGCGCTCCAGCGCGGTCGTCGCGGTGTAGAGCTTCTCCACCGACGCGGGCGCGCGCAGCGCTTCGGCGCGCTCGGAGAACAGCACCGTCTTTGTCGACAAATCCTCGACATAGCCGCCCGACAGCGGGCCCGCCAGCGCCAGCTCGTGAGTCATGTGGGACTGCAGCGCGGCGGCTTCGCCGCCCGCCGCGTGTGCGCGGACGCGGGCTGCTGCCGCGGCTGCCGGGGCCGGTACCGCGGCGTGGGTGTGGGCCGCCGTCGCGGCTGCCGGCACGTGTACTAGTCCTCGGCCGGGGCCGCCCGTCGCGGCTGCCGGCACGCGTACGAGTCCTCGGCCGGGGCCGCCCGCCGCGGCTGCCGGCGCGCACGCGAGCACCAGCACGCACGACGCGCAGGCGAGCATCGACCACGGGGAAACGGGCGTTGGCGGACGCTTCCAGGGCACGCGGCCGTACAATCAATCTGGTATGGGTCGCGTTGTCAAGCTGGAACCGACGACCACCCGGGAGAGGCGAACGCCGGCGTCGGCTCCCCGGGCGGGCACGCGTGCGCGCGATGGCTCCGCCAACGGCCGCGCCGCCAGTGCCGGCCGTGCGCGCCGGCGCGGCGGGCGCCGGCGTCCCAGCAAGACCGCGCTCGTGCTCGGCGGCGGGGGCTTCACGGGTGGCGTCTATGAGATCGGCGCCCTACGTGCCCTTGACCTGCTGGCCGTCAACAGCACCGTCAACCGCTTCGACGTCTACGTCGGCACCTCCGCCGGCTCGTTCATCGCCGCCCTCTGCGCCAACGGCGTTACCCCCGAGGAGATGATGCGCGTCGTCACCGGCCAGGGCCCCCAGGCCTTCCGCGACGTCGACCTCTCCGACCTGCTGCGCCCCAACCTGCTCGAGTTCGCCCGCCGCGGCGTGCAGCTCCCGTTTCGCGCCGCCTCGCTGCTGCGCCAGCTGGTCTCCCAGCCCGGCCAGGTCTCGCTGATGGACCTCATGCTCGGGCTCGCCGAGGGACTGCCTTCCGGCGTCTACACAGGCACCGGCATCGAACGCTACCTGCACAAGGTCCTCTCCGACCCCGACCGCAGCGATGACTTCCGCGAGCTCTCCAGCGAGCTCTACATCACCGCCACCGACCTCGACACCTGCGAGCGCATCGTGTTCGGCTCGCCCGGCCACGACACCGTGCCGATCTCGACCGCCGTGCGTGCCTCCGGCGCGCTGCCGATGGTCTACGCGCCCGTGCAGCTCGGCGGACGCGAGCTGATCGATGGCGGCATCGTCTCGACCACCAACCTCGACATCGCCGTCGAGGCCGGCGCGCAACTGGTGATCGTGATCAACCCGATCGTCCCCTACGTCAACGACTTCGCCGCCGAGGTCCGCACGCTGCGCGGCCGCCGGCCGCGGCGCGTCTCGGACATGGGCTTCCCGCAGATCGGCTACCAGGCCTTCAAGCTCGTCGCCCACCAGCGCCTGCACGAGATGGCCTCCCGCTGGGAGGAGCGCTACCCCGGTGTCGACATCGTGCTGATCGAGCCCGAACCGACCGACGAGCTGATGTTCCAAACCTCGATGATGAACTTCACCTCGCGCCTGGCGATCGCCCGCCACGGCTTCCAGTCGGTCACCTACCACCTCGCCCGCGAGTACTCGCGTTACCGCGAGATCGCCACCCGCCACGGCCTGCAGATCTCCGCCGAGCGCCTGCGCAAGGTCGTCGAGCACTTCGACGCCGCCGAAGAGGCGGCCCCCGACTCCAGCGCCTGGCGGCGGATCCTCGAGGGCACCACCGGCGCGCTGCTGCGCCAGTCCGAGACGGCCGGCTGACGAACCCGGGCGGCGCGCCCGTGCGGGCTGTGCGACCCATCCGGGAACCCCGAAGGGGTTCCAATCAAAAATCTCGCGCGCCCGCTCGGGGATTGCATCCGTCTGCTGGTGGGCGGCTGGTGGGGTGGCTGGTGGCTGGTGTGGGGGACCAACGAAAAGATGCCATACACAATTAAATACTGGGCATAATGCAATGTTGTAATCATTTGGCATCGGCATAGTGCCCAGTGGATAACGATTGCTTGGGGGTTGAAGCTGGACGCCTGCAACCCGGTCCGTTTCGTCACGGCGCCAAGCCGGTGGAGAAGAATCGACCCGCCGCCGGCGGGTCGCGGAGGGGTTGCGGTGCCCGAGCGCGCCGCTTGTCCCATGCGTGCGCAGGGGACACTCTTACGCCGCTCTTGCGCAGCGCCCGTCCTACTGTCGTGTTCCAGGGGTAGCGGCAGGGTCGCGCCGGCGCAGCCGACCGTTGCGCCCCACAGCACCGATGTCAACCGATCTCAACATCCCCGGCCCCAGCACACCGCGGCTCACGCGCCGGGCCCTGCTGCGCGCCGGCGGCGCGGGGGCCGGCGGGCTCGCGCTGGCCGGCGCCACCGGTTTCGGCGTGCACTGGCTGTTCGGCTCCCTGTTCGCCGCGCGCGCGCCCGCCTCCGTCGCGGCCGTCCCGCGCTGGTACAGCCGCCCCGACCTGCGCATCCCCGCGCTGGCCGTCACCACCCGCGAGCACGGCGTCAGCGAGGACCCGATCTTCATCGCCCCCTACAACTCTCCCACCGGCCAGGCCGGCGCCGTGATCGTCAACAACGCCGGCGAGCCGCTCTGGGAGAACCCCCTCGCCGGCAAGGTCACCACCAACTTCCGCGTCCAGCACTACCGCGGCCAGCCCGTGCTCACCTGGTGGGAGGGCTCGATCGAACTCGGCCACGGCGTTGGCGAATACGTGATCGCCGACGCCGCCTACCGCACCATCCGGCGCATCCAGGCCGCGCGCGGGCTGCACGCCGACCTGCACGAGTTCGTCATCACCCCCGCCGACACCGCCCTGCTGACCAGCTACGTCGTCACCGACGCCGACCTGCGCGCCGTCGGCGGGCCGCGCCGCGGCACGATCCAGGATGCGATCTTCCAGGAGATCGACCTCGCCACCGGTGCCGTCCTGTTCGAGTGGCACTCGCTCGATCACATCCCGCTGACCGAGTCCTACGCGCCCGTGGAAGCCGACTGGGACTTCTTTCACATCAACTCCGTCGATCTCGACACCGACGGCGACCTGCTCGTCTCCGCGCGCAGCACCCACACCGTCTACAAGATCGACCGCGCCAGCGGCGCGATCCGCTGGCGCCTGGGCGGCAAGCTGGGCGACTTCGCGATGGGCCCCGGCAGCGCGTTTGCCTGGCAGCACGACGCGCGCCGCGAGCCCTCCGGCACGCTCACCGTCTTTGACAACGGCGCCACCCCCGCCGTCGAGCGGCTTTCGCGCGGCCTGATCCTCGACGTCGACGAGCGCGCCATGACCGCCACGCTCGTGCGCGCCTACAGCCACCCGCGGATCCTCGCCGGCAGCCAGGGCAGCGTGCAGCTTCTGCCGGGCGGCAACGTCTTCGTCGGCTGGGGCGAAGCGCCCTTCGTCTCCGAGTTCGAACGCTCCGGACGCCTGGTCTTCGACGCCGCCCTCGGTGCCAAGTACGAGTGCTACCGCGCCTTCCGCCTGCCCTGGCACGGGCGCCCGGCGGCCCTGCCCGCGCTTGCCCTCGTACGCGGCGGCGGGGATCGGTCAGGCGGCGGCCCGGCGGGGCGGCGGGACAGCGCCGGCGGACGCGGCGCGCCGGCCTTCGGCGGCGCTCCCACCACCGCCTATGCCAGCTGGAACGGCGCCACCGACGTGGCCGCCTGGCGGCTGCTCGCCGGGGCCGGTGCCGGCGCCGGGCGGCTCGTCCCCGTCGCCACCGCGCCCGCGCGCGGCTTTGAGACCGCCCTGCCGACCGCCTCCGGGGCGGGCCCCCACTTCGCCGTGCAGGCGCTCGACGCCGGTGGCGTGCCGCTCGGGCAGTCCGCGACCGTGCGCGCCTAAGGCGAGGGGCCCGCGCGGGCCCTATGGCGTGTGCGGCGTCGTGGCCCCACCGTGCGGGCGTGCGGGCGTGCGTGCGCGCGTACGCGCTGGCCAGCTACTGCGCGCGTGCCGTGGCTTTGTCGATCGCTTCCAGCAGGCGCTTGGTCACGGGCGCGTCGCGCAGCGCGATCCGCACGTGCCTGGGCGCGCCGAGCGGCGCGCCCGCCGCCACGATCACACCCGACTGCGAGAGCCGCCGCGCCAGCTCGCTGCCGTCGAGCTCGCCGTGCGCCGCCCACAGGAAGTTCGCCTGGCTTTCGCCCACCTCAAAGCCCCGCTCGCGCAGCGCCGCCGTCAGGCGCGAGCGCTCCTCGCGCACGCTTGCCACGTGGCGCGCCATCGACTCCCTGCCCGAACGCAGCGCCTCCAGCGCCCCCGCCTGGGAGACCTCGCTGACGCCGAGGTCCGGTTCGAGCTCCGCCAGCAGCTCCTGCGAGCCAGGGCCGCCGATCGCGTACCCGATCCGGATGCCCGCCAGTCCCCACGCCTTGGAGAAGCTGCGAAACACCAACAGCCGCGAATTGTTCTCCAGCAGCGCCAGCGCCGCGTCGGTCGGCTGGGCGTCGGCGAACTCGATCAGCGCCTCGTCCAGCAGCACCGCCACCCCCTCGGGCAGGCCGTCGAGCAGGCGTTCCAGCGCATCGACCCCGAGCAGCTCCCCCGTCGGGTCGTTCGGGTTCGCCAGCGCCACCACCCGCGCCGCCTGGCTCTGCGCAGCCGCCAGCATGGCTTCGACACCGCCGTGCACCGGCACCGCGCGGCCGTGCGCGCGGCGCGCCATCAACGGGTACAGCGGGTAGGACGGCCACGCCGTCAACAGCTCCTGCCCCGGCTCCATCAGCGCCCTAGCGGCCGAACTGAGCAGTTCCGCGGCGCCATTGCCGATGATCAAGCGCTCGCTGGGCACGCCGTGACGCTCGGCCAGCTCCGCGCGCAGCGCCGAGCCGCGCAGGTGCGGGTAGCGCTGCAGCCCGCGCCTCGCGGTGAACGTGATCGCGTTGGCGATGTTCGCGTGCGGCAGCTCCGGCCAGGTCGTCTGCGAAAGGTCGAGCGTCGCCACCCGCTCCAGCGCCTTGCGCCGGCGCTCGGCCGCCTGCTCGCGCAGCTCGCGGTTGACCTCCTCCTCGGGGATCGCCTCGAACTGGCGGTAGTAGTCGAGCAGGCCCACCCGGCCCCGCTTTCAGATGCCCCCGCCGTTGGGCGAGAATTCCGCTCCCGGGCCGTGGATCACCACGAACCAAAACATGAACACACCGCCGCAAATCGCGGCCGTGATCGCAAAGATCCGCCCCAGCGTGCCCGTGCGCTGGTCAAAGCCCGCCGCGCGCCGCACCAGAATCCACATGTTGTCGATCGCGCGCAGCAGCCGCAGCGTGCCGAACAGCAGCACGAACAACGCCACGAACGCCACCAGAATCCCGAGGCTCACGCTGCTCGACAGGTAGTTAACCTGCGCCCCCACCCACAGACAGCCCAGCGGGATCGGGCCCCAGCAGAGCAGGCTCAACACCACCATCGCAGCCACCAGCAGCTGCGCCATGTGCCGGTCGATCCGCTGGCGCTCGCTGCTGCCACGCTCGGGCAGCCGCGCATAGCGCGTCGGCGCCGTGCCCGGACGCCGCCCGACAAACAGGCCGCCCGTGTCGCTGGGATCGCTGCGCATCTGCTCTTGCCCTCGCTCCTGTCGTCCTTCTGCTCAGATCATCGGCACTGTGTGTGAATCACTATATCTTTGCTCCACACGCTAGCGCGTATAGAGCGCCTCCAGCACGCCCGCGTACTTCCTGGCGACCACGTCGCGCTTGACCTTCAGCGTCGGCGTCAGCTCGCCGCCCTCCTGCGAGAGGTCGCGCTCGAGAATCGCAAACTTCTTGACCTGCTCGACCTGGGCGTACCCCCCGTTCACGCGCTCCACCTCCGCGCCGATCAGCTCCCTGATCGCCGGCTCGTGCGCGAGCTTGGCGACATCCTCCGGCAGCCCGTGCTCGCGCGCGTAGGCTGGAATCTCCTCCTCGTCGAGCGTGACCAGCACCACCGGGTAGGGGCGCCGGTCGCCGTGCATCACCGCCTGGGAGATCCAGCGGCAGCGCTTGAGGTCGTTCTCGAGATTCGCCGGCGTCAGGTTCTTGCCGCCCGCCGTGATGATGATGTCCTTCTTGCGCCCCACGATCGACAGGTAGCCGTCCGCGTCGATCGACCCCAGATCGCCCGTATGCAGCCAGCCCTCCTCGACCGCGCCAAAGCTCTCTTCCGCTTTGTTGTAGTAGCCCGCGAAGACGTTCGGTCCCTTGATCAGCAGCTCACCGTCCTCTGCGATCCGCAGCTGCACGCCCGGCAGCGCCCTGCCCACGGTGCCGAACCGGTGGTCCTCGACCGTGGAAATCGTCGCCGCCGTCGCCGTCTCCGTCATCCCGTAGCCCTCGAGCACCGGCACCCCCGCCGCCCAAAAGAATTCGAGGATCTCCTTGGCGATCGGCGCCGCGCCGCTGGTCGCCCTGCGCACGCGTCCGCCGAAGATCGCGCGCACGTTGGCAAACAGCTCCTCGTCCGCGCGCGCGAAGGGCTCGCGCAGCTCCTGCGGCACCGGCTGCCCGGCGGCCTGCAGGTCACGCACCTTCGCTCCGAGCGCCACCGCCGCCTGCGCGCGCTCCTGCTCCTCGGGGCCCTTGGCCGCGATCGCCCCCTGCGCCAGCGCGTACACCTTCTCGAAGACCCGCGGCACCGACGGCAGATACGTCGGTTTGACCTCGATCAACTCGGCCACGATCTGCCGCGTGTCGCCACCGAAGTACGCCAGCGTCCCGCCCAGCTCGAACACCGCCAGCTGGACCAGCAGCGCGTAGGAGTGCGCCAGCGGCAGGTACAGGTAGATCACCTCGTCCTGTTCGATGTGCCCCGCCTCGCGAATCATCTCCATCATCGCCACGTAGTTGCGGTGGCTGAGCACGCACCCCTTCGGCGGGCCCGTGGTGCCCGACGTGTAGATGAACGTGTACGGGTCCTGCGGTTGCACCGCCGCGCGCCGCGCCTGCAGCGCGCGCTCGTCGCCGCCGCGCCCGCGTTCGCGCAGCTCCGCCAACGTCAGGTCGGCCGTCGCGTTGGCCCTCCTGTCGTCCGCCGGCGGCGGGTCGATCACGATCACGGTCTCCAGCGCCGGCACCCGCTCGCGCACCGCCGCGACCTTGTCCAGCT
Source organism: uncultured Solirubrobacterales bacterium (assembly GCA_963804675.1). Classification (GTDB taxonomy): domain Bacteria; phylum Actinomycetota; class Thermoleophilia; order Solirubrobacterales; family Solirubrobacteraceae; genus Palsa-744. Next base: position 2,416,020 of record CAWDRI010000001.1, on the reverse strand, counting down.
GGCTTGCGTCCTCGCAGACGATCGTCCTCGCGCCCGCGTCGGCGATCACCCACGCGCACTCCTCCGGCGAGTTGGTCTGGTAGATCGGCACCACCACCGCACCGACCGCCGTCGCCGCCAGGTCCACGTAGGACCACTCCGGCCGCGTGTTCGCCAGGATGCACACCCGCTCGCCGTGCTCGATGCCGACGTCGATCAGCCCGAGCGCCAGCTCTTGGACGATGCTCCCCAGCTCCTCGTAGCTGACGTCGTGCCACTCCCCCTCGCGCTTGAAGCGCACCGCGGGCTGCGCGCCGTAGGCGGCCGCCGCGTGCGGCAGCAAATCGGCGATCGTGCGCAGGCCGCCCGCGTGCACAGGCGCCGCCGCCGGTGCCGGCACGGCTGTTGGTGCCGGCACGGCCGTTGGGGTTGGTGGGGCTGGCGCCGCACCCGTGTGGGGCGCGCTGTCTTGCACGGTGCGTGCCTCCATGGCGCTTCCTCCTCGCTACAACGTCATTTGACCCCGAGCAGGGCACGCACGGCCGACCGACCAGAGTCGTGCCGCAAGCCGGCCCTCCTCGCTCATCTACGTAGAAGGATATGCGCTAATTGCGCGCCCCGCGTGCGCGCGCCTATCAGCCCTTCGCGGCGGCCGGGCGCTGGACCGGCGAGAACTGGCGCAGGTTCGCCAAAAACAGGCTCTTGTCGATCCGGCCCTGGAAGATCGGCACGCCCATTTCAGCGCACTTCGCGAGCACTTCCTTGCGGCCGAGACCCGCCTCACGCGCGAGTTCCGTCGGCGTCAAGTGATTAGACATCGGGGGGCTCCTCCTTGGGGAGAGAGGGGTTTGTTGCTGCACAGGAGGCGGCGCCGCGCATCGGCCCAACCCGTCGGGCTGCGGTACCGAGCGGCGAGCCGACCCCTCGCATACAACAAGGTATATCCCCGCCGGCGGACGTTCACAAGCATCCGTTTTGCGCAAGCTGCGGACTGGCAGCGATTAGAAGGCCCCCGAGGGGCCTTCTAGATGGGGTTCGGCACGTCCACGAACGCGTGCCGCACGCCGAACCGCTCTGCCAGCAGCTCGCCGAGACGGCGCACGCCGAACGTCTCCGTCGCGTAGTGGCCCGCCGCGACGAAGTGCACCCCCGCCTCCTGCGCCTGCGCCATCGCGCGCTCCGCCGGCTCGCCCGTGATGAACGCGTCCGCGCCCGCCGCGACAGCGTCGGCCAGATGGTCCGCGCCCGCGCCCGTGACGATCGCGATCCGTCGCACCGTCTGCGGTCCGCAATCGAACACCAGCGGCTCGCGGGCCGTCGCCGCCTCGATCCGCTCCGTGAACGTGGCCAGCGCCACACCCTCGCCCGGCAGCTCAGCCAAACAGCCCACCGGCTCGCCGCGGTGCGGGGCGAACGGCTCCCTGCGCTCGGCGCCGAGCGCCTGGGCCAGCAACGCGTTGTTCCCGACTTGCGGGTGCGCGTCCAGCGGCAGGTGGTAGGCGAGCAGCGCCATGTCCGCCTCGAACAGCACGCGCAGCCGGCGGGCCATTGCCTCGTCGATCGGGCCCACCGCGGAGCCCCAGAAGAGGCCGTGGTGGACCAGCGCGAGCTGGGCGCCCTGGTCCCGGGCCGCTTCGAAGAAGGCCAGATTTGCGCTCACGCCAGTGGCCACCGTGTCCACCTCGGCGCTGCCCGGGACCTGCAGGCCGTTTGGGCAGTAGTCGGCGAAGCGGGCCGGCGTGAGCAGGGCGTTCAGGTGGGCCTCGATGGCGGTTAGGGGGGTTGCCGGCATGGGGATGGGGGCGGACCATAGCTTGGGGGCGGTGGGGGGGAGGGGGCCGGCGGTCCGGTGTGGTTGGGCGTGAGCCGGCTTGAAGGCGGTCTTGTGGGATACTTGGCGTTGCGTCGGGGCGTGGCGCAGCCTGGTAGCGCGCGCCGTTCGGGTCGGCGAGGTCCCCGGTTCGAATCCGGGCGCCCCGATTGGTTAGTGACCCACGAGCATCAGCGAATACGGGCGAAAACCCGCGAAAACGCTGAGGCTCGCGGGGCAGTGTTCGCGGCGTTTCGTGGATGCTCGGAGGACTCTGGGACGCAGAGGGACCGCAGAGAAGGCTTTGCGGTCCGTTTTGCGGTCCGTTCTGACACGGGGACTTCCACCCGGTAAGGCGCGAGAGCATCAGCGGTCAGGCTCCGAGTGCGGCGCTGTCGGCGTCGTCTTCGACCAATGCTCGGGGCGGCACCTTCAACCCGCGAGCGAGACGCAGGATCGATGTGAGGCGCGGGTCGCGTCGGCCCTTCTCGAACCTCTGGATCGCGGTTGGGTGGATGCCCGACAGATAGCTAAGCGCCTCCTTTGAGAGGCCATCTTTCTCGCGCAGTTCGCGCAATCGACGGCCGAACGCGGCGACTGCGGCGGTCGGGTCCAAGTAGTCGCCGAGAGCATCGGGCGCGATACCGAGTCCGGTGCTGAGCGCGAGCACGAAGTCGCCAGCCGGAGTGAGTCGGCCAGCTTCGAGCGCTTCCAAGTCCTCTTGCGCGACGTTGGCGGCCTTGGCAAGCTCGGCCGGGGTCATCGCCTTTGCCTCGCGGGCCTCCCGAATCGACTTGCCGAACGCCACCAGTTCTTTGTGTGGACGCTCACTCATCTGGCGGTTAGGCGGCGTCGCGAACGACTGTGAGGCGTGGCGGCTCGATGTCGTCAGCCTCGCGGCGTTGCTGGTAGGCGTCCATCGCGCGCTGTGCTCGCGCGAGGGCGCGGCGTTGGCCTAGCTTTGTGTAGACGGTGGCGATGAGGTAGCCGCCGTCATCGTGGCCGACGACTTCGGCGACGGTTGCCGGGTCGAGGCCGAGCCCGCCCTCCTCGACGGGGTTGACCATCCATTGAATCGCGCGGTGCTTGAGGTCGTAGAAGTCTTGGCCGGGCATCCCGGCAGCGGCGCAGATGGCTTTCCACCATGACGACCAAGTGCTGCGCCACATATAGCCGCCTTGTGGGCTTGGAAAGAGGATCTCACCCATGTCCTTGTTTACGACCTGGCCCATGCGCGGCATACGTTCCATGTGCTCGCGCCATGCCGGGGTCATTGGTACCCAGCGGCCGTCGTCGTCCTTGGGCCATGTGATCTTGCCCGTCTCTAGGGCGATCTGGCGCTTTACGTGGATCAGGTTCTTGTCGAAGTGAAGCTCAGGGCGGTGCAGCGCGAAGATCTCACCGGGGCGCAGCGCCTTGTCGCCGATTGTGAGGACGGCGCCCTCAAGCACGAGTCCGTAGTCATCGGGCCGGCATCCTCGCGCGCCTTGCCGAAGCCGCGCGTAACCCTCATCGCTGATGATCTCGAAGTCAGGGCGATCGACTCTGCGCTTGCGCTTGCTGGCGCCGAGCTTGGTAAAGAGATTGCGGGGGATGAGGTCGCGGTCCTCGGCGTGATTGAAGAACTGCCGGACGGCTTGCTGAGTGTTCGCGCACTTCGGCCGGGTCCACGTCACTGCCTCATCGCGTGTGAAGCTGTCGAGCGGTCGATCGTGAAACTCGCGCACGAATGGGCGCAGTCCGTCTCGCAGGCGTCGGACCGTTGAGTCGCGTCGTCCCGTCTCCTTTTGGCAGCGCTCGCCATCGGGCCAAGTCATCGTTATGCGGCCGTTCTCGTGGATCGTCGCCCCGGCGAACTTGCTCACGGTGATCGCCCCCGTGCGGTGACTGTGCGGGTTGTCAACTTCCTCTTGCAGTTCTGCGAGGCAGCGCGCCTTTTCGAGGTTGTATTCCTCAAGGTTGTCGAAGGTGCCGATCCACTTCTTACGGCCGCGATGCTTGGCATAACCGCAGTAGCGCGGCTTGTTGCGAGTGCCCCGGTTCAGTGGCATTTCAGGAGTCCTCCTGCTCGCGTGGCGTGCCGTAGCGCTCCCGCAGCCAAGTCTCGACCTCGGTGACGTGGTAGCGGTTGATGCCGAGCATGTGCATGTGCGGGAGGCCGAGTCGCTGCTGTGACTCGATCCATCGCGTCGTGACGTGGAAGTGCGCGGCGATCTGATGCTTGGTGACCCATGGCTCGTGCGCGGGCGCAACGAGCCCGTCCATGCGCCCGGTCATGCGTCCGAACCGAAGACGCCGCCGCTGGCACGATCGCCGCAGCCCTGAGCTGAGCGCCCGACGATGGAGAGTCGTCGTGGGCGCTCGACGGGTACGGCGCTCGTGGTGCATCGCTGTCGATCAGACCAGACCAGCGCCGCGATCTCAAGGCCCTGACAGAACGTGTCGGGCGGCGCTCCAAAACGGCAGGCCGCGCCGCCCATTCCGCCTGTTGCCGCCTGCATCACGCCGCCTTCCGGGGATGCTGCGAGCGTGCCGTGCGTACCGGCGTCCAGAGTCCGACATCGCTGGAGTTCGTAGCGGTCTTGCTCGGGTTGGGTTGGTTCGTTGATGGTTCTTGGGGACGGAGGTGGTGGATCTCCGCGGTGGCCGTGGAGCGCGAGCCGTAGGCGAGCGCGGAGGGGCCACCGCGGCCGGTCGGCGGGAGGCCCCTCGGCTGGCGCGGCGTGCCGGCGGCGCTGATCGTTATGCTGGTGTTTCGTCGGGATTCTTGAAGGAGTCTCATGTTCGTTGTTCTTTCTGTGGTTGAGATGAAGGGAAGGTTGCGGGTTGTCGCTGGCTGTGGTGCGCGACTTGCGGGAGCTCCGCCCGCCGGTCTCGGCGCAGGAGCTGGAGCAGTTCGAGGTCGATGTGCTCGCGGGGTATGTGCTGGCGCGCGCGTCGGCTGGGGTGACGGACGCGACCGTTCGCGGCGAGGTCAGCAATCTGGAGCAGGTGCGCGGCTGGTTTGGCCGGGCGTTGTGGGAGCTGGAGCCGGCCGACGCGGATGCGTACTTCGGTCGGGTGCTGCGGGGCGCTGCTGGCGGGACGCAGCTGGCGCGCTCGCAGGCGCTGCGCAGCTACTTCGAGTTCCTCGAGCTGCGGCACAAGGTCGAGATCCATGCGATGACCGGCCGGGTGCTGGAGTGTCCGATCGACGAGGTCAACCGGCCGCGCGGGAGCAAGGACGCGCGGCTGCGGATACCGCCGCGCGCGGATGAGATCGCGGTGCTGTTCGGTGGCTGGCGGGAGGAGCTGGCCTGTTGCCGGAAGTTCGCGGCGGGTGCACGCAACTACGCAGCAGCGAAGCTGATGGCCGACACGGGGCTGCGGATCAACGAGCTGCGCCAGCTCGATCTCGCCGATGTGAAGTGGGACCTCGGCCACTTCGGCAAGCTGCACGTGCGCTATGGCAAGGGCGCGCGCTGCTCGGGGCCACGGGAGCGGATGGTGCCGTTGCTCGGTGGCGCCGAGCGCACCCTGCGCTGGTTCATCCAGGACGTGTGGGGCCAGTTCGACGGCGATTATCTGCGCCCCGGCGCTCCGTTGCTCCCGTCGGAGCGAAAGAATGCTGACGGGTCTTGCGCACGGGTCGGCTATGACGCGCTGCGCGCCGCGCTGGTGGCCGCGACCGCCGCGCATCTGCCGGCGTGGGCTGGTCGTTTGACGCCGCATGTGCTGCGCCACTACTGCGCCTCGCAGCTCTACTTGGATGGGGTTGACTTGATCTCGATCCAGGAGATGCTCGGCCACTCGTGGGTGGCGACGACAATGCGCTATGTCCATGTTCACCGCACACGGATCGAAGACGCCTGGGTCACCGGCCAGCAGCGTGCAGCTGCTCGCCTGGAAGGATTGAGCGAGTGAAGTGGAACCTGCGACTCGCCGCCGCTCAACGCGACATCTGGAAAGCCTCTGAGCTCCACCGGATGCTGGCCGGGCGTGGCCTTGTGATCTCGGCCGGCAAGATGTCTGCGCTGTGGTCGGGGCAGCCCGTCTCGCTGAAGCTCTCTGACCTTGATGTGATCTGTGCGGTGCTGGGCTGCGAGATCGGCGAGCTTTTGATACCCGAGCCGCAGACGGTCCCCGCTGCCGGCGAGCGCCAAGAGCGGGCGGCGAGCTCTGTCGGTACCCCGATGGTTGTGCCTCGCCGCCGCGGCGGGCGCTCGCTGCCGCCGGGCTGACGCGGTGACAGCCCCTCGTGACGGCAGCGGCGCTCGCGTCGCCAGAGCGCTCACGAGCTGCCGCTACTGCCTGGCGTGGGGGCCGACGTTCAGCAGGGGCGTGTGCCTGGCCTGCTACCAGTTCGCCGGCCGCTACAAGAACACCACTGGGGAGTGCGGCTCTTGCGGGCGTCGCCAGCCGCTCAAGCGCGGCTACTGCCGTCTGTGCTGGGTGCAGGCAGCCATCGAGCGGCCGACCGGGCCGGGCACTCCGCTGGTTCCATACGTGCGCAAGGTGCGCCACCACCAGTTGTTCCTCGCCGAGCTGAGCCGTCGCCGGGCCGCCCCGCGGAGATCCCGGCGCCGCTACGGTGAGAAGGGCCGTCCGCGCAAGCCGCCGCCCCCAGCGGTGACGCGCCCAATCGAGTGGCGGCAACTGCAGCTGTTTGACGCGCGCAGGGAATACCGTTACGGCCGGGTTGATCTGCGGCACGGCGAGGCTCCGGAGAACCCGTGGCTTGCTTGGGCGCTGCACCTCGCGCACACGATGGCCGAGGCGCGAGGCTTCGACCCGGCCTTGCGGCGCGTGCTGAACCGCAACCTCGTCATGCTGCTCGCCGATTATCGCGACGGTGAGCTGATCCGCCGCTCGGACTTCCACCACGTCGTGCGCAAGCGCGGCGCGGGCTTGAAGCACACCAGCGAGATCTTGCGACAGATGGGCGTCCTCCTTGACGATCGTGTCCCGACGTTTGAGGCGTGGCTGGATCGCAAGCTCGACGCGCTCACACCCGGAATACGTCAGGTCACCGAAGGCTGGGTGCGCGCACTGCGCGACGGAGGGCCGCGCAGTCGCCCGCGCTCGCCACGCACCGCCATGATCTATCTGGAATTTGCGCTGCCCGCTCTGCTTGACTGGTCAACCCGCTACGCCCACCTGCGCGAGGTCACACGAGATGACCTCCTCGACCACACCGCAACGCTGCGCGGCCAGCGGCGCGAGACGACACTCGTCGCCCTCAGATCCCTGTTCGCGTGGGCGAAGAAGAACGGGGCGATCTTCCGCGACCCCGCCGCACCGATCAAGGTCGGTCGTCTTGAGCACCCCGTCTGGCAGCCGCTGCGCCGCGAGGAGATCGACGCCACAATCGAAGCGGCGAGAACACCACACGCCCGCCTCACCGTCTGCTTGGCGGCCGTCCACGCCGCCCGGCAGGGCGCGATTCGTGCACTCACGCTCGATGACGTCGACCTCGGCAACCAACGCCTCACGATCGCTGGACTCGAGCGGCCGCTCGACGATCTCACCCAACGATTGCTGCGCCAGTGGCTCGACTACCGACAAATGCGCTGGCCGAACACCGCCAACCAGCATCTTCTGATCACCAGCCACTCCGCGCTGGGTCACAAGCCAGTGAGCGCCCCGTGGATCAACGCCGTGCTCCGCGGATTGACCACGACCATCGAGCGGCTGCGCATAGACCGCCAACTCGAAGAGGCGCTCACCAGCGGAGCCGACCCGCTTCACCTCGCCGTCGTTTTCGACATCGATGAGACGACCGCAATCCGCTACGCAACCTCCGCGCGACAGCTCCTGCAAGACACTCACTCCGCACGCCCCCCGGATTCACCACTAACCCAAGTATCCTCACCCGACAAACCCACGGTCGAGCACTTGGGTTCACACTGACGACCCTTCAGTTTTCCTGAACTCAAGCGGGTTCCGGGCTTGCGGAACACGAGCACGTCCTCGTGCGCGACGACCTGCGTGCGGTCGCCTTTGGCGCGCCGCCGCCGTGCTTGGAGCGTCTGCCAGAACGACGGGCGCATGACAAGCTCGCTGTCGCGGACGGTCGCGAGCAGCGAGATGACGCGCTGCCAGTACAGCAGCCCGGCGTCTTCGCACAGCGCGATCGTCTCGCCCGAGAGATTGCGCAGCGCGCCACCGCCAGCGGAGCGCATGTCCTTCGTGACCGCCACGAGGAACCCGCCGGGCTTGAGCACCGACGCGCACGCGTCGTACACGTCGGCCATCGCCACGCAGTACGCGGCGCCCCTGGCGTGCCCGAGATTGCTTCGGTTCGGGCTGTAGTTGGTCGTGTCCTGCCGGCGCAGCGGCTCGGGACCGTTGACGGGGTTCACGTCGGCGACCTCGCACGCGTACGGCGGCGAGGTCAGGATCAGGTTGACGGTGCTGTGCGCGAGCCGCGCGTCAGCGGCATCATGCACGCTGCCGCTCGGGCGCAGCAGCCGTTGAGCGTGGAGTGTCAGCAGCCGTGGAAGTTCGCGGGCATCGCCCACGAACACTTCTGCGCGCGAGCGCGTGCGGGGGTCTTTGTGAACGTGATCGAGGTTCGCTTGCGCGAGCGCCGCCCAGCGTGGCTCAAGCTCCACGCCAACCGCACGGCGCCCGAGATCGACGGCCTCCACGGGCGTCGTGCCGATCCCGCACATCGGATCGACGACGAGATCACCACGCTCGGAGTACGTCTCGATCGCCCGGCGTGCAAGCGCCGGGAGCATCTTCGCCGGGTGCCGGTGCGAGGCCGGCACGTAGCGTTCGTATCGCTGCCATTGGCTCGTCTGCTGCGCAACCGGCCAAACAGCAAGCGGCAGGTCAGCAGTCTTTCGGTTCTTTTCGGGCAATTGGTGGGCATCGGTTGAGGAGCCCTTGCAACGGACAAAGGGGTCCAAACGCGCCGTTGCGGTACAGCGGTGGGACGGCCGGCGTCGGCGGGCCGAGGTCGCGCATTTGGAGCGCTGGGCCGGGCCGAGTGCGGTGCGACCATGCGAATCGACATAATTCCGCCTGTGCGCCAAACCCGCAGGTATCCCCGCTGTCTCGCGGGCACGGCGCTCGCGGCTCTGTGCGCTGTGTCGCTTCTCGCTCTGTCACTTCCCGCAGTCGCGTTGGCGCAAGCGCCTTCACTGGGGCATCTACGATTGAGCAAGTCCGTCGTGCCGCAGGCGGGGAGTCCACTCAAAGCGCACTTCACGGTCTCTCATGCGCAGCATTGCCGGCTAACGTGGTCTGCTGGAGCCCACACACTTCGTGCCGAACGCTTCGCTTGCAGCGAACCGGGACAGTGGGAAACCGGACAGATCAGTGTGCCGAGCAATAAGTCCGTGTACCCTCGCACTGTCCGGTTGCGGATAGTCGCTGTAGGACGATCCTCCACGACGCGAGAAGCGTCCGTTAAACAACTCGGCTACCCGGTGCCGGTCGCTGAAATCACCGAATGCGAACGAGGGCAAGAATGCGACTATGGGCCGGTTCTCGAAACCTACCAGTTGTTCGGGAATGCAGCGCCCGTCAACTTGGGAGACTGTTCTTTTGCGGCCGTCGCTGACCTTGAGCAGATTAAGTACAGCATTGAACCTGACCCGACGCTCCTGGGAGTCCAGTTTACCGAAGCGGGAGGCGACGAATCGGGATTGTCTCAGGCAAAGGTCTGGAAGTTTTGGGAAGGCGAAGGGGGGATCGAGGGCTACAGGCTAGTGAAACACCAGAGCTACAAGCTCGAATCAGAAGATGTACGCGCGCTGGTTGAACAGCAGCAAGCCGTACTCGTCATGCTCCAGTTCGTGAAGGGTGATTATCTAGGCACCGAAGAAACGGAAGCCGGATATCACGATGCGGTGGTCGATGGTTTTACTCCGGCTGGCCCTCTCCTTGTGACTTGGGGTAAAACCGTGCAAATGACATGGGAACAATGGGATGATGAGGCCGAGGGCATGTGGACGGTCGAAGCTGTCGAAATCTGATGCTACTCCGGCGCAAGTCGCGCAAGGCGTTGCTTGTTGCGCCTGATGTTGGCTGAAAGGTTGCTCAAGGTGTACGCGGGGAATCCACCTTTTGGGCACTGACTGTCGCCCCATGCGTTGATCGCGGCTGCCAAGTCGCGTCGGAGCGGATCGGGGAGCGTCGCGGGGTCTGCTGTGCCCTTACGGCACGCCGCGTTGTACGCCTTGATCGTGTCACGGTCGCGTTCAAGGTCGGTGATGCGCGATTGCAGTTTCTCTATTGCGTCCGGGTCGTCGGAGTAGATGGCGTGCTCTGCGGCTGCCTCGATGTTGGCTGCACGCTGGGAAAACTCGCGCGCCTTGCTTGCGTGCTCGACTGTGCGGCGCGTCCCTCGCTCGATCCTGTCTTGGTCGCGTTCGGCTCGTCGCTGCGAGTGGCGGCCGCGCAGGATCGGCTGTCCGAGAGGGATCATGTCCGTGATTGTTTGGACGGCCGAGGCGGCTTGCCCGGCCTTCGCCTCGCGGCTGCCTGCCCACTGGCGCAGACGGGCGGCGCGTGCCTCGCGGCGTTCGCGGTATGTGCGGTGTGGCGTGTTGGTGTTCATGGTGCTCGCCTCCTTAGAGTGCGTCAACGATCGCGTGGGCGTGGCGCAATGCGACTGTCTCGGCTGCGCCGCGTCGAGAGTGAATCTCTTGGTCGGAGTCGTCGTCGCCGGGACCGAAGTAACACGTTGAGCGCCACGAATACAAGCCGTGACGATCGACCGCGGCAAGGACGATTTCGTACTGTTTGCTTTCGTATGTCGAGCCGTTTGGTGTGCGATTTACTGTTATGTCAGGGGTGGTGTTTGTCATAGTTTGATGAGACCAGATCGACGCGGCGATCTCAAGGCTTTTGCTCTAAGGCGGGTTAAAGATTTGCTGCTTTTGCGGCGGTGAATACGAAGCGAAACTGTCGGCCGCCGCAGTGACTATTGCGAGCGCTGAGCCGACGGCGGCCTTGCTCCATACGGCGGGCATGATCGGCGCTCCGCTGCCGGCTATGGCGGCGCCGGCGGCTCGTACGCGCGCCGCAGTGGGTACGGCGAGGATGACGACTGGCTGATAGCGCGCGAGTGTGCTTCGCGGGAGCGCCTTCGCGTAACGCTTGGCCTTATCGCGTAGCTGGACGGCGGGCTCGGTCGCTCGGTCAAGCTCAAGTAGGAAGTGCAGCGGTGAGCGGTCGGGCAGCGTCAGGACGCCGTACCCGTCCGGCCAGATGACGCCACTGAATAGCCCGTGGATCGTACGCTCGCCGTACCACTCCGCGAGCGCGCCGCCCTTTGCCGTGACTTCGTGTGTGAGTTGTGCAAAGAACTCGTTGATTTCGACGTGGTGGCGGAGCTTCATCGAGTCAGCGAGCGCAAGCGCCGTTGCGTGGCGCCATTTCAATTCGCGGCGTTCGATGCCGTATTGCTCGGCGACGACGTACGCGCCGGCCTGATCGAGAATCCAGTGGTAGGGCGCGGTGCCGGCGCCGTGCCGAGCCGGCGGGCGGAAGCGATCGAGCACGCGAAGGCCGTACAGCACGTCGAGGCGAACCTCGGCCGTGCGCAGCCCGGCGAAGTGCAGCCGTTGGAGCTGGCTCGTGGTCAGGACGTGATGCTCGTAGCAGTCGAGCGCGATTTGCCGGTCGCGATCGGTGAGGCGCGAGCCGAGCCCGACGATGTGCGTGAGCGGAACTCGGGCTGGACGAGAGCGCAAAGTCATTTGACAACGTTCCGTTGGCGCAACCTGCACGCCACGCTCGTCGATCTACTTGAGCGCGTTGGCCGCGCACGACTCGCCAACGACGACGCCCGCGCCGCGCTGCAACTCGCAGAGCAAGCCATCGGCCTAGAGGAGCTGCACGAGCCAAGCTGGCGCCTGGCGCTGCAAGCGGAACACTCGCTAGGCCTGCGCGAGTCGATCACCCGCCGTTACGACGACCTCACCCGCTCACTTGACGAGCAGCTAGGCCTTGAGCCCGCCCGCGAGACGCGGCTCGTCTACCGGCAGTTGCTCGGGCAGGCCTAGAACCGATTACCGGTCTTCTGGCCCAGAAGCCGGGGCAGGCGTGGTGGTGTGGTCGAGGTCGGCTGTGGTGTGCTCCGCGTCAGCGTGCCAGCTCACGAGAAGGTCGAGCTGCTGCTGCGCTCGGCTTGCTGGTTCTGCCGTGTAGGCGATGAGGGTCAGTCCGTCGCTTGTCAGCTCAAGAGCGTCCCCGGTTAGTTCGATCTCCCCGACGAGTGCGTTGTGCAGGCGCTTCGTCGCGGTTTGGTGCAGCCGAACGTTGTGGCGTGCCCAGCGGGTCGAGAACGCCGTGCTGTTGGTCGCCAGCTCGCCGACGAGCTGGTTGAGCGCTGCATCCTGGGGGTTCTTTCCCGCTTGGATGCGCAGCGCTGATGTGAAGTCGTCGGCGATGCTCTCCCACTGCACGAAGAAGTCGGGCGCGCGCGGATCTAGGAAGACGAAGCGGGCGATGTTCAGCGGCAAGGTTTCCGGTGTGAGCACGCCTGCGTAGAGCGCAAAGCAGATCCTGTTCGCGGCGATAATGTCCATGCGGGCGTTGCGAACGTATGCGGGTGTCGCGGCCATCGAGTCGAGCAGGCGGCGGATGCTCGGACGGACCTCAGCACGGCTTCGTCCGGCAGCTCGGCCTGGGGCGGGGCCGGACGGTGGTGTCGCCGCGCGGGCGAGGTCGAAAAGATGGATGCTCTCCGCGTCATCGAGTTGCAGGGCGCGAGCGAGCGCGTTCAGGACCGACTCAGACACGCCTCGGAGGTTGCCGCGCTCAAGACGGGCGTAATACTCGTTGCTGATCCCAGCAAGGAGCGCGACCTCCTCGCGCTTAAGGCCCGGGACTCGGCGGCCGCGCCCGTACTCGGTGATGCCCGCCTGCGCGGGCGTGAGCCGTGCGCGGCGGCTCATCAGGAACTCGCGTATATCGGCTGTCTGCGCCACGGACACCACGTTACGCCGTCTCGTCCGGCTGAACCACGTACTGCCAGTACACGTTCCAACAAGTCCTTTCGCGCGGGCACGTTCTGCGGTGAGATTGGTCGCACACCACCCGAAAGGTTCCCGTTGAACGCCGCGACTCTCACACCAAGTCGGACCAGGCCGCTGACAGCGCTCGTTATGAACAGCATCCCGGCTGAGCGCGTGGGCATCGCGAGTGGTGTGCTCAACACCGCCCGGCAGATGGGAGGCTCGCTCGGCGTCGCCGTATTCGGCGCAGTCGTTGCGACCCAAGCCAGCTTCAGCACGGGCTTGCGGCTGTATCGCCGCCCTTCTTTTGATCCTCACCGCGGGTGCCGCCCTTCGGCTCCGCCCGACAGCGTAAGCGAACACGAAACTTAGCCCGACCGAAAGGAAACCATGCAATACGTGACCCTCAACAACGACCTCCAGATGCCGGCTCTCGGCTTCGGTGTCTTTCAGGTGCCCGACCCTGCCGAATGCGAACAGGCCGTCGCTCAAGCACTCCAGACCGGCTACCGGTTGATCGACACGGCGGCCTCCTACGCCAACGAGGAGGCGGTCGGACGTGCCCTCGCTGCCAGCGGTATCCCGCGCGAGGAGCTGTTCGTCACGACCAAGCTCTGGGTCGCAGATGCCGGCTACGACCGCGCGAAGCTGGCGTTTGCGCGGTCGCTGGACAAGCTCGGGCTCGACTACCTCGACCTGTACCTGATCCACCAGCCCTACGGCGACTATTACGGCGCGTGGCGAGCGATGGAGGAGCTATACGCCGAAGGTCGCATTCGCGCGATCGGCGTCAGCAACTTCTACACCGACCGGCTCATCGACCTGATCCTCAACAACAAAGTCACGCCCGCCGTGAACCAGATCGAGACGCATGTGTTCAACCAGCGCACCGCCGACCAGACCCTAGCGAGCGAGCACAACGTCCAGATCGAGGCCTGGGGACCGTTCGCCGAGGGCAAAAACGGCTTCTTCTCCAACCCGATTCTCGCCGGGATCGCGGAGAGCCACGAAAAGACCGTCGCGCAGGTTGCGCTCCGCTGGCTGACTCAGCGCGGCATCGTCGCAATCCCAAAGTCAGTTCGCGCCGACAGGATGGCCGAGAACTTCGACATCTTCGGCTTCGACCTCTCCGACGAGGAGATGAGCCAGATCGCGACCCTCGATACAGGCGAGAGCCAGTTCTTCGACCACCGCGACCCAGAGGCCGTCATCCGAATCAGCTCACGCCCCACGCCATGATCGGGAAGGCCTAGCCATCGCTTCGGTCATGCCACTCGCGCTTCAACCCTTCCCAACCGCTCCTCACCGAGCCCGCGAAAACCCCGAGAGTGACGTGCGGCAGCGGCGGCCAGCCGAAGACAAGCGCCAGCACGAGCCCAACACCGGCTCCGAGCACGACATAGACGCCCAGTAGCTCGTTTTCGGACAACGCTCGACGGCGGCGAGGATCAGCGCTCATCCGCGCCTCCGAAGCTCTACGTCCATGCCGAGCACCTGCACGACCAAGAGCACGATCCGAAGCTGGACCGTGCTCTTGCCGTGCTCTAGCTGCCCGACCACGACCCGATTGACCCCCGTAAGGTCCGCCACTGTCTGCTGTGTGAGATGAAGCTCGCGGCGCCTCGCACGGATCGCCCGGCCAAGCTGCCCCGGGCTGTGGATTCGAGTCGCAGTCACGCTCACGCGGCCGCTGCCTCCTCGGCGCCCGCGTCCTGCTGGCCGTCCATGAACTCGTCGGCGAGCCGGGCAAGCATCTCCGGGCACGCCACGACGGCTTCGTTGAGGTTGGCAAGGGCCTCCTCGACCAACTGGTGCGGTTCGTTGTTGAGCGACGCGACGGCGCTCCAATAGACGCGTTCGATGATCGGCCGCAACTCACGCGGCGCCATCGTCAACTCGAACTGCTCGGCCTCGGGCTCGCGCTCCCAGCCGAGATCATCGAGCAGCCGAAGCTCGCCCTTGAAACGGTGGTGCAACCGCTTCGCCTCGGTCACTTCGTCGTTGCGCAGGAGCGTGAAAATGTCCTCGTGCGCAGAGAGGTCCGTCATCAGGCCGTCGTACAGCGCATCCCGATACGGACGGTTAATCGTCATGCCCATTTGGCACACTTCCTTTCGGTTCGACACCGAAAAAGGCGCCACGATCCATGCAAGGCGAACCAGCCGTAGGAGCTACGGTTAGCCGGCGGCATCGAAGGCGTTTTCTTCGGTGCTGTAAGGCCGGGGCGAGTGTTTCCGCACTCGTCTCGGCCGCTTGGTTTTTGGGTTGCGCAGAGCAGAGCAGAGCCCACGGCGGAAACCTTGGGGAGCTGCTTTCGGCGCTTCGCGGCGCCCTTTTCAGCCGGCGAGTGAGCCGTCGAGCGCGAACGCGCAGCTCGTTGGCGGAGGCGCTGAGCACGGATACGTCGCCCCCGGCCGGCGGGTAGCCGAGCCCCTTCCTACGCTGTTGAGCTGTGTCGGTCCAGCCCTACCCGGATGACCAAATCAAGCGGTTCGATGAACTCGCCGAGCTATTTCTGCATTGCCGCGCAGCGTGGCGAGCCGTCACGGTCGATACCGAAGGGCACGCTAGTCCCGGCTCCCTCGCTGCGCGCGACCAGCAGGAAGTCGCTGAGCATCTAGCGCAAGGACACCCTCATGCTCCGCTCGTCATCCCGTCGGCCGTCCAGCGGTACATGCTCGCGGCAAGCGAGCAGTTCGGCGGGCTCGCTGCCCTGTATCAAGCTCAGGAGGTTCTTTACAGCCCCGCGAACCTTGCACGCAGTCTGATCGAGCACTGCGCGAGCGCGGCCTGGGTGCTCGGAGCCGATGGCGAGCCGGTCGCGAATCGTCTAGCTCGTGCGTACCGAGAGGAACTCAAGAGTGCGGAGGAGGCGAAGAAGAACGCAGGTCGCCTGCTGGGCAAGGAGCACCCCGAACATCTGCGGATGGCCGACGGCTTCAAGCGGTGCAACGACGAGATCGAGGAGGTCTTCCCCGGAGGATGGAGCGTGGACGACGACGGGCGCCGGCTGCTTCACGGACAGCGCCTGCCGGGCCTGGAGGAGTCGGTCACTTGGCTGTTGAGCGAGTTCCTGAGCCGTCCGCACAGCCGAGACGTGGGACGTGGCACGTATGGCTACATCTCGAACATGGCGCACCCGACCCTCTACAGAATCTCGGGCTTGTGGGCCGTCGAGGAGCACGACGGGAAGCGCGTGCCTGTGCTTGACGTCAAGATCGAGGACCACGAGAAACAGGCTCAGCTCATCGTCAGCCCCTATTACGAGCTGTTGGCGCGCGTGATGATGTATCACGGCTGGCCGGGCGTCAGGCATCGCGAACTGACGCAAGCGATTGATCGACTGCTCCCAGGCCTATTCCCCGCCGAGCAGTGAGGGAAGCGGGCGCGGCGGGCAGATCAGCGCGCCGCTAGGTCGTACCGCAGCCGTGCCCGAGACGACCTTCGTTGGTCGTGAAGGGACTTGTCCTCGACCACCCGACGGTTCGCCTCTTGAGATCGCGTCCGGGCTCTGCTCTGATCGCCCGCCCCCAGAGCGAGGAGCCCACGATGGACGACGACGCGAAGCGCGCGCACAAGCAAGAGTTGACGAACCTCGGACGTGCTTTCCGCGAGGCACGCGAACGAAGCGGCCTCAGCGAGCGCGAGGTCGCCGACGCCGTGCGCGGCATATCCCTAGATGGCATACGCAAGATCGAGGCCGGCGAGCGCCCCCGCTTCAACTACGAGCAGATAATCCACCTGGCCCGTGCGCTCGGCGTCGAACCATCGACCATCCTTGTCCGGGCAGAAAGCCTCGACGCGGAGTGACCGCGCCAACGGCATCCGTTTCGGGGAGCAACATGCTCGGGATGCAAGTCGTTGGCTCAGACGTGTTCCGAGAGGCGCTCGCGCCGACGATCGGCGCGCTGCGTGACTTGGCGGATGCCGTCGGTGAGCGCGCCGGACGGCACGGGCACCAGCCAAGCGCCAGCTCACGGGCAATGGAGGAGATCGCCGTCGAAGCGCAGTTCGCCGCGCGGTCGGAAGGTTGGCAGGAGCCGATCAGGGACACGCACACCTTCGGCGGCACGACGCTGACCGCCGCCGCCGACTTCGCCCGGAGCTTCGCCGTCCTGCTCGGCACCGACCCGACGCCCGTCTACGGGCACCTAGTCGTCGCGCGCAGCGTGTTCGACGCCAGCGTTGTCGCGGCGTGGCTGAACGATCCGAAGGCGGACGCGACCGAGCGAGTCAAGCGCGGGCTCTGCGAGCAGCTATACAGCGCGATGGAGCTTGTGCGGCTTCGCCTTGAGGACGACGCCGCCGAGCGCCGCGACTTCTGGAAGGCGCGCGCGGCGGCTCTCGGCTGGACCCTCAAAACACCGAACAGCAAGCCGGAGATCGACGGCACGAGCCGGCCATCGGTCCCGAAGGGTCTATCCGAACTTCTTGTTGACGACGGCGACGCCCGGATCGGCCGGGCGCAGTGGAGCTACCTCTCGTCCGTCTCGCACGTCACTTGGTACGGCCTGCGGCAAGCCCTGCCGAGCACCGCGCCGCCGCCCGGCATTGCTCCTAGCCCCGCCTCGTTTGAGACAACCTCGTCGTCCGTGCGAGCGCAGGCCGTGTGCGTGCTCCGGGCGCTTCGCAAGGCTGCCGATGCTCGGTTCGTCCTCATGGGGTGGGCCGACGACGATTGGCGCGCGGCGAGTGCCCGAGCCGAGCAGCACGAGATCGCGCTCATGCAGGCCAACCAGCAAGGCAACGCGTGATGCCCGCTACGACCACCTGCGGTCCCAACGCCGAGGACCGCAAGCCAAGCCGGCGCCGAGCGCCGGGACGACCCTTGATTTGAGACCGCACAGAGACCGCATGAGCCCCGAAAACCGCACGGCAAAGCCGATCTGAACCGTTCGCCCCGATTGGTTAGTGTTTGGCGAAGGCCAGCAATGACGGGCGAAAACCGCCGAAAGCACGGGGGATAGGCGTCGGCCGTTTCGCCTGTTTTTGCGGGCTTTCGCCGGCATATCCGTAGGGAATCCGTAGGATCGGGACGCCGAACCCGTAGGAAATCCGTAGACCTTCTCGTCGTCCTAGTAGTCAGGGAGCGTGCTCGGCCTACCGCAGACCGGCGAGCCGGTGGAGTGTCCAGAGCACGAGGTCGTCGCGTGCGGCGGTGTCTCGGTCGGGCTCATGGAGGTGGATGCCCTCAACCAGGGCCATCATTGCCTTAGCGGCTTGTGCCGCGTCGTTTGCATCGAGTCCGGCGTCTCGGAACAGGCTCTGCAAAAGTCGGTCTGCTGCGGCGTGGAACGCTTCGTGCATTCCGGCGACTGCGGCGCTGTGCTGGGCGCGCTCGTGGACTGTGGCGGTGAGCTTGGCGACCTGATCGAGTTGCGCGAGCAGTGCGAGGGCTTGCTCGTCGGGGGTCATGGTCTCGTGGGCAGGCAGGTTTTCGAGTGTCCGTTCTTGGCGTCGTTGGAGCACGGCGGCGAGCAGGTCGTCCTTGCTCGGGAAGTACCAGTACACCGCGTTGTTCGCGACTCCGGCGCGTCGGGCTACCTCAGCCATCGCCGTTGCCTCGTAGCCGTTGCGCAGCAGCAGCTTCTCGGCGGCGTCGAGGATTTGCTTGCGCTTGAGGTCGCGGTCTAGGTGTGGGCGGGTGGCAGGCATGGCTTCTTGACTCTCGATCAAGACAGATGGTACTCTTGATCGCGGATCAAGACGTACACCGTCGAGCGACAAAGATTTGGAGGTCCGCCAATGGCGGAGATGACAAGAAAACTGGCCGGCAAGGTGGCTGTGGTCACGGGCGCCTCGCAGGGCCTTGGCGAACACCTTGCGTTCGAGCTGGCAGCGAACGGTGCGGCGGTCGCTCTGGCCGCGCGTAACCGCGAGCGGCTGGAAGCGATACAGGGCACGATCGAGGCTCGCGGCGACAGGGCTGTGGCAGTACCCACGGACCTGTCCAGTGAGTCAGACTGCAAGGCGCTGATCGAGCGCGTAAACGAGGCTTTGGGGCCGATCGACATTCTCGTGTTGAACGCTGGGAGCGGCACATTCGGAAAGCTGGAGGAGCTTCCGGGGCTGGACGCGATCCGTGACTCGATGGACGTCAACTTCTTCGGCGCCGCGTACCCGACCTATTACGCGCTGCGCGACCTCATCGCCGGAAAAGGGCTAGTCGCCTACGTGACTTCGGGCTCCGGGCACTTGCCGATGGCCGGCTACCTCGGCTATTCCACGAGCAAGCACGCGATGAACGGGTTTTTTGAGTGCCTGCGGCTGGAAATGTACTCCCACGGCGTTGACGTGCTGACGATCAACCCCGGCGATATGTATAACGACGACGGAGCGGGCCGCACCTTCTTCACGCCCGAGGGGCAGGAGCTGAAGATCGACCTTTCCGTGAGGCGCGAGAACGACATCAAGCGTCATCCGGCCAGCTCGGTAGCGAAGAAGTCCTGCAAAGCGATCATCGACCGACGCCGCGAACTGGATCTCTCACCGCGAATCCAAAAGGCCGCGACCAGGGCACGTCCCTTCATACCCGGGCCGATCGACCGAATCATCTACAAGCGAGTGAGCGCGCTGCGCTCGGCCTTCACCAGCGAGGTCGAGGAGCACCAGCGCGCAAGCGCAGCATGAGCACGTTGTCGTCAAACACCGCGCCCGCGCGCGCCCGAGGAAAGGACTGCCGATGACACCTGAGCAGCGACGAGCGTTCGTGCTCGATCACCGCACGGCGATCTTCGGATATGCCCGCGCCGAGCACGGGCCGGCTATGTCGATCGTGTACTACTCCGCAGCGCCCGAGGAGATCGTCGTCTCCACGATGGCCGAGCGCGCGAAGGCGAAGGCCGTGGCACGCAACCCCAAGGTGTCTATGTGCATCCTTGACGAGCAGTGGCCGCCAACCTACATGCAGGTCTATTGCGAGGCGGAAATCGAGACTGACTTCGACTTCGTGGTGGACGTGATGATGCGTATTGCCGGTGTGATGGCCGGTGCGCCGATGTCAGAGGACGTGCGCCCGATGGTCGAGGAGGGCGCGCGTGTGGAGAAACGTGTTGCGGTTCGCCTACGCCCCTACGCGACCTTCTACACCCCGCCCCGGCACGTCCACCAAGAGTCCGACATAAATCCCGGCCTGCTGCACGAAACAAGCGCATCGGTCCCGTGGTGAGAACTTCCATGTCCACGCACCCGATCATCAAGCCGGCGCTCCATCACTTCAACCTGAAGACCACACAGCTACAGGCGCTGATCGACTGGTACGCGGTCGTGGTCGGCGCCGAGGTCGCCTTCAAGGACGCAACCGGGGCGTGGCTGACCAACGACGCCGCGAACCACCGGATCGCGCTGCTCTGCTTCCCCGGCTTCGCCGATGACCCCGAGAAGGAGACGAGAACCGGGATGCACCACAGCGCCTTCGAGTACGAGCGCTTCGAGGACTTGAACGCGACCTATCTGCGCTTGCGCGAGGAGGGGATCAAGCCGGATATCTGCATCGACCACGGCATGACGCTCTCCTACTACTACAAAGACCCGGACGGCAACCGTGTCGAGCTGCAAGTCGATACGTTCGGCGACTGGAGCGCCTCAAGCGAGTGGATGCGCAGGAGCCCCGCGTTCAAGGCCAACCCGATCGGCGTGTTCGTAGACCCGGAGAGGATCGCCGACGCCGCCGCTGCCGGCGAATCATTCCCGGCGATCCATGAGCGTGCGACGGCCGGCGAGCTGAGCCCGCCCATCGCCCCGCCAACGGAGGGCGCCGAATGAGGCTGTGCAGATTCGAGATCGACGGGCGCATCCGACACGGCATCGCCCAGGACGGTTTCGTGGTGGAGCACGACGCTCCCGAGGAGCGCCACGCGCTCGGGAGCGTCCGCCTGCTCGCGCCCGCGACGCCGCGCAAGTACCTAGCGATCGGGCTCAACTACAAGGACCACATCGCAGAGAGCGGGCTGCAAGCGCCAGAGGTTCCCTTCTTCTTCAACAAGCAGGTGACGTGCATCGTCGGCCCGAACGCGGACATCCACATGCCGCGCGTGTCGAGCCTGCTCGACTACGAGGCCGAGCTGGCAATCGTCATCGGCACGCGCGCTCGTCATGTGCCCGTCGAGAAAGCCCATGAAGTGATCGCCGGATACACGATCGCCAACGACATCTCGGTACGCGACTGGCAACTGCGCACGCCGACAATGACGATCGGCAAGTCCTTCGACACGCACGGCCCGCTCGGGCCGTGGATCGTGACCGCCGACGAGCTCGGCGACCCGCACGACCTCGCCATCAGGACCTACGTGAACGATGAGCTTCGCCAAGACTCCAACACCAGCGAGATGATCTTCAACTGCTACGAGCAGGTCGCGCACCTCTCCGAAGCCTTCACGCTAGAGCCAGGCGACGTGATCGCCACGGGCACACCCGCAGGCATAGGAGCAGTACGCCAGCCATTCCCCGAAGGGCTGCTCAAAGTCGGCGATGCCGTCAGGATCGAGATCGACGGGATCGGCGAGCTACAGAACACGGTCGTCGAGGAGCCCGACGGCTACCTCGCGCCAGAGGCCGAGTGAGTGCCGTCGGATACGCCGTCAGTAGAAACCGAGCGCCGACCGCAGGGAGGTTGTCCGTTCAGTCCTCTTGTGCCCGGTCGCTAAGCCGACGCGACGACGTGTAGGCGACGTGGTGTCTTGGGTGCTGTGGTGGTTCGCTGCTTGTAGTCGTCCATCGCGCGCTGCGCGCGTTCGAGCGCGCGGCGACGGCCTAGCTTGGTGTAGACCGTTGCGATGAGGTAGCCGCCGTCATCGTGGCCGACGATTTCTGCGACTGTCGCCGGGTCAAGCCCAAGGCCGCCGTCCTCGATGGGATCGACCATCCATTGAATCGCGCGGTGCTTTAGCTCATAGAACTCTTGGCCTGGCATCCCCGCAGCCGCGCGTACCGAGTGCCATATGTTTGACCAAGTGCTGCGCAGCATGTAGCCGCCTCGTGTAGCGGGGAAAACAATCTCGCCCTTGTCAGCGTCGATCGTTTTGCCTCGGCGTGGCATGGTTTCCAGGTGGGTGCGCAAGCGCGGGCTCATTGGAACCCAACGCCCGGTGTCGTCCTTCGGCCACGTCACCTTGCCCCGATCAAGGTCAGTTTGCCAGCGCACATGGATCATGTTCTTGTTCCAGTGGATATCGGGACGATGCAGCCCAAACACCTCGCCGGGCCTCATCGCCGCCTCTCCAACGCATAGTGCTGCACCCTCGATCACAAGCCCGTAATCGTCGGTGCGGCTCTCGCGGGCACGGGAGAGCAGGCGATTGTACTTCTCGTCGCTACAGTAACGTCCGTATCGCTGCCATTGGCTCGTCCGTTGCGAGCACGGCCACACCGTGAGGGGGAGGTCAGCAGTCTTTCGGTTTTCAATCATTCATTTGGGTGCCGGTGAAAGACCCAATGCGAATGAGAGAGGTCTCCTAGCGCCTCTAGTGGTACACCCTTAGGCTGCTGTGGAGCGTGTCGCGGTAGCGCTTTGCCTTTTCACGCAGTACGCGGGATTGTTCGGGGCTACGGCCAAGCTCAAGCAGCAGGTGAAGCACCGGGCGGCCAGGTATATACACAATGCCGTAGCCGTCAGGGTGGGAGCCCCGGCGAACATATGGGCGACGGTACGGACGCCATACCACTCTGTTAGCGCACCACCGGCACGGTTGGTAGCATCGGCGAGGCGGGTGAGAACTCATTGGCTTCGACGTTATGGTTGAGCTGCGGCTGGCTGCGAGTGCAGCGCATCTTCGTGGGTGTAGTGCAGTTGGCTACGGTCGATGCCCTTGTGGTCAGCGACGAGGAGCGCGCCTGCTTTATCGAGTATCCAGTGGTGGGGATTGGACCCGTCGCCTCGTTTTGTTGTGGTGCGGAAGCGGTCGAGCACGCACAGGTCGTAGAGCATTTGCAGCCGCACGGTTGCTGTCCGCAGCCCGCGGAAGTGCAGCCGCCTGAGTTGGTTGGTCGTCGGTACGTGATGCTCGTAGTAGTCAAAGGCGATGTTCCTGTCACGCTCGGTTAGGTGTGCAGCTAGCTTCGCGGTATGGCTATCGGCATCCGGCTTGGCCGGATTTGCTCGCTTACTCGCTTTTCACTCATTTTTGTATTTGTCACTATCTAGTCGGGGAGGTTTAGCCGGGGCGAGTTCTGATGATATGCGGGGATTTTCATGCGTGCGGGGTCCTCCATGCTTAATTCGAGGACGGAGTGGAGGGCCGATTGGAGGACGGAGTGGAGGGCGGATCGGCTGGCGCCATGTTCGGCCTCAAGTCTCGATGTCAGAGGCGCCACGGCGGGAGTCCCCGCTCGCCTGGGCCTCTGGTCACACCGAGAGCAGCTTGGCGGCGTGTCTTACGGGCTGTCCAAAGTAAGTGAGAAGTTCCTTTGTCGTGTAGGCGCTTGTAGGAACGGTGAGTTTCACGGCGAGGATCGGCTTGTCGAGCCAGCGTGTGATCGGAACGGCAATCGCACGCGCGGTCGGTATGGGCTCGTCGCCAAACACGATCCCGTTGCGTTTGACTTGCTCGATCTCCTCGGTCAGTGACGCTTCTGTGGCGGCTTCGTTGGGCTCGGCCCCGTTCAGGTGCATAGTCGGGAGCAGGCTGCGGAACTCGCTATCGAGCAGGCTGGCTAGCAAGGCCTTACCGATGGCTGTGCTGTGCGTCGGTATGTGCGCGCCGACTCCGAGGTTGCCGTCGGCCTCGTACTGGCCGGGGCCGTGGCCGTGGAGCCGGTAGATGTAGAGCACCCGTGCCCCGTCGAGCGCGCCCAGACTGGCCGTGTGGCACGTTTGGTCGCGTAGATCTTCGAGGATCGCCCGTGCCGGGGTTTCCTCCCGCACAGTATTTACGAGCGTCATTCCTGGGCCTGCTGCGTTGCGTGCGAGCCGGTATCGACGCTCGCTGTCTTGCTCCAAATATCCGAGCTTGACAAGCGTGCTGGCGTAGCGGTGGGTGGTGGAGCGACTGATCCCCACAATGTCCGCTAGTTCGCTAACGCGCAACACGGCCCGTTGGGCCGTGAAGGATTCGAGGATCGCAACGCCGTATTCCAGTGACCGCGAGTAGCATGGCTTTGGGGGTGTCGAGACATGCGGACTCATCGGGTTGGCCACCGATGATGTCGGCCCCGCCGACTGCCGCGCACCTTTGCGCGTGCCGCTCGATCATCGGCTGTTGCGGTTGTAGCGATGACCTCCTCGACGCTGGTTGAGGAGAGACTGAACCTCTCTGCAAGGTCGCGGGGTTCCTGGCCGGTGCGCCACGCCGCAATCAGATCGGCTTGGTGGCTCTGTGCGGCTGCCAGGTTCTCCGCCCGTCGCCTCGCTGTGGTGGTGCGCTTGTGTGCCTTTGTGGCTGGTGGTGTTCCTTTGAGGCCGAAGTGGCTGTTGAGTATTTGGCGGACACGCTCGCTCTTGACGCCGACCCGTTCTCCGATTGCTTGCAAGCTCAGTCCCTCTATGACTCGGAGCCGGAAAATCTCGCGCTCGCGCTCGCCCACGGGTCGCTGTCGGCGGCTGATTGGTAGGGACAGTCCACGGTGGCTGAGCAGGCAGACAAGCTCGTAGAGCTCTGTGCCTTTGCTGAACTCGGGGAGCCGGAGTAGGTCGCTAGCGGAACCGAGCTGGCCTACCTCGTGGATCTCGGCTGCCTTGAGTCGATCGAGAGTGTCAAGCGTCAAGCCAAGCTCCATGACACTCGTCTTGGGGTCTATAGGATAGGGCCCTTCGGGAGTCCAGTCGCGCGAGCGAAGCTCCACATCCATATCGAGAGCATTGACTACGGCCAGCACGACCCGGAACAGCGCCGTATCGTCGCGTGCCCTCTCAAGCCGGCCAACAACGGTGCGCTCTAGGCCCGCCGCATCGGCAACGGCTTGCTGGGTCAGTTTCAAGCTCCGTCGCTGGATGCTTATGGCGATGCCCACCGTCTCCGCAGACTTGACGGTCAATGGTCTGGCTCTTATGGAGGAGCGCATTAGAGGGCTCCTTCGTGCAGCTCGTCGGAGCGCCGCGCAGCGCGCGTGGGGAACACGAACTCTCCGAGCCGATGGAGAAGTCCATCCCCCGCAAGCCGGTTGACGCTATCGACCGCAAACCCTGGGTCTCCCAGGTCACGACCTATCTCCTCGACCGTCCACGGGAAAGGGTCCTGAAACAGCATGAGCATGACCGATTTGTCGCGCCCGTCCATGCGGTCGCCCGGTGTCTCGTCGTCGTTGGTGCTGGCTGTCGCGCCCATGTGGGTGCTCCTTTCGGGTCTTGGCACCGAATGAGCGCGCGAGCGAGCAACGACCTCACCGTGGCTGAGCTACGGTTTCGTCGTGGCATCGAAGGGTCTGTTCCTGTCGGGTAGGCCGAGCGCATTGCTGCGCTCGGCCCCCCTCAGAACCGGACGTGCGGGTTTCCTCGCATCCGGCTCAAGCAAGCCCGGTGGGGTCGCGTGTGGGCAGAAGTGCCGGGTGGCTGCGGTCGCCGGTGCGCTGGCGGTGGCAGTCGGCGTGTACGAGACGGGGTTTGGGTTCGTCTGGCGTGCCGTCCTTCCGCGTGGCGATGTGAATGATCGTCTTGCGGGTGGTGACTTGCCACTGCTCCCACTCGCGTGGGGTTTGTGGCGTGTCCTCGGCGGGCAGGAGCCAGTCCCCGCAGAGCGGGCAGCGACCGTCTTGTGCCTCATAGAGGCGCCAGCCGGCTCTGCCGATCGTTGGGGGTGGCGTCTTTGCTCGCCGTTCGGCCCAGTAGTCGGTGAGGGCGGGGTCGTCCGGGGACGCGCCGCCCTTGACCATCTGGTGTCGGACGATCCTCGTCCAGGCGAACTTTGGTAGGTAGCGGCCGCTGTCGCGGTCACCGAATACCCATCGGTTGCGCCTGGAGGGGTTGAACATGCCGAAGTACCGAGTCTTGACCCAGCGCTTTGACTTGTTCGCGTGACTGTAGATGGCCCACTTGTAGGTGAGCTTCCACATGTAGTTATCCAGCGCGTTGAACGTCTCGCTGGAGACCACGCTCCGGTAGTAGGCGGCCCAGCCCCGGATGATCGGGGACAGGCGTTTGAGCACCGCGGCTGCATTGGCTCCACGCAGCGAGCGCATCTCGGTGCGCAACCGTTCCCGGATTCGTCTCACGGCCGTCTTGCTCGGCTTGATCAGCAGCTTGCCGTGGTAGCGGCGGGCGTTTATCCCCAGGAAGTCAAAGCCCTCGTCGAGGGTGACGACGCGTGTCTTGTCCTCGTTGAAGGCCAGGCCCCTGGGCGCCAGCCATTTGGCGAGCCGTGCCTTGACCTGAAGCGCCTGCTCCTGTGAATGGCACAGAGCGATCAGATCATCGGCATACCTGATCAGAACCGGGGAGTCACGCACCGTCTTGCCGGCTTCAACGCCGGACATGTAGTAACGGACTCCGGCGGCCTTTTCCATCCCGTGCAGCGCGATGTTCAACAGCAACGGGCTGGCGACTGCTCCTACGCAAAAGGTAACTTTGAGTTTGAGCGGTCGATTCGGTGGGTTCGGGGGAGGAGTTTGCCGTGAGGTGTGGTACTCAAGTGGCTGATGGCCAGCCGCCGAGCGTTTGCCGACGAGTATGCGGTGCGGGTGAACCGTGCGGTCTTGTTGTTGGTTAACCGGTCGGCCGCGGACGCGGTGCGAGCGCTGCAGTCGGAGTATGCGTTGTCGGAGCGCCAGGCGCGCCGGTATGTGAACGCGGCCCGGGTTACGCCGGAGGGTGTGGTGGTGCCGGAGCGCACAGCGGTGTTCACGGTCCGGCTGGCACCGTCGTTGATCACCGGGTTGCGCCAGCGCGCGGACTCGCGTGGGGAGACGCTGAGCGCGACGGTCGCGGAGGCGGTGCAGTCGTACCTCGGCCGGGTTCACGAGCGGCATGGTGGCAAGGCGCGTTGAGATCGAGCTGGTGTCTGACAGGCTCGCCGTCGCGCGGCTGGCGCAGGCGTATCAGGTCGCGGTGCCCGAGCGGCGGCGCGTGACGGCCAACGAGCGGAGGGATGATGAGCGAGACGATCGGGCAGACGGTGGGAAGGGTGGCGGCGATCTACGCGAGGGTGTCCTCGGAGCGTCAGCGCCAGGATCAGACGATCGGGAGTCAGACCGTCGGGTTGCGTGAGCTGGCCCAGGCGCGGGGGCTGCTGGTCCCGGAGGATTTGGTGTTCGAGGACGAGGGGTTCTCGGGCGCGACGCTGACCCGGCCAGCGCTGGAGCGGCTGCGCGACCGTGCCGCGGAGGGAGCGTTCGAGGTGCTGCTCTGCCACGCCCCGGATCGCCTCGCGCGCCGGTACGCGTATCAGGTGCTGTTGCTCGAGGAGCTCGCTCGAGCGGGAGTCGAGGTCTGCTTCGCGAAGGAGCCCGAGCGGGGCGGCTCGCCCGAGGATGAGCTTTTGCGCCAGTTCCAGGGGATGATCGCCGAGTACGAGCGTGCGCAGATTCGCGAGCGTTCCCGGCGCGGGAAGCTTCATCGCGCCCGCGGCGGCTCGCAGGCGGTGTTGTCCGCCGCGCCGTATGGCTACCGGTACGTCAAGAAGGCAGACCATTGTGATGCGTACTGGGAGATCGACGAGCTCGAGGCGCAAGTCGTGCGCGATGTGTTCGCCCGCTACGTCGATGAGGGCATCTCGATCGGCGAGATCGCTCGGTGGCTGACGGAACGCGGCGTACGGACTCGGACAGGCAAGACGGTATGGGACCGCTCGACGATCTGGGCGATTCTGCGCAACCCGGCCTACCGCGGGCAGGCAGCGTTCGGGAAGACCAAGACCGCCGATCGGCACGGCGTCGCCACGCGCACCACCCGTGCGCGGGGTGAGCGCCACGGCCGCCGCCCCGCCCGCTACGACCAGCCGGCCGAGCAGTGGACGTTCATCCCGGTCCCGCCGCTGATTAGCGAGCAGACGTTCGAGCTCGCGCAGGCGCGACTGCAGGAGAACAAGCGGTTCTCCAAACGCAACACCAAGGAGCTGACGCTGCTCCAAGGCGTGCTGGTCTGCCGCGAGTGCGGCTACTCCTGCTACCGCACATCCACCCGCACCACCAACAAGCGGATCTCCTACTACCGCTGCATCGGTCAGGACGGCTGGCGACACGCCGACGGCAAGGTATGCACAAGCCGCCCGGTCCGCGCCGACGAGATCGACCCGATCGTCTGGGGCGAGGTCCGACAGCTGCTCGAGAACCCCGAGCTCGTCCGTGCCGAGATCGACCGCAGGCTCGCCGCACTGCGGACCGAGCACCCCGCGGCCCGCCGCCGCGAAGCGCTCGAACGCGACCTCACCCGCGCCGCCCACGCGACCGACCGGCTGATCGAGGCCTACCAAGAGCAGCTCATCTCGCTCGATGAGCTGCGTGCCCGCATGCCCGCGCTGCGCAAACGCCAAAGCACGCTCCAAGCGCAGCTCGACTCGCTCGACGCCGAGCTGCACGACGCCGAGACCTACCTCAAGCTCGCCGCCACACTCGAGAGCTTCCTCGGCCGCCTCACCGAAGGACTGGACCAGCTCACGATCGCCGAACAACAACGCATCCTGCGACTTGTCGTCCGTGAAGTCCTGATCGGCGGCGACGACGACAAGATCACCATCCAACACACCATCCCCACCCCCACGGGACCCAATGACCCAAGTTACCTTTTGCGTGGGAGCAGTCGCCACCCCGCCCTGGGGAGCTCCCTCCTTGGTCGGGGTGAACCTCCCGTGCTCGACCACGCCCGCCCTCAACCACTGCTTGACCATTCCCCGTGCGGGGAACGCGCCGAGCTGGGCGAGAATATGGGAATGATCGAGACGGTCGAACGTTGCCGCCAGGTCTGCGTCGAGCACCCACCGTCGCTTCGGGCTTTTACCGTTGGCGACGTGGTAGATGGCCTCGATCGCGTCATGGCAGCCACGGCCGGGCCGAAACCCGTAGGACCTCGGCTCAAACCGCGCCTCCCACTCGGGCTCCAGTGCGTTGACGACGCGCGCTTGATGCACGCGATCAACGATCACGGGGATACCGAGCGGGCGGAGCTTCGCGCTGCCCTGCTTCTTCGGGATGTACACCCGCTTGACCGGGTGGGCCAGAAACGGTTTGCGGTCACGGTGTACCCGTTCGGCCAATCTCATCTTGGCCTTCGGGGTCAGCGCGACCTCACCGTCGATGCCCGCGGTCTCGCGGCCGGCATTACGCTCGCTCACCCGCCGCACGCTAAGAAGCGTGTTAGCGCGCGAGCAGAGCATCAACTTCTGCAGGTTGCGGACCCTTTTCAGGTCCCCCGCCCGCGACGCCGTGAAGATCCGCTGACGCAGCCGCCGTACGCGCTCCTCACAGGCACGCCAATCAACAGCGTCCCAGCCAAGGCTCGCGCCCTCCGGTCCGTTCGCCACAGGCTCACCGCCTGCGGTGCCTAACTTGCCCTTCGGTTCCGGTGCCATCGTCATCTTCCTCTCCACAGGCTCACCTGACCGCGTCAGCACCCTTTCGAGTCCGGGCACAACACCCGGTATCCGGCCGGTTATCCAAGACGGTGGGCTGGAGGTGCCAACCATCATGTCTTGGTTTCCCGCTGCCTTTCGGCCGCCGGCATTCGCTTCTCGGTCATCCGATTCCCGCCAGGGGATTGGGCGTCCCTTACGGTCGGCTTACCGGGCAAAAGCCCGGACCCCGACGGGGTTACCACGTTCCGCACGCACGAGCTGCGACCGGGGAGGGTGGCTCCTATACCCCGAGGACCAGGTGGTGCTCACCCGACCGGACACCGATCACCGGCCGGCACCCGCCGCCACTTCCAGCGGCCAGTCCCTACCACCCCGCTACAACCTCCCATCCATACGGGGCTCCTTTTGACGAGGCATCAACGGAGCTTCAAGCAATTCACCCGTCCGGTCTTCTCCTTGCCCGCAGCCCCCGGATGGGACGGGCGCCCTTGGGCTTCCCCCCGAGCTTCGAACCCCGCCATTACCGGCGACGCACGTCAGGGGCGGAGACAGGCCGCTGAGCACGGGCCTGGAACTATGCGCTCGACATCAGCCGACCCTCCAATCCGCATCGTCCTCTCATCACGTGCGACCTCGTGTCGCACTCGGTGCTACAGGCCGCGCGGGTGCGCCAACACCCGCCCGGCCCCTCGTTTTCTATTGGCGCGGATGGGTAGCGACGCCGCCGGACAGACCGTTTACGTCAACTACGCGCCTTCGGCACTGCCGTCTTGTCAGCGTCGTGGCGGCTCGCCGTGCAGTCGCTGATGCGCGAGTTGGTAGACGGTCGGGCGCCGCGAGTTTTGTGGGTGGTGGCGAACGCCAAAGGCGAGGAAAGCAAGACGCGGCCCGTCCTCGACCCTGATCGCCCGGAAGATCATCCCGAAGCGCCCGGCTGGCGGGGGCAAGTAGACCTTCGCGCAATCGGGCAGTACGGTCCCGTCGCGGCCTTGCTCTTGTACACGCCTCAGGTGCTCGACGGGAATCCCGCTACGTTCGTAGTCCCGTCGGGCGACCTCTGCCGCCTGGCGTCCAGGGGACGTGGTGCGCGCCAGGTCTTCCTCCCAAGCGACCCGATCGAAGTACGCTGGAAAGCCGCGCCGGCCAGGTCGGCTCAACGGCTTATGGCACGTCGTCGGGCGGGAGCATGTGGGGCTCGTGCTCGCGCCAGAACTCGGCGGACTCCTCGGTGGTCATCTCTCGACCGCCTGAGCGCTCCAAGATGGCTCCCCAGGAGGTGTCGGGCACGAGCGTCAACTCGCCGCCTGCCCGCTGGTCGGTCACGACATAACGGCCGTTGATATCGCCGCTGAGCTTGACATGCGCCTGCTCGGCCATGCCCACAATGATCGCACGTGAGTCGGTCGCTCGCCAAGGGGGCCTGTGGGGCAGCGAGCCTACAATCGGAAGCATGGATCGCCCGTCCTCAGCCGATGGCGACCCGTTCCTTGTCGAGCAGACGACTTCCAACGGGCTCACTGTCACGATCAAGGCGTACCGGCCAAGAGGTCCAGAAGCCGAGCAGGTACGTCAACAGCAGCTTGCCGTCGTCGTCAAGCTGCTGAAACGTGCTGCCGCTGAACGACGAGCAACACGCAGCAGCGGGCCGGAGGACTAATATCCGCGGGCATGAGTCGTGCCGCGGAGGTGCCCGATGCGGAGCAGCGCGAGCCGTCGTCGTCGGCGGGTGGTCGAATTGTCCAGCGCGTTGCCGGGCGGCTGATTGACCTTACGGCCCGCAGTCCGCACGGCTGGGTAGCGCGCAAGACCTATGGTGGCGCGCAGGGAGCACCGAAGGGGCACGAGGCAGTCTTTGATTGCGTCGTAGACGCGCTCGGCGCTCTGGACGGCGAGCATTGCCTTGAGATTGGCTGCGGCGGCGGCCGGCTGCTTGAGCGTGTCCTGTCGGCCGGTGCGCGAGCTGCCGGGGTCGATCACAGCCCCGACATGCTGGAGCTGTCCTCGGAGCGCAACCCCGGCGCAATCGAAACGGGCGCTTTGGAGCTTAAGCTCGCCGAGGCCGATCGGCTTCCGTGGCCGGACGCGACCTTCGGCGTCCTACTCTCTGCAAACACGTTTTTCTTCATCGCGCGGCCCGAGCGGACGCTTGCCGAGTTCTTCCGCGTGCTTTCGCCCGGCGGGCGGGTCGTCATTGCAACGGTTCCCGGCCCATTGCCGGCACCGTCGCTGCGCAACTGGTGGGTCTATGTGTGGGGGTCGCAAATGCACGTCTACACCGATGAGGAGATGCGCTCGATGGTCGAGCACGCAGGGTTCAACGCAGTTGAGGTCACCCGCACGGTCGCCGCAGGCCAGCCGGTTCAACTAGTGCGCGCGCACCGCTGAGCGATGGCGGGCGCGCCGACGTGAGCAGCCTGCTTCCCGATTACTCGCAGCAGGCCGCGACATACGACCAAACGCGAGCCGCAAGCCGCCCGGTTCTCGCCGCGCTGAAAGTGGCTCTCGCCGGCGCACCGGGGGACCGCCTGGCGGACATTGGCGGCGGAACCGGCAACTACGCGCTTGCGCTAGGGCACGAGGGCTGGCAGGCGGTCGTGATCGACCGCTCACACGAGATGCTTGCCTTCGCTGCGCAGAAGGGATTGGCGACCATAGCTTCTGTCGCAGAACAACTCCCGGTTGCCGACGAGAGTTTCGACGCGGCGATGCTCGTCTCGATGCTCCATCACGTCGCCGATCCGAGCGCGGCGCTCTCCGAGGCGCGGCGCATCTTGCGACCGGAGGGCCGCCTAGCCGTGATGGTCTTTACGCGCGAGGACATTCACGACCTTTGGTTTCTCGACTACTTCCCGTCCACGCGAGCCTGGATGCACAAGAGCCACCAGTCCGTCTCGGAGTTGCTTGCGATGCTGCCCGGCGCGCAACGGCACGAGATTGTGCTGGAAGATCTGACAGATGCCTCCCTCGCCGCGTTGGCGGCGTATCCCGAGAAGGCGCTCGAACAGCGCTGGCGGGCACAGACGAGCTACTTCGAGCGCTTGCAGCGTGATAACCCCGCTGAGCTTGACGCTGGCCTACGGCAGCTTGCATCCGATATTGCCGCCGGCCGCGCCGCTCGCCGCGCTGGTCGAGCTTCGATCCTCGCATGGAACAAGGTCTGAGTCCAAAGTGGCCGACGCTTCCTCCACACTGGATTCGCTGTCCGTCGCAGCGGTGCTCGACCGGATTCACGCAGCGGCAGCGGTGGAGGATGAGCAGGCAAGGCGACGTGTTCAGGCGCGCGAGGCGACGCTCGGACACAGGCTCGCCCAAGCGCAGCGCTACGAGCTTTATGGTGAAGCTCCGCTTGCGATCAAGCGCGAGGTCGGCGGACTTCTGTACCTACTTGCGCTTGGAACGCCCGGCCGGCGAGTCGTTGAGTTTGGTGCCTCGCACGGCGCCTCGACCGTCTACTTGGCCGCTGCGCTCAGAGACTCAGGCGGAGGTAGGCTTATCACGACAGAGAGCCATCCGGGCAAGGCCGAGAGGCTTACTCGAAACCTGACCGACGCCGGCCTCAATGAACTCGTAGAGGTTCGCGGGGGTGACGCCTTGCGGACGCTCGGTAAGCTCGGGGAACCCGTCGATCTGCTGTTCCTCGACGGCAGCAACGACCTTTATCTACAGGTTCTCAAGCTCGTAGAGCCGTACCTGCGTCGCAATGCGCTCGTGGTGGCCGACTTGAGCGCTGACGACCCCGACCTACTTCCCTACCTCGATTACGTCCGCAATACAGACAATGGATACATTTCAGTTGAAATCCCGCTCGCGGCCGGCGTCGAACTCTCGGCCCGAATAACGACGGCGTGAAAGCCGGGTAAGCGGCGGCCTACGGAGACTCAGCGGCGATGAGCCGAGCGCGCACCTGGTTTGCGTAGGCGATCAACGCGGGATCGTGAACTTCGTTGCGATCGTGGTAGGCGAAGTAGCGCGGCGCCTTACGCGAACTGCCGTGTCGGGCTGTCTTCTGCTCGAACTCCTGTTGTGAACGGACGGCGTAATGGTTGAGCCGCAGGCGCTCTACGGAGACGTGCTTGACCGATGAATCGCGTACTGCATAGGGGTCGGTCTGAATCAGGGGCAGCCGCGAGAGGCTGCGCCGTATCCGGCGTGTCCACGCTCGACGCTGGATAGCTCGCACCGGCTTGTGGTTCTCCGTCACTGCAAGCGCTCCGTCCATGTACTCGAAGAAGTGCGGCCCGATCGGGCGTAGAGCGCGTGCCGGGTCCACGATGCTCTTGACGCGCCGGTTGCGGACCCATTGCGTCATCGCTCGCGTGAGGAAGCTCTCGATCACGAGCCCGTCCGGCCGTGTCGTGAGCCCGGACGAGCCGTACACCTGCCAGTTGACGACGATGCCGGGATGCTGCTCGTAGTCCTTGAGCACGTCGGGCAGCGGCGCCCCGCCAGGTGAGAACAGGAACTCATCGAGGTCGATGAAGGCGAGCCAGCGCGTGTGTCCGTGCGCTCGCCTGAGCGCATCGGTGTAAGCCCAGCTCTGGCCTCCTTGCTCGAAGGGCGTCG
The DNA here is from genome assembly GCA_963804675.1 of uncultured Solirubrobacterales bacterium. GTDB lineage: Bacteria > Actinomycetota > Thermoleophilia > Solirubrobacterales > Solirubrobacteraceae > Palsa-744. Next base: position 2,382,280 of record CAWDRI010000001.1, on the reverse strand, counting down.
AGCAATCCGAGAGCGTGACCAGGCCCGCGCGGACCCAAGGCTCAAGGACTTCCCTGCTGCCATCGGTGCTGAGGTTGTCGTAGAGAAAGAAGTGCTCGACGCCTACGCGCCGATGAAACTCAATCCACTCGGGTATGTACGGCGCCTCGTCCTTGAAGGTGGCGCAGATCGAAAGGTAGGCCATCCTCATCGACGGGTGGGCTGTGATTCAGGCGCAAGTTGATCTTGGATGAAGTGGCGCTTGGCATCGGTATATGCCTCGCGGTCGTTGGCGTATCGGCTGGCAAGCGCGCGCTTGAGCGTCGCGTATTCGCGCACGAGCGCAGGGTCCGCGCGCAGTCGGTCGCGGAAGCGCAGGCGACGGTCAAGCTCCTGCTGCTCGTCGACAAGGTGTAGGTGGTGAGTACGGTGTGACGCCGACGGATAGCAGAGAAAGCGCTGGTGCGAGAGCATCGAGTTACAGTATATGCGCGCGGGAACTGGTAGCCCGCGCACTCGACCAGCGCCGCGACCGGCGCGTCGATATCGGCTACGAGCGCCATCATGTCGATAGTGGGCTTCGCGGCCAGGCCGGGTACTGCGGTCGAGCCGATGTGGTGGATATCAGCGCCGTCAAGAAGTGGCATGAGCCGGCTGCGCTCGGCCTCAAAGGACGCGGGCCACCCGGGGTCGTAGTCAGCTACCTGCACGGGAGCGTCTGCTTCACCGGCTCGCGCGAGATCTTCGGCTGCGGCTATTGCGCGGCGATCAGCGAGTGGCATCGTCTCGAAGTCCTCACGGCTGGCTCGACACCGAAGTCTACGCCGACCCCGGTCGCCGAATTAGACTCGGGCGCCTATGAATGGACAGCCGAGCGATCTGCGTGTGCTGTTCTTCGGCGATTCGCTTGTCGCTGGCGTGTGCGACCCGGCCGGAAAGGGTTGGGTCGGGCGTGTCGTGGCTGCTTCCTTCGCCGAGGGGCTTGCGATGACGGCCTACAACCTCGGCGTCAGAGGGGAGACTTCGCAGCAGGTCGCGGCGCGCTGGTGTGCCGAGTCGCTCCCGCGGCTCCTGCCGAGCACCGACGCGAGAATCGTGCTGTCGTTCGGGGCCAACGACACGACAGTCGAAGGCGGCCGGCTGCGCGTCGAGACCGAGCAATCTTGCTCCGCGCTCTCCGCGATCTTGGAAGGAGTCGAGGCGGTAGGCGCTCGCGCGCTGATGATCGGCCCGGCGCCCGTTGATGATCCTGAGCAGAACGAGCGCATCCGCACCCTGTCGGCTGTCTTCGCCGACGTTTGCCATCGGGCCGGCGTCTCATTCGTAAGCGTCGTGGAGCCGCTGCTTGCTTTGCAGGTGTGGATGGCGGAGGTCGCTGCGGACGACGGCGCTCATCCCGCCGCCGAGGGCTATGAAGCTCTGTCCCAACTCGTGATCGCCGCCGGCTGGGCTGACTGGCTGCGAGGAGCGTAGACGGGCGTGGAGCTTGTGATCTTCGACTGCGATGGCGTCTTGGTCGATAGCGAGACCATCTCCAACCGGGTGCTCGCGGCGATGCTCACCGAGCAGGGACTACCAACCACGCTGCCGCAGGCACGCCGCGAATACCAAGGGCTGCTCCTCGCGGACGTACTCGCAAACGCGGAGGCCAAGCTGGGCCGATCGTTGCCGGCGGATTGGCTCGCTCACTATGAGGTCGAGCGCTCGGAGGCTTTCCGCCGTGAACTAGAGCCGGTCGCCGGGGCGGCCGAGGCGATTGAGTGCCTGCGTGCCGCTGGGCTGCATGTGTGCGTGGCCTCGCAGGGGAAGCTAGCATTATGTCGATATCCACATAACTGGCCAAGACAGAGCTGACGCTGGGACTGACTGGCCTGCGCGACCTCTTCCCCCCCGATGCGCTGTTCTCGGCCTGGTCGGTCTCACGTCCCAAGCCCGACCCTGAGCTTTTTGAGCACGCCGCCGCCACAATGAAAGTCAAGCCGTCCGCCTGCGTCGTCATCGAGGACACACCATCAGGAATCACAGCAGCACTCGCCGCAGGAATGCGCGCCATCGGCTACACCGCTGACAGCGACGAAGACGCACTACGCCACGCTGGCGCAGAGACAATCCACTCACTCAGCGATCTACCAACGCTGCTGAATCTCGAATGACGTTGCCCGCCGGTTGGCCGCGCTGCCCCTCGCATCCACTGCAATATCGCTCATTCAAGCCGGCACCCGACCTGTTCCTGTATGCGGCGGCCACGATTGGAGTCGAGCCCGCCGCCTGTGCCGTGGTCGAGGACACGCCATCCGGCGTCGAAGCCGCGGTTGCGGCAGGGATGCGTGCCCTTGGCTACACCGCCGACAGCGACGAGTCGGCACTGCGCGAAGCCGGCGCCGAGCGGCTGGGCTCGCTCGATGAACTACCCCGCCTACTCGGACTAGAGGCCGAACCGACTGCGGCGAGACCTGAGAAGCACGCGCCAATCGCCGAGTAACGGAATCGGCGAATAAGCTGCCGTTCGGTGTCCGGGCTTGCCGACCGCATCTACGAGCGCGCCCGCCTCACGGGCGAGTTCCGGCTGCGCTCGGGTGCGACAAGCAGCGAATACTTCGACAAGTACCTGTTCGAGTCAGACCCTCGCCTGCTGCGCGAGATTGCCGAGGCGTTGGTCGGCCTGCTGCCCGCCGGGGTGGAACTGCTCGCTGGCCTTGAGCTTGGCGGCGTGCCGCTGGCCGTCGTCGCCTCCCAGGTGTCGGGGCTGCCGAGCGTGTTCGTTCGCAAGGCAGCGAAGACCTACGGAACCTGCCGGCTGGCCGAGGGCGGCGAGGTCGCCGGGCGCCGGATCGCGGTCATCGAGGACGTGGTGACCTCTGGCGGCCAGGTGATCGAGTCCTGCCGGGAGTTGCGCGACCGCGAAGCGGATATCGCGGCGGTGCTGTGCGTGATCGACCGCGAAGCCGGCGGCCGGGAGAACCTTGCTGCCGAGGGCCTTGACCTGCGCGCGCTGTTCACGATGAGCCAGCTTCGAGAGAGCCGAGCGACCGACCCCGCTCGCTCGTGAGCACGCACCATCGCAAGCGCGCCTTGATCGTGCTCGGGGTCGCCACCGTCGCGTTCACGGTGATCCTCGAAGTGATCGACCCCTCGCACGTCTCGCACGGGCCGACGATCCTCGACTTCGAGTTCGCCGGCAGCCACGCTCGCGCTGCGCAGATCATCGCTGAATGGGGACCGAAAGGACGCAGCGCCGCGCACCTCTCGCTGCTGCTCGACTACGGCTACATGCTCTCCTACGGCCTGTTCTTCGCCCTCGCCGGCTTCGCAGTCCGCGACACGGCGCGAGCGCACGACTGGCGGCGCCTCGCAGCCATCGGTGCGGTTGTCCCGTTCTTCGCGCTCGCCGCTGCGAGCTTTGACGCGAGCGAAAACGTCGCGCTGCTGCTCACGCTCGCCGGCCACGGTGGCAGCTTCGCGCCGCCGTTCGCTGCCGTCTGCTCGGCGATCAAGTTCACGCTTATCGCTATCGCCATCCTCTACGCGGTATGCGGCCTCGTGTTCTGGCTCAGAGCGCGCCGCCTACAGCCGAGCCAAGCCGCATAGGCCGTCATCGACCGCCGTGCAGGCACCGCGCAGAAACATCGAGTTGAAGGCGACCGACCCGGACCCGTCCGCATCGCTTGAGGTATGTCGGAAGCTCGGGGCCGAGGACCGCGGCACGATCGCGCAGCGCGATACCTACTTTGAGGTCGCACGCGGCGGGCTCAAGCTCCGCGAGGAGCAGCCCGGCCGTCCGCACTTGATCCAGTTCGAGCGCGCCAGCGAACCACAGCAGCGCGAGAGCCGCTACCGCATTTATCTCCTGTCGGGGGTTATGTGAAGTGGGGCGGGTTGGGGCCTGCGTCTGCTTGTAGTTGTGGGGGTTTGGTGGTGGGCGACTGCGCATAATCGCGTGTCTGGTCGAGGCTTCTGGCTTTCTGTTCTTGCTGATCGCAGACTGGAGGCCGTTGATGAGATGGGGTACGTGGGTTCCGATGGTGTCGGGTCCGTTGGAGGCGTATGCGGCGGGTTATGAGAGGTGGCTGGCGGCGCGTGGGTTCAAGCCGCATGTGAGGAAGTTGAGGGTGTGGCAGTTGGGCCGGTTGAGTTTGTGGCTGGAGGGTGAGGGCCTTGGGGTCGGTGATTGGGTTGATGGGTTTGCGGTGCGGTTCGCGGCGGCGCATCGAGCGGCTGGCTATCGGACTTATCGGTCGTCGTTGAGCGTGCGGGTTCCGGTCGCGTATTTGCGGGAGCTCGGCGTGGTCGGGTCACAACCGGTGGCGTCGGGGCCGGTTGAGGAGTTGCTTGCTGATCTGTGCGTGTATATGGAGCGGGAGCGGGGGTTGGCGGCTGGGACGATCGCGAACTATGAGCGGGCGGCGAGGTTGTTCCTTGAGGATCGCGTCGAGCGAGAAGGCGGGCTTTTGCTTGATCGTTTGGACGCGGGTGATGTGAGTTCGTTCCTGGCGCGGGAGTGCCCGCGGCGGTCGGTGGTGGGCGCGATGAACCTGGCCGCGAACTTGCGGGTGCTGTTGCGCTATCTGCATGTCACTGGGTTGATCGAGATGCCGCTGGTGTGGGCGGTGCCGAAGGTCGCTGATCTGCGGGGACGGTCGCTTCCGAAGGGGCTGGCGCCGCAGGTGGTCGCCGGGATGCTCGCCAGCTGCGACCCGGAGAGTGTGATTGGTCGGCGTGATCGCGCGATCATTTTGTTGCTCTCGCGGTTGGGGTTGCGCCGTGGGGAGGTCGCTGGGATCGTGCTCGATGACATCGATTGGCGTGCGGGTGAGCTGTTGGTGCGAGGCAAGGGTCACCGGCAGGACCGGATGCCGCTGCCCGTGGATGTTGGTGAGGCGATCGTCTCCTATCTTCGTGTTCGACCCGACAGCGAGCATCGAGCGCTGTTTTTGTGTGGGTGCGCGCCGTTTGGGCCGGTCAGCTGCGCTTGCGTGACGACGATCGTGCAGTGCTCGTGCCAGCGCGCGGGGCTGCCACGGGTCGGGCCGCATCGGTTGCGCCATACCGCAGCGTCAGAGATGCTGCGCGCTCGCGTCCCGCTGGAGGAGATCGCGCAGGTGCTCCGCCACCGCGACCTGCAATCGACGGTGAAATATGCGCGCGTGGACCGCGATTCGCTCAAGTCGCTGGCGTTGGCGTGGCCGGGAGGTCGCTCATGAGCACGTTGCGTGAAGCGCTCGATGATTACCTGACGATTCGCCGGCAGCTCGGGTTCAAGCTCGAGAATCCGGGGCGGCTGCTCCCACAGTTTGTCGGGTTCCTAGAGCAGTCAGGCCAGAGCACGGTAACGACCGAGCTTGCGCTCGCTTGGGCCTGTCAGCCTGTCAACGTCAAGAAGCATCGCTGGCGCCAGCGGCTCGGGATGGTCCGCGGGTTCGCACAACACATGGCGACGCTCGATCCCGCGACAGAGATCCCGCCTTGCGATCTGCTTCCTGCACGCCAGCAGCGGATCGCTCCGTATATCTATTCGCCTGCGGAGATCGAGCTGTTGATGAGCGCCGCCGGGACGCTCTCCCCGCCGGTGCGCGGGGCGACCGTCCACACGATGATCGGGCTGCTGGCTGCGAGCGGCATGCGCCTCGGGGAGGCACTCGCGCTCGACGATGCCGACGTCGACTTCGATGCCGGCGTGATAACCGCGGTCGGGAAGTGGGGCAAGCAGCGCGAAATCCCGGTGCATCCGACGACCGTCGCGGCACTGCTCGCCTACCAACGGACGCGGGATCGCTGCCAGCCAGATCGCCCAACCACGGCGCTGTTCATCACATGCCGCGGCCTGCGGTTGAGCAAAGGCGCGTTCGGGAAGTCCTTCCGTGCAGTGATCGCCCTCGCTGGACTGGAAGGAGCGGGGGAGCGAGCGAGACCCCGCCCGCATGATCTGCGCCACGCGTTCGCTGTTCGGACGCTGATCGGCTGGCATCAGGCAGGGGTCGAGATCCATCGTGAGATGCCTCGGCTCTCCACGTATCTCGGGCATGTCTACCCATCGGACACGTTCTGGTATCTGCAGGCGGTACCCGAGCTGCTCGAGCTCGCCGCTCGCGACCTCGACCGGCTGCTCGGAGGTGGATCATGAGTCTGCTCGCACCCACGCTCCAGGCGTTCTTTAGCGATCGTATGGTCAACCAGAAGGACGCCAGTCCGCGGACGATCGCCGCCTACCGCGACGGGATACGACTATTGCTCCAATTCGCCAACCAGAAGACCGGCAAGCCTCCCAGCCGCCTGGACATCGAAGACCTCGACGCACCGCTAATCGGCGCGTTCCTCGATCACCTCGAACATCAGCGCCATAACAGCCCCCGGACCCGCAACGCGCGCCTGGCGGCGATCCACTCGCTCTACCGCTACGCCGCGCTGCGCCACCCCGAGCACGCGCACACCATCGCGCGGGTGCTCGAGATCCCCAGCAAGCGCTACGACCGGACGATCGTGTCCTACCTAGAGCAGCCAGAGATCACAGCACTGCTCGCGGCGCCCGACCGCACCACCTGGCTCGGCCGCCGCGACCACGCGCTACTGCTGACAGCGATCCAGACCGGGCTGCGCGTCTCAGAGCTCGTCAACCTCACCATCGAGCACGTCCGGCTCGACACCGGCGCGAGCGTCAAAGTGCTCGGCAAGCACCGCAAGCAACGCGTCGCGCCGCTCACCCCCGACACCACAACCGCCCTACGCGCCTGGTTCAAAGAGCGCCGTGGCCAGAACACCGACCCCGTATTCCCGACCCGCCAAGGACGGCCGCTGAGCACCAAGGCAGTCGCGTGGCTACTCGACAAACACACCAGCACTGCCGCCCGCACCTGCCCCTCAATGGCGAGCAAGCGCATCACCCCACACACACTCAGACACACCAACGCGATGCTGCTGCTCGCCAACAACGACATCACAACCGTCGCGCTATGGCTCGGACACGAGACCATCCGCTCGACCGAGCTCTACCTCCACGCCGATAACAAGGTCAAGCAGAAAGCAATCGAGACCATCGCGCCCGCCGGCACCCCACCCGGCCGATACCAGCCACCCGACAAGCTCCTCGCGTTCCTCGAGACCCTGTGATGATCAGAAGCAGCACGTCCCCAAACCCCAGCATCCACAAGGAAAACACCACTCCAAACACCCCCACTTCACATAACCCCCGACAGGAGATAAATCGTGTTATCAGAAGCTTCTGATAACCGCATCATCGAGGTCAGCGACGGCACAGCGCTGTGTGCGGCGCTCGCCACCGCGATCGGCATACGCGGGGTCGTCGCCAAGCGCCGCCATCTACTGCTCTGGCAGAACGTCCGCATCCATCTCGATGAGGTCGAGCAGCTTGGGACGTTCATCGAGCTTGAGGCCGTCGCACCGGCAGACTCCAATCTCGACCACGAGCATCGGCTCGTCGCCGAGCTGCGCGACGCGCTCCGGATCACCGACGAACGCCTCATCGCCCTCGGCTACGCGGCTCAGCTTCTTCGCACGAGCGGGGATCCCGACGCAAGCTGAACGATGGTCGCCAGCGCACACGCGCGGTCGCCTCAGCAGGGCTCGGGGGGAGGGTCGTGCTCGATGCCAAGCGCCCGCTGCATCCATGCGACGTCGTGCCATGCGCCGAACTTCCAGCCGATTCGACGGTAGACGCCGACCGGCTCGAAGCCCATCGCTCGGTGCAGGCCCGCGCTCGCCTCATTGGGCAGCGTCATGCCCGCGACGGCCATCCGGTAGCCGCGTGCTGCGAGCCGCTTGAACAGCGCCTCGTACAGCACGCGGCCCCCCTCTCTGCCAATGTCGTGTGAGACGCTCATGATCAAGGAATTACTGACCATTGAGGGCGAGGATGGAGCACGACACGATGTTGGAGATGGAGCAGGATGGTTCTTCCGGCGAGCCCGGAGTGGAGGGAGCCGTAGGCGACCGGAACGGAGGGGTCGCCGGGCGCGGGGCGCCTGGGGGGGTCCCGGACCCCGAGCTCGCCGAGCGCGCGACGCGGCGGCGGTTCACGGCTGAGTACAAGCTGGCGGTCTTGCGTGAGGCCGACGGGTGCACGGCGCCGGGCGATGTCGGGGCGTTGTTGCGGCGCGAGGGTTTGTATTCCTCGCATCTGGTGACGTGGCGCCGTCAGCGGGATGAGGGGGCGCTGGGGGCGCTCTCGCGGCCGCGGGGGCGCAAGCCGTCGAACCCGTTGGAGGCCGAGAACGCGAAGCTGCGTAAGCGTGCCGAGCGCGCTGAGACGGAGCTCGCGAAGGCGCGCAAGGTGATCGAGGTGCAGGGAAACGTCTCCGCGCTTCTGGGCGAGTTGCTCGAGCCCAGGGGCGCGATCGAGCCAGGGAGCACCGAGAGATGATCGAGCAGACCGTGCAGGATCTCACCCCGATCGTCGGTACCCGCCCAGCGTGTCGTGCGCTGGGCGCGGCCCCGGCCACGATTTACCGTCGCCGTCGTCCGCCGGTGCTCAGGCCGCGCCGGCCGCGCGCCGTCCCCGCCAGAGCCCTCTCCGAGCCCGAGCGCCAGGCCGTTCTCGCCGAGCTTTATTCCGAACGGTTCGTCGACTGCTCCCCCGCGCAGGTCTGGGCGACACTGCTGGACGAGGGTCGTTACCTGGCTTCAGAGCGCACGTTCTACCGACTGCTGGCTGCGGGCGGGCAGGTACGTGAGCGGCGCGATCAACGCACGCACCCCGCCTATGCGAAGCCGGAGTTGCTCGCCCAGCACCCGAACGAGCTGTGGTCGTGGGATATCTCCAAGCTGAAGGGCCCGGCGAAGTGGACGTACTTCTACCTGTACGTGATCCTCGACGTGTTCAGCCGCTATGTCGTTGGGTGGACCGTCCAGCACCGCGAGACCGGCCCGATCGCTGAGGCGCTGATCGCCCAAGCCGTCGAGCAGCAGAAGATCCCGCGACAGCAGCTGACCGTGCACGCCGACCGCGGCACCTCGATGACCAGCAAGCCCGTCGCGTTCCTCCTCGCCGACCTCGGCGTGACACGCTCGCACAACCGGCCCTACACCTCGACTGATAACCCCTACTCAGAGGCACACTTCAAGACGCTGAAGTACCGGCCCGAGTTCCCCCGGCGCTTCGAGAACATCCAGCAAGCACGCGCGTTCTGCCGCGCTTTCTTCGACTACTACAACCACTCCCACCGCCACTCCGGGATCGGCCTGATGACCCCCGCCGCCGTCCACCACGGCCACGCCAAAGCGCTCCACGCCGAACGCCAACGCGTCCTCACCGCCGCCTACACCGCGACACCCAAGCGGTTCGTCCGCCGGCCGCCACGACCACCAGCGCTACCAGTCGCCGCCTGGATCAACAAACCAACCACAGAGGAGGCTGCTCACTAAATTCGACAACCAAGTGTCTCAAACGACTTGACAGGCTCCGCCCGAGCCGGTGCGTCGCCGGCCCTGCTCGACGTAGACGCTGACCTCGCACGAGAAGCGGTAGGCCGCTCGCTCCTGGTGCGGCCCGCCGTAGGCATAGCCGACGACACGGCCGTTGTCTTCGTGAACGATCCATGCGTGCGTGCGCGTCGCCGCTGTGATGCGTTCGGCCATCTGCGCGACTGTCGGCGGCTCACCCTCGAAGCTGACGGCTGTCCCGCGCACGTAAGGCGCGTAGATCGCCGCGCACGCAGGCGCGTCGTCCTCGCTCGCATCTCTCACCGTCGCACCGGGCACGATCGGCCGAAGAATACGCGGTCCGTGTAGGGCGCAACCATTACGGCCTAGCGTTTCTAGACCTGTTTACTTGGTGCCGAGCAAAGCGGACGCACGTTCACGATGGCATACAGGCGGCACGAGCTTACAGACGCCCGGCATGGAGACGGTATGGCCGTTGCAAATCCGTTGCAGAGCCCCCGAATCCCCTGTATTCAAGCCAACTCTAACCGTTCGCCCCGATTGGTTAGAGAACCGCGAAGGCCAGCGAACACGGGCGAAAACCCCCGAAAACGCTGGGCCTCGCGGGGCGGTATTCGCTTGTATTCGGGGCTGTTCGTTGGTCTGGGGACCGCAAACGGACCGCAGTCGCCCGCGAGTGGATGGCGACAATCACGACTATGGGCGAGAGTCCCGAGAAGGTCGTCCCGCGAACATCTGCGGCTTTACCACGGAGCCATCGAGGCCGCCGAAGTAACTCAAGGTCGCCGACGCTCCTTGGGCTCTTAGATGTTGCGGTGCTGGCGGTAGGCGTTTAGCACGCGGCGGTGGGTGAGCCAGCCGATTAGTCGGTCATCTTCGGGAGTCAGGACGGGCAGTGCCTCATCGTCGGTGGCGCTGAGGGCAAGGATGGCTTGCTCTAGGGAGTCGTCCTCGTGCAGGGTGAGCGCCTCGCGCATGAGTATGGCTGCGGTGTTCTGCTGACCGTTTGTGTCTCGGGCGATCGTGCGCTCTAGGTCGCCTGCCGCGACGACGCCGAGCAGCTTGCCGTCCGGGTCAGCGACGGGCAGGGCATTTGTTCGCTCAGAGCCGAATCGCGCGATCATCTCGTCCAGAGGCTGTTGTGGTCGCAGTGGGAATGGAGGGTTGCCCATCGCCTCGCCGACCGTGATGTGCGTCATCGGGTTGGGTGTGTGCGAGGCGTCTAGGTCGATGCCGCGACGGCGGAGCTTCAGCGTGTAGATAGTGTCGCGCGTGATCGCGTTGGAGAGGGCGGTGGCGACGACGATGGCGAACATCAGTGGCAGGATCAGGTGGTAGTCGCCGGTCAGCTCGAAGATGATGATGACCGCCGTGATCGGCGCGCGCGAGGCGGAGGCGAACACTGCGCCCATGCCGACTAGCCCGTAGGCCCCGGCGGCGGGGGCGAGGTGTGGTGTGAGGTGGTGGAAGATGGCACCGTAGGCGGAGCCGAGCATCGCGCCCATGAACAGTGAAGGGGCGAATACGCCGCCTGAGCCGCCGATCCACATTGTCAGGCTCGTGGCGAGCACCTTTGCCGCGAGTAGACCGAGCAGCGCGAGGATCAGGTAGTGGCCGGCGACCGCGTTCTGCAAGACCGGGTAGCCGACGCCGTACATCTGCGGGACGGCGAGCAGCAGCAAGCCGAGCAGTACGCCGCCGATGGCCGGGCGCAGCCAGTTCGGGCGGTGTCCCCATATCCGGTCTGAGATGTCCTCGCCCGTGTATAGGACGCGCACGAAACCAAGCCCGACGCCGGTGGCGAGCACGCCAAGGCCCGCGTACAGGACAAGCTCCAGCGGAGAATTGAAGTTGAACGTGGGCAGCGACAGAAATGGGTGTGAGCCGAAAGCTGCTCGTCCGATCGCGTCTGCGGCGACCGAGCTGAGGACGACGAGCCCGAACGATTGGGTCTCGAAGTTGCGCAGGATCAGCTCCAACGCGAAGAACACTCCTGCGATCGGAGCGTTGAACGTCGCTGAGATGCCACCGGCAGCGCCGCACGCGACCAGCAGTCGCAGCTCTGACTCCGGGACGCGCATGATCTGCCCGGTCAGCGCGCCGAGCGCGGAGCCGATCTGCACGATCGGTCCCTCCCGGCCGACCGAGCCTCCCGAGCCGATGCAGAGCGCTGAGGCGAGCGACTTGACGATCGGCACCTGTGGGCGCATCCGTCCGCCGAGCTTGTTGACGGCGAGCATCACCTCTGGCACGCCGTGACCGCGTGCCTCCGGTGCGAAGCGTGAGACGAGCGGCCCATAGATCAGGCCGCCGACCACGGGCACGATCAGCACGAACCAAATGCCGAGACCCGGTATCAAGGGATTGGCGGCGTGCCCGGCGGCGCTGTAGTCACGATGGCCGCTGAAGAGGTAGGTGACGCCGAGGATCATGTACCGGAAGGCGATTGCTCCTATACCGGCGCCGACGCCGACGAGCAGCGCCAGCACAGTCAGTCCCGTCGAGCCGTTTATGACCGAGCGCCGCAAGCGCGCTCGCCAGGGCATCCCGTCCGTTCCTGCTTGCACAGTGGACATTCCTGGTGTCACTCCGCCTCAAGGCCGGCGAGCATCACGTCGATCGCGCGATGGACGTTGCGCCAGCGAAACCCGCTGGGGTCAAGCGCGCCGTGCAACATCAGCCCGTCGGTCAGCGCGAGCAGGATCGACGCGAGCGCGTTCGCCGGGATCGCCACCAGCTCACCGCTCTGCACCGCTTCCTCGATCCACGAACGCACAAGCTCCCGCCTGCGCTGGGTAGCCTCCGCAAGTCGGCCCCGCACCACATCGTCGGTCAACAGCTCAGCCCAAAGATCGGCGCGAACCTGCACACGCGCCGGATCCTCACCGCGCGCAAGCATCACCCGCGCAAAGCGTCGCACCCGCTGCACCCCCGAGGAGTTCTCGTGCGTTATCTGCGCAAGCTCACGATCGAGCGCAGCCGTGTCGTCCTCAAGCAGCGCGAGCAACAAGTCCTGCTTCTGCTTGAAGTACCCATAGAACGCGCCCTTGCTCGCACTGGCCTCGGCACAAACGTCATCGACGGTGAGGTCTCGAAAGCCGCGCACTGCCGCGCACCGCCACGCCGCGTCGATCAGCAACTGGCGACGCTCTATGCGGGTCTCAGGACGAATCTTCGGCATCAGCAGGCTCCTATGGGAATCATAAACCGACTCGTCGGTTTGTATGCGGGCTAGTGTATCGCAGCCCCCTCTCCGAGCTTCCGAGCGACGAGACCGGCCGCGTGCGGCATCTGGCGGGGCCAGTCGTGCGCATGGTCGCTTCACAGCGGCGCCGTTCGGCGTTTCATTGACAGCCCTATCTTTGCCCCTGTGCGCTCCGACCCCGCCAGGCTTGAGGGCTACGCGGCCTCGTATGAGCACGAACTGATCGAGCACGCGCGCCTTGACGGTCATGGAGACGCGTTTGGGAGACGTCGCTCTGATCTTGAGGTTCTTGCCCTACTTCAGCATCACGGAGCGGCAACGAGGCTATTGGACTTCACGTTCAACGCGTTTATTGCGCTCTGGTTTGCGTGTCGGGATCATCCCGGCGACCACGGGTCGTCGTCGGAATAGATCTCACAGCAGCAAAGCAGATTCGCTCCCAACACCAACTCGATCAGGCAATCGCGATCCACCAAGAGCCCGGAGTGCATTGGTGGCGCCCGTGGGGTCTATCACCCAGGATGCCCGCTCAAGCGGCAGTATTCGCGTGGTCGGAGGTGCACCTCGCTTCGTGGGGTTCGTTTGGCTTCGGGCCGGACGCGGGAGCGCCAGCACGCGCCCCTCACGAGACGCCCGAGCCGTCCGAGGTAGCACCGGGCCTGGTTGCGATTGCCGTATCGCCGGACCTAAAGGACGACCTTCACGATCGCTGGGAAACCATCTTTGGTTACAGCGAGCGATGGCTCTTTCCAGACCTCGACGGCTTCGCCCGTTTCAACGGGGCGACACGCCATTTCGAGCCGGGGTTCTGGACACCCTCCATCGCGGACGTGAACGATGAGGAGTAGGCACAGCGCCGACAGTCTCCTGCGCTGTCGGCCGTCTGCCTGTGCGTTTTGCCGACCCTGTGGGCGATCTGCCGGATGAACGGGTCTAACGCTCGTCCGCGTACTCGGCCCAGTTCGGGCGCTCCACCGCCCCGCCGGTCGGCGACACGGGCTCAAGGCACACCGGGTCGTCAGGTTCGCCAGGGCAGAGGTAGCCGTCGAACCGCTCGCCGCCAGGTCCCGAGGACTCTGACCTGACCCGCTTGGCGTGAACGTCGCCATGCACCGGGCAGTTAGCGAGCACGTAGAGCATTTGCAGGCATTGTGCCAATCGCCGCCGCCGATTGCCCTGGCGCGAGCGGAGCGTCCCCAGCCCCGAGGGCTGCGATACGCGCGTTCAAGATGGCATACGGCAGGCATGAAGCTCAGAAGTGCCTGGCTTCTACGCGGTATGGCCGTAGGAAATCCGTAGGATGCGGCCCGAAAACCGCACAAGCAAGCCAACTCTAACCGTTCGCCCCGATTTTTGATTGGCCTTCCATCCTAGAAAGGTCGTTTTGGGGCCGATACGGGACAAATACGTTGCGTCGAGTTGACCTGAGGCGAACGAAGGCGAATCGGCGCGAAACCGGGGCCGCCCACGAGACCTCGATCAGCGACTACGTGACTGAGGTGTCCGCCGAGGGGGAGCCGTAGCGCTCGCGCAGCCAAGCCTCGACCTCTGAGATGCGGTAGCGGGTCATGCCGCCAGTGGACAGACGCGGGAGGCCGAGCGGCTGTTGGAGCTCGATCCAGCGTGGCGTCACGCTCAGATGGTTGGCAAGCTGTCGCTTAGTGTTCCCCGCCGTAAGTCCAGTCGAATTGCGGGCAGGGGCTGTGTCGTTTACGGCGAATTGTTCGGTGATGGCGAGACCGACTCCCAGGATCGTGTTGAGCGCGGAGGAGCGTCGTGAGCTGGAGCATGTCGCTGCGTGCTACACGCGCCCGCATCAGGAGGTTCAGCGCGCCAAGCTCGTGCTCTACGCTGGCGATGGTGAGCCGAATGTCGAGATCGGCACGAGCGAGACATCTGCGCCTGGGGTGCGTCAACGCAGAGCCATCCTGAGAGCGTCCAGGACGAGGTTGGTACGCATGTGGTTGGCGAACTGCCAGCCGACGACCATGCGGCTGTAAGCGTCGATCACGAAGCTGAAGAACACCAGCCCCTCCCAGCACCGGAGATATGTGAAGTCCGCGAACCACTTCTCATCCGGCCGGGACGCGGTGAAGTCGCGGTTGACCCTGTCAGGGCTGCGCAGCGCCGCCGGGTCGGCCTTGGTGGTCCGCCATGGCTTGCCGCGCCGCTTGGCGCCCTGGATGCCGTTCTGGCGCATCAACCGTTCGACTCGGCTGCGGCCAACCCGCTCGCCCTCGCGCAGCAGTGCCTTCCACATCCGGCGTGACCCATAGGCGTGGTAGTTGGCGGCGTGTAGCTCGTTGATGAGGGTGAGTAGCCGCTCGTCCTCCACGGCCCTGGCTGAGCGTTGGCCGGTGGCGCGCTGGTAGTAGGCGGACGCCGACACGCCCAAGGTCTCGCAGATCGGCTCGACCCCGAAGCGTTCGCGATACTCCTCGATGAACGCGCTCACTTCGGACGGTGTCGATCGAGCGCGCCCGCGAAAAACACGCTGGCGGCCTTCAGGATCTCGTTCGCGCGGCGCAGCTGCGCTACCTCTTTCCGTAGCGCTTTGATCTCCTCGCGCTCCTGGCTGCTCAGAACGTCTTTGCGCCGGCCCTCATCAGCTTCGGTCTGCCGGACGTGTTTGCGAAGCGTCTCGCTCTCGATCCCGAGATCCTTCGCGACGTGCGCGACCGGACGACCGCATCTCCACCGCCAGAAAGCAGGACCAGGACACCCTCGGCGTGCTCAGCGCACTGGCGCGGGGTACACCCTGGCTGCCGGCCACCGGGGAACCTGAAGCCGCGCCGTCCACCACGGCGGCAATAATCGCGGGGCATGAGCAAGCGCTCCCCTCGCAACAGATCCGGGCGCCAGTTGCCATCGCCCGCGGGCGTCAGCTCCCCGCCGCCGCGCGATGATCCACAGCAGACGCTAGCTCGGCCCGAGCAGCTGCTGCTCGACCAGATTGCGGCCGGAGCGCTCGATGAGCACCTGACAGCGCTTGCCGACGCGACCCACGCGCGTCTTGACCTGCTGGAGACAGTCAACTCCGCCAAGGCGCTGGCGATGCTCTCCCTCGGCGACCGCGTCCGCTTTACCGAGCGCACCAAACCCCAATATCTGCGCGGCGTGCACGGCGTCGTGATCGAGCTTGATGAGCACACCGCCACCGTCTGCGTGCACCAGCCCGTCGGCCGGTTCCAAAGCGGCGAGATCCGCCAATGCCCACCACTACTTTTGGAGCGCCTACACCCAGCCGCCTGATTCTTTGAGCGCAGACCGATGATCCCAGCCCGCCAAACCGACCCAGAGCTTGACGCCCTGATCGAGGAGATCACCGTCGACTGCTACGACGAGGACGAGCAGCTCATGGGATTCGAAAACGCCTTCTACGACGCAAACTTCCCATGCCCAGGCACCATCGTCGGCGAGACCGTCGAGGTGCTCTCTGTCACCACCACAGGCAACCGCCGCGAGCTAATCGCCACCTGCCAACGCAACGACAAACACTACGAGGTAGCCCTACTCGACATCCACATCGACGCGGACCCAGTCACCTCACGCCTCCTCGCAGCCTACAAACGCTGGACCGGCACCTGAATAGTTACCGGAATTACATGTGCCCTGGCGATTTCGCGATAAGCAGGATCGGGTGGGTTGACGGAGCACGCCCACCCGCCGAGATCGCCGGTCACGTAACTGATCCCCTCAAGGAGCAGACCGCCGAAAACGGAAGGAGCCGCCAGAAGACCGAAGATACCCGACGATATCGACGCACCAGTCAGGCCCCCGCACGCCGCCTCAGCGAACACGTTGGAGTCCGGGTTCGCCAATGCGAGCGAGCAGCCAAACGCTGCCGAGGCGCTGAAAAGACTTCCATAGGCGCCGGCGACCCAATCGAATATGCCAGACACACCGCCGAGAAATACGCTACCGACTCCGGTGTCGTTACAAATTCTCGCGATCGTGCTCTGCTGGTTCGACCCGCCTTGGGCACCCGGAGAGGCCCCAAGGCCGGGGGTCATCGGAGTCGTGAGCGTCGGCGTATTGGATGATCCAGGGCCGGTGATGGCGGCGGGGCAACCGTCGGGGAGGGTGCCATAGACGGTTGGGCAGAGGTCGTGGGCGTCATCGATACCGTCTCCGTCGGTGTCGGGGCATCCGTCGGGCGCCGTCCCATACACCGCCGGGCACAGATCGTCAATGTTGGGTACGCCATCTCCGTCGCCGTCGGGACATCCGCTTGGCGGCGGGCCCGGTTCGGTCGGGCACTGGTCGGCGACATCGGCGATCCCGTCACCGTCGCTGTCGGCAGGCGCCTTCTTGTACCAGTCAAAGTCAGTCACACGAACACCGGGAGGGCTCAGCTGGACCGGGTTCTGACCATCGGGGTCAGCCTCCATGAGGCGTTCGTCATCGAGATAAGCGACCCGCGTTTCATACGGTGAGAACTCAGGTTCAGGGTAGATGTTGGAGTCTTCTACCGGGAAAAGCTCGTGTTCTTCGGAGCCGTCGATGCCGGCCTCCCAAATCTGCGTTCCGGTGCCGTGCCCGGAAAGCGGACCGCCACGCGCGAAGATGATGCCGGTGCCCTTTGGAGAGACCGACGCTCGGCCGATGAGCGGACGTGTAAAATTTGGTTTGCCTTGACTGACGGTGGCATTCGAGTTGTCTTTCGTGATCTCTCTGACATCGGTGCCCGTGTCGCTGGCGGCAAAGATATTGATCGTATAGGGCTGTCTGCCGGGCGTTTCGGCACGAAACGTGAAT
This sequence comes from uncultured Solirubrobacterales bacterium, assembly GCA_963804675.1. GTDB lineage: Bacteria > Actinomycetota > Thermoleophilia > Solirubrobacterales > Solirubrobacteraceae > Palsa-744. The sequence goes on along the minus strand of CAWDRI010000001.1, from coordinate 2,364,945 downwards.
TCGCCGCCGTCTGACGGCGACGGGGAACGGGCACCCGTGAAGTCTTCAGAACATCGAGTGCCCAAAGGTTCACCGGACGGCCCTTCGCATTCATATGTGAATTCGCCGTCGCCGTAAGTCTGGAACAGGCGCGTTGACGCGCCCCCGCTGGTGGCGATCGTTTCCAAGCCGCCAGCCCCTTCGAACAGCAGCGTTTTTTCGGAGTTACTACTCCGGACAGTAAATAGCGGTTGTTTGTGGTAGTGTTCTGTGTGTGGATCGGGATGCTCGATCGTTGTCGCGGTCGGCTCAGGAGGAGCTTCGCCGCCGTGCGGTGAGGATGGTCTGTGTCGAGGGTTTCAGCCAGGTCGAGGCGGCTGGGTTGGTCGGTGTCGCTCGTCAGGCGGTGGGGCGTTGGGTAAAGGCGTTTCGCGAGGGTGGGCAGGATGGACTGGCGGCTGGCAAGCGGGGTCGTCGGCCTGGCGAGAAGACCGCGCTTTTGCCGTGGCAGCAGGCGCAGATCGCGAAGGCGATCCGGGAGAAGAATCCCGATCAGCTGCGACTGCCGGGATTCTTGTGGACTCGGGCGCTTGTATGCGAACTGATCGAGCGGCGCTTTGGTGTACAGATCACCGAGAAGACCGCGGGGCGCTATCTGCGCCGCTGGGGATTCAGTCCGCAGAAGCCAGTCCGTCGCGCCTATGAGCAGTCCGATGAGAAGGTCAAGGCGTGGCTGGATGAGACCTATCCCGCGATCGCCGAGCGTGCTCGCCAGCAAGGCGCGGAGATCCTGTGGGCCGATGAGATGGGGTTGCGCTCAGACCACACCACCGGAACCTCGTGGTCCCCAGTGGGATGCACGCCGGTGGTCAACGGCACCGGGCAGCGCTTCAAGACGAACATGATCGCCGCGATCTCCAACACCGGCACGCTGCGCTTCCGTGTCTTTCAGGAGCGTTTCACCGCGAAGGTGTTCATCGATTTCATGGCTCGTCTGATCCGCGACGCCAAGGGCCGCAAGATCATCCTGATCGTCGACGGGCATCCCACTCACCGCGCAAAGATCGCTCGCCAATGGGCAGCTGCGCGCCCCGAGCTGATCGAACTGGTGTTCATGCCGGGCTACAGTCCCGAGCTCAACCCCGCCGAGTGCCTCAACCAGGACGTCAAGTCAAACACGCTCGGACGCCGACGCCCCCGCGATCTCGCCCAACTCGTCAGCGAGGTCCGCGCCTACCTCCGCAGCCGCCAACGACAACCCCAAATCGTCGCCCGCTACTTCCAAGAGAAACATGTCACATACGCAGCCGCATAACACACCTTCACTGACCCCCATTTACTCGCCCCCCGTAGTATGTGCAGGGTAAGAATACTTACTGTGGCGTTTCTTGTCGCGGTTGCGCCTAGTGTGATCGCTACGGCTTCGGCGCAGGCGGGCTGGTTAGTGTTAGGTTCGTTACTGGTAGGGTCGGCCGCGATCGCGAAAAGCGCTTTTATCCACGAACAAGGTATTCTGGGGTTCAAAAGCGGAACCGAAGAATTTAAGATCGAATGCCCAACCGTGCTTGAAATCGGTGGTGGAAAGATCAGTGAGCTCGACAAGTTTTTAGCGACGAGTCTCGTGTTCGTGGGGTGTCAAGTTGAACCGGCGGGCAACTGCTCGCTAGAACCAACCCCGACGACTATTGGTACCCTCCCTATCGAAGGGTTAGTAACATTAGACGGACCATTAGCAGTAAAGTCAAAAATCAAACCGGAGAACGCCTCCGATGTCTTTGCGACCTTTAAAATCAAAGGAGGCAGTTGTTCTCTGGCTGGGAAGGTCGCAGTTACCGGTCAGTATCGCTCTTAGCTCCAACGGGGCAAGACGAACGTTTATGGCAGTTAGTTAAGACGTTTGAGGAAAAAGCAGGTGAACTAGAACTAGGCGCCGGCGCAGCGACGATATCTGGTAGCTCATTAATCAAACTGGAAAACGACATGCTGTGGAGTTTCGACTGAGCGAGGTTCCGGTGCCGCGGTAGTTATCGTGCGGTCGCCAGCTCGGAGAGGGCCGGCTGGCGACCGCGACCAGCGCACGACTTCGCATGCGGCTGGAGGGCTCTCGCTCGCTGCCGCGTCCGAGTCGATAGTCCGTGCTGCCTCAGCGGGTGGCGGCAGAGCTCGCGTGTACGGCGCGCAGCCGGTGGGCACGGAGGCGTTTGTGGCGTCTCGGCGCGTGTTTCTGGGCCCGTTGTTTCTCATTGCTTCAACGCACCGGCAGACGAGCATTTGTGGCTCGTATGCAGGGCATTTGCGCGTCGCCGGTAGACGGCACCACGCTCCCGTGAGCCCGACGCGCAGCCCGATCATTGACACCCCGGGGCACCGTCGTGTAAGACATAGGAGCGGTCCGTGCGGCGGCGACAACGGAATGATCGAGGTCGGCGGGCCAGAGAGAGGGGAGGACAAACGTGACGCGACCACGCTGGAGAACGACAAGGCGGTCAACCTGTTGGGCAGCACTGCCTCCCAGGTGCTCATTGAATGGCTGCGTTCGATGTCTATAGAAGTCGAAAGGAGATCAAAACGGCTATGTCTAAGATACGAATACTCATCCTGGCGTCGTTCGCGGCGTTCGCGCTTAGTGCGATCGCTGCGGGTTCGGCGCAGGCGGGGTGGTTAGTGTTAGGCTCTTTACTTGTGGGGTCGGCGGCGATTTCGTCTGCAACCATCACCGACAAACCAGGCATACTTACATTCAGTGGTGTCGAAATTGAATGCACGAAACTTGGCGTCAATGGAGGATACATTGCCGAGACCGTCACAGCAGGTGCGAAAAGCCTCGAATTCTCGGCCTGTACAGTCATCAAACCCACGACATGCACACTCGAAGGCACGACAATCGGTACACTTCCGGTTGAAGGAGCGCTAACATTAGACGGGTCGTTAGCCGCGAAGGGTAAAGCCAAACCGGTGAACGCCAGCGGATTGTTTGCGACCTTTAAACTCAATGGGACCAGCTGTTCCGCCAGTGGCAAGAACGCAGTTACTGGCACTGCCGCAGTTTTAGACCCACTAGGGCAGGACGAACGTTTATGGCATTTACTTACGGCATTCATCGAAACACCAGGCGAACTAGAAGTAGGCTCAGCCTCAGCAACGATATCAGGTAGCGCATTATTTCACCTGGAAAGCGACATGTTGTGGAGCTTTAAGTAATAAGCTCTACTACTACTAGCTGAGTCACAAGCACAAAGTCATGATGCATGATGGGTCGCCGCGCCACTTACAGTGTACGCCGGCGGCCCATCGGTTAAAAGCGCAGCGGCGATAATGCGCCCCATAATTGGCGGTTGTAGAGGAGAGGTAGGCGTGGGGAGAATCAACAAGCATGTCTGGTCGGGTGACTCGTCAACAAACATGGTGGCGCGCGGGGTCCGGCTAACGGGAGCTGTACTTCTGGCGGCAGTTGTCATTTCAGCGGTCGCGTGCCGGGCGGCGTCTGCGGCGCCATGCGCGAACGAAGCACTACGTTCCTCGCTCGGGTCGAGCTTGCTGGCTGACTGTCGAGCGTACGAGATGGTGACGCCGCCGTACAAGGACGGTTATCCGCTTGGCTTGCGTGGCCTTGCGAGCACTGGCGAAAAAAGCGTTCTGGCGAGCTTTGGGGGGTTCGCTGACCTCGCCGGATCGGGCGAAGACATAGAAAACAATTTTTACCTGGATACTCGGTCGGCGGACGGCTGGCATCTGTCCTCGATGATGGCGCCGCTGAGTGCGTTCGTAGGACAGGAGCCTGTGGCGGCTGAAGCGAACGACGGCATGTCGCTGTGGTATGGGCACACACCGCGGCAGTCGGCCAAAAAATTTGAACTGTATGTCCGCGCGGCGAGCGGCGAATACGCGCGCGTAGGCACGTTGAGCCCCACGGTCGTCAGCAAGGAAGGCGAAGAAAGCGACGTCCTAGAATCGGTGAGCCTACTCTCTGACAGCACGATCGCGGCTACAAGCGCCTATCAGCACGTGGTGCTTTTGGCGAACCATCCGGGGGAAGATTACTGGAGCTTTGATAAGACCATAGGTGGCCGGTCGCTGTACGAATACAGCGGTACAGATAACGAACGACCCGTGCTGGTGGCGGCGACGGGCGAAAAACCGACAGGTGGAGAATATCACGAAGAATTGCTAGCGGACTGCGGCTCTGAACTGGGCAGCGGCTCCAGTCGTGGGTCGTCGTACAACGCGCTTTCTGCGGACGGTGAAACAATTTTCTTTACGTTGTACCCGTGCGAACCTGGGCGTAAGACGGCTGAAATATATGCGCGAACTCACGGTAGCGCGAGTTCGTCGGTTTCGGCAGAAACAGTTGATGTCAGCGAAAACGAGTGCACTGCGGCATGCGGAGAAGTATCCGGCAAGAACTTCGAGGGCGCCTCGGAAAACGGCGAAAAGATGTTCTTTACAAGTACGCAGAAGCTGACCAACAACGCGAGCGATCTGACAGCGGGTGGAACTGCGTACCAAGAACTAGAAGGGTGTCCAAGCAGCCGAGATGGATGCAACTTGTATGAGTACGATTTTGGACAATCCACGCACGAACGTTTGACACTGATCGCAGGGGACACGGATAACGTGCGCGGCGTCGCGGGAATTGGCGAGGACGGTTCGCAGGTATACTTTGTCGCGGATGGAATTATCCCAGGCTCGGGTAAAAACGTGTTCGAACATAAGCCAGCGCTTGGTGAGCCCAACCTCTACGTGTACGACACGGACGCGGGTACCATGACGTTCGTCGCGACCCTCAGCCAGGAAGACGAAGCGGACTGGGCGCGTCGTTTCTTCCGACCGGTAGAGGTTGCTGGCAAAGGCGGCAGCGTTCTACTGTTCGCCAGCGTTGCGCCAGGTCTCACGCCTGGTGAGTCCAGTAAACCAAATGTTGCCCAGCTGTTTGAGTACGACGCGGAAACGGGGGAATTGGTCAGAGTCACTCAGGGTGAAGATGGGTGGAACGAAAACGGCAACGGTGTTACGGTAGGCATTAATCGGGAATCTATCGCGCTTCTAGCCAGGTCGCTTGGCGAAGAAAGCGATTTCAAAGGCACTACAAATCGGTTGAATGTTTCGCAAGACGGTAAAACGATTGTGTTCGAAACGGCCGGAGAATTGAGCCCGCTTGCTCGGTCTGCGTTCAACGTCAACGCCAGCCTGTTCGAGCGTTTATGAGTTCCGCAGCGATGGACCAATCTCGGCGGGTGCGGTGCACCTGCTGTCCGATGGGCGCGACGTTCCGACACATAAAAACGAAGGGTGTGGCGCGGAATACATGGGGATGGATGAAAACGGGAACAATATCTTGTTCGCGACGTCCGATGCGCTGCTGTCGAGCGACGTGGACGGCGGGCAGCGCGACATCTATGACGCGCGCGTTGACGGTGGCATCGCGCCGGGCGCGGTCGGAGGCGAGTCCGCCACGTGCATTCCGGGGGCGTGCGAAGGTTCGGTGCCCGGAGGCGCCGGTCTGCCGGCGGTGACGTCGAGCGACGCCGGCGGCAACACGGGGACGACGGGCACGTTTGGCTTGGGGACCGGGTCGAAGCAGGCCAAGAAAAGCAGCAGCGGTTCGTCGAAGCGCAGTGGCAAGGATGCTCTGCGAGTGTGCCGGCACAAGCCAAAGCGACGACGGAACGCGTGCGGCGCATCTACGCGGCTAAAATATGCGGCTAAAGTCAAAAACAAGAAGTCGCGGAGGGGGTCGTGATGGTGGTGTCCATAGGGCGTTCTGGATCTGTTGCCCGGCCGCTCGCGAGATGCCTGGGTATCATGCTGTTGTCTGTCTGCGGCATCTGGATGGGTGCAACTTCAGCGGACGCGGCGGCCGGTGCGCCGGAGCCCGCTTGGCAGGCTACCGTTGTCCCGTTTCCCACCCTGCAGCCGAAGGGTGTCGGACAGAAGGGTCGCTACGACGTGGTCGTGGAGAACGTCGGTGCGGAAACCAGCGCGGGGGAAGTGACGGTCAAAGACGACCTACCGCCCGGTTTGTCGGCTACGAGAGCAAGAGCAGCGCCCCGTGGCAGTACGTGCCCGATAGAAAGCGGATCAGAAGTCGTGTGTGGTTTTCCGAGCCCTACGGTGCCGAGTGGGTTCATGGTTGTCACAATTGAATACGAAGTGACGGGGGCACTTGTGATCGCGAGCGCTCTTTTGGATGTAGCGACCGTAAGCGGCGGGGGTGCAGAAAAACCGGTCGGCGGCGAAGTGCGCACGACTGTGGGCGAAGAACAGTCTGTAGCGCGGCCGGGGGTGGCAAAGTTCTCATTCCAAGCGACGGGCCCGGACGGTGAACCGTTCGAGCAGGCCGACGGACATCCCGACCTTGTAACGACGACCGTGCTTCTATACGATGAACGCAACAAAAACGTAGGGATCAATGAAGAATTTAAACCGGTGGAGCCCGTGAAGGATCTCGAATTTTATTTGCCATTGGGCTTCCTAGGGAACGCGACGGTGGCCGAGCAATGCCCCCCGACGCTTGTGGAAGTGAAAACAAACGTGAGCGGCTGCCCGCAAGCGAGTCGTGTCGGTTCGGTTTTGCCAATGATAGTGAATGGCGTATTTGCGAACGGTGCGGATCCAACGCACGTTATTGGTGTCTATAACGTCGTACCCGAGAAGGGTTACGCTGCCGAGCTCGCGTTTGCGTCTAATAACCTGACGTTCTTCATGTACGCGAGCGTCGTGCGACGTGATGGCCAGTACGTAGCGCGTATCGCCGTACCCGATCTGCCCGGACTGGCGTCGTTCGTCGGAGCGATCGCGACTTTCTATGGCGACATCGAAGAAAAGATCGTCCGGGAAAACGGCGACGAAGCTATCTTTGACCGCGGGACATTCGTGACAGACCCCAGCGACTGCGAAGCCGCCCCAGAAGCTATGCAAGCCCACGTGGCCTTCGACACCTGGAAGGAACCGGGCAAGATGCTCCCCGGCTCCGCGCCGGCGTTCGCCAAACTCGAAGGCTGCAACCTGCTGCGCTTCAGTTCGACGCTGAACGTCAAGCCGCAGACGACGCAGGCGGGCGCGCCGTCGGGCTATGAAATCGGACTGAACGTTCCGCAGGCCCCCAACGGCAAGACCGGCCTTGGCACGCCCCCTGTCAAGAACGTTAACGTCACGCTGCCCGAAGGCACGACGATCTCGCCGTCGGCGGCGAACGGGCTGAAGGCATGCCAGGAAAAAGGCCCGGAAGGCATCAACATCGAAGGCAGCGAATCTGAAGAAGTCGGTGCGGACGGTCTTGAGCGGCTGGCGGCGGGCAAATGCCCGGAAGCCTCTGAGATCGCGACGGTCAAGGCGACCAGCCCGCTGCTGCACGAACAGTTCGAAGGGCACCTGTTCGTCGCGCAGCCGGAATGCGGCGGGTCGGGTCAGGCGGTCTGCACGAAGCAAGATGCCGCGAGTGGCACGCTCTACCGGCTGTATCTCGAAGTGCAGGCGCCCGAAGCGGACGTGATCGTCAAGCTGGCGGGTCATGCGTCTGTTGACCCCAACACCGGTCGGATTACGACGGTTTTCGACGAAAACCCGCAGTTCCCGCTCTCGAACATCACCGTCTCTACGACGCGCGGCGCGCGGGCGCCGCTCGCCAACCCCGCCGCGTGCGGACCGGCCGTCAGCGAAGGCGCGATCAGCTCGTGGGCCTCGCCATACACGAACGAATCCTTTCCCTCCGACTCCTTCGACGTTGACTGGAACGGCGCGGGCGCACCGTGCCCCGCGTCCGCGCCGTTCGCTCCGTCGGCCGAAGCGCGGACGACCGTCACAAATGCCGGCGCGACGACGCCGTTCGTGTTCACGCTGACGCGCCAGGACCGTGAACAGAACATCCTGGCGGTCGCGACCACACTGCCCAAGGGCCTGCTCGGCTACGTCTCCAAGGTGGCCAAGTGCGCCGAACCGGCTGCGTCCGAAGAAAGGGAAGCGTGCCCGGCCGAAAGCCAGATCGGGACGGCGAGCGTCGCCGTCGGTTCGGGCAGCGACCCCTACAACGTGACCGGCAAGGTCTACTTCACCGGCCCGTACGCCGGCGCGCCGTTCGGCCTCTCGATCCTCGTGCCGGCCGTCGCCGGGCCGTTCAACCTGGGCTACGTGCTGGTGCGCGTCGCCTTGACGATCAACCCAAGCACCGCGCAGGTCACCGCGACGAGCTCGAACGTGCCCCAGATGCTCGACGGCGTGCCTGCGCGCGTCCGTTCGATCCAGCTCGCCTTCGACACGCGCGAATTCGTCGTGAACCCCACCAACTGCGAAGCGCAGTCGATCACAGGGACCGTCAAGTCCGCGCAAGGGGGAGAAGCGGGCGTCTCGGCGCCGCTGACGACGTACGGTTGTAACGACCTTCCCTTCGCCCCGACGCTGAGCGCGAGCACGGAAGCGAGCGCGACCAAAGTTGACGGCACCGGCGTTGACGTCAAGGTCGCCTACCCGGCGGGCATCGAGGCGAACGTCGCGAAACTGAGGATCTCGTTCCCGACGCAGCTCCCGGTGCGCCTGGAAACGCTGCGTAAAGCGTGCCTCGCGGCAGTGTTTCAAGCGAACCCGGCGAACTGCCCGGCGGCCGCCGACATCGGCACGGCGACGGTCCACACGCCGATCCTCGCCAACCCGCTGTCGGGCCCGCTCTATCTCGTCTCATTTGGCAACGCCAAATTCCCAAACGTCGTGATGGTGCTCCAGGGCGAAGGGGTCACGCTCGAGGTGGAAGGCGAATCGTCCGTTTCGGCCAAGACGAGCGTCCTGACGGCAACGTTCAACTCGGTCCCCGACGCGCCGTTCAGCACGTTTGAAGCGCGACTGCCGCGGGGGCCGTTCTCGGAGTTCACGAGCGCGCGCACGATCGGGCGCGCCAGCGCCAGCCAGTGCGGCCAGGAACTCCTCGCGCCCGTTGCGATGCTCGGCCAGAACGGAGCCGAACACAAAGAAACGGTCGAGGTCCAGATCACGGGCTGTAAGCCGTCGATCGCCGTGAGCGCCGTACACGCGGGGACGACCGCGCTGCTGCTCACGGTCGACACGAGCGTCGCCGGCCGGCTGAAGATCGCCGGCGGGGGCCTGAAGACTCTGGTCAAGAGCGGCCTGAGCGCCGGTGTGCACAAGCTGAAGGTTCAATACACGAAGACCGGCAGAGCTGCGGCGCGGACGCATCGCAAGGTCCGTGTCACGCTGGGGCTGGTCGCAGGCAAGCAGCATGTCAGTAAAGAGAAGACGGTCAAACTGTAGTTCGAAGATCTCTGTTGACCATCATCGATAAACGAAAGGGATACGCTTACATGCGAACGCAGAGAAGGACTGTGAGGCTCGGGTTCGGGGCGGTGCTGGGGGCGGCTTTGGCCGCGCTCTGCCTGTCGGCGGCCGCGTCGGCGGAAACGGTATGGACGAAATTCGCCCAATGCCCGACGAAAACGACAGGCGTCGCTCACTGCCTGTACTCGGTGACGACGGGCGGTGAAGTCCTGCTGGGCAAAAAGAGGGCGCCGATCACCAACAAAGTGATCCTGCAGGGCGGCTACTCCGAAGAAAACGAAGAAACCGGTTTCGAGAGCTTTACCGCGGCGAGCAACAACGAAACGCTTTCAAAGGCCGCTCAGTCGGTCGAAGGCGGGCTGCTCGGGATCGTACCGGAAGCAGGCGAGCCGTTCCTGGTAAAACTGCTGGAGGAATACTTCCTTAAAAATAAACTCCTCGAACTCAATGCGACGCTCGAACTCGCCAAGCCGGCGAGCGAAATCAAATTGAGCACGTTCAGCCTGCTCGCGAAGTTCGGCACGGCGCTCGAGCTGCCCGTCAAGGTGCACCTGGAAAACCCGTTCCTGGGCAGGTCGTGCTACGTCGGATCCAGCACGTCGCCGATCATCTGGAACCTGACAACGGGCAAAACAAGCCCGCCGGAAGGTCACGAAGCGATCAAAGGCAAAGCCGGTTTCCCGGAAGTCCTGGAAAATGGCGAACTAACTGAAATCAAGGAAAACGAACTCGTAGAAAACAACTGGAAAGCGCCGGAAGCGAGTGGCTGCGGCGGGATCATCTCATTCCTCCTCGACCCGATCATCGATGCGGAGGCCGGTCTGCCGTCCGCCGCTGGTGTGAGCGTCGCCAAGCTGCAGAACACGATCTCCACTGCGACCGTGGAATCGGTCAAAAACCACTAAGGATCGCCGACAATTCCAGAACGTCTACGAGGAGATGATATTCAGATGAGAAGCAGAGGACGGATGGCGGTCCTGGCGCTTGTCGTCGTCGCGCTCGCGTGCGCGGCGACGGCGACGGCGGCAGGCGCCGCGCCGGTATGGAAGTTCAACAGCACGGAACTGACGGGCACGGAAACGGCGGTTGGGGCCGCGGTGAGCAGCAGCCTTGCGATCCCCGGCGCGACGACGACGTGCGCGCACTTCCTCTACAACATGAAAATCTCGAACAAAGAAGGCGGCAAAACCGAAATCACGGAACTGCCACTGTACGAATGTACCACCAGCAACCCGAACTGCAAAGTCAAAAGCATCACAGCGGAAAAATTGCCGTGGCCCGGTCACCTGACGACGATCGGTAGCAACGACTACATTGTCATTGAAAATGTCGTCGTTGGCCTCAGGTATGAAGGTTCGCTGTGTTCGCTCGCGGGCGGTAAGGTGGGCCTCACCGGCGATGCCGGCGGCCTGATCGAAAACAGTGAAGAACGAGCAACATTCGACAAAGCAACATTCGAAACGACCAAAACCAAGCTGGAAGTTGGTTCGGAATCGGTCGAATGGAACGGTGTTTTCACCACGGAAGGCTTCGAAAAACACCGCGACGAAAAACTAGAAGGCTAGGAGCACCCGGGCAGTAGCGATCACACGAAAGCAAGGAAGGGACGGGCCGGCATTCACGCCGGCCCGTCCCTTCGATCACGGGCAACGAGAGGAGATCACGTCTACGATGCGCGGGCACACGTTTCCACGATGTGCGGGACGGTCCAGGCAGCAGCAGCCGCTGACCGTCGCGCTGTTCTTATCGGCAGTCGCGCTCGCCGTCGCCGGCTGCGGCGAATCGAGCAACGGCTCGCACACCGCGAGCGCCGGCGCCACGGCGACGGTCGCGAGCACCGCGACGACGGGCGGTGCGCAGACGAGCGCCACGGCGGCGACTGCGACAACCACACGCGCCACGGCGCCCTCCGGGCAGGGGGGCAGCACCCCGCACGTTGCGGCCAGGCGCCGTACTCGTGCGCACGTGGCGCTTGCGCCCAGCAACAGCCACCCCGCGCCGCGGCTGACCCCCGCCGAAAAATCTGCGCTGCCGGTCGGCGACATCGCGCTCTCCAGCTCCGGGATCGCTCGCGCCGCCAGGCTGGGCGCCAGCACGATTGCCCGCCAGTACACCTGCCAGGGGGCGGACGAATCGCCGCCGCTGCAGTGGAGCGGCGTGCCCGCCGGCACCAGCGAACTGGCGCTGTTCGTGATCGCGAGCAAGCCCGTCGCCGGCAAGCTCGTCTACGCCTGGGCCGTCGCCGGGATCAGCCCGACGATCACCGGCGTGCCGGCCGGCCAGACGCCGGCGGGCGCGGTCGTCGGCCGCAACAGCAGCGGTCAAACCCGGTACTCGCTGTGCCCCAGCGGCGGGCGGGAAACGTACGTCTTCATCATGTTCGCGCTGCCGCGGAGCGTCTCGCCGAAGCCCGGCTTCGAACCGACCGCGCTACGCGCACAGGCGCTCGCAAGCTCGCGCCACACCGGCCTGCTCGTAGGCAGCTATGGGTAGCGTCCTAAAACACTGTACGACCGCGGGTCTCTGCGCAGCCCTGCTCGCGACGCTCGCGGCAGGGTGCGGCGGCGGGTCGAGCGCGAGCTCGACCGGCAAGTCCACGAGCAGCCAAACCTCCGCCTCCGCCTCCGCGCCGACGGCAACAGTCACAACGCCGTCACAGCCCAGCTCGACGACGCCTCCGGCGCACGTGGCGCATCCTGTGCCGACAGCCCATGTCGCACCCGAACCGGCGCCGACCAATGCGAAGGTCGAGATCTCCAGCCCGAGCGTGCGTTCGGAAGCGACGCTGCCCGCGCGCTACACCTGCGATGGGTCTGACATATCTCTGCCGCTGCGCTGGAAAGGGATCCCAGCGGGGACGGCCGAACTGATGCTCGACGTCCTCAATCTCGAACCGGTCGACGGCAAGCTCTACTTCAACTGGGCGCTCGCCGGGATCGACCCCAAGTCCAGCGGCGTCGCCGCGGGGGCCGTGCCGCCGGGCGCGGTCGTCGGGGTCAACAGCGCTGGGCAGACCAAGTACTCGCTCTGCCCCGCCAAGGCGGGTGCGCACGAAAACTATATCGCCGTGCTTTTCGCGCTGCCCCACCGACTGCACGCGAAAACGGGCTTCGACGCCAGCGCGTTGCGACTCGAAGCCGAGCGCACGGCTCAGTTCGAGGGCTTCCTGTTCTTCCACTACACGCGGCACTAGCCGCGAACACGATCCAACGCGACAAAAGCAAGCACTTGGGTAGAGGGATGGAGTTCCTGGCACTGTAACCTCAAGAAAGGACTATGCTGTGCTGTTCCGAACTGTTGTACGTAGCTCCATGGCCGTGATGGCCGTCGCTGTGGCGGCGGCCTGCCTGCCGGCGGGTGCGTGGGCGCACGAAGGCGCATTCGCCAGATTCAACGAGTGCCCCTCCACTACGGAAGGCGTCTCGCACTGTCTGTACTCCGTGACGAGCGGCGGCAAGGTGGTGCTCGGCAACAAGAGCACGCCGATCGTCAACCCCGTCACCCTGCAGGGCGGTTACTCCGAAGAAAACGAAGAAACCGGCTTCGAGCGCTTCTACGGGGCGACCAATGACGAAACGCTATCGAAAACACCGCAGCCGGTGCCCGGTGGTTTGGTCGGGCTCGTGCCGCCGGAATCGGCGCCACTGCTCGTGAAAATCGCACTTGCGCTGGTGTTGGACAACGGCTTCACCGGCGTCAACGCGACGCTCGAACTGGCTCAGCCCGCCAGCGACATCGAACTGAGCAGCTTCAGTCTGCTCGCCAAGTTCGGGGTTGCTCTGAAGCTGCCGGTCAAGGTCCACCTCGAAAACCCGTTGCTCGGCAGCTCGTGCTATGTCGGCTCGGAAAGCTCGCCGCTGATCTGGAACCTGACGACGGGCAAAACGAAACCGCCGGCGCCATACGAATCGATCTCCGGGAAAGCCGGCTTCGCCTCGATCCTGGAAAACGGCGAACTCACCGAAATCACCGAAAACACGCTCGCCGACAACACGTGGGAAGCACCCGCGGCGACCGGCTGCGGCGGCGCGTTGTCTGCGCTCGTCGATCCGATCATCAACAGCGCGCTGGTCGCGGGTCTGCCGGCGGAAGCGGGCAAGAACGAAGCGATCCTCGAAAACACGCTCTCAACCGCAACCTCGGGCTCGGTCAACAGCCACTGAGCCGATCGCACTGATGCCCCTTGGTCCCGTCCCCGCTGCTACCGGCGGGGACGGGATCCCCTTCCCGGGGCCATCTTCGGACTATTGATATCCTACCGGAGATCGTGTAGGATCTTTGGAAGTGCCTCGGTACGGTGTTGCACGCACAGCGTGCTGGTGGCGAGCGGCGGCTGGTTGTGGTCTGCCGTGAGTGTAGGAGCCATCAGAGGAGATCGATATATGTCCAGAGCAGGAGCGTTCGTCGTCGTGTGGTCTGCGGCGCTTGCACTCAGCGTTTGTGTTGCGAGTTCGGCTCAGGCCGGCTGGCTGGTATTAGGGTCGTTACTTGTCGGGTCGGCCGCGGTCGCTTCGACGACGGTTAGCGATAAGGAGGCTAGGATAGAGGCCGGTAGCTTCGAATTGGCGTGCGCGAAACTAACAATCAATGCCGGTAAGATCAGCGAGCCGGACAAGTTTTTAGCAAAAAGCCTGGAAGATTCGGGATGCGAAGTGGTCACTCCGACGTCCTGCGCACTGGCGGGTACCACGATCGACACGCTTCCGGTCGAAGGGTTAGTGACATTAGACGGAGCATTAGCCGTAAAGTCAAAGTTCAAACCACAAAATAGCGAAGGGTTGTTTGCGACTGTCAAAATCAATGGTTCAAGCTGCGCGTTCGCCGGCAAGCTGGGGGTCACGGGCTCATGGGAGGTGTTAGCGCCCGAAGGTCAGGACCTGCGTTTAGCGGAAAGGTTCATCGCGTTGATAGAAACGCCAGGCGAATTGGAAGCCTCCGGTACGTCGATAACAATAAGTGCAGAAATATTAGGCAAAGTCGAAGACGAAATGCCCTGGGCCTTCAAGTAGGCGAGGAGTACACCGAGCGCTGTCGCACGCGCAGCGCGCGGTGGTCGGGCGCAGCCCTCACCCCCGCGCAGCCCGCAAAGTGGGGAACGGCACGACCTCGCGCATCGCCTCCACGCCGGTGAGCACCATCAAAAGCCGGTCGACGCCCAACCCGCCCCCTGCGGTTGGCGCCATCCCGTATTCAAGCGCCCGCACATACGCCTCGTCGTTGGGTTGCGGCTGATCGTCGTCGCCGCCCGCGGCCTGCAGGCGCTGGGTGACGAAGCGCTGGTGCTGGTCGAGCGGGTCGTTGAGCTCAGTGTCGCCGGAGAGGATCTCCATGCCGCGGATCACAGAGTCGAAGTGCTCGGAGAGGCGCAGCTCGGTAGAGTGGCGCTTACAGATCGGGAACAGGTCCACGGGGAAGTCGAACACGTGCGTGGGCCGGTGCAGCGTCGGTTCGACGTGCTTGACATAGATCGCGTTGACGAGCTTCGCCCAGGTCGCGTCGGGGTCCGCTTCGCCGTCCAGGACGTCCAGCAGCTGCTGTTCGCTGGAGGCCAGGAAGTCGATGCCGACCGCGTCTTTGATCGCGTCCTGCAGCGTGATCCGCTGCCACGGCGTGGCGAAGTTGACGACGGAGCCGTCGAACTGCTCGACCTTTGTCGTTCCCAGGGTCTGCAGCGCAACGGCCTCGGCCATGTCTTCGGTCATCTTCGCGACGTCCCAGTAGTCGGCGTAGGACATCATCCACTCGAGGATCGTGAACTCGGGGCTGTGGCGGTGGGAGATGCCCTCGTTGCGAAACGCGCGCCCGAGGTCGTAGATGTTCTCCAGGCCCCCGACGATGCAGCGGTTCAGGTAGAGCTCGACGGAGATGCGCAGGTAGACGTTGACGTCGAGCGCGTTGTGGTGGGTGACGAACGGCCGCGAGGCGGCGCCGCCGGCGAGCGTCTGCAGCATCGGCGTCTCGACCTGCGTGAAGCCGCGCGATCTGAGGAAGTCGTGGATCGCCTCGATCATCTTCGTGCGCTTGAAGAACATTTCGCGCGTGCGCTCGTTGGCGAGCAGGTCCAGTTCGCGGTGGCGGTAGCGCTCGCCCGCATCCCCCATCCCGTGGTAGCGGTCCGGCGGCGGACGCAGCGCCTTGGCGAGCATCGTGCAGCGCTTGACCGCCAGCGCCAGTTCGCCGCGCTTGGTCACATACACGCAGCCCTCGACCGTGACGATGTCGCCGACGTCGAGGTCGATCGTCGCCGCGTAGGCCTGCTCGCCCAGCGACTGCGCCTGCGCGACGACCTGCATCGTGCCCGACTGGTCGCGGATGTCGAAGAACGTCGTCTTTGCGTGCCCGCGGCGGGCGATCATGCGCCCCGCGATCCGGTAGGCCAGACCCTCGTGCTCGCCGGCGGCGAGCTGCGCCGGGTCGTGCGCGCCCTGGATCTCGGCGATCCACGTGCGCGGGATGCGCGTGTCGATGTGCGGGTAGGGCTCGACTCCCTCTGAGCGCAGGCGCCTGAGCTTGGCGTGGCGCTCGTCGGCGGCGCCGGGCTCCTCCCCGGGGTGCTCCTCCTCTTCCGGCTCCTGGGGGGGCTGCTCGCTCACGGTGCGCGGGAGCCTATCCGGCCGCGCCTTCGCGGGCCACGCCGGCGCCCGTGCCCTCGCCCGCCTGCGCTAAGCGGGCAGCCAGCTCGCGCACGAGGAACGTCGCCAGGTGGTGGGGGTAGGTCCCTTTCGAGAAGCCCGCGTCGTAGCCGAGCTCCTTGGCGAGCTCGTTGGAGACGCGCGGGCCGCCGCAGGCGAGGATCGTGCGCCGCCGCCGGCCCTCGGCCTCGAGCAGGTTGACCAGTTCCGTCAAATTGTGGATGTGCAGGTTCTGCTGGGTGACCGTCTGGGAGACGAGGATCGCGTCGGCGTCCAGCTCGATCGCCTTCGCGAGCAGCGTGCCGTTTGAGACCTGGCTGCCGAGGTTGTGCGCCTGGAAAGAGCTGTAACCCTCCAGGCCCTTGTGGCCGTGAAAGCCCTTCAGGTTGAGCATCGCGTCGATGCCGACGCTGTGCGTGTCGGTGCCCGTGCTCGCGCCGACGACAACGATCGGCCGGCCGACATGCTCGCGCGCGAACGCCTCGACTTGGTCCTCGCTCATGTACTCGATCTCGAAACCCTCGCCCTGCAACGTCGCGTAGTTGACCGTGTGCGTGCAGTGGCCGTACATCACGAAGTAGGTGTAGCCGTCGGTCAAGCGCTCGTAGTGGACGACCTCCGGCTGCTCGAGCCCCAGCTTCGCGCCCAGCTCCAGCGCAGCGCGGCGCGCCGCCAGGCCATATGGGACCGGCAGCGTGAAGCTCAGCTGCACGATCCCGTCGCCGAGCCGGTCGGCGTAGGGCTTCACGCGCGCGAGGTCGACCTGCTTGCGCCCTGGCGGCGCTGGGGCCGCCGCTCCCGCGCTCGCCTCGCCGTCGTGCGCCGGCGCATCCACGCTGCCTTGCGCCTCAGACAACGCTCAGCGACCCCCGCATCAGCTCCGTCGCCGGGTTGAAATACTCCAGCTCCGTTTCGACGATCCCCTCGATCCCGCGGCCCTCGTTCACGCGGCGGCTGACGTCGCCGAACACGCCCTCGTCGATCGCCGCGATCAGCCCCACCCCCGCGATGTGCTCGAGCATCTTCTGCGCGCCCACCAGCACGTCCCGCGCGCGCGTCTGGATGATCCCGCCGCGCTTGAACTCGATCTCGTCCGCCAGGTCGCGGGCCGCGTTGAAAACATAGTTGACGTTCTGCAAACCCAGCACACGGTCGTGGATGTGCGGCGTGAAGATCCCCTCCGTCGGCACACCGATCGTCTGGATGCCCTGATTGGTTGCGATCGTGACCAAATTGAACAGCGAATCCGTTGCGTGCGTACGGAACAGGTTGCCGTCCATGTGGCGCGTCGGGGGCATGTACTTGACCGGACACGCCGGGAACAGCTCGCGCGTCAGCTGCGCCTGCGCCCACTGGTAGAGCAGGCCGTTGCGCGTCGGCGGGTCGATCTCGAACGCGTCGCCGAGCGCGATCTGCTCGTCGGGCACGCCCGAGTCGCGCGCCAGCTGGTGGTTGATGAACTGCGAAGCGGTCACCGACGGCGCCGCCTCCAGGCCCTCCGCCGTACGCAGGTAGTTGTCCTCGCCAGTATTGATCACCACGCCGAACCAGCCGTTGATCGTGCGCGAAACGCGCTGGTCGATCAGCCCGCGCAGGATGTTGATATCCCGGTAGAGGATCCCGTAGAGCGCATCGTTGACCATGTTGTCGAGGCCCTCGATCGCGCCCATCGCCGCGATCTCCGACATGCACAGCCCCGAGCAGAAACTCGACAGGCGCACGTAACGGCCGTTCTTCTGCGACCACTCGTCCAGGGCCGCGCGCATGATCCGGAAGTTCTCCTGCGTGGCGAACGTGCCGCCGTAGCCCTCGGTCGTCGCGCCGTAGGGCACGTAGTCGAGCAGGCTCTGCGCGGTCGAGCGGATCACCGCGACGATGTCCCCGCCGGCCTCTGCGACCGCCAGCCCGTGCACCACATCCTCGTACACGTTGCCTGTCGCGGTCAGCACGTAGCGCAGGGGAGGCGGACTCTCTCCCAGCCGCGCGCGCAGCGCGCGGCGCCCCTCCATCCCCTTGGCGATCCGCTCCAAACGGCCCGCGCACTCCGCGCCGATACGCTCGCGAATCGCCGCCTCGCTCGAGCGCGGGATGTCGCACAGCTCGAACTCGCCGCCGTCCACTTCCTCGGCGATCGCCTGCGCCGAGCGCTCGCGCTGGAGCATCGCGTTGCCCAGCCAGTAGGCGATCCCGAAGCCGAGCTGCCCGCGCTCGCGCACATGGTCGATCAGCACATTCGGCAGCGGCACCTCGAAGCGGTTTGCGCCATCGACGCCCAGCAGCCGCGCGACCGTACGCTCGACCGAGACGGTCGTGCGCCCGCTGATCTCCTGGGCGACCTGCGAGGCGATCCGCGACGCCGCGTCGCGGCACGCGTTGACCACATCGAGGTCGAGATTCAGCTTCGAGTCGATCATAGGGCGAGGGTATCCGAAAAACGGGCCGTTTCGAACTCTGGAAAGTGCTCGGTTACGGGATTGTGCACACCTGGGCCGGGCGCCGCGGCGCAGGCCGGCCCTGAGCAGCGCGTGTCCGCTGTCGCGAGGCCCGCCGCGACCCCGCCTAGCGCTAGCCTCGCAACCGTGTCCCAGCAGGCGACCGAGCGCTTCTCCGCGGCCACGCGCGCGTGGTTCGCCGGCGCCTTCGCCGCGCCGACCGCCGCCCAGGAGCAGGCGTGGCCGGCGATCGCCGCCGGCGGGCACGTGCTGATCTCCGCGCCGACCGGCTCGGGCAAGACGCTCGCCGCGTTTCTGTGGGCGCTCGACCGGCTCGCCGGCGAACGCCGCGCGGGCGCCCCGCGCGCGACCAGCCTGATCTACGTCTCGCCGCTGAAGGCGCTCTCCTACGACATCGAGCGCAACCTGCGCGCGCCATTGCGCGGCATCGGCGCCGACCTGACCGTCGCGATCCGCACCGGCGACACTCCCCAGCGCGAGCGCGCGCAGATGCTGCGCGAGCCGCCCGACATCCTGATCACGACCCCCGAGTCGCTCTACCTGATGCTGACCTCGCGCGCCCAGCAGCTGCTGCGCAGCGCGCGCTTCGTGATCGTCGACGAGATCCACGCGGTCGCCTCGACCAAGCGCGGCGCGCACCTAGCGCTGAGCCTCGAGCGCCTGGAGCGCCTGGCCGGGCGCGAGCTGCAGCGCATCGGGCTGTCCGCCACTCAGCGCCCCTTGGAGGAGGTCGCGCGCTTCCTCGTCGGGCCGCACCGCACCTGCCGGATCGTCGACACCGGCATCCGCAAGCCCCTCGACGTGCAGGTGCGCGTCCCGGTCGAGTCGATGAGCGAACCGGGCGGGCCGGTCGGCCCCGCCGGCGCGGCCGACCCGCTCGACCCCGTCCCCGGCGGCGAGTCACTGCGAGGCTCGATCTGGCCCGCGATCTACCCCGAACTACTGGCGCTGATCCGCGCCCACCGCGCGACGATCGTGTTCGTCAACAACCGCCGCTCGGCCGAGCGGCTGGCGCTGCGGCTCAACGAGCTGGCCGCGCGCGAGGCGCAGGGGGATGGGGATGGGCAGAGGGACGGTCATGGGCAGGCGGCTGGCCGCGCGCAGGCGGCAGCGGATTGGGATGGGGCCGCCGCTGGCGGCCCCGACGGGGTCGCGCCGCCCGTCGAAATCGCGCGTGCCCACCACGGCTCGCTGGCGCGCGAGGAGCGGTTGGTGGTCGAGGAGCTGCTGAAGGCCGGCCAGATTCCCTGCATCGTCGCGACCTCGAGCCTCGAGCTCGGCATCGACATGGGCGCCGTGGACCTCGTCCTGCAGGTCGAGTCGCCAAAGTCCGTCGCCGCCGGCCTGCAGCGCATCGGCCGCGCCGGGCACGGCGTCGGCGAGACCGCCAAGGGCCGCATCTTCCCGAAGTTCCGCGGCGACCTGCTCGAGTGCGCGGTCGTCGCGCAGGGAATGCGCGAGGGGGCGATCGAGTCGACCGTCGTGCCGCGCAACCCCCTGGACGTGCTCGCCCAGCAGATCGTCGCGATGGCGGCCGCCGAGGAGGAGGGGGCCGGCGCGGGGGCGGCGGCCGGCGGTGCGCCGGTGCTCTCTGCGGGCGCCATTCGCGGCCGCGCGCGCGTACGCGCGAATGGGGCCGCAACGGACGACGCCGGCGGGGTGCTCTCTGCGGGCGCCATTCGCGGCGGCGCGCGCGTACGCGCGAATGGGGCCGAAGTGGACGATGCCGGCGGGGGGGATCTGTCCGTCGACGAGCTCTACGAACTCGTCACCCGCACGCACACCTACGCCGACCTCCCCCGCCGCCAGCTGGAAAACGTGCTCGACATGCTCGCCGGCCGCTACCCCTCGGCCGAGTTCGGCGACCTGCGCCCGCGGATCGTCTGGGACCGCCTCGCCGGCACGATCCGCCCGCGCCGCGGCGCGCGCCAGCTGGCGGTCGTCAACGCCGGCACGATCCCCGACCGCGGCCTCTACCGCGTGACGCTGCCCGACGGCCGCCGCGTCGGCGAGCTCGACGAGGAGATGGTCTACGAGGCTCGGCCCGGCCAGGTCTTCCTGCTCGGCGCGTCCGCCTGGCGGATCGAGGAGATCGGCCGCGACAGCGTGATCGTGACCCCCGCCCCCGGCGTGCCCGGCGCGGTGCCCTTCTGGAAGGGCGAGGGCCTCGGGCGGCCCAAGGAGCTCGGTCTGGCGATCGGCGCCTTCGCGCGCTGGGCCGTTGACCAGGAGCCCGCGACGTTGCAGCGCGACTACGGCCTGGACGAGCACGCCGCGCGCAACCTGCTCGACTACCTGCGCGAGCAGCAGGCCGCCACGCGCGTGCTCCCCAGCGACCGCACGATCGTGCTCGAGCGCTTCCGCGACGAGATCGGCGACTGGCGCCTGTGCGTGCTCTCCCCCTACGGCGGGCGCGTGCACGCCGCCTGGAGCCTCGCGCTGAGCGCGCGCCTGCGCGCCGAGCGCGGCCTGGAGGCCGACGCGATCTTCTCCGACGACGGCATCGCGATCCATCTGCCCGACGGCGACGGGATCGGCGGCGTGGGCGGCGGCGGCGGCGAGCGCGGATCGCGCGGCGGCGAGCACGGATCGAGCGAGGGCGAAGGCGACGGCGGCCCGCTCGACCCGCTGGGGCTGGTCCTGATCGAGCCCGACGAACTCGAGGACCTCGTGGTCGGCGAGCTGGCGGAGAGCGCCCTGTTCGGCGCGCGCTTTCGCGAGGCCGCCGCCCGCGCGCTGCTGATCCCCCGCGCCTACCCCGGCAAGCGCACGCCGCTGTGGCAGCAGCGCCTGAAGGCCCAGGGGCTTTTGTCCGTCGCGCGCCGCTACAGCGATTTTCCGATCGTGCTCGAGGCCTACCGCGAGTGCCTGCGCGACGTGCTCGACCTCGACGGCCTGCGCGAGCTCCTCGCCAAGCTGCACCGCCGCGAGCTCGACGTCGTGCAGATCGAGACCGCCAGCGCCTCGCCGTTCGCCTCCTCGCTGCTGTTCGACTACGTCGCGACCTACATGTACGAGGGCGACGCCCCCAGCGCCGAGCGCCGCGCCGCCGCGCTCTCGCTCGACCGCGACCTGCTGCGCGAGCTGCTCGGCCAGGAGGAGCTGCGCGAGCTGATCGACCCCGCCGCGCTGGCGCGCGTCGAGGACGAGTTGCAGCGCCGCAGCGAGCACACGCGCGCCGCGACCCGCGACGAACTGCACGACACCCTGCGCCTGGTCGGCGACCTCACCGCCGCGCAGGCCGCCGAGCGCGTCCACGACGGCGTCGACGCCGTCGCCCTGCTCGCCGCCCTGGAGCGCGAGCGCCGCGCCGTGCGCCTGCGCCTCGGCGGGCAGGAGCGCTTCATCGACGCCGCCGACGCCGGCCTCTACCGCGACGCGCTCGGCGCCGTCCCGCCCGGCGGCCTGCCCGCAGCGTTCCTCGCCGACGTCCCCGACGCGCTCGTGCGCCTACTGCGCCGCCACGCCGCCACACACGGTCCGTTCACCACGGCGCAGGTCGCCGCCCGCTACGGCCTCGCACCGGCGACGCTCGAGCCGGCCCTGCGCGAGTGCGCTCGCGCCGGCGCACTCGTACGCGGCGAGCTTCGCCCCGGCGGCGAGGGCCGCGAGTGGTGCGACGTCGAGGTCCTACGCCGCCTACGCCGCGCCTCCCTAGCGGCCCTACGCCGCGAGGTCGAGCCGGCCGACCGCCGCGCCTACGCCGCCTTCCTGCCCGCCTGGCACGGCGTGGACCGCTGGGGCGGCGGGGGCGAGGTTGGGGCCGATGCTGGGGATGAGGCCCGGGAGGATGTCGGGAGGGATGTCGGGCGGGAGGCCGGGGGAGAGGTCGGGGCCGATGCCGGGGCCGGTGCCGGGGGGGAGGATCGGGGGGCCGACGGGTATTCGATTCGCGGGCCATTCGCGCGCACGCGCGAGGGAGTTGAACGGGGCCGGCGGCGGGGTTGGTGGGGTCGATGGGGTTGGTGGGGTCGGTGGGGCAGGTTGGGTCGATGGGGGGGCCGGTGGGGTTGGCGGGGCTGGTGGTGGGGTCGGTGGGGCCGGCGGGGGGTATGTTCGTGGCGGCCCGACCGCGCGTGCGCGCGTACGCGGCCGCGAATGGCCCCGCCGCGCGCTGCCCGCCGCGGTCGGCGTCGAGCGCCTGCGCGAGCAGCTCGTGCCGCTGCAGGGTCTCGCGCTCACGCCGCGCACGTGGGAGCGCGAGGTGCTGCCGCGGCGCATCGGCGCCTACTCGACCACGTGGCTGGACGAGCTGTGCGCCAGCGGCGAGGTCGTCTGGGTCGGCGCCGGCGCGCTCGGACGCAACGACGGCCGCGTCGCCCTCTACTTCCGCGAGGACGTGGCGCTGCTCGGGCCGCCGTGGCGCGGGGAGCCCCCCAGCCGGGCGCCGGGCGCTGAGAGCCCCCACGAGCGCCTGTGCGCCCGTCTGGGGGCAGGCCCCTGCTTCTTCGACGATCTGCTCATCGCGGCCGGTCAGACGAGCGCAGAGGACGTCCAGGAGGCGTTGTGGGACCTCGTCTGGACCGGCGTGGCTACCAACGACGCGTTCGCGCCGCTGCGCGCCCCCCGGCTGAAGCTCGCCCCCGGCACCGCCGCCGGCGCCCGCCGCGGCGCGCCGGCCGGGCGCTTCTCCGCGCGCCGCCGCGCCACCGGCGCGCTGCGCCACCCGCCCGGCCGCTGGTCGCTGACGGCGTCGCTGTTCGACGGGCCCGCCGCGGCCGACCCCGGCGCGCGCCGGCGCGCGCACGCCGAGCTGCTGCTCGAGCGCCACGGCATCCTCACCCGCGAGCTGGTGCTCGCCGAGGGTGTGCCCGGCGGTTTCGCCGCGCTCTACCCCGAGCTGGCGAAGTTGGAGACACTTGGGGTCGCCCGCCGCGGCTACTTCGTGGAGGGCCTCGGCGGCGCCCAGTTCGCGCTCGCCGGCGCCGTCGAGCGGCTGCGCGCGCAGCGGCCCGCCCGGGAGGGCGACGCGTCGCCAGGACCCGGCGCGGGGGCGCGCGCGGGGCGTGTCGGCGTCGATGCGGGGACGGGGGGCAGCGCGTCGCGCGTGGGCCCGGGTGCGGGCCGGGCGGGGCGTGTCGGCGTCGATGCGGGGACGGGGGGCCACGCCGCCCACGCGTCGCAGCAGGACGCGCGCACGCTCGTGCTCGCCGCGACCGACCCCGCGCAGCCCTACGGCGCGGCGCTGCCCTGGCCGCGGCGCGCGGCTGCTGCGGCCCCGGCGCCCAGTTCCGCGCGGGTGTCGGCGTCCGCAGGGCCGGCGGGTCGTGTGGCGCCCAGTCCCGCGCGCGTGCCCGCGTCCGCAGCGCCGGCAGGCCGCGCCGCGCCCAGTCCCGCGCGCGTGCCCGCGTCCGCAGCGCCGGCAGGCCGCGCCGCGCCCAGTCCCGCGCGCGTGCCCGGCGCGCTGGTCGTGCTCGTCGACGCCGACCCCGTGCTCTACGTCGAGCGCGGGGGGCGCGCGCTGCGCTGGCTCACCGACGAACCCCCCGGGGGATGGCGCGCGGCGCTTGCGCTCGAGGCGCTCGCCGCGCACGCGCGCGCCGGCCTCGCGCCGAGCCGCCTCGCGCTGGAGCGCGTCGACGGCGAGTCCGTGCTGGGCTCGCCGTGGGAGGCGGCGCTCGCCGCGGTCGGCTTTCGCGCCGGCCCGCGCCGCCTCACGCTGAGCGCGTGAGCCCGGGTCCTCGCGGCCCGCATGAGCCTGGACCGTCGCGGCTCTTTGCGGCTCTCGCTTGCTGCTGGCCGGATGGCCCGCCGTGCGGTCCGGCCGGCGCGCGGCGAGCCGGCGTCCCGCTGTCCTTTTGCGCCCCCCGGCGACCCGGCAACGCACGCGAGCGGCGTCAGGCGTAACGTGTCAATGAGTCGTGGTCGCGGAGCGTCCGTGACCCGCCCTCGGGTCGATTCTGATTGATTGCATAGTCAATGATCTCGTACCAAAACCCCTCCCCCGTCTTTAGGTTGACCGAGTTCTGGCAGCTGGACGGCAAACCGATTTGCCGCATTTGCAGGGAGAATCAAAAAGTTCGGGTGTATCCCACAAATTTAACTTGCATTCTGCGGAGAATGCATTAGTGTGTCGAAGCCGTGGAATTCAGCGGATCTGAGAGGGAGCTGACCGCGATGTACAGGCGATTGCCGCATGGACCGCATGGCATGGGCCGAGAGGCCGTCGCCCGTCATCAGCGAGCACGCCTGTACGGCGCGACGATCGAGGCGATCGACCGCCAGGGCTACAAGGCGACCACGGTCGCCCACGTCATCGCCCTGGCGGGCGTCTCGCGGCGGGCGTTCTATGAGCAGTTCTCAAACAAGGAAGACTGCTTCTTGGCGACCTACGACATCGCTGTGGCGCGCGCCAAGAAGCGGATGCTCGAAGGGTGGATGGGTGAGCGTGGTTGGGCCAACCGTGTGCACCGCGCCTGTCAGGCATTTCTCGAGGACACGGTGAAGAACGCCAAGGCCACGCGCCTGGTGCTGATCGACGGCCTCGGGCTCGGCATGGCCAGCCACGAGCGGTTGCTGCGTTCGGCGGTCGCCTTCGAACGGGCCGTCGCCGCCGGCTTTCGCGCGGCGCCCGACGGCGTGCCGCTGCCGCCGCTCGCACCGCGGGCGATCGTTGGCGGCGTGCGTTACGCCGTATTCGAGCGGCTGCGCGGCGGCCGCGAGGCGGAACTGCCGATGCTGACCGACGAAATCCTCGACTGGGTCAGCGCCTACCGCTCGCCCGCCGCGCGGATCGGGTCGGGCGGCGCGGTCCCGCACCTGCCCTCCGAGCCGACGCGCTTTTTGGAGGGTGAGGACAAGCGCAAGCGTGTGCTCGGCGCGCTCGTGCATCTCACGCTCGACCAGGGCTACCGCGAACTGACCGACCCGCAGCTGGCGCAGTTCGCGGGCATGTCCACCGAATCGTTCCACAAGCACTTCCCCAGCAAGCGCGCCTGCTACCTGGCCGTCGTGGACGCCTTCTACGAGGAAACGATCGCGGTCGCCCGCAACGCGGCGGCGCGCGCAAACAGCTGGGAGGAAGCGGCATACTTCGCTCTGAAGGCCGGCATCGAGCACCTCGCGGCGCATCCCGGCCTCGTGCAGCTGGCGCTCGTGGACCTGTTCGAGATCGGCCCGCCCGTGGTCGACAGCGTCGGTGCCACGGTCGGACGCTTCGCGACGCTGCTGCGCGAGAGCGCGCCCGAGCCCGCGCGTGCCCCGCTGCTCGCGCACGAGACGATCGCCGGCGGGATCTGGACGGTGCTCGGAAGCTACGCGGCGCGCAAACGCGCGAAGTACATGCCCTCGCTGACCGACCACCTCGCTTTCGTCCTGCTCGCTCCCTACATCGGGCCGAAGGCCGCCGCGCACACGATCGACTCCTGCCGCCGGCGGCTGATCTCAGACGCGCGCATCTGAGACGCCGGCCCGCCTGTCCGCGATCTATTCTGAGCCGATGAGCGCCACCGGCGCCACCGGCTCGAGCGTGCCGCCGCGGCGAGTGGGGCACAAGGGCGCCGCGCACCTTGCCCCGGGCAACACGCTCGCCAGCTTCGACGCCGCCGTGCGCGCCGGCGTGGACATGATCGAGTTCGACGTGCTCAGCGAGCGGCCCGACGGCAGCGGGCGGCTGCTGCTCGCCCACGACTACGGCGCGCTCGCCAGCGCCCAGCAGCCGCTCACGCTCGAGCAGGGCCTGGAACACCTCTCCAGCGACGTCTACGCCGGCATCGAGCTCGATGTCAACGTCAAGCTGCCCGGCTACGGCGCGCACGTCGTGCGCGCCCTGCGCGAACACGGCCTGATCGAGCGCACGCTGGTGAGCAGCACCTACGGGCACGACCTCGACGCCATGCGCGCGATCGAGCCGGCCCTGCGTGTCGGCTGGTCGGTGCCGCGCGCGCGGCGCGACTACACCCAGAACACGCTCACCCTGCTGCCCGCGCTGGGCCTGCTCGGCGCCCTGCGCGCCTGGCTGCCCGGCCGCGCGCGCGCGGCGCTGCGCGCGGGCCGCTTCGACGCGATCATGGCGCACTGGCGCCTGGTGACCCGCGCGCTCGTGCGCGCCGTCGCCGAAGGCGGCGGCGAACTGTACGCGTGGACCGTCAACGACGCCGCCCTCCTCGCGCGGCTCACCGCGCTCGGGGTCAACGGCATCATCACCAACGACCCGCGTTTGTTTCCGACCGAGTGAGGCGCCCTATCGCAGCGCCCGACCGAGTGAGGTGCGTTATGGCGGCGCCCGACCGAGTGAGGCGCGTTATGGCAGCGCGCAGGTGGCGGTGCTGAAGCCCGTCGGTTCGGCCCCCGCGAGGCTCGTGCGGTGGGCCGTCGTGGGCAGGTACACGCTGCGCACGGTGCGGCCGTTGCGATGCCACTGGAACTCGATCAGGCCACGCAGCGTGAATGTCGTCGCGGTCGGCTTGAGCTGGAAGCTGCGCCCCGCCTGGCGTGTCAGCGAGGCCGACCCGACCGCGACGAAGCCCGAGTCGGCGTGCTGGCCGAGGTAGTTCCAGCGGTGCGTGGAGGTGTCGAAGCTCTGCACGAGAAAACGCATGTACATCGTGTCGCCACGGCGCCCGTCGCCCGGCATCGAACCGCGGATCCCGATCGTGTCGGGGTGATGGGGCGTGTTGCACAAGTTGACCGTCGCCCACAGTTCGCTGGAGGCCTGCGCACCTGGTTTGGACGTTGGCTTGGTGGCGGCCTGCGCGGTGCACGCCAGCACCAGCAGCGTTGTCGCCGCGAGCAGGGTCAACGCGAGCGTGAGCGTTGCCGTCCCCGCTCGTTGCCTCCCTCGCAACTGCGCCCCGAGCATGTAGTGAAGATAGCGCCGTCAGGGTGCGCGGTGGGCGTCTGCTATCTCCTGCCCGGTGGCGGGTCCCAGCTCAGATGAGATCGTCGAGCTGCTGGCGCGTGTCCCGATTTTCGCAACACTCGACGCCGACGACCTGCGCCGGATCACCGAGCTTGCGGTGCCGCGCAGCTTTCAGGCGGGGCAGGTCGTCTTCCGCGAGGGGGACGCCAGCGACACCTGTTACGTCGTCTACGCCGGGCACACCCGCGCGGTGCACCAGCATGGCGACGGTCGCATCATCACGCTCGCCACGTTCGGGCCCGGTGAGATCTTCGGCGAGCTGGCGCTGTTCGAGGACGAGCTGCGCTCGGCGACGGTCGAGGCGCTGGAGGCGGCCGACGTCGTGGCTGTGCTCGGCCCCGACATGCGCCGTCTGATGACCGAACACCCTCAGATCGCGCTGCGCCTGGCGATCGCGCTCGGGCGGCGTCTGCGCGAGACCAACGAACGCCTCGCGCGGCGCTCGTTCCAGAGCGTGCAAAGCCGCGTCGCGGCCGTCCTGGGCGAGCTGGTCGACGAGGCACAGGCCGCCGGCGAGCCTGCCGGCGAGGACGGCATCGCGATCGTCGCCACCCAGTTCGACCTCGCCAAGCTCGCCGGCAGCTCGCGCGAGTCCGCCAGCCGCTTTCTGGCGGTGCTCGAGCGCGCAGGCGTCATCTCCCAAGGCCGCGGCCGGCTGATCGTGCGCGATCCCGACGCGTTGCGGTCGTATGTCTTCTAAACGGCGTCGATCGCGCGCGCGCGATGGGGCCCGCGAGCAGCACTCGCAGGAGCGCTCGGCGGGCGGTGTGGTGCTGCGCGGCGAGGATGTGCTCGTGATCGTGCCCACGCGTCGCGGCGCCAACGGCTCGCGCGTGCTCGGCCTGCCCAAGGGGCACAGGGACCCGGGCGAGAGCGATCTTCAGGCCGCGATCCGTGAGGTGCGCGAGGAGGGCGGCGTCGAGGTGGAGCTGGCCGGCGAGCTTGGCGAGATCCGCTACTGGTACAGCCGTGGCGGGCGCTCCGTGCCCAAGACCGTGGTCTTCTTCCTCTTCTATTACGCAGCAGGCGACCCAGCGGATCACGATCACGAGGTCGAAGAGGCGCGGTGGATGGCGCTCCACGACGCGCGCACCAAGTTGAGCTACGCCGGCGAACGCGAAATCATCGACCGCGCGCTGGCGGCGCTGGCCGGCGAGCCGGGAGCTTCGGCTTGACCGGGAGGGTGGCGCGGCCGGCTCGGAGGGACGGTTGGCCGGGCCCCTCGGCTTGACCGGGAGGGTGGCGCAGTCGGCTCGGAGGGACGGTTGGCCGGGCGCCTCGGCTTGACCGGGAGGGTGGCGCAGTCGGCTCGGAGGGACGGTTGGCCGGGCGCCTCGGCTTGACCGGGAGGGTGGCGCAGTCGGCTCGGAGGGACGGTTGGCCGGGCCCCTCCTCTTCACCGGGAGGGTGGCGCAGTCGGCTCGGAGGGACGGTTGGCCGGGCCCCTCGGCTTGACCGGGAGGGTGGCGCAGTCGGCTCGGAGGGACGGTTGGCCGGGCCCCTCCTCTTCACCGGGAGGGTGGCGCAGTCGGCCCGAAGGGCCGGCGAGCCGGGCCCCTCCTCTTCACCGGGAGGGTGGCGCAGTCGGCCCGAAGGGCCGGCGAGCCGGGCCCCTCCTCTTCATATACCCTGCACAGCCGTGCAGGTGCTCAACTTCTACTCGACGATCTTCGCCGACGAGCTCAAGCGCGGTCGCAAGACGGCCACGATCCGGCTCGGCGACAAGTCGGACAAGTACCGCAAGAACCAGCTTGTGCTGGTGACGATCGGCTACCAGTACTCCCCGCGCGAGCGGATCTTCGAGGCGGTGATCGACCAGGTCGAAGTGACCAAGCTCGGCGACCTCTCGCCACGCGACATCAAGCACGACAACCCCGAGTTCCGCCGCCACGAGGAGCTGATCCACTTCCTCGAACAGATATACGGGCGCGAGGTCTCCACCGAGGACACCGTGACCGTCGTGCGCTTCTCGCAGATCGTCGATAAGCCCTCGGGCATGACCGAGGCGATGAAGGGCTTCGGCGGCGCGCAGAACTGAAGGCCGGCGCGCGGGCGCGGGGCGCCCCGCCTGGGCGGTGGCGGTTCGCAGGACCGAGGCCCCTTGCGCTTGGGATGGTGCGCAGAGCCGATGCTGGCCGCAGAACTGTGTGCGGCGCTGCGCAGAGCCGTGCGGCGGCGCGGCGCCGAGCTGGGCGCGGCCGCGGCGCGCAAGGGGTCTATTTGGCACTCGCGCCACGAGAGTGCCAAATCTTTACTTGACGCTCCGCCCGCGTCTTATATAGTGGGCCGGGCCGCTGGCACTCGTAGGTCGAGAGTGCCAGCAGAGAGGGGCTGGTCCTCTTGTGAGGATGCAGATGCCCGTCGCAAAGGAACATTCTCTCGATAGTGGAGGTCTAAGCAAGATGAAGCTCAAGCCCCTGGGCGATCGTCTGATCGTGCGGGCAATCGAGGAGGAGGAGACGACTGCCAGCGGTCTCGTCCTGCCCGACACAGCCAAGGAGAAGCCGCAGAAGGGCAAGGTCCTCGCCGCTGGCGACGGCCGGCTCGACGATGACGGCAAGCGTATCCCGCTCGACGTCAAGGAGGGCGACGAGGTCCTCTACAGCAAGTACGGCGGGACCGAGATCAAGGTCGATGGCGAGGATCTGCTCGTGCTGCGCGAGTCCGACGTCCTGGCCAAGGTCGCCTAACCGGCGCCCCGCCCTCTGACCGACAAGGAGACTTAGGAGAAATGGCACACAAGGAGCTGAAGTTCGACGCCGAAGCGCGTAAGGCGCTGGAGGCGGGCGTAGACGCGGTCGCGGACGCGGTCAAGGTCACGCTGGGCCCCAAGGGCCGCTATGTGGTGCTGGACAAGAAGTTCGGCGCCCCCACGATCACCAACGACGGCGTTACGATCGCGCGCGAGATCGAGGTCGAGGACGTCTTTCAGAACCAGGGCGCACAGCTCGTGCGCGAGGTGGCGACCGCCACCAACGACGTGGCCGGCGACGGCACCACGACGGCGACCGTGCTCGCGCAGGCGATCGTCAAGCAGGGCCTGAAGAATGTCGCGGCCGGCGCCAACCCGTTGGCGCTCAAGCGCGGCATCGAGAAGGCCGTCGAGGAGGTCGTCAAGAACATCGCCTCGCAGTCCAAGGAGGTCTCCGGCAAGGAGCAGATCGCGCGCGTTGCGACGATCTCGGCCGGCGACGAGGAGATTGGCGATGTGATCGCCGACGCGATCGACAAGGTCGGCAAGGATGGCGTGGTCAACGTCGAGGAGGGCCAGACGTTCGGCATGGACCTCGAGTTCACCGAGGGCATGCAGTTCGACAAGGGCTACATCTCGCCCTACATGGTCACCGACCAGGACCGCATGGAGGCCACCCTGGAGGACCCCTACATCCTGATCGCCAACCAGAAGATCGGCTCCGTGCGCGACGTGCTGCCGGTGCTCGAGGCCGTGATCCAGAGCGGCAAGCCGCTGTTGATCATCGCCGAGGACGTCGAGGGCGAGTCGCTGGCGACGCTGGTCGTCAACAAGCTGCGCGGCACGTTCACCGGCGTCGCCGTCAAGGCGCCGGGCTTCGGCGACCGCCGCAAGCGGATGCTCGAGGACATCGCGATTCTCACCAACGGCGAGGTGATCACCGAGGAGCTCGGACTCAAGCTCGAGAACACCCAGCTCTCCCAGCTCGGCCGCGCCCGGCGTGTGGTCGTCGGCAAGGACAACACCACGGTCGTCAACGGTGCCGGTGAGGCCGAGGCGATCAAGGGCCGCATCAACCAGATCAAAGCCGAAATCGAGAACACCGACTCGGACTTCGACCGCGAGAAGCTGCAGGAGCGGCTGGCCAAGCTCTCCGGCGGCGTTGCGGTCGTGAAGGTTGGCGCGGCGACCGAGACCGAGATGAAGGAGAAGAAGCACCGCGTCGAGGACGCGCTGCAGGCCACGCGGGCGGCGCTGGAGGAGGGCATCGTGCCCGGCGGCGGCGTCGCGCTATTGCAGGCCTCGGCCGCGGTCACCCTCAACGGCGACGGAGCCTCCGTGGACGGCTCCGACGACGAGCGCACCGGCGCGCGGATCGTGCTGCGTGCACTGGAGGAGCCGCTGCGTCAGATCGCGGCGAACGCGGGCCTGGAGGGCTCGGTCGTCGTCAATGACGTGCGCAAGGCCAAGAAAGGCCAGGGGCTCAACGCCGCCACCAACGAGATCGTCGATCTCGTCGCGGCCGGCGTCATCGACCCCGCGATGGTCACGCGCTCGGCGCTGCAGAACGCGGCGTCGATCGCGAAGAACATCCTCACCACCGAGGCGATCGTCGCCGAGGTGCCCGAGAAGGAAGCGGCCGGCCCGGGTGGCGGCGGTATGCCCGACATGGGCGGGATGATGTAGGGGCGCCTCGCGCGCACAGCAGCAACAGCGTGAGCGCTGCCGGCAGAGCGCTCACGCTTGCCGCGGACAGCAGCGCAGGCGGAGCCGTACAGCGGCTGCGCCGGCGCTCCCGCGACAACCGCAAAACAAAGGCCCGCGCCAGGCACCAGTCCTTTGGCGCGGGCCCTTTTTGCCTCGGGGCGACACGCTCCCCTCTCTGCGTCCTTCGCTGAGCGTGTGAGACGCACCCAGCGAGGGTCGGCATCATGCCGACCCTCGCTGCGGTGCTGCCCTGGGGGGCGGGTGTGCCGGTCCCCTACCCAGGCGAGCCGGCCCCGCTAGCCTGCCCGCCTCTCCGAGAGGTACCTGGCCACCTGTCGGAACCATCCTTGCACATCTCACAGAGTTTTTGTTGCAATGTTTCTGACTCGTGGAAATGAGGGGGTCCCGCGGAGCAGGTGAGCGGCCCCGCTTGAGATCGGGATCGTTCGTAAGGATGATCCCGCGATGCCGCGTTGGCGTGCCACCGCGATCGACCGCACCAGCCTCGCGCTGGGCGTCGTGTTCGTGCTCGCCGGCGCGTTCTATTTCTGGACGGCGGCCTCCTCGCTGGCGGTGATCTTCGACGAAGGGGGACTCGACCGCTACAACCTGCTGGCCAGCGCGTTCCTGCATTTGCGCCTTGCGCTCGCCCACGCGCCCGCCGCGTTGCTGGCGCTCTCAGAACCGTACAACCCGGCGCAGAACTCGAGCATCGTCGGGGCGCAGGGACTGCACGACGAGGTCCTCTACGGCGGGCAGACCTATCTGCTGTGGGGGCCCGTGCCCGCGCTGCTGTTCCTCGCGCCGCTGCACCTGCTCGGACTGGAACCGTCGGGCAGCATGACCGTCCCGTTCTTCGCAATCGTCGGGCTCGGCTTCGCGCTGGGCACGCTGCGGCTGATCGTGCGCGCCGTCGGCGGGGTTCCGCTGTGGATGACGCTGCTGGCCGCGTGCGCGGTGGCGCTGTGCTCGGCAATGCCGTTCCTGTTGCGCACCCCGTCGGAAACAGAGGACGCGATCTCGGCCGGCTTCTGCTTCGCGATGGCCGGCATCTGGTTCACGGCCGCCGCGCTCGCCGCCGGCCGCAGTTCGCTGCTGCGGCTGGCGCTCGCGAGCCTGTGCTTCGGGCTGGCGGCCGGCTCGCGCCAGACGCTCGTGCTGGTCGCCGTCGTGCTGGTGCCGCTCTACCTGTCCCTGCGCCGCACGCGCACGGGCCGGGACCGGCGGGGGCTGGCGGCGGCGCTGTGTCTGCCGGTCGGGCTCTGCGTGCTCGCGCTGCTGCTCTACAACCAGGCGCGCTTTGACAGCCCGCTGGAATTCGGCTTCGGCCACCAGCTCGCCGGCTATGACCCCCTGACCGTGCGTCTGCGCAGCCTCAGCTATGTGCTGCCCAACACCTGGTACTACCTGCTCTCCCCGCCACGTCCGCTCGTGCTGTTCCCATTTGTCGGCCTCACCCCGCCGCCGCTCTCCTACCCGCTCGCGGCGCCCGCCGGCTACCGCGAAGTGGACATCACCGGCGGGATCCTGCCGATGATGCCGATCGCGCTGTTCCTGCCCGCGCTGCCTTGGATCTGGCGTCGGCGCCCGGTGTGGCTGGGCGCGCTGGGCGCGCCGCTGAGTACGCTCTCGGGTGTCGGCGTTGTGCTCTTGCTGCTTCTGGGGTATATCGCCGACGGGGCGACCGAGCGCTACGAGGTGGACTTCGCGATGCTGCTGCTGCTGGGTTCCCTGGCGGCCTGGTTTGCGCTCTCGCACCACGTGCGCCCGCGCCGACGCCGGCCGGTCCGGATCCTCGGCGGCGTACTGGTCGTGTGGAGCTGTCTGATGGGCCTTGCGGTCAGCTTCGTCGGCTACGGAAACTTCCTGGCGGTCCACCACCCTGGGACCTGGCGCGCGCTACAGGACGCCGGCTCGCCGCTGAGCACGTTGATTGCGGCCGTAGCCGGCGGGCCGGTGCTCGCCGAAGTGCAGACGCCCCACGTCCTCGAATCGCTACCCGCCCGCTACACGACGCTCGGCGGAGGCATCGAGAAGGAGTTCTGGCTCGCACGCGGCCAGAACGCCAGCTTCGTGGTCGCCTCGCCCGGCAAGCGCACGGTGACGCTCGCGATGAAGATCGTGCCGGGCATCCTCAACACGGAAACCTCCCGTCTGCGGTACGGGATCGGTTCGGCCGGCGTCGCGCTGCGGCCGGGCACGCACGGCCCGCTCGATTACACGGTGCCCGCCCGCGGCCTCCAGCTGCGCATCGCGCTGCCGGTGCACGCGGGCGTCAACCGCTTCGAACTCGCTCCGATCGCGCGTGCGCTCGCGCTGCCCGACCTCAGCCACCCGGAACTGCTGACCGCGCTGCTCGTCAGCGGCGTCTCGCTCGACGGCCATGTGTGAGCGGCCGGGCCACCTATTCGACCGCCCCGATCGGCCGCGAAGGCTCGCCGACGTACTTGGCGGTCGGCCGGATCAGCTTGGCCTCGCGCTTTTGCTCGAGCACGTGCGCCGACCAGCCCGCCACGCGCGCGCAGGTGAACATCGAGGTGAACAGCTCCGCGGGCACTTCGGCCAGGTCGAGCACGACCGCCGACCAGAACTCCACGTTGGTCGCGAGCACCCGGTCGGGCTTGCGCGCCTGCAGCTCGGCGAGCGCCGCCTGCTCGAGCGCCTCGGCGACCTCGAAGCGCGGCGAGCCCAGTTCGCGGCAGGTGCGCCGCAGCACCCGCGCGCGCGGGTCTTCGGCGCGGTAGATGCGGTGCCCGAAGCCCATCAGCCGCTCGCCGCGGTCCATCGCGTCCTTCACCCAGACCTCGGCGTTGCCGGTCCGCTGCACTTCGTCGAGCATCTTCAGCACGCGCGAAGGTGCCCCGCCGTGCAGCGGCCCCGACAGCGCGCCGACCGCTGCCGACAGCGCCGCCGCGACGTCCGCGCCGGTGGAGGCCACCACACGCGCGGTGAACGTGGAGGCGTTGGCGCCGTGCTCGGCCGCCGAGACCCAGTAGGCGTCGATCGCCTTGACATGGTCGGGGTTGGCCTCCCCGCGCCAGCGGATCAGAAAGCGCTCGGGGATCGTCGCCCCGCGATCGACCTCCGCCTGGGGCACCGGCGGCTGGCCCGCGCCGCGCGCGGACTGCGCGACGAACGAGAGCGCCATCACCGAGGCGCGCGCGAGGTTGTCACGGGCCTGCTCGTCGGAGATGTCGATCAGCTGCCCAAAGCCCCACTCCGGCGCGAGCATCGCCAGCGCCGACTGTACGTCCACGCGCGGGTCGCCCGAGCGCACCGTCAGCGTGTGCGGTTCGGCGGGCGGCAACCCCGGTTTGAAACGGCCGTTGACCAGCAGGCCCCACACCTGCTCATAGGGGATCGTGCCGACCAATTCCTCGATGTCCACGCCGCGATAGCGCAGCGCGCCGCCGGCTTTGTCGGGCTCGGCAATCTCGGTGGCAAAGGCGACGACGCCCTCCAGGCCCGACTGGACCTCATCCGGTGTCTGTGTAACCGCGCTCATGGCACTCGCTTTCTGGGCTCGTTGCTGAGGGTATGGCCGCCTTGTGAGCGGCGCTCATATGATGGCGGAGTTCCGTCACCGAGGAGGAGGAGACCAGGGTGTCCGATCGCGAGCAGCTGATGTTCCGTTCCGCGCGCGAGCTGGCCGGCATGGTGCGCGCCGGGGAGATATCTGCGCGCGAGCTGGTGCAGAGCTCGCTGGAGCGCATCGAGGAGCTCAACCCGCGTTTGAACGCGTTCGTGGACGTCAACGGCGAGCGGGCGCTGGCCGCCGCGCAGGCGATTGGCCCCGGCGACGAACGCCCGTTTGCGGGTGTGCCGATCGCGATCAAGAACAACCGGCCCGTCAGCGGCCTGCGGCTCACCTACGGCTGCCCGCTGCTGGAGGATTTCACCGTGGACTACGACCACAACGTCACCCGGCGGCTGCGCGAGGCGGGCTTTGTGATCGTCGGCTCCACCACGCTGCCCGAGTACGGCATCCTGCCGACCACCGAGACGCGCCTGTTCGGCCCCACGCGCAACCCCTGGGATTTGGAGCGCTCCCCCGGGGGCTCCTCGGGCGGCGCCGCCGCGGCGGTCGCCGCCGGGATGGTGCCGGTCGCACATGGCAACGACGGCGGCGGCTCGATCCGCATCCCGGCGGCCTGCTGTGGCCTGGTCGGCCTCAAGCCCCAGCGCGGACGGATCTCCTCCGCGCCGGAACTGGGCGAGTCGCTGCTCGGGATCGACGGCGTGCTCAGCCGCACCGTCGGCGACACCGCCGCGATCCTCGACGTGCTTGCCGGCTACGAGGTCGGAGACGCCAGCTGGGCGCCGCCGCCGGCGCACCCGTTCGCGCTAGCGGCCGCCACGCCGCCGCAGCGCCTGCGGATCGCGTTCACCACGCTGGCGCCGATCGCCGACGCCGTGGTCAACCCCCTGTGCGCGCAGGCCGTCAGCGACGCCGCCGGGTTGCTGCGCGAACTGGGCCACGACGTGCAGGAGGTGCAGCCGCCCTGGCAGATCGAGGGCATCACCGAGCTGTTCAGCGCGGTCTTCTGCACGCACGTCAGCCTCTCGATCGCGTTCTCGGGGATCGTCGCCGGACACGAGCCCGTCGCGCAGGACATGGAGCCGCTGAGCTGGGCGATCTACTCGATGGTCGGCAAACTAAACGCCGTGCAGGGGTTCGGCGCGACCGTGCGCCTGGAGGCGTTCACGCGCCAGCTCGTGCAGTTCCTGGAGCCCTACGATGCCCTGCTGACCCCCGCGCTCGCCGAGCGACCGCTGGCGCTCGGCACGCTCGACGCCCACGCGCCGAACCCGCTCGACGCGCTCACGCGCGCCGGCCTCTACACGCCGTTCACACCCGTTTTCAACGCCAGCGGCCAGCCGGCGATCTCGCTGCCGCTGTTCGAAGGCGAGGATGGGCTGCCGCTCGCTGTGCAACTGGTTGGGCGTCCCGCGCGCGAGGACGCGCTGCTGGCGCTCGCCACCCAGCTCGAAGAGGCGCGGCCGTGGGCGCAGCGGCGGCCCGCGCTGGCCACGGTCTGAGGGCCGCGTTCGGGCCGTGGTGTGGCCTGAGGGCCGAGTTCGGGCTGTGGCCTGGGGGCCGGGTCGGGCCCGCGGCCTGAGCGCGGGTCCGGGCCACTGCCTGAGTCGGGTCCCCATGCCTGGGCGTCAGCAGAGCGAGCCGAGGACGGCGCCCATCGGCTGCGGGCTCACGCCCAGGCGCTCGGCGTCGGCGCTGCCGCGTGCGGCGACCATCGGCACCTCCATCAGCTCGGCTTCGTCCCACGTCGCAAACGCGCGCGAGCCCGCCGCGCTCTCCAGTAGGCGCAGCGTGCGAAAGACGACCGGGACCGGCACGTGCACGAGCGCGCGGCGGCGTCCCAGCGAACGCAGCACGAGGCGCACGATGTCGGTGTGGCTGAGGGTCTGCGGGCCCGCCAGCTCGAAACGCTGCGTGCGCTCGGTGGCCGGCGTGCGCAGCGTCTGCAGCAGGCAGGCCGCGACGTCCTCGGCCCAGATCGGCTGGTAGAGCGCCCGCCCGCGCCCGGAGACCGGCATCGCCGGCAGCAGCGCGAGTCGTTCGAGCAGCGTCAGCCAGCGGTCGCCCGGCGCGTAGACGATCGAGGGCGCGAGCACCACCGTCTGCAGCTGCGCCTCGCGCACCGCCTGCTCGGCGAGCGCCTTGGCGCGAAAGAAGCGCGAGCGGTGGTGGGCGGCGGCGCCGATCGCACTGCAGAACACGAAGCGCTCCACGCCCGCGCGCTCGGCCGCCTGCACCATCCGCCACGTCGCGATCCCGTCGAGCTCCTCGATCGACCCGCGCGGCTGGTCGCGGATCGACGCCGCCAGGTGCACGACCGTGCTCACGCCGCGCATCGCATTGCGAAACGACGGCGGGTCGGCGAGGTCGCCGAGCGCGATCTGCACCCGCACCCGCCGCGGGCCCAGTCGCCGCGGGTCGCGCACCAGGCAGCGCACCTGCGTGCCCTGCGCGAGCAGGCGCTCCAACAGCGCCGATCCCACCACGCCCGTGGCGCCGGTCAGCAACAGCATCGCCCGACAAGCTAGCGAAGACTTCGTAAAATGCGCGGTCCTCTCCTCTGAGCCCCAGCAAAACGACCAGAAGGAAGCGAATGGCCTACGTGATCGCCGAGCCGTGCATCGGCACCAAGGACAACTCCTGTGTCGAGGTCTGCCCCGTCGACTGCATCCACCCGACCCCCGACGAGCCCGGCTACGACGCCGCCGAGATGCTCTACATCGACCCCGAGGAGTGCATCGACTGCGACGCCTGCGTGGAGGCGTGTCCGGTCGAACGCCTGCTTCGCCGAGGACCAGCTCCCCGAGGAGTGGGGGAAGTACTCGCAGATCAACGCCGAGTATTTCGCGAACAGCAAGTAGGGCAGGGGCTGTCTCGTGGGCGCGGACGGTTAGCTGAGGCTCGGTCGGCGAGGGGCGCTACGCGTAGTAGCGCCCCACCACCAACAGCTGGCTGAAGATGTCGTGCGCGAGGATCAGCAGCACGAGCAGTGTGCCGAGCGCCGGCCCCCAGCGCCGGCCGGCGCCGCGAGCCGCCAGCGCGAAGACGGCGGCGAACAGCGCGGCCAGCGGCAGCAGGTAGCGTGGTTCGGCGTCGGCGCCTGTGAAGGCGGGCGTTTCCAGGTAGGAGGCCGCGCCGAACAGCACGAGCATGCCCGCGACGATCGCCCCATAGGAGATCAGCTCCCCGGCGCGTGCGCGCAGTACGCCGCGAGATCTCACGAGCTCGCGCCCGCAGAGCGCGGCGACCAGCCCGGCGGGCACCAACGCGAAGGTGTAGACCCACAGGGGGAAGTACGTGTCCAGCCATCCGTAGAGCCCGACCGCCTTGTCGAACCACACCTGGCGCGGGGTGGAGACGCCGGGGAAGAACGCTTTCATGCCGGGCAGCCGCGGCAGGTAGAACTCCCAGATGTAGCTCACCTCCTGCGACAGCGAACCCTTGTGGGCGCCCGTACCGTTGATGCTGGTTGAGAGCAGACCAAACGCGGCGTGGCCGGAGAGCGCGTTGGCTGCCGCGTAGAGAAAGCCGGGCGCCAGCCCGATCGCCACGCCCGCCGCCAGCCAGCGGTAGGCCGCGCCCCCCGCGCCCCCCGCGCGTGCGGCGCGGCGCGCCAGCAGTACCAGCGCGAGCAGTACACCGGGCGCCAGACCAATGAAGTTGAGCTTGCTGGTGAACCCCACCGCCATCACCAACCCGATCGCGCAGGCCCGTCCGAGCGTCAGCCCGCGCCGGAACGCGCGCGCCAGGCAGTAGAACAACGCGGCGGCCACCGTGCACAGCAGCGCGTCGGGATTGACAACGCCTGAAATGAACCCGACCAGCGGCGCGAGCGCCATGCCCAGGCCGCCAACCGTCCACGTATAGGGCGCCTGTGGCAGCGCCTCGCGCACGAACAGGAACACGAAGATCGCGGCCAACCCCGCGAGCAGCGCGCTCAGCAGCCGCATCAGCTCGAGCTGGTCGAGCAGCGTGCCGAGCGCACCGAGCTTGTAGGGGATCGTCTCCAGCGCGTAGTAGAGCGGCGGCTGGGAGGTCGCGACCCCGGCGCCGCTGCCGACCCGCGAGAGCGGCA
This sequence comes from uncultured Solirubrobacterales bacterium, assembly GCA_963804675.1. GTDB lineage: Bacteria > Actinomycetota > Thermoleophilia > Solirubrobacterales > Solirubrobacteraceae > Palsa-744. The sequence continues at coordinate 2,325,727 of CAWDRI010000001.1, read as the reverse complement.
GGTGCAGGTCGCGCTGCAGGCGCCGCTGCTGGGCTTGAGTGGAGATCGTCCCGATCGCCTGGTTGAAGCGCACCGCTTCGTGGTCGAGGTCGGCCAGCACGATGGTCTCCCGCGCCGAGTAGGGGTCCAGCTGGGAGCGCGGCAGGGTTCCCGTTTCGGCGAGGATCTGCGCGTAGGAGAAGTGCGAGGGCTCGTCCGGCGCCTGAAACGGCGGCGTCACGATCGACCAGCTCGCCGCGCTCAGCACCGCCACGCACGCGCACGCCCACGCCGGGCCCGGCACCTGCCGCAGGGTGCGCCGCACAGCGGCTCCCAGCCCGCTCGCGCGCCCACGCCACGGGTTTGACTGTGGCGCGTCTCGCCGCTCGCCCGCGACCTGCGCGAGGATCGTACGCACGGCCAGCAGCACCGCAAGCGCCATCAGCACCAGCGGGATCAGCGCCGTCAGGCTGCCTTCCGGCGCGCGGCCGATCCCCAGCCGCCGCGCCACCGGCCCGATCAGCGACCACCACGAGTGGGGTCCGGGGTGCAGGTATTCGATGCGCATCTTTTCGGTTGGTTCCCCGCGTGCGGGGTGGGGCACGGGGCCGCCGAGCAGCTCGAGGGGCTGCACGGCGCGGGCGATCGCAAAGCACACCCGGGCGTGATGCAGTGTCTGTCCCACGCGTCCGACCGGGACCGTCATGACTTTGCCCTCCTGGCTGCCTTCCTGCACGCCCGTGGCCACCGTCTGCGAGCCGGCGAGCACCCTCACGTGCACGCGCGATTTGATGTTGCCCTGCAGCCACAGCCGCACCGCCGTCGTGCCCGCCGGGATCGTTTCGTTTTCCTGGCAGGCGCTCACGCCGCCGTAGGTCGCCACGAGCGCCTCGCTGACCGCGATCGAGTTCGTGCCGCCCACCACCAGCGGCGCCTGGGCGAGCGTCAGCGCCAGCGCGACGCCGATCGCCGCCAGTCCCACGGCCAGCGCGCCGCGCACCGCCAGCACGCGACTGCGAGACTCTCGGCTGCGCTTGGATGGTGGAATGCCGCACATGCTTGACGCGCCCCCCGAACGCGTCAAGCACGCCCTCCCACGAGCCGCTCTGCGGCTCGCACCCCGACATCAAAACCCCGCCGATCTGCCTGCAACCACGCCGTTTCCCGCGGGCCAAACCCGTGGCGGGAACCGCACTTTCCCTAGAAACACGCGCGCCGAACGCGGGCCGCCGAGTCGCCGCCAGCTGCCAGCATGGCGATTTTTGTGGGTTGGGGCGCGACAGTCGCCGCTGTCTCGCTGACGAGGGCCGGCACAGCCGGGCCGAGGTCTTCAGGCCATCGGCAGCGACATGCCCGCCGGCTTGGGGCTCGCCGGCGCGGGTGTGGGCTCGGCGTCGCCGGTGCCAGCGCCGTTGCCGACACCGCTGCTGGCCATCGCCGGCTGCGGCGGGGCCTGCATCAGCGGCAGTGCCAGCGGCATCGCCGCGATCAGCCCGCGCGCGACCGAGCGGATCGCCTGTGCGGCGGGGTCATCGGGATCCTCGACCACCAGCGGCACGCCCGCGTCGGCGTGCTCGCGCAGCGGCACCGTCAGCGGCACCTTGCCCAGCAGCGGCACGTCGATCTCGTCCGCCAGCGCCTGGCCGCCGCCCTCGCCGAACAGCGCGTAGCGCTCGCCGGTGGGCGTGGTGAAGCCGGACATGTTCTCGATCACGCCGACGATCTCCAGCGAGAACTTGCCCGCCATCTGCGCCGCGCGGCGCGCGACCTTCTGCGCGGTGGCCTGCGGTGTGGTGACGATCGCAAAGCGCGCCTGCGGCAACAGCTGCGCGAGCGTCATCGACACGTCACCCGTGCCCGGCGGCAGGTCGATCAGCAAGTAGTCGAGCGCCCCCCAGTCGACGTCCTGCAGGAACTGCGTGAGCGCCTTGTGCAGCATCGGCCCGCGCCACACCACCGCGGCGTCCTCCTCGACGAAGAAGCCGATCGACATCACCTTCACGCCGTGGGCCTCCAGCGGCAGGATTTTGCGCTCGGCGGACACCGGCGGGCGCTGGGCGCCGAGCCCGTACATGCGCGGGATCGAATACCCCCAGACGTCCGCGTCGAGCACCCCCGCGCGCTTGCCTTCGCCCGCCAGCGCCGCCGCGAGGTTGGCCGTCAGCGTCGACTTGCCGACGCCGCCCTTGCCGGAGCCGATGCACACCACGCCCCCGACCTGCGCGAGCGCGCCCTGCGGCAGCGCGCCGCGTCCCAGCTTGCGTTGCAGCGCCGCTTTCTCGTCGTCGCTGAGCACGTCGAAGAACACGTTCACGTGGCTGACGCCCTGCAGTGCGCCGGCCGCCTGCGCGACCGCCGTCTGGAAGTGACCGCGGATCGGGCAGCCGGCGGTCGTCAGCGACACGGTCACGTTGACCACGCCGGTGGCGCCGATCTCGATCGAGCGCACCATCTCCAGCTCGACGATCGAGCGCCGCAGCTCGGGGTCAATCACGACCTCCAACGCCTTCTCGATCTGCTCGCGCGTGGGCATCGCCGACCATTCTCGCAGAGTCCGCCTCAGCCCTCGGCGGCCGGGCAGACGATGCGGTAGTCGCACAGCGAGCACACGCTGGGCGAGGGCGTCGGCTCGAAGTCCTGCGCGAGGATCCCCTCGCCGACGGCCAGCACCGCCTCACGCACCCACTGCTCGCCGTCCTGCCCGCGCGGCACCTCCACGCGGCGGTCGTCGAGCAGGTAGTAGTAGGCCTGACGCGCGCTCTGCAGCTGCCACGCCTCGCGGGCCGCGATCGCATACAGCGAGAGCTGGATGTCGTCGCGCAGTTCCGCGGCGGTGCGCGCGTGGCCGGTCTTGTAGTCGATCAGCTCGTAGCTGCCGTCCGGCAGCACGTCGACGCGGTCCACCCGTCCGCGCACGCGGTGCGGGCCGAGCTCGAACGAGAACGAGCGCTCAAACCACAGCGGCCGCGCGTGCTCCTCGCCCAGCCGCTCGTGGTAGCGCACCAGCGCCGCGCGCGCCATCACCCGCAGCCGGTGCTCCTGCTCGCCTTCGCCGATGCCCGCCCGCCGCCACGCCGCGTCCAGCAGCTCCATCATCAACCCGAGCGTCTGCTCCTCGGCGCCGTGGTAGCGCTCGAGCACCTGGTGCACGACGATCCCGAACCGCTGGCCCAGCGTCTGCTCGCTGGGGATCCGCAGCACGCGCGCGAACTTGTAGCGCAGCGGGCAGCCCCGGTAGGTGACGACGTCCGAGGCCGACAGCGCCAGGCCCTGCCCGTGACGCGGCAGAAACGCCTCCAGCGAAGGCTCGCCGTGACGCGCCAGCGCGCGCACGCTCTGCTGCGGCGCGTTCGCGCTGCCCTGCAGCAGCGCGTCCAGTGGCGAGCTTTCGAAGACCTCGCGCTGCAATGGCGTGACCGCCGCCAACAGCCGCGCGTTGAGGTCTGCCAGCGCCTCCTGCACGCTGCGCTCGGGCGGGCGCTCGGCCAGCGCCGCCAGCTTGACCAGCTCCAGGTAGCGCACCACCCCGTGCGCGATGTCGAGGTCGGTGTCCAACCGCAGCTCGCCGATACGCCCCGCGATACGCGCCACGTCGGCCAGCACCTCCTCGCGCAGCCCCTGCGCGAGCTCCCACAGCTCCCCCGCCTCGGTGCGCCGCGGCTCTCGCTCCTCAGCGTCCTGGCCGTCCTGGGGCGGCTCCTGCTGCTGCTCGTGCTCGTGCGCCTGCTGCACCGGCTGCAAACCCTCCTCCTGGGGCTGTGCCGGTGCTGCGAAGCGCGCGCGGCGGCGCAACCCCAGACGCTCGGTGAGGCGCAGCACGAACACCTCGACCGGCTCGGTCTGCAGCGTCTGCGAGGCCCACTCGTAGAGCTCTTGGAAACGATCGATCCGTTCGAGCGCCTGCGGCGCCAGCTGCGAGGACTCGCGGGCCGCGGCCAGCGCCGCGACCACGTCGAGCTTCTGGCGCCGCGCGATCTGCACGATCTGCGCGAGGTCCACCTGGCGCAGCTCGACCGGCGGACGGCCAAGCGCGCGCACGGCTGCCGCCGCGTCGCGCGGGTCGGTCAGCAGCGTCAGCCACGCGCGCACGTCGCGCACCTCGGCCTGCTCGAAGACCGGACGCGCCGGGTCCTGCTCGCGTGCGCCGGCCGCGCGTCTGGCGCCGGCCGGGAGCGAGTGCAGTTGCGCGCGCACAATCCAAGGCTACCCTCTGTGTGTGGACGCCCGCGGCCGCACTCCGTGCCCGAACGCCAGCGATTGGGGTCCGTGATGGACGCCATCGACTGGAGCACCGCCCAGCGCGTCGGCGAGCTACTCGCCGGCTCGCCCCCCGACGAGGCGCTCAGCAGCGAGTCGGTGAGGCCGCTCGCGCAGCGCTTCGCCGGCCTGGTCAGCGACTACTCGGGCCTGGCACTGCCCACCGAGCTGCCGCCGCTGGAAGCGATCGATCGCCCCGCGTGGATCGCCGCCAACCTCAAGGGTATGCGCCCGATCCTGGAGCCGCTCGCCCAGCAGGGCGCGGCCACCGGGCGCCGTCGCAGTCACCGGCCGCGCAAACCCGGCGCGCCCGACCTCGCACCGTTGCAAGACGCGCTCGCCGCCGCCGGCGGGCTGCTGCTCGGCGCCCAGGTGGGAGCGATGGCAGGGCTGCTCTCCCAGCGGGTCCTCGGGCAGTACGACCTCGCCCTGCTCGACCCCTCGGTGACCCCCCGTCTGCTGCTGGTCGCGCCCAACCTCTCGCAGGCCGCCAGCACGATGCGGGTCGACCGCGACCAGCTCGTCTCGTGGGTGGCGATCCACGAGCTGACGCACGCGATCCAGTTCTCCGGCGCGCCCTGGCTGCGCGAGCATCTCGCCGGCCTGCTGCGCGAGCTGATCTCCGGGCTGCAGGTCACCGTCTCGCTCAGCACGCTGCTGCACCCCCCCGACATCCGCGACCTGCGCGCGCTCGCCGAGCGCCTGCGCCGGGGCGAGATCCTGCGTCTGACGCTCGGCGAGCGTCGCTGGCAGATCGTCGCCCGCCTGCAGTCCGCCATGTCGCTGGTCGAGGGCCACGCCGAGCACGTCATGGACGCCGTCGGCGCCGACGCGCTGCCGGCGTTGCCGCGCCTGCGAGCCGCGATGAGCGCTCGCCGCGAAAGCCGCGGGCTGCCCTGGAAGCTGCTCGAGCGCCTGCTCGGCCTCGAGCTCAAGCTGCGCCAGTACGAGGAGGGCCGCCGCTTCTGTGACGCGGTCGTCGCCGCCGGCGGCGCTCACGGGGAGGACGGCGGTCCGCGGCTGCTGGCCCGTGTGTGGCGTTCCGCCGCCGATCTGCCCACCCCCGCCGAGCTGGCCGACCCGGACCTGTGGCTGGCCCGCGTCGGCTCGGGCTAGTCGATGCGCCGTCGCCGTCGCCGCTGCCGGCGACCGGCTCTGTCTGGCCCGCGGTTGCCGGCGGGTGTGTGGTGCGTGCAGGGGGCGCCGGTCGGCGTGGGGTGCCTGCAGGGGGTGCCGGTTGGTCCGCCCGAGCCCCTCGGTGCGTGGGGGTGTTGTGTGTTTGTTGTCGGGGGCCATTCGCGGCCGCGCGCGTACGCGCGCACTCGCGCGCGCGAATCGGCCCGCAACGAACACACGTTCCGCACCCAGCCCGCGACATTCCCCGCGCGCCTGCTCGCGGAGCGCATTTCCGATCGTGTTAGGCTTGCCCGTGTAACCGCGCGTGGGGGTGCGGTGTACAAACACATGTTCGATGTCGCACTGCGGGATCCCCAACCCGCCGGCGCGCGAACGCCTGAACTGTCACCGATGCCCGCCCGCGCCTGACGCGAGCGAGACCAAGCCACAGGAGACCCATCCCAGATGCCAGACTCAACAGCCAGCCATCGTCCCGCCAAACCGACCGCCAAAGCCGCCTCGCGCACTCGTGCGAGCGCTGCGCACACGCGCGGCGGCGCCGCCGGCGCCCAGACGCGGCGCCAAGCACCGAGCAGCACCGCTTCGCGCAAACGTGCGACCAGCGCACGCACCGCGTCTGCCGCCTCCCGCAGCGGCACGCGCAGCACCACCGCACTGGCCGGCGACTACGCCGAACGCGCCGTGCTGATTCCCGTTGGCGTGGCCCTCAGTGCCCGCGATGCCGTGCTCACGGGCGTAAACGACGTGATCTCGAGCTACTCATCGCCCGCCAAGGCCCAAACCCAGCTGCGCAAGTTCGAGCGGCGCGGTCACACCGCGCGCAGCCGGCTCGAGCGCGAGGTGCGCAAAACCCGTACCCGCGTCGAGCGCGAACTGCGTGAGCGTCGCCGCGAGCTCGAACACAGGCGCGAGGACGCCACCAAGCGATTCACCGCCCAGGTCGAGCAGACCCAGGCTCAGTTCGAGAAGACCCAGGATCAGATCGAGAGTGCGCTGCGTGCCCGCCTAGAGGACGGCGCCGACCTCGCCAACCGCCTCCAGGAGCGCCTGCTCAGCATCGTCTAGAGGTCTCCAACCGACATAACGAAGGCTTCCCCCGCCGCGGGCTGAGGAGAGGACGGCGACACGACGACGGTGCACGCGGGCGGGAAAGTCTGCCGGCCCTAACACAGGGCCAGCAGAAGCAGTACCTCTCCTCCCTCAGCCAAGCGGGGCGGCACTGCCGCCCCGCTGGCCTGTGCGGCGCACGTCGGGTCCGCTCTGGCCGGCCGCACGCGCCCCTAGTGCTTGGGCGGCGGCGGCTGCTCCTCATCGTCGCCGCGCTTGCGCAGGAAACGCTCGAATTCGCTCGCGAGCGCGTCGGCCGAGGGCAGGTCGGCGTCGAGCAGCAGCGGCAGGTCGAGCTGACCCACGTCGTCCTCGTCGTAGTCGTCGTCCTCTTCGTCCTCGCGTTCTTCCAGCCGATCGACGAACGCCTGCACGTCGGGGTTGTTGGAGACCGCCAGCGCCACCTGGCGCTCGTAGCCGACGGTCGCCTGCTCGAGCTCGGCCGTGTCGAGTGACACGCCGAACATACCTTCCAGCCGGCGCACCAACGCCAGCGCGGCCTTCGGGCTAGTGGCCGCGGCTACGTAGTGCGGGATGCTCGCCCACAGGCTCATCGACGGCAGCCCCGCCGCGCTGCTCGCGCCGTGCAGCACGCCAACGATCCCCGTCGGCCCCTCGTAGTCGCTTGAGCGGTGCGCTCCCAGCTGCTCGGTCAGCGTCGGGTCGGAGGCGAAACCGGTCATCGCGACCGGGCGCGTGTGGGGGACGTCCGCCAGCAGCGCGCCGAGTGTGACGACCAGCCGCACGTCGAGCGCCTCCGCGAGCTCCACGATCAGCGCGCTGAACGAGCGCCACCGCAGCGACGGCTCGACACCCTGCACCAGCACCAGATCGCGCGGCGCCGAGGGGTCCAGGTGCACCTCGTAGACTTCCACCGACGGCCACTCGATCTCGCGGGCGCCGTCCTCGCCGGAAAGCCTGATGCGCGGCCGGTTGGCCTGGAAGTCGTAGAACTCCTCGGTGTCGATGTGCGCGAAGCGTCGCGCGTCCAGCGCCGTGCCGAGGAAGCGCACCGCTGTCGACGCCGCGTCGCCCGCGTCGTTCCAGCCTTCGAACGCGCAAACCATCGCCGGGGCCCGCAGGCCCGCCGGACGGCGGTCCCAGATCAGCGGCTGCATCCTGTCCACCGTACATCATGCGAGCATCATTGCCCCATGATCGATGCCAACCGCCACCCAGCCGATCCTGCCGCTGCGCCCGCGGGCGGTGCGCCTGCCGGCGCGCCCGCGGCTGCCGCCGCGCCTGGGGGCGGTGCGCCTGCCGGCGCGCCCGCGGCTGCCGCCGCGCCTGGGGGCGGTGCGCCTGCCGGCGCGCCCGCGGCTGCCGCCGCGCCTGGGGGCGGTGCGCCTGCCGGCGCGCCCGCGGCTGCCGCCGCGCCTGGGGGCGGTGCGCCTGCCGGCGCGCCCGCGGCTGCCGCCGCGCCTGGGGGCGGTGCGCCTGCGGTGCCCGCGGGAGGCGCGCCTGCCGTGCCTGCGGTGCCTGCGGTGCCCGCGGGAGGCGCGCCTGCGGTGCCTGCCGTGCCCGCGGACGGCGCGCGAACACTGGCCACGCTGCGTGACGGCGAGGAGGTCGACGCCATTTTCGCCTGCACGCGCAAGGAACGTCAGATCTCGCGCGCCGGTACGCCCTACCTGACCGTCGAGCTGCGCGACAGCAGCGGTTCGATGCTCGCACGCGTCTTTCGCGAAGCTGACCTGCTCGCCGGACGCTTCGAGCGCGGCCAGCTCGTGCACGTACAGGGGTCCGTCACGCGCTTTCGCGACCAGCTGCAGCTCGAGTTGCGCAGCATCGCCGCCGCGCCGCAGCACAGCGCCGACCCCGCCGCGTTCCTGCCCAGCTCCCGTCGCGACCTCGACGAGCTGGACGGCTTTCTCGAGCATCTTGCCCGCGAGCTCTATGAACCGGGACTACGCGGGCTGCTCGAACGGATCCTCGGCGATGGCGGGCTGCGTGCCGAGATCCGCCGCGCGCCCTGCGCGATCCCCTCCAACTCGCCCGTCCGCGCCAGCGCCAGCGGCCACCACGCCTACCTTGGCGGGCTGCTCGAGCACACCGTCGGCGTGGCCACGCTCGCGCTCGAGCTCTGCACCGTCCATCCGCGCCTGGATCGCGACCTGCTGCTCGCCGCCGCGCTCGTACACGACCTCGGCCGCACCCGCGAGTTCACCTACGGCGCCGACATCGCCCGCAGCGAGGAGGGACGCCTGCTCGGTCACATCGAGCTCGGGCTGCGCCTGCTCGCCCCGCTGTACCCCGCCTCGCTGCCCGCCGAGCGGCGCCTGCAGCTCGAGCACTGCGTGATCTCCCACCACGGCGCCGAAGGCGGCGGCGGACAGCGCCCCGCCTCGCCCGAGGCGATCGCGCTCTACCGCGCCAACGCGCTCGACGCCCACGTCAAGAGCGCCTTCGAGCACGGCCTCGGCAGCTGATCGCGGCCGCGGCTTGAGTGCCTGCGTGCGTCAAGCGGTGCGCGCGCAGTGCCGATAGGTGTAGCGATGAGTTGGTTTCGCCGTCGCCGCTCTTCCTCGCCAGCCGAGCAGGAGCCCAGCCCGCCACCCTCGGACACGCCGCCTGCTGCGTCGGAGCCCGTGCCCGCGGTCGCCGTGCCGACTGCTGCTGCGGTGGAGCTCGTGCCCGCGGCAGCCGTGCCGACTGCTGCTGCGGTGGAGCTCGTGCCCGCGGCAGCCGTGCCGACTGCTGCTGCGGTGGGGCCCGTACCCGCCGCCGTGCCGACTCCTGCCGCTTCGCCCCTCGCTGCAGAGGTTCCTGCTGTACCTGTGGCGCCACCCACGTTCCCAGCTGTGGCTGTGGCCTCGGAGCTGTCCGCGCTGGAGTCCGCTGTCGCGACGCCGGCGCCGGACTCCGGCGGCGGCGTGGCCACGCTCGAGCGCCCCGCGATCGAGCTGGCGAGCGTGGACGTCGAGGTCGAGGTCGAGACTGACACCGACACCGAGATCGACGCCGAGACCGAGACCGAGTCCGAGCAGACGTCGAGTGAGCGAACCTCGATCGTCGGCGGCGAGAAGCGCACGCCACCGACGAACGGGCTGAGCTTCGCGACGCGCAGCGGCCGTTCGGGCCGGCGCATCGGCGAGGTCGTCGTGGACCTCGGCTTCGCCGACCGCCAGGCTGTCGAGCAGGCCGTCTCCACCGCGAAATCGCAGCGCAAGCCGACCGGTCAGGTGCTCGTCGAGCAGGGCCTGCTGCGCCAGGACCAGCTCGCGCGCGTGGTTGCCGAACGCTTCGGCTTGGACTACATCGACCTGTCCGTGTTCGAGCCCGACATGGGGGCCGTCAACCTGCTCAGCGCCGAGTCGATCAAGCGCTACCAGGCCGTGCCCGTGAGCTTCACCGAGGACGGCGCGCTGCTGCTCGCGATGGCCGACCCGACCAACATCCTCTCGATCGACGACATCGCGATGATCACCAACCGTCGCGTGCGCGTCGCCGCCGCCTCGGCCGAGGACGTCAACCTGCTCGCCGCGCGCCTGGCGCGGCTGGAGGGCTCGATCGAAGACATCGTCGAGGACGACGAACAGCAGCCGCTGGACACGGCGCTGGCCGAACAGGCTGACCAGGACGCCCCGATCATCAAGCTCGTGCACTCGATTCTCGCGCAGGCCGTCCAGCAGGGCGCCTCCGACATTCACCTCAACCCCGAAGAGGGCGACACGCAGGTGCTGTTCCGCGTCAACGGCGTGCTCTCGCCAGCCGCGACCGTGCGCCGGCGGATGGCCGCGGGGATGGTCTCGCGCATCAAGATCATGGCCGACCTCGACATTTCCGAGCGCCGCGCCCCACAGGACGGGCGCCTGGCGATCAACGTCGAAGGGCGGCGCATCGACATCCGCGTCGTCACGCTGCCGCTCGTGCACGGCGAGGGCGCCGTGATGCGCATCCTCGACAAGGGCGTCGTCGTGCGCGACCTCGAGACGCTGGGCATGCAGCCCGCCGAACAGCGGCGCTTCGACCACGCCATTCACCGCCCCCACGGCGCCGTGCTCGTCACCGGGCCTACCGGCTCGGGCAAGTCCACCACGCTCTACGCCGCGGTCAACGTCCTCAATGACGGCGCGCGCTCGATCCTCACGATCGAGGATCCCGTCGAGTCGCGCATCGCCGGCGTCAAGCAGATGCAGGTCGCGACCAAGGCCGGCGTCACATTCGAGACCGGCCTGCGCTCGATGCTGCGCGCCGACCCCGACGTGATCATGGTCGGCGAGATCCGCGACCGCGAGACCGCGCACATCGCGATCGAGGCCGCGCTCACCGGGCACCTCGTGCTCTCCACGCTGCACACCCGCGACGCGCCCAGCGCGCTCGGCCGTCTCACCGACATGGGCATCGAGCCGTTCCTCGTCTCCTCCGCCGTAGACTGCATCATCGCCCAGCGCCTTGTGCGGATGCTCTGCCCGCACTGCAAGCGGCCCGCGAACCTTCCCGAAGCGGTGCTGCTCGAGTACGGGCTCGCCGACATCCAGCCCTACGAGCCGGTCGGCTGTTCGCGCTGTTCGGCCTCAGGCTACCGCGGGCGCGTGGGCATCTACGAGGTGATGACCGTCAGCGAAGAGATCCGCACCCAGATCCTCCAGCACGCCTCCGTCGACGAGATCGCCGCCACCGCCGCGCGCGAAGGGATGCGCCGGCTACAGGACGACGGCATCGAGAAGGTCCGCGCCGGTCTCACCTCGCTGGAAGAGGTACAGCGCATGACCACCAGCCTCGTGTAACGCGCTGAATTTGCGCTGCGAGTAGAAAACAGTATTCGGAATCCTTCGATTTAGGCGCATTGCTCGTCTAAAATCGCGAGGCCGACCCGGGTCAACCACGCGCGCATATGCAAGACGAGCACATCTTTTCGCCTGGTGCCCTCGGTCAAGGCGGCGAATCCGCTCGCTGGGCATCGCTGGCTGCCGATCGCCTGTCCAGGTACATCTGGCTGATCCCCTGCGCGCTCGCCGCGGCCTATCTGACCGTGTTCGTCGCGAACCTCCCGCACCACCTCTGGGAAATGAGCTGGAACAGCGACTTCGCCTCCGGTTTCACCGTTCCTGAAGCCGTCTTCAAGACGGGTACCGGCAATAGCACGGTGCTGGGACCCTACGCGCTCTACGTGCCGCTCTGGTTTGGTCTGCTCACCGCCGGGCTGCCGCTGCACCGCCAGCTTTGGGAGATCGCGCCCACCCTGTCGTTCGTCCTCTCTGCGTTGATCGTTGGCTGGTCGGTGCACATGCTGGCCACCCGTCGCGCCGCCGTCCTGGCTGTGCTGCTGGTGATAATCGCCTCCCCGGCCGCGCTGTCCGTGTTCATGTCAAGCCTGGCCCACAACACCGTGTATCCCGGCACCGCGCTGCTCGGGGCCTACCTGGTCTGGCTCGTGCGCGTAGAGCGCCGCCGGCGGGTCGCGACATTTGCGGTTGCTCTCGTTGCGGCTGCCACACTGGGCGCCTTCCTCGCCTCCGACATCTTGCTCGTCTCGACCGGGGTGGCGCCGCTGACGGCCGCCGCGCTCGTGGCGCTCGTGCGACGCGAGCGACGCTCGCGGCTCGTCGGACTGACAGCGCTGGCGACAGTCGCGCTGGCCGTGCCGTTTGCGATTTTGACCTCGACGATCATGGGCTCCGTCGGCTACAGGACGAACGCTCCAACGCTTGCGATCGGCTGGGTTCCCCACGGGCGGCTCTCACTTCACGCCGACATGCTGCTGGAAGGCCTGCGGCGGCTCTTCAACGGCTACCTCGCCGGCGCCCCGGCTTCGCTGCGCTCCGTTCTGGCGCCGGCGTGCGAACTGGCCATGGTCCTGGCGTTGGTGACACTGCTGTTCGCCGGCGCGCGTGCCCTGGTCGCCTCGATCCTGACCAATCGGCCCTCGCGCGGCACGACGGTCGGGGCAACCGCGACCGCGACCGCCCTGCACACGGTCTTCTGGGTCAGCTCGGCGATCGTCGCGTGCGCCGCCTACGTGCTGACCGACTTCATGGACGGCAGGCACGAAGCCTTTTATGCAACCGTCATATTGGCGGTTGCCGCCGTCCTGCCGCTGTTACTGCGCCGCTCCGCGATCGCCCGATGGCTGCTGCCGGTTGGCGCCTCCGCGTTCTTTGCGGCAAGTCTCGTCGGGCAATTCGGCCACCCGATATGGGGGGTGCCGCCGCTCGCGCACTACCAGTCGGAGCTCGTCAAAATGGCTCGGTCCTACGACGCGACGTCGGGATACTCGGGGTACTGGCAGGCGTCCAGCCTGACGTGGAGCTCGGACAACCGCGTCACGGCCCGGCCGGTGTTCGCCTGCCCCAACCCCGGCGGCGCCGATCTCTGTATCTATCCGCAAGAGACCGTCCCCGCGTGGTACGCCCCACATCCCGGGCGCAGCTTTCTGCTGATCGAAAGCACCGAAGAACTGCTCAACACGCTGCCGCGGGGTCTCGGGGAACCGCTCGCCACGTACAGCTTCGGGCCCGAACAGCTCTACAAAGTTTACTTTTACCCCTACAACATCGCGTCGCGGCTGGGCCCCTCCTGACTGGCGAGGACAGAGGTGCTCACGCCGCCGGATACAGCAGCGAAATCCGCAGGGTCCCCGACGGGAAGGCCTCGCCGTCGAACGAGTACGCCTCGTAGCGGCGCCCGCCATAGGACACCTCGCCGCGGCTCGGAATCGAGGCCGGCCCCGGGCGCAGCGTGCCCATCGCCTCGCGTCCGCCGACGCGTAGCACGCTCTGCGCGCCCGTGAATGTGCGCGCCAGCAGCGTGAAGCCGAGGTCGTCCTGGATCGCCATCTCGAAGTGCGCCACGACCCGCCCGTGCGCGCCGCGCACGACGCCCGTGATCGGGCCGAGCACGTGCGGCCCGCCGACGTCGACGAGCAGCTTGCCGCCGCGAATCACCCGCACCCGCACGACGTGCAGGTGGCTGCGAAAGAAGCCGACGATCGCCGCGCGCGTCGCCCTCGCGTTGCCCGCGATCACCGCTTCATCGAACGCGCGCGAGCGTTCCACGACGCCGCGCAGCAGTTCCGCTTTGCTGCCGGCGTGCTCGGCCTGGTAGACACGTTCGGCGACCCGGCCCCACGTGTCCGCCCGCGCCGCCGCCACGTCGCTGCGGGCCTGCCCGCTCGCGCATACCGCTGCGATCGACCGCGCCGGCACGAGCAGTGTCACGCTCAGCGCCCCCGCCGGGAAGGCCGTGCCCGCGAACGTGTCCACGCGGTAGCGCACCCCGCGAAACGTCAACGCTCGCCGGGCCGTGGCACCTGGCGTAGCCGCGGCGCCCGCGTCACTGGCCTTGCCTGCCGCGTGCGTTGTGTCCGTCGCGCGCGCAGTTCCCGCCGCGCGTGTGGTGTGCGCCGCGTGCGCAGTGCCCGTCGCGCGCATTGTGTCCGCCGCGCGTGCAGTGCCCGTCGCGCCTGGGCGTTCGGGGCCCAGCGCGCGCACCAGCGCCCCCGCCGGCGCGAGCGTGCTGCGCAGCACGTGCCCGCCGCTGCGCACCAGCACCTGCGTGCCGGTCAACCCCGACACCGTCTGCGCGTAGCCATTGGCGCCCTGCACCGCGACCGTGAAGGCGCCGACCGTCGAGCCCGCCAGACGCAGCGACCCGCTGACCGGCGCGATCCCCGCGGTGCCGCGCGTCACGGCGGCGAGCGTCCGGCCGCTGCGCGTGCTCACCTGCGCGCTGACGATCTGGTTGAGCAGCAGCCCACGCAGGACCTGGCGCGCCGCCGCCGCGTCGCCGGCCGCCACGGCCTGCGCGAGCGCCGGCGTGTCCTGCAGGCGGTAGGCGGCCTGCTGGGCGATGCGCCCGCCCGCGGACTCGTCGTAGACGTTGCGCCCCACCTGCTCGAGCGCCTGCACCGCCGCTTCGCCGCAGCTGTGCGCGACCGGCGTCTGCGCCGCCGTGTCGGTCAGCGTCGCCGTCTGTTCGCCTGCGCCGGCGCTCGTGTCCGGGCCCGCGCTCGTGTGCGCGCCCGCGTCGCCGCTCGACCCGCAGCCGGCGCCCGCGCCCGCGAGCAGCAGCACGCCACCCGCCGTCGTCACCCACCTCGCCCATCGACGCATCGTGCCGCCAGCCTAGCTTCCGCGGAGCCCCCGCGGCGTGATCCGGCACTTGCGCCTTACCGCCGGTATGGCGGCGTTGACGTGCGCCAGTTCACGCGGCGGACCGGGAATGCCCTACGGGGTAGATGCATCTGTCCGATTGCGACGCAATGCTGTCTAGGCATGAGGCTATGCACCAAGCCGGAAGGTGCGACGCAATCAAGCGCCTCGGCCGTCGTGTCCCTTGACAAGCCTGGGTATAATCGGATCCGAGGTCCGATGGCAACGGACCGAGTGTCCATTCTCTCAGGCGCATCATTGACTCGGAAGTTCGCCTTTCCGAAGCAAGCCTATCGGTCGCTACGCGACCATGTCGCTCATGACCATCCCCAAGCTCATCGGTTCCGCCATGCCTAAACGCCCACGTTCCAGTTTTGATTCGTGGGCTGAAGGACGCATGCACGTGAGCGCTGCGGAGGTAACGACCAAGAATATCGTCGAGAGACTCCCGCGGCAGCGGGACTTGACTGACGGTCCCGAGAGCCCTATGGGGGGCCGGTTGGCTGGTCACTTGACGTCCTACTCCGACACCGAGTTCGATGCGCTGGTGGCGAAGGGCGAAGAGCTGCTAGAAGAGGTCCGCGGCAACTCGGCGGAGAGCTAGATACTGGGCTCCTGGCCCGCTTCGACTGCATGGACGCCGCGGAGGCCGATGGGGTCGAGTCGACGAGGCGGTCGGCTGACCCGCAGCACACAGTCAAAGGCGTTTACGTTGAGCACGTTGAGCTGCTCTTCGGCCTGATCAACGACCGCCTCGCCCCGGTGTTTACTGCGAATCGCTTCTTCGAGGAGCACACCGGGATCGCAAACAAGGCCGGGGCCAACAATCTGACCGAGGCCTTGTCCCATATCGGCACGCTCATCGAGTATGCGCACGATATGGATTTCAACGAGCAGCGCGAGCAGGTTTCGCTCTTCGGAGATCATCTGCGCCGCAGCATGATGGAGTCCTTTGAGCAAGTTGTGAAGGCTCGGCTCGGTCGTATAAAGGACGAGGGGCTGCTCGATCGTTTCAACGCTGAAGTGGTCCCGCTTCTCCGAGATGGCCGGCTACCGACGGCTCCGACCGAGGAAGAAGTTCGTGCCCTTGGTCACGAAACCGCACGCCTTCTCGACGAAGGTAGGGAACGGAAGCGCGAGCATAAGTGGAGCGCCTGGGACGCTGGCGCCAAGTGCTTTGCAGACGCTTGCGAGAAGTCCAATGAATGGGAGAACGCGCTACGACAGGGCATTGGCGCGGCTGAGCAGCACCGGAATGAGCGGAAAAACAAACTATTGACTTGGGTCGGGCTCGGCGTTGGGATTCTCGGGATCGTCGCGGGCGTGGCGATCGCGGTCGCGTGATGTCTCCGCCTCAAATTGAGGCGCTACCAATTGGCGGCAGGGGTTGTGGGGGTGCCGAGCGACGCAGCCCGGTGCGTGCGTCTCGCCGCAGAGTGCAGCGGCAACATCGGCTGGAGGGGCTGTAGGGAGTCGGCGACTTGGCCCGGCCTACTGTTCGGCGCCGGTCGTGTACACGTCGCTGACGCGCGCGGCGAGACCCTTGAACAGCGTGGCCGGCATCGCACGGTAGATCCGCCGGTTGCGCCGGTTGCGGGGGGTGGGGTCGGCGTAGATCGTGTCCACGAGACGCTCGAGCAGCGCGCGGTCGGCGGGCGGTGCGGCGCCGCCGATCCACTTCGCGTACAGCACGGTCTGCGGCGGGAACTCGGCGGACACCGCGCGGTGGATGTGGTGCGCCTCGGCGCTGTCCGGCGCGAAGAACGTGTGTGCCAGCCGGTGGTATCCGTCGATCGTGATCGCGAACCGGCGGATCAGCCCGCTGTCCATGAACGAGTCGTTGTCGCAGCGCTTCCACAACAGCGAGCGCCCCAGATACCTCACGCGCAGCCCGTGCCCCATCAGCGTGAAGATCCGCGCGACGTGCGCCCAGCAGCTGCCGACGAAGCGCTCGTCGAGCTCCACCTCCAGCCAGCGGGCCCGGCTGAAGATCACCGACCCCAGAAAGCTGAAGAAGGCCGTCGTGCTCTGCGCGCGTTCGAAGAACGCCAGCCGGTCGGGTTCGCCGGCCAGCTCGTAGGTCGCGCCCGCCGGCGCGTCGAGGATCGGCTGGTCGCTCAGCGGACGCATGTCGCACGTGCAGAGCGTCAGGCCGCCCAGGTAGATGTCGAGCCCGCTGGAGATCTCATCGAGCACGAACCCGATCGCGCCCGGCTTCATTGTGTCGTCGCTGCTGAACAGCCAGCAGTACTCGCCGCGCGCCAGCTCCACCGTGAGCGCCATGTCGCGGTCGATCCCGCCGCGCTGCGCGCGGCGCTCGTAGCGCAGCGCTGGAAAGCGCTCCCGAAAGCGACCCACGACCGCCGCGGTGTCATCGGTTGAGCCGCCGTCGAGGACGACCACCTCAACACCCGCCACCACCTGGGGCAGGATGCTCTCGAGCGTCTCCCCGATGAACGCGCCGAAGTTGTACGTCGGGATGCAGATCGACAGCTTGGTCACGCGCCTTGCTCAAAGGCACCCACGCGGACGTCTTGCGTTGCGCTCGCCGTGTCGGGCACGATCTGCACGGTGGGCATTGGCACGATGAACCTGCCGCCGCGCTGCACGAACTCGTGCTCGCGCTCGAGGAACTCGTCCATGAAGTGCCACGGCAGCGCGAGGTAGTAGTCGGGCGCCAGCTCGCGCGACTGCTCCTCGCTGACGATCGGGATGTTGGTGCCGATCGTCTCCGAGCCGTGCTTGTCCGGGTTGCGGTCCGCCGCGTAGGGGATCAGCGTGCGGTCGATGCCCGCGTACTGCAGGATCGTGTTGCCCTTCGTTGAACGCGCCGTAGACGTGGATCGTCTTGCCCGCCTGCACCAGTTCGCGGCAGACCGAGGCCAGTTCGACGCGCACGCGCTCGGCGTTGGCGGCGAACCGGTCGTAGGGGTCGGGCGCGTCGAGCGCCAGCTCGAACTCGGCGATGCGCAGCCGCTGCAGCACCTCGGCGTCGCGCTCGCTGGCGGCGAAGCGTCCCGCGCGGCGGATGAACAGCCGCAGCGAGCCGCCGTTGATGCCGTTGCACTCGGCGCGCACGACGCCGAGTCCGGCGTCGGCGAGCAGTCGCTCGATCACCGCCAGCGAGTAGTACTCCAGATGCTCGTGCACGATCGCGTCGAACTGGTTCATCTCCAGCATCGTCGGCAGGTAGTGCAACTCCATCACCCACACGCCGTCGTCCGCCAGCGCCCGCTCGACGTCGGCCACGAAGCGGCGCGGCTCTTCGAGGTCGTAGAACATCGCAATGCTCGTGATCACGCGCGCCTGCTGGTCGGCGTAGCGCGCGCGCAGCAGCTCGTAGGAGTAGAAGTCCCGCACCACGTCATAGTTCTTGGCGAGCGCGTAGCGACTCACATCGGAGGGGTCGAAGCCGAGGTATCTCAGGTTCGAGGTCTCATATCCGTCGAGCAGCGTGCCGTCGTTGCAGCCGATGTCGACCACGAGATCGCCCGGCTGCAGCCCGACCAGCTCCTCCGCGCTGCGTGCGATCTCGTGCAGGTTGCGCGTCATCGTGCGGTTCACGCCGCTGCGGTACCAGTAGGAGCGGTAGAGGATCATGCCCGGCACCGAGTGGCGCAGCTGCACCAGACCGCAACCCTCCTGGTTACGCGTCATGTCGCAGCGCACGAGCTCCAGCGGGATGCGCCGTGCGACCGGCTGCTCCCCGTCGGGCTCGGCGAACGCGCCCGCGATGTGCTGGTTGCCCAGCGACAGCACCGGCGCCAGCTCCGGCGAGTCACAGATCCTGCAGGTCGTGCGTGTGATCAAACTTGTCCTGGCCGGCATCCCGCGGACAATCTACCAGCGGTCATTTTCGGCACAAACAATTCTGTGAACCGCTCAGTGAGAGACGTTTTTCACCGCTTACACTTGTTTGTCACACAGCATTTTCCGCGCGCCACGGTTAGAGACACGGCGGCGAAAACCGCCCCCGCTGCGGGCCGCTCGGTTTCGCGACGGCGGTGCGGGCTGGTGCATGGCACGGCGTGTACACGCCGTGCTGGCGTGCCCGTGCTGGCGTGCGCCGGGCTTCAGCGCTCAGCCCTGCCGCCCGGCCTGCGCCTGCGCCGCGTTTAGCCCTGCGGCTCGGCCGGTGCCTGCGCCGGCGCAGCGGGTGCGGGCGTTGCGACCGGCTGCGGCGGCGCGGCCACCGGCTGCGGCGGGGCGACCGGCGCCTGTTGGGTCGTGGTGGTCAGCGCCGGCGGTTTGGAGTCGCCGCTGAGCGAGTCCTTGAACTCCCGCATCCCGCTGCCCAGCGAGCGGCCGATTTCCGGTAGCCGCCGGGCGCCGAAGAGCAGGAGCAGGATCACCACGATAAAGGCGATGTGGAGCGGATTGTCGAGTCCCATGGCCCCCAGTCTAGAAGATCCCATGCGCTGACCTAGCCTCGCGCGCGTGCGCGCGCGCGCCCGCGAATGGCCGCCGATCTTGCAAGCTCGTGCCGCCGCCGATCTTGCAAGCTCGTGCCCGCTCGCCTCCGGCCTGTCTCGTGCCTGTCTGCCGGCGCCTTGCACCTGCCTACCGGCCTCCTGCCTGCCTGCCTGCCTCGTGCTTGCCGGCCGGCCTCGTGCCTGCCGGCCTCCGCCCGCCTGCCCGTCGGGCGGGTGCTGTCCCGCGACAACGCTTGGGGAGCGGTCGCGGCCCGACGCGTGGTGACGCCGATATCTGAAATCGTACAAACAAACGAGGTACGATGCCGCGCATGTCGAGCTCGGCTGCCACGACCTGTGAGCGCGCGCTCGCGTCCGGCGGGGATGCCGGCGCGGATCGCGCCGAGGAGACTGTCGAGGTCTCGATCGTGGTGCCGTGCCTGAACGAGGAGCTGACGATTGGCGAGTTCGTCGACTGGTGCAGGCAGGGGCTGGCCGCCGCGGGCGTGTGTGGCGAGGTGCTGATCGTCAACTCCTCCAGCGACCGCTCGCCGCAGATCGCCGCCGCGCACGGCGCGCGCGTGTTGCGGGTGCCGCTGCGCGGGCTTGGGCGTGCCTACATCGACGCGATCCCCCATATCCGCGGCGAGATCGCGATCCTCGGCGACTGCGACCTGACCTATGACTTTCGCGAGCTCGGCGGTTTCATCGCGGCGATCCGCGCGGGGCACGACTTCGTGATGGGCACGCGCACGAAAGGCGAGATCGAGGCGGGCGCGATGCCGGCGCTGCACCGCTACTTCGGCTCGCCCGCCACGACGTTCGCGTTCAACGCGATCTACGGCACGCGCTTCAGCGACATCCACTGCGGGATGCGCGCCGTCACGCGTGCCGCGCTGCGCGCGATGGAGCTCGAGTCCCAGGGGTGGGAGTACGCGTCGGAGATGATCCTCAAGGCGCACAAGCTCGGGATGCGCACGACGGAGGTGCCGGTGCGCTTTTGGAAGGACCGCGACGGGCGCGAAAGCCACCTCAAGCGCGGCGGTTGGCGCACGCCGTGGAAGGCCGGGTGGGACAGCCTGCGCGTGATGTTCCTGTACGCGCCCGACTTCTTCCTGCTGCGCCCGGGCCTGCTGTTGCTCGTGGGCGGGCTGCTGCTCGCCGTGGCGCTCAGCGGCGGCCCGTTCACGGCGTTTGGCGTCGGCTTCAACCTGCACTGGATGCTGCTCGGCGAGGTCGCCGCGACGGTCGGCTACAGCCTGCTGGCGCTCGCGCTGCTGGCGCGGGTGTTCTACGACTTCGACCCCCGCCAAACCGACCGGCTGCTCGCGCGGTGGACCTACAACCGGGGGATGCTCGCCAGCGCCGTGCTGCTGCTCGCCGGCGTCGCCCCCAACGCGGTGCTGCTCGTGCGCTGGCTGAGCAACGACTTTCGGCTCTCGGCGATCCAGTACTCCTCGGTGCTCGGGCTGCTGCTCGTCGTGCTCGGCGCGCAGACCTTCGGTTTTACGCTGCTGCTGCACATGATCGCCCGCCGCTGCCGGCTGCGGAGCGTGTCGGCGTGAGCGCCCACCCCGCAGCGACCCCGGGCGCGGGCGAGGCTGGCGAGGCGGTGATCTCCGTGCGCGCGCCCGCCGGCGGGATCGACTACAGCGACTCGCTGGACCATTTCGAGAACGGCCTGCTGCGGCTGATGAACCTCGGCCGGGGTGAGTTCGACCGCTGGCTCGCGCTGGCCGAAAGCAGCGAAGCGCCGGAGCTGCTCGAGCGCCTGCGCGAAGGCTGGGCGCAGCTGCGCCCGCCGCCGCGCGGCCTCGCGGCGGCGGGCGGGAACGACGGGTTGGGTGAGGGGTCCGCGGGAGGACCGCCGGTGGCCGTGGCCGGGAGTGCGTCTGTGGGGGAGGGTTCTGCGTGGCCGGTCGGCGCGGGCCCGGGAGGGCGGGTCGGCCGGGTGTGGCACGCGGCGATCGCCGAGACGCCCTCGCACGGGGTGGCGCTCAGCGAGGACGGCCCGCGCCACGGCTGGCTGGTGCGCTGGGACGGGCGCCAGTTCGCGCGCGAGACCGCGCCGCCGCCCTACGAGGAGGAGTACTTCGAGGGCGACAAGCTCCAGGCCGGCGGGTACGGCGACTACACCGCGCAGGCCTCCTGGCGCGGTGAGAAGGCCGCGCGCCAGGTGCACGAGCTGCGCGCGCGCACGGGGCTGCAGGGCGGGCGCGTGCTGGATATCGGCTCGGGCTACGGCTACTTTCGGGTCGCGCTTGGCGAGGCCGGCTACGAGCACGAGGGCCTGGAGGTCTCAGACCACGCGCGCGCGGTCGCGCAGCGCAGCTACGGCCTGAGCACCCATGGCGGGACGCTCGAGCAGCACTGGGAGGCGTGGGAGTCGCGCTATGACGCCGTGACGCTGTTCGACCTGATCGAGCACCTCGCCGACCCCGATCTGTTCCTGGCGCGCGCCGCGCAGATCCTGCGCCCGGGCGGGCTGCTCGGCGTCAAGACGCCCAACATCGACTGCCCCGAGGCGCGGGTGTTCGGGCCCCACTACCATTCGCTCAAGCGCGAGCACCTCGCGTTCTTCTCCGCCGACTCGCTCACCGCCGCCGCGCGCGGCGCCGGCCTGCAGCCCGTCGACGTCGCCACCGCCTCGCACCTGCTCGTCGGCTTCGTCGGCGCGACCCAGACGCGGCGCTGGGAGCGCGAACTGCAGGGCGCCGACCTGGTGGCGTGGTATCGCAAGACATCATGAGCGCCGCCGCGCGCGGCGCGGTTTTGTTTGGGGGGGAGGGGCCCTTGCGGGCCCCTCGGGATGGGGGGCGAGTACAGGTGCTTTGGTTTTGCTCGCGAGTGTCAATTACATACTGGGAAAAATGGCGAGCTGGAACAGTTACGATCATGGCTCGTTCCAGGGTGTAATTATCCCCCGTGTGTAATTGTGCATGGCGCTTTTTTTTCGCAAACATGGTCAGCTGGCAGTCGGCCCGTCGCGCCCGCCGATCTGCAGGTAGAGCTGCTCGCACAGCTCGGTGACCCGCCGCGCCTCGCTCATCGTCGCCGGCTGCGGCCGTGGGTCCGCGGCTGGTGACCGCGCACCGGCCGGCGGCCGTGGCTGTGGCTGCGGCTGCGGGTCCGCGGACGCTGACCGCGCGCCGCCCACCCGCTCGTCACGCCAACACGCGATGACCGCGGCCAGCTCGTCGCGCAGGCTGTCATTCCCCTCCCCGTACTCATACACCCGCTCACTCGCGCGCTGCGAAACCACCCCCAGCTCGGTCCACCCCCAACGGCGCCCGACTCTCAGCGTCATCGCGCCGTAATTGCCTCCGCGACCCTCCCCGAGCGCGTAAGCGCTCTCCCCAAAAACCTCCGCCCTGAACGTGTTCACCCAGCGAACGTGGGACACGCGCACTGTTGCGATCAATTGCCCCGCGCGGAACGTCGCCACGACGTCCTCCTCGATGCCCGTGCCCCAGAACCCGCGCGTCGCCTCGATCCGCGTGCAGCGCGCGTGCGGCGCGAGCGCCAGCAGCAGGTCGAGCAGGTGCACGCCCGGGTCCAGCAGCACGCCGCCGCCCGCGCGCGCCGGATCGAGCTTCCAGCCCCTCGCCGAATCGGGGTGCCCACCGTGCCCGACGAGCAGGTCCACACTGCGCAGCTCGCCCAGCTCGCCCGCGCGCGCGCGCGCCAGCAGCTCCGCGATCGCCGGCAGGAACCTGTAGTTGTAACCGACGAAACTCGGCGTCCTCAGGCCGGCCGCCAATGTCTCCAGCCGCCTCGCCTCGGCTGCGCTGAGCCCCAGCGGCTTCTCGATCAGCAGCGGCTTGCCCCTCGCCAGCAGCCGCTGCGCCAGCGGCCCCGCCTGGTCGTGCGGCACGGCCACCACCGCCGCGTCGAAGCTGTCCGTCGCGAGCTCATCCGGCGTGGCGTGGTGGGGGACGGCCCCCGCCGCCCCCGTCCCCTGCGCGTCGAGCCCCGCTCGGAACGGGTTGACCGTCGCCGCCAGCTCCGCTCCGTCGATCCGCGCGAGCGCCTCTGCGCGCTGACGGCCGATCAGACCGAGCCCGACGACCGCCACCCGCAGTGGTCGCGTGGAGCGCTCAGCGCCGCGCGGCGCGCCCGTCGGTGCCTGTGCACTCATCCCACGAAATAGGATAAGCCCATAAGGCGGGACGTAGGTGCGCGCGGACGGCGCTCGCCGCGGGGATCCACGCGCGCGAATGGCGCTCGCGAGACGCATCTGCGCTCCCCGCGGCCGGTGGCGCGCACGCGTGCGCGAACGGCGCTCGCCATGGGGACGTGAGGCGGCTCAGTCGCGCCGGGGCCGCGTCAGCGTCCTGTGCACCAACTGCCCCGCGACCACCACCATCAGCACCGCGAACCCGACCTGCAGCACCCTGCCCGACACCGCGTTGGCAAGCGCGACCCCGCCGGCCGCCCCCGCCACCGAGAACAGCCCGAGCAGCAGCGCGTCGTGGCGGCGCACGTTGCCGTAGCGATCCTGGCGCAGCGCGCCGACGAGCGCCACCGGCACGATCGCCAGCAGCGACGTCGCCTCCGCCTGGTGCTGCG
Source organism: uncultured Solirubrobacterales bacterium (assembly GCA_963804675.1). Taxonomy (GTDB): domain Bacteria; phylum Actinomycetota; class Thermoleophilia; order Solirubrobacterales; family Solirubrobacteraceae; genus Palsa-744. The sequence goes on along the minus strand of CAWDRI010000001.1, from coordinate 2,302,173 downwards.
CGAGGTCGAGGAAGATCACCAGCCCCGGCACGAACAGCACGCCGCCGCCCACCCCGAGCAGGCCCGCGACGACGCCGCCCGCCAGACCGATCGCGATCGCGCCGATCACCGCCGCGCCCACCTCGTCCCGGCGGCGCCGGCCGGACGGCCGGGTCGCTCGTGCCGCGCGGCCACACGGCCGGGTCGCTCGCGCCTCGCGCCGCTCACTGCAGCACCAGCTCCACTGCGCTCGCCACCAGCACGGCCGCGAACAGCAGCGCGATCGTGCGGCTGTGCAGCCGCTGCTGCAACCACGCCCCGAACACCACCCCGCCGACCGCCGGCACCCCGACCAGCAGGCCGTCCACGACACGCACGTTGCCGTACGCCGCCTGCACCGCGGTCGCGAACGAGGCGATGCAGACGATCGCCGCCAACGAGGTCCCCGTCGCCTCGCGCTCGCCGTAGGCCAGCCACAGCACCAGCAGCGGCACGATCACCGTGCCGCCGCCGACGCCGAAAATCCCGCTGAACAGACCGGCGGCGCTGCCGATCACGATCAGCTTGACGGGTCTGGTCACGACCATCGTGGGGCATACTAAGGATCGTGTCCCCTGCCGCCACGCTCGTGGAGGCGCTGGAGCCGCTGCGCTCCGACCCCTCCCACTCCGCGGTGCTGCTCGACATCGACGGCACCCTCGCTCCGATCGTCCGCCACGCCACCGACGCGCACGTGCCCGAGGCGACCCGCACGCTGCTGATCGAGATCGCCAAGCGCTACGGCCTCGTCGGCTGCATCAGCGGTCGCCGTGCCGCCTCCGCGCGCCAGGTCGTCGCGATCGGCTCGATCGCCTACGTCGGCAACCACGGCGCCGAGCTCCTGCGCGCCGGCGCGACACGGCCCGAACTGGACCCCGAGCTGGCGCCCTGGGTGGCGCGCGTGCGCGCGTTCGCCGCGCGCGTCTACACCAGCGAGCACCAGCGCCTGCGCGTGCGCAGCGAGGACAAGGACGCGATCGCCGCCTTTCACTGGCGCGGCGCCCCCGACGAAGCGGCCGCCTTCGCCGCCGTGCGCGCGATCGCCGTGCAGGCCCAGGACGAGGGCCTCGCGGTGCACTGGGGGCGCAAGGTGCTCGAGGTGCGCCCCCCCATCGCGCTCGACAAGAGCCTCGGCGTCAGCGCCCTGCTGAACGGCGCGCGCGGCGGCGGCGAGCGGGGGAGCGCGGAGCCGGCGAGCGGGGAGCCCGGCGTTGGCGAGCGCGGCGGCGGGCAATCCCAGTTCCGCGCCGGGCTCTACGTCGGCGACGACACCACCGACCTCGACGCCTTCCGCGGACTGCGCGCGCTCGCGGACGAGGGCGCGCTGCAATGCGCGCTGTGCGTCGCGGTCCGCTCCGAGGAGGCGCCGCCCGAGCTGCTGGAGGCGGCCGACCTCACGATCGACGGACCCGACGGGGTGCGCGAGCTGCTCGAGGCACTGCTCTGACGGCCCCCGCGCGTGCGTTTCGTCAACTTCCTCAAGACCACCGTCCTGCTCAGCGCCAGCGCCGCCACCGCGCTCGCCGCCGTCGCGCTGCTCGCCGCCGCCGGCGCCTCCGAAACCCGCCTCGTGCTGCTGTGCGGCGGCTGGTGGGTGATCGGCGCCGCGATCGGCACCGTGCTCGGCCGCCGCGCCGAAACCAGCCCGCCGATCGCGCGCCTGCTCGCGGGCGCGCGCGCCAGCACCGCGCTGCCCGAGCTGCGGCCCGGCGCGATCATGCTCAACCGCCTATGGCCGCTCCTGCTGTTCACCCTGCTCGCCGGCGGCCTCGCCTTCCTCGCCCCGCAGATCCCCGGGATCGGCGCCGGCTTCGCGATCATCTGGGCGCTCGCCTGGCGCCGCCAGCACGCCGCCGTCGCCGCGATCGAGGAACGCGACGGCGTGCGCTTCTACGTGATGCCCACCTCCCCGCTGCGCCCAATCGCGCTGCAACGCACCCCCGGCTTCAAAACGCTGCGGCCCGAGCGCTCCGGCGGCGCCGCCGCCTGAGCCTTCGCGCGGCCCGCTCCGCGAGGGCCCGCGGCGGGTCCGCCTTACGCGCGGGGCCCGCGCCGCCGGCGGCCTGCAAGCAGGCGACCACAACCGCAGACATCAGTCCTACGCCGTACGCTTGCAAGCGTGGTACGGGAAGAACTGCTCGAAACTCACCGCCACGTGTTGTTCGTCAAGTTCGGCGCCACCTCCGGCCTGCGTGCGGCCGAGGACGCGCTGTCGCTCTCGCTGCAACGCGCCGGCGCGCAGGTCACCTACGCGCACACCGAACGCCCCGCGCAAGTGCCCACGCTGATGCTCACCGACCTGCTGTGGGCCTTTGCCGCTGCGCGCGCGGCGCGCTCGGCGCTCGCCGAGCTGGGGCATGCCGGCGTGCCACCCGGCGCGATCGTCTACTCGACGACGACCGCCGCGCTGTTCTGGCCGCGGCCCGGCGCGATCTGCTTCGACTCGCCCGCCGCCGCCAACCGCCCCGGCCGCCACGGCCTCTGGCAGCGCCCGCTCGAGCGCCGCCGCCTGCGCGCCGCGCCGCTCCTGCTGCCCTGGAGCGAGGGCGGGCTCGCCGAGGCCTGCGCCGCCGTGCCCTCCTGTGCCGAGCGCGCCGTCGTGCTGCCCCCGCCGCTGGAACTCGCCGGCGACGAGCACGAGCGAGAGCGCGAGTCCGCGCCCGCACCCGCGCTTGCGCCCGCGCCAGAGCGCGACGTCGCCGCGGTCACCTACGCGGCCAACCCCCACAAGAAGGGCCTCGACCGCGTCCTCGCCGCCTGGCGCGAGGCGCGCCGCCCCGGCGAGCAGCTGCACGTCGTCGGCATCGGCCGCCAGCAGCTCGGCGAGGCCGGCTTCACGGTCACCGACCCCGACGTCGCGATCGACGGCCCGCTCGCGCCACGGGAACTGCGCGCGCTGCTGCGCCGCACGCGCGTCTTCCTGTGCGCCGCGCGCCGCGAGGACTACGGCACGATCCAGCTCGAGGCTTTGGCCGAGGGCTGCCAGCTGGTCAGCACGCCGAGCCCCGGCCCCTACGTCGCGCTGGGTCTCGCGCACACGCTTGACCCGCGCCTGGTCGGCGAAGACCTCGCGCGTGCCCTGCGCGACGCGCTCGACAGCCCCAGTGCGGACTACGCCGTGCGCGCCGCCGCGCTGCTCGAGCCGTTCAGCCGCGCCGCCTACGAGCAGCGCATCGCGGCGCAGGTCCTGCCGCGGCTGCTCGGCGGCGACCTGCGGTAATTCGCCAAAACGCTTTGTGTAGCGTTTTTCCCACAGCTGTTTCTCACTTCCTCGACCCAGCCGCGACCCGCGCTTATGGCTTGCACGTTCGCCTTGCGGGCGTCAGGCGGCCCGGCGTGGCCGCTCGACCCGCTATTAGTCATTGACAGTCAGCCAGAAAAGCGGTAGCACTGAATAGAAGCCCGAGCCAGACCGCGGGGCGACCGCCAGCCTCGGGCCTGAAGACGATGAAAGGACATAGCCCCCTCTCTCGGGGATGGAGGAGAGGACACATAACCCTCTCAATGAGGGTCGCGCCGGAGGTCCGGCGCGACAGTGCCGGACCGACGGCGAGCGCCCGCTTCGGGCGCATCGGTAACCAATAACGGAAGGAGATCGAACACCTTATGTCCAAGGTAAAAGTACTCATGCTGGCGTCCTTCGCCGCGTTCGCGCTCAGCGCGATCGCTTCGAGTTCGGCGCAGGCGGGATGGTTAGTTTTAGGGTCGTTACTCGTGGGGTCGGCGGCGATCGCGTCATCGACCATAGTCGAGAAAAAAGGCGTGCTTCATTACAGTACCGTGACGATTGAATGTGGAGGGCTCAATATTCAGAAAGGGGAAATACACGAGCCCGACTGGGTCTTAATCAATTCGCTCGAATTCACGGGCTGCAGCGTTACCGAACCAACAGCTTGTAAACTAACGAACCAACCCAACGGCGTGATCGGTACAGTTCCAGTGGAAGGCTTAGTGACGTTAGACGGGCCCTTAGCAGTCAAGGCAAAAGGTAAACCCAAAACCGGTTCAATCTTTGCGACCTTCAAATTCGAAGGCTCAGGTTGTTCGATCACCGGCAAGCAGGCGGTTACGGGCACAGCGACGCTATTATCGCCAGAAGGCCAGGACGAACGTTTATGGCATTTAGTAAACGCGCTGGTAGAAAAAGAAGGGGAACTAGAAGTCGGTAGCGCCGCCGCGACGATCTCGGGCAGCGCATTAGTGAAACTGGAAAGTAACATGCTGTGGAGTTTTGACTGATCTGTTGAAGTGTTCTTGAGTCCATAAAACAAAGATGGGCCACCGCGCGGTCGAACGATGTCGGTGGCTCATCGTGTTGGCGTGCCGGGTGGGCAGCGATCTGGGAGGAGGAGGGAAGTGGAGCGTATGGTCGATGGCAAGGCAGATCACCACTTGATCTGGACATGTGGCTTGATCGCGGTGGTGGCTCCGAGACGGGGTACGTTCTCGCTCGCGCTGGCGGCCGCATTGCTCCTGAGCTCAGTCATTTGTCGGATCGCGAGCGGAGCGACGTGTGAAAACGAAGCGCTGCGGTCGGAGTTGGGGTCGAGCCTGCTCCCCGAATGTCGTGCGTACGAGATGGTGAGCCCTCCGTACAAGGATGGACAGCCGCTCTTTGTCGCGGGATTTGCGGCGAATGGAGAAAGTGTCATCCTGCACTCACTAGCCGGTATCGCAGGCACGCCTGGGTCAAGCGAAGCTGTCACAGAATCCAACTGGTATCTCGCTCGGCGTACGGCTGAAGACTGGCGCCTGTCGACCTTGAATACACCATTGAGCGAGTTTGTTGGGCAGGTGCCGGACGCTCAGGAAGTAGATAGCGGATCGTCCCTATGGACTCAACATACACCGCTGCAATCAACGAACACGGCAGGAATGTATATCCGCTCGGTCGGCGGAGAATACGATCCGGTCGGTACACTGAGCCCAAAAGCCGTCGGCGAAGAAGAAGCAAGCGATTTCATCCAAGGGTCGAACCCACTTGTTGACGACAAGCCGATCGCGGCGACGAGCACATATCAGCACATTGTTATTCGCGCGGCACATCCCGAAGCCCACTGGCCATTTGATCAGACCATCGGCGAAGAATCGATCTATGAATACAGCGGCACAAACAACAAGCAGCCGGTGCTGGTGGCGGCGCTGGGCAGCGAAAAAGGTAGCGAAAAATTGATCGAGCCGTGCGGGACAGCATTCGGCGGTGGTCTTTCTGGTTCTGCTTACAATGCGCTTTCGCGTGACGGTGAAACGATCTTCTTTACCCTCGAACCATGCTCGCCAAAGCCGGCGGAAATTTACGCTCGACTGCACGGTGCGGTGGACAGTCCGGGTGCGGCGGAATCGGTCGATGTGGGTGAAAGCGAGTGTAGCATTGAATGCGGTGCAGAGGAATCGGGCCGGAACTTCGAGGGCGCGTCGGAAAATGGGGACGAGGTATTTTTCACGAGCACGCAAAAGCTTACAAATGACGCAAGCGATTTGACAGCTGGCGGCAATGCGACCGAAGGCGAAGGATGCGCTGTCACCACCGGCGGTTGTAACCTTTATGAGTACGATTTTGCCCTACCGGTGCACCACCGGCTAACGTTGGTTGCTGGCGGTGTAGACGACGTGCGCGGTGTCGCAGGAATCGCCGAGGATGGGTCGCGGATTTACTTCGTCGCTGACGATGAAGCCCCTGGCTCTGGCGAAAATAAGTTTCATCGCAGGCCCGCTCCAGGAGAGCCGAACCTGTATGTCTATAATACGAACACGAGCGTGACGGCGTTCATAGCGACGCTTAATGTAAAAGAAGATAAGCAGGACTGGAGGCGAGCATTCTCCCGTCCGGTGCAGGTCGCGGGCGAAGACGGTCGGTTTCTGCTGTTCGTGAGCGCGGCGGCCGGTGTCACCCCCGATGAGAAGGATGAAGAAAGGGTTGCTCAACTGTTTGAGTACGACGCGGAAATGGGCGAACTCGTGAGGGTGAGTCAAGGCGAAGAAGGCTACGCCGAAAACGGCAACGAAGTCGCGCGCGGAATCCAACCGGAAAGTATCGCGAGTGCAACAAGTCGTTTGGGCGAATTGGAGGACTTCAAAGCAACCACCAACCTCCTCAATATCGCGCGGGACGGCAAAGCGGTGGTGTTTGAAACCACGGGCGGGCTGAGCCGGCGTGCTGCGCCGGCATCGTCGCTAGGGTGTACGAGTGTATACGAGTTCAGCAGCGAAGGCCCGATTGCGGCGGGCAAGGTACACCTGCTTTCTGATGGTCGCGATACGCAGCTGTACCAGGGCGCGGGGTGCGGCGCGAGATTCCAGGCGATGGACGAAGATGGGACGAACGTGCTGATCTTCACGGCCGACCCCTTGTTGACGAGCGATGTTGACGGAGTGCAGCCCGACGTCTACGACGTGCGTGTGGGCGGTGGGTTTGCGCCGGGTCCCGTGGATGGGGAGCTGGCGATCTGCCCTCTAGGGCATTGCCAGGGCTCCGGGGAAAAGAGCGCTGGCGTCGGTGTGACGCCCAGCGCTGCCGAAGGAAATATCGCGCCCGCACGGACCGACGGCGTCGGTACTGCGCCGAACCAGACCAAGCAGGCCATCGGCGGACGGTCTAAGCGTGGTATGAAGGGGTGTCGTCAGAAGGCGAAACGGCGCCGCGTGGCTTGTAAAGCGCGAGCTGGTGGGAAGCACGCGCCGGGAGCCAAGGGTAAGCGACCGCAGAGGGGTGTGTGATGGTGGGTCTTTCGGGTCGCGCTGCGGTTGCCTCGGATTGTCCGATGCGTGTGGCGGCTTTCTGTATCGGGTTGGCGCTGACTCTTTGCGTTTTCGGCGGCTGTGGGAGAGCGGCGCATGGAGCGGTGGGCGTTGCGGCACCCTCGTGGCGGGCGACGGTTGTTGGGTTTCCGACGGTTCTGCCCGAAGGCGTAGGGAGCAAAGGACGGTATGTCGTGGTTGTGGAGAATGTCGGCGCGAAGTCGAGCGCGGGTGAAGTGACGGTGAAAGATGTGTTGCCGGCGGGATTGTCGGCGACGGGTGTGCGCACGAGGCCGGGAGGGGGCTGTTCGCGGGAAGAAGGCAGGGAAGTTGTGTGCGGCTTTTCGGAAGAAGAAATAACGGTGCCGAGCGGCTTTATGCTCGTTGTGATCGAATACGAAGTGACAGGTGCAATCGCGGGAACGTTGACGGATGTGGCGACCGTGAGCGGCGGTGGCGTAGAAAACCCGGCGAGCGGCGAAGCTGTTACTCATATAGGAAGCAGCGCGGGATCGTCGGGAGTCGCGCAGTTCGGGTTCCAGGCGACGGGGCCGGCGGGCGAACCCGTCACGCAGGCGGGTGGACACCCACATTTCGTGACGACTACGCTGCTTTTGAATGACGTCCGCGATGAAAAGTTGGGGCCCAACGAACGACTGAAACCGATCGAGCAGGTGAAGGATCTCGAGTTCTATCTGCCGCTCGGTTTCCTCGGTGACGCGACTGTTGCAGGCGACTGTCCGGCGTCACTTGTGGAAGGCAGTGAACAGCTAAGCGGCTGCCCCCAGTCGAGCCGAGTGGGCACAGTCCTGCCGTTCATCTTGGGCACGGTGACCGCCAACGATCCCGACCCGACCCATGAGCACGGGATCTACAACGTGACACCGGAGCGAGGTTATGCAGCGGAGTTCGGGTTCACGGTCAACGGCCTCACATTCTTGATGTATGCGAATGTCGTGCGACATGACGGTGAGTACATGGTTCGTGTTGCGGTCCCCGGCCTGACGGCGGCAGCGCAGTTTGTCGGCGTGATCGCGACGTTTTATGGGGACATCGAGGAACACTACGTTCGCGAAAACCAGGAAGAAGAAACGGTCCTCGATCGTGGCGCCTTCCTAACCCTGCCAAGCGACTGCGAATCAACGCCGCAAGCCCGCGAAGCCCAGGTCGAATTCGACACCTGGAAGGAACCCGGGGTGATGATCCCAGGTGCGACCGAGGCATTTCCCCAGCAGTTTGAAAACTGTGGGCTGTTGGGCTTCAGCTCGACCCTGAGCGTCATGCCGCAGACGACCCAGGCCGAAGCGCCCTCGGGCTATGAACTCGGCCTCGACGTGCCGCAGGCACCCAACGGCGGCACGGGCCTGGGCACGCCGCCGGTCAAGAGCGTGAGGCTTACGTTGCCGGAAGGCACGGCGATCTCACCCTCGGGCGCGAACGAACTGCAGGCGTGCCAGGCGACTGGGCCGGAAGGGATCAATATCGAAGGCGCCGAATCCGAAGAAGTCGCCGCGGACGGTCTCAAACGGCCGGCCGCAGGGCACTGCCCGGAAGCGTCGCGAATCGCGACCGTGACCGCGACCAGCCCGCTGTTGAGTGAACCGCTGCAGGGGCACCTGTTTGTCGCCGCGCCGGAATGCGGCGGCGCGGGGCAGGAAGTTTGCGAAGGGCAGGACGCCGAAAACGGCAGGCTGTTCCGGCTCTACCTGGAAGTCGGCTCGACGCAGATGGGTATTGTCGTCAAGCTCGCCGGTCACGCGTCGGTGAACACGACCACCGGCCGGATTACGACCGTTTTTGAAGAAAACCCGCAGTTTCCGCTGTCCAAGCTCGTCGTCTCGACGACCAGCGGCGCGCGTGCGCCTTTGGCGAACCCGGGGACCTGCGGGCCGGCCGTCAGCGAAGGCGACATCGGCTCGTGGGCGCCCTCCGTCAGCGAAGCGTTCCCGTCGGACTTCTTCAAAGTCGACTGGAACGGCGCCGGCGAACCGTGCCCGGCGAGCAAACCGTTCGCGCCGTCGTTCACGGCGGACACGACGACGCACGCCGCGGGCGCGACGAGCCCGTTCGTCGTCGGGTTCGAACGCCACGACCGCGAACAGAGCGTGCTGTCGCTCTCGACGACGCTGCCGCCCGGGCTGCTGGCGTACGTTCCGCGGGTCACGCAGTGTCCGGCGGCGCTCGCGTCGAAGGACGAAGAAGCCTGCCCAGCGGGCAGCCAGATCGGGGCCGCGACGGTGACGGTCGGCTACGGCAGCGACCCCTACCAGGTGACCGGCAAGATCTACTTCACCGGGCCCTACGGCAGCGCGCCGTTCGGGCTGTCGATCGTCCTGCCCGCGGTCGCGGGACCGTTCAACCTCGGCGACGTGCTCGTGCGCACCGAACTCTCGGTCAACCCGCGCACCGCGCAGGCGACCGCGACCAGCAGCGGCTTCCCGCAGATACTCGACGGCGTACCGCTGCGGATCCGCTCCGCGCAGATCGCGATTACCAACCAGAATTTCGTGCTGAACCCCACCAACTGCGGGACGCTAACGACGACCGGCACGATCGTCTCTGCTCAGGGTGCGCAGGAGAGCGTCTCCAGCCCGATGGCCGTGCAGGACTGCCGCGCGCTGCCCTTTGCCCCGACCACGACGGTCGCCACCGAGGCGAAGGCGACGAAGACGGAAGGCACCGGCGTCACCGTCAAGATCGCCTATCCGCCGGAAACGCAGTCCAACCTGGCGAAGACGACGATCTCGTTCCCGACGGCATTGCCGGTGCGGCTGCCGACGTTGCACCAGGCGTGTCTGCAGGCGACCTTCCAGGCCAACCCGGCGGGCTGTCCGGCGGCGTCGGAGGTCGGCACCGCGACGGCGCACACGCCGATCCTCGCCAGCCCGCTGACCGGGCCGATCTACCTCGTCTCCAACGGCAGCGCGAAATTCCCGAACATCGCGATCGTGTTGCAGGGCGAAGGCGTCAAGCTCGAAGTCGAAGGCGAAGGCTCGGTCTCCGCCAAGGGCGTGCTGAAGGCCACCTTCCCCGCAATCCCCGACGCCCCATTCAGCACGTTCGAAGCGAACCTGCCGAAAAAGCCGTTCTCGGAGTTCACGAGCGGACGCCTGAGCGGCCAGGCGCAGGTCAGCCAGTGCGGCCAAGAACTGCTCGCGCCGGTGACCATGGTCGCCCAGAACGGCCGCGAACACGACGAACAGGTCAAGGTCGCGATCGAAGGCTGCCCGCCGTCGGTGAGCGTGCTGAAAGCCAAAGCCGGTCCCAGCGCGCTCACGCTCACGGTCAGGACCTCCGTCCGCGGACGCCTGCGGATCGCGGGCGGCGGCCTGCAGACGCTCACCCGCAGCGGCGTGAGCGCCGGCACGCACACCTACAAGCTCGCCTACACGGCGAGCGGGCGGGCGGCGGTGCGCGGGCATCGCAAGACGCGCCTGACACTCACCCTGACCGCCGGCAAGAAGGTCGCCGCCAAGCACAGGAGCGTCAGGCTGTAGCGCGCGCCGCTCAGCTTCGCGCCGACAGGTAGGGCCGGAACTCCACGCCGTAGCGCTCCGCGCGCGCCGTCGCGTGCACGCGCGGGTCGCGCTCGGCCGTCGCCAGGCTGAGCAGCCGGTCGCTGGGGAACGGCAGCCGCGCGCCGGTGCGCTCCAGCGCGCGCAGCGCCAGCCACACCGGTCGCCACGGCAGCGAGACCACGCGCGGGCGCGCGCCGCCGCGCGGCGCGAGCGAGTGCAACAGCTGCGCGAAGGTCAAGGTCTGCGCCGAGCCCACCACGTAGAGCCCGTGCGGCGGCTCCGGCCAGTCCTCCAGCAGCCGCACCACGAACAGCGCCAGATCGTCCTCGTGCACCAGCATCAGCGGCAGGTCCGCCGGCGCGGGCATCGGCACGACCGGCAGCAGCGCCACCGCGCGGGCCAGCGCGCCGAAGATCGCCGCGCCCTGCTCGCCCCACACGAGCCCCGGGCGCACGACGACCGCGTCCGCTTGCGCGGCGGCGCGCTCGATCTCGAGCTTCGCGCGGCCGTACATCGAGCGGGCGCGCGGAAATGCGGCGATCGTGCTCAGGCACACGATCCGCCGAACCCCGCCCCCACGCGCCGCCGCCAACAGGCGGCGCGTGCCCTCGACATTGACCCGCTCGACCTCCGCCCAAGCCGTCGGTCTGAAGTCGTACGCCGCGTGCACGAGCGCGTCCACACCCGCCAGCGCCGCCGGATCGACGGCCTGCCCGAGCGTGAACGGCGCGCGCCGCAGGCGCCGATCCTCCAGACGCGACTGCGCGCGGCACAGCGCGCGCACCTCCCAGCCCGCGCCGGCGAGCCGCCCCGCCACGCGCGAGCCGACATAGCCGCTCGCACCCGTCACCGCGCACACGCCTACGCTCGCGCTCACGCGCGGATCGTAGGCAGATAGCGGCACCATCCCGGATAGTCGGAGACAAAGCCTCTCGATTAGCGGTGTAGCACTGGTATTTGGACTCGCCTTCGGATAGCTTCGGCGCAGATGGGGCCGCACGTTCGAACACCGGCGCCGGGCGCGTGATGGAGGCCACGGCCGCCACGCCCGAGCGCGCGCTCGCCGGGTCCGACGCCGCCCGCGAACCGCTGACGCTGCGCATCGGCGCGACCAACTGGAGCGTCTGCGCGTGGGGCGCGATCGCCGCCGCCGCCGCCTTCGTCGCGCTGACCTGGTGGTGGCTCACCCAGGACACCAGCATCCCGATCTACGACGCCGGCGACCACCTCTACGCGGCCCTGCAGTTCCACGAAATGCTCGAAGCCGGCAACTGGCTGGGGCCGTTCAACTACGCCTCGCCCTACCCGCCGCTGGCCGCGCTCGTCGGCGCGCTCGCGGCCTTCGTCGGCGGCGTCAATGTCGCCGCGCCGATCGTCGGCGAGAACCTCGTGTTCGTGCCGCTGCTCGTGCTCGGCGTCTACCGCACCGGGCGGCTTTTGTTCGACCCCCGCGCCGGCCTGCTCGCCGCGCTCGTCGCGCTCGGCTCGCCGCTGCTGATCGCGCAGCTGCATGTGTTCATGTTCGACGCCCCCGAGACCGCGATCGTGGCGGTCACGATCTGGCTGCTGCTCGCCAGCGAAGACTTCGGCCGCCTGCGCTACGCCGTGCTCGCCGGCGTCGCGATCGGCGCCGGCATGTTGATCAAGGTCCAGTTCTCGCAGTTCGTCGCCGGCCTCGTGCTGATCGCCGTGCTGCGCGGCGGCTGGCGCGAGAACCGGCGCAACCTCGGGATCTGCGCGGCGGTCGCGCTGCTGATCTCGGTCCCCTGGTACCTCGACCACCTCGTCGAATTCTCGACCTTCGTGCGCGACGCCAGCCCCCACCAGGGCGTGCCCGTCGGCGACGTGCCGCCGACCTTCTCGCTGGCGAACCTCGCCTGGTACTTCTGGAACATCCTCAACTCGCAGCTGCTGCTGCCGCTGTTTTTGTTGCTCGCGGGCGGCACCGCCTGGATGGGCGTCACGCTCGCGCGCCGGCTGCGCACGGCCTGGGCTGCGCGCAGCGGCCCCGACGCCGTGCTCGGACGCCGGCTGGAGTTCTTCTGCGGCGCGCTCGTCGCCTGGTTTCTGATCACGCTGCAGCCCTCGCACGACATCCGCTACGGCATCCCGCTGATGCCCTACATCGCGGTGCTCGCCACCGGCTGGATCGTCGAGCTGCCGCGCTCCGCGCGCCTGCTCGCGAGTGCCGTGGTCGTGCTCGCCGTCGCCGCCAACACGCTCGGCACGACCTTCGGCGTCGGCGGCGCTGTGGAAGCGCGCTTCGCGCACCCCCTACCCGCCGGCGAGGAGCTCGCCGACAGCGTCCGCATCTATAACAACGAAGGCTTCCTCGTCGCCGGTCCGCACCGCGACGGCGACGTCCCCGGGCTGCTCGCCGCCCTGCGCCGCGACGGCGTGCAGACCGTCGCCGCCACGCTCGAACAGGGCTTCGCCTCGGACTTCTCCTTCGAAGGGCTGCTGCCGCTCGCGCAGATCGCGCATGTGCGCTTCGTGCTCGTGCGCAGCAGCCCCACCTTCTACCCCGAGCCCGAACGCGTGATGATGATCCACGAAGCGCTGCGCCCGCACGCCCCGCCGCCCTGCGCGCGCATGAGCGACGGCACCGGCCTGTGGCTGGAGCGCTACGACGCCGCCGTCGAACAGCAAGCCTACTTCTGCCCGACCCGCCACCCGCAGTACTACGACATCGGGCACGTCGCCGAAAGCGGTCTGTGACCCTCGGCGCCCCGGCGGGCGCGCGCCGCGCGGCCGCGCTGCAGAGCGCGCGTCGAGTGGGCCGCGCGCGCTTGCGCGCGCGCGTGAGAGGTTGGCGCGCGGACCGCGTGCGCCTTGCTCTGATCGCGGTCTTCCTGGGCGCCGGCGCCTTCTACCTGTGGACCGCCGGCTCCAGCTACCCGCTCTCGCTGCACGCGCCGGCCGGCGAGCGCTACGACCAGCTCGCGCACGCGTTGCTGGCGCTGCGCCTGTCGCTCGGACGAGCGCCCGCCGGGCTGCTGGAACTGCCCGACCCCTACAGCCCGCTGCAGAACGCGCCCTTTCAAGCCGGCTACAAAGACCTCGCGCTCTACCACGGCCAGCTGTTCGTGCCCTGGGGTCCCGTGCCCGCGCTCGTGCTGGTCGCGCCCCTGGAGCTGCTGGGCTTCGCACCCAGCTCGAGCCTGACCGCGTCGCTGTTTGCGATCTGCGGGCTCGGCTTCGCGCTCGCCGCACTGCGCGTCGTACTCGCCCAGGTCGGGCCGTTGCCGCTATGGATCTGCCTGCTCGCCGCCTGCACGCTCGCGCTCGGCTCGGTCATCCCGTTCATCCTGCGCCGGCCGCTCGTCTACGAGGAGGAGATCGCCGGCGGCTACTGCTTCGCGATGGCCGCCGTCTGGCTCGCGCTGAGCGCCGTGGCCGGGCGCAGTGCGGTGTCGGCGCGTGGTGCCGTGTCGCCGCGCCGCGCCGCGTCCGCGCGCCGCGCCGGCTGGGTGCGCCTGGCGCTGCTGAGCCTCTGCATCGGCCTGGCCGCCGGCTGCCGACCGACCTACGCGCTGCTGGTCGTGCTGCTCGCACCCGTCTACCGCGCGCTGCGTGGCAGCCACTCTGCGCGCGTGCTCGCGCTCGCGCTCGCGCTGCTGGCGCCGCTGGTGCTCTGCGGGGTGGGGCTGCTCGCCTACAACCAGGCGCGCTTCGGCAGCCCGCTGCAGAACGGCTCGGCCTACCAGCTCGCCGGCAGCTTCGACCAGCACACCGCGCGCTTCGGTGCGCTCGCCTACGTCGCGCCCGGCCTGTGGTTCTACCTCTTCGGCCTGCCGCAGCCGATCGCCGTCTTCCCGTTCCTGGCGATCGGCGGGCTGCACACCGGCTCCTATCCGGGCGTCCTGCCCGCCGGCTACTTCACCTACGAACCGGTCGCCGGCCTGCTGCCGATGGCGCCGCTCGTGGTCGCGCTCGCCGCGCTGCCCTGGCTCTGGCGCCGGCGCCCGCACGCGCTCGGCCCACTCGCGCCCGTGCTGCTGGCGCTCGCCCTCGCCGGCGCCGCCTGCACGCTGTTCCTCGCCTACGTGTTCTTCTCCACGAGCGAGCGCTACGAGGTGGACTTCGTCACGCCGCTGCTGCTCGGCGCGCTCGCCGCCTGGCTGGCGCTCGCGCGCCACACCCCCCGCGGCTGGCGGCGCTCGCTCGTGCGCTTTGGCGGCGGCGCGCTGGCGCTGTGGAGCTGCCTGACCGGCCTGTCGATCGGCTTCACCGGCGCCGAAAACCTGCTCGCCACCCAGCACCCCGGCACCTGGCGCTTGCTGGAGACACTCACCTCGCCGCTCGCGCACGCGATCTCGATCGGTACGCGATGACCGTCGTCGTGATCGGCAGCGGGCCCGCCGGCGTCGCCGCCGCGCACGCGCTCTGCGCCGCCGGCCGCGAGGTGCTCGTACTCGACGCCGGCGACACGATCGAGCCGGGCCGCATGGAGCCCTTCGACGCGCTCGCGCGCAGCGAGCCCGAGCGCTGGCCGCCGGCGCTGCTCGCGCGCGTACGCGACGCGTTCCCCGCCGACGTCCGTCACGTCCCGCTCAAACCGGCCTTCGGCTCGCTGTTCCCCTACGTGCGCGACGGCGACCCCGACCTGCCGCTGCGCAACGTGCGCGCCGAGGCGCTCTGCTCGCTCGCCCGCGGCGGGCTCAGCAACGCCTGGGGCGCCTCGATCCTGCCCTTCCGCGCCCCCGACATCGCCGGCTGGCCGATCGCGCTCGCCGAGCTGGCGCCCCACTACGAAGCCGTCCAGCGCTTCGTGCCCGTCGCCGCCGAGCGCGACGAGCTGGCCGCGCTGCTGCCGCTCTACACCGACCGGCCCGGCGCGCTGCGCCGCGGTCCGCAGGCGCGGGCGCTGCTCGCCCACCTGCGTCGCCACACCGGCGCGCTGCGCGCCGCCGGCTTTACCTTCGGCGCTTCGCGCCTGGCCGTCGCGACCGCGCCCGAGGACGAGCGGCGCTGTCGCCACGGCGGCCTGTGCCTCTACGGCTGCCCATACGCCTCGGTCTACAACGCCGCGCAGACCCTCGACAAGCTCGTGCGCGCCGGCCGCGTGCGCTACCGCCCCGGCGTCTACGTCGAGCGCCTGCGCGAGGACGAGCGGACCGTCACGATCGACTTTCACGAGCGCCGCCACCCCGGCGCGCGCGGGCGCATCGAGGCCGACCGCGTGTTCGTCGCCTGCGGCGCGATCTCCTCCACGCGCCTGCTGCTCGCCTCGATGGGCCGCTCGCCCGGCACCCGCGAGCTGCGCGACAGCCAGTACTTCGTGTTGCCCTGCCTGACCGCGCGCGCCGCGCGCGTCAGCGTCGCCGACCAGGGCAACACGCTCGCGCAGGTATTCCTCGAGGTCGAGCCCGACGCGGGCGCGGGCGGGGGCGCGGGCGGGGGCGGGCCTCGCTTTGCCGCGGGCCGTGGCGGGCCGCGCTTTGCCACGGGTCGCGCCGGACCGCGCTTTGTCACGCGCGGCGCCGCCCGCGAAGCCCCCTTCTTCGCCACCCGCAGCGTTCACCTGCAGGTCTACGGCTACAACGACATCATGCTCGCCGCGCTGGCGCGGCGGCTGCCGTTCGACGCCGCCACGGCCGAGCGGCTGCTCGCCCCCGTGCTCGGGCGCCTGGTCGTCGTCCAGGGGTTCCTGCACTCCGAGGACTCCCCGCGCCTTACGCTCCACTACGACGGCGACCGTGCCGGCGTACGGCTCGTCGGCGCCGACACCACCGCCGCGGGCACACGCGTACGCCGCCTCGCGCGCCACCTGCTGCGCCACGCACGGCTGCTCGGCATGGCGCCCGTGCCCGGCCTCGCGCACCTCGGGCTCCCCGGCAAGAGCAACCACCTCGGCGGCTCGCTGCCGATGCGCCGCGTGCCCGGCGCGCTGGAGAGCGACACGCTCGGTCGCGTGCGCGGCTGGCAGCGCGTGCACGTGGTCGACGCGGCGGTCTTTCCGTCACTGCCCGCGACCACCGTCACGCTATCGGCGATGGCGAACGCGCACCGGATCGCCAGCGCGGCTGCACGGTTGGGCGGGTGAGCCTACGCCCGCCGCGCCACCCGCCGCGCGCGCATGTCGCCGGGGAGCAGCCCGCGCGGCCCGCGGGCCAGCGCCGGCAGCACCGAGCGCCGCGTCGCGATCGCCGCGGCGTGCAACACCAGCGTGCAGGTGAACAGCGAGAAGCCGAGCACGATCAGCGTCAGTCCCGCGACGGCCAGCCGGTCCTGCGGCGAGGACGGCACGGTGCTGCTGTGGGAGATGTAGTAGACGAGCAGCGGAATCGTGCAGCCCAATCCCACCAGCATGGTGCCGGCGGCGGCGATCACGCTGCGCGTGTAGGCGAACAGCTTCAGCCAGCGTCGCCGCGCGCGCTCGCGGTAGTCGAACAGCACCTGGGCGATACAGCCCAGCAGGAACGCCTGAAAGCCCGTGACGGTCAGCGTCGCGCCGAGCAGCATCCAGTACAGCGAGAACTCGACCGGGCCGAGCGTGATCTGCGCAAAGCTCAGCGGCACGGTCAGCAGCAGGCCGAGCGCGAACACGACGAGCCCCGGCTTGACGAGAAAGAAGTCCGGCCCGTACACAAACATCGCGCGCAGGTTGATCCACGCCGCGCTCCACGGCGAGGACCAGCCGACGCGCTTGTGGTGACTGACGCGACCCTCGCGGTCCTTGAGCAGCGAAACGGGCACCTCGGTGGTGCGCAACCCCATGTGCACAGCCTTGGCGATCATCTCCGCCGTTAAGTCCCACGAGTCCGAGTGCAGGTCCATTGCCAGCAGCGCCTCGCGCGTGACGGCGCGCATCCCGCAGTGCATGTCGGAGAAGTTCGTCGAGTACAGGCGGTTGAGCACCCAGGTCGTGATCGGCGTGCCGAGGTAGCGGTGCAGCCACGGCATTGCCCCCGGCTCGATCGTGCCTTTCCAGCGCGAGCCCATCACGAACTCGTAGCCTTCGCGGAAACGCTGCACGAACGACCCGACGTGGCGGAAGTCATACGTGCAGTCGGCGTCGCCCATCAGGATGTAGCGCCCGCGCGCGTACGGGAACGCTTCGCGGTAGGCGACACCGATCCCCGGCCGCGGCACCCGCAGCACACGCGCGCCGCCCTCCAGTGCCAGTCGCGCGGTGTCGTCGCTGGAGGAGTTGACGATCAGGATCTCGCCGACCACGCCCGCCTGCGCGAAGCCCTCGTGGCACCAGCGCACGAATTCGGCGATCGTCAGCTGCTCGTTGAGCGTCGGGATCACCAGCGAGAGCTCCGGATCCTCGACGTCCTGCTGGGGGGTGAACAGCTGCACCCCGTCGTTGACCGCCGCGACCGCGCTCACCCCAGCACGCCTCCGCCCGGGCTCGTCGGTGCAGGGTGTATGCCTCCCAAGACCGAGCGGGAGGACGCGATGATGGCGCAGGGGCACCCAAAGGCGATAAACCGCATATCGACAAACTAGGCAATCTACGGCGCCCACGCAACGGTCTTGAATGCGTTTCGCATGGGTGCTCGCCGCAGCCGCGTGAACGTGTCTCCGATTCGCCAATCGCGACTGGGAGACAGCGATTCCGATGTGTGAGCATGGAATCCGGCGGTATGGACGCGGTGAGAAACATTTTCGATAAAGCTGTGTCTGCGATGTGACTCCTGCGCCTTCGACGCTTGGTAGGGTTGCCCGCGATGAGTGCGACTCCTATCAGGTCGTCTGTCACGCTCCGCGCTGGCCCGCGCCCCCTCGCGCAGGCGCCGGTCGCCGGCGAAAACGACACGGCGAAAACCGACATGACCGAAAACAAAATGGCGCAAAACTACTCTGCGCAAGACGGTGCCGCACGTCCGCGGGACTCCGCCGCCGTGCGCGCGCTGCGCCGGCTGCTCTCACCCGCCTCCGGGCTGCTCGGTCAGGGGATGCGTTACGTGATCGCCGGCTCGATCGTCACGCTCGTCTACCTGCTCACCACGACCTTGCTGGCGGTCGTCTTCGGCGTCCCGTTTCGCTACGCCCTGCCAATCGGCTTTGCGCTGCAGCTCAGCGTTCACTACACCCTGCAGCGTACCTTCGTGTGGATTCACGAGGAGCGCTTCGCGCTGCCCTTCTCGCGCCAGATGCGCCGCTACCTGACCGTCGCCGGCAGCCAGTTCGCCCTGACCGCACTCAGCACCTCGCTGCTGCCTCGCGCCCTTGGCCTCTCCACCGAGGTCGTCTATCTGGCCACGGCCTGCGTGCTCACGAGCGCCAACTTCCTGCTGCTGCGCAACGTCATCTTTCACCCCGAGCGGGCCGCCTGAGCGGTCCGCCGCCGTGGCACACCGGCGATCGGCGTCAGTAGTGGCTTTCAAGCGTGAACTGCGAGACCATCAGCACCGAGACGCGTTCGGGGAAGCGCCGGTCGGGGTAGGCGAGCGTGCTCGCGATCGGGGCCAGCACGAAACGGTTCACACCCGCGCGCAGGTGCACCGGGATGCGTACGCGTAGTGGGTAGTTGTGTGCGACATAGGCGATCGGAGCCTGCCCGCCGCCACTGAGCGTCAGACCCTCCTCGCCGGTCTGCAGGTGCGTCTCCTGCGTGCGTTCGTCATAGAACGCCGGCGTCATTTCCAGCGCGAACGCCGCCGTGCGCGCATCGGGTGAGGCGATCGTCAGAGCTGCGTTGGTACCCGGTCCGAGGCCGAACTGGTCGATGCCCGTGCCAAGCGTCGTATAGCCCACCGGCCTGTCATCCAGCGTGTCCGGCGTGAGCACTTCCACGAGCACCGGATGGCCGGCGAGGCGCGCGAGCACAGCCGACAGCGGCGAGCCGAGGTCCTGCAGCTCGCGCCAGGTCCCCGGGTGTTCCGCGGCGAGATAGTCGCCATAGCCGACGAAGCTGATCGCAAAGCCCGTCACACAGCCCCACACGACGAGCGCGGCACCGCCGACCTGCACCAGCCGGCGTGTCGCGCCGCGCGTGTGCCGCGCGAGCGCTAGCCACGCACCCAGCGCCCCCAGCAGCAGGAGCGCCGAGAAATCGACCTCGTAGCGCTCGGTCGTGGCGAACACCCCGTAGGCGACCAGCACCAGTGTCGCCGCGCCGGCGCCCGCCACCGCCAGTAGCCCTGCTCCCAGCCGCCCCAACCAGGCGCGCCGTGCTCGCCACAGCCACGGCAGCGCCGCCAGCGCGATCAGGATCGGCGTCAGCGTGAGCGCCCCGCCGGTGATTTCGGTCGTTTCGTAGTGCGCCGGCAGGCTCAGCGGGTATGTCGAAAGCTGCGTCAACAGGATGAACGGGAACGCCGCCACCAGACGCGGCAGGTCGAACGTGTACAGCCACGAGCCCGCCAGCGCGTAGCCGGCGCTGCCGTAGTGCGCCGCCGGCGTATAGATGCCCGCAAGCTGGTGGTAGAAGCCGAATTCCAGCGGGCTGCCGAAGCGCGCCTGGTTGTAGGCGAGCAGCAGCACGCCGCAGGCGCCGACCGGTAGGAGCAGCGCCACCAGCAGACGCGCACGCGTGCGCGAGCCGCGCAGCGCCAGATAGGCTGGCACCAGCAGCAGCGCCAGCGGTGCGAGCGTCGTGCGCGAGCCGACCGCCAGCCCGATGCAGAGGCTCATCAGGGTGACCCGCAGCAGCGGCGCCCTGCCCCCGGACAGCGCCGACGCCAGCAGCCACACCGCCGCCATCGCAAAGCAGAAGCCCCCCGCGATCGTGTCCTCGGTCACCGACGGCGTGCGCAGCAGAAACGGGACCGCCGTGCACAGCGCCAGCGCCGCCGCGGCGAGCGTCGAGGACACCAGCCCCGCGCCGCCGACGGCGCGCAGCAGCAGGCGCAGCGTGCCCAGCGCAAAGCCGAGTCCGACGATCGCATAGAACGACGTCGTCACGCTGCCCGACGGTTCCAGGCCGAGCAGCTGCATCGGCACAAGGAACACCAGCGCCGGCGCCGGCCCCCACACGAAGTACAACTGCCCCCCGTAGAGCACGTCGTCGCGCAGGTTCGCGGCGTCGGGCGCGCTCGCCAAGAACGGCGCGTTGGCCACCGGGTTGTAAGGGTTGGCAAGATGCAGCAGCCCCGCCGGCGCCGGCCCCACCGACAGCCGCAGGTGCAGAAACGCGCTCGCCAGCAGGTTGTAGCGGTCAAGCGCCCCGTCGTCGAGCACGAACGGGATCGACGTCGCCGCCGTCCACACGTAGAACGCCGCCGCGAGCACGAACACAATTGCCAGTGCCACGACGGTCCGGCGGTCCCTGCCGTGCTGCGGGGGGGTGCCGGCGTGGGCGGGCGTGGGGGTGTCGATGGTGGGTGTGTCGGCTCTGCCGGCGGACGTGTCGATTGCGCCCGTGGGTGTGCCGGCCGCGCCCGCGGCCTCGTCGGTGCTCCGCATGGCCGAAGCATGCCATTCCCAGGAACCGTGCTCGAACGGCTCTCCGCCGGCGCCGGGCGCTCTCTCAGCGGTTGCGTTTGCGTAGTCGCTGCAGCTCTCGCCAGCGGCGGGTGTTGGCGACATCCGCCGTGCTCAGCCAGCCGCGGCGGGCCGTCAGCACTCCCCAGCGCATGTTTCTGAGTGTGTCCGTGCGGTGCGCGTCGGAGTCGATCACGATCCGCACGCCCGCTGCCGTAGCCGCGCGCGCATGGCTCTCGCTGAGGTCGCGCCGGTCGGGGTTGCCGTTGATCTCAAGCAGCGTCCCCGTGCGCGCCGCCGCTGCGAACACCGCCTCCAGGTCGAGCGCGTAGGGCTCGCGGCGCTCGATCAGCCGGCCCGTCGGGTGGCCGATCGCGTCGACCAGCGGGTGCTCGATCGCCGCGACCACGCGCTCGGTCATCTGCTGCTCGTCGATCCCAAACGCCGTGTGCACGCTCGCGACCACCCAGTCCAACTGGGCGAGCAGCTCATCCTCATAGTCCAGCGAGCCGTCCGGCAGGATGTTCACCTCGCTGCCAGCCAGCAGCCGTAAGCCCTCGATCCCCGCGCCGACCTCCGCGATGCGCTCGATCTGGGTGCGCAGCTCGCTGGGGGAGACGTCGTTGCCGAAGCCGTGCGAGGCCGAATGGTCGGTGATCGCCAGGTATTCGTAACCGCGCCGCCTGGCCGCCTGCGCCATCTCGGCGATCGTCGCGCGCCCGTCGGAGGCGATCGTGTGGCAGTGCAGGTCGCCGCGGATGTCGCCCAGCTCGACCAGCTCGGGCAGGTCGACCGGCGCGCGCGCTGCCTGCAGCTCGCCGCGGTTCTCGCGCAGCTCGGGCTCGATGTAGGCGAGGCCCAGCAGCTCGTACACCTCCTGCTCGCTCGCACACGTGCGCGTCGCGCCGCCCGCGTCGTTGTCGATCCCGTACTCGGACACGTGCCAGCCCTCCCGTCGCGCCTGCGTGCGCAGCGTCGCGTTGTGCGTCGCCGAGCCCGTGAAGTGCTGCAGCAGGTTGCCCCACTGCGCGGGCGCCGCGATCCGCAGGTCGACCGCCACGCCCGAGTGCGTGCGTGCGCGCGCGCCCGCAGCGCCGTTCGCGCTCACGCTCGCGTGCTCGATCTCCGGCAGGCTGCCCAGCGCCTGCGCGAGCGCGCGCGGCTCGTCGGTGGCCGCCACGAGATCGAGATCCTTGACGCTCTCCGCGCCGCGCCGCGCCGAGCCCGCGAGCGCGACGCGCGCGTCGGGCGGCCCCTGCGCGAGCAGGCCCGCGACCAGCGCCTCGCCGAGCTCCAGCGCCGCCGGCAGTAGCAGCCGCGGCGCCGCCCCGGCCCGGCCGTCCGCGACGATCGGCGCCCCGTCGGCGTCCTCGGGCAGCGCCTCCAGCGCGCTCAACACGCTCGCCTCGAACTTCGGGCCAAGACCGCGCACCGTGCGCAACCGGCCCGCGCGCGCCGCATCGCGCAGTGCCGCCGGCGTGTCGATCCCGAGCGCCTCGTGCAGCAGCCGCGCCCGTTTGGGCCCGAGACCCGGCAGCCGCGTAAGCGCGAGCAGCCCCGGCGGGAACTTCTCCCGCAGGCGCACGGCCGCTCCGATCGCGCCGGTGTCGAGCAGCGCGACGATCTTTTCCTGCAACGTCTTGCCGACCCCCGCCAGCTCCGTCGCCCGCCCCGCGCGCGCCAGCGCCGCGACCGACACCGACGCCTCGCGCACCGTTTTGGCGGCCGTCCGGTAGGCCAGCACACGGTGCACGATCGCGCCGTCGAGCTCATACAGGTCGCCGAGTTCCTGGAGGGCATCGGCGATCGCGGCGTTGGAGCAGTCTGGCATGGGCGTGCTCTAGGGTAAAGGTGCTCCATGGACGGCATCGCCTGGCTGATACTGCCCACCTACAACGAGGCCGAGAACATCGAGGCGATCGTGCTCGCCGCGGCCGACGCGCTCGCGCGCGCGCCCTGCGAGGGCTTTCGCGTGCTGATCGTCGACGACGGCTCGCCCGACGGCACCGGCGGAATCGCGGAGCGGCTCGCCGGCGAACACGCCTGGCTGCGGGTCCTGCACCGCAGCGCCAAGGAAGGCATCGGCCCCGCCTACCTGGCCGGTTTTCGCCACGCGCTACAGAACGGCGCCGCGTTCGTGCTCGAGATGGACTCCGACTTCTCCCACGATCCGGCCGACCTCACGCGCCTGCTTGGAGCGATCGCCGACGGCGCCGACCTCGCGCTCGGCTCGCGCTATGTCCCCGGCGGTGGCGTCAGCGACTGGGGTCTCGTGCGGCGCTTAGTCAGCGAGGGCGGCTCGACCTACGCCCGCCTGGTCCTCGGTCTGGGGGTCCACGACCTCACCGGCGGCTTCAAGTGCTTCCGGCGCGAGGTGCTCCAGGCGATCCACTTCGACGGCGTGCGCTCCCGCGGCTACGCGTTCCAGGTCGAGCTGACCTACCGTGCGGTCCGCGCCGGTTTTCGGGTCGTCGAGGTGCCCATCCGCTTCCGCGACCGCCAGCACGGCCAGAGCAAGATGTCCTGGCGCATCGCCGCCGAGGCGATGTGGCTCGTCCCCCAGCTGCGCGTCGGCCGCCAACCGCCGCCCACCGACGCACCTCACTACACTTTGTATAGTGAGGGTGGGAGCGCCGCCACCGCGAAGCGTGAGGCGGACAGCCCTGGCGCCGCCGCCCCGAATGATGAGGCGGAGGGCTCTGGAGCCGCCGCCCCAAATGGTAAGGCGGAGGGCTCTGAAGCCGCCGCCCCAAATGGTGAGGCGGACGGCCCTCGCGCCGCCGCAAAGACAAAGGAGACCCCATGGCAGGCAATCTGAGCGAAGTCACCGACACCAACTTCCAAGCCGAGGTGATCGAGTCGCAGACCCCCGTGCTCGTCAACTTCTGGGCGCCCTGGTGCGGCCCCTGCCGCGTGGTCGGCCCCGTGCTCGAGGAGATCGCGGGTGAACGCTCGGACCTGCGCATCGTCAAGCTCAACGTCGACGAGAACCAGCAGACCGCCGCGAACTTCCAGGTGCTCTCGATTCCCACGATGATCCTCTTCAAGGCCGGCCAGCCGATCAAGACGGTCGTCGGCGCCTACCCCAAGAAGAAGATCGAGGCCGAGCTGGGGGCTGCGCTGGCGGCCTAGAGGGTGGCCTGGCCAAAACGGGAACTCGCGCGGAAAGCGTGTGTCTGCTGGCTTCGGCCGGACTCCTTTTTTGATCGGGGGTAGCGCAGCCGGCGTCCAGCCCGCCGTCTGGGCGGTTCGGTATCGGAGACACTTCGAGGTGGTCGCACAGCGCGCGATGCGGGCCGTTGGCGGGCTCTCGCGCGCCGCGCACAACCCCATCTGGGCCCCTGCGCGGCGCGACTATGGTTTCGCCGCATCGGTGAGGAACTGTCCATTGCGCGGCCCGTGCGCGCGTCGAGTTGGCGCGCGCGAGTCGCGCCTGCGCTGACCCCCGCGCTGCTGCTGCTCGCCCCGGGGCTGCTGCTGATCGGTGCGCTGACATGGCCGCTGATTTTCTCCAGCGCCGCCTTCAACGGGGACTGGCTGGAACAGCTGTGGTTCGTCTCCAAGCAGGCCGACGCGATCAGCGCCAACCACCTGCCGAGCCTGTTCCTCAACTACCGCTTCGGCGTCTTCTACCCGCACTACGCCTTTTACGGCGGCACCCTCTACACGGTTGGCGCGCTGCTCGTGCTTGCGCTCGGCAGCGCCCCGATCGGCGGCTACGTGTTGACCTACCTGCTCGGCTTCGCAGCCGCGTACGGCGGCTGGTACTGGCTGGCGCGGATCTTCGGGCTCGGGCGCTGGCGCGCGCACGCGCCCGGTCTCGTGTTCGTCACCTCCTCCTACTACCTCACGCTGATCTATGCCCGCGGTGACTGGCCCGAGTTCATCGGCATCTCGCTGATCGCACCGATGCTCGCCGCCGGCCTGGCCGTCTTGCGCGCCAAACGCCTGCGTGCCGGCCCTGCGCTGGCGCTGTTTCTCAGCAGTGCGCTGTTCTTCGGCAGCCACAGCCTCACGGTCGTCTGGGGTTCGACGACGATCGCGCTGACCGCGCTCGCGATCCTCGCCTGCGTGCCGCAGGCACGCCGGGCGCTCAGCAAAGCGGGTGTCGTGCGCGCCGGCGCGCTCGTGCTCAGCGCGCTGCTGGTCAACGCGTGGTTTCTGCTGCCCGCGACGGTGTACGAGGCGCAGACCCGGATCGCGAGCGGCTACCTCGGCTGGCGCCTGGTGCTCAGGGAGACGATGTTCCTCGTCTCCGCGCAGCACCTCTTCACGCTTTCGCGCGCGTCCGCCTCCCTGCCCGGCACAGACTTCGCTCTGTCGCTGCCGGTCCTCGTGATCGGTTGGGTGCTCGTCAGCCTCGTGCTGGCGCTGTGGGGCGGCCTGCGCAACCCGTGGACGCGCGTGCTGCTGATCTGCTCGGCGTTGACCGCCGCGCTCACCGTGCTGATGACCCAAGCCGACCTGGTCCTCGCGCTGCCGCGCGTCTACGCGACGCTGCAGTACTCCTACCGCCTTGAGAGCTACGTCCTGCTCGCGCTCAGCGGCGCCGTGCTCGCCGCGCTCGCGGTTGCACGCAGCCCCACGTCTCGCGGCTCTGGCCGTGCGCTGGAGCGCTGGGCGTGGGTGTTGATCGCAGTGCTCGCCGTCGCGGTCGTCGGCGCCATCCAGCAGGCCGCCGCCCCCCCGAGCCTGCGGGAAAACCGCTACGCCGCGCTGGCCAACTTCGACAGGCTCGACGGCCCGAACGCCAAGGAAGCGCTGCTCGACTACATCGATGTGCACCAACGGTTCATCAATGCAGGCGCGCGTCGCCCCGCGGAACTCGCGTTCCCGGTCGGCGGGGTGCGCAACGACACCGTGTCGGGGACCGTACGCGCGTATCCAGGCGAATTGATCTACACCAACCTGTTTGGCCCTCCCAACCTCGTCAATGTCTCCGGCGCGAAGATCGTCGGCATCAACGCCGAGGGTTACGACGTGCTCGAGGCCGGCTCCGCCGCCGGTGGGGGTGCCGGAGCCGGGGGCCCGCCGGCGCACCGGATCACGATCACCGAGGCGAGCACCACGCCGATCGTGCTCGGTCGCTGGCTCACGCTCCTGGGCGTGCTTGCGCTCGTTGCCCAGTTGCTCGCGCTGGCTGTGCGCTCGCGTTCCGGGCGAGCGCGATCGTCAGCGGCAGTCCGCGGCCCGCGTGCGTCGTGACCCGGCGCGCTCGGGTCGTGCCCGCGCTTGCGCCCGCGCTGCAGTTCGCCATCCCCGCGCTGCTGCTGATCGGCGTGCTCACCTGGCCGCTGATCTTCTCCGGCGAGGCATTCAACGCCAACTGGATGGAACAGCTGTGGTTCATCGCCAAGCAGGCCGCGTCGATCAGAACGAACCACCTGCCGAGCCTGTTCCTCAACTACCGCCTCGGCGTCTTCTACCCGCACTACGCCTTCTACGGCGCCACCCTCTACGTGGCCGGCGCGCTGGTCGTGCTCGCGCTCGGCGATGCCCCGACCCCGGGCTACGTCCTCACCTATCTGCTCGGCTTCGCCGCCGCCTACGGCGGCTGGTACTGGCTCGCGCGCATGTTCGGGATCGGGCGCTGGCGCGCGCACGTCCCCGGTGTCGTGTTTGTCACATCCGCCTACTACCTCACCCTGATCTACGCGCGCGGCGACTGGCCGGAGTTCATCGGCATCTCGATGATCCCGCTGATGCTCCCCGCCGGCATCGCCGTGCTGCGTGCCAAGCGCCAGCGCGTCGGCCCCGCGCTGGCGTTGCTCATCAGCTGCATCCTGTTCTTCGGCAGCCACAGCCTGACGATCGTCTGGGGCTCGACGACGATCGCGCTCGCCGCCTTCGCGATCCTCCTCTGCGTGCCGCAGGCGCGCCGCGCGCTCACCAGGGCGGGCGTCCTGCGCGCCGGTGCGCTCGCGCTCAGCGCGCTGCTCGTCAACGCCTGGTTTCTACTGCCCGCCGCCGCATACGAGTCCGAGACCCGCATCGCGAGCGAGTACCTCGGCTGGCGCGGGCTGCTCAGGGTGGCGACGAATCTCGTCGCCACGGTCCATCTCTTCACCCTCTCGCGCGCCTCCGCCACCGCGCCCGGGATCGCCTTCGCGCTGTCGCTGCCGATTCTCGCGATGGGCTGGGTGCTCGTCAGCCTCGTGCTCGCGCTGTGGGGCGGCCTGCGCAACCCATGGACGCGCGTGCTGTTGATCTGCTCGGCGCTGAGCGCGGGGTTCACCGTGATGATGACTCACGTCGGCCTGATCCTCGTGTTGCCGCGCGCGTACGCGACCCTGCAGTACTCATACCGTCTGGAGAGCTACATCGTGCTCGCCCTCAGCGGCGCTGTGCTCGCCGCGCTCGTACTGGCACAAGACCCCGCCCCCCGCGGTCCCGGCCGCCTGGCGGCGCGCTGGACGTGGGCGCTGATCGGGGTCCTCGCGGTCGCCATCGTCGGCGCCGTCCAGCAGACCGACGCCCCACCCGGCATTCCCGAAAGCCGCGGCGAACAGCTTGCCTATTTCGACAGTCTCGACGCTCTGAGACCCAACGAAGCGCTGTTCGACTACCTCGACATGCACCAGCGGCGGATCAAAGCCTCCGATCACCCCCCGGAGCTGCTGTTTGCGACCGGCGCCGTACGCGACGAGACCGTCTCGGGGACCGTACGCGCCTATCCGGGCGAATTGATCTCCACCAACCTGTTCGGCCCTCCCAACCTCGTCCATGTCTCCGGCGCGAAGATCGTCGCCATCAACGCCGTGGGTTACGACGTACTCGAGGCCGGCTCCGCCGCTGGTGGGGGCGCCGGCGGCGGGTCTGCCGCGCGAACCAGCGCCGGCGCCGGGTCCTCCACGGGCGCCGGCGGCGGTGTCGGGGGCCCGCCGGTACAGCGGATCACGGTTACCGAGGCGAGCACGACCCCGATCGTGCTCGGCCGCTGGCTCACGCTCCTTGGCGTGCTTGCGTGCGCTGCCCTGCTGCTTGCGACTGCTCTGGAGTCGCGCTCCGGGCGAGCGCGATCGTCAGCGGCAGTCCGTCGATCTCGGCCTGCGCCCGATATTCCCCGGTGAGCGTCTCCTGCGCGCCGAGCTGCTCGCCGATCGTGCAGCGCACCGCGAGCGTCTCCGCCGCGATCGGGTCCGCGTACTCGCGTGCTGCATCGAGCAGCGGCTGCGCGCCGGCGAGCCGCAGCTCGATCCGGTCTTCCACCGCGAGCCCCGCCTGTTTGCGCGCGCCCTGCACCGCGTGGACGATCTCGCGTGCCCAACCCTCGCAGCGCAGCTGCTCGTCGATCGCCAGGTCGAGCGCGACCGCGTGGGCACCCTCCCGCTCCACCGTGTACCCCTCGGGTGCACGCATCGTCACGATCAGGTCCTCGCGCACGAGCGTATGCTCGCGCCCGCCGACAGCGATCCCAAGCCCCGTCGAGTCGCCCTCGTCCGCCTGCAGCGCCTGTGCCACCTGTGCCGGCTCGAGCGCCGCAATCGCCTGCGCGGCGAGCGGCATCTCGCGCCCGAACAGCGGCCCGAGCCTACGGTAGTTGGCCTTCACCTCGTAGCGGCCCAACTCCTGCGCGCCCGCGACGAAGCGCACCCGCTTGACGTTCAGCTCCTCGCGCACCACCGCCGCGAGCCGTTCGATCGCGGCGCGCTCGCGTCCCTGCGCGACCACCACCGCCTCGCGCAACGGCTGGCGCACCTTGATCTTCGCCTGCCCGCGCGCCGCCAACCCCAGCCGCACCGTCTCGCGCGCGATCGCCATCGCCTCCTCCAGCTCGCGATCGCGCACAGGCAGCTGCGCTCCGGCCGGGAAGTCGCACAGGTGCACACTCTCGTGCTCCCCGTCGAGGTTGTCGTAGATCTCATCCGCGAGGAACGGGCAGAACGGCGCGAGCAGCTTCGAGACCGTCACCAGACACCTGTGCAGCGTCGTGAACGCCGCCCGCTCGCCGTCCCAAAAGCGCCTGCGCGAGCGCCGCACGTACCAGTTGGACAGCTCGTCCACGAGCTCCGCGATCGCTCTCCCCGCGCCGGTCGCGTCGTAGGCATCCAGCCGCTGCGCCACCAGCTCGGCCGTGCCGGCCGTCCGCGAGAGCGCCCAGCGGTCCAGGTCCTCGTCCACCTGCACCCGCGTCTCGCCCTGGAGGCCGGAGGCTCCGCCGGCGCTCGGGCGGCGAGAGCCATCTCCCTCCTCCAAATCGCCCTCCGCGCAGGCCAAGCTCTCTGCGTTGGCGTGCGCGTAGAGCACATAGAAGAAGTACGTGCTCCACAGCTGCTTGACGAACAGCCGCACGCCATCGCCGATCGCCTCTTCGGAGAAGCGGTACCCATCCCATGGCTGCTTGGAGGTAAAGAAGTACCACCGCAGCGCGTCCGCGCCGAACCTGTCGATCACCTGCCACGGCTCGACCGTGTTGCCGCGCGACTTGGACATCTTCTGGCCCTCAGCGTCGAGGATCAGCCCCAGACACACCACATTGCGGTACGGCGCGCGCTCGAACAGCAGCGTCGAGACCGCCAGCAGCGAGTAGAACCACCCCCGCGTCTGGTCGAGCGCCTCGCAGATGAAGTCCGCCGGAAACCGCGTCGGGTCCTCGGCGAAGCGCGCATCGGTCGCGTGGTGCTGCGCGAAAGGCATTGCGCCCGAGTCGAACCACACGTCGATCACCTCCGGCACCCTGCGCATCGGCTCGCTGCACTGCGGGCACGCGAACTCCAATTCGTCCACGTACGGACGGTGGTGGTCGGAGAGTTCCACTCCCGCTCGCTCCGCCAGCTCCGCGAACGACCCGACCGCGTGCACATGGCCCTCCGGGCAGCGCCACAGCGGCAGCGGCGTGCCCCAGTAGCGCTCCCGCGAAAGCGCCCAGTCAACGTTGTTCTTCAACCAGTCGCCGAAGCGACCCTCCTTGATATGCGGCGGATGCCACGCCACCGTCTCGTTGCCCGCCAGCAGCGCCTCGCGCACCGCCGTCGTGCGGATGTACCAGCTCGCCTTCGCGTAGTAGATCAGCGGCGTCCCGCAGCGCCAGCAATGCGGGTAGGAGTGCTCGTAGTCCTCCGCGCGCAACAGCAGCCCCCGCCGCTGCAGATCGGAGATCAGCTCGCCCGCCAGCGCCGGGTCCTTGACGAAGCGGCCCGCGTAGCCGCTGACACTCTCGCGATAGCGCCCCTCGGGCGTGACCGGGTTGGTCAGGCTCGCCTGGTCGGTTGGATCGATCAGGCCCGCGGCGCTCGCCGCCTCGAAGTCGTCCTCGCCGAAGGCCGGCGCGATGTGCACCAGGCCCGTGCCATCCGCTGTGGTCACGAAGTCCCCCGCAATCACCGGAAAGCCGCCCCGTTGGACGGCGCCGAAGATCGGGCCCTCGTATCTGCTCCCCACCAGGGCGCTGCCTGGGAAGCGCTCCAGGATCTCCGCACCCCCGCCCAGCACGCGCTCCACCAGCGCCGCCGCCAGCACGTACACCCGCTCGCCGTCCCTGGCGCGCACGTACTCGACCCCCGGCGCGACCGCCACAGCCACGTTCCCCGGCAGCGTCCACGGCGTCGTCGTCCAAACCAGCAGCGCATCGCCCGCGCGCACCGGGGAGTCGGCCGCGGGCGCCTGAACCGTCAGCCCCACATACACGCTCGGGTCAACCACGTCGCGGTAGCCGAGCGCGACCTCGTGCGACGACAGCGCCGTGCCGCAGCGCGGGCAGTACGGCACCACCTTGTACCCCTCGTACAGCAGCCCCTTACGGTGGATCTCCGCCAACGCCCACCACACCGACTCGATATAGCTCTCGTCCAGCGTGCGATACGCGCCCTCCAGATCGACCCAGAACCCGATCCGTTCGGTGAGCCGGTCCCACTCCTGCAGGTACTCGAACACCGACTCCCTGCAGCGCGCGTTGAAGCGCTCGATCCCGTACTCCTCGATCTCCGCCTTCGAGGAGATGCCCAGCTGCCGCTCCACCGCGATCTCCACCGGCAGCCCATGGCAGTCCCAACCGCCCTTGCGCTCCACCCGGCGCCCGCGCATCGTCTGGTAGCGCGGGTAGATGTCCTTGAAGACCCTCGAGAGCACGTGGTGGGTCCCCGGCCTGCCGTTCGCCGTCGGCGGCCCCTCGTAGAAGACCCACGGCTCGCCCTCCGCGCGCAGCGCGATCGAGCGCGCGAACACCTCGCGCTCGCGCCAGCGCGCCAGCACCTCCTGCTCGAGCGCCGGCAGCTCGCGCTGCGCATCGACTGCGCGGGGGGGGATCAGCGGGTGTCGCTCTGTGGCTGCCATCGGCGACGCATTCTAGGTGGGGGCCCATCTGATCCGGCGGGCGCCAGCGCGCCAGTTGGAGACAGACGCGCCCGGCACACCGGCGGCGAGTCACCGAAAACAGGCCCCAAGCACGCCCCGTCGTCGTGATTATTCGGAAACATTCCACATAAAGCGGGTCCGCTGTTACGGTCGCTGGGAGCGGGAAGCGACCGATGCTGAGCGAAATCTCCACACGAATCTTTGCCGACGGGGCCGACCTCGACGGCATCCTTGCGCTCGCGCAGGACCCGCGCATCCAGGGGTTCACCACAAACCCCACGCTCATGCACAAGGCGGGTTTGCGACGCTACGCCGAGTTCGCCCACAGCCTGCTCGAGCGCGTCACCAAACACCCAATCTCCTTCGAGGTATTCGCCGACGAGCCCACCGAGATCAGGCGTCAGGCCAGACTGATCGCCGGCTGGGGCGAGAACGTCTACGTGAAGGTCCCGATCACCACCACCACCGGCGAATCGCTCGCGCCGCTCGTGCGCGAGCTCTCCGAGGACGGCGTCAAAGTGAACGTCACCGCGCTGTTCACCACCGCCCAGGTGGAAGTGATCACCGCGGCCGTCAAAGACGGCGCGCCCTCCAACATCTCCGTCTTCGCCGGGCGCATCGCCGACGCCGGCGTGGACCCCGTGCCGATCATGGCGCGCTCGGTGGAAATCATGGCCGACGCGCCCCGTGCCGAACTGATCTGGGCCTCCCCGCGCGAGCTGCTGAACATCGTCCAGGCCCACCAGGTCGGCGCTCACATCATCACCGTCACCCACGACCTGCTCAAAAAGCTCGACTGCCTCGGCAAGGACCTCGAGCAGTACTCGCTCGAGACCGTGCGCATGTTCCACAACGACGCGCTCGCCGCGGGTTTCACGCTGTAGACGATGGCGGGCCTCGACTCACAGCGCCGCGCCGCGCCGGGGCGATCGGCCGATCACGGCTCACCGCGCGGCCCAGGGATCTAGGCGGTGGCGCGCGTTGACACACCCCGCGGTCTGAAAGGGCCGCCCCGCGAACGCGACAGCGCGCCCGGGCGCCACGCCGAGGCACCAGCCGGCGCCGCGCTCGCGCCCGCCCACCCCGCCGCCGCGCGGCCCGCAGCCGCCGTCGGCCGCGACGCCTCGCCGCGGCCAGCCGCCGGGTCCGACGGGCACGGCACGCTCAGCATCGTGATCCCCGTCTACAACGAGGAGGCCAACATCGAGCCCGTCTACGCGCGACTTGCCACCGTCCTCGACGGGCTCGCGGTGGGCTGGGAGATCATCTTCAGCGTAGACCCCTGCACCGACCGCACCGAGCAACTGATCCTGGCCCTGCACCGGCGCGACCCGCGCGTCAAGGCGCTGCGCTTCTCGCGGCGCTTCGGCCAGCCGATGGCAACGCTCGCCGGCCTGGAGGCGGCCACCGGGGACGCCGTCGTCGTGATCGACTGCGACCTGCAGGACCCGCCCGAGCTGATCGCCGACCTCGTCGCCCGCTGGCGCGAAGGCTACGACGTCGTCTACGCCCAGCGCCGCACGCGCGAGGGCGAGACCCTCCCCAAGCGGATCGTCGCCGCGCTCGGCTACCGCGTGATCGGCCGCATCAGCGAGGTCGACATACCCCCCAACACCGGCGACTTCCGGCTGCTCAGCCGGCGCGTCGTCGAGCACGTCGTCGCGCTCGAAGAGCACCACGGCTTCCTGCGCGGGCTCGTCGCGCTCGTCGGCTTCCGCCAGACCAGCGTCCTCTACGACCGCGACCCCCGCGCCGCCGGCGCCAGCAAGTACAACCGCTTCCTCGGCTCGCTGCTGATCGGCTTCAACGGCATCATCGGCTTCTCGCGCTACCCCCTGCAGCTGATCTCGCTCACCGGGATCATGCTCTCCGTCTTCGCCTTCCTGGTCGCACTCGCCTACCTCGCGCTCAAGCTCGCCGGCGTCCTGTTCCCCGTCGGCAACCCGACCGTCGTCGTCGCCGTCGCGTTCTTCAGCGGCATCCAACTGCTCTCGCTCGGCGTCATCGGCGAGTACGTCGGGCGCATCTACGACGAGGCCCGCCGCCGGCCGAAGTACATCCTCGAATCCCGCCACGGCTGGGAGGAGGAGCCTGGTGCCGTAAAGGATGGGGGAGAGGGCTTCTAGGCCACGCGCGGCAGCGTCGCGAAGAACTGGTCGTCGATGCGCCGCACCGTCGCGAGGTCGGGCTCCTCGCGCAGCCGCTGCCTGAAGGACTCCTCGCGCCACGGGTCCCACGGCGCGCTGATCAGCTTGCCCGTGATGCCCTGTGCACCCTCGCCGAGCAGGAACGCCGTCAACTCCGCCGCGTCGCGCGCCGGCACGCCGCCCTGCTCGAGCTGGCGCGTGGTGGTGGCGAAGTAGTCCTCGCCGACGACCTCCGCGCCCGCGCGCAGCGTCGCTGCGTGGATCTCCGTCGCGACGAAACCCGGCGAGACGGCGTTGCAGCGCACGCCCCGTCCTGCCAGCTCGCAGGCAATGTTCTCCGTCAGGCGCACCACCGCCGCCTTCGAGGTCGCGTAAGCGTCGTAGCGTGGCTGCGGCGCCGTCGCGCCGCCGCCCGCGAACGTCACCACCGCACCGCCCCCCGCCTCCAGCGTGGGCAGGCAGGTGTGCACCGCCAGAAACGTCCCACACACGTTCACCTGCAGCGTCCGCCACAACTCCCGCGGCTCGTAAGAGCCGATCGGCCCGACCGGCGTCAGCGCCGCCGCCGCACTCACCACCCCGTCGATCCTCGCGAGCGCGCCCTCCTGTTGCGCCGCTCGCCAGGCCTCTTCGTCGGCGACGTCGAATGCGAGCGCGCTGTGGCCTTCGCCGGGCAGCGTCCTCGCGTGCCCGCGCAGCCGCTCGCCGTCGCGTGCCACCAGCACCAGCCGCGCGCCATGCTGGGCCAGCACACTCGCCACCTCGGCGCCGATGCCGCGGCTCGCGCCCGTGACCAGCA
Organism: uncultured Solirubrobacterales bacterium; assembly: GCA_963804675.1. Lineage (GTDB taxonomy): Bacteria > Actinomycetota > Thermoleophilia > Solirubrobacterales > Solirubrobacteraceae > Palsa-744. The sequence continues at coordinate 2,268,283 of CAWDRI010000001.1, read as the reverse complement.
CCCGCCTGTCCGTCAAGTCCAAATCTTCACCCACGTTCGGCAGATCTTACGGTCTGCCAGTCCTCCGCTGCGCGGTTTCGCCTGCGCCTAGGATTAGAGGCCGCCCGTGCCCGCCTCATCGATGAAGCTGCGTCTCTATCACCACACCGACGGTGCTCGCGTCGCCTACCGCGAACTCGGCGCCGGCCCGCCACTTGCGTTGCTGCACTCGCTGATGCTCTCCCACCTGGAGTGGGAGCCGCTCGTCGAGCACCTCTGCGATCGCTACCGCGTCGTGCTGCCCGATCTGCCGCTGCACGGCGACTCCGAGGACCGCCCCCGCCACCCCTACACACCCGACTGGTACGCCGACGTGCTCGCCGGCTTCGCCGCCGACGTGCTCGGGCCCGCGCCGCTGATCGGCGGGCACGACCTCGGTGCCGAGATCGCGCTGCACGCCACCGCCGCCGGCCTGATCGCGCCCGCGCGCCTCGTGTTGATGCCAAACCGCCTGCACGGTCCCGAACAGCTCCCCTGGCTGCGCCGCGGCCTGCGCGCCGGCGCGCGCGCCGGCGCGGTCCCCGGCCTGGACCGGCTGCTCGCCCACGCCGCTCCGCACGTGCTGCGTCCCTCCCTCGGGCTACGGCTCTCCGCGCGCGCCGAGCCCGCCGCCTGCGACCTCGTGCGCCACGCCTTCGCCGACGTCCCCGGCAACCCCAGCCTCGCGCGTTCCTGGTCGAAGTTTGCGCGGCACTGGCCGCGCGGCGCGCAAAGCGACCTGCGCGAGCGCGTCTACCCGCAGCTGCGCATGCCCGTCCTCTTGCTCTGGGCTGACCGCGACCGCCTGTACCCACTCGCCACCGCCGAAGAGGCGCTCGAGCTGCTGCCCGCCGCGCAGCTGCGCATCCTCGCCGCCACCGGCTTCCTGCTCGCCTACGACGACCCCGTCGGCGTCGCCCGCGAGCTGAGCGCCTTCTGCGGGTAGGGGGCGCCGCGATGGCTGGGGAGTCCACCGGACCGTCTTCGAGGCGAGCGCTTCTGTGTAGCGCTGTAACCAGTGGACGTCTGATCAGCGCCGGGAGGCGATCACTGAGGCTCGGTCGCTGGACGATCCGGCCGCCAGCTCCCCGATCGCGAGAGCCGTCGCAGGTCGTCTGTAGTCTCGGCGCATGGCCTACGCTCAACAACAACTCCTCGGCGATGAAGCCCACGCCGCCTCGTTGGCGGCGTCTGCCGCGGAGACGGGGCACGAGTACGGCGCCGTGTTCACGCGGCGCTGGGTTGTCGAGCTGATTCTCGATCTGGTCGGCTACGCCAGCGAGCGTGATCTGGCCACACTTCGAGCGATCGAGCCTGCTTGCGGCTCGGGTGCGTTTCTCGGTCCGATGGTCGAGCGCTTGTCGCATTCCTGTCGCCTTCATGGGAGGAAGATCTCCGAGGCGGTCGCTGCGATCCGCGCGTGCGACCTGAAACCGGCTCATGTCTCCGAGAGCCGCGGCGTGGTCGAGGAACGTCTGCTTGCGGACGGCTGGGCAGTGGATGAAGCTCACGCGCTTGCTCGAGACTGGGTGGCCCATGACGATTTCCTGCTGGGTGTCCACGAGGTGGCAACAGCAGACTTCGTGGTCGGCAACCCCCCGTATATACGGCTCGAGGCGGTTCCGGCGCTGCGCAGCGAGGCTTACCGCCGTGCCTGTTCGACGATGGGTGGGCGGTCAGACGTCTACGTCGGGTTCTTCGAGGTCGGCCTGAACGCGTTGCGTCCCGGCGCAGCTCTCGGCTTCATTTGCGCGGACCGCTGGATGCGCAACCAGTATGGACAGCGGCTGCGCAGCATGGTCACTGCGCAGTTTTCCGTCGAGGCGGTGATCGAGATGCACGATGTTGACGCGTTCGATGAGGAGGTGAGCGCATATCCGTCGGTGACGGTCCTCCGTCGGCAGCGACAAGGACAGGCGATCGTCGCCACGGCGCACAAGGGTTTCGACGAGCGGGCCGCCCACCGCGTTCGTATATGGGCAAGCCACAAGAACGACCTAAAGCTGAGCGACCCTGGGTTCGACGCGGCGCGCCTGCCAACATGGTTCGACGGCGTCTCGTCGTGGCCGACGGGGACACCAGAGCGGCTCGCGCTCGTGGCGCACCTGGAGCGAAACCTGCCCGCGCTGGAGGACGGCAGAACCGCGACCCGCGTCGGTATCGGTGTTGCAACCGGCGCGGACCGCGTGTTCGTGGTCACCGACCCTGCGCTGGTCGAGGAAGATCGGCTGCTGCCGCTGGCGATGGCGCGCGACACTCTGAGCGGCCAGCTGCATTGGTCCGGTCACCACCTCGTGGACCCGTGGGACGGCGACACGGGAGCGCTGGTGTCGCTCGACGCCCACCCACGTCTGCGCGACTACTTCCAGGCCAACATCGCCACGCTTTGCAAGCGCAACGTCGCCGGCCGCCGGCCGCAGCAGTGGTATCGCACGATCGACAGGGTCAGCCACGCGCTCACGGCCAGGCCGAAGCTGCTGATCCCCGACATCAAGGCGGCGATACACCCTGTGCTCGACGCCGGTGGCCTCTATCCCCACCACAACCTCTACTGGGTGGCGAGCGAACGCTGGAATCCCGAAGTTCTCGGCGGGCTGCTCCTATCCGCCGTCGCGCAGATGTTCATCGAATGCTATGCGGTGAAGATGCGCGGAGGATATCTGCGCTTCCAGGCTCAATACCTGCGCCGGATTCGTGTTCCTCGCATCGACCTAGTCCCCAAGCGCACTGCCCGCGAGCTGGAGCTCGCCTTTACCGCCAGAGACGTCGAGCGCGCGACCGCGGCGGCGCTCGACGCCTATGGACTGAAGGAGCTTCCAGGGTAGGAGCTCGCGCCCCAGCCACGAACTACTTTGCGGCATGGATCAAGGATCCTTTGAAGCCGCAGTCCGTCGCTACTGGGTGGTCCGCGAGGGACAGGCGCAAAAGCAGCGCGAGACCGGACGAGTCGATGCCGGCCTGCGTGGAGCCGTCACGGGCGGTGCACACATGGACGCGATGGCCGAGCTGATGGAGTCGATCTTCATCGATGCGGGCTTTGCGCCGTCGAGCATCAGCCGCGGCTCTGCCATCGAGCTGCCGGGCTATTTTCGACCAGAGAAGAAGTGGGACCTCGTCGTCGTTCACGGCGACGCGCTCGCGGCTGCGATCGAGTTCAAGAGCCAGGTCGGTCCTTCGTTTGGCAACAACTACAACAACCGCACCGAGGAGGCGATCGGCAACGCCACCGACATCTGGACCGCATACCGCGAGGGCCGGTTCGGCACCGTACGCCCCTGGCTCGGATACCTGTTCCTGCTCGAGGAGGCGCCCAGCTCCACCAGGCCGGTACGCGTCAAGCAGCCGTTCTTCGAGGTTGACCCGATCTTCATCGACGCGTCCTACAAGAAGCGCTACGAGATCCTCTGCCGGCGCCTCGTTCTCGAGCGGCTTTATGACGCCGCGTGCTTCGTCAGTGCTTCGGCCGATCCGTCATCGCCCATCTACGAGCCTTCGTCCGACCTGAGCTTCATGGCTTTCGCCAGGGCGATCCGCGCGCGTGCCACGGGACTACTCTGCGCCGAATGAGCCGACGCACTCTCAGCGCCTCGATCGCACACGACGCGGGAAAACCTCGCGCTTGTCCGCGGCGGCCGTGTCGCGGTCGCTGACGGGCCGGACGGTTCCCGCGCTCAGCCGCTCCTCGTCGCCCGCCGCTCGCGCGCGGCGCGCAGCGACAGCGCCGCCAACAGGATCGCGAGCGCGGCCGTCGCCGCCACGCTCAGCGCCCACGCGAGGGCGATCGTCGCGTCGTGTGTCGCTTCGACCGTCACGTGCACCGGCCCCCGCCCGCCGTCGCGGCGGCGGCGCACCACCGTGAAGCCCTGCGCGGTGCGACCCACCCGCTCCAGACCCCCCTTGATCTGCACGATGTACGCGCCGCCGTCGATGTTCGTTTCGATCGGCGCGCTGCCTGGCGGCGCATTCACCCAGCCCGAGAAGTGGCCATCGCGGACTTCGTCGGGTTCAATCGTCAGCGAGCGCCCATTCGGCGCCGCGACTACCGGCGCCTGTCCGTCGCCGTAGGAGCCCTGGTCATACCAGCTGAACGGCAGCGCGTCCACACCCACCAACACTTCGTAGCGGTTCAGATACGACGTCTCCAGGTGCCCGCTGCGTGCCTTCGCCAACGTCAGCCCCCCCGTCAGCTTGGGCATCGTGTCGTTGGGCACCCACAGCTGCCACACGCACAACCCCGCACTCACCGCACTCGCCACCAGCAGCCCGGCACGCACCCAGCGCAGCCCTCGACGTTCGCGCGTGGGCCGCTCCCCGTTGGCAGGGCCGGCTCGCTGCAGCGCGAGCGCACCCACCAGCACGAGCCCGCCCGTTGCGTAGAACAGATACGAGCCCAGCCGGTATGGAAACTGAATCTCCAAGAACGCGCTCGGCATCGCCGTCCACAGCGGCATGACCAGCATCAAGGCCAGCACGATCGCCACCATCGCCACCATCGCCCCCCACGCTCGCCGCAGCACGTCGCCCGGCGGTGCCCGCCACATCAACACCGCCCCCGCCGCCAGTCCCCACGCCAAAAACCAGTCCGGCACCTGCACGTACAGCCCCGGGGTTGACGATACGCTCGGCACGTATCGCAACGGGTTCAACATCACCGCCACCGTGTCGAAGAACGTCGCCCCCGGCGGCAGCACGGTGCCGCCCACCAGCGTGTCCCGCGCGTACAGCACGTCGGGTAGCAAAAACCACGCGTTCACGAGCGCGCAGCCCACCCCCAGCGCCGCCACCATCGCCAACCGCCGCCACGGCAGGCCGCGCGGCACCCCCAGCGCCGCCCACAGCACGATTGCCCCCACCGCCAGCATCGTCGTACCCCACAGCAGCGTGATGTTGTGCGACCCCGTGAACACCACGGTCGCGATCACGAACACCAGCACCGGCAGCGCCCGCCATGCTGGCGCGCGTACGAGATGCAGGCCGGCAGCGACCATCGGCGCAATCGCCGACGTCGCGACCAGCTCCGTCCACGCCCCGCGCCCGTAGAGATTGGTGATGTAGTACGCGCTCGTCACCACCACCAGCGCCGGCGTATGCGCCAGCCAGCCGCGCAGCCCCAACTGGCGCCCCAACCACCACATGCCCCCGTAGCAACCCGCCACCGCGACCGTCGTCACGCCGACGAACGCCGCCACCGGCCGATCGCCCAGCACGTCTGCGAGCGCGCCCGTCGCGTTGTACAGCGTCCCTCCGTAAAACGCGAAATACGGATAGAACACCGCCGATCCGTTCACATTCAAGAAGTAGTCCGGCCGGCCCCCCCGCGCCAGTTCCCTGCCCGCGACCCACACCGCCCACAGGTGGTTGGTGAAATCGGCTGCGAACCCCCCACTCGTGAACAGCGCCGGCGCCATCACCACCAGCACCACCGCCGCCGCGAGCGCGAGGTCCCGCCAGGGCCCGCTTGCCGCCACCGACTTTCGCGGACGTTCTGCGCTAATCGCGCCCTGCCTGGTTGCCGCGGCCGCCATTCTCATCTCTCCGACCCGCGCCACTATCCCAGCGCGAGCCGCGCTCGCCGGCCCACATTCGCTCCAGCCGTGCCGCCGGCTGCGCCGCGCCGGCGATTCCCCTGAATCGGTGCCGCTCCTGCGCGCCGCGCCGCCGGTGGGCGTCGGGCCTGCGTGTCTCCCACCAGCGCGCCTGCATCGCCGGTGCACGACACGCGCAGCGCCGTCCAACGGATAACGTCCCCGCATATATGAATGAGGAGGGGCCCGGCCAGCCGGCCTGCGGCGGCTGGCCACCCTTATGTGGCCCCGCACGCCGCTCCCGGCGGCCGCAAGGCCGCCATCCCTCAAAACAGATCCCTCCCAACCACGACACTGCACCAGTCCAAAGGAGAGCGCGCGCAATGGCCAAAGAGCAGCAGCTATGGGGCGGCGAGACCGCCAAGGCCGTCGAGAACTTCCCGATCTCCGGCGAGACCGTGCCGCTGTCGGTCATTCACTGGCTCGCGCGCATCAAGGGCGCCGCCGCCGCCGTCAACGGCGAGCTCGGGCTGCTCGACGGGCGCCGCGCCACACGCATCGAGCGCGCTGCCGCCGCCGTGGCCGCCGGCAAGCACGACGACCAGTTCCCGATCGACGTCTTTCAAACCGGCTCCGGCACCTCCACCAACATGAACGCCAACGAGGTCCTGGCCGCGCTCGCCGGCGAAAACGTGCACGCCAACGACCACGTCAACTTCGGCCAGTCCTCCAACGACGTCTTCCCCTCCGCCGTGCACCTCGCCGCGCTCGACGTCGCCACTAACGAGCTTCTGCCCGCGCTCAAACAGCTCGAGCGCTCCCTCGCGCGCAAGGCCAAGAGCTTCGAACACGTCGTCAAGGCCGGGCGCACCCACCTGATGGACGCCGTCCCCGTCACCCTCGGCCAGGAGTTCGGCGGCTACGCCGCGCAGCTCGCGCTCGCGCAGGAGCGCATCCGCGCCGCGCTCGTGCACGTCGGCCAAATCCCGCTCGGCGGTACCGCCACCGGCACCGGCCTGAACACCCACCCCCGCTTCGCCGAGAAGGTCCGCGCACGCCTGAAGCAGGAGTCCGGCCTCAAACAGATCGCCGCCCCGCTCGACCCTTTTGAGGCGCAGGCCAACCGCGACGCGCTCGTCGAGCTCTCCGGCGCGCTGAAGGTCCTGGCGGTGTCGCTGACCAAGATCGCCGGCGACCTCGCGCTGATGGGTTCCGGGCCGCGCGCCGGCATCGGCGAGCTCCTCCTGCCCGAGCTCCAGAAGGGCTCCTCGATCATGCCCGGCAAGGTCAACCCCGTACTCCCCGAGGTCGTCCTGCAGGTCTCTGCCCAGGTCATCGGCAACGACACCGCGATCACCGTCGGCGGCATGCAGGGCCAGTTCGAGCTGAACGTCCGCATCCCGCTGATCGCGCGCAACTTGCTGCAGTCCCTGCACCTCCTCGCAAGCGCCTCCCGTGCCTTCGCCGAGAAGTGCATCGACGGAATCCGCGCCAACAAGGCCGGCGCAGCCGCCTCCGCAGGGGCGACCCTCGCCGTCGCCACCGCGCTGAACGGCGCGATCGGCTACGACCGCGCCGCCGCGATCGTCAAGGCCGCCACCGACTCCGGCCGGCCCCTGCGCGAGGTTGCCCTCGAGCATGGCGTCGATGCCGCGCTCTACGACCAGACGATCGACCTGCGCCGCATCGCGCGCGGCAACCGCGCCTAACGGGCGCTCGCGGCCGGGCACCGAGGAAAGTGCCAGGGGTTGTTTTGCGAGCCTGGGCGTGGGGGGGGAGAGGAGGAAGGTGCCGGTGGTTGTTTTGCGAGCCATTCGCGCCTGCGCGCGTGCGCGCGCGAATGGGAGCCTGACCGAACGGACCACACGGCCAGCCCGCGACGCGACCTGACCCGCCGTTCGCGGCTCAGCGCGGGCCCGCTGCTCCGACAACCGCCCTCGGCACGGGTGGCTCGGCCGCAAGCAGCCCCTCCAGCACGAGCCGCGCTCCCAGCTTGGACAGCGGCTCGTTGAGGTTGCCGCACTTCGGCGACTGCACGCACGACGGGCAGCCCTCCCGGCACGGGCACTCCGCGATCAGGCGGTGCGCATCGCGGCACAGCTCCTCAAAGCGCACGAACGCCTGCCGCGTCAGCCCCACCCCGCCCGGGTGGCCGTCGTAGATGAAGATCGTCGGGCCGCCCGTCTGCGGGTGCAGGTTCGTCGAGAGTCCCCCGATGTCCCAGCGGTCGCACATCGCGAGCAGCGGCAGCACCGCGATCTGCGCGTGCTCGGCCGCGTGCAGCGCCCCCAGCAGCTCCTCGCGCGGCACCTGCTCGGCGAGCCGCTCGGCATCCAGCTCGTACCACAGCGCCTGCGTGCGAAAGCTCGTCTGGGGCAGATCCAGCGCGACCAGGTCGATCTGCGCGTGGTCGCTCCAGCGCCGGCGCTGGTAGGCGAGCACCGTGTCCGTCACGCTCACCTCGCCGAACGACAACCGCACGCCCGCCAGCTCTCGGCCCGCCAGCTCGCCGCCCGTTCGCTCGCCGCCTGCCAGCTCGCCGCCCGTCAGCTCGCGACGGTCCAGCAGCCGCTCGATCGCGGTGTCCGTCTCGCGCTTGGGCTGCGTGTACCAGTCGCCGTCGAACGGCGCCACGACCGCGCGGCGGCGCTCGAGATCGAGTTCGTGGACCTCGTACACGCGCCCCAAATGCATGTAGATCGCACCCTCGTGCACCGTCGCGTGCGCCCGCGCCGCCTCGGTGCTGCCCAGCACCTCGCCCGACGCCCCGTCGATGATCGCAAAGCTCTCGCGCGAGGCCGACCGCAGCGAGATCGCCCCCGCCGGGTAGTCGCCCGGCCGGCGCGGCACATACGTGCCCTCCGGGCGCCGCCGCAGCTCGCCGTGCGCCACGAGCTGCTCCGCGCACGCCTCCCAGCGCGGTCCAAGCCACTGCGCGTCCTCCCCGCTCAGCGGCCCCTCGAACGCCGCGCACAGCAGGTGCGCCGGGTAGATCCCCGGGTTCTCGCAGTCGAGGATCGCCGCCTCCACGGGGCGCTCCAGGAACTCCTCCGGGTGGCGGCAAAAGAACTGATCGAGCGCGTCATCGCCCGCCACATACACCGCCAGCCCCCGTCCGCGCCGTCCCGCCCGGCCCCACATCTGGCGCAGCGAGGCGACCGTACCCGGGAACGCCACCACCACCGCCGCATCCAGCTCGCCGACGTCGATCCCGAGCTCCAACGCATCCGTCGCGATCACCGCGCGCAGCTCGCCGCGCGTCAGGCGCCCCTCCAGCTCGCGCCGCTGCTGGGGCGTGTAGCCGCCGCGGTAGGAGGCCACCAGGTCGGCGAGGCTCGTGCGCTCGCTGTCCCCCGAGCGCCCCGCAGCCGTGTCGGGGCCGCCGGCGCGGCTCGGTGCTCGCCCCGCGGCGGCGCCGCCGGCGTCGGCCGGTGCCCGCCCCGCCGGCTGCCCGGTGTCCCCGTCCCCTTCGAGTTCCTCGCGTACCAGCCTGGCCAGCACCTCCACCCCCTTGCGCGACTTCAGAAAGCAGATCGTCCGCGCTCCCTCGCGCACCAGCCCCGCCACCAGCTCCGCCGCCTCGGCCAGCGCCGAACGGCGTACCCCGAGCGCCCGGTCGGTCAGCGGCGGGTTCCACATCGCGATCTGGCGCCTGCGCGGCGGCGAGCCGTCGCGGTCGATCAGCTGCACGTCATCCAAACCCGTCAGGCGCTCTGCCAGCTCGCGCGGGTTGGCGATCGTCGCCGACGCCAGCAGAAAGCGCGGCTCGGTCCCGTACGCCGCCGCGATCCGCCGCAGCCGCCGCAGCACCCCCGCCACGTGCGAGCCGAACACCCCCCGGTAGACGTGCGCCTCGTCGATCACCACCACCGCCAGATTCGCGAACAGCGTCCCCCACGCCGCATGGTTCGGAAGGATCCCCACATGCAGCATGTCCGGGTTGGTGATCACCACGTTCGCCCCCCGTCTGATCTGCGCGCGCGCCTCGCGCGGCGTGTCGCCGTCGTAGATCGCCGGCCTCACCTGCTCGTGCAAACCAAACGCCGCCAGCGCCCTCGCCTGGTCCTGCGCCAGCGCCTTCGTCGGGTACACGTACAACGCGCGCGCCCTCCGGTCGCGGCACAACACCTCCAGCGTCGGCAGGTGAAAGCACAACGACTTGCCCGACGCCGTCCCCGTCGTCACGATCGTCGGCCCCGCCCACGCCGCGCGCAGCGCCTGCGCCTGGTGCGTGTACAGGCCCTGCACCCCGACCCCCGCCAGCGCCGCCCGCACCTTGGGGTGCAGGTCCGCCGGCAGGTCCTGCGAGCGGTCCTGGCGTTCGCTCGCGGCGGGCGCGCCCGCCATGGCGGGTGCCGTCGGGGCGCCGTTCGTCGCCGAGGACACCGGGCCCGACTCTGCCGGGCGGGGGTCCCCCGCGAGCGACCCCTCGCGCGCCTCGCGCACCAACCGCCCGTCCGCCCTGCCGGCGTCCAGCAGTGCGCTCCACGGGTCCGTCACTCGTTCGATCGCCACAGACCTCTGGGATAGTAGATGCCCGATGGCCGACCACGACGACGACAGCGGCGACTCCCCCGCCACGCGCTGGGCGCGTACCCGCACCTTCCATCATTCGCGCTACTCGCCCGCCATGCTCGCCGCCGCGCGCGCGCCCGACAGCAGCGTCTCGGTGTGCCTGCCCGCGCGCGAATGCGCGAGCACCGTCGGGCCGATCGTCGCCGCGCTCGGCGCGCTACGCGAACACGGCGCGATCGACGAGGTCGTCGTCGTCGACGCCGCCTCGCCCGACGGCACCGCCGAGGTCGCCGTGCGCGCCGGGGCCACCGTCCACCAGGAGGCCGCGCTGCTGCCGCAGCTCGGGCCCGTGCTCGGCAAGGGCGACGCGATGTGGCGCGCGCTGTCGGTGCTGCGCGGCGAGCTCGTCTGCTTCCTGGACGCCGACACCGAGGACTTCGCCGCGCACTTCTGCACCGGCCTGCTCGGCCCGCTGCTGTGCGAGCCCGGCGTCCAGTTCGTCAAGGGCTTCTACCGCCGCCCCTTCGAGCACGCCGGCGTCTCGCTGCCCGACGGCGGCGGGCGCGTGAACCACCTGATGGCGCGCCCCGCGCTCGCGCTGTTCTACCCGCAGCTCGCCGCCGTGCGCCAGCCGCTCGCCGGCGAGGTCGCCGCGCGCCGGGAGCTGCTGGCGCGCCTGCCCTTCGCCACCGGCTACGGCGTCGAGATCGCGATGCTGATCGACGCCTGGCGCGAGGTCGGCCTCGACGGCGTCGCCCAGGTCGACCTCGACGTCCACCGCAACCGCCACCAGCCGCTGCACGCGCTCACGCCGATGGCGCAGACGGTGCTCGCCACGATCGTCGCCCGCCTGGAGCGCGAAGGACGGCTGGTCCCCGCCGCACACCCCCCCGCCCCCCCGGAGCGTCCCCCGCTCGCGAGCCTGCACGTCGCCCGGTGAGCACCCGCTGCCTCTACCTCGACCTCGACAGCACGCTGCTCGGGCGCGGCGCCTCGCTGCTGCACGACGGTTCAGGGCGCGTCACGATCGATGGGGTACGCGCCGTGCAGGCCTGCCTGCGCGCCGACGTCGAGGTCGTGCTGATGTCCGGGCGTCGGCGCGCGACGTTGGCCGAGGACGCGCGCCTGCTCGGCCAAAGCTCCTACATCTACGAGGCCGGCGCGTGCGTCGTGCTCGACGGCGAGGAGCACTGGCTCACCGGCGAGATGCTGCCCGGCGAGCTGACGATCGCGCAGCAGATCGAACGCTCGGGGGCGCCCGCGCTGCTGCTCGAGCACTACACCGGGCGCCTGGAGCGCCACGAACCCTGGCACGTGCAGCGCGAAGTCTCACACCTGTTTCGCGGTCTGCTCGACGCGCACGAGGCCGACCGGCTGCTGCTCGAGCACGGCCACGCGCACCTGCGCCTGCTCGACAACGGCGCGGTCTCGACACGCTCGCCGGCGCTCGCCGCGCTGCCCCAGGTGCGTGGCTACCACCTGCTGCCCGCCTGCGTCTCCAAGGGCGCCGCCGTCGCCTTCCACCGCCGCGCCCGCGGCTACGCCCGTGCGGAGACCTTCGCGGTGGGGGACTCGCGCGAGGACCTCGCGACCGCCGAGCACGTCGCCACCTTCTGGCTCGTCGCCAACGCGCTGGCGCGCGACCCGACGCTGCGCGGGGCCCTCGCCCGGCACGACAACGTCCGCGTCTGCGAGGCCGGCCACGGCGCCGGCGTGTACGAGGCGGTGCTCAGCACGCTGATGGGCGCGTAGGGGGTCGGCGAGTGAGGCGGTGACGACGGGCGCGGAGCGTCAGCCGTAGTAGCGCGCGATCGTCTGCAGCTGGCTGAAGATGTCGTGCGCGAGGAACAGCACGAGAATCGCGACCCCCGTGGCCGGGCCCCAGCGGCGGCCCGCACCGCGCGCGGCCAGCGCGAGCGCCGCGCCCATCGGCGCCAGCAGCGGCAGCAGGTAGCGGCTCTCCGCGTAGGCGCCCGCGAATTCGGGGAAGCCCGTGTAGGAGGCCAACCCGACCAGCATCAACAGGCCAAACGCCATCGCCGCATAGGTCGCCAACTCCCAGCCCCTGCCCCGCAGCGTCCTGCGGCCGGCGAGCAGCGCCCTGGCGCACAGCAGCGCGAGCAGGCACGCGGGGACCAGCGCCGCCTCGTACACCCATTCCGGAAACGTGGTATCCAGCCAGCCGAACAGCCCGACCAGCCCGTTGAACCAGATTTGGCGTGGCGTGAAGATGCCGGGGAAGTCGTTGGGCATCCCCGGCAGTCGCGGCAGGTAGAACTGCCAGATGTAGTTCAGGCGGCCCAGCAGCGTGCCATGCGTGGGGATCGGCTTGCTCACGACCGCGCTGTGCGCGCGGCCCGACGCGAAGGCGACCGCAACAAGCGCGATCGCGAACGGGCTCGCGATCGTCAACGCCCGGTAGACCCGGCGCCGTGCCGGGCCGTGCAGACGGGCGACCAGCACCGCCAGCCCCAGCGCGACCCCCGGCAGGAAGCCCACGAAGTTGAGCTTCGTCACCAGGCCCACCGCCACGACCGCTCCGATCGCCGCGGCGCGCCGCGGCGAAAGGCCGAGCCGGAACGCGCGCGCGAAACAGAAGAAGGTCGCTGCCGACACCGCGTAGAGCAGCGCCTCCGGCGTCACGCTGCCGCTCATGAAGCCGAGCATTGGCGTCAGCGCGACCGCCATGCCGCCCACGCTCCAGGCCCACCTGACGCCGGGCAGCGCCTCGCGCACGAACAGGAACACGAACAGCGCCGTCAGTCCCGCCACCGCCGCGGTCAGCAGGCGCATCAGTGCGACGCGGTCGATCACCGTGCCGCCCGAGCCCAACTCATAGGGGATCAGCTCCAGCAGGTAGTACAGCGGCGGCTCGGCCGCCGCCACGCCCGCGGTGCCGGTCGCGCGGACGGGCGTGTTCTTCGCCAGCCCCAATTCGAATTCCAGCGCTCGCTGCTGCGCCGGCGTGAAGATCGCGCGGTTCTCGGGCTGCAGGCGCACGTAGTTGGTGTGCAGCGCTCCCAGCGCCAGCGCCTCGTCGGCCGCATAGCGCCCGTGGACTTCCGAGGGCGGCGGCCGGCCGGTGAGCGCGAGCTGCTCGACGTAGGCGTAGTGGTCGGTTTCGTCGGGCACCTGAAACGGAGGTGTGATCAGCGACCAACACACCGCGTTCACGCACGCCACCAGCGCGCACAGCCACGCCGCGCGCGGCACGCGGCGGATTGCGGCGCGCGTCCGGTCTGCGGCGCGCGTCGCCGTGCTCGCGGCCCGCGTGTCCCCGGCCCGTTGTGCCGGGCGATCGCGGTCCGCTGTCAGGCCCGGCCTCATCGCGCGAGCCTCAACGCGAGCCACCCGACGATCGCGGCGACGGCCGCCATCGCGGCCGCCAGGAACGGGGCGACCCAGCCGCCGCTCCAGGCGCGCCCGCGGCCGATATTCCCAGCGACCGCCGCGGCCAGCGACCACCACGAGCGCCCGCCCGGCACGAGGTATTCGACCTTCAGCGCCCCTTCGGCGCGCCCCGAGGACGCGCCCCCGACGCGCTCGCCGGCGAGCACGACCGATTCGTCCTTGGCGGTGAATTCGAAGCAGACCTTCACCCCTGCGACCGTCTCGGCAAGCGGTTTGACCGGCACCGTCACGTCGGCCGCCGTCCAGCCCGGGCGGCGTTCGCCGGAGGTGAGCACGCGCTTGCCGCTGAGCACGCGCAGCGCCACGCGCGGCCCGAGCACCGAGTCCAGTGACAGCCGGATCGCGGTCGTGCCGCGCGGCAGCGTTTCGTCGCGCTGGCAGCCTTTGTAGAGGCCTTCGCTGACGGACTCGAAACCTTCGGTGGTTGCGACGGAGTTCGATCTGGCGACGACGCTCGGCGAGCCGCTCAAGGTCGCCAGCAGCGCGGCGATCAGCACAGCGAAACCGCCCGCTAGCACGACCCGTGTTCGGAGCATTGGCGGTCAACTCATGTATTTACAGGCGCCAAACTGGCTTGGTGGCGTTGCTCCGGGTCGGTGTGCGGCTGCGCGCTTCTTCATAGCAGCGTCGGCGCGGCGTCCGCAAGCCGCCGCCGATCCCGATGCCCGCCCTGCGCACAGACATGCCGCTGAGCGCGCGTTTAGTGAGAAACGTCTCTGACAAATTGACTGTGCAAGGACCCTGACGCTACGCTGCCCCCCACCAGCCAAACAGGCAAAAAACTCAAGTGGAGCGGCCAGTGAAATTGCGACGTCCAACGATCCTCAGCGTGCCCATTCTTGCTCTCCTGCTTGCCGGTTGCGGTAGCACTGAATCGGGCAACAACACCACCACCAGCTCCGCTGCGGCAAAGCCGCAGATCGCCTTCACCAGTCCGGCGGTCGGCGGCAATGACCTGATACCCGCCAGCTACAAGTGCGACGACACGAAGATCTGGGTGCCGTTGCGCTGGGGGGCGGTGCCGGCGGGTACCCGCGAACTGGCGTTCTACATCGTGCGCTTCGGCGCGCCCAAGTTGACCAGTGGCAGCAAGGTGAAAGTGGAAGTCGAGGCCGAATCGCTGGTGGTCGGGGTGCAGCCCAAGCTGCACAGCCTGGCGGCCGGCGTGCTGCCCCACGGGGTGCACGTCGGCGTTCACCGGCGCGGCGGCCAGGTACTCTCGATCTGCCCGCCCAAAGGCGTCACCGAGAACCTCTTCTTCCGCATCTTCGCGCTGCCGCGCAAGCTCAACCTGTCGGGCCCGCAGAACCGCGACCTCGTCGCGGTGATGAACAACGAGGCGCTGCTGACCGGGTCGTTCATCGCGCACTACCGCACCGCCTGAGGACGCGGGCACCCACGCGCCGTCAGCCCAGGCCCCGGCGCGCGCGCCGGGGCCTGGTGAGGTGCAGCCAGAGACGTCGCCAGGCGCTCGGCGTGCGACCTGTGCCCCGCCGGCGCCAGCGCGCCGGCGGGGGCACCGTCGCGCGCACCAACGCGACCCACTCGTCGAGTGGCAGCTCGCCTGCGATCAGGCGCGCGAGCGCGCTCGTGACCGGTGCGGGGCCGGCGCGCGAACCCCCCTCGCCGGAGCGCTGCTCGCCATCGGCGGCCTGCGCGGCGCCGGACTCCAGCGCGCGCGCGAGCAGGGGAACGGACTGCAGCGCCTCGACCGCCTGGCCGATGCGGGCCGGGATCTCGCGCGCGGGGACCCCCGCGGCGAGCAGCTCGCCGGCGCGGCGGTTGCGGCTCTCGCGCGCGAGCGCCGTGGCGAGCAGGTCGCCGGTGCCGGCCAGCCCGATCATCGACTCCGGCCGCGCGCCGAGCCGCTCGGCGTGGCGCCAGACCTCGGCGAAGATGTGCCCCGCGGCGGCGCCCGCCGCGTTCAGACCCTGCGCCTCGGTCGCGCCCGCCGCCAGCGCCGCCGCGTTCTTCGCGGCGCCCGCCAGCTCGACGCCGAGCGGGTCGTTGGAGCGCTCGCAAACAACGCCGGCGCGCGTGAACACCTGCGCGAGCGCCCGCGCCAACTCCTCGTCGGCCGACGCCGCCACCAGGCCCGCGCCGGCGTGCACCATCTCCTGGGCGTGCGCCGGGCCGCCGAGACAGGCAACGCGGTGCGCGCCGAACGCCGCGCTCAGCACGCTCGTCGGCGGCGACCCCAGCGGCGGCACGAGGCCCTTGGCGACCGACACGACCGCGGTGCGCGACCCCAGGCCGGCGCCGGCGAGGCCCGCAATCACGCCGTCGAGCTGCGCGGAGGGCACCGCCAGAAACACGTAGTCCACGCGCGCGACGCCCACCGAGGCGGCCTCCACGCGCAGCTGCGAGGGCAGCTCCACACCCGGCAGGTAGCGGCGGTTCTCGCGCTCGGCCGCGAGCGTCGCCGCCTGCTCGGCAGTGCGCGCCTGCAGCGTCGTGCGCAGACCGCCGCGCGCGAGCAGCACCGCCAGCGCCGTCCCGAACGAGCCCGCGCCGATCACGGTCGCCCGCTTCGCTCCCGGTGTCGGCAGCGAACGTGCGCGCGTGGCGGTAGGCTCGGACATGCGGTGAGCGAGCCTAGCGATCGGAACAGCCCATGCACGATCTCGCGACAGGTGTGAGCGGGCCCGCGAACGGACCCCGTACGGGCCCCATCGGCCCCGGCACCAGCGGCGCGCCGTGGCGCAACTGGACCGGCGACCAGCAATGTCGCCCCGCCGCGATCGAGCGGCCGGGCTCGATAGAGCAGATTGCCGCCGCGCTGGAGCGCGCGGCGGCGAGGGGGCAGCGTGTCCGCCTCGCCGGCGCCGGGCACTCGTTCGGCGACATCGTCCTCACCGACGGGTGCCTGCTGTCGCTCGACCGCATGAACCGCGTGCTCGACGTCGACCGCGGCTCGGGGCTGGTGCGCGTGCAGGCCGGCATCACGATCGGCGCGCTGAACGCGGCGCTCGCCGCGCACGGGCTTGCGCTGGAGAACCTCGGCGACATCGACGTCCAGAGCATCGCCGGTGCGATCTCCACCGCCACCCACGGCACCGGTGCGCGACTGCGCAACATCCCCTCGCAACTCGCCGCGCTGACGCTCGTGCTCGCCGACGGCACGACGCTGCAGTGCTCCTCCGAGCGCGACCCCGAAACCTTCCGCGCTGCCCGCGTCGGGCTCGGCGCGCTCGGCGCGATCGCCGAGGTCACGCTGCGCTGCGTACCCGCCTTCCGCCTCGACGGGCGCGACCGGCCGGCCCCGCTGCAGGAAACGCTCGAGCGCTTCGACGAGCTCGCACTCGCCAACGACCACTTCGAGTTCTACGTCTTCCCCCACGCCGAGGTCGCGCTGACCCGCACCAACAACCGCACCGACGCCCCCGCGCGGCCGCGCGGCCGGGCGGCCGCCTACGCCAACGACGTGCTGCTCACCAACCGCGTGTTCGACGCCTTCTGTCGACTTGGCCGACGCGTTCCCGCCCAGATCCCGCGGATCAACCGGCTCGTCACGCGTCTCGCCGGTGCCACCCACCGGATCGACCGCTCCGATCGCATCTTCGCCAGTCCCCGCCTCGTGCGCTTCACCGAGATGGAGTACGCCCTGCCGCGCGCGCACACCGTGCAGGCCGTGCGGCGGGTGCTGGAGATGGTGGCCGACCGGGCGCGCGCCGGCGGGCACCGCGCGGGGTTCGCCGTGCCGTTCCCAATCGAGGTGCGCACCGTCGCCGCCGACGACGCGCTGCTCAGCACCGCCGCCGGGCGCGACAGCGGCTACGTCGCCGTGCACATGTACCGCGGCATGGCCTTCGAGCCCTACTTCCGCGCCGTCGCTGCGATCATGGACGAGCTCGACGGCCGGCCGCACTGGGGCAAGCGTCACTTCCACACCGCCGCCACGCTCGCGCCGCGCTACCCCGAGTGGGATCGTTTTCAGGCCGTGCGGGCGCGGCTCGACCCCGACGGGCGCTTCGCCAATGCTCACATCGAGCGAGTATTGGGGCCCGCCCACCCCGCGACGCCGTGAGCGCGTCCGCGCGCACGCCGTTGGGGCGGGGCAGGACGCCCCGCCCCGGCGCGCTCGTCGACAGGCCCACACACGCGGACGATCCCAAAGCCCGCCCCACCCCGGCGGCCGATCCGCTTGGGCGACTGGAACGCGCCACGGCCGGCCTCGAGCCGCCCTTCGCGCTCGTCGACCTCGACGCGTTCTGGGCCAACGCCGCCGACATGGAACGGCGAGCCGTCCCCAAGCCGATCCGGCTCGCGAGCAAGTCCGTGCGCTGTCGCGCCCTACAACAGCGCGTGCTGGCGCGTGCGGGCTTCGCCGGCACGCTCGCCTACACGCTGCCCGAGGCGCTGTGGCTCGCCGAGCACGGGTTCCAGGACCTCGTCGTCGCCTACCCGAGCACCGACCGCCACGCGCTGCGCGCGCTCGCCGAGTTGAGCGCCCGTCGGCCCGAGACGGCCGTGTCGGCGATGGTCGACTGCCCCGCCCACCTCGACATGATCGAAGCCGCCGCCCGCGAGGCAGGCACGCGCTCCGGGCCCGCCGGCCAGACAGATGCGACCGGCGTGCGCGGCGGCGCAGGCGCGCCCGGCGAGCCGCCTGCCGGCGACGGCCGCGTGCGTGTCTGCCTGGAGCTCGACGCCGGCCTCTGGGCGCTCGGCGGGCGTGTGCGCATCGGCGCCAAACGCTCGCCCCTACACACCCCCACACAGGCCGCTGCCCTAGCGCGCGAGATCCTCACCCGCCCCCGCCTGCGGCTCGTCGGGATGATGGCCTACGAGGCCCAGATCGCCGGGCTCGGCGACGCGCCCGCCGGCCCGGGACTCGCGCCTCGTGCGCGCAGCCTTGCGATCCGCGCGCTGCAGGCCGCCTCCGCACGCGAGCTCGCCGCGCGGCGCGCGGCCGCCGTCGCCGCGGTGCGTGCCCTGGCGCCGCTGCAGTTCGTCAACGGTGGCGGCACCGGCAGCCTGCACCTGACCGCGCGCGAGCCCGCCATCACCGAGATCGCCGCCGGCTCCGGCCTCTACGGGCCCGCCTTGTTCGACACCTACCGCGCGTTCGCGCCCCAGCCCGCCGCGCTCTTTGCGCTGCCCGTCGTGCGCCGCCCCGGCCATGGCGTTGCGACCGCGCTCGGCGGTGGCTACCTCGCCTCGGGCCCGGCCGACCGCGCGCGCCTGCCGCGACCTCACCTGCCGGCTGGCCTGCGCCTCGACCGCCAGGAGGGTGCGGGAGAGGTCCAGACCCCGCTGCTCGGCGCCCCCGCCGACGCGCTCGCCGTGGGCGACCGCGTCTGGTTTCGCCACACCAAGGCCGGCGAGCTCTGTGAGCGCTTCGCCAGCCTGCACCTACTCGAGGGGGATCGCCTCGTGGAGGAGGTGCCCACCTATCGCGGCGAGGGACGCTGCTTCTTGTGAGGCGGCGGCGATGGCGGGGGGAGGCGTCGGGCGGTTGGGGTGTTTTTTGGAGTGCCATTCGCGCCTGCGTGCGCGCGCGCGTGCGTACGCGCGCGCGATGGCAGCGGAAACGAACCTCCCTACACCATCCCCGCCAGCCGTTCGCCTGCGCGGCGCAGGGCGCGCGTGTCGTGCGCCTGCAGGATGACCTGCAGGTCGAGCATCCGCGCGTCAAACGCGCTCATCGCGTTGTCCGCCGTCACCGCGTAGGCCGGCACCCCCGACTGGCGCGCCCGTGTGGCGATCTCGAACGTCGCGCTGCCCACCAGCGTGCGCTCGTCCAGCCGGCCCGCTCCCACCACGACCGCGCGCGCTGCGCGCATCCGCCCGTCCAAGCCAGCGGCGTCCAGCGCCGCGCGCGCCGGTGGCACAACGGCCAGCGATGCCGCTTGCGCCGCGTTCGTCTCACGCCGCCTGCCGTTGGGCCGGCGACCGGCACCGGCGTCGGCCCCGGGGCTGGGCGCGGCGTTCTCGACCGGCAGGCAATCGACCTCGAGCGACGCGTCCGCGGCGCGCAGGCCGCGCTCGATCGCCGCCGCGACACGCGCTGCGCTCAGCGCGCCGAAGGGCTCGACCGCGACCAGCACCGTGTGCGACACCACGGTCCGGCATCCTTACAGGTCACGATGGCCGACGCGAAAGAGTACGCCACGATCAACGCCGCGGGCCGCGAGCTGCGTATCTCCAGCCCCAGCAAGATTTTCTTCCCCGAGCGCGGTCTCACCAAGCTCGACCTCGTCAACTACTACGTGGAGTGCCAGGACGCCGTGCTCGTCGGCCTGCGCGAGCGTCCCACCGTGTTGAAGCGCTGGGTGGACGGCGTGCAGGGCGAGCCCTTCTTTCAAAAGCGCGTCCCGCCCTCCTCGCCGGACTGGCTGGAGACCGCCACCGTTACCTTCCCCAGCGGCCGCCACGCCCGGGAGCTGGTCGCGACCGACGCCGCCCACCTCGTCTGGGGCGTGAACCTCGGCGTGATCGACTGGAACCCCTGGCCCGTGCGCCGCGCCGACCTCGACCACCCCGACGAGCTGCGCGTGGACCTCGACCCCCAACCCGACGTGCCCTTCGAGGAGGTCCGCCAGGTCGCGCTCGGCGTTCGCGACGCGCTGCAGGAGCATGGCCTGCGCGGCTTTCCCAAGACGTCGGGCTCGCGCGGCATCCACGTCTTCGTCCGCATCCACCCCCGCCACAGCTTCCACGAGGTCCGCCGCGCCGCGCTCGCGCTCGCGCGCCAGGTCGAGCGGGCGATGCCCAAACAGGCCACCACACGCTGGTGGAAGGAGCAGCGCGAGGGTGTCTTCATCGACTACAACCAAAACGCGCGCGACCGCACCGTCGCCTCCGTCTACTCCGTGCGGGCCGTCGCCGACGCGCGCGTCTCCTGCGCGCTCGACTGGGGGGAGGTGGCCGACGTCGAGCCCGCCGAGCTGCGTCTTGACACCGTGCCCGCGCGGCTGCGCGATCGCGGCGACCCCGGCGCCGCGATCGACGAGCACCCCGGTTCGCTTGACTCGCTGCTCGAGCTGGCCGCCCGCGACGAACGCGACGGCCTCGGCGACGCGCCCTGGCCGCCGCACTTTCGCAAGCAGCGCGGCGAGCCCCGGCGCGTACAGCCCAGTCGGGCGAAAGATCGGCAGTGACGCTTGCGCTCGACCCCCCGCTCAAGCCCCAGCTCGCGCTCGCGCGCAGGGAGCTGCCGGTCGGCGAGCAGTACCTCTACGAGATCAAGCTCGACGGCTTTCGCTGCCTTGTGTTCGTCGACGGCGAGCAGGTCTTCCTGCAGTCGCGCAACGGCCGCCCGCTCGGGCGCTATTTCCCCGAGCTCCATTTCCCCGCCGGCCACTACGTACTGGACGGGGAGATCGTCGTGCGCGGCGCCGACGGTCGCGAGGACTTCGACGCGCTCGGCCAGCGCGTGCACCCCGCCGACTCGCGCGTCAAACAGCTCGCCGCCGAGACCCCCGCCGTCTACGTCGCCTTCGACCTGCTCGCCCTCGCGGACGACGCCCTGCTGGAGCGGCCTTTCGTCGAGCGCCGCGGCGCGTTGGAGACGCTGCTGGCGGGCGCGTCCTTCGCCGATGCTCCGGTCGAGCTGATGCCCACCGTCGCCACCGCGCGCGACGCCGAACGCTGGCTGCGCGACGCCGAGGGCGCGATGGCCAAGGAGCGCTCCGCCCCCTACTGCCCCGGCTTGCGCCGTGGGACCTTCAAGGTCAAGCGCGTGCGCACGATCGACACCGTGCTCGCCGGCTGGCGCCCCGGCAAGGAGTCCGGCACCGTCGGCGCGCTGATCCTCGGCCTCTACGACGGGCCCCAGCTGCGCGTCGTCGGCCACTGCTCGGGGCTCTCCGCGAGCGAGAAGCGTCGCCTCGTCGGCTTCCTCGCGCCGTACGAGACCGGCGAGCGCGGCAGCGCCGACCCCAGCCGCTGGAGCGCCGGGCGCGAGCTCGAGTGGGTCGCGCTGCGCCCCGAACTCGTCGTCGAGGTTGACTTCGACCACGTCTCCGCCGGGCGCATCCGCCACGGCGCCAAGCTGCGCCGCTGGCGCCAGGACAAGGCGCCACACGAGTGCACATTCGCGCAGCTCCTCGCCTGATCCGGCCTTGATCGTGCCCAAGAGGCCTTTGAGCGCGCCTGTCCGGCCGGTCGCACGCGCGCGGTCCAGCGCCCCGGCCACGGTCCGCTTTCGAGATAGGCTCTGTACAGCGATGGCCACCGAAACCGCGACAGTCGGCGAGGAGGAGTACCTTCAGATTCTCTTCTGGCTGCAGGAGGCCGGGCTGCCGATGAGCGGCGCCAACGTCGCGCGCGCCATGCAACTCTCCGCGCCGACCGTGCACGAGATGATCGGTCGCCTCGAACGCGACGGCTACATCACCCGCGGCCAAAGCCGCACGATCGCCTTCACCGACGAGGGCTCGATCCAAGCCGAAACGATCGTGCGCCGCCACCGACTGATCGAGCGCTTTCTCACGGACATCCTGCAGATCCCCTGGGATGAGGTCCACGAGGAGGCCGAGCGGCTCGAGCACGCCATGTCGCCGGTCTTGGAAGAGCGCATGCGCGCCGCGATCGGAGACGCCACGACGTGCCCCCACGGCCACCCAATCGTCGCCGGTCTGCGCGAGGCCGGCGTGCCGCTCGCCGACGTTCAGGTCGGCGCCAGCGTGCGCATCCTGCGCTTCGAGAACGAGGCCGAGGACCTCCTGCGCTACCTCAAGGACTCCGGCCTCGAGCCCGGCCTGCACGGGACCCTCGCCGCCAGCGACCGCCGCGAGGTCGTCGTCGAAACAGCCGACGGCCGCCGCTGCACGCTCACGCCAAGCGTCGCCGAGACCGTCTCGGTCGTCGCCGACCCCTCGCCGCCGCCGCGGACCGCGTTGCCCGAGCAGCTCGTGCTCGGCCAGCAGCGCTACGGAAGGTGAGTCCCAGAAGACCCGCCAGGGTCTTCTAGACGGGTGCGCCCTGCAGCGAACGGGCGGCGTCGGCGAGACGCGCGACGCCCTCCTCGATCTGCTCGGGCGTCACGCCCGAATAGGCGAGGCGCAGTGTGTTCTCGCCTCCCTCCAGCAGGAAGTCCGTGCCCTTGACGAACGCCACTCCGCGCTCCTTCGCGGCGCTCTGCAGCGCGGCGACGTCGGTGCCCTCCGGCAGCGTCACCCACATGAAATAGCCGCCCTCCGGCGCGACGAACTGCGCTTGGGGCAGCTCGCGCGCCAGCGTGACCGCCAGCGTCTTCGCACGCTTCGCCAGCGCCGTGCGCACCGTCTCGATCGAACGCTCCAGCCGGCCCGACGCGCAGAACTCGTACACGATCGACTGCGCCACCATATTCGGCGAGATGTACGTGTTCGTCGCCCTCCGCACGATCGCCGCGATCAGCTCCTGCGACCCCACCAGATAACCGACCCTGATGCCCGGGCACACCGTCTTGGAAAACGACGACGCGTACACCACCCGCTCGCCGTCCTGCGAGAGCATCGTCGGCAGCGACTCGCCGCTGAAACGCAGCGCCACGTACGGGTCGTCCTCGAACACGACGAACTCGTGCTCGCGCGCCAGCCCCAACAGCGCCTCGCGCTTGGCCGGCGAGAGCGTGTAGCCCGCCGGGTTCTGAAAGTTCGGGATGATGTGCGCCAGCTTCGGCCTCACGCCGCCGCCCGCGTTGCCTGCACCGCTCAGCAGCGCCGCGAGCGCGTCGGTGTCGATGCCGTCCGGCGCCAACCGCACCTGGTGCACCCGCGCACCGCGCTCGCGCAGCGACAGCAGCGTGCGGTCGTACGTCGGGCGCTCGACGATCACGTCGTCCCCCGCTCGCACCAGCTCGTCGAACAGGAACGCATCCGCTTGCATCGACCCGTTGGTCACCATCACCCGCTCGACCGGCACCCCATGGTGCTCGGCGATCCACGCGCGCAGCCGCGGGTAGCCGACTGCCGTCCCGTACGCCGTCGTGCCCGCCGGGTCGTTCGCAAACGCGCGCACCGCCGCCTCACGCAGGCCGTCGACGTTGACAATGTCCAGCGAGGGCGCGCCGCGGGCGAACGAGATCGTTGCGTCACTCATCGCCGCCAAGCTTACGCGGTCTCGGGCTTCGCGCGGCCTCAGGCTTCGTGCGGCCTCGGGCTTCGTGCGGCTTTAGGCTTGCGCGGTCTCGGGCTTCGCGCGGTCTCAGGCTTCGTGCGGCAGCAGCCTCGCGTGGTCCCAGGCTTGGTGCGGCCTCAGCAGGCTTACGCGGCCTCAGCCTACGCGTGGCCTCAGCCTTCGTCGAAGGTCAGCAGGATGCGACCGCTTGCGACCTCGCGGACGTTGAAATCGCTGTCCAGCGCGCGTCGCAGCTCCTGCACCAGTGCGACCGGCGCCGCCAGCCGCACATCCACCACCGCGTGGCTTGCCTCAAAGCGCCGCACCGACGCTTCGCTCACACCGGGCAGGCTTGCCAAACGACGCTCGAAAGCGCCCAACGAGCCGATGTCGTAGAACGGCCCAACGCCCAGCTCGACCCTGCCCTCGAACAGCACCTGCTCGCGCGCGTTCGGCGCCGCTACCGGCGCCTGCGCCGCCTGCGTCGCGTCGGGGAGCGCCTGGAAGGGGGCGGCCTGCGCGGGGGCGGCCTGGAGGGGAGCGGTCTGGCCGGGTACGGCCTGGGCTGGCGCGGCCTGAATGAAAGCGGCCTCGCTGGGTGGGGCCTGCGCGGGGGCGGCCTGCACCTGCTGCGAGGGCTGCGTGGGGAACGTCGCAGCGACGTGCACCGGCGCGGCCGTCGATTGAACGGCGGCGCCAGCTCCCGGGGGCGCCGGCGCGCGTGGCGCCTGCACGGATGGCGCCACCGCTGTCGTCGTCTGCGCGCGCCGTGTCGCACCCGAGGACAGCCCGGCCATCACCCTGCCAAGCAACGCGTCGTACTCCGTCGCCAGCTCCTTTGCAAAGCGCTCCAATCGGTCGCGAAAGCGCCGCAACTCAGCCAGGCTGGCCAGCTGCGCTTCGCTGGGACTGCGGTACTCCTGCCCGCCCCTCGGTTCGGCCGCCGGGGGCGCCGGCGCGGGGCGAGGCTCGATCGCCTCGTCCACCAACCGCGGCGGGCTGGCCTGGGGCGCCGCGGGGCTGGCCTGGGGTGCCGGGGTGGCCTGGGGTGCCGGGGTGGCCTGGGGCGCCGGGGTGGCCTGGGGTGCCGCGGGGCTGGCCTGGGGTGCCGCCAGGGTGGCCTGGGGCGCCGGGGTGGCCTGGGGTGCCGCGGGGCTGGCCTGGGGTGCCGCCAGGGTGGCCTGGGGTGCCGCTGGGCTGGCCTGTGCCACCGATCCGGTCGGTAGCGGCGTCGGGCCGTCCTGGGGTGCGGGGCCGGCCTGTGGTGTGGTCGGTCCCACCGCACCGGGCGGTGCGCCAGCTTGCGGCATCGTCGGGTTGGCCACCGGTGCGGGGCCGGCCTGTGCCGCCAGCGGTCTGCCGCCGGCGCCGCCGATCGCGCTCAACTCGCGCTCCAGTTCGCGCACCCTGCCAAGGAGTTCGGCGAGCGTGCCCGTCACCTCGCCCGACTGCTGAGCGTCCTCGTAGCCACCGGAGGAGCTGGATTCGCTGGCGAACGTGTCGGTCATCGAGATACCAGGGCAGGCCGGGCGCGGGAGTGGCCCAGCACTCATCCTACTCGGCGTCCACCTGCCGCGACTGGACTTCTGGGCGCACGCTTGCGCGCACGTCGCGCTCAGCCGCGCAGGATCTGCACGGCGAGCTCGGCAACCTCGGTCGGTGTGCGCCCCACGCGCACCCCTCGCTCCTCGAGCGCCCTCGCCTTCGCGACCGCCGTGCCCGCGCTACCCGACACGATCGCGCCCGCGTGCCCCATCTGCTTGCCTGCCGGCGCGGTGAAGCCCGCGATGTAGGCGACCACCGGCTTGCTCACGTTCGCGGCGATGTACTCCGCGGCCTCCTCCTCGGCCGAGCCGCCGATCTCGCCGGCGAGCACGATCAGCTCCGTCTGCGCATCCGCCTCGAACAGCTCGATGATGTCCACGAACGACGACCCCGGCACCGGGTCTCCGCCGATACCGACGATCGAGCTGTTGCCAAAGCCCGCCTGCGCAATCTCGTTGCCAATCTGGTAAGTCAGCGTGCCCGAGCGCGACACGACGCCGACGTTGCCCTCCTTGAAGAACGCCGCCGGGATGATCCCCACGTTCGCCTTACCCGGCGAGAGGATGCCCGGGCAGTTGGGGCCGATTAGCCTCGTGCCCGGATAGTCGCGCCGCAGCGTGTTGTAGACCCGCAACTCGTCGTGCGCCGGGATCCCCTCCGTGATCGCGATCACCAGCGCCACCCCCGCCGCCGCCGCCTCGAGGATCGCGTCGGCCGCGAACCGCGGCGGCACAAAGATCATCGCCGTGTTGGGCTCGGTCTCGCGGGCTGCCTCTTCCCAGCTGTCGAATACCGGGATCCCCTCGACGTCCTGGCCGCCCTTGCCCGGCGTCACGCCGCCGACCACGTTCGTGCCGTAGCGCCGGTTGTTGAGCGTGTGGAAGCTGCCCTCGCGGCCCGTGATGCCAGCGACTGCCAACCGCGTCTCGTTGTTGACCAGCACCGCCATCAGGCGCTCGCCTCTGCTCGCGGGCATGCCGCGCAACGGCCGGCCTGCGGCGGGCCGGCCTGCGGCGGGCCGGCTGGGCACTGGCCGGCTGGGCACTGGCCGGCGGGGCACGGGCCGGCGGGGCATCGAGGAATGCGGCCGGTCATGCTCACGTCGCAGCTCCCGCGGCCAACGCGACAACCTTCTCCGCCGCCTCGTTCATCGTCGCGGCCGCGTGCACATTGGGCAGCGCCGCCTCTTCGAGCAGCCTGCGGCCCTCCACGTCGTTGGTCCCATCCAGGCGCACCACGAACGGCACCGACGGCTCGAGGTCTTCAAACGCCGCGATCAGCCCCTTGGCGACCTCGTCGCAGCGCGTGATACCGCCAAAGATATTGAACAGCACCGCCTTCACCGCCTCGTTAGAGAGGATCAGCTCGACCGCCTGCTTGACCTTCGCCGCGTCCGACCCGCCGCCCGCGTCGAGGAAGTTCGCCGGTCGACCGCCCGCCTGTGCGACCACGTCGAGCGTCGACATCACGAGCCCCGCGCCATTGCCGAGAATGCCGATATCCCCGTCGAGCGCCACGTACTGCACACCCTGTTCCTTGGCGCGCCGTTCGATCGGGTCTTCGTTCTCCGCGTCCGAGAGCCCCTGATTCTCCGGGTGCCTGTACAGCGCATTGCCGTCCAGCGACACCTTCGCGTCCAACGCCCTGACCTCGCGCTCGGGCGTGACGATCAGCGGGTTGATCTCCGCCAACGTCGCATCCTCCTGTATCCACACCTCGTACAGCGCCACCAGCGCGTCCGCGACACCCTCGATCATGTCCGGATCCGCCCCACCGCGCGTGGCGATCTCGACGGCCTCCTCGCGCGAGAGTCCCCGCAGCGCATCGACGTGATGGCGCACCAGCTTCTCCGGCGTCTTCTCCGCCACCTCTTCGATGTCCATCCCGCCCTCCGTGCTGAACATCACCAGCGGCTGCTTGGCCGAGCGGTCGAGCAGCACCGACGCGTAGTACTCGCTGGCGATGTCGCTGGCGTGCTCGATCCACAGTCTGTGCACCGTATGGCCGCGGATGTCCATCCCGAGGATCGCGCCCGCGTGCTCGCGCACCGCCGCCTCGTCGCTCGCCAGCTTCACGCCGCCCGCCTTGCCGCGCCCGCCGATCAGCACCTGTGCCTTGACGACAACCGGGTAGCCCACCTGCGCGGCAGCTGCCACCGCCTCCTCGACACCAGCCGCCACACGGCCGTCGGAGACCGCCAGCCCGTGCCGGGCGAAGATCTGCTTGCCTTGATACTCGAGCAGGTCCATCGGCGGCGCGGGATCCTAGCCGATGGGGGCGCAACGCGCGGCGATCCTCCCCGGGGCATAATGCCGAGCCGATGCCCATCCCCAAAAACGTCACATTCGTCACATTCGACGTGTACGGAACCCTGATCGACTGGGAAGCCGGCGTGTATGAAGCGTTCGCCAAAGAGGCCGAGCGCGACGGCATCGAGCTCGACCGCGCTCAGCTGCTCGCGCTCTTTCACGAGATCTCGCGCGAAATCGAGGCCGGCTCCTATGAGCTGTACGCCGAGGTCCTGCGCCGCACCGCGCTGGAGATCGCCAAACGCCTGGAGTGGCCCCTGGAAACCTCGCGCTCGGGCTTCCTGCCCGACTCCGTGCAGCGCTGGCGGCCCTTCAAGGAGACCAACATCCAGCTGCAAAAGCTCGCCAAGAAGTACAAACTCGGTCTCCTCTCCAACATCGACGACAAGCTGCTCGGGCAGACCCGCCGCCACATCCCGACCGACTTCGACCTCGTCGTCACCGCTCAGCAGGTCCGCTCCTACAAGCCCGAACCAGCCCACTTCACCGAGTGCGCCCGGCGCGTCGGCGGCAAGAAAGGCTGGGTGCACGTCGCCTCCAGCCACTACCACGACATCGAGCCCTGTCTCAAGCAGCGCGTGCCCGTGATCTGGGTCAACCGCACCAAAGCGACCCTCGACGCCTCGCAAAAGAAGCCCACCGCGGAGGTCCCCAACCTGCGCGAGGCCGCCAAGCTGCTGGGCGCCGCATGACCCGCTTGGCTCTGCGTCACCACTAGCGCCCTGCCGTGCGTGCGGTCGCGCTGCACCCCGACGTCCTGCTCGTCACCAGCGCGATCTGGCAGACCAACTGCGCGGTCGTGCGCTCCGGCGAGGAGGCCTTCGTGGTGGACTCGCCGATCCTGCCCGACGAGCTCGACGCACTCCCCGCCCTGCTCGAGCAGGCCCGCTTCCCCGCGCCCGTGGGGCTGCTCGCGACACACGGCGACTTCGATCACCTGCTCGGACGTCTCGCCTTCCCCGACCTCGCGCTCGGCTGCGCCGAGCTGACCGCCCAGCGGCTGCAGGCCCGCCCGGGCGAGGCCCAGCGCGAGCTGCGCGCCTTCGACGAGCAGTTCCTGCTGGTCCGGCCCCGGCCGCTCGCCCTCGGCGCCGTCCAGTCACTGCCCGTGCCCGGGCACTGCGCGATCGGCGAGCACGAGCTCGAGCTGCACCCCGCCGCCGGCCACACCGAGGACGGCCTCGCGCTGTGGGTGCCCTGGGCTCGTGTCCTGCTCGCCGGCGACTACCTCTCCGCCGTCGAGATCCCCTCCCTTGAGGCCCACCGCGGAGCCCCGCTCGCGCCCCGCTCGGGCGCACCCGACGCGCCTGCCGCCGCCCCCAAGCGCCCCACCGGCCAGCCGAGCGCCGACATCGCTGACTCGCTGGACGCGTACCTCGCCACGCTCGAGCGCCTGCGGCCCCTCCTCGCTGGTGCTGCCCACGTCGTGCCGGGGCACGGGCCCCCGCTCGACTGCGTCCATGCCCTCGACATACTCGAGCAGGACCTCGCCTACCTGCATGCCCTGCGCGCCCGCGGCGCCGCCGCCGAGCTGCCGCCCGGGCGTGCCACCCGCGCCCAGCGCACGCGGCACACCGCCAACGCCGCGCGCCTGGGCGAACAGCCTCAGCCGTAAAAGCGCGAAATCGTCAACAGCTGGCTGAACAGATCGTGCGCCAGCACCACCAGCACGATCAGTGTCCCCGCCACCGGTCCCCACCTGCGCCCCGCCCCGCGCGCCGCCAACGCCAGCACCGCCCCCAGCAGCGCCACCGCCGGCAGCAGATACCGCAGCTGCGTGTATTCGCCCGGAACCCGATGTGCGTATTCGTCAACGCCGATGATCGTCATCAGGCCCACCACCATCAGCAGGTACACGCACCCCTCCACGGCGCGCGCCCGCAGCGCGCGCCCACTCCCAATCAGCTCGCGCACGAACAACGCGACCACCGCTGCGAACGGGATCAGCGCCACCCTCACAGCCCACGACGGAAATGTCGTGTCGAGCCACCCGTACCTGCCCACCAGCTGTTCAAACCACAACCTGGACCCCGAAAATGAGTGAAACAGCGGGTGCATTCCCGGTAGCCGCGGCAGGTACAGCTGCCAGATATACGCGATCGCCCCGCCAACCGTTCCATGGTGGGCCGCCCCCTTGGCCGCACCCGACAGCACCACCAGCGTCAGCTTGCCCGACAGCGCGTCAGCGAGCAGGTAAATGCCGACCGGTAGGGCCGCGAGCGCGAGCGCCGGTGCCAGCAGTCGGTGTGCCGCGACTCCCCGCTCTCGCGCCGCCCTCACGCTCAGCACGACGACCCCGACGACTGCCCCCGGCAGCAAGCCGATAAAAGTCAACTTCGTCAACGTGCCGCACGCGATCACGGCCCCCAGCGCGAGCGCCAGCCGCCGGTCGAGTCCGCGCCCAAACGCGCGCGCCAGCAGGTAAAACAGCGCGCCAGACACTGCGAACAGCAGCGCATCCGGGTTGACCGCGCCCGACATCATCGCGAGCGTCGGCTGCAGCGCCACTCCGAGGCCACCCACCGTCCACGCCCACGGCACCGCCGGCAGCAGCTCGCGCAGAAACCCAAACGCGAACAGTGCCGTCAAACCCGCGAACAGCGTCAACAGCAGGCGCATCAACGCCAACCTGTCCAGCAACGTCCCCCCCGAGCCAAGCGCGTAGGGCACCGTCTCCAGCGCGTAGTACAGCGGCGGCTGGCTCGCCGCGACCCCTGCGTCGCCCGGCTCGCTGCGTGACAGCGGTTCCGCCAACCCCTTTTCCAGGACCCGCTGCTGCGCCTCGCTGGAGATCGTCTTGTTTTCCTCTGAAAACCTCACCTTCGTCTGCTGCAGATCGAGCATCGCCAGCTGCTCCGCCGGCGGGAATTCTTCGCCATCCGACGAGGGCAAATGGCCCGTCTGTGCCAGATGCTGCACATAGGCGAAGTGACTCGGCTCGTCCGGCGTCTGAAACGGCGCTGAAATCACACTCCAGCACGCTGCGTTGACCACCGCCACCGCCGCACACACCCACGCCGCCAGCGGCACCCTTCGCCACCGCGGCACACGCGAGTGCTCGCCCCCGCGCCGTCCCTGCCGTCCCCGCGGCGGCTCGCGCTCTGCTGTTTGCCGCCGCGGCCCGCGCCCGGCTGTTTGCCGCTGCGGCTCGCGCTCTGCTGTTTGCCGCCGCGGCCCGCGCCCGGCTGTTTGCCGCTGCGGCCCGCGCTCTACTGCACGCTGCCGCGGCTCGCGCTCTGCTGTTTGCCCCCGCGGCTCGCCCTTTTCGTGATGCGCCTTCTCTCCACGTGTCTTTTCGCCACGCGCCTCCTCTTGAACGTCGCCCACTCCGAGCGCATCCCTTGGCGCCACAACCTTCGCCCGGCGCCTGCTCATCGCAGCTCCCGCACGACAAGCCAGCTCGGCAGCCCCACCAGCACCGCCACCAACACCAACACCAGCACCGCGTACCACGTGCCCGCAGCCGCTCGCCCCAAGCCGAGCCGTCGCGCCGTCTGGGTAGCCATCGACCACCACGACCGGTTTCCCGTTCTGAGATATTCGATGTGCATCCGCCCCGGCAGCGGTCTGCCTTCGTCGGTGGCCGCAAGCGACCGGCCCGTCGCCGTGCCCAGCATCTCCACCGGACCATTCATCTTTTCGACACTCGAGCACACCCGCACCCCCGTCCACCCACTCGTCACCCGCTCGCGTAGCGCCACCGTCACCGACGCCCCCACCCACCCCGGTTCGTGCACGCCTTGCGCGACCAGTCGCGACCCCGCCCACGCCTTCACCCTCACCTGCGGGCCCAGATCTGCCGTCATGCCCAACCGAATCGCCGACGTCCCCCTGGGCAGCGCTTCGCCGCGCTGACACGCGCTGGCCGGCCCCGCCGTCGCCACCAGCACACGATGGCTGAACCCCCCGCTCTCGCCCGCCACCACCAGCGGCGCTCGCGCCAGCACCAGCGCGACGGCCAGCGCGATCGCCAGCAACCCGCCCGCCAGGGCGATCCCGACGCGCATCCCCGGCCGCGCCACCCTACCGTCTTCGCAGTCCCAAAATGCTCAGCAAAAACGAACTGAAAACGATCTGGATGCCCAACACCAACAGCGTCGCTCCCGCCAGCGCCAGCCGTTCGTCGGCGAGACTGCCGAACCCCTGCTCGACCCACTTGGCGACGATCGCCACGATCGTCGCCAACCCCGCCGCTGCGATCGCTCCGCCCAGCGCCAGACCGTGCTCGAGCCGAAAGCGCTTTGACACCCCGTCGAACCACGGGTCGTGATCGCCCATCAGATACGTCGAATAGGCCAGCGCGCACAACCCAAGCGTGATCACCTGCATCCCCACGATCAACAGCAGCGATCCACCGATCAGCGTGTGCATTTCCCACCTGCGCCCCAACACATCCACATGCGCCAGCACCGTCACGCAAATCAAACCCCCCAACACCGCCATCACAGTTCCCGGTGCGATAAACAGATGCCGCGGCGCATGCAGCACCAGGTAGCGCAAATGCCGCCACCCATCCCGAAAACTCGACAACTTCGATTCGCCGTCCCGCGGGTGGTATTCGATCGGGAACTGGCGAATCTCCAGCTTCACCTTCGCTGCCCGCACCACCATCTCCGACGCGAACTCCATTCCTTTCGCCTGCAATTCCAGCTGCTCCAGCGCATCCCTACGCAACGCTCGCATCCCGCAATGCGCGTCGCTCACCCCCGTGTGAAACAGCAAATTCAAAAACCTTGACAGCAGCGGGTTGCCGATATAGCGATGGTGCCACGGCATCGCGCCCGGATGAATGTTCTTCATCCTGTCGCCAATCACCAAATCCGCACCCTCTTCGAGTTCTGCCAAAAACCTCGGAATCTCGTCAAAGTCGTACGTCAAATCGGCATCCGCCATCACGATGTACTGGCCCTTCGCCGCCGCGAACCCCGCCAGGTAGGCGCTGCCGTAACCCCTCACCGGCTCATCGACCACGATCGCGCCCGCCGCCCTGGCCAGCTGCGCGCTGCCATCGTCGGACCCGTTGTCCGCGACGATCACCTCGCCCTGCACCTCTGCCGCCTCGATCCCCCGCAGCGCCCTGCTCACGCACTCCGCGATGCTCCCCGCCTCATTCAGGCACGGGATCACGACCGACACTGCCACCACGCGTTCGGCGGCCACGCTCTCGCGCCCACCCTCGACGATCACCGTGCTTCCGACGCCGCTCTTCATTGCACCCTCGCCTGTCCACGCACACGCGCTCACGCACGCCCGCGCGTTGTTTCGAACTATCAGTCGCGCCCCATACCTTCATCGAACGGCGACCGCCCGTCAAGCGCCCGCCGGCCTCCGCACGCCACGCGGCTCGCGCGGCCGCTGCGCGAACGGCGTTTTGCCCATACTCAGTGCGGTTTCGCGTGCCCGGGCGCCAACCTCCGATCGTCTCCGCCTGGAAACATTTGCGTGCGACGCACGCGACTCTTCGTGTGCCGCAGACGTCAGCCGGCAGTTGGTGCGAATGGCTGTACCGCGGTTTGGGGCCGGGGGCCGCGAGGTGGCGCGGGTGGTGCTGCGGTTCGGGTCCTGGGGTGCGAGGTGGCCGCGGGGGTTGCTGCGGTTCGGGTCCTGGAGCGCGAGGTGGCGCGGGTGGTGCTGCGGTTCGGGCGCGGGGTGCTGCGGTGGCGCAGGTGGGTGCCGCGCGGTTCGAGGGTGGGACGCCAGTTGGCGCTAGCGTCCCTGCGGCTCAGACACGAACGCGCCGCACGGCCGGTGCGCCGTCAGCCCTCGCTCTTGATCGTCGCGATCGGTGCGCCCGCCGCGATCGGCGTGCCCTCCGCGATCGGCAACTCCGCGACCACGCCCGCCTTGTGCGCCGTGATCTCGTTCTCCATCTTCATCGCCTCGATGATGCACAGCAACTGGCCCTCCTGGACCTTCTCGCCCTGCTTGACCAACACCTTCCACATATTCCCCTGCAGCGGCGAGGTCAGCGTGTCCGGCCCGCCCGCCGCCGCCGTCTTGCGGTGCGTGCGCCTCGGCGCCCGTGCGCCCGCGCCCGCCGACGGGTCGGCGCGGCCATCAGCGACGCTCCCGCCGCCACCTGCGAAGGCTGCCAGCGGCGGTCCGCTCACCCGCACATCAAAGCGTCTACCCGACACCTCGACCGTGTAGGAGTGCTCCACGCGCTCCGACTCCTCCTCAGCCGGCTCGGCCGCGGCAGCGGCCGCGAACGCGAGCGTCTTCAGCCACTTGCGGTCTTCCAGCAGATCGCGGCACGTCTCCCCGCGCTGCCACTGGCCCGTCTGCAGCAGCGCACGGTGGAACGGGATCAACGTGCGCAGACCCTCGATCTCGTATTCCGCCAACGCCCTCAGCATCCTTGCCGTAGCCTGCGTGCGATCCGCGTCCCACACGATCAGCTTCGCCACCATCGGGTCGTACATCGGCGAGACCTCGCCGCCTTCGCCCACGCCAGAATCGACCCGCACGCCCGGCCCGCTCGGCTCCCTATAGCGGCCGATCTTCCCCGGTGCCGGCGCGAAGTTCTTCGACGCGTCCTCCGCATTGATCCTGCACTCGATCGCATGCCCCCGCAGCACCACGTCCTCCTGCGCGTAAGACAGCGGCTCCCCCGCCGCCGCGCGGATCCCCTCCTTGACGATGTCGATCCCCGTGGTCATCTCCGTCACGCAATGCTCGACCTGCACCCGCGTATTCATCTCGAGGAAGAAGTACTCGGCCTCCCCGCCGCTCCCGGCCTGCTCGCTCGCGTCGGGGTGCACCGCCAGCAGGCCCTCGATCGTGCCCGCGCCCACGTACCCCACCGCGCGCGCCGCCTCGACACCGATCTGTCCGATCCGCGCCCTCAGCTCCGGCGTCACGACCCACTCCGGGGCCGGCGACTCCTCGATCACCTTCTGGTGGCGTCGCTGGATCGAGCAGTCGCGCTCCCCGAGGTGGATCACATTCCCATGCGTGTCCGCCAGCACCTGCACCTCGACATGGCGCGGGTCCGGCAGGTAGCGCTCGAGGTAGACCGTCGGGTCCGAAAAGAACTTCTCGCCCTCCCGGCTCGCGCCCTCGAACGCGCCCTCCAGCTCCTCCTCGGTCAGCGCCACCCTAAAGCCCTTGCCGCCGCCGCCTCCCGCCGCCTTGACTGCCACCGGGAAGCCAATCTGCTCCTTTGCGATCTTCAGCGCCTCCGGGACTCCTGCAACCGGCGTCGTCGTGCCCGGCACGATCGGCACCCCCGCCGCCTGCATCAGCTCGCGCGCCCTCGTCTTAGACCCCATCGCCTCGATTGCGCCCGCCGGTGGCCCGATGAACACGACTCCCACGTCGGCGCACGCCTGCGCGAACAGCGCGTTCTCCGCGAGAAACCCATACCCCGGGTGGATCGCGTCAGCCCCCGCGTTCTGCGCGGCCTCGACGATCTTCTCGACGCTGAGGTAGTTCGCTGCCGCCGGCCCATCGCCAAGGTTGTACGCCTCATCCGCCCTCGCCACGTGCAGCGCATCGCGATCCTGCTCCGAGTACACCGCGACCGACCCGATCCCGAGCTCCTCGAGCGCCCTCATCACCCGCACGGCGATCTCGCCGCGGTTGGCCACCAACACCTTCGTGAACATGCGCGCCGCAGCTTAGAGGGTGGCGCAGCCAGCCGTCGCCTGGCAAACCCGAACCGGGGATGCGCGCCGCGGGCTGGCGACTCGAACCGGGGATACGCGCGCGTGCGCGGGGCGCGTGCGTCCGTGCGTCCGTGCGAATGGCCCCCGAACGTTGCCTGCGCACGTCGCTCCGGCGGGCCCACACCAGACTGCGCTCGAGGGGCGGCCCGCCGCTGGTTGCACGGGGGCGTCCGCGCGAGCATGCCGGGCGCTCGGGGCGTTCGGGGCGCTCGGGGCGTTTGGGGCCGCGCGGGGCGCTTGGGGCCGCGCGGGGCGCTTGGGGCCGCGCGGCATGCTCGGGGCGCTCCAGGCGCCCTCGGCCCCCGAGCAACTCGATCCTCGACGCCTTTAGGCCGGATCCACTCCCGTGGGCTCTGCACGGTTCGGCAGGCGGCTCGCGCTCGGGGTAAGCGCTCCACAAACCCCGAGCGCGAGCACTACGGCATCGCCCTGGCGCGCTTTCGCGCTCGATGCCGGCCTGCCCGGGTGACGGCCCAATGGGCTGCCACACCAGTTTGGCTTATCGGCCCCAATCGGGCCTAAAAACATTTTTCGGAAACATCTGTACAATCATTGTCGATCTCCTTTCGTACCCGGCATCCGCTGGGTGTGATTGGTGCCGGAGCGCCTGTCTCTGTAGTGTGGAGCGGGCGCTTCGGCATATCTACCCCGCGACATGCCGACGTATTCCAGGAGTCGGTTGGGTTCGCCAGTTGGAACCTCGGGGACTATCGCACGTACGGGCGACTCCGTCAATGTGCGCACGACCCGTTTTTCGGCCCCCTCGTTGTGCGCCTGCACAATTTTGGCGCACTTTCCGCTCAACCAGCAGAAATCCGCGCGCGGAACATTCCATCGAAATTCGTCCACAAATTTGTAGATGTCTCCGACGCACGCCCGCGCGACCCGGCGATCCGGGGCCAACCGGCGTGTAGCGCGTCGGTCTCGAGGGCCCCTTGGGGGGCCACTCGCCGGATCGACCGCCGCCCGTCGGGCGTCGGCCGCGGGCCGTTGCTGGGCCGACCGGCGCGTGGTGTGGGCATATAGGCCGGTGCCCGTCCTTTCTGGGCCGACCGGCCCGTCAGGCGCGGGCCGTGTGGGGCCGGCCTCTGGGCCGACCCGCCGTCACGCGCGGGCCGTGTGGGGCCGGCCTCTGGGCCGACCCGCCGTCACGCGTGGGCCGTGTGGGGCCATCGGTGAGCCGATCGGCGCGTGGCCGGGGCCGGGGCTGGTCATTGCTGGGCCGACGGGCGTGTCGGGCGCCGGCCGCGCGGGGCCCGTCGCTGCGCCGACCGGCCCGTCAGGCGCCGGCCGCAAACCCCATCGCTGCCCGACTGGCCCGTCAGGCGCCGGCCGCGCCGACCATCCCCGCGCCGACCGTCTCGTTGCTGCTCTCGTCGATCAGGATGAAGCTGCCCGTGCGGCGGTTGCTCGTGTAGGGGTCGAACGCCAGCGCCGCGCTCGTGCGCAGTCGCACCCCGCCGATGTCGTTGAGCTGCAGCTCCGCCGGCGCCGGCGCCCGCTCCAGCGTGTGCACGTCCACGCGGTCCTCGAGCGCGTCCACGACCGCCACAACGCTGCGCGTCGTGTGCTTGATCACGTACCGCCCGCCGGTCCGCAGCGCGTCCTGGCTGAGCCAGCACACATCGGCCAGCAGCTCCCTGGCCACCGTCGGCGAGCGCTCCGGCGTGCAGATCAGCTCCCCCCGCGAAATGTCCAGCTCGTCCTCCAGTCGCAGCGTCACCGACATCGGCGCCAGCGCCTCTTGCAGCTCGCCGTCGTAGGTGTCGATCCCGGCGATCCGCGTGCGCAGTCCGCTCGGCAGCGCGACCACCTCGTCGCCTCGACGCAACGCTCCGCTCGCCAACTGGCCTGCGTAGCCGCGGTAGTCGCCGTGCGGGTGTGCGCCATTGACCTTTGCCGGGCGGATCACCCACTGCACCGGAAAGCGCGCCGGCGTCTCATTCGGATGGTCGTACGCAACCTCGACATCCTCCAGGTGCTCCAGCAGCGTTGGGTGGTCCGGGCCTGCGTACCACTCCGTCTCCCGCGAGCGCTCCACCACGTTGTCGCCGTTCAGCGCCGAGATCGGGATGTAGGTCACCTCCGGCGCGCGGCTGCGGCCACCGGCCACGTGATCGGCCTGCGAGCGTGCGCCCAGCTTCTGTGCAAACCCGTCGAACTCGCTGCACAGCTCCTCAAAACGCTCGCGCGAGTAGTCCACGAGATCCATCTTGTTGACCGCCACCACCAGATGCGGAATCCCCAACAGCACGCTGATGAAGGCATGCCGCTTGGACTGCTCCAGCACGCCCTTGCGCGCGTCGAGCAAGATCACCGCCAGATCGGCCGTCGAGGCTCCCGTCACCATGTTGCGCGTGTACTGCTGGTGGCCCGGGCAGTCCGCGATGATAAAGCGGCGCCTGGGCGTCGCGAAGTAGCGGTAGGCGACATCGATCGTGATGCCCTGCTCGCGCTCCGCGCGCAGGCCATCGGTCAGCAGTGCGAGATCGAGCGCGCCCTCGCCGCCCCTGCGCAAACTCGCCGCCGCCACATGCTCGAGCTGGTCCTCGAAGACCTGCTTTGTGTCGAACAGCAGCCGCCCGATCAGCGTGCTCTTGCCGTCGTCCACCGATCCTGCCGTCGTGAAGCGCAGCAGGTCGAGCGTCATCGTGCGACCACTAGAAGTACCCGGCCTTCTTGCGGTCCTCCATCGCCGCCTCCGAAACCCGGTCGTCCGCGCGCGTCTCGCCGCGCTCGGTGATCCGCGTCGCGGCGATCTCGGCGACTACTTCCTCCAGCGTCGCCGCCTGCGAGCGAACCCCGCCCGTGCAGCTCATGTCGCCCACCGTCCGGTAGCGCACCATCTCGTTGAACACCGTCTCACCGTCGATCAGCTCGACGCCATTGCGCCACGCGTACAGCATCCCGTCGCGACTGAACACCTCTCGCTCGTGCGCGAAGTAGATCGAAGGCACCTCCAGCTCCTCCTGGGCGATGTACTCCCACACGTCGAGCTCCGTCCAGTTCGACAGCGGGAACACCCGCACGTGCTCGCCGCGGCGGATCCGTCCGTTGTAGAGGTTCCACAGCTCCGGGCGCTGGTTCTTGGGGTCCCACTGCCCGAAGTCGTCCCGGAACGAGAACACGCGCTCCTTCGCCCGCGCGCGCTCCTCGTCGCGCCGCGCCCCGCCGAAGGCCGCGTCGAAACCGTGCTCGGCGATCGCATCTAGCAGCGTCACCGTCTGCAGCCGGTTGCGCGAGGCTCGTGGTCCCGTCTCCTCGACGGCACGCCCGCTGTCGATCGACTCCTGCACGCTCGCCACGATCAACCGCTCCCCGAGTTCCGCCACGCGCCGGTCGCGGAACTCGATCACCTCCCCGAAGTTGTGGCCCGTGTCAACATGCATCAGCGGGAACGGGAACGGCGCCGGGCGAAACGCCTTCTCCGCCAACCGCAGCAGCACGATCGAGTCCTTGCCGCCGCTGAACAGCAGCACCGGTTTCTCCAGTTCCGCCGCCACCTCACGCATCACGTGGATCGCCTCGCTCTCCAGCGCGCGCAGATGACTCAACTGGGGGCGTGTCGCGGTCACGCTCATCCGACCGTCTCCACGTGCAGGCCGCACTCGGTCTTGGCTGTGCCTGCCCACCGGCCCTCGCGGCCGCTGCCCGGCTGCGTGCACGGCGCGCACCCAATCGACGCGTACCCCCGATCGTGCAGCGGGTTGTACGGCAGCTCGCGCTCATAGATGCGCCGCCACAGGTCCTTCTCGGTCCACAGCGCCAGCGGGTTGTACTTCCACAGTTCCCGCCGCTCGTCGCGTTCGATCGGCTGCGCTTGCGCGCGCGTCGGCCCCTGCTCGCGGCGGATCCCCGTGATCCAACCCGCCGCTCCCGCCAGCGCCTGCTCCAGCGCCTGCACCTTCGCCTGCGAGCAGCAGTGCTCCGGCCCGCTCCACGGTTGCTCCGGACTCCTCGCGTCGTGTACCTCGATCTGCACGCCAAACCGCTCCTCGAACTTCCGCCACGTCTGCAACGTCTCCTCGAACAGCACCCCGGTGTCGATCGTCACGATCCGTACCGTCGCACCGGTTCCCTGGTCGAGTCGCAGCAGCTCGTCGAGCAGTACCGACTCCTCCTTCTGAAAGGAGCACAGCAGCACCGCCCGCTCTCCGTGACGCGCCGCCTCGCGCAGCGTGTGGGTCAGGCTGAGCGCCGGGTCGAGATCGGAGGCTAGACCGCGCACTCGCCCTCTCCCCGGATCACCTGGAAGGGCACGTCGCGGTTCCAGTCGATGAACTGATTCATCGTCTCCAGCTCAAAGTCCACGGGCAGCGACAGGTCCTTGACGAGCCCTTCCAGCTCGGGCGTGCCGACACGCGCCACGAACGCCGTCCACTGCTCACCCTCCTGCCGGTTGGCCTCATAGTGGCGCAGCCACCGCTCGATCGCGTCGGGCACGCGCTTGGCCGGCAACCGCTGCTTCAGGCGCTGACCGAACTCGATCTGCTCGCCTTCAAAAACGCCGCCCACGTGCGGGATGTACGCAGGGATCGTGTGCTCGCCAACTTTGATCGATGCTCCGTAGAAACCGATCGAACCGACGTGGTGCTGGCCGCAGCCGTTCGGACAGCCGCTCATCTTGATGTGGATCGCGCGCGTCAGTGGGTCGCTGATCTGCATCTCCTGCAGGCGCTGTTCGATCGCCTGGTTGAGGCCCATCGAGCTGGTGATCCCGAGCTTGCACGAATCCGTCCCCGGGCACGACACCACGTCGTCGATTTCGCGCGATCCCGCGCCGCCGAGCTCCAGCTCGCTCAGCGCGCGCCACACGTCGTAGACACTCTCCCGGCGCACCCACCGCAGCACGAGATTCTGCTGCACCGTCGTGCGTGCGTAGCCGCCCGAGTATTTGCGCACGATCTGCGCCAAACCGCGGAACTGCTGCGGCGTGAGGTCGCCGCGGACGATCTTCGCCTCGACCGTCACGAAGCCCTCCTGCTTCTGCGCGCGCACATTGGCCGCCCTGAAGCGCTCGAACTCCGACAAGTCGCCATTGGGGCTGCCGTAGCTGGTCGGCGGCGCCGGCGCACTCTCGCGCTCGTCATCGAGGAACAGCAGCTCGCCGACCGAGAAGTCCCGTTCGGCCACCCACTCGCCCTGCAGCTCCTCCTCCACCTGGCGACGCAGCTCGTCGATCCCGTACTTGTCCACGAACACCTTGATCCGTGCGCGTGCCCGGTTCTTGCGCAGCCACTCCTGGCGATCGAAGATGCGGAAGACCGCCTCGGCGATCTTCAGGTAGTCGCCGTTCTCGAGCTCCACGAACTCGTACAGCACCGGCGCCTTGCGGGGCATGATCGAGGTGCCGCCGCCGACCAGCATCTGCACGCCGCGGACCGGGCGGGCGGGCGCCCCATCAATGGCGATCTCCCTGACCCGCGCGCGGTAGGCGATGTCGTGGATTTCGCTGATCGCCCGCCCGGCTGCGCTGGCGTCGAATGCCGTCTTGATCTTGCGCGGCATTGCCTGCGTGGTCGGGTGGCGCACGAAGTAGCGCACGTACGCGCCCGCGTACGGTGTCAAATCGAATAGCTCGTCCTCTGCCACACCCGCCCACGGGTCGCCCGTGACGTTGCGCACCGTGTTGCCGCAGCCCTCACGGCTGGAAAGGCCCGCCTCGCCAAGCTCGCGGATCGCCTGCTCGGCGTCCGGCAGCGGGATGTGGTGCATCTGGACGTTCTGGCGCGTCGTGATGTGCGCCTTGCCGAGCGGCGCATAA
Organism: uncultured Solirubrobacterales bacterium; assembly: GCA_963804675.1. Taxonomy (GTDB): domain Bacteria; phylum Actinomycetota; class Thermoleophilia; order Solirubrobacterales; family Solirubrobacteraceae; genus Palsa-744. Next base: position 2,227,482 of record CAWDRI010000001.1, on the reverse strand, counting down.
CGTTCGACGACCTCGGCAAAACTCTCCAGCTGCTCCGGCGTGATCCCCCCAAACGGCAGCTTCACGCGGATCATCTGCACGTCCGGCTGGCGCTGCCCGTAGACCCCCTGCTTGAGGCGGAACTTGATGAACTCGTCCTCTGGCGTCTGCCCCTCCAGGAACTTGCCCGCCTCCGTCTTGAAGTCGTCGAACTCCCGCTGCAGAATCGGGATCACGTGGCCCGGCACGTTTTGCAGGACCTCTGGGTCCTCCAGCGTGCCCCGTGGGGCGTTTGGTAGCGAAACTGGCTCCATCGTTGGCCAACCTCCTGGATCCGGACACCCTGTCCGGGACGTTTGTTGCGAGCGCTTCGTGAATTGAGCCTAAAGGCTAGCGACTTTTAGGGAATTATCCAGGGGTGGCTCACAACCCGGTCACAGCCCGCGCTCCGCGCGACGCCCTCGAGCATAGCCGCCTCGATCCACCGCTCCCGCGGCTGCGCCGCTGCGGTCCCCCGCGGGGCTGTGTCGCGCATGAAGCGCTCGAGCGCTGCCACCACCGCCGCTGCCTGCGCCGGCGATGCTGCGGCGGCAGCCGTTCGCGGCGGCGTGCGGGCGGCGCTTTGCGGCTTCGATCCTGTGCGACGAGCGGTCATCCCCGCACAGTCTGACCGACGTTCCCCACTCTTGCGCGCGGGCGCGCGCGCGCTTGCCTTCGGCGGGCCGGGCCTCCTCTGGCCAGACAGCCAATCCATTGGTACGCTCGGCTCGTGTCTGAGACGCTCGACGGCTTCCTCGCCGCCGCCCCCTGGCCGCAGCGCGCCGCACTGCGCGCGCTGCTCGCCCTCGCCGCTCGCCCGCGTGGCATGCGCTTGCTCGGTCGGGTCGGGTCCGTGCGGCTGCTCGCGGAGGGGCTGCTGAGCGCCGCCCGCTGCGAAGACCCCCGCCTCGCGCTCGCGCTCGGCTGGAACGCCGAGCGAGTCGTCGCCCGCGGCCGCGCCCTGCGGCGCGCCGAGGGCCGGCCGTGAGGCTCGACGCCGATGTCTGTGTGGTCGGCGCCGGCGCCGGTGGCGCGGTCGTGGCCGCTGAGCTGGCTGAGGGGGGCGCCGACGTTGTGCTGCTCGAGCAGGGACCTGCTCACGACCCCGATCGCTTCACCGCGCGACCCCTGGAGATGCTCGGCCGGCTCTACCGTGACGGCGGCCAGACGATCACGTTCGGCTCCCCGCCGGTTCTGCTGCCGCTCGGCCGCGGCTTGGGCGGGACCACCCTGGTCAACTCGGGCACCTGCTTTCGCACGCCTGTGCCCGTGCTCGAACGCTGGCGCTCCGAGCACGGCCTGCCGCTCGACCGCGGCGAGCTGGACGGCTGCTACGAGCGCGTAGAACGCGCACTTGCGGTCGCCGAGGTCACCCCCGAGCTGGCGGGCGCCAACGCGGCGGTGGCACGACGCGGCGCCGAACGTCTCGGTTGGTCGCACGGCTACCTGCGCCGCAATGCCCGCGGTTGTGTCGGCTCCGGCGTCTGCGCGTTCGGCTGTCCAACCTCCGCCAAGCAGCACACCGCCATCACCTACCTGCCCCGCGCGGCCGCTGCCGGCGCGCGCATCCTCACCGGGGCCGACGTGCAGCGCGTCGTGGTCCGCGGCGGGCGCGCCCTCGGCATCCAGGCGCGTCTTGCCGGCGGCGTGGATGGCGCGGCTGATATTGGCCGGGCTGGCGGCCGCGGCGGAAGCGGGGGCGGGGATGGGCGCGCGCGCGGGGGCGCGCGCGGGGACGGGGCGCTCGAAGTTCGAGCGCCCACCGTCGTACTCGCCGCCGGCACGATCCACACGCCCGGACTGCTCGCCCGCAGCGGCGCCGGGCACGAGTCGGGCGCACTCGGGCGCAACCTCGTGTTGCACCCCGCCACCGCCGCGTTTGCGCTCATGGACGAGGTCGTCAACATGGCACGCGGCGTGCCGCAGAGCTTTTACGTCGACGAGTTCAGCGAGCAGGGACTGATGTTCGAGAGCGTCGCCGGGCCGCCCTCCTACGCGGCGCTGGCGCTGCCGCTCACCGGCGCGCGCCGTGCGGCCGCGCTGGCCAACTACCGGCACCTCGCGCAGTTCGGGCTCATGGTCAGCGACAGCTCTGCTGGAAGCGTGCGCGTCGGGGCTGCGGGGGGCGCGCATTTGGGGTTGCGCAGGCGTGCCGGGACGGGGGGTGGGGGAGGCGTTCGTTTTGGGGCGATTCGCGGCCGCGCGCGTGCGCGCGCGCGAATGGCGGCGATTCGTTATGACCTCAGCGACGCCGACCTCGCCAAGTTCCGGCTCGGCCTCGCGCGGCTGCGCGAGCTGTTCGAGGCCGCCGGGGCGCGCGAGATTTACCTGCCGCTGCCCTCAGGCGTCTCGCCCGCCCGCGCCCGCGCGCGCGACCTCAAATTGATGGCTTTCCACCCGCTCGGCACCGCCCGCGCCGACGCCGACCCCGCGCGCGGCGTGCTCGACCCCGACCTGGGCGTACACCGTGTCCGTGGTCTGTACGTTGCCGACGGCAGCGCCATGCCCAGCTCGCTCGGCGTCAACCCGCAGCTGACGATCATGGCGCTCGCCACCCGGCTTGCCTTTCATTTGCTCGGTCGCGCCGCGCCCTCCACGCAGCCGCGGGGCGGCGCAGCGGACGTTTCGGTGCCCCGCGCGAGCAAAACAGCGGTACCGCCTGCAAGCATTCCCCGTTGAGAAACCACGAGCGCTACGAGGAGCAACGACCGATGTCCTTTCTGATCGACCCCCCCTGGCTGTATGCAACAGGACGCGTCTACGGACGCGTGATGCCCGAGCGCACCACAGCCGCCGCGCGTGCCCTGCACACCGCGACGGCGACCGCATTCCTGGTGACGAGCGTCTCGCTCTACCTCGACCGACCCTGGACACGTCCGATCTGGAAGGCCTGTCGCGCGCAGAGTGGCCGTGACTGGATGCTCAACTCGGGTGTCTTTCGCTTCGACGCGCGGCGTGCCGGTCGCCGCACGCATCTGCTCAGCGCGCTGCTCTTTGCCACCTATCCGTGGTGGCTGTTGCTTGGGGAACGCGCGGCGAAGGACGCGCGGCGCAGCATGGAGTGAGAGACAGGGCAAGCCGGTTCGGAGCGTTCGCGCTGCCAAGCGCGCGCTGCGCATTGACAGCCTGCGCGGACCTCACACATGATTCGCGCGCCAATGGCGACTTTGCAAAGCGCATCCTGCGACGAGGTCGACGATCCCCGCGCCCGGGTTTCACGCGAGGCTGCCGCCTACGATGACGGCGCCGTCGTCGAGCGCCACGGTCGCTGGGTGGCGCTCGTGCCGCACGTCATGGACGGCCCCAACTCCGTCTTCGGCGACCGGCGCTTTCACGAGCTCCTGCTCGAGCGGGTGCTCGGCGCAAGCGTGCTGGACGTCGGCTGCGGCACCGGCGAACTGAGCGCACAAGTGCACGCGATGGGCGCGCGCGAGGTTTACGGCTTCGACATCTCCCGACGGCGCATCGAAGAGGCGCGTGCCAGGTGCGCGGACATGCCGGGCGTGACCTTCCACCACCACAGCGCCGACGAGCAGATCCCCGGGCGCTTCGACGTCATCGTCGGGCAGGCGATCCTGCACCACCTCGACTTCAGGACCACGCTCGAGCGTTTCGCGCGCAACAACCTCGCGCCCGGCGGGCAGATGCTCTTCATGGAGCCGATGAGCCACCCGCTGACGCTCGGCTTCCACCGCTTCGTGCGCTCCGCGCACACCGCTGACGAGTGGCCGCTGACGTCCACCGACATCGAGTGGTTCCGCCAGCGCTTCGGCGCTTACGTGATGCCCGTCAACCTGTTCTCGTTCCCCGTCGGGATTCTCTCGAGCTTTCTGCTGTCCTGCGCCGACAACGCGCTCATGCGTCTCGCCGATCGCGTTGACCGCTCGCTGCAGAGCCGGCGCCGCCTGCTCGCCCGCGGCCGCCAGGGGATCATCCTGGTCGACCGGCCGGGCTGAGCCACCCTACAGCGGGATGTTCCCGTGCTTGCGCTGCGGACCCGGCTCGCGCTTGGTCTGCAGCGTGTGCAGCGCCTGGATCAGCTTCGGCCGGGTCTCGTGGGGGACGATCACATCGTCGATGTAGCCGCGCTCGGCCGCCGTGTAGGGGTTGGCGAAGCGCGCCTTGTAGTCGTCCATCAGCTTCTGGCGGCGCTCGTCCGGTGTGGGGCTGCCGGCGATGTCGCGCCGGTAGATGATGTTGACCGCGCCCTCCGGGCCCATCACCGCGACCTCCGAGGTCGGCCACGCGAAGTTGAAGTCCGCCCCCAGATGCTTGGAGGACATCACGTCGTATGCGCCCCCGTAGGCCTTGCGCGTGATGATCGTGATCTTCGGCACCGTCGCCTCCGCGAACGCGTACAGCAGCTTCGCGCCATGGCGGATGATGCCACCCCACTCCTGCGCCGTACCCGGCAGGAAGCCCGGCACATCGCAGAACGTGATCAGCGGGACGTTGAACGCGTCGCACGTGCGCACAAACCGCGCCGCCTTCGCCGAGGCATTGATGTCCAGCACACCCGCCAACTGGTTGGGCTGGTTGCCCACCACCCCAACCGCGTAGCCGTCGAGCCGTGCAAAACCGCAGATGATGTTGCGCGCGTAGTGCTCGTGCACCTCGAAGAAATCGCCGTCATCGACGATCAGCCGCACCACGTCGCGCATGTCGTAGGGCTTGTTCGGGTTGTCCGGCACGACATGGTCGAGCGCTTCGTCCATCCGCAGCGGGTCGTCGCTGGACTGCACGCGCGGCGCCGTCTGCAGGTTGTTGGACGGCAGAAAGCTCAACAGGTAGCGGCAGTCCTCCAGGCACGCCTCCTCATCGGGCGAGGCGAACTGCGCCACGCCCGACTTCGTGCTGTGGGACATCGCGCCACCCAGCTCCTCAAAGCCGACCTCCTCGCCGGTGACGGTCTTGATCACGTCGGGGCCCGTGATGAACATGTGCGAGGTCTCGTTGACCATGAACACGAAGTCCGTGATCGCCGGCGAGTAGACCGCGCCGCCCGCGCACGGACCCATCACCAGGCTGACCTGCGGGATCACGCCCGAACTGCGCACGTTGCGCAGGAACACGTCGCCATAGGAGCCCAGCGAGACGACTCCCTCCTGGATCCGTGCGCCGCCGGAGTCGTTGATGCCGATCACCGGGCAGCCGATCTTCGCCGCCAGGTCCATGATCTTGCACATCTTCTCGCCCATCACCTCGCCCAGCGAACCGCCGAACACCGTGAAGTCCTGGCTGAACACGCACACCCGCCGTCCGTCGATCGTGCCGTGGCCCGTCACCACCGCATCGCCCCACGGGCGGTTCTTCTGCATGTCGAACTCGTAGGTGCGGTGGCGCACAAACGTGTCCAGCTCCTGGAAGGATCCCTCGTCCAGCAGCTTCTCCACGCGCTCGCGCGCCGTCAGCTTGCCGCGCGCGTGCTGCTTCTCCTCGGCCTCCGGCGCCGAATGCAGCGCCGCGGCGCGCAGCTCCTGCAGCTGGGCCAGCTTCTCCTCGTAGGTCTCCGGTGCCTTCGCGCGCGCCATAGGTCGGCGCGGGATCTTATCCGCGGCGCGCGTGCCTGCGCTCAGCCGCGCGAGAACGGACGATGGTGCGCCGCACCGAGCCGGTCGAGCACCGCGCTCAGCAGCGCCGTGTCCTGCTCCACGATCGCCGCTTCGATCTGCGCCAGCTCGGCGGCGAGGTTCGGGCGGTCCTCGGCCACCGGCTCCGGCTCCGGCGTGGGGTGCGGCTGGGGTGTGAGCACTGGCTCGGGTGTGGAGCTTGGCCCGGAGCCTGGCCCGGATGTGGGGTGCGGCTCGGCCGCGAGTTCGGCCCTAGGCTCTGGCTCAGGTCCCGTGACGGGCTCCGCATCCGGTTTGGGCTCGAGCTCCGCTTGGAGGCGCTCCCTGCGCCACCGTCGGAAGATCCTGGCCAAGAGCCTCGGACGCGGCCCTGGTTCCAGCTCAGGCTCTGGTGCGGCAATGTTCTCTGGCTCCGGCTCGGCAACGTCTTCTGGCTCCGGTTCCGCAATGCCTGCGGGCTCTGGCTCGGCAATGGGCTCCGGCCCCGGCTTTGGCTCGGTCATGGCCTGTGGTTCGGACGGCGCTTGCTCCTGTGGGGACTCGACCGCGGGGGGCTCGACCGCGGGGGGCTCGCGCACGGCAATGAGCGTGACTTTGGTGCCCCAGCCCGAGGGTTTCAGCTCGACGGCGCCACGCACGCTCCCCGCCTCCCACTCGACGGTGCTCTCGGGCTCGACGTGGGCGATGCGGATCTCGCCGAACTCGCCGAGGTGCCGCGCGAGGGAGGCGGGGTCGCTCAGCTCGGCCCACAGCTCGGGCGGGGACTTGACCAGAGTGCGCTGGACTTCGGTCGAGGGCATCGCGCACCTTGTTCGCGCGTCGTCACGCGAGTCCTTCAGTGTGGCGATACGGACAGGCGGTCATCGGCTGGATGAGTACCCGGTGAATTGGGAGCGCACGGCTCGCTTCGTTGTGGTGTGTCAAGCATCTTGATACCGCCGAATCTTGTCGTGGCTAGCCGACATCAAGGGCCAAATACCGCGCCATGTCGCAAGCATGTCCGATCTTACGACGGGAGTACGCTATACTGACCGGACTATGACAGCAGAGCACGACCGCACTACGACCAAGGGAGGACCGTTGTCGGGACTGGTTCTTGATCGAAGCCCGGAGCAGCAAGAACTCGCCGACCTGGAGCGACGAATTAGCGAGGGCCTAACAACGCTTCGCGAGGCAATTGAGGCGGTTGGACCTGCCGCCCAGGACGCAGTCGATCCTGAATACGCAAAACGATGGATTGAGACGGCACGCCGACTGTCCGTGCAGCTCAGCAACGACCTTCCGCCGCAACTTGAGCCAGGGGCCGTGGCTGAGATCCGAAGGATCATCATCAACCTACTCGCCGCCCTGCAAGAGTCCGACGAGGCCCGGCCGCTCGATGCCCTCGACCGGTTCTTCGTCGACGCTGAGGCCATCCGCCACATCGTGCGCGATGCGCTCGACGAGCACGCCGGGTGCCGCGATGACGACGCTCGGCCACTTGTGGCTTATCTACAGCAGGCGCTCCCCCGCGTCACTCAGGCGGATCAAGCGCGCCTTGCCGGCATCTCGACACGTCATCTGCAGCGCCTGGGTAAAGGAGGCGGCACGCCTCCGTACCAACTGGTCCTGGCGGTCCGCCTGGTGCGGCTGCTTCGACACGTATGGAACCCGGAGGGGGTCGTCGCCTGGTTCCACAGGGAGCGGGCGGAGCTCGACGGACACGCTCCAATCGACCTCGCAAGCGAGCCGGGCTTTGAAAGGGCTCTCATGCGCCTGGCGAGACAGGGGAGAGCGGGGCATGGCGCCTGAGCCGGAAAAGATCCGAATCGAACGACAGGTCGCGCACCGCTATTCCAGCTACGACACGCCGTTCTGGGTGCGTGAGAACAGCCAGACGGGCTGCTGGCATCGCCCTGGCGACGGACCGACTCAATACCTATCGTGGAGCACCGACGGCGCGTGGGCCGAGCTGATCCGCAACGAGGAGCTGCGTGTCGAGGACGAGGTCGCGATGGTTAGCGTCTCCATGTGGGCGGTCCTCATCGACGAGGGAATGATCGCCGATTACTCGACTTTTGAGCAGGCAGAACGATCCGGTTTCGACCCCGCAGCGCTCGTCTCCGAGGATTACGATCAATGCCAGAGCGAGGGCGCCAGGCTTCGTAAGGGGGGCTTCTCCGGCGTCCTTGCCCCGAGCGCGGCACTGCCGGGCGCGTTGAATGTGACGCTGTTTGGTGCGCGGATGATGTCCACCTGGGATCGACCGAAGTTTCTCGCGTCGTCCATCCCGGCGACGATCATCACGAAGGGTGCGCCGCCACCCGGACTGCTTCTAAGAGTTCGGCACCTCGGCGTCCCGCACAGCGGGCTGGTCGAGCATCTGGCGAACCAGGCCGAGAAAACCACGGCTGCCGATCCCGACCAAGGGGGCAGCGCCGGCGGCAGTTGATTGCGTAGTCATAGCTACACCGCCGCGCGGTCGCGCGCCGGCGCGATCAGCCCGCGCTCGTGCAGCGCCTCCGCGAGCTGCACCGCGTTGGTCGCGGCGCCCTTGCGCAGGTTGTCGGCGACGATCCACAGGTCCAGCGCGTGCTCGTGGCCGGGGTCGCGGCGGATGCGCCCGACGAGCACGTCGTCGCGTTCGGCGGCATCGATCGCCAGCGGATACAGCGCCGCGGCGGGGTCGTCGAGCACCGTCACGCCGGGCGCCGCGATCAGCAGCTCTCGCGCGCGCTCGGGCGTCAGCGGATCGCGCGTCTGCACGTTCACGGCCTCGGAGTGTCCCGTGACGACCGGCACGCGCACACAGGTGGCACTCACGCGGATCGACTCGTCGCCGAGGATCTTGCGCGTCTCGTTCATCAGCTTGCGCTCCTCGTCGGTGTGGTCCTCGCCGGCCGCGAACGAGCCGGCGTGGGGCAGCGCGTTGAAGGCGATCTGGTGCGCGTAGGCCTGCGGTGCGGCGATCTCGCGTTCGTGCAGCAGTGCGTGGGACTGGTCGAGCAGCTCGTCGACCGCCTGCTTGCCGCTGCCCGACACGGCCTGGTAGGTCGAGATCACCAGCCGCTCGATGCCGGCTGCGTCGTAAATCGGCTTCAGCGCGACCACCATCTGCATCGTCGAGCAGTTCGGGTTGGCCACGATCCCGCGGTGCCCGGCCAGCGCGTCGGGGTTGACCTCGCTGACGACGAGCGGCACGTCGTCCTGCATCCGCCAGCGCGAGGAGTTGTCGACGACCACCGCGCCCGCCTCCACAAACCGCGGCGCCCACTCGCCCGAGGTGGCGCCGCCGGCGGAGAACAGCGCGAGGTCAAAACCCCCGATCGACTCCTCCTCCAGGCCGCGGACGACCAGGCCGCCGTCCTGCGCGCGCGCGGACGTGCCCGCAGAGAGGCTCTCGGAAGTGCCCCCCGCACGGCCTCCCACGATGCGCCCAACCGAGCGCGCCGAGGCGAACGCGACGACCTCGCGCGCCGGAAACTCGCGCTCGCGCAGCAGGCGCAGCATCAGCGAGCCCACCTGTCCGGTGGCGCCGACGACAGCTACGCGGTAGCGCTCGCTCACCAAACGCAGGTTACAGGGGCGCGCGTCCCGCGATCCACGTATCAGTTCCTAGTGTCGTGGGTCAGAATTTGGGGTGCAGTCTTGCGAGTCGGCTGGGCGCGACTGGGGCCGCACGGACGGCTAAGGGTACTGAGCGTACCTGTGCCGGCCGGGTGGATCCAGGCGCGTTCAGACGCCGCGAGGCGGCCGCGAAATTCTGACTCACGACACTAGGAGCCCGTACGCGCGACCATGAGGTAGATCGTGAGCACCACCAGCAGGTCAATCAGCGCGCCAACCGCGCCGACGCGGCGAACGAGCGAGTTGTGCTCGGCGCCAAACGTGACAGCGCCATCGCCACCGGCGGCGGCCACGTCTCGGTCGGCCACCTCCACCAGGCGTCGCTCCCGCGGCCCGAGGTAGGCGCCCTCGACAGCGCCGATCACGATCGCCACGCCGAGCCCCCACTGGACGAAGAACGAACTCCACAGTTGGAGATGCGAGGCCAGATAGATGCCAAAGACCACCACCGCCGCCAGCCCCGGCATGATCACCCGCTGGCTGGTCGCGTGCAGCGCGCGGTAGAGGGCGGGCAGCGCGCGCGGGTCCGCGCGCGTGACGGCGCCGAGCAGCACCGGGTAGGCGAAGGTCGCGCCGAACGCGAACACCACCGCCAGAATATGCAGCGCGAGCACCACTTCGAAGAACGCCACGGCGACGAGCACGCGAAGATCCTATTGGCCCAATCGGCGCATGCGCGCGAGCGTGGGGCCACACCGTGGCGCACAAAGCTGTACCGACCGGCGCATGCGCCGGTCGGCGGGGCCGCACATGTGCGGCCCCGGGGAACGGCCACATGTGGCCGTTCCAGGCAGGGGCGCATGCGCCCCTGCCGGCCATGCCGCATGCGGCATGGCCCAACCGGTCGCATGCGACCGGTTGCCCACCCAGATCCTCAGAACGTCGGCGCGTAGGAGCCGAACACGTCCTGCATCGCGCCGCACACCTCGCCCAACGAGCAGCGGTCCTTCAGCGCCTGGCGGATCGCGGGCAGCAGGTTCTCGCTGCCGCGTGCCACCTCGCGCAGCTCCCCCAGGCGCCGCTCGACCAGCGCGGCGTCGCGGTTGGCCTTGAACGCTGCGAGGCGCTCCACCTGTTCGCGCTCGGACTCCGGGTCAACGCGCAGCAGGTCGGGGACCTCCAGGTCCTCCTCCTCGTACCGGTTGACGCCGACCACGACGTCCTGGCCGATCCGGTAGCGCTCCTGGTAGCCCCACGCCGACTCGTCGATCTCGCCCGTGATGAACTGGATCGCGTTGACCGACCCGCCGAGCGCGTCAACCTTGCCGATCAGCTCGTTGGCGCGCGCTTCGATCTCGTCGGTCAGCGCCTCCACGAAGTACGAGCCCGCGAACGGGTCCACCGTGTCGGCCGCGCCGGACTCGTGCGCCAGAATCTGCTGCGTGCGCACCGCGATTTTCGCGGCCCGCTCGGTCGGCAGCGCGAGCGCCTCGTCAAAGCCGTTGGTGTGCAGCGACTGCGTGCCGCCGCAGACCGCCGCGAAGCCCTGCAGCGCCACCCGCACGATGTTGTTCTCCGGCTGCTGCGCGGTCAGCGTGACCCCGCCCGTCTGCGTGTGGAAGCGCAGCATCGTCGCCTTCGGGTTGCTCGCGCCGAAACGCTCGCGCATGATCCTCGCCCACATGCGCCTCGCCGCCCTGAACTTCGCGACCTCCTGAAACACGTTGTTGTGGCCATTGAAGAAGAACGCCAGCCGTGGCGCGAACTCGTCCACATCCAAGCCCTTCTCGATCGCGGCCTGCACGTAGGCGATTCCCGAGCACAACGTGAACGCGACCTCCTGCACCGCGCTGCACCCCTTCTCGCGGAAGTGGTACCCGCTGATCGAAATCGTGTTCCACTTCGGCACCCGTTCGTGGCAGTACTGGAACAGGTCCGTCGTCAGTCGCATCGTCGGCTGCGGCGGGTAGATGTAGTTCCCCCGCGCGATGTACTCCTTGAGCACATCGTTCTGCGTCGTGCCGCGCAGCATCTGCGACGGCACCCCCTGCTCCTCGCCGACCAGCTCGTACAGCAGCAGCAGGCACGCCGCCGGCGCGTTGATCGTCATCGACGTCGACACCTCCGCGAGCGGGATCCCGTCGAAAGCGCTACGCATGTCGTCGATCGTGTCGATCGCCACCCCCGTGCGGCCGACCTCGCCCAGGCAGCGCGGGTTGTCCGAGTCGAGCCCCAGCTGTGTCGGCAGGTCGAACGCCATCGACAACCCCGTCGTGCCCTTCGACAGCAGGTACCGGTAGCGCTCGTTCGACTCCCTCGCCGACGCGTACCCCGCGTACTGGCGCATCGTCCACGTCTGCTTGCGGTACATCTCCCGATGCACCCCCCGCGTGTACGGGAACTCGCCCGGCTCGCCGAGCTGCAGATCGGCCGGCAAATCGTCCTGCGTGTACAGCGGCTCGATCTCGATACCCGAGTCGGTAAAGCGCCTCGGGTCGTCCGGTCCGACGATCGGCGCGACCGTCAGGTGCTCGGACTGCTCGTCGCCCGTGCTCGCGGCCGCGCTCGCGGCGTCGGCGCGTTTTTGTTCGGTGGTTGCCATACGCCTCATGATATGAGCGGTCCTCGCTGGCCGCTGCGCGGTGGGGGGGGCGCAAGGACCGCGATCGACAGCTCGGTGCGCGTCGTGGACTGTGCCCGCCGGTGCCTCGTTGTCGCTCATGGCGAAGACCCTAACCGCGGCGCCATTCGCCGCCGCACGCCAACCGCGGCGCCATTCGCCGCCGCACGCCAACCGCGGCGCCATTCGCCGCCGCACGCCAACCGCGGCGCCATTCGCCGCCGCACGGTCACTCGGCCGCTGGCTCAGCCGTGCGGATCTGCGGCCGGCGAGAGCACTGTGATGCCGTGCTCTCGCGCGCCATCCGCCAGTTGTTTGTCGTAGGTCATCACCGCGTTCAGCTTGCCAGCTGCTCAACCTCCAGTCGGTGAGTGGACAGGCAAAGCCGTATCAACTCCGGCAGCTGATGCGGCTGGTGGAGCGTTACGATCTAAGGCTGAGGAACTGAGCCATGGGCGACTACCACATCAACGTCTTCTACAGCGACGAGGACGCCGCCTACGTCGCGGATCTCCCCGACTTGGAGGCGTGCTCCGCTCTGGGCGCGAGCCCCGAGGAGGCTCTGGCGGAGGTCGAGCGCGCTAAGGAGGCCTGGCTCTCTGCGGCGCGCGAGGCCGGCAAGCCGATCCCCGAGCCACGCTACCGACCCGCGATCTACGCGCGTTAGCTGCTCACGCAGGTGCCAGCGGTGGCGACGGAGCTACTGTGCGCAACACAAGAATCCGTCTGTATTGCTGAGCATTCAGCCCATCTCCAAGATCTCCACGCGATACCCGTCCGGGTCTTTGACGAAGCACAGCCGCGAGCCACCCTCGCGCACGCTGTAGGGCGGCTTCTCAGGCTCGATGCCCTGCTCGGCGAGCTTGGCCAGCGTGTCGTCGAGGTCGGGGCTGGTGATCGCGATGTGGCCGTAGCCGGTGCCCAGGTCGTAGGAGTCCACGCCGAAGTTGTACGTCAGCTCAAGGCGCGGCAGGTCCCCGTCGCCGGGCTGGTTCATGAACACGTTGACCGCCTCGTCGCGGATCGGGATGCGGCCGACCTCCTGGAAGCCCAGCGCCTCGTAGAAGGCGACCGAGCGGTCGATGTCGGTGATGCGGTAGCACGTGTGGATCAGGGCCATAGGCGAAGTGTAGGGGCGGGCCGTTCGGGTGGGTGTGGCGGCTGGCGAGCCTGCGGCCGGCACGGCGGCGCAGTCGAGTGCGGCGTGCCCCCGTCAGCCGGGGGGCAGCCGCGCGCCTGGCCGGCGGTGCGGGCGTGCTGCTGGCATTGACAAAGGTCAGTCGAGTTGCAATAATCAGCATTTACTTCTCCCGTTTTGCGGGGCCGGGTGGCGCGGGGGCCGCAGTGGTCCGGCCCCGCTGGGGGGAGTCAAATGACATAACCGTGTGAGCACCGGTCGCGCCGGGGTCGGCATTTCGCCGGCAGGGGCAACGGCGAGCGCCTGCGCGGGCGCGCCGGTCGCTCATGAGAAAGGGGATCAAAGATGTCCAAGCTGCGCCTACTCATGCCGGCGCTCTTCGCGACGCTCGCACTCAGCGCGGTCGCCGCGGGTTCCGCCCAGGCGGGCTGGTTAGTGTCGGGTTCGTTACTCGTCGGGTCAACCGCTCTCGCGTCGAAAACAATCGTCGACGAGAGGGACCATCCGATCAAAGCGATCGGCCCGAATGCAACCGACCCGATCCTGATCGAATGTCCCGCGCTCACGCTCACGGGAGGAAAGATCAGCGAGCCCGACAAGTTCTTAGTCTCATCGCTTGAATTCAAGGAATGCACTGCCGTCGAACCGACGGGTTGTGCCCTGGGGAATCCGACAGTCGGGTCACTGCCCATCGAAGGATTATGGACGTTAGACGGGCTGTTAGGCGCAAAGACCAAAGTCAAAGCTGAGAATGCCAACGGACTGCTTTTTACCTTCAAACTTGAAGGTACGTCATGCGCTGAGTCAGGCAAGCTGTCGGTCACGGGCCAATTCGTGCTTTTAGCGCCCGAAGGCAAAGACGAACGTCAATGGCACTTACTCACCTTCTTAACCGAAACCGAAGGCGAACTCGAACTCGGCTCAACCCCAGCCACGATCTTTGGCAGCGTGTTAGCCAAACTTGAAACCGAAAAACCCTGGAGCTTCGACTGAGGTGCCAATAACCGAGATACCAACAGCCTTGTAGGCCGACCGAGACGGGTCACCGCGCGTCAGTCGCGTTGCGCGGTGACCCCTCGGCTCCCCGAAGCCCCACCCACCGCTATCCGTCAGACCCGCGCGACCGCGGCCGGGGCACCCGGGCGTCCGCGACCGGGGCGTCGTCGGGGGCGTCGATGGAGGCGAGGGCCGCGTCCCCGCCTGAGGCGTCGCCGCCGCACGAGACGAGCGGACGCCATCACGAGCCTCGCAGCCCGGCTCGTGTGCCGCGTGGGCTGCGCGCCCCGGCTCGTGTGCGTCGCGGGCAGCGGCCAGGCTTGTGTGCGGCGTGGGCTGGCGACCCAGCCCGTGTGCCGCATGTGCCTCGCGGCCCAACCCGCGCGCCGCGCGGGCCTCGCGGCCCAACCCCGCGTGCCGCATGTGCCTCGCGGCCCAACCCGCGCGCCGCGCGGGCCTCGCGGCCCAACCCCGCGTGCCGCATGAGCGTCGCGGCCCGACTCGCGTGTCGCGCCGCGCGCCGCGTGAGCCTCGCGGCCCGATTCGTGTGCTACGTGCAAGGATGCGGGCAACATGATCGTAGAGCGCGCCACCCACCCGCAATTCCTGTCGAACACCTACCTGGTCGCCGACGGCGCCGGCGGGCCCGCGTTCTTCATCGACGCGGGCGGCCCGGTGGGGCCGCTGATCGAGCGGGCTGGCGAGCTGGGCGTCGAGCCCACGCACGTGCTGCTGACCCACCACCACTACGACCACGTGTGCGAGGTGCAGACGCTACGCGAGCGCTGGCCGGGGCTGACGACGCTGGCCGAGCCGCGCGAGCGCGAGCTGGCGGGGAAGGGGGGCACGGACTGGGAGGCGATCGAGGCGGGCCAGCGGGTGCGTTTCGGCACGCTCGAGGTCAGGCCGCTGCTGACACCGGGCCACACCGCGGGGATGCTCTCGTTTCTCGTGTCCGCACCGGCGGGCAGCGCGCCGGCCGGTTCCGGTGGCCGCGGCGGGGTCGTGTTCACCGGCGACACCCTGTTTCGCGGCTCGGTCGGCGGCGTGCGCGCGCCGGGGCACACGACGTACACCGAGCTGAAGGACTCGATCATGGGCACGCTGATGGAGCTCGCGCCCGACACCGTGATCGAGCCCGGCCACGCCGGCTCGACGACGGTCGCGCAGGAGTGGGAACAGAACCCGTTCATCCGTGTGTGGCGTGGGCTCGAGCCCGAGGGCTCGCAGCGCTGCACCGCGCTCGGCGAGCCCGCGACGCTGATCCTGCTGTGTGGCGACTACGACGGCGGGCACAAGGCGTGGGTGCGCTGGCCAAACGGCAGCGACGACATCGTGCCGGGCTCGCGCGTGCAGCGGGCCTGAAGCCGGCGGCCTGAAGCCGGCCATTCGCGCCCGCGCGCGCGCCCGCGCGAATGGGCATTCGCTCGCATGCCCACCACCGCCCGTTCGAATGCCGTTCGCTCGCGCATGCCCGGCCCCCCGCCCGCGCACCCGCGCCGCCGCCGCCCGCCGAGCGCCTAAGATCGGCTCGTGGCGCGCGAGAAAATCCCCACCTCCAGAGTCCGTCGCACCGCGACGGTCGGCCGGCTCGCGGCGGGGGAGGCGGTCAAGCAGTTCGGCACGCGCGCGGCGAACGTGACGCGCAGCGAGCAGGCCGGGCAACAGGCGCTGGCGCGCCGCCAGGTAGAGACGGCCAAGCAGATCGTGTCGGTGCTCGGCACGATGAAGGGCGCGGCGATGAAGCTCGGCCAGGTGATGTCCTTCCTCGACGTCGGCCTCGTGCCGGAGGAGTACCGCGAGGAATTCCAGCACGAGCTTGCCAAGCTGCGCGACGCGGCGCCGACGGTGTCGTTCAAGCAGATGCGCAAGGTGATCGAGGCCGACCTGGAAGAGCCGATCAAGAGCGTGTTCGCGGACTTTGACGAGGAGCCGATCGCGGCGGCGTCGATCGGCCAGGTCTACCGCGCGACGCTGCGCGAGGACGGGCGCGAGGTCGCCGTCAAGGTGCAGTACCCCGGGGTCGCAGCCGCCGTGCGCGCTGACATGCAGAACCTGGAGATCATCATGCGCCTGCTCAAGCGCATGACGCCGCAGCTCGACGTCAAGGCGATCGCGACCGAGATCCGCGAACGGATCGGCGAGGAGCTCGACTACGAGCTCGAGGCCCAGAACCAGCGCTCCCTAGCGCGCATCTTCGACGGCCACCCGTTCATCGCGGTGCCCGCCGTGATCACCGAGTTCTCACGCGAGCGGGTGCTCGTCTCAGAACTGGTGCGCGGCGTGGGCTTCGAGGAGCTCAAGCGCTACCCGCAGCGCGAGCGCGACCGCATCGGCGAGATCGTCTTCCGCTTCTTTCTGGGCTGCCTCTACCGCCACCGCCAGTTCTCCGGCGACCCGCACCCCGGCAACTTCATGCTGCTCGCCGACGGTCGCGTCGCATTCCTGGACTTCGGCCTGTTCAAGCGCCTGGACGCCGCGCCCGTCGAACTGGAGCTCGCGGCGCAACGCGCCGTGATCGAGCAGGACCCCGCGGCACTGCACCGCCTGCTCGGCGACTCCGGCTTTCTGCCCGACCCCGCGCGGGTGGACCCCGACGAGCTGCTCGAGTTCGTGCAGGACGCGATCGACTGGTACACGCGCGACGAGGTCATCGCGCTGACCCCGGAGATCGCCACGCAGGCCATGATCGAGAGCAGCGACCCCCGCTCGCGCCACTTCCGCACGATGCGCCACCAGGACATGCGCGCCGAGCACCTGTTCGGGCGGCGCATGGAGATGCTCACGCTCGCCGTCCTCGCCCAGCTGCGCGCCCGCGGCAACTGGCACCGCATCGCGCGCGAGTGGATCTACGGCGAGGAGCCCGTCACCGCGCTCGGGCGCCAGGAGGCCGCGTTCTACGCGCGCGACGAGCTCGCCGCGGCGTCCTAGCCCCCGCGGCGGGGGCGCCGCCGTTCTCAGGCGATGGCGGCGCGCCGCGAGTGCCGCTGTGCGTCCGCCCAGCGCGATGCCCACGCCGCGATCGAGGCCGTCTGGCGGATCGAGTCCGCCCGGCTGATCGCTGGCCTGGCGCGCATCGTGCGCGCATGCGCGCACGGCGTCTCGTACGCGGGGCATGGACGCCCCGCGCCGTCCGCGCGCGTGCGCGGGCCCGCACGCGCGCGGACGATCCCTAACTCACAGCACCTGAATCTGCACGAGGCTCGTGGTCCCCGGGCGGCCGCTGGGCAGGCCCGCGGTGATGCCGACCCGCTGGCCCCTCTTGCACCACCCGAGCTCCACCACCCGCCTTGCCGCGTCGGCGATCAGCGCCTCCGTGGTCTCGTGGCGCGGCATCGACGCCGCCTGCACGCCCCACATCAGCCCGCAGCGGCGCACCGTCTCGCGGCCCGGCGAAAGCGCGTAGATCGGCACCGTCGGGCGGTGCGCGGAGACCAGCCGCGCCGAGCGGCCCGACAGCGTCGGGATCACCAGCGCGTCCAGGCTCAGCTCGCGTGCCGCCACGCACACGCTATGCGCCAGCGTGTACGCCGGGTCTGACTCTGTGCGCCGCACCCGCGTCGCGTTCCAGTCCTCATACGGCGCGATCGCCTCCGCCTGCTCGGCGACCGCTGCCATCATCTCGATCGCCTGCACCGGGTAGGCGCCCACCGCCGTCTCCTGGGAGAGCATCACCGCATCCGTGCCGTCGAGGATCGCGTTGGCCACGTCGGCCACCTCCGCGCGCGTCGGGCGCGAGGAGGTCACCATCGAGTCGAGCATCTGCGTCGCCGTGATCGACGGTCGCGCCAGCCACCCCGCCAGCCGCAGCAGCTCCTTCTGCACGATCGGCACCCGCTCGATCGGCAGCTCGATGCCGAGGTCCCCGCGCGCCACCATCACGCAGTCCGCCGCGCGCAGAATCTCGTCCGCCCTTTCGACCGCCTGGGGCTTCTCCATCTTGGCGATCAACGGCAGCCGTGTGTGCTCGCGCACCAATTCGATGTCCTCTGGCCTGCGCACGAACGACAGCGCCACCATGTCAACCCCAATCGACTCCCCATGGCGCAGTAACGCCAGATCCTCGTCCGGCACCGCCGGCAGCGCGTCGATCGGCCCCGGGATGTTCAACCCCTGCCGCGAGGCCACCGTCCCCCCGATCTCGACCTCCGCCACCACCTCGCACGCCGCCGGACGCACGTCTGCGACCCGCAGCCGCACCGACCCATCCGCCAGATAGATCACCTCCTCCGGCGCCAGTGCCTCCGCCATCCCCAGCCACGAGATCGTCATCCGGCTCGCGTTTCCCTTGCCATTCGCACCACTGCAGTCAAACGTCACCCTGTCGCCCGAGCGCAGCTCCACCACATCGTCCTGCAGCGCACCAATCCGCAGCTTCGGGCCCGGCAGGTCCTGCAAGATCGCCACCGGCCTCCCCGCCCTGCCCGCCGCATCGCGCACCCGGCGCACCGTCTCCGCGTGCTCGTCGAGCGTTCCATGCGAGTAGTTCAACCGCGCCACATCCATCCCCGCCTTGACCATCGCCAGCAGGGTCTCCGGCTCGCGCGAGGCCGGACCGATCGTCGCCACTATCTTGGTTCGCCGCATCCACTCGGACGGTAGCGTGCGTGCCCCCGGAAAGCGGCGCTGCTCGTGTGAAATTGGCGTTTCTCGTCCTCCCAGGGCGTCTGCACGTCCGGGAACTGCTCTGCTGATGGTGCCTGCACGTCCAGGAGGTGCTCTGCCTACGGCACCCGCACGTCCGGGAAATGCTCCGCGCAGTGCCGGCGCAGCACGTCCCTCACCCACGCGCGCTCGGTGCTGCTCGCCGCCCGATAGCGCGCCAGCAGCTCGCGCTGGCGCACGATCGGCACCCCCGCGATCTCCCACCGGACCGCCAACCGCTCGAACAGCAGCTCCGCCGCACGCTGCGCCAGGTCCTCGCGCGTTGCCGCCGCGCTCGCGTCGCCGCCCGCCAGCGCCTGCGCGTACCCAACCCTGCTCGCCGGCGTCAGCGCGCCGCGCAGCGTCAGCAGCTCGCCGTCCGGGCCCGTGTAGTCGCTCTCCGGCGCCTTCAGCTTCGGCGGACGCTGCTTGGGCTTGCGCCGGGCCACCGCGGCCTCACGTGGTGTCTGCGGCGCGTTCGAGCTGCCCGCGCACGTCGCCCGTCACGGGCTTGCCGTGGCCCGGCCACGCCGCCGCGGGCTCCAGCGCCGCCAGCTTGCGCAGGCTTGTGCGCGCCTGCTCGGTGTCGAAGTTGAACATCGCTTCCGGCAGTTTCGGCAGGCTGTCGCGGCCCCACATGTCGACCGTGTAGAAGGCGTCGCTCACCAGCGCGAGACGGTCGGACTCGCGCCACAGCGTGATCTGGCCGGGCGCGTGGCCGGGGATGTCGACGACGCGAAAGCCCGCGACCTCGTCGTCCTCGCTGACCGTGCCCGTGATCTGCACCGGGCCGCCGTCCCA
Source organism: uncultured Solirubrobacterales bacterium (assembly GCA_963804675.1). Taxonomy (GTDB): domain Bacteria; phylum Actinomycetota; class Thermoleophilia; order Solirubrobacterales; family Solirubrobacteraceae; genus Palsa-744. The sequence continues at coordinate 2,208,149 of CAWDRI010000001.1, read as the reverse complement.
CGCCAGGCGCTGCAGCACCCTGTGGATCTGGCGCAGCGGCACCGGCAGGCCCGCCAGCCCCTCCGGCCAGTAGTCGAAGCCGCCCGCCCCCTCCGCGTCGCCGCGCGCGTCGGGGTGGCACAGCACCGGCGCGCCAAGTCCCGGCGCCGCACCGCGGTGGTCGGTGTGGCCGTGGCCGAGCACCACCCGGCGAATCCCGCCGAGCTTCGCGCTCGCGCTCGCCAGTGCCCGCACCATCGTGCGCGCCCCCGCGTCGAACAGCGTCACGCCGCCCTCGTCCTCGATCAGGTACACATTGCAGCGCCCCGGCTGGCCCTGCACCACCCACACGCCCTCTGCCACCAGCCGCGCCTGCGGCAGCGCCCGCGCCGTCACCCGCGTCTTGAGGTTGAACGCCCTCGCCATCCCCTGCTCCGCCACCGAGCCCTGCGGCGGCAGCATCCCGATCTGACGCGGCACCGCGATCGAGTCCGGGAACGCGTCATTGCTCTGGATCAGCCCATCGCGCACCGTCAGCAAATCGAACCCTTCGAGCGTCAGCGGGTGGCCCGTCGGCGCCACCCCGCTCAGCGACCCCGGGCCCGTGAACGTGCCCGTCAGCCGCCACTGCACCCCGCAGCGCTCGCCCTCGCTGGTGGTGCTCAGCACCTCAAAGCGCATATCCGGCATCGCCCCCAGCAGGTCGCCGATGAACTCCCTCACGCCCTCCGGCGCAAGCACATCCACCTGACCGCGCACATACTCGCGGCCGCCCACCGCCCACAGCGCCACCGCCGTCTCGAGGTCATGTGCGGCGATCGCGCTGAAGTAGCGCTTCGCGACCTGCTCGGCTTCGTTTGCCGCGGCTGCGATTCGCGTGCCTGCGCCTGCGCCCGCGCCCCCGCGCGCGCCCGCGCGAGTGGCAGCGGCCTGTTGGATGCTGGCCGCCGCCTCCTGCACCTTGGTCGCGGCCCCGCCCTCTGGGTTCTCTGCTTCGGCCATCTCCCACTCCTTCGCCACGCTTGGGCCTGTTGTGCTGAGTGAGCGCCAAGTCTAGGCGCTCCGCTGCAGCTGGCGCACGAACCTCGCCCGGTGCTCCTGGCGTTCGTAGCCCGCCGCGGTCCAAAAGCCGATCGCCGCCGGCTCGTCGTCCGCGACGATCGCGGTCAGCCGCAGCGCCCCATGCTCGCGCAAATGGCGCTCGCCGTCTGCCAGCAGCGCCCACGCCACGCCGCGCCTTCGCTGCTCCGGGTGGACCGCCAACCGGTAGAAGCTCCCCCGCCACCCGTCCCACGTCGCGATCAGCGAGCCAACCACGCTCGCCTGGGGGCCGCCGGCCCGCGGCCGTTCGGCCGCCGTCACCGCCAGCCGCAGCGCGTCGGGATCGATCGCCAGCAGCCGCAGCACGTGCTCGCGCGCATCCTCCACGCCCGCCGGGCTGCGCGCCGCCCGCCACAGCGCGAGCACCGCCGGGATGTCCGCCTGGGTCGCGCTGCGAATCGTCCACGCTGGCATGTTGCGCCGCATCAATACCACGGGCGCCTGCGCGTCGCCTATGCGCCGTCCGTCCGTTCGAGCTCGCGCCTGAACGTCTGCGCCGTGTGCACCGACGCACCGACTGCCTGCACGCGCGCCGCCAGAGCATGGTCTGAGGTGACCACGCGAAGCTCCTGCGGCTGCCGCTCCACCTGTACCCGGCGCACGATCTCGTCGTCCGCGCTGTTGCGGTGCGGGCGCGGCGCAGCAGCGACCTCGATCACCGCCGACTGGATCGGCGGTGTCGGCGGCTGCTCGAAGACGACCGTCACGCGCTCATGCTCGGCTGCCGCCCAGCGCTCCAGGCTCTGCACGAGTCGCACCATCGCTGCGTGCCGGTCGCGCCACCACCCGTCCGGGCGCGAGCCGATCACGTTCATGCCATCCACGAGCCAGGGCATCTACCCGACCCTAACGGCCCCGCTGGCGTCCGCGCGGCGGCACGGTTCGCTCCTCCAGCGGCGCTGCCCACTAGGCTCCCCGGCAAGCAATGGCGCAGCGTTCCGACCAGACCCACGCACACAACACGGCCGCCGCCGGCGCCGGCACGCGTGTTGACGCCGCTGGCGAGGCGACCGCCGAGGTGACCGACGAGGCCGTCGGCGAGGCCGCGGGCGACGCGACCGGCGAGGCCACCGGCGAGGCTGGAGGCGACGCCGACACGCCAGACGCCACCGGTGGCGGTGCGCACACCCACCACGGCACCGCGCGCAAGCGCGAGCTGGGACGCGGCGAACGCGTGCTGCCCGGTGTCTTTCGCCTGCGCCTGCCCCTGCCCTGGCCCGGCGTGCCGCACGGCAACGCGTGGGCGGTGGCGGCCGGCGACGGCGTCGTCCTGTTCGACACCGGCATCCACGAACACGGGTCGATGGCCCAACTCGAACGGGCACTGGAGATGTGCAACCTGCGCGTGCAGGACATCCGCCTCGTCGTCTGCACCCACGCGCACTCCGACCACTACGGCCAGGCCGCCACGATCGTGCAGCGCACCGGCTGCGAACTGTGGATGCACCCCAACTACGAGCACATGGCGCGCTGGGCCGACGACTCCGATGCGGCCTTCGCGCGGCGCCTTGAGATCGCGCGCCAAAGCGGCGTGCCCGCGGAGCCGCTGCGACGCTACGCCGAGCAGCGCGGCTCGCACGACTCCGGCATCGCCGCCGTCATCCCACCCGACCGGCCGCTGCTGCCGGGCGTGACGATCGCGACCGACCTCGGCGAATGGACCGTGCACGAGACCCCCGGCCACGCGCCCTCGCACGTCTGTCTGTTTCAGCCCGAGCGGCGCCTGTTGATCTCCGGCGATCACCTGCTCGGGCGCATCTCGCTGTACTTCGACTACGGCTACTCATCCGACCCGGTCGGCGAATTCGTGCACTCGCTCGACGTCGTCGACGCACTCGACGCACGCCTGTGCCTTCCCGGCCACGGGCGCACCTTCACCGACGTACGCGCGCACATCGAAGGCAACCGCACACTCGTCGCCCAGCGCATCGAGCGCATCCTGCAGGTGATCGCGCCCGCGCCGATCACGGCCTTCGAGGCGGCGCCCCAGATCTACGACGACGTTCCCTTCTCCTCGCTCACCGCCGCCTGGCTTTTGACCGAGACGCTCGCCTTCCTTTTGCATCTCGAGCGCACCGGCCGCGCGCGCCGCATCGCGGGCGAGCCCGAGCGCTGGACGATTGCCGCGGGATAGCGCCAGGTGGGCAGCGCTGCGTCCGAGCCGTGGCGCTCGCAGGGGCCGCCGCTCCCACGTCGCGTGACGCCATGGCAGACTGGGCGCTGGTATGCGCATCGACGAGCTGCTCGCCGGCCCCGCGCCGGTCTTCTCCTTCGAGTTCTTCCCGCCCAAGACGCCGCGCGGCGAGCAGAACCTGTATGCCGCGCTGCGCGAGCTCGGCGCGCTGGAACCCGGGTTCGTGTCGGTGACCTACGGCGCGGGCGGCTCCACGCGCGAGAAGACGATCGAGATCGTCAAGCACATCAAGCGCGAATACGGCTTAGAGGCAATGGCCCACTTCACCTGCGTCGGCGCGACCGTGGCCCAGCTGTACGGCACGCTCGACGAGATGCAGCGCGCCGGAATCGAAAACGTGCTCGCGCTGCGCGGCGACCCGCCCGCCGGGCAGGAGGCGTGGACCAAGACCGAGGGCGGCCTCGAGTACTCCAGCGAACTCGTCGCGCTGATCAAGGCGCGCTACCCCTACGCGATCGGCGCCGCGTGCTTCCCCGAGACACACATCCACGCCACCAGCCCCGAGGACGACCTCGCGCACGTCGCCGAGAAGGTTGCGGCGGGTGTCGACTTCCTGATCACCCAACTGTTCTTCGACAACGCCGTCTACTTCGATTTTGTCTCCCGTGCGCGCGCGCACGGGATCGGCGTGCCGATCATTCCCGGCATCATGCCGATCACGCAGGCCGGTCAGATCGAGCGGATGGCGGCGATGTGCGGCGCCTCGATCCCGGCGGCGCTGCACCACGAGATGCGTCTGCGCGCCGAGACCCCAGAGGCCGTACTGGACCTGGGCGTGGCGTACGCGACGCTGCAGTGCGCCGAGCTACTCGCCGCGGGAGCGCCGGGCATCCACTTCTACACCCTCAACCGCTCGCCCGCGACCCGCGCGATCCTCGGTGCACTGAAACTGCTGCGTCCGTGGGAGCGATAACCGGCGTCCGTGGGAGCGATGACGACAGATACGCGACAAATGAGCGACATCCCCTACACGATCCGCCGCTCGACCCGGGCACGCCGGGTGCGCGTCAACGTGCACACCCGCGCCGAACAGCGCGCGGTCGCGGTCGAGGTGGTCCTGCCCGCGCGCGCGCACGAGCGTGCCGCCGCGGCCGCCGTGCAGGAGCTGCGCCCGTGGATCGAGCGCCGCCTGGCCCACGCGCAGGCCGCGCTCGCGCGCGTCGCGCAGCGTGACGGCACGGTGCCCTATCTCGGCCAGACGCTGCAGCTCGTGCCCGAGCCGGGTCGCACCCGGGTGCACCGCCGCGACGGCCAGCTGCTGGTGCCGCTCGGCGAGCAGCTCCGCCCGGCGCTCGAGCGCTACTACCGCCGCGCCGCCCGCCGTGAGATCGCCCCGCGCCTTGACCGCGCGAGCGTGCTCGCCGGCACCCCGTACAGCGGCCTGTCGATCCGCGCCCAGCGCAGCCGCTGGGCATCCTGCTCGGCGCGCGGCGCGATGAGCTTCAACTGGCGCCTGCTGCTCGCCCCCGAGAGCGTGCTCGAATACGTCGTCTGGCACGAGGTCTGCCACCTGCGCATCCTCGACCACTCGCCCCGCTTCTGGGCGCTCGTCGAGCGCCACTGGCCGCGCTGGCGCGAGGACCGCGACTGGCTGCGCCGGCACGGCGCGACGCTCGTGCTGTGAGGCGCCCGCGGCCCCTATGCCCGGCGGTGAGGCCGCGCTCCGGCGGGGCCGCGACCCGCGGCCGTCCTGGCGCCACGACGCCCTGCTCAGCTCGCTACCCGCGTTGCTCGACCGGCACGTAGTCGCGGTCGCGATCGCCCGTGTAGATCTGACGCGGACGCGCGATCTTCTGCTCGGGGTCCTCGACCATCTCTAACCACTGCGCGATCCACCCACTGGTGCGCCCGATCGCGAACATCACCGGGAACATCGCCACCGGCAGGCCGAGCGCCTCGTAGATCAGCCCCGAGTAGAAGTCGACGTTCGGGTAGAGCTTGCGCGAGGTGAAGTACTCGTCGTCGAGCGCCCGCTTCTCCAGCTCCGTGGCGACATCGAGCAGCGGGCTCTTGCCGCGTACCTCGAACACGTCGTCGAGGTGTTTGCGGATGATCCGTGCGCGGGGGTCGTAGTTCTTGTACACCCGGTGGCCAAAGCCCATCAGGCGCTCCTTGCCCTCCTTGACGCCTTCGAGGAAGGCGGGGATGTTCTCCACCTTCTCGATCCTTTCCAGCATCCTCAGAGCCGCCTCGTTGGCGCCGCCGTGCAACGGCCCGTACAGCGCCGCCACGCCCGCCGCGACCGCCGAGTAGGGGTCCACCTGGGTCGAGCCCACCGACCGCACCGCGCTCGTGGAGGCGTTCTGCTCGTGGTCGGCGTGCAGGATGAACAGCACGTCCAGCGCTCGCGCCAGCCGCGGGTCGGGCTGGTATTTCAGCTCCGTCATTTTGTACATCATCGCCAGGAAGTTCCCCGCATACGCAAGGTCGTTGTCGGGGTAGACGTAGGGTTGGCCCATGTTGTGACGAAACGCGAACGCCGCCAGCGTCGGCATCTTGGCGAGCAGGCGTGTGATCTGCACCGCGCGCACGTCTTCGTCATGGATCCTGTTCGCGTCCGGGTAGAACGTCGAAAGCGCGCCGACCGAGGCCACCAGCATCCCCATCGGGTTGGCGTCGTAGCGAAAGCCCTGCATAAAATCCTTGACGTTCTCGTGCACAAACGTGTGAATCGTGATCTCGTGCACCCAGTCCTGTAGCTCGGCCTGCGTCGGCAGCGCGCCCTTGATCAGCAGGTAGGCGACCTCCAGGTAGCTGGAGTGCTCGCACAGCTGCTCGATCGGGTAGCCGCGGTGCTGTAGGATGCCGGCCTCGCCGTCGATGTAGGTGATCGCGCTGCGGCACGACGCCGTGTTCGTGTACGCCGGGTCATACGCCATCAACCCGAAGTCCTCCTCGCCCGTCTTGATCTGGCGCAGGTCCATCGCGCGTACCGTGCCGTCGCTGATCGGCAGCTCGTAGCTGCGGCCGGTGCGGTTGTCCGTGACGGTCAGCGTCTGCGCGGTCGCCGAGCCGTTGCTCTGCGCCTTTGGAACCTCGGTCTCGGTGCTCATCGCGATCTCCTGGGTTGGCCGGTGATGGTGTCTGTTCTCCTCCGCACACCGATTATGGGGCAACGCGGCCCCGGTCGAGGCACACCTGTGTGCGGCGGCGAGCCGGCGGGGGGTCAGCGCTACGGCGAACCGCCTCGGGCAGTGCACCCGCTCAATCGCCGAGCGGCAGCGCCGCCGCCGAGAACTGCGTGAACTCGCGCAGCTGGCGCACTCGCGCGACGATCTCCGGCCCGGAGAGGTGTGCGACGCGCTCGGTGCCGAACTGCTCGACGTTGAAGGACGCGAGCGCCGTTCCGTGGGCCATCGCCTGGCGCAACAGTTCGTCGGAGGTCTCCTTCTCGGGGTGCGCCGCGATGTAGCCCACGAACCCGCCCGCGAACGTGTCGCCCGCGCCGGTCGGGTCCATCACGGTCTCCAGCGGAAACGCCGGCAGCGAAAAGAAGCCCTCCGCCGTGATCAGCGCCGCCCCGTACTCCCCTTGCTTGGCGACGATCACGCGCGGGTGTGGCGGGCTCCAGGAGAGCACCTCGCGCGCCGCCGCCAGCAGGCTCGCCTTGCCTGTGAGCTGGCGCAGCTCGGAATCGTTGAGCGTCAGGCAGTCGCACAGCGCGATCGTCTTGACCAGCGAGTCGCGCGCCGCTTCGATCCACAGGTTCATCGAGTCCAGTGCCACGAAGCGCGCCTCGGGCATCTGTTGGCGCACATCCCGCTGCAGATCCGGCTGGATGTTCGCCAGGAACAGCACATCGCTCGAGCGCGAGGACTCCGAGAGCTTTGGCTGGAAACCCTCGAACACGCCGAGCTGCGTGTCCAGCGTCTCTCGCGAGTTCAGGTCCCACCCGTACTTGCCGCGCCAGAAGAACGTCTTGCCGCCCGCCACGCGCTCGACGTCCGAGACGTCCACACCGCGGTGGCGCATCACGTCGAGCTCGCCCTCGCCGAAGTCCTCGCCGACCGGCCCCACCACGCGCACCTCGTCAAAGAACGACGCCGCCAGCGCAAAGTGCACCGCCGCGCCGCCGAGCATTCGGTTGCGCTCGCCGAACGGCGTCGTCACGGTGTCGTAGGCGATCGAGCCAACCACGGTGATGGGCATGCCTTGCAGCCTATAGCGTGCCCATAGATGCGTGCGATCCAGATGACGGAGTTTGGGGGTCCCGAGGTGCTCAGGCTCGTCGAACTGCCCCCGCCGCGGCCCGGGCCCGGCGATGTGCTGATCCGCGTCACGCGCGCCGGAGTGAACTTCGCCGACACGCACACACGCACCAACTCCTACGTGCAACAGCCCCCGTTGCCGCTCGTACCCGGCGGCGAGGTCGTCGGCGTGCGCGAGGACACCGGCGCGCGCGTACTTGCGCTGACCGGCACCGGCGGCTACGCGCAGTACGCGCTCGCGGCGGCCAACCGTGTTTTTGAGGTCCCCGACGGTCTCGACGACGGCGCCGCGCTCGCGCTGCTGATCCAGGGCACAACAGCCTGGCACCTCTACCGCAGCGCCGCGCGCGTCGCGGCTGGGGAGAGCGTCGTCGTGCACTCCGCCGCCGGCGGCGTCGGCTCGCTGGCGGTCCAGCTCGGGCGCGCCTTCGGTGCCGGACGCGTGATCGCGACCGCCACCGGCGAGCAGCGCCGCGCGCTCGCGCTGGAGCTGGGGGCCGACGTCGCGATCGACCCCGCTGCGGAGGGGCTCACCGAGCGGCTGATCGACGCCAACGGCGGTCGCGAGGTCAACGTCGTCTTCGACATGGCCGGCGGCGCCGTCTTTGAGGCCTCCCGCCGCGCGCTCGCGCACTTCGGGCGGATCGTCGTGTGCGGAATCTCCACGCAGGAGCCGGCCAGCGTCTCGACCGGCTCGCTGCTGCGCCATTCGCGCGCGGTCGTCGGCTTCTACCTGTTCCACACGCTCGAGCGCCCCGGGATGTTCGCCACGGCGCTCGAGGACCTGCTTGCGCGTGCGGCGCGCGGCGAGCTGCGCACGCTCGTCGGTGGTACCTACCCGCTCGAGCGCGCCGCACAGGCGCACGAGGACCTGCGGGCGCGGCGCACGAGCGGCAAGCTGCTGCTCGACCCGAGCGGGTGAGCGGTTGCGGTTTGGGTTGCCATTCGCGGCCGCGTGTGCCCACGACGGGCGGCTCAGCTCGCCGAGCACGTAAGCTCCCGGGCGAGCATGTCGAAGACCTTCGCCGAACTCGGGCTCTCCGAGCAGACGTTACGCGCGCTGCGCGACGTCGGCTATGAGTCGCCGAGCCCGATCCAGGAGCAGGCGATCCCGCCGCTGATGGAAGGCCGCGACGTGATCGGCCAGGCGCAGACCGGCACCGGCAAGACGGCGGCGTTTGGGCTGCCGATCATGGAGTACATCGATCCGCAGGAGCCCGAGGTGCAGGCGCTTGTGCTGACGCCCACGCGCGAGCTCTGCATCCAGGTCACCCAGGCCCTGCGCGCCTACGGCGCGCACCGCGGTGTCGACGTCGTCGCGGTCTTCGGCGGCGCGCCGATCCGCACCCAACAGGCCCAGCTGCGCGCTGGCGGGCACGTCGTCGTGGGCACCGTGGGCCGCGTGCTCGACCTGATCTCGCGCCACTCGCTGGTGCTGCACGACTGCCGCTTCGTCGTGCTCGACGAGGCCGACGAGATGCTCGACCTGGGCTTCCTGGAGGACGTCGAGCGGATCCTCTCGATGACCCCCAGCGGCCGCCAGACGGCGCTGTTCAGCGCGACGATGCCGCCGCCGATCGCGAAGCTCGCCGACGCCTACCTGTACGACCCGGTCGTCGTGAAGGTCAAAGCGGCGACGCTCACGATCGACACCGTCGCGCAGTTCCAGCTGCCGGTGGACGCCAAGAACAAGGCCGAGAAGCTCGTCGAGGTGCTGCGCGCGGAGATGGGACCCGCCGGCGTCCGCGACGGCGAGGACAACCAGACGATCGTGTTCGTGCGCACCAAGATCCGCTGCGACCAGCTCTACCGCACGCTGCGCGACCGCGGCATGAACGTGCGCGCGCTGCACGGCGACATGTCGCAGGGCTCGCGTGACGGGGTGATGCTCGCGTTCAAGGGCGGGCGTGTGCCGATCCTGGTCGCGACCGACGTCGCCGCGCGCGGTCTGGACATCTCGACGGTGACGCACGTCGTCAACTACGACGTCCCGACCTCGCCCGACACCTACGTGCACCGCATCGGGCGCACCGGTCGCGTCGGTCGCTCGGGGCGCGCGATCACCTTCGTCGAGCCCCGCCAGAAGCGCGAGTTGGAGGCGATCGAGCGTCACATCGGCACCTCGATCGCGCCCTGGGAGCAGGGTGCCGTGGCGGCTCCGACCCCCGTGCGCGAGCGTCCGCGCCGGCACTCCAAGCCGCACGTCTCGCGCGACCGCGACGGCAGCGAGTCCTACGTCAAGCTGCTGCTCGGCGCCGGGCGCGCCGGCGGCGTGCAGGTCGCCGACATCGTCGGCGCCGTCACCTCCGCGGCCGGCCTCGACGGCGAGGCGGTACGCGACGTCGTCGTGCTCGAGCGCTTCTCGTTCCTGTGCGTCCCGGCCGAGGAGGCCGACCGCGTCGTGCAAGAGCTGCGCGGGCGACGTCTGCGCGGGCACGAGCTGGCGCTCGAACGGGTAGGGTCCTAGACCGTCACGGCCAACCGCAGGTACCGACCGATGTCAAGCACCACGATGCGCCGAGACCGAGCTTCATCAGCTGGTGGACCGCTTGCCGGAGGCACGCATTCGGTCTTTCGAGCGCCGTGCGGGGACGATGTACTTTTCTTTGTTTGTGCGCCAGAGCAATAAGGCTGGCGGAGCATCCTCCCTGGACGGTATGATGTTCCGCGGGCAATACTCTATTGGGCGCGTAGCGAAGTTCAATCTTCAGCGGCCGCAGGTCGCCATCCGCGCCGGCGAGCGCAACTGACCGGGCAATGGCGTCCGCGATGCCTGCCCTATAGAGTTGCCCGATGCCTACAAAAGCCACGATTCACATCGTCGTCAGGATGTCCCTATAGCCGCTGGTTGGCTGGCGGGCTGGCACTGCCAGGAAACGCAGCAGGCGTGCGACAATTAGGGCATGACCAAGGCCGAGCTTCATCAGCTGGTGGACCGCTTGCCGGAGGACGCGGTCAATGGCGCCGCGATCATGCTCGGGGAGATCAGCGCCGGACGCATAGACCCCGAGCAGGCGTGGTACTGGACGCGCGAGTGGCAGGCGAAGGAGCGCGAGGCAAACGACGACCGCGCAGCAGGTCGTTTCACGCGCTATGAGACCGACGAGGATTTCCTGACGGCGTTGGACGAGCGCACAAAGCCGCTGGATGCCGACGCGTGATGTCCTTGCGTCGTTCTGGCGTGATTGGACCGGCTCACCCCACAGCAGCAGCGCGCCTTCCGTCGAGCAGTAGCTCAGTTCATCGCCGACCTTGCCGGCGGTGGCCACGGCTTCCATCCACGATTGCGCGTCAAGCGGGTGCAGGGATACCCCGGTGTGTGGGAGATGAGCTGGGCGCCGGATGGCCGTGCCACCTTCGAGTACGGCGAGCAGATTCAGTCTGGTGAGCCGCACATCATTTGGCGCCGCGTCGGCACGCATTCGGTCTTTCGAGCGCCCTGACCGGGCAATGGCGTCCGGCGGCTGCCCTGTACAGTTGCCCGATGCCTACAAAAGCCACAATGCAAACCACCGAGGGCTCGATCGTCTTCGAGCTGTTCGACGACGACGCGCCGAAGACCGTGGAAAACTTCCGCAAGCTCGCCGCCGACGGGTTCTACGACGGGCTCGCCTTCCACCGCGTCATCAAAGACTTCATGATCCAAGGCGGCTGCCCGCAGGGCACCGGCACCGGCGGCCCCGGCTACACCTTCGAGGACGAGATCAACCCGCACAAGATCGTGCGCGGCGCGCTCGCGATGGCCAACGCCGGGCCGAACACCAACGGCTCGCAATTCTTCATCGTCACCGCCGCCAAGTGCCCCTGGCTCGACGGCAAGCACACCGTCTTCGGTCAGGTCACCGACGGCCTGGACGTCGTCGACAAGCTGGAGGGCGTCCCCACCGACGGCGGCGACCGCCCGCAGGAGCCGATCGGGATCGCCTCGATCGAGTTCTCCGCGTAGCCGCTCTCAGCGCCCCGGGCCTGCGCGCGTCCGGCGGAGCCTGGTTCGGCGTGGGCAGCAGGCTTCCCGCTGTTGGATTGCTGTTCCGCCCGGCGCATGCGCCGGGCGCCGGGCCGCACATGTGCGGCCCGGAAGCAGGGCCGCATGCGGCCCTGCCCCGGCGCGCGCATGCGCGCGCCGGCCAGCCGGCACATGTGCCGGCTGGAACAACCCTCCAAGACGACTGGAATCGTCTGCGCGCGGCCGCGGGGATGAGCTAGCCTTAGTCGTTACAAGCGACACGGCTACGCGCGCAAGCGAGATAGGGGATTCAGATGGCGACGGTCGAGCAGCACGCACCCCAGACCTCCAACGGCACCGCGCCCGAGCAGCCAGCCGCCGGCATCCCCGTCGAAAACCCCGCCACCGGCGAGACGGTCGCGACCGTCCCCGACCTCGACGCCGCCGCCGTCGCCGCGCTGGCCGCGCGCGCGCGCGCCGCGCAGCCGATCTGGGAGGCCTACGGCTTTGAGGGTCGCGCGCGCGTGCTGCTGCGCATGCAGAAGTGGGTCATGGACAACGCCGACCGCGTCATGCGCACGATCGTCTCCGAGACCGGCAAGACCTACGAGGACGCCCAGGCCGCCGAGATCTCCTACGCCGGCGCCGCCTTCGGCTTCTGGGCCAAGCACGCCGAGGAGTACCTCGCCGACGAGCGCGTGCACACCAGCTCGATGCTCGTCAAGGGCCGCAAACTGGTCCTCCGCTACAAGCCGCTCGGCCTGATCGGCGTAATCGGCCCCTGGAACTACCCGCTCACCAACTCCTTCGGCGACTGCATCCCCGCCCTCGCCGCCGGCAACAGCGTGATCCTCAAGCCCTCCGAGATCACCCCGCTGACCTCGCTGCTGCTCGCCGAGGGCCTCTCCGAGTGCGGCATCCCCGAGCATGTCTTCCAGGTCGCCACCGGCCGCGGGCAGACCGGCGCGGCGTTGATCGAGGCCGTCAACATGATCATGTTCACCGGCTCCACCCGCACCGGGCGCCTGGTCGCCGAGGCGGCCGGGCGGCGGCTGATCCCCTGCTCGCTGGAGCTCGGCGGCAAGGACCCCCTGATCGTGCTCGCCGACGCCGACCTCGAGCGCGCCGCCAACACCGCCACCTACTACTCGATGCAGAACTCCGGCCAAACCTGCATCTCGCTCGAGCGCGCCTACGTCGAGGCGCCCGTCTACGACGAGTTCGTCGGCAAAGTCGTCGAGAAAGTCCGCGCCCTGCGCCAGGGCAACCCCGACGGCGGCCCCGGCACCGTCGAGGTCGGCGCGATGACCTTCCCGCCGCAGCTCGACATCGTCGAAGACCACATCAACGATGCCGTCGCGCGCGGCGCGCGCGTGCTCGTCGGCGGACACCGCGGTGGCGACGGCGGCGGTGGTGGCGGCGACGGGCTCTACTTCGAGCCCACCGTGCTCGTCGACGTCGACCACACGATGAAGATCATGCGCGAGGAGACCTTCGGTCCCACCCTGCCAATCATGAAGGTCGCAGACGCCGATGAGGCCGTGCGCCTAGCCAACGACTCGCCCTACGGTCTCGCCGGGTCGGTCTTCACGCGCGACACCACCCGCGGCGAGGAGCTCGCGCGGCGCGTCAACTCCGGCGCGGTCTGTGTCAACGACGCGATCATCAACTTCGCCGCCCTCGAGCTGCCGATGGGCGGCGTCAAGGCGTCCGGTCTCGGCTCGCGCCACGGCGCCCACGGCATCCGCAAGTACTGCTCCGAGCAGGCGCTCCTGATCACCCCGCGCCTCGCGCTGCGGCGCGAACCGCACTTCTTCCCCTACACACGCCGCGGGACAAAGCTGCTGGGCAGCGCGTTCAAACTGCTCTACGGGCGGGGCAAGCGCGACTAGCTGCCCTCGCCGGCGCGTGCCGGCCCGCGGCGGGTGACAATGCAGGCAGCGTCCTCGGCCGGTGTAGCCTCGCGCAGGTCGACCCCCAGCAGGCGCTCGAGCTCGCCAATCGTCTCCTGCGCGTCGGTGTGGTGCACCGTCGCCATCCCCAGCTCGACAGCCGGCGGCAGGTTGAACGGCAGGTCGTCGACGAACACGCACTGCGCCGGCGCGCGGTCGATCGCCTGCGCGCCCAGCCTGTAGATGCGCGCCGACGGCTTGCGCACCCCCACCTCGCCGGAGATCACCACGCCGTCGAACAGCTCGCCCAACAGCCCCCGCGGGTAGCGCGTCGTACCCCACGAGTTGGAGATCAACCCCGTCGCGACCCCCGCCGCGCGTGCCGCGCGCACCGCCGCGACCATCGACTCCTCCACCTTCGCCCCCGCGAACAACCTGTCGATCAGCCCCTCCGCCGCCGCCAAACCGAGCAGCCGGCCCAACTCGTTCTCGAACTTCACCTCCTCGATACGACCCTCCTCGAAGCCAATCAGCAGCTCGCGCGCCGCCGGGTTCTCGCGAAACGCCCCCGCCAGCGCCGCCGGGTCGAGTCCCTCGGCTTCGCAAAATGCGCCAAACGAATGAAACAGATTAGTCGTCATCACGCCGCCCCAGTCAACCAGCAGCCCGCGGCGATCCCCCTCATTCACCGAACGCCACCTCCTCCGCGTGTGCCGCCAGCTGCACGACCCCCTCGCCGAAGTGCACCAGATAGGGGTCGTCGGTCATTCCCGCCTGCGCGCGCTTGTAGTTGCCCTCCATAAACACCACCGACTTCCACACCGCCAACGTCACATACCAGCGCAGCTCGCGCATCGACCGTCCCGAGCGCTCCTCATAGCGCGCGATCAGCTCCGCGCGCGTCGGGAATCCCTCGCTGCGCGTCACCCGCCCGAGCGCCTCGCGCAGCCCGCCCGGGGGGTCGCCCGGCTCGCTCCACATCATGCACAGGTAGCCCAGATCGGCCAGCGGGTCGCCGATCGTCGCCATCTCCCAGTCGAGCACCGCCTCCAGTCGCGCCGGCGCGCCCGACGCGAACATCGTGTTGCCCAGCCGGTAGTCGCCATGCACGATCGTCGCCGGGCCGGACTCCGGGACGTGCTCGCCGAGCCAGCGCGCGACCCGTTCCACCGCCGGCAGCTCGCGCGTCTTATTGATCTCCCACAGCCCCCCAAACCGGCGCAGCTGGCGCTGCAGATAGCCCGTCGGTTTGCCAAAGTCCTCGAGCCCCGCCGCGCGCCAGTCCACGCCGTGGATCTCGACCAGCGCGTCGATCAGCTCGTGCGCGATCCGCGCACGCTCGGCCGGCGTGTCCAGCGGCTCGGGCACACTGAACACGATCGGCTCGCCCGCCACCCGCTCCATCACGTAGAACGGCGCGCCGATGATCGCCTCGTCCGTGCCGACCGCCAGGACGTCCGGCACGCGCGCCGGCGTGTCCCGCAGAGCTCCCAGCAGCCGCGCCTCGCGCAACATGTCGTGCGCGCTCGGCGGCAACGGCGGGCGCGGCGGGCGGCGCAGCACATACTCGCTGCCGTCCGCCCGCTCGATCAGGTACGTCACGTTGGAGTGCCCCTCGCCGACCGGGCTCGCCCGCAGCTCGCCCGCGCCCAGCCCCTGTCCGTCGAGGAACTCGCGCAGCGGGTCGAGCACCAGCAGCGGCGGGCGTGCGTCGGCGGCCACCTCCGTATGGGTCTGCACGATGTCGTCCGGGGCCGTCGGGGCGCTCACCGGCGCAACGCTATCCCAACCTCGCCCCGCCTGGAAGGGCGCACCGCAACCTCTCGCTCGATAGCGTGTCTTAAGCGAGGCGCACCCCAGCGAGCCTGCCTTTCCCTCGAGGCCGGCTGCGTGGGCCGCTCGGCGGAGCACGCCCGCGCGTTGGTGTCCGCGTTGGTGTCGTCTGTTTGTATGTCCCCGAAGGAATGGAGCCGTTGAATGCTGCTGCGTACCCGCGTACTTTTGTGTGCACTGCTCGCCTGCTCGGCGCTCGGCGCTCTGGGCACGGGCAGTGCGTTCGCCGCGCACAACCAGGCCGACTATTTCGAGGCCGGCAGCGTGCTGCTGAATGCCCACACACGCGAACATGCGCTCGCGCAGATGAAGCACCTCGGCGTACGCGCCATCCGCGTCGAGCTGGCCTGGCAAGACGTCGCGCCCGGCGGCAACAGTGCCACGCGGCCCGACTTCGAAGCGACCAATCCCGCGGCCTACGCCTGGGGCCCCTACGACTGGGCGATCACCAAGGCCCACGAACTGGGCTGGAAGGTGCTGCTGACCGTCACCTCGCCCGTTCCGCGCTGGGCCACCTCCAACCACCGCGCTCCCTACGACACCAACCCCAACGCCCGCGCCTTCCGCGAATTCATGACCGCCGTCGGCAAGCACTACGGCTCGCTGGTCTCGCTGTTCGCGATCTGGAACGAGCCCAACGACGCCGCCTTCCTGCTCCCCCAGTTCGGCGCCAACGGCCAGCCCGCGTCGCCGCGTATCTACCGCGGCCTCTACCAGGAAGGCTATGCCGGGCTGCAGGCCGCCGGTATGCCCCGCCCCCGGGTGCTAATCGGCGAAACCGCACCGGCCGGCTACGACACCATCAGCCGCGCCGAAGTGCGCCGCAACCCCCTGCACGACGTCGCCCCGCTCGCCTTCCTGCGCGGCATGCTCTGCCTGAACGCCCACTACCGCAAAGCCGGGGCCTGCGGTTCGCTAACGGCCTACGGCTACTCCGACCACGCCTACTCGGACAAGCCGGGCCCCTACTACCACCCCTCGACCCGCGACGACGTGATGATCGGCGTGCTCTCGCGTCTTGAAAACGCGCTCAACCTAGCCGCCCACGCCGGCGCCATCAACGGCGGCCTGCCAATCTACCTGACCGAGTTCGGCGTCCAAAGCAAGCCCAACCGCTTCCTCGGCGTCTCCCCCGCCAGGCAGGCGGAATACGACGCGATCTCCGAATACATCGCCTGGCGCGACCCGCGTGTGGCCGCCTTCTCGCAGTACCTACTCAAAGACGGCGCCGTCGGCGGCGCTCCCGGCGCGGGCGTGCACGGGGGCTTCGTAGGCTTCCAGTCCGGCCTCGAGTTCGTCAACGGCGCGCCCAAGCCCCTCTACTCCGCCTGGCCCGTTCCGCTCGTCGTCTTCAAGGACGGTCGCGGCTACTCCCTCTGGGGTCTCGCGCGTCCCGCCACCGGCGCGACCAAGGTGACCGTGCTCGTCGAGACCCGTGGCTCGCGCAGGTACCGTGTACTGGCCAAACCAGGCACCGACTCGCTCGGCTACTGGAGCCTTCACTCCAGCACGCCCGGCACCAGCTGGCGCGTGCGCTGGACCAGCCCCGCCGGCGTCAGGTACGAAGGACCGCCGATCGGCGCCAACCGGCCCGTGTAGGCGCTTGCAGACGCCCGCACCCCGGGCATCGGGCGCCTACAGTGGAGGCGGCCCATGCCCGAGCTGCCCGAGGTCGAGATCACCGCGCGCCGGCTCGACGCCGCGTTGCGTGGCGCGCGCATCGAATCGGCGCTCGCCCCCGGCATCAACGCGCTGAAGACCTTCGACCCGCCGCTCTCCGTACTCGCCGGCCGCCAGATCGTGGCCGTCGGCCGGCGCGGCAAGCAGCTGATCGTGCGGATCGCCAGCGCCGCGCCGCCGGTGTCCGAGGGCCTCGGTCAGGCGCCAGAGGGGCGGGCCCGCGCTTCGGAGGGGCAGGCGCGGGGGTCCGAGGTCGCGCCAGCGGGGCGGGCTCGCGCTTCGGAGGGGCAGTCCCAAGCGTCCGAGGAGCTGGCCCTGGTGCTCCACCTAATGTCCGCCGGACGCCTGCAGCTGTTCGACAAGCACGCCGGGCCGCGCGACCGCACCTCACGCGTGCTCGTGCGCATCGACGACGGCCGCGAGTTGCGCCTGCGCGAGTTCGGCTCCAAGCAGGCCGCCTGGGCCAAGCTGCTGCCCGTCGCCGCGCTCGCCGAGGAGCCCGCGCTGGCGAGCCTCGGGCCCGAGGCGTGGCCCGACCCGCCTGAGAACCCCGCGCTCGCCGCCTTGCTGGACGTGCCCCGGCCCCTGCACGCGCTGCTGCGCGACCAGCACGTCATCGCCGGCATCGGCCGCTCCTGGGTCGACGAGATTCTCTGGGAGGCACGCCTCTCGCCCTACAAGCGTGGCAGCGACCTCGACGCCGACGAGTTGGCGCGGCTGCGCGCCGCGATCGTGCGGGTGCTCGGCACCGCGCTCGAGCACTACGAGCACGTCGTGGCGCTGCCGATCCCCGACAAGCTGCCGATGCCGCTGCGCGTTCACCGCCACGAGGGCGAGCCCTGCCCGCGCTGCGGCGGCACGCTGCAGGCGGTGCACTTCGAGGACTACGTGATCGCCTACTGCCCGGCCTGCCAAACCGATGGGCGCGTGCTCAAGGACCGGCGGCTCTCGCGGCTGTTGAAGTAGGAGGGCCCGCAAAAGCGAGGGCAGCGTCAGTTCCGGATTACCAAGACGCGGGCGTTTGCCGGTCGGGAGCGCTCGCGGGTGGACGTGTGCGCCACCGCCCTACCGACTCTTACCCCGGTCGATCACCGTTCCGGGAGCGCGATTTCTGCGAACTGCGAGCGCCTGCGCCCCGGCTCCGCGATCGACCGCCCTCGCAAGCCCCGCGCCCCGTCAACTCCAGGAAACACCAATATTTATACATCAGTGTTTTGTAGACCATCGCGACCTGCTGACATCGTCCGTGTCCGCGCCACGAGTTTCTCTGAAATCCACAATCCCCTTTATTCATCGGGCTTTTCTCCCCACCCGCTCCCGTGGCGGTTTTCCAATTTGACAGCGTAGAACATCTTATGCTTATATGGGCACTGACATTTACGAGGACCGTTCGATGTGCTCGGGCGGCCGACTGGGAAAAGGAGTGGCGGGGCGGCAGATGCAACTGGATCCTCTGAATGGGGGCTCGGCGCGGCGTGCGCGCGGCGCGGAGTCGCTCGAGTCGGCGCGGCGTGCGGGGCGCGTGCCGGCGCGCGGGATGTCGCGGCGGCGGGTGGCGGAGATCCAGCGCTCGCGGCTGCTGGCGGCGGCGGTCGGCGTGTTCGACGAGTCGGGCTTCCTGGACGCGTCGGTCGAGCTGATCGTGACGCGGGCGCACGTCTCGCGGCGGACGTTCTACGAGCTGTTCGAGAACCGCGAGGGCTGCCTGCTGGCGCTCGTCGAGGACCTCGGCGCGCGGATCGAAGCGGAGCTGGCGGCACAGGAGCTGGCGGGCACAGCCTGGCTCGAGCGGGTCCGCGGCGGCCTCTGGGCAATCCTGTCGCTGCTCGACCGCGACCCGGCGCCGGCGCGCGTCTGCGTGGTGCAGGGGCCGCGCGGCGGCACCGCGGTGCAGGAGCGCCGCGAACAACTGCTGAGAGGCTTGGCGGCGGTCCTCGACGAGGGCCGCCTGCTGCAGGCGCGCGGCGCGCGCTGCACGCCGCTGACGGCGGAGGGCTTGGTGGCGGCGGCGCTTGGCATCGTCTACGGCCGTCTGCGTTGCGGCGGGCGCGCGTCGTTGTGCGCGTTGCAGGGCGAGCTGATGGCGATGATCGCGCTGCCGTACCTGGGTCCGGCGGCGGCGGCGCGCGAGCTGGCGCGAGCGGCGCCCAGGCCACCGCGTGAGCGCGCAGCGCGGGCGAGCGACGGGCGCTCCCTGGAGCGCGACCTGGCGGCGATCCCGATGCGCCTGACCTACCGCACGGTGCGCGTGCTGGAGGCGGTGGCGCGCGAGCCCCGGGTCAGCAACCGCGCGATCGCCGACGCGGCGGAGATCGCCGACCAGGGCCAGGTATCGAAGCTGCTACGCCGCCTGGAGGGACTCGGCCTGCTTGTCAACAGCGGCGAGGGACACGCCAAAGGCGCCCCCAACGCGTGGCGCCTGAGCCCCCTGGGCGAGCGCCTGGCGGCGCGGCTCGGGGTCGATACAACGAATGGGGCGAAGTGAGCAGTGATCACCTATCGAAGTGAGCAGCGATCACCTATGTCTCAAACGGAGCCTTCCAGCAGCCGGTCTCCGCGCCGCTGGGCAGCCTTCACGAAGCCCTCGGCGCCCTCGACCCCGAGCCATCCTCCCAGCTCGACGTAGGCGGCGAGATAGTCAAACCGCGGGCACTCCTGCACGCGCCCTTCACGGCAAAGCAGGTAGGCCAGCTCGACGACGCAATCCGCGACCAGCTCGACTGCGCAGGCCGCGACCTCGCGGCCGCAGTAGCGGCCGCCCTCCGCGAGGAACATCCCGAACATGCGTACGTAGTCCTCGACGCGCGTCATCGCCGCGCCGCCGATCGCGTGTGACTCGACGAACGTCGTGTGGGCCAGCAGCGGGTTCTCCGCGAGCCACTGCGTGCTCGCGCACAACCCCTGCCAGATCTGCTCCGGCCACCGCGTGGCGCGGAAGTAGCCGCTGGAGCCGACGGCGAGCAGCTGCTGGAAGGTCAGGTCGTGGATCGCGAGGTAGGCGCTCTGCTTGTCGGGGAAGCGGGCGTAGAAGACGCTGCGCTCCAGCTGCGCGGCGGCGGCGATCTGGGCGATCGTGGTGGCGGCGTAGCCTTGCCGGACGGCGAGCTCGGCGGCGGCGAGCATGATCCGCTGGCGCTGGTTGTGGGCGACGTCCGCTTCGGAGATGCGGGGCCTGCCGGGGCGCAGCGGCGGCGGGCGTTCGAGCGCCAGCTCCGTCGTGTGGGGCGAGCGCGGCGGCGGCGGCCCCGGCTCGACCGCGCGCCAGCGGTGCTCGGCGACCGGGCGGCTGTAGCGGGCTGCCCATTCGCCGAGCCGGTCCGCCGCCCCCGGCAGGTCGCGGTCGCCGCGGCGCAGCATCCCCGGCAGCACACGCTGCAGGCTGCCGAGCACGAGCCTGGTGGGGAGGTCGGGGGCGTTCGGGTCGTGGGGGCGCGGCGCCGGGGCGTGCGGGTCGGGGGGGAGCGGCGCGGCGCCGGCGGGGGACCGTTCAGGGACATTGGGGCCGGGGGGGAGCGGTGCCGGGGGTTGCGCCCCGGCGGTGGCTGGCTTGGGGGGGAGCGGTGCCGGGGGTTGCGCCCCGATCGCGGCGACGGCCTCTTCGACGGCGGCGGTCAGCTCCCCGAGCAGCTTGTCGCGCGCGTCGAGCGCGGCGGGCCCCGCGGCGAGCGTGCAGTCCGTGAGGTACAGCGCGTGGGTGGGCTGCTCCTGGGCGTGCGCCACGTGGGCGCCGATTGCGGCCGCGAGCGCCTGCTCCGGAGCGGCCCCCGCGAGCGCGTCGCCCACGCGCGCGCGCAGCTCCCCCGCCAGCTCGTCGTGAGTGGCCAGGAACGCCTGCCGCTTGTCGCCGTAGTGCTCATAGAACGTCGGCCGCGAGACGCCCGCGTGCTTGATCACGTGGCTGACCGTCGTCTCCGCGTAGCCATAGCGCACGACTGCGTAGACGACGCCCGCGCGCAGGCGCTCCTTTTGGCTGGGCTTGCCTGCGGCGGGCGCGGTCATCCTTGTTCTCTCTGCTGCTCCCTCTGCTGCTGTTCGCGCCCCCCCTCCGCTCGCCGCCCTGCGGCGAGCTTCCCCTCCACAAATGCCCCAGCGCGGGCCGGCCCATGGAAGGGGGCGACGACCAGGTATGCGGTCGGGTAGACCAGCCTTCCCAGCTGCTCAACGATGCCGCTGCGGGCGTAGCGATAGCAAATCTCGAAGATCGCGTCGGTGATCGCTTCCAGCGCGCGTTCAGGCGGCTGCTGGGGGGCGTCGGCGTAGCCCTGGCGCAGGAAGATCCCAAAGGCCGGCACCGACAGGTCGACGCGTTCGATCGCGGGGGCGCCAACGGCGTAGGACTCGACGAAGGCGACGTGCGACAGCGTCGGGTTGGCGGCGTACCACTGGGTGATCGCAAGGCCCCCGTTCCAGATCCGCTCGGGCCAGTCGGCCGCGGTGGCGGAGAAGGCGCTGGCGACGACGGTGATGAGCTGTTGGAAGGTGAGCTCGTGGATGGCGAGGAACGCCTCCTGCTTGTCGGCGAAGTGGCTGTAGAAGACCTTGCGTGAGACGCCCGCGGCGGCCGCGATGTCGGTGATCGTCGTCGCCGTGTAGCCCTTCTCGACGGCGGTGTCGGCGGTGGCGAGCATGATCCGCAGGCGCTGGTTGCGGGCGACGTCGGGGGCGTCGCCGGCGGGCCGTCCAGGGCGCAGCGGCGCGGGCGCGGTGGGCTCCAGCGCGGCGACGTGGGGGGTGCGCGGTGGCGGCGGCCCGGGCTGCAGCGCGCGCCAGCGGTGTTGGGCGAGCGGCCGGGTGTAGCTGCGCACCCAGGCGCCGAGCTCGGCGCCGACGGCGGCGAGCTCGGGGTTGCCCTGGCGCAGTTGGCGTCCGAGCAGCCAGTGGGCGGTGCCGAGCGCGACGCCGGTGGGCGCGTCGGGAGCAGGCGCGTCGGGCGCGGCGCGGGCGAGGGAGTCCTCGACGGTGGTGGTCATCTGCGCGACGGCGCGGTCGCGGGCGTCCTGGGCGGCGGGCCCGGCGGCGAGCGTGGCGACGAGCAGCAGCCGGGCGTGGTCGGGCTCGCGGGCGGCGAATGCGCCGAGCGCGCCGAGCGCAGCGGCGAGCGCGTCCTGTGGCGGGCCGGCGGCGATCGCGGCGCGCACGTCCTGCGCGAGCGCGCCGGCGAGCTGCTGGTGGGCGGCGAGGAAGCAGGCCTGCTTGTCGGCGAAGTGCTCGTAGAAGGTGGGCCGGGAGACGTGGGCGTGGGCGATCGCGTGGGCGATGCTGGCCTCGGCGTAGCCGTCGCGGGCGGCGCTGGCGATCATCCCGGCGACGATCCGCGCGCGCGGACTGTTGTGCGCGGCGCTCATCGCCGGCCCGCGGCGCGCGCGCATACCCAGACACGGGCGTTTGCCGGTCGGGAATGCTCCCCGGGGGGCGTGTGAGCCATCGCGCTACCGACTCTACCCCGGTCGATCACCCATCTGGAGGCGCGATTTCTGTGAGGGCCGGGCGCCTGCGCCCCACGACCGCGATCCACCGCCGCTACAACCCCCGCGCCCGGTGGACTCCGATAAACACAAATATTTGTACACCAGTGTTTTGTAGACCGACGCGGCCACTGTTGACATTGTGCGTGTCCGCGTCGTGCGCCTCCCTGAAACCCGGAATCGCCTTTGTTTATCGGGCTTTGCTCCCGCATCTGGTCCTCCCCCGACCGTTCCTGGTTGACAGCCTAGAACATCTTATGCTTATATAGGCACTGACGTTTACGGGGACCGTTCGACGCGCTCGGGCGGCCGACTGGGGAAAAGGAGTGGCGGGTCGGAGATGCAGCTGGATCGTCTAAATGGGGGCGCGGCGCGGCGTGCGCGCGGCGCGCGCTGCACGCCGCTGACGGCGGAGGGCTTGGTGGCAGCGCCCAAGCCGCCGCGCGGGCGCGCGGTGCGGGTGCCCGCACGCGGGATGCCGCGGCGGCGGGTAGCGGAGATCCAGCGCTCGCGGCTGCTGGCGGCGGCGGTCGGCGTGTTCGACGAGTCGGGCTATGTGGACGCGTCGGTCGAGCGGATCGTCACGCGGGCGCGCGTCTCGCGGCGGACGTTCTACGAGCTGTTCGAGAACCGCGAGGGCTGCCTGCTGGCGCTCGTCGAGGACCTCGGCGCGCGGATCGAGGCGGAGCTGGCGGCGCAGGAGCTGGCGGGCAGGAGCTGGCTCGAGCGGGTGCGCGGCGGCCTGTGGGCGATCCTCTCGCTGCTCGACCGGGACCCGGCGCTGGCGCGCGTCTGCGTGGTGCAGGGTCTGCGCGGCGGCGCGGCGGTGCAGGAGCGCCGCGAGCGGCTGCTGGGGCGCCTGGCGGCGGCGCTCGACGAGGGCCGTGCACTGCAGGCACGCGGCGCACGCTGCACACCGCTGACGGCGGAGGGCCTGGTGGCGGCGGCGCTGGGCATCGTCCACGGCCGCCTGCGCCGCGGCGACCGCGCGCCGCTGTGTGTGCTGCAGGGCGAGCTGATGGCGATGATCGCGCTGCCCTATCTCGGCCCGGCAGCGGCGGCGCGCGAGCTGGCGCGAGCGGCTCCGAAGCCGCTGCGCGCGCGCGCAGCGCGGCCGGACGCGACGCGCTCCCTGGAGCGCGACCTGGCGGCGATCCCGATGCGCCTGACCTACCGCACGGCGCGCGTGCTGGAGGCCGTGGCGCGCGAGCCGTGGATCAGAAACCGCGCGATCGCGGACGCGGCGGAGATCACCGACCAGGGCCAGGTATCGAAGCTCCTGCGCCGCCTGGAGGGCCTCGGCCTGCTGGTTAACAGCGGCGAGGGCCATACGAAGGGGGCCCCGAACGCGTGGCGCCTGACACCACTGGGCGAGCGTCTGTCGGCGCGGCTCGGGGTCGATACGGCGACTGGGGAGAAGTGATGGTTGAGGTTTGCAGGGCGATCCTGGGAACGAACATACCGGCGAGCGCGCACGAGCAGGACCTGACGACCCCGACGACGATCACCGCCCAACGATGCGGTGCTCAAACAGGGCACGAAAATCGCGGTGACCGACTGCCCGAAGGCGAGAAAGGCCAAACGAAAGAGAAATACGAGGAGGAGAGGAAGCGGTGACATCACAAGCGGAGCAGGTACCCGGGGGGCGAGAGTGAGACACGCAAGACACCGCTGGCGCGCCCAGCGCGGTACGCATCCGCCGGCCGGCCGCCGAGCGCTACTGCCGGCGATCGGCCTCATCTGTGCCGCCGCGGCGCTCTCACCGGCGGCGGCCGCGGCTGAAGCGTGCCCCAACGAACGGCTGCGCCAGGAAAACAACTCACTGGGCCTCCCAGATTGCCGTGCGTACGAGATGGTCTCCCCGTTGGAAAAGAGCGACTCGGGGGTGCTCGGGATCGACAAGTCCTCTGAGGGGGGCGTTGTCCAAACCGCGGCGGACGGGAACTCGATCACCTACGTATCACTGGGCTCCTTCCGCAATCCACAGGGTGCGCCTTTGGGCAGCCAGTACCTGTCCATGCGCGACTCTGAAGAATGGTCCACGCAGAACATTGCGGCACCAGAGATCTCCGATACATATGCGAACGCCGGCTATGGCACGCCATATGAGGCTTTCTCCAGTGACCTCACAAGAAGCTTGATGATCAATGGCCTGGGCTATCGGCCAGTGGAGAATCCTCCACTGGCCCCCGGCGCACCTCCGGGCTATCAGAATTTCTACCTGTACGAAAAGAATAATGGCCCTCAGGCACTGCTCACGAGTACGCCTGGAGAATCACCGGAAACGTTCGTCATGGAATTGGCGGGGGCCACGCCCGATCTCGAACACATCGTGATCGCAACCGACGCCGCGCTGACAACCGGTATGCTCGATACCGGTGGACTGAACCGTAATCTATATGAGTGGGCAAACGGTCGGTTTCAGCCGATCAACGTGCTACACGACGGCACACCTGTGCCGGGTGCTCAGGTGGGCTCCACGCCCTTTGAGAGTCATTCGGTCTCCGCTGACGGCTCGCGCGTGTTCTGGTCAATCTTGCCTGGAGGGTCTCAGGAGCCCTCTTTGTATGTACGCGAGAATGGCGATGAAACCGTCGAGGTCGATGCCTCACAGGGCCCGGACGAAGGCGGAGAAGGTATATTTCGGACGGCGAGCAGCGACGGCTCGAAGGCGTTCTTCACCGACCGGCGCCGGTTGACCAAAGACTCTACGGCACACAAAGAAACAGCAGAAGGGGAAGACCTCTACGAATTCGATGTGAACAGCGGGCAGTTGAGCGACCTCACGGTCGATGAAAATGTCAGTGACCTCAATGGCGCGTCAGTGCAGGGTGTGCTGGGCGCAAGCGAAGATGGCTTCCTCGTGTACTTCGTGGCAAAAGGCGTGCTGGCAGGTGCGAATGACGAAGGGCATCTACCGGTCTCTGGTGGGTTAAATCTGTATGTGCATGATGGCGAAGGACGCACGACGTTCATCGCGACACTCTCACCGGACGACGAAAGGCAGGTCTCAGAAGAAGAAGAAGAAGTGGGGGTAGTATCGGCTCACGACTGGAGCAACTCGGTGGCGGCGCGTACAACGAGGGTAACGCCAGATGGCCGGCACCTGGTCTTCATGTCGGACGCAAGCTTGACCGGCTACGACAACATCGACGCCATTACCGGAAAACCGGATCAGGAGGTGTACTCCTACGTGTACGATGGAGCCGGCGCGGGGCGCCTGAGCTGCGTCTCATGCAATCCGGGCGGCGCGCGGCCGGTGGGGGCTTCGCGCATTCCTGGGGGCACCGACTTTGGCAGCGGCGGCGTAGGGGAAGCCGTGTATCAGTCGCGCGTGCTCTCTGAAGACGGCAGCCGTGTGTTCTTCGACAGTCGCGACGAACTGGTGCCGACCGATACGAACGGCGAGCAGGACGTCTATGAGTATGAGAATGGATGGCCCTATTTGATCTCGGGCGGTACGAGCGGCGAAGAATCTTCCTTTGTCGATGCGAGCGCTACCGGGAACGACGTCTTCTTCATCACAAGCCAGGCGCTCGTTCCCGGGGACACCGATACGCTCGTCGATCTCTACGATGCGCGCGTGGACGGGGGCCTCCCACCGCCGTCCACCCCGGCGTCGCCCTGTGGTGGCGAGGGCTGTCTGCCTCCCGTCTCTGCGCAACCGGTGTTCGGCCCAAGCGCGAGCGCGACGTTCGCAGGTGTTGGGAATCTCTCCGCGCCGCCGGCCAAGCCGGCTGTCAAGCCTAGGGAGAAGCACAAGCGCAAACCGAAGCCACACAAGCGAAAGTCGAGGAATGGGAAAGCCACAAGGACTGCGAAGGGGAGGAAGCGGTGACGATTCAGAGGCAAATATCCTGCGCTGCGGCTCTCATCGTCTCTCTGTCGCTGTTGTTCGCCGCTCCAGCGCTCGCCAGTTTTGGCTTTCAGAGCTTTGAAACCAGTTTCGTCAACCATGATGGCTCGCCGGACGTGCAGGCTGGATCACATCCTTGGGAGATGACGACCAGCTTCAATTTCCACGAAACGACCAATGCAAACGGAGAACTCGTTCCCGATGGCAATGTCAAGGACATCCAAGTGGAATTGCCAGCCGGATTGACAGGCGATCCCACCTCGACTCCGAAGTGCACATCCCAGCAGTTTCATACGCCCAATCCGCATATTCCCTTTTCGGGGGCGAGCTGTCCCGAAAGCACACAGGTGGGGATGGCGGCAATCACAACGCTTGGAGCCAGTACCCCCGGTTTTTTCCTTGGCGTATATAATCTCGTCCCTACCCCCGGCGTCCCGGCCGAGTTTGGCTTCAACGTTGTCGGGGTTCCGGTCGTGCTGAAGCCCTCCGTGCGCACGGGCGGTGACTACGGCCTGACGGTCTCTTCCGATAACACGAATCAGGGCTTGAATCTCTTTGCGACGACGGTCACCCTCTGGGGGGTGCCGGCGGACTCCTCTCACGACGAATTCCGTGGAGAATGTCTGATATCTTATACTGGAGAATCGGGATGCTCGCATCAAAGCGAAGTCACGTCCAAGCCGTTCCTGACGCTGCCCACGAGCTGTTCAGGTAGCCCGCTGACGACAAGCGTTGACGCCGATTCATGGCAGGAACCGGGGGCCGAAAATCCGGATGGCAGCCCCGATCTGAGCGATCCCCTCTGGAAGACGGCATCCTCCTCGTTCCCGGCGCTCGCGGGCTGTGAACGTCTGGACTTCAGCCCCAAGGTCAGCATTCGGCCGGACACGAGCGCGGCGTCTTCGCCGTCTGGCCTGTCGGCCGAAGTGCAGCTGCCGCAGATCGACAATCCGGCTGGGCTGGCCGAGGCGGAGCTGAAGAAGGCGGTCGTAACGCTGCCGGTGGGGATGTCGGTGAACCCCTCGGCGGCCGACGGGCGCGCGGCTTGCACGCCGGCGCAGATCGAAATCAACAGCGCCCAGAAGCCGTCGTGTCCGGACGCCTCGAAGGTCGGCTCGGTGCAGATAGAGACGCCACTCCTGGAAGCCCCGCTTACCGGCTCGGTCTATCTGGCGCAGCCGGACAACAACCCGTTTGGTTCGCTGCTCGCGCTCTACGTGGTCGCCGAGGGCGTAGGGGTGTCGATCAAGCTCGCGGGCCATGTCGAAGCGAACCCCCTGACGGGCCAGCTTCAGACGACCTTTGATAACAACCCGCAGCAGCCCTTCAGCAATCTGCAGCTGACGTTTTTCGAAGGGCCGCGAGCTGCGCTGTCGACGCCTGCGGCCTGTGGCACGTATGAAGCGGAAAGCTCGCTGACGCCGTGGAGCACGGGACTCGCGGTGGCCTCTGAGAGCCCGTTCAAGTTCACTTCGAACTGTGGCGGTGGGTTTAGCCCGTCGTTTGCGGCGGGCACGACCAACAACCAGGCGGGTGCCTTCAGCCCCTTCTCGGTGACGATCTCCCGCTCCGACGAGGACCAGACGCTGGGCGCAGTCAGCGTACGGACCCCGCCCGGCCTGCTGGGGATGCTTTCGAAAGTCTCGCTGTGCGGCGAACCCCAGGCCTCTCTAGGGACCTGCTCTTCTGCGAGTCAGATCGGGCATGTGACGACCGCTGCGGGGGTCGGACCTGACCCAGTGTCCCTGCCGCAGGCGGGTAAGCCGCAGGATCCGGTGTTCCTGACCGGTCCGTATAAGGGTGCGCCGTTTGGCCTGTCGGTGGTCGTCCCCGCGGAAGCCGGGCCCTTCGACCTCGGCACCGTCGTTGTCAGGGCGGCGGTCAGCGTCGATCCGCACACCGCCCAGATCACGATCGCCAGCGACCCGCTGCCCACGTTCCTCCAGGGCATACCCCTCGACATCAGGACCGTCAACGTGACCGTGGACCGCGAAGGCTTCATCTTCAACCCGACGAACTGCGAACCGTTGACGGTGACCGGCGCGCTCGCCTCCACACAGGGCGCGAGCGCGGGGGTGTCGAGCCGCTTCCAGGCGGCGAACTGCGCGAGCCTCGCGTTCAAACCGAAGCTGACCGCGAGCACGCGCGCGCACACCAGCCGCCTGGACGGGGCGTCGCTGACGGTGAACGTCTCGATGCCCTCCGCGTCACCCGCGGGGCCTACCACCGGCGCGGCCGGTATGCTAGTGGGCGGCGACGAGGCGAACATCGCGAAGGTCGAACTGCAGCTCCCCAAGCAGCTCCCCTCGCGCTTGAAGACCCTGCAGAAAGCGTGCACTGCGGCGCAGTTCGAATCGAACCCCGCGGGCTGCCCGGTGGCCTCGAACATCGGCTACGCGAAGGCGCTGACGCCGGTGTTGAGCGTCCCGCTGACGGGCCCTGCGTACCTCGTGAGCCACGGCGGCGCGGCGTTCCCGGACGTCGAGTTCGTGCTGCAGGGCGAGGGCGTGACGATCGACCTGGATGGCAAGACGCAGATCAAGAAGGGCGTGACATACTCGCGCTTTCAGACGGTCCCGGACGCGCCGGTGACGAGCTTCGAAGCGACGCTGCCGCAGGGCGAACATGCAATCCTGGGAACGGACATCCCGGCGAGCGCGCGGGGCAGTCTCTGCAAGCAGAAGCTGGCGATCCCGACGACTATCACCGCCCAAAACGGCGCGGTGGTCAAACAGTCAACGAAGCTCGCGGTGACGGGCTGCGCAAAGCCCAAGCAGGTGAAACACAAGCACAAGGTGACCCGGGTGGCACGCGGGGCTGGCGGCTAGAGGCGACGAATGACGCTTACCCGCGCACCAGCGTTTATAAAAAATAAGCTGCAAACGGCTCTGCGAGCTGATCTGCCACGACAACCCACATTTACTTACACAAACGTGTGTTTTCTCGGCCGGCGCGGCGAGCGTTATTAACTTGACAGAACAGTACGCAACATGCTTATATAGGCAGTATGTTTACGGCATGGCGCTTACGCGCTGGCCGGACTGACCGGGTGGGAGAAATGGGAAAAGGAGACGAGATGCGGCGTGCACCGGGCGTACGAAGCAGGATGAGTTTGTGTCGGTTGCCCGTGGTGGCCCTATGCGCGCTGGCGCTGCTTGGGGCGCTCGCGTGCACGTTGGCGCGCGCCGCCGGTGCGGTCGCGATGCCCTCGGCGCCCGTCGCCGAGTTCCCGGCGGGCGACGCGCTCGAGCAGCCGCAGTCGCTGGCGGTTGACGCCTCGAGCGGCGACGTGTACGTGCTCGATAGCGCCTCCGAAACGATCGACAAGTTCGATGCGGCCGGGAATCCCGTCGCGTTCACGGCGACGGGCAGCTATATCAGCGGCAACCAGCTGACCGGTACGCCCACGGGAGGCCTGGAGTTGGACGGCGCTGCATCGGCCTCGGAGATCGCGGTCGACAACGCCGCCGGCCCGTTTGCGGGCGACATCTTCGTCGCCGCCGAAAATGCGCGCGCCGTCGAGGTGTTCGCAAGCGATGGCGAATACCTCGGCGCGCTGCAGGGCCCCGGCGGGCCGGAAAGCATTGCTCCCTGTGGTGTGGCGGTCGACGGCTCCGGGCGCGTGTATGTCGCCAACTCGCATGGTTCGCTGGTGCGTTATGTGCCGACGGGTTCCTCTCTGCCGGTTGGCAATGGCGACTACGCGACCTCTGAAATCACCGTTGCTCGCGAACCGTGCTCGATCGCGGCCGACAGCGCCGGGGATGTGTTCGAGCTGAAATACAACGGGCCGTTGTACGAGTACGCCGCCGGACAGTTCCCGGCGTCGGGGTCTGCCCCCGGTGAACCCCGCGAAATCGCCGAAAGCGGCAGGGCGGTCGCGGTTGACCCGCGCAGCGGCCG
Organism: uncultured Solirubrobacterales bacterium; assembly: GCA_963804675.1. GTDB lineage: Bacteria > Actinomycetota > Thermoleophilia > Solirubrobacterales > Solirubrobacteraceae > Palsa-744. The sequence goes on along the minus strand of CAWDRI010000001.1, from coordinate 2,178,092 downwards.
CGTCTACGACGACGAAGGCTTGCAGATATCGGTGCTGGAAACCGCCGGCGCGAGCCCCGAACTTCTGGAAGTCCTTGGTCTCGGGGCGCTCAGCGGCAGCTCCGATGGCGTCGCGGTCGCCGACACGGGCGCCACGCCGACGGTTTACGCGACCGACGAAGCCGCCAGTCCGCCCGCGGTGTACGTGTTCGGGACGCCCGCGCCGGTGGCGCCGACGGTGGCGAGCGAGTCGGTGGCGAATGTCACCGCGGAAACCGCCGACCTGCTGGGGCGGGTCGATCCTGAATTCTCCGCCACGAAATATCACTTCGAATACGGCCCCACGAGCACCTACGGCACGAGCGTGCCCGTCGGGGAACGGGACGCCGGGGAAACGGGCGGCCCGTTCGGTGTGCAGGGCGCCGGGCCGGTACACCTGACAGGCCTGCAGCCGGGCAGCATCTACCACTACCGGCTCGTCGCGACGAACGGCCACGGGACGGCGTTCGGCGCCGATGCGACGTTCACGACGCAGTCCCCGGCCGCGGCGGTCGGGCTGCTCGACGGGCGTGCATACGAGCTGGTCTCCCCGCCGGAAAAGGAAGGCGCCCTGCTGCTGACGATCAGCGGGTACCCCGGGCCATCTGGAGGCGGGGTCGTGCAAGCCGAAGCGGGGGGCGAAGCGATTACCTATCTCTCAAACGGAGCCTTCCAGCAGCCGGTGTCCGCGCCGCTGGGCAGCCAGTATCTCGCAACGCGCGCCGCCGGCGGTTGGTCGAACGCAAATATCACGCCGCCCACGCGCTCCGGCGAGGGTGCGCCTGGTCATGGTGGGCCCTACGAGGCGTTCGCCGCCGACCTCTCCAGTGGCCTGCTGCGCACCGCCGGACTGAATCCCGCTGCCGGTGCCCACGTCGCCAGCCCGCCGCTGGCTCCCGGTGCACCGGCGGGCTATGAAAACTATGTGCTGCGCAGCGGCCTGAAGAGCGGTGCACCAGGCAGCTTCGAAGCCGCGCTGACCGCCCCGCCCTCCGTATCCGCACAGGAATTCGAAATGGAACTCGCGGGCTCCGACCCGCAGCTCCAGCACGTGGTGCTCAGAACGAGCGCGGCGCTCACGCCCGGAGCTAGCCCCGGTCAATACAACCTGTACGAGTGGACGCCTGGAGTGCCTGGAGCCCAGTTGCAGCCTGTCAGTGTGCTGCCCGGGGAGACCTCCGCAACGCCTTTTGGGTCTAAGCTCGCGCGTAGCCCGAACGCGATCTCCGACGGCGGCACGCGCGTCTATTTCGAAGGCGATGGTGGTCTCTACTTGCGCGAAGGCCAGAGCACAACCCTCGTGAGCAGCGGCGGGCGCTACTGGGCCATCAGCGGTGACGGCTCGCGGGCGTTCTTCACCGATAGCGACCTGCTTACAGCCAACGCCGGCTTTGAAGACCTGTACATGTTCGAAGCGGTGACAGGCAAGGTGGTCGACATCGCTCCGCACGGCGACGTGCAGGGTGTGCTCGGCGCAAGCGAAGACGGCTCCTACGTGTACTTCGTCGCCAATGGCGCGCTCGCGCCAGGCGCAGTGCCGGGTCACTGTCTTAGCAATAGTGGGGGAGATGGTACGCAGTGGCGCAAATGCAACCTCTACGTGTGGCACGAAGGCGCGCTGCGGTTCATTGCGAGCCTTTCCGGGGAAGACGAAACCGAAAGACCAAAGAGCGAGGAAGGATATGCGTTCAGCGCCGATGACTGGGCAGAGGAACTGATCAACCGCACGGCGCGCGTCAGCGCCGATGGTTTGCACGTCGTGTTCATGTCTAGCAGCGACCTCACGGGGTATGAAAGCGTCAACGCCGAAACCGGTCTGCCCGAGCAGGAGGTGTACGCCTACGATGCCGCCACGCGTGCGCTGAACTGCCTCTCGTGCGACCCGACCGGTGCGCGGCCGATCGGCCCGTCGGCGATTCCCGCCGGGGACTGGATCGGAGGGAGCTACGGCGGCTCCGGTCTAATGGAAGCGCAGTACCTCCCGCGAGTGATATCCGACGAAGATGGGCACGCGCGGGTGTTCTTCGACAGCGCCAACCCGTTGGTGTCAAATGACACCAACGGCGTCCAGGACGTGTACGAGTGGGAGGAAGCCGGGCGCGGCAGTTGTCAGAGCGCGGTGGGCTGCACGGCGCTGATATCGAGCGGGACCAGCAGCGAAGAATCGCTGTTTTTGGATGCCGGCGCCAACGGCGATGACGTGTTCTTTCTCACGCGTGCGCAGCTCACCGCGCAGGATCACGACAACCTGCTGGACATCTACGACGCGCGCGCGCCGCACGTGCCCGGCGAAGCGGTCGGCGCGCCATCGGCGCTCGCCGTGACGGCTCCGTGCGAAAACGGCGACGCCTGTCGGCCCGCGGCCACGCCCCAGCCGACCGTCTTCGCAGCGCCGCCCAGCGCGACGTTCAACGGCGCCGGCAATCCCACCTCGCCGCAGAGCGGGGGCAAAACGCGCCACAAAACGCATCACAGCACGCGCAGGCGCTCGCACGGGCGGCGGCACACGCGCAAGCGGCACGACGCACGGCGGCCGCGCGCGCGCGGCCGTCAGACGACCACCCGCAAAGGAGGGAAGTGAACATGCACCGCAGAGCGCTCACACTCTGTGCGCTGGCGGCGCTCGTGCTGCTGGCGTCCGCCGTGCCCGCGTCGGCGCAGTTCGGCTTGCTGCCCGGCAAGGCCGGGTTCGACGTCACGGCGACCAACGCCGACGGCACACCGGACCTGCAGGCCGGCTCGCACCCGTTCGCGTTGACAACCACGATCCGCTTCAAGACCACCACCGAAAACGGGGAACCCGTGCCCGACGGCAACGTGAAGGACATCCGCGTGGAACTGCCCCCGGGGCTGGTCGGCAACGCCACCGCGGTGCCGCAGTGCAGCCAACGCCAATTCTTCACGCCACCGGTATCCAACGGCGACCTCACTAGCAGCAACAGCACCAACTGTCCCGCTGCGACCGCCGTCGGCGTCGAGACGGTCGAAGTCTTCGAATCCAGCGAAATCGCTGCCCCATTCAAGGTGAACATCTACAATCTGGTGCCGCCGCCGGGGATGCCCGCCGAGTTCGGGTTCAGCTTTACCGACGTGCCCGTGGTGCTCGTCCCATCGGTGCGCGGCGGACGGGACTATGGCATCAGCGTCGAAAGCCGCAATACCAGCCAGGCGCTGCCGATCCTCAGCGCCACCACGACCTTCTGGGGCGTTCCCGCCGACCCGCGCCATGACACCGAACGCGGCCGGGAATGCCTCAACGGCTTCAACCTCACCGGCCGCACGTGCCCGGCCGGAAGCCCCGAAGTGCCGCTATTGACGCTGCCGACCAGTTGTGGCGCGCCGTTGCAGTACCGGGTGAGCGCCGACTCATGGCAGGAAAGCGGCGCGCCGGTCACCGCAGCGGTCGAAAGTGAGGATGGCGAAGGCAATCCGACCGGCCTGGACGGCTGCAATCAGCTGCCGTTCGAACCGTCGATCAGCCTCGCGCCCGACGGGCAGGCGGCAAGCGCGCCGACGGGGCTGGTGGTCGGCGTTCACGTGCCCCAGGAAACCCTGCTGAACCCCGCAGGACTCTCCGAGGCGGACGTGAGGAACACCACGGTCACGTTGCCCGAAGGGATGGCGCTGAACCCGGCGGCGGCGGATGGGCTGCTGGCGTGCTCGACCGAACAGGCGGGGTACGAAGGGCGCGAAGCGGGGTCGGGGGAGCTGCTGTTCTCGCCCGGGCCGACGGCGTGCCCGGAAGACTCCAAGATCGGGACGGTGCAGATCAAGACGCCGCTGCTGGCCGAATCGTTGGAAGGGGCGGTTTATCTCGCGGCTCAGAACGCCAACCCATTCGGGTCGCTGGTCGCGATGTACTTGGTCGCCGAAGCCCCGCAGGCGGGCGTGCGGGTCAAGCTCGCCGGGGAGGTGCAGCTAGACGAACGCACCGGGCAGGTCGTCTCGACGTTCCCGGACACGCCGCAGCTGCCCTTCGAAGATCTGCGGCTGCACTTCTTCGGGACCGCGCGCGCGCCGCTGTCCACGCCCGCGCTGTGCGGGAGTTACACCACGGACGCGGCATTCGGACCGTGGAGCGCGACGCCCGCGGCGCAGCCAAGCTCGGAATTCACGATCACCTCCGGGCCGAACGGGAGTCCGTGCGCGAATCCGCTGCCGTTCGCGCCGGCACTGACCGGGGGCTCGACGAGCATCCAGGCGGGCGGCTTCTCGCCGTTCACGACGACGCTGACCCGCGAAGACGGCAACCAGAACCTGCGCTCGGTGGTGCTGCACATGCCGCCGGGGCTCTCGGGAACGTTGACCGGCGTGCAGCTGTGCGGCGAAGCGCAGGCCGACGCGGGCACGTGCGGGCCGGCGAGCCTGATCGGGGAAACGATCGTCAGCGTCGGCCTCGGCGGCGACCCGTTCAGCGTGCGCGGCGGCAAGGTCTACCTGACCGGCCCCTACGACGGCGCGCCGTTCGGCCTCTCGATCGTCAACCCCGCGAAGGCCGGGCCGTTCGACCTCGGGCAGGTCGTGGTGCGCGCGAAGGTCGAAGTCAACCCGTACACCGCAGCCTTGACGATCGCCACCGACCCCTCCGGGCCGTATGCGATCCCGCAGATCCTCGATGGGATACCCCTGCAGATCAAGCACATCAATGTGATCGTCAACCGCGAACGGTTCACGTTCAACCCGACCGACTGCAACCCGCTGGCGATCACCGGGACGTTGCAGAGCAGCGAAGGCTCGAGCCAAGCGCTGTCGGTGCCCTTCCAGGTGACCAATTGTGCGGCGCTTAGCTTCGCGCCGAAATTCGTGGTTTCTACGAGTGGGAGGACGAGTAGGGCGAATGGGGCGAGTCTGAAAGTGCGGCTGGCCTACCCGAGCGCGCCGGCGGGTAGCCAGGCGAATATCGCGCGGGTGAAGGTGGAACTGCCCAAGCGGCTGCCCTCGCGGCTGAAGACGCTGCAGAAGGCGTGTACCGCGGCGCAGTTCGAAGCCAATCCTGCGGGCTGTCCGGCGGCGTCGATCGTGGGTCATGCGAAGGCGACGACGCCGATCCTGCCCGTCCCGTTGGAAGGCCCCGCCTATTTCGTCTCGCATGGCGGGGAAGCGTTCCCGAGTCTGATCGTGGTGTTGCAGGGCTACGGCGTGACCGTCGATTTGGTCGGCGCGACGTTCATCAGCAAGCAGGGGATCACGAGCAGCACGTTCAAGACGGTCCCGGATGTGCCGGTGGGCGCTTTTGAACTGACGCTACCCGAGGGGCCCTACTCGGCGCTCGCGGCGAACGGCGGTCTCTGCGGCCGTGCGGCCGCCGCGAAGCTGAAGATGCCGACCACGATCACCGCGCAGAACGGCGCGGTCCTCAAACAGTTGACGCAGATCGCGGTGATGGGGTGCGCCAAGCCGAAGCGCTCGGCGCACCACGCGCGCAAGCAGACCAAGCGGGGCAGGCGCAAGTAGCTATCGGGAACTCGCTTACGCGTAGCGGCGAAACTCGTTGACGGGCATCGTCGGCGCGCCGTCGGCCAACTCGGCGTCTGGCGCGGGATGGAGCACGCCGGTCGGCAGACGCCGACCTTTACCCACACGGCGGCGTTTACAAAAGAGTGAAGCCACAAGCGCCCCTCCGAGTCGTCCTGTCACGACGACGCGTACTTATTTGCACAAGCGTGTTTTGTTGACCATAAGGCGACTGCCGTCCACCCCGCGCGCGGCACGTATCGCTAACCACAGCGCTCCCCAAACCCTAGTGCCCGCCATGCTTTCCCCCGCCAGGTGCGGCACGGCGAGCATTGTTAACTTGACAGAGTAGTACACGACGTGGTTATATAAGCACTGATGTTTACAGCGGTACCACGCGTGCAGGACGAGCGCGCGGGCCGAATGGGTTGAGCGGGTGAGGCGAGAGAAAATGGGGAGTGGAGACGGGATGCGCGAGGGTCGAAGTGCAGCTTCTTGGGCGCTGTCGCACTCCCCTCACCCGGGCGGCGCCCGAGGGAGCGGGCGCGGGCAAACGCGCGCGCCGGCCCTCCGGGGCGCCGCGGCCCGACCCTGGCCGCGGCGCCCCACCCTGGCGGCGCTGGCGGCGCTCTGCGTCCTAGCGCTGCCGGCGGTGGTGCAAGCCGAAACGTGCCCGAACGCGGCCTTCCGCGGCGGCCCGTCGGCGCTGCTGCCGGAATGCCGGGCGTACGAGCTGGTGACGCCGCCGTACAAGGAGGGGTACAAGGTCTTCCCGCGGGCGGTCTCCACGGATGGTGAAGGCCTCCTTGGTGAAAGCCTCGGCAATTTTGCCGGGACGGGCAACGGGCAGTTCAACGCACTCAAAGACGCCAATCTCTCCAGTGCTCAGGGCTCGCCGTACGTGTTTATGCGTGGAGCGTCGGGCTGGACGACCGACGCGATCCAGTTGCCGGCATCCGCCTCCCCACTCGCCGACCTCGCCGCCACGAGCTCCGACTTCAGCGAAAGCCTGTGGTTCGCGGCGACGCCGTCGCAGTGGGCGGCCGCGCCGGAACCCAGTCTTCCGATGGGTAGCTTCGTCCTTCGTCAGAAAAACGGCTCGCTGGTCGAAGTCGGGCCCCTGTTCCCGCCGTCGGTCGCCCCGGCGAGTCTCGGTCAAGCTGGAAGCGATTGGGAATATGTGGCGGCGTCCAGCGAAGACCTGTCGCACGTCCTCTTCACGTCCCTCACTTTCCACTGGCCGGGCGACGCCACGCCGGGCGGCGAACCGTCGCTCTATGAATACGCCGGCACGGGCAATGCCGCACCCCGGCTCGTCGGAGTCAGCGGCGGGGCGAGCAGCACGAGTCTGATCGGCCGCTGCGCGACCCTTGCAGGCGCGGGCAAGCTAGTGGCAAGATCGCTGGTAGTGGAAGGCGCGGCGATGACGCTGGAATCGCAGCACGTAATCTCCGCAAGCGGCGCGACCGTTTTCTTCACCGCCGAGGCGTGCGGCTCCTCTCCGCCCGTGGACGAGCTGTTCGCGCGCGTGGACAACGGCCAGCCCGACGCCCACACCGTCGCGATCTCCGAGCCCACCAAGGAAGATTGCGAAGCGTGCGACACCAGCGAAGGTGTGCTCGCCAATGCGACCTTCCTCGCTGCTTCGGTGGACGGCTCGAAGGTCTTCTGGGTCACCTCGCAGCCGCTGCTTGGCGGCGACTCGAGCTACAACATCTATGAGTACGACTTCAATGCTCCAGCGGGCCAGCGAGTCGTGCGTGTCTCGGCCGGCGATCAGACGGTCGCGAACCCGACTGCAAATGTGGTGATGTATAACGGTAGTGCGCTGGCGCCGCTGTTTCTGGCTGTCTCCAACGATGGCTCGCACGTGTATTTCGCGGCGACGGGCGTACTGACGACTGTACCCAACGCCGATGGTCAGGTTGCGCAGTCCGGCGCGGACAATATCTATGTGTTCGAGCGCGACGCGCAGTATCCCACAGGTCACATAGCATTTGTCGCCGGCCTCTCGGGTATACCACTCAACAGCATCTACCTCCCATCCACTGCTGTCAGCCTCTCGGAAAATGGTCGCTTCCTGGCTTTCAGCACGGGGGATGATCTGACGTCGGACGACAGCAGCACGATCCCGCAGGCGTTCGAGTATGACGCGCAGACGGGTAGCCTGGTGCGTATCTCGATCGGACAGGACGGCTTCAACGACGATGGGAATACGGATCGTCCTCTTGATGCTCCGAGGAAAGTCTTGGTGGCAAACGACGGTGTGGCCTTCTTCGAAAGCGGCGACGGCTTGACACCTCAAGCGATCGACAACGATCTACTCAATCCGGAAGAAATAATCGAAAATCAGAGATTGGTGCAAAACGTGTACGAGTACCGGGCGGGGAATGTCTATCTGATCTCCGATGGGCACGACACGTCCGGTCTGGTTGCGCTCAATTTCATCGATCCCTCTGGAGCGAATGTCTTCTTTGAAACGGAGAGTCAACTCGCTTCGCAGGACGGCGATTCGCAGGTCGATACCTATGACGCGCGCATCGACGGGGGCTTCTCCTCGCCTCCACCGGTGTCTTCGTGTGTGACGGACGCCTGCCAGGGAGCATTGGGCGCGGCGCCGGCGCTGCTCTCGCCTAGCAGCGAGTTCCAGGCCGGTGGCAACCCGCCTCTGGCCACGTCCACGGGAGTCAAGCCCGCCGCGAAGCCGAAGTTGAGAAAGAAGGCCAAGAAGAAGAGGCCGAAAGCCAAGAAGACCCGTCGCGCTCGAAGGGGTAGGTCGTGAGGGCCGCTATCCGCAGTTCGCTGCTCCTTGTGGCTGTGCCCTTCCTGCTCGGCGCAGCGTCTGCGCCCGCGGCGACCCCAGCGCCCGGCTACAGGATCAGCGTGGTGCCGACACCGACCGATTTCTCGGCAAATGACAATCTGACCTGTGAAAATCAAAACAAGCTCGCCAGTTGCGACAGCTACATCGTGACGATCACGAACTCCGGCAGTTTGCCGGCCGACAAAGGCGGGTCGAGCCCGATCACGATCACCGACACGCTGCCGGCGGGCTTTGTCGCGGACAATGCCGTCTTGCTGGATGAGGGACATGAAAACAGCGGCGGCGGCTCGCCATGCTCTACTGCGCCTCTTGTCAGATGCACGGACTCGCGTGAAATGGGTGTCGACGATGTGCTCGTTTTCCGTGTCTATGTCACGGTCCCGCCATCGGCGGCAGGACCTGTGACGAACGCGGTCGTCGTCTCTGGCGGGGGCGCGCCTACCCCGGCTGTCGCGAGCTTTCAGAGCACCGTCAGCGCGACACGCGCTGCGCCGGGTCTCGACTTCTTCAGCTTGACTGCGACCGGTCTCGATGGAAACCCCGATACACAGGCGGGTGACCACCCCTTTGGGGTCACTTCAACCTTCAACTTTGCGACCCAACTTCCCAACAACGTGCATGCAAAATTGGGAGGCGGGACGGAGTCTCTTTCCCAGGAATATGGCTTGCCTGTGCAGAATGTCAAGGATGTGGTCGTCGATCTGCCGTTGGGCCTGGTCGGCAACGTCCAGGCGGCTGCCCAGTGCACCGAGAACGACCTTGCGCCCCCTGGCTTGACGGGTGAGACGCTGTGCCCGCCGAGCAGCGAGGTTGGCATGGTCCAGCTCGACGGCCGCGGCGTCATGTCAGGGTCGGCCGGTCTTTCGGACTCGATCACTGGTATCTATAACCTCGTTCCTGAGCGGGGTCGCCCGGCTGAGTTTGGGTTCAACTTCTACGGCACCGCGGTCGTCCTGTATGGCGCCGCGGTGCCGACGCCGGCCGGCTATGTCCTGCAGGTCTCCTCCCCGGGTGTGCCGCAGTTGGGTATCGCCAGTGTGTCGCTGACGTTCTGGGGCGTGCCCGCGGAAGCCAGCCACACTCCCTACCGCTTTGCCCCGGCCAGCCAGAACCCGGTGGAAAGCGGCGTCGCACCGGTGGGCTTCCTCACCAACCCGGTCGACTGCACCGCGGGTCCGTTGACGGCGACGGCGATGGCGGACACCTGGGAAAACCCCGGCTCCTACCTGCCGGACGGCTCGCCGAACCTGTCGGACCCCGCGTGGCAGGTGCTGAGCACGACGATGTACCCGTCGCTGACGGGCTGTGAACTGCTGCAGTTCGCGCCGGGGATCGTAGTGACGCCGACCACGACGCAGGCGGACGAGCCGACGGGGCTGACGGTGGACCTGCAGGTGCCGCAGGCGCCGCAGCTGCCGCCGAACCTGACGACGCCGGAGCTCAAGAACGTGACGGTCACGTTCCCCGCGGGCCTCTCGCTCTCGCCATCGGCGGCGGACGGCCTGCAGGCATGCTCGGAAGCGCAGATCGCGCTCGGCTCTGCCCTGCCCGGCTCCTGCCCGAACGCGTCGGTGCTCGGCAGCGTGAAGGTGACGACGCCGCTGCTGCTGGCGCCGCTGGAAGGCCAGCTGTTCCTCGGCGCGCCAGACTGCGACCCGTGCTCGAATGCGGACGCGGCGGACGGGAACATGTTCCGGTTGTTCATCGAAGTGGCTGGCTCGGGCGTGGTGATCAAGCTGCCGGGCACGGCGTACGTGAATCCGGCGACGGGGCAGGTGACCTCGACCTTCCTGAACAACCCGCAGCTGCCGTTCTCGGACTTCCAGCTGCAGCTCAAGAGCGGCCTGCGGGCGCCATTGGCGACGCCGCAGAGTTGCGGGACGTTCACGACGACGACGGACTTCACGCCGTGGAGCACGCCGGTCACTCCGGACGCGACGCCGTCGTCCTCGTTCGACATGGACTGGGACGGCAACGGCGGCGCGTGTCCGGCGAGCCTGTCGTTGACCCCGGGCTTCAGCGCGGGCACGTCGAACCCGAACGCGGGCCAGTTCAGCCCGTTCACGCTGACGTTCTCCCGCGAAGACCGCGAACAAGACCTCTCTGCGATCAGCGTGCGGATGCCGCCGGGCCTGTCGGGCATTCTCACGGGGGTGCCGCTGTGTGGGGAACCGCAGGCGGCGCTGGGCACGTGCGCGGCGGCGTCGCGGATCGGCACGATGACGGTCGCGGCGGGCCCGGGCGGGCACCCATTCTACGAGCGGGGCTCGCTCTACCTCACCGGCCCGTACAGGGGCGCGCCGTTCGGCCTGAGCATCGTCGTGCCGACGGTGGCGGGCCCGTTCGACCTCGGCAACGTGGTGGTGCGGGCGCGGATCGACGTGGACCCGCGTACGACGGCGCTGACGGTGACCTCGGACCCGTTGCCGCAGATCATCGACGGAATTCCGCTGCGTCTGCGCACGGCGAACGTGACGGTCGATCGGCCGGGTTTCATCTTCAACCCGACCGACTGCACCCAGCAGCAAATCACGGCGACAATCACGGGTGCGCAGGGTGCGCAGGCGCACGTGAGCGCGCCGTTCGCGGTGGCGGGCTGCGCGGGACTGCACTTCGGCCCGACGTTCAGGGTCTCGACGTCGGCTCGGACATCACGCTTGAACGGGGCGAGCCTGGACGCGAAGCTGACGTTCCCGAGTGGCGCGCAGTCGAACGTTGCGAAGGTGCGGGTCGAACTTCCCAAGCGGTTGCCGGCACGCCTGAGCACGTTGCAGAAAGCGTGTCTGGCGGCGATGTTCGCAGCGAACCCGGCGGCGTGCCCGGCGGCGTCGGTGGTGGGCACCGCAAGGGCGAGGACGCCGCTGCTGCCGGTCCCGCTGGCGGGCCCCGCGTATTTCGTTTCGCATGGCGGGGAAGCGTTCCCGGATCTGGAGATCGTGCTCGAGGGCTACGGCGTGCGCATCGACCTCACAGCCGCGACATTCATCAGCAAGCGGGGCATCACGAGCTCGACCTTCGAAGACGTCCCGGACGCGCCGGTGTCGAGCTTTGAGCTGTACTTGCCCGAGGGCCGCTACTCGGCGCTGGCGGCGAACGGAAACCTCTGCACGTCGAAGCTGACGATGCCGAGCACGTTCATCGCCCAGGACGGGGCGCAGCTCGAGCAGGACACGAAGATCCAGGTAACGGGCTGCGCGAAAGCGAAGGCGAAGCAGGCAAGCAGAGCCCGTACGGCCAAGCGCGATCGGCGGGTGCGACGATGACCCTGCGCAGGCTGAGGCGGAGTCTTGTAATCGTAGCCGTGTCCTGTTCGATGTCCTGCACCTCTGCGCAGGCGCTGATCTTCCACCATTTCCTGGGTGCCTTCGTACCGCCTGTCTTGGGGGATCATGCTGATGAAGTGGTCACCATCGGGGGTATCGATCAATCCACCGGCGATCTCTACGTCGTGCTGACAAGCCGTAAGGGCTTTGGTGCGAACGCTCTATACAAGTATGACTCGGCGGGTCACGAAGCAGACTTCTCCGCGTCGGCCCCGTACATCATCGGCAATCGGCTGATGGGCACCCCGACCGGACCGGGCGGATCGGTCGAACCCTTCATCTTCGGCAGTCCCGCAGAAGCGCAGGTGGCGATCGATAGCTCTACCGGCGCGACCAAAGGCGATATCTATGTCACCGAGACGCTACGTGGCGTGGTCGACGTCTTCGCCTCCGACGGCCTCTATCTCGGCCGGCTGACGGGGTCCAGTCTCCCCGAGGGGCCGTATGGCGGCGAAAATGAACCCTGTGGCGTCGCGGTCGATTCCACCGGCAGCGTGTATATCGGCGACTACAGCGGATTCGTGGACAAGTACACCCCGACGGCCAATCCTCTCACCGACAGCGATTACGTCGCTGAGCTCACGGGGGTCGAACATCCCTGCCTCCTCGCGGTCGATTCCGATGGCAACGTGTACGCCGACACGTACTCACATGGCCCGCTGACGAAGTACGCGCCGTCGCAGCTCTCGCCGCCGAGTGCATCCTTGTCGATCGGCACGGTATTCGATCCGGAAAACGAAGTCTTCGGCGTCGCCGTCAACCCAGGAGCCGATCCCCTCACCGGACAGGCGAACGAAGTGTATCTACGTGAGGCGGGCGACATCGCCCAGTACACTTCCACCGGTACGTTGGTGAGCAGGTTCGGTAGTCTCATCACCGGGAACGGTGAAGGGACGACGGCGGTGGACGGCGCGACCGGCGAAGTGTACGCCACGACCACCGAAGGTAGCCACAGTACTGTATTGGTCGATCGCTTCGGTCCTGCTGTGGTGCAGCCCGACGTGACGACGAGCGTACCCGCTGCGAACGTCACAGGGGCCTCGGCCACGATCTCGGGTACGGTCGGCCCCGATGGTTTGGACGCGCACTACTATTTCCAATATGGCCTCAGCACCCGCTACGGCCTCGTCAGTCCTTCGATCGCGGGAGTGGATGCCGGCTCCGGCGGCGCGGGCTGCTCCCAGCCGGGCGGCGCAGGCTGCTCGACGGTGCCGGCGACGGCCAATTTGACGGGCTTGCAGCCGAACGCCACTTACCACTACCGTCTCGATGCCTTCGACGTCAACGGTCTCGACACCGGCGAAGATCAGTCCTTCACCACTCCGCCGCTCGCCCCGACGTTGATCGACGAGTTCGACCTCGGGCGTGACGCAGGCGACGGCGATCCTCGACGCGCAGGTGAACCCGAACAACGAGGACACCGACGTTCAGCTTCAGTTCGGTACGAGCGCGGCCTACGGTACGAGCTTCCCGAGCGCGGACATTGGCTCGAGCTACGGCGCGGTCGGCGTGGGCCAGGTGCTGACGGGCCTGCAGCCGGGGACGACCTACCACTTCCGCGTGATCGCGACCAACGCGACCTCGCCCCCCGGTGGCAACGCAGGCCCGGACGAGACCTTTACGACGCTGCCCCCGACGCCGCCAGTCGTGCAAACGGGCGCGGCGAGCGGCGTGTCGCAGAACGCGGCGAGCATCGCGGGCACGATTGACCCGCGCGGGGTGCCGACGACGTATGAGTTCGACGTGGGCACGGATACGAGCTACGGCTCGCGGATCTTCGGCGAAGCGGGCTCGGGCGCGGTGCTGGAAGCGGTGACGGCGCCTCTGCAGAGCCTGGCGCCGGGAACGACCTACCACTACCGCCTGGTTGCGAGCAACTCGTTCGGCACGGTGTACGGGGCGGACGCGACGTTCACGACCCCGCTCTTCGCGGGCTCCGCGCTCGCGGCGCCGCTGGCGGCGGCGCTCGTCCCGATCCCGGTGACGGCGTTCCCTGTCGAGGTGGGCGCGACCGTCAAGTCGCCGGCGAAGCCCCATGCCAAGATGAAGCCCAAGGTAAAGCGGCAGCGGCGCAAGCGGCGGGCCAAACGGGGCAGGCGCGGATGAGCCTTTGGGGATCGACCTGCAGAGCGCTGGCGGCGCTCGGGCTGCTGGGCACCTGCCTCTTGTTGGCTTGTGCTGGGGCCCTGGCTGGGACGATCCATCCGCTCGTGGCGTCGTTCGGCCCGGGCGGCGTGGGCGTGGGCGCGTTTGGCGACGTGCAGGGGATCGCGGTCGACGAGTTGAACCGGTCGCCCGACGAGCGGCGACGTGTACGTCTTCGACGCCGAATCGAGCGGCGGGTCGATCTACAAGTTCGACGCGACTGGTGAACCTGCGAACTTCACGGAAACCGGGACGAACGTGATCGAAGGTGTCGGCCACGGCGGCGCGGGCGAAAACGAGATTGCGGTTGACAGCTCGGGCAGCCTGGCGGCGGGCGATGTGTACGTGGCGAACAACAGCGAAGTCAGGATCTATAACGGGGAAACCGGCAAGGAATATTCAGAACGCCTGACCGGCGGCGAGGCGTGCGGCGTGGCGGTGGATGCGGCGAGCGGCGCGGTGTACGTGGGTCTCTACCCGGAACACGTAAGCATGTACGAGCCGTCGGGGAATCCGGTGACGAGCGGCGACTTCGTCGCGTCGCTGTCGGGCCTGAACGGTGTGTGCGACATCGCGGCGGACTCGGCGGGCGACGTGTACGCGGCGAATTACTCGGGGAGCTCGGTGACGGAGTACGCGCCGACGCAGTTCAACACCGAAGAAAAGGCGGCGGTGGGCGCGGCGATCGAACCGCCGGGCGCGACGCTCGCGGTGGACCCGTCCAGCGGCGAGCTCTACGTGGACGAGGGCGAAGCGGTCGCGTGGTTCGACGCGGCGGCTGCCGGCAACGGTCCGTTGGGCTCCTTCGTGGGCGCCGGCGAACCGGCCGCGCTCGGGGAAGGCTCGCACGGCATCGCGGTGAACGGCACGAGCGGTACGAATGCGTCGGGCGACGTGTACGTCTCCAGCGCGCAGAGCAAAACGGTGGAGATCATCGGGCCGCCGATGGTGATCCCTGACGTGAGTACCGAGTCTCCGACGGGTCTGACGGGTACGAACGCGACGCTCGAGGGCACGGTGAACCCGGACGCGACGGAAGTGACTTCGTGCGTGTTCGAATACGGTCTCGAAGCGGGCGTATATGAGCACACGCTGGCGTGCTCGCCGGCGGCCTCTCCGGGCACGCCGGTCTCGCCGGCGGCGCCGCTGACGGGCGGCATCCCGGTCGCGGTGAGCACGGCGACCTCGCTCACGGGGCTGCTGCCGGGCACGTACTACCACTACCGGATCGTGGCGGCGAACTCGGCGGGTTCGAGTGCGAGCCCGGACGCGACGTTCACGACGTCGCTGGTGGCGCCGGCGGTCAATGACGAGTCGGCCTTCGCGTCGAACGTGACGCAGTTCGGGGCGACGCTGAACGGGACGATCGACCCGGGCAACGCGCTGACGAGCTACCACTTCGAGTACGGCACGAGCGCGGCATACGGCTCGATCGCGCCGCTCCCGGACCTGTACGTGCCGGTGAACGAGGAAGACGACGCGGTGACGCAGGCGATCGTTGGCCTGCAGCCGGACACGACCTACCACTTCGCGCTGGTGGCGAGCAGCCCGGGCGGCACGAACGTGGTGGGCCCCGACGAGACGTTCACGACGGCGGCGGTGCCGCCCCCGGCAGTGGCGACGGGCTCGGTGAGCGGCGTGGCGCAGACGGCGGCGACGCTGAGCGGGTCGATCGACCCGCGGGGCTGGGCGACGACGTACCGCTTCGAATACGGACCGAGCGCGAGCTACGGTGCGAGCTGGCCGACACTCGACGTGAGCGCGGGCGACCTGGAAGGCGCGCAGCCGATCGTGGTCGGCCTGGAAGACCTGCAACCGGCGACGGTCTACCACTACCGCCTGGTCGCGACGAACGCGGGCGGCACGGTGTACGGCGCGGACGCGACGTTCACGACGCCGGCGTACCCGCTCTCGCTGATCGAAGAACCCCCGGGCGGCTCGCCGCAGCCGAAGACGGCCAAGACGTCGCCCAAGCCCAAACCCCTGACCAGCGCGCAGCGCCTAACCAAAGCCCTGCGCGCGTGCGCGAAGCAGCCGAAGCGCAAGCGCGCGACGTGCCGGCGCGCGGCGCGCAAGCGCTCGGCATCGCGGCGCGGGCGCGGCGGCAAGTAGCGCCGGCGGTGGGCGGCGGCAGTAGCCCGATGGCGGGCGCTGCGGCGCACACCGGCGCGAACCGAGCGAATGCGCGGAGGGGCGAAATAGCAACAGCGCGTGACGCGCGAAACGGCGCGAGGAAGCAGACGCGCGGGCCCGCGAACCCCCCGCCCCAACTTTAACCCTGACGGACATGTTTATTCTGGGTTGTGAAATAAAGCGCGTGGTGGCGACGAGCGCGCGTGTAGCGCTCCGCCAAGCGTGCAACGGGAACGCAAAAAAGCCCATGAACACACGGTGGAGCGCGAGAAGCGGGAGTGGTGCATGGGTTGGCGGACACTTGACGGCAAGCGGCGGGGAGCGTAAGCTGACGCGACCGTTTACAAGCGAGCGAGGAGCGGACATGGACGCGGGCGAGACGCGAGACGCGAGGTGTGAGGTGGGCGCGGCGGAGGGAGCGCGGGAGCGGCGGCGCGCGGGGGAGCGGGAGTGGAACGGCGAGCGGGGGGCGCGGCGGGAGCGGATCCTGCGGGCGATGGGGGGCGAGGTGGCGGAACGGGGCTACGCAGGGGCGTCGGTGGATCTAGTGGTGAGTCGGGCGGGGGTGTCGCGGAAAACGTTCTACGCGGAGTTTGGGAGCAGGAAGGAGTGCTTTGGGGCGCTGCTGGAGCTGGGGCGGCTGCGGACGGTGGAGCTGCTGGCGGCGGCGTTTGCGCTGGAGCGGAGCTGGCGGGGCGGCGTGCGGCGGGCGTTGGGGTGGCTGCTGGCGTACCTGGATTCGGAGCCGGAGCTGGCGCGGGTGTGGCTGGTGGAGTCGACGGCGGCGGGAACGTGGGCGCTGGAACTGCGCGAGCGCAACGTGGCGGCGCTGCGGCGTCTGACACTGGGCAGTTGGCCGCACGCGCGCGAGCGGGGGGCGCCGCCGCTGGCGGCGGAGGGCGTGATGGGCGCGGTGCTGGGCGTGTTGCAGTCGCACCTGATGCGCGGCGGGCGGCGGCCGCTGCTGGAGCTGCTGGGCCCGCTGATGGGCCTGGTGACGCGCCCGTACCTGGCGCCGGCGGAGGTGGAGCGGGAGATCGAGCGGGGCGGGGAGCTGGCGCGGGCGATCGAGGCGGGCGCGGAGGAGCTGCCGTGGACACAAAACGGGACGGCGCCGGGCGAAACCCTGGCGAACCCGAGTGCGCACCGGCTGCGGGAGTCTTTGCGGTACGTGCGACTGCACCCCGGCGCGAGCAACGCCGAGGTCGGCGCCGCGCTCGGCCTCGCGCACAAGGGCCGCGTCTCGACGCTCCTGAACGGCCTGGCCGCGCGGGGCCTGCTCGAGAAGCGCGCGGGCGGCGCGGGCCACCGGACGCGCTGGCGGGTGACGGTAGAGGGCGAGCGTGTGGCGCGAAAGCTGGAGCAGCGGTTCACGGCGGGGGAGACTGAAGAAGTTCTCGCTGTGAACGCTTGACAGGCGTGGTGACCTAAAGGAAAGTGAAAGCTGAGTCCCGAACGGGGGCGATGCAAAGGCCGCTGGGGCCGCGAAAGCTGGGGGTGTGTGCGATGCGCAATTACTTGCGAGTGTTGGTGTGCGTGCTGTGCGGCGTGAGTGGTGCCTGGGCGGCGTTTGGGGTGACACCCGCGGCGCTGGCGGACGCCACCGGTGCGCCGCTGCCCCCCGTGGGCGCGGCGTCGGCGCTCTTCACCTCGAATCCGCTGGTGGTGCCGAGCTCGCTCGAAGAAGGCGAGCAGCGGCGCGCGGCCCGCGCGGCACGCATGTCGAGCCCAGAAGCGATCGTGGCGCGCGAGGTCTCGCAGACGGCGTTCGCACACCTGAACGCGGCGGGCGCGGCGAAGCTGGCGCGGAAGGCGTTCCCGGCGGTGGTGGACGTTCCGGACGGCGGCACGCCGCCGCTGCGAAGCGGTGAAAAGATCGTGCGCTACGTGAGCGACAACGCGGCGCAGCTCGCGCTCCCCGACGGCCGCTACGCCGTGATCGAATCGCTCGGCCCGATGGCAAAGCAGACCTCGCGCGGGCACTTCACCCCGCTGAACTTGTCGCTGAGCGAAGCCGGCGGCTCCTACGCGCCGCGGAGCGCGCTTGTGCCGGTGCGGATCCCGCGGCGACTATCAGTCGGCGTGTCACTGCTCGGCACTGGGGTAGCGGTTACGCCGGTTGGGTCAAACGGGGCGCCGTTGGGCGGGTCGCAGGGCGCCCAGGACGGACAGAGTGTGCTGTTCGCCAATACGCAGGTTGACACCGACACGCTGGTGAAGCCGGCGACTTCGGGGTTTGCGATCGACGCGGTGTTGCGCTCGCCAGCAAGCCCTCAGCAGTTCTACTACCGGCTCAGCCTGCCGCAAGGCGCTCGGCTGATGCAGGAAGGTGCTTCGGGTGGGGCGCGGGTCGTTAAGGGAGCAACTACGCTCGCGCAAGTCACGATGCCGTTCGCCGAGGACGCCGCTGGGACTGAAGTGCCCGTCAGGATGTCTGTGTCGGGCGAGACGTTGGTGGTTGGCGTCGCCCACCGGGCGGGAAGCTACCAGTACCCGATCGAGGTTGACCCAGAAGTCAAAGGCGAAGATTCACAGTTGACCGTGAATGGCAGCAAGCACTCTAACTGGGAATTCTATACAAGTAATGGGAAAAAAGAACACAGCGCAAATTTTGCCTCCTCGGAAGCCGGCGGGGTTCTAAAGACGTATGGAGTCCATGAATACAAAGAAAAGGAAGTCGCCTTCTGGGTATACCAGACACGTGGTGTCTCCAAAATATATGAGTTCGAGGGCGAAACGGAAGCAAGCAACAAGGAAGACCGAATCGAAAGCATCGTCGAACTGCAGTATGGTGAAGTAAAGACCGAAGACGGCATCACTGAAGAAAAAGAGCTGCTTTCCAACGAAGCCAAAGGGCCGGTCGAATACACGCGGAAAGCCCTTCCAGAACCGCTGTGTCCAAAAGGCAAAGAATCCTGCGTACCGACATCGGGCAACAAAGAAAACGCCGTGCATTTCCAGCAATCGGTGGTCGGCAATCCGACCAGCAAATATTCGTTCTCGGACGCCCTCGACGTGGGCACGGTCTATATCGCCGAGCCGGAAAAAACACATTCGACCGTCAGCTTCAACACCAGCTCTCCCGAAGTCGAAGTCGAAGTCGAAAACAGTAAAAAAGAAAAAGAAAAACAGAAACGGCACAACGTCTTCGATGGGGCCGGTTGGCTGAGCGAATACGACGGAGCGTTTCAGTCGATCGCAAAAGACACCGGCATTGGAGTCGCCTCGTCGAAGCTCGAATACGACAACGCCGGTAAATGGGAAGTGGTGTCCGGGTCCGAACACAATTACGTCGAAGAGGGCCTGTGCAAGGGTGTGCAGTGCGAATCGGAACAGAAGGAAAATTGGACGCTGAACAAACACCTGCCCAACGGCGAAGACGAGATCCGCTACAGGGCCGAAGAGGCCTTTGGCGACACGACGCACGAAACGGAGTCGCTCGAAACGGAAGGCGTCGAGACGGTCAAAGTCGACTACGCCAAGCCGCACGGCATCTTCCTCGTCGGGTTGCCCTATGGCAACGAACTGAGCGAAAAAACGTACGAACTGACCGCCTACGCGACGGATGGGGAAGGCTCGACGATCGCAAGCTCGGGTATTGCTTCGATCGAATTGTATGTCAACGGTAAATCGATCAAAGGCGTAAAAGCGGGCGAAGGGCAATGCTCGGTCGCCAAAGGCGAATGCACCGCCAGCGCAAAATACCAGCTCAAAGGCGCCGAACTCGGTGCTGGCCACCACGCGATCGTAATCGTGGCCAAGGACAACGCCGGCAATGAAGGGCGCGAAGAAGAAACGATCTCGATCCGCCACTCGACGCCGGTGCCCCTCGGCCCGGGCTCCGTGGATCTCCAGTCCGGTGATTTCGCACTGAGCGCAGGCGACGTTTCGCTGGGCTCGGGGCTGTCGGTGTCGAGAACCTACAGCTCGCGCGATCTGACGGTGGAAGGACCATTGGGGCCGCAATGGAGTCTCGGCATGGGCAGCGAGGAGCAGCTTGTCGAATTGGTTGACAAGAGCGTGCTCGTCACCAGCGGGAACGGCGGCGAGACGATCTTTGCGGCGGTTCTCAACAGCGAAGGGGAACCGACGGGGAAGTTCGAAGCGCCTCCCGGCGACTCGAACCTCGCGCTGACGCTGGAAGAAAACGGAAAAAAAGAAAAGCTCGCGTACTACCTGAAGGATCCGGCGGCTGGCACCTCGACGAAGTTCGTGCTCAGCAGCACCGGGAAAGTTTGGCTCCCAACGGTCGAGGAAGGTCCGGTGCCGGAGGACACGGTCAGCTATCTCTACGAAACGGTCGAAGTGGCAGGCAAAAAAGTCACCCGGCCGAGCGAAGTGCGCGCGGCGACAGATTCCAAAGTGTCGTGCTCGCCGAAAATGGAACCGGGCTGCCGCGCGCTGAAGTTCACGTACGCCACCAAAACCAAGAGCGGGATCAACGAAAACCCGAGCGAATGGGGCGAATACGAAGGTCGGCTGAGCAAGGTCTCCTACGAAGGCTACAACCCGGCGACAAAAAAAATGACCGAACCGGCGATCGCGGTCGCCGAATACTCCTACGACAAACAGGGCCGGCTGCGCGCCGAGTGGGACCCGCGCATCTCGCCCGCGTTGAAGACCACCTACGGATATGACGCCGAAGGGCACGTCACCGTCGTCAACCAGCCCGGCGTGCAGCCCTACCTGATGCGCTACGGGACGAGCGAAGGCGATGCAAGCGCCGGGCGCCTGTTGTCGATCGTGCGGCCGCCGGCGTCAACGCCGACCGAACTGAAAGAAACGGAGGAAAGGCCCGCGCCGGCCAACACCGCGCTGCCGACACTGTCGAGCTCGACTCCCCAGCGGGGCACCGAACTGACCGTGTCGAACGGCACCTGGAGCAACAGCCCGCTCGCCTACAGCTATCAATGGGAGGACTGCAACGCCTCCGGAGGCGAATGCGCCCCGATCCCGGGCGCGGTGAATCCGCGCTATACGCCGCGCTACAGCGATGAAGAACACACACTCGTGGTACAGGTGACCGCGACGAACGCCAACGGATCCACGACGGCCGCTACCGCAGCGACCGGCATCGTGCCCGAGCAGCCCGTGTATGATCTGTCGTTCGGCCAATCGGGAACAGGCACGCTGAAAGCGCCGACGTACATGACGGTTACTGACACATCCCCCGAAAAAGTCGATGTCGTCGATACAGGAGCGAATGTGGTCCAAGAGTACAGTAAGGAAGGCGCGCATAGCGGCGAGTTCGGCTCGGAAGGCGCCGAAGAATGCAAGTTCAAAGAAGCTGAGGGGATCGACGACTACGCCAACAACGGCGACGGCGTCTTCGTTGTCAACGCCGGCAACGATCGTGCTGAAAAGTTCAACGAAGGAACCGGGGCATGCCTCAAAGAAGGCACGGCAATCCGGGCCAAATCGGTTGGTATCGACATAGCCCTCACACCCTTGAGCGAAAGGGCTTACATCGTGCAGCACGGGACTGACACTGTGTCGGAGTTTACGATCGTCAACCATCGGCTTTCGGGCGGCGAAGAAAAATTTGGTGAAAAAGGTGCCGGCAAAGGCCAGTTCAACGAACCCTCAGATGTCGCGATCAGCCCGTCGTCGGGTGAAATCTATGTCACCGATACAGGCAACAACCGGGTCGAGATCTTCAAAGAAGGCGGTGCCTGGAAAAGCGAATTCGGTTCTGTCGGGAGCGGGCCCGGCGAGTTCAAAGAACCGACCGGAATCGTGGTCAACGGGAACAAGGAGTGGGTTGTCAACAAGGGGAACTCAAGGGTGCAGGAGCTTACGTCGAGCGGTTCCTATATAACACAGATCGGCTCCCCAGGTACCGGGGAAGGCCAACTGAAAGCGCCGATTGGCATCGCCGTCGACGGCGAAGGGAATATCTATGTTGTCGACGCGGGCAACGCTCGCGTCGAGAAGTGGTGGGCGCCCGGAACCCACCGGCCGGCCGATCCGCCGCTTCCGTCGGCGGAAAAACCAACGCTAACCAGCAGTTCCATCACTACGGTCGAGTACGGCATCCCGGTCTCGGGCGCCGGCGCGCCGCACAACATGAGCGCAAGCGAAATCGCGAAATGGGGGCAGAAGCCCGAAGAGGCGCCGGTCGAAGCGACGGCGATCTTCCCGCCCGACTCCCCCCAAGGCTGGCCGGCATCGAACTACACGCGAGCGAGCGTGTACTACCTCGACGATCAAGGTCGCCTGGTGAATACGGCGACGCCGAGCACCGGAACCTACGGCGCGATCTCCACGATGGAATACAACGAAACCAACGACGTCGTGCGTACGCTCTCGCCGGACAATCGCGCGACGGCGCTCGAAGCGGGCACGAAATCCGAAGAAGTCGCGAACCTGCTGAGCACGTTCGACACGTATAGGAACAAGTGCAGCAAAGAATCTGAATTCAACGAAGAACGCGAAAGTACGGAACCGGGAACGCGACTGTGCGAAGCGGAAGGTCCTGCGCACGCGGTGAAGTACATGGTAGGCAAAGAACAGAAGGAAGCTGCCTATGCGCGGGAGCACGTGCGGTACTTCTATGACGAGAAAGTGCCGGCCGAAGGGCCGAGCAAAGAATCCTTTGCGAATGAGTCGTTCGACCTCGTAACCGAATCAAAGAGCCTTACCGAGATCGTCAACTCCAAAGGAGGCGTCGAAGAAGAAATTGAACCGCGCACGACGGTAACGTCGTACTCCGGGCAGAACAACCTCGGCTGGAAGTTGCGCGCGCCGACCTCGGTGACAGACGCAGCCGAGTCCGGAGGGGCAAAAGTGACACATACGACTCTTTACAACGAAAACGGTCAGATCACGGAAACGCGAGGCCCGGAGGGTTCCGGCGGGAACTCGGCCCACGATTCGAGGATCGTCTACTACAGCGAAGAAGAAAACAAAGAATATACGGCCTGCGGCAAACACCCCGAATGGGCCGGCTTGATGTGCGAGACACTGCCGGCGAAACAGCCAGAAACGACCGGCATCCCCAACCTGCCGGTGACAAAAACCACGTACAACGTCTGGAACGAGTCCGAAACGGTTGAAGAAACTTTCCCGAAATCGTCGAGCTTCGCAGAACATACTCGTACAACGAAAGACGAATACGACGCGGCCGGAAGGATGAAAAGCAGCGAAAAGACGTCCACGGCGACGACGGAAACCATCGACAGGGCGCTGCCGAAGGTGGCCAATGTATATAGCTCTACAGCGGGTCTGCTCGAAAAGCAGGAAATCACGACCGGTGGGAAAACGAAGACGATCGCGACCGCTTACAACACACTCGGTCAGGTTGAAACGTACACCGACGCGGACGGCAACGTGGCGAAATTCAAATATGGCGGGCCAGAAACCGATGGTCTTCCCGAAGAAGTCAGCGACGGCAGCAACGAAGGCAAAAGCAACCAGAAATACACGTACAGCGAAACCACCAAGCAGGTGACAAAATTGGTGGACTCGGCTGCGGGAACGTTCACGGCGTCCTACGACGCCGAAGGCAAGCTCTCCAGCGAGGTCTACCCGAACGGCATGTGCGCGAGCGACACGTATAACTCGGTTGGCGAAGCGACGCATATCGAATACACCAAGACATCGACCTGCTCGGCGAGCGAAGGGGTGTGGTTCAGCGAAACCAAAGGGGCCGCCGCGCGCGGGGAAACGATGGGTCGGACGAGCACGCTCGCGAGCGAGAACTACAACTACGACACGCTCGGCCGGCTCACCGAAGTGCAGGAAACGCCTGCGGGCGAATACTGCAAAACACGCAGCTATACCTACGATGAAGAATCCAACCGCACGAAATTCGTCGCGCGCGAACCGAACAGCAAAAAAGAATGCGCGACCGAAGGCGGCACCGAAGAAAAACACACCTACGACGAAGCGGACCGCCTGACCGACACCGGCATCACGTACGACCCGCTGGGGAACACCACGAAGCTGCCGGCCGGCGATGCCGAAGGTCACGCGCTGGAAAGCAGCTTCTACGTCGATAACGCCATCGCATCCCAGACCCAGAACGGAGTGACCAACAACTATTACCTGGATCCAGACGGGCGCACGCGCGAAACGATTACGGGCACCAAAAAAGTGATCACCCACTACGACGGCTCGGGCGAAGCCGTCGCGTGGACCTGCGAAGGTCCCGAAAAAAGCGAAACATGCGAAAGCACCGCGAAGTGGACGCGCGACATCCCCGGTATCGACGGAACGCTCGCCGCGGTCGAGAATGGCACCGGGAAAACCGCGGAAACGGCGATCCTGCAGCTGCACGATCTCGAGGGCGACGTAGTCGCGACGATCAAGGACAAAACGGGCGAAACTAAACTGGAATCGACCTACAATAGCACCGAGTTCGGCGTGCCCAATGGCGGTAAAGAACCCCCGAAGTACGCCTGGCTGGGGGCGGGCGGCATCGAAAAGTCGCTGGCCTCCGGCGTGATCACCTACGGGGCGACGTCCTACGTGCCGCAGACCGGAAAGGCGCTGCAAAGTGAAGAGGTTGCGCCCCCCGGCTTGGAAGATGGTTCCGGTGGCACGGCCGCCAGCTTCGTCGCATCGCCATGGAACATGCAAGGCGCCGAACGGGTGGGAGCAGAAGCGCCTGGGCGTGAAGCGGAACGCGAACGCGAAGCAGCGGAAGAAGCATGCAGGGCTAACTTACTGGCATGTCCAATTAGTGACCCTGTAGAAACATACAGCGGCTTATTGTCTCCCGAGCAAGTGTTGAAGTTGCATCAATACCTTGAAAGCAAGGAAGGCAGCGCTGAACTCGCTGGCGAGGTCGGGTCGTTGGTGCCGTGGCTAGGCAAGGCTCTTGAGGCTGCTGGGGAGGGTTATGCAGCTTGGCTGCACGGCATGAATACGGTCCTTGAATCGTGTGGGAACATGGTCGAAGGATTGTCGCCTACCGGAAGGTGCTATGTTGTTGTGAAGTCGGAGGTTGTGAACGTTGGGCCGCTAAAATTTGTATATCCGTACTTCTTGACTGCTGAAATGTGCCTTTTTGAATCCTATGATCGTCGGGAAGGGCTGGACAACTACCTTTGTATCCCGAGTAATCTTACTAGGGGAGAATATCGATATTCGCGCTAGCCTAGCGAGTGCCGCGGCTGGTGGTCGTCGTTGGACGCTGATTCGGCGTGTTGCAGGACGCTGATTCGGCGTGTTGCAATGTGAGTGGCAGGGGATTTTGATGACGTCTGAAACGTTCGCGATGGGTCGCGGGGCTGGTGTAGTTGCGTGCGTATTTGTGGTGGTCTTACTCGGGGGATGCGGTCGTGCTGCCACGCAAACGAGCCATCGCCCTTCTGTGGGCGCGACATATCGCAACTCGAATTCGAACAGGAGTGCGACAACGGCCCAATCCGTTCGCCGCCGGCTCCTCGCGAACGTCGTGACGTGTCTGCATGACGCCGGCGTCGCGATACCTCGCTCGGACTCCGCCTTGTTGTCCAGCACCAGCGGGATCAAGACGCGCATTCCGTGGATCAGGGCAGCCATTGGCAAGTGCCGGAGCGAGGCCGTGCCTGCGTCTCGATAAGCGACTCGTCGCCCGGCCGGGCGACGAACCTGCTGCTTCTCTGCCCTGCATAACCAAGCGAATGCTTGGTAAGCTACCGGATGAACCAAGCGAGCGTTTGGTAGCGCCCGCGGAGGGGTAGCGGTGAGCGGCGGTCATCAGCAGAACGGCGGGCGGCAGGGGCGGCAGAGCGGCAGCCGTCGCCACGCGGCGCGCTGGGACGCAATAGTGGTGGGCGGCGGCGCGGCGGGCACGACAACGGCGGCGTACCTGGCAGCGGCGGGCCAGCGAACCCTACTGCTGGAGCAGTACGACGTCGTAGGCGGCAGCTCGCACGTGTTCCGGCGCAAGGGCGTGTGGGAGTTCGACGTGGGCGTGCACTACCTGGGCGACTGCGGCCCGGACGGCCAGATCCCGCGGGTCCTGCGGGGCCTGGGTCTGGAGGACCGGATCGAGTTCGTGCCGATGGACCGGGAGGGCTTTGACACGATCGTGCGCCCGGACATGGAGGTGCGGGTGCCGGTGGGCTGGGAGCGCTACCTGGAGGAGCTGATCGGGGCGTTCCCGTGCGACGAGTGGGGCCTGCGGCGGGCGCTGGGGGTGCTGAGCCGCGTGGGCGGGGCGGTGGACCGCAGTGCGACGCCGGCGTCGGCGTGGGGCGGGGCGCGGATGGCGTTGGACGCGGGCGCGGCGGCGCGGTGGGCGCTGCGGCCGCTGGCGAGCTTGCTGGCGGCGTGCGGCTTGAGTGAGCGGGCGCGGGCGGCGCTGACTGCGCATTGCGCGGCGTACGGCTGCCCGGCGGAGCGGGCGCCGGTGGCGCTGCATGGGAGCTACCTGGAGAACTTCGTGGGCAAGGGCGCGTGGTTCCCGCGCGGCGGGGGCCAGTTGTTCGCGGCGCACCTGGTGGACGTGATCCGCGGCCACGGCGGCACGGTGCGCACGCGCGCGGCGGTGGCGCGGATTGTGGTGGAGGGCGGCAGGGCGACGGGCGTGGTCCTCGAGGACGGCGAGACGATCCATGCCCGCGTGGTGGTGTCGGCGGCGGACATCAAGCGCACGTATTTGGGGATGGTCGGGCGCGAGCGACTGCGCCCCGCGACGGTGCGCCGTGTGGAGGGTTGGCGGATGACGGCGCCGTTCGTGAACCTGTACCTGGGCGTGGGCGTGGATCTGCGGGGGCGGATTCCGAACACGAACTACTACTACGCGCCGACGGCGGTGGACACGGGGCGGGTGTTTGCGGACCTCGTGGGCGGCGGCGGGCGGCGGCGCTCGGAGTGGCTGGCGGATGCTGCTGAGAACCTGCCGGCGTTCGTGCATTGCGCGACGGTGAAGGACCCGGAGAACCCGCGCCTGGCCCCGGCGGGCTGCGCGTCGCTGGAGGTGATGGCGCCGGTGCCGGCGGCGCCGGCGCTGTGGTCGGGCGCCGGCTCTTCTTGTTCTTCTTCTTCTTCTTCTTCCTTCTCCTCCTCCGGCCGCTCCTCTCACAGGGGCCGCGCGGGCGGCTGGCACGAGTACGGCCGCGACGCGGAGTACCTGGAGATGAAGGAGCGGCTGGCGGAGATCCTGCTGGCGCGCGCGCAGGCGGCGATTCCGCTGATCGCGGGCAAGGTGTTGTGGCGGGAGGTCTCGACGCCGCTGACGCACGAGCGCTACACGCGCAGCACGGGCGGCACGACGTACGGCCTGGAGCCAAACATGCGCCAGTTCGGCCCGTGGCGCCCGCGCTGCGCGACGGAGATCAGGGGCCTGTTCCTCGCCGGCGCGTCGCTGGCGTGGGGTCCGGGCATCGAGGGCGCGATGCTGAGCGGGGTGCACGCGGCGGGCGCGGTCCTCGACCGCGACCTGGCGCGGGAGGTGCGCGCGGGCGCGGTGATCGCGGACCCCTCACGCCTCAGCGACCCAACCCAGGACTGGGACCCACTCCAAGCTAGCCGGCGCCTGTCCTCAAAGCCACAGCCGGCACCGGTTTGAGCGCGAGAAGCCAATTATTAACACAGACCCGTTTCCCTCTAAAACCACTAAACCCAGCACATCACGCCGCGACCATCCCATAAACTCCAAATAATTCTGACATATACGTTTCCACACAGACCCCAGAGGCGCCGCTTTCGCACTGACTACACCAGACGCCACTCGCTTGACAGCCCACGTCCATGCGTGCTACAAATGCAAGTAGAAACATTTGCCTACCGCGTGCGGCGATGGACCGGATGGGCTGGTAGAGGGCTGGGTGAAATGGAGGAGAGCACTGTGGTTCGAGTATTGAGCTGGGCGCCGGCGGCGCTATGCGTGGCGCTCGCGGCGACGCTGCTGACGTGCGGTTCGGCGCTGGCGGCGTACAGCCATCCGTTCCTGGGCTCGTTTGGCCCGGAAGGCACCCATTCGGCCAGCTCGTTCGCCGATGTGCAGGCGGTGACCGTCGACGCGGCGGGCGACGTGTACGTCTACGACAACGACGGCGGCGCCGGCGAAGACGGCGCGGTGTACAAGTTCAACACGCAGGGCGAACCATTGGACTTCTCGGCGAGGCACACCAACGTGATCGAAGAAGTGGGTCACGCCCGCTACCCGGCGGTGGACGAGCTCGCGGTCAGCCCCACCGGGGAAACCGAGGGCAATCTCTACGTGGCCAGCGACGGCACCGTGGGCATCTACTCCTCGCAGACGGGCAAGAGGCTCGGGGAATTGAACGGCGAAGTGGAAGAGCTCGGGCTCGGGGCGCCGGAATGGAAAGGGGCGTGCGGGGTGGCGGTGGACGCACAGGGTCGGGTGTATGTGGGCTTGGAAAGCCACAATGTCAACTTGTACACGCCGCCGGGTGACAACGTGGGTGTGGAAGACGCGGTGGAAAACAGGGACTACACCTCCTCGCTGTGGTCGCTCGAAGGCGAAAGCTGCAACCTTGCCGTGGACTCCGCAGAACACGTGTATGTGGATAAGTGGGAAAGGGGCCCCGTCACTGAGTACGACACCTCGGAATTCAACACGTCGCAGCTGCCGCCGCTGTTCGGCGTCGTCGTCGATTCGGCGGGCAGCACGCTGGCGACCTCGGCGTCGCCGGGGGGCCCCACGCTCTACGTGGACGAACAGAGTCACCTCGGCGACCCTAACCAGCGCAACGCGATCTCGGAATACGACCTCTCCGGCGAACCGGAACTGATCGGCACGCTCGGGCAATCCGAACCGGGCAAGCTGGGCGGCCCGTCCTATGGCGTGGCCGGCAGCGCCACAGGGGAGGTTTACGCCTCCAGCGGCACCGGCGCGATCGACATCTACGGCCCGATCGCCGCGCATGCGCCGACGCTCGGTGAAGAATACCCGACGAATGTGACCGAAGCGACGGCGACGCTGCACACGCAGATCAACCCCGGACTGCCCGACACGCACTACTACTTCCAGTGGGGCACCGCAAGCTGCGCCGGGCACCCCGCAGCGTGCACTGACACCCCGGTGGCGCCCGGCGTAGACATCGGATCGGGTCGTCGCAACCTGGATGAGAGCACCGAATTGCGCGGTCTCGTACCGGGCACGCTCTATCACTACCGGGTGATCGCGAGCAACGAACGCGGCACGGTCGAAAGCCCGGAACACAGCTTCACGACGTTCCCGGTGAGCGCTTCGCTGAAGCTGCTGGACAACCGTGTGTGGGAGATGGTGTCCCCGCCGGACATGGACAAGAATGGCGCGCACATCGTGGGCCCGTTCGGCAGCGAAGAACAGTTGGGGTCGGGCGCGCCAATGCAGGCCTCCGCCGACGGCGACGCGGTGGCCTATGTCGCGATCGGCGCGTTCGGCGACGCACAGGGCGCCCCCAGGGGCAGCAACTACATCGCGACGCGTGGGCCGGATGACTGGTTGACGCAGAACATCACGCCGCCGCAGGTCTCAAAATCTTACGGGACCGTAGGCAAAAGCACGCCGTACAAGGTGTTCTCCGAAAATCTCTCGATCGGGCTGCTCATCAACGGCAACACCAAACCTCTGGGAAACCCGCCGCTCGCGCCAGACATGCCCGTTGGCTATCAGAACTTCTACCTACACAGTTTCGACGGCGAAAGCTTTCAGGCGCTGCTCACGGGCGCCGCTCCGGAAGAAACGCCTGAACATTTCTCGCTGGAACTGGAAGGCGCCAGCCCGGACCTGAGTCATGTCGTGCTCTTCGAGCGAAGCGGCGCTGACCAGCGGCACGGTGGACGAAAAGAACGGATCGCCAAATCTGTACGAGTGGTCAAATGGTCAGCTCGAACCGGTGAACGTGCTGCCTGGCGGAGAACCCGCGCCGGGTGCGGTGGTTGGCTCGGGGCGCTCTGAAGGGAACACCGTTGCCGACAATGGGCGCGTGTTCTGGTCGCCGTCTGAAGGCGGTGGGCGTGGACTTCGAGCTGTATGTGCACGAACCCGGGGCGCCCACCGTGCAGGTTGACGCTTCGAAGGTGGGCAGCGAAGGCGGCAAAGGGACTTTCCTCACCGCGAGCGGCGACGGCTCGCGGGTGTTCTTCGCGGACGGGCTACGGCTCACCAGCGACTCGACGGCGGAGGGCGCCATCGGTAAAGACATTTACCTATTCGATGTGAGCACTCACCAGTTGACGGATATCACGGTCGACAAGAATCCGGCCGATGAAAAAGGCGCCGCCGTGCAGGGCGTGCTCGGAGCGAGCGCCGACGGCTCCTACCTCTACTTCGTCGCCGAGGGCGACCTGGCCGCTGGCGCTGTGTCGGGCGAAGACAACCTCTACGTGTGGCATGAAGGCGAAACGAAGTTCATCGCGACCCTCGCAAGCCAAGATGAAAGCTTCTTGCCGCCCGCTCCGGGCGGAGCCGGCGACTGGAGTCCCTCGATCACCAAACGTACGGCCAGGGTTTCGCCGAGTGGCGAATCTGTGGTGTTCATGTCGGCGGCCGGTCTGACGGGGTACGACAACACCGATCTGCTGACGGGCAGGCGCGACGAGGAGGTGTATCTGTACGACGCCGGGTCAGGCACATTGCGATGCGTCTCGTGTAATCCGACAGGCGGGCGTCCGCTCGGCCCCTCGGGTATTGCCGCGGGTACCAATTTTGAAAATTACGGAGACGAAGGCAGGAGCCTCTATCAGCCGCGCGTGCTTTCCGAAGACGGCCATCGCGTGTTCTTTGAAACGTATGACGCGTTGGTGCCCCAGGACACCAATGGGCAGCTCGACGTGTACGAGTACGAGGTTCCCGGATCGGGTACGTGCACGAGCGCCAGCGAAACCTTCAGTGAACGCTCAGGCGGCTGTGTCTCGCTGATCTCCGGTGGCGAGAGCGACGAAGAATCGTCGTTCGTGGACGCGAGCGCGGATGGCAGCGACGTGTTCTTCGTGAGCAGTCAGCCGCTGGTGGCGCAGGACACCGACACGCTGCCAGAGCTTTACGACGCGCGTGAAAATGGCGGTTTCCCGGTCTCACCCGCTCTGGAATGCACGGGCACCGGTTGCCAAGGCGCACCGGCGCCGCCGCCGACGTTCGCGACGCCGCCAAGCGCGACGTTCAGCGGGATCGGCAACTTCGCGTCCGCGCCGCGTCTCGTCAAGCCGAAACCGAAGGCGAGCTGCGGGCGCGGACGGACTCGCCGCGGCGGGCGCTGCGTCAAGGCGCGATCCAAGCGTAAACACGGCAGGCGGGCGCGGCGGGCCACGGCGCGGAGCGGGCGGGCCACGGCGCGTAACGGGAAAGGCGGGGCGCAGCGATGATGCGGCGATTGGCGGTGGCGATGGCGGCCGGCGCGGTGGCTTGCCTGTTGTGCGCGGCGCCGGCGCTCGCGGGGCTGACGCTGCGGAGCTTCGAAAACACGTTCGTCAACGTGGACGGCTCGCCGGACCTGCTGGCGGGCTCGCACCCGTGGGAGATGATTACCAGCTTCACGTTCGACACCGCCATCAATCAGAGCGGGGAAAGCGTGCCGGACGGCGATCTCAAGAATACGTCGGTGGAGCTGCCAGCGGGTGTCGTCGGCAACCCGTCGGCGACGTTGAAGTGTACGCCGAAGGAGTTCTTCACCTTTGTCCAGGAGCCCGGCAGCCTGCCGGGCGTTGCGTGTCCCGATGACACGCAGTTGGGGGTCGTGCGGGTCGCCGAAGCGGGACAGCCGTATTACGTCGCGCTGTACAACCTGGTCCCTCCCGCCGGTGCGCCCGCGGAGTTCGGCTTCGACGCGTCGGGGCAGCCCGTCCTGCTGCTGCCATCGGTGCGGACGGGCGGGGACGGCGGCATTACCGTGGAGTCCATCGATACGCCCCAGTCGATCGCGGTCGAAGGGTTCACCGCTTTTATCTGGGGCGTCCCGGGTGATCCGAGTCACGACGGGCTGCGGGGGGAATGCTTGCGAGACGACGGCACGTCGCTGTGCTCGCACCCGTTTCCGGGCGAGGCTGAGCCGTTCCTGACGCTGCCGACGCGCTGTGGGGCGCCATTGGAGACGAGCATTCAGGCGGATTCGTGGCAGGAACCGGATGTGTTCACCGAAGCGAGCGCGCTGAGCACGGGCGGCGAAGGCGAACCGGCGGGCCTAGTGGGCTGCGACCGCCCGGCGTTCTCCCCCCAGTTGACGATCTCACCCGACACCTCGCAGGCGGACACCCCGGCGGGGCTCACGGTGGACGTGAAACCGCCGCTGGGCGGTCTGCTCGACCCCGAAGGCGTCTCCTCGGCGGACCTGAAGAACACCAGGGTGGTGTTGCCGGCGGGTATGGCGATCAACCCGGGCCAGGCCGCGGGCTTGCAGGCGTGTGGACCCGCCCAGGATGCGCTCACGACGGAGGCCGAAAAGGCGGAAGGCCGGGAAGACACGGCGGCGCCGTCGTGCCCGTTGGCGTCGCAGGTGGGCACGGTGCGGATCCAGACGCCGCTGCTGGAAGGGCTCTCCGAACCGGAACTGGTGGGCGACGTGTACGTGCTGCAGTCCAACCCGCCGCACCTGCGCCTGCTGGTTGTGGCTTCGGCCGACGGGATCAACCTCAAGCTGGTGGGGAACGTGGAACTGGACGAAGCGACGGGGCAGTTGACGACGACGTTCACAGAAACCCCGCAGCTCCCGTTCACGGACTTCAAATTGCAGTTCAGCGGCGGCGCGCGCGCGGCGCTGGTGACGCCGGCGGCGTGCGGCACGTACACGGCGCAGGCAGACTTCACGCCGTGGACCGCGCCGCTGGAGGCCGACGCGCTGACAGGCGCGAACCTCGAAATCAACAGCGGCCCGGGCGGCGGGGCGTGCCCGCCGCAGCCGCTGCCGTTCGCGCCGTCGCTGAGCGCGGGCTCGACGACCGACCAGGCGGGCGGGTACACGGACTTCTCGATGCTGCTGACGCGCGGCGACGGCCAGCAGCGGATCGCGCGGCTCCAGTTCAAGACGCCGCCAGGCTTGCTGGGCACGATCGCGAAGGTGCCGCTCTGTGGAGAACCGCAGGCGTCGCTCGGCGCCTGCCCGGCGGCCTCGCAGATCGGCCACACGGTGGTCGAGGCGGGCCCGGGCCCCTACCCGCTGGTCGTGCCCCAGCCGGGGCAGCCGCCGGCGCCGATCTACCTGACGGGGGGCTACGGCGGCGCGCCCTACGGGCTGAGCATCGTGGTGCCGCTGGTGGTGGGCCCGTTCACGCTGCAGACCCAGGTGGTGCGGGCACGGATCGAAGTGGACCCGCACACGGCGCAGTTGACGGTCACGACCGACCCGGTGCCGTCGATCGTCGACGGGATCCCGACGGACCTGCGCGCGATCGACGCGGTGATCGACCGGCCGGAATTCATGTTCAACCCGACCGACTGCTCCCCGCAGTCCTTCTCGGGCGCGGCGACCAGCACCGAAGGCGCGAGCGCGCCGCTGTCGCACGCCGTTTCAGGTCGGCTCGTGCCGCAGTCTCGCGTTCGCGCCGAAATTCTCGGTTTCCACGAGCGGGAGGACGAGCAAGGCGGATGGTGCGAGCCTGCATGTGCGGCTGGTGTATCCGAGTGCGCCGGCGGGCAGCCAGGCAAATATCGCGCGGGTGAAGGTGGAACTGCCCAAGCGGCTGCCCTCGCGTTTGAAGACGTTGCAGAAGGCGTGTACGGCGGCGCAGTTCGAAGCGGACCCCGCGGGTTGTCCGGCGGCGTCGATCGTGGGTCATGCGAAGGCGACCACGCCGATCCTGTCGGTGCCGTTGGAAGGCCCGGCGTACTTCGTCAGCCACGGCGGCGAAGCGTTCCCGAGCCTGATCGTGGTGCTGCAGGGCTACGGCGTGACTGTGGATCTGGTCGGCACGACATTGATCAGCAAGCAGGGGATCACGAGCAGCACGTTCAAGACGGTCCCTGACGTGCCGGTCGGTGTCTTCGAACTGACGCTCCCCGAGGGTCCCTACTCCGCGCTCGCGGCCAACGGCACGCTGTGCGGCCACACGGCCGCTACGAAACTGAAGATGCCCACCACGATCACCGCACAGAACGGCGCCGTGCTCAAACAAACCACGCAGATCACGGCCACCGGGTGCGCGAGGCGCAGGGGCAGGCACAAAGGCGCAGTGGCCCGTCGGCACGGCCGGCGGGGAAGGCCTAGCGCCGCTGTAGGGGCCGCCAGCTTGCAGTGACTTCAGCGTCGTCGCTGCGCCGACGCGAGAAGCTGCTGTGCACGTTCGAGGATCAAGGCGTCGAGTTTCAGGTCGTGTACACGCGCGAGGCACGCCGCGAACGGGCCCTGCCCGTGCCGCGTACCCCCGGCGATTGAGAGGAACTGGCGAAAGGGCGTGCGGCGCGCGTTGGGTGGAGCAGCGGTTCACGGTAGAGGAGACTGAAAAAGTTCTCGCTGTGAACGCTTGACAGGCGTAGCGTTCTAAAGGAAAGTAAAAGCTGAGTCCCGAATGGGGGCAAAGCAACGGCCAGTGGGGGCCGCCGAATGCTGGGGGTGTGTGCAATGCGCAATTACTTGCGAATGCTGCTGTGCGTGCTGTGTTGTGTGAGTGGTGCCTGGGCGGCGGTGGGAGCGACAAGCGCGGCGTTTGCCGATGCGACACGTGTGCTCGCGTCCTCCACGCGTGCGTCCGCCACCGCTACGTCTGTGCCGGGGGCTCTCACTCCGGCGGCGCTTGCGACACTCC
Source organism: uncultured Solirubrobacterales bacterium (assembly GCA_963804675.1). Lineage (GTDB taxonomy): Bacteria > Actinomycetota > Thermoleophilia > Solirubrobacterales > Solirubrobacteraceae > Palsa-744. The sequence goes on along the minus strand of CAWDRI010000001.1, from coordinate 2,143,577 downwards.
GTGCGGCTGCGCCGCGCGGAGAATTGCCCGATGCAAGCGCGGCCTCGGCGCTCTTCACCTCAAATCCGCTGGTGGCGCCAGGCTCGCTGGAAGAAGACGAGCAGCTGCGTGCGGCACGCGCGGCACGCATGTCGAGCCCGGAAGCGATCGTGGCGCGAGAGGTCTCGCAGACGGCGTTCGCGCACCTGGATACGGCGGGTGCGGCGACGCTGGCGCGGGAAGCGTTCCCGGGGGTGGTGGACGTCCCGGACGGCGGCACGCCGCCGCTGCGCAGCGGCGAAAAGATCGTGCGCTACGTAAGTGACAACGCGGCGCAGCTGGCACTCCCCGATGGCCGTCATGCGGTGATCGAATCGCTGGGTCCGATTGCCAAGCAGACCTCACGCGGGCACTTCACTCCGCTGAACCTGTCGCTGGGCGAAACGGCTGGCTCGAATGGTGCGTTCACGCCAAAGACTGCGCTAGCGGCCGTGAGCATCCCCAAGCGCCTTACGGTAGGCATCAGGCTCGCGGCCACGGGCGTGACGGTGACGCCAGTGAGTGCGAACGGCACCGCGTTGGACGGCGCGCAGGGCACGCGCGACGGCGCGAGCGTCCTCTATGCGAACACGCAGACGGCGACGGATACTCTAGTAAAGCCGACGGTGACGGGCTTCGAGCTGGACGCGCTCCTGCGCGCGGCGGACAGTCCGTCGGCCCTCTACTTCATAGTAGCGATGCCGGCGGGCGCGCACCTACACCAAAACCGTCGCTCGGGCGTGGTGAGCGTGATCAGGCATGGCAGACCAATCGCGGCGGTCCTCCCGCCCATTGCGCACGATGCCTCGGAAACGCCCGTTCCAACCTTGCTGCGCGTGGTCGGTGGCGATCGCCTCGTGCTGACTATCGATCCGGGCTCGCGCGAATTTCAGTATCCAATCGAGGTTGATCCGACGTTCGAGGGCGAAGACTCGCATCTCGCCGGCACCGGCGGCAAAGGCTATGGCGTCGGCACCAACTGGCTGTTCTGCACCAAGCCGGCGGAAGGTGCATGTGTCCGACAAACAGGCGCGAAAGGTCACTTCGCCTCGCACGGCTGGGGAGAAAGCGGACCGCTGGTCAGCGAAGGGGGCGGCGGCTACCTCAACGAAAACTATGCCGCCTTCATTTACACGACAGAGGGCGAGACCCACATCTATACGGCGGGCCTTCATACTGAAGAGCAGAATAATATAAATGAGGGTCCAGGCGGGGAATCTAACGTTGAAAGCTACATGCAGATCGGAAGCGGGACGCTCGCAGGCGAATTCAACAATGAAAAGCGTCAGACGTTGTCGCGCTCAGAAAACGGCTCCTGGCCGGAAAACAAGCCGATTGAAACGACTGAAAACGGCAAAGGCAACTCGGTCATCTACGGCGCGCAGGCGTATGGAACGGGCGAACACTTCACCGATGTGCTGTGGTCGGGCACGATCTACATCGAACAGCCGGAAACGATCAAGCCCGAAGTGGCGCTCAACACCAGCGAAGCACGCCTCAAAGGCGGCGAATATGCCAACATCCTCGTCGGCTCGAACAAATGGCTGAGTCTCGCAGCGGGCGCGATCGGGTTCAACGTCAAGGAAAAAGGTCTGGGCGTATCGCGAGTGTGGGCCGACGCGGAAGTTGTGGGCTCCAAAAAACCGGTCCAGATCTACGAACAGAACTTGCTCAGCGAAGGCAAGTGCTCGGGCATCCAGTGTCCTGAGGAAACCACGCCGGCGCCAGTCTTCACCTACAACGAAAAAACCCCGCCGCCCAATGGTGTGGACACGCTAATCGTGCACGCGGAAAGCGCCGCGAAAAACCAGAGCGAAGCCGTCGCGACGATCAACGTCGACAACGAACCTCCGATGGCCAGCTCGATCAAGCTCTACGGCCTGCCGAGCAACGGCCAGATCGACGAACAGCCGTACAAACTGAGGGCGGAAGCGACCGACGGCTCGGGCTCGACCAAGAGCTCTGGGATTGAATCAATCGAATTGGACATGGACGGACACACGGTGCTCGGCGAGACAAAGTACGGCTCATGCACGCCAGGCCCGTGCACAACAAGCAGCGAATGGACGATCTCGGGCGAACACTTCCCAGCGGGCACGCACAAAGTGAAGGTCATCGCCTGGAGCTACGCGCACAACAAAGCCGAAAGCCCGGAATACACGGTCACGGTTCGTCACGCCAGCCTGCTGCCAGCGGGGCCGGGCTCGGTGAACCCGATTTCGGGCGCCCTGCATCTGGGTGTGAGCGACGTTTCAATCGCAGACGGCGCCGGGGCGCTGAGCGTCTCGCGCAGCTACGACTCTCGTGAGCCGGACGAAGGGGAAGGTGGACCGCTCGGCCCGCAGTGGCAGATCAGCATCGCCGGCGACCAGCAGGTGCAACCCGAACCGACGGGTGCCGTGACACTCGTCGGTCCCGGCGGCGATCGGATGACGTTTGAAAGCAACGGCAAAGGCGGCTTCGTATCTCCGTCGGGTCATGAAAATCTGGTGCTCGAAGCCCAGAAGGAAGGCGAAACGATCAAGCGCTACCTCCTGAAGGACCCTGCCAGCGGAACGACCGTGACCTACAAACAGCTGTTTAGCGGCGGCCCATGGCTTGTCGAAAGCAGCGAAGGCGTGCTCTCTAAGAACAACGGTGAAAAGGAGACCTTCGAATGGGAATACCTCGAAGGCGTAGCGCGCCCCAAGCTGGTCGTCGCACCAGCGCCGGACGGCTTGAGCTGCGTTGCAAAACCGACGGAAACCATAGGATGCCGTTCGCTTGAATTCAAGTACGCTGAAAGCACTACGGCGGCCGGCGAAGCGCCCAGCGAATGGAAAAGTTATAAGAATCGACTCGAAAAGGTCTTGTTTCGAGCTTACAACCCGGCGACCATAAAAATGGAATCAAAACCGGTCGCGGAATACGCCTATGACAAGCAGGGCAGGCTCCGGGCCGAGTGGGATCCGCGGATCGAACCCTCTCTGAAGACGACCTACGGCTACGACGCCGAAGAGCATGTGACCTCGGTCAACCCCCCGGGTCAGGAGCCGTGGCTGCTGCATTACGGAACAACCGCCGACGATCTCGGGGCGGGAAGACTGCTGTCGGTCACGCGCCCGCCGGCCGGAACGACGACAAGCGTCAAGGAACAGGACGAAAAGTCCGCACCCGTCAACACGGCTGCGCCCACGCTCTCCACCACCGGTCCGGCAATCGGCACAGCGCTAAGCGTCTCCACCAATGGCACGTGGAGCAACAGCCCGCTGACCTACAGCTACGCGTGGGAGGACTGCAACGGCAAAGGGAAAGAATGCATACCAATTCCAGGCGCTGTCAACCAGAGCTACACACCTGTGTTGGGCGACGCCGGGTACGAGCTGGTCGCACAGGTCATGGCGACGAACGCCACTGCCACGGTGGTTGGATCAAGCTCTGCGACCAGTGTGGTGGCGCTACCGGCTCCCACGCACTCCACTCCGTTCGGGAGCGCCGGCACGGGCGCGGGACAGTTCGACGACCCGGGCGGCACGGCGTTGGAGGCTGGTGGCGAAGTGTGGGCGACCGACGCGGCCAACAACAGGATCGAGGAGTTCTCCTCCACTGGATCGTTCATCGAGGCTGTTGGTTGGGGCGTGAGCGATGGCAAATCGGAAGTCGAGACGTGCACAAGCAGTTGCCGCGCCGGCATCGCGGGCTCGGGTAACGGAGAGCTGAGCAACCCGGAAGGGATCGCGGTCAATCAAGTCACTGGCAATGTGTACGTGATCGACGGCGACACCGCCAACAGCCGGGTACAGGAGTTCTCCTCCTCAGGTACGTGGGTCGGCGAGTTTGGGGGGCCGGGCGCCGAAGGGGGCGAGCTGAAGTTCCCGCATGGAATCGCCGTCAACACCAACGGCGACGTTTGGGTCGCTGACACGGACAACAACCGCATCGATGAGTTCTCCTCCTCTGGCACATTCACGGCGGCGTTTGGCTGGGGTGTGGTCAACGGCAAAAGCGAAGCAGAGCAGTGCACGATCAGCTCCAGCTGTCAGGCCGGTATTGCGGGTGCGGGCAATGGTGAGTACAACGGGCCTCACGGCGTCGCGGTTGTTCCCGATGGGAACGTGTACATCACCGACAGCACAAACAAACGAGTGCAGGAGCTTTCCTCGACAGGCTCATACCTCGGCAAGTTCGGCGAATCGGAGCTCAGCGATCCGTGGGGCATATCAACGAGCCCCCTGAATGGCGCGCTTTATATCACCGACCCCGGTAGCAACCACATCGCCGAGTTCACTGCCGAAGGCTCCTTCCTCGGAGAGTTCGGCTCGTATGGCTCCGAAGAAAAAGAGTTCAACAGCCCGGTCGGCATCGCGATAAGCACATCAACCGGCAAGATGTACATCGCAGACGAATACAACAACCGCATTGACGTGTGGTCGCCCAACGCAACAGTGGAAGAGCCGCTGCAGGCCCCGCCGACCAAAACGTCGAGTGCGGTTACGACGATCGACTACGACGTGCCGCTCGAAGGCAACTCTGAACTGCACACGATGACGAAGGCCAAAGTCGAAGAATGGGGCCAGAAAGACCTCCCCACCGAAGCGACCGCGATCTTCCCCCCGGACAAGCCGATGGGCTGGCCGGCAAAGGAATACAAGCGCGCTGCGGTGTGGTACTTCGACGAAGATGGCCGCGCAGTCAATGTCGCAAACTCCGCGGGTGGCGTGTTGACGAGCGAATACAACGAAGAGAACGAGGTAATCAGGAGCCTCAGCGCCGACAACCGGGAAACAGCACTGAAAGCCGGCAACCCCAAAGAAGAATCAGAAAAGCTGGATACGAAAAGCAAATACAACGGGGAAACCGAAGCGGAAAAGAAAGCGGAAGAAATCTCCGAAAAAGAAGGCCGAGGCAAGAAAGAACCAGGCGCGCGGCTACTCGAAACTACCGGTCCCGAACACGAGATCAGGCTCGCGGGATCAAGCACCGAAAAGGATGCCCGCAACAACGTCCGCTACTACTACAACGAAGGAGCGCCGGCGGGCGAAACATATGACCTAGCGACTAAGGTCGTCGACAGCGCCAAGTACGAATCGGGAAATCACGAAGAACGAAAGACGACGAGCTACTACTCGGGACAGGAAGGCCTCGGTTGGCTGTTGCGCACGCCGACGTCGACCACTGTGGATCCAGGAGGGCTCAACTTAACTACTACTACGATTTACGACCCCAATACCGGGAAAACACTCGAAACACGGGGTCCTGGCGCTTATTTGGCCAGCTTGAGCTACCTATCAAAGATCGCAGTCAGCGATCCACATGGAGTGGCTCTGGACGCTAAAGGCGACCTCTGGGTAGTCGGGAAAAGCCAGGTCGAAGAGTATGGCCCGACGGGCACCAAACTACTGTCTGTCGGCAAAGAAGGAACCGGCAACGGGGAATTCAAAGAACCCCATGGCATCGCGTTCGGACCGGGCAACACGCTATGGGTTGTCGACACCGGCAACAGCCGGGTGCAGGTGCTCAACGAAAAAGGTGAATGGCAGAAAACGGTTGGCACTCTCGGAACAGTCGAAGGAGATTTCAAATTGCCAAGCGGTGTCGCGTTTGGCCCCGGAGGCGACGTCTGGGTAACAGACACAGGAAACAATCGAATCGAGGAGTTCAATCAAAAAGGCGAATATCTCAAAGCAATCAACTCAAAAGGCGAAGGTGGCGGTCATTTCACGGCGCCGAGCGGCATCGCTGTTGACGGCGCAGGCAATGTTTGGATCACCAATAGCGCAAGCTATAGCGTTGAGGAGTTTACGCAAAGCGGCGTATATGAGAGCGAGTTTGGGACCGCGGGCGAAGGCATGGGTCAGTTCGAGCAGGCTCAAGGCATAGCAGTTGATGCAAACGGGCATGTATGGGTGGCAGACGCGAAAGACGCGCGGGTCCAAGAGTTTTCCTTGGCTGGCGAAGTTTTGGGCAAGTTTGGCGGAGAAGGTTCTGGCAACGGCCAGCTCAAAAACGCGGAAGCCGTGGTGGTAGACAAGCAGGGCGACGTTTGGGTCGGCGACTCTGGCAACAATCGCTTGGAGGAGTTCGCAGCACCCAGTGGTTATTTGAACAGGGAATATCAACATCAGTTCGGAGAAGGCGAGGTCAATCAGCCAAAGTCGATAGCGGTCAACTCAAAAGGCGACGTTTGGGTACTTGGTAATGCGGTAGAAGAGTATGGCGCGGGCGGTGGTCTGATCAAGGTCATCGGCGAAGGTATGTTTTCTAACCCACGCGGCATCGCGATCGATAAGTATGGAGATATTTGGGTCGTTGATGGGGGCCATCGGCGGGTAGCTGAGCTATCGACTTCGGGTAGTCTCATCAGAGAAATTACTCACGAAGGCGCGGCGGAAACAGGCCATATGGAAGCGCCATTAGCGATTTCTGTGAACGGTCTGGGCGATGTTTTCGTGATATTGCAAAACGGGTCAGATATTGGCGAGTACAACAACGAAGGAAAATGGTTAAAAGGTTTTGGCGCCGGACAACTCGTAGAAGCGACGGCGCTCACCGTCGATAACGTCGGCGACATCTTGGCTACGGAGTTCAGCGGCAAGGTGCTGGAGTTCAAGGAAACGGAAGCCGGTTTTTTCAGGGAATTTGGAAAAAGCGGTTCTGGGAACGGACAGTTGAATGACCCTCAGGGAATCGTCAGCACGGATGAGGCGGGCGATATCTGGGTTGCGGATCAGGGAAACGATAGGATTGAGGAGTTCAACGCCGCGGGAGAATACCTGTCGCAGTTCGGGAGCAAAGGGACAGAAGCCGGACAGTTTGAAGCTCCGGCGGGCCTCGCGATGGGCGGCGAAGGCGGACTGTGGGTGGCGGACAGCAAAAACGATACGATCGAGAAGTGGATAGCTGGTCGAAATGTCGCGAAGAATGCTCAGGACAGTGAAACGGTCTATTACAGCACCAAGCGGGGCGCGGCGTGCGACAACCGTCCGGAATGGGCGGAACTGCCGTGTATATCGGGTCCGGGCGCGCAACCGGGTGCGGCGGAACTGCCGAATATGCCGACGGTAACCGACGAAACTTACAACATATGGGACGAGGCGGAAACCGTCGAGGAAAGCTTTGAAAAAACTACGAAGTTCGCTGCCGCGACGCGCGCCAAGAAAATTTCCTACGACAGCGCTGGGCGAGTTACTAAAAACGAAGTGACCTCGAGCGTCAACACGGCATTGCCAGGTGTTAGCGACAAATATAGTGCTGAAACTGGTGCTTTGGTGGAACAGAGCACGGTGGTCGGGGAATCGACCAAGGCAATCAAAGGCGTTTACAATACGCTGGGCCAGTTGACGGAATACACCGATGCTGACGGCAACACTACGACCTACACCTATGATGAAGACGGCCGACTGAAGACGGTCAACGACGGCAAGGGTACGCAGACGTACACGTACAGCCCCACGAGTGGGCTGCTGACGGAACTGACCGATTCCTCCGCTAAAACGGTCACCGCGTCATACGACGTCGAAGGCAAGCTGGTCAGCGAGAGCTACCCGAATGCAATGAAGGCGATGTACACCTACAGCTCGACCGGAGACGAGACCGCGATCGAATACGAAAAGACCGCGCACTGCGCGGGCACGTGCCCGGAAACCTGGTTCAAAGAAACCATCGCGTCGTCGATCCATGGCGAAGTGCTGTTGCGGTCGAGCAGTTTGGCCAAAGAGGAATACACATACGATAACGCTGGGCGCTTGACGCAGGTGAATGAAGTTCCCACCGGTAAAGGCTGCAAGACGCGGCTCTATGTCTACAACGAAGACTCGGATCGCGTGAGTCAGACCTCGCGGGAATCCTCAACCGAAACGTGTGCAACGTCAGGTGGCACCACGGTCAGCCACAGCTACGATGCCGCCGACCGCCTGACCGACAGTGGCGTGGAATACGAAACGCTTGGCAACCAGACTAAGATCCCGGCAGCTGACGCGGAAGGACAGGCGATCACCGCGAGCTTCTACGCCGACAACCAAACCCACATAGAGACACAGGGCGGCAAGATGATTACGTACAACATCGATCCGGCCGGTCGTGTGCGGGAAATGCTCTCGGAAGAAGGTTCAAAAAAAATAACGACCGTAAACCACTATGCGGGAGCGGGCGAAACAATTTCGTGGGCGAGCGAAGAAGAAGGTGCGACAAAAACATGGACGCGCAATATCTCGGGGATCGACGGCGCGTTGATGGCGGTCGAGAAGAGTGGCGAAGAAACGACGCCGGTGCTGCTGCTCCACGACCTCGAGGGCAACATCGTCGCTGAAGCGAAGCTGAGCGAAACCGAAACCAAACTGATCAAAACATATAACTCCACCGAGTTTGGGGTACCGGTCAACGGCACCCCACCGAAGTTTTCGTGGCTGGGTGCGCTCGGCGTCGGCACTGAAACGCCCTCCGGCGATGACACGGCAGGAGGCGTCAGCTACGTTTCTCAACTTGGGGCCGTGATGCAGACACAGACGGTGATCCCGCCGGGTGCGGCACCGAATGGGACGTACCTCGATCCTTACATCAGCAAAATGACTCCGGGGGCGTACGCGGTGTTGGCAGGGGCGGCCGCCGAATCGAACGCTATATCCGAAAGGATCTGGAGGGAAGAGCATCCGCCGCCGCCGCCACCGCCCGGGGCCACTCCTCTTCCGAATCGTGGTGGAGTAGGCGGTGAAGGAGACGAAGAAGAAGGCGGTGGAGCGAGAGCCGCAAGACGGCCAAACTGCCAAGTAGCATGGACGGTAGACGAACCGCAAGAAGGCAGCGGTGTCATGTGGGGTAACTTTGGGTTTCATTGCGAACACCATGTGGCATACTTTGAACTTCAGCTTTGCGTTTTTGAGAGATACGGTAATAGCGAAGCATATACGGAAGTCAAATGTTTTCATACAGCGCCGTGGGCACCGGGGTTTAGTAACACTACGGGTGAAGACGTGATCCTCAGGTGGAGTTGCATTACCGGTCTGAACTACACCGGATGGGTTTGGGGAAGAGAGTACAGTGGATGGGACGAAAATATCTATCCGAATAGCTCAATTTACAATCGGAATCATGCGGGCTACGAATGTCGTGGCTCCGCCGCCGGGATCGCGGATGAACTCGATGATATTCATGGTGTTCTGGAGGACGGTTGACTTGTACGGCGCGGCGTGGGAGTGAGTGCGTCCGAGCTGCTCCATAGCGATAGGACTGAGCGAGACCCGGCCGTGGACTGGGGATTCGCTGCAAGCGAGCAAGCGCTCATCGGTCGAGTCAAGTCCGGCGGCGGTTTAAGGTGACCCGAGCCCTCAGCGTGGCGCGAGCCGCGAGAGCGCGTATAGCACCCGCGTCCTCCCGTGCAGCGCGCGGGGCTTCCACGCGACGCCGCGCATCTGCGCGTCGGCGCGGTCGAGGCTGTCCTCGACGGCGGCGTGGTGCAGCGGTTCGAGCAGCGGCGGCCAGGCGGGCCGGATCCAGCCGCGGGGCTGGCCGTGGAGGACGTGGCGCAGCGTGCTGTGCCGCTCATCGTGGGGCAGGACTTCGAACCCGTGGTACCCCAGGAACTGGCGGGGGTCGAAGCGAAAGCGGATGAGCCGCCCGGGCCGGTACTCGGATACCTCATAGCGCAGCGGCCCGTGGCCGCCGCGCGAGCCGACGCGCAGCGGCAGTTCGAGTCGCATCGGCGGCCAGCGCGGGATCGGCCAGAGCAGGTCCTGCGCGCCGGCGAGACTGTCGAGCAGTGGACCGACGGCGGCGGCCGGCGCGGGGAGCCGGCGGGCGTGGACGAGGTGCAGCGGCGGCGGGGCGGTGCGGTTCGTGGGGCTCACCGCGCGCGGCTCACCGCACGAGCCAGACCCCGAGCCGGTCGCCGCCGCGGGTGATGAGGGCCAGCGGCTTGGCGAGCAGCCTCAGCAGCAGCGCGCGGGGCCGGCTGCGGGCGCGGGCGATCTCGGGGACGAGCGTGGCGGCGAGCGTGGTGAGCCCCGGGAGGGGACGAACCCAGAAGGTGACCTCGGCGACGAGCGCACGATCGTCGAGTCGCAGCAGCGTGGCCTCCTGGACACGCTGGCGCCCGATGCGGGCGGTGTAGACGAGCGCGCGGGTGTGCTCGTCGCCGATGTCGTGCGTGTAGTGGATGTCGTCGATCGTCGCGAAGACGGCGAGAATCAGCGTACGGGCCTCGTCGTGCCCCTGGAACGTAGTGCGGTCGGTGACCGGCGAGTGGATGACGACGTCGGGCGCGAGCGTCGCCATGAAGCGATCGAGGTCGCCGGCTTCGGCGGCGGCGCGCCACTGGGCGGTGGTGGTGGCGGCGGGGCGGTCGGCGGCTGGGGCCTCGTTTATCGTCATGGGCGGCGCGCGCTTATCCAAACGATGATTTGGTTAGCGTAGCAGCAACCGCAGCCTGCGCTGCGGGGGACCGATCTGAGATGCCGACGGAAAAGACGACGAAAGCGAAGCCTTCCAAGTCGGGAGCGCCGCCGGCGGCGCCCAAACGCCGGCGCCTGAGCGCGGCGCGGCGGCGGGAGCTGATTCTGGAGGGCGCAATGGCGGTGTTCGCCGAGTGGGGCTACCAGGAGTCCTCGATGGTCCAGATCGCGCGGGCGGCGGGCATCACGGTGGCGGTGATCTACGACTACTTCCCCTCGAAGGCGGCGCTGCAGGTGGAGCTGCTCGAACGCGAGACGGCGGCGCTGTTGGCGTTCGTTCGTGCGGCGCTGGAGCGCGTGCCGACGGATACGGATACGGACGCGGATGCGACGGATGCGGATGCGACGCCGACTGCAACCAAAACGGGAACGGGAATGGGAACGGGAACCGCGGCGGCGGCGAGAGACCGTCTGCGGGCAGGCGCGGACGCGTTCTTCCGCTTCGTGGAAGAGCACGGCTTCGCGTGGCGGATGCTGTTCCGCGACGCGCCAAGCGACCCCGAGGTGGCGGCGGCGTACGCGCGCTTGAGCGCCGAGGCGACGGCTGGCATCGCGGCGTTCATCGAGGCCGGCGCGGGCGACGCACTGGCGAGCTACGCGGACCCGGCGCAGGCGGCGGAGATGTTCGCGCAGATGATGCGGATGGCGCAAAACGGCCTAGCGGCGTGGTGGTATGAGCACCGCGAGGTCCCGCGCGGAACGATCGTGCAGCGCCTGCTGGACTTCTGCTGGCTGGGCCTCGAACGGGTCGCGACGGGCGATCGCTAGGCGCGCGCCGGCGACACGGGGGGTGTGTGTTCGCCGTCGCCGCGGCTCACACCGCAGTTGACCGCGAGGGGCGTCACGCGCGACACTATGGTGCGCGCGTTTGCCCACGACACGTGGCGCCCCAGCCACAAGCGAGCCCGGAAAGGAGGCGACATGCCGCACCGCACCGTACTCGAGCTTCCCGAGCACGAAATCGACGACGAGGACTGGGAGGACGACGAGGAGCTCGGCACCGACGAGGAGGAGCTGGACCTCGACGAGTACGACGACGATCTCGACGAAGAGGACGCCGCCGGCGAGCTTTGACCCTCGTCCGGGTCGGCCCCGGGCGGCTGGGCGGCTCGGCGCAGCGGGCTCCGCGAGACGCCCCCCTGCGCCTTACGCTTGAGGTGTGCCGCCAACCGCCACCTCGATCGCCCACAGCGCCAGCTCGTTTCTGGAAGCTGTCGGCCAGTTCTTCTCCGACCTCGCCGCCGTCCACTGGGGGGCGCTCGTGCTCGGACTGCTCTTCTTCGGCCTCAACTTGACCCTGCGCTCGCGCGCCTTCTTTCACAGCCTGCGCGCCGCCTACCCCGCGGTCAGCTTCCAGTGGCGGCGCATCTGGGGGGCCTACTGGGCGGCCGTCGGCTTCAACAACGTCGTACCCGCGCGCGGCGGGGACATCATCAAGCTCTTCCTCTCCCGCAGCGCGATCCCCGGCTCCACCTACCCCACCGTCGCCTCTGCCTTCTTCGTCGAGTCGGTGTTCGACGCCACCGTGGGGGTGCTCGTGTTGATCTTCGCGTTCAGCCAAGGCGTCTTTCCCAAGCCGCCCGACTTCTCGCAACTCTCCTCGTTCGACATCTCCTACCTAGCCTCGCACTTTCGCCTCACGCTCTTCCTGATCACCGCCCTGGCGATCGCCTCGCTCACAGTCTTCGCGCTGCTCTCCGTCCGCCTGCGGGCCTTCTGGCTGCGGATCCGCCAGGGCCTGACGATCCTCACCGACCGCCGTCGCTACCTGCGCGAAGTCGCCTCCCTACAGGCGCTCGCCTGGCTGTGCCGCTTCGCCGCGTTCTGGTTCCTGCTCGAAGCGTTCCGCGTGGGCGGCTCGGTGGAGAACGTGCTGCTTGTCTTCGGCGTCAACCAGGTCGCCGGCGCGGTCCCCTTCACGCCCGGCGGCGCCGGCGTACAGCAGGCCCTGCTGGTCAAGGTCTTCGCTGGCACCGCCTCCACGGCTGTCGTGGCCGCCTACTCCGTCGGTCAGCAGATCGCGATCGCCGTCTTCACCGCGCTCGTCGGACTCGGCGCCGTGATCTTCATCTTCCGCTTTCGCTCCTTCCGCGAGGTCATCGAAGCCGGCCGGGCCTCGCGGGAAGCCGAGCGCCGCGGCGAGCGCGCCGGGGTCATGCAAGCGGCCGGCGGGGGAGCGGCCGCGTCCGAACATAGTGCGGCCGGGGAAGCCGCCGCGTCCGAACGTGACGCGGCTGTGTACGACGAGGACGACGACCACGACTGGCCCACGCGGCGCCTACCCCCATCGCGCGGCCTGCGCGGACGCGCCTACTGAAGGCCCTCGCGCGCCTCGCGCACCAGCGTGACCGCCTCCGGGAAGATCCGTGCGATCACCGTGCGGATCTGGTCGGCCTGGGCCTCGGCGTTGCCCTGCACATTCACGCGGTTAACCGCCGCGACCGTCATGTCGACCGCCAGCTTGATCGCGTTGTCCGCCCACGCCAACCGCTGCTGGCCCTGCATCTGCTGCGCGAAATCCGCCAGCCTGCGCTGCAGCTCCTCCGGGTCGCCAAACAGATCTCCGAAGCCGCTGCCCTCCATCTGCACATCCTAGCGTCCAAGCCATACACTGCGCCCGCCATGCGCGACAAACCAAGCAGCGCAACGCCCGCCGAGCGCCAAACAGATGCCCGCTAGGCCCGCCGGCGGCGACACGACCGCTTTGCAGGAGCCGCCGCTCTCCAAGGCCGACCTCCGCGCGCGCGTCAACTTCGAGACGGCGCGGCGCACGCGCCTGGCCGTGCCCTGCACCGCCGGCGGCGTCCTCTACCTGCTCGGCGCGATCACCGTCAGCTCGGTCCTCAAGGGCCTGCCGACCGTCGGCGTGCTGCAGGGCGTCGCGCCCGCGCTTGCCGGTCAGGCCAACCCCGCCGTCAGCCCGCGCGCCGCCGAAGTGCGCTTCTACGACCACCACGTCTTCGGCCTGATCGGCGGCGCCCTGTTGAGTTCGCTCGCCGTCGGCGCGCTCGTCTTCGTGCTGCTCTTCCTGTTCGACTCCGCCCGCTTCCGCCGCTCGCAAACCGCCTCGATCATCCGCCCACTCGTCCTGGTCGGCGGCACCGCGCTCGCGGTGCTCACCGTGCTCGCCGAGATCGTCCAGGCGCTCGCCGCCCACAGCTTCGTCACCGGCCACGATTTCACCACCAGCGCCGTCGAACACGTCTTCACCAAAAACGTCCTCTACGAGATCCTCGGCTTCGCCACCCCGCTCGCCGCGCTCGCGTTCGTCGCCGGCATGATCTCGCTGATGGTCTCCACCGTCCGCGTCGGCCTGCAACCGCGCTGGCTGGGGATCCTCGGCGGCGTCGGCGCTGTGATCCTCCTGATCCCCTCCCAGGAGCTGAGCCTCATCACCGCCTTCTGGATGGTCGCCACCGGCATCCTCTTGATGGGCCGCTTCCCCGGCGGCGACCCCCCCGCCTGGCCCGCGGGTGCGGCGCGCCCCTGGCCCTCCCAGGTTCAGGCACGCGCCTCCCGCGACGCGCAACGCGGCGGCGGCAGCGGGGGCGGGCGACGCGGCCGCGGCAAAGAGGCCGCCGTACCCGAGCCCGTACAGCCCGCCGCCAACTCCGGTTCGCGCCGCAGCCGCAAGCGCAAGAAGTAACCCCTCCCGCCACCGTCCGCGTCCCAGCGACCCATCCCGGGCTGGCGGCCCCGCCGCCAGCCCTCCCCTCACAAAACGCTCCCTCTGCGGGTTTCTCGGCCCAATTGGACAATTGCAGCTCGCTGCGCCGGCCGCGCGGGATGAAAACTCCGCTTTTTCGCTCCCACACCGCCAAAAACGATTGACATCCGCCCCTTCTGGGAATAAAACTCATTGAGAGCGTGGCATCTGTCACAAATTGGCGCCCGCGCTCGGCAAGATGTCTAACGCATCGTTCTGCACCGCCGTCCGACCGGCGGTCAGGGAGGAGGCTTCCCATGGAGGCAGCATCGATTCACCGACCCGACGCGCTGCAACGCGCCCCGCGACGGGACGAGCCGGACGCGCCCCCCGCGCAGACCAGCTCGATGTGGAAGCCCGCCGACCCCGCGCCGCTCGGTCTCGCGGGCTTTGCCATGACCACCTTCGTACTCTCAATGTTCAACTCGAACCTCGTCAGCGAAAAGGGCACCCCCGTCGTACTCGGCCTTGCGCTCGTCTACGGAGGCCTCGTGCAACTGCTCGCCGGCATGTGGGAGTTTCGCAACGGCAACACCTTCGGCGCCGTCGCCTTCTCCTCTTACGGCGCCTTCTGGATCTCCTTCTGGGCGCTCAACGTCTTCTACGCCAAGGACATCACCGGCAACGCCGGCCACGCGATCGGCGTCTACCTCTGGGCCTGGGCGATCTTCACCGCCTACATGACCGTCGCTGCTTTGCGCGTCAACGTCGCGGTCCTCACCGTCTTCGTGCTCCTCACCGCCACCTTCATCCTTTTGGCGATCGGCGCCGTCGGTCCGCACGTCACCGTCACCCACTGGGGCGGCTACCTCGGCCTGGCCACCGCGGCGGTCGCCTGGTATGCGTCCTTTGCCGTAGTGGTCAACTCGACCTTCGCGCGCACGGTCATGCCCGTGATACCGCTCAAAAAGGCGTAACGTTGGAAGCGGCGCGCCGCGTGGGCGTCGTCGGGTAGCAGAGCAAGAGCGTCGGAGATCAAGGGCGTCGGGAGCATCGGCGCTGTGCAGGCATCGAGCAGCAACAGAAGTGGAGGGCAGAGCAATGGCAACCGAACCCAAGCCGGCACCCGCAGGCGACGAGCTTGACCACAAGCCCCCAGCCGCGGGCGACGAACTGGAGCGCGAATCGGCGGCCGCGGGCGACGAGCCCGACCGCCAGCCGGCGGCCGTAGGCGACGAGCGGACGCGCAAGCCGGCGGCCGTAGGCGACGACCTGGACCGCGAACTGGCCGAGCTGCTCGAGGTCGAGAGCTTCGAGCCGCCCCCCGAGTTTCGCGCGCACGCGCTGCTCGGCGACAGCGCCGTCTATGACGAGGCCGCGCGCGACCCCCAAGGCTGGTGGGCCTCTCAAGCCGCGCGCCTGCACTGGTTCCAGCCGTGGGAAACGATCCTCGACGACTCCAACCCGCCCTTCTACAAGTGGTTCGTCGGCGGCCGCCTGAACGCCTCCTACAACTGCCTCGACCGCCACGTCCTCGAGGGTCGCGGCGAGCGCGTCGCCTTTCACTGGCGCGGCGAGTCCGGCGAGCAGCGCGACATCACCTACGCGCAACTGCTCGCCGACGTACAGCGCTTTGCCAACGCGCTGAGAGACCTCGGCGTGCGCCGCGGCGACGTCGTCGGCATCTACCTGCCGATGATCCCCGAGGTCGTCGTCGCGATGCTCGCCTGCGCACGCATCGGCGCCCCCCACAACGTCGTCTTCGGCGGCTTCTCCGCCGAGGCCGTGCGTGAGCGCATGGAGTTCTCCGAGGCCAAGGTCCTGATCACCGTCGACGGCGCCGCGCGCAAGGGCAAGACCGCCCCCGTCAAGGACCGCGTCGACGAGGTCATGGGCGACTTGGAGACCCTGCAGAAGATCGTCGTCGTGCGCTCCAAGGGCGTCCCCTGCCAGATGCTCCCCGGTCGCGACGTCTACTACGACGAGATCCTCGCCGCCGCTGCGCTCGACTGCCCCGCCGAGCCGCTCGACGCCGAGCACCCCCTGTACATCCTCTACACCTCCGGCTCGACGGCCAAGCCCAAGGGCATCCTGCACACCACCGGCGGCTATTTGACAGGCGTTTCCGCCACCCACCGCTACGTCTTCGACCTCAAGCCCGACTCCGACGTCTACTGGTGCGCCGCCGACGTCGGCTGGGTCACCGGCCACTCCTACATCGTCTACGGCCCCCTGCTCAACGGCGCCACCTCCGTGATCTGGGAGGGCGCCCCCGACTACCCCAACAAGGGCATCTGGTGGGAGCTGATCGAGCGCTACGGCGTCACGATCCTCTACTGCGCGCCCACCGCGATCCGCGCCTGTATCAAGTGGGGCGCCCAGTGGCCAAACGAACACGACCTCTCTTCGCTGCGCCTGCTCGGCTCCGTCGGCGAGCCGATCAACCCCAAGGCCTGGCTCTGGTACCACAAGGTGATCGGCGGCGAACGCTGCCCGATCGTCGACACCTGGTGGCAGACCGAGACCGGCGCCATCATGATCACGCCCCTCCCCGGTCTCACCGACACCAAGCCAGGGTCGGCGACGCGCCCTTTTCCGGGCGTCGAGGCTGAGGTCTACGACGAGTCCGGCGGCTTCCCGATCGAGCAGGGCCAGGGGCTGCTCGTGCTGACGCGGCCGTGGCCCTCGATGCTGCGCACCCTCTACAAGGAGGACGGCCGCTTCATCGAGACCTACTTCAAGCGCTTCGGCAACGAGACCTACCTCGTCGGTGACGCCGCCCGCCGGGACGCCGACGGCTTCTTCTGGGTGATCGGGCGTATCGACGACGTCGTCAACGTCTCCGGGCACCGCCTCTCCACCGCCGAGGTCGAGTCCGCCATAGTCGCCCACCCCGACGTCGCCGAGGCCGCCGTCATCGGCCAGCACGACGAGGACACCGGCCAGGCGATCGTCGCCTTCGTCACCCTCCAGGGCGACCTCCAGGGCGACCAGGCCGAGGTCGAGGGCATCCGCGCCGTCGTGGCCGAGCGCATCGGCAAGTTCGCCCGCCCCAAGCGCATCATCTGGGCCGACGACCTCCCCAAGACGCGCTCCGGCAAGATCATGCGCCGCCTCTTGCGCGACATCGCCGAGGGTCGGGCGCTGGGCGATGTCACCACTCTGCGCGACCCCGCCGTCATGGGCCAGCTCCAGGCGCGGATCGTCGAGCTCCAGGCGCAGGAGGACTGAGGGTAGGGGGGAGGGCTCGCGGCGGGGTGAGCGTGGGTTGCGGGGGTTTGGGTTGTTGTTTTTGTGGTGCCATTCGCGGCGGCGTGCGCCCGCGCGCGCGTACGCGCGCGCGAATGGCGGGTTCGATCAGTCCCTCCAGTGGGCCGACAAGCGGCGGGGGGCGTCGGCGGCTGGCGGAGGGGTGTGGGGTGTTGTTTTGGGGTGCCCCCCGCGCGTTTGCCCGCCCGCGATTGCGGTCAAACGCCGCGCGCGTGTGCCTGCGCGAATGGCCCTAGAGGTCACTCCCGCTTGCCCTCCGCCGCGCGAGGCGTCAGAGTGAGAGTCATGAACGAGCCATTGATCATCGAGACCCACGGCCTCACCAAGCGCTTCGGCGCGCGCACCGCGATCGACAGCGTCGAGTTGCGTGTGCCGCGCGGCTGTGCGTTTGGCTTCCTCGGCCCCAACGGCGCCGGCAAGACCACCATGATTCGCATGCTGCTCGGCCTCACGCACGCCAGCGCCGGCACGATGCGCGTGCTCGGCCATCCCGTGCCGGCAGAGCGGGCCGCCGCGCTGCGTCGCGTCGGCGCGATCGTCGAGGAGCCCCGTTTTCACCCCCACCTCAGCGGCCGTGAGAACCTGCGTATCATCGCCGCCGCGCGCGGCCCCGAGACGTACGCGCGCATCGCGCCGGCGCTGCATCGCGTTGGCCTCGCCGAGCGCGCCGACGAGAAGGTCAAGCGCTACTCGCTGGGCATGCGCCAGCGCCTGGGGGTCGCGCGCTGCCTGCTCGCCGATCCGCTGCTGCTGATTCTCGACGAGCCGACCAACGGCCTCGATCCCGCGGGCATCCAGGAGTTTCGCCTGATGATCCGCGCGATGGTCGAGCAGGAGCACCGCACCGTCTTTCTCTCCTCGCACCTGCTCGACGAGGTCGAAAAGATCTGCGACGCCGCCGCGATCGTCGACCGCGGCAAGATCGTCACGCAGGGCCCGATCGCCGAGCTGGCAGGCGGCGGCGAGGGCGCGCGCCACGAACTGGTCGTCGGCGTCGACGACCCCGACGTGGCGCTCAGCACGCTCGCCGCCGAGCGCGAACTCGTGCACGACGTCCACCGCTCCGACGAGGGGCTGCGCGTCGTGCTCGCCGGCGAACCGCCCACGGCGGCCGCGGTCAACGCGGCGCTCGTGCGTGCCGGCGTCGGCGTGCTGCGGCTGGAGCCCGTGCGCCACAGTCTCGAGCAGCGCTTCCTGGAGGTCACCTCGCGTTTGGACGGGCCCGACGGGTCCGCTCCCGGCGGGTCTGCTCCCGGCGGGTCCGGCGCCGGGGCGACCGGGAACGCCGCCGGTGCCGGCGCTGGCGACCTTCACGGCAGCGCCGCCGCCGAGGACCTGCACGGAAGCGCCGCCGCCGGCAGTGCGAACGCGACCGCCGTCGGCGACGCGGGCGGCAATGCCGCCGCAGGCGGCGCACAACCCGACGGCCAGTCTCATGAGGAGGTCTCGCTATGAGTGCGATCGCGCCCGCGCAGCCCGCGCCCGCGGCGGCCCATCAGGGCTCCCTTGCGACCGTCGCCGCGCAGATGTTCGGTGCCGACCTGCTCAAGCTGCGCAAGAAGCGCAGCACGCTGATCTGGGCGCTCGTGCTCGGACTCGCGCCAATCGTGATCATGTTCGCGGTCACCGCGATCGAGCACGCCTCCAACCCGACCACATTCGTTAACGGCCACCTCGAAGGCTACGGCCCGGCCGGTGGTGTCGAAGCCTTCCACACGGGTCTGCAGCTACTCGGCGGCCTGTTCTTCGGACCGCTCGTGGCGATCCTGATCGGCGTGGAGGCCGGCACCGGCGACGCCTCGGCTGGTGTCTTCCGTGACCTTGTTGTCACCGGCCGCTCACGTGTGGCCTTGTTCGCCTCGCGGGTACCGGCGGCGCTCGCATTGACGTGGCTGGTGATCGTCTCCGGCTACCTGCTGATCCTGCTGGGCACCTTCGTGTTCGCCTCCAACCTGCCCACACCGAGCGGCACCCTGATCCTCAACGGCCTCGGCTTCCTGCTGCTGGCCTCTGGCACGGTGTGCGCCGTGGCGGTGGGCTTCGCGTCGCTGACCACATCCAAGCCGGCGTCGATCATCGCGCTGATCGCCTGGCAACTTGTGGCAACCCCGCTGATCGTGCACATCAGCTCGCTGGGCAACGCCCGCCACTTCGTGCTGGCTGCGGCGCTGGCCAACCTGAGCCCGCTGTCGGTCGGCGGGGGCGGCCACGGGTCGAGCGAACTGGTCGTCTCGGCAGGCACGGCGCTGCTGGTGATCGTGCTCTGGCTGGCCGTGTTCCTCGGGCTCGGCGCCTGGCGCACGCGCGAAATGGACGCCTGAGCGGGGGCCGCCGGCTGCCTGGGCGGGTGGGTCGTTCATCGGCTGGCGGGGGTGCGGGTGTGGGGTGTTGTTTTGGTGGTGCCATTCGCGCCCGCGCATACGTGCGGGCGCGCACGCACGCGAATGGCGGTTCGAGGAGTGCCTTGAGTGGGGGGGGTGTGGCTCGCGGCGGCGGTGTGGATCGTCGGGTTGTGGACCGCGTGAGACGGCATTGAAGCTCACAAGGCTTGGGTCATAGGCCCGCGCGAGCGGCGGCCCGGCGGGAGCATCCGTCGGCCGCGCGCGCCGCGTACCGCGCCGTTCCGGCGCCGTACCGCCCCCGTCTCGCCCCGCTCAAACCTTGCGGTGCTCAGGCACCCACGAGCCGTCGTCGCGGCGCGTGAAGTCCTGCATCAGCAGCGGCGCTTGATCGCGCACGATGCGCGCGATCGTGTCGAATACGAGCCGCAGCTCCTCCTCAGCCGCCGGTGCGGTGCGCAGCTCAATCACGTGGCGCAGCGTGCGCACGTTCGCGCTCCACAGGATGTCGGTTGACAGGCCGATCGGCGCCACGCGTCGCAGCGCGGAGGTCACCTGCTTCTTGACCTCGAACGGCACGTCGGCTCCCTCGATGCCGAGCGTGCGCGCCGCCTCGATCTGCAGCTCCTCGAGCTGCTCGACGATCTGAAGCACCTGTCCGCGCAGCGGCTTGAGCGCCGGCGGCACACGAAAGCCGATGTCGGTCAGGCGCACATAACGCAGGCTCTCCTGGCTGAACGCCGAGCCTGCGCGGTGCCTGATCAGCTCGTGTGTGAACACCCTGCTGACGTCGTGCAGAGCGAACGTGTAGCTCGCGTGCTCGAGCACGCTGCCATGGCCGCTGCGCAGAATGTTCGCGAAGTACGCCTCCGGCTCCTCACGGATACGAGACACGTTGGGGTTCAAGCCCGGCGCCCAGCTGCGGTAGCAAAGCCGCCCCGCGAACTCGACGAGCAGCTCCGCGGGGTTTGGCCCCGGTGACGGAGGTTCCGCGCCCGGCCTACCGGGGCTCGGCCCAGGTGACAAAGGCTCCGCGCCCGGCGCCAACCGGTGCTCCAGCCATGACTCGCCGTCGACCGCGCGCAGGTACGCGCGCATGCCCTCGAGGTCAACCGCGGGGCGCGCCACCAGGAAGACGCGGGGGACTGTCTCGTGCACCGCGTTGCGACTCTAGACTGTGGCGCCGATGGACGCCACGGCAGGCACCGACGGCGCCGGCGCGAGCAGCCCCGACCCCGACGCGATCGTCGCGGCGCGCGATTTGCGCCGTCGCTACGGCGAGGGCGAGGCGGCGATCGACGCGCTCGACGGCATCAGCGTAGCTTTCCCCAAGGGCCGTTTCGCGGCGATCATGGGCCCGTCGGGTTCGGGCAAGTCGACGCTGATGCACAACCTCGCGGGCCTCGACCGGCCGACGGCCGGGCTGGTGTGGGTGGACGGGGTCGAGCTGACCAAACTCGACGACCGGCGCCTGACCAAGCTGCGCCGCGACCGGATCGGCTTCATCTTCCAGACGTTCAACCTGCTGCCGGTGCTCAATGCGCAGGAGAACATCCTGTTGCCGCTGTCGATCGCCGGCCGGCAGCCCGACCGCGAGTGGTACGAGAAGTTGATCGACACGATCGGCATCCGCGACCGCCTCGACCACCGCCCCGCCGAGATGTCCGGCGGCCAGCAGCAGCGCGTCGCGGTGGCGCGCGCGCTCGTCGCGCGGCCCGCCGTCGTGTTCGCCGACGAGCCCACCGGCAACCTCGACTCCAAAGCCTCCGGCGACGTGCTCGCGCTGCTGCGCCAGGCCGTCAACGACTTCGGCCAGACCGTCGTGATGGTCACCCACGATGCGCACGCCGCGTCGTTTGCCGACCGCCTGCTGGTGCTCGCCGACGGGCGCATCGTGCACGACCGCCCGCAGACCTCCACCGAGGAAGCGCTCGACTTGATGAAGTCGGTGGGCTGACGCTCGCGCGTGCGTCGGCGACTGGAGCTAAGCTGCGAGCGCGATGGCGAGCGCCACCTCAGACAGTACGGCCGACCCCGAGCTGGCGGCGGCCGCGTGGGATCTGGAGCCGCTGCTCGACGGTGAGGGCGAGGCGGGGGTGGAGAGCCGCTTGGCGGACGGCCTGCAGCGCGCGCAAGCCTTCGCGGGGCGCTACGCCGGCAAGCTCGCCACGCTCGACGGTCGGGCCCTGGCGGAGGCGATGCGCGAGCTGGCAGAGATCTACGAAGTGGTCGGCCGCGTTGGCACCTATGTGGCGCTGAGCTTCTCAACCGACACCGCCGACCCCGCGCGCGGCGCGCTGCTGCAGAAGGCGCAGGAGCGCGAGACCGCGATCGAGACGACCCTGTTGTTCTTCGACTTGGAGTGGGCGGCGCTGCCCGACGAGCGTGCACAGGAGCTGCTCGCGCACGCGGACCTCGACTTCTGTGCTCACCACCTGCGCAACGTACGCCGTTACCGCGAGCACCTGCTCAGCGAACCGGAGGAGAAGATCCTCACGGAGAAGTCGCTGACGGGCGCGAGTGCGTGGACGCGACTGTTCGAGGAGCTGACCTCGGCGATCGAGGTGCAGCTGCCAATGGCCGACCGACCGCCGGCGGCGGACGAGGACAAACGCGCCGGCAGTGACGCAGCAGCGCGCGGCGGCGGTAGGGATCGGGCTCGCCCAGACCCGGCGGCCGCCGCTGGAGCCGGCGCTGGGGCCGGCGCCGGGGGCACCGAAAAGGTCGCGCTGGAGGTCGCGCTGAGCCGTCTGGCGCTCCCCGACCGCGAGCTGCGCCGCCAGGCGGCCGAGGCGGTGACCGCGGCGCTCGCGCCGGGCCTGCGCACGCGCGCATACGTGCTCAACACGCTGCTGGCCGACAAGGGCGTGGATGACCGCCTGCGCCGCTACCCGCACTGGCTGGCGGCGCGCAATCTCGCCAACGAGGCCAGCGACGAGTCGGTGGCGGCGCTGATCGAGGCGGTCCGCGGGCGCTATGAGATTGCGCGGCGGTGGTACCGGCTGAAGGCGCAACTGCTCGGGGTCGAGCGTCTGGCCGACTACGACCGGATGGCGGCCGTGACGCAGGATGTCGCGACGTTCACCTACGAGCAGGCACGCGAGCTGGTGCTCGACTGCTACGGCTCGTTCTCAACAGAGCTGGGCGACATCGCGCGGCGTTTCTTCACCGAGAGCTGGATCGACGCGCCGGTGCGCCCCGCCAAGCGCGGCGGCGCGTTCTGCGCGTCGGCGGTGCCCAGCGCGCACCCGTACGTGCTGCTCAACTACACGGCCCGGCGGCGCGACGTGCTGACGATGGCCCACGAGCTCGGCCATGGCGTGCACTTCGCGCTGGCGGCGCGCCAGGGGGTCTTTCAGCAGGGCACGCCGCTGACGCTCGCCGAGACCGCGTCGGTGTTCGGCGAGACGATCGTGTTCGGCAGGCTGCTCACGCAGGACACCGAGCCGGCGTCGCGGCTGGCGCTGCTGGCAGAGAACCTCGAGGACACGATCGCCACCGTCTTTCGCCAGGTCGCGATGAACCGCTTCGAGGATCTACTGCACACCGAACGACGCGGGCAGGGCGAGCTGTCGGTGGCGCGCATCGGTGAGCTGTGGGCCGACAGCCAGGCGGAGCTGCTCGGCGACTCGGTGCAGATCACCGACGGCTACCGCACCTGGTGGTCCTATATCCCGCATTTCATCAACACCCCGGGCTACGTCTACGCGTACGCGTACGGCCAGCTGCTCGCGCTGTCGGTCTACGAGCGCTACGAGCAGCACGGCGCGGAGTTCGTGCCCAAGTACCTGGAGCTGCTGGCGGCCGGCGGCTCGCGTAGCCCCGAGGAGCTCGGTCGCATCGTCAACGTCGACCTCACCGACCCCGGCTTCTGGGAGGCCGGCCTGGACCTTGTCGAGCGCCAGCTGCAGGGCGCCGAAGCGGCGGCGTCGGCTCTGGAGAGCCCACGCTGAGTCGGAGACGCAGACGGCCCGCTGGGGAGTCGATCGCTCCCCGCCCGCAAGCGTCGTGACATCTCCCTGGCTGGAGCAGCTGCAATAGGCCAACGATCGGGCAAGATTGCGGCCGTAAACAATCATAAGGAGATCGCAGATGTCTCTTGTCAAAACAGCCGTGGGTGGCTGTCTGGCGATGCTCATCGTAAGTATGGTCGTGTCCACCTCAGCGCAGGCGTTGCCCGAATGGCAAAAAGAAGGGAAAGCACTCACCGAAGCGCTGTCCTTCAAATCGCACGGTTCAACCGGCCAGTTTGAAGCCGGCTCAGTGCACATCAGTTGGACGAGCGTCAGTGGTAAAGGCTCTTTCAAAGGCTCTAACGAAATCTCAGGTCTATCGCTGACCTTCGGCTCGAGCTGGGTCACTGGATCGGGAGAATGTTCAGCGCACAGTCCGGGCGCCGAAGCTGGCGAAATCAAGACACGTGAACTCAAGGGAAACATCGGCTATCTGGAAAAAACAGGGAAAATCGTCGGCGCGCTTCTCAAGCCCGCGTCCGGTACGACCGTGACGGAAATCGAAGGTTCGTGTCTGCCGGGCAAAGTGACCGTTACCGGCAGTGTCATTGGCAGGATCATCTCGGAACTCAACACGCCGATCGCGAGCGTAAACGTAAAATTCGGGATCCACGCGGGCGCGCCCGAATATACGCATTTCGAAAAAGAAGAAACCGAACATACGCTGCTCTTCAGTGGAGGCCTCTCGGGCGGGGCCCTGTTTGAATGCATTAAAGAACAATTCGAACTGGAAGGCGGCAAGAAAGTCGAAGTCAAGGCGTAGGGCCGGGCTGAAAGCGGGCGATGAGTTCGCGCGTGGCGACACCGAGCGGGCCTGGCTAAAGGGTGTCGTGCGCGCGGCGCCGAAGTCTCCGTACACGGCGCTCCGCCGCCCCCGGGCGGCGGGCAGCTCGCGCGGCCCGCAGTAGCTCCGCCGGGTCGTCCACCTGGACCGCCGAAACGGCCATGCCGCGCGCGTGTTGCTATCGAGGTGACGCGAACCGCCGATAGGACCGCATGACCGTTCACGGCGCGCTGCGCCTAGCTCGCCTCGACAGACCGGCGCTTGCTGTGTGCGCGGTCCTGGTGGCCGCCGCGCTCGTGCCGGCGGCCTTCGCGCCACCGTCGGCGACCGCCAGGCCAATCGCGCGGGCGGCGCAGCCCTCGGACTACCTGCGGCTGGCCGAAGCGGGCTACCACCAGAGCGCGAGCTGGCGCTCGGGCGACTGGTACTGCGAGTATCTGGGCTGCACCGGTGCCTACCCGCTGCTGACGACATGGGGCGACGTGCGCATGTTCGAGTCGCTCGCGGCGATCGAGATGGCCGCCCCGACGCCGGCGCACCGGGCGCTGGTGGACCGTTTCGGGCACGCGTCGGAGAGCTACTGGAACCCGTACCTGAACGGCTACGCGCCCTACCCCGGCGACCGCTACCGCGGCGCGGAGGCGTGGTTTGACGACAACGGTTGGCTGGGGATCGCGTTCGTGCAGGCCTACCGCGCGACCGGCGAGCAGCGTTACCTGCGCGACGCGGTGCGCGCGTTTGACTTCATCGCCGCCAACGGCTGGGATACCTCGGGCGGGGGTGGGATGTGGTGGAACACCGACCACCCCTACCACGCCGGCGAGGCGCTCGCCGCCGACAGCCTGCTGGGGATACTGCTCTACGACATCGGCCACAACGCGTTCGATTTGCGCGAAGTGCGCAAGTACGTCGACTGGGGCAACGCGCACGACATCGGCTTTCACGGCCTGTACCTGAGCGGCGGCCCGGGCAGCACCGTGATCGACTACGTGCAGGCACCGCTGATCTACGCCCAGTACCTGCTCTGCCAGGCGACCGGCGTGCAGGGCTACTGCGGCCACGCCGCCGCTCAGGCGCAGTCGATGACCGAAATCTACGGTTACAGGTACAACTTCGCGCCGCTGTACGACTCGATCTTCTTCGAGTGGATGATGGCCTACGGCCACGCGGTCGGCGACAGTCACTGGCTGGAACTGGCGCAGACCAACGCGGCGGCGGCCGCCCAGCACGCCGCGATCGGCGACGGCCTGTGGCTCGGCAGCTGGTGGGGCGGTCCGATCAAGGACTCACAGACGCTGCCCGGTATGTTCCGCACGATGGCAGGCACCACCAGCCTGTTCGCGTGGCTGGCCTACTACACACACTGAACCGCCCGGCGCGCGGTTTTTGCTTTGCGATCGTCCGCGTGTGTCGGGCCGGCTGCGGCGGGGGACGGCGCGGGACGTCCGTGTCCCGCGTGCGAAGGGCGTGCCGCGACGACGACCGCTCGGTAGCATCGGTGGTGCTACCATGTGTTCGTGACGAAGATCAGCGTCAGCATGGAAGACGACCTCTACCGCCGCGTGCGCGAGGCAGCTGGAGCCGATGGCGTATCTGGCTGGCTTGCGGCGGCGGCAGCGGCGCGTTTGCGTGCGCAAGCGCTGGGTGCCATGGCCGCGGAGATCGCCGAGGCCACCGGCGGTCCATACACCGAGCAGGAGCTCGACGAGGCGCGTAAGTGGCTGCCATCGTCTTTGACGCAGGCGGCCTGATCGCGGTCGATCGCGGGCAGCGCGAGATTGGCGCGCTGCTCGCCACGGCTGCGGCGGACGGGGTCGAGGTGGTGACATCGGCCGCATGTGTCGCTCAGGCGTGGCGCGATCCGACCCGCCAGGCAAGGCTCGCTCGCGCATTGGCCGGCTTTCGCGAGCGGCCGCTCGATGCGCACGCGGCACGCGCCTGCGGTCGCCTCCTGGCTCGGTCCAAACACAGCGATGTCGTGGACGCCGCCGTGGCGTTGCTCGTCGAGAACGGCGACACGGTCGTGACCAGCGACCACGGTGACATCCGGCGTTTGCTGGAGGCCGCAGGAACTCGAGCGCTTATACGGGTTGTCTAGTGTCGTGAGTCAGAATTTCACGGCCGCCTCGCGGCGTCTGGACACGCCTGGACCCACCCGGCCGGCACAGGTACGCCCAGTACCCTCAGCCGTCCGTGCGGCCCCAGTCGCGCCCAGCCGACTCGCGAGACTGCACCCGAAATTCTGACTCACGACACTAGCGCACGGTCCGGCTCGCCGGCGCGAGCGCTCGGTCCTGCGGTCAACCCGCCAACACGCGGGACAAGGATGTCCCGCGCCGTTGCGCGCCGCGGCCGGGCCAACACGCGCGGACGATCTCCAAGCAACACCCAAACTCAAACGCGCGCCATCTGGATGTTGGTCCTCGCCAGCGCTCAGCCGCGCTCGCCTACCAGCCGCTCGATCGCCCCCGTCAGTGTCGCCTCGACCTCCGCGCGCGGCAGCGCCAGGTCGTTGGCCAGCAGCCACCACGCGTGCACGTCGCACAGCGCGATCAGCGCTGCCCGCTGACGGGTGCGGGCCGGCTCGTGTAGCGGTGCGAGCCATGGGCCGAACGCGTACTCGACCCAGCCGCAGTGCGCCTCGCGCGCCAGCCGTGAGATTTGCGCCAACGGCGGCGGGCCATTCTGCCACGCGTCGATTCGCAGCGAGCGCTCGCCCCACGTTTCGTAGTGGTCGAGCAGGCTCTGCACGGCGCCCGCGACGTCGCCGCTGGGGCTGCCCAGGCGCTGTTCGAGCAGCTCGCCGACCCCGCGACCAAGCGCCTGCATCAGCAGCCCGTCCCTGGAGCCGAAGTGACGCAGCAGCGTCTGCTTGGTGACCCCCGCCCGGCGCGCCAGCGTCTCCAGCGACACCTTGCCCCAGCGCTCGCCGTGCAGCTCCGCCTCCGCGGCGTCGAGCAGCGCCGCGCGCGTCTGCTCGGTGCTCTGAACACGCTTGTTGGGGACAGCCACGCTGCCCCTCTAGTCCTGCAGCGCCAACGCCGCCGGCACACACGCCGCGATGTAGCCGGGCACCGCGAGGATCGCCATCGCTGTCGCGAGCACAACCGCGATGCTCTCCACACCGCCCAGCGCGCTCACCGAATACACCACCGGGAAGTTCACCACGCTCGCCAGCGCGCGGTCGGCGAGCTGCTGGCCGTAGATCCCGAACAGCGCGCCCGCCAAACAACCCACACCCACCAGCAGCACGCTCTCGAGCAGAATCGTGCGCCACAGTTCCGCGCGCGCGATCCCCTCCAGCTTGAGCTTGGCCAACCGCGGGCGGCGCTGCCACACCATCGCCCCCATCGCCGCCGCCATCGCGAGCACCGCCACCAACGGGATCAACGTCGCGATCTGGGTCAGCCGTTCGAGCGACTGGCGGCTCAGCGCGTTCTGGGCGGCTTCGCGCTGTGCCGCGCTCTGCACCGCCATCCCCGCCGGCAGCACGCTGGCGATCTCGCGCGCGACCCGTGCCTGGGAGGCACCCGGCGCGAGCGTCACGCTGTAGGCGCTCGCGTCGCTGGAGCCCCACGCATGCGCGTAGTCGGCGGCGTTCATCACGATCGCCCCAGGCGCCCACCCGAGATTGTTCGACAGCGCCGCCACCCGAAAGCGCTGCGGGTCGGGGCTCGGCAACGTAAAGCTCTCGCCGACATGCAGGCCGTGTTCGGCTGCCACCGCCTGCGAGAGCACCAGCCACCCGCCTGCGCGCACCCGCCGCGTGGCCAGCGCCGCGTTACCCTGCAGCAGCTGCCCCGGCGGCAGCAGCGGGTTCGCTTCGCGCGGCGGCGCGCTCACCAGCACGCGCCGCTCGCCGTAGTCCAGCAGCCCGCCGCGGTAGATACGCACCGCCTGCACCCCCGGCAGGCGCGCCAGCCTCGCCTGCTGCGTAGGCGCGAACGGCGTGCTCAGCAACAGGTTGTACGCGCCGCTCGGCGCCACCCACAGCGAGCTGGACGCGTTCAGCTCGTGCGCCGCGTCTTCCAGCCCGCTCAGCAAATCCCCATGCGCACCCTGAATCGCCACACTGCCAAAAATCGCCACCGCGCCCGTCGCGGAGATCGCGACCGCGCGCGCGCGTGCGGCGCTCAGCTCCATCGCCGCCACGTGCGGCACGACGCTCGTCACGCGCGCCGCCAGCCACCTGGTCAGCGCGAGCGTCACGCTCAACGCGATCGGCAGCTCCAGCAGCAGCGCAGCCACCAGCAGCACCATTCCTCCGATCGACTCCTGGGGCGCGGCGAGCAGCAGCGCGCTGGCCGCCGCCAGGCACGCCAGCCCCCCGAGCGCCCTCCAGCCGCCCGCCCCCGCGGCGCCCTTGCGCCTGCCCGCCCCCCCGGCGAGCGCGCGCGTGCTGTCGAGCGCGGCCAGCGGGTCGCGTGAGAGGATGTCGCGCAGCGGGCTGAGCACGGCCACCGCCGCCGCGAGCATCCCGCCGCCGAGCGCCAGCGCGACGCTCTGCCAGCCGACCACCCGCTGCGTGCCGACCGCGAACGCGAGCGAGAAGAACGCCGGGTCGGCGTGAAAAAAGTGAATCGACAACTCGTCCCCGAGTGCGAGCCCGAGCGCGCACGCGACCGTCCCGAGCGCGAGCGCGTCGAGCAGCATCACCGCGACCACCGTCCCCGGCGTGTACCCGTCGCGGCGCAGATCGGCGATCAGCCTGCGGCGCTGGGGCACCGTCAACAGCACCGCGTTGAACGCGAACAGGAACCCGACGAGCGCGCTGATCACCGAGAACAGCACCGTCAACTGGTTGCTCGCAGCCGCGGCCTTCGCGAACAGCGTTTCGTCGTAGCTCACCGGCTCGACGCTCAGCCGCCCCGCCGCCAGCGCTCGCAGCGCGCGAGCGACGCGTGCCTGCGCGCCCGGTGCGCTCTGCACGAGGATCCGTGTCAGCCGCCCCGTCAGCCCCGTCATTTCCTGCGCGTAGAACAACGGTGCGATCACGACGGGCGTCGCCACCAGCGAGCCGATCTGGCTTTCGTGCAGCTGCTCGTACAGCGGCGCCTGCACCACGTGCCCGGCGAGCGCCAGCGTCGCTTCCTGGCCGAACTTCCGCACACCGATCGCGCGCGCCAGCGGCGCCGGCAACACGATCGCCCCGACACCCCCAAACGGCGCCAGCGCCGCGTGTCTTGCGAGCGTGCCCCCAAGCCGCGTGAGGCTCGGGTCCGCGCCGACGATCTGCACCGACTCGCTGCCCCCTGGCCCGCTCGCCTGCGCGCCCGCTTCAAGCAGCGGCGCGGCGGCGCGCACTCCCTGCGTGGCGCGCACCTGCGCCAGCAGGCTTTCCGGGAAGCCCTGCGGGCTGCGCGCCAGCAGCTCGAGCGTCGCCCGCCCGTCGACCCCGCGCGCCAGCTGGCCGACAGAGCTCTGCAGGCTCGCGCTCGACACCTGCGAGGCGAACAGCAGCGCGACGCCCGCCGCGATGCCGATCACCGCCAGCAGCTCCTGTGCGAAACGCGCCCGCACGCGCACGCCGTACAGGCGCAGCGCGTTTGCCGGTTTCACGGCGCGTCCCGCTCTGCGACCGGGCGCTTACCGACGCCCCCATTCGCGTGCGCGCCCGCCTGCGCGTGAGCATTGGCGGCTGCGTGCGGGCGTCCCTCGACGCCCAGCTCCGCCAGCGGGTCAACCGACGCCGGGTCGGGATCGAGCGTGGAGAGCCTGCCATCGCGCAACGCCAGCACGCGGTCGGCGTAGCGCGCCGCCTGCGGGTCGTGGCTGACCAGCACGACCGCCACGCCGCGCTCCGCGCACAGCTCGCGCAGCAGCTCCAACACTTCCCGGCTGCGCTTCGTGTCGAGGCTCCCCGTCGGCTCGTCGGCCAGCAGCAGCCGCGGTTCGGTCGACAGCGCCCTTGCGATCATCACCCTTTGGCGCTCTCCCATCGACAGCGTCTCCGCGCGGTGGCTCAGCCGCTCGCCCAGCCCGAGCCGTCGCAGCAGCGGCTCGATCTCGCGCTGCGCCTCGCGCCAGCGCAGTCGCTTGAGCAGCTTCAGGATCGCGTTGTCGATCGCGCTCACCCCCGGCAACAGGTCGAAGTTCTGGCGGATGAACCCCAGTTCGTCGAGCCGGAAATGCGACGCCTCGCGCTCCGACAGCGAAGAGATGTCGCGCCCGCCGATCAGCACCGCGCCGGCCGTCGGCTCCAGCAGCGTTGCGACCATCAGCAGCAACGTCGTCTTGCCCGACCCACTCGGCCCGTACAGCGCGACCATTTCGCCCGGCTCGACCCGCAGCGAGACGCCGTCGACCGCGCGTACCGGCTCGCCGCCGACGGCCGGGTAGTGCTTGACCAGTTCACGCAGCTCGAGCATGCGATCCCTCCCTGCGCCTCACTCCGACACGTTGCCGCGCACGCTGACGCTGATCGCGTCGTTTGACTTCTGGATCGTCCCGCTGAAGCTCAGCCCCGACCCGTGCGCGTTCGCATAACTACCGCTGCCGTGCGTGATCGTCAACGAACCCGCAAAGCTCGCCGAGCTGCTCCCGCGGTGGTAGCTCGCGCTGGCCGTCCCCGCGATCGTGCCCCCGTGCGGCGAAATCTTGACTTCCGCGTTGACGTGGCTCGTCGAGACGATCTCCAAACGCACATACACCGTGGCCGACACCGTCCCGGACCCCGGGCCCTGCTCGTAAAGCGTAAAGCCGTGTTTGCTCAACAGATGCAGCCGTCCGCTCTCGTTCAGCGACAGCGTCCGCGCCGGCCTCGCGCTCGCGCCGGCCGCCGCCGTCGCGGACAGTGGCCCCGCGACGAGCGGGACGCCGAGCGCGAACGCCCCCACCGCCACCGCGCTTGCGAAGCGCTTCGATCGACCACCTGGATGTTGCATAGCTCGCACCTGCTTCCTTTCGTCGGCTTGTCTTGGACAGCGTAGGCTGTGACCGGTTGTCAGACGCGGGTAGGGGCAACCCGTCGTGCTCATCGCGGACACGCCAATCTGCTCAGCGCGCGGCTCTGAGAGCCGTTCACATAAGTGAATTCGGCACCGAACGCCATCCCTCCCCTAGGGCAGTGGGCCGGCACACGGATCGTGGCCGCTCCACGGCGGGCAGCCGTACCGATCGTCAACGAGAACGTCAGCACCGACGCGTCGGGCTCGCCCGGCACCGTGGCGATCGTCGGCACCTGCATTTCCAGCGCTTCGCCATACGGCGCCTGCTCGGGCTGTGCCGTTGCCGTCAGCAGCATCTGTGCCCCAATCGGGTTCGACCCCTGCGCGAGAATCTCGAACGTCGGCTGCAGGTTGCGCGGCGGCCCGAGAAATGCGCTCATCGTCACGTGCTCGGTCACGTTCTGTGCGCCGAGGCTGCCCTCGACCAGCGCATAGCCATGGCCGATCGCCGACTGTGCCGGGCAGCCCTGCCCGCCGTGAGCCAGCAGCGTCGTCGCACTGCAGCTGCTCAGGTGCGGCACTTCCAGGTCCAATCCCGCCGGCAGCAGCAGCACCGCGCGTTGCAGCGGCGTCGGCACACCGCTTTCGCCGCCGTAGTATCTGATCGTGATCGTCAGCGCCGCCCGCGCGTGCCGCCTGTCGGGCGCGAGCTGCGGGGTGATCGTCGCGTACGTGGTCGCCACCGGGGCGCCGGCCGCCGTGCTTGCCAGCCCGGTTGTGCCCGCCGGCCCCGTTGTGCCCGCCGGCCCGGTTGTGCCCGCCGGCCCGGTTGTGCCCGCCGGCCCGGTTGTGCCCGCCGGCCCCGTTGTGCCCGCCGGCCCCGTTGTGCCTGTCGGCTTCGTTGTGCCCGCCGTGCTTGCCAGCGCGGTTGTATCCCTCGGCCCCGTTGTGCCCGCTGGCCCCGGCGCACTCGCAACGCCGCCCGCGCCCGCGAGCGCCAGCGTGCCACCTGCCCAAGCCACCGCGAGCGTCCCGACCGCGGTGACGAGTGTGGCGCGGAGCGCCGCGCGCGCACACGTGCGCACTCGTCCAGACAAGCGACCCCAAGCTCTCATCGACACCTGTTCTCTCCCGCGAGCAAAACGGCCGCTCGCCCTTCAGACCCATAAAGTACTAGCAGTTACTAACAGTAACGCGAACCGTGGCGTCTGTCAATTCCGATCGCCCCACGCCCGGTACATACCCTCCGCGGGCGATCGTCATCTCCGGTTCGCAACATGCCCTCCCCGCGTCGCTCGATAGGATCGCGCGACGGTTAGCAGGATCACACGTGCTGCCCCCCGGTGCGCGGCGCCGAGACTCCCGGCGCGCGCGCTTGCGGCGTGCGTCCTCGCGGTGTGCGTCCTCGCAGCGTGCGTTCTCGCCCTCGGCGCGCCCGGTCTCACCGCCGCGCGCGCCGACCCCGCGCAGGTCCAGGCCTATGAGGCGCTCACCGTCGCCGGCCTCGAGCAGAGCGCCAACTGGCACGCCGGCGACTGGTACTGCGAATACCTCGGCTGCACCGGCGCCTATCCGCTGCTGACGATCTGGGGCGAGGTGCGGATGTTCGAAGCGCTCGACGCGCTCGACATCGCCGCGCCCTCGCCCGAACACCGCGCGTTCGTAGACCGCTTCGCGCGCGCCTCCGAGCGCTACTGGAACCCCCACCTGCACGGCTACGCGCCCTACCCCAACGACCTCGGACGCGGGGTGCAGGCGTGGTTCGACGACAATGGCTGGCTCGGCCTCGCGTTCGTGCAGGCCTACCGCGCGACCGGCGAGCAGCGCTACCTGCTCGACGCCCGCCGCGCGTTTGACTTCATCGCGCTACAGGCCTGGGATGCTGCGGGCGGGGGCGGGCTGTGGTGGAACACAGACCACCTCTACCGCGCCGGCGAGGCGCTCGCCGCGGACAGCCTGCTGGCGATGCTGCTCTACGGGATCGACCACGAAAGCGCCCAGCTGACCGAGGCGCGCATGTTCATCGACTGGGGCAACGCCGCGGACATCGGCGCGCACGGCCTCTATCTCAGTGGTGGCCCGCATAACTCGGTGATCGACTACGTGCAGGCGCCGTTGATCTACGCGCAGTACCTGCTCTGCCAGGCGACCGGTGTGACCGGCTACTGCACGCACGCCGCCGAACAGGCGCAGGCGATGCGCAGCATCTACGGGGTCAGGTACAACTTCGGGCCCCAATACGACTCGATCTTCCTGGAGTGGATGATGGCCTACGGCCAGGCCGTAGGCGACAGCCACTGGCTGGGACTGGCGCAGGAAAATGCCACTCAGGCCGCCCAACACGCCGCCGCCTACCGTGGCCTGTGGCTCGGCAGCTGGTGGGGCGGGCCGATCGACGACTCGCAAACGCTCCCCGGCATGTTCCGCACGATCGCCGGCACCACCAGTCTGTTTGCTTGGCTAGCTTGCTATTCGGGGTGAGGACCTGCGAGACGTAGCACGAGGCCCGCGCAGGCTTGTGCTGCGTTTCTCGCGGCCCTGCGACGGCCGACCCACGGGTCAAACTAGGAGGGCTTGGCGAAACGGTTGGCGAAAGCCCTTGTGAGCATCGCTGAGGGAGTCTAGCGTCGGCGGCGTCCTAGAAATTGGCCCCGGCGGTGCGCTAACACCCCGGGGCCGCGACACCAGGAGGTCAGTCCTGATGCACAGCCAAGATACCCCGAACCCTGGGGAACGCCTCAACACGCTCGAACTCGTCACGCTGCACCTGATGACCGGCGGAGACGAGCAGCAAATCTGGTCCGTCCCCGACCTCGCCCGGGAGCTGAATGACCCGGAAGGCGTCATCGACGCCGTACGGGGCCTGCGGACGTCGGGTCTCATCCACGAAACCAGCGACGGGTACATCTTCGCCACCCGTGCGGCCTGCCGCATGGTTGAGATCACCGGCCGGGCTGGCTGACGACCACGGGGGGCGCCACGCCGCAAGGCTGGGCGTGGTGCCCCGGCGCGCCGTCCGGCGAACGTGCGAGGCTTTGTGACCGATGTTCCGGGCATCGGGTACGCTCCGAACCAATGGCACAAGAGGTCCAAGCCCGTGAGCCCACCGAGGCCGATCTGCATCTCACGGCGGCACGGTGGGAAAGCTTCAAGTGGCTTGTTCCGGCGGTGTGGATCGCCGCCGTATGGATTCCGTTGCAGGCAGCGCTGCCGATCGTACGGGCTTTGGCCGGCAAAAACACGCATGTGGACATCACGCTGGCCTTCTCGCTCAGCATCGTCGTCACGCTCAGTGTGGGGGGTGGCTTCGCTGCGGTCCTGCGCCGTAGCCGAGCGCAACGCGAAGAGATCGTCAGACTCAGGCGCCGCATCTCGCAGCTTGAACTTGCGTCGGAAGCGTCCGATCACTAAGCTGGAGTCGGGCTGATGCGTACGTTTGTCATTATTGATGCGATCGGAATGACGCTATTTGCGTGGTTTTGCCTCGTCAGGATCATTCCGTCGTGCAACGTGAGTATGTATCGCTATCGGCTCTGGAGGCTGCGCGATCGTGTGGCTGACGAACTGCGGGAGGGAACGTTTCAAGAAGCCGAGCAAGCAAAGGGCCTCCTCCACTTCATTGAGGCCGTGATTGTGCTGGCACCCGAGCTGGGGCCAGTCAAGCTCGGGGTGATGCTCTGGTCGTGTCGCCACGTGCCGGACCCTGAAGACCCCTTCAAGCTTGAGGCACTTAGTCCCCAAGACAAGGTGCTTATGGAAGAACGGCTAAACGAGCTGGGGGGTCTGACGGCGCGCCATGTGCTGTTCGGATCGCCCAGCGGCTGGGTCGTGACCTTTGTGCTCGGGACCTTTGCGTTCGCCACTTCCCTGGTCGTGCACCTGCTTCGCGGTGCTCCTGACGGTAGGTCGGTGATCGACGGAACTCGTCATCGGGTCCGAGATGAGATCGAGGTGGACCGCGCTCTTGTCTTACTCCGAAACCAAAGCGTGTCGCCTCGCTCTGTGCTCCAAAGCACATGAGCTGAGATCGGCGGCCTGGAGTCATAGCTGCGGCCTCGGCCGTTGTGGATGAGCGTTTTTTCCGTCCGATCCGGCCTGTAGTTTTTGGCTTAGATAAGCCAAAAAGACCCCCGCGCGACTGCAATCGCCGGGGGCACGGATCACAGGAGATTGCGCCTCCCATGAACACCCAGACCGTACCACGGCGCCCCGTCGCCGAAGACCTATCGACCATCCTCGACTCCCCCGAGATAGGCGACCTCATTGACCGGCTCCAAACCACTCGCGAAACCGGCCGTCCGGGCTACCCACTACGGTCCATGATCGGGATGTCTTTGGCGAAGTCGCTCTACGCCCTGCCGACGTGGACGCGCACGGTGCGGCTCGTGCGCGAGCACCCGACGCTCGCGGCCGTGATCGCGCCCGACGGCGCGGTGCCGTCCATCGACGCTTGCTACCGCTTCACGCGCAAGCTCCGTAAGTACGCCGACATGTTGGACGCCTGCATCGCGTCCGTTGTCGGGGCGCTCAAGCGGCGAAACCCGCCATTGGGCTGGGATGTAGCGATCGACGCGTCCGACATGCCCGCGTACGCGAACGGGCAGCGGTTCGTGTCCAAGGGCGGCCCCGAACGCAAGAAGTTCTCGGACCCCGACGCGACCTGGGGGCACCGCTCCGCTGTGTCCACGCGCAAGGGTGGTGGCTTCTACGGCTACCGGCTGCACATGGCTGTGTGTTCCAAGACGGACCTGCCGCTCGCGTGGACGGTCGAGACGGCGAAGGCCAACGAAGGGCCGACGGTCGCGCCGCTGCTCGACAAGCTCCACGCGCTCGGGATCGACCCGGAGACTGCCGCGATGGACAAGGGGTACGACAGCTCGACCGTCCACAACGCCTGCACCGAGCGCGGCGTGCTGCCCGTCGTCGCGCTGCGCAGGACCCCCGCCGTCGTGCGCGGCGAGCACAAGCCCCCCACCTGCGAGCACGGCGAATGGCGGTTCGCCGGTGCTGACCGCAAGCGCAACGCCTCCAAGTGGCGCTGCCCCACAGGCGAGTGCAAGCCGGCGTCCGTCTGGATCAAGGCCGACCGCCTCCACCCGTTGATCCCGCGCGAGACCCTGCGATGGAAGGGTCTCTACCGCCGCCGTGCGTCCGTCGAGCGGGCGTTCGGCAGGCTCAAGAACGAATGGAGCCTCGCACCGCTCCTCGTGCGCAAGATCGAGCGCGTGCGGCTTCACGCGAACCTCACGATCCTCGCCCAGTTATTGAGCGCGTTGAATCGGACGCAGGCTCAGGCAGCGGCGGCTTAGATGGACGCGGACGCCCTCGACCTGCCCCCAGCGTCGCGCGTCAGTTTCCCTGGACCGTTCCGGCATCACGATGTCGTTGTAGAGGGGCGCCGCGTGCCGTTCGTCAAGGCGACCCCCCTGGACGGGGGCCGGGTCGATCTATGGCTTGACGATCGCTTCGCCTTGGCACTCAGCGCTGAGGAAGCCGAGCGGTTCCTTCCCTTCTTGGCCCACGCCCTCGCGGTGGCGCTCGGGTATACATCGCACCCGAACGCAAGAAGGGATGGCCCGAACCCGCGCCATCCCTTCCCGCGTGTGACCGCGCTGCACGCAGACGAGCTTTAGGACTTCTTCCAGCTACAGGCGCGCAGTTCGTCGAGGTTGTCGTCCTTCTCGTCGTCGGGATTGGTCCTGATCGTGGCGACGGTGCACGTCGGAAAATGGCACGTGTCCAACCCGACCAAGGCGGTCTTGCCGCTTGATGAGCCGACCGTATAGAACACGTCGCCGTCTTCGATGGCATTGCGGACTTCGGCGACAGTCATCCGATAGTCGGCTCGGGCGGCGTTGGCGCCAATCCCTACGGCCACGATGTGTCGGTGGGGGTGCTCCGTTTCGACGCAGACGATTCGACGGGGTGATGCTGTAGTCATCTGTACTCCTCGTTCGCTTCTTGCGTGGCCTCCGGCCTGCCGAGGTCTGAGGCCACCGTACGCGCAACATCGTCTGTCATTGACCGGACGGAAAGCGTCCGCCGCCGCCTATACGCTGTTTCTGTTCGCTGATACCCGAGGGTGCTCCCGGCCTGCCAACCACTTTGGAGCACCCTGGGAGAGGCGCCGCGTCGCTTGCATAGGGCGCGGCGCTTCTTGGTGTTCCAGTCGAGGATGATGTTGGCGTTCTGGTACTGGATCGCGCCGAAGACCGTCCAGCGGTGGGGTAGATTCAGCCCGGTCATGGGGTGTCCGCGCAGGAGCCGAGGCTAGCATCCCGCTCTATGAGCGGCCTCCCGAGTTTCGCCGATCCCTCCTAGTGGAGGACCCGGCAACGTTTGCCGGTTCCGATGCGGCCCCGAACACCGTCGCGGCCGCATCCTCGGTGCCATCAACCCGGTGAACGTTGCGTGACACCCCACTAGCCCTCCTAGAATGGAGCCGTGCTCGACGCCGCCGCCGACCTTCCCGGCTACGAGTTCGTGAGCCAGGGGCTCTCAGACCTTGCCGAGGCTCGCGAGAGCGAGGCCGCGTTGCTGGTGGCGATGGCAGCGCCGCGGCTGCGCGCGCTTGGCTTTGACGTGCCCGAGGGTGGCGGAGAGGTCCCGTCGCACCGCCTTTATGAAGTGCTGGCACGGGAAGGGCGGGGGGCGCACAGCCGCTACAACGCGCTCCTCGCTCGGATGGTGAGCTTCGTGCGGGCCGCCGAGCGTGCGTCCGCCGGTTGACGAGCAGCGCCTGCGGGAGCTCGCTCGAGGACTCGCGCGCGCGGCCACCGGACCGGTGCGGATCTATTTGACGGGTGGGGCCAGTGCCGTGCTCGAGGGCTGGCGTGGTTCCACCGTCGATATCGACCTGCGGTTCGAACCCGATCGCGACGACCTGCTGCGCGAGCTTCCGCGTTTGAAGGAGAGCCTGGACATCAACATCGAGCTGGTGTCTCCACCGGACTTCGTGCCCGAGCTGCCCGGCTGGCGCGAGCGCAGCCCCTTCGTTTTCAGCGAGGGCAGTGTCGAGGTCCATCACTTTGACTTCTACTCCCAGGCCCTGTCGAAGATCGAGCGGGGATTCACACAGGATCTCGACGACGTTGCGAAGATGTTCGCGCACGGGCTCATCGAGCCCGAAAGGCTGCGAGAGCTTTACGAGACCGTGGAGCCCGATCTCTACCGGTATCCCGCGATCGATCCGACCGTGTTTCGGGCGAAGGTCCTGGCCGCACTCCGTTGACCCGCGCCGAACGTTGCACGAGTCACGCTGAGGCGGCGCCTCAGAACAGCGCCAGCCCGCGCCCGACGTGCTGCACGAGTTCGAACAGCGGCTGGGGGAAGATGCCGAAGAACAGCGTCGCCGCGCCCGCAAGCACCGCGACGAAAGCGACCTCCAGCTGGGTGCCGGCGCCGGTGGCCGTGGCGCCAGCACCGGCGTCGCCCGTCCTGCCCCCGGCGGCTGGCGGATCGCCCGGCGCACCGTCCGCGGTGGCACCGCCCCTGCTGCCGGCCGCCACCGCCGCCAGCGGCGGGTCCAGCTCGGGCGAGCCGCCGGCGATTGCCGGCATCGCGGTGGTCGTTGGCGCGCTCGGCGATGCGGCGGCGTCCGCGTTCGCCTCGCCCATCCACATCGTCGCGATGACCGGCAGGTAGTAGCCAAGCGAGATCATCGAGCCGATCACGATCACCACGCCCAGCCACGTGTAGCCGCCCGAGACGGCCGCGTCGATCAAATAGAACTTGCCGATAAAGCCCGCCGTCGCCGGGATCCCCGCGAGGCCGAGCATCGCGAGCGTCATCGGCCACGCCAGATAGGGGCGCTCGCGGCCGAGACCGGCCAGCGCGCCCACGCTGTCGCCTTCACCCGTTTCGCGCTCGCGGGCCACGATCACCGCGAACGCCGCCATATTCATGAACAGGTACACCGCGAGATAGAGCACCGTCGCGCGCACGCCGAGCTGTGTCGCCACGACCACGCCCGCCAGCATGTAGCCCGCCTGCGCGACCGCCGAGTAGGCGAGCATCCGCTTCAGCGAGGACTGCCCCAACGCGCCGACGTTGCCGACCACGATCGTGATCGCCGCCAGCGCCGCCACCGCCGGCGCCCAGCTGCCCTGCGTTTCGACCAGCGCCACGTCAAAGAAGCGCAAAAACACCCCCAGCGCCGCGACCTTCGTCGCGACCGCCATAAACGCCGTCACCGGCGTCGGCGCGCCCTCGTAGACGTCTGGCGTCCACTGGTGAAACGGCGCCACCGACGCCTTGAAGCACAGGCCCGCCACGCACAGCGCGATGCCGCTCAGCAGCAGCACGTTGCCGCTCAACCCATCCGCGGAGATCGCGCTGGAGATCGCGCCGAAGTCGGTCGCACCCGTCGCCCCGTAGATCAGCGCCAGCCCGTAGAGCAGCGTCGCCGAGCCAACCGAGCCGATGATCAGGTACTTCAGCCCCGACTCCAGCGAATGCTCGCGGCGCATTTCGCTCGCGCACAGCACATACAGCGGGATCGACAGCAGCTCCAGCCCGATGAACAGCGCCACCGTGTTCTGCGCGGCGGCCAGCAGCGACATGCCGGCGATCGAGCTCAGCAGCAGTGCGTGAAACTCGCCATGGGCCGCTTCGTGGGCGGCCAGCGAGCGCCACGCCAGCAGCACCGCGCCCGCGCCGCCCGCGGCGAGGATCAGGTTCAGCACGAGCGCCAGATCGTCGATCCGCAGCGCACCCGAGACAATCGACTTCTGCGCATTCCACTGCCAGATCGTCAGCCCCGTCGCCGCACCGAGCACCACGAGTGTGAGCGCCGGCACCAGATGTTCGCGCGCGCGCCGGTGGCCGAGCAGCCCGACCAGCAGCACGACCGCCGCGCCGCCGAACAGCGCGATCAGGGGAGAAAGGCCCGCGAAGTTGACGTGCGGGCCTTTGAGTGTGGCGGTGGCCGTCTGGGCGGGGAACAAAGGCACGTATCTCATCGCGCGCCTCCCGGGGATCCCTGGGCCGAGCCGGTTTCGGGAGTTCCCTGGGCCGAGCCCGTTTCGGCCCCTTGAATCTGGCCGGAGGCCGCGTCTTCGCTCGCCGCCTGTGCAGGTTCGCTCGCGCCTTCGATCGACGCAACCTTCGGCGCGGTCAGCGCCGCGCGCGCCGGAGCGATCGCCGCCTTCGTCGAGGCTTCGCTGCGCTCGAGCCCGAGCTGCGGGTAGAACGCGAACAGCAGGATCACCGCCACTAGCGGCACGAGCACCGCGGCGTCCCAGCGGGTCAGATCGCGCGACTTCACGCCGCTGCCGACGCGGTTGTGCATTGCGCGGATGAACATCCGCAGCGCGTACACGCTCGCCATCACTACGCCGCTGAACGCGACGACGGCGATTGCCAGTTTCGCTTTGAAGACGCCCAGCAGGATCAAAAACTCACCGACGAAGTTCGACGAGCCCGGCATCGCCAGCGTCGCGAACGCGACGATCAGGAAGATCGACGCCAGCACGGGCGCACGGAAGGCGATCCCGCCCATCTCACGGATGTCCTGCGAGCCGCCCGCGCGCTGGGCCAGCAGCGCGATGATGAAGAACAGCGGCGCCACCACCAGCCCGTGGTTGACCATCTGCAGCAGCGCCCCCTGCGCGCCCTGCGGGTTGAGCGCGAAGATCCCCAGCGTGATGAAGCCCAGCTGCGCGACCGAGGAGAACCCCGCGATCAGGCGCGCGTCGGTCTGGGTGAAAGCCATCGCCGACCCGTAGACGATCGAGGCCAGCGCGATCAACAGCATCAGCAGCTGGAAGTGCACCGCGGCCTGTGGGAACAGCGGCAGCACGATCGCCAGAAAGCCATACGCGCCGACCTTCGAGAGCACGCCGCTGAACACCATCAGCACCTCGATCGGCATCGCCCGGTAGCCGTCCGGCATCCAGCCGTGCAGCGGGAACGCCGGCATCTTCACCAGGAACGCCGCCGCGAAAAACAGGAAGATCCACTCCTGCGTGCCCGTGCTGAGCGGGAGATGGCGCAGCGCGGAGAGCGAGAAGTTCAGCGCGGTGCCGTGGTCCTGGGAAGCCAGCACGCCGGTCGCGATCGCCGCCGCGAGCATCAGCAGCGAGCCGACCAGCGTGTAGATCACGAGCTTGATCGTCGCTTTCACGCGATCCGGACCCACGGGGGTGGGCGGGCCCCAATCGGTCCCGATCAGGAAGTAGAACGGGATCAGCATCAGGTCGAAGAACGCCACGAACAGCGCCAGGTCCTGCGCCAAGAACGCGCCGAGCACCGCGGACTCCGCGAG
Source organism: uncultured Solirubrobacterales bacterium (assembly GCA_963804675.1). Classification (GTDB taxonomy): domain Bacteria; phylum Actinomycetota; class Thermoleophilia; order Solirubrobacterales; family Solirubrobacteraceae; genus Palsa-744. Next base: position 2,101,932 of record CAWDRI010000001.1, on the reverse strand, counting down.
CATGAAGTGGAAATAGAACAGCCGCGGGCGCGTCACGCGCTGGGTCGCCGGACGCAGGTTCAGCGCCAACGTCGCCGCCGCGAACAGCAGCGTCGTCAATCCCACCAGCAGCACGTTCAGGCCGCTGATGCCCAGTTCGTAGCGGATGCCGAGCGTCGGGATCCACGCGACGCTCGTGACGTGCTGCAGCGCCGCGCCACCGATGTGGTAGTCGGCGAGGTAGCCGATCGCCAGGCCGAGCGCCGCGAGCGACCCGAGCAGCGCGAGTAGACCGGGGATGGGGGAGGGTGGCGCGAGAGTTACCGCGGGGGTCGTCGGTATGTTTTTTGCGGTGCCATTCGCGCGCGCGAATGGCAGCAAACCGGAGAGTGCACCCAACACGCCGCAGGCCAGCGGGAGCCAGATGAGGATCGAAAGTGCGGGCATCAGGATTGCAAGAGGAAGTAGAGGCCGACCGCTCCGACGCCGAGCACGAGCAGCGCGGCGTAGTAGCGCAAAAAGCCGCTCTGCACCGCGCGCACAGCCACCGAGCCGGCGCGCACGATCGCGGTGCTGCCGCCGATCAGCGTGCCGTCGACGAACACGCGCTCAAAGCGCTCGCGCGCGAAACGCCCGCACGCCGCCGCGGGGCGCACGACCAGCGCGTCGATCGCCTCGTCGAAGTACCACTTGTGAAACGACAGCTCATACAGCGGCGCCAGGCGTTCGCGCAGCCGCACCGCGATCGCCGGCTCGCGCACCCAGATGCGGTAGGCGATTGCGATGCCGCTCAACCCCAGCACCGTGCCCAGGCACAGGCCGAAGATCAGCAGGCCGTCGCGCGTGTGCGGTTCGTACAGCGGCGAGCCTGCGAACGTCGGGCGCAGGAAGTTGACGACCACGTCGTCCACGCCCGGGATCTGCACGAACCCCGCGCCGATCGCCCCGACCGCGAGCAGGCTCATCGCGACCCGCATCGGCAGCGCCCGCTCGGCGATCGCGTGGTGCGGGCCGGGGAAACCCACGTCGGTGTCCTCCAGCTCGCCGTTGGCCGGGTTGGTCGGGTGCTCGGGGTGGTGCAGGTGGCCGCCTTCCAGCTCGCGCGCCTCGGGCACCGGCTCGCCGTAGAACGCGCGGAAGATCATCCGGAACGTGTAGATCGCGGTCAAAAACGCCCCGATGTAGCCCATCACGTACAGCGCCCAGTGCCAGCCGCCGCGCTCGGCCGTCACCAGCAGGATCTCGTCCTTGGAGAAAAAGCCCGAGAACGGCGGGACGCCCGACAGCGCCAGCCCCCCGATGATGAAGCACGCGAACGTGAATGGCAGCGCCTTGCGAAAGCCGCCCATCTTCTCCAGCGACTGCTCGCCGCCCATCGCGCCGATGATCGAACCGGCGCCCATGAACAGCAGCGCCTTGAAGAACGCGTGCGTCATCAGGTGGAACATCCCGGCGGCGTAGGCGCCCACCGAGACGCCCATGATCATGTAGCCGATCTGCGACATCGTCGAGTAGGCGATCACGCGCTTGATGTCGGTCTGCGTCAGCGCGATCGTCGCCGCGATCAACAGCGTTGACGCGCCGATCACAGCGCCGACGTCCTGCGCGGCGGGCGCCAGTTCGAAGAGCACGTGCATACGCGCGATCAGGTAGACGCCGGCGGTGACCATTGTCGCCGCGTGGATCAACGCGCTGACCGGCGTGGGGCCCTCCATCGCGTCGGGCAGCCAGGTGTGCAGCGGGATCTGCGCCGACTTCGCAAACGCGCCCACCAGCAGCAGCAGGCAGCCCGCGACGATGTCCGCTTCGCCGCGCGCGAACACATGCGGGGCGAGCGCGAACGTCTTCAGGAATTCGAGTGTGCCGGTGTGCTTGAAGATGAAGTACGTCCCCAGTACGAGACCCACGTCGCCGAGCACGTTGATCACGAACGCCTTGATGCCCGCCGCCGTCGCCGTCGTGCGCCGGTACCAGAAGGAGATCAGCAGGTAGGAGGCCGCGCCGACGAACGCCCAGCCGACGATCAGCAGCAGGAAGTTGCCGGCGAGCACCAGCAACAGCATCGAGAACACGAAGTAGTTGAGGTAGGAGAAGAAGCGCGCGAAACCGCGGTCTTCCTCCAGGTAGGAGACCGAGTAGAGGTGGATCAGCGTCGAGATCCCGCTGACGATCAGGATCATGTAAACCGACAGCGGGTCCACCAGAATCGACACGTGCGCGTCGATGCCGGCGGTCACCGCGTAGCTCCACAGCGAGGACGTCAGCTCGCGGTCGCCGGGGGCGTGGCCCTGCAGCGAGATCAGCGCGCCGAGCGCCGCCAGGAACGCCAGCCCGATCGCGCCCGTGGCGATCCAGCCGGCGCTGCGGCCCGGCAGGACGCGAAAACCGAACGCGCTCACGAGCGTGCCCACCAGCGGGAATGCGAGTACCAGCCAGCCGTAGGTGGTCGTGCTCAACCTTGCAGCTCCCGCAACTCGTCCACATCCAGCTTGAGGTTGCGGCGGTGAATCGCGACGATCATGCCCAGTCCGATGCACACCTCGCAGGCGGCGACTGTCATCACCACGAGCGCCAGAATCTGCCCGTCGCCGTTGCCCCACACGCGCGCGAACGCGATCAGAGAAAGGTTGGCGCCGTTGAGCATCAGCTCCAGGCACAGCAGGACCACCAGCGGGTTGCGCCGCGTTATCACGCCGACCGCGCCGAGCGCGAACACGATCGCCGAGACGGCGAGGTACCAGGCGATGCTCACCGGCTGCCGACCCCCTCGGCCATCGTGCCGGTTCCCTGCGCGCGCACGACGTGCAGCGGCGTCAGCGGTTCGCCCTCGTCGTCGATGCCGCCCCGCCGGCGTGCGAGCACGACCGCGCCGACGGCCGCGATCAGCAACAGGAAGGAGGCGACCTCGAACGCGAGCAGGAAGCGCGTGAGCAGCAGGTTGCCGATGTACGCCGGCGTGCCATACGTGCGCGGGCCCGGCGTGTAGGGCGCGCCGTAGCCCGCGATCGCCTTCAGGCCCGAGCCGAGCAGCGCGATCAGCAGCTCCACCAGCAGTGCGCCCCCGAGCAGCCCCGCGCCGAGCCGCAGCCGCGCGCCGCCACCCGGGCTGAGTGTGACGCCGGCGCGCAGCCGTTCGCCGAGCGTGCCCACGTCCTCGCCGACGTAGGCGACGACGAACACGTACAGCACCATCACCGCACCCGCGTACACCACCACCTGCACCGCCGCGACGAATTCCGAACGCAGCAGCAGGAACAGCAGCGCCAGTGACAGCAAATGCGCCACCAGCGCCAGCACCGCGTAGAACGGGTCGCGCAACGTCACCACGCCGACCGCGCCCGTGATCGCGCCGATCGCACCGATGAAGAACAACAGCGCCGACATCGCTAGTGGCACATCCTTGCGCGCCGGCGGGACGGCTTTGCCACCGGACGGCCGGCGTTGTCTGGTGCGCTCGGCCTGCGGCAGGCCATGTGGACAGCGGCGGTCCCCGCGTCGTGCATCACTCGCCCTCGTTCCTGAGAGGCGTGCGCTCCAGTGGCTCGGCGAGCAGCATCTCCTTGGTGAAGATCAAGTCGGCGCGGCTGTAGTCCGAGAGCTCGTAGTCATGGCCCATCGTGATCGCGTCGAACGGGCACGCGATCTCGCAGTAGCCGCAAAAAATGCAGCGCGACATGTTGATCTCGTACACCGCCGCGTAGCGCTCGCCCGCCGACACGCGGTTCTCCGGCGTGTTCTCGGCGGCCACCACCCGAATGCAGTCCGCCGGGCAGGCCGCCGCGCACAGCGAACAGCCCACGCACTTCTCAAGGTTAGGGTGGGTGGGGTCCGAATCCTCGAACCGGTGCAGCTTGTGGCGGCCGCGAAAGCGCGGGTAGACGGGGGTCTTCTCCTCCGGGTACTGCACCGTCACCGTGCCTTCGCGGTAGCGCCGCGCGGTTGTCGCCAGGCCGCGCAGCGTCTCGCGAACCGTCCGCCACGCGCTGCGCGCCGGCCCTGGCGGCGGGGTGCGCGTGACCTCGATCACGTCATCGCCAGGGCTCCAGCTGGAGATCGCGAGCGTCGCCGTCGCTGCCTGCGGTAGCGGGGCGGGCGCTCCGGGTGGCGTGGTGCTCGCGGCCGGCGGCGAGGTGGCCGATTGCTGGCCGCCCGGTGGCGGGGTGCCGGGCGACTGCGCGCCGGTCTGGCGGGGGGTGTCGGCCATCAGTGGGTCACCACCACGAGCACCGCGGTCACGAGCGCGTTCAGCGTGGCCAGCGGCAGCAGCACCTTCCAGCCGAAGCTCATCAGCTGGTCGTAGCGCAGCCGCGGCAGGGTCGCGCGCACCCAGATGAATAGGAACGTGAACAGCGACATCTTGAACAGCACCACGAACGGGTTGACCCACCCCGGGGGGTGAATGCCGAACGGCAGCAGCCATCCGCCGAGGAACACCGTCGTGACGATCCCGGACACGACGAGCACGTTGAGGTACTCGGCGAAGTAGTAGGAAGCGAAACGACCGCCGCCGAACTCCGTGTTGTAGCCGCCGACGAGCTCCGCGTCGGCCTCGGTCAGGTCGAACGGCGCGCGGTTGGTCTCGGCGAAGCTCGCCGTCAGGAAGATCAGAAAGCCGACGAGCTGCGGCACGATGAACCACATGCCCCGCTGCGCCTGCACGATGCCCGTCAGCGACAGCGTCTGCGCGGTCATGATCACCCCGACCAGCGCGAGCCCCTGGGAGACCTCGTAGGAGACGAGCTGCGCGGCGCCGCGCATCGCGCCCAGAAACGAGTACTTCGAGCCCGAGGACCAGCCGCCGAGCATGATCCCGTAGAAGGCGATCGCGCCGAACGCGAACAGGTACAGCGGGCCGATCGACACGTCGATCCCGTAGAGGCCCACCCGTTCGCCGAAGATGTGCTGCACGTCGCCGAACGGGATCAGCGCAAACGCCGCCACGGCGGTGAGGATCGAGATCATCGGCGCCACCGCGAACAGCAGCCCGACGGAGGTCGTGGGGCGAAACTGCTCCTTGGTCAGCAGCTTGACGATGTCGGCCAACGGCTGCAGCGCGCCGAACGGGCCGACGCGGTTGGGGCCGTAACGGTGCTGGAAGCGGCCGAGCAGCTTGCGCTCGGCGAGCAGCACGATCGGCACCAGCTGCAGCCCGACCGCGAAGATCACGATCGCCTTGATCACCTGGACCCACCACGCTTCGTAGTAGGTGACGTTCGCCAGCACGCTCACGAGCTGCCCTTCGGGTCCGCCGCCGCGCCCGCGCCGACCGCGAGCGCCTCGTCACGCGGCGGCGTCTCGTGCGAGACGCCGTGGTAGAGGAATCGCAGCGATGGCGAGAACTCGACCTCGGGCGCGTCCCACAGCGAGGCGGGCGCGGGTGGGGGGCAGGCGCCGTTGGCGCCTGCGGGGATGGGTTGCGCGGCCCGCTCGCCGGCGCCCGGCCGCGGGGCTGCGCCGGCCTCGCCCGGCGCGTCGGCGCCCGGCCGCGCTGCGCGCGCGGGCGGCGCGGGGAACGCCGCCGCAGCCGCGCGCTCCTGCCAGCGCACGCCCCGCCCGCCGATCTGCTCGAGCGTGAGACCGGCGTAGAACGGCACCGCCTCGAACAGCTGCTGCGAGGCCATCGGCCCGCTGAGCACGCCGAGGTCCTCGCCGCAGCGGCGCGCGAGCTCGGCGAGCACCGACCACTCCGCGCGCGTCTGGCCCGGGCGGGCGATCGCCGGGCGCAGACGCTGCAAACGCCCGTCCGGGTGCACGACCGTGCCCTCCTTCTCCGCGTAGGACTCCGCGGGAAAGACGACCGTCGCGTACTTGCGCACGCCGTCCGTCAGAAAGCCCGCATGCGCGATCACCGTCGAAGCCTGCTCCAGCGCCGCCTGCCACTGCTCGCGGGGCAGCTCCGCGCGCAGCGGGTCGGCGTGCAGCAGATACAGCGCGCTCAGCTCCCCCGACGCCAGCGCCTGCGCGATCCTGTGGGTGCCCAGCGGCTGCGCGTCCCCGTCGCCGTCCCCGCGCTGGTCCCCGCTCGCGAGCGCGCGCAGGCCCGGGCCGTAGCCCGGAGCGACGCCCGCCTCGAACAGCCCGCGCCCGTTCGCGCCGCCGGCCGGCACCGCCAGCAGTCCCGCGCCGTCGCGGCCGCGCAGATGCAGCGTGTCGGCGAGCTGCTCCAGCGCCTGCGCGCCGCCGTGCGCCAGCGCGCGCTGTCCGTACAAGATCACGACCTCATCGCCGCCCGTGCGCAACAGCTCGGCCAGCGCTCGCAACTGCTCGGGGTCGGCCCCCGCCGCCTGCGCGAGCGCCTGCATCTCGCCGGCCGCCTTGCTGCTGTCCGCGGGTGCGGCGTTGTCGCCTGCCGCCTTGCGGCTGTCGGCGGGTGCGGTGCTGTCGCCTGCCGCCTTGCGGTTCTCGGCGGGCGCCGCACTCTCGCCGCCGCCGTCGCCGGCCTGCTCTGCAAGCGCCGCCGCGAGCGCCCGCAGGAAGTCGCCGTCGGCGCCCGGCGCGTAGCGCAGCGCCAGCGCCGCGTTTACGTCGAGCGTCGAGCGCTGTGGTGTCGCGAGCGCCAGCTTGACGCCGTGGCGGCGCACGCCCTTGCGGATCCGCAGGTCGAGGATCGGGATATCGCGTACCGGCTCGGTGCCGACCACGAGCACCTGGTGGGCGAACTCCAGGTCGCCCACCGTCGCCTGCAGGTCGGGCGCGGCCAGCCGGTGCAGGTCGCCCGGGTCGAGAGCGGCGAGCGTGTCGACGTGTCCGCTGCCCAAACCCTCGCGCAGCAGCCGCGCAAGCAGCAGACCCTCCTCGCTCGTGCTCGCTTCGCCCGCGAGCGCCGCGACCCTGCCGCGCGCGCGCTGCAACCCCGCCGCGGCCTCATCCAGCGCGCGCTCCCAGGAGACCGGTCGCAGCTCGCCGCCGTCGCGCACCAGCGGCTGCGTGACGCGCTGGTCGGCGTGGATCGCCTGGTAGGCGAACCGGCCCTTGTCGCACAGCCAGCCGTCGTCGACCTCCGTGTTCTCGCGCGCTAGCACCCGCTCCACGCGCTCGTCGCGCACGGTGAACGACACGTTGCACTGGGCCGGGCACAGCGTGCACACCGACCCCGAATCCTCAACGTCCCACGGTCGCGCGCGGAAGCGGTACGCGCGCGAGGTCAGCGCGCCGACCGGGCACAGCTCGACGATGTTGCCGCTGAACGGCGCCACATACGGGTGGCCGTCGAAGGTCGACACGTAGGAGTGCGTGCCGCGCTCGAGCAGCACCAGCTGGTAGTCCTCTGAGATCTCCTGGCTGAAGCGCACGCAGCGGTAGCACAGGATGCAGCGCTCGCGGTCGATCGCGATCAGCGGCGAGAGCTCCAACGGCTTGACGAAGTGCCGCTTGGGCTCGATGAAGCGCGAGGTGCCAAGGCCCCAGCCGAACGCGATGTCCTGCAGCGGGCACTCCCCGCCCTTGTCGCACACCGGGCAGTCGAGCGGGTGGTTGATCAGCAGGAACTCCACCACCGCGTTCTGCGCCGTCTTGACGCGCTCTGACTGCGTGTGCACCACCATCCCGTCCTTGACCGGCGTCGAGCAGCCCGTCTGCAGCTTCGGGATGCCCTCGATTTCCACGAGACACATCCGGCACGCCCCGACCGGGCTGCCGAGCTTGGGCTCGTAACAGAACACCGGGATCTCCACGTCGCCGCGCTTGGCGGCGTTGACCAGCATCGAGTTTTCCGGCGCCTGCACCTCCAGGCCGTCCAGCGTGAATGTGATCGTGTTGGGTTCGGGCCGCGGCACGTCAGTGGTCCCCCGGGTGGGGTCCGCCGGGCGCGGCCGCGCCGGCCAGGTCGGCTCCCCGCGCGGCGAGCGCGCCCTCGTGGGCGAGTGCGCCCTCGCCGGCGTCCGTCTCGGCGCGCGCGCGCAGACGCGCCGCCTCCATGTGCGCCTCGAACTCCCCGCGGAACTTCGCGATCATCGAGCCGATCGGCATCGCCATCGCGTCGCCGAGCACGCACAGGCAGTTGCCGATGATGTGCTCCTGCACGCTGGCCATGATGTCGAGGTCCATCGGCGTGGCCTCGCCCACGTCGATCCGTTCGAGCATCTTCACCGTCCAGTTGGTGCCCTCGCGGCACGGCGTGCACTTGCCGCAGGACTCGTGCCGGTAGAACTTGGCCGTCTTGAGCGCCACATCGAGGATCGGCGTGGAGTCATCCACGACGATCACCGCGCCCGAGCCCAGCATCGTGCCCGCTTTAGCCATCGAGTCGAAGTCGTAGGGGATGTCGAGGTCATCGCCGGTCAGTACCGGGGAGGAGGAGCCGCCCGGGAACCAGCACTTGACCTTGCGCCCCTGCGGCGGGCCGCCGGCCAGGTCGTAGATGATCTCACGCGAGGGGACCCCCAGTTCGACCTCGTAGTTGCCCGGTCTCTGCACGTGCCCGGAAACCGACACGAGCTTCGTGCCGGTCGAGGTTTCGACGCCGAGCTTCGCGTAGTCGGCGGCGCCCATCCGGATGATGCTCGGCACGGTCGCGAGCGTCTCAACATTGTTAATCAGGGTCGGTCCCTGATAGAGGCCCTGGTTGGCGGGGAATGGCGGCTTCAGGCGCGGGTTGCCGCGCTTGCCCTCCAGCGAGTCCAGCAGCCCCGTCTCCTCGCCGCAGATGTACGCGCCGGCACCGCGGTGCACGACCAGCGACAGCGAGTGCTCCGACCCGAGGATGTCCTCGCCGACGAACCCCGCCGCGCGCGCTTCCGCCAGCGCCGCGTCGAGAATGTCGGCCTGCAGCACGTACTCGCCTCGGATATAGATGAACGCGCGGTTGGCGCCAGCGGCGAAGGACGCGATCACGATCCCCTCGATCAGCATGTGCGGGCACTTCTGCATCAGTTCGCGGTCCTTGAACGTGCCCGGCTCGGACTCGTCGGCGTTGCACACGAGGTACTTGTCCATGCCGCCCTTGGGCAGGAACGACACCTTCTTGCCCATCTGAAAGCCCGCCCCGCCGCGGCCGCGCAGGTTGGACGTTTCCAGTTCGCCCAGCAGCGCCTCCGGGGTCATCTGCGCAAGCGCGCGGCGCAGTTGCGCGTAGCCACCGCGGGCTTCATAGACGGCGAGCGTGTTCAAGCCCGGCTCGTCGATGTCCTTGAACAGCAACGCCTCGGTCATGGGCGCGGCTCCCGATCGGTGCCGGCGGCCGGGGCACCGGTTTGCGGCCCGGCGCCCGGCGATCCCGCTCCGGGTTGGGCCGGGTGGCGCTCGTACTCGCGCGAGTTGGCGTGCGGGTCGGCGACCAGCCGCCGCGCGAGCTGCTTGTCGGGCAGCACTGCCCGTCCGGCGCGCACGTCCTCCAGCAGCGCCGGGATGTCCCCTGTGCCAAGCGGCCCGAGATACACGCCGTCGACCGAGGCCATCGGCGCGATGTCGCACGCGCCGAGACACTCGAATGCGCGCACGTTGACGTCCGCGTCGTCCGCCGTCGCCGCGCGCATCGCCTCGTACAGCTCGTCCGCGCCGCACAGCGAACACGAGATGTTCGTGCACACGTACACGCTGTGCCGACCGACCGGCGTGGTCTCCAGCATGTCGTAGAACGTCGCCACCGCCGCCAGGTAGGCCGGCGTCAGTCCCATCACGCACGCCACCTGCTCGATCGCCTCCGGCGAGCACCACCCGTGCACGCGCTGCGCGGCCTCCAGCGCCGGCAGTGTCGCCGAGCGAGGGTCGGGGTACAGCGCCATGCGGGCCTCGATCTGCGCGCGCAGCTCCTGGGGCACGGGCGTCGCGGCGGGGTCGGGGACCTCGGCGGGGTCCTTGCTGAGGTCGGCCGCTTGGTCCCAGCCCGGCACGCGCGAGCCGTGTTCGTAGCGCGGCACCGCGGGCGGACCCCACAATGCTTTGCCGCTCGCACCCGGTGCCGACTCCTGTGCCGTCGTGGCCTGCTCGGCCTGGTCGAAGGCGCTCATCGGTCAATTCCGCCCAGGATCGGATCCAGCATCGCGGTCGTGGCGATCAGATCGGCGATATAGCTGTCGCGGCTCATATGGGCCAGCGCCTGCAGGTTGACGAAGCTCGGGTCGCGCATGTGCACGCGCGCGGGCTTGGACGAGCCGTCCGAGCGTACATAGCAGCCGAGCTCCCCGCGCGGGGACTCGATCGGGTAGTAGACCTCCCCGGGCGGCACGCGAAAGCCCTCGGTGACGAGCTTGAAATGGTGGATCAGCGCCTCCATCGACGTCGCCAGCTCGTGGCGCGGCGGCAGCGCGACCTTGCGGTCGGTTGTGATGTACGGCCCCTGTGGCAGCCCGTCGAGCGCCTGTTCGATGATCTTCACCGACTCGTAGATCTCCGCCAGGCGCACCGCGAAACGGTCGTAGTTGTCGCCCACGGTGCCGACCGGGATCTTGAACTGGAAGTCCCCGTAGCTGCTGTACGGCGCCGCCTTGCGCAGGTCCCACGGGTTGCCGGCCGCGCGCAGCAGCGGGCCGGTCACCCCCAGCGACAGCAGCGTCTGTGCGTCCAGCGGGCACGTCCCGCGCAGTCTTTTGAGCACGATCTCGTTCGCGCCCAGGATCGCCCCGTACTGGTCGGCGGCCTTGGGCATCGCCGTCAGGAACGCCCGCAGCTTGGGCTCAAAGCCAGCCGGGATGTCCTCAATCACGCCGCCCACCTGGAAGTAGCGGGTGTGCATCCGCGCGCCCGATGACATCTCAAACAGGTCAAGAATCGATTCGCGCTCGCGCAGGCAGTACAGGAAGATCGACACCGCGCCGAGGTCCAGCGCGCTCGTGCCGAGCCAGATCAGGTGCGAGGCGATCCGGTTGAGCTCGAGATGGATCACCCGCAGGTACTGTCCGCGCGGGGGCACCTCGACCCCCAGCAGCGTCTCCACCGCGCTGCAGTAAGCCATCGCGTTGAAGTAGTAGGACAGGTAGTCCATCCGCTCGACCACCGGGATCACCTTCCAGTAGGCCTTGTCCTCGGCCGTCTTCTCGATCCCCGTATGCACGTAGCCGATCACCGGTTTGATGTCGCGCACGATCTCGCCCTGCAACGTCACCAGCAGCCGTAGCACGCCGTGCGTGGCCGGGTGGTGCGGCCCGAAGTTGAGCGTCAACAGCTCTTCGTGGCTGCCGTCCGGCAGGCCTGGAACCTCGCCCTCGACCGGCGCAAGCGTGGTGCTCTGCTCGCGGCGGCGGTACTCCGACAGCGTCGTGCTGCCCGCTGCGCTCGGTGTTCCGCTCACTCGCGCCGCTCCAGCCACGCGGCTTCGTCGCGCGTGAAGATCACCGGTTCGCCGCCGACCGGAAAGTCGCGCCGCTGCGGGTGACCCTCGTAGTCCTCCGGCATCAGGATCCTGCGCAGGTCGGGATGGCCCTCGAACACGACGCCGAACATGTCATAGACCTCGCGCTCCTGGTGGTCGGCCGTCGGCCACTGTGGGGTCACCGACTCCACGCGCGCCGCGTCGGTGGGCACGCGCAGCTTGACCGTGATCCGGTCGACCCGGCCCATGTCCAGCAGCTCGTAGAGCACGCCGAGCCGCGGCTCCTCCGGGTAGTAGTCGACGCCGTGCACGCTCGCCAAAAACGCGTACCCGTGCGCGCGCAGCGCCTCCAGCACCGGGCGAATATGCGCGGGGTCGATTACCACGGTCGCACGCTCGCGGAAGTAGACCGTGTCGAGCGCCGCCTCGCCAAGCTCGCGCGCGAGGAGCTCCAGGCCCGCCGCGTCAGGCATCGGGCACGAACTCCTCGGTCCCCTCTGCGCCGTAGCGCTCGCGCCAGCCGCGCTCGGCTTTGTCCTGCACCTGCGCGCGCAGCTTGAGCACGCCGTGCATCAGCGCCTCCGGCCGCGGCGGGCAGCCGGGAACGTGCACGTCGATCGGCAGGAACTTGTCGGCCGGCACCAACGCGTAGTTGTTGAACACCCCCATCGAGCTGCAGCAGGCGCCCATCGAGATCGCCCACTTGGGCTCGAGCATCTGGTCGTAGAGCCGACGGATGATCGGTGCCATCTTGATCGACACCCGCCCCGCCAGAATGATCAAATCCGCCTGGCGTGGCGAGGCGCGAAACGCCTCAAAGCCAAACCGCGCGATGTCCATCCGCGGGCCCGCTGCGTGGAACTGCTCCATCGCGCAGCACGCCAGCCCGAACGCCAGCGGGAAGAACGAGTTCGATCGCGCCCACGCCACCGTCTGATCGAGCGTCGTCGTCAGCACCCGCTCCTGCACGTAGCGCTCCAGCTCGGTGCCCTCGAGCTGCGCGGGCTGGTTGGCGCCCTCCAGGTCGTCGCCGTAAAGCAGCTGGTGGGCGCTGCGCTGCTGCACGCGCAGCGGCGCGGCGCCCGGGTGCGCCGGGCCGCTGAGCGGTGTCCCGCCTGCGCTGGCGCCGGGCCGCGGCGCGCCGCGGCGCAGCGGTTCGCGCTTTACCTCCATGCCAACGCCCCCCTTTGTCGCATGTGCCCTACTTCCATGCCAATGCCCCCCTTTGCCACGTGTGCCCTACTTCCATGCCAACGCCCCCCTGCGCCACACGTACACGAACGCGACGAACAGCAGCGCGATGAACACCACCGTCTCGGTCAGTGCATAGCTGCCGTACGCCCGCAGCTCCACTGCGATCGGGTACAGGAAGATGACCTCGATGTCGAACAGGATGAACAGCATCGCGATCAGGTAGAAGCTGATCCCGAAGCGCATCCCGCGCTTGATCTCCGACGGCAGCCCGCACTCGTAGGGGTCCTGCTTGTGCGCTGCGCTGCGGCGCGGGCCGAGCACGCCGTTGAGTACGGTGAACGCTCCGCCCACAGCGCCGCCGAGGACCAGGAAGACGATCGCAGGTAGATAGGAGCGCAGCAATCCGCCGCTGTTATATCACCGCCATCCCCCGCTTGTACCAGAGTGTTACATAGTGACGATCCGCTCGAAACGTCCCAGTTCCAGCCATCCGTCTGCGTGCGGGTACGTGAGCCTGCGGCGCGTCGTGGTGGCCGTCGCTGGGTTTGCGCCCTGGCGGCCTGCGGGCGAGCCGATCGCCGCGCGGTGCCTTGCGGTGGCTGGCGCCGGGTTTGAGTCCGGCGCGCGCGCAGGGGTGGCTGGCGCGGTGTTTGCGTCCGGGCCGCGCGCAGAGGTAGCCCTGGGGTGAGCAACGCCGCGCTCGTCCTCGCCGCCGTCAACCTGCTGCCCGCACTGCTGGGCGGCTGGTGCTGGTATCGCGGCGCCGCCGTCGCCGGCGCGCCCGTCCGCGCTTTCTGGATCCTGCTGCGCCTCGCGCAGGGCGCCGCCGTGCTCTACGCACTCGCCGTCGGCGTGCTCGCGGCGAGCGGGCATTCGGCAAACGAACAGCTCTTCTACCTCTACGCGCTGCTGCCGCTCGCTGTCGCGTTCGTCGCCGAGCAGCTGCGCATCGCCGCCGCACAGACCGTCCTCGACCAGCGCGACCTGGCTTCCGCCACCGAGGTCGGGCGCCTGCCTGAGGAGGAACAGCACGCGATCGTCGCCGCGATCGTGCACCGCGAGCTGGGCATCATGGCGCTCTCGGGGCTCGTCGTGGCCTTTCTCGCGCTACGCGCCGCGGCTACCGCGCACGGGTTCTAGTGTCGCGAGACTGGGGGAAATGCATTGTTCTCCGTTTTTGCGCCAGAGCTAAGAAGCTGCCGGAGCATCATCCCTACCCGGTATGATCTTCCTACCGACATTTACCATGGGGCGCGTGGCACAGTGTCCCAATTTCACCCGCCACGGGTCGCCGGCCGCGCCGACGAGGGGAACTGAACCCGAAATCCTGACTCACGACGCTAGCGCGTCCCTTGCGTCTCTGTGTGCACGACGACGTCAGCGATGTCGGGCAGGTGTTGGCGCAGCACGTCCTCGAGCACGCTCGCGAGCCGGTGGGCCTCGGTCAGGGAGGTTCCTGCGCCGACGCCGACAGTGAGGAAGACGACGCGCCCGTTCGGCGTGCCAAGCAGCTTCACCGCGCGCGGCGCCTCGCCGGTGCGCTCTGTGACGAGCTGCTCGATCTGCGCGTACTCCTCATGTTCGCTGCGCCGACCGTCCGGGTGCGCGCTGAGCGGTTGCTCCAACGGCTCCAGGTGTGTCTGCACGTCGCTCACGCCCGAGGAGCGCGATCGAATCGTGGTCTCGATCCGCTGTGCGACCGTGAGCGCGGTCTCGAGGTCGAGGTCGGCGGGCAGCTTGAGATGCAGCGAAACGCTGCTGCCGCCGTTGCCGTGCTCGTAGATCGTGATGTCGTGGGCCTCCTTGACCAGCGGCTCGGCGAGCGCGACAGCGAGCACGCGGTCGCGCAGGCCGAGTCCGTCGCGGCGCGGCTCGACGTGAACGACCACATCGCTGCCCGGCAGCGCGCTCTGGATCGCCTGCTCGACCGCGTCGGCCGCCTGGTGGCCCTCGACCACCGCCTCCCCGGGCGGCACGGCGGCGACGACATCGGCGAAGTAGCGCCCCGCGGACTCGCGCAGGCGCAGGCGCTGCACTTCGACATCGGGGGTCAGCTTCGCCAGCGCGGCCTCGGCTGCGTCCCGGGCCGGCGTGGGGGCGCGGTCCATCAGCACGTTCGCGTTCTCGGCGATCAACCGCGTGGCCGCGACCAGAATGATCGCCGCGATCACGAGCGCCGCCGCCGCATCGCCCTGCTGGACGCCGGCGCGAACAAGCGCCAGACCGATCAGCACGGCGACCGAGCCGGCCATGTCGCCGGCGAAGTGCAGGGCGTTCGAGTAGAGCGCCGGACTGTTGTAGCGGCGGGACGCGCGCAGCGACACGGCGGTGCGGGTGAGGTCGATCGTGAGCGCCGCGACGATCACCGCGAACACGTACCAGGCCGTTGCGGGCGCGCCATGTCCCGTCAGCAGGCGTTTGACCGCCTCGGCGGCCACCACCACACCGCTCGCGAGCAGGATCCCCGCCTCGCTGAGCGCCCCGAGATTCTCCGCGCGCGCATGCCCGTAGGGGTGCTCGCGGTCGGCCGGCTGGCGGGCGAGGCGCACCGCGAAGAACGTCAGCGTTGCGGCGAGCACATCCCCGCTGGACTCGACCCCGGCAGAGATCAACGCGAGACTGCCGGCCGCGACACCAACGCCCAGCTTGAGCGCCACGAGCGCACCGGCTGCGGCGATCGAGGTGAGCGTTGTGCGTCGCTGCGCGGCAGCCCGCTCGGCGCCTGTCGGCCGCGTCATCCCCAGAGCTTAGGGCCCGCGTCGCGGGGGTCTCGCGGGGCCCCGTGGGCCATGGCGGGCCCTCCCGGGTCTCTCGGGTCTCTCCCGGGCCTCGTGGGGTCTCGCGGGTCTCCCCGGGCCGGGTCCCGGGTCTCTCGGGGCTCTCTCGGGCCTCGTGGGGTCTCGCGGGCCTCCCCGGGCCGGGTCCCGGGTCTCTCGGGCCCTCCCGAACTACTGGTAGCTCGCTCCCGGCACCGAGCCGCCCGCGGGCGGCCCCGGGTAGCTGGAGCCCGAGTTGCCGCCGCTCCCGCTGCCCGAGCCCGACTGCGAGCCCATGTGCGGGCACGGGTGCCCCGATTTCGACTGCGTTGTGCTGCTGCCCCCCGGTGCGGGCGTCGTCGAATGGGGTGCGGTCGGCGTCGTCGGCGCCGTCGGCGTCGTGCTCGTCGAGCCGGTGCCGGTCGGCGTGGTCGTCGTCGTGCTCTGCGAGGCCCCGCTGCTCGACGGCGCGGCCGCGGCGCCGGCGATCCCGGCGGCTGCGCCGCCTGTGGCGAGCGCGCCGATCACGATCGCGCTCTTCACTGCCATACGTCTATCCATTTCGCAACTCCTGTTGGGTCGAGGTTCGCTGGGTTGTGAGGGCCATGGTTGGCGCTGGGGCTGAATCGACCCATACGCCCGCGTAGGGGTTGTGTAAGTACGCGCCCGCGCGGTGCTTTGCGTGCACCCAGCGCGTCACAATCACCGCCATGAAGATTCTCGTCGTTCGACGACGACCGCGCTCTGCGCGAGGCGCTGCGTCGCGCGCTGACCCTCGCCGGCTACGACATCCGACTGGCAGACGGCGGCGCGGCCGCGCTGGAGGCGCTAGCGCAGGCGCTGCCCGACGCGGTCGTGCTCGACGTCGCGATGCCCGACATCGACGGCCTGGAGGTCTGCCGCCGCATACGTCGCCTCGGCAACCGCGTGCCGATTCTGATGCTCACCGCCCGCGATGCGGTCGCCGACCGCATCGACGGACTGGACGCCGGCGCCGACGACTACATGGTCAAGCCCTTCGACATCGGCGAGCTCGCCGCGCGGTTGCGGGCGCTGCTGCGTCGTGCCGCCACCACCGAGGAGGGGGCTTCCGAGGCCCCGTCCTTTGCGGAGCTGCGTCTTGACCCCTCCCGCCACGGCGCCGTGGTTGACCCGGTGGGCACGGGCGACGCGGCGCGAGCCGACGCGGCACCCGACGCTGTGCGAGGCGGCGCGGCACAACCCGGCGCGGCGCGGCCCGGCGCGGCGCAACCCGGCGCGGCGCGGCCCGACGCGGACGGTTCCGTGCAGGGGCGCTTCGTCGAGTTGACACGCACCGAGTACGAGCTGCTCGAGCTGCTCCTGCGCAACCCCCGCCAGGTGCTCACCCACAGCGTCATCTACGAACGCGTCTGGGGCTATGACTTTGGGCCCTCCTCCAACGCGCTGCGCGTCTACATCGGCTACCTGCGCCGCAAGCTCGAACAGGCCGGTGCGCGCCCCCTGATCCACAACGTGCGTGGCGTCGGCTACGCGCTGCGCGAGCCCTGAGCGCGCGAACTTTCGTGTCGCTGCGCACACGCATCGCCGCGGTGGCCAGCCTGTCGGTCGCGATCGCCGTGCTCGCGGCTGCGATCGGCGCGTATCTGGCGGTGCGCGCCGACCTGCGCGGCCAGGTCGACAGCGCGTTGCGCGCGCGTGCGGTCGCGTTCGCCGCGCCGGGTGGCGGTGGCGCCGCCGCCGGGCGCGAACCGCCGCCGCCCGCCGGCGCCGAACGGGGTGTGGGCGCCGCGGCGCGCAACCTGCCGCCGCCCCCGCCTCCCGGCGGCCCGGACACCGACCACGACGGCGACGGGTTTCCGCACTCCGTCCAGCCGCGGCCATTCGGTGCGGCGCCCGGCTACGTGCAGTTCATCTCCCCGCGCGGCGCCGTCTCGGTGCCCGGCGGACAGGGCTCTTCGGCGCGCATCGCGACCACCGCGCTGGACCGCCGCATAGCCGCCGCCGGTAAGGGCAGCGCGCTCAGCGACCGCAGTGCCGGCGCCACCCGCCTGCGGGTGCTCACGCTCGGCGCCGGGCCCCGCGGCGCCGTCCTCGTCGCGCTGCCGCTCAGCGAAGTCGACCACGAGCTCGGCCGCCTGGAGCTGCTGCTCGGCGCGATCGGGCTCGCCGGCATCGTGCTCGCCGCCGCCTTCGGCATGCTGGTGGCACGCGCCGCGCTCGCGCCGATCGCCCGTTTTACGCAGCGCGCCGAACGACTGGCCGGAGGGGGCGGCCGGACTGCGCCAGACGCCGGCGAGGTCGCGGGCCTGCCCGACGGGGACGGCGGCCAGCAGGCGGGCGGCGGCGCTCCGGCAGGCGCTCCCGCGCTTGCTCCCGCGCTCGACCTCAGCCAACGCCTGGAGGTCAGCGGCCGCGACGAGCTGGCGCGCCTGGCGCGCAGCTTCAACGCGACGCTCGACGCGCTCGCGCGCTCGCTCGACGCGCAGCGCCAGCTGGTGGCCGACGCCGGGCACGAGCTGCGCACGCCGATCGCCTCGCTGCGCGCCAACATCCAGGTGCTGGGCGACGCCGAGCGCCTGCCCCCCGCCGAGCTCGAGAACCTGCGCCGCGACATCGTGCAGGAGCTCGACGAGCTGACCGCGCTGGTCGGCGACGTCGTCGAGCTCGCGCGCGGCGCCGAACGCGCGCCCGTGCGTGACGACGTCTCCCTCGACGCGCTCGTGCAGGCGGCCGTCGAGCGTGCCCGCCGGCGTGCCGGCACGGTGAGCTTCGCGCTCGACCTGCAACCCGTGCTGGTCAGCGCCGACGCGCAGAGCGTCGACCGGGCGGTCTCCAACCTGCTGGAAAACGCGCGCCGCTGGAGTCCGCCCGACAGCATCGTCGAGGTCGCGCTGCGTGACGACGGCGAGCTGCGCGTGCGCGATCACGGCCCCGGCTTTGACGCGCGCGACCTGGCGCACGTCTTCGACCGCTTCTACCGCGCCGCTCGCGCCCGCGGGCAACCGGGTTCCGGCCTGGGTCTTGCGATCGTGCGCCAGGCGGCCGATTCGCACGGCGGGTATGCCCATGCCGAGAACGCTCCCGGCGGCGGTGCCCTGCTGCGCGTCCAGTTCGGCGCGCCCGTCGCTCAAGACACGCCACTCGCGGCCGATCACTGAGTGCGTGCCAGTTGGGGGTAAAGGCTGCTCGCTAGCCGCGGACGGGACCGCCGCAGGCGACGATGCCGACACAAGCGCCGAGCGCGAGCTGCGCCGGCTCGGCGAAGCGCTCAAAGGTCAGACCGACGTCGTCGTCGCGCGGATGCTCGAGCGCTCGCGAGCGTCGGGGCATGTGCTCGACGCGCTCGTGGAAGACAGCTTCACACGCGTGGGCTCGGTTTCGACGATCGCCGTCGCCCGCTGGATGGCCGGCGACGGCGCCGAGGTGGCGCGCGAGGTGGGCCGCGAGTCCTGGCGCATCTTCGGCCAGCTCGCCGCGCAGCGCGCCGCGCCGCTCAACGAGGTCACCAAGCGCTGCCTGCGCTGGCGCGACGCCGCCGACGAGGTCCTGCGCGAGCGCGCCCTCGCGCTGGGTCTCGCGCCCGGCGTGCTCGACCTCGCCGTGCAGATGCTTCAGCGCAGCCTCGACGTCACGCTCGTACGGATGTGCGAGTCCTTCGAGGAGGAGCGGCGCAAGGCGCACGACGAGCTCTCCCGACGCCAGGAAGAGCTCGCGTTCCTTGCCACCCACGACCCGCTGACCGGCCTGCCCAACCGCACCCTGATCCTCGACCGCATCGAGCAGATGCTCGTCCGCGGCCGCCGCAGTCAGGCGCCCGTCGCCGCGCTGTTCATCGACCTCGACAACTTCAAGAGCATCAACGACACCCTCGGCCACGGCGCCGGCGACCGGCTGCTGAAGGCCGTCGCGAGCCGCCTGGGCGGCGCGATCCGCGACACCGACGCGCTCGGGCGCCTCGGCGGCGACGAGTTCGTCGTGATCGCCGAGGGCATGTCGCTCGCGGCCGGCCCCGAGCTGATCGCCGAGCGCATGCTCGAGGCGCTCGCGCCACCGTTCAAGCTCGACGAGTCCGAGTCCACGCGCCTGTCAGTGACCGCGAGCGTGGGGATCGCGATGGGCGACCGGTCGTCCGCCGAGGACTTCCTGCGTGATGCCGACATCGCGATGTACCGCGCCAAGTGGGATGGAAAGAACCGCTACGTGGTCTTCGAGACCGGCATGCAGGACGCGGTGCAGAACCGCATGGAGCTCGAGATGGACCTCCGCGAAGCGCTGGCGAAGGAGGAGCTGTTCCTCGTCTACCAGCCCACCTTCGACCTGCAGGAGATGAGCCCCACCGGGGTGGAGGCGCTGCTGCGCTGGAACAGCCCCGCGCGCGGCGTCGTGCAGCCCGACGACTTCGTGCCGCTGCTGGAGGAGACCGGCATGATCGTCGAGATCGGCGCCTGGGTGATGCGCGAGGCCACCCGCCAGGCCGCCGCCTGGCGCGCCGAAGGCCATCCGATCGGCATCTCAGTCAACGTCTCCGCGCGCCAGCTTGACCACGACGACTTCATCGAGGAGGTGCGCTGCGCGCTAGCGGACAGCGGCCTGGAGCCCGGGGCGCTGACGATCGAGATCACCGAGACCACGATCATGCGTGACGCGCAGGAGACCGCCCGGCGTCTGACTGCCGTCAAGGAGCTCGGCGTGCGCATCGCGATCGACGACTTCGGCACCGGCTACTCCTCGCTCTCGCACCTACAGCAGTTCCCCGTCGACGCGCTGAAGATCGACCGCTCCTTCATCTCCCGCCTCACCCAAAGCCCCGAAGGCGAGACGCTGATCCGCACGCTCGTGCAGCTCGGCAAGGCGATGTCGATCGAGACGCTCGCCGAGGGCATCGAGGGCACTCGCGAGCTCGACCTGCTCAAGGACGAGAACTGCGACAGCGGCCAGGGCTTCCTCTTCGCCCGACCCCTCGACGCCGCCACCGCCGAGGCCTTCTTTCGCACCTGGCGCGGCGAGCTGGCCGCGCCGTTCGCGCAGACGCTGACCTGAGCTGCAGCACGCGCCGCTGGCGATCCCGCGCCGACGCGCGGCACGGAGGCCGCGCGCCGATCGTGCGCGTGGCCCCGTGCGAGCCGCGCGGACGATCTCAAAATGCCCTTACTTCACCGCCGGCGTGGCGTTGTGGTTGAACGACCCCACCTCCGCTTCGCTCAGCGAGCTGCTCGGCGGGTGGTCGTGCAGCGTTTTGAGGCTGCGGCACACGTCCGCCATCAACAGGTCGGCCATATCGCGGCTGAAGCCGTGACGCACCAGGATCCGCTGGATCGCCAGCTCCTGCAGGTTCGCCGGCAGCGTGTACGCCGGCACCAGCCACCCGTGCGCGCGCAGCCTGTCGGCCAAATCGAACAGGTTGAAGCCGTGATCGGCATCCTCGCGCAGCGTCCATGAGACCGCCGGAATCCCCTGCTTGGGATCGCCATCGTGCACGATCTCAAACGGCCCCACCTTGGCGATTTCCGCCGCCAGATGCCTGCACGTCTCATACGCCGCCCCGTGCACGCGCCGATAGCCCTCGTGCCCCAGCCGGATGAAGTCGTAGTACTGCGTCACCACCTGCCCGCCCGGCCGCGAGAAGTTCAGGTTGAACGTTGGCATCTCCCCGCCGAGATAGTTGACGTTGAAGATCATCCGCTCCGGCAGGTCTTTGCGTTCGCGCCACACAGCCCACCCGCAGCCCAGCGGCGCCAGACCCATCTTGTGGCCCGACGCGTTGATCGACTTCACCCGCTCCAGGCCGAAATCCCACACCAGCTCCGGCGCCGTGAACGGCGCCAGGAACCCCCCGCTCGCCCCGTCGACGTGCAGCGGCACGTCCGGTCCGCCGCGCGCCGCCAGCTCGTCCAGCGCCGCCGCGATCCCCGCCACGTCCTCGTAGAGGCCCGTGAACGTCTGCCCGAGCGTCGCCACCACCATGATCGTGTTCTCGTCGCAGCGCTCCACGCACTGCTCCGGCCCCATCAGGTAACGACCCTCGTCCATTGGCGCCTCGCGCAGCTCGACGTCGAAGTAGCGCGCGAACTTCTCCCAGCACACCTGCACCGGCCCGCACACGATGTTCGGACGCTCCGGGTGGGCCCGATCGCCGTCTGCGCCCTGCGCCTCGCGGCGCTCGCGCCAGCGGAACTTCGCCGCCAGCCCCGCCAGCATCGCCGCCTCGCTCGAACCCGTCGTCGAGGTCCCAAGCGTCGTGCCCGGGTTTGGCGCATGCCACAGGTCCGCCAGCATCCGCACGCAACGCGACTCCAGCTCCGCCGTCTGCGGGTACTCGTCCTTGTCGACGATGTTCTTGTCAAACGACTCCGCCAGCAGCTTCAGCGCCTCCGGCTCGGCCCACGTCGTGCAGAACGTCGCCAGATTCATCCGCGCCACCCCGTCCAGCAGCAGCTCGTCGTGCACCAGCGCGTACGCCAACCGCGGCTCGCACTCCCGCTCCGGGAAACTGTGCTTGGGGGCGCCCCGGCGCGCCATCTGCGTCTCGTAGGGGTCCTCGTCCTCGGTTCGCCGGTGGCCGTGTGGCTGTTCGCTCACGATCATCCTCCTCCTTGTGGGGGGGCCGCTCGGGTGGTCGATCCTCCGCGCGGCAGGGACCGCGCGGGGTCGCTTCCCACCAGCATGAACGATCGCGCCGGGCCGCTGCCCGCCAGGCACCGACCGGCGGCCGTTCAACCCGGCCGTTCAGTGCACTGAACACATGTCGCGAACCGCGGGGGATTGTGAGCGCCCCGGCGCCCGCGCATCATCACTGCACTGATTGCGCTGGGCGCCGGCCGGCCTCCGGCTCGCGCGCACCGCTCAGGCGGAGGAACGGATTCTCCGCGCAAGGGAACCAGGGAACTCGACCAAGGATGGGGGATACCTCCAGTGCTCACCCGCGCCGACTCGCAGCAGCCGTGCCAGCAGTCCGCCCAGTCTGAACTCGCTCGCATCGACTCGGGCAACGCCCCGATAGCCACGCGTCCTGCGCATGCCATGCCTCCTGCGCATGTGCATGCCACGCCTCCTGCACCGACCGAGCCTTCTGCACGTGCCACGCAGTCCGCGCAGGCCGCACGCTCCGCCGCGCATCAGTCCGCGCTGGCCGCACGCTCCGTCGCGCATGACACACGGCCCGCACGGCCCGCACGCGCGCCGCGGCCCGCATGCGGCGCGCCGCCCGAGCGCGCGCAGATCGGTCTGCGCGCGCGCGCCACGCTCGACGAGTCGCCGGAGGCCGCGCGCCAGGTGCGCCTGGCGATCGCGCGCGCCAAGCAGGGCGACCGCGAGGCGCTGCGCACGCTCTACGTGCGCTACTGCGACAACGTCTACGGCTACGTCCGCTCGATCGTACGCGACGAGAAGGAGGCCGAAGACATCACCCAGCACGTCTTCATGAAGCTCATCACCGCAATCGTCAAGTACGACGACCGCGGCGTCCCCTTCTCGGCGTGGCTGCTGCGGCTCGCGCGCAACGCCTCACTCGACCATTTACGCCGCCGTCGTGCGATCCCCGCCGAAGAGGTCTACGGCGCCGACTGCCACGAAGACGACAGCGCCCTGGAAGCTGCTACCAGCCTGCGTGCCGCGCTCGACGCGCTGCCCGAGGAGCAGCGTCACGTGGTGGTTATGCGTCACGTCATCGGCCTCACCCCTCCGGAGATCGCCAGCCAGATGGGCCGCTCGGAGAGCTCGATCCACGGCCTGCACCACCGCGGGCGCAAAGCGCTCCAACAGGAGCTGCGCCGCCTGCACTGTGCCCCCTGCACCGCCCTCGCGGCCTGACGCTCGCATGACGGCCGCCACCGCCACATCCACCTCGGCGCCCGCGGCGACGCCGGCGCCGCCTGCCGGGACGCTGGCGGCGCCCGCCGCGACGCCGGCGCCGCTCGCGCAGGTGCCGTTCACGCGCATGGACAACGCCGACCCCGCGCTGCTCGAGGAGCTGCTCGGCGCGGTGCGTGAAGTCGCACAGCAGGGGGCGTTCACGCTCGGCCGCCACGTCGAGGCTTTCGAGCGCGAGTTCGCCGCCTACTGCGAGACCGACCACGCGATCGGCGTCTCCTCCGGCACCGACGCGCTCGCGCTGGCTCTGCGGGCGCTGCGCATCGGGCCCGGCGACGAGGTGATCGTGCCCGCCAACTCGTTCATCGCCACCGCCGAGGCGGTCAGCGCCGTCGGCGCCACGCCGCTGCTCGTTGACGTCGACCCCGACACGCATCTGATCACCGCCGCGCACGTCGCCGCCGCGATCACGCCGCGCGTGCGCTGCGTGATCCCCGTGCACCTCTACGGCGCCACCGTCGACATGGATCCGCTGCTGGAGCTGGCTCGCGAGGCACGCATCCACGTCGTCGAGGACGCCTGCCAGGCGCACGGCGCGCGCTACCGCGGTCGGCGCGTGGGCACGCTGGGCGCGCTCGGCTGCTTTAGCTTCTACCCCGCCAAGAACCTCGGTGCCTGGGGCGACGGCGGCGCCGTCGTGACCGCCGACCCCGCGCTCGCCGACCGCGTGCGCCTGCTGCGTGCCCACGGCGAGCGTCCCCGCTACCACCACCGCGAGGTCGGCGCCACCGCCCGCCTGGACGCGCTGCAGGCCGCGGTCCTGCGCCGCAAGCTGGTGCGCCTGGAGCACTGCAACGAGCAGCGCCGCCAGCTCGGCGCCGCGCTGCGCGAGCGCCTCGCCGGCAACAGCCTCGTCGATCCCGTGCAGCTGCCCTTTGACGGGGCCGACCACGTCTACCACCTGTTCGTCGTGCGCTGCTCCGAGCGCGACGCTCTACGCGCGCACCTCGAACGCGAAGGCGTCGCCAGCGCGATCCACTACCCCGTGCCGATTCACCGCACCGACGCCTACGCGGGACTCGGCCTGGGGTCCGACAGCCTGCCCGTCAGCGAGTCGCTTGCGCAGCGCATCTGCTCGCTGCCGATCTTCCCCGGCATGAGCGCGCTCGAGTGCGGGCGCATCGTCGAGGCAGTCAACAAATTCTCAAAAGACGACCTCCTCTAGTTCGTTTATCAGGCATATGGGTATTACTCAACCACCCGGGGGCACTGCGCGCAGCGCAGTCGCCAGCGCGACACGCTCGGCCGCGACCGAGGCGCGCCCCGTCGCGCTTGCCGCCGGGGCCTCCCCGCCAGCAGCCGCGATCGCCCCCGCGGGCGCCGACGCTGCGGCGGCGTCGGCTGGGTCGCTCGCCGGGCATCCAGGCGTGCGCGTGGACAGTCCCCGCACGCGGGCCTCCGAGCTCGGCGCCAACGTCATCGAGCTGGCCTCGCGCCGTGCCGCCGCGCCGCACCCGCGCGAGGCCGACTCCACCGCCGCCCAGCGCACCGGCACCGCAATTGCCCGCCGCGCGCTTGACATTCTCGTGGCGACGGGTCTGCTCATTGTCCTCTTGCCGTTGCTCGTGCTGGTCGCGCTCGCCATCCGCCTGGACAGCCCCGGCCCCGTGCTCTTTCGCCAGCGGCGCGTCGGACGCGCCCAGCGCGAGTTCACGATCCTCAAGTTCCGCACGATGCGCGCCGACGCCCCCGCCGCGCCGCACCGCGAGTACGTGCGCGCGCTGATCGGCGACGACCCCGGCCTGCAGCGCGGCCGGCTCTACAAGCTCTCCGTCGATGACCGCGTCACGCGCGTCGGGCGCGTGCTGCGCTCCTGGAGCGTCGACGAGCTGCCCCAGCTGATCAACGTCCTATTCGGCGACATGGCGCTCGTCGGTCCGCGCCCCGTCATTCCCTACGAGGTCGAGATGTACCCCGCCGAGTACCTCTCGCGCTTTGACGTCAAGCCCGGCCTCACCGGTCTCTGGCAGGTCAGCGGCCGCAACGAGCGCACCTACGAGGAAATGGTCAGCTTCGACGTGCGCTACGCCCGCGAAGCATCGCTGTTGCTCGACCTGAGCATCCTCGTCAAGACGGTACCCGTCGTCCTTTCACGCAAGGGGGTCGCATGAGCACGTCCGCAAACTGGGGTCACGGGACCCGCGGCGGCGCAGATGCGCGCGCGGCGCTCCGCGGCGGCGCAGAGTCACGCAGCACCCGCGGGAGCGCCCACGAGGGGGCCAGCGGCGGCGAAGCGCCAACGCTGACCGGACTCGCCGGCCGCGAGACCGCCCGCATCATGCCGCGTCCCACGCCGCTCGGCACCGCCGTCGTCGGTTACGGCTACTGGGGTCCCAACCTCGCACGCAATGTCGCCGAGTGCTCCCAGCTGAGCCTGCAGGCGCTGTGCGACCGCGACCCCGCACAGCTGCGCCTCTTTCGCCACCGCCACCCCGACGCGCGCGCGGTACGCGAGCTCGACGCCGTGCTCGCCGACCCCGCCGTCGAGGCGGTCGTGATCGCCACGCCACCCCAGAGTCATTACCTGCTCGCCAAGCGCGCGCTGCAGGCCGGCAAGCACGTGCTCGTCGAGAAGCCGCTCGCGACCCGCCTGAAGGACGCGCAGGAGCTGGCCGAGCTGGCCGCCCAGCACGAACGCGTACTGATGCCCGGGCACACCTTCATCTACAGCCCCGCCGTCAACGCCGTGCGCGACCTAATCCGCGACGGCGTCATCGGCGACGTGCACTTCGTCACCTCCTCGCGCATGAACCTCGGCAAGTACAACGGCGACGGCGTCGTCTGCGACCTCGCCCCGCACGACCTCTCGATCCTGCTGTACTGGCTCGACCAGCCGCTCGTCGAGGTCGCCGCCTCGGGCTCCAGCGTGCTGCGCCAGGGCGTGTCCGAGACCGCCTTCATGACGTTCACGTTCGCGGGCGGCCAAACCGCCAACGTGCAGATCTCCTGGCTGGCGCCGCGCAAGCTGCGCCAGATGATCGTCGTCGGCTCCCAACGGATGGTGCAGTACGACGACACCGCCGCCGACGAACCCGTGCGTATCTACGACCGCGGCCTTGACATCGTGCCGCCCACCCCCGCCAACTTTGGCGAGCACCAACTGATCTACCGCACCGGCGACGTCGTCATCCCCCGCGTAGAGCCCGCCGAGCCGCTGCGCCTGGAGCTCGAAGACTTCGCGCACGCGATCCGCAACGGCTGCGAACCGCGCTCCAGCCTCGCACTCGGCCTGGAGATCGTCGCCGCCGTCGAGCTGGCCGAAGCCTCGCTGCGCGCCGGCGGCCAACCGCTTGCGCTTTCCCGACCCGCCGACCGCGCCGCCGCCTGAAAGGAGACCATCCATGCCGCTCCCCCGCATCATCTCGGTCATCGGGGCCCGCCCCGAGATCATCCAGGCCGCCCCCGTCTGCGACGCGCTCGCCGGCCGCGCACAGGAGGTCCTCGTCCATACCGGCCAGCACTACGACGACGCGATGTCCGAGAGTCAGATCCTCGCCACGCGCCTGCCGCGCCCGCACCACAACCTCGAAGTCGGCTCGCGTGCGCGCGAAGAGCAGGTCGATCTCGCGCGCCTGCGCCTCGAAGAGCTGATCGAGCAGCGCCGCCCCGACGCCGTGATCGTGCGCGGCGACACCAACGCCACGCTGTCCGGCGCGCGCGCCGCCGCCGCCGCCGGCATACCGCTCGTGCACATCGAGGCCGGCCTGCGCTCACACCGTCTGGACATGCCCGAGGAGCACAACCGCATCGAGACCGACCGTCTCGCCCAGATCCTCTGCGCCCCCAGCCCCGGCGCCCGACGCAACCTCGAACTGGAAGGCGTCACCGGCGAGATCCACATCACCGGCGACCCGCTCTGCGACAACCTCGAAAGCTGGCGCGCGCACGTCAAGCCCGCCGGCGCCGGCGACTACGTGCTCGCGACCGTGCACCGCAACTACAACACCGACCGCCCCGAGCGCCTCGGCGCCGTGCTGGCCTGCCTGGCGCGCTCGCCGTTGCCCGTGCTGCTGCCGCTGCACCCCCGCACGCGTGCGCGCATCGACGGCTGGGGCCTGGCGGTGCCCGCCGTCGTGCAGCTACTCGAGCCCGTCCCCTACACGCGCATGCTCGAGCTCGAGCGCGGCGCCCGCGCGATCGCCACCGACTCCGGCGGCGTCCAACGCGAGGCCTACCTGTGGGGCGTGCGCTGCATCACGCTGCGCGAGGAGACCGAGTGGACCGACACCGTTGACACCGGCTGGAACACGCTCGTCGGCGTCGACCCCGACGCGTTCGCCGCCGCTCTGCGCGGACCGCTGCCGCGTGAGCGGCCCCCGATCTTCGGCGACGGCCACGCCGCGCGGCATATCGCCGACGTCGTCATCGACTTCCTGCTGAAGGAAGGGACGTCCTCCGGCGACGAGGCTGCAGCGCTGGCCGAAACGGGGATGCTCGCCACAGGCGAGCGTCTCCCCGGCTTCGGTGCCGGGACGGCGGCGGGGGTGGCGGCATGACCGCGCTCGCGCACAGCACTCGTGCGATTTGGTCGAAGGATTTTGAGTGTGTGGGGGGCAGGGATGCCCCCCACCGGCGAGCGTTTGGCCGGACTACCACACGCGGACGATCACAAAACAAGGAGCCACGCGAATCATGGATGAGCTGAACGTCGGACTGATCGGCGCCGGACGCATGGGCGCCTACCACGTCGAGACGTGGGAGCGCGTCGACTGCGGGCGGCTCGTTGCGGTCGCCGAGCCCGACGAGAGCACCGCGCGCGCGCGCATCGGCCGCCGGCCGATCGACTGGGTCGGCGACTACCGCTGGCTGCTCGAGCGCGTCGACATCGACGCGGTCTGCATCTGCGCACCCTCCGCCCAGCACGCCCGCATCGCCCTCGACGCGCTCGCCGCCGGCAAGCACGTGTTTGTCGAGAAGCCGATCGCCACCGCGCTGGAGGACGGCCTGCGCATGACCGCCGCCGCGCGCCAAGCCGGCCTGAAGCTGATGGTCGGCCACGTCGAGCGCTTCAACCCGGCCGTCGGCAAGCTCTCCGAGCTGGTCGCCGAGGGGCGCATCGGCCGCGTCTTTCGCGCCCACGCCACCCGCGTCGGACCGCTGCCGACCCGCATCCAGGACACCGGCGTGGCGATCGACCTCGCCACCCACGACCTCGACCTCATGCAGTTCGTGCTCGGCGCCGACATCACCTCGATCTACGCCGAAGGCTCGCGCTGCGTGCACCCCACCCAGGAGGACATCATCTCCTGCCTTTTGCGCTTCGGCGAAGACGGCCCCCGCGGCCTGCTCGACGTCAACTGGCTCACGCCCGAAAAGCGCCGCGAGATGACGCTGATCGGCGAGGGCGGCATGCTCAGCGCCTCCTACCTGACCCAGGACGTGTGGTTCACCGAATCGACCGGCGCCCCCACCGGCTGGAGTGAGCTGGCGCGCATCCGCGGCGACGCCGAGGGTGCCGCCGTGCGCTTCGCGCTGCCGCGTGTGGAGCCGCTCGCCGCCGAGCTGCGCGCCTTCGCGCGCTGCATCCTCGATGACACCGCCGAGCCCGTCAGCGCCGCCGAGGGCTGCCGCGCGCTCGCCGCCGCGCTCGCCGTGCGCGACTCCGCTGCGCACAACCGCCCCGTCAAGCTGCTCGACACCCCGCTCGTCCGTCCCGTCCGCATCGCCGCCTAAAGGAGATCGCCACAATGATTCGCTTCGTCATCCCCGCCTACAACGAGCGCGAGAACATCCCGCGCCTGATGGCCGACCTCGCGCCCGTCGCGCGCGAACTGGGCGCACGCGTCATCTTCGTCGACGACGGCTCCACCGACGGCACCGCCGAGGCGATTGCGCAGCACAGCGACTCGCTGCACCTGGCCGTCGTCACCCACGCCGTCAACCGCGGCCTTGGCACCGCGATCAACTCCGGCCTGCGCGCCGCCCTGGGCGAGTCCGGCGACGACGACGCGATCGTGATGCTCGAGGCCGACAACACCTCCGACCTATCCGACCTGCCGCGCATGCTCGAGCGCTTCGCCGAGGGCAACGACGTCGTCCTCGCCTCCGTGTACGCGCCCGGCGGACGCATCCTCGGCGTAGCCCCCTGGCGCCTGGCGGCCTCCAAGGCGGTCTCCAACGTCTTTCGCTACACCGGCGGCCTGCGCGAGATCCACACGCTCTCCTCGCTCTACCGCGTCTACCGCGCCAGCACGCTGCGGCGTGCCGCCGAAACCTACGGCTACCTGCTCGTCCGCGAGCCCGGCTTCGCCGCCAACGTCGAGCTCTTGCTCAAGCTCTACAACGCCGGCGCCCGCGTCGCCGAGGTACCAACCGTCAACGACTGGTCGCGGCGCCTTGGCTCCTCCAAGATGAGCCTGCGGCCCACCGTCCTGGCCTACGGCCGGCTGATGGCGGCGCACCTCGTCGGGCGCATCCAGCCGCCGCCGATCTCGCCACTGGGCTCCGACGAACTCGCCGCACACGCCGAAGCGCGGCCCACCGCCAAGCTCTACGCGATCGCCGGCCAGCGATGACCGACCGCGCGCAGCCGCGCATCGGCGTCGTCGGCGCCGGCATCCTCGGCACCGTGCTCGCGCTGCGCCTCGCCGAAGGCGGCGCGCGCGTCACGCTGCTCGAGCGCGGCCCCACGCCCGGCGGGCTCGCCGGCGCGTTTGACTTCGGCGGGCACCGCGTTGACCGCTTCTACCACGTCATCGTCCCCTCCGACGAGCGCATGATCGCGCTCGCCGGCGAACTCGGCCTCGCCGACCAGCTCAGCTTCACGCCCGTCGGCGTCGGCTTCTTCGTCGACGGCGAGATGCACCCCTTCAACGGCATCGGCGACTTCCTGCGCTTCTCCCCGCTCTCCCCACTCGGACGCGCCCGCCTGGCGTGGTTTGTGCTGCAGTGCCAGCTGCGCCACGACTACAGCGCGCTCGAGCGCGAGCCGCTGGAACGCTGGCTCACGCGCCACTGCGGACGCAAGGTCGTGCAGCGCATCTGGCGCCCCCTGCTGGACTCGCGCTTTAACTCCAACCACGACGAGCTGCCCGCCACCTACCTCTGGGCGCGCACCAACCGCATGCGCTCCGCCCGCGACGGGCGCTCCGCCGGTGAGCGCATGGGCTGCCTGCGGGGAGGCCACGAACAGCTCGTGCTCGCCGCCGCCGCGCGCGCACGCGAGCTCGGCGTTGACGTCCGGCTCGGCGCCGGCGTCGAAGGGCTCGTGCGCGGCGAGCACGGCGGCATCGCAGGCGTCCGCGTCGACGGACACGACGAGCACTTCGACCTCACCATCCCCACCCTGCAGCCACCCGCCCTGCGCCGCCTGCTGCCACCCGAGCTGCAGCCGCTGCTAGCCGCCTACCCGACCCGCTACCTCGGCGTCGTCTGCCTGATCCTCAAGATCCGCCGCTCCCTGACGCCCTACTACTCGATCAACATCTGCGACCCCACGCCGATCACCACCGTCGTCGAGACCTCCCACGTCGTCGGCACCGAGCACACCGACGGCCTGCGTCTGGCCTACCTGCCCAAGTACTGCGATCCCTCAAGCCCCGAGTTTGCCGAGGACGACGAGTCGGTCTACCGCAACTACACCGACATGCTCGCGCGCCTAGCGCCCGACTTCCGCCACGAGGACGTCGTTGACTGGACCGTCCAGCGCGCGCCGCTCGTGGAGCCCGTCCACGCGCTCGGCCACCAGCCGCGCAGCGCGCCGATCTGGCCCGGCGTCGACGGCCTCGCGCTGGCGTCGGCGAGCCAGATCTACCCGCGGCTGCTCAACGGCGAGTCCGTGCTCGGGTTGGCCGAGCAGGTTGCCGGGGAGGCGCTGGAGCGGGTGGGGCGCGACGAGTGCCTCGGCAGCGCTTTCGAGGATGCGCCGCGCGAGCGCCGCGCGCTTGCAGCGTGACGTCGCCGTTCACTGACGGGTCAGGAACCTTGCCACTGCTTTGGCTCCGCTTCTTGGACTCGTCCGGCGGTACGCAATTCGGTCAAACGGCTTGCAGCCGACTTTTAGTGCGAGGGAGTGGCTCCTAGAGAGGCCACTCCCTCGCTTTCAAGACCGATGGAGGCCAAGGCTCTTTCCTAACCCTTAACGATGCCTGTGATCATCCAGTTCCTCCCACATTGTCAATGAGCGCACGATTATTGCACGGAGATCCTGCGCGCGGCACGAGCTGGCGCTGGAGCGGTGTCTGCGGCGACCGGCGGGCCGACTGCGCGCGTGTCGGTGACGTGTGCGGGTGCATACACTCGCGGCTCAGGTTCACGCCTGCTGGCCCGGCCCAGATTGAACGATTGCCTCGATCCGTCGGTGGATCTCCTCCGCGCGCGCTGCGACGAGCAGTCCATAGTCGTGCAGCGCGCTTTCGACGAGATAGGCGAAGTGCGGCTTGCGGCGCAGTTCAGCCAGCTCGTTGGCGATGTAGCGCGAAAGCGTCGGCTTCTCCTGGTCGATTTCTGAGATCAGCTCCTCCCGCCCGTCGATCAGGACCACTACGTCGTGCAGGTCGAGGCTGGCGAGCATGTCGTTTCTGCCTCTGCCGTGCCACGCCTCCAACTTCGTCGCGACAATGCTTGGTGGCGTCGCTGCATGGATCTTCTTACCGCTATCCAAAGACAGCCCGACCGATGTCGTGATCGCGTGCTCATACCACCGGTTTGAAAACCCCAGTACGCGCTCGTCCGTTGGCATGACGTCCAGCACAAGACCAGTTTTGGCGTGGAGCCAGCGGCAGATGATGCCCGACTCGCTATCCTCTCGAAAGCCGCGTTCCCGCAGTCGCTCGCCCAGCTTGTAATAGTCGATCGTGTCCGCAACCGCACTGATTACGTCGACGTCCATGGTGGCGCGAGTCGGGGGCGCCGCCCGGTCGCTGATCCAAAGGTGAACGCTCGCTCCGCCGAGGAACACCATCTCACGTACAAGTGGACCGAGTGTCTCGGCGGCGGTCTCGATCAGTTCGGCGCTCACGACGTTCCACGAACCTGCAGGCTCGCGAGTTCGTCTTCGAGGACCAACGCGGCGACTTTTCTGACGCGTGCATCGCCGGCCCGGAGGCAGTCGATGGCCGCGAGTAGGCGGCCCAGCGTTGGGTCGTCCGATGCAGCGATCGCGCCGGGGTGCAAGGGCTCCAAGCTCTGGCCGCGGTCTACGCCCAGAGCGCTCGGCCATACCGCTGGTGGCTCGTCGCCAGCTTCGCGGATGAGGTTGGCCATCGGGGCGGTAGCCCATGCTGCTCTGAATCCCCGCGTAATCCTTCCAAGCGGAGCGGGAGCGATGAACCTCACAGCGTGAATCATCAGCTCCGCAAAGCCCGGGGCGTTCACGTGTCGGTTGGCGGGTTGATAGAGGCCGGCTTCCTCAGTGCGCTTGAGCGCGCGGCTTACCACGGTATGGTCCAGACACAGCTTCTCAGCCAAACCGCGCAGGGACCATTGTTCTCCCTGGATGGCCAAAGCGCCTGTTAGGACGTAGAGATCTGTTGGGCGCAGCACGTCACAAGTGTAGCGTGTTGCGCAACATGCAACACGATCTGCTTTCGCTGCGAAAGCCCGCTCAGCGAAGCCTCGCGAAGTACGTAACCGAGGACTCCAACGATCCGCAGGACGTGTTTGTGCACGCCTCGCCTCGTGCGCTCAAGGCGCCCGTTGCAGCCGTCGTGCCGACGTAAGCCCGTCCACCAACCCCAGATACCGCTCACGCTGACGCTCCCACGCGATCTCGGGCAGCCGCTCGCTTGCCCGCCTGGCTCGCTCGCGGGCCGCGTCCGGGTTTGCGCACACCGCCTCGATCGCGCGCGCGATATCGGCCGGGTCGCCCGGCGTGAACGCGTGCAGGTCCCGCTCGCCGAAATAGTCCGCGATCCCCGGCAGCCGCGAGGCGACCACCGGCAGGCCCATATGCACGTACTCGAGCAGCTTCACCGGCAGCAGCAGCTCCGTGAAACGGTCGTGCAGCGTCGGCACCACGCCGATGTGCGCCGCGCGCAGCTCGTCTGGGATCTGCTCAAAGGGCACCGGCTTGGCGCTCACGTGGATGCCGCCCGGGTCGATCTGCTGCGCGAGCCGCGCCAGCCGGTCGCGGTCCTCGCCCGAGCCGCATACCCGCAGTTCCACACGCGGCACCGTCTCACGCAGCCGCTGCCACGCGCGGATCGCGCTCTCCACCCCAAACCGCGGCGCCAGACCGCCGTGGTAGAGCACCCGCAGCGGGCCCTGCGCCGGCCAGCGCACCGGCTCGCGCCGCGGGCCGAACACGCGCTCGTCGGGCGAGTTCATCACCACCGTCGTGCGCTCCACACCCACCCCGCGCGCTTCCACACACACACGCGCCTGCTCGGTGACCGTGATCACCTGGCTCGCCAGCGCCGCGCTCAGACGCTCCTCGACGCGCAGCGCCCGTTCCAGCCAATCACCCTGCGCGCGCCCGTACTTCGTCGCGAACAGCTCCGGAAACGTGTCGTGCATATTGAGGATCACCGGCGTCCCGCGCAGGCGCGGGCCGAGCGCCGCCGCCGTCAGCGCGTCGGGCATGTTGTGCACCTCGACCAGGTCGAAGCGGCGCTGCGCGTCGAGCACGCTCAGCCGCCACAGCGCGCGCGCCAAAAACGCCCCGTAGCTGCGCATGTACGCCCCCGGTCCGCCGCCCGCCTTGCCCGCCGCGACCGGGTGCACGCGGATCGTGCCCTCCCCGACGCGCAGCTCCTCGCGCTCCCCCACGCAGACCAAATCCACCTCATCGCCACGTGCCGCCAGCGCCCGCGCCTGGCGCTGAATGCGCGAGTCCAGTCTGAAGTCCGAGATATGCACCATCGCCACGCGCAACCGCCTGCGCTGGCGCGGCGCGCGCATGGCCCGCGGTGCGGGGGTCGCTGGGGTG
Organism: uncultured Solirubrobacterales bacterium; assembly: GCA_963804675.1. Lineage (GTDB taxonomy): Bacteria > Actinomycetota > Thermoleophilia > Solirubrobacterales > Solirubrobacteraceae > Palsa-744. Next base: position 2,068,037 of record CAWDRI010000001.1, on the reverse strand, counting down.
CGCGCGGGGACATCCGGCAGCGCGGGGGCCGCCGCCGCCGCCGCGGCCGCGGCTGAGGCTGCGAAGCCGACGGCAGGCGGAGACTCGTCGTCGGCCGTCTGCGTGGGCACTAACACAGCGATACCTCGCCGCCGTCGCCCACGTTCACGCGCAGCGCGCGCGGCAGCGAGAAATCGCGAACGATCCGCGCGTTGCGGCCCACCACGCTGCCCACCAAACGTCCGCCGATATGGCTGATCCTCGCGCCCTGCAGGATGATCGAACGCTCGACCTCGGCGCCCTCGATACGCACGCCCTCGCCAATCGCCGTATACGGTCCGATGTACGCGTCCAGCACCTGCGCCCCCGGCCCGAGCGTCGCCGGACCCACGATCACGCTCGACTGCACGCACGCCGTCGGGTGCGCCTCCACCCACCCCTCGATCCGGGACTCGGGCGCCTGCAGCGCAGGCGGCTCCTCAGCCTGTTCGGACTGGGTACGAGCCAGCGCCTCGAGCGCCACGCGGTTGCACTCCAGCAGCTCGACTGCCTCGCCCGTGTTGCTGTGCCAGCCGCCCACCCGCTCGACATCCAGGCGGCCGCCGCCGGCCACGAGCCGCTGCGCGAGCGCAACCAGGTCAACCAACTGCCCCCCGTCTCGATAGCAGCTCGGTTCGTGTGCGGCGAACGCCTCTCGAAGCACTCCCGGTCCCAGCAGGCAGACGCCGGCCAGGTCCAGCTCGGCACCCTCGTAGGGTGCGCCTGCGAGCCGCAGCAGTCGCCGCGCGGCGAGTCCGACCGAGTGGTCGGCCCCCGCTCGCCGGCGGTGGGCGAGCGCTACCAGATCGGGCCCGCCGGCTCGCAGCAGTTCCACCAGCGGCGCCAACGGTTGGGTCAGTATCCCGTCCGCGTCGTGCACCACGCACGCCGCCGCCCCGATCAGCTCCGCCGCCGCGCCAAGCGCGCGGCCATTCCCGCCGGCGGCGCAGTCGACATACTCGACCGCGATCTCCGCCGGCCCTTCGGCCTGCACACAGGCGCGCAGCTCCACGCGCTGCGCCGGGGACGTCAGCGCCACGACCTCCTCGATCCCGGCGCTCGCCATCGCCTCCAACACATGACACACGAGCGGGCGATTGGCCACGTGCTGCAGCGCCGTGCTGCGCGCGCCGCCGCGCGCCGGCGGGCACGCCACCGGCGCGATCAAGCCCTTGACCACCATGTCCAGATAACGCCTGACGCCGCGTCCCGCTCGCGTGACGTCGGGTGCGGGCTTCCTCACGACGGCGAGTCGGCCCGCGATCGTGCTCACCCCGCGCTGCCCGGATCGACGCCCAGCATGCGCCGGCGCAACTCGCGCCGGGTAAAGCGGCGGTACTCGGCGTCCGGCACGCGCTGCACGCGCCGCCCGGCCGCTCGCGCATAGCCGAAGAAGAAGGCCGCGCCCGACAGTCCGCGCGGCGCGCGCCCCGCGACCTTCAGCGCCCGCAACGCCACCCACAACGGGTCGTAGTGGGAGATGTACGCGCACTCGCCATGGCGCGCGTGCCCGCGCAGCGCGCCGTCGGCGCTCGCCACCGGGCGGTGGTGCACCGAAACGAGGTCCGTGTAACTGCGCGTCTGAAACCCGCGCATCCGCGCATAGGTCTCGTCGATCGTGTCCCACCCGAGACACTCGGGCACCCCCCCGATCGCCTCATAGCACGCCCGCGTGTAGCACTTCACCGCGCCGTGCACGTGGTAGCTGGGGATCACGATCCTGCGCGGCGCGCCCGCCGCCTGCGGCTCGACCAGCACGCCGCCCGCGATCCCCAGCTGCGATGCGCACGCGAAACGCTCAAGCAGCACCCGCAGGTAGTTCCGCGGCAGCTCGACATCGCCGTCGAGCTTCATCAGGTGCGTGTAGTGCTCGCCGGGCGCGACGCGCTCAGAGCCGGTCTGTCCCCCACGTGCGGCTCGCTGCTGCCCGCCGGCCTGCGCCCTGTCGCCGGCTCGGCGCTCCCAGTCGGTTTGCGCCAGCGCGACATTGAAGTTGCGCACCTCGATCGCGCGCGCCAGCCGGTCGCGGCCCTGCTGCTCGACGCCGCGCGCCGGCGCCTGCAGCACCGTCAGCAGCGGCAGTTCGCGCTCCAACGCGCGCAGCTTGCGCAGCGTGTCGTCGCTCGAACCGTCGTCGATCGCGATCCAGCGCGCCGGCGCCAGCTCCTGCGCGGCCACCGCGCGCGCCACCCGCTCGATGTGCGCGCCCTCGTTGCGCACCGGGGAAACGATCAGCACCCGCGGCGCCTGCTGCTCGCCCGTGTGCTCTGGCCCTGCCTCGCTCGTGGAATACGCCACGGGCAAAAAACGCATCAGCGCCCTCGTTGTTTCACCATGGGCAACCAACTGCACGCCAACGACTCCAAGGTCGACCTCGCGGTGGTGGTCGTCTCCGCCAACGACGCCCACTGGCTCGACGCGTGCCTGACCAGCGTCCTTGACCACGCCGGCGCAATCGAGCTGGAGATCGTCGTCGTGGACAACGGCTGCACCGACGGCACTCGCGAGCTGGTGCAGTCGCGCTTCCCCGGCGTGCGCGTCGTGGGTTCGCCCAACCGCGGCTTCGCCTACGGCAACAACCGCGGGCTCGAACACGTCGACGCACGCCACCTGCTGCTGCTCAACCCCGACACCGAAATTCTGCACGGCACCTTCCAGCAACTGCTCGCCACGCTCGACGCGTGCCCCGAGATCGGGCTCGCCGGTGTGCGCCAAATCGGCTCCGACGGCGCGCCGCTGCCCACGATCAGGCGCTTCCCCAACGCGGCCCGCGCCCTTGGCGAGGCGCTCTGCTCCGAGCGCTGGCCGCTGACACCCGCCTGGGCCGGCGAGCGCGTGCTCGACCCCGCCGCGCACGAACGCGAGCAGCGCTGCGACTGGGTCTCCGGCTCGTTCATGCTGATCCGCGAGCAGGCCCTGCGTGCCGCCGGCCTGATGGACGAGCGCTTCTTCCTCTACTGCGAGGAGACCGACCTCTGCCGGCGCATCGCGCTCGCCGGCTGGCAGGTCCAGCACCTCCCGTCGATGACGATCCGCCACCACGCCGGCAAGGGCGGCGCCCGCCCCGCGTTCCTCGCCCAGGACGCCCTCTCGCGCACGCTCTACGCTCGCAAGCACTTCAGCCCCGCGCACCGCGCGCTCTTCGGCGCTGCGGTCGGCTTGCGGCACGCGCTGCGCTCGTTGAGCCCGCGCCGTGCGCAACGCGACAGTGCCCGCCTGGCGCTGCGCACGCTCGCCGGGCGTGCCGCGCCGCCGTTCATCGCCCCACCCGCCACGGCGCTCACGCCCGCCGCGGCCCCCGCCGCCGCGGCCCCCGCCGCCGCGGCCCCCGCCGCCGCGGCCCCCGCCGCCGCGGCCCCCGCCGCCGCGCACCCGCCCGAGAAGGCGCCTGCGGACGATGTGTCCGGGGACCCGCCCAAGAAGGCGCCCGCGGGCGATGCGTTCGGGGACCCGCCCGAGAATGCGCCTGCGGGCGATGTGTTCGGGGACCCGCCCAAAAGGGCGCCCGCGGGCGATGCGTTGTTCGTATGAGCGTCCCTCACCCACGGAAGGCCCCCCGCACATGGAACTCGCCGAAGTCCTCAAAGTCCTCTGGTCCCGCAAGCCGATCGTGCTCGCGATCGTCGCGCTCGCGGTGCTCGCCGGCGTCGCCGCCAAGCTTTCCAGCCGCTCCGCGCCCAAAGGCGCCGCGACTGTGCAGATCCTCGTCGACTCGCCGAGCTCCGCGCTGGCCAACCTCGTCCAGAACACGACCCCGCTGACCGCCCGCGCCGCCGTACTGGCGCAGGTCATGGCCAGCCAGGCCGTCCTCGAAGAAATCGGCAAAGCCTCCGGCATCCCCGCCGATCGGATCACCGCCGAAGGCCCCTACAGCGGCAGCGGCGAGAAGCTCGACGTCGTCACGCCCTCCGAGGCACGCGGCAACCAGCTGCTGGCCCAGAACGCCAGCTACAAGCTCACCTACCTCGCCCAGGAAAACGAGCCCGTCATCACCACCTCCGTGCAGGCTCCCACCGCCGCCGACGCCGCCCGCCTGGCCGCCGGTGTGTACCCCGGCGTGAGCGCCTACATCGCGGGCCTGCAAAAAACGATGAACACGCCGAGCGCCCAACGCGTCACGATCCGTCAGCTGGGCCCGCCCCAGTCGGGCACCGTCGGCGCCGGCAGTGGCAGCACCGTCGCTGCGGCCGCCGGGCTGGGCGTGCTCCTGCTCGGGCTGCTTGCACTCGTCGGCATCGAAGGCGCGCGCCGCCGCGCACGCGAGCCCGAGCATCTCGCCCGTGGACTCGCGCTCGACCTCGACCGCGCGGCGCTTGCCGCCGGCTTCGAGCGTGTCGGCAGCGGCAACGCTCTGCACGTCGCCAACCCCGCGCGCACGGCGCGGGATCGCTGGGGTCGCATCGAAGATCGCGTCGAAGGCGACCGACCCGAGCCGGCGTCCGCGGCCGCGGGCCGCGAACGGGACTAGCTGCCACACCGGCAGCGGTCGGTCATGCGCGCCCACCCGCCAGCCCTCCCCTTACTCGCGCTGCTGGCGGCGCTCGCCGCGCTGCTCGCCGGCTACAGCCCGTCGCTGGCGCCCCCCAGCCTGCACCCCCGCTCGCTCGGTATGGGCGCGGCCAAAGCGAAGGTGCTCGTCTACACCTCCTCGGTCGACTCCGCGCCCGTCAGCATCGGACCCGGCACGCCCTCGGCCAACTACCTGGCCGCGCAGCTCGCGCTGCAGTACGACCTCTACCTGCAAAGCGACACCGCCACCAGCGCGATCGCGCAAACGATCGGCCTGCACGACCAGAGCGTCGCCGCCTCCGGGCCCTTCACGCTGCTGCTCGGCCTCGGCATCACCGCCCGCCCGCAGCCCGCCGACCCCCAGCGCGTCAACCACGCCTACCGCCTGCTGCTCGACGTCGACGGGGCCACGCCCGTGCTCACGATCTACAGCCAAGCCCCGACCGCCCGCGCTGCGATCGCGCTCGTCAACGCCGCCCGCGCCCAGCTGATCGAGCACGTCTCAGGCCAGGAGAACGCCACCGCGCTGCGCTCCGGGGAAGCGGCGATCGTGCGTCCGCTCGGGCCCACCACCGGCGGGCTGGTCGACCCCGGCGCCCGCCTGCAGCTGATGGCCTTCGTCTTCCTGCTCGTGTTCGCGCTCGGCGGCTCGCTGCTCTACGCCCGCGTGTTGCGCCGCCGTCGCGCGCTCGCCGAACGTCTCGCCGCGCTGCTGCCGGGCGAGGCCGTCGCGGACCCGCACGCGCTCGACCGGCTCGACGCGCCCGCCCCGCACGCCGACGACTGGCCGCACACCACGCGCGTGCTGCCCTGGGCGTTGGCCGGCTTTATGGCGATGCTGTTCCTCGTCCCCTTCCAGTCGGTCGAACTGCCCGGCGGCGCGAACCTCGACCGGCCGCTGCTCGTCGCGCTCCTGCTCCTGTGGCTCTGCACGCTGGCGCTCGTCAGCGGCGCCGCCCGCCCGCGCGTGCGGCTCACGATCGTGCACTTCGCCGCGCTGGGCTTCTTCGCGCTCTGCTGCCTGGGCGTCGCGCTCAACGGACACGCACTCGCCAACATGGACGAGCTGGGGCTCACCGCCAAGAAGCTCGGCCTGCTGCTCTCCTTCATTCTCTTCTTCGTCGTCGTCGCCTCCGTGGTGCGCCCGCGCGAGGTGCCGCGCTACGTCGCGCTGATGGTCGGTCTCGGCGCGCTGCTCGGCATCGCGACCGTCATCGAGTACCGCACGCACTACAACGTCTTCTACGCCCTCTGGGGCAAAGTGCTGCCCGTCACGCCGCCCGCCGAACTCGACACGACCGACTCGATCGGCCGCCTGAACGTGCTCGGTCCAACCGACCAGCCGCTGGAGCTGGCCGCGCTGCTGGCGATGGTGCTGCCGTTTGCGCTGATGGGCTCGATCGAAGCGGCCACCCGCCGCCGGCGCGTGCTCTACGTGATCGCCGTCGCCCTGCTACTCGCCGGCGGCGTGGCGACCTCGCGCAAGACCAGCCTCGTTGCGCCCGCCGCCGGCGTGCTGCTGCTGGCCGTCTACCGGCCCCGCACCGTCGCCCGCTCGCTGCTCGGCCTCGCCGTCGTGCTCGGCATCGTCGTGCACGTCACCTCACCCGGCGCGCTCGGCTCGGTCCTCGAACAGCTCGAGCCCGGTCACGTCAACACCGTCGCCACCACCACCGACCGCGTCGCGCGCTACGACGCGGTGCGCCCCGACATCATGAGCCACCTGTTGATCGGCCGCGGCTACGGCAGCTACGACCCGCACAAGTACCGCATCCTCGACAACGAATACCTCGGCGTGCTGATCGCCGTCGGCCTGCTCGGCCTGCTCGCCTACGTCGCGATCCTGCTCGCGATGATGCTGCTCGCCCACCGCTCGATCCGCGGGCCAGACCCGCGCCGCGCCTCGCTCGCGCTCGCCGCGCTGGCCTCCGTCGGCGTGATCCTCGTCGCCAGCGCGCTGTTCGACGTGTTCTCCTTCCCACACGTCCCCTACCTTTTGTTCTTTGTCGGCGGCCTAATCGTCGCGCTGCGCAACCGCTCGCCGACCGCCGCCCCCGCCGCCGAGCCGGTGCGTGTGCGCCGCGGCCCGCCACCGCCCGCGCCCGGTGGGGGAGGGTCGCCGTTCGTGCTGCCGTTCCCCGCCGCCGCGCCCGAGGACGCCGGTCTCCGGCGCCCGGCGCGCGAGCCCGTCCCGGTGGCCTAGCAGTGTCGCGCGACTCCTTCAAAGAGGCCACCCTGCACGGCGTGCGCTGGGTGATGCTCACCCGCATCGCCTCCGAAACGATCGCCCTCGGCGTCACCGTCGCCCTCGCGCGCCTACTCGCGCCGGCGCAGTTCGGCCACGCGGCCGTAGCGCTGATCTTCGTGCCCCTCGCTGCGATCCTCACCTTCGAGGGGTTCGCCTCCGCGCTCGTCCAGCGCGAGGCGATCGACGACCGCCACATCGGCGCTGCCGCCGCGATGAGCCTGCTGGGCGGGCTCACACTCAGTGCTCTTGTGGCACTGCTGACACCGCTGCTGTGGCGTCCGTTGTTCGGCGCGCAGACCGCGGCGCTGGTGCTGCTGATATCCCCGATCTTCCTGCTCGCCTCCTTCGGCGTCGTCTCGCGCGCGCTCCTGTGGCGGCGCCTTGAGTTCCGGCGCATGAGCCTCGTCGAAATGACCGGCCTGAGCGCCGGCAGCCTCGTAGCGCTGGCGCTCGCGCTGGCCGGAGCCGGCGCGCGTTCGATCGTGATCGGCGCGCTCACCCAGGTCGCCGTCTGCTCGCTCCTGCTGTTCGCCGCCGCGCCCGCGCCGCTGCCGCGCTGGCACCGCGACTCCCAGCGCGAAATCGGCGGCTTCGGTGTGCCCGCCGCCCTCGCCGGCCTGGTCAACGTGATGTTTCGCAACGTCGACTACGCAATCGTCGCCGCGCGCCTCTCCGCCACCCAAACCGGCATCTACTGGCGCGCCTTCAACCTCGGCGTCGTCTACCAGGACAAGCTCTCCGGCGTGATGATGCAAATGGCCTTCCCCGTCTACGCGCGCACCGAGAGCCGCGCGCAGCTACGCGCGCTGCACGAGCGCGCCACCCGCGTGCACGCGGCCGTCATCTTCCCCTTCCTGGCCCTGCTGATCGTGCTCGCGCCGCTCCTGATCCCGTTCGTGCTCGGCTCCGCCTGGAGCGCCTCAATCGTCCCCACGCAGATCCTCGCCGTCGCCGGCATGATCGCCGCGATCCTCACCGGCTACCCGCAGGTGATGCTCGCCACCGGCCGCCCCCGCGCGCTCTTGCGCTTCAACGTCGCAATGCTCGCCGGCTACGCCGCCGCCGTTGCGCTCGCCGTCGGCCACGGGCTGATCGCCGTCGCGATCGTCGTCTCGCTCTTCTACCTCGCGATCCTCGCCGGCGTCTACCGCTTCCTGCTCGCGCCCAGCCTCGGCCTCTCGATCCGCAACCTTTTGCCCGAGCTCGGCCCCGCCCTGGCCGGCTGCCTCGCGCTCGCCGCGCTCGCCCTGCCGCTGCGTCTGCTCTGCGAACCGGCGCTGCCGCGACTGCTCACGCTCGTGCTCGCCGGCGGGCTTGGCCTGCTCGCCTACGCGCTCGCGCTGCGGCTCGTCTCGCGCGCCACCTGGAACGACCTCCTACTGCTCGCCACGCGCGTCTTTCCGCCACTGGGGCGGCTGCGCTTGCCCGGTCGCGGGGCTGCGCACGGCGCCGCACCCGACGCACCACTCGCCGCGGGCGCCGCCCCCCGTCCGGCGGCGCCAGCCGCCACCTCTCCCACCCCACAAGCTGAGGTCCACGCGGGCGTTCTTTAGGGTGAGATGTCCGCCGCACCACTCGCCTCGCCCGCCGCGGGCGCGCTCCCCGATCCCGGCCTGGGGCCGACCCCCGCAGACGCGGTGGCGGCCCTCGAGGACGCGCCGGTCTGTCCCGGCTGCGCGGCGCCGCTGCCCGCGCCCGTGCTGCTGCACAGCCCCGACCGCCTGATCGGCGGGCCCGGCGAGTTCACCGTACGCGCCTGCCCCGCGTGCGGCCTGGCCAGCACCGTGCCGCGCCTAGCGCCCGAGCAGTTCGCCGACTTCTACCCCCAAACCTACTACCCCGAGCGCGCCGCGCAGGCCGGTCGCCTCGGCGGTCTCGTCGAACGCACGCGCCTTGGCGCGATCATCGCCCTAGGTCCCTACCGTCCGCTCGCGCGCCATACCCCCGGGCGGATGCTCGACGTCGGCTGCGGCTCGGGTGAGCTCGTGCTCGCCTTCGCCCGTCGCGGTTGGTCGGTATCGGGCGTCGAGCCCTCCGCGCAGGCCGCCGCGCGCGCCGGCGCCGGTGGCGTGGAAGTGCACACCGGCACCCTCGACGACGCGCCCTGGACCGGCCCGACCTTCGACGCGATCGTGCTCAACCACTCGCTCGAGCACGTCCCCGATCCGCTCGCCACCCTGCGCCAGGCCGCCGCGCTTTTGACCCCCGGCGGCGTCCTCGCCGTCGCCGTCCCCAACTTCGGCTGCTGGCAGCGGCGCCTCTTTGGCGCGCGCTGGTTCCAGCTCGACCTGCCCCGACACCTCCAGCACTTCGAAGCCCCCACCCTCGCCGCGCTGATAGTACGCGCCGGTCTCACGCCGAGCGCCCGCACATACGCCTCGATGCGCCCCTCGCTATTGCTCAGCCTCCAGTACACCGCCTTCGGCCGTGCACGCTGGAGTGGCCGGGGCTTGCGGCTTGCGGCCTGGGCGATCGCGCCGCTGCTCCTCGCGCTGGACCGCGTCTCCCCCGGCGACTGCCTGCACATGTTTGCCGTGCGCGGCGGCGATTGCGACGGCCGTGGCGAGGAGGCCTGCGATCGCGAGCACCCTGGCGGCGAGGCCTGCGGTCGCGAGCACCCTGGCGGCGAGGCCGGCGGTCGCGAGCGCCGCGGTGGGGAGGCCCGCGGTCGCGAGCACCCTGGTGGGGAGGCCGGCGGCCGTGAGCGCCGCGGTGGGGAGGCCCGCGATCGCGAGCACCCTGGTGGGGAGGCCGGCGGCCGTGAGCGCCGCGGTGGGGAGGCCTGCGATCGCGAGCACCCTGGTGGGGAGGCCGGCGGCCGTGAGCGCCGCGGTGGGGAGGCCCGCGGTCGCGAGCACCCTGGTGGGGAGGCCCGCGGCCGTGAGCGCCGCGGTGGGGAGGCCCGCGGTCGCGAGCACCCTGGTGGGGAGGCCGGCGGCCGTGAGCGCCGCGGTGGGGAGGCCCGCGGTCGCGAGCACCGTCACGGTGAAAACCAATGCTCGACCTGACTGCGCGCATGCGCACGCTGCAGGCCCGTGCCGTCGGCGACCGCGACGTCATCTTCACGTTCTCCTACGTCTCCTGGCAGGCCGCCGCGCAGCGCGGCTGGTTCATGCCCGAGGACCGGCTCGCGCGCGCGCTCGTCGCCCACCACCGCGTCCGTCGCGTACTCGTCTGCGACGTCATGCGCAGCCTGCCCGTGCGCATCGCGCGCGACCTCACCACGCGCGAGACCACTCCCTTCCCCGCCGGCGAGGACGCGTGCCTGCTGCGCCCGGTCCGCCTGCGCCGCCACGACCCCACCTCGCTCGGCGGGGCCCGCCGAGCGGCCGTCGCCTACGAGCGCGCCGTCGCGCGCGAGGCGCGCCGCATGGGCCTGCAGGACCCCGTCGTGATCACCGCCCACCCGCTGCTCGCCGGCTTCTTGGAGTGCCCCTGGGCGCGCGCCCTAACCTTCTACGCGACCGACGACTGGGCCGCCTACCCGCCCCACCGCCGCTGGTGGCCCACCTACCGCGAGAGCTTCGCGCGCGTCGCGCAACACAGCCGCCGCGTCGCGGCGGTCTCGGCGCCCGTGCTCGAGCGGCTCGCGCCGACCGGGCCCGCCGCCGTCGTGCCCAACGGCCTCGAGCCCACCGAGTGGATCGGCGACCCCGCGCCGCCCGCCTGGGTCGGTCGCTTACGCCGCCCGCTCCTGCTCTACGCCGGCTCGCTGGACTCCCGCCTGGACGTCGTCGGGCTGCTCGCGCTCGCCCGCGCCCTGCCGCGTGCCACCGTCCTGCTCGTCGGGCCCCTCTGTGACCCCGAGCACCTGCGCCCCCTCGCGGCTGCGCCGAACATCGAGATCCGCCCCGCGCTCTCGCGCGAGGGCGTCACCGGGCTGATCCGCGTCGCCGACGTCGGCCTGATCCCGCACCTACGCTCGCCGCTCACCGAGGCGATGAGCCCCCTCAAGCTCTACGAGTACCTCGCCGGCGGCCTGCCCGTCATCGCGACCAACCTGCGCCCCATGCGCGGCGTCAACCCCCGTGTCACGCTCGTGCAAGACAGCGCCTCCTACCCCGACGCCGTCCTTGCCGCCCTCGCGCGCGGCCGGGCGACCGAGGACGAGCGCCTCACGTTCGTCCAAACCAACTCCTGGAGTGCCCGCCACGAGCGGCTGTTGGATCTGGCGCTCGCGTGAGCGCGGGCGGTCCGGCATTTGTGGCTTGACAGTGTCGGTGCCGGCCGTGGCGAATACTGTGGGACTGGCGGCATGCTACTTCTGCCAGGGATCGACAAGGCGGACGCCGAGACCCTCGAAGTGGCGCACGTTGCGTGTGGCAAGAGTCGCCTTGCGAGCGCTCGCGACGCCGGCAATCTGAACGTCGCGGATCTCCACGGTACGGCCCGCACGCTGCCGCGATGCTGCGATCGTGCCGGCGGCGTCAGCGGCCGCACGATCAAAGAGCTGCACGCGGCCGTCGAGATCCTCGGCCAGCAGCCTGTCGAACTCCTGTTCCAAGTGGCTGCGGCGAGCACCCTTCGCAAGCAGCTCCAGCCCCATCCGCACCTCGAAGAGGGTGATAGAAGTCGTCCAGATCGACTCCGACGGCTGCTCGTCCAGCCACGCCACTACGGTCTGGTCTGGCGCACGCTGCATCAACGCCGAGAGCACATTCGTGTCCAGCAAGATCACAGCACACTCCGATCCGGGCGCTCGCTGCGCAGCTCGGCGATCGCTTACTACAGTCGGGCCGGGCGTGCCGGCTGTCCGCGCAGCTCGGGGATCTCTGTCTCAAATCCGACGCCCGTGAAGCGCGCTGCAATCCGCGAGCCCAGTCTGGCGCGGGCATGTTCACCGCTCTGCACTGCGCTGCGCAAGATCTCGCGCGCCTCCTGCTCGGTGCTGTGACCATGCTGACGCGCACGACGCTGCAGAGCGGCCTTCACGTCCTCATCGAGCCGTCTGATCAAGATCTGTGCCACGACAGAAACGATAGCACGCTATCATCCCGCGGGCTTTGATAGCTGAGTGCCGTCTTTGCGTCGCGTGAGCGCGGCCTGTGCGCGCACCTGGCCCTCGGCCGCGAGTCGCCGCAGCAGGGGGCGCAATTCCTGTGCTTGCGCCGGCGCCAGCTCGCCGCCGCCACTGCCGCCTGACACCCCGTCGGCCGCGCCTGTCCACGGGCTCGCTCCCGGCGTGCGCGCCACGCTCGCGCTCGCGATCTGCGCCAGCGAACCCCACCGCACCTCGCCCAGCCGTTCGATTGCCGCCGCCGCCTCGGTCAGCGCGGCCGGGCCATCTCGCAGCAGGTCGTGGTGGCCATAGAGGATCAACGGCTGCCCCAAAAACGCACGCAGCACGAGGTCCTCGCGCGGCGCCAGCGCCAGGTCTGCGCGCAGCATCACCGTCAGGCCGTCCGCCACCACATCCACCGGCCGCCACGCCGCCAGCGGGCCCGCCTCAGCGGGGCGCGTCAGCCACGGCAGCCGCGGCGATGTGACCGCCCACGGGTACGGACGCGTCGTGCACAGCGCCTGAAAGCCGCACACCGCCAGCGCGCGCGCCATCGCCTCGCTCACGCGCTCGTGCGGCGGCACCATCACCCGGTCCACCGCCACCCCCGTGCGCCGTTCGAACGCCGCCACCCGCGCCAGCGCCTGCCTGCCCAGCGCGACCCCCTCGGCGACCGTCCCAGGGCGGCCCAGCTCCGGGCCGTCGTGTTCGTTGCCATGCACGCACACCGACAGGTACCGCGCGTTCTGCCTAAACAGCTCCACGACCCCCCCGTTCGCGTACCAGCCGTCGAGCGGCACCATCGCAATCGACAAATGGAAGCCATTCGCGTGTGCGTGCGTGTGTGCGCGTGCGTGCGCAAGCAGCTTCCGGAAGTGCAGATGGCCGTAGCTGCGCCAGTGCAGGTTCGGGTCGTCGATCAGGAACGCGGCCTGCACGACCGCACCGGAGTCGACCCCCTGGTCGAGGTTGCGCAGGAACTGCACAAGCGCCAGCAGCGCCAGGCAGCGCCCCGGCGCCAGGCGCTCGCGCAACGCCTCGCCCTCGGCCAGCTCGGTGGGCGCGCAGCCGACATGGTGCAGCGGCTTCGCGGCGTCCCCCGCCAGCAACCACGCGGGACGACCGTCGAGTTCGGCCAACACCTCGCCATCCGTGCTCGTCACCGTCTCCTGCGCCAGCGCGACCGCGTACTTGTCGCTCAGCTGCGCATCGTGCAGCGGACGGTCCAGTGACCCCGAACTCGCCAGTCCGACAATGCCAAGCGTGTTCTGTTCCTCGGTCTCCGCGCCGTGGACCACGACTCCGGGCAAACCAGCCGTGGCCAGCGCCGCGCCGGCATCGGCGCCAAACGCGATCGCGCCATCCAGCCCACGCAGCGCGTCGGGGTCGCGCGCCTGGAAGTCGACAGGATAGGCCTGTCCCAGCGCCGACCACAGCCTGGTTCGGCGCTCGTGCTCGGCGACTGGGAGCACTCCGATACGGAGCCTTGCGTCTGGCATCTGGATGGTCGCAGCGTACTGCGCGCGACGCGGTCGCTCAGAACAGCTTGACGCTCGCGCTCGCGAACGACGCTGTGCTGGCGGCATTGCCAAACACGTCCTTCAGCGACGAGTTCAGCACACCTGTCACGACGCCCGGGCCGCCGGCTTGCAGGTCGCCACTGGGGTCGGTCACTTTGGTGACCGTCAGCGCCACTTTCGTGCCGCTGACCGCCGTGTTCGCCGTCACGACCGGCGCGGTGCCGCCGTTTTTGGCGTAGCGCGTCGTGGCCGTATCGCCGCTGCTCCACGCCGTGCTCGAGCCGATGCCGCTGAGCGCCAGCGTCGTCGAACTGAGCAGGCCACCGCTGTAGGTGAGCGTCACACTGCTCGGCACGCTCGACGCCGCGATCGCGTCGCTGAAGGTCAGCGTCAGCACATCCCCGACCTGCGGCAGGCCGGCGCTGCTGCCCGGCGTCGTGTCGGCGATCGCCGTCAGCGTCGGTTTGGTCGTGTTGACCTTGACCGTCGCCGGCGCCGAGGTCGTCGAGTTGCCCGCCCTGTCGGAGACCGTGTACTCGTACTCGTAGCAGTGCCCCGTAGCGACCGTGCTGTCGGTGTAGGGCGAGGCGACACCCGCCGCGCCGATGTTGGCGTAGGCGCCGAACGCGCTGCACGTATCGGTCGAGGCCGTGTAGGTGCCGGTCGCGCGTTTGAGCTGGCCCGTGGCCGCATTCACACCCGAGCCGCTGTCGCTCGCGCTGAAGGTCACCGCGACCGCGCCATTGGCGTCCGCCGGCACGCTCACGGTGGCGCTCGGTGCGGTTTTGTCGACCTCGACCGTGCTGGACAGCGAAGCCGTGTTACCGACACGGTCGCTGCCCGTCAGCGTGTACAGGTAACAACCGGCGGCCAGACCGCTCTGGGTCGGGCTGCCGGTGATCGTCACCGGTGTGCCGTAGCTGCCGCAGGTGCCATTTGACAGCGTCCCCGTCGCGCGGGTCAACACCGAGGAGAGCACACCCGAGCCGGCATCCGCGTTGTATTCGCTGCGCGTCCCAATCGCGAAGCTGCCCGAGCTGTTGTAGCTCGTCGAGCCCGCCGCGGTGGCAGTCGTCCCGTTCACGGCCAGCGCGCCGCCGGTCGGCGGGGTGTTGTCGAGGATCAGCGCGTAGTTCGCCGTGGCCGAGCTGGCGCCGGCGTTGCTGGTCGCGTACACCGTCGGCCCGCTCGGCGGCTGGACCGCCGAGGTGCCGAACACGTAGGCCATCTGCCCGCCGCTCTGCGTGCCGCTGAAGCCGTACGCGCTCAACGAGCCAAACGTGTAGCCGGCGATACCCGTCACCGAATCGCTGGAGGACGCCAGCAGCGAGAACGCGCCGCCCGCCGCCGGGCTGAAGTACAGCGCGTTGGTGGAGCTCTTGTAGTAGGTGCTCGCCGACAAACCGCTGAAGCTCAGCGACGGCGTCGTGGGCGTGCTCGTGTCCACCAGCACCGTCGTGCCGATACTCGCCTGGTTACCGACATTGTCCACACCGCTAAGCGTGTAGCGGTAGCAGCCCGCCGGCTCGCTCTGGGACGGGTTGCCCGCGATGATCGTCGGCGCGCCGAACGTGCCGCAGACATTCCCGGACAGCGGCGCCGAGGCGACCGTCAGCGTGCTCGAGCGCAGGCCCGACTGACTCGCCGACTGCGCCTCGCTGTATTCGGTGCGCGCAATCGCAAAACTGCCCGTGGTGTTGTAGCTGGAGGTCCCCGCCGCGTTGCCCGCGGTGCCGTTGACGCTCAGCGCCCCGCCGCTCGGCGGCGTCGTGTCGGGTACCACTTCAAAGCTCGAACTCGCGCTGAGGCCCGCGGCGTTGGTCGCCGTGACGGTCTGGGCCCCCGCTGCCGTAGCGCCCGCGCCCGACCAGCCGTAGGTGCTCCGGTAGGGCGTTTCGGTCAGCGTGCCGCCGCCGCTGCCAAAGCCGCTCAGTGTCGGGAAGGCGACGCTCTTGATCGGCGACAGCGGGTCGCTCGTACTGGCGCTCACCGTGAAGGCGCCCGAGTTGCCGCTCTGCGGATCGATGTAGACGGTGTCGCCCGCGATCGCCGTCTCGCCACCAGCCTGCGAGAGCGTCAGTTCGGGCTTTGACGGCGGCCCCTGGGTGACGCTCAGCACCTGCGTCGTCCTGGCCACCGCTCCGGTGCTGTCGGTGCTCTGCAGGCCGATCGTGTAGGTGCCCGGTTCGTTGAACGCGTGGGTCAGCGTCGGGCTGGAGCCCGTGTCGGTTTCATACTTGCCGCTGCCGTTCAGGTCCCACCTGTAGTCGGTGATCGTGCCGGCGCCATCGGTCGAGCCCGCGCCGCTGAGCGTCACGTTCTGGCCCGTCACCGCCGGCGACGGGTTGAGCGTCAACGCGGGCGCCAACGCGGTGTTGACGTCGCTTGAGTGGTAGTGCTCGAAGATCGTCGTCGCACCCAGCGGCTGGTCGTAGATCGCCAATTCGTCGAGCTCGCCCGCTCCGAACAGCGCGCTGCCGTCGCGTGACATCAGGTACAGCGTCGAGTTGGCGAAGTCGCCCTGGCCGGTGCCAGCGCTTTCCTGCTGGAAGCTGACGGCCTGGCCGTCGACGTAGGGGGTGATCTCCTTGCTCGCTTCCGCAGCCGTGTTGATCACGATCGCGTAGTGGTGCCACACACCCGCGCTGGGGCGGGCAAAGAAGATCGAGTTGCGGTTGGCGTCGCTGCCGATGCCGATCCCGAACGTGCCGCCGTTCTGGCTGGCGTTCGGGTCGACCAGGAAGCCGCCCGCGTTTTCGTTGAAGTTCGGGGTGAACTCCATCGCCAGCGCGTCGTTATTGGCGTACTGCTTCCATTTCAACCAGAATTCGATCGTCAACTGGCCCGTGCCCGACAGGTTCAGCCCGATCGTGCCCGAGTCGCTTGTGCCGTTGAAGCCGACCGCCATACCCTTCTCGATCGCGCCCGGCAGGCCGAACGTGCCGCCCGCGATCGTGCCATTGCTCGAACCCTTGCTGTCGAGGATCGTCGGGCCCTGCGCTTCGTCGAGCTTGTAGTAGTCGAGCAATCCCGGCGTGCTCTGCACCGCTTCGGAGTAGTCGGTGGCCGTCTGTTCGAGCACGTTGACCTGGATCGTCGTCTGCGTGCTGAGACCTTCGTTATCGGTCACTTCGACGCCGACCGTGTGCGTGCCCGGCGTCGAGAAGCTCGTCGTGAGCGTCGGCGTGCTGCCGGTGTTGGTTTCGTACCTGCCTGCTTCGCCGCTCAGGTCCCACTTGTAGTCGGTGATCGTGCCCTGGTCGCTCGATTCGCTCGCGCTCAGTTTCACCGTCTGGCTCACCACCGCGGGGTTCGGCGTGGCCGTCAGCTTGGCCACCGGCGGCAGGTTGCCCACCGTCAGCGTGTGCGTGACGCTCGCGCTCGCGCCCTTGCTGTCGATCACACGCAGGCCGATGTTCTCGGTGCCCGCGCTCGCAAAGCTCGTTTTCAATTCCGCGCTCGTCGTGTGGGTTTCGTATTTGCCGTTGCCATTCAGTTCCCACTGGTATTCGACGATCGTCCCTTCCGGCGCGCTCGAACCCGACGCGTTGAGCGTCACGCTCTGGCCCGGACGCACCGGGTTTGAGGAGATCGCAAAGGCCGCAGTCGGCGCCTTGGCGGTCCCGTAGGAGTTGAAGTGTTCAAAGACCGTCGCGGCAGCCAGCGGTTCGTTGTAGATCGACAGCTGGTCGAGCTCGCCCGCTCCGAACAGCGCGCTGCCATCGCGTGACATCAGGTACAGCGTCGAGTTGGCGAAGTTGCCCTGACCCGTGTCGGCGCCTTCCTGCTGGAAGCTCACCGGCTGGCCGTCGACATAGGGCGCGATCTCCTTACTCGCTTCCGCGGCCGTGTTGATCACGATCGCGTAGTGGTGCCACACACCCGCGCTGGGGCGCGCGAAGAAGATCGAGTTGCGGTCGGAGTCGCTGCCGATCCCGATCCCGAACGTGCCGCCGAACTGGCCCGCGTTGGGGTCGACCAGGAAGCCGCCCGCGTTTTCGTTGAAGTTCGGGGTGAACTCCATCGCCAGCGAGTCGTTGTTGGCGTACTGGTTCCATTTCAACCAGAATTCGACCGTCAGCTGGCCCGTGCCCGACAGGTTCAGCCCGATCGCGCCCGAGTCGCCCGAGCCGTTGAAGCCGATCGCGGTCGTCGGGTCTTCCTGCACCGCGCCCGGCAGCCCGAACGTGCCGCCCGTGATCGTGCCATTGCTCGAGCCCTTGCTGTCAAAGATCGTCGGTCCGGCGGCCTCGCCGAGCTTGTAGTAGTGAACCAGCCCCGGGGTGCCTTCGATGGCCTGCTCATAGCTGGTCACGCCGTGCGCGAGCACCGTGATCGGGACCGTCGCTGCGCTCGTAAGACCTTCGCTGTCGGTCAGCTGCACGCCGACGGTGTGCAGACCGACCGTCTGGAAGGAGGTGCTCACGTTCGGGGTCGTGCCCGTATCGGTTTCGTACTTGCCGCTTTCGTTCAGGTCCCACCTGTAGTCGGTGATCGTGCCCTGGTCGGTCGATTCGCTCGCGCTGACGTTGACCGTCTGGCCGGTCAGCGCGGTGCTCGGCGACGCCTTCAGCTTGGCGCTCGGGGCGAAGCTGCCGACCGCGATCTGTTCGCGCACTTCATCGACCGCGCCGTCGCTGTCGGTGACCTGCAGGCCGACCGTGTAGGTGCCGCTGCCGGGGAAGCTCGTCGTGACCGTCGGCGTGGCGCCGGTGTTGGTTTCGTATTTGCCATTGCCCTTCAGGTCCCACTTGTAGCCCGCGATCGTGCCGTCGGCGTAGTGCGAGCCCGACCCGTTGAGCGTCACGGTCTGGCCGGCGCGCGGTAAAGCCGGGGAGGCCGTGAACGCCGCCACCGGGCGCGGCTCCGGGCCGTTTGAGTCGAAATGTTCGTCAATCATCGACTGGCTCAGTTCGCCGCCGTAGATCGCCAGGTCATCCAGCGAGCCGCTGCCGAACAGCGCTTTGGCGTCGCGCGAGAACAGGTACAGCGTGGAGCTCGCGAACGTCGCACCCGTACCGCTCGTTTCCTTCTGGTAGCTGACCGGCTGCCCGTCGACATACGGCGTGATCTCGCTCGCCGCCGGCGCGCTCGGGTTGAGCACCAGCGCGTAGTGGTGCCACACGCCAGCGCTCGGGCGGGCGAAGTAGACCGTGTTGCGCGTCGTGCCGATACCCATCCCGACGGCGAACGTACCGCCGTACTGGCCCGCGTCCGGATCGACGATGAAGCCGCCCGTGCTTTCGTTGTAGTTCGGCGTGAACTCCATCGCCAGCGCGTCATTATTGCCGTAGGCGTTCCACTTCAGCCAGAATTCGACCGTCAGCGCGCTCTGGCCGGCAAGGTTCAACGGGATTTCGCCGTAGGAGCCCGCGACACCCTCGAACGGGTCGCCGTTACCGGGGAAGCTGACGGCGGTGCCGGAGTCGCCGTTGACCGCGCCGGGTACGCCGAAGGTCGCGCCGCCCGTCGTGCCGGAGGCGTTGCCCTTGCTGTCGGCGATCGTCGGGCCCGTCGCTTCGTTCAGTTGGTAGAAGTGCAGCAGGTTCGAGGTCGCCGTCACCGCGTCCGCGTAGCGGCTGACGCCCTGGCTGATGACGTTCACCGAGATCGTCGCGTCGGAGACCGCGCCTTTGCTGTCGGTGACCTGCACGCCGACCGTGTAGACGCCCGTGCTCGCGAACGTCTTGGCGATCGTTGGCGTCGTGCCCGTGTCGGTTTCGTATTTGCCGCTTTCGTTCAGATCCCACTTGTAGTCGGTGATCGTGCCGCCGCTGTCGGTCGAGCCGGCCGCGCTGAGCGTGTCGCTCTGGCCGGCCCCGACCGGGTTCATCGAGGCTGCGATCGCCGCGTTGGCGGTATTGGCGACGTTGACCGTGCGCTCGGTCGTTTCGCTCTGGCCCTTGCTGTCGGTGACCTTCAGGATCACGTTGTACGTGCCCGGCGTCGTGTAGGTGTGGGTCAGCGTCGGCGTCGTGCCGGTATCGGTCGCGAACGTGCCCTTGCCTTCCAGGTCCCACTTGTAGTCGGTGATCGTCGCGTCGGGGTCTTTGGACGCCGACGCGTTGAAGGTGATCGGTTCGCCGACATACACCGTGCTCGGCGTAGCTTTGAAGAACGGCCACGGCGGCTGCGCTGTGCCGGGCGCTTCGGGCTTGATGTCGCTCGCCGGCGTGGCCGCCGTCGCGCCCATTTCAGCGAGCACGTTGTACGTCGCCTGGTCGATCACCGGTTCGACGTCAAAGCCGTAGGCCCACTCCATCGTGCCCGTCGCGAACACCAGCGCGCCGCTCTGCGCGCGGTACTCGGCGGCGCTCACTTCCGGCTTCTCGCCTGCCGGCGGCGTGGAGGCGCGTTCGCGCCCGGCGTCCTGGATGAACGAGTCTTCGGGGTTGGCCACGTTGGTCAACGTCACGCGCTTGACGCCTTCGGGCTCCTGAGCGAGATAGCCGGCCTGGGTGGGGACCTGATCCCACTCCCAGCCGACGATCGGGGTGGACAGCGTCGTCGTGCTGCCCGTCGAAATGCCCGTGTTGCGCCACACGCGGCTGGCCGAGTATTCGCCGTTGGCGTTGCCCCCCGGGATGCTCAGTTTGAAGGATTCGTCGTCGTTGTCGCCGATATACATGATCCCGAACAGCGAGTTCTCCGGTTCGTTGATCCCGATCCGTCCCCCCGGCGGTGCGTCAGGGTTGCCCGCCGGAGCGCCCGGGTCGCGCCGCGTCGTGGTCGCGTCTTCGGGGCGGATTTCGCCGTTCGGGCCGGTGGCGGCGGGGTCGTTGGGCGTCGCTCCGGGATTGCCGTCGGAGGAGCCCTGGATCGTCTTGTAACACACGAGCGTGCGGTAGTTGTTTTCGTAGCGCGTCTGCCAGTAGGCCGTGTTGGCGCTGAGCGAGAGGATGCTCACGCCGGCTTCGCGCGCGGCCTTGAACGCTTTGAAGGTCGCCGCCGACCAGTACTCGCTGTGGCCCGAGATCAGGTTGACCTTATGGCCCAGCAGGATGCTCGGGTTCTGGGAGATCGCGACATCGTCGGTGTAGCTGACGTTGTACCCCTGCTCCTCCAACCACGCGACCGTCATGTCGTCGGGCCCGAAGAAGCGGTTCATCTGGTCCTCGCCTTCGGCCTCCGGGCGGTCGAAGGAGACCGCGACCGCGCGCGGGTCGCCGGCGACCGTGTCGGCGCCGCCGCAGGCGTCGTAGTACAGCGACTTGCAGCCCCACGTGTTGTAGGCCTCGTAGTCGGAGGCCGGCAGCACGTACAGCACTTCCGAAGACACTTTGCCGTTGCGTACCGGGAAGACCACGTAGTTCTCGATGCCGCCGTCGGCGACGTCGGTGAAGACCGCCTCGTAGATGCCCGAGATCGGCAGCGCGCTGCCCGGGATCGTGTACGTCACGTTCCAGTTCGAGCAGCTCAGTTCCCCGGTCGTCGTGTTCTCCGGGTTGCACTGGAACGAGTTGTTGACTTTGACGTTGCTCGCGCCCGCCGCCGGGATCAACCGCGCGCCTTCGCCGCCGTAGTAGCCGATCCGGTAGACGGCGATATTGACGCTCGTGCCCGGGAACGACGGTTCGTCGGTGCCGATCTTCAGCGGCACGCTTTCGCCCAGTTCATAGCCGCTCTGAGGCGTGAACCCGCCGAGGTTTTCGCTGTAGTTTTCGATCGCCGACTGGTTGGCGCTCGTGCCCGCGCCCATACAGTTGTTCTCGTTGACGACCGGGTTCGCGTTGGGGCAGCTCACCGCTGCGAACGCGGGGGCGGAGTTCCAGAGCGCCAGCGCGACCAGGCTGGCGAGCAGTGCGGCGAGCAGGCTCGCTGTGGCACGCGTGGCGCGCGTTTGCGGCGCGGCAAGCAGGGCGACTGTGGCGCGCGTGGCGCGCGTTTGCGGCAAGGCGTCGTGTATGAGCATATGCCTAGAGAACGCACGGGCTTGGGCCAGCTTTTGTGCTTCTGGGAATCTCCCTGCTGCGCTCATACGCTCTCCTTGCTCTGTGTTGCCAGTGCGTTGCGACCCAAACGACGGTGTGTTGCTGGAGCGGCGTCCGGTCATGGCGCGCGCGCTCCCCAAATCTCTGGCAGTGCGGCCGGCACGACGGCGCGCCGCGCACGGCGCTGCGGGCGCCTGACCTGGAACTCGCGCGCCGCGAAGTAGGACCCGACCACGAACACCAGCGCGCCGACCTGCGCGACGATGCCCTGCCACGTCGCGTACACGCCCAGCCAGATATTCCACGACAACGGTACGTGGAAGCTCGTCGGCGTGTTCGCCACCCAGCCGATCGCCTGCAGGTTGTGGACGGTCGTGCCGACCATCACCGCGAGCACCAGCGCGATCAGCACCCCCGTGACGACCAGCATCCGCTTGAACGGCAGCTTGCGCTGCAGCTTGAAGGTCGCCGTGCCGACGATCAGCGTGCCCCCCAGGCCGATGCCGGCCCCCAGCAGCGTCGTCGAGGTGCCCGCGCTGGTCTGCAGCGCCTGCAAAAACAGCACCGTCTCCAAACCCTCGCGGTAGACGCTCGACAGGCCGAGCAGCACGAAACCGAGCACCTGGCCGGAGACAAACCCGAAGCGGTCCAAACGCTCGAGCGCTTTACGCCGGCGGTTAAAGCGCGAGATCCACTCGCTCCAGTACATGCGGTGGAAGAACCAGTTGGTGACCAGCAGCAGCACCCCAATCGCGATCAGGCCCGTGATCGCCTGCAGCTCCAACCCGCCTTCGCCCAGCAGGTGCAGCAGCATCTGGGCGACCACCCACGTCAGCGCCGTGGCGAGCAGCCCCGCGAGCGCGCCGAGCAGCACCGGGCGACGCAGGTGGCGCTTGGCGCCGACGAACGACGCCGTGATCGCCGCGAGGATCAGCACCGCCTCAAGGCCCTCGCGAAACACGATGATCGCGGCGTCGGCCACAATCGTGGCGTGGCTGATCCTCACTTCGGCGAGCGCTTGCGCGGCGAGGTTCGTCGCGGCCAGCGCGGCGGCGCTCTGACGCTCGATCGCGACCGGCGACGCGCCCGCGCTCAGCAGTTCGACCAGTGCCGGCGCGCCGGCACTGCCGAGCAGCAGCCCGTGCACCACTTTGTCGTCGAGCGACGGGTCCTGCAGTTCCAGGCGCGCGCCCGGACCCGCGGCGTACAGCGCAAACGCTCGCAACGCCTGAAAGCGCGCGTCCCGCGTTTGCCCGGCCGCCGCGGCCCGTTGCACTGCGCTCAGCGCGCCTTCGATCGCCCGGTATGGTCGTACGGGCGCCTTGGGTGGGTCCAGCAACCCATCCAGCACGCGCTCCGCGCGTGCACTCCATGCCTTTACTTCCAGCGTCAGGGGCCACGGCTGAAACTGCTCGGTGGTCGCCCGCAGTTCGCTCGTCAGCGTTCCCAACGCCCCCAGCAATTGTGCGGTGCGCCGCCGGTCGCGTCCGCGCAGAAACGCCTGCGAGGCGAGCACCCGTTCGCGGACGTCCGCCGCGAGCGTGCGGCTGACGGCCGCCGGTGCGAGCGTGTGCGTGGGGTCGGCGCTCGCGTAGCGTGCCGGCACCACGCTCAGCATCAGCTCCAGCCCCTGCGCTTCGGCGGGGGTGATCCCGGGGGCGGCGGCGCGTGCGGCGGCGGTGTGTGCGGCCGCGGGGTGTGCGAGGGCGGCGGCGGCGGCGGCGGCGGCGGTGGTGGTGGTGGTGCGCGCGGCGGCGGCGGTGGTGGTGGTGGCGGTGCGCGCGGCGGCGGCGGTGGTGGTGGTGGTGGCGGCGGTGTGCGCGGTGGCGGTGTGCGCGAGGGCGGGCCCGGCGAGGGTGCGCGTGGCCACGGTGTGCGCGGCGCCAGTCGTGGTGTGCGAGGCGGCGGTGTGTGCGGCGGGCGTCTGCGCAGCGGTGGTAGCTTGCCCTGCGGCGGCCACACCCGGCCACAGCGCCAGCAGTGCGACGAGCGCCGCCGGCGCAGGCAAACATGCACGCATCGGGCCAGCCCAGCGGCTGCCGATCAAGTTTCGGTGTCGTGAGACCGTTTTTCTACGCATGCCCTTCCACTCATCCAACGCACCGGCAGGTCCCCGCTTGCGGGCTCGCCAGGCGGCGAGGCCGCCGGCGCGGCGTGCCTGGCGGCTACGCCGGCGTCTGGTCCGCATCGCCTGCGCGGTCGCGTTGCTCGCGGCGCCGGTTGGGCTGAGTGCCTGCGCGGGCGGCGACCCGAGCGGCGGGGCCTCCCTGAAGTTCGCGCTCACCGAACTGGGCTGCACGCCCGGTCAGGCGTCCGTGCCGGCCGGGCCGGTGACGATCTCCGTGACCAACGGCGGCGACCCCAAGGTGACCGAGTTGGAGGTGCAGAACACGAGCGGGATCGTGCTCGGCGAGCGCGAGAACCTGTTCCCCGGGCTCTCCGGAACCTTCTCGCTCGACCTCGAGCCCGGTTCCTACATCCTCAACTGTCCCGACGGCGACGTCACACAAGGTCACCTGACGGTGACCGGCAAGCCCTTCAAGGTGCACGGCCCGGCCCAGGGCCTGCTGCGCACCGCCGTACTCCAGTACCGCACCTACGTCGAGGGCCAAACCAGCCAGCTGCTCGAAGGCACCCGCAAGTTCGTCGCCGCGATCGAGCAGGGCGACATGGCGCAGGCGAAGCTCCTGTTCGGGCCGACCCGCATCCACTACGAGGCGGTCGAGCCGGTCGCCGAGAGCTTCGTCGGCCTGGACTCCGCGATCGACGCGCGCATCGACGCGCCGACCGTCGACGGCGACTACGCCAAGTGGACCGGCTTTCACCGCATCGAGTGGCTGATGTGGCACCAGCACACGCTCGTCGGCGCCACCCACTTCGCCAACCTCCTGCTCGCCAACGTGCAGGAACTCAACCAGAAGGTGCCCACCCTGCCGCTCTCGGCGCTCCAACTCGTCAACGGCTCCGTCGGCCTGCTCAACGAGATCGTCAACACCAAGATCACCGGCGAAGAGGACCGCTACTCGCACACCGACCTCTCCGACTTCCAGGGCAACCTGACCGGCGCTCGCAAGGCCTTCGAATACGTCCGCCCCGCGATGGAACGCATCGGCGAGTCGGCCCTCGCGGTGACGCTCGCGCGCGAGTTCCAGGAAGTCCAGGACGAGCTCGACAAATACCGCCGCGCCACTGCGCTCGGCTTCGCGCTCTACGGCGCCCTCACGCAGGCCGACAAGATCGCCATCGCCCACCAGATCGGCGACGCGGCGCAGTCGCTCTCCTCGGTCGCGCTCAAGCTCGCGCTGACGCACTGAGGCGCGTGCACGACGGGCGCGAGGGGGTGGGGGATGGGTTCTGCTGGAGGGCCATTCGCGTGCGCGTACGCGCGCCCGCGCGCGCGCAGCCGCGAATGGGAGCCCGACCGGGGCCAATAGGGCCCGGCGCCGGAGCCCGGGGCCAATCAGGGCCCGGTGCCGGAGCCCGACAGGGGCCAACGTGAGACACGCCGCAGAGGCCGCGCGAGAACGGCCCGGGGCGGTGCGTTTTTTCGAGCATGAGCACCCACACGCTGACGCTCGATCCCGCGACCGGCGCCCCGGCCGACGCGCGGACCCTTCAGGGCGCCGAGCGCCCGACGAATGCTGTGCCGTCCGTCGCCGCCGGCGAACGTGAGGATGGCGCGCGCAAGGCGCGCGCGGGGATGGCGATGTCGGTCGCGACCTTTGCGATGGCTGCCGCGTCGGCGATCCAGGCGGTGTTGTACCTGGGCCGGTTCGGCACCAACGCGCGCACCGACGGCTTCTTTGTCGCGTTCGCGCTGTACTCGACGTTCGGCGTCTTCAGCCAGAGTCTGCGCGTGACCTCGGTGCCGCTGCTCGTGGCGCCCGGCGCGCGGCTGACCAGCGGCCGCTTCGCCGCGACGCTCGGGCTGATCGCCGTGCCCGTCGTCGTGCTGACCGTCCCGCTTGCGCATCAGCTGGCCGCGCTGATCGCACCCGGCCTGCACGCGCAGGGCCGCGCGATCACCGCCGCCGCGCTGCCCGTGCTGGGTCTGGCGATGGTGCTGCAGCTGTGGGCGGCCGGCGGCGCGACCCTGCTCGCCGTGCGCGCCCGCTTCACGACGATCGCCGGCGCCTACACCTGCGGCGCGCTCGCCGGGCTGGTCGCGTTCGTGGCGCTGATGGGCAGCGCCGGCGTGCAGACACTTGGCTGGTCGATGCTGACGATGGCGCTGGTGACCTGCTCGTGGATGATTGTCGGCGTGCGCGCCTGCGGCGGGCTGGAGCGAGGTGGCGTGCGCGGCTCGCACGAGCGCCTGGGACTCCTGCGCGACTGTGGCGTGGTCCTCGGGCGGACCGCGATCTACCTGGCCTTCAATGTGCTCTTCGTGATCACGCTCGCGTTCGCCAGCCGCTCGGCGGCGGGCGGCACGACGGTGCTCTCCTACGCCTACCTGTTCGTCAGCTACCTCGTCGCCGGCACCGGCATGGCGCTCGGCATGTCGAGCATCTCCGACCTCACCCGCGAGGCGCGCTCGCAGCAGCGCACGCTGGTGGCCGCGGCCGTGCCGCGCGGTTTTCGCTATGCGATGCTGATCGCCGCGCCCGCGCTGGCCGCACTGATCGTCGCCGGCGCGCCGCTCGTGCACGCGGTGCTGCCGCGCAGCCTGTCCGCCGCCGAGGCGCACACGCTGCGCGTGTTCGCGGCGCTGCTCACGCCCTGGCTGCTCGCGGCGCTGGTCGTGAACTTCCTGCTGCCCGTGCTGCTCGCGTTCGGCCGTGCGCGGTTGCTCGGCGCGCTCGCACTGCCGCTCGTCGCGCTGCAACTGCTCGCGACCGTCCTCGGCAGCGCTCTGTTCGGCGTTGACGGCGCCGTCGGCGCGTTCTGGGTCGCGCCGAGCGTCCTCGCCGCGGTGCTGCTCACCGCCGCGGTTGGCCGCGCCGGCGCCGTCCCGCTCGCGCGCGAGCTGGCGCGCGACGCGCTGCGCTTCCTCGCGCTCGCCGCCGTCGCATTCGGACTTGGTTTGGCCGCAGGGATGGCGCTGCCCGCGCCCGAGCTGGTGCGGGCGGCGGCGGCCGGAGTGCTCGGCACCGGCGTCTACCTCGCCGGGCTGTGGCTGGTCGCACGCCCGCAGCTGGAGCGGCTGCTCGGGGTGCTCGTCCCGCGACCCGCGAGCGCGTGAACGTCAGCCTGCTGCGCTCCCCGGCGTCCGCGCCGTCGGCGTCCGCGGTTCCTTCGAGAGCCGCCGCGCCCGCGACGCGAACGTCCCGCGCCGCGACCGCCGCGCTCGGCGACCGGCCCGTGCTGGTCGCGCTGGCGGCCTGCTTCGCCGCGCTCGCCGCGCTCACTTGGCGCAAGTGGGGGATGCCCGAGATCGACGCCGGCGCCGAGCTGACGACGGCCGCTCTGGTCAGGCACGGCGCCCTGGCCTACCGCGATGTGCGCTACTACTACGGGCCGCTCGGCCTGTACTCGCTGGCGCTCGCCTTCCGGCTGTTCGGCACCAGCTTCACCACCGCCTACGCCTTCGGTCTGGTACAGGCCGCGGCGATCCTCGCTGCCTTCTACGCGCTCGCGCGCCAGTGGCTCGCGCCGCTGTCGGCCGGCCTGGCGAGCGCGGTGTTGATGGCGATCGGCTTCTCGGGCACCGCGTTCAACTTCATCCTGCCCCACACCAACTCGGCGACCTTCGGGCTGCTGTTCGCGCTGCTCGCGCTGCTCGCGCTCGCGCGCCGGCGCCTGTGGCTGGCGGGTGCGGCCGTCGGGCTCGTGGGGTTGACCCGGCCTGAGTTCGTCGCGGTCGCTGCCGGTGCGCTGGCCGCCTACGTGCTCGCCGAATGGCGTCTGTCCGGTCGCGGCCCCGCCTGGCGCGCGGCCTGGCGCCTGGCGCTGCCGGCCATCGCGATCCCCGCGCTCGTGCTCGGCTGGTTCGCCACCCGCGTCGGCCTGCACGTGCTGGTGCAGGAAAACCTCTGGCCCGTCAAGTTCATCAGCGTCGGCGCCAAAACAGAGAGCAACTGGATGCCCCTCACCGCCGCCAGCTTCGCCGGCCTCGCACTGCGCGCCGCGCTCTACTGCGGTCTGCTCGCTGCGCTCGTGGCGAGCGTCGAGCGCTGGCGCCGCGCCGGCGAGCAGCGCGTCGAAGGGCTCGCGGGCGCGGGGCAAGACCCGCACTCCGCTGTCGCGGCCGGGCACCGCGGCTTGGTGGTGCGCAAGTCCGGCGGCAGCCGGCTGCTGGCAGCGCGCCTCGCCGCGCTTTGGCCGCTGGCCGCCGCGCTGCTCGCGATTGCCGCGCTCGACGGCGCGCTGCGCGCCACCGGTCTGCTGGCCGCACAGCGCACCGCAATCGAACTGGAGGCGCGCCACCTGATGCTCGGCATGAGCTGGCTGCCGGCGCTCGGCCTGGCACTCGCCGCGCTCGCCGCCTGGCGTCTGCTGCGTCGCGGCGACTCGCCGCTCGGCGGCTCCTGGCCAGTCAACCTGGCGCTGATCGTGCTCGCCGCCGGACTCGGGCTGCGCGCCTACAACGCCTTCACCACCGACGGCTCCTACGCGCCCTACTACGCCGCGCCGCTCGTGCTGTTGCTCGGCATCTTCCACACGCGCCTGGCCGAGCGTCGCCCGCAGGCCGCGCTCGCCTCCTTCGCGGTGCTCGGCCTCGTCGCGGCCGGTCTCGCCGCGTACGCGCTCGGCGGGCTCTACCGGCACGACACCGCTGCCGTGCACACCCCCCGCGGCACCTTCTACACCGAACCGGCCGCTGCCTCCGCGCTGCAGGCCGCCGTGCGCGAAATCGACACCCACACCCTCCCCGGGCAGCGCATCCTCGCGGCGCCGCTCGACGGCGGCCTGTATTTCATGGCCGACCGCCCGCCCGCCCCGTACGAGCTGTCGCTGCTCCCCGGCCTGCTTGACACCCCCGCCGAAGAACGCTCCGCGATCGCGCGCCTGCGCCGCGCCCACCTCGCCTTCGCGGTCATCGGCGCCCGCGACTTCTCCACCTGGGGCACGCCGACGTTCGGCGTCAACTACGACCCGCTGCTCGGCGCCTACCTGCGGCGGGAAACCGTCGCTCGCCGCGTCCTCGGCACGCTTGCCGACCCGGTGGCGGGGACCTACCCGTCAAAGGGGTTCACGGTTCTGCAGTTGCGGGCCGGTAGTCGGTAGGTTGTCTAGCTCGCGTAGAAGCGTGTCGACAGTCCAGGTAGGACATCCACACCCCAGAAAGTCGTTGTCCCCGGTCAGAATGGCAGCATCAAACAGAAGCGCCAACGCTACGGTCGGCCAATCCTGCGGGTCGCGAGGGACCCGCCTACGCGCCGTTGTCTGAAAAGGCACGTACATGGCGCGCAAGACGACATCGATCGCCTTGGTCTCGATCAGCCCCCGCACGGCCTCCTCCAGCGCCCGCCTGTTGGCCGGCGACAGCCGGCCAGTGGATTCCATGATCCCGAGTCGACGCGAAAGCTCGTGCTGGGTCTCGCTCCATTGGTCCTCCGCGACGAGGACTTGAAGTTCGGGCCGAATGAGCAGCTCGCGACCCCTTTTGCGCAACAGCTCACCAACGAGGACGCTGGCGTCGGCGACGACGATCATTCAGGGAAGGGCCGCCGTGTGTCGAAGAGACCTGCCAGCTCATCCTCGCTGATGCTGGTTTCGTCGATCACCTGCTGTACAGCCTTGCCGAGCTGGGCAACGGCATGGCGCACCTCGTCTTCATCTCGCCGAAGCGGGATGTAGAAGCCGATCACCTTTCCGTGCCGGTTGACGGCTACGGGCTCGGGGCCTGCCAGATATCTGGTGGCGTGATCGCGAAACTCGCGCACGCCGATGTTCTTCATGCTGGACATGTGGTCACCTTGTGATCATAATCTAGCACCAAGGCTGGACGAAAGGAAGGCTTCGGCCCCGATCTGGACAGCGGTCCGCATCTGAATAGGCGTATACGCCCAAACGCTCCAGAAATCTCGCTATTTGCGCCAAGCGCGTTGTCTGCGGCGCGCGGTGCCTGGACCGCGAATCCTCTCCTGGACCGCGGACACTCCGTACCGATGCGGGATACTGGCCAAATATGGGCTGCCTGGCCGACATGCCTCATAATCAGTAGCCCGTCGGCCCGTACACGTATTCCGAGGGCTGCCAGTTCACGCCGATCTGGCGCGGGTTGCGCCGCAGGCGGTAATCGCCGGCCACGGGGTCGGCGAAGCGGGGGTGGCTGGCGATCTCGCTGCCGGCGCCGGGCCGAAAGCTCCAGGGGGCCTGTGCGAACAGGTTGTCGTGCGTGTCGAGCGCGTAGGCAGGGCCGGCGCCTTCGTGCAGCACCTCCAGCGCCTGCTCGACATTGTGGCTGACCGTCGCGGTCAACGGTCCAGCCGCGTTTTCGGCGCGAACGATGTCCGCCTGGCCGTCCCACACCGTGTTGTCGGTGATCGTCAGCCCCGTCGTGTCGAACACCTGGATGTTGTACTCACCGCCGGGGTAAAGCTTAGGCTCGTTGTCGTTGCGCAGGAACAGGTTGTCCTCGACGGTGACATCGCTCGCGTCGCCGTCGTTAATGAAGAAGCCCTGCGCCTGGTTGTCGTGCTCGTAGTTGCGTTCAAAGAGCATGTCGTGGCCGCCGAACACGCTCTGCATCGCGTCGGTGTGGTTACCGTGCTCCTCCAGCGCGTAGATGTCGTTGTCGGCGATCGTCACGTGTTCCCAGTTGTTGAGGTGGATAGCGTCTTCGGTGTGTCCCTGGCCGTATCCGTGGATCTCGTTGCCGACGATCGCGATATAGGAATCCGGCGGCGTCGAGCCGCAGCCCGGGTAGCGCGGCGCATTAGGCGCGGTGCAGTTCACTGAGATGTCCTGCACGCCCTCGCCCTGCCCGCCCGCGCCTTCGCCGTCGATGTCGTCGTGGTCAACCGCGATGTGGGTGTCGCCCGCCTCCAGCGTGACGCCGCCCGAGATGTCCAGGTTGTCGATCGCGATGCGGCTCGCGCCGGGCGCGACCGCCACGCCCTGCACCTTCGCCGCGGCGCCCGGCACGGGCTCGATCGTGACGGTGCCGGCGTGTGTGCCGGACAGTTCGAGATGGCCGTAGTCGCCCGGGCTCAGGCAGATCGCGGCGCCGCTCGGCGCCGATGCCACCGCAGCGGCTGCCGCGGCGACGCTTGCGGACGTCTGCGTGCACGCCGGTGAGGGCGCCGGCGCGTAGTGGACGCCCGTCGCGGCCACCCGAGCACGCCGCGCGGCCTGCGCCAGCCGGCTGGCGCTCGCACCCGCCGCATGGTCTGCGGGCTGCGCGCCGCCGCAGGCCGCCAGCGCGAGGCTCGACAGGAGCGCGGCAGCGCCGGTGAAGTGGTGGGCGGCTCTCACCGCCCACCACGGTACCGTTTGCTCCGCGTCAGTCTCCCGTCGGCCCGTAGACGTATTCCGCTGGCTGCCAGTTGACGCCAATACCTTCCGGGTTGGAGGCCAACTCGTAGTTTTCGGCCGCCGGGTCGGCGAAGTCCGGGTGTGCCTGGACTTTGCTCTGTGCGCCCATTTTGAACGTCCACGGTGCTTCGGCGAAGATGTCGTCGTTCTCGCTGAGCGTGTACGCCGGTCCACTTTCGTGGAGCACGTCGAGTGTCTGCTCGACATTATGGTTGACGGTTGCGCTGAGCGCCTCGGCGGCGCCTTCGGCGCGCAGGATGTCGTCCTGGCCGTCCCACACCGTGTTGTTGGTGATCGTCAGCCCCGTCGTGTCGAACACCTGGATGTTGTACTCGCCGCCCGGGTACAGCGACGGCTCGTTGTTATTGCGCAGGAACAGGTTGTCGTTGACCGTCACTTCGCTCGCGTCGCCGTCCTTGATGAAGAAACCCTGCGACTGGTTATCGTGCTCGAAGTTGCGTTCGAAGGTCATGTAGTGGCCGCCGAACACGCTCTGCATCGCGTCGGTGTGGTTGCCGTGCTCCTCCAGTTTGTAGATGTCGTTACCGGTGATCATCACGTGTTCCCAGTTGTTCAGGTGGATAGCGTCTTCGGTGTCTCCCTGGCCGTAGCCGTGGATCTCGTTGCCGTTGATCGTCAGGTACGTATCGGGCGCCGTCGAGCTGCAGCCCGAGTACCTGGGGGCGTTCGGCGCCGTGCAGTTGACCGTCAGGTCTTCGACGCCCTCGCCTGTGCCCCCGGGTGCTTCGCCGTCGATGTTGTTGTGGTCGACGGTGATATGCGAGTCGCCATACCCCATACTCACGCCGCCACCGATGTCGAAGTTGTGGACCGTGATATAGCTGGAGTTCGGTGCCACATTCACGCCTTCCAGACTCGCGCTCGCGCCGGGCACCGGCTCGACCGTGACATTGGCCGCGTGCGTTCCCGACAGCGTGAGATGTCCATAGCTACCGGCGCCCAGGCAGATCGCCGACCCGCCCTGCGCCGAGCTCAGCGCCGAGGCGGCGGCCGACACGCTCGAGAAGGTCTGCGTGCACGCCGGTGAGGGCGGTGAGCCCTGGCTCGGCGGTGTTTCTTCGGTTTCTTCTTTAGCCGGCGGCGTCGTTTCCGTTGGCGGTGTTTCTTTTGTTTCTTCTTTAGCCGGCGGCGTCGTTTCGGTCGGCGGTGTTTCTTTTGTTTCTTCTTTAGCCGGCGGCGTCGTTTCGGTCGGCGGTGTTTCTTTTGTTTCTTCTTTAGCCGGTGGCGTCGTTTCGGTCGGCGGTGTTTCTTTTGTTTCTTCTTTAGCCGGCGGCGTTGTTTCCTTGGGTGGTGTTTCCTTACCTTTTTCGGTCGGTGGTGTTTCCTTCAGGGGTGTTTTTTCTTTGCTCGGCGGCGTCGTTTCGGTCGGCGGGGGCGGTGCTTCTTCCGGTGGGTCGACCGCGATCGGGCTCGCGCTCACATACGCCGAGATCGGGCAGTCCTGGTACTGCGGTCCGGTGCGCCACGACGCCGGCAGTCCGCCAAGACGAG
Source organism: uncultured Solirubrobacterales bacterium (assembly GCA_963804675.1). Classification (GTDB taxonomy): domain Bacteria; phylum Actinomycetota; class Thermoleophilia; order Solirubrobacterales; family Solirubrobacteraceae; genus Palsa-744. The sequence continues at coordinate 2,035,880 of CAWDRI010000001.1, read as the reverse complement.
TCTGCGCGCTGCTCTCGCTCGGGCACGGGCCGTCGCTGCGGTCACGAAAGCGCAACGTGCCTCCCTCGCCGAGCACCGCCAGCCAGTAGGTCTGCCCGCGCGTCAACGCGATCGGCGCCAGCGGCACAGCGTTCCACGCACCCGCGGTCGGCGTGCCGGTCGTGCCGCTGCTCAACAGCGCGCCGGGATGGCCCGTGGCGCTCGCGGCGTACAGTCCGACGATCAGCACCCTGGCTCGGTTGTGTGCATCCACATATACGTGCGCCGCCTCGCTGACGCCGCTCGCGCTTGCCTGGAAGCGAAAAGCTTCGGCCTGGCCCGCTTCGAGATAGTCGCGCTGCGATTCGAGCGCTTCCTCACCCAGCAGCGTCGGCGCGCTCAGCAGCGTCGTCGTCGCGGCGAAGAACCGCGCGGCGCCCACCGCGTGCCTGCCGGTCTTGGTCCGGCGCCGACTGTGCTGGCGGTGGGCTGCATGACTTCTGTCACGCCGCAAGGTATGGGCGCCGAGCGCCGATTGGGGGGTGAGCAGCGCTGCTGTCAGCAATAGGCAGCAACAGCAGCGCATTAACAGCTTGAACATCAAGACCTCCTGGCCGGCATCGGAATGGGATGTAGGGAGGTCGGTATGCCCGTACCGGTGCTTGAGCCGGTTAAACAACAACTCATACATCCGTTGGTGTGTACCAGGCGCTACTCAAGCTCTGCGGGTTTTTACCTACAGCTCAGGCTGCGAACCGTCAGTTTCTCTGGGCAAATCGCCGCCCAGTAACCCATTCGGCACGTGCGGGTCTGCGTCGCCCTGCACGAAATTACCGACCCCTCTGCCTTCTAATACCCACGGCCTGTCGGTCTAAACGGGCAGCGAACAGACGGCACCAATTGATCGCCGGTCGGCCGGGGCGAGGCCGGGGCGGCTCAGCCTGGATTGACGAATAACCGGTGAGTCGCGGCAGCGAGCGCCGAGTCCGGGGCTGCTGGCCGAGTACCAGCAGATGACCCGTGGGCGAGGGCGGATGACCCTGTGGGCGGGATGACCCTGTGGGCGAGGGCGGTAGAGGGCGAGGGCGGTAGACCCTGACGACGTGCTCTTCGGCGGCCGCGGCGATCGCGCGATCGGAGTGCCAAGCTCAGTGGCCGGTTGGCCCGTACACGTATTCGGAAGGCTGCCAGTCCACGCCGTCACCGTCGGGGTTCGACGCCAGCTCATAGTCTTCGCTCGCCGTGTCGGCGAAATCGGGCTGCCGTTCCACGATGCTCTGTGCGCCCATTTTGAACGTCCACGGTTCTTCGGCGAACACGTCGTCGTTCTCGCTGAGCGTGTACGCCGGTCCACTTTCGTGGAGCACGTCGAGTGTCTGCTCGACATTATGGTTGACGGTTGCGCTGAGCGCCTCGGCGGCGCCTTCGGCGCGCAGGATGTCGTCCTGGCCGTCCCACACCGTGTTGTTGGCAAGCGTCAACCCCGTCGTGTCGAACACCTGGATGTTGTACTCGCCGCCCGGGTACAGTTCGGGCTCGTTGTTGTTGCGCAGGAACAGGTTGTCGTCGACCGTCACTTCACTGACGTCGCCGTCCTTGATGAAGAAACCCTGCGACTGGTTGTCGTGCTCGAAGTTGCGTTCGAAGGTCATGTAGTGGCCGCCGAACACGCTCTGCATCGCGTCGGTGTGGTTGCCGTGCTCCTCGAGTTTGTAGATGTCGTTATCGGTGATCGTCACGTGTTCCCAGTCATTGAGGTGAATCGCATCTTCGGTGTCGCCCTGGCCGTAGCCGTGGATCTCGTTGCCGTTGATCGTCAGGTAGGTGTCCGGCGCCGTCGATTCGCAGCCGCTGTAGGTCGGTGCGTTCGGCGCCGTGCAGTTCACCGACAGCGTCTCCACCCCCTCGCCATCGCCGCCCGCGCCTTCGCCGTCGATGTCGTTGTGGTCAACGTCGACGTGCGACACGTTCGCCTGCAGGCTGACGCCGCCCGAAATGTCGAAGTTGTGAATCGTGATGTAGTCGGCGCCCGCGTCGACCGTCACGCCTTCCAGGCTCGCGCTGCTGCCCGGCACCGGCTCGATCGTGGCATTGGCCGAGTGCGTCCCCGACAGCGTCAGATGCCCGTAGCTGCCCGCGCTCAGGCAGATCGCCGACCCACCCGACGCCGAGGCCAGCGCGGAGGCCGCGGCCGACACGCTCGCGACGGTCTGCGTGCACGCCGGCGAGGGCGGCGGCTGCTTGGCGGCGGCTGCGATCGTCGCGCTGGCCGCGGAGCCCGCCGGCGTGGAGCCGCCCGCGTTGGCAGCGGTCACCGTGACGCGCAGCGTGTCGCCCACCTCGGCCGGCGTCGCCCTGTAGCTCGAGCCGCCCGCGCCGGCGATTGCCGCGCAGGCTTCGCCGGAGGCGTTGCACAGTTCCCACTGGTATTCGTAGCGTGTCGGGCTGCCCGTCCATGTGCCCCGGTTCGCGCTCAGGGATCGACCTTCGATCGCTTCGCCTTCGATCGTTGGCGGCGACTTCTCCGTCGGCGCGGGCGGTGGCGGCGGCGGACTGGCCGCTTCGGCGACCGTCGCGCTGGCCACGGAGCTCGCGGGCTCCGAGCCGCCCGCGTTGCTGGCTGTCACCGTGACACGCAGCGTGTGTCCGACGTCGGCTGCGCTCAGCGTGTAGGTCGAGCCGGTTTCGCCGGCGAGCGTCGCGCAGGCTTCGCCGGAGGCGTTGCACAGTTCCCACTGGTATTCGTAGCGCGTGGGGCTGCCCGCCCAAGTGCCCGCCGTCGCGCTCAGCTGCTGGCCTTCGATCGTTTCGCCTGCGATCGTCGGCGGCGACTTCTCCGTCGGCGCGGGCGGCGGCGGACTCTGTGCTTCGGCGATCTTCGGGCTGGCCGCGGAGTTCGCCGTCGTCGAGCCGGCGGCGTTGGTCGCGGTCACCGCCACGAGCATCGTGTGGCCGACGTTCGCCGCACCCAACGTGTAGCCCGAGCCGGTGGCGCCTTTGATCGCCGTGCACTGGACGCCCGCGGCGTTGCAGACCATCCACTGGTAGGCATACGAGGTGGGTTCGCCTTCCCAGACCCCCGTCGCCGCCGTCAGACGGTCGCCCTGCCTGGGGGTGCCGCTGATCGCCGGGCGTTTGAGGTCGGCTGGCTTGCGAGGAGGCGGTGGCGGGGTCGATTCTTCTTCGGATCCCCCCTGCGAGCCGTGTTCTTCGGAGCCCGGTTCTTCACCACCGGGTTTTTCACCACCGGGTTTTTCGCTTCCGTGTTCTTCGAGGAGGCCGGGTTTTTCGCCGCCCGTCTTTTCCTTGGCCGGGTTTTGCGCGCCGGCAATCGGGTTCGAGGCGAGCGCACCGGCGGCGGCGAGCACTGGCAAAAACGGTGTGTTGGCCGCAGGCGCAGCGCCTGCCGTCGGCGCGAGGAGCGGTCGCGCCGGTGCAACGCCGGCGTGGTGCACCGCCTTGCGACGATGGTGGAGCCTGTGCCGCCGGCGCTGACGCCTGTCCGCTGCACGGTGCCCATGGTGCGCGCGCCGGCGTCCGTCGCGGTGGCGGTGGGCCAGGCGATGGGGCACCCCCGCCGCGAGTCGCTGGGGTGCCGGTGCGCCAAGTGCCGCGCTCGCCGCCAGCGCCGAGAAAACGATCGCGGCTGCGAGAAAACACTGGATCGGTCCTCTGCTCATCACGCAGGTCCCTCCCTCGTCAACGCGCGATCCATGCGCGACCATTTCGCTCCTGCTGTACACGGAGGACCGCTCAGCTCGCCGTAGGCCGCCGAGTCGCCGCCTCTCCGTTGCGCGTAGCCTACAGCAGTCGCGTCGGCGGCGTCCCGCGAGAGCTCCAGAGCGGCAACAAACCGCCCACGCGGGCCGGTTCGTCTATTTTCCGCTTGTGAACCCCCCTCAGGAGAACCCCCCTCAGGAGGCACTGCGTGTGGTGATCGCCGACGACCACCACCTCTTCCGCGAAGGACTCCGCGGAATGCTCGAAGACGGCGGCATCGCCGTCGTCGGCGAGGCCGTCGACGGCGACGAGGCCGTCGCGCTCGCGCTGCAGCTCGCCCCCGACGTCGCCGTTCTCGACCTGCACATGCCCGGCGCCTCCGGGTTGGACGCGCTGCGCGGGATCGCACGCACCTCGCCCGGCGTGCAGACCGTCGTGCTGACCGTCTCCACGGCCGACCGGGACGTACTAGCGGCGCTTGCCGCAGGCGCCTGCGGCTACCTGCTCAAGGACACGCGCGCCGACCTGCTTGCAGACAGCATCCGCCAGGCGGCCGAGGGCCACCTCGTGATGTCGCGCGAGGTCGCGCGTTCGCTGGTCGCGCACGTGCGCGCCAACGCCGACGACACCGGGCGCGCTGCCAGCGCCGATCCCGCTGCGGTATCCGCCGAAATCGAAGACCGACTCGCGTTGAGCCCGCGCGAGGTCGAGGTTCTACGGATGGTCTCCGAAGGCGCCGACAATGCCGCGATCGGCTCGGCGCTCTCGATCAGCCCGCACACCGTCAAGCAGTACGTCACCAACATCTTCGAAAAGCTCGGCGTGCGCAGCCGTGTGCAGGCCGCCGTCTACGCCGTGCGCGCCGGGCTCGTCTGACGTGCCGCGCCTGGATGAAGAAGAGGGGCCCGGCTCGGCGGCCTGCTGCCGCCTGCGCCACCCTCTACGCGATCGCCCGCAGCGCCTCGTCGCGCCCGTTGGCCCCGAGCTTGGCAACGCCCGTGGAGATGTGGCGGCGCACCGTCACCGGCGAGAGCGAAAGCTGCTCGCCGATCTGGATCGTCGAAAGGCCGGCGCGCAGCAGCCGCAGCGTCTCGGACTCGCGCGCCGTCAGTTCCACGCCAGGCACGCGCAGCGGCGCCTGCTCGGGGTCGGGCAGGTGGCTGAACTCGCTCAGCACGCGCCCCACGAGCATGCGCGGCAGCGCCGCCTCGCCGCGCAGCACACCACACAGCGCCATCGGCAGACGCTCGGGGGAGGTGTCCTTGGGCAGGTACCCCTTCGCGCCCGCACGCAGTGCCGCCAGCATGTCGCCCGGGCTTTCGGAGACCGTCAGCATCACGACCGCCGTCGTCGGCGCCGCGCGCGAGAGGATCGCGGCGGCCTCGATGCCGCCGCCCGGCATCGAAATGTCCAGCAGGCAGATCTCCGGCTGCTCGCGCAGTACCGCCTCGACCGCACCGTCGCGGTCGGCGGCCTCGGCGAGCACACGAAAACCGCCGCGCAGCAGCGCCATGCGCACGCCGAGCCGGATCACCGGGTGGTCGTCGGCGAGCACCACCGACGGACCGGCATTCGCCACCGGCTCGTGCGCCGAGGTGCCGCTCATGGCAGCGAGGCCTCCACCGTCGTGCCCGCCAGCGCGGTGCTGTGCACCCGCAGCGCGCCGCCCAGCAGCTCGGCGCGGTCGCGCATGCTTGCCAGACCGAAGCCCTCGCGCCCCGCCCCCGCGTCAAAGCCGCGCCCGTCGTCGCGCACCGTCAAGCGCCACTCGTCCTCGTGCTCGAACAGCACCTCGATCGCGCCCGGTCGGGCGTGCTTGACCGCATTGGTGACCGCCTCGCGCGCGATGTGGACGAGCGCGTCGCGCGTTGGCTCGTCGGGCTGGGCCGCCGCCGGGTCGCCGGCCGTGCGAAACGTCACCGGCGTATGGCGCGCCGCCGTGCGCACACTCGCCTCGACCACGCTTGCGATCGACTGCGAGGGCTCTTCGGTCAGGCCGCCAAGCACGTTGCGCGCACCCGCGAGCGCCCGCTCGCCGGCGGTCACGATCGTGCTCACCGACTCCCCCCGCGCCGGGTCCGCCGCCAGCGTGCGTGCGTTCGCCAGCACAAACGACAGGTCCTGCATGATCAGGTCGTGGACGTCGGCGGCCATCCGCTTGCGCTCGTGTGCGAGCGCCCGCGCGGATGCGTCGCGCTCGTCCAGCGACCACTCCACGCACACGCACGCGAACAGCGTCGCCAGCCAGCCGAGGCGCAGGACGTCGGCGATCCCGACGTGCGCGATGTAGAACGAAGGCGTCGCGCACGCCGCCAGCGCCGAGGCCGCCGCGAACGCGCACGCCAGCGCCAGCAACCGCGCCGGGGCGATCCGTGCCTGGGCGCCGCCTCCGCGTCCGGCTGCGCCGGCCTCGCGCTGGAACGCGACCGCGGCCACCGCTGCGAGCAGCGCAAGGCAGATCTCCGCCGCGAGCATCGCGGCCGGGTCGCCGAGCGGTCCGCTTTGCAGCATTTCCGCCGAGGTCGTCCGTGCAGTCAGTGCGACCACGACCGCCACCACCCCCACACAGCCCGCCACCGCCGCGAGCGGCTTGCGCAGCATCGCGGCGCTCGGGCGCCGCAGGCGCCGCTCGGGCACGACCGCGGAGGCGGCGATCAGCGTCCAGCCCGCGAGTCGCCCGCCGACCACGACCCAGGCCGCCGAATGGCCGGCGATCAGCAGGTTGCCGGCCAGCAGCAACCCCGCTCCCAGGCTCGACAGCGCGATCACCGTCAGTCCCCCTGCCAGCAGCAGGCTGCGCAGCCGCAGCCGCGTCCAGAAGCGCTCGCAGAACAGCACCGCCGCGATCGCCGCGATCAGCGTGGCGGCCGTCTCGACCGCCACCTGGTCGGAGGTCGTCTGCAGCTCGAAATGGGCTCCCGGGATGAAGGCGCTCAGCGCGAGCGCCAGCAGCCCAAGCGCGACCGGCGCCGGCGCGTCGAGCGCCCGCAGCGCACCCCGCGAACGGCTCGGCGCGGCCTGTCGAGCGGTTGGCAGCGCGGGTGTGACGCGCTGCACGCCGAGGGCCCGCGCGCGCCCCAGCGCGGCCGCTGCTCTGGGAAGCTGCCCGTAAGACCTACCCGCGATGATCATCCATGTTCCTCGCATTCCCTCGCCCGCCCCCGAGAGGTCTGGGCGCACTGCACAAGATTCAGAACAATCCAGTCATTCTGACTCATCCCGGCGACATCCAAGTTGCCGGCGAGCGATGGACTCGTTCCGAACCAAAAGCAATCCCTGCCTTGTTCTTTTCAGCCAATTCCTTGCTGTGCGTCTCAGTATAGACCGTTTCGCCACCAATTTGCGCAAGTTTTGATGAGTGAGACACATCTTTGTGGAGGATTACTGAGCGATACCCCGCATATCAAATGCCCACCTCCCGGAAACCCGCCGGCAGCGCTGTGTCACGCGAAAACGTTTCCGACCGGGCTACCCGTCGGCGAACGGCGCCAACGCAACGCCGTGGTCATGCTCGCGCATCCCCAACTCGTACGCCGCGCCATGCTCGGTGTGCAACGTGCGCGCCGGCGCGTCGGGACGATGCACAGTCAGCTGTAGCGACGCGATCGAACAGTTCGCCACCTCGTGCTCGCTGCCGTCGGGGTCCGCGTAGCGCCAGCCCGCCACCGCGCCGACCCGCGCGCGCACATGCGCCTCGATCCGCACGCCGCCCGCGCCCGGCAGCGAAAGCCGGCAGCGCTGCGGCGTCTCGGCCACCAGCAGCCCGCGCGCGCCGAGACCGCCGACCGGGTAGCGCACCCCGTCCAGCGACAGCGCGCCATTTGCCACCCACGGCGTCGTGTGGCCCGCCACGCGCACGCGTCCAATCGCGACGTCCAGCCACGCCGCCGCGGGCCCTGCTGCGCCCCGGTCGTGAGTGCGACCGGCCTGAGTCGGGGTTGGGGCTGCGGCCCGTGCTGCGGCGCCCTCGCGCGCGCCCGAGGGCACGCTCGCCGGGGCTGGGGTCGCGGTCTCTGCTGCGGGCTCTCCGGCGGGCTCTCCGCGCGTGCGCGGTAGCGCCTCCTCCAAACACACCCCGTGCAGCCAGATCCAGCGCTCCGCGTGCTCGGCGCCCCAGTTGTGGCCCACCATCCCCCGCCAGCCCTCCAGTCGCACCGTTTCGCTCCCGCCCGCGTTCGCGCTTGGGTCCGCGTTCGCGCTTGGGTCCGCATTCGCGCTTGGGTCCGCGTACGCGCTTGGGTCCGCGTCCGCGCTTGGGTCCGCGTACGCGCTTGGGTCCGCGTACGCGCTTGGGTCCGCGTACGCGCGCGGCAGCTCGATCACGCCATCGAAACGGGCCGTCGGCGCGGGACTCGTGAGCTTCGTGCGCGGCAGCGGCGCCCTGTACATCCACGCGCGCGGCAGGTGGCACAGCGGGGCCTCGCGCGCGGAGATCTCCAGCGACCAGCTGGCCCCGCCGCACGCTCCCCGGGCGCCCTCGGGGGCGAGCTCGTTGCCGTCGCCGATCGCGATCCACCCGTCCGCGGGCACCGTCAGCGCCGGCGAGGTGAGCTTCTGCATAAACGGCCGCGCCCGCGCCGCGTCGAAGTAGGTCAGCCACACCGACCCGCGCGGCTGATCGCCAGGCCGCTTGTGCACCGTGTAGCGCAGCCACACGCCCCGCGGACGCTCCGGGTCGACCGCGCGCACGTAAAACGACTCGTACATCCCCGCCCGCACCGCGGCCGTGGGGAAAACGGCCCGCATCGCGGGGCGGGGGCCGCCGCGCTTGCGCGCCATGCCATACGCCGTCACGCCTGCAAGTATCCACCCCCGTGGAGCGCAACCCGCTCGTGAGCCTGCCGCCCGCACTCGCGCACTTCGACCGCGAGCCGGCCCCGCCGCGCCCCGACGTCCGCTACTTGCTGGGCGTCGATGGCGGCGCCACCAAGACACTCGCCGCCGTGCTCGACCTGCAGCGCGGCACGCTGCATCTGGGCCATGGCGGGCCCTCCAACCAGGACGCCGTCGGCGTGCGCGCCGCCGGGGAGGCGTTGTTCGGGGCCGCCGACACCGCGCTCGCCGGCGCGGGCATCAACGACGGCGACCTCGCCGCCGCCGTGCTCGCCGTCGCCGGCACCGACACCGACGCCGTCGTGCGTCACGTCCACGACGCGCGTGCTCCCAACTGGATCGTCGTCGGCGACGTCGTTGGCGCCTGGGCGACCGCGACCCGCGCTCAGCCCGGCGTCGGCGTGATCTCCGGCACCGGCAGCAACGTCTTCGGCGTCGGCTCCTCCGGGAGCGGCTGGCGCGCCGGCGGCTGGGGCCACATCCTCGGCGACGAGGGCTCCGGCTACTGGCTCGGGCTGCAGTCGCTCAAAGCCGCTTTGCGCGACCGCGAGGCCTCCGGACCGCCCACCGCGCTCAGCGACGCCGCCGTCTCGTTCTTCTCCGCGCCGAGCATCGAGGCGCTCGCCGCCTCCGTCTACAGCAAGCCGCTGACCAAGAGCGAGATCGCCGCCTTCGCCACCGAAACCGGCCGTCTGGCCGACGCGGGCGACGCCGTCGCGTGCGAACTGTATGAGGCCGGCGCGCGCGAGCTGGCGCAGCAGATCGCGGCCGTCATCGAGCGCACCGGCCTCAGCGGGGCGTTCCCCGTCGGCCTGATCGGCAGCGCCTACAAGGCCGGGCCGATCTTCGTCGAGCCGCTCACCGCCGCGATCCACGCGCTCGCCCCGGATGCAGCCGTGTCCGTCGTCCAGCTGGCCCCCGTCGGCGGCTCGCTGCTGCTCGCCGCGCGCGCCTGCGGCGCCGTGCGGGCGCTCGACGGTCTTGACCTCGCCGCGCTCATCGACGCTGCGGTTGGGTCTGCCTGAGGGGAAAATGCATTGTTCTCAGTTTTGCGGCCAGAGCTATGGAGCTGCCGGAGCATCCTCCCTACCAGGTATGATCTTCCTACCGACAGTTACCATGGGGCGCGTGGCACAGTGTCCAATTTCACCCGCCACGGGTCGCCGGCCGCGCCGGCGAGGGGAACTGACAGGAAAATAGCCCCGGATTCCCGCAAATTGCGGCATTTTCATCAGCCCGTGCGTGCCCGCGGCGCGGGCACGGCGACTGAGGCGCAACTCCGGTGCGCTCCTGTCTGCCTGAGCACGAGCAGTGCTGCGCTCGTCAACGCTACGTTCGCGTCTGCCCGAACACGCGCCGTGCCGCGCTTATCGACGCCACGTTTGCGTCCGCCCGGGCACGAGCCGCGCCGCGTTCATCGACGCTGCGCTCGCGTCTGCCTAAAGCGCGCCGTCGCCACGTGCCGGTCGCCGATCGCATCCGGGCCCGCCCCCTCGATTCGGACCGCCGCCGCCGCGCTCGCCAGCTCACCCGCGATCGCCGGCGCCAAGCCCTCCCGCAGTCCGATGAAGAACGCCGCCGCGAACACATCCCCCGCGCCGAGCTCGTCGTGCGGGTCCGCCACGCGCTGCACGGACACCCGTTCGGACGCGTCGCCGGGCAGATGCAGCGTCAACGGCCGCGCGCCGGCCGTCACCGCCACCACCGGCCCGGCCGTGCCTGGCTCGGTCGCCCCGTGGCCTACCGTGCCCGGCAGCAGCTGCTCGCAGCTGGCCAACTCGCCCGCGCTGCACACCACCGCGTCGATGCGCTCGGGCGCCAGCTCGCGTGCCAGTGGCGTGCGCGCGATCTCGCCGTCCTCGCCCCACCGGCGCACCAGTCCCTGTGGCGTGAGGCCCACAAACTCGGCCCGCCCCCGCCAGCTGCTCGGCGTCTCGCGCGCGACCGGCGCCAAATGCAGAATCGCCGCGTCCACATCGCTCGGCGGCGCGATCGGGCCCGCCCACGCCAGCACCTGCTGGCGGCGCCCGCGCGGACCGTCCCGCGTCAGCAGCGTCGTCGTCTGCGCCGCCGGTGCGATTCGCACGCTCAGCTCCGTGCGGTAGGGCTCCAGCAGCTCTTCGATCTCGCGCGCCACCCCCTGCGTGAGGATCAGCGTGTGCAGCCCAAACCGCGCCGCCTGCAGCGCGCTGTAGAACGCGCCCCCGCCCGGCTGGCGCACGCCCTCGCCCTCCGGGTCACCGACGTCCGGGCCGAGGTCGGCCAGCACATCGGCCGTCACATGGCCCACCGTGACGTAGTCAAAGCGCGCCACGCTCAGCGTGCGGCGACGTCTACGCGCGCGGTGTCAGCTGTGGGGTGCGCGCGCGGGGCGCGCGCGGGGCGGGTCGCTGGGCCCGCGAGCACCGGCGGCGTCCGCTGGGGCAGCTCGCTGCCGTTGATTGCCGCCGCCGCCAGCCTGCCCGTGAACACACACCCGCCGAGAAACGTCCCCTCCAGCGAACGCTTCCCGTGCATCCCGCCGCCGCCGAACCCCGCCGCCTCGCCGACCGCGTAAAGCCCCTCGATCGGCTGCCCGTCCTGCGCCTGCAGCACCCGGCCGCCGAGGTCCGTCTGGATGCCGCCAAGGCTCTTGCGTGCCATCACCTGCAGGCGAATCGCGATCAACGGCCCCGCCTTCGGGTCGAGGATCCGCTGGAACTTCGCTGTGCGCAGCCGGTCCCCGCGCCAGTTGCGCAGCTGCCCGATCCGCCGCAGCTGGTCGTCGTTGAACAGCCCCCGCCCGCGCGCGATCCCCTCGTCGTAGCGACCGATCTCCGCCTCCAGCACCCCCGCGTCGATCGCCGCTTCGCCGCTCACCGCGTTCATCTTCTGCGCCAGCTCACCCAGCGAGTCGGCCGCCACAAAGTCCGGCGAACCCTCCAGGAAGTGGTCCAGCACCTTCGGTTTGCCGAACAGCACCCCCAGCAGAAACGGCACCACCCGCCGCTCACGCAGGTGCGGGTTGTGCTGGGAACCCGACACGTCCAGCTCGCGCAACGCGATCTTGCGGTTGCACACCAACCACGAATACGCCCTTCTGTCCTCGCACATCCGCTCCAGCGCCGCGTACGCGTCGAACGTCGGCATCACCGGCACCGGCCCATACCGGCACCCGTCCGGGTCGAGCATCAGCCCCGAGCGCGGCGGAATCAGCTTGATCCCATGGTCGGGCCGGTGCGGGTGCGGGTGGCGCACCGCATCCGCGTAGTTCCACATCCGTGCCAGATGCGTCACGTTGCCGCCCACCCTGCGCACCTCTTCGTGCAGCGCGCCGTCCGCGTACAGGTGCGACCCCATCAGCAGCCTTGCCGGCGGCTCGCCCAGCTCGTCCCGCGGCCACTCCCTGCGCACCAGCTCGAGGTTGCCGCCGATCCCGCCCGCGGCCACCACCACGGCCCGGCGGGCGCGCAGCTCGCGGTCGCCCTCGCCCTCATCCTCCACCACCCTGCAGCCCACGACGCGGCCCTGCTCGTCGCGCACCAGCTCGCTCACGCGCGTGTGAAAGCGCACCTCCAGCGCCGCGCCGCGTTCGCGTGCGATCGCCTCCCACACCGCCTGCACCAGCGCCTTGCCCGTACCCCACGTCAGGTGGAAACGCGGCACCGAGTTGCCATCGCCGAAGTTCCCCCGCTCGGCCCAGTTCACCACCGGGAAGAAGCGCACCCCCAGCGTCCGCAGCCACCCGCCGACATCGTCGCGTGCGCGGGTCACGTACTGCTCCGCCCAGCGCCTGGGCCACTCGTCCTGCGCTTCGAACTCTGCGATCCGCAGCCAGTCTTCGAGCGCGGTCCGCTCGCTGTCCTTGATCCGCGACCTGCGCTGCTCGGGCGAGTCCACCATGAACATCCCCCCGAAAGCCTCCCTTGCCAGCCCGCCCACCTCCTCCGGGGCGCAGCGGTCGAGCAGCGTCACCGTCCGGCCGGCCCGCAGCAGCTCCAGCGTGCACACCAGCCCCGCCAACCCCGCGCCGACCACGATCACGTCGGGTTCGCGAGGCGCGCCGGCATTCATGGGTGGGGGGGTCTCGCCCTTTGCGCCGTTGTCGTTGGACTCGGACACTCTGCAAAAGGTTACGTCAGCTCGAATGCGCGCCGCACTTCGGCGGGCGCTCGCGGCCGCTCACGCCAGCGCCATCCCTGGCGCGACCTGCACTTCCACCAGCTCCGGCCCGTCCGAGTCCAGCGCGCGGCGCAGCTCGAGGGCCAACTCCTCCCGGCCGCTCGCGCGCCTTGCGTTCACGCCGTATCCCGCCGCCACCTTCGCCGTCTCCAGCGCCGGCAGGTCCAGCCCCGGTGCGCCCGGCACCTCCTCCATCAACGAGAAGAACTTCAAAATCGCGTACTCCTCGTTGCGCAGCACCAGGAACGTGACCGGCACTTTGTACGCCGCCGCCGTCCAAAAGCTCTGCACCGCATACTGGGCCGAGCCCTCCCCGATCACGCACACCACCCTGCGCTGCGGGCACGCCAGCTGCACGCCGATCGCCGCCGGCATCCCGAACCCCAGCCCGCCTCCCGCCGAGAAGTAGTAGCTGCCCGGCCGGTTGAGGCGGAGCTGGTTTCTGAGCGCCGGCGTCGCCGACGGCGACTCCAGCACCACGATCCCGTCCTGCGGGAAAACTTCCGCCAGCGTCCTCACCGCCGTTGACGGGCTCATCGGATCGCTCAGCGGCGCCTCCTCCGGCGCCGGGCGCGCCGGCGGTGGCTCGCGCGTGAGGCCCTGGCCGTCCGTGCCCAGCGCGGCGCTTCGGCCCTCCGCAGCGCCTGCGCCCGGCTCGGCGCCTGCGCCCGGCTCGGCGCCTGCGCCCGGCTCGGCGCCGGCGCCCGGCTCGGCGCCGGCGTCGACGCCGGCGCCTGCAATCGCCTGCACCGCCTGCGCCAGCGCCGCCAGCGTCAACGCCGCATCGGCCACGATCGCGTCTCCCATCGGCGCTCTCGCCGCCTCGTCGGGGTCGCTCGTGACCGCCACCAGCTCGGTCCCCGGCGCCAGCAGCGCGCCCGGGATGTTCGGGTAGTAGGGGAAGATCGACGTCCCCACCGCGAGCACCAGGTCATGCGCGGCCAGCGCTTCGCCCAGCGGCGCCACCGCCGGCGGCAGGATCGCCTGGAACAACGGGTGGTCCTCCGGGAAGCCCAGCCGGCCCCCGCCCGTCGCCGGCGTCGCGTACACGGCCAGCCGCGCGCTCTCGGCGAACCGCACTGCGGCCTCCCACCCGCCCGCCGCGTCGATGTCCGGGCCCGCCACAAACGCCGGGTTGCGCGCCTCGTGCAAACGCCGCGCCAGCCCCGCGATCGTCGCTGCGTCCGGCGCCGCCGCGCCGCTCACGGTGCGCCGCGTCTGGTGGCGCACTTCCTCCTCATCGCGCACCTCCGCGTACCAATCGTCCATCGGCACCGACACAAACACCGGCCCCCTTGGCGGCAAACTCGCCAGATGGCAGGCCCGCGCCAGCGCGTGGGGGACATCCTGCGCGCACGGCGGCTCCCAACTCCACTTCACCAACGGGTGCGGCATCCTCGTCGCGTCTCTGTTCGTGAGGTTCGCCTGCAACGTCATCAACGACCGGTACTGCTGGCCAGCCGTCACCACCAACGGCGACTTGTTCGCCTGCGCGTTGAAGATCGCGCCCATCCCGTTGCCCAGCCCCGGCGCGGTGTGCAGGTTCACCAGCGTCGTTTTTCCGCTCGCCTGCGCATACCCATCCGCCATCCCGACCGCGACCGCCTCCTGCAGGCCGAGCACGTAACGGAAGTCCTCCGGGAAGTTTGCGAGCATCGGCAGCTCCGTTGAGCCCGGGTTGCCGAACAACGTCGTCATCCCCTTTTCCCGCAACAGCTCGATCGTCGCTTCTCTCACTGTCTTCACGCCGGCCGCCTCTCGTTGCGTGCTTGCCCGTAGTCGGCGGCATTATTGCGTTCGCTCGGGCCCTGCGTCGGCTCGCGCCGGTGCCCGTCGCCGGTGGGGCACTCGTCGGTGGGTGGCCGTCGGTGGGTGCCCGTCGCCGGTCGGGCACTCGTCGGTAGGCACTCGTCAGTAGGTGCTCGGCTTGGGTGGGGGGTGTTGCTTTGCAAATTCCCCCCCCCAAGTGGTGCGAGATATCCAGATATCGTGGGGATATCTAGATATTTTGAGCTGCTTCGTCGCTCAAACAATAGGTACGCCCCCCGCGTCCGCCATCGGCGTGCTCGCGCGACGCGCGCTGCGGGTGCCCCCCGCGTGAGCGTCAGCCGGTGGGCGCCGCGCGCCTTCAACACGCGCGTGAGCGTCAGCCCGTGGACGCCGCGCGCTTCCACACGCATGCTCGTTAGCCGGCGGGCGCCGCGCGGCCCGACGCCGTGCGTGCGCGTGTGTATCAGCCGGCCGGCGCCGCGCGCCCCAGCAGCGCGCGCGCCTGGTCGAGCGTCGCCACCGTTCGCAGCCGCCGGTCGAGCCCCGTCATCGCGAGCAAACCCCGCACCTGCGCGCCCGGCGCCAGCAACACCATCTCCCCGTGCGCTGCCCCCAGCGCACGCTGTATCTCCAGCAGCGCCCGCAACGCGCTCGAGTCCATGAACTCCACGCCGCCCACATCGAGGATCAGGCGCTGCGAGCCAGCCGCTGCGCACGCCGCGGTGATCCGCGCCTGCAGCGCCATCGCGTTCGCCCCGTCGATCTCGCCCCCAACGATTGCCCGCACGCAGTCCGAGCCGCCATCGACCACGTCGATCCGCAGCGGCGGCGGCGCGTACGGCCACGTCGCGACCGGCCGCTCCCCGCTGGACGCCGCTCCCCAGCTCCAGCGCCGACGCAGCGCCGCCCCCTGCAAGTTTTCGATCATCGCATCCATCTCATGCCTCTTTCGTCTCTGCCCATGCGAACATCGCTGCGCCACCGCTGCGACCGCGCCCCGCGCCAGCCCGTGTGTGCGCTCGGCTCGGTTTGCGTCAGCTGCCGCTCAGGCTCCGATTTCCTCGACGCCTGCAAGACACATGCCTACCTCTCGACTCACGCCGCATAGACGAATTCACCACCGACCACAACCCTCGCACCGCCAGCCTGTTCGGTGTCTTGTAGACGCCTCCATCCGCCACCACCTCCCGCCGATGCCGCTCCCGCCGCCCGTCGTTGCACGCAACCACCACGACCATCACCACCAGGACCGCGGCCGCCGCGATCGCCTCCCCGGCGGCCGGCCTCTGACGAGCCTGCTGGCGGGTACCGTCGCGGCTGCCGCGCTGCTAATGGGTTTCTTTGTGTGCGGCGCCCCCGCGCGCGTGCTCCCGCGAGACGCGCGCGACTCGGTCCGCCCTGCCGCACTCGATCGGGGCCTCTCCGATGGCGGTGGGACGGCTGCGAGCGGCCACGGGGCCGCTGCACGTGGCGGTGGTAGGGCTGCGAGGGGTGCCAGTACGGCTGCGCGTGGTGGCGGTAGGGCTGCGAGGGGTGCCAGTACGGCTGCGCGTGGTGGTGGTAGGGCTGCGAGGGGTGCCAGTACGGCTGCGCGTGGTGGTGGTAGGGCTGCGAGGGGTGCCAGTACGGCTGCGCGTGGTGGCGGTAGGGCTGCGAGGGGTGCCAGTACGGCTGCGCGTGGTGGCGGTAGGGCTGCGAGGGGTGCCAGTACGGCTGCGCGTGGTGGCGGTAGGGCTGCGAGGAGCGCCGTCGCGCCCACTGGCGCCGACCGCGGCAAGGCACAGACGCACGCCAAATCCAAATCCACCGCGCGCCGCGGGCCGCCGCCGCTGAATCTCTACGCGCTCCGTGCCCTGCTCGGCTACGAAGCGATGCAGCAAAACTTCTACCTACCCGGCACCGGCCTCTACCGCGGCGAATCCGAGTACTCCTTCCTCTGGCCCTTCTCCCAGGCACTCGCTGCGACCATCACCCTCTCGCACATCTCGCAGCTGCGCCCACGGCTTGCGGGCATCCTGCGCGCCCAACTCGTCGGGCTACAGCAGTACCTCGGGCCACCGCTCGCGCCAGCCGAAGCCGAACCGTCCGCCGCCTCGGAAACCTCCGCCGCCACCCAGCCCACCGGCGCGCCCCCGATCCCCGTCGAAGCCGTCTCAGGGTCGAGCGGCTCCGGGTCGAGCGGGTCGTCGGGCTCGGGCTCGGGGTCCAGCGGCGGGTCCGGCGGTTCGGGGGGCTCCTCCGGCTCGGGCACCGGTTCTGGCGGGTCGTCCGGGTCGGGGTCTGGCTCCGGCGGATCGTCGGGCTCAGGCGCCGGCGGGTCTACCGGCTCGGGCTCGGGCGGGTCGTCGGGCTCGGGCGGGTCTACCGGCTCGGGGTCGGGCGGCTCGTCGGGTTCGGGCTCGGGCGGGTCCTCGGGATCCGGGGCGAGCGCCAGCGGCGCGTCGGGCTCGGATTCCGGTGGCGCGGCCGGCGGCTCGAGTTCGCGTTCGGATTCCGGCGGCGCGTCGGGCGGCTCGGGTTCGCGTTCGGATTCCGGCGGCGCGTCGGGCGGCTCGGGTTCGCGTTCGGATTCCGGCGGCGCGTCGGGCGGCTCGGGTTCGCGTTCGGATTCCGGCGGCGCGTCGGGCGGCTCGGGTTCGCGCGCGAGCACGAGCGGCGCAACAGGCGGTTCGGGCCAGGTGGGCGGCGCCGGCAGCGGCCCGCTGGCGAGGATTGCCTCCAGCGTCGGCCTGCGCTCCTTCAACGGCAACGTCGCTCCGCCCGTCGGTCCCGGCGGGGACAGCTACTACGACGACAACGAGTGGGTCGGCATCGAGCTGGTCCGCCTCTACGAACTCGACCACGACACCGCCGCGCTGCAACAGGCCGAGCTGATCATGCAGTTCGTGATGTCCGGTTGGGAGACCACCGGTCCCGCTGGCCAGCCGCTGCCCTGTCCCGGCGGCGTGCCGTTCTCCGACGCGCGCAACAACAAGGCTCGTAACACCGTCACCGACGCGCCCGGCGCCGAGCTGGGTGTGCTGCTCTACAAAATCACCCACGAAGCCAGCTACCTGCAATTCGCCGAGATGGCCTACGGCTGGGTGCGCCAGTGCCTGATGAGCGGCAGCTACCTCTATGCCGACCACATCGACCTCGATGGCGCCGTCGAACCGCACGAGTGGAGCTACAACCAGGGCTCGATGATGGGCGCCGGCGTGCTGCTCTTCCAGGCCACCAGCGACAGCGCCTACCTTTACCAGGCTCGCCAAACCGCCAAGTCCGCGCTCGCCTACTTCACCTACAGCCGCCTCTCGGAGGAAAACCCCTTCTTCGTCGCCGTCTACTTCCGCAACCTCATGTACCTCGACTCCATCACCCACGACCCGCCCGGGTCGGCCCCCGCTCGCGAATACGTCTACTACGCCTGGCAGCGCCACCGCCTCAGCGACAACCTCTTCGCCTACGGCTCCCCGCCGACCGCCGAACTTCTGCGCCAAGCCGCGCTCGTACAGATCTTCGCGCTGCTGTTAACGCCAGCCAGCACGTACTTCTAAACAGGCCGGTAGGCTGTGCTCCGAGCGATGGACGACGCCACCAACCTCATCACACCCGACGGCCTGCAGGCTTTGCAGGACGAGCTGGCCGCGCTGGAGGCCGACGGCCGCCGCGAGATCGCGCAGCGCATCAAAGTCGCGCGCGAGTGGGGCGACCTCAAGGAGAACAGCGAGTACCACGACGCCAAGAACGACCAGGCGCACCTCGAGACCAAGATCGTGCGCCTGCGCGAGAAGATCGCCAGCGCCGTGGTCGTCGACGGCAGCGACGACACCGGTGCCGCCGGGGTCGTCGGCTTCGGCTCCACCGTTCACGTTCGCGACGAGCGCGGCGTCGAGCGCACCTGGACGATCGTCAGCTCCCACGACGCCGCCCCCGCCGAGGGCCGCCTCTCCGCCGAGTCTCCCGTCGCCCGCGCGCTGCTCGGGCTGCGCAGCGGCGAGCGTGCCTCCGTCTCGCTGCCGCGCGGGGACAGCATGCTGACGGTCCTGGACGTCGGCTGAGCGACCGCTACAACGCGCCGCGCAAGCGCCGCACAAACGCGCGCGGCTTGCGGCGGTACAACCGCGCGCCCGCGCGCAGCGCGCGCTTACGCAGACGTTTGCGGCGACGCCCGATCAGCTCGAGCAACTGTTTGCGCGTGCGGCGGTCGGCCACGAAATGCTCGCGGCCCGTGCGAACGCGCGCGGCCAGCAGCACCAGGTCGTGGTCTTCGCCGAGCAGTTCGCCGAGGCGCTCGGCGCGGCGCGCGACCTCGTGCACACGCGTGCCCGCCGCGCTCTGCCTGGCGGGCTTGCCGCGGTCGAGCGTCTCGGCGACGTAGCGCAGGTCCTTAACGCTTTTGCGCCACGCGTGCAGCGCCACCGGGTCATCGCGCCGCCGGGCGGCGCGGCGCATCCGGTGGCGTCCCGTGCGATAGATGTCTTCGATGCCCCCCGTCACGAGCGCCCTACGTCCGCTGCCGCTCGGCGGCTGCAGATCCCACATGCTCACCCGCGCGCCGAGCGCGCGCAGGTCGCCGATCGCGTCCTCGCCGCCCGTGTCAGATGCCCCCGCGGGGTCGCGTTCGGCCACCAGCTCGGCGCGCAGCGCACGCACGCCGCTGCCCGGCTGTGACCGCGTGGCGGCCAGCTGCGGGTGACCGCGCAGCAGCGCGTCGAGCGTCACCACCATCACCTCCGCGTCGCGCGCGCCGGCCAGCCGTCGCCCACAGTCGCGCAGCGCGCCGTTCTCGCGCCGGAAGCTCCGCCGGCCGAGCACCGGTGCCAGCAGGCGCATCAACGCGCGCAGCCGCTTGATCGCCTTGCGCGTCTCGTGCACCGTCTGGGCGCTCAGCTCGCCGCGCTCGCGCGGGTCGCGTTCGAGCAGCTCGACTGCCAGATCGAGCTGGCCGAGCGCCACTCGCCGCAGTCCCTCGGCGAGTGGCTCGTCGACCGACAGCGACGTCCTGCGTTTGCGCGCCGCACGTGTGGCCGCGCGCCGTTCGCGCTCGGCACGGGCGAGCACCAAACCGACGCTCGCCGCGAGCAGCACACTCGCGAGCCCCACCGCGCGCGCGGCCGGCGGGGCGGGGTGGGCGTGTGATGCGGGGCGCCGACCCACATGTGCGTGCCCGCGGGCGGCGGGCCCGTGGGCCGGCACAATAAAGCGATGCCGCCGCCGGACCTTCCTCGCGCGCCATGGTGGACGGTACGCCGCGCGGCCAATCGCAAGCCCGCAACGTATCGCTGCCCGTTTTGCGGTCATCGCCTACCCGCCCTCAGCGACCACATGCTGATCGCTCCCGAGGGCGACACGCGCCGGCGCCGGCACGCGCACACCGACTGCGTGCTCGCGGCGCGCGCACGCGGCGTCCTGCCGCTGCGCGATGACTGGCTGCGCGCACAGCCCCCGCGTTCGCGTGCACCCTGGTGGCGGCGGCTGCTGGGCGGGGGAGACGCCGGCGACGGCGTCGCCGGACGTTGAGCGTCGTTCGCGTACCTGCGCTTGGGCGTGCGTCCCTGACTTTCGCGTAAAGATCCCTGCCTCCCGGGTCGACGAGGCGACCAGCGTGCTTTGCCCACCGACGCCGCCCTCAGGCGCCGTAGGTGTGCACGTGCTCCGGCTGCACCCTAATGATCACGCGCTGTTCGCCCGGCTGGCGATACGGGTAGGTATCCGCTCCGAGGTACTTGCCGGCCAGCGCGTCGATATGTGCATCCGCACCCTCATGCGTGCGCTGCGCCACCATCCCCCGAATCGTGACGTACTCGTACGGGTTCTCCATGTTCTGCACCGTCAGCGTCACCCTCGGGTCGCGCTCGAGATTGCGCGGCCACGACCTGCCCTCCGCGCTGTTCAGCGTCGGCAGGCCATCCTGCACGTCCACCCACACCGGCGCCGCCTGCACCGACCCGTCGGCGCGCAGCGTGGACACCGTGCAGAAGTTCTTCCCGTTCAGCAGCTCCGCAGCGCGACCCTCGACCTTCGAACTCATCGTCTCGCTCCTTCGTTGGACGTTTGCTCAAGCCTCTACACAACTCAAGATAGGGCGTGACGGGCGGGCAGGCGGCTTCCACGGCTTCGGTGAAGGCGTGCTTGTTTATTCCTTTGTGGGCGACGGGGGGGGAAACCGGGGTATTGATCCCAAAATATGGTTTCAGGCGGAATGATTTTTTGCGTATAGCATTGCGTCGGTGAATGTCCCGCGACACTGCAGGCAACGGCGCACTGCGCATGGCAGGCGCCAGGCGAAAACCGTCGCTGCATCGCCGGCCGCCGACCGCGACCGTCTCCACATGCCGCCGTCCTGGGCAGCCGCCCGCTGGGCACTGCCCGCTGGGGGCAACTGCCCGCTGGGGGCAACTGCCCGCTGGGCAACTGCCCGCTGGGCAACTGCCCGCGCTACAGCCGGCTGAGGCTGCTCGCCGAGTGCGCCGGCGGGATCGGCTGCGCCGGCATCAGCTGACCGTTGTTCAACTGGAAATGCACCGTCGTCTCGCCGCCGCTCGGGCAGCACATCGTGTCGTGCGGACGGTACAGCGCGTAGGCGATCGCGACTTCGGTGTCGCTCTGGCTGACGACCCTGATCGACGCACTAGGTTCGCTTGAGTCCGTGCCAATGTACCTGCCATCGACGAAGAAGAACGCCTGCTCGTTGTACCCCGCGGTCGCGCCATTGCGCGTCCCGACCAGGACCCGCAGCGTCTGATCCGGGTGGTATTCGGCTGTGTCGTTCGGCGTGTAACCACGGTTCTTGACGACCGCCACCGCCGCCATCGCTTCGGCGCCGCCGGTTTCCCCTGCGCTCGTCCCCCCGTGTTCGGCAAACGCCGGCTCAGGCGCCGTGCGCGTGCTGCTCGTGTGCTCGGGCGCCGCGTTCTGTTCGACCGGGGTCGATCCGCTGCCAGCGGTTGTTTTTGGGGGAGGGGAGCGGTTGGTTCGCGCCGTCGTGTCCGTGTGCGTTGCCGCTGCCGACGTGGTGCTCGGCAGCACCGGCGCGCTGGAGACAGACACGGTCTTCGTGCCGCCGCCGCAGCCCGCGAGCAGCGCGCACGCCGCGACGACCCCGGCCAGCGATCCCCCGCTCCTGCGCAGGGGTCCGCCGGTCAAGGCGCTCATCCGCCGCCCGCCGCTCGGCGCTGCGCTTGTGTATGTCTGCCCCTGCTCGCCTTGCATCGCTCTCTAGTTCTCGCCGTTCCCCGTTCCTCCTCGGCAAAACACGCCCATGCCACACATGTTGCGCTCCCAGGCGGGGCAGGACGCCCCGCCCCGTCGCCCGCCTGTGCCGGCCGCGCCGCGCGGATGCGCACCAAAATAACTCCACACCCTTGACGAACTTATTAGTCACTGCTAACCTCCTGTAGTCGTCAGTCGGTCTGACGATGTACCTTGGGTCATTGATGTCGGCCGCACTCCACCACTCGCCCCCGCGCGCCACATGAGCGCGACCCCGCGTGTGCGCGTACCCGCCGCCGAGCGTCGCCAGGCGCTGGTTGCGGCCGCCGTGCACGAGTTCGCGCACGGCGGACTGCACGGCACCCCGGTCGAGCGCATCGCGCGCCGTGTCGGCGTCGCCCAACCGTACGTGTTCAGCCTCTTCCCCAGCAAGCTCGACCTGTTCCTCGCCGCGCTCGAACGCAGCTTCCAACGCGTCGCGCAAACCTTCGAACAGGCCGCCGCCGACTACGCCGCCGGGCGCGCGCCCGCCGAGTGCGAAGACGTGCTGCACGCGATGGGTCTCGCCTACAAGCAACTGCTTGCCTCCGAACGCGACTACCTGATGCTCCAGCACCAGGCCTACGCGGCCTGCGACGACGGCCGCGTCTGCTCGCTCGTACGCCACCGCTACGCCGAACTGGTCGCGCTCGCCCAGCGCCTCTCCAGCGCTGAGGACGAGCGCATCGACGACTTCTTTCGTCACGGCATGACCCTGCACGTCGCCGCCGCGCTCGGCGTCGACGACCTCTCTGCGACCTGCTCCTGGGTCAAGTCCGAGCTCGCCGCCCCGGCGGCCTCGGCGAGCGGCCGCTGAGCTGGCCGCTGGAGCTGTGCCCGGCAGCGCACCTTTTCATTCAGTCCACCGGAAACCCGCGTCATTCATTTAAGATCAACACGGTTATGTCTTCCCTTGGCAACGACACCCCCGGTCCCAAGCCCCAGCGCAGTCGTCGCGAGCTGGCACGCACCGGCGGCGTCGCGCTGCTCGCCGTGCTGATCACGCTGTTCGCCGTGCTCAACCTGGAAAGCGTCGAGGTCAACTGGATCTTCGGCTCCGGTCACGCTCCGCTGATCGTCGTGATCGTGATCTCGCTGCTCGTCGGCATCGTGCTCACCCACTTCGTCGAGCGCCGCGCCAGCCGGCGCGCCAACCGCCGCCGGCCTTGAGGCCACGATCGCCTGCACCGCCTCCTCGGGGCCCAGAAACGGGGCCAGCACCACAAACGACAGGTACTCCGCGAGGATCGGCAGCCGGTGCCCGCGGCCCGCGACGACCTCGCTGTAGAGCGTGTGCCACAGCGCCCCCGCGATCGCCTCGACCGCGATCGTCGGGCGCGCCGGCGCCGGCGCGCCCTCAGTCAGCAGCGTCGCGACGTCGCGCATCAGCGCCGTCGTGTTCTCGAGCGCCCTCAGGCCCACTTCCAGCGACTTGGTCGCCAGCGTGATCGTCTGCGCCGGGTGTGCCGCCAGGTAGGACAGCAGCTCCGCCACCGTCGCGCACACCGCCCCCGCCCAGTCCTCCGACACCAACCCCGGGCTGGCGACCAGCTGTAACACCTCGTCGCCAAGCATGTCGAGCGCCGCCAGGTAGCAGTCCTGCTTATCGGTAAAAAGCGCCATAAACGCGTCGATCGTCACGCCCGCCTCGTCGGCGATCCGCAGCTTGCTGAGGTCGTCAAATCGCTCGCGCAACGTCAGGTCGATCGCGCTGCCCAGCAACTGCGCACGCTGGCTCTCGCGCGCCGTGGCGCGGCGCCCGCCGCGCCGGCCTGCGCCCGTGCCCGCGCGTCGCGCAGAGCTCCTCGCGGCCGGCATTTCGTGCTCGTGCGCACGCTCGTGCGCACCGTGTCCGCGCGCGTCGCGGGCGCTGCGCGCGCGCCCTCCTCCGTCGAGCTGGACCGGGTGCTCGAACGGCGCATTCGAACACGGGCGGGGCCGCAGCCCCGCGACCGCCGGCGAGCGCAGCAGCAGCGACCACTGCAGCAGCTCCCGTGCCAGCTCGGCCGGAGCCTGTGAGCGACGGCCCTGCAGATGCTCGCACGTCACCCCGCGCAGGCCACCGATGATCGCGCGCGTGACCGGCAGCGCCAGCGGCTCGCGCTCGCCGCTGTCGACCAACCCGTGGGAAAGCAGTCCTTCGAGCATCGCGGTCACGCTCCGCAGCCGCCGCAGCCCGCCGACGCCCGCCGTCTGGGTGTCGAGCACCGCGAGGTGCAGCGCCTTGGCATTACCCTCGACCTCCTGCGCGAGCGCCCCCAGCGCCGCTCCCAACTGCTCCTCGAGCTCGTCTCCGCCCGCACGGTACGCCTCGCTCACGCGCTGGACGACGCGGTGCACGACCAGGTCAAAGGTCTCCAAAAAGCAGTCTTCCTTGTTCGCGAACTGCTCGTAAAAGGCCCTCCGCGACACTCCTGCCAACCCGATCACAAGCTTCACGCTCGTCTGCCGGTATCCCCGCGTCGCGACCGCCTCGATCATCGCGCCATGCATCCGGATCCGCTGGTGGTGGGCCACGCCTGTCGCGGTGATGCCGTGCGGGCCCTTCGGCAGGCGCTTGTAGATGGGCGCGATCGTCTGTGTCGCGCTGCGTTCACTGCTCCCGGGGCGTGCGGCGCCCCGGCTTCTACGCCCGGAGCCCCGGCTCCCGCGCTCCGACATCGACTATTCCACCTCCCCAGATACTTGCCCGCCGGACTGTCAAAGAGACCGGCAAACACGATCATCTCATGTCAGCGATTCTTTGTCTACAGCTAAGTCTATGCCTCCACGCGGCGTGGCGCGACAGCCCCTCCGCACGGTCGTTTTCCCCAGTGTCCGCGCGCAGCGCGCGACGATACACGAGCTCCACCACCGCGTTTGGCGGCTGCCCCCGGCAACGGCACCGACCTCCTCCGCGCGTGCCGGCAATGCGAGCCACCGGATGGCCGCCACTATGCCGATTGTCCCCTTCTGCCTGGTGATCGCGCGATCCGACGCTCCCCGTGGCGCGCCCCTCGCGCCCGCGGCCAGCGTTTTACCGAGTTTCGCGGAAATGTTTCTGACTCGCCTGGCGCGGTGTGCCGACCGTCCGCCCGCGCCGGCCCCGCCGGCCCGCCGCGCCCCACTGCCCGCGCGCGCGTCCCGTTGCTTGTGCGGCGTCCGCGCGCCGCCGCTGCCTAGGGTTTCGCCTCGTCGCTCACGCCGTCCGGCGGCGCGCGCACCACCACGACTGGGCACGCCGCGTGCTCTAGCACATGCGCCGACGTACTGCCCAGCAGCTTCGAGCGCAACCCGCGCAAACCGCGCGACCCAATCACGATCGCGCGCACGCCCTGCTCCTGCGCCGCCGCCACGATCGCGTCCTGTGGCGCGACCGTCTCCTCGGCGGTCAGCGCCTGCGAGCGCAGCCCGCACTGCCCGGCCAGCCGCGCGCCCTCCTGCGCGACGTCCTGCGCGCGGGCCTCGCTCGCGCGCTCCGCGTCCCACGCCATCGTCGGGTCATACGGCAGCATCGTGGCGCCAATGCCAGTCGCGTCCCCCATCAACATCACCTGGGCCAACGCCGGCTCCCACACCGTCAACACCAACGCCCCCGCGCCCCCAAACAGCTCGCCCGCCGCGCGCACCGCCGCCCGCGACGCCTCCGAGCCGTCGTATGCGATCAAGATCGGCCTCACCTGTTGCTGCGCCACGTCTGCCCGCAGCGTAGCTCACGCCCCGCGTCGGGCGCGGCGGCACAGGGCCTCGGTGTGGGGGGGGTGGCCTCGGTGTGGGGGGGGTGGCCTCGGTGTGGGGGTCCTCAGTGCAGGATCACCCTCAGCGCCAGCACCCCAACACCCATCGCCGCGCCCACACAGCCTTCGAGCAGCAGCTCCGCCGGGCGCGAGCGAGCGCGCACCCCCGCCGCCAGCTCGTACACCACGAGACTCCCCGCCGTTGTCCAGATCGCGATCGTCACCGCCGTTTCCTGACTCGCGCCGGCGGCCCAGCACGCAGCCAGCGCGATCAACGCGCTCGTCGCCCCGCGCATGATCGTCCAGTCGCGCGCCAGCGCCCGCCACAGCGCACTCGCCGTCAGGTGCTCGCGCGTACGCCAGCGGCGCCCCAGCAGTTCCGCGTACGCGTGCGCCAGCCAGTACAGCGCGAGCGCCACCAACACCGAGCCGACTGTCTCCAGGTAGTTGTCATGCAGCCCGCTCTCCGCCGCCAGCAGCGCTCCCACCGCGATCATCCCGTACACCGCTCCCGCCGGGTTGGACCCCGGCAGCAGCCACCCAATCACCCGCTCCCACCCCGCCCGCTCGCGGCGGGCCGGCTCGGTGTCTGCGCCGGGCGGCTTGGGGTTCGCCGGCGGGGCCGGCGGGCCGGGTTCGGTTGCGCGGTGGGCGGCGGCTCCCGGCTCGGCGTTTGCGCCGGGCGGCGGCGGTGCGGGATCCGCCGGCGGGCCGGGTTCGGTTGCGCGGTGGGCGGCGGCCCCTGGCTCGGCGTTTGCGCCGGGCGGCGGCGGCGCGGGGTCGGTGCGGTCCTCGGGGGCCGGTCTCACGGGTGCACATGATGCCCCGCGCGTGCCCAACCTGCCAGACTCCCTAGCGATGGGCGCTACCCCCAGCGCGCAGGCTCACCCGGTTGGACTGCTGCTCGCCGACGTTGACGGCACGCTCGTCACCTCCGAGAAGGTGCTCACTGAGCGCGCGACCGCCGCCGTGCGCGCCCTCGCCGCGGCGGGAATCCGTTTCGCGATCACCAGCGGCCGCCCGCCGCGCGGGATGGCGATGCTGATCGAGCCGCTCGACCTGCACACGCCGATCGCGGCCTTCAACGGCGGCCTGATTGTCGACCGCGAGCTGCACGAGCTGGAGAGCCACGAGTTGCCCGTCGCGCTAGTCTCAGGGATCGTGGCGCTGCTGGACTCCCTCGACCTCGACGTCTGGGTCTACCGCGGTTCAGACTGGCTGGTGCGTGACCCCGACGGCGCGCACGTCGCGCGCGAGGCTGCCACCGTCCAGTTCGCGCCCACCGTCGTCGCCAGCTTCGCCGGCCTGGATAGCGGCGTCGCGAAGATCGTCGGCGTCAGCGACGACCACGCCGCCGTCGAGCGCGCCTCGCAGGCCGCCAGCGAGCGCTTCGGCGAGCACGTCTCCGCCGCGCGCTCCCAGCCCTACTACCTCGACGTCACCCACCCCGACGCCAACAAGGGCGCCGTCCTGCGCTCGCTCGCCACGCGCTACGACCTCCCGGCCGCTCGCATCGCCACGATCGGCGACATGCCCAACGACGTCCTCATGTTCGCCCAGTCCGGCCTGTCCATCGCGATGGGCAACGCCGACCGCGAGGTCCAACGCGCCGCCCGCCACGTCGCGCCTGCCAACGACGACGAGGGCTTCGCCCGTGCCGTCGAGCGCTGGGTGCTGGGAACTGGGGCGGGCCAGGGAGAGGGGGAGGGGGAAGGCCATGGCAGCTGAACCTGCCTCCAGCGCTTCTGCCGCCGCCGGTAGCGGCCCGCGGCCCGCCGACGCGCTGGCGATCTTCGGTATCACTGGCGACCTCGCCAAGGTGATGACCTTCCGCTCGCTCTACCGGCTGGAGCGCCGCGGCCTGCTCGACTGCCCGATCGTCGGCGTCGCCGCCGACGACTGGTCGGTGGAGCAACTGCGCACGCACGCGCGCCAATGCATCGAAGGGACCGGCGAGCAGCTCGACGCCGCCGTGTTCGAACGCTTCGCCGCGCGCCTCTCCTACGTCAGCGGCGACTTCAACGACGCCGCCACCTACGCGCGCGTGCGCGACGCGCTGTCCGGCGCGCGCACTCCCGTGTTCTACCTGGAGATCCCGCCCTTTCTGTTCGGGGCGGTCATCGCCCAGCTCGCCGGCGCCGGTCTCACCGCCGGCGCGCGCGTCGTGGTCGAGAAGCCCTTCGGCCACGACCTCGCCTCCGCGCGCACCCTGGCCGCCGAAATCCACCGCTCGATCGACGAGTCCCAGCTCTACCGCATCGACCACTTCCTCGGCAAGATGGGCACCGACGAGCTGCTCTACCTGCGCTTCGCCAACACGCTGCTCGAGCCGACCTGGAACCGCGCCAACGTCGCCTGCGTGCAGCTCACGATGGCCGAGAGCTTCGGCGTCGAGGACCGCGGCCACTTCTACGACCCCGTCGGCGCGCTGCGCGACGTCGTCGTCAACCACATCATGCAGGTGCTCGCCGTTGCCGCGATGGAGCCCCCCTCCGGCGGCGACGCCGAGGCGCTCAAGGACGCCAAGTACGCACTGCTGCGCGCCGTCGCCGACGCCAACCCCGCCCACTGCGTTCGCGGCCAGTACAACGGCTACCGCTCCATCGACGGCGTCGCGCCGGACTCCGACACCGAGACCTACATCGCGCTGCGCCTGGAGATCGACAACTGGCGCTGGGCCGGCGTGCCCTGGTTCATCCGCACCGGCAAGCGCCTGCCCGTCACCCAGACCGAGCTGCGCGTCGTCTTTCGCCGCCCGCCGCGCCTAGGCTTCTTGAACCCGAAACCCCACTCGCCCTCGCGTCCGCCCGAGCCCAACCAGTTCGTCGTCAAGCTCGACCCCTCCACCGGCACCCGCCTGCTGCTCGACGCGCACCGCGCCGACGCCGCTGGACCCGAGGAGATCGCGCTCGACATGGAGTTCGCCCAGGAGGGCGGCGAGGCGCCCACGCCCTACGAGGTGCTGCTCTTCGACGCGATGCGCGGCGACAGCTCGCGCTTCACCCGCCAGGACGGCGTCGAAGAGGCCTGGCGCGTGTTCGCGCCGCTGCTCGTCAGCTCCCCGCGTGCGCACCCCTACGCGCCCGACAGCTGGGGCCCCGAGGACGCCGAGAAGCTCGTCGCCGGCTTCGGCCGCTGGCACGGGCCCTGGATCGAGGCGTAGGGGCTCGCGGGCTCACAGGCGGCGGCTCCGAAGTGCCCGCTCTGGACCGGCGCGAGCTGGCCGCGATCTTCCTCGGCGGCGCGGGCGGGGCGCTGCTGCGCGTCTGGCTCGGCCAGGAATTCGCCGCCTCCGCCACCTCTTGGCCGTGGGCAACATTTGTGGCCAACATCACCGGCTGCTTCGCCCTGGGCTACCTCGCCACCCGCCTGCAGGAGCGCCTGCCGCTCTCGACCTACCGCCGGCCATTGCTCGCCACCGGCTTCTGCGGCGCCTACACCACCTTCTCGACCCTCCAAGTCGAGCTGCTGTCGATGCTCGAACACCACCGCACCGGCCTCGCCCTCGCCTACGGGTTAAGCAGCATCGCCGCCGGCTACCTCGCGATCTGGCTTTCCACTGCCGCCGTGCGCCGCACGCGACTCTTTCGCATGAGCGCGCCTGCCCGGTGGTGGCGGCGGCCGCGGCCGCGGCAACGCGAGGACGCCCAATGAGTGTTGGGGTCTGGCTCGCCGTCGCCGCGCTCGGTGGGCTCGGCGCGCTCGGTCGCTTCCTGCTCGACGGGGTGATCGGCGCGCGCTCGGTCACCGGCTTCCCGCTCGGCACACTGGCGGTCAACCTCAGCGGCGCCCTTCTGTTAGGCCTCCTTGCCGGCCTTGCCCTCAGCGGCACCGCGCTGATTCTCGCCGGCAGCGCCACCCTCGGTTCCTACACCACCTTCTCCACCTGGATGCTCGAGTCCCACCGCCTCACCGAGGACGCCGAACCGCGCCTCGCGCTCGTCAACCTGATCTTCAGTCTGCTGGCCGGCGTTGGCGCTGCCGCCGCCGGCCACGCGATCGGGGTGCGGTTGTGAGTGTTGTCGGGGGTCGCGGCGGGGCCGGCGGCGGGGCCGGCGAAGACTGCCTCAAGCTCACCACCTATTTTGGCGAGCGCGAACGCACCGAGCACGGCCTGCTCGCCGACGCGCTCGCCGACCTCTACGACGAGCACCGCCTGCGCACCAGCGTGCTCCTGCGCGGCGCCGAGGGCTTTGGTCAGCACCACCGCCTGCGCACCGACCGCCTCTTGACGCTCTCCGAAGACCTCCCCGTCGTCTCCGTCGCCGTCGACCGCCGCGCGCGCATCGAGGCCCTGCTCGAGCCCGTCACCCGCCTGCACCGCCGCGGCCTGCTTACGCTCGAGCGGGCCCTCCTGCTCGACGGGCCGCTCGACTCCCCACAGCTTCCGGCCGATTTCGGCGAAGCCAAGCTCACCGTGTACGTCGGGCGCCAGCAGCGCGTCGGGCGCCAACCGGCCCACCTCGCCGTCGTCGACCTCCTGCACCGCCGTGGCATCGCCGGTGCGACCGTGCTGCTCGGCGTCGACGGCACCCGCGACGGCCGCCGCGCACGCGCGCACTTCTTCGCGCGCAACGCCACCGTGCCCGTGATGATCCTCGCCGTCGGCGCCGCGGCGCCGATCGCCGCCGTCCTGCCCGAGCTGGGCGCCCTCCTGCGCGAACCGCTGGTCACCCTCGAGCGGGTGCGCATCTGCAAGCGCGACGGCGCGCGGTTAGCCACCCCGCACGAGCTGCCCGGCACCGACGAGCACGGCCTGCCGCTCTGGCAGAAGCTCACGATCTACACCTCGCAAGCCGCGACCCACGACGGACACCCGATCAATCTGCAGCTCATCCGCCGCCTGCGCGCCGCCGGCGCCGCGGGCGCCACCAGCATTCGCGGTATCTGGGGCTTTCACGGCGACCACGCCCCCCACGGCGACCGCCTGCTGCAACTGCGCCGGCACGTCCCCATCGTCACGATCATTCTCGACACGCCCGCCCGAATGGCTGGCCATTTCGAGATCGTCGACTCGCTCACGACCGCGCACGGCCTCGTCACCAGCGAGGTCGTGCCCCGCGCGGGCGGGGGGACAGGCTCGTAAGTACCGGCTCGTGCAGAAACGCGCGAGAGCGCGAGTTCGGTGTTGACGGCCGCTCGTGGCCGCCGGCGTCGCTCGCCCTGGGGCCGCCACTCGCTTCGCGGCGCGGGTGGCCTGAGCTTAGGAGTTACGGGATCCCGCTCACGGGGGGGGACTCTAACCGCGGCTGTCGCATCGCGCGGTGGGTGTCCCACCAGGGTCGCGGCGGCGCCATCGCGTCAGCCCGGACGACAACCACACGGCTGCCTTCAGTCGGGAAGGGCTCGCTGTTGTGGGTGGATCGTCTCGCCGCGGGCGAGCATCGCGACGAACTGCTCGATCCGTCGCAGCCGCGTCTCGTGGCGCTTGGCGCTCTGCAGGCGATAGAGCACCGCGTAGCGGTTCTGGCTGGTGAGGATCTCGAACATCGCCTGCGCTCTGGGCTCGGCGGCGAGCGCCGCGGCGAGGTCGGCGGGTACCTCGATCGTTCGCTGGCCCGGGTAGGCCGACTCCCACCGGCCATCCGCCCGGGCCTGTTCGACCGCGGCGAGGCCCGCAGGGTGCACGCGGTCTTCGGCGAGCAGGCGCTCGGTGATCGCGATGTTGCGCTGTGACCATGCACTGCGGGCTCGCCGGGGCGTGAAGCGTTGACGGTAGGTCAGCTCGTCGCGCCTCTTCACCTGGCCGTCGATCCAGCCGTGGCAGAGCGCCTCCTGCAGCGCCTGCTCGTATGTGAGCCGCGTCGGCACGGTCGTGCCCTTCTTAGCCAGCACCAGCCAGACCCCGGGCTCACCTGCGTGGTTGGCCCCAAGCCAGGCACGCCAGCCCACCGCATCGGCGACGATCAACTCACGCAGCGCATCGGCCACGCGCGCAGTTTCGCAGGACCAGAAGACAGGGCGGTAGTTGCTAAAGGCGGTGTGTGGGTACCAGCCCATGCGCCACCGCGCCCGCTGGCGAGCTGGGCACTCTCGCCGCAGCCTGTCGAGGCAAGCAGCTCGCCCGCTGCGAGCGTCTGCTTCGGGCGCCGGGGGATGACTGCTTGGTGCGCTAAGCGGAAGCTGCGTTTTTTTGTGTTCTCTTCTGGGCTGCGGCTACGGCTGCCTGGATGGTGGGGTAGAAGTGGGTGATGGCTGGGTTGTCGATGACGCTGTGGAGGATGTCGCGGACCTGCCCGATGTCGCGGGCAAGTCAGCGCTGCGACGATCAGCCCGGAGAGTTGGGTTCGCGCGCCTGCCGATCCGTTGACGGCGCCGCACGGCGTCCGCGTCTTCGGAATCGGCCTATACCACGGTTGGACTTCGTTTACGCGAATACGGGCTCGATCATTCGTGTATTGCCTCACGCATGGCGGCCGTCTAGCCTCGATTCGTCGCCTAGCGGTGGGGGTTGAGTTGGGCTGAGGCTTGGAACGTCTGCCTGGGCGGGGAGGATTGCGGTTGTTGAGGCCTGCAATCCACCCGCTCAGGAGGTTCACCTTGAAGGTGATCGGTAGTGCGTCGTTCGAAACGGTAGATGTCGTGGCGGACGGCAAGGGTTTGTCCTCTCGCGCGGGGACGGCGCTGCTGGTGCTTGCGGCGAAGAGACTGGGCTTGGCGGATGGGCTCAGTGCCGCGTTGGCGGGCACCCGGGAGCGGCGCTCTGATCACGATCCCGGCCAGGTTTTCTGCGATCTGGCGGTGATGGCCGCCGACGGCGGACGGTGCGTCTCAGACCTTGCGGTGCTGGCCGGGCAGCCCGCGCTGTTCGGGGACATCGCGTCGGTTTCTACGGCACGGAGGGTGTTGCTCTCGATCGGCGAGGCGGAGCTTGACCGGGTCCGCCGGGCGCGTGCCGTCGCTCGCGGGCGGGCGTGGCGGCATGGGGCGGCTCCTGGGCGTGTGATCCTTGACTTCGACGCGACCCCGATCACGATCCACTCCGAGAAGGAGCACGCCGCCGGGCATTACAAGGGCGCGTTCGGGTTCAACCCGCTGCTCGCTACGTGTGGACGGGAGGTCCTCGCGGGGATTCTGCGGCCCGGGAACGCCGGCGCGAACAACGCCCGGGATCATCTGAGGGTGCTGGATCTCGCGCTCGAGCAGCTACCCGAGAGCGCGCTTGATGGGGAGATCCTCGCGCGCTCGGACTCCGCCGGAGCGAGCCACGACCTTGCGTCAGCTTGCCGGGAGTGCCGCATCCGTTTTTCCTTTGGGTACGCGATCGATGAGAGGGTCAGAGGGGCGATCCTCGCGCTCGCAGAGACCGCATGGCAGCCCGCGATCGACCATAACGGCCAGCCACGCAAGGGAGCATGGGTAGCCGAGTTGACCGGCGAGGTCAACCTGGCGTCCTGGCCGGCCGGCACCCGGCTGATCTGCCGCCGCGAGCGTCCTCACCCCGGGGCGCAGCTCTCCTTCACTGACGATGACGGGCACCGCTTCCAGTGCTTCATCACCGACCAACAGGACCCGGACATCGCGGCCCTGGAGGCCCTTCACCGCCAGCACGCCGAGGTCGAGGACCGCGTCAAGACGCTGAAGGCGACCGGTGCCTCCCGCCTCCCGTTCCACTCCTTCAAGGCGAACGCCGCATGGTTCGAGCTCGCGCTGCTCGCGCACGACATCATGGTCTGGACACAGCAACTCGCGCTCGACGGCGAGCACAAGATCAGCGAACCCAAGCGGCTGCGCTACCGCATCCTGCACGTCGCCGGGCAACTCACCCGCCACGCACGCCGCACCACGCTGCACCTCCCCGCCGAATGGCCCTGGGCCACAGCGATCCAACGCGCGTTCAAGCGCCTACAAACACTCCCCGCCTACGGCTGAACCCCAGCCGCCGCACACACCCACATCCCGCTCGACCTCCTGGCCCCCGCCGAGGATCAACCCTGAGCAAAAACGGTCGCCGGCACCAGTTGACGCTCCCGAAACAGCCCCTCACCGAGTCCGCCCCACCACCACAGCACCAAGCCGACCGGTCACACCTCAAATCTCACTCCACCGGGCGCCACCAACCGCTTCGCGACGAATCGAGGCTAGGCTTCCTTCGTGGAGCGAGATGAGCTTCGTGCGCTGCAGGCACCCCTGAAGGCGCGCTACCTCGCTGAGCCGGGTGCGGCGCAGGTCACGCTGTCGGCAGCTGGCGCCATAGGAGACGGCATATCGTGCTCGGTGCAGACAGGGCGAGTGCTCGCCGAGGCCGGGTTGCACCCCGCCTCTGGTGGGGACGGCTCGCTGCTCTGCTCGGGCGACATGCTGCTTGAGGCGCTCGTCGCGTGCGCGGGGGTCACGCTGCGGGCGGTTGCGACATCGCTCGGGATCGTCGTGACAGCGGGGCATGTGCGCGCTGAGGGTGATCTCGATTTCCGGGGGACCCTCGGCGTTGGCAGGGAGGCGCCTGTCGGCTTCTCGGCGATCCGCCTCTCATTCGTGCTGGAGACGAACGCCGACGAGGAGCAGCTCGCGACGCTACAGCGGTTGACGGAGCGCTATTGCGTCGTCTACCAGACGCTCGCCAGCACACCTGGACTCACGACGGCTATCACCAAAGCGTAGAAGGGCGGCGCTAACCCCGCTACCCGTTGCCGCAAACAGCCTTGCGCTCGAGAATCTGCTGCAGCCGGCTCAGATCCTTGCGGTTGGCCCGCCGCATTGCGTGGACCATCATTGGAGCTGCGACCTTGGCGAAGCCAGCGGGCTCGCCTCGGTTGCGCAGTGTCATCCGGGTGGCGCTGCCAGAGGTGTCCTCCCACATGTAGGTGGTTTCCATTGGGAAGGGCCCCTCGGCGGTGCGCATCACGAACCGCTCGCCGGGGACGAGCTCTGTTACCTCATAGGTGTAGGCGAGGCGCCGGCGGAGGAATTCGGCGACAAACGCAATCTGCGAGCCGACGGCAAGCGGTCGGGGCGACTTCCACTGGACCGCCTTCATGTTCTCGTACCAGGCGGTCGCGTTATCGGGGTCACACGCATAGAGGGCAACCTCATCGCGCGGCAGGGAGATCTCGATCACGCTCTCCACGTTGACGGGCACGCGCTACCACTTGGCTGGCAGGGTTCGGGCGAACGCCACGCCACGCCGTACCCAGACGCCGAGCTGGCGCTTAGTCGTAAATCCCTCCGTGGCGACGAGGATCCAGCCCTTCATCGGCCGGCCAGTCATGTCGAAGATGCGCGTGTGAGGTCGAGCGAGCGCCTCATCGGAGGTATCCGGGCCGACACGGACCATCAGCTCACCGCCGTTGGAGATCCCGACCGCCATGTTGCCATCGAGTAGGAACACGTTTCGTAGCAGCGCATTCCGCAACCACAACTGGCGCTGCGCCGAGGTTCACGAACCCCCAGACAAACCAACAACGTTTCATCTCGATAACTGGTCTAAATCGAAACCGAAGGCGCGACGCAAAACGAAGCCTCACTGAGCCGTTTCTCGCCGGCCAGGGTCTCACCGTGCGCCGCACGGGCACCGTAGCATTCGCGCGGTACGGTAAGCGTCATGCTATCAGACCGTGCCGAATAGCTCGTGAACAAACAACCTGTCCATCGCACTGTCAATGTGCTCCTCCCCCTGGTACAACGCGGGGAACGTGTTGGCCTCGAGCAGCAGCGCTCGCGGGCCGCTGCTCGTGTTTTGAATGGCGAGGTCCAACCCCCAGAACAGGTGACAGGGCAGCTTCGCCGTCGACCTTGCACGCCATGCCACGGCTCTCATGAACGGGCTCACCACATCGTGGATGCCGGATCGAATGGCACGCCAATGCGTGTAGCAAGACCGGTTCGGCGTGGTCATGTCGTCTAACAAGCCGATCTGCGGGACGAACCCGCGGCGCCTGGCATAGGTGACTCCGCAGATCTCCGCATCCTCGACGCCTGGCGCATACCGGCGTATGGCGGTCTTGATAAGCACGGTCCTGGATATGCGGTAGACGGGCTCTTGCAGGTCGTGGATGACCACATAAACTCGCAGCTCAAGCTTTCTGCCGCGCAGTGTCGCGGGGTCTGCGACGAGCTCCTGAAGCACGTATTGGTCTTGGTTCAAGATGAGACGGGGGACCTGGTCTATTTCCGTCAAAATCCTGATACCGCGAGACCTCGAGCTGTTGTGGGGCTTCAGGATCGAGGGTCCATACCGTGCAACGAAATGCGAGATCTTGCCTCGGTCGGGCTCGCCGTTTACGAGCTCTGTCCTTGGACGCGGTATCGGCGATCCGAAGACGGACTCGTATGCTCGACAGCGCCGCTCAAAGACGCTCTTGATCCCCCACAGCGAGGAGTCGTGGTCGTAACCCACGCGGATTGCGATGGTGGCGAGGGCGGTGAGTAGACGATCGGCGTCGGCGTTGTGGGCGCGGTTGGCTGAGCGAGTCGGACAGAAGACGTAGTCGGGCCACACGGGCGCACGCGGCACTCCGGCACGCGAATCGAAAACCGTGCCATCCGCGATCGGCCGCTGTTCGAGACTCACCGTCGCGCAGGTGAAGCCGTGACTGCTCGAGAGCAACGCCGCCAGCCTCGAGTGCGCCCTGTCCGGCGCGCCAGCGAGATGTCGTGGTGTCGGTGAGAGTAGGGCGATTGCCTTCATCTGCGAGGGTGCTCGACGACGATCCCGCCATCCACCGGATGGGCTGCCGTGTGCGCCACGCGGCGGCTACTGGTAGCCCTCCGCTGCAGCCGCCTCCTCGTTGTCGTCCAGGGCCTCCGCCTCGGCCTCCGCCTCCGCCTCGGACCCCGTCTCTGCCTCTGCCTCGGCCTCCGCCTCTGCCTCGGCCTCCGCGGCGGCCTGCTGCTGTTGGGCCTGCTGGTCGGCCTGCGCCTGTTGTTGTGCGGCAGTTTGCGCGTTCTGATAGGCCTGATCGGCAGCGGCTTGCGCCTGCTGGGCTGCCTGCATGGCCTGATCGGCGGAGGTCTGTGCTGCTTGAGCCGCCGCCTGAGCCGCGGCGTCGCCTGGCGCGTTGCCCGCGGCGTTGATGGCGGCCGTCGCGTTGTCTTGAGCGGAATTGGCGGCGTCCCAAGCTTGCTGTGCCCAATACTGGGCGCTCGTCGGGTCGTCTTCGTTGAGTGCTTCCTGAGCTTTCTGGAGCGCTTCGTTGGTCGCTTCTTCTGCGGTGTGGGCGCTCTGGGCGTAGTACTGTGAATCGGTCTCAGCCTGTTGTTGTTGCTGCTGCTGCTGTTGCTGGCCTTGCTGTGCAACGATCCCGTTGACAAGACTGTTGTACTGATTGACGACATAGGCGCCGGCGGCGCCAAGCGTGCCGGTGGCGGCGACCACCAGCCAGGCCGGCGGGCCGAGAGCTACGACCGCGGCGACGATCAGCGTCGTGGCAACACCCGTCTCAAGGGCGACCGTCCCCTTTGCATCCGCGGCATTTGACGCCGTAATGTCACCGCCGGTGTAGAGCCGCGGTTGGGGTATTGCCGAGCCAGACTGGTTCGCTTCGGCAAAGCCCGCCTGGGTCAGGTCGAGCAGCGCTCGCCACATGCTTTCGCGATCGAGGCCAAGTCCGTATGCCCGCAGCTTTGCGTCCATCGCACGCCGCGACGTTATCGCCAACTTGCCAAGCAAACGCTCGAAGTAGTGCAGCTCATCGAAGTCCTCGGCGCGCATGCCGTCAAGCAGGCGGGCGGTTATGTGCTCCAGCAGATGCGCCTGGCCTGTGCCGTCCACGTGCTCGTCGACCGTCTGCTCTTTGCCCCCGGCCCGCGAGTACGTCGAGATGGCGACGCCGTCGGGTCCCGGTGTGAGGCTGACGGCAGCGCACTTGCCTGCTCTGCTGCGTCCATAGACCGCAACGCCCGCGGCGACGCTCTTATCCGCCGACGAGGCGCTGGCGGAGAAGCGAACGCGGGGGGCGCCATCGCGCCGGAACGTCAGCGCGTACTCGAGGATCGCCGGGAGCCGCGGGCTGCCACCCGCGGCCTGTGCCTTGCCCTCGATCGTGTGCAGGAGACCCGCTTTATCGGTCGCCTCGACCCAGGACAGTGAGTTGAATGCGCCGAGCCGCATGTAGATCTGCGCGCCGTCGGCGGCCTCGATCAGCGACGACGTCAACCCGGGCCTCGATGGCGCGCCGAGCCCGAGCGCCCGCCGCTGAAACGCCAGAAGGTGGTTGCTATGCAGGGGTCCAGCGGGCATCTTGACCTTCCCTTCTGTGTGGAGTAGTAACGATGGTTGACGGGACCGGCGCCATGCCGAGTCGCCCCGCGAACGTCATGCGCCGGGCTTCCGCTCGCGCAGCCGCCTGAGAGCGGCGACGGACAGGTTCACGTGCGAGCGCCTGAGCGCTCCCGCCGGGTCAAAGCGCCCGTCGGGCAGCGGTCGCAGCAGGCCGTGGGCCAACGCGGCGGCCACCGCTCTGGACAGCGAACGCGCGATCGCGCCGGCGTCCTTCAAACCGTCCAGCACCTCCCTTGTCTGCTCGTCGGGCCGCCGGCGCGAAGCGTCGCAGCAGCCACGCTGCCGTCTGGCCCTTTCTTCGCTCGCTGGTCGGCTGCCTGCCCGCGATCGTCCGCCACGGCGCCCGCGGGCGTCGCGGCTTGTGAGGCCGAGGGCGTGAGGCATTGCTGCAAGATCGACGCCAGCTGGCCGCGAGATACCGGCCAATCGGGGATCGAGCCCGCGGGCGGGCCATCTTCTGGGGGTTCAAAACTATGCGGCAGTTCGTTGACCCGCGGCGGAACGGGAAGCGCCAGCACCGGCGGCCGGCGATTCCACCACAGCCGCCACCACGGATATCGCGAGAGCGCGTGACTCTGGGGGGCCGCCGGCGGCGGGGCGACGGAGAAGGGCTGAACGGCCGCGAGCGCGATCGGGGCATTGCCAACCGCCACCGCCGCCAGCGCCGACGCATCGCCGACGACGTTGACCGGCGGGTCGGAGTACCCCGCGGCCACCACGCCGCCGGCCGGCAGCTCGACGACCTGGTTGGCGGGTGCCGGTATCGCGTCCGAGCCCGCCTCGAAGACCTCGTTGGCTAGCGTATCGTGCGCGGAGGCCGACAGGCCGCCCTGGGCCACATAGACGCCGTTTGACGTCGTGACGACCGCGTTGGGCTCTCCCCCCACGTTGAGTGCGGCCACCACATCTGTGCTGAACGCCCCCTGGTAGGAGATCTGTACGTTGGGCACGCTGCGCCAGAGATCGCCAAGCCAGGCAGGCGGGCCGTAGTCGCCCGGCGCCTGGATCGCCAAGGTGTCGATGATCCACACCGGCCCGTAGAGGTCCGACACATACAGCCAGCGGCCGTCGGTGGCGATCCCCTGAGCCGCGACAGTCGTGTAGAGGCCGGAGTAGGTGGGCTTTCCGACGCTGCTGATGCCGAGCCCCTGAACCGACGCTCCGGCCGGTGCGGATGCGGACGTCGTCACAGGCACGCCCACGGGGATCGTGCCGCTGGTTGACGATTGCTGCGCGGATTCGACGACGACGCCGAGGTTGCGCATCTGCGCGCCGACCATGATCGAGCCGCTCGTGGCGGACTGCGCGCGCGACTGAACCTGAAGGTTCTGATAGGTGCCCGCGGAGGTGGTTTGCGTGGCAGTTCCCACCACCACGCCCCATAGCCAGCTGGACCTCGGATCGCCGATGCTGACGGGGCTACCGACGACGAAGCCGGAGGGATGGCCCGGTGTCGCCCCGATCGACACGGTGTAGGTCGAGCCGACAGCCGCGAGGACGATCGAAGCCGTGATGGGCGTGGGAGTCGTCCCGCCCTGCGTCAGGGCCTTTACTTCCCCCCACAGCCAGCCCGTGTCCGGTTCGCCGACGACGACGCGCGATCCGATCGGAAACGCCGACGGATTGTCCGTGATCACCACATAGTCCGATCCGACGGCGGACAGCGCGATCGGATTGCACAGCGGTTCGCTCGGTCCGCCACTGCCCTTCGCCGTCACCTCGGGGACCTCGAGCGTCAGCGTTGCATGTATCGCAGGACCATCGGCCTGGTTGAGCCCTGGCGCGATCGCGGCGGTGTCGATTGCTATCGCGCTGTGGAATTCGGCAGCCTGCCCCCACTGCAACGTGGCGACGTACAGCATGCTGCCGTCCGGCGAGATTGTCATGTCCTGAACCTCGAAGCCCTCGCCGGGCAGCGCAACGGTGGCAACGATCTCCTGAAAGGTCGCAGAGGTCTTCTCTACATCGAGCACTAGCAGGTAGCCAAGACCGTCCGCCGGCGTATTGGTGTTATATAGCGTGCCCCCATCGAGAATGTACAACCGCTTTGCATCGTTACTCGCGACAAGCGCCAGTGGAAACTGCACCTGTGGCGCCGTTCCCGAGTCCAACGCTGGAGCGCCGGCCGTAAACAGGCCAGAGACGGCGCCTTGGTTCGCGGCGGGATCCATTTGCTGATTTGGCTGTATCTTCGAGCTGTCGATTTCCGAGATGCTGCCCTGGCCCGGGGACACCGTTTCGAGCAGAGAACCCACGTTGGCGACGTAAATCCGATAGTCGCCTGGTTTGCCCGGGTCGTCGGGCGGAAGC
The DNA here is from genome assembly GCA_963804675.1 of uncultured Solirubrobacterales bacterium. GTDB lineage: Bacteria > Actinomycetota > Thermoleophilia > Solirubrobacterales > Solirubrobacteraceae > Palsa-744. The sequence continues at coordinate 1,995,938 of CAWDRI010000001.1, read as the reverse complement.
ACGGCGATGCCCTGCGGATTGACGCCGACCGGAAATGCCGTGACGGAGTCGTTCCAGTTGGCCTGGGTCGAATCGGCCTGAACGACGACAACGCAGCCGTTGACGGGAGTCAGGCTGGCGTCGCCACCCCACGTGACGGTCGATGAGTCATCTGGAGCACTCTGGCTCGGGGCCCAGACCTGGATGGTGACATATACCTTCGTCCCGCTGCTGTTGGCCGCGATGCCGGTCGGTATCGCGGCCGCCTGGATCTCGGCGCCCCCGTATGACACGGATGCCGGCATGGGGATCACGCCGAGGCCAATTGGGCTGCCGCGCGCGCTCTGCATCGTCGAGGTGTCGATCACGGACACGGCGTCGTTGCCGGCGTTGACCACATAGAGCCATGTCGCTCGGGGAGTGAGCTGAAACTGGTATGTATCCTTCTCCCACGCTAGGCTATCGGGGAGTAAGAGGGCCGCAGTCGGGTCCCCAGCCGAGTCGATCACACGGATCCAGACGGTCTGAGGTCCCGTACCGGAGGTCTGCTGGATAGAGATCAGCGGCGTAAGGGCGCAGATCTGCGAGTCAGTCCACCACGCAATATTGTCGTAACCATCGGTCCGCGAGGAGGAGTACGAGACAGCGAGCAGCGATTCTTGGCCCGTCTGTGGATCGACATAGAGCCACTGGACGGCACCGTTTCCCTCGGATGGCCCGAAATTCTTGCCGCAGACGATGACGTATTCGCCCTGAACGGCGCTATCGATCACCTGGTTCTGTGCATTCGTGACGGATTCGATCTCTGGCAGAAGATACGGACCCTCTACCCAGATGGATAGTGAGTTACTCCACGAACTGCTCGCCGTCAGCAGAAACGCTGTCACAACCTTCAGTTCGTAGGATTCTGAGTTGAGGGGTCCGAATGGACCCGGTCCTAATGTGAGGTGGATGGAGGAGTCAGTCCAGCCGGTTATGGTGGATCCCGTCATTAATGCGAAGTCAGCCCAACCCTGGGACGGGAAGCCTTGTGGTCCGGCGACGGTGACATACCCCGGAGGTAGGCCTCCAAGAGCGTATTCTAGAGTGCCGGCAACGTCGCCAAAGCCTGTGCCATTGATGGAGATCGCCTGTCCCGGCGCAAGGCTTGGGGTGACATATACGTTGCCGGCAGATACCGTGGATATGACGTTGCTCGCAGCGTCGGTAACCGACTCCACGACTGGCGCGGGCGCTGGCGGGGGAGGCGCAGGAATCTCAAGCTCCAGGTAGTTACTTGGAAACCACTCAACGCCTCCGCTGGACGCAGGGTATCCGGTCAGTACTCTGACAGCGATCCACCATGTGCCGGGCGGGATCGGAGGAACCAGGGTCGTGATCTGGGTAGGCGAGATGGAGTTTGGCTGAAAAGTGAGAACTCCGGATGCCGACCCGGCCTCGAGCGCGGACGAGCTCCAGCAGACGCTCGCACCCGTGATAACTTCGCCGGGAGAGAAGCCGGTCGCCTGGCCCTTCGTGCCGAACCCGTCGCCGTTGATTACGATTGGTCCGCCGACCTCGAGCTCCGCTTGAGTGATCGGCCGGCCTTGCGTGTCGGTGAGGGATGACAGAGTTGGCACATAGCTGAAGAAGTTGGGCGAGTCCGGCGTAATCACGCTAGTGCCGTTTTGATTCTGCACCGAGATGGCCACGCCGATGCCGCCTAGGGGACATGCCGGCGATTCAGCTGTGAGCTCCGTTGCCGACTGGACTCGCACTGATGACGCTCTTGCGGTACCGAAGAGGACCACTGTGTCGGCTGTATCTGTAAAGCCAGTGCCGACGATAGTGACTTGCGTTCCGCCGGTGAACGGACCAAACTCAGGTGTGACACTCGTGATAGTGGGCAGGGTCATAGGAGGTGCTCGTCCCAACTGCTCCCAGCGGGACCAACGGCGCGCGGAGTAGCGTGATCTCGGGCACGAGTGAACGGACGAAGCCGGATTGGCGCCACCCGTCGCGGATATGTCTGCTGGAGAAGCCCGACACAACTGGTTGATGTCGGCGTGGCCGCTTGCATGCGACGCTGGCGGGCACCGTAGGACCCGACGGATGCTTCCAAGTCTCCGGAGACGCACGCCGGATCATTTTCGGCGCAGATGGTCTTGAGCTTCCAGCTTGTCTTGGCGAACGCATGCGCGAGGAGGTACAAGAGCGAGTGGAAGTGGGGTGAGCACGTGAGGTGTTGCGTAGCCAGAGCGTTGGCGGTACCGACCTTCGTGGTCACGGCCCTGTCGGCGAGCGGAACGTCAAAAGCTGTGATCGACTGATCTTTCAGCTCGATCCCGAAGGTTGACAGTTCCACGGGTTCGGCCGGCCAGGTTCGCAGGATGATGAGCTGAGTGGTCACGTCGCTGCTCATGGAGGCAGAGAGTACGCCTCTCGCGTTGACCACGCATCGTCACCTCGGCAGGGAGCGCCGCCAGGCCGCTGGTGCGCGGCGCGCCTGGGCGGGGCGTGCTGGGCGCGGTGGACGGCCACGAGCTCGCCGTCCGCGCCGGGCTCGGCCAGCAGATCTCGCTGCGTGGCGCCTCGACACTCGGGACCCGTCTGGCGACCGCAGACGGCCGACTACATCCGATACGCGCGGGTCACCCCGACGCGTTACTGCCCAGCGACCTCGGTGAAAGACGGCTTCGCGGAACGTCCCACACTTCTGTGTGTACAAACACGATTCAGTAGCGCTTCTCTGACTCGGCGGCGCTGATGCTTCGGAGGAAGACCAGGCATATCCGATCAGATCGACGGGCGCTCGCTTTGCCCCAGGTGGGGCGAGCGCTCTCGCCCGCCGAGCGACGGATACGACGCGCATTCGCATCTGACCTACCCTCCCCGACGTCGCACCCATGGAGGAACATGGTCGCGTGCCCACGCGGCGAGCAACGGATCCGCCAGCGCCCACGTGCGTGGCTGTGGCTGCCAGGCCAGACCGAGTTCGCGCAGGCGCGCGAGGGCGTCGTTGACGCTCTTGGGGTTGGCCGTGACGGCGTGTGGTCTGAGCCCGACGCTGATCGCGGCTACGACCGGCTGCGCACTTGGATGGACACGCCTGAGCAGGTCCCACTCGCGAGCAGTCAGGCTGGAGGTCGCCTCTCTCAGATGTCGCCAGCCGGCGAGCGCGCGGGTCTGGTCGTCCTCCCCACGCGAGGGCGAGAGGTCGATGATGCGCCAGGTGAGAGCCGGCACGCCGGCGGCGAGTTCGGCTGCGGCGCCGACCAGCTCGGCGCGTGCCTTGGTCCAGGGGCGTGTAATTACGAGGTCGTCGATGAAGCGCGAGGGCTTTGCGCGGCGGATGCGTATGAGCTGCCCGGCCCGGTAGAGAGGGTGACCACGGTCCTCCAGGGCCTTGCTGCTGGGGCCGTCGGGATGTTCGACCAGAACGAGGTCCAGATGCGGATGTCGCTGGCGGGCAGCGCGGAGGTCTCCAAGTAGCTCGCGGGTCTCCTGGTCGGATAGAGATGAGAGCATCAGCCCGAGGTGGTCGATCGCGAGCAGCGCTTCGCCATCTGCGAGTGCGAGCAGCAGTTCGATGGCGTCAGCAAGGTGGTGCCCGCCTGTCTCCGCGCCGGCTTTGGAGCGAAGGTCCTCGAGATCGACGCCACTCTGATGCAGGGTCCGTGCGAGTCGCAGGCCGGCGGCGCTTGAGGGTGGCGCTGTCTGCGCCCACCATGCGGCCGCGTCGGGGGCGAGCTGGGCGATGGCCGTGTCGGCGATCGCCGTGGCGAGGTCGCGGCCGTTCGCGCAGCTGCGTGCGTCCACCAGTACGCGCGTGCCACGGAGCTCGTCGATCGCGGCGGCCAGCAGGGCGCTCGTGCCGCTCCAGGGGTCGCCGGCGATGACCGTGAGGCCGGGCCTCTGGTCGAGCACGTCGAGCAGTTCCTGGTACTCGGCGATGCGGCCGGTCAGCACTTCGGCGTTCCCGGCCTTCTGCGCGGTCTCAGGCATGGTCGTCCTCTGCGAGATGCCGTCGCGCCTCGTCGATGGCCATCTGGATATCGAATGCTTCAACCGTGGTGCTCCCGAGCTTGCGGGCGCCCAGGGCTGCGTATCGGGCTGCCGTCATCGTCGGGTACGGGCGTCCTTCCCCGAAGGCGATCAGCTTCTCGAGTGCCTCGGGCTGCAGCTCGAGGCCCGCTTGGACGAAGCGCTCCTTGAGGCCCGCGCGCCAGATGTCAGCAGGGATTCTTGGGTCGAGGGTCAGCCGATCGACGAGCTTGCCGAACTGCGCCGGAGCACCGAGCATCCCGTCTAGGGCTCGCTCGTCGCTTCCATCCACGAGCACGACGACCTTGGTGTTGCCGCTGTAGAGGTCGACAAGATCTCCGAGCAGCTGCTCACCGTCGGCGTAGTCGGCGGCGCGTTGCAGCTCGTCGAGGAAGAGGACGACCGGCCTGTCCCTCTCCTCGACCAGCGCCAGCGGCAGGGCGAGGATCTTCCGCGTCGGCAGCGGGCCAGGTCGAGCGGCGAGCTGGCCGAGGTCGAGGGGTATCCCCTGATCGGCGAGCGTCTGCTCGATCAGGGGCAGCGCGACTCGTAGGAGCCCACGCGTGGCCGCTGAGCGCGAGATCCGGTTGCAGCGGTCCACGATGAGCTGCAACAGGTCCTTCGCGTCCGTGCGCTCGGGGACCTCGATGTCGACGACCACTGTGCCGTCCTGGCGAAGCTGCTCGCACACCGCCGCGCAGACTGTCGTCTTGCCGATCCGGCGCGGCCCGGTCAGCATCGTGTGGATTGCCTCGCGCGATCGGCGCACGATCTCCTCGATGTCCCCTGTGCGCCCGATCACCAGATCGGCGGGCACCGGACCACCGGCGGGGAACAGGCGTCCTATTCGATCATCCATCATCATGCTATGAATAGTACCAACGAGTAATGACGTTATTACCTTTGGGTACTATCTGGCTGCTTCTAGTCCTGGTCTTTGCGGTAGAGCCAACGTGTGACTGCTCGCCGGCCATCAGGCCCGGTCGAGTTGCTGCGCGTGTGCGGTAGCTGCGATGTGCGGGCTGCCTCGATTGCGTGCTCGCTGGGTAGCAGCGATCGGCCGGCGACATCGGCGACGACGTGCGCGTAGTTGGCGAGCAGGGTCGCTGTGCTGTGGCCGAGCCATTCGGAGATCTGTACGAGTGAGTGCCGGCCTTCGTGGATCAGCAGGCTCGCGAAGCTGTGCCGCAGGTGGTAGGGGACGGGGCCGCAGTAGTTGCGTGTCGCCTTGTGCTTGCCATCGACGACGGTCGCGGTGTGGGTGATCGTGGCTAGGCCGATCGCCTCGCACGCGGGCTGCCATGCGCGTGAGCGCCAGTCATTCCAGTCTGAGGCGCGCCAGGGCATGCCGCCGGCGCCGGGGAAGATCAAGCCCTCTGAGCGCCCGCACGCGAGCTGGTATTCGCGCAGATCAGTGCGCAACACGCAGAGCAGCGGGATCGATCGCGGTGGCCGCGCGGTCTTCTGGCCGGGCAGGATCTTCCCCTCGACGCACTTCTGCTCGATGCGGACCGTGCTCTCATGCAGATGCCGCCATTCGAGAGCAAGCGCCTCCTCCGGGCGCAGCCCGGCATAGGCGAGGACGCTCACGAGCGCCGCGTCGCGCAGCCCGTGGCGGCGATTGCCGAGCATCTGCCGGCGGATCGCCTCGACGTCCGTCGGAAGCAGCGGCTTGACCGCTCGTGCTCGCGGAACACGTGGCTTTGAAACCAGCCTTACGACGTTGATCCTCGCTCGGTCACATTCCACGGCCCGCGAGAACATGCTCTGCAGCAGACTCAGGCAGGCGCGGATGGTGTGCACGCTGACGCCGGCGTCTTGGAGCTCTGAGATGAACTCCGAGACGGCCAGCGGGGCGATCTGGCGCAGCTGCATCCCGCCGAGCCGCCCTCGGATGTGCTTGTTCCACAGGCAGCGATACGCCCTCTCGGTCCGCGGCGTCAGCCGGACTTCGGCGTATAGCCGCCAGTAGTCATTCGAGAACTGCTCGAGCGACTCTCGCCCGACGTCCAGCGCGGCGAGGTCCCCCGCCCGTTTGAGCAGCCGCAGCCGGCTGCGGAAGTCCTGCGCATCCTGGGCGGTGTCGAACGTCCGAGACCTACGCTGCCCCTGGGCGTCCAGAAAGCGCACTCGATAGGCACAGCGGTGCTCGGTGCCACCTACACGCTCACGGAGCTCGACACCACGCATTCTTCGCTTTCTCGGGGCTTGGTTCTGGCGCATCAGGAACAACCCGCCGCTCGAATGTCGCGCGGGCTATGCGCCGAACATCGGAACCTCACCGCCAAGCCGAGCCCGTAGAATCCCGCGAGCGCGGCCGAAAAGCCCCCAAACAGCCCCACGACGGGCGGCCGGTAGGGGACGCCCGCCGAAAACACGCTCATTTGCTGGGGCGATGCTTGCGCAGCTCGCTGGACTTCATCCGGTGAGCTGTTCCTTACCATCGGAGAGCCCGACAGGAGCCGGATCGCTAGTGATAGCGCCATTTTCGGCTCCTTTATTGGGTTCTGCCGCCTCCAGTCCTCGGACAGAGGCGGACAATCGCGGACAAAGACTACATGATCGTGCTGGCGAGCTTGCGGTAAAGGGAGTGCTTGATGAGGTCTTCATGTTTGGCGAATCCCTTGTGTTTGAGCGGGGTTTTTGGGTTGTTTTGCGGGTTGACCACACCTTAAGCGGCGTTTGAGCACGCTGGCGTATGGGTCAGCGTGGGCGCTGTGTGGTGCGCGGTTTGCCGTGTTGTGTGCTGGGTGTCCAGCCCTCGGCGTGTTCGGCGGCCTGTGTTGAGAGCGTGTGCAGCTCGCCTATGAGCTTTTTTAGGCGGCGGGCGTTCTCAAACCAGGGCTCGTAGCGTTTGAGTTGCTCGGGGGTCAGGCGGCGCGTGATGGTCTTGCCTTCGATCTTGCGTGTCCAGGTGATATAGGGGCCGTGCAGCTTCGGCGGCTCGGCGTGGCAGGCGCAGCTTGGCTTGCCGCAGCGGTTCATCACGACGTTGATGCTGCCGGGCAGGGCGTGGTCGATCGCGGCGATCTGTGTCTTTAGCTGCAGGAGACGGCGCTCTGATCGCTTGCTCTGGCTGCGGATTCCCTTGGGCATCGGTTGATGATCGCTCACTCCGTCCGATAGTAGCATTACTCTCGGACCGAGGTGATGACCGGCAAGGCTCGGCAGCCATCCTGACCGCAGCACCCAGGCCACGATCGCTGCCTATCGTCCCTGCGCGGTGAGTGAGGCGGCGGGCGCCTTCGCGCGCCAGGCGGTGGGCAGGGCTTGCCCTGGGAGCCCGGCGCGGGCGAAGGCGCTCTTGTTCTGCGCAAGCCGCCTGGGTGCCTTCGCGGAGGGGGTGGGGCTGGAGCTTTCTCCCGAGGCGCTGCTGGACGAGGCGGTGATCGAGCGTTTCATCGCCTGCGCCACGGCCGGGCTCTCCCCGGCGAGCGTCCGCACGCTCAGGACCAACCTCAGGGCGCTGGCCCGCGCGCTTGAGGCCCACCCTCAGCCCGCGCGGGTGGCGCTCGGGCGCGAGCGCGCCAAGCCCCCATACAGCCCCGCGCAGATCGAGGGCTACCTGCGCCTGGCAGAAGCGCAGTCAACCAGGGCGCGGCGGATGCGCGCAACGGCGCTTATCTGCCTGGGCGCCGGCGCGGGGATCGTCTCAGGCGAGCTTCGCCAGATCCGCGGATGCGATGTCATCTGCCGCTCCGGCGGGGTGCTCGTGGCGGTGGCGGGCAAGCGCTCGCGGGTCGTGCCGGTGCGCTCGGGCTTCCAGGCGCCGCTGGTCGAGGCCGCCGCCTTCGCGGGGCAACACCTGATCATCGGCGGACGCGATCCCAGGCGGCGCAACATCAGTGACGTACTCTGCCGTGCGCTATGCGCCGATCGGTCCCTGCCGCGGTTTGAAGCCGGCCGACTGAGATCGACCTGGCTTGATCAGTGCGCGCAGATGATCGGCCTCCAAGCGTTCATGGCCGCAGCCGGTGTGTCCTGCAGCCAGCGCCTCGGGGACATCTCCGCGTCCCTGCCCGTGATCAGCGAGGCACAGTTGCTCGCGCTTTTGGGAGGATCGCCGTGAGCGCCACCCCGGCGAGCTTCCCCGCCTTGAGGCGATCATCGACGCCTCGGGCGTTGCGCCCCTGATCGAGAGCAGGCTGCCGATCGGGGTCAGACCGCGTCAGCTATCGGCCAGAACGCTGCTCATCGGCATCCTGGCGACGCTGGCCGACGGGCGCCCCGCGCACCTGGCGAGGATCCATCAGGCGCTGATCCGCCTGCCCGAAGCCGATAAGCGGCGCCTTGGCGTGATCGCCTCCTGGAAGAGCGGCCCGCATGAGCTCACCTACCGCCAGGCCGAGCGCACCTTCGGCCTCGTGAGCAAGACGCTCTCCAAGGAGCCCCCCGACGGGCAACCATCGCAGATCCTCAGCGAGGTGATGGACCGCCTACTCGAGGGCAGCGTCACGGTGCTCGGCACCCCAGAGAACTCCTCGCTTGCGATCGACTGGAGCGACTATGAGAGCTTCGCCCGCCCGCCGCGCAAAAGAAACGCGCAGGCCACAGGCCCCGACGAGCAGCCTTCCCAGAACGCCGCGAGCGTACCCCGCAACGCCGACGGCGAGGACACCGTCGGGCAGGCAGAGGGACCCCAGGAAGGCGAGAATGAGCAGGCAAGCTGCGCCGACCCGGAGGCGGCATGGGGGCACCGCAACACAAACCACCCCGGCAAGAGCGAGACGTTCTTTGGCTACTACCTGCAGGCCGTAACGATCGTCAAAGAAGAGCACGGCCTCGAGGTCCCAGAGTTCGTGCGCCGCATCCAGCTCGCAAGCCCCAAGCACGACCCGCCGGCGATGATCGTCCCCGTCATCCAGCGCATGCACGAGGACGGCATCCAGATCGGCGATCTGCTCGCCGACAGCGGCTACTCATACCGCGAACCCCAGACCTTCGCCATACCAGCCCGCGCCCTCGGCGCGAACCTCATCATCGACCTACACCCCAACGACCGCGGGATGAAGGGCACCCACCAGGGCGCGATCCTCGCAAACGGCAACCTCTACTGCCCGGCCACGCCGAAGGCGCTCTTCGAGCTCCGTCCGCCAACCCCCGCCGCGACAGAACAAGAACTCACCGCCCACGACCAAAAGACAGAAGAGCTCTCCCGCTACAAGCTCTCACCGCTCACCGCCACCGACCAAGACGGGTACCGACGCCTGGCCTGCCCGGCCGTAAAGGGCAAGCTCCGCTGCCCGCACAAGCCGGCCTCGATCACGCTCTCCCACAAGCGCCCCACGATCACAAGCCCACCGGAGCACCCACCCCCCTGCTGCGCCCAGAAGACGATCACCGTGCCGGCGTCGGTGAACGCCAAGACACAGCAGAAACACGACTACCCCTCAAAAGCGCACCGCGCCTCCTACGCCCGCCGCAGCGCAGCCGAGCGCAGCTTCTCGCAAGTATGCGACCCCGCCAGCAACGACATCAAGCGAGGATGGTGCCGCCTCATGGGACTCACCGGCCCCGCGCTCTTTCTCGCAAGCGCGTTCACCGTCGCCAACATCCGCACAACCGACGCCTTCACCGCCCGCCAAGCCGAGAATGAGCGGCGCGCCGCCCGCGGCTGCCACCCAGACGCAGACGCCGACGCAGCCCCCACGAACTCACCAGCCAGACCAACGCGCCGCCAGCGACCACGGCCTGAGCCTCAAACACACCCAACAGACCCCCCAGCGACACCGACCAGATCTCAGCGCCCCACAGCGCCCCAAAACCCTCCAGGCAGCCCGGGATCCTCCTTCAAAACGCCCAAACAGTCCGCCCGCAGCCCTGCCGACACCCCTCTATACGCGAAAGCCCGCCACAACAAATACCGACATGCCCAAACGTAAACAACAGAAGCCTTCAAACGTGAAGACCTCCAAAAGCCGACGGCCGGATTCGAACCGGCGACCCCGTGCTTACCATGCACGTGCTCTACCTACTGAGCTACGTCGGCCTGACAGCCTCCATCGTACTGAGGCAGAGCCAGGGCCGCACCCGGGCCCCAACACCACATGCTACCCTTGATGGTACCGAAGTACCGAGCGATCCCCATGCTGCGTGCACAATCCCCGATCAAGGTTCATGAGGCCACCAAGGAGAAGGTCCGCTACGCCGCGTTGATGGCAGGCCTCAAGCAGGCCGAGCTTGTCGAGCGCGCGGTTGACGAGTACATCGAGCGTCACCGCGAGGACTTCGCGCAGCGCATGGAGCAGGCGCAGCGGGCGTTGCTGGGCGGCAAGAGCACGACGCTCGCGTACTCGCTAGGCGTCGAGGGGGGCGATGTACAGCGAGTCGGCGGGTCTCCTCCGATTAGCTTGGCGGCTCACGTAGCCCAAAGCACGCGAGGCTCCCACAGCTCGGCCTCTGCGGCAGCCAAGACCAAGCCGAAGAGCACGTCTCGCCGGCGCTCCTCGACGGAGAGCCCGTCGGCCGCGTGAGTCGCGATCGAGGAACTGCGACATTACGAGATGCGACCCGCCGGCGATGAGTGACGCGCCGCACCGGGGCGAGCATCGGCGATTTGTCTGCATCAACCAATCAGTCAGCGCGGGCCCTCCGCCCGGCTGATGCCGTCTTCGCCGCGCGTGACGTAGATCGCCAAGTCGCAGTGCTCAAGCACGTCGTTGGTGTGGGTGATGACGAAGATCTGATGGAACTCTGCGTCCAGCAGGGCTCGGAGCTGCTCGGTGATCAGCCGCCGGCGCTTTCCGTCCTGGCTGGCGAAGACCTCGTCGAGGATCGCGAATCCCGCCTCGACGCCGCGCTGGTGGGCGGCCATCCGCGACAGCCCCAGACGCACGCACAGGCCGGCGAGGTCCTGCTCGCCGCCGGAGAAGCGCTTGAGCGGATGAGCGGTGCGGCCGTCGAAGACCTCGACCGTGTACTTCTCCGAGATGCGCATGGCGCTGTAACGGCCCTTGGTGACGGTTCCCAGCAGCTGCGACGCCTCGGCGATCAGCGTCGGTCGGGCGCGACGAGAGGCGTCGGCACGGAACTCCCCGAGCGCCCTGTGCACCGCCAAGCGCAGGCGCTGCTCAAGTCGGGCATCAGCGAGCTTCTTCTCAGTGTGACGGGCCCCGGTGAGGCGCTGGCGGACCTCTTCGACCGTGCGGCTCTCGGCCGTTGCTTTGACCTCGGCCTCACGCAGGGCTATGCCTGCGACGTCGACGGCGTTGTCGAGGCGTTCGCATTCAGCCTGGCCGCTTGGAATGGCCTGTGGGTCCAGCGCGACGGCTTGAGCGGCCTCGGCGAGGCGGTCCGCGAGGGTCTTGGCGTCGGCGAGCTTGTTCTCCTGTTCTGCCAGACGTCCCGACAGCAGCTGAAGCGACGCCGCGCTGTCACGCAGACCCGCGCAGCGCTGTGACGCATCGGTGGCTTGAGCGAGTTCGGCACTGACGCGCGTGTGGGCATCCGGATCGTAGCCATTTGAGCTCACGCCGTCGAGCTCGGCAGAGAACATCTCGATGTCGCGCTGCGCTGATGCACGCGCGGCCACCAGCACGTCGCGTTCGCGAACGGCCTGCTGGTTGCGATGGGCGGCCTCACGGCGCAGCGGAAGCTCGCCTGAGAGGGTCTCGATGGCGCGCTCGCTCTCGGCGTGCCTCTCGGTGACCTGAGCGGCCTCGCTCCGGGCCGCCTCGATTTGCCGGGCGATCTCGTTGGGCTCGGCGCAATTCCCAAGGGCACGGCGCTCGCCGGATAGCTGCTGAGCCCGATCAGCATCGGTACGGGCGGCCTTGCGCTGTTCAGCGAGCTCCGCCAGCTTGCCGTCAAGCTCGGAGATCTCGGTGCGAGCGGTCTCGATGTCGCGCTCGAAGGAGATGAGGATCTGCTCCCAGTCGTCGCCGTAGCTGCGCTTGCAGCGCGGGCACGCCGCATGCGCGCCATCGGAGATGATCGCCTCACGGTGCTCCTCGTCGTGACGCAGTTGGGCTGCGAGTCCGGTGCGGCGCGTATTGGTCTCCTGCCATGACGTCGTGAGGTTTTCCACCCGGGTCGGGGCGTCGGCGAGCGCGGCCAGTTGGGTATCGAGCCCCTGTGCTCGTTGCGCCGTCTGAAGGGATGCCTCTAGCTGTTCCAAGCGCGTGCGGGCAGTCTGAAGTCCCGTGGCGCGCTGAGCGAGAGTCGAGCGCAGTTCGCCCAATTGCTGCTCAACCTCGGCAACGGCTGCGGCGAGGCGATCCGGGTCGGCAGCGCCATTGGGCACCGGGAGCGCGGCTAGTTGGTCGGCCAGGCTCGCGGCCTTGGCCATGGACTTGTCCAGGCGACTACGCCAGGTCGCTGCCCGCTGGTGGTTGTCGCGCAGCATCAGCATCTCGCGCTCGCGCGTCGAGAGTTCCTCGACCCGGGCGGCAACGGGCTGGAGTTCTACGAGCGTATCGCTGGCGGTCTGCGCGGCGAGAACCCGCTCGGCGAAGCCGTCGCGAATGATCTGCTCGCGGTCTACGGCGGCGCGGGCTTGCTGGGCCTCCAGAGTCCGCGTGTGCGCCTGCTCGGCCTGGGCGCGCAGCGACTCTAGTTGCGTGCGTGCTTGACGCCGCTCGTCGGTCAGGCTGTCGAGACGCGCTCGCGCCTCCTTCACTATCGGATCGCCCTGCCGGGCAAGGGTCTCGATGCGCTCAACCTCTGCAGCGAGTTCCTCGACGTCGGGTAGCGTCTTGGTCATCGCCGCAACGACGGCCTTCTGCTCCTTGGCGGCGGCCGCCGCCAGCGCCTCGGCGCGGCGCAACCGCTCGATGCCCAGCAGTCGCTCGAGTTGCTCTCTTCGCTTGGCCTCCTCGGGGCTATCGAGCGCCTGAATCTCGCTCTGACGGGCGTAGAACGTGCCGCAGAACATCTCGCGGTCCAGCCCGAGCAGAACGCCGACCTCCTGGTTGACTCCGGTGATTGTGTCGGCTCGGGTTGCGCCGGTCGCGATGTCGATGAGCTTGGCGTTGCCCTGGCCATCGCGTCGGACGGTGTATACGCGCCCGGCGCACTCGAACTCCAGCTCGACCCAGCAGCGCGCGCCGTCGGGGGCACCGTCACGGCGCACGACCAGCGCCCCACGGCCACGTTGGTTACCGTACAGGGCCCACTCGACGGCCCCGAAGATCGTGCTCTTGCCGGCGCCGTTCTCGCCGACAACGGCGATCAGGCCTCGCGTGTTAAGGTCGAGGTCGAAGCCCTCGAAGGAGCGGAAGTTCTCGCCGCGCAACCGTCCGAGTCTCATGTTGACATCTCCTGATCGGCAAGCGCGATGAAATGCTCGGCGCGGGCGATGAAGTCCTCGATGTTGATGCCCTTGGCGCCCGACCACGAGGAGAGGAACTCACGTAAGTCGGGCGGCGTTAGTGAGATGTGCTCCTCGCCGATGATCTCCGGCACCAATTCGACGTGCAGGCAGCCCGCGAACGCGGTGTCGATGCGGCGGCGGTCGATGGCGCTCCAGTCCGCGGAGGTGACATTGGAGACGACCAGGCGCACCATCGGTTCGGGCCCCGAGACGTTGACGGTCTCGGCGGCGACAGCGATTGCGCTCTGCAAGTCCTCGGTCGCCGACGCATCGATAGCAGGTAGGGCGATGTGGGGACGGACGGCGATCCGACATCGAACACGTGGAGAACACGCGAGCCAATGCGCGAACCGCGGGCATTTCAGACCGCGACGCTCCTTCCCGGCGGCAATGTCCTCGTGGTCGGCGGAGACAGCGAAATCTCTCTAGGTGGACTCGGTTTCTCGAAAGATCTCAGCACTGCCGAAATCTTCCAGTCGGCTAGTGGCCAGTGGACCCCGGTAGGGTCGATGCAGCTCCCTCGCGCCCAGCATTCGGCAACGCTTATGCCCGACGGCGATGTGCTGGTCGCCGGCGGCTTTGACTGCGGCGGAGGGAACGGCTGCCTAGGCTTCGGTGGCTCCGGTAACTGCTGCGGCGCAAGCAGCGCCGAAGTCTACGACCCAGCGACAAACATCTGGACATTCACCGAACCAGTAACCACCGGTGACGAAAACGCCGCCGCGCTACTGCCTGAAGGATCGGTGCTGGTCGTGGGTGGCAACTTCGACCCGATCAACACACACGAGCTTGACACCGCCAACGTCTACGCAACGCGCTATTCACCCGACGAACCCATAACACCCGCCGCAAATAGCTTGCCACCAGAGACCCTGACGCCACTGAAGATTGAACGCCTCACCGAGTCAGCTCACGTGTGGCGAGAGAAGGTAACGCCCGACGAACAGCGTATCTCAAAACGCCAACGCCCGCCAGTCGGCACCGTCTTCCAGCTGACGGTGAACGAGCCTGCGACCTTGACGTTCTCGTTCATAAAATCCACCAACGGCCGTCGTGTGCGGGGCGTCTGCGTTCGCCTCAGAAAAGCAAATAGCGCCAGGCGTCGCTGTCCACTTGCGTTCACTGCCGGAACGCTGAGGGTTCAAGTCCATGTAGGGCTCAACAAGATCTCGTTCGATGGGCTGATCGCAGGGGGCAAGAGACTCGCGTCCGGCACCTACACCCTCACCGTCATGCCAACAGAACCAGCGCAAGGTTCGGCGCGAAGCCGACTTCAGTTCACCATCGTCTCTCCCGCCTCGCTGCTGCCCCGACTCCTGCCAAAGTAGTAGGCGATGGCTGAGGCAGATCTTCCGTCTTGGCGTGAACGCTTTGAGGAGTCTCTGGCGCGTCTACGCACTGAAAAGATGGGGCCTCCTGACTATGGTGCACTAGACGAGTATCTGCAACAGTTTCCGCTAGAGCCTGACAATCGGTGGGGACCGGAGATGGACGACCTGCACCGCGTCGCACTTCGAACGGCGGTCACGCGCCAGGTGGCGTTCATTTCTAACGACCTTGAGATGGCAGCGGCGATTTGTGGATCGCCACCGGAGCGGGCCATGCTTTACGCTCTCGCTATTATTGCGTGGGATTGGGCCGACGGTGTAGTTCTACGCGTCAAAGGAAACGCGAGTGGCCTCATCGCTAGCCGTTTTGTGATGGTGGAGATAGAGCCGCAGGCGCAACTCGGCGCCGACCGAGTGGATTTCCTAGTCACGATGAAGATTCGCCCGCTCAGCGGTGCATCGCAACGTTCGCAGTTGGTGGTCGAGTGCGACGGCTACGACTGGCACGAGCGGACCAGGGAGCAGGCGAAGAAGGACCGCGCGCGTGATCGACGGCTACAGGCACTGGACCTCGCCGTGTTCCGCTACACCGGATCGGATGTATGGGAGCACGTGTTCGGGGCAGCGAGGGAGGCGATCGAGGAGCTAGCCCGCAGAATGAATTAATCGTAGGGCGGAACCGCCGCGGTCCAGTGCGGGCACGGCAATCTAGCGGCGGTAGGTGATCTGCTCCGCCGTCGTCGGCACGTCGCGTCGGTCGGCCCACGTGGCGACTTCGTAGCCCGCGGGGAAATAGATAGTCCTAAGAGTCCCATCGGGTGCGATCTGTGGGACCTCCGGGCAGCCGTAAGCGTTGAAGATGTCGGCGAGCATGAGGCGGGTCGCGGCGAATGCGTCTTGAGGCGCCCCGGTGAGCACGTCGATCGGCAACGTGAGGCTTGCGCGCGCCTCCCGCACTTTGTATGCGTGCGGGTATGGCTCGGTGAGTCCGGTGTGATTGAAGGCGAGCAGGGAATGCGGGCCGAAGACGCGCGCGTGAACCACGGCGTCCCCGCGGGCGCCAGCGCGTGCAGCGTGGCGCCCTGCGAACCGTAGGGAACTCGCTGCACAGGTCACGAGATGCGCAGCAAGGACAACCGAGTCCTGGCTCACTTGTGCCCCGCCCTCGCATTTGCGAATCGCCACCGCGGTCGACGCAGCGCCGTCGGTGAAGCAGACGGCGTACGGGTACGTCGCGCGCTTGCGCTCGTCCGCTGGCGACGTGAGGGTGTAGCGCTCGACGCCCACGCCAGCGATCGCAGGCAGTTCGGCGAAGAACGCGTCCAGAATCTCATTCCGCCCGGGCGCGGCGCGAGCCCAAGCCTCCATCTCCCGCAGCCCGTCAAAACTGATCGACAGGTCGCCGGGGCTGTTGGGCACAAGGGAGACGACTAGCCAGGTACGGTCGTCGGAGGTGTCGAGTATGGGGGGCATTTCATCCGTGATCTGCGCGAGCCGCTCAACCTGCTGCTTCTCGCCGCGGAAGCGGTCCCGGTACATGTCGGCGACCTCTGCCTCGGTCAAGTACCGCGTAGTGGTGCCGTCTCGTCGGGGGTAGCGCAGGGCGTCACGGACGAGGACGGCGTGTGGGCGGAGCGGGCTCCGATCGGTCAAGAGCAAGTAGAAGCCCCGGCCGGGCTCCTCGCCAGGGATGGCCCGGATCTCGAATGCAGCATGGGGCGCGGTGCCGGTGGCGACGATCTGGCGCATCCGCCGCTCCTCGGCGTCGCTCAGGTCGACTTCCGGGCGGCCGTTAGCAACGGCGTTCTTCTCCCCGACGCCGAGCAGCATGGCCCCGCCTCGGTGATTGCACAGCCCGGCAATGTCCTTGCAAAGCTCGACCTTGGCGTCCTCGTCCCTGCCGTAGAGCGTGGCCTTGAAGTCGAGCTCGTCGGTCTCCCTGACCTGCCCGTCGATGAGCCTGGCGATGTCTTGCGCCGTGACCTCGGCGATCGGTGCACCAAGCAGGTCCGTAAGGGGTGAGGCGGGTACTCCTCCAGTCATGTTGCAGACAATAGCCACGACCCAAGCGCACACGGCCCTCAAACTGCTGGGCTGCTTCCGTCAATCGATTCCCTAGAACTACCCCAGGATCTTGTCACTGCCGGGTCCCCCCTGGAGAGCGGCCGCGACGACTGCGAGCTACTGGCGTTCGTCGGGAGCAGCGGAGGAAACATCGCGGAGGCCGGGTACGAGGATCGATCTTGTCCCAGCCGTGCTTTAGGGATAGACGTCCTCGCTAGCGACGCGCGCTCTGATGTGCGCGGCCCGGAGACATTCTCGGATTTGAACGTGGAGTTCGGGAGCGTCTGGGGGATGCCAGCACGCAGGGCGCCCAACGAACAGTTTCAAGGTCAGGCCCTCCGCCCCAGGCGGCGCGGTGGGCCTGTGCGTGCCGCCACAAGGGCAGAGCTTCGCCCGCCGAAGTGCCTTGGTTGCTCGCAGGAAGTCCTCGGGCCGGATGATCGCGTTCAGGTCCCCTCGTCCATTGAGCTCCTCGTAGGTCCAAAGGCGGTCCGCGACCAACTTGTCCCACGGGCGGCGTTGCCAGATGTAGAGCGATAGGAGCTGGCCCGGCCCGAGGGCGACGACGGCACCCAGCAAAACCCGCCAGAAGTTGTGAAGGTCTCCTGCGATGTAGACGCCCACAACAAAACCGCCGACGGCGAGTAGCGGGACCGTCGCGAGCAATAGGCTCCCAGCCGCCACACGCCAGAGGCATCGCCAGCCCTCGTAGTCGCGCAGACGGCCAAGCGCGTCGCGGTACGAGTACGGAACAACAGATACTGCGGGCCAAACGGGTGTAGCGGGAAAGGCCATCAGACCCGAGGCTACTTGGGTCTAGCCAAGCGGAAAGGTCTGCTCCTTCAGGAGGTCGGCATATCCGAGCGTCTGAATGTGGGGCAAGACCGGCGGCGCTGCCTGCCGGCATGTGCTCGCCCGGCCGGCGGGCAGCGCGTGTCAGGCGATCATCCAAGCGCGGGCGGCCACGGGCGGTCGTGTTGATACCCGAGGATTCGCGCGTTTTGCACGAGCTGGTAGGACGCATCGCCGCAGAGCTGCGGTTGAGCAGATCTGTTGTCCGGGACGTCCTCTCAAATGTTCGGTCGTGTCCGATCGCGGCGATCTCATCGAGCGACTGGCGGCGGCGCTGGTCATCTCGGATGCCCACCGGTCGGGTGATCCGCAGACGCGGGTGCGCCTCGATCACTACATGCCGTCCACGGGCGGCCCCGGGAGCACTGTGCGCTGGCGTCTGTATACCCCACGGCACAGGCTGATCGGCGTACCGAGCCCTGAGCCGGCTCGGTCGGCCTGGCACCGCGCCGACGCGGTGAAGGGACGACGGCTGATCGCGGTGGACGTCCGCAATTCGAACCGCGTGGCTGCCTTTCTGTCCTGGCACTTCGAGGACCCTGCGATCAAACCGCCGCGAGCGAAGGTCAGGCGTCGTCGCCCCCATCTGATCACGTCCGTGTGCGTCCGCGAGGACGCCACGGGCAGGCTCCGCGGCGAGTACACGACCGCCGCCCTGCTGCTGACGCTCGTGGTGTCGGCGATCGACGCGGTGACCGTCGGGCACGGTCGTGTCGGCGTGATCGAGGACGCGGCAATTGTGCTCGCTCCCGGGGAGCTCGATGAGTTTGGGTTCACGCCCGGCCTGGGGGAGGCCAACGGCGGCTGGGCCGATCGTGAGTATCGCGAACGGCGTCACGCTGTCTGATCAGTCGAGGTGGCGGCGGTAGATCGCCTCTGCCCGGTCGGCCCACTCTCGCGGCAGCTCGCTGCGCAGCTCAGCGAGGAATGCCTCGCTCTGTTCGGGCTGGGGTGCCGGCAGCGAGGCGAGGAATCGCTCTGCCTCGCTCTCTACCCACCCCGCAAGCTCGGGATCGTGCTCTTCGGCCAACTCGACCAGCCCGCCGGCGACCTCCTCGACGGCGTTGCGGCGCGCGTGCGTGGTGATCAGCAGCACGTCGGCGATCTGCAGGTAGCGCTCACGTCGTCCCCACTCGACAGGCGTGATCCCCAACTCGCGCACGGCACGGGTGATGAACGACGGGTGCACATCGATCAGCGCGGCCGCCTGGCGAAAGCTGGGGAGCACCCGCCGCAGGTCTGTACGGGGAATCGTCGGTGAGGTTGCCATCGGGAGGAAGATAGCATTTCCTTGCAACGGTTGCAACGGTCGCGTTTGTAGCAACCCTATGCTGGCCTCCTGTGCTCGCGCCGAGCTGAGAACCGGGCGAAGATGCCTCGGCGCCGCCTGTGTCCCCGCGCCTGCCGCTCGCTGAGGGCGGCGCGTGCGGCGCGCCACTCAACATCGGCGGGTCGCGGCTCGTTGTGTCGCAGGTCCTCGATCGCGAACGAGTAGTGGTCGCTGAGCATCTTCAGGCTCGTGCCGCACTCGCTGGCGACGATTTGCGGGTCCTCGGTACGCAGGCGCAGGGAGATGCCGCCGCGGTGTAGTGCGTAGGGGGTGGCTCCGAGGATGCCAGCAAACTCTGCGTGCTTGGCGACGGTGCGCACCGCGTTCCTAAAGCGTGTTTCGCCCCACTTCTTGGCCTGCGTCCTGCTGAGGTGGACCGCGCCTGTTGCTGGGTCGAGCACGCCGTGCCGGGTGCCGGTGAGGTCCCCGGGAATGATGAAGTCCGAGTCTCGGGCTGGGTGGCCGGCATTCAGGAGGGCTTGGCGCCACGGCTTGAGGTCTTCGTGCAGGATGCTGGGCATCGCGGTGCGTCGGCGGGTGCTCATCGCGGTCTTGCCCCAGTGTTCGAGCCGTCCGTAGCTGATCACTTCCGTCACCCACGCGAAGTACGCATCGATCGAGGACCAGCGCAGACCCCAGACCTCCTGGTTGCGGGTAGCGAGCCCGTATTGCAAGCTGACGATCGTCGCGTCTCGGTGGGCGAGCAGCGCGTTGCCCCGCTCGCCGCCGCGGAGCATCTGTGCGCGGATCGCCTCCACGGCCTGCGGGGAGAGCGCCCAGCCGGCCAGTGTGCGCGGGGGCACCGCGGACCCGTAGCCGGTTCCACCGCGCCGTGCGGATCGGCGGTGGCTGATGACCGGCTCTTTGGCCAGGCGACACCCGTTCGTCTCGATCTCCGGGACCGTGCTCGAGGCGGCTGCCCAGCTCAGCGCTGAGGAGAGCGCACGCCATGCACGCACGCGAGTCGAACGCGGCACGCCCGCTTGGCGCATCTGCTCCCGCCAGGTCCTGGGTGTCTGCGGCCGGTTGAAGTGCTCCGCGGGGGTCTGCGCGATCGCGATGGCGTAGCGCGGCGCCGGCACCCTACGCCCGCTCCCTGGCGTCCTGCGCGGCTTGCCCAGCAGGTAGCTGCCCAGCACCCAGGCGTACTGCTCGTAGGTCGCGGGAGCCAGTCCTTCCTGGTTGCGAGGGTGGGCGTCGGTCGCCAGGAACAGCTCGACGATCTCGGCGATCGTGCGGCCTTCCGCTTGGTTGGCCTCCTTGGCGTCGAGGTCCAGCAGGAAGCGGCGCAGGCTGTCGCGCCCACGCCGCTCAGCGGTTATGTAGTCGCGCATCCACTCGCGGGCATGGCGCGCCGACGGGAAGCTCTTGGTGCTCTCGCGCATGTCGTGGTAGTAGAAGCCAACCTGGTAGGAGCGCTTGCCGCTCTTGCCGACACGCGGCCACGCAGAGCGCTTGCGCCACGGTCTAGCCACCGCTACAGCTCCCCGCGGACGATCGAACAGAGCTTCCGGTTAGGTCCATAGCCGAAATATCGGCGACTACTCGAAACGCGGTCTCCCGAACACGTTTTTGTGCAAAACCGCGGTCCTGCTGCGGTAGCGGCACCTCGAGCGCACCACGAGGGTGCTCACTTGCAGGACAAAAGGCTCCTGCCGGGGCTCCGCCTTACCATGGCGGTGCTCTACCAGCTGAGCTACGTCGGCACGACCCCGAATCCTACCCTGATCGGCCGCCGATCACCTATCATCTCGCTCGAAATACACAAACCGACGACCCGCGTTGCCCGGGGTGCTTCTGGGGCAAAAGCCCCCAAAACGAGTCCTGAGCAGTCACTTGAGGCGGGCGTCGGTTTGGTCGGAATACCGCTCCAGCAAACGCTTTTGGGTGGTTGCAGGCGTTCCAGGTCGGTGTGTCGCTGCGGTTGGGGCGTCAGCCGAGGCCGGCCTTGTCAAGCATCGCGATGAGCGTCGGGCGGCGGTGACGCTTGCGAAGGTCCGCGACTTGGGTCGCGAACCACTCGTCCTGGGGCCGGCCGCCTCGGCGGCGCGGCGCTCGCTCGCTGGCGGTTGCGGGTGTGTGCCGCAGGCGCTGCTGACGATCGGACATGGTCCAACCCGGCAGGGAGCCTCGTTCTCGTAGGACGGCGCGATGACTATGCTGGCGTCGTGCGCGAGCCGTGGTGGCGATAGGCGACTTCCGATGGCAGGCGCCCGGGGCCGGATCGCTGATTTCTGGGACGAGCTGACCGCCGCTTGGCTGGCCGGTGAAGATCCGCTGCCCGACCCCCTCCCACGCTGGTACGCGAGCTATGACGGGCGCGGAGACGGGCAGGTCACTCGCGATGCGTTCGCCGAGCCCTACGTTGGCGATCTGCGCGGGACGCCGCGCATGGTGATCCTGGGCCTGAACCCTGGCCGGGCATGCCTCGACTTCCAGGGACCCAGTGGCATCTTCTCCCGTGAGATCCGCGAACGCGGCTCGTACGCGGAGTGGGCCGCCGCCTTTCCTTACCTCGGCGAGGCGTGGTCGTGGGTCAACGGGCGCAACCGTTATGCCTGGAGCCGGCTGCGCTTCGCGCGCGAGTGGCTTGAGGACCAAGAGCTCGCCGCGGATCAGCTACTCACGCTCGAGCTCTACCCGTGGCACTCCGCTCGGGTGACCGCGCCGATCGCCCCGCCCGCTGACATCATTGAGGACTTCGTCTGGCAGCCGCTGGCCGACATTCCGGTCGAGCTCGTCTTCGCGTTCGGCAAGCCGTGGCTGAGGGTGTGCGATGCCCTCGGGCTGCCCGAGGTCGGGCGCTGGGGACGTGGCGGCGTAGACCTCAGCAGCCCGGTCGCGTCGCGCGCGGCCGTCGCGTTCGCGCTGCCATCCGGCCAGTGGGTGGTCGTCTCCTGGCAGTCCGGGTATGCCGGGCCACCGGGCAGCGAGGATGCTCTTCGCCTTCGGGAGCGACTGCTCGAAGCGCGTGATGGCATGTGGCGGGACTCTCGTCCGGACCCGCAGGGGGCTGTCGGCGATTCCACGTCGGCATCGGCGGAAGTACACGGTGTCGCTGGCGAACAGCCGGATGCGTAGGACCTTCGAGGAGATCCTCGACCCAGAAACCTCGCAACGTCGATGCTCTGTGGGAGCACTTCGGCGCTCAGTGTGCGTACTGCGGGAAGGGGCTGAGTCGCGAGCGTCGTGAGGGTCACGTCGATCATGCGGACCCTCGCGCGCTCAATGCGAGGGTGCTGCTCACCGGGCGAGGCGGGCGCCCGGCTTCTACAGCTGCGAGTCAGGACCCGACAACCCGCGGTCGTGCCCGATCGCCTTGGGATGCCCGGAATGGGGTCATCGAGACTCGGCTTCAGGGTGTCTCTGCGTGTTGTAGACATTGTTCGATGTCTAGCCCAAGCCAGCTGAGAACCGCCCGGCTGTTGTTGCGGCGTTGGCGTGAGACCGACCACGCGCCATTCGCGGTGCTGAATGCCGATCCGGTGGTGATGGAGTACTTTCCCGACCGACTCACCCGGGCCGAGAGCGATGACCTGATCGCCAGAATCGAGGCTGGCTTTGTCACTCGCGGCTACGGGCTCTGGGCACTGGAGGTACGCGCAACGGGCGAGTTTGTGGGGTTCACTGGCCTCGCGGTTCCGTCGTTCAATGCCCACTTCACACCAGCTGTTGAGGTTGGCTGGCGTCTAGCGCGGTCCGCCTGGGGTATGGGCTATGCGACCGAGGCCGGTCTGGCATCGATCGCGTTTGGGTTTCGAGACGTCGGCCTTGATGAGATCGTGTCGTTCACGAGCGCGGCCAACGTGCGGTCACGAGCTGTCATGGAACGGCTCGGGATGACCCACGACCCAGCTGATGACTTCGATCACCCGGAGCTGGAAGAGACGGATCTCTTGCGTCCCCACGTCCTGTACCGGATATCAGCTGCGGATCTGGCTCGCCCGCCCGGCAGGTCGGCGGTGAGGTGTGCGTCGATGAGGTGTGCGTAGTGGGCGAGCAGGGTCGCGGCGCTGCCGCCCATCCGCTCGGAGATTTGCACGATCGAGTGATTGCCCTCGTGGATCGGCAGGCTCGCGAAGCCAGGTCGCGCCACCGCAATCTGCTACTTTTATGTACATGGCGACGGTTGGTGTAGCGGAGCTGCGGCAGAACCTCAGCAAGTACCTTCGCCTCGTCGATAAAGGCGAGCGTTTGGTCGTGACCGATCGCAACCGGCCCGTCGCCGAGCTTGGTCCGCCGCCGACCACGGGCGAGGCGCTTGATCGGCTTATCGCGGAGGGACGTGTGTCGCCGCCGCGGCGCCGCGGCCTGCCTGATCCGCTGAAGCTCGACGGTGATCCGCAGGCGCTCAGCCGGGCGCTTGATGAAGTCCGCGGTGAACGCTAGGGCGTGGCGCTCTACTATCTCGACGCCTCTGCGCTGGTGAAGCTCGTCAGGGTCGAGTCGGAGTCGGCGAGCCTGCGCACGTTTCTCGCCTCCGACGATCTGATCTCAAGCGAGCTTGTGCTGACAGAGGTCCCCAGGGCCATCCGTCGCGCAGCCGCAGCCGACCCGGCGCTGCCCCTCAGCAAGTTGATGCAGCGAACCGAGGATGTTCTTGAAGCGATCGCGCTGCTGCCGGTAGACCGGGCGCTGCTGGCAGCCGCCGGCGCGCTCACGGAGCCCGCGCTGCGCTCGCTCGACGCGATCCACGTTGCCAGTGCGATCGACGCAATGCCACTGGATGCGTTCGTGAGCTACGACGTGGGCCAGAGCGCAGCGGCGCGGCTAGCTGGGCTGCGCACGATGGCCCCGGCGTAGCCACGCCCTAGCCAGCCCCCGTGCAAGGCGAATTCGGCACAAACGTTGCGCACCGTGACGGCGGGCAGCCTCACCTTCACGGGCCACAGTGGCACTAACGAGGTGGCGTTCCAGGGCCGCATCTCGCCCGTAAAGAAGCTCGACCCGGGGCACCCTGGAAGGCGACGGCGAGGAGCCGCATGGTCTCGCTGTCCTACCGATCAATGCCGGTGAGATTTATGCCGTCCGCGCGCCGCGGCCCAGATGCGCCCGAGCGTGTAAGAGACCGCGCTGCCGGCACCGACGAAAAATCCGACGGGGTAGTCGGTTTCGTAGGAGGCGGCGATCGCGATCCACACGATCAGCAGCGCGATTGCCACCGATAGACCCATCGCCACGAGCGGCCGGTCGGTGAAGAAGCGTGCGGCTGCTGGTGCGCCGATCATGAGGCTGAAGATCAGCAGTGTCCCGACAACCGGCACCGTCATCGTCGTTGCGAGGGCGAGGACGGCGAGGAACAGCATCTCCATGCGCAAGCTGCCGATGCCGCGCGCCTCTCCTACCTCGGGGAGGAGCGAGGAGAGCATCAGCGGCCGGTAGAGGACGGCGACGGCGGTGATGCAGAGGGCGCCGAGGATCGCTGTCGGTGCGATCTCGTTGGGGCTGATTCCGAGGACCTCGCCGAACAGCAGCGAGTAGACCTCGGGCGCATACTCGACGCTGAAGCTCAAAAACAGCGCGCCGAGGGCGAGCATCGCTACGAGTGCGAGGGCGGTCGCGACATCGTGGCGGCCCCTGCGGCCGAGCAGGCCGATCGTCATGGCACCGCCGAGCGAGAACACGCCGAGGCCGAAGAGGGTGCTCACGCCGATCAGGCTCGCGCCGGCGGCACCGGCGAAGGACCCGTTGGGGATCGCGTGGGCGGCGAACGCCGAGCCGCGCATGACCGTGAAGAACCCCACGATCCCCGCGACGACCGCGACGATGCTCGCAACCTCCCAAGCGTTGACCATGAAACCGGAGAACATGGTTGTCTGCCGCTAGCTCGGGGTCGCCGGCTGCGCCACCGGGGATGCAGACGGGGTCCGGTCGGCTTGCCGGCGGTGCCTGGCTTCGGGGAGCCCGGACAGCAGATAGGCGATGAACACGAGCCCCACCACAAAGAAGCTCACGGGCCACACCTGTTCGCCGGGCGGCCAGTCGAAGCTGTCGTAGGCGAGGATGATGCCGAGCCACATGGCGCCGATGCCGATGCCCGCCGCCGTCAGTATCGCGGTCAGCGGGCGTCTGGTCAGTCGCAGCGCGCTCGCCGCCGGCCCGACGAGCAGAGCCGTCGAGAGGATCGTGCCGATCGTGATCGCCGCGAGCGCCGCCGCGAGTGCGAGTGCGAGCAGGTAGAGCACGCCGATCAGCCGCACGGGGATTCCGCGGGCCGATGCCATCTCGGCGCTCACGGAGCTGAGCAGCAGCGGACGGTAGATCGTGAGCGTGATCGCCAGCACGACGGCGCTCAGGAGCACGACCAGCGGGATCGTCGTGCTCGAGATCGCGAACACCGAACCGAACAGGATCGTGACGGTCGCACCTGTGGTGCTGTGCTCGGTCGTGTACAGATGCAGGAACAGGGCTGCGAGGCCGATCCCGGCGCCGAGCACGATCCCGGTGGCGAGATCCCGTCCGCGCGCGCGTTGCACGCCGATCGCCTCCATCGCGCCTGCCGCGATCACATTGCCGAGCACGAATCCCCACAGAGTCCCAACGCCCACGAGGTATGCGCCCGAGCCACCCGTGGTCCCCAGGTCGCCGAACGCCTCGCCCGCGAAGGACTGGCCACGCATGACCGTGAACACGCCGACCACCCCGGTGATGACGGCGACGAGCGCCCCGACGGCGAGGGCGATATGCACCGCTTCGCTTTCGAAGAACCCGGACGCGAAGATCGCAGACAGGAAATGGCTCACGACGGGACCCCGGCTCCGGGAAACACGCCCTCATGGCCCGCCAGATCGGCGTCCTCGCCGGCACCGGCCACGATCAGCACACGACCGTGGACATGCAACACGTTAACGTGGCGGCCATAGAGCTTGCTCAGCACATCCGCGCGCACAACCTCCTCGGTGGTGCCGCTGACCGCGCGCCCGGCGGCGAGGTAGACGATGCGATCCATGACCGGCAGCAGCGGGTTGATCTCGTGCGCGGAGATCAACACCGCGATCTCCTGCTCTGAGGCGATGCGCGCGAGCAGCGCCACAACTTCGTGGGCGCTGCCCAGGTCGAGGTTCGCGAGCGGCTCATCGAGCAGCAGCAGTCGCGGCCGGGCGATCAGCGCGTGCGCGATCAGGATGCGCTGCTGCTCGCCGCCCGAGAGCCTGCCGACACGCGTATCGGCGAACCGCTCGGCGTCAACGGCGTGCAGCATCTCCTCGACGAGCGCCCGCCTGGTCCGGGAGGGTCGTGGCACCCCGAGACGGTGCGCGTCGATGCCGAGCCCCACGAGATCGCGGGCGCGCAGCGGAACATCCGGGTCGAACAGGAACTTCTGCGGCACGTAGCCGATCAGGCGATGGCGGCGTCCGTGCTCGCGGCCCTGCACGAGCACGCGCCCCGTGCTCGCCGCCTGCAGACCGAGGATCACCCGGAACAGGGTCGTCTTCCCCGCCCCGTTCGATCCGATCAGGCCCGTGAACTCACCCGGCGCGATCTCGAAGCTGACCCCGTCGAGGATCGTGCGGCCGGACAGCCGCACGCAGACGCCGTCGACCTCGAGGATCTCCTGGCTCTCCGCGGCCGGCGGCGCCTGGTGCGGCGCCGCGTTCACGGCACGAGCTTCTGCGTCGAGACTTTTTCCTTCACAGCCTTTTCCAGCGCCTTGACCTCGGCGAGCATCCACGACTGGTAGTCATAGCCGGGGACCGGCATCGTCTCGTACACGCCGACCACCGGAATGCCTTCCTTGAGCGCCAGTTCCCTGAAGGAGTTGGTCAGCGAGTCGGTCACCTGCTGGTTGTAGACGAACACCTTGACCTTGTGCCCGGTGAACAGGCCGTTCTGGAGCGTCACATTCTGAGGGGCCGGGTCGGTCCCGTTCATGATCGCGGCCTGCAGCGTGAACGGCGTCATGTTCTTCGTCTCGGTGGCTTCTAGCATGTAGTCGCCGACCGGCTCGGTCGTCGCGACCGGCGTGCCCGGGTAGGCAGCCTTGAACTTCGCGATCGCCGCGTACCACGGCTTCAGCGATTCTTCGAACTTCGTCGCGTTGGCCTGGAAGTACGCTGCGTGCGCCGGCGCCAGCGCCGACAGGTCGCTGACGAGCGCCTTCGCGACCGCCCCCATCGTTTGCGGTTTGTACCAAAGGTGCGGGTTTGGCGTGGAGTCCGGGAGACCGAGCAGCTTCTGGACGTTTATGACCTTCCTCGAAGAGCTCGGCGACGCCGCCTCGATCTTTTCCATCCACGTGTCGTAGCCGACACCGTTTTCGATCAGCAGACCCGCCGCGCTGACCGTCTGCGCGACGCTGGGGCTCGCTTCGAAGGTATGCGGGTCGGTGTTCGGGTTGCTCTCGATGCCGGTGACCTTCACGTAGGAGCCGCCGATCTGTTCGATCACATTCGCGTACTCGTTCTCCGCGCCGACCGCGTCGATCGTGGCGTTCGAGGCACCGCCGCGGGACGACGCCGAGGCCGAGGAGCTTGACCCCGACGAGGAGGAACTGCCGCCGCATCCCGCGACCAAGAGCACAACCAGCCCCAGCAGTACGAGCGCGACGAGAACGCCGAGACGGGGCAAAGAACTTCGTGCGACGGTCTTCACGGGCAACCTCGATCAGATGGTGGTCAGGCTCGATTGGCCCCCTTGATCGGGAGCGCTCGGAACACTAACATAGTATTGAGTCTAGGTCTCTTTCTTGCTTTAGGGCCGGTGGCCAATGGAGCCTGCCCGGCGCACCTGCCGGCCCCCAGACAGCTGCCACGCGCGCGCTCTATGGCGGTCGGGCTTCCGTACGGCGGTCGGGCTTCCGGCAGCACCGCTCGCCGAACACGCGATGCGCCACCAGCTTGACCCAGGCCGACGAAGCGACTAGGCCCGGCAGGCTGCGCAGTCGCCACGAAGGATGACCTCGTGGTCGTGAGTGTCAAAGCCCAGGCGGCGCGACAGCCGGTCGATGGAGCGCTCCAAGTCGCCGTCGTCAAAAGGCACCAAGCTCCCGCAGGAATCGCACAACAGGTGGTGATGGTGCGCTCCGGCAGGGTCGACCAGCTCATAGCGGGTCATGCCGCCACCCAGCTCCAGGCGCGCGACGAGCCGCCGCTCTTGGAGAAGCTCCAGGATCCGATAGATGCTCGCGCGAGCCACCCGACGATCGCCGGCGCGAAGCCGATCTTCGATGTCCAGCGCACTCAGTGCGCATGACTGGCTTGCGAGCAGGTCGATCATCGCGTCGCGCGCGCCGCCCCTGCGGTGTCCTGCCTGATCGAGCACAGCACGGGCGTGCTCAGCCCACTGCGAACCACCGATGACCGCCGACATGCCCTCGATTGTAGCCGCCGTAACAGATAGTAGGACTCCTTCTTGCTTGCGGCCCGCCGACCGGGCCGACGGGCGCCCGCTTTGCCCGGCGCGGCCCGTCGGGCATGCCTAGTCCGCTCGGCAGGCCGGCCGCCCGCCCGGCGCCCGGCACCGGCCAGGCGCGGGCCGTCAGGCATGTCTAGTGCGGCGCGGCAGGCCGGCCCGGCCAGCCGTCGGGCCTGCCTAGTCCGCTCGGCAGGCCGCCCGCCCGCCCGGCGGCCGGGCCCCGGCCAGGCCCGCAGGCAAGCCCAGCCCGCCGGGCGAACGGGCGCGTGGCTTGTGCCCCGTTCGCGGCCCGTCCGTAGAACGTCCCTCGTCCGTTTGTGCAAGCGCCGCATCAGGAGTGGGGGTTTCCCCTGACCGCGCCGACTCCCCGGCGGAGTAGTTTCACGGCCATGAGCTTTCGTAACCGCACACCAACTGCCGACCGGGGTCGCGTGACGCGGCCACGCATCGAGGGCGAGCACGAGCACACCATGTGGGCGCCTGCCATCGGGGGCTACGTCACCGACGGCATCGCGCTGTTCCGCGTCGCCCACGGGCTCTCCAACCGGGGCGAACTGTTCCTCGAGCTGGAGGACTGCGCCACGTTTGAGCTGGTGCTCTGCCCCGCGCGCACGATCGCGCGACTCGGGCTGCGCGCCGTCACGCCCGCATAGGGCGGCTCCGACCGCATCGGGCTCGCGGCTGCGCTCGGTTGGGCACCCTGCACCCTGCTGGCGCGCGCGCTGCCGTCAGCGAATGCCGTCGAGCAGCTCGGCGGCCGAGGCCAGCCCGAGGCCGCGTGCGAGGATCACAAGCGTCTCCAGTCGCGGCGAGCGCTTACAGCGCTCCAGCAGGCTGATCTCAGTGCGGTGCAGGTCGCATGCCTCCGCCAGCGCCTCCTGGGAGAGGCCCGAGCGTTCGCGGTGCGTGCGCAGGTTCTCTGCGAACTGTTTGCGTATCTGTTCGACGGACATGCGCTAACTCTGGCCACTCGCAGACGACGCGTCTACAGACGTTTGTCTTATGCGGCGGCGTGCGTTGGCGGCCTCGGCGGCGCCGACGGTTGTCTGCTTTGCACACCAGAATATAAACGCTTTACGCTCCATAAGCCAACTTATGTTTGAGCCACGGCTGACGGGACCGGGAGAGGCCACGCTGCGAGCGGGCGCGCCGGGGTCAGATCGGCGCGGGAGCGGTGTGGCGCACGGGGCGCGGCCGGGCGTGAACCGCGTGCGAGCGCCGCGTGGCCAGCTGGAGCGTGCCCGGGCCGAACCGCGTGCGAGTGCGGTGTGGCCCGCCGGGGCGCGGCGGGGCGTGAACCGCGTGCGAGCGCCGCGTGGCCAGCTGGAGCGTGCCCGGGCCGAACCGCGTGCGAGTGCGGTGTGGCCCGCCGGGGCGCGGCGGGGCGTGAACCGCGTGCGAGCGCCGCGTGGCCAGCTGGAGCGTGCCCGGGCCGAACCGCGTGCGGGTGCGGTGTGGCCCGCCGGGGCGCGGCGGGGCGTGAACCGCGTGCGAGCGCCGCGTGGCCAGCTGGAGCGTGCCCGGGCCGAACCGCGTGCGGGTGCGGTGTGGCCCGCCGGGGCGCAGCGGGGCGTGAACCGCGTGCGAGCGCCGCGTGGCCAGCTGGAGCGTGCCCGGGCCGAACCGCGTGCGAGTGCGGTGTGGCCCGCCGGGGCGGCGGCGGGGCGTGAACCGCGTGCGAGCGCCGCGTGGCCAGCTGGAGCGTGCCCGGGCCGAACCGCGTGCGAGTGCGGTGTGGCCCGCCGGGGCGGCGGCAAGATGCCCGGCCGGGCGGCGCGCGCGGCCGCGCGTAACCTTCGTCACGTGCTGGCGTACACCAAGAGGGGCTGCGACGCGTGCGCAGCCTGCGAGGACCAGTACCGAAAAACGGGCGGGGGGAGAGAGAACCAGATGACGAGCAGGACCAGCGGACGATGAGCGACCTTGCGCCGATGCGCGAACAGGTGTATGCCGACCCGCGGCCAAAGGAGCACTTCGACCGCTTCCACGAGCGCGCCCGCACGCGCGAACCCGACTGGGCATACGAGCTGACGCGCCTGCTCACCTCGCTCTACGCCTACACCTTGCTGCGCGCGCGCGCGATCTCCACCGAGCACGTGCCCGGCCGCGGCGCGGTGATCCTCGCGCCCAACCACTTCTCGTTCATGGACCACTTCCTGATGGGCTGCTACATCCGCCGCAAGGTCCGCTTTATGGCCAAGTCACAGCTGTTCAAGCCCCCGATGCAGTTCATCTACACCCACGGCGGCGTGTTTCCCGTGCGCCGCGGCGCACGCGATGAAGAGGTCTTCACAACCGCCCAGGCGATCCTGCAGCGCGGCGGTGCGATCACGATGTACTGCGAGGGTGGGCGCTCGCGCACCGGCAAACTCGCCGAGCAGGCCAAGCGCGGCATCGGCCGCATCGCGCTGCAGTCCGGCGCGCCCGTCGTGCCGATCGCGATCCACGGCTCCTCGCGCATCCGCAACTGGAAGCGCCTGCGCTTCCCGCAGGTCACCGTCCAGTACGGTCAGGCGCTGCGCTGGGAGCGCGTCGCCGACCCGAGCGTCGCCCAGCAGCAGGCCGTGGCCGACGAGATCCTCGCCGAGATCCGCCGGCTTTACGCCGGTCTTGACGAGCACGGTCGCAAGGGCGCACTCGCGCGCGTGCGCGCGCAGCGCCGGGCCGCCGCCAAGGCCGCCGCGGCGACCTGAGCGGCTCAAGCGCCCCACTCGCGTGCAAACCCGAAATATGTGGTGCCAACTCCGAAGATAGTTCCTGCCAACTCTCGGAAAGTCGCCGGCGAGATCGAGCTGCGACAAGGGTCCGTTGGGGCTGGTGTGCCGAGCTGCGACAAGGGTCCGTTGGGGCTGGTGTGCCGAGCTGCGACAAGGGTCCGTTGGGGCTGGTGTGCCGAGCTGCGACAAGGGTGCGTTGGGGCTGGTGTGCCGAGCTGCGACAAGGGTCCGTTGGGGCTGGTGTGCCGAGCTGCGACAAGGGTCCGTTGGGGCTGGTGTGCCGAGCTGCGACAAGGGTCCGTTGGGGCTGGTGTGCCGAGCTGCGAAGAGGCCCGTCGGGCTCGTGTGCCGAGCAGCGAAGAGACACGTCGGGGGGCATGCGTATCGTTAGCGGGGCTTTGGGTCCAACGCACCACCATCCATCTCCAACCTGTCGCACAGGGAGGCATGCGTGAGCAGCAAGGTCGACGTCGGCGGTGTCATCCGCCGCACCTTCCAAATCTACGTGGACCAGGCGTCGGTGCTGATGCCCGCCGCGGCGGTCGTGTTCGTGATCAGTGGCATCCTCACCGAGCTGCTGCTCGTCGCGTCACCTGCACTGGCGATCCTCGGGGTCATCATCAGCGTGCTCGCCGGCACCCTCTTCACTGGCATGGTCGTCGAGCTGGTCGCCGACGTGCAGGACGGCAAGCGCGACGCCACCCCCGGCCAGCTGCTGCGCGCCGCGATGCCCGTCATCGGTCAGCTGATCCTGGTCGGCCTTGTTGCCGGCATCGGCATCGCGATCGGGTTCATCCTGATCGTAATCCCCGGCCTGATCCTGCTCACGATCTGGGCTGTCGCCGCGCCCGTCGTCGTGCTCGAGCGGCCCGGCGCCCTGCGCGCGCTCGGCCGCAGCCGCGAGCTGGTGCGGGGCAACGGCTGGCAGGTGTTCGGCGTGATCCTCGTGCTCGTCATCCTGATCGCCGTACTGAGCGGCATCATCGAGGCGATCGCCGCCACCGCCGGCACCGGCGTCGGGCTGGTCGTGCGCGTGATCGTCGGCATCCTCACCGCCCCGCTGTCCTCGCTCGCCGCCGCCGTGCTGTACTTCGAACTGCGCGGCCCGACCGCCGCCGCGGGCGGCGTCCAGGACCCGGGCGAACCGGGCCAGTTCCAAACCGGGCCGTTCCCGCCGGCGGCGCCGTAAACGCGCCGGCCGCGCGCGGCATCCTGAATACCGCGCCGGTGTGCATGGCGCTCTGAGCCCCGCCGCGCGCGCGGTAGGGTGCGCAAACCTTGCCCCCGCCCTCGCCACTCTCCGCCACCGCCCTGCTGCGTCCCGGCCTGCTCGACGGCGTGGTGTTGCTGTCGGCCGGCGCGGCCGCTCCCGCGGCGCAGTTCGCGCCGGCGGTCGAAGCCGGCTGCGCGGCGCTCGGCGCGCGCGTCGCGACAGCGACGGTCACATTTGGCGTGGCCGCAACTGTGGCTACGGTCGACAAAGCCGCGCTTGACGGGGCCGCCGCACCCGCGGCGGCCGCGGCGGCCGCGGCGGCAGGGGTCGACGAGGCCGCGCTCGACACTGCCGTCGCGAAGGCGCTGCGCAACGCCGGCCAACTCGACCTGCTCGCGCTCGACGGCGCCGGGCTGTTCGCCGCCGGCCTCGCGCGCACCGGCGAGGGCCACACCGCGCTGCGGGCTTGCCTGGACGGCGCCTGGAATGCGACTCGCGTCGCCGTAACCGGTGCGTTCCCGCCCGCGCGCGGCGGGCGGATCGTCTACCTCGCGCCGCGCCCCGACGCCGGCGAGCACGCCGAGGCGGCACGCGCGGGTCTCGAGAACCTCGCGCGCACGCTCTCGATCGAGTGGGCCCGCCACGGCGTCACCCCCGTTACGATCGCGCCCGGCGCCGACACCCCTGCCGAGCAGGTGGCGACGCTCGTGGCCTACCTCGCCTCGCCGGCGGGCGCGTATTTTTCGGGTTGCCTGCTGGATCTGCGCGGCGTGCAGTCCGCGTAGGGCTGGCCGCGTAAGGCGGGCCGACGCGGCGCGCGGTCAGCGTAGGGCCCGCCTACGCTGCGCGCGACCCGCGAAGGGCTGGCCCCGACGGTCGGCCCGCGCGAACCGCGGCGGGCGTATCTCACGAGCCGGTGTGGCTCCGGCGGCGCCGCCGCGCCGAAGCCCCGGGCGCGACGGTCCTCAGCCCGTCATCCCGCCGAACATGCCGCCCGTGACGTGCAACGTCTGCCCGTGCACGTAGTTCGACCACGGGCTGCACAGGAAGAACACGCCGCCCGCCGCCTCCTCAGGCGTCGCCGGGCGCCCGAGCGGGATCAGCATCGAGGCCATGTTGCGCAGCTGCTCGGGGATACCCAGCTGGATCTTCTCGCCGTCCTTCTCCATCGTGTTGTCATCGACCTTCGCCTGCGTGAGACGCGTGTCGATGAAGCCGAACGCGACCGCGTTGACGTTGATCTTGAACTGGCCCCACTCCTTCGCGAGCGTTTTCGTGAGGCCCACCACGCCGGCCTTCGCCGCCGAGTAGTTGGCCTGGCCGGGGTTGCCGAACGTGCCCGACGTCGAGGACACGTTGACGACCTTACGGAACACCTCCCTGCCCTCATCGCGCTCCTTCTTGGCCGGCTCGCGCAGATGCGGGGCGGCGGCGCGCAGCACGCGGAACGGCACAACCGTATGGATGTCGAGCATCGCCTGGAACTGCTCGTCGGTCATCTTGTGGATCGGCGCATCGAGCGTGTAGCCCGCGTTGTTGACGATGATGTCGATCTTGCCAAACGCGTCGACCGCCTTCTGCACGAGCTGGTCGGGGATGCCCGGCTTGGTCAAATCGCCCGCGAAGACGGCGGTCTCACCGGCGATCTCGCCGGCGGCCTGCTCGGCCACATCGCCATCGAGGTCATTGATCAGCACCTGCGCGCCCTCTTGCACGAGCAGCTCCGCCGTCGCGCGTCCGATGCCACGCGCGCTTCCGGTGACGATCGCGGACTTGCCGTCGAGTACTCCCATTCCTGCTCCTTTCGCTTGTTCGGGGGCCGGAGGTTATCCGTCCCGACCGCCCGGCGGAGCGGCGTGCACCACGGGCCGGCTGGCCCGTGCCCACGATCGCCTATGCTCGCCGGGCCTTACCGGTGGGTGCGGTGGTGCTTGGCGCGACGCCTGCGATCGTGCCGGCGGCGATGCTTGCGATGGTGCTTGCGATGGTGCTTGCGCCCGTGGTGGCGGCGGTGGCGCTTACGCATATGTCCGCCGGCCCGGCCCGCGCCGGAGTCGCGACCGCCGTCGCCGCTGCCGCGGCGTCCGCTGCCCGCGAGCCCGCCGCCGCGGCGCCTGTTGCTCGGCTGTCCGCCGTCGCGATGCCTGCTCGCCGACGGTCCGCCGTCGTGGCGCGACGCGTGCCCCGTGGGCGAGACGATCGTGCCAAAGTCCTGCGTGTACAGCGCGCCGCTCTGGCCGTCCGCCAGCGAGGCGGGGGCCTGCGCCACGACCCCGATACCGCTATCGCGGTAGCGCCCGTCGAGAATGTTCGCGCGGTGCTCGGGCGAGGCCATCCACGCGTTGACGATCGCCTCTGGCGTCGTCAGCCACAGCGTGCCCCACGCGATGTTCTCGCCCACTTCGTAGCCGATCTGGGAGCTGTAGATGTAGCCACTCGCGCGCATCCGCTCCAGC
Organism: uncultured Solirubrobacterales bacterium; assembly: GCA_963804675.1. Classification (GTDB taxonomy): domain Bacteria; phylum Actinomycetota; class Thermoleophilia; order Solirubrobacterales; family Solirubrobacteraceae; genus Palsa-744. The sequence goes on along the minus strand of CAWDRI010000001.1, from coordinate 1,961,312 downwards.
GGCGTGGACCCGTCGGGCGCGTAGTGCGAGAAGTAGTCCTCGCTCGCCATTTCTTCGCTATGGCCCTGCGCCGCCCGCTGTAGCTTGGCGTTTGCTCGCAGCGCGCTCTCGCCGTGTGCTTCGCGTTCGTTGTTGACGAGACACTGCACCGCCGCCCGCACCGTTTCGATGTTGCTCACGTTCGGCGTGATGTTCACGTTTGCGCAGCTTGTCGGCGCGGCGCTCGCCGGCGAGGACGCCACCGCCGCGATCGCGCCGAAACAGCCAATCAGCGCAAGCAACGTCTTGGGGCGGGCATGTCCCACGGCCCGCGCATCGGCCCATCGGCCGGTCTACCTGAATCTTGAAAGGCCCTCTGGACACTTTTGGACACATTGCCGCCGGCTGGCCGAGCGTCCAGTCCGCGGCGCGCCTGCGCGCCGGCTTACAGTGCCCCCGCGCGCAGGGGCCTCCAGCACCGTCGGCCTACGGTGCCCCGCGCGCCGGGCCTCCAACACCGGCGCTCGCGCCCGGCCTACGGTGCCCCCACGCGCCGGCCCCCAGCACCGGCGCCCGCGCGCGCCGGCCTACAACAACAGCCGTCCGAGTATCTCGCGCATGATCTCGTCGCTGCCGCCGCCGATCGGGCCCAGTCGCGAGTCGCGCGCCGCGCGCTCCACCCAGTACTCCTGCATGTAGCCCGCGCCGCCATGGATCTGCAGGCACTCGTCCATCAGCTCGAAGGAGGCGCGCTGCGTGAGCAGCTTGGCCATCGTGACCTGCTTCAGCGGTTCCTCGCCCGCGACGAAACGGCGCAGCGCGTCGTAGGTGACGCAGCGCGCGGTGTACACGCTGGTCGCGAGGTCCGCGAGCTGATGGCGGATCGCCTGGTGCTTTGCCAGCGGCCGCCCGAACGTCTGGCGCTCGCGCGCGAACTGCGCCGTGCGCTCCCACGCGAGCGTCATCGCGCCGACCGCGCCGAGCGCCATCGCCAACCGCTCCCACTGGAAGTTGGCCATAATCAGCTTGAACCCCTCGTGCTCCGCCCCGAGCAGGTTCTCTTGCGGCACGAACACGTCCTCGAAAGCGATCGTCGCCGTGTCCGATGCGTGCCAGCCCAGCTTCTTGAGCTTGGAGCTCCGCACCCCCTCGCCGCGCTCGACGATCAGGAACGAAATGCCATGGTGGCCGCCCTCCTCGGTTGTCTTTACCGCGGTGACGATGAAGTGCGCGCGCACCCCATTGGTGATGTACGTCTTCTCGCCGTTGACCACCCAGCCGCCGTCCACCGCGCTCGCGCGCGTACGCAGCGACGCCACATCCGACCCGGCCTCCGGCTCGGTGATCGCCAGCGCGCCGATCTTCTCGCCCGCGATCGCCGGCGCCAGATAGCGCTGCTTGTGCTCCTCCGTGCCGAACTTCCAAATCGGCGGCGTCGCGATGTTGACGTGTGCGCCGATCCCCGCCGCCGTCCCGCCCGAACCGATCCGCGCCAGCTCCTCCACCAGCACCGCCTCGTGCAGGTAGTCCCCACCCTGGCCGCCGAGTTCGGTCGGGTACTTCAAGCCGAGCAGGCCCTGCGCAGCGAGCTGCGGGAAGACCTCGTCGGGGAACCATTCCGCCTGCTCCCACGCCTGCGCGTGCGGCGCCAGCTCGCGGTCCAGAAAACCGCGAATCGACTCGCGCAGCTCTTCGTGCTCGGGGGTGAACGGGGGATTGCTCATCTCTTTGTCGCCCTCTCGGCCGGCGGGGGCGCGCCCCCCCCAGAAGGGCCGCTCCGCGGCCCTTCCACTCAAAAAAGTCTTTTACAGCCCGTACGAGCGCCCGATCACCTCGAGCATGATCTCGTCCGTGCCCGCGCCGATCCGGTTCAGGCGCAGGTCGCGCCAGGCGCGCTCCACCCCGTACTCCCTCATATAGCCCGCGCCACCGTGGATCTGGATGCACTCATCCGCCACCTCCACCGCGATCCGCGACGCGTACAGCTTCGCCATCGAGATCTCGCGCACCGGGTAGTCGCCGTTCTGCTGGCGCCAGGCGGTCATGTAGACCATCTGGCGCGCCGTCTCGATCTTCGTCGCCATCTCCGCGAACTTGTGCCTGATCACCTGGAATTTGCCGATTTCGCGGCCGAACGCCTTGCGCTCTTTGGCGTACTGCAGCGTACGCTCGAACACCCTCTGCGCGCCCGCCACCGAGCCGGCCGCGCCGATCAACCGCTCGCCCTGCAACTCCCACATGATGTGGTAGAAGCCCCTCCCCACCTGGCCCAGCACGGCAGACTCCGGCACCCTCACGTCCTGGAAGGCGAGCAGCGCTGTATCCGAGGCGTGCATCCCGAGCTTCTTGAGCTTCCGCTCGCGGATCACCCCCTCCGCGTCCATCGGCACCAGAAACAGCGTGAAGCCGTCGTAGCCCTTGTCCGGGTCGGTCTTCGTCACGAGCACGATCACGTCCGCGCGGTGGCCGTTCGTTATGTAGGTCTTCGACCCGTTGATCACGTATTCGTCGCCGTCCTTCACCGCGCGCGTCTTGATTCCCGCGACATCCGAGCCGGCGTCGGGCTCGGTGATGCCCAGACACAGGATCTTCGTCCCCGCGATCGCCGGCGCCGCCCACTGCCGCTTCTGCTCCTCCGTGCCAAACGCCAGAATCGGCGGCATCGCCATGTCGGTCTGCACTGCCACGCCCATCGCCAAACCGCCGCTGTTGGCGTGGCCGATCTCCTCGGCCAGCACGAGCGCGCTGTAGTAGTCCCCGCCCTGGCCGCCGTACTCCTCAGGCTTGTCCAGGCCCAGAAAGCCCAGCTCGCCCATCCGCCTGAAGACCGAGTCCGGGAACGTCGTCTCCTCCCACTCCTCCGCGTGCGGCGCCAACTCCTTAATCGCGAAGTTGCGAATCGACTCGCGCAACTGTTCGTGCTCGTCGGTGAACAGGAAATGTTTGCGCTTCGCCTCGAAATCGGGCTTCAGAACGCTGCTCTGCGCGGTTGCCATCTCGGTGGGTCTCCTTGTCGTGCGATTGTGGTCGAGGGGGCGGCGGTTCGTATTGCTTTCCATGGCGCCGAGTCGCGCGCCCGCGCGTACGCACGCGTGAGTAGCGCTGCGCACGAACGTGTCGGTGTGCGGGACCCGTGGGCGCCGCAGCCGGCTTGTGCGATCAGAAACTAGCGCTTCAGCCAAACAAAGGCTACTCGCTCGCCAGCGCGCTCAGCACGTCCAGCTGTGCCGCGCGCCGCGCCGGCAACTGCGCCGCGAGCAGGCCCGCGATCGCCGCGGCGAACAGCAGCAAGGCCAGCGTGCCGACCGGGATCGACAGCACGTAGCCCGACCCCGACAGTGCCAACTCGGTGACAAGCACCGCGCCGAGCACACCCAGAACAAGCCCCAGCACGCCGCCGATCAGGCTCGTGATCAGCGACTCGTAGCGGATCATCTGGCGAATCTGGCGGCGCGAGGTGCCGATCGCGCGCATCATCCCGAGCTCGCGCGTGCGCTCGTAGATCGACAGCACCAACGTGTTGACGATCCCGAACAGCGACACCAGCACCGACAGCGCCAGCAGCACGTACACCAGCAGCAGGAACTGGTTGACGTTCTTGCTCTCTTCCTGCGTGAACTGCGCAGCCGTCTGCGAGCGAGTCTGGGGGAAGCTGGCGCGCAGGAACGCGTCGATCTGGCTGCGCGTCCGCGCTTCGTCGGCGCCCGGCGCGTAACTGACGAAGTCGACCCCGTCTTCGCGCTGGCCAAACGCCGTGCGCGCCAGCGAGCGCGAGATCGTCAGGTTCGACAGCAGCCCCAGCACTTCCTCCTTGACGATCCCCACCACACTGAGCGCCACCACCCGGCCGGTCGGCGTCAGCACCGCCAGCCGCGAGCCCACACCCAGACCGTGCGCGCCGGCGAACTTCTTGGAGAGCACCGTCCCCGTTTCCCCGAGCGCCGCCAGCGTCGCCGCCGAGCCATGCTCCCACTGCACTTTGTACATCCCCGTGAACGACCGCGGTTCGATCGCCGTCAAGCGCCCCGTTTCTTCGATCACCGGCGCGCCCCGCTTGGACAGATCCCGCACCGTCCCTTTGCTGAAGGCGACCGCCGTCACCGCGCCCACGCCGCCCAGCGAGCGCACCGCCGGCGCGATCTCCGCCGGCACCCCCTGCTGGGCCTGCGTGTTCTCGATGATCAGGTTGCCCGCGAACGAACGGTGCACCGCTTCGTGGATCGTCGCCTTCGTGCCCGCCGCCAGCACCGAGATAAACGCCACCAGCCCCAACCCGATCGTCAGCGCCAGCGCCGTCACCAGCGTGCGGCCCGGCTGGCGCACCGAGTTCTCGCGTGCCAGCCGTCCCATAATCCCTCGCCAGCTGACGATCAAACCGAGCGTGCGGCCGAGCGCCGGGATCACGCGGTAGTGCCGGGCCGGGCGCTCGCCCTCGCGCCGCAGCCTGACCCCCAGCCTGATCGTGCGCGCGACCCACACGATCACGAGCACCAAGCCGATCCCGTGTCCGAGCACGGCGCCGAGCGCGAACACCACGATCAGTCCGACCACGAACCGCAAGATCAGCATGCGTCGGGTCGGCAGCGGCCGCGGCGGGATCGCCACCCCCTCGCGCATCGCCGCGATCGGTGGCACCCTGGTCGCGCGCAGCGCCGGCAGGAACCCCGCGATCACCGTCACCAGCACGCCCACCAGCAGCGAGACGACCACCGTGCGCGTCTCCAGCACCGTGCCGTTGTCGGGCAAATCGGCGCCAAACGCCTTGAATAGCCGATCCAGCGCCGGCGCCAAAGCGATCCCGCCGAGCAGCCCGAGCACCGCGCCGCCGATACCGAGCAGCAGCCCCTCCAGCACCACCGAACGCAGCACCTGACTGCGCGAGCACCCCAGCGTGCGCAACAGCCCGAACTCGCGCGTGCGCTGGGCGACCGTGATCGAGAACGTGTTGAAAATGATGAACGCACCCACCACCAACGCGACATAGGCGAAGATCAGCAGGAACGTCCGCAGGAAGCCGAGATCTTCTTCCAATTCCGCCGTCTGGTTGGCCGCTTCCTGGGCGCCCGTGCGCACCGTCACCGTGCTCGGCAGTGCCGCGCGCACCCTTCCCGCCAGCTGTTCGGGCACGATCCCCTTCGTCGCGGCGACGTTAATGCTGTCGTACTGGCCCTCCTTGCCCGCCACATACTGCGCCTGCTGCGTGGTCAGCAGCGCCACGCTCGTGCCACCGAACGATTCGCTGCCCGCGAACTTCGCCACACCCGCCAGCGTGTACGTGCGCGCCGGCGCCCGGCCCGCGATCACGATCTGCTGCCCAAGCCGCAGATGCTCGCGCTGCACCGTCGCCTGGTCGATCGCGACCTCCTGCGCGGTACGCGGCAAATGGCCCTTCGCCGCCGTGAACGACTCAAACCTTGGCGGCTGCTCAGCGGCGACCAGCGACGGCGCATTGCCACTGCCGATCCGTTTGCGCGCCGCCGTCAGCAGCGTCGCGCGGCTGGAGATGTCGCCCGCTGCCGCCGCCACCCCCGGCACCGCGCGCACCCTTGCGAGCGTCGCGTCGTTCAGCGGCGAGGACTGCACGCCGCCCGTCCTCACGCCCAACGCTTCCTTGGGCGTCACCACCACCGCCTTGTTCGCGTACGACGTCGAGAAAACTTCTGCGAACGCCCTGTTGATCGTGTCGGTGAGAATGTACGTCCCCGCCATCAGCGCGACCCCCAGCGCGATCGCGATGCCGGTCAACAGCGCCCTGACCTTGCGCTGTGCGAACCCCCTCAGCACCAACTTGTTCATCGCCCCTTATCTTTGCGGTTTGGGCGGGTGGGTGCGCCGGGTTTGCCCGGGCAGGCTGACAGGCACGAAGGCGGCGCGCGGGGCGTTTGGGTGTCGGTGTTGGCGTTGGCCGGGCACTTGCGGTTGTGTTGTTTGCTTTGGGGCCATTCGCGTGGGCGTGGGCGCGTGGGCGCGAGCCGAGCTTCGTGACGATAGCGCGGCTTATGCTGCGCTATCGTTGATCGCGTGTCTGCTGAGAGGTCAAAGCCAATCGAGCTGGAGCAGGACTTACGGGTCACACGAGCCAGGCGCCGCGCTCCCCGGCGCGCCGCCGGCAGACGCGCCCAGCTTACGGTGCCGGAGGGCATGTGGGGCGAGGTCGCGCAGATCGCCGAGCGGGCGGGCACCACGCCGAATGACATGTTCGTTCAACTCGCTGCCGAGCGGCTCCAGGAGCGCCGGCGGCAGGTCGAATTGCAGGCTCGTGCCGAGCAGCGCTGGCGGGCGTTTCGCGACGCGGCTCCCACGCCGGGCGCCTCCGCAGAGCCACTGAGCGAGTCCGAGCTGGTCGCGCTCAGTCGGGCGATGCGCGAAGACGCGTGAGCGAGGTCTGGGACACCGCGACCGCCGCTCGTCTGCGGCCCCACAGCCGGGTTATGGTCTACGCCCGCGAACAACGAGAACTTGCCGACCCAGTCGCCTTCTCCGCCGGCACATTCAGCGAGATCGCCTACGGGCTGCGTAAAGCCGCGCTCGCCGGCGTCACAGCTGCCGGCGTGCAACTGGCTTGGTTGCGAGATCAGATCGATACCGGGCTCATCGACGTACTTCCCTTCGATGATCGCGCTGCTGAGACCGCCGGTGTCCTGCGCGCAGAGATGCCGACGCCGCCCTCGACCGTGCGACGTTCCCGGGAGCGTTCGAAGGCCGAGAGTCGCGTCGCCTGGATACTCGACATCCAGACTGCCGCGACTGCGTTCGTGCAGGGTTACGATCTGATCAGCGCCGATGCCCACCATCTGCAGATAGCCGAACGGCTCGCCGCGCTCGCGCCCGCCGCCCCCGCGCTGCGGGTCCAGGCGCCGCCTCGGTTCGACTGAAGCACTTGCCGCGCCCTCATGCCAGAGGGCGGCTGACTGGCCGGCTGGCCAGCCGGCCCGCGGCGCAGGCGCCGGCGGGTTAGGATGGCGCCGTGTCCGAGCAGGCCAGCTCCGAGCAGTCCGCCCTCCCGGTCGTGCTCTACGACCTCGCCGAGGGCGTCGCGACGATCACGCTGAACGACCCGGACACCCGCAACTCGCTCTCGCCGCAGATGATCGGCGGGCTGATGGCTGCGTTTGTACGTGCCCGCGACGACGACGCCGTGCGCTGCGTCGTGCTGGCCTCCGCGCACGAGAAGGTCTTCTCCTCCGGCGCCAACCTCGGCGGGTTCTCGGGCGACGTCGCGCTCGTGCACAAGCACTTCGCGACCGACGGGCTGCTGGTGCTGCTGAAGCTGATCGCCGCCTACCCCAAGCCGACGCTGTGCGCCGCGCGCGGGCACGTGCTCGCGGGCGCGCTCGGGGTCGCGCTGGCGTGCGACCTCGTCGTCGCTTCCGAGCGGGCGACGTTTGGGACGCCGGAGATCAACGTCGGCGTGTTCCCGTTCATGATCATGGCGCTGATCTACCGCAACGTCCCCCGCAAGAAGGTCAACGAGCTGTTGCTGCTCGGCGAGCGCCAAAGCGCGCCCGACGCGCTCGCGCTGGGGATCGTCAACCGGGTCGTGCCCGACGACGAGTTCGATGCCGCTGTCTCCGACTGGGCCGGCAAGCTCGCGGCCAAGTCGCCGGTGATCATCCGCCTCGGCAAGGAAGCGATGCGCCGCCAACTCGACATGCCGCTGGAGGATGCGCTGGATTACCTGCGCGCGCAGCTCTCGCTCGCGCTCTCCACCGAGGACGTCATTGAGGGCGTCAGCGCCTTTTTTGAAAAGCGTGAGCCTGTCTGGAAAGGGCGCTGAGTGTGGAAGCGCGCTCTGGGGCGCTGGTCCAAGGCGCTACGATATGGCGACGATGGCTGTCGATACCGCAACGATTCGCGTCACCCGCACGACCCGTGACCGGTTCGCCGAGCAGGCGCGCCAGAAGGGCGTCTCGATCTCCTTGCTGCTCGCAGAGATCGCGCGCGAGCAGGAACTGGAGGCGATCTTCGAGTCCGAGCGGCAGGCGCGACTCGCCGAAGAGGGCGATCCTGCGGCCGAAGAGGAGATGCGACTCTGGGAGTCCACGCTCGAAGACGGCATCGATTTCGACGATGGCCTCACCTTTGACGACTGAGGAGCCACGCCGTGGCGAGATATGGCTTGCCGCGCTCGGTGCTTCGCGCCCGGGCGAGCCCGGCAAGCATCGCCCGACGATCGTCGTTTCGGCCGATGACATAATTGCGGGGACAGGAGGAGAGCCGATCGTAGTCGTACCTTTGTCGAGCACCGTTCCGCCGTCGGCTCTGCGTCCCGAAATCTCAGGCGCCGAGGGCCTCGAACGTCCCAGCCGCGCCGTTTGCGGAGCCGTTCGCGGTCTTGCCCGGTCTCGCTTACTGCGGCGACTCGGTGCGCTCACGCCAGCACATATGGCTGAGGTCGAGCGCACGCTGGCTCTCGTCCTCGGCCTGAAGATCGCAGGTTAGGATCGGCATCAGTGGCCACGTCATCCTCCTCGGCCCAATGCTCCCTGCTGCGCCCGCTCGTTGAGGATCTTGCGGCCCGCCGCGCCAAGGCGCTGCTCGGTGGCGGCGAGGAGAAGATCGCCAAGCAGCACGAGCGCGGCAAGCTGACCGCGCGCGAGCGCATCGCGCTGCTGATCGACGATGACCCCGATACCGGCCGGAGCACCTTCACCGAGCTCGGCATCCACGGCCGCCCGCACTTCGCGCAGCGCGCGATGGACGGCGTCGAGGCGCCGGCGGACGGCGTGATCACCGGCTACGGCAAGATCGACGGTCGCCTCGCGGCGGTCTGCGCGTACGACTTCACCGTGATGGCCGGCTCGATGGGGATGACCGGCGAGATCAAGGTCACGCGCCTGCGCGAGCTCGCGCTCACCAAGCGCATCCCGTTCGTCTGGCTGCTGGACTCCGCCGGCGCGCGCGTCCAGGAGGCCGCCGGCGCGATGTTCGCCGGCTCCGGGCACCTGTTCCGCGAGGAGGTGATCATGAGCGGCGTGATCCCGCAGGTCGCCGCGCTGATGGGGCCCTGCGCCGCCGGCACCGCCTACATCCCCGGCCTCGCCGACTTCGTGCCGATGGTCAGAGGCAGAGGATCGATGGCGCTCGCCGGACCGCACCTCGTGCGCGCCGCGATCGGCGAGGACGTCACCCAGGAGGAACTCGGCGGCTCGCGCGTGCACTGCCGCAAGTCCGGCGTCGGGGACATCGAGGTCGCCGACGACGAGGAGTGCATCGCACGCATCAAGGAGTACCTCTCCTACATGCCCCAGAACTGCGAACAGCGACCGCCGCTGCGGCCGGTAAGCGACCCGGTCGAGCGCGCCGAGGACGCGCTGCTCGACGTCCTGCCCGAGTCCAACCGCAAGCCTTACGACATGTACGACGTCATCAAGCTGATCGTCGACGACGGCGACTACCTCGACATCAAGCGCCAGTGGGCCAAGACGATCATCACCTGCTTCGCCCGCTTCGGCGGGCGGCCCGTCGGGATCGTCGCCAACCAGCCCAAGCAGCTCGGCGGGATCCTCGACAACGACTCCGCCGACAAGGCCGCGCGCTTCGTCAATCTCTGCAACGCCTTCGCGATCCCGCTCGTCTTCATCCAGGATGTCCCCGGCTTCATGGTCGGCACCAAGGTCGAGGCCGAAGGGATCATCCGCCACGGCGCCAAGATGCTCTACGCCGTCGCCAACGCCACCGTGCCCAAGCTCACCGTGATCACGCGCAAGGCCTACGGCGCCGGCTACTACGTGATGAACGGGCGCGCCTACGAACCCGACCTGATCGTCGCCTGGCCGAGCGCCGAGATCTCCGTCATGGGGGCCGAGGGCGTCGTTGAGATCGCCTTTCGCAAGGTCGTCGAGGAGGCCGAGGATCCCGCCGCCAAGCGCGCCGAGCTAATCGACGGCTTTCGCAAGCAGTTCGACGTCTACATCGCCGCCGGCAACGACCTGATCGACGACGTGATCGACCCCCGCGAGACGCGCGCCACGATCTGCAAAGCACTCGAGATGGCCCAGGGCAAGCAGGTCGAGCGGCCCTGGAAGCGCCACGGCGTGGTGCCGGTCTAGCCTCGCGGGTACATGAGCGCCGCCAAGCCCACTCCCGATTCCACCCCCGCTCGGCTCGCGGCGGCGTCTCCCGACGCGACCGCGGCGCCGGCGCCCGATCCAGGCGCAGGGGTCTCGCCAGATGCGATCGAGGCGACGCTGCGTGAGGTGATCGAGACGCTTGCCCCGCTGCGGCGAGCGCCGTGTTCGGAGGGCGAGCGCCGCGCCGCGCAGTGGCTGAAGGAGCGCCTCTCGCGGGTGCCCGGCGTGAACGCCGAACTGGAGGACGAGCCCTCCTGGGGGAGTTTTCAGCCGACGCTCACCGGGCTCGGCGTGGCCGGCGCGCTCGCGGCGACACTCGTGCTGCGCGGCCGGCGCGCGCCCGGGGCGCTGCTCGCCACCGCGACCCTCGCCGGCATCCTCGACGAGGCGCACAACGGTCCGCGTCTGCTGCGCCGCGCGGTGCGCCGGCGGCGCACAACCGTCAACCTCCTCGCGCGCGCCGGCCAGCACGACGCGCCAACGACCGTCGTCGTTCTCGCCCACCACGACGCCCCGAAAACCGGGCTGCTGTTCGACCAGACGCTGCAGCAGCGCCTGTACGAGCACGCCCCCGCGCTGATCGAACGCTTCAAGACGCCGCCGCCGCAGTGGTGGTTCGGCCTCGCCGGGCCGCTGGCGACGCTCGCCGGCGCGCTCGGCGGCGGGCGCGGGGAGCGGCGCCGCGCGGACGGGCATAGCGGGGTCGGCCGGCGCGCGCGCGCTCGCCGTCGCGGAGGTCGTGCCCCCAGCCGCGCCGCTCGCGCCGGCCTCGCGCTCGGCCTGCTCGGCACCGCGCTGCTCGCCGACATGTGGCGTAGCCCGACGGTGCCAGGCGCCAACGACAACCTCTCCGGCGTGGCCGTGCTGGTTGCGCTCGCCGAGCTGCTGGCGGCCGAGCCGGTGCCCGGGCTGCGCGTGCTGCTCGTCTCCTGCGGCGCGGAGGAGACCCTGCAGGACGGCATCCGCGCGTTCCTGCAGAGCCACCGCCACGAGCTGGCGCCGCAGTCCACGGCGTTCGTCAACCTCGACACGGTCGGCTCGCCGCATCTGGTGATGTTGGAGGCCGAGGGTCCGATCCGGATGGAGTACTACGCGGGGCCCTGGCTGCGAGACCTGCACGCGCAGTGCGCCGCGACGCTCGGCATCGCGCTCGCGCGCGGCTATCGCGCCCGCGCCTCGACCGACAGCGTGATCCCCAGCCGCGCCGGCTACCCGACCGCGACGCTCGTCTCGATGACCGACTGGCGTGCCCCGGCCAACTACCACCTGCCCAGCGACGTCCCCGAGAACCTCGACTACGGCACCGTGGGCGACGCCACCCGGCTCGTGTACGGCGTCTTTCAGGCGCTCGCCGCGCGCCAGTTGGCCGGCTGGCCAAATGTCCCGACGGGCGCCGGCCGCGACTGAGATACTGCGCGCGTGGCCGTCGAGGACCCCGTCGTCATCACCTGCGCGATCTCCGGCGTGCTCGCCAACCGCGAGCAGTGCCCGGCGATCCCGTACACGCCGGCAGAGTACGCCGCCGAGGCCCGGCGGATCGTCGACGAGGGCGCCACGATGATCCACATCCACGCTCGCAAACCCGACGGCTCGCCATCGTTCGAGGTCGAGGACTACAGGGCGATCGCCGACGCGATCCGCGCCGAGGTCGGCGACGGCGCGATCATCAACTTCTCGACCGGCGCCGTCGGCGTTTCGGTGGAGAAGCGCGTCGCCTACCTGCGCGAGTGCCGCCCCGAAGTCGCCGCGCTGAACATGGGCTCGATGAACTACGCCAAGTACTCGCGCTCGCGCAAGGACTTCGTGTTCAAGATGGTTTTCGCCAACCCTTTTGAGGAGATCATCGCGCTGTTGCGCGCGATGATGGAGTTGGGCATCAAACCGGAGCACGAGTGTTTTGACCTTGGCCACGTCGGCAGTTTGGAGCCGCTGATCGACATGGGTGTGCTCGAGCCCCCGCTGCACGTCGACTGCATCATGGGCGTGCTCGGCGGCGTGCCGCCCGGCGCGCGCAACCTCGCGGCGATGGTCGCCAACATTCCCGGCGTCAACGTGCCCGCCGGCCAGCCGCGCTCGCACTGGGCGGTCATCGGGATCTCGCGCCGGCAGTGGGAGTTGGTCGCCGCGGCGCTGACGCTCGGCGGCTCGGTGCGTGTCGGCCTGGAGGACAACCTGTACCTGCCCGACGGCACGATGGCGCGCTCCAACGGCGAGCTCGTCGCCAAGGCGCGCCAGATGACCGAGGACGTCGGTCGGCGGCCGGCGACGGTCCAGGAGGCGCGCGCGCTGTTGAACATCTCGCGAGGGCCGTGAGTCTCCCGCTTGCCGGCATCCGCGTGCTCGACCTCTCACGCCTGCTGCCAGGCGGCTTCTGCTCGTTGCTGCTCGCCGACTTCGGCGCCGAGGTGCTCAAGGTCGAGGACACCGGCCTTGGCGACTACATCCGTTGGTCGCCGCCGTACATCGAGGGAGCCGACGACAGCGCCAAGTCGGCGCTGTTCCTCGCGCTGAACCGCAACAAGCGCTCGATCCGCATCGACCTCAAGAGCGAGGCCGGGCGCGCGGTGCTGCTGCGCCTGGTCGCCGAACACGACGTCGTGCTCGAGTCCTTCCGGCCCGGCGTGCTCGACCGGCTCGGCGTCGGCTACGAGCGCATGCGCGAGGTCAACCCCGCGATCGTGTACTGCGCGATCACCGGCTATGGCCAGGACGGGCCCAAGCGCGCGGCCTCCGGGCACGACATGAACTACCTCGGCCTGATCGGCCTGCTCGGCCTCACCGGCGAGCGCGACGGGCTGGGCGGGCAGGGGGTGGGCGGGCATCCCATTCAATCCGCCGGGCAGATCGCAGACCTCGGCGGCGGCGCGCTGATGGCGGCCTTCGGCATCCTCGCCGCGCTGCAGGAGCGCGACGGCGCGCCCGCGCGGCGCGCGCGACCATCAGGCCCCGACGGGCCCGCGCTGCCCGAGACACCGGCCCGGCCCGGCTCGGGTCTCGGCCAGGTCGTCGACGTCTCGATGGCCGACGGCGCGCTCTCGTGGCTTGCGCTGGTTGGGGGCGCGTATCTCGCCGACGGCCAGGTGCCCCGTCGCGGCGAGCTGCCGCTGGCCGGCTCGCTGATCTGCTACCGCCCGTACGAGTGCGCCGACGGTTGGGTCACGCTCGGTGCGCTGGAGCCCAAGTTCTGGCAGGCATTCTGTCGCGGCGTCGGGCGCGAGGATCTGATCGAGCGCCAGTTCGAAGGCCCCGGCTCCGACGCTCACGCGCAGGTGCTCGAGATCTTCAAAGCCCGCACCCGCGTCGACTGGGAGCAGTTCGCGCGCGAACACGACTGCTGCCTGGAGCCGGTGCTCGAACTCGACGAGGCGCTGCGCTCCGAGCTGGTGAGTGCGCGCGAGATGGTCGTCACGACGCCCCAGCCCGGCGTGCCGGACGGCGTGCGCCAGCTCGGCATCCCCGTCAAGCTGGCGCGCACCCCCGGCGCCCACGACCGGCTGCCCGGCCCCGCCCTGGGCGAGCACACCGAACAGGTGCTCGCCGATGCCGGCTACTCCCCGCAGGAGATCGCCGCGCTGCTTGACCGCGGCGCCGTCGCCGGCCCGCCCGCGCCGGCCGTCACGCAGCCGACCGCGTTCAGGGTCTGAGCGACCGTCCGGCGCCGGCCACGTTCGGTGGCCAAGGCGCGGCCGACCGCTGCGCCCGTCGGCGCGCCCGCCGCTGCGCCCGTCGGCGCGCACGTCATCGCGATCGGCGCGCCCACCATCCACGCCAGCCCTGCCGCGGGAAATGCGCTCAGTCGCCTCGGCCATGCGCGGTCGCTGGAGGCCAGACGGTTGTCCAGTCCGACCGGCCCGCACCCGGCGCTCGCCACAAAATGCGTCAGCATAGTCGGCGATGCCTGACGTGCAGCGAATCGCCGCAGGGGACCGTGCCACGCGCGCGCTGCCAGCACCGCGCGCCGCCCGCGAGACGATCGAGCTGCTGCTGATCGAGGACGACGAGGGCGACGCCGTCCTCGTCGAGGACCAACTCGCCGAAGAACTGCCCCACGCGCACCTCGCGCGCGGGCGCACACTCGCCGAGGCGCTTGTCAGGTTGACAGCGGCGCTCGACTGCGTACTGCTCGACCTGCGCCTGCCCGACGCCAGCGGCCTCGACGCCGTGCAGAAAGTCCGCGCGGCCGCGCCCAGCGTTCCGCTGATCGTCCTCACCGGCCTCGACAACGAGGCCGCCGGCGTCGCCGCCGTGGAAGCCGGCGCGCAGGACTACCTCGTCAAGGGCACCGTCGTCAGCGGTGGTCTGGCACGCTCAATCCGCTACGCAATCGGCCGCCACCAGACCGAGGAAGCCGAGCGCGAGCTGCTGCTCGCCCAGGCGCACACCCAGGAAGCCGCGCGCCTGGAACGCGGCCTTGCGCCCCGGCCACTGATCGCAGGTGGCGCCACCTGGGTGGCCTCCTGCTATAGCGCCGGTCGCAGCCGCGCCCTGCTCGGCGGGGACTTCTACGACGCCGTCGAAACCCCCGACGGTCATCTGCGCGTGGTCGTCGGCGACGTCTGCGGCCACGGCGCCGACGAGGCTGCGATCGGCGTCTGCCTGCGCAGCGCCTGGCGGGCCCTGGCCCTGGCCGGCCAAGCGCCTGCCCGCATCGTCCACACGCTCGAGCACATCTTCGAGCAGGAACGCCACCTGCCGAGCCTGTTCGCCACGCTCTGCATGCTCGAGATCGACCCCACGCGGCGCACCGCGCTGGTCGTGCAGGCCGGCCACCCGCCGCCGATTCTGATCGCCGGCGACACCGTCGCGCCGCTGCTGGAAACCCGCGGCGAGCCGCCGGTCGGGCTTTCCGACAGCGGACACTGGTCTGAGCAGACGCTGGCGCTGCCGTCCGACTGGACAATCCTGCTCTACACCGACGGCATCGTCGAGGGTCGCATCGGCCCCGGACCCCAGCGCCTGGGCGAGCGCGGTCTGCAGGATCTTGTCGTTCGCCACATCCAGGCCCATCCCGGCTGGCGCACGCTGCCCGCCGCGATGCTGGACGGGCTGGTCAGGCGCGCCGAGCAGCTCAACGGACGCGCGCTGCTCGACGACATCGCGATGGTCCTCGTCGGCGCCAGCCCGCTCGCGGAGTCCAAGCCGTGAGCGCGTCCAACCCGGCCCGCGCCGCGCGCATGCCCGTCAGCCAGTCGCTCTCGGCGACGATCGGGCTGTTGCTCGCCTTTGCGGTCGTCGGTATCGGCCTGGCGTTGCTCGCCAACGCCCAACTCAACCACCGCCGCAGCCTGCTGCTCGAAGAGATCGGCCCCTCGCTGCGCGCCGCGATTCGCCTCGAAGACGCGCTCGTCAACGAGGAGACCGGCGTGCGCGGCTACGTGATCGCGGGCCAACGCAGCTTCCTGGAACCTTACGAAAGCGGCCTGGCCACCGAGGCGGACGCCTACCGCGAACTTCACTGGCGCGAGCGCTCCACCGGCCCCCTGGTTGCAGCCGAGGTCGAGGCCGTGCGCAGCGCCGCACAGGCGTGGCGCGCGAGCTACGTCGACCCGATCCTCGCCGAAGCGCGACCAACCAACCGCTCCTTCCAGCGCTCGGGCACCGAAGGCAGGCATCTGTTCGACGCCATCAGGGCGCCTCTCGGTCGGCTGCAGGCGGCGCTCACCGCCGAGGACCAGCACATCCGCAGCCAGCTCAACGAAGCTGCGAACCTGCTCTTCGCCGCGCTGCTCGTCGCCGCCGCCCTGATCTTCGGCAGCCTGCTCGCCGCCGGCCTGTTCCTGCGCCGCATGGTCACGCGGCCGCTTGCGCGCCTGGGCGCTCAGGCCAAACGCGTCACCGGTGGCGACTTCGCGACTCCGCTGGCCGCCGGCGACGGTCCCCGCGAGATCGCCGACCTGGCCGCCGAGATGGACGCGATGCGCGAGCGCATCGTGCGCGAGCTGCAGGCGGTGCAGGACGCGCGCCGGCGCCTGGCACGGCAGGCAGAGGAGCTCAGCCGCTCCAACGACGAACTCGAGCAGTTCGCCTACGTCGCCTCGCACGACCTGCAGGAGCCGCTGCGCAAGATCGCCTCCTTCTGCCAAGCGCTGCAGCTGCGCTACGGCGGACAGCTCGACGAGCGCGCCGACCGCTACATCGAGTTTGCCGTCGACGGCGCCAAGCGCATGCAGTTACTCGTCAACGCCCTGCTCGCGCTCTCGCGCGTCGGCCGCGGCCAGGAGCGTCGCGTGCGCGTGGCGCTCGACGATGTGCTCGCCGAGGCGCAAACTCCGCTGGCCGCCGAGATACGCGCTTCCAATGCGCGGATCCTCAGCGACCCGCTGCCCGAGGTGCTCGGCGAGCGCACGCTGCTTGTCTCGCTCTTTCAAAACCTGATCGGCAATGCCGTCAAGTTCCGCACAAACGAGCCGCCCAGCCTGCGCATCGGCTGTACGCGCGACGCACAGGCATGGGAGCTGTCCTTCACCGACAACGGCATCGGCATCGAACCCGCCTACGCTGAGCGCATCTTCCAAATCTTCCAACGCCTCCATGGCCGCGATTCCTACGAGGGCACCGGCATCGGCCTTTCGCTCTGCCGCAAGATCGTCGAGTACCACGGCGGGCACATCTGGCTCGACACCGCCTACGAGCGCGGCGCCTGCTTTCGCCTCACGCTACCCACGATCGAGGCCGCTGCAAGCCTGCTTGGCTCAGACAACGGAGCCGGCACCGAAGCCTCCGGCGGGGCTGCCGGCGAGCGGCCCGAGCGGCCCGAGCGGGCCGCTGCCGTGGAGCGTCCGGCGACCGAGGATGCGTCACCCTCCGAGCTAGCGTACGATCGGTCGCGCCCATGACAAACGCCGAGCTTGCCTCGATTCTGCTGGTCGAGGACGACCCCGGGGACGTGTTGCTCGTGCGCGAGGCGCTCGCCGAGCACAAGGTCGCCAATGCGCTGTCGGTCGTCAGCGACGGTGTCAAGGCGATGGAATTCCTGCGTCGCGAAGGTGACCATACCGAGGCTGAGCGTCCCGGGATCGTGCTGCTCGACCTCAACCTGCCGCGCAAGAGCGGCACCGAAGTGCTCGCCGAGATCAAGCGCGACCCCGATCTGGCCACGATCCCCGTCGTCGTGCTCACCACCTCGGAATCCGAACACGACGTTCTGCGCTCCTACCAGCAGCACGCCAACGCCTACATCGCCAAGCCCGTTCACTTCGAGCGCTTCAAGCGCATAGTCCGCCAAATCGACGAGTTCTTCATCGGGATCGTCAAGCTGCCTCCGCGCGGGGCCTCGTAAGACCGCAGCCCGGCGCGGGTCGGGGTGTGCAGCACCCAGCGCTATGCTTGCTGAGCGCGCGATTGACTGACCAGTCAATCTATCGATCGATAGCGACGTGCACAGGGAGGAACGACGCGCTTGAAGGTCGCGGCAATCCAGCTCAACTCCACCGCCGACACCGCCGCGAATCTGGCACGCGCCGAGCAGTTCACCCGTGCCGCCGCCGCGCAGGGCGCGCAGCTGGTCGTACTGCCCGAGAAGTGGAGCGTGCTCGGCCGCGACGAGGACCTGCGCGCCGGCGCGCAAACGCTCGACGGGCCGGCGATCGTCTGGGCGCGAGCGCTCGCGCGCGAGCTGCGCATCGACCTCGTCGCGGGCTCGATCGTCGAGCGGTGCGCCGGTGGTGAGGGCGATAGGCCGCAGGTGGCGCAGCCGGAGGTGGTCGAGCCGAGGGGGGGTGGTGGGCATCGGGAGCGGTCAAATTTGCGCAGCGACCGCGTGCGTGCGCGCGCGCACACGAATGGGGCGGCGCAGCAAGACCAGGCGGCGCCCATGGGGAGGTTGGCCAACACATCCGTGCACGTTGGCCCCGACGGCGACGTGCGCGCCACCTACCGCAAGCTGCACATGTTCGACGTCGAGGTCGCCGGACGCGCCTATCGCGAGTCGGCGCTGACCGAGCCCGGCAGCGAGATCGTGTTGAGCACGACTGCCGACGGCGTCGAGCTGGGCTTGGCGATCTGCTACGACCTGCGCTTTCCCGGACTGTTCGCGACGCTCGCGGCGCGCGGTGCGCGCATCGTGGTGCTGCCCTCCGCCTTTACGGCGCCGACGACGCGCGATCACTGGGAGATTCTCGTGCGGGCGCGCGCCATCGAGAACGAGGTCTTCGTGCTCGCCGCCAACCAGGTCGGGGCGCATCCCGGTGGGCAGCGCTCGGGTGGCCGCTCGCTGATCGTCGATCCGTGGGGATGTGTGCTCGCCGACGCCGGCGAGCGCCCGGGTCCGATCGTCGCCGAGCTCGACCTCGAGCGCCAGCGTGAGATCCGCCGGCAGCTGCCGGTGCTCGCGCACCGCCGGCCCGAGCTCTACGGGGCGGCCGCGTGAGCGCGCGCCGCCCACCGACCGCACGCGCTGCCAAGAACGGCGCCGACAAGCGGCGCATGATCCTCGACGCCGCCGTGCGCGTGTTCGCCGGCCAGGGTTTTCATGCCTGTCGCGTCTCGGACATCGCCGACGAGGCCGGCGTCGCGTATGGCTTGGTCTATCACTACTTCTCCTCCAAGGAGCAGGTGCTCGACACGCTGTTCCTCGAGCGCTGGGACGTGATGCTGGACATGATCCGTGAGGTTGACGGCGAGGCCATCCCGGCGCGCGCCAAGCTGCAGGCGATCGCCTCGTTCATCGTCGACAGCTACCGGCACGACCCCGACGTCATGAAGGTCATCATCGTCGAGGTCACCCGCGCCGCGAACTCCTTTGGGCAGACCCATCTCGCGCGCATCCGCGAGGCCTACGATCTGATCGCGCGCATCGTCACCGCCGCCCAGGCCGACGGCGAATTCAAGCCGGAGATCGACGCCGAGTTCGCCGCGCTCGCGTTCTACGGCGCGATCGAGCAGATGCTCACCGGCTGGATCTTTGGACTGCTGCCGCGTGGCGACGAGCACTACGAGCGCGCCAAGTGGCTCGTGATCGAGACCGTCTGCGGCGGCCTGCAGGCACCCAGCGCCACACGCGGAGCCGTTGCCGCCGCGAGCAAGACGACCACCGCGGGCAATACACTGCCTGGATGATCGAGAACGAGATGGTCAAGCGATTGATGTGGTCGGGTCTGCTCACCGCGCTGGGCGCGCTCGCGAGCCTTGCGACCCAGCGCGGCGCTGCGCTGATCTGGCGCAGGGTCTTCGCCGAGGAGCCCCCCGAGTGAGCGACGGCTCGCCCGACGGCTTGGGCCCCGGGCGGCGGGGCGCCCCAGCGCGCGCAGGAGCAGGCGGACCGCAGAACATCGCCACCGCGATTGCCGACGTATCGGAACGCTTCACGGTCCTCGTCCACGAAGAGATCGAGCTCGCCAAGGCTGAGGTCGCCGAGAAGACGTCCAAGCTCGCCCGCGGCGCCGCCGTCGCGGTGGCGGCCGGCGTATTTCTGATCACGGCGCTCTTCTTCGTCCTGATCGGTCTCGCGCTGCTGCTCTACTACCTGCTCCCCGTCAACGCCTTCGCATACTTTTGGGGCTTCTTCGCGATGGCGCTGATCCTCATCGTGCTGGGTGCCATCGCCGGTATCGTCGCGGCGAAAGTCGTCAAACGCGGCGCCCCGCCCGTGCCGAGCATGGCGATCGAGGAGGCTCGCAAGATCCGCGAGAGCGTCAACGCCGGCACAGACGTACCCAGCAGGTCCGGCGCAGAGCGCGATGCCGCCGCGGCTCCGATAGCGGGCGCGACCGCGATGGCGGGCGCGGCACCGGTGGGCGTGGCCGGCACGGCCGGTGTGGCCGGGGCGGCGCAGAGCGCTGGAGCTGCTGGCCCGTCCGGCGTGGCTGGGGCGGCGCAGAGCGCGGGAGCCGGCCCGTCCGCGGAGGTACAGGGTGCGCCAGCCGATCGCCCCGAGGCAGACGGCTGATGGCCCAGCGTACACCCACCGAGATACGCAACTCGATGGAGGCCAACCGCGCCCAGTTCGAGCTGTCCGTCCAGCAGCTGCGCGGCGAGGTCGCCGAGCTGACCGACTGGCGTGGGCATCTTGCGCGCCACCGTCGCGAACTGCTGCTCGGCGCGGCGGTCGTTGGCTTCGTCGTCGGTGTGCGCGGGCTGCGCCGGCGCCGGCGCCGGTATTGAGGCGAGGGCCCTTAGCTCAGCAGGCTGCGCGGCACCCCGCCGACGCCGACCAGGCCCGGGCCGACATAAGTCCCGATCACCGGTCCGACCTCTGAGGTGAACAGCGGCTCAGACCCGTAGATGTCGCGTCCGCGCTCAATCAGGCGCTGCGCCTGCTCGCTGGCCTGGATGTGCTGCAC
Organism: uncultured Solirubrobacterales bacterium; assembly: GCA_963804675.1. Lineage (GTDB taxonomy): Bacteria > Actinomycetota > Thermoleophilia > Solirubrobacterales > Solirubrobacteraceae > Palsa-744. Next base: position 1,940,980 of record CAWDRI010000001.1, on the reverse strand, counting down.
CACCCACGCGTCGGATCCAGCCTCACGCAGTTCGTGCATGTACTGCACCATCCGCTCGAACGCACGCCCGGCGGTGCGCACGCGCTCGACGGGGGTGATCTCGTACTCGAGCGAAAGGATCGGCTTGATGCGCAGCGTTCCACCCAGCCACGCCTGTGCGCGTCCGACGCGCCCACCGCGGCGCAGGTACTCCAGCGTGTCGATACAGAACCAGATTTTCAGTGCCCGCCGGGTCTCGCGCACGCGCGCCGCGACCTCCTCTTTGGTGGCTCCCCGCCGTGCCGCCGCGGTGCCCGCGAGCAGCAGGATGCCCATCCCGCCGCACGCCGTTTCACTGTCGATCACCTCCACGCGCTCGCCCAGGCCACGCTCGGCCAGCAGCGCACGCGCCTGGCGGGCCGCCTCGCAGGTCCCCGAGATGCCGCCGGCCAAATGCACCGAGACGACGTCCGAGCCGGCCTCCAACAGCGGTTCCCACACAGCCAGAAAGTCGCCGATCGAAGGCTGCGAGGTGGTCGGCAGCTCGCGGCTCGCGCGCAGCCGTTCGTAGAACTCGTCGTAGCTGCTCAGCTCGATCTCGCGCTGCAGGCCTCCCTGCTCACCGCCGCCATGGTCCCAGCCGAAGTAGAGACTCACCTGGTGGATGCCGCGGCTCTCCACGAGCGTGCGCGGCAGGTAGTGCGTGGTGTCCGTGACGATCTCGACAGGCGACATGGGAGCGAGCGGACCCTACAGCAAGGCCACGCCGCGGCGCGGGTGCGGCGCGCCGGCCATCGCTGTGCGCAGCAGGTCACGTGGCGCCCGTCTACACTCGCCACCGTGCCCAAGACACTGCTCACCGGCGGTGCGGGTCTGCTCGGCGCACGGGTCGCGCGGTTACTGGCGCAGCGCGGCGACGAGCTGCGCCTGACGGTTCGCGCGGGTACCCGTCTTGACGACCTCGACTTCGAGTACGAGACCGTGCGCTGCGACATCCTCGACCGCCAGGCGGTGCGGCGCGCGCTGCGCGGTGTCGAGCGCGTCTTTCACGTGGCCGGTCTCACCAGCCTGCGCGCGCCCGCGCGCGAGCTGTTCCGCGTGAACGCCGAGGGCACACGCACCGTGATGGAGGAGGCGTTGCGTGCGGGTGTCGAGCGCGTCGTGCACACCTCCTCGGTGGCCGCCATCGGGCCTGCGCCGCACGGGGCGATTGCCGACGAGCGCCAGCTGTTCGGAGCCGAGGCCTGCCCGCTGCCATACGCGCACGCCAAGCGCGAGGCCGAGATGCAGGCGTTGCGCCTCGCCGCGCGCGGACTACCCGTCGTGATCGTCAACCCCGCGTTCGTGCTCGGCGCCGGCGACTACACCCGTTCCTCGACCGAGCTCGTACGCCGCTTTCTGCGTCGCGAAATACAGGTATATGTCGACGGGGCCGTCAATGTCGTCGATGCCGGCGACGTCGCCCGCGGGCACCTGCTCGCCGACGAACACGGACAGGTCGGCGAGCGCTACATCCTCGGCAACCGCAACTTCACGCTCGACCGTCTCTTCACGGACCTCGCGCGTCTCTCCGACGTGCCGCCGCCGGCGCTCAAGCTGCCGTTGCCCGCCGCGCTCGCGCTGGCCCACGCCGTGGAGAGTCTGCCCGGCCGCCCGCCCTTCACCGTCGCCGAGGTGCGCGCCAGCGCGCACTGGTGGGCCTACAGCAGCGCCAAGGCCAAGCGCGAGCTTGGCTACGACCCCGGTCACCACGAGGATCCGCTCGCGAGCACCGTCGATTGGTACCGCACGCACCCCGGCGCGCTCGGCACGCCCCAAACGCTCCCGCTGCTGCGCCTCGCGAGCTTCGGTCTGCGTCGCGCCGGCGGCGCGATACGCGGGCTGGGGCTCTGACCCGGGGCGCGGCCCGTCAGCCCAACCGGCTCTCGATCTGCAGCCCGCTCGAGACGGTCTCCTCGGTGGGGACCGCAACAGGCTCGGAGCCCTCGACGCCGAGCAGCTGGGCGAGCTCGCCGGACTCGTACATCTCGGTGACGATGTCGCAGCCGCCGACCAGCTCGCCGTCGACGAACAGCTGGGGGATCGTCGGCCAGTTCGAGATCGCCGAGAGCTCCTGGCGGATGCGAGGGTCGGGCAACACGTCGACCGCCGCAAAGCGCACGTCGAGCGCCTGCAGTACGGCGACCGTCTGGCGCGAGAAGCCGCACGCGGGCGCCTCGGGCTCGCCCTTCATGAAAAGAATCACGCGGTTCTCCGCGATCGCCTCTGCGATCGCCTGGCGGATCGGGTTGGACGTGCCCTCTGAGGGGGCGGTGATGGGATCGATGCTCGACATGACGGGCTCCTTGGTGTAGCGACGTGGTGCGGGGGCAGAGCGGTGCTTGGCGGGGTGTGGTGGGCTGGGTGGGCGATTGGGAGAAATGTGGCGGGGCGGGCAGCGGGAAAAGGTCGGGGTGGCGTCTGGGATGGCGTCTGGGATGGCCCTACGGGACAGTGGAGGTGGACTGCGCCGGCTCGGCGACCGCGGTTTTCAGCGACAGCGCATGGATCGGGCCGCCGATCTCGGCGCCAAAGATCTCGTAGACGAGCCGGTGCTGCTCGATGCGGCTGCGTCCCGCGAAGGCCGCCGCGGTGACCGTCGCACGGAAGTGGTCGCCGCTGCCGCCACCGAAATCCTCGACCTCGGCGCGCGCGCCCGGGATCGCGCTCTCGATGCGCTGCTTGATCTCCTCAGGTGTGGGCATCTACCGGCCAAGGATAGCCACGCTACACTTTCTATAGGAGGTCGCCGAGCCGATCTCCTGGACACCGATGACGCCATGATCTCGTTTAGCGACAAGGGAGCCGAGAAGGTGCGCGAGTTCCTCGCCGCCCAGGGCACCGATGTTGGCCTCGCGGGCCTGCGTGTCGGGGTGCGCGGCGGCGGCTGCTCGGGCTTTCAGTACCAGCTCGCCTTCGACGAGCAGCGCGAGAGCGACGCCGTCTTCGAGAGCCACGGCTTGAAGCTGCTGGTCGACCGCTCCAGCCTGTCGTTCGTGGAGGGCTCGACGATCGACTACGAGGAGAGCCTGCAGGGCGCGGGCTTCAAGGTCAACAACCCCAACGTGGTCGCGGCCTGCGGCTGTGGCTCGTCGTTTCGTGTGGCCGAGGAGGAGCAGGTTTCGGCGGTCTGAGGGCGGTGACGGCCCGCTGGTCGGGCTGTCTGGCTCACGAGACGATCTCCCACCCGATCATGCCGATCGGGATGAAGTTGATCATCTCTCGTGGATTATGCTACTTGGGATGAAATAAATCATCCCCAAAAGAATTATTCTGTTTGGGATAAAAATGCTCATCCCTGTAAGAATGATCATGTCTGGCATAATCTGTCGGTGGCACGCAAGACGACCGGCTCGACGAACCCCTTTCGCTTCGGCGCGCTCGCGCTCGACGAGGCGTTCACCGACCGCGAACACGAGCTGGCGGAGTTGGTCGCGGACATCCGCAACGGCCAGGACGTCGTGCTGTTCGCGCCACGCCGCTACGGCAAGTCCTCGCTGATCTGGCGCGCCGCCCAGCAGCTCGTGGGAGAGGGCGTGCTCATCGCGCAGATTGACCTGATGCGCGCGCCCACGCGCGAGAAGCTTGCCGAAAAGCTTGCCAAGACGATCCACGACGAGATCGCCACGCCGCTGTTCCGCGCGCGCGAGCGCCTGCGGATGTTCGCGGGGCTGCGCATCGCGCCGACCGCGACGATCGACCCCGAGGACGGCTCGCTGTCGTTCAGCTTCGATGCGCGCGCTGCGCGCGCGGACCTCGACGCGACGCTCGAGGGGCTGCTCGCGCTACCCGGACGCCTCGCCGCCGAGCGCGACCGGCGGGTGGCGCTCGTGCTCGACGAGTTTCAGGAGGTCGTCGAGATCGCTCCCGACCTGCTCAAGCTGATGCGTTCGGTCTTCCAGGAGCAGCCCGAGGTCGCGCACGTCTACCTCGGCAGCGCCCGCCACATGATCGCGCGCATCTTCAACGACGAGCACGAGCCCTTCTGGCGCAGCGCCAAGCAGCGCGAGCTGGGACCGATTCCGCGCGCGCCGTTCGAACGCTACGCCGTCGAGAGCTTTGCGCATACGGGCAAGACGCTCGACGAGCAGGCGTGTGCCGCGGCGCTGGAGATCACCGGCGGCCATCCTTACGCCACCCAGGAGCTGCTCTACTTCCTCTGGGAGGAGACACCCTCCGGCGAGGTCGCCGGCCAGGAGTGTCTGGCTCGCGCGCTGAGCGCGACGCTGCGTTCCGAGCACGCCCACTTCAGCCTGCTCTGGTCGCGCGCCTCGGCGGTCCAGCGCCGGGTGCTGCAGGCGCTGTCCATTGAGCAGCCTGCGCGGCCGCTCAGCAGCGACTACCGGCGGCGATACTCGCTGCCATCGGCCGCGAGCGTTCAGAAGGCGCTCGACGCGCTCGGCACCGCCGAGCTGGTTGGACGCGTGGCCCGTGGGCAGTACCGCATCGTCGAGCCGTTCCTGGCGGTGTGGGTATCTTTGAACGAGAGCTGACGCGAGACTTCACCTGCCGGCGTGCACGGCTCCTGCGTGCGTGCGCCGTGGTGTGTGCGCAGGCAGGGTGCTGTGCAGCCGCCGAGATGTCAGGCCGGCTCGTTGTCCAGCGAGCGCCAGAGGTAGCGGCAGGCCAGCGTGCGGTGCGGGCGCCAGGGAGCCGCGATCCGCTCGCAGGTGGCGGCGTCGGGCAGCTCGGGCAGACCGTAGGCGAGTTCGATCGCGCGGCGGATGCCGAGATCGCCGACGGGCAGCACGTCGGGACGCTGCAGGTGGAACATCAGGAACATGTGCGCGCTCCACTCGCCGATTCCCTTGACGGCGACCAGCTCGGAGATCACCTGCTCGTCGGGCAGCTCGTCCAGGCGCTCGAGCTCGAGTTCGCCGGAGAGCGCGTGTTCGGCCAGCGAGCGCAGGTAGCTGACCTTGGCGCGCGACAGGCCGGCGGCGGCACGCAGCTCTTCGGGCTCGTCCGCCAGCACCTCCTGCGGCGTCGGGGTGCGCCCGTCAAAGCGCGCGGTCAGGCGTCCAAAGATGCTGCGCGCGGCCTTCGTCGAGAGCTGCTGGCCGACGATCGCGCGCACCAACGCGCCGTAGTGGTCGGGCGGGCGCCCGTCGCGCGCATCGCCGAGTTTGGGGCCGACGGCCGCGATCACGCCGGCGAGCACCGGGTCCGACCGGCGCAGGTGGGCGAGTCCCTTAGGCAGAGTGCGACGCCGTGGTCTCGAGCGCGACGGCCTCGCCGTCGAGCGCATTCAGCGCGCGCGCCAGCGACGCGGCGATGCAGGTGAAGCTCGGCGTGTCGCGCACCGTGAAGCGCGAGGCCTCCGTCGTGCGCAGGCGCTGCACCAAATCCAGGAACGTGCCCACGTCATCGGTGTCGAACGCGACCACGAACTCCTGGTCGTCCAGACCGAACGAGTAGGTCGTGTGGTTATCGACCCCCGGGTACTCGCGTCCGACTGCGATGTGGCCCTGCATGATCCGCCAGCGCTCCTCGGCCGGCAGCGCATACCACTCGCGCGACTTGACAAATGGGTACACGAACACGTACTTGCCGCGGAAGCCGCGCGGGTTGGTGCGGATGTCGTCGGAGTACTCCGAACTCTTGCGCATCCCGAGAAACGAGTACGGAATCTGCGCCCACCGCATCAACCCACTCTGGGCGAGCACGACGTGGAACTCGTGGATCCGATCGAGGTTCTCCGCCTCCGCGATCAGCAGCACCTCCGCGTCGCCGCGCGTGCCCACCAGCGAAAAGGACTGCAGCAGGTGCCCGTCGGCGAAGTCCTCGCACGCCGCCACGAACTCGCGCTTGTCCTGCGCGCGCTGCTCGGGCTCGCGGCGGCGCCACTGCGACTCCATCTTCAGGAACGTGTACTTGACAAAGTGCCGCTCGCTCACCGCAGAGAGGCTATCGGGTCGTGCGCGCCAGCTCGGCCGCGGGGCGGGCCCGTTCCTTGCGGCGCGCGCCCGTCAGTCGCGGACGGGCCAGGCCGCTTGCGGTAGGGACCGACTGCCGCGGACGGGCCGGGCCGCTTTGCCGCGGACGGGCCGGGCCGCTTGCGATAGGGACCGACTGCCGCGGGCGAGCGTTCGCTGCGGCGCGGGCCCGGTGCCCGCGAGGCGCATGGGTCGGCGCGAGGCGGCTGAGGGGCGGGCCCGGTCACCGCGGGGCGAGCGGGTACAGTTTGCTCGTGCGGATCGCGCTCGTCTCGCCGTACTCGTGGACGTACCCCGGCGGGGTCACCCGCCACATCGAAGCGCTTGCCGACGAGCTGCAGGCGGCCGGTCACGAGGCGCGCATCCTCGCGCCGCTGGACCCCGACGACACGCGCGCGTGGCTCACCCACCGCGGCGCGCGGCCCCAGACGATCGAGTCCCCCCAGCGGTTCGTCGCGCTCGGGCGCACGATGGGCTTTCCCGCCAACGGCGCGATCTCCAACCTCGCTGCCACCCCCGACGCCGTGCTCGCCCTGTGGCGTGAGCTGCGCCGCGGGCGCTACGACATCGTGCACATCCACGAGCCGATCGTGCCGCTCGTCGGCTGGTACGGCCTGAGCGCCGCCACACTCGCCGGCATCCCGCTCGTCGGCACCTTCCACAGCTACTCCGAGAACGCGCTGACCAACGGCATCGGCATCGCGCTCGGCGCACGCCGGCGCGTGAACCGCCTGCACGCCCGCATCGCCGTCTCCGAGGCAGCCGCCTGGACCGCGCGGCGTTTCTTCGGCGGGCGCTACACGATCATCCCCAACGGGGTGCACGTCCTCGACCGCGAACCCGCCTGCGCGCGCGTGGGGGAGGGGGCGCAGCCGCTGCGCATCCTGTTCATCGGGCAGGCCGTCGAGCGCAAGGGGCTGCCGGTGCTGCTGCGCGCGTTCGAGGCGCTGCGCGAGCACGTGCCGGCGACGCTGACACTCGTCGGCGCCGGGCCGCAGGACGTCGCGCCCCTGCTGCTCGACGACGGCGGCCGCGACGCGACCCGGCTCGGCGATCGCGCGGAGCTGCGACTGCAGCAATGCGGCGTGAACGCGCTGGGCAAGGTCTCCGAGCGGCGCAAGGCCGCCGAGCTGGCCCGTGCACAGGTGCTCTGCGCGCCATCGCTGCACGGCGAGAGCTTCGGCATGGTCCTCACCGAGGCATTTGCCGCCGGCACGCCCGTGATCGCCTCGGACATCGCCGGCTACCGCGACGTCGTGCGCGACGGCCTCGACGGCATCCTCACCCCGCGCGGCGACGCGCGCGCGCTCGCCGAGGCGCTGCGCGGGCTCGCGCTGGAGCAGGAGCGTCGCACGGCGATGGCGCGCGCCGCGCGCGAGCGCGCGGCGCGCTTTGCCTGGCCGCGCGTGGCCGCCGAGGTGCTCGACGTCTACGAGCAGGCGCGCGCCGTCGGCCGCGCGCCGACGCGCCTCGGCCGCGCGATGGCTCACCACGGGCTCGCGCCCGCCGATCTGCGCACCCCGGCGCCCGCGCAGCGGCTGCCAAGCCTCGAGCCCGAGCTGGCCACCCCGCCCGCGCGGCGCGCACTTGACGTTGCACGCCGCGCGGCCCTCGTGGGCGCCTCGCTGGGGGTCGTCGCGCTGGCGGGGCTCGTGCTGCAGAAGATCGGCGTGGGACCCGTGCTCGCGAGCATCGTCGCCTCCAGTCCCGGCCTGGTCGCCGCCGGTCTGGGGCTGATGTGCCTGGCGATGTTCGCGCGCGCGTTCGCCTGGCATCAGATCCTGCGCGTCGCGCCCACCTGGCGCCCCGCCCGCCGGCGCGACGCGCTCCAGGGCACGTTCATCGGCGTGCTGATGTCCGCGACGCAGCCCGCCCGCCTGGGCGAGCCCTCGCGGGCGCTGATCGTCGCGCGGCGCATCGGGCGCGCGCGCGAGACCCTGCCGGTGGTGTTTGGCACGATCGTCTCGCAAACGCTGCTGAACCTGCTCGCGCTCGCGCTGCTCGGCCTGGCGATGCTCTGCGGCGCGCCGCTGCTGCACGGCCAGGGCGGCGCGCTGCTGGCCCCCGCCCTGTTGCCGCTTGTGGCGCTGATGCTCGTGCTGCTGGTGCCGGTCCTCTCGCGGCACGGCCCCCAGCGATCGCCGGGCGCGCGCCGCGCGCAGGGTCTGCATGCCCTCCTCGCAAGCGCGCGCAGCGCGCTTGCTCTCCTACACGACGGCCTGCAGATCGTTCGCCGTCCCCGCCAGGCCGCGCTTGCGACCGCCGCGCAGCTCGCCGCCTGGGCGCTGCAGTGCGCGGCCTGCTGGCTCCTGCTGATGGCGCTCGGGCTCGACGGGCGCGTCGGTCTGGCGGGCGCCGCCGGCGTGCTGTTCGCGGTGAACGTAACCGCGCTGATGCCCGTTACCCCCGCCAACGTCGGCGTCTTTCAGGCGGCCTGCGTGGCGGTGCTCACCGGCGCCTACCACGTTGCGATCGCCGACGCGATTGCCTACGGGATCGTGCTCCAGGCCGTGGAGCTCTCCGCCGCACTGCTGATGGGCATGCCCGCGCTCGTCAAGGAGGGGCTCTCCTGGGGGGAGGTGCGCACGCGTACCCTGCACGCCACCCCCGTCAGGCTGCCCGCGCTCGAGCGGCCCGATCGCGTCCGGCAGCCGAGCGCCAGCGCTGCCGAGCTTTGACCAGCCGCGAGCCGGCGCCCCACGCGCCGAGCGCCGCACCGGCCGCCAGCGGCCCGAACGTGGGGTAGGCATAACGCGCGTCATAGCTGTTACCGGCAATCGCGACCGCGATGCTGAGCAGCGCCGTGAGCGTGCAGAAAGCCGCCGCCCAGCGCATCCGCCCCACCAGCCAGAACGGTCCGGCGATGCCCGCCACGAGCAGCACGATCAGCAGCGTGCCCTGGACCCTGGTGAAGCTTTCGTACGCCGCCAGCGCGCCCATCGGTCCCGTGTAGCCGAGATCGTCCCTGTATAAAAGCGCGAACACCGACTGGTTGACGTGTGTCTCCGATCTTTCGAGCAGCGCTTCTCGCAACAGTCGCGGCGTATAGCCTTCGCCCTCGCGCGGGAAGACATAGGTCCCCAGACCTTTTGCGATCGCGCCCGTGTAGTCCAGCGGCTCGTGCTCGATCGCGGCGACGCTAAACTTTTTGAGCACCGCATTGGCGCGCCCTTCGGCGAGGAACGGCGGGCCGAAACGTTCGACCGCCGGTGAGGTGTACGCGTACTGAAAGTAGTTGCCGCCCTTACGCCTGCTCACCGGTTCCGACGGGCACAGAAAACGAGTTCCGCGCGGCGGCGTGAAATCGGTGCAGTCCACGAACGTCGCCACCCGCGCATACAAATTCCACGCGCTCTGGCGCTCATAACCGAAATAGCCCGTGAAGTAGTCCTGAACCCCGACATAGGCCAGCACCATCGCGAGTCCCGCCGCCGCCGCCACCAGCGCGCCCGGCAGCCTGCGCCGCAGCCCGCCCGGCGTCGCGCACAGCAGCAGCAGCGGCAGCAGCACCACACTCGAGATGGCAACCGTCTTTACCCAAAACGACAGGCCAATCGCGATCGCCGCCAGCAGCGGCCAGCCAAGCGAACGGCCATACAACGCGCGCACGCCCAAATACACACCGAGCGCCTGCAGGAACATGAGCACCGGGTCGGCCAGCAGCGAGTGCTCGAGCCACAACCCCGTTGCGCCAAAAAACACGACGGCCGCCGGCACCAGCCCCAGCCAGGGCGGCGCGCCGGTGCGGCGCACCGCGCCGTAGAGCAGCAGCCCGCTCGCGACACCGAGCACGTGCTGCACCGCGATCACGAACGACAGCCGGCCGTCGAGATGGTGCACCAGCCGCAGAAAGAACGGGTAGCCCGCCGGGTGCTGGGTATCGCGGAAAATGTCGTGCGCCGCCGCCGCCGCGTACTGGGCCGAGTCCGGAAAGCCCAGAAACGCCGGGCCATAACCGGCCATCAGCCACAGCCGCACACCGACCGCGGCGGCGCTCAGCGCGGCCAGCGCGACCAGCGTTCGCTGCGCGGTGCGGTCCAGCGCCTGCCAGCGTCGTTCCAGTTTTCGCACCGACGCCGTATAGATGACGGCTTTGGTGAAGTCAATCGCCGCTCGGGCGTGCGGCTTGCGTGGTGGCGAAGAGCACGCGTTTTGTTTCTGTTCAGTTCCCCTCGCCGGCGTGGCCGGCGACCCGCGGCGGGTGCAATGGACTGTGCCACGCGCCCATGGTAACTGCGGGTAGGAAGATCATACCGTGTGGGGAGGATGCTCCAACAGCTTATAGCCTTGGCCGCAAAACCGGGAACAATGCATTTCCCCCCAGGCTGCCGCCACGGCTCGCGAGCAAGCGGCGCAAGCATAGGCATGGACGACTCGAGGGTCGTGCGTGCGGCATTTACACTGCGCAGGGAGTGCCCATCACAGCCTCAGGCTACCGGCGAAGGACAGGACCCCGCCCGCGGTCTCCCCGTATTTTGCGCCCCACAGCTCCCACCCGGAGTGGTCCGGCTCATCCTCCAGGCCCACAAGCAATGGGCCTACTCGCCGGCGGAGACCGCCTCCGCCGGCTCGCCCTTTTCCTGCACCGCCCCCGCCGGCTCGCCCTCTTCCTCGACGGCCCCGGCCGGCGGGTCCTCGTCCTTCAGGTTCGGCGCGTCCTCGGCGTCGTCTGTGCCGAACAGCGAGGGGTCGCGGGGGGAGCCCTTGATCAGGTCGTCCGGCGACCCGTTCTCCAGCAGTCGGCCCTGGCGCGTGCCGAAGTAGATCGCCTGCGGGTGGTGCGCGACGAGCGCCAGCGTTGACTGCTCGGGTTCGGGGGCGTAGCCCTCGGTGATGCGCATACCGATCTGCTCGAGCCCGAGCAGCTTCTCCACCTTCAGGTGCTCGGCCTGCTCGGGCACCGCCGGGTAACCCCACGAATAGCGCCGTCCCTGCGCCGCCCCAATTCCGAGCATCGCGCGGGCCTCTGCGTGCAGCCACTCCGCCAGGCCCTCCGCCGTCTGCACGCCGAGACCATGCACGAACAATTGCTCGGAAAATTCGCCCTCGGCCTCCAACTTGGCCATCAGCTCCGTGACCTCCGCGCCGACCGTGACCGCCTGCACCGCGATCACATCGAGCTCGTCCGGTGCTGTCCACTGCGAGGATCGCTGACCCGCCTGCCCATCCGCGCCGGCGGAGCCGGCCAATCCATCTCCCTGCTCGCTGCGAACGCGTACCCCCGGCCGGAAGAAGTCCGCCAAACACAGCCGGTCGCCCTTGGGCTGGCGCGGGCACACGAAGCGGGTCAGCTCGCTCCCGCGGTCCTCCGGGTCCAGCACGACGATCTCGTTGCCCGCGCTGTAGCACGGGAAGAACCCCAGCAGCGCGCGGGGGTGCAGGTAGGGTGCGCGGGCGGCAGAGCCGCCCGCGTGAGGACGGGTCGCGTTGCCCGCCCCGCCGCTGGCGCCGGCGCCGGACTGCGGGGCCTCGCAACTCGCCCCCGTCGCCTCGCCCCACATCCGCTGGAGCCGCGGCTGAAAGTCGCTGCGCAACAGCTCCCGCCACGCCTCGCCTTTGACCCCCCGCCCGCCCCAGTGCAGCTTGAACAGCACGTGCGTGTCCAGATGGCTGTAGACCTCCTCGAGGTCCACCGGGATCTCGCGCACGCCCCAGAACGGCGGGGTCGGCACCGGCGCGTCGGCGCGCGCGCTGGAGCGCACCGAATCGTCAGCGAAGTTCAGCTCCTCCACCGGCGCCTCGCCCTTCGCGCGAAACGCCTGCGCGTCCGCACGCAGCTTGGCGAGCAGCGCCGCGTGTGCGTCGGCGTCGACGAGCCGATCCATCACCGCGAGTCCCTCAAAGGCGTCCTTGCAGTAGAAGACGCCCGGGTCGTAGACCTCCTCGGACTCCTTGCCGCCCGGGTACAGCGCGCGGAAACTGAACGCGCGGTTGATCGCCGCGCCGCCGATCAGCACCGGGTAGTCGAGTCCCTTGCTGTGCAGCTCCTGGATACACGCCGGCATCTGCTTCGACGTCGACACCAGCAGCGCGCTCAGGCCGATTGCCGTCGCCTTGTGCTCCTGCGCGGCGTCAAGAATCGTCTGGATCGGCACCTGCTTGCCCAGATCCACCACCGTGTAACCGTTGTTGGTGAGAATCGTGTTCACCAGCGACTTGCCGATGTCGTGCACGTCGCCGAACACCGTCGCCAGCACGACCGTGCCCTTCGTGTAGCCCTCGATCTTGTCGAGATATTTCTCCAACTGCGCCACCGCGCGCTTCATCACCTCCGCCGACTGCAGCACGAACGGCAAAATCAGCTCCCCCGCGCCGAATTTGTCGCCCACCTCTTTCATCGTCGGCAACAGCACTTCGTTGAGCGTCGGCACCGCGCCGATCTTCTCCACGCTCCTGTCGATCCACACCTCCACGCCCTCCTTGCGCCGGCGCAGGATGTGAAAATGCAGCGCTTCCTCCGGCCCCATCCCCTCCGTGGGGTCCGCCGCGCTCTGCTCGCCGTCACTCTCGCCCTTTGACTCGAAATGCGCGATGAACCGCTCCAGCGCATCCTCGCGGCGGTTGTACACCAGGTCGTCCGCCAGCTCGCGCTCGGTGTCCGGAATCTCCGCGTACGGCGTGATGTGGTTCGGGTTGACCATCGCCAAATCCAGCCCGGCCTGCACGCAATGGTGCAGGAACACCGAGTTGAGCACCGCGCGGGCGGTGGGGGAGACGCCGAAGGACACGTTCGAGACGCCCAGCGAGGTCTTCACCTGCGGGATCTCCGCCTTGATCCGCTCGATGCCCGCGATCGTCTCCACCGCCGACGGCCGCCACTCCTCGTCGCCGGTCGTCAGCGTGAACGTCAAACAGTCAAAGATCAGCAGCTCCGGGTCCAGACCGTGCTCCTCGCAGCACAAGTCGCGGATACGCTTAGCGACCTCGACCTTGCGCTGTGCGGTCTTCGCCATCCCCACCTCGTCGATCGTCAGCGCGATCAGCGCCGCGCCGTGCGCCAGCGCCAGCGGCACCACCCGGTCGAGCTTCGCCCTGCCCGCCTCCAGATTCACCGAGTTGACGATCGCCCTCCCCGGGATCTGCTCCAGCGCCGCCTCGATCACCTCCGGCTCGGTCGAGTCCACCTGGATCGGCGCCGGCTGCGTCAGCGAGATCCGCTTGACCACCTGACGCATCTGCTCGTCCTCGTCGCTGCGCTCGGTCAGCGCGACGCACACGTCGAGCACGTGCGCCCCGCCCGTCACCTGGTCCTCGGCGATCTGCGTCAGCCCGTCATAGTCATCCGCCAGCAGCAGCTCCTTGGCCTTGCGCGAACCCTGCGAGTTGACCCGCTCGCCGACCATCGTCGGGCGCGGCTCCTGCACCAGCGGCGTGGCCGTCATCATCGAGGACAGCAGCGGCGCTCGCGGGCTGAGATCTCGCGGCGCGGGCGTCAGTCCGTCGACCCGCTTAACGATCGCGCCGATGTGCTCCGGCGTCGTGCCGCAGCAGCCGCCGACGATCTGCACCCCATAACGCTCCACGAACTCGCCCAGCGCCTGCGCCAGCGGCCCCGGCTTCTCCGGGAAGATCGTCTCCCCGTCCGGCCCCTGCAACGGCAGCCCCGCGTTGGGAATGCACGCCACCGGCAGCGGGCTGTGTTCGCCCAGGTAGCGAATCGCATCGCGCATGTCCTCCGGGCCCGTCGAGCAGTTCAGCCCGATCACGTCCACCTGCAGCGCGCAGAGCGTCGTCAGCACCGCCGCGATGTCCGTCCCCAGCAGCATCTTGCCGCCATTGGGCAGCAGCGACACCGACGTGTGGATCGGCAGCGTCCTACCCGTGCTCTTAAACGCCTCCCGCGCCCCGAACACGGCCGCCTTGACCTCCAGAATGTCCTGCGCGGTCTCAACAATAATCAGGTCCGCGCCCCCGTCGATCAACCCCGCCGCCTGCTCGGTGAAAACCTCGACCAGCTCGCGGAAACGGATCTGCCCGAGCGTCGGGTCGTCCGAGGCCGGCAGGTGGCCCGTTGGCCCGATCGAGCCCGCCACAAAACGGTGCTCGCCAGCGGCCCGGCGCGCGATTTCCGCTGCCTTGGTGTTGATCTCCACCGTGTAGTCGGCCAGCCCCCACTCGCCGAGCTTGATCCGCGACCCCTGGAACGTGTCCGTCTCCACGACCACCGCGCCCGCCTCGAGCATCGAAGCGTGCACGCCCTCGATCACATCCGGACGGTTGAGCACCAGCGCCTCGTGGCACTTGCCCGGTAGGCCGCCGTAGTCCTCCGCGGTGAGGTCGAACTGCTCCAGCGTCGCGCCCATACCGCCGTCGTAGACGACGACCTTGCCGCTGGCGAGGGCTGCCCTGTAGTCGCGCACGCGCCGATGCTAGCAGCGTTCGCACAACCTTGACACATCTGTGTAAAGGTTGCAGCGTGAGGGTCGCGGGGTGCCGAGGCCCGGGCCCGGGCGTGGGAGGGGGCGAGGGAGGGGGCGAGGGAGGGGGGAGGGGAGGAAGGTGTGTTGTTTTGTTTTTGGGGCCAAGTGGGCTGAGATATCAAGATATCTGGCTTGATAGCTCGATATCTGCGACCACTACGTCGCTGGGAACTTGTAAGGGAGAGGAGCGGCCAGGGGGTCCAGCTCGCAGGGGAGACTTGTCGCGGCGAGCCGAACTGCCCCTCTCGGGAAGCCGTGTCGGGCCGTTGGGACGACACCCCTGTATGGCCTTCCGGGACGGCCTTACGTCAAGTGTCCAATGCGCGTGAAAGATCGCGCCCAAGCCGCAATCCTGCACGACCACAACCGCTCCACAGGGGGACCGGACGGACTGCGAGAGGCGTTTGAAAGGGGCGCCACCCGCGGACCGTTGCCGGCCCTCGCCTGCGACCAGGCGCAAGCGAGCGACCAGCCAGGACGCCCCGTCAAGGACGACCCCGTCGAGTCAGGAGACCGATCCCATGCCGCCCACCATCGCGCCCGACGCGCCCGCAACGATCGCACCCGCTGCCGCGGCCGACGCACCCGCCGCTCCTGCACCCGACACCCGCCGGCCCGCCTCCACGCGCCGCACCGCCGCTGCCGCCCGCCGCCGCCCGCCCGCCGCACGCGGCGCGCTGAGCCGCTCGCCCGCCGCCGGCGCAGGCGCAGGCGCCGAGCGCCGCTCGGCCCGCGCCAAGCAGACCGGGCACACCGTCGTGGCCGTCGTCGGCCTCGGCTACGTCGGCCTGCCGACCGCAATCGCGCTGCGCGGCGCCGGCTGCCGGATCGTCGGCATCGACATCTCCGGCACGCGCCTGAACGCGATCCGCGGCGGGCGCGCCGAGCTGCTCGACGCTGAACAGCGCGAGCTCTCAGCGCACCTGAAAGGCGACGGCTTCGTCCTCACCAACCGCATCAAGGCGCTCGACGCCGCCGACCTCGTCCTGATCTGCGTTCCCACCCCGATCGACGAGCACCGCCGTCCCGACCTGCGCATCCTGCGCGACGCCTGCGCCGCCGTCGTGCGCCACGCGCGCCCCGGGCAGACGCTCGTGTTGACCTCGACCACCTACGTCGGCACCACCCGCGAGCTGCTCGCCGACCCGCTGGCCGAGCGCGGCATGCGCGTCGGCACCGACGTGTTCGTCGCCTTCGCGCCCGAGCGCATCGACCCCGGCGTCAGCGACCACGCCCAGCTGAACACCCCACGCGTGCTCGGCGGCAGCACCCCCGCCTGCACCGAGCGCGCCGCCGCCGTCCTGCGCCACACCTGCAAGCACCTGCACCACGTCTCCTCACCCGAGGCCGCCGAGCTGGTCAAGCTCTACGAGAACACCTTCCGCGCCGTGAACATCGCGCTCGCCTTCGAGCTCGCCGAAGCCTGCGGCACGCACGGCCTGGACCCGATCGAGGTCACCGAAGGCGCCGCCTCCAAGCCCTACGGCTTCCTGCCCCACTACCCATCGGCCGGCGTCGGCGGGCACTGCATCGCCGTTGACCCCTACTACTTGCTGGGAGACCTGCGCGAACGCGGTCGCCCCGCGACGATGGCCGAGGAGGCGCTGCGCAAGGTCTCCGGCCGTCCGCGCCACATCGCCTGGCGCGCGCACGAAGCGCTCGTGCAGCTCGGGCACCAGCTGCCCGACGCGCGCGTGCTGCTCGTCGGCGCCTCCTACAAGCCCGGCGTCGCCGACACCCGCGAGGCGCCCGCCCTGGAGATCATCGCGCGCCTGCGCGCCGAGGGCGCGCACGTCGACTACCACGACCCGCTCGTCCCCGCGCTCGCCGTCGCCGGCGAGGTGCTGCGGGGCGTGCCCGCGCCCGCCGCGAGCGGGACGACCGGCGAACAGCGACGGGCGCGCGTGTCTGAGGACACGCCCAACCCCGAGGACTACGACCTCGCGATCCTCGCGACACTGCACCCCGGCCACGACTACGACTGGCTGGCGCGCTGCCCGGCGGTGCTCGACTGCACCTACCGCCGCCCCGACGCCGGCCTGCGGCGCTTCCTGCCGTGAGCCTGCACCGCGTCCTTAAGGCCCTCGCCGGCCTCTACCTGATCCTGCTGCTCGCGGCCGTGATGGCCTACAAGGCCGCCTTCGCCGGCCTGCTGTTCTCCAACCTCTTCTTCGGCATCTACAGCGTCTGCGTCGCCACCTACATCGTCTCGCG
Organism: uncultured Solirubrobacterales bacterium; assembly: GCA_963804675.1. Taxonomy (GTDB): domain Bacteria; phylum Actinomycetota; class Thermoleophilia; order Solirubrobacterales; family Solirubrobacteraceae; genus Palsa-744. The sequence goes on along the minus strand of CAWDRI010000001.1, from coordinate 1,924,392 downwards.
CTTCATCTTCAGCCTCTTCTACCGCCCCCGCCGCGACGCCGGCCTGGAGCCGCACATCGCGATCGTGATGCCCGGCTTCAACGAGCAGGAGGCGATCGCGCACTCGCTGCGCTCGCTGCTCGCGCTCGACTACCCCACCGCCAAGCTCGAGCTGGTCGCCGTCAACGACGGCTCCACCGACAACACGCTCGCCGAGATGCAACGCGTCGCCACCGACTCCTGCGGGCGCGTGCGCGTCATCAACTTCCCTGAGAACCGCGGCAAGCGCGCCGCGATGGCCGCCGGCATCCGCGCTACCTCCGCCGAGGTGGTCGTGTTCGTCGACTCCGACTCGACCGTCGAGCCGGGCGCGCTCAAACACCTCGTGCAGCCGCTCGCCGACCCGCGCGTCGGCGCCGTCTGCGGGCACGCCGACGTGCTCAACGTCCGCGACAGCTGGATCACCCGCATGCAGGCCGTCCGCTACTTCGTCGCCTTCCGCGTCGTCAAGGCCGCCGAATCGGTCTTCGGCGCCGTCACCTGCTGCTCGGGCTGCTTCTCCGCCTACCGCCGCGACGCGATCATGCCGCGCCTTGAGTGGTGGGAGAACCAAACCTTCCTCGGCGTCGAGTCCACCTTCGGCGACGACCGCTCGCTGACCAACTGCGTGCTGCGCGACTGCCGCATCCTCTACGAACGCCGCGCCGTCTCGCACACGATCGTCCCCGTCACGCTGCACGCCTTCCTCAAGCAGCAAACCCGCTGGAAGCGCTCCTGGACACGCGAGTCGCTGCTCGTCGCCAAATTCATCTGGCGCAAGCACCCGATCGCCGCCGCCTTCGCCTACATGAGCATCATCCTGCCGCTGCTCGCGCCGATCGCCGCGCTGCACTCGCTGATCTGGGCGCCGCTTCACCACCACGGCGCCCTGCCCCTCACCTACCTCGCCGGCATCTACGCGCTCGCGCTCGTCTACTCCTTCTACTTCCTGCTCTTCCAAGACCGCTACAACGTCCTCTGGCTCTACGGCATCCTGTTCGTCTTCTTCTACCTGGCGGTCATGCTCTGGCAGACCTACTACGCGATCGCCACCTGCCGCACCGCCTCCTGGGGCACGCGGCCCGCGACCGCCGGGATGGGCAGCGGCGAGGGGGGAGGCGCTGCACCGTGAACGCTGCGAAGCCCCGCGCCAGCTTCGAGCCTGCGGGACCGAGCCGCACCGTCGCGGGACCGAGCGGCACCGTCGCGGCGGCCAACCGCGCTGATCGGAGCGTCCGCACATGAGCCTGCACCTGCCGATCCGCCGTGCGTTCGCCGGCCTGCTGCTGCCGTTCTCGCTCGTGCCCGTCGTGCTTTTCGCGCCCTCGATGCTGCGCGCGCCCGTCGTGCTCTGGCACAACACCACCCGCGCGCTCGCGCCCGCCGAGGCGCGGCCCCGAGCAAAACCCGTCTTCGCCGCGCACTACCTGCTCGGCCCCGCCCGCCTGGAGATCGACGCGCTGCAGGAATCGGCCGGGCCGTTCACGCCGCGCGCCGGCGTCTCGCCGCTTGCCGAACCGGCATCGGCGGTGCGTACTGCGGGCGTGGGCGTCGTGGCGAGCGCTGTGCCCGTGCTTGTCTACCGCGAACAGGAAGCACCATGAGCACCATGACCGCACGCCGGCTCGCCCTCTGCATCGCGCTACTCGCCTGCCTCGGCGGACCCGCGGCCGCCGTGGCCGCCACCTGCGCCGGGCACACCCCACTGCACCTGCGCCTCACACGCCTGCACGGTTCGCGCGTGCTGCTGCGCTGGCACGCGCCCGCCGCCGGCGCGCCCGCCGCCTACCGCGTGCTGCTCGCCGGACGCACCGTCGGGCAGAGCACCCACACCGCGATGTCGATGCCCGTCGTGCTCGGCCACACCACCACCTTCACCGTTCAAGCCCGCTACGCGCGCACCGTCTGCGCCGCGCGTCTGCGCAACGGTCTCGCGCTGCGCCCGCCCTCGCGCGTGCTCGGGCTGCGGCTGCTCGGCGACACCGCCACCGGCGTGCGCATCGCCTGGCGGCGCGCCCGTGCCGGTGACGCTCCGCTCGCCGGTTACCGCGTGATCCGCGACGGCTCCGTGGTCGCGCAGACCCGCGCGCTCAGCTTCACCGTCAAGCTCAGCGCCGCCCGCGCACACCGCCTCACCGTCGCCGCCGTTGACACCCGCGGGCGCCTCGGCCCGCCCAGCCGGCCGCTCGACATCGGCGCTCACCCCGCCGCCGGCGCCACCCACGCCGACGCCGCCACCGGCACGCTGCCCGGTGCGCCCGGCACGCTATCCGTCTCCGAAGTCAGCGAAGCCGGCGCCACCCTCTGGTGGACCCCGGCGATCGCCGGCTCGCAGCGCATCATCGGTTACCGCGTCTACCGCGACGGCGGTCTCGTCGGCCAAACCACCGCCGACACGCTGCGGCTGACCCACCTCGCGCCGCTGCACACCTACGAAATCGCCGTCGCCGCCGTTGACGCCCTGCACCACGAAGGGCCGCGGACGCCCACCCTCAAGCTCAGCACCTCCCACGTCCCGCCCGGCGGCCCCGCGCTGATCTCCGCGCTGAGCGTCACCGACACCTCCGCCACCCTCGCCTGGCAGCCCGGCAGCGCCAACAGCGGCACGCTCGTCGGCTACCTGCTCTACGAGAACGGCTCCCCCGAGGGCGTCGTCCACGGCCTCACCACCACCGTCTCACTCGCCTCCAACGCGACCTACACCTTCACCGTGCGCGCGCTTGACTCCTACGGTTACCTCAGCGCGCCCGCCCCCACACTCACCGTCGTGACCACCCACACTCCCCCCTCCACCCCGCGTGAACTGCACGCCGGGGCCGTCGGCGAATCCTCCGCCACGCTTTCCTGGTCGCCCTCGACCCCCGTCTCCGGGACGATCGTCGGCTACCGCGTCTTTCGCGACGGCCTGCCCGTCGGACAAACAACCGCCACCGAAATGATGCTCTCCGACCTCGCCCCCGAAACCGCCTACACGCTCACCGTCCAAGCCGTTCAACTCGCTCGGCGCCGTCAGCGCGCCGACCGCGCCGCTCTCCATCCAGACCGCCGACCCGACCCCCACCCACGGTCACATCCAGGCGTTCCTGCTTGCCTCCACCGACCAAAGCTTCTTCGACCTCGAGGCCCACTACCAGCAGCTCGGCGTCGTCTACCCCACCTACTTCGAATGCGGCGCCGCCGGCGCCGTCCTCGGCCAGGATTACCCGCTCGTCACCGACTGGGCGCTCGCCCGCCACATCGAAGTGATGCCGCGCCTGAACTGCCAGAACCCCGTCGACGAGAACGCGATCCTGGGCGAACCCGCCGTCGGGCAGCACATGATCGAAACGCTCGCCGCCCTCTGCCGCGAACACGGCTACTCCGGCATCCAGGTTGACTTCGAGGGCGCCGCTCCCGCCGAGCGCGAACCATTCACCAACTGGATCGCCGCCCTCGCCGGCGCGCTGCACGCCCAAGGCGAGAAGCTCTCCACGATCGTCACCGCCAAGTACTACAACATCACCTCCGGCCGCGCCGCGATGTACAACGACGCTGCCCTCTCCGCCTCCTCCGACTACATCTTCGTGCTCGACTGGGGCCTGCACTGGACCACCTCCGCTCCCGGCGGCATCGACGAAATGCCCTGGTTCAAACGCGTCGCCGAATACACCGCCACGATGCCCAACCGCGAAAAGTTCATCCTCGGCATGCCGATGTACGGGATCGACTGGGCCGACGGCGGCGGGCCCGCCAACCCCGGCGTACCGATGGAGTACAACGAAATCGAAGCGCTTGAGGGCGCCTACGGCGCCACCCCCGAATGGGACGCCGAAGCGCAGGACCCCCACTTCTCCTACACCGACGGCGCCGGCGTCTCCCATCAGGTCTGGTACACCGACGCCGAGTCGATCGACGCCCGCGTCGCGCTCGCGCAGTCGCTCGGCCTCGGCGTCGGGCTCTGGCACCTCGGCAGCGAGGACCAGTCGATCTGGGAACTCCCCGCGCTCGTCCCCCCGCCTTGACGCCGCCCCTCCGCGCCATCCGCCTGCGCGCCCTGTGCCGGGGCCGCCGCTCCCTGCGGGGCTGCCCGCCTGCCGGGGGCCGCTCGTTCGCGGGCCTGCTCTACGCCCTCCTCGCCGGGCTCGCCCTCCTAACGGCGTCCGCCACCGCCAGCGCGACCCCGCTCAGCGCCCATCCCGATGCCCCGTCAGGGGCATCAATCCAAAACACCTCCCCTCCCGCCCCCCTACAGGCCTTCGTCCTCGCCGGCGCGCCCGAATCGTTCGCCGATCTCCAGGCGCACGCCGCCGCGCTAGACATGATCTACCCCACCTACTACGAATGCGCGCCCTCCGGCCTCGTGCAGGGCGCCGCCGAACCCGCGCTCGACGCCTTCGCCGCCGCCCGCGGCCTGGTCGAGATGCCGCGCTTCTCCTGCCAGCTCGGCCCGCTCGTGCACCGCATCCTCACGATCGCGTCGCTGCGCGCGCGTGTGCTGACGCAGCTCGCCGCGCTCGCGCTCCCCTACGCCGGCCTCAACCTCGACCTCGAGAACGACCGCGCCGCCGACCGCCGCGCGCTCACCGCCTTCGTCGCTGCCCTCGCCGCTCGCCTGCACCGCACCGGTTGACGGCTCGCCGTTGACGTCGCCGGCGTCACCCGCGAAGTGCCCCGCCGCCAAACCTACCTCTACGACGACCCCGCGCTCGCCGCCCTGACCGACAACGTCTTCGTGATGGCCTGGGGCGTGCACTGGGAACGCTCCGCCCCCGGCCCGCTCGCGCCGCTGCCCTTCGTGCGCGCCGTCGCCGCCCGCCTCGCACGCCTCCCGCACGCCTCCCGCTTCGTGCTCGGCATCCCCCTCTACGGCCTCGACTGGCCCGGTCGCGGCGGGCCCGCCCAGCCGGGCGTCGCGCTCACCTACGCGCGCGCGCTCGCCCTCGCGCGCTCCGTCGGCGCCACGCCCGTGCGCGACCCCGCCTCCGGCGAACTGACCTTCACCTACAGCGGTCCTCCCGCGCCCCTGCCGACCGCGGCTGCTGCCCCGCCAGCCCCCGTCGGCGTCCACCACGTCTGGTTCCTCGACGCCCGCGCACTCGCCGAACGCATCGCCGTCGCCCGCCGTTGCGGGCTCGCCGCCGGACTCTGGCGGCTCGGGCAGGAGGACGCCGGCGTCTGGGAAGCCCTCCCGGCGTAGCCTGCCAATTGGGGAGTCCGCGGCCCCCCACCGGGAGGCCGAGAGCCCTTCACGCGTGGGTCGCGCACCGTGGCTTGCCGGCGCTCGTGAGTACCCCGCCTATCATCGCCTAGCCAGGCTCCGTCCAGGCGCCGCCGCTCGCACATGCCCAAAACCCCGCAACTGCCCAAAACCCCGCCGCGCATGTTCGAGACGCGCAGCCAAGCCTGGCAGGACGCCGGTCTGCTGCGCGAGATCAGCCCGCGCAAGGCCGCCCGCGCGCGTCTGGAGGCGCTGCTGCTCGTCCCGCTGTTCATCGCGATCGTCGTCGTCTACGACAACCGCCAGGAACTGCTCGGCGTCGGCGCTGCCCACAGCTCCGGCGAAGTCGACACGCTCGTCGGCGTCGTCACCGTTATCGCCCTGCTGATCCTCGGTTGGGCGATCGCTCGCGACGTCGGCCGCGCGCTCGGACCCGCGCTCTTCCGACGCATGGACCCCGCGACCGCGGGCACCGTCGGCTTCCTGGTGCGCCTCGCCACCGTCGGCCTAGCGCTGCTCGTAGCGCTCGACGTCGCCGGCGGCATCGGCGCCCGCACGCTCGCGCTCGGCGGTGCCTTCACCGCCGTGATCCTCGGGCTCGCCGCCCAGCAGACGCTCGGCAACCTGTTCGCCGGCACCGTCCTGCTCAGTGCCCGCCCGTTCCGCGTCGGCGAGCACGTATGCCTGCAGGGTGGCCCGCTCGCCGGCCAGATCGAGGGCGTCGTCAGCTCGCTCGGTCTGCTCTACACCACCTTCGCCACCGGCGAGGACTCGATCATGGTTCCCAACAGCGTCGTCCTCAACGTGGCCGTGCGCGTCTCCCAAGAGACGCGCACGATCGCCCCCGACGGCCCGCCACGGGAGCGCTCCGATATTTCAACAACTTGAGAACACCTCGCCCGTTGCACGTGCTACCGTCGTGCCTGTATGGCCGGCTTAAAAGCCGGTGAAAGCGGTGCAAGCTCTCGCAGGTCGGAAGCTCTTGCAGCATCCTCCGCGCAGCAGCACGCACGAACCGTGGAGGAAATGTCACATGCCGACCGGCACCGTGAAGTGGTTCAGCGACGACAAGGGGTTCGGCTTCATCACCCCCGACGACGGTGAGAAGGACCTCTTCGTTCACCACACCGGCATCAACGGCGAGGGATATCGCTCGCTGCAGGAGGGCGCCAAAGTCTCCTACGACGCCGAGGAAGGCGACAAGGGCCCCAAGGCGGTCAACGTCAACTCCATCTAGCGGCCGCCACTCCCGAAAGACGGACGTCGATCGGGCGGACCTCATCTCACAGTGGTGGCGTGGGGTGGCACGGGGTGGTGTGACGCGGCGCGGGGTGGCGTGGGGTGGCACGGGGTGGTGTGACGCGGCGCGGGGTGGCGTGGGGTGGCACGGGGTGGTGTGACGCGGCGCGGGGTGGCGTGGGGTGGCACGGGGTGGTGTGACGCGGCGCGGGGTGGCGTGGGGTGGCACGGGGTGGTGTGACGCGGCGCGGGGTGGCGTGGGGTGGCACGGGGTGGTGTGACGCGGCGCGGGGTGGCGCGCTGTGGGCCGGCCCGCGGGCCGGCACGGGGCGGCGGTGTGCTTCCCGATGACCGCATCCCACTAACCTTGAGGGACCCGGCGGTTGCCGGGTCCCTTGCATGTCGAGCGACGCCACCACACTGCCCCTGCGCGATCAGCTGCTTGGAGATCCGCAGGCCACGCCCGCCGGCCACCGGCCGCTGATCCTGCCCGAGCGTCCCGCCGCGCGCGTACGCAGCCTGCTCGGCGCGCATTCCGAGCGCCGCGAACGCGTGCTCGCCGTCGCTGTGCTCGCGCTGATGGTCCTCTGCACCGCCGCTGTCGTGCTCGGCGCCGCCGACCGTCCCAGCTTCCTTTCGGCCCCCAGCCACACCGGCTACTTTCCGCACTGGCTCGCCGGCCCGCTCGGCGGGCTGTGGCCCGGCTTTACGCGCAGCCCCCAGCTGATCAAGTGGTTCTTCACCGCCGCGCTGGTCCTCATGTACCTCGCCTACATCCTCGGCCTGCGCTGCCTGCCGCGACTGCGCGCCCGCTGGGTGATCGCGACGATCCTCGCCGTGCACCTGATCCTGTTCCTCTCGCCCCCGCTCGCGCTGACCGACGTCTTCAACTACATCAACTACGGCCGCATGGGCGTCGTGGACCATCTCAACCCCTACGCCACGATCCCCGCGGTGGAGCCCCACAGCGACCCCAGTTTCGACCTCAGCAACTGGCACAGCCTGCTCACCCCCTACGGTCCCGCCTTCACGCTCATCACCTACGCGATCGTGCCCCTCGGCATCGCCGGCTCACTGTGGAGCATGAAGCTGCTGATGATGCTCGCCAGCCTCGCCACGATTCTGCTCGTCTGGAAGTGCGCCCGCCTGCTCGGCCGCAATCAGATCCTCGCGATCGCGCTCGTCGGGCTGAACCCGATCGTGCTCCTCTGGGGCCTCGGCGGCGTCCACAACGACTTCCTCACCGTCCTTTGCGTCGTGCTCGCCTTCTACCTGCTGCTGCGCGGCGGGGAGGAGGGGGTCGTGGCCGACGCCGCCCCTGCGCGCGGGCTCGCCGAGCGCGCGGTCGGCACGGGGGGGTCCGACGGGGCCGGGGTCCCTGCCGCGGCGCGTGACGGTGTCGGTGTCCTGTCGTCGGGAGGGTCCGACGGGGGCTCTCCCGTGCCGCTTGACGGTGTCTCTTCTGTGCCGCCATCCGCGCGCGTGCGCGCGCGCGGCCGCGAATGGCTCCCCCAAAGACACACATTTGCCGGCCTGTCCGCGCTCGACCTCGGTGCAGGAGTGGCGCTCGCCGCGGCGATCTCGCTGAAGGCCTCCGCCGGCATCCTCGTCCCGGTGCTGCTCGCCGGCCTGCTGCGCACCCCCCGGCGACTGGGCGCCGTCGTCGTCGGCCTCGCCGCCGCCGGCGCCGTGCTCGTTGCGGCGAGCGTGCTCGCGTTCGGCTTTCACCTCCCCGACCTCGGTACTCAGGGGCGGCTGGTGATCTCCGTCAGCCTGCCCAACCTGCTCGGGCTCGCGCTCGGCCAGGGTGGCGAGACAGAAACGATGCGCGTGCTGCTCAGCGCGGCGCTCGTCGGGGCTGTGATGGCGAGCGGCCTGCTCGCGTGGCGCTGGCGCGACTCGATCACCGCCGCCGGCTGGGCGACCTTCGCGCTGCTTGTCACGCTCAGCTGGGTGCTGCCCTGGTACATCCTGTGGGTGCTGCCCCTCGCCGCGCTATCGGCCTCGCGGCGTCTGCGCATCGCTGTGCTCGTGCTCGGGGCCTACCTGATCCTCGCCTGGATGCCGATGTCCACCGCGATGGACAACGCACTCGGCTTTCACCCCTCAAAGACGCCGCTGGGCGAGCTGCACCAGCGCTACGTCAGCCAGCTCCTGAATTGAGCGGCACCGGTACCGGTCTCGGTACCGGCAAAGCCCGCAGCGCAGGTGGCCGAACTGGCGATTGGCCCGTGCGCCGATAGCGGATGCGCCGTAGCGAGGGGCCGGCCCGCCGCACCGGCGCAGGATGCGGGCGAGCGAGGTCTCCTCGCGGCGCGGCGGATCAGGTTGTGGGTAGGACGGGCCCTATGCGCTGCTCGCCCTCGGGTGCGCGCCCGTCGCGGCCCACGTAGCCGTCCTTGCCGCCCGCGCACAGATAGACCGCGTTGACGTCGCCGACGTTGCGGACCTTGCGCAGCGTCGCCGCGTCCACGCGCGCCAAGCCACCCTCCGTCAGGCGCTGCACCGAGCCGTCGCCGAACTCCATCTCGATCGTTCCCCGGTGCACGAAATACAGCTCCTCCTGGGTCTCGTGGTAGTGGAATCCGCTTTCGATGCCCGGCGGCATCACGATCGCGTTGACCCCGAACGCGGTCACGCCGAGGCCCTTGCGAACCTTGCGAAAGCCCGGGCCCTCACCGAGGTCGTCCAGCGAGCCGACCGCCCAGCCCGCCCCGGTCTGCACCTTCGGATAGTCCTGCGCTGCCGATGCCTCCATCGCTGTCGCGCTCCTTTCGTGCTCGTTGTCAGTGATCGGCGACGTTCCCGCCCGCCGGTTCCAGCGGGCGGCCCTCCCGCGCCCAGCGCAGCAGGCCGCCGCGCATCGAGTGCGCCCCGATGCCCGACGCGCGAAACGCCTGTGCCGCCATCTGCGAACGCGCGCCCACCCTGCAGTAGAAGACCAGCGGACGCCCCGCGTCCAGCTCGCCGGCGCGCGCCGGCAACTGCGCCAGCTCGATGTGCACGCTGCCCGCGATATGGCCGGCCTCGCGCTCGTAGGGCTCGCGCACGTTCGACCAGTTGCACGTCGAGCGCGCGCTCCATCCAGTCCGCGACCTCCTGCGGGTCGATCTCCAGCGCGTCCCGCTCGGTCTGCTCGCTCACTGGGCATCCTTGGGGTGCGACGGCCACCGTCTCATGCTTGGAGCTTAGTGTCCTGCGTCGGTCGCGCGCCGGCCCGGCCTCGATGCTCGCAGGTCACTAGGATCATCCCTATGGAGGCAGTCAGCGACGTCTACACGATCCCGCAGGAGCACCTCGACTTCTGCGCGACCATCCGTCAGATCGCCCGCGAGCAGATCGCGCCCCGTTCGGCCGAGATCGACGAGCGCGCCGAATACCCGTGGGACATCCGCAAACTGCTCGCCGAGCAGGACATCCTCGGGCTGCCGTTTCCAGTCGAGTACGGCGGCACCGGCACCGGCACGCTGATGCTGAACATGGGCGTCGAGGAGCTGGCCAAGGTTGACGCGGCCGTCGCGCTGATCCTGATGGTCCAGGAGCTCGGCACGCTGCCGATCCAGCTGTTCGGCTCCGAGGAGCTCAAGGAACGCTTCCTGCCCAAGTGCGCCAGCGGCGAGTGGAGCCCGGCGTTCGCGCTCTCAGAGCCCGAGGCCGGCTCGGACCCCGCCGGCATGAAGACGACCGCCGTCAAGGACGGCGAGGAGTGGGTGATCAACGGCACCAAGAACTGGATCAGCAACCTTGGCGTCGCCGACTTCTACATCTGCTTCGCGGTCACCGACCGCGAGAGCCGACGGATCACCGCGTTCGTCGTCGAGGCCGACCGGCCGGGCTTCAGCGTGGGCAAGCTCGAGCACAAGCTCGGCATCCGCGCCTCGCCGACCGGCCAGCCGATCTTCGAGGAAGTGCGCGTGCCCCAGGAGAATGTGATCGGCGAGGTCGGCCGCGGGCTCGCCGTCGCGCTCGGGACGCTGGAGCGCACGCGCCTCGGCGCTGCCGCACAGGCCGTGGGCATCGCCCAGGGCGCCACCGACTACGCCGTGGCCTACGCGCGTGAACGCGTCCAGTTCGGCAAGCCGATCATCGACCACCAGGCGATCCAGTTCAAGCTGGCCGATATGGAAACACGCACGGCCGCCGCGCGCGAGCTGCTGTACAAGGCCTGCGCGATGGCCGACCGCCGCGATCCGCAGCGCGGGAAGTACTCCTCGATGGCCAAGGTCTTCTGCTCGGACACCGCGATGGCCGTCACCGTCGAGGCCGTGCAGGTCCTCGGCGGCTACGGTTACGTCAAGGAGTACCCCGTCGAGCGCATGATGCGAGACGCCAAGATCACGCAGATCTACGAGGGCACCAACGAGATCCAGCGTCTCGTGATCGCCCGTACGCTCAAATAGGCCTGGCTCCCACACAGCTCTCACGCCAACCACGCAACCCTTTCCGAGCCACCCCACCAAGCCCGCCACCCGGTGATGCGCGCACCCCAGTCACCAAGCGCCTTCGGCCACCTGAGGCGAATCGGGCTGGCGGCGCTGGTCGCGCTGTCGGTGGGGCTCGTCGTGATCGTCGTCGGGGAGGGCTTCAGCTCCGACGGCGCGGTCCACGCGATCGAGGACCTCGCGCTGGGGATCGCCGCGATTGCCGTGCTGACGACGATCGCCGCCTCGATCGCCGTGCGCTTGGCCGGCTGGCGCAACCCCGAATCCGAGGAGGAGTTCGAAGAGATCGTGCGTCGTGCCGAGCGGCTCGGGCGCGAGGGGCTCGCCGCCGACCCCGACGAATCGGCGTTCATGGAGCTCGACCCGCTCAACGACGACGACTTCGAGGAGCTCGTGCGCGACGCGCTGGACGACCTGCCCGACCTGCTGCGCAACGCGCTGCGCCACGTCGCCGTCGTGATCTCCGACGGCGGCCGCCGCGCGGGCGCCTACGGCCTCTACCAGGGCGACGGCGCCAGCAAAGACAACTACCACGACCGCATCGTGATCTTCCGCGACACCCTGCGCCGCGACTTCGGCCACGACCCCGAGCTGCTACGCGAGCAGGTCGTGCGCACGGTCCGCCACGAGCTGGCCCACCACGTGGGGTTCGACGAGTTGGGCGTTTCGCGGCTGGACCTCTAGAGGGTGACACTCGCTTTACCGAAGGTCGGGCCCCTCTTCATTCATCTAGCGTCGTGAGTCAGAATTTCGCGGCCGCCTCGCGGCGTCTGAACGCGCCTGGATCCACCCGGCCGGCACAGGTACGCTCGGTACCCTTAGCCGTCCGTGCGGCCCCAGTCGCGCCCAGCCGGCTCGCAAGACTGCACCCAAAATTCTGACTCACGACACTAGCGTCGAGCGGCGTCGAACGCCGGTTCGTGCGAAGTGGCATAAGATGCACCCGCAAGAGGGGGAAGGATCGGCGGCCACCCGCCACGCGGGCGGGCCGTCGCTGCTGCGCCGGGGCGCAAACTACCAAGGAGAAGAGCTTTCGATGCCTGACGCCGTAATCGTTGACGCCGTGCGCACGCCTATCGGGCGGGCCGTCAAGGGGTCGCTCAAATCCGTTCGCGCCGACGACCTCGCGGCGATCCCGCTGAAGGCGCTGCTGGAGCGCAACCCGCAGTTGGAGTCGAGCTCGATCGTCGACGTGATGATGGGCTGCGGCTTCGCCGAGGGCGAGTCGGGCTACAACATCGGCCGCAACGCCGCGCTGCTCGCGGGGATCGACTTCCACGTGCCGGGCACCACCGTCAACCGCTTCTGCGCCTCCTCGCTGCAGACCACACGGATGGCCTTCCACGCGATCAAGGCCGGCGAGGGCGACACCTACGTCGCCGCCGGCGTCGAGGCCGTCTCGCGCGCCACCAAAGGCGGCGAGTTCGAGTTCCACCACCAGCTCGACGGCTCGGAGGACTCGCTCTACAACGTCTACATCCCGATGGGCCTGACCGCCGAGAACGTGGCGCAGGAAAAGCACGTCAGCCGCGAGGCCCAGGACGAGTGGGCCGTGATCTCCCAGGAACGCGCCGTCAAAGCGCAGGAGTCAGGGCACTACGACGTCGAAATCGTCCCTGTCACCGCGCCCGCCCATAAAGACCGCGACCGCGAAGGCAACGAGATCGACGTCCCCGAGAAGGTCGTCACCAAGGATGACGGTCCTCGCGCCGGCACGACGCTGGAGAAGCTCTCCCAGCTGAAGCCCGTGTTCAAGCCCGACGGCACCGTCACGGCCGGCAACGCCTGTCCGCTCAACGACGGCGCCGCCGCGCTGCTGGTCACCTCCGAGGAGCGCGCCAAAGAGCTGGGCCTGACCCCGAAAGTCAAGATTCTGGCCTCGACCGTCGTGGCGATCCGTCCCGAGGTCATGGGCCTCGGCCCGATCCCCGCGATCCAGCAGCTGCTGAAGAACACCGGCATGTCGATGAGCGACATCGACGTCGTCGAGATCAACGAGGCGTTCGCCGCGCAGATCGTGCCGTGCAAGGAGGAGCTGGGGATCGACGACGACAAGCTCAACCCGTTCGGCGGCGCGATTGCGCTGGGGCACCCCTTCGGAATGACCGGCGCGCGGATCATGACCACACTGATCAACGACCTGCAGACACTCGAGGGGACCTACGGCATCGAGTCGATGTGCGTCGCCGGCGGCATGGGCATGGCGATGCTCGTGGAGCGGCTGAGCTGAGAGCTGCTTCTGGCGGCAGCGTGCGCGCGGTGCCTACGCGAGTGCGGCCGTCGCGGTCGATTTTTTCATGGTTGGGGCCGCCCTGCCGGGCGGCCCCGGGATGGGTCGGTTTGTCCGGGAGGTCTGTCAGCTCTGGTCGTCGAGGCCGGGGGGAGGTCTGTCAGCTCTGGTCGTCGAGGCCGGGGGGAGGTCTGTCAGCTCTGGTCGTCGAGGCCGGGGGGAGGTCTGTCAGCTCTGGTCGTCGAGGCCGGGGGGAGGTCTGTCAGCTCTGGTCGTCGAGGCCGGGGGGAGGTCTGTCAGCTCTGGTCGTCGAGGCCGGGGGGAGGTCTGTCAGCTCTGGTCGTCGAGGCCGGGGGGAGGTCTGTCAGCTCTGGTCGTCGAGGCCGGGGATCGGCTCGATTGGGAGCGGACCGTGGATGCCTTCCAGCTTTGCGAGATCCAGGTGGTCCTGCGGACGGCCCGCGAGGCGCTTGAAGCCAACGATGCTGTGCAGGCTTGCGATGCGTGCGGGTTGACCGTCGATCTTCGCGCCCAGGGCACGCGCCGACACAGTGTCGAAGTCAAGTGGCGGCAGCCCTCCACGCATGATGTCGATGATGCCGTGTCGGCTGAAGACGCGCAGATGCTCAGCACCGGCAACATCCTCAGGAGTGAGGACCTTGTTGTCACGCAGACGTCTGCCCTCGATGCGCTCCAAGAAGCGCATGACGGCGGCGTTGGCCTCGGGGCCGTCGGGCACGAGCAGGTCGCTGTCCTTCGTCGCCCGCACAAAACCGTGGTAGATCACGCTGAATCCACCGATCACGACGTACTCGAGACCGACCGTGTTGGCGTCGGCTACGACGCCGCTCAGATCAGGACCAGTAGGCTCGTCTGGGAGCATGACCGGCGCGTATCGAGGAGGCCAGTAGCGCAACGGCCTGCTGGGACAACCTTTGTCCTGCCCTGATTCGATCGGACGGGCAGAGCGCGAGGCTGCTGGCGCGTTCCTGCTCTTCCTCCTCGCGATTGATCGCAGCCCACTCGGCCTCGTGGCCGGGTGCAAGTAACGGACGAGGAAGAGTGCTCATGATTGGTCTCATTCTACCGACGAAGGCCAGCGGCTCAGATCTTTGTCTGCGATCTGCCGAAAAGAGCGCGAGCGCGTACCGTCCCGGGGGATGCTCGCGCGCGCCCACTCGATGGTGCGCGCCGGTCGTTTGCGATGTCGTCGCTAGCCGGTGGGCCGAAGGATGCTGCCCGCGCCTGGGCAACTCGCCGTGCCGTAGTCAGTTACCTCCTATTGGTTAGTATCTGCGCGATGAATGGCATACCCTGGAAATCCCCGGTTCATTGATTCGGCGCGAAGTCACGCTCGGCAGCTACGCACTCGTGCTCGGCGATCGGGTCGGGACGGCGATCGTGTCCGCCGGCGGCGGGGAGGTGTCGCCTCCGCTCACGCAAGCGGTCGTGCCCGCCGGTCGCCCGGACGACTTGGGTGCGCTTGCGCAGGCGCTCGCGCAGGCCCGTCGAGAACGCGACCCGCAGCGGACCGGCACTGCCGTCCTGGAGGGTGTCGCGAAGGACGCTTCGGACGTGGCCGGCAAGGTCGAACGTGTCGCGGGTCTCTTCGCCGAGATCGCCGAAGGACGCCGCGATCCAGCGTCGATCGGCGACGAGGTCGGCGTTCTCTGTGATCTCGTGCAGCGACTCGATCGCGAAGGACGTTGGCAGGAAGCCCTGCGGCTCGTGCGCGCGCTCGCGATGCTGCTCGCGCTGCTCGGGCGCTGGATCGAGCTGCTGCGCTCGCTGCGGGTCGCCGTTGGCGCCGCCGAACAGCTCACGGACGATCTCGGCAGGGCGTGGGGGCTCCACGAACAGGGCACCTGGCATCTCGTCGCCGACGAACACGCCAAGGCCGACGATCGGCTCGGCAGGGCACGCGATCTGCGTCAGCGAATCGGCGACCATCCTGGCCTGGCGGTGACCGAGCGCAACCTGCAGGCGCTGTGTCAGACGCTGCGCGCCGACCTTCATGACTCGCCGCCCGAGCCTCCCCCTGACAGCCTGCTCGAGCGGATACTGCACAGGCCGCTGTTGGCGCTCGTCCTGGCGATGTCGCTGTTGGTCGTGGGAGGTGCAGCCGGGGCGGTCATCGCTGGTGACGCCGACTCGACGACCGGTACAACCGCGAGCAAAACTTCACCTGGACCGACGCCTCCGACGCCTCCGACGACGCCGACGACCCCCACGACACCGACGACACCGACGACCCCCACGACCCCCACGACACCGACGACGCCGACGACCCCCACGACGCCGACGACGCCCACCACGCCGACGACGCCCACCACACCGACGACCCCCACGACCACCACGACACCCACCACGCTGACGACGCCCACGTCGCCGTCGACGTTGACAACACCGACGAGACCGTCAAGCCTGTTCGCGCCGAGGCGGGGCACCGCCACCAGGACGGTCGGAGTTGGGCCAGCCTCCGAACGCGACAGCGCTCACGCCGTAGACAGGCTCAGCCGCTGTCGCTGTTGAGTTCCTTCGCGACTTCCACGACCGCCGTGCGCTCGTAGAAGTCCACGGCGACGATCGCCCCCTGAGGTACAACTCCGGCGGTCCGCCGAGCGTGCCCACGCCGACACGGCCCGCGATCCCGTCGGCGACGCGCAGGGCGCGCGCGGGGACCTGCGCGGCAACCTTGTTGCGGTCCGAGCCCTCCGCGCTCAGGTCGGTTCGTACCCGGCCCGTCGCCGGGTCGTAGACCCCGAAGTGAACATCGATCAGCAGCGCACGGATGCCGTCCCGCAGCTGGCGTGCGATCCCGTCACGCTGACTGTGGCGAAGTACCAACCCGGCTCGTCGGATGCCGCGTAGGAGTTGTGGGTGCCCGCGAACACGACTTCGTTCAGGCGCCGCTGACACAGCGCCGTGGCGCCCTCGCAGCGGGCACCCGCCGTTGGCTCGCTGTGTTTGCTCGACCTGGACCTGCCGGCGAGCAGCAGGGCCAGCAGGCCCACGGCGACGAGCGCCAGCAGCACGGCCGCCGCCCGGCGCCCCGGTCTGCGCACCGAGCTCACCGTGGCGGCATTCGCAGCGCTCCGTCGAGCCGGATGACCTCGCCGTTGAGCATCCGGTTCTCGACGATGTGCACTGCGAGCTGCGCGTACTCCTCCGGGCGGCCGAGGCGTGGGGGGTAGGGGACCCCCGCGCCGAGTTTCTGGCGCGCCTCCTCGGGCAGCGCCGCCAGCAGCGGCGTGTCGAACAGGCCCGGGGCGATCGTGCACACGCGAATCCCGTACTGCGCGAGGTCGCGGGCGGCTGGGAGCGTCATGCCGACGACTCCGCCCTTGGAGGCCGAGTAGGCGATCTGGCCTACCTGGCCGTCGTAGGCCGCGATCGAGGCGGTGTTGACGCAGACCCCGCGCTCACCGTCCTCACCCCACGGCTCGTTTGCGATCATCGCGCTCGCCGTCAAGCGCAGCACGTTGAACGTGCCGATCAGGTTGATCTGCAGGATCGTCGCAAACGGCAGCAGCGGGTGCGGGCCCTTGGAGCCCGCGACCTTCTGCGCCCAACCGGTGCCCGCACAGCACACCGCGATGCGCAGTCCGCCCTCGCGCTCTGCCGCGCGCTGCACCGCCGCCTGCATCTGGTCCTCCTCGCGCACGTCGCAGTCCACGAACCCGGCGCCCAGCTCGGCGGCGAGCGCCTGGCCCTTCTCGGCGTTGACGT
This sequence comes from uncultured Solirubrobacterales bacterium, assembly GCA_963804675.1. Taxonomy (GTDB): domain Bacteria; phylum Actinomycetota; class Thermoleophilia; order Solirubrobacterales; family Solirubrobacteraceae; genus Palsa-744. Next base: position 1,907,537 of record CAWDRI010000001.1, on the reverse strand, counting down.
CGGCGATCGTCACCAATGCGCCGCGCTCGCTCAGGGCGCGCGCGGTCGCCGCGCCGAGCCCCGAGGCGCCGCCGACGACCAGCGCTGAGGTCCCCTCGATCTGCACCGGCGAAGCCTATCCCACGGGACGAGCCCCACCCGATGCAGCGTTCTGTCCGCAGCCTTCGCTAATGTCTTCAGCAGCCATGTACTCCCATCGCAACCACCTGGAGAACGGCCGGACCAGGACGATCGGGCCGTTGTTACGGTCGTCTGGCCGGCGCTAGTCTCATGGGTATGGCGACACATGCGGCCCGCACCATCAGCGCTGAAGAACTGCTGCGCATGCCCGACGACAGCTTGCGCCGCGAGCTCATCGAGGGGCGCGTACGAGTGATGTCGCCCGCCGGTTGGGAGCACGGTCGCGTTGCGTTGACTGCGGGTGGGTTGCTGCGTAATCATGTCCGTGACGCCGGCATCGGCGTTGCTTGCGCCGCGGAGACGGGCTTCATCCTGGCGCGCGATCCGGACACGGTTCGCGCCCCGGACGCGGCGTTCGTGACGCAGGCGCACGTCGAAGCGATCGGTCGCACCGCGAAATATTGGCCGCAGGCGCCCGATTTCGCCGTCGAGGTGGTCTCACCGGACGACAGTCGCCGCGAGGTCGAGAGCAAGGCGCTCGACTGGCTGCATGGCGGCACCGCGGCGGTGCTCGTGCTCGATCCCCCCACGCACACCGCCACGGTCTATCGCTCGCCTAACCAGATCACCCACCACGGCCCTGGCGACGAGATCGACCTCGGCGACGCCGTGCCCGGCTGGCGTGTCGCGGTCGCGGACTTCTTTGACTGACCGCGCACGCACGTAGCCATGCGGCGCACGCAAGTCCCCCCTCGGCGTTCGCCCCGATTCGCCGCGCACGCGATAATCCAGATGCGATGGCCTCCTCGCCCTCCTATTTATCCACGACGACGCCGAGCGCTTGCGCCGCGCCCGGCGCGCTTGGGCCCGGCCTGCAGCGGGTCTTTCCGCTCGGCAGCCGTCTGGGCGCGCGCGGGCACCTGGAGATCGGCGGCTGCGACACGCTCGAACTCGCGCGCGAGTTCGGCACGCCCGCCTATGTCGTCGCCGAGGACGACCTGCGCGCGCGCGCCCGTGCGTTCGTGCAAGCCGGCCGCGCGGCCGGGCACGAACAGCTGCACGTGCTGTTCGCCTCCAAGGCGTTCCCGTGCAGCGCCGTGCTCACGCTGTTCGCCGCCGAGCAGCTGTGGTGCGACGTCGCCTCCGGCGGCGAGCTGCACCTCGCCTTGCGCGCCGGGTTCGCGCCGGAGCGGATCGTCATGCACGGCAACGCCAAGTCCGTTGCCGAGCTGCGCCTCGCGCTGCGCCACCGCGTTGGCCTGATCGTGATCGACAACTTCGACGAGATCGACCGCCTGGCGGCGCTGGTTGCCGAGGGCGCACTCGCCGACCGCGGGCCCCAGCCGGTTCTGCTGCGCGCCACGCCCGACGTCAGGGGAGATACGCACGCCAAGATCTCAACCGGCCAGGCCGACTCGAAGTTCGGCTTTGGCATGGACGACATGCCCGCGGCGATCGCGCGCGTGCGCGGCGTGGACGGTCTCGTACTGCAGGGCGTGCACGCCCATATCGGCTCGCAGCTGTTCGACCTCGAGCCCTTCCGGCGCAGCGCCGCCGCGCTCGCCTCGCTCGCGGAGCTCGTGCGAGCCGGCGCCGGCTCGCCCACCTGGGACCTTGGCGGGGGCCTCGGCGTCGCCTACACCGCCGACCAGCAGCCGCCCTCGATCGAGCAGTACGTCGCCACGCTGGTGCAGGCCGCCAACGAGCGGCTCGGCGAGCACGGCCAGCTGTTGATCGAGCCCGGGCGCGCGCTCGTCGCCAACGCCGGCGTCACGCTCTACACCGTGCAGAGCGTCAAGCGCAACGTCTCCACCTGGGTCGCCGTCGACGGCGGCATGTCTGACAACCTGCGCCCGATGCTCTACGGCGCCGTCTACGAAGCGCACGTCGCCGACCGCCTGCCCGCGCCGCCCGGACCCGCCGTGGAGGGCCGGGGCGAGCGGCTGACGCGCTGCGTGCTCGCCGGCAAGCACTGCGAGTCCGGCGACGTGATCGTGCGCGACGCGCTGCTCGACGACCCGCGGCCCGGCGACGTGATCGTGACGCCCGCGACCGGGGCCTACGGGTACGCGATGTCCAACAACTACAACGGCGTGCCCCGACCGCCGGTGATCTTCTGCTCCGGTGGCGACGCGCGCGTGGTTGTGCGTCGCGAGAGCTACGAGGACATGACCGCTCGCGATGTCGGCTGAGGGCAGCCAGGCCGGCGCCGGCGGCGCAGGCGGGTCCGCTGCAGGCGCCGCTGGTGGCGCCACGCCGGCTGGCGCCGTCAAGCCCTTCCGCGTCGGCCTGCTCGGCCATGGCACGGTCGGCTCCGCCTTCGCCGAACTGCTCGATCAGCGTGCCGGCGAGATCGAGCGCTTCAACGGTCGCCGGCCCGTGATCACGGGCGTGCTGACGCGCTCGCGCGGCAACTTCGAGGAGCTGCTCGCCGGCGCCGACATCGTCGTCGAGCTGATGGGCGGCACCGAACCGGCGCGCGAGTACCTGCTCGCCGCGATGCGTGCCGGGCGCGACGTCGTCAGCGCCAACAAGCAGCTGCTCTCCCAGCACGGCGAGGAGCTGTTCGCGCTGGCCCGCGAACGCGACGTGCGTCTGCGCTTCGAGGCCGCCGTCGCCGGCGCGGTGCCCGTCGTGCGCCTGCTCGAGGAGTCGCTGGCCGCCACCCCGATCGAGCGCATTCACGGCATTGTCAACGGCACCACCAACTACATTCTCAGCGAGATGGCGCGCGGCTCAAGCTACCAGCAGGCGCTCGCCGACGCCCAGCGCAAGGGCTACGCCGAGGCCGACCCCAGCGACGACGTCTCCGGCCGCGACGCCGCCGCCAAGATGGCGATCCTCGCACGGCTGGCGTTCGGCGCGCCCGTGCACCTCGACGACGTGCGCTACGAAGGCATCGAGCAGCTGCAGGCCGACGACCTCGAGCACGCCCGCGAACTCGGGCTCGGGCTGAAGCTGATCGGCACCGCCGAGCGGCGCGGCGACGCGCTGTCGGTGCGCGTGCACCCCGCGTTCCTCTACGCCGGGCATCCGCTCTCCTCCGTGTCCGGGCCGTTCAACGCGATCACCGTCGAATCGGAGGCCGTCACCGAGATCACGATGTCCGGCCCCGGTGCTGGCGGGCTGCAGACCGCCAGCGCCGTGCTTGGCGACGTCGTCAGCGTGATGACCGGCGGCGCTCGTCCGCCCGCCCCGCCGCTGCAACTGCCGTTGCTGGAAGACGTCCCCAGCGCCTTCTATCTGCACCTCGATGTCGCCGACCGCTCCGGCGTGCTCGCAGCCGTCACGCGCGTGCTGGAGGAGCAGGAGGTCTCGATCAAGTCCTTCGTGCAGCGCGGCCGCGGCGCCGGCGAGGGGGTACGCCTGGTGATGGTTGTCCACCCGTTGCCGGAGTCGCGGATGCGCCAGGCGCTCCAGCGCCTGGCCGAGTTGGAGTTCGTGCGCTCGACACCGCGCGCGATCCGGGTGATAGAAGAGGAGTTCGGATGAGCCACCCCGGCCTGATCGAGCGCTACCGCGAGCACCTGCCGTTCGCCCCCGATGACCCCGTGGTCACGCTCGGCGAGGGCTGCACCCAGCTGCTACACACGCCCGTGATCTCCGAGCTGGTCGGCGCGGAGGTCTACCTGAAGATGGAGGGCGGCAACCCGACCGGCTCCTTCAAGGATCGCGGGATGACCTGCGCCGTCTCCGCGGCGGTGCGCGAGGGCTCCAAGGCGGTGATCTGCGCATCCACGGGCAACACGGCCGCCAGCGCCGCCGCCTACGCCGCCAAGGCCGGCCTCACCTGTGCGGTGATCGTCCCCGACGGCAAGATCGCGATCGGCAAGCTCGCCCAGACGCTGATCCACGGCGCGCGCGTGATCGCGCTCTCGGGCAACTTCGACCGGGGCCTTGAGCTGGTGCGCGAGCTGGTCGCCCGCCACCCGATCACGCTCGTCAACTCGCTCAACGACTACCGCATCGAAGGCCAGAAGACCGCCGCCTTCGAGCTGATCGAGGACCTCGACGGGCCGCCCGACCTGCTCTGCATTCCCGTCGGCAATGCCGGCAACGTCACCTCCTACTGGCGCGGCTTCACCGAGCTGGGGACCTCGCCCCGGCTGTTCGGCTTCCAGGCCGAAGGCGCCGCGCCGCTCGTGCTCGGCCACCCCGTCGAGCACCCCGAGACCGTCGCCAGCGCGATCCGCATCGGCAACCCCGTGCGCTGGGAGGACGCGATGTCCGCGATGACCGCCTCGCGCGGTGCGATCCGCGCCGTCGCCGACGGCGAGATCCTCGCCGCCTACCGGCTGCTAGCGGCCAAGGAGGGACTCTTCTGCGAGCCCGCCTCCGCGGCCTCGGTCGCCGGGCTGCTCAAGTACGGCGCCGACGGCGCCCAGCGCGTCGTCTGTGTGATGACCGGCCGCGGCCTGAAGGACCAGCAGACCGCGATCGAGAACTCCAACGGACGCGTGATCCCGTGCGCCGCCGAAAGCGTCGCGCTTGAAGAGGCCGTGCTTGGCGACGGGGCGTAGGGGGAGCCCGCATCCGCGATGGCCGATGACGTCCGCGTGAGCGCTCGCGGTAGGCCGGCCGCCCGCCTCGGCGGCATGGCTCGCCGGCGCCTGGTGCGCGTGCCCGCCTCCTCGGCGAACCTCGGTCCCGGCTTTGACTGTATGGCTGCCGCGCTCTCCCTGCACCTGGAGCTGGAGGTGCGCGAGACCGGCGAGTTCTCCGTCGAAACCGACCTGCCCGTCGCGCTCGGTCGCGAAAACCTCTGCGTGCGCGCATTCGAGCGCCTGCACCCAGCCGACCGCTTCGCCTTTCGCATCGACTCGCAAATCCCGCTCTCCGGCGGTCTTGGCTCGAGCGCCGCCGCCACCGTCGCCGGGTTGATGGCCGCCGACCACCTCTTCGAGCTCGACGCCCCCCTGCTCGCGCTCGCCACCGAGCTGGAGGGCCACCCCGACAACGCCGCCGCCGCGCTGCACGGCGGCTTCGTGATCTGCGCCGAGAACGAGGTTGCGCGCTTCGAGGCTCCCACTGGTCTGGAGGCGCTGGCCGTCGTGCCCACTGAGCCCGTGCGCACGAGCGCAGCCCGTGCCGCGCTGGCGCCCGAGGTGCCGCTGGCTGAGGCCGTCTTCAACGTCGCCCACGGCGCGCTGCTCACGCTGGGGCTCGCCCGCGGCGACTGGGACCTCGTGGGCCGCGGGCTGCACGACCGGCTGCACCAGGACCGGCGCGGGCACCTGTTCCCGCGTTCGCTGCAGCTTGCCCACCGCGCGCGCGAACTCGGTGCGCTCGGAGCGACGATCTCCGGGGCCGGTCCAACAGTGCTCGTCTGGTGCTTCTACGAGCAGACCGGCGCCGTCGTGGAAGCCCTGCGCGGCGAGATCGAGGGCTGGGCGACCCTCCTGCGCGCGCCCTTCGAGGTCCAGGGGGCCTACGTCGAGGGGATGTAGGGGAGCGCGGGGGTCGCCACCGCCGTCATCTCCGCCTAGCCGCCGCCCCCAGCGCGGGGTTGGCCCAGCCGGCGTCGGTCGGGTTGAGTGTCGTTCCCGGCGCCACGATCTCGTCGATGCGATCCAGAACTGCGCTGTCGAGCTGCACGTCGGCCGCGCCAAGCTGGGACTCCAGGTGCTGCAGCGTGCGCGGGCCGATGATCGCCGCGGTGACCGCCGGGTGGCCGATGACGAACGCCAGCGCCATATGGATCAGCGAGATACCCGCCTCCTGCGCCAGCTCTGCGAGCGCCTCAGCGGCCTCCAACTTGGCCTGATTGGCCGGCATCGAGAGGTCATAGCGCTGGGGGATCAGCGCGGAGCGTCGCGAGGTCAGGCCCTCGGTGCCCTTACGCCAGCGGCCCGAGAGCCACCCGCCCGCCAGCGGGCTCCACGGGATCACACCCATCCCAAATTCCTTACAGGTCGGCAGCACGTCGGCCTCGATCCCGCGCGCCAGCATCGAGTACGGCGGCTGCTCGCAGACGAAGCGCCGGTGCCCGCGGTCGCGTGCGACCCACTGCGCCTTGACGATCTGCGCCGCCGGGTAGGTCGAGGAGCCGATGTAGCGCACCTTGCCCTGCGCCACAAGATCCGAGAGCGCGCCGAGCGTCTCGTCGTGATCGGTCCAGGGGTCCCAGCGGTGCACCTGGTAGAGGTCGATCCAGTCGGTCCCCAGGCGCCGCAGCGATGCCTCGACCTCTTGGAAGATCCAGCGCCGCGAGTTACCCGATTGGTTGGGATCGTCGCCCATCGTGCCATGGAACTTCGTCGCCAGCACGACGTTCTCGCGACGGCCACCGGCCAGCGCCTTGCCGACGATCTCCTCGGACTCCCCGCGCGAGTACACATCAGCGGTGTCGATGAAGTTGATCCCGGCGTCCAGCGCGCGGTGAATGATGCGGATACCGGCGTCGTGGTCGGGCTCGCCCCACGGGCCGAACATCATCGCGCCGAGGCACAGCGGGCTGACATGGACGCCGGTGCGTCCAAGCGTGCGCAGGTCCATAGCGACACGTTATAGCTGCCGCCGCTGTGATGGGCGCTGTGGGCGCCCCCGCGCTAGGCTGTGCTCGAATTTCGCGATTTGGGAGCGGTGACGATGGATGAGAAGCCCACGCTGTTCGTGTGCCACGGCGACGAAGGCGGCCCGAAAATACACCCCTGCCGCCGGGTGCAGGAAGCGCTGCACGGTGCCGGCATCGACTACACCAAGGTAGTCGCCGCGCACGGCAACCCCCTCCCGTTCCTGCGCAAAGGCTCACGCGAGGAGCTGCGCGCGGCGACTGGCGCCACCAAGCTGCCTGCGCTCAAGCTCTCCGACGGGACCGTCCTGACCCACTCGCGCGCGATCCTCGCCTGGGTCGCGCAACAGCCGACTTGACCGACGCCCGCCCGGGGCTCACAACTCCCGCTCGTAGTAGTAGTTGATCTGGCCGTCGGGCTTGCCTTCACGGTTGTCAAAGCCACAGCTCTCGTACAGCGCGCGTGCGGCCGTGTCGTGCTCGCCCGTGCCGAGGTCCATATGGTCGGCTCCGTGCTCGCGCGCGTGCGCCATCGCGGCCTCCAGCAGCGCCCTGCCCAGCCCCCGGCTACGACGGTCCGGGACCACGTAGAGCTCGGCCAGATAGCACTCCAGCGTATTGCTCCAGATCGCCTCCCTGAAGCGCAACACGGCCAGCCCGTCGGGTCCCGCGCCGGCCAGCAGCACCGTCAAATGGTTCTCGGCCAGCAGCTCACCGACGCGCCCTGCGAGCCATTGCACGCCGGGTGTGGGCTCGTCGAACTCCAAATTGAAATCGTGCAGCAGGCGGCCGATGGCTTTGGCGTCGGCTGGTTGGGCCAGGCGGACCGGGGAGGTGGGCATGGAGCGAGCTATAGCAAGCCTTCAGGAGCCAACCCAGACTGCGTCGATCCGGTGGCTTTTCACGAGCATGTCGACCGGCTGGTAGACGCGACCCCACGACCGCGAAGCACCACCCACGATATAAGCTCACCAAACCGTGCGACCCAATCGCTCGATCCCGAACTCCACGATCATCCCGGTCCTGATCTACCCAGACGTGCGCGAGGCGGTGGCCTGGCTCGGTAAGGCCTTCGGGTTCGCCGAGCGGGTACGGATCGGTGAGGACCATCGCGCGCAGCTCAGCTTCGGCGACGCCGCGCTCATCGTCGGCGACGTCCGCGGAGATCGCCGGCCGCCGCGTGCAGGCGAGGTGACGCATTCTGTGATGGTGCGGGTGCTCGACGTGCACGCCCACTGCGAGCGCGCCCGCGAGCACGGCGCGCGCATCGTGATGGAGCCACGCGACTTCGAGTACGGTGAGCGCCAGTACACCGCGGAGGACCACTCCGGTCACCAGTGGACGTTCTCACAGACGCTCGCCGACGTCGCCCCGGAGGACTGGGGCGGCATCTCGGTTGGCGGCGACTGACGGCGCTCGGTCGGTTGCCAGAAGGCTGGGTGGGGCGGGGTGAGATCGGTTCCTGGGGCCGGGCGCGCGACGCGGCGAACGTCCGATCTATCCTCGGGCCATGTGCGGTCGCTACACCAACACAGTCGGCGTCCAGGAACTGAACGCCCGCCTGCACGTCCCCATTCCCACCGCTGAGGGCACGCGTCGCTACAACATCGCGCCGACCGAACAGGTGCTGGCAATCGTGGCTCCGCATGGTGAGCCCGAGGCGCGGCTGCTGCGCTGGGGTCTGGTGCCCTCCTGGGCCAAGGACCTGAAGATCGGTTCGCGTTTTATCAACGCGCGCATGGAGACCGTCGCCGAGAAGGCGCCCTACCGCACGCTGATCCCGCGCGCCGCGCGCCGCGCGCTGCAGATCGCCGACGGCTACTTCGAGTGGCTCTCGCCCGAGCAGCGTCGCCGCGGCGGCGACCCGCCACAGCCCTTCTACTTCCAACTCGACGGCGGCGCCACCTTCGCCTTTGCCGCGCTGTGGACGCCCGCGAAGGTCGGCGGCGAATGGGTGCACAGCGTCTCACTGCTCACCTGCGACGCCGCCTCCAACCCCGTCGCGGCTGCGATCCACGACCGCATGCCCGTGATCCTCGCCGACGAGCAGTCGCGCCGGGCGTGGCTCGATCCGGCGCTCGACGCGCACGACGCGCTCGCGCTCTGCGGGCCGCTGCCGACGCAGCGGCTCAGCGCGCGGCCCGTGAGCACGGCGCTCAACAAGCCCGACCCCGACACGGAGGGGCCGCAACTGTTGGTCGCGCCGAGCGCGACGCGGTCGTAGGTGGTAGTCGGGTGTCCGGGGTCTGGGGCGCGGTCATGGCAACGGTGGATCGCGATGAAGTGATCAGCGTAGGCCTCGGCCTGCGGGCCGGTGAGCAGCTGTTGACCGGAATACTTCTCCAGGTAGGGAATCATCGCGGGGGGTGATCTCGGTGCCGGCCTTCGCCGTAGCAAACGCCGCCTTCGGCGGGAAGTAGATCTGCTGTGCGGCGAGCTGGTTGTGGACGTTGTTGTGATCGTAGATGTAGCCCCACATCAACAGTCCCCTGCCACGAGCAGTACGGCTACGAGGACCAACCAAACGGCGCTGGTGAGAACGTCAAAGACTCTGCGACGCGTGGCACGGATCCTTTCGGTGGGATGTATGTGATGACACATTTGCGCTCGCGCACTGCCGGTCGAACGCTCCGGGCCAGCGCCCTGCCTGTCCTGAGAGGGGGCAGGGCGGGCAGGTGGCCAGTCGTGGCCGCTCTAGTCGGTAACGCGGCTCGCTCGCCGATGGCGGGGGAATGAGGTCGCCACCGGATGTTTGACGGCGAGCGCGAGAGGCTGCGCTTGCCTGAAGTTCTCGCCGACCTGTCCTGCTGGCGCGTTCATTTGGTGGGCGCCGAGCCGTTGGACGGCGGGCGCCGGCGCAGGCGCCGCATCCAAGCGAGGCGTTTTCGCTCACATCAGCGACGCCGACGTCGAGGACTGGCAGAGCGCGATCGACATCGTGCTGCGGCGCTTCGCCGAGTACCAGGACCTCCAGGGGGCGTTCGGGCGCCGCGCCCTGACCGAGCGCGCCAAGGGGAATTCTGATGGAGCGCCACGGCATCGACGAGACGAGCGCTTTCGAGATGCTGCGCCGGCAATCCCGTATCGACAACCGCAAGCTCATCGACCTGGCCACGGCGGTCGTCGACGGCCACCGCCTGCTGCCCCGAGAGCCGCAGGCTCCAGCGTAATCCTGATGCTCACTCGGAGCGCCGGTGCGCAGGCGCGTCAGCGGCGGGCGAGTCGGCGTCCGCTGTCGGTGTCGGGCGGGGTGTAGTTGAGCTCGTAGTGGTGGTAGAGGGCCGACTCGTCGGCCTGGGAGAGCTCCTCGCCGTGCTGCTCGATGTTGGGCGCGGCTTCGACCTGCTCCTTGGTGACCGCCACCTGTAGATCGTCCGGACCGACCTTGATCCCGCCGAGTGGCACGAACGTCAGGTGGCGAGCGATAAAACCTTCCTTGACGGTTGCGAACTGCGGCTCGTCGTTCTCGACGTTGACGTAGACATCTTGCAGCTTGCCGATCCTCTCGCCGTCGCAATCGACCAGCATCTTGCCGTGCCAATCGGCGACGTTCCACTTGGCGTCTGGCTGGTGCTCGGTCATCCTCAAAGCCTCCCTATTCGTCACCGTGCGCTGGCGGCTACCATTTTAGACGGGCGCCCGAGTGGTGGCGCTATCGATGAACGCACCGACAAGCGGTCGCAAGAGCGCCTAGCAAAATGAGGGTGTGGCTGGAGTGGTCGAGGGTCGAGCGGAGCGCGTACGCAGGGCCGAAGGCTTGGTAGAACCAAGTCGAGGCCCGAGGACAAAGCTCCGCAAAGACAATCGGCCGCATCCAGACGTGCACTCATTTTGCTAGGCGCTCTAAGCCTAAAGCTCAGGAAAGTGACTTGGCCGGCAGTACAAAGCGAAGCGGTGTTCGGGGTTCCGCTCCGCTGCTGTTGCTCATCCTCGAGCCGTGAAGGCCGTGTCCGGAGCCGGTGGCGACCTGCGTCTCGGCTACCCCGGCGTGGGCGGTGATCCACGTCATGACCGCCGCGAAGTCCGCGCCCTCGGCGAGGATCGCAGCACGCTCGATGACCTCGCCACCGGAGGCGTGAGGACGCGCCAGCCGCCTAAGCAGAGCACGAATCGCATCATCGTCCATTGCACCCACACTAGTCTCTTTGCGAGCGCAGCGCGAGGCAGCCGATGCCGCGCGGGACCTCGACGTCCGCGTCGGGGCTCCCGGGGTGGAGGTCGAGCAGCGTGCTCAGCAGCAGCAGCGGGGTCCCCGCGGCCCATGCCTGCGGGCGCGATGCCGTCGGGAACGCCACGGGGACCGACGTCACCGAGGCGGGGTAGCCGGCGAAGACCTCGGGCAGGCGGTGCTCGAAGTACGGCGCCGCTTGAAGGATCGTGGACGCGATCGTGCTCGCCGCTTCGCGGTGGCCGTAGCGCCCGTCTGGCCCGCGAGGTGTGGGAGGCGGCAGGCGTACTCGACGTAACCGTCGCCGTCCGCGTCCCCGCTGTCCTCGACCCAGGCCAGCGCGGCACGAGCGTGGGGCCTCGAGAGCGCAAACGAGTTCATCGTCGCCCGACAACACTCACGGGCGCTCCTGACGAAGCCTCTCAGGGGAGGCGGTCGCGAGGCAGAGAGGTCAAGAAGGACCGAGCGAACGCACAGTCGCGGACCCACGAGGAGCGCGACGGACCCCCCCACCGTAACAGTCGCAGCTTGCACCAGCACACGGCCAGGTTGAACGGCGCCGAGATTTCCGAGTCCGCAAGCCGAACGCGGTACAGTTGCAGGTGCGTCCGCTGAGCCCTTGCTCTTCTCGCTCTCCGGGCAAAATATTCGTTCAGAGGGGTAGAGAGGCGGTCGGCCATGGCCACCGCAACAAAGAAGGCTCACACTCGACCGTCGCCGGCTCGCGCTGTGCGCGGCGCGTCAGAGCCGGCGTCGCTGGCGTTTCGCACCTATCAGGACAACGGCGATAACTACCATTGGGAGATCGTCGATAGCGGCGGCGAAATCCTCGCTCAGTCGGGGAGCTTCGCCTCTCGGGACGACGCGCAGCGCGCCGCACGCGACGTACAGGAGGGCGCCCGCTCGGCGCCCTCTGAGTCGCAGGCCACCAAAGCGCGCCACACCGTGGCGGCGTGATGTCACGCAGACATCTCAGCTGTCCGGCGTGTCGCATCCGTGTGCGAGCGAACGATCCGCAGATCGCCCTCTTGGAGGATCGCTGCCCGATCTGCGGAGCCGCGCTGAGACCGGTCGCGTCAGCCGCGGTTGTGCTGGGGTTCCGCTCCTTTGACTTGGATGAGCTCTCAGACCAAGTGCCGCGTGATCGACCCAACCTGCTCGGGAGTCGAGTTCGACCGCGTCTCTCGCCGCGGGGCCGCGTCGGTGCGAGATGACCTGGATCGGCAACGCTGGTCGGATGACGGCGGCAATACAACCAGCGAAGTCTTGGCGCAATGGTCGAGAAAGCGCTGATCGCCGCGCGCGAGCCCTGCGCGTTGACAGGCGGCCGGGACCGTCCTGTCCCTTTACCCGACCCTCAGGGAGACGAGGGAGGATCGCACATCATCTACGAGCAACAGGGAGACTTTATGGCCAGGATCATCGTCACGACCGATCCAACTACCAATCGAGCCGCTCCAGTTCTGCTGGACGAGAGTGTCTACTCGGTACATCTCGACAACGACCACAACGCGGCGCAGCTCATCGAGCGCCTCGGCTGGGCGATCGCCGACGCCGAGAACACCCAGCGGACCGAGCACGTGCTGTAGTCAAGATCCACGGCGCGGCCTGCGCTGGTGCGTGGGGCGCCAACGTTGGGATGGACGGGAATGTCATCTAGGAACGTGCAGCTTCTCAGTCGGTGCGCCGAATTGCTGAACGTCGGGGATTGGGACGCCCTGTTCGAGCTGTATGACCCCAACGTTGTGGTTGAGTTTCGCGACGTACTTCCTCTCCCCGACATGCCCGATGTGCTTCATGGCCGCGACGGCATCCGCCGCATCGTGACGCATTGGACAGCGCCCTACGACGAGTTCGGAGCAGAGATCTACCAGTACGTCGATGCCGACCCGTGGGTCATCTGCGACACGCGCTGGTACCGCAAAAGCAAGAGCAGCGACGTACCGGTCGCAGTTCGTTTCGCGGACGCTTACGAAGTCAAGGACGGCAAGATCCGGCGTGCGATCATCGGCTACTCCGATGTGGCGAGGGCCCTCAACGAGCTGGGCCTGGCCCGGTAGGCGATCTCGCAGAGAGTGGGTTGGTGAACCAGCCGCCCCGACGACTCGGGATCCCTCACAAGTCCAGACCACGGTGCCGCCGGCGCATTTGGGCGCGGTCAAACCGGCGCCTGTGCCAGCTCCACGCAGCGGTCCGCACACTGCTCCATGTACCGGGCCCACGCCGTGCACACGAACACCGCCAGCAGCAGCCGTGCGAGCCGCCCGCGCGCAGAGAACGAGTAGGTCCAGCGAAACTCCGCCCCACCGTCGCCCGTCTCGCTGAACAGCCACGCGCCGAGCGCGTACTGGGCCACCCAGCCGAGCGGCTTGGTGAAGCGGTCCACGCGATACTCGAACCGCTGTGGGCGGCGCCACTGCAGTACCCGCTCGCGCACGACACTGCCGTCCCCCAGCACCACCGTGCGCGTCGAGCCCGGCGTGTCCCACGCCCCGCTCAGCTCGCGCGTGCCCACCACCGCCGGCACCGGTCCCCAGCGGTGCAGCACGTGCGGCAGGACGTCCTCGGCGACAACCACGTCGAAGGCATGCTGCACCGGCACGTGGAGTGTTCGCGTGACCGTATGCGAGACGAGCGCCACCGCGTGCACGCTACAACGGCGCGCGGGGTGCCGGTGGCGCGGCGTCGATCGGGACGACGATATGCTCGCCGCTTTGGGCTGACGTCAGCGCGCATAACCTGCTGCGCTGGACCAAGCGTGATCGGGCTCTCGGGCGAGACCACGCGCCTTGCGTGCACCACGCGCCTTGCGTGCACCACGCGCCTTGCGTGCACCACGCGCCTTGCGTGCACCACGCGCCTTGCGTGCACCACGCGCCTTGCGTGCACCACGCGCCTTGCGTGCACCACGCGCCTTGCGTGCACCACGCGCCTTGCGTGCACCACGCGCCTTGCGTGCACCACGCGCCTTGCGTGCACCACGCGCCTTGCGCGCACCACGCGCCTTGCGCGCACCACGCGCCGCCGACTTTTAGCCCAGCGAGCCAGGCGTGGGCCCCTTGAGCAGCGGCTCGTCCTCGATCTCGACGCGGGTGGACTCCAGGAAGCGGCTGACCATGTTGTAGTAGCTGACGAGCAGGATCAGCTCGGCGGCCTCGCGCGGTCCGTAACGCTCGACGATCTGCGCCAGCGCGTCATCGGAGAGCCGCACGTCACGGCTGATCTCGTCGGCAACCCGGCAGATCAGGTTGCGCTCGTCGTCGAGGCTGCTGACCGGCTGCTCCTCGGCGACCGCGCGGATTTCGGCCTCCTCGACGCCGACGTTGCGGGCCAACTGCTCGTGCTGGGCCCACTCGTAGGCGGCGCCGGTTGCGTGTGCGACTCGCAGCACGACGAGCTCGCGCCGCGGCGGGTCGAGCGCGCCGGAGAGCACCGCGCCGCCGAGCCCCAGGAACGGCCGCAGCGCGCGCGGCGAGCCGGCGACCATCCGAAAGACGTTCAGCGGCGGCATCCCGGCGAGCAGCTCGCGGTGCTCGGGAGCGAGTTCATCGTCGGTGGGCAGCGGGATCCTGGGCGGCATCGCAGTGTCTCCTTGTCGTGGTGGGGAGGGAGAAGCTAGCGGCCGCGGGCGGTGGCTGTTGGGGGAGACGCTCAATGGGTAGGAGGCGATCTTCAACGCGACGGGTCACAGATCCTGCAGCGCGGGGTTAACAAGCCTGTGGACTTCCTCCAGGCAAGCGACGGCGAACTGTTGGCGGCAGCGCGCTCGAATCCGGACGCGTTCGCTGCGTTCTACGACCGCTACGAGGGCTCGCTGGTCGGCTATTTCGCGCGTCGCACCGGGGATCCCGAGGTGGCGGCCGACCTGACCGCGGAGGTGTTTGCGGCGGCGCTCGGCGCCTCGCGCCGATACAGGCCCGAGACGCCCTCAGCCGCGGGCTGGCTGTTTACGATCGCGCACCATAAGCTCCTTAAGAGCCTTCGCCGCGGGCGTGTCGAGGCGCAGGCGCGCCGCCGCCTGGGCATCCGCGAGCCGATCGAGTTCGCCGCGCAGGAACTCGAGCAGGTCGAGAGCGCCGCCGGCGCCGGTGGCTGGGTAATCGAGCTGCTCGATCGGCTGCCCCCGCTGCAGCGCGAGGCCATCCGCGCGCGAATCGTCGACGAGCGCTCCTACCCCGACATCGCCGGCGAGCTTCAGACATCGGAGCTGGTCGTCCGTCAGCGGGTCAGCCGTGGCCTTTCCAGACTCAGAGCGCAACTGAAGGAGCAACCATGACCCTCCTGCCCCAGGTCCGCAGCCAGCTGCATGACGCCGCCAGCCGGCGTGAGCGCAGTCCCATCCGCCGCGTCGGCGCGTTTGGTCGTGTAGGCCGGCGCCGCGGATGGCACCGGACCCCGTTGATTTCGCTCGCGGTCGTCCTCGGCCTGACCGGCGTCGCGTTCGCCAGCGGTGTGATCCGCTTCGGCGCCCCGGCACCAAAGGCGCTCGTCCAGCTCTTCACCGCACCCACAACCGGCGACGGAGCGCTTAGGCCCGGGACCGTGCGAATGCTACCGGTCTCCACACCGGACCCGGCGGGCGGAGCGCCGTGGGGCATGCGCGAGTTCACCACCAGCAGGGGCCTTGGCTGCATCGAGGTCGCCCGCTTGGTCGCCGGCAAACTTGTCGCGGTCGGACAGGACTACGCGTTCGGCAACGACGGGCGCTATCACGAACTGAGCGTCGCCAGCGGCGGCGCGGGCTTCGGCGATTGGTGCAGTGCGCTCGACCGCTACCACCGGCTCTACATCAACCAGATGTGGGGCGCGCAGCCGGCCAGCGCCTGGCAGAGCCGCTGCTACGCGCCGGGGTCCCCCGCGGGCGGCCACTCGTTCGAGGTGCCCACGGTGCGCGCGGGCCGGCCCGGGCTGCCGGAGCGGCGCATCGTGTGGCCGCAGTGCCCCCTCAGGGACGAGCGCAACCTCTACTTCGGGCTGCTCGGGCCCGACGCCCAGAGCGTCACATATGTCCTCGGCGGCCGGCGCCACACGCTCGCGACGAGCGGGCCCGAGGGCGCGTATCTGATCGTCACCCGCTCCACCACCGGTCAGCTGTTGCGCGGGGTCGGCACCGGCGGCGTCGTGCCCGTCGACGGGCCCATCACCGAAGTCCACTACCGCGACGGGGCCACATGCCACCTCACCTCCCACAGCTGGATCGGCGGCGCATACGCATGCACCCCCACCATGCACGTACCCGTCGGCTATGTCGCTCCGCAGGATCTCTCATACAGCCACGCGCAGGTCGCGACACCGCTGAACGTCAGGCCGATCCGCACCCGCGATGGCCGCTACGAGCTGCGCCTGGCCTTCAGGTCCCGCGTCGCGCTCACCGACGCTGAAAGCGGCTACGACTTCATCTGGTCGGTGCCCGGGGCGCGCAACGAAAACAGCGGCGACTACAGGACCGAATCGGACATCGCAGCCGGCCAAACAGTGAACACCACCACCTGCCCGCTGCCGCCCGGCATCATCCATGGGACCGTCAGCCTCTACGAGCCCGACGAAGTATTCAAACACAGGAGCGAAGTCGTCTACGCGTACAAATACGAAAAACGAGGCGTCCTGGTCGCGAGCTTCTCAGTGCGGATCCCGGGAACCCCGAGGCAGATCCATCCGGAAACCGGGCGCTACCAGTCGCCCTACACATCGTGCAGCGCTCCCGGTCTCAGGTTGCGCTGAGGCACTCTCCAGCGCTGGCGGGCGAGCTCCCGGGTATGGCGTGGGGATCTCGCGCACGATCGGCGGCGGATTTTGTCAGGCGCTTTGAAGGAGTCCTGGCAGGCGTCGAGTGTCGAGCGCCCGCAGGCCTTGGTGTGACGTCCCCGTGTGGCCCGGGTTCACGAGTAGCGGCATTGGACAAATTCGGCGCTGAGCCTGGCAAGCGCGGTGTGTGAGCCGCCCGCTGCTGGCTCGCACACGCGTGGCTTGTTTGTGCGGCTCGCCTGCGCGTCAGGCCGCGAAGGTCTCGTGTACCGGAAACTCCTTGATGTCCGGCGCACTCTGCAACTCAACGCCGGCGGCCCCCGCGGATGCCCGAATCCGGGGTGCGAAGGCGTCGAAGGCCGCGCGCGACTCCCAAAAGTCGATCACGCCCCAACCGCCGTCGATCGGCCCCGAGGCATGGAACAGCAAACCCGCTGGTGGATCGCCAACGGGATCGACGTGCCCGTTGATCGCGTCGAACTGGTCCTGTCCCAGGCCTGCGAACTTGATGCGGATACCAACAGCCATTGCAGCACCTCTTTCGTGTAGATCCCATCATGGTAGGCCGATCTGTGCCGCGGGCGCGAGTCAAGGTCGCGGATCAGAACAGCTTGAACATGCCCGCCGTCGTGAAAGTTCCGTTCGCGCCGACACCTTCAAGGCCGGTGATCGTGCTCGCAGGCACGAAGCGCAACGTCCCGGAGCTCGCCGCCGTCGGTTCGCCGCCCAGGCTCGTGACGGTGAGCGTCACCGTGCTCGCCGCGGATCGCTCGACGGCGCGTATGCGACTCACCTGACGGGCACCAACTCCTGGGCCACACGCACACCCACTCGCCGGACGGCGCACTCAACACGACCCGCCCCACGCGGTTGCGGGACGGGCCGTGTCGAACGCGAGCGCTACTTCACGATCTTGATGATGCGCTCCATGCCGAGCTGGGTGTGACTGCGCCCGTCCTGGGTGTCCATGAAGCACAGCTCCACATAGATGCCTGGCTTGGCGGTGATCGTCTCCTGCTGGAAGGCTTCGTGCGACAGCGGCCCGGCGAAACCGGCGGGCGGTCCGGCGATCAGCTTTTCAAACGGCTTTGCCTTGTCGGCAAGCAGGTCCTTGACGGCTTGCTTGGCGGCCTTCATGTTCTTGACGGGCGCCGCGATATCCATATGCACCAGATAGCCTTCGTTTTCGAAGCGCACAAGCTCGCCGTCGTGCAGGGTGCTCGGTCCCTGGAAGCCGAACTCGATCGAGCGGATTGTGGCTTCTGGCGCCGGCAGCGGTACCGGCGATGCGGCTGATGTCACGGTGAAGAGGGCGTGTGCCTTGGAACCCTTGCCTTCTCCTCCGGGGAGAATGGCAACGTATTGCCCGGGTTGCAGGTAGCTCTGGGCTTCGCTTGACTGGCCGGGGCTCACTTCGGCGTCGAATACGATCGAGCCGTACTTGCTCGTCGCGTTGATGTCACCATGGGCCTTTTGTATGGGGCTTCGACTTCTTCGAAGGTGGCGCCGGGCTTCAGGAGAAACAGGATCACGCTTGCTTCCTTGACGCCGCTGGCGCTCGACACGACGTTGACGCCGCCCGACTGCGTGGAGCCGCCCACGGTGATCGACGAATTTGTCACGGTGAGGGTAAGGGTGGGTAGCGTGGAAGCGTGCGCGGACGCGCCCGCGACCAAGCTCGCGGCGCCCAGAAGTGATGCGACGAAAACGCCCATCAGCGGACGGCGACTAGTAGTGCTTTGGTAGCTTTTTGGGAGGAGGTTGGGGTGGCTGCGGCGAACTCTTCTGGCGTTGATTGTTAGACGCGAGGAGGTCATGATGGCGGCTGTGGCGCTGGCGGATTCGTTAGTAGAGGTGGATGGTTCCCGGGCGGTGCGCGAGCGGTTGGAGGCGTTCGGGGTCGAGGTGTTGGCCGAGGCGGTGAACCGGCCGGTGCAGTTGGTCAATGGCGGGGTGTATCTGCGGGGGTTGATCGAGCAGGGGCCGCGTAAGTCTCTTGAGCCTATGGTCGCGCGGTTGGGCGAGGAGGCTGACTATGAGAGCTTGCAGAATTTCCTGGCGGTAAGCACTTGGGATCCGGCGCTGGTGGTGCGCGCCGTGGCTGAGCGGGTCGCGCCAGCGATCGATGTGCAGGCGTGGGTGTTGGACGACACGGGGTTCCCGAAGGATGGGAAGCACTCGCCGGGGGTCAAGCGCCAGTACTCCGGGACGCTGGGGAAGATCGGTAACTGCCAGATCGGTGTCTCGGTGCACGCCGTCGGCGCGAAGGGGACGGTGCCATTGGGGTGGGCGCTGTATCTACCCGAGGAGGAGTGGTGCGAGGACGCTGAGCGGCGCCGGCGGGCGAAAATCCCCGCGGAGGTCGTCTTTCAGACCAAGCCCGAGCTGGGGGTGGGCCTGATCGAGCAAGCGGCGGGATGGAAGATCACCAAGGCGCCGGTGCTCGGCGACCAAGCCTATGGCGATAACACCGTGCTGCGCGAACGCTTACACGACTCAGAGTTGCAGTACGTCCTGTCCGTCGGTGCGGAGACGAAGGTGTTCACGCCCGAGACGACTTTCACGGTCCCAGAGCATCAGGGCGGCGCAGGCCCTCCGTATAGCCGTCCTCGTCCTGACCGCGAGCCAGTCACGACCTGCGAGGTGATCGCCGGTCTCCCGCGGGAGGCATTCCAGACCGTCACGTTCCGCGACGGGCCCGACGCGAAACCCGTTACCTCACGCTTCTGCTTTCTGCGTGTCAGGGCCGCCAACCGCGCCAAGAAGCGCACACCGTGGCCGCCACGCGAGGAGTGGCTAATCGCCGAGTGGCCCGAGGGGCACGACCAGCCAAGTGACTACTGGATCAGCAACCTCCCCGCCGACACCCCGCCCGAGCAGCTCGCGCGCCTCGCGCGGCTGCGCTGGAAGATCGAGCTCGACTACAAACAACTCAAGGGCGAACTCGGCCTCGACCACTACGAGGGACGCTCCTACCTCGGCTGGTATCACCACACCGCGCTCGTCACCGCAGCGCATGGCTTTCTCACCCTGGAGCGGCAGAACCCAAATCACCCGCGGCCGGCCTGACCCTACCCCAGGCAATTCTCTTGTTCCAGCCCCTATTCAAGTGCTGGACCGGCCGCTGCACCACCTGCCGGCAAACGATCAGCCTCGACGACCTCTCCCTTCGCCAGCCACCACAAGAAGAGTGACCAGCTACCAAAGCACTACTAGAACGACTCGACATGAAGGGGTGGTCCTTTCCGTTTGACCTACGGCAGGATTTCAGAAGGCCCGCTCTCAACCGGAGAGCCGAGCCACACCAAACGGGGCATCTCGAACGCACAGAGCAACCACGCATCCGTTGGACAAGGGAGTCTCGCGGGTTCGGGCAGTTTACCGGCACGACACTACCCCTGAGCATCTCGGAGCAAGTCTCACTATTCCGGAGCGTCCCGGGCTAGATCTCACTATTCCGGCGGGGTAGATCTCGCTCGCTATTCCGGAGTAGATCTACGCCAGCTCCGCGAGCCGGCCTCGTGCGTCCTCGAGCCCCGGCAGGCGCGCCAGCACCTCGCGCGCGACCTCGATGTAGTCGGCGCCCAGGTCGGGCCGGTAATCGAGGATCGACACCGCCCGCTCCGCCGATTCCGCGTAGGCGATCGAGGCGCGCACGACGCTCTGGAGCACCCGGTCGCCGAGCTGCTCGCGCAGCGAGACGAGCGCCTCGCGCGAGTGCACGGTGCGCATGTCGGCAAGGTTCAGCAGCACCCCGAGCAGCTCCAGCTCGGGGTTGAGCGTGTCGCGCGCGAGCTCGATCACCTCGAGTGCCTGCTGCACGCCCTGCAGCGCGAAGTACTGCGCCTCGGAGGTGATCAACGCGTAGTCGGCAGCCACCAACGCGTTTACCGTTAGCAGCCCCAGTGATGGCGGGCAGTCGATCAGGACGAGCTCATAAGCGTCCTGTGGCAGCTTCGCCAACGCCCGCCGCAGCGTCAGCTCGCGCCCGAGCCTGCCCCCGAGCGACAGCTCGGCCTCCGCGAGGTTGAGGTTGGCCGGGATTACGTCCCCGTGGATCGCCTCGTCCGCCTGCGCCCTGCCGCCAAGCACGTCGCCGATCGTCGGGTTCGCGTCGGGTTCGACGTCGAAGTAGTCCGACAGGTTGCCCTGGGGGTCCAGATCGACCGCCAGCGTGCGCACGCCCGCGCGGCGCAGCGCGTCCGAGAGCGTGCGCACGGTGGTCGTCTTGCCGGTGCCGCCCTTTTGCGAGAGAACCGCAATCGTTTGCGCCATACCGCGCCGATACTACGTCCCCGGCGCGGCGCGCGTTGCCGGGCGCGCGCTGCGCGCCGCGCCGGTTGATTGTGCGGGTGCGTAGCGGTTAGTATCTCCAGTCATGGAGGAGGAGCCCACACAGGACGCTTCAAGCGGCGGCGGCGGTGGTGGCGCCGACGGTGGCGGTGGGGGTGTCGATGATGTTCGTCGCGGCCCCGATTCGCGGCCGCGCGCGCGCACGCACGCGAATGGGGGCGAAAACAAAGACCCGAACACCCCCCCGAGCGCAGACCCCGACGCCGCCGGCGAGCAGGTGCCGGCGGGTGTCCGCGCGGCGGGCATCGACGAGCACACCGCCGCGACGCTCGACGCGGCAGCGCAGTTCGAGTACCACTCCGACTTCGACTGGGACAGCCAGCATGGCGAGGAGGCATGGTCGATCCGCTGCTACGACGTGCACAAGCGCCTCGGCGGCATCCCCGTCCTGGATGGCCTCAACGTCGCGATCCCCGACGAAACGGTCACGGTTGTGCTCGGCCCGTCGGGCACGGGCAAGAGCGTGCTGATCAAACACCTGATCGGGCTGATGTTCCCCGACTCGGGCGACGTCGTCGTGCACGGCCAGTCGGTGCCGAAGCTGACGATGCCCGAACTGCTTGCGCTGCGCCGGCGCATCGGCGTGCTGTTTCAGGACGGCGCTCTGTTCGGGTCGATGTCGCTGTATGACAACGTGGCGTTCCCGCTGCGCCAGCACACCGACATGTCCGAGACGCAGATCTCCGCGCGCGTGCGCCAGCGCCTGACCGACGTCGGCCTGGCCGACGCGATGGACTTCGCCCCCAACCAGCTCTCGGGCGGGATGCGCAAGCGCGCGGGGTTCGCGCGCGCGCTCGTGATGGAGCCCGACGTCGTGATCTTCGACGAGCCCGACTCGGGCCTGGACCCGGTGCGCACCGCGCTGTTGTGCGAACTGATCAAGGAGATGCACGGCCAGTACGGCGGCACCTACATCGTGGTCACCCACGACATCGCTTCGGCGCGCAGGATCGGAGAGTTCATCGCGCTGCTCTGGCGCGGTCGCATCGTCGAGGCGGGTGACGCCGAAAAGATGTTCTCCTCGGAGAACCCCTTCGTGCGCCAGTTCCTCAGCGGCTCCGCCGAGGGGCCGCTCGGGATGGATTAGCGCCCCCCGGGCCAGGTTTGGGGGCATTTGGGGCGCGTCCGCGCGGGTGTGCCGCACATCGACGTGCGCCCGCCGCGAGCCTTCCATGGCTCGCGCCAGCGGGAGTCCTCCGTAGCACGCCGTGAGCCTCCTGGCTTGACCTGCCGCGGGTCCTCCGCGGCTCGCCATGAGCCTTCTGGCTTGAGCCTGCCGCGGGTCCTTGGTGGTTCGCCGTAAGCCTCTTGGTTTGAGCCCGCCGCGGGTCCTGGTGGCTCTGCCCGCCGCGAGCCTGCTGTGGCTCGCGCCTCGCGTCAGCGGCCGAACGTTCGCAGCAGATCGCGCGCGCGGGAGCGTACGTTGCCGATCAGCGTGCGCACTGCCGCCAGCCCCGCACGCAAGTCCGCGTCGCCGACCTCGACGGGCAGCATCGAGTCCTGCAGCTCCGCCAGATCGCCATCCGCGCGCGCGCAGGCCTCGACAGCGTCTCCCACGAGCGCCTTGGCGCCCTGTCCCGGCGCCGGCTCGGGGGCGGCCGGAAACGCGCGGGTGGGCAGATCGTGGCGAGTCGCGAACTCGTTGTGCTCGCGCTGTGCGCGCCCGTAGGCGCTTTGCACGGGGATGAAGAGCTGTTGCTCGAGAGCGTCTGCGCTGCGTTCGTCGAGCTGCTCGTAGGCCTCGCCGAGCGAGGCCAGCGCGGAGCCCAGCTCGTCGGCGGCCTGCGCCAGTGCGTTCAGCAGCTGCTCGCGGCCCTGCGCGGTCGTGTAGGTCATGAGTCCAGGTTATTGGTCCCGGGGGGTCTTATGGGCTGCACCGTGCCCCGGAGGGGCTTGCGAAGCGCGGAGCTCTATGCGAACATATGTTCGGTACGGGCCCCACCGCGCGTGCGCGGTCGCAGGGCCGGTCATCGCTACTCCGATCATGGTCATCTGCGTTCACATGCCCCGCTTCGCGCTCACCGTTGCCGCCGGCGGCCCTGCCGCGCTCGCCGGCAGCGCGCTTGCGGTTGCTCCCATACCAGGGGGCCAGGCACGTGTCGGGGAGGTGTCCGGGGCCGCGGAAGGGTTTGGCGTCTGCGCCGGGATGTCTCTCGGCGAGGCGCTCGCGCGCTGCCCTGAGCTGCGGCTCGTGCCCGGCGACCCGCTCGGCGTGCAGGAGGTCTGGGAGCGCATCGCGCGCGCCCTGGAGGGCATCGGCGCCGCCCTGGAGCTGCCGTGCGCGGGACTCGTTTACTTCGACGCCGACGGGTTGTTCGGCCTGTATGGCGGCGAGGGCGGTCTCATCGCCGCAACCCGGCAGGCGCTGGGTCGCCCGGCGCGGATCGGCGCCGGACCGACCCGTTTCTGCGCGCTCGCCGCCGCGCTGGAGCCCCGTGCGCGCCGTACGCTCGTGCTGCGCGAGGGGGCGCACGCGCGAGGTCAACTCGCTGCCCAGCCGATCGCCCTGCTCGGCCACCGCGCCGACACGGCGGCCCTCGTGACGCCCCTGCGCCGGCTCGGTGTGCGCACGCTCGGTGAGCTTGCCGCGATCGGCGCCGCCGCGCTCGCCGATCGCTTCGGGCAGCCCGGCGTCCTCGCATGGCGACTTGCGCGTGGCGAGGACACGCCGCTGCGTCCCCAGCCGCTCGCCGAGCGCCTGCAGGAGGCCTTCGAGTTGTGGGAATCATCCAACGGGCCCGCGCTCGAGCGTGTACTCGGCGCGCTCGTCGACCGCCTGCTCGCGCGGTCCGCGCTGCGCGGGCGCACGCTGCGCGTCCTCACTCTCTCCGCCCGCCTCGTCGCGGGCGGCACTTGGAGCGAGCGCGTCGTCCTGCGCGAAGCGCTTTGCGACCCGCGCCGTCTGCGTTTGGCGCTGAGCCCCCACCTCGTTTCGCTGCCTGCGCCGGCCGTCAGTCTGCGGTTGGTCGCCGAGCGCTTCGGGCCGCCCGCGAGCGCCCAGGGCGAGCTGGCGTTCGGCTGTGCCGCCGGCCCTCAGGGCGCGCGCGCTCGGCCTGCGGCGGATGCCCGTCGTGCCCGGCTGCGCGAAGCGGTCGCCCAAGCGCGTGCCGCCGCCGGACCCGAGGCGGCGCTGCGCGTGCTCTGTGTCGACCCTGACTCGCGTGTGCCCGAGCGGCGCGCCGTCCTCACCCCCTTCGTGCCGTGAGCCGTTCTGCGCAGCCCAAAATTCTGACTCACGACACAGGCGCCAAACGTGCGCTCGGCACGCCGCGATGCGCGCGCGTTCGCGCCGGCGCCGGCGGCGCGCCGCGGCAGGTCGACGGCCGGGCGATCGAGGCGATCCGCGAGTCGTGGCTGGTCGAGGACCGCTGGTGGACCGGCCGTCCATTGCGACGCCGCTACTGGGAGGTGCTGGACTGCGCCGGGCGCAACGTCGTCGTCTTCCACGACCTCGGCACCGGCGAGTGGTTCGTGCAGGGAGGCTGAGGATGACCCGCCGCATGTGCCGGTTGCGTCCATGCCGTTGCGGCGCGCGTGCAGGGCGCCCGAGGGCGCGATGAGCGACTGCGCGCCGACCGGCACACCGCCCTACGTCGAGCTGCACTGCCACTCGGCGTACTCCTTCCTGGACGGCGTGTCCCAGCCGGACGAGCTTGCCTGCAGGGCGGCCGAGCTGGGGCACGCGGCGCTCGCGCTGACCGATCACAACTCTGTCTCGGGCTCGATGGAGCTTGCCCAGATCGCGTCCACGTACGGGCTGCGCGCGATCCACGGGGCCGAGGTTGACGTGCTGGTCCCCGGCGGGGAGGGCTGCACGCGTCATCTCACGCTGCTGGTGCGCGACGCGCCGGGCTGGCGCAACCTTTGTCGCATCATCACCCACGGCCACGCTGGCACGCGCGAGAGCCCCGGGCGCGAGCGTGCCGAGCCGGCGGTGGAGCTGGAGACGGTGCTCGCGCACGCCGACGGTCTGGTCTGCCTCACGGGCTGCGCCGCGCGGGGCGTCCACGACAAGCCGACCGCGCAACGGCTGTTGGAGGGGTTCGGCCCGCACGGTCTGCGCGTCGAGCTGCAGCGCCCCTACCTGCGCCACGACCGCGCCCGCAACCGCGCTCTGGAGGCGCTCGCGCGGTGCCTGGGGGTGGAGTGCGTCGCGACCGGCGACATCCACGCGCACGGCCGCTCGCGCGCCGAGCTGCAGGACGCGTTCGTCGCGCTGCGCCACCGCACCACACTCGACGCCTCCGAGCCGCTGCGCCGCGGCAACCACAGCCACGTTCTCACGACTCCCGCCGCGATGGCCGTCCGCTTCGCCGATCACCCGCGGGCCGTGCGCGAGAGCGTGCTGCTCGCCGAGCAGCTGCGCTTCGACTTGACCAGTGAGCTTGGTTACAGCTACCCCGGCGCCGAGGACCCGGGCGCGATGCGCCGGTTGGCCGAACTGTGCCATGAGCGACTGCACGAGCGCTACGGCGTCGCGTCCGGTGGCGGCGGCCACGAGCAGCTGCACGAGCGCTACGGCGTCGCGTCCGGCCGCGGCGGTCGCGGTGGTGGCGGCCGGTCTGGCGGCGGCCACGAGCGGCTGCACGAGCGCTACGGCGTCGCGTCCGGCCGCGGCGGTCGCGGTGGTGGCGGCCGGTCTGGCGGCGGCCGGTCTGGTGGCGGCTCGGTGGAGGGAGCCCCGCGCGGCGCCCTCACCGCCGCAGCCTTCGCGGAGGCCGCGGCGCGCCTGCAGGAAGAGCTGCGCATCATCGACGAGCTGGGCCTTGCCGGCTTCTTCCTGCTGCACCACGAGCTGCTGGTGCTCGCCCGCGAGATCGCCGCGGAGGTGCGGGGGGCTGACTCCGCCAGCGCGCTGCTCGCACCCGGGCGGGGCCGGGGCTCCTCGGTGTCGTCGATCGTGTGCTACCTCACCGGCCTGTCGCATATCGATCCAATCGCCAACCGCCTCTTAATCGGCCGCTTCCTGCACACCGGCCTCGAGCACCTCCCTGACATCGACCTCGACTTCCCGCGCGACATCCGCGAGGTGCTGATCCCGCGCGTGCACGAGCGCTATGGGCGCGAACGCTCGGCGCTGGTCGCGGCCTTCCCCACCTTCCGCGCGCGCGGCGCGATCCGCGAGCTGGGCAAGGTGCTGGGGCTGCCACCGGCGGAGATCGAGCACGCCGCGCGCGCGGCCGAGCACCATCTGAACGCCGCCGAGCACCACGGGGGACGGGTCGGGCAGGAGGGTCCCGGTCCCGGCTGGGGCGAGCGCGACCCGGGCGCGCACGACGGGCGCCTGCGCGACCCCGCCCTCGCGCTCCACCCGCGCGACCAGCGCGCCGTGCGCTCACCCCGGTGGGCCTGGCTGGAGCGCCTCGTCGCCGAGGCCCAGCGCCTGCCGCGTCACCTCTCCCAGCACTCCGGCGGAATGGTGATCGCGACGCGGCCGCTGATCGACTGCTGCCCGATCGTGCCCGCGGCGATGGAGGGCCGACAGACGGTGCAGTGGGACAAGGACTCCTGCGCAGACGCCGGCTTACTGAAGATCGACCTGCTCGGCCTCGGGATGCTCTCCGCGGTGGAACGCTGCGTGGATCTGATCGCCCGCGCCCGTGGCGAGCGTATCGATCTGTCGCGCATCCCCTACGACGATGAGGCCACCTTCCGGGCGATCCGCCGCGCCGACACCGTCGGCGTCTTTCAGATCGAGAGCCGCGCCCAGATGCAGTCGCTGAAGCGCACCCTGCCGCGCGACCTCGATGACCTCACGGTTCAGGTCGCGATCGTCCGCCCCGGGCCGATCCAGGGCGGCGCGGTCAACCCCTACATCGAGCGCCGCCGGCGCCTGCGCGAAGACCCCGACTACGAAGTTCCCTACCCGCACCCGTCGCTGAAGCCGGTGCTCGAGCCGACGCTTGGCACCGTGATCTTCCAGGACCAGGTCATGGAAGTCGCACGTGCCTTCGCCGGCTTCGACGCCCACGAGGCCGAAGGGCTGCGCCGCGCGATGAGCCGCAAGCGCTCCCGTGAGGCGCTGCAAGGGCACCGCGAGCGCTTCCTCGCCGGCGCCCGCGAGCATGTCGGGGCTGACGCAACCACTGCGCTGCGAGTCTGGGAAATGGTCTGCGGCTTCGCCGGCTTCGGCTTCCCCAAGGCTCATGGCGCCGCCTTCGGCCTGCTCGCCTACCAGTCGACATGGCTGCGCGTGCACTACGGACCCGAGCTGCTATGTGCGCTACTCAACGAGCAGCCGATGGGGTTCTACGCGCCCGACAGCCTGGTCCACGAGGCCGAAGGCCGCGGCATCCACACGCTGCCGGCCGACGTCAACGCCTCGGACGTGGAGTGCGCCGTGCAGGACGGCGGTGTGCGCATCGGGCTCGGTTACATCAAGGGTGCTGCCGTCGCCGATGTGCGCGCGCTGGTGGCCGAGCGCCGGCGCGGCGGCCCCTTCCGCAGTCCTGGCGAACTGGCCGCACGCTGCGGCGCGACACGGGCGACGCTCGAACGGCTCGCGTGGGCGGGGGCGTGTGACGGGATCGTCGAGGGTGAAGGCTGCGCCGGGGTCGGGGAGAGCGAGGGCGGCGTGGAGGACGACGGCGTGGGTGTTGAGGGCGGCGTGGGGATCTGGAAGGGTGAGGGCGGTGCCGGGATCCAGGAGGGCGGTGCCGGGATCTGGAAGGGCGGTGCCGGGATCCGGGAGAGCGCGGACAAGAGCACGGGTGATACCTCCCGCCGGCGTCGCCGCCTGGCCCTGTGGCAGCTGGGGATCGCCGCGCCGGGCCGCGCGGTGGGGCATGGCAGCGCCGTCGCGGGCACCCAGCTGGCGCTGGCGCTGGAGCTGCCCGCCGCGCCCCGCCTGCGCCCGCTCAGCCGCTGGCAGCGGCTGCTCGCCGAATACGCCTCCACCGGCGTCACCGTCGGCGACCACGTCATGGCGGCACTGCGCCCGCGGTTGACGGTGCACAAGCTCGCGACCAGCGCGCAGCTCGAGCGTCTGCCGCAGGGCTGCTCGGTGAGCGTCGCAGGGCTGGTCATCGCCCGCCAGCGGCCCGGCACCGCGAAGGGCACGATGTTCCTGCTGTTCGAGGACGAGTGGGGGACGATCAACCTGATCGTCCCGCGCGCCGTCTACGAGCGCCACCGTCCCCTCGCCCGCGCCGAGCCGCTGCTGCTCGCGCACGGGCGCCTGGAGCGTACGGTGGGAGAGACCGTGCGCTCGCTCGGCGAGGCGGTGGGTGGAACGGTGAGCGCGGCGGCGGGCGCGGTCGGCGAGGCGGCGGCCGCGGCGGTGGGTGGAGCGGTGGGCGAGGCGGCGGGCGCGGTTGGCGCGGCGGCGGGTGGAGCGGTGGGCGAGGCGGCGGGCGCGGTTGGCGCGGCGGCGGGTGGAGCGGTGGGCGAGGCGGTCGAGCGCATCGCCCCGGTCGTGAACGTCGTCGTGCGCGAGCTGGCCGCACTGGAGCGCTACGTCGCCGGCGAAGACGCGCCCTCACAGGCGCAGGTACACCGCTTACCTGTCGCGGACGCCGCAGTTGGCGCCGGGCTGCGCGCCGTCGCTCCCGCTGTGCAGAGCTTCGCGGCGGGACGCAGACGATAGCCGCCCCGCGCCCGACCCGCGCCGCGCCGCGCCGCGTTCGACCCGCACTAAAGTCCGGGCGTGGCCTCTCTGCACCCCGACCGTTCCCCGGTGCCTACCCCGGCTACCGGGCACGCACGAAGATGCTCATACCCTTTGTGTTGTGAGAGAGCGACGTGGGGTCTGTGCTCATGGTCCGTCGCCGCGACCCCTCTCCCGGCGGCGCCTGCGCCGCCGCATCCAATTAATCTCCTTGCACGTGCGATGAGCTCCCACTCGCTCCCGGGTCACCACTCGTAAACCCACCCCACAGGAGGACTTGCAGCATGACCACAGCCACGACCGGCATCCAGACGATCAGCCTCGTGATGGTTCCCACCGCCGACCAGGATCGCTCGATCGAGTTCTACGAGCGCCTCGGCTTCGAGAAGCGCACCGACACGCCCTTCGGCGGCGGTATGCGCTGGGTCGAGGTCTACCCGCCGCAGGGCAACACCGGGATCGCGCTCGCGCCGCCGCGACCCGGCGAAGCGGTCGAGCCGAAGGAGATCGGCGTGAGCCTCACCACCGCCGACGCCGACGCCACCCACGCCGCGCTGCGCGCCCAGGGGGTCGACGTTGACGAGCAGGTCTCGCGCATGGGCGACCCAATCCCGCCGATGTTCTGGTTTCGCGACCCCGAAGGCCACCGGCTGATGGTGGTCGAGTCGCAGGGCTGAGGCAGATACTCACCACTCGGCGCGCGGTCTCATCCCTGACCGCGCGCCGCGTTGGTTTTCTGCCCCCCGGGCAGCTTGGCGAAACGCTTCAGAATTCCACGCGCTCGGGCACCGGCCCCGTCGGCAGCGGTTGCTTGAGCAGGCCCGGCGGCGCGGTTTCGGTTTTGCGCGAGAAGTATTCCTTGAAGAAGGGCCGTGAGACGATCATGATCACGGCGCCCAGGATCATGCCGCCGATGCCGAACCACAGCGGCAGCGTAATGCCGAGGATCGGCTTGGAGGAGACGTTTTCGGCGTGGCCGTAGTAGAACGCGGCCTTCACTCCGATCCCGAACAGCATCAGCCCGCCGAGCAGCGGACCGAGGCCCAGCAGCAGGAAGTTGCGCGCGCTTTCCATCAAGTCGTGCCGGTAGTACCAGCCGCAGGCGACGCCGGTGAAGCCGTAGTAGAAGCAGATCGGGAAGCCGATCGCGAGGATCGAGTCTTCGAGCACGCTGTTGGAGAGCAGCAGCAGAGTGACCGTCAAGACGATCGAGAGCGCGCCGAAGCCAAGTGTCGAGACAGTGGGGGTGAGGTAGCGCTTGTGGACCCGCGAGAGCAGGGCCGTCACCGCTTTCCAGTGGGCCATCGAGAGCGTGGTGCGGGCCGTGGGCAGAATCGTCGTCTGCGTCGAGGCCGAGGCCGAGGTCAGCACCGCGATTATCAGGAGCTTGTCCAAGCCGCTCCCGAGTACGCCGCTGCCCAGTGCGTTGAGGACGTCTTCCTTGTTAGCTTCGATGGTGAGGAAGCCCGTCCCGTGGAAGGACACGGCCGCGCCGGTGACGACCACGTAGATCAGCACGAGCAGAATCGTTGACATGACCGCGGCCTTGCCCGGCCCCTCGGCGGGGTCCTCGGACTCCTCGTTGACTGCGACCCCGGAGTCCCAGCCCCAGTAGATGAAGACCGCGAGCAGCAGCGCGACGACGAGGTCGGAGAAGCTCATCGCGAACGGGTTGATCCACGAGAGCGAGGGCTTGATCGAGCCAGCGGGGGGATGGCTGCCGTAGACCTTGACGAACGCGACCACCGCGAACAGCCCCAGAATGAAGACCTCGGCGCCGAGCAGGAACTGCTGGATGCGCGCCGAGAGCTCGATGCCGCGGTAGCAGATCCAGGTCATGATCGCGATCCACAGCACCGCGGCGACGATGATCGCCGCTTTGGATTCGCCGAGTTCGCTGAAGCCAAAGAGCTTGAACGTGTAGATCGCCGCGATCGCCGACAGCGAGGCCATCACAATCACATCGGAGAGGAAGATCGCCCAGCCGTTCATCCAGCCCGTCATCGGCCCGAACGCGCGCGTGACCCACGCGAACGTCGTGCCCGCGTCGGGGTCGGCGCGGTTGAAGTATTTGTAGGCCGCGGCGACCAGCAGCATCGGGATGAACGCCACCAGCATCACCGCCGGCGCGTGCACGCCGACGCCCTTCACCGCGACGATGAACCCCAGCGTCGCCGCCAGCGAGTAGGCCGGCGCCGTCGAGGCGACGCCGATCACGATGTTCGACAGGTACCCGATCGCGTTCTTCTTGAGGCCCTTGTCCATCACGCCCGACGGCGGGGCTGCGATGTCGGTCGATGCTGCGTCGATGGTCGCCATGATCGCTCTTCTCCCCCGTTTCCGGAAGCGGCTGGCCGCGGTGCTCGGCCGCGCCCTCCGTGTCGCGGTCCCTGCGCGGCGTCCTGCCGTGACCCTTACGATGATTTGTGGCAAACGCTACGACCCCCGGCCGGCGCTCTCAAGGTGCGCGATCCCCAAAGATTTGCTCGCGGCTTATACCATTCGTATAACGACCGCCAGCGCCGTTGAACTTGTAGCGCATTGATACATGCCCAAGGCGGCAGTACCGTTATCCTGAGTGTCTAGCCGCAGGGCTGGCAACAGCGATCAAGGAGGAGACCACGATGGCGACCCGGATGAGCGACACGGACATCTCCAGGGCGCCCGACACCGGCGACGACCTGCAGGCGCTCGCCCACCGCCACCTGTGGCTGCACTTCACGCGCATGGGCGCCTACGCCCACCACGAGATCCCGCTGATCGTGCGCGGCGAGGGCTGCTACGTCTACGACGAGCACGGCAAGCGCTACCTCGACGGCCTCTCGGCGCTGTTCTGCGTGAACATCGGCCACGGCCGCCCCGAGCCCGGGCAGGCCGCCGCGCGCCAATCCGCCGAACTGGGCTTCTACACCAACTGGAGCTACGCGCACCCGCGCGCGATCGAACTGGCGGCGCGGATCGCGGAGCTCGCGCCCGGCAACCTCGACCGCGTGTTCTTCACCTCCGGCGGCTCGGAGGCGGTCGAGAGCGCCTGGAAGCTCGCCAAGGCCTACCACGCCGCGCGCGGCGAACGCGGCCGCTTCAAGCTGATCGCGCGCAACCTCGCCTACCACGGCACCTCGATGGGGGCGCTGACAGCCACCGGCCTGCCCGCACTGCGCGCGCCGTTCGAGCCGCTGACCCCCGGCGGCCACCACGTGCCGAACACCAACTCCTACCGCTGGGCCGAGGATCGCGAGGAGCTGTGGGCCGCCGACGCGATCGAGCAGGCGATCGTCTTCGAGGGTCCCGAGACAGTCGCCGCGGTGATCCTCGAGCCGGTGCAGAACAGCGGCGGCTGCTTCGTGCCCCAGGCGGGCTACTTCCAGCGCGTGCGCGAGATCTGCGACCGCCACGGCGTGCTGCTGATCTCCGACGAGGTGATCTGCTCGTGGGGGCGTCTGGGGTACTGGTTCGGCTGCGAACGCTACGGCTACCAGCCCGACATGATCACGACCGCCAAGGGCATCACCTCCGCCTACGCGCCGATGGGCGCGCTGATCGCCGGCGAGCACATCGCCGAGCCGTTCCTGCACGGCAGGGCGAGCTTCAACCACGGCTTCACCTTCGGCGGGCACCCCGTCGCCAGCGCCGTGGCGCTCGCCAACATCGAGATCCTGGAGCGCGAGGGCCTCAACGAGCACGTGCGCGCCAACGAAGGCGCCCTGCGCGCGATGCTCGACGGCCTGCGCGACCTGCCGATCGTCGGCGACGTGCGCGGCGCCGGCTACTTTCAAGCCATCGAGCTGGTCAGGGACAAGCAGACCAAGGCGACCTTCGACGCGCATGAGTCCGAGGAGCTGCTGCGTGGCTTTCTCTCCGGCGAGCTCTACCGGCGCGGGCTGATCTGCCGCACCGACGACCGCGGCGAGCCCGTCATCCAGCTCTCGCCGCCGCTGATCGCCGGCCCCGAGCAGTTCGCCGAGATCGAGGCGATCCTGCGCCCCGTGCTCAGCGAGGCGTGGGAGCGGATCGTGCACTGATGCTGACCCTCGACGGCCTCGTCGCCGAGCTCGGCCTGGCGCTCGCCAGCGGCCAGCAGGCCGCGGGCCGGCACGTGCGCTGGGTGCACAGCACCGAGCTGCTGGACCCGACCCCGTGGCTGCGCGGTGGCGAGCTGCTGCTGAGCACCGGGCTGCAGCTCGACAGCCCCCAGAGCCAGCGTGAGCTGATCGATCGGCTCGCCGACCACAAGATCGCGGGCCTCGGCTTCGGGACGGGGTTCACGCACAAGCGCCTGCCCGCCGCGCTGCTCGCGCAGGCGAGCGAGCGTTCCTTCCCGCTGTTCGAAGTCCCCTACGAGCTGCCCTTCATCGCGATCACCGAGCGCGTCTTCGCGCAGTTGCTCGACGAGCGCTACGAAATGCTGCAACGCACAATGGCCGGCGACGTGCTCGCCGACGCGCTCACCGGGCGCCTGTACCCCGAGGAGCTGCAGGCCCGCCTGCGGCCATTCGGGATCGGCGAGCACGTCGCGGTGCTCGCGTTCGTCGTGCCCGACCCGACCGCCGCCGCGCCGCTGGTCGAGCGCGCGCTCTCCCACGAGCAGGTCGCGGGCAGCCTCGTCGCGATCCGTGCGGGCCTGCTCTGCGCCGTCGTCGACGGCGGGCAAGAGCTCGACCCGATCGCGCTCGCTCGGCGCATCCGCAACGAGCTGACGGCGCGCGTGGGGGAGGTACGCGCCGGCACCAGCCGGGTCGCGCCGACGCACTCGCTGCGCCTGAGCTTCCACGAGGCGCGCTGCGCGCTGGAGGCTCTGCGCCTGCAGAACGGCGACGGCTCGGCCGAGACGATCGCCTCCTACGAGGACCTTGGCGCCTTCCAGCTGCTGCTCTCCCTGCAGGACGACGACGCGCTGCTGTCCTACTGCCGCAGCGTGCTTGGCCCGGTCGAATCCGGCGAGGGCGAGTACGGCGACGAGCTGCTGCGTTCGCTGGACGTGTTCATCGAGCACAACGGGCACTGGGAGAAGGCCGCGGGCGCGCTCTACTGCCACCGCCACACGCTGCGCTACCGCATCCGCCGCGTCGAGCAGCTCACCGGCCGCGACTTCTCGAGCGCCCGCGACCGCATCGAGTTTTGGTTGGCGTTGCGGGGAAGGGAGCTGGCGCGATGAGCCGGGCGATCGAGTTTTTGGATTGGACCCCTACGGGGTCCCGGATGGGTTGGTGTATGCGGACCAGGAGGCGGTCGCGGTGATCATCGGCGTACCGACTGAGGTCAAGCGCGACGAGTACCGCGTCGCGATCACCCCCGCGGGCGTGCGCGAGTGCACCGCGCACGGGCACGAGGTGCTGGTGCAGGCCGGTGCCGGCGCGGGCAGCGCGATGCCCGACGAGGCGTTCGTCGCCCAGGGCGCGCGCATCGCCCCCGACGCGGCCGCGGTCTTCACGCAGGCCGAGCTGGTGCTCAAGGTCAAGGAGCCCCAGCCTGCCGAGGTCGCGCTGCTGCGCGAGGGCCAAACCCTCTTCACCTACCTGCACCTCGCCGCCGAGCCCGAGCTGACGTGCGGCTTGCAGGCCTCCGGCGCGACGTGCATCGCGTATGAGACTGTCGAGGACGAGCGCGGGCGCCTGCCGTTGCTGGCGCCGATGAGCGAGGTGGCCGGCAAGCTCGCCACGCAGGCCGGCGCGTTCATGTTGGAGAAGCCGCTCGGCGGCCGTGGCATTCTGCTGGGGGGCGTACCCGGTGTCGCGGCCGCCACGGTGCTCGTGATCGGCGGCGGCGTCGTCGGCATGAACGCCGCCTTCATCGCGATCGGCATGCAGGCCGACGTGTTCGTCTTCGACCGCTCGATCGACCGCCTGCGCGAGCTGGAAGTCGCCTTCGGCGGACGCGCCTCCACCGTGTACTCCTCGACGCTCGCGATCGAGCAGATGCTGCCCAGCGCCGACCTCGTGATCGGCGCGGTGCTCGTGCACGGTGGTCGCGCGCCGCACGTCATCAGCCGCGCGCAGCTGGCGCTGATGCGCCGCCACGCGGTGCTCGTGGACGTCTCGATCGACCAGGGCGGCTGCTTTGAGACCTCCCACCCCACCACCCACTCCGACCCGACCTTCGAGGTGGACGGCGTCACCCACTACTGCGTTACCAACATGCCCGGCGCCGTGCCGATCACCTCCACCTACGCGCTCACCAACGCCACGTTGCCCTACGTCCTGGCGCTCGCCGAGCACGGCGTGCAGGAGGCGCTGGAGCGCGACCCCGGGCTGCGCCTGGGGCTGAATGTACGCGCCGGCGAGATCACCCACCCCGCGGTCGCCGAGGCGCTCGGCGCTCCCGCGTGACGACCACAGGAGGACATCGGCCATGGCCACGTCGCTGGGAACCTTGAGCAACTTCGTCGACGGCCAGCAGGCGCCGTCCGACGGCGAGACCGAAGCGATCCTCAACCCCGCCACCGGCGAGCAGCTGGCGCGCGCGCACAACTCCACGCCGCTGGACGTCGACCGCGCGGTGCGCGCCGCGCGCGCGGCGT
This sequence comes from uncultured Solirubrobacterales bacterium, assembly GCA_963804675.1. GTDB lineage: Bacteria > Actinomycetota > Thermoleophilia > Solirubrobacterales > Solirubrobacteraceae > Palsa-744. Next base: position 1,872,517 of record CAWDRI010000001.1, on the reverse strand, counting down.
TCGACGGCTGGTCGCAGACGACCCCCGCGCAGCGCGCCGGCGCGCTGCTGGCGCTGGCGGAGACGATCGAGCAGCACGGCCCGGAGCTCGCGCGCCTGGAGGCGCTGAACGCCGGCAAGCCGCTGGCGGCCGTGACGAACGACGAGATCCCGGCAATGGCCGACAACCTGCGTTTCTTTGCGGGCGCCGCCCGCTGCCTGGAGGGTCGCGCGGCGGGCGAGTACCTGGAGGGCTACACCTCCTTCGTCCGTCGCGAACCCGTCGGCGTGATCGGCCAGATAACCCCGTGGAACTACCCGCTGATGATGGCGGTCTGGAAGATCGCCCCGGCGCTCGCCGCCGGCAACACGATCGTGCTCAAGCCCGCCGAGACGACCCCGGTCACGACCGTGCGCCTCGCCGAGCTCGCCGCCGAGGTCCTGCCGCGCGGCGTGCTGAACGTCATCACCGGCCGCGGCGATCCGACCGGGCAGGCGCTGATCTCCCACCCCGACGTCGACATGGTCGCGCTGACCGGCTCGGTGGAGACCGGCAAGCACGTCGCGCGTACGGCCGCCGACACGCTCAAGCGCGTGCACCTCGAGCTCGGCGGCAAGGCTCCCGTGCTCGTCTTCGACGACGTTTCGATGGAGACCGCCCTGCAGACGATCGCCGGCACCGCCTACTACAACGCCGGCCAGGACTGCACCGCCGCCACGCGCGTGCTCGCCGCCGGCGGCGTCTACGACGACGTCGTCGCCGGTCTTGTCGAGCAGGCGCGGGGCCTCGTGATCGGCGACACGCTCGCGCCCGAGACCACCCTCGGTCCGCTGAACTCAGCGCGCCAGCGTGAGCGCGTCGAGGGCTTTCTGGAGCGCCGCCCCGCGCACGCCGAGCTCGTCACCGGCGGTGCGCAGCCCGAGCGCCCCGGGTTCTATCTGGAGCCGACCGTGATCGCCGGCGCCCAGCAGGACGACGAGCTGATCCAGCGCGAGATCTTCGGGCCCGTCATCACCGTGCAGCGCTTTACCGACGAGGAGCAGGCGATCGCCTGGGCCAACGCCACCCGCTACGGTCTTGCCTCCTCGGTGTGGACGCGCGACGTCGGCCGCGCGCTGCGGGTCTCGCGCGCGCTGCGCTTCGGCTGCGTGTGGATCAACGACCACATCCCGCTCGTCTCCGAGATGCCCCACGGCGGGTTCAAGGAGTCCGGCTACGGCAAGGACCTGAGCGTCTACTCGCTGGAGGACTACACGGTTGTCAAGCACGTGATGGCCAATATCCTGTAGCTGTTCCGGGCGACGCACCCGGCCGTTGCGACCGGCAGCATGAGCTCGCTCGTTGTTAGCATCTGATTTATCTGATAAACTCGGTGATGATGGTCCGCATGACGGCAACCGATGTCTCCCGCAACTTCTCCTCCGTCCTCAACCGCGTGGATGCCGGCGAGGAGGTCGAGATCGTGCGAAACGGCAGCCCGATCGCGCAGCTGCGCCGACCGTCACGGCCGCGCGGAACCCCCGGTGCCGCGTTCAAGGCACTGATGGAGCGTCTGCCCGCGCTTGACGAGGACTTCGCTCGCGACGTGGAAGAGTCCCGCCGAGCCTTCGGGCCGCCCGTGAGCAAGTGGCCGTCCAGCTGATCGATACGTCGGTTCTGATTGACGTCGAGCGTGGTCTGTTGCCGTTGGAGCCGCTCGAAACGGAGGGCAAAGCGATCAGCGTCATCTCTGTCAGCGAGCTGTTGCACGGTGTGCATCGCGCCGAGAACGCAGCTCGCCGAGTCAGACGTGAGGCGGTGGTCGAGCAGATTTTGGGTGCGGTCGAGCAGGTGCCGATCGACTTCGCAGTCGCGCGTGTCCATGCCAGTGTCTGGGCGGGACTCCAGGACTCAGGGGAAATCATCGATGCGCACGATCTCTGGATTGCGGCGACTGCGCTGACGCACGGACTGGAACTCGTCACCACCAACGTTCGACATTTCGAGCGTGTGCCGGGCCTGTCGCTGCTAGCGATGAACTCGTCGCAGGGCGGCTAGTGGTCCGTGCTGCGGACCGGCTGGGTCTTCGCCCCGCACGTCGTGCCATTCCGGGTGCGAGGCTTCGCGCAGGAGGGCCTTCTGCGCATACAGCCGCCGATCGGCGATCCGCAGGGCCTCGGAGGGATCGTGCGCCTCCCGTCCCAGCAGCACCTCGCCGTAGCAAGCTCCGATCGTGAAGTGCTCGCCGCGGTCCAGCAGCGTGCCCGCCAATTCGGCGGCGATCTCCTGCGGCTCTTGTGTTAGCTCGACGAGCGCGCAGAACTCGTCGCCGCCGAGCCGGTAGGCGCGTCCCGCGCCTGCGGCGCGCTCCGCGAGCCTGCGCGCGAGGCGCGCCAGCATGGCGTCGCCGGCCGGGTGGCCGAAGGTGTCGTTGTAGTACTTGAAGCCATTGAGGTCGAACAACAGCATCAGCTGCGGCTCCGTTGGGGTCGCGCGGGCCGCGGCGCGCTCGAGGTCCGCCAGCAGCGCGCGCCGGTTGGGCAGGCCGGTGAGCGCGTCGCGATTGGCCAGCTCGACGCTCGCGGCGACCAGGCGCAGGTTCTCGCCCGTGCTCGCCACCAGCCGCGCCAGCACGGCCATCAGCGTCGCTGCCGCCAGCCAGATCGAGGCGCCCGCGATGCCCTCCAGACTCCCGTACATCAGCACCCCAATTGCGATCAGCCCGCACGCGACCGGAGCCGCCATCAGCGCCACCAGCGACGGGCGCTCGTGCACGCGCTCGCGATCGGGCTGCCACGCCGCGTAGGCGACGATCGCCGCCGAGAGCAGCCACAGCGAGTCCAGCGGCGTCCCGACCGCATAGCCGCCGTGGGCTTCCTGGAACAGGTACATCGCGTCGGCGCCCGCCATCAGCAGAAACCCGAGCGCGATCACAAGAAACGACCGGTACACGCGCCAGCCGCCGAGCGCCAGCATCGTGACCACCACCCCGACCAGCAACGCGTCGGCGAGTGGGTAGGCGACCTCGAGCGCGGTCCGCACGCCGCCGCCGCGCGGCGCCAAAAAACCCGGCGTCGCCAACGCTGCCGCTCCGAGTGCGCCGATCGCCAGCGCGCCGATCAGCCCGTCTAGCCACATGCTCACGTGGAAGTGGCGCGCGTGGCGGCGGCCGAGCAGCACGACCGCGACGTAGGCGCCCACGTAGAGGCACAGGTACAGCGCGTTCTGCACCGTCGGCGCGAGCGATTCGCTGATCGATGAGAGAATTTCGCCGCCCGCGTCGCAGCTCAGGCCGACCCCGAGAAACAGCCACGCGCCCCGTGCGTGGCCGATCAGCACGCCGCGCGCCAAACACAGCGCGGCGCAGCCCACCATCACGGCGTCATAGACCCACACGTCGAAGATGCTCGCCGCGCTCGCGCCGCCGAAACCGGTGAGGCTGTGCGCGAGATGCGCTGCGATCAGCGCGAACAGCGCGCCCAGCGCGATCCGAATCTCGGTGGGGGCGTCGGCGCGGGGCAGCAGCCAGCTGCGAGAACTCATCGATTTGGTATCGGCGCAGTGCGTCGATAGATTGAGGCGCGCCGCGGCGCCGGGCGTCGATCGATCGAGCCGCGCTGCCGTCACCTCGTCGTCGTTGCTGCTGCCACTGCTGCTTGCCGGGGTGCCACTGCTGCTTGCCGGGGTGCCACTGCTGCTTGCCGGGGTGCCACCGCTGCTTGCCGGGGTGCCACCGCCGCTTGCCGGGGTGCCACCGCCGCTTGCCGGGGTGCCACTGCTGCTTGCCGGGGTGCCACCGCTGCTTGCCGGGGTGCCACCGCCGCTTGCCGGTGCCCTACGAGGCGCGGGCGCCAGCGGCCGGGCGTCGTGCGCCTTGCGGTCAGCGGCCGACCGCGCGCCTCAGCGCCTGCTGCTCAGCACGACTCGCGCTCCGTGGTTGGGCGGGTATGTGACGAAGCGCCGGCGCGGACGCTCGGGCTTTTGGTCGGGGGCCGCCAGCTCGCACTGCGCGAAGACGCGCTGGACGATGATCTTCATCTCGAACGTCGCAAACGCCGCGCCGATGCAGCGCCGCACGCCGCCGCCGAACGGTATCCACGTGTAGGTGTCCGGCGCGCCCTCCAGAAAACGCTCCGGGCGAAACGCCTGCGGTTCGGGGTACAGGTCCGCCCGCGTGTGCGTGAGGATCGTCGAACACGCCACGACCGCGTCCGCCGGAATCGTGTACCCCGCCAGCTCGAACGGCGCCGTCACCCGCCGTGCCGCCAGCGGCACGACCGGCCGGGAGCGCAGCGTCTCCTTGATCGTGCACTCGATGTAGCGCTCGTCGTCCTGCGCCACCGCCTCCTTCAGGCGCTCGTGCACCGCCGGCGTGCGCAGCGTGCGCTCCAGCAGCCATGCCAGCGCCGAGGCGGTCGTCTCGTGGCCGGCGAGCAGCAGCGTCACCAGCTGGTCGCGCAGCTCCTCGTCGCTCATCGCCTGCCCGTCCTCGTCGCGCGCTTGCACCAGCATCGCCAGGATGTCCGTGCGCTCTGCGAGATTCGGGTCCTCGCGCTTGCTTGCGATCTCCTCGAACAGCATCTCATCGACGCGCTCGCGCAACGCCGCAAAACGCCGCCACGGGCTGCGTGCGCCGAAGTCGTATTGCAGGAACGGCCACACCAGCGCCGGGGAGTTGAGCAGCTTCGGCAGCAGCCGCTCGAGCTCCGCGCGGCGTGCATCGTCTTCGACGCCGAGCACCGCGCGCAGGATCACGCGCAGCGTGATCCGCTGCATCGACTCGTGCGCCGCGAACGGCTGCCCCACCGGCCAGTTTGCGATCTCCTCGTCGGCGATCTCACCGATCAACTCCCCATACACGCTCATTCGCTCGCCGTGAAACGGCGGCAGCATCAGCTTGCGCCGGTTGAGGTGGCGTTTGCCGTCGAGCAGCAGCAGCGACTCCGGGCCCGCCACCGGCAGCATCACTTCGTTGCCCTCCCCGGCCCGCAGCCGGTCCGGGCCGTCGGTGAACACCCGCTTGATCTCGGCCGGGTCGGCCACCACCACGAAGAAGCCGATCGGCCACATCCGCAGCGAGAACACATTGCCGAACCGCCGCCGGCAGCGCTCCAGCAGGTCGTGCTCGGCCAGCAGCCAGTAGGGGCCGAGCAGGTGGCGTGGGATCCGCGGCCCGGGAGGCGCGCCGGTCGTGTCGGCGGGCAGCTGCGGCAGTTCGCGTGGCTGCACGTCGCGCCAGCGGGAGGCGGCGCGAGCGGAAGCGGGCGTGGGGGACGGGGCGGCGGTCGATGTGGGGGTCGCGATTGGGGAGGCGGCGGTGTCGGTGGGGGTAGGTGCCGGGGCGGGCGCTGCTGGGCTCATGTGGGCTCCTTGGCTCGGAGGGTCATGCCATCGTCGATGAGGGAGTGGATCTGCCCGAAGAGGTCCTCGGGCACGGCGTCGGGCTCGGTGAGTTGCTGAATCGAAAGTCCGTCTACGAGTGCGATCACCGCCGTCGCGAGCTGCTCGGCGGGGAGCGCCATCGGGATGCCGGTCGCCTCGTGGCGCGCGCGCATCGACGCGGCCAGCTCCGCGCGCAGTCGCGCGTTGCGCGCGGCGTAGCGGGCGGCGACCCTGGGGTTGCGCACGGCGAGCGCGGAGTACTCGTGAAAGAGCAGCACGACGTCGCGGCCGTCCTCGAGCACCGCCGAGACGCCACGGCTGATCTGCTCGGTGATGTCCCGATCCGCGGGCGCGACCGCGACCGCCGTCATCAGCGCGCGCAAACGCTCGTCGAGTTCGTCGAGCAGCGCGAAGAACAGCTCGTCCTTGCTCGCAAAACTCCAGTACAGCGCGCCCTTGGAGAACCCCGCCTCCGCGGCGATCTCGCTCATCGACGCGCCGTGGTAGCCCGCGCGGGCGAACACGCGCGAGGCCGCCGCGAGCAGTTGCTCGCGGGAGGTCGCGTCGCCGGGCTGGGGCTTGGCGGCGGCGCGGCGGCGGTCCAGCTTGGGGGGTGCCGGCATCGTCCCGTATTTGTACCGACCGGTCGGTATGTTGTCAAGGACGATCTGGTGTATTCGGTGGCGACACGGGGGGTTTTTTTTGCCCCACATGTGGTGGGAGACGGGCGTTATTTCCCCCAGCGTGGTGGGGAAGCGGGGGGCTTTTTGCCCCCGGTGTGGTGGGGGATGCGGGGGCTTTTTGCCTGAGGTGGTGGGGCACTCTCTCTTTTTGCCCCAAGTGCCTCGAAATATCAAGATATCCGGCCTCGATATCTTGATATTTTGGATGCCTTCGGCGTGTAAAAAAAGAGTGCCCAGCCGTCGCTGCTCATGACGGACGGCTCGTCCTGGGGCCCCAACGCTCGCCGCCCAGCACCTGGAGTATCGACGTTGAGCCCGCTGCTGGGGCTCCGTCCGAGCACCTGGAGTATCGACGTGAGCCCCGCTGCTGGGGCTCCCCATGCTCGCCGTCCGAGCACCTGGAGTATCGACGTGAGCCCTGTCGCTGGGCTCGCTATGCCCGCCGTCCCAGCACCTGGAAGATCGACGTGAACCCCGTCGCGAAACCGTTGCGGGCTGCGCGCAGGTACAGCCGCCAAACCCGCACCCGCTCAGCGCCCGCCAGCCGCTGCGCCTCGTCGCGGTTGGAGTCGAGTCGCTCGATCCAGTGGGTCAGCGTCTGCGCGTAGTCCTCGCGCAGACCCTCGACGTGCAGCGGCTCGATGCCCGCGCGCTCCAGTGCCAACGTAACGCGCGAGACGTGCAGCGGGGCCGCGTCCGGGAAGACGTAGCGCTCAGAGAACGGGCCGGCCTCGGCGTCGCCGTGGCGCAGGCGTGCGATGCCGTGGTTGAGCAGCAGGCCGCCCGGCTCCAGCAGTCCCGCCAGCTGGCGCGCGTACAGGTCGATCTGGCTCGAACCAACATGCTCGACCATGCCGATGCTCGCGATCGCGTCGTAGCGTTCGCCGTCCGCGCCGAGGTCGCGGTAGTCGGCCAAGCGGATCTCCACACGCTCGGCCAGACCGGCCTGTGCGACACGCCGGCGTGCCAGTTCGGCCTGGGCGGGGGAGAGGGTGATCCCGACAGCTCGCACCCCATAACGCTCCGCGGCATAGATCACGAAACTGCCCCAACCGCAGCCGACGTCGAGCACCCGCTGACCCTCTTGCAGCGCGAGCTTGCGGCAGATCAGCTCGCGCTTGGCCTCCTGCGCCTGCTCCAGCGTGCGCACCGGAACGCCCCGGTCCGCACCCGGTGGGCGGTCTGCGTCGGTCGCGGAGGAGGGGGAGGCGTCGGCGGCGGACAGCGGGGAGGCGCGGGTGGCGGACAGCGGGGAGGCGCGGGTGGCGGACAGCGGGGAGGCGCGGGTGGCGGACAGCGGGGAGGCGCGGGTGGCAGCCGGGGGGGAGGCGTCGGCCGCGGACGGGAAGGGTGCGGTCTCGGCGGGTCGCGCCGGTGGCGCTGTGCTCCACGACTGCTCCAGCGACTCGCCGTCGCGTGAGAACAGCGCGCAGCTGTACGTCATCGACTCGTCCAGAAACAGCGCGAAGAACTCGTTAGAGACCTCGTAGTGGTGGCGCACCGCGCGTGCGTCGCGCTCGCGGCTGTGGCGCCGGCCGCGCGGGCGCAGCTCGCTCGCTGGGATTCGCGGCGGGCGCGTCAACCCGCAGGCGCGCAGCGCCGCGAGCGCCAGGCGGGCGCGCGTTGCCGTGTCGATCGGCGGCGCGTGGAAGCCGTCGAGCAGCCCGATCACACGGTCCAGATCGTCGGCTTCCAGCGCTCCCGCTGCGTACGCGCGGCCGAGGCCGAGCTGGCCCGGTGCGCGCAGCATGTGCGCCACCGCCGCCGGCGAGCGCACCGTGAACACCGGCCCGCCCTCCGTCGTCGCTGCCAGCTGCGTCCCGTCCCAAAAATGCAGCGCAAACGGGCGCTCCGGTAGCGCCTGCGCCAGCTCGCGACGCAGCGGCTCACAGTTGCGGGCGATCATTCAGTTCGACAGGCTAGGGAGCGCGCTGATACTTTGCCAACAGGCGCCATGACCCCTACCCAATCGATCGCCGATCCAAACATCGACGCGCCGCGTGCCGAGGACGTCCAGCCGGTCGCCAACGAGACGCGCGACCGCATCATCACCGCGATCGTCACGATCGCCCCGATCGCCGCGCTCGGCTTCGTCGGCTGGCAGTTGTGGGACGGACTGCTGCACCGTGGCGACCTCGCCGTGTTCGCGATCCTCTACCTGCTCACAGGTTTCGGCATCACCGTCGGCTTTCACCGCCTCTTCACGCACCGCAGCTTCAAGACCTTCCCTGCGATACGCGCACTCTTTGCGATCCTCGGCTCCGCCGCGATCGAGGGCCCCGTGATCTCCTGGGTCGCCGACCACCGCAAGCACCACGCCTTCTCCGACCGCGAGGGCGACCCGCACAGCCCCCATGTCGACCACGGCTCCGGCTGGCGCGGCGCCCTGCGCGGCCTCGCCCACGCGCACGTCGGCTGGCTGTTCGTCCACACCCAGCGCGGCTCCCGCGAGCGCTACGCACCCGACCTGCTCGCCGACCCCGTCGTCGCGTTCGTCGACCGCACCTTCCTCGTATGGGCGATCGGCGGCCTCGCCGCCGCGTTCGGCCTCGGCTACGCGATCGGCGGCACCTGGCGCGCCGGACTCACCGGCCTGCTCTGGGGCGGCGCCGTACGGATGCTCGTACTGCACCACATGACCTACTCGATCAACTCCCTCTGCCACTTCTTCGGGGCGCGCGACTACGCCACCGAGGATCACTCGCGCAACCTCCTCTGGCTCGCGCTGCCCACCTTCGGCGAGGCCTGGCACAACAACCACCACGCCTTCCCCACCTCCGCCAGCCACGGCCTCAGCTGGCGCCAGCCCGACCCCTCCGCGCTCGTCATCCGCGGACTGCAGCGGCTCGGGCTCGTCTGGGACGTCGTCACCGTGCCCCCCGAGCGCCGCGCGCGCAAGCGGGCCGTGACCGCCTGAGCGGCAGCCGGCCCGGACGGTGAGGTCCGGGGATCGCGGGCTCATTGGCGTTGTGGGGCCTGTCGTTTCGTGGGCTCGTCGCGTTGCAGGCTCGTCGGCGTTGTGGGTTCGTCGGCTGACTACTGCGCGCAGGCGAGCGCCGGTACGCGCCAGACGCCGTCGTACGCTTAGCGCGTGTCGCCGCAGCCAATCCCCTCCGTGTGCGAGATCCTCGCGCACCGCACCGGGGAGGAGCTCGCACTGGGCGACAGGTACCTCAATCCCCAAATGGGGCGCATCCTGCGCATCCTCGGGTTCGACAAGACCTGGGTCCACGGTGAGGGCGCCCATCTGATCGACGCCGCCGGCGAGCGCTACCTCGACCTCTTCGGCGGCTACGGCGTCTTTGCCCTCGGGCGCAACCACCCCGAAGTCATCGCCGCCCTGGAGGAGGTCATGGCCGCGCGCACCGGCAACCTGCCGCAGCTCGGCGTCACGCTCTTGAGCGGCGTGCTCGCCGAGCAGCTGCTCGCCCGCGCGCCCGCCAGCGTCGGCGCGATGGTGCCCACCAACACCGGCACCGAGGCCGTCGAGGCCGCGATCAAGATCGCTCGCGCCGCCACCGGCCGGCCGCGTATCCTGTATGCCGAGCACGCCTTCCACGGGCTCACCCTGGGCTCGCTCTCCCTCAACGGCGAGCAGATCTTCCGCGAGGGCTTCGGGCCGCTCTTGCCCGGCTGCGATCCCGTCCCGTTCGGCGAGCTCCCCGCGCTGCGCCGCGAGCTCGAACGCGGCGACGTCGCCGCGTTCGTCGTCGAGCCCGTCCAGGGCAAGGGCGTCCACCTCCCACCCGCCGACTACCTCGCCGGCGCGCAGGCGTGCTGCCGCGACGCCGGCGCGCTGTTCGTCTGCGACGAGGTCCAAACCGGCCTCGCTCGCACCGGACGCTTTTTGGCGCTCGAGCACTGGGGCCTTGCGCCCGACATGATCTGCCTCTCCAAGGCGCTCTCCGGCGGCCTCGTGCCGATCGGCGCCGTACTCGTCTCCCGCGCCGCCTTCGACCGCGTGTTCGACGGCATGGAGCGCGCCGTGCGCCACGGCTCCACCTTCGGCGGCAACGACCTCGCCGCCGCCGCCGGTCTTGCCACCCTGCGCGTGCTCGAACGCGAGGGGCTCATCGAGCGCTCGGCGCGCATGGGGGAACTGCTGTTGGAGCTCACGCGTCCCCTCATCGAGCGCCACGAGGTCGTGCGCGACGTGCGCGGCCTCGGCCTGATGTGGGGCATCGAATTCGGCCCGCCCGCCGGGCGCACCGGGCGCTCGCTGTGGAACGCGCTGGAGCGCGGCCAGCCCGGTCTCTTCTCCCAGCTCGTCACCGTCCCCCTTTTCCACGAGCACCGCATCTTCTGCCAGGTCGCCGGCCACCGCATGAACGTCATCAAGGCGCTCCCGCCCCTCGTGATCGAGGAGTCCGAGATCCGCCGCTTCGCGGCAGCGTTGGAGCAGGTCGTAGCGCAGGCCGAACGCCTGCCCTCGGCGCTGACGCGCTTCGGGGTGCGGGTGGCGCGGCAGGCGGTCGCGGGGCGGCGCTGACGTAGGAACGCCGAGTCCAGCTGCCGCGGCGCTGGCGACGCTCGGCAGGTCAGGCCGCGACGTGCTCTCCCCGTCGCGGGCGAGGAAGGGCGTCGAGGATCGCTCGGGGCAGTCTTTTGCTTGCCCCCCATATCTCGACCGCGACGACCTCGTCCGTCACCGAGTCGTGATCGATCAAACCTCCCTCCACCTCCTCGCTGACCACAGCGTCGGAAGAGCTGACCGGCAGCCACGCGATATCGGCATCGCGGTCGTAATAGGCGTATACGGCTTCCATAGCAACAACCTACTTGTATCTCGTCAAGTGCCTACGGCGCTTGCGCCATACGCTCACAATACGTACCGTAGCGACCTCCGCGCGCTGGTCATGGTCGTAGATCACGACGAACCTGCCAGTGTCCAAACGCCAGTCGGCCTCGCCGTCGTTGACCGCGCGCAATCCGTGGTCCTCGCGTATGGCCGCCTCCACAGCCGAGCGCGTCAACCCGCGTTCTGACAGGCGATCTTCTGCATGTACGGTCCAGGCGAAGCATTTGATCGGCATCTCCCTTCGAGGCTATGACGCGCTTGGGACGGTTTGCTCGATCGGCCTCGCCGCCGGCGCGAGGCATGGATGCCGAGCGGGGGTGCGCCGGGTCCCTGGGCCCCCACGCGTGGACGATCACAAAGCGCCACCCAACGCGTCACCGGCCCCGCTTGCTTGCACCGCTACCCTGTCGGACCGTGCTTGAGCCCCGCTCGGACATCCGCAACGTTGCGATCGTCGCCCACGTCGACCACGGCAAGACGACGCTCGTCGACGCCATGCTGTGGCAGTCCGGGGCGTTTCGGGAGGGGCAGGACGTCGCCGATCGCGTCATGGACTCGATGGACTTGGAGCGCGAGAAGGGGATCACAATCCTCGCCAAGAACACCTCCCTGCGCTACCACGACGTCAAGCTCAACATCATCGACACGCCCGGGCACGCCGATTTTGGGGGCGAGGTCGAGCGTGGGCTGACGATGGTCGACGGGGTGCTCTTGCTCGTCGATGCTTCTGAGGGCCCCCTGCCGCAGACGCGCTTCGTGCTGCGCAAGGCGCTGGAGGCCCGCCTGCCCGTGATCCTTGTGATCAACAAGGTCGACCGCCCCGACGCGCGCGTCGCGGAGGTGATCGACGAGGTTTACGAGCTGTTCCTCGACCTCGATGCCGACGAGTCGCAGATCGAGTTCCCGATCGTCTACTGCAACGCCAAGGCCGGCCGCGCCGCCCTGGAGTACGACGAGGCCGCCCCGGGGCCAGAGCGGATCGCCTCGCCCAACCTCGAGCCGCTGCTCGACCTCCTGCTCGAGCACATCCCCGCCCCCCAACACGATCCTGCTCACCCGCTGCAGGCGCTCGTCACCAACCTCGACGCCTCCCCCTATGTCGGGCGCCTCGCGCTCTGTCGCGTGCGCCACGGGCACATCCGCCGCGGCCAGCAGATCGCCTGGTGTCGCGCCGACGGCTCGATCCAGCGCGCCCAGGTTTCCGAGCTGTACGTCACCGACGCGCTCGATCGCGTCGATGCCGCCGAGGCTGGGCCCGGCGAAATCATCGCGATCGCCGGCATCGCCGAGGTCACAATCGGCGAGACGCTCGCCGACCCCGACGATCCCCGTCCGCTGCCCGTCATCACCGTCGATGAGCCCTCGCTGTCGATCACCCTGGGCATCAACACCTCTCCGCTCGCCGGCAAGGACGGCGGCAAGCTGACTGCGCGCCAGATCCGCGCGCGCCTGGACCAGGAGCTCGTCGGCAACGTCTCCCTGCGCGTCGCCGACACCGAGCGGCCGGAGACCTGGGAGGTGCAGGGCCGCGGCGAGCTGCAGCTGGCGATCCTCGTCGAGATGATGCGCCGCGAGGGCCACGAGCTGACCGTCGGCCAGCCGCGCGTCCTGGAGCGCCAGATCGAGGGCAAACGCCACGAGCCCGTCGAGCGCCTCTCGATCGACGTCCCCGAGGACTACGTTGGCGTCATCACGCAAATGCTCGCCCTGCGCAAAGGCCGCCTCGAGCACATGACCAACCACGGCACCGGCTGGGTACGCATGGAGTACCTCGTCCCCGCCCGCGGCCTGATCGGCTTTCGCACCGAGTTCGTCACCGAGACCCGCGGCACCGGCGTCATGCACCACGTCTTCGACCGCTGGGAGCGCTGGGCCGGGGAGCTCTCAACCCGCACCAACGGCGTCCTGATCGCAGACCGTCGCGGCGCCACCGTGCAGTACTCCCTAATGAGCCTCCAGGAGCGCGGCACCATGTTCGTCGGGCCCGGCGAGGAGGTCTACGAGGGCATGGTCGTCGGCGAGAACGCCCGCGCCGGCGACATCGACGTCAACCCCGTCAAGGAAAAGCACCTCACCAACATGCGCTCCTCCACCTCCGAGGTGCTCGAGCGCCTCGTGCCACATCGCCAGCTTTCGTTGGAGGAGGCGATGGAGTTCGTGGGCCCCGACGAGTGCGTCGAGGTCACCCCCGCCAGCGTCCGCATGCGCAAGGTCGAGCTGGGCAAGACCGAGCGCCTGAAGGCCGCGCGCCTCTTGCGCAAGTGACGACCTGATAGGCGGTGTCGGCCCCGTCGCCGGCCCGTTCGGGCCCGTCGCCGCTGCTAGTCGATGCTGCCGCGCGGCGCCACCCACGTGCTCGCGAACGACAGCGGCGTGTGCTGGGCGATCGTGTCATAGTCGCGGTCGTAGTGCAGCACCCCGATCCTCGCGGTCGCGGCGATTGCGGCGATCAGCAGGTCCACCGGCTTGACGCGGTGCGAGATGCCGGGCGTGGCGGCGAGCGCCGCCTGTGCGGTGAGGGCCGACCCGGCGGCCTTGCGGGTGAGCGGGGCGTGGTTGAGCGCGTCGAGTCGTTTTGCGGTGAGCGCGAACGCCTTCTCGTCGCGGGCGCTGTAGCGCATCTCCAGCAGCGCCGGCGGGCACGTCCACAGCTCATTTGCGGCAAGCGCCGCGTCGAAGCGCTCGCGCGGCGCGCCGGTCAGGCGTCCGTCGGTCGCGCGCGCCCACACCGAGTGGTCGATCAGCAGCGCTCGGCCGTAGCCGCTCAACGGTGGATCCAGCCGTGCTCGCGGACCTCGTAGGCCGCGTCCACGTCGATCCCCTCACCGGTGTGCAGCTGCTGCACGAGCTGGCGGCGAAGCTCGGCCTTGCGGGCCTCGTCGTCGCGCTCGGCGTCGAGCTCGCGCAGCCGCTCGCGCGCCCCGCGGATCACCAACTCGCCCATCCGCACACGCTCGCCGCGCAGCCGCAGCGCGTCGAGCGCCTCGCGCACGGGCGGCGTCTCGGTGACCGAATGGCGGGGGTGGCGGGTCGGCATGAAGGTGAGTGTAGCACCGAGAACAGCACCCAGCCACGCGCGCGAGGGAAGGATCGACCCCAGGTTGCGTCTGAGCCTGTATAAGAGAATCACGCCGGCTGCGCCCGGTGTCACCGAACCCGTTCGACGACCCCGAAGGGGGACTTCCGTGAAGCGAATCAGCCTGCTCCTGCTCAGCGCCCTCGTGGCGGCCACGGCCGCCGCCGCCGTCGCCACCGCCCACGGCGGCACGCCGCCCGCGCGCTCCGCGGTCTTTCACACCGTCGAACTGCGCAAGACCCGCCTCGGCAAGATCCTCGTGACCTCCTCCGGCTACACGCTGTTCGCGTTCTCCAAGGACACCCGCAACAAGGACGCCTGCGTACGGATCGGCGGCTGCACCGAAGCCTGGCCGATCAAGGAAGCGCAGGGCAGGCCCTCCGGGGGCTCCGGCGTCAAGAGCGCTCTGCTGTCCACCCTAAAACTCGCCAACGGCCACACGCAGGTCCTCTACGCCGGCCACCCGCTCTACATCTACGCCGGCGAGAACGCCCCCGACCAGACCGAATACGTCGGCGCCAAACAGTTCGGCGGGGTCTGGTATGCGCTGGGCGCCTCCGGGCAGCTTGTGAAGTAGGGGTTGCAAGGAGGCGCCTCCTGAAGTAGGGGCGAGGCGGCGGGCCGGCTGGCGCCGCGGTTGGCGCTGTGGCTGGCGTCGCGGGTGGCACTGTGGCTGGCGTCGCGGGTGGCGCTGTGGCTGGCGTCGGGGGTGGCGCTGTGGCTGGCGTCGGGGGTGGCGCTGTGGCTGGCGTCGGGGGTGGCGCTGTGGCTGGCGTCGGGGGTGGCGCTGTGGCTGGCGTCGCGGGTGGCGCTGTGGCTGGCGTCGGGGGTGGCGCTGTGGCTGGCGTCGCGGGTGGCGCCGCTAGCATTGGCCGCCGACCCATGGCCAGCGCGATCCAAGCCTCCCAACTGCACAAGAGCTACGGCGACGTGCACGCCGTGCGCGGCGTCGACATTGCGATCGACGGCGGCGAGACCGTCGCGCTGCTCGGCCCCAACGGCGCCGGCAAGTCGACCACGATCGACATGATCCTCGGGCTCGCCGAGCCCGACAGCGGCACAATCTCGGTGCTCGGTGGCGCGCCCGCCGCGGCGATCGACGCCGGTCAGATCGGTGCGATGCTGCAGACCGGCGCGCTGATCCGCGACCTCTCCGTGCGCGAGCTGGTCGCGATGGTCGCCTCGCTCTACCCCGACCCGCTAGCGGTGCAGGACGCCCTGGAGCTGGCCGGCCTCGACGGCGAGGTAGCCGAGCAGCGCACGCAAAAGCTCTCCGGCGGGCAGACCCAGCGCGTGCGCTTCGCCATCGCGCTCGTCAGCAACCCCCGCCTTTTGATCCTCGACGAGCCGACCGTCGCGATGGACGTCGAAGGTCGCCACTCGTTCTGGACCACCATGCGCGAGCTGGCCTCCCGCGGCAAGACGATCCTGTTCGCCACCCACTACCTCGAGGAGGCCGACGCCTACGCCGACCGCGCCATCCTGATGGCGCACGGCACGATCGTCGCCGACGGGCCGCCCACCGAGATCCGCGCGCGCGTCGGCACCCGCACGATCCGCGCCACACTGCCCCTGGCCGACCTCGACGCGCTCCTAGCCCTACCCGGCGTCAGCGGTGCCGAGCGCCGCGGTGAAGCTGTCGTCCTGAGCTGCACCGACTCCGACGCCGCGATCCGCGCGCTGCTCGCCGCGCATCCCGACGCGCGCGACATCGAGATCGCCGCCGCCGGCCTGGAGCAGGCGTTCCTGCAGCTCACCGCCGCCGACACCGACGTGAGCGGCTCCGGTGGCGGGGCCGGGTCGGCCGGCGGGGCCGGTCCTCTGGCGGACGGGGCGGGTTTCGCCGTGGAGGCTCATCCCTCCGACGGCTTGGGTCCGGCCGGCGAGACCCGCGAGACCAGATCCCCCGCGGCGCGCGCGTTCGGGGAGCACTCGCGATGAACGCGCTGCCCTACACCCGCTACGAGCTGCTGCGCACCTTCCGCAACACGCGCTTCCTGATCCTCTCGCTCGGGTTCCCCGTGATCCTGTTCTTCGCGATCGCCGGCCCCAACCGGCACAAGACCCTCGAGGGCATCTCCTTCCCCCTCTACTACATGACCGGCATGGCCGCCTTCGGCACGATGGGCGCGATGCTCTCCAGCGGCGCCCGCATCTCCGCCGAGCGCGCCGTCGGCTGGAACCGCCAACTGCGCATCAGCCCGCTCTCCACCCGCGCCTACTTCCGTGCCAAGGTCCTCACCGGCTACCTCACCGCCCTGCTCAGCCTCCTCGTGCTCTACATCTGCGGCTCCTCGCTGGGCGTCAGCCTCTCCACCGGCGAGTGGCTGCAGATGACCGGCCTGATCCTCGTGGGCCTAATCCCCTTCGCCGCGCTCGGCATCCTGATCGGCCACCTGCTCACCCCCGACTCGATCGGCCCCGCGATGGGCGGCGGCATCTCGCTGCTCGCACTCGTGGGCGGCGCCTGGTTTCCTGTCACCGGTGTCCTTGGCGAAATCGCCCAGTACGTCCCCTCCTACTGGCTCGTGCAGTCCAGCCACGTCGCAACCGGCGGCGCGCGGCTCGGCGGTCACGCCTGGGACGCCCAAGCGTGGACCGTCATCGCCGTGTGGACGCTCGTGCTCGCCGCCCTCGCGCGGCGGGCCTACCGCAACGACACCTCGCGGGTGTAGGGGCCGACCCCGTCGTCAGCCAGTGCCGCGCCTTCAGCGGTCGTAAACCCTGCCGCGTGGCAGCATCCGCTGGACGACGATCCGTCGCGTCGCGGCGTCGTGGCGTCGCGGGCGTCGCGGCGTCGCGCGTGTGGGGGTGCTGGCTCACCACACCTGCGCAGCGCCCCACGACCGGTCGCGACGCTAGGGTATCGCGGATGGACCATCGCCTTGCCTCGCCCCGGTTTGTGCGCCGCGTTCGCGGCATTGTCGCCCCGCTTGTGCTGCTTGTCGTGCTTGCGTTTGCCGCTGCGCAGGCGCCCCTGGTGTCTGCGGCGACCGTCCTGCACTTCCAGCGCGAGCCCTACAGCGCCTTCCTCCTCCAGCTCGACCACGGCGAAGTTCATGCCGTGGTGCTGCACCCGCAGGGCTACAAGGCCCACATCGTGCTCGACGACGGCTCCCACTTCACCGCCACTTACACCCCCTCCGAAGTCGCCCGCCTAGAAGCGCTCGCGCATGCCAAGGGGGCGTCGTTCACCGTCGCGGCCGCGACCCCCAAAAAAGCCGTCCACCACAAACTGCGCTACATCGCCGGCGGCATCCTAATCGTCGTGATCCTCGTCGTGCTTGTGGTACTGCTCCTCGGCCGCCGCCGCGCGCTCGCCGAGGATGACGGTGGCTCGCGCGAGGGCGGCGCCGCACCCGCGCCGTAGGCCCATACTGTCCAGGTCGTTACCGTCCGCTGGGTGAGCGCTTCGCATCGTCACGCCGGACACGGACACGGACACGGGCACGAGAGCGGGCACGGGCAGGCCAGCGGGCACGGGCAGGCCAGCGGGCACGGGCAGGCCAGCGGGCACGGGCAGGCCAGCGGATACGGGCACGCCAGCGGGCACGGGCAGGCCAGCGGGCACGGGCAAGCCAGCGGGCACGGGCAGGCCAGCGGGCACGCGCACGGCCCCGGACACCTGCACGGGCCGTCCGCCTCGCCGCGCCGGCTTGCTTTCGCGCTCGCCTTGATCCTCGGCTTCATGGCCGCCGAGGTGGTTGCCGGCGTATTTGCGAACTCCCTTGCGCTGCTCGCCGACGCTGCGCACATGCTCACCGACGCCGCCGCCCTCGGCCTCTCGATCTTCGCGCTGCGGATCGCGTCGCGGCCCGCTCGCGGGGCGATGACCTACGGCTTCCAACGCGTCGAGGTGCTCGCCGCGCAGGCCAACGGGATTACGCTGCTGCTGCTCGCCGCCGGCATTGTCTACTCGGCGATCGTGCGCCTGGTCTCGCCGCCGAGCGTCGCCGGGCAGACAATGCTCGTCGTCGCCCTAGCCGGCATCGCGGTCAACGCCGGTGCGACCTTTGCCCTCGCCGGCGCCGGCCGCGAGCAGCACATCAGCATCGAGGGCTCCTTCCAGCACATCCTCACCGACCTCTTCGCCTTCATCGGCACCGCCCTCGCCGGCGCCATCATCCTGCTCACCGGCTTCGACCGCGCCGACCCGATCGCCTCGCTGTTCGTCGCCCTCCTGATGCTGCGCTCCGCCTTCGCCCTACTGCGCGACTCCGGGCGCGTCTTCATGGAGGCCGCCCCGCCCGGCCTCGACCCCGAGCAGATCGGCCGCGCGCTCGCCGCCACCTCCGACGTAGTCGAGGTGCACGACCTGCACGTCTGGGCGCTCGGCGCCGGCTTCCCCGCGCTCTCCGCGCACGTGCTCGTCGCGCGCGAGGCCGACTGCCATCTTGTGCGCCGCACGCTGGAGGTGCTCCTGCGCGAGCGCTTCGGCGTGACCCACACCACCCTGCAGGTCGACCACTCCGACGACGACGACGGCGAGCTTTTGGAGCTGCAGCTGCCGGATGGGGGGGCCGGTAGCGGGAGCGATAGGTAGGGGGCGTTGGGGGTGCGGGCGGGTAGGGCGTTGCGGGTGTGGGCGTCGGGGCGGGCGAGCGTAGGGCGTTGCGGGTGTGGGCGTCGGGGCGGGCGAGGGCCTTTAGGACACGCCCGCGCGCTCACGCTCCCGCGCGTCGCCGACGCGCAGCTGCTCGGCCTCGGCCTGCACCGAGCGGCCCTCGATGTTCAGCCGTGGCAGCGCGCGCTCCAGCCACGCCGGGATGCTCCACGTGCGCGGGCCGACCAGGGCGAGCACCGCCGGCAGCAGCAGGCAGCGCACGACCACCGCATCGAGGAACACCGCACTCGCGAGGCTCAACCCGAACTCCTCGATCACGCGGTTTTCGCCGAGCATGAACGACAGGAACACGCACACCATAATCGCCGCCGCCGCCGTCACCACACGGCCCGTCAACGCCAACCCTTCGCCGACCGCGCGGCGATGGTCGCGCGTGCGCGTCCACTGCTCGTGCATACGCGACACCAGGAAAACCTCGTAGTCCATCGACAGCCCGAACACGATCGCGAACAGCATCACCGGAATAAACGACTCGATCGGGCCCGCCTGCACTCCCAGCACGCTGCGCAGCCAGCCCCACTGGAACACAACCACGATCACCCCCAGCGAGGCGCCAATACTCAACAGGTTCATGAACGCCGCCTGCAGCGGGATCACCAACGAGCGGAAAACCAACATCAGCAGCAGCGCCGACACCAGCACGACGACACCGATAAACAGCGGCAGCTTGTGCCCAAGCGTCGTCGCGAAATCCACCGCACCGGCCGTCACACCGCCGACATAGGCGACGATGCCCGTGCGTGCCGCGATCGGCGGAATCACGTCCGTGCGCAGGTGTTCCACGAGCTGGCTCGTCGCGTACGCCTGCGGCGAGGAACTCGGGTAGAGCGAGATCGTCGCCACGTAGCCGCTCGGGTTCAGGCGGATCGGTGTGACCGAGACGACGCCCGGGGCGCGCGCGATAGCGCTGCGCAGCTCTTCCAGCGCCGCCACGTCGTCGCGGCGGGGCAAACGCACAACCACCTGCAGCGGGCCGCTAAAGCCTTCGCCGAACCCCCTCGCCAACAGCTCGTACGCGCGATGCGTCGTCGTCTGCGCCGGGTCGTTGCTCGCGTCGCTCGACCCCAGCCGCAGCGCCACCGCCGGCGCGGCGATCAGCAGCATCAGCAGCGTCGCACCCACCGCGATCGAACGCGAATGGTCCTGCACGAACACGCTCCAGCGCAGCCACACGCGGCCCGCGTGTGCCGCGGGCGCGTCGTCGGCGGGCGTGGCTGTGCGGGCGCCATTAGTGGGCGTGGCCGTGCGAGCTCCGTTGGCGGGCGTGGCTGTGCGGGCACCGTTGGCGGGTGACGCCGCGCGCGGTGCGTTCCCCGCGCCGCCGGCGGCGCTCGTGCCGGCACCGTCCGTGCCGGCGCCGTTGGCGGTGCCGGCCGGACTCGACGTCGCGGCGGCGGCGGCCGCTGCGCGCTCCCTGCGCCTTGCACGCCGGCTCGGCCGGGCCAACCGTGCTCCCGCGAGCGTCAACATCGCCGGCAGCAGCGTCAGCGAGGCCAGCATCACCAGCAGCACGCCGATCGACGCCGACAGCGCCACGCCGTAAAGGAAGTTGACGCCCAGCAGCATCATCCCGAGCAGTGCGACGACCACTGTCGTGCCCGCGAACAGCACCGCCCTTCCGGCCGTATCCATCGCCTGCACGACCGACTCGCGCACATCGCCGTGCGTGCGGCCCGGGCCCATATAGGCCTCGCGAAAACGCGTCAAAATGAACAGCGAGTAGTCGATCCCGACGCCCAGCCCGATCATCGCCGCCAGCTCCGAAGAGAAGTTCGGCGTATCCACCACGTGCGTGAACAGCGCGATCGCACCGAGGCCCGTCCCGAGCCCGAGGAGCGCCGTAGCGATCGGCAACCCCATCGCCAGCAGCGAGCCGAACGTCAGCAGCAGCACCACGATCGCCGCCAGCAGCCCCACCGCCGTCGGCAGGCCGAAACCTTCCTGCTCCGTAGCCTCGATCGCCTGACCGCCCAGCTCGATCTGCAGCCCCGGCCGCCGGCCCGCCTCGGCGACCGTGACCACCCGTTCAGGCGCGCTCTTCGGGAGCAGGTTGGCTTTTTCGTTGAACACCACCGTCGCGAACGCGATCCGGCGGTTGGCCGAGATCGCCTTGCCGGCCGTCTTGCCGTCGTAGGGGCTGATCACCGCGGCGACATGCGGCAGGCTCCTAACCTGCGCGAACGTCGCTTCCATATGGCTTTGCACCGCCGGTTCGGTGACGCTGCCCGATTCCACCGCGAAGACGAGCTGGTCGCGGTCGCCGGCCTGCGCGGGGAAGCTGTGCTGCAGCAGGTCCGACGCGTGCTGCGCGCCTGAGCCGGGCAGCGTGAAGTTGTTCGAGTATTCCGTGCCCGCCGACTGCGCCAGCGCATTGACGACAAAAATCAACGCGATCCAGCCGAGGATCACGTACAGGCGGTGGGTTGTTGACCAGCGGGCTAGTTTGAGCATAGGGCAGTGGCGCGCCGGAAGCCGGGGGTAGGAGGAGGGAGAGCCGGGCCAGCGCGGAAGGCCTACAGGGTAGCGTGGGCCACGGGCCTGGTTGTCGGCCTCGGTGTTTTGGACGGCCCGAGCGCCCATGTCGTCAAACGACTACATTTACGCGGTCCGACGGCCCGATGTCGGCGTTCTGCTACATATGCTCTCTGTGCGCTGCGATGTGCCCATTTGACGACATCCACCCCCGCGAAGGTGCTCGGCGTGGTCTTGCGTGACAGCGACGAACTCGTTCGCGCAATGCGCGCCCGTCGCCACGAACTCGGCCTGAGCCAGCAAGAACTCGCGAACCTCGCCGACCTGCATCGCACCTATGTCGTCCTCTATGAGAAAGGCGACAGAGTGCTCAGGCTCGACGTCGCGCTGCGGCTGCTGCACGTGCTCGGGATGGACCTGGAGCTGCACACCCGCGGTCGATGAGCGAGCTGATCGTCCACCTCGCGGATCGCCGTGCGGGTCGCCTCGTCCTCAAGGCCAACGGCAACATGCAGTTTCGTTACGACCCGGGCTACGACGGACCCGCCATCTCCCAGGCGCTTCCGATCCAGCCGGCTGCCCACCCGCACGCCGTCTGTCACGCCGTGTTCGGCGGTCTCCTGCTCGAGGGCGACGCGCGGGCCGTCCTGGCGCGCAACCTGGGAATCTCGACCGGCAACGACTACGCGCTGCTGCGCGAGCTGGGAGGGGATTGCGCCGGCGCGCTCACGCTGCTCGCCCCAGAGGACGATCTGCCGCAGAGCCCGCGGCGGACGGCGCTCGACGAGCAGCAGTTCGACAGTCTTCTGCGCGAACTGCCACGCCGTCCCCTGGGCGCCGACGCCGACGCGGGCGTGCGCCTGTCGCTGGCCGGCGCGCAGCCCAAGCTGCCGCTCATCCTCGACGAGGACGGGATGGCGCTGCCACTGAACTCGCTGGCGGCGACAACTCACATCGTCAAGCCCGAGCCGTCCCGTTTTCCAGGCCTGGTCGACAACGAGGCGTTCTGCATGGATCTGGCCCGCGCCGTCGACTTGCCGGTCGCATCGGTGAGCAAGCGCGCCAGCGCCTCCGGCCTGCCCTACCTGCTGGTCGAGCGCTACGACCGCGACCTCACGACCGACCCCATCCGCCGCCTGCATCAGGAGGACTTCTGCCAGGCGCTCGGGCGCTCCTCCGAGCGCAAGTACCAATCCGAAGGTGGGCCCTCAGTGGCTGAGATGATGCAGCTGCTGCGCCTCTGTTCGGCGGTTCCGGCGCGCGACCAGACGATCCTGTGGCGTGCGCTGGTGTTCGCCTGGCTGATCGGCAATTGCGACGCGCACGCAAAGAACTTCTCGCTGCTCTACGACACCCGCGACCCGACTCTCGCGCCGCTCTACGACCTCGTCAGCACCACCGTATATCCGGAGCTGACCACGCGGTTGGCGATGAGCATCGGCCGGGCTCGCCGGATCGGCGAGGTTGACCAAGAGAGCTGGGAGGCGCTCGCCGTAGACGTTGGCGTCAGCCGCCGCTTTGCCGCCGCGACCACGCGTCCGACGATCGAACGCGTCGTTGCGGAGGCCGGCCGGCTCGCGGCGCGGCCTGCACACGAGAACACGACCGCGCAGGCGATCCACCGAGGCATCCGTCTGCGCTCGCAACTGCGGCTGTAGCGATATCCGGCTGGGAGCGGGGATATCCCGGACCGCTTCTGCGCGTTTGCGACCGTCTACCTGGCATACAGCGCCTGGTTGCGGGCAACGAACCCCTCTCGAAATCGCCCGCCAGGGCGATTTCCCCTCCCAAAAACATCCCCGCCCGCAAGTAGACTGCCGCGCCATGGCGAGCATCGGCGTCATCGGGCTTGGTTATGTAGGACTGCCGCTTGCGGTTGCCTTCGCGCGCGAGGGCTCTGAGGTGCTCGCCGTCGACATCGACGCGCGCAAGGTCGCCGCGATCGCTGCCGGCGAGTCCTACATCGAGGACGTCCCCTCCCGCGCGCTGCACGAAGTCGCCGGGCGCATCCACGCCTCCACCGGCTTTGAGCAGCTCGCCCTCGCCGACGCCGTCCTAGTCTGCGTGCCCACCCCCCTCACGCGCAACCGCGAGCCCGACCTCGCGCCGCTGATCGACGCCACCCGGCGCCTGGCGGAGGTTTTGCGCGCCGGCCAGCTCGTCGTGCTTGAGTCCACCACCTACCCCGGCACCACGCGCGAGCTGATGCAGCCGCTGCTTGAGCAGTCCGGCCTCATCGCCGGCCGCGACTTCCACCTAGCCTTCTCCCCCGAGCGCGTCGACCCCGGGCGCACCGACTACACCCTCCGCAACACCCCCAAGGTCCTCGGCGGCCTAACCGACGCCTGCGCCGAGCGCGCCGCCGCCATCTACGGCCTGATCTGCGACCGCCTCGTCCGCGTCTCCAGCCCCGAGGCCGCCGAGCTGTGCAAGCTCCTCGAGAACATCTTCCGCTCCGTGAACATTGCCCTAGTCAACGAACTGGCCATGCTCACCGACCGCATGGGCATCGACATCTGGGAGGTCGTCGACGCCGCCGCCACCAAGCCCTACGGCTTCCTACGCTTCGAGCCCGGGCCCGGCATGGGCGGGCACTGCATGCCCGTTAACCCCTTCTACCTCTCCTGGCGCGCCCGCGAGTTCGACATGGCCACCGAGTTCATCGAGCTAGCCGGCAAGGTCAACCAGCAAATGCCCTACCACTGCGTCATGCGCGCCGAGCGCGCCCTCAACGACGCCCGTCTGCCCGTACGCTCCGCCAAAATCGCCCTCCTCGGCGTTGCCTACAAGCCCGGCGTCGGCGACATCCGCGAATCGCCCGCCCTGAAGATCCTCACCCTCCTGCACGCCCTCGGCGCCGCCCTCTGCTACCACGACCCCTTCGTCCCCGCCCTCCCCGACCACAACCTCCACAGCGTCCCCCTCGAGCAGGCCCTGCACGACTGCGACCTCGCACTGATCGTCACCGCCCACCCCGGCGTGGACCACGCCCTAGCGGCCCAGCGTGCACGCGTCGTCCTCGACCTGCGCGGCGTCACGCGCGGGACCCGCGCCAGCAACGTCGTGCGGCTCTGATCCGGCCCGGCTCCGATCCGGCTCGGCTCCGGCGGGCGTGGGTCCGGCCGGCGTGGCTCCGATTCGCCGCGGCTCCGGCGGGCGTGGGTCCGGCCGGCGCGGCTCCGACCCGGCTCGGCGCCAGTCAGTTCACGCTCGGGTCCAGCGGCATCCGTGCGATCAACACGTACGCTCCCCCCTTACGCGCCAGCACTCTGCTCCACAGCGCCGCCGGCTCGTCGCTGAAGATGTCATCCGGCTGCGCCGGGTGGGCGATCCAGTCGCCCTGGCCGATCTCCGCGTCGAGCTGTCCGCTGCCCCACCCCGCGTAACCGGCAAACACTCGTCTGCGCACAGTCGCCTCAGCGAGGTCCTCGACGTCGGTTTCCGGCGTCGGAAAGCCGATCCGGCCCAACACCAGCAGCCCCGCCGGCTCCGGGTCGGCGAACTCCGCCAAAAACACGATCGAATGCGGCTGCACCGGCCCTCCGACAAAGACCGTCTCGTCCTCGTCGATCGCCGGCTCGAGCTGCGGCACCACCTCACCGACGGTCGCTGTCGAAGGCCGGTTCAGCACCACGCCCATCGCGCCTTCCTCGCTGTGCGCGCCAACCAGCACCACCGCGCGCCTGAAGTTCGGGTCTCGCAAACTTGGCGACGCGACCAGCAGCTGGCCTGACAACGATTCGGACATACATTCAGGCTACCGCTCGCGGCGCGCTGCGCGCGGTTGGCTTGTCCAGGGCGCCATCCGCGTGTGCGCGTGCGTGTATGCGCGCGAGGGGAGGCTCGGCGTGCCGGGGGTGTGGTTGGCTTGCTCAGGGCGCCATTCGCGCGTGCGTGCGTGTGTGTGCGCGCGAGGGGAGGCTCGGCGTGCCGGGGGTGTGGTTGGCTTGCCCAGGGCGCCATTCGCGCGCGTGTGTGTGCACGCGTGAGAGCGATTCGCCACCTACGGCTACCCCACCGAGAACAACTCGAGCGTGCCCGACAGCGCGTGGTCGTTGGCGTTGCCCTCAGGCTCGACGATGTGACCGTTGACGACGATCGGACTGTTCCAATGGCCCGGGGAGCCCGCCAGCTTCAACAGCGGCCTCGCAGACCCCGGCTCGTAGACGTTGATGCCGCCCGCTTCGGGGTCATACACGTAGAGCAACCCGCCCGCGACGATCGGGCTCGTGCCCGGGGTGTTGTTGCTCCACGCCAACCGCAGCCTGCCGCCGCGCAGCACGTAGGCGGCGGTCCCCTCGAAGTCCGCGATGAACACCGCGGTACGCCCGCCGCGATGCCACACCGCCGGCACCGTGAACAGCTGCCCGCCGCCCGGCACCTCCAGCCGTTGCACTTCCCCGCCCAGCTGCGCATGGTCGGAGGACGGCGGCTGGCCGTCTAGCTTTGAGAGCGCCAGCACGCGCAGCACGCCGTCCTTGCCCGCCAACGCAACACGGTTTTCGCCGAGCAGCGCTGGGGCGCTCGAGCCCAGATCGGTGTCGCTCGTGTTCAGCGCTTCCTGGTTTGTCGGCGTGAACGCCTGGCGCAGCTGCAGGCCGGGGAACGTCAGCTCCAGCACCGAGTCGCCGAAGTTCGTGACCCCATTCCACGCACCGTTACCCGTATCGATCAGGATCCGCCGACCGCCCGGCTCGACCACCGCGCCGCCGCGCGAAAGGATCGCCGAGTCGCTGGCCGTGCAGCTCGCGGGCACCATAAATTCCCTGCGGTTCGCGCACAGCGTGTTGAAGATCGCCCGCACCGCTCCGCTCGCCCGGTCGATCGCGACCACATGGCCCTGGTAGGGGGGAATGTCGCCGATGTAGCCGCTCGTCGCCACCAGAATGTCCGGACCGTCGATGTTCAGTGCCGCGCCCAGCTTCTCGTGGGTCGCGTCGCGCGTGACCGACACCGGCCAGCTCCCCTGGCGGTCCTCCGTGCCATCGGCCAGCGACAGCTTGTGGACGAGGCCGTTCGGCGAGGTCGCGTACACAAACCGCCGGTCGGGGTCGGCCAGTGGGCTGGCCGTCGTGATCTGCGCACTCCCCGCCCAACTCGCATAGCCGGGTGGGGTGAACGTCCACAGGATCGCGCCGCTCGTGGCATCGAGCGCCAGCGTCCTGCCGTACGTTGTCGTTACCACCACCACACTGTGCACCGCGCCGTCGACCTCGACGTCGTGCAGGTAGATCGGCGAGGAGTCAACCGTGCCCGGCAGCGCCACCTGCGTGTGCCGCAAAAGGCCCACATTGGCCGCCGTGATCTCCGTACTCGCGTTTGTCGCGTCGCCGCGCTGCGGGTTCAGTCCGAACTCCGGCCAGTTGAGCAGCCTCGCCGCCGCCGGCCCTGTGCCCGCGCCCCCCGCGCGCGCGCCGTATGCCGGCGTCGCGGGTGCCCGAAGCATCGCCAGTTCTGCGGCGGCGCCCGGCGCCGTGGAATCCGTGACCGGCGAGGCGCTGCTGCCGCACGCCGCCAGCAGCGGCGCGAGCACGCAAAGGGCAGCCGCAGCACGCGGACCGGTGGAGCGCCGACGAGGGAACATGCGCGACCTTTCTAGCGCATCGCGGCGCCATCCCGTCGCGCTGCGCTGCGATGCACCGCCGCGCGGCACCGTCGCTAGACGAAAGGCCCACTGTTCTCGGGCAGGTTCAGATCATCGGACCAGCTGTCGATACCACCCGCAGGCGATGGCTCGATCGTTCCCCCAGCCCAGTCGCGAGCGTGTGCGCGCTGCGCCTGAGGAACACGCGCGCGCCCGGCCCGAGAACGGTCCCGCCGAGCTCTCCGGAGCGCAGGCCCGAGCGCTCGTCGAGCGCCTGCCCGCGATCGTCTACGTATCCGACGCCGGTGTCGCCGGGCGCTGGCACTACATCAGCGGCCAGGTCGAGGCGATCCTCGGGTTCACGCCCGAGCAGTGGCTCGCCGATCCGCACCTGTGGGCCAAGCGCATACACCCCGAGGATCGCGACCGGGTCTACGCGCGCGAGCGCCAGCTCGACGAACCGACCGCGCCCGAGGAGTACCGGATGCTGCATCGCAACGGCCACACCGTCTGGGTGCGCGACCACGCCACGCTGCTCGCCGACGGGCTCGGTCGCCTGCGCTGGCACGGCGTCCTCTCCGACATAACCGACCGCAAGCTCGCCGAGGCCAAGCGCAACTCCGTCGAAGAGAACATGCGCCACCAGGCGCTGCACGACTCGCTCACCGGCCTGCCCAACCGCGCGCTGATCTTCGACCAGCTCGAGCGCGCACGCCCGCGACCCGGGCGCCAACTGGCGGTCTTGCTGCTGGACCTCGACCGCTTCAAGTTCGTCAACGACGGCTTCGGTCACGCCTCCGGCGACGCCCTGCTCGTCGAGATCGCACCGCGCCTGAGCGAGGCGCTGCGGCCCAACGACACGATCGGACGCCTCGGCGGCGACGAGTTCGTGGTGCTGCTGGCGGACATCGCCGACGAACGCGTCGCGACCGAGGTCGCCGAACGCATCGGCGCCGCCCTACGCCGGCCCTTCCGCCTGGAGGGCACCGAACACTTCGTGACCGTCAGCATCGGCATCGCCTTCGCCGGCGGCGAACGCGTCGCGCCCGACGCGCTGATTCGCGACGCCGACGCCGCCCTCTATCGCGCCAAGGAACGCGGACGCGGGCGCTACGAGGTCTTCGACAGCGCCCTGCGCGTGCGCGCCCTAGAGCGCCTGGCCCTGGAAAACGATCTGCGCCGGGCGCTGGACCGCGACGAGCTGCACGTCCGCTACCAGCCCGTCATCTCGCTGCGCGACGGCACACTCGCAAGCGTCGAGGCGCTCGTCTACTGGGAGCACCCCCAGCGCGGCCTGGTCGCGCCCGCCAACTTCATTCCCGTCGCCGAGGACAGCGGGCTGATCGCGCCGATCGGCGAGTGGGTGCTGCGCGAGTCCTGCCGTCAGGCCTGCGCCTGGCACGCGGCCAACCCCGACGCGCCGCCGCTGGGCATCTCGGTCAACCTCTCCGCCCGCCAAATCGTCCAGCGCGACCTGCCCGGCACCGTCGCGCGCGCTCTGCGCGACACCAGCCTTGACCCGCGCGCCCTATGCTTGGAGATCACCGAGTCGGCGATCCTCGACGACGCCGGCACCGCCGACCGCACACTCCGCGCCCTGCTCTCGCTCGGCGTCGGCCTCGTGCTCGACGACTTCGGCACCGGCTACTCCTCGCTCTCCTACCTCACCCGCCTGCCGATCGAAGGCCTCAAGATCGACCGCTCCTTCGTCGAGCAGCTTGGCGCCGGCGAGCGTCCCACCGCGATCGTCACCGCGATCGTGCGCATGGCGCAGGCGCTCTCAATGGGCGTCACCGGCGAGGGCGTCGAGACCGCGCGCCAGCTGCACGACCTGCGTCGCCTCGGCTGCGACCGCGCGCAGGGCTTTCACATCGCCCAGCCACTGCCGCCGGCCGAGGTATCCGCGCTTTTGCGGCGCCCCGGGCGGCTGGCCTAGCGGGGCTGGCCGGCGGCCCCAGCAGGAGGCTGCGGTCGCGCGGGCGTAGAATGCGCCGATCTCTCGGCACGCGACCGCCACCGCACGCCGGTGGCCCGGCGGGCGGATGGACGCAGGGCAACGCACATCTCCACAGAGAGCGAGGGCCAGCATGGCGAAGACACCGCAGGTCGGCGAACCCGCCCCCGACTTCGAGCTGCCCGGCACCGACGGGCCGTTCAAGCTCTCCGCGCACCGCGGCGAGCGCGTCGTGCTGCTGTTCTACCCCGGCGACAACACGCCCGTTTGTAAAGCACAATTCTGCTCGTACCGGGATCGGCCTGACGAGTTCGCGGCGCTGGGCGCGACGGTGGTCGGGATATCGGCGCAGGATGTGGCCTCGCATCAAGGGTTCATCGAGAAGAACAGCCTCACGGTGCCGCTGCTCGCCGACGTAGACGGCGCCGTGGCGCGTGCCTACAGTGCGCATGGGCGCATGGGCACCAAGCGCGCGGTGATCGTCATCGATGAGCAGGGCGTCGTCCGGCACCGGCACGACCACCTGCTCGGGCTGGACTACCAGTCGGTGGACGAGCTAAAGGCGACGCTGAATGCGCTGCCCGCAGCGGCGGCCTGAGGGCCGTATCCTCTCCGCTGACTTTCGGGAAAAGCTTGAAAAACCGAATGCCCGTGGGTAGTATGAGGTATGGCCACCAAACATGATCGCGCTCTCGCGTCGTTCCTCGTCGGGCTGGACGATGTGGTCGAGGAGCTCAGTGTGGTCAGCGATCCAAAGCGTTCAGGAGAGCTCGCGGAGCAGCTGATGGCGATGGGCAAGCAGCTCAAGCGGGCCGCGCCGAACGCCGCTCGGGGAGTCCCTGTGGCGGAGGCCGCGAGGTATCTCGGTGTCTCCGAGCCGACAGTCCGGGTGTGGGTCAGGCGTGGCGTGCTTGCGGCGCTGCCGGGCTCCAAGCCGGCGCTGATCGAGCACGAGAGCCTGCGGCGGGTCGGGCGCGCCGTACGCGAATTGCGTGCGCGGGGCGAGGACCGAGAGTGGTTGGAGGGCGTGGTTCGCCACGTCGAAGACATGGCGGATCGTTCGAGTCCGAGCGTACGCCAGGGCTTGCAGGAGCTGGCTGGAGGCAAGCTCCAGCCGGCCTGACGAGCGCGCCAGGTGGCATATTCCGTTTTCGTGGTTGACACTGTCGCGCGTCTCGCCGCCTCGTTGAACAAGACCGACCGGCGGGCGTACGGCGCGGCGATCTCGGGCTTGAAGGGTGAGGGTTGCAAGGCTGCCGGTTTACCGACTGGCGGCTACAGACGGCGGAGACTTCCCGCTGTGCTGCCGGCATCTCGCCAACGATTGGCGCATGCACACGCTGTTCGCGAAAGACCGCAGCATGATCGTAATCTCGCTCGCAAGGCACGACAAGGGTCACAACCCGCACCAGGTTCTCGCCGACGTCTTCCCCGGTCTCAGCGCAGTTGGACGCCGCGAGCGCGCGAAGCCCCCGTGCTGCGACGATCCCGAGGGCCCACCGGTGATGCCGGCGACGCTCAGCGAGCAGCTCGCTGGCATGTTCGGCTACGCCTGATCTTCCGTATCGTTGCCTTATATGCCGGGCGAAGATCGAGAAGAGTTCCCGCCAAATTCGCTCCTGCTTGTCGCACAAAGCACAACAGTGGCACGAGGGCACGGGACGCTTGAAGCCACCGCAAGTACGGCAAGCGACCCCGGTGCTCTCGGCGCCGTACACCGCTTAGGCAGAGTTTTGGGCCGTGTCGGCGCTCCGGAAGGTGACGCCGGCATTTTCGAGCACGGTGAGATAGCGATACGGACTCGCGGCCGCTTCGTGCCTTACCGTCCGAAAGGACGTGATCGCCCGCGTCGAGAAACCGACTAGAAGCGTTCCTATCCCGGCAAACACTGCTTGATCGAACCCCACGGCGGCAGCGGCGACAATCGCCTCAAGCGGGGCGCCCCTCCGTGCAAGGCGTCCCATCGAAGTCGTGGCGCCAGTGGCGCTCTCCTTAACAAAGGTCGTCACGTCTTCTGACGCGCCGCCTCCGAAGAACGTCCGCCAGAAGTGGGAGAGGTTCCTACGTCCCTCGCGCCACCTCGACAGGATGTCGGATGTGACGTCTGCGAAGTATTCATCGCGCTGCGGGCTAGGATCCATCCCCGGGATTTGCTTGGCCGCCGCTCGGAGCGCCTCAAGGAGAGCGCTCAACGGCTCACGGTCAAGCGCCTTGAGTGCGTCAGCCTCAAGGCCGGAAACGTCACCGGTCGTGGCAATGAGAAACTCAAAGACGTCCTCACCCGACGGAGCTAGAGGCGCGGGCAGCGCCGAGTCGCCGAGCCATGTGTCGTAGATCAGCTCTAGGTCCTTGTTAAGCAAGGCCTCGTAAAGTGGACCGGACCGAGCGTCGCCAACGATCGCCAGACCTTCGTGTTGGGCACACGCCACGGCAATCGTGGCCATGACTGCTTGACCCACGCGTGGATGCATCTGGACGTAGGCGTACTCGGACGCGTATGGCTCGTAGCAGTCTGGCCACCAGGCAAGGCCCATGTTCATGAGCGCCTCGCGGATGGGAAACGAAGCAGCGCCGCTGTGAATTTGGAAACCATATGGATGGTCATCAGTCAGCAGTTTCGCGGCCGCATCGTGCCCATATCGCTCGCGAAACACCGGGTTTTGCCAGCTGACGAGAAGCTTTTCAATGAGGGCGCCCTGGGCGATCGAGGAGCGCTCGCTGGAAAGGTCGGCCGCTCGAAGTAGTCCCGCGTTTTGAAACGCAGCGATGCGGTGATCGTCGTTTGGGCCGCCGGTATACTCGGGGGGCAGCATGCGGCTGACCGAGTCGAAGAGCAACAACGTGCCGCGCAGCCAATCGATGTCATTAAGGTGAATATAGGGGTAGTACAAGGCGCGTTGCGTCATGGGCAGGCTCATATCGAGCAGGTCGGCCCCCAGCACTATTGGCCGTTCCAAGAGTGCTGCTTTCGGCCAGGAGCGAGCATCTTAGCGTCTCCATGCATACGACCGCCTCGGACGATAGGCAGGTGCTCCGACCGCATCCTTGAGTCCGGCGACAACACAATGGTCTGCACCAAACAGTTCTGCTCCTACCGCGACCGCGCCGGCGACTTCGCCGCGCTGAACGCCACCGTCGTCGGCATCTCCGCCCAAGACCTCGACTCGCACAAGGGCTTCACGGCCAAGTACTCGCTCAACGTACCGCTGCTCGCCGACGTCGACAAGCGCGTCGCCCGCGCCTACAGCGCGCTCACCCCCGGCATCGGCTCGACCAAGCGCGCGGTGATCGTGATCGACGAGGACGGCGTCGTGCGCCACCGCCACGACCACATGCTGGGGCTCGACTTTCAGACGGTCGACGAGCTCAAAGCGGCGCTGGAGGCGCTGCCCACTCCAGCCGCCTGAGCGGTCGGGGTCGCATCGTCCCCGCCGGCCCTCGGGCGCCGCAAATGGCGCCGGCGGTCGGGCAGTCTGCCAGCCCGCCTGCCGTCATTGCGGACATGTTTGGCGAGGAGCGCTGACGGGTGGCGGGTTGCGCTTACGCGACCCGCGTCGTGGCCGACAGTCGCTCGACCTCCGCAGGCGTCAGCTTCAGCCCGGCGGCGGGCAGGATCTGCTCGAGCTGCTCGGTCGTCCGCGCACTAGCGATCGGGGCGACCACCTGCGGCTGGGCGAGCAACCAGGCGAGCGCGACGGCGGCCACCACCGTCTCGTGGGCCGCCGCGACCTCGTCGAGCGCCGCCAGCACCGCCGCCCCCCCGCTGTCCAGGTAGGCACGGGCGGCCTCGGCGCGCTCAGACTCCACAGCCTCCCCGCCAGGCCGGTACTTACCGGTCAGAAAACCCTTGGCCAGCGCGAAGTAAGGCAACACGGCAAGGTCCCAGGTCTCGGCGACGGGCAGCAGCGTACGCTCAAAGTCGCGCTCGAGCAGGTTGTAGTGCGGTTGCAGGACCGTGAACTCTGCGAGCCCATGCGTGCGCTGGAAATCGAGCGCCTCGGCGAGCCGCGCCGGCGTGTAGTTGGAGGCGCCGAGATGGCGCACCGTGCCCTCCCTGACAAGCGCGTCAAAGGCGCCCAGCGACTCCTCGAGCGCCGTCTCCCGATCG
Source organism: uncultured Solirubrobacterales bacterium (assembly GCA_963804675.1). Taxonomy (GTDB): domain Bacteria; phylum Actinomycetota; class Thermoleophilia; order Solirubrobacterales; family Solirubrobacteraceae; genus Palsa-744. Next base: position 1,839,878 of record CAWDRI010000001.1, on the reverse strand, counting down.
TCAAAATGTGCGTAGTACAGGTCGATGCGGTCGGTCTGCAGACGCTCAAGCGAGGCGTGCGCCTCGTGCTCGATCGTGTCCGCCCGCAGGTTGCGGAGCGCTCCATGGCCGCCGCCGACCTTCGTGGCCAGGACAATCCGATCACGGTCCTTGCGACCCGCCAGCCAGCGCCCGATGATCGTCTCCGAACGGCCGTGCTCGACCAGGTAGGAGTTCGCGGTGTCGATGAAGTTGCCGCCAGCCTCGGTGTACGCGTCGAGGACGGCGTGAGACTGCGACTCGTCCGCCGTCCAGCCAAACACGTTGCCGCCGAGGCAGATGCCGAACACGTCGAGGCCGGTACGTCCGAGCGTGGTCACGCACTCACAGTAGTCGTTGCCACGGTCCGCTAGCGCGCCACGCCGGCGGCGCCTTGCCGCTCGCCCGGGCGCTCTTCGGCGGCGCGCCGCGCATGCAGCTCGATCAGCTCCAGCTGCAGGCTGCGCGGCTGCTCGCCCGGGCCGGGATGCAGCCGCCGCCAGCGCCCCTGCGCGTCCAGTTCCCACGCGTTCTGGTTGTCCGCAAACGCCCGTTCGAGCGTGTCCAGCAGCTCGGCCTGCAGTTCGGGGGCCTCGATCGGGACCGCCAGCTCGACACGGTGGTCGAGGTTGCGCGGCATCAGGTCCGCCGAGGTGATGTAGATGACCTGCCGGTCGTCGTACTGGAACGCGTAGATGCGCGAGTGCTCAAGCAGCCGCCCGACGATCGAAACGACGCGGATGTTCTCCGAGACACCCGGCACGCCCGGGCGCAGGCAGCAGATCCCACGCACGTTGAGGTCGACTTTGACGCCCGCTTGCGACGCGCGGTAGAGCGCGCGAATACAGGGGCCGTTGACCAGTGCGTTCATCTTCATCGCGATCCGGGCAGGCCGCTGCGGAGAATGGGCCGCAATCGCCCGCTCGATCTCCGCCACCAGACCGTCGCGCAGCTGGCTCGGCGCCATCAGCACCTTGCGGTAGTGCAGCGGACGGCCGTAGCCCGTCAGGTAGTTGAACATGTCCGCCACGTCCGCGCCGATCTGTTCGTCGGTCGTGAACAGGCCAAAGTCCGTGTACAGTTTCGCGGTCGTCGAGTGGTAGTTGCCCGTGCCGATATGCACGTAGTTGCGCACGCCCTCGCCCTCGCGGCGCACCACCAGCACGCACTTCACATGCGTCTTGAGCGCCGGCTGGCCGTAGATGACGTGCACGCCCGCCTCCTCCATCGCCTTGGCCCAATGGATGTTCATGCGCTCGTCAAAGCGCGCCTTGAGCTCCACCAGCGCCACCGCCTGCTTGCCGCTCTCGGTCGCGTCGATCAGCGCTGGCACCAACGGCGAGTCGTCGCTCGTGCGGTACACCGTCTGCTTGATCGCCAGCACATTCGGGTCCGCCACAGCCTGCTCCACGAAGCGCTCCACCGACGTCGTGAACGAATCGTAGGGGTGGTGCACCAGCAGGTCCCCGTCGCGCATCGCGCCGAACACATCCGGGCGCTCGCCCTCGTGGCGCAGCAGCCGCGGGTGCGTGATCGCCGTCATCGGCGGCTCGCGCAGCTCCCCCATGCCCGGCAGTTTCACGATCTGCCACAGCGCGCCCATGTCGAGCAGTCCATCGACCGGGTAGATCTCCTCCTGCGCCATCCCCAACAGCTCGGCCAGCTCGCTGCGCAACGGCGCCGAGCAGCGCGTGCCGAGCTCCACGCGCACCACCTCCCCAAAGCGCCGGCGGCGCAGCTCGTCCTCGACCGCCTGCAGCAGGTCCGCCGCGTCGTCGGAGACCTCCAGATCCGCGTCGCGCGTCACACGGAACACGTCGTAGTCGACGATCTCCATCCCCGGGAACAGCGCGTCCAGGTGGTGGGCGATCACATCCTCCAGCGCCACCAACGTCGTCGTCGTCGGTGGCAGCGAACTCGCTGCCATTGCACGGCCACCGCTGTCCGCCCCAGCGCCCGGGTCGCTCGCCCCAGCGGCGCCGTCGGCCCCGTCGCGGTTCCCCAGGCGCTCGTGGCTACCCACGCGCTCGCGGCTGGCCGGTTGGACCGCGACGAAGCGCGGCAGGATCTCGGTCGGCACCTTCACGCGCGCGAACACCATCTGGTCGGTCACCGGGTCGCGGACCAGCACCGCCAGGCTCAGGGAAAGGTTGGAGATGTACGGAAACGGGCGCCCCGGCGCGACCGCGAGCGGGGTCAGCGCGGGGAAAACGACCTTCTGGAAATGGCGCGCAAGCTGTGCGCGCTGCTCACCGTCGAGTTCCTCAAAGCCCACGATCCTGATCCCATGCTCGGTCAGCGCCGGGCGCAGCTGGCGCTCGAAACAGTCCGTCAAGCGGCGACCCAGCTCGCGCACGCGCTCGCGGATACGCGCGATCGTCTGCGACGGCGTCAGCCCGTCCTGGGATGGGTTCTCCACGCCCGCCTCGATCTGATCCTGCAGGCCCGCGACGCGGACCATGTAGTACTCGTCCAGGTTCGTCGTGTAGATCGCGCAGAACTTCACGCGCTCCAGCAGCGGCACCTCCACATCCTCGGCGAGTTGCAGCACGCGCTCGTTGAAGTCCAGCCACGAAAGCTCGCGGTTGAGGTACAGCGAGGGGCTGTGCAGGTCCTCGTGGCCCTCACGCACCACCTGCTCGAACGCGTGGCCCTCATCGGGGTTGCTGCGCAGGGCTAGCTCGCGATCGCTACTCATGACTGCCTCGCAACGCTACACCCTTGCAGTACCGCTAGGGTGACGGTAGAGGGAGATGGCCCGCCAGCTCTGGTTGCTACGCCACGCGGACGCGGAGCCGCACGGAACCCGCCCGGACGCGGAGCGGCGCTTGACCGGGCGTGGCGAGCGTCAGGCACAGGCCGCCGGCGAGGCGCTCGCCCGGCTGCAGGTCCGCTTCGACGGCGTCTTGAGTAGCCCCAAGGAGCGCGCGCTGCGTACCGCCACGCTCGCGCTGGCCGCCAGCGAGCAGTGCACACCCGGCCTCGCGCCCGGTGGCCTCACCGTCCACGAGCCGCTCGCCACCGGTTTCGATGCTCGCCTCGCGCTCGCGGCGCTCGCCGCGCTGGGCTCGCGCGCGCGGCTGCTTGTCGTCGGTCACGAGCCCGACCTCTCCGGCATCGTCGCCGAACTGACCGGCGCGCGCATCGACCTCAAGAAGGGCGGCCTGGCCGTCGTGTCCTCAGCGAACGCCGGCGGTGAACTGGTCCTGCTGCTGCGTCCCGCCGAGCTTGCCTTGATCGCCACCGCCGCTGCCAACGTCGAGCTGTAGGCCACCTGCCGCGGCCGCCCCCGCGCTGCGGTCTGCGTGGCCTGCCTCTGCGTCGATGCCGGCCTGCGCTTCCTGCGCCTCCTGCGCGGCGCGCTCGGCGCCGATCGGCTCGGCGGCAAAGCGATAGCCGATGCCGAAGTGCGTATGGATGTAGCGCCATTTAGGCGACGCCTTCTTCGAGCTTCTGGCGCAGCTTGCGCACGAACACGTCCACCGAGCGGTCGCCGCGCACCATCGCATAGCCCCACAGCCGCGAGTAGATTTCCTCGCGCTCGAGCACCCGCCCCTCGGCGCCCGCCAGCAGCTCGATCAGCTCGAACTCGCGCCGCGTCAAATCGATGCTCGTCTCGCCCACGAACGCCTGGAAGCGATCCGAGCGGATCACCACTTCGCCCGCCGTCACGCTCTTGGCCTCCGTGCGGCCCGTGCTGTGGCGACGCCGGCGCACGACGCTCTGCACGCGCGCGATCACCTCCTCGGGGTGGCACGGCTTGGTGATCCAGTCGTCAGCGCCTAAACGCAGGCCACGCACGCGCTGGGCGACCGTCGAAGGGCCCGTACAGACGACGATCCCCAGCTCCGGCAGCGCCTCGCACAGACGCTCGAGCCAGGTCCACGCCTGTGGCCCGAGGATCGCGAGGTCCACGACCAGCGCGCTCAGCCGCATCGCCACGACGGCGTCTGCCGGCACTGGGCTTGCGAGCACCCGATGCTCCCAGCTGAGCCGGTCGAGCCGCTTGCTCAACACCTGGATAAAGCCGCTGTCGCGATCGAGAACGGCGATGCGCAACGGTGCTGCTGTTGAAGAGGGGGAGCGCGCATCCACCTGGCCCCCCGGCTCGGCGCGGATCGTGTCCGTCATCGGACCGCAGTGTATGCGCAAAAGCCGCCCCTGCGTCATCACACGCCGCGAAGGTCACAGGATATTCACAGCGTCAACGCGCTCTCACCGGCGAAACGGGGGCCTGGCCGCGTGCTGGGTGCTCGGTCTGGCCGGCGAGCGGGGCGCCTTGCTGTGCGGTGGGCGCTCGGTCTCACCGATGAAACGGGGGACCTCGCCGCGTGCTGGGTGCTCGGTCTGGCCGGCGAAAGGGGCGGCTCCCCGCGCCCTCAGCGCAGCAGGTTGCCGCCCGGCAACGGGTGCGAGGAGTCCGAGAACTCGCGAAACAACCCCGTCACGACGAACGCCACCTGCTCGCCGATGTTGACCGCGTTGTCGCCAATCCGCTCTAACGCGCGCGCCACAAGAATCATGTGCATCGCCCATTCGCGCGTGTCGGCGTCGTCGCCCACCTTCAGCGCCATCTGGAAGATGTCGCGGTTCAGGCGGTTGATCGCGCGGTCCTGGCGCACCAGGTCCTCGGCCAGTTCGATGTCGCGCGCGGCGAACGCCGCCTTGCTTTGGGTTACCTCCGAGCGCGCATATGCGCCCATCTTCAGCAGCGCGTCGAGCAGTTCGCGGCGCACCGGCGGCTCGTGGCCGGAGAGCGGGATCAGCTTGGCGATGTTCACGCACTGGTCGCCCATCCGCTCGATGTTCTTCATCACGTGCAACAGCGCCGCCACCACACGCAGGTCGCCCGCCACTGGCGCCTGCAGCGCGAGCAGCGACAGAATCCCCTGGTGGACCTCCAGGTAGCGCCCGTCAACGCGGTCGTCGTCGGCGACCACCATCTGTGCCAGCTCGACGTCCTGGTGCTCAAGCGCCTCCAGCACCCGGTCGAGCTGCTCGACGATGATGTCCAGCCCGCCGAGTGCCCGACCCTCCAGCTCCTGGAGCTGCTGCTGGAAATGCTGGCGCGGGTGCAGCGAATCCGCGCCGGTCACTGCCGCGGACGGGACCGCCGCGCTAGCCGAACTTTCCGGTGACATATTCCTCCGTGCGCCCATCCGCGGGTTTGGTAAAGATCGCTTCGGTCGGCCCGACCTCGACCATCTCTCCGCCCAGCATGAACGCCGTGCGGTCGGCCACCCGAGCTGCCTGCTGCATGTTGTGCGTGACGATCACGATCGTCACGCGCGTCTTGAGGTCGGCGATCAGCTCCTCGATCTTCAACGTCGCGATCGGGTCGAGCGCCGAGCACGGCTCGTCCATCAACAGCACCTCCGGGTTGACCGCCAGCGAGCGCGCGATGCACAGCCGCTGCTGCTGGCCGCCGGAGAGCCCGACCCCGGGCGTGGAGAGCCGGTCCTTGACCTCCTCCCACAGGCCCGCGCCGCGCAGCGCCGACTCGACGCGCTGCTGGAGGTCGCCGCGTCGCGCGGTCAGGCGCAGGCCGGCGGCGACATTGTCGAAGATCGACATCGTCGGGAACGGGTTGGGCTTCTGGAAGACCATCCCGATCGCGCGGCGCACCGCGATCACATCTATGCCCGAGCCGTAAAGGTCGAACTCGTCGAGCAGCACGCGGCCCTCGGCGCGCGCGCCCGGGATCTCCTCGTGCATCCGGTTGATGCAGCGCACCATCGTTGACTTGCCGCAGCCCGATGGCCCGATGATCGCCGTGACCTGGTTGGGGGGGAACGTCAGATCGACGCCCTTGACCTGCTCGGAGTCGCCGTAGAAGGCGCGCAACTGCTCGAGCTTGACGATCGGCGCCGACTTCAACGCCGCCGCGGGGGTGCCGGCGTGCACATCGCGCGAGGTCGCCGCGGCTTCGCCGCCGGGCGTGGGCGCATGGGGCGCTGGATCTCGATCCGGTTGGAGCATTGGCTCAGGCGAGTGCGGCTCCGAGGTCGTTCGCGGCGGTGCTGCGTCGGGGCTCATACAAGGCGACTCCTTCGGGCGATCAGGCGGGCAACCAGGTTGAGGATCAGGATCAACACGACCAGCGTGAGCGCTGCTCCCCACGCACGGTTTACCACCGATTCCGTCGGCGATGTCACGTCCTTGTAGATCTGCGTGGGCAGCGAGTTCATGAATTCGCCGAGGTTGAACGTGCTCTTGTTCGTCGCGCCGGCCGCGAACAGCAGCGGCGCCGTCTCGCCGGCGGCGCGCGCCACCGCCAGCAGCACGCCGGTGAGCATGCCCGTCAGCGCGGTCGGCAGCACGATCCGGAAGATCACCTTCCAGCGCGCCGCGCCGAGCGCGAGCGCGGACTCGCGCAGCGCGTTCGGCACAAGCGCCAGGATCACCTCGGCGGAGCGGATCACGATCGGCAGCATCAGCAGCGAGAGCGCCAGCGAGCCCTTGTAGCCGGCATAGGAGGAGCCGGTGCCGACGATCAGCGCGATGTAAATAAACAGGCCAAAAACGATCGAGGGCACGCCCGTGAGGACGTTGACGAAGAAGCGCACCGTATGCGCGAACCAGTTTGTGCGGCCATACTCGACGAGCCACAGCGCGACGCCGACCCCGACCGGGATCGCGATCGCCGAGGCCAGCGCGACCATCTCGATTGTCCCGAGAATCGCACTCTTGATCCCGCCGATGCTCGAGTTTTTGAAGAACGTGTTGCCGGTCGGGTCCGTGGTGAAGAAGCTCCAGCTCCACGCGCCAAGGCCCTTGACGAGCAGGTAGTACAAGACCAGCACCAGCGGGATGAGCGCGATCAGCGTCGCCGCCAGCAGCAGTCCGCGCGCGGTCCTGTCCGCGCGGCGCCGGCGTGGGCTGACAGCGAAGCGCTGCAGGAGCTCCGGGGAGGCGCCGTGCGCGCTCATAGCTCGCCCCGCGGCGGCCTTGTGCGCGATGGCTGCCGCCGCCGTTGCAGGTCTGGGCGGCGGCTGATCCTCGGCATCGTCACGCTCCCAACGCGACCGCGGCCTCGAGATCGCCCGGCGCCTCGCCGGGCCCGGTCGTGGGCGTCTTGCTGCCGCGCGCGGCACGCAGCACGAAGATCCGCGCCAGCGCGTTGACCAGCAGCGTCAGCACGAACAGCACGAGCGCGGCGGCGAACAGTGCGGAGCGGTGCAGGCCCGTCGCCTCGCCGAACTCGCTGGCGATCACCGAGGCGAGCGTGTCGCCCTGTCCAAAAAGCGATTTGCCGAGCTGGGGAGCGTCGCCGATCACGATCGCGACCGCGATCGTCTCGCCGATCGCGCGGCCCAGCCCGAGCATCGCTCCGCCGACGATTCCCGAGCGGCAGTAGGGGATCACCGCCATCCGGATCATCTCCCAGCGCGTCGCGCCCAACCCGAGCGCCGCCTCCTTCTGGTCGGCGGGCACCGTCGTCATGACCTCGCGCGCGATCGCACTGACGATCGGCAGAATCATGATCGCGAGGATCAACCCGGCGATGAAGTAGTTGGGGATCGTCACGATCCCGCCGCCGACGAAAGGGACGCCGGACAGGCGATCCGCGACCCACTGCTCGGCGGGCTGCAGCTTCGGCGCGAGAAAGAAGATGCCCCACAGGCCGTAGACGACCGAGGGGACGGCGGCCAGCAGCTCGACCAGAACGGTCAGCGGGCTCAGCAACCGTCGCGGGCATAGCTCGGTGAGATAGACCGCGGTCGCGACGGCGATCGGCACCCCCATCAGCAGTGCCAGCGCCGAGGTGATCAACGTGCCCACGACCAACGGCAGCGCGCCGAATTTTTCGGCGCTGACGTTCCATTCGTTGTGAAAGACGAAGCCGAAAACGCCTTCCGCCGCGAAGGCCGGACGCGCCTGGCCGAAGAGACGCACGAAGAAGTAGACGATCAGGACCAGGATCAGCGCGGCGAGCGCGGTAAGCCCGTACTTCAGCGCGCGGTCCGGCAGACGCGCAAGCGCCGACCGCCCGTGGATCGAGCGGCCGGCGCTACGCGGGACCGATGCGGCCTCCATCCGCCCGTCAGCCCTGCTGGGCCACGCGGGCGGCGGAGGTTGGCATCGGTTTGCTGCTCATCGTGTTGCCCACCCCATCGCAGGCTAGCTCAGCGGCGAGCCTTCGCACTGCAGGCCCGCGACCGCTTCCTTGGACTTCGCGAGAATCGTGGCGGGCAGCGCGGCGTAGTCGGCCTGGGCGAGGATGCTCTGACCCCCGTTCAGACCGTAGTTGAGGAACTTCACGACGCCTTCGGCTGCGCCCTTGCCGCCGGGAATGCCCGCCTTGCACATGTCCTTGAAGACCACCACGAACGTCTGCGAGGTGATCGGGTAGGCCTGCGCGGCGGCGGGGTTTTTGATCGCAAAGCCGAGGTTCGCCGGCAGTGTGATCCCTTCGGCCGCCGCACTCGTCGAGGCGAGCGTCGGCGCGACGTAGTTGCCGGACTTGTTCTTGACGTCCGCGTAGGTGAATTTGTGCTGCAGCGCGTAGGCCTGCTCGACATAGCCGATCGCGCCGGTCGTCTGCTGCACCGCGCCCGCCACGCCGGCGTTGCCTTTGGCCCCCGTGCCGGTCGGCCACTGCACGTCCTTGCCCGCTCCGACCTTGCTCTTCCATTCGGGGTCCACAGCGGCGAGGAAGCCGGTGAAGCCGGCGCTCGTGCCCGAGGAGTCCGAACGGTGGATCACCGTGATCGGCGTGCTCGGCAGTTTGACGCCCGGGTTCAGCGCGGCGATCGCCGCGTCGTTCCAGGTCTTGATCTTGCCGAGGTAGATGTCGGCGATCGTCGTGCCGTCGAGCTTCAGGCCGGTCTGCACGCCGGGGAGGTTGTAGGAGACCGTGATCGCGCCGAGGAACATCGGGATCATCACCGGTTCGCCGACCTTGCCGAGCGCCGTTTCTTCGGCGGCCTTCAACGGCGGGTCACTCGCGCCGAAGTCGACCGTCTTGCCTTCCAGCGCGGTGATGCCGGCGCCGGAGCCAACAGCCTGGTAGTTGACCGTCAGGCCCGAGAGCTGGGAGGCCCACTGTTCGTACACCGGTGCCGCGAATGTCGAGCCGGCGCCGGAGATCGTGCCGGAGGCGCTGGCCGCGGCGGTGCTCGAGGAGTTCGACGAGCCCGATGAGCTCGATCCGCAGGCGGCCAAAACGAGTGAGAGCGCTGCGACGCCAAGGATCGTCGCCACTGTCCTGTGCTTGATGATCACTACCGAGTCTCCTCTTGCTAGGGGATGTGAGATGTCGGCAGGGCTCGCAGCGAGCGTCGTCTGCCGATCTGCTTGCAACGGGTGCCGAGCTGGGCTGGCGCGCGGTGCGCCTAGCCCATAGCGGCTCCACTCTCCTCGTCCACGGCAACCCGGATGTGAAGATTTCGTGAAGGCTGGGGTTGGAAGCGATAGCCGAAGCCAGGGTGGGTGTGGATGAAGCGCCGGTCGGGCATCGCCGCTTCGAGCTTCGTGCGGAGCTTGGAGACGTAGACGTTGACCGAGCGATCGCCGGGACGCAGCTGGCCACCCCAGACGATGCCATACAGCTCCCCGCGTGTAACGATCGCGCCGGCTCGCTGCGCCATCGCAACGAGCAGCTCGAACTCGCGTACCGACAGCGTGAGCACCTGACCGGTGGCGAGCACCAGCCCCTCCGCGATCCGGATCTCGAGCTCCCCCGCGTAGAGGACACCGCGATGCTCGCGCGACTCTTGCACAAGGACCTCAGAATCGATGACCGGCAGGCCGCCGCGGGTTGCGAACCCGTGATCGATTCGTGAAATCTTTGTAAAGATCTTGTCAACAAGCGTGGATGCAAACCGCAGGCGCGCGCACGTCTGCGCCACGGACGTCCTCAGCCTAATATCCTCGCGCGATGAGCTTCCTGCGACGTGGCCTCGACGTGGCCCTCATGGACCTAGTCGACGAGGCCGGGCGCAACGTGCAGCGCGCCGGCCTGTTGTTGCGCGACATGCTCGGCGACTTCCCCGAGCACGCCTCCCTCGCCCGCGACCTGAAGGTCTGCGAGCAGGAGGGCGACCGCATCACCCACGACATCATCCACCGGCTCAGCGGCGGCCGCGTGCGCGCCCCGTTTGGGGCCGGCGACGGTTACGCCCTGGCCACCGCGCTCGACGACATCGTCGACTACACCGAGCACGCCGCCGCCCAGATGCTGCTCTACGGCGTCGAGGCGCCGATGGAGCAGGCCGTCGAGTTCGCCGACGTCATCGTCGGCGCCGGCGAGCAGATCGCGCGGGCGCTGCGCTGCCTGCGCACCGGCACCGACCTCGCGCCCCACCTCGTCGAGATCCACCGCCTGGAGAACGAGGGCGACCGCCTGCAGCGCGGCGCCGTCGCCTCGCTGTTCGCCGGCGGCATCGACCCGATGGTCGTGATCCGCTGGAAGGACATCTTCGAGTCCCTCGAGGCCGCCGTTGACGCCTGCGAGACCGTCGCGCACGTGCTCGAGGGGATCACGCTCAAGCAGCGCGGCCGGCGGGCCTAGACGTCCGCTGAGCTACGCGAGGCTTTGTCCGCGGTCGTTTACGTGCCAAGCACGCTGCGCTCCCAGCGTCCGCGCCTCGCTTGCTCAGCGAACGTCTAGGCGAGCATGTCGGGGGCATCGATCGCGACGTCCTAGAACGTCGTCGGCGGCGCGCGCTCGGGGCCGTACCGACCAGCAGCCAGACGATCGTCTAGCGTCGTGTCAGTGGGTGGGTAAGCCTCGGGCGAAGCGGATGAGGTCGGTGTACTCTCCCGTGTCGAGGGCCTTGATCAGCGCGGCAATGTACGTTGCTCGGCCTGAGCTGTCGGCGTCGAGGTTTGCGTCGCCCCATGGGAATGGCTCGGCTCCGATGGAGGTCAGGTACAGGTCGGCCATCATCCGGGTGCAGCGACCATTTCCGTTCGGGAAAGGGTGGATGCCGACCAACCGGCAGTGGATCCTTGCCGCCAAGACGTCCGGCTCGAAAACGCCTTCGGCGTGCCAGAACTTGGCATCGTCGAGCAACAGTCGAGACTGAGTTGCGATCGAGTATGGATCCACCCCGATGTTGGTCTCGCGCCGCCTCTGCGTTCCCGCCCACGTCCAGACATCGCCGAACATCCGACGGTGGAGCGTCAACATGAATCCGTAGTCGAGTATTCCCTCGGGGCCGCGTGTGCGCGCCTGCCGTTGCGCCCATGGAAGCGCTCTGATGATGTTCTCGAACTCCACCTGGTTGAGGTCCGCGCGGGTCGCCACGAAGGCTGGGATGAGACCGTCCAGGTCCTCCTCCTCGATCGGTGTAGCCCCGGAAGGCTCTGGGCCGATCGTCCGCACGTTGAATTGCGGAAGTGGCCGCTCGTCGGGCGGGACGGCCGTCACTGCTCGCGCGGCGGCTGGCTTTTTGTCCTGCGCCAGGGATTGCCGTCGGCCACAAGTTGCTGTGCGTAGCGCTCGACAGCCTCGTCCTGGCGGTCCTGGTCGATCTCCTGGGCCTCCAGCGACATGGTCCTGGAGGCATATCCGAGGAGCTGCGCCGCCACCGCTCGGGCCTGGGTCCTGACGGTTCGCTCGAGCGTGGAATTCGGTACCAGCGCATAGACGAGAGTGCAATCGAGCGCGCTTGCCACCTCGGCGAGCTTGCCAACGGTGATGCCGCCGTGAAGCTCAGCGTGCTCCAGTTTGTCGACCGCGGCGCTCGATACCCCAAGGCGCTCGGCGAGCACCGCTTGGCTCATCCCCAGTGCGCCTCGGATCGCGCGTATCCAGCCGGAACGCGGGCGTGCTTTGATGGGTTCGAGGCGGGCAGCGCTGAACTTGCGGTCGAGTTCCCGTCGGGCTTGGGCGGCTCTCTCTGCAGGTCGCATACCTATAGGTTAGTAGATGTAGGCAGAATATCAACCTATAAGTTGAGAGATGTCCTCAATCCATCAACCTATTGGTTGTTGTCTAGGACCCATCATGCCTCTGGGGCCCAGCGCCCTCAGAACGTCGTCGGCGGCGCGTTCGCTTCGACCTTGGTCCCCTGTGCGCCACCAATAAACAGCACCTGAAACGGCGCGCTCCCGTGGGCAGGCACCTGGCTCAGCACCGCCCTGCCCGCCGCCACGATCTGCCCGCCGCGGCGTGCGATCCCGTAGACGACCAGCCCCTGCTGGGCCACGTCCGAGTCGTTGGCGACCGTGCCCGCGATACCGGCTTCCGGCGCCGCCGTCGCGTGCACTCCCGTCAGGTGGATCGCCGGCGCCGGGCCGCTCGCCGGCTGGGCTTCGCCGGCCTCTGCGCTCACGCTCGCCGGCGCTTCACTGCTGGCCTGCACCTGGTCGTCCACCCAGATGAAGCTTTCCCCCGGCCCGATCAGCGCCACCGAGGTCAGCGCGGCTTCCAGCCCCGGCGCGTCGTTGCGGTAGAGCACCCCGCCGTTTGCGCTCCTGACCGTGATCGCCAGCGGCACGTCGCGCAGCGCGTGGGTCGAGCTGTTGTGCAGCGTGACCAGCGCCGCGTCGCCTTCCGAGCTGTGCAGCACGCTCCTCGCCACCACCTTCACCGCCGTACTGGCCCTTGCGATCGCCAGCCCGTGTGCCACCGCGCCGACGTGGCGCCTGGCCTCACGTTCCAGCTGCGCGCTGCGTTCCTGGCTGCTCTCGCAGCCGCCGAGCGCGACCGCCGCCGCCAGCAGGGCCACGAGCGCGAACCGCGGCGGCGCGACCCCTCCCCGGCCGCCGTAGGCGGCCCAATCCCAAATCCTCATCCCCTCAACCGAAGGCACCCGCGATGTAGTCGCGGGTGCGCTGCTGTCTGGGCGCGTCGAACACCTGCGCCGCCGTGCCGTACTCGATCAGCTCGCCGAGATGCATGAACGCCACATGGTCGGCGACCCGCTGCGCCTGCTGCAAATTGTGCGTCACGATCACGACCGCCACGCTCTCGCGCAGCCCCACGATCAGCTCCTCGATCACCGCTGTGGAGATCGGGTCGAGCGCCGAGCACGGCTCGTCGAGCAGCAGCACCTCCGGCTCGGCCGCCAGCGCCCTTGCGATGCACAACCGCTGCTGCTGGCCGCCCGACAGGGCCAGCGCCGCGCGGTCCAGATCGTCGCCGACCTCATCGTGCAATCCCGCGCGGCGCAGCGCCTCGCGCACCTCCGGCTCCAACTGGCTGCGACGCCCGCGCCTGCGCCTGCGCCTTCCTGGGCCGGCCGGGGCCTCGCGCAGCGCGTACGCCACATTCTCGAAAATGCTCATCGGAAACGGGTTCGGCTGCTGAAAGACCATCGTCACCCTCCGCCGCAGCGCGTTGACCTCAATCTCATGGATCTCCTCCCCGTCGAGCGTGACCCGCCCGGCGCGGCCCGCGCCCGCCGTGATCTCCGTCAGCCGGTTCAACGATCGCAGCAGCGTCGTCTTGCCCGAGCCGCTCGCGCCGATCAACGCCAGCACCTCCCCCTGGCGTACCGGCAGGCTCACATCCCTCACCACCCACTTCTCGCCGTACGCCAACGACACCGATTCGATGCGCATCCGCTCTTGCGCTCCGGCGGCGGCGGCGGCGGCGGCGGCCGGGCGGCGGCGAGCGGCCGGCGCAGCGCGTGGCCCGCCGTTCGCGCCGCTGCCATAGCCGCTCTGCGGCGCCGACCCCGGGGGTGGGGGAGAGACCACCCTCGGATGGCGCTCCACAGCGATCCGCCGCACCGGCGGGGGCGTCACACGCCGGCTCATTGCTTTGCCGCTCCGCCGAGCGTGTAGGGCGAGCGTCCGCCGCTCAGCCGTGTCACCAACGCGTTCAGCGCCAACACGATCACCAGCAGCACGAACGCCGCCGCGTAAGCCTTCTGGTGGGAGTTGCCTTCGCCGACCGCATTGCTGTAGACGTAACTCGTCAGCGTCGAGCCCGTACCGCGCAGCGTGCTCAGAATCGGCGCGTTGCCCACCGGGACGTTCTTCAAGGTTGCGCCCAGCAGGATCCAGATGATCGCCGTGTCGCCAATGATGCGGCCCATACCGAGCACCGAGCCGCTCGCGATCGCCGGACGGATCGCCGGCAGCAGCACCCGCCGCGTGGTCGTCGCGCGCGTCTTGCCAAGCGCCAGCGACGCCTCGCGCAGACGCGGCGGCAGCTGCTTGAACCCCTCGAGCACCGTACTCGCGACCAGCGGCACCGCCAGCAACCCCATCACCAGCCCCGCCACCAGAAACGACTGACCCGACACCGACCCGTTGTTCGCGCTCCCCGACAGGAACCCGAAAAACGGCCTAGCGAAGATCAGCAGCCCAAACAGCGCCAGCACGATGCTCGGGATCCCCGCGATCGTCTCGATCCCCGACTCCACTGCGCGCGCCAGCCAACGCGGGCGCGCGTACTCGCTCAGCCACGTTCCCAGCGCCACCGCCACCGGCACCGCGACCGCCGTGCCGATCGCCGTCACGATCAGCGTGCCCACGATCGGCGTCGAGAAGCCCCCCGACTGGCTCTGGTGCAGCGAGGGCGAGGGTGGTTCCAGCAGCAGCCCCAGGCGCAACTGCGAGATGCCCTTCACGAGCATCAGCAGGACAATCGCCGCGGTGATCGCACACAGCCCGATCCCGACCGCCCAACACAGCAGGTAAGCAAGCCGGTCGGCCAACGGCCACGACGCCGTCGTTTCGCGCCCCGGCCGCACGATCTTCAGCGGCGGCTGCCTGTGCGTGAGGGTGGTGTCCGTGCTCACGCCGCACGCCTCCGCGCCAAAGGGGGCCGGGGGTGAGGGTGGGGGTGAGGGGTTGTTAGGTGTTTTGCGGTGCCATCCGCGGGCGCGCGTGCGTGTGCGGGTGCGGGTGCGCGCGCGCGTGTGCGCGCGCGAGGATGGGGGGCAGCGACCGTGTCAGTGGTCATGCTCCCAACTTCACGGGTGAGCGCTGGGTGGGCGGCGGCAACGCTCCCAGCTACATCGGCGACAGCTGTGTCCCTGGTCACGCTCCCACCCCGTAGCGCCGCAGCCGCTGCCTGACCGCCCAGCTCGCGAACGACAGCATCGCCGCGCTGAACAGCAGCACGGCTCCCATCGCGTAGGCCGTGTGCCCGATCGGCGTGTTCGCCTCTCCGCCGAATTCCTGCAGGATCCCTGCGGCCAATGTCTCGACCGGCTCGAACAGGAACGTCAGCCCGTCCAGCGGGTTGGCCTCGAACGGCCGCCCGCCGGAGATCATCGCGAGCATCACCGCCTCGCCGAGTGCTCTTGCCGTCGCCAGCACCGTGCCCGCCGCGATCGCCGGGCGCGCCGCGCGCAGCGACACGCGCCAGATCGTGCGCCAGCGGTTGACGCCGAGCGCCGCCGAGCCCTCGCGCCAGGAAGTTGGGACGGCGCCCAGCGCATTCGCCGTCAGCGCGACCATGATCGGCAGGATCATCAGCGTCAGGATCAGCACCGCCGTGATCAGGTCGGCGCCGTTGAGCTGCACCACGTAGGCGACCGACTGCCGGCGCGCGTTGCTGATCAGGTGTGCGTTGACCCACGGCACGATCGCCACGATTCCCACCAGCCCGTAGATCACCGATGGCACGCCCGCCAGCAGTCGCACGACCGGCGCCAGTACGCGCCGCACCGGCGCCGGTGCGAACTCCGTCAAAAAGATCGCCGCCAGCGTCGAGACGACCAGCGCGATCGCGACCGCGCCGACCGTCGTCAGCAGCGTCCCCCAGATCAGCGGCCACGCGCGGAAGTACAGGATCGAGTGGCCCGGCAGCGGGATGCCCGACTGCATCGCGCGGAACTGCGTGACGATTTCCCCGCCCGGCGCGAACCAGCTCAGGCCATTTGCCGCAAACGACGGCCAGCCGTTGACCAACACCGTCACCAGCATCAGCACGATCAGCGCGACCACACCGACGGCCAGCGCGCCGAGCCCAAACTCGACGCGCCGGTCGCGCGCGGCGTCGCGCAGATGTGCCGCCCGGCGCCCGTGGGGCGCGTCTCGCTGTGCGGACGCGCCCCCGGCGGGAGGCATCGCGATCTGGATCTCCGGCGTGCTCACCGCCGCTGACTCGCTCTGCCCCTCGCCGGTGGGTCGTCTTTAGTGAACCGCGATCCAGCTCGAGCTGATGATCGTTTTGGTGGTCTTGTTGCCGCTCGTCACCCAGCCGATGAACTTCGCCGCTTCGCCCTTGGGCGCGCCTTTCGTGACCATCCAGAAGTTGCGCACGCCGCCATACTGGCCGGACTTCGCGTTGCGCAGGTTGCACGCCACGCCCTGGTAGCTGGCCGCGCTTACGCCGCCCGTGTAGGCGAAGGACACAAACCCAACCGCGTTCTGGTCTGCGCTCACCGCGCTCTGCTCCAGACCGTTGGAGGCCTCCTGGCTGGCGCTCGGGGAGATCCGCAGGTCTTCGCCCATGAAGATGTTCTGGAACGCGTCCTGCGTACCCGACGCGCCGTCGCGGTCGAACAAATCGATCGGGCCCGTTGCGCTCGCGCCCGGCACTTCGCTCCAGTTGCGCGTCGTGCCGCTGAAGATGTGCTGGATCGTTTCCTGCGAGAAGTTCGCCACCGGGTTCTTGTCGTTGGTGATCACGCAGATGCCGTCCCTCGCGATCTTCGTGAACACCAGGCCATGCGGGTCGGTGCTCAGCGGGTCGCGCGAGGAGTCGCCGATGTCGAAGCGGCCGCTCGCCGCGCCGGCGATGCCGATGTCCGACTGGCCGCCGCTGACCTTCGGTTCGGGGATGTGCGGGAACTGGTGGTGGTAGGCCCCCGCCAGTTTCTGCATCAGCGGCAGCACGGAGGTCGAGCCCCCGATCAACAGCGCCTTGGCGGCACCCGCTGCGGCGGGCGCTGCGACCGCGAGGGCGATGGCGACAAGCGATACGACGAGGGTGCGATGGGCGCGCACGAGGACATCAGCTCCTTAATGACGTTGCAGGACTTATCAAGACTTGCGGGCACGACACAACGGCATCTGGGGCCACAGGGGAGCGCGGGGCGTCCAGGCGCCTCTCCTTCGAGGAGCCCACAGTCTCTGTTGCACCCCTGCGCCCCACGTGAACAGGTGGTGTTCGGTTGGAGAAATTCTGGTGATGATTTGGTGAAAGCAATCCGCCTGAGGTTTGGCGCGCTCTGGCGATGTTTCGTTTTTGTGAAGCGCACTTTCCTTTTCCCCCGCGCTTCGGTAGACCTGCCCTCGGTGCGGCGAACCTCGCTGCCGCCCTCCCCATCGACCACCCGCCTCCCCGGCCGTCATGCCGGCCGGCGCGCCTTGCCATGACCGACGACCCCGCTCACGACGACACTCCGGCTGCGCAGCCGCCCCCCGCCGCTGCCGGTGGCGCGTCCGGCGGCGCCGCTGGCACGTCCGGCAACGGCCGCGCCGACGGGCAGCTGCCGCCCGGCGCCCGCCCCGCCGTGCGCTCGGGCCTGGCCCACCGGCGCAGCCCCGTGCTCGTCACGCTTGGCGACTTCGCCCAGAGCACGCGCCGCATCGTCACGCGCGACCCGCTCTCGGTCTTTCTGCTGATTGCCTCGATCGGCCTGGCGATCGCCTTCGCCAGCCTGCTCGGATCGATCGCCCCCTCCAGCGCCGGCACGCAGGTGCCGCTCAGCGCCGTCCACCGGCTCGCCAACAACCACGAGGTCGTCACCGCCGTGCTGCTTGACCACGACAACCGCGTCGAGCTGGTCGCCACGCCCCCCGTACTCAAAGCGCCGCCGGCGCCGCCACCGCATCACATAAGCGCCGCGGCGCGGCGCGCACTCGCCGAAGCGCAGGCTCGCGAAGCGCGAGCCGCGGCGAAGACCGCGGCGTTTGCTGCCTCGCTCGGGCTCATCGGAGGCGTACGCCGGGCTCTGTGGGCGGCCTACCCCGCCTCGGGCGCGCAGACACAAACCCTCCTGCACGAACTCGAAGCCAGCGGCGCCTCAGTCACGG
This sequence comes from uncultured Solirubrobacterales bacterium, assembly GCA_963804675.1. Taxonomy (GTDB): domain Bacteria; phylum Actinomycetota; class Thermoleophilia; order Solirubrobacterales; family Solirubrobacteraceae; genus Palsa-744. The sequence goes on along the minus strand of CAWDRI010000001.1, from coordinate 1,821,971 downwards.
TCGACCAGCAGTCGGGCAAGGCAACCAAGACGATCGTCGTCCAGTTCCTGATCCCAATCCTCTTGCTCGTCTGCCTGTTCTCGTTCTTTATGCGGCTCGGCACCGAAGGCGCCGCGGGCGGCATCGCCGGCTTCTCGCAGTTCGCCGGCAAAGGGCGCAAGAAGGGCAAGGGCAGTGCCGACCGCATCAGCTTCTCGGACATCGCCGGCGCCGGCGAGGCGGTCGCCGAGCTGCGCGAGATCCGCGACTACCTCGCCGAACCCTCCAAGTACCTGCGCGTTGGCGCCGCCGCGCCCAAGGGCGTGCTGCTCGTCGGCCCCCCCGGCACCGGCAAGACGCTGCTCGCCAAGGCCGTCGCCGGCGAAGCCGACGCCTCCTTCTTCTCGCTCTCGGGCTCGGACTTCGTCGAGTCCCTCGTCGGCGTCGGCGCGGCGCGCGTGCGCGACCTGTTCGCCAAGGCCCGCAAAGCCGCCCCCGCGATCATCTTCATCGACGAGCTCGACGCCGCCGGGCGCAAGCGCGGCGCCGGCATCGGCCAGGGCAACGACGAGCGCGAGCAGACGCTCAACCAGATCCTCGTCGAGATGGACGGTTTCGCGGGCGACGGCGGCCTGGTCGTGATGGGCGCCACCAACCGCCCCGACATCCTCGACCCCGCGCTGCTGCGTCCCGGCCGCTTCGACCGCCAGGTCGTCGTCGACGTTCCCGACGTCCACGGCCGCCACGAGATCCTGCGCCTGCACGGCAAGAAGCGCGCGCTCGCGCCCGACGCCGACCTCGAGGAGGTCGCGCGCCAGACGCCCGGCTTCTCCGGCGCCGAGCTCGCCAACGTGATCAACGAGGCCGCCCTGCTGAGCGTCCGCGACGGCCGCGCCGAGATCGACCAGGGCACCATGGAGGAGGCGATCGACCGCGTCGTCGCCGGGCCCGCCAAGAAGCACATTCTCAGCGCTCAGGAGCGCTGGCTGATCGCGATCCACGAGTCCGCGCACGCGGTAGTCACCGACGCGCTCGGCCAGACGACCTCCACGCGCAAGCTCTCGATCGTCGCGCGCGGTCGCCAGCTCGGCACCGCCGCGCACATGCTTAGCGACCGCGACCAGATCATCATGAGCGAAGCCGACCTCCAGCGCCAGCTGATCGCGATCGTCGCCGGCCTCGCCGGCGAGCGCATCGCCTTCGGCTGCCACTCCACCAGCGTCAACGACGACCTGCACGCCGCCACCGCGCTGGCACGCTCGATGGTCACCTCGTTCGGCATGTCGCCCGCGCTCGGCCTCGTCACGATCGGCGAGAAGAGCGGCGAGGTCTTCCTCGGCGCCTCGCTGCAGGACCTCGGCTCCGTCGGCCCCGAGACGCTCAACGTGATCGACAACGAGGTCGAGCGGCTCGTCGGCGACGCCGAGGCGCGCGCCGCCTTCGTGCTCGACCGCAACTGGTCCACTGTCGAGGAGACCGCCACCGCGCTCTTAGAGCAGGAGACGCTCTCCGGCGTCGCCCTGGAGGCCGTGCTCTCCACCGTCCACGAGGTCTCGCTCGATGATCTGCGCGACGTGCGCCGCGCCTCGCCCTCGGCGGAGGGCAGCGGGGAGCGCTCGTGAGAAGGACGGCGCGCAGGCCGCCGCGCCGCCGGGTCGCGGGCGCCGCGCCGCGCCGCGCCCAGCAGGCGCCCCTTCGGCCCGCCGGCCGCCCGCGCAGCGGACTCGCCGCCCGCGCCGCGCTGGGCATCTCGCTGATCGCGCTCGTGCTCTCGATGAGCGGCCTCGCCGACGCCGCCCGGCACGCCGTGGTTGCGGCGTTCGCTGGCCACCCGATCAGCTCCAAGCCGCGCCCCGGCGCGCTGCTCGTGCTCGGCGCCAACGGCAAGTTCCCCGCCTCCGCGATCCCCGCGAGCGGCTCGGTGCGCAACGCCAAGCGCCTGGATGGCAAAACCGCCGAACAGATCGAACCGTCGTGCCCGCCGGACACCGTCGACATTGGGACCTGGTGTCTTGAATCCGCGCCCTACCCGCTCACCAACGCCGAGCTCGGCAAGAACAACTTCATCTGGGCCAGCCAGAAGTGCGAGGAAGAAGGTGGCTGGCTGCCCTCCGCATCCGAACTGGTTGGGGCCGCTGCCCGCGTCAAGCTCAAGTCCACGATTCACGACTCCCCGCTCACCGCCACCATCAACCTCGACCCCAGCCGCGGCCTCAAAGACGAACGCGAGATGAGCAGTACGCTCGTCACCACCGAAGCCGGCTCGGCCGCCGCCGGCTTCGAGGGCGTCAGCGAAGGCGCCACCGGCGACCCGCGTCAGGGCCAGCCCAACCCGGTTCCGCTCCCCGCCGATCCGCTGCCCGAATCGCTGCAGTACGTCACCGTTTACGACAACGGCAACAAAGGCGGATTCGCCGGCTCCCAACCGGTCTACGAACCTGAGAACTTCCGCTGTGCGTACGACCCGTCGCCCGGCGCCCTCAACAAGTCGACCTCGTGAGATGCGTCTGCGTGAGCCGCGCCGCCGATTACCGACGACGTTCGCCGCGGGTCTCGCGGCGCTGGGTCTCGCGGCCCTGCTGCTCGCGCTCGTGCCCCCTGGCGCGCGCGCGGTGATCCTGCCCGCCACGACGATCGACGGCCCGAGCGAGGAAATCGTCGGCTTCGGCGGCGTCGCGATGGCCGAAGACGGAAGCGGTGGGCTGGTCTACCTGAAGCGCGTCGACGGCGTGTCGCACGTGTTCGTCTCGCGTTACGTCGGCGGGCACTGGCAGGCGCCGATCCGGGTCGACACCGAAGAGCCCTATGCCGCCAGCTGGCCGCGGATCGGGGCAGCTGAAAACGGTGAGCTGATTGTCGTATGGGCAACGCCGTTTGCGAACTCGAACGGCAAGCCGGTATACGAGCTGCTCGGCGCCGAGCTCGGACCCGGCGCGTCGCAGTTCGGCGAAGCGATGATCGTCGACCCCGATATCGAAGAAGCAACTGGCACCAGCCCCGACCTGGCGGTCAGCTCGACCGGCCAGGCCGACGTTGTCTATCGGGTCGTTGAGACCGCGCTATCGAACGTAGCGTTGCTGCATCCCGGCGACGTCGTCGAGCAGGTTCGCGTCGCGCACTTCGACGGCACCCGCTGGTCGAACCTAGGTCCGATCAATCGCAACCCAGCGATCTCGATGCGTCCGCCCACGCAGGCCAACGCTCCACAGATCGCGATCGGCCCGACCGGCAACGGGGTAGTCGTCTGGCAGGAGCCGAACGTCGAAGGGGTCGCGCGCATATGGGCGCGGCGCATATTCGGCACCAACCTCGACTACGTGATGCCGGTGAGCGCCGAAAGCTTCGCCGGCGCGCCGCTGGTGCAGGACGCCGATGCGCCGTCCGTCGCAATTTCGCGCTTAGGGCAGGCCGAGTTCGCCTACCGGCAGACATACGCGCCCGGCTCGCCGCTGCCGGGTCCGCGCATCTTCGTCAACATACTGCCAGACGGCGAATCCGAAAACGGCGCCCAGCCCACCGGTGCGGTCCTCGCCGACTCCGCGGTGACCGGCGGTCAGAACGCCACGGTCGGGCCGCCCAGCGTCGACATCGGCGAAAGGCGCGAAGTACAGCTCCTCTACGACAGCAACGGCACCCCGCGTCTGCTCACCGGCTCCAACCGCACCCTCAACGCGGCACTCTCGCTCGGGCCGCCCTTCACCGGCTCCGAACCGAACGCGGCGACCGTCTTGAATCCCTCCGGCGGCGGCGTGTCGGCATGGCCCAGCACCGGCGCCCAGGGTCCCGCCGTAGCGGTGCGCGAGGACTTCCCCAACGGGTCGCTGCAGACGGCGCTCGTCAGCGGCGGCGCCGGCGGGCCGGTCGGCGAACTGTCTGTCGGGCGCTCCGGCCTGGGTGACGGGCTGGTGGCCTTCCAGCAAGGGCCGATCGGCAACACCGCGATCGTCGCCGTCCAGGCGACGGCGCCGCCAATCCCGTCGATCCTCACCGCACCCAAGGGTTGGATCAAGCCCTCGCAGGGGCAGATCTCCTGGCTGCCCGCCACCAGCGCCGATGGGCCGCTCACCTACCACGTGGTGCTCGACAGCCACGAGCTGCCGACCTCGGCCGGCGCCTTCTCGCTGCGCCTGAACCCGCGCGTCCTCGGCTCCGGCACCCACAGCGTGCAAGTGCTCGCCACCGACAGCTTCGGTCAATCGACGCTGTCTGCTCCCTCCACGCTGCGCATCGACGGCGTGCCGCCGACAGTCAAAATCACCCACCACGGCGCGATCGTGAGCGTGCACGTATCCGATCGCTTCTCCGGCGTCGCAGCCCACGCAGTCCGCATCAGCTTCGGCGACGGCCACAGCGCCGGCGGCCGGGTGCGACTCACGCACCGCTACGCCCGGGCCGGCGTCTACCGCGTAGTCGTCCACGTGCGCGACAAGCTCGGCATCGGCGGCGTCGTACGTCAGCTGGTGAGCGCACAATGAGCGGGCCGCGGACGCAGGCGCCGGGTGGGCTGGTTGCGCTGGTCGTTCTCCTTGCGCTCGCGCTGCCTATGCCGGCGCAGGCCGACGTGTTCGGCCCGATCTCGCTGGCGTCCGCCGGGCTCGTCGCTGTCGGCGGCGAAGAATCGTACGTGCAGGCAGACTACGCACACGATCCGGCGATCTCCGGCAACGGGCGCTACGTCGCCTTCGACGGCTCGGTCGGCGGGGTCACGGGCGTGTGGCGGCGCGACCTGCAAACCGGCAAGATCGAACAGGTGGCCGGCGGTGACGCCGAGCTGCCGTCGATCAGCGAAACCGGTCAATACATCAGCTTCACGACCAACGAAGGCGCGAGCCTGGATGCGATCACCGGCGGGCAGCCCGACGAACATCCGCGCAAGGAAGCGGTCAACGTCTATGTACGCAACATGGAAGTCCCGATCCCCGAACCGGGTCAATGCGAAGGAGCGCAGTGTCCGTTCCGGATCGCATCGGCGCGCACCGGCAGCGAAGAACCGCTGAGCTACGCGAGCAGCGCCTCGACGTTCTACGGATCCGTAGCCGCGGGGCGCTCGGCGTTGAGCGCCGACGGGCAGGAGGTCGCGTTTGTGACGACCGCCACCTCCGACCTGGCCGATCCCGAAACACCCGGCGAACCGAAGACGCCCGCGCTGCAGGTCGCGGTCCGCTACATGGAAACCGAGACCACCAAGCTGGTCAGCGGTCGCTACGAATCGGCCAGCGGCCAGACGACCACTGAACCAGCGGCGAGCACGGAAGTCAGCAGGCAGTATGGCGCGGTCTATCCCGGCACCGAAATCGCGCCTTTTGGCGCGGTTCCCGCGTATGGCGGCTACGCCAGCGGGCCGCCTCCCGGTGCCTCGATCAGCGCTGACGGCAGTACCGTCGCCTGGATGGGCGAGGACCTCCCCCAACAGGTGCCTCTGCTGAGCGAAGAAGGGATGGAACCGCGCTTCTCCGCGCCGTTGTGGCGCCGGATTGCGCCCGGATCGGAAACGCCGACCGAGCAGGTGACCGGTGGCTCGGAACCGCTGAACCCCGCGTGTCTGGCCAGTGGTGAGACCAAACTCCCACAGAGCGCTTCACTGAGCGATCCCTGCCAGGGGCCGTTCGTAGCGGTGCCTGGCACGAGTCCTGGATTAGGCATCCTGGCGGGCCCGATCGTGGACGTCTTCATCCCGCGTCTAAGTAAGGACGGCTACAAGGTGGCGTTCATAGCGAAAGCGCCGCTGGTCGCGCTCGGCCATGCCTTCGGCCGTGGCACCGAAGGTCAATCGAGCGACCTGTACGTAGCCGACATGCACCCCGGCCTGACCCGTAGGCAGGCGCTCACCCCGATCACCGAACTGGCCGGCGCGGAAACGGCGGGGACCGCCTACACGGCACAGATCGTCGACTTCGACATCTCCCCCAGCGGCGAACAGATGGCGTTCACGACCAGGCGCACGCAGTTCCCGCTGGGCGAGCCCGCGTACATCAGCCCGCCCTCGCCGGAACCGGGCTTGAACGAACTGTTCGACGCCGATCTCGGCGACGAGACGTTGACACGGGTCACTCAGGGCGTCGAAGGCGGGCCTGCTGAACACTCGCATAAGCCATCGCTCCCGGGCGAAGACCCCTATCCCAACGAAGACGATGGCGCGCTGTCGCCGTCGTTCTCCGAAAACGGCGACGAGCTGGCGTTCTCCTCGACGGCAGCCAACCTGGTGTACGGCGACGGCAACACGGTGCTCGCCACCGGCACGGAATCGTTCGACGGCAGCGACGCGTTCGTCGTGCAACGCACCGTGTTTAGCACACAGCCGACTCAGCAGTTCGTCTCTGCGGTGTCGGGCGTTCCGGCCGGCGCTTCGAGTTGGAAGCTCGGCGTGACCGCGGCTTCGCGCCGCAATGGCAGCGTGGCGCTGTCTGTCGAGGTGCCCGGCGCCGGCGTCCTGTGGGCAGGCGCCCACAGCGCCGTGGCGGTCGGGTTGACGGCTCGCCCGATCGCGGCGTCGGTCAGGTCCGCCAAGCAGCGGCGCTCCCGCCGCGCCACTCACCAGGCCTCGGCCGCCCGCGCTGGCCGCCGGGGTCCGCGCGCACACACCGAGGTCGTATCACGTACGGTGGCGCTCACCGCGGCGCGCACCACGGAAGCCGGTCTCGTGACGGTGGTGCTGAAGCTCGCCAAACGGTATGCCGCGTTAGCCGCTGCGCGTGGTGGGCTATCCGCCAGTGCCCAGCTGTCGTTCGCGGCTCCCGGGCACCCGACGCAGAAGGCCACGATCGAGGTCACCTTCGTGCGCAGTGCCGGCGCGCACAATGTCCGCGACGGTGCTCACAAGAGTCATCAAGCGACTCACACTTCGGCCGGCCGAGGTGGCGCGCGATGAAGCGGGCGCTTGCAGCGGTCCCGCCGCGGGTGCGGTGGGTGCTCAGACGATCGCCGTCAGCGGGCTCACCGTTCGTGTTGCTCGCCGTCCTGGCGCTGGCGGCGGTTCACGCCGGGCCTGCCTTCGCCACCGAACCGCAAGCCGGGGCCGCGAGCTGGCAGCTGGCCCAGCCGCTGTCGCCCGTCTCGCCGAGCGGCTTCCAGTCGCCGACGCCGATCGGCCTCGGCCACATCGGCGACATCGAGTTCTGGGCGCCCAACCGGGGGCTGCTGATCACCGCCGGCAATCCGCCAACCGTCCCGGCCGGGTTGTGGGCTTACAACGGCCGTGAATGGCACGAGCTGGCGAACGTCTGCGGCGCCACCGATGGACGCATCGCCTGGGCCGGGCCGAACGAATTCTGGACGATCTCCGACGGCCGCCCGGGACAGGTGCAGGCCGGCACCGGCAGCCGACCGCCGCTGGAAGACAACACGCTCTGCCACTTCGCCGGTGGGCAGGTGGTCGCCTCCTACGCCCACCCGGCCTTCGAAGCCGACTCATACCAGGCGATGCACGCGGCGGGCTGCATCACCTCGAGCGACTGCTGGTTCGCCGGCGATCCGCTGCCCGAACCCCAGATCGGCGCCTTTCAGCTGCACTGGAACGGCAGCGCGCTAGAAGCCGAACCGTACGCCGGGGAAGGGCACGCGATCGAGGACATGCGCCTGTTCGAAGAACACCTGTACGAGAGCGTGCGCGTGTCGAGCTCAGACCGCGTCTCGCCGGAAGCCGAAGAACTGCTCGAAATCCCGGTTCTGCACCGGATCAACCCCGAAGGGGTACAGCCGGCGTTGGAAGGGGAATTCGGCCTGCCGCTGACCAACGGCAGCGAACCTAACGAACTCGACTTCCTACACCTCAGCGCGGCCGAAGGCGCCCTGTGGGCGGCGGCTGGGGCGGGGGTCGAGGGCGCAGGCCAGGTGACCGTGCTGCGACGCGCCGAAGGCGGCTGGCATCAGCTGATCGGCCCGGCCAGCGAACCGTCGGGGGCTGCGCTGTTCGCGGGCGAGACCGTGAGCGCGATCGCCGCCGAACCTGTGACCGGCGGCGCCTGGCTGGGGCTGGTGTCCGCAGGCACGGAAAGCCCGACGGCTAGGGCGCTGGTAGCGCACGTGTCGGCCACGGGCGAAGTCACCGAAGAGCAGACGCTGCCGGCGGACGGCGCGGCACGGGGCGCCGTCGCGCAGATCGCCTGTCCCGCTGCGCACGACTGCTGGCTTGCGACCACGCAGGGCTGGCTGTTCCATCTGAGCGGCGAAGGCGAAAGCCTGCCGCTTGACACCGATCCGGCGTTCGCCGGCCCGATCACCTCGCGTCCGGCCGATCAAGGGCTGGTACAGCTGCCGCCCGACGCGCCGCCGCCCGACGACTCCGGGGAACCCGAAGAACCCTCGCCGGTCGGTACCGTGCTGCCGCAGACCGAACAGCCGAAGAGCGAAACTCGGGTAAGCGTGGCGCTGCTCTCGCACCTGAGCACCCGGCTGCTGCATGGCACCACGCTGCAACTGCGCTTCCACCTCGCGGTCAAGGCCAGCGTACGGCTGACCGCCAAGCGTCATGGCAAGCTGGTCGCGAGCACGCCGACGCGCGTCTTGCAGGCCGGCAACCGCCGGCTGCTGCTGCGCCTGGACCGCCGCCGCTGGCCAACCAAGCTGGCGCTGCAGACGCACGCGCTCGCGAAGCTGCCGACGGTAGCCGCGCACACTGTGGGCGGCAATAACAGCAACACAGTCAGCACGGGCCTGGTCGTGCTGCCAGGCGCGTCGCTCAGTGGCCGATCGGGATCGGAAACGCTGTTTTGAGACGGCGATACGTAGCGATCGGCCGGTCACGCCCCCGGCCAAGACGACCGGTGAGCACGCTCCGTGGCGCGCTGGCCGTGGCCACGGCGTTGACGGCGCTCACGCTCGCGCTTGTGCTCGCCGGTGTGCTTTCGGGTTCGGGCGCGAGCCCAACTGCCGTCGCGCAGCCCCCCGGCGAAGCGACGCCTCAGGTCGACGCGGCCGTGCCCGCGCGGAAGATCATGATGATCGGCGCCACGCCGCTGGAAGCCCCCGGCAGTGACGAGACGTGGGGTCTCGGCGTGCCGGCCGGCGGTGGCAACGAAGGAGCCGGCAACGTGCTGGTCCGCTACACCGCCGAAACCGGTTGGACGCTCGGCCCGGCGCTGCTGAGCTCAAGCGGTCAGCCGCTGACGAGCTTCAAGCTCGAAGCCAGTCCGCTGGCCGGGCAGATGACTCCAGCCGGGGCCGGCGTGCTTGTCGGCACCGTGCCCGGCGAAGCAGGTAAACGCAGCGACGTGGTGCTCATGCGCAGCCCCGCGGGCGCATTCGAAGAAACAGCGCAAGCGCCGCCACCGCTCGAAGGCGACGTGCTGGTCGGCAACGCGCGCGCCCCGCTGGTCGCTCCGCTGGACGAAACCAACGGCAAGGCCGGCGCATTGCTGGTCCCGGTCACCGAAGGAGCGGGCGCCGAGAACACCGTCCTGCACTGGGACGGCAAGCAGTGGACCAGAGAGGCGATCGAACTGCCGGCCGACACCAGCAAAGACTTTCACGTGCTGGCGATCGGCGCGAGCTCACCGCAGAACGCCTGGCTGCTGGGGGAGCTGTCGAGCGCGTCGTATCCGGCGGGGTCGGTCGCGCTGTTCCGGCGCGTGCCCAAGAGCGGCGGTGCCGAACCGACCGAATGGAGCTGGCAGCCGGTGCCGGGCGAAACGGGCCGGGCAGCGCCGTTGACGGTGCCGGTGCAGGAAGGTCCGGCGGTATCGTTCACGGTCGAAGGCGTCGGTGAACCGCCGAAGATCGCCGCGCAGCTCTTGACCGTCACCGCCGAAGGGATCTGGATCGACGGCCGGCGCGGCGACGTCGCGGACTCGACCACGCTGTACTTCAAGCCCGCAGGTCAAGCGGCCGCCGGTCAGGTGCTGGCCAGCTGGTGCCTGCCGCCGGGCGGGAAAGCCCCGGCCTGCGAGCACGAACTGCCGCAGGCGCTGCCTACCGGGCCTTCCCGTAGCATCGCCTGGGCCAACCCGGCGGACCCGTTTGGCGAACGAGTGATCACGGGGCTCTCCGAAGGCGTCAGCCTGCGCCTTGAAGGCGAATCGTTCAAACGGGTACAGGCACTCGGCGCGACGCTCGGCAACATTCCCGGCGGGCCGTACGGGGCGGCGTTCTCGAACGAGACCGAGGGCTGGTTGGGCGTCCAGTCGTTACCCGTCCATCTGACGCTGGCGCCGCAGGCCAGTCAGCTGGCGCCATGGCCGACCCCGTTCCGCCATGCGCTGACCGCGATCGCCCCCCAGCCGGGCGTCCCGATCGGCGCGCTCTCGAGCGAAGCGCTGGCAGTCGGTGACCTAGGCGAGGTCGCCCGCTTCAAGCCGGGCGAGGGCTGGGTGCCGGAAACCCTGTTCGGGCCCGGCGGCAAAGCGAAGAAGCCGCTGCTGCGGGCCGTCGCCTGGCCGACTCCGAATCGCGCTTACGCCGTCGGTGACCTGGGCGAGGGCGAAACGGAAGGTGCGATGTGGCTGTGGCGCAAGGAAATCGGCATGTGGGAACCCGACCCCGCAACGCCGCGTAACTTCCGCGGCAACCTGCTGGGGATCGCCTTCGATCCGAGCAATCCGTCGATCGGCTACGCGGTCGGCTCGAGTGTGGTCGGGACCGGCGGCGTGCTGCTGCGCTACGGCAAGACCTGGACGCAGGAAACCGCGCTGCCGCCACAGACCGCCGGCGCCAGCTTCACTTCGATCGCGTTCGCCGGCTCGGAGGCGATCATCGCCTACCGCAAGCTGGTCAGCCCCGAACGCCAGGAATACACCGGTGGCCTGATCGTCAACAACGGTGCCGGCTGGCAGGTGGACGAACAGGCGGCCGCGCTGATGGGCGACAACGCGCCGGTCGCGGTCGCGGGGCTGCCCGACGGTGGCGCTGCCTTCTCGACCTCCGGGTTGGACGGCGCGCGCGTGTTCGAGCGCGAATCGGCCTCGGCCCTGTGGCAGCCGACGCCCACACCGCTCGCCGCGACCGCCGGCTCGCTCGCTTTGTTCCGCGAAGATGGGGCGCTGCGCGCGGTCGTTGCAAGCGGCGGCGCCGAAGACAACTTCGCGGCCGAAAGCCAGCCCGAGCCGCCGAGCGGGTTCCCGCCCAACCTGATCGGAGCCTTTCCGATCGGCGGGCAGGGCATCGGCGTGCTGCGCCAGACGGCGACCGGCTGGAACGACGAAAGCCACGAAATCAACCCAGCAACCGAACCGGAAGGTGGCTACACCTCATACGACTTGCCTTACCAGCTCGAACCGCTGCTGGCGGTGCTGACCAACCCGACGGGCACCGAAGGCTGGGTGGTCGGCGGCGAATTCGTCGAAAAGAACGCCGCGGTGCTCGACACGGCGGCGATCGAGCGCTATCCCGCGAGCGGTACGCCGTTCGGTGTCGGCACCGCGCAGGTGAGTACCACTCCCGGTGACGCGATCTTCGCGATCGGCGGCAACGCGCAGTGCGCTGCCGCCTGCGCCGATCGCCAGCGAGCCGGCATCGGCCCTGACGTGTGGTTGTCGGCGGCGCTCGCCCGCGCCCATCAGATCGGCGCGCGGGCATTCCTGTTCACCGGCCCGCGTCTAACCAATGCCGAAGCCAGCGGGCCGCGGCGGCCGGTCGTGCCGTTCGCGCGCGAGTTCGAACGGTATGCAGGGTTGCTAGGCTCGAGCCCCGCGAGTTTCCCTGCGGCCTCGCCACAGGACCTCGACGCGCGCCCCGAAAGCGCCGGCAGCGAGGAAGACTTCGTGCGCTTCATGGCACCGCTGCTGCCCGAACCGGCGAGTAGCGAAGTGCAGGCGCGCGCGAGCTGCGTGGATCAGGTGGGCTGCGAAGGTGCCTACTACGCGTTCGACTCCGAAGGCGCGGCCGGTACGGTGCGGGTGATCGTGCTCGACAGCAGCCGGCACTTCGAAGCGGCGAGCTTCGAAGCCACGCAACTCGCCTGGCTGAGCCACGAGCTGGAAGAAGCCGCCGCCATCGGTATCCCCGCGATCGTCGTCGGCAACGCCGACTTGAACGCGCTGATCGCTGCCGAAGACGTTGGCGCCAAAGAGCTCGCCCAGGTACTGGCGTTCGGCAGCCTTAGCAAACACAGCTGCACGACCGCCTCGCCGTGCGCTTCGGCATCGGCCTACTTCTATGACTCGCCCGAAGAAAATGTGACCAAGCCGCTGCTGGTGGGCAGCGAATCGATCCCCACGTTCGGTTCGGGGACGCTCGGTTACGTGCTCGCTTTCAGGGAACAGGATTCCGGCTCGTTCGACGGTGTCAGCGGCTTTCTGCTGGCGGAAGTGGCGGACGCCGCGCGCAGCCCGGTGACGGATCGAGCGCCGGTCGGGGTGAGGCTGATTCCGAACATCGGGGAACTCGCGCTGGAAGCCGAGGACGGCGTGCTGCTACATCGCAGCGCGCCCGCCCTGTTCGCCGCGCTCGCCCGCCGGCAGCGGGCCGGCAACCTCGCGATCAGCGAACAGGTGCCCGAACCGGAGGTCGATCCCTACCTGCAAATCCCGTTCAATTGCACCGGCAGCGGTTGCGCTGGGGATATCTTCCCGGAATACACGTTCAGCTCCTCACGGCCCGACATCGGGGGCTTCGTGAAGCCCAACCTGAACTCGCCCGATTCGCACGCCGTCCTCGACAACGCCAAAGGCGAACCGATCCGCGAACCGATCAACCCCCTCACCGGTCGCGAAGAATCCAAATCCGGGTTGTTCTGCGCGTACAACTCTGGCACTACGATCGTCACGATCGAAGCCGGCGGGCTGTCGTCGTCGCTGCCGGTCACTGTCCAGGCCGGCAGTGTGCGCGAGCCGTGCGGGACGATACCGCTCAAAGAAGTGCGTGCCAGCCACCGTCAGGCGATCACACCGCCGCCACCTCCACCAGCGCCAGCGCCGGCACCGGCTAGCTCACCCCCCCCTGCCGCGGTGCCGCCGGTGCCGCCGCCGCCGGTGCTACCCGCTGTTACGCCTCCGGCGGCGCGGCCGGCGGCGCGGCCCGCGCCGCCGCCGCAGCCATTCCTCCTACCACCGCTAGCAACCGTCGCAGCAGTCTCGTTCGTCCTTCCGCCGCTGCCGCCGGCCGCCAACCCGACGCCACCGAGCGGCACGTCGGCTGTGACCTCGCCAGTCGAGGCTGCCCAGAAAGAAGAGGAGCAGGAGGAAGCCACCGAGTCGGTTAGCAACCAAGCCGCCGTCTACCGCACGCCCGAACACGAGCCCACGCCGCTCTACGTGCTCGGCATCGTCGTGCTGGCGGCGTTCGCCGGAGCCTCCGCGCGGCGCCGGCCGCGGCGTGACCGGCGCGATCTGCATGTCGCCCCCGCGACGCTCACGGGGGCGCGGTCACAGCGGCGGCTGGCGGAAGACGACTTCGCCGGGCGCGGCACCTGGCGTCGGAAAACTCGATGAAAGGGACTTCCCATCGCCCGTTCACCGATTCGCAACAATATTTGCCTCGCTGGCCGTCACGCTGTACATCTGCCTGTGCGCCCATGAGGCGTAGTCTTGGTCGTGCCGCGCCCTGACGCGGGTTGCAACTGGCACCGACCGCGAGAACTCCAGCCCCGAACCACCCGAATGGAGCTACCGATCGTGCCCAGCCCCACCAGCCTTCGTCGTCTCCTGCCCGCACTTGCGGTTCTGATCGCCGTCTTCGCCACGAGCGTTGGGCTGGCGCATGCCGAATATGGAGAAGTGGGCAGCCCGATCAACTTGACCAGCAATGTCAACCTCAAATCCAACGGGTTGCCTTACGCGTTTGGCCGCGATCCGAGTGACGGCAGCTTCTACGTGGGCGATGAAATTGAAGAATCGGGCAAGCTGTTTTACCGGATCCAGGAGCTCAGCCCGAGCGGCACTGTGCTCGCCAAAGTAAAGCTAATGGCCAAATCGAAAAACGCCGACACCGCCGGTACGGAGGCGCGGCGCAACGAGGCGCTCGAGGGGATTGCGGTCGATCCACAGGCAAAACGCGTATATGTGCTGCTCGATAGGCAGCGTGAATTCGAAGAAACAGAAGTAGAAGAAGTCATTGACCCTGAAGCAGAGGCGGCCGAGTATCTATATGCCTTCTCCACCGAAGTGAAGAACGGCAACGAAGAACTCGAACCGGCGGCGGGAACCGAAACCGACGGCGTCTTGGCGACGCTTGAATTCAACTCCAAGGGGGAAAAAGTACCGTTGCTCCAGCCGCACGGGATTGCGGTCGATCCAGTCAACGGTGATGTAGTGATTGCCGGTCAGCAGGATGAACTGACCCTCGCAGAACGAAAAGAAGGCAAGGGGGGATCCGAACCGGAACCGGAATACCGGCGTGCCGCGGTACAACTGGTTGAAAGCGACGGCAATCTGGGTCCCCGTTATGTGGATCACAGCAACTGCCTCGGCGAAGAGAACAGCGCCGGCGGGGAACCCGCGTGCGAAGCGATCCTAGCTCCAGAACAAGAACCGTTCTCGCCGGTCGTCTCACCGAAGGGCAGGATCTACGTCGAGCTCGAAAGCGAAATCTGGGAAATGCCTACCAGTGGGTCGCCGCTCGCCCCGGGATTGAAAGAGTTTGAAGTCGAGCCCAAGCGCCTGTTCACGCTGACCCCAGAACTGTCCGGCGAACAGACATTGCTGCAGTTCCCGCTCAACTCTGAAAACCCGGCGGTAAAGGTTGACGGAGGTTCCGCGGCGCTGGTAGAAACGGGGGCCACAGCTCGCCGCCTGTACGTAACAACGGGTATCTCCGGGGCTGCGGGGGTCCTAGCTCTTGGCTATGAAGAAGAAGCTGATGGGTCGGCGAAGGAAGTCAAGGAGCTTGGCTTTGTAGGCGGCGGCTCTGAAACGGCTGGAGCTACACGGTGCTCTTTGCCTGAATTCTTCAATCAGGGACGACTACTTGCTGCTGAAGGCGAAAACCTGTTCGTGTTCGAGGCGCATATTACAGCGATTGAACATCCAAAAGGTGCCGACGTGTTCCAGTACGGCCCCACGGGCACCGGCTGCCCGCACGCCGAAGCCTCCGCGCTTGCCGTCAAGGTCAAGAACACTGAAGGCAAGGAAGTCGAAGTGTCCTCGGTGCCGGTCGGCGCTACGGCAACCCTGTCGTCCAGCGTGAACGGCGCCAACGCGACCAGCGCCGAATGGAAGTTCAAGAACCTCACCACCAGCCAGGAAGAAACGGCCACCAGCGGGTATCAATTCCAGGCCACCGGCATCGAACACAAGTTCGAGCATCTCGGTGAATACGAAATCACCGAGATCATCCAAACCGACAATCTGGCCAGTCCAACGCTGGAACTAAAAAAGCGGGTGACTGTAGCCGCCCAGCCCTTGACGGTGCAGTTCAGCCTGCCCTCGACGGCGACGATCGGCAAACCGGCGAAGTTCGAAGCGTCAGTCTCGGATCCCCAGGAACCCGGCACCGCTCACCTGAAATACGTGTGGAACTTCGGCGATGGCAGCGAACAGAGCGGAGAAACAAGCTCCAAGCAGTTTGTCGCAGAACACGCCTACAGCAGTGAAGGATCAAAGACGGTGACGCTGAAGGTGACCGATGGCGACGGCGGGAGCGGGGAAGCGACGCGCTCGTTGACAGTCAAAGCCGAAGAATCCAAAGAAGTAAACAAAGAACCGACAAAAGAACCGGGTGGCACGACGACTACTACCACCTCGCCGAGTGGTGGTGGCCCGGCGCCCCAAACCGGGAACCCCGAAGCGACGCTTGCCTCCACCTCTCTGAGCGCCAGCTCTGCTGGTGCGGTGACGCTCAAAGTGAGCTGCCCGGCCGGCGAGAGTAGCTGCTCTGGCACCGTTACGCTGCGTACGCTGAACGCCGTTGCGGCGGTGGCAGGCGCCAGCAAGCACAAGCACAAGGCGATTCTGACGCTCGCAAGTGGGCCCTTCACGGTTGCTGGGGGCCACGCGCAGACCGTGACGTTGCACCTGTCGGCCGTTGCGCGCGCGCTGCTGACGAAGGCGCACGTGCTGCGTGTCCGTGCGACGCTTGTGGCCCATGACTCCACCGGGGCGACGCGCACGACACAGACGACCGTTACGCTGCGTGCCGCCGTCAAGAGCAAGCACCGTCACAAGCACTGAGATCCGTACGATTTCAGTACCCCGGGTCACAGTCTGATAACAGGGCCTACACAGCTCGGCAACCTGCCGACGCGGTCGAACGTCAAGATGCTACTTGAGGGGGGTCATTGGGCTTCCCCAACCTGTGATCGAAACCAACGGAGGTATCGACATAATGCGTTTGTCATGGGCACGCCGTGCGCTTGCGGCGTGTGTCCCGGCAGCTGCCGTGGTCGCCACAATGGTGGCTCCAGGAGCTGCGCACGCTGAACTGTTGTTGCAGTGCTCAGGTGAATCGATTCTCGGCCGCGGCTCCACGATTCAGGGCGCCGTTGCCCAGGACGAAGTCTGGAACCCCGCCTTCAGTAACGCTGCGGATACGAACGTCACTGGCTGCAGCGGCACCCAGGGCACCGGCGGGACACCGTCGGTGAAATATCTGCAAACCGAAGAAGAAGACAAGGGCAGTGGTTCGTGTCTGAAAGCTTTCGGCGCGGAACTATCGGCCGAAAAAAAAGAAATCGCCAAGTACGACCGCTACGCATACTGCGGCACGGATGAAGCACCCAACGCGCAACAGCGCAAAGAAATCGAAGAACACGCCGTCGGCGCGGAAACGAAAACCAACAGCAAAGGACAGCTGGAAGGCTCGCTCGAGACGCTGCCGGTCCTGCAGGCTCCGGTCGCGATCATCGTGCACCTGCCTGCCGGCTGTGTGGCAAGCGCTGAATTCAAAGAAACAGAAACCAAAACCACGAAGCCCGGCCGCCTCGTGCTGAATGACGAGACGCTCGAGGAAATCTACCGTGGTCAAATCAAAACGTGGGCCGAAATCAAAGACGGCGGCGACAAAGTCGTTGCCGAAAAAGGCAAAACCTGCAACGCTTCGGACCCGATCACGCGGGTCGTGCGCAAGGATAAATCGGGCACGACTCACATCTTCAAGGAATTCCTCGCCTCGGCCAACCGGCTGAGCAAAACAGGCGAAGAAAACGCCGTTGCCGAAGAATCCTGGGAAGACGCGAAGGGCGCAAACCGGACGTGGAAAGAAGTCGCTTCCGGTCCTGAAAACATCGAATGGCCGAAGGCTGCTGCTGTCGTGGTGCCCTCAGCGACGGGTGGTCCCGCCGTCGTGGCGAAGGTCGCCGAAACCGAAAGCAGCATCGGCTACGCCAATCTGGCTGACGCCTTCAACAATGGTTCTTTCGACAAGAAATCGCTCAGTGGCGGCGAAAAAGAGAACAAATTCTGGGCCGAGGTGCAGAAGAAAACCGAAGGTCCGTTCATTCTGTACGCCGACCCGGCAGATAAGAAGGACACCGAAACGGCTGGTAACGCCAACTGCGCGAAAACCGTCTACGTCGACGGCTCCAGCGGCGAACCGTTCCCGCCGGTCAGCACCAGGACGCTGTGGAACGCGGCCGAGGGCGAGCTCAACTCGTCCACTTACGCAATGTGCGGTCTGACATACGACCTCGCCCTGCGGCAGTACGCCAAGTACCACGACGAACTCGGCGGGCTCGGCGGTACACCGACCATAGGTGGGGCCACGACCGCCGAGAGCTACCTGCTGTTCGAGGTCAACACCAAGACCAGCGGTGGCGGCAAGATCATCACCGAAAACCACGAGTACGAAAAACTGCCCTCGGCTCTGCTGAAAGAGGTCGAAACCGGCATCAAGGAAATCGGCTACGAAAAATCCGGCGTGAAATTCACGTGCACCAAAGAAGCGACTGAAGGCACAGGCACGCTGTACTACACGTCGCTCGCCAAATGCGAAACCGAAAACGCTCCGGGCGCGAAAGGCAAGTACCACCGATAGGAACGCCTAACGAGTGTGCGATCGCAATGCAGTGATCGCAAAGTAGTAAGTAGAGATGGACCGAGCCGGGCCGCCCCAAGGATGGGGCGGCCCGGTTGGTTAAAGGCGTTGTTCTGCTCGCGGCTCTCCTGCGAGGGCGCTATGTGCCGGCGGCATCGAAGAGCTTGAGGACGTGGGCCAGCTGGGTGGCCGCTGAGGGCGGCTGCATCTTTGTGTTCGCCCCTGGTGTCGAGGGCTCACGCGATGGCGCTCGCTCTACGATGGGCGAGGAGATCGGCGATCTTAGGGCCGGCGAGGATGATGGAAGCGTCGTCGCGCAGCAATGCGATGACGGGCTCTCCGCGGGGCGCAGAGCGGCGTTAGGGGACTCGGTGCCCGCCCGTAGTGTGGCCAGACAAGACCGGAAAGGCGATTTTGCTTTCGTAGCGGGCTTGAAATGTCGAAATATTCGCCGTAAGATGCTCGTCCGACGTCCACGTGGTCGTTATGAAGCGACATTTGGGCATCCATTGGTCTTTACGACGACTTTTTCTCAGTCCCAAAGGATTCGATGCCCACTACCACGCGGTTTTCGCTCGAGGATCAGGGCGAGGCGTTCTTCAGCTCGACCGCATCCTCACGCGCCGTTCGCAGGCTGCTGCGCGCTGGAGAGATCCGCCATGTCGCGGGCCGTCTTTACACGAAGAACCTCGATGAGCCGCTCGAGGACGTGTTGCGCCGTCGAGCATGGGATGTCGCGAGCGGCTTCTTCCCCGGCGCGGTGATCGTCGATCGCAGCGCCTTCGAGCCGCTGCCCGCGGGGCCGCAGGGCTCGATCTTCCTCTGCTCGGGCACAACTCGA
Source organism: uncultured Solirubrobacterales bacterium (assembly GCA_963804675.1). GTDB lineage: Bacteria > Actinomycetota > Thermoleophilia > Solirubrobacterales > Solirubrobacteraceae > Palsa-744. The sequence continues at coordinate 1,803,313 of CAWDRI010000001.1, read as the reverse complement.
GTGGTCAGGCTGCCCGGGCTTGTCCTCAACTCTCGGCGCGGCGCCGGCCCGGCACCGGGTGACACGCCGTTCATGGGTGAGGCGCTGTACATGAGTTCCTGGCCCCGACGGTTCCTTGACAACATCCGGCCTTCACGAGCACGCTCCGGTGTGCGACGCACCCTGACCCGCCTGGAGCTCGAGGCGCACCTCGAGACACTGCTGTCCAATCGCGGCGAGGGGGAGCTCAACAGGTTGCGCGACGAAGCCGCGCGAATCGCTCCGGCGCTCGGCCGCGAGCGCGAGCTCGAGGAGCTGCGGTCGCTGATCGGCTCCCTGCTCGGGAGCCGCGACGGGCCGTTGGCGAGCCCGCTCGCCAGAGCCACGCGCATCGGCGAGGGATGGGATGAGGCGCGCTTGACGCTGTTCAATGATCTCTTTGCCGCGCTGCACACGTACATACCGGTCGATCGCCCGGCGTCTGAGCAGATCAGCCCGACATTCTCGTTTTATGAGGCGTACTTCTCCAACTTTATCGAGGGGACCGAGTTCACCGTGCAGGAGGCTCGGGCGATCGTTTTTGATGGCGCCATTCCCGTTGATCGTCCCAAGGACGCCCACGACATTCTCGAAACCTTTGGTCTCCTCAGCGATCGGACCTGGCGCGCGAGGACACCCTCGAGCGTCAGGGACTTTCTGGCGCTGCTCAGCGACCTTCACGCCCGCATCATGGCTGGGCGTCCAGAGGAGCGGCCGGGGCAGTTCAAGACCAAGGCGAATCGGGCCGGCAACACCGAGTTCGTATCTCCCAACCGGGTTGCTGGCACCCTCGTTCGCGGCTTTGATCGCTACCGCGCGCTGGAGGCCGGGTTTCCGCGTGCGGTATTCGCGATGTTCCTCGTGGCCGAGGTCCATCCCTTCGCCGACGGGAATGGGCGCGTAGCCAGAGCCCTTGCAAACGCAGAGTTGACGGCAGCTGGCCAGCAACGGCTGATCGTCCCAATCGTTTTGCGCGACGACTACCTCGCGGCGCTGCGCGCGATGTCGCGACGCGGCGCGCCCGTACCGCTGATCCGGGTGCTCAGCCGAGCCCAGGCATGGGCAGGCGAGGTAGATTGGTCCAGCTTGGCCTGCGTCGAAAGCGATCTCCAGCGCACGCACGCGCTACTGACCCCCGCTGAAGCCGAGGAACGCGGGGTGGTCCTGCGGCTGCCCGGCGAGCTGGAGTAACGGCCTCGAGGACGTTGGGGTCTGGCGGCTGCAAATCTGCGCCCGCCGGCGGCCTTGGTTGCCGCAAATAGCACCACTATTGCGGCTCCCTGCGTCCTTGGCGGACTTGATTTCGCTCGCCAGCCCATCAACGAATTTCTAGGACGCACCACTAGGCACGCTGCGCTACCACCAGGTGGTCACGGTGGCGGAGCGCGGCGGGCCGGACGGATGAGAAGCCCTGCGCGGGTTGCAACTGGGGCTCGGGTTCTCCACGGACGATCCGTGTGACGTGCGCGTGTAGACGACGCTGGAAGGTCGCCACCGAGAAGCGCTCGGCGTTTTCGACCGCGTGGGCCGGGTCGAACCGGAGCGCGTCGAGGTTGCCGATGGCCTGTGCGAAGGACTCCACGTCATCGGCGTGCGCCAACCACCCGGTCTGCCCGTCGAGCACGGTCTCGAGCGTCCCGCCGGCGGCCGCGGCGATCACCGGCCGCCCTGCGGCCTGCGCCTCCACGGCGGTGATGCCGAACTCCTCGACGCTCGGCACGAGCACCGCGCGGGCGCTCGCGTATAACTCGACCAGCTCGTCGTCGCTGGCACGCCCGACGAACTCGGCGTGCGGGTATGCCTCTTTCAACGCGAGCGCATCCGGGCCCCAGCCGACGACACGGATCGGGACGCGCGCCAGGCGGGCCGCCTCCAGCGCGATGTGCAGGCGCTTGTGACGCACGAACTCAGACACGACCAACAGCGAGTCGCCGGGTGTGCTCGGCGCGAAGCGGTGGGTCTCGACCGGCGGGTGAATGACGGGAGCGTCGCGGCCGTAGTAACGCTTGATGCGTTCGCGGCTGAGCTGTGAAATTGCGACGTAGGAGTTGACACGTTCACTTGCCGCGAGGTCCCACCGGCGGATGCGTCGCAGCTGGCGGCGCAGCAGCGGCCGCAACGGTCTGGCGACCTCGCCGAGCGCGCACGCCTCCTCATACCAGGCGTAGCGAAACGGCGTGTAGCAGTAACAGATATGCGCCGCGCCCTCGGGAACGCTCACCCCATGCGCGAAGGCGCTGCTGCTGCTGATCACCGCGTCGCAGTCGGGCAGTTTCAACCGTTCGGCGGCCCACGGATACAGCGGCAGCAGGCGCCGGAAGTTGGACTGTCCGACTCTGAGCTTCCGCAGCGAGGAGGTCGTGATAGAGCGTCCCGCGAAACGGTCGTCGGTGCGCTGCTCGTCGTAGAGCAGCGTGAAGATCGGCGCATCCGCGTAGAGGTCGGCGAGCGCCGCGAACGTTCGCTCGGCGCCGCGCATCACGAGCAGGTAGTCGTGTACCAGGCTCACCGCGCTCGGCTGGTGGCTCACTACTCCCGGCGGCTGGTTGACTGCTCCCCGTGGGGGGCTCGGCGACCCCAATGGTGAAGAATTGGATAACTCCCCGCTCGCGAATCCCCCCCGGGTCGGTGACGGTGAAAGGGGGGTCAAGGGGTTCAAGCGCGTGCTCCCGGTGATCCGTCGACGACGCATGACGTGGTTGCGTCGCCGTCTGTGACGGGAAAGTACCCGCGCCCTGCAGTGCGGATGTGAAGATGTTGCGAGACGGCGCTCGCGGCGCCGAGAACTGCCGGTAAGCTCCCCGGCGTGAGTGCAGGCGGCCACAGCGATGCACGCTGCCCGATTGCCAGGTGAGTCCGATGCGGATCGTCGTGACATTGCCGTGGGGGGAACGTCTCGGTGGCGCGGAGGCGATGCTGCAAGCGATACTCGATGGTGCGCCGGGCAGCGGACACGAGATCGAGTTGGTGTTCTTCCAAGACGGGCCCTGGCCGACCGAGCTGCGCGCAGCCGGGTTTCGCGTCGAGGTGATTCCCGCCGGGCAGCTGCGCGAAGTCCATCGCTGGGCTGCCACGGTGGTGCGGTTGGCTGGTGTGCTGCGCCGGCGCAAGCCCGACCTGGTGCTCAACTGGGCGGCCAAGACGCAGCTCTACGGCGCGCCGGCGGCTGTGCTGGCGGGCATTCCCGGTCGCGTCCTCTGGTGGCAGCAGGGGATCCCCGACGGGTTCTGGCTGGACCGCTGCGCGACGCTGCTGCCGGCGCGCGCGATTGGCTGCTACTCGCGTTCGGCGGCCACTGCGCAGCGGCGCCTGCGGCCGGCGCGCAGGACGTTCGTCGTCGCGGCCGGTGCGCCCGCTCCGGCTCGCAACGGCCAAGGCGAGAATGGGCACGCGCCGACCGCTTCGCTGGAACTGGCAGCCGGTGTGCCGGTGGTCGGCATCGTCGGGCGCCTGCAGCCATGGAAGGGGCAGGACCGCCTGCTGCGCGCGCAGGCGCTGCTGCGCGAGCGCGGCCACGAGATTCACCTGCTGGTCGTCGGCGGGGACGCCTACGGACTCTCCACCGAGTACGCCGAGTCGCTGCCCGTGCTCGCCGATGAGCTCGGGCTCGCGGACGCCGTCACCTTCACCGGTCAGGTACCCGACGCCGGCCCCTACATCGAGCGGATGGATGTGCTCGTGAACGCCTCGGATCCCGAGCCGTTCGGGATCGTGCTGCTGGAGGGCATGGCCCGCTCGGTGCCGGTCGTCGCGGTGGATGCTGGCGGTCCCTCCGAGTTCATCGCCGACCGGGGCACCGGCGTGCTGGCGCGCTCGGGCGAGCCCGCGGCGCTGGCCGATGCGCTCGAAGTGCTGCTGGCCGCGCCCGAGCTGCGCCGGCAGGTCGGGCGGGCTGGCCGCGAGCGCTTCGGCGAAGAGTTCACCGACGTGGCGCTGCGCGGGCGCTTCTTCGACAACCTCCAGGCGCTTGCCGGCTGACGACAGGGGGGCCGTGCGCAGCGCCGTGTCCTCAGAACTCGCAGGCGGCCCCGCAGACGCGGTCGGCGACGCTGGCGGCGTGCGATCCGGCCTTGCGCGAGGCTGCGAAGGCGCGGGGGGCGACATCGCGCCGCCGTGCGAGGTGACGATCGTCGCCCATGACGTCGGCTCGCTTGGTGGGATGGAGCGCCAGCTCGGGGAGCTGGCGCTGGGGTTGCGGCGCTTGGGCCATCCGGTGAGCGTGATCGCTTGGACATGTGCGCTGCCGCCGGAGGCCGGCGTGCGCTTTCACCGCGTACGCGGCCCCCGCCGCCCTTTCCTGCTCGGCTACCCGGCGTTCATGCTGGCCGGCACGCTGGCGGTGCGCCGCCACCGCCGCGGTGTCGTGCAGGCCACGGGCGCGATCGTTTGGAACCGCGTTGACGTTCTCGCGATCCACTGCTGCCACCGGGTCCATCGCGCGGCGCCGCGGCGCGCCACCGCGCTCTTTCGCGCCTACAATGCGTTGCTCGGCGCAGTCAAGCGCACAGCCGAACGCCTGTGTGTCGCCTACAACCGCGGCGCGCGCATCGTCTGCGTCTCAAACGGCTTGGCCGAGGAGATGCGCGAGCACCACCCGGCGGCGCGTGCGCGCGTGCTGACCATTCACAACGGTGTGAGCACGAGCGCGTTCGCGCCTGGCGCGCACGAGCAACAGGCGCGTGCGATGCGCTCGCGGTTGGCGATCGACCCACAGCGGCTTGTCGCCGCGTTCGTCGCGCGCGACTGGGGGCACAAGGGCTTGGAGTACGCGATCGGAGCGCTCGCACAGGCGCCCGCCTGGGATTTCGTCGTCGCCGGCGACGGTGACCGTGCGCGCTTTCAGGCGCTCGCCGAGGGGCTCGGAGTCGCCGAGCGCGTGCACTGGCCCGGGGTGATGAAAGACGTGCAGATCGTCTACGCGCTCGCCGACGCGTTCGTATTGCCCTCCAGCTACGAGACCTTCTCGCTGGTCGCATTCGAGGCCGCGGCGAGCGGGGTGCCGGTGCTTGCCACGCCGGTCAATGGCGTGCGCGAGCTGATCGGGGATGGGGAGAGCGGGTTTCTGATCGACCGCGATGCCGACACGATCGCCGTGCGTCTGAACGAGTTGGCGGCAGACCCCGCGCTGCGCGAGCGTCTCGGCACGGCAGCGCGCACGGCGGCGCTGAGTTTCAGCTGGGAGCGGATGGTTGACGGGCACCATGAGCTGTATGCGCGACTAGCCGAGCATTTGGATTCTTCGCGGCCTTCGTTTTATTGATAGGTGCCGTGTTCCAACGGGGCCGCGTTTACGAATTTTTCACACAAGTGAGGGCCGGTTGCTGCATGTCGCTGTGATAGTGTCGCGCCGCTGCCCTCGAGCGGGGGACCCGAGGTTTGGGAGAGCCTCGGTGGATAACGAATGGTTGCGATTTGGATAACCATTTCGAACGCGAATGACGGAGGTCTTGGAGGAAATGAGAAGACGCAACCTGGTCGTTGCGCTGGCTGCTGCCGCTTGTGCCCTGTGCACGACGGCTACGCCCGCCATGGCACATGAATTCACCGCGAGCCGTCTGCCCAAGCCGCTCTCGGAAGCCGAACCGGGCAAGATCAAGGGGATCGGCATCGGCGAAACGATGCTCGGCAAGGAAAAACTCAACCAGGAATTGGTGTTCGGCGCGTTCCACATCTTTTGCGCCGCGCAGACCGCCGGTCAGACGATCGCCGAAGGTGCCGTGTCGTGGAGCACCTCGCAGACGTTCGTGACCGAGATCAAGTTCTCAAAATGCCTCACCGAGGTGAACGCCGGGCAGTTCAAAGGGGGTCTCGCCACCAACTTCAACGTGAACCCGGAAACCAAAAAATCGGAACCGGTGAAGTTCGTGTATCACGTCAACGGCTACGCCGGGTTCGGCGTTGGTGAAACCGAATCGGAAGTGGAACTGGGTTCCGGCGCTGCCAGTTTCAAGATCGGCGGCAAACTCTGCAAGGTCAACTGGCCCGCGCAGACGGTTCCGGCGAAGGCTTTGGTCAAGCCCGAAGAAACGTTCTCGGCCGTGAGCTACTCGAACAACGAAGTGCCTGTCGAAGAGAAGAAAATCAAGCAGTTCCCCAGTCTCATCAAGAACAAGCTCATCATTGCGAACGATTTCACGACGATGCAGTGGAGCTATGAAGAAGGGCAGTGCCTTGGCGAAGGTGGCTTCGAAGAAGGCACCTTGAAAACCGAAGCCAAAAGCGGCATCTACCGCGGCCAGCTCGAAGAGGAACTGGGCGCTGGCAACATCGGCTTCAAGTAGAGAACCAGAGTCAAGTAGAGAACCAGAGACGACCTGAGAACCAGAGACGACCGTAGAGCTGGAGCACTCTACGACGTCACCGTTGACAGGGCGGGAGCGCACTTCGGGCTCCCGCCCTTCGGCGCCGCCGCTGCCACCAACAGCCGTTCGAACGCGTCGGTCGCGGCCGGCACCGAGAACAGTCGCTCGACCGCCGCGCGACCGCGGCTTGCCAGCTCGGCACGCAACTCGGGTGCGTCGCGCAGCGCTTGCAGCTGGCTGGCCAGCGCGGCGCAGTCGCCCTCGGGGAACACCCGTCCGCCGCCGGTCAGCTCGATCAGCCACGGGATCTCGCCCGAGTCCGAGCCGATCACCGGCACGCCGCACCACAACGCCTCGACGATCACCCGGCCGAACTGCTCCTTCCAAGTGGCGGTCGTGCGCGAGGGCAGTGCGAGCACGTCAAACTGGGAGTAGGCCGACGCCATCTGGTCGTGCGCGAAACCGTCGAGCACGCGCACCCGCGATCCGGGGATCGGCTGACCCTCCAATTGGCCACGCAGCTCGCCGTTGCCCACGAGCACGAGTTGCACAGGCGCAGCAAGCGTGCACACCGCCTCGAGCAGGTCGAGGAGCCCCTTGCTCTCCACCAGCCGGCCGGCGTAGCCGACCGTGAACGGCCTGCCGGCGTAGCCGACCGTGAGCGGCCTGCCGGCGTAGCCGACCGTGAGCGGCCTGCCGGCGTAGCCGACCGTGAACGCCGACTCGTTCGGTGCGTCCCTGTCCTGCGGCGCGTTCCCGTTTTGCGACGCATCTGCGCTCTGCGAGGCGTGCGTGTTGGCGAGTGGCTCCCAGGCGGGCACGGCAGGTGGCGCCAGCCCGATCTCGCCGCGCGCTCCCCACGCGCGAGCGAGCCGCGCCGCGCTGTCGGAGCGGGCGGCGATGAAGGCGGCCTCGCGCAGCACGCGCGCGCGCAGCGCTCGCACCGCGGCCGGCAACGGGCGATCGATGTTCTCATAGCACTGCACGCCGAACGGGATGCCGGCGCGGGCGAGCGCCCGGCCCCATTGTGTCGCCGCCAGCGCATAGGGCTCGGCCTCCACGAACGCCACGTCGGGCCGCAGTCGCCGGCTGAGCGCGCGTGCGCTGGTCAGATAAACATGTCGCTGCGGGCGGCCCCGAAAGGCCACGGGAACAGGGCGCAGTGCCCCCTCCAGCCCGGCCAGCGCGCGCGGCGCAACGGGTGCCCTGGAGTAGGGGTGGCGCCAGCGGCGAGGTACGACGACCGTTACGTCCCAGTCGCGCCGGGCCAGCTCGCGGTAGACCTCCTGGTTGACATCCACCACCGCGGGGTGGCTGACCGCAAGCAATCGACGCCGTCTCCCGTTCATGGCCTGCATCCTCACAGATTCCCAGCGCGGGGACGAAGATGTGATTACAAACGTTTTACATATTGCGCCCAGCGATGCCCGATGCTTCTGCCTCCTTGAGCAGCCGCGGGCACGGTTGTGTATTTCCACAAGCGCCGCCGGGACGACCTCGATTCGATGAGCGATACAACCGACGCATCCGCCATCTTCGCGCCGCTGTGGAAGCACAAGTGGCTGATCCTGGCGGTGGCGATCGTCGTCGCCGGCGCGACCTACCTCTACTACAAGCGCCAGCCGACCGTGTTCTCGGCCACCACCGAGCTGAATCTCGCCAGCGGCTCCGAAGAACAGAGCCTGCTCAGCGGCAACCAGAGCAAAGCGCTCGACACCCACATCGTCGGGGACGCCGCCGCGCTGATCACCTCGCAGGGCGTCACCGAACAGGTGCACGCGCTGCTGCGCGGCCCGCGCGGGCAGAAGACGGTGCACGGCAAAGTGCACACGAGCGTCAGCTCCTCCAGCGACATCGTCACGATCTCCACCGAAGCGCACACCGCCAAGGGCGCGGCGGGTCTCGCCAACGCGTATGCGCAGGTGTACATCAAACGCCAGCGCACCGCCTACCTGCGGGCGCTCGAGGTCGCGATCGCCACCACGCGGCGGCAGCTGCGGCGCATCGAAGCGCAGTCGCTGGCCAAAACCCGTGGCGCCGGCGCCAAAGGCGCCAACTCGACGAGCGCGACTGCGGTCATCCAAGCCGCCAATCTGAGCAGCAAGCTCAGCCAGTTGGAGTCCGAGCTGCACGCCACCGGTGTGCAACAGGTCAATCCCGCGACACCCAAGGGGGCGGCGCTGGTTGCGCCGGCACCGAAAAAAAACGCGATCTTCGCCTTCGTGATCGGGCTCGCGCTGGCGGCCGTGGCGGCGCTCGCGCTCGAGCGACTCGACCGGCGTCTGCACGGCTTGGCGGAGATCGAGCACGCCTTCGGGACGCAGGTGCTCGCCGGACTGCCGCGTAGCAAGGCTCCGATCGTGCAAGTAGAGGAAGGCCATCCAGCGCCGGCCGCGGCGGCGATCGAGCCGCTGTGGCGCGCGCGCGCGGCGCTGGCGCTCGGCGGTGTCGTGCAGAACGGCAAGGTCGGGACGCCGCGCTCGATCCTGTTCATCGGCACCGAGAGCGGCGATGGCACGTCGCAGTTGGTGGCTGGTCTGGCACTCGTGCAGCGCGCCGCCGGCGAACGCGTGGCGGTGCTCGACGCCGATCTGCGCCAGCCGGCGCAGGCGCAACTGCTGGGCGTCAGTGGCTTCGGGCTCGAGGATGTGCTCGACGGCACAGCATCGCTGCGCGAAGCGCTGCGCACCGTGCCCGAGGCGCGCGCGTCGCTCGGCGTCGAGCGGCCTGCAGCTGACGCCGCCGACGTGGTGACCGTCACCAGGACGCAGACCAGCGGGTCGGTGTCGGTGCTCGCGAGCGAAACGCCGGCCGCCAACGCACCGGCGGCGATCGCCAACCGGGCGGTGCCCGAGCTGCTGCGCTCGCTCACGGACGACTTCGACTGCGTGCTGATCGACGCGCCCTCGCCGCTCGAGGTCAGCGACGCGATGCCGCTGCTAAAGGCCGTTCACGGGATCGTGCTGGTCGCACGGGCAGGCTACACGCACGACCGCTCCGCCGAGCGCCTCGCGCAGTTGCTGGCGCGCTCGGCCAGCGCGCCGGTCCTCGGCACCGTCGTCAACGACGTCGCCGGCAAGGAGCTGGCTCGCTTCGGCATCTCTGCCGGGCGCGGCCGGCTCACATTCGCACGGCGATGAGCGCGAGCGAGGCGCTGCTGCCCAGTCTGGCGGCGGGTGGGCGCATGGACGGCGACGTGCGTCGACGGCGCACGCGCGCCGCACTGCAGACCCTGCTCGCGATGGCGCTGGCGCTGGCGCTGGCGGGCGCGCTCAGCGTGGCTACCCCCAAGCCCAACCTGTTGCTGGTGTTCGTGCTGCTTTTCGGTGCGGTGGCCGTCGTCGCGCTCGCAGCCAACAGCCGGCTGGCGGTCAGCGTGACGATTCTCGCGGTCTACCTCGGGTTGCTGGAGGGTCCCGTCAAGCTGATGTCGGCCAGTCAGGCGGCGTCGAGCGTGCGCGACATCCTGATCGCGGCAGTCAGCCTCGGCGCGCTGGCGCGCCTGGCGCGGCGCCGCGAACGTTTACGACTGCCAGCGCTCTCGGGTTGGGCACTGGCATTCGTGGCGCTTGTCGCGATCGAGGCGTTCAACCCGCGTACGCACGGGCTGCTGAAGGTCGCCGGCGGCTTCAGGCAAAACCTCGAGTGGGTTCCCTTCTTCTTCTTCGGCTATGTGCTGATGCGCTCCAAGGACCGTCTACGCAAGCTGTTCGTGCTGCTCGGTGCGATCGCTCTTATCAACGGCGCGGTCAGCGCCTACCAGACACATTTGACGCCCGGCCAGCTCGCAAGCTGGGGCCCGGGCTATGCCCAGCTCTACGAAGACAACAACGCCGGCGAAACCGGGCTCACCGCGCGTCGCTACCTGAGCGAAGGCGTCGCGCACGTCCGCCCGCCCGCGCTCGGCACCGACAGCGGCTTCGGCGGCGGCATCGGTGTGATCGCGCTGCCCTGCACGCTCGCGTTGTTCGCGACCTGGCGCGGACGGCGACGATGGCTGGCAATTGCGCTCAGCCTCGGCGCGCTCGTGGCGATCGCGACCGGTCTCGGCCGGCTGCAGGTCGTGGGTGGCGCGATCGCGGTGGTCGGCTTTCTGCTGCTCTCGTTGAGCGCCGGCGAGCGGGTCGCAAGGCCGCTCGCCGCGGTGCTCACCGTGGCCGCGTTCGCGCTGCCACTCGGCGCGCTGTTCGTCGCCTCCGAGGGCGCAAGCGTCTTCTCGCGCTACGAAAGCATCGAACCGAACAGCGTCGTACACACCTCGACCACCTACAAGGAAAAGTCGCTGGCGCTGATCCCGCGCTACATCGCCAGCGCCCCATTCGGCTTTGGGCTGGCGACCGCGGGCTCAGCCTCGAGCTTCGGCGGCAGGGAAACCAAGGCGCTCGAAGGGCATGGCGTCAGCTCCGAGACGCAGTACAACTACGTCGAGGACGAACTGGGCGCCGCAGGCTTGATTCTGTGGGTGGCGCTCACGTTGCAGGTGATCGTGCTCGTGTTGCGGCGCCTGCCGCGCGTCGCCGACGTCGAGCTGCGGATCGATCTCGCGGCGATCTTTGCCGTGTTCATCGCCTTTGCGGCGATGGGCTTTGAGGGGTCGTTCATGAGCAGCGCCGCCGGCGGCCCATTCTTCTGGTTCTCGGTGGGGGTCGCCGCCTATTGGCTGGCCGGTCCAGGCCGCGCCCGCGCGCGTAGCGTCGGCGCAGTCACCCCGGCGGGGGCGGTGTGATGTCCTCCTCGCGGGCGCGGTTGAGCGCCCTGCTCGGGCAGCGGCGGGGAATGGTCGCCACGCTCTCGGTCAGCTCGGTGATTGCGGGCCTGGCCGAAGCGGCGATGCTCGTGATCCTGGCGCAGATCGCGGCGACGCTGGTTGACAAGCAGAAACACATCCCGCTCAAGATCGCTGGACTGGACTTCCAGGCGACGGTGGGGACGCTGTTCGTGGTGGCGCTGTCGTTCGCCGTGGTGCGTCTCGTGCTGCAGGCCGGGCCCTTGTCGATCCTGCCGGCCCGCATCGGCGCCGACGTGCAGGCCCAACTGCGGGTTGATGTGATGCATGCGTACACGCGCGCGTCCTGGGATGTGCAGTCGCGCGATCGCGAGGGGCACATGCAGGAGATCATGACCAGCCAGGTGTTGCAGGCCTCGCAGGGTGCACAGCAGGCGACGACGCTGCTGACCTCGAGCTTCACCTTTGTGATCCTGATGATCTCGGCGATCGCGCTCAACGCTCGTGCTGCCGGTCTGGTGCTGTTCGCAGCGTTGCTGCTGTTCGTCGCGATGCGCCCGCTGAACAAGCTCGGGGTGCGCAGTGTCCGTCAGCTCTCGCGGGCTCAGCTCAACTACGCGGGCGGCGTCAGCGAGACCGTGCGCCTGGCCGAAGAGACCAATGTGTTCGGCGCGGGAGCGGCGCAGCGTGAGCGGATCGATCGCTTGATCGACGTGGCCCGCGACCTCTACCTGCGCGCACAGACGATCATGCGCCTGACCCCGAACCTCTATCAGAGTCTGATGTACCTGCTGCTGATTGGGGGTCTCGCCGCTCTGTATGCCGTGAACAGGCACGACGTGGCGGCGCTCGGCGGCGTGATCCTGCTGCTCGTCCGCGCCGGGACCAATGGTCAGCAGATACAGGGCGCCTATCAGGGGCTGCGCCAGTCGCTGCCGTTCATCGAACGAATCCAGGACGCGGCCGAGCGGTACGGCACGAGCACGCCCGTCACGGGTGAGCGCCAGCTTGCCAGCGTGGAGGCCCTCGCCTTCGACGATGTCTGCTTCTCCTACCGGGCTGGCTCGCCCGTCCTTTCCGACATCAGCTTCACGGTCGATGGCGGCGAGGCGATCGGCATCGTGGGACCGTCCGGCGCGGGCAAGTCCACGATCGTGCAGATCTTGCTTGCGCTGCGCGCGCCCGCACGGGGCCGCTATCTCGTCAACGGCCTGCCGGCCGATGAGTTCGCAAGGGACGATTGGCACCGGCGCGTGGTTTACGTGCCCCAGGAACCCCGCCTGGTACACGCGACGGTCGCGGAGAACATCCGCTACTTCCGTGCGGACATCGACGATGAGGCCGTGCAGCGCGCAGCGCGGCTCGCGCGCATCCACGACGACGTGATGGGCTGGGCGGATGGTTATGAGACGATCGTCGGCCCGCGCGCGGACGCCGTCTCCGGCGGCCAGCAGCAGCGCATCTGTCTCGCGCGCGCGCTCGTCGTCAGGCCAGACGTGCTCGTGCTCGACGAGCCCACCAGCGCGCTCGATCCCCACTCCGAGGCGCTGATCCAGGAGTCGCTTGCGGGCCTCAAGGGCGAACTCACGCTGTTCATCATCGCCCACCGCATGTTGACGCTCGAGGTGTGCGACCGCGTGATGGTGATCGAGGAGGGGCAGCTGGCGGCGTTCGACGCGGTCGAGCGTTTGCGGCGAGAGAACGCCTACTACCGCTCGGCCATGGGGCTCGCGGCGAGCGCCTCGGCAGGCGCAGACCCCGAAGCTGAGATGGCCGGCGGCAGCGCTGGGATGGCCGGTGTCGGCGCTGGAGTGGACGGCGTGAGGGCTGAGATGAACGGCGTGAGCGACCGCGAGGAGACTGGAGCGGTGGTTCCCGACGCGGCGCCGGCGGTCCTCAACCCCACGCCGGCCACCGTAAACGGCCTGGCGGCGTCTGTTGCTGTCATTCCCCTGACGCCGCCGACCACCGGACGCTGTCCGGTGCCGCCGACGATCGCTCGGGCGCTGCCGCCCGCCGGTGCCCGCGCAGCGCGCTCGAACGGCGCGCACGCGGCGCGAGGGCGAGCCCCCGACTTCTTCATCGTCGGCCATCAGAAGTGCGGCACGACCGCCCTGTGGGAAATGCTCAGGGGCCACCCGCAGATCTTCATGCCCAACCAGAAGGAGCCTCGCTTCCTGGCGCCCGACATGGCTTCCAGGTTCGGGCAGCCGCACGGGCCGTGGACGCCGGAGCGCCGGCCGCGCACGCTCGATCAGTACCTCTCTCTGTTCGCGCCGGCCGCTCCCGAGCAGCGGGCCGGCGAGGCATCGCCCCAATACCTGCGCTCGAGCGTCGCCGCCGGCCGCATCGCCGAGCTGAAGCCCAACGCGCGCATCATCGCAATCCTGCGTGAGCCCGCGAGCTTCGTGCGCTCCCTGCACACGCAGTTCGTCTCCGCGAACGTCGAGACCCAGCGCGATTTTCGCAAGGCGCTGGCGCTAGAGGACGCACGGCGGCGCGGCGAGCAGATTCCCCGCCACTGCCACCACCCGCAGGCGCTGCTGTACTGCGAGCACGTGCGCTACGCCGAGCAGCTGCGTCGCTACCACTCGGCGTTTGCGCCTGAGCAGGTGCTGGTGCTGATCTATGAGGACCTCAGGCGCGACAACGAGGCGGCCGTGCGCCAGATCCTGCGCTTCCTCGAGGTCGACGACGCCCTCCCGATCGAGACGCTCCAGACGAAACCCGTGCGGGCGGTGCGCTCGCTGGCGCTGCATCACTTCGTCGCGGACGTGCGCGCGGCGCGCGATCGCCCTGCTGGGGCCAGCCGGAACTCGCGCGTGGCCAATGCGCTGATACCGGCGCGTCTGCGCCGCAGCGAGCGCGTGCGCGCAACGTGGCAGCGAGTCGTTTACACGGCGCCGCGAGCGGCGGACCCGGAGCTGATGGCGCAACTGCGCCGCCGCTTCAAGGGAGAGGTCGCGGCGCTCGGCGAATACCTGGATCGCGATCTTCTCACCCTGTGGGGCTATCACGATGTCGACTGACTCGCACAGCTCTGAGATCTCACCCGACGGGCTGGGAGCACCGCCGAGACCAGCCGGCCGGGTGCCCGACTTCTTCATCGCCGGCCAACCCAAGAGCGGCACCACGGCGCTGTACGAGATGTTGCGCCCCCACCCCGAGATCTATCTCCCCGAGCGCAAGGAGCCGCGCTTTTTCGTCAGCGAGATGTCGCTGCGCGACCCGCCGCGGCCGGGGGGGACGCCGCAGACGCTCGACGAGTACCTCGCCTGGTTTGCCGACGCCGCGCCCGAGCAGCGCATCGGCGACGCCTCGCCGTGGTATCTGTGGTCGCGCACGGCCGCGCAGCGCATCGTGGAGGTGTGCCCCGACGCGCGCATCGTGGCGATCGTGCGCGACCCGGCGAGCCTCTTGCGCTCGCTGCACCTGGAGTTCGTGCAGCTCTACGTCGAGGTCGAGACCGACCTGGGCGCGGCGCTCGCGCTGGAGGACGAGCGCCGGCAGGGTCGGCACGTGCCGCGCAACACCTACTGGCCCAACGCGCTGATGTACTCCGACCACGTGCACACCGTCGAGCAGCTGCAGCGCTTTCACGCGGTGTTCGCGCCCGAGCAGGTGCTGGTGCTGATCTACGACGACTTCCGCGCCGAGAACGAGGCGACCGTGCGCCGAGTGCTGCGCTTTCTCGGTGTCAACGACGCGCTGCCGGTCGCCGTGAGAGACGCCAACCCGACGGTCGCCGTGCGCTCGCGACGCCTGCACGAGCTGACGCACGCGGTGGCGGTCGGACACGGCCCCGTCTCGCGCGCGGTGAAGGGTTCGGTGAAGGCGATCACCCCGCGCGAGCTGCGCCGCGGCGCGCTGCGCGGCGTGCAGAACCGGCTCGTGTTCGCCGACGCGCCGCCGCCCGAAGAGGAGGTGATGCGCGAGCTGCGCCGCCACTACAAGAGCGAGGTGGTGGCGCTCAGCGAGTACCTTGACCGAGATCTCGTCACGCTCTGGGGGTATGACGGTGTCGAGGACGCTTGACGACCCCGGCGGGCACGCGCCCAGTCCCGGAGCGCGCAAGGTTGAGGATGGCGAGGCGCAGGGGCGCCTCGCCGGACCGGGTACGCGTGAGCAGCAGACCGGCGCTGCGGAGTGGGTCGCGCGCAGCCCGGCGCCCGGGTATCGGGTGCCGGTGAGCGGCGCGGCGCCCGCGCGCAGCCAGGCGCCCGAGTTCTACATCGTCGGCCACCACAAGTGTGGCACGACCGCGCTCTACAAAATGCTGCGCCGCCACCCCCAGATCTACATGCCCGACCTGAAGGAGCCGCGCTTCTTCGCCACCGACGACCGCCAGCGTTTCCAGCCGCGTCGCGCCGGCCCGCTGCCGAGCACGCTCGCGCAGTACCTCGCGCTGTTCGACCCCGCGCGGCCCGGGCAGCTGTGCGGCGAGGCCTCGCCGTCATACCTGTTCTCTCGCGCCGCCGCGACGGAGATCGCCGCCGTGCGCCCCGACGCCCGCATCGTCGCGATCCTGCGCGAGCCCGCCAGCTTTCTGTACTCGCTGCACCTGCAGTTCGTGCAGTCGCACGTCGAGACGGTCAAGGACATGCGTCGCGCGCTCGCGCTGGAAGCCACGCGGCGCCGCGGGCGGCGGATCCCGCGCCGCTCGCCGCGACCGCAGGACCTGCTCTACGCCGAGCACGTCCGCTACGTAGAGCAACTGGAGCGCTACCACGCGGTGTTCGCCCCCGAGCAGGTGCTGGTATTGATCTACGACGACTTCCGCGCCGAAAACGAGGCGACGGTGCGCCGCGTGCTGCGCTTCCTCGGGGTCGACGACACGGCGCCGATCGCCGTGCAGGACGCCAACCCGACCGTGCGTGTGCGCTCGCAGAGCCTGGACGAGCTGGTGCACGCTGTGTCGGTCGGGCGAGGCCCCCTCTCGCGCAGTGCCAAGAGCGCCCTGAAGACACTCGCGCCGCGCCCGGTCCGCCGGCAGGCGCTCGCCAGCGTACGCCGCCGCGTCGTGCTCGGCGCGCCGCGCCCGCCGCAGGAGAGCTTCATGCGTGAGCTGCGCTGCCGCTTCAAGGGCGAGGTGGTGGCGCTGAGTGATTACCTCGAACGCGATCTCGTGACGCTGTGGGGTTATGACCGCATCGACTGAGTCAGCGCTCACGGGCACGAACAGGCGCGCGGCGGGTGCGTTCGAGGGCACGAACGAGCGCGCGGCGGCCGCGTTGGCCAGAGAACGGGCGTCGCGCGGTGCGAACGGCTCGCCGGGCGCGGCCCGGATGCTCGAGGCGCCCGACTTCTTCGTGGCCGGCCATCCAAAGTCCGGGACCACAGCGCTCTATGAGATGCTGCGCGGGCACCAGCAGATCTACATGCCCGCGCTGAAGGAGCCGCGCTTCTTCGCCGACGACATGCACCTCGGTCCCGACCGAGCGAAGGAGGGGCTTCCGAAGACCTTCACCGAGTACCGCGAGCTGTTCGCGCCAGCCCGAGAAGATCAGCGCGTCGGCGAGGCGTCGCCCTTCTACCTGGCCTCGAGCACTGCCGCCGAGGAGATCGCGGCGGTGCGCCCCGACGCGCGCATCGTCGCGATCCTGCGCGAGCCGGCGAGCTTCCTGCGCTCGCTGCACATGCAGTTCGTCGAGACCCACGTGGAGCCCAGGAACAACCTGCGCAAGGCGCTCGCGCTCGAGGGCGCGCGCAGCCGGGGCAGGCGCGTCCCGCCGCATTCGCCCTTTCCGGCAAAGGTGCTGCTCTATTCGAACTACATACGCTATGTGCAGCAGCTGCGCCGCTACCACGCGGTGTTCACGCCCGAGCAGGTGCTGGTGTTGATCTACGACGATTTCCGCGCCGAGAACGAGGCGACGGTGCGCCGGGTGCTGCGCTTCCTCGGAGTTGACGACACGTTGCCCCTCGCCGTGCGAGACGCCAACCCGACCGTGCGGGTGCGCGCGCAGCCGCTGGAGCAGCTGATCAGCGCGGTGTCGATCGGCCACGGCCCGTTCTCGCGCTCGGCGAAGACGGCGGTCAAGCTGCTCGCGCCGCGGCCGCTGCGCCGCGCGGCGCTTGTCGGCATTCGGCGTCGCATCGTCTGGAGCAAGCCCCAGACGCCGGACGAGCGGCTGATGTCCGAGCTGCGTCGTCGCTTCAAAGGCGAGGTGGTGGCGCTCAGCGAGTACCTCGACCGCGACCTCGTGTCGCTGTGGGGCTATGACCGGCTCGTCTGAACCGGCGATCGCGGAACTCGACGCGCGCGCGAGAGAGAGGGTGCCCGACTTCTTCATCGTCGGCCACCACAAGAGCGGCACGACCGCACTGTACGAGATGCTCAGCCGCCACCCCCAGATCTATATGCCCACGCTCAAGGAGCCGAAGTTCTTCGCGACCGACATGCCCGCGCGTTTCGAACCGTCGAGCACGGGAGTCTTGCCATCGACGCTCGAGCAGTACCTGGAGCTGTTCGCCGCCGCCGAGCCCGGGCAGCGCAAGGGCGAGGCTTCGCCGTCCTATCTCACCTCTCACGCCGCCGCGGCGCAGATCGCGCGCGTGCAGCCGCGGGCAAAGATCATCGCGATCCTGCGCGAGCCGGCGAGCTTCATCCGCTCGCTGCACATGCAGTTGCTGCAGTCGGGCGTCGAGACACAGAAAGATCTGCGCAAGGCGTTCGCCAACGAGCTGGTGGTGCGCCAGGGACGCGACATCCACAGGTACAGCGACCATGTCCAGTACGTCGCGCAGCTGCGTCGCTACCACGAGGTCTTCGCGCACGAGCAGGTGCTGGCGATCGTCTACGACGACTTTCGCGCCGACAACGAGCAGACGGTGCGTCGGGTGCTGCGTCTGCTGGACGTCGACGACAGCGTTCCGGTGCAGGCGCTGGAGTCCAACCCCACGGTGCGCGTGCGCTCGCTGGCGCTCAACAACGCAGTCAGCGCGCTGGCCGCCGGGCGCGGCCCGCTCGCGCGGACCGCGAAGGGCGCGATCAAGTCGCTCACGCCCCGGCCGCTGCGCCGGCAAGCGCTGCGTGGGACCCACCGCAGCATGGTCTATGGCAAGCCAGAGCCACCCGACGAGCGTCTGATGCGCGAGTTGCGCGAGCGCTTCAAGCCCGAGGTCGCCGCGCTGAGCGAGTACCTGGACCGGGATCTCGTGAGCCTCTGGGGTTATGACGCCGGCGATTGAGGCGCCGTTGCTCGGGTGCAACCGGCGTGCCGAGGCACAGGCCGCGCAGGAGGCGGCGCTGCCCGCCGGGCGCGTGGTCGTCACCTGCGGCGCCCCCTTCGCCAGCGGCGGTCTGGGACGCCATCTGCAGGAGATCGTCCAAACGCTCGACCGGCGAGGACGACAGCGCAGCTACATCTGCAGCTCGGACACGGTTGGCTTCGACGGCACTCGCTCATCGACGGCCGGGCCGCGACCGTCGTGGCGCACCACTGCGCTGGCGCCGCTCGCGCGCGTCTCGCCCGGCTGGCGGCTGTGGCGCACACGCGTCGAGTTCGACGCCCACTGCGCGCGTGCTCTGCCGCCCGCCGATCATCTGATCGCCTTCAACCGCCAGGCGCTCGCGCAGTTTCGGTCGGCGCGCGCCCTCGGGTACGAGTCTGTCGGGCTGATGACCGGCAGCCCGCACGTCCGCCGCGTCGCGCGCCAGCACGCCCGGGCGCTCTCCCAATACCCGTTGGAGCGCTCGTTCGGCACGCTGATTCTGCCTCGCCATCTCGCCGAATATGCGCAGGCCGACCGCATTCACGTCGCCTGCCGGTATACGTGGGAGTCGTTTGTGGAACACGGCATCCCCGAGCAGCGGCTGTCGCTTTTTCCGCTCACTCCCGACCCGCGCTACCAGCCTGGCGGCGGGGCGCCAGACGCCGAGGGCTGTGGGGTTGCGCTGGCTTCGGGAGCCACTGAACGTGGGGGCGAGCTCGAGGGCCGCGAACTCGCCCAGCGTCCGGGCACCGCCGGCCGTTTCGACATCGTCTACGTTGGCAGCCTGTCGGTCGCCAAGGGCGTGCCGCTGTTGATCGACGCGGTACGCCGGCTGCCCTTCCCCGACCTGCGCCTGCTGCTGGTCGGCAACTGGAAATCGCGCGGTGTGCGCCGCTTCATCGAGGCGGCGCGCCTGGCCGACCCTCGCATCGAGGTCTGCCCGGGCGACCCCCTGCCGCATTTGCAGCGTGCACGACTGTGCGTGCACCCCACGTACGAGGACGGCTTCGCCTACGCGCCCGCCGAGGCGCTGGCCTGCGGCGTGCCGGTGCTCGTCAGCGAGGACACCGGCATGAAGGAGCTGGTCGATCCCGCTCGCACCGGCCTGATCCTGCCCACCGGCGACCGCGACGCGCTCAGCGAGGCGATCGCGGCCGTCTATCGGGGGGAGGTCCTCGGTGCTGGTGGGTGAGGGGCCGGCTGGCGCGGGGGCGAGCGCTGCGGTCGGGACGACGGCCGGCGCCGAGCAGGCGCGCCTCGCGGTCGTCGGCGTCTCGACCCGGTCCGTGTGCGGCGTTCGCGACCACGCGCGGCTGCTGGCCGAGGAGCTTGCTCGCGAGCGCATGCCCTGCACCATGCACTGGCTCGTGCGGGACGAGCGCTCGCTGCGCGGCGCGCGTGTGGAGGTCCGTGCCTGGACGGACGAACTGGCCGCCGACCTGCAAAGCGCTCAACCGCGGGCGATCCTCTGGCACTACTCGACCTTCGCCTACGCCCACCGCGGCGTGCCGTTGTTCGTGCCCCCGACGGTCGCCGCCCTGCGGCGCGCGGGCCTACCGGTGATCGCCGTGATGCACGAGCTGGTCTATCCCTGGGGTCGCGGCGGCCTGCGCGGCGCCACCTGGGCGCTGACCCAGCGCGCCGCGCTCGTGCAGGCGATGCGTGCCTGCGACGCAGCACTCCTCACCGCCGACTTCCGCGCGCGCTGGCTCGCCTCGCGGCCCTGGCTCGCGCGCCGGCCACTCGCGGTCGCTCCAGTCTTCTCCAACTTGCCGCACTCGCAGGCAGTGCCGTCCACCGAACACGCCGCGCCGCTGCTCGGGCTGTTCGGCTACTCGCTGGACCCCGCCTCGATCCTGCTCGTCGCCGACGCGTTGCGGACGCTGTGGGATCGGGGCGTACAGGCGCGCTTGGCGCTGCTCGGCGCGCCCGGCCCCCGTGCGGGCGTCGCCGAGACCTGGCGCGCGGCGGCCGCGAGCCGCGGCATCGGCCAGGCGCTGTCCTTCTCCGGCACCCTGCCCGCCCAGCAGCTCGCCGACGCGCTCGCCGGCTGCGACCTGTTGCTCTACGCCGACATGATGGGTCCCGCCGCGCGCAAGGGCACGCTCGCC
The DNA here is from genome assembly GCA_963804675.1 of uncultured Solirubrobacterales bacterium. Classification (GTDB taxonomy): domain Bacteria; phylum Actinomycetota; class Thermoleophilia; order Solirubrobacterales; family Solirubrobacteraceae; genus Palsa-744. Next base: position 1,782,941 of record CAWDRI010000001.1, on the reverse strand, counting down.
GCCTCGCTGGCATCGGGCAGGCCGCTCATCGCGATGGAGGGCCGCCGGCGCTGGCCGGGGTTCCTGGCCTCGGACGCCGCTTGCGTGGTGGCGCGAACGCCGGCCGCGCTCGCCGAATCGATCGCGGTCCTGCTCGCCGACCCGCCCGCGCGCGCACTGCTCGGCGCGCGCGGGTTGGCCTTCCATGAACGCACGATGAGCGTCGCGCGCAGCGCCGCGACCGTGCGCGAGCTGTTGGCGGGATTCGGCGTCCGGCCGGCTCAGGCGCCGGCCTCGCACTGCGAGCGCCAACTCGAACAGGCCACCCCGTAGCTCAGCTCGGCTCGGGAGCGCTCTACCCTGCCAGCGCCAGGCCGAACGCGCTCCTCGGTAGACAGGTGCCCGGCTCAGGCGCGGGCGCCGCGCTCGGCGCGCCACGTCGCGCCCGCTGCCGCGTAGGCCGCCACCAACCCCTGCACGTGGCGCTCGCGCGAAAACCGCGCCGCGACCGTCTCTCGACCGGCGGCTCCCATCGTCCGCTGGCGCACCGGGTCGGCCAGCAACTCGTTCAGCGCCTGCGCCAGCGCGCGCGCGTCCCCGGGCGCGACGAGCAGCCCCGACACGCCGTCCTGCAGCCAATCGGACACGCCGCCCGTATCGCTCGCGACCACCGGCCGTCCCGCCGCCAGCGCCTCGATCCCGACCAGCCCAAACGGCTCGGGCCACAGCGACGGCAGCGCCACCACCGATGCGTCGGCGAGCTCCTGCGCGAGCTCTGCGGCCGGCAGCCACCCCCTGAACACGACTCGCCGCTCGACGCCGAGCCTGCGTGCGAGGCTGCGCAGCGCCGGCAGCTCCCGGCCGTCGCCGCAGATCACAAACTCGGCGTCGACCTCCCCGGCGGCGCGTACCAACACCTCCACGCCCTTGGGCGCCACCACCCGACCGGCGAACACGACCCGCCGCCGATCCGCATGCCCGCTGCCCGTGCGCGGCATCATCGTCGTGAACAGCGGCACGATCGCCCGCCGCGCCACCCCGTTGGCCGCCAGATGGCGGTCTACCACGCTCGAGTAGGACACCGCCAGATCGGCGCGCCTGAACGCTTCCACGGCGCGCCCGGCGCGCGCGTACTTCCCCGGCAGCTCGCGCGGGTCGCGCGCGTGCAGACAGCCGCGCACGAGCATCCGTGGGACACAGCCAACCCCCCGCGCGCGCGTGCACTCCTGGCCCGGGCGGAAGTAGTAGACGCCCGACGGGCACGCGCCATAGCTGTGTGCGCTGAGCACCGCCGGCGCCCGCGCGCGCAGGAAGTCGATCAGCTCAGGCGCGTAGACCTGATGGAGGTGCACGACCTCGGGCCGGCTCTCCAACGCCTCGCCGACCCGCTCCTGCGGCGGTGCGCTCCTGTCGAACAGGCTCGGGCTGTGGTAGACCGACACGCCCTCCGTCTGCGCGTCTGACTCGACCCGCGCTGCGAGTACCGACACACGCAACCCGCTCCCGGCGAGCGCGACAGCGCTCGCCTTCACATGCGCCTCCACCCCCCCGTCCCGCGTCCAGCTCGGCGCCACCAGCAGCACCGAGCCGGGTGTCCGCTCGGGGAAATCGGGAGCCTGCGAGCCCGGGCGCACGCGGCGCGAAGCGGTCACCATGCGGCAACCGATGATACTTCCAGGTTGTCGGTCACAGCGTGACCATGGCAGGGTTAGGTTCCGTGCGAGGCGGGCGAACTCAGCCGCGCCCCGCACCTCATTTTCGATAACGATTTGGCAACAACGTCGGCGCCGCGCGCTGATTGATTGCACTCCGGCACCGCCAGTACGCTTGAGGCCAAGGCCGAAAACGTCATGCTTGGCCCGTCCGGAAAATGGCAGGTGACCTGCCACAAGGCGGTGCTGGCCGGGCGCTTTACGGGCGCGCGTACCGTGCGCGTCACGGTCCTGTTCACAAAATGCGCGAACGCCGGCGTCGGCGTCTGTCAGAGTGCGTTTGCGCGTGCGGCGGCGATCAAAAGCTATCCGCTGAAGGCGAACTCGGTTTCGCCACCGAGGAAGGGAGCACCGTCGTTGACTTTGACCTGGGGCCCGGCATCTTCAGCTTCCCGACGCTGGTCACCTACGAATGCGGAGACTCCGAAACACGTCGCCGCTGCGCGCCGGGGTTCATGTCGCTGCTGCGCGCCGGTACAGCTCAAGCGCTGCCTGTACGTGGTCGTTGACGCCGAACGATTCGACGATCCGCCTGCGCCCCGCGCGCCCCAACGCGCGTCCGCCTTCGGGGCTCTCCAGCACGCGCCGCACCGCTCCCGCCCACGCCTGCGGGTCTTGGGGCGGCGCCAGCGCGCCCTCGCGTCCCTCCCTGACCAGCTCCGGCGGCCCGCCGACGCTCGTCGCCACCACCGGCACCTCGAGCGCCATCGCCTCCAGCAGCGCCCGCCCGAACGGCTCCTCGTGCGAGGGCAGCAGCAGCACATCCAGCGCTCTAATCAGGTCCGGCACGTCGCCGCGCTCGCCGAGCAGCGTCACGCGATCCTCCAGGCCCCGCGTGGCGATCAGCCGCCGCAGACTCGCCACATACGCCTCGTTGTCAAAGCGCGTCGCGCGGCTCACGAACTTCGCCGAGCCGATCAGCAGCAGGTGGGCGTCCACGCCCTCCTCGCGCAGCAGCCCGACCGCTTCGATCGCGGTGTCCTGGCCCTTCCACGGGGTCAGTTGGGCGACCACCCCAAGCACTACGCGCCCATTGCCCGCCGCCTCGCCGAGCCGCGCCCTGGCCGGCGCGCGGTCGATCTGCGCCGGGTCGAAGCGCTCCACGTCGATCGCCGGATACAGGACCTCCAGTTGCGCGCTCGGCGCCGCGCTGCGCACCAGCTCGGCCGTGTAGCGCGAGTTGGCGACCACACGCCTCGATGTGCGCGCGATCAACCGCATGGTCGCCTTTGTCATCGCGCTCGCCGGCAGGCAGTCGCGCACGCTCACCACCTTTGCTGCGCCGTTCACCGGGGCCAGCGCCAGCTCCAAGCCCGCGCGGATCGAGTTGGCGTGTACCACCTGCGCGCGATGGTCCCGCGCGGCGCGCGCCACCTGTAGCGACGCGACGCTCATCTCCGCAAGCGCCCTTGGCGTGTGCTTTGGGTGCAGGCGCAAACTCCCCGCCGTGCTCGCGATCGGGCTGGTCGGCACGCCCAGCCCGTGCACCGCCTCCGCCAGCGGGCCCGGCGGTGTCGCCACGCAAGCCTGCACGTCCGGCGGCAGCCCTGCCAGTAGCGTCAGCAGGGAGCGCTCTGCTCCGCTCACCGCGGCTGTGTGGTTGACGTATAGAACCCTCACGCTCGCGGCGCCCCCGGCGGATGGGCCAAGCTTATCGGTGGTTGCTGCGTGCGTGTGAACGCGGCGTGACCGACCGGCCGCGACTCACCGCACGCGGCCCACCCGGATCCTAACCCGACACCCTGGGTGACGGCTTCTGTTCACGGCGTGGTATAGCGCTGCTATTGCTCGGCCGCAACCCGGCGGCGCATGTAGACGGCCGGCTCGCCATAGAGCATTCCCCCAACAGAGTTTACGTCCTTGTGCTCGATGTTCACGTGTTCGCCGAGCTTGCTTGTCCAAGCACCCGACGGAAGCTGCCGGGCCGCGTGGCGGGGATCACCTGAGGCATCAGCAAATATCACGATCTTTTCGAACCCTGGCTCAACGGTTGACGAGTCGCATGCTTCGTACCCGGTTCGAACGTAGGCGTCGATGACGCCCGCCATGCTTGGTAGAGCTGGAATTCCCGGAGGCCAATAGACGCCGCTGCCGAGCATGGTTGGGGACCAAAATCGGGTATTGTCTTTGGCGGCCCAAGCAAAGTAGTTATAGCGTGAATCCCGAGGGCTCATGATCCGGTACTCGGCGTCTACCAACCTGGGGACTTGCGCCTCAATCGCCGCCTGATCAGTCACCTACGAGTCCGCGTGCGCGTCCCCAGCGGAGCCATGCCTCGTTGGCTCCATCCAGGGTTGTCTCACCAGCGGCAGGGTCTTCCCCGGTGATAGCAGTCAGCGCCCAGAACCACTGCCGAGGCGGCTCTCGCTGCATACGTCGGAGGATCAGCGGGACCATAGCGCTACCCATGCCGATGATTCGCTGATAGGCGGGATGCATGGCTTTTCTAGTTACTATCGACTCCAGCGCGGTCTCGGTTTCCCACTGGTCGGCAAGATTTTCAAACGTAACCTCGGATGGGGTCGGCTGGGTCGGGTTGCTTACCTGTGGCAGGGCGGACGGGTGATTGATCTCACGCCACAGGCTCGTATGCCTGCGTATCTCGTGGGAGGGCCAAGACATCGACTTTCGACGATGCATAAGGCAGTCGTCGTCTGATCGTATAATCGCGTCTTTCTCTCGTGATGGCGTCTCAATCAGTTGGGGCATCGCGTGCCTCCTTATATTCCCAATAGGGCAGATCAATCTGTTTGACCATCTCCCGCAGGCTTTGATGCTTAGAGAGCGCTCGGTTCAACTGTAGCGCGTAGACGAAGAAGATCGGCATGATCCAGTGCAAAGAAGTGGGAATCCAACGAGCCATCGGGGGGGGTGAAAATCGATCTTGAGCGTGGAGATCAAGAGTGCTGCCTTCGGTCCATCGGAGGTATCTGAGCCGAAGACCGGACGCAGATCTGTAAGAATTCGCGCATCATGGAACACCCTCTCATATTCCGTAACAATGTCATATGCTCGTGCAGCGAGCGACAGGCATTCCAGGTTGAGCAAAGTGGCTAGGCGCTTTGCGAAGGAGCTACGCTTGTTGCTGGCAAGTTTTAGGTCCTCTGAATGGGCCACATCTGTCGCGAGATTCGAAGCGCCGCCTCCTTCCTCGGGAAGAAGTGCGATTAGGGACAGGAGGGCCTCTGTGGCCTCAAGTGCTCTGTCCGAGATCTGTGGGGTCGCCCTGGCTACGTGCTCCGCCAGGCGCTCAGTCGTCAGGCTGCCAGGCGCAGAGGCGAACGCAGCCTCGAGGTCTTTGATCGCCTTGTCTGGGAGTTCGGCGATCGCCTCTAGCCCCGGCAGGTAGCGCGCGGGTATTCTCAACATGGAGGGCATGTGGGGATTGTGGGACTCTGAATACGAGTGCTGGGGATAGGCGAGCGGACGTTCGCAGCGAGACTATCGCAGATCCGCCGGCTGGATCTACGTTCATGGCGGGCGATTCCTCTGGAGATGGCGCAAAGCTCATAGTCGGCTATCTCCGGCTGCTCGGGATTGTGGGCCGGAAGGTGCCCTAACGGTAGCTGCCGAATGGCAGCTACCGCATCCCTCGAGCATCGCTGCTGGCCTCGCTGACTGGCATCTACGACCTGGGTGGTGCGCGTGCTGAACTGGACGAGCGCTTCGCGCACGTCACCGAGGAGCAGGTCCGCGCCGCGATCCAGGCGCTCGCCGAGGCGCGAGTCTAACCGTGGTATTCGACGCTCAACAGCCGCGGATAGTCGGTCGCCTCGAATTCGAAGGTGGCCTGACCGCCGCTGCGCGACACCAGCTGCGCCGGGGTGGATTCGTTTAGCAGCGGGTCATACGCGCCGACCGTCGGCGCCGCGGCCGTTTCCGGGAGATTGCCAAGCGTTATCTGGAACGTCTCATCCGGCAGGTCAAAACGGTGGATGTCGCTCGCCGGCGCCGCCGGTTCATAGAGCGTCAGCAGGTCGCGCGTCATCACATAAAACGGAATCACAAAACGCGTCGGCGAGGACTGAAACGGGAACACCGCCAGCACGTCGCGGTCATACAGCGGCGGGTGCGCGGCGCTGCCGTCGCCGGCGAACTGCGCGTGATCGCCGTCCTGGGCAATCGACAGCAGTTCCAGCTGGCGTGCTCCCCCCGCGCCCGGGCCGGGACCCTGGAACTGCGCAACCAGGTTGCGAAAGGCGCTCATCACTTCGCCGCCAAGCCCGTCGCCCGGATAGACGCTTGGATGGGCTTCCACCGCCGCCATGAAGCTCGGGCTGATCATGCTCAGGTCGCCCGCCTTCGCGGCGGCATAGAAGTACTCGCGGTCGACTCCCTTGCTGACCATCGCCACCAAACTGCGCAGCAGCGTCTTTGCCTCGAAGTGCGCTTTGTCGGCCGCCGTCAGCTGCGCCGCGGGACCCGTCTGCGGCGTCACCTCGTCCGCGCCCACTGGCGTCACGCCCGAGGAGTCGAGGTTGTACTCGGTGACCCACTTTTGCACGGGAGCGCCGCCGGCCGGCCCGACTTCGCGTCCGTGCGGGAAACCGTACACGTCCGTCGCGAACGGCGCCAGGTCGCGGATCAGGGTCTCCGTCGATGTCCCCGTGAGTGTGTACTCGGGGAACAGCGACTGGTAGCTGGGCGTGAACAGCGGCGTGAACGGTGCTTTTTCGCCAGCCTTGACGTCTCGCCCGCCGAGCGCGTTGACCGGCCTGATCGGGCTGACCTGGTAGCTCGCGGGGAACGTCTCGGCTCCCTGGTAGGGGTGCTTGCTGAGTGCCGTCAACCCGAGCGGCGCTTTCGCGCCCGAGGGAAACGGCGTCTGGCTGGCGAAGCCGTCGGTGATGCCCACCGCCGGCGAGATCCCGTTGGCGGGATTGCGCACGTAGGCGACAGTGTCGTCGAGCAGCGCTTTGACGACCTCCTTGGTGACTTCGCCTTTGCTGGGGGCCTGCGAGGTGACTTCGGCTTCGCTGCCCGCTTCCGCTGCTTCGGCTTCCGTTTCGCTTGCGCTCGCCGGCGCGTAATAGTTTTCGGAGTTCAGGAACTGCGAGCCGAACGACAGCTCGTTCCAGACCTCGAGGTCATAGCCTTCGGGCCCGACGACGCTCGCGACCTCTTTGCAGACAGTCCCCACGTAGCTCAGCCACCCCGCGAGCGTCGCGCCAAATGCCGGGTTGGGCTTGCCGTTTGGGAGCTGGGGCGGGCCAAACGGCGCGTACAGCAGCGTCGTACCCGCGTGCGCACCCGCCCCCAGCGCGCTGGGAAGCGGCTGCGAAAGCGTCGCCACACCGCCCGCTCCGACTGCGCTTATGAGCACGTCCGGCGATCCCTTGAAGTGGGTCAGCGCGTTGAACCCCGTCTTGCCCGCAACGACCCTCGCCGCGCTCGCCGCGTTCAGCGTCACCGTGCGTGCTCCCGCCGGCGCGGCCGCGGTAGTTTCGAGCGTGGCGGCCAGCGAAGGTGCCGGGTCGCCGCTGTTGGAGTCGAGAATGACCAGCGGCCGCAACCCGTGCTTGTGCAGCGCCATCAGGCGCGTCGTCAGCGAGCTTTCGTCCGCGGGCAGCAGCGCGCTCGGGTTGCTGTAGGAGATCGCGTTCCACGGCACGCCGATCCGCGCCAGCTTGAAGCCGCTGTCCTGCAGCAGCTGAGCGGTGCCTTCGGCTTCCTTGGTGCCCACATTGAAGTTGATCCCCACCGCTTCCAGCAGCCGCGAGGCCGGCCACGTATCCAGGTAGGCGCGCCACGGCTGGACCCAAAACGAACTTGCCCCAAACGGCAGCCCGCTCAGGTAGCGCGGGTCGATCGGGTTGGTGACCGTGCCGCCGACCGGCCACGGGCTTGTGTTCGAGTCCGCCGGCAGCGCGCCCGCTTCGAATTCGCCGCCCGCGGCTTCTTGCCCAGGGCTGGTCGGCGGCGCACTGCTCGGTTCGTTGGCCTGTTCGATGCCGCCGTTCGACGGTTCGTGTGCCGGGGCGGGCGCTTCGCCGCCGTGCGCGCCGGCGCCGCTGGGCGAGCGCTGCCCGCCGCCTTTGCCGTGGCTCGTGCCGTGCACCCCCCGTGCGACTTTGTGCGTATGCCCCCGTCCGCGCCTGCGGCCCGCTGCGCAACTGCGCCCGCCACGGCGGCTGGACGATCTCTTGCGGCCCTGCGACGCGCAGTGCGACCGGACGATTAAGGCGTGTGTCGATGCTCTCGGCTGGCGCGAGGCGCCGGCGGCGGCTGCACCGGGTAGCGACAGCCCGGCGGCCAGCACGAGCGCCCCAGCCACGACCAGCGGCCGCAGCCGCGTTCGCGTCAAGGGTCGAATCGGATGTGGGCGCGCAGGCACGGGCATAGGTCAGGCGGCAGAGCGGCGGGGCGGGGGGAGGCAGCCGCCAGGTAATGCTGCTTCCACCTGTCCGATCGGTGACGGTCATAGGGCGCTTGACCGTGTTTACCCCCGACGGACGTTTGTATGTGGCCCTCTGGCGCGGGCCTTGTGGCCGGCTCGACCACGCAATCTGGCCATGCGACACCACTGCTGTGGGTCGGGTGGACTGCGTCGGTGTGGCACCGCTGCTGTGGGTCGGGTGGACCGCGTCGATGTGGCGGTGTGGCACCGCTGCTGGGGGTCGGGTGGACCGCGTCGATGTGGCCGTGCGATGCTTACCCCGTGGCCAGCCCCAGCACTCCGGCGCGTGGGCCGGCAGTCGCGTCCCGGCTTGCGGCGCGCGCGCCGCGACTGCTGTTGCTCACGCCCGACTTCCCCCCCGCCCACGGCGGCATCCAGGTGCTCTCCCACCGCCTCGCGGCCGGTTTCGCGGACTTCGACACCCGTGTGGTCGCGCTCGACTCGCCCGGCGCCGCGGACTTCGATGCGGGCAGCGGCGTGGCCACGCGTCGCGTGCCCCCGGGACGCCTGACGGGGCGCGTCGCCGCCATGCGTCAGCTCGCGCTCAACGCCCATGCGCTGCGCGAGGCCGCGCGCTTTGCTCCCCACGCCACGCTCAGCATGCACATCGTCACCAGCCCCGCGGCCACCGCGCTTCGCCGCGTGCGGGGGATACCCAGCGTGCAGTACTTCCACGCCAACGAGATCCCCAACCACCCCCGACTGACCGCCTTTGCCGCGCGCCACGCCGACGCGACGATCGCCGTCAGCGCCTACACCGCCAGCCTGATCCGCGCGGCCGCCGGCCCCGACTGCGACGCGCGCATCGCGCTGATCCCCCCCGGTGTCGAGCTACCGGACCAACGCGACGATCCCGTGTCCGAACGGCACGGGTCCCCTATCGCTCGCGCGGCGCGGCCGACCGTCTTGACGATCGCCCGCCTGGCCGACAGCTACAAGGGCCACGATGTGCTGCTCGACGCGCTCGTGCGGGTCCGCGCGCAGGTCCCCGAGATCGAGTGGATCGTGATCGGGGACGGCCCTCTGCGCGCCGGCCTGGAACAACGCGCGCGCTCGCTGGGTCTCGCCGACGCCGTGCGTTTCCTCGGCCGGGTCTCCGACGAGCAGCGCGACCGCTGGCTGCGGCGCGCCGACGTCTTTGCAATGCCCAGCCGCCTGCCCGAAAACGGTCTCGCCGGCGAGGGCTTCGGCATCGTCTACCTCGAGGCCGCCGCCCACGGCATCCCGGTGCTCGCCGGCAACGTCGCCGGCGCGCTCGACGCGGTGCTCGATGGCGAGACCGGCCTGCTGGTCAACCCGACCGACGCGCTCGCCGTCGCCGATGCCCTGGTGGGGCTGCTCGGCGACCGCGCGCTCGCGCAACGTCTCGGCGCGGCCGGCGCGCAGCGGGCGCGCGAGTTCGCCTGGCCGCGAATCGCCGCGCGCGTCGAAGCGCTGCTGCTCGAACAGATCGCGCTCTCACCTCGCTCCCGGCGTCTGGCGCGTCGCCGGCGAGGTGTGAAGATCTCGTGAAGAGTACGAATTGATGCGGTGCACCTGCGGTTATATCCACGGTTCGTGCCCGTGTCACCCACCAGACTCACGCCCAACCGGCGCCTCGCGCCAGCGCTCGGCCTGCTCGCAGCGGTCCTGCTCGCCGGCGCCACGCTGGGCGGCGCGCTGCCCGCCAGCGTCGCCGCCGAAGCACCCGCGCTGGTCCAGCAGGGCGCCAAGCTCACCGCCGGCGAAGAGCTCGGCGGCGCACGCTTCGGGCGCAGCATCTCGCTCTCCGCCGACGGCGACACAGCCCTGATCGGCGGGCCCCGCGACGACGAAGAAGCCGGCGCTGCCTGGGTCTTCACGCGCAGCGGCTCGGCCTGGGCGCAGCAGGCCAAGCTCACCGCCGGTGCTGAAACGGCCGCCGGCGCGCACTTCGGGCGCAGCATCGCCCTCTCCGCCGACGGCGACACCGCGCTGATCGGCGCGCCCAACGCCGGCAAAGGCGGCACCGTGTGGGTCTTCACCCGCTCGGGTTCGACCTGGACCGAGCAGGCCGCGCTCACCGGGGCCGGCGAGAGCGGCGACGGCTGGTTCGGCCGCAGCGTCGCGCTCTCCGCCGACGGCAACACCGCCTTGGTCGGCGGTTACGTCGACCACAGCGACGTTGGCGCCGCCTGGGTGTTCGTGCGGTCCGGTTCGGCGTGGGTGCAGCAGGGCGAAAAGCTCACCGGGGTGGGGGAGAGCGGCGCCGGTGAGTTTGGCTGGAGCGTCACGCTTTCCGCAGATGGTTCAGCGGCGCTGATCGGTGGCCATGAAGACGATGGCGGCCTCGGTGCGGCGTGGGTGTTCGTGCGGTCTGGTTCGGCGTGGGTGCAGCAGGGCGAAAAGCTCACCGGGGTGGGGGAGAGCGGCGCCGGCGAATTCGGCCAGGACGTCACGCTCTCGGCCGACGGCTCGACGGCGCTCATCGGCGGTCGCGGCGACGACGGCGACGTCGGTGCGGCGTGGGTGTTCGTGCGGTCTGGTTCGGCGTGGGTGCAGCAGGGCGAAAAGCTCACCGGGGCGGGGGAGAGCGGCGCCGGCGAATTCGGCCAGGACGTCACGCTCGCTGCCGACGGCCAGCGCGCGCTGATCGGCGGTCCCTCCGACGCCGGCGACACCGGTGCGGTTTGGGTCTTCGCGCCGTCCGGCTCGACGTGGACCGAGGACGGGCCAAAGCTCACAGGCGGCGAAGAGATCGGCCACGGCGAATTCGGCTGGAGCGTGGCGCTCGCCGCCGAAGGGCCACCGACCGCGCTGATCGGCGGGATCGGCGACAGCGCTCACGCGGGGGCCGTCTGGGTCTTCGGCGAACCGCCCGCCGGGGGCGGGACAGGCCCAGGCGGCGGGGGACCATCCGGCGGCTCCGGGCCCGCAGGCAGCGGTCTGCCGACCGGCTCGACGGCTTCGGGCAGCAGCAACGCCACCACGACATCGGGCACGCTCGGCGCTCCAGCGGCGGGACAGGGCGTCGCCGGGTTCAAAACCACTGGCGGCGACGTGATGCTCGTCAGCCGGCGCATCCGCGTGCGCCACGGGCACGCACTCGTCGAGCTGCGCTGCTCGGCGCCCGTTACATGCCGCGGCCAGCTGACGCTCAGCGTCCGTACGGGCCGGCACTCGCATCCTGGCGCCGCGCTGGCCAGCGCGCGTTTTGCGATCCGCTCACACTCCACCTCGACCTTGCGGCTGGCACTCGGCCACGCGATCCTCGCGCGACTGAGCACGATCGGCGGGCGACCGCACAGCGCGCGCGACCGGCGCTCGCACGTCCTACTCGCCGTGCGCGAGTCCTCGCCCAGCAGCCCGCCGCGGCGGGTTTATACGGTGCAGTTGCTCGCGCGGCACTGAGCTTTCGTAGGGGCTCGCGCCGGGCGGGTTTTCCGACAGCCGCTGGGTCTGGGTTTTCAGCGTGGGACGGCTTGGTTTTCAGCCTGGCGCGCCGGACTGCGCGGGCTTTTCTAGCACCACCAACGCGAAGCTCGTCATGCTCGGCAGAGGGTGGGCGAACAGCCAGTCCGTGAGTTGCCTGTTGGCCACGTGCAGCGGCCTTACGCGCATGAAGTAACCATGGCCAAAGAATCCCGTGTAGCGCTTCACCGTGAAGCCGATCGACTCGAGCCGCCGGATCTGCTTCTGGCTGGGACCGCGACACCACGAATAGTGAGGGCGGAACTTCGACTCGCGCTCCGGTTGCGCGCCTGCGAGCATGACGTCAGACAAGGATGGGGGCAGCACGCGGTTCAGTACGAACGGCGGCGAGTACAGCGTGGGGAAGAAGTGGACGGCCGTGCCACCCGAGCCGAGCATCCGATACACCTGTTCGTGGAACCTGCGCCCGTCGGGCACGTGCTCGGCGGTCCACTTGCTGAAGGCGACCTCAAAGGGCCCCCGATCGCGCACCACGTTGGCAACCGCCTGCTCGTCGAGGATGCTCGCCTCGCACCGCTCGTAACCGGCGGGCGCCTTGTCGAGCTCGGTGCGGGACTCGTCGAGGATGACGTAATCGAGCCCGAACTCCTTGATCCGCTCGAGTGGCACCATCGGTTTTGCGCCGCCCCCCACGTCGCAGAAGCGCTTCGCGCCGCCCTCCATCAGGCGGCGTAACTCGCCCCAAAACGCCCCACCTGAGGCGCGGACGTGGTCGTAGGAGGCGGGGGATGCTGCCTGTGCCACCGCTAACGCACTCGGCCGCGGCGTGGCCCACCGGCGAGGTGGCGGCGTTTGGGCTTCGGCGGCGCCACCAACGAGATCGCCTTGCTTTCCCCCGACACCTGTTTTCCGTTGGTCACCTTCACAAGCGCCCGGTAGTCGCCCGTGCGGCTGATTTTCACGACTGCGCTGAAGCGCGAAACGCTCGTGCTCACGCGGCGTGCAGTCGTCTTGCCCGCGCCGGCCGGACCCCCGGTCGAGCGCACCCGCTGCAACAGCACCGAGGTGCCCGGCTCGCCCGGCGTGACCGTTCCGTAGAGGCGCACCAACCCTGGCGTGCGCGTACGCTGCACGCGCAACGTGACCAGCACCGCGACGCGCACCGTGACGTTCCGGCTGAACAGCGGCGGCGCTTCGAGCGTCTGCACGCGCAGCCGCGTGTTCTGCGTCAGGCCCGCGACCCGCAGCGAGAAGGCGCCCTGGGCGTTCGTCGTGGACGGGCCGCCGATCGTGTCAAAGACGCCGAGGTAGGGGAACGGGTTGGCCTGCAGCCCGATCGCACGGTTCGCCGCGCCGGTCCCCGAGAGCGTCCCCGCCAGTGTGAACGGCTTGCCGTAGGAGGCGTCCAGCGCGCCGCCCGCCAGCACGAACCGCAACGGAATCCGCTTCGTCGTGAACGTCCTGTCCGGTCCGCTGGTCGTGCCCGCGGCGTTCGTCGCCACCACCCGGTAGTGGTAGGTCGTGCCCAGCGCCAAGCCCGCCAGCGGCTGGCTGACCTTGACACCGGTCGTGCCTGCGCCCACGCTGGTCGTCGGTGTCTGCGCGCCGTACGCCGTTGTCGTCCCGTACTGGAACCAGTAGCTCGTTTCGCTGCCCTTCGGGTTGACCGTGCCTTCGAGCGCCGCCGTTGTTTCGCTGATCGATTTCGCGCCGCGCGTCACCGCGCCCGGAGGCTGTGCTGGCTTCGGCGCGCGCGGTGCTTTCGTTTCCGCCCGACCCGTGGCCGTTGGCACGAGCGCCATGCAGGCGAGCAGCAGAACGCCGCGTGCTGCCACGAGAACGCCGCGTGCTGCTGCACCGCGCCCTGCGCGGCCCGTGCTCCACCGCGCGCGCCTCATGCCAGCGTCGGCTCCGCCTGTCCCTGTGCCACCGGCACGCGGCCCTCCTGTGCCACCGGCACGCGGCCCTCCTGTGCCACCGGCACGCGGCCCTCCTGTGCCACCGGCACGCGGCCCTCCTGTGCCACCGGCACGCGGCCCTCCTGTGCCACCGGCATACGGCCCTCCTGTGCCACCGGCACGCGGCCCTCCTGTGCCACCGGCACGCGGCCCTCCTGTGCCACCGGCATACGGCCCTCCTGTGCCACCGGCACGCGGCCCTCCTGTGCCACCGGCATACGGCCCTCCTGTGCCACCGGCACGCGGCCCTCCTGCACCACCGGCACACGGCCCTCCTGTGAGGCCGGCACGTGCTCCTCCTGCACCGCCGGCACCTGTTCGGGTGCGAAGCGGTAGCCGATCCCGAAATGCGTGTGGATGTAGGTCCACTGCGGCGCCACCGCCGCGAGCTTGGTGCGTACCTTGCGCACGAACACGTCCACCGCCCGGTCGCGGTGCTTCATCTCCCCGCCCCACACCAGCCTGTAGATCTCCGGCCGGCGCACCACCCGGTCCGCGTGCCCGGCCAGCGCCGCCAGGATCTGGAACTCGCGCACCGTGAAGCCCACCCGGCTCCCATCCACCAGCGCCTGCATCTCGTCGTGACGCAGTTCGAGGTTCTCGAAGGTCAACGTATGCGGGGTCGGCGTCTGCGCCTCTCCATCCGTGCTCGGCAGCCGAGTCTCCATCGACGCTGAACGCTCCCTCACGACGCCCTTGCAGTGTGTGAAAGAGTTGTGACGAGCAGGGGGCTTGTTCACCGAATCGTTACCGCCGCGGCGTCCGTCTGTATTCTGATGGAGGTCTCATGAGCGCCTGCGTCAACTGCGGGGTCCCGATCGCCGAGGACCAGCGCTACTGTCTGGAGTGCGGCGGCCGCCAACTGCAGGCCCGCAGCCAGTTCCTCGATCGCTTCACGCCCGCTGCGCTCGGCCCGCTCGGCTCCGCCGGCCCCGCCGGCGCATCCGGCGGCGGTACTGCGCCGCCGCCCGCCCCCGCCGGCGGGCGCTCCTCCAGCGTGACCGCGCTCGCCGGCGTCGGCGTACTGCTGCTCGCGATGGGCGTCGGCATCCTCATCGGCCGTGCCGGCAACAGCAAGAGCCCCCCGGCGCAGGTGATCTCGGTCTCCTCGCCCGCCGCACCCGCGACCGGCGCGGCCGGTACGGCCACGCCGAGCACCACCACCCCGAGCACCGCCACGCCATCTGGCACCGGCAGTCAGGGCGCTGGCACGTCGACGAAAGCTGGGACCGGCGCCGGCAGCTCCTCATCGTCTTCGAAATCGACCACCTCCGGGTCCTCCACGCACGGCTCCAGCCAGAGCTCGGGCGGCGCTACGAAAAGCACCACCCCCAAATCGAGTTCATCGGGCAGCGGCGAAAGCGCCGAGCAGAAAGCCCGCAACATCCCCAACGTTGTGACCACCGGCTGATGGCGCTGCTTGGTCCCCGACGCACACAAAGCGACCCGTCCGCCGCGACGGCCGCCGGGCTCGTACCCGCGTCGCCGCCCGGCGAAGACGGCTCCGCCAGCCTGCGCCGGCGCCGCGACGAGCTCGTCTCCCAGGTCGCCGAGCTGCACTGGGACCTCGGCGGCCTCGCCTACGAGATGGCGATCCGCGACCACTTCCGCCTCGACGTGCTCGTGCGCAAGGCCTCCGAGCTGCAGGAGTGCGACGCCGAGCTGGGCGAGCTCGAACGCGTCCTCAGCCTGCACGAGAACGCCGGCGCCGGCCAGTGCCCCAACTGCGCCGCCGTGCGCAGCCGCGGCGCCGTCTACTGCTGGCAGTGCGGGCACACGCTGATGGAACGCACACCGCGCGCGGCTGCGAGCGGGGCTGGCGCCGCTGCGCCCGAGGCCGGTGGCGGCGTTGCGAGCGGCGACGCAGCCGCCACAGGCGCGGACGGCGCGGCTGCCGGTGGGCACGGCATGGCGGTGGCGCACGCGGGTGTCGCGGCGGGTGAGACGACCGTCGCCGGCGGCCCTCGCACCGGTGCCGACGCCGCCGCCGTGAGCGAGGCGGCGGGCGTCTCGCCGTGAGTCCGCGCGCCGGCGCGGACTGCACCGAGTGCCACGCGCCGCTCGCCGGCGACCAGCACTACTGCCTGGAGTGTGGTGCCCGCCACGGTGCGCGCGCGCCCGTGCTCGAGTCGATCCTCGCAGGGCTCGCCCGCTCCTCAGGCTGGCACGCCGCCGTCGGCTGGCGGGCCGCGCAGCAACCGTCCATGCCAAACGCCGGCGAGCCGCCCGTCGTGGCTCAACCAGAGCAGCCGCCGGCCGCGGCGCCCGTGCCCGCAACAGCGTCGTCCCGTGGTCCCCGGGCCCCCCGTGGCCTGCTGCCCGGTCCCCGCGTCGCCGCCGTGCTGACGCTCGCCGCGCTCGGCTTCGGCACGCTCGCCGGTGAGGCCGCCAGCAACCCCGGCTCGCTCGCTGCGCTACGCCGCGGGCCGCTCACCCTGCTGATCCCAGCCGCCCCGCCGGCGACCGCCGAAGCGCCCGCCACCGCGAGTGTGCCGCCGGTCTCGCCGAGCGCCACGCCCGAACCCGGCGGGACCCGTGGCGAACCGGGCAACGGGGAGACCACCGCAAACGGCGCCGGCGCGGGCGGCGGCAAATCGGGGTCCGGCGGTAGCGCAGGCGGCTCGGGCAAAGGCGCCGGCTCGGGCAACGCCACCGGCAACGGCGCTGGCGGTCATTCGGGCGCCGGCGGCTCGGGTGCGGCCGGCGGCTCGCCGTTCCCGCCAATCAAGCACGTCTTCCTGATCGTGCTCGCCGACCAGCCCTATGCGCTGACCTTCGGGCCCGAATCGCCCGCTCCCTATCTGGCGCACACGCTCGAGCACCGCGGCGCGCTGCTCCCCCGCTTCTACGCCGTCGCCCACGAAGACCTGCCCAACGAGATCGCGCTGATCAGTGGCCTCGGCCCGACCGCCCAGACCGCCGCCGACTGCCCGGAGTTCGCCGACATCCTGCCCTCGACCCCCAACAAGGAAGGCCAGTACACAGCCGCCAGCGGCTGCATCTACCCGCGCGCCGCCGAAACGGTCGCCGGTCAGCTCGAAGCCAAACACCTCACCTGGCGCGTCTACGCGCAAGCGCTCGGGCAGACCACCCCCTCGGCGCAGCCCACCGCCTGCCCGCACCCCGAATTCAACACCGCCGACCCCACCTTCCAGGCACCCGCCGGCACCCGCTTCGCGACCTTCCTCGACCCCTTCACCTACTTCGACAGCATCCTGCACTCGCCCGCCTGCGCCCACGACGAGGTCGGCATCGAACAGCTCGGCCCCGACCTGCGCACCCCCGCCAAAACCCCCGCCTTCTCCTACATCGTCCCCGACCTCTGCGACGACGGCCGCCCGAGCGCCTGCACGCCCGGCGCCCGCGCCGGCCTGCCTGGCGCCGAAGCCTTCCTCAAAAGGGTCGTTCCCGAGATCCTCGCCGCGCCCGCCTACCGCAAGAACGGCCTGCTCGTCATCACCACCGACCAGGCGCCCGCCACCGGCGAGTACGGCGACTCTTCCGCCTGCTGCGGCCAGCCGCGCCTCCCCGCGCCCGAACACCCCGCTGCGGGAGCCGGCACGAGCGCTCCCGGCGGCACGGGCGCTGCGGCGGGGACGACCGGCGCGAGCGGCACGTCCACCGCGACCGGCCCGAACACCACACCGGCCGCGGGTGCCACCACGACGGCCGCCGCGCCCGGCGCGGCGAGCCCGATCGCTGCCGGTACGCCGGTGTCGACCGGCACCACACCGGCGAGCACGACACCGGCGAGCACCACCACCGCACCCGCCGCTGCAAACCCCCAGCTCCCGCCGACCGGCGGCGGCCAGGTCGGCGCGCTGCTCATCTCCCCCTACATCAAGGCCGGCACGAACAACCAGGAACCCGCCAACGACTTCTCGCTTTTGCGCACGATCGAGCAGATCTTCGGCCTGCCATACCTCGGCTACGCCGGGGCGAAAGAGGTCAGCTCCCTCGCGGCCGAAGTGTTCTCGGGGTGAGACGGCGAGAATCCGCGCCGCGGCCGGGTTGGCGGGGAGCGGCCGCCTCGGGGTCCGATGCGAGAACGCATTCGCTGAGCGGGGTCGTTGTGGCTCGTGTCATGTGGCCATCCGGGGATTGTCGAGGCGATTTGTTATTTTAGGCACTAGGAGCTAATGTTCTAGAACCTAATGGACGCCTTCAGCTTTCCGGCTCGCGATCGGTTTCTTGACCGCAAGGCCGATCTGGCTCGGATGGAGGACTGGTGGAGCGGGGCGGAGGCCAATGCGCTGGCGCTCTACGGTCGGCGCCGAGTCGGCAAGTCATGGCTCTTTCGCCGCTTCGCCGACGGCAAGCCCGCCGTGGTTCTGGTCGCTGACCGCCGCGCCCAGGCACCGCAGCTCGATCGCTTCGCCGCTGCGCTCGCGCCGCTGCTCGGTGTGCGTCCGGTGCTGGACGGTGTCCCCTCGCTGCTGGAAGCGCTGTATGCGCTGGCCGAGCGGGACACGACACTGGCGGTGATCGACGAGTTTCCCTATCTGTTGCCAGCCGGCGAAAGCGACCGCGACGAGGTCCTCACGCGCATCCAGGCAGTGATGGAGGAGCGCGACGCCTCGCGCCTGAAGCTTGTTCTCTGCGGCAGCTACATCGGGCAGATGGAGCGCCTGTTGACGGGACCGCTGCGAGGACGGCTCACCGGCCTGCTCGTCGATCCGCTCGACTTCGGTCAGGCAGCGGTGTACCTCGACGCGGCAACCAGCGCCGTCGACAAGATCGAGCGCTATGCGCTCGCCGGAGGCATGAGCCTGTATCTCGACGAGCTGGGCCGCGGCGGAACGCTTCGACAACGGGTGTGCGCGCGCGTCCTGGACCCGCGGGGTCCCCTGTTCAACGACCCGCGCGAGGTGCTGGAGGAGGAGTTGCGCTCCCCGGGGGTCTACTACTCACTGCTCGAGGCGCTCGCGACCGGACGAAAGTCGCTCGCCGACCTGGCGACCGCGCTCGGACGGCGCACGCCCGACCTCCAGGGTTACTTGAAGACGCTGCGGGCTATGCGGCTGGTCGACCGGCACGCGCCGGTGACTGCCCGCGAGCAGGAGCGAAACCATCGCTGGAGCCTCAGCGACGGCTTCATGCGCTTCTGGTTTCGGTTCGTCTTCCCCTACCAGGAGGACCTCAAGACCGGACTGGTGCCGGGCGTGCTGTATCGCGAGGAGATCGAGCCGCAGATCGCCGACCACGTCTCGCCCACATTCGAGGCCCTATGCCGCCAGTGGGTCCTGCACACCAGTGCGGCGACGCGAGTCGGAGCATGGTGGGGCAACTCGCTGGGCGAGCAGCGTCGAGCCAAGATCAGGACGAGCGAGGAGGTGGACGTGGTGGGGCTAGCCCGCTCGGTGGTGTCCGTAGTCGGCGAGTGCAAGTGGACGAAACAACCGATGGCGCTGAAGGTGCTCGACGATCTGCACACCTACAAGGTCCCTGCCATGCGCGAGGCCAAAATCCGATTTGCCAAAGACGGCCCCCAGACCGTGCTCTTCAGCCGCGCCGGCTTCCGCAACGACCTCCTGCAGGCAGCCGAGCAGCGCGGCGATGTGACCCTCGTCTCCGTCGAGCAACTCGTCAAGGACCTGCTGGGGGCCGGTGACTGACAAAACGCGCGGCTCGGCGGCAGCGGCGATCGAAGCGGCGCGCCCCTCAGCTCGCCCGCAGCGTCGGCGTCGTCGGTGTGTACGCCAGGTTGAGCGCCCCAGGGCGCTCAGCGGCCGCCAGCTCGTCGTAGGTCACCGCGACCCGCCCGCTCGCGCCGTGCGCGAGCACCCACTCCCAAGCCAGCGTATGCCGTACATGCTCCATGTCGCATGGGCGCAGATCGACACGCAGCGTCCTGCCAGCCAGCGCCGCGCCCGTGCGGATCAGCGCCGGGGAGATTGCGCGCCGCAGGCGACTCTCGGTGCCAAGGCTCCACGCCGGCGCCAGCCGCCGCCAGCGCCTACGCTCCTGCTCGCCCGCCGGGTCCGCTCGCGTGCGGGCCGCCGCCGGCTCTCCCAACGTGATCGCGCCGTGCAGGCTCAGCTGGCTCGCCCACCAGCGGTAGCGGCCCTCCAGCACCCGTCGCAGCGCCGGTGTGTACGCGTAGGCCGGCGCCACGAACCCGTCCGGCTCGATCCCCGCCAGCTTCAACAGTCGCCACCCCGCCTCCACCGCGCGGCGCGTCTCTGCGTCATCGAGCCCCACGAACTCCGCGCTGCGTCCCGCGCGCGCCGGGCGCACCGGGGCGAGCATCCGCCGCGGCCAGCCGCCCGCGCGCAGCCTCGAATGCTGGAAGCCGAGCTGCGCGATCGAGTCGCCCAGCCGCCGGCGCTCGATCAGCCACTGCACCATCTCCGGCGAACGCTCCCCGAGCGGGTGCAGATCCCTCGCCGGGATCACCAGCAGCGTCACCCGGTCCACGCCATGGTCCTCCAGCCAATCGCGCATCAGCGCGCAGCGCTCGAACGTCGCCGGCTCGATCTCCTGCAGCGCCACCGCGATCGTGCGCTCTGCGCGCGCCTTACCGCGCATCTCGCACCCCCCGCGTTGTGTCGCGCTCCACGCGTGCTCTAGGCGGCACGTTGCATCTTCTCCTCGCTGCCACCGTGCGCCCGCGCGTGTGCGCGCGCGATCGGGGCCTGCTCTGCCTGTCGCGCCGGTGCTGCCGGCCCTGCCTGCCCCGCGCCCCCCTTGGCCCGCGCCAGCGCCACCCGGTAGCCCTCGCCGAGGCGCTCCATCGAGCCCTCCCACGTCCGTGCCCGCACCCCGCTGAGCGCGACCCCCGCCAGCCGCGCGCGCAGCAGCGGCGCCGCCGCCAGCTCGAGCACGCACTCCGCCAGCGCGTCGCTGCGTGCCGGCGCGAGCAGTCCGCTCACGCGGTCCTCGACCAGCGACAGCGGCCCGCCCGCCGCGACCGCCACGACCGGCACGCCGCTCGCCTGCGCCTCCAGAATCACCTGCCCAAACGTGTCCGTCGCGCTCGCGAACAGGAAGATGTCCGCGCTCGCATACGCCTTCGCCAGCTCCTTGCCTCCCAACCAGCCCAGAAACGTCGCGTGCTCGCCGACCCGCTCGCGCACCCGCTCTTCCTCGGGGCCGCCGCCGGCCAGCACCAGATGCAGCCGCGGGTCGCGCGCCCGCGCGTCCAAGAACGCGTCCACCAGCAGCTCGACGCCCTTCTCCCTCGTGATCCGCCCCGCGTAGAGCACATTGCACTCGCCCGGCAGCTCCAGCTCGCCGCGCAGCGCCGGGTCAAAACGGCCCGTATCCACCCCGCGGTCCCACCGCGCCACCCGCTCCTTGCCCACACCGATCTGCGCGAGCGCCGCGTCCGAAGCCAGACTGGGGGAGAGCACCACGTCACACGCCCCATAGAACGCCCTCACCGCCACGCTCGTCGCCTGCGCCAGCTGCGCCTCGCCCGAACGCAAACCCGCATACGCCGCCAACTCCGTGTGGTAGCTGCCAATCAGCGGCAGCCCCAGCGTGCGCGCCACCAGCGCCCCCGCGATCCCCACCGGCCCCGGCGAGCACACGTGGATTGCGTCAAACGCCCCCTCCGCCAGCGTCTCCACCGCCGCCGGCAGGGCCGGCACGCCGATATGCAGCCCCGGGTAGAACGGCACCTCGATATCCGCCACCGCCGCCAGCCGCCGGTTGACATCCGGGTCGGTGCCAATCACCTCAATCTCATACCCCGCCACGCCGCGCCTGCGGATCTCCTCCAACGTGCGCGACACCCCGTGCGTGCTGCCAATCCCGTCCGCCATAATCGCCACCCTCGGCGCCTCGCCCTCCCGTGGGTCGAGCTTGGCCTTCTCGCTGCCCAGAAACGCCGCCGCCGGCGCGTACGGGATCGCCGCGATGCACCCCTCAAAGATCGACATCGCCGCCACCACCGGGTCCACCGCCGTCGCCTGCGGGCTGTCCGCCGGGGCCGCCAGCGCACCCACCACCGCCTGCACCGCGCCGCGCAGCTTGCGCTCGTGTGCCCTGCACGCGCGCCGGCGCAGATCCGCGTGCGTGAAGCCCCCGTCCTGCATGTACTCGATCAAACCCCGCTCGTCCAACTCGTCCAGCTCGACCGCGACCAGCCACGCGCGCAGCAGGCTCCTTGCGTCCTCCGGGCACAGGTCGCCCTTCGCCTTCCCCTGGCGCGCATCGCCCTCGCGCACGATCCGCTCGACCATCCGCAGCACCACCCCCGGGTCCGGGGCCTTTGCTGCCTGCGCGCGCGCCACCGCTCCCGCTGCCGGGCCTGCGCCCAACGTGCGCGCCGCCAGCGCGATCGCCGCATGAGCCCACTTGGCCGCGCTGCCCTGCTCGCCGCGTGCCACGGTCCGTCCCGCCCTCACGTGCGCCAGGTACTCGGCCGGGGTGTCCGCTCGTGGCGCCTCTGTGTAGGTGCGCCCAATGTCCACCCCCGCATGGTCGTCGCTGCCGCCGATCCCCACTCCATTGCGTGTGTTGACGTAGATCGCCGCCGGCCGGTTCAGCTCCCTTGCACGCGCGCCGTTACGCACCTCCCAGATCGCGAACACGTCGGCCAGCCGCCTCCTGTGGCGCGCCGTCAATGGGGCCGCCACCGTGTAGTACGGGTGCGCCAGCGCGCACCCGATCTCCCGCTCGTGCATGTACCCCGCGCACGCCTCCACATCGCCGCGGTTGGCCTGCAACCACTCGTGGTCCCGTGGCTCGATCCCGTAACACAGCACGTGTACCGCTGCCTCCGGTTCGCCGCGGAAATGCGCCGTCAACTCCTCCGAAACGAACACGTCCGGGCGGTCGGCGATCTGCAGCACCCCCGCAATCGTGTCGTGGTCGGTGATCGTCACAAAATCCATCCCACGTCGCTTGGCCAGCTCGTAGACCTCCTGCGGCGGCGTCGCGCACTCCGGCAGCCCCACCGCGCGCTGCACCCCCAACCGCGACACCTGCGACGCGGTCGAGTGGCAGTGCAAATCCACCCTCGCCACGTTCGCTTCCCCTACGATCGCATCTGCGCTCGCGGCGTCTCCAACCTTCGCGTACCCGACCGTGGCGTTCCCCACGTTCGCATCTCCGATCGTGGCATTCATATAAAGAAGATTCGGCTGCAAACGGGCGCTTTTTGTAACGAGTTGGGAACCAACCTGTGAAGGGGACGTGAACATCGTGGCGAATGTCTCCCATTGCACAGCCGCATAGACTGTCTCGCGCTCCGATGCACCACCCCATCTCCTACTTCCAGGCGGTCATCCTCGGCCTCACCCAGGGCATCGCCGAGCCCTTCCCGATCTCAAGCCTCGGGCACGCCGTGATCCTGCCGAGCCTCGCCGGCTGGAACATCCACCAGAACAACAAATTCTTCCTCACCTTCCTCGTCGCCACCCACTTCGCCACCGCGCTCACCCTGCTGCTGTTCTTCCTGGGCGACTGGATCCGCATCGTCCGCGGCATCCTGCGCTCGCTGCGCACGCGCCAGATCGGCGCGCAGGACAGCGACGCGCGCCTGGGCTGGCTGCTGGTCGTCGGCACCGTCCCCGCCGGCATTCTCGGCCTGGCGTTGCAGGAACCCCTACGCAAACTGTTCGCCTCGCCTTCCGTTGCCGCCGCCTTCCTGATCGTCAACGGTTTTGCACTGCTCGCCTTCGAGCGCCTGCGCCGCCGCGCGCCGCGCGCCGGCGACTACCGCGGCGACGCCGACGCGCGCATCGCCAAACTCAGCTGGCGCCAGGCGATCACCGTCGGCACCTCCCAGGCCGCCGCGCTGATCCCGGGCATCTCACGCTCGGGTTTTGCGATGGGCGGCGGCCTCATTTCCGGGCTCTCCAACGAGGACGCCGCGCGCTACTCCTTCCTCCTAGCCACCCCCGTGATCCTCGCCGCCGCCGCGCTGAAGCTCCCCGAACTCCTCGGGCCGCGCGGCGACAACGTGCGCGGGCCCGCGCTCGTCGCCGGGCTCTGCGCTGCGGCCACCACCTTCCTGGCCGTCAAGTTCCTCTTGCGCTACTTCGAGACCAACCGCCTCAGCCCCTTCGGGTACTACTGCATCGGGCTCGGGCTCGTCAGCACACTCGTATTTGCGTTTTGAGTCCTTCAGGCGCGCTCGCCTAGCAGCTCGTCGAGCGTGTGCCCGCTGAGCACCGACTCAGGCCGCTCGGCGACGACATCAAAGCCGGGCCGCACGTGCTCGTCGCGCCGCTTGACCAGCAGCCACTGGGCCTTCGTGCCCGCGCCCGTGCGTTGCAGCGCGAACCCGCCCCGCAGCTTCTCCCCATGCAGCACGAACACCGCATGTCCCCGCTCCAGCGCCGCCGGCCACGGCACACGACCGCCCTGCTCGTAGGTGCCGCGGTCCCACACGATCACCGCGCCGCCGTCCGTCGTGCCCTCGAAGTCGTTGTAGGAGAGCTCGTGGTCGGGCACCTGCACCGCCAGGCGCTTGGTGGCCGGATCCAGCGACGGGCCCTTCGGCACCGCCCACGAACGCATCGTGCCCCCGACCTCCAGGCGCAAGTCGAAATGGCGCGTCGTTGCCGCGTGCTGCTGCACCACGAACACGCCTGCACTCACGCCACGCACCGCGAACTGCTCATGACCCTCGACCTTCACGTCCTGCACCGTGACGTCCGCCACGCTCGCGCCGCGCGGGCCGGTGCGCAGGAGGTCGAGCAGCGCGTCGATCGCCGCCGGCAGGCCCTCCGCGTGCACCGCCACGGTGCCGTCGTCCTCGTTGCGCACCCACCCGAGCGCGCCCAGCTCGTGCGCGCGCCGGCGCGTGGCCTCGCGAAAGCCCACGCCCTGCACGGCGCCCGCGATCCTCGCGCGGATCGCGCGTGGGGGGGAGGCCGGTTGGGATTTGGGCGCCTGGGAGGCCGGGATACGCGTACGCTAGCCGGCACCGGCCTTGGTCCGCCGTGGGCGGGCGCTGTGCGCCCTCGTGTGCCACATGCCGTAAAGCACGGGTCGAAGCTTTGCGTCGAGCGCTCTGCGGGCTATAGCCGTCTCATTCTGCTCATCGGGCGCCAAAGTTCTGGATGGCCTCACCGAGCATCGATCAGCCAGAAGACAGGGTGCTTGCCCACTCGACAGCGTCGATGGCAACCGACAGAGCCATGTCACGGTCGAGCGGCTCCAGCATCTCGTACCGCAGTTGCGCCGCCCACGGCGTTAGCCAGCGCCTCCTGAATGGAATCCGGAACCGCGATTTGACTGTCAACAGCCATACCCGCCAACTCTCGGAGATCGTGCGAGCGAGGAAAATCGATGTCCGCTAGCACGAGCGCGACCTTCAGCGCCTTCTCGACTGCTTGTTATGCGTGTTATGCGGACTGCCGGATTATGTTGATATTGGTTGCTGATCTGGCTGTGGGGGTGGTGATTGTGGCTTTGGGGGTCAGCATAATCCTGGGGGTCTGAGGTCGGCGAGTCTTCTCTTCTTTGCAATCGAGGGAAGAGAGTTGTCGATGAATGATCCAGCGCGGGTCCGGGTGTTCGGGCCGCTTGAGCCGCCCATCGCGGCGGCCTTTGCGATCGAATAGCCGCCGGCACGAGTGTCGGCAGCCGCTACCTTCAGGTCCTCTCCGAACGGCGGGTTGGTGATGACCACGGTGAACGACGGGCTGATCTCGGCCTCGTGCATCAAGGCCGTGTAGAGCGACGGGAACATGGGCGAAACTTGCCGGCGCGCAAACCATGCGCTGATGGCGGCACCGGCTGTTGATGTCTGAGGTACCGCTCTGATGCTCGGGGCAGGAGCCGAGCGGAGCGAGGCGAACATGCCCGTGTGGTTGATGCGGCGCTTAAGGCGCTCATAGAAGAAGTCACCGCGAAGAGGCCGCGGACGGTCCTGGACCACATCCTGAAGCACGGATACATCACGACTGCCGAGCTGAAGGACGAGTACAGCTACAACCACCCACCGCGCGCGGCGCGCGACGTGCGCGAGCGGGGCATCCCCCTGGAAACCTTCAAGGTCACGGGACCTGATGGACGGAGAATCGCTGCTTATCGCCTCGGGAAGCCAGAGGCGGCGACGGCCGGGCGCGTCGGCGGGCGCCGGGTGTTCCCCAAGGCTTTCAAGGATGCTCTCGTGGCGAAGGAAGGCGAACGGTGCGCTATCTGCGGCTGGCACTTCCCCCGGCGGGCGCTCCAGATAGACCATCGCGTGCCGTATGAGGTCGCGGGAGAGGCGGCGAGCCTCGCCGATCTAGACGCCTACATGCTCGTCTGCGGGTCGGACAACCGTGCCAAGAGCTGGAGCTGCGAGCACTGCCAGAACTGGACGACGATTAAAGATCCCGATCTATGTCGCGGCTGCATGTGGGCCAGCCCAGACGACTACTCCCACATGGCGCTGGAACAGCGGCGGTCGCTCGTGATCAGCTGGCAGGCGGACGATGTGGCGCGCTATGACGAATTGGCAGCCGAGGCGGAGGCGGGTGGGATGAGCCCGGCCGACTATGCGCGCGAGATCTTGAAGCGGAGCATTAAGCGGCGGTCGTAAGCGGCGAGGGCTGTGTATAGCGGTTTGTCGCGCGAGCGAGCCGCGGCGAGAGGTAGAGGGACTCAATCGTGATCGTCGCCTGCCCGTTGAGCGTGGCCTGCGACGATCGCCCGGCATTAAGTTCGAGCTGCTCGGCGTCCAGGTGGGCCGGGAGCGGTTCGCCGTACGTCTTTTCGCCGTGCCTGCCGTCGTAGCTCAAGATCCAAGGCACGTCTCTGGCGTTCAGCTTCGCAAGGAACGCAATCAGACGCTCGCGCCGGAGCCATTCGTGGTATCGCTTGTCCGCGCCAACAGACGTGCCCTCCCAGGGCGGGTCGAGGTAAACGAGATCTCGGGAGGTCGCGGTGGCGGTGGTCTCTTCGAAATCGCCCACCAAGATCTTGCTCCGTCCGCGCAAGAGTTCGGATGCGCCTTGCATCTCGCGGCGCATCTTGCGCGGGTTCATCCCGCACCGACGATGGTCGGCCGACTGGTTGAACGCTCCGTGCTTGTTGAAGCGAGGCGCGTTCTTGACGCAACGAGCGAGCAAGTAGAGCAGCTTGATTGGGTCTCGATTCTGGTTGAAGGCTTCCCGCACCTGCATGAAGTGCTGGCGGCCGTCGTCCAGTTGGGTCGTCCAGAGCGTCTCGTATTCCGACGCCGTCCCGATCGGATCGTCAACAAGGCGGCGCCATAGCTCCACGAGCGGTACCAGCGAGTCACCCATCACGTACTCGTCGGCGAGTCCTGAATAGCTAGCGGCGAGCGTGATTGCTGAGGAGCCGGCAAACGGCTCATAGAGACGGGCAAAGCGCATCCCCGAGACGGTCGCGAGGATGCGGGGCGCGAGGGCGCGCTTGCTGCCCTGATAGGGGATTGGATGCGGTAGTCGCACGGCAAACCACCCTATAAGGCGCTTGGGACGCCTTACTCGCGCAGAGGCTTGGAGTGGACCTCCGCGCCAGGGTCACGGTCGAAGGGCGCCGAAGTTCTTGGAGCCGGTGCAGAGCAAGTCCGTGCGCTGCTAGCTCATCAACTCGTGGACCCGTGCGCTTAGCATCTCGCGCGTCTCTCCTTGCTCCAGTGTCACAGCTCCGACGGCGCGACCGTCGAGCGTCGCTCGCCAAGAAGATCACCCGCGCTGAGCGTGCAATCGAGCGCTACCAAGACGCCTTCGAGAACGGCGACCTCGACCCCTCTCGCTTCAGCAACGCCTATCCGCCCTGGATGCGCGCCTTGACGCACTCCAAGGCCAAGACCAAGCACTCGCCCTCGAGCTCGCCGCAGACACGCCCACAACGCCGGATACGGCGGCACTCCAAGCCGTCGCTGACCAGCTCGATCACGTCATCGCCAACGGCGAGCCTGAGCAAGCCAAGGCGCTACTCGGAATCCTCATCGCCGACCTGCGCGTCAACAGCCGCGCGGAAGTCCTGCCCACCTATCGCGTCGGCGCACCCGTGGTTTGCGCGCCGACAAGTTCAGCGGAGCCAACCAAAGTCAAGGCGAACAGGTTTACGCGGGTCGAGGGCGGCTCGCTCGCGCTCGGGGATGGGGCTTTAGTTGGTTGCGGCCGCTGAGGACCGGGCGTCCTGGATCGTGAGGACAACCACGAGGTTGTTTGCCTCGTCGTGGTCATAAACGATCAGCATCCATCTCCAGGGGCCAAGGGTGAACCGCATGGGGTGCCAGCCCCCCTCCGGCCGGCGGCCGACGCCCGGAAATCGCTCGAGGATTCGCAGGGCGCGCTTTACGCGAGCCTTGGTGTCGGCTGGGAGGCCATGGGTGATGATCAGGCGGCCAAGGTCCTCGACCGCGACGGCGCTCAACCTGACTTCGGCCACGCTCTACAGCTCGTCGACCGGGATCGTCTTGTCGGACTGGGCGTTCTCTCGTCCGAGTTGCGCCCGCTCATATGCTCGGGGGATGCCGTCGAGTACCGCGACGATGCTCGGCGCATCCGGGTCGGCCTCCTCGATGGCCATCGACAGCAACGATCGGGCCAGGGTGCCCTCCTGAACGTGGGTCCGTTCAGCCAGCCTCGTCAGACGGGCTGCGTGCTCCTCATCGAGAGTGACGTTGAGTCGGTGAGCGGAGCGCTCCATACCTCCACCGTACTACACGTATGGGCACGGATCGTGCTAAGCATGGTGCCGCGTGTGGACTCGGACATACAGATGTTGCCCCCGGACATATGAGTCAGGCGTTGGCACAACTCGCCGGCGAAGTGGAGTACCAGCGAGCGCGCTTGCTCAGCGAGGTTCTGCGCGACGGCCGCCCCGACAGTCACCAGTCGGTTGCAGCGGAGCGCTGACCGTCGTGCAGGCGCAGTACAAGGCCGAAGTCGACAAGGCCCAGGCCGAGGCCGCCCAATCCGGTCCGCTCGCGCAGGCCAACTCCCAAGCGTGGCGTGATCGCGGCCCAGACCGAACTGGCCCAGCGCCAGTCCGAGCTGCGCCAGCAACAGCTCGTCGCCGAGGTCGTCAAGCCCGCCGAAGCCGACGCTGAGAAGGTGCGCGTGCTCGCGCGCGCCGAGGCCGAGCGCACCAAGGTCCAGGCCGAGGCCGCCGCCTCCCACGGCCGCGTCGCGCTCGACCGGATGCTGATCGACCAGCTGCCCGTGATCGCGCGCGAAGCCGCCCAGGGTCTGGCCAACGCCAACATCAACGTGCTCAACGGCGCCGACGGCCTCGGGCAGGTCGCGGCCGGCCTCGTCGGCCAGGGTCTGACGATCTTCGACGCGATCCGCGAAAACCTCGCCAGCAGCACGCAGTCGACCGAGCTTGCCGAGGTCGCCAACGAAGAGCAGGCCGGCGCGCCCGAAAATGGCCGGTCGGCAGCGTCCTCGTGATCATCGCCCAAAAGGCCCAGACCAGAACCGACAAGGCCAACGAGGAAGCCGCCGCCAGCCACCGCGAGGAGCTCTCCCAGTTTCAGACCTCCCTGCTCGAACGCAACACGTCTCTCACCGAGGAGATCCACACCCTCACCGAAAAGCTCAGCGCGCTTACGCAGGAGGTGCACGCGGCGACATGCAGCGCGCGGCTGCGGGCGGAGAGCTGAGCGGGCGGCGGTGACATCCTCAAGCGTGCCGCTCGCGCTCCCGATACGCCTTGGGTGGGTCCCCGTGGCAGCCGAGCACGCCGGTTTGGCGATCCCGATCCGTTCGGCACACAGCCGGCGTTTGAAGGCGTCCCGGGGGAGCCCGTTTCGCGCGGCAGCCGGCCGCTGAAACCGCACCTGCTGATCGGCTGCCTGCTGCTGTCCATACTGGCTCTGGCCGGCGTCAGAACCGGGTGGTTTGGCCCTGGCAGCGCCGGTGCTCGCACGGCCCTTTACGAACTGCCCGCCGCCTGTCCCAGCCACACCGCGCCTGAAGTACGCAGCGTCGCCGACAGCGACCTCGCCGCGCTGCGCCGCCGCATTGCGTCGGTCGCGCCGGCGCCGGTCGGACAGGTGTATGCCGCCGGGTCGATCGCGAGCGCCGACCTCTGGTCCGACGACCTGCCGCTGGGTCCGCAGGCGCCCAGCGCGCGGGTGCCGGCGGGCTACGAGCTGCGCTGGTGGGCGCTCGACCGCGACGGCGGCGAAGACGACATTGTCGCCGACGTCCTGCAATTCGCCAACGTCTATCAGGCGCAGCAGGTCCTCGCGCTCGTCACCGACCCGCGCTGCCATCGCGCCGCAGCGGTGCTCACGCCGCGTGCCCCCGCCGGCGCTCGCGACGTCCTCTGGATCAACCCCGACAAAGCGCCCGAGTGGGACGCGGTATTCGTGCGCGGCGACCTGCTCTACCGCGTCGTCGATGTGCCACCCGAATATCTGCTAACCACGACCGGTCGGCACCACGACGCGCTCGAGCGCCGGTGGGTCGCCGCCACGGTCAACGCGCTGGCCTGCGCGCTTCCCCTCGCCAACTGCCCGGCCGGCGCCGCCTCGCTGCGCGAAACCCACCTCGCGCACCCCAACCCCCTGTTCGTGGGCGGCGCGCTCACGGCTCCGCCCACGCGCGGCCAGGCGATCGCCTACGCCCGCGCCGTCAATCTGCGCTCCTATGACCTCTCCGGCGCGGTCCAGCTCGGCGGCGAACAGCCCCTCCACGACCGCTCCTACTGGAACGCGTCTGCCCGCTGCGCGCCCGCGCTGAGCACGGCGCGCGCGGTCGCGACGATCCGCTCGCCGCTCTTCGCCTACGCCTCCCGGCGTCGCTACGAAGAGGTCTACTCGACCGTCGCCGTACTGCCGAGCGACACGCTCGCCTCCCGCTACCTGACGGCGCTCGCCAGCGCCCGCGCTGAGCAGTGCATCGCCGAGCGCGACAGAACGCGGCTATTCCTGTTTACGCCCAGCTCACGCGCGTTGCACGTCGGCCGGTTCGGCCTCACGCGCCTGCCCACGCCCATGCCGCCAAGCTACCGCGGCACCGCGCCCTACCGCGCGCTGGCGCTGCGAATCGCGTTCGACATCGACTACACCACACGCCGCGGTCGGCGCACACGGCTGCCCGCCTACGCCCAAGCGTTCGTGTTCGTCGACGGGCCCGCCGTCGTCGAGCTGACCTCCGTCACGCTTGACCGTCCCTTCGCGCAGACCGACGAGCGCTTTCTGGAAGGCCTGCTCGTCGGACGTGCCGAGGCTGCGGACCAGCTGCTCTAGTAGTGCTTTGTTAAGTTCTGGGTAGGTGTCTTTGGCTGGGCGGCGAACTCTCTTTGTGTCTGTCAATTCTTGACGCGGGGGGGGCATGATGGTTGCTGTGGCGGTGGCTGAGGCGGATGAGATGGTCGGTGTTGATCCTTTGGTGGTGGTGCGTGAGCGTTTGGAGGCTTTCGCTGGTGAGGTGTTGGCTGAGGCGACGAATCGGCCGGTGCAGATGGTCAACGGCGGGTTGTATCTGAGAGGGCTTTTGGAGCAGGGTCCGCGTAAGTCCCTTGAGCCGCTCGTGGCGCGGTTGGGCGAGGAGGCCGACTATCACTCGATGCAGCAGTTCTTGACGGACAGCCCGTGGGATCCGGCGCTCGTGGTCAAGGCGGTCGCGGAGCGGGTAGCGCCGCAGGTGGATGTGCAGGCGTGGGTGGTCGATGACACTGGGTTCCCGAAGGACGGCAAGGACTCGCCGGGGGTCAAGCGCCAGTATTCGGGGACGTTGGGGAAGACGGGTAACTGCCAGATCGGGGTGTCCGTGCACGCTGTCGGCGCGAAGGGAACTGTGCCGTTGGGGTGGGCGCTGTATCTGCCAGAGGACTGGTGTCAGGATCGCCAGAGGCGGCGTAAGGCGAAGATCCCCGAGGAGGTTCAGTTCAAGACGAAGCCTGAGCTGGGCGTCGAGTTGGTTGAGCAAGCGGCGGGCTGGAAGGTCAAGAAAGCGCCAGTGCTGGGCGACTGCGCCTATGGCAACAACACCGAGTTGCGCGACAAGCTGCACGCCGCGGGACTCCAGTACATGCTGTCGGTCTCGCCCGAGACGACTGTGTTCGCGCCCGAGACCGTGTTCGAAGTGCCCTCCAACGCGGGCAAGACAGGACGTCATTACCTCCATCCCCGGCCGGACCGCGCTCAGGAGTCGATCCGTGCACTCGTTGCCCGCCTCCGAGAGACGTGCCTGAAGACCGTCAGCTTCCGTGATGGGCCAGCAGGCAAGCCGGTCAAGTCCCGGTTCGCGTTTGTGCGTGTCCGCGCCGCGCACCACTGGCGTGCGAGTGTCGGCAGGTGGGCCAACGCGCAGGAGATCCCACCCCGCGAGGAATGGCTAATCGCCGAATGGCCAAAGAACGCCGAGCAGCCGACCGACTACTGGTTGGCGAACTTGCCCGCTTCCACCAAGCCCGGGCAGCTCGCCCGCCTGGCGCGGCTGCGTTGGAAGATCGAGCTGGACTACAAGCAGCTCAAGGGCGAGCTCGGCCTGGACCACTACGAGGGCCGCTCATATCTCGGCTGGTATCACCACACTGCCCTCGTTACCGCCGCCCACGGCTTCCTCACCCTGGAGCGGCAGCACCCAAAAGCCCCGCGGCCGGCCTGACACTCCCAAAACCGTCCAGCTCCTGCAACCGATCTTCAAGTGCTGGACCGGCCGCTGCTCCACCTGCCAACAGCAAATCGACCTCCACCAGATCCCATTACACCCCACCAGACAAGACGAATAACACTTAACAAAGCACTACTAATCGGGCCACACGCTCGCCGTGACTGCATCGCCCGGTGATCGGCACAACGCCGCGCATCGCGGCGCGCGCATCGTGATCGCGGCGAAGCCAAGTGGGTTTGAGCGCCTCGGGCGAGAACTGTGATCGCTAGCAGCGGATCGCCGCTGCAAGCGTGGCGGGCGCGCATCTGGTGTCTGTCAGAGCATCGGGATGCGGCTCCTCAGAGCTTGGCTGCCATTAGCTCGCAGTGTGACCGGTCTGATGACGCCGGTTTCGGATGCGAGCACGACGGCGTGCACGCGGTCGCGCCCCCCGAGCTCCATCAGGATGCGTGTGACGTGTGCCTTGATGGTCGTTGCACCGACGATCAGTGGCGTGGCGACCTCACCGTTGGTCTATTGAGCGAGGTCTATTGAGCGAGGCGGCTCGCCCGCGACCGCCCGGCAATTGCACAGGAGAGCGGAATTAGGGGCCCCGATTTACCGAACGCCCAGGACACCGGTCTGATTGACATCAACAACGCGCCCACCGCAGTTCTCGCACGACTTCCGGCGTCGACGACATGTTGGCAAGCAAGATCGCGGAAGCACGCGAGGGTAGTCATGGGCTCTCATCGATCGACGACCTCGGCCTGGTCCTCGTTCTGGATGGCAATCTCGTGGACGGGATCCGCGACCACGTCGTGTTTCTTCCCCGATAGCTGGGCTCGCATTTCTCAGTCATCTACTGGCGCGTCGGATCCTCGTGCATAGAGGACGCTTGTATGCGCGACTGCTTTTCCACGCGCTCGCGCATCTCGGTAGCTTGGCGGTCATCACGGGCGGCCTTTACCGCCCCTGCGGCAGCATCGAATTTCTCCAAGTGTGTGGCGTGCACCGCGTCGGGAGCGTCCTTGTACCTCTCGCTGAGCCGCTCTCTCAACGTTGCTATCTCCTTGTCCTGCTTGGCTGCCTGCTCCGCGTGATCTGCACTCAGGTTCGCCTGCTCGTCTCCGTCTCGGCGGAGCTTGTCCTGAGCGTCCTGACTCAGGTCGGTGGAAAGGCCGGAGAGTGCGCGTAACCCTGCCTCGACGGCCGGCGCCTCTTTCTGCCGCTCGTGGTCGTCGGCCTGCATACGATCCTCGTGTTTCTTTGCACGCTCGTCGACCTGCTTGCGCTCCTCCTCGCGCGCCATCTCTACCGTCGCGTCCTCGATCTCCTGTGCGGGATCTTTCCCGTCATCGGTGCTGGCCCGCTCGTTGTCCTCGATCGCCTTCTTGGTCAGATCATCCTGGCGCTGCTTGGCAAGCTCCTCCTGCGTGTGCTGTGCCGGCAGCTCCCACTTGGCGCCGAGCTGAGCGAGGATCTCCTGGGTGGGGAGTACCTTCACCTCGCGGAAAATCGCGGTATTCGAGCCAGTTGCGAACTCGTTCGCGGCCGGATTCAGGCCGCTCTGCGTTGTCGCAAGGTCTTGCGTAAGGGCTAGAATCTGCCCGAAGATTGCCACGTTCTTGCTCAGCTTCGATATGGCCATCAGGGCTCCCTTCCCACATCGAGTCGGACTATCCCGGCACGCACGAGTATCGGCAGCCCCGCGGAAAGCCTCCTCAGGCAGAACTGGCGGCCGAGATCGGGCTGTGCCTCCTCCAACTCGCCGCAGACAACCGAGAGTGGAGTGACGCCGTCGCAGCGGAGAAGCGCCTCGAACGAGTAGGGATCGACCTCGACCCGTGCCCCGTCGCGTCCGAGCACGCCGAACTCACTGCCCCGATCTGGCCCGTTGCCGATGCACTCTCCTAACAGTCGGATCGCCAGTGGCCCGATGCGCGCTTCAACATCCTGGCCCCCTTCGACAAGTATTCCGGCAGACACCATTGATCGAAAGGCATCGTCGGAGTCGGGGATCTCCTGAGCACCCGCCCAGGCGAGGAGCTCCTCGACCTCGGGTGCAGCGCCGCAGGCGCGCCAGACCCGGTAGAAGGGCTCGTCGAGATTCATCAGCTCCTTACCGAGGCGCACCAGGCCCGAGCCGTCTGGGATCTTGTCGAGGCCCGAGCAAATTCCTCCCGGCGTACCTACTGGCAGGAGCCAGGCCATAGCGTTCCAGTTCCTCTCATGTCGCTGGCTCCAGGGCCATTCGCCGTTTGAGCTCAGCGTTGGCATAGGCGAACTCCTTCCGCAGGGCGGCTGGCTTGGTCCCCATGGCCACGACGATCTGCCGGTCCTTATATGACGGGCCGGCGAGATCGGCCGCCTCAACCATGCGTCTGCGTGAATTGTCGTTGATGGAATCCACGTACCCCAATTCCTCCGAGAGCCGCTCAGCGAGTCCGTCCGCCCCGCTTGGGTTCATGAAGATCCGGACGGCGCAGGAACCGAGCATTCCGTCCGCGTTCGGATAGGCCGTCTGGAACTGACCGACGCTCTGCGCGAACATCCAGAGCCGCAGGCCGTACTTGCGACCGATGTTGAGCGCCTCATCGACGGGTGCCATGTAGTGAAGCCGAGGCAACTCGTCGAGCATAATCAGGATCGGAGGCGCGTCTCGGGCCGGTACAGGGCCACCGGTGAGCACCCTGATGTGCTGGCCGACGAATACGCGCAGCAGCGACAGGTAGGCCTCCACCTCATTGGGCCGGACTGAGATGTAAATGGTCGGGTTAACGCCACTGCGAAGATCCAGCGGATTCCAGTCCGAGCGCGCCGTCACCCGGGCGACCCGCTCTCCGGTCCACGACCCCAGACTTGACCTGGCCGTTTGCAGGACGCTGCTCAGCGTCTTCTCATTCGTGCCGGCCAGGGAGATCGCATGCTGGGTCATAACGCGCACGTCAATTGCCATCGTCAGGCCCAGGATCATGTCGTCCCATGGCTTGCCACCGAAGAGCACGTCGAGAACTGCGTGCATCGGCCGTTCAGCAGGCGGATTGGAATAGCACACGTATGCGATCGCGGCGGTGAGGACGGTTCTGGCCTCATTTTCCCAGAACGGATCTGCGGCCCCTGACGGGACGATCATCAGCTCGGCGAGGAGGCGCGAGTCCTCCCAGATGTAGTCTGGTTGCTCGCGCACGAACGTGAGCGGGTTGTACTTGTGGCTGTCCTCCGGATCCAGCGGATTGAACTTGTAGACCGGTCCCACATTGGCGGCTCGCCAAGCGGCGGTGTGCTCGTATATATCACCCGAAACATCTAGGACGACGGCGGGACCGCCCCACTCCAGCAAATTTGGGAAGACATTGCATTGGGTCTTACCCGAGCCTGGCGGCGCGATCGTGACCATCGACCCGTCACCCGAATACGAGAGGAAAGAACCATCCTCAAACGAACCGATGTAGAGCTTGTACTTGCCGGTCGCAGCAAACAGGGTCCGCTCGACTTCGGCAGGCTTCAGCCAGACTCCCCCGGCCGAGGGGTTGATGCGATTCTTAGCTTCATCGACAATGGCCCGGTAGTCGGGCGGCAGGCTAGGCCGTCCATCAAGATCGGCAATATGCTGCTGTATCGAGTTGACGGCGATATCGACAGTCCCGAAAACATTGGAGACAGTTTGTTCGAAATCGCCTTCGGACCCAAACTTGCCCATATACCGCGTTGAACCAGCCGCTTGCCAGTTACTGCGAATTCCCTTGCCGTCGCCCAGCAGGAGAGATATCCGCATCTGCTGGTACCAGCTTTCGGTGCCATTGGCCGCACTGTTCAGCAGCTCTATGATGCGACAATACTCGCGCTCGCGGTTATCCAGTCCGGCTAGGTTCCTGGTGACCACGAAACTAATGTGCGCTTGCCCCATCATAGAGGTGCTGCTCATGACGACCCGGCCCTTCATGTCGACCGAAAAAAACGCCATGCCGGTGAGGGTGGCCCGTCGCTCCTCGTACATGGTATTGATCGAATCGACCCGCTGAGCGTGGTCGCGTCCAAGACTCGCGAGCCACGCCGCGTCCATCTCACTCTGTTCTCTGGCGAGTCGCTTCAAGTTCATCACAACGATTAACGCTCCTTGTCGCGTCCGACTAAATGCGCGGCGGGTTGTCGCCGCCCAAGGCAACTACTGGCGCGCAACGCTGCCATACGCCACATTTGTTTACACTCGG
The DNA here is from genome assembly GCA_963804675.1 of uncultured Solirubrobacterales bacterium. Taxonomy (GTDB): domain Bacteria; phylum Actinomycetota; class Thermoleophilia; order Solirubrobacterales; family Solirubrobacteraceae; genus Palsa-744. The sequence continues at coordinate 1,746,824 of CAWDRI010000001.1, read as the reverse complement.
AAGAATCGGCCAATGGCAGTAGGACGCGCTCCAAAATTGTCCCCCCGGCAGCGACCGCGTCTGGACGCGCCTATATCGCTTGAGTTACTCGTCGAACGTCGGTCCACCTGAGGGCGCAGCACTCGCGGGAGTGTCGGCTGAGCCCGGGCCGGCTGCGGGTGCTTTGGTCGCGGGGGCGTCGGTGAAGCTCGGACCGCCTGCAAAGCTCGGCCCGGCCACGGGCGCTTGAGTCGCGGGGGCGTCCGTGAAGCTCGGACCGCCTGCAAAGCTCGGCCCGGCCACGGGCGCTTGAGTCGCCGGGGCGTCGGCGACGCTTGCCGACGGCGCCGTCTCGGCGTCGGCGGCGGTCCAGTCCGCGCCCGCTTGACCGCTGAGCTTCTCCACGGCGTCGCTTGCCTTTTGGCCGACCTTCGCGATCTGCGCTTCGTACCTGCCGTGCGTCTTCTCGTTTGCGGCGATGCTCACCCCGTCAACGGCACCGTGGATCTTGTCCTTGTGCTCGGCAACGGCTTTTTGCGCGTGCTCGGTGAGATTCCTGCCCCTCTCGCTTGTGGCTCGGGACTTGAGCCACTTGTAAGCCCAAACGCCTAGCGCAATAAGCACGACCAAAGCAATTACGGTGGCCACGATCTGCCCCTCTCTGCTGCTTTATCCGGCGCGTCGCCAAGCATCGCGTCATCGTATACCCTCCGTCAAGAGTGGGTCGTGCGCACGTATCCACCCCCGAGCACGAATCAGGCTGAGGCCGTTCTGCGCGCCGGCTCGGATGACCGAGAGATGCGAGCCCAGCCATCACGGAAGAAACACGACCCATTCGCGCATCCCCTCCACGAGATTGCCATCCAAATCGAGGACCAGGCCGAGATCCTCAATCGATAAGAACCCATGACTACCCTCGCGTGCTTCCGCGATCTTGCTTGCCAACACGTCGTCAACTCCCGGAAGCCGAGCCAGCACTGCCGCCGGCGCGTTGTTGATGTCCGTCAGACCGGCATCCTGAGCGTTTGGTAAATCGGGGCGCCCGATCCCGATCTCCTGTGCGAGTGCCGGCCGGTCGCGGGCGAGCCGCCTCGCTCGCTCGCGCTCTCTCAGGCGCCCCTCCCCACCTATCACCGTGGCATCGAAAGGTGAGCCAACGACGGGCTGCTTGTAGGAGGCACGGAGGGCAAACGACGAGGCGATCGCTCCGGCCCAGCCCAAAATGATCAGGAGTCCTCCGACGTCGCTCCCGGGGCTCGCAACCGCAACGATCCAGCCCGCAAGCGTGATCGCCGACCACACCGCCCCGAGCGCGCACCAGCGTCGGTTTCTCGCACGTACGCCCGCATAGAGCGGAGCCCAAGCGCCCAGACCCAATGGAAGCAAAGACAGCCATGCCCCACTCGCCCGCAAATCGCCTTCAGCGCGAGGTTCGGTCGGGCGCCACTGCAGCGGGCTCGCACCAGGCATTCGAGTAAGCCTAACGGGATACAAGTCGCAGCTCAACCGCAGCTCGTTGCACGCCCGTCGCACGACGATGGCAGTGCTCGGGTACCGGCGTCTTCACGTTCGACGACGACATGATCGCCGCGCGGATGCGCCAAACTGATGCTCAGCCCGAGTCAACTGGCGCTCCAACCTCATCGCCTCCCGATCAACGAGCGACGTGACCAACACCTCCGCGGGATTCGTCACCACGTCCAAGATCGGGATGCGTCCCGATCCGCCGGGCACGCCCGAGCTTCCGGTCAAGCGTTCCGATTGGCAACTAGTAGTGCTTTGGTAGCTGGTCACTCTTCTTGTGGTGGCTGGCGAAGGGAGAGGTCGTCGAGGCTGATCGTTTGCCGGCAGGTGGTGCAGCGGCCGGTCCAGCACTTGAATAGGGGCTGGAACAAGAGAATTGCCTGGGGTAGGGTCAGGCCGGCCGCGGGTGATTTGGGTTCTGCCGCTCCAGGGTGAGAAAGCCATGCGCTGCGGTGACGAGCGCGGTGTGGTGATACCAGCCGAGGTAGGAGCGTCCCTCGTAGTGGTCGAGGCCGAGTTCGCCCTTGAGTTGTTTGTAGTCGAGCTCGATCTTCCAGCGCAGCCGCGCGAGGCGCGCGAGCTGCTCGGGCGGGGTGTCGGCGGGGAGGTTGCTGATCCAGTAGTCACTTGGCTGGTCGTGCCCCTCGGGCCACTCGGCGATTAGCCACTCCTCGCGTGGCGGCCACGGTGTGCGCTTCTTGGCGCGGTTGGCGGCCCTGACACGCAGAAAGCAGAAGCGTGAGGTAACGGGTTTCGCGTCGGGCCCGTCGCGGAACGTGACGGTCTGGAATGCCTCCCGCGGGAGACCGGCGATCACCTCGCAGGTCGTGACTGGCTCGCGGTCAGGACGAGGACGGCTATACGGAGGGCCTGCGCCGCCCTGATGCTCTGGGACCGTGAAAGTCGTCTCGGGCGTGAACACCTTCGTCTCCGCACCGACGGACAGGACGTACTGCAACTCTGAGTCGTGTAAGCGTTCGCGCAGCACGGTGTTATCGCCATAGGCTTGGTCGCCGAGCACCGGCGCCTTGGTGATCTTCCATCCCGCCGCTTGCTCGATCAGGCCCACCCCCAGCTCGGGCTTGGTCTGAAAGACGACCTCCGCGGGGATTTTCGCCCGCCGGCGCCGCTCAGCGTCCTCGCACCACTCCTCCTCGGGTAGATACAGCGCCCACCCCAATGGCACCGTCCCCTTCGCGCCGACGGCGTGCACCGAGACACCGATCTGGCAGTTACCGATCTTCCCCAGCGTCCCGGAGTACTGGCGCTTGACCCCCGGCGAGTGCTTCCCATCCTTCGGGAACCCCGTGTCGTCCAACACCCACGCCTGCACATCGATCGCTGGCGCGACCCGCTCAGCCACGGCGCGCACCACCAGCGCCGGATCCCAAGTGCTTACCGCCAGGAAATTCTGCAAGCTCTCATAGTCAGCCTCCTCGCCCAACCGCGCGACCATAGGCTCAAGAGACTTACGCGGTCCCTGCTCGATCAACCCCCGCAGATACACCCCGCCATTGACCAACTGCACCGGCCGGTTCACCGCCTCGGCCAACACCTCGACCCCGAACGCCTCCAACCGCTCGCGCACCGCCCGGGAACCATCCACCTCTACTAACGAATCCGCCAGCGCCACAGCCGCCATCATGACCTCCTCGCGTCTAACAATCAACGCCAGAAGAGTTCGCCGCAGCCACCCCAACCTCCTCCCAAAAAGCTACCAAAGCACTACTAATCGTCTCCGGCGGTGGTGAGAGACCGCCGTGGGGAGGTGGAGGGGCAGGATGTTCTCTTTTGCGCCGCCAATGCGCCCGTGTGCGCGGGCGAATGGCGTGCCGGCGTGTACATCGACAGCGTGCCGGCGTGTGCATCGACCCCCCCGCCCGGCACGCAGGGGTAGGCCGCCCAGCCGCCCGCCCGCCAACCGCGCGCGAGTGTGTCAGGCTATGGGGCATGAGCGCGCCCGCCGCCCCGCCGGTCCCCACCGCCGACATGCTTCCCCCCGGTCCCTCCGAGCCGCCTGCGATCCAACTGGCGCGCTGGCTGATCCGGCCGATCGCCTTCATGGACTCCTGCCGCGCGCGGTTCGGCGACTCCTTCTCGGTGAACTTCCCCGGCTTTCAGAGCCCGATGGTGCTGATCTCCGACCCCGACGCGATCCGCGCTTTGTACACCAACCCCGCGCACGGGCTGCCGCCCGGGCGCACGCTCTCGCTGCTGCCCGTGCTCGGCGCGGACTCCGTGCTGTTGCTTGAGGGTTCCGAGCACCTCGCGCGGCGCAAGCTGATGCTCCCGCCCTTCCACGGCGAGCGCATGCGCTCGTACGAGTCGGTGATGCGCGACGCGGCCGAACGTGAGATCGGGCGCTGGCCGGTTGAACCGGCCGTTCGCGATCCATCCGCACATGCAGGCCGTCACGCTCGAGGTCATCCTGCGCGCCGTCTTCGGGGTCACCGACTCCGAGCGTGCGCGTGGCCTGCGCGAGCGGCTGCCGCAACTGCTGGCCGAGACCTCGGGCTCGACGCTTCTGCAGATCCGCTTCCTGCTCGCCAGCCGCCTTGGCCGCGGCGACCCGCTCGCGCGGCTGCGCGAGATCGCCACCACCGTCGACGAACTCCTCTACGCCGAGATCGCCGCCCGCCGCGCCGACCCGCAGCTGGGCGAGCGCGAGGACATCCTCTCGCTTTTGATCGCCGCGCGCTTCGAGGACGGCACCGGCATGAGCGACCGCGAGCTGCGCGACCAACTCGTCACGCTGCTGCTCGCCGGGCACGAGACCACCGCCACTGGCCTCGCGTGGGCGCTCGACCTGCTTTTGCGCAACCCGCCCATCCTCGCCCGGCTCGTGCGGGCCATCGACGCCGGCGAGGAGGACTACGTACGCGCCACCGCGCGCGAGGCGCTGCGCCTGCGTCCCGTCGTGCCGCTCGCCGGCCGCCGCCTCTCCAGCGAGCTGCACACCGACTCCCTGCACCTACCCGCCGGCACCGACGTCACTCCCGCGATCTGGCTCACGCACACGCGTCCCGACCTCTACCCCGACCCCTACGCCTTCCGGCCCGAGCGCTTCCTCGACGGTCCTCCCACCGGCTACGGCTGGATCCCCTTCGGTGGCGGCGTGCGCCGCTGTCTGGGTGCCTCCTTCGCCGAACTGGAGATGCGCATCGTGCTCGAAACGATCCTCTCGCGCTGTGTCCTTGAGCCCGTCGGCTCGCGCGCCGAACGCGTCACGCGCCGCAACGTCACCTTCTCGCCGCGCCACGGCACGCGCGTGCGCAGCCGGCCGCGGGTCGCCGGCTCCGGGGGCGCCAATGCCGGCGGCGCGGCCACGGGCCAGCTGTCGCGGCGCGCCGCCGAGCCCGTCGGCGCGGCTTCCTGAGTGCTTGCGGGCCTCCTGGTTGCTGCCTCCTGAGCGCATGCAGGCCTCCTGGGTGCTGCTCCTGAAGGCCGCCGACCGCTCGGCGGGAATCATAGATATTTTCTATCGTCGTGGAGTTGCAGGGGGTTTGTGGTGGGGGGGTATGGGTGCCGGCCAAGGGTTTAAGGCCTTCGTTCGACGGCCAAGGGTTTAGGGGTCTTCGTTCGGAAGATGGGAGGTTATGATATAATCTTTCTATCATGATGTCGGTGTACCGGACCCCAAAACTCGAGCTCGTCGACTTTCGCGTGCTCTCCCTGATCGACGACCTCCGCGATCAACTTTGCAACTACGTCGATCCTGCGCCGCGCCGCTGGTACGGAGCGTTGCGCCGCATGTCCCTTGCCAGAGCCGTGCAAGCGTCCAACAGCATCGAGGGTTACGACGCCAGCCTCGACGACGTCCTCGCGGCGGTGGACGACGAGCCCACACTTGCAGCGAACGAGGAAACCCGCCTCGCGCTCGCCGGCTACCGCGACGCGATGACCTACGTGCTGCAGCTCGCTCAAGACCCCGGCGCCGAGGTGGATGCCGGGCTCCTCAAAGCGCTGCACTTCATGATCTGCAAGCACCGGCTCGACAAGAACCCCGGGCGCTGGCGACCCGCTGCGATCTACGTCGTGCGCGAGTCCACCGGTGAGCGAACCTACGAGGGCCCGCCGGCCGAGCACGTGCCCGAACTGATCGATGCCACGATCGGCGAGCTTGAAGAAAGCGATGCGCCAGTCCTTGCCCGCGCCGCTCTAGCGCACCTCAACTTCGTCATGGTCCACCCCTTCAGCGACGGCAACGGGCGCATGGCTCGTGCCCTGCAAACGCTCGTCCTCGCGCGCGAGGAGCTGCGGGCCTCCGTCTTCTCGAGCATCGAGGAGTACCTCGGGCGTAACACCGACAGCTACTACGACATCCTCCGCGAGGTCGGCCGGGGCCGCTGGAATCCCCACCACGACGCGCGTCCCTGGCTGCGCTACTGCCTGCGCGCGCACTACTTCCAGGCTCGCACCCAGCTGCGCCGCGTGCAAGAGACCGAGCGACTGTACGCAGGCTGCTCCTCCCTGGCCGTCAAGCGCGGCGTGTCCGAGCGCACCGTCGGCGCGCTCGCCGACGCGGCCCACGGCCTGCGTCTCACGCACGCCACCTACAAGACCCTCGTCGAGCTCACCGCCGGCGAAACCATCTCAGGCCTCACCGCCAGCCGCGACCTGCGCGCGCTCGTAGACGCCCGCCTGCTGCGGCCCGTCGGCCGCACGCGCGCTCGTCACTATCTCGGCGAGCCGCCACTGCTCGCCGAGTACGACCGAATCCGGGCGACACGCGCGCCCCGCGACCGCGCCGACCCCTTCGAGTTGGCGACCGGCCAGCTTGCGCTGACGGTGGGGTAAGTGCTACACTATAAAAAGTAAAGTAATGGCGTCGGCGGTCGGATTGATGGGCGCTCCGCCGGCGCTGGGACTCGCATGCGAGGATATGGCGATGCCTGACCAAAAGAACGAGGACGTCGAGAACGTCCCCCAAGACGGTGTCGAGCACGACGTCGAGAACGTCGCCCCAGACGGTGTCGAGCACGACATCGAGAACGTCATCATCGTCGGCAGCGGCCCCGCCGGCTACACCGCCGCGCTGTACACCGCCCGCGCCAACCTGCGCCCGCTCGTCGTAGAGGGCTTCGCGTGGGGGGGCCTGTTGCAGCAGACCACCGACGTCGAGAACTACCCCGGCTTTCCCGAGGGCATCATGGGCCCCGATCTGATGACCCATTTCCGCACCCAGGCCGAGCGCTTCGGCGCGCGCCTGGAGACCGACCAGGCCGAGCGAGTGGAGCTCGCGAACGAGCCGGGTGGCATCCACAGCGTGTGGGTCGGCGACACCGAGCACCGCGCGCGCACCGTGATCCTCGCGATGGGCGCCACCCACAAGCAGATCGGTGCGCCCGGCGAGGTCGAGCTGGGTGGGCGCGGCGTCAGCTACTGCGCCACCTGCGACGCCGCCTTCTTCAAGGACGCCCCCACCGTGATCGTTGGCGGCGGGGACTCCGCGATGGAGGAGGCGATCTTCCTCTCCAAGTTCGCCTCCCGCGTGGCGATCGTCAACCGTCGCTCCGAGTTCCGCGCGTCGAAGATCATGCTCGAGCGTGCACGCGCGCAGGCGAACATCGAATTCCTCACACCCTTTGTCGTCGAGGAGTTCATCGCCGGCGAGTCCGGCGCGCTGTGCCGCGCGCGGCTGCGCAACACCGAGGACGGCAGCGAGCGCGACCTTGAGATCAGCGGCGCCTTCATCGCGATCGGCCACGAGCCCCAGTCCGAGCTCGTGCACGGCCAACTCGACGTTGACGAGGCCGGCTACGTGCTCACCGAGGGGCGCTCCACCCGCACGCGGCTGCCCGGCGTCTTCGCCGCCGGCGACCTTGTCGACCACACCTACCGCCAGGCCATCACCGCCGCCGGCTCTGGCTGCCAGGCTGCCCTAGACGCCGAGTGGTATCTGCGCGACACGCCCGAGGTGCCCACCCCGGCTGGGATGCCCGTCGGCGATCTGGCTGAGGCTCAGTGGGCTGCGCCGGCTGCTGAGCCGGCTGCTGAGCCGGCGGTCGCGCGCGAGTGAGCGCGGGGCTAGCACGGGGTGCTTGCAAGCTGGGGGAGGGGTAGGTTTCTTAGTTGCGCGCCCAGAGCTATCACGCTACCGGAAGATCCTCCCTTATACGGTGTGATTTTCCTATGGCGACTTACCATTGGGCGCGTAGGACAGTCCACCTTCACCCGCCGCGGGTCACCGGCCGCGCCCGGCGAGCGTGAACTGACGCCGATCGCGTGTGCGCGCTGCGCCTCGCCGCGCTCTAGGCTTCGCGACCGATGGACCTCGAGGACGCGATCCGCACCCGGCGCACGCACAAGGCGTTCGGCTCCGAGCCCGTCGCGCCGGACGTGCTCGAGCAGCTCTTCGAGCTGGCCCGCTGGGCGCCCAACCACAACCTCACCAACCCCTGGCGCTTTCGCGTCCTGGGGCCGGCGACGCTCGCGCGCCTGAAGGAGATCGCCGAGGCAACCAAGCCAGGGTCGGCGAGCAAGCTCGATCGCGCGCCGACGCTCGTCGTCGCATCGGTCCACAGCGAGGGCGACGCCGTCCAGCGCCAGGAGGACCTGTTCGCGGGCGCCGTCGCGTCGTATCTCGTGCTCCTCGGCGCCCACGGCCGCGGACTCGCCGGCTACTGGCGCACCGTCACCTTCCTGGACTCGCCCACCGCGCGCGCCGCGCTCGGACTCGCCGTGCGCGAGACGCCGATCGGGCTGCTGCACCTCGGGACTCCCCGCCAGCAGCAGCGCACCCCCGAGCGCGCGCCCGTCTCCGCGTTTGCTTCGCGTCTGCCGTAAACCGCCAGAGCTCAGCTGCCGTATGAGAAAAAGCCCCTGCCGGCGTTCCGGCCGGTGTGCCCCTCGCGCACGAGCCGCCGCAGCACCGGCGCCGCGCGGTAGCGCTCTTCGCGGTGCTCCTCCCACAGCGCGTCGATCGTGGTGAGCACATGCTCGAGGCCGATCTCGTCGCCCCACGCCAGCGGGCCGCGCGGGTAGCTCATGCCGAGCTTCATACCCGCGTCGACATCCTCCGCGCTGCCCACGCCCTCGCCGAGCGCGAACGCGCACTCGTTGATCACCTGGCAGACGATCCTTGGCAGCACGCCCACCGCGCACCGCTGCACGCGCGCGGTGTGCAGGCCGAGGCCGGCGAACGCCCGCTCGCCGGCCGTGCCGGTCACCTCCACGAGGCCGAGCGGCACAAGCGCGTAGAACGGCTCGCCCGCGACCGTCCCGCGCAGGCCCTCGACCTCGATCAGCGGCTCGGGCCCATCCGTCCCGCGCCCCGCGGTGGCCTGCGCCGGTGCGCCGCTGCCGGCGGACCGCGCCTGCGTGCCGGCGCTCAGCGCGTCCGTCCGCCCACGCAGCGCGTCGGCGAGTGGGCCCTCGCCGTGCACGATCGCGCCCGCGGTGGTCGGCGGCGGCTCGGGGTCCGGCGGGCGGTGGGAGCCCTCGCCGCCGTAGTCGTAGTAGCCGCGGCCCGTCTTGCGGCCGTGCAGCCCCGCGGCGACCATCCGCGCCTGGATCGGCGAGGGGCGCCAGCGCGGCTCGCCGAAACTCAGTTCGTAGAAGGAGCGCGAGACGTCAAAGCCCGTGTTGACGCCGACCAGGTCGCTCAACTCGAACGGGCCCATCCGAAACCCGCCGCCCAGCCGGCAGATACGGTCGATGCTCGCCACGTCGGCGACACGTTCGGCGAGCACCCGCAGCGCCTCCAACCCGAACGGCCGGTTGCAGCGGTTCACGAGAAACCCCGGCCCGTCGCTCGCCCGGATCACCGTCTTGCCCATCGCTGCGCCCGTCGCGTCGGCGAGCGCCAGTGCCCGCTCGTCCGAGCGCACCCCCGCGATCACCTCGACCAGCGCCATCAGCGGCGCCGGGTTGAAGAAGTGCATCCCCACCACCCGCTCGGGGTTGCTCGCGCCCGCGGCGATCCCGGTGACCGGCAGCGAGGAGGTGTTCGTCGCCAGCACGCACCCTGCGCTGACGACTTCCGACAGCCGCCCATACAGCTCGCGCTTTAGCTCCGGGCGCTCGGGCGCGGCCTCGATCACCAGCTCGCACGGCGCGAACGCCGCCATGTCCGCCACGACCTCCAGCCGCGCAGCCGCCGCCTGCGCGTCCTCGATCAGCCCCTTCTGCGCTTCCTTGGCCAGCCCCGCGCGCACCTTCTCGGCGCCGCGCTCCAGCGCCTGCGGGATCGGGTCGTGCAGCAGCGTCCGCGCCCCCGCCCTGCACGCAAGCTGCGCGATCCCCGCGCCCATCGTGCCCGCACCGAGCACGCCGATCACACGTGCGGGCTCGCCTGGCGCGGTGTTCATTTGCGATCGTCCGCGCGTCGTTGCCGGCTCCGGCGCGCGACGGGGCGGGGCGTCCTGCCCCGCCGCTGCGGCGGTAGATCGTTCACGCGGGCACCAGCGCGTTGATCCCCGTCAGCGCCCGCCCGATGATCAGTTTCTGGATCTGCGACGTGCCCTCATACAGCGTCGTGACCCGCACGTCGCGGAAGTAGCGCTCCACCGGGTGGTCGTCGACGTAGCCCGCGCCGCCGTGGACCTGGATCGCGGTGTTCGCGCACCACACCGCGGCCTCCGTGGCGTGCAGCTTGGCGATCGACGTCTCCGTCGTGTTCGGGCGGCCCTTGTCCTTGAGGAAGCCCGCGCGCCACACGAGCATCCGCGACGCCTCGGTCTTCACGGCCATGTCGGCGATCATCGCCTGCACCAGCTGAAAGCTCGCGATCGGCCGGCCGAACTGCTCGCGCTCCTTGGCGTACTTGACGGACTCCTCGACGCAGCCCTGGCAGATCCCGACGCAGCCGGCGGCGACCGAGTAGCGCCCGGAGTCGAGCGCGGACATCGCGACCTTGAAGCCGTCGCCGACCTCGCCGAGCAACCCATCCTCGGCGACCTCGACGTCTTCGAGCGCGATCGAGGCGGTGTCGGAGGCGTGCAGGCCCATCTTGTGCTCGATCGTCTGCGGTTTGAAGCCCGGCTGGTCGGTCTCGACGAGGAAGCAGCCGAGCCCGCGGTGGCCCTGCTCGGGGTCGGTCTGCGCGAAGATCAGCGCGAGTTTCGCGTAGTTGCCCATCGAGATCCACATCTTCGCGCCGTTGATGACCCAGCCCGAGTCGGTCTTGACCGCGCGCGTGCGCTGGTTGGCGGCGTCCGAGCCCGTATCGGGCTCGGTCAGCCCGAAGCAGCCAAGCCACTCCCCCGAACACAGTTTCGGCAGGTACTTCTGCTTCTGCACCTCCGTGCCCCATTTGAGGATCGCCGAGCACACCAGCGAGGTCTGCACCGAGATCACGGTCCGCACCGACGAGCATCCGCGGCCGATCTCCTCCACCACCAGCCCGTAGCTCAGGTAGTCCAACCCCGCACCGCCGTACTCCCGCGGGACGATCGCGCCGAGATAGCCCTGGTCGGCGATCTTCTTGACCAGCTCCAGGTCAAAGTGGTGTTTACGCGCATTTTCGCGCGCCTGCAGCACGATCTCTTTGTCCGTGAACTCGCGCGCGGTCGCACGAATCAACTGCTGCTCGTCGGTCAGGTCGAAGTCCATGTCGGCACCGTCCTCGCTGGGGTGTTGAGATCGGATTGGGGCAGGGAGGTATATCTATTCATCTGTGCAGGGGGAGCGGATGGTCTGCTATTTACGGGCTGGAGCGATTTCCGGTCGTTATTTGTCCAGCTTGGGCGTATGCCACGGCTCCTGCACGCGCCGCTCCAACTCCTCCGCCAGCCCCTCGATCGGCAAACGCTCCTGCGCCAGCGAGTCGCGCTCGCGCACCGTGACCGTGCCGTCGGCGACGCTCTCGTGGTCGACCGTCACGCAGAACGGCGTCCCGATCTCGTCCTGCCTTCGGTAGCGCCGGCCGATCGCGCCGCCCTCGTCGTACTCGGCCTGCACTCGCCCGCGCAGCTCGCGGTAAAGACCGTGCGCCAGCTCGGGCTGGCCGTCCTTGCGCACCAGCGGCAGCACCGCCACCTTCACCGGCGCCAGCCGCGGGTGCAACCGCAGCACCGTCCGGCGCTCGCCCTGCCCCTCGCCCTCGCGCGCGACCGCTTCCTCGTCGTAGGCGTCCACCAGGAACGCCAGCGTCGCGCGGTCCGCCCCCGCGGCCGGCTCGATCACGTGCGGCACGTAGCGCTCGCCCGTGGCCTGGTCGAAGTACTCGAGCTTCTCGCCCGAGAACTTCGCGTGCTGGGTCAGGTCGAAGTCGCCGCGGTTGGCGATCCCCTCAAGCTCCGACCAGCGGGCTCCGCCGCCAGGGGCGGTGGACGGGAACAGGTACTCCACGTCGCTCGTGCCCGAGCTGTAGTGCGAAAGCTCGTCCTCGTCGTGCGCGCGCAAACGCAGATGGTCGGGGCGCAGGCCCAGCTCGGTGTACCACCGCATCCGCTCGGCCAGCCAGTGCTCAAACCACTTCGGTGCCTCAGCCGGCGGCACGAAGTACTCCATCTCCATCTGCTCGAACTCGCGCGTGCGGAAAATGAAGTTGCCCGGCGTGATCTCGTTGCGAAACGACTTCCCGATCTGCGCGATCCCGAACGGCGGCTTCTTGCGTGAGAACTGCAGCACGTTCTTGAAGTTGATGAAGATCCCCTGCGCCGTCTCCGGACGCAGGTAGGCCGCCGCCCCAGACTCCTTGACCGGCCCGATCGTCGTCTCGAACATCAGGTTGAAGTCGCGCGCCTCGGTCAGGTCGCACTCGTCCGCCTCGCCCGGGTGTTTGGACGGTTTGCGCCCGCACTGCAGCTCCCCCAGATGGTCCGCGCGAAACCGCTGCTTACAGGTCCTGCAGTCCACCAGCGGGTCCGTGAAGCCCGCCAGGTGCCCCGACGCCTCCCACACCCTGGGGTGCTGCAGGATCGCCGAGTCGAGCGCCACGATGTCCTCGCGCTCGCCCAGCATCGCCCGCCACCACTGCGCCTTGACGTTGCCCTTCAGCAGCACCCCATAGTGGCCAAAGTCGTATGTGGAGCCGACTCCTCCGTAGATCTCCGAGGAGGGGAAGATGAAGCCGCGGCGCTTGCACAGCGCCACGATCTTGTCCATCGTCACGAGATCCTGTCCGCCCATTGCGTGGATGCTATTCGAGCCTCGCCGCGGCTGCCTCCGGCGGGTCGCGTCGAGGGCCGCTCAGCGGCGCAAAAAAACCGGACTTGACATATCCTCCTTGACAAGTGTCATTGACTATGTTTACATGGAGGTCGATGAGGGGCAGGCAGGAACGGGACAGAGACGGCCGGGGAGACGGCCAGAGAGGCGGCTGAGGGAGAGCATCGCCGAAGGACCCACCACACGCGCGACCTCCGCGCGCGGAGCTTGTTCGAGCGCCATTACCCATACCTCTCCGGTGGCGCTCGAGGAAGCCTCGGCATGAGCAAGAACGCACGTGTCGGTGGTTTGCGGTAGGGGCCGGGGCGAGCCCGGTCCCTACCTTTCTCGGTCGTTACGCTGCGCGGCGTGGCACGGGTGCTGATCGTCGGCGGTGGCGAGCGCGGATGGACGCTCGCGGGTGAGGGGGACGCTGTGCGCCTCGTCGTCGATGACGACGCCACGGCCGGCGAGCGCGGATGGACGCTCGGAAGGGAGGGGCACGCTGTGCGCCTTGTCGTCGATGACGACGCCACGGCCGGCGAGCGCGGATGGGCGCTCGGAAGGGAGGGGCACGCTGTGCGCCTTGTCGCCGATGACGACGCCATGGCCGGCGAGCGCGGATGGACGCTCGGAAGGGAGGGGCGCGCTGTGCGCCTTGTCGCCGATGACGACGCCATGGCCGGCGAGCGCGGATGGGCGCTCGCGCGGACGCTCGCGGGGGAGGGGCACGCTGTGCGCCTCGTCGTCGATCACGACGCCGCGGCTGAGATGTGCGCGGCGGCTGGCATCGAGTGCTGGGTCGGCGACCCCAACCGCCTCGCCACCCTCACTGGTGCGCTCGCCGGCGTAACCGTCGCCTGCTGGCTGCTCGGCACCGCGACCGGCTCGCCCGAGCGACTGCGCGCGCTGCACGACCCGCGGCTGCGCGCGTTCCTGGGGCAGGCGATCGACACGCCGATGCGCGGCTTTCTCTACGAGGCCGCCGGCACCGTGCCTGCGCAGATGCTTGGCGCCGGCGCCGCCATCGCGCGGGAGCTATGCACGCGCAACGCGATCCCGCTCGCGATCCTCGCTGCCGACCCGCGCGACACCGGCTGGGTGGCGCACGCGCGCTATGCTGTTTCCAATCTCCTAAAAACCGATCGAGATTTACCAGAGGAGGCATCCTTGCCCGGCTATGAGAAGGACGTCCTGGTCGAGCCCGACTGGCTCGAGGAGCATCTGAACGACGACAACCTGCGCGTCGTCGAGGTCGACGAGAACCCCGCCCTCTACGCCGAGTCCCACATCCCCAGCGCAATCGGCTTCGACTGGCAGCGCGACCTGCAGGACCCCGTCCGCCGCGACTTTCTCGGGCCCGCCGACTTCGGTGCCCTGCTCGGCTCGCGCGGCATCTCCAGCGAGCACACGATCGTCCTCTACGGCGACCGCAACAACTGGTTCGCGGCCTACACCTACTGGTACCTGAAGTACTACGGCCACAACAAGGTGCTGCTGCTCAACGGGCCCCGCGAAAAGTGGATCGCCGATGGGCGCCAGACCAGCGCCGACGTTCCCAGCCACACGCCCGCGACCTTCGCCGCCAAGCCCGGCGACGACGCGATCCGCGCGCGGCGCGAGGAGGTCCTCGCCGCGATCGACGCGCCCACCCGGCTCGTCGACGTCCGCTCCCCCGCCGAGTTCGCCGGCGAGATCATCTCCCCCGCCGGCTACGAGCAGGAGGGTGCCCAGCGCGGCGGCCACATCCCGACCGCCGCCTCGATCCCCTGGGCGCAGGCCGTCCGCGAGGACGGCACCTTCAAGTCCGCCGAGGAACTGCGCGCGCTCTACGGCGGCAAGGGCGTCCTCGACGGCGCGCCGATCATCGCCTACTGCCGCATCGGCGAGCGCTCCGCGCACACCTGGTTCGTCCTGCACGAGCTCCTCGGCCGCGCCGACGTCAAGAACTACGACGGCTCCTGGACCGAGTGGGGCAACCTCGTCGGCGTGCCGGTCGCGACGGGGTCCGAGGGCTGAGCGAGCAGCCGTTCGAGCTCGGCGAGCAGGTTCTCGACGATCCTCGCCGTCGCGCCCCAGATCAGCACATCGTCGACAATGTAAGCGTCGGTTTCGAATTCGATCCCGCGCCGTTGCATACGCGTTCGCGTCCGGCCGTCGCGCAGCGCCGCGACGGGCAGCTCGAGTACCTGCGCGACCTCCGTCGGCGAGGGCTCCCAACACCTCCCCGCCGCGATCAAGCCCACGAACGGGTGGATCAGGTAGCCGGTTACGAACGTCGAAGTCGGCGCCAGCTCGCCCAGCACCTGCACGTCCCCGCGTGGCAGCCCGACCTCCTCCTCGGACTCGCGCAGCGCCGTCTCGCACAGGTCGGCGTCCTCCGGGTCCCTCCGTCCGCCCGGAAACGAGATCTCGCCCGCGTGCCTGCGCAGATCCGTGCGCCTGCGCGTGAACACCGCGTGCGGCTCCCCGCCGCCATCCAAAAACAGCGGCACCAGCACCGCGGCGGCGATCTGCTCGGCAGCGCTCGCCGCGCTCGGCGCGCCGCCCGCGGGCACCGTCACGGCGCCGTCGCGGCCCGCCCCGCTCTGGCTGCCCGTCTCGCTGGGGCTGCCCGCCGCGGTCAGCTCGCCGGCCCCGCGCTCGTGCCCGACATCGCCCGCACCCGCTCGACTCGTTCCTCGAACATCACCTCGCCGTCGAGCGTCCTGTGCACCGGGCACTTCGCCGCGATCACCCGCAACCGCTCGATCTGCTCCTCCGGCAGATCCTCCGGTAGCCGCAGGTTCAGCTCAAAGCGCGTCGGGCACCCCCGCTCGGCCGGGGTGTACTGCACGTCGACCTCCACCGCGCCGATGTCCCACCCCTTGCGCGCCGCGTACATCTCCATCGTGATCGCCGTACAACTCGCCAAACTCGCCGCCAGCAGCTCCAGCGAGTCCGGGCCGCCGTCGCTGCCACCCTGCTCGACAGGCTCGTCCACCGTCAGCGCGTGGTCGCGAATCCGCACCGTGTGCTTGAACGTTGCGTCATTTCGCCTCGCCGTCGCTCTCATTCCGTGTCCCAGCCTTTCCGACCCATCTCGCTCGCCGATAAAGCCTACGTTCCCCTCCACCTTCGATGGTAGTCACGTCAGCGCCGGGTCGCCCGCGTCAGGCGGCCAGATGCATCCGCGGACCGTGCGAAGCCGAGCGATGCGCCAGACCCGGCGCTGGCAAGGCGCCCTGCGAACCGGCCATGGGAAGGTCCTGCGGGCACCCTCACAGCGGGTTGAACAGCAGCCCCGTCAGCAGCTTCGGGTAGAAGTACGTCGACTTCGGCGGCATGTTCTCGCCCGCCGCCGCAACCCGTTGCACCTGCTCCACCGGCGTCGCTCGCAGCAGAAACGCCGCGTCGCACTCCCCGCTGCGCACCGCCGCGACCGCCTGCTCGGCCGTGCGCGCGTAGCGCAATCCGCGCAGGTGTGAGATGTCCTCGTCGTCCAGCCCCACCGCGCCCTTCAGCACGATCGTCTCCAACACCCCCGTATCCAGCTCTCGGTAGGGCTCTGCGTGGTCGGCCAGCGCCTGCTCCGCGATCGCCTGGTCCTTGAGCGTCAATCGCCACGGCCGCCCGTCGCGCCTGTCGATGTAGCCCACCTGCAGCGGCGCCCCCCGTGCGTCGGACTCCGGGGCGAGCTGCTCGATCGGCACCTCGCGCCTTTCGAAGTCCCTCGCCAACACCTCCCCAAGGCGGCCCCAGGCCGCCTCCTCCAAATCAAACAGCAGACGATGCGTCGGAAACACCGTCAACCCCGTGTCCTGCAGCGCGACCAAACACATCAGCATGAAGTGGTGGCCATCGCCCCCTGCGCCGGCCGCGTCCAGCTCGGCCTCATACGCCCTCGCGGTCTCATAGCGATGGTGCCCATCCGCGATCAACAGCTCGGCGTTCTTTGTTGCGTCCTGCACTGCCGCGATCGCCTGTGTGTCCGTTACGCGCCACAGACGGTGCAGCGTCCCCTCGGCGTCCCGCGCCTCGCCCCACGGCGTCTCCCCGGTCGTCGGCTCCAGCGCACTCCACGCCGCGCCCGTCGGATCGGAATACAGGCTGAAAATCGCCGACGTATCCGCCGCCGTCGCCCGCATCAACCGCAACCTGTCCTCGCGCGGCCCCGGGTGCGTACGCTCGTGCGGGCGCACTCTCCCCGCGCCGTAAGCCTCCAACCGCACCGCTCCGAAAAAGCCCCTCCGCGTTCTCCGCACGCCGTCCGGACCCGTGTAGTCCTGGGCATGGGCCCAGATCGCCGGCTCGGCGTCGCGCACCAGCGCGCCCCTCTGCTGCCACTCGGCGAACGTCGCGCCTGCGACGACATAGGGGTCCGCGGCCTGGGCATCTGCCCCCTGCGCTCCATCCTCGTCGTGGTCGGCCTGCCCGCCCTGACTGGCGCGCGGAAGGTCCACCGACACCGCGTTGAACGGCGACTTTGCCGCCAGCACCGCTCGCTGCTCCGCGTCGATCGTGTCGTAGGGCGGGGCGACCACGCCGGCCAGCGGGCCCGCCACCGCCTGGTCGTAGTACAGCGCTCGCAGTGGGCGTACCTCCGGCATATGCTCGGCAGGCTACACGGGGCGCGGCGGCGCGTCGGCGTTCCCCACGCCACCCACCTCCGCGAGAAGGCGCGCTCGATGCGGATCGAGCGCTCACGGGCCGCTGCTGGCGTTCGCGCTATGGCGTGCCAGCGGTCTCCGCGTACGACGCGCTGTTCCGCGCACGATTGCAAGCGTGGATCGATCGTTTTGCACACCGAGTGGCGGTAGACTTGGCCTACATCGGGGCGTGGCGCAGCCTGGTAGCGCGCATCGTTTGGGGCGATGAGGCCGTCGGTTCAAATCCGACCGCCCCGACTATCGAAGACCTAAACGTCGCTAATCGAACCACGTCGCCGGTTTGGTTGCTCTCGGGATGCCCGACTGCGAACAGGCCGTAACCGTCCAATGAAGACCGAATCTGCTCAACTCGATCTGCGTGGGCTCCGTGCCCGGCGAGAGGAGATCCTTGGGTATGCGGCCGAGCGCGGCGCGCGCAATGTGCGCGTGTTCGGCTCGATCGCGCGCGGCGAGCCTGGCGCGGGAAGTGATGTCGATCTCTTGGTCGAGATGGAATCGGGGCGCAGCCTGATCGATCTAGTCGGTTTGTGGCAGGATCTCGAGGATCTGCTCGGTACCCATGTCGATGTGCTCAGCGAGGGTGGCGTGAGCCCGTTCCTACGCGAGCGCATCCACGCCGACGCCGTGCCCCTGTGAAGGACGAGCGCACCTACCTGCTCCACGCGATCACGGCGATCGACGCGATCCAGAGCTACACGATCGGAGGCCGCGAGGCATTCTTCGCGGACGGCAAGACCCAGGACGCGGTCATTCGCAATATCGAGATCATCGGTCAGGCCGCCAAGGGGATCTCGGACGAAACGCGTGCACTCGATGGGACGGTGCCTTGGCGGCAGATCGCCGGAATGCGTGACAAGCTCATCCACGATTACTTCGGAGTCGATCTAGCGCTTGCCTGGGACGTGGTCGAGCGCGAGCTGCCGAGTTTGCGTCCACGATTGGAGAGGCTGGGTCAACACCTGGCGGACGGCGATGTCGTCGGCCGCTAAACAGCATCAGCTTCGGGCACGGAGCCGTCGGAAGCCGGAACGTGCGCTGGTGGTGGGTTTGTCTCGACCCGCGCTTCACCAGCCGATTTTTCTTCGGGCTGAGCCCAGCTGACGAGCCGCTTCTTTCAGCCGGCGCTGTCGCTCACGCTCGAGCCGGCTCCCCCAGTGCCGCCTCAACGGCCGCGTGGACCGAGCAGTTCAACGCGGCGACCCGGCGGTTCGACACGCCGAAGAACCATTTGCGACGTGAGGCGCCGCTGACCGCACACGCCGCTCCGCGCTCCTTGGCCTGCCGCGCACCCCAGCCGCTGCGGCAGCTCGACCACCCGCCGCGGGCGATGACCGCTCACCTTCGCCGCGGGCAGACTCACGCCGTGACGCGCGCGCTCTTTCTCGCCGACCACGCAACCCGCTCGGCGGCCGCCAACGGCGGCCGCATCCCCCCTTCACATATGCGCGATGACTAACGACACTCTTGTTGTGCGTCTGCCGCTGCGTACCCCAGCCTCCGTCAAAGGACCGCTGCGCCTTTTGCTGGCGCCCGCCAGTCCGCTCGTGGCCTGGCTGCAGCGGCTCGTCGCCGTGCAGGTCGTCGACCGCGCCGTCGCGCTCGGCGCCCTCGCGTTCAGTGCCCTCTTTCCGCTGATGATCGTCTACGGCGCGCTCGTCCCGCTCGTCGACTCGCGCAGCTTCGCCGACGCGCTCCTGCACCGGCTGCACCTGCACGGCAGCGCCGCCGAAACCGTCCACGCCGCCGTCGCGCCGCCCGCCACCGTCGCCGGCTCGATCACCGCCGTCGGCATCCTGCTGGTGCTCTTCTCCGGGCTCTCGCTCGCGCGCGGTCTGCAACGCCTCTACGAGCTCTCCTACCACCTCCCCTCCGCCGGCGTGCGCAGCACCCCCTGGCACCTGCTCTGGCTGCTCCTACTCCCGCTCTACCTCTCCCTGCGCCCGCTGATCGTCTCGATCGGCGGGCCCGTCTGGCATCTGATCGGCGCCCTGGCCTTGGGTGCCCTGGTCTGGCTTGCCACGCCCTACGTGCTGCTCGGCCGCCGCCTCGCCTGGCAGACGCTTTTGCCCGCCGCGCTGCTCACCAGCGCCGCCATGACCGTCTTTGGCTTCTTCTCGACCGTCTACCTGCCGCACTCCGTCAGCACCTCCGCCACCCGCTTCGGCGCGATCGGCATCGCCTTCGCCCTGCTCAGCTGGCTTGTCATCGCCGGCTTCGTGATCGTCGGCTCCGCCACCGCCGGGTCCGTCCTGCACGAGTGGCTGGAGGAACGCCGGTGAGCGCCGCCGGGGAGGGCGCGGGGGGCGCCGGGGACGTCGGGGACGGGGCTGCCCCCGGGGGCGCGGTGGCCGCCGGGGCCGCGGCCGGCGCGGGTATTCTCCCGGCCGCCACCGTCCGCCGCAACCTGCGTCGTGCGCGTGCGCTGATCGTCCTCGGCAGCGCGATCCTCGTCGTCGCGATCGTCGCCACCTGGGTGCGCGCGCAGATCCTCGACACCTCCGGCTGGACGCAAACCAGCGTGGCGCTCCTGGAAAACGAAAAGGTCCGCGAATACCTCGCCTCCGACATCTCCGAACGGCTGCTGACCGTCGTCGACGTGCAGAACCTCGCCGCCAAAAAGCTTCCCTCCCAGCTCGCCCCCCTGGCCCCCGTGCTGGCCACCGCCGCCGCGCAGGTCGTCCCCAAAGCGATCGAACGCGCCCTGCAGATCCCCGCCGTCCAGGCGCTCTGGGGTCACGCCAACCGCGTCGCGCACGAACGCATCATCGAAGTCCTCAACGGCGGCGGCCACACGCTCTCGACCGCCGGCGGCGCCGTCACGATCAACCTCGAAGCGCTCCTCGACCGCGTCGGCGCGCGCCTGGGCGTCGGCTCTGAAGTCGGCGCCAAACTCCCCGCCGACAAGCGCCGCATAGTGCTCATGCGCTCCTCCCAGCTCGCCGCCGCCCAAGACGTCGTCAAGGGCCTGCGCGACCTCTCCTTCATCCTGCCCCTACTCGTCGTCCTCCTCTACCTCGGCGCGATCTACCTCGCCGCCGGTGCGCGCCGCCAGGCGCTGATCGAGATCGGCCTCGGCATCATCGCCGGCGCCCTGCTCGCCCTGCTGATCCGCCGCTGGACCGAGTCCTACGTCGTCGGCTCGCTCGTCACCGACGAAGGCGCCCGCCCCGCGATCCGCGAAGTCGTGACGATCGCCACCGCCGGCTGGCGCTCGCGCGCGCTCTGGCTCCTGATCACCGGCGTCTTCTTCATCTTCGCCGGCTGGCTCGCCGGCCCGATGCGCCTCGCGCGCTCCCTGCGCGACCTGATAGCCACCCCGCTCCAGCACCACCCCGGCTGGTTCATCGCCGGCGTCGTCGCCCTGATAGTCCTGATCGCCTCCCTCGGGCCCGCGCGCACGCCCGGCCAGGCGCTGCCGCTGTTGATCGAGCTGGTGCTCGCCGTCGTCGGCGTGCTTGCCCTACGGCGGCAGATCGCCAGCGAGCAGGGGGCCGCCGTCCACGCCGGCGCCGCGGCGGTCGAAGGCGGCGCGGGGGGGGAGTAGTTCACTCTCTGCGCACAGCCAACCGTTCGCGCGCCCACGTCGCATGTCGGTTCTGGAACGCACCGAACATCTGCTCGATCTGGCCCGGCCGCAGGCCCGCGTTCGCGGCGACGGCCCTCCAGCGGTCGATCGCGCCCGCCACCTCGGCCAACACATTCCGCGCCTGCTCGGCGCTCAACCTGAACAGCCCCGCGAGGTCCAGCGCAACCTGCAGGTCCTCCTCACCCTGTCTGTCCTCGTCGATGACCGTCCGAAAGCGCACACCGCCCGGTTGGGGGTTGGGGTTTAGGTCAAACGCCGGCGAGAGCGACCAGCCCGACGTGCTGGTCCGCAGGAAGCCATGGTTTCGCAGGTGGTCATCGGTGTTCGAGATCAACCGCGAGAACACGATTCGTCGCCAAAGCTCGTGCAGGTCCCGCGTCGCCGACGGCGACTGCTCCTCGATCGCTTCTGCGATCTCCAGGTAGCTGCCTTGCTCGCCGTCGCCCGCCTCGAGCATCGTCATCGCGCTCACGTAGCCGATTCGCTCGTGGCCCCCACGGTCAAAGCGCGTGACGATCAGCACCGGTCTGCGCGCGATCGTGCGAAGCTCGAAATCGGGGACGGCGATGCCCGCGCCGGCGGCGAGGGTCAGCGCGACCGCCTCCCAGCGAATCACGTCCCACTCGTCGCTCGCCGGCGCCGGGAACTTGGCGATTCCGAGCGGCCCCTCGCCCTGGCGGACATTCGCCTTGGGTCGCGCGCCGCCCAGTGAGCTGCCCCCTTCGAGCAGCAGCCGCAGGTCGTCGTCGTCCTCGTTTTCGCGTTCCAACTGCTCGGCGGCATTGAGCAGCCGTGGCAGGGCGAGCAGGTCCGGCACGCCGCTGCTCGCCGGTGCAAGGTAGCTGCCGCTCTGCGGGTCGCGAAACCGCAGCGCGCCCTGGCGCAAATCGTCTCGCACTCCCAGCAGGAAGTTGACCTCGCTGCTCGCGCGCGGCGTGCGCTCCTGCCCGCGGGCGAGCTTGACCTCCTCGCGGCGAATCAACCGCCGCCCCCAACCGTCGGGCGCCGCGTCCGAGAAGGCCCCAAACAGGGCGTGCCCGGCTACCGTCTGTTGCTGGCCGGCGTGCTTGGGTAGCAGTGGGTCGAGCGCGTAGGAGTCTGCTCGTGCCAGGTAGTCGGCCGCGTATTCGAAAGTCGCCGACTCCGACCGCCTCGCGCTGTGCGCCCACAACCGGCCCGCGTGGACGTCGCCTCCGTCGATCTGCACGATCACATCGACGAGCCTGTCGGGCATTTCCGTACGCTCCTATTCGGCCGGCCCGCCGCGTTGGCCAGCCCGTCCGTCGTGCTGGTCGGCCGGCCCGCCGCGTTGGCCAGCCCGTCCGTCGTGCTGGTCGGCCGGCCCGCCGCGTTGGCCAGCCCGTCCGCCGAGCTGGCGCGGGCGGACCCGCTGAGGCAGGTGCTCCTCCGAACGCAGCCGGCCGATGTCGCTGTCGAGCGGGTCGAGCGCGCGCGTGAGCAGCTCGAGCACTCCCAGCCCCCGCAGCACGCGCATCAGGTTCTCGACGCTCACGCCGCCGTCGCCATGCTCCAGGCGCTGGACGGTGTCGCGAGCCACGTCGGCCCGGTCGGCCAACTGTGCCTGCGTGATCCCGCGCAGCTTGCGCCACGTCACCACGTGTTCGGCGAGGTCGCGCCCGGCTCTTTGCACGGGCCGCGGCGGTCTACGTCTGTCTGGCATATTATGCATGGTATCCCGGGCATTGTAGCGCCTAATGCCTGGTATCCCATGCCTTGTGATTTTTGGTTGCCGACGCGCGCGCGGCCGCCCGGCGGGCGACGTCGCTGCCTCAAATCCCCCGCGTAGCCTCCACCCGCCCGCTGGCCACCGCCTGCGCGAGCGCCGCATGGTCGCGTTCGTTCTGGTCGGCGTAGGTCTCGGCGAACTTTGCGAGCGCGCGGTCGAAGGTGTCGCCGCGGCCCAGATAGCTCGCGATTGCGATCGCGTCGCCGCTGCGCGCGTGCGCGCGTGCGAGCGCCGCGCCGCACATCCTGCCGTAGATCGCCATCCCCGGCGGGGCCATCGTTTCGATGTTGGCCGAGCTCTTCCAATCCCACAGCTGACGCACATAGAAGTCGCGCGTCTCGCCGTCCAGACCGGTCGTGCGCAGCCAGCCGAGCATGATGTCGCTCGATGCCTGCATCAGCCGCTGGCCCTCGACCACGCGGCGGCCATGGTTGTCGAACTGGCTCTTGCCCAGAAACGGCTCGAGCACCGAGGGTTGCGCCTCCTTGCACTGCAGGAACAGCGGGTCGCCCTCGTCACGGCCGAGCATCAGCACGACCCACGCGCGCGTGCCGACGCTGCCGACACCGACGACCTTGCGCGCCAGATCGACGTAGTGATACTGCTCGAGCAGGTGCCGGCGGTCGCCCTGCAGGCTCGCGCGGTAGCTGCGCAGCAGCTCGTGCATCCCCGCTTCGAACTGGCTGGCCTGCTCGCCTGGCAGCAGGTCCTCGATCCGCACGATCAGCGGCGGGTCGCTGACGATCCGCGGCTCGCCGTCGCCGTCGGTGGTCGCCAGCCGTTCGTAGGCCCTCGCGTTGTCCTTGCGCTGCGCCTTCTCGACCGTCTTGCGAAACGTCTTCAGCTGCGCCGCCGTCGCTTCGCCCTCAAAGCGCGCCATCAGCGTGTCGCGGTCGAGCCGCGCGTACCACGTGTCGAGATTGTGCATCCCCTCAAAGCGCCCCATCGCTTCGCGGTACTGGCACACCGCGGCGCGCACCGACGCGCGGCGCTCGGCACCGCTGAAGCCGCGCTCGCGTCCTGCCACCGCGATGCTCGCCGCCAGTCGCTTGAGATCCCACTCCCACGGCCCCGGCAGCGTCTCGTCGAAGTCGTTCACGTCGAACACCAGATCGCGCTCGGGCGAGGCGAAACCGCCGAAGTTCGACAGGTGCGCGTCGCCGCACAGCTGCGCGGTCAGGCCCGAACGCGGCGTGACCGCCAGGTCGGCGGCCATCACGTACGCCGCGCCGCGAAAGAACGCAAACGGCGAGGCCAGCATCCGCCCGTAGCGGATCGGCACCAGCTCGGGCACGCGCGAGGTCGCCTGCTCTTCCAACAGCGCCACCGGGTCCGGCCGCTCCGCCCACGCCTCCCACTCGGCGTGGCGCCCGCGCGGGGACTCCGCCCTCGCCGCTTTGCCGCGCGCGGCGCGCTCGCTCGGCGTCAGGTGGGGCACGCGCGGGCGCGCGGCGCCGGCCGGGCGCCGCCGCCGGCGGGCCGGCTCGATCGGGGTCGCTGCACTCGGCGTCTGACCGGTGCTCACGATTGGCGGGTCCGCTGGGGGCGGGAAGTGCCCCGGGCTCGGGTGCGGGCGGCGGCCCGGGCTCGGGTGCGGGCGGCGGCCCGGGCTCGGGTGCGGGCGGCGGCCCGGGCTCGGGTGCGGGGGGTCGGTCGGGTGCTCATCGACCCGTCACGCTAGCCCACCCGCGGGTGAGTGCCCCTCACTCCGCGTGGGTGATGATCGCTCACCCCGCCCGCCGCGAGCATCGCCAGCCAGCCTCCTACTTCCCTCCCGCAAGCGATTTTTCCGAAAGCGCCCGCGATGGCCAACGAACTCGCCCGCTGGCAGTTCGCGACGACCAGCATCTACCACTTCCTGTTCGTCCCGATCACGATCGGGCTGTCGTTCCTGGTTGCGATCCTGCACACCGCCTGGCACCGCGGCGGCGACGAGGACCACCGCCGCCTGACGCGCTTCTTCGGCACGCTGCTGCTGATCAACGTCGCCGTCGGCGTCGTCACCGGCCTCGTGCAGGAGTTCGAGTTCGGCATGAACTGGTCTCTCTACTCGCGCTACGTCGGCGGCATCTTCGGGGCGCCGCTGGCGATGGAGGGGCTCGCGGCGTTCTTCCTGGAGTCCACCTTCCTCGGCCTGTGGCTGTTCGGCTGGGGGCGCCTGCCGGCGCGCATCCACCTCGCCTGCATCTGGCTGGTCGCGATCGGCACGATGCTCTCGGCGATGTTCATCATGGTCGCCAACT
Source organism: uncultured Solirubrobacterales bacterium (assembly GCA_963804675.1). GTDB lineage: Bacteria > Actinomycetota > Thermoleophilia > Solirubrobacterales > Solirubrobacteraceae > Palsa-744. The sequence continues at coordinate 1,722,005 of CAWDRI010000001.1, read as the reverse complement.
CCTGGATGCAGCACCCCGTCGGCTACACGCTGGGCAGCCACGGCGAACCGCAACTGCACAACATCGCCGCGCTGTTCACCAACCCCACCTTCCTGTGGGGCTACGTGCACGTGCTGCTCGCCTCGCTGATCACCGGCGCGCTGTTGATGCTCGCCGTCGCCGCCTGGTTCCTGCGCCGCGGGCGCGAGGTGCCCGCCTTTCAGAAAGCGGCCCAGCTGTCGGTCGTCGTGCTGCTGCCCTCGATCCTGTTGACGATGTTCGTCGGCTCCGAGCTCGGCGTCGTGGAGACCAAGTACCAGCCGATGAAGATCGCCGCCGCCGAGGCCCAATGGGAAAACTGCCAACCCTGCTCGTTCTCGCTGTTTCAGATCGGCGGCGGCAAAGACGACATGACGCCCTCGCAGATCCTCGAGATCCCGCGCCTGCTGTCCGTGCTCGCGACCAACTCCCTGACCGGCGGCGTCACCGGCCTGAACCAGCTCCAGCGCGAATACGAACACAAATACGGCCCCGGTAACTACGTCCCCGACGTCTTCATCCAGTACTGGTCGATGCGGGTCATGGCCTACCTCGCCTCGCTCGTGCTGCTGCTCGCGCTGTGGGGTGGCTGGCTCTTGCACCGCGGTCGCCTGCAGCACTCCAAGTGGTTTTTGCGCCTGTCGATCTGGGCCGTCGTCACGCCGTTTTTGATGAACACCGCCGGCTGGATGCTGACCGAGAACGGCCGCCAGCCGTGGATCGTGCAGGGCCTGATGAAGACCGCCGCCGCCAACTCGCCGTCCGTCGGCGTCACCGAAATCTGGATCTCCCTCACCGCTTTTGTGCTCGTCTACCTCGCCCTCGGCGTAGTCGAGGGCGTGCTGATGGTCCGCTACGCCCGCCGCGGCCCCGAACCGGCCGGCGGCCCGCCCCCCGGCGCCCCGGGCGCGCTCGGTTCTCCTGGCGCGGGCGAGGCCACCCCACTGCCCGCACTCACCTACTGACATGCAACTGCACACGCTCTGGTTTTTGATCCTCGCGATTCTCTGGGTGGGATTCTTCGTGCTGGAGGGCTTCGACTTCGGCGTCGGCGCGCTGCACGCGCTGCTCGGGCGCACCGACACCGAGCGGCGCGTCGCGATCAACACGATCGGCCCGTGGTGGGACGGCAACGAGGTCTGGCTGATCGTCGCGGGCGCCGGCACCTTTGCCGCCTTCCCCGCGTGGTACGCGACGATGTTCTCCGCGCTCTACCTCGCGCTTTTGCTCGTGCTGCTCGCGCTGATGGCGCGCGGCGTCGCCTTCGAGTTCCGCGGCAAGAGCGACGACCCCCGCTGGCGCACGACCTGGACCTGGTCGATGACGCTCGGCGCGATCCTGATCCCGCTGCTGATCGGCGTCGGCCTCGGCGACCTGCTCGCCGGCCTGCCGATCGACTCCCAGCACCAGTTCACCGGCGACTTCCTTGACCTGCTGACCCCCTACGGCCTGTGGACCGGCGTCACGCTGCTCGGGCTCTCCCTGCTGCACGGCGCGACCTTCCTGCAGCTACGCACCACCGGCGTCCTGCGCGACCGCGCGCGCGCCGCCGCGCGGCCGCTGGGCTGGGCGGCGATCGCGCTGGTCATCGGCTTCGTGATCTGGACGCGCGCCCTTGTCGGCCACACCCAGATCCCCGGCCCCGTCGAAGTGCTCGCCGTGATCGCCGCCGTCTTCGCCGCGCGCCTGGCCACCGGCGAGCACGACGGCTGGGCGTTCACCGCCTCCGCGCTGACGATCGCCGCCGTCGTCGGCTCGCTGTTCATCGACCTCTACCCGCACGTGATGGTCTCCAGTACGAGTTCCGCCTTCGACCTGACGGTCTCCAACGCAGCCGCCGGGCACTACGCGCTCGTCGTGATGTCGATCGTGACGGCGCTCTGCTTCCCGGTCGTGCTCGCGTACCAGGGGTGGTCGTTCTACGTGTTTCGGGCGCGCGTGCGCGCACCCGGGGATGGGGGGGCTGGTCCTGCCGACCTTGCGAGCCCCGTGCTCGATCGATCGTAGAACCTAGTGCGCACAGACACTACGCGCCATCCGCCGTTATCGGATCTGGTAATCTACGCTTGTGGCGTCGGCGCTGGACGATGTTCTGGAGAAGGCCGCGCAGTTGCAGGCGTTGGTGCCCGGTGCGGTGCTGGTCGGTGGGTCGGCGGCGGCCCTGCATGCACACCATCGCGAGTCGCTCTACCACGACCACGTCGTCGTGGATCTCGCGGCGCGCTTCGACTCGATCCTGGAGCACCTCGAGGCGCTTGGCGACTGGTCCACGGCGAAGGCGCAGCCCGGGAAGATCATCCTCGGGGAACTCGGCGGCATCGAAACAGGCGTGCGCCAGTTGCTGCGCAGCCGGCCGCTGGAGACCACCGAGATCGACGTTCAGGGCCAGCGGCTGGTGATACCGACCGCGGCGGAGATCCTGCGGATCAAGGCGTGGCTTGCGCTGAGTCGCAACCAGACGCGCGACTATCTCGACGTCGCGGCGCTTACGGACCGCATCGGACTCGAAGAGGCCGCCGCGGTGCTGGGAGGCATCGACGACTACTACGCCGACCTCAACCATCGGCCCGAGGCGCTAGCCACACAACTCGTGCGCCAGCTCTCAGACCCGCGACCGCGCGACGCGCAGGTCACCGCGCAGCTCGCCAGCTACAAGGCGCTCGATGAGCGCTGGCAGGACTGGTCGGCGGTCAAGGCCGTGCTCGCGGACCTCGCCGAGCGGATCGCGCGATGACCCTACGGTTTCGCAACGTTGACTTCGACACCACCGCGCCGCTCGACTGTTGGCCCGCGGAGGCGATCGAGACGCTCATCGACCGCGGTTCGCTGTCGGACTGGCGGCGGCTCGCCGATGCGATCCGCGCCAACCCGTGGGGTCCCGCCGCGCGTACCGCCGAGACCGTCGTCGCGTGGGACGAGCACTACGGCGTTGACGTGCTGATCGCGCGCGTGATCGCCCACGCCCGTAAGGACATCGCGCTGCGTGGGCGCGCCGAGTATGCGTCGCAAATCCGCTCGTGGCGTGTGCAGACGGGGATGACGCTCAGCCAGTTCGCGCGTGCTGCCGGCACCTCCGCGTCGCGGCTATGCGACTACGAGAACGCCAAGGTCGCCCCGACCACCGACGTGCTCGGCCGACTGCGCCACGTCGCCGCGAACTGCGCTCCGGCTGGCGGCGTCCTCGGCGAGTGCCAGCACGTCGTGGCCCTGTTCGCGCAACCTGACGGCGACGCCGCGCGGTGAAGATTTGCGTGGAGCATCAGGCGCATTGGCGCCGGCCCAGAGATAGCTGACCTCCTAACACGGCGCTGAGGGAGGGCCATCGCGTGACTCCTCGGCACACGGGGCGAACACCGACGTGCGGCCGATGGTGTATCCTCTACACATGGCACGCACCAACGTCGAGATTGATGACCGGCTCGTGGGCCGCGTGATGAGCCGCTATGGCCTGAAGACCAAGCGTGCCGCGATCGACCTTGCGTTGCGCCGGCTCGACCTGGAGCCGATGAGCGCCCGCGAAGCGCTCGACATGCGCGGCAGCGGCTGGGAGGGCGATCTGGAGGAGCTGCGCACCGGCTGGCTGCCTCGCGCGTCGTGATCCTCGTCGACAGCTCGGCCTGGATCGAGTACCTGCGCGCCGCCGACAGCCACGTTGACCGGTACCTGCGCGCGGCGCTGCGCGAGCAGCAGCCGCTCGCGATCGTCGGCGTCGTGCTGCTCGAGGTGCTCGCCGGAGCACGTGAGGAGTCACACGCGCGCAAGCTCTCGCGCCTGCTCGGCCGCTGCCGCCTGCTCGCCTGCGAGGAGCCCTCCGACCACGAGGCCGCCGCGGCGCTCTACCGCGCCTGCCGCCGCGAGGGCGTGACGATCCGCCGGCCACCCGACCTGCTGATCGCCACGATCGCGATCCGCACCGACACACCGCTACTGCACCTCGACGGCGACTTCGACGCGATTGCCCGCCACGCCCCGCTACGCATCGTCGACCCGGCCGACGCCGCCCGGTGTTAGTGCTCGGCTTCGGTCTCTTCGTTGAGGATCGCGAGGTACTTGTCGTAGACGTAGAGCTTGCCGCGCCGCCGGCCGGTGGCCTCGCGCAGGATGCCGGCTCGCTCGAGGCGGTCGATCGCGGCGTACACCGGGGGGCTCGTGAGCTCGAGCTGCTCAGCGGCCGAGGAGGCGCCCAGCACGATGAAGCGCGCTGCGAGGTCGTGCACGCGGTGCGCCGTCGCTGCGCCGCGGCCGAACGTGTGGATAGTCCGACGGTCGGACTCGATCGTCGCGACCAGGCGCCGGGTGGTGTGAGTGGTCGATTCGGCGACCTCGAGAACTCCTTGCAGAAAGAATCGCAACCAGCTCTCCCAGTCCCCGGCTATGCGTACGCGTTGGAGGTGTGCGTAGTAGTCCTCGCGGTGGCGCTTGAAGTAGAGGCTGAGGTAGAGCAGTGGCCGGCGCATCACGCCCTCCGAGCAGAGCAGCAGCGTGATCAGCAGGCGGCCGACCCGGCCGTTGCCGTCGAGGAAAGGGTGGATCGTCTCGAACTGTGCGTGTGCGAGCGCAGCCTTGATGAGGATCGGCGTGGGTTGCGGCTCGTCGTGTATGAAGCGCTCCAGCGCGGCGATCGCCGGAGCGACCTGCGGGGCGGGCGGCGGTACGAAGCGGGCGAGACCCGGTCGGCTCCCGCCGAGCCAGTTCTGGGTGCGGCGAAACTCGCCGGGCGCCTTGCGGGCTCCACGGCCGCTGCGCAGCAGCCGGGCGTGGACTTCGCGCAGGAGCCGCGCGCTGAGCGGCGGTGCACCGGGTTGTGTGATCTGGGTCAGGCCGTGGTTGAGCGCGGCGATGTAGTTCGCGGTTTCGCCGGCGTCCTCGACGAGCGCTCCGGGGGCGGCGTCGTGCTCGAAGAGCAGCAGGTCCGAGAGCGAGGATTGGGTCCCCTCGATCTGCGAGGAGAACACGGCCTCCTTGCGGACGAACGTGTAGATGAACTGGTCAGGGTCCGGCAGTAGGAGCGTGACGCCGTCGAGCCGGCCGAGGGCCTGGTTCGCACGATCCAGCAGCATCTGCATCGCGACATCGACCAGCATCGGCGGATCGGGCGGCAGCGGCCTCGGATGAAAGGCCCAGAAGCCCTCGGGACCGTCCTGTGCGAGACGGTACTCGCCGGCCCGGGCGCTCGCCCGCGGCCGCGGCGGGGAGGCTGACTTTCGATCGCTTACCACGCGTACAGCTTACTAAACGATACCGTCGGAACGCTTATCAAGGATGGTGCATTGAAGCGATCGCTGCACAACGGCCCGGGCCGGGAGCTGTACGGCGGCAGACTAGGGGTCCGGCAACGCCCCCCCGACCACCTGGTTCTGCTGTTTGCCCAGCCGCGAGCTGACCCAGTCGATCAAGACCTTCAGCCGCTGCCCCGGGACGCCGCCGAGGTAGTACATGTGTACCGTCAGGTAGGTGAAGAACGCCGGGCGGCCCCACAGCTCGAGGCCGCGGATCGCGCAGACCGCGCGGCCGCGGCCGATCACCGCCAGCGCGCCCTTGTCGAGGTAGCGAAACGGCTTGCTCGCGCCCGGTGCGCCCGCGCGGATCGCGTGCGCGACGTGGCGGGCCTCTTGGATTGCGACCGTCGCCAGGCCCGGCAGCGGTTTGCCGTCGGCTTCGCTGAGCGCGCTCGCGTCGCCGATCAGCGAAATCTCGCGGTGGCCGGGAACCGTCAAATCGGGTTCGATCTGCACCCGTCCCGCGCGGTCGGTCGGTGCGCCCGTCGCCTTGGCGAGCGTCGCCGCGAACGGCGCGGCGTGCACGCCGGCTGCCCAGATCACCGTCTGTGCCGCAATCCGCTCTTCGTGCTCGGTGCTCGCCCCCCCTCCACCGGCGCCAGCGGCGCCGGCCCTCTCTCCTTTACCACTCGTGGAGGCGGGGCGCTGATCGCCGTCGCCGACCTGCACCGTCACCCCCTGCGCGTCGATCGCGCTCGCGCGCATCCGCTCGCGCACCTTCACCCCGAGCGAGGCCAGCTGCCCGCCGGCCTTGCGCGACAGGCGCGCGCTGAACGAGGGCACGATCCGCTCGCCGGCGTCGAGCAGGATCACGTTCGCGTCGTCCGGGCCGATCCGCGTGTAGCCGCGGCGCAGCGTGTCTTTGCAGACGATCGCGAGCTCCCCCGCGACCTCGACCCCGGTCGGGCCGCCGCCGATTACCACAAACGTCATCAGCGCCCTGCGCTCCTCGGGGTCCGTCGTGCGCTCTGCGCGCTCGAACGCGCTGTAGAGGCGGTCGCGCAGCCCCAGCGCGTCGGCCAGCGTCTTCATGCCGCACGTCTCCTGCCTCCACTCCTCGTTACCGAAATAGGACGTGCGCGCGCCGCACGCCACGATCAGGCTGTCGTAGGGCAGCTGCTCACCGCCGTCGATTTCCAGCAGGCGGCGCTCGGCGTCGAGGCCGGTCGCTGCCGCCATTAACACGTTCACGTTACTCGCGCGGCGCAGCGCCGTGCGGATCGGCACCGCGATCTCGCCCTCCGCCAGCCCGCCGCACGCGACCTGGTAGAGCAGCGGCTGGAACAGGTGGTGGTGCATCCGGTCCACGACCGTCACCTCGATGTCCTGCGCGCCGGCCAGCTCGCGCGCGGCCGTCAGGCCGCCGAAGCCGCCGCCGACGATCACCACACGACGGCGCTCAGCCACCGAGCCGCTCCAGCAGATGGTCGCCCACCCGCAGCGCGTTGGCCATCGCCGTCAGCGCCGGGTTGACCGCCGAGATGCTCGGGAAACAGCTCGTATCCACGACATACAGGTTGTCCAGCTCGTGCGCGCGGCAGTCGCTGTTCAGCACCGAGGCGGCCGGGTCGGCGCCCATCCGGCACGTGCCGGCCTGGTGGGCGACGCCGGCCACCGGGATCTTGTTCTCCAAATAGGCCCATCGCGGGATCAGGTGGTGCTCGTGCATTCCCAGGTGGCCGAGCAGCGAACGCAGCTGCTCCAGCAGCCGGTCGCGTGCGACGTCGTTAGTCGAACGGTAGGCCAGCGTCAGTTTGCCCTCTTTGTTGACGCTCACGCGATTCTCCGGCTGGGGCAGGTCCTCCGTGGAGAGCCAAAAATCCACCGCGTGCTCGGCGACCTCCTCCAGCGAGAGCCCGAACGGCGCCAGTTTCGTGATCGTCGGCTTCTCGCCCCTGTACATCTCCGGCGAGGACTTGCCGACCATCTGGATGTTGCCCATCGGGAACTCCCACGCGTCGCTGGCGAAATAGTAGTCGTTGACGCCGAGCGTCTTCTGGAAAACCGTGGGGTTGGGCTCCTTGGAGATTGCCAGCACCGCCTGGCTGTTGTGAAACATATAGTTGCGCCCCACCTGGTCTGAGCCGTTGGCCAGACCGCCCGGGTGCTGCTCGCTGGCCGACTCCAGCAGCAGCTTCGCGCTGTTCGCCGCCCCGCACGCAATCACCACGACATCCGCGCTATAGGTCTCGCGCTCGCCGTCACGCTCCACCACCACCTCGCTAACCGCCGTGCCCTGCGCGTTCGTGTTCAACTTCACCGCGCGCGCGTCCGTCAGCAGCGTGACGTTGTCGTGCTCCAGCGCCGGCCGCACCCCCAGTATCTCGGCGTCAGACTTGGCGTGCACCAAACACGGAAAACCGTCGCACGTCGCGCAGCGCACGCACTGGCTGAACGGCCTGTTGGCCTCGTCGAGCACCACCCCGCACGGCGCGTGAAACGGGTGCAGTCCCGTCGCCGCAAACGCCTGCGCGAGCTGCTCGATGCGCGGCTCGTGCGACACCGCCGGGCACGGGTAGGGCGCGCTCGCCGGCGGTTCGGTCGGGTCCTCGCCGCGCGCGCCATGCACCTGGTAGCGCTGCTCGGCCAACGTGTAGTAGGGCTCCATCTCCTCGTAGGAAATCGGCCACGCCGGCGAGATGCCGCCCTGATGGCGCAGCTCGCCAAAATCCTCTTTGCGCATCCGGTACAGCGCCGCGCCATACAGCTTCGTCGCGCCCCCCACGAAATAGTGCACCTGCGGCTGAAAGGCTTTGCCCTCCGCGTCATACCACGTCTCCGGCGAGATGTAGCGGTTATCGACAAACACATCCCCCGCCGACCAGTTCTGGGGCTCGCGCGAGAGCCACCCGCCGCGCTCCAGCAGCAGAATCCGCTTGCCCGACGGCGCCAAATGGCCCGTCAGCGTGCCGCCGCCGGCGCCGCTGCCGATCACGATCGCGTCGTAGTGTTCGCTCATCGTTCACCGTCCTTGCGTTGCCCCGGCCGCCGCCGGGTGAGAGTCGCGTTCGCTTGCCCGAGCGAGGGCCACCCTGAAACCAGCTCCTGTCTCTGCATCGCCCCGCTCACGAAATCTCCGCCAGCCGCTCGACCACAATAATGCGCGAGGCCGCCTCGATCAGCGCCAGGTGCGAAAACGCCTGCGGGAAGTTGCCCAAATGCCGGCCCGTCGCCGTGTCATACTCCTCGGCATAGAGCCCCAGCGGCGAGGCCACCCGCAGCAGCTTTTCCATCAAATCGCGCGCGCGCTGTCCCTCGCCGACGATCGCCAGCGCCGACACCAGCCAAAACGAGCAAATCAAAAAACTCCCCTCCTTGCCCGACAGGCCGTCGTCGGTCTCATCCGTGCGGTAGCGCAGCACGAACCCGTCCTCGGTCAGATCGTCGGCGATCGCCAGCACGCTCGCGCACAGCCGCTCGTCGCCCGCCGGCAGGAACCCGAAAATTGCCGCCAACAGCGTCGAGGCGTCCAGCGCGTCGCTGTCGTAGTGCTGGCGCAGCACCCCTTGCTCGGTCAACCCATGGTCGAGGATGTCCTGCTTGATCTCCTGCGCCGTTTTGCCCCACTGCGCCTGCAGCTCCGCGTTGCCGCGCATCGCCGCCAGCCGCGCCGCGCGGTCCATCGCCACCCAGCACATCAACTTCGAAGAGACATAGTGTTTAGGCGCGCCGCGCGCCTCCCAGATCCCCTGGTCGGGTTCGCGCCACACCGCGCTCGCGCACTTCGCCTGGCTCTCGACGATCGGCCACAGCCGCCGCGGCAGGCGCTGCGAACGGTTGGTGTGCAACAAAATCGAGTCCAGCGCCGCCCCGAACACGTCGTTCTGGCGCTGGTCAAACGCGCCGTTGCCGACGCGCACCGGGCTCGCGCCCGCATAGCCCGACAGATCGTCGCGCGTCGTCTCGGTCAAATCGCGCCGCCCGTCGATCCCGTACATGATCTGCAGCGCCCCGTCCTCGTTGCAGTCCAAGTCCGCGATGAACTGCATGAACTCCTCCGCCTCCCAGTCCAGATTCAGGTAGTGCAGCGCCTGCAACGTGAACGTCGAATCGCGCAGCCACGTGTAACGGTAATCCCAGTTGCGCTCGCCCCCCGGCGTCTCGGGCAGCGAGGTCGTCAACGCCGCGACCGTCGCGCCCGTCGGCATATAGGTGAGACCCTTGATCGCCAGCGCCGAACGCTGGATCGGCTCGCGCCAACGGTGGTCGGGCATGCGCGCACGGCCCAGCCACTCGCGCCAGTAGCGCGCCGTCGTCGCCAGTCGCGCGTTCGCGTCGTCGATGTCCACCGGCACCGCCAGCTCCTCCGCCCACGACAGCGCGCAGTAGATCTGCTCGCCCTGGCAGAGCACGTGGCGCGCCCTGACCCAGTCGCCCTCCACGCCGACCGCCATATCGGTCTGCAGGCGGATCGTCAACCCCGCGCCGCTGGCCTCCGCGCAGCAGCCCTCCTGCGAAACCGCCCACTGCGCCGGCTCGCGGCCATAGTCGAAAACCGGTTCGCACGTCAACTCGACCTCGACCTCGCCCTCCAAACACATCGCCACCCGCACCAGCATGTGCTCGGCGTCCTCATCGGTCGGCGGCCTGGTGTGCGGCGTCACCGTGTCCACGCCGCGCCGCGGGCCGATCGTCAGCGCGTCGCGCACGATCACCCAGCCCGTCGGCGTTGACCACGTCGTCAGCAGCGTGTTCGTCCCCGGCTCGTAAATCCTTGCCGTCGGCACATTAATCCCGAACGGCCCAAACCGAAACGCCCCCGCCTGGCGGTCCAGCAGCGTGCCAAACACACTCGGCGCATCGAACCGCGGCACGCACAGCCAGTCGATCGCGCCGTCCGGCGCGACCAGTGCGCCGGTATGGCAGTCCGACAGGAACGCGTAGTCGGCGATCGGCGGAAACGGCGAGGGCGCCGCCGCGCTTTGGGGGGCCGGCTTGGTGCTTGTGTGGGCAGGTTCGACACTTGCGGCGGCCGGTTCGCTCATGTTGCCTCCCTCGTGTTTGGATTGGCACGGGCGCGGGGCGCCCGTGCCGGGATGGGGTGGTCTGTCAGGGGTGCCGGCGCGCCGCTCGCCAGCGGGGCGAGCTGCACCGCTGCGATTCCCGTCGGGGGCCGTGCAGTGCCGCCGACAGGCGCGGTGGCCTCAGCGGCGGCGACGGCCGTTGGGGCGGCCTGCGCGGCGGCGGGGTCCGCCGGCGTGGCCTGCGTTGCGGCGGTGTCCTTCGCCCGGTATTCGTCGAGCAGCCGCTGCTCGTCACCGTGCTTGGGGAAGCGCAGGAACACCAGCGCGGCCCCCAGCACGATCGCGACGATCCCCGCCAGGTAGGCATGCTGGTCGCCCTGCAGGAACGACTTCTTCGCGCCTTCTGTGATCTGCGTCGCGTAGTGCGGGTATTTCTTGGCCACGTCCGCCGCGCTGGAGAACGACTTCTCCAGTTCTGACTGCACGCTGCTCGTGATCAGGTGCTCGTTCGGCGAGGCCGCCACCGCGCTCGCGACCGCCGCCGCGTAGCCCGCCGTGAGGATCGCGCCGAGGATCGACTGCATGATTGCCCCGCCCAGATCGCGCTGCAAATCGGCCGTCCCCGAGGCCATCCCCGCGCGGCGCACCGGCACCGAGCCCGTCAGCGAATGCGAGGCCGGCGTGCCGGCGAACCCCACGCCCGCGCCGATCAGCGCGTAGGCGAGCCCCACCTTCCAGTAGGCGATGTGGTCCTTCCACAGCAGCAGCATCGCCACAAAACCCGCCAGACAGCACGCGTAGCCCACCATCAGCGTCGCGCGCGAGCCGTAGGACTCGACCAGTTTCGCCGAGCGCGGCGCGATCGCGACCATCAGCACGGCAGCCGGGATGATCGCCAGACCCGCGTCGAGCGTCGAGTAGCCGAGCACGTTCTGCAGGAACTGCTGGCCGACGAACATCGCCGCCATCAGCGTCCCGAACACCACGATCCCCGCGCACGCCGCCACCCAGAAGATCCGTCTTCGCGCGATGTCCAGGTCATACAGCGGGCTGGACGCGCGGCGCTGGCGCAGCACGAACGCGCCCGTCGCAGCCAGCGCTACCACCCCCAGGCCGATCGCCAAATCGCCCCTGCCGGGGACCGGCGCGAAGTTGATCCCCAGCACGAGCGCCGCCACCAGGCACACCGACAGCACGCCGCCGAGATTGTCCACCGCGCCCGTCGTCTCGTTGACGTGCGCCGGCACCAGTCGCCACGCCATATAGAACGCGACCAGCGCCAGCGGCAGCGTGATGAAGAACACCGACCCCCACGCGAACCCCGTCAGCAGCGCTCCGGCCAGCAGCGGCCCGAGCGCCGCGATCGCGCCGCCGATGCCCGACCACAGCGCGATCGAGCGCGTGCGCGCCGGCCCCGACCACAGCGCGGTGATCAGCGCCAGCGTCGTCGGGAACGCCATCCCCGCCGCCAGCCCGCCCACCACCCGTGCTGCGAACAGCACCCAGATCGACGGCGCCAGCGCAGCCAACAGGCTCGCCGGGATCGACAGCCCCATCCCGCCCAGCAGCATCGCCTTGCGCCCGTAGCGGTCGCCGATCGCGCCGAGGTACAGCACTGACGCGGCCAGCCCCAGCGAGTAGCCGACCGCCACCAGGTCCAGTTCGGTTTGCCCCGCCGCAAACGCCCGCCCGATCGAGGGCAGCGCGATGTTCGCCACGGACAGGTTCAGGTTCGCGACCGCCGCGACCAGAATCAGCGCCGCCAGCACCCACGCGCCGTGTGCCAGGTTCGTGCCGGCTCCGTCCTGCGGCGTGCCGTCCTGCGCCTGTCCGTCCTGCGCCTGTCCGTCCTGCGCCTGTCCGTCCTTTGCCTGCGCGTCCTTTGCCTGCGCGTCCTGGGCCTGCGCGTCCTGGGCCTGCGCCCGTGCGTGCCCTCCGGGCGCGTCTGCTGCGCGTGCCTCAGCCATGTTCGCGGTGCCGTCGAATCGCACTGACGATGCCTCCGCGCGGGATGGGCTCGCATCACCCCGGCCGGGTGAATGTGGGGGGTGCTACATACGCGGTGCCATCACCCCGGCGCAACGTTCGCCGATGCCGTCAAGATACTTGATCAAATCTGCATGACGCCTCTCGCGCGCGATCTGGCACATGACGCTCGCGCGCGCGATCCGCGCGCGCGATCAGCTCGCCTTCTCCGCGTGCCCGCCGAACTCTTTGCGCATCGCCGACTGCACTTTGCTTGCGTAGTCGTCCAGGTCGCGCGAGGCGAAACGCGAGTACAGCGCCGCCGTCAGCACCGGCGTCGGCACGCCCTCCTCGATCGCCGCGATCGACGTCCAGCGTCCCTCGCCCGAATCGGACACGCGCCCCTCGAACTCCGAGAGCGTGGGTGAGGTCAGCAGCGCCTGCGCGGTCAGGTCGAGCAGCCACGAGCCGACCACGCTGCCCCGCCGCCAGACCTCGGCGATCTGTGCGACGTCGAGCGTGTAGCGGTAGTACTCGGGGTTCTCCAGCGGGCTCGTCTCCGCGTCCTGCTCGTGCTCGCGCGCACCCGCGTTGGCACCCTCGATGATCGCCAACCCCTCCGCGTAGGCCGCCATCAGCCCGTACTCGATCCCGTTGTGGACCATCTTGACGAAGTGCCCCGCGCCGTTGGGGCCGCAGTGCAGGTAGCCCCGCTCCGCGCTGTCCGCCGGGCCGCTGCGGCCCGGCGTGCGCGGCGCCGCCTCCACCCCCGGCGCGATCGACGAGAACAGCGGCTCCAGCCGCTGCACGACCTCCTGCTCGCCGCCGATCATCAGGCAGTAGCCGCGCTCCAAACCCCACACGCCGCCGCTCGTGCCGCAGTCGATGTGGTGGATGCCGCGCTCGCCCAGTTCGCGGGCGTGGCGAATGTCGTCGTGGTAGTGCGTGTTGCCACCGTCGATGATCGTGTCGCCCGGCTCGAGCACCTCGGCGAGCTGCGCGATCGTCTGGTTGGTGATCTCGCCGGCCGGCACCATCGCCCACACCGTGCGCGGCGCGTTCAGCTTGGCCGCCAGCTCCTGCAGCGAATGCGCGCCCTGCGCGCCCTCGCCCTCCAGCGTCTTGACGACATCGGCGGTGCGGTCATAGCCCACGCAGCGATGCCCGTCGCGCAGCAGTCGCCGCACGATGTTCGCGCCCATCCGGCCCAATCCGACCATTCCCAGCTGCATAGACTGCTCACCAGCCACTCTCACACGCTCCTCTTGTCGGTGTCGATTTCTCGCTCATGCCCGGCCCTTGCATTTCGCCGGCTCGACGCTCACGCCTGCTGCTTGAGTTGGCGGTAGCGCCCGATCAGCGCGTTGGTGGAGCTGTCGTGCGCCAGTTGCGGCTCGGCCGCGCTCGTCAGCTCCGGGACGATCTGCTTGGCCAGCACCTTGCCCAGCTCGACCCCCCACTGGTCAAAAGAGTCGATCCCCCACACCGCACCCTGCGTGAACACGCTGTGCTCGTACAGCGCCACCAGCGCGCCCAGCGTCTGCGGGGTCAGCTGCTCGGCGAGGATCGTGTTGCTCGGACGGTTGCCCTCCATCACGCGGTGGGGCACGACCTCCGGCGCGGTGCCCTGCGCGCGCACCTCCTCCTCGGTCTTGCCGAACGCCAGCGCCTGGGCCTGCGCGAACACATTGGACATCAGGATGTCATGGTGCTCGCCGAGCGGGTTCAGCGCCTTGCCAAAGCCGATCAGATCGACCGGGATCAGCTTCGTGCCCTGGTGGATCAGCTGGTAGAAGCTGTGCTGCCCGTTGGTCCCCGGCTCGCCCCAGTAGACCGCGCCCGTCTGGTAGTCCACGACCCGCCCCTCCAGCGTCACGTGCTTGCCGTTTGACTCCATCGTCAGCTGCTGCAGGTATGCCGGGAAGCGCTTCAGATACTGCTCGTAGGGCATCACCCCGCACGTCTGCGCGTCGAAGAAATCCCCGTACCAGACCGCCAGCAGGCCCATCAGCACCGGCAGGTTTTCCGCGAACGGCGTCTGGCGGAAATGCACGTCCATCGCGTGAAAGCCCGCCAGCAGCTGCGCGAAATGCTGCGGCCCCACCGCCAGCATCGTTGACAGCCCGATCGCCGAGTCCATCGAGTAGCGCCCCCCAACCCAATCCCAAAAACCAAACATGTTCGCCGTGTCGATCCCGAACGCGGACACCTCCTTGGCATTGGTCGAAACGGCGACGAAATGCCGGGCGATCGCCTGCTGCTCGCCGCCCAGCGCCTGCAGCGTCCACTCCCGCGCCGAGCGCGCGTTGGTCATCGTCTCCAGCGTCGTAAACGTCTTCGAGGACACGACGAACAGCGTCTCCTGCGCGTCGAGGTCGCGCGTGGCCTCCACGAAGTCCGTGCCGTTGACGTTGGAGACGAAGCGAAACGTCATCTCCCTGTCGCTGTAGTGGCGCAGCGCCTCATAGGCCATCACCGGCCCGAGGTCCGAGCCGCCGATGCCGATGTTGACGACATTGCGCAGCGGCCTGCCGGTGTGCCCCCGCCACTGCCCGCTGCGCACCTGCCCGGCGAACGCGGCCATCCGCTCGAGCACCGCATGCACCTGCTTGACGACATCGACGCCCTCTACCACCAGCGACGCCTCCCTGGGCATCCGCAGCGCGACGTGCAGCACCGAGCGGTTCTCGGACACGTTGATCCGCTCGCCCGTGAACATCGCCTCGATCCGCTGCGCCACGCCCGTCTGCCGGGCCAGCTCGACCAGCAGGCCCAGCGTCTCGTCCGTTGCGCGGTTCTTGGAGTAGTCCAGGTACAGCCCGGCGCCTTGCGCCACCATCCGCTGCCCACGTCCCTCGTCCTGCGCAAAGAACTCCCGCAGATGGTGCCCCGCGATCTGCTTGTGGTGGGCGCTCAGCGCCGCCCACGCCGGCAGCTCCCGCAGCGGCGTGCTGCTCGTGGTGCTCGTGCTCGCCGATGTGCTCATCGCTGCTCCTCCGCGTCGGGGTCGTCGGGTCCCTGCCAGTCTGTCAATCCTCCCGCGCGGGTGAGCCCCGCTCGCCTGGCCGCGCGCTAGAAGGCACTCGGTGGATCGATGATCGAGAACGTCGCCCTGCTCGGGCTCAGCTGCGCATTCAACCCCGTGCTGATCGGCGTGGTGTTGCTCACGCTCGCCTCCGAGCACCCCAAACGCATGCTCGGCGCCTACTTCGCCGGCGCCTTCACGTGGAGCGTCGGGCTCGGCATCGGCGTCGTCACGGTCGCCAGCGACGCCGACGTCTTCGGCGGGCACTCTTCGTCCTCGCGGCCCGGCGCCGACATCGCCGCTGGCGTCCTGCTGCTGGTCGGCGCCTTCTGGTATGGCAGCGGGCGCGCCGCGCGGCGCAAGGCGCTTCGCAAGGCCCGCCGGGAGGAGGGCGCGGAGGGGCAGCGGGGGGGGAGTGGGGAGGGGGGCCAGCGGCAGGGGCAGGGGCAGGGGTCGGAGCCCGAGCAGGGGAAGGAGCAGGAGAAGAAGCCCATGGCCGAGCGCCTGCTCTCCGGTTCGGCGCCACTCGCGTTCTTCGCCGGCGTCGTGCTGAATTTCCCGAGCGTCCGCTACATCGCCGCGATGAAGGAAATCGTGGTCGCCGAAGTGTCCAAACACGAGCAGGTGCTCGTGATCCTGCTGTTCAATGTGCTGATGCTCTCGCCGGCGATTGTGCCCCTCTGCGCGCTGGTCGTCCACCCCGAGGGAACGCGCAGCGCGATCGCGCGACTCGACGCGTGGCTGCGCGCCCACGCGCGCGTCCTGCTCACGACCATCTTCGTCGTGCTCGGCGTCTACCTGATCGTCAAAGGCATCCACACGCTGAGCTGAGAGGGCAGCGGCACGCCGAGCCGGGTGGCGTCACTGCACCGAGCCGGGCCGACATCCACATGCTGGGCTGACGCCGAGCCGGGCGGCGTCACCCCGCCGGGGTGATGAAGGCTCACCCGCGTCGCCCCGATGCTGGGGCGCAAGCAAGTGGTGGGCCCGCTGCCCATCCCGACGGCACAGCCGCCCGTGGTGCGGTCAGGTCGTCGCCGCCCAGCAGCCGCTAGGAGGATCGCCAATGTCCAGCACCGCGCCCCCCGACCCCAGTTCTATTCCCGGCCGCTACGAGTCCGGCGGCGGCGGTGCCGTTGGCGGCTGGGTGATGTTTGCCGGCGTGATCATGCTCGTCACAGGATTCCTCGACGCGATGTGGGGCCTCGCCGCCATCATTAACAACGAAGTAGTTACCGTCGGCGGCCGCGGCGGCGTCGTCGTGTGGGATATCAGCGCCTGGGGCTGGGGGCACCTGATCCTCGGCACGATCGTCGCGCTCACCGGTCTGGGCCTGCTCGCCGGGCAGAGCTGGGCGCGCTGGTTTGGCATCTTCTTCGTCTCGCTCGACGTGCTGATCCAGTTCGGCACCTTCACCCTCTTCCCGCTGTGGTCGATCATGATCATCGCGATCGACATCTGCATCCTCTACCAGCTCACCGCGCGCTGGGAGGGTGGGTACTCGACATGATGCGCCGACGCCGTCCCATCCTGCGGGGCGCCATGGTCGGCGGGCTCGGCTACGCGGCCGGCAAGGCCGGCGCCAACCGCGCGATGCGCGAGGGCGAAGCGCAGCAGCCCGCCGCCGGCGCGGCCCCGCCCGCCGCTGCACCCGCCGCGGCCGCCCCGGCGGCCCCCGCCCCCGGCGGTGCCGGGAGCACGATCGAACAGCTCAAACAGCTCGGCGAACTGCGCGACAGCGGCGTCCTCACACCCGAAGAGTTCGAGCGCGAGAAGCAGAAGATCCTCGCTGGGCAAGGGGGTGGATGAGGCGATGAGTAGTCCCGATGCAGAAGAGCAGGTCGTGACCGGCCCCGTTCAGCTACTCGTCGTCGGGTTCGAGTCGCCCGACTTCCGCGGCGAGGTGCTCGATCGTCTGCGCAGCCTGCGCGAGCACGACCTCGTGCGCGTGATCGACATCCTGCTCGCCTACAAGGACGCCGACGGCGTGCTCGAGACGCGCCAGATCACCGACCTCTCCGAGCAGGAGGCGGGCGAGCTGGGCGACCTCGCCGCCGCGCTCGTGGGTCTCGGCGCCGCCCTCGGCGGGGCCGACGGCGAGCAGGCCGCCGCGCTGTGGACGGCCGACACCGCGCTCGCCGAGGAGGATCTCGTCGACGTGCTCGCCGAAATCCCACCCGACACCGCCGTCGCGATCGCGCTGCTCGAGCACCGCTGGGCCGTCCCGTTGCGCGATGCGATCCTCCGCGCTGGCGGCTTTCCGATCCTCGACACCTGGGTCCACCCCCGCGACCTCGTCGAGATCGGTGTGCTTGCGGCTGCGCAGGCCGAAGCGGCGCTGGGGGGCTGAGGTAGGGGCGCGCAGGCGCTGGGGTCACGGCGATCCACGAGCCCGCAACCCGCCCCGATGGCGAGTACTTCCGGATCGTCGAGGCCCACGTCAAGCGGGTCCACGCGCTGTCGAGCATCGTCAAGCCCGGCACCAACCACATCGACCCCCAGCAATGGAGTCCGCCGCTGTACGTGTTCCGGCACTACTTCGGCACCGGCGAAGAGATCGGACGCAGCTTCCGCGCCGAGGACTGAGTCGCTGAAGGGAGTAGATGGGTGAGCCAAGGGGGGCGCTATTGCTCGAGGGCACCGGGGGGTGCGATCCAGACGCTTGTAAAGTGAAGTACCTGCGCAAGGTGTTCGTAGTGGTGGTTGTAGTGCAGCACGTCAACGCCAGCCTCTTGCGCTGCGGCTGCGATCAACGCGTCTGCGAGGGGAACTCGGTGTTGCCCAGGTCCATCAGAGGCGAGGTCCCGCAGCGCTCCGATCGCGGTTCGCTGCGCAGAGGCAGCGACTGGTACGTCGCGCAAAAGAGCTTGCTCCGCCTCGATGGTCGTAAACTCCTGCGCATCTCGCGCCGAGTACAGCAGCTCAAGCGTCACGATTGAGCAGGTGGCGATCTGCCTGCCCCGTAGTGCGGTGGACCACAAATCGCGGACAAGCGGGTGCGATGCGCGAGCCCGGGCGGACGTGTCCGCGATCAGCACCTTGCCCCCAAACGGGGTCTCGTCTCCCTTGCTACTCACCCCAGGCAAGCTCGTCGATGCGCCGCGCGACGTTGACATCGAACCCAGGATCGCTCGAGGTCGAGTGCGCGATCAGACGCTCGATGCCCTCAGTGTCCAACTGGCGCTCAGCGATCATTGCCTCGGCGCCCCGGATTGCGAGGTCGTGCACGAGAGACGCAGCCGGCCGATCAGGCTCGACGAGGGGCGCCACTCGGTCCAGCGCCTCTGCGAGTGCTTGATCCTTGGTGACTGGTATGCGGACAAATCGAGTCGGCACAAAAGTCGATAGTAGCACCCAGGTGTAGCACCGGCATCCATCAGTTGAGCTGGAGCATCGATTCGGTCTGCGGATGGGTTCACATAAGAATCAGAATCTCCGGCGAAATGGAGCCAACCGACCTCAAGTCGAACCGCTCCGTGCGGCTCCCCGGTGGCCGGATGTCTCGCTTGACGAAGCGGCATAGCCCCGTCGAGCGGCTGCGAGGTAGTCCACGACGAACGAAACCCCGGCGGTTTGGCCTGTCCTCCGAGGGGGACTGCACAGGGACCGTTCCGGGGTCTTCGCGTTTTATGGTAGCGCGAACGATCTCCGATGCCTACCCCCGACCACCAGCTCCCACCGCAGGATCTCGAGTGCCTTTTCAGCGCTGAGCGGCTGAGCACGTACATCGACCACTGCGGCGGCGATTTCGCAGCGGCGGTTGAGATGTACCGCTGGAACTCGGCGATTACCGCCGCTTTCTGGGAGCCCATAGGTCACCTGGAGGTGGCGCTGCGAAACACGCTCGACGACCGGCTCGCGGCACGCCATCGCCGACTCGAACGGCCGGGCTCCTGGCTGGATGATCCCGCGCAGGAGCTGAGCGGCCGAGCACGTCTGGACATCGCGGGTGCCCGCGACCGCGTGAGGCAGAAGGGCAAGCGTGCGAGCGACGGGCAGACGATCAGCGAGTTGAGCTTTGGATTCTGGCGCTTCCTCATAACCAAGAAGCTCACCGGGCTGTGGCCGGACCTCGCCAGCGGCTTCCCACACGCACCGGACCGTCAGCTTGGAACGATCGAGGGTCCGTTTGCTCGCCTTCACGTCTTCCGCAACCGTCTCGCGCACCACCAGCGCGTGTGGAGCCACGCGCCCGACGAGCGCTACGAAGACCTCCTCGCCCTCGCCAGCTACATCGACCCGGCTCTACCAGGCTGGATTGCGGCCACCAGCAGGGTCCCGCAGACGCTCAGCGCCAAACCGTGACGGTTCGACCACCATCATAAGCGCATCCCAGAATCCGCTGCAAATCCGTGCCTATGGGCCCAACCCGACTCAATGCGAACCACTGCGCACGGCTTCCGGGCGGGCGGATGTCGCTCAACAAGGCGGAATAGGGAAGCCGCCGCGCGGCCTATCGGGCGGTCCCGCGGGTAGCCTGCGGACTCCCCGAACGCCGATGCGATCTCGTCCTCGTGCGCGACCGGGGCCGTGATGCGGTGGGCACCCTGCTGTCTCAGATGCTCCTTGCCTGCGCGCACGAGCGTCAAGCTAACGCCGCGGCGGCGGTGCTCGCTGCCTCGCGAATACGGTAATTTGCCGATCGGCGACCTCGGTTGTCAGCGATTTATCGCGATCTGCACGACCCCGAGGACCAGCCCGAGATGAGCACCGCGATCGCAGAGCAGGTCATCGCCGACACCGTACAGGCGGCCCAGGCCGTACTAGGCAGCGAGATCGAGGCGATCTTCGCGCTGGGGAGCCTGGCGCACGGCGGATTTGCGCCTCTCGTCAGCGACGTGGACGTCGCCATAGTCGTCGGGGCGACGGCGCCGGGCACGGCCGAGCAGATGGCACGTGTGCAGAGCCTCGTCGTGGAGAAGGGGAGCAGCCCGCTGTCGGAGCGCCTCTCGGTGTTCTGGGCTGACTGGCACACGGTCCGGACCGGCGAGGGCGCGCACAGCCGGCTCGGGCCGGTCGATCGGCTCGACCTACTCGACTCGGGACGTCTGCTCCTCGGATCTGACCAGCGCGAGCCAAGCGTCCGCCCATCACACCAGGAGCTCGTGGTGATGAGCGCGGATCACATCCTCAACAAGTTCACCGACGCCTACATAGACGGGCTGCGCGATACGCGAGCACTTCTCGCCGGCGGACCCCGCGCCATCACGAAGGCGATCCTCTTCCCGGTGCGGTTCATCTACACGCTCAGGACTGGTCGTATCGGACTGAATGAGGCCTCGGCCCGCTGGTACGCGGCCGAGGGTCTTCCCGGCAGCGCGCTGGCACTGAAGGCGCTGGAGTGGCGCAACGATGGGATCGCCGACGCGGAAGCCGCCAGTCAGATGCTCGGCGCGGAACTGGATGACATTCATGGCGAGTGTTTCGCTGGGTACGCAAAGGAGCTAGAAGATCTCGGCGAGGCGAGCCGTGCCGCCGCGCTGGCGAAGCGAGCTGCAAGCGTCCAAGTCGTCCACCCACACGCAGGCACCGGAGAACGACGCAGACCGCTGTCCGGCCGGAATGCGATCAAGGGGCGATGAGGTCCACTCCTTGACCTCGCAGAGCAAGATCCTCAAGGGCACGGCTGACGAGCCGATCGGGGTTCTTGGCGGTGTCCACACCGAAGCGCTCGCGCCAGTCGATGTCGCCTTCGCTGATGTAGCCGTGGGCGGCCAGGTAGGCGTCGAGACGCTTCTCGGACTCGGTTGGTGGATTCGCCATTAGTGGTTCAGGGTCGCATAAGCGCCGGAGGCTGGCGGTAGACCCGCTGAGGGATGCGTTGCGCTGAAGTCAGACACCGACTGCGGCGGGAAGCACTGCTGCTAAATGGACACCAACAGTTCACGACGAACCCGCTGGCCTCCGGCGTGAGGACCTCTTTTTGGGGTCGCGGCGCTCGCGTAGCCGCTTGGTTCTGGACCCGCGCTGCGCCTCCCGCCGAATACGGCGGGAAATTCGCGAGATCATGCAAGACATACTGCAGTCTCAGCCGATTATGGCGTATAGTGCAGCACTATGCCTCAGAACTCGACTATTGTCCGGCTTTCTGAGATGGCTGAGGAGCAGTGGGGTCTTATTACTCGCCGGCAGGCGCTTGGTCTTGGCGTTGCGTCTCGGACGCTGGACCGGCTGACCGTTCAGGGAGGTGCCCTCCAGCGGGTCGCTCATGGTGTATATCGGCTTCGTGGTGCGCCGCCGCCTGATCATGAGGCGCTGCGTGCTGCATGGCTGCAACTCGTCCCCGATGTGCCGGTGTGGGAGCGTGTCGAAGCTCAGGGAGTGGTCTCGCATCGGTCCGCTGCCGACATGTATGGCATCGGGCATCTGCCGGAGGAGCGCCACGAATTTACGGTCGCGGCTCGGTATCAGCCGCGGCGGGAGGATGTGCGGACGTATCGTCGCAAGCTGACCGATACGGAATGGGGCATCCTGCGGGGTCTTCCCGTGACCCGTCCCGCTCGGATCGTCTCGGACCTTCTGTATCGCAGCGAGGATCCGGGAGCCGTTGCGCACATCATCACCGACGCGCTGCGCAACGTGTACGAGTCACCGACCACGGTCGCTGATGCTCTCGCCCCACATGCGGGGAAGTTTGGTCTACGCCGGGGGGATGGGCTTGCTCTGCTGCGATGGATGCTCGATCTTGTCGGTGACCCGGAAAGCAAGCTGTGGATAGCTGAGGCACAGGCACGCTCAGGGAGCGAGGTTCCGTCCGAGCGCGCGCCGGCTACGGTGGGCGGTCACCCACTCCGATGAGCAAGTACGCGACGCCGGGCGCGTTCCGGAGTGCCCTGACCGACAAGCTCCGTGTGCTGTCGCAGCGGACGGAGTGGACGCTGCCGCAGCTACGTCGTCAGTTCGCGTACGACCGTTTGCTCGAGCGCCTTTACGTAATGGACGACGGTTGGGTCGTGAAGGGAGCGGTGGCTTTGCTCGCGCGTGATATCGGTGTGCGTGGCTCGCTCGATATCGACGTCTACCGGGCAAAGGCCTCCGATGCTGCCGAGGCTGACCTGCGCGAGGCTGCCAGCCATGACCTGGGGGACTGGTTTCGGTTTGAGATCGGCGCGCGCCGCGCGGTCGGTGATGAGTCCTCGGCGGTGCGCTTGCCTGTCGTAGCGTACATCGACCGGCAGCAGTGGGAGTCCTTCCGCGTCGACCTGGTCGGCTCGGACTTGCGCATGACCGGCGAACCCGACGCCGTCCCGGCGATCGCGCAGGTAGACCTTCCCGAACTGCAACAGAAGGGCTACCGCGCCTACCCCCTCGTTGATCACGTCGCAGACAAGATCACCGCCACGTTCGAATACCACGGAGAGTCCCGAACACCCTCGACCCGCTACCGCGATCTCGTCGATCTGGTCGCGATCGCGCGGGGCGCCTCAGTAGACGCAAAGCCGCAGCTCCGATCGCTGCGGTCCGAGGCAGAGCGCCGCGACGTTACGCTGCCGCAGACATTCGACGTCCCAGACCGCGCGCTATGGGAGCGCGGCTACGCACGAGAGGCCAAAGAGTCCGTACTCGCAGACGCCCAAACACTCGATGAGGCCCTCGCGATCGTCCGACCGTTCATCGACCCGCTCCTCCAAGACACCGCTAGGGGACGCTGGGATCACGAACACCAACGCTGGACCGACTCTAACGAGCAGAGCGGCTAGACACATCCGACCCGATTCGGTCCTCCGCCGATTTCACGAACGAGCAGGAAGCGGTTATGAAATGCAGCGTGCCGCCGGTCCGGGGGCCGAGCCCTCGCCCAAAGGCGCCGCCGCGCTCCTGCTACTCGCCTCCAGCTTCGCGCGACTTGTCGTAGTGCCGAACGCGGGGCCGCCGCGGGAGCAGGCCATCATGGCGCGGCTGAGTCTGCGGCACGGACACTCTACGCGG
Source organism: uncultured Solirubrobacterales bacterium (assembly GCA_963804675.1). Classification (GTDB taxonomy): domain Bacteria; phylum Actinomycetota; class Thermoleophilia; order Solirubrobacterales; family Solirubrobacteraceae; genus Palsa-744. The sequence goes on along the minus strand of CAWDRI010000001.1, from coordinate 1,698,825 downwards.
CCACCTCCGCCAGGTGCTCAACGACAGCAACCCCCAAAGCCGTCAAGAGCGTGCTCCCAAGCCGTGATCGACGGAATCCGCGTCAACGCACGCGACCAAATCGAACCGACCTTCCGCGTACCCGCGGTTCGCATTGAGTCGGGTTACATGGAGCCAACCGGACTCGAACCGAAGGCGGCCGTGCTGGGGCGGGGCGTGCGGGGTCGCGGCGCCCGCCCTCGGCCCCCGATCACCTGCAGCTTGCTGCTATTGGACGAGCGCGTCGCTGTGCACCGTCACGGCCCAGATGATCATCGCGTCGACCACGAGCATGATCACCGACCACACCGGGTAGGCGCCGATCGAGAGGAAGTTCAGCATGATCCCGAAGAACGCCAGGAAGCCCGCGATCACCGCGCCTCCCGCCCGGCGTGCGGCCACCAGCGCTGCGCCGATCACCTGAATCGCGCCGACGATGATCGCGACCCAGCCCCACGTGTTCAGTTCCGACCACAGCAGGCCGCCGCTGATGAAGTACGACTTGTGGTCGAGCGCGACGATCCCCCACACGATGTTCAGCACACCGGCGATCGCAAGGTAGACGGCGACGAACAGCGCCCAGCCCGATGACGAGCGGTATTCCTCGGGGTACTGCTGACTTGAAGTCGGTGCTGTGCTCATGTATCCCTCCAGGGTCGTTGTGACGGGTTGTTCTCAGCAGGGAATCGGGGCAAGCGCCTGCTTGTAGCCCGAAACGAGCTTTTCGAAGGCGCTCGCCAGCTGCACGCTCGCCGAGGACAACGACAGGTTCGGCAGCGTCTGCTTGATCGAGTTCAGGTCCGCCTTGAGCGTTTCGTTGGCCTTCTCGATCTGTTCCTTGCGCGTCCCGCTCAGCTTGCCCTGCGCCTGCTCGAGCTTCTTGAGGTTTTCCGCGATCGCGTTCACATCGCCCTGCACCGCCGACAGGCTCGCCGTCTGCGGCGTCAGGTGTTCGATGCTCTGCACGCTCGCCGAGATCGCGCTCTTGGCTTGGCACGCCGACTTTTCGGCCTTCGCCTGTTCGGATTCGCCACAGCCCAACACAGCGAGCGGGGCCAGCAGGCAGATGACCAGTGCGGCGCGCATCTCGCCGTGAAGCTAGTGCCCTCCCAGGTGAGCGCTCATCACTCCGTCAGGGTGAATGTCGCGGGCGAAGCTCGGCGCCGGCGGTGGATCTGGGCGGCGGGGTCGGGGTCCGGCGGTAGGTCTGGCGGCGGGTCGGGGGTGGGCCGGCGGTAGGCCGGCGGTAGGTCCGGCTCTGGGTCGGCGGCGATGGGTCGGGTGGGTGCTCGGGACGGGTAGGTCGGGCCGTGGATCGCGCGCGCCGGGTCCGGTGGATCGCTCGCACGGGGTGAAGACCGCTCATCCCCCTTGCGCCTAGCGTCCCAGACAACGCGATTGCAGGCAGACCCGAACGCAGGCGACGTCGGCGAGCGGCGGCCCGCGATCGACAGTCACCCGATCGAAGGAGGTTGTGCCCGATGGCGACTCTCACGGTGTGGAAGTTCCCTGCCGCCGACGGCGCCGAGCAGGCGGTCCGCACGCTCGAGCGACTGCAAGGCGAACAGCTGATCAAGGTCCACGACGGAGCCATCGTCTCCTGGCCGTCAGACAAGAAGAAGCCCCAGACCCGCCAGCTGCACGACCTCAAAGGCGCCGGCGCGCTCGGAGGCGCGTTCTGGGGGCTGCTCTTCGGCCTGATCTTCTTCGTGCCGATCTTCGGCTTGGCCGTCGGCGCGGCGGCCGGTGCGCTCGGCGGCTCGATGGCCAACGTCGGCATCGACAACGACTTCATCGAGCGCGTACGCCAGCAGATCACGCCCGGCACCTCCGCGCTGTTCGCCCTCACCTCCGACGCTGTCATCGACCGCGTGCGCGGTGCCTTCGCCGACAGCAACGCAGAGCTGCTCGAGACGAACCTCTCGAGCGAGGAGGAGGCGCGCCTGCGCGAAGCCTTCGCCGAGGACTAGACGCGCGCGATGCGAAGGACACGAGCCCGTGAGTGCCGCAGCCGGCTATGAGATCCACATCAGGGGACTCGTCAGCGAGCAGCTGCTCGCCGTCTTCGAAGGCATGGAAGCCTCCGAGCGCTCGGCGGAAACCGTGCTGCGCGGCCCCGTCACAGACCAGGCCGCGTTGCACGGGCTGCTCGACCGCATCCAGGCGCTCGGGCTGGAGCTGATCGAGGTGCGGCGCGTGTCGGATTAGGCCGACCGAAAATGTCCGGCCGATGGACGCGCGTGCCTCCAGTGGTTGCACACCGAGCACGGCAAGCTCAGTAGAAGAACTGCCCGCTCGTTTGTATGACCAGGGCGTAGGTTCGGCGATCGAAGACGCCGTAGAGCCCGGCGCGGCCGTGGGCGTGCTTATAGAGGCCGGTGCCGCTCGTGATCGTGAGCGTGCCGCTGAAGCTTTGGTAGCGGCCGCTGCCGTGCGGCGTTGCCGTACCTCGACCCTCGATCGTGCCGTTTTGGCGGACGTGGATCGTAAAGCTGCCGGTGACGGTGCTGCCCGTGCGCAGGGTGGTTTGCATGGTGCCTGGCAGGGCTCCGGTGACGGGGCCTTCCTCGTAGCTCCGCGCCGTTTGGCTTGACGAGGTGCAGGTGTGCGGTGGCGGTTCCGTCGATGACGTGCGCGGCGCGCGCTGCGGGCTCGGGTTGGGCGGCGGAGGGAAGCGCTGCGTACATCGACGCCACTCCGGCGGCGAGTACTGCCAGTCTCGTTGCGGCCTTGCGGCCTGGCTGGTTGGGATTGCGGGGACGTTTCATTGCGGCGATGCGTTGAGCGCAGGTCACGATTTCAGTGTTCTGGATAAGTTCCGATCCTAGCGCGGATCAGCGAGTCGATGGCCCGTATCGGTATCGGTAGACAAGCATCCGCTTGCGCCATGCCGGAATCGCGACGCGACCCGGTATGCTTCCATAGCCCTCGCGCTCGATCTGGCGCAGAATCTCGCGGTACAGTGCCACAGTCACATCTATAGCTTGCCGTGCGCGCGGGAAAAGCGGTATCGCGTCGAGGCCTTCTTCGTAAAGCTGTTCGGCGTGGGCTATCTGGTCTCGCAGCAGGTGCTTGCGCGCGCCCGGGATTGGGAAGCCGAAGCGCTTGATCGTGGTACGGGGGATGTAGAGACGGCCGTGCGCGTAGTCCTCGTCGATGTCACGCAAGATATTGACGCGCTGCGTTGCTCGGCCAAGGATGGCCATTTTTTGCTTGCCATCCGTATAGGATGTATTAATATCAAAGATCCCGGCGAGCATCTCGCCGACTGCGCCACCTACCTGCTGACAGTATCGTTCGAGGTCAGCTTCGGTGTCGACAGTTGCGTGGGCAAGATCGTGGCGCATGCCCTTGCAGAATTCGAGTACGGCTTTGGCTGGGAAGGGGCATCGTTTTGCGAGGTCCGCAAATGTCTGAGTCTCGGGAGTTTCGGGGTCGTCACCGCGCGCCCAGCACTCCATCGCCTCCACGCGTTCTTTGGCACCGGCTCTCCCGTTGTCTACCAGATCGTCGATCGTGCGAAGCGCCCGGTAGAGTTGCCCGACATCGGCCTTGATATCGTCGGGTAGCAGCTGAATCCCGGGCATGAGTGTACTTGTGTCTAGTGCGGTCGCCGCGTGGTGCCGCTTGCCTGTTAGTTGAGAGGTAATTGTTCGTGACGATACTGGGGCACGACCCGACCCGACGGTGTATTGCGAACCAATGCCCGGCTGGTTTGGTAGTGGTCTTGCAAGAAGACTAAGGGTCATTCGATTGAGAAGGCGGCTCTTGGGTTAAATTGGCTTGCCTGGATGACGGCGATCAATGACGCTGCTATAGAGATTCCGGCGACAATCAGAGCGGTACGTAGTCCCAGTTGCCATGCAGGAGCGAATTGGACAGGAGATCCGGTTGTCTGGTGAAGCCAGCCGTCGATCAGATCTTGGCCGACGAATGCTATGCCGATCATGCATCCGCAGAGCAGAACCAAACCGGTCTCGTAGAAGACTAGCCTCGCAAGCTGGCTGGCGCTCATTCCGATTGACGTTAGTGACTCCAGCCTATCGCGCCGCTGCCATATAGCGGCGATCGTCAGTGCGATGACCGATGCGATCGCGGCGATTAGCACGACGATAGTCGTGTCGCTCAGTCGCGATAGTGTGCTGCCGAGCACCTTGCTGACTTCCGCTTGTCCTTCTTGGATGGTCCTGACCGTGAACGCCGATCCAGCTGGGAGCGCGGCTTCGACGGCGCGCCTGCCCTGGTCGCTTGGCACGCCCGGTGTGAGCGTGATCGATAGCTGAGTCGCCGCGGAGCTGGCCCACAATCTCGCATGTTCGTTGCCGTTCATGACGATCGTTCCCGACAGCCAGCCATAATTTGCGATCGTCGCGGCGAGCCTCAGTCTGGCACTGCCGGTCGGGGTGGGGATCGTGAAGAATTCGCCGATGCGAAGATGGTCTTCGCGGGCAATTGTCTGGCTGACGGCCGCCCAGCCGCCTTCGCGTATAAGTCTGTCAGCGTTCGCGAGCGACCCTTCGATGAGTTGGGTCGGCGCGATCTGCGCCGGTGCCTGCGGTGGGACGCCGACGACCCAAACCCGGCGGCCCGGGAGATCGAGGAACGAGTCGCGCCACGCAAGCACCGAACTCACAACGTCAAGCCGCTGCAAACGGTGCTTAACTTCCGCATATTCAAAAGGCTGTGTGGCGTAGACGTTCTCCGGTCCGCCGGGTCTGAGCCAGACGTCGCCGCTCGAGAGCAGATCGGTCGCGCCCTTGCCCACGGCGTGCTGAATGTCGGAGACCGAGCCGCCGATCACGATCATCAAGAACGCCGCGATCGTCCCGGTGGCCAGGAGCGCGACCGACCGATTGGGCGAGCCGCGTAGCTCGGCGACTGCCAGTCACCCTGCGGCGTCACCTGAGTGTCGCGACACAGCGCGCGCAAAGTTGAGTAGACGGCGCAAGACTGTTGGCAAGCATATAACCAGGCCGGCCGCGAGTCCGACAAGCGCTACTACGGTGGTCGCGGGTACCAACGCAGATACGGCCACCGAGAAACATACGAGTACCGCTCCGCAGATGAATACGATCCTGTTGGATAGACGTAGCTTGTGTGCAAACGTGAGCACGTGCCCGACGGCGTCGGGCACGACGGACGCGCCCCCACGCAGCGCGACGATTGCGGGCAACGTGGCCGCAGCGCACGCTGCGACTATGCCCCCTCCGAGCGCGATCAGGATCGTTGATGTGCCGATGACGCGCTCTCCGCCAACGGGGAATGCGGCGGCGATGTAGCCGGGCACTGTGCGATAGGCGACCAGTGAGATGAGATCGCCGACGAGCAGGCCGATCAACGAACCGACAAGACCGAGGATGATGGCGTCGAAGGCAAGCGCCTCACCGACCCGCTACTCGCCGCATGGATCGTGCAGGGACGCACGGACGTCGGGTGAGAACCCGGTGACGCGGGCCACGGACGGCCCGCGCCGTCAGCGCAGCGATGTCCGGCCGCGACGCGCGGACGATCACTCCCAAAAACCAATCTCACCCGTCCCCGTGCCGGTCTTCGGGCCAGGCGCAGACGGTGTGGCTCTGGGCGGTGTGTGCTTTGCTGACTCGCGGCGGTTTTTCCACCGACATATGGCATGCCACACGCAACGCAATGAGACGGATCCTCCTGGATGACGACTTGACCATGCTCATTGGCCCAGCAACAGACGGAGCGTTGCTCGAGATCGGCATCCTGGACCTCGAAGCGACGATCCAGTCGTCATCCACGCCCAGCCCCTACGACAAAGTTCCACCGCTTTCTCGGATGAGGTGACGATGACCCGCCACACAGACAAGGAAATCGAGCAGGCCGCCAGCCGGTTCGAACAGCTCGCCGACTCGCTGGACCCGGACACGGCCTCATCCCCGCTACCGCGCCGCGGCCGTGTGGGCCGGCTGTTCCGTGCTCTTCCGCTTCGCCTTCGCAAGTTTCGGTCGCCTCCCTACCTTGCCGCCTCAGGTTTTCGGTGAGGATCGACCTGCCGGCCCCGTCGCGAAGCACGAGGACCGATGCATGCGTGCGTGGCGGCTCTGTGCCAGCCAGTACTGCAGCAGCGGGTCGGTGATCCGATAGGGGGCGGCGAGCACTTCGCCGCGGCGTACCAGCGCGTCGCGTGCGTCGCCGGCCGCCCCGCCGGTAGGCAGGCCGAACCGGGCCCGTGTGTACTGCGCGTCGAGGCCCCGCGGTGAGAGCGCCAGCGCGAACAGCACACGCACCTGCAGCCCCGGCAACACATCGAGGAACCGTTCGAAGCCCTCCGCGAGCGACGCCGTCACCTCGTCGAGCGCCGTCACCCACTCGGTAAGCGTCGCCGGGGTGCGGGTCGAGGTGTGCTCCCACAGGTAGTGCGCCATCAGGATCGCGCGCTGTGGATGGCCGCGCACCAGCTCGAGCAGCGCGTCGAGCGCCTCGCCCGGGTTGCGGTCAGTCTCGGCGAAACGGCGTTCGATGTACTCGCCAAGCGCATCGACGGGCAGCTCGCCGAGGTTGACCGGCGCGGCCTGCCCGAACAGTGGGCGCTCGCGCTCGCCGAACAGCTGGTTCATCAGCCCCGGCTCCGACCCGGCGAACAGGTAGCTCGCCGCCTCGCCATGGTGCTGGATATGGCTCCTGATCAGACCGTCGAGACCCTCCAAACGCAAAACTTCGTGAAACTCGTCAAACGCGACCAGCACGCGCCGCCCTGTGCGCTTAAACGTCTCCTGCGGCAGATCAAGCAACCGGTGCAGCGCAGGCAGCGGGTCGGTCTTGGGTTCTGCCTCCAGCCTGGCCCCGATGCCGCCCGCGCCGAGCGACAAGCCGAGATTCCACGAGCGCATCAATGTGCGCACCGCCCTTCGCACCGGACCGTCTGTCGCTCGCCGGTAGGCATCCTCGATGCGCACCGCGACATCGCCAAACGAAAGCACGCGACTGAAGTCGACGCTGATCGTGGTCATCTCCAGCTGCCGCTCGGCCTCGACGCGCAGACGGCGGATCAGCGTCGTCTTGCCGTACCGCCGCGGCGCGCTCAACCGGGCGAAGTGCGCCCCCCGTGCGAGGTCGAGCAGGCGCCCCAGCTCCTTCTCGCGGTCGATCAGATCGTCGACCGGTCGCTGGAACACGAACGGGTTGATGGCTTCCACGTTGGGAGCGTAGCAGATTCTACGTTGAGAACGTGGTGTTTGCTACGTTAAGAGCGTAGTTACCTCATCCTTCCACGATGGGTGCAACTCCGGTGCTACACTTTCTCTGTGCCGACCACGCATCCACGCATAGCGCTGACTCGCGATCCAGAGCTCGACGAGGCCCTGCGGCGGGCCAGGCCGCTGCTCGGCGAAGGCAAACCCACCGCCGCGCTTGCGCGTGAGCTGATCCTGCGCGGAGCGCGCGAGCTGCAGGCCAACCAAGGCACCGAACTGGATCGATGGCTACACGAACTGCATGCCACGCCCGTGGAGCGCTCAACGGCAGAGATCCTGGCCACGGCCGCAAAGCTTGGCCCGCCCAATCCCGTACAGCCACACGCGGCCTCCCACGCATTGCAGGAACTACGCGGCGAGAGACTCTGAAACCCACCGTGGCCGAAGCAAAGCTCGTCTACATGGATGCGTCCGCGTTTGTGAAGCTGGTGATCCCCGAGCCTGAGACGGATGCGCTGATCGCGACACTCACACCGCAGACACGGATGGTCGCCTCGACGATCCTCGAGATCGAGACGGTACGCGCGGCATGCAGAGCCAGCGGCAAACAAGGTGCAGACACCGCAAGAGCTCAGCTCGCCGGCATCCGACTGCTGCCTTTGACCGCGCGTATTCGCGGGCGAGCTTGCGACCTGGAGCCTGAAACGCTGCGCTCGCTCGATGCGATCCACCTCGCCACCGCACTCGACCTCGGCGACCGCCTGGACTGCATTTACGTATACGACACACGTATGACATCCGCCGCGCAAGCCGCTGGTCTACATGCCTGCGCACCGTCGACGAAACCACCTGCCGAGAACACCGAGACCGACACCACGTCCAGATCGACTTCGAGTTAGTCAGGTGTCCCGCCGCTCGGCGTCGCTCGTCAGGCGGCCTACGTCCGGCGGTCCTCATCGATCTTGGGCGCGCGCCGACCATCCGGGATGGGGCCTCGCCGTGTCCGGCGTCAACGCCGCACAACCACCGGGCGCTTAATCCCCGACGGCAGCAACCCATGCGCGCGCGCCTTCTCGACCGCATCCGCGCCACCTTACCCGCCGATTGGCGCCCGTCGTCCCCGGGTGAGGCTGGGGCATGGCTTGGTGTGACCGAACAGCACGAAGCCCTCGCCAGCGTGTTGGGTGGGGTTGCTTGAGAACTTGGGGGGTGTGGCGCCCGATTGGAGTGGCTTATTTGGTGACGATGGTGAAGGCGGCGCGTGCGGCGCGCAGGTGGGTGTCTTGGAATTTGCTTTTGAGAGTTTCGTCTGCGAGGTCGAGCTGGCTGGCTGTGTTTCGCAGCCAGCTGCGCTCGTTGCGGTGCAGGGCTGCTGCGGCTGCGCGGGGGTCGCGCATGAGGCCCAGGAGGGTGATCAGGTCTTCGCGTTGGTCTTCGGGGCGCTCGTGGACTTTGAGGCTGCGGGCCTTCAGGAGAATCGCGCCGAGCAGCGTCGGGCGGCGCAACGGGGTGCGCCGGTCGCCGATTACGAGCGCGATCGTCTCGGTGCGCTGGAGTGCCTGGGTGCCGCCCGGGATCTGGATCGTCTGGAGCTTGCCCTCGGTGAGCGCGGGGCGTGGCAGGCCGTCCGGGGCGAGCACATCGACGAGCTGGCCGTCCACCTCGAAGCGGTAGCCCTTGCGCATATCAAGGCCGCCAACGGTCTGCAGAACGCCACCCAGCGCCAGCAGGCGGCTTGTGACTCGCTCGGTCGCGCTGGGCCGCTGGCGTGCGTCGCCGAGGATGTCGATGTCGCGCGTCGGGCGGGCCAGCTGGCGCGCCTGCATCGCAAACGACGCCACCATCAGGCCGCCAACCAGACACCAGCGCGTGTACCGGTCCTGCTCGAGGGCGTCGGCGATCCGACAGACCGCGCGCCACAGGGCCATCGTCGCCGGGTCCAGCGCGTCGATGACGAGTTCGTCCATGCCTTCGCGCGGGTCGCTCACGCTTGGTGGTGCTGGCGGTCGAGGTTGTTCAGGAGGCCCATGCCGGCGCGGGCTGAGCGGGCGTTGGGGTATAAGGCGAGGTCGAGGGCGACTGCCGCCGCCGGCGCGTAGTGGCGGGCGTGCAGTGACCATGCGTCGTCGGGGACCGCGCGCAGTGTGACGTTTGCCTGTGCCGGCTCGGCTGCTTGCAGGGCGTGCTCGGCGATCAGAGCTTGCAGGTCTGCTGCCGGGATGTATGCGTCGAGCGTGTCCGGCGCGGCGAGATCGAGGTTCAGTGCGGTTGCTGCGCTTGAGCCGCTCAGCACGACGCCCGGCGTGTCGCGCAGCCTGCGCAGCTCCGCGTCGAGCGCCCACAGGTGGTGGGTGTGGGCGCGGCTCTGCAGGCGCGGGCGCATCGCCGCCAGGCCGGGGTATCTCAGGGCGCGGCGCATACGCCAGTGCGCCATCGGGTCAGCCGGCTTGGGTTGTGGCTCCTGAGATGCCTCCAGCAGCAGAAGCCACGCGTTTGCGGGCGTGAGCGGGCGTCCCGGAGGGGTCGGGTCGCCGCGACGGGCGTGCACGTCTGCGCGGCGCAGCAGCCAGCGGCCGGCGAGCTTCTCGCCGGGCAGCGCGCCGTGCGCGAGCAGTTCGCGGACCCGTGCGGGGCTGACCTTCAGTTCCTGCGCTGCTTCGGGTACGCCGAGCAGATCGCTGGACATTACTGAACCCTAGCAGAAGCGTAGGGGTTTTGTTATTGGCAGTGTGGGCGTATGGATTATGTTAGGCCGCCCACAGTCTGAGGTTCCACCGCGTCCGGTCCAGTGAGGGACGCCGCCCCAGACGAGCGGATCAGTTTCACGCTCACGGAGCCTCAACGCCGCACAACCACCGGGCGCTTAATCCCTGACGGCAGCAACCCATGTGCGCGCGCCTTCTCGACCGCATCCGCGCGGCCGCTGGCGCCGAGCTTGCGGTAGATGCTGCGCAGGTGGGTCTTGACTGTATTCAACGACACATACACCTCGGCGCCAATCTCCGCATTGGAGAGCATCGTCGGCAGGTAGCGCAAGATGCGCTGCTCGCGCTCGGTCAGCGGCTCGGCGAGCGGCGCGACCGGCGTGCGGCCCGCACCGGCGCCGTCCAGCAGCACCTCCAGCAGCGCCGGGTGTTCGGTGCCGGTCTGCGCCTGGGCCTCGAGTAGCTCGGACACCCCCGGCTCGCCCAGCAGAAAGGCCGCGCGAAACGGCTCGCGCTCGGCCACTGCCAGCGCACGGTCCAGCGTCCGCGCCGCCGCCCGGGGCTCGCCCTTCTCGCGCTCCAGCAGGGCGCGCAGCAGCCACGCTTCAAGCAGCGTCGCCGGGCGCGGCTCGCTTCCCGCGAGGGCCGCCGTCAGCGCCTGCTCGGCGCGCGCGGGTGCCCCCGCGCGTAACTCGACCGCGGCGCGGCGCACGTCCAGCTCGGCGCACTCCGGCAGCCCGCCGGCGGTAGCGCCCTCGCGCTCGAGTACCTCTCGTGCCGCGTCGAGCTCGCCCGCGGCCAGCAGCACCCGTGCCTGCACGTCGGCCAACGCCACCCGCAGGAACGGCGCCATCGTCTGCTCGTGCGCCAGCTCCGTGCGCAGCGCCTGCAGCTTTAAAGCTCCCCGCGCCGCTGACTTCGGGCCGGCCGCCGCCAGCACGAGCGCGTGCAACAGCACGACCGCCATACGCACCGGCGCCTCAGCGCTGCTCGCCGCGCTCGACGCATGGCTCAACAGACCCTCGGCGCGCTCGATCTCGGCTCGCTGGTAGGCCACCGCCGCGCTCGCCAGGTACGCGGCCGCCGCGGCCGGTCCCGTGCACCAACCGCACCGCTCTGCCAGCTCCACCGCGCGCTCGCTGAAATCCTGCGCCGTGGTGAGCTCTCCGTGCAACAGGTGCACGACCGCCAGCTGTGCCAGACAGTCCAGCGCGATCTGCTCGTGGTGGTGCTCGGTCGCCAGGGCGCGCCCCTCCCTCAGGGCCGCGGCAGCCGCCGCGGCCCCACCCGACCAAAGACGCGCCGCCCCCACACTCGCCAGCGCAAAACTGCGCAGCGCACTCCAACGACGATCGCCCCCCCTGCGCGCCAGGCCGTCGAGCCTGCGCGCCAGTCGCTGCGCGTCGTTCGCGTCGCTGCGCAGGCGCGCCTCATGCAGCGCGACCGTCGCCAGCGCCACGTCCAGCCTGCCGCGTGCCTGCGCCGGCACCTCGCTGCGAGCGTGGCGCGCGAGCGCCAGGTAATGACCCGCATCCTGCAGGTCGCCGTCCTGCAGCCGGCTGCCCGCGAACGCCGTCGCCAGCCGCGGGTCGGCCGCCAGCACGTCGGCCGGCAGCTGGGCCATCAGGTCGCACATCGCCGCCGTGCGCCCCGCCAGGAACAGGTCAAGCCAGTTATCCGCGATCAGCTCGCCCGCCTGCTCCCAATCGTGCCCCGTGAGCGCGTGGCGAATCGCAGGCATCGTCTCCCCGTGCTCGGCATACCAGCCCGCCGCGCGCCGGTGCAGGTCGTGGACCTCCTGCGGGTGCGCATACTGCAGATGCGCGCGCAACAGTTCTCGAAAAAGCGGGTGAAAGCAGTACCAGCGACCCCCTTCCTCGGGGTCGATCGGATGGATCGGCACCCCCGAATGCTCGAGCGCTGCCAGCATCTCGCTGCCCGTGTCGAGATCCGTCAGCGCGTCGGCGAGCTCCGGGCTGACGCTCTCGACCACGCACGTGCGCAACATGAACTCGCGCCGCTCCGGCGAGAGCTGCGCGAGCACCTCCGAGACCAGGTAGTCCGACACCACCCGATCGGTGCCCGACAGCTCGGCCAGAAAACGTCCCCGCTCAGGGTGTCCGCGCAGCGACAGCGCCGCCAGCCGCAGCGCCGCCGCCCAACCCTCCGTGCGCCGCCACAGCGCCTGCACCTCCTCCTCGGCCAGCCCAAGCTCAAGCCGCCGGCAGAAACTCGCCGTCTCCTCGCGGTCGAACGCCAGGTCGGCGATGCGCAGCTCGATCAGCTCGCCCCTCACCCGCAGCCGCTCGATCGGCAGCGGCGGGTCGGCGCGACCGGCGAGCACGAGACGCAGCTGTGCCGGGGCGTAGCGCACGAGAAAGTCGAGCGTCGCCGTCGCCTGCGGACTCGTGAGCTGCTGGATCTCGTCCAGCACCACCACGACCGGCTCGCGCAGCTGCGCCAGCGCATTGACCAGCAGCGGCAGAAAACGCTCCGTCTGCGCTCCCAGCGGTGCCGCGAGCTGCGCCAGCGCGTCGCCCGGCGCCGCCACACCGGCATCGTGCAGCGCGCTCAGCAGATCCGCCAGCAGGCGTGAGACGTCGTTGTCGTCGGCATCCAGCGTCAGCCAGCAGGCCGTGCCCGGCAGCTCGCGCTGCTTCAGCCACGAGGACAGCAGCACCGTCTTGCCGGCTCCCGCCGGAGCGGAGAGCAGAACCAGGCGCTCGCCGACGCCCGCGTCCAGCACATCGAGCAAGCGTTGGCGGACCAGCACCCCGCGTGGCAGCGGCGGTACACGCAGCTTCGTCGCCACGGTAGGAACCCCGTGCGCCCCCTCCGTCCCGGTCGGGGCTCCTGGGCTGCGCGCGTCCTTCGACATTGCGCCAAGCATCCGCCACCGATGATTACCAGGTCTGGACGTTTACGCATAAGTAATTAACCGCACATGTTCCTTGTAGTTCCTCATATTTGAACAATATGGCGCAAATCAAATAAACGTCTGCACCATCGTGGATAATCGAAACGTTTGGACTGCCGTTCGCTCTGGTAGGGATGGTTGCCAATGGGGTCGGGGACCGGCCCTCTGCAGCGGCCATCGGCTGGGGCGGCGGGACGCCAGCGGGCGCGGCGAGGGGTCTGCGCCCGGAAAAAAGGCAGCCAGGAGAGACCGTCGCGAGAGCGCAGCCGGCAAATCGGCTGGACGGATGGACAGGTGGACGGATGGACGGCCTGGGTCGCGCTCGCAGACTGCTTGAGTTGAATGGATGGATCGCAGTGAATGGGATGGATCGACCTTCAGGGGCAGCTCCGCGCCCCGTCATACGTGATCGCGCATGTCCCCCCGCGGCCAAACCAAACACAACGCCATGAAGATCCTGCCCGCCAGCGACCTCGACACGCTGCGTCGCGACCTCCAGGCGCGACGCGCTTCCGCCGGCGAGGCGCTGCCGCTCGCGACCCCGCAGGCGCACGCCGCCCTGCGTTCCGCAGCCGCCTCGCTCTCGTCGATCGATGCGCTGACCGAGCGCATCCGCCTGCGACTGCTCGAGCGCTGGCCCGAGTTCGCCACCAGCAGCGAACTCGCCCAGGAACTGCGCGCCGCGATCGACGCCAACCTGCGCCAGTACTTCGAACGCGTCGTCGCCAGCGACTCCGCCGACGTGCTCGTCGCACCGCCCGACGCCCTGCGCTTTGCGATCTCCGTGCAGCACCACGGCATCGACACCGCCGCGCTGATCCAGGCCTATCGCGTCGGCCAAAACATCGCCTGGTCGTGGTGGACCGAGCACCTCGGTCGGGAGATCCCCGCACACGACCTGCTGCTCGCAGCGATCGTCCGCTCATCCCAGCGGATGTTCGCCTACGTCGACGCCGTCGTCGCCCAGCAGGTACAACTCTGGGAGCGAGAGCGCGAGCGTTGGTCAGGGCGCCTGACCATGCAGCGGGCCGCCGCCGCACACCGCCTGCTCGAAGGCAACGCGGCAGGGCAGCGCGACGCCCTACAAACCCTCGGCTACTCGCTCGAGCGCCTGCTGCTCGCCGGCGCGCTCTGGGAAACGCCCGCGCCACCCCTGCCGTCGGCGTCCTCCCGCTCTCCAGTCAGCCGACTCGAGTTGACCGCCGAGCGCATCGCCGACGTCGTCGGGCACGAACGCACCCTGCTCATGCCCGCCGGCGAGAACTGCGTCTGGGTCTGGTTCGCGCTCGAACGGCCCCAAGAGCTCGACGACCTCGCCCGCACCGCCGCCGGTCAGCTGCGCGCCGGTCAGCATCTCGCTTTCGGCATCCCCGGCTTTGGCCTAGAGGGCTTCCGCGCCGGGCATCGCCAGGCGCTGCGCGCACGCCACTTCGCCGAACTCGCACAGTCCGAGAGCGGCGTCACCCGCTTCGACGAGGTCGAGACACTCTGCGTGATGAGCGAAGATCCCGAACTGCTCGCGGACTTCGTGGCGCGCAAGCTCGGCTCACTCGCCGCAACCGGCGAGGGCATGCAGCGACTCCGCGAAACCGTCCTCGTCTGGCTGCGCGAGGGCGGCAACGCCAGCCGCGCGGCCGAACGCCTCCGCGCCCACAAGAACACCGTCCGCCACCGCCTCCAGCGTGCCGAACGGCTCCTCGGACGGCCCCTAGAGGATGACCGCCTCGCCCTAGAGCTCGCGCTCACCATGCACCAGCGCGTTGGCTCGCACGAGACCCAGGGGTGAACCAGCGAGGGCTTGCCCGCACCCCCCGCGCCTTCGGGCTGCGGGGCGTGTCGTCGGGGTTGCGTCGGCTCGCCCGCACCCGCGCGCCTGCAGGGGACGGGGTGGGGGGCCGCGCCTTGTCGTTCTGCGTGGGCTCGGGCGGGCGCCCAGCGGGCGCCTGGCGGGTGGCTGCCAGGTCGAGCGCCCTCCCCGCGCTCAAATGCCTTCGCCCGGCAAAAACTCGTTCGTAAACGGCGGCAGACCCGTCTCGTTCGGGTTGCCGTGCAGCAGCCGCTTTTCGAACATCCACGCCCCGAACGCCGCCCACTGCGCCGGGTCCTGGTAGCCGTAGGGCTTGCCCGCTTCGCTCGGCGCCGCGGCCGGCAGCGTCACTTCGATCGACCTGCGCTCCAGCTTCGGTTCGAGGCTCGGGTTCGCCGCCTGCACGAGTTTGGCCGCCGCCGCCGGGTTCGCGCGCACGTAGCGCTCCCCGCGCGTCAACGCCTGCATGAACGCCCGCAGGTCTTCGCCGTCGCGGTGCGCGGTTTGCTCACGCACCGCCAACACCAGCTCGTCATAGCTCGGCACCCCCGCCGCGTTGACCGGAATCACCAGCGGGTGCTTGTGCAGCAACTGCAGCTGGATCGCCTCGTAGTTCCAAAACCCACCCAGCGTCGCCGCCACCTTACCCGACAACATCGCCGGCACCAGGTTGAAGCCGACATTCACTTCCTGTACCCCCGCCGGGTTCACGCCGGCCTTCTGCAGCGCCGTCCTGAGCTCCGCCGCCTGGTATGGAATGCCCGCCGTGCCCACGCGCTTGCCCGCCAGCTGCGCCAGGCTATGCAAATGCGCGCTTCCCAGCGCGATGATCGACGTCAGCGGCCGCTGCACCAGCGCCCCGATCGACACCACCTTCAGGCCCTCGTCGCGCGCCAGCAGCAGTTCGGGCTCGTAGGAGATCGCCATATCCACCCGCCCCGCCGCCAGCAGCTTCAGCGGATCCGACGTTTCGGCGGGCACCACCGGTTTGACGTCCAGTCCCACCGCGCCAAAGTCGCCCTGCGCGATCGCCGCGTACAACGCCGCGTGGTCGGCGTTCGGAAACCAATCCAGCATCACCGTAAACGGCTTTGTCCCCGTTGATGCGCTCACGTCCTGCTTGGTGCCACACGCCGCCAGCGCCAGCGCCAGCGCGCACGCGGCGCTCACGGCAACCAGTACGGCTGCGCGCCGTGCGCGGCGCATGGGCAGGACGCGCGCGGGGGCCGGTGCGCTGGCGCCCGCGGGCGGGGTGGTGGCGCCGGCAGGCAGGGTGGCCACGCGAATGCGCACGCGCGCGCGCATTCGCACGCGCGCGCCCACGGTCGGGATCGCGGCACGGAAGGGTCGGGACGGCGTCAACGTACGGCTCCTCTCGGTCTCTCGCTCCAGGGGACAAGCCGGCGCTCGGCCAGCGTCAGCGCGTAAAAGCACGCGACCGCGAACGCGAACAGCACCGCTGCCGCTGCATACGCGCGCGCAGTCTCAAGTACATTCAGGTCGGTCACGATCTCGCGCCCGAGACCCGCGTAAGCGCCGACCGTCGCGGTCGTCGTCTCGGCGATAAACGCCCCGATCACACCCACCGCGAGCGCAATCCGCGCCCCGCTCAGCGCGGCCGGCAGCGCCGCCGGCAGCTCGGCGAAACGGAACGCCTGCCAGCGCGAAGCGTCGAGCGTGCGCAGCAGCTTCAGCTGGTCGGGGTCCACGGCCGCCAGCGCGTCCACAGTTGTAACGACAACCGGAAAGAAGCAAATCAGCGCGATCACAAACAGCTTCGGGAAGATGCCAAAGCCCCACCAGAACACCAGCAGCGGCGCGATCACCGCGATCGGCACCGCCTGCGAGCCGACCGCATGTGGGTAAAGGCCGCGGCGCAGCAGCGGCGAGAAATGGATCGCCACACCCAACGTGAAGCCGCCCACCAGCGCCAGCGCCAACCCGAGCACCACCTCTTCGGCGGTGATCTCGAAGTTCGTCCACAGCAGGCTCGCGTTCTGCCACCCCGCCGCCGCGATTTCGTGGGGGGCCGGCAGCAGCTGCGCACTCACGCCGCCCGCGTCCACATACAGCTCCCACGCCGCCAACACCGCCAACGCCACAAACACTGCCGGCAGCGCATGGCGGACGCGGCGGACAGCGCGCGCGAGGATCCGCACGGCGGCCCGCTCGGCCGGGGTGGCCGGGGGTGCCGGGGCGGCCGGGGGTGCCGACTCGGCCGGGGGGGCCTGCTGTGCGGACTGGCGGGCGCCGCTCTGGCGCGCCGCCTGCGCGAGCGCCCGCGTCACGTGGACAGCCCCAGCGCGCCCAGCGCCCGCTCGCGCAGCGCGACCACCGCGGCCGACGTCCGCCGGCGCGGGCGCCGCAGCTGCACCTCGACCTCCGCGCACACGCGCCCGGGCCGGGCGCTCAGCACGACCACACGGTCGGCCAGCAGCACCGCCTCCTCGACATCGTGCGTCACCAACACAACCGTCCGCGGCTCGCGCGCCAGCGCCCCTCCCAGCCAGCTCTGCATCTCCGCGCGCGTGATCGCGTCGAGCGCGCCAAACGGCTCGTCCAGACACAACACCGGCTTGTCCGCCAGCAGCGTCCGTACAAACGCGACCCGCTGGCGCATCCCGCCCGAAAGCTCGCCCGGGCGCGCCGTCTCGAATCCGCCGAGGCCCAGCTCGACGAACAGCCCAGCCGCTCGCGCGCGCGCCTGTGCGCGCGACACTCCAGCAAGGCGCAACGGCAGCGCCGCGTTATCCAGCGCGCTGTACCACCGCAGCAGCAGGTCGCGCTGGGGCATCAACGCCGCCGGCGCGCTGCGCACACTGCCCGCATCCGGCTGCTGCAATCCGCAAATCAGCTCCAACAGCGTCGTCTTGCCACAGCCGCTCGGGCCCACCACCGCCAGCACCTCGCCCTGGGCCGCCTGCAGCGAAACGCCGGCCAGCGCCTGCACCGAGCCATAGGCGCGGCTCGCGTCCTCGACCCTGACCGCCGCCGCGCGGGTGCAAACACGACGCGCAAGCTGCTCGTCTGCGAGATGGTCGATCGGCGCTTCTGTGGCCACCTGCTGCGCTCCCTCCGCGGGCATTACCCCACAGGTTCGAAGGGTCGGCGCCGGGGGAATCGCTTCCCGTGCGCCATCTCAGCCGGCCTGCCCGCCAGCCCCCCTGGTGTCTTTCAGCTCTGTGCGCCCAATGCTAGCGTCGTGAGACCAGCTCCGGCCGCGTGAGCGCGCGCACGAAGTCCTCGAGCTGCGTGGTCGTCCAGCACTCGAACGCCACACAGTGCTGCTCGTAGGCGGCGATCACCGAGTCGCCATAGTTCCAGTACAGGCGCGGCTCCGGGTTCAACCAGAACGTCCGCCCCGCACGCGCCGCGATCTGCGCGAACACGTCGGCGCGCGGGTCGCGACCGTTGGTGCGCGCGTCGCCGAGCACGATCACCGTCGCGCGCGGGTGCAGTTCGTCGCCGATCTGCTCCAGCAGCTCGCTCCACACACGCCCGTAGTCGGTATAGCCAGAAATGTCCGCCACGCCCGCGTCGCTGGAGATGCGCTCATTGACCGCTTTGAAGTCGCGCTCGCGTTCGAAGATGTCGGTCACCTCGCTAATCCGCTCGATGAACACAAACGAGCGCATCTTGCGAAACGAGTCGTGCAGCGCGTGCAGCACCGACAGGAAGAACACCGACGCCGACGTCACGCTCGTTGAGACGTCGCACAGCACGAAGATCTCCGGCCGCCGCGGGCGCCGCGGGCGGTACTTGAGTACAACCGGCACCCCGCCCGTCTGCAGCGACGCCCGCATCGTGCGCCGCACATCGACATGCGCGTGGTGGCGGTGGCCGCGCGTCTGGCGGCCCTGCGTCGCCAAACGACGCCGCAGCTGCGCCACCACGCGGTGCACCGCCGCCAGGTCCGCCAGCGGGCCCGACGGCAGCGCGCGGTCCAGTTCGCCCAGTGGCCGCGATGGCGGCAGCGTGCCCGTGCGCTGCACCTGCGCACGTTCGAGCTCGCGCCGCAGCAGCGCCTCAAACCGCCGCAGCGCCTCGCGCGGCAGACCCTCCCGGCGCGGGTCCTGCGCCGGCAGCTCCGGCTGGGGCTCGGCGCGCAGCCCGAGCGCGCGGCGAATGCGCTGCACGTTGACCCCCACCACGCCCGAGCCTTCCTGGCGCTGCCCGAACGCCGCGATCGCCAACCGGGCGAGGTCGCGCATCGTGCCCTCCGCGCCGGCGCGCAGCGCCGCCGCAATCTCCCTGCGCAGGGCATCCAGCTGCTCGGCGCTCAGCTCCTGCAGATCCAGCTCGCCCTGCTCGCGCCCAGCCTCCTCGCCGCCGCTCACAGCCGCGCTCTGGCCCTCGCGAATCCCCTCGCGCGCCGCCGCCAACTCCACCGCGCGGAAGAAGAAACGCTCGAACACCAGCTCGAAGATGCGCCTGTCCTCCTGGCTCTTGGCCAGCGTTGCCGCCAACGCCTCGCGGAAGTCCCGTTGGGAGGTCCAGTTCGACCGCGCTCAACGCCGCGAACGCGTCCAGCAGCTCCGAGGTGCCGAGCGCCACCCCCTCGCCACGCAGCTCCTCGCCCAGCTCCAGCAGATGGGCGGGGAGGCCTTCCGGTGGCGTGCTGGCGCTCTGGGAATCGTTGACGCCGGACTGCGACGGGGTCATGAGGCGACTGTAATCGACGCGGGTTCTCCACCCCGGCGCGATCGTGGCCAGATCCGATTCGCCCGCCGTTCTGTTCCGGATTGCCCGCACTTGGATTCCGGATTGCCCGCACTTGGATTCCGGATTGCCCGGGTATCATCTCCGGATGGCCCGGATACCTGCATACCCCCGCCATGCCTCAGCGAAAGTTCTCACGGCGCTCGCGGACACGCGGATCGTGACCGTCGAGGGGCCGCGTCAGGCTGGAAAGTTGACCCTCTGTGCGGCGATCGCGGCGGCGCACGGCATGCCGGACGTGACGCTCGACGATGCCGGTGCGCGTAGTGTGGCCAACGAGGATCCGGCTGGGTTCCTCGCCGGGCTCGGCGATCGTGTGTTCATCGACGAGCTGCAGCGCGCTCCCGAGCTGGCGCTTGCTCTGAAGTCCGCCGTGGATCGCGATCCGCGGCCCGGGCGGTACCTCGTAAGCGGCTCGGTCAACCTGTTGCTGACGCCCACCATCGGCGATTCGCTGGCGGGACGGGTGGAGCGCGTGCCGCTGCGCCCGTTCGCCCAGTCCGAGCTGGAACACAGGGGGGTGCCGACCTGGCTCGACGCGCTCTGGCGCGGCGGGCGGCCGCCGCAGATCGAGACTTCGGCGATCGGTCGGGCCGCGCACGCGGAGCGGATCGCAGTGGGAGGGTTTCCAGCGGTCATCGCGCGTGCTGCGCGGCGGCGAAGCCAGTGGTTCGAGGACTACCTCGCCGCGCTTGCCACGCGCGATGTTCCCGATCTCGCGCATATCCGCCGGCCGGACCTCCTGCCGGTACTGCTGCGTCAGCTGGCGTCGGCGTCGGGGTCGCTGATGGCGCTACGCCCGATCGCCCAGACACTGGCGGTCGACGAAAAGACCGTACGCGCCTACGTGCGCCTGCTGGAATTGCTGTACCTCGTCGTGCGCGTTCCCGCCTGGACCCCCGGCGCCAGAGGGCGCGCGGTACGAGCGCCACGGATCGCGATCGAGGACTCGGGCTTGCTGGCCCACCTGTTGGATGCGGATTCCGAGCGCATCGCCGCAGACGAGACGATTACGGGTTGCGCCTACGAGTCGTGGGTGATGATGGAGCTCGGTCGTCTGCTGCCGCACACCGAGACGGCCCCGCGCATGTGGCACTGGCGCAGCCATCACGGCGAGGAGGTCGACATCGTGCTCGAGGACCGCCGGGGCCGGATCGTCGCGATCGAGATCAAGGCCGGGGGGTCGCCGGGCCACGGCGATCTGCGCGGACTCAGGCGCCTGCGCGAGCTCGCGGGCGAGCGCTTCCTAGCCGGTCTTGTGCTGTGTACCGCGAGACAAACGCTGGCGTTTGGCAGCGATCTATGGGTGGTGCCGATCGAGGCGCTATGGGCCGCTTGAGCGCAACCTGTGCTCAGGTTGCGTCCATTGCTGCGCCCTGCTGCAGCTTGACCCCCACACGCTCAGCCACCAGGTCCATGTCCGTGCGGTGCTTGACGATCACCGCCAGCGTTTCCCTGAACGTGTCGCCGTCGATGTCCTGGGCCCCCAACAGCAGCAGCGCGCGCGCCCAGTCGATCGACTCCGCGATCGACGGCGGCTTCTTGAGATCCAGCTCGCGCACCATCCCCACCACCTCAACCAGCTTGCGCGCCACCGTATCGGGCAGCTCCGGCGCGTGCAGCTTGACGATCGCCAGCTCGTGCTCGAGCTCCGGGTAGTCCAGCCACAGGTACAGACAACGCCGCTTGAGCGCCTCCGTCAACTCGCGCGAGTTGTTCGACGTCAACAGCACCACCGGGTGCGTGCGCGACTCCACACGCCCGAGCTCCGGAATCGAGATCTGGAACTCCGACAGCACCTCCAGCAGCATCGCCTCGAACTCCTGGTCGGTCTTGTCGATCTCGTCGATCAACAGCACCACCGGCTGCTCTGAGGCGATCGCGCTCAACAGCGGCCGCGCCAGCAAGAACCCCTCGCCAAAGATGTCCTCCTGCACCTCATCCCAGCCATGCTCGCCGCTCTGCGCCTGAATCCGCAGCAGCTGCTTGCGGTAGTTCCACTCGTAAAGCGCCTTCGCCTCGTCGAGCCCCTCGTAGCACTGCAGCCGCACAAGCTCCCGTCCCAGGTAGCGCGCCAGCGCCTTCGCCAGCTCCGTCTTGCCGACCCCCGCCGGACCCTCCACCAGCACCGGCTTGCCGAGCTTCGTGGCCAGGTAGGACACCAGCACCGTCGCCTGGCCCGGCAGGTAGCCGGCCGCGCGCAGCCCCTCCGCGACCTCGGCCGGGCTCGCCGGGCCGTCCGTGGAGGAGACCGTCGGGGCTGGGGTTTCAGTAGGAGTCATCGTCAGGGGCATCCTCGAACGACAGCTGTTCGGCGCTCGCCGGCGCCGTCGTGCGCGCGGCCCTCGCCGGCGTCGCTGGGGCCGGCGGAAAGCGCCCGCGTTCGCTACGGGAGACGACGATAGTGGGCTCGCCCTCCGCATAGCGTTCGCGTGGCGTCGCGGGCGAGCTCTGCTGCTCCTCGCGGGGTGCCGGTCGGGCGGCCTGCGCCTCGTAGCGACCGCCGGCCGGCGGTTCGTGCCGGCCGCGTTGCGGCGCGTCGTGCGGACCGTCGCGTTCCGGCGCGTCGTGCCGGCCGCCGCGCTCGGGCGGGTCGTGCGGACCGTGTTGCGGCGCGTCGTGCCGGCCGCCGCGCTCGGGCGGGTCGTGCGGACCGTGTTGCGGCGGGTCGTGCCGGCCGCCGCGCTCGGGCGGGTCGTGCGGACCGTGTTGCGGCGGGTCGTGCCGGCCGCCGCGCTCGGGCGGGTCGTGCGGACCGTGTTGCGGCGGGTCGTGCCGGCCGCCGCGCTCGGGCGGGTCGTGCGGACCGTGTTGCGGCGGGTCGTGCCGGCCGCGCTCGCCGCGCAGCACCGGCGGCCCGGGTCGGCGCGCCGCGCGAATGCGCGAGCCCGCATACGCGAGCAGCCCCGCCGCCGCGAGCGCGAAAAAGATCCCCCACTGGATGCCCACGTTCGCCGCGACCCCGTTGTGCGTGATGCCCGGCTTGTCGAACAACCGCAGCACCAGCAGCAGCGCCGTCCACACACCCCCCGCGAAGATCGCCGCGCCATCTCCCCCCGGCAGATGAAAGTCGCGGCCCTCCGCACGCGCGTACAGCAGCACCAGCACCGCCACCGCCACCAGCAGCACTGCCGCCTCCACGAACGAGAAGACCGCAAACGCATTGAGGTTGCGGCTCACCAGCGGCTGTGCCCTTGCGGCGCTCACCACCGCGTTCTGCTGGTACCACGGCAGCAGCATCGTCGCAAACAGCCCCACCGCCGCCGCCGCCGCCAAACGCCTGTCGCGATCGAGCGCACCCCAATCGCGCGCCAGACGCGGTCCGACCGCGCGCGGGCCCTGCCCGGCGCTCTCGCGCGTTTGGCCCGCAGCGCTCGGCACACCCCGATTGTACGGAGCGCCCGGCGGGCTCAGCGAGCGTGCCTGGCGCGGGGCGGCATTGTGACGGCGATCGTGCCGCTCGCGGTCGCGCTGTTGCCCGCCAGATCGACGGCGCGCAGCGTGATGCTGTAGGAGCCCGGCTTAGACGGTGTAATCCACAACAGGCGCGGGTCGCCGCGTTCCACCAGCGCGCTGTTGGTCCACACGACGTGCCCGCCACGGCTGACGTTCAGGCTGACGGTCGCGACCTTCGACAGCGACAGCGCCACACCGCCGCGTGCGCCGCTGGGCAGCGTGCGTGTGAGCAGCGCGATCGTGGGCGGGGTGTGCAGATCTTCGCCAAAGCGCTGCGCCGTCGTGCAGTAGATCGCGTCGCCGGGGATCTGCTTGCTTGTTTGCACCGTCACCGCCCCCGCGCGCGCGATGGCGGTCCGCAGAGGTGTGTGCGCAGCGCTGGCGCTCGCTGCCGTTGCGCCCGCGGGCGCGGAGCCGCCGGTTGAGCCGGCCGTGGAGCCGGCCGTGCCGCCCGACGGGTTTTCCGAGGAGGAGGACGACGACGACGGGGAGGAGGAAGGCGGCGTCTGCGCCGCCGCGGGCAGTGGCGGGCCTTCTTCGGTGCGTTTGCACAGATCCTGCAGGAATTCCGTCAGCAGCTCGTGGTAGTTGAGGTTCGATTCGACATGCTGGTCGTACATCGACCACGCCCCCGTGTCGTAGTGCGGCAGCTCGCCACGCGCCTCTGCATCGCCTTCTTCGAAAAGTCGTGCTCCCGCCGGGTCGCCGGTCAGCTTGGCGTAGTCGTAGAGCCCGTTAAGCGCCTGGATGAAACCGTTGATGATCCGCTCCTGCGGGGCGTACGTGTACTCGAGATACGTCGCCCCCGCCGGTGTCGCCACGCGAACGCCGGCCGGCGGCGGACTCTGAAAGAGCTTGAGCGCCTGCTGGGCCGCTGCCAGATACGCCGGGTTCTTCAGCCGCGAGTACGCCCGCGCCAGCGCTTGCAGCGCCGTTCCCTGCGAAAGCCCGCTCGTCCACGGCGGCGCGCCCCCGTCGAAATGGAACATGTACTCCCACGCGATCCCGCCCGCACGCTGCGTCGCCAGCGGGATCACTTCGTTTAGGACTTCCTGCAGCTGCGTGTTCTCGTGGCCCTCCAGGTAGTAGCCATTGGCCTCACCGAACGTCGCCAGCCACTGAATCTCGATCCCCTGGCCCGGGTAGTGCTCCCACACGATCCTGCTGCCCGCAAAGCTCACGCGCTGGTCGGCCGCCAGCAGCGGTTCGCTGCCCCACCACTGCACATTGCGTTCCAGCGTCAAGAACAGCGCCGGCAGCCGCGAGGCGATGAACTGGCCGCCGCCGGCGATCTGCTGCACATTGCTCAGCACGCTCGCCAATTCTTCGCGGCGCGTGCCCGACAGCTTCTTGAGGAGCGCGCCCGCGTGCCTGTAGGTCGCTTCGTACTGGGCCGCCGCGCTTACGTTCAGCGCGCCGCTGCGCTGCAGGCTCTGCAGCGCGCCCGGGACGGTCGGGCGGGCGACGCGCGCGGTCGCGCCCGACGGCGCGCGTCGCGCGGTCGCGCCCGCGACGGGAGCGAGCGCCGCCAGCGCCAGCGCCAGCACGAACGCCAAGGCGCAGGCCAGCGCGCCGCAGCGCGCATACGCGTGGGTGGCCGAGGAGCGCACCGCGCCGATCCTACGCGCCCGCGGGGCGCGCGCTGCACCGTTGCTTGCACCTCGGCCTCGACTGTCCGCCCGCACGACCCTCCCAACAACCGGCGCGCCGCGTGGTTGCGGTTGGCTCTCGCCAGTGGCCGTGTGCGTCCCGCCGCAGCGGCGCCCGGCGGCCACGCTCCTGCGCTGCGCCCGAGCGCTCAGCCGCCCAGTTCCGCCAGCGTGCGTTGCACCTCGGCGTTGACGTCGAGCGCCGGCTGGCCCTGGCGGCGGCGACGTTCGTTGCGGGCCTGCACCAGCTGACGGACCTCCAGCGTCAGACCGCTGTCGTGACGGCCTTCAGCGGCGCCCAGGCCGCCGCCCGTCGCGCCGCCTGCGAGTCGCTGAAACTCGGCGTCGATGTCAAGCGGCGCCTCGCCGCGGCGCACGCGCCGCTCGCTGCGTGCCCGCAGCATCTGGCGGATCTCCTCCTCGCGCTCGCTCTGCGCGCTCGGCCAGCCCCCGTCGAGGCCCGGCGCGTCATACGGCTCCGTGCCGCTGCCAGCCGCGGTGGGACCCCCCGCGCTCCCACCGGCGCCGCTCCCGCGCGCGCCGCCGTCGCCCATCGTCAGGCCGCTCTGTCCGATCTGGTCATAGAGGTTGCCCCGGCTGAGCATCGACAGCAGGCCGAGAATCACGAACAGCGCAATGCTGCCGAACAGCACGAACGGGAACGCCGCATGCATCTCTCAGATTGTGGCACGCCCTGCCAGCGCCGCGCCGACTCACGACACCAATGCGCTCTCCGCCAGCGCTCGCGCAATCTCACGCTCGACGTCGAGCGGCTCCAAACCCTGACGCATACGGCGCTCGTTGCGCGCGATGATCAGCTCGCGCACCTCCTGCACGAGCTCCGCCTCGCCCCCTTCTTCGCACGCCACGGCCGCCGTCAGCCGCGCCAACTCCGCCTCCACATCCAGCGGTTGCCCGCCCTCGCGCACGCGCCGGTCGCTGCGCGCCTGCAGCATCTGGCGCGCCTCGCGCTCGCCCTCCTCCCGCTGCGCCGCCAGGCGACGCGAGCGCTCGTGCAGGTCTTCTCCCCGCGGCAGCTCCTCTTTGTGCACGTCTGCCAGCTCGCCCTGCCCGATCTGGTCGGACAGACTCGGACCGGTCCATGTCGCCAGCACCCCCGACACGATGTACACCGCCGTCGTACCAAACAGCACCACAGGCAGGACCACGTCGTTCTGCATGACGCAATTGTCGCTTACAGCGGCGCGCGGTGCGTACCGCCCGCTTGCCCCGGCGGCCACGCTTCGCTACTCTTCGGCACGGCCAAGGATTGACTGACCAGTCAATCTATCCCTGCGCTGAGCGGCGCGACCACTCAAGGAGCGCTGTACGCGTCGGTCCGTTCCGCGCCAGTCCGAGGAGATTTGCGAGAGAGATGGTTGATTTCACGCTCACCGACGAGCAGAAGAGCCTGCGCGAACTAGCGCACGACTTCGCCGAAAAGGAGATCCGCCCCGTCGCCTGGGAGTACGACAAAGACGGCACCTGGCCGCAGGAGATCCTGCAGAAAGCCTGGGAGGTGGGCCTGATGAACACCCACATCTCTGAGGAGTACGGCGGCCCCGGCCTCGGCTACCTCGACGGCTGCCTGATCGAGGAGGAGCTTTCCTGGGGGTGCTCCGGCATTCAGACCTCCCTGGGCTGCAACGGCCTCGCGACCGCGCCGATCGCGCTCGGCGGCTCGGAGGAGACCAAGAAGAAGTACCTCAGCCCCCTCAGCGAGGAACTGAAGCTCGCCTCCTTCTGCCTGACCGAGCCCGACGCCGGCTCAGATGTCTCCGGCATGCGCACCACCGCCGTCAAGCGCGGCGACAAGTACGTCCTCAACGGTTCGAAGTGCTTCATCACCAACGGCGGCTATGCCGACTACTACACACAAGGACGCCGGGCACCGCGGCATCTCCGCCTTCGTGGTCGAGCGCGACTGGGGTGTGCAGGTTGACAAGAAGGAGGACAAGCTCGGCCAGCGCGCGTCAAACACGGCGACGATCTCCTTCAACGACGTCGAGGTCCCCGCCGAGAACCTGCTCGGCGAGGAAAACAAGGGCTTCAAGCTCGCGATGATGACGCTCGACCGCACCCGTCCCGGCGTCGCTGCGATGGCGACCGGCATCGCCCGTGCGGCGTTTGAGTTCGCGACCGACTACTCCAAGGAACGCGTGCAGTTCGGCGTCCCGATCGCGATGCACCAGGCGATCCAGTTCATGATCGCCGACATGGCCACCGAGATCGAAGCGGCCCGCCTCTTGACCTGGAAGTCGGCCACGATGCTCGACAACGGCGAACGCAACACGCTCGTCTCCTCGCACGCCAAGCGCTTCGCCGCGGACACCGCGATGAAGGTCGCGACCGACGCCGTCCAGGTCTATGGCGGCTACGGCTTCATCAAGGAGTATCCCGTCGAGAAGCTCTTCCGCGACGCGAAGATCATGCAGCTGTACGAGGGCACCTCGCAGATCCAGCGCCTGGTGATCGCGCGCGAAACACTGCTCCCGCGCCGGGTCGAGGAGCCGGCGGCGGCCGTCGCCTAGAGTAGGCTTACAGCAGACTTCTCGGGCGTCCCGCCGCTCCTCACACACAAGCGGGCGCCCGGGCTGCCGCAGGGGCACCAGCGGGCGTCCCGCGGGCTCGCAGCTATACGGGCCCGCGGGGCAGGCCCGCAGGACGCGCCGCCTGTGCAGGCCCGCGGGGCAGGCCCGCAAGACGCGCCGCCATAGCACGCCCGCGCGCCGGCCCCAGGCGGCGCGAACCCGCCCGGAGCCGGCCGCAAGGCCGGCTCCCTCTCTCATCTCTTCAGCGAATGAACAGCGGCGCGCTGTAGTTCGACACCTGCGCCCCATTTGTGACCCGCACCAGCACCCTGTAGAGCGCGCGGCGTTTGACCCGGATCGTGCGGCTAAAGCGCGAGCTTGACGCGTTCAGCGCGTGCAGCGTCGTGCCCGCCACCAGCACGTTGCGGCCATCGACCACCCGCATGATCCCCACTTCCATCCCGTTGACCGCCGGGCTCACCGTCCCGTAGATCCGCGCGTGACCGCGCCGTCGCGCGCGGCCCACATGGGCGCCGATCCGCACCGCGACTTCCTCCAGCGCGACCGGGCTCACCACCGGCGGGACCGTCTCGGTCACCACCCGGTACTGCGTCGCCGCCGCGATGCTCGGCACGACAAACGAAAAGCCGCCCGTCGCACTTGTCAGCTCCGCGTTGCCGACATCGCCGAAGCCCGCCGTGTACGGGAACGGGTTCTGTTGCAACACCACCGCCCGTCCCGCGTTGCCCGTGCCCGAAAGCGTGCCCTGCACCGTCGCCGGCGAGCCGAACACAGTCGGTTTCGGCGATACCAACATCTGCAGAGACAGCGGCACGACGGTCGTTTTGAAAGCCCTGTCCGCGCCGGTCGTCGCTCCCGCCGCGTTGACCGCCACCAGGCGGTAGTGGTAGATGGTCAGCGGCGCCAGGCCGCTCACCGCCGCGCTCACCTGCACCGCGTGTGCGCTCACCGGCAGCGCCGTGATCTGCGCCAGCTGCGTCTGCCCGCCATAGGCCTTGGTCGGGCCGTACTGGAAGTAGTAGGACGTATCGCTCCCCTCCGGCGCGACCGACCCGTTCAGCGTCGCCGTCGCATAGCCAACCGCGCTCGCTGCGCCCGTGCCAACCGCCGGCCTTGCGAGCGTGCTCGCGTCCGCGCCTGCCGGCGCAGCGCCGCTCGCCCCGGCCGCCAAGGCCATCGCCGCCAGCCACACCGCCCTGCGGCGCGCTCTGCCTCTCGTCGCTGCCTGCCTCCCAGCCATACCGCTCACCTCCAATGTTTTTTTATTGGGCGCCCGGCATCCGCTCCGCTCGTCTCCCGCCTTCTCTTCCCTTCAGTCCCCCTGTTTGAAACCCGTCTGCGCCTGCGAAGGTGCGCCCCCGCCGGCGCCGCATGTCGTGTTTTGAGGCGCCGATTCGCGGCCGCGCGCGTGCGCGCGCGCGAATGGCGTCCGTTTGCGAAGCATGTAGGCTCCCACGTCCCCACCCGACCGCGAGGAAGCGAGGAACCACCGTATGTTCGTGTTCAAGGCCGCCGTCGTCGGCGCCGGCACCATGGGCGGGCAGATCGCCCAGACGATCGCCGCCGCCGGCATCCCCGTCGAGCTGAAGGACATCGACGACGCGCTCGTGCAGGCCGGGCTCGATGAGGCCCGCAACGTCACCGCCGGCCAGGTCGGCAAGCTCGTAGAGCGCGGCAAGCTCACCCAGGAGCAGGGCGACGCGCAGATCGCCGAGATCGTCGGGCGCATCCACGGCGCCACCTCCTACGCCGGCTTCGGCGACGTCGACTTCGTGGTCGAGGCGGTCCCCGAGCGCATGGACATCAAGCAGGCCGTCTTCGCCGAGCTCGACGCCGCCACCCCCGGCCACGCGATCCTCGCCTCCAACACCTCCTCGCTGTCGATCACCGAGATCGGCGAAGCCACCCTGCGCCCCGAGAAGGTGCTCGGCTTCCACTACTTCTACCCCGCCTCGATCATGCCCCTGATCGAGATCGTCGAAGGCGAGGACACCTCGCCCGAGACGGTCGCCGCCGCGATCACCTTCGCGCAGGCAATCCGCAAGCAGCCGATCACCTGCGCCGAGGTCCCCGGCTTCGTCGTCAACCGCATCCTCAACTCCGGCACGTCGGAGATCTGGCGCGAGCAGGAGCGCAAGGGCCTCTCGATCAAAGCGATCGACGAGGGCGTCGGCGCCGCCGGCGTGATCCCGATGGGCCCGTACTTCCTCGTCAACCTGCTCGGCCTGGACACCGTGCTGCACGTCGCCGAACACCTCGCCGAGTCCTACGGCGACGAGCGCTTCTACGTGCCCAAAGGTATGCAGAAGCTGGTCTCCGAAAAGAAGCTCGGCGCCAAGACCGGCGGCGACGGTTTCTACAACCCGCAGGGAGAGCCCAACCTGCCCGGCGACGGCGAGCCCGACATCCCCGAGCTCGTCGAACTGCTCACACTGAAGACCTTCGTCGAGGCCTGCCTCGTGCTCGAGGAGGGCGTCGCCACCCACCGCGACATCGACTTCGGGCTGATGGCCGGCGCCGGCCTCGATCCGCGTCGCGGCCTGATGCCGCCCTTCATGAAGGCCGACGTCGAAGGGCTCGACACCGTCCTGGAGCGCCTGGAGAACGCGGCCGAGCGCCACGGCGAGCGCTTCGCGCCGCCCACGATCCTGCGCCGCCTCGTCGCCCAGGGGCGCCTCGGGCAGAAGTCCGGCCAGGGCTTCTACGCCTACCCCCAACCCGACGACACCCAGCCCGGCGAGGTCGTCAAGCTGGAGACCCGCGCCGACGGGGTGGCGATCGCCTGGCTGGCCAACGGCCAGATGAACTCGATCGCCCCGACCGTGATCGAGGACCTGGGCAAGGTCTGGGCGCACGTCAAGGCGTCCGGCGGGCGCGGATCGGCGGGCGGGTCGGCCGACGGCGGGTCGGCCAAGGGCGGGTCCTCCGGCGGCCCATCCGCCGGACGGCCCATCCGCGCGCTCGTGATCGCCTCCTCCAACCCCTTCCTCTACAGCGCCGGCGCCGACATCAAGGCGTTCACCGCGATGGACGCCGCCGCCGGCGAGCAGCTGATCCACGACGCCCACGCGCTCTTTCGCGAGCTCGAATCCGAGGGCGTCGCGACGATCGCCGCCGTCAACGGGCTCGCCTTCGGCGGCGGCTGCGAGCTGGCGATGGCCTGCGACCTGCGTATCGCCGCTCGCTCCGCGCTCTTCGGCCAACCCGAGATCAAGCTCGGCATCATCCCCGGCTTCGGCGGCACCCAACGCCTGCCGCGCCTGGTCGGCCAGAGCAAGGCCCTGGAGATGAACCTCGTCGGCGACCCCATACAGGCCGAGGAGGCCTTCGAGTACGGCCTCGCCGCCGCCGTCGTCGACGACCACGAACTGCTCGACACCGCCCTGGCCTGGGCGCGCAAGCTCGCCGGCCAGGCGCCGATCGCGCTCGAGCAGATCAAGCGCGTCTCCGCCGCCGGCGACATCGACGCCGGCATCGAGGCCGAGAAGCACGGGTTTGCGACCGTCTTTGCGAGCGCCGACGGGAAGGAGGGGATCGCGGCGTTCCTTGGCAAACGGGCGCCGCGGTTTGCGGGGAAGTAGCCTCCCGTCGGGGGGGGGGGGGGGATAGCCCCTGTCCAACGGGGTGCAGCACCGTGCTACACTCGCTCTGTGCCGACCACGCGCCCGCGCCACACCATCACCGAGACTCCCCCCGTGCACGCGGCGCTCGACGAGCTGCGCAGCGAGCTGGGGGGGCGCGGGCACATCGACTTCGGCGAGCTGGTCATCCTGGGCGCCCGTGCGAAGGCGCGCGAGCTGCGCGAGGAGAGCGCGGAGGCGCGCGAGGCGCGCGAGCGGCTTATCCACGACGTCCTCTACGGCACCGAGCCCGTCAACGTCAAAGCGGCCGACGAAGTCAAGTACCTCGGGCTGATCGCCAACTACGACGAGTAGCGTGCTGCTGCTCGACAATTCCGCCTGGGCAAGGCGACGGCATCCAGCTGTGCGTGACCGGATCGCTTCTCGGCTGCGAGCGCGCGACCTCAGTACGTGCTTGCCGTTTCTGCTCGAGGCCGGGTACTCCGCGAAGTCAAAGCGCGAATACGATGGTCTGGTCGCGGATCTGGGCCACCTGCCGCGCGTCGAGATCGACTCTGGCATCGAACGACTCGCCGTGCGGGCTCAAAGTGAACTGGCGCGCATCGGACACCATCGCCTCGCGCCTATCGACGTGCTGATCGCAGCCTGCGCCCACACCGCCGGCGCCGGCGTGCTGCACTACGACCGCGACTACGACATCCTCGCCGAGCGCACCAGTCTCAACTTCGCCAGCGAATGGCTTGCGCCGGCCGCGTCGCTGTAGGGGATCAGCGCGTTCCCTGGGCAAACGCGCGCGCGGTTTGCGGGGAAGTAGCCTGGGCCGCCACCCACGCGTATCACGCTTTATGTGATATGATCTCACGAAATGAGTGATATCAGACGTATTGGTAGTGCGATCCTCTTTCCGACCGATCATCCACTTGGATCCGACGCAATGATCGGGCGCGAGAATGACGTTGACCGCGTGGCGATGGCTTTGCTGGGTGGCGCAAACGTTGTTCTCGCAGGGCCGCGCCGCACCGGGAAGACAACTGTCGCCGATGCGGCGATCGCGGTCTGTTCGAGTGAGAGTGCGTACGTCGCCACGGTCGATCTCTTCCAAGCGCTCGACGTCGCGACGCTCGCGCACGCGCTCAGCCTGGGGCTGCTTGAGAACCGTCCGCCGCTGCGGCGCGCAATCGACAGAGCGCTCCGTGCGGGCAAGAGCGTGCTCGGTGCGCTGAGCGTGGCAGCTGTCTATCGCGTGCGAGAGGATCTTGGCGAGGCCATCGAGATCACGCTGGACCTTTCCAGGGCAGAACAGAATCCCGCCGGCGCGCTGGTCGCGGCCTTGGAGTTGGCGCAGCGGCTGGCCGAGGCAGACGACCACCACGTCGTCTTGTTCCTCGACGAGTTTCAAGACATCGCAGGCAAGCGCTTCGGCGACGCTGAGACGTTGACGCGTCAGCTCCGCGCGGTGCTCCAGCGCTCCTCCCGGGTCAGCGTCCTCTTTGCCGGTTCGATCGAGCATCTGATGCGCGATCTGTTCGCGCCCAGCGATCGGGCACTCAGTCAGTTTGGCAACTTCCACGAGCTTGCACCGATCGCACCCGAAGAGTGGACGGCGGGATTGCGCCGGCGCTTGGAGCTCGACGAGACGACGATCACCGATGACGCGCTCGCGCATCTGATCGATCTTGGGGAGGGTCATCCGCGGGCGACGATGCTTCTTGCCCAACAGGCGCACCTCGCGAGCATTGAGGAAATGCGCCACACGATCGACAACGCAATGATCGTGCAAGCGCTCGCTCGCGCGCTAGCGGTCGAGCGCCTGCGCCACGAGCAGCAGCTGGAGCGCATTCGTGCCGGTGGACGCAGCGGCGAGCGGATGGCGATTCGCGTTGCGGCCGGCGCGGAGCTGTACCGCGACCTACGTCCCCAGGAGGCTGCACGTGCGCTTGGGAAGCTACGTGACATCGGCGTGATCGACCGAAACGGAGAAAGCGGTCAGTGGTTTGTCGTCGATCCTCTCTTGCGGCGTTACCTAGCTGGGCGTCGTGTGGAGCCGTTGCTTTTGTCCGTGCCGTAGCGGACTCGCTGTAGCCGACGACCGCCAGCTACACCACCCACGCGGAGCCCGCTACCGGCAACTGAGGTCGCGCGCGGGCTCGATCCGCCAGCGTGCCGCCAGCTCCGCCAGCTCGCCGTCGAGCGCCCAGCGGTCGGGCTGGGGTGCGCCGTCGTGCCCCAGGCTCGCGCCCTTCAGCGCCATGCAGTTGCTGTTATCGCCGATCGCCCGCAGCTCGGCGACCTCGGCCTCGCTTAGCTGTGCGGCCGGGACCGTCTGCAGCGCGGCCAGCGCCGCAAGCGCCGCGCGCTTGTCCTCGATCGGCTTGGCTCCCGGCCCGCTCTCCTGGATCAACGTCGGCGCCACACAGCGCACAGCCGGGTGTGCGAGATTCCACTGGCAGGCCAGCTGCAGCATCGTCAAGTTGTGGCGCTGCGCGTACGGGCGCATCCGCTCCAGCTTCTCGCGGCCCGCCTGCACCCAGCCCTCCGGGCGGAACCGGCGATGGTCGTACTGGGGGAACTCGTGCCCCGGCAACACGTCGTCGTGGAACATCCCACCGTAGTCCACCACCCTTGTGATCACACCCACGCCGTGCGCCGCCGCCGCGTCGAGCACCAGCTCGCCCGGCCACGGCTCCAGCGGCCCAAGAATGATCATCGCCCAGTCGATCGTCTCGCCAAAACGCTCCACACAATCGATCAAATCCAGCGTGAAGCCGTTCGCCGGCCCCGGCGCCACGCCGAGCTTGTCTGTCAGCCCCGCGTCGCGCACCGCGCGCATCCCCTCCCACACCGCCTCGCTCGTGTACCCGATCCGGTCCGGGTTGTGCAGCAGCAGCACGTCAAAGCGCTCCACCCCGACCCGCTCCAGGCTGCGCTCCGTGGCCAACCGGATGTAGTCGGCATAGCCCTCCGCGCCACGCAGCCGCGCGTCGGTGAAACGCGGGAAGCCTTTCGGGCCTTCGCGCTTACCCGTATAGAAGTCATGGCCGATCGCGCCGACCAGGCAGTAGCCGTCGCGGGGCACGCCACCCAGCGCCTCGCCGAGCACGCGGTCGGCCGCGCCCTCGCCGTAGACGTCCGCCGTGATCACCGTCTCGATGCCCCCGCCCGGGCGCAGCAGCGCCTTCAGGCGCTCCGGCTCGATCGGCTCGCCAAAGTGCATGAAGCGGCCCCCGCTCCACGTGCCCAGCGCTGTCGTCGTCGGGTCCATAGCCTGGCCTGCACTCTACGCCGTGGTCGCCGCTTGTGGCGGTGGGGAGGACCCCAACCGCGTGGCGGTGCGGCAGCGTTGTGCGCTCACGGGCGGGCACAATATCCGCGGTTACCCGACGGCTGGCTGGCCGCTCTACCCCTACGCCCCCAACGCCCTCGCGATCACCATCTGCTGCACCTCGTCCGTACCCTCGCCGATCGTCAGAATCTTCGCGTCGCGGTAGAAGCGGCACACCGGGTACTCCTCAATAAAGCCATACCCGCCATGGATCTGCACCGCCTCCTCGCAGCAGCGCACCGCCAGCCGGCCCGTCTTGAGCTTCGCCTGCGCGGCCGTCAGCGTGAAGTTCTCCCCCTTGTCCTTCTCCCGCGCGGCCTTGTAGACCAGCAGCCTTGCCGCCTCGATCTCGCTCGACATGTCCGCCAGCTTGACCTGGATCGCCTGGAACTTCGAGATCGGCCGGCCAAACGCCCTGCGCTCCTTCGCGTACTTCAGCGCCTCGTCGAGCGCGCCCTGCGCGAGGCCCACGCCCATCGCCGCCACACCGATGCGACCGATGTCGAGAATATGCAGGAACTGCTTGAAGCCCGCGCCGCGCCCGCCCAGCAGGTTCCCCTCTGGCACCCTGCAGTCGCTGAACGTCAACGGCCGCGTGTCCGACGCGTTCCAGCCCATCTTGCGGTAGGGCTCGCCCTGCTCGTACCCCGGCGTCCCGTTCGCCACGATGATGTTCGAGATCTCGCGCGCCGGCGCCGTCTTGGTCCCCGTTCCGGCTGCCACGTGCGCTGCGGCCGTTGCGTCCGGCCCGTCGCTGCTCGTCACCGCCGTGATGCACACGACCCCTGAAATGTCCGTCCCGGCGTTCGTGATGAACTGCTTAGCGCCGTCCACCACCCACTCGCCGTCCACCAGCCGCGCCCTCGTGCGCGTGTTGCCCGCGTCCGAGCCCGCCTCCGGCTCGGTCAGCCCGAACGCCCCCAACCGCTCCCCGCTGCACAACTTCGGCAGCCACTCCCGCTTCTGCTCCTCGCTGCCAAACAGGTAAATCGGCTGCGTGCCCAGCGACGTGTGCGCGCACAACGTGATCGCCACCGAGGAGTCCACCCGCGTCAACTCCTCGACCGCCAACACGTACGCCAGCGTGTCCGCACCCGCGCCTCCGTACTCCTGCGGGAACGGAATCCCCATCAGGTTCAGCGCGCCGAGCTTGGCGACGATCTCATACGGAAACGACTTCGTGCGGTCCAGCTCCCCCGCCACCGGCGCGACCTCGCCCTGCGCGAATTCGCGCACCGTGCGCCGCAGCAGCTCGTGGTCGGGGGGCAGGTCGAAGTCCATTGTGCGCGAGGTTCGTGGCGGGGTTGGCGGCTGGGGGTCGACGGCTGGGGCCGGCAGCGCTTTGGGGTCGGCGGTTGGGTGGGCCGGCGGCTTGGGAGGCCGGCGGCTGGGGTTGACAGTACTTGGGGGTCAGCGGTTGGGTGGGGTGCTCGCGAGCCTACACGTAGGAGCGCGCCAGCTCGACCAACAGCCGCACGCCGTAACCCGCCGCGCTCTTGGGCGCATACGCGCGGCCAAGATCCCACGCCGAGCCCGCGATATCCAGGTGCGCCCACGGCGTCTGCCCGACGAAGTTCGCCAAAAACGTCGCGCCGACAATCGTGCCGGCCTTGCGCTCCTCCGGCGCGTTGTTGAGATCGCCGTAGCGTCCCTTGATCAGCTCGTCGTACTCCGCGTGCAGCGGCAGCCGCCACACGATCTCCCCACTGCGCTCCCCCGCCTGCGTGACGCGCCCCGCCAACTCGTCGTCGTTGGCCAGCACGCCCGCGTACGTCGAGCCGAGCGCGACGATCACCGCGCCGGTCAGCGTCGCCAGATCCACCACGCGCTCCGCTCCCAACGACACCGCGTGGTACAAACAGTCGGCGAGCACCAACCGACCCTCGGCATCGGTGTTGTTGACCTCGATCGTTTTGCCGTTCGCGGCCGTCACGATGTCGCCCGGCTTGACCGCGCTCCCACTCGGCAGGTTCTCGGTCGCGCCGACGACCCCCACCAGCCGCACCGGCAGCCCCAGCCGCGCGACCGCGCCAACCGCCTCAACGACCGCCGCTCCGCCCGACATGTCGAACTTCATCTCCGACATCTTCGCGCCCGGCTTCAGCGAGATCCCGCCGCTGTCGAACGTCACCGCCTTGCCGACAAAACCCAGCAGCGGGCCCTTCGCATCCGGGTGTTCGTAGCGCAGCACGATCAGCGCCGGCTCCTGCTCGGAGCCCTGCGCCACCGCCGCGAACGCGCCCATCCCGCGCGCCACGATCCCCTCGCGGCCCTCGCTCTCGATGCTCAGCCCCTCGGTGCGCTCCGCCAGCGCCCGCGCGTGCTCCGCCAGCGCGCTCGGCGTCAGGTCGTTCCCCGGCCGGTTCTGCAAGTCGCGCGCCGCGTTGACCGCCGCGGCGACGACGGCCGCCTGCGACACCGCTCGCTCCAGCTCCCCCGCGCCGTCTCCCGCGGCCCGCGTGTCGGAGACGATCAGCGCCTCCAACTGCTTTGGCGCGCTGTCCTGCGGCTCGGCCGGCGCCGACTTGCAGCGCTCGAACCGGTAGTCCGCCAGCACCGTCCCCTCGACCAGCGCCGCCCACACCGCCGCATCGTGCGCCGGCGCCTGCCAGCACAGCGTGTGCGTCCCGACCTCCAGCGCCCGCGCGTGTGCCGTGGCCGCGGCGACGCGTGCCCGCTCGGGCGTGAAATCGGCGCGCCTGCCGAGCCCCACCAGCAGCCACCGCTTCCCCTCCGCATGCGCCAGCGCCAGCGCCTTGAACGTGCCCCGTGCCTCGCCTGCCGCCAGCAGCTCGGCGGCGGCGGCCGGCAGCTCGCCCGCGGGTTTGGCGGCCGGCGGCTCGCCGTCCTCGAAGAGGCCCACCGCGACCGTGTCGGCCGTGCTCGCTCCGCCGGGGTCTGTCGTTGCCGTAACGCGCACGCTGCCGCGCACCTTATCCATCTCGCTCGTCCAACGGAGACGGGGGAGGGGGTTCGTATGTTGTGGTTTTGGGCCGAAGTGCCTCTTGATATCGAGATATCTGCGAGATAGCTCGATATCTGCGGGTACTTCGGTCTTTGCAATAGAGACGTACCTCCCAGTGTCGTGAGTCAGAATTTCGGGTGCAGTCTCGCGAGTCGGCTGGGCGCGACTGGGGCCGCACGGACGGCTGAGGGTACTGGGCGTACCTGTGCCGGCCGGGTGGGTCCAGGCGTGTCCAGACGCCGCGAGGCGGCCGTGAAATTCTGACTCACGACACCTACTCCGGCCAGCGATGGCCGGAGTAGGTGGGCGACGGTGTTGGGAGGAGCGCGCGCCCTCGTTGTGCCTCCCCGCGGCCGCCGCCAGCCTGCCTCCGATTGGCGCCCCGCTAGCATTCTCCGAGCCCGGCCGCCGGACGCCGGGGCGATCAAGCCTCCCGCCCAGCACAACCCAGGAGTTCCACCGATGCCCAAGACCGTCATCCTCGGCACCGCCCGCACCCCCGTCGGCAAGATGGGCGGCGGTCTCTCCACGCTCGACGCCACCGCGCTCGGCGCCGCCGCCATACAGGCCGCCCTGGAGCGCGCCGCCGTCGAGCCCGAGCAGGTCCAGCACGTCATCATGGGCCAGGTTCTCCAAGCCGGCCAGGGGCAGATCCCCTCCCGTCAAGCGCAAATCAAAGCCGGCATCCCCAAGGAGGTCTCCTCCGAGACGATCAACAAGGTCTGCGCCTCCGGCCTGCGCGCCTCGGTGCTGCTCGACCAGGCGATCCGCGCCGGCGACGTCGAGGTCGGCGTCGGCGGCGGCATGGAGTCGATGTCCCAAGCGCCCTACCTGCTCCCCGGCGCGCGCTTTGGCTTTCGCATGGGCGACACCAAGGCACTCGACGCGATGGTCCACGACGGCCTCACCAACCCCTTCTCGGGCAAGCAGATGTTCGTCGAGGCGACCGCCGTCGGCGACGAGCTCGAGCTCACGCGCGCCGACCTCGACCGCTGGGCGCTGCGCTCGCACGAACTCGCGCTGAAGGCCACCGACGAGGGCCGCCTGCCCGAAGAGATCGTCTCCGTCACCGTCAAGGGCAAGAAGGGCGACACCACCGTGGAGGTCGACGAGGGCCCGCGCCGCGACACCTCCCTGGAGCGCCTGGCCGCGCTGCCCGGCCTGGTCGCGCCCGAAGGCTCGCACACCGCCGGCAATTCCCCCGGCGTCAACGACGGTGGCGGCGCGCTGGTGCTCTCCTCTGAGGAGTGGGCCACCAAGAACGGCAAGGAGGCGCTCGCCGAGATCCTCACCCACGCCCAGAGCGCCACCGACTTCGCCTACCTCGCCAAGACGCCCGCCAGCGCTGCCCTGAAGGCGCTCGACAAAGCCGGCCTGCAGCCCTCCGACATCGACGTCTGGGAGATCAACGAGGCGTTCGCCTCGGTCACGCTCAACTCGATCCGCACGCTCGGCATCGACGAGGACCGCGTCAACGTCAACGGCGGCGCCGTCGCCCTCGGCCACCCAATCGGCGCCTCCGGCGCGCGCATCCTCGGCAGCCTCGTGCTCGAGCTGCGCCGCCGTGGCGGCGGCCTCGGCTGCGCGGCAATCTGCTCCGGCGGCGGTCAGGGCGACGCGCTGATCGTGCGCGTCTGAGGGGTATTCCCCGCGCATGAGCGCGCCACCGGAGGGCTCGCCCCCGACGCGAGGCAGGACGCCTCGCGCCGACCCGCCAGTGCAGGCGTCCCCACACGTGGACGATCTCAAACCCAAACCCCCAACCCGCGGCGCGGCCTTCTTTGATCTGGACCGCACGCTGATGGCCGGCTTGTCGGGCATCTTCTTCGCCCGCGCCGCCTACGAGGCCGGCATGATCACCCGCGCGCGGCTCGCGCAGGACCTCTGGCAAAACCTCCGCTTTCGCCTGCGCGGCTCCACCGACAACTGGGCCGACGCGGTTCGCGCGCGCGTCGGCGAGATGCTCGCCGGGGTGCCCGTGCGCGATCTGCAGCGGATGTCCCCGCGCGTGCTCGCCGGCGTGCTCCCGCGCCTGTACCCGCAGATGCTCGCCCGCGCCTACGCTCACCAGGACGCCGGCCGTCCCGTCTACATCGTCACCGCCGCCTCCCAGGAGATGGCCGACCTGCTCGCCTACGTACTCGCCTTCGACGGCGGCGTCGGCTCGCGCCTTGAGATCAGCGACGGCCACTACACCGGGCGCGCCGCCGGTCCCTTCAACTACCGCGACGGCAAGGTCGCCTCGCTGCGCGAGCTGGCCGCGCGCGAGCACATCGAGCTGGCCGCCTCCTACGCCTACTCGGACTCCGAGTCCGACCTGCCGATGCTGCGCGCCGTCGGGCATCCCGTCGTCGTCAACCCCGACCCCGAGCTGCGCCGCATCGCCCTCGCCGAGCGCTGGGAGGTTCTGCACCTCGACCACCTCGGCCGCCGCCTGAAGGTCGCCGTCGCGCTCTGCGCCGCCGCGACCCTCGGCGGGCTCGGGCGCGTCGTCGCCGCACGTGCGGGCGAGCGCGTCGAGTCGCGGTCATAATCCCCCCGCATGACGTCCCCCACCGGCAGCCCGCCCGCCAGCAGTGCCACGCGCCCCAAGATCCGCGTCGTCGTCGCCAAGCCCGGCCTCGACGGGCACGACCGCGGCGCCAAGATCATCGCGCGCGCGCTGCGCGACGCCGGCATGGAGGTCATCTACACCGGCCTGCACCAAACGCCCGAGCAGATCGTCGAGACCGTCATCCAGGAGGACGCCGACGCCGTCGGGCTCTCGATCCTCTCCGGCGCCCACATGACGCTCGTCCCGCGCGTCGTCGCGCTGCTGCACGAGCAGGGCATCGACGACGTACTGGTGACGGTGGGCGGCACGATCCCCGCCGAGGACATCCCCGAGCTCAAGCGCCTCGGCGTCGCCGAGGTCTTCACGCCCGGCGCCCCCACCCAGGCGATCGTGGACTTCATCCGCGCCGCCGCGCCCCGCGCGCACGCGTGAGGCCGTGCGCCTGAGGAGGGGTCGCCGGGCGGGGTGGGGCGTGTTGTTGGTTGGGGTGCCATTCGCGGCCGCGATTCGCGGCCGCGCGCGTGCGTGCGGCCGCGTGCGTGCGCACGCACGTGGGGCTGTGTGCGCCTAGGGTGGGGTCTCGCCGGGTGGGGTGGTCGCCGAGCGGGGTGGGGTGTGTTGTTGGTTGGGGTGCCATTCGCGGCCGCGCGCGTGCGTGCGCGAATGGCCGACGACGATCTTGTAAATCTGTCCCGCGACATGCCCATGCCTGCACCACAGGTTTGATTGACTCGTCAGTCAACCGCAAGAACGGGTAGGATTTGACCGTCCAGATCGTCAAGGAGATTGCCTGAATGAAGATATGCGTCTTGGTCAAGGAGGTTCCCGACGCCGCCGTCGAAAAGCGCTTGGATCAATCGACGGGGCGCATGGACCGCAGCGGGGAGAAGAACCTCAACCCCTACGACACCCACGCCATCGAGGCCGCCATGCAGATCAAAGAGGGCGGCGCCGTGCCTGTCGAGGAGATCGTCGCCGTGACGATGGGCCCCGAAAGCGCCGTCCGCGCGCTGCACAAGGCCGTCTCGCTCGGCGCCGACCGCTCCGTGCACCTCACCGACGCCGCCCTGGCCGGCTCAGACGTCGCCGCCACCGGCTACGCGCTCGCCCAAACGCTGCAGCGCGAGAGCCCCGACCTGGTGCTGCTCGGCCAGCAGTCCGACGACGGCGAGTGCTACACGATCGGCGCCGTCGTCGCCGAGCACCTCGGCATGCCCTCGCTGACCCAGGTCATCAAGATGGACGTTGAATCAGATCCCCACCCGCCCACCCCCGGCCACCTTGCCCTGCGCTGCGAGCGCCAGGCCGAGTACGGCTATGACACCGTGCAGGTACAAACCCCCGCCGTAATCTCCGTCGGCGACGCCATCAACGAGCCGCGCTACCCCTCGCTGAAGGCGATCATGGGCGCCAAGAAGAAGCCGCTGGACACCGTTGGCGTCGGCGACGTCGGCATCGACGCGAGCAAAGTCGGCGGCGAGCATTCCGCCGCGCAGTGGGTCGCCGCCAAGGCGCCGCCCGCCAAGGCCACCGGGGAGATCATCGAGGACGAGGACACCGGCGAGACCGTCGAGAAAATCGTCGCCTGGCTCGACCAGCGCAAGCTCCTCTAAGCGCGCGAAAGGAACTGAAACTGACATGGCCAACATCCTGGTTTACGCGCTGCACTACGACGGCGCCATCAACAAGAACTCCCTCGGCGCCGTCTCCGAGGGCGCCCGCCTCGCCGCCCAGCTCGGCGGCGAGGCCCACGCGATCCTGCTCGGGCAGAACGTTCCACAGGACCTCGCCGCCTCGCTAGGCAAATACGGCGCCAAGAAGGTGCTCGTCGCCGAGGGTCCCGAGGGGCTCGCGCAGCCACTCGTCGATGCGATGGCCAAGGCGATCTCAGACGGCGGCTACTCCTACGCGCTGTTCGGCGGCGGCCTGCTCGGCTTCGAGATCGGCGCCGGCCTCGCCGCGCGCCTTGGCGCCGGCGTGGCGATGGAGGTCACCGGCGTGCGCGCCGAGGGCGGCGAGCTGGTCGCCGAACGCCCGATCCTCGGCGACTCCGCCATCTCCGAAATCAAGTACCGCTCGCCCGTCGGCATCATCATCGGCCGCCTCAACGCCTTCGAGATCGCCGACAGCGGCGCCGGCGACGCGCCCGTAGAGCAGCTCGCCTTCGAGCTCTCGCCGCAGGCCACGCGGGCGACGATGGTCACCCGCGGCGAACAGCGCGGCGCCGACGTCGACATCGAGGGCGCCTCGATCCTCGTCGCCGGCGGACGCGGCCTGGGCAAGGCCGAGGGCTTTCAGCTCTGCGAAGACCTCGCCGCCGCCTTCGGCGGCAACTCCGCCGTGGCCGCCACGCGCGCCGTCGTCGACGCCGGCTGGTACCCCTACGCCGCCCAAATCGGGCAAACCGGCAAGACCGTCGCGCCCAAGCTCTACCTCGCCGCCGGCATCTCCGGGGCGATCCAGCACAAGGTCGGCATGCAGGCCTCCGAGAACATCGTCGCGATCAACAAGGACTCCAACGCGCCGATCTTCGAATTCTCCGACCTCGGCGTCGTCGGCGACCTCAACAAGATCCTGCCCAAGCTCACCGAGGCCGTCAAGGCCAAGAAGGGCAGCTGATCCCGGGTGGGGACGGTCTGAGTCAGGTGATCGGGCGATGAACGGCGCGCGCGTGCGATGTTCTTTGCAAGTGAGCCATCGCGTGCGCGCGTGTGTCTGCGCGCGCGATCGGAGGGCGGATGCGAATGCGTTACGGGCCCCAATGCCAGCCGAAAGGAGCGCCAAGCGCCATGTCATCTCATAACGCCTCCCACAACGGCCGCGTCGCCCCCGCGGCCTTCCCGCCGCCGGTCGACTCCCAAAAGGAGTTCGTCAAGCGCGGCCTCGACTCCGAGGACGAGCTGATCGAGGTCGGCGTAGCGATCGTCGGCGGCGGCACCGCCGGCCTGGCGTGCGCCAACCGCCTGCTGCAGCTGCTCGCCGACGACCCCGAGATGACAGAGCGCCTCGGCGAAGTACCGGTCGCCGTCGTCGAGAAGGCCAAGACCTGCGGCGGGCACAACCTCTCCGGCGCCGTCATGCGGCCCGCGCCGCTGCAGGAGCTGTTCCCCGAGATGACGCGCGAGCAGTGGCGGGAGGCGGGCTTCGCGTTCGGCGAGGTCACCAAGGAGTCTGTGTACATGCTCACCGGTCCCAAAACCAAGCTCCCGGTGCCGATCCCGGCGGTGCCGAACTTCAAGAACCACGGCAACGAGGTCATCTCGGTGTCGGCGCTGGCCCGCTACCAGCAGCAGCAGGCCGAAGAGGCCGGCGCCTACATCCTCACCGAGACCTCCGCCACCCAGCTGATCGTGCAGGATGGTCGCGTCGCCGGCGTGCGCTCCGGCGACAAGGGTCGCGGCAAGGACGGCGAGCCGCTCTCCAACTTCGAGCCCGGCACCGACATCAAGGCGCAGGCGACCGTACTCGCCGAGGGCTGCTGGGGGCATCTGACCGGCGCCGCGATCAAGGAGTTCGACCTCGCCGCCGGCCGTGAGCCGCAGGTCTGGGAGCTCGGCGTCAAGGAGGTCTGGAAGGTCCCCAAGCCGCTCGACCGCGTGATCCACACATTCGTGCAGCCCTGGCCGCTAAAGGTCGCCTCCAAGTACGGACAGCTCGGCGGCACCTGGCTGTACCCGATGAAGAACGCCAAAGGCGAAGACCTCGTCTCGATCGGGTTCGTCGTCGACCTCAACTACCGCGACGCCACAACCTCGGCCCACGACCTGTTGCAAACCTTCAAGCTGCATCCGCTCGTCAAAGGCATCCTCGAGGGCGGCGAACGCGTCGCCTGGGGTGCCAAGGCGCTGCCCGGTGGCGGCTACTGGTCGATGCCGAAGCTCTCCATGCCCGGCGCCGTACTAGTCGGCGACGCCGGCGGGATGGTGGACACAGCCGCCCTAAAGGGCGTGCACCACTGCATCAGGTCGGGGATGCTGGCCGCCGAGTCGATCTACGCGGCACTGAAGCGCGGCAGCAGCGACCTCTCCGACTACGAGCAGGCCGTCGAGAAATCCACAATCGGAACCGAGCTCTACCAGGTGCGCAACACGCGACAGGCATTCCAGAAAGGCTTCCTCGTCGGCAGTCTGCTCGCGGGTCCCTCGATCATGTCCAAAGGCAAGGTTCCCCCCGGTCGCCAGCAGTGGCACCGCGACGACGCCGAGCCGATGTTCGTCGGCGACACCAAGGACGTCTACCCCAAGCCCGACGGCAAATACACCTTCGACAAGCTCTCCTCCGTGTTCATCACCGGCAACGCCACCCGCGACGACGCGCCCAACCACATCCGCGTCCAGAAACGCGTCCCCCGCGAGATCGCCGAGACCTGGCGCTGGATGTGC
Organism: uncultured Solirubrobacterales bacterium; assembly: GCA_963804675.1. Taxonomy (GTDB): domain Bacteria; phylum Actinomycetota; class Thermoleophilia; order Solirubrobacterales; family Solirubrobacteraceae; genus Palsa-744. The sequence continues at coordinate 1,655,041 of CAWDRI010000001.1, read as the reverse complement.
CCCGCCGGCGTCTACGAGATCCCCGACGACGCCCCGTCGCACGGCCCCGTCGACGTGATCGTCAACTACACCAACTGCGTCCAATGCGGCGCCATCACCGCCAAGGGCGGCCGCCTCACGACGCCCGAGGGGGGCGACGGCCCCCTCTACCAAATCACCTGAGCGCCCTCGACGCGGCGCATCGCTGCGTCCTCGCTCGCTTGTGTGCGAAGCACACGGCGCTCGCTGCGTCCTTGCGCTGCTTGGTCGAGGACGCTCAGGAGGCCTCTTGTTTGTGATCGCCTGCGCAACCGGCGCTGTTCCGGGGTGTTAGAGGGGCGTGCGGGAGACACAGGCGAGAAAAGAAAGCCGCGCGCGCGGGCGCGCGCGGGTGTGGGGTTGTGCGCCCGCGGGCATCGTCACGTGTCTGCTCGCGCTCGTCGCCGTGCCCGCCGCCGGCGCTCAGGAAAGCGGACCCCCGCCGAGCGCTCCCGCGGTCAGCGCGACCGTCGAACAGTGCCTCACCGCGAGCACCGCCGACGGGCGCGCGGTGACGTTCACCGCGCAAATGGAAACGATCGCCGCCGCCCACCGCATGGCGATGCAGATCCTCGTCCAGGAGCGCGCCCCCGGCGACAGCGACTTTCACACGCTCGCCGCCACCGGTCCCGCCACCTGGGAGCGCTCCGAAGCGGGGGTCAAGATCTACAAGTACGTTCGCCAGGTCACCGACCTCCCCGCGCCCGCCGCCTTCCGCGCGCTCGTCAGGTACCGCTGGCTTGACGAAACCGGCCGTGTGATCCGCACCGAAAAGCGCCACACCTCGGTCTGTCGCGAGGATCGCAGCCGTGCATCAGCAGGCCCCACCGGCTCCGGCCCAGGCGGCACCGGCAGCGGCACGCCAGGCGCCGGCGGCACATCCGGCGGTGCGGGCGGCGGGGGCGGCACCGGCAGCGGCGCATCTGGGACCGGCACATCAGGAGGCGGCACGTCTGGGAACGGTGCGTCTGGGGGCAGCGCGTCCGGCGGCGAAAACGCCGGCCCGTCAGCCAGTGTCGCGAGCGCCAGCGCCACCACCAGCGCCCGTCCGCGCAGCGCCTTCGCAGCCTGAGCAGGCGCGGTCGCTACACTTCCTCGGGCCATGAAGACCTCAATCCACCCCGAGTACATAGAGGCGCACGTGCGCTGCACCTGTGGCAACGAGTTCACCACGCGCGCCACCCGTTCGGAGCTGCACGTCGAGGTGTGCTCCAACTGCCACCCCTTCTATACCGGCCGCCAAAAGCTGGTCGACACCGGTGGGCGCGTCGAGCGCTTCCAGCGCCGCGTTGCCAAGGGGCGGCTGCGTCAGGCCCAGACCGGCAGCGCGGCCAAAGGCGCCACCAGCCAAACCGGCGGCGCGGCACTGGCCTCCGCCAGCCACACGGACGACGGACCGCTGGCCAGCGCCAGACAGAACGCCGGTGGGGCGCGGGCCGGTGGCGCGGCGCAGGCCGGTGCAGAGCGGGCTGCCGCCGAGCAGGCCGGTGCAGAGCCGGTTGCTGTTGAGCAGGCCGGTGCAGAGCGGGCTGCCGCCGAGCAGGCCGGTGCAGAGCCGGTTGCTGTTGAGCGGGCCGGTGCAGAGCGGGCTGCCGCTGAGCAGGCCGGTGCAGAGCCGGTTGCTGCTGGGCAGGCCGGTGCAGAGCGGGCCTCTGTAACGCAGGGCGATGTCGCTGTCGAGGACGGCGGCGACAGCCCCGGTCAGACACACTCCGGCGAATAGGAAATGGCCACGCCGGCCGCCGTCAACGACACGGCTGCCGCACCTCTGCCGGTGGACGCACACGACGCGCCCACCGCCGCCGAGGAGCACGGCCAGCTGGTTGCCCAGCGTGACGCGCCGCTCGGCGGCCAGGCGGTGCTCGAGGGCGTGATGATGCGCGGCGTCGGCCACTGGGCGGTCGCCGTGCGCAAGCCCAGCGCCGAGCAGCTCGAGCACGGCGGCCTTGACCCCGAGCAGGCCGCGCTGGGCGAGATCGAGGTCTCACGCTTTGAGATCGACTCGCCGCTGCGCCGCCACCGGCTGCTGCGCACGCCGATCGTACGCGGCGTGATCGCGCTGTACGAGTCGATGGCCGTCGGCTTTCGCGCGCTCGGCGTCTCCGCGAACGCGCAACTGCCCCCGGGCGAGGAGGACGAGAAACAGGAAATCTCCAGCGGCGTCTGGGCCGGCACCGTGATCGTCGCGCTGCTGTTCGCGATCGGGCTGTTCTTCCTGATCCCCGTCGGGCTGACCAGCCTGATCAAGGGCCAGCTGCACTCCTCCGTGCTGTTCTGGGTGATCGAGGGCCTGGTGCGCACCGCCATCTTCCTCGGCTACATGCTGCTGCTCTCGCGCCTGCGCGACCTGCGGCGCGTGTTCGAGTACCACGGCGCCGAGCACAAGACGATCTCCTGCTTCGAGGCGCAGCTACCGCTGACCCCCGAGAACGCGCAACGCTTCTCGCGCCTTCACCCCCGCTGCGGCACGAGCTTCTTGCTGCTCGTCATGATTGTCGCGATCTTCGTCTTCGCGCCAATCGGCCTGCCCGCCTGGTACTGGCTGGTTGCGACCCGCATCCTCGGCGTGCCGCTGATCGCCGGCATCTCCTTCGAGCTGATCAAGTACGCCGGGCGCAACCGCAGCCGCACCTGGGTGCGCGCGCTGATGTGGCCCGGCCTCAAGCTGCAACTGCTCACCACCCGCGAACCCGACCTGCACCAGCTCGCCGTCGCGATCGCCGCGCTGCAGTCGGTACTCGCCGTCGAGACGCCCGGGGAGCGCTCCGCCGCGGACCTGCTCGGGGTCGAGGTCGTGGCCTAGCCGGTCTTTAGACTGGCCTGCATGATCGAAGACCTCGTCAAGCAGATCGAGACGCGTTTTGCCGAGCTCGGGCAGCTGCTCACTGATCCCGCGGTGATCGGCGACCGCGCGCGCTACGCCGAGGTCGGTCGCGCCTACAGCCAGCTCGAGCCCGCGGCGAAGCTCGCCGCGCAGTGGCGGCGCGCCCAGGACGACGCGGCCGGCGCCGAGGAGATGCTCGCAGAGGGCGACGAGGACGCCGAGCTACGCGAGCTGCTGCGCGAGGCGCGTGAGCGGATCGAGCAGGTCGAGGAGGAGATCCGCCTGGCGATGGTCGAGAGCGATCCCAACGACGAGAAGAACGTGATCGTCGAAATCCAGGGCGGCGCGGGCGGCGACGAGGCGGGCCTGTGGGCGGGCGATCTCTTCCGGATGCTGACGCGCTACGCCGAACGCCGCGGCCTGCAGACCGAGTCGCTGGAGGTCGGGGACGGCAAGTACACGTTCGCCGTCAAGGGCGATGGTGTCTACTCGGTCTTCAAGTTCGAGGGGGGCACCCATCGCGTGCAGCGCATCCCCCAAACCGAGTCCCAAGGCCGCATCCACACCTCCACCGCCACCGTCGCCGTGCTGCCCGAAGCGCAGGACGTCGAGGTGCAAATCGACCCCGGCGACCTGCAGATCGACGTCTACCGCTCGACCGGGCCCGGCGGGCAGTCCGTCAACACGACCGACTCCGCCGTGCGCATCACCCACAAGCCCTCCGGCGTGGTGGTCGCCATGCAGGACGAGAAGTCCCAATTGCAAAACCGCGAAAAGGCGCTGCGCGTCCTGCGCGCGCGCCTGTACGAGCGCGCCCTGGCCGAACAGCAGGCCGAGCTGGCCGCCGACCGCCGCGCTCAGGTCGGCACCGGCGACCGCGCCGAGAAGATCCGCACCTACAACTACGGCGAGCGCCGCGTCACCGACCACCGCATCAAGCTCACCACCCACAACCTCGACCAGGTGCTCGAAGGCGAGCTCGACGAGTTCACCGAGGCGCTCCAGTCCGACGAGAAGCGCCAGCGGCTGGAGGCGCAGGCGGCGGCGTGAGGGCGGTGGCTGGAGGTGCAGGCGAGAGCGTGCGGGCGGCGGTTGGAGGCGTGAGTCGCGACGTGAGCTCAGCGGCCCTCTGCGGGCCGAGCGGCGCCTTCGCAGCGGCCCAGAAAGGCGCTCGATCGCCACGCTCATGAATACGAGTACCCCAGCGCGTGAGGCCCTCGACGGGGCGATCACCGCGTTTACCGCCGCCGGCTGCGACACGCCGCGCCTTGACGCCGAAGTGCTGCTCGCCCACGTGCTCGGCGTCGACCGGGCGCGGCTGCTCGCCGACCGCGGGCTCGTCATCGCCGGCCCGGCCGTGCACGCCTTTCAGAACGCCGTCCGTCGTCGCTCCGTCGAACGCGAGCCCGTCGCCTACATCCTCGGACGCCGCGGCTTCCGCCACATCGAGCTGCGCGTCGACCGGCGCGCGCTGATCCCGCGCCCCGAGACCGAGCTGCTCGTCGAGGTCGCGCTGCAATTGCCGCGCGGTGTTCGCGTGCTCGACGTGGGCACCGGCAGCGGCGCCGTGGCGCTCGCATTGGCGCACGAGCGGCCGGACCTGCACGTGAACGGCAGCGACATCGACGGGGATGCGCTGGAGCTGGCGCGCATAAACAGCGAGCGGCTCGGCTCTTCGGTGATGTGGCTGCGCGCCGACCTCTTGGACGGCGTCGCGGACGAGTTCGACGCGGTGCTCTCAAACCCGCCGTACGTCGCCGAGCGCGAGCGGGCGGCGCTCCCGCCCGAGATCCTCCGCCACGAGCCGGCCCGCGCGCTGTTCGCGGGCGCCGACGGCCTCGACACGATCCGTGCACTACTCGCCGCGCTCACCACCCGCCCACGGGTGCGCCTGGTGGCGCTGGAGGTCGGCGCGGGCCAGGCCCGCGCGGTCGCCGCGCTGATGCGCGACGCGAGCTTCCCGACGGTCCGCGGCGAGCAGGATCTCGCGGGGATCGAACGTGTCGTCGTGGGAGAACGGGCATCGTGATGGGGACGCAGGGGGGGCCTGCGCGGCTCTCCGCGGGCGACGTCCAGCGCTTCGGCGAGTGCATCGCCGGCGGCGGGGTCGCGCTGTTTCCGGCCGACACCGTCTACGGCCTCGCGTGCGATCCGCTGCAGTCGCGCGCCGTTGAGCGGCTGTACGAGCTGAAGGGCCGGCCGCCGGCGCAGCCGGCGGCCGTGATGTTCTTCGCGCTCGCGCCGGCGCTTGAGGCGTTGCCGGAGCTCGGGCCGCGCACACGCGCGGCGCTTACAGCGCTGCTGCCGGGCCCACTGACCACGCTGCTGCCGAACCCCGACGACCGCTACCCGCTGGCGTGTCGGCCGGGGTCAGTGGATTCGCCAACGAGCGAGTCCGGCGCGCTCGGATTGCGCGTACCGCTGTTGAGCGAGCGGCTTGCAGCGCTGCGCGCGCTGGATCGGCCGGTACTGCAATCCAGCGCCAATATCTCCGGCGGGCCGGAGGCGCGACGCCTCGCCGAAGTACCCGCCGCGCTGCGCACGGCCGTCGACCTGGCGCTCGACGGCGGCGCGTTGCCGGGGGTCGCCTCGACCGTGCTCGACCTGCGCGGCTACGAGCGGCGCGGCGATTGGCGCGTCGTGCGCGAGGGGCCCGTCGGGCCGGCCGAGCTGGAACGGGCGCTCAAGGCGCCGACGCGGGGCACGGAAGCCCCGCGCCCACGGCCGCGGGGTGTGTCCTGACCTGCGCGGACGCGCCCCAAAGGAGCACCAATATGGATGCCCGCATGTGATCTCCGCCGCGTGCTAGCCTCGAAGACGGCCTCCGCGACTGGCGTTGGATGAGGTGGAGCACCACCGGGGAGCGGCGGTCGCAGCAGCAGCCGCGCGCCTGGGCACCCTCCAATCTTCGCCGTCCCGAGGAGCGCGCCATGTCTGAGTCGAGCACCGCATCACCGCCGTCAGCTGAGCCGGCTGGCGCCACGCCGGCACTGCCCCCCGACTACTTCGACCGTCCCCTCGCCGACGTCGACCCCGAGATCGCCGCTGCCCTCGATGGGGAGCTGCACCGCCAGCGCGACACCCTGGAGATGATCGCCTCCGAGAACTTCGTCCCCCGCGCGATCCTCGAATGCCAGGGCTCCGTCCTCACCAACAAGTACGCCGAGGGCCTCCCCGGCCGGCGCTACTACGGCGGCTGCGAGTGGGTCGACATCTCCGAGCAGCTCGCGATCGACCGCGCCGTCGCGCTGTTCGGCGCCGATCACGCCAACGTGCAACCACACTCCGGTGCCCAGGCCAACACCGCCGTCTACCACGCCCTCCTGCAGCCCGGCGACACAATCATGGGCCTCTCCCTCGCGCACGGCGGCCACTTGACTCACGGCATGAAGATCAACGTCTCCGGGCGCCTCTACGACATCGCCGCCTACGAGGTGGACCGCGACACCAGCCTGATCGACATGGACGCCGTCGCCCGCATCGCCCGCGAGCGCCGGCCCACCCTGATCCTCGCCGGCTGGTCCGCCTACCCGCGCCAGCTCGACTTCCCGCGCTTCCGCGAGATCGCCGACGAGGTCGGTGCGCTCCTGATGGTCGACATGGCCCACTTCGCCGGCCTCGTCGCCGCCGGCCTGCACCCTTCGCCCGTCCCGTTTGCCGACGTCGTCACCACCACCACCCACAAGACGATCGGCGGCCCCCGCGCCGGCCTCATCCTCTGCCGTGAGCAGCACGCCAAAAAGATCGACTCCGCCGTCTTCCCCGGCCAGCAGGGCGGCCCCCTGGAGCACGTCATCGCCGCCAAGGCCGTCGCCCTGCGCATCGCCGCCACCCCGCTCTTTCGCGAGCGCCAGCAGCGCACCGTCGAGGGTGCGCAGGTACTCGCCGAGCAGCTGCTGCTCGCCGGTCACGGCGTCCGCGTCCTCACCGGCGGCACCGACGTCCACCTAGTCCTCGTCGACCTCCGCGACGCCCTTCCCGAGTTGACCGGCCGCGAAGCCGAGGACCGCCTGCACTCCGTGGGCATCACCGTCAACCGCAACGCCGTCCCCTTCGACCCCCGCCCGCCGATGCAAGCCTCCGGCCTGCGCATCGGCACGCCCGCCCTGGCGACCCGCGGACTGCAACGCGCTGACTTCGCCGAGCTCGGCTCGATCATCGGGGCCGCGCTTACGCCCGGCTTCGAGGGGCGCTCGGATGAGTTGCGTGCCCGCGTCCGCGCGATCGTCTCCCGCTACCCGCTCTACCCGTCGCTTGCGCGGGCCGGGGTCGTGCCCGCCACCTAGCGCCGGCCGGCGCCGGCCTTTGCGGGTTTTCGCTCCTGCTGCCATTCGCGGCGGCGCGTGCGCGCGTGCCCGCCACCTAGCGCCGGCCGGCGCCGGCCTTTGCGGGTTTTCGCTCCTGCTGCCATTCGCGGCGGCGCGTGCGCGCGTGCCCGCCACCTAGCGCCGGCCGGCGCCGGCCTTTGCGGGTTTTCGCTCCTGCTGCCATTCGCGGCGGCGCGTGCGCGCGTGCGCGCCCGCGCGTGTGTGCGTGCGGGACAGACCCGACATCTTTGTAATACGCCGTAACTTTGCGTTACCATTGTGAGGTGGCCACCAAGTCCGCACCCTTCAGCATGCGCCTCTCCCTGCGCACCGAGGCGCTCGTCGAGCAGGAGGCTCGCCGCACCGGTCGCAGCAAGGGCGCCGTCGTCGAGGCGCTCGCCGAGGAGGCGCTGCGCATGCGGCTGTTCCCCGGCGTCGCCTTCCGCGGCGCCGACTGGGAGCGCCGCGCGTGGGTCATTGGCACCGCGCTCGACGTCTGGCAGATCGTCGACGCCCACCGCGACGTCCCCTCCGTCGAGCGCCTAGTTGCCGGCGGCGCCGCCAACGCTCGCCAAATCCAGCTCGCGCTCGACTACTACGAGCGCTTTCCCGAGGACATCGACGCGGCTATCGGCGAGAATCGACGCCCGCTCGCGCAGCTCGAAGAGGAGTTCCCCTTCGTCGCCGTCAGCCGCGTCGAGGTCTGAAACGGCGAGCGCTTCGCCCGCACGCGGCCGTGCCATGAGCCATGAGGATCTTCCTCGACGCGCACATCTCCGGTCCCCGGATCGCGAGCCTCCTGCGCCGCGCCGGCCACGATGTGCGTGCCGCCGACGAGCAGCGCGCGCTCGACGGCTGTAGCGACGAAGACCTGCTGGCGCTCGCCGCCTCCGAGCAGCGCATCTTCGTCACCTGCGACGTCAAGGACTTCCCGATCATCGCCCGCCGCTGGGCCGAGGCCGGGCGCACACACGCCGGCTGCGCGATCGTCGTTGGCATCGACCACGGCGAGTTCGGCGTCCTCGCCGCGGCGTTCGAACGCGAGCTGTGGCGGCGGCCCGACCACGCCGCCTGGAGGAACCTCACACTCTTCCTCGCCCGCGACTCACCACGCCCACCCGTGCAGTAGACCAACGCGAGCACGCACGCCCACCGCTCCCATACGACGCCCCCGCCTGCGATGCTTTGGGCGCGCCGATGCACCCCTCCGAGTCCAGCGCGCTGTTTGCCTTCCTGCTCGCCGCGGTTGTGACCGCGCTGCTCACTCCTCTGACGATGCGCCTCGCCCAGCGCATCGGCGCCGTTGACCAACCGCGCGAGCGCGGTCTCGCCGAGCGCCCCACGCCGCTGCTCGGCGGCCTTGCGATCTTCGCCGGCGTGCTGTTCGCCGGCCTGCTCTGGCTGCCCGACGAACGCGCCTGGCATGGCGTGCTGATCGCCGCCGCCGTGATCACACTCGTGGGCGTGCTCGACGACCGCTTCGAGCTGCCGCCTTTCGCCAAGCTCGCCGGCCAGATCCTCGCCGCCCTGATCGTCGTGCACTACGGCATCCAGGTCGAACGCATCCGCCTGCCCTTCCTCGGGCTGCTCACCTTCCCGCACGCCGGCGGCGCGATCACCGTCGTCGGCCTCGTCGCGATCATGAACGTCGTCAACTTCTCCGACGGCGTCGACGGCCTCGCCGCCGGCGTCTGCGCGATCATCGCCGCCGCCCTGGCGATCATCGCCTTCAGCCTGCACCGCGACGCTCCCGGCGTCCTAGCCGCGCTGATCGCCGGCGCCTCGCTCGGCTTCCTCGTCCACAACTTCCCGCCCGCCCGCTCGTTCATGGGCGACTGCGGCGCCAACCTGCTCGGCCTGCTGATGGGCTGCCTTGCGGTCGAGGGCGCCGTCAAGACCGAAGTCGTCCTGTCCTTCGTAATCCCCCTGATCCTCCTTGCCGTGCCGTTCCTCGACACAACTTTCGTTGTGCTCAAGCGTTTGAAGTATCGCCGCCCGATCTACGCCTCCGACAGCGAGCATTTCCACCACCGCATGGCCCGCATCGGCTTCTCACGCCGGCGCACCATCGGTTATCTCTACGCGTGGACCCTGATGCTCGCCGGACTAGCCCTCGCCCTGCGCTTCGTGCCCTACTCCGACCACAAAGGCCACTACTTCCTTGGCTGGACCCTCGTCGTAGCGGCCATCGGCGTGCTTGTCCTAGCCGCCAGCGTCTACCTCGTCTACGTTCTCGAGATCCTCAAGTTCCGCCGCCTCGACACGGTCCGCCTGCGTCGCCTGCGCCCGCAGGCGACTCCCGTCGAGATCGAGCGCGACGTCACCGACGACCTCGAGACCGGCGAGTTCCAAACCATCGCCTGATGCGCCGCCCACCCGCCCACGCCGCGCTCCGGCGCGCCGCCGCCCTGCTCGCGCTCGCGCTGACCCTCGCCCTGCTCGCACTCCCCGCCGCCGCCGGGGCGTTCCTCGTCGGCATCGCCGACCAGCAGCCCTACATGTTCGCCGACCCCCGCTTCCAGGCGCTCGGCGTCCGCTACTCGCGCCTGGCCATCGGCTGGAACGCCCTCCAGAGCCGCGGCCAGGCGCGCGCGCTGGCCACCTGGCTCGCCGCCGCGCGCGCCGACGGTGTACACCCCCTAATCGCCTTCGAACACTCCTGGGTACGCGGCCACCACCGCCGGCTGCCCACCCCCGCGCAGTTCGCCGCCCAGTTCCGCGCCCTCCACGCCCGCTACCCCTGGGTCACCGAATTCGCCACCTGGAACGAGGCCAACTACTGCGGCCAGCCCACCTGCCACAGCGCGCCCCTCGTCGCCGCCTACTACCGCCAGATCCGCCGCATCTGCCCCACCTGCACCGCGCTCGGCGCCGAACTGCTCGACGAACCCTCGATGCTCGGCTGGCTGCGCAGCTTCCGCCACGCCCTCCACGGCGAACCCGCCGTCTGGGGCCTGCACAACTACATCGGCGCCAACCACCTCCAAACCGCCTCCACGCGCGCCCTGCTCGGCGCCACTTCCGTTCCGGTCTGGTTCACCGAGACCGGCGGCCTCGTCGCCCGCCACAACCACACCCGCCACCCCGGCTTTCGCGAATCCCCCGCCCACGCCGCCCTCGTCACCAACTTCATCTTCGAGCGCCTCGCCCGCCTGAGCCCGCGCGTCGGCCGCGTCTACCTCTACCAGTGGCAGGCCGGCACCTTCCGCCGCGAGCCCTGGGACTCCGCGCTGATCGCCCGCAACGGCCGCCCCCGGCCCGCCTTCGGTGTGCTCGTCCGCGAGCTGCACGTCCTCGGTGCACTCCCCGCCACACCAGCCGCCACGGCACTACTGGCCAAGTTCGGGTCCTGACGCGCGCGCGCGCCCAGCGGCCGTACGGTCCGTGCGTACAGCCGCCCCTCGCCGCGTTTTTGGGCCCGCTGCGCCGGGCGGCGCGCGGCGCACGCGGGTTCGCCTCGCCGGCGGCGCGCGCGTTCTGTCGAATGTTGGGATTGCGTTAGCGCCCCGTTTGCGCACGCGCGCCTGCACGCAAATGTCCGCGGCACCCAATACGCTATCCGGGCGGCGCGCCGTAACGGCGTCGCCTGGCCTGGGCCCGAGGCGACATGCGACTCAGATTCCGCAAACCGACAACGCCCGGCGCGGCGCCGTCCGATGAGCCACGGCCTGTCGACCGTCGCCGCGTCCTGATCCTCTCCGCCGACGTCGGCGAGGGGCACGCTGCCGCGGCCCGCGCGCTGGCGCAGCAGATCGAAGCCTCCGAGCAGAACGCCGAGGCGGTCATCATCGACGGGCTCGCCGCGATGGGCCGCGTGCTCCTACAGGTCGTCCAGGACGGCTACCGCGTGCAGCTGCGCTTTTTCCCCTGGAGCTACACCGTCGTCTACTGGCTGCTCGAGCGTGTGCCCCCCGTACGCTGGCTGACCCGCTGGCAGCTCTGCCTGTTCGGCTCGCGCTCGCTCGCCCGCCGCATCGCCGAACACGAACCCGACGTGATCGTCTCCACCTACCCCGCCGTAACCGTCGTGCTCGCCCGTCTACGCCGCACCGGCGTTGTGCGCTGCCCGACCGTCGCCACGATCACCGACCTCACCGGCCTCTTCTTCTGGGCCCAGCCCGGCATCGACACCCACCTCGTGATGTACGGCGAGTCGATGCCCTCCGTCGAGCGCATCGCCGGGCCCGGCAGCGCCCGACTCGTCGCCCCCCTCATCTCCGCCGAGTTCCTGCAGCCTCGCTGCCCCCTGGAGTCTCGCCGCGCGCTCGGCCTGCCCGAGCAGGGTCGCCTCGTCGTCGTCTCCGGCGGCGGCTGGGGCGTCGGCGACGTCACCGGCGCCGTACGCTCCCTCAGCCGGGTCCCCGAGATCAGCGCGATCGTCTGCCTCGCCGGGCGCAACGAGCAGCTGCACGAGCGCCTGCGCACCGCCTTCGCCGACGAACCTCGCGTACGGGTCTACGGCTTCACCGACCGCATGCCGCAGTTGCTCGCCGCCGCCGACGCGCTCGTGCACTCCACCGGCGGCGTCACCTGCCTCGAGGCCAAGGCGACCGGCACGCCCGTCGTCTCCTACGGCCTACCCGTCGGTCACGCGCGGCTGAACACCCGTGCGATGGCCGCCCTGCAGCTCCTGCGCCTCGCCAACGACACCCACGAACTGCGCGAGCACGTCCAGGCGAGCTTCGCCGATGAGCTACCCATTACGCGCGCGCACGGCGGCGCGCTCGCGGGCGCCGAGGCCGCGCTCGCCGGCTCCATGGCGGATGAGGCCACGAGCGCCGGCTTCACGGCGGAGGAGGCCACGCTCGCCGGCATCGAGAGCGCGACGGGCCGGGCTGCCGGCGCCCGAGCGCCTACCGCGGCATCCATGTTTGCCGACACACCACCGCCGCTCGACACGGCGGCCGTACGCACTGCCGCGGCGCACCCCGCCGCGCACCCCGCCGCCCACGACATCGTGCTCGACGCTCCCCACCGCGTGCGCGTCATCCCCGCCTGGCGCCTGAAGGCGACGGCCGTGCTCGCTCAGTTGGCCCTGCTCTTGAGCATCGGCGCCTGGACGATGTCCACCGACGAGGTTGGCGCGCTGGCCGAGATGATCCTGCGCGTACACCCCCTCGAACACGTCGTCACCGACCGTCCCGACGTCGCGCTGGTCGTGCGTGTGCCACCGCGTGTCGCGCTGCCCGTTGCACAGGAGCTCGCCGCGCAGCACATCCATGTCTCCGTTGCCGACGGCGGCGCCCACGCGCCCGCCACGATCGCCGGGCTGCGCGTGCTCAACGACCAGCTGCTCCCCGAAGACCCCTCCGACAAGAGCTTCCTGCGCTGGGTGCGCACGCGCGGCGTCCTGCGCGGCCAGGCACAGGCGCTGGGCCTGCACCACCACTTCTACTTCCTCGAACCGCGCGGCGGCCCCACCGTCGGTCAGATGCTGCTCGCCGCCACCACCGGCGCCATACCCGTGCGCGGGGCTCTGCGCCTGAACGCGACCGGCTCTCTGCCTCGGCACGGCGCGCGCGCCGGCGATGTACTGGTCGTGGACGCCTCCGGCTCGACCGCCTCGGTACGCGGTCTGGAGCGCATCGTCTCTGAGCTGCGGCACGAGCGCCTCGTGGTCGAGTCGCTCTCTTCGCTCACCGCCGCACACTCCTCCTGAGTGTGCTCGTCGGGTTGGGCGCCGGTGCGCGTGCGTCCGGGCTGGCCGCCGGCGCATGCTCGTTCGCGCCGCCTGCCGGCCTGTCCGTCTCCGGGTTGCCTGCCGGCTCCTGCTCGTCAATGTTGCCTGCCGGCTCCTGCTCGTCAATGTTGCCTGCCGGCTCCTGCTCGTCAATGTTGCCTGCCGGCTCCTGCTCGTCAATGTTGCCTGCCGGCTCCTGCTCGTCAATGTTGCCTGCCGGCTCCTGCCCGTCAATGTTGCCTGCCGGCTCCTGCTCGTCAATGTTGCCTGCCGGCTCCTGCTCGTCAATGTTGCCTGCCGGCTCCTGCTCGTCGGCGCTGGCTGCCGGCACCTGCCCGTCCGGGTCACGCGCGCGCGGCTCCCTGTTGTGTTCGATCAGCGCGACCAGCAACGGTGAGCTGGCCAGCGCCGCCGCACCCGCCAGCAGCACCGCCAGCGAAAGCGCCAGCAGCGACCCGTCCAGCGGCGTTTCCGTGAAATGCTCCCCGAACAGGATCGGCGCCAGCGTCACCGGCACCGCGGTCTGGATCACGAACACCACCGGCGCCACCTGGATCGCCGGCCGCGACTGCAACGAACTCATCTCGCTCAACGACCCCACCGCCGAAGCGAGCCCGGTCGCCAGCCCCCACGCGAGCGCAATCGCGAGAAACCCGTACTCCAGGTTGTTGGACGCGAGCTTCGTCGCCGCTCCGCTCCAGCCGAACGCCAGCCCCGCGCTCAGCATCGTGATCAGCGTCGGCGGTCGGTACGAGCGGCGCAGCATGATGTACGGCACGAGGCTCGCCAACCCCAACACGCCCAGCACGATCCCGATCACCATGTCCGACGCCTGCGTGGTCGTATCGGGCGGCGCGCACAGCGCCGCCCCCACCACGCCCACCAAGATCGCGCACACCGCCACGTGCTCCCTGCGGCCCGCCCGCTCATGCAGCAGACGCTCGCCCACGAGCAGCAACACCAGCAGGCCCGCCGCCATCGCCGGCTGCACGACCACCAGCGGCGCTTTCGAGAGCGCCAACAACTGCAGCGGCCAGCCCGCCATCGAGAGGCCCGTTCCCAGCAGCCATCGCCGTCGTTTGACGAGGTTGCGCGCCAGTCCCAGCCGCAGGTATTCATCGGCCCCCGTCTCCCGGGCATCCAGCGACTGCAACGCCACCCCTAGGCTGTAGAGCACCGACGCGCCCGCCGCCGCGAGGATTCCCAGGACCAGTTCGAGCATGCTCCGCACCGATGATCGCACCCTTCGCTCGCCGACCGCCGGCGGCGGCTCGCCGACCCGCCATGCGGCCTGCGCCGCAGCCGGGCTCACCGCCGCCGGCGCGCTGCACGCGCTGCCCGCCCTCGCCTTCCATTCCCCCCACCTGCGCGCGCGGCTCGGCGTCGAGAGCGACACCCCGCGCCCCGGCTACGCGCTGACCTTCGACGACGGGCCCCACGCTCTCGGCACGCCCGCCGTCCTGGAGGTCCTCGCCGCCGCCCGCGTACACGCCACCTTCTTCCTCGTCGGCGAGCAGGTCCAGCGCAACCCCTCGCTCGTCGGCGAGATCCTCGCCGCCGGACACGGTCTCGGGCTGCACTGCCATCGCCACCGCAACCTTCTACGCCTCACTCCGCGCCAGACGCTCGCCGACCTCCGCCGTGCCCAGGCGATCGTCGAGCAGGCCAGCCAGCTGCCCACCACGCTCTACCGGCCGCCCTACGGCATCCTCAACGCCACCGCGCTCGCCCACGCGCGCCGCAGTGGCTGGCGCACCCTGCTCTGGAGCCACTGGGGTCGCGACTGGGAGGCGCGCGCCACCGCCGATTCGATCGCCTCCCTTGTGACCGACGGCGTCCGCGCCGGCTCGCTGCTGCTGCTGCACGACGCCGACGACTACAGCGCACCCGGCTCCTGGCGGCACACCGTTGCCGCCTTGCCGCGCGTGCTCGACACGCTCGCTGCCCGCGGGCTGCAGGCCGTTGCACCCTGAGCGCCGCCGTCCGCGGCCCGGCTAACATCGCTCGCTTGGCCGCCTCCTCGATCGCATCCGCCAAAACGCTCCCCGCGAGCGCCGCCGCGCGCCCCCGCTGGTGGGGCGAGCTGCTCGTGATTGCCTGGCTGGCGTGGCTGTACGACATCATCAACAACCTCGCGCCCGTTCGCGAACGGATCGCGCTCGCGCACGGACGCGCGATCCTCAACCTCGAGCAGTCGCTGCACCTCGCGCCCGAGCTGGCGCTCAACCGCTGGCTCACTGCCCACCACACGCTCAGCGCGGTCCTCTCCTACTACTACGACAACGCCCACTTCGTGGTCACCTTCGGTGTGCTCGGCTGGCTATGGTGGCGGCGCGCCGACATCTACCGCCCGCTTCGCAACGCGCTGATCGCGATCAACCTGATTGGGTTGCTCGTCTTCTGGCGCTACCCCGTCGCGCCGCCGCGGATGCTCGCCTCCAAAGGCTTCACCGACGTCGTGGCGGCCTCGCACACGCTCGGCTCCTGGCACACCGGCAGCCTTGCCACGGATGCCAACCAGTTCGCCGCCATGCCCTCGCTGCACATCGCCTGGGCCGTCTGGTGCACGCTCGCGCTCTGGTGTCTCACGCGCCGCGCCTGGGTCCGCGCCCTGGCGCTGCTGTATCCGTGCCTCACCGCCTTCGCCGTGCTTGCCACCGGCAACCACTACCTGCTCGACCTGCTCGGCGGTCTCGTGACGTTCCTGCTGGCCCTCGCGCTCGTCCGGCTTGGGTCCGTGGCTGATGTCACAAACTTGTTACTAAGTGCCAAAACCAGTAGACTCCGCGGCGGCCGCCACAGACCGTCTAATCGAGGGGATTACGAGTCTGCCGCGTGAGTACGCGCGGGCCTACGCACCCTGTAGGGTGGCCCTGCCAACTCACATGCCTGACCAACTAGCTTCAACCGCCAGCCGGCCTGTGCCCGGCCAACCGACCGTCGCCGCCCGGACCTCCCCAGCAGGCTACTCCTCCGCGGGAGCCGACGGCGCCACTTCCCCTGCGCTGCTGCCGGCGCTGCTGCGCCATCTCGACGTGCCGCTCGTCGTACTGGGCGCGGCGATCGCGCTCGCGCTCGGCACGCCCGTGCTCGGCTGTGTCATCGGCGCGCTGGCCTGGGTGCTCCAAAGCATCCTCGCCCAGACCGATCGGCGCTGGATCCGCAAGGCCACCGAACCGCGCATGCAGCTCGGCCTGAACCTCTTCGAGGCATTCGGGCGGATCTGGCTGCTGGCCGGCGCGATCGTCGCGGCCGGCGTCATCGGCGGGCGCGCCGACGGCTTGACCGCGGCGCTGGTGATCTTCGGCGCCTACACCGTCGCGTTCGCGATCAGGGTTCTATCCGGCCCGCCCGCCCGGTCCACCGCGCCGACCGCGCCTCGCCCGCCCGGCTTTGCCCGGTCCGCACGTCCCGCCGCGGTCGCACCGCAGGACGGCCCGATGAGCGCCGTCGCGGCAGCGAGCCCGAGCTCGGGCGCCGCGAAGGGGAGGTCGGCACGATGAGCGCCGTGGCGGCAGCGAGCCCGAGCCCGTGCGCCACGAAGGGGCGGTCGGCCCGATGAGTGCAGTGGCCGCAGCAAGCCCCAGCCCGGGGCCGAGCCCGAACAAGGGCGGCATGAGCAAGACCAGGAAGATCTTGTGGAGCAGCCTGGGGGTCTACGTCCTCGGCATCGTCGTGTTCATCGCCGTCTTCGGCATCAAGGGCCACAAAAACGAAACCTTCAAAGTCATCGACGCGTTTCACCTCGAAACGTGGTTTCACATCGCCGGACCGCTCAACTTCGACAAGGGCGTGCTGTACCTGCTGATGGCCACGGGGATCACGATCGGGATCATGGTGACGGTCGCCCGCAGCATGCAGAAGCGGCCAGGCCGCCTGCAGATCGCGGTCGAGATGGCCTACAACCTGATGTCGCAGGTGACGCGCGAGAACATGGACGAGCAGCGGACCAAGAAATGGTTCCCAGTCGTGTTCACGCTGTTCATCTTCATCCTCGTCTCCAACCTGATCGGCTACATACCGCTGCCGGTCGACTCGCAGAACACGTTCAGGCTGTTCGGGGCGAACATCCCGTCGTTCCAGATCTACGCGGCGGTGACGAACGTCGCGGTCCCGCTGGTGCTCGCGCTGGGCGTGTTCGTCGCGTACAACGCCGAAGGAGTCCGCGCCCACGGGGCGCTCGGCTACCTCAAAAGTTTGATCCCGCGGGGCGTGGGCGGGCCGATGCTGATCCTGATCGTGCCGCTGGAGATGCTCTCGAACTTCGTCCTGCGACCGCTCTCGCTCACGATCCGGCTCTGGGCCAATCTGCTGGCCGGGCATCTGCTGATCGACTTCATGGCCGGCAACCTCGCCGTGCTGCTCGGACTGCAGTTGCTCGGCTGGTTCACGCTGCCGCTCGGCGTCATCATCTACCTGTTCGAGGCCGTGCTCATCGCCGGCCTGCAGGCTTTCATCTTCGCCATTCTGACCGCCATCTACCTCGGCGGAGCGACCGCCGCAAGCCACTAAGCACTCGACAAGGAGAACGATGCTGTCTCACCTCTTGCCTTTCATGACCATCCACCTGGGCACGCCGTTGCTCGCGGTGGCAGAAGCGTCGAAGGAAGTCGGCGCGAACGCTGGCAAAGCGATCGCGCTCGGCGTGGGCGCCGGCGGTGGCGCAGCGGGTGCCGGCGCGGGCATCGGAATGCTGTTCGGCAAGGTGATCGAGTCGGTCACCCGCCAGCCCGAGATGCGCGACGAGATCACCTCGATCCAGTGGCTCGGCTTCGCGCTCACCGAGGCCACCTTCTTCTACGGCCTGGTCGGCGGCTTCATCGCCTTCTTCCTCTAGATCGATGGATCCCGCCGCCCTCATCCCGAGCTTGCCGATCGCCTCGAGCTCGTCCTCGTGGTTGATCACGCCCAACGTCGGACTGATGATCTGGACGTTCCTCGTTTTCGGGATCTCGCTCTACATTCTCATCAAGGCCGTGTTCCCGCGGATCACCGCGGCGCTCGACGAACGCCGCGCCGGCATCGACGAGTCGATCGACGCCGCCGAGCGCACCCGCACCGAGGCCGAGCGGATCCTCGCCGAATACCGCGAGCGCCTGCAGGAGGCGCGGACTCAGGCCGAGGAGATCCTCCAGCGCGCCCGGCAGACCGCCGAGTCCCACGAGCACGAGGCGCGCGACCGCGGCAAAGAGATGATCACCGAAGCCGCTCAGCGCGCCGAGCGCGAGATCGAAGCCGCCACCAAGCGCGCGCTCGGCGACATCCGCCGCGAGGTCGCCGACCTTACGGTCATGGCCACCGAGAAGGTCACACGCAAGGCGCTTGGCGACGCCGACCAGCGGCGCCTCGTGGAGGAGGCGCTGAGCGAACTCGACTTCTCCGGCCTGTCCTCCGGGGCTGCGAGCAACTGACTGTGATTGGCATGAGGGCCAACTCGCCTCTCACGCAACCGACTGCGGCTGACGGTGCCGGCCTGGATTATGCGATCCAGACGCAGGCGAGCGGGCCGCAAGGGTGCCCCTGATGGAGGAGCTAGCTCAGGTCTACGCGCGCTCGCTATTCGAGGTCGCCCGCGAACAGGGCAAGCTCGACGTCGTGCGCGAGCAGCTCGCGCAGTTCGCCGATGCGCTGGACGCCAATCGCGAACTGGCGGTGTTCTTCTTCTCGCCGTACTTCTCCACCACAGAGAAGCAGAACGGGCTCGGGCGCCTGCTCGACGGGGCCGAGCCGATCTTCCTCAATTTCCTGGAGCTGCTCATCGAAAAGCACCGCATGCCGGTGATCTTTCGGCTCCGTCACCAGTACGAGCGGCTGTGGGACGAGGAGAACAAGACCCTGCCCGTTCAGATCACCAGCGCGATCGCGCTCGACGAGCAGACCACTGCGAGCCTCGGCAGGCAGATCGGCGAGCGCGCCGGGCGCACGGTGACGCTGTCCACGCTCGTCGATCCCGACATTCTCGGCGGCATCGTCGTGCGGGTCGGCAACTCGATCCTCGACGCCTCAATCCGCAACCGGCTGGAGCAGCTGCGCAGGCACGTTGCCCAGGGGGCCTGACGTCTGTGGCCCGGCAAATCCAAAGGAGCTTTTAGGAAACCGATATGCAGATCAATCCAGACGAGATCACCAGCATTCTGAAGAGTCGCATCGAAGGGCTCGATAGCGGCACCGCCGAGTTGACCGAGGTCGGCACCGTGCTTTCGGTCGCCGACGGCATCGCGCGCCTGCACGGCCTGGAGAACTGCATGTCCTTCGAGATGCTGCAGCTGCCCCACGGCGTCACCGGTCTAGCGCTGAACCTCGAGTCCGACAACGTCGGCGCCGTGCTGTTCGGCGACTGGGAGCGTGTCTCTGAGGGCGACACCGTCAAGCGCACCGGCGCGCTGCTGGAGATCCCCGTCGGCGAGCAACTGCTCGGGCGGATCGTAGACCCGCTCGGCCGGCCGCTCGACGGCAAGGGCGCGATCGACGTGCAGGAGAAGCGCCCGGCGGAGTTCAAGGCCCCGGGCGTCGTCCAGCGCCAGCCCGTCAAGCAGCCGATGCAGACCGGTCTGAAGGCGATCGACGCGATGATCCCGATCGGCCGCGGCCAGCGCGAGCTGATCATCGGCGACCGCCAGACCGGCAAGACCGCGATCGCGATCGACACCATCATCAACAACAAGGACACCGGCGTCATCTCGGTGTACGTCGCCATCGGCCAGCGCATGTCAACGGTCGTCGCGCTGGCCCAGACGCTCGAGGAGTACGGCGCCCTGGAGAACACGATCATCGTCGCCGCCCCCGCCGACGAGGCCGCGCCGATCAAGTTCATGGCCCCCTACGCCGGCTGCGCGATGGGCGAGCACTTCCTCTACAAAGGACGCCACGCGCTGTGCGTCTACGACGACCTCACCAAGCACGCCTACGCCTACCGCCAGATGTCGCTGCTGCTGCGCCGCCCGCCCGGCCGCGAGGCCTACCCCGGCGACGTCTTCTACCTGCACTCGCGCCTGCTCGAGCGCGCCGTCAAGCTCAACGACGACCTCGGCGGCGGCTCGCTGACCGCGCTGCCGATCATCGAGACCCAGGCCGGCGACGTCTCTGCGTACATCCCCACGAACGTCATCTCGATCACCGACGGGCAGATCTTCCTGGAGTCCAAGCTCTTCAACTCCGGCGTGCGTCCCGCGATCAACGTCGGCATCTCCGTCTCGCGCGTCGGCGGCAACGCGCAGATCGGGCCGATGAAGAAGGTCGCCGGGCGCATCAAGCTCGAGCTCTCCCAGTACCGCGACCTGGAGGCCTTCGCCCAGTTCGGCTCCGACCTCGACGTCGACACCCAGCGCACGCTCGCCCGCGGCGAGCGACTCGTCATGACGCTCAACCAGCACGAGCGCGCGCCGCTGGCCGTCGAGGATCAGACGGTCCAGATCTTCGCCGCGACCAACGGCTTCCTCGACCGCCTGAACGTCGAGCGCGTCACCGAGTTCCTGCTCGGCCTCACCGAGCGCCTGCACGCCCAACACCAGCCGCTGCGCGCCAAGATCAATAGCGGCGACTGGTCGGAGGAGACCCAGAAGGAGGTGCGCGACACCGTCGACGCCTTCGCCCGCGACTTCGGCTACGACCTCGACGAGGAAGGCCAGCCGCTGGACGACGACGCGCCGCTCTCGGCCGGGCAGGGCACCTCCGAGCAGGCCCCCGAGGCCAAGGCGGCCTAGATGCCGAGTTTCTCGGGAGACACGTTCGCCGTGTGCGCGGAACAGCGTTTGCAGCGCCGGCCACCACACGGGTCGGTGTCTCGATCGTCGACGACCGGGCCCGCCACGGAGGATTGACCGATGGCCTCCCAGCGCGACGTCAAGAACAAGATCGCATCGGTCAAGAACATCCAGAAGATCACCCGTGCCATGGAGATGGTCGCCGCCGCCCGCCTGCGCCGGGCCGAGCAGCGGATCGCCGCGCTGCGCCCGTACGCGGATGCGATCGGGCGCATGACGCGCCAGGCCGCGCAGGCGGCCGGTGCCGAGGCCGCGCGCATCCCGCTGCTGCGCGAGCACGAATCCCAGGACAATGTCGGGCTGTTGCTGGTAACCGGCGACCGCGGCCTGGCCGGCGGCTTTAACTCTCAGATCATCCGCGCCGGCGTGCGCCTATCCGCCGAGCTGGCCGAGCAGGGGCTGCGCAGCAACTGGTACGCAACCGGGCGCCGCGGCGTGTCCTCGCTCGCCTTCCGCGGGTACGAGCTCAGCGGCGGCTACACCGGCTTCGCCGATCGGCCCGCCTACACCGACGCGCGCTCGATCGCCGACGACCTGATCCAGGCCTATGTCGACGGCCACCTCGATCGCGTCGAGATGGTCTACAACGCCTACGTCTCGCCGCTCACCCAAAACGTCACCCGTCAGCGGCTGCTTCCGCTCACCGGCCAGGTGCTCGGCGGCGAGTCGGATGGGGGAGAGGCCGATGGCTCCGGCGCGATCGCGCAGCAGGCGCCCCCGCTGGCGAAGCCGACACCGGTCGACTATGAGCCGGATCCCGAGAAGATCCTCCAGCGCCTCGTTCCCGACTACATCGAGATCTCCATCTACCGCGCACTCGTCGAGTCCACCGCGGGCTTCTTCGGGGCGCAGATGACCGCGATGCGCAGCGCATCCGAGAACGCCGGCGAAATCATCACCGACTACACACTGCAGATGAACCGTGCCCGCCAGGCCGAGATCACCCAGGAGATTATGGAGGTCGTCGCGGGAGCAGAGGGCCTGTCGTGACCGCTGAGCTTCGCCATACTGCGTCCTCGGTCGCTTACCGATCGGAGATCGGCCAGCAGAGCACACGGCGCTCGCTGCGTCCTTGTCTGGCTTGCTCAGCGGCCACGACAGGCACGCGTGGACCTGACGGCACGGGTTTGACCACACGAGATCTTGAATAGATAAAGAGGAGAATTCACCACCATGGCCACCACCACCGAGCCCAGCAGCTCCGCTCCGCAGTCCGCCAACGGCGCCGCCGAGCGCAACGTCGGGCGCATCGAGGAGATCCAGGGCGTCGTGATCGAGGCCGTCTTCCCCGGGCGTCTGCCCGAGATCAACCACGCCATCACGATCGTGCGGTCGGCGAGCAACCGCGAGGAGGAGGCCCCCGGCATCAGCGCCGGCGCCGAGGAGGAACTGCTCGTCTGCGAGGTGCAGCAGCACCTCGGCGACGACCGCGTGCGCGCCGTCGCGATGGACACCACCGACGGCCTCGCGCGCGGCGTCGAGGTGCTCGACACCGGCGGGCCGATTACGGTCCCCGTCGGCGAGGTCACGCTCGGGCGCATCTTCAACCTGCTCGGCCAACCGATCGACCTTGGTGCCGAGCTGCCCGCCGACGTCGAGCGCCGCGGCATCCACCAGGACGCCCCGCGCGCCGAGGACCTCACGCCGACGACCGAAATGTTCGAGACCGGCATCAAGGTCATCGACCTGCTCGCCCCCTACGCCAAGGGTGGCAAGGTCGGGCTGTTCGGCGGCGCGGGCGTCGGCAAGACGGTGCTGATCCAGGAGCTCATCCACAACCTCGCCAAGGAGCACGGCGGGCTCTCCGCCTTCTGCGGCGTCGGCGAGCGCTCGCGCGAGGGCAACGACCTGTGGCTCGAGATGAAGGAGTCCGGCGTCCTCGACAAGACGATGCTCGTCTTCGGCCAGATGAACGAGCCGCCCGGCGCCCGCATGCGCGTCGCGCTGTCCGGCCTGACGATGGCCGAATACTTCCGCGATCAGGGCCAGGACGTGCTGCTGTTCATCGACAACATCTTCCGCTTCGTCCAGGCCGGCTCCGAGGTCTCCGCGCTGCTCGGGCGCATGCCCTCGCAGGTCGGCTACCAGCCCACCCTCGAGACTGAGATGGGGCAGCTCCAGGAGCGCATCACCTCCACCAGCACCGGCTCCGTCACCTCCGTGCAGGCCATCTACGTCCCCGCCGACGACCTCACCGACCCCGCGCCGGCGTCGGTGTTCGCGCACCTGAACGCGACTACCGTGCTCTCGCGGGCGATCTCCGAGAAAGGGATCTACCCGGCCGTCGACCCGCTGGACTCGACCTCGACGATCCTCAAGGCCGACGTGCTCGGCGAGGACCACTTCCGCGTCGCCAACCGCGTCAAGGAGATCCTGCAGCGCTACAAGGAGCTTCAGGACATCATCGCGATCCTCGGCATCGACGAGCTCTCCGACGAGGACAAGCTCACCGTCCAGCGCGCCCGTCGGATCGAGCGCTTCCTCTCCCAGCCGTTCTTCGTCGCCGAAGAGTTCACCGGCACCCCCGGCGCCTACGTGCCGATCGCCGAGACGATCCGCGGCTTCGAGGAGATCATCGCCGGCAAGCACGACGAGGTCCCCGAGAGCGCGTTCTTCTTGAAGGGCACGATTGATGAGGTAGTAGAGGCGGCCAAGAAATAATGGCCCACACGAAGTTCCCTGTCGAAGTCCTCACGCCCGAGGGCGAGGTCTTCTCCGAGGAGATCGAAATGCTCTCGACGTTTACGACCGTTGGCTCGATCGGCATCCTCGCCAACCACGAGCCGCTGCTCGCGCGCCTGGAGCCCACCGAGCTGCGGCTGTACCGCGCAGAGGACGACATCGTGCGCTTCGCCCAGGCCGAGGGCTACCTGCAGTTCGTCGACAACCGCGCGCTCGTGCTCGTCGAGGAGGCGCTTGCGCCCGACGCGCTCGACCGGGCTGCCCTACAGACCCGCCTGGACGAGGCCCGCGTCGCCGCTGCGCACGCGCCGCAAGACAGCGAGGCGCAGGCGCGCGCGCAGCGCGACGTCAAGCGCTACGAGGCGTTCCTCGCGGTCGAGGGGTAGCGCTCGTGGCTGGCGATCAGGGCCCGCGGAATGCCGGCCGCGACGCCGGCCACACCTCGGCGAGCGCGCACTTCGAGCGCAAGCGGCCCGGGTGGTTCACGGCGCACGTGTTCAACCCGATCGTCGCCGGCCTCACGCGCATGGGCATCAGCCTGTTCGGCTCGCGCGTGCTGGAGGTCAAGGGCAGGAGCTCGGGAGTGCCGCGCCGCACCCCGGTGAACGTGCTCACGCTGGACGGCACGCGCTACCTGGTCGCCCCGCGCGGCGACACCCAGTGGGCACGCAACCTGCGCGCCAGCGGCGAGGGGCGGCTGCTCGTCGGCCCACGCAGCGAGGACTTCACCGCGACCGAGCTCGGCGACGACGAGAAGGCGCCCGTCCTGCGCGCCTACCTGAAGCGCTGGAAGTTCGAGGTCGGCGTGTTCTTCGACGGCGTCGGGCCGGACTCCTCGGAAGAGGAGATGCGCGCCGCCGCGCCCAAGCACCCGGCGTTCCGGCTCCACTAGGGGCGCGGTAACCTGCGCTCCCGCGGTCGCACTCACCAGCTAGCCTTCGCCGCCTGATGGGTAACGAGCGCGAGCCAATCGCAGTGATCGGCACCGGCTACGTCGGCCTCGTCACCGCCGCGGGCTTCGCCGAGCTCGGCAGCGAGGTCTGGTGCGTCGACATCGACGCCGCCAAGATCGAGCGCCTGCAGCGCGGCGAGGTCCCGATCTACGAGCCCGGGCTGGAGGACTTATTGCGCCGGCACGCCGCGCGGCTGCACTTCACGACCGAGCTCGCGCCCGCGCTGGAGCACGCGCGGCTGCTGTTCGTCGCCGTCGGCACGCCCCCCACCTACTCCGGCGACGCCGACCTCTCCGCCGTGCACGCCGTCGTCGACGCGATCCCCGCCTCCGACCGCCACGCGCTCGTCATGAAGTCGACCGTGCCGAGTGGGACTGGAGCCTCGATCCAACGCGTCTTCGGCGAGCAGGGCAAGCCCGGCCTGCGCTACGTCTCCTGCCCCGAGTTCCTCAAGGAGGGCTCCGCGGTAGCCGACTTCCTGCAGCCCGACCGCGTCGTCGTCGGCGACCTCGGCGACTGGGCCGGAGATGCCGTCGTCGAGCTCTACCGCCCGCTGCTCGACGCCGAGCAAGGCGGTGCCGGGTCCGGCGCGCTCGTGCGCACCGACGTCGCCAGCGCCGAGATGGTCAAGCTCGCCTCCAACGCCTTCCTCGCGACCAAGATCTCGTTCATCAACGAGATCGCCAACGTCTGCGAGGAGACCGGCGCCGACGTCGTCGAGGTCGCCCGCGGGATGGGGCTCGACGTGCGCATCGGGCCGAAGTTCCTGCAAGCGGGGATTGGGTACGGCGGGAGCTGTTTTCCCAAGGATGTGGACGCACTCAAACAATTGGCAGGCAACTCCGGCTACCATTTCCAGCTCCTGACCGCCGTGATCGAGGTCAACGAGCTGCAGAAGCGGCGCGTGATCGGCAAGCTCCACAAGCACCTCGGCAGCCTCGTTGGCAAGCGCGTGGCGCTGCTGGGCCTCGCGTTCAAGCCGAACACCGACGACATGCGCGAGGCCTCCTCGCTGGTGCTCGCGGCGCGTTTGAACGCCGACGGGGCGAGCGTCAGCGCGTACGACCCGGTCGCCGAGCACGAGGCGCGCAAGCTGCTCGCCGGCCTGCAGCTCGCGGACTCCGCGCTTGAGGCCGTCCAGGAGGCGGATGCGGTGGTGCTCGTGACGGAGTGGCCCGAGTGCACGGGCTTGGACTGGGGCGAGGTCGCCGAGGCGATGCGTGGACGCGTAATCATCGACGGGCGCAACGCGCTCGACCGCGATGCGGTGCGTGACGCGGGCCTGCTCTACGAGGGAGTCGGCCGCGGCCTCTCCGAGCCGACGACGGCGGGACGGCGCCGTGAGGATCAGAGCTGATGCAGGCCGTGATCCTCGTCGGCGGTGAGGGCACGCGGCTACGCCCGCTGACCTCGACCGTCCCCAAGCCCGTCGTGCCGCTGGTTGACCGGCCGTTCATCGCCTACATGCTCGAATGGCTGCGCGCCCACGGCATCGAGGACGTGATCATGTCCTGCGGCTTCCTCGCCACCAGCGTACGCAACGTGCTCGGCGACGGCTCCGCGCTCGGGATTCGCCTGCGCTTCGTCGAGGAGCCCGACCCCCGTGGCACAGCCGGGGCACTGAAGTTCGCCGAGTCGATGCTCGACGAGCGCTTCCTGATGCTCAACGGCGACGTGCTCACCGACATCGACCTCACCGCGCAGATCGCCCAGCACGAGCGCAGCGGCGCCCGCGCCACGCTTGCGCTCGTGCCCGTCGAGGACCCCTCCGCCTACGGTCTCGTGCACCTCGACGAGCGCCACGCCGTGCGCGACTTCGTGGAGAAGCCGAGCTCTGACCACATAGAGGGTGGCGCAGCCGGCCGCAGGCCGGCTGGCCGAAGCGGGGATGCGAGCCGACGGCGAGTGTCTACCGGCTTCGGTCGGGGTGGGCGGGACTCCATTCCTCAGATCGACACCAACCTGATCAGCGCCGGCGCCTACGTGCTCGAGCGCGAGATCCTCGAGCTGATCCCCCCCGAACGCAACGTCTCGATCGAGCGCGAGGTATGGCCGCTGCTGATCGGCAACGGCCTCTACGGCTACCCCTCGCAGAGCTACTGGCTGGACATTGGCACCCCCGAGCGCTACCTCAAGGGCACCTTCGACATCATCGAGGGCAACGTCCACACCGCCCTGGCCGAGCGGCTCGGCAGCGGCTACCTCGCGATCGACCCCGACAGCCATGTCGAGGGTCGCGTAATCCCGCCCGCCGTGATCGAGCGCGGCGTCCACATCGCGCGCGACGCCCACGTCGGCAGCCTCATCGTGATCGGCGAAGGCGTGCAGGTCGGCGCCGGCAGCACCATCGAACGCGCCGTCGTCATGAACGGCGCCGAAATCGGCGCCGGCTGCACGCTGCGCGACTGCATCGTCGCGGCCGGCGCACACGTCGGCGACGGGACCCACATCACCGACGGCGCCGTGCTCGGCGAGGGCGTCACGATCGGGGCGCACAACACGGTGACCCGCGGTGCGCGTATCTTCCCGGGTGTGACCCTCCCCGACGAAGCGCTCAAATTCTGATGGCCGCCGACGCAGCGCGGAACCGCTGATGGCCGACGACCTCCTCACCGAAGCGCTCTCGCGCGAGGCGATCGCGCGCCTCGACCGCTCCGACCAGCTCGGCGCCGTGCTCGCGCTGCCCGAGCACCTGCGCGACGCGCTGTGGCGCGTGGAGTCAGCGATCATGAACGAGTGGGACACGCCCGGCGGGCTCGTCGTGGCCGGCATGGGCGGTTCGGGCATCGGCGGCGCGCTCGCCTGCGCCGCGCTCGGCGACCACGCCTCGCGGCCGATCTTCGTCACGCGCGCCTACGGCCTGCCGCCGTGGACGACGCCCGAGACCACCGTGCTGTGCGCGAGCTACTCCGGCAACACCGAGGAGACGCTCGCCTGCTACGAGTCCGCCGCCGCGCTCGGCGCGCAGCGCGTCGTCGTCACCACCGGCGGGCGTCTCGCCGAGCTCGCGCGCGCCGACCGCGTGCCCGTCATCCCCCTGCCCGGGGGCTTTCAACCGCGCGCCGCCGTCGCCTACATGACCGTCGCCGCGCTCGAGGTCGCCGCGCTCTGCGGCGCCGGCCCGCGCCTGACCTCCGAGATCGACGTCGCTGCCTCCCACGCCGAGCAGCTCGTCGCCGAGTGGGGTCCCGATGCACCAGAGGACTCCCTGGCCAAGCGCACCGCGCGCGCCCTGCTCGGCAGCACCCCGGTGCTCGCCGGAGCCGGCCTCACCGCGCCGATCGCCTACCGCTGGAAGACGCAGATCAACGAGAACGCGAAGCTCCCCGCCTTCGCCCACGAGTTGCCCGAGCTCGACCACAACGAGCTGGTCGGCTGGGAGGGCGCGCCCGAGGTTGGGCGCTTCTCCGCGGTCTTCCTCGACGACTCCGACGCCCACCCGCGCGTAAAGGAGCGCATCGAGCTAACACGCAAGCTGATCGCCGACAACGCCACCGCCTGCCTGCACCTAGAAACGCGCGGCCAAACCACGATCGAGCGCGTGTTCTCGCTCGTGCTGCTCGGCGACCTCGTCTCGCTCTACCTCGCCATCCTGCGCGGCGTCGATCCCGGCCCCGTCGCCATGCTCGAGCAGCTCAAGGCCGAACTGGCCTCGCAGTAGGGTCGCCGCGGCTCCCGCATCGGGGGGATGTCGCGAGCCCAATGTGGGCAATGCCGCGGCGACCTGCTCGCGTGCCGCCTCCGAGCAGGCCACGCGAACCCCCTCCGGCCGCCCGCCCCGCGGGCGGCCTCATCAAAAACATTGACACACCCATGCTAAGGTTGCGCTCGTGCAATCCGGCGAGCACGACGCCCTGACGATCAACGAGGCCGCCGCCACCACCGGGTGGTCCGCGCGGATGCTCCGCTACGTCGAGCGCATCGGGCTCGTCGCCGCCACCCGCTCCTCCGGTGGCTACCGTCTCTACGGACCAGCCGAGCTGCAACGCCTGCGGACCCTGCGCGAGCTGCTCGACCGCTTCGACGTCGCGCTCGGCGAGATCGGCTTCGCACTGCGCCTGCGCCGCGAACCCGACCTCGCCACAGCTGTCGAGCGGTGGCTCTCCGCCGAGCCCGCTCGTCCTGCGCACGTCGCCGCCGAGGACTGGCTGAGCTTCGAGCAGGACAAGCACCAGAAACTGCTGGCCGCCGCCGCGCCAACCCCCCAAGCAATGGAGATCGCATGACGCCCACCGCCACACCCGCCCCGACGTCCACCGCCACGCCCGACGCCGGTCCCGGCACCGGCGCGCCCGACTCCCCGGCCGCTCCCGCCGGCGATTTCAAGGTCGCCGACCTCGCGCTGGCCGTACTCGGCCGCAAGGAAATCAGGCTCGCCGAGCACGAGATGCCCGGCCTGATGGCGATCCGCGCCGAGTACGCCTCTCAGCAGCCCCTGCGCGGCGCCCGCATCACCGGCTCTCTGCACATGACCGTCCAGACCGCCGTTCTGATCGAGACCCTCACAGCGCTCGGCGCGCGCGTGCGCTGGTGCAGCTGCAACATCTTCTCCACCCAAGACCCCGCCGCCGCCGCAGTAGCCGTCGGACCCGACGGCACGCCCGAGGATCCCAAAGGCGTGCCTGTCTACGCCTGGAAGGGCGAGACCCTGCAGGAGTACTGGTGGTGCACCGAACGCGCGCTGCGCTGGCCCGACGAGGAGGACGGCGCAGCGGACGGTGGCGCGGCGGACGGTGACACGGTGGGTGCTGCCAACGGCTCGTCCGGCTCCGGCGAGGGCGGCCTTGAGGGTGGCTCCGGCGCTCCCAACATGATCCTCGACGACGGCGGCGACGCCACGCTGCTCGTGCACAAGGGCACCGAGTACGAGCGCGCTGGCGCCGTGCCCGGGGTGGGTGGGCCCGAATCATCCGACTCCGAGGAGCTGGGCGTCATCCTCTCGCTGCTCACCCGCTCGCTCGCAGAGGACCCCCAACGCTGGACGCGCATCGGCCAGAGCATCAAAGGCGTCACCGAGGAGACCACCACCGGCGTGCACCGCCTCTACGAGATGACCGTCGCCGGCACTCTCCTGTTCCCCGCGATCAACGTCAACGACTCCGTCACCAAGTCCAAGTTCGACAACCTCTACGGCTGCCGTCACTCGCTCGTGGACGGCATCAACCGGGCGACCGACGTGATGATCGCCGGCAAGCTCGCCGTCATCTGCGGCTTCGGCGACGTCGGCAAGGGCTGCGCGGAATCGCTGCGCGGACAGGGCGCGCGCGTGGTCGTCACCGAGATCGACCCGATCTGCGCGTTGCAGGCCGCAATGCAGGGCTACACCGTCAGGACGCTTGACGAGGTCGTCGCCGACGGCGACATCTTCGTCACCTGCACCGGCAACCGCGACATCATCCGCGCCGAGCACATGGCGCGTATGAAGCACCAGGCGATCGTCGGCAACATCGGCCACTTCGACAACGAGATCGACATCGCCGGCCTCGCCCGCGTGTCCGGCATCGAGCGGGTCAACATCAAGCCCCAGGTCGACGAGTGGGTCTTCCCCGACGGTCACGCGATCATCCTGCTCTCCGAGGGCCGCCTCTTGAACCTCGGCAACGCCACCGGGCATCCCAGCTTCGTGATGAGCAACTCCTTCACCAACCAGACGATCGCTCAGATCGAGCTCTTCACCAAGAACGACTCCTACGAGCGCCGCGTCTACGTGCTGCCCAAGCATCTCGACGAGAAGGTCGCCCGCCTGCACCTCGACGCGCTCGACGCGCGCCTCACGACCCTCAGCGACACCCAGGCGGCCTACATCGGCGTCCCCGTCGAGGGTCCCTACAAGCCCGACCACTATCGCTACTAGCACGCTCGCCAAGGCGGGCGAGGCCCGCATCGCCTGGGCACAGACACAGATGCCCGCGCTCGCCCAGATCGGCGCGCGCTTCGCCCGCGAGCGTCCCCTGCACGGCGTGCGCGTCGGCGCCTGTCTGCACGTGACCGCCGAGACCGCCGCCCTCGCGCGCGCGCTCGCCGCCGGCGGCGCCGAGGTCGGCCTCTGCGCAGCCAACCCCCTCTCGACCCAGGACGACGTCGCCGCCGCGCTGCGCGCCGATGCCGGCGTGAACGTCCACGCGCAGCGCGGCGAGAGCGCCCGCGACTACGCCGCGCACATCGACGCGCTCGTCAACTTCGCGCCCCACGTCACGATCGACGACGGTGCCGACCTGATCGTGCGCATCCACGAACGCGACCCTGCCGCCGCCACTCAGCTCTACGGCGGCATGGAGGAGACCACCGCCGGCCTCTTGCGCCTGCGCGCCCTACAGGCGCGCGACGCGCTCGCCTGCCCCGTCCTCGCCGTCAACGAGTCCCGCACCGAGCGCGCCTTCAACGACCGCTTCGGCACCGGCCAGTCCACGATCGACGGCATCCTGCGCGCCACCAACATCCTGCTCGCCGGACGCACCGTTGTGGTGCTCGGGTTTGGGTGGACGGGGAGAGGGATCGCGCTTCGCGCGCGGGGGGCCGGTGCGTCCGTGACCGTCTGCGAGGTCAACCCGCTGCGCGCCCTAGAGGCACGCATGGAGGGCTACGAGGTGATGCCCGCCCTCGACGCCGCCGCCTCTGGCGACGTGTTCATTACCGTCACCGGTGCCCGCGACGTGCTCCGCGCCGAGCACTTCCAGCGCATGCGCGACGGCACCGTGCTCGCCAACGCCGGGCACTTCGACGTCGAGATCGACCTCCCCGCGCTGCGCGCCCTCGCCGTCGGCGGGCGCCGCGAGGTTCGCCCGCTCGTCGAGCGGCACACCCTCGCCGACGGCCGCCGCCTGCATCTGCTCGCGCAAGGCCGCCTCGTCAACCTCGCCGCCGGCGAGGGCCATCCCGCCGCGGTAATGGACATCTCCTTCGCCGCCCAGGCGCTCTGCGTCGAGCACCTCGTCAAACATGCCGGCCAGCTGCCCGCAGGCGTTCTGCTCGTCCCAGACGCGATCGACACCGAGGTCGCCCGCCTGAAGCTCGACTCCCTGGGGGTGCAGATCGACCAGCTGACCGACGCGCAACGCGTCTACCGCAGCGCATGGGAGCAGGGCGCCTGAGCGAAACCACGTGCAAGACTCCGTTCCAGAATGGCGGATGCGGGCAGGCGTGCGCGGGCAGGCGTGCAAGTCATTGAGAACAGGTTCTCAATCCGAAGTGTTTGACAGCCGATAGCTGTTTGGGATGTTGACCAGACGTAAAAAATCGGCCAAGCGGGAGACGGCTTGGACCTGGGATGGCCGCGGGCGCCCGGTCGCCAGTGAGGGGACGCTCGCGCAGGCGGTGAACGACGGTCACACGGTGCTCAGGCTCGACGGGGGACCGTCGTGGGCCGCGGACGCCGCCGAGCGGATGAGCGGCGAACTCCAGCAACGGCTTGCATCACTGCCCTCGCTGCTGGGCGAGATTCGCGAGCTGCTCGTCGCGGTCGATCGCTTCACGGCGATGACGCAGGTCCTCATCTGGCTCGCATATTCGCCGGCCACAGATCTCCTGGCGCCGCCGATCGAGTTCGTCGCGGCCGTCGCCCTCGAGCATCCCACGCGAGCATCCGCCGGGTGCGACGAACTTGGCCTGGACGTGGCCGCGCTCGAGCGATTGACCGAGGCCCTCCTGGAGCTCATGGTGCTCACGCCCGAAGCGCTGGTTCTGGCCAGCGGGGAGGCATGGAGCGAGCACGAGATTCTGCGCCGTTTCCTCATTCAGCAGCTCACCAGACCCACCTTTGCCAGCGACTCCCAGGAGCGACGGCTCCTAGAGGGCATGGCCGTGGACGGACGGCTGGCCGCGGCGCTGCGCGAGCACGTCGGCCTGGACTGCCACAGCGCGTTGCAATGCTACGACGCTCTGAGGTTCCGCACCGAAAACGCCCAGGCCGCCTACCGGGAGACCATCGCGGGTCGCTCGGCGGCCGAGGCCGGCGCGCTGCTCAGCAGGCACTTCAGGTTCACCGAAGCCGACCTCTGCGCGCAGGGGACAGAGCCCGAGCACGCCCAGCGCTTCTGCGAGATCTACTCACAGCCGCTCGGCACCCACGCGACGCCGCTTCCCGGTCTGACCGCCGGCCTGCGCGCCAAGCCGATCCTGCGCGACGCCGACGGTGTCATGATCCTCACGCACCTGCCCCTGCTGCTGCGCGCTCTGCGCCCGGCGCTGCGTCTCGCATCCAACCCGGACACGCGCGTGGGCGGCGGCTCACAGGCGGCATTCGGGCTGTGGGTCAAACGCGAGAACCACCTCGTCGGGGCCGACGTCGAGCGCGCTGTCGGCGAGCATCTGCGCGCCGCACAGGTGGGCCGCGAGGCCAGGTGGCGCTCCACCCGCGACAACAGCGACCTCGATGTCTGGGCCCACCAGGAAGGCCATCTGCTGTCGGTGCAGATCAAGGCCGGCAAGCGGCGTCCCGTCGATGCCGACGACGCGAAAGTCCTGCTCGGCGACATCAAGAAGCTCGTGACCGACGCGATCGAGCAGAACGACCGCTTCGAACGCGCCCTTGGAGAGGGGCTGAAATGGGTGTCCCAACGCAACGCGCCGCCGCTTCGGGCCGCGGACAGCCTCGCATCGGTGGTCCTCACGCTCGACGACATGTCCGCCTGCGCCGTGATCTCCGCCCAACTGCGCGACGCCGGCTTGACCAGCACGGCGAAACTGCCCTGGATCGTGAATCTCGCGCACTTCGAGCAGGTGCTCGAGCTGCTGGACAGTCCCGCTCTGTTCCTGGACTTCCTGAGGCGTCGCCAGCAGCTCAGCGAGCGTCAGGTGCTGCTCTCGACCGACGAGATCGACTTCGCGCTGCGCTACCTGACGACCGGACTCGGGATCGTCGACCTCGACGAGCCGACCTACGAAGGCCACGCCGTGCGTGAGATGGCGGGCAAGCCGGCCCTCACCGACCAGTACTACGCCTGGCTCCTGAGCCGCGAAGGGGTTGGTGACCCCACGCCCAAGCCGAGCCTCGCACCGGGCAAATTCGCCGCGCTGCTCAGGCGGCTCGACAGGGATCGGCCCACGGGCTTCCTGGAGCTTTCGCTCGCGCTCCTGGAACTGCCGCGGGGCGACTGGGAGTACGTCGATCGAGCCTTGCAGGCCACCTACGATGCCTTTTCGGCGGCCGGCGAGCAAGGTTGCGGCGCGGACCTACGGTTCGAATCGAACCCGTCGGGGCCGTTGGGGTGCACGCTGGTGCTCGAAGGTCGAAACTCCCACTCTGATTTGCACGCGGAACTCGCCGGTCGCTGCCGCATGTGCAGGCGCAAGCACGGCATCGATCGCTGGTACGGCCTCGCGATCCCGTTCGCCGTCGAGCGGCGGCTGCCGGCCCTGGTGTTGCCGTAAAGCCGGCGTAGGCCGGCGGAGAGCCCGGCAACCTCGCCGGAGCCTCCCGCTGCGCGGAACACAGCCATGGCGCCATCGATCCCCGCGAACGCCGGGTTTCAGACGCCACCAGCCCGCGCGAGCGGCGAGCTCGTGGCCTGCGACTCGTGTACCGTGCCGCGCGATGAAGGCCATGGTCCTCGCCGCCGGGCTCGGCACCCGACTGCGCCCACTCACCTACGAGATCCCCAAGCCGATGGTGCCCGTACTCGACCGGCCCGTGATGGCGCACATCCTCGACCTGCTGCACCGCCACGGCTTCGACGAGGTAATCGCCAACCTGCACTACTTCCCCGACTCGATCCGCGACTACTTCGGCGAGCAGGACGGCCTCGCCTACCGCTACGAGCCCGAGCTGCTCGGCACCGCCGGCGGCGTACGTGGCTGTCGCGAGTTCTTCGGCGACCAACCCTTCCTCGTGATCTCCGGCGACGCCCTCACCGACATCGACCTGACAGCGTTCGCCGCTCGCCACCGCGAGTCCGGCGGCGTTGCGACGCTCGCCGTCAAGCAGGTGTCCGACACCCGCGAGTACGGCGTGGTGTTGCACGACCGCACCGGACGGATCACCGGCTTTCAGGAGAAGCCCGCACCCGAGGAGGCGCTCTCGGACCTCGGCAACTGCGGCATCTACGTGTTCGATCCCGCGATCTTCGACTACTTCCCCGACCGTCCCTTCGCCGACTGGGCCAAAGACGTGTTCCCCGCGCTGCTCGAGCACGACGTTCCCTTTTACATCCACGAGGTCCGCGACTACTGGAACGACGTCGGTTCGCTCGCCGAGCTGCGCCAGGGAACCTTCGACGCGCTCTGCGGCGAGCTGCGCCTGCAGGTGGACGCTCGCGAGCATGCCCCCGGCGTGCTGCTGGCCGGCGCGCACGACGAACCCCTGCCCGAGGACCTGCAGGCCGAGGGGCCGATCTGGATCGGCTGCGACGTACACATCGGCGTCCGTGTGCGCCTGACCGGCCCGCTCGTGCTCGGCGACGGTGCCAGCGTCGGCGACGGCGCGCAGGTGCGCGCGAGTATTCTCCTGCCCGGCACCGCGCTCGCTGCCGACGCGATCTTGATCGACGCGATCGCCGGCCACACGGGGATCCTCGCGAGCCTGCCCCCACGCCGCCGCTGAGCGGCCCCGAAGATCTATCCCGGCAAGGCCTGGGCGAACCTCGGCAAAAAGCCGATGGACAACCGCCGCCGCGCGGCGTAGCATCGTAGTCAAACAGTCTCCCAACCGACAAGGAGGCACGATGCAGATCGAGCTAAAGAGCCGCAACAGCACCCCGGTTCCCGACGATTTGCGCAGTCACGCCGAGCGTCGCCTACGCAAGGTCTCACGGCAGGTCTCGCCGTTGGCGCGCCTGGAGCTAGAGCTCTCGCAAGAGCGCAACCCGCGTGTCGCCGACAGCGAGGTCGTCGAGGCCACGCTCTACCTGAAGGGCGCCACCCTGCGCGCGAGCGACGCCTCCCCGCAGATGCTGCACTCGCTGAACCTCGTCGTCGACGAGCTCTCCCGCCAGGTCAAGCGCCATCGCGACCGGCGTCGTCGCCGGCGCGAGACCCGCGCCGCGCGCTCTCAGCGTGTGGTCGCCGCGCGCGAGCTGCGGCCCTCCGTCGAAGGGGGCCTGCCGGCAGCCTCGTAGAGGCTGATCGCCCCACCGCGGCGGACAAACCGCGTGCCGCCGTCCAAGCGGCCGGCGGCAGCCTCCTAGACGGATCGCCTCGACGGCGGCGGGCAAACGGCGTGCCGTCGTCCAAGCGGCCGGCGGCAGCCTCCCAGACGGATCGCCTCGACGGCGGCGCGCCAACAGCGTCCCGCCGTCGAAGGCGGCCCCGCCGCAGCCTCGAACAACGGCCACAGGCGCCGATCACCCCGACCGCGGCACCTCCCCAGCCGCTACCCTGGGGGCGTGTCCATCCTAGAGCGCGCCCTGAACCTCGGCGAGGGCAAGAAGTTCAAGGAATACGAGAAGCGCGTCGCGCTGATCAGCGCTTTCGAGCCCGAGCTCGAACACGACAGCGACGCCGAGTTGCGGGCGCGCATGGACGAGCTGCGCGCCCGCGCTCGCGAGGGCGACTCGCTGGACGCGCTACTACCCGAGTGCTTCGCGCTCGTGCGCGAGACCGGCAAGCGCGCGATGGGCATGCGCCACTTCGATGTGCAGATGATCGGCGCAATGGCCCTGCACGAGGGTTGCATCGCCGAGATGAAGACCGGCGAGGGCAAGACGCTCACCGCGACACTCGCGGTCGTGCTCAACTCGCTCGCCGTCCGCGAGTTGGCCCCCACTGTGCACGCCAACGGCGCCAGCGGCGACGCCAGCGATGGCGTTGGGGCCAGCGATGCCAGCGGCGCTAGCGGCGGCGTTGGGGCCAGCGATGCCGGCGGCGGCGTCGCGGCCAACGGCGCGAGCCAGCTCGCGGCGGGTGCCGACGCGCTCGCCAACGGCGCCGCCGCCAACGGCGGCGCGCCTACACACGCAAGCAGGGGCGTGCACGTCGTCACCGTCAACGACTACCTCGCGCGCCGCGACGCCGAATGGATGAAACCAATCTACGACGCGCTCGGCGTCTCCGTTGGGATCCTCCAGAACATGCAGTCCTACGAGGACAAGCACCGCGCCTACGCCTGTGACGTCGTCTACGCCACCAACTCCGAGCTCGGCTTCGACTACCTGCGCGACAACATGGCCAAGGATCTCGCCGAAAAGGTCCAGCGCGGCCACTACTTCGCCGTCGTGGACGAGGTCGACAACATCCTCATCGATGAGGCGCGCACGCCGCTGATCATCTCCGGCGCGCCCGAACAGGCAGCCGACCTCTACGTCCAGTTCGCGCGCCTGGCGCCACGCATGAAGCCGGGCAAGACCCCCGAAGGGATGGACCCGCGCTCCAAGAAGGAATTCGTCGCCGACTTCGACTACGAGTTCGATGAGAAGCACAAGACCGTCTCGGCGACCGAGCAGGGCGTCACCAAGGCCGAGCGTTTCCTCGGCATCGACCACCTCTACCGCGCCGAGAACGGGCACCTCGTCAACCATCTGATCCAGGCGCTGCGCGCCGAGTCGCTCTACAAGCGCGACGTCGACTACGCCGTGATCGACGGCGAGGTGAAGATCGTCGACGAGTTCACCGGGCGCATCCTCGAGGGCCGGCGCTGGTCGGAAGGCCTGCACCAGGCCGTCGAGGCCAAGGAGGGCGTACGCATCCAGGAGGAGAACCAGACGCTCGCCACGATCACCTACCAGAACTACTTCCGCCTCTACGACAAGCTCGCCGGGATGACCGGCACCGCGCTCACCGAGGCGCCCGAGTTCATGAAGATCTACCAACTGCCCGTCGTGCAGATCCCCACCAACGTGCCGATGATCCGCGCCGACTGCAACGACCAAGTCTACAAGACCAAGGAGGGCAAGTGGAGCGCGCTCGCGCGCGAGATCGCAGAGCGCCACCAAAACGGACAGCCCGTCCTCGTCGGCACGATCTCTGTCGAGGTCTCCGAGCTGCTCGGCGAGCGTCTCAAGCGAATGGGGATCAAGCACACCGTGCTCAACGCCAAGCCCGAGCACGCCGCGCGCGAGGCCGAGACCGTCGCCGAGGCCGGCCAGCCCGGCGCCGTCACGATCGCGACCAACATGGCCGGCCGCGGCGTGGATATCAAGCTCGGCGGCAACCCCGAGCACCTCGCCCGCCTGGAGCTCGCCAAGGAGGGGTTGCAGGCCGGCAGCGATGAGTACCAGCAGCGCTTCCTCGAGCTGCTCCCCGGCGTGGAAGAACGCGTCGTCGCCGACCGCGAGCGCGTAATGGCCGCCGGCGGCCTCTACATCTGCGGCACCGAGCGTCACGAGTCCCGGCGCATCGACAACCAGCTGCGCGGGCGTTCCGGACGGCAGGGCGACCCCGGCGAGTCGCGTTTCTTCCTGTCTGCCGAAGACGACCTCGTGCGGTTGTTCGCCGGCGACCGCATCTACCGCATCCTTGACAAACTCGGCGGCGTTGACGACGAGGGCAACGAGGAACCGATCGAAGCCGGCATGCTCTCCAAGCAGATCGAGAAAGCCCAAAAGAAGGTCGAGGAACAGAACTTCCTGATCCGCAAGCGCGTCCTCGAATACGACGACGTCATGAACGAGCAGCGCCGCGTGATCTACGCCTACCGCGACCAGGTCCTCGAAGGGCAGGCAATGGGCGAACAGGCGCGCCAGGAAATCGGACGCGTGATCGAACGCACCGTCGATGACTACACCGAAGGCGACTATCTCGAAAACTGGGATCTCGACGGTCTGCGCACCGCCCTCGCGCAGTTCTTCCCAATCGACCTCGACCCGGGCGACGTCGGTCCCGAAGGCGTCGATCGCGGGATGCTCGGCGAGCGCGTGCTGCAGGCCGCGCTCGAGCGCTACGACGCGCGTGAAACCGAACTCGGCGAGGAGCTGATGGGACAGCTCGAGCGCTACCTGCTGCTGCAGATCATCGACGAACGCTGGCGCGAGCACCTCTACGACATGGACTACCTGCGCGAAGGCATCGGCCTGCGCGGCATCGCGCAGATGGACCCGCTCGTCGCCTACAAGAACGAGGCCTACGACCTCTTCGGCGACCTCATCAACAGCGTCTGGGCCGACTACGCCCGCATGATCTTCAACGTCCAAGTCGTCGTCGAAGGCCCCGGCGCCGGTGCCGGGCCGCCCGCCCCCGCATTCGCGGCCGCCGGCAACGCCACCCGCCCCGGGCGCGTCTCCTACTCCGGCGGCAGCGCCCCGATGGGCGCCGGCGCGATGGCCGCCGCCGCTGCAGCCGCCGGTGCGGCCGGTGGCGCGGGCGCAGGGCACGCGTATGCAGACGGCGAGGAGGCACAGGGCGAAGGTCCGGTTGCCGTCCAGCAGCGCGTGCTCGACACCGAGCACCAGGTGGGGCGCAACGACCCCTGCTGGTGTGGCTCCGGTAAGAAGTTCAAGAAGTGCCACGGCGCCTGAGGGCGCACTCGACGCTGCGCATCGCTGCGTCCTACCGATCGGCGATCGACGAGATCGCCGATCGGCCAGCTCGTGTGCTTAAGCACACTTCGCTCGGTGCGTCCTTGCGCTGCTTGGTCGAGAGCGCTCTCAGGAGGCTCGGTCCGGGTGCGATACGTCGCCGTGCGCCGCCAGGGGCGCTCGTTGGTGGTGATGTGCAAGTGCTAGCTTGCCGGATCAGTCGAGAGCATGATTCGCCAACTGCGCTGATAGCGTGTGACCATGCCCGCCAACGCCCCCACGGAGTCGATCTCGCAGCGGCTGTCTGCGATCCGCGACCAGCTGAAGCTGCTCGCGGACTATCTTTGACCCCGCTGCGCTAGGCGAGCGGGCGCATGCGCTCGAGGGGGAGATGCAGGAGGCCGGGTTCTGGGACGACGCCGAGCGGGCCGCCGCCGTCTCGGCTGAGCACGCGCGCCTGGCGCGCCGCCTAGAGACGTTCGGGGCGCTCGAGCACGACGTCGGCGATCTCGATGGTCTCGCCGAGATGGCCGCCGAAGACGCCTCGCTGGAGGACGAAGTGCAGGAGCAGCTCGCCGGCGTCGAAACGCGTCTGGCGGCGCTCGAGGAGCAGCGTTTGTTCTCCGGGCCCTACGACGCCGGCGACGCGCTCGTCAGCGTCAACGCCGGCGCCGGCGGCACCGACGCGCAGGACTGGGCCGAGATGGTGCTGCGCATGGAGCTGCGCTGGGCGCAAGCGCGCGGTTTCAAGGTCGAGCTGCTCGAGGCCAGCGCCGGTGAGGAAGCCGGCATCAAGTCCGCCACCTTCCGTGCCTCAGGCGAGAACGCCTACGGCCTGTTCGGCGCCGAGCGCGGCGTGCACCGGCTCGTGCGGCTCTCCCCGTTCGACTCCGCCCACCGCCGCCACACCAGCTTCGCCGGCGTCGAGGTCGCGCCCGTCGTGCAGGACACCGGCGCGGTCGAGATCGACGAGGACGACCTCCAGATCGACACCTACCGCGCCTCCGGCGCCGGTGGCCAGCACGTCAACAAGACCGACTCCGCCGTGCGCATCACCCACAAGCCGACCGGCGTCGTCGTCCAATGCCAGAACGAGCGCTCCCAATCCTCCAACCGTGCCACCGCGATGGCGATGCTCCGCGCCAAGCTGCTCGAACGCGCCGAGCGCGAACGTCAGGAAGAGATCGCGCGCGAGAAGGGCGAGGCCCAGGACGTCAACTTCGGCTCTCAAATCCGCTCCTACGTCCTGCATCCCTACACCCTCGCCAAGGACCACCGTACCGGCCACGAGATGGGCGACGTGCAGCGCGTGCTCGACGGCGACCTCGACGGATTCGTACGCGCCCACCTGCTGAAGGCCGCCTCCACGACGACCGCCGCCTCCTGATGGACCGCAATCCGCTGCCGGTCGGCGATGCGCCGACGAACCGGGGGTGGGGGATGGGCCGGGATAGCCGGTCGGGGCCGGGTGGCTGATGGACCGCGATGCGCTGCCGGTCGGCGATGCGCCGCCGGACCGGGGTGGGGGATGGGCCGGGATAGCCGGTCGGGGCCGGGTGGCCGATGGACGCTGACGTGCTGTCCGGCCTCGTGCGCCGCGCGCTCGCCGAGGACGTTGGCGCTGGCGACGTCACCACCAACGCCACCGTCGCCGCCGACGCGCGCGCCCGCGCGACGATCACGCAGAAGGCGCCCGGTGCGGTCTACGGCTTGGAGGTCGTCGAACTCGTCTTCGTCGAGCTCGACCCCGGTGTGCTCTGCACGCGGCTCGTGGCCGAGGGCATCTGGCGCGAGCAGGGTGGGCCGGTGCTTTCGGTAGAGGGCTCTGCGCGCGCCCTGCTCACCGGCGAGCGCACCGCCCTGAACTTCCTCGGCCACCTCTCCGGCGTGGCCACCACCGCCGTTCGTGCCGCCCTTGCCGTGCGCGACACCCGCGCGCGCGTGCTCGACACGCGCAAGACCACCCCGGGGCTGCGCGCCCTGGAGAAGGCCGCCGTCGCCGCCGCCGGCGCCGGGTCCGGAGAGGGCCTCGTCCTCAACCACCGTGCCGGTCTGTACGACGCGTTCCTCATCAAGGAGAACCACATCGCCGCCGCCGGCTCGATTGCGCGCGCCGTCGCGCTCGCGCGCGCCGCGGCCCCCGAGCTGGCCGACACGCTCGAGGTCGAGGTCCGCGACGCCGACGAGATCGACGCCGCCCTGGCTGCCGGCGTGCCGCGGCTCTTGCTGGACAACATGGACGACGCCGCGCTGCGCGTCGCCGTCACGCGCGTCGCCGGCCGCGCGCAGCTTGAGGCCAGCGGCGGCGTCACCCTGCAGACGCTCCACTCGCGCGCGCAAACCGGGGTAGAATGGATCTCGATAGGCGCCCTCACGCACTCGGCGCCCGCCCTGGACCTCTCGATGCTCCTGGAGGCTCTGCCATGACGATCCCCCTCCCGCTCGCGCCGTCCCAAACGCCCGCCCATCCCGGTGCTCCCGGCCAGCTGCCAATGGCCCCGGGCGTGCCCGCGCCAGAGCCCGTTGCGCCGTT
Source organism: uncultured Solirubrobacterales bacterium (assembly GCA_963804675.1). GTDB lineage: Bacteria > Actinomycetota > Thermoleophilia > Solirubrobacterales > Solirubrobacteraceae > Palsa-744. The sequence goes on along the minus strand of CAWDRI010000001.1, from coordinate 1,613,897 downwards.
GAGTGCCGCGGAGATCGCCGAGCTACAGCACGAGGTGCGCGCGCTCGCCGAGCAGCGCCACGCCGTGATCCTCGCCCACAACTACCAGGTCCCCGAGGTCCAGGACGTCGCCCACTACGTCGGCGACTCGCTCGGCCTCTCGCGCCAGGCCGCCGCGGCCGAAGGTGAGACGATCGTCTTCTGCGGCGTGCACTTCATGGCCGAGACCGCCTCGATCCTCTGCCCCGAGAAGACCGTCCTGATCCCCGACCCTGACGCCGGCTGCTCGCTCGCCGCCGCGATCGACGCCGAGCAGCTGCGGGCGTGGCGGGCACAGTACCCGCGCGGCGTCGTCGTCATGTACGTCAACACCACCGCCGAGGTCAAGGCGCTCACCGACTACTGCTGCACCTCCGCCAACGCCGTTGACGTCGTCCGCCACATCCACAACACCCACGGCGCCGACACCGAGATCCTCTTCGGGCCCGACATGTGGCTCGGCGCCTACGTCGAGAAGCAGCTTGGCCGGCGCATGCACGTCTGGGACGGCGAGTGTCACGTGCACGCCGGCATCCGTCCCGCCGACATCGACGCGACCCGTGCCGCCCACCCCGGCGCCGACTTCCTGATCCACCCCGAGTGCGGCTGCTCCACCAGCATCATGGAGTACGTCGCCGCCGGCGACATCTCCTCGCAGGGTGTCCACATGCTCTCCACCGGGGGCATGCTCGCCTACGCCGAACGCGCCGAGCAGGCTGGCGGCGGTGCTGCCGAGGGCAGCGACCCCCATCAGGTCGCCGAAGTCGGGCTGCCGGCTGCTGCCGGCGGCTCTGGCGAGCAGCGCGGGGGGGCGAGCGGCGCGGACGCCGGGCGCGGCGGGCCCGGCGCGGGTGCGGGCGTTGCCCACGACGGGCACATGGTGGGCTCGACGGGCGACGCCGGGGGGACAGTTGCGGTTGGCGCGGCCGCTGGCGGGACGGCCGGCGAGGTGCCTGCGGGCCAGCGCCGCGAGGTCGTCGTCGCGACCGAGGTTGGCATGCTGCATCCGCTGCGCATGGCCGCGCCCCAGGTCGACTTCATCCCCGCCAACCCCGCCGCGAGCTGCGTCTACATGAAGATGATCACCCTTCCCAAGCTCCGCGACGCGCTGCGCGACATGAAGTACGAGGTGCGCGTGCCCGCCGACATCGCCGCCGCCGCGCGCCTGCCGATCGACCGCATGGTGGCGATCGGATGATGCGGCTGGGCAGTCGCCTGCAGCGCTGTTAGCTGATACGCTAACAGCCGAGGAGTCTTCTCGTGCAAGAGAGCGCCGACCACGTCGCCAGCGAGCTCATTCGCGACATTCGCCGCGCCAGCGGGCTCAGCCAGGCCGAGCTCGCACGGCGTACCGGCATGGCGTCCTCGGTACTCAGCGCCTACGAGCACGGTCATCGCCAGCCCGGGGTGTCGGCACTCGCCCGCATCGCTGCGGCTGGCGGTCTGGAGCTGCGCATCGAGCCGCCCGCCGATCAGGCCGCGCTCGAGCACGCCGGCCGCATTCTCGCCCAAGTGCTCGACCTCGCCGAGTCGCTCCCCCAGCGTCGTCGCGGTGAGCTTCGATATCCGTCGCTGCGCGGCCTCGCTGCGTGAGCGTCCTCGGCGAACGGCTGCTCGCTGTTCACGACTCTCTGCGGCGCGTCCACCTCCCACACGCCTTCGGCGGCGCCATCGCGCTCGCCTTCTGCACCGAAGAGCCGCGCGGCACGCGCGACCTCGACGTCAACGTGTTCATCGAGCCCGCGCGTGCCCGTGAGGCTTTCGATGCGCTGCCCGATGCCGTCGAGTCTTCGTCCGCAGATCTGCAAGCCGCCGAAGACGAGGGCCAGGTTCGCCTCTGGTGGGACGACACCCCGATCGACTTGTTCCTCGATGTCCACGACTTCCACCGCCGCGTCGCCCACGGCGTGCGCTGGGTGCCCTTCGAGGGCCACACCATCCCAGTGGTCGGCTGCACCGCGCTGGTCGTCTTCAAGGCGTTGCTCGACCGCACCAAGGACTGGGCCGACATCGAGGCGACGATCGAGGCCGGCAAAGCCGACGTCGATGAGGCGCTCGGCGAGCTTGGCGCAATGCTCGGTGCCGACAGCCCGCCCGTGCGGCGGCTGAGCGCACTCAGAACTCGTCGACCGCGTGCGGCCCCACGCACGCCACCGCCAGCTCCTCGGTGATCCCCGCCGCCACATCGCGCACCTGCTCGTAGGTCACCGCGTCCAGCGCCGCAATCGCCGCATCCGGGTCGATCGCCTCGCCGAACACGATCGACTGGGACGCCGCGTGGCGCGCCACCGCATTTGTGTTCTCGAACGCCAGCACCAGCCGGCCCGCCGCGTACGCGCGCGCCCGCGCCACCTCCTCCTGCCTCGGGCCCTCCGTGCGCAGCTCGTCGACGATCTCGCGCATCCGCGTGTACGCCTCGATGCACTTCCCCGAGTCCAGCCCCGACCCCAGCTGCAGGATCGGCACGTCCGCGAACGCGTGGTCGAACGCGTACACCGAGTAGCACAACCCCCGTTTCTCGCGAATCTCGTCAAACAGCCTCGACCCCATCGACCCGCCCAGCAGTGTCGCGTAGATCGTCAGTGCTGCTCTTTGCGCATAGTTGCCCACGTCGATCGCCGGCCTGTAGATCATCCGCAGATGCGACTGGTTGGTATCTCGTTCCTCCACCATCCGCTGCGGCGCGAACTCCGGCGCCGGCACGTACGGCTCGGGCTGCGCCAGCTGTGGGAACCGCCCGAACAGCTCCTGCAGCTCCCGCTCCTCGGGGAGATGCTCGAGGTTGCCCACCACAAACGCCCCGCCCCTTGCGCCCGCCCAGCGGCGCTCGCGAAACGCGACGATCGCCTCCCGCGTGAAGCTGCGCAAATTCTCCTCCGGCCCGAGCACCGTCCTCCCCAACGGGTGCTCCCCGAACGCCGCCCTGTCGATCAAATACTCCGCCACCGTCGAGGGCTGGTCGTACGCCCGATTGATCTCCTGGATCACGACCCCCCGCTCGCGATCGAGCTCCTCCGCGTCGATCTTCGGCCGGCCCACGAAATCGCTCAGCAGGTCGATCGCCGCGCCCGCGGCCTCCGCGCGCACCGTGATGTGGAACGCCACCACGTCATGGCTCGTATACGCGTTCAGCACGCCCCCCAACCGCTCTGCCGTCTCGTTGACCTCCGTGTACGTCGGGTACTTCTCACCCCCCTTGAACACCAGGTGCTCCAGGAAATGCGCCATCCCGTTCTCCTGCGCGCGCTCGGCCCTTGCCCCCGCGTCAAAGGCAACCAGCACCGTCAGCGCCCTCGTGCCCGGCAGCGCGATCCTGTGCACCGGCAGTCCATTTGCCCCGACCGTACTCGTTCCCACCGTCGCCATTTCGGTCCCCACCATATCCGCTGTCGCGCTCGCGCCCGGCCTGCCGCATCTCCGAGCGCCGCCTGCGCACGCGGCGACCCCTAGGCTGGGGGTCGTGACGGCCATCCTGCGACAACTGCTCACCACCGCCCTGCTCGTGCTCCTGCTGCTCGCGCTGCTGGTCGCCGGCGTCTGGCTCGGCGGGCACCCCGAAGACCTCCCCGGCTTCGCGCGTCGCACCCTGGTCGCCGACAACAACACCCGCGTCGTCAACGAAGCCCTCGGGCGCATGGTGCACGACTACTACCGTCCGCTCAACGCATCCTCGCTCAACGGCGCTGCCATCGCCGGCGCCGTCGGCAGCCTCGGCGACCGCTTCTCGCACTACCTCGACCCCGCCGAATACCACAGCTTCGTGCAGCCCGCCAGCTTCACCGGCATCGGCGTCGAGGTCGCGCCCAACCCCCTCGGTCTGCAGATCGCGCACGTCTTCAACGCCTCGCCCGCCGCCCGCGCCGGCCTGCAACCCGAAGACCTGATCCTCGCCGTCAACGGCCACTCCCTCGCCCACCTCTCCGAGAACGCCGCGTCCGCGCTCGTCAAAGGACCACCCGGCACCGCTGTCACGCTGCGCGTACGTGAGCGCCGCGGCGGCCACACCGCTGTGCGCACCCTCACCCTCACGCGCGCCGTGATCGCCGAGCCAGTCGTCGCCTCGCTCACCCGCACGATCCACGGCGTGCCCGTCGGCGTCGTCGCCCTTGCGATGTTCAGCGCCGGCGCCGCCGGCGAAGTGCGCGAAGCCGTCGAAGGCGAGCTGCACGTCCACCACGCGCGCGGCATCGTCCTGGACCTGCGCGGCAACGGCGGTGGCCTCGTCGAAGAAGCCCGCCTGATCGCCAGCATCTTCCTGCCCTCCGGCGCCACCGTCGTCACCACCCGCGGGCGCACCCAACCGACCCTCACCCTCCGCGCCGCCGGCCACCCGATCCCCGCCTCAATCCCCGTCGTCATCCTTGTCGACCACAACACCGCCTCCTCGTCGGAGATCCTCACCGGCGCGCTCCAAGACCACCGCCGCGCGACCGTCGTCGGCACCCACACCTTCGGCAAGGGCGTCTTCCAGGAGGAGCAGCCCCTCGCCAACGGCGGCGCCCTGGACATCACCGTCGGCGAGTTCTTCACCCCCAACGGCCGCAACCTCGGCGGCGGCGGCGTGCGCCAAGGGGCCGGCATCACGCCTGAAGTGGCGATCCCCTCCTCCTCGATCGACAGCTCCTCCGCCCTCGCCACCGCGCTGCGCGTCCTCGCCGCCAAAATTCCCGCATGACCACCGGCCCCTCGCGGCGCGGGCAGGGTCGCGCCGGCAAACGCCGCGCCAAGCACGACGCCCGTGTCGTCTGGCCACCGGAGCAGCGACTGAGCGCGCGCGACGCGATCGAGCAGCTGATGCGCGAACGTGGCCTCGCGCGCCGCTTCGAGGGCGCTGTCGAGCGCGCTGCGCGCAAGGCCGCCGGGGCAGGGCGAGTCGAGGCTGCCGCCAAGACAGGGCGAGTCGAGAAGGCCGCCCAGGCAGGGCGAGTCGCGGCTGCCGTTGAGACAGCCGGTGGTTTTGGCACCGACATGCGAGCGGGCGCCGGAGCGCCCTCCCCGGCCGGACCTGAGCGCCAGGACCTGCGCGACCTTGCGACCTTCACGATCGACCCCGCCGCCGCGCGCGACTTCGACGACGCGCTGTCCGCCGAATGGATCGAGGACCGCCGCGCCGTCCGCGTCTGGGTGCACATTGCCGACGTCGCCGCCTACGTGCGCGAGGGCTCCCCGATTGACGTCGAGGCCCGTCTGCGCGGCACCAGCGTCTACGCGCCCGGCGCCGTCGAGCCGATGCTGCCCGCCGCGCTCTGTGACGACGCCTGCTCGCTCGTTCCCGGCCGCGACCGCCTCGCCGTGAGCGTCGAGCTGGAGGTCGCGCTCGAGGGCGCCCGCGCCGGCCGGCGCCCGCCCGCCCGCTTCCATCGCTCGCTGATCCGCTCCGACGCCCGCCTGGACTACGACGGCGTCGACCGCATCTTCGCCGGGCGCGAGCGCGCCGGCGAGCCGTGGGCACAGTCGCTGGACGCTGCTCGCGCTGCCGCCCGTGTGCTGCGCGAGGTGCGTGAAGCCCGCGCCAGCGCACTCACACTCGACTCCGAGGAGCCCGAGTTCGAGCTGGATGACGACGGCGAAGTACGTCTGATCGTCGCGCGTGTCGCCACCGAGTCCCACCGCCTGATCGAGCACCTGATGATCGCCGCCAACGAGGCGGTCGCCGAGCACCTCGCCGAGCGGCGCATGCCCTGCCTCTACCGTGTCCACGAACGCCCCGAGGTCGCGGGCGTGCTCCGGCTGGTCGACCAGCTCGCCTCGCTCGGCGTGCCCACCCCGCCCGTGCCTGCCCAGCTCTCGCGCAGCCAGGCCGCCGCGCTGCTCGGCGAGTGCTCGCACGCCGTCGAGCGCCACGTGCGCCGCACCGTGGCCCGCGCCCGTGCCGGCGAGCGCACCGTCTCGCCCACCGGCGGGCGCCGCGCGCTCACCACGCTCGTGCTGCGCGCGCTGCAGTCCGCGCACTACACGCCCGCGAATCTCGGCCACGCCGGGCTCGCCTCCACCTGCTACTGCCACTTCACCTCGCCCATCCGCCGCTACCCCGACCTCGTCTGCCACCGCGCGCTGCTCGCCACCCTCGGCCACCCCGAGCGCGCGCCTGGTGTGGACGGCCTCGCCGAGTTGGGCGACTGGTGCTCCGGGCGCGAGCGCTCTGCGATGGAAATCGAGCGCGACGCCGACGACATCGCCCGCTGCTTCGCGCTCGAGCGCGCCCTCTACGACGGCGACCCCGCTGCGCCATTCGTGGGCGAGGTCATCGGGCTGATCTCCGCCGGCGCGTTCATCGCCTTTGGCGGCCCGCCTACAGGCGGCGGGGCCGGTGGCGTGCCTGTGGGCGGCGGGGTCGGCGGCCCGCCTGTAGGCGGCAGGGCCGGCGGCCCGCCTGCGGGCAGCGGGGGGGCCGGTGGCGCGCAGGGGGGCAGCGATCGCGATGGCCGCGTCGACCGCGGCGCGCGGGAGCAGCTCGCTCAAGATGGGTCGGGCGGGAGCAGTAACGGTGCCGCTGAGGACGGGGGTGGCGGCGCATACCAGTACCAGGGGTTCCTGCCCGTGCGCCGGCTCGCCGAGACGCTAGCCGCCGGGCAGGGGCAGGGCGGTGCTGTAGCCGGGGAGGGGGCGGGTGGTGTTGGTGGAAGCGGGCCGCCCCCGCGCGCACGCGCTCAGGCGCGCGATGGGGCCGTGCCCGGCAGTGTCGGGCGAGGAGGCGGGGGCATCCGCGAGGGCGGCCGCGCCGGCCGCGGCGGCCGTACCGGTCGTGACGACGGTCGCGACATCGGCGGGCGCCGTGAGTGGTGGGAGCTCAACGATCAGGGCACCATCCTCCACGGCGAGCGCTCCGGCGCCACGCTGCGTCTGGGTGACCCGATCGCTGTGCGCGTTGCCCGTGTGGACGCTCCGCGAGGGCGGGTTCGACCTAGCGCCGATCGAGCTCGACGGATCCCACTCGGGAGGGCATGCCTCGCGCGGTGAGCCGCCGCGCCGTGGCGCGGGCGGACGGGGACGCCGCCGCCGGGCTGGGGGCTGAGCGTCGTGGGGGGTGGGGTGGGGTGGGGTGGGGGGGGTTGGGTGTTGGTTTTGGGGAGTGGGTGGGTGGTTGGTTTGGGGAGCGGGGGAGGTTGGTTTGGGGAGCGGGTGGGTGTTGGTTTTGGGGAGCCATTCGCGGCGGCGCGCGTACGCGCACGTACGCGCACGCGAATGGCATGGATTTGTGAGCACCGTGCCGCGTCGCGCTGTATACAGCACGAACGGTGTGGATGGCGCGCCGGTCGGCGTCTGGGTCGATGGGGTTGTGGTGCCGCGTGCGTGTCGGGCACGGATCGGCCCGCGCGCGAGCGTCACCGCGCACAGACCGACTACGCTCGAAGGATGGCGAAGAGCAAGTCAGCCAAGCGCGCGCTCGGTTCGGGGGATGTCGCGAGCAACCGCCAGGCGTTCTACCGCTACGAGATGCTCGAACGTATCGAGTGCGGCATTGAGCTGCTCGGCACCGAGGTCAAGGCGCTGCGCACCTCCGGCGCGCAGATCAAGGACGCCTACGTCGAGGTGCGCGGCGGTCAGCTGTGGCTGCACGGCGTGCACATCCCGCCCTACGCGCCCGCCGCGCGTGAGAACCACGACCCCGAGCGCGACCGGCGGCTGCTCGCCCACAGCGCCGAGATCGCCCGTCTGGCCGCTCGCGTCAATGAGCGTGGGCTGACGATCGTGCCGACGCGCATCTACTTCAAGGACGGCCGCGCCAAGGTCGAGATCGCCCTGGCGCGCGGGCGCGACCTCTACGACAAGCGCCACGCGATTCGCGACCGCGAGGTCAAGCGCGACATGGAACGCGCGCTCGGCGCCCGGAGGTGAGGGACGCTTAGAGGGTGGCGCAGGCGGCCGCAGGTCGCCGAGCCGGGCCCCTCTTCATTCATTTAGAGGGTGGCGCAGGCGGCCGCAGGTCGCCGAGCCGGGCCCGTCTTCATTCATTTAGAGGGTGGCGCAGGCGGCCGCAGGTCGCCGAGCCGGGCCCCTCTTCATTCATTTAGAGGTGGCCGAAGTTGTGGCCGGCGTAGGTCAGCACGTGCGTCGCGGCCATCCCCACTGCCAGGCCGGCCGCCAGGCCGATGTAGACGAGGCCCACCAGCAGGCGGTGGCGGGGGGCGACGCGGTAGTAGGCAAGCTGTGCCGCCGAGCCCGTTTTGCGGGCCTTCCAGCGCCGGTAGAGCTCAAAGCCGCCAAACAGCACGATCACCCACAGCACCGGGTTGGACGGCAGCGTGAAGGCGAGTACGAGCAGCACACCAAAACCAACGAACCACATCCATGGCGCCATCGCTGCCATCGCGCGCCCGCCGTCGAGCGGGACGATTGGCAGGAGGTTGAAGAGGTTGATCAAGAAGCCGACGTAGGCGAGCGCGATCAGCATCTGGCTGTGTGTGGCCACGCCGAGCGCCGCAACCGCCGCCGCGCCGAGGCTGCCGAGGATCGGGCCGGCCAGCCCTACGCGCGCCTCGGCGAGGGCGTTGTCGCCGAGCGAGCGCGCGGTGATCAGCGCGCCCATGAACGGCACGAACATCGGCGCGCTCGCTTTGATGCCCTCGCGGCGCAGCTGGATCGCGTGGCCCATCTCGTGCACGAACAGCAGTACGACGAAACCCGCCGCGAACTGCCAGCCCCAGAACAGGCTGTATGCCGCCACCGACACCAACGCCGTGCCGCCGGTGAGCAGCACTTTCGTGTACGGCGCCGCCACCAGTAGCGCTTTGAGTCCCGCCCCGAACTTCGCCAGCAGCGCGCCCGCGCCCGCCAGTCCGCTGCCGATGCGTCCGCGCAGGCCGCGCCGTTGGGCGCCGAACGGCTTGTCGGTGCGCGGCGCCTCGCCGAAAGGACGGCCGTCGAGCTGTGCCGTGCCCGGCGTGATTGCCGCAGGAGCCAGCCCGGGCGCGCGCGCTGTGTGCGCCGCCGGGCCAAAATCGCTCGTCGGAGCGCTCGCGCCCTCTGGCACGGGTGTGCCGGTGGCGCCGGGCGCGAGCGTTGGGTAGCTCGCCTGCGCAGGCCCGCCCGGTGGCGTGGGCCAGATCGAATGCTCACTCATCTCCCACCCATTGTGGCACCGCCGCTAAGCAACGCCTAAGCGCCTGCGCCTTCGCCGCTCGCGTTGGGGGTCGGCGTTGGCGTTGCGCGTTTTGATGACCGCGGCTTGGTGTGGGCGTGCGCTTCGCGTTTGCAGGGGTTGGGGCCATGGCTTGGGTTGGTACCGTGGCCTGGTGCGGGATTGTGCGCGTTGTGTTTGGAGGGTTGGGGGCCGCGGCCCTGAGGCCGCGGCGGGGTGGGTTTGCTTGGCACCGTTTGCCACGGTCGCGACTTGCCCCCGCCGGCCCGGCGCAGGCGCGTCGGTTGGCTACACTGTGAACACAACGCATTCCCGGGGACGACAGGCTTCGACGCGGTCGGTTTCGTGGGGGTGGTTGCGAGCCGAGGTCCGGGGAGGCCTCGTAAAACACCCCGGAAAACCATAAGTGCGGACTCACACGAGTACGCCCTCGCGGCCTGATTAGAAACCAGGCCTGAGGTCTCGGCCCTCGCTCGCCTGCGGCGGGGATCACCGGGATCAGACAGCAGGCTCACCCGGCAAGGTCCGCTCTCGCCGAGCCGGGGACATTCTTAGAGGGCTGGCCCCCCGCAACCCCGCCGGCGAGGCGAGCAGAGGGTGAGAACAGAGCGCCGGCTACGCTCGTAGACACCATCTTTTACGCGATCGCGGACGCGGGTTCGACTCCCGCCGTCTCCACTGGCACCCATAGGGGCGAAGTAGCGCGAACTTCGCACCCTTGCAGGGGTTTCCCGGTCTGTAAGGGTGCGAACGGGTGCGAAGAAAACCCCCGGATTTGCGGCGTTCCAGGCAGCTCGTGGTCGCGGAGTGGTCGCAAGGCTGCGTACGCTGCGTACGCAGTGGTGTCCCCAAAGCGCCGCGTGAGATTACGGTTGTGCGGAGGAGGTGGCCTGTCTCGGCCGGAGTGGCGGGCTCACGATTGGTGGGTCAGGCGGTCGATGAACTGTGCGTGATGTGCTGCGATCACCTCTTCGTCTGCAGCCGCAGCCGCAGGCGCGGTCTCGTCGATGCTCGTGAGGGAAATCACGCTCCTGGACTGAGCCAGCAACTGCTCGGCGGTCAACGTGAACCGGCGTCGATCAGGTAGGTCGCGGCGCAGCTCGATCCAGGGCGGAGTTAGGTCCCTCGCCCAGCATGGCACCGCATAGAAGGTGTAGGCCGCATCGATTCGATCGGCAAGTGCCTCGAGCTTCTCGACGTCACTGTCGATCAGTCCGGTGGGGCGCTGCTTGCACTCGCCAAGTACCAGTCGGCCGTCGGCTTCCAGCAGGACGACATCGACCTCCGCGATAACGGTCTTGCCGTTGAGGAACTCTATGCCAGGGTGGACTCCGAAGAGGTTGGGACGCAGCGTCGACCACCATGTGGCACAGAGCAGATGCGGAAGCGCGTCGGCGGCCAGCACCTCAAGCAGCATGCGGCTGGCGCGGTACCGGAACGTCAGCCGGTCTGACGGGAACGGGCGTGGGATGACGCCGCCACAGCCAGCACACAAAACCGGTGGCGCGAGCTCGCCGATGGTCCGCCATCCCTGCGTACCGCAGGTATCACACTGTGTACGCGCTCCTCGAACAAGCAGGCCCGCGTCCTCGGCCCACTCCAGCCAGTTATGAGTCGCCGCGCCGCTACGGAGGACTGTTCGTACCTTCTCGAAGGTCAGCTCGTGCTGTTCGTCCTCGATCGGAGGGACCGTCAGATTTGCAAGATGTCGCTCAATCGCCGCCGAGCGCGCTGCTGCGCCCTCATCTTGCTCAGCGAGGTCTGCTTGGAGGTCACGGACACGACTACGAAAATACGAGATTCCAGTGCGCTCCCCGAGACGCAGCACCAGTTCGAGCAGCTTGTCGTGCTTGAGCGCGTCGAGGGCAGCGAACGAGCCGACACGGCGCAGCAGCGCCACACTGGCTCGACCGGGCCGGCTTGGTCGTATCGCCAAGCCGTGCTCCCCGACAGCGGCCTCAAGCACCGAAAACGGGTCGGGCCACTGCATCGCGGTCACCTCCTCGCGGGGCAACTGGCGATCGTAGCCCCCCTGGCGCCAGCCCCCCAAAGACGGAATACCACCACGCAGTTCGCGCAACGGCGGAAGCTCCCGGCCCGTGACCGACATCCGAACGCGCAACAGCGGCCCCCAGGCCGCCGGTGGACGCTCGGCGATCACCTCGCGATCTGCCTGCCCCATCGTCGGAATCGTGGCGCCGCCGTCTGTGAAGACCACGACCTCGGTTGAGCGCAGAGCAGGGCGGCGGATCGGCTGCAGTAGCTCGTCAGGGTCCAGGGCGACCCACTCGTCACCGGGGAGGCCGGCGGCGAGGGCTTCGAGCTCAGCGCGCGAGATGCTGGCCGAGGTCAGCGCCCAGGGCCGACCGGGAAGGCCGTTGCGATCCAAGGCGACGTGTTCGCGGTCGCTGTCGAGATTGGTCCATACGCGCAGCGACCGCTCGAGATCAGGGCCGGCGGGCACGCCTATGGGTACACCAGGTGCCGCACCGTGGGCGGCCCGCAGTGTCCAAAGCAAGGCAAGATCAGCGATGCTGCCCGGCTTGTAGACGACAAAGATGTTGGCGGCGGCGTGCAGACGCATCCAGCCACGGTCGGTCCACCTCGGCGCAAAGACCAGGTCGGTAGAGCGCACCGCCGGATAGGGCACCAGCCGGTGCAACGACAGTACGCGGGGCGTTACCTCACCGCGGGCGCGCAGCCGACGGATGAGATCCTCGGCTCCGGGCTCCTCGACCTCGCCGTGATCCACCGGCATCAGGTGCTCGAGGGTGACGCCCACCATCAGCCCGGCACGCTGAACGAGATAAGCATCGGGCTCGTCAGCCAGCGCACCAAGGCAGCCCAGGTAGGCCACACGCCACGGATCTTCGGCAGACGGCAGCCGGGCCCGAAGGACCGGCCATTGCTCACGCTCGGCGCGCTCCGCCACCAGAGCGCTCCACGCAGGCTCTGCCATCGGCGTGTCCTCCACGCGGACCGCAAAGCGCTTCTCGAAACCGTCCTCGACTTGGAGCACCCTACGCGTTGCGAGACTGTCGAAGCCCCCGCTCTCCAGCAGGCGACGCCAGCCAGGCGTTGGCAGTTCCCCGTTGTGGGCGGGCAACAGCGCGCCGCAACCGCCACCCCATAGCTGGCAGAGACGCTCGATCGCCGTAGTCGCGTCCGAAAGGTCCGACGCGTTGACTGCGGTGGCCAGTAGCTCCGGCGATATCTCGCGCAGCACGGCGCGCGGCCCGGCGAGCGGTCGGTCGTCGAGAAGGTGTCCCAGCCCCATCGCTCCATTGTCGCCAAGAGGCCGGCCGGGCGGGGATCACGTGCGGGCAGTGGTCGCGGTTTCCAAGGGCGACCGGCGGTTGCGCCCGTCGCGAGGCGTCTCGGTGCGGCGTTCTCAGCGCAGTTTGCGGAGTGGCCGCACTGTGCCGTCCCCGGCGACCCGTAGAGTTGCTCGTGTCCAGTCCGAGGAGTCATCGATGTTCAACGAGGCCCATCACAGCGAAGTCGAGAAGGTTCTGCTCTACATCTCCGAGGCGCGCGAACGGGCCGAGCGGGCCCGCGTCGCGCTCGCCCGGGACGATGCCGAGCAGCATCTCATAGCCGCGCTCCAAGAGAGCGAGGAGCACCTGCGCCTGGAGCACCGCCGGCTGCTCCAAAAGACGTTCTATGCCGTTCCCGATCAAGAGCGCCTCGCTGTCTGATCGCTCCCTCCGGTGGCGTTGACCGGCGAGGAAATCCGGGCGAACCTGTCGCGCTTCGCGGCCCACTGGACGCTCTACAAAGGCAGCGAGCGCTCCGAGGCACAGACCTTCCTCAACGAGCTGCTCGCCTGCTACGGTACCGACCGTCGCGAGGCGGGCGCGATCTTCGAGGCGCCGCAGGAGGGCCGTTTCCTCGACCTGCTGTGGCCGGGCGTCTGCATCGTGGAGATGAAGGCCCCGGCGGAGTCCAAACGGCTCAGCCGCCACCGCGGGCAGGCGCTGGACTACTGGCGCGACTCCGCCGATCCCCGGCGGGGGATACCGGCCCCGCGGTTCGTGGTCCTCTGCGCGTTCCAGCGCTTCGAGGTATGGGAGCCCGGCCGCTTTCCTGGCGATCCACGCATCTCCCTCGAGCTCGTCGAGCTGCCCGACCGCTACGACGCGCTGCTGTTCCTCGCCGACCAGGAGCCCGTTTTCGTCGACGGGCACGCGGCGGTCACCAGCGGCGCGGCCCGGATGGTGACCGAGCTCAGCGGGCGTCTGGCGGAGCGGCGCTGCGGCGGCCCGGACGAGCGCCGCGACTTCATCCTGCAGTGCGTGTGGTCGATGTTCGCCGAGGGCCTCGGGCAGATACCGGGCCACCGGTTCACGCTGCTCGTCGAGGATCTCATCGCCAACCCGCACCGCTCCAGTGCTGACGAGCTGGGGCGCTTGTTCGAGCTGCTCAACGACCCCTCGCGGGAGCGCCCTCAGCAGGGGCAGTACGCCGGCGTCCCGTACGCCAACGGCGGGCTGTTCGAGCATCCGACGCGCCTACACCTCCAGGCAGAGGAGCTCGAGCTGCTGCGCGCCGCCGCGGCGTTCAACTGGCGAGACGTTCAGCCCCAGATCTTCGGGTCGCTCTTGGAGGGAACGCTGGGGCACGACAAGCAGTGGGAGCTGGGAGCCCACTACACCCACGACGCCGAGCTGCAGAAGATCGTCCTGCCGACGATCGTGCGGCCGTGGCGCGAGCGCATCGAGAACCTCTCCACCCACCGCGAGGCCGAGCGCGCACAGGCCGACCTGATGCGCTACGTCGTGCTCGACCCCGCGTGCGGCTCGGGCAACTTCCTCTACCTCGCCTACCGAGAGCTGCGGCGGATCGAGCGGCGCCTCCACGAACGGGAGGCCGAACTCCGGGTGGCGGCCGGGCTGCCGGACGCGCCGCGGCTGAACATCTTCTTCCCGCTGCAGAACATCCGGGGCATCGAGATCGACGCCTTCGCGGTCTCGCTCGCCCGCGTCACGCTGTGGATGGCTCACCGTCTCGCCGTCGAGGAGTTGACGCTGGACGAGACCACGCTGCCCCTCGTCGATCTGTCGGGCATCATCAACGGCGACGCCCTGCGGGTCCCGTGGCCCGCCGCAGACGCCGTCGTGGGCAACCCGCCCTACCACGGCTCGCAGAACCTCCGCGCGGTGCTCGGCGACGAGCGCGTGGAGTGGCTTGGGCAGACGTTCGGCTGCGGCATCCAAGACCTCGCGGTCTACTGGTTCAGACGCGCCGCCGAGCAGATGCGGCCGGGAGCGAGGGCGGGCTTTGTGGCCACCAACTCCGTGAGCCAAGGGCGCGCGCGCAAGGCGAGCCTCAACGACGTCGTCGCCCACGGCGGCGTGATCACCGACGCGGTGTCGCGGCAGACGTGGCCGGGCGAGGCCGTCGTGAACGTCAGCATCGTCAACTGGGTGCAGCGGCCCGTGGAGCCTCCCGAGCGTTTCGAACTCGACGGCCGGGAGGTCGTGGGTATAAGCACGCGGCTGCGCGAGTCGAAGCTGGCGATCGAGGAGTACGAGCCGCTGCCGGAGAACCGCGGTAGGTCGTTCCAGGGGCCGATTCCCGCCGGTAGCTTCTACCTCGACATCGACGAGGCTGAGATGCTGCTCGCGCGTCCCGAGCCTGCCTACGCCGATGTCGTCCGGCCATACCTCATCGGCGATGACATCACGGAGGAGCCGCAGCAGCGGCCAAGGCGATGGATCATCGACTTTGAGATGCGCTCATTGGAGGAGGCCGCCGCATATCCGGCGGCGCTCCAGTTGGTGCGAGAGCGTGTCAAGCCCGAGCGCGACAAGAACAATCGAGAGGCGTATCGACGCAATTGGTGGCGCTTCGCCGAGCCACGGCCGGGTATGCGCAAGGCGCTTGCGCCGCTCTCTCGCTATATCGCCGGCAACGCCCAGGGCAAGCGCTTCCTCTTCGCGTGGCAAGAACGCGAGGTCTGCCCGAGCAATCTCACGAATGTCTTCGCGTTGGAGGACGACTACGCGATGGGGGTTCTCACGTCCGTCGTTCACCAGACCTGGGCGCAATCCGAGGCGTCCACGTTGCGCATCGATCTCCGCTACACGCCCACCACTTGCTTCGAGACGTTCCCGTGGCCGGCACCCGATGCCGTGGGACGTGAGCGCATCGGCGCGTTGGCAGCAGAGCTGATCGCCGCGAGACAAGCGATCACAATCCGCGAGAGCACAGGGCTCACCGACTTCTACAACGCCCTCGAGGAGGGCGCATGGCAGCCGGTCGCCCACCTTCATCGTGAGCTCGACAACGAAGTTCTTCGGGCCTACGATTTTCCCGGCTCCCTGCGCGAGGACCCGCTGGAGCTCAAGGCGCGCCTGGCGAGCCTTCATGCCGACATCCAGGCCGAACGCCGTGCGTACACACCGTTCGCCTGACGGATCAATGTCGTTGGCTTCTTGCGTCCACTCGGCCCGATCGCGGTAACGCTCCATAGCCAGAGCGACGCCGAGCAGCTCTGACTGCTGCTTGACCAAGCGCTCGATTCAAAGGACGGACTAGATGCACAGCCATGCTGGTGCTGTGCGAACGCCGTGCGAATCCGTTGGCCGCTCCCGCGGGGTCGAGGTCTGTACCCCATGTGATGACCGCAGCCAGCATCGGCGCCGCCAAGGGCGGTGGTTACGCGCGCTACCTGGAGTCAAAGACCGTCCAGCCAGAGCGCGGCGATTACTACTTGAGCCCGAACGGCGAGCCCACCCAGGCCCCCGGCCGGTGGCTCGCGACCCCCGAGACGCTCGCGCGGCTGGGGATCGAGGGCAGCACAGTCGAGGGTCGTGACTTCATCGCGCTGATGGAGGGACGCCATCCCCGAAGCGGTCGGTGGCTTCGCCGTGAGGGCGCCGGCGGTGGCCGCGGCGGCGGGATCGACGTGACTTTCAGCGCTCCCAAGTCGGTCAGTGCGGTGTGGGCGTTGGGGGATGAGTCCCAGCGCCGCGAGGTGGAGGCCGCGCACGCCGCGGCCGTGACCGAGGCGATGGCGCATCTCACCGAGACGATGCCGACTGTGCGCCGCCGCTACGGCGGGCAGGTCGTCGAGGAGCCCGCGCGGGAGGTCGTGGCCGCCGAATACCGGCACACCACCGCCCGCGGCGTTCTCGCAGGCGATCCGCCGGACCCGCATTTGCACAGCCATGTCGTGATCACCAGCGCGATCCGCGAGGACGGGCGGATCGTGGCGGTCGCTTCGCGGCCGATCTTCCGCTCGGCGCGGGAGGTCGGCGCGTACTACCGCTCGGCGCTCGCGCACCAACTCCAGCAGCGGGGTTATGCGATCGAGCAGGGCACCGGCAAACACGGGCGCTACTTCGAGATCGCCGGGGTGCCCCGCGGGCTGCTGGACGCCTTCTCCGCCCGCAGCCGCGAGGTCGCCAGGGCCGCCGAGCGCTTCCGTGCGCAGTGGGGCCGGGCGCCCGAGCGCGGGGAGCTGCGCCAACTCAAGCTGGAGAACCGCAAGGCGAAGGTGCTCGCCACGCGCGCCGACCTGCAGGTGGTCTGGAACGAGACCGCGGAGCGCTTTGACTTCGTGGACGGTGCGCCCGCGCGGCTGCTCGGCGCGGCACCCGGGCCGCGGCCGGAGCGTGCGCTTGAGGATAGGGTCGAGGAGCGTCTGACCGAGCGCGCCGCGACGTTCCAGGCCGGCGAGTTCCGGGCGGTCCTGCTTGAGCAGTCCGTCGGGGAGCTCTCGCCGCGCGAGGCGCTTGACTTCTCGCGGGCGATGATCGCCGAACGCCGCGTGCTTCCCCTGGAGGGCGGGTTGATGACGACGCTGGCGGTTCGCGCTCGCGAGCAGGCGATCGAGCGCAGGTTCGTCGAGCTCGCCGGCGATGCCGGCCGCGACGTGGGGGAGAGGGCGCGGACGGCGGCGGGGGATCAGGTCGCCGAGCGGATCGGCGGGCGCCTGAGCGACGAGCAGGCCCACGCGCTGGAGGTCATCACCGGCCCTGGGCGCGGCGCGATCCTTGTGGGGCCTGCCGGGACCGGCAAGGGCGTGGTGATCGACGCCGCTGCCCGCGCCGAGCAGTACACCGGCCATCAAACGTTGGGAATCGCGGTGTCCGGGTCCACCGCGCAGCGCCTCGGGCAGGACAGCCCTGCGCTGGCCGGTCAGACGCTCACGCTCGACGCGCTCGTCTCGCGCGTGGAGCGCGGGCAGCTCGCCATCGGCGAGCGCACCACGATCTACTTCGACGAGGCCGGCATGGCTGATAGCGACCGTTTCGAGCGGCTCACCGAGGTCGTGCAGCGCACCGGCTCCAAGTTCGTCGCGATCGGCGACGGTGCGCAGCTGCCCTCGATTGGCGCCGGCGGCATGTTCGACCGGCTCGCTGACATCGCGCCGAGCGCCGAGCTCTCAAACATCCGCCGGACCCTGGACCCTGAGGAACAACGCGCGTGGGCGGACCTGCGCGCTGGGCGCTCTGATCGCGCGATGGCGCACTACCACTCACGCGGGCAGTTGCACATGGCGGACACCCGCGATGAGGCCGTCGAGCAGGCCGTCGAGAACTGGGCACAGTTGACCGAGACCTACGACCCAAGCGAGGTGGCGCTGATCTCCGATGCCTCCAACAAGGAGATCGCCCGCCTGAACGCCCGCGCACAGCACTACCGCGCCGAACGCGGCGAACTCGGGGAGCTGGAGGTCCAGGTGCCCGGCGTCCACTACGGCGTCCGTCAGGGCGACCGGGTAGCGATGATCGACCAGCACCACGAGCCGGGCGTCGAGCGCATCGAGAACGGCAGCCAAGGCGAAGTCCTCGACATCACCCCGGCCGGGGAAGTGCTGATCGAGTTCGACGTGACCGGCCGGCAGCGAACGTTGGCCGGCGACGATCTCGCTCGCGTTCGTCTGGGATACGCGCAGCACATCCACCGTGCGCAGGGCGCGACCGTCACCCGCACCCTGGTCGTCACCGGTGGCTGGCAGTCCAGCAAGGAGTCCGCCTACGTCGAGGCGTCCCGCGCACGCCAGGGCACTGACTGGTTCGTCTCACGCGAGGACCTCGGCGTCGAAGGACACGACACCGACCGCATCCAGCGGCTCGCCCAGAACATACGCCGCAGCCACGCGCAGACCCCATCGCTCGCGCACCCCGAGCTGCCCGACCGCAACTACGGGCCGCGCTTTCACCACTCGATCGCGCCAAGCCGCCGCAGCCAGATACCGGGAATCGCCCGCGCCATCAACCGCATCGTCCAACCACCCTCAACACCCGAGCGAACACGATGAGCCTGGGCCGGCGTGAACGCTTACTCGACCGACATGAATCCGTTGGCCGGTTTGAGCGAGTGTCGGTCACTACCTACATGGCCTTGTTATCTGTGAAGCGCAAGGGCGAACATGTCCCCCCAGACGCAGCAAGAAAAGAAGCGGGATCGTGCCCGTCATCACGGGGCGTATCGCGAGCGCAAACCGGGGCGGTAGCTGAGAGTGCCCGGAGGCTGGCTGCTCGAACGTATGTGCGAGCTACGCGATCGAGCGGTCTCCTGCCGGGCGATCGGCCGAGTCGCCGCCGTCCTCGATTGCACGGGGGGCGGTTCTGATGGCCGGTCAGGTCGTCAGGCTTCCGTCTCGGGGCGACACGCTGGTGACGAAGAAGCAGCTTGCGGCCCATCTCGGACGGTCAGAGCGATGGGTGGAGCTGAAGGTCAGGGAAGGGATGCCTGTAGAGCAAGCGACCGATCGCTATGGCCGGCGCCGGTACAATCTGCGGTTGGTCGAGACGTGGCTCCACGAGGGCCGACCAAAGGCTGTGAGGCGTGAGGATCGGCTGGTGGTGCTGGAGCGTCGCGTGGCAGAATTGGCGACCCAGATAGCCGAACTTCGGAGGGCAGGATGAGCGATCTGAAAGAGGACTACGACGTTGAGATCCACCGGGGTCTCGGCGGCGGTCCGATGTATGGCACGGTGTTCTATATCGGAGACGGCAGCCGCACCGAGATCGGCAAGACTCCCCACTACACGGGGGCGGAGTACGTCAAGACGGCCGCGAGAGAGATTGCACAGCGCCACTCAGAAGGCCCTGAGATTGTCCGGTTCAGCCTGTGACGCTCATCCCGCGCAACGGCAAGTTCGGCGTCAAGGTCTGGGATCGTGGCCAGAAGCGCTACCGGTGGATCGGGAGCTTCGACAACGAGGCCGACGCGGCCCGAGCCGAGCAGGACGCAACCCTCATGCCCGGGAAGGACATGCCGACCGTGGAGCAGTGGGGGAGGATGTGGCTCTCGGACTATGCGCGCGAGGCCCCGTCAACTCAGCGCTCCTACCGGTATGCCGTGGAGCAGATCAAGGCGACGCTGGGCAAGCGCAAGCTCTCGGAGATCAGTCGCCCTGAGGCGAGAAGGATCGCAAACGGCTGGCCGCGCGCCACTGCGAGGGTCGCGAGGACGATGTGGGCGGACGCGGTACGCGACGGGATCTGCGATCTGAACCCATGGACGAACCTCCGTCTGGAGACCCCGAAGGGCCGGAAGGACATCGACGCGCTGGCCGAGCAGGAGATCGCGGAGCTTGCGGATCTCGCCGCGGAGCTCTCCGGGGACTATGCGACGGAGGCGCGGGCGATCATCATCACCCTCGCGTACACGGGCATGAGGCCCGGCGAGCTTTGTGCTCTGCGCCGTTCGGACGTGGATCTCCATGGGCTGGAGGTCGTGGTTCAGCGCAGCCTCGACGGGACCGGCCGTGAGAAGGCCCCGAAGAACGGGCTGGCCAGACGGATCATCCTTCCTTCCCTGGCGGCGGATGCGATCACGCTCGTCCCGGAGCGGATTGGCTCGCCGTATCTGTTTCACACGATCCGCGGTCGAAGGTTGACGAAGGGCACGCTCGCGTACTTCTGGCGAACCATTCGCGCTGGATGGGTAGCGCGAGGGGGCCGCTCGATCGACCTGTACGAGCTGCGCCATGCGTGCGCAACGATGCTCGTCGAACGCGGCCTCAATGTTGGGGATGTCGCCTTTCAGCTCGGCCACCAGGACGGCGGTCGGCTGGTGATGACCTTGTACGGCCACCCGGGCGAGGATGCGATCCGCGACAGGCTCAAGATGGCCCACTCGCAGGCGTCACGTACGCCGAGCGTAAGCAGGAGGACCCCCGCGTGAACCGCGAAAACGTGATGGCGACTGACAGTTAGCGGTGTGGCTTCGGGGCTGTTGATCCCACCGTCTCCATTTCTGAGGAAGAAAGCAGCGCTAATCGAACCTATTGGTGCGCCAAACCTCGGACCACAGTGTTCGAATCCAGGCGGTGTATGGCGCCCTACGCGAAGCTCCAGCCCTGGTCTCGGAGGAAACTGAGCACGTTGACGCATGGCACGCCGAGGGCCTGGCACACCGAGGGAATCTTGGGCTTGGTTGTCGTCCCGCCCTTCTCCTCGGTGACGACGGTGAGACTCTTGACTCGGGCAGTGGCGATGACGAACGGGTCCGCCCCATTGCGATTCTTTGTGGCCTTCATCAGCAGTGGGTGCCGCGCGAGCACTTCGCTGGTGGCGCGCTGAATGGCGTCATCAAGCGGTACGAACATGTGCGGCCGCGCGTTGATCCACTTGGCGAGCTCGTCCTCCTGTCGTTCCAGCTCGACGCGCACCTCGTCGGGGCAGAGCACTTGTTGCTGGGTAATGAGTTCGTCCAGCTTGACCCATAGTCCGGGAAAGACATCGGGTGGGTAGGAGCGCGACCAGCACTCGATCAGGACGCTCGTGTCGAAGCAGTAGGCCATCAGTCGCGGGCGCCGCCCGTAGCCGCTAGCTCGGCTTCGAGCTTCGGGAGTCCGTTGAGCTTGATCTCGAGGTACTCCGAGAGGTCCGATCCGGTGATAGCGCGCCGATAGTAGGCGTCGAGCGCCGACTCGATGAATCCGCGACCGAGGTCACGGATCTTCATGCGGTAGTAGCCCGGGCCGCCCGAGCGCTCCTCCTCGCGTCGCTTGCGCTTCTGCTCCTCGCGGTACGCCTTATAGGCCGTGCGATACTCAGCCTCCTTCTCTTGCAGGAAGTCCCAATCCGCAAGACCGATCGAATGCAGCCTGCGCACGATGGCTTCTCGGCTCGTCGAGTACTTCTCCGAGAGGCTGCCGATTGTGTCCTCGCTCCAACGTCTATCGGCCGGAGGGTCTTGGAGCGCGGGCTCCGAACGGAAGGCGCCGAGCGGCATCAGCGCGGCTGCCGCGACTTGGTTGCAAAAAATCTCTATCTCATCTGTGGGTCCGTGCGCCTGACGCCTTGGCAGCGCATCGCACACCCCGTCGGCGTGCAGCAGCACGTGCGCGAACTCGTGAAGCAACGTGAAGATCCGCCCGCGCGGGAAGTCTCCGCCGTTGAGCACAACGACCGGCAAGCGATCAGTCGAGATCGAGAACCCCCGCATCTCCTGAATAGGAATCCGCTGTGCCTGCAGAACGAGCACATCGAGCCTGGAAACCGCATCGAGCCATGCGTTGAGGGCGCGTCCCGGATCGCGCCAGGCCGCCTGCTGAGCGAGAGTCACGCCAAGCAGAGCGCGCGCAGCGGCGCCATACCGCTCGGGATCGGTGGTCCCCTCATCGAGCTTGGGCGCGGGTTTCACCGTCTCGTCGGCGAGCTCGCGCAACTCAAGGGCGGCTTCGCGGATCGCGTGGGCACGGCGAATGACGGCCAGCAGCTCAGGCGACAACTGCCCGAGCTGGGCCTCGGGCACACGCCGATAGTCCCGCAGAGGCTGAAAGTCGAGTGGTGGCTCCGGCAGATAGAAGATCGCCAACGGGCGCTTGTAGACCCTGGCCGCCGCGCGAAGCTGAGCGATGGTCGGGCGGGCCTCATCGGTCTCCCAGGAGCGCAAGCGCTCCTCGGATACCCGCAGCTTGGCGGCAGCCGCGTCGAGACTCAGGCCCGCCGACTGGCGCGCCCATACAAGTAGTTCCGGCTTGATCAGTGCGTCTGGAGTCCGTGCCATCGCGGTGGTCTACATGGAGCCTACGCACGTCCCCCGACGCTTGGCTACCCGCTGCACAGCCTGTCGGTCAGGAATCCGATCGCTGAGGCGCGGCTTCCCGCGTCGTGCTGCCGGCGAGGAGGCGCGCCGGGCGGCCCGCCAGCACGTACCGACCCCTCGCCACTCGCACGAAACGGGGCGAAGCGCCCGAGACGTTGGTTGCCAGAGCAGCCTTGACCGAAGACCACGCCACCCGCGCCCCCAGCGACGCCTCAACGGCTGCATGGATGTCCTTGGCCCGCATCGGCTCGTCCCGATCGGCCAGCACCTGGACGACAGCCTTCAGCACCCAGCCGGGCCGGCGAGACCGCTGCCGACAGGCCGCAGCCTGCCGCCGAGGCCCACCGCTGGCCCGCACAGCGGCCAGTTTCTCGGCCAGACGGCCCAACGACCCCTGTAGATCGTGGTTCGATAGAACTCCGATTAGGTCCACTTTTTCGGACGTTGGGCGAACCCCGGCCGTGTGGGTGCGGTGGGCGCGATGATGCGGTAGGTGGGCTGGATGTCGTGCCGGCCGTTGACGCGCAGTTCGGCGATGAGGATGCGCAGGAGCGCCTTGGTCTGCTCGGGCTCGCCGTCTGCGATGACGGATTAGGAAATCTTTAGCCTCAGCGGTCTGTACCTATGAGCGACCCGCTTCCTTTGCTGGAGGCGAATGTCAGCTTTTGGGGTAGTGGCGCGGGTGCGTAGCTTCCTGGCCCACATCGCAAGGGGGATCATTCAGACTGGGCTTGTGGCTGGGCCAGCGAGAGCAACGACCATGAGCCCGACCCAGGTGTTGACAAGCGTTTCGTCGTCCACCTGGGCTGGGATGCCGAGGACATCGCGTAGCAGGCGGGTGCAGAGCAGCGATCCGAGACCGAAGGAAGCTATTGCCCTAGCCTCCTCGTCCGTGATCGCGCGCTTGGCACGTTCGCTGATCCACGTGGCAAAGCCTGTGAACGTTGAGCTCACGAGCTGCTCGACGGCGGTGGTCAGCAGCTGTGGTCGGTTGCGTACATCGGATGCGAGGATGCGCAGCAGCTCGGTCTCGCTGTCTAGCTCGGCGAGGACATAGCGCGCGGTCAGCGTCAGTTCGGCTTTGAGGTCTCCGAGCGATCCAAGTACCTGCCGGATCTCGCGGAGTGCCCCGAGTCGCGCGAGCTGGCGCTCGATGCCGGCCGCGAGTACTGCTTCCTTACTGGCGAAGTGATGATAGATGCCGCCGGCTCCTGGTGTGAGTCCGGCGGCGGCCTCGATCTTGGCGATGCTGGTGGCGGCATAGCCGTGCTGGCTGAAGAGGCGCATCGCCTCATCGACGATGCGCTCGCGGGTTGTGCTTGACATGGGCTCGTCTAAGTATACACTTAGCTGAAGCAAGTAAGTCAAGAAGGAGGCGTATCGGTGTCCGATGCTGAAGATTCGCCAAATGCAGGTGACGCAAAGCGGCCGGGCGATGGCATCGGCCGTGGGCGCTTGCGGCGTACCGCCCCGTTGGCGGCGCTGACCGCTCGCACTGCCGGCGAGGCGGTCGTGGTTGGGCTGCGGAGCAAGCTGACGGGCGCGGACAGCACCGAGTTCCACGTCCGCACGGCGGAGCGCTACACCGAGCTGCTCGGCCGCTCCAAGGGCGCCCTGATGAAGGCCGGGCAGATGCTCTCGTTCATGTCGCTCGGTCCCATGGTGGGGAGCGACTTCCAAGCGACCTACCAGGCGGCGCTGACTCGATTGCGCAACGATGCGCCGCCGATGGCGCCGGAGCTAGCACGCGAGGTGCTCGAGCACGAGCTCGGATATTCGACTGAGACCGTCTTTGCCCAGTTCGACTGGAAGCCACTCGCGGCCGCCTCGATCGGCCAGGTGCACGCCGCCCGGCTGCGCGATGGTCGTACCGTCGCGGTGAAGATCCAGTACCCGGGGGTCGCCGCCGCGATTCGCGCCGACCTCCAGAACACGGAGTTGCTGGTCACGTTCCTGGGTTTGATCAGCGGCCTTTCTCCGAAAAGATTGAGCCTCGATCTCCGCGGCGCGGCGCAGGAGATCGGCGAGCGCATCACCGAGGAGCTCGATTACCGGCTCGAGGCGACCAACCAGGTTGAATTCGCTGAGCTCTACCGCGGGCACCCATCCATCCGCATCCCGGAGGTGGTCGGCGAGCTGTGCAGCGATCGGGTACTGACCCAGGAGCTCGTGCAAGGCAGGTCCTGGAGCGACGCACTTGCCGCAGGCCAGGAGCTGCGCGATAGCTGGGCGGAGGCGATCTACCGCTTCATCTACGGCTCCTACCACTACTTCCACGTGTTCAACGCGGACCCGCACCCCGGCAACTACGTCTTCCACGACGACGGGAGCGTGAGCTTCCTTGACTTCGGCTGCGTCAAGAGATTCGACCGCGAGCAGATCGAGTCACTGAACGTTTGCATGCGCGAATGCCTGAGAGGCGATGTGGACGAGACGTGGCGGGTTAGTGTGGAGGGTGGGTTCTTTTCACCGTCGGGCTCCCTTACTCCCCAGGAGGTTTTCGCATACTGGCGTGAGCCGATTGAGATGTACTGGGGAGAGCAGCCGTTCACGATCACCCCGGAGTACGTCGCCAAGCTGATCGAGCTGCGCTACTCCCCGACGGGCCCCTCGGCGAACGCGTTCCGCCATCTGGCCCCTCCGGCCACCTACACGATCATGAGCCGAATCGACATCGGGGTGATGTCGTTGATCGCCGAGCTGCGCGCGAGCAACGAATGGGAGGCCATCGCCGCCGAGTACTTCGAGGGTGCAGATCCTGTAACTCCCATGGGTAAGGCGGATCGCGTGCACCGCGAGGAGCTCCGGGGAGCGAGCAGCCATGCCTGACTGGACAGCCTGGCCGTTCCCGACCGAGGACCCCTACCCCGCCTACCACGCCGCGCGTGCGCAGGCACCGATCCAATGGAACGAGCCGCTCGGCGCCCACCTCGTGCTCTCTCACGAGCACGCGGCGACCGTTCTGCGCAGTTCCGAATGGAGCTCCGATCCACGCAACAGCCCTCAGATGCTCGCCTCCCTCGGTGGCCCTGGAGCCGGCTCCGAGCTGTGGAGCGAGTCGCTGCTGATGAGCGACCCGCCGACCCACACGCGACTGAGAAGTGCCGTCAACCGCTTCTTCACCCCGCGAGCCGTGCAACGGATCCGCGAGCGCGTCGCCACGATCGTCGACAGCGCGTTCGCACCGCTCGCCGAGGGCGGGCCGATCGAGCTGATGAGCGAGCTCGCCTACCCAATCCCGCTCGCGGTGATCGCGGAGCTGTTCAACATCGGCCTCGAGGGCGCGGAACTGCTCCGCTCAGAGACCCCGACGCTTGCGCGGATGCTCGAGCTCGACCCCACGCCCGAGGAGCTTGAGGCGATCGGCACGGCGGCGATGACGGTGATGCTGTTCCTCGTCCCGATCGTCGCGCAGCGGCGGGTAGATCCAGGCGAAGACTTCTTGAGCGCGTTGATCCATCCCCCCGATGGGGGCGTTGCGCTCGAGACCGACGAGCTCATCACGATGTGCCTGCTACTACTCGCCGCCGGTCATGAGACGACCGCGAACCTGATCGGCAACGGCACGCTCGCGCTGTTCGAGCACCCCGACCAGCTCGACCGGCTCGCTGGGCATCCCGACCTCTGCGCCGGAGCGGTCGATGAGCTTCTGCGCTATGACAGCCCCGTGCAGGTCGCCTCTCGCATTGCTCGAAACGATCTCGTGCTCGGGGGAGTCAGAGTACGCAAGGGGCAGCAGGCGCTAGTCGTGCTCGGCGCCGCCAACCGCGATCCCGCGCGCTACCCCAACCCGGACCGTCTGGACCTCACTCGCACCGGAGCGGCCCATCTCGCCTTCGGCAACGGCCCTCACTTCTGCGTCGGCGCTGGTCTTGCTCGGCTGGAGGCACAGGAGACCTTCAGCCGCCTCACGCAGTCGATACCGAGGCCGAGAGCTGGTAGCTGGTCGCACGATCGGGAGCGCTCCCGCACCTTCCGGCGGCTGCGAAGCCTGCACCTCAGGGACAGCCGATCGCTGCCTTCGACGCACACGCTTGACGCCGTACCCATCCCGTAGGCGAGCCCATGGAGATGCCCATGCACAAAGATCGATCCTCGACGGAGATGCGCAACGTATGCGCCGGCCCGTTTGGGGCGGTGTATGACTACTACATCGAGCGTCCGCGGCTGGCGCGACTCGTGCTCGGGTTGATGTGGGGGGTCGACCCGCGGCCCTTCTATCGCAGTCTCGCGGCGGTCGGGGAGATGCCAGACGGAGCGACAATCCTCGATGTTCCGTGCGGTGGTGGGGTCGCGTTGCGTGGTTTGCATCACGGGCAGCGTGTGTCATGGATCGGTGTGGACGTTGAGCCCGCGATGCTGCGTCGGGCGCGGCGCCGCGCTGCACGATTCCCGGCGGTGCAGACGCGTCTCATCGAAGGCGACATGACCGCTCTACCGCTGGAGGATTGTGCCGCCGACCTGTGCCTAAGCTATGGCGGTCTCCACTGCGTGCCCGATCCCGACGCGGCTCTCGCCGAGATGGCCCGTTGTCTACGTCCCGGTGGGCGTCTGGTGGGAAGCACCTTCCTGGCCGCAGGCAGTCGCCGCCAACGTCGGCTGCTACGCGGCGATGACTTCGGTCGTACCGGCACCGCCGATGATCTGAGGCGGTCGTTGCGGGAGTGCGGACTGACCGACGTGTCAGTGGATCGGGACGATGGGCTCGCGGTCTTCAGCGCGGGGCGACCATGACTCCCGTCGAGAGATAGCGGGCGTGGTCGCGGTTGTGTCGCGGTACGCTGAGACCATGGCCGTAGCGCTCGACTGGGACACGGCGGTGTCTTGGTCGAACGGTCGAGCGTCTTGCCAGTGCCGCGCGACGTGAGGGGTTTCATCGTGCAGGCTCTGCTCCCGCGAGCTGAGTTCACCCTTTCAGGTGGGCCGTCGAGTTAGGGTGCGTGCGACGGTACGCAACCAGATTCGGGCATGACCCCGCAATCCTGCCTTCCAGATTTTAAGCGACGGGCCGGTGGCCAAGGTGTTATTCAACGAGCAGGCTGCATTCACGCCAGTTCATGCCGCCTGCGGTGGGCCGCCCGCGATCAGGAGCCGGCCGGCGACCCGCGGGTTCAGGAGGTGAAAGACCGAACGCTCCCTGGCGAGAACCTTGCCGAGCGCGCGTGCAAAAACTGGGTTGACGGTGGCCCGGCGGAAAGCACGACGCTCGAGTGGTGTGATCTCGCGAGCGGTCGAGAAATCGGCCATCTGCAGGTGGTGCGGCGCGAGACGCCAGGCGAACTTGCGGCGATAGCGACGCAGGGCGTTGTCGAGGCCCTGGCGGCTGTCCAGAGCGCTGCTCGTCTCATCAACCAACCATTCTGCGCCCATAAACGCAAAGCTGATCCCGACCCCGAAGGTGGGGTCGGCGGCCAGCGCCGCGTCGCCGACGAAAGCGATCCCGGGACTCGCAGCCGGACGGATCACGTTGGGCACCTCGATCTTGCCAAGAATCTGCGAGACGCGCTCGGCGCCTCGCAGGTCCGGCCCACCCGGCAGTTCGGTGAGCGTTCGCATGTAGGAGCTCTCCGGATCGGCCCGGACCTCGGCCAGGCGCCACCGCGGGTAAACGGCCGCGAGGACCGTGAGACCGTCCTCGTTGGGGAACTCCGATGCACCCTCCGGATGAGGAGCCCACAGCCGGATGGAAGGGCCGGCCGGCGTCCTCGCTCGCTCCACCCCGTGCCAGTACGAAAAGTAGAAGAAGCGATTATGCGGGCGAACACGTCCCGGCACTCCAGCGAGGCGTGCGACCGATGACCCCCGCCCATCGGCTGCGACCAGCAGCCGGGCATTGAGTTTTAGCGAGGAGCCGTCACGGTCCTGCACCTCGACCCCCGCCGGCCGTCCGTGATCGCACAGAACACGCTTTGCTGTGTACCCAGGGAAGAACTCGACCCCCGGGGTACTCGTGGCGAGGTCGCGAAGGAGCGGGTCCAGTGTGCGGCGCGTCACCCCCCAACCGCGAATGTCCCGAACGCCGAACCACCCCCCGTGAGGGGTCCAGAACTCAACCCAAGTTCGCGGCACGCCGCGCTCGGCCAGTAGCGGAGCAAGTCCAAGTCGTTCGATCGCCGGCGTGGCGGGCGGCAGGATGGCGTGGGTACAGGTGACCTTGTAGGCCGCGGGGTCAGGCCGTCGCTCCACCAAGGCCACAGATGCGCCACGCCTAGCAAACAACCGCGCCGCCGTGCAGCCGGCAACGCTCGCGCCGACGACCGCGACGTCAAAGTTCTTAGCCGAGGGCGTCATTCGGTGCGGTCATCGTTCCTGCCAGGACCGTTCGGCGTCGCGCATCATCGGCGGGTAGACGATCAGGTGCCGGAACGGTCTGATCGCCGTCATGTAGGCATTCCCGAGCAGTCCGTTGGGCTTGACCAGGACGGCCATACGGGCACGGAAGCCGCCGGTGTCGTCGGGGACCCGGCCGATGTGCATGACCCCGTGCATGGTCCGGTTGGCGATCTCAGCAGCCCACTCGTCCTCGAGCAGGTAGAGCGAGGTGAACGGGAGCGCATCGAACTCGGGGGCCCAGGGAGCGTCGCGCAGATCCGCCGGCAGCCGATCGCGGAGCGTCGGCACCCTTGAGCCGAGGCCCGCGTCTGGGTCATCCCAACCGAGCAGCGCCCCGACCTTCCAGCGGATCGCCCACAGCGCGCGGGCCACGCGGGAGGAGCCCTGCGACGGGTCCAGCGAGGCGATCAGCGCCACCAGCCTCGGGAAGTCATCGGGGCCGCCCACTCCCGGCAGCTCCCACACGTCCTCGAGCCGAAAGTCGCTGGCGATCTCGTGGATCCGCCAGGGCCGCGAAGTGTGTGCGGTGTTCGGGAGCCTCATCGTGGCGATCGGCCGCTCGCGGGCCGTCCCTCTCTGCCAATGTCGTGTGAGCGGTGGTCTGCCGCGAGTTCGAGCAGGTGGGGAGCGCCGCCCCGGTGAATGTTGCCGAGAACGGCCCAAACTGCCCGTGCCATCCTGCGCTTTTTGTACTGCAAGGACGTGGTCATCACCAGTCGCTCGTGGTGCAGCCGCCACACCATGTGACCGCTCAGCAGCGTCGATCGTGCTTCCAGATGCAGCAGCTCGGGTTCAGAGGTCACGATTCGCCAGCCGAGAACGTGGTCGGGAGAGGCCCACGGACCGAGGCGAAACCCAAGAATCCAGCGGTGCACGAGCAGCAGCGACTGGCGGGCCGTCACAGGCAGGCGCTCAAAGCCGTCACGTGCCCACTGCTCGGCCGAGCGTCGGTCCGTCGGGTTCCTCGTGACCTCGAAGGCGTCCTCGTAGTCCGGCGAGGCGACGGTGGAGGGAGGCGTCTCGGACACCACGACGCGGTGCGCTTGCTTCCTCTCATTGGACTGTGTGCCTGGGTGCTTCGGGCCCATCACCACAAAACTCCACCAGGCATACGTCCCTCCAAGTGTCGATCCATACGGCAGCGTATAGTTGAATGCTAGCATCATCATCGGGAGTGTCAATACCGAACCGAACGCGATAGGGCGGCCATGGCGCCCCCGACCCGCACGCCTCGCAACAGGTGGATCGAAGAGGGGCTGAGTGCCCTCGCCGCCGGCGGCCCGGACGCCGTCCGGATCGAGTCCCTGGCGCAAGCGTTGGGCGTCAGCAAGGGCGGGTTCTACTGGCACTTCAGCGACCGCCAGGCGCTGCTCGATGAGATGCTCGACGCGTGGGAGTACACCTGGGTCGACGAGGTGATCGAGGCCGTCGAGGCAGAGGACGAGGACGCAAGGTCGAGATTGAGGCGGCTGTTCGCGCTGGCCGCCGCCTCAGGCGCCGAGCTGTTGGAGGTTGAGCTGGCGATCCGCACCTGGGCCCGGCGCGAGGAGGCGGTTGCTGAGCGATTGCACCACGTTGACAACAGGCGAATGGACTACATGCGCTCCCTGTTCGGAGCGATCTGCGAGGACGACGACGAGGTTGAGGCTCGCTGCCTGCTGGTCTTCTCGCTGTTCATCGGCGGCCACTTCGTCAGCGCCGATCACCGCGGGCGCAGCCGGGCGCAGGTGTTGGAGCTGGCCCTGGAGTCGCTCATGCGATAGGACGTGCGGCAGTCAAGGCAGCACTGGCCAATCTGCCTTGGGTCGCTGGTCGTCGGCAAGTGGGTTTCCACCGCTGCGCCGGGGCCAGCGCAAGCCGTCGCGCTCAGGCAAGGCTCTCAGGCCGTCTGCTACGGCTAAAAAGTGGTGCTCAGCATGTCGATACGGTTTCGAGATGCTTCGTGCCGACAACAAAGCGCAGCTGGTCAAGCTGCCCTTGACACTTGGCCGGATGCTCTCGGGTCGCCGCTACGCGGTGCAGTCCGGGCGCAAGATCATGGAGCTGCGCTGGTCGAAAGCTCAGGTGGGAGCCGCCCAGCGGGCGCAGGCGCACGAACCCGTGCACATGTGGTGCGATGGCCGGCGCAACCTCTGGCAGTTCCTTGACAGCTTCTACTGGGACGACGACGGCTTGGGCGCCGAGGACGTCAAGGCCCTCGTGTTGCAACGCCGACGCCGCCTTGAGCAGAAGTTGCAATCGGCGCGCAGCCTGATGCGGGCCGAGGAAAACGGCCGCCCGAGACGCGTTCCCATTCCGACCGAGCTGCGCCGCGCGGTCTTCGAGCGCGACGGTGGCCACTGCGTCGAGTGCGCCAGCTCCTTCGACCTCCAGTACGACCACATCCTGCCCGTCGCCCGCGGCGGCGCGACGACTTTGCAGAATCTCCAGCTCCTCTGTGCCGAGTGCAACCGGGGCAAGAGCGACTCTATTTGAGCGCCACGCGCAGTTCCACGCGGCGGTTGAGCGCCCTACCTCTCGGCGTTGCGTTGCTTGCGCATGGGTGCTCTGCTCCGCGGCCCTCCGCTTTGAAGGTGGCGTGCACGCCAAGCGCGCGCAGCCTTGTGCACACCGCCTCTGCTCGCTTCAGGCTCAGGGTGACGTTGTAGCTCTGCGCGCCGAGGTCATCCGTGTAGCCGATACAGACCACGCGGCGCGCTCGCCTTAGCGCGGCGGCCGCCTGTTCGACCAGCCGCAGGGCGCGGCCCACCACGGTGGTGCTTCGCGGCCCGAACGGGCGGATCACCGGGATCGCTGCCACACCGCTCTTGCCTCGTGCTGCGGCTCTGTGGGAGCGCCTGGTGGTGCGCCTGTGCTTTTTGCTCCCGGCCTTGTGCTTGGTTGCGGGCCTGTGCTTTTTGCGCTCGGCTGCGAACCTCTGTTTTTTGCGTTTAGCGGCGGCCTTGTGCCTTTTGCTTGCGGCCTCGTGCTTGGCGGTGGGTGCGTGTGTCTTGCCCTTGTGTTTCCTCGCCAGCGTCAGCTTTGGCTTGGCGGGTGCGCGCGTCTTGAGACGAGGCGTGGGGCCGGCTCCCTGCCCGGGTGGCTCCCCTTTGGGTGTCCTGGTGCCTGTCGAGACCGGTGGTTGCGGGGTGGGCGTGGGGGAGGGCGCCGTGGCTGCCCGCCTGCGCGTTTGCGCCGGCGGGGTCGTCTTCGGTTCTTGCGCGGCTCCCGGCGCCTCGTCCGCTGGCGCCGGCGGACCTTCGACGGGCGCCGTCCCCACCGCTGGCTTGTGCTTGGCGGCGGGCGGCGATCCCTTGGCCCCTGCACCATCCCGCCGCGTCCCGACTTCCCTCGGGTGCGACCCGCTCGCGGCCCGCTGCGTCTTTGTCCCCCGCCTTACATTGCGCCCACGCCCGTGTTTGGTGGCGTCCCCATGCTTCTTGGCCTCGTGCCTGTGCTTGGCCGCGTGCCGGTGCCGTTTTGCCTTGTGCCTGTGTTTTGCGGCGTGCCGATGCTTTTTTGCCTTGTGCCTGTGTTTTGCGGCGTGCCGATGCTTTTTTGCCTTGTGCTTCGCCGCGGCGTGCCGGCGCTCTTTTGCGTTGCGTCTGCGCTTTGCGGCTTGCCGGTGCCTTCTTGCGTTTTGCTTCGCGGCGGCTCGCCGGTGGTTTTTGGTCTTGTGCCCTCGGGCCCCAGCGCCCTTGTGCTTCCCGGCCTTGCCTGCACGCCCCGACCCCCTTCGTGATCTGTGCTTCGCGGCGCCTGCGCCGGTCCGCTTTTGAACCGCCGGCGTGTGTGAAGCTTCGCTCGGGCTCGCCACGTTGCTGCCCGGCGTGCACGCTGCCGACAGCCTGGCCAACGCGCATTCCGCCGCTTTGTCTTGCGCTTCGGATGTCACGACCGGCGCTTCCGGCAGCGTGACGGCGGCGATCGTCCACCCGTAGCTCGTGACCCCAGAGTCCACACCGGCGCGGTTGACCTGCCGGGCCTGCAATTCGTGCTGTCCGCCGGCCAGATCCGTGAATTCCGCGCTCGCACCGCACGACCGCCACTCGCCGCCGTCGAGCTCACATTCCAGCGCGCCGCCTTCCACCAGCCCGCCGAACTGGAACGCGGCATCGGCCTGCACCGTCGGTGACGCCGGTGCCGAGAGGATGCTTGGCGCCGACGGGGTCGCTTCCACCGTCCACTGCACCGACGCCGCCTCGGGGCTGCTCAAACCGCCATAAACCGCCCGCACGTCAAATGTGTGTTCGCCATCTGCCAGTCCGCCATAAGACACCGGCGAACCACATTCGCTCCACGCCTGACCGTCGAAACTGCATTCCAGCGTCGCTTCCGGCGTCGAGGCCGCAAACGCCAGCCTTGCCGCGCCGCTCGCCACATAGCGCGCCGGCGCCGCCGTTATCTCGGCCCCCGGCAGCGGCTTGTAGATCTCGCTGTCGATCGTCGTGCTGCCCGCGCTGTTCGTCGCGGTCTCCGTGAACCGGATCGTGTGGCCCAGATCGGCGGCTGTGGTCTGGTAGGTGCCTTTTTCTGCGCCGGCGATACCGGTGCACGACTCACCATCTGCTTCGCACCGCTGCCACCCGTATCCATATGCGATGTCGCCGCCCAACGCGCTCACCGTCCCAGCGCTTGCTTCACCGTCTGCGGCGAGCGTGAACAAGGGCTGTTCCTCAAACAGCGGCGTGAGGTCCGTCTTCGTCGTCGCCCGCTCCAGTTCCGGGTCGAGCTCCCCCGTATCCCCCCTCGGTTCGCTTTCCACCGTCATCTGCGCATAGTCCGTCGTTGGCCCCGGCGTTCCCGTGATCTTGTAGGTGAGGCTGCTCCCCTCTGGCATCGCGCCGGCTTCTTGGCTTGGCAGGCCGACTCCCGCGGTCGTGGCGCATTCGGCGCCGCCGTCGGCTTCGCACGTCCAGCTCACGCTCGCCAACGACTCTCCGCCCGTCGTTGCGTGCACCTCCTCCTTCTGCGTCGGGTTCGGTCCTTCGTTGCGCACCACCGCCGTCCACGTCAGCGCTTCGCCGCGTTCGTGCCCACCCCTGGTCTGCGCCACCGTTGGCGTCAACTGCGTCGGCTTGGTCACCTGCGCGCCGCGGATTTCATGGTCATCGGTCAGCGCGCCCGTCGAGGCCACGTAACCGAACTTCAGCTTTTCCGGCGCCGCCGGCAGCTGAAAGCCTTCCGTGACCTTCTGGTAGGTCCCATCCGGGTAGCGCACATACACCGACAGCTTCCCCGCCGGCGTGACCGCGATCGTCACCCTTCGCGCCTGCGAGCGTTCCGCGCGCAAACTCTCGCTCGTCGCCGCCGTCGCCAGCAGCCTGTAGTCTTCGGCTGCCGAACCGCGCACCGACACGTGATCCGGGAGAAATTCGGTGCCGTCCAGCCCGCAGATCGAGCCGAGATTGGTGAAATTCCCATACTCGTCGAAACCAACTCCCACGTACGCGTTGCTGAGGCCGTCGCTGCTGTTGTTGCACGACGCGTAGCCGAGCGAGCCACCGGGCTGCCCCGCGTGGAATTCCCCTTCGCTCGTCGCGCCATTGAACAGGAAGAACGTCAACCCATCCGCGCCGCTACCGCCCCAATCGGCGTATTCAAATTCCACCAGCGCCCCATCCGCCGACGGGAAAGCTTCGTCATCATATGCGTACCCGAACTCGCCCCCCGCCGCCGACGTCAGCCGCAGCCAACCTTCCGCTTCCCCACCGCCCGTCAATTCCGCCGACCCGCCGTCACGCCACTGCGAACCGAACGTCGCGCCCGCAAAATTTTCCTGCACCGGGAACGGGTCGCTGGCAAACGCTCGACCGGCCGCCACCAGCCCGAGCGCTGCGGCCAGCACCAACGCCAGCGCAGCGCTGCGCGCCACCCCGACATTCTGGGCGGATCTGCCGTCCATGCACCTGGCTATCGGCCATCACGACCCCGGGATTAGCGATCTCGCCGGCAATGCGTCACCATGGTGTGATGGCGTCAGCGACAATCGAGGGCCCCGCGCGCTTACGTGGTCCTCGCTACCCCTCTCCACGAGCGCCGTCAGGCGCTCGCAATCCTCATCAAAACGCACCATGACAACCACGTTCTTCTTCGACCTAGGCTCGCCCTACGCCCACCTCGCCGCGCAACGCCTCGACCTTTTCGTCGCGCCCGTCAACCTGCAGCCGATCTCCCTCGGTGCACTTTTCAAGCTGAACGGCCGCTCCTCATGGTCGCTCGGCGACCCCGCGCGGCGCGCCGCCGGGATGGCCGAGGTCGAGCGCCGCGCGCGCGCTCGCGGACTGGCGGCGATTCACTGGCCCGATCCCTGGCCCGGCCATTACCTCCAGGCGATGCGCGCTGCCACCATTGCCGCTCGTGCCGGCCGCGCGCGTGAGTTCATGCTCTGCGCGTTTCACCTCGCGTTCGAGCGCGGCCTTGACCTCAGCGTTTCCGCCAACATCCTTGCCGCCGCTGACCTTGCCGGCCTCGACCCCGAGCAGGTCAACGCCGCCACCGACGACCCAGACATCAAGCTCGCCCTACGCTCCGCCACGTCCGCCGCCCACGACCTCGGGGTCCTCGGCGTGCCCACCGTTGCCACTAGTGACGGCGGGCATATCAAACTGTTCTGGGGAGACGACCGGCTCGAGGAGGCCGCCACCGCGGTCAATAGGTGACTGGGCCCGCTTGCAGGATCTCCGGATCGTGGCCCGGAATCACGACGGCGCCTGCATCCCGCAAGCCGCGCAACCGCTGCGCGGACTGCGCCTGCTGCTGGAAGTCGTCCGCGAACGCCGGAAAGCGCAGGTCATCCAGAGTGCTCGCGAAATACGCCACGTCCACACCGAGCACGAGCCTTTCGCCGACGCGCACCGACTGATGCCCCGGTGTGTGACCCGGCGTGAGCAACAACTCCACCGACCCATCGCCGAACAGGTCACAGTCGCCGTCAACCAACACCACATCGCGATCCTCGACTGCGTAATCGCGCGGGTAGAGGAAATTTCGCTTGACGGCCGCCGCGTCGCGCCCCGCCTCCCACTCCCGGCGTTGAATCACGATCGGGATGCCCGCCGGCAGCAATCCAAGGCCGCCCGCATGGTCGAAATGCAGATGCGTGATGACGATCCGCGTGAGCGTCGACACATCCAACTGCTCGGTGATGTCGGCCTCCTGCTCGAACTCGAAAAGGGTCGCCTGCTGCCCGTAATAACCCTCCCGATCCCTCACCGCCGCCGGGTGCAAACCCGTGTCAACCAGCACGCGCTCGGTCTCCGTCTCGATCACGTACGCCGGCACTGGAAACCGGATCGTCTTCTTCGGGTCCTCGCCCTGCCGCCACACGGCCGCCGAGGAGGAGATCCAGCCGACGATCAACCGTTCGATTTTCACTGCAATCGAGGCGTCATAGCTTCAGGCTGCCGTCTCGGGCGGCCTGTAGAGCAGCACGTGTCTGAGGAGCGGCGCGTGCCTTGCGAGCGGAGCGGCATTTGCTTCAGGAGCAGTGGGTACCTAGGGAGGGGCATGTGCCTCAGGAGGGGCACGTGCGGTAGGTGCGCGTGGCGGTCAGCGTTCTCCCGCTAGCCGTGCGGGCGACGATCCGTATTGTGAACGTTCCCCTCGGCAGGTCGCGAAGCACGACCTCATGGCTCAGGCCCTTTTTCCTGAGCGTGCGCTTGTGCCGGCCACCGAGAAACACCTCCGCCGAGACGATCCGCGCGTACCCGTGCGGCTGGCGAATATGGATCGCGAAGTCGCGCCGGCTGTAGCACTGCTTCGCCGGCGGCAAACCCAACGCGGTAGCGAGCGGCGCCGCGCCCGTGCCCGCTTTCCTCGGTCGCGGAGCGGGGCCCGGTCGCGGCGGAGCGGCGGGCCCGGTCCTCCCAATAGCAGGCTCCCGTTTGTCAGTGTAAGCGTGAAGCTGCCCGTCGTCTCCGCATTTTCGAAGTAGCTGACGACGGCCGTCGTCGGGCCCGCCTGTTCTTTGCTGGGCGTAAATTCGACGTTCGTCCCGCTGGCGGAGAACGCCCGGGCCGACCCGTCTTCGCCGCCGCTTGCGTCATACACCCGCAACACCAGGTTGGTCCCAAGCGGGGACACGCTTGGGTTGCTGATCGAAATCGTCTGCGGCTGTCCGGCCACCGCCGTAAAGCTGTAGTCGGCATGTTGTCCGGCGAAATCGACGGCCCCGCCGGTCGAGACGCCGGACGTCAAGGTCCCCGTGACGTCCGTGGCATACGTGAGCGTAAAGTTGCCCGTCGTCGTGTGGTTTTCGTAGTCGCTGATCACGACCGTCGTCGGGCCGGCCTGTTCTTTGGTGGGGGTGAAGTCAATCTCGGTCCCGCTCGTCGAGAAGACTCGGCCCGAGGCGTCTTCGCCTTTGCTCGCGTCATACACCCGCATCACCAGGTTGCTCCCGACCGGGGACACGTTGTGTGGATTGGTGAGCGCGAGCGTTACATGCTGCCCCGCGACCGCCGTGAACGTGTAGGCGATACCTTCCGTTTCGCTCACTTCACCTTCGACGGCGTGACCACTGCTCAACGCTCCGCCATTGACCGGTGCTGCTGTGCTGAGCGCAGGCCCGACCAGGCAACATGCCAGTACCGACACGAGCGCCGCCGTCGCCACGCGCAGCCTTGGCGCGAACCGCGTGGAACTGAGAACAACCCCACCAAACGAATCACGCCGCACTTGCATAACCCCCGCTTTGAAGCTCGAACACGATCACGCGGCCACGACCACCACCGCGGGCCCGGCGCCGGTGGCGCCGCGGCGGGCCGTAGGCTAGCAGGGCGGACCTGGGCGCGGCCCGCTGGCTCGGGATCTTTACAGGATGTCGGTCTCGCGTACATCCTGCGGGGTCTGGGTCGCAGGAATCCTGCGGGGTCTGGGTTGCGGGAATCCTGCGGGTCTGGGTTGCGGTCATCCTGCAGGGTTTGCGCCGCGGGATCTTGCGGGGTCTGGGGTCGCAGGACCTTGCGGTCTAGCTCAGCAGTCGCGCGCTCGCGAGCAGTCGCTCACGCCCCACCGCGCTGGGGCAGGCCCGCACCGGCCTTGTCGCCCCGCCCGCGCGCGCCCTTCAGCTGCGCCAGCAGCGCCACCCGCAAACTGCTCACCCCGTGCCAGCTGCGCGCCACAAACCCCGCGAACAGCGCCACATACAGCCCACCCCAATACACGAACGGCAACAGCACAATTGGCTTTGGCAGCGTCCCGTTACGCAGCGCGTAAATCAGCGTGCACGTCACCACCAGCAGCACCGCCGTCTGCGGCAGCGTCTGGTTCCAATGCCACCGCGGGTCGCTGTACTTGCGCGTCACCTTGTAAACCGGCTTGCGCTTTGGCCCGCCGACGATCGCCTGGATCGACGCCTTGATGAACACCGGCGCCATCCCGCTCCAAATAATCCGCACCCGCCACAGTTCGCGCACCGGATGGCGCTGCCTGCGCCGCCGGTCGTTATAGGGGCGGTTGATCGCCATCAGCCACGCCTCCGTCGCCAGCACCAACGGCACCACATGCGCCGCAAAACTCACTCCCGTCGTCCGGAATGGTACATACCCCAGCAGCGCAAACACGATACACGGTATATACACCAGCACCGTAAACGCATGCAGGTAGTAACACAACAACTCTCCGAACTGCAGCCTTTGGCGCAGTCCCAACCCCCGCAGATCCCCCCAAATCATCAGCCGCACCGTGTCGATCGCCCACGTCCCCCTTTGCTTATACACATTCGGCACATCCTCCGGCGAATGCTGCCCCACCGCCCCCACAATCGGCAGGTAACAACTATCCCACCCCCTTCGCAGCGCCTCGATCCCCGACTGCAGATCCTCCACCAGATTCCACGTCGGAAACAGCCCAATCTCTTCCAGTGCCCTACGCCGCCACACCAACCCCGACCCGCACGGGAACGTAGCGTTAGCCGCATTGCGCGCCAGCATCTGGCCCCTGTAGAACATCGCCTCCCGGTTGTTGAACGGGTCGCCCGCGCTCACCTGCGCTTCCTTGATCGTCTGCACAAACGCCAACCGCCGATTGTGCTCCAACTGGCCCACCGCCTGGCGCAGAAAACCGTTCGAACCCAGCTCGTCGTCGCAGTCGCGCGTCTCGACATAACGAATCTCCGGATGCAGCGCCACCAACATCGCAAACGCCGAGTTGAGATTCCCCGCCTTCGCCGCGCCGTCGCGCCCCGGCGCGAAACGTGGGGGAGGGGAGTGGTAGAGCACCGGCCAGCTCTGCAGTGCCAGCGCCAGCGCCGCGTCGTGCCCATCGTCGCTCACCACAATCACCATCCGCTCCCTCGGCCAATCCTGCCGGATAATCGACGAGATCGTCCGCAAAATCATCCCCACCGGCTCCCCGCAGCACGGCACGATGATTCCCACCGTCGGCTCGCCGCCACAAGGCAGCGGGTGGGGCTCCGGCACCGCGCGCCACCAATGGTTCGCGACGCTCAAGAACGTCGTCACCAACGTGAACGCGTTCGCGGCGAAAAATGGCCACGACAGCCACGGCAGTTCGTGATTGAGCGCTCCCCACAGCCACGGCACATACGCCAACGACGCCAACAGATACGCCAGCCCCGCCCCCCGCACCAGCCAGTGCCGGCGGATCGGCGGGTACTCATCGCCAAACGCCCTCGCCGCCCTTGCCATCGGGCCCGGCGGCGCGATCGCCACGCACGCCGACTGCCCGTCGGGCAGGCCCGCGCCCGGGTCCGCCGGAGCGCGCTGCGGGTCCTCGCGACGGCGCAGCGGATGTGAGCTGGTGGCCACCACCTCGATATCGACTCCGCGGCGGCGGGTACTTGAGCGCTCGCCCCGACCACCGGGTCGTGGACCCCTACTTGCAGGGTGTAGGTCCCGTCACTACGGTTAGCGTGGATCGCTGCTACAGGCGACCGACCGGTGGCGGATGGTGGCGACTCGGACCGTCTTGTCGTTGTCCGAAAGCTGGTAGATGATCCGGTACGAGCCGACTCGCAGCGAGTACAGGCCGCGCAGCCTGCCACGCAGCGGATAGCCAGCCTGTGGTTCGCGCTGGAGCAGCGCCAGGGCTTCCTCGGCGGCGTCGATCAGAGGCCAGTCGAGCGCGAGCAGTTCGACGCGCGCGCGTCGCGCGAGTACCAGTCGAGCCACCGGCTACTTCGTCGCTCGTAGCTCCGCCAACTCGCGGCGCAGATCGCCGAACTCGATTGTCTCACCGCGCGCGAGCTCATCGAGGCCCGCCTGCAGTGCGCTCAAGGTCTCTGTGTCGGAAAGGATCTCGGCAGTCTCCTCGAGCGCTTGGTACTCGTCGATTGGCACGAGCGCGGCCGCTGGCCGCCCGTTGCGCGTCACGACTACGTGGTCGCGTCGGTCAGCCACATCGCTGAGCACCTCAGCCAGGTTGCTCCGAAACTCGCGCACCGGGATGATCTTGGTCATAAGCCGTAGTGTACCAAATCGCGTACACCACTGCAAACGGGGAAGGAGTCCCACACTATGGAAGCACCGTTGGCGGTGGGCCAATGCACTTGGCGGCGGCCGGCCTCCTCCACGAGCCGTGAGAACGTGTCGGGCTGAAGTCGTATCAGGCTGGGCATGTCCGCTAAAACGGTAGTCCATTCCGCAGTGCCGTTTTACCTAAGGCCGGAGCCGGCTTCCGCTCTCCCGTAGAAAGGAGTGCCCAACCGCGGGGCGACCCGGGCTGTGCTTGTCGTCCCCAGTCGGGCGTCTGGGGAAGCTCGTCCGAGGCGCTCGCTTTTCGCGCAAGGCGAAAGCCGGAGGCTTGCCACGCCGGGCGTGGCGATCAGCGCTGAACTCCTTTTCTCGCAGGGTGGCAGCTTGGCCGCGAGGCCTGTTCCCTCACGCGCCAGTGCATGAGGGAGGCCACCACGACCCGCGGGAGGATGAGCAGCTCGTGTGTGAGCCGATCCGATTTACTGGAGGCAGGGCCATCGGATCAAACGTGGTGGCCTAAAGCTGTACCGTGGAACGAGATAGAGTTCCCGCTCATCGCGGTATCGGCGCTAGACCCCGTCCGTAGGCGGGGTATGAGTCCCAACCAGTGGAGGTGGCAGATGGCCGAACTCAGACCGTTGACCGAGGACATTGTGCTGACCCACTTCATCGTCTCGGACGACGTCGAGCGCTCTCGGCGCTTCTACACCGACGTGCTCGGTGGCAAGGTGGTCTTCTCCGGTCCCGCCGGAGAACCGACCAATGTCGCGCTCGCCAACAGCTGGATCGTCATCAATCGGGGCGGAGGCCCGACCGACGACAAGCCCGCGGTCACCCTCGAGACGCCACGCGACCACGACCGGGCCAGCAGTTTCCTCAATATCCGGGTCAAAGACATCGAGGCCGTATACGCCGAATGGAGCGCCCGTGGTGCTCAAT
Organism: uncultured Solirubrobacterales bacterium; assembly: GCA_963804675.1. Lineage (GTDB taxonomy): Bacteria > Actinomycetota > Thermoleophilia > Solirubrobacterales > Solirubrobacteraceae > Palsa-744. The sequence goes on along the minus strand of CAWDRI010000001.1, from coordinate 1,573,094 downwards.
TCCTGACGCCGCCGAAGCAGCACCAGTACGAGATCCGTTGCTACATCCGCGATCCCGACGGTCATCTGATCGAGGTGGGGCAAACCACGAACCCTGGGGACTGGACCCCCCCTCAGTGGCTGTCGAGTACGGCCGGCGGGGAGCCCGAGTGAATGCCGAGTTCAGCAGCGAGATCCGTCACGTTGCCGTGGACAGCCACCGGACACTGAGATCCCTACCACGCGCCGTTCCCGCGCTCTCAGCTAGCCGCTGCGAGACCGCTCGGGCCGGCGACGATACTCCAGGTCGCCGTCGTTAGTACCGCGATGCTGAGGAGGTTTCGGTCATGACCATCGCGATCGTTGGCACTGGGGGGCTCGGATCGGTCATCGCCCGCCAGCTCGCCTCAGGCGGCGAGACCCTGCGGCTCTCGAGCGCCGACAATGAGTCGGCACGAATGCTGGCTGCAGAGATCGGTCAAGCTGCGGTCGTCGCCGTCGATAACCGCGACGCGCTGCAAAGCGCCGATGCCGTCGTCCTCGCCCTGCGGTTTTCCGCGCTGAAAAGCGTCATAGACGAAATTGCCGACCCGCCAACCGACAAGCTCGTGGTCGTTCCGAGCAACCCGCTCGGCCTCGACGCACAAGGTAACGTCTCACGTCTACTGCCGAAAGGGCAATCCTCTGGCAAGGTTATAGCCGGGTGGTTGCCGGCCGGTGCGCGCTTGGCCATGGCGTTTGGAACCCTGTCGGCCGATCTCTTCGAGTCCTCTAGCAACCGGTCACCGGAACCGGCGGTCCTCTTCTACGCGACCGACGAGGACCGTGCTGAGGAGGAAGTCGAGCGGCTGATCCGAACGGCCGGCTTCGAGCCGATGAAGGTCGGCGGGATCGAACAGTCGAGTCGGCTCGAGGTGGGCGGCGACCTCCACGATCTCGTAGTCGGCCCCGCGGAGGCGCGGTCATTGATCGGTGGGGACTGATCGCTTCGCCGAGGCAAGCAGAACCGATGAACGGACCTTTCCTTCCGCGTCGGGCATAGCCAGGCCGAATCGAAGTGTCGGTACGTATGCCCATCACAACCAAGCAATCAGTACGCCTCACCCGTCCGCGGCGCTGGCGAGCAGTCGCTCGGCCCGCTCGACCACATGGTCGGCGACGGCCGAATCCGAGTCGAGTTCTCTGGCCGTGTCCAGCAGCGCCGCCGCCGTTTCGGTGACGACCCGTCCGGCCCGTTTCGGGTCATGCCGCCACGACCGGGCCTCACCAGCCAGGTCGGCGATGGTGATGGCGTCTAGCTCGTAGCGGCCGCCGACGCTCATCGCACCCTGCCGTCTGAGTTTCGGCCAGAGCACGGTCGGCACCGTGTCATACAGGGGCGCCAGCTCGATGTGCTCCGCGGTGGCATGCAGTAGAGCGATGTTCTTTCCGTGCGCGTCGGCGTTGCCGATCAGCACGGTGAACGTGGCGGCCGCCAGGAGCCGGTCGAGCTGCTCGCGCGGGTCCTGCGCGTAGCGGTCGAGCAGCCCGGCGGCCTCTTTCAGGGAGGGCCCGCCGGCGCTCTGGTACTTGCCGCGGCGCATGCCCGCTTCGGGGTCGCGTGCCAGCGCCTGGCAGAGGTCCTCCTGGTGGATCCGCTCGACCGTCCCGTCCGCGAGCACCCGCCGATCGAAGCGGGAGACGATCAGGCACGATTTCTCGCCGATGGTCTCGAGCTCAGCCTGGATGCTGGTGAGGCCAGCGATTGCGGCGAGCTTTAGGCACTGCGCCTCCGCGTCCACAAGGCCCGGCCGCACAGGGTCGTTGACCTTCAGGATGTGGCTCGAGGGGTAGCCGTTCGCCGGGCGCCCCCACCCGCCGCCTGGTAGCCGTACGAGCAGCAGCTTGTCCTGCAGCCCGGCGATCGAGAGCTCGCTGTCGTCGTGGATCGCCAGGGGACGCTCGGGGAGCCCGAGCACCTCCTGCTCGAGGGTGTCGGTGTCATAGGGGATGACGGTTCCGGACCGTGCCGGGGGCTCCTGCGCGGCGATGACGAGCGCGCCGGCGACGTCGCGGCCAAATCGCTTAAGCAAAGAGTGGATGTCGTTGACGGCGACCCCGAGCTGCTGGGCGAGCGCCTGGCGGTGCTGACCCTCCTGCAGCAGGCCGGCGGCGAACATGCTGGCGTTCATCCTGCGTGCCTGCAGTGGCAGCGAGCAGGACAGCACGGGGGAGAGACCCGGCCATTTTTCGAGCGCCTCCTTAGTGTAGGTGCAGTGGAGCTCCCATGGCCCTCTGGCCGTCAACTCGGCGACCCGCACGCCGTGGAGCCAGACGCCGAGAGGCTCAGCCTTCGCCATGCTCGCCAGGCCATGTGACGGTGATGGTTGCGCCGGAGCGGCGCAGAATCCGCAGCAGGTGTTCGAGCAGCGTGACGCTGCGCCCGGACTCCAGCTGGGCGAGGTAGTCGCGTGTGAGTCCGGCCTCCTCGGCGAGCTCGGCCTGCGTGAGGTGTCTGCGGCCCCGGATCTCCGCCACAGCACGTCCGAAGTCCGCACCGGAGCGGATTGTCCACGTCATGCTCGCTCGTCCTGGCTGTGACATATCTGTCGCACACACGCCTTTCTATCGGTTGTGACAATAACGTCACTTTAGCACGAATGTGCGCAAAGTGACAATATCGTCACGTCGCCCAGGTCGTGATGACTCCCCGGCGGCCACGGGGGAGCCCGCACCTGCCAGGACATCTCCTGGTCCCGCCGGTCGCTTCAGCCCAACTCTTCCCCGACCACCCCGCGCCGAACCCAGTCCTCGTGCTCAAACACGTGGAAAAAGAGGGTTCCGTTTCCTCGAGCGGCTCGTCCTTGAACCCGATCTGCCTGAGCCACTCGGCGAGCAGCCCGGCGACCGCCAGCACGGCCCCCTCCAGCTCGCCGCGCTCGACACGCTCCTCGGCAGACGCGGAGCCGTGGAAACGCGGTCGAGCTTGAGCCGCTTAGCGACGCGACTGGCAGCTCTGAAGGCCAGCGATGCCCCGCCACGGGTCATCAGGAGCCAGCGGCGGCGGCCACGGCGACCAGGTTGGGTCGGGTGACGCGGTTGCGCGGGTGATGGCCGATCAAAGGGAGCCAATGCGGGTCGCGCAGGTTCATGCGGCGGTTGAGACGTTGCTCGGCGTGACGGTCTCCAAGAGTTCCGTGAACTGGTGCCTGTCCGCCGGCGTCGGCGGGAACGAAGCGCCGTTTGTTCGGGTCGAGAGGGGGCGGTATGCGGCTCGTCGTGATGAGCGCGCTCCCTCTCTGCCAATGTCGTGTGAGACGCTCATGATCAAGGGAATTACTGACCTTTGAGGGCGAGAACGGAGCACGACGCGATGTTGGAGATGGAGCAGGACGGAGCCGGCGATGCCGGAGTGGAGGGAGCCGTAGGCGACCGTAACGGAGGGGTCGCCGGGCGTGCCGTGCCCGGGGGGCCTCGGCCCGATCCCGAGTTCGTGGAGCGGGCGAAGCGGCGGCGGTTCACGGCTGAGTACAAGCTGGTGGTTTTGCGGGAGGCCGATGGGTGCACGCAGCCGGGGGAGGTAGGGGCGCTGTTGCGCCGCGAGGGCTTGTACTCCTCGCATCTGGCGGACTGGCGTAAACAGCGCGATGCTGGGTCGATCAAGGCGCTCTCGCGGCCGCGGGGGCGTAAAGCCCGCTGACGGGCGTGATGGGCAGATCGCGGCGTTGGAGCGGCGCGCGGAGCGCGCGGAGGCGGAGCTTGCGAAGGCGCGCAAGGTGATCGAGGTGCAGGGAAACGTCTCCGCGCTTCTGGGGCAGCTGCTCGAGCCCAGGGGCGCGACCGGGCCGGGGAGCACCGAGCGATGATCGAGCAGACCGTGCAGGAACTCACCCCGATCGTCGGGACTCGCCCGGCGTGCCGGGCGCTGGGTGCCTCACCGGCGACGATCTACCGTCGTCGGTGTCCGCCCGACCCCAGGCCGCGCCGGCCGCGGGCCGTCCCGGCTAGAGCGCTCTCGGAGCCCGAGCGCCAAGCTGTACTCGCTGAACTGCACTGCGCTCGGTTCCTCGACTGCTCCCCCGCACAGGTCTGGGCGACCCTGCTGGACGAGGGCCGATACCTGGCTTCAGAGCGCACGATGTACCGGCTGCTTGACGCACACGGCGAGGTGCGTGAGCGGCGCGACCAGCGCACACACCCGGCCTATGCGAAGCCGGAGCTGCTCGCCGAACGCCCGAACGAGCTGTGGAGCTGGGACATCTCGAAGTTAAAGGGTCCAGTGAAGTGGACGTACTTCTACCTGTACGTGATCCTCGACGTGTTCAGCCGCTACGCGGTCGGCTGGACCGTCCAGCACCGCGAGGACGCACAGCTCGCCAAGGCGCTGATCAGCCAAGCCTGCGAGCAGCAGCAGATCCCGCAAGGGCAGCTGACCGTGCACGCCGACCGCGGCAGCTCGATGACCAGCAAGCCCGTCGCGTTCCTCCTCGCCGACCTCGGCGTGACACGCTCGCACAACCGGCCCTACACCTCTCGACCGACAACCCCTACTCCGAGGCGCACTTCAAGACCCTGAAGTACCGGCCCCAGTTCCCCCAGCGCTTCGAGAACATCCAGGGAGCACGCGCGTTCTGCCGCACGTTCTTCGACTACTACAACCACTCCCACCGCCACTCCGGGATCGGCCTGATGACCCCAGCCGCCGTCCACCACGGCCACGCCCAAGCACTCCACGCCGAACGCCAGCGCGTCCTCACCGCCGCCTACGCCGCAACACCCGAACGGTTCGTCCGCCACCCACCACACCCACCAGCACTACCAGCCGCCACCTGGATCAACAAACCAACCACACAGGAGGCTACTCACTAAATTCAACGACCAAGCGTCTCAAACGACTTGACAGGCTCCGGCTGAGGAGGCCGGGTAGCTGCGTGATCCTGCGGGCGTAGTGGCGGAGCCTCAGGAAGAGCGTGCCGTGAACGTGGCGACGGGAGCCGACGCTAGCCTGCCGGTCTGTCTCCACCGACCCGATCTCCGTCCGTTGGACGCTCCACGCGCTCAAGAAGGCGCAGATGCTCGGCTTCGCCCCTCTGGATGTCGAGTCGGTGCTGCTGGAGCATCATCGTGAACGTCGGCGCAACACGGGCAGGGCGCGGTGGCAGGTCGCGGCCGGGCGGCTCGTGATCGCCTACGAGCATCCCGATGGCGACGATCTGCTGGTTGCACGCGTCGTCACGGTGTGGCGGCGGCGGCGCTAGCCTATGGCCATGAAGATCGACGGGCACTACGACACCGAGGCCGACATCGCTTGGGTTCGCTTCGAGGGTTATGACCCGAGCACAGCGATAGCCGAGGAGACCGATGCGGGCCTGCGGGAACTCGATCCGAGCACGGGGGAGATCGTGGGGTTGGAGTTCTGGGAGGCAAGCAGCCGGCTACCGGCTGACTTCCTGCGTATGCTCCCGCCGCCCCAGGTCGAGATCGCTGCCTGATTCCCAGCCGCACCTCTCCTTCGAGCAGCGGCAACCCGCCCGCGCGCTCCGGTGCCGGAGGTTCGGTTAGCGACGGTCAATGCAGAGGAGCGGAGGGTATTGGAACCAAGATTCTGGTTTGATCGACAAGGTTGTGTCGGAGCTTCTGGCGGCGCTAGCGGCGCATGAGGCTCGCTCAGGGTTGAGCCGTCTGGCCAAGAAGCTGGCTGGTCTCAGGGCCAGCGATGCCCAGCCACGGGCCATCATGAGTTGACGTCAACGGCCTCGCCGTCCAGGCTGGGTGCTGGATGCCGTGCGTGCAGTGATGGCCGACCAGGTTGGGCCGATGCGGGTTGCGCATGTCCACGCAGCTGTCGAAGCGTTGCTTGGCGAGGCGGTTTCGGCGAACTCGGTCAGCTGGGTGCTTGCCTCTCATCCCGCAGGTCCGTCGCCGCTGTTTGTCAGGGTCGCGAGGGGTCGGTACGCCTTGGCGTAGACCATCACGGACTCGCTGCTCCCTCCACCGCCGAGGCGACGAGTGGTGCGGCTGCGGCCCAGCAGATGTCTGACGATTCAGTACACTGATACAGGTAGGCCAAGAGCGTGGGCCGGGTTGGGTGCGCGCCTCAAGCGAATCGTTTGCAGGTGGGCGAGAAGACCTGGACAGTGAGCGTATATCTCCTGCGCGCGAGCTTTAAGGAGGCTGCTGATGCGCTGACTGTGGACCCCGGTGAGCTAGACGCCTATCAGCTATCGAGCGTCAGCGCAGACGCTGTGCTCTATGTCAACGTGACGCCGGCGATCTCTCCAGCCTGGGTTGCACTGTTTGATGGGATCACGGATCGGCCCCTGCGGCTGGTCCGCCCCGGCTTTGCCGCCGTGTTGATTCTTCCCACCCACGGACGGCTGTTTGCGCTCACGTTCGGGCAGGCCGGACGTTTCCTGCTGCGCCCTGGTTCCTGCGAGCGGGACTTTGGACTTCACGCCGCGCGCAACCTCGTTGACCCCGAGCAGATCCGCTCCGTACAGTCGCGGCGCTTCACCGACACCGCGCTTCAGGTCCGACGCCAACTGGCCCGGCCAGCGGACATCGTCCAGCTCGATATGGATCTGCAGCGCGATCTGCTCACTACGCTTGAAGGCGCGGTTATCGAGGGAGCTCACGGCAAGCGTGTTCGCGGTGCCGACGCGGTTCGGTTCACAGATAACCTGAACGCGGAGCGACTGCCGGAGATTTGTGCGCTGCTATTCGGCGCCGCTGGCGCGAGCGACTACAAGCAGCGCTACCCGTGGGCCGACCTGGTTGCTCAGGTTACTGATCCGCAGCAGGCCGCTGCCCTCGATGAGAAGGCGCTGGGTCTGCTCTTGGAAGGCAAGCTTGAGTGCTTCGACGTCTATCCGCCCGAAATGGTCGAGGACGCTGCCGTGGACTTCGACATCAACGCGAACACGGTTGTGATGGAACCCACCAACAAGCTGCTCGGCAGGTTGATCCAGCGCAGCGGCGCGAGCGATCCCGAGGCCCTGGCAAGGTGGTTGCGTGGGAGCCACATCACCGCTCGCGATGACGAAGGTACCACCGTGGGGCGTTGGTCCTGGTGGGAATGTCTCTACCACGAGCGCCGCGACGATGACCAGATCGTCGTCCTCGATCGTGGCATCTGGCTGCGCGTTCACGGTGACTTTGGCGGGATAGTCAACGACTTCGCCGCCGCCCTGGAACCTTCCGACCTTAAGCTCCCCGACGCATCGCGCACCGATGTGGAGGCTGACTACAACGAGCGCGTCGCATCTAAACGCGCTGACATTCGGCTGCTTGACCGCAAGCTGGTTGCGCCAATCGCGGGGAGAGCCGCATCGAGATCTGTGATTTGTTCTGCAACCGTGGGCACCTTGTGCACGTAAAGCGCCGGAAGGGCGGCTCATCTGGGCTCAGCCACCTGTTCGCCCAAGCACTCGTCTCGAGCCAATTGCTCGCGCGCGCCCGCAATTCGCAACTGCGATGCGAGACCAACTCACGGGCTGGGCGGACTGCGTGAAAGATCCACCTGTGCGCGCCGAGCATCCGGTGGTGTTCGGACTGCTGCTAGCCGCGGAGTCAAGCGGACAGGGTGCCAGGGCGCTGCCGTTCTTCTCGAAGGTCGCGCTGCGCCAAAATGTCCAGCAGATCCAGGGCATGGGCTTCCCTGTATTCTTCGATGAGATTCCCGCACCGCTCACTATCGCGACCGGTCAGCGGGCCGGAGGACCGAAGCCCGCGCGCCGCCGACGGACCAAGCGATGAGCACTGAACCATCCTCAGCGACTCCGTCCGACCAGGCGGAGAAGGGACAAGCGTCCAATGTTGGGCCGACCGGCACCCACGGAGCCGGTGCCGATGCCCGCCCTTGTCTTCATCCTTGAGATGGTCTACCTGATTGGGCTGATTGTGCTGCTCATCGTCTACCAGACCGACGACGCATTCCGTGACGCGCTTCCTCCGCTTGGCCCATTGCCCATCCAAATTGCCTGGTTCGGCGCCACCGGCGCCGTGCTCGCGGGTATCGGCGGAATCTACTTCCACAATCAGACCTGGAATCACAGCTACGACTACTGGCACTACTCGCGCCCGCTCGTCGGTGCTGTCGTCGGCGGCGTCGGCTGCCTGCTCTTCTACGTCTCGATCACGCTCGGCAGCACCAAAGGCGTGACACCGAACACAGTCACGTTCGATGCGGTCGCGTTCATCCTCGGCTATGCGGACGACGCGTTCCGCGCCTTAATCGCCAAGCTCACGCAGTTGCTGTTCGCGCCCGGCAAGGCTGAGCCCACTGGACCGGGAGGCCGCTAGGTCCGCTGATGCTACGGTTCTTGCGTGACCAAGACCGAGTTGCACGAGTTGGTGGATGCCCTTCCGAACGAGTCGCTGCCTGCGGCTGCGATCCTGCTTCGCCGTGCCCAGGACCCGGTGATCGCCAAGCTCGACGCGGCGCCGTATGACGACGAGGAGGTCAGCAAGGAGGATCTGCGGGCCATTCGGCAGGCGCGGAGCGAGCCCGGCGTCCCTTGGTCTGAGGCCGAAGCGGAGCTGAGCGCTGGCTGAGCCGCGAGGATGGCGGATCGAGGTCCGCCCGGCCGCATTGAAGTCTTTGCGACGGCTCGGCCGACGGGACCGGGAGCGAATCAGCGCCGCGATCGGCGTGCTGCCTGAGGGGGACGTCAAGCTGTTGCGTGGTGTCGAGCGCTTGTGGCGGCTGCGTGTAGGGGAGTGGCGGGTGATCTTCGATCGTCGGGATGCCGAGCGGGTGATCGACGTTCTCGCGGTCAGGCCACGTGGCCGCGCATACCGACGCTGAGACGGAAGCAAGCGGCCTGGGAGCCCTCCCTGCTCTCCTGCGCGGCGGGCCGGAATGGCCCGGCGTGGTTCGATTAAGGACATTCAACCCTCCGAAAATGCGCCCGAGTGGACTCGAACCACCACCATGTTTACACATGACAAGTCCCTCAACCTCGTCCACGGATGCAAGATACGTCCGCCCGTGTTCAGATCGTCCATTTTGTGCGGTTTTCGGGACGCGTGGGACGTATCGGACGAACTGACTTGGGCCAGAGATGGGTCACGCCGAACGGGCCTCAGGGACGGCGGCTCTGGCGGGCCGGCTCTGTGAACGCCGGCGAGATCCGGGAGGAGCCGCGCTGCGCCGGGAGGAGACCGGACGCGCTCGCGGTTCTGTTGATATTCTTTCAAGACTTTCTATTGTTGTGCCGATGATGTATCGTGGATTTATGAGCATCCTGTCGCCAACCGATCGTGCAGTGCTCTGGCGCATGACCGTCACGAGCGGAAGCGAGGAGCGCGCTTCGCGGCTGAAGATCCTCGCTTCGGAGATACTTGAGAGCGCGGGCCGTCGCCTGGACCTCTACAGCGACCACGACGACGAGGTCATCGAGACCGTTGAGATCCTCGACGCCTCGGGGCTCCTCGGCCGCGACGATCTTCGCGAGGCGTTCGAGGACGCCGACGAGGACGACGATCGAGCGCAGACCTTCGCCGCGCTTCTGGCCAGCCATCTCGATGCTGCGGCGGAGATAGAGCGACTCGGTGTCGAGGTTCGCCTGATGGCATTGCGTCTCGCTGGTGTCTGGCGGGGGCACGTCAGCGATCGAGCACGCGGGGCAACGGAGTGGCTGTCCGCGGCTCAGGTCGCTGCACGGTATGGCGTCACGCCGCAGGCGGTCTACAAATGGATCGAGGCCGGGCGCGTACGCGCGGAGCGAACCCCGGGCGGCTCGTGGCGGCTGGCCGCCGACCAGTTCCAGCGCAGCCCAGCCAGGCAGGACGCCGCAACAGCGCTCAAGGCAAAGCTGGTCGAACGCGCTGAGGGCGCGGCCAGTCCCTCCGATGAGGAGCTGGCGGCCGAGATCGTCGCTCGACGCCGCTCCTGAGTGCTCGTAGCCTTCGACGCCACGGTGCTCTGCGGCGCCCTCAGGAAGCCGACGGGCTACAACTTCAAGCTGCTCGATTTCGCCGCGGAGGGCACGGTCCTTGAGGGCTTCACGACCGATATCGCCGGCATGGAGTTCGTGCGCAACGCCATTGACGGGATCGGCGGCGTCAGCTACGACATGGAGCTGATCGAAGCGTTCCTCGACTATTTCGCTCCGGTGTTTGACCCCGAGAACATCGAGTCCTCGCCGATCGGGAGGGCACTGCCGGCGCAGACCTATCTCCACAACCGGCCGATCGGCGAGATCGTCTACGAGCTGACCGGACGCACACGCGAGGACCTGCTTCATGGCTTGCCCCAGCAACTGAGGCTGCTCGCGGGAGAGTTTGACGCCTACGACGTACACCTCGTCGCTGCCGCGGTTGCTCGCGACGCTGACGTGATCCGCAGCGCCAACCGCACTCACCTGCCCGAAGGACCGCTCGCGGGCGATCTTCAGGTCATCGGACCGGGACGGCTGGCGGCAAACCTTGGTGTCACGTAGACGGGTTGTGTGTCGCGGGCGCGATGAGTGCGTTCATGCTCAAGGCTGGCGCCGTTCGAGTTCTGGGCGTCCTTCCTGAACGCTACGGACTGCTCCTTTGCCGGGCTTCATCCGAGCGCGCAGCTGTGCGAGGCGGCCTAGGGTTGCAAGCGTGCTATTCGCGTCGCGAATCACGGGCAGGTGCTCGCGCAGGATGCGGTCGGCGGCGTCCTCAACAGTCTCGTGACGGCGACCGGCCTCCTCGACGAGCCGCGAGAACGTCTCTGGCTGAAGTCGTATCAGACTGGGCATGCCGCCAAACGGTAATCCATTCCGCGGCGCCGTTTACCTCAATGGTCGGGGCACGTCCGTATGGACTACACGCCCGTCGTCGCCCAGTGCAAAGTCTGGCAGCGAGAAGCGTGTGGCAAGCAGCTCCGGTATGGCCGCTCGCTCGATCGGCGTCACGCGCGTGCCCTCTGGCGTCTGCTCGCTGATGGATAGCTCGCTCCAGTCGCACAGCAGCGTGCCCGTCCCGTCGTCGCCACGAACGCCCGCGATCAGGCCGGTGACGAACAGCGAGCGTGGATGCGTGGAGGTCCACCAGTTGCTGACCTCGACGTCAATGAGCGGAACCGGCTGCGGAAGAAAGCCGTAAACGTCCGCCCACTCGTCCCTCTCCAGCTTCTGGAGCACGAGTTCGGAGCCGTCCTGGACGACGCGAAAGCTCCAGCCCGACTGCTCCTGTGCCGGGCCCGGCCCAAATGGAATCGGGTCGAGGATGCCGCGGGCGAAGCCCACGTCGGCGTGCCAGCTTGCGCCGTTCTCGCTGACGCGCAGGAGGAGGTGACTGCGGGGCCGCACCACGCCCGGCTTCGAGCCCAGGCGCATGCGTGTCAGGAACATGTCCACCTCCGCACCGAGCGCCTCCAGGGCTGCCTTCAACAGCAGGTTCTGCTCGAAGCAGTAACCGCCGCGGCGTTCGGTCACGAGCTTGCGCTGGAGGTCCTCGACCTCCAGCGACACTGACAGACCCTGGTGCGGGTCGAGGTTCTCGAAGGGGATGGAGGTCAGGTGCGCCCTGTGCACCTGCGCGATGCTCGGGCGCCCGTTCAGGCCGATCCGCTCCAGGTAGGCGTCCAGGTCGAGCATCGCGGCACCACGCCCCGAATTAGCGACGCGCTTCTCCGATCAAGTTTTCGAGCGACCGTCTCTGATGGCCCTCATCATCCATGTTCTCGGGTTCGAGCCATGCCTTGAACCCGCGTCGGATCGCCGGCCACGCATCGTCGGTGATCACGTACCAGGCGGTGTCGCGGTTGCGGCCCTTGACCACCATGTGCTTGCGGAAGACGCCCTCGAAGGCGAACCCGAAGCGCTCGGCGGCACGCCGAGAGGCCGCGTTGAGCGCGTTGCACTTCCACTCGACCCGGCGATAACCCAGGTCGTCGAAGGCATGGCTCATCAGCCGGTAGATCGCCTCGGTGGCACCTGTTGTGCGTTGCAGCGGCACGCCGAACCAGATGTGGCCGATCTCGATGACGCCGAACTCCGGCGTGATGCGCATGTAGGAGGCAAGGCCGAGAGGCCGCTCATCGGCGGGACGCACGAGCGTGAAATAGAGCGGGTCCTCGGAGGTCTCAGCCCAAGCCAGCGTCCGGCGCAGGTGATCTGGGCTCTCATGGGGGCCGTCGAACAGATAGGTCCAGATCGCCGGGTCGCCGTCGGGCGGGTGGGAGACGGAGAACAGCGGCACGGCGTCGCTCTCGGCGTTGACCGGGCGAACCAGGATGTGGGAGCCACGCAGCGACACGGAGGTTGGCCGTGGGGCCGGCTTCCAGTCCAGCTCCTCGCCAAGCGGAAGGTCGACGGGTACGCTCATCGAGACGCTCGCTGGTGGTGTTGCCGCGCGGCCTTCAGCCGACGCTCCAGGTTCTCACGAACGGCCGGCCACTCATCGTCGATCACGCTGTAGTAGGCGGAATCCCGCACGCCGACGTCCTCGATGATCATGTGCTGGCGAAAGATTCCCTCGAAGCGAGCCGGCAGCGCGGCGAGCGCGGCGCGGGAACGCTCGTTGCGGCTGTCGGTCTTGAACTCCACGCGCATGCAGCCGAGGCGCTCGAAGGCGTGCTCCAGCATCAGCAGCTTCGTTTCGATGTTCACCCCGGTGCACCAAGCCGTCGGCTCCAGCCATGTGCCACCGATCTCAAGACCCCTGTGGCTTTGGCGCAACTCGTGGTAGCCGGTGCTGCCGATCGGCCGTCCGCTCGCGCGATCCAGGGTTGCGAATACGCACTCACTCCCAGCCTCACACGCCGCGAGAGCGTCCTCAAACCAACGCTGGAAGTGCTTCGGGCTCTTGCCTCTCGGGATCGTCCAAGTCCAGATCTCCGGGTGCTGTGACGCGGCGAACAGCCCCTCCCGGTGACGGGCGTGTAGCGGCTCCAGGACGACCAACTGCCCGTTGAGACGCGCTGTCAGCCCGTTCCACATCCAGCCTGTACAGCGTACGTGGCGAACACATGATGGGCTCGCATTTGGGTGGGTAGATCGTAGGCCACGCTCGATACGCTACTTCAGAGTTGGCCCGCCACACAGGGCCAAGTAGACATCAAAATCTGGGGCCAATGGACCTCCACCTCGATCTTTCTGACGCCGCCGGGCGGTCGCTGAGAGCCCGCCTGGAGGACGCGCTGCGTGAGGCCATCCGCAGCGGACGCCTCCCCTCGGGCACGAGGCTGCCCCCCACGCGCTCGCTTTGCGTCGAGCTCGGCGTGTCGCGGGGCGTGGTAGTAGAGGCATACGCCCAACTTGCGGCCGAAGGCTACCTGCACACCCGTCGCGGCGGGGGAACGACAGTCGCCGCGACGGTTGCACTGGACCGCCCACCGCTGGCCAACGCCAGGCCAATTCCGCCGGTTCGCCACGACATGAGCCCGTTTCGCCCGGCGCTGAGCCGATTCCCGCGAACGGCGTGGTCCTCCGCTTTGGCACGGGTGCTTCGCACGGTGCCGGACGAGCGCCTTGCCTACCCAGACCCCGCCGGCACCCCCGAGCTACGGGTCACGCTCGCGGCCTACCTCGGGCGAGTCCGCGGCGTGCGCGCCAACCCCGAGCAGATCGTAGTTACAAACGGCCTGCGCCAGGGCATCGATCTCCTGTGGTCGGCCCTCGCCGCAGAAGGAGCTCGACATGTCGCTGCAGAGGACCCCGGCTGGCGAGGGTTCGGCGAGACCGCGAGCGCCGCTGGACTGGAGGTCGTCTTACTTCCAGTTGACAGGGATGGGCTGATCGTCGAGCATTTGGAGCATGAGGACGTTGACGCCGTAGCCGTCACACCTGCCCACCAGTACCCCACCGGCGCGGTTCTCTCCCCGCCCCGTCGGGCAGCGCTGCTCGCATGGGCGCAACAGCGAGATGCGCTGATCGTCGAGGATGACTACGACGCAGAGTACCGCTACGACCGCCAGCCGATCGGCTCGCTCCAGGGTCTCGCGCCCGAGCGCGTCGTATACGGCGGCTCGACGAGCAAGACACTGGCCCCAGCGGTTCGCCTTGGCTGGTTGGTCCTCCCACTGCACCTTGTGAAACCAATCGCCGACCGCCAGCGAGTGCGCGGAGGAATGCCAGCACCACTCGGACAGCTCGCGCTGGCCGATCTGATCGAGCGCGGAGAACTCGACCGTCACCTGCGCCGCCAGCGCCGACGATACCGACGCCAGCGTGACGAACTGCTGGCCGCGCTCGACGCCAAGCTCCCCGACGTCACCATCCACGGCGCCGCTGCCGGTCTGTACGTCGTGCTGCACCTCCCCGATGGCCTCACCGAACAGGCTGTGCTCGCTGCGGCGCGCTCACGAGGCATCGCCCTGGAGGGACTCGGCACCGATGCCCCAGCGGTCGTCGTCGGTTACGCGAATCTCGCCGACGCCGCCGTCGAGCCAGCAGTGGCCGCGCTTGCCGCAAGCATCGAAGAGGCGGAGACCGTGCGGCGCCCATCTGGGCAATAGCACGCTCCGGAATAAGCCAAGGCTCCAAGCACGGCTGGCCACGTCCACTCTGTCATTCCCGGGCAAAGCAAAAGTGCCTTTCCGTACCCAGACTCCAGACTCATCACTTTGCAACTACTTTCATGCGCCCGAGTGGACTCGAACCACCACCATGTTTACACATGACAAGGCCCTCAACCTCGTCCACGGATGCAAGATACGTCCGCCCGTGTTCAGATCGTCCGTTTTGTGCGTGATCGCGTACGCATCGGACGTATCGGACGAAATGACTTGGGCCAGAGATGGGTCACGGATGATGGTCTTGTCGCGGCTGGCTGCTCGATCATCCTGCACCTCCCTGGCGCCGTTCGAGTTCCCGGCGTCCTTCCTGGACGATTCGGACTGCTCCTTTGCCGGGCTTCATGCGAGCCCGCAACTGTGCGAGGCGGTCCAGGGTTGCAAGCGTGCTACTCACGTCGCGAATCACAGGCAGGTGCTCGCGCAGGATGCGGTCGGCGGCGGCGTCAACAGTCTCGTGTCGGCGGCCGGCCTCCTCGACGAGCCGCGAGAACGTCTCTGGCTGAAGTCGTATCAGTCTGGGCATGATCTGCCATACGGTATCCACTCCTGTCAGGGGCTACATGTGCGTCAGGGTGCTTCGAGCACCTCAACTATCGTCTGCGGGCCACTGTTGCAAGCTAGGAGGTAGCAAACGTCATCGCAGCGCGGAAATAGGAAGCCCGCCGTTGAGCAGGCGCTTGGTCAACTTCAGCGGTTGGCGCGAACCGAGATTCGCCGGGGCGACCCTCAGAACCTCCGAAAGTACAAGTCTGCTCGTGCAAGCCGCGGACGGTGGCTAACGCTGGTCGAAGAGCAGGTTGATGCCTTGGAGGGCTTGGAAGCAGCGCTTACCGAGGACGGGCGCTTCGAGTACATGAAGAAGCGCGCGATCGAGGACGAGGCTTGGCGGTTCGCGTGTCGCCCCATCGATCGGCGCGACGAGGACCATATTGCGGCGTTCGTTGACGAGCACGCGAGGGAGCCGCAGCATTTGACATGCTTCTTCCCAGTCGAGGGTCTCACGGTTCATCGAGAGGTCGAGATTTCGGGAGCGACATTGATTCCAGCAGCGGCAATCGATGTGCCGGAGTTCGTCATTGGCCCGGACCCGGGAGCCACGATGGGTTCGGGGATTGGCGTCCCGTGCATGGGAACGAGCAACGCAGCGATGATGCGGCGGGCACGCAGGGGCGCTGAGTACGCCCTGCGGGTGCTGCGTGCGGGTCTGCGAGAGAACAACGCGATCCTCGATCAACAGCTGCGGTTTCGGCTCGGGGTGTCGTACTGGTTCACCGAGGGTGGCGGTGGATGGCGGACGAGGCCCGAGGACGGCTTCGGTGTCGAACTGAACGAGGCGCTTGTTGAGCTGGCGATGTCTGCCCCCATCTTGAGGCTTCCTGCGCAGGGCGGGACCGACATCGAGCAAAGTGCGAACAGGGCGCTGGAGTGGTTCGAGCGCGCCCAACTCGCTGCTGATCCGCTCGTCGAGATGCTGTTCTTGTTCTTCGCTCTTGAGGCGATTCTGGGCGACAAATCGGAAGGGTCCAAGGGTGAGGGCTTGGCGCTACGTCGTGCGATTCTCTCTCATAAGCGGACGGGCAGCTTCACACACCCCCGCCGTATCCACTCGCTTTATGGGCAGGTTCGCTCGACGGCTGTCCACGGCGCGAAATCGCCTGCGGTGTCCGAGGACGAGGTGGCCAAGTTCGCCTGGGACGTCCGACTGGCCATCAATGAGTTTCTGGAGTACGCGCGGGAGGAAAGAGTTGTCAGGCGCGGACGAATTCTGACGATGCTGGAAAGCGATCCGGTCGCCGCTGAAATCAAAGCCACATTCCTGCCCGCAAACTCGTCACATTGAATAGGGAAGGGCTCGCTTGTCAGGCAGTGTCTCGCACGTTCTCCGGCTGCTGTGCACGAAGCAACTCGGCGACCCGCTCCAGGGCCTCGTAGCCCTCGGTCTTGACCGTCTCGGCCAGGCGGGCTCGTGCGAGAACCTCGTTGGCCTTGGTGGCGGTGACGTGGGAGCTGGCGGCCTGCTTGGCGATGTGGTTCAGCCGCCACTTCTCGCTTGGCATCTCGGCGAGCTCGGCGAGCTCGCGGGCGCGTGAGCGCACGGCGTGGGCGCGCCCCTTGGACTGGAGCATCGAGTCGGCGCCTCGCGGACAGCAGGTGATCGAGTCGCAGATGACTCGTCCGCGCAGGCGTGCGTCGTCGAACAGCACGCGGGCGACCTTTCGTGGCACGGAGCGCCGCAGGGATGGAACGTAGATGCCGCTGGCGGCGAAGCCGCCCTGCGGCTCGCTGCTCGGCTTGCGCGGTTTGCGTGCGCCGACGAACCCGCGTACGTCGCCGCGCTCGCCTACGCCCATGCCGCACTCGTAGCCGCCAAGGCCGGCGGCGACCAGCGCCGATCCGTAGATGCCTTGGCGCCAGGCGATGGTGGGGGCGCCGGCGGCGCGTAGGTGGCGCGCAGCGAGGTGTGCGTGGAGCAGCTTGGCGTAGCTCTCGCGTCCGTCGCCGAGCGGGGAGAGATACAGAGCGATCGCCTGCGGCCCGATCTCGATCGCGTTGGCGGCGAAGCGGTCCAATGCTCGCTGCCAGCCGGGCCGAGCGGTGAAGCCCCGCAGTTGGGCGCACAGCAGCGGCATGAGAGGCAGCGAGACGCCGTCGGCGCGCATCCGTCGCGCGGTGCGTCCGATCGCGGCGAGACTGGCGGCGAACGCCGGGGAGTCCGGTCCCTCGGCGTAGAAGTAAGGCGGGATGATCGTTGTCGCGCCGCGTTCGACTTGGAACTCGACGGTCTGCGCCACGATCTCGTCGAGGACGAACGGGGAGGAGAGCTCCTCTGCGCGCAGCGCGTCGGCGCGCCCGAACGGTAGGAGTCGAACCCAGGGGTCGTCGGGGTCAACGGGATCCTGTAGGAGCATCGTGAGCGGGTCGACGAGCAGCGGCGCTCCGGACTTGCGGGCGGCTTCGAGCAGGAGCTCGTCGTGGGCAGCGTGGTGAGCGCTGAGCACGATCCGGTCGATCGGGCGACGTGCGCTCAGGGGAGAGGGAGCGAGCAGGTCTTCGAGTACGAGGTGGTCGCCGTGGGAGGGTCTGATCAGTAGTTCGGGCATCGTCATCTTGCGCTCTCCGGAATCTAGATATGCTATCCTAGCGGAAATCAATTAGGAAATCTAGCGGATGTCCAGTATCGGCCATCAGCGTAGTCGGGAGGAAGCGAACATGGCCCACAGCGCGGCCAGGCACAGCGAGATCGATGAGCTACCGGCAGGCGAGGCCGTTTATGCGCGAATCGTCAAGGACACCTACGACGGCGGGCTCAGCGCTGCGGACGTGGCGCTCGTGGTGGGCGTGGGCGACAGGCAGGTGCGCAATTGGTCGGCCGGGGCGAGCGCGCCACGAGGGCCGACCAGGGACCGGCTGCTGGAGCTGAACTACGTGACCAGGCAGCTGCGCGAGGTGTATACACGCGAGGGCGCGGAGATCTGGCTGCACGGCCGCAAGCGGAGCCTCGGCGGGCGACGCCCGATCGACCTGCTCGCCGCGGGCGCGTTCGACGAGGTGCTTGACGCGATCGAGCGGATGAACGCGGGGGCGATGTGAGACACGGCGAACTGCTCGCCGCCATCTCCGACCTCGAACCGGTGGAGGTGAGTGGAGACTTCGAACGCCACTGCGGCTTGCGCTGGAACGACCTGAGGCCAAGCGCAGCCGGCGGGCGGTGGGGAGCGCGCAGGACCTTCGAGGTTCTCTACCTCGGCAGGCCTCGCCAGAGCGTCGTGGCAGAGGCATACCGGCACCTCGTCGACGACGAGCTCGACCAGCCGGGCGAGCTCGCGGCGGCGGTGATCGAGCGCCGGGTGCTGACCTGTGACGTGCAGGTCGACAACGTCCTCGACTTGCGCCCCCAGCAGGCACGCACGACGGTCGAGCTCGCCGACGGAGAGCTGTTCTCGGAACCCGGCGAATACGATCGCTGCCAGGCGATCGGAGCTGCGGCCCACCAACTCGGCCGCCACGGCGTGATCGCCCCCTCGGCCAGCCGACTCGGCGAGACGCTCGCCCTCTTCAGCACGAACCTCCCCGTCGAGCAGTGGCCGACGGTGAAGACCCGCGATATCTGGCGAGGTCTTCCCCCTGATCCTCGACGACTGCGTGCTGTCGAGGACACCGCCTGATACAGATGGGAGTCGAGCGGCTTCAATCCGAGGCTGTCGAGAGCTACCACCGACCAATGGCGCGGCCCCGTCGTGCATTCACGAACGGATGTGGGTCGCAGCCGACGTTGTCGCGCGCTTAGCTTCGGAACAGGCAGAGCCTGATGTCAACCCATATAGCAGTCGATTTGCAGCTATTTTCATGCGCCCGAGTGGACTCGAACCACCACCATGTTTACACATGACAAGGCCCTCAACCTTGCGCGTCTACCAATTCCGCCACGAGCGCAGAGAGACGCGAGTATAGCCTGGCGCCGGACGGGGGGTCCGTGGAGACCGCCGCAGGGGCGCCAGATCGGACCGCCGTGCCCACCGCCTTGGCCCGCAAGCGTGGGCTCATACGCGTGCGGCGTACCCGCCAAGCTTGCATCCGTCCGCGACCGGCGATACTCTGCGAACACATGTTCGTTTCAGTCCCCAATCCAGCTCGCCCGGGAGCGTCGCCATCATGGATCTGACCAAGCGCCAGCAGGAGATCTTCGACTTCATCCGCCGGTACTCCGCCAAGTACGGCTACCCGCCGACGGTGCGCGACATCGGTAAAGCCGTCGGTCTGGCCTCCTCCTCGACCGTGCATGCACACCTGTCGAACCTCGAGAAGATCGGGCTGCTGCGGCGCGACCCGTCCAAGCCGCGTGCGATCGAGCTGCTCGACCGCGCCGTCGGCAACGCCGTGGACAGCGTGCGCTCGATCGTGCGCCCGGAAGCGCTGCCCCTGCTGGGCGCCGTCGCGGCGGGCCAGCCCGTGCTGGCCGAGGAGAACGTCGAGGAGTACATACCGGTGCCGCAGATCGCCGGCGGCGAGGACGGCGAGTACCTGTTGCGCGTCCGTGGCGACTCGATGAAGGATGCCGGCATAATCGAGGGAGACTTGGTTGTGGTGCGCCCACAGGACACTGCTCAGGAAGGCGACATCGTCGTTGCGCTGCTTGGCGAGGAGGCGACCGTCAAGCGCTTCTTCCGCGAATCCGACCACATCCGCCTGCAGCCCGAGAACGAGACAATGGAGCCGATCCGCAGCAAGGAGGTCAAGGTGCTCGGACGCGTCGTGGGGCTACTCAGGAGCATGTGATGGTCGCCGTCTTACTCGATCGCCCGATGAGCCGCTCGGCAGCGTCCGACGACCGCGGGCGAGCGCGGCTGGAGCGCCCGGCGGACCAGCGGCCGACGCACGGTGCGCCGCGGGCCGGCGAACACGCGGTGCGAACTCTGGATGAGCGTGTCGTCGCCGCGTGGGAGGGGCTGCTCGACGACATGCTCATCGAGTGCCCGGTGTGTCGGGGGAAGATGCTGCTGCGCGGCGGGGCGGTCGCCGGCGACGGCGGCTCGAGCGAGATGTTCGCCGGCACCGCGGGTTTCGGCGGCCCCACGGGGACTCGCGCAGGCGATTGCTTGGATTGCGGCACGGCGCTGGATTGAGCGTGCCGACTGCAGGCTCGCGCAGGCGACCGTTTGGGTTTGCAGCAAGGCGCTGCAGACGTCGAGCGTGCGGCTCGACCCCGCACTTTACGCGTGCCCGCCGGCGCGCTACGTTGTGTAGGCAGGTTAAGCAGCCGCGGCGGCCACCGGGTCGTCGAGGAAAGTCCGGACATCACAGGGCAAGGTGGTCGAGCGATTCGACCCGGGGAAACCCGCGGGAAAGTGCCACAGAAACAAACCGCCGACGCCGGCCGTCCCACGTGAACGGCCGGCGGGCAAGGGTGAAATGGTGCGGTAAGAGCGCACCAGCGCCGCGGTGACGCGGCGGCTGGGCAAACCCCACCCGATGCAAGGTCAGTTTGGACCGTTTGCAGGTCGCCCGCCAAGGTCCAGGTAGGCCGCAAAGATGGATGGCTGCTCGCGACAGAATCCGGCTTATCGACCTGCTAAGGGAAAGCCCCGCTCCGGCGGGGCTTTTCTATGGGGTGGAGTTGCTGGGTTCTTGGTAGCACCCGGAGGGGTGCGTATAGCTTGGGCTCAACCGGTCGTCGCAACAGCCATGGTTTTCAGTGATTGATGACAGTTTTTATCAGGTGGTGTGATTGTCCTGTTCTTGAGAGGGGAGACGACCCCGAAGGGGCCGTATACCGAGGGACAAGTAGCGCTCGTGCGTTCTTCGCGTTCGCGGTGTCGTGGTGTTTTGGTCGGACGCGAACCGGCTGATGCTCGCAGTTCGCGTAGCTTCGGATCAGCTTGGCGGCGTCGCTGCTGCTGTCGAGCAAAGGTACTCGTCGAGTGCCTCGGCCGGGGTTCTCCAGGCGAGCGTCTTGCGAGGGCGGCCATTGAGCGTGGCAGCGACCGCGGCGAGGTCCTCGGCGGTGTGTCTTGCAAAGTCAGTGCCCTTCGGAAAGTACTGTCGCAGCAGGCCGTTGGTGTTCTCGTTCGTTCCTCTCTGCCAGGGACTTTGAGGGTCACAGAAATACACCTGAAGCCCGCTGTCGATCTTGAGCTGTGCGTGTTGTGTCATCTCAGCGCCCTGATCCCAAGTGAGCGATCGGCGGAGTTGCTCGGGCAACGTTGTGATCTGGGCGGTAATGGCATCACGCACCGCTTCAGCTCCACGCCCGGCGAGCGGAGGCCCGTTCTTGACTCTTGGGCCGCCGTGGCCGGGCATCGGCGGTAGATGAAGCAGCATCGTGAAACGCGTGCTGCGCTCGACGAGCGTCCCAATCGCCGTATGGTTAGCACCGAGAATGAGATCACCCTCCCAGTGGCCAGGCACCGCACGATCCTCGGCCTCGGCAGGACGCTCGCTGATCATGATCTGCTTGCAGACGAAGCTCTTGCCACGTCCACGCACGCGGGCTCTCGGAACCCGCAGCGCCCTGCCTGTGCGCAAACAGGCGGTCAGCTCCCGTCGCAGCCCGCCGCGGCTCTGCACGTAGAGCGCCTGGTAGATCGCCTCGTGCGATATCCGCATTGACTCATCATGCGGGAAATCTAGGCGCAGCCGGTAGGAGATCTGCTCCGGGCTCCACGCCCTCGCCCACCTGCGATCCTGGCGATGTGGCTTGTTTCGGCCCCTCCAAGGCGCCGTCGCGGGCCCTGGTAGCGCTGTGCCGTTGGGTCGGCGGACCTGGCCGGAGAGCCGCTCCTGCACATACTCGCGCAACTGGACGTTGGTGGCGAGCTTCGCGGTCTTGGGGCGGCGTGCCATCAGATCTGCCTTCCATTGCGCGACCGAGGCGCGGTACTCAAGCTTTCCCCCACGAGTGGCTGCGTTGCGGCGCAACTCCCTGGAGATCGTTGACGGGGCACGCCCCAACTGGCGGGCGATCTCCCGAACCCCGACGCCTTGCGCCTTCAGCAGCGCGATCTCCTCCCGCTCCTCAAACGACAGATACCGGCCTGAGATTGGATCAAGCATGAACGTTGGCATCCCGCCACGATCCCTGAACCACCGGCTGCCAGCCGCCGCAGACGCCCCGACAGCCACCGCAGCGTCCTCACTGCTCAAGCCCCTAGCGATCCCACGCCAAAACAACCGCTCCACATCTCGACGCAGCGACGGCGCCCCCAGCGACTTCATCAGCGCCCTGCCCGTCAACTCCTTCATCCACCCTGCTGGCCTGCCCATAAACACCTCCACGATCAAGGTGTTGCGAGGACCAGTTGAATCCGCCTAGTCTGCGGGCTTTCCTTGCCCCATCCAGGGCCTGTCGTGGACTTCGGGCTTTGCGGGTGACTCGATGCCCCGGTGGGGGTGCTCGGCTCTTGCCGGCTGTGCGGCGTACCGCGGCGCGTTACGGTTGTTCTGGCGACCCCGTGGCTTCGGTTGTAGAGGTAAGATGGTCCAGGAGCTGGCGGGGCGTCCATACCGCTGGTTCGGTGAGATCGGCGTCGTGTAGATCCGAGTGGCCGCTGACGATCGCCTCGACTTGGCTGCCTGGGCGAGTGCCACGAGGTAGTCGTCCTTGGGGTCGCGCGTGGCGTCTTTGAGTTGCGGCGGATCGGCACGAACGGTTGCGTGGAGCTCGATGCGTGCGATCAGCTGCCGTGCGGTCGCCTCGTCAAACCACCGACGGAACTTTGGCCGCAACGCGACCAGGCGTAGCTCGGCGATCAGCTGCGGGCTGGCGATATCTCTAGGTGGTCGTTGACCCAAGCGCTGAAGATTCGATCCGGCGGTGAGCCGCGAGGGCTGATTAGGCTTGAGAGGAAGACGCCCGGATCGACTACGACGCGGATCACCCGCCGCCGCGCCGCTCCCGGCGCGAGGCGGCCAGCTCCTGGTAGGCCACGCGCTCGGCGTCCCGCTCGCTGAGCCCGGCTGCAGCCTGTGTTGCGTCGGCCATTCGGCGCAGCAGGTAGGCGTTGACTGCACGCTCGACGACTGCGCCATCGGCGAGCCCGGCGACGGGCTCGCCGAGCTGTTCGCGTGCCTGCGCGACGATCGCGGCGTCGAGGGAGACCGTGACTCTGTTCGTAGCGGCCATGCCGGCACGGTAGCGCCCGAAGCGGAGGATATGGGCTCCGGCGCGCCGCGCCGCCGGCGGCTGAGCGCGGCGTGCCGGTGGGCGATGGCTCGGTTATGCGACGCGCTGGTCGGGGAGGGTGTCGGTGAGGAGTAGGGCGGGGAGGTCTGGCAGGGCGGCGCGCAGGATCGAGCGCTGCTCGGTCTGGTGGGGGGAGGCGGGGAGCTGCTTGGTGCGGTGGACGATTACGCCGAGGGGGCGCCAGCCCGCGGGGATCAGGTCGGAGTCGTTTTTTAGGACGCGTAGCTGGTAGACGAGTTTGCCTTGCTGGTCGTTGGTGGGGGTGCTGTTCTTGGCGTCCAGGACCCAGACGGTGCGCTTGGCGTGGTCGGCTACGAGCACGTCGAGGTCGATGGCGCCTTGGGGGGGTGACCAGCGCGCGGCGAGGTAGTCGAGCTGGAGGTGCTCGTCGCAGAGGGTTTGTGCGGTTGCGATCACGATTCGCTCCCAGGCGATGCCCGCCGCTACCGCCTGCATGCCTGCTGTTGGGGTGGCGGTTTGGCGGGGGTCGGTGTTGTAGCGGTCCAGGGCCGCGGCGGCGGCCTGTTCGTCGTCTGGTTCGATCGTGGCCGTGACGCCGGCGGGCAGCTCCGGGGCGAGGGCTGCGAGGGCTTGGGTGAGCAGGCGGCGGATCGCCCTTGTGCCGAGTTGTTCGCTTGGTTTGCGCCTTGGTGGGGGACGCAGGGTGAGGAGGCCCATCAGTTCGGCGACGGCCTCGCGCTCGGCTGTTGAGCGCAGGTGTTGGGGGTGCGGTGTGCGGCTCGTGGTGCGGTCCAGGCAGGCCGGCGCGTCGGTGTGGATCGCGGCGCGCTTGGCGTCGGCGACCACGCACAGCGCGCCCGGTTGGGCGGGGAGGGGTTGGACGGGCAGTGGCTCGCCGGGGAGGGGCGCGGTTGTGCCGAGGCGTTTGGGGACGTGCTCGGGTTTGCGGGGGTGCAGGACCACCGCGACTCCGCGCGCGAGGGTTTGTGTGAGGGCGTCCCTGAGCCAGGCGGGGAGGGTGGTGAGGTCTGGGGCGCACAGGTCCAGGCGGTCTTTTGCTGCTTCGGTGATGTCGAGCAGTGTTTGGCGGAGGTGTGCGGGGTGCGGTTCGACGTAGCGCCAGCCCGGGGCGGCCAGCTCTGTGAGCCAGCGTGGTGGCGGCGCGTGCGGGGTTAGGTGTTCCAGGTCGAGGATGTCGCCGGCGAGTTGCGGGCCGTAGCGGTCGTGCAGCCACGCGGTCAGCTCGCTGTTTTCGCTGGCGTGCTGGGTGAGGGCGACCTGTAGCTCGTCGGGGTCCTCCTCGGTGGTGGCGACGAGTAGGTGTGTGTCGGGGAGGCGCAGGACGTGGGAGAGGCGGCCCGCGCCCGAGGGCCAGGCACCGCGGATGTCCGCGAGGACGTTGACTACCGCCTCGATCTCGACGTGGCCGTCGATGCCGCTCGCCCAGGAGGCTGCCGCGCTGAGGTTCATGCGGGCGAGGCTCGCCGGTGTCGGCGGGTCCACCGGGAGCGTCACGCCGCCGTCGCGGCCACGCACCACGACGACACCGTCCAGTGCCTCGTAGGGGAGGCAGCGTTCGCGGGCGTGGTCTACCCACAGCAGGTACTCGCGTTCGATCGGCGCGAGGCGGTGTGCCAGCTCGCCCTGCACCTGCTCCACGCGCGCCAGCGTCGCGCCGGTCGCCGCGGCGATCAGCTCGCTGTTTGCGCCTGCGTGCTCGGACAGGCGGCGGACCGCTGTGTGTAGCGGCGTGCGCAGCTCGCGGCAGAGCACCGTCGCGCGCACCCGGTGCACGGGGATCTGCAGCGGGATCGCACAGAGCACGCTCATACCGCGCGCGAGACCCCCGCCGGGGTGAGGATCTCATAGCCGCTCTCACCCGCTTGGACGCGCTCGGCGACGAACCCCGCGACGTTGCGCAGCGGCTCGCCGATCCTGCCGGCGCACGCCGCGCTCATGCTCGTGGTCACGACCAGCAGGTCCCGCGCGCGGCTGAGTGCCACGTTCACGCGGTTGGAGCGCGCGAGGAAACCCGCGTAGGTCGTATTGACGAAGCTCACGATCACCACACACGCCTCGTCGCCCTGGAAACGGTCCACGATCCCGATCCGCACACCCAGGTCCGGATAGAGACTCATGTCGAGTCGTGTGCGCAGGCGCCGCGCCTGGCCCGCGTACGGGGTGATGACTGCCACGTCCAGGGGACCCGGATGGTCTGGGGGCGGGCCGATACGGGCGGCGTGGTCTTGCAGGCCGGCGAGCTGCTCGCGGATCTGGTCGATCTCCTCATCGCGCACATTGCTCCTGCTCTCGCCGTGCTCGCGACGCTGGCGGCCCGCGACGTCCAGCACCCGCACCTGCGTCGCACCCGCGAACGCGGCGACACGCGGGTCGCGGTCCGTGAGGTCGGCTGGGCGGCCGTGGCGCAACCCGCCGGCATAGAAGACTCGGCTGACCAGCTCGCCGATCGCAGGGAGCATCCGGTACTGCGTGCTCAACGTCGTCTCGTGCACCGTCCCGTCAAGCCCTGCCGCGAAATGCTCGAACAGCGTCTCCTCCGCGGCACGCACCCGCTCGCCAGGGGTCGCGCCGAGCTTGCGCGCACTCGCCGCCAGGCGTGTTGCGCTGGCCGCGCGCTCGGGGTCCTTGCTCGCGATCCGCGCCGGGTCCCGTAAAGCGTCGCTCAGCACCTGCCACACGTGCGGCGGTAACTGGCGGCTGTCGCCGATCAGGATGCTCTTGCGGGCGCGCAGCATCAGCATCAGCGCCTCCGGTGGACTCGCCTTGCCCGCCTCCTCCAACAACGCCACCGGAAAACGCCGGGCACGGACATCCCGGTCCGCACTGACCGCAAAACACGTGCCCGCGATCACCCGTGCCGCATCCAGCCGCGCCTTCGCGCCACGCTGCTCGCCCATGGAGATCAGGTATTCGTCCTGGATCGCCAGCAGCTCGTGCATCGCCGCCGTGTCCTGCACGTCGCCGGCGCGCAGCTGCGCCAGAGTCATGCGGCGAAACGCCTCCGCGCGCAACCGCACCCGCGGCCGCCACGGCTCCGGGCTCCCCACCCAGTAGCGCTCGCGTATCACCGGGTCCATGCGGCGCGCCGCATACGGGCTCGCGACGCGTGCCATCGGAAGATCCGGGTCCGCGGCCGCCAGGCGCAAGAGCACGTTGTCGATCGCCTGATGGGTCTGCGCCGCCAGCAGAATGCACGTCTGCGGGTCGCGCGCCAACAGCTGGCGCACCGTCTCGCAGATGAACGTCGTCTTGCCCGTGCCCGGCGGACCCTGCACGACCAGCACATCCTCCGCCGCGAGCGCCGCATCGACCGCCGCACGCTGGCCGTCGTCCAGATGCTCGTTGAACAGCGTTTGTGCGTGGCGGCGCGGGGTGCGCAACGCCAAGGCGGGACGCTCGATCAGGGCTGAGAGGCGCGCGCTCGCCTGCGCGTCGCGCAGCGCCCAGCGCGCCCGGTCGATCTGCACCGCCGTGCCCTGCTCGTCACGGCTCAGGCAGCGGTCGCGCGGGGGCAGGCGCTGTAGGTGGGCCTGCACGCGTGCCGGGTCCTGTTCGCCGCAGTCGATCAGCAGACGCTCACCGTCGCTGTCCTCGATCCGCAGCGCCATCTCCAGACGCGGCAGGCGATAGACAAAGCTCGTGCCCGCGCGCTGCGCCTCGCCCGCGCTCGCCGCCCACAACACCAGCTGGCCGAAGGCCAGCTCATCCTCATCCAAAAACGGATCGCCCAACCGGATCGTCCCCGCCTGCTCCCCCGCCAAAAACGCCGTCAGCTCATTCAACGCACGCCAACGCCGCAACTGCTCCGGCGCCTGACGCTGGCGGCTTGAGTGCACCCGCGTCCAGCGCTCACTCAACAGCTCATACGCCGCACGGTCGAGCAGGTCACCCAGACGGAACGGCTCGTGGTAGCGCTCGCCGAACAGCACTTCGCCCTCGGTGAAATCACCCGGGTCGCGCGGGCGGGCGCTGATCAAGATCAACGCACCCGGCTCGTCCCCGTCAGCCAGGTACGCCTCGCAGCACACACACGGGTCCCGCTCGCAGATACACATCCCCGGCGGCAGCCGGTAGCCCGCCAGCTTCGCGATGTAGTAGAAACGCGCACCGACCAGCCGCAGCTTCTCCGGACTACGCTCAAAACCACGGCCCGGCGACAGCGTCCAGCCGTACGCCAGATCGGCGCACACCTCCTCGCGCGCGTAGGCGTCCGGGACACCGCTGAGCGCCTGCGCCACCGCGCCCGTCACCGCCACGTCGAAGATCACCCCAACAGCCTCACGTCGAACTCCAGCTCACCGCCGCCCAGCCGCTCGTCGAGCTCCGTCTTCGCGTCCTCGCCACGGTCGCGGTCGATCAGCAGCGCGAACGTCAAACCCGCCAGCTGGTAGGCCTGGCCGCCGCAGCGGTAGGCCACCTCCTCCAGCGTCGCGCCCGCCTCGGCGAAGCTCGCCTGCCACGCGACCTCGCCGAAGAGGGTCCGGTGCGCGCCCGCGCTCTCCCGTTCGATCTCGACCGCCAGCTCGCTCGCCGGCTGGCCCAGCCGCTCGCGCAGCGCACGGTGGCGCGCCAGCGTCCGCTCGTCGCCGAGCTGCGTCAGCACGCCGCGCTGCTCACGCTCGCCCGCCGCATCAAGGCCCACGAACGCGAACAGCACCGCACAGCACAGGCGCTCCACGACCGCCACCGTGTCGCTTCCGGCCTCGATGCCCGCCAGCCACCTGCAGCGCAACATCCGCGTGCCCACGCGCACACTGGTCGTCAACGGGCTGCCCGGCGCCTGCCACTCGGTCTGCTGCTCGCACTCCACAGGCGTCGCGCTATACACATGCACCAGCTCCACCCCCGCGAGCAGATGACGGCCCGCCACCTCGTGCACGACCGCCGCGAAATGCCCATCCGGATCCTGCCAATCCGCCTCACCCGCCGCCAACCGCGCCAAATCCGCGAGCGCGACCGGCAGACGCCCTGCCCAACCAGCGGCCTCGACGAGCGCCTGACGGGTGTCTTTCAGCCGGGCTTGGGTTCGCCCCAGGTGCTCGCCCTGCGCCGCCGCATCCTCACGGTTGACGCCGCCGAAGAGCACCCGGCGCAACTGGAGTTCGCGCGGCCGGGAGGCACTGGTGTTCGGGTCGGTGGGCTGGGCCTCGGGGTGCCCGATGTCGCCGCTCACGCCGCGCAGCCTAGCGGGACAATGCCGAGCGCTGGACGTTCGGATGAGAGCCCGGTGTGCGCGTCGCAACCGCTGGAGCAGCCCGGCCGCCGATGGGAGGAGTGTGCGGCTGAGCTGCTCGGGCGGTTGCGCGGCGCGCAGCCGGTGCGCCCGGGCTCAGACGGCGAGCAGGCCCAGCGCGTCCAGGTGGCGCACGCACGGGGAAGCCGACACCCGCTCGCCCTCCACACACACCGCGCCGTGGGCCAGCAGGTCTGCCACGGCGGCGTCCAGCGGTGCGGGGTCAGGGTTCTGGAGCGCCTCACACAGCTCGCTGTGGCTCCAGTGCGCGGGGTGCTCGTCGTCGAGCAACAACAGCAGGATCGCGCGCTGCGCGCCACGGCTGCGGCGATCGTCCGGCGCGAGCGGGCGGGCGGCGTCAATGTGTTTCGGTGGCATTTCAGAGAAACCTCATTTCTTTGCGTGCAGGCCCGGCACGGCCGCAAGGCGTGTCAGGGCCGGTGGTTGGCCGATGACACGGCGGTCAGACGAGCGCGATGAGGCGCGTGAGGCTGTGCATGCGTCGCGCGGCTACGGAGGCGAACGCGAAGTTGCAGTGGCGGTGCACGAGGCCCGCGGACTGAAGGACGCTGAGCGCCTGTACTACAAGCTCGCGATCGCCGATTTCATCGGCGATCTCATCGAGCGAGTACCACGCGGGCGGTTCGCCTGCAAGCAGCAGCGAGAGGATCGCTGCTTCATCCTCGCCGGACGGGCCAGCGCACAGAGGGATAGTCTGGTCGTGCATGGGAGATTAGACCTCCTATGTAGGCCCCGTAGCGGGTGCAACCGCTACGGGGCCACTTGTGTATATCGACAATTGTCTTCACACCCTATAGGGTGTGAAGCGGCGGTGTCAAGGGTTTTGGGTAAAGCTGGCGCGAAAACGCTCATTGGATTGGCAGAGAAATCAGTTGTCGCAGGCGCACTGAGTGCGTTGGAGCGTCACGGCTACGGTCTTGCATTTTACACCCGGTCCGTCGAGTTTCTCTCTCACGACAGTGTGCACGGCCGGTCTGGCCCGGCGAGCCGGACGTCGAGTCCGTCGAGGTAGCTCGGGATGGTCGTCTCGGCCGGCGGATGGCGTTGGTCGGCCGCTCACGACAGGCCGGCTTCTGCTCAGACCCGCGACCCGATCAGGCGCGTTGGGCGTCGCTCGGAGAGGACTTGCCCTTTTTGGCAAAGCCCGGCCATGTGGGATCGATGCCCTCGCTTTCGAGCAGCGCCGCGGCCCTTGCCAGGATGTCCTGCGGTGTTTTGCCGGGCGCGAGCACGTAGCCGCTGGGGGTGTCTACTGTTCCCAGCCTGCTAGTTTCTGAAACAGGGTGTATATCTCGTTGTTCAGCCATGGCGAGGTGTGGTTTTCACTCCAGTAGGTCTGTGAGCGGCGGAGCGTCGTCCGCGCCGGCCCGCTCGATCTCAAGCTGTGCGCGCGCTGCGATCTCAAGCGGCTCGCGCCGGTCGGTCAGCGCGGCGTGCGTCACGCGGTCAAGGCCGGCGCCCACGAGCGGCGCTGCGGTACGCAGTGCACTGGCGAGCCCGAAACCAGCGGTCATGCCCCCATGTACGACGAGGTTGCGCTGCCGGTACAACCGTCGCAACGCGTCCGCCGCCTGGTCGCGCAGGGCCAGCAGCTCGCATCGCGGTGCGCGCACGAGCTTGCGCATCCGTTGCAGCGCCAAGCGCTCGGCGGGACTGGCGAGGTCCAGTGGCTGACCGGCGAGGATCGCGGCGAGGATGCGCTCGGCGCGCTGCCGGTTGGTCTGGCAACGCTTGAGGTCTTCGGCGAGCAAGCGCTGATTGTGCGAAGGCTGGCCGAGGTATGCCCAGGCGATCGTCGTCAGCTCGGCACGCGGCCACGAGCAGGCCACGAGGTTCGCCAGACGCTCCGCGGTGATCACCTTGTCCTCGTCGCCGGGTCCCGACAACAGCGACTCGACAGCCGCCCAGCCCGCGGCAGCGGCCACTGGGGAGGGCGCGGTGTTCAGATTGGCGAGCAGCTCAAGCGCCTGGTCGATGTGGTCGTTTGCATCGAGTTCCAGCAGTCGTCCCTGGCGCTCAAGCGCGCGCACTTCCGCTCGCCGCGAGCGGCTTGCCACGATCGGGGAGAGATGCCCGCCCACGTGGATCACGTCGTGAAAGCGCAGCTTCGCGCGGGTCCCCACCGACGTGCGCGCGGCCAGCCGGTCGGCGAGGTCCGCGCCGAGCTGCGCAGCGGCGTGACGGTCGCGCGCCGTGCGCTCGATCAGCAGCCCGCCGTGCTGCCGGATGCGCGCGAAGCCGTTGGCCTGCAGCCAGCTCGCCACCTGCCTTGCGGTGCGCGCCTTGGATGCGATCAAGAGCCTCGCCCTGTCGATCAGGTCCTGCTCGTCAATCTGGTGGGCGCCGTCGCGCACGCTGCCGACCCACAGGTGCAACCGCTGCGGGGAGAAACCCTGGCGAAATAGCTCGCATGCAAGCGCTCGCGCGAGCCGCTCCTGGCTCGGTTTTTCGGACTGCGCGACGGCGTTCGCCCAGCGCGCAAGAGCGTGCAGCTCGACATCCTCCGACCATGCCTGCAGCTCGTGGTAGCGGGCGCCGCCTGCCGAGAGGTCGCGGTGCAGAAGGCCCAGCAGGCGCCGACGCGCGGGCTTCTCACCGGCCGCCGGGTCATCCTTCAGCATCTTTGCGACAGACTCGGCGTGGCGGCGCAGCGCCTTCGCGCTGAGCGCGCCGTTCTGCACGCCGTCGGCGCTCTCGATCAGCTCCCGCAGCGCGAAGGCCGGGCCGACGCTCCAGAGGGTTCGCTGCCACTGGGCGCCGAGCGAGAAGTACTCGCGCAGCCGCGCGAGGACATCCTCGGTGTATGTGTTCGCTGCCGTCATCGGTGGTATGCTTGGACTTCAGGTCGTGTTGCGACCAAAGAGCTGAAAGGATCCTGACGCACGCATGTCGTTGCCTCTTGATCCTATGTTGAGGCCCGGCGCTTAGCGTCGGGCCTCAAATATTTGGTGTCGGCGAGCTTTGCCGGTGCGCTCGGCCGGCGCGCCGCTCTGGTCACGCGGCCCACGGCAGGCGCTTGACCGCCCCGCGCAGCTGGTGGGCGCCCACGTGGGTGTAGCGCTGGGTTGAGTCCAGGTGCTTGTGGCCGAGCAGCTCCTGAATCTGGCGCAGGTTCGCGCCCGCGCTCAGCAACTCGGTCGCGAACACGTGGCGCAGCGTGTGCGGCGTCACGCGCTTACGCTCGTCCACACCCGCTGCGCGCGCGTAGCGCCGGAACGTGCTCGCGAGGATCGCGGGGGTCAGGCGACGCCCGTGCACCCCGACGAACAGCGCGGGCTCGCCGCTGGCGGCGCGCGTGGCGAGGTAGTCGGCGAACAGCGGCGCAAGCCCGGGGTGGATCGGCACGACGCGCTGGCGCCCGCCCTTGGCTTTGCGCACCCGGATCAGCCGACGCTCGAAGTCAACGTCGTCGAGGTCCAGGCCGAGCAGCTCGGCGCGGCGCAGGCCGGCGTAGGCGAACAGCGCCAAAAGCAGCCGGTCGCGCTGCTCCTTGCCCTTATGCTTGCGCGTCCACACGCCCTGGCGTGCGGGCGTATCGAGCAGCCGCGCAAGCTCGCCACGGTCCAGCACGTCCGGCAGCGCCTCGCGCTTCTTGGGAGTGCGCAGCACGTGCGCCGGGTCGCGCTGCAGATATTCGCTCTCCACACAGAAGCGAAAGAACCCGCGCAGCGCCGCCACCGCACGCGACTGGCTTGAGGGCGATGGTCGGTGCGTGGCCTCCTGGGCGAGAAAGGCGCGCAGGTGCGGTGTGCGGATTTGATTGAGCGCCTCTAGGCCCTGCGTGCGCATGAACTGCAGGCACGCGCGCACGTCGCGCTCGTAGGCGTCGCAGGTCGAATCCGCCAGGCGCCGCTCCACGCGGCAGTGAATCGCGAAGTCGGCAGTTGCGTCGAACATATGGGGCCTCCGTTTCTGGGCAGGCCTGCTTGGCCCCTGAATCGGCTTAGTGTGTTGAGAAGTCGGCTTATCGACCTGCTAAGGGAAAGCCCCGCTCCGGCGGGGCTTTTCTATGGGGTGGAGTTGCTGGGTTCTTGGTAGCACCCAAGGGGTGCGTATAGTCTGCGGGCTTTCCTTGCCCCATCCAGGGCCTGTCGTGGACTTCGGGCTTTGCGGGTGACTCGATGCCCCGGTGGGGGTGCTCGGCTCTTGCCGGCTGTGCGGCGTACCGCGGCGCGTTACGGTTGTTCTGGCGACCCCGTGGCTTCGGTTGTAGAGGTAAGATGGTCCAGGAGCTGGCGGGGCGTCCATACCGCTGGTTCGGTGAGATCGGCGTCGTGTAGATCCGAGTGGCCGCTGACGATCGCCTCGACTTGGCTGCCTGGGCGAGTGCCACGAGGTAGTCGTCCTTGGGGTCGCGCGTGGCGTCTTTGAGTTGCGGCGGATCGGCACGAACGGTTGCGTGGAGCTCGATGCGTGCGATCAGCTGCCGTGCGGTCGCCTCGTCAAACCAGCGGCGGAACTTTGGCCGCAACGCGACCAGGCGTAGCTCGGCGATCAGCTGCGGGCTGGCGATATCTCTAGGTGGTCGTCGACCCAGGCGCTGAAGATTCGATCCGGCGGTGAGCCGCGAGGGCTGATTAGGCTTGAGAGGAAGACGCCCGGATCGACTACGACGCGGATCACCCGCCGCCGCGCCGCTCCCGGCGCGAGGCGGCCAGCTCCTGGTAGGCCACGCGCTCGGCGTCCCGCTCGCTGAGCCCGGCTGCGGCCTGTGTTGCGTCGGCCATTCGGCGCAGCAGGTAGGCGTTGACTGCACGCTCGACGACTGCGCCATCGGCGAGCCCGGCGACGGGCTCGCCGAGCTGTTCGCGTGCCTGCGCGACGATCGCGGCGTCGAGGGAGACCGTGACTCTGTTCGTAGCGGCCATGGGAACACGGTAGCGCCCGAAGCGGAGGATATGGGCCGACGGCGCCGCGCGGCGGGGCCGGGCGTCGTTTGGCGTCCCGCTTGTCAACGGCGATGCCGTTGGCAGAGGCGTGTCGATCGGATTACTTCGACTTCAACGGGCCGACCTCGACGCTGGCTGAGGCAAGAGCGGCGATGAAGGGCTCGCGGACGGCGGGGTCGCAATGCTGCTCCTGGAGCGCTTGCTTCTCGGCGTCCGGTTCCTCGCCCGCCGGGTAGTCCTGTCCAGGGCCGCAGGCGAGCGGGAGCGGGGATCGTCCATCCCATGCCGGACCGGGGAACGTCGCGTCGATCTCGATCCGCCTCTCTTCCATGGCGATCGTGATGTAGCGGTGGACATCGACCAGCCCGTCCTCGGGAACCGTCTCAGCGACCGCGGCGCCGAACAGCTCGCGCGCACGCGCGCGATCGAGCGTGTAGACGCGGTGGACGATCAGCGGCTCGGTTTCGGGGAAGCGCTCCGTCAGCATCCGTGCGAGGAACAGGTGCTTGGTGGAGCACGTGCCGCGGCGCTCGCGCAGCATCCCTGCGACCGTGCGGTCGCTCGGACGGCCGTAAGGCAGGGCTCGCACGGCCTCGACGAGCTCGGCGAGAGATGAGCCGGGGTCGCAGAGCGGATCGCTGTGTAGTTGCGTGTTCGAGTCCGGCACAGGCTGAAAGCAATCTACTCGGTGCTCCGCGAGCGCCCGGACGTCTGCAGCAGCCCAACGGACGATGCTGAGCGCTGGACGTTCGGATGAGAGCCCTGTGCGCGCGGCAACCGCCGGAGCAACCCAGCCGCGGTGGTCGCCTGCCAGGTCGAGTGGCGGCGGTGGACTCGACCTGGCAGGTCAACGGCGCGCCGGTGTCCTCTCGTTGACTGCGGCCGCTTCGGGCGATCGAGGAACTGTGTAGGATCGCGCGACGTGAGGGGACCGAAGCACACGAGCGGGGCCACGGGGCTGACGTCCCGTGTGGTCGCGCTGCTGCTGGTCGCGCTCGTGGCGCTCGCAACGGCCGGATCTGCGTCTGCGGTCAAGTTGGGGGTCCACGTAAAGGCTTCCGCGAGCTCGCGGACGATTCGCGCAGTTGTACATTCGGCGCCCGGCGCCGTTTGTCGGATGGCACTTACCCCGCCGCGCCGAACTGCGAGCTTCCCCGCGACGCGAGTGACCGAGGCCGGCACGCTCACCGGCTCCAAACGGTCCCTGATGCTGATCTGGCGAGCGCCGCCGGCGGCTCCCTCGGGCACGTGGGTCCTCCGCGTGTCGTGCACGCACGCATCAGGGCACGGGCACGCATCCTCGCGCGTGCTGTTGAAAGCCGCGCGGCGCAGACATCCCTGCGGCCCGCGCCTGACGGTCGGCTGTGAAGCGGCTCACGCGGTGCTGCAGTCAACGCCGCTCGAAGCCACGACGGAACTCGGCGGCGGCAGCTACCCACCGTTTGGTCAACTGCTTGTGGCCGGCAGCGAATGGTTTGGCGGTCACGGAGTGAACGTGTACTCCAACGGCTGCGACGGGTGCGGGAGCTCGATCTGGAGCACCTACGGGTGGGAGTGGCAGTGCGTCGAGCTGTTCGAGCGGTTCATCAACACCGAGGGTTGGTTCCACGGCATCGCTGGCGCCGGTATCACCGGCGCGTCGGAACTCTTCGAACGGGTCCCGGCAAGCGCGTTCGACAAACACCCAAACGGCTCGGGCTACATTCCCGTGCCGGGCGACGCCGTGATCTTCGCGGGCGGCTTTGGTCACGTGGCGATCGTCGAACAGGTGAACAATGGCCAGATCACCGTCGTCGAGCAGAACGCGTCACCGACAGGACGCACCGTGCTGACGATGAACGGGAGCACGATCAACGGCGTGTACGGACATCCGGTCATCGGGGTCTTGCACGCCAAGGCCAACACCAGCCCGCCGGCAAGCACTCACAGTGGTGGCGGCAGCGCTGGCGGCGGTAGCGGTAGCGGTAGCGGCAGCGGTGGCGGGGCCGGTCCTCCCGGTACCAACGGCTACCAGCTCGCCTTCCAGGCCAACACCAACGAACTGATCGCCTTTGGCGCCGACGCAACAGCGAACACGGGCCAGGGCATGATGCCAGGCACAAGCCCTAGCGTGACCTTGTTGGCTGGCGGCGGCTACGAGATGGCGTTCCAGGCGAACACGGGCAATCTCATCGTGTTCGGAACAGGCGGCGACGTCAACACGGCGCAGGGCATGAAGGCCGGCACCAGCCCGAGTATCGCCGCTTCGCCACAGGGCGGCTTCGAGGTAGCGTTCCAGGCGAACACTGGGAACCTCTATGTCTATAACTCGGTGACCGGTCCGGCAAATCTGCAACAGGGCCTGGACAACAACACGAGTCCCGCGATCGCGGCGCTCGCGGGCGGGGGCTACGAGACGGCGTTCCAGGCCAACACGACGAACCTGATTGTGTACGGCGCGGGAGGGAACATCAACACGGCCCAGGGCATGAAAGCCGGCACCAGTCCGAGTATCGCCGCTTCGCCAGAGGGTGGCTTCGAGGTCGCGTTCCAAGCGAACACTGGGGACCTCTACGTCTATAACTCGGCGACGGGGCCGGCGAACCTGCAACAGGGCATGGACAACAACACCAGTCCTGCGATCGCGGCGCTTGCGGGCGGGGGCTATGAGACTGCGTTCCAGGCGAACACCGCGAACCTGATTGTGTACGGCGCGGGAGGGAACGTCAACACGGCCCAGGGCATGAAACCCGAAACCAGCCCTGCAATCGCAGCCGCGCCGGGAGGCGGCTTCCAGGCGGCGTTCCAAGCGAACACCGGGAACCTCTACATCTACAACTCCGTGACCGGTCCGGCGAATCTGCAACAGGGCCTAGACAACAACACGAGCCCCAGTATCGCCCCCTGAAACCGGCATCGCGCCCGTTTAACACGCGCGCGATGAAGCCGATGGAAGGCTCGCTACTACACACTTTGCGAGCCAGCCTCGACGTAGGAGTGACGGGCGGGCGGTGGCGGTGCACGAGGCCCGCGGACTGAAGGACGCCGAGCGCCTGTACTAGGCGCTCGCGGTCGCCGATTTCATTGGCGATCTCATCGAGCGAGTACCACCCGGGCTGTTCGCCTGCCATCGCGGTCAACCAAACCATCCGCCGTCCTTCGAGCGCGACCGTGATGTAGCGGTGAACATCGACCAGCCCGTCTGCGGGGACGGCCTCGGCGACCGCGGCGCCAAACAGCTCGCGCGCAGCGGCTCACACGATCAAGTTCGTGCAGTTGCCAGGCCACGATTGGGATGGGATGCGGTTCAAGGGCAGCCAGGCAGGCTATAGAGTACTCGGCCGCCGATGCACCAGCTTGTGATCTTCGACAGCGACGGCGTGCTCGTCGACTCCGAGGTGATCTCCAACGAAGTGCTCGCCCGGATGCTCACCCGCGCGGGCCTTCCGACCACACTCGCCGAGGCCCGCCGCGCCTGCCAAGGGCGTCTGCTCACGGATGTCCGCGACTGGGCCCAGGCCCAGCTCGGCCAACCGTTTCCGCGGGACTGGGTCGCCGAATACGAATACGCGCGCGACGAGGCATTCCGCCGCGAACTGACGCCGGTCGCGGGCGCGGCTGAGGCGGTGCAGCGAGTCAAGGCCGCCGGACTGAAGGTCTGTGTCGCCTCGCAGGGTCAGCTCGCGAAGACACGACTGACGCTCGGCCTGACCGGACTGCATGACCTGTTCGCGCCCCACGCGCTGTTCTCTGCCTACGACGTGCCGCGCCCCAAGCCCGACCCCGCTCTCTTTCAACACGCGGCCGCCACAATGAACGCCAAGCCCTCAGCGTGCGTAGTGATCGAGGACACCCCCTCGGGAGTCATGGCTGCCGTCGCCGCCGGGATGCGGGCTGTCGGCTACGCAGCCGACAGCGACGAGCACGCCCTGCGTAACGCCGGAGCCGAGATCATCCGCTCCCTTGACGACCTCCCGAAGCTCCTGGGCCTGCTCCCCCCAGCGTAAAACGTCGGCTCGGCACGCCCGAGAGGCGGACGGTCTCTCCCGACGGCCCTGCGCGACAACCGCTGGAGCATCCCAGCCGCCGATGGGGAGAGTGTGCGGCTGAGCTGCTCCAGCGGTGAACCGCACGCGGTTGGTGCGCCAGCCTCAGACGCTGACCACGCCAAACGCGTCCAGATGGTGCGCGCACGGGGAGGCCGACACCCGCTCGCCCTGCACGCATACCGCGGCCTGCTCGCGCGCGATGCTCGCCCGCCAGGTCCCACCGTGTCGGCGGACTCAACCCGGCATGTCAACGGCGCGCCGGCCCCTCGGCGAGCGCGCGCACAGCGCGCTCGCTCTCCAAACTCTCGGCGAGCACATCGAAGTGTGGTAGCACGCTCCACGCGGCGCGGTCGCCGATCACGTAGAGCCGGCGGCGCGCCCGGCTGACCGCGACGTTGAGCATGTTCGGTTTCTGCGCCGCCCACGCGATCGCGCCCGGGCGCCGAGCGTTGCCGCCGAGCACAAGAATCACGACATCCGCTTCGCGGCCCTGTGCGGTGTGAATCGTGCCCGCCGTCAGGCCCTCGTAGTCGTTTTTCAAAGGCCGCATCCTGCGTGCGACATCACGAAACGGGGAGATCGCGAAGACCCCCGAGAAGTCCGTGCCACGGGCGCGCAACTGCTCCAACAGCGCTCTGAGCACCTCGCCCTCGGCGGGTATCCAGTTCCCGCTAGCGATTGGGCTGGCGACGTCGATCCAGGCGCTCGACGGCAGCTCGCATGCGACGCGCTTGGGGGTGCAGTTGATCATCTGGCCCTGGTAGGCCACGCCGTTGACGATCGTGAACATCGGCTCCTCGCAGCGGCGGTGCACGTTCAGCGGCGCGCCGACCCACACCGCCTCCTCGCTGCGGCCGCCGCGCCACGTGCCCGCCGGCGCGACCTGGTCGGCGAGCGCCTGCACCGACGGGTTGGCCGGCAGCCAGCCCACGGGCACACCGTTATGCTCGCGCAGGATCGTCCGGATGCTGAGCGGCAACGGGTCGATCGGCTCAAGCTGCAGCGGGTCGCCAACCGCGACCGTGTGCCGTGCGCGCCAGATTGCGCCGACCGCCGACTGCGGGGGCGCCTGGCCCGCCTCGTCGATCAACAGCCAGCCCACCGCCTCGCGGCCGACATGGCGCAACAGATGCGCCAACGACGCGAACGTCGTACTGAGCAGCGGCACGACGAGGAACAGGCACTGCCAGGCCGCCAACGCCGTCTCCGGATCCAGGTTGCCCGGCGTTTTGCCCAACAGCACATCCATCATCGCCGCCAGCGTCTGGCGCACCTCTTGCGCGGCGCCTTCCACGAACGCCCGGTGCAGCTCCAGCGCCGCGAGGAACACACGCGTGCGCGCGTCATTCCAGTCCTCATTGACCCACGGCGTGTGCTGCTCGCGCAGCGTGCGTTGCTCGGGGCGCGCCCACTGCTCGTCCGGGAACGGCACGTCCGGCATCCCCTCACACCACTTCTCTCGCGCCACCTCCAGCGACTGCTGCGCTCGGCCGAGCTCCTCCTCTGCCGCGGCACGGCGCTGCTCCTGTGCGGCGGCCTGCTCGTCACGCTGCACCCTCTGCTCGCGGGTCTGCTGCACGTGCTCCCCTGCCTGCTCGACCGCGCTCTCAGCGCCCGCCAACGCCTGCGCCAGATGCACCTCGGCGGCCTGCCAGCGCGCGCGGTCAGCGCCAAAGCTGCGCACGGTCTGCCAGAGACCCGGACGCTGCCCGGCGTGCGCGCGATGCTGCGCCGCCCAACGCCCCTGCTCGCTCTGCGCCTCGGTGAGCGCCGTTTTCGCTTGTTCGCAAGCCTCCCGCGCAACCGCCAGTCGTGTGGCGAGCTCGCTGGCTGCATCCTGCTCGCGTGCGGCTGCCCGTTCGGCCTCTTCGAGCCGCTCGAAGACATCGCTGTAGGCGCCGTAGTTCTCACGCCACTGTTCGGCGAACGCACACGCCTCGCGGAAATCGGCCACCGCCTGCGCCCACGGCAGCGCCGGCTCCTGCATGCCGTAGAGCGGGCCCCTGAGGCCCTCGAACCAAAACCTGGTGACGAACGCCCTGTTGTTCGAGCTCTTGCCCAACGCCGCCGAAACGAGCGCCCACGCTTCGCAGCCGCTCTGCTCCTGCTCACCGCCGTTTTCGAGCAGCGTGGTTGCAATCCGCGCGAAGTAATCGACCTCCCCGTCCCACTGCTCGTCGATCGCCGCGCGCGCCGGGATCTCCACAGTCACGTTCTCGGCGGCCGCGTTGGTTGCGCAAGCCAACACCATCTCAAAGCCCGTCAGCTCGCCACTCAGGCAATGGACGACCCGGTTGTATGGCTCCGCCGTCCAACCGCGCTTACCCACGAAGGCGTCGCTGGGCTGCTCGAGCTCGGCCAGGCGCTGCGCCCGCTGCACCACGTTTGCGGCCAGCAGGTCGCGCAGCATCGCCGTCTTGCCCGTCCCCGGCGGGCCGTTGACGGCGAACAGCCGCCGCTCGCCCGGCGTCAGGATCGTGTTGAGCGCGAACTGCTGGCCGAGCGCGAGGCGCTCCTCGCAAGCCGCCGGCCAGCGGCCCCGGGGCATCCCGCGCGCCGAGACCGTCCGGCGCACATGCGCGAGGTCGCGCTCGACGTCGTCCTCGTCGTCATCCTCTTCGTCGTCGAGGAAGCGCTCGCCGAACCGTTCGCGAAAGGCCGCCGCGACACGCTCGAATGAGCCTGTCGCGACCGCGCCCGGGCCCTCACGCAGCGCGCGGGCGCACGCCCACGCGCAACTCGCCACCACCTGCGAACCGGGGATCGGCCTGCCACCCTCGTCCAACACGAACGCCGCCAACGCGCTGTAGCCCGCCGACGGGCGCTCGTCATAGACCTCATGCTCGCTCGGGTAGCGCCCACGGATCTCCGCGAACACGTCCTCCAGCGAATAGACACCGCAGTAGACGACGTGCTGGCGCGCCTGCTTCTCGCGCAGCGGCGTGTCGTCGATCGGGTGCGCGGCGTGCCACGGCAGGTGCGCTTCCCGCAGCCCGTAGACGTCCTTATCCGGGTCGATCCGCGGCGCGTGCTGGGGCGCGAACAGCTCCACCGCACGCCAGAACTCGACCACCTCGACGCGTCCGCCGTTTTCGTCGCTCATCTCTGCCCACCCAGCATGCCACTCACTCCCGCAAGTCCGACTCTCGGGGAACCCATCGGCAGGCCGGCATACGCGCTGAACCGCTGGAGTGGGCCAGCCGCCGCTTTGCAGGAGTGCGCGAGGCAGAAGAGGCCGAACTCCAAATCTTCAGCAGCCCCGTGGACATCTCGGCAGGGGGGCCCACCCCCAAACCACCACTCATCGCTCACACCAAGCGGGCGCCCACCGGGGCGGGGCGCCCGCTGCGTCTGCTTTTACTTAATAAACAGCATCTCCGAGTACTTCGGCAGCGGCCACAAATCGTCCGGCACCAGCTTCTCCAGCCGGTCCGCCACGTCCCGCACGTCCGCCATCGCCACCAGCACCGTGTCGCGCATGTACTCGCTCCACTTCTGGGCATTGGCGTCCGGCTGGTTGTCCGCCACGTTGGCGTCCTCCAGCTTCAGCAACGCGTAGTGCAGCTCCTTGACGAGCGGCTCCACCTCGCCCACCAGCTCGTCCAGCTCGCTCGCCTTCAGTTCATTGAGGTAGCGCACCGCGGCCGGCAGCAGCATCGTGCGGGCGATGCTGACCGCCGTCTCGGACTCGATGTTCAGCTTGACCGCGTACTGCTCGCTGAACACCTCATAGCGTGACTCCAGCTCACGCTTGGAGAGCACCTTGTACTTCTTGAACACCGCCACCGTGCCTTTGTCGACCAGCCACGGCAGCGCCTCGGGCGTCGTGCGCAGGTTGTACAGCCCCCGCTTCTGGGCCTCCTTGTGCCACGCCTCCGAGTAGTTGTCCCCGCCGAACACCACCTGCTTGTTAGCCGCGTAGCTTTCCTTGACGACCTTCGTCACAGCCTTCTCGAGGTTCGTCCCGCTGCCTTTGAGCGCGGTCTTGAGCTTGCCCGCCAGCTCGTCAATCGCCTCCGCCACAATCGTGTTCAGCACCGTATTCGGCAGCGCCAGCGACTGGCTGGACCCGAGCGCCCTGAACTCGAACTTGTTCCCCGTGAACGCGAACGGGCTCGTGCGGTTACGGTCACCGCCGTGCAGCGGCAGCGGCGGCAGCACCGGCGTGCCGAGCCCGAGAAACGACCCCGGCTTAGAGCTCTGCGCCTTGCCTGCCTCGATCGCCTCGAACACCTTCTCCAGCTCGCTGCCCAGAAAAATCGAGATGATCGCCGGCGGTGCCTCGTTCGCGCCGAGACGATGGTCCTGCCCCGGGCTCGCGATCGATGCTCGCAGCAGTGCCTGGTACTTGTTGACCGCCTGGATCACCGCCGCGCAGAAGAACAGGAACTGCAAATTCTCATGCGGCGTCTCGCCCGGCTCGAGCAGGTTGATGCCCGTATCCGTGCCCATCGACCAGTTGTTGTGCTTGCCCGACCCATTCACGCCCGCGAACGGCTTCTCGTGCAGCAGACACACCAGCCCATATCGCCTCGCGACGTTCTGCATCACCTGCATCGTCAGCTGCTGGTG
Source organism: uncultured Solirubrobacterales bacterium (assembly GCA_963804675.1). Classification (GTDB taxonomy): domain Bacteria; phylum Actinomycetota; class Thermoleophilia; order Solirubrobacterales; family Solirubrobacteraceae; genus Palsa-744. The sequence continues at coordinate 1,531,238 of CAWDRI010000001.1, read as the reverse complement.
GTCCGAGCCCACATTCGAGTTCTCGAAGATCGGCGCCAGCTCGTACTGGTTGGGCGCGACCTCGTTGTGGCGCGTCTTGATCGGCACCCCCAGCTTCGCCAGCTCGCGCTCAGTCTCCAACATGCACGCCAATATCCGCTCCGGAATCGACCCGAAGTAATGGTCATCGAGCTCATGCCCCTTCGGCGGCTTGGCGCCGAACAGCGTCCTGCCCGTCGTCAGTAGGTCCGGGCGCTCGAAGTAGTACTGCTCGTCGATCAGGAAGTACTCCTGCTCAGGGCCGACCGTCGTGAACACCCGCTTAGCGTCGTCCACGCCGAGCAGCTCCAGCGCCGCGATCGCCGCGCCCGACAGCGCGTCCATCGAGCGCAACAGCGGGATCTTATGGTCCAGCGCCTCGCCCGTCCACGACGTGAACGCCGTCGGGATGCACAGCAATGCGCCATTAGGGTTCTCCAGAATGAACGCCGGCGAGGTTGGGTCCCACGCCGTGTAGCCCCGCGCCTCGAACGTCGCCCGGATCCCGCCCGTCGGGAACGACGACGCGTCCGGCTCGCCCTGGATCAGCTCCTTGCCCGAGAACTCCGCGATCGCCGTCCCATCGCCGCTCGGCGCATAGAACGAGTCGTGCTTCTCCGCGGTGGAGCCCGTCAGCGGCTGGAACCAGTGTGTGTAGTGTGTCGCCCCGCGCTCCAGCGCCCAGTCCTTCATCGCCTGTGCCACTGCGTCCGCCAGCGACGTGTCCAGCGCCTCCCCGCGCGCCAGCGTCCTTTGCAGCGCCTTATACACGTGCTTAGGCAGCCGCTGGCGCTGCACCACCGGGCTGAACACATTCGACGCGAACACCTGGTTGCCGGGCAGCGTGAGATCGGGCGACCCGAGCGCGCTTCCGTTAGCGCTCCACTGCGCTGCCATAACGTTGTGCTGACGAGTCCTGGGCATAGGCTGCTTACGTCCCTCCTAGAGGTCTCTGTATTGGTCCAATCCGCAATATCGGCCCATGCCGATCTCCGGCCGCGCGGCTGGGCCCGTCATCGTAGACCCAACCACCGCCCGCCTGCACCACCCGCCTGGCGAAATCCCCGCCCCGATCTTTCGACAGCCGGCCAAAGCGTCGGGATCGAGGGAGCCGGCCCGTTTGGGTCGGCAAGGGATGGAGGGAGCCGGCCCCGTTGGGTCCGGCATGGGGGGATGGAGGGAGCCGGCTCCGTTGGGTCCGGCGTGGAGGGATGGAGGGAGCCGGCTCCGTTGGGTCCGGCGTGGAGGGATGGAGGGAGCCGGCTCCGTTGGGTCCGGCGTGGAGGGATGGAGGGAGCCGGCTCCGTTGGGTCCGGCGTGGAGGGATGGAGGGAGCCGGCTCCGTTGGGTCCGGCATGGGGGGATGGAGGGAGCCGGCTCCGTTGGGTCCGGCGTGGAGGGATGGAGGGAGCCGGCCCCGTTGGGTCCGGCATGGGGGGCCTGGCCTGTTGAGACCGGCGCGCGGGCAATGGCGCGGCGCCGGCCTAGGAAGAGCCCGGCATGGCACGGGACACTCTGCCTACGGAGAGCGCGTCACGGCACGCTGCTGGCGAGGGACCGGCAGGGGACACGCGCTGCCTACGAGGAGCCCTGCACGTACGGGCCCGGCGCGACCTTCCCCGTCTGGGGGTCCACATGCGTCGGTGGCGGGCGGCCCTTGATCGCGACCGTGAAGCTCCCCTGCGGCACGCCGCCGCTGCGCAGCGCCGCCTTCGCCCTACCATTCAAACCCGCGAACACCCGGTAGGCGACCGTGTGCACGCCCGGCTTGACCGGCGTCACCAGCCAGCTGAACGTGCGGCTCGCGCCCGGCGCCAGCCGCCCCAGCGCCCACACGTTGTAGTTCGTCGTCACCCCGCCTCCCGGCGGGTCGACCTCGACCGTTTCCACCCGGATCGACGGCAGCGGGCCCGGGCCGTCATCGACCACCCACACCGGCCGCTTATTCGCCGCCAAGTTTGGATAGTGCGACGTGTAGTCGAGCGAGTTCAACGCCACCGTGACATTCGGCACGGTCCGTGTGCCCGGGTTGTGGACGCTCAGCACCAGCCGCTCCCGTTTCGCCACCGACTGGCGCGCCGGGAAACTCGCCTGCGTGATCTGCACCGCGAACGTCGCCTTCGGTTCGCTCGCGTTCTGTTCGGCCGTCGAGCCGCAGCCGCTGCCGAGCAGCGCCGCCAGCGATCCGCTGACGCCGAGCACGACCACAATGAGCAAACGACCTCCCCGCACAGCACCGCCACCATATCAGCGCCGTCCCCGACTGTGCCACCAGACTGTGCAACTCGGCTTGCGGCGGGCGGGCGGGCGGGGTTTGGTTGGGTGTCGTGCGACGTTTCTTTTTGCGAGCCATTCGCGGGCGTGCGCGACCCTTTGTATATACATAGCCTGCCCACAGGGCGTTGGCCGGCGGTGGGGGAGGGCCAAGATCGATGCGGTCAAGCCGCCCGGCGTCGCGCGAGCAGGCACCCGGTGGCACGCCGCCCGCCGATCGCGTAGAGTTAGTAGAGCAGCACACTTTGCCGTACGCCCGAGGAGGGTCAGAGCAGTGGTCCGCAGTGCCGCCGAGCGCGCGTTCCTCCCGACGAGGAACTTCATCGAGGAAGTCGGGGACATGATGGTCCTCACCGGGCGCACCATCTCCTCTGCCCTGCGCCCGCCCTATCCCTACGGGGGCGAGTTCGTCTCGCAGTTCCTCTTCGCGCTGCGCCTCTGCTGGTTCCCGCTGCTGATCTCCACAGTCTGCATCTGCTACGCCGCCCCCGGCCTGCAGGCCGCCAACTTCCTCTCCCTGTTCGGCGCGCTGGACCGCCTCGGCGGGATCTTCGTGCTCGCCGCGATCCGCGAGATCGGCCCCAACGTCACCGCGATCGTGCTCGCCGGCGTCGCCGGCACCGCGATCACCGCCGACCTCGGCGCGCGCAAGATCCGCGAGGAGCTCGACGCGCTGCAGGTGCTCGGCGTCGACCCCGTCAAGAACCTCGTCGTCCCCCGCTTCCTCGCGCTGATGCTCGTCACCGGCCTCTTCAACATCTACGCGATCCTGTTCGGCCTGTTCGGCGGCATCCTCGCCGAGCTGCAGTACCACCAGCCCCTCGGCCCCTTCTGGGACAACCTCTTCGCCAACGCCTCGACCACCGACCTCTGGGGCTCCGCGCTGAAGACCGTCCTGTTCGGCGCGATCATCGCGATCGTCTGCTGCTACAAGGGCATGACCGCCTCCGGCGGCGCCGAGGGCGTCGGGCGCGCCGTCAACCAGGCCGTCGTCGTCTCCTTCCTCGCGATCTTCGCCTTCGACTACACCTTCACGCAGCTGCTCCTGGCCACACATCCGCAGATCCTCGTGATCAAGTAGGACCGAACGCGCGATGAACGAACTCCTGGCCCTACCGCGCGAACTGTTCTCCTCGATCGGCGAGATCGGGGGCTTCGGGGCCAACGTCGTACGCGACGTCTACAGCCTGCGCGTCTTTCGCTTCTTCGGCGAGGGTCTGCGCCAGGCCGGCATCCTGATCATCTCCTCGACGCTGATCATCTGGTCGCTGATGTTCATCCTCGGCCTGGAGTGCGGCATCGAGGGTGCCTACTTCCTGGAGGCCCAGGGCGCGCCAGCCTACTCGGGCGTCTTCACCGCCTGGTGCGACCTGCGCGAGATCATCCCCTATGCCTTCGGCTACATGATGGCCGCCAAGGTCGGCACCGGCATCGTCGCCGAGCTCGGCGCGATGCGCATCTCCGACGAGATCGACGCCCTGGAGGTAATGGGCATCGACTCCGTCACCTTCCTCTGCGCCACCCGCCTGCTGGCTGCCTGGCTGGTCCTGCCCTTTATGTACCTCGCCGGCATCGGCGGTGCCTTCATCGCCTCCTACATCGCCGTCGTCCAACAGGTCGGCGTCGTCTCCTCCGGGGGCTATTTCCTGATCTTCTGGCAGTTCCAGAACCCGCCCGACTTCCTCTTCAGCTTGGTCAAGGCGATGTTCATGGCCACCGCGATCGTGCTCGTCGGCTGTTACTACGGCTACAACGCCTCCGGCGGACCCGTGGGCGTGGGCACCGCGACCGCCAAGTCGATGGTGCTAAACCTGATCCTCGTGCACCTCATCGGCATGCTCGGAACACAAATCTTCTGGGGCGCCAACCCCCGCGCCCCGATCGGAGGCTAATGGTGCGTCCCAGGAGGTGCCACTAGAGCCATGGCTGTCAAAGAGGGACCCGGAGATCGTGCCGACGAGGAGCTGTTCCGGTTCCACACCGGCGTCAACCGCCCCACCAACCTCCCCGACGCGATCGAGTTCGTCGACGTCCACAAGTCCTTCGGCACCAACCACGTCCTGCGCGGCCTGAACCTCGGCCTGCCCGAAGGACAGGTCTCGATGATCCTCGGCCCCTCCGGCACCGGTAAGTCGGTCTGCATCAAGCACATCGTCGGGCTGCTCTACCCCGACGAGGGTGACGTGATCGTCGACGGCCAGTCGATCCCCGCGCTCTCCGACGACGACCTGTTCGAGACCCGCAAGAAGTTCGGCGTGCTCTTCCAGGACGGCGCGCTCTTCGGCTCGCTGAACCTCTACGACAACGTCGCCTTCCCACTGCGCCAGCACACCGAGAAGGGCGACGACGAGATCGCCGAGATCGTCAACCGCCGCCTGCGCGAGGTCGGCCTCGGCAGCGCCGGGCAGAAGATGCCCAACGAGCTCTCCGGCGGCATGCGCAAGCGCGCCGGCTTCGCCCGCTCGCTCGTGCTCGACCCCAAGATCGTGCTCTTCGACGAGCCCGACTCCGGCCTCGACCCCGTCCGCACCGCGCTGCTATGCGAGCTGATCAAGGAAGTCCACGCCGAGAACGGCGGCTCCTACGTCGTCATCACCCACGACATCCTCAGCGCGCGGCGTGTCGCCGAGTACATCGCGATCCTCTGGCGCGGGCGCATCGTCGAATCGGGCCCCGCCGCCGACCTGTTCGACTCGGAGAACCCCTTCGTGCGGCAGTTCCTCTCCGGCGAATCTGCCGGCCCGCTGGGTATGGAGTAGCCCCCGGCGGTGTCTCGTCGTCCCTGGCGGCGTCCCACCGATCGGAGATCGTTGGGATCTCCGATCGGCCAGCTCGTGTGCCGGCCGGTAGCCGAGCTCGTCGATCGTCGATCGGCACACGTCGATCGGCACACGTCGCCCAGTGCGTCCCGGTCCGCAACGACGAGCCATTCGCCGGGGAACCCGCTGCATCTGGGCCCCACACGTGTTGATTGGCTGATGCCATGAGCCTGCCCGCCCGACTGCTAAGCGCTCTCGCTGCCACCTGTGCACGCCGGCCCGTCCTCGTACTCGCACTCGCCGGTGCGCTCGGGCTCGGCGGGGCCGCGCTTGCGCTCGGGCTGCATCCCAGCGCCGCCGAGAACACCTTCGTTGCGCGCTCCAACCCCGATTATCGCTCCACTCAGCGCTTCTACCGCGCCTTCGGCGAAGAGCCCATCGACATCGTCGTACACAGCAACCTGCAAAAGCTCCTGCTCGGCTCCGACATCGACCGCCTCGTCGGCCTGGAGGGCTGCCTCTCGGGCAACGTGCCGCCCGCCGGCCTCGTGCATGAGGGCGGACCCACCGGACCCTGCGCGCAGCTCGGCCTTCTGCACAGCGTGAAGGTCGTCATCGGCCCCGGCACCTTCGTCAACGAGGCCGCCGAACAGATCTCCGGCGCACTCGCCGCGCAGTCCAGCGCCGCCGAGGCTCGTGCGCGCGCGGCTCGCCGCACGATCGAACAGGCGGCGCTCGCCGAAGGGCAGAGCGCCGCGCTGGCGCACAGCCTCGGCGCGGAAGCCAGCAAGGCCACACTCGAACACTTCGCCCAGGAAGTCGAGGTCCTCGGCGCCACCTACGGGCTCACCGGCCCCCCCGAACTGAACTCTCCAACCTTCGTCGCCGCGCTCGTCTTCGACAACGCCGCGCCGCTGCCCGGCACCCCCAAGCAGCGCTTCGCCTACCTCTTCCCCAACCGCGAAACCGCCCTGATCTCCGTGCGCATGCGCGCCGGCCTCGACCAGGCCACCCGCCAGCGCACGATCGCCCTCGTCCGCCACGCCGTGGCGATGCCGCAATGGCACCTGCAGTCCGGCGGGCACTACCTCATCACCGGCGCGCCCGTGATCGTCGAAGACCTCACCAACTCCATCACTCACTCCATCCTGTTGCTCCTGCTCGCCGTCCTGCTCGTGATGGCGCTGGCGCTCAGCCTCGTCTTCCGCGGGCGGCCCCGGCTCCTGCCGCTCTCGATCGCCGCCCTGGCCACCGCCCTCACCTTCGGCGCCCTCGCCGCCATCGGGGCCTCGTTGACCGTCGCCCAGGTCGCCGTCCTGCCTGTGCTCGTCGGGCTCGCCGTCGACTACGCCATCCAGTTTCAGTCGCGCGTGCAGGAGGTCGGCTCGGAGATGCTCTCCGGGGCTTCGCGCTCGGGAACCGGCGTCCTCACCGTGAGTCGTGCCGCTGCGCTCGGCGGGCCGACAATCGCTGCCGCGGCCGCCGCCGCTGCCGCTGCGCTGCTCGGGCTCCTGCTCTCGCCGGTGCCCACCGTGCGCGGCTTCGCGCTCCTGCTCGCCTTCGGCATCGTCGTGGCCTTCCTCTGCGCGTTCACCGTCGGCTCCGCCGCGCTCTCCCTACGCCATCGGGGGGCGGGGATGGGCGTGGGGACGGGGACGGGCGTCCGTGGGGGAGGGGGAGCTCTCACCACCTCCTGGCGCGGCGCGCGCGAGCTCCTACACGACAACCCGCTTGTGCGCGGCCTCTCCGCCGTCGCCCTCATACACAGCGTGCGCCACCCCACCCGCGTCCTCGCCATCGGCCTCGCGCTAGCCGCCCTGGGCTGGGCACTCGACTCGCAAACCGCCGTGCAAACCGACCTCACCAAGCTCGTTCCCCAGCACACCGCCTCCCTACGCAACCTCAACACCCTCGAGCGCGCCTCCGGGGTCGGCGGCGAAATCGACCTCCTGGTCAGCGCTACGAGGGTGGCGCAGCCGGCCGCAGGCCGGCGAGCCGGGCCCCTCGTCTCCAATCAAACGCTCGCCAGCCCGACCGTCATCTCCTGGATGACCACCTACGAGAACACCCTCCTGCACCGCTTCGGCTACTCCGCCACCCGCGGCTGCGGCCACGCACTCCTCTGCCCCGCCTTCTCTCTCCCCAGCCTCTTCCAGGGCGGCGCGCTCGGCGCGGTCACCGCCCCCTCCCCCACCGCCTCCGGGCCCAGCGCGCCGGCGGGCGCCGCGACTTCGGGCGCCGCCTCGGGCAACGGTTCGGCAGCCTCCTCGCAGCACAAGCCCGGGGCCGCGTCCGCCGGCCACGCCACTAGCCCGTCGGTCGTCACGCCCACGCCCGGGCTCACCGGCCCTCAGATTCGCGCGCTCCTGCGCGCGATCCCCTCCTACTTCTCCCAAAACGTACTCACCCCCGACCACCGCACAGCGACCCTCGCGTTCGGCATCAGGCTGATGTCGCTCGAACGCCAGCACCACGTCATCGAAGCAATGCGCGCCGCGCTGCACCCGCCGCGCGGCGTCTCCGTCCAGCTCGTCGGCCTCCCCGTGCTCGCCGCCCAGTCCGGCGCCGTCATCGCCTCTCCCTGGCGGCGCGTTCTGATGCTGCTCGCCGGCCTTGCCGCCGCCGCGCTCGTGCTTTTTGGCGCCTTCCGCGGCGACCCCCGCCGCGCGCTCGTCCCGCTCCTGCCCGTCGTGCTCGCCACCGGCTGGTCGGCCCTCGTCGTCTTCGCGCTGCGCATCCCACTGAACCCCATGTCCGTCACGCTCAGCGTGCTGGTCATCGCGATCTCCACCGAGTTCAGCGTCCTGCTCTCCGAGCGCCACCGCGAAGAACGCCTAGCCGGCCACTCGCCGCTCGACGCCCTGCGCCGCACCTACGCCCGCACCGGCGCCGCCGTCGCCGCCTCCGGTGTCACCGCGATCATGGGCTTCGGCGTCCTCGTGCTCTCCGACATCGCGCTCCTGCGTGACTTCGGCCTCGTCACCCTCATCGACCTCACCGTCTCCCTGCTCGGCGTCCTGATCGCGCTGCCCGCCGTCCTCTTACTCGCCGAAGGTGCCACCGAAGACGGCGGGCTGCGCGGTCTTTCGCGCCGGCGCTCCGCCCGCGTGACGACCCCGCCCGTCCCGGCCCGCCCGACGACCCCGCCCGTCCCGGCCCGCGCGACAACCCCGCCCGTCCCGGCCCGCGCGACAACCCCGCCCGTCCCGGCCCGCGCGCGCACCCGCGATGAACCGGCCTGACTCCCGTCGCGGGCCCGACGCTCGAGACAGGCCCGACTCCCGCTACCGGCCCGCCTCCCGCTACAGCCGCTGGGCCGCCGGCCTCGCGTTGCTCCTGCTCGTGCTCATCACCCTGAACACGATCCTCACCACCCCCAACGGTGCCACCGGACTCTCGCCCGGCGCGCAGCTGCCGCCGTTTGCGGCCCCGCTCGCCACCAGCGATCTGATCGGCGCCGCCAACGTCTACACCAGTACCACCGACAACCCCCACGCACGCCTCGCCTGCACCGTACGCGGCCCGCGCATCCTCAACATCTGCGCGCTCTCCGAACGCGGTCCCCTAGTCCTCGCGCTGTTCGTCAACTCCGGCTCCTGCGCGCACGTCCTCACCGAGATGCAAACGCTCACCGCCACCTTCCCCGACGTCGGCTTCGCCGCCGTCTCGATCAAAGGCGACCGCGGCGCGCTACGCGCCCTCGCCCGGAGCCAGCGCCTCACCTTCCCCATCGGCATCGACGAAGAAGGCACCCTCGCCGCGCTCTACAAACTCGCCTCCTGCCCGCAACTGACCTTCGCCCTCCCCGGCGGCGTCGCGCAGGGGCGGCCCCTGCTCGTGACGCCAACCCTCGCGACCCTTCACACGCGCCTCCTAGCCCTCGTCTCGGCCTCCCGCGCGCGCGGCTGGAGGCCGCCCGCGTGAGCGCCGACGCCGCTCCGCCGACCCGCGGCTGGTGTGAGCCCGAAGTGCAGGCCGAGTTGCCCGGCCTGCGCCTCGTCCACGTCCGCGCCGAGATCGCCCCCACCGGCCGCGGCTCCCCGCCCGCGCTGCGCCAGCGCCTGGCCGCACTCTCCAGTCGCTGGGCCGGTCCGCACGCCATCGGCCTGCGCCAACGTCCCGTGCCCGCCGCCTACCGCGTCTTCTTCCGCCACATCGGCCTCGACCCCGACGTCGTCCCCACGCCAATCGAAGAGGCGATGCTCAGCCGCATGCTGCAGGGCGGCTTCATCTCCTCCAACCTCCTCGCCGACGCCCTGCTGATCGCGCTCGTCGACACCGGCGTGCCGGTCTGGGCGCTCGCCGCCGCCCACGTCGAGGGCCCGCTCGGCATCCGCGCCAGCCGCGAGCGCGAGCCCTTCGGCCGCACCGCCGACGCGCACCCGCTGCCGGGCGGCCGGCTCGTCGTCGCAGACTCCACCACCGCCCTAACCGTCCTCTTCGGGGAGATCGCTCCCGGCCACGCCGCCCACGCGCGAGCCGGCGAACTCATCCTCTTCACGATCCAGGTGCCCGGGGTGCCGACCCTGCACATCGAGGAGGCCCTCTGGATGACCGCCACAATGCTGCGGGGCCCCTGGTGATTGGTTCGCCCAGCCCCTGGTATTCGGTCCGCAAGAGCGGTAGACTCAACGAACCGCCGTACGACGCGGTGGGGGTCGCCTCTCCCCGAGGGGCCCGAAATCGGGACCATGCGCTGATGGCAACATCCGAGCAGCTCGCCGCCGGTCACGGCGACCGGGCGGTTGTCCAGGATCCGTGGGCCGCCCCGGCCCCCGGCGCCGAACGCGCTGCGCGCGCGGCGCTCAAGGCCCAAGTCGCCAAGCTCGAGCGCGAGCTCTCCGGCACCGTCGCCACTCGCTTCCCCCACCTGCCCGCCACCGCTCCCGCCGCGGGACGCGCCGGACCGCACCTACCGACCCTCGCCGAACTCGAGCGCCAACGTGACAGCCTCGCTGAGCAGGTGCGCACGATCCAGGACGCCAGCGTTCGCCGCGACGAACTAGAGCGCGACGCGCGCACGCTGCTGGAGCGCATGAAAGCCGATCCGAGCCGCTACAAGTTCGTACGCCTGCCCGTCGCCGATCTCGGCGAACGCGGCTGCGGCGTGTGGGAGGTGCGTCCACGTCTCGGCCTCATCGGGATGCTGGCCGGCTGGTGGCAGCTGAAGCTCTCCTCCGGCTGTCCGTTATCCGGGGGGCCGCGCGCCGCGCGCGGCCCCGCCCCTCTCGCCCAGCGATAGCCGCTCGCCAGCCTCTTGGCCGGTCATCGGGATTTTGGGTGCCATGCGCGTACAAGTGGGCGCCCACGCGCGCGCACTAGGCCTCTGCGTGGAGGGGCGACGGGGCCTTCGTGCGTCGCGCGGGCGGGGGCCTCTGCATGTAGCGCGGTGGCGCCGCAGCCGGGCGACGCCTCAGCCGAGCAGCAGCTCGCGCTCGCGGCGGCCCACCGACAGCATCGCCGCCAGCGTGCGCCGCTGGCGGTCGGTCATCGACCCGACCGTCTTGGTCTCGGACATCGGCACCAACGCTAAGAACTTGCGCGTGCGGTTCTCTCCCCAGCGGCGCTGGCTCGTGAGTAGATCCGCCACCGGCATGCTCTCCGCTTCCCACGGGCACTCCATAATCACCTCGGCGACGCTCGCTTCGCCGGTCGCGATCCGTCGCTTGAGATCCGCCCGCGCCAACCGCACCTTGTTGGCGCGTTCGAGGGCCCGCATGTACTGAGGTCCGGCATGGGTTCCGGCAGGGGCGATCGTCGCCGTAGCGTTCATGGTTGCTCACTCCCCGTTGCCCACCGCAGGGGTCATCCGCGGTGCACAACATTCCTTGCTTATTTGACGAGTAGCGCACCTCTGCAGCGATCGCCAAAGGACGCCCACCGGATGTCCAAATCCGGGCCTCCGGCACCCCTCTTCCGTCAGCTCCGGGGCAGGTCCCGAGCGGTCGTGCAGAGCGCTCCATGAAGCTACTCAGGAGGCGAGTTCCGGTCAACCACCCGCGCATAGATCGTGCGCTAGAAGCGACCTTTTTATTTCTTCACCCGATCGCTGAGGAATACCGTTCGCGGCTCAGTGCGCCGCGGCGCGCCGGGTGGCGGCCCGTCTCGGGGGTTCGAACTCTGCCCGGGTGGTCTGAACTCTGCCCGGGTGGTCTGAACTCTGCCCGGGTGGTCTGAACTCTGCCCGGGTGGTCTGAACTCTGCCCGGGTGGTCTGGGTGGTGGCGCTAGGCCGCGTCGGGGCCGGGCAGGGGGCCGTGCTCGGCCTCGAAGTCGCGCTTGACCACGCCAAAGATCTCCAACGCCCGATCGATCGTAGCCTCGTCATGCGTGGCCATCACGCTCGTCCGCAGCAGCGCCCCACCCGGAGGCACCGCCGGGTGCAGCGCCGTGTTCACGAAAATGCCCGCCTCATACAGCGCCTTCCACAACAGCGCGGCCTTCCAGTCGTCACCGACCAGCACCGGCACGATCGGCGTCACGATCGTCGGCTCGCCCCCGGCGTTCAGTCGCACGCCGGGCGCCGCCTGCACGCTCGGGCGCGCCGGCAGCCGTTGCGGGGCGACCACCGCGAAGCCCAGCTCGTGCAGGCCGTCGCGCAACCGCCACGCGTTCTCGAGCACCGCCGCCAGCAGCGGCGGTCCCTCCGGCGATCGCAGGACACGCAGGGCCGCCAGCGTCGCTCCCAGCGCGGCCGGGACGCCGGAGGCGGTGAACAGGAACGCACGCGAGTACAACCGCAAATACTCGATCACCTCAGCCGGTCCCGCCACGAAGCCGCCGCACGACGCCAGCGACTTCGAGAACGTGCCCATCCGCAGGTCCACCCGATCCTCGACACCCAGCAGCTCGGCGGTGCCGGCTCCGCGCGCCCCGAGCACGCCAGCGCCGTGCGCCTCGTCGACCATCAGACGCGCGCCATATCGCTCGCACAGCTCGCAGATCTCGCCCAGCGGCGCGATATCGCCCTCCATCGAGAACGTGCCGTTGACGACCACCAGCACCCCGCCCCCGTCGCCCTGGGCGCGCCCCAACATCTTCTCGAGCTTCTCCAGCCGGTTATGGCGAAACGGCCGCAGCTTCGCGCGCGAAAGCAGGCAGCCGTCGAGGATCGACGCGTGGTCGCCCGCGTCCGCGATCACCGTGTCGCCGGGCGCCAGAATCGTCCCCAGCGTGCCCACGTTCGCCTGATGGCCCGTCGTGAACACCAGCGCATCCTCGGCCCCCATCCACTCCGCGAGCTCCCGCTCGAGCTCCAGATGCAGCGGGATCGTGCCGTTGAGCAGGCGCGAGCCCGTCAGGCCGGTGCCATAGCGATGCAGCGCGTCCTGGGCGCCTCCCAGAACCCGCTCGTCGCCGGTCAGCCCGAGGTAGTTGTTGGAGCCCAGCATGATCCGCTGCCTACCCTCCATCTCCACGACCGGCATCGCCGGTGAGCTCAGCACGTGGAAGTAGGGCAGAACGTCGGCCTCGCGCGCCGCGGCGAGCAGCTCGCGGCGCTCGTGTTCGCGGGCCTTGGCGAACACGTCGCGCGGCCTTGGCGTCGCTGCTGCGCCCGACTCGCCGGGCTCGTCTGTGGTGATCGCCATCGCGTCTGTTGGTGGGGGGGGAGGGGGGAGGAGGAGGAGGCTGTCTGGGGTTTGTGGATTCGCAGAGTTCGACTCGCCGCGGACGCCTCGTGCGTCCGGCGGCCGGCTCTGCTGTAGGGTGCTCGCCTGTGAGCGTAGAGGTGCGAGCAGTCTCCGGGCCGCGCGATTACAGGCGCTTCGTCGGCCTGCCCTTCCGCCTGCACTCTAACCACCCCCAATGGGTGCCGCCGCTGAAGCTCGAACGCTACGCCTACCTCAGCCGGCACATGAACCCCTACTTCAAGCACGGCGACGTCCAGTGCTTCCTGGCCCGCCGCGACGGACGCGTCGTCGGACGCATCAGCGCCCAGATCGACCACGCCTACAACGACTACCACAACGTCAAATGGGGCTGGTTCGGCTTCATCGAGTTCGAGGACGACGTCGAGGTCGTACGTGCGCTGCTGCACGCCGCCGAGCAGTGGTTGGCGGCGCGCGGTTGCGAGCGGATGGTCGGTCCTGCCGATTTCGCGCTCAACGAGGAGAGCGGCATCGTGATCGAGGGCTTTGAGCTGCGCCCGCAGATCCGCCAGCCCTGGCACCCACCTCACTACCAGCAGCGCATTGAGGAGGCCGGCCTGCAGAAGGCGATGGACCTCTACATGTGGAGCCTCGAGGTCACCGACCGCGCCAAGATCCTTCCGGTCATCTTCGACCTGGCCGACAAGGTCGAGCCCGAGCACGGCATCCGCGTGCGGCGCATGAGCCGCCGGCACATGCGCAAAGAGATGGACTCCTTCGCCGAGGTCTACAACGCCGCCTGGTCTAAGAACTGGGGCTTCACCCCCTACAGCAAGGAGGACCTCGACTCGATGGCCCTCGAGTACAAGTACCTTGCCGGCGACCCCGAATGGATGATGGTCGCCGAACGCATCGACACCGGCGAGGTCGTCGGCGTCGCGCTGACCTTCCCCGACCTCAACGAAGTCCTCGCGCGGATGAAAGGCCGCCTCCTGCCCTTCGGCTGGTGGCACTTCCTCAACAAGGCCCGCATCATGAAGCGCGTGCGCGTCGGCTTCCTGGGCATCAAGCCCGAGTACCAGCACACCGGCGTCGCCGCCAAGCTCTACATCGAGCACTTCGACACCGCCGCTCGCCGCCCCCAATCCGGCGGCGAGATGGGCTGGATCCTCGAGATCAACACCTCCATGAACCGCGGCATGGAAGCGATGGGCGGGCGCATCGTCAAGAAGTACCGCGTGTACGAGCGGGTGCTCGACAAAGGGGTCTGACCCGCCGTCTAGACTCCTGGCGGTGAGCGATCCGCACGAGCAGTACGCCGCTGGGGAGCCTTCCGGCGACACCGAGGAAGTCGACGCCGTCGTCGTCACTCCCGGCGAGGACGCGCCCGCGACGGCGCGTTTTTCGCGGGCCGCGGCCCCCGCGATCCAGGCTGCCGCGCCGGTGATCCAGGCCGCGGCTCCGGTCATCCAGGCCGCCGCCGTTGTGGCCACGGGCTTCGTCGCGGGCGCCGCGACCGCCGGCCTGGTACGCCGCCGCCGCGACCGCCGCGCGCTCGTGCGCTCGCTGGGGCGCCGCTCCCTCGGCCGCGCTGGCCGCTCGGGCGGGCGCGGCGAAGTCGTGCAGATCGTCGGCAGTCGCTCGCTGCTCGTCGACGTGCACCTGCTCGGCGACGCGCGCCGCCGCTGAGGCGGCGGTGGCTGTGGCGTCGGGGGTGGCGGTGCACGCGAGGGCCCGCTCGCTCGTGGAGCTGCGCGTCGAGGTTCGCCCGCGCAGTCCCTTCCGGCTGCCGCGGCACTCCGGCATGGACGGGATTCTGCGCCACCGCGATGGCGTGCTCGAACGGCTTTTGCATCACGACGGGGAGTCCGCCTGCGAGCGGGCTGGCGGCGAAGGGGTTGGCCGAGGAGTCGGCGACGGAGGATTCGGCGGCGGAGGAGTCCGCGGCGGAGGAGTCGGCGGCGAGCCCGTCGTTGTGCGCGTCGCGCAAACCGCTCCCGACTGCGTCCTGTTCGGGGCGCGGGCTCGCACGCGCGCCGCCGCCGAACACGGCATCGCGCGCATGCGCTTCGCGCTCGGCATCGATGACGACCTCTCGTCGTTTCGCGAGCGCTTCGCGCGCGACCCGCTGATCGGGCGCTCCGTGCGCTCCCGACCCTGGCTGCGCGTCAGACGCCGGCCCGAGCCGTTCGAGGCCCTCGCCTGGGCGGTCTGCGAGCAGCTGATCGAGTACGAGCACGCCGCCGCGATCCAACGCCGCATCGTCCGTCGTCTCGGCCGCCGGCACCCCGGGTGGGACGGCCGGGCCTCGCAGAGCGCCGGTCTGCGCGACGCGCCGACCCCCGCCGTGCTCGCCGGCACCGCCCCCGCGCTCCTGCAGTCCCTTGACCTGGGCGGCTCACGCGCCGTAGCCCTCGTGTGTGCCGCGCGCGAAATCGCGCGCGGGCGCATCGACCTGCACTCACCCGACCACGAGCACACCTGGCGCAAGCTGCGCGCGATCCCCGGCATCGGCTCCTGGACCGTCGAGATGCTCGCCCTGCACGGCCACGGGCGCCACGACGCCCTGCCCGCCGGCGACCTCGGGCTGCTCAAGCTCGTCGGCCGGCTGCGCGCTGGGGGGGACCCCCATGCTCGCGTCGAGGAGGCGGATGTCCGTGCCTTCTTCGCTCCCTACACCGACTGGGCCGGCCTCGCCGCCGTGCACATGATGGGCGGGGTTTGAGGGACTGGCATCCGGCTCTCCGCCTGCGCGGAGCAGGACGCTCCGCGCCGTCGCGCTCTGCATACCGTCCGACCTGCGCGGATGCGCACCAAAGCACCAACCGACACAGGCCCAACACCAGCCCGACGGGGCTCCGCGCGCGCTTTCAGACCCTTAGCACCGCCGCGCCCGTGAACCGCCCTGCGCGCAGGTCCGCCAACGCTTCGTTTGCCTGCTCCAGTTTGTACGTCGTGACGTGGGTTTTGACCGGCACCTTTGGCGCGATCGCCAGAAACTCCTCCGCGTCCCTGCGCGTCAGGTTGGCGACCGACCTGATGCTCCGCTCCTCCCACAGCTCCGCGTACGGGAACCCCGGGACATCGCTCATATGAATACCCGCGCAAACCACCGTCCCGCCGCGAGCGAGCGCGCGCAGCGCCGTGCGGACAAGTCCGCCGTCCGGCGCGAACACGATCGCCGCGTCGATCTCCTCCGGCGGCTGTTCGTCTGAGCCGCCCGCCCACGCTGCGCCGAGCTCGCGCGCCAACCCCTGCGCGGCCCCATCACCCGGTCGTGTCAGCGCGAACACCCTTCTGCCCTGCCACACCGCCACCTGCGCCAGTATGTGCGCCGCTGCGCCAAACCCGTAAAACCCCACCCGCTCCGCGTTCTCCCCACACATCTGCAGCGCTCGGTACCCAATCAGCCCCGCGCACAGCAACGGCGCGGCCTGCTCGTCCGGGTAGCCCCCTGGGATCGCAAAGCAGTACCGCTCCTCAGCGACCGCGTACTCTGCCATCCCCCCGTCAACGTCGCGTCCCGTAAAGCGTGCCCTCACACACAGATTCTCGCGCCCGCTCTTGCAATACCTGCACTCTCCGCAGGTCCACGCCAGCCACGGCACGCCGACCCGCCGCTCCTCGCCCATCACCGTTGCCACGATTTGGTGGCCGAGCACGCGCGGCGGCCTTGCGATCTCGACCTCTCCGTCGAGCAAATGCAAATCGGTCCTACACACTCCGCATGCGTGCACCTTCAACAGCAGCTGGCCCGGCCCCGGCTGCGGCATCGGCTGCTCGACCAGCCGCAGCGGTGAGCCGACCCCCTCGAAGACCATTGCGCGCATTGCCCTACCCAAAGAACAGCTCCGCCGTCTCATATAGCCCCGGATCCACCAGCTTCGGCGCCGCCAACGCCTCTGCCAACTCTACCTCCACAATCTCCGTGCCCTTCAGTGCCACCATCACGCCCGACCGGCCCTCCGTCACCGCTCGCACCGCCGCGACCCCGAACCGCGTCGCCAGCACCCGGTCGAACGCCACCGGCGTCCCGCCTCTTTGCACATGCCCCAGAATCGTCACCCGCGTCTCGAACCCCGTCCTTTCCTCGATCTCGCGCTCCAGCACCACGCCGATCCCGCCGAGCCGCGCGTGGCCGAACGCGTCGCTCGCCGCCGCCCTCGCCACCGGCCCGCCGTGCGCGTCTGCCTCTGCCTCCTCCGCGATCGTCCCCGGCAGCGGCGTCGCGCCCTCCGCGACCACCACGATCGAAAAGTTCCGCCCCCGCTCGTGCCGTCTGCGCAGGTGCGCGCACACCTCCTCCACATCGAACGGCCGCTCCGGCACCAGCACCGCATCTGCCCCACCCGCGATCCCCGCCTCCGTCGCGATCCACCCCGCATGGCGGCCCATCACCTCCACCACCATCACCCGGTTGTGCGACTCCGCCGTCGTGTGCAACCGGTTCACTGCGTCCGTCACGATCTGCACCGCCGTCTGAAACCCCACCGTCACATCCGTCCCGCCCAGATCGTTGTCGATCGTCTTCGGCACTCCCACCACGCGCAGTCCCGCCTCGCACAACCTGCCCGCCACCCCCAGCGTGTCCTCCCCGCCGATCGCCACCAGCGCGTCCATTTCCCTTCGCTCCAGCGTCGCCCGCACCCGTCCCGCGCCGTCCGCTCCCTGCGCGAACGGGTTCGTGCGCGAGGTCCCGAGCATCGTCCCACCCCGCGGCAGGATTCCCACCGTGCGCTCCACCGTTAGCTCCACCGCCTCATCGGCGAGCACCCCCGCCCAGCCGTCCCGAAAGCCGACCACCTCGTGACCTTCCTGCAAGCCCGCGCGCACCGCCGCGCGGATCACTGCATTCAAGCCCGGGCAGTCACCACCGCCTGTCAGCAACCCAATACGCGCCACGGCCCCCCACACGTTAGTCGGCCCGGCTCGGCTGCCGCCGCGCGAGCGCTCGATCATTGATAATGCGTCCTTCGGACTCGCGCACCGCTTCGTGGGTGCGCGTGCTGTGTTTGGTGTATGGAGAGTTCATGTTGCAAGGAGAGGGGAGTATGGGGACCATCGGCTTGAGAACCTGTTTGACGACGAGGGCTGCCACCGCGACCACGACCGTGCGCGCTCCTGCCCCGCGTCCGCGGCGCGTTGCCCGCGCGCTCTCGACGCTGGCCGCGTCTGCGCTGGGGCTGGCGCTGCTGGCCCTGCTGGCCGGCTGCGGCGGCGGCGAACGCGAAGCCGGCAAGACGCAGGCGTCGGCTGCGAGCGCGACCGGCACGACCGCCGCGCCGGCGAGCACCACCGCGTCCAAGAACGCGCCCGCCACGCCGCCGGCGACCGTCGCGACCGTGACCAGCGTGTCTGTGCCCTACGCCGAATACGCGCACGAGTACGAACTCGCCCTGCGCACCGAACCCAACGCCAAGCAGGCCCGGCAAGAGGCGATGCGCGTTCTGCTCTACCGCAACTGGATCGATCAGGCCACCTCCGAAGCCAACGTCAGCGTCAGCGCCGACGAAGTCCACAACAGCGCCGAAGAACAGCTCAAGCACCTCTCCGAAAGCCACACCCCGGGCGGGGCTCCGGAAGCCAACGGCGGCGAATCGTCGTCTGCCGCCGCCCAGCAACAGCAGGCCGAGCAGCAGTATTTGCAGGCCAACGGGCTCACGACGGCCGACCTCGAAACCGAAGCGCGCACGCAGCTTTTGCGCTCCAAGCTCAGCGCCAACGCTGCGCAGGCCGCCACCGCCGCGTTGACCGCGAAACTGCCAACGCAACTCTCCTCGATCCCCTCCCAGCAGATTGAGGCCTACTACAACACCCACACGCAGAAGCTCGCCCAACCCAACACGCGCAACGTCGAAATCGTCCGCTTCCAAACCGCCGCGCAGGCCAGCAAAGGGCTTGCCGAGCTGCAGCGCGGCGAGAGCTTCCACCAGGTCGGGCACATCGACCCCGAACTGAACCGCCTCGACAACTACGCCGACCGCGAAAACGGCGTCACCCCGCCCGGCTACATGCAGCCCAACGGCATCTCCACCGGAGAGGACCCCACGATCGCCAAAGCCGCCTTCAACGCGACCACCGGCACGATCGTCGGGCCCGTCAAGGGCTCCCCGCCGTACGTCGCCTACTTCATCCTGCGTGTCGTCTCCGAATCGCCCGGCGCGCCCAAGCCGCTCTCGGCCGTGCGCTCGGAAGTCGCCTCGCTGGTCGCCAGCCAAAACCAGCGAACCCTCTCCGACGCGACACGCCACGCCACCGAGCACTTCGAAAAACAGTTCCTCAGCACCTGGCGCGCGAAGACCGTCTGCAGCGCCGGCTACGTCATGAACTACTGCTCCAACGGGTCCTCCTAGACCCAGGCCCGCGCGCGCCACGCCGGGTCGGGGTGGGCTGGCGGGCTGGGCGGGGCTGGGCTGGGCTGGCGGGCTGGGCTGGGTGGGGGTGGGCTGGTCTCGGTCCGGGTGAGCCGGGTCGGCGCCGCCGCGCCGCGTCAGGGGGAGCCGGCCGGGTCGGGGTGGCCGGGCCGGGGTGGCCGGGCCGGGGTTGAGCCGGGCGGGGTCGGGGTGAGCCTGCGCCCACCCCGACCCTTGGGCCCTGGCGCGCCCCCAGGCTTTGGTCCCCCGCGCTCAGCCACGAAGTTCTGAGCTCGGCGCCGCTGACCCCCGGGTGCGCCGCCCTCAGCTGCGGCGCACCCGGCCGGCGCCGGGTCCCTTGGGGCGTGCCTTCTTCGCTGACCGGCACACGCAGCGGGTTCGAGCCGCATTCGCCGCTGCCCGTCAGCGCATCCTGCGCCGTCTGGGACTGGCGCACGATCGGGCCAATGCTCGCTTGCGCGTCGAAGACCTCCTCCTTGATCGCGTTCCCAAAAACACGGCGAACGGCGGCCGCGGCGCTCGCGTCGCATGCCTGCGCTCGCCCTCGCCCCTCATCTTTGCCCCGTCCCCTACGACCGCGGTAATCCTTAGGTGACGATCGTGTGACCGTCCTGTGACCGGTGTTTGAACTCGGCGCGCGGTGGGGTCTTTGGCGAGCGTGGTGCTCGCGCGGCGCTCGCGTGGCGCGTCTGGTGTCGCCCATTGGAGTGCTCTCGGGCCGTCTCTATTGAGTCTCCGGCTCCACGCACAGTTCATCACTGGGCAATATTTTCATCTGTAACGATATCGTTTTGTAGCGTAATTATGCCCAGTGGTGAAGTGTCTTTGGGCCTGATTGAGAAGAGTGCTCTCCTGTGCCTGGCGCCCGCGGCGCCCGCGGCGAGCGTGGCCTGCGACCCCCTCGGGTATCGAGTCGCGCGCCGAGTCGCGTGCCGCGCGACTCGAGAGCGTCTGCCGGCGCGCCCTCAGCGGGTCGCCGGCACGCCATCCAGCGGCCGCTGCCGCGAGGCAGCAGCCTCTTCGAGCACGCGCAGCATCGCGGTGGCGGCCGGCAGCAGGCGGGTGCGCGGGCCCGCGCCGCGCGGCAGCGCAGCGATCACGCGGCGTGCCGGGGGATGAGGCGCCAGCGCGCGCACGACGATGTCCTCGCGCACCACCGACAGCGCCAGCTCGGGGATCAGCGCCACCCCGACCCCCGTCGCGACCAGGCCCTGCACCGTCTGGTAGTCGTCGCTTTCGAATGCCACCCCCGGCTCGAAGCCGGCCGCGCGGCAGCACTCCACGACGTGGCGCGCGCAGGGGCTCGCCGCCGAGGTCTGCACCCACGCCTCGCCCGCAAGATCCTCGAGACGCAACTTGCGCCTGCGGGCGAGCGGGTGCGCGCGCGGCAGTGCCAGGTAGAGCGGATCCTCCAGCAGCTCCACGCGCGTCACGCGCGCCCATGCGGGCTCTGTCGCCTGCCCTGTTGCGTGGGCGGGCGGCTGGGTCGGCGTCCGGACTTGCGTGTGGGCCGGTGGTCGGGCGGGCGCCTGGGCTGGCGCGTCGGCGTGTTCTATCGCAGCCGCCTCCTGCGCCGCGCTGAACTCGAACAGCAGGGCGATGTCGAACTCTCCCGCCGCCAGGCGCGGCGCGATCTCCTGTGGCTCGCCCTCGGCGAGCGTCAGGCGCACGTCCGGGTAGGTCGCGCGAAAGCGCGCGATCGCGAGCGGCATCAGCGTCGCGCCGGCCGTCGGGAAGGACGCCATCCGCAGCTCCCCGCCGCGCAGCCCCGCGATCGCCGCCAGCTCCTCTTCGGCTGCCCGCACCCCAGCGAGGATCCCCTCGGCGTGAGCGACCAGCGCGCGCCCCGCGCCCGTCAGCCGCACGCCCCGCGGCTGACGTTCGAGCAGCGTCATTCCCGTCTCGGCCTCCAGCGCGGCGATCTGTTGGGAGACCGCCGACTGCGTGTAGCTCAGCGCGTCGGCCGCCGCCGAGATCGAGCCACGCGCCGCAACCTCGCTCAAAACCCGCAGACGTGCCACATTCAAAGCCATTAGCAACTCTTATCCTAGCCATAAAAAAGATCACTTGCGCTGATGTGCGATCGGTGTCAATCTGAAGCTCAGAGAGAACGTCGAAACCACAGCCAATCCAGGAGAGAAGCCATGTCTGCCCCCACCACGAAAGTCGTCGTCTCCTACGACGGCACCAACAACGAGGACGACGCCGTCGCTCTCGGCAGCATCCTGCGCGACGCCGGCGCCGAGGTCGCGCTCGCCTACGTCCGTCACACCGTCGAGCCCGAGCCCGAGCGCGAGCTGCTCGCCCAGCACGAGGCAGAGGCCCTGCTTACGCGCGGCGCCGAACTGCTCGGCGACCCCGACGCGGCGCGCCACGTCGTCGCCGACCGCTCCACCCCCGAGGGTCTGCGCACGCTCGCCGAGCGCGAGGGCGCCGACGTGATCGTGTTCTGCTCGGACTCCCACACGGCCCCACGGCACGTCTCGGTCGGCAACTCCGCCCAGCGGCTGCTCGACGGCGGGCGCTTTGCGATCGCGATCGCCTCCGCCGGCCTGGCCGACAGCGGTGCGAGCGTGCACCGCATCGCCGTGACCGAGGACCCCACCGACCCCAGCGCCCAGAGCACCGCCGGCGCGCTCGCGGCTGTCTTCGACGCCGACATCGTCGCCGCGAGGAAGGGTCACGGCGCCGACCTGCTCGTGATCGGCTCGCGTCCCGAGGCCGGCCAGGGTCAGGTCGCGCTCAGCGCCGCCGCACAAAACCTGATCGAAGACGACGCTCACGCCATCCTGGTCGTGCCGCGCGGCGTCGCGCTCGCATTCGACGGGGCGGCTGCACTCAGCGGGTCGTAGAGGACGGCGCAACCGCGGGCCCCTCAGCCGGGGACCGCAGCTGGGCCCCCCTCAGCCGGACGGGTTAGCTCAGAGCCCTGGCGTATGCCGGCGCGCACGCCGGTAGTGCGCCAGGGCCACCGCGAAGTCCAGCGTGCCTCCCAACGCGTGTGCGAGCGGGCCCGTCCACAGCCAGCGCTCCAAACGGCGGGCCACCTCCGGCCGGTGCCACGAGCGGCTGGCCATTCCCGGCCGGTGCCACGAGCGGCGGGCCATTCCCGGCCGGTGCCACGAGCGGCGGGCCATTCCCGGCCGGCGCTCGCCGCGTGATTGCGCGCGCCGGCGCACCCACGCGCCAAGTCGCCGTGTGCCCTGGCGCGCCAACCCCGTGTCCGCTGCTCGCTTTCGCGGCGCTCGCATCGGCCGGCACGGTATCGTGGCGGCCTCACTCATGGCGAGCGGCCTCAGTACAACCGTGACCGAGCTGCCCGACTCACGCGTGCGGGTCGAGGTGGACGTCCCCGCCGGCGAGGTCGACCGCGCCGTCGAGCGCAAGGCGCGCGAGCTGGGCGGCACGCTCAAACTGCCCGGTTTTCGCCGCGGCAAGGTGCCCGCCGCGCTTGTCATCCAGCGTCTTGGCCGCGACGCCGTGCTCGATGACGCGGTCCGCGACCGGCTCGGCGACTGGTATGTCGGCGCGCTGGCCGCCGCGCAGCTCACCCCCGTCGGCGACCCCACGCTCGCGCCGCTCGGCGAGCTGCCCGCGCCCGGTGCCCCGCTGCGCTTCTCGTTTGAGATCGGCGTCCTTCCCGCCGCTGTGCTCGGCGCCTACCGGGAGCTCGAGGTCGGCCGCGCCGAGCCCGCAGTGCCCGACGAGCGCATCGCCGAGGAAGTCGAGCAGCTGCGCCTGCGCTTCGCGCGCCTGCACACCGCCGAGCGGCCCGCCGAGCTCGGCGACTTCGTCGTGCTCGACTACGTCGGCTCGCTCGTGTCCGCGGACGGTCGCGTCGGGGAGGGCGAAACCGACGGGGCAGCCGAGGACGACGGGACTTTGGAGGAGGGGGCCGGCGCCGGTGGCGCCGGCCTGGAGGGGTCGGCCGGCCAGCCCACGCGCGAGCCCTTCCCCGGCGGCGAGGGCCGCGACCAGCTCGTCGAGCTTGGCTCCGGCCGGCTGATCGAAGGCTTCGAGCGCGCCCTGGTCGGCGCGAGCGCCGGCGAGCAGCGCGCCCTGGAGCTGTCCTTCCCCGCCGACTATGAGCGCGCCGAGCTGGCCGGCCGCCCGGCCCACTTCGAGGTCACCGTCAAGGAGGTCAAGCGCCGCGAGCTGCCACCCCTGGATGACGACCTCGCGGTTGACGCCGGCTTCGACACCCTGCAGGAGCTGCGCGACGACATCCGTTCCCGGCTGCTGGAGGTCGAGCAGCAGCGCGTCGAGCGCGAGTTCGCGCAGGAGGCGCTCGACGCCGCCGTGCAGAACGCCAGCGTCGCTGTACCCCCCGCGCTCGTCGAGGACCGCGCCCGCGAAATGTGGGAGCGCATCCTGCACTCGCTCTCCCACCGCGGCATCTCGCGCGAGACCTACCTGCAGATCTCCGACCGCAACGAGGAGCAGAGCCTGGCCGAGCTCGCGGCGGACGCCGAGCGTGCGCTGCGCCGCGAGGCGGTGCTCGCCGCGGTCGTCGCCGCCGAGCAGATCGAACCGACCGACGCGGACCTCCTGGAGTCGCTCGCCGCCACGGCCGCGCGCGAGCAGCGCCCCCCCGAGCAGCTTTTGCAGCAGCTGCGCGACGCCGGGCGTCTGGACGAACTGCGCGAGGAGGTCGCCGCCCGTCGCGCCGCCGAGCTGATCGCGCAGAGCGCCAAGCCGATCGGACTCGAACAGGCGCGCGCGCGCGAGGCGCTGTGGACGCCCGAGAAGGAGCGCGCCGAGCACACCCGCGAGGCCGAGACGACCGCCGCCGTGAGCGAGCGTTCAGCGGACACGGGGGGATTGTGGACGCCGGACCGCTAGCCTCTAGGAGTCGCTGCCCGGCCGCCTGCGCGCCGCGATTTGGTTGCCAAGCGGCCACGGCTCTGGAGGAATCCGGCCAGTGACGCCAAACTGAAGCGAGGACTATGAGCCCACTAGTACCGATGGTTGTCGAGCAAACCTCCCGCGGGGAGCGCGCGTTCGACATCTACAGTCGCCTGCTCAACGAGCGCATCATCTTTCTCGGCACGCCGATCGACGACCAGATCGCCAACCTTGTCGTCGCCCAGCTGTTGCACCTGGAGTCAGACGACCCCGAGAAGGACGTCTCGCTCTACATCAACTCGCCCGGGGGCTCCGTTTACGCGGGCCTGGCGATCTACGACACGATGCAGTTCATCAAGCCCGACGTGCAGACGATCTGCGTCGGCATCGCGATGTCGATGGGGGCGCTGCTGCTCGCCGGCGGCGCCAAGGGCAAGCGCATGGCGCTGCCCAACGCCAAGATCCTGATCCACCAGGTGTCATCCAGCTTCCAGGGCCAGGCGACCGACATCGAGATCCACGCCAAAGAGATCATCGAAGTGCGCCACCGCCTCGACGAGATCATCGCCAAGCACACCGGCAAAGACCTCGAGCGGGTCAGCAAGGATACGGAGCGCGATTACTTCATGAGCTCCGAGGAGGCGCGCGAGTACGGCATCATCGACCGCGTTATCTCCGAGCACTGAGGGTTCGCAGCGCGGACCCCGAGAGAGGAGAAGATGGCCCGCCCGACAGACTCAAACGAGCAGCTCCTCTGCAGCTTCTGCGGCAAGTCCCAGCGCCAGGTCAAGAAGCTGATCGCCGGCCCCGGCGTCTACATCTGCGACGAGTGCATCGACCTCTGCAACGAGATCATCGACGAGGAGCTCGCTCCCACCCCGCTGTTTGACCTCGAGAACCTCCCCAAGCCGCGCGCGATCTACGACGTGCTCGACGAGTATGTGATCGGCCAGGAGACCTCCAAGCGCACCCTCTCGGTCGCCGTCTACAACCACTACAAGCGCGTGCAGATGATGCAGACCGGCGAGTCCGACGTCGAGCTGCAGAAGTCCAACATCCTGCTGCTCGGCCCCACCGGCTGCGGCAAGACGCTGCTCGCGCAGACCCTCGCGCGGATCCTCAACGTCCCCTTCGCGATCGCCGACGCGACCGCGCTGACCGAGGCCGGCTACGTCGGCGAGGACGTCGAGAACATCCTGCTGAAGCTGATCCAGGCCGCCGACTACGACGTCAAGAAGGCCGAGACCGGCATCATCTACATCGACGAGGTCGACAAGATCGCGCGCAAGGCCGACAACCCGTCGATCACGCGCGACGTCTCCGGCGAAGGCGTCCAGCAGGCGCTCCTGAAGATCCTCGAGGGCACCCAGGCCTCCGTTCCCCCGCAGGGCGGGCGCAAGCACCCCCACCAGGAGTTCCTGACGATCGACACCACCAACGTCCTGTTCATCTGCGGCGGCGCCTTCGCCAACCTCGACAAGGTGATCGAGCGGCGCATCGGCCACCGCGGCATCGGCTTCGGCGCCGCGATCGAACCGCGTGAGCACGTCGACCTCGGCGAGATCTTCGAGCACTGCCTGCCCGAGGACCTGATCGAGTACGGCCTGATCCCCGAGTTCATCGGCCGCCTGCCCGTCATGTCGGCAGTGCACCAGCTCACCCGCGACCACCTCGTCTCGATCCTCGTCGAGCCGCGCAACGCCCTCGTCAAGCAGTTCCAGCGCTTCTTCTCCTTCGACGAGATCGAGCTCGTCTTCTCCGAGGACTCGCTCACCGCGATCGCCGAGCGCGCCCTGGAGCGCGACACCGGCGCGCGCGGGCTGCGCTCGATCATCGAGGAGATCCTCCTGGAAGTCCAGTTCGAGCTGCCCTCCCGCCGTGACGTCAAGAAGTGCGTCGTCACCCGCGAGACCGTCGAGCAGGGCCGCCAGCCGACGCTCGTCACCGAGGCCGCGCCCGAGGAAAAGCCCGCCCGCTCGCGCCGGCTGCGCGAGGAGTCCGCCTGAGCATGGACGACGAATTCCGCGTCCGGGCGCACACGTCCGGCGCGCACCGCCTCTACGCCGCGCTAGAGGCGATCGAGCACCACCACGACGCGCACGGCGCGCTGCCGCGCGTCGCCGTCACCCACGACGGCGACGACGTCTTCCTCTACGCCGACTCGGCCTCTGCCGCTGCGCGCACCCGCGACGTCGTGCAGGAAACCATGACCCGCGAGGGCCTCACCGGCGAGGTCCAGGTCGCGCGCTGGCACCACGAGGAGGAGCGCTGGGAGAACCCCTCCGCGCCGCTGCCCTCCACCCCCGCCGAGCACGCCGCCGAGCACGCCCGCCTGGAGACCGCCGAGACCGCCGAATCCCAGCAGGCCGGCATCCCCGAGTGGGAGGTCCGCATCGCCGTCCCCACCCACGCCGACGCCCGCACCCTCGCTGCGCGGCTGCGCGCCGAGGGCATCCCCGTCAACCAACGCTGGCGTCACCTCCTGGTCGGGGCCGCCGACGAGGACGACGCCGCCGCGCTGGCCGAGCGTCTGCGCGGCGAGGCGCCCGCCGGCAGCGAGATCGTTGCGCAGGGCAACGGGCTGCCCTACTGGCAGATGCTGCACCCCTACTCGTACCTCGGCGGGCTCGGGAACTGAGGCTGGGCCGGGCTCAGGCGCGGCCGCAGCTCAAACGCGTCGTACAACGACCGACACGGGCAGTCGGTCTGAAAGCCTGCGCAGGTCGTCGGGATCCGATGTCAGCACCGTCGCTTCGCTGCCCGCTGCGATCAGCACCACGTGTGCATCCACCACGTCGGCCATGCCTGCGCGTGCGAGCAGTGCGCCAGCCGCGTGCGCCTGCTCGGGCTCGAAAGGCTCGACCTGGCAGCCGCGCAGCAGGCGTCGCAGCTGCACCTGTTCGGGCGAGCGGCTCACCTGCGCGACGACCGGCGCCGTCGTCTGCGGCACCAACCCCAGCTCCAGTCGCGCCCGGTGGTCGGCCCACAGCTCGCGCTCTCCCCGTTCGGCCGCGATCAGCGCGCCGGCGTCGTAGACGACGCTCACGCTGCCCGTCGCGGCGATACGGCCAGCTCGTCGGCGATGCGGCGCCGCGCCGCCTGAAGCTCGGCCTTAGTCAGTTCGCCCTGCTCGCTTTCCCATTCGGCGACCGCGCGCAGCCCGTCGGCTGCCAGCAGCGCTCGCCGTGCCGCCCTGGTCATCCACGCCGACACGCTCATCCGCTCGGCCGCAGCTGCGGCCAGCACCTCGGCGTGAACATCCGGGTCCACCGTGATCGCGAGCTTCGGTGAAGGCTTGCCCCGGGGCATAGGCAAAGTCTACCACCGGGGTAGGAGCTTTGAGTCGCGGAGCAAGGTTGGCGCTGGCAGCAGGCTCGACCGCTCCGGCATCCCTCGCGAACTGCGCTCTGGGCCACGCGACCCCTCTCCAGGGCCGCCGGCAGGCGGCCCCAACCCCAAAAAACTCCCCTCCTCGCGCGCGCCCTACACTCAACGCTCCGAGATGCCCCCTCGCCCCGACGCGCTCTCCGACCGCACCCGCTTCGACCCCGCCTCGGTCGAGCCGCGCATCACCGCGCGCTGGCTTGAGTCCGGACTTTTTCATCCCGAGCCCGCCGGCTCTCCCGCCGCGAACTACACAATCGCGATCCCCCCGCCGAACATCACCGGCTCGCTGCACATGGGGCACGCGCTCAACTGCTCCATCCAAGACGTCCTCATCCGCCGCCACCGCATGGCCGGCCGGCGCACCAAGTGGATCCTCGGCACCGACCACGCCGGCATCGCCACGCAGGCCCAGGTTGAAAAGGCGCTGCGCGCCGAGGGCGCCTCCCGCCAGGGGCTGGGTCGCGAGGAGTTCGTCCGCCGCGTCTGGGCCTGGCGCGAGCACTACGGGCACACGATCGTCTCCCAGCTAGAGCGCCTCGGCGCCTCCTGCGACTACGCCGACGAGCGCTTCACCCTCGACGAGGCCTACCACCGCGCCGTGCTCGCCGTGTTCGTCGCCCTCTACGACGACGGTCTCATCTACCGCGACCGCTACATCGTCAACTGGGACCCCGGCTCGCACTCCGCGATCTCCGACCTCGAGGTCGAGCAGCGCCGCGAGACCGACACCCTCTACTCGATTCGCTACGACCTCGACCTCGACGGCGACGGCGACGGCGACGGCGGCAGCGGCAGCGACGGCAACGGCGGTAGCGACGGCGACGGCGGTAGCGACGGCGACGGCGGTAGCGACGGCGACGGCAACGGCGGCAGCGACCTCGACGGCGGCAGCGGCAGCGACGGTGGCTCGGTCGTCATCGCCACCGTCCGTCCCGAGACGATGCTCGGCGACAGCGCCATCGCCGTCAACCCGCACGACGCTCGCTACGCCGCCTTCGTCGGGCGGGTTGCGATCCTGCCGCTCGTCGGGCGCCACCTGCCGATCATCGCCGACGACCACGTGCGCACCGACTTCGGCACCGGCGCGCTCAAGGTCACCCCCGCGCACGACCCCGCCGACTTCGACATCGGCATTCGCCACGAACTCGACCAGGTCTCCGTGATCGGCGAGGACGGCCGCATGACCGCCTCCGCCGGCGAGCGCTTCGCCGGCATGACCGTCGCCGAAGCGCGCGAGGCCGTCGTCGCCGCGCTCGAGCAGGAAGGCCGCATCGTCGCGCGCGAACCCTACGAGCACGAAGTCCCCTACTCGCACCGCTCCGGCGCGCGCATCGAGCCCCTGATCTCACTCCAATGGTTCATGCGCATGGACACGCTCGCCGCGCCCGCGATCGACGCCGTGAACTCCGGCGCCGTGCGCATCGTCCCCGACAACCACCGCCGCGTTTACCTCGACTGGCTGGCCAACATCCGTCCCTGGTGCATCTCGCGCCAACTCTGGTGGGGCCACCGTCTGCCCGTCTACTACTGCGAGGTCTGCGGCGAGACCCACGTCGCCGCCGCGGCGCCCGCGCAATGCCACTCCTGCGGCGGCTCCCTGCGCCAGGATGACGACGTCCTCGACACCTGGTTCTCCTCCGCGCTCTGGCCCTTCGCCACCCTCGGCTGGCCCGACCAGACCCCCGAGCTGGCCGCCTTCTACCCCACCGCCGTGCTCTCCACCGCCCGCGACATCCTCTTCCTGTGGGTCGCCCGCATGGTGATGATGGGCCTGCGCTTCACCGGCACCGTGCCCTTCTCCGACGTCTACATCCACTCCGTCATCCAAGCCCCCGACGGCCGCCGCATGTCCAAGTCCCTTGGCACCGGCATCGACCCCCTCGACGAGATCGACGTCCACGGCGCCGACGCCGTGCGCTTCGGCCTCCTAGCGATGTCCTCCTCCCAGGACGTCCGCTACTCCGCTGAAAAGGTCGCCCAAGGCCAGGCCCTGGCCAACAAGCTCTTCAACGCCACCCGCTTCGCGCTCCTCCGACTCGCCGTCCTACCGGGCCTCGCGCTCGACGAACTCGCGCCAGCCGCGCGGCCGCGCACCGTCGAGGACCGCTGGATCGTCTCACGCCTGCAACGCATCGTCGCCGACACCACCGCTCGGATCGACTCCTACGACTTCTCCCACGCGGCTCTCGGACTCTACGACTTCGTCTACAGCGAACTCTGCGACTGGTATCTGGAGGCCGTCAAGCCGCGACTCTCCAGCGAGCGCGCGCCCGACCCAGAGCTGGCCGCCACGCTCCTCTACCTCCTACGCACCACCGTTGCCCTTGCGCACCCGATCATCCCCTTCGTCACCGAGGAGCTCTGGCCGTTTTTGGGCGGCGAGGCGCTGCTCGCCGGCTCGCCCTGGCCGACCAGCGATGACGCGCTGATCGACCCGCAAGCCGAGGACGCCATGTCGAGCATGATCGAAGCCGTCACTGCGATCCGCGGCTGGCGCGACAGCGTCGAGGCCAAGCCCGGCGCTTGGATCCCCGCGCGTCTTCGCGCCACCGGCTACGACGCCACCGCCTCCGCGCTCGCCCGCCTGGCGCGCGTGAAGCTGCCCGACGCCGACGCCGACGCCGACGACGCCGACGGGCACGCGGCCAGCGCTCCCGTTGCGAGCGTCGCGATCCCCGGCGGCATCGTCGAGATCCTCTCCGCCGACGGACTCGACCTGCAGGCAGGCGGGCGCAAACGCCAGCTGGCGCGCCAGCGTCTGCAGGCCGAGGTCGACCGCGTCAACGGCAAGCTGGCCAACGCCAACTTCGTCGAGCGTGCGCCCCACACGGTCGTCAACGCCGAGCGCGCCAAGCTGCGCCAACTCACGACCGAACTGGAGGCGCTATGAGCGACTCGCCGCGCACTCCTCCCGGCCGCGACTGGAGTCCCGAGCAGGCCGAGCGTCACCTGCGCTCGCTCGAGCTGTTCGGCATGCGCTTCGGCCTGGACCGCATGCGTCGCATGATGACCGCGCTCGGCTCCCCCCAGCGGCAGCTGCCCGCGATCCACATCGTCGGCACCAACGGCAAGTCCTCCACCACGCGCATGATCGCCGCGATCCTCGCCCATCACGGCCTGCGCACCGGCACCTACCTCTCTCCGCATCTCGTTTCCTACACCGAGCGCGTCCGCGTCGACGATCGCGACCTGCCCATGCACGAGTTCGCCTCCGCCGTCGCCCACGCCGCCCGGGCCGCCGAGCGCGTCAACCGCACCCTCGCCGCCGACGACCACGTCACCCAGTTCGAGCTGCTCACCGCCGCTGCGCTCTGGGCCCTAGCGCAGCGTGAGGTCGACGTCGCCGTTGTCGAGGCCGGCCTCGGCGGGCGCTACGACGCCACCGCCGTCGTCGAGTCCCGCGTCGCCGTGCTCACCAACGTCGGCCTCGAGCACACCCGCTGGCTCGGGCCGACAATCGCCGACATCGCCGCCGAGAAGCTCGCCGTCGTACGTCCCCGCACCACGCTTGCGCTCGGCGCCGGCCTGCACGCCGACGCCCTCACCATCGCCCACCGCGTCGCCGCCGAGCGTCGCGCGCGGATCGTCACCGCCGAGACCTGGGAGCAGGACCTCCTGCACGCTCCCGGCTCCTTCCAGCGGCGCAACTTCGCCCTCGCTCTCGCCGCCGCCGAGGCGTACCTCGCCACCGTCGGGATCGCGCTAGCGCCCAGCGCCGTGCGTGAGGCGGCCACGCAGGTCGCCGTCCCCGGCCGCCTGCACGTGCTCTCCCGCGAGCCCCTCACGATCCTCGACGGCGCCCACAACCCGCACGCGGTCGACGCGCTCCTGGACGCCCTGCCGGCCCTAGTCGGCGCCCGTCCGCTCGCGCTCGTGATGGGCGTTCTGGAGGACAAGGACGCCGCCCGCATGTTGCGCGCGCTTTTGCCCCACTGCGCGCGCGCCTGGTTCACTGCGCCGCCCTCCCCACGCGCGCTCTCGCCCGCCGCGCTGCAGTCGCTCGCCCGCCAGCTCGGGTTCCCCGACACAGTCTGCGAGCCCACCCCGGCCCGTGCCCTCCTGGCTGCGCAGCGGTGGGCGCGCGCCCACGGGGGAGATGTCGGGGTGGGGGATGGTGGTTTGTTGGCGGGGGTGGGGGATGGTGGTTTGTTGGCGGGGGTGGGGGATGGTGGTTTGTTGGCGGGGGAGGGGGATGGTGGTTTGTTGGCGGGTGCCATTCGCGGCGGCGCGCGTACGCGCGCACGCGATAAGGCCTTCTCAGAGGACAACACGGTGCCAGAGGCGGAGGACAGGGTGTTGGCGGGCGATCGCGCGCCCGCGGTGCTCGTCACCGGCTCGGTCTACCTGATCGGCGATCTCCTCGCCCACGCGCATGCTGCATGGGACGAGGACCGGTTGCGAGGGGAGCGGCGCGCGTGAACGACGACGGCCCCTCCGTTCTAGCGATGATCGGCGCTGTCGCGCTGGTCGTGGCGCTCGTGATCCTCGTCTTCTTCGGTGTCGGCTACGCCTTCGGGCGGCTGTTCCTCTGAGCGCTGCTCGCGCTGCTCGCGCTGCTCGCGCCGCGCTGCGCCTGCGCGCACCCCGTGGCCGCGCAGCGCGAGCTGCGAGGGCCAGCGGGCGCGTAACTGCGGGTTCCTGCCGCGGTAGTCTCTAAACTCGGCGGCCCCAACGGGCGCCCGCTCAAGCGCGCCCGGGCCAAGGACGACCGCACCGACAGACGATGCCGCCACTCGCCTACTTCGGAATCGAAAGCCACGCCTTCAGCACGGTCATCGACCTGCTGATCCTGTTTGCCGTCATCCTCTACTTCGCGCTCGTCTACTGGACATACGTCGACGGCCGTCAACGCATCCTCGATCCCGTGATGGTCGGGCTCGCGACCGCCGTGACGGTGGTGATCCCGTTTCTAGGCACCCTCATCTACCTGATCGTCCGCCCCCCGGAGTATCTCGACGACGTACACGAGCGCGAACTGGAGACGCGCGCCGCCGAAGCGCGCCTGCACGACCTCGACTACGGCCTCTGCCCGCACTGCGATTACCGCGTCGAGCGCGACTTCATCCGCTGCCCCAGCTGTCTGCGCAAGCTCAAGGAGCGCTGCGTGAACTGCTCGCGGCCGCTGGACCGCAGCTGGACGATCTGCCCCTACTGCGAGACCGAGGTCCCCGAAACCTCGCGCTCGCGCCGCACTCGCCGCCGTGCCGCCGGCGGCGCGGAGAGCGAGCCCGCCTCCGGTGAGGGACGCACGCTGGGGGAGGGCCGGGTGTCGGGGGAGGGCCGGGTGTCGGGGGAGGGCCGGGTGTCGGGGGAGGGCCGGCCGAGCGGCGATGGCGAACATGCCGGGGAAGGTCCCCTGGTCGGCGAGACGCGCGCACCTGTCGAAGGCCGCGCCCCGCGCCCCGCGCGCCCGCCCCGGCCAGCGCGTGGCGGGCTGGCGACACCGACCGTCGAAGAGGAGCCACCTGCGCCGTCCAGCTCGTTCGACGCCGACCTCTCGGCGTCGCCCTCGTTCGAGCAGCAGCTGCCCGCCGCGCCCCCGTCGCTGGACGACGGGTTCTCGCCACCGCGCCGCAGGACATCCTGAGCCTCGCTCTGCGCGCCCGGCATTCGCCCCTCAACCCGTGTCAATCCGACCGCAAAGGACCCCATGGACCGCACCCTGATCCTCGTCAAGCCCGACGCCTTCGCCCGCTCGCTGACCGGCGAGATCATCGCCCGCTTCGAGCGCAAGGGACTGCGTCTGGTGGCCCTGCGCCAGATGACCGTCGAGCGGGCGCTCGCCGAGCGCCACTACGCCGAGCACGCCGCGCGCCCCTTCTTCGGCGAGCTCGTCGAGTTCATCACCTCCGGACCGCTCGTCGCGATGGTGCTCGAGGGCCAGGACGCCGTCCGTGCCGCGCGCCAGGTGATCGGCGCGACCAACCCGCTGGAGGCCGCCCCCGGCTCGATCCGCGGCGACTTCGCGACCGAGACCGGCCGCAACATGGTGCACGGTTCGGACTCCCCCGAGTCCGCCGCGCGCGAGGCCGCGCTGTTCTTCGGAGAGCTCGGCTGAGCCGCGACTTGGCAGACCTCGGGAGCAGGCCGGTCGGTTCGAGCCTCCGGCTGGTCCTCGCCTCGGCCTCCCCGCAGCGCAGCGCCGCGCTCGCGCGGCTGGGGATCCCGTTCGAGGTCCAACCCTCCGCGGTCGCAGAGCTCGAACACGGCGTGCCGGAGGAGGTCGCCGTCGAGAACGCGTTGCGCAAGGCCCGCGCCGTGGCCGCCACGCGCCGGGCCGGTGAGCTGGTGCTCGGCGTCGACACGCTCGTCACGCTGGACGGCGTCATCTACGGCAAGCCCCGCGACGAGGCGCACGCGCGCGCGACGCTGTGTGCGCTCAGCGGTGCCACCCACCGCGTGATGAGCGGCGTCGCACTCGTCCGCGGCGGCGACGGGGCGCCGGCCGACGAACAGCACACGGCCGCGCAGGCCGCGCACGAGGGTGGGGGAGAGGCGCGCACCGCGCTCGCCATTACCGAGGTCAGCTTCCGTGACCTCGACGACGTGCTCCTTGAGTGGTACGTCGCGTTGGGGGAGTGGCGCGATCGCTCCGGCGGCTACGCGATCCAGAAAGGCGGCTCGCTGCTCGTGCGCGAGGTGCACGGCGACTACGAGAACGTCGTCGGCCTGCCGCTCGCCACCCTGCTCGACCTGCATCCCGCCCTGCTGCAACAGCTGGGCTGAGCCGCATCCGCCGAGCTCGCGTCCGCCTCGGCGCCGCGTCTGCCCCTGCTGGCGGTGGATTGGGCCTGGAGCCCCGATTTCCCTGCAAATCCGCTCCCAACCCTGTCGGATGGCGAGACCCTTCCGCTAGACTGCGCCACGGACACGCGCCCCTCGCGCGGCCCACTCGGGTGGGCGACGCCGGGTCGGAGGCGTCCCGATCTGCAGTGCGCTCCCCCTCGACCCACCCCCCTCGCTCGCAGGACCACATCACATGGGCATCTTCAGCTACCTAACCGGATTCGGCGGCCGCGACATGGCCGTCGACCTGGGCACCGCGAACACCCTCGTCTACGTCCGCGGTCGCGGCATCGTGCTCTCCGAGCCCTCCGTCGTCGCGATCGACTCGCGCACCGGCGAGGTCCACGCCGTCGGCATCGAGGCCAAGCGTATGCTCGGCCGCACGCCCGGCACGATCCAGGCGATCCGGCCCCTGAAGGACGGCGTGATCGCCGACTTCGACGTCACCGAGGAGATGCTGCGCCACTTCATCCAAAAGGTCCACCAAAACCGCTTCGCCCACCCCCGCGTCGTCGTCTGCGTACCCTCCGGCGTGACCGGCGTGGAGAAGCGCGCCGTCGAGGAGGCCTGCCTGTCCGCGGGCGCGCGCACCGCCTACCTGATCGAGGAGCCGATGGCCGCCGCGATCGGCGCCGGCCTGCCGGTCGGCGAGCCGACGGGTTCGATGGTCGTCGATATCGGCGGCGGCACCTCCGAGGTCGCCGTCATCTCGCTCGGCGGCATCGTCGTCTCGCAGTCGATCCGCGTCGGCGGCGACGAGATGGACGAGGCGATCATCTCCTACGCCAAGCGCGAGTACAAGCTCCTGATCGGCCAGCAGACCGCCGAGGAGCTGAAGCTCGAGATCGGCTCCGCCTGCCCGATGGAGGAGGAGCTCCAAGCCGAGATCCGCGGGCGCGACATGGTGTCTGGTTTGCCGAAGACCGTCGTCCTCACCAGCGAGGAGATCCGCCAGGCGCTCGAAGAACCCGTCGTGCAAATCGTTGACGCCGTCAAGGAGACGCTCGACCGCACCCCCCCCGAGCTCGCCTCCGACATCATGGACCGCGGCATCATGCTCGCCGGCGGCGGCTCGCTGCTGCAGGGGCTTGACGAGCGTCTGCGTGAGGAGACCCAAATGCCCGCCCACCTAGCCGAGTCGCCGCTGACCTGCGTCGCCGTCGGCTCCGGGCGCTCCCTGGAGGAGTTCGAGGCGATCCACCGCTCCAACCGCAACTCGCGCAGCCGCCGGCGTCGATGAGCACCGTGTTCCGCTGACACGTCGCGCTGGCGCGATGCGTACCCTTAGCAATGAACGGGCCGGAAAGCTCACCGATGAACAGCTTGGAAAGTCATAGCCTGTGCACGACAAGACGACCCGGCGGCGGCGCGCGGTGCTCATCCTGCTCGTCGCCCTGTCGCTGATACTCCTCACCGCCTACTTCCGCGAGGCGCCCGGCGGACGCCTGCACGCCGTCCAGCGCGACTTCCTGACCGCCGTCTCTCCGATCCAAGACGGCGCCAACAAAGCGCTCAAGCCCGTCCGCGACCTGTTCGGCTGGTTCAGCTCCACTCTGCACGCCAAGAGCCAACGCAACGAACTGCTCAAGCAGAACAACCGCCTACGCGCCCAGCTAATCGCCCGCCAAGGCGACGAACGCGCCTACGCCGCCCTGCGCCGCCTCATGCACCTCGACAACGAGCTCGGCCGCTCCGTCTACCACTCCGTCACCGCCGCCGTCATCGGCGCCTCACCCAACCTCTGGAGCCGCACAATCGACATCGCCGCTGGCACCGCTCAAGGCGTACGTGAAAACGACCCCGTGATCGTCGGCGAAGGGCTCGTCGGCGAGGTCACGCTCGCCGGGTCCGGCGACGCCGTGGTCAGCCTAATCACCGACAGCGGCGTCGGCGTCGACGCGATGATCAAC
This sequence comes from uncultured Solirubrobacterales bacterium, assembly GCA_963804675.1. Taxonomy (GTDB): domain Bacteria; phylum Actinomycetota; class Thermoleophilia; order Solirubrobacterales; family Solirubrobacteraceae; genus Palsa-744. Next base: position 1,495,297 of record CAWDRI010000001.1, on the reverse strand, counting down.
GAAACCGCCGCCCTCGGGCTCGTCGAACCCAAGGTCGGCGAACCCGACGAGCTGCTGATGCAGTACCTCCCCGCCGCCAGCCCCGTCAACGTCGGCGACTACGTCGTCACCTCCGGCACAATCTCCAGCGCTCACCCCTCGCTGTTCCCGCGCGGCATCCCCATCGGGCAGGTCTCCAGCGTCAAAGAAGAAGGCTCCTACAAGGCCGTCGACGTCTCGCCCCTCGCCGACCTCCACGACCTCGAAAACGTCCAGGTACTCACCACCTCCGAAAACTCCGCCCCCGCCCGTGCCGCGCGCTTCGCCGCCGGCAACCCCCCCGGGCGCTCGCCGCAGGGCACCGGCGCGCCCGAAAGCCAACTCGCCTCGACCGGCCAGAGCGGCGGCTGATGGCCGGCGGCACCCCCAGCGGCGCGCTGCTCCTGCGCCTCGCCGCGCTCGCCGTGATCGTCGTCTTCCTGCAGGTCGGCATCGTCTCCGAGCTGCCCGTCTTCGGCGTCGTAATCGACCTCTCTCCGCTCGTCGTCGCCTTCGTCGGCCTGCTCTGCGGCTCGCTCGCCGGCGCCAGCGTCGGCTTTGGCATCGGGCTGCTCGTCGACCTGATGCTCGTCCAAACCCTCGGTCTCACCTCGCTGATCTTCACCGCCATCGGCTACGCCGCCGGGCGCCTGCGCGAACTGCGCGACCCGCAGGGCGGCCTCGTCCCCCTGCTCGTCGGCGCGCTCGCCGCCGCCTGCTCGCTGATCGGCTACTCGCTCGTCGAGTTCATGCTCGGCGTTGACGCCCCCATCAGCCTCGAGCTCCTGCGCCAAATCGTGCTCGGCATCGTCGTCGACACGCTCGTCGCCCTACCCATCTGGGCGCTCGTGCGCCGCTGGCTGACACCCAGCCTGCCCGACGACCCGCGCCGCCGCCGCCGGCGCGCCTACACGACCGGCGGGCTGAGCCCGCTCACGAGAGCATGATCGCGCGGGTCCACGCACGCGCGAGTCGGGGGTGTGCGGCGGGACGCGCCGGCCGGGGGTGTGCCGCGGGACGCGCGGGTTGGGGGTGTGCGGCGGGACGCGCCGGCCGGGGGTGTGCCGCGGGACGCGCGGGTTGGGGGTGTGCGGCGGGACGCGCCGGCCGGGGGTGTGCCGCGGGACGCGCGGGTTGGGGGTGTGCGGCGGGACGCGCCGGCCGGGGGTGTGCCGCGGGGCGCGCGGGTTGGGGGTGTGCGGCGGGACGCGCCGGTGCGCCGGCTGGGTGGGGGGCGCGCGCATGAGCGCGCTCGAGCGTGGACGGCGCCCGCCCGAGCCGCGCGTGCCCGCCTCCTCACAGCTCGGGCTGCGCGTCGCGCTGCTCGGCGGCTTTGCCCTCCTGATGTTCGGCGTCATCTTCTTCCGCCTCTGGTACCTGCAGGTCCTAACCGGCGAACAGTACGTCCAGCAGGCCGCCGCGAACACCGAGCGCGAAGTCCCAATTGCCCCGCCCCGCGGGCAGATCCTCGGCCGCGACGGTGAAACCCTCGTCACCAGCAAGGTCACCAACGCCGTGCAGATCATCCCCTCCGAACTGCCCCCCGCCGGCCCGCGCCGGCGCGCGCTCTACCACCGCCTCGGGCACCTGCTCGGGATGAGCCCCCACCACATCATCGAACTGCAAAAACGCGGCCTCTTCCGGCAGCCCTTCGCGCCCGTCACGATCGAGACCGACGCCGGCCGCGGCGTGATGACCGTCCTCGGCGAGCGCCGCCGCGAATACCCCGGCGTCCAGCAGGAACCGATCACCATCCGCGAATACCCCCTCGGCGAAACCGCCGCCCAACTCTTCGGCTACGTGCGCCCGCTCACCGAAGAACAGATCCAGCGCGACGCCGCCGCCTTCAAAGGCGTGCCCGCCGGTGAGATCGTCGGCCAGTCCGGCCTGGAGTACTACTACGACCGCTACCTGCGCGGCACCCCCGGCATCCGCCACGTCGAGGTCAACGCTTCAGGCCAGGTCCAGCCCGCCACCCTGCCAATCGAACCACCCCGCGCCGGCTACAACCTGCGCCTCAGCCTCGACCTCCCCCTGCAGCGCGAGGGCGAACTCGCTCTACGCAAGGGCATGGAACTCGCCCACGGCTTCTCCAACCCCGGCAACGGCGGCGCGTTCCTCGCGATGAACCCCCTCAACGGCGAAATCCTCGCGATGGGTTCCTACCCAACCTTCAACCCCAACCAGCTGATCAAGCCGCTCACCGCGCGCGAACTACGCGCGATCGAAGAACCCGCCGGGGCGCCGACCACCCCGCCTGCCACGCCATTTGTCAACCGCGCCGTCGAAGGCGCCTACCCGACCGGCTCCACCTTCAAGCCGCTCACTGCGATCGCCAGCCTCGAAGCCGGGATCCTCAACCCCTACGCCGATCTCGGCGGCGGCTCCTGCATCGAAACCGTCGGCGGCGAGAAATTCTGCAACTCCGGCCACAACAACTACGGCGCGCTGCCGCTCGTGGAAGCGCTCAAGGTCTCCTCCGACACCTACTTCTTCACCGTCGGCGAGCTGGACAACCCCCACGGCAACGTAATCCAGAACATGGCCCACCGCCTGGGCATCGCGCGCTCCACCGGCATCGACCTCCCCACCCCCCAGATCGAAGGCGTCCTGCCCACCCCGCAATGGCGCGCCCAACGCAACCACCTCCAGGAAGTCTGCGAACGCCACCACCCCAAAAACGAATGCGGCTACGTGGCCGAAATCCGCCCCTGGTCAGAAGGCGACGACATGGACCTCGCCGTCGGCCAGGGCGACCTGGAGACCAACCCGCTGCAGATGGCCGTCGCCTACTCGACGCTCGCCAACGCCTACCGCAACGACGGCGCCGGCACCGTCGTCACACCCCACCTCGGCGTCGCGATCGAAAACCCCGGCGGCGGCATCGTCCAGGCGCTCAACTTCCCCCCCCAGCGCCACATCCACTTCAACCCCGCCAACGTCGGCCTCGTCATGGAAGGCATCCACGACGCCGCCTCTGAGAACGGCGGCACCTCCGCCGACGTCTGGTTGGGCTGGAACCAGTCTGCGCACCCCGTCTACGGCAAGACCGGCACCGCCGAACGCGCCGGCCTCACCGAACAGGCCTGGTACATGTGTTACGTCGCCGACCCCACCCACCCGATCGTGATCGCCGTCACCGTCGAACAGGGCGGCTTCGGCGACCAGGCCGCCGCGCCCGTCGCGCGTCTGATCGCCTCCAAGTGGTTCCACCAACCGCTCAAGCTCGTCGCCGGCGCCAGCGCCGACAAATGATCGACCCCTAATCCGATGAGCCCTCTCAGCCCGATCGAGCCCTCCTCCCCCGCCACGCGCGCAGCGCGTGGCCCCTCCTCTCTGAAAACCCCAGACGCTCAGCACAGCCCTCCGCGCCCCGGTCCGCGCCTCGCGCTCGACCCGCTGCTCACTCTCGCCGTGCTCGGCCTCGGCATCTGCTCGGTGGTCACCCTCGCCGCCGTGACCTCCGGTGTGATCCGCGGCGACCCCCACTACTACTCCGACCGCCAGGCCATCTACCTGCTCCTCGGCACGGTCATGATGCTCGTGCTCGCGCGCCTCGACTACGCGCGCCTGCGCCACCTCAAAGTCTGGATCTACTGCGCCCTGATCCTCTCGATCCTCGCCGTCCTCGGCGCCGGGAGCTCCGCCAACGGCGCCACCCGTGCGATCAGCTTCCCGTTCTTCTCCTTCCAGGCCTCCGAGCTCGGCAAGGTGCTCCTGATCCTCGCCCTCGCCGCGCTCGTCGTTGACCGCTCGCGCGAGCTGCGCCTACGCGAGACCACCGTACGCGTGATGCTCGCCGCGCTCGTGCCCGCGCTGCTCGTGATCGCCCAGCCCGACCTCGGCTCCGGCCTGGTCTACGTCTCGATCGCCTTCATCCTGCTGTTCGTCGCCGGCGTGCCCTGGCGCCACCTCGCCGCGCTGCTCGGGCTCGGCGCGCTCGCCGTGACCGGCGCGCTCGTGATCGCCCCCGCCGCCGGCGTGCAGGTCGTCAACACCTACCAGCGCGAACGCCTCACCGCCTTCCTGAACCCCTCCGCCAACAACCCCAACGCCTACCAGCAGCAGCAGTCCCAGATCGCGATCGGCTCCGGGCAGAAGACCGGCAGCTCGACCGGCGCCACCCAAACCAAGAACGAATTCCTGCCCGAGGACGAAACCGACTTCATCTTCGCCGCGCTCGGCGAGCAGTACGGCTTCGTCGGCGCCGCGCTCGTGCTCTCGCTCTACGCGCTGCTGATCTGGCGCACCCTGCGCATCCTCGCCATGTCCAAGGATCTCTTTGGCTCCCTAGTCGCCGGCGGCGTAGTAGCTATGCTTATGTTTCAGGTGTTCGTCAACGTGGGCATGGCCATCGGCATCATGCCCATCACCGGCGTTACGCTGCCGCTCATGAGTTATGGCGGCTCGTCGGTGATCGCGACGCTGCTGGCCGTCGGCCTGCTGCAGTCGATCTACGTTCAGGCGCGTGCCACCGAGGCTTTGAAGGGCCGCGTCGTGCGGCCTTGAATTAATGATCACCAAGACCCGCACAACACAGGCGCGTACGGCCCCCGCATCGGGTGTCGTCCCCCGGGTCCTGGCCCAAACCCATACCGAAAGACCCGATCACCTTGAAAAAGCAAGTACTCGTCAGCGTCGACCGTGCCGAGACGCGCGTCGCGCTCATGGAGGCCGCGGGCACACCCGCGGCGCCAAACACACCCTCCGGCGCTCGCCGTCGGCGCCGCACCGGATCTCGGCCCGAAGCCGGCTACCGCATTGCCGAGCTCTACCTCGAGCGGCGCGGTGCGCGCTCGATCGTCGGCAACATCTATAAGGGCAAGGTCGACAACGTCATCCCCGGCCTAGAGGCCGCGTTTGTTGACATCGGCCTCGAGAAGAACGGCTTCCTGCACGTCGACGAGATCGTGCTCCCCGGCGTCGAGGCGCCGCGGCGCGGGCGCGGCGTCGGCGGCGGCGGCGCTCGCAAGATCACCGAACTGCTCAAACCCGGCCAGGAGCTCGTTGTCCAGGTCATCAAGGACCCGCTCAAGACCAAGGGCGCGCGCCTCTCGATGGAGCTGACGATCGCCGGCCGCTACATGGTCTACCAGCCCACCGGCGAGGGCGTCGGCGTCTCCCGGCGCCTGGAGGACCGCGAGCGCGAACGCCTGCGCAAACAGACCGCCAAACTCGACCTCGGCAGCGGCGGCGCGATCATCCGCACCGCCGCGCACGGCGCCAAACGCGAGGACTTCGAGCGCGAGCTGCTCTACCTGCACAAGCTCCACGAGGTGCTCGTCAAACGCGTCGCCGACACCCCAGCTCCGGCGATGGTCTTTCAAGAGGCGGATTTGTCCGTGCGCGTCGTGCGCGACATCTTCTCCGAACACTTCGAGCGCGCGATCGTCGACGACGAGCAGCAGTACCACCGCCTCGTCTCGTTCTTCACGCGCACCGCCCCCGAGCTCGTGGAGCGCGTCGAGCTCTGGCAGGAGCCCGCGCCGCTATTCGAGGAGTACGGCGTGGAGCAGGCGATCGAGGGCGTCATGTCCCGCCGCGTGGACCTCCCCAGCGGCGGCTACCTGATGATCGACTACGCCGAGGCGCTCACCGTGATCGACGTCAACTCCGGCTCCTTCACCGGGCGCGGACGCAGCACCGGGCTGGAGGAGACGATCACGCGCACCAACCTCGAGGCCGCCGAGGCCGTCGTCAACCAACTGCGCCTGCGCGACATCGGCGGCATCATCGTCATCGACTTCATCGACATGGCCCGCGCGCGCAACCGCGACGCCGTCATGAAGACCCTGCGCAAAGCCCTCGACGAAGACCGCACCAAGACCTTCACCGCCGAGATCTCCAAGCTCGGCCTCGTCGAGATGACCCGCCAGAACGTCACCGAGGGCGTGCGCGAGATCATGAGCCGCCCCTGCCCCACCTGCGAGGGCGACGGCGTGATCCGCTCCGAGGAGACGATCGCGATCGACTTCGAGCGGCGCCTGCGCGACCTCGCCTCAGAACACCCCGACGACGAAGCCTTCCTCGTGCAAATGAACCCCCGCGTCACCGCCCAGTTCACCGGCCAGCACTCCCGCGTCCTGCACGCGCTCGAGCACGAAACCGCCAAGTCCTTCCACTTCGAGGGCTCCGAAGGCCTCGCGCTGGACCACTTCGCGATCACCTTCCAGGGCACCCGCGCCGAAGTCGAGGAGCGCGCCCTGCCCTTCCACGCCGGCGACGAGGTCCTGGTCGAGATCGTCGAGCCGCACATGTACGACATCGACGACGCCGTCGCCAAGATCGACGGTTACATCATCTCAATCGCCGGAGCCTCCCCGCACGTCGGCGAGAAGCGCATGGTGCGCATCGAGCAGGTCGGGCGCACCGCCGCCTCCGCACTGCTGCTCGACGAGCACGGCGAGCCGATCCGCCCCACCCCCAAACCGACCGCCCCCCCGCGCCGGCGCACGCGCAAACCGCGCGCACGCACCAGCGCCGCGGCGAAAGCTCCGGCGAAAGCAGCGGCGAAAGCAGCGGCGAGCGGGGCGGCGAGCGACCCGCTCGCGTCCGCCGGCGGCGGCCCGCTCCCGGCCGACGCCGACACCGCGGCCGAGCGCGAGGAGGAGTCAGGCGCCGCGACGCCCGCCCTCGACCCGCCGGCCGTGGACGCGGAGATCGTCGAGGCGCTCGCCGAGCGCCTGCCACTCGACTCCGACGTCGAGCAGGCCCATACAGACGACAGCGACGGCGACGGCGACAGCGACGGCGATGGCGTACAATCCAAACGTCGGCGCCGCGGCCGCAGAGGCGGACGGCGCCGTTCCGCTGCCAAGGCCCCCAGCGCCGCCGAGTAGCCAACCCCAACCGACCCCCACCGAGCGAGCGAGCCCGAGAGATGTACGCGATCGTCAAGACCGGCGGCAAGCAGTACCGCGTCGAGCGCGGCCAGCGACTGCTGGTCGAGCGTCTCGCCGCCGCCGAGGGCGCCGACATCCAGCTGCAGCCCCTCCTCTACCGCTCCGAGGACACCGTCTTCGACGCCACTGGCCTACAGCAGGTGCGCGTCACCGCGCGCATCCTCGCGCACGAGCGCGGCGAGAAGCTCCGCGTCGTCAAGTTCAAGCCCAAGCGCGGCTACAAACGCCGCACCGGCCACCGCCAGAAGCTCACACGCATCGAGATCACCGACATCGCGCTTGGCGGCGCGGGCAAAGCCGCCAAACCGGCCGCGGCGAAAGCTGCCAAACCGGCGGCCAACGAGTCCGACACTCCGAAGGAGGCGACTGAGAATGGCGCATAAGAAGGGCCTCGGCTCCAGCCGCAACGGCCGCGACTCAAACGCCAAACGCCTCGGCGTCAAGACCTTCGCCGGCCAAACCGTCACCGGCGGCGAGGTCATCGTGCGCCAGCGCGGCACCCGCTTCAAGGCCGGCGATGGCGTCGGCATGGGCAAGGACGACACGCTCTACGCGCGCGCCGCCGGCACCCTCGTGTTCAGCACCGGGCGCCGCGGTCGGGTCGTGAGCGTCGCGCCCCTCCCCGGGGACTGACCAGAGCGGGCGCCCGCGCGGGCGCCCCGGGCGGGGGCTGCGGGCCGGGCGGGGGCTGCGGGCCGTAATGCATCGTTCTCGGTTTTGCAGCCAGAGCTAAGAAGCTGCCGGAGCATCCTCCCTACACGGTATGATCTTCCTACCGATAGTTCCCATGGGCGCGTAGCAAAGTCCAATTTCACCTGCCCCGGGTCACCGGCCACGCCGGCGAGAGGAACTGAAACCAGGCACCGCGTCCGCGCCCGCGGGTGGCGTTGTGGCGGCGCCTGTCACGATGGCTACATGCTTCACGACCGCGCCCGCATCCACCTCGCCGCCGGCGCCGGCGGTGACGGCGCCGCCTCCTTCCGGCGCGAAGCGCACGTGCCACGCGGCGGGCCCGACGGGGGCGACGGCGGACGCGGGGGGGACGTCGTGCTGCTCTGCGACCCCTCCCTGCGCGACCTCCAGCGGTTCACGCGGCGCACCCACCACCGTGCCCCGCCGGGAGGGCGCGGGGAAGGCTCGCTGCGCCACGGCGCCGACGGCGAGCCGCTGGTGCTGCGCGTACCCCCCGGGACACAGGTGCTCGGGGACGGCCTGCGCGGCGACGAGCGTGAGCGCGAGGGCGGGGGCGAGGGCGAGGGCCAGGGCGGGGGCGAGGGCGAGGGCGAGCACCGGGGGCGGGGCGAAGGTCGAGCCGGGGGCACGGGCGAGGACGACGACCTCGCCGGGCGCCGCTGGGAACTTCTGCATCCCGGCCAGCGCTTCGTCGTCGCCCGCGGCGGCTCCGGCGGCCGCGGCAACAAGCGCTTCACCACAGCCACCCGCCAGGCGCCCCATTTCGCCGAGCGCGGCCTGCCCGGCGAGCACGGCTGGCTCTCGCTGCGCCTGCGGCTGCTCGCCGACGTCGGCCTCGTCGGGCTGCCCAACGCCGGCAAGTCCTCGCTGCTGGCCCGCCTCACCCGCGCCGCGCCGAAGGTCGCCGCCTATCCATTCACGACGCTCGAGCCCGTACTCGGTGTGCTCGGCGGCGACGAACGCCAACTCGTCCTGGCCGACATCCCCGGTTTGATCGAGGGGGCCAGCGAGGGAGCCGGCCTCGGGCACGAGTTCTTGGCGCACATCGAGCGCACCCAACTCCTCGTGCATGTGCTCGACCTTGCGCCCGAGCTATCCGGGGGTGACGCCGCCGACGCGCTCGCCAACCACGCCACCATCGAGCGCGAGCTGGCCACGCACGATCCCCGCCTCGCTGCGCTGCCGCGCATCCTCGTGCTCTCCAAGGCCGACCTCGTCCCGCCACCGCGGGCACAAGAGCAGGTCGCCGCCTGGTCGGCGCGGCTCGGCCACGACGTACCCGTCATCGCGACCTCCAGCGCCACCGGCCTAGGCCTCTCGGAGTTGTCCGCCGAGCTGCTGCGGCGTATTCCGGCGACCGTCCGCGAGGACAGTCGCGACGTCGGGACGACGGGTGGTGCTCCGCGGCCAGCGGCGCGGGACGCCCGCGACACCGAGGCCGCCGGTGGCCTTCCTGTCGCGGCGGCCCCCGCGCCTGCTGGGGGCGTTTCGGCTGCGGCGGCCCCCGAGGCCGCGCGCTCCTTTGAGATCGCACAGGAGAGCGCTGCAGAAGCCCGCGAAACCCCGCTCCAGGCCGGCGTCGCCGGCGGCGCTCCGCCTGTCCCGGGCGGCACACCCAGCGGCTCCGCGCCGCTGCCCGCCCCCGACGAACTCGCCGAGCACATCGTCTTTCGGCCCGCGCGCGACCACGGCTTCACCGTCCGGCAAACCGGCCCCGGCGCGTACGCCGTCGAAGGTCGCGCGGTCGAGCGCCTACTCGCGCGCTTCGACGTCGACAACGACGAGGCGATGGCCTACGTCGAGGGACGCCTGCGGTACCTCGGCGTCATCCGCGCGCTTGAAACCCAGGGCTTCGAGCCCGGCGACGAGCTGCGCATCGGCGGGGTCGCGCTGGAGCTCGACCCTGCCGCGGGCTAAAGCGGCCTGGGTGCCCGACACCACGGCCGGTCGATCTCCTCTGCCAGCCGGTTGACGTCGGGTCGCGGCGGCGGGGGGCTGGACGGGTGTCTCACCCCTGCTGCCCGGTCGGGCGGATCAGCACCTCGTTGACGTTCACGTGCGCCGGCTGGCTGACCGCGTACATCACCCCGCGCGCGACGTCCTGCGCCTCCAGCGCCTCGCTCGGGCGATTCTCGAAGAACGGCGTGTCCGTCATCCCCGGCTCGATCACCGTCACCCGCACGCCCGTCCCGTGCAGGTCCTGGCGTGCCGCCTCGCCCATCGCGGTGACCGCGTGCTTGGTGCACGAGTACAGCGACCCTGGCAGCACGCGCCTGCCCGCGACGCTCGAGGTCAGCAGCAGGTGCCCCTTCGTCGCCCTCAGCGCCGGAATCGTCGCGCGCAACGTCAACGCCGCGCCATACACGTTCGTCAAGATCATCTCCCGCCAATGCTCCGGCGTGTCCTTCAGAAAGCCCCTCGCCCCGCCGAACCCCGCATTCGCGAACGCCACATCGAGCCGGCCGAACGCCTCGAGCGTCCTCTGCACCATCCGCTGCTGGTCCTCCCACTCCGTCACGTCGCACGGCAGCGCCAGCGCGCGGTCGGGGGCCCCCAGCTCGGCTGCCAACTCCTCCAACAGCTCCTGCCTGCGGGCCGCGAGTACCACCCTGTATCCCGCATGCCCCGCGTCGCGCGCCGTGGCGGCGCCGATACCCGTTGACGCGCCGGTGATCAAGAACACGGGCTCGCCTGCCGCGGGCGCCGGGGATTCGCTGTTCATAACGCTAACTCCTTCGGGTTGGTGTGGATGGCTTGGTGTGGACGGGGGGTGGTGTGGACGGGCTGGTAGGGACGGGGAGTGGTGTGGACGGGCTGGTAGGGACGGGGAGTGGTGTGGACGGGCTGGTAGGGACGGGGAGTGGTGTGGACGGGCTGGTAGGGACGGGGAGTGGTGTGGACGGGTTGGTGTGGATCGGGTCGGTGATGTCGCGCCAGTCGCACAGGCGCGAGCGTCCATTCATAACCGACGCTCGACCCGTGCGCGCGCAGCATCTACGCTGCCCTCCATGCGCACCGTCCTCGTCAAGCTCGGCTCCTCGATCGTCGCTCACAGCGACGGCTCGCTGCGCGCCGACGTCCTCGGACGCATCTGCGACGCCATCGCCGCCCTGCATGCCGGCGGCGATCGGTGTGTGCTCGTCTCCTCCGGCGCGATCGCCCGCGGCGTGCAGGTCATGGGCCTGCCCGCGCGGCCGTCGGCGATCCCCGAGCTGCAGGCCGCCTCCGCGGTCGGCCAGGGCAAGCTCTATGCCGCCTACGACGCGCTCCTGCGCGAGCGCGGTCTGACGAGCGCGCAGGTGCTGCTCACCGCCGGCGATTTGGGGGCGCGTGCGCAGTACCTCAACGCCCGTCACACCCTGCGCCAGCTGCTGGACTGGGGCGTGCTGGCGGTGGTCAACGAGAACGACACCACCGCCACCGACGAGATCTCCTTCGGCGACAACGACTTCCTCGCCGCGCAGGTCGCGACGCTGGTGGCCGCCGATCTGCTGGTGCTGCTGACCGACATCGACGGTCTGCACAGCGCCGACCCTCGCATCGACCCCACTGCCGCGCTGATCGAGGACGTACACGATGTCAGCGACCTGCAGCGCCTGGACATCGGCGACTCCACCTCGCCGCTTGGCTCCGGTGGGATGCGCTCGAAGGTGCTCGCCGCTGAGATCGCTGGCGCCGCCGGCATCCCCGCTGTGATCTGCAACGGCACCCTTCCCGGCGCGCTCGAGACCGTGCTCGCGGGCGGTCGCGCGGGCACCTTCTTTCATCCCGGCCGCACTCGCCGCTCCGCCTTCAAGCTCTGGCTGCGCTACGCCAAGCCTGGCCGCGGGACGCTGGTCGTGGATGTCGGTGCCGCGCGGGCTCTGCGCGAGCGCGGCACCAGCCTCTTGCCGGTCGGTGTCATCGAGGTGCTCGGCGACTTCGAGGCCGGGGATGCGGTGGACATCGTGGTGCAGGGCGACCGACCGCGCGCGCGCGAGGAGGGCGGTTCAGGCGGCGTGGAGGACATGGGCGGTTTGGGGGGATCGGAAGACGGGTTGGAGGACGGGGGCGGTTTGGGGGGGTTGGAGGACGGCTTGGAGGACGTGGGCGGTTCAGGTGGCGTGGGCGATGGAGAGCTTGGTTTGGCGCCCGGGGAGGGGGAGGGCGATGTGTTCTTTTCGGAGGCCATTCGCGGCCGCGCGCGCGATACCGCCTTAACAGTCATAGCCAAGGGCATAAGCAGCTACTCGGCCACCGAGCTGCGCCGCGTCAAGGGCCTGCAGTCCGAGGCCGTCCGCGAGTTGCTCCCGCATGCCGATCAGGAGGTCGTGCACCGGGATCGGCTGGTGCTGGCGTAGCGGACGGGCCGTCTGCTCACCGGCCGCGAGGTGCGACTGCCGGTCGCCAGGTGCTCGAGGAGTCGGGCGAGATCGGGACCGCGCATCTGCCGGGTACCCTGTCTGGACATGGCCAGCGCTGCCGCCGCCACCCCCACCACTGCCCTGTCGATCCCCGAGCTGTGCGCCGCCGCTCGGGCCGCGGCGCGCGAGCTCGCCACGCTTGACAGCGCCACCAAGGACGCCGCGCTGCTGGCGATCGCCGAGGCCCTGATCGAGCGGACCCCGGAGATTCTGGCCGCCAACGCGCTCGACGTGGACGCAGGCAGGGAGGCGAACATCGGCGAGGCGCTGCTCGATCGACTGCGCCTGGATCTGCGGCGCATCGCCGACATCTCCGCTGCCGTCGCCAAGATCGCCGCGCTACCGGACCCCGTCGGGGAGGTCGTCGAAGGGCGCCGCCTGCCCAACGGCCTCGACGTGCGCAGGGTCCGCGTCCCGCTCGGTGTCATCGCCGTCGTCTACGAGGCCCGCCCCAACGTCACGATCGACGCCGCCGCGCTCTGCTTGAAGGCCGGCAACGCCGTGGTGCTGCGCGGCTCCTCGGTGGCGGCCCACTCCAACGCGATCCTCGCCGCGATTGCTGCCAAGGCCGCCACAGCAGCAGGCTTGCCCGCCGGGTGCGTCGGCCTCGTCGCCGGCGGCGGGCGCGCGGAGCTGACGCAGCTCGCCACCCAGACCGACACCGTCGATCTGATCATTCCGCGGGGCGGCGAGGGGCTCAAGAATGCCTTGAAAGCCGTCGCCACGGTCCCCGTCATCTACGCCGCCGCGGGCAACTGCCACGTCTACATCGACGCCACTGCCGACCTCGACGCCGCCGAGGCGATCGTCCTCAACGCCAAGACCCACCGTCCCGGTGTCTGCAACGCCGCCGAGACCCTGCTCGTGCACCGCGCCGCCGCACAGGTATTCATTCCCCGCGTCCTTGGCGCGCTCGGCGCCGCCGGCGTGCTAGTGCGCGGCGACGACGCTACGCTCGCGCTCGCCGCAGGGGCGCAGGGAACGCGTATCGAGCTCGCCACCGAGGAGGACTGGGCGACCGAGTACCTGGGGCTCACACTTGCCGTACGGGTCGTGGACTCGCTCCAGGACGCGCTCGAGCACATCGCGCGGTACGGGTCGATGCACTCCGAGGCGATCGTCACCCGCGCCGCCGCCGCCGCCCGCGCCTTTCAGCTCGGCGTCGATGCCGCCTGCGTGTACGTCAACGCTTCGACGCGCTTCACCGACGGCGGCGAGTTCGGGATGGGTGCTGAGATCGGCAACTCCACACAGAAGCTGCACGCCCGCGGGCCGATCGGCCTCCGTGAGCTGTGCACCTACAAGTACCTCGTCGAAGGCTCCGCACACGTCCGCGTCTGAGCAGTCGTCCGCCGGCGTCGGTGTGCTCGGCGGGACCTTCAATCCGCCCCATCGCGGCCACTTGGCGCTCGCGCGCCACGCCCTGCGCGAGCTTGCGCTCGACCGCGTACTGCTGGTTCCGGCCCGTCTGCCGCCCCACAAGACCCCCGCTGAAGACCCCGGACCGCAGGCGCGCCTGGCGATGTGCCGGCTGCTCGTCGCGGGCGAGTCGGGCCTGCAAGTCGGCACGATCGAGCTGGACCGCGACACGCCGTCGTACTCAGCGGATACTCTTAGAGAGCTTCATGCGGCGCATCCCCAGACATCGCACACTCTCATCTTGGGGGCCGATATGGCCGCGGCGCTGCCCACGTGGCGTGAACCCGCCGCGCTGCTCGAGCTTTCTCGCCTCGCGGTCGCCCTGCGGCCCGGAGTCTCCCCCGAAGCGGTTGAGGTCGCGCTGGCCGGGCTGGTTCCCCCCGGGGCGCCACCGTGGCCTGTGCGCTTCCTGAGCATGGCCCCGCTGCCGATCTCCTCCTCGCTCGTCCGCGCCAAGCTCCACCGCGGCGAGCCGGTGGAGGAGCTGGTCGGCGCGCCCGTGGCCCGCTACGTCGCCGCGCACGGCCTCTACCGCGCGTCCATCGCCGGGGCGCCGGCGTTGTGAGCCCAGTCGCGAGCCCCGCGACCGCGCGCCGTGCCGGCGGACTGCCTGCCGTCGAGCTGGCCGACGAGATCGCCCGCCACGCGCTCGACAAGAAGGCCCGCGACGTGCTCGTGCTCGACATGCGCGGGCTCGTCGGCTACACCGACTTCTTCGTGCTTGCCACCGGCAACACCGACCGCCAGGTCCGTGCTATCCACGATGCGATCCTGGCTTGCGCCAAGCGCGATCACCGCCTTGTGCCGCGCCGCGTCGAAGGCGTCACGCGCGGCGAGTGGGTGCTGATGGACTACCTCGACGTCGTCGTCCACGTCTTCACTCCCGCCACCCGCGACTTCTACAGTCTCGAAGCGCTCTGGGGCGAGGCGCCCGCGCGGCGGGTGTGTGAGCCCGACGTGTCGCTGGGCTGACGGCGAGCAGGCCTCACGGGCCGGCGCCCGCGCCGGCAGTCACCAGTGCCGGCTCGCGCAGCGTCCGGCGCAGCAGCACTCCCTGCGCCAGCAGCGCCACCGCGCACGCGCACGCGAACGCGCCCGCCGTACCCAGCGGTTCGAGCGTCAACGCCAGCGTGCAGCAGAACAGGGCGTACGCGCCAAACCCGCTTACCAACGCTCGCAGCAGCATGTGCGTCTCGCCCACGCCGCGCTGCGTGTGGGTGAACGTCGCCAGTACGCTCGCGATGATCGGAAACGGCGCGAGCAACCCGCTCAGGTTCGGTCCGAGCCAGCCGGCCACCGCTGTGAGCGCCAGCACGAGCACCGCCGCGCAGCTCGCCCGCAGCGGCAGGTCCCACGCCGGCAGCGCGACCTGGGTCGTCTCGCCCGTACCGGCGCGCGGCAGCAGTGCCAGGCCCACGGCGAAGCTCGCGCACGCCACCGCCAACGCCACCCCGAGCGGCACCGCCACTGCGCTGAACGCGACCGTGCCGAGCGCGAACGCAGCCCACCCGCTCAGCAGCGCCACCGGCCACGGCACGCTGCCCGCCAGCCGCGCGTAGACCACCACGAACGCCGTCAGCGACACGAGCCCCAGCAGCGTCCCCGCAGCCGCGTGTGCCGCGAAAAGGCGCCCGTGCGCCAGCGCGTACGCCAGCAGGATCGGACCCGCAACGACCGGCAGCGCGCCCACCAGGCCGCCCACCCGCGGGCCGTAGCGGCGCGCCGTCAGCGACGCGCCCACCACGAGCGCCGGGGCCAGCAGCAGCTTCATCGCCAGCAGCAGCATCGGCTGGAGATGATGACTGTTGGCAGGCGCGCGCGCCAGGGCAGCGCGGCTGGACGGGCGGCGGGTGGTGGCTTCAGGCTCGACGGGGCAGGGAGACATTTCTCGCGCTCGCCGCGCGCTGCCCGCGCGGGGCCGGCGTGTGCCCGGGATGGAGCGCGCGCGGCAGGGGAGTAGGATCTTTGCCGTCATGTCGCTCTACGCCGCCGAGGTCGTGCGGGCGTGAACACCGCCCCGCGCGCCATCCACCACCTGAGCTGCGGCACGTTGTGCCCGCGTGGCGCACGCTTCATCACCGGCGAAGGCAGTGCGCTGGGAGAGGCGCGCCTCGTCTGCCACTGCCTGCTGATCGAGGGCGCCGAGGGGCTCGTGCTCGTGGACACGGGTTTCGGCGTCGACGACGTCCGTCGCCCGCGCCAGCTCGGGCTCGTGTTCAACGCGCTGCTGCATCCCCGCCTGCACGCCGCGCAGACCGCCGTCGCGCAGATCCGCGCGCTCGGCTTTGACCCGGGCGACGTCCGCCAGATCGTCACGACCCACCTCGACCTCGACCACGCCGGTGGCCTGCCCGACTTCCCCGACGCCGAGGTGCACCTGCTCGGTGCCGAGCTGCGCGCCGCCCTGCATCCCGGCCTGCGCGAACGGCCGCGCTATGTCAAGACGCACTGGGCGCACGGTCCGCGCTGGGTCGAGCACCCCACCGGCGGCGGCGAGCCGTGGTTCGGCTTCGACGCGGTGCGCATCCTGCCCGGCAGCGACGCCGAGATCCTGCTGATCCCGCTGACCGGCCACACCCACGGCCACACCGGCGTCGCGATCCGCCGCGGCGAGCGCTGGCTGTTGCACTGCGGCGACGCCGTCTTTCACCACGGCGAGCTGGCGACCCCGCCGCACTGCCCCCGCGGTACCGCTGCGTTCGCCGCCTTCGACGAGGTCGACCGCGACGCGCGGCGCGGCAACGTGGCGCGGCTGCGCGAGCTCGCCGCGCGCCACAGCGGCGAGGTCGAGCTGATCTGCTCGCACGACCCGCACTACTTCGACGGCGCCGCTGCGCCGGGTGTGGTCGGCGAGCGCGGCCAGGCTGCCAGCTCTGGGAGCGCGGCGACGCGAGCCCCGGCCGCCGGCTGACTGGGCCGCAAAGCCCTCGGTTCGCAACCGCTCGTCATCGCATCGGCCGCCGGCCCGCGGCGTTCAAGCTTGGCCGCCCGCGCGTCGATTACCCAGCCACGCTCGGATCTTGGCCGAGCGCACACCCGGGACCTTGGGGCTTCGTTGACCGAGAGACACACCTGGATCTGCAGCGCTTCGTCGACCGCACGAAGCACCTGGATTTTTGGGGCTTCGGCAGGGGCTTTGCGCGAACAAAGGAGAATCTGAGATGCCGCTCTTCGAGGGCCACCGCGACAGCGGGTTGCAGCGCCTGTTCATCGAGATGCCAGACCAGGCCAAGGGGCACATCGCCTGGAAGTGGCCCGACCAGCAGATCGTCAGGCATTCGCAGCTCAACGTCGACCTCGACTACCAGGCCGTGTTCACCAACCTCGGCGAGGTGATCGGCGTGATCGGTCCCGGCCGGCACGCGCTCGACGAAGGCGCGCCGCTGACGTACGGATGGCTGGTCGACTGCCTCACAGGTGACGCGTTCTACAACGCCGAGCTCTACTTCGTCGCGACCCGCGACATCACGGGCGTCGAGTTCGGCGGCCCCGTCAACAACCTCACCGACGGCCCCACCGGGCTCGTCGTCACGCTGCGGGTCTTCGGCGAGCTGGCCTTCCGCGCGACCGACCCCACAGCGCTGCTCGCCAGGTTGATCGGCACCGGCGCGCAGGGCGACTTCGACGCCGAGGTCGCAACGTGGGTCAAAGACCAAACGCTCGCCGCGATCCGCGCGGTGCTGCCCGACATCGTCGCCGAGCACGGCGTGCTCGCGATGGGCCAGCTTCAGGACGCCACCGCGACCGCCGCACTGGCGAAGGCCAACGCCGCACTCGCCGCCTACGGGTTGGCGTTGAGCACGTTCGGCGAGCTGAACGTCAACCTGCCCGACGCCGACGCGGCCGCGCTCAAGCAGCTTGCCGCCACCAAGGCCTACACCGCCGTCTCCGGTTCGTTCGACAGCGCCGTCCGCGGTGAGGCCGCGCTCGACATCGCCCACGGCATCTCGACCGGCGCGGTCGGCGCCCAGCAGGGGCTGGTCGCGGGGATGATGCTGGGTGTGCCGGTGGCGCAAGGTGCGGCGGCAGCGGGGGTGGGGGTCCCCGCGGCGCCGGGTGGTGGCGGCGCGCCGGGGGTGCCGAGCGCTTCGGGAGAGAGCGGTGTGGGGATTGGGGGAGGGGCGCCTGCGGCGCCCCCAGGAGCGACGGCCGGCCCGAACGCAGCCAGGCCCGAGGGGGTGCTCGCGCAGGCTGGTGAGGCGCGTGCGGTGCAGGCTGGTGAGGCGCGTGCGGTGCAGGCCGGTGAGGCGCGTGCGGTGCAGGCCGGTGAGGCGCGTGCGGTGCAGGCCGGTGAGGCGCGTGCGGTGCAGGCCGGTGAGGCGCGTGCGGTGCAGGCTGGCGAGGCGCGTGCGGCTCAGGCTGGCGAGGTGCGTGCGGCTCAGGCTGGCGCCCCGGTCGCGCAGGCCGCACATTTCTGCAGCCAGTGCGGCGCCCCGCTCGCGCCCGGCAGCCGCTTCTGCGCGCAGTGCGGCGCCACCGTCCCCGCTGCGGGTGCATGAGCGTCACGCCCGACAGCGGGCTGGTCCAGCTTCACGCTGCACCTGTGCCGGCATCGATCGAGAACGCCGCGGAATGGCAGACAATCGCCGCGCGGATCGCCTCCGGGACGGGCCTGCCGACCGAGGTCACGCCCGCGATGCTCGCCGGCATGGTGGGCAGCGCGGTGGCGCTGCTGTTCGCGGCCGACGCCGCCAAAGACGCTGCACTGCTGCGCGGCACGTTCGCCGACCCGGTGATCGCCCAGTGTGCGCGCACCGCCGGCTGTCTTGGGGGTCAGCAGCCGACCTCGGTCTCGCTCGCGCTCGTCGGCGTCCACCTCGCCGAAGGTCATCCGGTGCTGCGCGCGCACCTCGCGATCGCCCTCGCGCAGCTTGGCGACGGCGGCGGGGGCGCCGTCACGCGCCAGTTCTGGGATATCCAGCTTGGGGGGCAGGTCACCGTCGGCGAGTCAAGCTGCCCCAACTGCGGCGCCCCGATTGCGGCCGGCGGGCTGATCTGCTCGCATTGCCAGGCCGACGTTCGCACCGTCGTGGGCGTGCCGCTCGTTGTCTGCCGGCTCGAGCTGTACTGACGCAGCAAAGGGAGACCGTCCGCATGCCGGCCCGGGACGCGCCGAACAACTCGGCGGAGACCCTGCTGGGGTGAGTGCCTCTGCCGCCGCGCTCACCGTCGATCTCCTGGAGGCCCTGGCCCCTGGCGCTTGAAGCGCAGGGCGCGCTGTTGTGGCGGAGATTGGGTCGCTCCAGCGAGCGGGTGGTACGCCCGGTCGCGTTGGGGGGTGGGCGTCGGTGTTCTTTGCGCTGCCATTCGCGCCCGCGTACGCGCGCGGCCGCGAATGGGCCGCTTTTTTGGCTTGTGCAGCGCCAGCGGAGTCGAATCCGACGTGGGTCCCAGCTACAGTCCCAGCGGTAGCCATGCTGTCGCGAGCGCCCGCACGCCGATCGCGCCGAGGATTCGCGTCGAACGTCCTGATGGTCGCGGTCGTCCCCCTGCTTGCCGTTGCGCTCACGACACGGCTGGCGACCGAGCGCGTCCCGGTGCTGCACCTGCAGCGACTGCTCAGCGGCACGCTTCAGATTCAGGGTCCCCCGCCGCGGCTTGCCTGGCCGGCCGGGGGAGAGGCCGCGGTCGAGGTCGAGCACGTGGGCAGCCTCGGCGCCTCCGGCCCCTCGACGCCCGTGCCGATCGCCAGCGTCGCGAAGATCATGACCGCCTACCTCACGCTGCGCGAGCACCCCCTCAGCCCCGGCAGCGACGGCGTTACGTTCACAATCACCCGCGAAGACGTCGCCGAAGAGCGCGTCCGTCTGGCGCTCGATCAGTCGGTCGTGCCCGTGGCCGCCGGCGAGCGGCTCAGCGAGCGCCAGGCGCTGCAGGCGCTGCTGCTGCCCTCGGCCAACAACATCGCCGTGCTGCTCGCGCTGCACGACGCGCCCAGCGTGCCCGCCTTCCTCGCGCGCATGAACGCGACCGCGCGCTCACTGGGGATGGACGCCACCACCTACACCGACCCCAGCGGCTACCAGGACACCACCGTCTCCACGGCCGTCAACCAGCTGAAACTCGCCGCCGCTGCGATGCGCCTGCCCGCGTTCGCCGCGATCGTCGACGAGTCCTCGGCGCGCCTGCCCGTCGCCGGCGTCGTGCGCAACTACAACGCGCTCGTCGGTGAAGACGGCTTCGTCGGCGTCAAGACCGGCTCTGACAGTCAGGCCGGGGGTTGCCTGGTGTTCGCCAAGCGCACGACCGTCGCTGGCCGCCACCTGACGATTCTCGGCGCCGTTCTCGGCCAGCGCGAAGGCTCCTACGTCCCCGCCGCGCTCGCCGCCGCCCGCGCGCTCGGCGACTCGGCTGCGCGCGCTGTACGCACCGGCACTGTGCTGGCCGCCGGCGCGACCGTGCTGCTCGCCCGCGGCGCCGGTGGCGCCCACGCCCCGATCGTCGTCGCGCACAGCCTGCGCGCGATCGGCTGGGGCGGGCTTGTCGTACCCGTCACCGTGTCGCTCGTCGTCCGCGCGCCCACACGGCTTGCGGCGGACCAGCCAGTGGCCGGCGTCAGTCTCGCGCCGGCCACCGTTGCACCCGACATGCCCGCCTTCAGCCACGCCATTCGCGCCGTCGCCGCGCGCGCCGTGGCGGCGCCGTCGCTGGGCTGGCGCCTGCGCCATCTGTTCTAAACACATGAATTTGATGACGAGGGCTGGGCCGAAGCCGGGAGACGCTCACCTGCGACCGCAGCGGGGGGACACTCGCCTCCGGGCTGGTATCCCCGGTTCGGCCAGCCTCCCCGTTGCGGCCAGCCGACCGTCAACCGGGTGCGCCAGCGTCTATGTCGCTAACGTTGGGGTGTGAGCACGCGGGCCGACACCGCCATTCCTGCCCTCGACTTCACGATCGACCGCACCGCGGAGGTGCCGATCGGCGTGCAACTGGCCTGGGCGCTGCGCACGCGCATTCGCGACGGCCGGCTGGGGCCGGGGCAGCGCCTGCCAGGTCTGCGCGAGCTGGCCGAGGCCACCAAAATCAATGTCAACACCGCCCGGGCCGTCTACCAGCGCCTGGAGCACGAGGGCATCATCGAAAGTCTGCGCGGCTCCGGCACCTTTGTCGCGGCCACCGCCCCCCCGCCGCGAGCGACCGCTGCGGAGATCGCTGCCGACGCCGCCCGTGAGGCGCTGCGCACCGGCGTGGACCCCCGCGAAGTTGCCGCCGCGCTGTACGTCGAGCCCGCTCGCAGCGAGGCCGCGACTTCCGCGCTCGCGCCAGTTGACGACGCGCAGGCCTCTCGCCGTCAGCGCCTGCGCTCTCAGATCGCCGCGCTCGAGGGTGCGCTCGTCGAGCTTGAAGTCGCCCACCCCGAGCTGGCCCAGCCCGCGCGCCGCCCGCGTCGCGGCGCCGGTCCGCGCCTGCTGGACGCCGCGGAGCTCGAGCGGACCCAAACCGAGCTGATCCGGCGACTCGCCGCGCTGCAGATCGCCATCGATGACGCCGCGGCCAGCGAGATCGCCGCCGCCGCACAACGCGACTCCGAGCACGCGCCGTCTTCGGCGCCGGCCACCACGCGCGCGCGCCCCGCGCGATCGCGGCCCGGCGCGCGGCCCGCGCCAGCCGGGGCCTGAGGGCGGCCGTACACGCCCGCCGGTCGGCTGTGGGCGGCGGGCCGTACCCGATGCCCGCGGGCCGGCTGTGGGCGGCCGTACACGAGGCTCGCGGGCCGGCTGTGGGCGGCCGTACACGAGGCTCGCGGGCCGGCTGTGGGCGGCCGTACACGAGGCTCGCGGGCCGGCTGTGGGCGGGGGCCGTCCACACCCGCGGGCTGGCTGGTCAGAGGTCGTTGTATGCGGCAACGGCGCCAAGGCCCGAGAGTCGCTCAGCGCCCAGGACGGTGCGAGATCCACACATAGACCGTGTTGATGGTGCGCCCTTCGCGGAAGCTCACCGCGAACGCCAGCGGCACCTGCCTGACCGGCGGCCTTGGCACGTCGCTCAGGTAGATCGCCTCACGGTACGGGCGGCGGTACAGCTCGTACCAGGTGCCGAGCCGCATATCGGAGCCGGGTGCGAGCACGCGCGTGCCGCGCGCCACCAGGAAGTAGCGCACCGCCGGTTTGACGGGCATCGTCGCGCCGTCGAGCGTGCCCTCCAGCAGCACACTCCCCCCGCGTGGCACGAGCGGACCCAGCCGCGCGTCGAGCCTGCGGATCGGCGCGTAGGTCACCGCGTGTTCGTCGGCCTGTCCCTGCGCCGCGACCGCTTTGCCGACGGCTGCCACGAGAGCCACGGCGAGCAGCGTGCACACTGCCTGCAGCGCGGGCGCCGCGCGTGCGCGCCGCGACGCGGCCGTGGGGGGTAGGGGGGAGGAGGTTGTGCTCGGGTCGCCGCTCGCGCGCGCGCGCCGCGACGCGGCCGTGGGGGGTAGGGGGGAGGAGGTTGTGCTCGGGTCGCCGCTCGCGCGCGCGCGCCGCGACGCGGCCGTGGGGGGTAGGGGGGAGGAGGTTGTGCTCGGGTCGCCGCTCGCGCGCGCGCGCCGCGACGCGGCCGTGGGGGGTAGGAGGGGTGAGGTTGTGCTCGGGTCGCCGCTCGCGCGCGTGGGCCGCTCGGCGGCAATCGGGGGCAGGGGGGAGGGTGTTGTTTTTGGGGCCCCACCCGCGCCTGTGCGTATGTGTGCGCGCGCATAGCTCGCCAGCGCGTGTCCCGCAAGACGCGCCGCCCGTGCGACGCACAGCCATGCCGCCCACGCAAGCGTCAGCCACACGAACATTCCCGCCTGTGAGCCCCACCACATCGTGTAGCCCAACGTGGCCGACAACAGCCGCGGCGTCGGCGTGGCCGCCGCGACGGCCGCCAGCGCGGGGCACAGCACCAGCGCGCACGCCGCCATCGCCGCCACCGCGCGGCGTCGCAGCAGCAGCCCGCCGAGCAGCACCACCACGAGCGCCGCCAGCAGCGCGATGGCGGATCTGGTCGAGGTCTCGCTCGGCTGCTCGCGCACTTCGTACTTGCGCTGCCAGCGGCTCTTTGGTGTCTGCAGCCACCACGGCGTCACGCCGACGGCGCGCACCACCGCGTGCCACCCCACTTCCTGGCCCTCGGTCGTCTTGTGCTTGCTCGCGCTCTGCGCCACCAGCGTCAGGTTGCCCGGGTGTTCGGTGAGCTGGCCGACGACCGTCGCGCTCCAGCACGCCGCCAGCGCGAGCAGCGTCGCGAGCACCCACGCCAGCCCCCGCACCCGCCGCCGGCGGCTCTCGCGAGTCGCATCGTCGGCACGCGTTGCGCTGCGCCGGCGCAGGCGCAGCAGCAGGCGGCGGCGGGTGGGAGTCGCGTCGGTGGTGGGTGTCGCGTTGTGCCGGTGCGGGTGCGGCAGGCTTTGGGCAGGGGTTGTGTCGGTGGTGGTGGGTGTGGCGTTTTGCCGGTGCGGGTGCGGCAGGCTTTGGGCAGGGGTCGCGTCGGTGGTGGGTGTCGCGTTGTGCCGGCGCACGCACAGCAGGCCGCGGGCGGGAGCCGCGTCCAGGGCGCCGATCGCCCTGCGCCGGCGCAGGCGCTGCGCTGCCCAACCCCACGCCAGCCCGCCCAACGCGACCGCGAGCAGCGCCAGCGTGGGGGGCAGGTAGGTCAGGTGTGCCTGCACGGCAAAGCTCGCCACCACCGCCGTCAGCGGCAGCAGCCTGTAGGAGCCGCAAGCCACCGCCCAGCAGAGAAAGATCAACAGCGTGAACGGCCACAGGCCCGCGCTGGGGTTCCACACGTCGTGAAACGTCTCCGCCGCCAACGACTGGCACGTCAGCGCGATCGCGGCCGCGCTCATCGCCATCAGCACGCGCCCGCCACGCCGACGCGCGAGCACCACGCAACCCACGATCGACAACGTATTGGTCGCGCCCATCACCACCGTCATCCCCACCGTGCTGCCGTAGTAGGCCGGCACCGCCAGCAGCCAGAACAGCATCGGCCCGAGACTGTGCGTGACATGGCCCGTCACTTCGCCCGCCAGTGTGTATTGGCCCACCAGCGGCATGTGCGACGTGAACACATCGTGCGCGCGCGTGGCGATGATCCCCCTGTCGGCCACCGGCACCCACCCCGCTTCGATCGCCCGCACGGTCGCGGCGATCACCGGGATCGCCGCGACCAGCCCCGCGGCGAGCGTCAACAGTCGGTCCGCGAGACGGACTGCGCGCGCTGGTTTGGCCGTCGCGGGCCCCGCCGCGTCGGGATCGGGTGCCGCTGCCGCGCCCGGTTCCTGCGCTCCGGGCGGGACGCTTGAGGGTCGCGGTGCCGCTGCGTCGCTGTGAGCGGGCGCCTCTTCGTGCCGCGTCGCCCGCGCGCCGGCAGGCTCGTCGACGTTCGTCGCCCGGGGCTCGCCGGCGTCGGCCACCGCGCTCGCCTCACCCCTTTGGCATGTACGGTGCCAACTCGCGCCTTGCGATGCTCTGCTTGTGCACCTCGTCGGGGCCGTCCGCCAGCCGCAGCGTGCGCAGATGCGCGTACATCCACGCCAACGGGAAATCGTCGCTAACCCCACCGCCGCCATGGACCTGGATCGCGCGGTCGATCACCTTCAGCGCCATGCTCGGCGCCGCCACCTTGATCGCCGCGATCTCCGTGCGCGCGTGGCGGTTGCCGACCGTGTCCATCAGCCACGCCGCCTTGAGCGTCAGCAGCCTCGCCATCTCGATCTCCACGCGCGCCTCCGCGATCCAGTCGCCGATGTTCGCCCTCGCCGCCAGCGGCTGGCCGAACGTCGTGCGCGCGACCGCCCGCCGGCACATCGCCTCCAGCGCTCGCTCGGCGGCGCCGATTGAACGCATGCAATGGTGGATACGCCCCGGCCCGAGCCGCGCCTGGGCGATCATGAAGCCCTCTCCCTCGCCCGCGATCAGGTGTCCCGCCGGCACCTTTACGTCCTCGAAGAGGATTTCCGCGTGGCCCTCGTGGTCCCAGTAGCCGAACACCGGCAGCCCGCGCACGATCGTCACGCCTGGCGTGTCCAGCGGTACCAGCACCATGCTCTGCTGGGCATGGCGCGGACCGTCCACGCGCGTCTTGCCCATCACGATCATGATCCGGCAGTGCGGGTGCAGCGCGCCCGAGATCCACCACTTGCGCCCATTGAGCACGTACTCGTTGTCCACGCGCTCGATCCGCAGCGCGATATTCGTCGCATCCGAGCTGGCCACGTCCGGCTCGGTCATCGCGAACGCCGAGCGGATCTCGCCGTCGAGCAGCGGCATCAGCCAACGCTCGCGCTGCCCTGGACTGGCGAACTGGTGCAACACCTCCATGTTGCCAGTGTCCGGCGCGCTGCAGTTGCAAGCCTCCGAGGCGATATGGCTGTGCCCCATCAGCTCCGCCAGCGGCGCGTACTCGACGTTCGTGAGGCCCGCACCGTGCTCGGCGTCGGGCAGGAACAGGTTCCACAGGCCCCGTTCGCGCGCCGTCCGCTTGAGCTCCTCCATCACCGCCGGCTGGTGGTGGGGATCGCCCGACTCGCGCAGTTCGCGCTCATAGCGCTCCTCCGCCGGGTAAACATGCTCGTCGATAAAAGCGCCAAGCCGCTCCATCAGCTCCCCACAGCGTGCGCTGGACTCGAAGTCCATCGGTCTTCTCCTCGCCTCGTTGTGTTCCAACGTGTGTATATCGATCTTCGCCCAGCCAGGCGGCCCAGCAACCCACCCCCAGGCCGCCCGGCAGGGCGGCCCCATCCAAAATCTCGACACCCGCCAGCTCGGCGCCAGCGCTTTGTGATAAAGTTATGGCGAACTAGATCATTACCGTCCTCCGGGCTGGGGAGGCCCGCGGGGCTTCGAGGTCGCCGAGCCGCACACGCTGCGCAGTCACCCGCAGCGACTGCCAACGGCCACACCAACACGTACCTGGAGGGGAGGAAACGATGCTCAAAGCATCCACATATCTAGCCGTCCCGGGTCTGGGCGCGCTGGGTCTCAGCGGCCTCACGGCTACCCCCGTCGCGGCCACGCCGACCGTAACCGCGCGCGCGGCACTCGTCCCGATACCCAAGAACCTCCGCCAACCCGGCGGCCCGACCTGGCCCGGCACCGGAGACATCCTCGGCGCGCCCGCCGCGGTCGAAATCGCGTCCGCTCGTAGTTCGCGTACCGCGCCCCGCGATCGGCACCGGGCATAAACCGGCCCCGCACCGCCACACACCCGCCCCCACACACCCGGGTGCTGCTCGGCCGCGTGCCTCCCTCGCGCGGCCGGGCGGTTGTGGGGGCTGGCGCCTGCGTGTTCGTGTGTCCGCGTCGGCCCATCGCGTGCGTGCGTGCGCGCGAGCGTGCGCGCACGATGGGCGGTCGGCGGTTTGCTCGGCGCTCTGCGTTTCGTGTTCTGCCTGCCGTCCCACCGCGCGAGCGCGCGATGGCGGGGTTGCCCCGGTCTTCTCCCCGCCGTAATGTGTTCCAACAGCGTGCCCAATCTATCTTGGCGACATCGCTCACCGGCACGGGTTCTCGGGCTCCGGACCGGAAAGCCCGGGAAGCTTCGATGTCGCCGCGCCGCGCGTGGTTGGGAATCGCCCGGATCGACCACCGAACCACCACATAACCTGTACACAGAGGAGAGGAAGCGATGCGCAAAGCATCCACATATTTCGCCGCACTAGGTCTGGCGGCGCTCGGCCTGAGCGGCCCCGCGGCCCTCGCAGCGTCCGCCGCGCCGACGATCACCGCGCGTGCGGCGATCGTCCCGATACCGAAGAACCTGCGCCACTCCGGCGGCCCGACCTGGCCCGGGACCGGGGACATCCTCGGCGCGCCCGCCGCGCTGGAAATCGAAGCCCACATCAGCGGCACCGAATACGGCGGCTCCCCCTCGCCCGTCAAGCAGGTCAAGGTGTTCCTGCCCAAGGGCACCAAGCTCAACGAAAGCGGCTTCGCGCGCTGCTCGAAGGCCACCCTGCAGAAAGGCGGCCCCGTTGCGTGCCCGCAGCGCTCGCTCGCCAGCGCCCCCGGCGAAGGCAACGGCGTCGTCAGCTTCGGCGGCGAACGCGTACACGAGCGCGTCTCGATACAGGCCTTCTTCAACGCCGGCGGCGGCCTGATCTTCTCGGCGATCGGCACCACGCCCGTCTCCCTGGAAGAATTCGCGTTCGCCTCCTACATCAACACCCCCTCCGGGCCGGTCGGCACGGCTCAGATACCCCTTGTCGAAACGGTGCCCGGGGCGCTCGCCGCCTCCGAGGAACAGCTCAAGATCAAGCTCGGCGCTGCCTACAAGCACGGCAACAAGCTGATCTCCTTCGGCACCGTGCCCCCCACCTGCCACGGCAAGCTCACCGGCCGCTACGAAGTCACCTTCTACAGCGGCGAAACGGTACCCGGCTCGGTCTCCGTGCCGTGCCCCAAACACAAAACGGCGCCCGCGCGACGTTCGCGCGTTCGGCGTCGTGCTTCCCACCGGGGCTGAGTTCGACCGGTCTCCTGCTCGTTGCGATCCGGCGTCGTGCTTCTCGCCGGGCATGAGTCGATCGGTCCTCTTCTGTGCTAGAGTTCTAGCTAACTAGAACCATTGCTGCTCTCCGGGCTGGGAGGTGTCCGTGCCGTGCCCCAAACACAGGTAGGGCACGGGTCGGCAGCCCGCCAGCCGGAGGGCGCCGCGGCTCTCCGGCCGGCGGCGCCGGGGGTCGCGGCGAACCGCGGCGCCGGTCGGGGTGTGTCCCGTAACTCTCCGGTCGGCGGCGCCGGTCACGGCGATCGGCTGAGGACGCCCGGCGAAGAACGTCGCGCGGGGGGCGCGCGTCGAACCAAGGACGCAACCGCACGATGACGATCGGCCGCATCGCGCGCGCCACGGCGCTCAATCGGCTCCTGGCAGCGCGCGCTCGGCTGCAAGCCCATCGGTCTTCTGCTCGCCCCCGTGTGTTCCAACAGGTGTATATCGATCTTGGTCGACATCGGTCACCGGCAGGGACCCGATGCAGCAGCGAGCCGCCCGCAAGCGTGGTCCACTGCGGTTCGGGGACATCCGAGGGCCGCGTTTCGAGCAAACATAACCCTCTACTGGAGCGTGAGGTTTTGCTTTGATGGACTTGTTGCTGCGCAGACATAGACGTGCCGGTGACGCCACGTCAACCGGCGTCACCAGCCTTGGCACGCCGCACGGCGGCTTGACCTGTCAAGCTCACAGCGGACGTCCGTCTGCAAGCCGCGCTGCGTGCGGCTTGAACCCATCGTCCGCGACAGATATGGTTGACCAGAGAACCACCGCTGCTCTCCGGGCTGGGAGGCCCGGGAGGCTTCGATGTCGCCGGGCCGTACATGGTTCGGGCTACCCGGATCGACTGCGGATCGACCACATCAACACGTATATAGAGGAGAGAAAGCGATGATGCGCAAAGCATCCACATATCTCGCTGTGCTGGGTCTCGGGGCGTTTGGCCTCAGTGGCCTCACGGCGGCCGCCGCTTCGGCGGCGCCGACGGTGACCGCTCGCGCGGCGATCGTCCCCATCCTGAAGAACCCCCGGCAATCAAACGGCCCAACCTGGCCGGGAACCGGGGACATCCTCGGTGCGCCCGCCTCGCTGGAAATCGAAGCCCACATCAGCGGCACCGAATACGGCGGCTTCCCCTCGCCGGTCAAGCAGATCAAGGTCTTCCTGCCCAAGGGCACCAAGGTCAACGAAAGCGGCTTCGCGCACTGCTCGAAGGCGATCCTGCAGAAAGGCGGGGCCCCGGCTTGCCCGCTGAAGTCGATCGCCAGCGCGCCCGGCGAAGCCAACGGCGTCGTCAGCTTCGGCGGCGAACGCGTGCACGAGCGCGTCTCGGTGCAGGGCTTCTTCAACGAAGGCGGCGGCCTGATCTTCTCGATCGTCGGCACCACGCCCGTCTCGCTGGAAGAATTCGCGACCGCCACCTACGAAAACACAGCCGGTGGCGTCGTCGGCACGGCCCAGGTGCCGCTGATCGAAACGGTCCCCGGGGCGCTCGCTGCCTCCGACGAACAGTTCAAGATCAAGATTGGCGCCGCCTACAAGAAGGGCAAGAAGCTGATCTCGTTCGGCACCGTGCCCAGCACCTGCCACGGCAAGCTCACCGGGCGCTACGAAGTCACCTTCTACAGCGGCGAAACAGTGCCCGGTTCGGTCTCCGTGCCGTGCCCGAAACACAAAAAGTAATCAGTACGGTAGAGTACTAGCGCACTGGCACGGTATCCTTCTGGGTGCCGTGCCCGTGCAGTGAGGGCGGGGGCGGCTGCCGAAAGGAGTCGCCCCTATCGCTGGTCGATCGCGGATCGGCCAGCGGGGAGACGAGGAAGGACCGGTTTGTTGTGACGGGTACCGTCGGGTCGAGGAGGAGAGGTCTCACAGCAGCGCTCGCCGGCGCGCTCGGTGTGGCGACCCTGCTCGTCGTCGTCCTGCTCGCCACCGCCGCCGGCGGCTCCAGCGGCGGCTACACCGTGCGTGCGATCTTCGACGACGCCGGCAACGTGATCGCCGGCGAGGACGTCAAGATCGACGGCGTCAAGGTCGGCGCCGTCGGTTCGGTCACGCCGACCCCCGTCGGCAAGGCCGCCGTCACCCTCGAAATCGCCAACCCCGGCTTTCAGAACTTCCGCGCCGACGCCTCCTGCACGATCAAGCCCCAGGCGCTGATCGGCGAGAAGTACGTGGACTGCCTGCCCACCCAACAGCGCGCCGAAGGCACGCCCCTCCCTCCACCCCTGCGCAAGATCCCGGCCGGCCGCGAAGGCGCCGGGCAGTACCTGCTGCCCGTGACCAACACCTCCAGCCCCGTCGGCGTCGACCAGCTGGGCGACATCAATCATCTGCCCGAGAACCAGCGCCTGGCGATCATCATCAACGAACTCGGCGCCGGCCTCGCCGGGCGCGGCAGCGACCTCAACGCCGTCCTGCACCGCTCCAACCCCGCCCTGCACGAATTCGAAAAAGTGCTCGGCCTGCTGGCCTCCGAGAACAAGCTGCTCGGCAACCTCGCCGAAGAAGGCGCCCGCGCGCTCGCCCCGATCGCGCGCGAACGCAAGCAGTTCGCCGAATTCTTTGCCCAAAGCGCCACCGTCGCGACCGCCACCGCGCGCAACCGCGGAGCGCTCCAGCAGAACCTCGCCAGCTTCCCCGCCTTCCTGCGTCAACTCGGCCCCGCGCTCAAACGCCTGGAAGCGCTCTCCGAACAGACGCTCCCCGTATTCGCCAACCTGAACGTCGCCGCGCCCGGCATCGACCGCACGTTCGCCAACCTCCCCGGCTTCAGCAACAGCTCCACCAAGTTCTTCCAAACCCTCGGCCAAGCCTCCCACGGCATCGAATCGGGGCTCGTCGCCTCCCAGCCGCTGCTGAGCCGCTTCCAGGCGCTCGGCAAGAACGCCAAGCCCTTCGCGAGCAACTTCGCCAACCTGCTCACCAGCGTTCGCAACACCGGCGGCCTGGAGCGCCTGCTCGACCTGATCTTCCTCGGTGCCAACAACGCCAACGGCTACACCGCCCTCGGGCACTTCGTGCGAGGTGTCGGCGTCGGCAAACTCTGCGCGTTCTACAAGACCGTCCCCGTCCCCGAATGCACCGCCAACTTCATCAACCTGGGTGGCAGCAGCTCACAGGCAAGCGCGGCCTCCACCCACAACGGCGAGACCGTGGTGATGGCGCGCGTCGCCGCCATCACCCACGGCGCGAGCGCCGCGCAGGCGATCGCCGAGTACCCAAGCACGCAGGGCTCCACCGCACCAGGCCTGCTGGCCGGCCTCACACCCGTCAAAGGTTCGACCACCGCCCAACCCGTCGGCGGCGCGAGCGCCGGCACCACCTACTACACGCCGCCCTCCGAAAGTGCCCAGGCGGACGGCATGCTCCTCAACTACCTCCTCGGCGAATGACCTCCCCGAACCGCCCCCGCACGAGATGACCTGCGCCCGGCCCACCGAACCCCCCGTCAACCTCACGGCCGCTCGCGGACCGGCGCGCGCCCTGCCCATCGTCCGGCCAGTACACCCCCTCCTGCTTGCGCTCCTGTCGGTGGCCGCACTCGCGGCCTGCGCGCTGACCGCGGCGCTGGCCCTCCCAGCCCCCGCACACGCCGAGACGTTCTTCGCGCCCGCGGGCGAACCCGCCACGACGACGGCGCCCTCCTCCACCGCGACCGAAGGCGAAACGGCAGGCAAGGGCCCCGCCGAAACCGCCAACCCAACTCAGCCGGGCGCCGGCGGCGAACCCGCCGCCACCACTACCCAGTCCACGCCGAGTGCGACGACCACGACACCGGGCACTCCGAGCACGACGACGACGACGGCTGCGCCCGCGCCCGCCACCAGCACCGCGCCCGAAGTGCAAACACAGGCCCGCCAAACCCCCAGCGAGCAACCGTCGAGCCACACCCTCGCCACCCAGCCCTCCGCGCCCGCCCGCAAAACCGGCGCCGCCAAGCACGCGCACCGCACCGCGGCCAAACACGGCCCCTCCGCGTCGAAGCTGCCCACCAAGACGGCCCCGCTGCCCTCCGCGCTGACCCCCGCCTTCCCCGGCTCGCTCGGCGCGCCGATCGGCGCGGTCCCCGACTTCTACATCGAAAGCTTCAGCGTGCCCCCCTTCCTGCTGCCGATCTACCAGGCCGCCGGCGCCGCCTACGGGATCCCCTGGCAGGTGCTGGCCGCGATCAACGAGGTCGAGACCGACTACGGCCGCGACCTCAGCGTCTCCAGCGCCGGCGCCGAGGGCTGGATGCAATTCCTGCCCTCCTCCTGGGCGCGCTACGGCGTTGACGTCAACGGTGACGGCTACGAGGACCCCTACAACCCCGCCGACGCGGTCTTCGCCGCCGCGCGCTACCTCGCCGCCGCCGGCGGCGCCACCCACATCCGTGCTGCGATCTTCGCCTACAACCACTCGCCCGCCTACGTCGAAGCCGTCATGCTGCGCGCGCAGCTACTCGACGGCACCCCCGCCGAACTGCTCGGCGCGATCACCGGCCTGACCGAATCGCGCTTCCCCGTCCACGCGCCCTCGCACTTCACCGACGGCTTTCCCACGCTGCCCGGCGAAGGCGGTCAGGCCTCCCGCACGCTGCCCGGCACGACGATCTACGCGCCGGCCGGCTCACCCGTGATCGCCGTCCAAGACGGCCAGGTCGTGGCGGTCGGCGACACCCCCGCCCTCGGCCACTACATCTCCCTGCGCGACGCCTACGGCAACACCTATACCTACGCCGACCTCGGCGACGTCGCCGAACTGTACCCCGTGCTCGAGCCCCGCCAGCACACCCCCGCCGCGAGCGCGCCGCCCAGCCCGCCCAGCCCCAGCCTCGATGCGGGGCCGCGCCCCAGCGCGCCCGCCAGCGCCGGCGTGCAGCCGCGCTCGCCGCTCTCCGCCGGTGCCGTCAGCTCCAACCTCGCACTCGGCGCCGCCGCCTCCCTGGAAGGCCCGCCCGCCGCAGCCGCGCCCGCACCGACCGCACCGAGTGCCCCCCCCGCACCGCCCGCGCCGCACTCCTCCGCCGCTCTGCCCCACACGTTCCGCGCCGGGCCCGACGAGGTCTACCTGCACGCCCTGCGCCCCGGCGTGCAGGTGCTCGCCGGCACCGTCCTCGGGCACCTGGGCAGCGCTGCAGGCGGGCCCGGCGTCGGCCCCGCGGTGCCCGCAGCGCCCACAGGCGCAGGCGCCGGCGCGGCGACCGGCGCCCCGACGACCGCCGGCACGCCCGCGCTGGGTGTCGCCCAGCCCGAAGCGCACATGCTCTTTCAGATCCGGCCCGCCGGCGCCGGTGCCCCGCTGATCGACCCCAAGCCGATCCTCGACGGCTGGGTCGAGCTCGAAAACACCTCGCTGTTCCGTGCACACGGCACAAACCCCTTCCTCTCGGGCTCGCCCTCCGCCGGCCAGGTGCTGCTCGAGTCAAAGCCCCAACTCCAACGCGAGGTGCTGCGCGACCCCAACATCGCCTTCGCCACCCGCTGCGGGCGCGGCGCCGTGCAGGCCGGCCAGGTCGACCGCCGCGTGCTGGCCGCGCTGGAGTTCCTCTCCGTCTCCGGCCTGCGGCCCACGATCTCCTCGCTCGCCTGCGCGCACGAGGCCACCGCCGGCAGCGCCGCCGCCAACTCCGCCGGCGACACCTTCGACATCTCCGCGATCGACGGCGTGCCGATCGCCGGCCACGAAGCGCCCGGCTCGCTCGCCGACATCGCCATACACCGGCTCCTGCGCCTGCAGGGCACGATGCGCCCCCGCACGATCGCCAGCGGCTCGCTCAGCTACCCCGGCGCCGCCAACACGCTCGCGCTGCCCTCCGACCGCGGTCTGATCCACGTCGACTTCGAAGCCGCCGCGCCGCCCGCCCCGGGCGCCGCTCATGCCGCCCACGCCGCCCGCGCCGCCTCCGTGCAGAGCTCCCCGCTCAGCCCCGCCCAGTGGATCGCACTGGTCGCCCGTCTCGGCGAGATTCCCAACCCGACCGTCGCCGGCAAACCCTCGAGCGCCGCGATCCCCGACCCCGGTTCGGCCGCCGCGGCCGGCAGCGGACTTGGCGCCCCCTCAGCGGGCACCGGGGGCAACTAGAGCAATGGCGACCACGACTCCCCCCAGCCCGCCCTCGCTGCCCGGCCCCGACGGGCAGCGCGCCGCTGCCGCGCGTCCCGTGGCGGGCACCCCCGCCGGGGCCAATCGCGCGCGCTGGCTCGCCGTCGGAGCTCTCGCGCTGGTCGTCGCGATCGTCGCCTACCTGATCTTCTCCGGCGGCAGCGGCGGGACCTACAACCTGCTCTTCGACAACGCCAGCCAGCTCGTGCGCGGCGACCAGGTGCAGGTCGGCGGCGTGCCCGTCGGCAGCGTCACCAACATCACGCTAACCCCGACCAACAAGGCGCGCGTGACGATCCACGTCGAATCCTCGCTCGCCCCCCTGCACGAAGGGACCACCGCGCAGATCCGTGTCCCCTCGCTGACGACCGTCGCCGGGCGCTACGTCTCGCTCTCACCCGGCCCCAACAACCGTCCCGCGCTGCCCTCCGGGTACACGCTGCCGACCAGCGACACCCAGGGCACGACCGACCTCGACCAGCTCTTTGACACCTTCAACCCGCGCACCCTCAAAGGCCTGCAGCAGCTGTTCGTCGGGACCGCCGAATCCTACGCCGGCGTCTCCGCCGCGGCGGGCATCTCCGCCGAATACTTCAGCCCTGCGCTGGCCGCCGCCACCACGATCTTCGCCGAGCTCAACCGCGAACAGCCGACCTTCGAACACTTCCTCGTCAAGACCGCCCAGGCAGTCACGACGATCGCCGCCCACCGCGAAGCGCTCGCCGGCCTGATCGGCCACGGCGACGAAACATTCGCGGCGCTCGGCTCCCAGCAGGCCAGCCTGCAGCGTGGCGTGCACGAGCTGCCGGCCACGGTCGCCGCCGGCAACCGCGCGTTCGCCAAGCTGCCCGCCACCTTCGCCGCGCTACGCCAGCTCGCGAGCATCGCCAAGCCCGACACCGCCCAGCTCGCGCCGTTCTTCGCGCATCTGGCGCCGCTGCTGGACGAGGCCTCGCCCGTCGTCAGCAACCTCAGCGTCGCCATCAGCCGCCCCGGCCCCGCCAACGACCTCACCGACGCCGCCCTCGCGCTGCCCGCCTTCGCGCGCGCCGTGCAGGAAAGCGTCCCCCCCACGGTGCGCTCGCTGCGCGAATCGGTGCCGATCACCTCGTTCTTCGGGCCCTACGCCCCCGACCTGCTCGCCGCCTCGCGCGACTTCGGCACCGACGCCGGCTACTACGACGCCAATGGCCACTACGCGCACACCACCTTCCTGTTCGACAACTTCAAGGTCTCCGGCGAAAAGCTGATCCCCGCAACCCCCCAGGAAGGCGTGCAGGGGCTGCAACTGCGTCAGCTGCGCCGCTGCCCCGGGGCGGCCGCCTCACCCTCGCCCAGCGACGGCTCGGCGCCCTTCACCGACAGCGGCCTGCTCGGCTGCGACTCGACGGAGGTGCCCTGATGAACCCCCGTCGCCGCCGCGGCTCGCTCGCAGGCAACCCGCTGCTGATCGGCGCCGTGACGATCCTGATCGCGATGGTCGCCGTCTACATCTCCTACAACGCCAACAACGGCCTCCCCTTCACCCCCACCTACGACATCAAGGCCGAACTGCCCGAATCCTCGGGCCTGCAGAAGGGCAACGAGGTGCGCCTCTCCGGCCGCCGCATCGGCGTCGTCAGCGCCCTCACCCCCCACCAGAACCCCGCCACCGGCCGGGTGACGGCGATCGCGAGCCTCAAGCTCGAAAAGAAGGTGCAGCCGCTGCCCGCCGACACGCGCACGCTCGTCGAGTCCGTCTCCACGATCGGCCTGAAGTACCTCGAACTCACACGCGGGCAATCCGCGCGCAAACTCGCCCCCGGCCAAACGATCCCCGTCTCGCAGTCCAGCGAACCCGTACAGATCCAAGACTTCTTCAACATGTTCGACAAGCAGACGCGGATCGCGATCGCGCAGAACACCAACACCTTCGGCGACGCCTTCGCCGCTCGCGGCCCCGGCCTCAACGAAACGATCCACACCCTGCGCCCGCTGGCGGCCAACGCCGTCCCCGTCCTGCACAACCTCGCCTCGCCGCAAACCGGCCTGCGCCAGCTGTTCGTCGCCTTCGACAAAGCCGCCACCCAGGTCGCGCCCGTCGCCGAACAGCAGGCCGCCTTCTACAACGACCTCGACACCTTCTTCACCGCCTGGGCCGCCGCCGCCCCCTCCTTGGAAGAAACGATCAGGGGCGGCCCCGCCGCGCTCCACCAGGCGATCTACTCGCTCCCGCACGAGGCTCCCCTGGTCGAAGACACGACCGAATTCATGCGCCTGCTGCGGCCCAGCTCCGCGATCCTGCGCACCACCGCCGGTTCGCTCGGGCACGCCTTTGAAGTCGGCGCCGTCAACCTGCGCGCCGCCAGCGAAACCAACCACGAGCTCGCCGGCGCGCTGCAGGCCTTCAAGACCTTCGCCGAAAACCCGCTCGTCACCCTCGGCCTCGAAGAATTCAGCCGCACCGTACGTCTGGGCACCCCGCTGCTCGAAGGGCTCGCGCCCGCGCAGACCGTCTGCAACTACTTCACGCTCGCCTTCCGCAACATCGCCAACCTGCTCTCCGAGAACGTTGGCGTCGGCACGCTCGCGCGTGCCGTGCCCGTCTTCAGCCCCTCCGGACCCAACAACGAGGGCCTGCCCGCCTCCGCGCCCGCCAACGGCCCCTCCGTCGAAACCAGCGCCCTGACTCACGCAATTATCGAAAACAACCACCTGCACTACAACCCCTACCCCAACGTCGCAGGCCCCGGCCAGCCCAAGGAGTGCGAAGCGGGCAACGAGGTCTACGCCGTCGGCAAAACCGTCATCGGCAACACCTCCACAACGCTCGGCACCCTGCACGAAGCGACCAAGCGCAGCGAAAACGCGCTCAGCGAAAAGTACCCCGCCTCCGTTCTGAAGTACTTCCCCAAGGAAAGCAACAGCTCCGCCGGGGGAGGCAACGGATGAGCGCCCTCAGCCGCTTGCGGCGCAGCGGTCGCGTCCCCGTCTCCGAGCTGCAAAAGCGCGCCAACCCCGTGCGCTTCGGGATCGTCTTCGTGATCGTGCTCGCGATCGCGGTCTACTTCGCCTTCACCAAGCACCTGCCGTTCAAGCACGGCTACCGTCTCAACGCCCAGTTCAACAGCGTCGTCAACATCGCGCCCAAGTCGCCCGTGCGCATCGCCGGCGTCACGATCGGCAAGGTCACCGGGATCCGCCGCGAAGGCGACGGCGGCCTCGTCAGCATGGAAATCGAAGGGCGCGGGCTGCCGGTCCACCAGGACGCCACCCTCAAGATCCGCCCCCGCATCTTCCTCGAAGGCAACTTCTTCGTCGAACTGCAGCCCGGCACCCCCGGCGCGCGCACGCTCTCCTCCGGCGCCACGATCCCCGTCACCCAGACAGCCGATCCCGTGCAACTCGACCAGGTGCTCGACGCGCTCAACACCGACACCCGCGCCAACCTGCAGACCTTCCTGGCCGAATACGGCGCCGCGCTGACCGCCAAGCCGACCGCCGCCGAGAACGCCGAACAGTCGCCCGAAGTGCGCGGCCTAAACGCCGCCCAGGCGCTCAACAAGGCCTACCAGGTCGGGCCCGAAGCGTTGCGCGACGCCGCGATCCTCAACCAGGCACTCGCCGGTCAGGAACCGCACGACCTCTCCAAGCTGTTCTCCAGCATCGAACGGGTGACCGCCGCGCTCGACGTGCACGAGCAGCAGCTCGGCGAACTGATCGGCAACTTCAACACCTTCCTCGGCGCCTTCGCCGCCCAGTCGCCCAGCCTGCGCATCGCCGTTGCGCAACTACCCAGCGCGCTACGCAACGCCACACACGGCTTTGACGAATTGGCCGCCGTCGCGCCGCCGCTGCGCGAGTTCGCGCTCAACCTCACCCCCGGCGTGCAGTCGCTACCCGCGACGCTCACCGCCGCCTTCTCGTGGATCACCCAGACCGAGGCAACGCTCGCGCCCAACGCGCTCGGCGGCGTCGCCAGCACCCTCGGCAAGGCCGCCCCGGCGTTCGCCAAACTCGTCGACGCGCAGCCTGAATTCTTCCACCAAATCAATCTGTTCAACAAATGCCTGTCGAATGTGATCTTCCCCGCCGGCGCCGCCAAGCTCCAGGACGGCCCCAACACCTCCGGCGCCGAAAACTACAAGGAATTCTGGTACGCGATGGTCGGCCTCGCCAGCCTCGGCCAGAACTTCAGCGGCAACGGCACCGGCGACCGCTTCCTCGGCGGCGGCGCCGGCACCCCGATCGTCTCGCAGCCCGTGCAGCTCACCGGCGAGCTGCACCCGACCGGCAACGCCCACGAGCGCCTGGTCTCCCAAACGCCCTTCGCGCCCGAAGGCACCCGCCCGCGCTTCCCCGGCGTCGAGCCGCCCTACCGCCCGCTGGTCGCCTGCTACAAGCAGAAGCTGCCCGAATTCAACGGCCCGCTCGCGCAGGGCCCGGCCGACGGGAGCGGCGGATGAGACGGCCGATAAGCTGCGCGACGCGGCGTCCTCCCTCGCTTGTGTGCTCAGCACACTGCGCTCGGTGCGTCCTGGCCTCGCTTGCTTCTCGGCCGTCTCATCGGCGTGGCCACAAAGTAGGAGTCGGCCGATGAGTTGCGCGACGCGGCGTCCTCCCTCGCTTGTGTGCTCAGCACACTGCGCTCGGTGCGTCCTGGCCTCGCTTGCTTCTCGGCCGTCTCATCGGCGTGGCCACAATCACGCGGGAGACCGGGGATGAGCGCCACCGAGAACGGCCACGGCTCCGTGAACGGTCCGGGCGACCACGGCTCCATGGAAGGTCACGGGCCCGGCGACGCCGGCCGCGGCCTGCGCGACCAGATCGAGCGCTACCGCACGGCGTTCATCGCGGTCATCGCGATGATCCTGATCGCCGCCGTCAGCGCCGGCTACATCCTCGCCCACGAGCGCCTCTCGGTGCCCTCCTGGGTGCCGGTCATCGGCCACGAACACTTCCTGCTCAAGGGCGAATTCCAGACCGCCCAGGCCGTCACCCCCGGACAGGGTCAGCAGGTCACGATCGCCGGCGCCAAGATCGGCGAAATCGCGAGCGTCGAACTGAAGGCCGGGCGCGCGCTCGTGAGCATGAACCTCGACCCGACCTACGCGCGCTACATCTACCGCGACGCGACCATGCTGCTGCGCCCCAAGACGCAGCTCAAGGACGAGACCGTCCAGGTCAACCCCGGCCACGCCTCGGCCGGGCGCGTGCCGGCCGGCTACACCGTCCCGATCGACCAGACCTCGCCCGATGGCAACCTCGACGAACTGCTCGCCGCGCTGGACACCGAAACGCGCTCGGCGCTACAGGAACTGCTCGCCGGCGCCGGCGAGGGCCTGCAGGGCAACAGCGCCAACCTGTCGGCGACCTTCAAGCGCTTCGCGCCGCTCGGGCACGACATCACGCTGATCGGTCGCGAAGTCGCCAAGCGCCAAGCCGACGTCGCCAGCTCGATCCACAACTTCCGCCTGCTGATGGAAGCGCTCGGCAACAAGGACACCCAGCTGGCCGCGTTCGTGGACGCCTCCAACGCCGTGTTCGCGACCTTCTCCCAGCAGGACCGCGAGGTCCAGGAAACGCTGCGCGAGCTGCCCGGCGCGCTGCACGCCACCAATCACGCGTTCGCCAAAGCCTCCCAAACCCTGCACGTCGTAACACCCACGCTCGACAAGTTGCAGCCGTTCGCCAAGGACCTCGCTCCCGCCAACCGCGCCGCGCGCACCTTCTTCGCGACCAGCACCCCCATCCTCCAGCACCAGATCCAGCCGCTGCTACGCCACATCCTGCCCGTGCTCAACACCGTCGCGCCCTCCGTGGAAGAACTCAGCGAAGCCTTCCCGCAGCTGAAGACCGGCTTCAGCGTGTTCACCGAATTCTTCAACGAGCTCGCCTACAACCCCGGCCCCGGCCAGGGCGGCTTCCTGTTCTTCCTCGACTGGGCCAACCACAACCTCGACAGCGTCGTTTCCGCGGGCGACGCCCACGGTTCCCTCGGGCAGACGCTCGTCTACTACAACTGCGGCCTGATCCCGTTCATCAGGGCGGTCGGGGAAACAGACCCGACGGCCGGTCTGATCATCAAACTGCTCAACCCGCCCAGCCCCGCGATCTGCCAGTCCGCCAGCGCCGCTTCAAGCGCCGCCACCACCAGCGCGAAAGCCGCCTCGCTAGCCCATGGCGTCACCGCCGACGCGCGCCTGGCCGACCGCCTCTTCGGCCAGGGCCCCGACGCCGAGGCGCCGGTCGGCGAAGGAGGGCATCGGTAGTGGCCCATCCTGCAAACCCCTTGGCACTTGGATCGGCTGCAAACCTTCGCCCGCCTTTGTCCTCGGTCGGGGCCGCAGTCCTACTGCTGTCCCCTCCCTGCGTCCGCGGCGGGCTCGGTTTTCGCTCGCCCAAGCACCAACGGATTCACAGGATGGACCACTGATGCAAAAGCGCGCCCCCACCCTCGCCAACATCCTCGTGATCGTGCTGTTCGCGCTCAGCTGCTTTGGCCTGCTGCTGTTCCTGTGGGAGTCCTTCGGCGGGCCCGTGCCGCTGAAATCCAAGGGCTACCGCTTCACCGTCAACGTCACCCGCTCGCTCTCCCTGGCCGAACAGTCAGACGTGCGTATCAGCGGCGTCAGCGTTGGGCACGTCGTCAGCTTCAGCACCGAAAACAACGGGCTCAACCACGTGACCGTCGAAATGGACCACGAACACGCCCCGATCCCCTCCAACGAGCGCATGATCCTGCGTCAGAAGACGCTGCTCGGCGAGACCTACATCGAACTGCTGCCCCCAGCTCGTCCCACCCGACCGCTGCCCGACGGCGGACGCCTCCCCGCCGACCAGGTCCAACCCGCGGTAACGCTCGACGACATCCTCGCCGCGCTCGAACCACGCGTGCGCACCGCCTTCAAAGCTTGGCAGCAGACCGTCGCCGCCGCCTACAACGGCCGCGGCGAACAGATCAACTCCGACTTCGCCGAACTCGAACCGTTCGTCGAACAGGCCAACCAGCTCGTGGGCGTCCTGCGCACCCAGGAAGGCGCGCTCAGTGCCACCATCCACAACACCGGCGTGGTCTTCGACGCGCTCACCGAACGCGACCACCAGTTCCGCGGCCTGATCGAAAACGGCGAGCGCACCTTCCACGCGCTCGCTGCGAGCAGCCAGCAGTTCGCCAACACCTTCCGCGAGCTGCCCGCGTTCGAGCGCGGTGGGACCGCCACCCTGCGCGAAATCGACAACCTCTCAACCGTCGCCGTGCCCGCGCTCGAACAGGCGCGCGCCTGGGAGCGTGAGCTGACGCCGCTCTTGAAAACGGCCAAGGGATTCACCCCCGCATTCAACAGCCTGCTCACCAACCTCGGGCCGTTCGCCGCCGCCTCCAAGCGCGGCCTGCCCTACGTCAAGCCCGGCCTGCTCGGCACCATCCCGCTGCTTGAAAACGTGCCGCCCGTGCTGCGCAACATCGACCCGCTGCTGCAGTTCGCCGGCGACTACATCCCCGAGGTCCAGTCGTTCTTCGCCAACCTCACCGCCGCCACCCAAGCGCACGACAAAAACGCCGACTTCGGCGAATTCGGGCCGCTGCAGCACTACCTGCGCGGGCTCGTCGCCGTCGGGCCCGAATCGCTTGCCGCCTACACCCACCGCATTGGCGTCAACCGCGCCAACCCCTACTTCCAGACCGGCGGTCTGCGTCTGCTCGGCAGCGGCGGGCTGCAGTCCTTCAGCACCGCCAACTGCGCCAGCTCCGCGCCCGCGATCGAAGGCTCGCCCAGCTCCGTCGTCACGCAGAGCCTGATCGAACAGCTGATCCACGACCACGTCGTCAACGCGCCCGAAAGCACCACCAACGAAGTCCCCGCGCCCGCCTGCCTGCAACAGGGCCCCTTCACCTGGGAAGGCGCCACCAGCCAGTTCCCGCACGTCGTGCCGCCGGCGCCGCTGAAATAGGGGGTGGGCTGCGCGGGGGCCGTTTCCGTCGGCGATGATCGCGACGTACCGCGCTGCTTGACGATCCGGCTGCCACCTCCGCGGCCGTGCCGGACATCAGCCTCCGCATTTGGCTCGCGCGAGGGCTATCCGTGCCCGTTTTGTCGCCCGCCAAGCGCGCATGACCGTTAGCGTCGGTGTGATCAGCGGCCTGAGTTCGCGGTGGATCTGGGCAAAGATGGGCCGCGCGAAATTGCTGGATGATGTCGGAGCGGAACGGTAGTAAGCCGCGACGCCCACGAGCGTCATCAGATGGTAGGTGCCGTTCGGAGCGCCGCCGGCGCGCGCCACAGCACGTTCGATCACGAAACCCAGTCCGCGGCTGAGGGCCCCGCGATCCTCGTAGTAGCGAATGTAGCCGGGGTGACCCATGCTGCGCATGTCGTCCTCGTAATCGACGACGCCGTCCAGCAGTGTGGTCAGCGCACAGACCGAAAGGTAGACTTCGTCGATAGCCAGAGCGTCCTGCGGAGAGGTCCGCGGATCGGCGGCGGCGGCGATCAGCGCATGTAGCGCAAACCCTGAAGACACTGCGCCTGCTAGAAACTCGCGCCACTGCAGACCTGTACCGTTGGCGTTGGTGACCGCCCACCGCGTGAGTTGTTCGCTGCCGAGCACGCGAGCGGCGTGGGCACGTGCCTGCGCCTCGGCGCAGCGCTTGGCAGCGCGCTCAGCGACACGGGTGATCGCCGTTGCGCTGGGAAGCCGCGCGAGCGCACCGCGTACCGCGGCTACAAGATCCTTGAGGTACTGACCATCGTCACAACCCGGAGCGTGGGCGTAGTAGTCGCTGGCGAGATCGGCATCCAACACGACCGCGTCGAACAATGCGCCATAGAGCCGGCGCCCGTCATCCAGCGGATCGGGGAGTGGCCGCTCAAGGAGACTGTCCAGGTAGTCATAGATGATCTGTAGCCCAACGACTGCTTCGACCACGGCATTGCGGTGCTCGGCGGGCGCCAGGGTCGCGAGCGTCGCTGTAGCCTGCGCATTGAATCCTTCCTCGCGCAGATTTTCGAGCGCCAAGCGATGCAAGGTCGGGTCAGGGATCTTTTCGGCGTGGCGCTCCCAGCGTTTAAGCTGGATGCGAACCAGCGGCGCGACGGTGCACCAGTAGCGAACGTTAGCGCGCACCAGCATCAGGCTCATTCGACCCGTGAGCCGATAATCATCAAGTGCAGACACCACCACCGAGCCTATGCCGTTTTGAGCACGGTAGCGCTCGACGGGCGTCGTGGACAGGACTGCGCTACTCGTTCAGCGCGAGCGCCACGGGAGCACGCGCGGCGAACCAGCCGGGAAGCGACATGAGCACCAATACGAAAGCGACCACGAGCACGAGTATCTCAACCGGACGGGCTACGGCCGCGATCCGCGCGACCGGAAAGTCGGTGACGTGCTCGAGATAGTCGTCAATGACAAACTGGCCGTAAACACCGCCGATAGCACCAGTCAAGCATCCGGCGCCGAGCATAAGAACGGACTCCACGAGCAGGATCAGCCGCAGTCAACGTCGAGGAGCGCCTTCCAGGCGCAGTTCCGCGAGCGAAACTCGCCGCTGCCAAATACTTGACCCCAGTGCCGCAGCCATCGCGAGAATCGCCGCGAGGACCAGGAGCGCGGAAATGTCTCCAAGTTGCCCGAGTCCTTCGCCAGCTAGCGAGTCGAAACGTTCCCTCCAGGCCGCCGCCGTTATCGCTTCCAGCCCGCTACTCTTCCCCAGCGACGCTGCGACGGCGTATCTTGCTCGCGCCAAGTTAGTTCCGGGGGCGAGATCGACAGCGAGCGCGCTCGGTGCACTGGTCGCCCATCGGCGACTGTAGTTGAACGGTACTCATGAGTATCGCGCCTCCGGGCCAGCCAAAGTTTGTGGTCAGCGCCGCAAGTCTGAACGCCGCGGTGCCTGTTGGTGTTGGCAGCTCGATCGTCTGCCCTATCCCGACGTGCTGTTCTTCGGCTATCGGCTTCGATACCGCAACCCAGCCTCCTTCGCGCAACCGGGCACGGGCGTAGGCAAAATTAGCCGTAACGATCTGGCTGCGCAGCAGTTCGCGACCTGTGCCGGGTGGCCGCGCGACAATCACTACCCGCCGGTTTGCCATATTCATAAACTCGCTTTGCAGCACGTTGATACGGGTAACGCCTGGTACGCGGGCAATACGCGATATATACCCGTCTGGGAGGAAACTCGTTGTCTCCGGCGTGTATCCGGGGTTGACCACCCAAATGTCGCCGTCAGTCGTATAGGCCCGAGCAAAGTTGTGGAGCCCTCGCAGAAGATCGTTCTGGGCGCCGCCGAGCGCGACGCTGCCAAACAGGGCAACCGCGCCGGTAGCAGCAAGCGCGAGTGATCGCAGCGTTCGAGTACGCAGCGATTCGATCGCCAGGGGCAGGATGGAGAGTTTCTTGTTGCGCATAGCGAGCGCCTCGCCAACACGCAGAACGGCTGACAGGACCAACGGGACTGCGAGCATGGTCGCCACAGCGAGCAGTACGCAC
This sequence comes from uncultured Solirubrobacterales bacterium, assembly GCA_963804675.1. Taxonomy (GTDB): domain Bacteria; phylum Actinomycetota; class Thermoleophilia; order Solirubrobacterales; family Solirubrobacteraceae; genus Palsa-744. The sequence goes on along the minus strand of CAWDRI010000001.1, from coordinate 1,451,853 downwards.
GTCGCGATCGCCGCAGAGGGCATGAGCGCGAACATGACGCTCGCTAGCGCAACGAGACCTACGGCGGCCATAGAGAGTTGTCGTTGGGTGCCGCCTCCGGGGGTCCGGTCATGGTTACCGGTTTCGGAGTAGACGGCATCCAGAGGTCGGCCGCGGCGCAGATCCTGCAACGGAATGGCCGACGCGAGACATGTCGCGAGAATCCCGCCGGCCAAGGAGAAGACGATCGACCGTGCGCCGATCACGGTGTTCCCGCCGAGAGTGAATGCCTGTGCGAGATAGCCTGGGTTGGCCTGGAAGACGCCCAGAGCCAACGCGTAGCCACCGACCAGGCCCACCAGCGACGCGAGGACTCCCAGACAGAGCGCTTGGAATAGCACCATTTGGATGATCGCGTTGCGCTTGACTCCGTCCAGGCGCAGATCAGCGATCACAGCGCGTCGCTCGGGGACGGTGAGCAGGATCGCGTTGAACGCGAACAGGAAGCCGAGCAGTGCCGCGAGCCCTGCAAACAGTGCGCTTGCTTGGTTACTCGGCTTAAGCGCCTGGTTCAGAAGCGCGACTTCCTGGCCGGCCGGCTCAATGCTGATCGCACCTCCGACGAGCGTGCGTAGCTCATGTTCGACGGCTGCTCGGTGCCCAGGCTCGCTTTGGATTAGGATGCGTGAAACCCGGTGGGGTAGCCCGGCGAGCGCCTGGAGATGTGCCAGAGGCATGACCGCAACCTGAGCTAGCGATAGCGCCCCGGCCGCTTCATGACCGAGGACGGCCGACACCGCGAGTGTGGTTGCTCCGCCGCGAAGGGCCATAGTTACCCGTATAGGAGCACGCTGTGAACCGAAGCCAGGGAGTCTGAGCTGGTGGGCAGTTGCTGTGCTGAGGCTGATCCCTTGTGCTGAGAGGACACCGGCAGGCAAAGTGTGCGCGAGACCGTCCAGAAAGGCCAGAGAAGCGCCGGCTCCGGCGACCGTCACGATCGCGCGATGCCCGGACGCGGTGCGGATGGTGGCGGTCTGTTCAAGAAGCTGGGCGGCTTGCGCGACTCCTGGGAGGTGTTCGACCCGTCCAAGTAGACGTTCGCTAAACCCTTCGGGGCCGCGTGTGTGGAGTTGGAGGTTTGCCGGCCCGGCGACGGTGTGGACGACGTCGGAGGTCGAGTTGGTTAGGCTGCTGGCAGTTACGGCGAAGACGAGCGCGACTGCCGCGGCCACTCCTAGTCCAGCCAGAAGCTCTTGCACGCCGTGCAGTCGCAGACGCTGGCCGTAGAAGAAGATGAGGTTGCGTGGGTGCATCGGCCTCGCCGACTAGCCGGCTCGGTGTCGCAGAGATTGGCTCATCCGGCGGCTGTCGCTGATTGGGCAGCGCTGAGCGGACCGTGCGGCCTGCCGTCGGGGTCGCCGTCGCTGAGCCTGCCGTCGCGCAGCACCAGGCGCCGGTCGGCGATGCTAGCCGCTTCGAGGTCGTGGGTGACGAGCAGGACGGATGCACCGTTTTCGTGCGCGACGGAGCGAAGCAAATGCACGATCTCTCTGCTGCGGGCGCTGTCGAGGTTCCCGGTCGGCTCGTCTGCGAGGATGAGCCGCGGCTCGCAGGCGAGCGTGCGGGCGATCGCAACGCGCTGGCGCTCGCCACCGGACAGGTGTTCGACGGCGTGCTCCAGGCGGTCGCCGAGTCCGACGCGCTCGAGCCACGGGATCGCGCGCTCCCTGGCCTCGCGGAGCCCGATGCCGCTGACGAGCAGCTTGCGGGCCGCGTTCGCGATCACGGTGGTGCGCCGCATCAGATGGAAGTGCTGGAAGACGAACCCGACCTCGCGCATCAGATACTCGCTGGCTTCGTTCTCCGTGAATGTCGCGAGGTCACGCCCTCTGTAGATGATCGTTCCATCCTCGGGCTTAAGAAGTGCTGCGATCAACAGCAGCAGGGTCGTCTTGCCCGAGCCGCTGGGGCCGAGCAGCGCGAGCATTTCGCCGGGCGCGATTGTGAGGCTGACACCGTCGACGGCCCTTACCTCCTCGCCAGTCCCGCGATAGTGCTTGACGACATCTTCCAGAGTGAGCAATCTCGGTCTCCCGGCTCTAGCGACGAGCCCGGCGACGTAGGTCGAGGTCGCTGACCGGCGCCAGATCGGGCTTCAGGTCGCCCTGTAGCCTGCCGTTGTCGAGCACCAACGCCCGGTCGGCGCCGAGGAATCCGGTGCCGTCGCCGGTGCTCGACAAGATCGCGATGCCCTCGTCGGCTAGCGATCGCAGCAGTTCGAGGATGCCGTCTTGCCTGAGCGTGTCCACGCCGGCCGTCGGCTCGTCGATGACGATCAAGCGTGGCCTGGCCGTAAGCGCGCGCGCGACGACTACCCGGACGGTTTCCTCGATCTTGAGTGCTGCTGGTTGGAGGGTCGCGTAACGCTCAGCTTCGACGCGCTGCAGGGCCTGCCATGCGTCGTGCGTGGCATCGGAAGGGGCGAGATCCCGGGCGCGGCAGACGGCGACCAGTTCATCGAGGACCGTGCGACCCCACTGCGAGCCCATGCGCCTGCGGACGTAGCTGATCCCGCTGCCGAGCTCGTCGCCCTGCTCTGTCAGGCGACGGCCGTCGAAGCGTACGAATCCCGCGTCGGGTGCCTCTATACCGGCCGCGATTCGCAGCAGTGTTGACCGGCCGGACATCCGCTCGCCCCATACGGCGACCAGCTCGCCGGCGTCCATCGCGAGCGATACGTCGTCGAGCGCGACGCGCGAGCCGCGGCGGTAGCGTTTCGTCACGTGCTCAAGTTCGAGCAGCGTCATCGCGTGCGATGCTTCCCAGCGCGTGCCTCGAAGACGGCGATAGTGTATTTGAGCCACGAGAGCATCCCACCCCCTGCGAAGCGCTGCTGCTTGGCGAGGAGGTGCTCTGTGAGCTCCTCGCGGGTCTCGGGCACGGGGCCCGCGGCTGCTTTTCCGTCGGTTCCCGCCCGCTGGAGGCACGCGCTCTGAAAGCGGCCGAGTACCTGCAGCGCTACGACGGGCGAGTCCGTAAAGATCGCTAGCTGGCGCACCCAGAGCACTTGGCGCTTGCGTTCCGCCTCGGCTTGCTCTACGAGCCAGTCGATGAAGCTGCGAACCCCAAGCGGGGTCGCGCGATAGCCCGGCTTGGGCAGGCGCCCCACGCCCGCAAGAGCCCCGGGAGGCGGCGGCATCTCCTGCAAATATCCCCGCCGCACAAGCTCATTGAGCGACGCGTAGATGTGGGACGATTCGCTGACGGGCAGCACATCTGCATACAACCGCTGGTATCGCCTGAAAATCTCCGCGCCGTAGTCCGGAAGTTCTATGACCAGCCCCAAAACGACCCAGTTGACCCATGAGGTCATGGGCCGGCCAGTCTCCTTCCGTGCCGGGGTCGCAGGCATTGGACGCAACAGACTACTGGAAGTTCTGCGGGCGCAAAAGTCCCTGTTTCCAGCGACAACGCAATTTACAAACCTCGGCTCCTAAAAGTTCGCCTACCAAAACGAGGCTACAGGTCGCATTATGGCCGACCGTGGCGTCTAGAGACACGGCATGGACAGAACTTCTCGATGGGAACACCGGAGCGTGCTCGGCGGGCAAGGGTGGTGTGTGCGACCGGCAAAGCACCGTCCGGGCGGACCCAACGACGTTCGGCCTGCCGCAGTCTCGACGGCGGACTCTGCACGATGAGGGCTCATCGCTCGATGGCGCGTCCGCGGTCGAATCGGCTGGCGTCGGCGCACACAGGGCAAGACCCGAACTTCTAAGGCATCTGCGCGAGGAAGCATGGCCAGAGGGTCGGGCCGGGCGTCGACGAAGCGTCCATGGGGTCGGATGCTCGGCCTACCCAGGACTCATACGCAGCAGCGATATGCGCGGTCGCGACCGCTGTGGCAGGAGGAGCCCTCGGCGAAGACAAGGTGCGCCTTCATTCCTACACGTCGCAAGCGCGGGCGCTCCTATCTCCTTTCGGGCGGCATCCGCGCCGGCCTGCTATGCGCGGAGCATGTCGTTGGATGCGTGCGATACCGGCTCGATGTCGCTGGTCGAGAAGGCTATGCCTCGCGTCAACCACCGTCAGCCGGCCGGGTTGCCCGAAGAATGGGGCGACCCCGTCGTTCCGACGCTCCGGGAACCGCAGTACTCGCAGTCGCTGGAGCGAGGTCTCGCGATCCTCGGCTGTTTCTCCCCAGAGCTCTCGGTCTGCGGCATCTCCGACATAGCGGCCGATCTCGGAATGAGTCGCAGCACCACGCACCGTTACGCCACCACGCTGGTCGCGCTCGGCTACCTGGAACAAGGCGCCTCGCGTAAGTACCGGCTGAGTCTCCAGGTCACTGGCCTCGGCATGGCGCTGTTGAACGCGACAGGGTTGCGCGAGCACACACACCCCTATATCGAGGATCTGAGCCGGCGCAGCTCGTTCACGGTCAGCCTCGCAGTGCTCGATGGCACGGGGATCGTCTACGCCGAGCACATTCGCGGTATCAGGCGAGCGGCGCACGAACTCCGGCCCGGAGTCGCGGTAGGCTCGCGCCTGCCCTCGTATTGCACCGCGATGGGCAAGGTGCTGCTTGCCGCGTTGCCCGAGTATGAGCGGCCGCGCGTGCTCGCTGACATAAAGCTCGCGAAGTGTGCTCCCGGGACGATCACGCGCAGGGCCGTGCTGCGCGAGGAATTGACGCATGTCCGCGAGGAAGGCGTGGCGGCTTGTGAGGGGGAGCTGGCACCCGAACTGCAGTCGATCGCCGTTCCGGTGCGCTCCGGTTCGGAGGAGGTCGTCGCTGCCCTGGGTATGGATTCGCCCAGCTCGGCGATCCGGATGGAGAGCTTCGTCGACCAGCTTTCGCCGCATCTGAGGTCACGGCGGACCAGATATCGGCGCGGCTCGGGTTTCGGCGGGAGGATGCGCTACCCGGGTGCGGGCAATGAAGGTCGGCGGGGCGAGAGCTGTACGTCGGGCCATCGTGCAAATCAACGTGGCAAGCAGTGGTCATCGCTATCAATCATATCCGGGGGTTGTCTAACACATGCTCGCGCCAATGTCTCGTCGTGGCTCGCTGCGCTTGGTGGTCTGTCTCTCTTGCTGTCTGCCCGCTGTTTGTTTTGTATCGCGGTCCGCTGCGCTAGTGGCGCCAACCACACCTCCAGCTTCTAGCGAATCCCTGCCTGCAAATCCCCTGGTGGTACCCGAAGAGCAGTCGTTGACCGGAAGCGATGGGGAACAGGAAGCGCGGGAAGCCCAGTTGGCTAGTCCGCAGGCGGTGGCCCAACGAGAAGCCTCGCGCACAAAATTCTCTAACCTTGGCCCAGAACAAGCGGTCAAGATAGACAACGAAGCGTTTCCGGCGGTCATAAACGAACCGGCTGGTGGGCCGCCGAAGCTTCCTGCGGGGCAGAGCATTACCGGGTATCTGAGCGATAATGCGGCGTCGGTGGATGTCGGTGGCGGTAGGCAGGCGGTGGTAGAATCAGTGGAACCGATAGCGGTGCAGACCTCGCCGGGGCAACGCACGCCGATCAACTTGGGTCTGAGCGATGACGGGAGCTCGTTCCAGCCCACGACCCCGGCCGTGGGAGTGTCGATTCCCAAGCGCTTGAGCAGTGGGGTGGCGCTGCCGGGTGTTGGTGTATCGGTAACGCCGGTGGATGGGTCGGGCGTCTCGCTAGATGGTTCGGAAGGTACGGTCGACGGCGCGACGGTGCTGTATGCCAATACGCAGACGGACATGGATTCGCTGGTCAAGCCTACAACGGATGGGTTTGAGGCGGATACGTTGCTGCGTTCGGTGGAAAGTCCGCGGCAGCTGTTCTTCCAAGTCGGGTTGCCGGCGGGTGCAAGCCTCGTGCAGTCGAAGGATGGTTCGGGGGTTGTGGACGTCGTCAAGGAAGGCAGGGTGATCGCGACTGTCTTGCCTGCCGGTGCTTGGGATGCTGTGGGTGTCTCGGTGCCGGTCTCGATGTCGGTCTCGGGGGATACGCTGATGTTGAGCGTGGAAGATCGCTCGGCGGAATACCAATATCCTGTCGAGGTCGACCCTACCTTTATTGAAGAAAAATATACCGAAAGCGGCAGCAAGCGCTCGAACTGGCAGTGGGAAACTAGTAACACTTCCAGATTCGCATCCAAACCAACCGATAACAAGGAAACCAAAGAACTCAGCGAAGCCAATCCTACATCGCTGGAGACCTACGGAACCGCCGCGTATGCCGAAAGCGAAAAAGCTTATTGGGCGTATCAGACCCAGGGTGATTCTAAAATCTACGAGTTCACCGCCGAAACCGAAGCGAAAAACACCGAAGACCATATCGAAAGCTACCTCGAACTTGAGGCTCACGGAACCGGCAGCAAGGAAAGCAAGGAGCTGCTCTCCGACGAAGCCGAAAAAACAGCGGAATATACGCGCAAACCGGCAGCACCGATCTGCCCGGATAACAGCAAAGGCGAACAGGAATGTACCTCTACCGCCGGCGGAGAAGGGAACGCCGTGCGCTTCCAGCAGTCCGTGGTCAACAAACCGACCAGCAAATACTCGTTCTCCGACTTCCTCTACAAAGGCGAAGTGTACCTCTCCGAGCCGGCAGGTACCCACTCGACGACGAAATATAACACCAGTACGCCAGAATGGGAAATAGAAGTCGAAAACAGCAAAAAAGAAAAAGTAAAACAGAAACGGAAAAATGCCTACGGGTCGGGCAGCTGGTTGAGCGAATACGATGGCGCCCTCGAATTCATCGCTGAAGATCCGGGCATCGGAGTTTCCGCGACGAGGCTCGAATACGAAAGCGCTCCGGGTAAATGGGAACAGATCTTTGAAACCCCTATCTACGCACACGGCGACTGCACTGGTGTTCAATGTAATCCGAAACACACTGAACTTTGGACGCTAAATAAGCGGCTTCCCAACGGCGAAGATAAGATTCGCTATCGGGCCGAAGACGCTATGGGTACCGCCAAACATGAAACGGAGTCGCTCGAAACGGAAGGCACGGAAACCGTCAAAGTCGACTATTCTAAGCCGCACGGCATTGTCACCAGCGGGCTGCCCTACGGCAACGAACTCAGCGAAAAAACTTATGAATTGACGACGTATGCGACGGACGGGGAAGGCTCGACGGTCGCAAGTTCGGGGATCATGGGTATCTCCGGCAAAGAAAAGGGTATCGCGCTGTATATTGACGGGTTCGAAGCTGAAGAAGTCGGAACCCAGACGGGGTGCTCCGCGGCGAAAGGCGAATGCACGGCAAGCGCGAAATGGAGGATCAGCGGCCAAAAGCTCGGTGCTGGTCATCACGCGATTGTGATCGTAGCCAAAGATAGAGCTGGCAACGAAGGCCGGGAAGAGGAAACAATCTCGATCCGGCATTCGACGCCTGTGCCGATGGGGCCCGGTTCGGTCGATCTGGAGTCCGGGGACTTCACGCTGGGTGGCAGTGACGTCTCGTTGGGTTCGGGGCTGTCGGTGTCGCGGGTCTACAGTTCGCGGGATCTGACGGCGGGCGCGGAAGGAGGGTCGTTGTTGGGACCGCAGTGGCGCCTCAGCATTGGCGGTGGGGAGTCGCTTATCGAACTGGTTGACGGAAGCGTACTTGTGACCAGCGGGAACGGTGGGGAAACGATCTTTGCGGCGATTCTCAACAGCAAACAGGAACCGACGGGGAAGTTCGAAGCGCCGCCCGGGGACTCGAACTTGACGATGACGCTTGAAGAAAATGAAAAAAAAGAAAAGGTCGCGTATTATCTAAAGGATCCGGCCGAAGATACGTCCACAAAGTTCACGCTTAGCAGCACCGCGAAAGTGTGGGCACCGACGACGCAGGAAGGCCCGGTGCCCACGGACACCGTGAGCTATTTCTACGAAACGGCCGAAGTGGGGGGAAAAAAAGTCACGAGGCCTAGCGAAGAGCGCGGGGCAACACCGGCAAAAGTCTCGTGTTCTCCGAAAATGGAACCGGGCTGTCGCGCATTGAAGTTCACGTACGCCACAAAAACAAAGAGTGGAATCGGCGAAGGCCCAAGCGAATGGGGCGAATACGAAGGGCGGCTCGTCAAAGTTTCCTACGAAGGATACAATCCGGCGACCAAAAAAATGACCGAAGCGCCGATCCCGGTCGCGGAATACGTCTACGACAAACAGGGTCGGCTGCGCGCCGAGTGGGATCCGCGCCTCTCCCCGCATGAATTGAAGACGACCTATGGCTATGACACGGAAGGGCATGTCACCGCGCTGGATCCGCCCGGACAGGAGCCGTGGATGTTTACGTACGGCACGCTCGCGGGCGACACGGGAACGGGCAGACTCCTCAAGGTCACACGGGCCGCGGCGTCAGCGGGGCTGTGGGGGGGAGCGCTGCCCTCTGATAGCGAAGTGCCGAAGCTGACCGGTATTCCCGCAGTTGGTGTGCGCATGGCGGTCTCTAGCGGAGTCTGGAGCAACAGTCCGTTAGTGTACGGCTACCAGTGGGAGCGCTGCAACGCTGAAGGGAAAGAATGTGGACCAATCGCCGGCGCGACAAACGCGAACTACACGGCGGTGAGTGGCGACGTGTCGCATACGCTTGTCGCTGTGGTGTCGGCGACGAATGGAGGCGGGTCTGTGGCCGCGACGAGTGCTCCCAGTCTCGTGGTTTACCCGAAGCCCGGCTACAAAACTGAGAATGCCGAACAAGAGGTGTACACCGTTGCGTGTGTGCCGGCTACTACGACGTGTGCGTACGACGGCAACTTGGGGACCTTGGATTATGCGACAAATGTAAGCGCTTCGGCATTGTCGACATGGAAATTCTGGGAGGCGCCGAGCGGGGGCGATTCAAAGCACGCCAAGGCGCTCGCGTGTCCGACTACTTCGCTTTGTGTTCTGGCCCAGGAACAGATTCAAGGCTCAGGTAGGGTCCATTATGCAACTTCGCTTGGCGGTGAATGGTCTGAAGCATTCTATCCGACCGATGAAGCACTCTCGATTTCGTGCGTCTCGAGTTCGTTCTGTGTCGCCGGGCAGACCCTTGGCTATTTTCATTACACGACCGAACCGGCATCGACCGAATGGACGCTTGAGAGGCCGGGAGCGCGGGAAGAGAACATGAACAGCGTGTCCTGCCTCTCAAAAGCGTTTTGCGCGATGGCGGACAGTAAAGGCGATGTACACGTCGCGACCACCGAAGCGCATGTAGAGTCAACTTCGTGGACGGAAACAGACGTGGACGGATCGTACGAGCTGAACGGCATCGCCTGCCTGTCTACCAGTTCCTGCGTTGCGGTCGACAACGCTGGCGGCGCGGTCGTCTTGAAAATCGAAAGCAGCGGCGCGACGACGGCCACCAAGCACGACATCGACGGCACCACGAAACTGACCGGAGTCGCGTGCCCAGCCAGCGGGACGTGCGTGGCGGTCGATGCCGCGGGTCACGTCCTGATCTCGAAAAACAGCGGCGAAACCTGGAGTACGCTCTACTCGCTCGAAGATGATTTGACGAGCGTCGCGTGTGCGTCCTCGTCGCTGTGCGTGACCGGCGACACAGCGGGGAAGGTGACCGCCTTCAATCTCACCGCGACCAACCCCGAAGGTGAAGCCCAGACGCCACAGCCCGGCACCACGATCGACTACAACGTTCCAGTCTCCGGCACCGGAGCGCCACACAACATGAGCACAAGCGAAGTAGCTAAATGGGGACAGAAGGCCGAAGAGACCCCGGAAGAAGCGACGGCGATCGTCTTGCCGGACTCACCCCAGGGCTGGCCGGCGTCGAGCTACACCCGCGCGACCGTCTACTACCTGGACGGACAGGGCCGGCTGGTGAATATCGCGAAGCCGAGCACCGGAACCTACGGGTCCATTTCTGCGATGGAATACAACGAAACCAACGACATCGTGCGCACGCTTTCACCGGACAACCGCGCAGCAGCGCTCAAAGAAGGTTGCGAATCGGAATCGAACTGCGCGTCGGCCAAGACGGCGAAGCTGCTGTTGACGGAAAACACGTATAACGGCGAAGGCGAAAAAGAAACAGAAGTGCTGGAACCGGGCACGCAGTTGATCGTTTCGCGCGGCCCAGAGCACATGGTCAAGTATGTCGCCGGTGAAGAACACTACGAAGCCGGTGAAAAACCGAAGGAAGCGATGGCGCGCAGCCTCACCAAGTACTTCTACAACGAAGGCGCGCCCACCGAAAACCCCAGGACGAAAAAGAAAGAAACCTACGACCTCGCCACCAAGACCGAGAACTACGCCGAACTGACGAGCGAAAACAACAACGAAACGGTCGATGTCAGTACGACGAAAACCTCCTACTCGGGTCAGGAAGACCTTGGCTGGGAGCTGCGCGCTCCGACATCGACCACGGCCGCTCCGGGCAGTCTGAACCTGACGAGCATGACGGAATACTATGAATCCGGTGAAGCGATGGGTAAAGTCAAGGAAACGCGTACGCCCAAGGGTTCTGGAGGTAACTCTGCGCACGATGGCAAGACCGTCTACTACGGCGAGGAAGAAAACAAAGAATATAAAGAATGCGGTAAACACCCTGAATGGGCGGGTCTGGTATGTGAAACGCTTCCCGCCAAGCAGCCTGAAACGACAGGCGTACCGAACCTGCCGGTGACGAAAACCACCTACAACATCTGGAACGAGCCCGAAGCAATCGAAGAAACGTTCCCGAAATCAGGCAGCTTTGCGGAACATACGCGTACTACCAAAGACGAATATGACGCCGCCGGGCGGTTGAAGTACAGCGGAGAGACGTCCACTGTGACCACAGAAAAAACGGACAAGGCGCTGCCGAAGATCACCGAGGAATACAACGAAAAAACGGGTCTGCTGGAAAAACAGTGCACGAACGAAGGCAAACTCTGCAGCGAAGGCAAACCAAAGACGATTACGAGCGCCTACAACACGCTCGGGCAGCTCGAAAGCTATACCGATTCGGACGGCAACGTTACGAAATTCAAGTACGCCGGGCCTGAAAATGACGACCTGCTCGAAGAAATGAGTGACGGCAGCGATGAAGGCAACAGCAGCCAGAAATACACGTACAGCACGACCACCAAGCAGCTGGAAAGGCTGGTGGATTCTGCCGCAGGAACATTCACCGCGTCCTACGACGCCGAAGGCAAGCTCGCGAGCGTCGTCTATCCAAACGGGATGTGCGCGAACTACACCGACAACTCGGTCGGCGAAGCCACAGGCATCGAATACGTCAAGAGCACGACCTGTTCGGAAAAAAGCGCTGGCGTGTGGTTCAGCGAATCGAAGGTCCCGTCGATACGCGGTGAAGTGATGAGCAAGACGAGCACGCTTGCTAAAGAGGAATACGGCTATGACACACTGGGACAGCTGACCGAAGTGCACGAAACACCAGTAGGCGAATCCTGCAAAACACGGCTTTACGCCTATGATGAAGAATCGAATCGCACGAAGCAAACCACGCGCGAACCGAACAGCAAAAATGAATGCGCCACCGAAGGCGGTACCGTCCAGGAACATAAATATGACGAAGCCGACCGCCTAATCGATAGCGAAATCACGTATGACCCGCTGGGGAACGTCACCAAGCTTCCGTCCAGTGACGCCGAAGGCCACGCGCTGGAAAGCACGTTCTATGTCGACAACGCGGTCGCGACGCAGACCCAGAACGGGGTCACAAACGACTACTTCATGGACCCCGACGGGCGGGTCCGGGAAACAAGCAGCGGCACCCAAAAAACCATCACTCACTACGACGGTTCGGGCGAAGCCGTCGCGTGGACCTGCGAAGGTTCCGAAGAAGCTGAAACATGCGAAAGCGGCAGGAAATGGACGCGCAACATTCCCGGCATCGACGGAACGCTGATTGCGGTCGATAACGGCAAAGGCGCGACCGTCGAAACGCCGATCCTGCAGCTCCATGACCTCGAGGGTGATGTCGCCGCCACGATTAAGGACAAAACGGGTGAAACCAAACTCGAATCCAGCTACAACAGCACCGAGTTTGGCGTCCCCAACGGCGGCAAAGCACCCCCCAAGTTCGCCTGGCTCGGCGCGGGCGACGTCGAAAAGTCACTCGCCTCCGGCGTCATCACCGAGGGCGCGACCTCCTACGTGCCGCAGACCGGAAGGCCGCTGCAGAGCGAAGAGGTGGCGCCCCCCGGGCTGCCGGATGGATCGGGCGCTGGCGCCCCGTACATTTCCCAAGAGGAAACATGGGTCCTGCAAGGCGCCACCCGCGAGGCCGACGAAGCGCCGGGGTTGGAAGCGGGGCGGGAACGGGAAGCGGCGGAGAAGGCGTGCGAGACGGCCGGAGAAGGGTGCGAAGTAGAAGTCGATGATCCCGGGGTGGTTAATCACCTGGATATCGGTGAAGCTGAAAGCCAGCTCACTGAGATGCAACTGGCAGTTATTTGCACCACTCCCATAAGTGCCCTGAAGACTATCACGAGTGCCCTCCATATCGATTTCATCCAGAAAGCAGAGAACTGGGTAATTGCCCACGTGACCGGCTTTAACATCGAAGCTATCCACGATTGGGCCAGCAACCTCGGTGGGCAGCTGCATACCTGTATAGACGAGGCGTACGAACATCGGGGCCACGCGCACAATCCATACTGTTGGGAGTATTACGTGACTAGTATGTACCATGTCAAGGTCCCGTTTATCGGTTTGGTGCTGTACGAATACGAAGAAGTCGAATACAAACAAGACGCATTAATCAAGTTCTGCCCAAATGGCCCGGACGGCTGCTATCCGCTCTGATGACAGCTGTAAAGGCATGGATGGTGAGGCACGGCATCATGAGTGCTCTTATCCGAGATAATGAAAATGAGGGTTAAGGTGGTCGAGGTGGTCAGTCGCGTCCTCCAAATCTACATGAGCCAGTCCCGGTTTCTGCTTTCTGTCGCGGCGGGCGCGGTCCTGACCGTCGCTGGCGCATCCGTGCTACCATCAGTTATTGCTGGCTCGCTCGGCATCGTGGCGCTTTTCATCGACGTAGGTGCCGTGGTTCTCTTCACTGGGCTCGTGATCGAGCGCGTAGCGGATTTCTATGCAGGAGGACGTGGCCTAAGCACGCGAGCCGCGATAAGACGAAGTAAGCCGTCTCTCGGGAAGCTCGCGGCCTCGATGATAGCTGCTGGCACAGCGACGACCTTTCTCTTCCTGGTCGGCTCGGCGATTGCCGGTGGCCTTCTAGTCAGCGAGGCACTAGGCACGACACGCTCCCACCTCACTTATGAGATACCCCTGCTTGTTGTCGCTACGGCGGTGTTCTTCCTGCCTGGCTTCCTGCTGATCACGGTCTGGTCGGTAGTTGCGCCAGTCGCGGTGCTCGAGCGACCTGCTGGACTCGGTGCCCTAGCGCGCAGTCGCAAGCTCGTAGACAACTCTCGCTGGCAGGTGCTCACGGTGATGGTGGCTTTGCTCGTGTCGCTCGGTACCATCGCTGCGCTGATCTACGTGCTTGCGGATAGCGTCGGTATGGGCTTCGGAATAGCAGCCGGGGCAGTTGCGAGCATCGTCGTGGCGCCGCTGCCGCCGCTTGTTAGTACTGTGCTGTACTTCGAATTGGCTCGGCCCCAGCACACGGCTTGAACCTAATAGCGACGCCGTGCGAACTAACCGCGAGTTGAGGAGAAACAATGTATGAAGGAGCTCCAGCGAGGGGACTAGTGAGCAGCGTAGTGTGCGGAGCTGGTATTGCTGCGTGCGTGTGTGCGCTGGTCGCGCTTGGGGGATGCGGTGGCGCCTTCACGCACACGACGAGCGCGCGCTTGTCTGTGAGTACCGCATATAACCCGGGAGTCGCAGCATGTATGCAGAGGCATGGCGTGATGGTTCTCAGCAATGGCGAATTGCAGGCGCCAAAGACTGTGACACCTGCTGAGCTTGAGGGTGTGGGAAAGATATGCGGCTCTGACGCGGCGAACGCTGTCGGACCCGGCAGGAAGGAGGCAGACGCCAGGAGCAAACAAGGGTTTCACGGCAGCGTGCAGAAACACCAATCTTTTCGCAGCCGCGCAGTCGCGAAGGTCGTGGCATGTCTGCACAAGGAAGGGGTCAATATACCTCGCTCCGACTCCGCCCTGTTGTCAAGTACCAGCGGGATCAAGACGCGCATTCCGCGGGTCAAGGCAGCCATTGGCAAGTGCCGGAGCGAGCTTTGACTACTTCTCGAATAGGAGACGAAAGGTTGCCCTCACGCGACACTACACGCACAGCCCACGCGGCGCGACCAAGTGCTATGATCGCGCGCATGTCTCTCAGGCTGACCCGGGTCTTGTGTGGGGCGTTTCTGCTCGGCTTGCTGGCGGTCCCTTCCGCGGTCGCTGCGCCTGGATGGCTCGCTCCAACTAGCTTCGTCGAAGAAACGGGCAGTGTCGGCCAGCCGCGGATCACGGTTGATGGGCAGGGCGACGCGATAGCGGTGTGGCATAACGAAGACGGCAAGCTAGAAGGTGACGTCTCGAGCTATGAGGTGCGGACTGCCTTTAGGCCGGCGGGTGGTGCCTGGCAGGCTCCTGAAAGGCTTTCTCCCTATGGTCAGAGTGCGGAAGACGCGAATGTCGCGTTCGATGAGCACGGAGATGCATTCGCGGTGTGGGAAGCCTATGGCAGCACTGTTCCCGAAGGCGACGCTCATTTCAGCATTCAGGCCGCATTCAGGCCAGCTGGAGGTGCGTGGCAGGCTCCGGTCGACCTCTCGCCGGTTGAAGCTCCGGGATCGGTGCATCCATCACTCGCTGTCGATGCGCAGGGCGACGCGATCGCGGTCTGGAATCGGGGAGGTGATGGCCCTGTCCAGGAGGCGTTCAGGCCGGCGGGCGGCTCTTGGCAGGCTCCGGTTGACGTGACCCAGGGGAGAGAAGGGGGCGATGAACCACAGGTCGTATTCGATGGGCGAGGTGACGCGCTGGCGCTGTGGAGTCGCATTGAGCGTAGAAACGAAGAAGGCCAGTACGAATGGGAGCTGATCTCGTCGTCCATGCCTGCGGGTGGCGCGTGGCAGGCGCCTGTCGAAGTGTCCGCTCCCGGTCTGGCCGGGACGCCGCAAATTGTCGTCAATGGACAGGGGGAAGCCGAGGCTGTCTGGAATCAGTGGACGCATGGATTTCTTTCCACGCGCACCGTACAGGCAGCGTCCAAGTCGGCGGGAGGAGCATGGCAGAGCCCGGTCACCATTGTCAGCGAAGGCGACGAAATCGATCAGCCGAAGGGAGCGGGAGACCCGGGGATTGCCGTAGATGGTCAGGGCGATGCGGTTGCGGTCTGGACCTGGGCGTTCAGTGACACAGTCGAGGCCGCGTTCAAGCCGGCGGACGGAGCCTGGCAGGCTCCCGTCGAAATCTCGGGGGGAGGCGCGTACGCTCCACAGGTCGCTTTCGATGGGCACGGCGATGCGCTCGCGGTCTGGGATGGCGAGGATGGAACGGTGCAGTCTGCGTTCAAGCCCGCCGGTGGGGAATGGCAGGCTCCCGTCGATATCGGCCACGGCGGCGGGCCGCAGGTCGCCTTCGACGAACGGGGCGACGCGTTAGCCGCGTGGGTTGGCACAGACGGCATCCAGACCGCGGGATATGTCGCGACCGGGCCGGTCCTGAACGACGTCTCGATTCCGGCCACGGGTACTGTCGGTCAGCCGCTCACCTTCTCGGTGTCGCCGTTTGACGTGTGGTCGGTCCTCGGGGAAACGAGCTGGAGCTTCGGCGACGGCTCCTCGGCGAGCGGGACCAACGTCACCCACACCTATACGGCCCCGGGCACCTACGAAGTGATCCTGCACAGCGCCGATATGCTCGGCAACGTCACGAGCACCTCCGGCAAGGTCACGATCGCGCCACCGGCGACGCCTGCACCGTCTCCCTCCGAATCGTCGCCTGGTCCGCCCGCATCGGAACCGCCGGCGATTGCCACGGTCAGCCAGTCGGCCTCGGTTTGGCGTGAGCGTGGCAAGTCACGTATCGGAACCACTTTCGCTCTCTCGCTCAACGAGCAGGCGACTGTAGACTTTAGCTTCCTGCGGCAGGTCAACGGGCGGATAGTCGGTCACAAGTGCGTCGCTCAGACTTCAAGAAACGCAGGACGCCGGGTCTGCGGCCGCACGGCCGTCACGGGCGGGCTCTCGTTCGCAGGCCACAGCGGTGTGAACAGGCTCGGCTTCCGAGGGCTCGTCTTGCACTCGAAGCTCAAGCCGGGCCACTACACGCTAGTCATTACCGCGACCAATGCGGCCGGGGAACGCTCGAGCGCAACAACCCTTCGTTTCGCGATTCTGAACTGATACACATCTGAGGATGCTCGCAAGCGACAAGCACGCAGCGTAGACGGACGTTGGCAGCGAGACGCCCGGCCGAAACTCGCAAGTCCGACGCGACGCGTGCCTGTCGGGCTGGTGCGGCGGACTGCGCCGCACCAGCAGATCGGCATCCGTCCAATCAACGATCCTCGATCCCGACCGCGCACCCGCCAGCCAGCTTGCGCCGCTCTACGCCGAGCGCTGGGAGTTCGAGAACGCTCTGGACGAGCTGAAGGTCCACCAGTGCGGCGCGCCCCGCGTGGCACTGCGCTCAAAGACCCCGAGGGCGTCATCCAGGAGCTCTAGGGCCACCTCTGCGTGCACTGCTCTTCGTGCTCAACAGGGCGGGCCCATCCAGCGCCCGCCTCGGTTACGTGGCGAGTTGCCTGGCGTGCGCCGCGAGCAGCGCACGCTCGTGGCCCAGGTAGGGCAGCAGCACGAAGTACGCGATATCCCCCAGCAGCCTCGGCAGTTCGCCCGTGCGGTCCTCCAGCGCGCGGCGCTGTACGATCGCACCGACACCCCCCGCGATCCCTTCCGCGGTGCTCGCCGGCAGATGCGCGGGGTCTGCGCAGTGGAACCGGCCCTCCTCCAGCAGCACGAGCAGCGGCGCCAACAGACGCTCGTGGCAGGCATAGGCGCGCGGCCCTGCGCGCAAGCACTCCACGAGCAGCACACGTGCGCCGTCCGGGTCCGCTGCGAGCGCCGCCAGCAGCGCCCGCAGCCCCGCTCGAACGCGGGTCGCCCACGGCAGCCCGCGTGGCCCGACCGCGTCGTCCACACCAGCGTGCACGCGCGCCAGCAGCCCGTCGAGCGCCTCCACGAAACAATCCTCCTTGTCGCGAAAGTGCTCCTCGAAGACCGCCGCCGGTACCTCCGCCACTTGGCGCACCCGCTCCACCGTCGTGCGCTCGAAGCCCCGATAGGCCACCGTCGCGATCATCGCGTCCATCAGACGTGCCCTTGGGTCGCCGCCGCCGCCCCACGCCTGCAGCGCGAGGGCCGGCGGCCGTCCTCCCCTGGCGCCCAAGCTCCTGCTGTTCGACATCGTCCGTCCTCCCTGCCTGCCCGGCGGAGGAGCGGGTGGAGGAGCGCGACCGCCTCTCCGCTCGGGTCTCGCTCTCGCGGACGAAAAGCGAGCCCGGGACGCGTTTCCATGCGCCGACTACCGGACTGTGAGTTTCCCCTCGCCCCGATGGTAGACCGCCTCCCCCTGCCCTGTCAAGAGCGGTCTGTACAGAGAGCTCAAGCCTCCCGGCAGTCGGGCGGGCGGGGGCTGCGGGTTGGGGTCGAGGGGGGTGTTGCGCGCCGCGGGGGGGCAGGGTGTGGGGTAGAGGTCTTTTTTGGGCAGCCATTCGCGGCTGCGCGCGCGCACGCGCGCGAATGGCTGCAAAAAGTTGGTCTCCCAGCAGCGCGGCCGCGAGGGGCGCGGGTGTCGTGGCCGAGAGAGGATTGACGCCGCCGGGGGCGGGTGCGCTGGCCGCGGGGATCGGCTGGTTGGTCGCGCAGGCTGTACGCGGTGGCCGACGTCCTCAGCCGGCTGCTGCTGTGCCGCTGCGCACGCCGCCTGTACGTTCACCGCTCGGCACCGCCGCGATGCTCACGAAGTGCAGGCGGTAGCGACCCACGATGATCTCGTCGCCGTCCTGCAGCATCCGCCACTCGATCCGCTCGCCATTGACGAACACGCCGTTGAGGCTGCGGTCGTCGAGAACCCGCACACCGTCGGGTTGTCGCACCAGCAGCGCGTGCCTGCGTGAGACCGTCGGGTCGTCGAAGCGCACATCCGCGGCGAGACTGCGTCCTACGCGGGTCCACTCCTGCGTCAGCGCCGCCAGTCGCGTCTCGCCATCCTCCTCGTAGAGCAGGTACTCGCCTGGCCGCTCGATCGCCTCACGGGACTCCGCAAACCACTCAGCGTCGTGTTCGGCGAGCAGCTCGGATTCAGCGGCCGGTGCTTCCTCGCGGCCGAGTCTGCCGACGCTGAACAACGACGCGCGGACAAAACTCGAACCCCCGCAGCCCGGGCAGTCGCTCAACGTGTCGCTGGCCGCCAGCGTGAGCACGTATCCACAGCGCTGACAGCGAAACGACCCAGCCCCCGCCATCGTGCCCGACGTCAGTGACTCCAGCATCTCTCAGCTCCTCTTCTACCGTTTGGGTACGTAATGGAACCCACCTCTCGAAGGAACCTGCACGCGATCATAACGCGACTTTCCGTCCCCGTGTATAAACCGCTCGTAATTTTCCAGGAAGTGGACGGAAATTCCGTATCTCGCCAGCGATTCGACTGGTCGCGACGCCCGGTGAGAGCTACGACGATCGATGCAGGACCGCATATGTACCTGGGCTTACCCCGCATGTCTGGCTCCAAACCGGCACGGCCCGCTTGCGTGAGGGGAGCATGCATCTTCTTGGTTGGGCGCCAAAGATATAGGTTGTCGGAAGATCTTCCGGATGCGGTATGATTTTCCTACGGCGATTACTCATTGGGCGCGTAGAACTAGTTCCCACCCGCCAGGGCTCGCCGGCCGCGCCAGCGGGCGCAACTGACTCCAGCCAGCCAGCCAGCTAGCCGACCCGCCGGCCGGCCCGGCCACGCTAGCCGACCCGCCGGCCGGCCCGGCCACGCTAGCCGACCCGCCGGCCGGCCCGGCCACGCTAGCCGACCCGCCGGCCGGCCCGGCCACGCTGGACGAATCGACGCGAAACGGCCCCCGTGTGCGCGGTAGATGGGCGCGCCGGCCGGCTCCGGCTCCCGCTCGCGCAGGAGACCGGCCGTCGGTGCCGAACCACGCCTGCATGAGCACGCTCGCCCCGACCGCCACCGACGCCCAGCAGCTCGAGCGCGTCCTGCTGCGGCGCGGCGTCGGCGAGCTGGCCGCTGGCCGCGCGCGCTGTGCGGAGTGCGGACGCACGCCCCTGATCGGCGAGCGCGTGCACCTCTACGAGCGTCTTGCCGGCATCGTCTGCGAGCTGTGTCGCACGCTGCGCCGCGACCCGCCGGCGGCCAGCGAGACCGTGCGTCACGCCGAGCGCGGGCACGCCGTGCGGCTCACCGCCCGGGCCGCGTAGACGCGTGCCGCTGCGAGGCCGCGGGCGCCGCGCGAAACGGCCCACTCGCTCGTTAGACTTCGGGCGCCCATGGACCCCGTTACCGTCTCGATCCTGATCGACGCCCCGCGCGAGCGTGTCTTCGCCTACTTGCAGGATCTGGCCAACCACTCCGAGTTCACCGACCACTACCTGCGCGACTGGCACCTCACGCGCGAGAACTCCGTCGGACTTGGCGCCGGCGCGCGCTTTCGCGTGAGCGCCCCCGGCAACCGCTTCAGCTGGGGCGACGTCACGTTCGCCGAGGTGCAAGCCCCGTACCGCATCGTCGAGACCGGCCGCGGCGGCAAGGCCAACCGCGTGCGCACGCTCGGGGTCTTCGAGCTTGCCCCCGGCGCCGGCGGCGGCACGCGCGTGCGCTTCACGCTCCAAACCCAGCCGCAAACCCTTTCCGACCGCCTGATGGAGTCTTTCGGCGCTCGCACGTGGGTCAAGCGCCAGAACATGAAGGCCATGCGCCGCCTGCGCTCGATCATCGAGCGCGGGGAAGGCCGCGGGGTGCGCGTCACCGTGGCCGGTGGGTAGACTGCCGCCTCGCATGTCCAGCCTGCTGCCATCCAGCTCCCGCGCTGTGCGCCCTGCCCGACCGTCGATGCCCTCCGGCGGGGTGGATTCACTGCCGGCGCGTGTAGTTTGGGGGGCGCGCGCCCGGGGGGCGCGCGTTAGCGGGGTGCGTGGCCGGGGCACGCGCGCTCTACTCGGGCTTGCGCTCGCCGTCCTGGCTGCGCTCGCGCTCGGCGCCTGCGGCGAATCGCACACCCGCGTCACGACCGGCACCTACGCCGGGGCGTCCGGCAAGAACGCGCCCTACCTCAACGTCGGCCCGCTGCTCTACGAGGTTCAGCTCTCGCGCCAGCTGAACCCCTGGAACACCGAAGACGCCTCCTACCTGGAAGGCCTGCCTGCCGCCGAGCGCGAACTGCACGCCGGCGAAGAGTGGTTCGGGGTCTTCATGCAGGTCTACAACAACACCAACGTGGCGCACCCGATCGCGACCGGGCCACACATCACGATCAGCGACACCCAGGGCAACGTCTACCACCCGATCATCCCCCCCAACCCGTTCGGCATGCGCCCCGTCGACGTGCCCGCCAAAAACCAGGTGCCCGCCGACAACACCGTCGCCGAGGACGGGCCCACGCAGGGCGCCGTCCTGCTTTACAGGATCAAAGTCGAATCGCTCGACAACCGCCCGCTGACGCTCCACATCGTCGACCCGCTCGACTCCAGCCAGACGGCCTCGGCCGAACTGGACGTCTAGCGCTTGGGCCCCTCCGGGCCCGGCGTTGGGCGCGTGCCAAGTGCTGGCGAAGCGTCGTAAGCCCCGCTTGCGAGAGCTTGTCGTGGGCTGCCGGTGTGTCGGGCTTGTCGCGCGGTGAGGCTTGCTTCGGGGACCTGCCGTGCGCTGCCGGGTGTGTCGGGCTTGTCGCGCGGTGAGGCTTGCTTCGGGGACCTGCCGTGGGCTGCCGGTGGGTGGGGCTTGTCGCGCGGTGAGGCTTGCTTCGGGGGCCTGCCGTGGGCTGCCGGTGGGTGGGGCTCATCCCGCGGTGAGACCTGCTTCGAGGACCTGCCGCGCGACCGGGGCCGCCGTCGCGCCGCCGAACCCATCGCGGACCATCAGCACCGCGACCGCGATCTTTGGATCGGCGGCCGGTGCGAACGACGCGAACCACGCGTCGGTGCTCTGCGGGCTGTTTGACGAGCAACCCCCAGCTTCCGGTTCGTGCGTGGTCGGATTGGTCGTCGTCTGTTCCGCGGCGCTGGCGCCGCTCGGGCAGCTGTTCGGGCCTCCCAGTTCGGCCGTGCCCGTCTTGCCCGCCACCGTCACACCCGCGATCGCCGCGGCTGTGCCCGTGCCCGAGCGCACGACTTCCACCATCATTTCCCGTACCACCCGTGCCGTGGCGGCGCTCATCACGTGCGTGCCCGCGCGCGTCGCGCTCGCCGGGGCGCCGTGACTGCCGAGCGTCGTCGGATTGAAGGTCGGCGTCGGGCGTCTGCCGCCGTCCGCGATCGTCGCCGCCACAACACCCATCTCCAGCGGCGTCGCCAGCACCATGTCCTGGCCGATCGCCGTCGAACCGACCGCCAATTCGCCCTGGATCTGCGTCGCCGGCGGGATCGTGCTCTCCGGTACCCCCGCGATCGGGCTCGGTTGGTTGAAGCCGAAATGTTCAGCCGCGGCCACCAGCCGCACCGCCCCCAGCTTGACGCCCAGCGGGGCGAAAACCGAGTTGCACGACACCGCAAACGCCTCGGTCAACGTCCCCCCGCACGACTCGCTTTCGGAGTTGTGCAGCGTCACCCCGTCGAGCGTCGCCTGCGTGGCGTACGGGAACGTGCTCCCCGGTCCGGCGATGCGCGCCTGCAGCACGCCCGTGACCGTCACCATCTTGAACGTCGACCCCGGCGGCTGCAGACCGTCCAAACCGATACCCGCCACCCCGAGGATCTGTCCGCTCGCCGGTTCGAACGCCACCACGCCGCCGTACTGGCTGCCGAGCGCTTCCACCGTCGCCCTCTGAATCGCCGGCGCGACGCTCGTACGCACCGCGCTCCCAGCCCGCGCCGCGGCGCTCGCCAGCACCCGTTCTGCGCCCCCCTGCCCCCGCGCGAACAGCACACCGCCCGGCGTGCCCCGCAGACGTTCGTCGAAGGCGGCCTCCAACCCGCTCGTCCCGACGATCGCGTTCGCCGGCCACCCCTCTGCCTCCAGCGCCGCCTGCTGTGCTGTCGGGATCGGTCCCACGCTGCCGAGCACCGCCGCTGCAGCGGTCCCCAACGGCGAGTTGCGCTGCCCCGCTTCGCTGGGCGTGCCTTCGGCCAGCACCGACCCATCGCGTGCCAGCAGCGTTCCCCGCGCCGGCAGCGCCGCACGCCGTTCCAACCGCTCGCCGGCGCGCAGGCCCGGGAACGCCAGCGCTCGCGACCACGCGATCCGTTCCCCCACGTTTTCCCCGCCGGCGACGATCGGCAGACGGAAATCCTCATCGAGCGTCCCCCACAGCCGCGTTCGCACCCGCACCGGCACCACCTCCACGCCGCCAGCTGCCCGATACGGTCCACCGATCACGCGCATCGCGCTCACCGTCGCAAGCATCGCCGCTTCGCGGTAGGCCGCCGCAAATGCACCTGCGGACGTCGCCCGCTGCGCCGCCGGGGCGATCTCCGCGTACATCGCCCCATACTCGCCCTCTGCCCACGCCGCCGCGAAATGCGCCGCGAGCGCCGGCCCTGAGGATGGCTGCGGCTGGTTGGCGCCGACAATCGCGCCCGCGAGGAATGCCACCGCCGCAATCGCCATCACCGGGCGCGCCCGCCGCAAGCGCTGCGAGCTTCCCCCGTCTCGCTGGGGCTGCACACCCGCGCCCACATCGCGAAACGCACCAGTGCTCACGCGCCGGAACGGTAGAACATGCGTGTGACCGGCCTCGACTGGTTCATTGCCGCCTTCGCCACGATCCTCGCCCTGTTCGGCTATCGACAAGGGTTCATCGTCGCCATCCTGTCCTTCGGCGGCTTCGCCGTCGGCGCCTTCGTCGGCACGCGCCTGGGCCCGCTCCTGCTCCCCCAGGGCTCCGCCTCGCCCTACGCCCCCGCCTTCGGGCTCGTCGGCGCGCTGCTCGCCGGCGCGATCCTCGCCAGTGGCCTGGAGGGCGTCGGTCTGCGGCTGCGCCGCTCCACGCTCGTGGTCCCCGGCCTCGGCCTGATCGACGGCGCTCTCGGCGCGCTATTGAGCGCCGCCGTGGGCCTCGGCATCGTCTGGATCGTCGCCGCCGTCGTCGCCCAGGTGCCCAACGCCACCCAGCTGCGCGCCAGCATCCAACGCTCGGCGATCCTCGGCGTGCTCAACGACCTGCTGCCCCCCTCCGGCCCCGTCCTGGGCGCCCTCGCCCGCCTGGACCCATTGCCCTCGATCCCCGGCCCGCTGCCCGCCGTCGCGCCGCCGCCGCCGCCGCGGATCGCCGCCGAACCCGGCGTGCGCACCGCCGCGCGCGGCGTCGTGCGCGTCCTCGGCACCGCCTGCGGCCTCGCGATCGAGGGCTCCGGCTGGGTCGCGCGTCCAGAAGAGATCGTCACCAACGCCCACGTCGTCGCCGGCGAGAGCGAAACCACCGTCGAGGTCGAAGGTCGGCCCCCCGGCCTCGCCGCCCAGGCGATCGCCTTCGACCCCACCACCGACCTCGCCGTGCTGCGCGTCCCCGGCCTCACCCGCGCGCCCCTGCGCCTCGCCGCCGCCCCTGCCGCCGGGACGCCCGGCGCGATCCTCGGCTACCCCGAAAACGGGCCCTTCGCCGAGCGCGCCGGGCGCATCGGCGCGACCGGCAACGTCATCACCCAAAACGCCTACGGCGAAGGCCCCGTCACCCGCCTGCTCACCCCCCTGCGGGGCATCGTGCGCCCCGGCAACTCCGGCGGCCCGCTCGTCAACGCCTCCGGCGAAGTGCTCACCACCGTCTTCGCCGGCACCACCGGCGCCGGGCCACCCGGTGGCTACGGCGTCGCCAACGCCACCGTCGCCCACGTCCTCGCCGCCGCCGGCGCGTCCGTCGGCACCGGGCCATGCGACACCGCCTAGCGGCGCCTCGCGCAGACCGGCGATCGCTGCCGCCGGTCCCTTGCAAGCGGGGCACGGACGCCCCGCTCCGGCCCCCGCCGACCGCGGGCCCACACGCGCGGACGATCCCTCACAAAAACCGCGCTCACAACAGTCGCTAGTCTCTGACCCCATGGCCAAGACCCTCGTGATCGCCGAGAAGCCCTCCGTCGGGCGCGACCTCGCGCGCGTGCTGCCCGGCACCTTCAAGAAGGAAGAGGGCTGGCTGGAAGCCGAGGACTGGATCATCAGCTGGGCAGTCGGTCACCTCGTCCAGCTTGCCGAGCCCGAGCAGTACGACAGCAAGTACAAGCGCTGGCGCATCGAGGACCTCCCGATCGTGCCCGAGCACTTCAAACTCGTCGTCCGCGACGAGCGCTCCCGCAAACAGATGTCGATCGTCGCCAAGCAGCTCGGCCGTGCCGACGTCGGCGAGGTCGTCAACGCCTGCGACGCCGGGCGCGAGGGCGAGCTGATCTTCGCCTACCTCTACGAGCAGGCCGGCGCCGAGAAGCCCGTCCGACGCCTGTGGCTGAACTCGATGACCACCGCCGCGATGAAAGATGCCTTCGCCTCGCTGCGCCCCGCCTCCGAGTTCGCACTGCTCGAGAAGGCCGCTCGCTCGCGCTCGGAGGCCGACTGGATCGTCGGTATGAACGCCACCCGTGCAGCCACCATCCGCCTGCGCAGCTCCTTCGACGGCGCCGTCTCGCTCGGTCGCGTGCAAACCCCGACGCTCGCCATCGTCGCTCGCCGCGAGGAGGAGATCCGCGCCTTCGTGCCAGAGCCCTACTGGCTCGTCGACGCCATCTTCGCGGCGCCGCCGCTAGACGCGGAGGCCGGCGGGCAGGGCGCGGCCGGCCAGCCTGACGCCGGCAAGACCGACGATGAGGCCGGCGATGAGGCCGGCGAGCGCGTTTACACCGGCCGCTTCCACGCCGGCGCCAAACCTCGCATCGCGACCGCCGAGGAAGCCCTTGCGATCGTCGAGGCCTGCCAGGGCAAGCAGGCCACCGTGACCAAGCTCGAGAAGAAAGAGCAACGCGTGCGCGCCCCAATGCTCTATGACCTCACCTCCCTGCAGCGCGACGCCAACACCCGCTACGGCTTCTCCGCGCGGCGCACGCTGGCCGCCGCCCAGCGCCTCTACGAGGAGCACAAGGCGCTCACCTACCCCCGCACCAGCTCGCGCTACCTGACGACCGACATGATCGCCGAGATCAAGCCGACCGCCGAGGTCGTCGGTGCTCGCGGCGAGTACGCCAAAGCCGCCGCCTACGTGGTCGGCCTGGACAAGCTCCCGCTCGCCCGCGTCGTCGACGACAGCAAGGTCGCCGACCACCACGCGATCATCCCCACCCGCGGCGAGCACAAAGTCGACCGCATGGGCGACGACGACACCCGCGTCTACGATCTCGTCGCACGCCGCTTCCTGGCGGTCTTCCACCCCGAGGCGGTGTTCGAGAACACACGCGTGGAGACCACAGTTCGCGCCGGCGAGTCCGCGCGCTCCGGGCGCTACGTGTTCCGCACCCGCGGCAAGCTGTTGATCGTGCCCGGCTGGCGCGGCGTCTACGGCGAGACCCCCGCCGAAGCCGCCGAGCGCGGCGAGGAGGACGAGGGCACAGACCAGCAGCTCCCGCGCCTGAACCAGGACGAGCTCGTCGACGTTCGCGAGATCAAGAGCCTCAGCAAGGAAACCAAGCCTCCGCGGCGCTACTCCGACGCCTCGCTGCTCGGGGCGATGGAGACCGCTGGCAAGCTCGTCGACGACGACGAGCTGCGCGAGGCGATGAAGGATTCCGGCATCGGCACGCCGGCGACGCGCGCCGCGATCATCGAGCGCCTGATCGCCGTCGGCTACCTCGAGCGCGAGGGGCGCTCGCTCGTCGCCACCGAGAAGGGATTGAACGTTGTACGCCTGCTCGGCCGCCACCCGCTCACCTCGCCGGAACTCACCGGGCAGTGGGAGCACCGTCTCGATCGCATCGAGCACGGCCAGGACGCCCGCGAGGTCTTCATGGGCGACATCGCCGGTTTCGCGCGCGAGACCGTCAAAATGCTCGACGAGACGCTCAAAGACGTCCGCATCCCCAAAGCGAACCTTGGTCCCTGTCCCGTCTGCGGGCACCCGATCATGGAAAACCGCAAGGGCTACTCCTGCTGGTCGCGCACCGATCCCGGCTGTGGCTTTGTCATCTGGAAGGCCAAAGCCGGCAAGCAGCTCCCTGCCGCGATCGCCCGCGAACTGATCAAGACCGGTTACACCGTCCGGCCCGTCACCGGCTTTCGCGGACGTTCCGGGCGCAATTTCCGCGCTCACCTTGCCCTCCAGCAGACCCCCGACGGCCGCTGGCGTGTCGAATTCAACGAGGCCTGGGCCAAGGAGGGCGCCAAGCCGCCCGACCACGAGACCGCCCCACCGGCGGCCGCCGCGGCCGCTGCGAACGGCGAGGACACCGCCGGCGCCGAGGAGCTCGCCGTTGCTCCGCGCATCGCCGCCGTAGCGGACGGCTGATCGACCGCTCGCCGGGTGGCCCGTATGGCCGGTGGGCTGCCGGTGGTTGTGGGGTTGGTGGGCGGGGCGTTGGGGTGCGTGGCGGCCGGTTGCGCGGTGGGGTCGGTGGCGGCGAGTGTTGAGGTGGGGTGGCCGCTTGCCCGGGGCATCCGCACAGCCGATCGGCGGCCGGTGGCTGCGGGGTTGGTGGGAGGGATGGTGGGGCGTTTTTTTTGGGTGCCATTCGGGTGTGCGCGCCTGCGGGTGTGCGTGCGCGCGCGGGCACGCGCGGGGATAGCGCCCGGATATTCCGTGCGCGCGCGGGCACGCGCGCGGATGGCGCCCGGATTAAACGCACTGGTTGCCGGCCGGCGTACTGAAACGTCGGGGCCGTGCGCGAGGATGCAGAGGCGATGTCGATCACACTGCTCACCGGTCCCGCCAACGCCGGCAAGGCGCGCGCCGTGCTCGACGTGTTGCGTGCCCACCGTGCGCGCGGCGCCTACCCGCTTCTGGTCGTTCCCACCCGCGCCGACATTGCACGCTATGCGCGCGAGCTTGCGTCAAACACGCCGGCCGGGCCGGAGGGGCAAATCACGTGGGACGGGCCAGGCGGGCTGGCGGGGCCGGGTGGGTCCGTCGTTTGGGACGGGCCGGCGGGGTTAGCTGGGTCCTCTGGGTGGGGCGGGCTGGCGGGTTCGGGCGGGCTGGCAGGGTCAGGCGATCCGGCAGGGTCGCATGGGTCGGCCCCGGTGGCGAGCGTCACGCGCGCCACCGTGCGCTTCGACGGCCTGATCGCCGAGGTCGTCCAGCGCGCCGGCTCACCGCAGCCGCCGTCGCTCGGAGCGACTGCGCGCGCGCGCGTCCTGGCCGCGCTGGCGGCCCGCGCAGGCCGCTCCGGACGTGGCACCGTGCGCGCGCTCGGAGACTTCGTCGCCGAACTGCGCGTCGCCCGCATCCCACCTGGGCGGCTGCGCAGCGCGCTGCAGCAGTGGTCTGCCGAGAACCCCGCCGAGAGCGCGCGAGGCGAAGAGCTCGCCGCACTGTACGAGGACTACGCACTGACGCTTGACGCGTTGGGGCGTACCGACGGCGAGCAGCGCGCGACCTGCGCGCTGGACGAACTGCGCCGCTTTCCCGAGCGCTGGGGCGCGCGGCCCGTGCTGCTGTACGGCTTCGACGACTTCACCCCCCTTCAGCTCGACGCGATCGAGACGCTTGGCGCAGTCGTCGACGCGCCGCTCACGGTCGCGCTCACCTTCGAGGCCGGCCGCGCCGCGTTCGCCGCGCGCGCCCGCACCTTCCAGGAACTGCTCCCCCTCGCCGCCTCCCACCACACGCTGGCGGCTCGCGCCGAGTACTACGCGCCCGCCGCGCGCACCGCACTGCACCATCTTCGAGCGCCGGCTCTTCGAGCCAGCGCCGGCGCCCACTTCGGTACCCGCCGGAGCCGCGATTCGGCTGCTCGAGGGCAGCGGCGAGCGCGCCGAGCTTGAGCTCGTCGCCCACGAGATCGCCGCTCTGCTCGCCGAGGGCATGCCCGCCGAGGAGATCGCGCTCGCGCACCGCGCACCCGTGGCCATCGCCGACCTCGTCGAAGAGGTGTTTCTCGCGCACGGCATTCCCCACAGGCTCACCCGCCGCCTGCGATTCCCCGACACGGCACTCGGCCGGGCGCTGCTTGGGGCGTTGGCGGTCGCCTGTGAGCAGGACGCCGAGCTCGAGCAGCTGCTCGCCTGGCTGCGCGCGCCCGCCGTGCTCTGCGAGCCCGACCTCGCCGACGAGCTGGAGGCCTGCGCGCGCCGCGCCGGCATCGCGAGCGCGACCGACGCGCGCGCGCTGTGGGAGCGCTCCGGATGGCCCGCGGCGCCGTTTGAACCGCTCGACGAGCTCCATGCCAACGCCCGCGTGCGTGATCGCGGGCAGGCGCAGGCGCTGATCGGGTGCGCGGCACGCGCCCTGGAGCTGCTCGCCGCCGTTGCGCCGCCCGCACCTTGCGGCTCCCAGCGCGAGGCGCGCGCGCTGGAGGCGGGCTGCGCTGCGCTCGCCGAGTTGAGTGAGTTGGTGGGCGGCGCGGCGCCCGGCACGGTCACGCTCATCCCAGATGCAGCCGCGCTGCTCGGGACGTTGCGCGGCCTCGAGTTCGTGATCGACGTTGAGAACCACACAGGCCCGGCGTGCGCCCGCGGGGTAGGCGAAGAGTCGCCGAACCGTGCGCCTGGGGAACAGCAGCCCGAGACCCACCCGATCGGTCGGGTGTCCGAACACGTTTGCGAGCACGGGGCCGCAGCGGTGGCGGTGCTCGACCCGCTTGCGCTGCGTGCGCGGCGCGTGCGCGCGCTGTTCCTGTGCGGCATGCAGGAGGGCGTCTTCCCCGCGCCGGCTCCCGCCGAGCCGCTGCTCGGCGAGGACGATCGGCGCCGGCTCGTCGAAGTCTCCGGCCTGCGCGCGCTCACACGAGGTGCGCGCAGCGCACAAGAGGCGCTTGCGGCGGAGCGCCACCTGTTGTACGCCGCCGTCTCGCGCCCCAAGGAGCTGCTCGTCCTGAGCTGGCACACCGCCGACGACGACGGCCAGCCCTGCTCACGGTCACTGTTCGTCGATGACGTGTGCGATCTGTTCACCTGTGACCTACACGGCAAGCGCCACATGCGCGCACTGGGCGAGGTGGGGGAGGGGGGGGAGGGGGGCATCGGTGAGACGCGTGCTCCACCTCGCGTGGGCCCGCTGAGCGATGCGCGCGTGCTCCGCGAGCTGGGCGGCGAGCGACTGTGGTCCGCTTCTGCGCTGGAGGCCTGGGCGGGTTGCCCAGTACGGTGGTTCGTCGAGCGGCTGCTGCACGCGCGCGACCTCGAGCCCGAACCAGAACCGCTCGCGCGCGGCGCGCTCGCACATGCGGTGCTGCGCGACGTGCTCGACGGCCTGCGCCGCGAGACCGGCTCCGCGCGACTGCGCCCGGCGGTACTGGCCCGCGCACGCGAGCTCTTGGGCGATGCGCTCCTGCGGCACGAGCGTGAGCACCACCTCTCGGTTGCCCCCGAGCGTGTGCCCGGCATCCGGCGGCGCCTGGCGGCCGACCTCGAACGCTACCTCGAGCACGCCGCGCGCGGTGACGAGCAGACTGGCAGTGGCGGGCAGGCGAGCACCCGCGGGCAGGCGAGCACCCGCGGGCAGGCGGGTGGCAGCCACAACGGCAGCAACGGTAATGGCGATGAGCATGTGAGCGGGAAGCTCTCACTGGAGCCGACACACCTGGAGCTGGGGTTCGGCTTTGGCGAGGACGACCCCGCCGGTCTGCCGTCACTGGACCTCGGCGAAGGCGTGCGCGTACGCGGGCGCATCGACCGCGTCGACCTCGACCCAAGCGGCACGAGTGCCGTCGTCTATGACTACAAGGGCGCCCACGCCCCCGACGCCGGTCGCTGGGCGCGCGAGCGCAATTTCCAGGCTGCGCTGTACATGCGCGCCATCGAAAGCCTCCCCGGTGTGCACGCCGTCGGTGGCTTCTACCAGCCGCTCTCCGGGCGCGATCTGCGCGCGCGCGGCGTGCTTGAGCAGGACGCCGGCCTGGCCGTGGAGTGTGTGCGCGGCGACGCGCGCGAGGGCGCCGAGGTGCGTGCGCTCGTGGACGAGGCGCTGGCCCGCGCGCGCACCGCTGCGCACGAGGCGCGTGCCGGCGAGCTCCAGGCGCGCCCCGCCACCTGCGGTTTCGGCGAGCGCGGCTGCCTGTACCCAACGATCTGTCGCTGCACGACATGAGTGCCACCGTGAGCACGCGCCGGCGCAGATCGCGCGATGCCGCCGGGCAGACCGTGCTGTTCGATGACCAGCAGACCTTGAACGTCGGCCCCGCCCGCGCCCCCTCGGCCGGTCTCGCCCCGGGCGGCCCCCCTTCAGGTAATGCCCCGCCGGCTGCTCTCGCCCAGGCTGGTCCAGCTTCAGGTGGAGCCCCCTCGGCTGTGCTTGCCCCGGGCGTTGTGCCACCGGGTGGCGTTGCTTGCGAGATGCCCGCAGTTGCGGCCCCAAAGGCGCTTGCGCGCGCCTTGAGCGACGACCAGGAGCGCGTGGCGGCACGCCGCTCGGGCCCGCTGCTGCTCGCTGCCGGCGCCGGCAGCGGCAAGACCGCCGTGCTCGTCGAGCGCTTTGTGCGGGCCGTACGCGAAGACGGCATCGCGCCCGCTCGGATCCTCGCGATCACATTCACTGAGCGCGCCGCCGGCGAGCTGCGTGAGCGTGTGCGCGCACAGCTGCTCGCGCTCGGCGAGCGTACTGCCGCGCGGGACACCGAGGGCGCCCCGATCGGGACCTTCCACGGGTTCTGCGCGCGCCTGCTACGCACGCACGCGCTCGCCGCGAACCTCGACCCCGATTTCGCGATCCTCGACGACGCCGCCGCCACACGGCTGCAACTGCTCGCGTTCCGCCGTGCGCTTGGCGCGCTGCAAGACCTCGGGCGGCCGGCTCGCGCAGCCAACGGGCATGACTCCGGGCGGCCGGCTCGCGCAGCCAACGGGCATGACTCCGGGCGGCCGGCTCGCGCAGCCAACGGGCATGACTCCGGGCGGCCGGCTCGCGCAGCCAACGGGCATGACTCCGGGCCCTCTGGCCGGGGGGCTCGGGAAGCGGTCAACCTAATCGCCGCCTACGGCGCCGATCGTCTGCGCGCGATGGTGTTCGGCGTGTACGCCGAACTGCGCAGCCGCGGCGTGGCCGAACCAACGCTGCCCGCCGCCGCGCCGGCGTCGGGCGCCAGCGCGAGCGCTCGCCAGCCGACCGACGCAGACGAGCGGCAGCGCGCGCAAAACGATCAGCAGCGCGCGCGGCGCGCGTGCGCGCTGCTGGACGACACGCTGCGCTGCTTCGCGCGCGAGTACGCCGCGCTCAAGCGTGCACGCGGCGCCCTTGACTTCGACGACCTCGAGCTGCGCGCGCACGACCTGCTCGCCGGCAACCCCGCCGTACGCGATGCCTGGACGCAGCGCCTGGAGCTGTTGATGGTCGACGAGTTTCAGGACACCAACCCACGCCAGCTTGCCTTACTGACACTGATCGAGCGCGACAACCTCTTCACCGTCGGCGACGAGCTGCAATCGATCTACAGTTTTCGTCACGCCGACCCCGAGCTGTTTCGCACCCGGCGCAGCACGCTGCAGCGCTCCGGCGCGGCGCTCCTGCTGGACCGCAACTTCCGCGCCACCGCACCGCTCCTCGACGCTGTCAACACGGTCTTTGGCGCACGCCTCGGCGACGCCTACACGCCGCTGCAGCGCGGGCGCGAGCAGCTCGCATTGAGTGAGTGCGGGCGCGAGCAGTCCATCGAGACCGAGCCCGCGGTCGAGCTGCTGCTCACCGACCGCTGTGGCTGGGAGCAATCCCCGCACGCAGCCGCCATCGCCGGCGGGCTGCCCGCCGCGCCGCTCTGGCGCCAGGCCGAGGCGCGACTGCTGGCGCAGCGGGTCTGCGAGCTGATCGCCGGCGGGGTCGCCGCGCGTGAAGTTGCCGTCCTCTTACGCGCCACCGGCGATCTGCCCGTCTACGAGCGCGCTCTGCAACAGCACGGCCTGCGCACGCTCGCGGCCGTCGGCGGCTTCTGGGGTCACCAGCAGGTCGCCGACCTGCTCGCGTGGTTGCGCGTTCTCGCCAACCCGCTCGACGAACTCGCCCTCTACGGCGTGCTCGCCTCGCCGCTGGTCGGCATCTCAAGCGACGGCTTGGCGCTGCTCGCGCTGCGTGCCCGCGCCGAACGCGCGACCGCGTGGGTCACGCTGCGGCACACCGACGGCGAGCTCTACACGGAGCTTGCGCCGACCGACCGCGAGCGCCTGGCGCGCTTTGTGCAGCACTTCGCCAACGAGCGCCGCCTGGTCGCGACGCTCAGCGTCGCCGACCTGCTGCTGCGCGCGCTTGCCAGCACCGGCTATGAACAGCACGTGCTCGCGCTCGATTGGGGAGCACGCCGTCTGGCGAACATCCACAAGCTGCTGCGACTCGCTCGCCGCTTCGAGGCCGCCGAGGGTCGCGGCCTACGCGGCTTTCTCGACCATGCCGCCCATCACGGCACATTCGCGCAGCTTGCCGAGCCAGACGCTCCCAGTGGCGGGGCCGCACCCGACGCGGTCCAACTGATGACCGTCCATGCGGCCAAGGGCCTCGAGTTCGGGGTCGTCTGCGTCGCCGACCTCGGGCGCTCCACCAACGGCACCCCGCCCGACCTGCTCCTCGACGGCGAGCGGGTCGGCCTGCGCCTGGCTGCACTCGATGGCTCGCCGCCACGCGCGTCCCTGGACTACGACGAGCTTCACGCCGAGCGCCGCGCCGCCCAGGATGCCGAGGAGGAAAGGATCGTTTACGTCGCGATGACCCGTGCCCGTGATCGGCTGCTGCTCAGCGGCGCCGCCGACTTCGCGCGCTGGCCGAACCCCCGCCCCGGCGGCCCGCCGATCGCGTGGCTCGCCCCCACACTTGCCGCTGCCGTGCCCGAATGCGCGCAGACGCTCGAGCGGCCCGTGCTCGACCTCGCAATCGGCGACTGCGCCGCGACGCTGCGCTGCCGGCTGAACTCCCCGAAAAACGTCGGAAAAGTTCTGGATGTTGCTGCGTTACGTACTTTCCGCTGACCCGCCGGCCGCCAGCGAAGCTATGCTCGTGCAATGAGGCCATCACCGGCGGAGCGTCCCTCTGGGCGCGCGCTGGCCGCTCGTCCGCCGGGCGGTGTCGAGGGCGAAAGCGCGCGAGAGGGAAGTGCGGCAGCGTCGGATGCCGCGCTATTCGCGCGTGTGCGCAAGCGTGGCGACACACACGCGCGCGAGCAACTGATCGAACGCTACCTGCCGCTTGCACGGCGGCTCGCACGACGCTACCAGCGCGCCGACGAGCCGCTCGAAGATCTGGTGCAGGTGGCCTGTCTGGGCCTCATCAAGGCGATCGACCGCTTCGACGTCGAACGCGACGTCGTGTTCTCCAGCTACGCGATCCCCACCATCCTCGGCGAGCTCAAGCGCCACTTCCGCGATCGCACCTGGTCGGTGCGCGTCCCCCGCGACCTGCAAGAACTCGCGCTGCGCGTCGATCGCGCCGTCACGCGCCTGTCGGTCGGCAAACGCCGCTCGCCCTCCATCGGGGAGATCGCCGCCGCGCTCGACAGCTCCGAAGAGCTCGTGCTAGAGGCGCTCGAGGCAGCCGGAGCCTACCGTGCAGGCTCGCTCGACGCACCCCGTGCGGTGCAGGGTCAGCCTGACGGCGAAAGCCTCGCCGAAGCGCTCGGCGCGGACGAGCAGGGCTTCGCCCGCGCCGAGGAGCGCGCGACGCTCGAGCCGCTGCTCGCACAGATCACCCCGCGTGAACGTCTCGTTTTGCAGCTGCGTTTCGGCACAGACCTCACCCAAGCCGAGATCGGCGAGCGCATCGGCGTCTCGCAGATGCAGGTATCGCGGCTGATCCGCCAATCGCTCGGCCGCCTACGCGACGGACTCGGAGACGACGACAGCCTGCGCCACGCGCGCTAGCAGCCAGCCGCGGGGGCAGCCGCGGGCCGGCTGCGGGCCGGCAGGCCGGAAAGGGACCGGTGCTGGAGGCGGGGGTGTTGGGCGGCCGGCGTTGGGGGGCCGGTGTTCGGCGGGCCGGCTTTGGAGGGCCGGGGTTTTGGGGGGCCGGCACTGGGGGCCGGGTTTTGGGGGCCGGTGTTTGGAGGCCGGTGCTGGAGGGCAGGTGCTCGAGGGACCGGTGTGGGGCCGGCGTTGGGGGGCCGGCGTTTGGAGGCCGGTGTTCGGCGGGCCAGCGTTGGAGGCCGTTGTTTGGGGGGCCGGCGTTGGGGGGTCGGTGTTTGGGGGGCCGGCGTTGGGGGGTCGGTGTTTGGGGGGCTGGCGTTGGGGGGTCGGTGTTTGGGGGGCCAGCGTGGGGGGGTCGGTGTTTGGGGGGCTGGCGTTGGGGGGTCGGTGCGTGGGGCCGGGGTTGGGCGGGCCGCGTGTCGGGCCGGCGTTGGGGGGACCGGCTTCGGTCGGATCGAGGGTGAGCTGATGGCCGGGCGCGCCCAAGGGTTGACACACACGCCGCAGCGGTCACACTGTGGGGATGCCCCGCTCGATGTGGAAAGGCACCCTGAACTTCGGCCTCGTCAGCGTGCCCGTCAAGCTCTACAGCGCCGCCAACCACAAAGGCATCAACTTCCACCAGCTCCACGCGCGCGACCACGCCCGCATCGTCAACCGGCGCTTCTGCTCGGCCGAGGACGAGGAGGTTGACTACAGCGAAGTCGTCAAAGGCTACGAGCTCGCCCCCGGCCGCTACGTCGTGATCGAGGACGAGGAGTTCGCTGCACTCGAGCCCGCCTTCACGCGCACGATCGACATCGAGGACTTCGTGCAGCTCGAGGAGATCGACGCCGTCTACTTCGACCGCCCCTATTTCCTCGTGCCCGCCAAGGGTGGCGCCCGCTCCTACAAGCTGTTGCTCGAGTCGATGCGCGAAACGGGCAAGGTCGCGGTCGGGCGCATCGTGCTGCGCTCGCGCGAGCAACTCGTCGCGATCCGTCCGCGCGAGAACGCGCTGATGATGGTCACGATGAACTTTGGTCACGAGATCCATGAGACGTCCAGCTTCTACGAGCTCGAGGAAACCGAGATCGAGGTCAGCGAGCGCGAGCTCGAGATGGCGCGCCGGCTGATCGACTCGATCGCGCGACCGTTCGCGATCGAGAACTACAGCAACACCTGGTACGAAGCCGTCATGGACCTCATCGACCGCAAGGCCAACGGCGAGCAGGTCGTGCTCGAACCGCCCCCGAAAGACGAGCGTCTGCAGGCCCCCGACCTGATGAGCGCACTCGAGGCCAGCCTCGAAGAGGTGCGCGCTCGCGCCGGCGCCGACGCCGACGAGCAACCCCCGCCACCCAAACGCAAGAGCGCCACCGGGGCACGCAACGGCAAGCAGCCGTCCACGGGGCGCAGCGGCCCGCCGACCGGTCGCAGCGCCCCGCCATCCTCCGCCAAAGCCGCACCTCCCAAAAGCCGCGCCAAACAGCCCCAACGCGGCTGAGCGCTGCTCAGGGGTCACGGGGGCCCGCAAATCGCAGGTGGCGCGGTTAGGGTCGCGGGCCCTTAGAACCGCAGCCCCAGCACCAGCTCCTCGTGGCGCCCGTCTGCGGCCCGCTCGACGCGCAGCTCGTCGGTCATCCGCTCGAGCACGTTGCCGACCCCCGGCACCACCGAAGCGCGCACCACCTGTTCGCCGGCGTGCTCGGGCAGCTCGCCCAGCCGCAACTCGAAGCTGCCCCTGTCGGCGCTCAGCGCAAACGACAGCTGTCCGTCCTCGACGTGCTCCGGTGCGTGCGCGCCAAGCGCATCGCAGATCAGCATCGCGTCATCCAGACGGTTCATCGGACAGTTCGCCCGTGCCAGCACCATCGAGACGACCCGGCACAGCACCGGCCCCACCAGCGGACCGCATGCCAAACGCAGCGAGGCCGTGCTCGGGTCCGGGGTCCGGTCCCCGTGGACAGATCGATCTTCGCTCACCTTGCCTGCCCGCTCACGAAGGCATCGACGGGTCCACAGTCGCCTGCTCGGCTCCGGAGTTCTCGTAGTGCTGTGCACCGTCATACAGTGCGAACGTCATCCGCACCTGTGTGCGCTCCTGCTCGTCGCGTCCCAGCTGAACGCTCTCCGCCAGCGACGCGATCAACGGCAGCCCGAGCCCCAGACCAGGGCTGTCCGGGCGCGGACCGATTCCCGCGCCCTCGTCGCGCACGACGACTGCCAGCTCTTCGCCGAGCAGCGTCGCCAGCACTTCCATCGGCCCTGTGTGGGCGCTGGGGTAGGCGTGCACGACGACGTTCGTGCAGGCCTCGGTCACCGCCAGCCGGATATCCGACAACGTCTGGGCATCCAGCGCATAGACCTCACCCAGCGCGCCAAGGGCGTGCCTGACTATCGCGATGTTCTCTGCGTGTGCTGGCAGCGTCAGCTGCATGTCGGACCTCATAGCCGGTACCTCTCGCTCTCGCGCGGCGCCAATTGTGGACCGAATATCGTCTGGGGTGAAGGTGCCCTGCAAAGGCCGTTTTCACACATCGATCGGACGCATCGACATCGATGGCGCATATCGAGCAGCTGCTTTGTGCGTCGCGAGCGCACTGTCAACCAAGAGCATACGCCAGAGCTTACGACGTCACATCCCCGGAAACGCCTCCGATTGCGCGCCGCCAGCGCGGCACCGGCAGCCGGCACCCGCCACGCCGCGCCGTGACGCCCGAGAACAGACCGCTGTCGGAGGGCCTCGCGGGTTACCGAGCCCGATTCGCGCGGCGCTGGGCCGGCGCTGGGCCAGCGCCGGCGAACTGGCGCTGAGCGACCGCTGCGCCCGTTCGGGCACAGACCGCTGTCGGAGCGCCCACACCCCTCGCGCGGTGGTTTTGTGGCCCGCTCCGATGCTACGCTTCCATGGCCGCTCAGGTGCCCTCACCGCCTGCCCGGGACACCCGTGCGGGAGGCGCCGACCTCCCGGGAGCACTGCCATGACCGACCACACCACGCAGCCGCCCAAGGCCGTAGGGCTCTACGACCCCCGCTTCGAGCACGACGCCTGCGGCGTCGGCATGGTCGCGCGCCTGGACAACCGTCCGACCCACGAGGTCATCGCCCAGGCGATCGAGGCCCTCGAGAACCTCGAGCATCGCGGCGCCTCCGGCGCGGACCCCACGACCGGCGACGGCGCCGGGATCCTCATGCAGATGCCCGACGAGCTGCTGCGCGCCCGCGCCGGCTTCGAGCTGCCTGCAGCCGGACGCTACGGGGTGCTGATGTGCTTCCTGCCACCTGCCGAGGAGCCCCGCCGCGCCCTCCAAGAGCAGCTCGAGCGCACCGTGCGCGAAGAGGGCCAGCACGTGCTCGGCTGGCGCGACGTGCCGATCGACCCCGAGCACGTTGGCCGCACCGCCGGCCGCTGCCGGCCGCATATACGCCAGCTGTTCGTCGGCGCCGGCACGCACACGGGCGCCACGGCCGCCGAGGAGCGCATACCGTCGCCAGCACGTAGGGCGGACGGCTCCACAGCGGCCTTCGACCAAGATGCCTTCGAGCGCAAGCTCTACGTGATCCGTCGGCGTTGCGAGCTAGAACCCGTCGCCGATGGGCTCTACGTCGCCTCGAGCTCCTCGCGCACCATCAACTACAAGGGCATGCTCGTCAGCTATCAGCTGGCCCGCTTCTACACCGACCTGCGCGACCCCTCCTGCACAAGCGCGCTAGCGCTCGTGCACTCGCGATTCTCGACCAACACCTTCCCCAGCTGGGAGCTCGCGCACCCCTACCGCGTGATCTGCCACAACGGCGAGATCAACACCGTACGCGGCAACATCAACTGGATGCGCGCCCGCGAGAGCCAGCTGCAAAGCGAGCTCTTCGGCGCCGACCTCCCCAAGATCCTGCCCGTCGCCAAGCCCGGCGACTCCGACTCCGCGACCTTCGACAAGGTGCTCGAGCTGCTGATGCTCGCCGGCCGCTCGCTGCCGCACGCCGTGATGATGATGATCCCCGAGGCCTACCGCGACCGCGACGACCTACCCGAGGAGCTGCGCGCCTTCTACGCCTTCCACGCCTGCCTGATGGAGCCCTGGGACGGCCCCGCGTCAGTGGCCTTCACCGACGGGCGTGTCGTCGGCGCGACGCTCGACCGCAACGGCCTGCGCCCCGGACGCTGGGTGCAGACGACCGACGGCCTGGTCGTGCTCGGCTCGGAGGCCGGCCTGCTCGACATCGCGCCCGAGCGCGTCGCGCGGCTCGGGCGTCTGCAGCCCGGCAAGCTCTTCCTCGTCGACCTGCAGCGCGGCTGCATCGTCGAGGACGGCGAAATCAAGCGCGAGATCGCCACCCGTCGCCCCTACGGCGCGTGGTACGCCCGCAACTCCGTGCACTTCGACGACCTCCCGACCTCCGAACAGGTCACGATCTCAGACCAACCGCTGCATACCCGCCAGCGCGCCTTCGGCTACACCCAAGAGGACCTGCGCATCCTGCTCACGCCGATGGCGCGCGACGGTCAAGAGCCGATCGGCTCGATGGGCAACGACATCTCCCTCGCCGTCCTCTCCGACCAGGCGCCGCCACTCTTCTCCTACTTCAAGCAGCTCTTTGCACAGGTCACCAACCCGCCGATCGACCCGATCCGCGAGGAAATCGTGATGAGCCTCGCGACCACCCTCGGCAGCGAGCGCAACCTCTTCGACGAGACCCCCGACCACGCCCACAAGCTAATCCTGCGCCAGCCGATCCTGCTCAACAAAGAGCTCGAGACCCTGCGTCACATCGCTCACGACGTGTTTGCGTCCGAGACGATCGACATCACCTGGCCCGTCGCCGAGGGCCCGGATGGCATGGAGGCCGCGCTGGCGCGGGTCTGCGCGCGGGCACACGACGCGATCGCACAGCGCGTCAACATCATCATCCTCTCCGACCGCCTCGCGGGCCCGCGGCGCGCGCCGATTCCCTCGCTGCTGGCCGTCTCCGCGGTACACCACCACCTCGTGCGCGAAGGCACCCGCCTGCGCGCCGGCATCATCCTCGAGTCCGGCGAGCCCCGTGAGGTGCACCACTTCGCGACGCTCATCGGCTACGGCGCCAGCGCGGTCAACCCGTACCTGTTGCTGGAGACCCTCGACGAGCTGGTCTTCAATGGTGTGATCGGCGTCCCCGGCAACGGCGTCGTGGCGCCGGCCGCACCGTTCGCGGCATCGCTCGACGGTCGTGGCGGGGCCGCCACCGCGGCGGCTGCAGCGGCTGCGGCGTCGGTCGACGGCCGTGGCAACGGCGCCGCTGCGGCGCTCGCCACCGTCAACGCCGCCCAGCGCGCGGCCGCCGAGAACGTCGTGCAGGCGATCGGCAAGGGTCTCCTGAAGACGATCTCCAAGATGGGCATCTCTACGATCCAGTCCTACCGCGGCGCCCAGATCTTCGAGGCGGTTGGCCTCGGACACGAGCTGGTCAACCGCCACTTCGTCGGCACCGCCTCGCGCATCGGCGGCGTCGGCGCGCAGGAGCTTGCCCAGGAGGCCCTCACGCGTCACGCCCGTGCCTGGCCCGCGCCGCACGACGACGTCCTGCCCGTCGGCGGCGTCTACGCCTGGCGGCGCGACGGCGAGCGCCACATCTGGAATCCCGAGACGATCGCGCTCATCCAGCAGGCCGTACGCGCCGCCTCCGACGGCGAGGTGCGCGCCGCGCTTGAGGGAGACACCGCCGCGCACGGGTCGGTCCGCGACAGTCGCGCCTTTGCCACCTACCGTGAGTACGCGCGCGCCGTCAACGACGACGCCGCCCGTCGCGCCACCCTGCGCGGGCTGCTGCGCATCGCCGGCGAGGCACCCGCTGCGGGCGAGGCCGCGACCGCAGCGGGCAGCGCTGCCCGTGGGGACGGCGCGCCGGCGCCGGCCGGCAGGGGCGTGGACGCCGGCCCGGCGGCTGGCGATGGCACGCCCGCGCAAGGACCTCACGGTGAGCGTGCCGCAAACGGCCGCGGCCCGATCGCGCTCGAGCAGGTCGAGCCCGCCAAGGAGATCGTGCGGCGCTTCTGCACCGGCGCGATGAGCCTCGGGTCGATCTCGCGCGAGGCGCACGAGACGCTCGCGATCGCGATGAACCGCCTCGGCGGGCGCTCGAACACCGGCGAGGGCGGCGAGGACCCGATCCGCTTCCAGCCCGACCCCAACGGCGATCGCCGGCGCTCGGCGATCAAGCAGGTCGCCTCCGGCCGCTTCGGCGTGACCATCAACTACCTCGTCAATGCCGACGAGCTGCAAATCAAGATGGCCCAAGGCGCCAAGCCCGGCGAGGGCGGCCAGCTGCCCGGCCACAAGGTCAACAAGTACATCGGCTCGATCCGCCACACCACCCCCGGCGTCGGTCTGATCTCGCCGCCGCCCCACCACGACATCTACTCGATCGAGGACCTCAAGCAGCTGATCTACGACCTGCGCTGCGCCAACCCCCAGGCACAGGTCTCCGTCAAGCTCGTCTCCGAGGTCGGCGTCGGCACCGTCGCCGCCGGCGTCTCCAAGGCCAACGCCGACCGCGTGCTGATCGCCGGCCACGACGGCGGCACCGGCGCCTCGCCGCTGTCCTCGATCCAGGCCGCCGGCGTGCCCTGGGAGATCGGACTCGCCGAGACCCAGCAAACACTGCTGCTCAACGAGCTGCGCTCGCGCATCGTCGTGCAGACCGACGGCCAGCTGAAGACCGGCCGCGACGTCGTGATCGCCGCGCTGCTCGGCGCCGACGAGATGGGCTTCTCGACCGGCCCGCTGATCGCCACCGGCTGCATCATGATGCGCGCCTGCCACCTGAACACCTGCCCCGTGGGCATCGCCACCCAGGACCCCGAGCTGCGCAAGCGCTTCAACGGCACCCCCGAGCACGTCGTCAACTACTTCTTCTTCGTCGCCGAGGAAGTCCGCGAAATCCTCGCCTCGCTCGGCCTGCGCACGCTCGACGAGGCGATCGGGCGCGTCGACCTGTTGCAGACCGCCCCCGCGATCGCGCACTGGAAGGCGCGCGGCGTCGATCTCAGCCACATCCTCACCCACATCGCCCTGCCCGACGGCGAACCGCGCCACCGCGTCAAGCCGCCCCCGCCCGTGCTCGAGGACGCACTCGACTGGCAGCTCGTGCAGCGCGCCGGCCCCGCGATCGAGCGCGGCGAGCGCGTCAGCATGCAGCTGCCGATCCGCAACGTCAACCGCTGCGTCGGCGGCATCCTCTCCAGCCACATCGCCCGTGCGCACGGCGCCGACGGGCTGCCCTGCGACTCGATCGCCGTCGACTTCGAAGGCTCCGCCGGGCAGAGCTTCGGCGGCTGGCTCGCGCCCGGCGTGACCTTCACGCTGCGCGGCGACGCCAACGACTACGCCGGCAAGGGCCTCTCCGGCGGCGTGCTCACCGTACGTCCGCGCGCTGGCATGAACGCCGACTTCGTCGCCGAGCGCAACGTGATCGTCGGCAACACCGTGCTCTACGGCGCCACCGCCGGCAAGGCCTTCTTCCGCGGGCTCGCCGGCGAGCGCTTCGCCGTACGCAACTCCGGCGCCTGGGCCGTCGTCGAGGGCGTCGGCGATCACGGCTGCGAGTACATGACCGGCGGGCGCGTCGTCGTGCTCGGTCCCACCGGACGTAACTTCGCCGCCGGCATGAGCGGCGGCATCGCCTACGTGCTCGACGACACCGGCGCCTTCCCCGCCCTCTGCAACACCGGCATGGTCGAGCTCGAAGCGCTGGGTGGGGGGGGATCAAATTCAGACGCGCTCGAGCTGCGCGCGATGATCGAGGAGCACTCCAACCGCACCGACTCGCCCGTCGCCGCCCGCGTGCTCGGCGAATGGGAGGCGCTGCTCGCGCGCGAGGCGTTCGTGAAGGTCATGCCGACCGACTACAAGCGCGTCCTGCGCGAGCTCGCCGCCGAAGAACAGCAGCAGGCCGAGGGAGTGGCGGCGGCCTGATGGGCAAGCTCGGCGGTTTCCTGCAGATCGAGCGCCACGGCCTTCGCTACCGCGACGCGCGTGAGCGCGCCCACGACTACCACGAGTTCCAATTGGTGCGCCCCGAATCGGAGCTGCGCGAACAGGGCGCGCGGTGCATGGACTGCGGCGTGCCCTTCTGCCACAACGGCTGCCCCCTCGGCAACCTGATCCCCGACTGGAACGACCTCGTCTACCGCGACCGCTGGCGCGACGCGATCGCCCAACTGCACGCCACCAACAACTTCCCCGAGTTCACCGGCCGCCTCTGCCCCGCGCCCTGCGAGGCGGCCTGCGTCCTTGAGATCCGCGAGGGCGACGCCGTCACGATCAAACAGGTCGAGCTCGCGATCGTCGACCGTGCCTTCCGCGAGGGCTGGATCAAGCCCGAGCCGCCCCGCCGCGAGAGCGGCCACAGCGTCGCCGTGGTCGGCTCCGGCCCCGCCGGCATGGCGGCCGCCCAGCAGCTGCGCCGCGCCGGGCACGCCGTGACCCTCTTCGAGCGCGACGAGGCCGCCGGCGGGCTCGTGCGCTTCGGCGTCCCCGACTTCAAGATCGAGAAGACCGTCGTCGAGCGCCGCGTGGACCAGCTCGTTGCCGAGGGCGTCAACCTGCGCTGCGGCGTTAACGTCGGGCACGACATCGGCGCCGATGAGCTGCGCTCCCGCTTCGACGCCGTCGTGCTGGCGACCGGCTCGCGCGTGCCACGCGACCTGCCCGTTCCCGGCCGCGACCTGCACGGCGTGCACTTCGCGATGGACTACCTCTACCAGCGCAACCGCTGGGTCGCACGCCAGCTGCCCGACCAGCCCGCGCCCCCCGTGCCCGCGCCGGCCCCGGGCGCGCCGATCACCGCCGCCAACAGGCACGTCGTCGTGATCGGCGGCGGCGACACCGGCGCGGACTGCGTCGGCAACGCGCTGCGCGAGGGCGCCGCCTCCATCGTCCAGCTCGAGCTTTTGCCCGAGCCGCCGCCGCAGCGCCCCGACGAGCGCACCCCCTGGCCGCAGTGGCCGCTGAAGTACCGCCTCTCCTACGCGATGGAGGAGGCCAGGACGGCCGGCCTCGGCGAGCAGGACTATTCGGTCCTCACCACCGCCTTCGGCGGCGACGAGCACGGCCATGTCAGCGCGCTGCACATCGCTGGGGCCGAGCCTGCCCCGCCCTTCGCTCCCCTCGCCGGCACCGAGCGCGAGCTGCCCGCCCAGCTCGTGCTGCTGGCGATGGGCTTCCTGCATCCCGAACAGCCCCTGCTCGAACAGTTCGGCGTGCCCCGCGACGCGCGCGGCAACATCGAGACGGATACGGATACGGATACGGATACGGGTACCCCCTACGGCACCTCCGTCGATGGCGTCTTCGCTGCCGGCGACGCTCGCCGTGGACAGTCGCTGATCGTCTGGGCGATCAACGAGGGTCGCCAATGCGCGCGCGCCGTCGACCTTCACCTGCGCGCCCGTGGTGCGGCCTCGGACGGTTCGCTCGCAGGCGCCTTGAGGCTGCCCGAGGACGGCGCCCTGGCCGGCCACGCCGACGCCGACGACGGTCCCGAGGGGCCCCCGCTGCACGTCGGGCCCGGCATCGGGGTCTGAGGCGCGCGCGCCGGCACCCCCAGGTTGGCTGTTGGCTGTTGGCTGTGGCTGTTGGTGGTGGGTGCACTTGCCTGTGTTTTGCGCCCAATGAATACCGTCGTAGGAAAATCAGCCCGTGTCGGGAGAATGTTCCGGCAGCTTTATAGCTTTGGCGCGCAAAACCGAGATCAATGCACGTTCCCCTCAGGTTGACACACTCCGATGTGCCCGCTGACTGGTGCTCTAGGCTGGCTGCATGACCAGCGCTGAGAGCGACGCCCTGCCGCGCGCCTGCGTGATTGGCGCCGGGTCGTCGGGGATCGCCGCCGCCAAGGCGCTGGCCGACCGCGGCATCCCCTTCGACTGCTTCGAGTCCTCCGACCGCGTCGGCGGCAACTGGGTGCTCGGCAACCGCAACGGCATGTCCTCGGCGT
The DNA here is from genome assembly GCA_963804675.1 of uncultured Solirubrobacterales bacterium. Taxonomy (GTDB): domain Bacteria; phylum Actinomycetota; class Thermoleophilia; order Solirubrobacterales; family Solirubrobacteraceae; genus Palsa-744. The sequence goes on along the minus strand of CAWDRI010000001.1, from coordinate 1,407,891 downwards.
ACTCCACCCTGCACATCAACACCTCGCGCGAGCGCATGCAGTACGCCGACCTGCCAATGCCCGCCTCACTGCCCGACTTCCCCCGCCACGACCAGATCGCGCGCTACTTCGAGGACTACGTCGAGCACTTCGGCCTGCGCGAGCGCATCGCCTTCAACACACTCGTAGAGCGCGCCGCCCGCCGCCCCGACGGCGTTTGGGAGGTCCGGCTGCACGACGGCCAGACGCGGCTCTACGACGCGCTGCTGGTCGCCAACGGCCACCACTGGGACCCCCGCTGGCCCGAGCCGCCACTCGCCGGGTCCTTCGCCGGGGAGACGATCCACTCCCACGAATACCGCGACCCGCGCCAGCTCGAGGGTCGCCGCGTGGTCGTCGTCGGGATGGGCAACTCCGCGATGGACATCGCCGTGGACGCCTCCTACCACGCCGCCGCCACCACGCTCGTCGCACGCAGCGGCGTGCACGTCGTGCCCAAGTACATCCTCGGCCGGCCCCTGGACGCCGGCGTGCGCCCCACGCGCATCCCCTTCCAATGGATGCTCGCCGGCATGCAACTCGTGCTGCGCGCCACCGTCGGTCCGATGGATCGCTACGGCCTGCCGCGCCCCAACCACCGGCTCGGGCGCACCCATCCGACCGTCTCCACCCGCATCCTCGACCGGCTCGCTCACGGCGCGATCGCCGTCAAGCGCGGCATCGAGCGCCTCGACGCCAACGACGTGGTCTACACCGACGGCACCCGCGCGCCCGCCGACTTGATCGTCTGCTGCACCGGCTACAGGATCAGCTTCCCGTTCTTCGACCCCGACTTCTTCGCCGCTCCCGACAACCACCTGCTGCTCTACAAGCGCATCTTCGCTCCCGCGCTCCCCGGCCTCTACTTCATCGGGTTCGTCCAACCCTGGGGTGCGATCATGCCCCTCGCCGAGCTGCAAAGCCGCCTCGTCAGCGACCACCTGCTCGGCGAGTACGCGCTGCCGCCCACCGCTGCGATGCAGCACGACATCGAGCGCATGCTCGCTCGCCAAGCCCGCCGCTACCTACCTTCCAAGCGCCACACCCTCCAGGTCGACTTCGCCAACCACGCCGTCGAACTCGAAGACGAGCGCCGCGCCGGCAGCGCCCGTGCGCGCTCGCTCGGGCTCGCACCGCAAATCGCTCGCGCGTCAGGCACAACGGCCGGGCAACCGTCTATTGGCGGCCACGGCGCCGTTTTGGGGGGAGGGGCCGCCGGCCCCTCCTAGACTGGCTCGCGTGAGCCGTTTCTGTCGCCACAACCGCTTTATCGAGCGCTGCCCCATCTGTCGCGACACCGTGCCCGGTCTTGAGCCGCGCGCGCCGGCGCGCCGCGCCGGGTCGGGCTCGCGGTCCGGCGGCTCGGGAGGAGGCCCCGCCGACGGTGCCTCGCAGGGCGGGTCCTCCGCGACCGGGCACGTCAACGCGCGGCGACCGACGCGCCGCCCGGGGCGTGGCCCGAAACTGCGCGTCCGCCACGAGCGCCGCGCCGCCGACGACGGCTACCGCTGCGCCCTCGTCCCCGGCCTGCGCGCCTCCGAGGACGCCGAGCGCCTCGCTGAGGAGATCGCCTTCGCCGACGGTCGTCTCGTCGCGATCACGACCGCACCCCCAGACCTATACGGCGACATCCGCGAGGAGGAGGACTCCGAGCAGGCGCTCTGGATGTGCTTCCTCGCCGCCTACCTCTCGCCGCTCGAGACCGACGACCCCTTCGCCGCGCTGCGTCGCGCGCTCGCCGCGGACTGGCGCGCAGGCGAGCTCCCCGACCTGGCCGACATCCCGCTCGGCCCCCGCACCTCGCACGACCCCGCGCACGGGGACGCCACCCTACGTGCCTACCTGCACTGGGCGCACTCGGGCGAGCCCGCCGGCTCTCAACGCGACGCGTTTCTCGGCGACCACGACTGGACGCCCCAACGCCGCTTCGAACGGATCTATGAACGGCTGCGTCTGCCAGGGCTCGGGCGCATGGGGCGCTATGACCTGCTCGTCACCGCCGGTCGCATCGGGCTTTGCGAGCTGCGCGCCGACGCTCTGCATTTCGACACGGTCTCCGGGCCCGCCGAAGATCTCGCCACGGTAGCCGCCAAGCGGCTCTTTGCGATCGGTGAGACAACCCATCTCGAGCGCCGCGCCGCCCGGCTCGCCGAGGCGATGTCGGTGCCCGTTGAGGCGCTCGATCTTGCGCTCGCCAACTGGGCCGCCGGTACACGCGCGACCCTCGGCGTGCCGCCCGAAGTCTTTGACCAGCACGCGCTCGAGCGTGCTCGCGCCGCGCTCGAACTCTGAGTCTGCTCACAGCCGCTGCGCGGCGTCGCGTGCGGGCGAAAAATGACGTCCTGCGTGGCTCTTACAGTCTCGCGTATCACTTTCCTTGTTGTGCACCGGGAGCCGCGATGCCGCCGCTCTGCTTCATAGAACCGCAGGACGCCATCCGTGTGATAGCGGAGTCGATCGGACGCGAGGCGCGCAGGCAGCTCGTGGGCGAGGTCGTGCGGGCTTGGGTCGACGACATTCCCGACCAGGAGCTTTCCCTGCACTATGCCAAGGCCGTCGCCGACCTCGACGCCGACGACCTGCAGCTGCTGGCCGCCTGGCATGCCTCGCTGGAGGTCGGCCAGCCGATCGCCAACACCGAATTCCTCGTCGGCGTCTTTCAAAGCCTCGGCGAGAACCGCCGCGAGGCGCTGAAGATCGCCGCCGGCTTCCGCGGCGAGGAGGCCTTTCAAGCCGGTGTCTCCGAGGACCAGGCGCTCGACACCGTCATACCCTGTCTCTCTCGCACGCGCGTTGCCGAGCTCGCCAACGAGTGCATCCAGCTCTACATGTGGGACCGGCTCGGCTGCTCCAACTGACAACCCTGCCACGTCCGCGAGCGACACCAGCCCGCCGCCGACACGCTCCACGCGTATACGCGACCCCGGCATCGTGCAGATGACGCGCAGCTTGGCGCCGCGAGCTGCCCCCCGTGCGTGGTCTAGACTCACGTCCATGCCGACGCCCGCCGACGAGCAGTCTCTCCAGCCCGCCGCCGCCGCTGCTGCCGCCGCCGCTGGCGCGAGCGAGGCGACGACTGCGGCCATCGCGCCGGACGCCGATGCCGCATCGGGCGCCACCGCCACCGTCGAGGACGTGATGGATGCGCTCGCCAACGTCATCGACCCCGAGCTGGGCCTCGACTTCGTCGAACTCGGACTCGTCTACGGCGTCGAGATCGACGGCGGCGACGTCCACATCACCTTCACGCTCACGACCCCCGGCTGCCCCATAGGCCCACAGGTCACCGAGCAGATGGAAGAGTTCGTCGGCGAGCTCGACGGCGTGCGACTGGTCGAGTGCGAGATGGTCTTCACGCCGCCCTGGTCGCCCGAGCGCATGAGCGAGGACGCGAAGTTCGCGCTCGGGTTCTGAGGGCCCCGCCGGCGTCCATACGACCGGCGTGACGCACCTGGGCTGGGGCATCTGGGCTGGGCGCCTCTCGGTCGCTGCCTCCTTCTGCCGGCCGCACCAACCCATCCGGGAGCCCCCAACGGGGGCTCCAATCCCCCAAAACCGGCGCGCCGTCTACCAGGCCTGCATTGTCCCGCAGTGCGGGCACGTCACCGTCGTAGTCACCGCCGCGTCGAACACACACCCGCACTCGCAGTTGTAGGACGCTCGGTCCAACGAGCGGCCCGCCATCCGTGCCCGCTCCACGTCAGGGTCGCGTGGCGGCTGCGCCACCGCGCGCAACGCCGGGCGCGCCTGCGCCGGCCGGCGATGCGACCGATGCTGCTCGCGAAGCGGATTCAGGAGTGTGGCTCGCATTTCCTCTCTACTCGTCAAGACCCCCCACACGCTTGAATGTTTCGCCGCGCGCCCGCGAAACCCTGGCCACATGTGTGGCTCCGCGCCGGCGGTGCGCTCTTGCGTGCCCTCGGCGCGGCTCGTGCCCCGACGGCCCACTGCGCTCCCCGACCCGATCGCCGCGGCCATGCGATCACAACGGCTATGCAATCATCGTCACATGACACGCTCCACATCACGCACCCTCACCGGTGCCACCCTCGTCGCCGTCCTAGCCGCTTGCACGACCGTCGCGGCAGCTACCGCCTCATCTGCTTCGTCCGCCCTCAAGATCACCAACTGCACCCACGCCGTCACCCGCCCCTCCTCGCTCGTGCTCGCCTGCGCCGACGCCAACACGCTCCTGCGCTCCCTGCGCTGGTCGAGCTTCGGCGGTGCGACCGCGCGTGCCCGCGGCAACCTCGAAGTCAACACCTGCACCCCCAACTGCGCTTCCGGCCGGTTCGTCAGGTATCCCGTCATCGTCCGTGCCAGCGGCGTCCTCACCTGCAAACGCCAACTACGCGTCTACCGCAGAATCGACCTCACCTTCGCCACCCGCGTGCCGCGCTCCGTCACCGGCCTCGCGCGCCGGCCGCTCGGCTGCCCGACCTAGTTCGCGCTCAGACCGCGCGACCGGCTCGGCGGGCGGCTAGACGGCGACCGGCTCGGCGGGCGGCTAGACCGCGACCGGCTCGGCGGGCGGCTAGACGGCGACCGGCTCGGCGGGCGGCTAGACGGCGACCGGCTCGGCGGGCGGCTCGGCCGGGGTCGCCCGCACGTCCGCGCTCGCCAGCGCCGCGCTCGCCACCGGCATCCGCGAGAACTCCATCGCCTCGTCGACCACCGTGCTGAACCGCAGCTCCAACAGGTCCCTTGGGTAGTTCTGGCGCAGCCGCCACGGCGCCCTGGAGCCCTGTTTGGGGAATTTGTCGATCGCCCTCTGCACGTACCCCGAGGAGAAGTCGATGAACGGCAGCGCCTGCACCGAGGAGTCGCGGTTGCGCGGCGCGCACTGGCTGTAGCCGTGCGCGTCCATATGGTTCAGCAGCCTACACACGTATTCGCACGTGAGGTCGCACTTCAGCGTCCACGACGCGTTCGTGTATCCCAGCGCGAACGCGCAATTAGGCACGCCGCTCAGCATCATCCCCTTGTAGCCCATCGTCTCCGGCAGCTCCACCCGCTGCTCGTCCACCGTCAGCTCCACGCCGCCCAGCGCCAGCAGGTTCAACCCCGTCGCCGTCACGACCACGTCCGCCTCCAGTTCCGCTCCCGACACCAGCTTCAAGCCCTGCTCGGTGAACGTCTCGATCCGGTCGGTCACCACCGACGCGCTGCCCTCGCGGATCGCCTCGAACAGATCTCCGTTAGGCACGATGCACAGCCGCTGGTCCCACGGGTTGTAATCCGGGTTGAAGTGCCTGCCCACGTCGTATCCCGCCGGCAGCTGGCTTGCCACGCCCTTGCGGATCAGCTTGCGCATCAGCCCCGGCCGCCGCCGGCTCAGCTGGTAGCTGGCCATCGTCAGCACCACGTTCTTCCAGCGCACCACCGCGTACGCCGCCTTCGCTGGCAGCACCCTTCTTACCGCCCGCGCGATCGGGTCTTCGCCGGGCAGCGCGATGATGTACGACGGCGAGCGCTGCAACATCGTCACGTGTTCCGCGCCCTCCTTGACCATCGCCGGCACCAGCGTCACCGCCGTCGCGCCGCTGCCGATCACGACCACCCGCTTGCCCTTGTAGTCCAGCTCCTCCGGCCAATGCTGCGGGTGGACGACCCTGCCCGCGAACCGCTCCACGCCCTTGAACTCGGGCGTGTAACCCTCGTCGTAGCGGTAGTAGCCGCTGCACATCAGCAAAAAGTCGCACGTCACCACCGCCGTCTCGCCCGTAGCGACGCGCTCGGCTTGCACCGTCCAGTGCGCCTGCGCGCTCTCGTACTGCGCGCTCACCACCTGCCACCCGCAGTGGATCCGCCGCTCGACGTCGTGCTCGCGCGCCGTCTCGCGGACATACCGCAGGATGTCCTCTCCATCGGCGATCGACTTATCCGCCCGCCACGGCTTGAACCTGTACCCCAACGTGTACATGTCCGAGTCCGACCGGATCCCCGGGTATTTGAACAAATCCCACGTCCCGCCCGTCTGCTCTCGCGCCTCCAACAGCGCGTAGCTCTTACTCGGGCAGCGCTCCTGCAGATGGCACGCCGCGCCGATCCCCGACAAACCCGCGCCGACGATCAGCACGTTGACGTGCCCGGGGGGCGACTCCGCTTGCGCGGGTGGCGCCATCACCTGCTCGGCGGACGACATAGCAGCGTAAGCCTACCGTGATTGGCGGGCGGCTGTGACGCGGGACACAAACGAGCCGGGCGGAGAAGACGCGCACAGCTCCCACGTGGATGGCGAACGACAGTGGAGCGCGCTGCCTGAGCTCCCGCCGAGGCTGGCAGTGCAGCGACGCTCACACCTCATACCAGGCCGGTAGTTTGCGGTCCGCCAAGTCATGGATCATGACCTCGATATCACGAAAGGTGTTGGCGTCGTTTTCCTCGCGTAACTGGTTAACCCACCACCGGGCCGCGTGCCAAAAACTCTGTGCGTCAACCTCTACCTGAGCCTTGACCATTCCCCGGTCCAAGAGTCCTTCGTTGTATAGGCTCGCAAGGTCCTCCAGTAAGTTCGGATAAGCCAGAATTTTAAGCAGTTTCTCGCGGTCTGCCAGGGCGGACGAGCTGTTGAGAGAGCGCCACAACGCTCTTGCGCTGCCCTGGCGAGCGTCGGGATTCATCTGCTTCCAGCGCAGTCGCGACATCTCTCTCGGCCGGATACCGCCTCGAAGGAATGCCGTCAACGTTGCTTCATATGGCATGAGCTCTGGGGCCATGAGGCGCGAGATGTATTCATGAGTCGTGCGTTCACAGGCCGTCCTGCGGTTGTCTTTGATCGTGATCCACGCGCCGATCAGGGCGACGAGCGCGGCGCCGCCGGCGATAACCGTGCCGACTGCCGTCATCCACCCGGCTGTCGCAGTGGCCGCCATCACCGCTCCCGGCGTCCGTACGCCGGCTCAGAATGTCGGCGATCAAGCTCTATAATGGTCTCGATGGGTCCCATTCACCCGAAATGATCGCTCTCGGCCCGGCGCCTGCGCTGGTTGGTTCGTACGCGCGCATCACGTGCTGATCTTGACCTAGTGTCGTGAGTCAGAATTTCACGGCCGCCTCGCGGCGTCTGGACACGCCTGGACCCACCCGGCCGGCACAGGTACGCCCAGTACCCTCAGCCGTCCGTGCGGCCCCAGTCGCGCCCAGCCGACTCGCGCGACTGCACCCGAAATTCTGACTCACGACACTAGTGGTGCGTCCTGCAGGAGGTGGTGCCACCAGTGGGTTGTCAGGCAACGTTCGCCGGGTTGACGGCGCCGAGGATGTCGGCATGACGGGTGTTCGAGGCTGAATCGGAGCCGGCAAACGTTGCCGGCAAACGTTGCCGGCTCCTCCACTACCCCTCTGCATACGCGCGCATCGCCTCGATCAGCGGGCCCAGCCGCCGCCCGCGCGCGGTCAGGCGGTACTCGACCGCCGGCGGGCTCGTCGGCAGCACCGTACGGGCCACCAGACCCGCCTCCTCCAGATCGCGCAGCCGCTCCGAAAGCATTCTTGGGGAGATGCCGTCCACCGCCTCCGCAAATTCGTTGAAGCGCATCGCGCCGCTGAGCGCGGCATAGATGATCGACAGCTGCCAGCGGCGCTCCAGGAGGTCCGCCGTCTGACGGACCTCCTGGGGAACCGGCCTGCACCTGCGCCCCGCCGCCCGCGCCTGCGGCTCCGGGTACCTCCTGGGACCTCCACGCGAGGACATCGCCGGCCTGCCTTCCCTTACGAGAGCTGGCTCGTGGTCTGGCGCGTCGGCTCCAGCGCTCGGTCGAGCACCTCCTGGACCGTCATCACCGGCTGGAACGTCATCTGCTCGCGCACCTCCTGCGGGATGTCGTCCAGATCGCCCCGATTTCGCTCCGGCAATATCACGTCGCTCAGGCCCGCCGCGTGCGCCGCCAGCACCTTCTGCTTGAGCCCACCAATCGGCAGCACTCTGCCCTGCAGCGTGACCTCGCCCGTCATCCCGACCGTGTGCTTCACCGGCCGTCCGCTCAGCAGCGACGCCAGCGCCGTGACCATCGTCACGCCCGCGCTCGGGCCGTCCTTGGGGATCGCGCCCGCCGGCACGTGCACGTGGAACTCCCGTCCCTCGAACGCGCTCTCGTCGATACCGATCTCCTCCGCGTGGCCGCGCACGTAGGACAGCGCGATCCTGGCCGACTCCTTCATCACGTCGCCCAGCTGGCCCGTCAGCACCAGGGAGCCGCCGCCACCGCCGTTTGTGCCGCCGGTCTTCATCGCCGTCGCCTCCACAAACAGCACGTCGCCGCCCGCGCCCGTCACCGCGAGTCCCGTCGCCACGCCCGGCGTAGCCGTGCGCGAAGCGGACTCCTGGAAGAACTTCTGGCGGCCCAACGCGTCTCTGATTGCCTCCACGTCGATCTGCACCGGCTCGACCTCCTCGGCCTCGGCCGTCTTGCCACCGGCCTTGGTGGTGTTGCCACCGGCCTTGGTCGTCTTACCGTCGGCCTTCGTGGCGTTGTCACCGGCCTGCGCGGCCTCTGTGGTGTCGTCACCGGCCTGCGCAGCGGCCTCCTTGGCCGGCGTGCCGACCGCAGGCGCCGCCGGCTGGCTGGAGGCGATCTTCGTCGCCGTCTTACGCAGCAGCGTGCCCAGCTGGCGCTCCAGACTACGCACGCCCGCCTCGCGGGTGTACTCCGCGATCACCAACCGCAACAGCTCGTCAGAGATCTCGACCTCGCCCTCGCGCAGCCCGTTGCGGTCGCGCTGGCGCGGCCACAGGTAGCCCTTCGCGATCGCCAGCTTCTCCTCGCTCGTATAGCCGTCGAAGCGGATCACCTCCATCCGGTCCAGCAGCGGGCCCGGGATCGTGTCGGCGACGTTGGCCGTCGCGATGAACATCACCTGGCTGAGGTCGAGCTCGACGTCGAGGTAGTGGTCGCGGAACGAGTGGTTCTGCGCCGGGTCCAGCACCTCCAGCAGCGCCGCCGAGGGGTCTCCGCGCCAATCCGCGCCGACCTTGTCGACCTCATCCAGCAGGATCACCGGGTTCATCGTGCCCGCGTCGCGCAGCGCTCTGACGAGCCGTCCGGGCAGCGCGCCGATGTACGTGCGCCGGTGCCCTCTGATCTCCGCCTCGTCGCGCACGCCGCCCAGCGACATCCGCACGAACTCGCGTCCCAGCGCCCTCGCGATCGACTCGCCGATCGACGTCTTGCCGGTACCCGGCGGGCCGATCAACGTCAGGATCGCGCCCGACTTCGGGTCGGCCTCGATCCCCCGGTCCTGGCGCAGCTTGCGCACCGCCAGGTACTCCGTGATGCGGTCCTTGACGTCCTCCAGGCCCGCGTGGTCGGCGTCGAGCACCGCACGCGCCCCGACCGGATCGAGGTGCTCGTCCGAGCGCTTCGCCCACGGCACCGCGATCAGCCAGTCCAGGTACGTGCGGATCATGCTCGACTCGCCGGTCTGCTCGCCCATCCGCTCCAGGCGGCCAAGCTCCTTGAGCGCCTGCTCCTGCACTTCCTCGGGCATCTTCGCGGCCTCGATCTTCGCGCGGTACTCGTCCGCGACCGAGCCCTCGTCCTCGCCGAGCTCCTTGCGGATCGACTCCATCTGCTTGCGCAGGAAGTACTCGCGCTGCTGCTTCTCAGCGCCGTCCTGCACATCCTCGCGAATCCGCTTACGCACCTGCAGCTCCGCCAGGCTCTCGCGCTGCAACTTGACCGCCAGCTCCAGCCGGTCGGCCACATCCAGCGTGCGCAGCAGCTCGACCTTCTGGTCGTAGGTCAGGTTTGGCGAATATCCCGCCGAATCCGCCAGCGGTCCCGGCTCGACGATCGCGCGCAGGAATGCCGCGATCCTCCCGTCGTCGCCGCGCAGCTCCAGGATCTCCTCGACGATCGCCCGGTATTCGCGCTCCAGGTTGCGCGTGCGCCCGTCCGTCGGGACCTCGTCGGGGCGCTCGTCGACCTCCACGCGCAACTCGCCGCCAGGTCCGGTCTGCGCCGCGCCGATCAGCGCCCTGTGCTGGCCGGAGATCGACACCGCCCTCCCGCCGCCCGGCAGGCGTATATGGTCCTCGACCTCCGCCACCGTGCCGACCTCCAAAAACTCGTTCTCATGCCTTGGCACGAGCACCACGCGCTCGTCCTCGCCGACGTTGACCGTCAGCGTGATCCCCATATTCGGGAACACCACCGTGTCGTCCATCGGGATCAGCCGCAGCACCGGGCGCTCGCTCGCGCCGCCGTCGCCGCCGCTGCGCTGCGCCGGCACCGCGCTGACGGTGCCCTCCGGGCTTCTTTTTGGCTTGCTGCCGTTCGAATCTGAGCTTGCTGGCATGGCTATACGCTCCATATAAGCTTACGAAAGTTTAGTTAGTATAGCGCCGTGCGTGGGGGTGTCAAGGGGTCCCGAGAGGGGGGTGTCGAGAGGGAGGGGCGCACGCGCGTTGCGCGTGCGTGGATGGGTCGCGTCGCCCACTACGCTGACTGGCTGTTGTGTATGGGCTTGCCTTCTGTATCGGCCGCCCGGTCCAAGAACCCCTTCCCGATCGATCACGTACCCGAGTAGCCGAGGCTGAGGGTACCCCCTGTTTCGGAGTGTTGTCTTGCTAGCCTTCCGTAAGTGGCTGATTTGCGGAAGGATGAGGTGGGAGTGGCGGGGGGTGGTGTCGGGGCGGCTGGACGGGAGGTGCGTTTTCAGTGGCGTGGGCGCAGTGTCGCCGCGTGGGTGCCTGCTTTGCTTGGCGAGCGCGATCTTGGGCTTGGGGAGGCGACGGTCCGGACGACCGAGCGCGCGGCGGCTGCGGTCCGAGCCGGCTCGCTGGCGTTGGGCGCCGACCTGGATGCGCTCGCGCGGCTGTCGCTGCGCGCCGAGGGGATCGCGTCCTCCTATATCGAGGGCGTGCGTGCGCCTGCTGCCGACGTCGCGCTCGCCGAGCTCGACCGCGCGGCCGGCGGCGAGAGCGCCGCGTGGGTGGCCGACAACCTCGCAGTGACCCTGCGAGCAGTCAGGGAGGCGCGCCGCGGAGCGCCGCTGAGCGTGGGTTCGCTGCATCGCTGGCATCGGCGGCTGATGGCCGGCGGCGGGGGTCTGCCGGCGCGTCTGGTCGGCGCGCTGCGTGACGTGCCCGGGTGGATCGGCGGCAGCGACCCGTTCGACGCTGCGCTCGTGGTGCCCCCGCCCGAGCTGGTCGGGCCGCTGCTGGAGGACCTGCTCGCGTTTGTCAACGACACCACCCATTACGACCCCGTCACGCAGGCGGCCGTCGCTCACGCCCAGTTCGAGCTGATCCACCCCTACGGTGACGGCAACGGCAGGCTGGGCCGCGTGCTATGCGCGTGGATCCTGACCCGGCGCCTGGGGCTTGACACCCCGCCGGCGCTCAGCGTTCGCATCGCCGCCGACATCGGTGGCTACCTCTCCGGGCTGACCCTCTATCGCCTCGGCGACGCCGAGCACTGGATCGCCTGGTTCGCCGACGCGCTCGCGCGCTCCGGGCAGGCCGCCCAGGACCTCGTACAGGCCGCCGGCGAGCTGCGCGCCAGCTGGGAGACCCGCCTCGCCGGCGTGCGTGCCGACGCCGCCGCGCACCGGACGCTTGCGCTGCTGCCCGCCAACCCCGTACTCGACGCCGCGACCCTCGCACGCGAGCTTGCCCTCAGCGAGCGCGCCGCACGGGCCGCGCTCGTGACCCTCCAAACGCACGGCGTCCTGCAACGGTTTACGCCATCTGCGCCCGCACACGGGCGCCCCCGGCACTGGTACCTCGCCGGCGAGCTGCTCGCGCTGCTCCGCACGTGACCCACCATCCAGTAATTGGATTTGACCTTCGCTGCTTTCGACCACCCCCTGATTATCGAACGGTATTTCAAAATACGTGACGAGACCGGCGTTCTTGATGAGTTTGCCTGACGAGGTGTTTGTAACACTTGCGGTGCCAGAACCCACCGAGATGCCTACTCCGCCACAACCGAAGGGCTGCGATGAGTGTTGGGGCTCGTGGGTGGCCGGGCCGCGAAACCTATTGGGGGGTTGGTGGGTGGTCGGACCGCGAACCCCCTCCCGGCGCGCGCCTGCGCGCGCCCCCTCCAAAACAAAACCCCTGCCTTCCCGTCTGCGATCTATGGGTGCTGCTTGCCGTCGAAATCCACCTCGACGTTCTCCTGCTGCACGCGTTCCTCCGTCTCCGCCATCGACCGCAGCGCGCGACGGTCGGCGTCGAGCAGCCCCTCCGAGAAGAAGCTGCGCGGCCACAGCCGCCTCGCGCGCACCGTGTTGATCTCAGCCGCCACCAACGTCACCTGGCCGCCCAGGTACAGCCACGCGAGCAGCCCCAACACGAACGCGAACAACCCCGACGTCTCCTTCGCGTGGCGCACCACGTGCTCGACGTAGATCCCGCCGACGTGCTGCAGCGCCTGCCACACAACGGCCCCGAAAATCACTCCCGGGATCAAATCCCTCGTGGCGATCTCCTCTGCCGTCAGCGACCGAAACGCGCAGCCGAACAGCGCCAGGTTGAACACCAACGCGATCACCACCCCAGCGGCCGTCGAGAGGGCACCCGTCGTCTGTGCCGCCACGTACCCCGCGACGACCGTCGAAACCGTCAGCAGCGTCCCCAGCAGCGCGAGTAGGCTCAGCCCGCGCAGCCGCCAACTGAGAAAATTAGGCCTCTGCTTGCGCGGGATATGCCACACCTGGCTAAACGCCCTCTGCGTCGCACCGACGATCCCCAACCCGCCCAACAGCAACCCCACGATCCCAATCGCCAGCGCGGCTGGGCTGCCCGTCAGTGAGTGGATGTTTCCCTCCAGCTGATTACCGATCACCGGGAACTGCGCCAGCGCCGAGTGCACCACTTCATTACGCGTCGTCGGGCTCCCTTCGAGCACGAAGCCCAACACCGTCACCAGCACCAGCAGCAGCGGGAACAGCGACGCGAACCCGTAGTAGGCGATCAGCGCCGCCAGCGACCCCGCTTCGTCGTCCCCGAACTTCTTCACCACCGCCGCCGCGAAACTCAGCCACGGGCGTCCCTGCTGGAAGCGGTCCACCGCCTGCAACCGCTCGCCGAGGTTCACGCCCGGCATCGAGCCCTGCCTGCGGCGTCGGGGGGTGCGGGCCGTGCCCTGCCGGCGGCCCCACACGCATCGGCTGCGAGCCCGCTCGCTTGCGGGAGGGGCCGGCGCTCGCGCGCTTGCGGGAGCACTCCGCGCCCGTTCGCTTGCGGGAGGACCGCGCGCCTGTGTGTGCGCGCGCGGGCTGTGCGCCCGCTCGCGCGCGCGAGCACCCCGAGCCCGATCGCGAGGACTCCAAATTTCGTGGGGGGTGAGGGGGCGCCTGTACGCGACATAGGTATGTGTCTAACCAATCTGCACTGCCAACACGATCGCACGACCACGCCGAGCTACTCGCCCTGGTCGCGCGTGCCAAGCGTAGGGCCTTGCTGCGCGCGCACCGCCACCGACTGCGCCCCGAGGACCTCGAGGACTGCTACAGCCAGGCCACCCTCGAGCTGCTCGCCGCCCTCGCCCGCGGCCGGTGCTTCTCCGGGCGCACCCACCTCGTCCACGCGCTCGAACAGCGTTTTCGCTCGCGCGTTGACGATCGCCGCCGCGCGCTGCACGGCCGCAGCGCCCTAGCGGCCGCGCTCGAGCACGCGCTGCCCCTCGGCCTGCAGACCGAAAACCACCACCAGCTCGCCGACCCCCGCGCCGACATCCACCCGCACGTCGTGCGCCGCGCCGAGCTGCGCCGCGTCGTCGCCGTCTCCGGCCAGCTGACCGCCGATCAGCGTCTCGTGCTCGCGCACCAACTCGCCGACGGCACCCGCGCGGACTTCTGCGCTCGCTTCGGCTGGTCGCCCGAGAAGTACCGCAAGGTCGCCCAACGCGCCCGCGCGCGCCTGCGCGCGCTCTGCGACGGCGACGCCTCACCCTCGCCAACGGCACGGCCGGCGCGCTGCGACGGCGACCCCCTTGCCAACACGGCCGGCGCGCGTCTGTCCCACCCCGCACGCCAGTGTCGGAACAAACCAACAGGGATGCACTCATGAGTAACAGCCATCACCTCCATGAGCGCCTCTCTCGGGACGCCGGCGGTCGGTCGCGAGCACGACCGCACGGCGCTCCCGCTCCGCACGTGCGCGGCCGGGGGTCAGCCACTCACTCCCCGGCTCGGCCCCCGGCCGCTCGCGTGGGACGCCCGCGCTGGCGGCCCGACGGTCCCATCGCGCGCCGCCGCGCACGCAGCGCCTGCGCGCAGCTCGCCCACGCGCACGGCGAGGGCGACACCCGAGGTGGCGCGCGATGAGCCAACCCAGCCAACCGCGCGAGCCCCGCGGCTATCGCGTCTACGACGAGCACGACTTCCTGGCAGACGGGCATGGCCTGCCGCGCGACGAGCACGACTTGTCGCGGCACGAGCCCCCCGCGCCGCGCGACCAGCACGGCCTACCTCCAGACCGGCACGGCTCGGGGTACGTGCAGGCCGATGGCGTCAGCACCGAGAACGTCGGTCCGCCAACCGCCTACACAGCGCCCCCGCGCGCCCTGGTCGGTGCCGCCAGCGCCCGGCGTCTGGCGGCGGGCGCCTTCGCCTGTGCGGTCATCGCGCTCGCCGCGCTGATCGCTCACGCGCTGCACTCGGCCCCGACCGGCGCCACCAGCCCCGTGCCGCGTCCCCTGCCCGCGTCGACCGCGCTCGCCCCCGCGCAGCGGCCCGCCGGTGGGGACGCGTCGGCTGGCGCCTCGCGCACGCGCCCCGCTGTGAGCGCGCGCCCCGACTTCCCCGCGTCGCAGCGTCACTTGACGGCCGCGACCGCTCCTGCTCGTGTTTCGGTCGGTGTCGCGGCCCGCCCTGCGCGTACGGCGCCATTCGCGGCTGCGCGCGCGACCCCGCCCGCGGCTGCGCGCGCGACCCCGCCCGCGGCTGCGCGCGCGACCCCGCCCGCGGCTGCGCGCGCGACCCCGCCCGCGGCTGCGCGCGCGACCCCGCCCGCGGCTGCGCGCGCGACCGAACCCGCGGCTGCGAGTGCGACCGAACCCCCATCTGCGAACGCGATCGAAGCACCACCGGCCACCCTCGAATTCGGGTTCGAACGATGACCCCCCCCGCGCAGTCCGAGCGCCGGGCGCCCACCGTCGCCACCGCCTCGCGGCCGCTCTGGCGCCTGCGCTTCGCGCGCGAACTGCCGCGGCGGCTGCTCTACGGCGTGGCGACCATGGGCCTGATCGCGAGCGCGCGCGTCGCCGTTGACCCGCCCCGCCCGACGCTGCCCGCGTCCCTGCTTCACCGTCCCGCTCCGCCCGACCTCGCCGCGCAGGGCTTCGCGACCCTCTTCGCGCGCCGCTACCTCACCTGGGAAGCCGCCAACCCGCAAGCGCGCGAAAACGCCCTCGCCGCCTACGCCGGCGGCGCGATCCAACCCGGCCTCGGCGCGACTCCCCCCTCCAGCGGTGAGCAACGCGTGCAGTGGGCGCAGGTCGTCCAGGAACGCGAACCCGCCTCCGGCGAACACGTCTACACCGTCGCCGCCCAAACCGACACCGCCGGCCTGCTTTACCTCTCCGTCAGCGTGCGCGACGAGGCCGCCGGCGGCGGCCTCGCGCTCGCTGGCTACCCCGCGTTCGTGGGCGCGCCCGCCGCCGGTCCCGCCCAACTCGCCGAACACCTACCCGCCGTCTCCGAACCCGCGCTCGGCACCGTCGTGCAGCGCGCGCTGCGCAACTACCTCGCCGGCGCCACCGGCGAGCTCGCCGCCGACCTCGCGCCCGGTGCGCAGGTCTCACCGCCGCCCCTCGCGCTCGAACTCCTCTCACTGCAAAGCCTTTGCTGGGCGCCCGGCGGCGGCGCCGTCGTCGCCGTCGTGCAGGCCAGCGGCCCCAACGGCGCGCAGTACACGCTCGCCTACGAACTCAACGTCGCCCGCGCCCAGGGCCGCTGGGAGATCTCAGCGATCCAGACCGAGCTCGACGAGCAGTGACCGGCGCCCGCCGGCATCGACAAACCCAACCAAAAGGAGCACCACGGTGAAAGGCAACACGCACACGGTGAAAGGCCAAACGCACACGGTGAAGGGCAACGCGCACACGGTGAAGGGCAACGCGCACACGGTGAAGGGCAGCACGCGAACGGTGAAAAACACGGGCACGCTGAAAGGCGTAGGCATGGTGAAAAGCACGCGCACAGTGAAAAACCGGATCCCGTTCTCGCGCAGGACAACGGCCACAGTCGCGCTCCTAGCGCTGCTGGCGGCCGGCACGACGCTCGCGCTGGCCGGTCGCCCGACCGTCGCCTGGGCGGCGGTCAGCGCGTCCAGTCCCCCGCCGGCGGCCAGCGGCTCAGAAGCAGGTGGCACGCTCGAAGCGGCCGCCAGCAAGGCCGGCGACACCGGGCGCAAGGTCGCGATGAGCCTGATCGGGCTTGCCTTCGCCGTCGCCGGCATCGTGCTCGCCTTCCGCCGCGACTTCAAGGAGGCCGCCGGCGTCTTTGCCGTCGGCATCGTCGCCGTGCTGCTCGCCACACCCGCCGGCCTGAGCCTCCTGCAGGACACCGTCAGCTCCCTGTTCGGCTCCGCGTGAGTGCCCCCGCGCGTGAGCTCCCGCCCCAGTTGGGCGTAAACGGCCGGCCGACACGACCACGCCAGGACGATGACCGAGATCCGCTCCTACCGCGCCGTGTTCGACCTCGAGCGGCGTATCTACCGCGTCGACAGCCTGCGGCTGAACCCCACCGGCATTCCCGTGCGCGGCGTGGTCTACTGGCTGGCGATCCTCACGACGATCGCGCTCGCCGCGCGGCTGCCGCTGCTCGGGGCCGCGCTCGGCGTGCTGCCCTGGTACCTGCGCTACCTCGCGCTGCCCGCCGCGACCGCCGCCCTGCTGACGCTGATCCGCGTCGAGGGTCGCGCGTTTCACCTCGCCGCAGCCGCGCTCCTACGCCACGCCTTGGGGCCGCGGCACCTCTCGGGCATGGCGCCCTGCGCCGCTCCCGGGCGGCGCTGGGCGCCGCCCGAGCTGCTTTTCCTGCCCGACGGCTCCGACGCGCGCCCGCGACCCCTGCGCTACACCGGGCCCGGCGCGGTGCGCGACATCGCGGCAGGCCAGGTCATCGTGCTCGACCGCGGCGCGCGGCTAACTTGGACTGACACCGGGCGATGCGACCGCCGCTGAGCCTCGTGTACGGCAACTGCGTGTTCGGGAGCGGTCTCGACGACGGCTGGGCCGCCTTCGCCGTCGAGACCTCCTCCTACGCCTGGCTCTCCGACGAGGCCAAGCGAACCCGCCTTTCCACGCTGATCGGCGCGCTGGAGGCGCTCGGTGCCGACCTCCAAATCCTGCGTGTCACTCGCCGCCTGGACGTCGCCGGTTACGTTCGCGAGTGCCAAGCCGACGCCCACGCCACCCCGCACGCGGACGCCCACGACGATTACCTCGCCGCGCAGGCGCAGCGCCTGCGCGAGCTCGACGCGCAGCGCCCCCTCGTGTTCATCCTCGTCAGCCTGCGCGAGCCCGACCAGGACGTCGCCGCCTACGTCTCGCGCGTCGTCGAGCGCCACCCGCGCGAATGGCTCGCGCAGCTGCGCGGCGCGCTCGTGCCACGCGACCGGCGGCTCCTGCGCGCACGCGACCTGGAGCAGGCGTGCGTGCGCGCCGACCGCGCGCACGCACGCCTGGCGGACTTCCTCGACGTCCGCCCCGCGCGCGGGGTCGAGCTGCAATGGCTGATACGCCGCGCCTTCTGTCGCGGCCTCGACCGCGAAGTCGAGGTTGACGGCCTGCACGAGCCGCGCGCGCTCGCCTTCGAGCGCAACGGCGAAGCCCTGCTCGCGCCCCTGCAAGGCGACGTCTTGCGCTGGATGGACGGCTGGGTCGAGCATCGCGGGCGCGCGCTGCGGATCGAGTCCGAGCTCGGCGTCAGCTGGCAGGCGCAGCTCGTGCTCGGCGCGCTGCCCGACCGCGCCGAGTTCCCCGGGCCGCGCGTCGAGCTGATGTTCGCGCCCCCCGAGAGCCTGCCGTTCGCCATCGACCTCTCCCTGAACGCGCGCCTGTTGCCCAACGACCTCGCGCTGCGCATCGCCCGCCGGCGCATCCAGGACGCCGACCAGATCCTGCGGGCCGAGTCAGACGGCGAGCAGGGTGCCAGCGACCTCGGCTACCGCCGCACCCAGGAGGCGCGTGACCTGCTCGCATACCTCCAATCCTCCAGCCGGCCCCCTTTGCTGCGCGCAACGCTCGCGGTCGCGATCGGCGCGCCCGACGAGTCCCAGCTCGAGCAGCGCGTCGAGATGTGCCGCCGCGCGCACGGCGAGATCCGCCTGCACCGCCCCCTCGGCGACCAGCTCTCGCTCTTCTGCCAGCACCTCCCCGCACAGCGCACCCGCCTCGCCGGCTACGACGACACCCTCACCCCCGAGCAGGTCGCCGCGATGATGCCGACCGCCGCCCACAACGCCGGCTCGCAGCGCGGCTTCTACCTCGGTCACACACTCACCGCCTCCGCGCGGGCGCTGCGCCTACACCTGCGCGAGGGCTCCGAGCACGACCGCAACACCACGATCCTCAGCGTCGGCGCGCTCGGCTCGGGCAAGACCACGCTCGACCAAAAACTCAAGTACGAGGGCTTCCTCCTCGGCGCGCGGATCATCGACTGCGACCCCAAGGGCGACCACCGCTTCCACCTGCTCCCCGACGTCGCCCCGCACGTCGAGTCGATCGAGCTGCGTCCCGACCCCACCCTGCGCGGCGTCCTCGACCCGCTGCGCGTCGCGCCCGCCCACCTGCGCCAGGACACCGCCGTCTCCTTCCTGCGCGACCTGCTCCCCAGCCGTGCCGAACCCGCCTGGGAGACCGCGATCGTCGGCGCCGTAGACCGCGTGCTGCACCGCTCCCGCGAGCCCACCTGCCTGGAGGTCGTACGCGCACTGCGCGACGGCGACGCCACCGACACGCAGGTCGCCAAGACGCTCGACGTCTACGCCCGCTCCGGCCTCACCCAGCTCGGCTTCGCCGACCCCTCCGTGCGCCTCGCCCCCGTCGGTCAGCGCCAGGTCACCTACCTGCGCATCCGCGACCTCCCCAGCGCCCAGCCCGGCATACCGCGCTCCGAACAGTCCCAGTCAGAGCGCGTCGGCGAGCAGCTCGTGCGCTTAATCGCGATGTTCGCCCTACACCTGATGAGCGCCGAGCGCGAACGCCTCAAGGTCTTCAGTTTTGACGAGGGCTGGCGACTCCTGCAAGACCCCGTCGGGCGCGCGCTGCTCGTCTCTTTGCAACGCATGGGCCGCTCCGAGCTCGCCGTGCCGATCATCAGCACCCAGCTCGTCACCGACACCCTCCTCGGCGAGCGCGAATCCCTGGAGAACCTGCTCGGCGCGACCTTCGTCTTCGGCATGCGCTCCGACGCCGAGGCCGCCCGCGCCCTCGCGCTGCTCGGCCTCGACCCCGAAGACCGCCGCGCACGCCACACGCTGCTCGCCCTCGACGCCGGACGCTGCCTGTTTCGCGACCACCACGGCCGCGTCGAGGCGCTCCAGGTAGACCTCGCGCCCTCGCTCCTACGTGCCTTCTCGACCACGCCTGCGGCCGCGGGGGCACCGTGAGCGCGGGCTTGCCGGCCTGGGCGGGTGTGCTTGGTGCGGGCGCCGTGCGCATACGGGTGCCGGCTTGGGCGGGTGCGCTGAGCGCAGGCGCGGTTCGCGTGACATCGCGAGTCGCGGCCTGCGTGGCGGTCTTGGCCCTCGCGCTGTTCGCGGCGGCACCCGCCGCGGGTGCGCGCGCCAGCACGCACACGCGCGCCACCCACACCGCCGCCGCACACCCGGCTTCCGCGCACCCCGCGCGCCAGCCCGCGGCTTCGCAGCCGCGCGCGCCCGCCGGCCCGCCGCTCGTAAGCGGCACGGGCGCCGGAGAATTCGCGGCCTCCCCGGGTGCCGACTCCTCCAGCTCGGCGCCCACCAGCGGCGGCGACCCGCTCGTCGCGAACGGTCTCGGCAGCCCGTTGTGCGCCGGCGCCTCCGCCGCCGGGCTGTCCGCCGTCAGCCGCCACAACTGCTCCACCTCCGGGTTCGAGGCCGCCGCCGCGCCGACCGGCGACTACGGCCTGGACGTGCACATCGACACCGGTGCCCTCGGCTTCACGATGTCAACGATCGAGCAGGACTACCTGATCGCGCCCGTCTGGATGGGCCTCGTCTGGCTCGTGCATACAGTTGTCGTCGCACTCGAGCTGGTGCTTTACGCTCAACCTGCTCGACAGCGCCGCAATGGGCGGCATCGAGCGCGCACTGCGCAACACCCAGAGCGCCTTCACCCGACCGTGGCTGACGCTGGCGCTCGCGCTCGCCGGGGTCGCCGCCGCCTACAACGGGCTCGTGCGGCGGCGCGTCGCCGAGACGCTCGGCCAGGCGGCGCTGCTGCTCGCGATGATCGCCGGCGCGCTATGGGTTGTCGTTGACCCCACCGGCACGATCGGCGCGCTCGCACGCTTCGTG
This sequence comes from uncultured Solirubrobacterales bacterium, assembly GCA_963804675.1. Lineage (GTDB taxonomy): Bacteria > Actinomycetota > Thermoleophilia > Solirubrobacterales > Solirubrobacteraceae > Palsa-744. The sequence continues at coordinate 1,387,415 of CAWDRI010000001.1, read as the reverse complement.
GACCAGGCGAGCATCGGCACCGTCGGCACCGTCGCGCAGGGGACACCGTCGCACGCCACGCGCACGCTCGCCGACGGCATGGGCACCCTGTTCGCCGGCGTCGTCGGCGCGCCGTGGTGCTACCTGGAGTTCGGCGACGTGCGCTGGTGCAGCGACCCAGCGCTGCTCGACCCGCGCTTGCAGCGGGCGGCGCTTGCGCTCGCCGCCGGGGAGGAAGCCCGCAGCCGCTGCAGCCGCGAACGCAGGCCCGCCGAAGAACTCAAAGGCATGCCCTCCGAAGCGGTGTGCGCCGTCGTCGCCGAAGAATCCGCCGGCGCGCTCACGCGCAGCGCTGCGCTCCTACGCGCTGCCCGCACCAACGGCGAACTGTTCCTCGCACTGCCCACCAACGGACCCGGTCGCAACTCGATCAACGATGACGCCTCCCTGCTGCGCACACTGTGCGCCAGCAGCAACGCCACCGGTTGCCGCGGGCCGACCGCTGCCCAAGCCGAATTTCGCACCCAGGGTGGCACGTTCGCCCGGCTCGGCGGGCTGCTGCTGATCCTCGCCGGCGCGCTCGGCATGCTCCTTCTGCTCGGCTACATCGGCCTGCATCTCCTCGGGGCCGAGCTGGTTGGCCTGCTCTACCTGCTGCTCGCTCCGCTCGCCGCGGTCGCGCCCGCGCTCGGCGAGCACGGCCGTGCGACGTTTCGCGCATGGGCCGCGCGCCTCATCGGTGCCGTCGTTTCCAAGCTGATTTTCTCCTTCCTGCTCGGCGTTGTACTGCTTCTCACCCACCTCCTGCTCGAACTCGAAGGCTTCGGCTGGTGGACGCGCTGGCTGCTCGTCTCCGCCTCCTGGTGGGGGGCCTACCTGCAGCGCCGCCGCGCCCTTGCCCTCATACGCGGCGAGCTGCGCGGCCAAAGCGCCGGTCGCGGCGCCGGTCCGCTCGGTCATCAGGACGCACACGACCCATTCGCGTGGGCGCGTCACCACTTCGGCCAGCGTGCCGCCGCGCGCGCCGAGCGCTGGAAACGCGAGCACTGGCGTAAACCCGCGCCCTACGTCCCCCCGCGCAAGCACCGGCGCCCCTGGGTCGGTGGGGACGGCCCGGACCGGCGGGGACCCGGCGACGGTGGGCCGGGCGGCGGCGGGCCAGACGCAGACCGCACCGGCAGTGGCGGCCCCGGCGGCGGTGGGCCGGGCGGTGGCGCGCCCGGAGACGGCGGGCCGGAGGGAGGCGGCACCGGAAGTGGCGGCCGCGAAGGCGGCGGATCGCCACCAGGCGGGTCGGGCGGTGAGGGCGGGCACGGCGCCGCCGCGGCGCTGAGCAGACGTGGGCCCCGGCGGCCCAGCGGCGGTGGTGGCGCCGGCGCGCTGCCACCCGGCGGCGAGTTGGGCGCCGGCGCGCGCGCGTTGTCGGCCGGCGGCGTCACGGCCTCCCAATCGCTACTCAACCGCCAAGTCGCGTCGATGTTCCACCGCGAACACGCCGATGCGGCCGCGCACATCGCCAGCGCGCCGCAAATACTTGCCGATCTCGGCCTGCGCCGCGCGCAGCTGCAGCGCGTACGTGCCGCGCGTACCCAGGCGGCCACTGCCGGCGACACGCGCCGGCGCGCCCGTCTCGACGCCCGCGTGCAGCGCATCGGGCATGAGATCGCGCGAACCGACGCCGAGGTGCAGGCGGCCCACGCGACCGTCGCCCTGGTCAGCGCCATACACGCCGCGCCGTCCGCTCGGCGCACACAGCTCGAGCTGCAACGGCGCAGCCGCTTCCTCGACGAGCAGGCGTCACTGCCTTCCGCCGGACGGGCACTTCATGCCGGCGCGCGCGGCGGGGGTGGTGGCGGCGCCGGCAGCGGCGACACCGGTAGCGGCGACACCGGCAGCGGTGACGCGCGCCGTCGCGACTACCCCGCGCTCGCCCCGATCGCCGACTGCGGACGCCTGCGCTACGAAGCGCTCGACCCCGCGCGCCGTCGTGAGGTGCGCGCCGCGGTCGATCGCGCGCTCGGCCAGCGCCGCGCGGCGCTCGGGGCGCTCGGCGGGCCCACGCACGGTCGGCCCTCCACGCCCACGGGCGCACGCGGCCCCGGAGCGCGCCCGCCGCGGCCGGAACCGCAGCCGGACAACCCGCTCGTCCCTGCGCGCCGCGCAGACCGACCGGCCCCCGCCGAGTCGCCCGTCATGCGCGACGCCCACGAGGTCGCCGCGCGGCGCAAACGCCAACTCGGGTACGGGCGGCCGTGAGGGTGGTGGTGTGTCGCCTGCGCGGCGCAAATAGCAACTTTGGGCGGGCGGCCGTGAGGGTGGGGTGTGTCGTTGTTTGCGGCCCGATCGCGCGCGCGTGCGCGCGCGCGCGCGAATGGCTCGCGTGGGGAGGTGTGCCGCAGGGAGGTGTGCCGGGAAGAGGCGATCCGTGAGCGGCGGGCCCCGAACGTTGACGGCCGGCACAGCGCGCCTCCCGCGGGCGGCGCCACTGGCGCTCGGCGCCTTCGTGCTCGCGCTCCTGTTTGCGCTCAGCTTCGGCGCCGTCATCGGCACGATCGTCGGGGGCGGCGTGGGCGAGGGGCTTGGGGTGGGGGAGGGGCTTTCCGGCGCCTCCGAAACCGACGGCCTGTACGGCGTCTCGGCACGGGCGCGCGCGGAAATCCCGCCGCTCTACCTACGCCTCTACCTCGCCGCGGCGCGCCGCTATGGCCTCGACTGGGCGATCCTCGCCGGGATCGGCAAGGTCGAGTGCGACCACGGTCGCGACCCCGCGCCATCCTGCACGCACGAAGGCGCCGTCAACTCCGCCGGCGCGGGTGGGCCCGCGCAGTTCCTGGCCTCCACCTGGGCCGCGTACGGCGTCAGTGCCTCCGGACACGGCCAGCCCGACCGCTGGAACCCCGCCGACGCGATCTACTCGATGGCCAACTACCTGCGCGCTTCAGGCGCGCCGGCCGACTACCCGCGCGCGATCCTTGCCTACAACCACGCCCACTGGTACGTCGTCGAGGTACTCCACTGGGCGGCCCTCTACCGCGGGCCCGCGCTCGCTGCCGGCGCCGGCGTGGGCGTGGGCGACGGAGGCGCCGAACCAGCCGAACCTGCCGCCGGGCTGCTGCCCGGCTTCGACGCTCGCAGCACCGCTCCCGTCGAGCTGATCGCCGGCGTACGCGCGCGCCTGGCCCCCGGCGACGGGCACCTCGCGCTGATCCCCCGCGACGTGCCCCCCGCCGTGCAGGCAATGCTGATGGCCGGCAACGAACTGCAGAATCTCCCCTACGGCCCCGCCGGGCACCCCAACCCGCTCGGTGCACCCAGCGAGGACTGCTCCAGCACGCTCAACTACGTCCTCTACCGCGCCGGCATCCGCCCGCTTTCAGAAATCGTGCGCGATAACCCACTCGCCCAGGACTACGTCGACTGGGGTGGGCCCGGACCCGGTCGCTGGGTGACGATCTACGCGACCACCGCCCCCACCGACCACGTCTTCGTGGTGATCGCCGGCCTGCGCCTGGACACCAGCCACAACGGCACCGACACCGGGCCCAACCGCGACGAAGACGGCCCGCGCTGGCGCATCCTCAGTTACATCCCCACCTGGGCGCACTGGTCCGTGCGCCACCCGCCGGGGTTGTGAACGGAGGGGATTTTTGCGATCGTCCGCGCGTGTTGATCCGGGTGCCGTGGCCGGCCGGCGCGCGGCCTCCGTGCCGCGCGTACGAGTCGGTGCTCTACAACCCGCGCGCGCGGCCCAGCGGGCAAAGCGAAGTCGCCGTCGGCCCGACCACGATCGCAGAACTACAACCCGACACCACCTACCACTACAGGCTCGTCGCGCAGAACGCCTCGGGCGTCGGTTATGGAGTGGATCGGACCTTCACCACGCCGAGCAGAACCCCGGCCCCGCCAACACAGGGCCCGCTCGCGCAAACGCCGTTCACGCCCACGCCGATCGTCGGCGAAACGCTGGCATTCAGCGGCTTCTTGCTGTACCTCGCCCACAATCGCCGGACGCTCGTACTCAGGCTCACAATCAACGTCCCGGCTCCAAGATCGCGCTCGCGCAATGGCGCCATCCTCGTCGCACAAAAACTCGAAACGGCACATAACTGCGCCCGCGCTGATCGCGAGCCTGACGCGCGTGAATCTACCCGCCGGACCACTCACGCTCGACGTGCGCCTGAGCCGCACGGCAAAGCTCACGCGACCACTCGCGAAACGTATCGACGCGAGCGTAACGATCACTATCACGCCGCCGTCAGGCAGGCCCGAGATCGTGATCGACACGCTCGCGATTTAGCACAGATGGGTCATCTCTGTATAAGCGGACCTTCCGGGCGCATTCCGTCGTCGGAGGGGTCTACGGTCCTCGCTCCTATCAATCGAGTTGGCCCGGTGCAGTGCGAACTGCCCCCGGGCCACTACACCAGGAGGTCAGTCCTGATGCAGGATCAAGATACCCCCATGCCGGGGGAACGCCTCAACACGCTCGAACTTGTCGCACTGCACCTCATGACCGGCGACGAGCAGCAGGTCTGGTCGGTTGGCGACCTCGGCCGCGAGCTGGACGATCAGGACCACATCATCGGCGCCGTGTGAGGTCTGCGCACATCCGGGCTGGGCTCATCCACCAGACCAGCGACGGCTTCGTCTGCTCGTGCGGCGTGGCGCGTGGTCGAACTCACGGGCAGAGCCGCCTAATACTTTCAGCGGCGCCACGCCGCGGGCTGGGCGTGGCGCCCCGTGGCTAGGACTTGTACGGCTCGATGATCGTCACGCGCTTGCGATCATCGAAGGTCACGAGGAACTCTTGAAAGAAGTCGGCGCGCCCTAAGACACCCACGTTGATGTTTCCGAACTGCGCGGCCAATTCGATCTCGCGGCCCGCAATGACAGCCTTTAGGCCACAACTCCATTCGTAATGGCGACCCTTCCCGTTGCCGGTGTTGACCGCGTAGCTCTGGCAGTCCGAGAGGGCGATCCCTAGCGGTTCGGCCCACTTCTTCGGGAAGCACGATCGATCTGCGCCGCTGTCCGGCAGGGCATAGAACGGGAACTTGACCTTGCCGTCAAGCGATTGAAGCAGGACTGGAACCGCGGGCTTGATCGAGCCGTTTGGCAGCAGAGCCGAGTATGGGTAGGTCTGCTTGCCGCTAGTAGAAGCAGCTGTCTCCGGGGTCTGCGGTGACCTCAAGGACTCGGTCGATCGGCTGGTCTTTGGTGGCAGCAAGCAGTCCCCGCAGCGTCTTTGAGTTCTCCACGACCTTGTGGTCGCGGATAGCGACCCATTCCCCAACGTAGTCATTGAGTCTAGCCGCAAGCTGCTCCTCGGCCTCGAGGGCCTTGGTGATTGTGGCGGTCATGATGAGTCTCCCGAGATAGCTTTCCGGCGTTACCACACGCCTCAGCGAAAGTCAAGAAATCGCCTAGCCTCACTTTAGAGCCCTTACGGAGCCGCGTCAAATAAAGATTGGACGGATGATTAGTTGCGTTCTGGCCGATCGTGGGATAGAGCCGACCTCCCGTAAGGCACGTAGACAAACACTTGTTTGTATGGTAGCCTTACAGTATGCCTCCGGTGGACCGCCATGCACCGCGTCGGGCCGATTCGTCGGAGTCCACGTACTCGCTGGCGGAGTTCCTGCGCGAGTTCCCGGACGATGACGCGTACCTTGAGCACCTGTGGCGTGCCCGCCACGCTCCCGACGGCGAACATGCAGAGTGCCCGAAGTGCAAGCAGGAGCGCGTCTTTCGCAAGTACAAGACCACTCAGGGCCGCCAGCCACTCGGCGGGCATGTACGTCGTCGGCGACACGCACACGCACACGAACACGATCGAGGGCTTCTTCGGGCCCGTCAAGCCGTCGATCCGTGGCACCTACCGTAAGGTTTTGCACCGATGGCTACAGGGCTATCTCAACGAGTTCACGTGACGCTACAACCTGCGCTGGCAGCGCGAACCGTCGATGTTCGCCGAGCTGGTCGCGCGGGCCGTCGATCAGCCGAAGGCGAAGGCATGAGTGAGAAGACGGTCCTCGAACGGCTACGCAGGGTAGCCGAGCGCCGGGAGGCAGCCGATCAGGAGCGCCACGCCGCCGCCGCCGACTTGCGCGTGCGCGTCCGGGAAGCTCACGCGGCCGGCATCAGTCCGACCCGGATTGCTCAGGAGGCTCGTCTGTCGCGCCAGGCCATTTACGAAGCCCTGGGCGAGCGACCTTCTCGGCCACGCTGAGGAAGTCATCGCGCGACGGGATCGGGATCTCGATATCGCCATCCTTCGCTGGGATCATCTGAGTAGGCTTGTCATCGGATGAGCCTCCGATTGGTTGCTGCTGATCGGTTCCCGGGCCGTTGTGGTGTCAACACGGCGGCTCGGGGCCATCGGTTGCGATAGCTCGCCATGCCACTGCCACCCTTCCCGATCCCGCAGCCGGTCCTACGCGTCGGGTTCGGCCTGCGCCGGCGCGTGCTCGACCTCGCCGATCGGATGCTGCCCGCCGAGGCCGCACTCTGGGATGCCGTGGCCGGGATGCAGCGCACGAAGCTCGCCGGCGTGCTCGTCACCAGCGGTCTGGCCGACGCGCTCGATGCCCGTCCGCGCCCGCCGGGCGATCTCGCGCGCGAGCTGCAGCTGGACCCCGACGTGACCCTACGCGTACTGCGCGCCGCCGCGGCCTCGCGGCTGGTCGATTTCGACGGCGAGGGGCGGGCGCGGCTCACGCGCGTCGGCGGCCCGCTCGCGGCCGCTCACGCACGCTCGATCGCCTCCTGGGCGGCCTACTTCGCGGCGCCCGCCAACGCCGGCGCTTATAACGAGCTCGAGGCACAGCTGCGCGGCGGGGCCGAGCCCTCCGGGCATCGGCGCGCGTTCGGCGACTCTGTTTGGGAGTACTTCGGCGCGCACCCCGAGCAGGGCGCCCGCTTCGGACAGGCGATGCGCGAGCTCACCGCGATCGACGTCGCTGTCCTCGCGCGCGCTTACCCGTGGCCGCGCCGCGGCGTCGTCTGCGACGTCGCCGGCGGGATCGGCACGCTGCTCGCGGCGATCCTCGAACGCCGCGCCGGCGCGCGCGGCATCCTGCTCGACGCGCCCGACGTGCTGATCGAGGCCGAGGGCTTCCTGCGTTCCCGTGGACTGGTCGACCGCATCGAGCGGCGCCCCGGCGACCTCTTCGGCGAGCTCGACGCCCGTGCCGACGTCTACGTTCTGAAGTGGATCCTGCACGACTGGAGCGACGACGCCTGCCGCGGCATCCTCGGCCGCGTGCGCGCCACGATGGGACCCGGTGCGCGCGTCGTCGCGATCGACCAGCTCAACGACCCGCAGCGTCCCAGCCCCTTCACCTCGATGGCCGACCTGCACATGCTCGTCGAGTGCGAGGGCGGCCGCGAGCGCTCGCCCGCCGAGGTCCACGCGCTGATGCGCGACGCGGGCCTGGCGCCCGGGCGTGTCCGCCACGCCGGGGTGCACATGCTGGTCGAGGGCATCGCGCCGTAGAGCGGGCCGGACGGCTGCAGCGCGTGTCGTGCTGTGGGCTGGGCGCGACCGCCGGAGCGGCCGTCGTGGCGCAGACCCGCGGCGGCGGCCGGACCGCCCGGCCAAGTAGATTTAGCAGTCATGGCGACGCGTGACGTGGACTACCTCCTGATCGGTGGTGGGCTGGCCAGCGCGAACTGCGCACGCTGGCTGCGCCAGGAAGGAGCGCAAGGCCCCCTCGTCCTGGTCGGGCGCGAGCCCGACCCTCCCTACAACCGACCCGACTGCTCCAAGGGTTACCTCCGTGGCGAAGAGGTCCGCTCCGAGGCTTTCTTCCGGCCCGAGCAGTGGTGGGGCGAGCAGGACATCGAGCTGCTCCTGCGCACCACCGTCACCGCGCTCGACGTCGGCGCGCGCGTGGCGACCCTCGCCAACAGGGACGAGCTGCACTTCGGCCAGGCGCTGCTTGCGACCGGCGCCAACGTGCGGCGGCTGAACGTCCCCGGTTGCGACCTCGCGCACATCCACTACCTCCGTACGCTCGGCAACGCCGACGCGATCCGCGCGAGCATCGCCGACGCGCAGCGCGTCGTCCTGATCGGCGGCTCCTACATAGGCTGCGAGGTCGCCGCTTCGCTGACGAAACTCGGCATCCACTGCACGATCGTCATGCAGGAGGACATCACCCTCCAGCGGGGCTTCGGTGCGCGTGCCGGGCGCTTCTTTCAAGATCTGCTCGAATCCCACGGCGTCGTCATCCACGGCGCCGACGGGCTCGCACGCTTCGAGGGCGACGGGCGCGTCTCGCGGGTCGTCACCGACCGCGGCCTGGAACTGCCCGCCGACGCCGTCGTGGTCGGCGCCGGCGTCACCCCCGACGTCCAGCTCGCGCGCGCCGCCGGCCTCGACCTCGGCGAGAGCGGCGGTGTGCGCTGCGACTCCCGCCTGCGCTCCTGCGCACCCGGCGTCTTCGCCGCTGGCGACATCTGCCAATACGACTCGCCCATCCACGACGGCGCGCCCATCCGCCTCGAGCACTGGGACGTCGCCTTCAACCACGGCAAGACTGCCGCCCTGAACATGCTCGGCCGCGACGTCCCCCACACCACTGTCCCCTACTTCTACTCCGTCCTTGCCGACTGGGGCGAACTGGAGTACGTCGGGCCCGCGCGCGACTGGGACCAGGAGGTTTTGCGCGGCTCCCTCCAGGACGGTCGCTTCACCAACTGGTACCTCCAGAACGACACCGTCGTCGCTGCCCTCACCTTCGGGCGCTCCGACGACCTCGACCACGCGCGGCGGCTGCTCACCGCGCACACGCCGCTGGACGAGGCTGCGCGGCGGGCGCTCGCGGATCTGGACAGCGACCTCGACGTCATCCGACCCTGAGCCCGCGTCAGGCTCTACGCCGAACGCTGCTCCTCCGCCGTACGCCGCCCCTCCGCCGAACGTCGCCCCTCCGCCGTTCCCGCTCGCAGCTGGCCGTCGATGAAGTCGTTCGCCGCCGCCGCTCCGACGAACGGCGCGAGGCACAGGAATGTCACATGGGCCACGAGGCCCGTCAGCTTTGGGCTGCGCGACGCGCGGATCTGGCGGTAGCCGATCTCGAAGTTCGTCGCCGCGATCGCCTCCAGCGCGAGGCGCGTCGGCGGCTCGCCGGCCGGCTCGGCGCGCAGCTGTGCGCGGTACCCGTAGCCCTGTTGCAGAAACAGCGTGAACGCGAGCACCAGCTCGTCGTTGCGCTGCACCGCGCGCGGGCCCGCGGCGTGTACTTCGACGAAGCCGACATACGCCGTCGCCGGGTTCTGCTCCATCACCTGCGCGAACGCGCGCGCCGCCTCCCAAATCCGTTCCGGCCACTCGCCCACGCCGCCGAAGAACGCACCCGCCGTCACCGCCGTCACATGGCGGAAATGCTCTTCGTGGACGGCCGCAAACGCCGCTCGCTTGTCCGGGAACACACGCCGGAACGCCTCCGCGTCAACCCCCGCGCGCCGCTGCACCTCGGCGAGCGTGCTCGCGCGGTAGCCGCGCTCCGCCGCCAGCTCGGCGGCCGCGAACAGCACGCGCCGGCGGTTGTTCTCGACAGCCTCCTGCGCCGACAGCCTCCCACGCACGTCCACCGGCGCCGGCGGCGTCAACAGCGGCGGCGTCCGCGGCGCGTTCGATCCGCACACAAACGGGCGCAGCTCGCGCCAGCGGTGCTCGCCGAGCGGCCGCTCGTAGCTCGCGACCCACGCGCTCAGCTCCGCGAGCAACGCCGCAAAGTCCGTCTCGCCCCTGGCCGGGTGCGCCGCGGCGTGCGCTGCGTCCGCGTGCAGCCGCGTCGCCAGCAGCCGCCCGACACCGCCCAGCAGCATCTCCGTCGAGAGATCCGCGACCGGCGTTCGCGGCGGCAGTTGCGCGTAGCGTTCGTCGACGCTCCGCGCGAGGTGCGCGATGCCGCGGTCGCGCAGGTCCAGCGCCTGCGGGCCCGCTGCGAGCGCGTCGCTCATCAGCAGCCGCGCCGCCGCGCGGTCGGTCGCCGCCAGGTCGGTCATCGCCGCGAGCGCCGCGCGCCACGCGCGCTGCGGCGGCGCCACCGCGAGCGCGTGCTCGACGTCTGCGCGCAGCTGCTCCTGTACTGCCAGCAGCGCCGCGATCACGCAGTCGTCGCGGTCGCGGAACTGCTCGTAGAACGTCCGCCGGGACACGCCCGCCGCCGCGCCCACTCGCGCGACGCTCGCCGCGTCGTAGCCGCCGTCCGCGACCACCTCCGTCATCGCGCGCAGCAGCCGCTCGCGCTGCGTCCCCTTGCGGTCTTCTGTCAATGGCATCTTGCTAGTGTCAAGGGTACACCGTACGCGTACACTCACAACCCGCCTTGGCTCTATGTCGAGGTTGTCCTCACAACCCGCCTTGGCTCTATGTCGAGGTTGTCTCGTCCGTCGCCGTCGCTGCTCGCAGCTGGCCGTCGATGAAGTCGTTCGCCGCCGCCGCTCCGACGAACGGCGCGAGGCACAGGAAGGTCACATGGGCCACGAGGCCCGTCAGCTTTGGGCTGCGCGACGCGCGGATCTGGCGGTAGACGATCTCGAAGTTCGTCGCCGCGATCGCCTCCAGCGCGAGGCGCGTCGGCGGCTCGGCGCGCAGCTGTGCGCGGTACGCGTAGCCCTGTTGCAGAAACAGCGTGAACGCGAGCACCAGCTCGTCGTTGCGCTGCACCGCGCGGGGGCCGGCGGCGTACACGTCGACGAAGCCCACGTGCGCCGCCGCCGGGTTCTGCTCGATCACCTGCGCGAACGCGCGCGCCGCCTCCCAGATGCGCTCCGGCCAGCTCTCCGCGGCGAAGAACGCGCCGGCGGTGACCGCCGTCAGGTGTTGGATGCGTTCTTCCTGGACCGCCGCGAACGCCTCGTGCTTGTCTGCGAACAGGCGCCTGAACGCCTGCGCGTCGAGGCCCGCGCGGCGCTGCAGGTCCGCGACCGTGATCGCCCGGTAGCCCTTCTCGACCGCGAGCTCTGCGACCGCGAACAGCACCCGCCGGCGCCGGCTCTCGATCAGCTCACGGCTCGACAGGCGGCCCTCCGCGCGCGGCGTCCACAGCGGCGGCAGCGGCGGCGCTGCGCGCCGCGGGGGCGTCGGGTGGGCCAACGGCTCCAGCGCCCGCCAGCGGTGCTCGCCCAGCGGCCGCTCGTAGCTCGCGACCCACGCGACCAGCTCCGTCCGCGACTTCGCTAGGTCCGCCTGTCCGCGCAACTGCCGCACCGCGATCATCCGGTAGAGCGCGCCGAGTAGCACCGCCGGCGCAAGGTCGGGGACGAGCGCGTCCGGCGCCAACCGCGCGTAGGCCTGCTCGACGCTGCGCGCGAGCTGCACCAGGCCGCGGTCGCGCACGTCCAGCGCGCGCGGGCCCGCCGCGAGCGAGTCGCTCGTCAGCACGCGCGCCTGTGCGCGGCGCGTCGCCGCGAACGCCAGCACCGCCTCGATCGCGGCGCGCGTCGCGTGCTGCGGGGGCGCGGCCGCCAGCGCGCGCTCGAAATCGACGCGCAAACGCTCCTGCGCATCGAGCAGCGCCGCCACAAAGCAGTCCTCCCGGTCGCGGAACTGCTCGTAGAACGTCCGCCGCGCGACGCCCGCCGCCGCGATCACGCGCGCGACGCTCGCCGCGTCGTAGCCGCCGTCCGCGACGACCTCCGTCATCGCGCCCAGCAGCCGTTCGCGCTGTGTGTTCTTACGGTCGCGTGCCGGGTCGCGTGCCAATCTCGCCTCTCTAGAGTCCGCCGGGGATCCTGGACGCGGCGCATTCACAACGTAGGCCGTCGTGCGCCGCGAAAATCTGCGCCGCCGCGCGCCGCCGCACGGCCGCCGCCGATCGGTGGCGAGTATATTTATTCCCGCCACCTTGTTTCCTCTTGACCACCCTGACAGGTCACCTTTGGGTGATTATCAGCTGTCAAGCGGTCTTGCGCCGTCGCGGCCCTTGGTCGCGCCCGCGTTTATTCAGGCTCCCGGTTTGCGCCCCGCGCCTTCGGCCTGCAGGCGCTCCTCGACGAACTCCACCGCGCGCACCTCTCCGAGGAACGGCGCCAGGCAGACGAACGCGAGCAGCCCCAGCAGGCCGCGCAGCCGCGGTTTGCGGCTCGCGCGCGCCTGGTGGTAGACGAGCTCGACGAAGCTCGTCGCGATCGCCTCGACCGCGAGCTGGGGCAGGGGCTGGGCGCGCGGCTCGCGCTCATAGCGATAACCCTCCTGCAGGAACACCGTGAACGCGCTCACGCTGTCCTCCAGGCGCTGCGCCGCGCCCGGGCCGATCGCGTAGACCTCGACGAAGCCGACGTGCGCGAACGCCGGGTTGCGCTCGAGGAACTGCGTCAGGCCGCGCGTGCCCTCCCAGATCCGCTCCGGCCAGCTGCCGCCCGCGAAGAACGCGCCCGCCGTCACCGCCAGCAGGTGCTGGAAGCCGAAGTCGTAGACCGCCGCGTAGATGTGGCGCTTGTCCTTGAAGTGCGTGTAGAACACGCGCCGGTCGAGGCTCGCGCGCTTGGCGATCTGCGCGATCGTCGTCGCCGCGTAGCCCTGCTCGCCGGCGAGCGCCGCCGCCGCGAACAGCAGGCGCTGGCGGTGGTTCTCGGCGACCTCCTCCTCCGAGATCCGTGGCCGTCCGCGGCCCAGCGGCAGCGGGGCACGCATCCCGTTCTCCGGCACGTAGGGCGAGGACTTCGGCGCCGGGCCGAGCGGCGACTTGCGCCAGCGCGGCTCGTCCGCCGGGCGCGCGTACGCCTCGATCCACGCCGCCAGTTCCTCGCGCAGCGCGCTCGACATCGGCACGTCGCGGCGCAGCCGCGACGCCAGCACCCGGCACGCCGTGCCGATCGCCAGCCACAGCGGCACGTCGGGCGCGGCGCGTCCGGCCTGCGCGCCGGCGCCCTTGCGCGCCCGCTCTGCCTTTGTGCCGGCGCCCCTGTGCGCCTGCTCGACCGCCTTTACGATCGCCGCGAGCGTCGCGTCGCGCGCCGCGAGCGCCTTGGGCCCGCCGCCGAGCGACTCGCTCATCGCAAAGCGCGCCAGCTCCGGCTCTGTGCGCGCGAACTCGACGAGCGCCGCGAGCGCCGCGCGCAGCGCGGGGGCGCCGCCGTCGCGCGTTGCACCGGCGGCCGCCGCGGTTGACGCGCCGTCGGACGTCGTGCCAGCGGACGTAGCGCCAGCGGACGTCGTGCCGTCCCCTGTCGCGCCGACCGCCTCGCGGACGCCCCGCAGCAACTGCTCGTTCGCGTCGGCGAGCGCCGCGAGGAAGCAGTCCTCGGTGCCCGCGAAGTACTCGTAGAACGTCGGCCGCGACACGCGCGCCTGCGCGATCACCGCGGAGACGTTCGTCGCGGTGTAGCCGTCGCGGTTGGCGACAGCGACGACGCCCGCCAGCAGCCGCTCGCGCTGAGTCTCCCGGCGGCCTTGGGCGAGGGCTGTGTTTCTCGTCTGCGCGCGTCTGGAGGGGGGAGGCATGGCGACTGGACCGTAGCGGAGAAAAACGTTCAGCGGAGCGCGTTCGCGCGCGATCGGCCGGTCGGCGGCGGGGTGCCGGCGCTGACCGGAGATGGCTCTTTGGGTACCACCGCGGTGTCCTAATCTCTATATCCACGTTTATTCCTGCAAACAGGTTTTCAAGATTGCCCGTGCGGCCCACGGCACGCATCACAGCGACGTCACTGTTCGAGACCCAAGGGGGCGATAGACGTTTATTTGCTGGCTTTTGATACCGGGTGGCGCCCTCGCCGACGTCGCCCTTTTACTTCCGACTTGACATTAGGACAACGCATGTGTTAGCTTCGCATCAGCGTTTATTCAGATTGGACGCCGGTCAGCGGCCGTCGGAGAGCCACAGGGAGAAGCGGAGAGATATGGACCAGCAGGGGAGCACGGCGAGCTCGGAGGAGTCCCCCGCCCGCCACGACGCGCACTCGGCGCAGGTGGTCGAGATCCAGCGGATGCGGCTGCTCGCGGGGGCGCTCGCGGTGGTCGAGGAGCACGGCTGCGCGCAGGTGAGCGTCGCGCAGATCACCGCGCGCGCGCGGGTTTCGCGGCGGACGTTCTACGAACAGTTCGAAAACCGCGAGGCGTGCCTGGCGGCGCTCGTCGAGCACGTCAGCGGCCTGGTCGAAGCGGAGCTGGCGCAGGCGGGCCTGCAGGGTCTGCCGTGGCGCGAGCGCGTGCGCGGCGGCCTGCACGTCATCCTCTCGTTCTGCGACCGCGAGCCCGCGCTCGCGCGGATCTGCTTCGTGGAGGCGCCGCACGGCGACGGGCAGCTGCAGACGAGCCGTGAGCGCAGACTGGCGCGGCTGGCGGCGATCGTCGACGAAGGCCGCGACGCCGGCGCGCGGGCCGGCGACTGCTCGCCGCTGATCGCCGAGGGCCTTGTCGGCGCGGCGGTCGCGATCCTGCACGCGCGCCTCACGCGGGTGCAACCTCAGCCGCAGCCGCTGGCCGGCCTGCTCGGTGAGCTGACCGGCATGATCGTGCTGCCCTACCTCGGCCCCGCGGCCGCGCGGCGCGCGCGGGCGCGCCCGGCGCCGCCCGCGCCCGCCGCGTCGCCGCCATCGCACACGCTCGCGCTCGGCCACGGCGACCCGCTGCAGGGCCTGTCGATGCGCCTGACGTACCGCACGACGCGCGTGCTCGGCTGCATCGCGGCGCACCCCGGCGTCAGCAATCGTGAGGTTTCAGACCACGCCGGCGTCGCCGACCAGGGCCAGATCTCAAAGCTGCTCGCGCGCCTGGAGCGCCTGGGGTTGACGACGAACGCAGGCGCGGGCTACGCGAAGGGCGAACCGAACGCTTGGGAGCTGACCGCCCTTGGCGAGCAGGTCGCGCGGCGGCTGCGGGTCAGTCGGGACTACGAGAGCGAGGCGGCGTGATGCGCGCAGGGCCGGGGGATTTCGCAAACCACGAACACGAGGGAGACGGTGTGATGGGCGGCCAGAGGATTGGGGTCTGCGCGGGGCGTGGGGGGCGCCTGTTGGGCGTGTTCGGGCGGGGCATGGGTGGCCGCTTGGCGGTTGTGTCCGTGCTGCGCTTGGGGCGCAGCTTGGCGGGCCTGCTCGCGGCCGGCGCGCTGGCGGCGCTCGCGCTGCCCGCGGCGGCGGCGGCGCTGCCCGCAGGCAGGGCGTACGAGCTGGTGACGCCGGTGTATAAGGGGGGGTATCCCGTCAACAACTTCGCAGTGCTTCCCTTTGCGGTGGCGGCCGACGGCGAAAGCGTCGAGTACGGGTCGCCCGGCTGGTTTGCACAGTCGCCCCTGGCCGGCGCCTACCTCGCGCGACGGGGTGCGGCGGGATGGTCGACCACGCCGTTGGGCACGCCCACGACGCTCTTGCCCGATGCCGGGATCGACGACGTGTCGCCGACACTCGAATCCGTGCTGGTGGAAGGCCGCGAGGGTACAACTTCCGGGATTGCCGAAAAAGGCAAAACAAAACTGTTCCTGTTGCACTCGACCGACCTCCCAGACACAAGCGCCAATTGGGAATTGGCAGGCACGGTTGAAGAACCACCTGATGTCTCGGTCTCGACGGTGACCTATGCTGGCGCGAGCGCCGACTTCTGTCATATCTTCATCGAATCTGTCGCGCCGCTACTCCCCGAAGCCGATGGTCTCCCACTCGCAGCAGGCGGTCCCGGCTACGAGTTCGATCGCGGCTGCAACGATCGCCTCGAATCGCTGCAGCTCCTCGGCCTGAGCGATCAACACAAACTGATAAATCGCTCCTGCGGGGCGACGGATGTAGGGGACATCTATTATGCATCCGCGGGGAGCGCGTTCAACGCAATCGCCGCTGGCGGCGAAGAGGTCTTCTTCACCGACTGTCTCGCCGCCAACCCCCAAGCTTCCACGCCGACGGTACCTCACCAGCTGTTCGTCAGCCTGGCCCAGACGCGGACGCTCGAAATCTCCAAGCCGCTAGCCGAATCGTCCTCCTGCGCCGAAGTCTCGTCGTGCGCGCAGGCGGCGCAACGCCCGTCGGCGGATTTCGCGGGGGCGTCCGAAGACGGCTCGCTCGTGTACTTCACGACCGCGGCGCCGCTCGTCGTCGGAGACATCGACACGAGCAACAACCTCTATCTCGCGCGGATCGGCTGTGCGCCAAGCGAACCGGGCTGCGCGGTCGCCAAGCGCGAAGTGACCTCGCTCGTGGACGTCTCCCACGACCCCAATGCAGGCCAGGGGGCCGAAGTGCAGGGGGTGGTGCGGGTCGCGCCGGACGGGACGCGCGTCTTCTTCGTCGCGCGCGGCGTGCTCAGCGAAGCGGCCAATGCGCAGGGCGCGCTGCCGGCGCGGGGCGCAGACAACCTCTACGCATACGACAGCGCCTCGGGACAGACCGCGTTCGTCGGCGAGCTCTGCTCGGGGTTCGAGCGGTCTGGGGCGGCAGCGGATACGCACTGCCCCAGCGAAACCGAGACCGACACGAGGCTGTGGGAAAGGCCAGCGGACCCGCATGTTTCCGCCCAGACCGCGGGTGCCGACGGCAGGTTCCTTGTCTTCGACACGACCGCAGAGCTCGTCCCGAGCGACACCGACGCGGCCCGCGACGTGTACCGCTACGACGCGCAGACGGGCGAACTGAACCGCGTCTCGCTCGGCGAAAATGGTTATGACGCGAACGGCAACGACGCGCTCGACGCGACGATCACGCCGAGTTTCCTCAATGGATTCGTGGACCACCAGGACGAAATGAACAGCCGCGCGATCAGCGAAGACGGCTCGCGGATCGTGTTCATGACCAGCTCTCCGCTGTCGCCAGATGCCGTGAACGGCCTTGCGAACGTCTACGAATGGCACCAGGAAGCGGGCGGCGGCGAAGGCCGCGTGTCGCTGATCTCACAGGGGGCAGGCGAATACCCGGTCGAAGGCGTCGTGATCTCGGCCAGCGGGCGCGACATCTTCTTCGAGACGGCGCAGGGGCTTGTGCCGCAGGACACCGACGGGCTGCCCGACATCTACGACGCGCGCCTGGGGGGAGGCTTTCCGGTGTCGGAAGCCCCGCGGCAGCCGTGTTCGGGCGACGCCTGTCAGGGGCCGTTGACGAACCCGGCGCCGCAGCTCGTGGCCGGCAGCGCCGCGCAGGCACCCGGGGAAAACCTGGCGCCGCCGGCGCCCGGCAAGGCGACGAGCAAGGCCCAGCCAAAAGCGAAACGCAGAGCCAAGGCGAAGTGCGGGAGTGGCAAGCGGCGCGGCAGGCAGGGCCGCTGCGCGAAAAGGCGCGGCAGGGGCGCGCACAAGGCAGCGGCTGCACACCACCGTGACGGCGGTTCGACCAGGGGAGGGAACTCGTGAGCAGCGTCAGAACAGATATCGCCAGGATCGCGCGCCGAGCAGTGCTCACGGCGCTGGTGGCCGCGGTCGCGCTGTTCACGGCACTGGCGGCGCCGGCACTTGCGGCTCCCGCCGGCGCCTGGAGCGTCGAATCGATTGCGTCGTCCTACCTCGCGCCGGGCAGCACCGACAGCTACGAAGTGCGCGCCGTCAACCTCAGCGCGGAACCGGCTGGAGAAGTCACGCTGACCGACCGGCTGCCGGCCACGGTGCAGCTCAAGTCCGTCTCCTTCTACTGGTCGGGGTTCGGGGGCTTCGATCTCAACGCTTTTCTGCATCTCTGCCCGCCACCGGTCGGGCAGGTGCTGGAGTGCAGCTTTAACGCGTCAGCGCTTGGTGTGAAAATCCAGCCCACGCAGAAAGTAAAAATGGTGATCGAAGTGACGGTGCCGCCGTCCGCCCCGGAAGGGCCGATCGTCAACGAAGTCTCGGCGGAAGGCGCCGGCGCGAGCGCGTCGGCGTCCTCGCGGAACACTGTCAGTGCGCACCCGGCGTTTGGGATCGCGAACTTCACGCTGCAGACAGTGGAACGCACGCTTGAAACGCCGGAATCGCCAGGGTCAACAAGCTACGAATTCGCCAACGTGCCGTACAAGTTCACGCAGGCGGGAGGGCACCCGTGGGCGCTGGTGGCGACGGGTGAAGTCACGAGCGAACTCTACAACCCAGAAGGCGAAGGCCACGAGCCTGAGTTCTATCCTTACCCGACGCGCGACCCGAAGGACATCCTCACCGATCTGCCGCCGGGACTGCTGGGCGACCCGATGGCCGTGCCGCGTTGTCCGCTTGCGGCGCTGCGCAGCAGTAAACCGTCGTGCCCAGCGGACACGATCCTGGGGTGGTACAGGCTCTCGTGGTTGGGCAAGGATCCAGGCGAAATCGGCCCGATCGTAAACGTCGCGCCGGCGACCGGCCAGTCGGCGGAGTTCGCGTTCGAGACGACCACATCCAGCGCCGTCACGCCGATCCTGACGGCGCACCTCGTCCGAACTGCGCAGGGAACATATGGGTTCACGGTCACGAGCAACGGGATTCCGTTGGTCAGCCTCGTGCGGTTCGAACTGACGTTCTGGGGCGTGCCGGCGGACCCAAGCCACGACGCGATGCGAGGGCGCTCCTGTAAGAAACCAGAGCCCGAAGAAAACTATAACTGTTCTGGTGGAGATGAGCCGGCGGGCGTGGCGCCGATCCCATTTGTGTCGATGCCGACCGACTGCGCGGCGGGTCCGGAGGTCGCGACGCTGTACGCCGACTCTTGGGAGGAACCGGGGAGCGTTCGGGAAGGCCACTACACGGGCTACGCGAGCGCGAGCGCGACGCTGCCGGCGGCGACGGGCTGCAATGCGCTGTCGTTCACGCCGGGCATCGAAGTGCAGCCCGACACGCAGCTCGCGGACGCCCCCGTCGGGCTGGGGGTGAACGTGCAGGTTCCCCAGCCCGAGCAGCCGGGCACGAACGCGACGCCGCACCTGCGCAACGCGGTCGTGACGCTGCCCGAGGGCATGTCGATCAGCCCTGGGATTGTGGATGGGATCCAGGCTTGCAACGAATCGGGGCCGGAAGGGATCAACTTCGAAGGCCCCGAATCGGAAGTCGAGGCACCCAACGGCGAACTGCAGCTCGCGCCGGGGCACTGCCCGGACGCGTCGATCGTCGGGACCGCGGAAGCGATCACGCCGCTGTTGCCGGAACCCGTCAAGGGCCACGTCTACCTCGCGCGGCCCGCGTGCGGCGGCGCCGGCCAAGAAGCGTGCACCGAGCAGGACGCGCTCGACGGGCACCTCTACCAGCTCTATCTGGAATTGGGCGGCACCGGAGAACTGGCGAACACCGGGATCAACATCAAGGCGCACGGGTATGTCGAGGCGAACCCCGCGACGGGGCAGATCACGACCAAGTTCCTCGAAAACCCGCAGGCGCCGTTCAGCGAACTGAAGATCCACCTCAATGGCGGGCCGCGCGCGCCGCTGGATAACCCGGCGACGTGCGGACCGGCGACGACGACGGCGGACTTCACGACGTGGAGCGCGCCGGGTCTCACGCCCGAAGGCGTGTTCGTCGCGGGCACGGCGGACGCGACGCCGTCGTCGTTCTTCAACGTGGAAGGGTGTGCGAACCCGCCGGGATTGAACCCCGGGTTCAGCGCGGGCACGGTCAGCCCGCAGGCGGGTGCGTTCAGCTCGTTCACCCTGAACTTGACGCGTCAGGACCGCGAACAGGATCTCGCGGGCATCCAGGTGCACACCCCCCTGGGGCTGCTGGGGATGCTGTCGAGCGTCCCGCTGTGCCAGGAACCGCAGGCAGCCGAGGGCCAGTGCCCGGAAGCGTCGAAGATCGGCACAACGCGCGTCGCCTCGGGCGCGGGCTCGCACCCGTTTGAAATCGGCGGCAACGTCTACCTGACGACCGGCTACAAGGGCTCGCCGTTCGGCCTCTCGATCGTCACCGATGCGGTCGCCGGCCCGTTCAACCTCGGGCTGGTCGTGGTCCGCGCGCGGATCGACGTCAACGAGGAAACCTCCGCGCTGACGATCACGAGCGACCCGCTGCCGCAGATCATCTTCGGCGTGCCGCTGCGCCTGAAACAGGTGACGGTGGACATCGATCGGCCGAACTTCATGTTCAACCCGACCGACTGCGCCGCGCAACAGATCACCGCTTCGATCTCCGGCAGCGGGCAGGCGGTCGCGAACGTCGCCAGCCCATTCGCGGCAGGCGGCTGCAGGAGCCTCGCGTTCAAACCGACGTTCACGGTCGCCACGAGCGGGCGCACGAGCCACGTGGACGGGGCGAGCCTCGACGCGAAGCTCACCTACCCGCCGTTCGTGGCGGGCAGCGAGGCCAACATCGCATATGTGAAAGTCGCACTGCCCAAGCAGCTGCCCTCGCGCCTGACGACCTTGCAGAAGGCGTGCCTCGCGGCCGTGTTCGCCGCGAACCCGGCGAACTGCCCGCACGAAGCGATCGTCGGGATCGCGCGCGCGTCCACGCCGCTGCTGCCCGTGGGGCTCGAAGGACCCGTGTACTTCGTCTCACACGGCGGCGAAGCGTTCCCTTCGCTGGTCGTCGTGCTGCAGGGCGACGGCGTGCGCGTTGACCTGACCGCGAGCACTTTCATCAGCAAGGCGGGAATCACGAGCAGCACGTTCAAGACAGTCCCCGACGTGCCGGTCGGCAGCTTCGAGCTGTACCTGCCCACGGGCCGGTACTCGGCGCTCGCGGCGAACGGGAACCTCTGCAAGTCCGCGCTAACGATGCCTAGTGAATTCGTCGCGCAGAACGGCGCGGTGCTGAAGCAGGACACGAAGATCGCCGTCAGCGGCTGCGGCAAGACCAAAAAGAAGGCGAAGCGGGCGCGCCGAGCGCGCAAGGCCAGTCGCGGTGCGTCGCGCGCCGAGCGAGCCGCAAGCACTACCGGGAGGGCATTCCGATGAAGACCAGAACCCCAGCTCGCCGCGCGAACCTCGGCCTGCTTCCGGCGGCCGCGGCCGCTGTCGTTGCGCTGTGCGCCCCGGCCGTGAGCCTCGCAGGCGAAGCGCCCGTCAAGGAGATTCTCACGGGCCAGTTCGACAACGGGTTTCGATATCCCGAGGTGGCGGTCGACAACTCCCCGGCGAGCCCCGAGTACGAGGACGTGTACGTCCTCGACGGCGGCAATCATCGCGTGCAGGTGCTGAGTGCGACCGGGACGTTCATCGAGATGTTCGGCTGGGAAGTGAATGCGACCAAGGATGGCGAACCGCTCGCGAAGCAGGCAGAAAAGAACGTCTGTACCGCCGAATCCAAAGACCGGTGTCAGGCCGGCACGGAAGGGTATGCCGCCGGACAGCTCAGCGATTCCACCACCATCGCAGTCGATCAGGTAAGCGGCGACGTTTATGTCGCCGAACGGACTCCCGCGCCAGAAGGATTCGGCGAGCGCGTGCAGGAGTTCACGGCTGCGGGCCTGTTCGTGCGCGAGCTGGGCAGAGAAGTCAACCTCACCAAGAAGACCAACCTCTGCAGTGCCGAAGAAGTCGAAAAGGAAGGCGTGGAATGTGCAGCGCCCGCGCAGACGATCCTCGGGAGCAGCGAAGACGGCGCGTTCGACTTCGAACTTGGGGGACACCCGATACTTGCGGCGGGCGGCAAAGCGGATCTGCTGTATGTAGGCGACGAACACCGCGTGCAGGAGTTCGACGCAGAAGGGAAGTGGGTCGGCGAAATCCCGCTGAGCGCCATCTCCGCGGCGCCGGAAAGCCGGGTGTGGGACCTGGCCCTCGACCAGCAGACCGGCGATCTGTACCTCGTCTATCCTGGCGGCGGCATCGTGCGCGAGCTGAGTCCCGAAGGCGAAGAACTCGCGAACATCCAGGTGCCGGCGGGGGAACAGACGAGCGTAAGCGGGATTGCGATGGACTCCGCCGGTCAGCTCGCCGTGGTAGTGCGGTTCGAGGGGCTGGTCAACGGAGTCCTTACCAGCGAAATCAGCGGTGCTCTCTACGAAGCTGCCGACGGACGGCGGGTTAGCAGCTTCGCGATTCCCACCAGCGAACTGGCGGCCAGCGACTCCGGCGTTGCATTCAACAGCGAAGGTGATCTGTACACCGTTGTTAACAATGCCTTCGGCGAAGGGCAGGTCCTGGCCTACACCGCCAAGCCGATCGCCGAACTGACGGTCGGCGTCGCCGCTTGCGCACCGACACTCGGCGCCGAAGCGTCGATCGTGTTCGACTGCACGCTGCACGGCGAAGTCAACCCCGAGGGCGTCGCGCAGACCGAAGCGCTGTTCGACTGGGGCACGAGCGCGGCGCTCGGCGAAACGACCGCCGGCCAGCCGGTCGCGGCGCCGGAAGAAGTACACGCGGTCGTGGGCGTGCCGCCCAACGACACGCTCCGCTTCCGGCTCGGCGGCTACGACGAAAACGTCAAGGCGCCCGAACAGCTCGAAAGCGAACAAGCCTCGACGCCGACGCCGCCCGTACCGCCGCGGGTTCTGAGCGTCACCGCATCGCACGCCAGCTCCTCCGCGGTGGATCTGTCCGCCGAGCTGAACCCCGAGAACACGAGCACGACGTACGAGTTCCAGTACGCGCCGGCGTGCGCGGCCGGCGAACCGTGTCCGCCGATCGCGCAGGCGCCCGGGATGGTGCAGACGCCGAGCCAGAGCTCGGCGCAGTACGGCAAGGTCGGGGTGACGGTCGAAGCGAGCGGGCTGGCGCCCGCGAGCAGCTATCGCTACCGGCTCGTCGCCGTCAACGACCAGGGCGAAGCGGCGCTCGGGGAAACGGGCGGCGCGACGCTGCCCGAAGGGACGTTCGCGACCGCGGTGGCGTCCACGCCGCAGGCGAACACCGGCGCGGCGAGCGCGGTTGGCTCGAGCTCCGCGGTCGTCTCGGGGACCGTGGAACCCGACGGGGCGCCCACGACGTACAGCTTCGAACTGGGGGTCTACGAAGGCGCCGCAACGCAGTACGGCATCGTCTTCTCCGGCCCCGCCGGCTCGGGCACCGCGCCCCTGGAAGAGTCGTTGGCGCTCAGCGGCCTTGAGCCCGGCACGACGTACGCGTACCGCATCGCGATCACGAGCGGTTACATCGACAACGGCGAACGGACGCTGCACGGGGCGCCGGCGCTGTTCACGACCGCGGGCGTGCCGGCGGTCCTGACCGCGCCGGTCGCGCCGTCGCTGCTGGCGCTGCCGAGCATCGCCTTCCCGAAGGTCACCGGCGGGGCGAGCGGCGGTTCGAAAGGCAAGACGAAGCACAAGCACAAGCACAAAGGCAAAGGCAAAGGCAAAGGCGGGAGCAAGCGCGCCGGCAAGGGGAAAGGCGTTCGTAAGCACGGCCGGTGAGCGAGGCGCGTACGGGGTCGAGCGCGGGGCTGGGCCTGCAGCGCGCCCGGATCCTCGACGCGATGGTCGTCGCCGTTGGCGAGCAGGGGTACGCGGCGGTGACGGTCGGCGGGCTCTGCGCTCGCGCGGGCGTCTCGCGCGCGACGTTCTACGCGTCGTTCGACGGGCTGCAAGACTGCTTCCTGGGTGTGCTCGACGACGGGCACCGCCGAGCGTACGAGCTGATCGAGCGCGAGTTCGCGGCGCACGACTGCTGGCGCGCGGGCGTGCGCGGCGCGCTCGGCGCGCTGCTGGAGCTGTTCGACGAGGAGCCGTCGCTGGCGAGGGTGTGGTTCGTCGAGTCGCTCGCGGCGGGGGCATGGGCGCTGGAGCGTCGCGAGCGCAACCTACGCGCGCTGACCGCGATGATGAGCGCGCGCTGGCCCTTGCCCCAGGGCTCGCAGGTCAACCCGCTCGCCGCGGCCGGCGTCGTGGAGTCGATCCTCGGCATCCTCCACGCGCAGCTGCTCGACGGCAGCAACGGCTCGCTGGTCGAGCTGCTCGGCCCACTGATGGGCCTGATCGGCGCGATCTACCTCGGGCCGCACGCGGCCGCGGTCGAGCGCGAACGCGGCGACGCGCACGCGCGGGTGCTGCTCGCGGCGAGGCGACAGCGGGCGAGCGTACCCGCCGTTTCACCCGTCGAGGTTCCAGGCGTGCTGCGCGATCCGCGCGCCCACCGCGCGCGCGAGTGCCTGCACCACCTGGCCGGCAACCCCGGGGCGAGCAACATGCAGATCGCGACTGCCGTCGGGATCGCCCGCCGCGAGCAGATCTCGAAGCTGCTCGCGCGTCTGGACGCGCTGGGGCTGCTCGTCAAGCACGCGGGAACGCCGGGGACGCCGAACGCGTGGTCGCTCACGCCCCACGGCCGGCGGGTCGCGGGCGCGCTGCAGTCGCACTGGAAGACGGAGGGCAGGGAGTCGGCAGAGGCGAACATGTGAATGTTGAAAGAGCGAATCTGGACGCATGTACCGCTGTCACATCTGAAACCCCAGGGTCTTTTAGGTTAACTCTTGACGTGAGTGAGGCGCGGTTTATAAAGTCCTCGGAGTGGTGGGCGACGGGCCGTTTGTGTGTGATGGCGGCGGGTCCACTGTTAAACCGTTCTCCAATCAGGAGGTAATAATGGACCATAAGACGCCAAGGATGAGATCGCTTACGCGCTTCGTCAGGCTGGCGGGCTTGGCCGGTGGGGTGATGGCTCCGCTGGTCGCCACGCTCGCGCTGGCGGCTCCCGCATCCGCGCTTGAACTCTACGCTCATTGGTACGTGAACGGCGTGCGCTTGACCGAAGCCAAGCCGATCACCATGAAAGGCAGCTTCGTGTTGCACTTCACCCGGTTTACAGAAGAAGGCACCGGGGAAAAAGTGGGTTATACAGTGAGCTGTAACGATACGGGCACTGGCAAGGCTGGGCCCGGAGAAGAAGGCGAAACAACCTCGTGGAAAACATCGGGTTGCGTGTCCAATGAAAAACTCAAACATCCACACGAATGCAAATCTGCGAGCGTCAATATTGGTACTCACAAAACCGTCCTGCTTGGCCTCGGTGGGATAAAGTATGAGGACATGGGCGGCCTCGAACTAGTGTGCGAAGGAAAAGAGGTAGAATATTGTGGTATACCGGTAGACGAATCCCTGACGAACACCTCGCTGGGAGTAGATGGCGAACTCCCTGGGAAAAGCTCGGATGAATGCATTGACGGTCCCGATCATCAGGAAGCCCCGGACTATGTCGAAGGCCACCAGGAAATCAAGGCATCCAGTGGTCTTCTCGAAGTGAAATATCCGTAGCTGACACAGCACGCTGACGACGCGCGGCAGTGCGCCGTCGCGTTTCCGTGAGGCCAGCGGCCGGGCCGGGCTAACGCCGGCCCGGCCGCCTGGCTTGCTTCACGGTGCCTCAGTGGTCCGCGTTGTGAGCGAGACCGAGTCGCCTGGTGCCCTTCCTCGCCGTCGAGCGCGGGGGCGGACGCAGCTTCGATCACTGACGGCTGTTCCCCCCGGCGCATGCGCCGGGGGGCCGGGCCGCACATGTGCGGCCCGGTGGCAGGGCCGCATGCGGCCCTGCCCCGGCCGGTGCATGCACCGGCCGGCGGTCGGCACATGTGCCGACCGGACCCTGCCACCTGGGCGTTGAACCAGGACGCGAGCTTGGGAAGCGCCGGTCGCGCGCCCAAGTCCACACGCCCGTGTCGAACAGCGCCTGGCGGTCGAGCGCGAGCGGCTGGAGCTCACGCGGCCTGGCACTTAGAGAACCGCTCCCGGCGGTTAGCCTGCACCTCGGCCGGGGTCCCATCGATGTCGCGCACTACGTCGAACGCGCTCAGCGCGCGTCGCCGTCCCGGGGCTGTCTCACGCGTGATACACTTCGCTGCGTGGCTCACGTCAGCATCCGCGACCTGCGCAACCATGGCGGCGACGTCGTCGACCGCGCCGCGCGCGGCGAGCGCATCACGATCACCCGCTCGGGCAGGGCCGTCGCCGAGCTGCGCGCCGTGTCGCCTCCCGCGCTCACCGCGCAGGCGCTGATCGACGGCTGGCGGCGGCTGCCGCCGGTGGACCCCGCTGCGTTTCGCGAGGATCTCGACCGCCTCCTGGACGCCGGCCTGTGAGCGAGACCCCGCCGGCCGCGCGCGGCGTGCTCGACACCTCGACCGTCATCCTGCTCGGGCGCCTGGACGACGCCGCGGCACTGCCCGCCGAACCGCTGATCACGGCCGTCACGCTCGCCGAGCTGTCCGTCGGCCCGCTCGTCGCCGACGACGAGCGCGAGCGCGTCGCCCGCCAGGCGCGCCTGCAGCAGGCCGAGGCCGACTTCGACCCGCTCCCCTTCGACGCCGCCGCCGCGCGCGCGTTCGGACGGGTCGCCGCGTCCCTGCGACGCGCCGGGCGCAAGCGCACCGCCCGCTCCTACGACGCGATGATCGCCGCCACCGCGCTCGCCAACGAGCTGCCCGTCTACACCTGCAACCCCGACGACTTCGACGGCATCGAGGGGTTGCGGGTCGTTGCGGTGGCGGTGCCGGAGGCGGCCGGGGAGCCGAGCGACGCGTAGCGGACGCCGCAATGATTCCCTGACGTGTTGTTCCCCCGGCGCATGCGCCGTGCGGCCGCCGGGCGCGGCAGGCCGCTGTCGGACTTCGTCGCAGGGCCGTCGCACTATGCCAGCGCGCCGTGCGGCACGAACCAGCACTGCTGCAGCGTGCTGACGGCGGCGATGCGTTCGTAGTCGCGGTCGTAGTGGACGAGCGGCAAGTCGTTTGGTGTCAGGCGGACCAGCTCGAGGACGATCGCATCGCAGACGAGCACACGGCCGGCTGGCAGCTGTGCCCGGGGGCCGGGCCGGGGGGCCGGGTCGGTAGGGGGGTGGTGCGTCTCACGCGTGAGACATTCCAACCCTGGAGAGTCGCGCGCTAAGGGCTTGCACCCGGCTCGCCCGCCGTTCGACTCAGCAGGGCACGACAAGGACCGCTCGGCGCGAAGCCGAGACCAGCGCGCCGACGTCGGTCGGATCGCTCGTCAGGATGCGGTCACCGGATGCTGCAACCGCGACCACGGTGGCATCCACCGCATCGCTCACGTCGCATCTTCCGAGCAGCACTCCCGCCTCCTGGCCCAGCCGTCGGTCAACGGCCCGCACGTCAACGGCCTTCAGCAGTCGCGCCAAGCGCGCCTGACGACCGCCCGCGTCCCGCCACGCCTCGGCGATCACCGCCCCCGTGCTGCGCAGCTCCCAGCCGTGACGCTCGGCAACCCTCAAACTCGCCGCCAGCAGACGGTCGCCGCGGTCCACCGCGACGAGGGCGCCTGTGTCGAGCACGAGCGCGCTCACACAGCAAGACGCCGATCGGGGCGAGGAGCCGCCAGCATCGCGGCGGCGGCTGCAAGCTCCTCATCGGACAGCGAGCCATGCTCCGCTTCCCAGCTGTCCAGATAGTCGGTCAGCGCGTCCGCACGAAGCTTCGCTGCCGCCGCGTCCGCGAGCCACGAAGAGATACTCGACCCCCGCTGCCGCGCCGCACCTCGGACGGCATCCCCGAGTGCTGCGTCGAAAGAGATGCTCAGCTTATCGACCTTCATCGCGGCACCAGCATACCGCAGTAGCAACTACTGCGGTAGTAGCTCGCGCATGTCACAGCATGTAGTATCCATCCCGTCCATACGGTCGACGGTCAAGGGAAGCCGGTGCGATTCCGGCGCGGACCCGCCACTGTGACCGGGGATGCCCCCCGCCGCGCGCGGCGTTGGCGCAGTCACTGATCGGGCCGTTCGGCCGGTCGGGAAGGCGCGGGGGGTGGGCCCGGGAGCCAGGAGACCTGCCGCCAACCGCAGCCCACGAAGACCCTCGCGGAAAGGGGTTGGCTCCACATGCACTCACCTCGTCCCATCTACATGGTGCTCCTTGCGGCACTGCTCGGTTGTCTTGTGTTCGCGTCCACGGCGCTCGCCGGGCAGCCCAGCACCGTCACCGTGCGCATCCAGGGCCTCGGCGGCGAAACCCTGCTCCAGCAGACGCAGGTCACGACCACCACGACGCCGATCGCGGTCGAAGGCGGTGGCACGTGCGAAGGCACGACTGCCGGCGGCGCCATCTACGACGCCACCGGCGGCAAATGGAAGGTCAAGAACCAGCCCGAAGGCATCGAACTTCAGGGCCTGGAGGGCCTCGACCTGCCGGAATTCAACTCCAAGGAACCCTCCGGTATCTACTGGGCCTTCTGGCTGGAAAACAAGTACGCCGAACAGGGCATCTGCTCGCAGTCGATCGCCAGCGGCCAGCACATCGTGGTCTTCCCACAGTGCTACGCCACCGGTCCGATGTGCCCGACCGCGACCGCGCCCGGCAACTTCCTGACCGCCGCCCCCGCCACCACCACCGCCAACATGGGGCAGCAGGTGCCGGTCACACTCAGCGCGCTGAACACCGAAACGGCTGCCGTTGAGGGTGCGCTCCCCGAAGGGGACCTGCTCACCGACGGCGCGCAGACGTTCCCACCGGCCGCCAACGGGGTTGCGAACGTCTCCTTCTCCGCGCCCGGCCTCTACACACTCCAGGCCCACGCCCCCGACTCGGTCGCATCGGACCCCTTCACGATCTGCGTGCACAACGGCGACGACGGCACCTGCGGCACGCCCGGGACCGCCGTAGGCGGGCCCGAAATCATCTCGCCGCCCGCGCCCATCCCGGCCCCGGCCATCGCCCGCGCAGCCGGGGTGCGCAACGACCGCACCTACCCCCACCGCTCCGCGCCGCGCATCCTCGCCGGCAACATCGAAATCCCAGCCGGCGGCACGCTGCGCGAAGTGCGCCTCAGCCTCCAGCGCGTAGCCCGCCACCGTTGTTTCGTGCTCGACGGCGCTCGCGCCGCGTTCGTGCACGCACACTGCGGCACCACCCGCTTCTTCAAGGTTGCGAACACCACATCCTTCAGCTACCTACTCCCCGCGCGCCTGCCCGCCGGCCGCTACGTGTACGAGGTGCAGGCCGTCAGCGACTCCGGTGCCCTCACCACGCTCACCCAGGGGGTCAGCCGCGTCGTCTTCCATGTCAAGTAGGACACACCGCAGCGCGGGCAGCCCGCGCGGCATGGGGCGCTCGCGCGGCGCGTGGGCGGCGTCGAGATCGAGAGCGATCGTGAGCGCCGGCCGCACGCGTGTGCCGGCGCGCCCGCTGAGCGCCCTGCTCGTCCTCGCCGCAGCCGGCCTGCTCGCCGGCTGCGGCCTGGGCGCCGGGTTCGACACCCAGCGGTGTGAACCTGCAGGTCACCCGCGAATTCGGCGCGCACCCACTGCTCTCGCTACGCACGCCCGCCGTCCACGGCCAGGAAACCGTGATGAGCCTTTTGCTGCGCAACGCGCACATCTCCACCCGCTACGGCGGCGGCTTCGTCGAGTCGATCGACGGGCACAGCGGCGGCAGCGAAGGCGCCGTACTCACCGACTGGTTCTACTACGTCAACGGCGTCGAAGCGCCCAAAGGCGCCGCCGAGACCGACCTGCACTCCGGCGACCACGTCTGGTGGGACCTGCACGACTGGTCCGTCACCGACTACATCCCCGCGGTCGTCGGCTCCTACCCCGAGCCGTTCCTGAACGGCATCGACGGCCGCCGCCTGCCCCTGCGCGTCGAATGCGCCGCCCCCGAAGGCGCCGCCTGCACCACCGTCGGCGCGCGCCTGCGCAACATCGGTGTGCCCGCCGCCCGCGCCGCGCTCGAGCCCGAGGGCGCCGGCCCCGAAAGCCTGCGCATCGTCGTCGGCAGCTGGCCCCAGGTGCGCCGCGAACTCGATGTCGCCGGCCTGGAAGCCGGGCCCGTCGCCAGCGGTGTCTACGCGCGCATCGACCACAGCGGCGACACGGTCACCGTTCTCGATTCCGCCGGGCGCAGCGTGCGCACGCTCACCGGCAGCGTCGGCCTGATCGCCGCGATCCGCCCCTCCGGCGAGGAGCCCGAGTGGGTGATCACCGGCACCACTCCCGCCGGCGTCGAACTCGCCGCGCACGCGCTCGACGAAAGCGCCCTGCGCGACCGTTTTGCCGTCGCCGTGCTCCCCGGCGCCACCGTCCTTGCCCTGCCGCAGCCCGACCCCTGAGTGCTCGCGATGGTCCGTACCCGTCCCGCACCCGCCTCGCGCTTCATCTACCAACCGCTCGCCAGCCCTCTGCACGCCACTCGCGCCGGCGTCGGCGCGCTCTGGGCGCTCGCGCTGTCCGCCGCCGCGCTCCTGCTCTACCACCCCTTTGCGCTTGCCGTGCTCGTGTTCGCCGTCCTGCTCGCCGGCGCCGCCGCCGGTCTCGGACCCGCGCTCCTGCGCTCCATGCGCACCGCCTCGATCGTCGCCCTGCCAATCGTCCTGATCAACGTCCTCGTCGACCGCGACGGCCTCACCGTCTTTGCCCGCCTCGGCGACCTCGGACCCTTCGGCCAGGGCGACCTCACCGTCGAGGCGCTCGTCTACGGCGCGGTGATCGCGCTGAAGATCACCGCCCTGATCCTGATCACCACCCTCGCCAGCCTCGCCGTTGACCCCGACGCCCTCCTGCGCATCTGCCGGCGCCTCTCCTTCCGCTCCGCGCTCACCGCCTCGCTCGCCCTACGCATGTTCCCCCTGCTCGCCGCCGACACCGCCCGCCTGGCCGAGGCGCAGCGCACGCGGCCACCGCGCCCGCGCGCGCCCGCGGGCGCGGGGGGGCGACCGCGCGCGATTGGGGGCGTCGCAGAGGGGGGTGGTCCGGCCAGCGGTTTCGGGGTCGGCGGTGTTGGGAGGAGCGGACGGCTGCGCGCCCACGCCACCGTGATCGCCGCCGTGCTCGCCGGCTCGCTCGACCGCGCGATGGACGTCGCCGCCACGCTCGAGGTGCGCGGCTTCGCGGCCGCCCCGCGGGCGCCGCGCCTGCACCGTCCCTGGTCGCGCCACGACCTCGCCTTCGCCGCCTCCGCGTGCGCGCTGCTCGCGCTCGCGCTGCTCGCGCGACTCGGCGACCTCGCCTCGTTCACCGCCTACCCACTCGTGCAGGCCACGCCGCTCGGGGCCGGCCTGCTCGCGCTGTGCGCCGCCCTCCTGCTCGTCGCCCTGTTGCCGTTCGCCGACCGCCGCGGGGTCGAGCGATGAGCCAAACCGTCCTCTCCTTCAACCACCTCACCTACCGCTACCCCGGCCTCTCCGCGCCCGCGCTCGACGACCTCACCCTCGACATCGCGCCCGGCGAATTCTGCCTGCTCGCCGGGCTCTCCGGGCACGGCAAGTTCGACGCTCCTGCGCGCCGCCAACGGGCTCGTGCCCCACTTCCACGGCGGCACCCTTGCCGGACGCGTCGTGCTCGCCGGACTCGACACCCGCGAGCACGGCCCCGCGCGCCTGGGCGTACTCGCCGGGTCGCTCTTTCAGGATCCCGAGACCCAGCTCGTGATGAACTCCGTCCGTGCCGAGCTGTCGCTAGCTCTAGAGGCGCGCGGGCACACAGCCAGCGCCGTCGCGCGCGGCGTCGAGGAGGTCGCCCTGGCGCTCGGCATCGACCACCTCCTGGACCGCCCGCCCCACACTCTCTCGGGCGGCGAGCGCCAGCGCGTCGCGCTCGGCGCCGCCCTCGCCGGGCGCCCGCCCGTGCTGCTGCTCGACGAGCCCACCTCGCAACTAGACCCCGTCGCCGGCGACGAGCTGATCGGCCTCTTGCGCCGCCTCAACGACGAGTGGGACACCACAATCCTGCTCGCCGAGCACCGCCTCGAGCGCTGCCTGCGCTGCGCCGACCGGGTCATCGCGCTCCACGACGGGCGCCTCGCGCACGACGGCCCGCCCCGCTCGTTCCTGGAGTGGGCCGCCGCTGCCGCGCCCCCCCTGCTCACGCCCAGCGCTCGCCTGCTCGCGCTGGCCTCCCTCGGGCCGCCGCCGACCGGCGTCAGGCAGGCGCGCGCCGTGGTGCGCGCAGAAGGGCTGCTCGACGAGGATGACGTCGGCGTCGGCGTCGGCATCGGCGTCGCGGCCACGCGGCCCGACGCCCCCAAGCGCGCGCGGCGCTCGCGCCGGCACGAGGTCTCGCCGGCGCTCGAGTTCCATGGCGTCTGGCACGAGCTGCATCGCGGGCCCGCCATCCTGCGCGGCGTGGACCTGCGCGTGCTCCCCGGGGAAAGCCTCGCCCTGATGGGTCGCAACGGCGCCGGCAAGTCCACCCTCCTGCGCCACGGCGCCGGCCTGCTCGACCCCACCCGCGGGCGCGTCGCGCGCGCCGGGCGCGTCGCCCTGTTGCTGCAAAACCCCAACGACTACCTGCTGCACGACCGCGTCGAGCGCGAAGCCTCCCCGGCTGCGCTCGCTGGTGTCGGCCTGGCCGCCATGGCGCAGCGCAACCCGCGCGACCTCTCCGGCGGCGAGCGCCAACGGCTCGCGCTCGCGATCGTCACCGACGGGCAGTCCGAGCCGGCCGTGCTCGCGCTCGACGAGCCCACCCGCGGCATGGACCGCGCGGCCAAGGCCGCCCTCGCCGAGGACCTGCGCGCCCGGGCCGCGCGTGGCCAGGCCGTGCTCGTCGCCACCCACGACCCCGAGTTCGCCGCCGCCTTCGCCACCCGCGCCGTGCTGCTGGCCGACGGCCGCGTGATCGCCGACGGCTCCGCCGTCGAGTTGCTCGCCGGCGGCTGGTACTTCGCGACCGAGACCGCCCGCGTGCTCGGCGGCGCCGCCGGCGCGCTCACGCCCGAGCAGGGCGCCGCCGTGCTCGCCGCGCGCGGCGCCACCCGCGCGGGGAGTGAGCGGCCGAGCAGCGCGGCGCGGGAGCGCGCCACGGCCGACGACAGCGGCGTGGGGGGCCCGTCGGCCGCTCGCCCCGGGCATCGGCAGGGCGCCCCCGCGGAGGCGATCGGATGAGCTGGCCGTTGGCCTCCTTCCTGCTCGTCGCGCTCGTGCTGCTCGCCGGCTGGCTCGCCTACGAGCGCTCCCGGCCCTCCGCGCGGATGGTCGCCGTCGTCGCCACCCTCGCCGCGCTCGCCGCCCTCGGCCGCGACGCATTCGTCGCGCTGCCCGAGGTCAAGCCGATCACCGCGATCGCGCTCGTCGTCGGCTACGCGCTCGGGCCGCTGCCCGGCTTCACCGTCGGCGCGCTCGGCATGTTCGCCTCCAACATGATGCTCGGCCAAGGCCCCTACACCCCCTGGCAGATGGCCGCCTGGGGCCTCGTCGGCCTCGCCGGCGCCGCGCTCGGGCGGCTCACCCGCCGGCGCATGTCGCGTCTCTCCCTTGCGCTCGCCTGCGCTCTCACGGCGTTTCTCGCCAAGCAGATCATGGACGTCTACACCTGGACCCTCGGCGCTTCCCACACGCCCGCCGCCTACCTGCTCGTCGCCGGCGCCGCGCTGCCCTTCGATCTCACCGATACCGCCGCCAGCTTCCTCTTCGGCCTCGCCTTCGGCCCCGAGCTGGCGCGCGTGCTCGCCCGCGTGCGCGCCCGCATGGACGTCCGCTGGGAGGGCGCCGCCGGGGGAGCCGCCGTGTCCTTGCTGCTCGTCCTCGTTCTCGCTCTCGCTCCTGCGGCACACGCCGCGGCCGACCGAACCGCGCGCGCGGCGGGTGTCAGCGTCTCGCGCGAGCTGGCCTACCTGGCATCCGCCCAAAACGCCACCGGCGGCTTCGGGGCCGCGCCCGGGCAGGCCAGCAGCGAGCTGTACACCGGCTGGGCGGCGATCGGCCTCGCCGCCGGCGGACGCGACCCCGCCGCCGTGCGCCGCGACGGGCACTCCGTGCTCGACGCGCTGCGCGCCCAGGCCGGCACCCTGTCCGGGCCCGGCGACCTCGAGCGCACGATCCTCGCGCTCTACGCCTCTCACCAGCCGGTCGGCGCGATCGACGGCCACAGCCTCGTCGGCGCCCTGCTGCACTACCGGCGCTCCGACGGTTCTTTCTCCGAGCAGGTCAACATCACCGCCTTTGCGATCTTCGCCCTGCGCGCCGCCGGCATCTCCGCCACCGGACCCACGCTCGGCGCCGCCGGGCGCTGGCTCTCGCGCCAGCAGAACGCCGACGGCGGCTTCAGCTTCGCCACCCGCCCCGCCGCCAGCGACGTTGACGACACCGCCGCCGCGCTCCAAGCGCTGATCGATACCGGCTCCGCTCGCGGGTCGGGCGCCGTGGGGCGCGCCGTCGCCTACATCCTCCGTGCTCAAAACCTCGACGGGGGCCTGCCGCAACAGCCCGGCGGCGAATCCAACGCCCAGTTCGACCGCCTGGGCGATCCAAGCGCTCGACGCCGCCGGGCGCGACGTCGAAGCCGTCCGCCATCGCGGCAGCCGCTCGCCGCTTGGCTACCTGGAGAGTCTGCTCGCGCCGAATGGCAGCATCCGCTACTCGCGCACCTCCGCCCAAGCGCCCGTCTGGGTCACCGCCGAGGCGCTGCCCGCGCTCGTCGGCGCGCCGTTTCCAGTGGGGCCGGCCGCGTAATAACCCTCTACCGTGTGGAGGGTCATGTCGAGCATTTCCCCAGCCGCCCCCGCGCGCTCGCGCCCCGGCTCGCTCGCGCCCCGCTCCGGCGCGATCGGCCTGCGCGAACTGAGCCCCCGTGCCAAGGCCGCCGTTGCGTTGCTCGGTGCGGCGCTCTGCGCATTGGCGCTCGTGGGCGTCTGGGTCCTCGCCGCGTTCGTGCCTGCCACCCACTGGCGCGACGCGCTGCTCTTCGCTCGCTTCACCGAACTGGAGCGGCCCGGGCTGGACAACGCCGCCAACGGCCTGCTCGACCTGCTCAGCCCCGCCGCCTACACCGCCTGGGCGCTGTTGATCGTCGCCGTCGCCCTCGTGCGTCGGCGTCCCTTCACGGCGCTCGTGCTCGCCCTCGTGCTGCCCGCCGCGCCGCTCAGCACCGAGCTGCTCAAGCCGCTGCTCGCCCACCCGCACGCGATCATCGGCTGGCGCTGGGTCGGGCCCGCCTCGTTCCCCTCCGGCCACTCGACCGCGATCGCCACGCTCGTGCTCTGCGCGCTGATCGCCGCCCCCGCTCGCCTGCGGCCCGCCCTCGCCGCGCTCGGGGCGCTCTCCGTCGCCGCCGTCTGCGCCTCGCTGCTGATCCTCGCCTGGCACATGCCCAGCGACGTGCTCGGCGGCCTCTTGCTCGCCGCGTGCTTCGCCTGCCTCGCTGCCGCTGCGATTACGCTCGGGCCGCCCCGGCGGCGCGCCGCCGTCTGAGCTGCGCGCCGCCGCCACTGAGCTACACCGGCGACCTCGGAATCTCCAGGCGCCGCGTCAATGCGCCCCTAGCTTTAGCGGAACAGCGGCGATTCAAGGACTTTTTTGCCGTTGTATTCGGCCTTGAGTTTCGCATTCCCAGCATTCACATTTTTGATCGCGACGAAGCACGCGTTTGCCCGTCCCGGTTTTAGTTCCTGGTTGTTTTTGCATTCAACCCCCGTTGACACGACGAATTTGAAGTTGGTTTCGTTGGGCTGCAGCGAGGTTGTTTCGAGTGTGTACGCCGCAGCCGAAAGGTTGCCGACCTCGTATTCGATTCTCTGGTTAGCGGCGAATTCTATCCACAGACGGCCATTGAAAACTACAGGCACGCCTTCTTTGGTGACAATGATCAATTCTCCGTCCGTCCAGAAATAGTCGGCTTTATTGGCGAGTTCGAGTTCGGCGAGAGCCGTCAGTTTGGCTTCGACGGATCCCAATTTCAGCTGGCCGGATTCGGATAAGAGCGCGAGCGGATCTGCTTGTCGTTCCTCGGCCAGCGTTTTTGCGGCGACCGTGCCTTTCAACGACTGTGTGCCGCTGAGAGCGCAGGTTTCGCCGGTGAATGCGAATGTCGCCAGGATCGTCCCCGACGCTGGTGCGATCTTCAGCCTGTCTTCGGTTAGGTTGCCTTCGTGGGCCAGTTCGCTCGCTAAGACCGGCACCGTCCCGAGCGAGCTTGGGGCCGTGCAGCCTGCGACTGGCGTTTTGCATCCAGTGAACGTCAAGCCTGACGCCGCAAGCTTGTTCGGCGATGCGATTTCGCCTTTGGATACGTTGAGCGTTGTGCCCGTGCATTCGAGTTTTGTTTCTTTCGTTTCGCCGGTGGTGAGCTTGAGCGCTTCGGTCACCTTGGCTGTCGAGGCCAGCGCGGCGGAGCCGCTGAGCTGAGTACCCGCGACCCACCACCCGGCTGACGCCGAGGCTGCGCCGATTGCGCTCAGCACGACCGCGGCGGCCGCCGTCGCGAGCGCGAACTTGAGTGTGTACATCGTGATCTCCCTTTGCGTGATTGTCGTCCTACAGGGCCCCGCGGCGGCGGTCTCGCCGATTGGCGACCGCCGTCAGGGCTCTAGCCAGTATCCGCGAGTCGTCCGCGACAATCAAGCGTCGGGCCCGCCGCCCGACGTGCGAACCGTGCTCGAAGCGTCCGGCTGGACTCCGTGGCCTCCCGGCTCCCACAGCTCCTCCGCGCCCTCGTTGACGGCTCTCGCGAGGATGAACAGCAGGTCCGACAGCCTGTTCAGGTAGCGCACCACCTCCGGGTTGACGCTCCCCACCGCGAGCGCTCTGCGCTCGGCTCGTCTACACACCGTGCGGCACACGTGCAGTTGCGCCGCCGCGTGTGTGCCGCCGGGGATCACGAACGAATGCAACGGCGCGAGTTGCGCGTTGACCTCGTCGCAGACCTCCTCCAGCCACGTCGTGTACTCCGCGCCGATCCGCAACCGCGAGCGCGCGGTACGCGACTCGCCGACCCCCTCTCCCTCCCCATCAACAACGCCACCACCGGCGCCCGCCTCCGGAACACACAGGTCCGCCCCGACATCGAGCAAATCGTTCTGCACACGGCCCAGCCACTCGCGCACCCGTGCCGGCAGCTGCGGTGCTGCGAGCGCCACGCCGAGCACCGCATTGAGCTCGTCGACCGTCCCGTACGCCTCCACGCGCGGGTGCACCTTGGAGACACGGCTCATGTCGCCCAGATGCGTCTCGCCCGCGTCGCCGAGCTTCGTATAGATGCGCGTCAGGTTGACCGTCATCGTCGTCATCCGAGTTTGGCAGAGGACGGCCCGAGATGGGCGACGATACGGCCGGCCTGCCGGTCTGAGCTGGGTGGGACGTCGCCCCTCGCCGGCCCGAACTGGCGGGGCGGGCCGCTGCCCGCCGGCCTCGGGGTGGCGCTCATCCGCCCGATCGGATACGTTCCCGGCCCTCACATGCTGCTTGGCGTACCGAAGGAGACCGCCCCCGACGAGCAGCGCGTTGCGCTCGTCCCAGAGGTGGTCGGCAAGCTGAAGGCCAAGGGCCTTGACGTGCTCGTCCAGCGCGGGGCGGGAGCCGCTGCCCTGCTGCCCGACGACGCCTTCGTGCAGGCCGGTGCCACACTCGCCG
Source organism: uncultured Solirubrobacterales bacterium (assembly GCA_963804675.1). Classification (GTDB taxonomy): domain Bacteria; phylum Actinomycetota; class Thermoleophilia; order Solirubrobacterales; family Solirubrobacteraceae; genus Palsa-744. Next base: position 1,350,408 of record CAWDRI010000001.1, on the reverse strand, counting down.
ACGATCCCGCCGAGGTCTGGCGCGCCGACGTCGTCGTCAAGATCGCCCCGCCGACCCCTGCCGAAATCGCCCTGCTCGGGCCGCACTCGCTGCTGATCGGCTTCCTCGCCCCGCTCACCAACCCCGCGCTGACCGCCGCTTTGGCCGACGCTGGCGCCACCGCCCTGGCGATGGAGGCGATCCCGCGTATCTCCCGCGCCCAGTCGATGGACGCCCTCTCCTCGCAGAGCAACGTCGCCGGCTACAAGGCCGCGCTGCTCGGCGCCGAGCACATGGGCCGCTTCTACCCGATGCTGATGACCGCGGCCGGCACGATCCCGCCCGCCAAGGTGCTCGTGCTCGGCGCCGGCGTCGCCGGTCTGCAGGCGCTTGCCACCGCCAAACGGCTCGGTGCCCGCACCACCGGCTATGACGTGCGCCCCGAGGTGGCAGAGCAGGTTCAGTCACTGGGTGCGCAGTGGCTCGACCTGGGGCTTGAGGCCAGCGGCGAGGGCGGCTATGCGCGCGAGCTCACCGACGAGGAGCGCGCGCGCCAGCAACAGGCGCTGACCGATGCGATCAAGGGATTCGACGTCGTCATCACCACCGCGCTGGTGCCCGGGCGTCCGGCGCCGAAGCTCGTCACCGAGGAGGCCGTGCGCGGCATGAAGCCCGGCTCGGTCGTCATCGACCTCGCCGGCGAGTCCGGCGGAAACTGCGAGCTGACCTCGCCCGGGCAGACGGTGGTGCGCCACGACGTGACGATCGTCTCGCCGCTGAACCTGCCTGCGACGCTCGCCGAGCACTCCTCGCAACTGTTTGCGCGCAACGTCCTCGCACTGGTCGAACTGCTCGTCGATGACGCCGGGGCGCTGAAGCTCGACTTCGAGGACGAGATCGTCGAGGGTGCCTGCATCGTGCGCGAGGGGTCGATCGTCAACGACGGCGCGCGCGCCGCGGTCGAGCGTGATGGGGGCGGCGCGTGATGGGGCGGCCGTGTGTTGTGCCCGGCGGTTGTGGGTGGGGCGGTCGGCGGGTGCATATGTATTTTTTGGAGCCGTGCACGATTACACACTGGGAAATATGGGTCGGGGGAATCATTACGAGCGGGTCTATTGCAGAGCGTAATCATCTTGTCTTGAATTGTTGCTTTTCATGATCCTCGCCAGCGTCCTCACCACCAATCTCGCGATCCTCGTGCTCGCCGGCTTCATCGGGTTCGTCGTCATCTCCAAGATCCCGAACACCCTGCACACGCCGCTGATGTCCGGCACCAACGCGATCCACGGCATCGTCCTGCTCGGCGGCCTGATCCTGCTCGGTCTCGGCGGTCTCGACGGGCTCAGCAAGGCCCTGCTCGTGATCGCCGTCGCGTTCGGCACGATCAACGTCGTCGGCGGTTTCCTTGTCACCGACCGCATGCTCGAGATGTTCAAGTCGCGGCCGCGGCCGAAAGCGGAGGGCGGGGGCGGTGGCGCAGGAAAAGCGGGGACGGCCAGCGGGAGCACGGCAGCCGGTGGTGCGGGGGCCGGTGGTGCGGGGGCCGGTGGTGCGGGGGCCGGTGGTGCGGGGGCCGGTGGTGCGGGGGCCGGTGGTGCGGGGGCCGGTGGTGCGGGGGCCGGTGGTGGCGAGACGCCGGACAGCAGAGCCGGTACGGGGGAGGGCGCATGAGGAGCCTGCCCCTCGCCACGACCTTCCTGCAGAGCGAAAGCTTCATCTACGTCCTCTACATAGTCGCCTTCGCGCTCTTCATCCAAGGGCTGCGGGGCTTGGCCGGCCCGACCACCGCCGTGCGCGGCAACCGCACCGCCGCCCTCGGCATGGCGATCGCCGTGATCGCCACCCTGCTGGCCCCCGGCGAGGGCAACTGGGGCCTGATCGCCCTCGGCATCGCGCTCGGCACCGCCGTCGGCGCTCCTGCCGCGCGCCAGGTGAAGATGACCGCCATGCCGCAGATGGTCGCCCTCTTCAACGGCGTCGGCGGCGGCGCCGTGGCGCTGATCTCCTGGGTCGAGTTTCGCCACTACGGCTCGACGTACGGCTCGCACACCAGCGCGCACGTCGTGCGCCTCACCGGCGAAACCGGCTCGGCGACGATCCTCTCCGTCGCGCACGCCCCCGCCGTCCCCACCTACATCGCGATCTTCTCCGTGTTCGCCGCGATCGTCGGCTCGATCTCCTTCTGGGGCTCCAACATCGCCTTCGGCAAGCTCCAGGAAATCATCCCCGGGCGCCCGATCTCCTTCGGCTCCGCTCAGCAGGCGGTGAACCTCGTGCTGCTGATCCTCGCGCTCGCCGCCGGTATCGACCTGATCGCCGGGGCCCACTCCGAACTGCTGTTCATCGGGATGCTCGTCGTAGCCGCCCTGCTCGGCAACGCCGTCGTGCTCCCGATCGGCGGCGCCGACATGCCCGTCGTGATCTCGCTGCTGAACGCCTTCACTGGGCTCTCCGCCGCCGCCACCGGCATGGCGCTCGACAACCCCGCGCTGATCGTCGCCGGCATGATCGTCGGCGCGTCGGGCTCGATCCTCACGAACCTGATGGCGAACGCGATGAACCGCTCGATCCCCGCGATCGTCGCCGGCGGCTTCGGCGGCGGGGGAGCAGTCGCAGGCGCCGAAGGCGCCGGCGCGCATGCCGGCACCGTGCGCTCGACCAACGCCGCCGACGCCGCGATCCAGCTCGCCTACGCCAGTCACGTCGTCGTCGTCCCCGGCTATGGCATGGCAGTCGCCCAGGCCCAGCACGCCGTGCGCGAGCTGGCCAGCGAGCTGGAGAAACGCGGCGTGGACGTCAAGTACGCGATCCACCCCGTCGCCGGCCGGATGCCCGGCCACATGAACGTGCTGCTCGCCGAGGCCGACGTGCCCTACGACCAGCTCAAGGAGATGGACGACATCAACCCCGAGTTCCCCCGCACCGACGTCTCCCTCGTGATCGGCGCCAACGACGTCACCAACCCCGCCGCCAAGAACACGCCCTCCTCGCCGATCTACGGCATGCCGATCCTCGAGGTCGCCGACTCCCGCTCGATCATCGTCATCAAGCGCTCGATGAACCCCGGCTTCGCCGGCATCGAAAACGAGCTCTACTTCGACCCCAAGACCGCGATGCTCTTCGGCGACGCCAAGTCCGCCGTCAGCGACATCGTCGCGGAGCTCGGGCAGCTCTGAGTCAGACCGCCGCCGGGCGCTGACCGGCGGGCAGCGGCCGCGCGCGCGGCCACAGACGCCCTCGACGCGCAGCTCCCTGTCTGCGTCGCGCTGTCAACTAACCGCTGCGCTGGGTTCGCTGCTGTCCAAGGTTGCAATTCTGCATCATGTTCTCTACTCTCAAGTAAGAGGGATGAACGGTCACCGTGCCGCACTGCAACGCTGCGTCGTTGCGGGGGCGGTGGTCGGCCTGCTTTTGGGTATGGGTGCAGTCAGTCCGCCGCGCGCGCAAGCCGGTCCTCTGCGTGCCACGCTGGCCCTTAATGGGGCTCGCGGCGGGACCGGCCGCGCCGCGCTCGCGCGTGCGGCGGTCGTTGGCGGGGCGCCCGCGTCGATCGCCGAATTCCCCTTCCAGGTCGCGCTGTACGACCCGCGCCTGGGGCCGCCCGCCAAGAGCTTCTTCTGCGGCGGCGTGATCCTCGACGCCGACCGCGTCGCGACCGCCGCGCACTGTCTCATCGGCGAACGCGGGCGGCGCAGCGTGCCCGACGAAATCGCGGTGCTCGCCGGCTCCAGTTCGCTCGCGCCGCTGGAAGCAGGCAGCGTGCAGGACCTCGTCGCCACCGACAGCGTCGACCCCGACTACAACCCGACGAGCAGCGACTATGACGTCGGTCTGCTGACGCTCGCGCACCCGCTCTGGAGCGGGCCCACGCCACCGCTCGACGGCGACAGCACGATCGCCCCGCTCACCCCCGACCTCGCGCTTGCGCGGCTCGGCTACCCGGGCGGTCCGGCAGAACCGAGTCAGGCGCTCGTCAGTGGCTGGGGCGATCTCAACCCCGAGCCCGGCCCGTCGCCCGCGTACCCGGCGCACCTGCGCCGCGCACGCATCCCGCTCGTCTCCGACAGCTTCTGCGAAGAAGCCTACGCCGCCATCGAACAGGGCATCACCTCACGGATGCTCTGCGCCGGCGGACTCGCCGCCCCCGGCGAAACCGGCGCCGACTCCTGCTACGGCGACAGCGGCGGGCCGCTCATCGCCGACCCCGGCAACGCGCCTGCACCCGCCGGCGACGTGTTGATCGGCCTCGTCGACTTCGGCAACGGCTGCGGGCAGCCCGGCTTTCCCGGCGTCTACGTGCGCGTCGCCAACCCCGCCGTCGCGAGCTTCCTGCACATCGCCTCTGCGACCGCCGCCGCCGGCGGTATCGGCCGCGGCCTGTGCGTGCGGGTGCGTGGCGCCGGCCACAAGCACCGCCACGACCATCGCCTCGCCGCGCACGGCAAACGGCGCTGCCGGGGGTAGGGAGCTGCCCACCGAGAGAGCCCCAGGGTACCTGCGAGACTGCGGGCGTGATCGCACGCGACGACGCGCTGGTGGGGTTGGCCGAGAACGAGTTCGACGTGCTGGTGATCGGCGGGGGCATCACCGGCGCGGGCGTCGCGCTCGACGCGGCCTCGCGCGGGTACAGCGTCGCGCTGATCGAGCGCGCCGACTTCGCCTCGGGGACCTCCTCGCGTTCGAGCAAGCTCGTCCACGGCGGCCTGCGCTACCTGCAGAACTTCGATCTCGGCCTCGTCCGCGAGGCGCTGCTAGAGCGCCAGCTGCTCGCCAAGCTCGCGCCCCACCTGGTGCGGCCTCTACCGCTGGTCGTGCCGGCCTTCGGCGGCGTGCGCCCGGACCGTCTGATGGGCGTCGGGCTGAACCTCTACGACGTGATGGCCGTCGACCGCTCGCGCCTACGCGGCCGGCGCTCGCGCCTCGCGCGCGCCGAGCGTGGCACCGGGTCGGGCGCCAGCGCCCAGGAGCCGGCCGCGCGCAGCGCCGAGGAGGAGGGCCGCGGTGAGGGCTCCGCGCCCGGCGCGCAGGCGTGGAGCCCCGAGCGCCACCGCACGATCGACGGCGACGAGGTGCTCGAGCTTTTGCCGGCGCTCGCCGCGCGCGCACCGACCGGCGGCTACCTCTTCTACGACTGCCAAACCGACGACGCCCGCCTCGTGCTGACCGTACTCGGCGAGGCCGAGCGCTTCGGCGCGCTGTGCGCCAACCGCGTCGCCGCGCTCGGCCTGCTCGAACGCGACGGGCGCGCGTGCGGCGTGCACGCGCGTGAGGTCGAGAGCGAGCGTGAGCTCGAGATCCGCGCCGCCAACGTCGTCAACGCGACCGGTGTGTGGGCCGACGAGCTGCGCCCGCACGAGCTCCACGACGAGGCCGAGCTGCCACGCATCCGCCCCAGCCGCGGCACGCACATCACGCTCGACGCCGCCGACGTGCCGCTCGTCGGCGGCGCGATCGTGCCCGCCGGCGAAGGCCGCTCGATCTTCGCGCTGCCGTGGCTCGGGCGCACGCTCGTCGGCACCACCGACAACGACTACGACGGCCCGCTCGACCACGTCCAGCCCGCAGAGCAGGACATCGCCTACCTGCTCGACGCCGTCAACGCCTTCTTCGCCACCGCGCTCACCCCCGCGCAGCTGACGGGCGCCTTCGCCGGCGTGCGCCCCCTGATCGCCACCGGCGACCCGAAAAAGTCCGTGGACATCTCGCGCAAGGCCGAGCTGTACGAGACCTCCAGCGGCATGATCACGATCACCGGCGGCAAGCTCACCACCTGGCGGCGCATGGCCAAGCTCGCCGTCGACCGCCTCGTCGAGCGCGAAGCCCGCGACGCGCCCTGTCGTACGCACGAGATCCCGCTCGGCCAGGCCGTCGCCGCCGCCGACCTGCCGCGCGTGGAGGGCGTGCCCGATGCCTCCTACGCCGCGCTCGCCGCGCGCTACGGCTACGCCGCCCGCGACGTCCTCGCGCTCGCCGGCGAGCGGGGCGCGCTCGCCCAGCCGATCGTCCCCGGGCTGCCCGACCTGCTCGCCGAGGCCGCGCTCGCCGCCCGCCACGAGCAGGCCCGCACGATCGGTGACGTGCTCCTGCGCCGCACCCGCCTGGCGCTGCTCGCCGCGCGCGCGCTGGGCGGGGACGGGGATGGCGGGCCGGCGCCGGCGCAGGCCGGGGGGGAGCGCGCACCGGCCGCACAGCTGGTAGGGGAGGGGGGCGGCGGGCAGGTGCCCGCCGGGGGTGGGGTTCGCGGCCCGGTGCTGCGCGTGGCCGACGTGCTTGCGCACGAGCACGGCTGGGACCCGGCACGCACCGCGCGCGAGCGCGCGCGCTTCGCGCAGGAGGTCGTTGCCGAGGGGCTGGACCTCGCGTGAGCGTCGCGCGCCCTCCGCGTGTCCGCGGCGACGCCGCGTCGGCGGACGCCCCCGGGGACAAACGCCTTGCCGATGTGGGTCCTGCGCGGCCCGCCCACCGCCTGCGCGCGCGCGACCGCGTGCTCGAGCTCGGCGCGCGGCCGCTGCTGATGGGCATCGTCAACGCCTCGCCCGACTCGTTCAGCGACGGCGGCCGCCACCGCACGCTCGAGCAGCGCGTCGCCCTGGCGCACGAGTTGGTGGCCGCCGGGGCGGACATCCTCGACGTCGGCGGCGAGTCCGCGACCACCGGGCGCCCGCCGGTGGCGGCCGACGAGGAGATCGCGCGGGTGGTGCCGCTCGTCGAGCGCATCGTCGCCGAGTGCGGCCACGCAGCGGGCGGTGGGCCGCCGGACGGTGGGCCCCCAGGCGGTGGGGCCCCGGGCGGTCGGCCCCCGGGCGGTGGCACCCCGGGCGGTCGGCCCCCGGGCGGTGGCACCCCGGGCGGTCGGCCCCCGGGCGGTGGCACCCCGGGCGGTCGGCCCCCAGGCGGTGGCACCCCGGGCGGTCGGCCCCCGGGCGGTGGCGACCCGGCGGAGATACGTACCGGTGAGCGACCGGGTCCGCGGGCCGGCCGCCGCGGCGGTGGCGGCGACGAGGGCGGCGATGACTACGAGGGCGCCGGCCCGCTCGTGTCGGTCGACACCTACAAGCCCGCCGTCGCCGCCGCGGCGCTTGCGGCCGGCGCGCACATCGTCAACGACGTCAGCGGCCTGCGCGACCCCGCGCTTGCCGCGCTCTGCGCGCGCACCGGCGCCGCGCTCGTCGTCATGCACACCGCCGCCGCCCCCCGCGAACGGCGCCAAGACCCCCACCTGTACGGCGACATCGTTGCCGAAACGCTCGACTTCCTGCGCGCCCGCATCGCGCTCGCGCTCGACGCGGGCGTGGCGCACGAGCAGCTGATCGTCGACCCCGGGCCCGACTTCGCGAAGACCCCCGCGCAGACGATCGAGCTGCTCGCCGCGACCGACCGCCTGCACACGCTCGGACTGCCGCTGCTGCTGGCCATCTCGCGCAAGGACTTCATCGGTGCGCTCACCGGCCGCCCGCCGCGCGAGCGCCTGGCCGGCACGCTCGCCGCGCTCGCGCACGGCCTGGACGCCGGCGCGCACATCTTTCGCGTGCACGACGTCGCGGCCGCCGCCGACTTCGTCGCCGTACGCGCCGCGCTCGCCGGCGAGCAGCCGCCCGCCCCGACGCTCGCGCTTGCCGACGGGCTGCGCCGCGAGCGCGCGCGGGCCTGATCGCGCCCGGCCCCGCCGGCGAGCAGCCGCCCGCCCCGACGCTCGCGCTTGCCGACGGGCTGCGCCGCGAGCGCGCGCGGGCCTGATCGCGCCCGGCCCCGCCGGCGAGCAGCCGCCTGCGCCGACGCTCGCGCTTGCCGACGGGCTGCGCCGCGAGCGCGCGCGGGCCTGATCGCGCCGCGCCCCGCCGTCTCGTTCGGCCCCCCGCCGCCACGTCGTTCGACCGGCCTTCGCCGCTCCGTCGTCTAACCTGCCCGAATGTAACGGGTGCCGGTCGCTGTCCAACGCGACCGGGCGCCAACCGCCCCGACAGACCGCCAACGAAGAGGAGAACCACCATGACCGTACTCGAGCGCTCCGAGCTGGAGGCCAGCCCGCTCGCCGACCTGCACGCGATCGCCAACCAACTCGGGCTCGACGGCTTTCGCCGGCTGCGCAAGGCCGAGCTGATCGACGCGATCGTCGAGCGCTCCGGGGGCGGCGCGGGCGCCAGCGCAGGCACCCGCACGCGCCGGCGCTCGGCAGCCGCCGCCGGCGATGCTGGGGGCGCCCCCGATAATGGGCAGGCCGGGGCCGGGGCCGGGGCCGGGGCCGGCGACGGCGATGGTCAGAGCGACGGCGACGGCGATGCTGATCGCGGTGAGCAACCGAGCGACGCCGGGCGCCCGCGTCGCCGCCGCGGTCTGCGCGCACGACGCAGCACTCCTGCCGCCGCGCCCGAGGACGATCAGGAGCGTGAGGGGTCGCGCGCCGTGCCCGCCGGCGAGGGGGAGCCCGAGGAGGACGACGCAGAACGGGAAGGAGCTGCTGCCGCGGCGAAAACGCGCGAAAAAGCCGGCACGGCGACTCCCCGCCGGGCCGCACGCCCGCGACGCGTGCGCGGCGAGCGCACCGGCGAGCGCGAGGCTGCGCGTGGCGAGCGCGACGGTGCGCGCGGCGAGCGGGACGGCGCGCGTGAGGGCGCGCGCGGCGAGCGTGGGGGGGAGCGCGGCAGGGAGCGCGAGGACGCGCGCGGCAGCGAACGTCAGGGCGCACGCCGCGCCGAGCGCGCCGGCGAGCACGAGGTCGAGGGCGTCGTCGAGCTGCTCGGCAACGGCTCCGCCTTCCTGCGTGTCTCGCCGCCCGACGCCTCCGACGAGGACGTCTACATCTCCGCCGCCCAGGTCCGCCGCTGCGAACTGGTCTCCGGCGACCGCGTCTCCGGGCCGGTGCGCCCGCGCCGCGCCTCCGAGCGCTACCCGTCGCTCGCGCGCATCGACACCATCAACGGCGCTCCCGCCGAGTCCGTCGCCGAAGGCACCCGCTATGAGGACCTGTCCGCCGACTACCCCCGCGAGCGCCTGGCGCTCGACGCCGCGGACCCCACGCTCGGCGCGATCGAATGGCTCACCCCGATCGGCCGCGGCTCGCGCGCGGTGATCGTCGGCGCCCCCCGCGCCGGCAAGACCGAGACACTGCTGCGCCTGCGTGACGCGCTGGCCGCGCGCGAGAACCTCGAGGTGTTGGTTGTCCTCGCCGGTGTCCGCCCCGAGGAGATCGGCGCCTGGCAGCCGCCCGAGGAGGCCGACGACGCCGCGCCCAACGGCAAGGCCGCGCCGATCGCCGCCGTCAATCTCGCCGCCTCGGCCGAGCTGCAGGACCAGACCGTCGAGCACGCCGTCGACACCGCCAAGCGCGTCGCCGCCCGCGGCAGCGACGTCGTCGTGCTGATCGACAGCCTCGACGGGCTGCACCCGCATGTCGCCCGTCGCGTGCTCGCCGCCGCCCGCAACCTCGCCGACGGCGGCTCGCTGACCGTGATCGCGACCGCCACCCGCCCCTTCGGCGGCGAGAGCACCGTGATCGCGCTCGACGTCGCGCTAGCCAGCACCGGCCGTCTGCCCGCCCTGGACCTCGCCGCGTCGGGCACGGTCCGCCCCGAGCTGCTCGTCGGGGAGGACGGCGCGCGGGCGATCACCGAGGCGCGCGCGAAGGCGTTGCGGGGGTAGGGGGCGCGACCAGGCGGCTCAGTCGTCGTACGCGCGTCCGCGTGGCAGGACATGCGTCACGACGATCACGCGGGCCTCGTCATCGAAGCTGAAGCGTATGCGCCAGTCGCCGACTCGTAGGCGCCATTCGTCGCTGGCGGTGAGCTTGCGTGCATCGCCCGCGCGCGGATTCGCAACGAAGCGGTCGAGCGCGTCGATCACGCGGCGCTGAATTGGACGGTCGAGACGCCGAAGCTCGCGCTTGGCGGGCGGCGTGACTACGTAGGACCATGGTCGGTCGGTCAATCGAGGCCAAGTTCGCGCTTGAGCGCAGCCGCAGCCGTTGCTTCGCCGCGGCGGTACGCCGCAAGGGCCTCTGCGGCGGAGCTGTCCTCCGCGTCGGATGTCGGCTCGTCATCGGGCGGCGCGTCTGCGAGCGCCTGGAGCACAGGATCCTCGCGCCGGCGTTCGACGAGCAGCAACGCTGCACCGGCTTCCGCTTCTGACAACTCGTCGACGATCCTGTGCAGTCGTTCCTTGGTTGTCATCGAGCGCAGTCTACCGCCGGCATCGCTCAGCGCCGGTAGGCCACCCGGCCCCACGACGGCTCGGGGGCGAGCTCGATCGGCTCGCCGCGATGCACCGCGCTGCCGCCCGCCGGCTGGACGTAGGCGAAGCTGCCCGTTTCCTCCACGAACGCCACATCCAGCTCGCCCTCGGTGACGCGCTGGTCGAGCCACGCGCCGCGGAACACCAGCCTCCGCAGCCAATGCACCAGCGATCGCTCCGCCGGGCCGACCAGCTCCGGCCAGCAGTCGTTGACGTGCTCGCCCAGCGCCGACGCCGGGTCGAGAATCTCGCCGTTGACGGCCAGATTCACGAGATCTTCCAGCTCGTCCTCGCCGAGGCGACCGCCGACGAAACCCAGCTTCAACGCTGCCTGCTCGCAACGCTCGGCGAAGTCATCCTCGTTGAACGTGAACCGCAGCTCGCCGTATTCGAGGACGAAGTCCTCACCGGAGTCGTAGTTTCCGCGGCGTGTCGCATCCATGACGTATGTGCCGCGGGGTGTCGTTCCTGCCCCCGGCCGTCGGAATCATAAGCCCGGTTCCTGCTCCGCCGCAGGCAGTGCACGGGAACTTGCACCGGCCGCTCGGTCGGGGGCCGTGCACGCTCACGCGGGCGTAGGAGGTTGCGCGTGCCGCTCGCTGCCGGCCGTGCGCGTGTGCAAGCGCAGGTAGCTGCCCGGGCCGCTCGGTCGGGGGCCATGCGCGCTCACGCGGGCGTAGGAGGTTGCGCGTGCCGCTCGCTGCCGGCCGCGCGGGTGTGCAGGTGCAGGCAGTTGCCCGGGCTGCTCGGTCGGGGGCCGCGCGCTCACGCGAGCCATGGATGGCTCGTGCCGACCCCCACGTGCGCGGGCCGGCACGCGCGGATGCGCACCCCCAAAAACAAAACGCAGCGGCACTCGCATGTAGATTGCGGCCATGGCACGTCTCACAGAGCGCGGGCTGCGGCGGTCCGTCGGGGTTCCCGGACTGTTCGCCACCGCCTACGGCAACGTCGGCTCCTCGATCTACTACGCGCTCGGGCTCGTCGCCGGCTATGCCCTGGGGCTCACGCCCCTGGTCTTCATCTTCGCCGGCGGCCTCTTCGCGCTGACCGCCAAAACGTACGCCGAGGGCGCCTCGATGTACCCCGAAGCCGGCGGCTCCTCCTCCTTTGCGCGCCACGCCTTCAACGAGGTCGTCTCCTTCTTCGCCGGCTGGGCGCTCTCGCTGGACTACATCCTCACGATCGCGATCTCCGCCTTCTTCGTCCCGCACTACCTCTCTGCCTTCCCCGGCCTCTCCGGCCTGAACCACAACCCCGGCGACATCTTCGGCGGGCTCGTCGTCGTCGCGCTCCTTGCCGCCCTGAACATCCGCGGCCTCGGCGAGTCGGCCAAGCTCAACTTCGTCCTCGCCCTGATCGACCTCTCCACCCAGGTCACCCTCATCCTCCTCGGCGCCGTGCTCGTGCTCGACCCCTCGCTGCTCGTACACCAGGTCCACCTCGGCACCGCCCCCTCCGTCCACAACCTCATCTTCGCCCTCTCCCTGGCGATGCTCGCCTACACCGGCATCGAGACCGTCGCCAACATGGCCGAGGAGGCCCGCGACCCCGGGCGCCAGGTCCCCCGCGCCGTCAACCTCGTCGTGCTCGCCGTCCTCGGCGTCTACCTCGGCATCTCCCTAATCGCCCTCTCCGCCCTACCCGTCATCCACCACGGCGTCGGCTACAGCGCCGCCCTCGGCGAATCCTTCAAACACCCCGGCTACGCCACCGCCCTCGGCGGCCACTACGAAAACGACCCCGTGCTCGGCATCGTCTCGCGCCTGCACCTGCACGGCACCGTCCTCAAACTCGCCGAGTACTACGTCGGCATCCTCGCGGCCACGATCCTCTTGATCGCCACCAACGCCGGCATGATCGGCATCTCCCGCCTCTCCTGGTCTCTCGCCGAGCACCGCCAACTGCCGCCCGTCTTCTCGCGCCTGCACGTCCGCTTTCGTACCCCCTGGTTCACGATCGTCTTCTTCTCCTGCCTCGCCAGCGTGCTCGTCCTGTACGGCAACACCAAACTGCTCGGCAACCTCTACTCCTTCGGCGCCCTACTGTCGTTCACGATCGCGCACATCGCCGTGATCGCCCTGCGCGTCAAGGAGCCCGACCGCGAGCGGCCCTACCGTCTGCCCTGGAACGTCACGATCCGCGGCGCCTCCATCCCGCTCTCCGCCGTGCTCGGCGCGATCGGCACCTTCTCGGTCTGGATCGTCGTCGTCATCACCCACTCCGAGGCGCGCACGATCGGCATCCCCTGGATGATCCTCGGCATGGGCGGCTACTTCCTCTACCGCCGCCGCGCCGGCCTCGACCCGCTCAAGCAGTACCGCCTGCCGCGGCCCGCGCGGCCCCCCGACTTCGAGCAGCTCGGCTACCGCACCGCCCTAGTGCCGATCTTCGGCAGCGACGTCTCCGCCACCGCGCTGGCCTCCGCCGCCAAGCTCGTCGGCGAGGAAGGCGTCCTCTACGCGATCTTCGTACTGCCCGTCCCCTCCCAACTCTCGCTGGAGGCGGGTCTTGAGGAGGAGGAGGCCCAGGGGCGCTCGGTGCTGGAGAGCGCGCGCATCGTCGCGCGTCGCGCCGGCATCAAGATCCACACCGGCCTAATCCGCACCCGCAACCCCGGCGCCGCCCTGGTCGAGGAAGCCCTCCGCGTCCACGCCGACGTCATCTACTGGTCCACCCTGCACGCTCCCTCGCGCGAGCGGCGCATCGGGCCAACCGCGATCTACCTCCTCACCCACCGGCCCTGCCGCGTGATCATCGAGACCGACAGCGTCTCTAACCGCCCGATGTCAGCGCCAGCACCACCCGTGCCCGCTTGACGCCGCCGCCGATTTCCTTGCCGCCGCCCGCCGCCAAACTCGACAGCGGTTTGAGCGCCTGCGCGATGCCCGAGAAGCCCGGCGCCGCGTTCAGGCCGAGCGATTCGATCAACCCCGTCAGCGTCGCGAATTCGATCGCCGCGCTCGGTTCGATGCCTTCGCCGAGCGCACTCGCCGCCTTGTTGTAGGTCGGCGTTCCCGCCAGCGTGCTCTGCGGGTGCAGCGCTTCCTGTACCGACGCCGCACCCAGACCCGCCACGAACTTGCCGTCGCCGTAGGCGAGCGTCAGCGCCAGCGGGAAACCCGGCAGCTTCACCGTCTGCGCCGTTTCGGTGCCCGGCACCGACGTCGGGGAGACCGTCGCGCCCGCTTCCCTGTACGCATTGCCCAGCTCGCCGACAGCCGCGCGCGCCGCCGCCGCGTTCTTGGCTTCGATCACCACCGCCGCCTGCAGGTTGAGGATGCTGCTGCCGCCCACATACACCCCCGTCGCTCCCATCCAACTCAGCAAATCCCGTTGCACATTCAGCTTGCCTTCGCTCAGCGGCGCGAACACCTTGCCCACGCTGAAGCTCCCCACGCTCACCCCGCCCAGCAGCGAACCGATTGCCCCCAGCGCGCCGCCACCGCCGCTCAGCGTCCGGCCGAGATCGCCGAACCCGATCGCCAGCCACGCGTCGCCCGGCAGCCCACGCAGCACCTGCGCGCCGGTCGTGCCCGTGCTCGCTTTGCTGCCGCCGGCCCCCGCCGCCGGCAGCGTGTCGACGTCCAGCGTCGCCGTGCTCGTGCCCGGGATCAGCGACACGTACGCCTGCCCTGCGTGTCCCAGCACGCCGTCCAGCAGTGCCAGCAGCGAAGCCGCACTTCCGGCCGCGCCAGAGGATTCGCTGCTGCTGCCACTGCCACTGCTGCTGCTGCCACTGCTGCTCCCGGCGCCGCTGCCGCTCCCGGCGGTGCCGCCGCCGGAGCTGCCGCTTCCCTGCTTGCCGGCGCCGCCCGCGCCCGTGAGCGCTTCGATGTCGATGTAGGCGTTGGCCAGCCGCCCCGCCTGCGCGCCGTCGGCGAGCTTCGCGTAATCGGCCGCACCTGCCAGTGCCGCGCCGCCGGCGGCCGTTTCGATCACGCTCTTAACGCCCGCTTCGCTGCCGATCACGGCGAACCGGTGCACGACCCCCTCGGCGACGCCGTCGGGCGCCACCCAGAAGGAGACCCCTTGCAACGAGGTGCTGTGTGCGCCTGCCGCGTGCGCCTGCGCTTCCAGGAACGACTTCGCGGCCGATTCGCTGGTTGTGTCGAGCACCAGCGCGCCCTGCACGCCGCTGCTCGTGAGCGCGTGCTCCAGTCCCCCGCCGCCGCTTGCGCCTTCGGTCAGCGCCGCTTCCACACCCGGCAGGCCTTCGGCGAGCGCTTTGCCAAACGCTTCCTGCAGCAGGTGCCCCGCGACTCCCGCCGCGCCGCTGGCGCCCGCCGCCGAGGTTGGGTTGACGAACACGCCCGCGTTCGGGCCCAGCCACGGCTTGACTTCCTTCTCGCTCGGCGTCTTTCCCGTCGGTCCTGCCAGCAGCTTGAGCAGCCCCGCGTACGGTTCGCTGTTGCCCGTCAGCGTGCGCCCGACCGCCAGCGCGTCGCTCTTGAGCGTGCCGCTCGGCGCGACCACCGCGTTGACGTACAGCGGCGCCGCCGCCGGCACCACGCTCGCTGGGCTCGCGCTCGTGCCGCTCGAGCTGCCACCGCCGCCGCAGCCGCCGAGCGCGAGCAGCAACGCCGCCGCGGCTGCCGCCAGCGCTGCCAGTGCACCGCCGCGGTGCGTGCGCGCGCGGTCGGGTCGTGGCCGGCGAGAGGAGGGGAGGGGGTGGGCTGGGGGCAAGGTGGCGGTCCTTTGTTTGTTTTTTTGGGCGGCGGGTGGATTGGGGGGGGTAAGGGGGGGGGGGGCTTTAAGGAGAGGCTTGTAAAGGGGGGTTTAGTAAGAGGGGGCTTGTGAAGGGGGCTTGTGAGGGGGGCTTGTGAGGGGGGCTTGTGAGGGGGGCTTGTGAGGGGGGCTTGTGAGGGGGGCTTGTGAGGGGGGCTTGTGAGGGGGGCTTGTGAGGGGGGCTTGTGAGGGGGGCTTGTGAGGGGGGCTTGTGAAGGGGGGCTTGTGAAGGGGGGCTTGTGAAGGGGGGCTTAGTAGGGGGCTTGTGAAGGGGGCTTAGTAGGGGGCTTGTGAAGGGGGCTTAGTAAGGGGGGAGAGGAGGAGGCTCTAAGGAGGGAACCCCGCGCGCGGGCGCGAGGTTCGGGGTTCTCTGCCTGCAGAAGATCGTATGCCTCCAGGCGGCTGTCATGCAACGTTCGTTGCGGTTTGCGCTGCCGGTCGCGGTCTTGCAGCTTTACGCGTCGCCGCGCCCGTGCTGCGACCAATCCAAAAACCCGCTCCATGCAGGGAGTTTCGGTCTTTTCGCGACCGCCTCGTAGGCATAGTGGGAGAAAGTGTGCAATTAGGGTTGCGTTGTGGGAGGAAGTGGGGTACTGTGCCGGCAACGCGTCAGGAGCCGTGGTGGAGAGGCTCCTCCCACCTCTCCACCCCGGCTCTCTCGCGTCACGCCGCACAAGCAGCCGCCGCCACCCCAGGAGCGCGAACGCCAGTGGCTTTCCGTGGGACCTTCGATCACACCCTCGACGCCAAGAACCGCCTCACGGTCCCCGCGCGCTACCGCGCGACGCTCGCCGAGGGCGTTGTGATGGCGATGCCCGTCGACCTCGAACCCTGCGTGGGCGTGTGGCAGCCCGCCCAGTACGAGCGCTACACCGAGCGCGCGCTGGTCGAGCTGCCCCCGCTCTCGCCGCGCCTGGCCGAGCTCGAGCGCTTCTTCTACGGCAGCTCCCACGACGCCGAGCTGGACGCCGCCGGGCGCATCATGGTGCCCGGCTTCCTCGCCACCCACGCCGGCCTGGCCAAGGACGTCATCGTGGTCGGCGCCGGCGACCGCCTGGAGCTGTGGGACCGCGAGCGCTGGAACGAGCACCGCCCGAGCCTGCTCGGCGGCGTCGCGAAGATCACCGCCGGCGTGGACGACTGATTCGATTTCCCGTGCCCGCCATCCTGAGCGATATGTCCACGATCCACATTCCCGTTCTCGCCGGGGAGCTCGTCGAGCTGCTCGACCGCGCCGGCGTCGGCGCGCGGCCCGGCCAGGTCGCGATCGACTGCACCTTCGGCGGCGGCGGCCACGCGCGCCTGGTCGCCGAGCGCCTCGGTGCCGACGGCACGCTGGTGGCGATCGACCGCGACCCCGAGGCCGAGCAGCGCTTCGCCTCGCTCGCCGCCGAGCTGCCCTGCGCCGTGCGTTTCATCCGCGACGACTACGCCTCCGCGCTGGGCCTGCTCGCCGCCGAAGGTCTGCGCGCGGACCTCGCCTACTTCGACCTCGGCATGTCCTCGCAGCAGCTCGACGCCCGCGAGCGCGGCTTCTCCTACTCCTACGACGCCCCGCTCGACATGCGCATGGACCCCGACCAGCCGCTCGACGCGCGCGCCCTACTCGCCGACGCCGACGAGCGCCAGCTGGCCGGCATCCTGCGCGACTACGGCGAGGAGCGCCACGCGCGCGCGATCGCCCGCGCGATCGTCCGCCACCGCGCCGCCGCCGGCGCGGACTCGATCCAGACGACCGCCCAGCTCGTCGAGATCGTCACCTCCGCCCTTCCCACCCCCGCGCGTTTCGCCGCCGGGCATCCCGCCAAGCGCACCTTCCAGGCGCTGCGCATCGCCGTCAACGACGAGCTCGCCCAGCTCGACCGCGCGCTGCCGCGCGCCTGGAGCCTGCTGCGGCCCGGCGGCATGCTCGCCGCGA
This sequence comes from uncultured Solirubrobacterales bacterium, assembly GCA_963804675.1. GTDB lineage: Bacteria > Actinomycetota > Thermoleophilia > Solirubrobacterales > Solirubrobacteraceae > Palsa-744. Next base: position 1,333,556 of record CAWDRI010000001.1, on the reverse strand, counting down.
TCTCCTTTCACTCGCTGGAGGATCGCCGCGTCAAGCGCTTCCTCGCCGACCGCGCGCGCGGCTGCATCTGCCCGCCCGAGCTGCCCGTATGCGGCTGCGGGCGCACCCCCGAAGCGCGCCTGCTCAGCCGCCGCGCGATCGCCCCCTCCGCCGGCGAGGTCGCGCACAACCCCCGCTCGGCCTCCGCGCACCTGCGCGCCGCCGTGCGCCTGGGGGAGGAGGAGCGATGACGCCGCCGCCTGCAGGGGCCGCCACCGCTCCGCGCGTCCGTCCGCGCCGGCCACCAGCGCCACGGCGGGTGTCGGGGCCGGCGAAAGGTGTAGGGGCCGGGCGCGCGGCAGGCTCGCGCGGGGCCCCACCGCGCGCGCGCAATAGCGTGCGAATCGGCGCCGGCGGGGCCGTTGCGCTGCCCGCTCCCGGCGGACTCGCCATTGGCCTCGGGCGCACGCTCGCCGGGCTCTCCGAGCAGCGCTGGCTCGACCGCCTGATCCGTGGGCGGCTGTGGATCGGCCTGATCGCCTTCGCCCTGATCGGCATCGTCGCGATGCAGCTCTGGATCGTCAAGCTCGGCGTCGGCATCGGCCGCGCGCTCGAGCACGAAGCGTTCCTGCAGCGCGAAAACGCCGCCCTGCGCATCGCCGACGCGCAGCTCTCCTCCGGCGAACGCGTCGAAGCGCTGGCCGCCGCGCGCGGCATGGTCGTCGCCGCCCCCGGCTCGCTGCGCTTCCTGTCAAGCCGCCCCAGCCTCGACGCGCGGCTCGCCGCGGGCGCGCTCGCCCGATCCGGGCCCGAACAGCAGGCGCACACCGCCGAAACGACCGCCACGCAAGCCGGCGGCACCGGCGGCGAAACGGGCGTCGCGGCAGGCGGCGCGTCGGCAGGCGAAACGACCGGCGCCGAAAACGGGGCGACGGGCAGCGCCGCGCGCGAAACGAGCGCGGCGGCGGGCGGCGCCAGCGGCCAAACAAGCCCCGCCTTAGGCGCAGCCGGGGCCACCGGGGCGGCGAGCACCAGCGGCGAAGCGGCCGGCGCCGGCAGCGCCAGCGCCAGCGGCGAAGCGTCTTTGGGCGAAGCCGGCGCCACCCCATCGGGCGCCGCCGCCACCGCGACGCCGTCCAGCAGCGCACCAGGCCCGACAGCAGCCGCCGGCACTCCCTCAAGCACGTCTGCCGGCGCGGCGACCGGCGCGGCGGGCAGCGGCGGGGCGTCCGCCACCGGCGAATCGTCTGCGAGCGGCGCCGGCGGCGCGGCGCCCGGGGGTTAGCGGGGCCTTGGCGGCCGTGCAGACCCGCGTCGGCTGGCTGTTCGCCGGCTTCCTCGCGCTGCTCACCGTCGCCGCCGGTCGCGCGCTCTACCTCGGCGTGCTGCACTCCGCCGCACTGCGCGCCGCCGCCCGCACGCAGCAGGTCACGACCGAACCCGTCCCCGCCCAGCGCGGCACGATCACCGACCGAAACGGCGTGATCCTCGCCACCTCCGAACCGGCCGACGACGTCTCCGCCACGCCCTACCTGGTCAAGGAACCCCTCGCCGCGGCGACCCGCCTCGCGCCGCTGCTGGGCCTCTCGCGCGCCACCGTCCTCACCGACCTCTCCCAGCGCTCCGGCTTCGTCTATCTCGCCCACGCGCTGCCCGCCACGCGCGCCCGCGCGATCCTCGCGCTGGGCGTCGCCGGCGTCTCCGCTACGCCCACCGCCCGCCGTGTCTACCCCCGCGGCGACCTCGCCGGTCAGGTACTCGGCACCGTCAACTTCGAAGGCCACCCGCTCGGCGGCCTGGAAGCCTCCGAGAACGCGCTGCTCGGCGGCAAGGCCGGGCAGCGGCGCGTCGTCAGCGACGCGATCGGACAGCCCGTCTCGGTCAGCGACGTGCGTCCCGAGCGCTCCGGCGCGCGCCTGACCCTGACGCTCGACGCCAACATCCAGCAGCGCTCCGAAGCCGTGCTCGCCGCCGTCGGCCGCGTCTTTCACCCCGCCAATGCCACCGCGATCGTCATGAACCCGGGCAGCGGCGCGCTCCTAGCGGTCGCCAACTGGCCCGCGCTGAACCCCAACGCCCACGCCGTCTCCTCGCTTACCGAACTCGAAGACCGCGCCGTCAGCTTCAACTACGAACCCGGCTCCACCTTCAAGGTCGTCGCGGTCTCCGGCGCGCTGGAAGCCGGCCTGATCACACCAGACACCCCGTTTGCGATCCCCGACCAGATCCAGGTTGCCAACCGCGTCATCCACGACGCCGAGGAACACCCCGAAGAGACCCTCACAACCGCCGAAATCCTCGCCCAGTCGAGCAACGTCGGCGCGATCAAGATCGGCGCCCTGGAGGGCGCCCCCCGCTTCAACGCCTGGGTCCACAAATACGGCTTCGGCGCGCCCACCGGCGTCGACCTGCCCCGCGAGGAAAGCGGCGAGGCGCTCCCGCTCTCGCAATACTCCGGCTCCTCGATGGGCAACCTCCCGATCGGCCAGGGCGAGCTCGTCACCCCGGTCCAGATGGCCTCCGCGTACGCCGCCATCGCCAACGGCGGCATCCTGCACACCCCGCACATCGTCCAGTCGGTCGCCGGCCGCCCCATACACACCCCAGCCGGTCGCCGCGTGATCTCCACCACCACCGCCGCCGAGCTGCGCGAAATGCTGCGCGGCGTCCTCGCCCCCGGCGGCACCGCCTCGGAGGTCTCGATCCCCGGCTACGCCCTCGCCGGCAAGACCGGCACCGCCAGCAAGGTTGACCCGCAGACCGGCGAATACTCCGAATCCGCCTACGTCGCCTCGTTCATCGGCTTCGCGCCCGCCAACGACCCCAAGCTCCTCTGTGCCGTGATCGTCAACGAACCGCAAACCGGCTCGATCTACGGCGGCACCGTCGCCGCGCCGGCCTTCGGCCAGATCATGGGCTTCGCGCTGCCGTACTTGGGCATCGCGCCTGAATAGGGGGGTCGCGAGCAGCCGGTTGTCAGCTTGGCTGGCCAAAAGCGTGGACGCCGAAGACGCGTCTCATCCGGTTTCGGTCAACTCCTCTTGTGCGGGCCGGCTCGGTGGCGGCTGAACAGCATCCACATCCAGCATGTCGCGCACGGCGGCGACAAAGCGCTCAGCGATCTGCACGAGCCGCGCTGCCTCCTTAGTAGGCATAGGGCCCGCGTCATAGTCGATCGCCTCTCGTGCCCGCTGGCCGGCGCGGGCCTCACGCAGCAACTTTCCGTCGAAGCGGCCCGTGGCAACGAAGGTCTGCTGGAACAGGTTCCACACCCCGCGGTGCGTCTTTGCGGCTCGATCGGACTCGCTCAGTGCTGCTCGCGCCGCATAGAGCATGGCGTAGTAAGCAAGCCCAACCGCCTGGCTCGGAAAGGTTCCGCTGAGCAAAGCGCGGCTCGCTCCCAACTTCTCACGCGCCTGCGCCATGAACTCGTCCGAGCGCGGGCTCAAGGCTCTCCTGCGAGTACCAGCTTGTCCCGGTCAACCTCGCCGATGAAGAACGAGCGAATCTCCCGTCGACCTTCGAGCCAGTGCCGGTCCCACACCTGAATCGCGAACGGCATCGGGTCCGCGCCCATCTCGGCCGCCACCTCGTAAAGCACGTCGTCCGCGCGCTTCAGGTTCTCCCACCGCTCCCCAGGTGCGATCACCAACAGATCGACGTCCGAGTCCGGCGACGGCTCCTCTCCGCGTGCGCGCGAGCCGTACAGCCAGACGGACTGCGCATCGAGATCCTTGCGCAAGCGCAGGGCCAGTCGCTCGACCAGCGCCCGCTGTTCATCCGTGAGTGTCGTTTCTGTCAGCGTCCGCATCTCCCTCGAAGGTTATCCCGGTCGCGCGGCGGCATCCGCGCCCTGCCCGCAGTTCTTCACCTCCATCCCGGGCTCAATCCCATAACCAATAGCCCACTCGCGCGGGCGCAACTCAAGATCCATCCGACTCGTGTCGAGACTCGGAACCGGAGACGGTCTGTGCTCGATCATGACTTCAGCGAACGCCGCCCGCGTCCCATGTCTCGCTCGGCTGAGGAGCGCGCACGGGCGACCGTGGAGCGCCACTACGGCGAGCTCGAAGATCGCGTGCTGCGCGCCGTCCGGCGCAAGCTCAACGCCCGCAACATCCCGTTCGACGACTCCGACCTGCGTGAGGCCTACTGCCTGGCCTGGCACGGCCTCTACGAACAGCTGCGCGGCGACGCGCGCATCGACAGCCTCACCGCGATGCTCGTCACGATCACCTTCCGCCGCGCGATCGACGAGTACCGCCACGCGCACCCTCACCGCCCGCCGGCGCGCACAGTCGCGGCCGCTCAACACGACCCGCTCGAACTGGACGAGTTGGTCGACGATCGCCTCAGGCTCGAGCGCCTCGTCGCCGGCCTGCGCGAGCGCCTGGACGAGCGCGAACGCGCCGCCGCCGCTCTCTGTCTGATCCACGGCTACACCCGCGCCGAAGCCGCCGCGCTGCTCGGGCTCTCCGTGCCCGGCATGAAGAAACTGATGGATCGCGTCACCTTGAAGATCGCCGGCGTCGTCGCCGCGATCGACGCCCGCGGCTGCGGCGGTCCCGAGTGGACCCGTCTGTTGCGCGCTCACGCCTTCGGCCAGCTCGCTCCCGACGCGCGCGACCACCCCCGCGTCCTCGCGCACCTCGACGCCTGCGCCAGCTGCCGTCGCTACGTCCTCTGTCTGCGCGGCCTCGCCGCTGTCGCGCCGCCCTCCCTGCTGCCGCCGCCTCGTGGGGGAGGCGGGCGACTCCATCGGTTCTTGGGCCGCTTGCGCGCGCACGGTCGGGGGGCGCTCGGGCGTGTCCACGGTGGCGGCGGTGGCGGCGGTGTCGGGGGAGCGGGCGGCTCCGCCGGCGGCGGCAGCAGCGGGGGGGTCGGGGGAGCGGGCGGCGGCGGTAGTGCGGGCGGCGATGTCGGGGCTGCGAGCGGCTCCGCCGGCGGCGGCAGCAGCGGCCTGGTGGGCACGCTCGGCGGCGGCGCGCTCGCCAAGGGCGCCGCCGTCGTGGTCGCGGTCGGCGCGATCGCCGCCGGGGGCGTCGTCGCCGGTCGCTCGGGCGGTGTCGTGGCTCGTCCGCGGGCTGCGACCGCGCCTGCGCGCGTACGCGTACGCGACCTCGTCGCGATTGCGCCATCGCCCGGCGCCCCCGTGCCCGGGCTCGACCCCCCAAACTGGCTCTCGCGGGGTCCGCACGACGGCGGTCCGCGTTCGCTGCGCTTGCGACACCGGCGCCCCGGACCCGGCCGGGCGGCGCTCGCGCGGGCGCGGGCGCGGGCGAGCGTGCGTGGGGGTGCGCGCGCCTCTGGGGCCGCCGCCGCGGGTGTTGCCGGCGCCGCGCGGGGAGGGGCCGTCGGCGGGGAGTTTGGGTTTGAAAATCGGGCCCCATCGCGCGCGCGCGATAGGGCCGCTGCGAACGAACCCAGCGCCTCCCCTGGCGGCGGGGCCGGCGGGGATGTGTCCGGCGGGCGCTCCGGCGGCGGCGAATTCGGCCTCGAACAGGGGTAGGGACGGCGCGTCGCACTGGCGCGTCGGGGGGCAAAACTAGAATCCGCTCACCGATGATCGTCCCTGGTCATCCACCGAGGAAGCTCGCCGACCTACTCGCTCCGGTGGTCGGCGCCAGCGTGCCCGCGGCCGGCGCCGAGGTCGAGATCGCGGCGCTCGCCTACGACAGCCGCCGCGTTGCCCCCGGGACACTGTTCTTCTGCGTGCCCGGCGAGCATGGCGACGGCCACGACTTCGCGCCCGCTGCCGTTGCCGCCGGGGCCGTCGCGCTCGCCGTCGAGCGACCGCTCGGCCTGGAGGTCCCCGAAGCGCTCGTGCCGTCCGCGCGCGCCGCCATGGGGCCGCTCGCCGCGCGCTTCTACGGCGAACCCACCCGCGAGCTGCAGGTCGTCGGCGTCACCGGCACGAACGGCAAGACCACCACCGCCTTCCTCCTGCGCGCGCTGCTTGAAGCCACCGGCACCCCCTGCGGCCTGCTGGGCACCGTCACTGCGATCGTCGGTGGGCACGAGCGCGCCGCCGCCCGCACGACCGCCGAGGCGATCGACCTGCAAGCCGACTTCCGCGCGATGCTCGACGGCGGCGACCGTGCCTGCGCGATGGAGGTCTCCTCGCACGCGCTCGCGCTGCACCGCACCGACGGCACGCGCTTCGCCGCGGCGATCTTCACCAACCTGACCCAGGACCACCTCGACTTCCACCCCACCATGGAGGACTACTTCCTCGCCAAGCGCGCGCTGTTCCTACCCGGTGGCGAGGACCCGGCCCCGCGCGTCAGCGTTGTCAACCTCGACGACCCCTACGGGCGGCGCCTCGCCGCGGAACTGCACAGCCCGGTCACCTTCGCGATCGAGTGCGCCGCCGACTACCGTGCGCTCGAGCTGCGCGCCGGCTTCGACGGCTGTCGTTTTCGCTTGCAGACCCCCGCCGGTGAGCGCGCGGTCGCGCTGCCGCTGCGCGGCCGCTTCAACGTCGCCAACGCGCTCGGCGCGCTCGCCGCCGTGCACGCGCTCGGCGGCGACCTCGACACGCTTGGGCAGGCCCTGGAGCGCGGCGTGCGCGTGCCCGGGCGCTTCGAGGCGGTCAACGCCGGGCAGGACTTTGCGGTCCTGGTCGACTACGCCCACACGCCCGACTCGCTCGAGAACGTCCTGCTTGCCGCGCGCGAACTCGTCGGCCGCGCCGGGCGCGTGCTCTGCGTCTTTGGCGCCGGCGGCGACCGCGACCGCAGCAAGCGCCCCCTCATGGGCGAGATCGCCGCGCGGCTTGCCGACGTCGCGCTCGTCACCTCCGACAACCCCCGCTCCGAGGACCCCGACGCGATCATCGCCGAAATCCTCGACGGGACGGCGCGCGGGCGGGCCGTCGGCGCAGCCCCCGTCATCGCGCTCGCCGACCGCCGCGCTGCGATCGAGCGGGCCGTCGGCTTTGCCGAGCCCGGCGACGTGCTGGTCATCGCCGGCAAGGGGCACGAGCAAGGACAGGAGTTCGCCAACGGGCGCAAGGTCTCGTTTGACGACGCCACCGTCGCACGTGAGGCGCTGCGCGGCCGGACGGCCGGAGCCGCCGCGTGATCGCGTGGGATGCCGCACGCGTCGCCGCGGGCGCCGGCGCGCGGCTGGTCGCTGGACGGGCCGACGGTGGGCCGCGTCGCGCCGTGATCGACTCGCGCTCCGTGCAGGCCGGCGACCTGTTTGTCGGGCTGCCCGGTACGAACGTTAACGGCGGGGCTTACGCCGCGCAGGCGCTGCGCGACGGCGCCTGGGGAGTGCTGGTGGCACCCGAGCACGCCGCGCGCCTCGCGGCGGACACTGGCTCCGCTGATGCTGATGCCGGTGCCAGCAAGGGCGTCGTGCTTGCGCACCCCGACCCGCTCACCGCCCTCCAGGCCCTCGCGCGTGCCTGGCGGCGGGCGCTCGGCGCGAAAGTCGTCGCGATCACGGGCTCGACCGGCAAGACCTCGACGAAGGACATCCTCGCCGCGCTGCTCGCCACCGCGCTGCGCACAGCCGCGAGCCCGCAAAACCTCAACACGGAGATCGGCCTGCCGCTGGCGATCCTTGCCGCGAGCGCCGGCACGCAGGCGCTCGTGCTGGAGCTGGCGATGCGCGGCCCGGGGCAGATCGCACAGCTGGTCGCGATCGCCGAGCCCGACGTCGGCGTGATCGTCAACGTCGGGCCCGTCCACCTCGAGCTTTTGGGCTCCCTGGAGGCGATCGCCGCCGCCAAGGCCGAGCTGATCGCCGGGCTGCCGGCCGCGGCCACCGTCGTGGTCCCCGCCGATGAGCCGCTGCTGGAGCCGCACCTGCGCGCCGACCTGCGCACCGTGACTTTCGGTGCGGGTGGGGACTATTCGCTGGTGCCCCATCGCGCGCGCGCGCGTGAGCGCGCGATGGACCGGCCTGGCGCGGGTGCCGGGGACGCGGCCGGTGGGGGAGGGGAGGCGGCGGGCGAGGTAACGATCCTCGAGCGCCCGCGCCAACCGGGAGCGGCGCCTGGGCGCATCGTCCTGCGGCCCTCCTTCACGCAATCCCATAACCTGCTCAACCTGCTGGCCGCGATCGCGGCGGCGCGCGCGCTCGGCGTGACTCCCGCGGGCAGGCTCGACGTGTCGTTCTCCGCACTGCGTGGCGAACGTCTCCCCCTGGCAGACGAAATCGTGCTGATCAACGACTGCTACAACGCCAACCCGATGTCGATGCGCGCCGCGCTCGACGACCTCGCCGCCACCGCCCCCGCGCGTCGTGTGGCGGTGCTCGGCGACATGCTCGAGCTAGGGGCCGTCGGGCCCGCTTTGCACGCCGCCATTGGCGCGCACGCGCGCGCGTGCGGGGTGGAGCTGCTGGTCGCGGTCGGCCCGCAGGCCGCGGCGATCGGCGAGAGCTTCGACGGTGAGGTCCACCGCGTCCCCGACGCCGCGGCGGCCGCCGCCCTCTTGCCCGGCCTGCTGCGCCCCCGCGACACCGTGCTCGTCAAGGGTTCGCGCGGGGTCGGTCTTGAGCTGATTGCGCAGGCGCTCCGCGCCTGCGTGGAGGGCGGCGACGCCCTCGCGGTCGCAGGGGGAACCCAGGAGGGGGACTCGCTCGCTGACACGCCCGCAGCCGCGGCTGGCGTCGCAGGGGAACCCCATGGGGGGGACTCGCTCGCTGACACGTCCGCAGCCGCGGCTGGCGGGGCGCGGCAGGGCGACCCGCCAGCCGACACGCCCGCGGGGCCTGCCCAAGCGGGCGGCACCCGCTGATGGGCCGCATCCTGCTCGGCGGCACCGCCGCGCTGCTGATCTGCCTGTTCTTGAGCCCCAAGTTCATCGAGTTCCTGCGCGCCCGCGAGTTCGGGCAGCAGATCCGCGAGGACGGGCCCGAGGGCCACCACCAGAAGGCGGGCACGCCGACGATGGGCGGCATCATCATCTTCCTCGCCGTCGCCACCGCGTTCCTGATCCTCACCGACTTCGAATGGCGCTCGATGGGCGTATTCGGCGCCGCGCTCGCCTGCGCGCTGCTCGGCTTCGCCGACGACTACACCAAGCTCGTGCGCCGCCGTTCGCTCGGGCTGCGCGGGCGCACCAAGCTGATCGTCACGATCGCGATCTCGCTCGGCCTGTGGTACATCGCCCGTCACGAGGCGGGCCTGGGCAGCACGCTGCGGCTGCGCACGATCGACTACACCGTCGAACTCGGCCCCTTCTACCCCGTGCTGATCTACCTCGTCGTCGCCGGCACCACCAGCGCCGTCAACCTCGCCGACGGCCTCGACGGGCTCGCCGCCGGCTGCGCGGCGATCGTGCTGCTCGCCTACGTCGGCATCGCATTCATCACCGAAGACTTCGACCTGGCGATGCTCGCCGCCTGCCTGGTCGGCGCCTGCGTCGGCTTTCTGTGGTTCAACGCGTTCCCCGCCACGATCTTCATGGGCGACACCGGCTCGCTCGGGCTTGGCGGCGCGATCGCCGGGCTGGCCGTGATGACCAAGACCGAGGAGCTCTTGATCCTGCTCGGCGGCATCTTCGTGATCGAGGCGCTCTCCGTCGTCATCCAGGTCATCTATTTCCAAACCCGCCACAAGCGCGTCTTTCTGATGGCGCCCATCCACCACCACTTCGAGCTGCGCGGCTGGTCTGAGACGAAGATCATCCTGCGCTTCTGGATCATCGCCGCGATCTGCTGCGCGATCGGGTTCACGATCTACCGGCAGAGCATCCGCTGAGCATGCGACCGCGTCCCCCGATCCCCGCCGGTCCGTACCTCGTCGTCGGGCTTGCCCGCTCCGGTCTCGCCGCCGCGCGCCTGCTGGCCGCCCGGGGCGAGCAGGTGATCGCCGTCAACGTCGCCGCGCCGCCCGGCGCCCGCGCGGCCTTGCAAGCACCCGGCATCGAGGTGCACCTGGGCGACGACGGCCTCGCGCACCTCGGGCGCTGCCGCGCCGTCGTCAAGAGCCCCGGCGTGCCCGCCACCGCGCCCGCGATCGCCGCCGCGCGCGCCGCCGGCGTGCCGGTGCTCGGCGAGCTGGAGTTCGCCTGGCGCCTGTTGCCCAACGAGTTCATCGCCGTCACCGCCACCAACGGCAAGACGACCACCGCCGAGCTGATCGGCTACATCCACCGCGAGGCCGGGCTGCCGGTCGCTGTCGCCGGCAACGTCGGCGTCGCGCTCAGCGGGCTCGTCGGCGAGGTCCCCGCCGCGACCACGATCGTCTGCGAGGCCTCCTCCTTCCAGCTCGAAGACACGCTCGCGTTCGCGCCCGAGGCGGCGGTGCTGCTGAACATCGCCGCCGACCACCTCGACCGCCACGGCAGCTTCCCGGCCTACCGCGAGGCCAAGCTGCAGATCTTCGCCAACCAGCGCGCCGGCGACGTCGCCGTGCTGCCGGTTGGCTTCGTCAACTTCGCGCCGGCGCCCGGCGTGCGGCACGTGCCCTTCGGCCCCAGCCCCTACGCGCAGTCCGCGCTGCGTGAGGACGGGTACATCTGGTGGGGGGAAATCCGCCTGCTGCCCGCCTCCGAGTTACTGCTGCGCGGCGCGCACAACCTCGACAACGCGCTCGCCGCCGCCGCCGTCTGCCTGGCGCGCGGCGTCGACGTAGACGCCGTCTGTGCCGCGCTGCGCAGCTTCCCCGGTGTGCCGCACCGCCTCCAGGAGGTGGCCGACCGCGACGGCGTGCTCTACATCAACGACTCCAAGGCCACCAACGTCACCAGCACCCTAGTCGCGCTCGACGCGCTTCCCGACCACCGCGTACACCTGATCCTCGGCGGCCAGGGCAAGCACCAGGACTTCACGCCGCTGGCCGACGGCGTGCAGGCCGGCTGCAGCGCGGTCTACCTGATCGGCGAAGACGCACCGGCGATCGCGCAGGCCCTGGAGGGCACCGGCGTGCCGCTGCGCGAGTGCGGCGAGCTCGAGCGTGCCGTCAGCGCCGCGAGCGCCGCCGCGCGCCCAGGCGAGGTCGTGCTGCTCTCGCCCGCCTGCGCCAGCTTCGACCAGTTCGCCGACTTCGAAGCGCGCGGTGCGCGCTTCGTTGCACTCGTCTCTGGGGGCGTGTAGAGTGCCTGCGGGCACGGGTTGATGCGTACGTCTGCGTACAGCGAGAGGGGTCTTGGGTCGATGCGACGTCCACTGCTTTGGCTGATCGCGACGGCCAGTGCCTGCTTGGCCCTTGTTGCCGTGCCCGCGGCATCGCTCGCGGCAAGCGCCCCGACGATCGGTAATTCCTGGGTGTCCGGCGTCACGCAGACCGACGCGACGCTCGCAGCGGAAGTCAACCCGCAAGACCCCACCGTCGGCGTCTACTACCAGTTCCAGGTCGTCGCCAACACGAACGAATTCCAGCCGGAAATCGCCTGTCCCCTGCGCGTCGATCTCAAAGGCACCGACGGATGCGGTCCCGGCCCGGAAGTCGCCGGCGCCCTGCCAATCGGCTTCATCGAACGCGGCACCGAAACCCGCACGGCACGGGTGGACCTCGCCGCCTCCGGCATGACGCTGCAACCGGACACGACCTACCGCTATCGCCTGCTCGCGGCCCGCAAGGTCGTGACCGAAGACACCATCCAGTGGGAACCCCCTGCGGTCGTCGGCTCCGAAGCGACCTTCACCACGCTCGCCACCGGTCCGGCGCCGCAGATCGAAAGCGTGTCGCTCTCACACCTAACCCCGACCGACGCAACCCTCGAAGCGCAAATCGACACCGAGGGTCTGCCCACGGAATACAAATTCCACTTGATCTCCTCGCCATGTAGCGAGCACGGCTTCGGGTGCGAACTGATCGTTCCCATCCCATTGCCGGGCGGCAGTCTCCTCGGTTCCTTTGTGGATCAAACCGTCAGCCTCGACCTGAACAGCGCGGGCGTGAAATTGGGTGAAGGCGAATATCACTACTCGGTGAGTGCGACCAGCGAAGGCGGCAGCTCGTTCCGTGACGGGGGCACCTTCGAAGCGCCGCCCGGCATGCTCGACCCGCCCGCTCCGGCGCCCGCCACCCAGCTGTCCACACCCTCATTCGGCGTGAGCTCCACAAACGGCACGCCGACCGGCGGCGCTGCGGGCACCGACGGTTCGACCGGGTCGCCCACCTCGACCGGGTCGCCCACCGGTTCGACCGGGTCGCCCACCGGTTCGACCGGGTCGCCCACCAACACGGGGCCGTCGGGTGGCCCGCACAGCGGCCGTGCCGCCGCCGACCTGATGCCACCCAGCCACAGCCACCACCGGCATCGCGCCAGCAAGGCGAAAAAGCACAAGCATCGTCACGGTCGCCGCCACCCGCGCTCGTCCAGCTTGAAGACGCGCACGCGCTGACGGTCGGCCGGCTGCGGGGCCGTGCGCTGCAGCCGGTCGGGAGGCGCGCGCTGCGGGCTCCCGGTCGCGCGCACGCGGCGACACGCGACAGGCGCCGCGCCTGACGCGGGCCACGGAGGGCCCGCGCCGCCAGCGCGTTTGCGAGGGCCCGCACGCGCGGACGATCCCACCCTGCCACCTCACTGCACGCAGGACTGCAAGCTTCCCCGTCGAAGCACGCGCAGATGCCTCCAGTCAACGGCCAGGGACGGGCCACCCGCGCCGCGGCGGCGGCCCAGCCGCTGGAGCAGCGCGTCCTGTTGACCGCGACCCTCTGCCTGCTGGCCTTCGGCGCGGTCATGGTTTACAGCGCCTCCTCCTCAACAACCCTTTTGCCTGGCGGCGGCAACGGCACCTCCTACCTCTTCAAGTTCGCGATCTTCGCCGGGCTCGGCCTCGCGCTCATGCAGCACCTCGCGCGTCACGGCCTCGCGCGCGTGCAGGGTCTCGTCGCCCCCCTACTGGCCGTCTCCTTCGTGCTCGTGCTCGCCGTGCACATCCCGCACCTCGGCGTCTCGGTCAACGGCGCGCGGCGCTGGATCGGGCCGAGCGTCTTCCAGTTCGAGCCCGCCGAGCTGCTCAAGCTCTCGCTCGTCCTCTACGCAGCCACGCTCCTCGCTCGCCGCCCCGCGCGCGTCCACGACCTGCGCGATCTGGCCAACCCGCTGCTGATCGTGGTCGTCGCCGCCTGCCTGCTCGTCGTCACCGAGCCCGACCTGGGCACCGCGATGGTGATCGCCTTCACGCTCTGCGCGCTGCTGCTCGCCACCGGCATCCCCCTGCGCAACCTCGCGATCCTCGCCGGCCTCACACTCGGGGCCGTCGCCCTCTACGCGATCGCCCGCCCCTACGCCCGCGCGCGCCTCACCTCGTTCCTCGACCCCTGGGCGCACGCCTCCGGCAGCGGCTTTCAAGCGGTCCAGGGGCAAATCGCGATCGGCTCGGGCGGCCTTTTCGGCGTCGGCCCCGGCCAGTCCGTGCAAAAGCTCTTCTACCTCCCCGAGGCCCCCACCGACTTCATCCTCGCCGTCGTCGCCGAAGAGTTCGGCGTGGTCGGGGTCTACGCCCTGCTGTTCCTCTACGGCCTGATCGCCTACGCCGGCTTACGCGCCGCCAAGCGCGCCCGCTCCCTCTACAGCGCCCTGATAGCGGTCGGCACCACCACCCTGATCGTCTCCCAAGCCCTGCTCAACGCCTTCGCCGTCCTGGGTCTCGCGCCGCTCACCGGCGTGCCCCTGCCGTTCGTCTCCTACGGCTCGACCAGCCTCGTCGTGATGCTCGCCGCGATGGGCCTCCTGCTGAACGTCGCCTCCGGCAGCACCGCGCACATACGCTCTGTCAGCGACACCCCTCGCCGCAAACAGGCAGGATTGGCTCGTGAGCGCAGCCCCGCCTCCAAACGACCGCCAAAAGCCGCCCCTCAACGACGACGCACAGCGGCCGCCACCGGCCAGCCCGCGGATCGCGATCGCGGCCGGCGGGACAGCCGGGCACGTGGTGCCCGCGCTCGCGGTCGCTGAGTCGCTGCGCGCCCTCGGCGCCGACGTAGTCTTCATCGGCGGCGCCCGCGCCGAGGCCGAGCTCGTGCCCGCCGCCGGCTACCCGCTGCACACCCTCGTGGTGCGCGGCCTGCCGCGGCGCGACCCGCTCGGCGCGCTGCGTGCCCTGGGCGCCGCTGCCCTCGCGTTCCTGCGCGCACGCGCGCTGCTGCGGTCCCTGCGGCCCGACGCCGTGATGGGCGCCGGCGGCTACGTCTCCGGGCCGGTCGGCCTCGCTGCCGTCACCCTGCGCATCCCCCTGGTGTTGACCGAGGCCGACAGCCACCTGGGGCTGGCCAACCGCGCGCTCGCGCCGTTTGCCTGGCGGGTGTGCCTTGCGTTTCCGCCCAACGACGTCGGTGGGGGGGGCGGCGAGGCGCATCGGGGCTGGCTGGCGCGGGCTGTACGGGACTGGCCTGGGCGAGCTGGGCGGGCCCGCGCGGTGGGGAGGGGAGCCCGCGCGGTGGGGAGGGGAGCCCGCGCGGTGGGGAGGGGAGCCCGCGCGGTGGGGAGGGGAGCCCGCGCGGTGGGGCTTGGGGCCCGGGCCGTGGGGAGGGGGACGGGAGGGGGCAAAAGCGGCCGGGGGGTGGAACGGAGCAAAAGTGGCAGTCGCTACAAGGTGACGGGGCGTCCTATCTTTCCTCCGGGTGCCATCCGCGGCCGCGCGCGCGCGCGCGCGCGAATAGGGCCGCGTGGGACAGGTGTGGGGACCGGGGTTGGGCTGGGTGCCGGGCCTGGTGGGGCGACGGGTGCCGGGCCTGGTGGGGCGACGGGTGCCGGGCCTGGTGGGGCGACGGGTGCCGGGCCTGGTGGGGCGACGGGTGCCGGGCCTGGTGGGGCGACAGGTCCGGGGCCGGGTGAGGCGACGAGTGTGGGGCCTGCTGGCGCGACGGGTGCCGGGCCGCCTCAGACGCGCGTGTTGGTGTTCGGCGGCTCGCTCGGCGCGCGCTCGATCAACCTCGCTGCGCTCGACGCCTACGCCGGCGCCGACTTCCACGTGCTGCACGTCTGCGGCCGCCGCGACCACCCCGAGTTGTCCGCCCGCCCGCTGGCGCCCAACTACGACCTGCGCGCCTACCTCGACCTCCCCGACTTTGCCGACGCGCTCGCCGTCGCCGACCTCGTGGTCGCGCGTGCCGGCGGCTCGATCTTCGAGATCGCCGCCGCCGGGCGCCCCGCGATCCTCGTGCCCTACCCGCACGCCACCGCCGACCACCAAACCGCCAACGCCGCCTGGATGGCCCGCGCCGGTGCCGCCCTGGTGATCCCCGACTCCGAACTCGACGGGCCGCGCCTCGCCCGCGAGACCGCCGCGTTGCTGGACGACCCCGCCCGGCTGCACACGATGGCCAGCGCCTCCGCGGCTCTAGGGCGGCCCGACGCGGCGCGCGAGGTCGCCGCCGAGCTGCTCCAGGCCGCCGGTGCGGGCGACGTCGGCGGGCGGGCCTGGTTGGAGGGCGCCGGGGCGAGGGACGTCGGGGCGGAGGGCGCCGGGGCGAGGAAGGGCGCCGGGGCGGAGGATGCCGGGGCGAGGAAGGGCGCTGGGGCGAGGGATGCCGGGGCGAGGAAGGGCGCCGGGGCAACGGACGTCGGGGCGGAGGGCGCCGGGGCGGAGGGGACACCCGGGCAGGCGGCCGGATGAGGGCTGCCGCGCAACCCTGGCGCGGGCGCCGCCTGCACTTCGTCGGCGTCGGCGGCGCCGGCATGAGCGGCTACGCGCGCGCCGCCGCTGCCCTGGGGGCGACCGTCAGCGGCTCCGACGCCGCCGACTCTCCCTACCTGGCGCGCCTGCGCGCCGACGGCGTGCTCGACGCCCACATCGGCCACGACGCCGCCAACGTCGCCCCCGGCGTTGACGTCGAGGTCGTCTACTCCAGCGCGGTCCCCGCCGAGAACCCCGAGCGCGCCGCCGCCCGCACGCGCGGCCTGCGCGAGCGGCCCCGCGCCGAACTGCTCGCCGAGTTCAGCGCGCTGCGGCGCACGATCGCCGTCGCCGGCACGCACGGCAAGACGACCACCGCCTCGATGCTCGTCCACGCGCTGCGCGCCGGCGCCCGCGACCGCGCGGACTCCGTGTCCTGGCTCGTCGGCGCGCCGATCGGGGGCGGCTTGGCCAACGCGCATTGGGCCGCCGACGGCGAGCTGCTCGTGATTGAGGCCGACGAGTCCGACCGCTCGATGCTCAGCCTCCACATCGACATCGCCGTGCTCACCAACGTCGAGCTCGACCACCACGCCACCTTCGGTTCGCTCGCCGACGTGCGCGCGGCGTTCGCCGCGTTCCTGGCCCGCGCGCGCGCCGCGATCGTCGTGTGGGAGCGGCCCTCGCTGCTTGCGCTCGCCCGCGACGCGGCAGCGGAGGGGGTCGAGGTCGTCGCCTTCGACGTGCCCGCCGCCTCCCGCCACGCCGTCAGCGATGCCGTGGCCGACGCCGTGGGGGGCGGCGTAACCAGAGGGGATGCCGTGCTTGCTGCCGCGGCCTGCGGCACGACCGACGCCGGATCGGGCGCCATGCGCGATGCCGCGGCGGGCGGCACGACCGACGCTCGACCGGACGCCCTGCGCGATGCCGCGGCGGGCGGCGCAACCGGGGATGCCCCGGACGTCGCGAGCGACGCCGACGATCGAGCGCCCGGCAGCCAGCGCTTTCCCTGGCGCGGCCACGACGTGCGCCTGCGCGTACCCGGCGCCCACAACGCGCTCGACGCCGCCGCCGCGCTGGAGGCCGCGCGCCTGGTCGGGGCCGACCTGCCCGCCGCGATCGCCGCGCTCGGCGACTTCACGGGCGCTGCGCGTCGCTTTCAGCGCCTCGGCGCCGGGCCCGGCGGCGCGGAGGTTTACGAGGACTACGCCCACCACCCAACCGAGATCGCCGCCACCCTGCGCGGCGCGCGCGCCCTCTCGCCCCAGCGCCTGCTCGCCGTCTTTCAGCCCCACCTCTTCTCGCGCACGACCCGCCTTGCGCGCGAGTTCGGACGCGCCCTGGCGCTCGCCGACGTCGTCGTCGTGCTCGACATCTACCCCGCGCGCGAGCCCGCCGCCGAGCACCCCGGCGTCAGCGGGCTGCTGGTCGCCGAGTCCGCCGCCGATGCCGCCCACGGGCGGCCCGTCTACTGGCTGCCGACCTTCGCTGCCGCCGCCCCCGTCCTGCGCAGGCTGCTGCGCGGGGGAGACCTGTGCCTCGTGATGGGCGCCGGCGACGTTGACATGCTCGGCC
The DNA here is from genome assembly GCA_963804675.1 of uncultured Solirubrobacterales bacterium. GTDB lineage: Bacteria > Actinomycetota > Thermoleophilia > Solirubrobacterales > Solirubrobacteraceae > Palsa-744. Next base: position 1,316,477 of record CAWDRI010000001.1, on the reverse strand, counting down.
GGGCGCTGGTGGCCGGGGTCGGCGCCGGTGGGGATGTGGCTGGCGCCGGCGGTGTTGGGGCGGTCGTGGACGACGCGGCGGCCCGAGAGGGCTGGCGGGCCGGCAGGGATGAGCGTGGGGGAGCCGCCGGGGTCGCGTCGCGATGAACCGTCCCGCGTCGCCGTCGGGTGTCCACCGCGACTACCCGCTTGCGCGCCTTGCCACGGTGCGTACCGGCGGGCCCGCCGCGTTCTTCGCGCGCGCCGGCAGCGAGGTGCAGCTGCTCGAGCTGCTCGCGTGGGCGCGCGACGCGGATGTCGCGGTCGAGGTGGTTGGCTCGGGCTCGAACCTGTTGATCGCAGACCAGGGCGTCAACGCCCTAGTCGTCAAGCTTGACCGCGAGCTAGCGCAGATCGAGCGCGTCGGGGAGCGGGGTCTGGAGTGTGGCGGCGGCGCGCGCCTGCCCGCCGTCGCGACGCGCGCCGCGCGGGCCGGCCTCGCGGGGATCGAGTTCGGCGTCAACATCCCCGGGACCGTCGGCGGCGCCGTGCGGATGAATGCCAACGCCTACGGCGGCGAGCTCGCGCGCACCCTGCGATCGGTGCTGATCGCGAGCGCCGCCGGCGTCGAGCGCCGCGCTCCCGCGCAGCTCGGGTTCGGCTACCGCCGCTCCGACCTCGCCGCCGGCGAAGTCGTAGCACGGGCATCATTCTCGCTGGCGGCGGACGATCCCGCGACCGTCAAGGCGCGCCTGGCCGAGCTACGTGCGCGCCGCCACGAGGCCCAGCCGCAGGGCATCAAGACGTTCGGCTCGACCTTCAAGAACCCGCCCCCCTCCGATCCGCAGGCCGGCGGGCGCACCGCCGGCCTGCTGCTCGCCGAGGCCGGCTGCAACGGGCTGGCCGTCGGCGGCGCGCGCTTTGCCTCCAAGCACGCCAACTTCGTCGAGAACACCGGCGCCGCCACGACCGCCGACATCGTCGCGCTGATGGCGCTCGGGCGCCGCCGCGTGCTCGAGCGCTTCGGCGTCGAGCTCCAGCCCGAGGTGCAAACGCTCGGGGACGTCTGGTTTCCGTGGGCGTGCGAGCGTCGCGATGAGGTGCCGATGCTCGGCGACGTGCCCTTCCTGTTGTCGCGCGAGCGTATCGACCCAAGCGCTGAGTAGCCTCGTCGGGGCGAGGTCACCTCCCGATTCGGGCTCCCGCCGATGCGGGGCCGATCGGCTCCGGGAAAGGAGGTGATGGTATGTCGCCTGCAGTCGGCGTCAAGAGGGTGGCGCAGGCGGCCGCAGGCCGGCGAGCCGGGCCCCTCGTCATTCATTGGGGTGGCGCAGGCGGCCGCAGGCCGGCGAGCCGGGCCCCTCGTCATTCATTGCAACCGCACTGCTTGTCGCCATGGTGGTCATCGACCGATTGGCGCGGTAGCGCACCTGCCCTCAGCCCCGGTGGACGGCAGGCCCCATGTCCACCGGGGCGCCCTATACGCCAAGGGGTCCGGTTGCCCGGACCCCCCAAATTGGCGACTGCAGTTGACGTACTAGCACCGGGAGCATAGCGCGCGCGCGCGCGCCTGTGCGTGTATGGCGCGGTCGATGGTCACGTCATGGTGTGCATCGAGTGTTTGGCAGGACCTCGCCAGCGCAGCCCGAAAGATCTCTGCGATGGCCCGTCCACTCGCTGCACCTGCCCGACGCCCGCCGGCGTTAGGCGGCTTCGTGCCCTCGCTGCCCCGTGCGCGCCGTGCCCTCGGCCTTGCGGGAGGGTCGGTCGGCGCTGCTGCACGTGCGCTGCGCGCTGGCGGGGCGTTCGTCTGGCGCCGGCGCCGGCTGCGCATCGCGTTCGGGGCTGCGCTCATCGTGCTCGTACTGCTCGCCGGCGGCTGGCTATGGCTGCGCAGCTCGCCGCTGTCCTCCGTGCGCCACGTGCGCATCGTCGGCGTCCGCGGCCCCGACGCGGCGCGCGTTGACTCCGCCCTGCGGACCGCCGCGCGGGGGATGAGCACGCTGAACGTCAACCCCGCGGCGCTGCGCGCCGCCGTCGCGCCGCTGCACCTCGTGCGCGCGCTGAGCGTCTCCCCGAGCTTCCCCCACGGTCTGCGCATCGCCGTCGTCGAGCAGCTGCCCGTCGCCCAGCTCGACGCTGCCGGCGGCCACACCGCGGTCGCCGCTGACGGCGTTGTGCTCGGCCCCGCGCTGCTCGGCACCGGTGCGCTGCCGACCCTGCAGCTGTCCGGGCCGGCGCCCGTACCCGGCCGGCACGTCCTCGCGCCCGGCGCCCGCGCCGCGCTGGCGGTGCTCGGCGCGGTGCCCCGGGTGCTGCTCGCTTGGGTCCAGCGTGTGTATGCGGGGGCCGAAGGGCTCACCGTCCAGATGCGCGACGGCCTCCTGCTCTACTTCGGCAATGCCACCCGCCCCCACGCCAAGTGGCTTGCCGCCGCACGCGTGCTTGCCGACCCCACTTCCGCCGGTGCCACCTACATCGACGTGCGCCTGCCCGAACGGCCCGCCGCCGGGTTCGGCAGCTCGGGCCAGGGGGCATCGTCGGGGGGCAGCGCGACCGAAAGCGGCTCCGCGGCGGGCGGTGTCGGCGCGTCCGACCCCAACACCGCCTCGCTCGCCGCCAAGCTCGACGAAGCCGTCTCTGGCGGCTCGAGCGCGAGCGCGGCCGCGACGACCGGCACCGTCACGCCCGCCGGCTCTGCCGGAACCGCCGCCGCCACCGGCGCCGGCGCGAACGCGGGGGCGGGCGCGGAAGGCGGGGCGGTTGGCGGCGCGGGCGCGAACGCAGGCGCGGAAGGCACGGCGGCTGGCGTCGCGGGCGCCGGCGAAGCGAGTGCGGACACCGGCGCCGCCGCGACGACCGCGGGCACGCCCTCCGAACCGGGCGAAGCGTCTGCGGCCACCTCCGCACAGCAACCCGGCGCCTCGGGCGCGGCGGCGCCGTCGGGTGAAGCCCCGCCTGGTGGGGGCGGTTGATCGGCTGTTTTTCGTTGTGGCGCGGCCCCCATCCGGCGAGTGCCGCTCAACGCGCTCGCGAGCCGGCGTCATGCCGGTTGACAGGCCCAATCTCACCGTCAACTCGAGGTTGAGCCTCCGGTTTGGGGTCTTCTCGGGTGGACGTCGAGACTCGCCGATTCTGCAACCAATCCTGCAAAAGTCGCCGCCGTCGTTGACAGGGCGAAGTTCCCTGCATAACGTGCGCAATCCGGCAAACGCATGAAAGGTCTCTTGCGAACCCTCAATTCATACTGAAGCCTTCAGACGGAACGACTTTGCAGACAGGGCCCCCGCGACGCGCACCGAAATCCGCGAGCAGGGCCCCCACGGCACAGGCGAATTTCTTGGGGCCTCGGATGGGAAAGACATCATGGAGAGCGGCGCAGGCAGTTATCTGGCAGTCATCAAGGTCGTCGGCGTAGGCGGCGGCGGCACGAACGCCATCAGCCGCATGGTCGACGCGGGCGTTCGTGGCGTGGAGTTCATCGCGGCCAACACCGACGCGCAGGCGCTCGCGATGTGCGACGCCGACATCAAGCTGAACATCGGCCACGAGTCGACCAAAGGACTCGGCGCCGGGGCCAACCCCGAGGTCGGCTTCACCGCCGCTGCCGAGTCGCGCGACGACATCAAGGAGGCGCTCAAGGGCGCCGACATGGTGTTCGTCACCGCCGGCGAGGGCGGCGGCACCGGTACCGGCGCGGCGCCCGTGATCGCCGAGATCGCCAAGGCCGAGATCGGCGCGCTCACCGTCGGCGTGGTCACGCGCCCGTTCGAGTTCGAGGGCACCCAGCGCGCGCGCTCGGCCAGCGAGGGCATCGAACGGCTGCGCGAGGTCGTTGACACGCTGATCGTGATCCCCAACGAGAAGCTGCTCGCCGTCGTCGAGCGCCGCACCTCGATGCTCGACGCCTTCAAGGAGGCCGACGACGTTCTGCGCCAGGGCATCCAGGGCATCACCGACCTGATCACGATCCCCGGCCTGATCAACCTCGACTTCGCCGACGTGCGCACGATCATGCACGACGCGGGCTCCGCGCTGATGGGCATCGGCACCGCCGCCGGCGAGAGCCGCAGCGCCGAGGCCGCCAAGATCGCGATCTCCTCGCCGCTGCTCGAAGAGTCCGTCGACGGCGCCACCGGCATCCTGCTGAACATCACCGGCGGCAAGGAGCTCGGCCTGTTCGAGGTCAACGAGGCCGCCGAGATCATCCAAAACGCCGCCGACCCCAACGCCAACATCATCTTCGGTGCCGTCATCGACGAGCACATGGGCGACGAGGTTCGCGTCACCGTGATCGGCACCGGCTTCGACCACCGTGCCGGCGCCAGCAGCCGCCGCGACCGTCGCGAGCGCCCGGCAGACCGCGGCCCGCGCATGGGCAGCCGCGAGCGCTCCTCGCTGGAGATCTCCGACGAGGAGATCGACGTGCCGCCGTTCCTGCGCTGAGGTGTTCCTGTCGGCACATGTGCCGACAGGCGGGAGCGCGCATGCGCGCTCCCGTGACGGGCCGCATGCGGCCCGTCATCCGGCAGGCGCATGCGCCTGCCGGCGACGCCGCGCATGCGCGGCGTCGAACAGATCAGTCCCGACGTCGCTAGCCTGCCGCGAATGCCGCGCCGCACGCCCCTCTACGACTGCCACGTCGCGGCCGGCGCCAAGCTCGTCGAGTTCGCGGGTTGGGAGATGCCCGTCCAGTACGTTGGCGTGCGCGAGGAGCACATGGCCGTGCGCGAGCGCTGTGGGGTGTTCGACGTCTCGCACATGGGCCAGATCGAGACGCACGGCCCGGGCGCGCTCGCGCTGCTGCAACGGCTGCTCTCGAACGACGTCGCTGCGATCGGAATGGGTGGAGCGCAGTACAGCGTGCTCTGCAGGCAAGACGGCGGCGTACTGGACGATCTATTCACCTATCGCCTGGCGAACGAGCGCTACCTGACAGTCACCAATGCGGCCAACAACGAGCGCGACTTAGCGTGGTTTCGTGCTTGTGCGCGCCGGTTGCCGACCCGGGAGGGCACGGGGGGGCGAGACGCCACGAGGGACGGTGCCGCGACGGACGAGAGCGGGACGGACGAGGGCGCGACGGACGAGAGCGGGACGGCGGAGGGCGCGAGGGACGAGGGCGGGACGGACGAGGGCGCGACGGACGAGAGCGGGACGGCGGAGGGCGCGAGGGACGAGGGCGCGACGGCGGGCGGCGGTGGGCTCGCCGTGTCGATCGAGGACCGCCTGGACGACTACGCGATGCTCGCCGTGCAAGGCCCGCGCGCGCGGGCGATCGTCCAGGGCCTTGCCGATGACCGAAGCCGGGGGACGCTCGCCTCCGACGAGCATCCCCGTTTCGGCCAGCTCCCCGCGCGCATGACCACCGCCGAGCTGCGCATCGCCGGCGCGCCGATGCTCGTCTGCGGCACCGGCTACACCGGCGAGGACGGCGTCGAGCTGCTGCTCTCACCCGCCGCCGCGCCCGCCGTCTGGGATGCGCTGTTGGCCGCCGGCGCCACACCCTGCGGCCTGGCCGCCCGCGACACGCTGCGCCTAGAGGCCTGCTTTCACCTCTACGGCGCCGACCTCTCAGAGACACGCGGCCCGATCGAAGCCGGCCTTGGCTGGTGCTGCAAGGAGGACACCGGTTTCATCGGCGCCCCCGCCGTGCGTGCGGTGCGCGCCGCCGGGCCGGCCGAACGGCTTGTCGCCTTCGCGATCGACGGCCCCGGCATCGCCCGCGCCGGCAATCCGATCGTAGGCGGTGGCGTTGTCAGCAGCGGCACCCTCTCGCCCTGCCTGGGCGTCGGCATTGGCTTGGCGTACGTGCCCGCCGAGCGCGTCGCCGTGGGCACGCGCCTGGAGATCGACGTGCGCGGACGCCTGCGGCCGGCGCTTGTGCACGCCAAGCCCTTTGTGGTCAAGCGCGGCTGACACGCCAAGCCCTCGTGGCCAAACGCGGCTAACACAAAGATGTTATGATGACATCATGGCAGATATCATTCACATCAGCGTGGCTGAGGCGAAGCGTCGCTTCGCCGACGTCCTCGGCACCGTTCACTATCGCGGAGAGCGTTACGTCGTTGAGCGCAACGGCACGCCGATGGCGGCGCTCGTGCCGCTGTCCGATCTCGCGGAGGACGCACAGGACGGAGAACGCTCCGGTTTTCTGGCGCTCGTCGGGGCCTTCGCGGACGCACCCGAGTATGCCGAGACGCTCGACGAGGTCGTGCGCAGCCGCGGTTCACAGCGCTCCCGCCCTGCCCCGAAGCTCTAGACGGTGCCGCTGTTCGTCCTCGACACCGACATCGTCAGCGATCTGATGCGACCGCGGCCCTCCCCCGAGCTCGTGCAACGGCTGCGGGCGATCCCCATCGCTCAACAGACGACCACCGCGGTGACAATTGGCGAGCTCGCATACGGAGCAAGACGCGCCGAGCGCCCGGAGCTATACACGCATGCGGTCCGTCTGCTTTCAGGCGTGCGCGTCCTGCCCTTCGACCGCGACGCGGCCGAGTCCTACGGGAGCATCCGCGCCACCCTCGAGCGCGCCGGCAGACGCCTGCCCGACCCCGATCTACGCATCGCAGCGACCACTCTCGTCCATCGCGCCACGCTCATCACCGGAAACGTCCGTCATTTCGAGCGTGTGCCCGATCTCGCGTACGAAGACTGGCTCCGACGATAGTCCTGCCGCTATAGCTCTAACGGGGCCGATCGCATAAAGTCAGCCCCCGAGACCGCATGACCAACGCCACCTACCCCGACGATCTCCTCTACCACGCCGAGCACGACTGGGCGCGCGTCGATGGCGAGGAGGCCACCCTCGGCATTACCTTCTACGCCCAAGACCTCCTCGGCGAGGTCGTCTTCTTCGAGCCCCCCGCCCTCGGCACGGCCCTGACCAAGGACGAGCCCTACGCCGAGGTCGAGTCCGTCAAGGCCGTCTCCGACGTCGTCGCCCCGCTCTCCGGGGAGATCGTCGCCGTCAACGAGGACCTCTCCGAGGACCCCTCGCCGATCAACGACGATCCCTACGGCTCCGGCTGGCTCGTACGCATACGCCTGCGCAACCCCGCCGAGAGCGAAAGCCTGCTCGACGCCGAGGCCTACGCCGCCACGCTCGCCTGAGCGCGGTCTGGCGCGCCGGCGGGATTGAATGAAGAGGGGCCCGGTTCGGCGACCGAAGCCGGGAGACGCCCGCCTGCGGCGAGCATCCCCGTTTCGGCCAGCAGACGCCTGCGCCGGCGAGATTGAATGAAGCGGGGCCCGGCTCGGCGTCCAGCGGACGCCTGCGCCACCCTCTAGGCTGAGGTCCTTGAGCCGCTACACCGCCACCACCGACGCCGATCGCGCCGCGATGCTCGCCGCGATCGGCGCGCGCTCCATCCAGGAGCTCTTCGACCGCCAGATCCCCGCGCCGCTGCGCCTCGGCCGCGCCCTGGATCTGCCCGCCGGCATGCCCGAGCAGGACGTCCACGCACACCTGCGCGCCCTGGCCGCGCGCAACGTCAGCGCCGAAGAGCAAACCTCCTTCCTGGGAGCCGGCATGTACGACCACTACGTACCCGCCCTGATCGACATGCTGCTCGAGCGCTCCGAGTTCCTGACCCCCTACACCCCCTACCAGCCCGAGGTCTCCCAGGGTGGCCTGCAGGTGATGTTCGAGTACCAAACCGCGATCAGCGAGCTGACCGGCCTACCCGTCGCCAACGCCTCCCTCTACGAGGGCGCCTCTGCCGTCGCCTCCGCGGCCTACCTGGCCAAGCTGCACAACGCACGCACGCGCATAGTGGCCAGCGCCGGCCTGCACCCGCACACCCTTGCGACCCTGCGCACCTATGCGCACGGCTTCGGCGCCGAAGTGGTCGAGGTGCCGCTCGGCGCTCCCGCCGGTCCTCACGCCGGCCGCACCGACCCCGACGCCTGGGCTACCGCGATCGACGCCTCCACCTCCGCCGCGATCTTTGCCCAGCCCAACTTCTACGGCGCCGTCGAGGACGCCCGCGCGCTCAGCGCCGCCGCCAAGGGGGAGGGGCAGGAGGAGGGTGGGGGTGGTGGTGTGTTTGATTCGGGGCCATTCGCGGCTGCGCGTGTGCGCGCGCGTGAGGGGCAGGAGGACGGGGGTGGTGGTGTGTTTGGTTCGGGGCCTCCCGCGCGCCCGCGGTCGCGCGCGCGCGACAGGGACGCGAAAGAAGGACCCGTCGTCATCGCCCAGGTCGACCCGATCGTGCTCGGTGTGCTCGCCGCGCCCGGCGAATGCGGCGTTGACGTCGCCGTCGGCGAGGGCCAGCCGCTCGGCAACCGCCTCGACTACGGCGGGCCCTCCTTCGGGTTCTTCGCGGCCCGCGAGCAGTACCTGCGGCGGATGCCCGGTCGCATCGCCGGCGAAACGCGCGACCTCGACGGGCGTCGCGGCTTCGTGCTCACCCTACAAACCCGCGAGCAGCACATCCGCCGCGAGAAAGCCACCTCCAACATCTGCACCGCCCAGGCGCTCAATGCCCTAGCCGGCGTCGTCTACCTCGGCTGGCTCGGGCGCCGCGGCCTCATCGAGCTGGGCGAGCTTTTGCTCGCCCGCACCCACTACGCTCGGCAGACGCTCACCGCGTTGCCCGGCGTCAGCGCGCTGCACCAGCAGCCCGTCGTGCGCGAGTTCGCGCTAGTGCTCGGCGGCGGCGGCGGGCGCGGCGAGCGCGGGGAGGGCGAGCGCGCGGGGGATGGCGAGCGCGGGGGGGACGTCGATCTAGCCGCCGTGCGCCGGCGCTGCATCGCGCACGGCGTCAACCCCGGCGTCGATCTGCACGCGCTCACCGGCCGCCCGCAGGATCGCGGCGGTTTGCTCGTCGCGCTCACCGAGCGCCGCAGCCGCGCGGACATCGACCGGCTTGCCGCCGTACTCGGCGACGCGCTAGCCGCCGAGCGTGAGCGTGCCGGTCACGGCGAGGCGGTGGCGGCGTGAGCGGCGGTGTCGCACGCGACGGCGCCAGTTACGGCGAGGCGGTGGCGGCGTGAGCGGCGGTGTCGCATGGGGCGGCGCCAGTTACGGCGAGGCGGTGGCGGCGTGAGCGGCGGTGTCGCATGGGGCGGCGCCAGTTACGGCGAGGCGGTGGCGGCGTGAGCGGCGGTGTCGCATGGGGCGGCGCCAGTTACGGCGAGGTGATTGCGGCGTGAGTGGCGTCACCGACGCAGACCGGCCGCCGGCGAGCGGTCCGCCAGACGCGCACGCCGTGCCCGAGGAGCCGGTCCTCACGATCTTCGAGCGCGGCGCGCCCGGGCGCCGCGCCTTCCAGTGCCCGGCCCAGGACGTACCCGCCGTCGACCCCGCCGAGCTGCTGCCCGCCGAGCTGCGCCGCGTCACCCCCCCGCGGCTGCCCGAGGTCTCAGAGCCCGAGCTGGTCCGCCACTACGTGCGCCTCTCCAAGCGCAACTTCGACCTCGACTCCGGCTTCTACCCGCTCGGCTCCTGCACGATGAAGCACAACCCCCGCCTGCACGAGCGCGTCGCCGCGCTCCCCGGCCACGCCCGCCTGCACCCGCTGCAGGATCCCGAGCAGGCCCAGGGCGCCCTGGAGCTGATGTGGCGTCTGGAGCGCGCGCTCGCCGAGATCGCCGGTCTGCCGCACGTCTGCCTACAGCCCTCCGCCGGCTCCCACGGCGAGCTCGCCGGCGTACTGCTCGCCCGCGCCTACCACGAGGACCGCGGCGAGGTCCGCACCAAGGTCCTCACCCCCGACACCGCCCACGGCACCAACCCCGCCACCGTCACGATGGCCGGCCTGCACGTCGTGGGGCTCGCGACCAACTCCGCCGGCGGAATCGACCTGGACGACCTGCGCGCCCAGGTGGACGAGGACGTCGCCTGCCTGATGCTCACCAACCCCAACACGCTCGGGATCTTCGACCCCAACATCGCCGAGATCGCCAGCATCGTGCACGGGGTCGGGGCGATCCTCTATTACGACGGCGCCAACCTCAACGCGATCCTAGGCCACTCGCGCCCCGGCGACATGGGCTTCGACATCGTGCACTTCAACCTGCACAAGTCCTTCACCCAGCCCCACGGCGGCGGCGGCCCCGGCTCCGGGCCGATCGCGGTGTCCGAGCGCATCGCGCCGTATCTGCCCGTGCCCGTGATCGTGCGGCGCGGCGAGGATGAGACGAAGCCGAGCGCCAGCGCGAACGGCGCGCCGACGGTGAAGCCGGGCACGATGCCCGCCGAGGTTGCCCACGACCGGGATCCCGCGCCGCCGGCGACATTCGACCTGGAGCACGACCGGCCGAGGTCGATTGGGCGTCTACGCTCCTTCCAAGGCAACTACGGCTGCTTCGTGCGCGCCTACGCCTACATCTGCTCGCTCGGCGCCGCCGGGCTCAAGGACGCCTCCGAGAACGCCGTGCTGAACGCGAACTACCTGCTCGCGCGCCTGGGCCAGCACGAGCTGCCCGGCATCAAGCTGCCCGCCGGCGAGGACGGCGCCACGCGGACCGCGACCGTCGCGGACTACCTGCCGCTCGCCTACGGCGACCTCTGCATGCACGAGTTCGTGCTCTCCGGCGCGCCGATGAAGCGCGAGCTTCAGATCAAGACCCTCGACCTCGCCAAGCGCCTGCTCGACCATGGCTACCACCCGCCCACCGTCTACTTCCCGCTGCTCGTCGAGGAGGCGCTGATGGTCGAGCCGACCGAGACCGAGACGCGCGAGACCCTCGATGCCTTCGCCGATGCGATCGCCGCGATCCTGCGCGAGGCCGCCGCGGACCCCGAGCTCGCGCGCCACGCGCCCTACACCACGCCCGTGCGGCGCCTCGACGAGGTCGCCGCCGCCAAGCGGCCCGTGATCCGCCAGGCGCTCGACTGACGAACTCGCAGCGAGCCGGGCGGGGCGGTCCGCTGGGAGCGACCCTTCGACGCCGAGTCTCAGCCCGTTATCGGTGGGTCCAGGCTCAGTAGCTCGGCTGCCCCGCCGCCCACCATCCCTGTTGCCAGGCGCCGGTCGCACCGCCGGCACGAAGCGCCATCGAAGCCATGCCGAGGTTTTCGTCGCTGCCGAGCACATTCAGGTTGGCGGTCGCAGCGGCGCGCACCAGTGCCTCCCGGCGGGTGCCCGCGGTGAGACGGTCGACCCGCGCCCAGGTGCCGCTCCAGCTCGTGTCGGTGCGCTGCGCATACCACAGCACACCGTCGCCGTCGACCGCCAGCACGTGCAACGTTGGCCCCGCGCTGTCGAGCGCGATTGCGACGTCCCGCAGACCACGCAGGTTGGGCCCGAGCACCGAGTTCAACGCAAGCCATGCCTGCCAGGCGCCGCTCGGCAGGCGAAACGTGTACCACGGCGTGCCGTCGCGCTTGGCGACTGCCAGCATGTGCAGCCCCTGCGGGTCGCCGGCGCACGCGACCGCGGCCTTCGCGCCGGGGTCGTTGGCCGCGGCCCCCGCCACGCTGCCCCAGTTCGGCGTCCACGTACCCTGCGGGCTCATCAGCGCGTGCCACAGCGTCCCGCTCGCGTCGATCGTCGCCGCCTGCAGCTGCCCCTGCCCGTCGCACGCGCACGCCACGGGCCCGAGGGTGCCGGCCTGCGAGGGCAGCTGGCTCGTGACCGGTTTCCAGGTGCTCTGCCACGCCCCGCTGCTTTCGCGGACCGCGAAGGAGACCGACCTGCCCTGCGGCAGCGTCACCAGCACGTACAGCTGTTTGCCGGCGTTCGTCGCGCACGCCACCGCCGCCTTCGCCCCCGGGTCGGGCTGCACCTGCCCGTCCACGCGCTGCCAGCCGCTCGGCCCCCCCGCGCTCGGCCAGATCTGGTGCCAGAGGATGCCGGCGGCGTCCAGGCAGCACATCTGGCGCAGTTCGGCCGTGTCCGCCGTTAGTGCGAGCGCCACGCTCGCTTCGACCGCCTGCATCCAGCGAACCAGGAACCACGCGCTCGCCAGCACCGCGTCGCGCAGGATCGCCGGCGTCGCGTTGCGCACCCATTTGGGCCAGAGTCCCCAAAAGCCGGCGTACGCTTGGGTCGCCAGATGCAGCCCGAGATCGTAGCTGTAGGACTTCGCGCGCCACGACGCCTCGATGAAGTGCCGGCGCGGTGGCATTTCCGCCGCCGGCACGTACGCGCTCGGCGGCGTGACCGCGCTCTGGTACTCCAGCACCGCGTCCTCCATGTTGGAGTGGTACATCGGCCACGGCGCCGACATGCCGTTGGCGAACCCCGCGGCGTGCATCGGCTGAGTCGTGTCGGTGAAGTAATGCATCGCGAGGCCCAGCTCGTAGCCCGCCGTCGGCAGGTTCTGGCGCTGGTAGGCCAGCACGGCCGCTTCGAAGTGGCTCAGACCCTCCGTGAGGGCCGTCGGGGAGCTCTGGAACAGGTAGTTGCACCCTGTGGTGGCGTCGAAGAAGTGCGACGTGTAGGTCGGGAATTTTCCGAAGGCCGCCGGGTTGTTGTACGGGGCCTTGTAGTCGGCGTCGTAAAGTCCCTGGTAGAGGCTGTTGTGAAATGTGTCGCCCGGTTCGTGCCCGACGACCGGGTTGACCAGCCGGTAGATGCGCTGGCCCTGCGTGCCCTGCTGCTGGGCCAGCGTTGCGGCGCGCCGCAAAATCCACAGGTGGGTGCTCTTGCTCTCGTCGAACGGATCGTCGGTCGCCCAGCGCGGGCGGATGCTCCCCTCGCCCTGAACATGCCCCTCCGCCGTCAGCGGAACGCCCTCGGCGACCTGCGACGGCGTTCCGTCGGGCAGCACCAGCCACACGTCGGCCGCCGAGCCCACCGCGACGTCGCGCGCGCGCAGCGCGGTGAGAAACCACACGTCCACGTCGAACTGCGCGAACACACGCGAGTCCGCGTTGACCGCCAACGTCGTCCCGTCCGCCGCGCACGCCAGGCTCGTGCACTGCAGCTGGCTGGACTGCTGTGACCACGTGGCGGCGGTCGCGTCGTAGCGGTAGGGAGCGCTGGTGTTGGCGATCGCCACGATCGTCCCCGCCCCGCCTGTGGCGATCTGGGTGCCGAAGAACGGTGCCGCGACGTTGGTCCACGCGCTCGTCGCCGGTACGTAGCGCATGATGTGACCTTCCAGGTCCACGCCCACGACCGTCCCGTCGGAGGCCGCCGCGATCGCGCGCAGCGCCGGGGCGCCCTGCACGATCCCCCAGCTCTGCGAGCCGTCGGTCGAGCGGCAGACCTCGGCGCCGGTCAGGCCCCACAGCACGCTCGCCGAGGCCGCCGCGATCCGGTCGAGCCGGAAGCTCACGGGGATCGACCGCCACGCGCCGCCGGCGCCGGTGAAGCGGTAGCTGCCGGTCGCGCCCAGGCACCACGCGTTGGCGGCGCTCGGAACCGAGATGTCGTGGAAGGCGTCGCCGCCCGGCAGCGCCGGCAGTTCGCTCCAGCGCTCGGCCGCGAGGTCATAGCTGTAGAGCCGCGCGACCTGGTGGTCGTCGCGCGCGAGCACCCACACGGCGAGGTCTGCGCCGCAGTGGATCGCGATCGGCGTGCCCGGCGGCGCCTGCTCGACCGCGACCCACACCGCCGCGTCACCGGCGTCGTACTGCCAGACCTTGCCGGCCGCGCCCACAGCCCACACCCAGCCCGCGGTGCCCGCCCCCAGCGAGCTGAACGCTTCAGGCGCGTCCACCTGTTCCCAACTCTGCTCGTCGCGCGCATAACGTAGCGGCTGGCCCGTCGCCGTCAGCGCCCACGCCGAGCCGTCGTCCGTTGCGCTCACCGAGCGCGCGCTCGAACCGGTTGCGCGCCACGTGTTCGAGCTGACGTCGTAGCTCCACAGCGCCCAGTCGGTCGTGATTCCCCAGACGTCCCATTCGCTGCCCGCGCCGACCTGGGTGAGCGTCGCCCCGGTCGGTCGTGCGAGCGGCGTCCAGGCGTCCTCGAAGCGCGCGAAGGCACCCGAGGAGCCGTCCACCGCCCAAACGCTGCCGTCGTTGGCCGCCGCGATCGACGAGAACGTCCCGCCCTCCGCAGTCCACGGCGCCGCCGCCACGTACGCGTAGACAGCGCTGGATTTGCCATCAACCACATAGGTCGAGCCATCGGCTGCGACGGCCAGCGATGCCGCCGTAAACGCCGTCGTGGACGGTCGCGCGGCTGGTATGTGGCGCTGCCCAAGCATCTCGGAACCCCTTTCGTTATTGCTATAAACTGGCTAAGTCCGATTAATAGAAAGATTACCCGATCCTGCGGGGCGCCCGTGAGGGCGCGGGGCGCTAGCCTGCCGGGCGACATGCGCATCTTCTCCGGCATCCAGCCCACCGGCACCAAGCACCTCGGCAACTACATCGGCGCGATCCTCCAGTACGTCGCCGGCCAGGACCGCGGCGAGGCGCTCTACTGCATTGTCGATCTGCACGCGACGACCGTTGCCTACGACCCCACCGAGCTGCGCAGCAGCCTGTACGACCTCACTGCGCTCCTGCTCGCCGCCGGCTTGGATCCGCAGCGCTGCATTCTTTTCCGTCAAAGCGACGTCCACGAGCACACCGAGCTCTGCTGGCTCTTGTGCAGCGTCACCGAGCTCGGCCGGCTGCAGCGCATGCACCAGTTTCGCGACAAGTCCCTCGCCCAACGCGAGCTCGTTTCGGCCGGCCTGCTCGTCTACCCCGTGCTGATGGCCGCCGACGTGCTCGCCTACCGCGCGCACGAGGTGCCCGTGGGGGAGGACCAGCGCGAGCACGTCGAGCTGATGCGCGACGTCGCCCGGCGCTTCAACGCGCGCTTCGCCGGCGGCCGCGAGGTGCTCGTCGTGCCCGAGGACCGCATTCCCGCCGTCGGCGCCCGCATCATGGACCTCCAAGACCCCACCCGCAAGATGTCCACCACCGGCAGCAGCGACGAGGGAACCGTCTACGTGCTCGACGAGCCCGCCGCCATCGACAAGAAGATCCGCCGCGCCGTCACCGACTCCGGCAGCGAGATCGCCCGCGCGCCCGAGAAGCCCGGCGTCAGCAACCTCATCGAAATCCTCGCCGCCGCCCGCGGCGCCGCGCCGGAGGCGATCGAAGCCGAGCTGGCGCAAGCCCGCGGCTACGGCGACCTGAAGGCCGCCACCGCGCAGGCCGTCGTCGAGCTGCTCACCCCCGTGCGCGACCGTTACACCGCGCTGCGCGCCGACGAGGCCGCCCTTGAGGACGTGCTCGCCGCCGGCGCCGCGCGCGCCCGCGTGCTCGCCGCCGACACACTCGCCGACGTGCGCGACTGCATGGGTGTCGGTGTACCCCGTCGGGGCCGACCGCTACGGTGACGGCGTGAGCGTTGCGTCCCTAGAACTCGACCTCGACCTCTTCAGTGGCCCCTTCGACCTGCTATTGACGCTGATCCTGCGCGAGGAGATCGACCTGCTCGAGCTGCAGCTGGCCGAGGTCGTCCTCGCCTACCTCGACCACCTCGAAGCCCGCGGCGAGCTCGACCTGGAGACCGCCACCGAATTCATCGTGCTGCTCGCCGCCCTGCTCGAATTGAAGTCGCGGCTGATGATCGCCGCCGACGACGAGGACGCCGAACTGCTCGACATCGAGCCGACCGAGGCCGCCGAGGAGTTACTCGCGCGGATGCTCGACGCCAGTCGCTACCGCGCCGCCGCCGGCCACCTCAAAGAGCGCCTCGCCAGCGAGCACGGGGTTCGCTTTCGCTGCGTGCCACCGCCCGCGCACCTCTCGCGCGTCCGACCCGCGCCCGCCGAGGGGGACGCCCAGGATCCGGCGACGCTCGGCGCGGCGATCGGTCGGCTGCTGCGCGTGCCGCCGCCGATCAGCCTGCGCCACATCACGATCGCGCGCGTCACGCTCAGCGAGCGTCTAACGCACCTACGGGCGCTCCTGCGGCGCGGACGCTTCAGCTTCGACGAGGCCGTGGTGCGCGCCGACCGCGTCACGGTCGCCATCACCCTATTCGCCCTGCTCGAGCTCTACAAACGCGGCGAAGCCGTCTGGGAGCAGCACGAAAGCTTCGGCCCGATCGAGGTGCGCGCGATAGCTGGGGATCGCGACGTATCCAGCGCACCCGGCGCGGTTGCCCTCGGCGCCGAGGCGGCCTAGCGCGGTGGTGGAGTCCGAGGCGCCACACACGGGCGAGTTCGATGGGCCAGGCGTTGACGGGCCCGATGCCGGCGCGGCCGATGCTGGCGGCCTGGGCATCGGTGGCGCCGACGCCGGCGAGTCCGAGCTGGCCGCCCTGGCCGACACGATCGAGCAGTTGCCCGCGCTCGCGCGCACCGTCGAGGCGCTGCTGTTCCTCAGCGCCGACCCGCTCGGTCTCGGCGAGCTGGCCGACGCCACCCGTGCCGAGGAGCCTGCGCTGCGCGCCGCCCTGGAGCTGCTCGCCTCGCAGTACGCGCCCGGCCTGCGCGGCATCCAGCTGCGCGAGCTCGCCGGCGGCTACACGCTCGCCACCGACCCCGCCACCGAGGACGCTGCCCGGCGCCTGTACAACCGGCCGCGCGCCACGACGCTCAGTCCCGCCCAGGCGGAGACGCTCGCGATCGTCGCCTACCTGCAGCCGATCTCGCGGCCGGAGATCACACGCATCCGTGGCGTCAGCGCCGATTCGGCCGCCGCCACCCTGCTGGAGCGCGGACTGGTCGAGGAGGCCGGCCGCTCCCAGTTCGGCGCCACCCTCTACCGCACGAGCAGCGCCTTTCTGAAGCTCTTCGGCCTGCGCTCGCTCGACGAGCTACCCGAGGTAGCCCAGTGGGACCCCACCCCCGAGGAGCAGTCCGAGCTGCGCGAGCGTCTCCTGCGCGCCGGCGAGGCCCGCGCCGAACGTGGACCCGGCGGGGCCGAGTAGGCGTCAGTTTCTCTCGCCGGCGTGGCTGGCGACCCGTGGGGGGTGAGCGTGGACTGTGTTACGCGCCTAATGAGAATCGTCTTAGGAAAATCATACCGTGTAGGGAGGATGCTCCGGCAGCTTTATAGCTTTGGCGCGCAACTGAGAAAAATGCATTTCCCGTCAGGCATTGCTTGCCGCCAGCTGACCGCAGGCCGCGTCGATGTCGCGCCCCCGCGTCAGCCGTACCGTCGCTTCCAGGCCGTGCTCCTGCAGCACCGCGCGAAATGCCGCGATCGCCTCCCGGCTCGAGCATCGATAAAGAGCCCCCCCGCCCGAATCCGTCGGGTTGTACGGGATCAGGTTCACCTTGAACATCGCACCCGCGTGCGGTCCCGCCGGCGCCAGCAGCTTCGCCAGCGCGACCGCCTGCTCGTAGCGGTCGTTGACCCCCGCGAGCATCACATACTCGACGAACACCCGCCGTCGCTTGCGTTCGTAGAACGCCCGACACGCCTCGATCACCTCGCGCAACGGGTAGCGCTCGTTGACCGGCATCAACTCCGTTCGCAGGGCTTCGTCGGCGGCATGCAGCGACAGCGCCAGCCGCAGCGGCCACTCGCACTGCGCCAGCCGTTCGATGCCCGGGATCCAGCCCACCGTCGAGATCGCCGTCCGCCGGTGCGTGATCCCGAGCGCCGGCAGTCGCTCGCACGCACCGAGCACCGCGTCGAGGTTCAGCAGCGGCTCGCCCATACCCATAAACACGCAATGGTCGATCGCTTCCACACGCCGAAAGTGCACGGCCTGCTCGAGGATCTCCGACGTCGTCAAATTGCGTCCAAAACGCATCGTGCCCGTCGCGCAGAACTTGCACGTCAGCGGGCAGCCAGACTGCGAGGAGATGCAGATCGAGCGTCGCCCGACGCCTCCCTCGGGCCGATCCCGGTAGCGCATCAGCACCGCCTCGACCGGTCGTCCGTCCGCCGTCGCGAACAGCGCCTTGACCGTCCCGTCACGTGCGTGCGCCTCCCGCCGCAGCTCCAGGCACGAAAACGGCACCTCCTCGGCGAGTGCCTCGCGCAGCGTCCCGGGCAAGTTCGTCATCGCCGCATAGCTCGCCACGCCCCTCGCCGTCCACTCCCACACCTGCCTTGCGCGGAACGGCGGCTCGCCGCGGGCGGCCAGCGTCTGTGTCAAAAGTTCGAGGTCCATAGGGTTGATCTAAGACGAGGGGCCCGACGGAAGCCGGGAGACACACGCCTTCGGCGCTGGCCGATTCGGGGATGCGAGCGTAGCGAGTGTCGCCCTAATCGGTCCCCGTTTCGGCCAGCCGGCCTCTGGCTGGCTGCGCCACCCTCGTACTTAAGACGAGGGGCCCGACCGAAGCCGGGGGACGTGCGCCTTCGGCACACGTCCCCGTTTCGGCCAGCCACCCTCCGGCCGGCTGCGCCACCCTCGTATCGTTGCAGCTCGATGCGTCTCGCCAAGTATCTCGCCCACGCCGGGGTGGCCTCGCGCCGCGGTGCGGAGGCGCTCGTGGTCGTCGGGCGCGTGCGGGTAGACGGCGAGCTGGCGCGCGATCCCGCCCGCGACGTCGGCGAGGACAACCGCGTCGAGGTCGACGGGCGCGTGCTCGCAGGCCCCGAGCAGCCCGTCGTCTACGCCCTGCACAAGCCCGTCGGCGTGCTCTCCACCGCGCACGACCCGCACGGGCGCCCGACCGTCGTGCAAAGCGTGCCCGACTCCCGTCGGCTCTACCCCGTCGGACGCCTGGACGCCGACAGCAGCGGGCTGATCCTGCTCACCAACGACGGCGCCCTCGCCAACCGCCTCACCCACCCCCGTTACGAGGTGCCCAAGACCTACCGCGTGTGCGTTGCCGGGGCGCCCGTCGCCGAGGACACGCTGCGCACGCTGCGCGGCGGCGTGTTGCTCGACGACGGCCCGACCGCGCCCGCGCGCGCATGGCGATGCGGACCGTCCCTGCGGTCAGGCGCGCCGGCGGGTGAGGCGGGGGATGTTTTTGAGGAGCGCGCTGGCGCGCGCGGGGGGGTTCGGCGTGCCGGCGGGCATTCGCGGCCCGTCGGCCCGGGCGGGTTTGGGGCGCGGGGTGGTGCGTCGGTTGGGGGGCCACCCCGCGCGCGCGATAGGGCCGCCACCGAAGAGCTCGAGCTGACGATCCGCGAAGGCCGCAACCGCCAGGTGCGCCGCATGTGCGAGGCCGTCGGACATCCCGTGGTCGCGTTGCAGCGCGTCGCCTTCGGCTCGCTGCGGCTCGGCGACCTCGCGCCCGGCGAGTATCGCCGTCTCGCCGCGCACGAGCTGCGCGCGCTTAGCGCCGCGCGGGGCACGCTCTGACACAATCGCGCCCCATGCGCTTATATGCCCTACGCGGCGCCGTCGGCGTCACGCGCAACGAGGCCCCCGAGATCCTGCAGGCCACCACCGAGCTCATGCAGGCGATCATGGAGCGCAACGCCCTAGCCCCCGACGCCGTGGTCAGCTGCATCTTCACTGCCACCGCCGACCTCGACGCCGAGTTTCCCGCCGTCGCCGCCCGCGCGCTGGGGTTCGAGCGCGTGCCGCTGCTGTGCGCGCGCGAGATCCCCGTGCCCGACTCGCTGCCGCGCGTGATCCGCGTCCTGATCCATTACTACGCCTCCGCCGAGCACGAGTCCCAGCACGTGTACCTCGGCGAGGCCGCCGCGCTGCGCGTTGACCTGCAGGCCGCGCAATAACAGCGGCACGCCTCGCTAAGGTGTCTAGCGCCGATCGGCATCGGCTCCGTGGCGAGCGGGCGCGGCCGATCGTATATTGGACAGAGAGCTGAGAGGAGTAGGAACGATGGGCAGGTCATGGACGAACGTGCGGCGCCTGCGTGTGCTGCCTTGTCTCCCGCTTGCATTGCTTTGCCTCGCGGGCGCCGCTCTCTCGCTTACCGCAAGGACAGCCGCCGCGAACGCGAGCACCCCGCACGCCTGGCCGCAGGTCTCTCCGCTGCGCCCCGCCAACGCGCCGCAGGGCACCGCGAGCCCCTTCAAGCTCGCGCACAGCGCCGCGCACGGGCTTGCGCGACACGCCAGCGCCCACGCCAGCGCCAGGGTCGCTGGTCCGCTCGCCGTGAGCCCGTTCGACGCGTCCTGCACCAGCTCCTGTGCCACACCCCTGCTCTATTACGGCGGCCCCGTGATGCACAACGTCAAGGTGTACCTGATCAAGTGGGAACCGTCCGAACCGGGCAACAACGGCCAGAGCGGCACCTCGTTCACCCCGCTCGAAGCCGACTATCTCGAAGAAGTCGAAAAGTACATCAAGGCCGTCGCCGCCGTCAGCGACACGACCGGCGACGAATACCTCGCCAACGTCTTCTCCGTTGACACGCTCTACGGCGAAGAATCGAGCCCAGGCGAATACCACGTCGAATTCGGCGGCGCGTTCGTGGACAAAGACCAGTACCCCGCTCGTAACACGACCAGCTGTCCGACGCCCACCGTGTCCGAAAAATACCTGCCCGGGAAAAACGAACCGTGCATCTCCGACAGCGAAGAAAGCCCCCAGTTGAGCGAAGAGGTCGCGACGTTCATCGAAAGGGAAACAGCAGCGCATGGTCTGCACACCGAACTCGAAGGCATCTACGTGATGCTCACACCCGAGGGCGTCAACAGCTGCGCCGGCTTCGAAGGCGCCGTCGCCGCCTGCAACACCAACTCCTACTGCGCCTACCACAGCGCCTTCGAATACGAACACGGCAACCACATCGCGGTCTACGCGAACATGCCCTACGACGCCGTCCCCGGCTGCGAAGTCCCCGACCAGCCCCAGGGTGCGCGCAAAGACCCACCGGCCGAACACGATCCGGCCGACTCCGACATCGACACGCTCACCCACGAGACCAACGAGTCGATCACCGACCCGTTCGGCAACGCCTGGCTGGACATCGACGGCAACGAGGTCGCCGACAAGTGCACCTACCCATACTTCGACCCGCTGATCGACTTCGCCCCCGAAGCCGACGACTACGGTCCGCTGCTGGGCGGCACGCCGGCCAAATTCCGAAAAGAAGCCGGGGAATACATCCTGGTGAAACCCGGCACCGGCTACAACCAGATCGACGACGGCGAACCGTACCTCGCCCAGCGCATGTGGAGCAACGTCGCGGGCGGCTGCATCGCGCACGCGCCTGTGCCGAGCGCGTCGTTCGCGTTCTACCCTACCGGCGGCGCGGCAGACGGCGTGGCGCTCGCCGGCGGTCCCGTTGCGTTCAACGGCGCCGCCTCCTCACCCACGGCTGGCGCGATCACCTACTACAGCTGGGAATTCGGCGACGGGCAGGTCGCCGGCGGGGCCCAGGTCACCCACACCTACGAACACCCCGGCAAATACACCGTCACCCTGACCGTCACCAACGACAGCGGCGCCACCGCCACGACCGCCCAGAACGTGGAAGTGCTCGAAGGTTCTCCCGGCGGCCAGAGCACCGTGACCGTCACCACCCCCGCGCCGCCCGCCGTGACGGTCACCACACCGGCCTCGCCGCCCGTCACGACGACCACGCCAACCACCCAGCCCTCCACCACCACGCCCACTCCCACCACCGCCTACACCGCCGCCGAGATCGCCGCCAAACTAGGCCTGCCCGCCAACGGCGCCCGACTCTCCGGGCTTGGCAGCATCCCGCTCGGCCATGCGACCTGCCCGCCCGCCTGCGGCGTCACGCTACGGCTCACCGCCGCGGTCGCCAGCACCAGTCGCGGGCACACGAGCGTCAAACAGCAGGCACTCGGCACGCTGCACCTCGCGCTCGCCGCCAACGCCAAGCACACCCTAACGCTCAGCCTCAACGCCGCCGGGCGCACCCTGCTAGGCAGCAGCCACACATTGAAAGTCACGCTCACCGCCACCGTCGCCGACCAGCTCGGCGGGAGCTGGCGGGTCGTGCGCACCCTCACGCTGACCGACCCCGGCCACGCCGCGCGCCACGCCTCCACGCACACCGCGCGGCGGTCCGGGTAAGGGCTGCCGTCGCGGCTTCACCCGCCGCCGCGCGTCCGTCACAATAAGCGCCCATGGCCCTCGAGTTCTCAGCGCGCATCGCGCGCCTGCCCTCCTATCCCGCCGCCGGCGGCTACGCCGACGCCGCGCCGCCCATCCGCCTCGCCAGCAACGAGTCGCCCTGGCCGCCCCTGCCCGCCGTACGCGACGCGATCGTCCGTTCCCTCGACACCCTCAACCGCTACCCCGACCCCACCAACGGCGCCCTGCGCGCCCGCCTCTCAGAGCGCCACGGCGTGCCACCCGAGCACATCGCGATCGGCAACGGCTCCTGCGACATCCTGCTCGCCGCCGGCGACGCGCTCCTGGAGCCCGGCGCCGAGCTCGTCTACGCGTGGCCCTCCTTCTCCATCTACCCGCACCTCGCAGCCGCCTCCGGCGCGCGCGAGATCCGCATCCCGCTCGACGGCGCCGACCGCCACGACCTCCCCGCGATGCTGCGCGAGATCACCGTCGCCACCCGCCTGATCATCGTCTGCAACCCCAACAACCCCACCTCCACCGCTCTCCCGCTCGCCGACATCGCCGCCTTCCTCGACGAGATACCCCCACACGTCTGCGTCATCCTCGACGAGGCCTACTGCGAGTTCAACCTGCTCGACGACCCCCCCGCCTCCGTCGACCTGCTCGCCACCCACCCCAACCTCGCCCTGCTGCGCACCTTCTCCAAGGTCCACGGCCTCTGCGGGCTGCGCGTCGGCTTCGCGCTCTGCGGCTCGCACGCTCTGCCCCGCGCGCTGGACCAGGTACGCCAACCGTTCTTCTGCAACGCGCCCGCCCAAGCCGCCGCCACCGAGGCCCTCGCCCACGAGGACGCCGTCACCGACCGCGTCACCCGCACCATCGCCGAGCGCATCTCAATCGACGAGCGCCTGCGCGCCCTCGGCCTCCAGCCCGCCGACTCGCAAACCAACTTCTGCTGGTTCGCGCTCGGGCCCGACCGCGACGAGCACACCGTCATGGCCGGCCTGCTGCAGCGCGGCGTCCTGGTCCGCGGCGGCGGCGCCCTCGGGCGCGCCGGCTCGCTGCGCGTCACCTACGGCACGCCCTCCGAGAACGCCGCTTTTCTCGACGCCCTTGCCGCCGTGCTCTGAGCGCTTGCTCTGCCGCAGCATGGCGCGGGAGGGGGGATGAGACGGCCACGCTCATTGCGAATCCCCTGTTGGCGCGTGGTTCGTGGGGAGCGTTGCGGGTCACGCGTGGTGAGCGACGGCTCTGCTCTTCGCGTTCTTGTGCTGGCGCGTGGTTCGTGGGGAGCGTTACGGATCGCGCGTGGTGAGAGACGGCCTGCTCGTCGCGATCCCGTGACCGCTGCTTGCCAGCCATGCCCCCACCTGCTAAAACCCACCCAGACGACGACATGCTCGTGCCACGACCCACATCCGCCCGCCTCTCGTCGTCCCCGCGCGTCTATCTCGCCTGGCGATTTATCTAGGCGCTCCGGCCCCCCGCTCGTCTGCGAGCGAGCGCGCGTTGGCCGCACCGGGCCCGTTCGCGGACCAAGCGCCCCCTCCCCGGCGCGCGCAAAGCGCGCGCCCCCTCGCAAAAACCCACCCGATACCCGCAGCACCTACCATTTTCAGGCGAGCGCACCGCGAAAGGATGATCCGATGATGATCGTAATGAAGGAGACCGCCACCGAGCGCGACATCGAGGCGGTCGTCGAGAAGATCGAGCAGGCCGGCGCGCTCGCGCACCCGATCAAGGGCGCGCGCCTCACCGTCATCGGTGCGATCGGCGACGTCGAGCAGGACGTCAACCTCGAAAGCCTCGGCCTGGAGGGTCAGCCCGGCGTCGATCGCGTCATGCCGATCCTCAAGCCCTACAAGCTCGCCTCCGCCCAAATCCGCCACGGCGAGCGCACCGTCCTTGACATCGACGGCCGCAAGGTCGGCGACGAGCACTTCGCGCTGATCGCCGGCCCCTGCACGGTCGAATCGCGCGAGCAAACCCTCCACACTGCGCGCGTCGTGCGTGACGCCGGCGCGACCCTCCTGCGCGGTGGCGCCTACAAGCCGCGCACCTCCCCCTACGCCTTCCAGGGCCTCGGCGGCGAGGGTCTGCGCCTGCTCGCCGAGGCCAAGGCCGAGACCGGCCTGCCGATCGTCACCGAGCTGATGGACCTGCGCGACTTGGATGCCGTCCTGGAGGTCGCCGACGTCATCCAAATCGGCGCCCGCAACATGCAAAACTACCCGCTCCTAACCGAGATCGGCCGCTCCGGCCGCCCCGCGCTGCTCAAGCGCGGCCTCTCCGCCACCCTCGACGAGCTCCTCATGGCCGCCGAGTACATCCTCAAGGAGGGCAACCCCTCCGTCATGCTCTGCGAGCGCGGCATCCGCACCTTCGAGACCGACCACCGCCGCACCACCCTCGACATCATGGCGATCCCAATCCTCAAGGAGCTCTCCCACCTCCCCGTGATCGTCAACCCCTCCCACGCCGCCGGCCGGCGCGACCTCGTGCTGCCGCTCTCCCTCGCCGCCGCCGCCGCCGGTGCGGACGGCATCATCGTCGAGGTGCACCCAACCCCCGATGCGGCCATCTGCGACGGCCCCCAAGCGCTCTTAGCCGACACCTTCGCCGACTTCGCCGCCGCCGTGCGGCGCACCGCCGTCCTGGCCGGCAAGGCTCCCACCGCGGCATGACGCCTCGCGAACGGTCCCCCAGGGGCGGCCCGTCAAGGCTCGCAGGCTCTTGAAGATCGCGCTCCTCGGCATCGGCCTGATCGGTGGCTCGATCGGCCTCAGCGCCCGCGCGCGCGCCGGCGCGCAGGTCTTTGGTTATGACAGCGACCCCCGTGTGCGCGCGCATGCCCGCACGCTAGGCGCGATCGACGCCGAAACCGCCGACGTCGCAACCGCCGTCAGCGAAGCCGACATCGTGTTCGCCGCCACACCCCTCGCGGCCCTCCCCGCCGTCGTCCAGGCCGCGCTCGCCGCGGCTCCCCCCAGCTGCGTCGTCAGCGACGTCGGCTCCACCAAGCTCGCGCTCGCCCCCCTCGCCCACGACCAGCGCTTCATCGGCGGCCACCCCCTGGCCGGCGCCGAGACCGCCGGGGTCGAGCACGCCCGCGCCGACCTCTTCGACGGCGCCACCTGGTATCTCACGCCGACCCCCACCACCTCCGGTGTCCTCTACGAGCGCCTACACCGCTTCCTCGTCAGCCTCGGCGCGCAGCCGCTGGCGATCGACGCGCCCCTCCACGACCGGCTGATGGCCTGTTTCTCGCACCTCCCACACGTCCTTGCCAACCTCCTCGTCGGCCAAGGCCGCGCCCTGGCCGACGCCCTCGGCGCCGACCAGCAACTACCCGCCGCCGGCCCCTCCTTCCGCGACGCCACCCGCGTCGCCGGCGCCAACACCGCCATCTGGCGCGACATCTACCTCTCCAACCGCCTCCCCCTGATCGAAGAACTCGACACCGCGATCACGCGCCTCGGTGAGTTCCGCGCCCTGCTCGCCGCTGCTGACGCTGGGGTCACCGCCAACGCCAACGCCGACGCCGGGGCTGACGCTGGGGTCACCGCCAACGCCGACGTCGAGGTCACCGCCGCCGCCGCCGCCGCCGCGATCGCGGCCTGGAACGACCGCGCGCGCGCCGACCGCCAGACGCTGCTCGGCGCCGGCCTGGCCGGCGGCGCCGGCGGCGAGCCCGTCCACGAGCTGCGCGCCTCGGTCCCCAACCGTCCCGGTGTGATCGCCGACATCGCCCTCGCCCTCGGGCATGCCGGGGTCAACATCGTCAACCTCGCGCTCGCGCCCTCGCCCGACAACAGCGCCGGCCAGATCGCGCTGTGGGTACGCGGCGCCGGCCCTGCCGCGCGCGCGCGCGAGCTGATCGCCGGCCTGGGCTTCCCGGTGGCCACCCCATGAACATGCGTTTCGAGCCCGCCGCCCCGCTTTACGGTGAGCTGGCCGTGCCTGCGGACAAGTCGATCTCCCACCGCGCCGCGCTGCTCGGCGCGATGGCCTCCGAGCCAGTACACATCGAGAACTACCTGCCTGCCGCCGACACCACCTCCACTCTGCACGCGATCCGCGCACTAGGCGCCCTCGTCGAGCACCGGCCGGCCGCGACCGGGTCGGGCGGTCCCGGCCGCGGCATCCCCGGCGTGGCCGCCGGCGCGGGCCACATCGTCGTACGCGGCGCCGGCCTGCGCGAGGCGCGCCAACCCCCAGGCCCGATCGACGTCGGCAACGCCGGCACCCCGCTGCGGCTGCTGCCCGGCTGGCTCGCGGCCCAAGAGGGCCGCACCTTCACGCTCGACGGCGACGCCTCGATCCGCCGCCGGCCCGTAGACCGCATCGCCGAGCCGCTGCGCTTGATGGGCGCCGACATCCAGGCCACCGACGAGCGCCTGCCGCCGCTGACGATCCGCGGCGCGCGCCTGCATTCGATCGACTACCGGCTGCCTGTCGCGAGCGCCCAGGTGAAGTCATGTGTCCTCTTTGCCGCGCTCACCGCTGACGGCGCCACCACCGTCATCGAGCCCGTCCGCAGCCGCGACCACACCGAGCGCATGTTGCTGAGCGCCGGTACCGCGATCGACCGCGGACCGGACGGCCGCGTCACCGTCACCAACGTCGACGAGCTAGAACTCGACCGTGTGCGCGTCCCTGGCGACCCCTCCTCCGCCGCCTTCCTGATCGCCGCCGGCGTGCTCGTCCCCGGCTCGCGCCTATTGCTGCGCGACGTCTGCGTCAACCACACCCGCACCGGCTTCCTGCGCATCCTGCGCCGCATGCGCGGCATCGTCCTCGGCGACCTCGAGGAAGAGTCCACCGAGCTGTGCGCCACCGAGCCAGTCAGCGACATCGACGTCGCCGCCGGCGCCCTGGAGGGGACATTCGTCGGCCCCGACGAGGTGCCCCTAGCGATCGACGAGCTGCCGCTGGTCGCGCTCCTCGGCTGCTTCGCCGAGGGTGAAACCGTCGTCCGCGGCGCCGCCGAGCTGCGCCTCAAGGAGTCCGACCGCATCGCCACCGTCGTCACCGGCCTACGCGGCCTAGGCGCTGAGATCGAGGCCACCCCCGACGGCTTCGCCGTCACCGGCAGCGGCGGGCTGCGCGGCGGCGTCATCGACGCCCACGGCGACCACCGCTTGGCGATGCTCGGCGCCGTCGCAGGCCTCGCCTCGCGCGACGGTGTCGAGGTCATTGGCATGGAGGCCGCCGACGTCTCCTACCCCGGGTTCGTCTCGGACCTCGCCGGGCTGACGGGGGGCTGACGATGCGTGGGCGCGGCGGCGAACCATCTCCCGCTCGATTCGCCGCGGCCGGCCGGCGGCCGCCGCGGGACGAGCTGCACCGGCGGGCACGCTAATGGTCATCGCGATCGACGGCCCCGCCGGCGCCGGCAAGTCCACCGTCGCCCGCGCACTCGCCCGCGAGCTGGGGTTCGCGTACCTCGACTCCGGGGCGATGTACCGCTGCGTCGCTCTACTCGCGCTGCAACGACCCGCCGCCGAGCCTGCCCTGCTTGCACGTGCTGCACGCATCGAGTTCGTGCGCAGCGCCAACGCCGCGGCCCGCGAGGTCGGGGCCGCGGCCCGCGAGGGTGGGGTCGTGGCCGGCGAGGTCGGGGCCGCGGCTGGCGAGGGCGGGACCGCGGCCGGTGGGGTCGGGGCCGCGGCTGGCGAGGTCGGGGTCGCGGCCGGTGGGGTCGGGGCCGGTGCGGGGGGCGTGCTGCTCGACGGGCGCGACGTCACCTCCGCGATCCGCACGGCCGAGGTCTCCCAAGCCGCTTCGCGCATCGCCGCCGACCCCGGGGTGCGCTCGGCGCTCGTCGCAACCCAGCGCGCCCTACTCGCGGACGGCGACTGGGTTGCCGAGGGACGTGACATCGGCACCGTCGTGGCACCTGCGGCGGAGCTGAAGATCTTTCTCACCGCAAGCGAGGATGCGCGCGCGCTTCGGCGCGCGCGAGAGAGTGGGGCAGACCTGCATGACACGCTTGCCGCCCAACGCGCCCGCGACGCGCGCGACGCCTCGCGGGCGCACAGCCCGCTTCGCGCGGCGGCCGACGCGATCGAGCTGGACACCAGCGGGATGGGGGTCGAGGAGGTTGTCCGGTGGGCTGCCATTCGCGCACGCGCGCGAATGGCAGCGCCGACCTGAGCCTCTCACGGCGGTGGTGCCGTGGGGTTGTAGAACGGGTTGCCATTCGCGTGCGTGCGCGTGACGCGCGCGAATGGCGGGGTGTGGGTGCCTGTGGTGCGGGGGCCCATCGCGCGCGTGAATGGCGCCGCGGGGTTGGCGAGGTGTGGCGTGGGTGGGCGTGCTTGGCGGGGTGTGGGTGCTTGTGTGTGTGGCCCATCGCGCGCGTGAATGGCGCCGCGGGTTGGCGAGGTGTGGCGTGGGTGGGCGTGCTTGGCGGGGTGTGGGTGCTTGTGGTGCGGGGGCCCATCGCGCGCGTGAATGGCGCCGCGATTGACCAGTTGCAGCCGACGCGTGAGCGAAACCGCGGGGAGCACCGTCATACTGGCTTGCCATGAAGGTCGCAATCCTCGGCTACCCGAACGTTGGCAAGTCCTCGTTGGTCAACCGCCTGAGCGGCACGCGCACGGCGGTCGTGCACGAACGCCCAGGCGTCACCCGCGACCGCAACGAGATCGAGTGCGAGTGGAACGGGCGCAGTTTTACGTTGATCGACACCGGTGGCGTCGACTTCCGCGACGAAGACCCGCTCGCGGGTTCGATTCGCGAGCAGGCGCGCGCCGCGCTGGCCGACGCTGAGGTCGCGGTGCTGGTCGTCGATGCGCGTGCCGGCGTGCGACCCGGCGACGAAGAGCTGGCCGACCTCCTGCGGCGCTCGCCGCTGCCGACGGTGATCGCCGCCAACAAGTGCGACGGGGTCGCCGACCTGCCGCTCGCCGCTGAGTTTCACCGACTCGGACTCGGCGAGCCGCTCGCGGTCTCGGCGACCCAAGGGCTCGGCAGCGGCGACCTGCTCGACCGTGTCGTCGCGCTGCTGCCCGCGCCTGACGCTGTGCAGGCAGACGACGACGCGGTGCGCCTGGCGATAATCGGCCGTCCAAATGTCGGCAAGTCCTCGCTCGTCAACCGCTTCCTCGGCGCGCCGCGCGTGATCGTTTCGTCGCAGGCCGGCACGACACGTGACGCGATCGACACTCCGCTGGTGATCGACGGACGAACCCTGATCGTCGTCGACACCGCCGGCATGCGCCGCCAATCCAAGGTGGCGGATTCGGTTGAGTACTACACAACGCTGCGCTCCACCCGGGCCGCCGAGCGCGCGGACGTCGCGCTCGTCGTCTGCGACGCTCGCGACGGCGTCACCGCGCAGGATTTGCGCATCGCCGAGCTCGCGATGAAGTC
Source organism: uncultured Solirubrobacterales bacterium (assembly GCA_963804675.1). Taxonomy (GTDB): domain Bacteria; phylum Actinomycetota; class Thermoleophilia; order Solirubrobacterales; family Solirubrobacteraceae; genus Palsa-744. Next base: position 1,287,346 of record CAWDRI010000001.1, on the reverse strand, counting down.
GGGTTGCGCGACGGCGATCGTGCTGAATAAGTGGGACACAATCTCCGGGCCGGGCCGCGAGTCCGGCGCCGCTTCCGAGACGCCGCCCGAGGAGCGCCTGGAGCACGAGCGCGCCCGAGTCGCCGCCAAGCTGCGCCTGCGCCCGCGGGTGCTGACCGCGAGCGCCAAGACCGGCCGCCATCTGCAGCGGCTGCTGGAGGAGGTGCTCGCGCTCGGCGATCGGATGGCCACGCGCATCCCGACCCCCGAGTGCAACCGCTTTCTGGCAGAGGTTCTGCAGGCGCGTCAACCGCCCGTGGGCACCCGGCGCGGAGCCAGCGGACATCGGCTCAAGCCGATCTTCATGACCCAGACCGGCACGCGTCCACCGCGCTTTGCGATCCAGGTCAATTCGCGGGCAAGGGTCACGCGCGACTACGCGTACTTTCTCGAGAACCGGCTGCGCAGGCGCTACGGGATGGACGGCGTGCCGCTCGTGATCGACTTCGTCGAGCGCGGGCAACGCGCGGTCAAACCCCAGACAAGGCGACGCGCCGCGTGAGGGCCTACCCGGATAGGCCCTAAACTTTGATCGATCCGCCGAACACACGCGACCGTGGAGCCGCCCAGCGATGACCAGCACCGATAGCGAGTTCCTCTTCACCTCCGAGTCGGTGACAGAGGGCCACCCAGACAAGATCGCCGACCAGATCTCAGATGGCGTGCTCGACGCCGTCCTGCGCGACGACCCCTACGGTCGCGTCGCCTGCGAGACGCTCGTCAACACCGGTCTGATCGTCGTCTCGGGCGAGATCACCACCACCACCTACGTCAACATCCCCCACATCGCGCGCGAGACGGTGCGTCGGATCGGCTACGACAATGCCGCCTTCGGTTTCGACTGCGACACGTGTGCGGTGATCAACGCGATCGACAAGCAGTCGCCCGACATCGCCCAGGGCGTGGACGCCGCGTATGAGACCCGCCGCGACCCCACCGACGACGACGCGCTGGACGTCGCTGGTGCAGGCGACCAGGGGATGATGTTCGGTTACGCGAGCAACGAGACCGAGGAGCTGATGCCGCTGCCGATCGCGCTTGCGCACAAGCTCTCCAAGCGGCTCGCCGAGGTGCGCAAGGGCGAGGTGCTGCCCTACCTGCGCCCCGACGGCAAGACCCAGGTGACGGTCCGCTACAAGGACGGGCGCCCGGTGGAGATCGAGAAGATCCTGATCTCTACCCAGCACGCCGACGGCATCGACTGCGAGACGCTGATCAAGCCCGACCTGTTCGAGCACGTGCTGCGGCCGGTACTGCCAACCGAGCTCTACGACGAGAAGAAGCTCCTGCGTAACTTTCTCGTGAACCCCACGGGGCGCTTCGTGATCGGCGGGCCGATGGGCGACTGCGGTCTGACCGGGCGCAAGATCATCGTCGACACCTACGGCGGCATGGCCCGCCACGGCGGCGGCGCTTTCTCCGGCAAGGACCCCTCGAAGGTCGATCGCTCTGCCGCCTACGCCGCACGGTGGGTCGCTAAGAACATCGTCGCGGCGGGGCTCGCCGACCGCGCCGAGCTGCAGGTTGCCTATGCGATCGGCATGGCGCACCCCATCTCGGTGTCGATCGAGACGTTCGGCACCGAGAAGATCGGCCGTGCGCGGATCGCCGCGCTGATCGCCGAGCACTTCGACCTGCGTCCCGGCGCGTTTCGCGAGGAGCTGCAGCTGCACCGCCCGATTTACCAGAAGACCGCCGCCTACGGCCATTTCGGGCGCGAAGACCACGACTTCACGTGGGAGCGCACCGATCGCGCGCCGGCGCTGCGCGCCGCGGCGGGGCTCGAGGGAGAGGTCGCGGGCACGCGCTGATCGTCCGGTCCGGCGCGGGGTCTAGATTCTGGGGGTGGTTGGTGCAGTCGCCCAGGTCGAGCCCCTCACCACCGCGCGCGCGCTGCGGGGGCCGTTCGACTACCGTCTTCCGGAGGAGCTGCGCGTCGGCGTCGACGTCGGCTCGATGCTGGTCGTGCCGTTCGGGCGGCGCGAGGTGCTTGGCGTGGTTGTCGGGCTGTCCGAGCGCAGCGAGATCGCCGAGGAGAAGCTGCTCGCTCCGCTGCACGCGCTCGATGAAGGCTCACCCGCCCTGCCGGTCGACCTCGTTGCGCTTGCCAGGTGGATCGCGCAGGAGTACTGCTCGACGTTCGCCCGCGCGCTGCGACTCGTGCTGCCTCCGGGCGTCAGTGCGCGCGCGGGCAGGCCTCCCGTGCGGGCGCGCGCACGCCGTCCCGTCCGCCGCCCGCAGCATCTGCCGGTCGGTGCGCTGAGCACCGGGCCGCCGCCGCCGTTGACCGCCGCGCAGCAGGTCGTGCTCGACGAGCTGCACGCGCTGCTTGTGCGCGAGCCATCCGCTGCCGGCGGCGGCGCCGAGGCCGACGCCGCCCAGCGGCTGCTGCACGGCGTTACCGGGTCGGGTAAGACCGAGATCTACCTGCGCGCCGCGGCCTGCTCGCTGGAGCAGGGCCGCGGCGCGATTGTGCTCGTGCCCGAGATCGCGCTCACCCCGCAAATCGTGGGTCGCTTCGTCGCGCGCTTCGGCGAAACGGTGGCGGTGCTGCACTCACGCCTGACGCCCGCTCAGCGCCGCGAAGAGTGGCGGCGGCTGCGCCGTGGCGAGGCGCGCGTGTGCGTCGGTCCGCGCTCGGCGGTGTTCGCCCCGATCGAGCGTCTCGGGTTGATCGTCGTCGACGAGGAGCACGACTCCTCCTACAAGCACGAAGGCGACCCTCGCTACGACGCGCGCGAGGTCGCCGCCTGGCGCGCGCGTCAGCAGGGCGCGCTGCTGCTGCTCGGCAGCGCGACGCCGCGCCCCGAGAGCCGTCACATGCTCGCGCGACTCTCGCTGCCGCATCGCGTAGACGGGGGTCGGCTGCCGACCGTGCAGGTGCTCGACATGCGCGAGCGCACCGACGCGCTGCACCCCGAGACCGTGGACGCGCTCGCACAGGTACGACGGGCATCGGGCAAGGCGATCGTGCTGCTCAACCGCCGCGGCTGGTCGAACTTCCTCTCCTGCCGTTCGTGCGGGTACGTGTGGGGCTGTCCGCAGTGCGACGTGGCGCTCGTGCTGCACCGCGCCGCCGCGCTGCTCGCCTGCCACCACTGCGGGCACAGCGAGCCTGTTCCCGCACGCTGCCGCTGCGGCTCCACCGCGGTCGCCCGTCACGGCGCCGGCACCGAACGCCTCGAGCACGAACTGCACGCCGCGCTCGGCGAGGGCGGGCGCTTCCCCGTCTTCCGCCTCGACGCCGACACGCTCGCGCGTGACGGGACGCCCGGCGATGTCGGCGCGCTGCTGCGTCGCTTTCAGGAGGCGCCCGCCGGCGCGCTGATCGGCACGCAGATGGTCGCCAAGGGCCACGACTTTCCCGGCGTCCAGCTCGGGGTCGTGCTTGACGCCGACGCGACGTTGCGTTTCCCAGACTTCCGCGCCGACGAGCGCACGTTTGCGCTGATCGCCCAGCTCGCCGGCCGCGTCGGACGCGGCGGCGAAGGTCGCGTGCTGGTGCAAACCGTCGCGCCGGACGCGCGCGCCATCGTCCACGCCGCGTACCACGACAGCGAGGGCTTTCTCGCCGGCGAGCTGCAGCGCCGCGCCGCGCTGCGCTACCCGCCCTACGCCCACCTGATCAGGGTCGTCTGTCTTGCCGCTGAGGGCGATCGCGCGCAGGCCGCCGCCGGCGCCATCGGCGCGCGGCTGCAGCGCGGACTGCGCGGCACGGACGGGTCGACCTCTGTGCTCGGGCCCGCCACCCTGTTCAGGCTGCGCGGTCAAGAACGGCGCATGCTGCTCGTCAAGACCGACGCGCGCCGCGAGGCGGCGCGCGCGATCGACGCCGCGGTAGGGCACTGCGCGCGCTCGCGCGATCACGCCCGGGTGAGCTTCAGCGTGGACGTCAACCCGCAATAGAATCAGTCTCTGTGAGCAGCGTCGTCGAGCAGCAACCCGAAGAGCCTGACCAGCCCGACGAGCAGGGCGAGGAGCTGGACGAGGAGGCTCGCGCACGGCGCGATGCCGCGCTCGCGCACGTGCGTAAACTCGGCGATCCGGTGCTGCGCGCCAGCGCTTTGCCCGTCGAGCGCTTCGACGAGCAGTTGCGCGCCGAGGTCGAGCGCATGGACGAGCTGATGCAGGCCGCGCTCGGCATCGGGCTCGCCGCGACCCAGGTCGGTGTCCTACACCGGCTGCTCGTCTACCGGGTCTATACCGACGACGACACCACCGTGCTCGTCAACCCACTGCTCGAGTGGGTAAGCGACGAGCGCACGAGCGCCGAAGAGGGCTGCCTGAGCATCCCCGGCATCCACGTCCAGGTGGAGCGTCCCATGCGTGTGCGGGTGCGCGCCCAGGACGCCGCGGGCGCCGCCCTGCAGATCGAGGCCGAGGGGCTGGAGGCGCGTGTCATCCAGCACGAGATCGACCACCTCGACGGCGTGCTGATCCTCGACCATGTCTCGCGCGAGACGCGTCGCGAGGCGATGCGTGCGCTGCGTGAGGGTCGAGAGTGGCGCGAGGATGCCGCGGCGGCGGCCGACTCGGTGCGCGAGCCGTCTGCGGCTTAGCGTCGCGCCCTTGCGTACCATCTTTCTCGGCACCACCGCGTTTGCCGCCACGGTGCTCGAACAGCTCGGCGGCGGACCGCACCGTCCTGTGCTCGTCATCACGCGGCCAGACCGCCCACGGGGGCGGGGGCGACGGTTGGGCGCCCCGCCCGTGGCTGACGCCGCGCGCGAGCTCGGGCTCGCTCTCGCCCAGCCCGACCGCGTCAACGACCCGGCGGTGCTCGCCACGATCGCGCAGGCCGCGGGCGGGCGGGCCGAGGGCGGCGGGCCCGCAGACGACCCCGGGACGGTGGGGGCCGGGGGAGAGGGCGAGCGCGGCGCGGGGCCCGCCGGCGGCTCCGGGGTGGGGAGGCCGGTGGGGACCCCGCGTTTGGGCGCGGCCGAAGGGACCGTGCTCGTCGTATGTGCGTTCGGCGCCCTCATCCGCGAGCCGCTGCTCTCCGCCTACACACCGCTCAACGTGCACCCCTCGCTGCTGCCGCGCTGGCGCGGCGCCGCGCCGGTCGAGCGTGCGATCATGGCCGGCGACGAGCGCACCGGGGTCTCGATCATGCGCCTCACCGCCGGCCTCGACAGCGGGCCCGTGTGCAGCGCTGGTAGCGAGCCGATCGCGCCCGGTGACACCTACGGCACGCTCGCGCCGCGTCTCGCGCGGCTCGGCGGAGAGCTGCTGGCCGACGTGCTCGACGCGTTTGCGTGCGGCGCCCCGCCGCCGTTCGTCGAGCAGGATGAGGCGCTCGCGACCTACGCCGAGAAGATCGCCCCCGCGGACCGGCTGCTCGACCCGCAGCGCCCAGCGGTCGAGTTGGAGCGCGTCGTTCGCGCGCTTTACCCGCACATTGGCGCACGGCTCGCCGTCGGGCCGGGTGAGCCGCTGGGGGTGCGCCGCGCGCATGTGTGGGATGACGCCGGCGCGCCGCCTGCCGGGGAGCTCGCCGCGCGCGACGGCCGGCTGCTCTACGGCACGCGCGATGGTGCGCTGGAGCTGCTCGAGGTGCAGCCGCCCGGCGGGCGCCCGATGGACGCCGCCGCCTACCTGCGCGGCCACGGGCCGCCGCGCGCGTGAGTGCTCCGGCGCCCGCGCGGGCCTGCGCGTATGTCGTGGTGCGGCGGGTCTTCGAGGGCGGCGCCTACACCGACCTCGCGTTGCGTGCACAGGCCGACGCCGCCGGTCTCGACGCGCGCGACCGCGCGCTGGCGATGCGGCTCGCCTACGGCGCCGTGCAGCGACGCGGGACGCTCGACGATCTGATCGCGACACTCGCACGGCGGTCCGTCGCGCGCATTGACGCGCCGCTGCTCGCCGCGTTGCGGCTCGGGCTCTACGAGCTGCTCTACCTGCGAGGCGCGCCGGACAGGGCCGTCGTCGACGACGCGGTGCAGCTCGCCAAGCACGCCAGCCACGGACGCGGGCATGGCCTCGTCAACGCCGTGCTGCGCCGCGCCGCAGGCGAGGGTCCCGCGCTGCTGGCCGCGCTCGAGGGCAACGACGACACGCCCGAGGGCGCCGCCGCCGCACACTCGCATCCGCTATGGATCGTGCGGCTTTGGTGGAGGACGCTCGGCCCGCGCGACACACGCGCGCTGCTCGTCTTCGACAACGAGCCCGCCGAGCTGGCGCTACGGGCGAACACGCTCGTCACCGACGCACCGACGCTCGCGCGCGAACTGGCGGGCGGCGCGGCAGGCGCAGAGGCTGCCCCGGCCGCCGGTCGCGACGGCGCGCCGGTCGAACGCTGCGAGTGCTACGAAGGCCGGCGGGCATGGTGTGCGGCGCACAGGCGCGCCGCCCGTACGCTCGCATCTGGACGCCGCGATCCCCGAGGCGGTCGTGCTCGACGGCGCGTTCGACACGCACGGCTCGCCGCTGTGGCGCGCGGGGGCCTTCCTCGCGCAGTCGCGCGCCGCGATGCTGCCCGCGCGCATCCTCGCTCCCGAGCCCGGCGAGCGGGTGCTCGACCTGTGCGCCGCGCCAGGCGGCAAGAGCACCCAGCTCGCTGCGCTGATGGCCGGCGAGGGGGAGGTCGTCGCGGTCGAGCGTCACCCGCGTCGTGCCGCCGAGCTGCGCGAGACCGCCACGCGGCTGCGCGCCGAGAATGTGCGCGTCGTGGTCGCCGACGCCGCGCGCGCGCTGCCGGGCGAGCAGCCGGGCGCTTTTGACCGCGTGCTCGTCGACCCGCCGTGTTCGGGGCTTGGCACACTGCAGGCGCACCCCGACCTGCGCTGGCGGGTCACCGCCGGGCAGGTGCCCGAGCTGGCGCGCAAGCAGGCCGCGATGCTTGCCGCCGGCGCCGACGCGGTCCGTCCGGGCGGCGTGCTGGTCTACTCTACGTGCACCATCTCCCCCGTAGAGAACGAGCGCCAGATTTTCGCCTTCCTTGAATCCCACCCCGAGTTCGCACTTGACGAGACGGGGTTCGCGAGTGCCAGCGCCGGTGGGACTGCGCTTGACGCGCCGCTTCCAGGTGGCGGCGAGGCATGGTCAGACGGCACCGCAGAGTGCGGCCAGGCGCGGCGAGACGGCGCCGCAGAGCGCGGTGAGGCGAGGCGAGACCGCGCCACAAAGCGTGTCAAGGCCCGGCCAGACGGCGCCGCAGAGCGCGGCGAGGCGTGGTCAGACGGCGGCGCAAAGTGCGGTGAGGTGTCGCCGGATGTGTCGCCGGGCAAGGTGCGTGACGGGCTGCCGGGCACGCCCCTGATGGGCGGCGCCGCGCTGCAAACGCTGCCCCACCGCGACCACACCGCCGGTTTCTTCATCGCGCGTCTTCGCCGGCGCGGCTGAGCACCGATGAACGACGAACCGCCCACACCGGCCTCGCGCGTGGACCTTGGGCCCCTGTGCCCCAACTGCTCCGAGCCCTGGCTGCGGCCCACCAACCTTCCTGGCCGCTACCGCTGCGTCAACTGCATGCGTCGCTTCGAGCTGGCCTCCGTCTGCCCGAACTGCGGCGAGCACTCGACGATCGTGCGCATGTCCTCGACGGCGATCCTCAAATGCAACAACTGCGGCGACTCAATGCTGATGGCCATATGAGCGCGTCTGGCTGGCGCTGGATCTGTGTCCTCACAGTTGCTCGTGTGCCGAAGTACACCGCACCCCTAGCATCCTTGACCAGCTTGCCAGACACGCTCATATGCGGCGGACCGGATGACTGAGCAGGCTCGTGCGTTGCTGGGCGAGGTGCACGTCGCGCCGTCGATCCTGTCCGCCGACTTCGGCCGCCTGCGCGAGCAGGTGCGCGAAGTGCTCGCCGCCGGTGCGCGCGTGATCCACGTCAACGTGATGGACGGCCACTTCGTGCCCCCCATCACGCTTGGGCCGGTCGTCGTCGGTGCGCTGCGCGAGGAGGTCGAGCGGGCCGGCGGCATCCTCGACGTGCACCTGATGATCGAGCGCCCCGAGCGCCAGGTTGCCGAGTTCGCGCGCGCCGGCGCGCACTCGATCACCTTCCACGTCGAGGCCACCCCGCACGCCGCTCGCACCGCGCACATGATCCGCGAGGACGGGGCCTGCGTCGGGGTGGCGCTCAACCCCGGCACTCCGCCCGCGGTGTTGGAGGAGCTAGCCGACACGATCGACCTCGCGCTGTGCATGACCGTCAGCCCCGGTTGGGGCGGGCAGCCGTTCATGGCGCGCTCGCCCGGGAAGATCGCGCGGCTGCGGGCGCTGCTTGACGGGGCCGGTCACGCGGGGAGCCAACATGGGGCGCGGGATGCTGGCCCTGGGGTGGGAGATGCTGGGCGTGAGGCGCGGGATGCTGGGCGTGGGGCGCGCGATGCTGGCCAGCCGCCGGCGATCGAGGTTGACGGGGGCATCGACCCGGACACCGCGCCGCTGTGCCATCTCGCCGGCGCCACGCTGTTCGTGGCCGGCTCGGCGATCTTCAACGCGCCCGCGCCGGGGGATGCGTATCGGGCGATCGCCGCCTCCCTCGCCATCGGTAGTTAGGACCGCAGGGCAGCCCGAGCGCTCGCCTTGTAGGGAGGCAACATTCATTGCACGCGCGGCACCCGCCGCGCGGCGGTGAAGGCCGCTGCTTGGCCACCGCTGCGGGGGGGCCAAAAGCTCAGGGCGAGCGGTAGAAGTCTCGTCGATGCCCGACACGGTGCACGACAACCTCGCGGCACTTGACGTTCGTCTCGAAGATCACGCGCCAGTCCCCCACGCGCAGGCGGGCCTGCGGCCGGCCTTTCAGCTGCCGGACGCCCGCACAGTCGTGGGGACTGGTCGCGAGTTCAGCGAGCCTGTCTTTGACGCGCTTGCGTACCTGGGGGTCGAGCCGCTTGAGGTCGTGGTTAGCACTGCGGGTGGCAACTGGCCCGCCGCGCGACCAGCTCCGCCTCGGCTGCGCGCTGCGCACCCTGCGCTCTCGTTTCGCCGACACCAAGACCTGGCGCGAAAACGCTCTCGTCATCGCCCCCTGATTTCTGCAGTTGCCCACCACCCACGCGCAGTTGGCTCCCGCGCGGCTCGCGCTCCTACGCCGTTGCCCCACCCGCGGCCCGACGGGCAACTGCACTGCTCCCCCGCCCAACACCGCTTGTTCAAGCGACATCGGGCGCCAGCTCGCGTGCTGCCGGGGTGACTGCAGGCACAGGCGAGCGCCGCTCGACCATCGCTGCGCGCCGTGCCGCTACGCTGCGTCTCTCCAAACACACAGCACGCCAAGCATTCCGCAGCACCCACCGCCCATAGACACCGCTCCGCCGCACGCCGCACGCCCTATGGCCTGCGCGCACCGCGGTGCAGCCCGTCCGCCGCACGCCGCAATACCTGCGCGCACCGCGGTGCAGCCCGCACGTGTGGCACCCGAGCTCTCAGCCTGTTGACGCGCGCGGTTTGGCGTTCCATCCGAGCTCACCTCCCCAGAGCGTTTTCGCGCCAACTTCGTTGAACGCTCGACCGGCCGGACCGCGTCTTCGAGATCCCCTATAGGGGATCTCGCCCGCCGTCCACCGCTCCGGCAACCCCCGTGCGCCACTTGACGGCGTCCGCCCGCAGGCCCTACAAGCCGCATCCTCACTCCCGGCTCGGCTCGCCATGCGCGACATCGCACACCGTCCCGGCCAACCCACCCAACCCGCAAGGAGCAAGACATGCCGCCGATCGCCGCACCACCGCTTCCATCCACCCCGAGGTTCGTTCCGGGGTCTGCCACGAGGTCCGTCGAGGAGCCCGCTACAAGGCCCGTTGCGCCACCGGCCGCGAGGCCCGTTGCGCCTCCCACCGCGAGGTCTGTTGCGCGGCGCGGCGCGCCGCAAGTCGCACCGTCCGCTGCGAAGTGCTCCACGCCCCGCAAACCCGTCCGCCCGCCCCGCTCGCGCTCGGCTCGCCGCGCACGCTGCGGGCTCCTCGGCGGCTATGCCGATCCGGACGGGCGCTCGCGAGAGATCGTCGCGCTGGCCGCGCGCGCCGGCAGCGTGCTCGTGGTGGACCGTGACGCCCACACGCTGCGCGACCGCCGGCTGCTCGCGCACCTGGCTGCCGACGAGCCCACCGAGAACGCCGCGCTCGTCTGCCGGCTCTACCTGCTCGACCGTCGTCGGGGCCGCACCCGTTGCCGGGCGCTACAGCCCGCCGACCTGGGGGCGCCCGACCCGTTCCACGCAGCACCCACGGACGCCGCTGCGCCGACCGTCACGCCCAGCCCGGTCGACCGCCACGGTCGCGCCTATCGTCTCGGGTTGCTCAGCAGCCGCCTCTCGATCCCCGAGCTGCGCTGGCTGGCGCTGGAACCCAACCCTCGCTCGGACGCGGGCGTCGGGCACGCCGGTATCTGGCAGCCGATCAGCTTCCGCGACGTCGTCGGTGGCCTTGAAAGTTACGAGCCCGCCCGCTCACGCACCGTCGCTGCCCTGGCACGCCACCGCGAAGACCCCACCATCTCGGTCTCCGTATTGCGCGGCGAGCTGCGTCGTCTGGACGCCAGCCGGATCGTGCTCAACCGGGCTCTGCGTGGCGCCGTCCTGCGCGCCCTGGAACAGAACGACGACCTCAGCCTCAGCGAGATCGCCGCGCGCTGCGGACGGGTCAAGCGCGACGTTCGCGGTCACGCAAGCGGCGAGACCACCTGGCTCGCGCGCCGCGTCGGCATCTCTCCGGAGGCCGGCGAGTCTCAACCCACCCCTTGGATCCACAGCGACGTGCTCGCGCTGATCGCGCGCAACGGCCTCGGCATTAGTCCGCACGAGGTCGAGCTGGGGTGAGCACGATGGCCGATGCTCGCCGCCGGCGCACCCGAGGATGCCCGGCCCCGCGGCCCGCGGCCCCCGGGCCCCGACGCGGCGCATTGACGATCGTCTGCCCCGTCCGGCGGGGGTAGTCAACAGGCCCCAATTTCGCGATGAACTCCGACCTCTGCGACAGCGCGACGATCCTGGTCGTCGAGCACGACCCCGCGCTCGGTGCCGCGCTCGTCGAACAGCTCGCCGCCGACGGTTACCCCGCGCGACTCGCGCGCACCGTCCCACAGGCCAGCGCGCTGCTCCTACGGGCCGGCCATGACGGCAGCTCCTGCACGCTCGTGCGCGCCGGGCCGCTTACGATCGACACCGCCGCGCGCGCCGCGCACCTGCACGGACGCCGCTTGCCCCTGCGCCGTCTCGAATACGACCTCCTGCTCGCGCTCGCCCGCGACCCCCGCCGTGTCTTCGCCAAGCGCGAGTTGATGCGCCTCGTCTGGGGCGCACCCGCCCCGGTCGCCACTCGCACGCTCGACAGCCACGCCAGCCGCCTGCGCCGCAAGCTCGCCGTCGCCGCTGCCGCGGACCAGAGCGCCACGGCCTGCCCAGCGCGCTGGATCGTCTGCGTGCGCGGCGTCGGCTACCGCTTGCGCTGAGCGCCCGCGCTCGCGCATCGACTCACAGCACCGCACGCCGCGTCCCCTCCCAGGGGCGCGGCGTCGCTCGTTAACGACCGGCTCGGCTGGCGCCGCGCCACGACATACACAGAAAGGAGGGGCTCGCGAATGCCTGCCACCTCGATCTCCACCATCTCGACTGCCTCCACCCTCTACCCACCGTCAAACAACTCCCCGTCGCCGCTCGCCGGCGAACCACCGACGCTCGATCCGCTCGCACCGCTGGAGCACCTGCTGCAAAGCGCGCTCAGCGCCGGCGCAGCCGTTGCCCTGGGCGTACCGCTCGGACTGCTCGCTGCGCGGCTCATGCGCCGTGGCCAGCTGCACTGGAGCTTCGCCGCGAGCACGCTCGCCGCGCTACTGGCCCTGCACGTGCCGTTGCACGGCGCTGGGCTTGCGGTCGGCGCGGGCGCGTTCACCGCCGCGCGGCGCGGGCGCCGCTGGCATCACGAAGACCTCGACGCCGGCGCCGACCTCGCCGAGATCGCGCGCCAGCGCACCACGCCGCGGGACGCCCTGCACGCCGGCCTGCTCCTGGGTCGAGCAGGGCTTGCTCAGCTGTGCCTACCCCGTGTGTCTGCGAGCCCCTGGCTGCAGCGTGTGCGGTTCACCGGCCCGCGCGGCGGCGCTGGGCGACCGACACCGCCCAGCGAGCCGATCGTCGGCCGCGGCCGCGCCGGGCGGCCCGTCTCGCTTGCGCTCGGCGGCGGCGCCACCGGCGGCGCGCACACACTCGTCGTCGGGGCGACCGGCGCCGGCAAGACCGTCACCCAGGCGCGCATCGCCACCGAGGCGATCGCGCGCGGCATGGCCGTCGTCGTCATCGACCCGAAGGGCGACCGCGCCCTACGCGACGCGCTCTGCGGCGCCGCCGGCGCAGCCGGCGCGCCCTTCCTGGAATGGACTCCGTACGGGCCCTCGATCTACAACCCCTGTGCCCGCGGCAGCGCCACCGAGGTCGCCGACCGCGTGCTCGCGGCCGAGCACTACACCGAGCCCCACTACCAGCGCCAGGCCCAGCGCTACGTCAACCACGCCGTTCGCGCACTGCAGCTCGCCGGGCTGCCCGTCAGCCTCGCCCAGCTCGTGCGCCTGCTCGACCCCCTGCAGCTCGAGATCCTCGGGCGCGAGTTGCCCGAGGCGCAGGCCCGGCTCCTGCACGGCTACCTCGACTCGCTCACGCCCCGCCAGCGCACCGACATCAGTGGCGTGCGCGACCGGCTGGCGATCCTCGTCGAGTCCGATGTGGGCCCCTGGCTGGATCCGCGGTCGGACGCGTCAGCGAGCCGTGACCGGTCCGGGCTGTCTCAGGGGTCATCCGGCGGGGACTCCTCCGGACGTCGGCCGTCCGACCCGCCATCCGACCCGCCATCCGGCGGTCGTCTCGACAGCCGGTCCTCTGGCGAGTCGCTTGACGGCCAGCCATCCAACGGCCAATCCGAGGTCGCCTGCATCGACCTGCTCGCTGCCCTGCACCAGCGCACCGTCGTCTACTTCGACCTGCGCGCCGACAGCCGGCCGCTGCTGGCGCAGATGCTCGCTGCCGCGATCGTCGGCGACCTGCAAACCGCGATCTCCAGCCTGCAGCACAACCCGACATCCGCGCTCATCGTGGTCGACGAGTTCTCCGCGCTGGCCACCGAGCACGTCGCGCGTCTCTTCGGGCGTGCGCGTTCGGCCGGGGTCAGCCTCCTGCTCGGCACCCAGGAGCTCTCCGACCTGCGTGTCGCCACGCACCCGCAACTACTCGAGCAGGTCCTCGGCAACATCGCGACTCTGATCGCGCACCGCCAGGCCGTCCCCGACTCCGCCGAGTTGCTCAGTCGCTTGGCCGGCACGCGCGGCGTCTGGCGGACGACCTGGAGCGGCGCGGATCGGCGCACTCGCACGCGGATGCGCGAGCCGCTGCTGGATCCCTCGGTCGTGGGGCGTCTGGCGCGCGGCGAGGCCGCGGTCGTTCACCTCGACGGCCACCGCGGCGTGGAGCTGGCGCACATCTGCACGCCGGCCACGCAACCCCTCCACGTCAGCCCGCAGGGCTGACGCCCCACCACACCAACCGAAAGGAGCCACCCCATGGCTGCTGCATCACTCCCACACAAGCACGCGTGTACGCCCCGTCAGGCCGACCTCGTCCGCTGGGCTGCGCGTCTCGGCGCGGTCACCCCAGACGCCCTCTGTCAGCGTCAGGGGATCAGCCTCGCCTCCGCCGCCGGCCGGCTGTTCGCCGCCGAGCGGGCCGGGCTGCTGGCGCATTCTCGCCCGCTCGCCGGCCGACCGACCCTGTACACGGCGACGCGCGCCGGCATGCGCGCCGCCGGCGTTCGCGGCGTCGATCCCGCCCGCGTCAGTCCCGCAAACGCCCTGCACCTGATCGAATGCGCTCGCGTCGCCGCCACGCTCGAACTCCGCTACCCCGATCACCGCGTCGGCGGCGAGCGCGATCTGCGCTGCGAAGAGCACCGCCACAGCGGACCGCTCGCCAGTGCCCTGCTCGGCAGCGACCCGCGCGGGCGCCCCCTCTACCACCGCCCCGACCTCGTGCTCTGGCCGGTCGGCGACCCCGGCCTACTACCCGTTGCGGTCGAGGTCGAGCTGACCGTCAAGGCCCCCGCGCGCCTAGAGGCCATCTGCCGCGCCTGGGCCCGCACGCGCTGCGTTGCCGGCATCGTCTACTTCGCCTCCACCGAAGTCGAGCGTCCGCTTCTGCGGGCGCTCTCGCGTGTCGGTGCATCCCCCCGCATCGCGGTCGTGCCGCTCGCTGTGCTTCCCGTCGGGGGGTAAACAGCCTCGTCCGCTGTCTGTTTCTTGGCCCGCTTCGCGTGTGCGCGCGTGGGGTGCGCGCACGCGCGCGGCGCCGACGTGTCGTGCGTTGGGCGCAGCGGTTGGTGTTGTTTTGAGCGCCCGCCCTTCGCGTGTGCCTGCGCGTGCACGGCGCCGCCTTGTTGGTGTCCGGTCGTGTGTGGCGGGGGTGCGGGTCTTGGGTGTGGTGGGTTTGGTTTGGTTTTGGGCCCCATCCGTGTGTGTGTGTGTGCGCGCGCGCTTATGGCGCTGCTTGTTGGCGTCCGGTCCTGCGTGGCGGCGTGGGGGCTTGGGTGCGTCGGGTGGTGTTAAGTTTTTGGGGCCGATTCGCGCCCGCGCGCGCACGCGGCCGCGAATGGCGCCGCTTTTTTGTGTTGATCGCCGACCCCGCGAGCGCGGCTCGTCGCCCCCGCCAGCGCGGTTTGGCGTCCGGCGCGAGCGTACCGTCCCAAGCGCGGCCTAGTCTTGGTGGCAGAGGTGGTGGCCTCACCACAAAGGAGCGATCAAACCATGTCGTATTCGAGTATCAACCGAGTCGTACTCGTCGGCCGCCTAACCAAGGATCCCGAGCTCGGCGTGCTGCCCTCCGGGCAGAGCGTCTGCGACCTGCGTCTTGCGTGCAACAGCAGCCGGCGCGACGCCGAGGGCGGCTACCGCGAGCGTCCCAACTACTTCGACGTCAGCGCTTTCGGCGTTCAGGCCGAGGCCGTCAGTCGCTTCCTGAAGAAGGGCAGCGCACTGGCGGTGGACGGGCGTCTGGAGTGGCGCGAGTGGGAAACCACCGAGCAGCAGAAACGCCAAGCCGTCAAGGTCGTCGCCGAATCGGTCCAGTTCCTGGAGCGTCGCTCGGCCAGCCCCGACGCCGCGGCGCTCGGCACGCTCGACGGCAATGGCGACGGAGACGGCGAGGACGCAGCCCTCGGCGATGGCGAGCCGATGGGCGACACCGCCGGCCGCGAGGTAGAGCTGGTTTTCTAGGCCCTTCGCCACCCGCGCAAAGCCCGACCGCAGGCGTCCTCACCGGCGTCCTGCGGTTGGGCCCCGGGGCGCTTTTTGCGTTTAAGGGGACTCGTGCAGGGGACGCATGGCGCCGGGTGCGGGCCTACGCCGTTCGCGCTCCTGTTCGCGGTCTCGTTCGCGCACCGCGGCCCGGGCGCGTAAACTGCCGCGCCGCACCAATTCATACACATCGCGAAGGAGCCCCACCAGGTGCCCGTCAACACGAAAGCCACCGGCAAGACCTACGAGCCCACGCTCTACGCCGTCGGGCGCGAGAAGATCAAGGAGTACGCGCGCGCCGTCGGGGAGACCAACCCGATCCACCTCGACGTCAACGCCGCTCGCGCCGCCGGCTACGCCGACGTGGTGGCGCCGCCGATGTTCGCCGTCGTCTACAGCGCGCCCTCGGTCGGGCCGCCGATCTTCGACCCCGAGATCGAACTGAACTTCGCGATGATGGTCCACGGCGGCCAGCAGTTCGAGTGGGGACCGCTCGTCGTCGCCGGTGACGAGGTCACGACAACCGCGAGCGTCAAGGACATCTCCGAAAAGGACGGCCGCGGCTACTACGTCTTCGAATCCCTCTCCACCAACCAGCGCGGCGAGCAGGTCTGCCGTGGCATCTGGACGAACATCGTGCGAGGAGTGTGAGCGCCCATGGCCGATCTCAATGTAGGAGCGCAGATCCCCGAGGTGCGGGTCACGCCCGACAAGTACCTCACCGCCCGCTACGCCGGTGCGTCGGGCGACTTCAACCCGATCCACATCGACGAGGAGTTCGCGCGCGCGGTCGGCCTGCCCGGGCGCATCCTGCACGGCCTGTGGACGATGGCGCAGGTCGCTCGCGCCCAGACCGAGGCCGCCGGCGGTCCCGAGCACCTCAAGCGGCTCTCCGTGCAGTTCCGCGGCATGGGCGTCCCCGAGCAGGAGGTGCTCGTCACCGGCACCGTCCGCGAGGCGACCGACGGACGTGTCTTCATCGACACGCTCGCCACCCAGGGGGACAAACGCATCATCCGCAACGCCGAGGCCGAGCTGACGCTCTGAGCCGCTGCGTGCGTGCGTCGGGCGGCGGGGCAATCGCCCGACGCACGGGTCACGACCCTAGAATCAGCTCCATGCTCACCACCCGCCAGGAGTTGATCTTGCGCAAGGTCGTCGAGGGCTACCTCGGCAGCGGTCAGCCCGTGGCCTCGAAGATGGTCGCCGCCGACCCCGCACTGGACTGCGCCGCCTCGACGGTGCGCAACGAGCTGGCGCTGCTCGAGCAGCAGGGACTGCTCGCGCATCCCCACACCTCCGCGGGTCGCGTGCCGACCGACGCCGGCCACCGCTATGTCGTGGATCGGATGCTCTGCACCGGCCAGGGCCTCCAGGCCGCGCCGGCCCTCGAGCTCTCGCTGCTGCGCCAGGAGGTCGATGAGGCGGTGCGCGCCACCACCGCGACGCTCTCCCAGGTCACCGACCTGCTCGCCGTGATCTCCGCACCGTCGCACAGCACCGCCACGATCCGCCACATCGAGGTGCTCGCGCTCCAGCCGCGCGTTGTCGCCGCCGTCGTGATTGCCTCCACCGGCGACGTCTCCAAGGTGCTCGCCAGCTTCGAGCAGCCCGTCGACCCCGGTCTGCTTGCGTGGGCCGGCGAATACCTCAACGAGCGCCTCGTCGGGCTTGCGCTCGGCGCGCGGATGGTCGCGCAACGGCTCGCGGATGCCACGCTGTCCGCCAGCGAGCTTGCGTTCCTCGACCACCTCGCGCCCGCGTTCGGCGAGCTCGCCTGCGAAGCGCAGGACGTGCTCTACGTTGACGGGACAGCGCGGCTGTTCTCCGCCGGCAACCTGCGTGACGTCGAGCCCGTCAACGAACTGATGGAGCTGCTCGAGCGCCGCGCCGCGCTGCTCGGCGCGCTGCGTGCCGCGCTCGCCGGGCCCGACGTCTACGTGCGTATCGGCCACGAAAACGACATCCCCGCGCTGCAGTCGCTCGCGCTTGTCGCCAGCAGCTACGGCATCGCCCAGCGCAAGCTCGGGATCGTCTCAGTGATCGGCCCCGTTCGCATGGACTACGCCAACGCGATCCCCGCCGTACGCGTCGTCGCCCACCACCTCTCGCGTTTCGTCGAAGACGCCTACGCCGAGCGGTGAGCGGGAGCTAGCCCGTGAGCCCGACCGCCACACCCCGCGACCCCTACGACGTGCTCGGCGTCGCGCGCGACGCCTCCGAGCAGGACGTCAAGAAGGCTTTTCGCCGGCTTGCCCGCGAACTGCACCCCGACGTCAATGCGCACGATCCGCAGGCCGAGGAGAAGTTCAAGGAGGCCGCCGAGGCATACGAGATCCTCTGTGACCCCGAGCGCCGCGCCACCTATGACCGCTACGGGCACGAGGGCCTGCGCTCCGGCGGCTTTGCCCCCAATTTCGAGGGCTTCGGTTCGATCGGCGACCTGTTCGACGCCTTCTTTGGCGGCGGCACGTTCGGGGGGCGCGCTGGCCCCGCGCCCGGCGGCGACGCGGCGGTCGCGGCGGAGATCGACCTCGCGCAGGCCGCCACCGGCGCCCAGGTCGAGGTCACCTACCAGGCTGTCGAGCGCTGCCCGCACTGCCACGGCAACGGCGCCGAGCCCGGCACGCCGATCGAGACCTGCGAGCGCTGCGCCGGCGCCGGCCAGCTGCAGGCCATCACGCGCACCCCCTTCGGCCAGATGGTGCGCACCGTCGTCTGCGACGTCTGCCACGGCGACGGGCGCGTCCCGCGCACACCCTGCCGCGAGTGCCGTGGGCGCGGCACCCGCGCCGCCGCGCACACCCTCACCGTCGAGATCCCCGCCGGCATCGCCGAGGGTCAGCGCATCCGCCTCACCGGCAAGGGTCACGCCGGTGAGGCGGGGGCCCCCGCCGGGGACCTGTACGTGCACGTCAAGGTGCGCCCCGACGAACGCTTCGTGCGCGAAGGCGACGACCTGATCACCGCGCTCGACGTCTCCGCGCCGCTCGCCGCCGTCGGTGCGACCCTGCAGGTACCCACACTCGACGGGCCGACACCAGTCGAAATCGTGCCCGGCACCCAGCCCGGCGAGATCCTCACACTGCGCGGCCGTGGGATGCCGGCGCTGCGCCGCGGTCGTCGCGGCGACCTGCGCGTCGTCGTCAACGTCATCGTCCCCCGCCGCCTGTCCGTCGAGCAGCGCGCGCTATTCGAGCAGCTGCACGACACGCTCACCGAGGAGAACCTCCGCGGCGACGAGTCGATGTTCGCGCGGCTGCGCCGCGCGCTACGCAGCCAGGCGGCGTGATCCGGCTCGCGCTGCGCGTCCCCCGCGCGCACGCCGAACTCGTGCTCGCCGAGCTGCTCGCGCTCGCGCCCTCAGGTGTGGAAGAGGCCGACGTGGGGGAGGGGCTCGTCGAGTACGCCGTCTACGGCTCTCCCGGCGAGCTGCCCACGCTGCCGGACCTGCGCGCCGCGGCGGGCGGGGCGCTGGTGGAGATCTCGACCAGCGAACTGCCCGATGACTGGTCTGAGCGCTGGCGTGCGTTTCACCGGCCCGTGCTGATCGAGGCGCCGGCGGCGAGATCCGCCGGTGCGATGGTCGAGAACCCCAACCCGACGCCGGCGCCTGCGAGCGCCGTGTCCGCGGCGGCCAGTGCCAGTCGCTCCCCGTTGCCAGCACTCTACGTGCGACCGCCCTGGGAGGCGCCGAGCGCTCGGCGCGACGTGCGTGAAATCGTGATCGACCCCGCGCAGGCGTTCGGCACCGGCGCGCACGCGACCACGCGCCTGTGCCTGGAGCTGCTGCTGGAGCTCGCCTGCGAGCCCGCGTGCGGGAAGGCGGCTTCAGGAGGCATGGAGTCAGCAGGCTCGCGCAACCTGCCCGCCGCTCGCGGGCCGCTGCTCGACGTCGGGACCGGCTCCGGCGTGCTTGCGATCGCCGCCGCCCAGCTCGGTTTCGCGCCCGTGCTCGCACTCGACAACGAGCCCGAGAGCGTCCTTGCCGCGCGCGAGAACGCGGCGGTCAACGGTGTTGCGATCGAGGTGCGCAGCTTCGACCTGCGGGTTGAGCCGCTGCCAAGGGTGCAGGTCGACCGGGAGGGCGTGGTGCTGGCGAACCTGCTGCGCCCGCTGCTGCTCGACCTCGCCGAGCGTCTGCCTTCCACGCCGCGCGAGCTGGTCGCGAGCGGACTACTCGTGCACGAGGTCGACGACGTCGTCGGCGCGTTCGCGCGTCACGGGCTGCGCGAACGCGATCGTCGCCACGGCGGCGAGTGGGCTGCGGTGTGGTTGACAGGGGCGCGTGTTGTTGCTTTGGTTTTGGTCGCCAATGACGATTACATACTTGGCAAAATCACGAGCTGGAACCATTACGAGGTTGATTGATTTCAGGGTGTGATTATACCCAGTAAGTAATTGTGCATGGCGTGTTTCGTGAGGGTCTATGTAGGTACGGACGTTGTAGGTACGGACATGCGGCTGGGGGTGGTGACGCGTGCCGCAGGGCCAGCAGGCAAGGGCGAAGTCGTCGTGGGCCCAGCCCACCACGAGCCCGAGCAAGCAGCCTCACGAAGGCACCTCTGTAGCCGCCCGCGCCATCGCGCGGTAGACCAGGTCGATCGCCGGGCGCACGCCGTCCTCTTCGCCCAGCAGCGTGCCCGCCGCCGCCAGCGCGCCGCCAACAACCTCCAGCGCCTCGCCGACGTCGCCCGGTGCGGGGTCGCGGCAGGCGGCGAGCGCCATCTCCAGCATCGCGCCGGCCTGCTCGGGTATACCCGCGAACAGCGCCGGTCCGATCAGGCTGCCGTAGTTGTAAACGCGCGCCAGCCGTCCCGACAGCGTGATGTTCGGCCCCCGCCGCGGCGCTGTGGCCGGCGGCAGGCCCGCGCCGTCGAACAGCCCCGCGACCGTCGTGCCGAGCACACCGCGCAGCGCCTGCTCGTCCAGACCCGCGTGGATCGCCGTGCGCAGCGCCAAATAGAGCGTGCTCTGCGGGCGCCCGTACGGAGGATCGGACGCGAACACGATCCGCTCCGCCGGCGCACGCGCGAACAGCTCGACCACATCGAGCGCGAAAAAGCACGAAATGTCATACAGCACCCCCGGGTGCTCGGCGAGCATCGTCGTCAGCGTGCCCTGGTCGCAGATCGCGCCGTGCGCCAAAATCAGCACGACCTCCGGGTGGCGCAGCGCCAATTGCGCCAGCCCCTCCGCGATCGGCGGCAACCCGCGGCCGGCGTGGATCAGGATCGGCACGCGCGCCTCCTGGGCCACCGCAAAAATCCCCTCCAGCTCGCCGCCGTCGAACGCGAACCCCTGCGCGCGCGGGTGCAGCTTGATCCCGCGCGCGCCCCGCGCCAGACAGCGCTCGGCCTCGGCGACCGGCTCGTCGAAGGGGTCAAGCCGGCAGAACGGCACCAGTCGGCCCTCGCTTTCGGCCGCCCAACCCAGCACACGGTCGTTGGGCACCGTGTAGGACGGGCTCCGCTCCGGATCGTGCAGCGGAAACACACACGCTCGCCGTGCCCCCGCGGCGTCGAGCTGCCCCAGCAGCTGCTCCAGCGTCAGCGAGCGGCCATCCTCGTCGAGCCCCAGATGGGTGTGCACATCGAACACTTCCGCGCCCGCCGGCAGCAGGCGCTGTGCCTCGGCGAGGAACGGCGCCAACGCGTTTGCGTACAAATCACGGTTCACGCGCCGCACACTAATAGGTTGCTGATTGCTGTGCGGGGGCGCGCATGCGCGCCCCCGGCAGGGGCCGCATGCGGCCCTGCTTCCGGCGGGCACATGTGCCCGCCGGCGGCCGGCGCATGCGCCGGCCGCGATGCCGCGCATGCGCGGCATCGAACACCACAAGTGCCATTGGCCTCAAGGGCGTCCCGCATCTAGCCTGAACCCATGGCCTGGGACATCGTGATCGCCGGCGGCGGCTTCGGCGGCTTCAACGCGGCGCGCACGCTGGAACGGCTGCTGGCGCCCCACAGCGCGCGCATCACGCTCGTCAACGACGTCAACTTCCTGCTCTTCACGCCGCTGCTGCCCGGCGCCGCCGCCGGCACCCTGGAGCCCCGCCACGTGGTGGTGCCGTTGCGCGAGCAGCTGCCGCGCACCGACCTCTGGCTGGGGCGCGTCGCCGGCGCCGACCCCCACCGCGCGCAGCTGCTGGTCAACCGATCGGAGATCGGCCAGCACGACGGGCGCCGCCACGAGCTGCGCTACGACCAACTGGTCGTCGCGCTCGGCTCGATCTCGCGTACGCAGCCGGTGCCCGGCCTCGTCGAGCACGCCCTCGGCTTCAAGACCCTTTCCGACGCGATCGCGCTGCGCAACCGCGCGATCGAGATGCTCGAGGTCGCCGAGACGATCCCCGACGCGCAGACCCGCGCGGAGTACCTGACGTTCGTCTTCGTCGGCGCCGGCTACGCCGGGCTGGAGGGCGTCGCCGAGCTGCAGGGCTTCATGGGCGACGTCATCGACCGCTACCCTCGCTGCCGCGTGCAGGGCATGCGCTGGGTGCTGCTGGAGGCGCGCGAGCGCGTCATGCCCGAAATCGCCCCCAGCCTCGCCGCCTTCGCCCAGCGCGAGCTGCGCGGGCGCGGCGTGGAGATTCGCACCGGCACCACCCTTGCCCGCGTCGGCGACCGCGCCGTGCAGCTGCGCGACGGCGAGTCGATCCCCACACGCACCGTCGTCTGGACCGCCGGCGTGCGCCCCGCGCCCGTCGTTGCCGCGCTCGGTCTGCCGCTCGGCGAGGGCGGGCGCATCGCGGTGGACCGCACGCTGCGTGTCACCGGCCACGCGAACGTCTGGGCCGTAGGGGACGCCGCCGCCGCGCCCGACCCCGCGCGGCGCGGGCAGGCCTGCCCGCCGACCGCCCAGCACGCGATCCGCCAGGGTCGCCTGGCCGCGCACAACGTCGCCGCCGAACTCGGCGCCGGTGGGCGCGTGCGGCCGTTTCGCTACCGCACGCTCGGCGTGTTCGTGGACCTCGGCCGCCACCAGGCCGTCGCCAGCACCGCCGGCCTGCGCTGGCGGGGCTTTCCCGCGTGGTTCCTGGCCCGCACGTACCACCTCGCGAACATGCCCGGCACCGCGCGCAAGCTGCGCCTAGTCGTCGACTGGACCGTCGCGCTGCTATTCAGCCGCGACACCGCCGAGCTCGGCCAGCTTGGGCATCCGCCCGAGCTCGAGCACGCCGCCGGCGAGCGCGACTCGCGGGCTGCCTGAGCGCCTTGCGCGAATGGGCGCCGCTTGGCCTGCTGGAGCGCGGTGGTCAGGAGCGTGGGTGGAGGTTTTGATTTTGGGGCCGCACCGCGCGCGCGTGTGCGCGCGGGCGCGAGATCGATGTGTCATGTGTCGCGGCGAGCGGTGGACGGGGCTGGCGGGTAGGGTGCGGCGGCGCGGGGATGGTGTTTTGATTTTGGGGCCCCAACGCACGCGCGTGCGAGTGCGCGCGCGTGCGATAAGCGCGCGAAACATCGCCGTCGGCCGGTACGCTGCGCATACCATGCGTTTCGCGGTCAAGTTCCTCGGCTGCAAGGTCTCCCACGCCGACGCCATGCTCGCCCGCCAGCAGCTGCTCCAGGCCGGGCACCATGAGGTCGCCGAGGCCGACGCCGAGCTGCACGTGATCAACACCTGCTGCATCACCCGCGAGGCCGAGGCCAAGTCGCGCCAGTCCGTACGCCGTTCGCTACAGCACGCGCGCGAGGTCTACGTCTGCGGCTGCGCCGCCAACCTGCACGCAGGCCAGTTCACCGAGATCGACCCCGCCGTGCGCGCCTTCGTGGGCACCGCCGACGACGTCGCCACCGAGATCGCCGGCGCGCTCGGCGCCTGCGCCGACCTGCAGACCGAGCCGCTGGTCGGGCGACGGACGCAGACCTCAATCGCGGACACGAGTGGTGCCTCGCCCGCGGCCACGCCGTTCGTGTCCGCGCGCGACAGCCGCGCCGCCTCAGCCCGCACGCGCGGCTTCGTCAAGGTGCAGGACGGCTGCGACTGCCACTGCGCCTACTGCATCATCCCGACCGTCCGCGGCTCCGCGCGCTCGCGTCCCGCCAGCGCCGTGCTCGGCGAGATCGCCGCCCGCGTCGCTGCCGGCCAGCCCGAGGTCGTGCTCACCGGGATCAGCGTCGGCGACTACCGCGACCCCGAGCAGGGACTGGAGCTGGGAGAGCTGATGATGGCCGCTGCGCGCGTGCCCGGCGTGCAGCGCGTACGACTCTCCTCGGTCGAGGTCATCCACGTCCGCGACACCCTCATACGCGCGCTCTGCGAGGAGCCGCGCGTGTGCCCGCACCTGCACGTGCCCCTGCAGTCAGGCGACGACGCCGTGCTCGCCGCGATGGGCCGCCACTACAACGCCGCCGGGTACCTGCGCGCGATCGAGCAGCTGCGCGCCGCGGTGCCGCACGTCAACCTCACCACCGACATCATCGTCGGCTTCCCCGCCGAGGACGACGCCGCCTTCGTCCGCACCCTCGACCTCGTGCGCACCGCCTGCATCAGCCGCGTGCACTGCTTCTCCTACTCGCCCCGCCCCGGCACCGTCGCCGAGGCCCTCGGCGACCGCGTCACCCCGCAGGAGAAGAAGCGCCGCTCGCGCGAGCTGCGCGGGCTCTCCGAGGTCACCTCGCGCCACCACCGCGCCGCCAAGCTCGGCGCACGCGAGCGGGTGTTGGTCGACAAGGTCGCCGACACACAGTGCTCGGGCTACACCGCCGACTACACCCGCTGCTACCTGCCCCCCGGCGCGGGCGCGGCCGGTGACCTCGTCGATGTGCACGTGCACGAGCTGCACGCCGACGGGCTGCGTGTGACGCCGGTGTGACGCGCGATTGTGCCCGCGGGTGTCACAGCTATCCTTGACGCGAACGTGACCGTTGTCGAGCAGCTCAAGCGCGATGTCACCGCCGCCATGAAGGCGGGGGAACGCGAGCGCGTAGGCGCGCTGCGGCTGCTGGTCTCCGAGCTGCAAAAAGACGCCAAGGAAGGCGCCGGCGACGAGCTGGCCGTGCTGCGCCGCGAGCGCAAGCGCCGCCTGGAGGCCGCCACCGCATACCGCGACGGCGGTCGCGAGGACCTCGCCGCCGGCGAGCAGGCCGAGGCACAGCTGATCGCCGGGTACCTGCCCGCCGA
This sequence comes from uncultured Solirubrobacterales bacterium, assembly GCA_963804675.1. Taxonomy (GTDB): domain Bacteria; phylum Actinomycetota; class Thermoleophilia; order Solirubrobacterales; family Solirubrobacteraceae; genus Palsa-744. The sequence continues at coordinate 1,262,961 of CAWDRI010000001.1, read as the reverse complement.
ACTGTCCGACGACCAGCTGCGTGAGATCGTCTCGCGCGCCGTGCGCGACAGCGGCGCCCAGTCCGTCAGAGACATGGGCCGCGCGATGGGCCCCGCGATGGCGGCCGTCGACGGTCGCGCCGACGGCAAGCGCGTCTCGGCGCTCGTGCGGGGGGCGCTCGAGCGATGACCCTGTGCTGCGGGCCCCGCGCGCGCGCGGTACGGCCGATCGGGACAGGCGCGACGCGCCGCACATGAAGACCCAGATCGAGCTGCCCAACGACGTCGCCGCCGAGCTCGCGGGCAGCCAGGACGCGGTCTTGCGTGCGCTGCGCAGCCACCTCGACTGCGACGTTTTCCTGCGCGGCAACCTGCTCACACTCGACGGCTCCGAGCAGCAGACCACCGCGGGCGCGCGCGTCGTGCACGAGCTCGCCGAGCTGATCGCCCGCGGTCACGAGATCGGCCCCGGCACGATCGCCGCCGTCACCGGCGCGCTGGACGCGGACGAGTCCCCCGCGCGGGTGCTCGAGGACGTCGTCTGGCGCCACCACTCGCTGCGCGTCGCGCCCAAGACGGTCAACCAAAAGCGCTACGTCGACTCCATCCGCCACCGCACCATCACCTTTGGCGTCGGGCCCGCCGGTACCGGCAAGACGTTCCTCGCGGTCGCCATGGCCGCCGCGGCCCTCTCGCGCAACGAGGTCAACCGCATCATCCTCACCCGGCCCGCCGTCGAGGCCGGCGAGCGCCTCGGGTTCCTGCCCGGCGACCTGATGGCCAAGGTCGACCCCTACCTGCGCCCCCTGTTCGACGCGCTGCACGACATGCTCGACCCCGAGAAGGTCTCCCAGCACATCGAGCGCGGCGTCATCGAGATCGCGCCCCTCGCGTTCATGCGGGGGCGCTCGCTCAACGACTCCTTCGTGATCCTCGACGAGGCGCAGAACACGACCCCCGAGCAAATGAAGATGTTCCTCACGCGCCTGGGCTTCGGCTCCAAGATGGTCGTCACCGGCGACATCACCCAGGTCGACCTCCCCCGCGAGCAGCAGTCCGGCCTGGTGGTCGTCGGCGACGTGCTCGACGCCGTCGAGGACATCGAGTTCGTGCGCTTCGGCGGCGAGGACGTCGTGCGCCACAAGCTCGTGCAGCGCATCGTCGAGGCCTACGACACCCACGCAGCCCGCGCGACCCCCGGGCTGCGTTCCGCCGACCGCCGCAGCGCCTAGTGGCCCTTGAGGTCGACGTCCTCGGCGCCGAGCGCCTCGGCGGGGGCGCCGGCCGTGGCGCCGCGGCGGATGGGGATACCGGCCCGGGCTCTGGCGCCGCGGCCGATGCGGGTGCCGGCGCTGCGGCGTGTGGGGGCGCCGGCGCGGGCGGGGGGACGGGTGCCGGCGGGGGTACACCCGGTGTACCTGGGCCGGCGCAGATCCGGCGCCTGTGCGCGATCGCCGCGGCCAGCGCCGGCGTGGCCGACGGGCACGTCGCGGTGGAGTTTGTCGACGAGCACCGCATCGCCGCCCTCAACGCCGTCCACCGCGGCCGCGCGACCCCGACCGACGTGCTCTCGTTCCCGATCGACGGCGCCGCCCCGCTCGCCGGCGGCGCCCCGCGCGAGCTGGGCGACGTGGTGATCTGCCCCACCCACACCGCCGACCTATGCGAGGCGGTCGTTCACGGCGTCCTGCACCTCGTCGGCCTTGACCACGAGACCGACAGCGGGCAGATGCTCGCCCTGCAGGCGGAGATCCTGCGCTGGGAGGGGCTTTCCGCCTGCATCGACACGGCCGGTGCGGCTGCCGGTGCGTCGGGCAGCGCTGGGGCGGGTGCCGGCGCGGCGGGTGCCGGCGGCGAAGGTGCTGGCGGCGCGGGTGCCGGCGGCGAAGGTGCGGCCGATGCTGCCGTTCGCGCAGCGGGTGGGGAGGCGGCGGCCGGACGATGAGTACCACCGGCGCCGGCACCCGCGCCGGCTTCGTCGCGCTCGCCGGCCGGCCGAACGTCGGCAAGTCCACGCTGCTCAACGCGCTTGTCGGCGACAAGCTCGCGATCGTCTCCGACCGGCCGCAGACGACACGCCGCGCGATCCGCGGGGTGCGCACCGAGAGCGACCGCCAGCTCGTGTTCGTCGATCTGCCCGGCGTGCAGCGCCCGCGCGACGCGCTCACCGCGCGCATGGCCGCGCGCGTGCGCGAGGAGCTGGCCGGCGCCGACGCGGCACTGCTGTTGCTCAGTGGCGAGCAGCACGTCGGGCCGGGCGACCGCTTCATCGCGGCTGCGCTCACCGGTGCCGGGCTGCCGTGTGCGCTGGCCGTCAACAAGATCGACCGCCTCACCCGCGCGCGCACGCTCACCGCTCTGCAGGAGGCCGCCGCGCTCGGCCTCGCCGGCGAGGTCTTTCCGATCTGTGCTCGCACCGGCACGGGCATAGCGGCGCTCGTCGAGCACCTCGGCGGCCTTTTGCCGGCCGGGCCCTTCCTGTTCGCGCCCGACACCCGCTCGGACCAGCCGCGCGAGATCCTGCTCGCCGAGCTAATCCGTGAGGCGGCGGTGCGGCGCACCTTTCAAGAGCTGCCCCACGCGCTGGAGGTCGTAGTCGAGGAGCTCGAGCGCCCCCGGCCAGACCTCGTGCGCATCCGTGCGCTGATCTGGGTCGAGACCGCCTCGCAGATGGGCATCGTGGTCGGCGCGCGCGGGCGCATGATCAAGGCGATCGGCAGCGCCGCGCGCCGCGAACTGGAGCGCGAGCTCGGCTGCCGTGTGCACCTGGACCTCTCCGTGCGCGTCCGGCGGGACTGGCGTGGCGACGAGGCGCTGCTGGATCGGCTCGGGCTGGGCTGAGACGGCTGGTGTGGGGCCGGGGTAGGCGGCCGCCGCACAGGGCCGGGCAGGACCCTCGGCGCGCTAGTATCAACAATCCATAGCGTTCGCTCGCGCTACACGCCAAACCGTTTTGGTGTACCGTCTACAAATAGCCGCCGGCGAATCCGTCGTCAAGTGCAGCAAGGAGCAGCAGGGCCGCCGCGAAGGAGCGAGCAGGGGAGATGTCCGCGAAGATCGCAGTTCTGGGGCTGGTCATCGAGGAGCCGGGTCCGCCGCATCGGCTGACCGCCAAGCTCCGTCAGCGCCTCGCCTCGGCGGGGTTCGTCGACTCCAACGTCTACTCGGCGCTCACCCGCCTGGAGCGTGACGGCCTCGTCCACTCGCTGGAGGACCCCTCGCGCGAGCCGGACGAGCCCGCATCGCAGGCCGACGAGCAGCGGCGCGCACTCGCCGGCGCCGCTCCCCCGCGCGCTACACCGGCGCGCGCCGCCCCCCGCCGCACGCCCGGGGCGCGTGAGGACGCGCGCGTCTTCGCGGCGACGCCCGCGGGCATACGCCACTTCGAGGCGTGGCTGCTGGGCTCATCCTCGGCGCCCCCACTGCGCGACGAGCTGCACCTGAAGGTCGCGCTCTGCCAACCCCACAACCTGCCGCGCCTAGTCGAGCTGGTGCGCGGCCAAGAGCTCGTCTGCTTGGCGCGCGTGCACGACCTCAAGCGCTCCTTCGAGCGCGTGGCCCCGCCCACCCCCGACCGCTGGGCGGGGCTCGTGCTGCTGCACGTCCGCGACGCCGAGCTCACCTACTGGCAGGCGCGGCTCACCTGGCTACAGGGCGTGCGCGAGTCGCTTGAACGTATGCGCGCCGCTGCCCAGAACAGCGCGGGCGACCGAAGCGCCCTGTCAGGAACAGCCACTGGCCGCACCGGCGCGAGCGAACCCGACACAGGCAGGGCGCGAGCCGCCCCGGGCGCGCTGGGACGCGATCCCGATCCCGGCGTCGCGGCCAGGCGCGCCACTGCGGCCCTCTTCGGGAGACATTCCGGCTCTGCGGCCGGGCGATACCCTGGAACGTGACATGGGCGCCCTGCTCTCGCTCAAAGGAGTCGGCAAGAGCTACTGGCGCGGAGATTCCGAGGTTCGGGTGCTCGCCGACGTGTCCCTCGACGTTAACCCCGGCGAGCTGTTTGCCGTCTGGGGCCCGCGTGCGTCGGGCAAGACCACGCTGCTCAAGCTCGCCGCGCGTCTGGAGAGCCCCGACCGCGGCACCGTTTGCTTCGAAGGCGATGACCTCGCCACCCTCTCCGGGGCCGCACACGCCCGGCTGATGTTGCAACGTGTCGGCTGGGTGCGCCGCACCGGTCCCAAGAGCGACCTGCGCATGGTCGACTACGTTGCGCTCCCGCTGCTCGCCCTGCACGGTCGTCGCGAGGCCTACGCGCGCGCCGGCGAGGCGCTCGAGCGCGTCGGCGTCGGGGCGCACGCCACCCAGCGCTGGGGGAGTCTCTGCGACGGTGAGCGCACCCTGATCGGGATCGCGCACGGCATCGCGCGCGCCCCAACGCTGCTGCTCGTCGACGACCCGACCGCCAACCTCGACATCTATGAGCGCGAGCGCGTCAGCGCGCTGCTTTGCTCGCTCGCCGAACAGGCGACGATCGCCGTGCTCATGACCGTCCCCGACATGGCTGCCGCGATGCGCGCCCACCACATCGCATCGCTCGGCGGCGGGCGCCTGACGGTCGCGCAGATGCCCGAACCACCCGGGTTTCCCGCGGCTGCGCAGGAGCCTGCCAAGGTCGTCCAACTGCGTGGCAGGCACTGACGGGCGGACGTTCGCGCGCGATGCTCGAACTGCAAGAGCTGGTCAAGCACTACGCCGTCGGCGACGGCGAGCCGGTGCGCGCCGTTCGACGATCTCTCGCTCTCGGTCGCCGCCGGCGAGCTGGTCGCGCTGTATGGGCCGAGCGGCTCGGGTAAGACCACCCTGCTGATGCTGATCGCCGCGCTGCTGCGCCCCGACAGCGGTCGCGTCCTTGTCGACGGGCGCGACGTTGCCACGCTCTCCGAGCATGACAGTGCGCGCTATCGCCTGCACGAGCTGGGCTTCATCCGCCAGAACTTCAACCTCGTCCCGGGCGTCAACGCGCTCGACAACGCCGCGCTGAAGCTGCTCGGCACCGACTTGCGTCCGCGCGAGGCCCACCGCCGCGTCAGCCCGTTGCTGGAGCAGCTCGGCCTCGGCGAGCGCCTGCGCCACCGCCCCGAGCAGCTCTCGATGGGTGAGCGCCAACGCGTGATGATCGCGCGCGCCCTCTCCACCGAGCCCAAGCTGCTGCTCGCCGACGAGCCCACCGGCAGCCTGGACTCGCGCCGCAGCCGCGAGGTGCTCGCGCTGCTCACCGGTATCTGCCGTGAGCGCCGCGTCGCGGTCGTGCTTGTCACCCACGACCCCCAGGCCGCGGCGTTCGCCGACCGCGTGCACACCCTGCAGGACGGACGGCTCGTCGAGCACGAGCCCTCCGCCGCGCTCGCCTCCTTTGACGCCGGATGAGGCTGCGCAACATCCTGCTCCTCTACCGCGTGCGCCTGCGTTCGCGGTTCGTCCAAGAGCTGTTCGCCGTGCTCGGCATCGCGATCGGCGTCGCGCTGCTGTTCTCCTCGCAAATCGCCAGCTCGAGCCTCGACGGCACGCTGCCGCAGCTGATCGACGGTGTCGTCGGGCAGATGCGCCTGCAGCTCACCGCGCGCAGCCCGCAGGGCTTCGAAGAGGGCCTGCTCGGCGAGGTCCAGCGCCTGCCCGGCGTTCGCGCAGCGATGCCCGTGCTCGAACAGCGCGCGACCGTCAGCGGCCCCCGCGGCCAGGCCTCGATTGTGCTGCTCGCGACCAACGCCCGCTTCGCAAACCTCGGCGGCACGCTGCTGCACCGCTTCACCGACGCCCAGCTCGAACACCAGCAGGCGATCGCGATGCCCCAGCCGCTGGCGAGCTCTGTCGGCCTGACCGCGCTGCAGACCGCCACGCTGCAACTTGGCGCACGCCGCGTCCCGGCGTTCCTGGGGGCAGTCCTGCTCGAAGACGAAATCGGCAGCCTCGTCGACAGCTCCGCCGCGATTGCCCCGCTTCCCTACGCGCAGCAGCTCGGCGGTATGCGCGGGCGCCTGACGAGCATCTACGTGCAGCCCGCCCCCGGCCGCGAAGCGCAGGCGCGCGCCGGCCTGTTGCGCCTCGCCGCCGGACGCCTGAACGTGCAGCCCGCCGACTTCGACGCCACCCTCTTTGCCCAGGCCGCCAGTCCCGCCGACCAGGGCGCGCTGACGTTCGCCGCCATCAGCGCCCTCGTCGGCTTCCTGTTCGCGCTCAGCGCGATCCTCTTCACCGTGCCCCAACGGCGCAATCTCGTCGAGGATCTGCGCCTCGACGGCTACTCGCGCACCAAGATCTTCGAGGTGCTCCTATTCGACGCGCTCGCCCTCGGCGCCGTCGCCGTGGTCGTCGGGCTCGCGCTCGGCGACGCCCTGTCGCTCCTGCTATTTCACGCGCACCCCGGCTACCTCTCGTTCGCCTTCGTGCTCGGCTCGCAGCGCATCGTCACCGCGCAAAGCGTCGCGCTTGCCGTTGGCGGGGGGCTCCTGGCAGCGCTTGTCGGCGTGCTCGTGCCACTGCAGGGCGAGCTGTTCGCGCGGCTCGCCTTTGGAGCCCGCGGGCATTCCCCCCGGCGTCTGGCGCACGTCGCCTCGCTGGTCGGTGTGCTCTTCCTGGTCCTGACGAGCGCCATCCTGCTCGCTGCGCCGCGGGCTGCGATCCTCGGCACGGTCAGCCTCGTCGCCGCGCTGCTTTTGCTGCTGCCACTGACGCTGCGCACAATCGTGCTCGCGCTCGATCGCCTCACGCGCGTCGTCGGCGGCAGCGCCATGCACCTCGCGGCCGTCGAGCTGAGGTCCGACACCAACCGCGCGCGCTCGCTCGCAATCGCTGCAACCGGCGCCGTCGCCGTGTTCGGCAGCGTCGCGATCCAAGGGGCCCACACCAACCTCCAGCGCGGCCTCGACAACGCCACCCGCGCCGCCAGCAGTTTCGCCGAACTGTGGGTCGCGCCCTACGGCCGGGGCAACCTACTGACGACCACCCCCTTTCCCGACAGCGACACGCGCGCGCTCGCGCGCATGCCCGGCGTGCGCAGCGTGGCCGTCTACCGCGGCGGCCTGCTCGACTACGGCAGCCGCCGCACCTGGGTGATCGCGCCCGCCTCGACCGTTGTGCACCCCATCCCGCCAAGCCAGCTCGTCGCCGGCAACCTCGCGCTCGCGAGCGCGCGTCTGCGTGCCGGCGGCTGGGCCGCCATCTCCCAGGCGCTCGCCGCCGAACACCACCTGCACATCGGCGACCCCTTTGTGCTGCCCTCGCCCAACCCCACCACGTTTCGCGTGGTCGCCCTGATCACCAACATTGGTTGGCCGCCCGGCGCGATCATCCTGGGCGCTGCCGACTACGCCCGCGCCTGGGGCAGCACCGCCGTCAGCGCCTACAGCCTGACGCTCGCCGCCAACGCCGCCCCCGCGCAGATCCCTGCCGAGCTGCGTGCCACGCTCGGCCCCGAATCGGCGCTACGCGCCGAAACGATCCGTCAGCGCGAAGCTCGCGGTCAGGCCACCAGCCGCCAGGCGCTGGCCAACCTCACCGAAATCGCCGCGATGGTCCTGATCGCCGCCGTGCTCGCGATGGCCGCCGCGATGGGCGCGATGATCTGGCAGCGCCGCCGGCGCCTCGCCGACATGAAGGTCGACGGCTTCGACCGCGCCGTGCTGTGGCGCGCGCTGCTCGCCGAGAGCGCCGTCCTACTCGGCGGCGGCTGTTCGCTCGGCGCGCTGTTCGGCCTCTACGGCCAGCTTCTGCTCAGCCACGCACTCGCCGTCGTCACCGGCTTTCCGGTCGTCTACTCGATCGGCGCGCTCGTCGCGCTCGCCAGCTTTGGCCTCGTCACGCTCGTCGCGCTCGCGATCCTCGTCGTGCCCGGCTACCTCGCGGCGTGCGTACGGCCGGCGATCATCCTGCAGGACTGACGTGCGCACCAGCGTCCGCGGGTCACGCGACCCGCCCCAAGGACGCCGCTCGGGCGGCCTGCTCAAACACCGTCGCGACCACGCCAAACGATGCGTTTTGCGCCTGCACGCAAACCTCGGCAAACCTACTCAATCCGACCGATCCCTGCCCTACGCTCGGATTGGGGTTTTCGATTCCATCCGCATCGTCAAATCCAGCGCCGCTGTCCGCACGGCAGCTCTGGGAGCTGTGCGGCGCCGCCACCCGCGAGCTAGCCTGGGGGTTGCGGTCGGTCTCGCGCGAGATCCACGCCTGGCGATGCGCCGCCCGTGCGATACCAGACGCGCCGCTGCGCGAGGACGCGCTTGCCTCGCTCGCGCACAAGCGCACCCACGCCGACGGCGCCGCCCTCTTCTCGATCCTTCCCCGCCACCGGGACGGCCCCCTGCTGCGTGTACTTGTCGCCTACGAGACGATTCTCGACTTCCTCGACAACGTCAACGAGCGTCACCCCACCCGCGCCAACGGCCGCCAGCTGCACCTCGCGCTGGTCGACGCGCTCGATGTGCGCAGCGGCTCTCGCGACTACTATCGCCACCACCCCGTTCGCGACGACCGCAGCTACCTGCGCGCCCTCGTGCGCACCTGCCGCACCGGCAGCGCCACGCTGCCCGGGTACGGGCACGTACGCCCGCTCCTGCGCCGCGAGACGATCCGCGCTCTGGTCCTCGGCATCAACCACGACCCGACCCCCGCCGCCCGCGACGCCGAGCTCGCGCGCTGGGCCGCGCGCGAATGTGCCGAACACCGCGACGCCGCCGCCTGGTTCGAGCTGTCGAGCGCCGCCAGCGCCTCGCTCACGATCCACGCCCTGCTCGCCCTCGCCGCCGAGCCACTCACCGCCGCGCCGTGCGCAGAGCGTGACCTGCGCGCCGGCGAGACCCGCGCGCTCTGTGCCGCCTACTTCCCCTGGATCTCCGCGACCAGCACGATGCTCGACAGCTACGTTGACCGCGACCGCGACCTGCGCTCCGGCGGGCACAGCTACATCGCGCACTACCCCTCCCCCGAGGCTGCCATCCGCCGCGTGGGCGAGTTGGTCACGCACTCGCTCTCCGGTGCACGCGCACTGCGCCGCGGCCACCGCCACGCCGTGATCGCTGCCTGCATGGTCGCCATGTACCTTTCCGCCGATGCGACCCGCGCCCCGCTCGCCCGCGCAAACACCCGCCGCCTCGCCGCCGCCGGCGGTTCCCTGCCGCTTGCCCTGCTGCCCGTCCTGCGCCTCTGGCGGACTCTCTACGCGCTGCGCTCGGCCTGAGGTGCCGGCCTGTGTAGGCGACACCAGCAGGTGGCGCCAGTTCGCGGCGGATCGTCATCACCCGCACGCCCGCGCACGCCCGATCTGCGTGCCCGCCGTCCGCGCGCCGATCGGCGAATCGCATCAGTTGCCCCGCCGCGCGGACCCGCGCGCACGACCGCCGCGGATTAAAGCCCTTCGAAGATTTTCACCTGTGCATTGCGCGCCACGCGCCCGCCCGCCATCCTGTCGTGCAGCAATGCGGGACATCTGCGCCAGTCAACGGGTCATGGCTTCCCTCACCGGGCAGCGCCGCTGCCGCGCGCCGCAGGCGACTTGGGCGGCCAACGCTTGCGCGTCCCGCCCTGGGGGTGCTGCGGCACAGCGGCCCGGGCACCCCGCGCGGTGTCCGGGCCGGGTCGTGCGCGGCGGCATCGCGCGCTTCGCCTGGCTTGACGCCGGCCTCGCGCGCGGACGGAGGCCGCACTGCGCATGAGCGACACCGCCCCCCCGCGCGCGGCTCGCGCCGGCACGCGCGCCGCCACCAAAGGCGCCGCCAAGTCCGGCGACGGCGCCGCTGCCAAGCGTGCCAGCCACAGCGCCACTCGAAGCGCGCGCGGTGGCGCGCGCGCCACCCGTACGGCCGTCAAACGCGCTACCGGCACTGCCGTCAAAGGCGCCACCGGGACGACCGCTGTCGCCGTCGCCGAGGTCGATCCGTTCGACGAGCGCGCCGGGCGCTTCTCCTCCTCGCTGCGCGCCGGCCTGGCGATCCTCAGCCGCTTCAGCTCCGAGCGGCCCGTGCTCGGCATCGCCAACCTCGCCGACCAGCTTTCGATGAGCCGCTCCACCACGCACCGCTACGCCTCCACGCTGGTCGCGCTCGGCTACCTCGAGCAGGACAACGCCCGCCGCTACCGTCTTGCCCCGCGCGTGATCGACGTCGGCATGTCCGTGCTCGACGCGATGGCGCTGCGCGGCGTGGCCCGCGAGCACCTGCGCGAGCTGCGCGAACAGACCGGTCGCACCGTCTCGCTCGCCGTGCTCGATGGCGATGGCGTCCGCTACATCGACCGCCTGCACGGCTGGCGTCGCGGCCAGTACGCCGTCGACCTCGACCTCGGTGTCGGCGCGCGCGTGCCCGCCAACTGCAGCGCGATGGGCAAGGTTCTGCTCGCCGGGCTCGCCGCCGACGAGCGCGACACGCTCCTGGCTCGGCTCGAGCTCCCCAAACGCGGCCCCAACAGCCTCACCAGCAAACGCGCCCTGCGCAGCGAACTGGAGCAGGTCCTCGCCGACGGCTACGCGGTCGGCGACGAAGAGCTTGCGCCCGGCGTACGCACCCTCGCCGCCCCCGTCACCGGCCCGGACGGCGCCGTGCTCGCCGCGATCGGCATGCCCGTACCCGCCGACGCCTTCTCGCGCGAGGAGCTCCTCGAAGTGCTGCTCCCCCCGCTGCGCGCCAGCGCGCGCCGCATCTCCGCTGCGCTAGCCTCACGCTGAGCCTTGTCCGCTGTGCCTCGGGGCCGGGGCCGGGGGGAGCCGCGGTCGGCGGCGGGCCGGCCGGCCCGCGCTCATGGCTTGCGTTTTGGCGCCGGGGGGTCCGCGGTCGGCGGCGGGCTGGCCGGCTCGCGCTTACGGCTTGCGTTTTGGCGGCGTGGGGTCCGCGGTCGGCGGCGGGCTGGCCGGCTCGCGCTCATGGCTTGCGTTTTGGCGCCGGGGGGTCCGCGGTCGGCGGCGGGCTGACCGGCTCGCGCTTACGGCTTGCGTTTTGGCGGCGTGGGGTCCGCGGTTGGCGCCGGGCCGGCCGGCCCGCGCTCACGGCTTGCGTTTTGGCGCCGGGCCGGGCCCACCCGGCCTGCCCGCCTCGTCCGGCCCGCCCGCCTCGCCCGGCCCGTCCGCCCACAGCCGGCGCCCGAGCAAGGCTGCGATCGCGCGCACGGCCTCGATGTCGAGTTCGGCGCGGAACGCGAGCGGCACCGTCACGATCGGCACCCCCTGCCGTCGCAGCCGCGCGATTTGGCTTTGCTGGGCGCGCGCGCGCTCGTGCACGGCCAGTGCCGCACGTCGCGCTGCGCCGCTTACCGGCCGATCGCCCGACCGCGGCTGAGGCTGGCCGTTGAGTTGCGCGATCCGCGCGAGCTCGGCGCTGGCGAACCGCCGTGGCAGCGTCGCGTTGACCACGATCGCATCGAGGTCCCGGCCGACGTCGCGTCGCAGGCTCGCGCGCAGCTCCACTGTCTCTGAGGTCGCCATCTCGGTCGCGTGCGCCACCGCGAGATACCCCGACCGCGCCGGGTCCTCGATCAGTTCGCGCACCTGCCTGGCCTGGCGTGCGATCGGACCGACACGTGCGATCGCCGAGAACAGCTGCGGCGCGCGCAGCAGTGCGAGCGCGTGTCCCGTCGCCGGCGCGTCCAGCACGACCAGGTCATACGCGCCCGCGCGCGCCTGGCTGTGGCTCGGGCGCCGGTCTTCGGCGAGCTCCCACACCTTGACCATTCCGAGCATCTCTCTCGCCCCGGGCGCCGCCGCGATCAGGTACTGAAAGCTCGCGCTCGACGTCAGCACCCGCGCTGGCACCCGTCCGCCGAGCGCCCGCAGCCACTCCGCCAGCACCCTGTCGCGGTCGAGCGAGAGCCCCCACAAGTCCGCCTGCAATTGGGTCTCCACACCCTGCGCCGGCGCCTGCGCTCCTCCCAGCAGGGCCGCCAACCGCCCCGCCGCGCCCGCGTCGGTGCCCGCGCCGCTCAGCTCCACCACGATCGTACGCCGCCCCCGCCGGGCGGCGAGCAGACCGATTGCGGCCGCGAGCGTCGTCTTGCCGACCCCGCCCTTGCCGGTCACAACGATCAGCTTGCGCTCCAGCAGCGATGCCATGCCCGCCATCATGACGCGCCGCCGTCCCCCAAACGGCCCCGCGCTTGCCCGCGCCGTTGCGACGACGCGGCTTCGCCCACGGTGCTCGGCGACGCGGCGTATCGCGTGTGTGCGCGCCTGCGTCATGCGTGCCCGTGCGCGCCCGCGTCGTGCGCGCCTCTCCCAGCTGGCGCGCGCGCGAGAGACGCCGCGGTGGCGCCACCTACAATCTGCGCAATGAGCACGCCCGCCTCACCCGCTCGCGCCGGCGCCCCGGCGAGCGCCGACACCGCTGCCGACACGGTCGCCGACCCGCTGGACCGCGCGCTGGTCTTCGACGAGCGCGGTCTGGTGCCGTGCATCGTCCAGCATTGGTCCAGCGGGGAGGTGCTGATGCTCGCCTACATGAACGCGCTCGCGCTCGAGCGCACCCGCGCCACGGGAGAGCTGCATCTTTGGAGCCGCTCCCGTTCGGAGCTCTGGCACAAGGGCGCGACCAGCGGCAACACCCAGGCTGTGCGCGCTCTGCGGCTCGACTGCGATGGCGACACCGTGCTCGCGCTCGTCGAGCCCGCCGGGCCCGCCTGTCATACGGGCGAGCGCACCTGCTTTCACCGTGGCGAGCTAGATCCCCCTGCGCCGCACGAGACGCTGCCGGCCCTGGAGCGCACGCTGCGCGAGCGTGCCCGCGAGCGGCCTGCCGGCTCCTATACGGTGGCGCTGCTCGACGACCCGCCGCGGATCGGCGCGAAGGTGATGGAGGAGGCCGAGGAGGTCGCGCGCGCCGCTCGCGAGGAGTCCGACCTGCGCGTCGAGGAAGAGGCCGCCGACGTCCTCTACCACCTGCTCGTGCTGCTGGCCAGCCGTGGCCGCTGCCTTGCCGACGCTGAGCGGGTGCTCGATGAACGCCGTCGCTGAGGGCCTGACCGTGTCACGTCTGCGCTCGCCCGGCGGTGAACGGTGGGTGTTGTTTTTGGAGGGGCCACCGCGCTTGCGCGCGGTGGCGGGTGGGGGGCGTTGGCCGGGTGCCCCGATCGGGGGTGTGCGGTGAGTGTTGTTTTTGAGGGGCCTATCGCGCGCGCGCGTATGGCCCGCGAATTGGCGATCGCCCCCACGGTCGAGCAAGCCCGTGCGCTGGCGGCGACCGGGGGGGAGGCGGACGCCTACAACCTGATTCCCCTGCGGCACACCTTTATCGAGGACTGCGAGACGCCGGTGTCGGCGTTTTTGAAGCTGCGCGCGCTCGCCCCCGGCGAGCCGGCCTTCCTGCTGGAGTCCGCCGAGCAGGGTCAGCGGGTCGGGCGCTGGTCGTTCATCGGCGTGCGCCCGCGCTCGGTGCTGCGCTGGTCGCTCGCCGACGCCGCCCAGCCGGGCGCCGAGGACCCCTACGCGCTGGCCGCCGAGCACGTCGCGCGTTTTCGCCAGGCGCCGCTGAGCGACGGCCCACCGTTCGCGGGCGGCGCGGTGGGCTTCTTCGGTTATGACCTCGTGCGGACCGTCGAGCCGCTGGGCGAGCCCAAGTCCGATCCGCTGGGGCTGCCCGACATGGCGCTGATGCTTTCCGACGCGCTCGTCGTGTTCGACCACCTCAAGCACACCGTGACGATCCTCGCCAACGCCGACCTTGCGGCCGAGCCCGACGTCGAAGCCGCTTGGGCTGCCGCTGCGCGCACGATTGCCGAGATCCGCGACGCGCTCGCCGGCCCGGTGCCGGCCGCTGGCAAGCCGCTGGCGCCCGGCGGGCCGGCGGTCGCTGGCGAGCCGGTGGTGCCGGGCGGGCCGGCAACCCCCGGCGAGCCCGGCGCCCTCGCCGCACCGCCCGCCGTCCGCGAGATGCCGGACTTCCAGTCGAACATGCCCCGCGCCCAGTTCGAGGGCATGGTGGAGCGCATCGTGCAGTACATCCACGCCGGCGACGCTTTCCAGGTCGTGCCCTCGCAGCGGTGGTCGGCGCCGGTGCCCGTCGAGGCGTTCTCGATCTACCGCGGGCTGCGGGCAGTGAACCCGAGCCCGTACATGTACTTCCTCGATTTCGGCGACTTCCAGATCGCGGGCGCGAGCCCCGAGCCGCTGCTGACCGTCGGCGCGCCCGACGCGGGCGGCGGCGCGCGCGTCACGACCCGCCCGATCGCGGGCACGCGCCCGCGAGGCGCCAATGTCAAGGAGGACGAGCGCATCGCCCACGAGCTGCTCGATGACCCCAAGGAGTGCGCCGAGCATGTGATGCTCGTCGACCTCGGCCGCAACGACCTCGGCCGTGTATGTGAGCCCGGCAGCGTGCTGGTCGAGACGTTCATGGCCGTCGAGACCTACTCGCACGTGATGCACATCGTTTCCTCGGTGATCGGCACACTGCGGGTCGAGGTCAGCCCGATGGACGCCCTGCGCTCGGTGCTGCCCGCCGGCACGCTTTCCGGCGCGCCGAAGGTCCGCGCGATGCAGATCATTGACGAGCTCGAGCCGCTCAAGCGCGGCGGCTACGGCGGCGCGATCGGCTACCTGTCATACAGCGGCGAGCTCGACACGTGCATCCACATCCGCACGGTCGTCGTCAAGGACGGCGTCGCGCACATCCAGGCCGGCGGCGGCACCGTCGCCGACGCGAAGCCGGCCTACGAGTACGAGGAGTCCTGCGCGAAGTCGCGGGCCGTGCTCAGCGCGATCGAGCTCGCGATCGGGCAGGCTGGCTGGGCATAGTCTGGGTCGCCAGTCTCAGCGGGCGCGCGCCGGTCGGCGGATGGTCGCGCTCGAGGCGAAGACGTGCGTGCGACCATCCTGCGTTTGCGCCGCTTCCCGCTTGACCAGGTCGCCGCGCCGCAAGTTCACCCAGCGCCGCGCCGACGCTATATTAGGCAGTATTCTGCCGGTTATGATAGGATGAGCGCACGATGAGTCAGGTTCAAGACGAGCAGATGGAGCGCACCAAGCAGCCGCCGCGCGCGAAAGCAAAGCGGAGATCAGCGGCTGGAAACGACGCGACAGTCGTGGTGAGGAGGCCACCGGACTTCGAGCGCCTGGAACGATTCTTTGCGTCACAGAGCGCGCTGGCGCGGGCGCTGGGTGTTCACCGTGACACGATCCGCGCTTGGGAGCGAGGGTGTCCCACACGGCTGCGCGCAAGCTCCGTCGCTCGCGTACGGACTATGTGCGCAGTAGCGGAGCAGGTCGCTCGCTACTTGCCTCGCGACGATCTGGTTGGGCAGTGGATGCTCGCTCCCCAGCTTGCGCTCGGCGGCTACTCGGCCGCGGCGCTCGTCCAGCACGACCCGCGTGCATATCGACGTGTCCTCGGACTGATCGTCCGCGACGCAAAGCCCGTGTCGGTCGGCGATGTCTCAGACCTCGTGGAGACGGAGGACGAGCAGGGCCTACACACCACCAGACCTCCCGAGCCGGTGTCTGACCCGGACGCCGATCCCGACTTCCTCGCCTCCTTGGGTTAAGAACCTGTTTCAAAATGAGGGTGCGACTGGGGCGCTCCTGGACCAAGCCGGGCGACTCGGGGCGGCGTAGCCCGTGCTGGTAGCACGGGCAAGACGGCACGTGGCGATCCGGCGCCGTGTATCAGGAGGGCATCCAGGCGTGCAAATCATTTTGAAACAGGTTCTAAGGCTCGATCCGTCGCAGATAATGGCGTGCCGTGCATTCGGGCGGTCGGGCAGACGCCTTCAAGCCGACGAATCCCCATTGTTCGTGCGCTCGCCGCGCGACGTGGTCGTCATCGGTAATCCACGCGAGTCGATCGGTGGCGCGGCCTACGTCCTTGTGCGCTGCGATGGCTCGTAGGAGAGAGAATAGAGACGCTCCGAGAGCGCTCATCAAGTCAAGACGGTGTTGGCGCACCGCGAGCGCCACGCCGAGGTCGAGTACCTCCAGGGGACCGTGGCCGGGCCAGTGCCAGGCGAGCACCGCGAGCGGTGCGCGTTCGTCCTCTCGCGTGCGTCGGCCTATGTAGAGCACCCTTCCCTTGTCAGCGCCATGATTCTCCGCCATCCGGCGGGAGGCAACTTCGGCAAACCCGCGTGGCCACTCGCGGGGTATCAGGGGTCGCCCCTCCCAAGCCGAGGTGTATGCACGAAGGCTGACGCCGCCCACGTTCCAGAGCGGCACATCAACGGTCACACGGGTCTGGCCTTTGCGTTTGCCAACGGTCACGTTCCACCCAGTGACGGGCGTGAGCGGCCACGGTGGGGGAGGCCAGAGCACGGGGCGGAACCTAGCGGCAGATGCAGACGATCGTCTGCGCGCCAGCTGAGATCACCCCTCGGCGGCCTCGCGCGTATGGGCTACGCTCCTATCGCGGCGCGACACGAACCGACGCGCGACAGAACGAGCAGCACGAAAACCGCCGATTTGCAGGCGAAATGGCGCCCGACGAGGTAAACGGAAACCGAAGATGAAAGTGCTGATGATCGACAACTACGACTCGTTCACCTACAACCTCGTCCAGTACCTCGGCGAGCTGGGGGCCGACGTGCACACGGTTCGCAACGACCGCGCGAGCGTCGAGGAGCTGCTGGGGGAGCGCTGGGATCGCTGCGTGGTCTCGCCCGGACCCTGCACGCCCGACGAGGCGGGCATCTCGCTGGAGGTCGTGCGGCGGCTGCCCGAGGCGGGCGTGCCGACGCTCGGCGTGTGTCTGGGCCACCAGGCGATGGCGCAGGCGTTCGGGGGGCGCGTGATGCTACACCCGCCGGTGCACGGCAAAGCGACCACGATCGAGCACGACGGGCGCACGATCTTCGACGGTCTGCGCTGCCCGCTGACCGTCGGGCGCTACCACTCGCTGGTCGTCGACCCGGCGCTGCCGGACTGCCTGGAAGCCTCCGCCCACGGCGAGGGCGTGCTGATGGGCCTGCGCCACCGTGAGCTGCCCGCCGAGGGTGTGCAGTTTCACCCCGAGTCCGTGCTCACCGACGAGGGCCAGCGGCTGCTCGCCAACTTTCTCGGCGTCAACCGCGCGCGTGCGCGCGAGCGGCCCGTCGCGATGCAGGCCCCAGGCGGTTGCTAGTGGGCCTGCTCGTGATGTTGCGGACCCCGGGCGGCTGCTGGTGGGCGTGCTCGTGACATTGCACCGCAAATCACGGCCCGAAACCCGGGGTCCGGGCGGCCTGCCGCGCTTCTACCGGGCCTCGGGCGGCCTGCCGCGCTTCTACCGGGCCTCGGGCGGCCTGCCGCGCTCCCACCGGTTGCCGGCATCCGAGCAGGCCTGTTAGGGGTCCCACGCCACGATGCCAAACCCAGTCCTCACCCGTGCCATCGACGCGCTCGCCTCGCGCGAGGACCTTGGTGAGCAACAAGCCGCGGAGGTGCTCGCGCAGATCATGGCCGGCGAGGCGAGCGAGATCGAGATCGCGGGGTTTCTGGTCGCGCTGCGCACCAAGGGCGAGACCGCCCAGGAGCTGGCGGGGCTGGCGCGCACGATGCGCGTGTTCGCGACCGGTGTGTCGAGTGCGCGCGAACACCTGCTCGACACCGCCGGGACCGGCGGCGGGCGGCGCACGTTCAACGTCTCGACCACCGCCGCGCTGATCGCCGCCGGAGCGGGCTGCGCGGTGGCCAAGCACGGCAACCGCTCCGCCACCAGCCCGTCGGGGTCGGCCGACGTGCTCGAAGCGCTCGGAGCGCGCATCGACCTCGCCCCCGACGCGGTGGCGCGCTGCATCGAGGAGGCCGGCTTCGGCTTCATGTTTGCGCCCGCTCACCACCAGGCCACCCGTTACGTGATCCCCGTCCGGCACGAACTCGCGGTGCGCACCGTCTTCAACCTGCTCGGCCCGCTCACCAACCCCGCTGGCGCCTCGCGCCAGCTGATCGGGGTCGCCGACGCGCGCTTCCTCGACACGGTCGCCGGCGCGCTGGCGCTGCTCGGCACCGAGCGGGCGCTGGTCGTCACCGGCGCGGACGGACTCGACGAGGTGTCGATCGCCGGGCCCACCCATGTCGTGGAGGTCAGCGACGGCCACGTCGAGCGTTACACCCTCACCCCCGAGGATGTCGGCCTGCCCGCCGTTGCCGACCCCGCCGACCCCGCGCTCGCCGGCGGTACGCCCGCTGAGAACGCGGCGACCACGCGCGCGATCTTGACCGGGGAGCTGCACGGACCGGCCGCCGATCTGGCGGCGATCAATGCCGGCGCCGCGATCTACGCCGCCGGCAGGGTCGAGACGCTCGCCGCCGGCGTCCAGCAGGCGCGCGAGGCAATCGCGACCGGCGCCGCCACTGACGCGCTCGAACGCTACGTGCAGGCGAGCGTCCGCCACGCTCCCACGCGCGCGGGAGCCGTGTCGTGAGTGTCCTGCGGGACATTCTGGCCAGCACGCGCGCGGAGGTCGAGCGCCGCAAGCGCGAGCTGCCGCTGGCCGAGTTGCGCGAGCAGGCCGCGGCGGCGCGCGCCGACCCGCTGCGCCGCGAGCGGCCCTTTCGCGGGGCGCTGCGCGGTCCGGGCGCCGCGGCAGGTCGCCTGAGCGCGAGCGCGGACCTGGTGGGCGTTCCCGAGACCAGCGCAGCGAGCATCGAGGGGGCGAGCGTCGCCGAGGCCGGCGACGCCGAGCAAGCGGGCGCCGCCGATGTGGGGGCCGGTGCGGGGGTCGGTGCGGCCGGTGGGGGGGGCGACGCGGGGGCCGGTGCCGCCGACGCGGGGGCCGGTGCGGGGGAGGGTGGGGTCTCGATCGCGGTGATCGCCGAGTTCAAGCGCCGCTCGCCCTCGGCCGGGCCGCTGCGCGAGGCGCCCGACCTGCGCGCGATCGTCAGCGCCTACGAGCGCGGCGGCGCGCGCGCGGTGTCGGTGCTGACCGACGAGCCGTTCTTCGGCGGCTCGCTGCAGGACCTGCGCGATGCGCGCGCGGCGTGCGACCTGCCGCTGCTGCGCAAGGACTTTGTGCTCGACCCCTACCAGCTCCACGAGGCGCTCGCCGCCGGCGCCGACGCCGTGCTGCTGATCGTCGCCGCGCTGGAGCAGCCCGCGCTCGCGGACCTTTACGGTCAGGCGCGCGCGCTGGAGCTCGACGCGCTGATCGAGGTCCACGACGGTGCCGAGCTGGCGTGCGCGCTGGAGCTCGGCGCGGACCTCGTCGGCGTCAACAACCGCGACCTGCGCGACTTCAGCGTCGACATCGCACGGACCTTCGAGCTGCTCGAGGACGTGCCGCCGCACGTGACCGTCGTCTCGGAGTCCGGCATCGCGCGGCCCGAGCAGCTGCGCGAATTGCACGCGCGCGGCGCGCACGCGGTGCTCGTCGGCGAGACGCTGATGCGCGCGGGCGACCCCGAGGCCGCATTGCGCGAACTGCGCGGGGTGGCCGGCGCGAACTCCTTAAGCGCCACCGGGGCAAGCCTTTAGTCGGCGTTCATCGCGATCGGTCATTATGTGTTCCGCATGAAGCGTGTGTTTGCCATTCCGTTCCTATCGGCCCTCGTCGGAGGCGGCGTCGTCGTCGCGGTTATCGCTGCGCTCGGCGGACTCGGTGCGACACAGAAGACCGTCACCGAGGTACAGCAGGCTCCCCTTTCACCTGCTGCCGCCGCCTCCGCGCCGGCCGGCAAGAACAGGACGGCCAGCACCAGCGCGCCGACGGCGCACGAAATCTATGAACACACGGCGCCGAGCGTGGCGTATGTGGTCTCTAATGTCGTGCGCCAGACGGAATCGCCGTTTGGACAGGGCGAAAGCGAGCAGCAGGGCACGGCGACCGGGTCGGGCTTCGTCGTCAACTCCAACGGCACGATTCTCACCAACTGGCATGTGGTCGAGAACGCGGTGAAGGTGACGGTCAGCTTCGAACACGGCAAGACCGTTGACGCGCAGGTCGTCGGCAAGGATCCCTCCAACGACTTGGCCGTGCTGCGGATTCCGACCGAAGGGCTCTCGCTGCACGCGCTGACGCTGGGCGACTCCTCCAACGTCGAGGTCGGCGAACCGGTGCTCGCGATCGGCAATCCGTTTGGGCTGGCCAGGACGCTCACAACGGGGATCATCTCGGCGCTGCAACGCCATATCACGGCGCCCAACGGCTTTGAAATCTTCAACGTGCTGCAGACCGACGCGCCGATCAACCCAGGCAACTCGGGCGGGCCGCTGCTCAACGCGCAGGGCCAGGTGATCGGCATCAACTCGCAGATCGAGACCGGTGGCGGCGGCAGCGATGGCAACGTCGGCATCGGCTTTGCGATCCCGATCAACACCGCCAAGGCGGAGCTGCCCGAACTGGAGAAAGGCGCTTCGGTCCGCGGCGCGTACCTCGGTGTGTTGACGCTGACGATCGACCCGTCGCTGTCCGCGCTGAACCTGCCCGTCAAGAGCGGCGTGCTCGTCGAGAAAGTCGAAGGCGGCACCGCTGCCGCGAAGGCCGGTCTGCGCGCGGGCAACCTGGAAGTCAAGATCGACGGCGCCGAAGTCGCTGTCGGCGGCGACATTATTGTCGGCGTCGATGGCAAGCCGATCAAGAGCAACACCGAACTCGCTGACGTGATTGGTGCCAAGAAACCAGGCGACAAGGTCTCGATCGAACTGCTGCGCGCCAACGGCAGCGGCGGCTACGACAAAAAAACCGTCGAAGCCACGCTCGGGCAGCGGCCCAACTCGGTCCCGAACCCGAGCACGCCCGAAGGCTGAGGCGACTCGCCGATAACGGGCTGGCCGACCCCCGAGGGCGATCGGCCGCAAAGGCTCCCAAGCGTGGCCGGGAGCCGGCGCCGCCGGAGCTGTACAGGGCGCCCGGATCGCGGCGAGGCAGAGCCGCCTGCCCAGGCTGCCGGGCCGCGGCGCGCCGGCAGTGAGCCGAGCACGCGCGCGCGATGCCCTACCGTGGGGTGCGCGATGACACCGGCCACGACACCCAAGGTCAAGATCTGCGGCGTCACGCGGCTGGAGGATGCGCAGCTCGCGGCCGAGCTCGGTGCGTGGGCGGTCGGGATGGTCTTCTACGCGCACAGCCCGAGACGGTGTGCGCGCGGGGAGGCGGTGCAGATCGCCGCCGCACTGCGCCGGCAGGTCGAGCTGTGCGGGGTGTTCGTCAACGCGCCGATCGGCGAGGTGGTGCGCACCGCGGATGAGGTCGGGCTGACGCTGCTGCAATTGCACGGGGACGAGGGCCCGGCGTACTGCGGGGAGGTGGCGCACCGCACGGGGGCGCGCGTGATCAAGGCGGTGCAGGTCACCACGGTCGGCGACGTGCGCGACGTCGAGCGCTTCCACGTTGACTACCACCTGCTCGACGCGCGCGCGCCCGAGCCCGCGCGGGCTGGGTTGCGTGGCGGCACGGGGTTGACGTTCGAGTGGTCGCTGTTGCGCGCGCGGCGCTCGCGCGTGCCGCTGATCCTCAGCGGCGGCCTGCGCGCCGAGAACGTGGGCACGGCGCTGGCGGCGGTCGCGCAACTGGGACCCGCGGCGCAACCATTCGCGCTCGACACCGCCAGCGGCACCGAGGCGGCGCCGGGCCTCAAGGACCCCGAGCGGATGCGCGCCTTCTTCTCCGAAGTCCAGCTCGCGGCGAGCGCCGCCGTGGGCTCGCCTGCGTGAGCGCCCGCCGCTGTGGGCTGGCCCGTATGAGCACGGTTGAGCGTCTGTCGTTGTGGGTTGGCCCGCGTGAGCACGGTTGAGCGCCTGCCGTTGTGGGTTGGCCTGCGTGAGCACGATTGAGCGCCTGCCGTTGTAGGCTCGCGTGCGTGAGCACGATCGAGCCAGACACCCCGGTGCCCGCGAGCGCGACGCCGTCCGATGCGGCAGGCACCGTCGAGCACCGTTTCGGCCGCTACGGCGGCCAGTACGTGCCGGAGACGCTGATGCCGGCGCTCGCCGAGCTCGAACAGGCGTGGGTGCAGGCGCGCGTGGACCCGGCCTACCGGGCCGAGCTCGACGGGCTGTTGCGCGACTTCGCGGGGCGGCCGACGCCGCTGTACCGCGCGCGGCGGCTCTCCGAGCAGCTGGGGTGGCCCGTGTACCTCAAGCGCGAGGACCTCAACCACACCGGCTCGCACAAGCTCAACAACGCGCTCGGCCAGGCGCTGCTGGCACAGCGGATGGGCAAGCGGCGCATCATCGCCGAGACCGGCGCCGGCCAGCACGGCGTGGCGACCGCGACGGTGTGCGCGCTGCTGGGGTTGCAATGCGAGATCTACATGGGCGCCGAGGACACGCGCCGCCAGCGACCCAACGTGCAGCGCATGGAACTGCTCGGCGCGAGGGTCCACGCCGTGGACGCCGGCGCGCGCACGCTCAAGGAGGCGACCTCGGCGGCGATCCGCGACTGGGTGACCAACGTCGCCGACACCCACTACGTGATCGGCTCCGTCGTGGGCCCCGCGCCCTACCCCGCGCTCGTGCGCGACCTGCAGCGCGTGATCGGCGACGAGGCCCGCGCGCAACTCTTGGAGCGCGAGGGTCGGCTGCCGGCGCGCGTGATCGCCTGCGTCGGCGGTGGGTCCAACGCGCTCGGGATCTTCACCGCGTTCCTGGCAGACCCCGACGTGCAACTCGTCGGCGTGGAGGCCGGGGGGGAGGGGATCGACACGCCCCGCCACGGCGCGCCGCTGACCGTCGGCGGGCGCGCCGGGGTGCTGCACGGCGCGCTCTCGGCGGTGATGCAGGACGAGGAGGGCCAAATCGTCGAGGCGCACTCGGTCTCCGCCGGCCTGGACTACCCCGGCACCGGCCCCCAGCACGCCCACCTGCGCGACAGCGGCCGCGCTCGCTACGTCGCAGTTTCCGATCGCGACGCGCTGGCGGCCTTCCGTGAGGTCACACGCCTTGAGGGGATCATCCCGGCGCTGGAGACGGCGCACGCGCTCGCCTGGACGCTCGCACAGCGCGAGGGCGAGCTCGATCTCGTGTGCCTGTCCGGGCGTGGCGACAAGGACCTCGCGGAGGTGATCGCGCTTTCATGAGCGCCGCACGCGGGATGGTGGGTGATGAGGAGGTGATGAATGTCTCCGCCTTCGGCTCCGACGCGGGGGTCGCTGGGCCGGGTGCGGCGGGGCGCCGTGGGGACGACGGCGCGGCGCGGGCCGGCGCGGGGTTGGGGTCTGGTGCGACGACTGGTCGTGGGGACGACGGCGTGGCGGCGAGCGGCATCGAGCGCATCGCGGCCGCCTTCGCGCAGGTACGCGCCGAGGGCCGCGCGGCGGCGCTGATGCCGTACGTGATGGGCGGCTTTCCGACGCTCGCCGAGTCCCAACGCATCGGCGAGGCGTGTGCCGCGGCGGGCGCCGACGTGATCGAGCTGGGTGTCCCCTACTCGGACCCGCTCGCCGACGGTCCCGTGATCCACGACGCCGGCACCCGCGCGCTCGCGGCCGGTGCCAGCGTGGCGGGCGTGCTCGAGGTCGCGCGGGCACTGGCGGCGCACGTGCCGGTGGTGCTCATGTGCTACGCCAACATGGTCTTCGCCCCCGGCGCGGACGCGTTCGTGGCGCGGCTCGCCCGCAGCGGCGCGTGCGGGTTGATCGTGCCCGACCTGCCGCTGGAGGAAGCCCCGCAGGTGCTCGCGGCGTGCGACGCGCACGCGGTCGCGCTCGTGCCCCTGGTCGCGCCGACCACTCCCCCGCAGCGCCTGGCGCAGATCGGCGCGCGCGCGCGCGGCTTTCTGTACACCGTCTCGGTGGTCGGCACCACCGGCGAGCGCGCGGCGCTGGCCGAGCGCTTCGCGGAGATCGTCGCCCGTGCGAAGGCCGCCACAGCCGTGCCCGTTGCTCTCGGGTTCGGGATCTCCACACCCGAGCAGGCCACCCAGGCCGCGCGCGCCGGCGCGGACGGCGTGATCGTCGGGTCGCGCCTCGTGCGGGCCGCCGGCGAGTCGGCGGACCCCGCGGGCGCCGTCGGCGCGCTCGTCGCCGAGCTGGCCACCGCGCTGCGGGCCGGGGCTTCAGTGCGCCCGGCTGCTGCCCGGTGATATACGATCCCCTGCCAATGGGACTCGTCGCCGCCGTCACCGCTGGCCTGATGGTCTGGATCGTGCTGTGGGCACTCGGAGCCAAGGGCTTTGACGCCTTCATGCTCGCCGCGCTCATCATGCTGATCGGGGCATGCCTGCGCATCCTCGCCGGATACCTGCCAGGCCGCCGTCGCAGCAGCAGCTAAGCGGCCGTTGCGCTTGCGCCCGCCGCTCCTCGCCCTGCGCGCCGCCGTCTCGACGCTCCTGCTCGCCGGCGCCGCGGCCGCCGTCGCCGGCTGCGGCGGGGTCGGCGTCTCGACCGCCGGCACCGTCGCCGGCAACCGCCTCACCGTCTACTCCAGCCTGCCGCTCGAAGGCCCGCTCGCGCCCGTCTCGCGGCAGATCGTCAACGGCGAGAAGCTCGCACTCGCGCAGGTCGGCGGCCGCGTGCACCGCTTCCAGGTGGGCTACGCCTCGCTGAACGACGCCAACCCCAAGACCGGCGAATGGGCGCCCGGCGAAACCGCAACCGACGCCAAGTACGCCGCCCAGGACAGCACGACGATCGCCTAC
Organism: uncultured Solirubrobacterales bacterium; assembly: GCA_963804675.1. GTDB lineage: Bacteria > Actinomycetota > Thermoleophilia > Solirubrobacterales > Solirubrobacteraceae > Palsa-744. The sequence continues at coordinate 1,238,517 of CAWDRI010000001.1, read as the reverse complement.
CTCGGCGACTTCGACTCCGAGGCGACCGCGATCTCGCTGCCCTTTGTCAACGCCGCCAACATCCCCCAGGTCAGCCCCGCCAGCCCCTACGTCGGTCTCACCTCCTCGCTGCACGCCAACCAGGACGAGCCCGAACGCTTCTACCAAACCGGCAAACGCACCTTCGTGCGCCTGATGCCGACCGACCCCGTCCAGGCTGCCGCCGAGGTCCAGCTGATGCGCGCGCTCGGGGTCGGGCGCGTGTACGTCCTGGAGGACCAAGACCCATTCGACCTCCCGCTCGCCGCGATCCTCTCCGAAGACGCCAAACACGCCGGCATCGACCTCGTCGGCGAAGACACGCTCGACACGACCGCCTCCACCGAATACGCCGGCGAGGCGACCAAGATCGACGAAAGCCACGCCCAGGCCGTCTTCTTCAGCGGTCTGCCCAACGCGGGCGCCGTCGCGCTCTGGCAGGCACTACACGCCGCCAACCCCCGCCTGCGCCTGCTCGGCTCCAGCTCGCTCGACGAAAGCGCCGTGCCGGGTGGCGGAGGGGGCGGACAGCGCTCGGCCGGCGGCGGCGACGCAGCAGGCGGCGAGAGCAAAGTTGCGGGCGGTGGCAAAAACAGCGCTGGTGCAGGCGGTTTGGCTGGCGGCTCGGGCGGCTCAGCTGGCCCTGCCGGCTCCGGCGAAGGCTCGTTCGCCACTCGCATCGGCGCCGCCGCCCGCGCCACCTACATCGCAAGCCCCGTCCTGCCCGCCGGCCTCTACCCGCCCTCAGCGGCCGCCGTGCTGCGCGCCTACCACACGCAGTTCCACGAAGCCGCCAACGCCTACGCGCTCTACGGCTACGAAGCCATGAGCCTCGTCCTCCTCGCCATCCGGCGGGCCCACGCGCACGGCAACGACCGCCAAACCGTGATCGACAAGCTCTTTGCGACCCGCGCGCGCGACGGCGTCCTGGGGCGCTACTCGATCCAGGCCGACGGCGACAGCACCCTCTCGCGCTACGGCATCGACCGCGTCGCCCACGGGCGCCTCGTCTTCTACCGCGCCTTCGAAACCGGCTGACCCGCCGTCAGCCCTGCGCAGGCGGGACACGGAGGTCCCGCCCCGGCCCGCCACCTGCGCGCGGCGCACACACGCGGACGATCGCAAACCCACACCCCCAACCGCTCAACCAAGCGCCGCCGCCAGGGCCTCCTGTACGTGCGGGTAGCGGAACTCGTAGCCAGCCATCAGCGCCTTCGCCGGCAGCACCCGCGCGCCCGTCGTCACGACACGCGCCATATCCCCATAGAGCATCCGCAGCGCCAACCCCGGCACCGGCGCCAGCGCCGGGCGGTGCAACGTCCGCGCCAGCGCGCGCGAGAGCTCGCGGTTGCTGACCGGTTCCGGCGCCGTCGCGTTCACCGGCCCCTCCAGCCGTTCGTCGGCGATCGCCGCGAGCGCGATCCCGACGACGTCGTCCGGGTGCACCCACGAGACGAACTGGCGGCCCCCCGCGACCGGCCCGCCCACCCCCGCGCGAAACACCGGCAGCATCTTCGCCAGCGCACCGCCCGCGCGGTCGAGCACCACCCCCGTGCGCAGCTGCACCGCTCGCAGCCCCAGCTCGCCGGCACGCTGGGCCTCTTGCTCCCACTGCACGCACACCTGCGCAAGGAAGTCCTCCCCCGGCGCCGCCTCCTCGTCGAGCGGCTCCTCCCCGTGCTCGCCGTAGTAGCCCACCGCCGACCCGCTCACCAGCACCGTCGGTCGCTGCTCGCCGGCCGCGCGCAGACCATCCACGAGGTTGCGGGTGCCCGTCACCCGGCTCTCCCGGATCGCGCGCCTCGCGCTCTCGCTCCAGCGCTGCGCGACATTCTCGCCGGCCAGGTGCACGATTGCGTCGGCTCCCTCCAGCGCCTGCGCCGGCGCCGGTTCGCGCAGCAGGTCCCACGCGAGCGCGCGCACCTGCCCGAGCGTCTGCCTTGCCCGCTGCGGATCGCGCGAGAGCACCGTCACCTGATCGCCGCGCTCCCGCAACGCCGCCACCAGTCGCGGGCCGAGCAGACCCGTCGCTCCGGTCACCGTCACACGACTCATCGCCGGGACACCCGGCCCGTCGCCGTCACTTGGCCCGCCGCCAGGAGGCCCCCTTGCGTCATCGTCCCTCGACTCGCCCTTCGTTTCGACTCGCGTTGCCGCGCACCATCCTGCTCAGCTTGACACGTGCGTGGGCCGGCCGCCGCCTGCCGCCGGCGAGACCGCCTGGTGGGAGCCCGTCTGCGTTTCGCCCGCCGCGTACCCCACCTCCTGGCCCGCCAGCGCCGTCCCGCTCGCGCGCGCCTCTTCGGCGACCGCCGTCGCCACCGCCGGCGCGACATCCCGGTTGAACACCGACGGGATGATGTAGTCCTCGCGCAGCTCCTCCTCGGGCACAATCGCGGCGATCGCCCTCGCCGCCGCCATCTTCATCGCGTCTGTAATCGCCCTCGCGCGCACGTCCAGCGCACCCCTGAAAACACCCGGAAAACACAGCACGTTGTTGATCTGATTCGGGTAGTCCGAGCGCCCCGTCGCCACGATCCTTGCGTATTTCGCCGCTTCCTCGGGCGCGACCTCCGGGTCGGGGTTGGCCATCGCGAACACCATCGCGTCCCTGTTCATCTTTGCCAACGCTCCCGCCGGCAGCACCCTTGCACCTGACAGGCCGATCACCAGGTCGGTCCCGTCGATTACGTCGGCCGGCCCGCCGCCACGGCACTCCGGATTGGTCACCTCCGCGAACCACCGCTTCGTCGCGTTCATGCTGCCGTCCACGTAGTCCTCCCGCTTCACATGCAACGCGCCGCGCGAATCCACCCCGACGATCTCCCGCACGCCCGCCTCCCGCAAAATCTTCGTCACTGCGATCCCCGCGGCCCCCAAGCCGATGATCAGCACCCGCAACTCCTCCATCCGGCGGCCCGTCAGCTTCACCGCGTTCATCAGCGCCGCCATCACCACCACCGCCGTCCCGTGCTGGTCGTCGTGGAACACCGGCACCTCCAACTCCTGCTTCAGTCGCTCCTCGATCTCAAAGCACCGCGGCGCCGAAATATCCTCCAGGTTGATCCCCCCGAACGCCGGCGCGATCAGCTTCACCGTCTTGACGATCTCGTCCGGATCGTGCGTGTCCAAACAGATCGGGAACGCATCCACCCCCGCAAACTCCTTGAACAAACACGCCTTCCCCTCCATCACCGGCATCGCCGCCGCCGGGCCGATATCTCCGAGCCCCAGCACCGCGCTCCCATCAGACACGACCGCCACCGTGTTGCGCTTGATCGTGTACTGGTAGGCCTTCGCAGCGTCGTCGCGGATCGCAATACAGACCCTCGCGACCCCCGGCGTGTACGCCATCGAGAGGTCGTCCCTCGTCTTCAGCGGGTGCTTGTTGTGCTGCTCGATCTTCCCGCCCACATGCATCATGAACGTCCGGTCCGTCGTGTCGATCACCGCGACGCCGCCAACCGCTTCGATCGCTCCGACGATCCGCCGCCAATGCGCCCTGTTGGCCGCGTCGACCACGACGTCGCGCACACTCCCGCCGGCATCCACCTCGACCGCGTCCATCGACCCCACCACGCCGCCCTCGCTGCCGATGGCCTCCGTCACCGCCGCCAGCGACCCGCCCCCTGCGTCGTCGAGCTTGACGCGGATCGTCAGCCTGTACTGGGCGCTCGGGTGGATCTCGGGTGTCATGGGGGGTGGGGGATCAGGAGTGGGCAAGGGGACGGGAGGGTCTGGGGGAAAGGCGAGGAGGCGGACGGGGGCGAAGGGGAGGGTCTGGGGAGGGAAGGCGAAGGGGACGGGGGCGAAGAGGAGGGTCTGGGGAGGTTTGGGCGTGTACGGGTGGGGCGGGGCGGGCCGCCGGCCGCGGCGCGCCAGCACGTCCGCAGCCCGTCCCGGTCGAGGGCCAGCCATCTTATTGCGCAGCCCGCCGCTCCCGCTCTAAAGTCCCCCTCGTGGCCACTCCTGCGACAGCTCCCTCACCGCCGCCGCCGCCGGCCGCTGGGCGCAGGCTGTTCTTGATCGACGGCCCCAGCCTCGTCTACCGCGCCTTCTTCGCGCTGCCCGAGTCGATCGCGACCTCGACCGGCGTCCCCACCAACGCGATCTTCGGCTTCGCCTCGATGCTCGTCAAGATCGTCACCGAGTACGGCGTCTGCCCCACGCTCGTCGCCTGGGATGCCGGCACCTCCGGGCGCACCGAGCTCTACTCCGAGTACAAGGCTCAGCGCCGCTCCCGGCCCGACCTGCTCAAGCAGCAGTGGCCCGCGATGGAACCGCTTGTCGAGGCCTTCGGCTACCGCAACGTCAAGGTCGACGGCTACGAGGCCGACGACGTGATCGCCTCGCTCACCGCCCGCGCGCTGGAGGCCACACCGCCCCTGCTCGTCACGATCGTCACCGGCGACCGCGACGTCTTTCAGCTGATCGACGAGCACGGCCTCGTGCAGGTCATGGCGACCGCGCGCGGCATCACCGACACCAAGATCTACGACCACCAGGCCGTCATCGACCGCTACGGCATCCCGCCCGCCCTGATCCCCGACTTCTACGGCCTCAAGGGCGACACCTCCGACAACATCCCCGGCATCCCCGGCATCGGCGACAAGACCGCCTCCGACCTAATCCAAACCTACGGCAGCCTCGACGCCGTGCTCGCCAACGTCGGCCAGATCAAAGGCGCCAAGCGCAAACAAAATCTTCGCGAACACGCCGAGAATGCTCGCGTCTCGATGCAGCTCGCCACCGTCCACCGCGACATCCCGCTCGGCGCCGACCTCGACCTCGCCGCCGAGGCGACCCGCGAACCCGACCGCTCGCAGCTGCGCACCGTCTTTCGCCAGTACGAGCTGCGCGACCCGCTACGGCGACTGGAGGAGGCGCTCGGGGAGGTCGGCGAGCACGGTGGCGGGGACGCTGCCGGCGGGGCCGCCGGAGGGACAGGCGCGGCTGGGGGTGCTGGCGTCGCCGGGGCGGCCGGCGTGGCTGGGGCGGCTGGGGCCGGGCTCGTGCCGGCTGCGCCCGCCGAGGTTGTGCTGCGAGGTCGGGTGCGGCATGGGGGCGTGGGGGATATTGGGCGGTTTTTGGAGCGGCGGGCCGGGATGGGGGCCGCGAGGACGGGTACGGGAGTGGCGACTGGAGCGGAGATGGGGGTGGGGGTGGGGGATGAGTTTTTGGGGCGCCATCCGCGGGCGCGCGCGCGCGCGCCCGCGGATGGCAGCGCTGCGGAGGTATGTGTCGCCGTCCAGCCGGCCCCCGTGCCCGAGGATGCGCTGTTCGCCGCCGGGCCCCGCTGGCGCTTCGCTCTCACCACTGCCACGACAGCTCGCGGTGCGACCGGCGACGGGAGCGGCGGGCCGGCGAGCACGGGAGAGGGCAGCGGCGAGATGGCGGGGGTTCGCGGCGGCGCCGAACCAGAGATCCTCGCCGGCGACTGCGAGCGTCCCGAGGATGTCGTCGTAGCCTGCGGCGAGCTGCCTGTTGTCGCACACGACGCCAAGTCGCTCGGACTCGTCCCGCCAGGGCTCGTGCACGACACGCTGCTCGGCGCCTACCTGCTCGAGCCGGCCCGCCGTGGCTACCCGTTCGCGGAGCTCTGCGAAGAGCGCGGCATCTCCGCCGCGACCGACGACCCCGTTGCCGCGGACGCCCTGCAGCTCGGTGCGCTGGCCGCCTGGCAGCGCGAGCAGATCGCAGTGCGCGGGCTGCAGGGCGTGATGGACGACATCGAGCTGCCGCTCGTGCGCGTGCTGCGCGACATGGAGCGCAGCGGCGTGCACCTCAACGTGCCGCGCCTGCAGGAGATCACCGCCCGTGTGCGCGAGGAGATCGCCGAGCTCGAACAGGAAATCTTCGCGCTCGCCGAGGAGGAGTTCCTGATCGCCTCCCCGCAGCAGCTCGGCGCGATCCTGTTCGACAAGCTTGGCCTCTCGCGCAAGCGCCGCGGCAAGACCGGCTACTCCACCGACGCTCGTGTGCTGCAGGCGATCCGCGACGAGCACGTGATCGTGCCCCGCATCGAGCGCTGGCGCGAGCTCTCCACGCTGATCAAGACCTACTTCGACGTGCTCCCCGCCCAGGTCGACGAGCGCTCGCGCGTCCACACCACGTTCCTGCAGGCCGTCGCCCAAACCGGCCGCCTCTCCAGCACCAACCCGAACATGCAAAACGTCCCGATCCGCACCGTCCTCGGGCGCGAGATCCGTGGCTGCTTCGAGGCCGAGCCCGACTGCGTCCTGATTTCCGCCGACTACTCCCAGATCGAGCTGCGCGTCCTCGCCCACGTCGCGCAGGAGCCCGTGCTGATGGAGATCTTCAAACGCGGCGAAGACGTCCACACCGCCACCGCCTCGCAGGTCTTCGAGGTCGGAGGGGCGGGTCCCGAAAAAATCGACCACGCCATGCGCTCGAAGGCCAAGATGATCAACTACGGCATCGTCTACGGCCTCTCCGACTACGGTCTCGCCGACCGCCTGAACATCCCCCGCGAGGAGGCCCGCGAGTTCATCGAGACCTACCTCGCCCGCTTCCCGCGTGTCGCCCAGTTCATCGCTGACACGATCGCGCGCGCGACGGACCAGGGCCACGTCACCACGCTCTGGGGTCGTCGCCGCCAGATCCCCGAGTTGCGCGCCCGCAACTACCAGGTGCGCACGCTCGGCGAGCGCCTTGCCGTCAACACCGTCGTCCAGGGCACTGCCGCCGACGTCATCAAGCTCGCCATGGTCCGCTGCCACGATGCGCTCGCCGACGCGAGCATGGCGACACGGCTGATCCTCACGATCCACGACGAGTTGCTCTTCGAAGGGCCACCCGCCGAGGTTCCCGACGCCCGCGCTTTGATCGAGCGCGAGATGGCCGGCGTGTGGACGCACGAGCCGCCGATGGCCGTTGACGTCGGCGTCGGGCACAACTGGCTGGAGGCCAAGTGAGCGGGCGGCGGGGTGCGGTTTGGTGTGGTGCTCCCGCGCGGCGTGGGGTGCGTGTGTGGGTTGGCGGCCTTGCGAGCGGCGGGCGGGGTGCGGTTTGTTGTGGTGCTCCCGCGCGGCGTGGGGTGCGTGTGTGGGTTGGCGGCCTTGCGAGCGGCGGGCGGGGTGCGGTTTGGTGTGGTGCTTCCGCGCGGTGCCCCAGGCAGACGCGGTGCACAAGCACGCGGGTGCGAGCCGCGGGCAGCTTCCCGTGAGCCGCGGGCTCGCGCTACTGCTGGGGGTCGGGGCCGGCACGCTGGTCGGGATGCAGGCCCCCGTCAACGCGCGTCTGGGCCGCGCGGTCGGCGGCGTGCAGGCGGCCAGCATCTCATTCCTGGTCGGCACCGTCGCGCTGCTGCTCGTCGTCGCCTTCGCGCACGGCGGCTTCGGGAACTACGCGAAGGCCGGCAGCCTGCCGTGGTGGGCATTCATCGGCGGCCTGCTCGGCGCCGTCTACGTGACCGTCGCGATTCTCACCGTGCGTACGCTCGGCGCGAGCAGCCTCACAGCTGTCGTGATCCTCGGCCAGCTCGCGATGTCGGTCGCGATCGACCGTTTCGGCCTGCTCGGCATCGTGCGCCAGCCGATCGCGCCCACGCGCATCGCCGGGCTCGTGTTGCTGGTGGTCGGGGTCGCGCTGGTCGTGCGGCGGTGAGCTAGGCTAGCTAGAAATTGGGGGGAATTTGCTATGGTGCTCGGTGCGATGGCGACGAGCGTGGGAATGCATGAGGCCAAGACGACCCTTTCGCGGCTGGTCGACGCCGCGCAGGCCGGCGAGGAGGTCGTGATCACTCGCAGCGGCAAGCCAGTTGTGCGGCTGGAGCCGATCGTGCCCGTAAAGGCCGGCGAGAGCCTGTTCGGCGTGCTCAAAGACCACATCGAGATCGCCGAGGACTTCGACGAGCTTCCCGAGGAGCTGCTGCACGCCTTCGAGGGCAGTCCCGACGATCTCCTGTGCTGATCATCGACACCCACGCCGCGCTCTGGTTCCTCAAGGGCGACCGCCGGCTCTCCAAAGGTGCCCGCGCCCTGATCGAAGACAACGGCGTGGAGCGGCGCCTGAGCGCCGCTTCCGTCTGGGAGGTGGCCATCAAGCGCGGCCTGGGCAAGCTCACCGTCAACGCCGACTTTCACCAGTACCTCTACAAGCAGGGGCTCCGCGGGCTGCCGGTCCTCGACGTGCACGCCGATCGCGTCGCCGACCTGCCGCGCCACCACCGCGACCCCTTCGACCGCCTGCTCGTCGCCCAGGCGCTCGTCGAGGGCATGTCAATCGTCAGCCGCGACCCACGCCTGCACGCCTACGAAGCGCCGGTGATCTGGTAGCCGAGAGCCGGCGCCCGCCGGCGAGCGGCTGCGCCCGGGTCGCGGGTTTGGGTGGCCGGCGCCCGTTGGCGAGCGGCCTCGCCCGGGTTGCAGCAACGGTCTATCCGAGTCCGTCGCGAAAGCCCTCGCGCCAGCTCGGGTACTGCGGCTGCCAGTCCAGCTCGCGCTTGGCGTGAGCGTTTGAAGCGCCCCGCACGCGGGTCATCGTCTGGATGCCGTAGCTGCCGGCGAGCGGTCGCGCGATCAGCGTCGGCACGCGCCACGGACGCGGCGCGTCGAGCGCCTGCGCGAGCGCCGGCAGCCACTGCGCGACCGGCGCCGGGTCGTCGTCGACGACGTTGAAGACGGCGGGACCCTCGTAGTTGAGTGCCGCGACGGTCGCGCGGGCCGCGTCCTGCAGATGGATGAACGACCACACCCCCTGGCCGCGGCCGACGACCGGGACCCGCCGCCGGCGCAGCTCGTCTGCCATCGCACCGCCGCGCGCGATCGAGCTGCCGGGACCGTAGAAGTAGCCGTAGCGCAGCACGACCCCGTTTGCGCCCAGCACCGCCTGCTCGAGTTCGCGCAGCGCGCGGGCGGTGCGCCGGAAGGATTTCGGGGCCTGCTGCTCGGAGAGCAGCGGCTCGCTCTCAACGTGCAGGGCGCTCGCGCCGGGCGCGCCGGGCGCGCCGGGCGGGCCGGGGGCGTAGGCGAAAGCGATGCTCTGCGCGATCACACGCTGCGCGCCGGCCTCGCCGGCGGCGCTGAGGAGATGGCTGGTGCCCTCGCTGCGCAGCCGGTCGTTGAGCACGAAGTCGCGCTCGATCTTGCGCGGGTCCAGACGCGCGGGAATCGCGGTGAGCTGGTGGATCACGACCTCTGGTCGTGCGGCCACGACGGCGGCCCGCACCGCCCTCGCGTCGAGCGCATCGGCGACGACGGCCTGCGCGCCCGCTGCCTGCAGATCCCGGGCGCGCTCGGGCGAACGCGTCATGCCGGTCAGCTCGTGGCCCTCGGCGAGCAGCAGCGGCACGAGGTGGCGGCCGATCGCGCCGGTGGCGCCTGCGAGGAAGACCCTCATGCCCGGCCACTCTAACCCACGGGTGGCGTCCAAAAAGCGACCAGTTTTGGACCGCGGACAAGTACCAGTTTTGGCTCGCGTTGGCGGTCGAGTCGCCAGGGTCAATCCACGCTCGGCCCACGCAGGGGCGCTCCGGACGGCTGCACCGGCGTGGGCAGGGGCGCTCGCCGGACCGGTCGGGGCGTTCGGTGCCCTACCCGCTCACCGCCGCGTAAGCCTCCGCCAGCAGCCGCACGCCCTGCTCGATCGCGGGCTCAGAGAGGTTGCCAAAGCCGAGCAGCACCCCGGGCGGGCCGCCGTCGCGGACACGGTGCCAGGCAAAGCCCTCCATGCCGACCCCCCGCTCGGCGCACGCCACGAGCAACGCGGCCTCGTCGACGTCGTCGGGCAGCGCGACCGGCAGGTACAGGCCCGCGGCGGTGGCGCCGGGGCGTCCCTGCGGCAGCCAGCGCGCGAGCGCTCCCACCAGCGTCTCGCGCCGGTGCTGGTAATGAGGACGCATGCGCCGCATGTGGCGGTCGAGCTCGCCGCGCACGATGAAGTCGCGCAGCGCGAGCTGGCCCACCACCTCCGAGCCGCCGTCCTCGACAGCCTTCAGCGAGATCATTGGCCAGGCGAGCCACGAGGGCATCAGCAGCCACCCCACGCGCAGCCCCGGCGCAAGACGCTTGCTGGCCGAGCCGATGTACAGCACACGCTCAGGCGCCAACCCCTGCAGCGCCCCAACCGCGACGCGGTCGTAGCGGTACTCGCCGTCGAAGTCGTCCTCGACGATCAGCCGCTCGCCCTGCGCGGCCCACTCGATCAGCGCCGTGCGCCGCGCGGGGGCCAGCCCGACGCCCGTCGGGAACTGGTGCGCGGGCGTCACCACCACCGCCGCGGCATCGCTGCGTGCGAGCTCGTCGACCAGCAGTCCCTCGCCGTCGACAGGGATCGCGACGACCTGCAGGCCGGCCTGCTCGACGATCATCCGGTGCACGAGCCAGCCCGGCTCCTCGACCGCGACGCGCTCGACGCCGAGGCCGCGCAGGGTGCGGCAGGCCAGCGAGAAGCCCTGCATGAATCCTGCGCAGATCAGCATGTGCTCGGGGTCGCCCGCCGCGCCGCGAGCGCGCGCGAGGTAGTCCGTGAGCGCTTCGCGCAGCTCGGGCACGCCGCGCGGGTCGCCGTAGCCGACGGCGCCCAGCGGGGACTCGCGCAAGGCCGCGCGCAGCGACCGCAGCCAGCGGTCGCGTGGAAAGCTGGCCAGATCGGGCAGGCCGGGATGGAAGTGGTAGGGGAAACTCGGCAGCAGCGAGCGCGCCGGGCCGCGCTGAGCAGCGGCGCGCACCGCCTTGGCGACGCGTACCGGCGCTCCCTGGCTCGTCGTCAGGTACCCCTCGGCGGCGAGCTGGCCATAGGCCTCGGTCACGACGCCGCGTGAGATGCCGAGCTCCGCCGCCAGCCCGCGGGTGGAGGGCAGGCGCGTCCCTGCCGCCAGTCGCCCGGCGCGAATACTCTCGCGCAGCGCGTGCTCGATCTGCTCGTGGAGTGGGCGCGGGTTGCCGCGGTCGATCTCCACCAGCAGCTCAATGGCCGCAGCTGGACCCGTCTGCTGACCGAGCGGCTCAGGGCCCGCAGCTGGACCTGTCTGCTGACCGAGCGGCTCAGGGCCCGCAGCTGGACCTGTCTGCTGACCGAGCGGCTCAGGGCCCGCAGCTGGACCTGTCTGCTGGCCGAGCGGCTCAGGGCCCACAGCTGGACCTGTGCGCAGCGTCATTACTGGAACTGTATAGCGTGCCAGTCGTGGCGTAGAGTGGCTTGCGTGCACACCGGGAGCCCGCCGCACGGCTCCGATGACAGTGGACCGGCGCGGCCCTCCAGGCAGCGGAGCGGCACGGGCCCCCCAAGACATCGGGGCGGCGCGACGGGAGTGTCGGTGAGAGCGCCAACCGCAACCAGGAGGTCACGATGAGCGAGATCACGGTGGTCGGCGGAGGATTGGCCGGGCTCACGGCGGCGATCGCCTGCGCCGAGGACGGCGGCAAGGTCCGCCTGCTGGAGGCGCACGACACGCTCGGCGGCCGCGCGCGCAGCGACGACGCGCCCTACAAGACCAACCTCGGCCCGCACGCCCTCTACAGCGACGGCGCGCTGTGGCGGTGGTGCAAGCAACGCGACCTGCTCCCCGCCCACGCGCGCCCCACCCTGGGCGGCGTGCGGCTGCGCTGGCAGGGCGAGCTGCGGCGCACGCCCCCGCTCGGGGTGATCCCGCACGTCCTGCGCCTGCGCGGACGCGAGGCCCCGGTTGAGCTGGACTTCCGCAGCTGGGTGACCAAGCACGCTGACGCGGACACCGCCGCGCTGCTCTCCAGCGCCGCCGGCGTCTACACCTTCCACCACGACCCCGGCGCGCTCTCCGCTGCGTTCGTGTGGCAGCGCGCCCGACGCATCCTGCTCAATCCGCTGCCCGTCGCGCGCTTTCCGATCGGCGGCTGGAGCGCGCTCGTCGCCAACCTCGAGCGCCGTGCGCGCGAGCTGGGCGTCGCGATCGAGACGTCCTGCCGCGTGGCGGAGCTGCCCGCCTCGCCGGTGATCGTCGCGACCGAGCTCTCGCAGGCGCGCGCGCTGCTCGACGACGCGAGCCTCGACTGGCCGAGCGGGCGCACGCTGTGCCTCGACCTCGCCCTGCGCCACCGCCGCGGCGACCCCTACGTCGTCGCCGACCTCGACGAGGCCGGCTGGATCGAGCGCTTCACCGCGCTCGACAGCTCGCTCGCGCCCACCGGCGAGGAGCTCTTCCAGGCGCAAATGCCACTGCGTCCCGGCGAGTCACCCGAGCAGGCCCAGGTGCGGCTGGAGCGCTTGCTTGATCTCGCGCTGGTGGACCGCCGCGAGCGCGAGACCTGGCGCCGGCGCCAGGTGATGGACGCGCGCACCGGCGCGCTCGACCTGCCCGGCACCACCTGGCAGGATCGGCCCGCGGTCGATCGCGGCGAGGACGTCTTGCTCGCCGGCGACATGGTCGCCGCCCCGGGCCTGCTCGCCGAGGTCTCCTGGGCGAGCGCCGTTGAGGCTGCGCGGCTTGCGGTCGCGGCGGGGGCGCGCAGCGCGGAGACCGCGGCGCGCACGGCGGCTCGCAGCGCGGGGACCGCCGGCCGCCCGGCGCCGACACCGCTGCGCCAGGTCGCGTGAGTACGGCGTGTGCAGCGGTCCGCGCAGATGCGACGATGACCGCTCGCGATGACCGCTGACCCCGCACCCGCCACCGCCAGCGCTGCCCGCGCCGCTCGGGTTGCCCGCCCGAGCGCGCGCCCCGTCCCCGAACGGCGCCTGCCGGCCGCCGTCTTCAACGGACGCCTACTCGCCCGTACCGCGCCGCGCGGCGCCCGTGGCATCGCGCACGCGCCGCGTACCGGCTCGCCGCTGTCGATCCCGCCCTCCAAGCGCTCGCTGCTGGTCACCTACCGCCGCGACGGCACCCCCGTGCCGACGCCTGTATGGGCCGCCAAGAGCGACGACGGGCGCTTCTACGTACGCAGCGAGCGCGCCGCCGGCAAGGTCAAACGCCTGCGCCGCGACCCGCGGCTGCTCATCGCGCCGTGCACCGTGCGCGGCAAGCCCCTCGGCGCGCCGTTTGAGGCGCGGGCGCGCGTGCTCGGCCCCGAGGAGGAGCCCCTTGGTGAGCGGGCCCTGGTGGCGCGCTACGGGTTCGGGCGCGCGCTGTTCGAGTGGGCCATGGACGTCATGCGCGTGGACATGTGCTACCTGGAGATCGTGCCGGGCGACTGGGGGTAGCTGGAGATCGCGCCGGGCGGCAGAGTAGGCCCCGGGGCACAGCGATTAACTTGGGCCGCGCGTCGCTTTGCGGCGGGGGCGCCAGCGGGGTCGAGGCGTAGGCCTTCTACACCCACACCAGCTGCTCAACCAGCTCCGCGGGCCCGCACTCGATCAGCGCGCTCTGCTCGACCGGCTTGTACTCGCCGCCCTGCAACGCGAACCACTGCACCCTGTGCTTCGCCGGGTCTACGATCAGTAGCTCCTCGACCCCGTGCGCCGCGTAGTAGTCCAGCTTGTGCCACGTCTCGTCCCCCGGTGAGACGACCTCGATCACGAGCGCCGCCGTGGTCTGCCACACACCGTGCGGCTGTGTGCGGAACAGGCCGCCGTCAGGCGAGCGGTAGTTGTGTCTGTTCTCGCCGAGCCCGAACACCTGGATGAGCGGCACGACCCCCGCCCGGCGCGCCAAGGGGCTCAATATCTCGGTGAGCTGTTGCAGTACGCCCTGGTGCTCGGTCGACGGCGGCGGGTTCATGTGCAGCACACCGTCCCACACCTCGTCGTGGTGGTCGAGCCCCAGTTGTTCGCGGCGCTCGCGCAGCTGCTCGATCTCGATCGGCTCGGGATCGCGTACGAACGTTGCCATACCGACAGCGTAGCCTGCCGCCCCGCCGTGTCTTCGTGGGCCATGACTGCCGTCGGCCGCGGGTTGCCCGCCGCTGGCCACGGGGTTGCCGCCGTTCACCTCTGTGCGCCGGCCGCGGATTTGCCGCCGTCAACGTCCGCGCGGGGCGCCGGGACCGCCGACCCCTCTCCCGACCCCCGCAGGGGGTCGATTCCAAAACCCCTACACCGCTGCTGGGGCTGGCGCCGCTGCCCTGCGCGCGCCCGCCGGCCGGTACTGCCTGGCGAACGCCGGTGGCGCGATCTGCATGTAGTGGTTGAACGCCCACCCGCACAGACCCGGGTGCTCCAGCGCGCGCACCATCGCGGTCACCGAGCGACTCGGCGTCAGGCGGCCGACCGCGCGCTGCGTGCGCAGCAGCCACGCGTATTTGCGTGCGTGGCCGTCCGAGAACGCGCCGTAGCGCGCCAGCGCCCCCGCGCGGTCGCTGCGGCCTTCCTGCACCGCGCGCAGCTCACGCCCGCAGGCGATCCCGAAGTACAGCGCCGTGCGGATCCCCTCCGCGGTCAGCGGCAGACAGTGCCCCGCGGAGTCCCCCACGAAGAACACCTCGTCCTCGACCGCGCTACGCAGCTCGTGCGGGATCCAGTTGCCCTGGTAGCCCTCCGGCGGCACCCCCAGCTCCTCCGCGAGCTTCACCGTCGGCTGCTTGACATGGTGCTCAGGCCAGAACGACCCCACGCCGACCCTGACCTCGTCGCCCGCCGGGAAGCTCCAGCCGTAGCCCGCCCTGATGCAGCGCGCGTCGATCCACAGCTCCATCTCCTCACCGCCGCCCGCGGGGTGCACCTCCAGGCCGCGCGAGAGCCTTGCGTTCGGCGGTTGGATCGGCGGCGCGTTGGACAGCACCCGCCGCCAGCCGAGCGCGTTGACGATCAGCGGTGCGCACAGCTCGCCGCGGTCGGTCTGCACCGCGCCGCCCGCGCGGCCCGTCACCGTCGCCGTCTCGAACTCCGTCTGCGCCGCGGCCGCCTGCTCCCACAGCAGCGCGCACAGCTCCGCGTAGTCGAAGGTCGAAAACGTCCACGGCAGCCTCCAGCGGGCGCTCGTCCATGGCGTATGCACCAGCAGCTCGCCGAACGTCTGGCGCAGCGAGCCGCCCAGCTCCATCGCGTCGAGCCACACCGTCGGGATCCCGCACGCCGAGGTCTGCCGCTCGCCGATCTCGTAGCGGTCGATCACCAGCACCCGCGCGCCGATCCCCGCCAGCTCGCGCGCGACCGCCAGCCCCGCAAAACTCGCACCGCAGATCAGCACGTCGCAGTCGCGCTGCAGTGGGGTGCGCTCCGCCCCGCGCTTGGTCGCTCTCAGCGGCATCGCGCCCGCAATGATAGGCGCCGGCCTTGGCGGGCGCGCGCGCGTAGACGCGCGCCCGACGCGCCAGCCGCGCCTCGCAGTGCTGCGCTAGGCTTGCAGCCGTGCAAGCACTTACCGATAAACCCGACACCCACGTCGTCGAGGGTTCCAACGGGCTTCTGCTCGAAATCGACGGCCAAATCGTGCCCAACTACGACGCCACCCTCAAGCCGTTCGAGGAGGGTGAGGTCGTCACCGGGCACGTCGTCCGCATCGACAAGGACGAGGTCCTCGTCGACATCGGCTACAAGTCCGAGGGCGTCATCCCCTCCAGCGAGCTGTCGATCCGCAAATCCGTCGACCCTCACGACGAGGTCCACATCGGCGAGGAGGTCGACGCGATCGTCCTCACCAAGGAGGACCAGGACGGCCGTCTGATCATGTCCAAGAAGCGCGCCCGCTTCGAGAAAGCATGGCGCCGCATCGAGGCCGCCGCCGAGTCCGGCGAGCCGGTCGAGGGCACCGTCATCGAGGTCGTCAAGGGCGGCCTGATCATCGACCTCGGCGTGCGCGGCTTCCTGCCCGCCTCGCTGGTCAACATCCGTCGCGTGCCCAACCTCGACGAGTACTTAGGCACGAAGATCGAGACGAAGGTCATCGAGCTCAACCGCTCCCGTAACAACGTCGTGCTCTCGCGGCGCGCCGTGCTCGAGGAGGAGCGCAAGGAGGTCCGCCAGCAGATCCTCGACCGCCTGCAGCCCGGGCTGGTCGTGGAGGGCCAGATCTCGAACATCGTCGACTTCGGCGCGTTCGTCGACCTCGACGGGATCGACGGTCTGATCCACATCTCCGAGCTCTCCTGGTCGCACGTCAACCATCCGAGCGAGATCCTCAACATCGGCGACACCGTCCAGGTCAAGGTGCTCGACATCGACCGCGACCGCCAGCGCATCTCGCTCGGGCTCAAGCAAACCCAGGAAGACCCCTGGCAGCGGATCATCGACACCTACAACATCGGCGACGAGCTGCAGGGCACCGTCACCAAGGTCGTCACGTTCGGTGCCTTCGTCGAGATCCTCGACGGCGTCGAGGGCCTGGTGCACATCTCCGAGCTCGCGGCCCACCACGTCGAAAGCCCGCGCGAGGTCGTCCACCCCGGCGACCAGATCCGCGTGAAGATCCTCGAGATCGACTCCGAGCGCCGCCGGCTCTCTTTGTCGGCCAAGCGCGTCGAGGACCAGATCCTGCCGCTGCCCCAGCACCGCCAGGACAGCAAGGCGGCCGGGCAGGGCGGGGGAGAGGCGCCGGAGGCCGAGACGGCTGCGGAGGGCGAGGCCGCTCCGCAGGCAGAGGCTGTCGCCGCGCCGCCCGCTGACGTTGTCGCGGCTGATGGGGTTGCGGAGCCGGAGGCTGCTGTGGCTGGGGTTGCGGAGACCGAGGCTGCTGCGGCCGGGGTCGCTGAGCCGGAGGTGGCGGCTGCGCTGGAGGCCGCCGAGCCGGCCGCTGAGGCTGTCGCCGAGCCTGCACCTGAGGCGGTGCCAGCTACTGAGGCCCAGGCTGAGCCGGTCGTTGACGCTGGGGCCGCTCAGGAGGCCGAGCCGGTCGCCGAGGCTGCCGCTGAGCCGGAGGCTGCTGCGCCGGAGCAGGCCGTTGTCGAGCAGGACGTTCCCGCGGATGCGGGGCCGGCCGCCGAGGCCGAACCGGCGGCTGCGGAGGCTCTCGCCGAGCCGGAGACGGCGCCTGAGGCGGAGCCGGCTGCTGAGGCCGAGCCCGCCGCTGCGCCGGCCGGGCAGGACGGCTAGTCGGCCCCGAGACGCACGGCCGGGCGCGCGCGACGTGGGGGACGGGGAGCACCGCGTCCCCTTCGTCGGGCTGACCGGTGGGATGGGTGCCGGCAAGTCCACCGCGCTCGCGGCGCTGGGGCGGCTCGGCGCGACCGTGCTCTCGAGCGACGCCGTCGTGCACGAGCTCTACGCGCACGACCCCGCGCTGCGGGCCGCCGTCGTCGCGCGCTGGGGGCCGCAGGTCGCGCCGGGTGGGGTTGTGGACCGGGCCGCGATCGCGCGACGGGTGTTCGCCGACGACGGGGAGCGGCGCTGGTTGGAGGGGCTGCTGTGGCCGCTGGTCGGCGCGCGGGTGGCGCGGTGGCTCGGCGAGGCGCGCGCCGCCGAGCCGCCGCCGCGGGCCGCCGTGGTCGAGGTGCCGCTGCTGTTCGAGGCCGGCATGGAGCGCGCCTACGACGCCACGATCGCGGTCGTCGCCGCGGAGGGGCTGCGCCGCGAGCGGGCCGCCGGCCGCGGCCACGCGCTCGGGGACGAGCGGGACGCGCGCCAGCTCTCGCAGGAGGAGAAGGCCCGCCGCGCGACGTTCGTCGTGCGCAACGACGGCTCTGTCGGCGAGTTAGAAGGGATGTTGTCGGCCGTCCTTGACAAGCTGCACGGATGATGCGCGCATGAGCGACGAGGTCGGGAGCGTTCGATGAGCGCCTCCCCGCGCGCGGGCGTGCACGCGCGCGCGAATCGGCCGCGAACGCAAGCACGCGCATACGCACGCCACCGCCAGCGCCGCCGCCGGCGTCGCGGGCCCGGGGGTCGCGCGTTGCGGACGCTGGTCGTCCTCGGGTTTGCGCTGGCCGCGATCGTGTTCCTGGCCACGCGGCTGCAGCACGCCGTGCACGAACTGGCGCTGCCGCTCGCCGACGCGTCGACGATCCGCGCGCAGGCCGCCGAAAAGCACCTCGACCCGACGCTGATCGCCGCCGTGATCTACGCCGAGACGAAGTTCGATCCGCGGCCCTCCTCCGCCGGGGCGCAGGGGCTCATGCAGATCCTGCCCTCGACAGCCGAATTCCTCGCGCGCCGCACCGGCGGGATCGACTTCCGCGCCTCCGACCTGGCCACGCCCGCGGTCAACATCGCCTACGGCAGCTACTACCTGCGCTACCTGCTCGACCACTACGCCAACAACGAGCTGCTCGCCGTCGCGGCCTACAACGCCGGGCTCACCAACGTCGACGAATGGGTCGCGCGGGCTCGTGCGCAAGGGGGAGAACTGACCCCGGCCGAGATCCCGTTCCCGCAGACCCGCGAATACGTGCGGCGGGTGTTCAGCGCGCAGCGTGCCTATCGCGCGACGTACCCCGCGCAGCTGGGGCTCGGTTAAGGATTTGGAATGGGGCCGGCGCTGCCGGCCCCGGATGGGGTTCGTTGCCGTATCGCGGCGCGTGGCCCCGGTGCTCAGGACGCCAGGCCCGCCGACTCCGGTGGATGCTTCGCACCCGGCCACGTGAGCCTCCCCCACTCAAATCGTCAGCGGCCAGCGTCCGTCCCGGCTGCGCGACCCCTCCCCGGGCCGGCGGCAGCCGGCCCCGCTCTCAAAAAATCGTCCCGCTACTGTAGGGACCCATGCCCCCCTTCAAGCTCGACTCCGTCTTCACCCCGACCGCCGACCAGCCCGCCGCGATCGACTCCCTGGCCGAGGGGGTGCAGGCGGGCGAGCGCTTCCAGACGCTGCTCGGCGCGACCGGCACCGGCAAGACGATGACGATGGCCGGCGTGATCGAGGCCGTCCAGCGGCCCGCCCTCGTGATCGCGCACAACAAGACCCTGGCCGCGCAGCTCTGCAACGAGTTCCGCACCTTCTTCCCCGACAACGCCGTCGAGTACTTCGTCTCCTACTACGACTACTACCAACCCGAGGCCTACGTCCCCTCCCGCGACCTCTACATCGAGAAGGACTCCGCGATCAACGACGAGGTTGACCGCCTGCGCCACGCCGCCACCGCCGCCGTCTTTGCGCGGCGCGATGTGATCGTCGTCGCCTCCGTGTCGTGCATCTACGGCCTGGGCTCGCCCGAGGTCTACGAGATGAACATGCAGATCCTGCGCCGCGGCGAGGCGATCGACCGCGATGTCCTACTGCGCAAACTCGTCTCGATCCAATACACCCGCAACGACACCGTCCTCGGTCGCGGCAGCTTCCGCGTGCGCGGCGAGACCCTGGAGGTCTTCCCCGCCTACGCGCAAACCGCCTTCCGCGCGACCCTCTTTGGCGACGAGGTCGAACGGCTGCAGGAGTTCGATCCCCTTACCGGCGAGCTCTTATCCGACGACCTCGAGCACATCGCGATCTGGCCCGCCACCCACTACAACGTGCGCGAGGGCACGATCGAAAACGCCGTCGCCGCGATCGGCGCCGAGCTCGAGCAACGCTGCGCCGAGCTCGACACCGCCGGCAAGCTCCTGGAGTCCCACCGCCTGCGCCAACGCACCCAATACGACATGGAGATGCTCCGCGAGATGGGCTTCTGCTCCGGGATCGAGAACTACTCCCGCATCCTCGACGGCCGCGCCGCCGGCGAGCGGCCCTACTGCCTGATCGACTACTTCCCCAAAGATTTCATCTGCTTCATCGACGAGTCCCACCAGACCGTCCCGCAGATCGGCGGCATGTTCGAGGGCGACCGCTCGCGCAAGACCACCTTGGTCGACTACGGCTTCCGCCTGCCCTCCGCGCTGGACAATCGGCCGCAGACCTTCGACGAGTTCCTCTCGATCACTCCCCAGCTCCTGTTCGTCTCCGCCACTCCCGGCGAGTACGAGCGCACCCGCTCCGGGCGCGTGGTCGAGCAGATCGTGCGGCCGACCGGCATCGTCAACCCCGAGATCGACGTGCGCCCGACCCGCAACCAGATCGACGACCTGATGAACGAAGTCCGCTTACGCGTCGAGCGCGAGGAGCGCGTGCTCGTCACGACCCTCACCAAGAAAATGAGCGAGGACTTGACGCAATACCTCCTGGAGATGGGCTTCCGCGTGCGCTACCTGCACTCCGAAGTCGAGACCCTGGAGCGCATCCAGATCATCCGCGACCTGCGTCTCGGCGAGTACGACGTCTTGGTTGGCGTCAACCTTCTGCGCGAGGGCCTGGATCTGCCCGAGGTCTCCCTTGTCGCGATCCTCGACGCCGACAAGGAGGGTTTCCTGCGCGGCGAGACCTCCCTGATTCAAACGATCGGCCGCGCCGCGCGCAACGTCAACGGGCGCGTGCTCATGTACGCCGACAAGGAGACCCGCGCGATGCGCGCCGCGATCGGGGAGACCGACCGCCGGCGCGCGATCCAGCGCGCCTACAACGAGCAGCACGGCATTACCGCCGCCTCGATCGTCAAGGGCGTCTCCGACATCGCCGAGTTCCTCCAGGGCGAGTCCAAGGTCCCCCGAGGCGGCCGCCGCCGCCGGCGCGCCACCGACCGCGCCAAGACGGCCGACATGGACCTCCACGAGCTCGAGCGCCTGGCCGTCGACCTGGAGGAGGAGATGATCGCCGCCGCCGACGACCTGCGCTTCGAGTACGCCGCTCAGCTGCGCGACGAGATCCGCGAGCTGCGGCGGGAGCTGCGTGAGGTGCAGGCGGCGGAGGGCGACGCCGCCGCCGAGGCGCCGGCGTCTGCGGCTCGCTGAGCGCGCGGACCTCGGCGCGGCCTGTTTCGTTGGGGTGGGGGCGCGGCGTCGGTCGCCGCGGGAAGTGGCCGACCTGGGCCGGGGGCATTGAGGCGGGTGTGGGTATGGGTATGGGTGCGCGTGGGCTGCTTTTTTAGTTCCCAGCGCCAATTACATACTGGGCAAAATGTGGTCTTGGAATCATTACGTGTTGGAAGTACTTCTTGGCGTCACGTGGGCCGTATTGGCTGGGGATTTTGGGTGGGGGGGCGTGTGTGCTTTCTTCGGTTTTTTGTCCCCAGTGCCAATTACATACTGGGCAAAATGTGATGCTGGAATAGTTACGGTTGGAAAGTAATTTGGCGTCGCAGGTCGGAACCCGGCGATGCCGACATCCTCGTCGGATACGCTTGCCGGGACTTGGACCTCGACCGCCAAACCATCGAACGGCGCGACTTCCCGATCGCCCGCCGCGGCTACGATCCCGTCGCCGTCGACGCCCACCTGCGCGCCCTCGCCGCCGCCGCGCAAGACCTCCAGGAGCACGCCGCGGCCGTCGCCGCCGGCCGCGCCGGCGAGTCCTCGCTCGGCTCGGCCGCCGCCAGCCAGATCCAGGTGATCCTCGACGCGGCCTCCACCACCGCCGCCGACATCGAACGCACCGCCGCCGCGGACGCCGCCCGCGCGCGCGCCGAGGCCGCCGACGACGCCGCCCGCACCCGCGCCGACGCGATCGCGCGCGCCGAAGCCCACGTCGCCGCCGTCGCCACCGCGACCGCCACCCTGCTCGCGCGCGTGCAGTCGCTCGACGCAACCGTCGCCACCCTCATGCAGAGCGTCGGCGCCGACGCCGGCCGCCTCGCCGACGACCTCGCCTCCGTGCAGCGCGAGATGGGCGACCTCTACGACGCCGCCTCCGGGCAGGCCGCGACTGCGCCTGCGCCGGTTGCGCCGCCCGCGGCAGCGCCTATGCCCGTTGCGCCGCCGGCCCCAGCGCCTGCGTCGGTCCCACCGCCGGCTGCAGCGCCCGCGCCGACCACCGCCTCAGTTCCCGCCCGCACCAGTCAGGCACCAGCCAGCGGCGACATCGACGGGGCGCGCCTCGTAGCGCTCAACATGGCGCTCAACGGCGACTCGCGCGAGCGGGCCGACCGCTACCTCAGCGAGCACTTCGACCTGCCCGACCGCGCGCGACTGCTCGACGAGGTCTACGCGGCGATCGAGGTCTGAGCGGGCGCGCGCCGCTGCCGCCGGGCTTGCTGCCGGCGGGCCGAGCCTTACGTGGCCGGTGAGTCCGGTCCCGCGTCCCCGGCGGGCCGGGTCCCGCGTGGCCCCGGCGCGCCCGGCCCTGCGTGTCGCCGCCGTGCCGGGCCCTGCGCCATCATCTACAATGCGCGCTCGACGCACCGTGCGCCTGTAGCTCAGTGGTCAACGGCAACCTACGGGGTGCCAAAGAGCAGCGGCCTTTCAAGCCGCAGGTCGAGGGTTCGATTCCCTCCAGGCGCACTACGGAAAGGCCCTGCTCACGCGGGGCTTTTCTGTACCCACGACCCGGCGGGGAGGGCCGGGAACGGTGGGGGTGGTAAGGGAAGTGGTAAGGCGCCGAGCGGAAGGGCTGCGCTGGGCGGCATCATGCGTCCTCGACACAGCGCCGTGGCGAGCACTAGACTTCTATCCATGAGCGTCAACGTCTCTCGTCATCCGGGTCGCCGGGCTCGCATCGCGGCGGCTCGCCGCGCGGGCCTCTTGGATGGCATGGCCTCCGTCTTCCGGCTGTCCGGCAGTGGGCGACCAGCGCCGGTGCTCGCGCGCCGCCGCTACGGGTCCCTGTGGGAAGATGGCCGATCGCTACAGCGCGACGGCGAACGACTCTTCCGTGGCGACGCCCGGTGACGTAACCGGCGGCGAGCCCGCACAAGACCTCCAGCCGTCTGAGGAGGCGATCGACGGGGAGATGCCGGCAACGACCCGTCGCACCTTGTTGGACGTGTCGCGTTGGCAGGCTTCCGCGGCCCGCTGCCGCCCCCCGACGTGCTTGCCGCATACAACCAGGTGGAGCCCGGCCTTGCACGGGAGATCGTGGATCCGTGGACGGCCGAGACGGAGCACCGGCGCCGCACGATCGACGGGCTGCGAGAGATCGACCACGAGTCGATGCGCTCCTACTACAAGGGGGAGCGCGACGGCCAGCGGATCGCCCTTGTCGCGTTCCTCGCGGTGGTGGTCCTGGCGATCGTCGTGGCCGTCGTACTGCGTAGCGAAGCCGTCGCCATCGCCGCCATCATCACCGGGGGCGCCTCGGCGATATGGGCGCTCCGCCGCCGCAGCGATGGCCCCGCGACCACGTCCGACCTCGCCAATGGCGACGCGCTGGAGAAGTCTGAGCAGGAACCCTGAGCCCTGAGTACCATGAACACCCGCGACATCGTCTACCCAGTTGCTGTGCTCGATGAGAACCAGCAGTCCCTCTCGCTGGCGGGCAGCGCCTTCCCCGTCCGACGCAGGCGTGCGGCGTGACGCAAATCGGGTGCTCGCATACGCGACAGAGCGGGCGCCGTGGAGTTCGCCCCGGGCATACTTGCGATATGTCGCCTAGCCGTCTTCCAAAACCAAAGCGCCATAAGTGGCGTTCCTTTGAGCGGAAGGGCGCCAGGCTGGCTTGCCTGGACTTCGGTGGGAGTGGCCATCCCGTGCTGCTGCTGCATGGGCTCGCGGGCCACGCTGGCGAGTGGAGCGAGACGGCCACCTGGCTCGCAGAAAACCATCGAGTTCTGGCACTTGACGAGAGAGGCCACGGGCGGAGCACGCGTGTGCCCAAGGATGTCTCACGCGAGGCGCACGTAACCGATGTCGCGTTCGTGATCGACCAGTTGGATCTGGGCCCGGTCGTCCTGATTGGCCAGTCACTCGGCGGGAATCTCGCGTTTCTCGTAGCCGCGCGCCATCCTGATCTCGTCCACGGGCTGGTAGTAGCGGAGGCGTGCCCTGAAGTCGATCAAGACGGAGCCGGTGCCGGAGAGATCCGCCAGTGGCTTGAGCAGTGGCCCACACCGTTCCCCTCGCGTGAGGCAGCGGCGATCTTCTTCAAGGGCACCTCGCTGTACGCCAGTGCCTGGACTGATGGGTTGGAGCACCGGGAAGGCGGATGGTGGCCTCGCTTCGATGTTGAGGTGATGATGCGCACTCTGTGCGACGGGCGCGGTGACTATTGGGAGGAATGGGAGCGCATCCAGTGTCCAACACTGGTCGTCAGAGCGGGCAAAGGGTTTTTCCAAGCCGACATCCTCCAGACAATGGCCCAGCGTCTGCCCGGCGCCCGGTTCGTTGATATTCCTGGCGCAACGCACGACCTGCACCTCGATCGTCCTGCCGAGTGGCGGGATGCGGTCGCGGGATTCCTGGCGACATTGAAGCCAGTGTCGCATCGCCGTGTCGTTTGACGGAGACCGTGAAACGCGCTTGCCCCCTCTCGTGAGCAGGTGCCTCGATCGACCCGTCACTCACGCCCGCAAAGGACGGTGGCTGTTGCGTAGCCCTTAAGTCAACATTACTGAACCTACGGCGCTGCGGCTTCCTTGGCGTCGATCGCGGCGGCCAGCTCGCCCAGGGTCACGCCGAGCGCCGTTGCGACAGCGCGGATGGTCGCCCACGCGGGTGCGCTCTTTGCCGACTCCATGCGGCTGACCGTGCCGATCCCGCGAGCGAGCTAGCGGCCTCCGGGCTTGCTGCCCTGGGATGCCCGATCGACGTGCGCTTGGATGGCTCGGCGAAGTTCGGCTGCGACGGAGCGGGATTCGCTGGCCGCGATCTCTCGGAGGCGATCGGCGGTCTCGCGTGGGAGCCGAACCGTGAAGGACACCGACTCAGAGTCAGGTTGAGGCATCATGAATCATTTTGGGGCATCGCGTGGTAAGGTGATGCCCAGACCATAACAATCGGCCCCGGCGCCGGGCAGGAACCCAACGCCGGGACCTGAGCACAGGAGAAGATGCCTCCCATGCCTGACGAGAACCCTATCGTCGCCGAACTCAACGCGATCGAGCGCGACATGCTGTACCTGCTCACCGGGGACGACCTGCCGATCTGGTCCATCTGGGACCTCGCCCGTGCCCTCGAACGCGGCAAGCTCATCAAAGACACCATCCGGTCCCTACGCACCAACGGCCTCATCAACCAGACCAGCGACGGGTACGTGTTCGCCACCCGCGCGGCCTTCCGCATGGTCCAGATCATCGGCCAGGTCAACTGACGACCGCAAGACCGCCACGCCGCAGGACTGGGCGTGGCGGTCTTGTCCTTGCCGCCGTGTGCGGGGTGTCCGTCTGGGTGTTCGTTTGGGTGTACGTCTATAAGGCGAACACCCCAGACGGACACCCTGCTGCCCGCTCGCGGGCGAGATTTGGCTCTGCGCCTGGCATTGAGGAATGGGGTCCCCGCCTCTCCGCTTCGCTCCTACCCGGGGACCCCCTTCCTCGACCCACCACATCACAGATGGTTTGGTGGGGCCAGGCGCAGAGCGTGAGAGGGGAGCGAGCGGGCAGCAGGGTGGAAGTGGAGAACAACGACAAGGAGGGCTGAGAGGCATCGGTCGGTAGAGGTCGGAGGGGGAGGACGGTGTCAACGGACGTGGGTCGTCGGCGCGGATGTATTTGGTGGCGGGCTGAGGGGCCGGTTGCGGCGTCGAAGGGATGGCATGACGTGGGGGATGGCGGTCGGTGGGCTGGAGCCGGAGTTGGAGCCGCAGGAGCGCGTCGGGCGGGCAAGTCGGCTGTCATCGAGGTTGGCCGACGGCTCATTGGGAGCGTCGGGGCATTGCGAGTCGTGGGTGTTCCCTTGTTCGCTGGTGAAAGTCAGCCGGCGGCGGCGCGCCGGGATGGGGGTAGCAGGTCGCTCCCCCGCTGTAAAGCAAGTTCAAGTCCCCGCCTGCGGCGGGGCACTGCCGTCACTTGCGAACTTGCTTGACAGCTCCTCCACGACCTGCAAAGGCCGCACTCAGTTGGGCAGCTGCCCAACTGGCTCAAAGGAGCCCAAACCCTTTGGAGGAAGCCGTGATTCGTCGCTCATCGATACGTGAACATCTCCACTCGCTGCGGGTCGCGCCGTGGGCGAGTCGCTGCGCTGAGGGGGGCGCGCTCGGCAGATTCGTTTGCGTGGCGAGGCCGTTGCCCGGCTTCCATACAGAGAGTCGATGCGAGTCCTCGGAGACAGGCGAGCATGAGCGCGGGCGCCCTGGAGCTGCAAGTCCCCGATGCGTTCGTGCAGGCCATCGCCGAGCGCGTCGCCGACCTGCTCGCCGACAACCTTTCGGGGACCAGCCCGTCCGAGCCGTGGATCGGTGTGGAGCAGGCCGCAGAGCACCTTGCCTGTCCGACGAGCCGCATTTACGACTTGGTGAGCCAGCGTCGCCTCATGCCACGCCGCGACGGGCGCAGGCTCCTGTTCAAGCGCTCGCACCTCGACGCAGCGATCGAAGCCATGTCGTGAGCGCCGTAATCCCGGTCCAGCACAACGAAAGGAGACGAACCTGATGGCTGCTCGACGTGAGAAGACGAGGACCCCGGGCATCTACAAGCGCGGGAGCCGTTACTGCTTTCAATACGAAGTGGAAGGCAGGCAGCGATGGGAGAGCGCCCGCACGTTGGATGAGGCGAGGCGCGCGAAGGCAGCCCGCACGGCTGACATAGCCCGCGGCGAGTTCGAGGAACGCTCCCGGGTCATGCTGCACGAGTACGCCCGCGAGTGGGTGGACCGCTACCAGGGCCGCGGCCGGCGCGGGTTCCGCGACCACACCCGCGAGGAATACCGGCGCCAGCTCGAACAGTACGTGTTCCGGTTCTTCCCCGCAGGTGTGCGACTGGCAGAGGTCAACCCGTCGAAGGTCGCGGGGTTCGTCGCGTGGCTGTGCGACCCCGCCAAGCAGGGCAGGGCGCTCTCGGACGGCACGATCCGCAACATCATCAAGCCGCTGCGGGCGTGCCTGGCGACGGCTGTACGGGAGGGCTTGATCCGCTCCAACCCCGCGCGGGACGTGGACCTGCCGCACCGGCCGACTGCCGAGGACACCGAGGACGAGGAGGTTCACGCGATGAGCCGCGAGGAGTTGGCGACCTTCCTCGACCTGTGCCCAGAGCAGTGGCGGGTGTTCTTCTGGTTCCTGGCCGCAACCGGCCTGCGGATCAGCGAGGCCGTGGCGCTCCAGTGGCGCCACCTACAGCTCGACGGCTCCTGTCCGCACGTCAAGGTCCGCCGGGCGCTCGTGAAGGGCCGCATGGGACCGCCCAAGAGCCGCTACGGTCGCCGGGAGGTCCCGCTGGATCATGCGCTGGTCCTGGCGCTCCGCGACCGCCACAAGGCGACGGAGTGGCCCGGCGCGGAGGACCCTGTGTTCCCGGCGTCGAACGGGGCGTGTCTGGACGCGGAGAACCTGCGCCGCCGTGTGCTGAAGCCGATCCGGGGGGAAGCGTGCCTGCCGTGGCTCGGATTCCACGCCTTCCGCCACACCTGCGCGACGATGCTGTTCGCCGAGGGCCGCAACGCGGTACAGGTACAGGTGCAGCGGTGGCTCGGCCACCACTCCGCGGCGTTCACGCTCGCGCGCTACGTCCACCTGCTCGACGGCGACCTCGGCGAGCCGCTGGGCATCCAGGGTGGTAAGGGGGTGGTAAGGAGCCCCACGCCATTCGACGCCACAACGGCGCACGAGCTGGAGGCGAATCTCCAGCAATAGAGCCAATCGACGGACTCCGCGACACTGCGCGACACTGCCGGGGGGTTCTTTCAAGCCGCAGGTCGAGGGTTCGATTCCCTCCAGGCGCATCGCTCGGTCGCCCGTGGGTTGCGCTCGCCCGGGGCGGTCCGGTGTCGGTCAGAGCTTGGCTTTCAGCGGGTAGCGCTCGGGGTGTTCGATCGAGTCGACGGACAGATCGACGTCGAGGTCGGGCCAGTGCAGGTGGCCTGGCTGTGGTTGTTCCAGCCGCAGAATCGCTTCGACGGCAGCTCGTCTGAACCACGGATACTCCGCGAACGGCAGAAACAGCTCTCGCTCGTCGAGCAGCAGCCAGAATCCGTGCCGCGAAATGTTGGTGACCTCAACTTGCGAAGTGGTCGTTCCAGGCATCTCGGATCTCCTGCTCGTGTTCCTTTACCGACCGCTCGATGCGGTGGAGCTCGGTGTCGCTGAAACCGTGGTTTCGCGCGATCTCGATCGTGGGCTCCAGCCAGAGCTTCGCCTCGCCGTCAACGGACTGGACGTGGATGTGTACACGTGTCTCCTCGCGTGAGAAGAAGAAGAATCGGAACGGCCCCCCTCACGAAAGACCGTCGGGCTCACCACTGCATCTTATAGAGCCTGGCGGCCTCCACGTGGGCGTGCACGCAGAGGTGCGCGCGACCGGCGGCGTCAACGTGATGGTCCCAGTTGGCGACGAGGCCAACAGGCGCGCCCTGCGACACGCGCTCCAGATCGAGGCGCGCAGATCGGACCTCACCGATCGGCAGATCGAGCAATGGGCACACGCCCTGGCGGACCGTCTCGAGGCGGCCGGGGTCCTCGCCGGCACCGACATCGACGAGGGTCTGACTGCGCTGAAAGTGGTGCCGATGAGCCAGTTGAAAGCCCCTTCCCCGAAGCCGAAGGCAACCAAGCCCAGGTGTCCGTGTTGGGCGCGGGTCTCGCGCCGGACAGCGAGTACGCCACCTGCCTGGAAGCGAGGAGCCCAGGAGAATTCGAATGGAGCAATGTGGGTCCACCGGTCAAATTTACGACCCTCGCCTCCTCCGCGCCCCTGATCCTGGCCGAGCGTACACAGGAAGGGTCCGTGACTCCTTACGATGGGACACTGGAAGCGGTGGTCAACTCGGAGGACGAGTCGACGACCTACGTGCTCGAATATGCCGTCGAGGAAGCGCTGATCGGTACGCCCTCTGCGACGACGATCGGCGAAGGAGCGCTTTTACGGGCTACCGAAAATCGGACGGTCGGCCCCGTCGACCTCGGCGGTGGCCTCGAATCCGACAAGACCTACTACTACCGCCTCGTCGCGACGAACGCGACTGGCACGACCAAAGGCCCAATCGAACACTTCACGACGCTGACGCCGGTAAAGCCGAGCGTCACCGGCGAAAGGCTGGTCGGCGCGTCGTTTCAGGCGAAGACGGACACGATCGAAGCGCAGCTGAGCCCGGAGTTCCAGGCGGTCACGGCGTGCGAAGTGCAGTACGTCACCGAAAAAGCCTTCCATGAAACCGGGTTCACGGCAGGCGTGGCGAGCGCGGCCTGCGTGCTCGTGCCGCCCGCGGCGGAATTCGGCCAGGGCGCCGCTCCCGTCGCGTTCACCGCGACGCTGAGCGAACTGCGGGAAGACACGGCCTATGAGTACCGTGTCGTAGCGAGCAACGGCACAGGAACGCTCGACGGCACGGCACAGCTGCTCGCACGAACGCCGCCGCTGGTGACCGGCGCGCCGCAGGTGGCGGCGCTCACGCAGTTCACCGCGCTGATCGCACTCGCGCCGATCGCCCCGGAAATCGAAGCACCGCTGGAAGCCGAATACTACGTCCTCTACGGGACGAATACGGTTGGCGAAGCGGAATCGCCGCACGTGCGCGTCGGCTCGGGTCTCACACCACTGTCGGTAGGCCCGGTGCTGCTCTCCGGGTTGGCGTCGGGCAGCACCTACCACTACGCGCTCGTCGCATACAACGGCAACGCAACCTACCCCGCCAAGAGCAAGACGCGTAGGGCTCAGTAGCGCAGCCCGAATATGGCCGGTGTCGCGTTGCGCCAGAAGGTGACCTCGAAAGTGGCGAAGAAGTCGCTCTGTCCCCACAGTGGGTCAGCGTGCTCGATAAAGAAAGGGTTGATTGCGAACACCGGTCCCCAGGGCAGAAGATCGTCATCGGCAAGTGCGGGTTGCAGAACCTGGGCGCGGATCGGTTTGGCCGTGGTCCAGCAGCGAACTTTGCTGCCGTCGGCGATGACCGCTTCGGCGGCGTCATGTAGGTCGGAGGGTCCGAGTCCGAGCTTCTCGGCGTGTCCTCTGGAGAGCACGGTGCCGGATGCGCCCGAGTCGACCGTTCCCCAGAGATCGATCTGTGGGCCGCCGCGGGCCTGGACGCGCACATCCAGCGAAGGCACGCCGTAGGTGTCGTATGGAAACGTCCGCCGCGTCACGGATTCGCTGTGCTAGCGGGCGAAGACGTTCGTCGTCGGTACGTGGAAGAACGAGACTCCCGAGCGCCGGTCGCCGAGCTCTTCGAGTAGCTCAGTGAGCGTGTCCTTGATGGCGACGATCGTGCGCCCGCGCAGGGCGACGTGCTTGCCGGGGTGCTCAAAGGCCTCGGGTGGGATCGACGAGGTCGAGACTCCGTCGTCGGGGCCTTGGTCGGGATCGACGTAGCCAAGCGGCACGGAGAACAGATCATCCATGGGCGAAGCGTAGCAAGCTCCTGGTGCCGGTCCTCGCCGCAGTCGAACGCCCAGAGCGTCCTGCTGTGGGGACGTAGGAGACGGCAGGCGCCCTGGGGCTTGACGTCTGTGTATGGTTGTGATGCCGTCGGTAGACGCCGGTGTCTCTTATGGTTGTGGAGGGTGCCGGGAAATATAGGGTCTGGTTGGGGTCATACCGAGTCGTTGGTTGACGTCAAGCGCTTGCAGGGTTGGTTTGGGAGAGGGGTCACCTGCACCTACGCGGGCTCGCTACTGCCCGGCGGGGTGATCCAGGTTGCCATCAACGTGGCGGTCACCCCGCAGGCGGCGCCAGAGGTCCTGAACGACGCTGAAGTTCGCGGGTGCTGCCGAGCGGGTCGGGCTATGTGCTGAGCGTGCCGGTGCCGGCCGTGCCGCGAGTGCGAAAAGACCGCCCACAAAACCTACGGCGCCAAGAGCAAGACGCGTAAAAATAGGCGCCGCAGGAGGCGGCCGAGCGGCGACTACCGGCGATCCCGTCGGCGGGCGTATGCCCAACTGCTTGCAGATGCTGCGGGCCAGGCCGTAGCTGATCTCCCGATGGCGCGGGATCGATGTCCGCGGCTTGCCGCCCGGTGCCTGCCACCACGAATGCTCGGCGCCCTCTCGGTCCAGTCGGCAGCCGTGTTCCTTCAGGTTGCGTTCGAGCTGGCGGCGCTTCACGCCGCGAAGCTCAGATGCACCGGTTCGGTGTCGGCGTCAGCTGGGATCTCGCGCAGCCTCTTACCGCTCTGATCCTCCACGTAAAAGCGTAGCCAGTCGTTCAGCGCCGACAGGATCATCTCCCGGGCTTCCTTGCGTGTGCGGCCCTGGCTGAGGACTCCCGGCAGCTCGGGGATCGAGACGACGATCCAGCCATCCTCGTCGGGCTCGTAGACGATCGTCAGGTTGAGCGGCTCGTTCACGGGCCAAGTGTAACGTGGCGTTTAGCGCCGCACGCGGGCCACGGAGGGCCCGCGCCGTTCAGCTCCTCAGCGGGCCGCCACACGCGGACGATCCCACACCCAAACCCGCCGTCCCTCAACGCCGCAACAACACAAACACCAGCGCCAGCGCGAACCCGATCTGCCCGAACGCCAGCGCCGTGCCGAGATTCACCGCCCCGAGCGCGCCCGCCAGCGCAGCCGCCGCGAGGAACGCGCCGAGCATCGTCAGCAGGTCGCGCGCCACGCTGTTCATCGGTCTTCCATTCTCCCTGCCAACGCCGCCGCGAGCGCCGCCTGCTCCAGCGCCGCGTCCTGTTCGGCCAGCCAGCGCTCCGCTGCCCTGCGCCCGCCGACCGCGCGCAAGCCGTGTGCGCCGTACTCCACCGTGAAGTCCGTCAGCGCGCCGGCCCGCCGTGCGCGCAGGCGGCGCCTTGCCAGCCCCGCGCCACCGTCCGTGGTCAGCGCGCGCCAGCGCTCGTCGAGCGCGTCCACCAGCTCGTCGATGCCCGTCGTCGGCGCCAGCGAGCTGACCGCCACCACGCGCGTCTCGTGCCGGCCCAGCGACCTCGCCGCGGCATTCAGGTCGCGCCGCGCAGCGATCGCGATCTGGCCCAAATCGGCCTTCGTCACCACCAGCACATCCGGAATCTCCATAATCCCCGACTTCAAAAACTGCAGCGTGTCGCCGCTCCCCGGCTGCACCACGACAGCCACCGTGTCCGCGACCTCGCCGACCTCCGTCTCGGCCTGGCCGACCCCCACCGTCTCGATCACCACCACGTCGAACGCCGCCGCCAGCGCCGCCGCCGCCGCGCGCGTACCCCACGCGAGCCCGCCCAGCCGCTCCCCCGCCGCGGTCGACCGGATGAACACACCCCGATCGGCCGGGTCGAACTCGATCCGCGCCCTGTCGCCCAGCAGCGCTCCACCCGAGCGGCGCGAACTCGGGTCCACCGCCAGCACCGCCACCGTGCGCGGCGGGCTTCCCCGCTCGGCTTTGCGCAGGTGCCCCACAAGCGCGGACAGCAGCGTCGACTTCCCCGCGCCCGGCGGGCCGGTCACGCCGACGACATGGCCCTTCGCCTCGCCGCCCAGACGCGTGGGGGCGACCTCGCTCAGCAGGGCGCGCGCCTCCCGCCGGTCGTCCGCCCTACTGCTCTCCAGCAGATTCAGCGTGGCCGGCGCGGCGCCGAGATCGCGCGCGGCCAAGCGCCGGCCGAGCGCTGCGCCGTCGGCCGTCGGCGGGCGGTCGCCGCTTGGTGCGGGCCCGCCGGCCGTGGGCGGGCGGTCGCCGCTTGGTGCGGGCCCGCCGGCCGCTGCCGGCTCGCCTCGCCTTGCCGGCTCGCCCCGCCTTGCCGGCCCGCCGGCCGTGGGCCGGCGTGCGCCGCCAGCTGCGGGGCCGCCGCTCGCTGCCGCCGCCTCGCCGGACCCCGCGCGACCCTCGTCGGCCACGACCTACGCCGACGCGGCGAGCGCGGCCCGCTCGCCGACCAGCTCCACAATGTCGCGCACGATCCTCGTGATCTCGAAATCCTTCGGCGTGTACACCGCGGCGACACCCGCCTCTTTGAGCGGCCCGACATCCTGCTCTGGAATAATCCCGCCGACGACCACCGGCGCGTCGACCCCCGCCTCGCGCAGCGCGTTTACGACCGCCGGGATCAGCTCCCGGTGCGAGCCCGACAGGATCGACAGTCCGATCACGTGCACGCCCTCCTGCAGCGCCGACGCCGCGATCTGCGCCGGCGTCAGCCGAATCCCTTCGTAGACAACGTCCATCCCTGCGTCGCGCGCGCGCACCGCGATCTGCTCGGCGCCATTGGAGTGGCCGTCGAGCCCCGGCTTGCCGACCAGAATCTTCGGGCGCCTACCCAACCGCTCGGTCAGCTCGTTGACGCGCTCGCGCAGCTCGGCCAGTTCGCGACCCGCCGTCCCCGCCCCCTCGCCGAGCCCGTCCGCGCTCGTGACGGCGCTCGCCTCGCCGACCCCCGTCGGCGCGCGGTAGCTGCCGAACACGCCGCGCAGCGTTCCCGCCCACTCGCCGGTCGTCGCGCCGGCGCGCGCCGCCGCGATCGTCGCCGCCATCAAGTTCTCGTGCTCGTCGTCGGCCGCGCGGGCCAGCTCGGCCAGCGCGCCGTCGACCGCCGCCTGATCGCGCCCCGCGCGCCACTGCTTCAGCGCCTCGATCTGCTCTGCCTCGACCGCCGGGTCCACGACCAGGATGCCGCCCTCCGCGTCGGCGGTCAGCGGCGAGACCTCCGTCTCGGTGAAGCGGTTCTGGCCGACGACGGTCTGCTCGCCGGCCTCGATCCGCGCGATCCGCGCGCGGTTGGAGTCGACCAGCGCCGCCTTCATGTACGGCACCGCCTGCACCGCGCCGCCGTGCTCGGCGACCACCGCCAGCTCCGCCCTCGCGCCCTCCAGCAGCTCCGCCACCAGCCCGTCCATCACCTTCGAGCCCTCGAAGATATCCGGGTACTCCAGAATGTCGGTCTCATACGCCAGCACCTGCTGGATCCGCAGCGACCACTGCTGGTCCCACGGCCGCGGCAGCCCCAACGCCTCGTTCCACGCCGGCAGCTGCATCGCCCGTGCGCGCGCGTCGCGGCCGATCGTCACCGCCAACGCCTCCAGCACGATCCGCTGCACATTGTTCTCCGGCTGCGCCTCGGTCAGGCCGAGCGAGTTGACCTGCACGCCGTAGCGGAACCGCAGCTGGCGCGGGTCCTCGACCCCGTAGCGCTCGCGCCCCAGCTCCTCCCACAAAATCCCCATCGCGCGCAGCTTCGCGTGCTCCTCGACAAACCGCACCCCCGCGTTGACGAAAAACGAGATCCTCCCGAACACCTGGCCCATCAGCTCCTGCGCGCGGGCCGCCGCGTCGAGCGGCACCGCGTCCTGCGACGCGGGCCCGGGCGGTTGCCCGCCCTGCGCCGCTGCGCCCGGCGCGCCGGACTCCTGCCCGCCCTGCGCCGCCGCCCGCTTCGCGGCCGTCTCCAAACGCGCGCGCGTCGCGTCGAGCACCGCGATCGCGTTGCTCATCGCATAGGCAATCTCCTGCACCGGCGTCGCGCCGGCCTCCTGCAGGTGGTAGGAGCAAATATTGATCGGGTTCCACTTTGGCACGTGCTCCACGGTGTAGGCGATCATGTCCGCGATCAGCCGCATCGACGGGCCCGGCGGGAACGCGTAGGTGCCGCGCGCCAAAAACTCCTTGATGATGTCGTTCTGCGTCGTGCCCTGCAAACACTCCTGCGCGACGCCCTGGTCCTCGGCGGCGACGATATACAGCGCCAACAGCCACGCCGCCGTCGCGTTGATCGTCATCGACGTGTTCATCTCGCCGAGCGGAATCCCGTCCATCAGCGCCGCCATCTCGCCGCGGTGGCCGATCGGCACGCCGACCTTGCCGACCTCGCCGCGAGCGAGCTCGTCGTCGGCGTCATAGCCGGTCTGCGTCGGCAGGTCGAACGCGACCGACAACCCCGTCTGGCCCTTTTCCAGGTTCTTGCGGTACAGCTCGTTAGACGCCCTTGCGGTCGAATGCCCCGCGTAGGTGCGCATCATCCACGGCCGGTCGCGCTCGGGCAGGCGGTGCTCGTTCATCGCCTCACCCATTCTATGCCCCCGCGGGCGCGATAACGCGGACCGGCGGCGATTGGCTGCCGGGCCCCTCGCGATGGGCGATCGGGCGAGGCCGGTGGCGGGCGGCGATTGGCCGCAGGGCCGGCCCCGGGGTGCGCTTGGCGAGGTCGGCGGCGATCCAATAGTTTGGTGTGCCTTATGCGCCGCCGTGGTCGCCTGTTCGTGCGCGTACTGCTCGCGCTGCTGCTGGTCGTCGTCGTCCTGAACTGGACGTACGGCCGGCTGCCCGCCACGCTCGTGCCGCGGGCGGGCAGCTTCGTGACGCTCGCCGGCGGGCTGCGCGTGCACTACATCGAACACCCCGGCGCCGAACCGGCCGTGCTGCTGATCCACGGCCTGCCGGGCACCGCCGAAGACTTCAACCTCGTCACCGCCCGCTTGCCCGGCCGCCGCACCGTCGCGATCGACCGGCCCGGGTACGGATTCTCGACCGGCGGCTACTTCCCGTTCTCGCGCCAGCTCCAGGCCGTCCAGGAACTGATCGTGCGGCTGCACCTGGGCCGCCCGGTGCTCGTCGGGCACTCCTACGGCGGGGCGGTCTCGCTGGGTTTCGCCGAGCGCCACCCGAGCGAGGTCCGGGGTCTGGTGCTGGTCAACGCCGCCGCCACCTGCACGCGCCTCGGCGCGCTCGAGCGCGTGCAGTCACAGGCGCTGCAGGTACTCGATCTGCCGGTCGTGCACCAGATCGCGAACGCCACCTTCTCCCAACTGCTGCTCACCGTCGCCGCCAAACAGGGAGATGGCGAAGCGTTCGATCCGGTGCCCGTCAACCCAGCTCATCTGCACCGCGTCCTCGCGATCAACATGAAGCGCGGCAATCTCGAAGCGATCGCCGGCGAGCGTTTGGCGGCCAACGGGGTCGTCGAGGAGATCAACCGCGGCCTTCACGCGATCGCCACGCCGGCGATCGTGATCCAGGGCGAACACGACCAACTCGTCAAACCGGCCTGCGGCCGGCGCCTGGCCGCGACGCTGCCCCACGCCCGGCTGCAGATGGTCAGCGGCGGCCACATGGCCATATATACGCACCCCGCGACCGTCGCGGAAGCCGTGCGTGCGCTCGCGGGCGATTATCCTGGCGCTTGATGCCGCAAACGATCGAGCGACCACGCACGCGCGGACCCGGCGACGGCCTCGGCGGCGCCTGGCGTGTGATCGTGCGCAACGACCACCACAACACCTTCGACCACGTCGCGCGCACGCTCTCGCGCTTCATCCCCGGCGTCAGCCTCGAGCGCGGCCACCAACTCGCCAACCAGATTCACAGCTCCGGCCAGGCGACCGTCTTCAGCGGCCAGAAGGAGCCGGCCGAGCTCTACTGGGAGCAGCTCAAAGCGGCGGGGTTGACAATGGCCCCCCTAGAACGCTGCTGAGACGCCCTCTCAATCTGCGTGATCGCGGAGAGGGCATTCGGGGGTGACGGCCTGCTTCCCGGCGATATGCGCGATCGCGCATATCGCCGGGTCGCGGTAGGGACGGGTCTGACGTAAGGACGGGTCTGACTAAGGTACGGACCGGTCTGACGAAGGTAGGGACGGGTCTGATGAAAACACGCCATGCACAATTAATTACTGGGCATAATTACACTCTGTAATAAATCACACATCGTAATGGTTTCAGCTTGTGATTTTGCCCAGTGTGTAATTGGCACTGGCGGGCAAAACCAAGCAAGAGAACCAGGCTGGGTCCTCAGACGCTCTGGCCGACGAGACCGCCGTTGCCGTGCCCGTTGCCCGCGGGGGCCGGCTCAGGCTCGGGAGTCCAGACCATCTGCTCCTCGATGGCGCCGGAGGTGGTCAGGTCCCACCAGCCGTAGAGGACCGGCACCTGGTACCAGCTGGAGTGACGGCTGCGAAAGTCGATCATCTCGGGCCCTTCCCAGTAGCGCTCCCAGTCCACGTAGCGCTCAAACGCTGCGAACTGCTGGAAGCGGTAGCGGTCTTCGCGCTGGCGGTAGACCGCGAACGAGCTCGCGTTGTAGCGCAGTGCGACAGCGGCCACCTCGTTCAGCGCCGCGCCGAAGCCGTCCTTGCGAAAGCCCGTCGCATACCAGGGCACGATCACCGTGCCATTGCCCTCACCGGCCATGGTTCACCATCCGATTCATTTGTGTGTGCTCCTGATGGATGTTCGAGAGCCAAGCCAGACAAGGACGCACCGAGCGCCGTGTGCTTTGCACACAAGCGAGGGAGGACGCAGACCGATCGGCGAGCAGATGCGCTCGCCAGATCGGCCAGCGCCGGCTATCGGACATCAGCCTCCTACCTCCGCGTGGATTGCTCCCGGTCCGTCCGCGGTCTTGCCTTTACCCTCTGAGTCGGCGCCGACCAGGATCGAGATCTTGCCGAGGTGCTTGTTTTCGAGCATCAACTGGTGTGCTTCGGCTACGCCCTCGAAGCCGAGCGTGCGCCACAGCACGGGCCGGATCTGGCCGCTCTCGATCAGCTCGTTGGCCTTCGTGCACTCGTACGCGTTGGCGAAGTGCGAGCCGAGGATCTCCTTCTGGCGCATCCACAGGTAGGCGACGTTGAAGTCGAGGTCGAGACCGGTGGTGCCGGCGCAGATCACCACTTTCCCAAAGGTCTTCGCGGTGAACACCGACGTCGGGAAGGTCGCTTTGCCGACGTGCTCGAAGACGATGTCGGGAGCGTCGCCCAACAGCTCTTTCACGCGCTTTGCAAACCCGCGCGAGACCGCGAAGCGGGCTCGCTCCTCCTCCTCACTCTCGCCACCCTTGCGCATCATCCCGGCAAATTCACCTCGATCGATGTAGTCGATGGCGCCAAGCCGCTTGACCAAGGCGCCCTTCTCATCGGAGGAGACGACCCCGACGCAGTGCGCGCCCGCGGCGGCGCAGATTTGCGTGGCGAACACGCCGAGGCCGCCGGCGGCGCCCCAGATCAGCACCTTCTGGCCGGCCTGCAGGTTGCAACGGGTGATCAACATGCGGTAGGCGGTGAAGTAGACGAGGCCGTAGGAGGCCGCCTCCTCCCAGGTCAGCGCGTGCGGCTTGGGCAGCAGCTGCTGAGCCTGGACCTTGGTGAACTGGGCGAAGGAGCCCCAGGTCGTCTCATACCCCCAGATCTTCTGCGAGGGAGCGGCCATCGGGTCGAGACCATGCACCTCGGGGTCCTCGTAGGAGGCCTGGTTGCAGTGCACGACGACCTCGTCGCCGGGCTTCCAGCGGGTCACTCCTGCGCCGACCTTCCAGACGACGCCCGACGCGTCGGAGCCGCCGATGTGGTGGCCGTACTCGGGGTGGTCGCCGTACTTCATCACCGACACCGGCTTGCCGAGCGCGGCCCACACGTTGTTGTAGTTCACGCCCGCCGCCATCACGCGCACGATCACCTCGAAGGCGCCAGGCTCGGGCACCTCGATCTCCTCGACCTGGAAGGCGTCCTTCGGTTCGCCGTAGCGCTCCTCGCGGATGACCCACGCGGCCATCGTCTTGGGCAGCTGCCCCGGCTCGGCGTCAACCTCGGAGATTTGCTTCAAGTCGATTGCCACGCGTTCCTCGAACCTCCACTGATCGTCGATACGTAGGCCGGTCAGGCGACCGCACCCGCTGGCTGCCAAATCCTACCGGTGCGCGCCGCGGGTTGGGTGGGCGGGCGCTACCCTGTGTCCATGGAAGAGTTGCCCACCGGTTCGACGAAGTCCGGCTCCTTCGGGCGCACCGCCGTCGCGGTCCTGGTCCTCGGGGTCGTCGCCTGGCTGCTGCTGCACGTGATCGTCGGCATTCTCTCGTTCCTGTTCAGCATCCTGCTCGCCGTGGTCGCGGTCGTCGCGGTGATCTGGGCGTTGCGCGTCATCCTCTAGCGGGCGTGCGATGGCCTACGTTCTGATCGCCGCCGGCTTCGGACTCGCAGGCGGCTACATCGGCCGCCTCAAGGGCAGCTCGTTCTGGCTGTGGTTCGTCATCTCGGCCGTCGTGCCCGTGATCGGCCTACTCGCCGCGATCGCCTCGCGCATCGAGCGCGAAGAGCTGCGCCGCCAATGCCCGCAGTGCGGGCGCGTCACCAAGATCTACGACGCGCTGTGCACGCGCTGCGGCACCGAGCTCGAGTTCCCAGACGTCGCGATCGCTCCGGAATCCTGGGAGCCGCAGCAGCCCGCTCGGGTCTGAGAACCTGTTTTCAAGACGAACGGCACGCCCGGCGAGCGGTCCGCGGGCCTGCGGCCGTGGGTCCCGACCGCGGCGCTCGCAAGCAGGGCGGCGAGGCGGTGGCGCGGCGGTGAGAAGCAGACGTCGTGGCTTGCGGCGAGGAGCTGGAGTTAGGGAACCCGAACCGCCACGGGCTCTATAAATCTGAGGATGGCGGCCAAAGCGTCTTCGTTGAGCACCCATTCGGGTTTCGTCGCGCGCATCATCCACCGCGCCGGCTTCGCCGACGAGCGCGAGTTCGTTCTGCGTGTCGTCCAACCCGCGCTCGTCGGGATGATCGACGGCACCGTTTCCTCGCTCGCGCCGATCTTCGCCGCCGCGCTCGCCTCCGAC
Source organism: uncultured Solirubrobacterales bacterium (assembly GCA_963804675.1). Lineage (GTDB taxonomy): Bacteria > Actinomycetota > Thermoleophilia > Solirubrobacterales > Solirubrobacteraceae > Palsa-744. Next base: position 1,199,420 of record CAWDRI010000001.1, on the reverse strand, counting down.
TCGCGCACTGCTCTGCTCGTCGGTTTCTCGACGGCGCTGGGTGCCGGCGTCAGCATGGGCTGGTCTGAGGCGCTCTCGGACACCGGCGAGGAGACAGGCCGCGGCTCGGCGGTGGTGCGCGGCTCGATCACCGGCGCCATGACCGCGCTCGGCGGTGTCTTTCACACGCTGCCGTTCCTGATCTCCAACGTCCACAAGGCGCTGATCGTCGCGGGTTGCGTGGTCGCCGTCGAGCTGTTCGTGATCGCGTGGGTGCGCAAACGCTTCCTCGACGTCTCGATGCGCTCGTCGCTGCTGGTCGTCACTGTCGGGGGCGCGATCGTGCTCGCGATCGGCATCGGTATCGGATCCTCGTAGTAGGCGAATCGCGGCCGGCGCCATCCGCGGCCGCGCGCGCGCGTACGGGCGCCGGCGACGTGGGGCAAGGCAGTCTCCCATATCCCAATCGCGCGCCCGATTGCGCGCGGGCGCGCGATGGGGGGGGCCGCGCGGCCGGGGGCCGCGCGGCTGGAGGGGACGGTGGGTCGTGTTTTGGCGGGCGCCATTCGCGGCGGCGCGCGCGTACGCGCGCGAATGGCCGCGTGGGCGAGGGGCGCTGGGTCGTGCTTTGGCGGGGCGCTGGGTCGTGCTTTGGCGGGGTGCTGGGTCGTGCTTTGGCGGGGTGCTGGGTCGTGCTTTGGCGGGGTGCTGGGTCGTGCTTTGGCGGGGTGCTGGGTCGTGCTTTGGCGGGGTGCTGGGTCGTGCTTTGGCGGGGTGCTGGGTCGTGCTTTGGCGGGGTGCTGGGTCGTGCTTTGGCGGGGTGCTGGGTCGTGCTTTGGCGGGGCGCTGGGTCGTGCTTTGGCGGGGTGCCATTCGCGGCGGCGCGCGCGCACGCACGCGGATGGCGCCGCAAAAGACAACACCGCGACGGCCCGCGCGCGAGCGAAGCGTCGAAACCCGCTGGTACACTGGTTTTTTCCCGATATTGCAAGGCGATGTAGGAAAGGAGGTCGGTTTCATGCGCGCGGTTGACGCCCTGATGGAATCTCTGAAGGCAGAGGGCGTGGAGGTCGTCTTCGGCCTGCCCGGCGGCGCCAACCTCCCCACCTACGACGCGTTCGTCAACGCCGGCATCCGCCACATCCTGGTGCGCCACGAGGCCGGCGGCGGGCACGCCGCCGAGGGCTACGCCAAGGCGACCGGCAAAGTCGGCGTGGCGTTCGCCACCAGCGGGCCCGGAGCGACGAACCTGATCACGCCGATCTGCGACGCAATGATGGACTCGGTGCCGGTGGTGTTCATAACCGGCCAGGTGCGCACCGAGCTGCTCGGGACCGACGGTTTTCAGGAGGCCGACACGATCGGCATCACGATGCCGGTCGTCAAGCACTCGTTCATGATCCAGAGCCCGCACGAGATCCCGCGTGCGATCCACGAGGCGTTCTACCTCGCCCGCAGCGGCCGTCCCGGTCCCGTGCTGGTCAACATCCCGCAGGACCTCTCGCGCGCCGAGATCGAGTACGAGCCGGTCACGGACGTGCGGCTGCCCGGCTATCAGCCGACGCTGGAGGGCAACCAGAAGCAGATCCGTCAGGCCGCCAAGGCGCTGGCCGCGGCGCAGCGCCCCGTGATCTACGCCGGCGGGGGTGTCGTCAACGCAAACGCGTCGCAGGAGCTGGTGGCGCTGGCAGCCACCGACCGCTTCCCGGTCACGTGCACGCTGATGGGCCTGGGCGCGTTCCCCGCGCGGGTCAACGGCGATGGTGAGGCTGGGGACCACAGTGGGGCCGGACGACCAAATCCCCAATGGCTGGGGATGCTCGGCATGCACGGGACGCGCACCGCCAACTACGCGATGGACGAGGCCGACCTGATCTGCGCCGTCGGCGCGCGCTTCGACGATCGCATCACCGGCAAGCTCTCGGAGTTCGCGCCGCGTGCAAAGTTCATCCATATCGACGTTGACCCGGCGGAGATCTCCAAGAACGTGCCCGCGCATATCCCGATCGTCGGCGACGCCAAGCACGTGCTGGCCAAGCTCGCCAAGGAGTACCGCCAGCTCGACACCGACCCGGCGCGACTGGAGGCATGGTGGAGCCGGATCGAGGGCTGGCGTGAGAAGCACCCATTGCGCTTCCAGGACAGCGCCGACGCCGAGATCAAGCCGCAATACCTGATCCAGGCGCTGTACGAGGCCACCGACGGCGAGGCGATCGTCACCAGCGACGTCGGCCAGCACCAGATGTGGACGGCGCAGTACTACGACTTCCCGGCACCACGGCGCTGGATCAACTCGGGGGGCCTCGGCACGATGGGCTTTGGGCTGCCGGCCGCGATGGGCGCCGCGGTAGGCTGCCCGGACCGTCTGGTGTGCTGCGTGGCCGGCGACGGCTCGGTGCAGATGAACGCCCAGGAGCTCGCGACCTGCGCTCAGGAGGGCATCCCGATCAAGGTGTTCATCATGAACAACGGCTATCTCGGCATGGTGCGCCAGTGGCAGGAGCTCTTCTGGGACGGCAAATACAGCCACGTCGACATGGGCAAATTCCCCGACTTCGTCAAGCTCGCCGAGGCCTACGGCGCGACCGGAATGCGCTTCGAGAACAAGCACACGCTCGTGGAGGACATCAAGCGCGCAATCGCGACCGAGGGCCCGGTCGTGGTCGACGTGCGGGTGACGCGCGAGGAGAACACATATCCGATGATCCCCGCCGGCCAGGCGGCCAGGGAGATGGTCGGATGATCGCCCGGGGGGAGGTCGGGAGGGGAGCCTGCGCCCCTCCCGCTCAGATCACATATCCGATGATCCCCGCCGGCCAGGCCGCGCGCGAGATGGTGGGCTGAGCGATGGGCGAACCAGCCACCAAGGCCCCCATCAGCCTCGCCGAGCTCGAAGCGGCGGGCAGCCTGCGCACGGGGCGCAAGCACGTGCTGTCGATCCTCGTGGAAAACAAGTCCGGCGTGCTCACGCGGATCGCGGGGCTGTTCGCGCGGCGCGGTTTCAACATCGACACGTTGACCGTCGGCCCGACCGACGACGAGCGCGTCTCGCGCGTGACGCTGACCGTCGACGGCGCGCTGCACCCGATCGACCAGGTCACCAAGCAGCTGCACAAGCTGATCAATGTGCTCAAGATCCGCGACCTCGACCCGGGCGACACCGTCACGCGCGAGCTCGCGATGTTCAAGGTCGCGGTCGACGGCGGCCAGCGCGGCGAGCTGATGCAGGTCACCGAGATCTTCCGCGGCAAGATAGTCGACGTCACCAAGCGCGCCGTGATCGTCGAGATCACAGGCACCACGGAGAAGATCGCCGCGTTCGAGAACCTCGTGCGACCGTTCGGGCTGATCGAGATGATGCGCACGGGGGAGATAGCAATCGCCCGCGGCCGCGCCGAGACCTGAGCCTGAGGGTCGTTGAGCTGCGCATCTCTGCGTCCTCCCTCGCTCATGTGTTAGCGCACACTTCGCTCGGTGCGTCCTTGAGCTGCTTGCTCAACGACCCTCAGGAGGCGTGTCGCTAATGCGTGTCTCTGCGTCGTCTCTCGCTCGTGTTCGGCACACTTCGCTCGGTGCGTCCTTGAGCTGCTTGCTCAACGGCCCTCAGGGGGCTTAGCCGGTGGGCATCTCGGCGTCCGCATCGACCGACCAGCGGCGTCGCGGTCCGTTTGCGCTGGGTGCCGCCGATGTGGAGCGGCTCGCGGCGCGCCTGGAGCTGGCCGTCAGGCGTGCCCGGCGCAGCGGCCAGCCGACGCTTGCGACGCTGACGCTCGCGCTGGACGGCGGGATCGACCCCAGTGCGGTCGTGTGCGCCTCGCGCGCCGCCGGTGAGCCGTGGTTCTGCTTGGAGCAGCCCGAGCGCGGCCGGGCGGCGCTCGCGACGCTCGGCGAGACGGTCAGCCTCACCGCAAGCGGCTCCGAACGCTTCGCGACGGTTGCCGATCGCTGGCGGGCGCTCGCCGCGGCGGCCGTCGGCGACCCACCGGAGGACCCTGACCGCCTCGCGCCGCTCGCGGTCGGCGGCTTCGCGTTCGCGCCGGAGGGGGGCGCCGACCCGGCATGGGCGGGATTTGAGCCCGCGTCGCTGGTCGTGCCCGAGATCGCGCTCACCCGTCGCACAGCGGCGGCCGCGCGCGGTGCCGGTCGCGCGGCGAGCGCGGCGAGCGCCGCGGGAGCCGGGCATGGCGCCGGCGAGTACCGCGTGTGCATGACGCTCGCCGCGCTGGCCGCCCCCGACGACACCGCCGAGCAGCTGCTCGACCGACTGCAGCGGCGTGTGCGGGGGCTGCGCGCGGCGCCGCTGCCGTTGCTGGACCCCGCGCCCGCCGGGCGCTACCGCGTGCTCAGCGCGATGCCGCCCGAGCACTACGAGGCGGCGGTCGCGCGCGCGGTCGAGCAGATCAAGGCGGGGCAGCTCGAGAAGGTGGTGCTCGCGCGCGAGGTGCAGGTGCACGCCCCGCGCGCACACGATCCCGCCGCCGTGTTCGGCGTGCTGCGCGACGCGTTCCCCGCGTGCTCGGTTTTCTGCGTCGGGCGCGGCGACGCGGCGTTCGTCGCGGCCAGCCCCGAGCTGCTCGTGCGCCGCGAGGGTCACCGTGTGAGCACGCTTGCGCTCGCCGGTTCGATGCGCCGCAGCGCCGACCCCGCGGTCGACGACCACCTCGGCGAACAGCTGATGCACTCCGCCAAGGACCGCGAGGAGCACGCAATCGTGATCCGTCGCATCGAGCGTACGCTACGCCACCACGCGCTGTGGGTCACCGCCACACCCGAGCCGGCACTCGTCAAGGTCGCCAATATCCAGCACCTCGCGACCCCGATTCGCGCGCAGCTCGCGCAGCCGCTCGACGCGATCGAGCTACTCGAGTTGATGCACCCGACACCCGCCGTCGGCGCCGAGCCGCCGGCGCAGGCGCACCCCTTGATCCCGGCCCTTGAGGGCCTTGACCGCGGCTGGTACGCCGGCCCCGTCGGCTGGGCGGACGCCGATGGCGACGGCGAGTTCTGCGTGGCCTTGCGCTGCGCGCTGTTGCGCGGGCGGCTCGCGCGCTGCTACGCCGGCGTCGGCGTCGTGCGCGACTCCGATCCAGCCGCCGAGCTGGCCGAGACCGAGGTCAAGCTGCAGGCGCTGCTGCCGCTGCTGGCCGGGTGAGCTCAGGCGATCGTCAGCAGGCGCACGAGCAGCTTGCCCGGTTTGCCCTGCTCGCCGGGGAACACCAGCTTGACCGTGAAGCTCGCCCGGTTGGACGCGATCGTGCGGCTGGCGATCCTCACGGCATGCTTCTGGCCCCCGATAATCAGCGCGCTGGCTTCGACGATCTTGCGGCCCGCGGGGCCGTTGAAGGTGTAGGTCGCATACCCCGTGAAGCGCACCGTGCGCTGCACCTTCGGAGTGACCCTGTACGTCGTCTCCTGCACCCGGCCGCTGTTCGTCGCGTGCGTCGCCGCTGACACGGCCTCGGCTTGCGGGGCGACGCTGCTCGCGGGTGCCGCGACGGGCAGGGCGGCGGTCGCGGCGGTCGCGGCAAGCGCGGCGGCCAGCGTCGCGAGCGTGCTGCGGCGGCGGATCTCGAATCTCACAATCGGTCAGTTTACGCGATGTGCTGCGCGACGGCGGCCCACACGCGCCGGTGTAGCGCGACGTTCTCGGTGCGCTCGCCGCGCACCTCCACGATCGTGGCGCGCGCCGGACGGGCGCCGAGCGCGCGCTCGAGCGCGGCTCGAAACGACGCGACATCGGTGGCTCGCTCGTGGTGCAGGCCGTAGAGCGCCGCGGCGCGCTCGAAGTCAAGGCCGGTCGGGGTGGCGATGTGGCGCGTGTAGATGTCCTGGTGGCTGTCCTCGCGGTGTGGGCCCTCACGGGCCGCCTCGCGGTTTGCACCCTCACTGTCCGGCTCGCGCTTTGCGTCCCGACGGCCCTCGTGCTCGTCCCTGGTGCTGCCCCGGGGTTCCGCGGCGTGCGCCGACGGGTCCTCGGCGACCGGCAGGAAGTCGAAGATGCCGCCGCCGCCGTTGTCGAGCAGCACGATCGTCAGCGCGATGTCCAGCCGTCGCGCGGCGAGCAGCCCGCCGATGTCGTGCGCGAGCGCGACGTCGCCGATCAGCAGCACCACCGGCTCGCCGCACGCCGCGGCGCCAAACGCGCTCGATACCGTGCCGTCGATGCCGTTCGCGCCGCGGTTGCAGAGCACGCGCGGCGGGTCTGCGCGGACCGGCCAGAACGTCTCGATGTCGCGCACCGGCATCGAGGAGGCCACGAACAGCGTCGCCTGCGCCGGCAACAACACTCCAAGCTCGGCGGCCACGACCGGCTCGCTGAGGCCGCTCGCTGCCAGCACGCCGAGGATCGCCTCCGCGGCACGCTCGTCGGCACTGCGCCACGCGGCCAGCCAGTCCGGGTTGGCGGGGGGCAGGGAAGGGGCGGCGTCGGCCGGGGGGATGGCGGGGGTGGCGCCGGTCGGCACCGCGCCGCGCGCGACCTCGCGCGCCAGCGCGGCCAGCGCGGGCGCGGGCGCGAGTGCGAACGAATGGCTCAACACCGCCGCCGGGTCCTGCCAGGAACCCTCGTCGTCGAGCTGCACCTGGGCCGTGGCCTCCCCGTCCAGACCGGCCAGCCATTCGCGCAGCGGCTTAGAGGTCGGCAGGTCGCCCACGCGCAGCACGACATCGGGACGGTGCGCGGCCGCGAAGGCCGGGTCGCGCAGCAGCGCGTCATAGTGGGCGACCGCGGCCTCGCCGCGGCGCGCACCCGACAGCGGGTCGGCCAGCAGCGGCCAGCCGGCGGCGGCGCAGAATGCTGCGGCGGCCTCGCCGAGCGCGGCCCCGCCGGGGGTGGTCGCGCCGGGGGTGGTCGCGCCGGGGGTGGTCGCGCCGGGGGTGGTCGCGCCGGGGGTGGTCGCGCCGGGGGTGGTCGCGCCGGGGGTGGTCGCGCCGGGGGTGGTCGCGCCGGGGGTGGTCGCGCCGGTGGAGCCCCGGCTGGGGGAGGCTCCGCTGGGGAAGGCTCCGCCGCGCTCGTAACGCCCCGCGACGACCACGCCGCGGCGCTTGTGCACGAGCAGCGCGCGCAGCTCGTCGAGCGCCTGTGGCGCAGCAGCGCGCGGCCCGGGCGCGCGGCGCACGCATGGCTCGCCGTCAGGGCGGCCCGTATCGTCGCGGGGCAGCTCGCCCTCGCCCACGACGAGCGGCTCGCGCAGGGCGAAGTTCAGATGCACGACCCCCGGGCGTCCCTCCAACGTGCGCCAATAGGCGCGGCACGCCAGCGTGCGCATCCAGCGCAGGCGCGCGGCCGCCTCCGCTCCGATCCGGGCATCCCCGCCGCCGGTCAGCTCGTGCGTGCCGACCTCGAAGAACCACTTCGCGGCACCGCCCAGCAGCTTGATCTGGTCGATCGTCTGCCCGGCGCCGCTCTCGCGCAGCTCGGGTGGGCGGTCGGCGCTGAGGATCAACAGCGGCACCCTCGCCTCGTGCGCCTCCACGGCGGCGGGCAGCAGCTCGGCCAGCGCGGTGCCCGACGTGCATGCCACCGCGACCGGCAGCCCGCTCGCCTTCGCCAGCCCGACCGCGAAAAACCCGGCGCAGCGCTCGTCGATGTGCGAGTGGCAGCGCACACGCTCCTCGCGCGCGAGGCTCAGCACGAGCGGCGCACAGCGCGACCCGGGCGACGTGCAGGCGTCGCGCAGGCCGCAGCGGGCTAGCTCGTCGACGAGCGCGCGCAGCAGGAGATAGGTGTCCGTCGGTGCTCCCATGAACTGGACCCTAACGGCGCGGCGCGTCGGAGCGAGACCGTAACGTTGGGTCAGTGGCCGCGGAAGACGACCCGATAGCACCGCCGAGGGCCTCGCGCGTCCCCCTGCCGAGATCGGCGCAGGATGTCGTCCTGCTGCACGGCTTCGGCGGCACCCACCGTGCGTGGGATGCCGTGGTCGCGCTGCTGGACCCCGACCGCCTCCGGCCGCTGGCGCTGGACCTGCCCGGCCACGGCGCGCAGGCCGAGGCGCCACGGCCGATCTCCTTCGATGGCTGCGTCGCGCACGTGCTCGCGCGCGCGCCCGCGCGGTTCGCGCTGTGTGGCTACTCGCTCGGCGGACGTGTCGCGCTGCACGTCGCGCTCGCCGCCCCGGCGCGCGTAACGCGCCTCGTGCTGGTCTCGACGAGCGCCGGCATCGAGGACGCGGCGCAGCGCGCGGCACGGCGGGCGGCCGACGCGGCGCTCGCCGACGAGCTGGAGCGGGCGGCGCCGGGCGGGGCCGCCGACCGCGTGGCCTACGATGCCTTCATCGAGCGCTGGCGCGCCCAGCCGCTGTTCGCCGACGAGCCACCCGAGGTGCGGGACTTGGCACGCGCCGACCAGCGCCGCAACCGCCCCGACGCGCTTGCGGCGGTCATCCGCGGCATCGGCACGGGGGAGATGGCGCCGCTGTGGCGGCGCTTGGGCGAGCTGGCGATGCCGGCGACGGTGCTTGTCGGCGAGCGCGACGCGAAGTACCGCGCGCTGGGGCGGCGCATGATGGCACTGCTGCCGCACGGGGAGTTCGTCGCCGTGTCGGGCGGGCACGGCCTGGTGCTGGAGAACCCGGCGGCGGTGGCACGGGCACTGACTCGCCCGCGTGCGCCTACACACCCGGATTGACCTGCGGCTCGCGCTCGGGCGAGCCGAGGGGTGACGAGCAGCACGCGCGTTGGGTGCGCGAGTCGGTGGGGCGACTCCAGTTTGCGAGCGAGCGTCCCGCCGTCACCAGCCCCGCGCGCCGTCCAGGCGCAGCGCGGCGCCCAGGCGGCGTGTGAGCGCGCTGACCGCTTGCGGGTCGGCGTCATAGCTCGCCGGCGTGTTGGTACGGCGCCGCGCGAGCGCAGCGGCGCGCGTGACGGCGGCGGCGACGGCAGCGGCGAGCACCGCCGGCTGGTCGGTAGGCGTGGCGGCGCTCTGCACGCGCCACCACGTCGCCAGGCAGCGTGCTGTGAACGGCAGGCCGGCACTGGGCAGCTCGACTCGCCACAACAGCTCGGCTACGGCGTCGAGTTCAGTGAGAGGCTCGGGGGCGTGCCCGTGCAGGCGCGCGAACAGCGCGGCGGTGTCGCCGTGCGCCGGCGGGAAGACGAGCGGATGTGGGGCCGGCATCAGCTCGCCGATCGCAGGCCGGCCGTCGCGCAGGGACCACAGCACCGTGTAGCGATAGGTGTCCTCGCCGGTGCGTGCCTCGCCGGCCGTGAGCTGCGGAAAGCCCGGTCGGGCGGGATATGTCGAGCTGGTGACCTCCGTGGGATACACACCCGGCGGGATGCCGACCGCATACAGGGGGGCGGCCCGGCCGTAGACGCGGTGCAGGGCGCGCAACGGCGAATCGCGCTGGAGCTTCTTGCGCCACGCGTGCTCGCCGTCGGCGAGCTGCTGCCAGAGGGCGAATGCGAGCTTGTTGCCGGTGCGTTCGATCGCCTCGCCGCTGCGCCGCGGCGCCGCCGCGCGCGCTCGGAGTGCGGCGCTCGGCGGTGCCGGTGGCGGCCGCCGCCCGGCGACCCGCGATTTCGCGGCAGGCGCGCGCTTTGGCTCGGGGGAGCCCGCAGGTGCGCCGGGCTCCCGCGGCGAGGTGCCGGGCTCCCGCGGCGAGGCGCCGCGCGTGTCGGATGGGGGTACCGGTGCGGGCACAGGGTCGAGCACAGGTCCCGCTGGGGACCCGGGCGCGTGCGGGGGCGAAGGTGCCGTTTCGGGCTTCTGTGCGGATGCCGGCAAAGGGGGGAGGGCAGGCGCGCGGCGTTGTGTGGCGCGCGGCACGCACGACGCGCAGCCCAGCCGATCGCGCCCGGCCACCAGCTCCTGTGCGGCCCCGCACGCCGGGCAGCGCGCCGGCGCGAACTCGCCGGCGCCCGCCAGCCAGACGAGCGCGAACGGGAAGCGGTGCGCGCCGCGGCGCACATCGATCGGCAGCACGAACGCGGGTACATGCACAAGGTGCAGCCGGAACGGCCTGATGTCGTGGCGTGCGGCGAACTGCTCCTCGATCTCGCGCCGGCGCCGGGCACGCTCGGTTTGCGTGGCCTGGGCCTGGGCGTCGAGCATCCGCCGGCGCTCGGCCGGCGCCGTCTCGCGCCGGCGTGCGATCGATTGCAGCGCGGCGTCGTAGTAGGCCTCGGCGCGCTGCAGCTCGGCGGCCAGCGAGCGGCGAGCGTGTGCCGCGAGCGCCTGCAGGCGCTCGCCGGCCCGCCGGCCCAGCTGCTCGTGTGCGCCTGCCAGCGCGAGCGGCAGGTCGGCGGGCAGGACCTGCTCGCGCTGCTCGGGCTGCCCGAGCAGCGCCCGGCCGCGCACGCTGGCGAGCGCGCTCGTCGAAAGCGCCACGCCGGTGCGCGCGTCCACCCACACCTCCTCCTGCTCCTGAAAGCGCAGCGTCAGCGAGGCGGCGTAGTCGATCATCGCGCCGGCGCGCAGCAGCGGCGCGTAGGCCGCCGCGGGCTCCCCCGCGGCGTCGATGCGACCGTGCTCGACTGCCACCAGCTCGCGTGCCCGCGCCTGCAGCGTCGTGCGGGCCGGGGGCCGCGAGGCAGGCCAGGGCAGGTAGGCGCGGCCGCTGTCGCCCTCGGCGAGCACAGCGCCCGCGGCGCGCTCGAGCGCGGGGTGTCCGGCGATCATCAGCACCGCTCCGTCCTGCTCGGCGACGTCCGGGTCGGCGGTGACGGTCACCTCCTCGGGCAGCCCCGCCGCGCGCTGCAGCGCCTGCGGCAGCACCAGCAACGCCTGCTCGCCCGCGTCTTCGACCAGCGCGCCCTCGCGCTCGGCGTAGCGCAGCCAGAAACCCAGCGCGGGCTCCTCGCGGCGAAGCGCCGTGCCCGCGGCGCCTGTCACGCCGCCACCAGTCCGTCGATCCGACCGCGACTCTCGGCGTAGTCGCCTCGCGCCTGCGCGAGCCGCTCGCCGACCGCCTCCAAGCGGCGTGCCAGTTCGGCGTCGTCGCGGCTCTCGGTGTGCTCGCGAAACACGAGCGCCTCGAAGTCGAGGTCGTCCTCGACGCGGCCAAGGATCATGTCCAGCTCGCCGACGACCAGCTCGAACAGGTTGATCTTGGCCTGCAGCACCTCCAGCAGATGCTGCTCGACGGTGCCCCGCGTGACGAGGTTGGTGAGCACCACGTCGCGCCGCTGGCCAATGCGGTGGATGCGCCCAAGGCGCTGCTCGATCTGCATCGGGTTCCACGGCAGGTCGAAGTTGACCATCACGTGGCAGAACTGCAGGTTGCGCCCCTCGCCCGCCGCCTCGGTGCTGAGCAGGATCGGCCGCTCGCCCGCGAAGGCGGCGATCGCCGCGTCCTTCTCGGCGCGCGGCAGGCTCCCGTGATAGACGGCCGCGGGCAGGTCGTGTTCGGCGAGCAGCGCCGCCAGCGCCTCGAGCGTGCGGCGGAAGGCGGTGAACACCACCACCTTCTCGTTACGCGCCAGGTGGCCACGCAGCAGCTCCAGTAGCGTCGCGGCCTTGCCGCTGCTCGGCACCGCCGCCGCCTGCGCGGCGAGGTCCTCCCAGCCGAGCTTTGCCAGGCTCGGCACGCACGCCCACGGGCTCGAACCCGCGAGCTGCTGCATGGTGCGCAACGCGAGTGCGCGTCCCAGAGACTCGCGCGCCTGCGCGCGCACGCGCGCGGAGATCGCGTCGTACAGCGCCGCCTCGCCCGCCGCCGGCGCGACGCGCACGGTCTCGGCCAGCCGGCGGGGCAGCATCACCGAGATCTCGCTGCGCCGGTGGCGCACCATCAGCTCGCGCAACGTCAACTGCAGCGCGGCGACCTCGCGCGCGCCGCGCCCGTCGCCGGCGCCGTGCCGCGCGCGGAACTCGGCGGCGCTGCCCAGCAGCCCCGGGCGCACGATGCTCACCAGCTGGAACAGGTCCGCGAGGCGGTTCTCGATCGGTGTCGCCGTCAACAGCAGCACGTGGCGCGCGCGCAGCGCGCGCGCGAGGCGTCCGGAGGCGCTGCGCGGGTTCTTGCACCGGTGCGCCTCGTCGGCGATCACGAGGTCCCACTTTGTCTGCGTCAGCGCGGCCCGCAGCGGGTCGCGCCGCGCCGCGGCCAGCGACGCGAGCACCACCGGATGCGTTCCCTGCGCCGGCGGCGGCTGGAACCCGCGGGCGCCCGCAAGCGTGCAGGGCAGTGCGAACTTGCGCTCGAGCTCCTCGCGCCACTGCCCCACGAGCCCGGGTGGCGCGAGCACGAGCACGCGGCCCGCGAGCCCCCGCAGGCGCAGCTCGCTGAGCACGATCCCCGCCTCGATCGTCTTGCCCAGCCCGACCTCGTCGGCGAGGATCGCCCGTCCCTGCATGTGGCGCAGCACCCGCCCCGCGGCCTCCAGCTGGTGTGGAAACGGCTCGAAGCGCAGACGCGCTGCGCACATGAACGTCTCAAAGCCCGGTCGTGCCCACACGGCCAGCGCCTCGTCGACGAGCGCCGAGCGCTCCTCGCCGATCGCCGGCGCCGCCGTCAGGCGCTCCAGCAGCGGGCCGTAGAGCGCCAGCAGCGCCGGGTCGAGCGGTGGGGGCGGCTGCGGCGGCGGCGCGGGGGGATGGAGGTGGTTGGCGAGCGGCACGGGCGGGCGTTCGACGGTGGCGGGTGGCACGGGCGGATTCGACGGTGTCGGGTGCATTGATCTTTGCAGCCGTGCCCGACGTCAAACTCCGTCTGTCCGCCCGTTCGCGCTCGTTGCGGACGATCGTTCACGCGCGGTCGAGCGCTCGCTGACCCCGACCGGCAGCTCGGAGGCCTTTAAAACAAGCCATGACTTTGAAAGGTATAGCTTGCTTTTTTTAGAGCAGCGGCGCGACCCCGAGCCCGGGCCCGCTCGGCACGGCGATCTGGCCGTCGTGCACGGGCAGCGGGTTCTCGAGGTCGTCGAACAGGTCGAGCGTCGCCAGCCCGCACGCGGGCATCGGGCCGCGCGATGCCAGCGCCGCCGCGGCGTGCACCGCCGCGGCGATGCCGAGCGGGCCGTCGAACGTCGCGGCGAGATAGACCTCCGCGCCGGAGGCCCGCACGAGCGCCGCGGCGGCCAGCAGGCCGCCGATCCCGCCGCAGCGTGAGATCTTCAGGCATACCGCGTCGGCGACGCCCGCCCCCAGCGCGCCGTGCTCGGCGGCCGTCTCGTCGATCGCGACTCGCGCCGCCACCCGCTCGCGCACCTCGCGCACGGCCTGCAGGCCGTGCGCGGGCTCCTCGACGAGCTCCAAGCCGACCGGCGCAAGCGCCTCGATCGCTCGCACCGCCTCCTGCACATCCCACGCGCCGTTGGCGTCTACCCGCAGCGCGACCTGCGGGCCGATCGCCGCGCGCACCGCCGCGACTCGGCCCGCGTCGTCGCCGATGCCCACCTTGACCTTCACGCAGCCGTAGCCGGCGGCCACGGCGGCCGCCGCCTGTTGCGCGGCCTGCGCGCGGTCGGTCGCGCCGATCGTCGCGTTCACCGTCACCTGCGCCGCCGGCGCGTCGCTGAGCAGCGCCGCCACGGGCCTGCCCGCTCTGCGTCCCGCGCGGTCCCATAGCGCCAGGTCGATCGCCGCCAGCGCGACGGGCTCGTCGCATACCCGCCGGCAGGCGTCCACGAGCTGCGCGCCGGTGGCGCCGCCGGACTGCATCAGCACGGGTCGGTAGCTGACGAGCGCGTCGCGTACGCGCTGGGGGCTGACCCCGTCGTAGGGCTCAAGCGGCGCGGCCTCGCCGTAGCCCGTTGGCCCGCCACCGCCGCTGAGTGCGACCGTGAACAGTGCGCGCTCGGCGACGACGCCGTAGGAGGTCTGTAGCGGGTGCTTCAGGCGCAGCACCCGCGTGGTGACGCTCATGCGCATGGCCTTCAGCGGCCGCAGTTTAGCGGCGTGTACCCGACGCGTCTCGACGAGCGTCTCAGCTCGGCAGCCACTCTTGTGCCACCTTGTATTGCAACCAATACATGGCAGCTGATCGCTCGCGCGCTCCTATGCGCCGATGCCGCCGCTGGCGAGGATCCCTGCGGCGAACAGCAGGCAGAAGACGAGCTGCAGCATCCCCGTGCGCGCCAGCGCACCATTCAGCGACGGGCCGTCCACGCGCGTGCGGACCACGCGCGCGACGGCGAGGGCGAGCGGGATCGCCAGCCATGGGAGCAGCAGCCACGCCGTCATCGAGCCGAGCGCCCACGGCAGCGGCGCGCAGAGGAAAGCGAGCGTAAGCATCGCCGCGTACAGCTTGCGTGTGCGCTCGCGCCCGAGCCGCACCGCGACCGTGCGCTTGCCCGCGCGGCGGTCGGTCTCCAGGTCGCGCACGTTGTTGACGACCAGGATCGCGCTCGCCAGCAGGCCCACCGGGACTGCGCAGACGAACGGCTGCCACGGCAACTGTTGGACCTGCACGAAGTAGGAGCCCGCGACGGCGACGATCCCGAAGAAGAGGAACACGAACACCTCGCCGAGCCCTTCGTAGCCATACGGGCGCGGGCCTCCCGTGTAGAGCACGCCCGCCAGGATCGACGCCGCGCCGACCGCGATCAGCTCCCAGCCCGCGACCGCCACCAGGTAGACGCCGCACAGCACGGCCAACCCGAACGTCACGTATGTCGCGATCAGCACCTGGCGGGGCGGGACCAGACCTCCCGCGGTCACCCGCACCGGGCCAAGCCGGTCCTCGGTGTCCGCCCCGCGCCGCGCGTCGGAGTAGTCGTTTGAGAGGTTGGTGCCAACCTGGATGAAGATCGCGCCGAGTAATGCTGCCACGAACGCCAGTGCCCTGAAATGGCCCGCGCCGAGCGCCAGCGAGGTACCCACCAGCACCGGCGCGACCGCCGCCGGCAGCGTCCTCACCCTAGCCGCCATCACCCAGATCCGCACCGCGCTCGCGCCCTGCGGCGCCGCGGCTGCGGGTGGGGGGGCCTGGACGGTGCTCACGGCGTGTGCACTCCCCTCACGTGGATGCGAGCGGTCTGGGTGGGGTGGGCGTCGGGGGCATGGGTCAGTTTCTCGGGAGGCTGGGTGTGCCGGGCGTGGGTATGGGGGACACGGGTGGGTTTGCCGGCCCGATGGCCGCGCCTGGCGTGGCTTGTCCTCATCGGGTGCACTCCCTCTACGGCCGCCGCGGGAAGCCCGAGAAGTCCGGCTTGCGCTTCTGCTTGTACGCGTCCCTGCCCTCCTGCGCCTCCTCGCTCATATAGAACAACAGGTTCGCGTCGTGCGCCAACTGCTGCACGCCCGCCAGCCCGTCTTCGGCCGCGTTGAAGCTCGCCTTCAGCAGTCGCAGCGCGAACGGCGAGAGCACCAGCATCTCCCGGCACCACTGCACCGTCTCCTCTTCGAGGCGCTCCAGCGGCACGACCGTGTTCACCAGCCCCATCTCAAGGGCGTCCTGCGCGCTGTACTGGCGGCACAGAAACCAAATCTCCTTCGCCTTCTTCGGCCCCACAATGTTCGCGAGCAGTCCCGCGCCGAAGCCGCCGTCGAAGGAGCCGACCTTCGGGCCGACCTGTCCGAAGCGCGCGTTGTCGGCCGCGACCGTCAAATCGCACACCAGATGCAGCACGTGCCCGCCGCCGATCGCGTACCCCGCCACCGCCGCCACGATCGGCTTCGGCAGCCTGCGCATCTGCACGTGCAAATCGGTCACGTGGAAACGGCCCACGCCTTTTGCGCCCGCAGCATCCTCAGCCAGATAGCCCGAGTCGCCGCGCACGCGCTGGTCGCCGCCGCTGCAAAACGCGTCCGGCCCCTCGCCGGTCAGGATGATCGCGCCGACCTCCGTGTCCTCGCGCGCCTGCTCCAGCGCCCTGCCGATCTCGATCACGGTCAGCGGGCGAAACGCGTTGCGGACCTCCGGCCGATCGATCGTGATCTTCGCGATCGTCGGGCCGTCGGCCGGCCCGTCCGGGTCCGGGGCTGCCTTCTCGTAGCGGATGTCCGTGTACTCGCCGGCGGGCGTCCAGGTGGTCTTGGGCATGGGGGGAAGCCTAGTAGAGGGTGGCGCTGGCGGTCGTAGGCCTGCCGCGTCTGTCGCCCGCGGCTGCTACCCTATATAGGGCATGTACAAGACATCCGTGTACTTGGCCCCTGAGGAGGCCCAGAGCCTGCGTCTCGCCGCGGCGCGCAGTGGCCGCTCGCAGGCCGAGTTGATTCGCGAGGGGGTGCGGCTCGTGACGCGCCCCGAGGAGCGCGAGCGGCGTGTCTTTCGGAGTATGGCCAAGGGTCACGGCGGCGGGGCGCCGTACCGCCGGTGGGACGCCGATGAGCTGCACCGCGCGGTGAGCGGGCACGACGCCGGCGCGGTGTGAGCGCGCTTATAGTTGACGCTGGCGCGCTCTATGCGCAGGCCGACGCCGACGAGCCCGAGCACGCGAGGATCGTGGATCTGCTGCGCGGCGAGCGCGACACGCTTGTCACCTCGCAGATCGTCGTCGCCGAGGCCGACTACCTGATCCTGCGCCGGCTCGGGGTTGACGTCGAGTTGGCGTTCCTCGACGATCTCGCAGCCGGCACCTACGTCATGGACGCTCTCACCCGGTCCGAGCTGGGCGTCGCTCGCGACGTTGCGGCTCGCCACCGCGACCTCGAACTCGGCCTGGCCGACGCATCGCTGGTCGTCCTGGCGGCGCGCTGGCAGACCCGGCGGATTCTCACGCTCGACCAGCGCGCCTTCCGCGCGGTCACGCCCCTGCAGGGCGGCTTCTTCACGGTGTTGCCCGCGGACGCGCCCGGCTAGTGTCCTGAGTCGTTAGTTGCTAGGCGGTTTGTGGTATTGTTGCGGGATGAACGCATCTCGTGTTGGGCGGCGTGGGCCGCAGGCGGTGGGGGTGGTGCTCAGCGGCGCTGAGCGGCAGACGTTGGAGGGGTGGGCGCGACGGCGTTCATCGGCTCAGGCGCTGGCTTTGCGGGCGCGGATCGTGCTCGGCGCGGCCGATGGGCAGAGCAATACGGAGTTGGCTGAGCGGCTTGGGTTGACGCGGATGACGGTCGCCAAGTGGCGTGTACGGTTTGTGCGCGATCGCGTGGATGGGTTGTTGGATGAGCCGCGGCCGGGGAAACCACGAACGATCGGTGATGAGAAGGTCGATGAAGTCATCGCCAAGACGTTGGAGAGCAAGCCAAACGACGCGACTCACTGGTCAACACGGTCGATGGCCGCGCAGGTCGGACTCTCGCAGACCGCGGTATCGCGTATCTGGCGGGCGTTTGGTTTGCAGCCCCACCGTGTGGAGTCCTTCAAGCTCTCAACAGACCCGTTGTTCGTGGACAAGGTCCGCGACGTCGTCGGGCTTTACCTCGATCCGCCGGAGCGCGCGCTGGTGCTTTGCGTGGATGAGAAGTCCCAGATCCAAGCGCTGGATCGCAGCCAGCCAATCCTGCCGATGCTCCCAGGGGTACCCGAGCGTGCTACCCACGATTACAAGCGTTCCGGCACATCAAGCCTATTCGCGGCGCTGGACATCGCCTCCGGGAAGGTCCTCGGCTCACTGCACGCCCGCCACCGCACGATCGAGTTCAAGAAGTTTCTCAACCAGATAGACGCAACGGTTCCCGCCGACCTGGACGTCCACCTGATCCTCGACAACTACACGACGCACAAGACCAAGGCCATCCAGCGCTGGCTTCTCGCACATCCCCGGTTCCACTTGCACTTCACCCCGACCGGCGCGTCCTGGCTGAATCTCGTAGAGCGCTGGTTCGCGGAGCTGACCAACAAGAAGCTGCGCCGCGGCGCGCACCGCTCCGTCCGCGAACTCAACAAAGACATCCGCGACTGGATCGCCCAGTGGAACGAGAACCCCCGCCCATACATCTGGACAAAGACCGCAGAGCAAATTTTCGACAGCCTCACCCGATACTGCCAACGAATCAACGACTCAGGACACTAGCTCGGAACGTGCAATAAGCGTGTGAGGGTGACTGCGCGTGGCTGTTTTGGTGGGTGGGTGGCTTGTTGGTCGGCGATCGGGCTGGGTGGCGTTGTTTGTGGGTGTTCGAGCGGGAGCGGGGTGTGCGCTCGGCCCGTTTCGGGGCAGGGTGATTACGGCCGGGTGGCCGGGTGGTTTGCTGGGTGGTGGCGGGGTCGCTGGTGGCTGCTGTCAGCCGCTCGCGGTGTGAAGCGTTTTGAGTTTCTGAAACGCGGCGAGGAGCTCGGCCGTCCACGGCCATGTGTCCTGGAGGTGGAGCTTGCAGCGGGTGGCCGGAGAACGCGAGCCTGCCGGCGACGTGCAGCAGTTGGTAGCGCAGTCGCTTGGGCTCGGCCTTGGCGAGCGCCCCGTCGAGGGCGAGTGCTTGGGTCCAGACGATCAGGTCGTGCGCGAGCATCACGATCTCCAGCCATACCTCGTTGAGCGCGAACTCTTTGAACGGGAACTTGGATAGGCCGGTGTCCTTGTCGTCACGGATGCGGTCCTCGACGTGGGCGTGCTGGCGGTGGCGGCACTCCAAGACGGCGATGTCGGTGTCGGCCTGGTCGGTGAGGATCGCTTGGAAGCGGTACCCGTCGTCGTGTCGGTGAACGACATTGTGCTCCGGGGTGCGGGCGCTCTCTGCGCACGACCAGCCTGGAGCCCTCGGGCCACGCCGACAGATCGACCATGCCGGTGATCTCTGTGACCTCGCCGTTCTTGCGGGCCGACCCGTCCTGGTCGAGCGCTCCGACCCACGCGTCCCCTGGGATCGTGAGGATCGCGCCACGAACCTTCTCGGTCAGCTCGTAGCCGATCGAGAACCGCATCCGTGCCTCGCGGCAGTAGTCAAACGAGGCCGTGCGTAGCACCGGCCGTGTCCGCGCGCACCAAGATCTCCAGAGCCTCCACGTACCGGGCGGGGATCTGTGCAAGCGCCAAGTCCAGCGCCGCGACATGGTCATCGGCGGTGTTCGAGCCGGCATTCCCGGGGCGCAGAAGGCCGCCGAGCGCCTCCCTGGTCTCATCCAGGTAGACCTGTAGCGGGTGAAACCCGTAGCCGCCCTTGTATGTCCCGGCTGCCTTCTCCTTCTCCGAATGCGCCGTGATCAGCGTCGCGTTGACATCGAGCGTCAACCGTTCAGGCGCCCCATGCATCTCCCAGAACCGCTCGCGTGCCTGCGCGTGCGCGACACGCAGGGCATCCAGCAACCCCGGCGTAGAAGCGACACGGTCGATCATCCGAAACGCTGTCGAGTCAGACGCCACCACCCCGAACAACACGTCCTGCTCGCGGACCACACCGAGATCCGAGACACACTCGCCACCATCGACCAGCATCACCGCGAGATCACGAACCACCCTGCCCGGATCATGACCACGACGGCGCTGCTTGATCCCGGCCAGCCCCAACGACAGCGCCCTCGTCAACCCGAGCATGTCGGCTACTTGAGCGACCAGCGCACTGCCCGCGTGCGATACCAAACCCGCTCCGTCCGACGTGACTTCTACGGTTACCGAGCGTCCATCACGCATCACCCTCACGGTGAGCCTCCAAGCTCGGGATCAAGGACCTTCGACAAGCCCAAGGATCCCTACTCAACCGGACGTTTCCGCGCCCCCGCTCAACCCGGGGGCGCGGTCATTACTGCACGCTCCGAGCTAGCGCCGCCGGGGCGAGCCGATCGTGCCGTGGGGCGCAAAGACGTGCGTGTTGGGACGAGAGCTGTATCGCTCGGCCCGGTGCGCCGGTAGCAAGACCGGCGGCAGGGCCCGTCCGTGGGGTGGGCGCTGTCGTTGAATGAGACAACAGGAAGGCAGACAAACAATGAGAATCAAGCTCAAGGGGGGCGGGTTCGTCCTGCTCCTGGTGGCGCTCGCGCTGTGCGCGGTCGCAGCCAGCTCGGCATCGGCAGCACTGCCGGAACTCACACAAAAAGGCACAAACGAAGCCCTGACAGGTGAAATCCACGGTGCGTCCGCGGGCAGTCTCCAGTATGAAACAGTGGGCGGCATGATCGAGGAATGCAGGACCGCGAAACTCAAAGGCGGTAAAGAGGCCAACACGAAAGAAATCGGTGGGATCCACCTGGTGTTGACGGGCTGCATCGAAACAGAGTTCGGTTCCGAATGCCACTCGGCCGGCAAGAAAGCCGGCGAAATCGAAAGTGTCGCACTGACCGCGACGCTCGGCTATATCACCAAACCCGAATCCAAAAAAACGGAAGTCGGCCTCGAACTGCGGCCGACCGAAGACACCAAAGAACTCAAGAAGCCGCTCGTCAAATACGAATGCACCGGGGGCTTCAGCGACAACGAATGGCGCCGCACGATCGTCGGCACACTCGGAGCCGGACAGCACAACAAATCGACGCTGTCGCTGAACCTCGCGTACAACAAAGGCACCGCGGCCGGCCTGCAGGAAGATACAGGCATCGAAGGCGGATACGCCAGCGAAGCGTTCCTTGAAGGCAGCATGAACAGGACCTTCGAAAAGATGAACTGGCAGGTCCCCGTCGTCGTCAAAAACAGCGAAGACGAATCGATGGAACTGAAAGCGTAGCCACACGCTCACGCTGAGCAGCGAGGCGCCGCGCCGGGCCCGACGGTTGGGCTCGGCGCAGCGTCTTTGCTGCGGGGCTCTTGCGAGGTGTTTGCAGCCGCTACCATGCGCCGTAAGTTACCCGCCAGCCCCAAGCACGGCGAGTTACGATCGCGGGGCTGAGCGTTTCGCGGGGAAGGCGTGCGCGCGTCGCATATAGCGGTCGAACTGGGGCACGGTGAATGCGGCCAGGCCGTGGCCGGGGGTGTACAGCAGCCCCTTCTCGATCAGACGTGAGCGGGTTGGTCCGAGCTGCTCGGAGGTGCGTCCCATCAGTGCCGCCACATCCTTGGCCGGCTGGGCATCCGGTCCGAGCTCGGCCATCGCCCTCATGTACCTCAGCTCGAGCTCACTGGTGCGCTCGGCGCGCACCCTGAAGAAACTGCCGTCGAGCTTTGCCTCTACCGCCTCGCGCGCATCAGCGACATCGCCGCCGACGATCGGCGATCGGGGCGTGTTGTCCCACACCAGCTTTCCGTACTCCTGCAGGAAATACGGATACCCCTCGGTGTACTCGACGATTGCGTTGACTGCGTCCGGCTCGTAGGCGACGTCGAGTTTTTCGGCGGGGGTCGTGAGCGCTCGCGCGGCCGCGTCTGGAGGCAGCCGGCCGATCGCGGGGAAGCGGAACAAACGCTCGGCATAGGACTTCGCGTCGCCGGCGAGACGGGGCAGCTGGGGGAGACCGGCACCGGTGAGCACGATCGGCAGTTGACGCTGAACGGTCTTGTGCAGCGCCGCGATAAGCGCCTCGAACTCGTTGGGCCGCAGGAACTGCACCTCGTCGAGGAGGAACAGAACGCCGGTGTCGTGTTCGATGGCCGCTTCGCCGAGCGCGAGCAGAACGTCTGTGAGATCCTCGCCGAGATCGCCGCTGTCAGCGAATCCCTCGATCGCGTCGAGGTCGAGACCGAAGCCGATCTTGCCCGCGGGCGCGATCGTCATCTGAAAGCTCTTGAGTACCCTCGCGGCACGCTCGGCGCGGTCGCGCCAGCGCGCGCTGGGCGATATGCGTAGGAGCGCGCGCCGAACCAACTGCGCCATACGCAAGCCGAAGTCCGAACTCTTCGTGATCTCGGCGTTGACGGTGATCCAATCACGGTCGCGAGCGCGCTCTTCGAACGCGCCCAGGAGTACGGTCTTGCCTACGCCACGCAGGCCGGTGATCAACATTGACTGCTCGGTATGCCCTGCGCGCATGCGGTCGAGCAGCACCTCGAACGCGAGCAGCTCGGCATCGCGGCCGACCAGCGCTGGAGGGCGAGCGCCGGCATTGGGTGTGTAGGGGTTGTCGTGGGCTCGCATCCGCGACCGCCGATCTTATCAATCTTTTCGTGGTTTATCGCTTCTTGCTAAAGCATCGATAGATCGATAATGTACGTCCTCGCCTCGGGTACCGGAAGGCTAGCCTTATGCGCATGTTGGTCGAAGCCTGGCTCGCGCGTGCCGCCGCCGCTACCCCCGACGTCGTCGCGCTGGAGGGGCCCGCGGGGGCGTGCTCCTATGCGGAGCTGCACGCGCGTGCGTGCGCCGGCGCGCTGGCGCTGACGCGGCGCGGCGCCGTCCCCGGTTCGCGCATTGCGATCGCGCTGCCCCCCGGACTGGACTTCGCCGTTGCGCTGCACGCCTGCCTTTTGTTGGGGGCCGTTGCCGTCCCCGTCGACCTGCGCCTGGGCGCCGGCGAGCGGGCTGCGATCCAAGGCGGGGCGGCGCTGGTGGTCGAGGAGCCTCTGGGCGGGGCCGATCGGGCGGGGCCACTGGGCCACGCCGACGCCGCGGAGTCGGTGGGCGGGGCCGACGCCGCGGAGTCGCTGGGCGGGGCGGCTGTTGCGGGTCGGCTCCCCGCGGCCGCGCCCGCCGGGTCCCCGGCCGTCCACGACCTCGACGCCGTCGCCGTCACGATCCACACCTCCGGCACGACCTCAGCCCCGCGGCCGGTCGAGCTGACGTACGGCAACATCCTCTGGAGCGCCCTCGGCTCGGCCGTCGCGCTCGGCCTCGACCCGGCAGAGCGCTGGCTCTGCGCGCTACCGCTCTCGCACGTCGGCGGCCTCTCGATCCTGTTGCGCAGCGCGATCTACGGGACGACCGCCGTCGTGCACCCGCGCTTTGAGACCGACGCCGTCCTGCGGGCCCTCTGCGAGCAGCGCATCACCCTCGTCTCGCTGGTCGCCACGACCCTCGCGCGGCTACTCGACGCCGGCCTGCGCGAACCGCCCTTCCTGCGCTGTGCCCTGACCGGCGGCGGGCCCGTGCCGGGCGCGCTGCTGGACCGCGCGCGCGCCGCCCGGGTGCCCGTGTCTCTCACCTACGGCCTCACCGAGGCCTGCTCGCAGGTCACGACCACGCCGATCGCGACGCTCGATGGTGGCGGCGACCTTGCCGCGGGCGGTCGACTGCCGGCGAGCCCTGCGGACACTGCGGGTCGGTCACGTGAATCGGACCCGGCGACCCCCAACGCCGGCCCGCCGTTGTTCTGCGCTCGCGTGCGGATCGCCGCCGACGGCGAGATCCAGGTCGCCGGGCCGACCGTCGCGCGCGCGACCCTCGGGCCCGACGGTTGGCTTCACACCGGCGATCTGGGTAGATTGAGCGTGGAGGGGTGCCTAGAGGTGACTGGACGCAAGGCCGACACAATCGTCAGCGGGGGGGAGAACGTCGCGCCCGCCGAGGTCGAGGCGGTACTCGAGGGACATCCCGCCGTCGTGGAGGCGGCCGTCTTGGGCCGCCCCGACGAACGCTGGGGGGAGGCCGTCACCGCGCTTGTCGTGGTCCGCGCCGGCGCCGCGCTCGACGAGCAGCAGCTGCGCGCGCACTGCGCCGCGCGCCTCGCTCCCTACAAGGTCCCCAAGCACATCGCGCTCGTCGCCGGCCCGCTGCCGCGCACGCGCTCAGGCAAGCTGCTGCGCCGGGAGCTGCGATGAGGGGGGTCGGCGGCGTTGTGATGAGGGTGGCCGACGGCGCTGCGATGAGGGGGGTCGGCGGCGCTGTGATGACGGTGGCCAGCGGCGCTGCGATGAGGGGGGTCGGCGGCGTTGTGATGAGGGTGGCCGACGGCGCTGCGATGAGGGGGGTCGGCGGCGCTGTGATGACGGTGGCCAGCGGCGCTGCGATGAGGGGGGTCGGCGGCGCTGTGATGAGGGTGGCCGACGCTGCTGCGATGACGGCCGCCGACGCGGCCACGGCGAGGGCATCGCGATGAAGGCCGCCGACGCCGACGAGCACCGCCGCGCCAGCGCCGAGCACTGGCAGGAGGCCGCGCCCGGCTGGGTGCGCCGCCAGGAGGCGATCCGCGCGCTCGGGGCGCCCGTCTCGCACTGGATGATCCACGCGATCGACCCGCAACCGACGCAGCGCGTGCTGGAGCTCGCCGCCGGGCTCGGCGAGACCGGCCTGCTCGCGGCCGAGCTCGTCGCTCCCGCCGGCGGCGTGATCCTCTCCGACCAGGCCGAGGGGATGCTCGACGGCGCCCGCGCGCGCGCCGCCGCGCTGGAGCTGACCAACGTCGAGTTCCAAACCTGGAACGCCGAATGGATCGACCTGCCCGTCGCCAGCGTCGACGCCGTCCTCTGCCGCTGGGGTTACATGCTGATGGCCGACCCACTCGCCGCCCTAACCGAGACGCGGCGCGTACTGCGGCCCGGCGGGCGCCTCGCGCTCGCCGTCTGGGACGCCGCCGGCGCCAACCCCTGGGCCTTCGTGCCCGCCTCCGTGCTGATCGAGCGCGGGCTCGTGCCCGCCCCCTCCCCCGACGGCGGCCCGCGGCCCGGGCCGTTCGCCTTGGGGGACTCCGCGCGGATACGCGAGCTGCTCGAGCAGGCCGGCTTCGTGGAGATCGTCCTCGACACGATCGACGTCAGCCACACCTACCCCGACTTCGACGCCTTCTGGGAGACGATGCTCGACCTCTCCCGCGACCTGCACGACGTGGTGCTCGCGCAGCCCGCCGCGGAGATCGTGGCGCTGCGGGACGCCATCGCCGCGCGGCTTGAGCTGCACGCCGGGCCCGACGGCGCGCTGGCGATCCCCGGACGGTCGCTGGTGGCGGCGGCCAGCGCTTGACCCGGCTGCGGCTGCGGCTGCGGCTCGGGCTGGGGCTGGGGAATGGTGGCCGGATGTCTTTTTTCGCTGCCATTCGCGGCTGTGCGCGCGAGCATTAACGTTGAAACCCCACGCGCGCGCGGCCGCGAATGGGGTGCAGAAACGACGATTGGTGCGCGCCTGCCGCGCTGCGGGCCACGCGTCGGGCGCCACGCGCGGTCGCCGTGGGTTCGCCGGCTGCAGAGCGTGAGCGAGTGGGGTGGGGTCGGGTGTGGAGCGCTTCCCGACGTCGTCTGCCGCGCGGCGCCGCCGCGGGCGGGGCGTCGGGCGCCACGCGCGGTCGCCGCGCCTTCGCCGGCTGCGAACCCCTCCCGGTACCGCGAAGCGGTACCACTCCTCAACCTCGACAGCGAATCGGTCGCGGGCGGCGTTGTTCAATATGCTCCGCGGCCATGCTCTATGACGACGACGCCAACCTCACGCTGCTCGACGGCAAGACCGTCGCGATCATCGGTTACGGCTCGCAAGGCCACGCCCACGCTCTGAACCTGAAGGATTCCGGCGTCCACGTCGTGGTCGGCCTGCGGCCCGACTCGGCGTCCGTCGCCGCCGCGCTCGAGCAGGGTCTTGAGGTCCTGCCCGTCGTCAACGCCGCCAGCCGCGGCGACCTCGTGATGATCCTCCTGCCCGACGAGCGCCACCACGCAGTCTGGGAGGCCGAGATCCGCGACGGCATCGCCCCCGGCAACACGATCCTCTTCGGGCACGGCTTCTCCGTCCACTACGGCGAGGTCGTCCCCCCGCCCGGCGTCGACGTCGCGATGGTCGCGCCCAAGGGCCCCGGCCACCTCGTGCGCCGCCAGTTCCAGGAAGGCTCCGGCGTACCCGGCCTGATCGCCGTCGCCCAGGACGCCACCGGCAACGCGCGCGCGCTCGCCCTCGCGTACGCACGCGGCATCGGCTGCACCCGCGGCGGCGTGATCGAGACGACCTTCAAGGACGAGACCGAGACCGACCTCTTCGGCGAGCAGGCCGTCCTCTGCGGCGGCGCCTCCGAGCTGGTCCAGGCCGGCTTCCAAACCCTCGTCGACGCCGGCTACGACCCCGAGATGGCCTACTTCGAGTGCCTGCACGAGCTCAAGCTGATCGCCGACCTGATGTACGAAAAGGGCCTAGCCGGCATGCGCTTCTCGATCTCCAACACCGCCGAGTACGGCGACTACACCCGCGGCAAACGCGTCATCACCGAGGAGACCCGCGCCGCCATGCGCCAAATCCTCGCCGAGATCCAGTCCGGCGACTTCGCGCGCGAGTGGATCGCCGAGAACCGCGCCGGCCAGGAGAACTTCCTGCGCCAACGCGCCGAGCAGGCCGACACCCAGGTCGAGCACGTCGGCGCGCAGCTGCGCTCGCACATGGACTGGATCAAGCCCTCCTTCTGAGGGCCCCCGCGGTGCTCGCCTACCTGCTCTGGCACCGCCCCGCAGCCGGCGTGCAGCGCAGCGCCTACGAGGACGCCGCCACCCACTTCCACCGCTCCCTCGCGCACAACCGGCCAGCCGGCTTCCTCGGCTCCGCGCTGTACCGCGTCGCCGCCCTGCCCTGGCTCGACGGCGGGGATCGGGACGCGGGGGATGAGAGGGAGAGCGGCCGCCAGGGCGGCCGCGGGGCGGGTTTCGAAGACTGGTACCTGCTCGCCGACTTCACCGCGCTCGGCGTCCTCAACGAGGCGGCCGTGGCGCACGGGCACCGCGGCGCGCACGACGCCGTCGCGCGCCGCTTCGGCTGGGCCGCCGGCGGGCTCTACGCCCTGCTCGAGGGCTGCGCCGGGCTGCCGCCCGCTGGTCCCGCCGCCGACTTGCCGCCGGCTGGCGCCGCTGGGCCGGGGGACGCGCCGGGGGGCCTGCCCGCGGTTGGCGTCGCGTCAGGGGACACGCCGAGTGACCTTGCGATCTGGATTTCCCGGCCTCCCGGGGCCGTGCGTCGCGGTCTCGGCGACCTGCTCGGCGACGGCATCGACCCCGCGCGCTCCAGCCTCTGGCGGCGCTCGCTTGTGTTTGGGCCTGCGCCCGAGTACTGCATGCTCGCCGCCTCGCCGCCGGCGGGGGTTGGGGCTACGCGTTTGCCGGCCGGGTGGGACGCGCGGGTTTGCCCGCGCGAGGTGGTTTGGCGGGGGTAGGAGGCGGCGGGTGTGGCGGCGTTGAGCGCGGCCCGCGGGGCATATGAGCGACAGCGACCCATTCGCGCGTGTGTGCGGGGGGCCGGGGCGTATGGATAACAGCGACCCATTCGCGCGTGTGTGCGGGGGGCCGGGGCGTATGGATAACAGCGACCCATTCGCGCGTGTGTGCGGGGGGCCGGGGCGTATCGACAACAGCGACCCATTCGCGCCCGCGCGCGCGGGCTTTTAACGGGGTTAACCTTGGTCATAGGGCAGGGGCACGGGCAGGGCTCAGGTGCCTCGCAACGCGCGCCCTGCAGTTCGCTACACTCGCTCGCGTAGTCGCGACTGGCGCACGACCGAGGTGGAAGCGACCACCGGGGAGCGACTAAGCCGTTCACACCGCCGCGCGCCTGGGCACCTCCTACACCAGCAAACCTCGAGCCCGAGAGCGAGGCAGCCCATGACGTCGAGCACCAGCGCACAGTCGACGCAGTTGACGATCCCACCCGAGCTGCTGCCCGCCGACGGGCGCTTTGGCTGCGGGCCCTCCAAGGTCCGGCCCGCCGCGCTCGCGCGGCTCGCCGCCGAGGGCGCGGCGGTGATGGGGACCTCGCACCGGCAGCGGCCCGTCAAGGCCCTCGTCGGCGAAATCCGCTCCGGGTTGCGCGAGCTGTTCGGCGCACCCGACGGCTACGAGGTCGCGCTTGGCAACGGCGGCGCCACCGCCTTCTGGGACGCCGCCGCGTGCGGGCTGATCGAGCGTCGCAGTGCGCACCTCGCCTTCGGTGAGTTCTCCGCCAAGTTTGCCTCCGTCGCCGCGCAGGCTCCGTTCCTGCAGGAGCCCCTCGTCGTCAAGGCCGACCCCGGCGATGCACCCGACCCCGCCGTGCTGGCCGGTGGCGGGGCGGAGGGCTCCGGCAGCCTGGGTGAGAGCGCTGGGGCTGTCGGTGCTGGAGACACTGCCGGCCCCGCCGATGCAGGCGGTAGCGGCGGCGTCGAAGCGGCCGGCACGGCGGATGGGGCCGTCCTGCCCGACGTCCTCGCCTGGGCGCACAACGAGACCTCCACCGGCGTCATGGCCCCCATCATGCGGCCCGCCGCCACCGGCGATCCCCTCGTACTGATCGACGCCACCTCCGGCGCCGGCGGCCTGCCGGTTGACGTCAGCCAGGTTGACGCTTATTACTTCGCTGGGCAAAAGGCCTTCGCCGCCGACGGCGGCCTCTGGGTCGCGCTGCTTTCGCCCGCCGCGCAGGAGCGGATCGCCACTCTCGCCGGCGCCAACGGCGTCGCCGGGCGCTGGATCCCGCAGTTCCTCTCCCTGTCCACCGCCCTTGAAAACTCGACCAAAGACCAGACCTACAACACGCCCGCCGTCGCGACCCTCTTCCTCCTGGCCGACCAGATCCGCTGGATGCTCGACGGCGGCGGCCTCGACTGGTGCGTCTCCCGCTCGCGCGCGTCCTCCGGGCATCTGTACGAGTGGGCGCAGCGCACCCCCTACACGACGCCCTTCGTGACCGACCCCGCCAAGCGTTCGCTCGTCGTCGGCACGATCGACTTCGACGACTCCGTCGATGCCGCCGCGATCGCCAAGACGTTGCGGGCGAACAGCATCCTCGACACCGAGCCCTACCGCAAGCTCGGGCGCAACCAACTGCGCATCGGCATGTTCCCCGCCATCGAGCCCGACGACGTACGGGCCCTCACGGCCTGTATTGAGTGGGTCGTTGAAAGGACAGCGGCATGAGCGCCCGTCCCAAGGTTCTCGTCAAGGAGAAGATCGGCGACTCCGGCGTCGCGCTCCTGCGCGAACACTTCGACGTTGACCTCGGCGTGGACTGGAGCGAGGACGAATTCCTCTCCCGCCTGCCCGACTACGACGGCATCCTGATCCGCTCCGCCACCAAGATGACCGCCGACCTGATCGAGCGGGCCACCAACCTGCGCGCGATCGGCCGCGCCGGCGTGGGCGTCAACAACGTCGACGTCGAGGCCGCCACCAAGCGCGGCATCATCGTCGCCAACGCGCCCCAGTCCAACGTCGTCACCGCCGCCGAGCACACGCTCGCCCTGCTGCTCGCACTGGCGCGCAACATCCCCCAGGCGCACGCCTCGCTGATCGCCGGCAAATGGGACCGCTCCAAATACTCCGGCGTCGAGCTCTACGAAAAGACGCTCGGCGTCGTCGGCTTCGGGCGCATCGGCCAGCTCGTCGCCGCGCGCGCGCGCGGCTTCGGCATGCGCGTCCTGGCCTTCGATCCCTTCGTCTCCGCCGAGCGCTACCGCGAGCTCGGCGTCGAGAAGGCAGAGAACAGCGAGGAGATCTACGCCCAGGCCGACTTCGTCACGATCCACCTGCCCAAGACGCCCGACACCCAAAACTGGCTCAACGCCGCCGCCTTCGCGCAGATGCGCGACGGCGTGCGCGTCCTCAACGTCGCGCGCGGCGGCTTGGTCGACGAAGCCGCCCTAAAAGATGCGCTGGACTCCGGCAAGGTCGCCGGCGCCGCGCTCGACGTCTTCCCCTCCGAGCCGATGACCGAGAACCCCCTCTTCGGCAACCCGCACGTGATCGTCACCCCGCACCTAGGCGCCTCGACCGCTGAGGCGACCGACCGCGCCGGCTACCAGAGCGCCGAGCAGGTCGTCGCCGCGCTCACCGGCGGCGTCGTCTCGACCGCCGTCAACATCCCCTCGATCGGCGCCGAGGACATGCAGGTCCTCGGCCCCTTCCTGCCGCTCGCGCGCCAGCTCGGGCGCCTGGCGATGGAGCTCGCCGAGGGCAGCTCCGTCGAGCGTATCGAGGCCGCCTTCATGGGGCGCATCGCCGACTTCGACACGCGCCTGCTCAGCCTCGCCGTGATCCAGGGCGCGCTGCAGGGCCGCACCGAGGAGCAGGTCAACCTCGTCAACGCGCCGACGATGGCCGACGAGCGCGGCATCGTCCTGGAGGAGAAGCGCGTCAGCGAGGCTCAGGACTACAACGAGCTGATCCGCGTCACCGTGATCGCCGGCGGAGAGCGCGTCGCCGTCGCTGGCACCGGGATCGGTCCCAAACGCGTCCCGCACCTCGTCGAGGTCCAAGGCCGCCGCCTCACCGTCGAGCTCGCGCCCTTCGTCACCGTCTTCCGCTACGCCGACCTCCCCGGCATGATCGGCCGCGTCGGCACGATCTTCGGCGCCCACGGCATCAACATCTCCTCCGCCGCCGTCGGACACACCCCCGACGGCGACGACCAACGCTTCGCGGCGATGGTCGTGACCACCGACGTCGCGGTGCCCGCGGCCGTGGTCGAGGAGATCGTGGCTTCCGATGGGTTTGAAGACGGCTGGGCGGTGGTGCTCGACTGAGGGGGCAATGCATTTGTTCTCAGTTGCGCCAAAGCTAAGAAGCTGCCGGAGCATCCTCCCGACATGGTATGATTTTCTTACGGCCATACTCCTTGCGTCTGGGCTGTCGTGCTGGGCTGAGCGGGCGCCACCGGTTAGCCGACAGGGCACTGCTACTGCTACTGCTACTGCTACTGCTACTGCTACTGCTACTGCTACTGCTACTGCTACTGCTACTGCTACTGCTGGTGCTGTCGGCTGCTCGAAATTAGCTCTTGAAAGCCGACGGCGTTACATGTAACCTCGACGTATGCCGTCAACCCGTGAGCGCGTTCGTCAACACCGAGCCCGTCTGCGCAGTCAGGGGCTGCGCCCCCTGCAAATCTGGGTGCCAGATGTTCGAGCGTCGGAGTTCGTCGCCGAGGCACACCGGCAGTCCGTCGCGATCGCGCAGAGCGAGGGCGAGGCGGACGACCAGGCCTTTGTCGATGCGATCTCCTGCGGGTTGGACGACATCGACGACGACTCGTCGTGCGCGTGAAGCGCGGCGAGATCTACACCGCCGCCGCCAGGGGCGCATACACGGGCAAGCCCCGCCCGGTTGTCGTCATCCAGGACGACCGCTTCGACGCCACCGCGTCGATCACGGTGTGCCCGCTTACTGCCAACACTGTCGAGGCCCCGCTCGTCAGACTCTCGATCGAGCCGTCGGAGGACAACGGCTTCGAGCGTTCGAGCCGTTTGATGGTCGACAAGCTGACCACAGTTCCGCGTTCCAGCTTGGGCGAGAGAATCGGCCGACTCCGCGACGATCAGCTCCTGCAGCTCAATCGATCCCTGGTCGTATTTCTGGGCCTCGCCTCCGCGCCTGAGCCGATCGGCTAGGCTCGCCTGCACGATGCGCGTGGTCGTCATCACCAAGCACGGCGGGCCCGAGGTGCTGCAGGTCCAGGAGCGCCCCGACCCGCCGCTGGCCGCCGGCGAGGTACGGATCGACGTCGCCGCGGCCGGCGTGAACTTCGCCGACGTCATGGCGCGCATGGGCGTCTACCCCGACGCGCCCAAGCCGCCCTGCGTGATCGGCTATGAGGTGGCGGGCACGATCGTCGAGCCGGGCGCGAATCTCGCTGCCGGGGAGGGAGCGGATCGAGCGGGCGCCGGGGGCGCTGCCGGTGAGGCAGGTGCCGTAGGGGCCGCCGGCGCAGGGGGCGCCGGCGCAGGGGCCGCTGGCGCAGGGGCCGCTGGCGCTGCGGGCCTCGCGGTCGGCCAGCGCGTCCTCGCCGGCACCAAATTCGGCGGCTACGCCTCCCAGGTCGTCGTCCCCGTCGGCGACGTCGTGCCACTGCCCGAGCGCCTGAGCTTCGAGCAGGGTGCCGCGATCCCCGTCAACTACGCCACCGCCTGGGCCGGCCTGATCGGCTACGGCAACCTCCAACCGGGCGAACGCGTGCTGATCCACGCCGCCGCGGGTGGCGTCGGGATCGCGGCGACCCAGATCGCCAAGCGCGCCGGCGCGGAGATCTACGGGACGGCGTCGCCCTCCAAGCACGCGCGCATCCGCGAGCTCGGGGTGGACCACGCGCTCGACTACACGCGCAGCGGCTGGGAGCAAGGCCTGCCGCCGTTCGACCTGATCATGGACGCGCTCGCCGGGGCATCCTTCCGGCGCAGCTACAACCTCCTGCGCGCCGGCGGGCGCCTCGTCGCCTTCGGCGCCTCCGGTGTCGTCTCCGGCGAGCGGCGCAACCCCGTCTCGGCGCTACGCACAGTCGCGCGCATGCCGCGCTTCAGCATGATCAAACAGATGTCCGAATCAAAGGCCGTCATCGGCTTGAACATGCTCAGCCTGTGGAAGGACCGCGGCACACTCGCGCCCTGGATCGAGCCTTTGCAGGAGCTGCTTGACGACGGCACGCTCGAGCCTGTCGTGGCGGGGACCTTCAGCTTTGCGGAAGCCGGCGAAGGGCACCGCATGTTGACCGAGAGACGTAACGTGGGCAAGGTCGTACTCGTTCCCTGAGACGGCCGAGTGCCGGCGCATTGCTGCGTCCTACCGATCGGAGATCGATGGGATCTCCGATCGGCCAGCTTGTGTGCGTAGCACACGGCGCTCGGTGCGTCCTTGCCCTGCTTGGCTCTCGGCCGTCTCAGACGCACGGCCCGCGCACGACGGCTGGCGGGATTTAACGCCAACGGCTCCACTTGCCGATTCATCAGAGAGTGATACCCTCGGCTGAAGTCATGTCGCGCCACCTGTCTTTTCGACTTCTCCTGCTGCTCCCCCCTCGGGGGGAATAGTGCGTGGCGGCCGCGTAGCCGCAAACCGACATTGGAGGAAGTTCGAAAGAGACTGAGAAGGAGCACGACGACATGAGCATTCCTGAGGAGATAGACACGACGAGTGAGACCGGCGAGCGCCGCGTCCTGATCTTCGACACCACTCTGCGCGACGGCGAGCAGTCGCCCGGAATTTCGCTGAACACGACCGAGAAGCTCGAGATTGCCCAGCAGCTGGCACGCCTGGGGGTCGACGTGATCGAGGCCGGCTTTCCGATCACCTCGCCCGGCGACTTCGAGGCGGTGCAGACGATCGCGCGCGAGGTGCTCGAGCCCGCGCCGCCCGTCATCGCCGGCCTGGCCCGCACGCACGTCGGAGACATCGACGCGGCCTGGGAGGCCGTGCGCGACGCCGAACGCCCGCGCATTCACACCTTCATCTCGACCTCCGACATCCACATCGTCCACCAGCTGCAGTCCACGCGCGAGGATGTCAAGGGCCAGGCGCGCGCCGCCGTCGCCCACGCCAAGCAGTACCTGGACGACGTCGAGTTCTCGCCGATGGACGCCACCCGCGCCGACGTGGACTTCACCGCCGAAGTCGTAGCGATCGCGATCGCCGAGGGCGCCACCACGATCAACATCCCCGACACCGTCGGTTACACGATGCCGCACGAGTTTCAGGTATACCTGGCGCGGCTCTACGAGCTGGTGCCCGCCCTGCACGACGTCGTCCTCTCCGTGCACTGTCACGACGACCTGGGCCTGGCCGTCGCCAACTCCTTCGCCGGCGTCCTCGCCGGCGCGCGCCAGGTCGAGTGCGCGATCAACGGCATCGGCGAGCGCGCCGGCAACGCCTCGCTGGAGGAGATCGTCATGCTCCTGCGCACCCGCCGCGCCGACATCGGCCTAGACACCTCGCTGAACACCCGCGAGCTGGCGCGCACCAGCCGCCTAGTCTCGCGCCTGACCGGCTACCCCGTGCAGCCCAACAAGGCGATCGTCGGCCGCAACGCCTTCGCGCACGAGTCCGGCATCCACCAGGACGGCGTCCTGAAGGAGCGCTCCACCTACGAGATCATGGATGCCACCAGCGTCGGGTTGGATACCAACTCGATCGTGCTCGGCAAGCACTCCGGCCGTCACGCGCTGCACGACGCCCTGGCCGAGATGGGCTACCCCCTGGAGGGTCAGGCGCTCAACACCGCCTTCAAGCGCTTCAAGGAGATAGCCGACCGCAAGAAGTCGCTGACCGCCATGGACCTGGAGGCCCTCGTCACCGAGGAGCTGCGCGAGGAGATCGCCGGCTACAGCCTGCAATGGTTCGAGGTCGAGGCCTCCTCGCGCCGGCCGCCGCACGCGCGCGTCGCCGTCGAGCTGCCCGACGGCGCCGTCGCCGAGGGCTCCTTCACCGGCGACGGCCCGATCGACGCGGTCCTCGCTGCGATCAACGCCGCCACCGGCGTCGAGCCCAAGCTGCGCGACTTCAAGATCGGCGCCGTCACCGAGGGGCAGGACGCCCTGGGCGAGGTTTCGATGGTCGTCGAAGTCGGCGGGCACTCCGGCTCCGGCCAGGCCGTCTCCACCGACGTCATCGAGGCCGCCGCGCGCGCCTACGTGCGCGCGCTATCGGTCGCGCGGGCACGCGCCGAGCGGCCCGAGGGCGTCGTGGGGTTGCCGGCGGGCACGCCGTAGCGGACCGCGGCGGGTTGGGGCTGCCTTCCGGCACGCCGTAGCGGACCGCGGCCGGTTCCGGCACGCCGTAGCCGACGGCGGCCGGTTGGGGTTGCGTTCCGGCGCGCGCCCTAGCGGACGGCGGCGGGTTGGGGGTTGCCTTCCGGTGCGCCGTAGCCGACGGCGGCGGGTTGGGGGTTGCCTTCCGGTGCGCCGTAGCCGACGGCGGCGGGTTGGGGGTTGCCTTCCGGTGCGCCGTAGCCGACGGCGGCGGGTTGGGGGTTGCCTTCCGGTGCGCCGTAGCCGACGGCGGCGGGTTGGGGGTTGCCTTCCGGTGCGCCGTAGCCGACGGCGGCGGGTTGGGGGTTGCCTTCCGGTGCGCCGTAGCCGACGGCGGCCGGTTGGCACGGGTCGGTCGGCCGACGGGCTGCCGGGCTGCGTCTTGCGTCCAACGTTGCGTATGTGATAACGTACGTTTGTATGACAGCCTTGGAGGAGCAGTGGGCGCAAAAGCAGGCTCGGCCTGCACGCGAGCGCGCTCGCGCGGCGCGTGCCACGCGCGTCGCGGCAGCCGATCGGCCGGGAGCGGCGGCGGCGGCGCAAACTGCCGCTCGGGACCCGCTCGACCCCGTCGTCATCGGTGTGCGCGTCAAGGCCCTGCGCGAGGCTTCCGACCTCTCGCTGCGCGACCTCGCCGCGCGCTCAGGGGTCAGCGCGCCGATGCTCTCCCAGGTCGAGCGCGGCGACACCAGCCCGACCCTTGCCGTCGCCGCGCGCATCGCCGCCGGCCTGGATCTGCGGCTCTCCCAACTGCTGCGTCTCGACGAGGACGGCGCCGTCACGATCGTGCGCGCCGGCGAGCGCCAGCACGGCGGCAACTCCCAGCGCGGGCACCGCTACGAGGTATTGACCGCCGCTCAGCCCGGCCAGCGCGCCGAGCTCTCCCGGCACACGCTCGCCGCCGGCGGCGCCACCGGCGCACCGGACGATCCGCCGATGCACGAGCCCGGCTCTCGCGAGACCGCCCTGGTCGAGCGCGGTGCCGTCGTGCTCGTCTGCGACGGCGAGCGCCACGACCTGGCCGAGGGCGATTGCGTGACCTTCGACGCCGACCTGCCCCATCACTTCGAGAACCCCACCGGCGAGGAGGCCAGCTTCCTCGCCGTCGTCAGCGCCGGGCTGCGCCGGAGCTAGAAAGGAGACGCCGATGCCCAAGACCCTCTTCGACAAGCTCTGGGACGCCCACGAGGTCGGGGGGGCGGGCTCCAATCTCCTCTACATCGACCTGCACCTCGTCCACGAGGTCACGAGCCCGCAGGCGTTCGACGGGCTGCGCCTGGCCGGGCGCGCCGTGCGCCGGCCCGACCGCACGCTCGCGACCGCCGACCACAACACGCCGACCGACGGCACGCCCGTCGCCGCGCGCATCAAGGACGAGCTCTCGCGCGTCCAGGTGGAAACCCTGGAGCGCAACTGCGCCGAGTTCGGCGTCCCCGTCTACTCGCTGGGATCGGACCGCCAAGGCATCGTGCACGTCATCGGCCCCGAGCTCGGCGTCACCCAGCCCGGCATGACGATCGTCTGCGGCGACTCCCACACCGCCACCCACGGCGCCTTCGGCTCGCTCGCCTTCGGGATCGGCACCAGCGAGGTCGAGCACGTCCTCGCCACCCAGTGCATGGTCCAGCACAAGCCCAAGTCGATGCTGATCCGCTACGAGGGCGCTCTGAGCTTCGGCGTCACCGCCAAGGACCTGATCCTCGGCACGATCGGCCAGATGGGCGTCGGCGGCGCCACCGGTCACGTCGTCGAGTACGCCGGGCCCGCGATCGCCGCGCTCTCGATGGAGGGCCGCATGACCGTCTGCAACATGACGATCGAGGGCGGCGGGCGCGCCGGCATGGTCGCCCCCGACGACACCACCTTCGCCTGGTTCGAACAGGCCGGCGCCGCGGCCGTGGGTTGGCCGGAGGGGCGGCCCGGCGCGCCGCTCGGCCCCGAGCTCGACGCCGCGATCGAGCGCTGGCGCGAGCTGCGCAGCGAGGAGGGTGGCTTCTACGACCGCGAGCTGGTGGTGGATGCCTCTGCGCTCTCCCCGCAGGTCACCTGGGGCACGACGCCCGGAATGGTGGCGCCCGTCGACGCCAGGGTGCCCGCGCCCGAGGACTTCGACAGTCCCGCCGACCGCGAGGCCACCGAGCGCGCCCTGACCTACATGGACCTGCAGCCCGGCACGCCGATCGAGGAGATCCGCTTGGACCGTGTCTTCATCGGCTCCTGCACCAACTCGCGCATCGGCGACCTGCGCGCCGCCGCGCAGGTCGTCGCCGGGCACAAAGTGGCCTCCGGCGTCGATGCGATGGTCGTCCCCGGCTCCCAGCACGTCAAGGCCCAGGCCGAGGCCGAGGGCTTGGACCGCATCTTCGTTGACGCCGGCTTCGACTGGCGCGTCGCCGGCTGCTCCATGTGCCTCGGCATGAACCCCGACATCTTGGCTCCCGGCGAGCGCTGCGCCTCGACGTCGAATCGCAACTTCGAGGGCCGCCAGGGGCGCGGCGGACGCACCCACCTCGTCTCCCCCCAAATGGCGGCCGCCGCCGCGATCGAGGGGCACTTCACCGACATCCGGCAGTGGGACGCGTGATGGCCGAATATCCCTGGGGCAGCGAGCAAGGGCGGGCACACGCGAACCCGCACGGGAACCTCGCAAGAGGTTCCAATCAAAAAATAGAAACGAGGTGGATCGTCACATGCAGCCGATAGAAGTCATCGCCGGTGCCGTCAGCCACCTGGACCGCGCCAACGTCGACACCGACCAGATCATGCCCAAGCAGTTCCTCAAGCGCGTCGAGCGCACCGGCTTCGGCGAGTTCCTGTTCTACGAATGGGCGCGCGAGCCCGGCTGGGACCTGCCCGCCAACCCGATCCTCGTCGCCGGCGAGAACTTCGGTTGCGGCTCCTCGCGCGAGCACGCGCCGTGGGGGTTGCAGGACTTTGGCTTCCGCGCCCTGGTGGCGCCCTCGTTTGCCGACATCTTCTACTCCAACTGCACCAAGATCGGCCTGCTGCCCGTCGTGCTCTGCGAGGAGGACTGCCACGCGCTCGCCCACGCCGGCGCCGGCGAGGTCGACCTGCGCGCGCAGGAGGTCCGCTTCGCCGGGCGGTCGGTCGCCTTCGAGATCGACCACGAGATCCGCCGGCGGCTGCTGGAGGGCCTGGACGACATCGGCGTTACGCTCGGCGAGCAGGACGCGATCGCGGCCTACGAGCGCTCGCGCGAGCGGCCCGGACCGGTCACCACCGCGCTGTAGGCCCACGCCGGGGCCGGCGCTCCCCTTAGCCCCGGCCCCGCAGCGCTTGCCGTGGCGACGTGCACCGCCTCGGCAGACGCTCCTTTCGGTGTCAGTGCCCCTCGCCGGCGCGGCCGGCGGCCCGTGGCGGGTGAAAATGGACTGTGCCGATACGCGCCCAATGAGTATCGTCGTGGGAAAATCATACCGTGTTGGGAGGATGTTCCGACAGCTTTATAGCTTTGGCGCGCGAAACTGAGAAAATGCATCTCCCCTCAGCGTCACGCTGCAGGGAGGCAGTGGCAGCCTGAACGTTATTTCCGGACTCAGGGCGAACGATTCTCGTGGTGCTGTGGCTGTTGGCTGGTGTGGTGGTGGTTTTCTGTGGTGGTCGGGTGGCGGGTGGTGACTGCATTTTTTGGGTGCCATTCGCGGCGGCGCACGTGCGCGCGCGCGATTCGCGCGCGAATGGGGGCTCGCGGAAGAGCGCGTCACATGCCGTGTTGGCACGCGGGTGGTGCTCGCGCGATCGTCCCGTCGCAGCGAGTCGCTACTCTGCCGTTCCGCATGTCGCACAACAACATCGTCATCCTCCCCGGCGACGGGATCGGCCCAGAGATCATGGCGCCGACACTCGAGCTCCTGCGCGTCCTCGGCGACTTCGAGTTCGAGGAGCACCCCTTCGGCGGCGCTGCGATCGACGCGTACGGGACCGCCCTGACCGACCAGACGCTTGCGGCCTGTAAAGCCGCCGACGCGGTGCTGCTCGCGGCCGTCGGCGGGCCCAGGTGGGACACCACCGATCCCAACGCTCCGCGTCCCGAGCAGGGTCTGCTCGG
Source organism: uncultured Solirubrobacterales bacterium (assembly GCA_963804675.1). GTDB lineage: Bacteria > Actinomycetota > Thermoleophilia > Solirubrobacterales > Solirubrobacteraceae > Palsa-744. Next base: position 1,161,365 of record CAWDRI010000001.1, on the reverse strand, counting down.
ACTGCGCAAGGGGCTCGGGCTGTATGCCAACCTGCGCCCCGTCAAGCCGCTGCCCGCGCTCTATGACGCCTCGCCGCTGCGGCGCGAGCGGATCGAAGGCACCGACCTGCTCGTCGTCCGCGAGCTGACCGGCGGGATCTATTTCGGCGAGAAGACGCGCACGGCAGACTCCGCGTCCGACCTTTGCCTCTACACGACCGCCGAGATCGAGCGCATCGCGCGTATCGCCTTCGGCGCGGCACGCGCAAAGGTCACGAGCGTCGACAAGGCCAACGTGTTGGAGACGTCGCGCCTCTGGCGGGAGGTCGTCAGCGCGCTGCACGCACGCGAGTTTGGGCACATCGAGCTCGAGCATGTGCTGGTCGACAACGCCGCGATGCAGCTCGTCTCCGCACCGAGCCGCTTCGACACGATCCTCACCGAGAACATGTTCGGCGACATCCTCTCCGACGAGGCCGCGATGCTGACCGGCTCGATCGGGATGCTGCCAAGCGCGTCGCTGGGCGGCGGTCCCGGGCCGGGCGACGCGGGCGCCCGCTCTCCGGGCCTGTTCGAGCCCGTGCATGGCTCCGCACCGGACATCGCCGGACAGGGGATCGCCAACCCGCTCGCCATGTTTCTGTCCGCCGCGCTGATGCTGCGCCACGGGCTCGCTATGAACGAGCAGGCCGCGGCGGTAGAATCGGCGGTGCAGCACGCGCTGCAGGAGGGGCTGCGCACTCCGGACCTCGGGGGCACTGCCGGCACCGCCGAGGCGACGCGTGCAGTGCTCGACCACCTCTAACGCGGAGCTCTGAATGAACGTGGAACCGACCGACCTCATCTGGATGAACGGAGAATTCGTCGCCTGGGAGGACGCGCAGGTTCACGTTCTCACGCACGGTCTGCACTACGGCACGGGCGTCTTCGAGGGCGTGCGCTGCTACGACACGACGCTCGGGCCCGCGATCTTCCGCAACGTCGACCATGTGGAGCGGCTGCTGAAATCGGCCGAGCTGTACTACATGCCGGTGCCCTACACGGTCGAGGAGCTGCGTACAGCCACGCGTGAGCTCGTCGCCCGCAACGGCCTGCGCTCCTGCTACATCCGCCCGCTCGTGTTCCGCGGCGGCGGTCACATGGGCCTGAACCCGCTCGACGCCCCGATCGACGTGTGCATCGCCTGCTGGGAGTGGGGCACCTACCTCGGCGAGGAGGGCACCCGCAACGGCGTACGCGCCAAGGTCTCCTCGTGGGAGCGGATCGGCCCACGCTCGCTGATCCCGCACGCCAAGGCCTCCGGGCAGTACCTCAACAGCGTGCTCGCCAAGATCGAGTCGGTCAAGGCCGGCTACGAAGAGGCGATCCTGCTCGACGAACACGGCCACGTCTGCGAGGGCACCGGCGAGAACATCTACATCGTGCGCGAGGGCGAGATCGCCACACCCGGTCAGCACAACTCGATCCTCGACGGCATCACGCGCAAATCGGTGATCGCACTGGCGCAGGACCTTGGCTACACGATCGCCGAACGCAACGTCGCCCGCGCCGAGCTGTACCTCGCGGAGGAGGTTTTCTTGTCGGGCACCGCCGCCGAGCTCGTGCCCGTGCGCGAAGTCGACGACCACCCGATCGGCACGGGCAAACCGGGCGAGGTCACGCGCGTGCTGCAAAGCGCCTTCGACGACGCGATCCACGGGCGCTCGGAGCGCTACCGCGAGTGGCTCGACCCCGTGTGCGCGCCGGCGCTGCAGACGCCGACCGGCGAGGCGCCGGCGGCCATGCACGCAGCCGCGCTACAGACCCCCAACGGGGAGGCGCCTGCGGCCGTGAGCGCGTCGCAGGCCGCCGCGACCGGCTGACCGGCATGTCCACCCAGATCGAGCTGTACGACGCCACGCTGCGCGACGGCATGGGCGGCGGCGGGCTGTCGCTCACGGCCGAGGAGAAGCTGCGCGTCGTGCACGCTCTGGACCAGCTCGGCGTCGACTTGATCGAGGCGGGCTTCCCCGCGTCGAACCCCAAGGAGCAGGAGCTCTTCGAGCTGCTCGCCGACGAGCCGCTGGAGTATGCCGAGATCGTCGCGTTCGGGATGACCAGACGGCGCGAGCAGCGTGCGGAGCGGGACGACGGGCTGTTGATTCTGGCCGAATCGTTCGCGCCGGTCTGCACGCTCGTCGGCAAGGCGTCGATCGCGCATGTCGAGCGGGTGCTGCGCGTGTCGCGCGCGGAGAACCTGAGCATGATCGGCGAGTCGATCGCGTTCCTGGTCGCGCACGGCAAGCGCGTGCTGCTCGACGCCGAGCACTACTTCGACGGCTACGTGCTCGACGCCGACTACGCGCTGGAGTGCGTGCGTGTCGCCGCCGACGCCGGCGCCGAGCGTGTCGTGCTGTGCGACACCAACGGCGGGTCGCTGCCCGACGCGGTCGCCGCCGCGGTGGAGCGGGTTCGTCGCGAGCACCCCGACGTGGCGCTTGGTATCCACACCCACGACGACTCGGGCTGCGCGGTCGCCAACACGCTGGTCGCCGTGCGGGCCGGCGCGACACAGGTGCAGGGCACCGTCAACGGGATCGGCGAGCGCACCGGCAACGCGAACCTGATCACGATCGTCGCCGACCTCCAACTCAAGCTCGGTTTCCAGGTGCTCGAGCCCGAGCATCTCGCGCGGCTGAGCGAGACCGCACACTTCGTCGACGAGCTGCTCAACCGCACCCCCAACCCCGCCCAGCCCTATGTCGGCAAGCACGCCTTCGCGCACAAGGCCGGGCTGCACGCCGCCGGCGTGCGCGCCGACGCGCGCAGCTTCGAGCACATCGACCCCGAGCTCGTTGGCAACCGCCGCGACGTGCTGATCTCCGAGCTGTCGGGCAAGGCGACCGTGATCGAGAAGGCGCGCGAAGCCGGCATCGAGCTCGACGACGACGCGGCCGTGCGCACCGCCGAGCGCGTCAAGCAGCTCGAGCACCGCGGCTTTCAGTTCGAGGCCGCCGACGGCTCCTTCGAGCTGCTGTTGCGCCGCGAGGCCGGCGAATTCGAGCCGCTGTTCCGGCTCGAGTCCTGGCGGGTGATCGTCGAGCAGCGCGCCGACGGCGCCGTCGAGACCGAGGCCACGATCAAGATCTGGGTGGCGACCGGGCACGGCCGCGACGAGCGCCGCTACGTGCGCACCGCCGAGGGCAACGGCCCCGTCAACGCGCTGGACCGCGCGCTGCGCGAGGCGATCGGCGAGATCCACCCGCACCTGCGCCAGATCGAGCTCGTCAACTTCAAGGTTCGCATCCTCGACGAGGACCACGGCACCGGCGCCGTCACGCGCGTGCTGATCGACGCCACCGACGGCCAGCGCGTGTGGGGGACGATCGGCGTCTCTGAGAACGTCATCGCCGCCTCCTGGGATGCGCTCGTGGAGTCGCTGGCGTACGGCACCCAGCCCGACGGCTCCCGCGGCCGGCCGCCGCTGGCGCAGGTCGTGCCGATCCACCCCGACGCGGCCTAGTGACCCGGTCCGACGACGCCGTGCGCGAGGCGGCCCGCACGGGTGGGGCCAGTGGCTTAGCCGCAGCGCCTGGCTCGGGCAGCGGTGACGCGGCGGACGGTCGGGGCGACCCGGCCGACACAGAGCGCGAGCGCCCGATCGCGCTCGCGCGCCCCGTGCTCGGCGAAGCCGAGGAGCGCGCCGTGGTCGAGGTGCTGCGCTCCGGCCAGCTTTCGCTCGGGCCGCGCGTGGGGGAGTTCGAGCGCGCGTTCGCCGCTCGTGTGGGTGCGCCACACGCGAGCGCGGTGTCCAGCGGCACGGCCGGTTTGCATCTGGCGCTGCGCGCGGTCGGCGTGGGGCAGGGCGATGAGGTGGTCACCAGCCCGTTCTCGTTCGTGGCCTCCGCGAACGTCGCGCTGTACGAGGGCGCGCGCCCGGTGTTCGCAGACATCGACCCGGTCACGCTCAACCTCGACCCGGCGGCCGCGGCCGCCGCCGTGACGCCGCGCACACGCGCGCTGCTGCCAGTGCACATCTTCGGCTACCCCGCCGACCTGCCCGCCTTCGAGGCGCTCGCCGCGCGGCGCGGCCTCCAGATCGTCGAGGACGCCTGCGAGGCGCTCGGCGCGCGCCACGCCGACGGCACGCCGGTGGGGGGGCGCGGGCACCCGGCGGTGTTCGGCTTTTACGCCAACAAGCAGCTGACGACCGGCGAGGGCGGGATCGTGACGCTCGGCGACCACGCGCTGAAGGCGCGCATCGACTCCGAGCGCAACCAGGGTCGCGCGCCCGACATGGGCTGGCTCGACCACGACCGGCTCGGCTTCAACTACCGCCTCTCGGACATCGCCTGCGCGCTGGGGCTCGCGCAGCTGGAGCGCCTGGAGCAGATGCTCGCGGCGCGTGCGCACGCGGCACAGCTCTACCGCCAGGCGCTCGCCGGGATCGAGGGGTTGGGGCTGCCGTGCGCGGACGGGAGCACCGGCCGGGGTGGGGCCGGCAGCAGCGCGCTTGGCGATAATGGCGCGCCCGGTGGCGGTGGGCCTGGTGGCGGTGGGCCCGGTGGTGGTGGGCCTGGTGGTGGTGGGCCCGGCGGTGGTGGGCCTGGCGGTGGTGGGCCTGGTGGCGGTTGGCCCAGCGGCGGTGGGCCCGGCGGCGCGCGGCCCAGCGGCGGTGGGCCCGGCGGCGGGCGGCCGGGCGGCGCGCCTGACGGAGGCGAGCCACGCGGCGGCGACGTGCGCGGCTGGTTCGTGTTCGTCGTGCAGCTGCCCCACGGCGTCGAGCGCGACAGCGCGATCCACGCGCTCGCCGCGCGCGGGATCCAGAGCAAGCCCTACCTGCCGGCGATTCACCTGATGAGCTTCTACCGCGAGCGCTTCGGGCACCGGCCGGGGGAGTTTCCGGTGTGCGAGGACGTCGCCGCGCGCTCGCTGGCGCTGCCGTTCTTCCCGGGGATCGGGGAGAACGAGGTCGCGCGGGTGGCCGAGGCCGTGGCGGCGGTCTGTCCGGGCTGAGCGCCCCGACCGCGGCCACGGAACGGCGGGCCGCAGCCTGCAGCAGCGTTATTCCATGGAATGGATGCCGTCCATTAGGGTGAACGTTTGTCGATCTGCCCGCGCAGGGATGTCTCCCCGGTGCTGGTCGTGACCTGCGGGGCCTCCGCGGCGCTGGTCGTGACCTGCGGGGCCTCCGCGGCGGCGTCGGTCGTGACCTGCGGGGCCTCCGCGGCGGCGTCGGTCGTGACCTGCGGAGGCTCCCCGGCGCTGGTCGTGACCTGCGGGGCCTCCGCGGCGGCGTCGGTCGTGACCTGCGGAGGCTCCCCGGCGTCGGTCGTGACCCGCGGAGGCTCCTCAGCGCCGATCGTGACCCGCGCGGCGTTCCCAGCGCTGGTCGTCACACGCGCGGTCTCCCTGGCGCCGGTCGTTGCGATCCGGCCGGCGTCCGCGGCGCCGATGAAGGGCGCGAGCGCAAAGTAGGTGGCGCGCGGGACCATCAGCGGCAGCTCGTGCATGCGGCGTTGCAGGGCGTGGTGCAGGCACAGCTCGAACACCCCGCCGGCGATCGCTTCGACGGCGATCGGCGGCGGGCGACGCGCGCGCGGGCTTTGCGCGAAGCCGGGGAGGAGCATCTGCGCGTAGACGGTGGCGCCCTTGATCGCCCGTTCGGCCGCACGCTCGCTGGCGGCGAGCGCGTCGACGAGCGCGAGGTGCGCGAAGGCGGGCTCGCCGGCGAGGTACTCGAACAGGGCGGTGATCCCGGCACGCACCCCCAGGCGCCAGTCCCCCTCGCAGTCAAAGGCGCGCTCGACGAGCGCGAGGCCTTTGCCGTGGCCGACTTCGTAGGCGCACAGGAACGCGTCCTCCTTGCTGGGGTAGTGCTCGTAGAAGGCCTGCAGCGAAATCGCGGCGGCCGCCGCGATGCCTTCGACGGTCAGCGCGGCGTAGCCGTTGGCGGCGGTCAGGTTGGCGACCGCGTCGAGGATGCGCTCGCGCTGGCTGTGCGCGACGTATGGCGGCGAGACACCGCTGTCCCCGCCGACCAAGCGCCGGCGCCTGCTGGTGGCCGCGCCCAGCGACAGCGTCCCGGGGGCGCGCCCGCCGGGCAGTTCGCCGCGGAGCGTCGCGGGGGTTGGGTCGGTGAAGTTCATGAACAACGGCGGCGCGGGCCAGTAGGAGGCGGCCCACTCGGCGAGCTGGGGGAGGAGCGCCTGCAGCTGCTTGCGCCGGCCGCTTTGCACGTGCCCGTAGAGGACGGTGCCGAGCCCGCCGATCACGCCGCGCAGCACCGGGTTGGGTATCGGTCCCGGACCGGGCGGCAGGCCGAGGCTCTGGCGCAGCGCGTCTTCGTAGGCGGCGCCGAGCTGCTCGCGACGCGCGATGCCGGCGGGACCGGCGCTGCCGATCTCGACCATCAGCACGCGCAGCGCATCGGGCCGGCGCAGCGCGCCATTGAAGACCTCTTCGATCGCGCCCTGCACGTTCTCCAACAGCACGCCGGAGCCGCTGAACGCCTGCTGCACCGCGCGCGAGCTGTCGTCCATGATCGCGTCGAAGGTCGCCAGGAAGCAGGCCTCGCGGTTTGAGAAGTGCTCGTAGAACGCGCGCCGCGAGACGCCGGCGCGCTTGATCACGTCGGAGACCGTCAGCTCCGCGTAGCCGTTCTCGCCGACGACGTCGATCGTGGCGTCAATCATGCGCGCACGCTGGTTGGCGGCCACCTCCGCGCGCGAGAGCGAGTGGGGACCGCGCGGCAGCGCGAGATGAGGCGGCGTTCCTGGGCCGGTGTGCGACGTCGACCCTGGATGCGGCGTCGTCCCCGGTCCCGCGCTCGACGTCGTCCCCGGACGTTCGGTGATGTGCGGCACCGACCGATTATCGCCACGCTGTTATGGGCTGCATAGGGGTTGTTTCCCACCCCCGCACGGCTCGCGCGCGGGGGTGGCGCAGGCGGCGTGCGTGTAGGCTGGCAGCCGACCGGATGTCCCGCTTTCGCGAGCCACAGCACGAGGCCTTCAAGCGCATGAATGCGTCGCTGTCGTTCGACCGGCGACTGTGGCCGCAGGACCTCGCGCAGTCGCGCGCGCACGCGCGGATGCTCGCCGCGCGTGGCCTGATCGAGGCGGCCGACCGCGACGCGCTGCTGGCGGGTCTGGACGCGGTCCAGGCGGAGCTGGCGCTGGGCCGGTTCGCGTGGGGGGAGGACGACGAAGACATCCACATGGCGATCGAGCGGCGCATGACCGAGATCGCCGGCCCGGTGGGGGGGCGACTGCATACCGCGCGCTCGCGCAACGACCAGGTGGCGACCGACCTCGCGCTGTACACGCGCGAGCGTTCGCAGGCGGCGCAGGAGCGGCTCGGCGCGCTGATGGCGGCGCTGCTGGCGCGGGCAGCGGAGCACCTCGACTGGCCGTTGCCCGGCTACACCCATTTGCAGCGCGCCCAACCGGTCTACCTGTCCCACCACTTGCTCGCCTACTTCTGGATGCTGGCGCGCGACCGCGAGCGGTTTGCGTTCGCCGAGCGCCAGGCCGACCGGCTGCCGCTCGGCGCGGGCGCGCTGGCGGGCGTGAGCTTTGACACCGACCGGCGGATGGTGGCCGCCGAGCTGGGTTTCGCGCAGGTGGCGCCCAACTCGATCGACGCGGTCGCCAACCGCGACTTCGTGCTGGACTACCTGCACGCCGCCGCGACCTGCGCGACGCACCTTTCGCGGCTGGGCGCCGAGCTGGTGCTGTGGTCGAGCGAGGAGTTCGGCTTCCTGGAGCTGCCCGACGCGTGGAGCGCGGGCTCGTCGATCATGCCGCAGAAGAAGAACCCCGACGCGGCCGAGCTGCTGCGCGCGAAGGCCCCGCGCGTGCTGGCCCGACTGAGCGCGCTGCACGGGGCGCTGCACGCGCTGCCGCTGACCTACAACAAGGACCTGCAGGAGGACAAGGAGAACGTGTTCGACGCCGTCGACACAATCGAGCTGGCCGTGGAGGCGGCGTTGGGAATGGTGGAGGGCGCGCGCTTTGCGCGCGCCCGGATGGGGGCGGCGTCCTCGGACGAGCTGCTCGGGGCGACTGACGTCGCCGATCTGCTGGTGCGCCACGGCATGCCCTTCCGCGAGGCGCACGGCGTCGTGGCTGGGCTCGTGCGCGGCGCGCTGGAGCAGGAGCGCACGCTCTCGCAACTGACCCCGGCAGAGCTGTCCGGCGCCAGCCCGCTGCTGGGTGAGCACGCGCAGGAGTACTACGAGGCGCTGCGCCCGCAGGCGTGGTTGGAGTCAAAGGTCTCAGAGGGCGGCACCGCGCTGGTGCGCGTACGCGAGCAGCTGGAGCTCGCGCGGGCGGTGCTCGCCGGGGAGGCGTCCTGTTGATGAGCGGGCGTCGCGGCAGTGACGCGCCGGCGACCTTGTCTGGCGGTGCGACGGGGGCGTTGCCTGGCGGTGCGACGGGGACCTTGCTTGGGGGTGCGATGTGATGGCGGCATTGCCCGCCGACTTCTACGACCGGCCGGTGCTGGAGGTCGCGCGCGATTTGATCGGCTGCGTGGTGGCGCACGCAGGGGTCTCCGGGGCGATCGTCGAGACCGAGGCCTACCACGACAGCGAGCCCGCCTGCCACGCGTTCGTCGGGGTGACCGCGCGCACGCGCACGCTGTTCGGGCCGCCGGGGCGCGCCTACGTCTACCGCTCCTACGGCATCCACGCGCTGCTGAACGCCGTATGCGAGCCCGAGGGGATCGGCGCGGCCGTGCTGATCCGCGCGCTCGCGCCACGCTCCGGGCTGGCCGCGATGCGCGACCGGCGCGGCGTGTCGCGCGTCGAGGATCTGTGTTCGGGCCCCGGCAAGCTCACCCAGGCGCTGGCGGTCGAGCTTCACCACAACGGTCTCGATCTCGCCACCGGCCCCGTCACGATCGGCCCGCCCGCGCCAGGTTGGGAGGACGTGCCGGTGCTCGTGGGGCCGCGCGTTGGCATCACCAAGGCGGTCGAGCTGCCCTGGCGGTTCTGCGTGGCCGACGACCCGCACGTCTCGCGGCCGCGGCCCCCGGCGGTTGTGGCTGCCTGACGCGCCGTGTCTTGGGCGGCCATGCGCCAAGGTTCGGTTGGGCCACCCCGCGAGAGGGCCCGTTGCGCCTACCCCGGGGGCGCCGCGCCGCCGGTCGGCGCGCCGGTCCCGCCGCTGATCTTCGGCGCCGCGGACGATTCGGGTGCCGGTTCGTGGGCCGGCGCCTGCGGTGTCGCCGGCGCGCCCGGCGCCGGGGCGGCGCTTGACGGGCTCTGGCCGCCGCCGGTCGCGCCTTCGTGCGTGGACCCTTCGTGCGGCGCGCCTTCCCGAGGCGCCGGTTCGCGCGGGGCGGCTTCGTGCGGGGCGGCTTGACGCGGAGCGCCCTGCCCCCCCGCGCGCGTTGGTGTTTGCGCCCTTTCCGGGCCCCGGCCGCCCGCGGGCGCGGACCCCACGCGGGTCTGTGGTGCGGCTGTCGTTTCGGCGACGCGCCCCCCTGGCGCGCCAGCGCCGTTCTCACTCCTTTCGGCGCCCCCACTGCCGCTGTTCTCGCGTCCGTTGGCGGTCGCTGCGCGTTTGGCGCCTGCTTCTTCTTCGCGCGCCTTTTCGATGTGCATCGCCGCGACCATAAAGTTGTGCCAAATAAGCGCCGGGTAGGTACCGCCGAGCACCGGGCCGCCGTCGAAGTCGGTGGTCATCGGCACGAGCCGGTTGGGGTAGCCGACCCACACGGCGACCGTGTAACGGTCATCCCAGCCGACGAACCACGCGTCGCCGTAGTTCGAGGTCGTGCCGGTCTTGCCGGCCGCGAACTGTCCCAGCGCGGCGCCATGCGCGGTGCCGTACTCGAGCACGGTCTCGAGCACCGAGGTCTCGCTTTCCGCCACGCCGGCCGGCATCACGCGATGCAGGCGCGTACCGTCCAGTTCGTCGTGGCCGCCGCCGGGCAGCGTGCGGCTGGAGGGGGCGCTGACTTCTTCGATGCCGACCGGCATACCCGGTTCGCTGAGCGTCCCGCCAACGCGCTGTCCGCCGTGGGCGATCGTCTCATATGCGTGCGCCATGTCGAGCGGCGTCACGCCGACCTTCAGGCCGCCGATCGTCATCGCGGGGTTGGTCGAGATCGGGGTCGTGATCCCCAGCTCGTGCGCGACCCTTGCGATCCGGTGGGTGCCGACCTTCAGGCCGACTTCGGCGTAGACCGAGTTGTCCGAGTAGGCCGTCGCGTTGGTCAGCGTACTCTCGCCGGTGTACGCGTTCTCGTCGTTGTGCACGACAAACAGTTCGCCGTCCGTGTCAAACGTCTTTGGCTTGGACGTCCACACCGACTCGGGTGAGATGCCGTCCTCCAGCGCCGCCGCCAGATCGAACGCCTTGAACGAGGAGCCCGGCTGGCGCTCGCCCTCGGTCGCCAGATTGAACGGCGTTTCGTTGTAGTTGCGCCCGCCGACCATCGCGCGCACCTTCCCCGTCGAGTTTTCGATCGCCACCAGCGCCGCGCTCGGGCCTTCGGGGCCCGGCAGGTAGCCGTCGATCGCTGCTTCGGCGGCGCGCTGCATTTCGAGGTCGAGCGTCGTCTTGATGCGCAGCCCGCCGTCGTAGGCCAGACCCGCGTGGTAGCGGTCGATCACCTGCTGGCCGACCCACGCGTCGAAGTAGCCCGTGTCGATCCCGTCGATCAGCGGCTGTTCGGGCGGCGCGATCGCGTGCGTCGGCGGCAGCGGCTGGGCGACGCTCTCGCGGTAGACGCTCGGCGTGATGTAGTGCTGGCCGAGCATCTGTTCGAGCACCACGTCGCGGCGCGTGCGCGCCGCCGTCGGGTAGGCGATCGGGTTGTAGTAGGACGGCGACTGGATGATCCCGGCGAGCAGCGCCGCCTCCCACGGCTTGAGCTGTTCGACGCACAGCTCGTGTTTGGGCGTGCCGCAGCCGGCGTGCGCGGGTTCGCGCCCGAAGTACGTGCGCGCCGCCGCCTCGATCCCGTACGCGCCATTGCCGAAGTAAATCGTGTTGAGGTACTGCGTGATGATCTTTTCCTTGCTCCACTCGTGCGCCAACTGGTAGGCGATCATCGCCTCGCGCAGCTTCTCCAGAACCGTACGGTGCGCCTGCGCCTGCAGCGCGTTCTTGACGAACTGCTGCTCGATCGTGGAGGCGCCCTGCACCGCTTCCTGGTGCAGCACGTCGGCGACGAACGCGCGCGCGATCGACCGCAGGTCGATGCCGCTGTTGGTCTCAAAGCGCTTGTCCTCGATCGAGATCACCGCGTCCTTGACGATCGGCGGAATCTGCTTTTCGCTGACCAGAATCTGGTTCTGCCTGCTCAGCACGCCGATTTCGCGGCCGCGGTCGTCGAGCAGCACCGAGTTGCGCGCATTGTCGTACTGCTTCTGGTCGTCGAGACTGCGCAGGTCGGACACGACGGCCATCAACATGCCGAACGCGAACGAGACGAGGCCGAGCAGCAGGAGCGCAAGCAAGATCGAGAGGAAGCGCAGCTTCTTCAGGCGCGACCGGCCGCCGGCGAGCAGTGTGGCGGACTCCACCGGGGGCGGGAGTCTAGCATTGGCCCCCGCCATGCCGAGCCACAGCGAACAGCCGCCCGAGGTCGCCCCGCAGGGGAGCCCCGCTGCGCGCGATGAGGCCGAGCCGCCCGCTGGCGGCCAGACTGTTGAACGCGGCAGGACCGGCCGTTGACGCCGCGGTCTGGCAGGAGGCGCAGCGGCTTGCCCGTGGTCTGGACGTGGACGCGGCAGGACCGGCCGTTGACGCCGCGGTCCGGCGGGAGGCGCAGCGGCTTGCCCGTGGTTCGGTGGACAGTCTGCCCGAGGGGGCGCTCGCGCAGAAGCTCGCCCTCGCGCGCGCCGAGCGGCGCCCGCTGCGCGTCAAGCTCGGCATCGACCCGACCGCCCCCGACATCCATCTCGGCCACGCCGTCGTGCTGCGCAAGCTGCGCGAGTTCCAGGACGCGGGGCACCTCGTGGTGCTAATCGTCGGCGACTACACCGCGCGAGTCGGCGACCCCTCCGGCCGCTCGTCGCTGCGCCCGATGCTCTCCGCGCAGGAGATCGAGGCCAACGCCGCGACCTTCCAGCAGCAGGCGCTGCTGATTCTCGACTCCGACCCGGCGCGCCTGGAAGTGCGGCGCAACGGCGAGTGGTTGGACATGCCGATGGCCGACGTGCTCGCGCTCGTGCGCAGCACGACCGTCGCGCAGCTGCTCGAACGCGAAGACTTCGCGCGCCGCTATCGCGCGGGCGAGCCGATCTCGGTGCTCGAGCTGCTCTACCCGATCCTGCAGGGCTACGACTCGGTCGCGGTCCGCGCGGATGTCGAGCTGGGCGGCACCGACCAGAAGTTCAACCTGCTGCTCGGTCGCGAGCTGCAGCGCGCCTACGGTCAGCCCCAGCAGGCGATCATGACGATGCCGATCCTCGTCGGCACCGATGGCGCCCGCAAGATGTCCAAGTCGCTCGGCAACCACATCGGTGTGACCGACCGGCCGGGGGAGATCTACGGCAAGACGCTCTCGATCCCCGACGACGCGATGGCCCAGTACTACCGCCTGCTGCTCGGGCGCGAGCTGCCGCGCGAGCAGCACCCGCGCGAGGCCAAGCGCGCGCTCGCGCGCGAGCTGGCCGGCTGGCTGCACTCGCCGGCGGCGGCGCTGGAGGCCGAGCGGGCGTTCGACCGCGTTCACGTCGAGCACCGCACGCCCGAGGAGGTCCCCGATGGGAGCTTTCAAGCGCACGCCAGCAACGTCCATCTGCCCGAGGTGATCGCCGAGCTGTTTGACCTCTCGCGCACCGAGGCGCGCCGCCTGATCGACCAGGGCGCCGTCTCGCTCGGCGGGCAGCCGCTCGCCGCGGGCGAGTACGACGTCGCCGCCGCGCGCGCCGAGGGCCGCATTCTGCGAGTCGGCAAACGCCGCTTTCGCCGGCTGCGCGGGGTGCCGCCGGCGGGGGGCGGCTAAGCGTCGGCCAGTGTCCTGTTTGGAGACCCGGCCGTTTGGCCGGCCCTGTGGTCCGCAGGTTCTAGTGGGGTGTGTGGTGGGTGGGCCGATTCGCGGCCGTGCGTGCGTGCGTGCGTGTGGGGCGGGCCCGGAGGTTCTGGTTGGGGTGTGTGTTGCGTGGGCCATTCGCGGCCGTGCGTGCGTGCGTGCGCGCGCGTGTGTGCGTGCGTGTGGGGCGGGCCCGGAGGTTCTGGTTGGGGTGTGTGCCGCGTAGGCCATTCGCGGCAGCGTGCGTGCGTGCGTGCGTGCGTGCGTGCGCGTGGGGCGGGCCCGCAGGCTCTGGTTGGGGTTGTGTGCTGCGTGGGCCATTCGCGGCCGGGCGCGTGCCCGCGCGTACGTGCGGGGGCCTGCGAGCGCACGCACGCGGCGGCGTCTCGCCGAGGCCTGGCTCGGACTTCTGTGCGCCGGTCCGGTATGATGCGGCGCATAGCGAGTCGGATCGCGGGATCCGGGCGTGCGCGCGATGCGGACGCCGCGGTTGAGGTCGGCGCGCTATACTCTTCGGTCGGCCCGCAATGGGCGCCCAAGGGCGCGGCGGGCCGAGCGGTCTCCTCTGAATGAGAAGCCCTCTCGGATGAGGTTCGACGGTCTTTGAAAACTCAACAGCATGCGCACCAACGATCGACCTTCGATCGTGGTGTGCGTCCAGGTTCGACCCACCACCGGGTCGGCGCGATCGGCATTGCCGATTGCCGCATGGCACCGGGGTGGAACAAATTGAGTCAAGTAGGGAAGTACCCCGTCATGGTGTCGGGACCACGTGTATAGGTTCCGGCCTTCTGTTCGCTGTCGATCTTTGATCGGCGGAGCGCAGATCGCCATGACAGGCTTTTCGTGAAGTTCTTCACGGAGAGTTTGATCCTGGCTCAGGACGAACGCTGGCGGCGTGCTTAACACATGCAAGTGGAGCGACGAACCAGGGCTTGCCCTGGGGCAGAGCCGCGAACGGGTGAGTAACACGTGGGTTACCTGCCTCGATGACCGGGACAACCCGAGGAAACTCGGGCTAATACCGGATGTGCCCGCAAGGGGAAAGGAAGCTTCGGCCTCCGCATTGAGATGGGCCCGCGGCCCATTAGCTTGTTGGTGGGGTAACGGCCTACCAAGGCAACGATGGGTAGCTGGTCTGAGAGGACGATCAGCCACACTGGGACTGAGACACGGCCCAGACTCCTACGGGAGGCAGCAGTGGGGAATCTTGCGCAATGCGCGAAAGCGTGACGCAGCAACGCCGCGTGGGGGAAGAAGGCTTTCGGGTTGTAAACCCCTTTCAGTTGGGACGAAGCTTCGCCGGTGAATAGCCGGCTGGAGTGACGGTACCTTCACAAGAAGCACCGGCTAACTACGTGCCAGCAGCCGCGGTAATACGTAGGGTGCAAGCGTTGTCCGGAATTATTGGGCGTAAAGAGCGTGTAGGCGGCTTGATAAGTCTGCTGTGAAAGTCTAGGGCTCAACCCTGGAATGCCGGTGGATACTGTCGAGCTAGAGTCCGGAAGGGGCGAGTGGAATTCCTGGTGTAGCGGTGAAATGCGCAGATATCAGGAGGAACACCAATGGCGAAGGCAGCTCGCTGGGACGTGACTGACGCTGAGACGCGAAAGCGTGGGGAGCAAACAGGATTAGATACCCTGGTAGTCCACGCTGTAAACGATGGCAACTAGGTGTGGGGGGTGTCGACTCCCCCTGTGCCGAAGCTAACGCATTAAGTTGCCCGCCTGGGGAGTACGGCCGCAAGGCTAAAACTCAAAGGAATTGACGGGGGCCCGCACAAGCAGCGGAGCATGTGGTTTAATTCGACGCGACGCGAAGAACCTTACCTGGGCTTGACATGTGAGTGACCGGTGTGGAAACACATCTTCCCTTCGGGGCACTTTCACAGGTGGTGCATGGCTGTCGTCAGCTCGTGTCGTGAGATGTTGGGTTAAGTCCCGCAACGAGCGCAACCCCCGTCGCATGTTGCCAGCATTTAGTTGGGGACTCATGCGAGACTGCCGGTGACAAACCGGAGGAAGGTGGGGATGACGTCAAGTCATCATGCCCCTTATGTCCAGGGCTACACACGTGCTACATTGGCGCGTACAGAGGGTTGCGATACCGCGAGGTGGAGCGAATCCCTTAAAGCGCGTCTCGGTTCGGATTGCAGGCTGAAACTCGCCTGCATGAAGGCGGAGTTGCTAGTAATCGCGGATCAGCATTGCCGCGGTGAATACGTTCCCGGGCCTTGTACACACCGCCCGTCACACCACGGGAGTGAGCAACACCCGAAGCCGGTGGCCTAACCCGCAAGGGAGGGAGCCGTCGAAGGTGGGGCTCGTGACTGGGGTGAAGTCGTAAGCAAGTTGCGACCCGTGTCGGTAACGACACGTGAAAAACTCGGCTGTATGCTGGAAACTCCGAGTATCCCTTGCTACTCGCCGTTCCGTCTGGAGCGGCAGTGAAAATGTAGGGGTGCGGACAATCAGCAGGGAAGTCGTGCCCTCGCCCAACCTGGCGGAGGCATTGACCCCTCAGAGACTACACGCCGAGCTCCTGGCGACAAGCGCTTTAGGTGCTTGGAGCTATCTGTTCGGAGCAGCACATGATGCGACGATCAGTGCACGTCATAGGACTGTCCGTTTTGGGCAGGCTGACGTGGAGTGGCTTGATGTCCTTCGCTTGCTTTTAGCTCAGCAGGGACAGAAGGCCTGGATGTATCGCGAGGGTAGGGCTCGTAGGTTTTGGGTCCTTGAGACGTCAGCCAGGTGGCTGACGCAGGATGTCTCGCTCTCGAACCGTGAGCAGTGCTTCGCGTATGCGCGGGGCTACTTCGACGCGGAGGGCGGTATCCCACGGGATGCGGCTGCGAGGTTCTACATCCAGTTCGTGCAGAAGGATCGAGCAGATATAGCCAGACTGCGAGCTGTCCTTGAAGGCGAGGGCATAACTTGTGGGAAGTTGCATTGTCCGAGCCGTTTGGCCGAGAATCCGGTCTGGCGGTTCTACATTGCGGCTGGCTCTCACCGGGATTTTGTAGCCGGTGTGGGGTCATGGCATCCAAGAAAGCGCCGTCTGCTGGCTACTCGCTTTGGGTAGTTGGCAACTAGGATGAAGATATAGTCCACGCCCCATGGCGACATGGGGAACCACGTGAACAAGGTAGCCGTAGCGGAAGCTGCGGCTGGATCACCTCCTTTCTAGGGAGCACTACGGTGCCCCGATCCAAGCGGCTCCTGGTCCGACAGGTCTCCATATGGATGACCTCGGAGGCCGAGAGCGACTGAGCAGATCGGGCCTAGCATGTCGACCGAACCTGGCTGGATGGCCTTCTGCCGCGAGCGCTCCGTGACTACTTGGGGAGCGCAGACGGTGTGGGCCGCAACAACCCCAGCATGCTGTTGAGTTTTGAGAGACCGGCGCTCGTCCGCGCCCGGCGCAGACGCGATACAGAGATCGCGCCCGCAGATGCCGTGCACGGACCGGTGTAAAGCCTCTCCACGGTCCTTGAAAACTGCACAGAAGCCACAGCAGCCGCCTTTCGATAAGCAGGCGGCTGTGTATGAACCGTCTCCACGGGCTTGTCCTGTTGGGGCGGTTCAACGGGTATCACCGGGCCGCTCGCGAAGATCCGTCTCCCCTTGTGGGATGCGGTGAATCAAGAACGGCCAGATCACCGTCAAGATAGTAAGGGCACATGGTGGATGCCTTGGCACTAAGAGTCGATGAAGGGCGTGAACGGCTGCGATAAGCCACGGTTAGGCGCTGAATAGCCTTTGACCCGTGGATTCCCGAATGGGGAAACCCAGCGCTGGTAATGCGGCGTTATCCCCGGCTGAACACATAGGCCGGTGGAAGACAAGCGGGGGAAGTGAAACATCTCAGTACCCCGAGGAAAGTAAATCAACCGAGACTCCCTGAGTAGTGGCGAGCGAAAAGGGATCAGCCCAAACCTGCTGCGTGTAAGCGGTCATGCGTTGCGTAGCGGGGGTTGTAGGGCGTTTGTTCCGAGCTGTGACCGGCTCGGCGGAAGTTACAAAGTCATGTGGTAGTCGAAGCGTGTGGAACCACGCACCATAGAGGGCAACCGTCCCGTAGACGAAACTGCATGGCCTTCCGTCAGACGTTCCTGAGTAAGTCCGCGCCCGTGAAACGCGGACTGAACCTGGGGGGACCACCCTCCAAGGCTAAGTACTCCTTAGTGACCGATAGCGGACAAGTACCGTGAGGGAAAGGTGAAAAGTACCCCGGAAGGGGAGTGAAATAGTACCTGAAACCGCGTGCCTACAAGCGGTGGGAGCAGGCTTGTCCTGTGACCGCGTGCTTTTTGCATAACGAGCCGGCGAGTTACTCGTCTGCGGCAAGGTTAAGCGATGAGCGGAGCCGTAGCGAAAGCGAGTCCTAATAGGGCGACATAGTCGTAGGCGGTATACCCGAAACTGAGCGAGCTACCCATGGGCAGGCTGAAGCGGGGGTAAGACCTCGTGGAGGGCCGAACCGACCTAGGTTGAAAACTGGGCGGATGACCTGTGGGTCGGAGTGAAAGGCTAATCAAGCTCAGTGATATCTGGTTCTCTCCGAAATATATTTAGGTATAGCCTCGGATAAATTACGTGGTGGCCGTAGAGCACTGTTTGGACTAGGGGCCCTACCAGGTTACCGACTTCAGGCAAACTCCGAAGACCATCACGTTTACTCCGGGAGTCAGTTGCTGGGGGATAAACTTCAGCGTCAAAAGGGAAACAGCCCAGACCGCCAGCTAAGGTCCCTAAGTACTAGCTAAGTGGGAAACGATGTTCGAGTGCATAGACAACCAGGAGGTTGGCTTAGAGGCAGCCACCCTTGAAAGAGTGCGTAACAGCTCACTGGTCAAGTGTTCGAGCGCGGACAATGTAACGGGGCTCAAGCTAGTCACCGAAGCTGCGGGTGCGTGATTTATCACGCGCGGTAGGAGAGCGTTCCCTCGCCGATAAAGCGGCGGCGTAAGCCAGCCGTGGAGGCGTGGGAAGTGAGAATGCCGGCATTAGTAACGAAAGAGAGGTGAGAATCCTCTCCGCCGATTGCCCAAGGATTCCTGAGTAAAGTTCGTCTGCTCAGGGTTAGTCGGGACCTAAGGCGAGGCCGAAAGGCGTAGTCGATGGCCAACAGGTTGATATTCCTGTACCACGTCGCTTCCGTTTGACCGATGGGGGGACGAGGAAGGCTAAGGGAACTCAGGCGATGGTTGACCTGGGACAAGCATGTAGGGGCGGCCCTTGTTAAATGCGGGGCTGCATTCAACCCGAGGTGTTATGTGAGCTGGCGTAAAGCCGGCGCCTCCCCGACGCCATACCTCCGAGAAAAGCCTCTAGGGAGGAAGCGCGTGCCCGTACCAAAACCGACACAGGTGGGCAAGTAGAGAATACTAAGGTGATCGAGATAACCCTCGTTAAGGAACTCGGCAAAATTGCCCCGTAACTTCGGGATAAGGGGCGCCCCAGTAGGGTGAAGCCGCTTGCCGGTGGAGCCCGAGGGGGCCGCAGTGAATAGGCTGAAGCGACTGTTTACCAAAAACACAGGTCTCTGCTAAGTCGTAAGACGACGTATAGGGGCTGACGCCTGCCCGGTGCCGGAAGGTTACGTGGAGGTGTTAGGGCTTGACCCGAAGCACCGAAGCTAAGCCCCGGTAAACGGCGGCCGTAACTATAACGGTCAACATAAAGGCTGTTACAAAATTCAGCTATATGCTGGAACATCCGAGTATCCCGCATTACTCGTTGTGCACTGTTCTGTCCGAGCTGTGCGCTACAGTGACAATATGTCGGGTGCGGACAATCAGCAGGAAAGACTGTCGAGTACAGAGGCGCGACGCTGGTTTATGGCCGGCGTCGTGGAGGGTGAGGGTAGTTGGTGTCTCTCTATAAAGCGACACCCGCACTACACTCTCGGCTTTTACGTCCAACCGGAGTTCTTTGTGTATCAACACCGGAGACGACGACAGCTCCTCGAGATGGCACAAGAGATATTCGAGTGCGGCAGGATCTGGCCAAAGCCAGGTAATCCTGACGTACTGGTTTTCGCGATCAACTCACGGAAGAATATCTCGGCCCATTTGCTGCCTTTTATGAGGCGGTACATGTGCTTTTCATCGCGACGCTCCGATATGGAGTTGTTTGAAGATGCAATGTATCTTTTTGAACACGGCTTGCATCGCCAGCCAGGTGGGTTGGCTACCATCGTGGAAATCGCTTATGCGATGAATCACGAGGGTAAGCAGCGTCGGCGTTCGATCGATGAAGTGCTCGATAGAATCCTCAGAGGCCATACGCTGAACACTTCTGCAGAGAAGTGAAGATATGGTCCGACCTTCACGGCGACGTGGAGAGCTAGGCGGAACAAGAAACGACCTAGCCGTCTTGTTTAGAGACGTAACAAAAGTGCCTAAGGTAGCGAAATTCCTTGTCGGGTAAGTATCAACTTGCCCCGTCGTCTCGCGAGAGACGACACGCAAACCGGCTCATATCGGGGAAACCCTCCCTGCCAACGTGGCAGCGGGCAATCCCGAGGGAAGTCCTAGTGACCCCCTAACGACTGATCCGAAAGGAGAGGCGTGTCACGCTTCGGGAAGTCCGAAAATCTATGTGATGCGCAATACGCCGGCTCTCATCGAAGTAGCGGCGCCTATGGTGTGTAGGTCCTGGCGATTGAACAGGCGATTGCGACAAGGCGATTGACTGCGTCGGGGGCTCCTAAGGGTGCTAGATGAGGTGAAGGTATAGTCTGCGCTCTCGGATAACGAGAGAAATTCGTGAAGTTCCGACCTGCACGAATGGCGTAACGACTTCAGCGCTGTCTCAACGAGGGGCTCGGTGAAATTGCAGTCTCGGTGAAGATGCCGAGTACCCGCGGCTAGACGGAAAGACCCCGTGAACCTTTACTACAACCTGGTATTGGGATTCGATGCATTTCGCTCAGGATAGGTGGGAGGCTTTGAAGCGCTGGTTGCGGCCAGCGTGGAGCCAACCTTTAGATACCACCCTTGGTGTATTGGGTTTCTAACAGCATTCCGTGAATCCGGGTGCTGGACAGTTCCAGGCGGGTAGTTTGACTGGGGCGGTCGCCTCCCAAAATGTAACGGAGGCGCGCAAAGGTTCCCTCAGCACGGTTGGAAATCGTGCGTAGAGCGCAAAGGTAGCAAGGGAGCTTGACTGCGAGACCGACAGGTCGAGCAGGTGCGAAAGCAGGTCTTAGTGATCCGGCGGTAGCAAGTGGAAGTGCCGTCGCTCAACGGATAAAAGGTACTCCGGGGATAACAGGCTTATCGGGCCCAAGAGTCCACATCGACGGCCCGGTTTGGCACCTCGATGTCGGCTCGTCGCATCCTGGGGGTGGAGTCGCTCCCAAGGGTTGGGCTGTTCGCCCATTAAAGCGGTACGCGAGCTGGGTTCAGAACGTCGTGAGACAGTAAATTCCGTTGCTGTCTATAAATTCGGCTATATGCTGGAAAATCCGTGTATCCCACGCTACTCGTGGCGAGTGTTCCGACCGGAGCGATCGCTACAGTGAAAATGTGTTGGGTGCGGACAATCAGCAGGAAAGGCTGGATAGCTACATTTCGGGCTATGTTGACGGCGAGGGCTGCTTTGCAGTCGCCGTCAATCGCAATCCGACGTGTCGTAGTGGTTATCAGCTGGTACCAGAGTTCCATGTCAGCCAGAATGGTGACCGGGCTCAGGTGCTTCACCTGATACGCGGACGATTCGACGGATGCGGTTACATCAAGCCTAATGGAAGGAAAGATCGGGCCTTGGTCTACGTTGTAAGACGGCGTACAGACCTCGTAGAGCACGTGATTCCTTTCTTTGAGCGGTCGCCGTTGTTGTCTTCCAAGCAGGAGGACTTCGAGAAGTTTGCGGCGATCGTGCGATCGATGACCCGTGGTCACCATCGGACGCCTGGAGGTTTTTCCAGGTTGCTGGATGAGGCACTCTCGATGAATGGAGAGGGCCGTTTTCGAAGCGTTCGGTGGAAGGAGTTGATCGGTAGCGCTCCAGAATCCTCAGAGACTATATGCCGAACAGGAGAGTGATGCCTCCTGAAGATATAGTCCGAGCTGCATGGCGACATGCAGAGTCAGGCAGAAATGTCCTGGCCCGCAGGCTTAATTCGAGTCTGTGAGTAACAAGACTGTCGGTCCCTATCTGCCGTGGGCGTTGGAGAATTGCGAGGAGTTGTCCCTAGTACGAGAGGACCGGGATGAACGCACCTCTGGTGTATCTGTTGTCCTGCCAAGGGCATAGCAGGCTAGCTACGTGCGGACTGGATAACCGCTGAAAGCATCTAAGCGGGAAGCCAACCTCAAGATGAGTTCTCCCATCCCCTAGAGGGAGTAAGACCCCTGGTAGACCACCAGGTTGATAGGCCGGATCTGGAAGGGCGGTGACGCCTGTAGGAGACCGGTACTAATGGTTCGAGGGCTTGACGGATTTTTTTGCCCTCCGCGATCCGCGAGGATCACGGTTGGCGCGTGGTGGTACTCGTGTGGCGCTGTGCAGTTTTGAAGGACCCGGAGAGCGGTCTCTCAACTTTTTCCGGTGGCTTTGGCGAGGGGGAGACACCTCTTCCCATTCCGAACAGAGCAGTTAAGCCCCTCAGCGCCGATGGTACTTGGCTCGCAAGGGCCTGGGAGAGTAGGACGCCGCCGGTTTTTTTGTAGCACGAGCCGCTCCGCAGGGGGCGGCTCGTGTCGTTTGCGGGGTGTTTCGTGGTTGGCGGCGGGCGGCTCGTGGTGTTGCGGGGTGCTTCGTGGCTGGCAGCGGGGTGGCTCGTGGTCGTTGTGTGGCACGACTTGCCGTGCCCGGGCAGGTGGAGGCGAAACTGATCGGGGGCGTGGCCGGTGGAGGTAAGGCTGATGCGGTCCTGCGACTGCGAGGAGAGGCCCCCGGTCTGAGGCGGCCCGTGTGGTCTGTGGTCTGAGGCGGACCGTGTGGTTTTGGGGTGTCGTAGCGGTCGTTGGGGCGGCTCGTGGTCGTTTGCGCTTCGTGGCACGGCTCGCCGTGGTCCCTGCCGGCCTCTGGAGAACAGCTCTGCGACGCGGCTGATCGGGCCTGCTGATCGGGCCCTCACGATCGAGTAGGGTGCGTTGTCATGGACCTCAGCGGCTTCTACGCGCGCATCAGCCCGCATATCGCGCATCGGCCCGGCAGCGTCCTCGGCTCGCGTCTGCACGCTTGGGCCGTACGGCGCACCGCCGGGCGTGTCGGGGGGCATGCGTTCGGCGCCGACATCCTTGTGCTGCGCACCGTCGGGCGGCACAGCGGCAAGCAGCGCGACGCGCCGATGTTCTTCCTGAACCGCGGTGACGGGTTTGCCGTCGTCGCGTCCAACGCGGCGTCCAAGCGCGTGCCGGCCTGGTGGCTGAACCTGCAGGCGCAACCCGAGGCCCTTGCGCTTGTGCGGGGCAAGAGTCATCAGGTGACCGCGCGCGCGGCGACCCCGCAGGAACTCGAGACGCTATGGCCGGCATTTGTCGATCTTTATCGCGGCTACGAGCACTACAAGTCGATCGCGAAACGCGAGCTGCCTGTCGTGGTCCTCGAGCCGCGCTGACTCGCGTCGCGTCGCGTGAGGTCGTGCCGGCGCGCCGGCACACATGGGGGCACCAGCGGCGGCTGGCAACCGTTCGTCGGCTGCAGCGGGTGCGGTAGCGGCGCGCGGCCAGGCGTAGGGCGCTCCGGCAGGATGGCGGACACGGGGCACAGGCAGACGGCCGGGCGACGCTCTATTTGGCCGGCTCGCCGAACCGCACGACGCTCGCGCAGGCGCACGCGGTGCGCGGAGGCCCATGTGGGCTCCTCGCGGACGTACTCCCCCGTCCCATCGGCCTCCCAGCCGACTGGATCGTCGTCCTCGAGCAGGACGAAGGAGCGCGCCAGCGAGAGGGCGGTGCGGGTGCGCCTGGCGAGTGTCGCTACGGTCAGTGAACAGAACACTTGTTCGTAAGGTAGGGGTGGCTTCGGACGGAACCCTTACGAACGTACGTACGGGGGTGTCGCTGCGAGGAGCAATGGCTCGGTTGAGCCAGATTGGGGGTGTCGCTTCTGCAATTAAATTTGCAGCCACGCGCGGCTGTGTGTGCGCGTGTGCGCGAATGGCTCCCGAAACCGGATGATTGCTGCGGGGTTCCCTCGCGCGCGCGAGTGTGCGGCCGCGAATGGCTCTTCAGAACTGGACCATCGTTGCGGGGCCTGAACGCGGCCCCATCGTCTGCGAACGCGGGCTGCACGCCCCTCCGGGCAGGTCTTGGCCCGTACAGCGCGAAGCACAGCGCACATGGCTGTTAGGCTTGACCCGGTACGCGCCGTCCAGGAACCGATCGTTGCTCGGCGGGCGCGACGGAAGACCATGGAGAAGTTCGTCATCGAAGGCGGCGCCCCCCTGTCGGGCACGCTCCGGCCGGCAGGCAACAAGAACGGCGCGCTGCCGATCCTTGCGTGCGCCGTGCTCACCGAGGATGAGGTCCTTGTACGCAACGTGCCGCGCATCCGCGACGTCGACGCCATGCTCGCGATTCTCGACGGCATCGGCGTGCGCGTCGAGTGGCGCGGCCCGCACGACGTTGCGCTGTGCGGCGCCGGCGTTGACGGCAGCGGTGGCGGCGTCCAGGTCGACGCTGACCTAGCCGAACAGATCCGTGCCTCCTTCCTGCTCGCCGGCCCCCTGCTCGCGCGTTTCGGGCGGGCCGTGATGCCACCCCCCGGCGGCGACGTCATCGGCCGCCGGCGCCTGGACCCGCACCTCGACGCCTTTCGCGCCATGGGCGCGCGCGCCTTATGCGAGCGCGAGATCGTCCTGAGCGCGCCGCACGGCCTGCGGCCCACCGACGTCTTCATGGACGAGCCCTCCGTAATGGCGACCGAGAACGCCCTGATGGCCGCCGCCCTCACGCCCGGGCAAACCGTCATCGGCAACGCCGCCAGCGAGCCGCACGTCCAGGACCTCGCGCGCTTCCTCGTCAAGATGGGCGCCGACATCCAGGGCATCGGCTCCAACCTCCTGACCGTCACCGGCTGCGAGCGCCTGCACGGCTGCGAGCACGACATCGCGCCCGACCACATCGAGATCGGCAGCTTCATCGCCCTGGCCGGCGCGACCGGCGGTGAGCTGCGCATCAAGGACACCGTGCCCGCCGACCTGCGCATGATCCGCCTCGTGTTCGAACGCCTGGGGTTGCGCACCGAACTGCACGGCGCCGACGTGCTCGTCCCCGGCGGCCAACAGCTCGTCGTCCAAGCCGACGTCGGCGAGTACAAGAGCAAGATCCAAGACGGCCCCTGGCCCGCTTTCCCCGCCGACTTGACCTCGATCGCTGTCGCTCTCGCGACCCAGGCCGAGGGCTCGATCCTCGTCCACGAGTGGATGTTCGAGAACCGCCTGATCTTCGCCGACAAGCTGATCCTGATGGGCGCCGACATCGTCATGTGCGACCCCCACCGCGCGATCGTCACCGGCCGCCGGCACCTGCGCGGCGAGCGCGTCGAGTCGCCCGACATCCGTGCCGGCATGGCGATGCTGCTCGCGGCCCTCTGCGCGCACGGACGCTCCGAAATCGGCAACATCCGCCAAATCGACCGCGGCTACGAACGCATCGACGCGCGCCTGCGCGACCTCGGCGCCAGCATCTCGCGCGTCGCGGTCGAGCCCGAGCCTGCGCTCCAGGTTTGACGGGCCAGCCTCGTCGGCGTGCGGCAGGCCGCGTCATGTTGAGGCTGAGGAAGCGGGCCCGGCCCGCGGGTAGTTGCGCCACATTGTGGTTGAGCACGGGCGGCCCCGCTCCCCGGCCTCCAGCAGGCTAGGCTGGCGGCGGCCATGCCGATGATCCACCCGATCCCCAGCGGCACGCGCGACGTGCTGCCCGACGAGATGCGCGAGATGCGCGCCATCACCGAGGCCCTGCGCGGCGTCTTCGAGCAGCACAGCTACGGCGAGCTGTACACCCCCGCGCTCGAGTACGAGGCCGTCCTCGCGCGCGCCCTCGGGTCGGCGTTAGGGGCCGCCGACGGGGGCGCCGCGGGCGCCGTGGGCGCGGCCGGCGCTGGCGGCACCGCGCCGCCCGGCTTCCGCGTCTTTGACGAGACCGGCGCGGCGTTGACCCTGCGCTCGGACATGACCGTGCCGATCGCGCGCGTCGTCGCCAGCCGCTTCGCGACCGCCGCCGTGCCCCTGCGCTTCTGCTACCTCGCCCACTGCTACCGCGGCGTACGCCCCCAACGCGGCCAATCGCGCGAGCTTCTGCAGGCCGGCATCGAGCTGATCGGCGCACCCGCCCCCGAGGGCACCGCCGAGGCCCTTAGCGTGCTCTGCGCGGCGCTCGACGCGACCGGCCTCGCCGACTATCGCGTCGGCCTGGGCGACGCCTCCCTATTTCCCGCCCTGATGGCCGGCCTGCAGGTCCGCGAGAACGTGCGCGCAGACCTTCGCTCGGCCCTCACGCGGCGCGACTTCGTCGAGCTGGAACGCGTGCTCGGTGCAGCCGGCCTGCCCGCCCACGACGCCGAGCTCCTGCTGCGCGTACCCCAACGACGCGGCGGGCCCGAGGTCCTCAGTGACCTCCCCGGTCCCGCCGCCGACGCCGCCGCGGGCATGCGCATGGTGCACGAGCTGCTCGCCCCCTCGGTCGCGCGCCGCGTGATCTTCGACCTCGGCCTCACACGCAGCCTCTCCTACTACACCGGCGCCGTCTTCGAGGTCTACGACCCCGCGCTCGGCGCGCCCCTGGGCGGCGGTGGACGCTACGACGAGCTTCTCGGCCGCTTCGGGCGTCCCCTGCCCGCCGTCGGCTTCGCCCTCGGCGTCGACCGCCTGCACATCGCCCTCGCCGGCGAGGAGCGCGGCACCGGCGTGAGGTTGGCGCGGTGAACGCCCTGGGCGACCTGCGCATCGCGGTGCCCCGCGGCGCGCTGTTCACCGAGACCGTCGACCTGTTGACGCGTCTCGGTCTCGACACCGCCGAGCTGCGCGGCAACGACCGCAAGCTGCTCTTCGAGGAGATCGGCGTGATCACGATGCGACCCTCCGACGTCCCCACCTACGTCGAGGCGGGCGCCGCCGACATCGGCATTACCGGCAAGGATGTCCTCGCCGAGCTTGCCCTCGCCGACGGCGCGCGCGGCGGCGGCGTCGGGGTGGGCGTTGGCGGGGCCGTCGGTGGGCGCGAGGTCTACGAGCTGCTCGACCTCGGCTACGGGCGCTGCACGATGGTGCTCGCCACCCGCGCCGGCGAGCCCGATCCCGCCGCCGAGGCGCTGCGGCGCCTGGGCGTCATGCGGGTCGCCACCAAGTACCCCCGGATCGCCGCGCGCCACCTCGAAGAAACCGGCCGCCAGGCGGAGATCGTCGAGGTCAAGGGCTCCGTCGAGCTCGCCCCCCTCACCGGCCTGGTCGAGGCGATCGTCGACCTCACCGCCACCGGCACCACCCTGCGCGAGAACGACCTGATCGAGCGCGAGCGCTTCCTGGAGTGCACCGCCCGCCTGATAGCCAACCCCGTCTCGCACAAGCTCAAGGCCGCCGCGATCGACTCTCTCCTGGAGCGCCTTCGTGCGGGCTGAGCGCCTGAGCAGCGAGGATGTCGGCCGCTTAGGCGGTGCCGCAGGCGTCGCGCGCCACCTCCGCGCGCGCGTCCCCGCGCGCGATTCGGTCGAAGCCGATGTCGCCGCGATCGTCGCCGACGTCAGTGCGCGCGGCGATCAGGCTGTGCTCGACCTCACGCGCCTGCACGACACCGGCGGCGCCGACCCGCGGCCACTCGTGGTCGCGCCCCCCGACCTCGACGCGGCGATCAAGACCCTGCCGCTCGACGTCGTCGCCGGCCTGCAGGTCGCCATCGCCAACGTCGCCCAGGTCGCCCAGGCCGGCGTGGACGCCGAGGTGGGTGTCGAACTGGCCCAAGGCCAGCACATCACCCTGCGCGAGCTACCCGTCCGCGCCGCCGCCGTGTACGTGCCCGGCGGCCGCGCGCCCTACCCGAGCACTGCCGTCATGGGCGTCGTCACCGCGCGCGCCGCCGGTGTGCTCGAGGTCGTCGTCTGCTCGCCGCCCGGCGCCACCGGCGAGATCGACCCCGCCGTCCTGGGGGCGTGCCGGCTCCTGGGGGTGGAGCGCGTCTACCGCATGGGCGGCGCGCAGGCGATTGCGGCGCTTGCCTTCGGTACGGAGAGCGTCGCTGCCGTAGACGTGATCGTCGGCCCCGGCAACCTCTTTGTGCAAGAGGCCAAGCGCCAACTCGCCGACCGCGTCGGCATCGACGGCTTCGCCGGCCCCAGCGACTTGGTCGTGGTCTTTGGCGCCGACGCCGACCCGCGCCTCGTCGCGCTCGACCTCGCCGCCCAAGCCGAGCACGGCCCCGGCAGCCTCGTCGCCGCCCTTTGCCCGCACGCCACCGCGCTCGACCGCC
The DNA here is from genome assembly GCA_963804675.1 of uncultured Solirubrobacterales bacterium. Lineage (GTDB taxonomy): Bacteria > Actinomycetota > Thermoleophilia > Solirubrobacterales > Solirubrobacteraceae > Palsa-744. Next base: position 1,133,995 of record CAWDRI010000001.1, on the reverse strand, counting down.
TTGAGCAGGAATTGGCGCAGCTCGGCGACGCGCCGGCGGGGGGGGTGGCGGTGGGGCTGGGGCCGGGGGAAGCGGCGGCGGGGCCGGCGAGGCCGGGGGAGGAGCTGTCTCGCGGGGCCCCATCGCGCGCGCCCGCGCGCGCGGGCGCGAATGGGGGCACTGGGGACACGTCCGCGGCATGCGTGCTCGTGCAGTGCGCCGACGCCCCCCAAGCCGTCGAGATCGCCAACGAGTTCGCGCCCGAGCACCTCCAGCTCATCGGCGCCGAGCCCGAGGCGCTCGCCGGCCGCGTGCGCACCGCCGGCTGCCTGTTCGTCGGGGCCGCCGCGGCGACCGCCTTCGGGGACTACGTCGCGGGCTCCAACCACATCCTGCCCACCGGCGGTGCGGCGCGCTTTGCGTCCGGGCTCTCCGTGCGCCACTTCCGCCGGCGCATGGCCGAAGTGCGCCTCGGCCCGGTCGGCGGCGAAACGGCCACCAAGCTCGCCGCGGCGGGTGCGCCGATAGCCCGCGCCGAGGGCTTCGAGTGGCACGCGCGCTCGATGGAGGCCCGCATCGGGCAGAATCCAAACCAATGAGCCGCACCGCCACGATCGCACGCAAGACCGGCGAGACCGACGTCAACCTGACGCTGACGCTCGACGGCACCGGTGCGGGGACCCGGGTCACCGGGATCGGCTTCTTCGACCACATGCTCGACCTGCTCGCCCGCCACGCGCGCATCGACCTTGACATACGGGTTGAGGGCGACCTCGACACCGGCGCGCACCACACCGTCGAGGACACCGCCATCGCGCTCGGCCGCGCGCTCGACCAGGCGCTCGGCGACCGCGCCGGCATCGCGCGCTACGGCTCGGCGGTCGTGCCGATGGACGAGGCCCGCGCGAGCTGCGCCCTGGACATCTCCGGCCGCCCCTACACGCGCTTCGAGGCGCCGTTCTTGCCGCACGGCACGACCGGCGGCTTCGAGCACGAGCTCGCCGAGGAGTTCTTCCGCGCTCTGGCCAACTCCGGCAAGCTCACGCTGCACCTCCAGATACGAACCGGCAGCAACGCCCACCACATGATCGAGGCGGCCTTCAAGGCGCTTGCGCGCGCGCTCCACGCGGCGGTTGCGCTAGACCCCACAGAGACCGGGGTGCCGAGCACCAAGGGGACCTTGACCGAATGACGGCGCCGGGTAACGACGAGGCCGCGCAGACACCTGAACCGCGGGGCGGAGGGGGCGCCTCTGGGCAGCAGGCTTGGGAGGGTGCGCCCGGGCGGCGCGACGATGGGGGCGCAACCGGCCCCCGCATCGCGCAGGACGAGAGGGGTGCGGCCGGGCGGCGCGACCCGGGCACACCCGGACCGCGCATCGCGGTCGTCGACTACGGCATGGGCAACCGCCGCTCGGTCGAAAAGGCGCTCACGCGTGTCGGCGCGCAGGCGTTCGTCACGCGCGAGCACGCCGCCCTACGCGCCGCCGACGGGCTGCTGCTGCCCGGGGTCGGCGCGTTCCCGGCGGCGATGGCCACGATCCGCGAACTCGGCCTCGACGAGCTTTTGCGCGAGCGTGCCGCCGCCGGCGTGCCGCTGTTCGGGTCGTGCATGGGCATGCAGCTGCTGTTCGAGCGCTCCGCTGAGCACGGCGGCGCCGAGGGCCTTGGCCTGCTGCGCGGCGAGGTGCGCGCGCTGCGCGCCCCCGGGTGCAAGCTGCCGCACATCGGCTGGAGCGAGGTGCGCTGGGAGCAGGTGGACAGCCCGCTGCGCGCCGGCCTGCCCGACCCGTGCTTCCTCTACCACGTCCACAGCTTCGTCGCCGCCCCCGCCGACCCGCAGGTGGTGCTCGCGAGTGCCGAGTATGGCGAGCGCTTCCCGGCGGTCGTCGGCGCGGGCAACATCTTCGGCGCGCAGTCGCACCCGGAGAAGTCCTCCGCGCACGGCCTTGCGCTGCTGGGTAACTTCGTGGCGGTGTGCGCCGCCGAACGCGCGGGCTGGCGCGAACGACTCGCCTCATGACACCCGGGCAGCGCCAACCGGGAACTGGGCTGCCCGCCACCTCCGGCGCCGCGACCCCTCAACGGACCCCGGAGGGGTCCATTCAAAACAACGACCACCCACCCGCGCGCGAACAAGCACGTGTGCAGCGACTCGCTCTGTACCCGGCGATCGACATCCTCGGCGGCAGCGCGGTGCGTCTCGTGAAGGGCGACTTCGCGGCCAGCAAGGTCTACGACGAGGACCCCCTCTCGGCGGCGCGCTCGTGGACCGAGGCGGGGGCGCGGCACCTGCACGTGGTCGACCTCGACGGCGCCAAAGAGGGCCGGCCGGTGAACCTCGAGCACCTCCGCCGGATCGCCGGCGAGCTGGGCGTCCCCGTGCAGTACGGTGGCGGCCTGCGCTCGCTGGACGCGCTTGAGCAGGCCCTGGACGCCGGCGCGCAGCGCGCGATCCTGGGGACCGCGGCGTTCAAGGATCCAACGTTGCTGGACGCGGCCCTGGCCCGCTGGCCACAGCGGATCGTGGTCTCCGTGGACGTCCGCGGCGGCTGCGTGACGACAGCTGGCTGGACCGAAGGCACGCAGCTGACCGCGCAGGACGTGATCGCGAGCCTCGACGAACGCGGCGCCCACGAGCTCGTGTTCACCAACGTCGACCGCGACGGGATGCTCGCAGGGCCGGACCTGCAGGAAGTCGATCGCGTGGCGGCGGCGGTGCCGGGGCGCATGATCTACTCCGGCGGGATCGGCCGCCTGGCCGACCTGGAGGGCCTCGTGGCGCTCGGGCGCGAGAGCATTGCAGGCGTGATTGTCGGCAAGGCGCTCTACGAGCGGCGCTTCACCGTGCAGGATGCGCTCGCCGTGCTCAGCGGTTGAGAGTTTTTTTTGGATTGGACCCCTTCGGGGTCCGGGGATGGGTTGGGTAGCCCCCTGTCGGTGCCCAGGCGGGTGCAATGGATTGTTTTTTAGGCACCCAATAGATATCACGGTAGGAAAATCATACCGTGTAGGGAGGATGCTCCGCCAGCCTTATAGCTTTGGCGCGCAAACTGATAAATGCATCGTCTCCCCAGCGCCCAGCTCCTCAGCGAACCGGCCCAGTACGCCTCTCTCCCTCGGGATGCCGCGGTTGGGGCTCTTTGCGGGCAACCGCTACCGTGAGCCAATGCACCTCAAGCGCGTCATCCCCTGCCTTGACGTCGCCGACGGCCGCGTCGTCAAGGGCGTCGAATTCGTCGACATCCGCGACGCCGGCGACCCCGTCGAGCTGGCCGCCCACTACGACCGCGAGGGCGCCGACGAGCTGGTGTTCCTCGACATCACCGCCACGCACGAGCGGCGCGAGACGATCGTCGCACTCGCGCGCCGCACCGCCGACGAGGTGTTCGTGCCGTTCACGATCGGCGGCGGCATCCGCTCGGTCGCCGACGCGCAGGCCGTGCTCGACGCCGGCGCCGACAAGGTCTCGGTGAACTCCGCCGCGCTCGCGCGCCCCGAGCTGATCGACGAGCTCGCACGCGTGTTCGGCACGCAGTGCGTCGTGCTCGCGATCGACGCCAAAGCGCGCGCGGTGCAGGACGGCGGCGGCTGGGAGGCGTACGTCGCCGGCGGGCGCACCCCCACCGGCCGCGACGTCGTCGCCTGGGCGCGCGAGGCGACCGAGCGCGGCGCCGGCGAGATCTTGCTGACGAGCATGGACCGCGACGGCACCAGCGACGGCTACGACCTCCCGTTGACCGCCGCCGTCAGCGCCGCCGTCGGCGTGCCCGTGATCGCGTCCGGCGGCGCCGGCGAGCTGGAGCACCTCGCCCAGGCGCTGCACACCGGCGCCGACGCGGCTCTATGCGCGTCGATCTTCCACTACGGCCAGCACACAGTCGGGCAGGCCAAGGAGCACCTCGCGGCGGCCGGCATCGCGGTGCGCCGCTGAGCGCGAGCGATGGACCAGCCGGCGCGGGTGGGGGAGGAGCTGCCCAGTGGCGGACGGCTGCTCGCACATCTGGGGCAGCTGTCCGGTGGCGGGCGGCTGCTGGCCGTGGCGTCGCCGGCGACGTTCCTCGTGGGCGGCGCGGTGCGCGACCTGCTGCTGGGGCGCGCGCCACGCGAGCTGGACGTCGTCGTCGAGGGCGAGCACCGCGCGCGCGCGCTCGTGGCGGCGCTCGGGGCAGCCGACACGCGCGGGCCGTCCGGTGTGCCCGTCGCACACGCGTCCGTGGCGGCCCCGGGGGCGTCCACTGCGCAGCCGGCATCCGATCGACGCGGGGCGTCTGCTGCGCAGCGGACGCCCAACGCGCAGACGCCCCCCGCGCCGGTCGAGCACCCGCGCTTCGGCACCGCCACGCTCGCGCTGCCGGGCGGCGTGCGTGTCAACGTCGCGCTCGCCCGCCGCGAGCGCTACCCGGCTCCGGGCGCGCTGCCCGAGGTCGAGCCGGCGCCGCTGGCCGAAGACCTGCGCCGCCGCGATTTCACCGTCAACGCGCTCGCGCTCGCGCTCGCGGGACCGCACGCCGGCGAGCTGCAGGGGTTGCCGCACTCGCTTGAGGACCTGCGCGCCGGCCGGCTGCGGGTGCTGCACGAGGACAGCTTCCGCGACGACCCAACACGCCTGCTGCGGCTCGCGCGCTACCGCGCACGCCTGGGCTTCGAGGTCGAGCCGCACACCGCTGCGCTCGCCGCCGAGGCGCTCGCCGGCGGCGCGCTCGACACCGTCTCGGGCGCGCGCCTCGGGGCCGAGCTGCGCCTCGCGCTGCACGAACCCGAACCGCTCGCCGCGCTGGCGGAGCTCGAGCGGCTCGGTGTCCTGCGCGCGCTGCACCCGCGGCTGCGCTTCGAGCGGGCGCTCGCGTGGCGCGCGCTCGAACTGCTCGGCGCCGGGGCGAGCGAGTGGCGTGAGGAGCAACGCCCGCCGATCCCCGCGCAGGAGACCCATCGTGGAGGGATCTGTGCGGGTCGGGCCGACGACGAGACCGACCGCCCAGACCTGCTGATGCTCGCCGCGATCGTACTGCCGCTGGCGCTCCGCGCCGGCGACGATCCCCGCGCCGAGATCGCCGCGCTGCTCGACCGCCTGGAGTTTCCCGCCGGCGACCGCGATCGCGTCGCTGCGGCCGCCGCGGCGACGCCCACCCTGGTCGACGAACTGCCCCGCGCCGCGAGCTGCTCGGAGTTGCGCGCCGTCGCGCTGCCTGTGCCTGCCGAGGGGGTCGCGCTGGCGGGCGCTGTCAGCGAGCCGTCGGCCGCGGCCGCGCGGCGCTGGCTGGGAGACGTTCGTCACGTGCGCCTGGCGATCGGCGGCCGGGACCTGCTGGCGGCCGGCGTTCTGGAGGGGCCGGAGATCGGTCGCCGCCTGGAGGCCGTCCTGAAGCTGCGCTTGGATGGCGAGCTGGCCGACGGTTCCAACGCAGAGCTGGCTGCGGCGCTCGAGGCTCCAATTGACGAGTAACGAACTATGGCGCCAAAATGGCGCTATTCTTCAGGTATGCCCAGCGTGCAGATCAAGAATGTGCCGGCCGACGTGCACAGCGTTCTGTGCGGCCGCGCCGCTGCGGCGGGCCAGTCGCTGCAGGCATACCTACTCGCAGAGCTGACCGAACAGGCGAGCAAGCCGACTCTCAAAGAACTGTTCGATCGGATCGACGGCGAAGACGGCGGTGGCAGCATGCCACTGGCTCATGCCGCCAGCTTGGTGCGGGCCGACCGCGACACGCATTTGCGGTGATCGTCGTCGATGCGTCGGTTCTGGCCTCGTCGCTGCTCGATGACGGCGCGGACGGCGATCGCGCACGCCGACGCCTAGAGGCCGAGGAGCTGCTGTGCGCTCCCGAGGTCGTCGACCTCGAGGTTGCCAATGCGTGGCGTCGGGACCTGCTGGCGGGCCGCGTAGCGGAGGATCGCCTGCGGCGAGCCATCGTCGATCTTGCGTCGATGCGTCTGCTGCGGGCGTCCCATCGACCGCTCATGCGACGCGTCTGGGAGCTGCGTCACAACCTCTCCGCCTACGACGCTGCGTACGTCGCGCTGGCAGAGGCTCTCGATGCCACGCTGCTGACCGCCGACGGCAGATCGACTCGCGCGCCTTCGCTGCGCTGCGAGGTGGAGTTACTGCAATGAACGGTCCGACATCGTGAGCGTCCCCCCGATGCGTGTCAACTCCGATGCGGCCGATACCGCGCTGCTGTTCGCGCTGCCCGGCGGCGGGCGCGCGCTGTTCACGACGCGCGCCGATGGCAACCTCTCGACCATGCGCGGCCCCGGCCACGAGCACGGCCGCCGCGAACGCGACCGACTATGCGAGACGCTCGGGCTCGACTGGCTGTGCGCCAGCCGCCAGGTGCACGGGGCTGATGTTCAGCGGGTGCCTATTGTGGGTGCGCGCGCGACGCGCGCGCGGAGTGGGGGCGAGCCGCTGGCAATCGACGCCGACGGCCACGCCACCGCGCTGCCCGGCGTCGGGGCGATGGTGCTCGTCGCCGACTGCCTGCCCGTCGTGCTCGGCACCCAGGGCGCCGTCGCCGCGCTGCACGCCGGCTGGCGCGGGCTGGCCGCAGGCGTGCTCGAGCAGGGCGTGCGCGTGCTGCGCGACATCGGCGGCGGCGACGGCGACGACCGCGACGACCGCGACGACGACGGCGAGATCGTTGCGCTGATCGGGCCCGGCGCCGGGCCGTGCTGCTACGAGGTCGGACCCGAGGTGCACGCCGCGCTCAGCGGGACCGGTGACGCCTCAAGTGCGCTCGACCCGGCGGCGCCCGGTGCTTGGGGTGCAGCGAGCGGCACCATCGGCCTGCCGGCGCGCGGCGCCATCGACCCGCCGAAGCGCGGCACCATCGACCTGCCGGCGATCGCCGCCACGCGGCTCACCGCGGCGGGCGTGCAGCGCGTGCAGCGTGTCGGCGGCTGCACGATCTGCGACCCGCGCTTCTACTCCCACCGCCGCGAAGGGGTCGCCGCCGGGCGTCAGGCGGGCATCGCGTGGTTGAGCTGATCGCGAACCTCGACGCCGCCCGCGTCCGCACGAACCTCGCCGCCGTCCGCGCCGAGATCGCCGCCGCCGGCGCTGCCGCCGGGCGCTGGAGTGCCGTGGAGGCCGAGGCGCGTGCCGCGGTCGATGTCCGGGTGCTCGCCGCCGTCAAGTACGTCCCGGTGGATGAGCTGCCGACCCTCGCGCAGGCCGGCGTCGAGCTGGTCGGCGAGAACCGCGCGCAGGAGCTGCAAGCCAAGGTTGCCGCCCACGGGCCGCTGTTCGAGTGGCACTTCATCGGCGCTCTGCAAAGCCGCCGCGTGCGCGCGATCGTGCCGCGCGTACGGCTGATCCACTCGCTCGCCTCCGAGTCCGCGCTGCGTGAGCTGGAGCGCCACCGCGACGAGGCGCACCCGAGTTTGGAGGTTTTGATCGAGGTCAACCTCGCGCGCGAGCCCGGCAAGGCCGGCGTCGTGCCCGCGCAGCTCGACGACTTCATCGAGCGCTGCCCGCTGCCTGTCGCCGGCCTGATGATGATGCCGCCGCTTGCCGCCCACCCCGAGGACAGCCGCCGCTGGTTCGCCGCGCTGCGCGAGCTCGCCGCCGCGCGCGGTCTGCGCGAGCTCTCGATGGGCACCACCCAGGACTACACCGTCGCCGTCGCCGAGGGCGCGACGATCGTGCGGATCGGCACGAGACTCTATGGCGAGCCGGACACCTGCGCCGACTGACGCGCTCGGCGACCCCGCGGCAAATCGTTAGCATGAGCAGGGAAAACCGCATGCCAGCCGAATCACGCATCTGAGCCAATGGCCTTCCGAGACTCCTGGCACCGCGCACTCGTGTACTTCGGCCTCGCCGAGGAATACCACGAGGACTACGACGAGGACGCCCCGCCCGAGGCGGAGCTCGCCGACCACTACCGCGACCGCCCCAACGTACGCCGCTTGCGCCGCCGGCGCGACGACTACGAGGACATCTTCGCCGACGACGACGCCGAGGCGGCCTCCGGGCGCAGCGGCCGCGCGACCAGCGTGCTGCGCCCCGTCGGGCGCGGCAACGGCGGCAACGGCGACGTGCGCGTGCACCTCGTCGTGCCAAAGTCCTTCAACGACGCCCAGCAGGTCGCCGATCGCTTCAAGGACTCGATCCCCGTGATCCTCAACCTGCAAGGCACCGAAACCGACCTCGCCAAGCGCCTGATCGACTTCGCCAGCGGCCTCACCTACGCGCTCGACGGCGGCATGCAGCGGATCGCCGACAAGGTCTTCATGCTCACGCCGCGCAACGTCGAGATCTCAGCCGAGGAGCGGGCGCGATTGATCGAGAAGGGCTTCTTTAATCAGTCCTAACGCGAGATCTCCGGTGCCTCGCGGCGTCCTCGGTCGCTTACCGATCGGAGATCGACGTCGATCTCCGATCGGCCAGCAAAGCACACTGCGCTCGCTGCGTCCTTGCGAGGCTTGGATCTCTCGCGCCAGGACCAGCTCAGCCCGAGAGACGAGGGCCTTTTTCGAGCAGCCACCCGCAATGGTGCTAGCGACGAGCGCGCCGACCATCGACTCCTTGGTATGAGGGCCTTGTCCGTGCGGGCGCACGCTAGCCTTGACGCGCGATGCAGATTGGTCTAATCGGAGCCGGCAACATGGCGCGCGCGCTCGCGCGCGGGTGGGGGCGGCCCGTGCTCTGCGCCGATCTGCTCGCCGAGCGTGCACAGTCGCTCGCGCGTGAGACCGGCGGCGAGGCGCTCGCGAGCAACGTCGAGGTCGCTACCCGTGCCGACCTCGTGGTGCTCTGCCACAAGCCCGCGCAGGCGCGCGCGATCGCCGCCGAAATCGCCCCCCACGCACGCGCGGTTGCCTCGATCCTCGCCGCTTTCCCCCTGCACGACCTGCAAGCGCTCTACCCCGACCGGCCCGTCTACCGCTTCATGCCCTCGCTGCCCGTCGAAGTGCGCGCCGGCGCGGTCGTGCAGGCCGACCCAGATTCGGCAGCTGTGGCCGGCGCGGAGAACCCTTGGTCCTTTTCCAAGACACCCGAGCAGACGGCACTCGACGCCGAGGTCCGCGAACTGTTTGCCGAGCTCGGCACGCTCGTTGTGCTCGACGACGCGCTGCTCGACGTCGCCATGGGTCTCATGTCCTGCGCGCCCGCCTACCTCGCGCTCGTCGCCGAGGCCCAGATCGACGCCGGCGTGCGCTGCGGCATCCCCGCCGCGCAGGGCGCGCCGCTGGTCGTGCAGACGCTCGCCGGCACCGCCGCGCTGCTCGCCGCGCGCGACCACGACACGCTCGCCGTCCGTCGCGAGGTCACCTCGCCGGGCGGCGTCACCGCGCGTGGCCTGGACGCGCTGGAGCGGGGCGGACTGCGCGCCGCCTTCAGCGACGCGCTCGACGCCGTGCTCGCGCCCGCGCAGGCCCCGCGATGACCGCCGCGCTCGCCGCCACGCATGTCGTGGCACTCGCGCCGGCGCTGCCTGCTGCCCGCCACCTCGTGGCCGCCATCCCAGCGGCTGGCCCCGCGGCGGGAGGCCCCGCAGCGGCTGGCCCCGCAGCGGCAGGCCCCGCGGCGGCGCTGCCGATCGCCACCGCCCGCGTGCAGATCGCCCAGTACCTCTCGACGCTGATCTACGTCTACACGCTGCTGATCCTCGCCCACATCGTGCTCAACTGGCTGTTCGCCTTCGGCCTGCGCCCGCCCTACTCGCGCGCCGGCTCTGCCGTCATCGGCTTCCTGCGCGATGTCTGCGAACCCTTCCTGCGCATCTTCCGTCGCATCCTCCCGAGCTTCGGCGCCTTCGACTTCAGCCCGATCGTCGCGATCATCGTGCTTGGCATCGTCGACCGCGTCGTCGTCGAAGGCCTCATCCGCGGTTGACCGCCCGCGGCGCACCATGAGCGGCGGCGCCAGTGTCTCACCGTCCGGCGACGCTCGCCGGTCCGCCGGCGCCGCTGCGCCCAACGACGACGGCGCCTCGCCTGGCGGCCTTTCCGGGCCGGCGCCGGCCGAAGCGAGTCAGACCTCGGGGGATCGGGGTCGTGCACAGGCCGAAGCGAGTCAGGCGTCGGGGGATTCGGGTCGTGCACAGGCCGAAGCGAGTCGGGCGGCGGCTGGCGCCCGCACGGGCCGCCCGCACCCCGCGCTGGCCTCGCCCTGGTTGCGTGCCGCGCTCGTCGCGCTGCTCGTGATCGCGATCGACCAGCTGACCAAGCACGCGGTCCGCGCGTCGATCGTCCCCGGCGAAGAACGCCACGTGTTCCCCGGCCTCTCACTCGTCAACACCCGCAACCATGGCGTCGCCTTCGGCTTCCTGCCGGGCGACGCGCTCGCCGTCACGCTCGTCATCGTGCTCGCCTTACTCGCCCTGCTCGCCTACTTCGCCCGCCATTCCACGCGCGCGCTCATCTGGCTGCCGACCGGCATGCTGATCGGTGGCGCGCTCGGCAACATCATCGACCGCCTGCGCTCCGGCTCGGTCACCGACTTCATCAAGCTCCCGCTCGGCTGGCCGCCATTCAATCTTGCGGACACCTCGATCACACTGGGGGTCCTGCTGCTCATCCTGCTCATCGAGCGCCCCCGCACCCCATGACCGGGACCCCCGCACCCGACGACCTCGCCCCGCTCCCCGACAGCCCCGCGTTTGCGATCGTCCATCGCGACGAGCACCTGCTCGTGATCGACAAGCCCGCCGGCCTGGTCGTGCACCCCGCGCGCGGGCACCGCGAGGGCACGCTCTCGCAGCTGCTCGCCGGGCTCGCCGCCGGCGGGGACCCGGCGCGTGCCGGGATCGTGCACCGCCTGGACCGCGACACCTCCGGGCTGCTGCTCGTCGCGCGTTCCGAGCAGGCGCACGCCGCGCTGCAGGCCGCGATCGCCGCGCGGCACGTCGGGCGCGAGTACCTTGCGCTCGTCGAGGGCCGCCCGCCGGCCCGCACCGGCACGGTCAACGCCCCGATCGGCCGCGACCCCCGGGTACGCACGCGTATGGCGGTCGGCGGCAACGCTCCCCGTGAGGCCCGCACCCACTTCAGCCTCGAGCGCGCACTGCCCCGGCACACGTTGCTGCGCGTGCGATTGGAGACAGGCCGCACCCACCAGATCCGCGTGCACATGCAGGCGATCGGACACCCCGTCGCCGGCGACCCCGAGTACGGGACGCCCGGCTCGCTCGGCCTGCGCCGACAGTTCCTGCACGCCACGCGCCTGGCCTTCGAGCACCCCCTCACCGGCGAGCGCCTGGAGCTGCAATCCGAGCTGCCCGCCGACCTCGCGGCGGCGCTGGCGCGCGCCGAACAGCTATCCTGAGCCCTCGTTCAAGGATCCCAACCCGCGCGGTACTCGATCGCGGCCCTGCTCGCCACCTGACCGGCACGACACCGGCGCCCCGGGGTGAGTCCGCACCGGCCCGCGCGGCAGTCAAACCAAGCACCACACAACCAAGGGAGTTGCAATCACCGTGGCCCAAGTAGGCATCGCGGAACTGCTGGAGGCCGGCGTTCATTTCGGCCACCAAACGCGCCGCTGGAACCCCAAGATGCGCCGCTTCATTCATGGCGAGCGCGGCGGCATCTACATCATCGACCTGCTCAAGACCGCCGTCCTGCTCGAGCAGGCGCGCCAGTTCGCCGGCGAACTCGCTCACCGCGGCGGCACCGTGCTGTTCGTCGGCACCAAGAAGCAGGCGCGCGACACGGTCAAGGAGGTGGCCGAGGCCGCCGGGATGCCCTACGTCAACAACCGCTGGCTCGGCGGCCTGCTCACCAACTTCCAGACCATCAACCTCCGCATCCGTCGCCTGCACGACCTCGAACGCTACGAGCGCGAGGGCCAACTCGCGCTTTTGCCCACCCGCGAGCGGATGGCCGCCCAAGCCGACCTCGCCAAGCTGCGCTCCAACCTCGGCGGCGTCAAAGACATGCAGCGCGTGCCCTCCGCGATGTTCGTCATCGACCTGAAAACCGAGGCGATCGCCGTCAAAGAGGCCCAGCGCCTACGCATTCCGATCATCGGCCTCGTCAACACCAACTGCGACCCCGACGGCATCGACTACGTGATCCCCGGCAACGACGACGCGATCCGCTCCTGCTCGCTGATCACCCGCGCGATCGGCGACGTCGTCGCCGAAGGCCACGCCATCTTCCGCCGCGAGGAGCAGCGCGCGCGCGAGGAAGCCGAAGAGAAAGCCCGCATCGAGGCCGAGGCGCGCGCCAAGCGCGAAGCCGAGGAAGAGGCGGCCCGCGCTGCCGCCGCCGAGCAGGCCCGGCGCGAGGCCGAGGAGCAGGCAGCCGCCAAGGCCGCGGCAGCCGCCGCTCAGGCGCAGGCCGCCGCTGCGGCCAAGCCTGCGCAGGCACCGCCCGCGCCTGGGTCAGCACCGGCCTCGTCCGTGCAGGCACCGCCCGCGTCCGCGTCTGCACCTGCCGCGGCGCCCGTGTCAGCGTCCACGCCCGCGTCGACACCCGCCGCACCCGCGCCGGCCGGCGCGAAGTCGCAGGAGGCCGCCGCGCCTACGCAGGCACCCGCCGCACCCGCGCCGGCCGCTACGACGCCGCAGGGCGCCGTACCGGGGGCGACCGAGTCGACGCAGGCTCCCCCGGCCCCCGCCCAGCAGCAGGCTGCGTCTCAGCCTGCGGTACAGACCGCACCGACGCCCGAGCCTGCGGCGCAAGCGGCGCCCGCGGCTGTGGAGGAAGCGGCCGCGGCGCCTGCGTCTGACGCGAAGACGGCGCCGGCCGAGCCCGTCGCCCCCGCGAGCCCGGACTGGGCGCAGGGCGCAGCTGAGGGCGCTCAGGCGCCCGCCGCAGCCGACAACGGGGCGCCGGCGGATGCCGCGTCGTCGGAGGGCACGCAGGCAGACGCCGCGCCGGCGCAGACCCCCCCGCAACAGACCCCCCCGCAAGAGAGCAATGCAACGACCGAGACCGAGGAGGCGAAGGCTTAGATGAGCGCAGTCGAGATCAGCGCCAAAGACGTCAAGGCCCTACGCGACCGCACCGGTGCGGGGATGATGGACTGCAAGAAGGCGCTCTCCGAGGCCTCCGGCGACATCGAGCAGGCGATCGAGCTGCTGCGCGTCCGCCAAGGCAAGAAGATCCAAGACCTCGGTGAGCGTCTTGCCACCGAGGGCACGGTCCAGTCCTACATTCACGCCGGTGCCAAGGTCGGCGTGCTGATCGAGGTCAACTGCAACACCGACTTCGTCGCCACCAACGACGACTTCGTCGCCTTCGCGCGCGACGTCGCGATGCAGATCGCCGCCACCCCCACCGTCAAGTACGTCAGCCGCGAGGACGTCCCCGCTGAGGCCCGCGACGCCGAGGCGCGCGTGTACGAGCAGGAGGCCGCCGACAAGCCCGACAACATCCGCGGCAAAATTGTCGAGGGCAAGCTCGACTCCTGGTATGAGACGATCGTCCTGCTCGAGCAGGGGATGCACAACCCCAAGTTCGACGGCGCCACCGTCCAACAGCTGCGCGATGCGCTCACCGCCAAGACCGGCGAGAATGTCGTCATACGCCGCTTCGTGCGGTTCGCGGTTGGGCAGTAGTGGACTGTTTGTTGTTTTTAATGACGAAGTAGCTGGAGATATCCAGATATTCGCGCGATATCTGGATATCTGGCGGTACTTCGGGTTGGCTGGAGAAATGGGTACCGGTGTGCGCTGCGCCGAGGGTACGCGTCTCCCGGGTACCGGTGTGCGCTGCGCCGAGGATACGCGTCTCCCGGGTACCGGTGTGCGCCGCTCCGAGGACACGCGTCTCCCGGCTGCGGTCGGATCCCGCTTCGTCCATCTGCCGTGGACCCGGCGCTATCATCGAGCCGGTGGCCACGATCGCTCCTCCCCGCGTCGAGCATCCTCGACTGCAGCCGTGGGAGTACGCGGGGCTGCAAATGGACGCCGGCTGGTGCCTGCCGATCGAGTATTTCGGAGGTGAGGCCGTCGTGATGTCGCCGGTCGGAGATGCGGCCTCTGCCGTGCAACTGAAGTTGATCTTGGCGCTGGGCGAGTGGCAGCAGCGAGTGAGCGACGAGGGGGTACTCCGCCAGGACGTGTTCGTGGCGATCCCCGAAAGCGAACACGTGGCGCCCGACATCGTCTGGTGGAGCGCCGGCCGCCGTCCGGCGGTCGTGCAGGGCGAGGTCGACGTCGTCCCCGACCTCGTCGTGGAGGTCCTCTCGCCATCCACCCGCGCGAACGACCTCGGCCCCAAGCGCGCTCTCTACATGCGTTCCGGCGTGCGCGAACTGTGGCTCGCCGACCCCGACGCGCACACCCTCACCCGCGTGCGGGGCACCCCCGTGCGGGCCACCCCCGGACGACCGGCGCGTGCGGGCGATGAGGTCCTCACGGCCAAGGACGTGCTGCGCAGCGAGCTGCTTTACGGGTTCGCGCTGGATCTGGCGCGGGTGTTCTGAGACGATCCGTCAAGCGGCGCGCGGCCGGTCAACGCGGTCCCGCGTGGTCCGGGTCTTGACAGTTTTGCTCGCGCAGGCCACCCCACTCGCGAGATGGGGCGCGCAGACCTGCCCGAGCCGCGAGACAGGACGTCTCGCGCCGTCCCGCGCGTGAACGGTCCCACTCGCGCGGATGCGCACCGCAAGCAAAACGCTCTAGGCTCTCGCCAGCCACCATGCCCGCGGCCTTCCAACGCATCCTGCTCAAGCTCTCCGGCGAGGCGCTCATGGGCAGCCTCGACTACGGCACCGACCCCGAGCGCGTCGCCGCCGTCGCGCGCCAGGTCAGCGCCGTGCGCGCCGCCGGCGTGGAGGTCGCGATCGTCGTCGGCGCCGGCAACATCTACCGCGGCATGAAGGGCGCCGCCGCCGGCATGGACCGCGCGACCGCCGACTACATGGGCATGCTCGCCACCGTCCTCAACGCCCTCCCGCTCCAGGACGCGCTGGAGAAGCTTGGCACCGCCACGCGCGTGCAGTCGGCGCTCGGCATCTCCGAGGTCGCCGAGCCCTACATCCGCCGCCGCGCGATGCGCCACCTGGAGAAGGGACGCGTCGTGATCTTCGCCGCGGGCACCGGCAACCCGTTCTTCACGACCGACACCGCCGCCGCCCTGCGCGCCGCGGAGATCCACGCCGACATCATCCTGATGGCCAAGAACGGCGTCCAGGGCGTCTACACCTCCGACCCCGCCGTCGACCCGAGCGCGCAGTTCATCCCCGCCATCACCCACATGGAGGCGCTCGAGCGCCGCCTGCGCGTGATGGACTCCACCGCCCTCGCGCTCTGCATGGACAACAACATGCCCCTCGCCGTCTTCAACATGGACGACGAACGCTCCATCGCGCGGATAATCTCCGGTGAACGCGTGGGCACGCTCGTATCGACACCGACGACTGCGGAGGGCACCGATGGCCGCTAAGTACTTAACCGCCTGGGCTCGCGAACGGGCTCGGGATTTGACGGAGGGCACCGATGGCCGATGAAGACCTAACCGACGGGCTGCTCGAGGACGCCCGCGAGCGCATGGCCAAGTCGGTCGAGGCCACCGCTCACGAGTTCGCCACCGTCCGCACCGGCCGCGCCAGCACCGCCCTGTTGGAGCGAATCGTCGTCAACTACTACGGCGCGCCCACCCCGCTGAACCAGCTGGCGACGCTCTCCGCGCCCGAGCCCCGGCTGCTCACGGTGCAGCCCTACGACAAGTCCTCGATCAAGGCCGTCGAGAAAGCCATCAACGAGTCCGACATCGGCCTCACGCCCTCCAACGACGGCAACCTCATCCGCCTCGTCGTGCCCGAGCCCACCGAGGAGCGCCGGCGCGAGCTCGTCAAGGTCGTGCGCAACCTCGCCGAGGAGGGCCGCATCAAGATCCGCAACGTCCGCCGCGACATCATGCACGACCTGCGCGAACTGAAGGCCGAAGGCGAGGCCGGCTCCGATGACGAGCACCGCGCCGAGGTCGGCCTGCAAAAGCTAACCGACGCCCGCGTCGGCGAGCTCGACGCCGTGCTCAAGGCCAAGGAAGCGGAGATCCTCGAGGTCTGATGGCCGCGCCGCGCGTTCGCGCCGGGGTCGCCCGCGGGCCGTGCGTCGTCTCGCCCCCGCGCCCCCACTCGCCCGAAGCTGTCTCACCGCCTGCGCAACTCGCTCGCGGCGTCGATCGAGCCGGGGGTGCGCTTTGAACGACGATCCCGTCACCCCGCTCGACGTAGCGCCCGCCGTCACCGCGCGCTACCTCGCGATCATCACGGACGGCAACGGCCGCTGGGCGCGCGCCCGCGGCGTGCCCGTGGGCGAGGGTCACGAGGCCGGTGCCGACACCGTCAAGGCGCGCCTGCGCGACGCCGTGCAGTTCGGCATCCGCGAGCTGACCGTCTATTCGTTCTCGACCGAGAACTGGTCGCGGCCGGCAGCCGAGGTGCGTGGCCTGATCGACATGTTCTCGCGCCGCATCGACGCCGAGACTCCCGAGCTGCACGAGCAGGGGGTACGCATGCGCTTCATCGGGCGCCGAGAGGGGCTGCCCGCGGCGCTCGCGCGCCAGATGCGCTGGGCCGAAGCGACCACCGACGCCAACACCCGCATCACCCTGTTCGTCGCCTTCAACTACGGCGGGCGCGCCGAGATCCTGGATGCCGCGGCCCGCTACGACGGCGGCGGGGAGGACGCCTTCCGCGGCCTGCTCTACTCCCCCGAGATGCACGACCCCGACCTGATCATCCGCACCTCCGGCGAGCGCCGCCTCTCCAACTACCTGCTCTGGCAGTCCGCCTACTCCGAGCTGGTCTTCCGCGACGAGCTCTGGCCCGACTTCACCCGCGCCGCGCTCGAGCAGTCGCTCGCCGAGTTCGCCGCCCGGCGTCGGCGCTTCGGTGGGCGCTGAGGGGATGTCGGTGGCGCGCTTTGCCCGCGTGGCGTGGTGGACTCCGAGGATGGCCCGGCGGGGCGTGCGGAGGGCGTGGTGAGCGTGGGTGGGGATGTGAAAAAGATGGGCCGATTCGCGCCCGCGCGCTCGCGCTCGCGCACGCGCGCGAATGGCAGCGCGAGCGAAGGGGGGGATGCACACCGCGGACGGGACGGCGGCCGCTCGGATCTCGCCGCGCGCGTGCTCGCCGCGCTGCCCGCGATCGCCTTCGCGCTGTTCATCGTGATCGCCGGCGGCCCGATCTTCGCGCTCGGCCTGTTCGCGCTGGGCTGTGTCTGCCTGCACGAGCTGTACTCGATGTACCCCCGCGCGCACCCGCTGCCGCTGGCCGGCTTCCTCGCGCTCGCCGGCCTGCTCGCCGCAGCGCTCTACGGCGGTCCCCCGCAGGTGCTGCTCGCGACCGTCGCGGCGCTGCCGCTGCTGTTCGCGCTCACCCTACTCGCGCCGCACCCCTCCGCCGGTGGGCTCGGGCTGACACTGCTCGGCATCTACTGGGTCGGTCTGGCGCTCGCTCACGCCGTGCTGCTGCGCGGCCTGCCGCACGGCGAGGGCATCGTGATCGACGTGCTCGTCGGCACCTTCCTCGGCGACACCGGCGCCTACCTCGGCGGACGCCTGTTCGGGCGCCGCCCGTTGGCCCCCTCGATCTCGCCGAACAAGACCGTCGAGGGTCTCCTTTGCGGGATGCTCTGCTGCGTCGTCGCGGTGTGGCTGGCGGGGCGCTACCAGGACTGGCTGCCCTCCAGCCACGCGCTCGTCCTCGGGCTCGGCGTCGCGCTGGCCGCGCCCGTCGGCGACCTGTTCGAGTCGTTCATCAAGCGCCACGCCGGCACCAAGGACGCGGGGCGTCTGTTCGGCGCCCACGGCGGCGCGCTCGACCGGCTGGACGCGGTGCTCTTCAGTGCCGTCGTCGGCTACTACATTTGGCAGGCGTATGTCCATTGAGCGCTGTTTTTGGCCAGGCGGCCTCGACTCGACCAATCTCTTCCCGACCACGCGCCCAGTACCGTTGTGAGCGATGCCCAAGCGTCTTTTGATCCTCGGCTCCACCGGCTCGATCGGCACCCAGGCGCTTGACATCCTCGCCGCCGACCGCGCCGCCGGGCACGGTGAGTTCGAGCTGGTCGGGCTCTCCGCCGAGCGCTCCTGGGAGGCGCTTGTCGCACAGGCCCGCGCGCACGGCGTGCGGCGGATCGCGCTCGTTGACCCCGACGCCGCTGCGCGCGCCGCCGAGGCGTGGACGGATGGTGAGATCCTTGCCGGCCCGCAGGGTCTCGTCGAGCTGGTCGTCGAGTCCGGCGCGGAGCTCGTGCTCAACGCGCTCGTCGGCTCCGCCGGTCTCGGGCCGACGGTGGCGACGCTCGGCGAGGGCATCGACCTCGCGCTCGCCAACAAGGAGTCGCTGGTCGTCGGCGGCGAGCTCGTCAGCGCGCTTGCGCAGGCCACCGGCGCGCAGCTGATCCCCGTCGAACTCCGAGCACACCGCCCTGCACCAGCTGCTCGCCGGCCAGCCCGCCGGCGTCGTCGAGCGCCTGACGATCACCGCCAGCGGCGGGCCCTTCCGCGGGCGCACGCGCGCGCAGCTTCAGTCCGTGACCGTCGCCGACGCGCTCGCCCACCCGACGTGGGCGATGGGGGGCAAGATCACGATCGACTCGGCGACCCTGATGAACAAGGGTCTCGAGCTGATGGAGGCCCACCACCTGTTCGGCACGCCCTACGAGCGCATCGATGTCGTCGTGCACCCCCAGTCGCTCGTCCACGGGCTGATCCAGCTGGCCGACGGCGCGCTGCTTGCGCACCTGGGTCCCCGCGACATGCGCGTCGCGATCTCCTACGCCCTGCACGGCGGCGTCAGTGTGCCGATCGTCGGCGGCGCGGGCGAGGGGGACGCGCTCGCACCGCTCGACCTGGTCGCGGTCGGCCAGCTGACGTTCGAGGCCGTCGAGCTCGACGCCTTCCCCTGCCTGCGGCTAGCGCGCGAGGCCGCACTCGCCGGCGGCACCGCGCCGTGCGTGCTGAACGCCGCCAACGAGGTGGCCGTGCACGCCTTCCTCGCCGGACGCCTGCCCTTCAACGGCATCGCCGACGTCATCGACCGCACGCTCACGCGCCTCGGCAGCTCGCCCGTGCGCGCGTTCGAGTCGCTCTACGACGCCGACCGCGCTGCGCGCGAGGTTGCGGGAGAGGCGGTTGCTGCGCTGGCTTAACGCGCTCGGTTCTCTCGCCAGCGCGGTCGGCGACCCATGGCGGGTGAAAATGGACTGGGATAGGCGCTGATTAGCATTGTCGCGCGCCCTTAAGCATCATCGTTCTGGAAAATCATACCGTGTCGGGAGGATGCTCCGGTGGCCTTATAGCTCTAGCACAAAGTGAGAAGAGTGCATTCCCCACCCAGACAGCCAAGCTAACAAATCACATTTGATGTATTGCATCGCATTTGATGCACAAGCATGGGCACCTTGCGCCACACCAGCGCAAAGCGGGCACGGCGGCCTCATGCATTAGTCTGCGCGTCCCCATGGCGCGCGTATTCGTGATCACCGGCCCCTCCGGCGTCGGCAAGGGCACCCTGATCGACGGCCTGATGGAGTGTCTGCCCGACCTGCAGCTCTCCGTCTCGGCCACCACCCGTCCGGCGCGCCCCGGCGAGCACGACGGCATCGACTACCACTTCCTCACGCCCGCCGCCTTCGAGGAACATGTGCGCGCCGGCGACTTCGTCGAGTACGCCGACTATGCCGGGCGCCGCTACGGCACGCTGCGCAGCGAGCTGGAGGACCGCGTCGCCGCGGGCGTGCCCGTCGTGCTCGAGATCGAGGTCCAGGGCGCGCGCCAGGTCCGCGAGTCGATGCCCGACGCGCTGCAGGTCTTCATCGCCCCGCCCTCGCCCGCGGCACTGCGCGAACGCCTGCTCGCGCGCGGCACCGACGACGTCGCCGAGGTCGAGCGTCGCCTGCGCGTCGCCGAGGACGAGTTGCGCGCCCAACCCGAGTTCGCGCACGTCGTCGTCAACGACCGCCTCGACGACGCGCTGGAGGAGCTGGTCGCGGCCGTGGCCACGGCGATGGATGAGGGGCGCGATTGGGCTTAGGGTCGCGGTAGGATGGCCCCGAGGCATGGTGTGACAGGGTGCGCGCCCGCCCAGCGACTACACTGGTGGGGCAACCCACGAAAGGCTGAAACCCCCGTGATCTCACCCCGTATTGACCGTCTGCTGGAGAACGTCGACTCGAACTACGCGTCCGTCATCGTGGCGGCCAAGCGCGCGCGGCAGATCAACAGCTACTACCACAACCTCGGCGAGGGCACGTTTGACGAGTTCCCGCCCCCGATGGTCGACACGGCGTCCAAGAACTACCTCACGATCGCGCTGGAAGAGGTAGCGAACGGCAAGATCAAGTACCACTACCGCTAGGACGCTCGCTAGCCGGCGTGCTGCGGCGTCCTCGGTCGCTCGTGTGCTAGTGCACACTTCGCGGGGCGGGTGGGCCATTTCAATCTTGCATCACTTGGCCAGCGAACGTCCTAGGAGGGTTGCCAGCGGACGCGCAAGGACCGGGCCGGCGCTTGCCAGCGGACGCGCAATGACCGAGCCAACGCTTGCCAGCGGCCCGCCGGGCCTCTAAAACCCGGGTATGTCCAGAATTCTGCTCGGGGTGAGCGGCGGGATCGCCGCTTACAAGGCGCTGGAGTTCGTGCGGCTGGCGACCGGCGCGGGCCACGCGGTGCGCGTGATTCAGACGCCCGCGAGCGAGCGTTTCGTCGGCGGGGCGTCGTTCGCCGCGCTGACGGGCGCGCCGGTGCTGGTCAGCGAGTTCGAGCAGGATCCGGCACGCGGGTCGTTCCCCGGCCAGACACCCCCGGCGCATGAGCCGATCGGGCACCTGGAGCTGGTGCGCAACGCCGACCTCTACCTGATTGCGCCCGCCTCGGCGAACACGATCGCCAAGCTGGCGGCCGGGCTGGCCGACAACCTGCTGACGAGCGCCGCGCTGGCGGCGACGTGCCCCGTCGTGGTGGCGCCGGCGATGAACAACCACATGTACGAGCACCCCGCCATGCAGGCCAACCTGGCGACGCTGCGCGCGCGCGGCGTGGAGGTCATCGAGCCCGACAGCGGCCGCCTGGCCTCCAGGGGCGAGCAGGGGGTTGGGCGCCTGCCCGAGCCCGCGCGGCTGTTGGAGCACTGCGAAGCGGTGATCGCCGACCCCACACGCTGGCCCGGCCCGGGCGAGCAACGCGCTACACCGGTTCCCGACGCCCCCGCGGCCCCCGACGCCCCCGACGGCGGCGATTGGCGCGGCCTGCGCGTGCTGATCACCGCGGGCGGGACGCGCGAGCCGATCGATGGCGTGCGCTTCGTCGGGAACAGCTCGTCGGGGCGGATGGGCGTCGCGCTGGCGGCCGCCGCGCGCGCGCGGGGGGCAAGCGTCAGCGTCGTCGCGGCTAATGTCGCTCTGGCGCCGCCGGAGGGCGTCGAGTGGGAGGCGGTGCACACGGCGGCCGAGCTGCAGGAGGCGTGCGAGCGGCGCTTTGCGGAGTGCGATGTGCTGCTGATGGCCGCCGCGGTCGCCGACTTCCGCCCGGCCGCACCGGCGGCGGGCAAGCTCAAGAAGGCGGGTCGCGAGCGGTTGACGATCGAGCTGGAGCCGACGGCTGACGTGCTGCGCGGGCTGTCCGCCGGGCGTCGCGCCGGGCAGACACTGGTCGGGTTCGCCGCCGAGCATGGCAGCGAGCGTGCGGTCGAGTATGGCCGGGTCAAGCTGCGCGAGAAGGGGCTGGACGCGGTCGTCGTCAATGACGTTTCCCGCGCCGATATCGGGTTCGATGCCGAGCGCAACGAGGTCGCGATCCTGACGGCCAGCGACCCGGCTGCGGGTGCCGCAGCGGAGGGCGTCGCGGTGCAGCAGGTCGCACGCGCCCCGAAGGACGAGATCGCGGGCGCGATTCTCGACGCGGTCGCGCGGCTGCGCAGCGGCGTGTAGCACGGGCCGATTTTTTTGGAGGGATTGCGCGCGCGCGCGGGGGCGCGCGCGGGAGGGCCGCGAAGCGCATACCGCCGTCGGGGGCCGGCCGGCGTTCGCGACTTTGCCGGCACGCGCTCGCTCAGGACACTGGATCGCGCGCTCCGAGGGCTCATCGCGTTCGCTTCGTGCGGCAGGATGCGAGGCGGGAGCGGTCGGTGTAGACGGTGAGCTGGGTTGCGGGCAGGAGCGCGAAGCCGGTGTCGCGGCCCCCGTTTTAGGCCGCGTCGGCTGGCAGCAGCCTGAATGCCTTGCCGCCGGAGAGCGGTTTCAGCGTGCGGAAGTGGCGTTCGTCCAAGGTGGCTATGTGGATCGTCTGTAGACGTGCGGCGAGGACGACGAGCGATGCGTCGGCGAGGCCGAGTTCCATCGATGCGTGGCGCTTGGCGGCGGCGATCGTTTCGTGAATCGCCGTGGGCCACCACTCGATCAGGTAGGCGCCGCGGTCCAGGTCGTCGCGCAGGGCACGCGCGGCGGCCGCTCCTCCCTGGCGCAAGGCGAGATGGTCGAGCTCGGCCACGATCAACGGGGTGCTGGCGAGTTCCTCCTCGCTGGCTTGCATCCACTCCCGGACGCGCTCATGGTCGGCGTCGCGGCGGTCCATGAATGCCAGCGCGACCGACGTGTCGAGGACGATCACCCGGTCAACGCTCGCCGAAGCCGGTGCTCGACAGGTACCTGTCGGCGTTTGCCGCGAGATCGCCAGGCCCGTCGAACACACCGCACGCGCGCGGCCTGGCCCGCTTCGCCGGAGCGGCCGCGGTCTCCAGCGCGATGCGGATCAGCGCGGCCTTCGTGGTGCCCTCGGCGGTTGCACGGCGGGCGAGCGCCAGATCGACCTCGGGGTCCACATAGATGCTGGTCTTCTTCATCGCATAAGCACTATACCACCTGCCACCCGTGGCTTTCTGCCCCCGGTCCGAGCACGGGTGGGGCTGGCCGGGTGGTCACGAGCGCTGCCAGTCGTACGCAGGGTCGCTGAGATCCAGCGCTACCGGCTGTTTGGGGCCTGTGTCGGGGCGCTCGAGGACCTGGGTTGTGAGCGCACCACGCGGCGTGCGGGCCGTCGTCTACGCTGCGCAGTCCGCAGTGCCGGAGCGTCTGTTGCGCACTCGCCGCTGCGCGCGTCAGGATCGGCTAGCGGCCCGTCCAGAGGGCCTGCAGCGGGATGGCGGCGAGACGGTCGCCGAACGGCACCGTTGCCGGCCCGGTGTAGAGCAGCGCGCCGAAGGCGAAGCGCTCGCCGAGACGATCACGCATCAGGCGCAGGCCGTTGAAGTCCGACCGTCCGGCGCTCGCGGTGGCCTTGGCCTCGATTCCGACGATGGTGCCGTCGCGTCGTTCGAGGACCATGTCGACCTCGTGCCCGTGCCGGTCGCGAAAGTGAAAGGCGCGCGGCGGATCGGGATCGACGCTCGCCTGGCGCACGACCTCCATCACGACGAACGTCTCGATCAACGCTCCGGCGATCTGCGGGTCGCTCCAGGCACGCTCGGCGTTTGCGCTGAGCAGGTAGGCCAGCAGACCGCTGTCGACAATGTGCAGCTTTGGCGCCTTGCCGAGTCGGCTCAGCAGGTTCGAATGCCACGCCGGCAGCCGGTAGACCAAAAACAGCGTCTCCAGCAGGTTGACGTATGCGCGAGCCGTGTTCGCGGCGATCCCCAAGTCGCGCGAGAAGTCGTTCAGGTTCAGCGTGGAGCCGGTCGTTGCCGCGACGGCGCTCAGCAGCCGGCGGACGTTCGCGCGGTCGTGCACGCGGGCGATGCTCTGCAGATCGCGGTCGAGAACCGTGTCCAGGTAGGAGTCGAAGAACGGGACGCGGCGCGCGGGCGAGCGCCGGCGCGCCTCCGGAAAACCGCCCGCCACCAACATCTGCGCGTGCGCGCGCCGTCCGCTCTGCGCATCGGCGATGCGCGGCGCGCGACCCGCGAACAGCGCCGCGAGGAACCCCGGCGGCACTCCCCGCAACTCGGCCTGGGAAAAAGGCCACAGGCGCAGATACTCCGCGCGCCCGGTCAGCGCGTCCGCGATCGTGGGTGCCGTCAGAACGTTTGCCGACCCCGTCAGCAGAAAGCGGCCGGGACGCTGGTCCTCATCGACCGACTGCTTGATCGCGAGCAGCAGGTCCGGGGCGCGCTGCACCTCGTCGATCGCCACCGGTGTATCCAGATCGGCGACGAAACCAGTGGGATCCTCGATCGCCGCACGGCGTCTCGCCTCGTCGTCGAGGGTGATCACGGGCCGTGTGGGCTCGCTCTGGGCGATCTGCGCCACCAGCGTGCTCTTGCCCACCTGTCGGGCGCCCAGCACGACGACGACCCTCGTATCCGCGAGCGCGGCCTGCACCTGCGCCCGCAGGTGCCGCCCAACGAGCGTGGGTGCTCCCGCGGACGACGAGCGTGAATTGGGCATATCGGGCATATCCGCAATCATAGCTCAGCGGATACGCAAAGTCTAGTCGGCAGATACGCAAAATCCTGCGGGCGGATACGCAAAATTGGGCCGGCGGATACGCGATCTCTTTGGCTGTGCCGCTGCGCTCGCGGCGGGCGCCGCACAGGACGATCTCGTCAGGGCGCCGCGCGGAGCGCAAAGACGCACATCCCCCATGTCGCTGCACGGTCGGCTATCCTCGCGTCCATGGCCACGGTGGTGCTCGACCCCTATGCCTACGAGCTCGATGCGCTCAAGGAGCGTCGGCGGGTCTCAGGGCTTGACCGTCTCGATGAGGTGTGGAACGGTGTGCTGCACATGGTTCCCGCGCCGAATTACGAACACGCGCGATCGACCCAACAGCTGGCCGAGATCCTCGGCCCGCTGGCCCGCGCCGTGGCGCTCGTTCCGACCATGGGCGAGTTCAATCTCGGCGACTCGATCGATGACTTCCGCGTTCCCGACGGCGGCCTGCACCGCCCCGGCGCCAGCGGCACCTGGCTGCACACCGCTGCGCTCGTAGTCGAGATCGTCTCCCCCGGCGACGAGAGCTGGGAGAAGCTACCCTTCTACGCCGCCCACCAGGTTGACGAGGTGTTGATCGTCGACCCCCAGACACGCGCCGTGCACTGGCTGGGGCTCGCCGACGGCGAATACCACCCGATCGAGCGCAGCGGCCTGATCGATCTCGGCGCCGCCGAGTTGGCGCAGCAGCTCGACTGGCCGCGCTGAGGCCACCAGCCCGGCGAGGCCCGTTGGCCGAGGTGTTCACGGGCCACGCCGCCCGGCGGGGCTGCGCGGCTTTGGGGGTTGACAGCAGGGTGGTGCTGCGGTACTGTGCGTTTTGCTGGTGTCGTGGGTACCGGTAAACATAGTGGTCTGGTTGGGGTCAACTGGGTTCGTGGTTGGCCATCGGCACATGTGTTCGGGTCTCGGTTGGAGGGGGCTGGATCGTGGAGTTTGATGAGGGAGCTGGGGTTTAGCGTGGGTCGTTACAGGACAGGCGTTTCAAGGGTGGTTGCGCGCCATGGTGTAGTGCCTCATGGATGCGCCAGCTTGGGGCTGTCGCATCTCTCTCTCTCTCTCTCTCTCTTGTCCGCTAGAGCCGCCGGCAGCTAGCCGCCGGCCGGGGTGTTTTCGCCCGGCGGCCCTCCCCCCTCGCGGGGAGGGTTTTCGCGTGTCCGGGGTGCCCGGTGCCGCGGCAGCGTCCATACACGCGCGTGGGGTTGCGGCCTCGCCCGCTGGTGTCGGCGGGGCCGCTCGCGCCACAACTTCCGCCGCAACCATCTCCGCTTGCGGAGATGGTTTTCTCATATCCGTCAGGGAGGTGTTTTAGGTGTCCGCCGCGCGCGCGCGGCGGCGGGGTGGGGTTGGCCGGGTGGTCACGAGCGCTGCCAGTCGTACGCAGGTCGCTGAGATTCAGCGCTCGCGGCTGTTTGGGGCTTGTGTGGGGGCGCTGGGGGATCTGGGTTGTGAGCGCACGACCGTGGCGGACATCACGGGGCGTTCGCGTGTTTCGCGGCGGACGTTCTATGACCTGTTCGCCAACCGTGAGGATTGCGTCGTCGCGCTCTTGGAGGACATCGTGGCGCGTGTGTCGCGCGAGCTGGCTGGCGCGGGTTTGGAGGGGCTTGGTTGGCGTGAGCGGATGCGCGGCGGGCTGTGGGTCGTGTTGTGCTTCTTTGACCGTGAGCCCGCGCTTGCGCGGACGCTGGTCGTGCACGTGGCGCAGGGTAGCGGCGGGGTGTTCGACGCGCGAAGCGATCCTCGCCCGTTTGGTTGCGCTGATCGACGACGGTCGCGCCGAGAGCGCGCGCGGCGCCGAGGCGAGCGAGCTTGCTGCTGAGGATGTGCTGGGTGCGGTGCTGGCGATCGTGCACACGCGGCTGCTACGCGAAGAACCCCTGTCGGGCCTTTTGGGTGAGCTGTCCGCGCTGGTCGCGCTGCCGTATTTGGGGCCCGCGGTTGCGCGGCGTGAACGGCAGCGCGCCGCGCCCGCACCGGTTTGTTTCAGCGACTCGCCGCAGCCCGTGCTCGCCGGTGCGCAGGATCCGCTGGCGGGGCTGCCGATGCGGGTGACCTACCGCACCGCGCGGGTGCTCGAGGGTGTGGGGCGCCGGCCGGGTGCGAGCAATCGCCAGGTCGGCGAGTACGCGGGCGTCGCCGATGCCGGCCAGATTTCGAAGCTGCTCGCGCGTTTGCAGCGGCTTGGGTTGTTGGAGAACCGGGGTGGGGGGCACGCGAAGGGTGCCGCGAACGCTTGGGCGCTCACCCCCACCGGCGTACAGGTCGCCCGCTCGCTTAGCGGACATGGCGACCCCGGCGGCCGGGGCGGCCGGGGCGGCCGGGGCGGCCGCGACGGTGCGGCCCGCGACGGCGCGGTGGGGGAGAGCCGAGCGTGAGACAGCGCAATCTTGGTAATGAGAGACAGAGGAGAGGGTGATCGCATGATGCGAGCACGTATGTTGACCGTGGGGCTGGTCCATTCGCTGCTGTGTGTGCTGGTCGTGGTGCTGGTGTCTGGGTCCGGGTCGGCGCTGGCTGCGGGGAGCGCGGGCGGGGCCGGGTGTTTTGACGAACAGTACCGGCAGGGTCTTTCGGCGGGGCTGCCGGATTGTCGTGCTTATGAACTTGTGACTCCGCCGAATAAGAACGGCGCTTTGATAGGCTCCCAGTTTAACAGTGGTGACCCGGCCCCGGTGGTCGCTGAAAATGGGCAGGATGTGATCGCGATGAGCATCCAGTGTTTCGCGGACACGCCGTCGTGTATCGCGTTGCGTGAACGCGAGGGTGAGCCCTATGAATTCGCGCGCACGGCTAATGGGTGGGTGACAAGGCCGCTCGCGTCGTCTGCGTCGGAATCTGCGACCCAGGCCGTGTGGACGTACGACGCCGATACCCGCATCACGCTGTTCAGCGCACCCAGCCCACCGGACGGGCAAGACGACTGGTATGCACAAAGCGCGGGTTCCAAACCAAGCGAGATTGGGCCCGTCTCGGAAACAGGTCCAACCGGTATCAATAATAGTATCGGTTCGATTATGGCCGCTGCCGACTTCTCCCATGTCGTTTATGAAGCGGACGGGTTGTGGACGTTCGGGTCGCCTCCGTTGTTCGAAGAAAACTCCGGGCTATATGAGTATGTAGGGGTAAGCATGGCTCGTCCGATGCTGGTGGGAGTGACCGGTGGCGAGGGGAGTACGAGCTTGATCAGTATTTGTGAAACAGGGACCCCGTCAGGTCCTACAGTCGCGGTGGTAGACGGGTGGCTTTCCGCTGATGGGCGCATGGTGTATTTCAGGGCGCACGGTGAACCGGGTTGTTTTGGGACTGGCTCGAACGCGGGAAAAGAATTCCCGACTACAGAGTTGTTCGCTCGCGTCGATGGGGAATCGGTGGGGGCATACACGATGCTGATCTCGGCAGCGACCCCCAGTACGTGTAGCGAAGAACCGTGCGAGAGCGCGAGTACGGAAGCGCCGCACGCGCAGTTTCAGGGGGCGTCGAGTAGCGGCGCGAGAGCGTTCTTTACGAGCGAAGCACAGCTGACCGACAATGGGGGCGGCGGTGGCGCGACGCTATATGAGTCGGAATGTGAAGAGTGCGAGGAACTGGGTGGTGCGGCGGCTGAAGCCAAGCGGCGTTTGGTTGATGTGTCTGAACGGGTTGGTGGTGGGCAGGTGCCGGGTGGTCCGCGGGTGGAGGGTGTGATGGCGGTGGCGAGCGAAGGCGCGAGCGTGTATTTCGTCGCGCAGGGCGCGCTGACCGGTGAAGAAGAAAACGCGCATCATGAAAGAGCCGTGGAAGGGGCGAACAACCTGTACGTGCATACCAGCGGTGAGCAGGTGAGGTTCATCGCGGATCTCCCCGCATCGGATGAAACGGAGTGGAGCGTGGGTGTAGGTACTGCGAATGTGACGCCGGATGGGCGGTTTTTGGTGTTCATGAGCCATGCGGCGTTGACGTCGGATGATACGCGTGGGGAAGGGCCGGTGCAGGTGTATCGGTATGACGCGCAGACGCGTACGCTGGTGCGGGTTTCGATCGGCGATGAAGGGTTTGATGACGACGGCAACAGCGGCACCGGCGACACCAGCATTGTCGAGCCGTCGCGCACTCTGAAAGCCGCGGGGGTCGGTGTGGTTCGGGCGGACACGACGATGTCCCACGACGGGCGGTATGTGTTCTTTGAAAGCCAGATCGCGCTGGCGCCGGGTGCGTTGGACGACGCGCCGACCGGCGGCGAAGAAGGAGGCCAGGTGCTGCTGGCTGAGAACATCTATGAGTGGGAGAGCGACGGTACGGGTTCCTGTACGCAGCCGACGGGGTGTGTGTCGTTGATCTCGGATGGCAAAGACGTCTCAGAACAGACCGCGACCGGCACCTCTGTGGAACTGCTCGGTAGCGACGCGGAAGGCAAGAACGTGTTCTTCCAGACAAACGACCAGCTCGTCCCGGAAGACACGGACACCCAGCGTGACTTCTATGACGCGCATATCTGTAGCGAAGCGGAACCGTGCCACGAGCCTGCGCCGGCATCGGCGCCGCCGTGTCAGGGTGAAGCGTGCCAGGGCGCTTCGAATGCCTCGCCGGCGTTCGCTACGCCCTCCAGCGCGACTCTGACCGGCGAAGGCAACCTCGCGCTGCCGGTGCCGGC
Organism: uncultured Solirubrobacterales bacterium; assembly: GCA_963804675.1. GTDB lineage: Bacteria > Actinomycetota > Thermoleophilia > Solirubrobacterales > Solirubrobacteraceae > Palsa-744. The sequence continues at coordinate 1,105,052 of CAWDRI010000001.1, read as the reverse complement.
GGCCGTCACGTCACCGAAGAAAGTCGCTGTCCGGAAGGCTGCGAGGTGTACGAAGAGCCGGGTGCGAGAGCACGGCAGGTGCGTGAAGCGGCGTAAAGGTAAGAAGGGTAAATCGAGTAACGACCGGAGGGCGGGGCGATGACCAGTCAACCTATGATCGCTTGCAAGGCTCCCCGGTGTCGGCGGTGCAGCTGGATGGTGGGTCTGCTGCTGGTTCTTGCGATGATCTTTGTGTCGGGGGTTGTGGCGTCGGCGGCATTTGCAGTGGTGCCGGCGGGTGGTTTGACTGTGCGGTTGTTCGCGCCGCTGCGGCAGTTTAGTGAAGCACGGAATAGCGAATGCGCACAAGCGAGTGGTAATGTTGAACGGTGTTTTGACTACCAGGTGATGGCGACGGATTCTGGGAGTGTGGCCTCGGAAGGGCCGATTGTGGTCAAGGATGTGCTGCCATCGGGGCTGTCGGTGTCGAGCAACGAATTCTTGGTGGTGCCGGTGACGCCATTGGACCCGGAACAGAAACATGGACCTATACCGGCGCCGGAAGGGGTATGCGTCGAAGAAGGGCTGGTGGCCAGTGGTTTGACGGTGAAGTGCACGTATCCGCACGCGCTTGTGCCCGACGAAGCGCTGGAGCTGGATTTAGGGGTATCGGTCGGTCCGGAAGCGGTGAGCGGCACGGAGGATACGGCTAGTGTGACGGGTGCCGGCTCGCCTGAAGCCGTGGTGAGCGAACCGATGGAACTGAACACGGCAGCGCCCGTGTTTGGGCCGAACGGCTTATTCGTGTCGGTTTCTGGGGTGGATGGTCAGGCTGATGTGGAGGCGGGCGGTCACCCGTATGAACCGTCGGGTTATGAATCGGTGCTGCGGATCCCGCAGCCGGAGACGCCGGGTACGCTGGCGACGCCGCCGTTGAAGACAGCGGTTGTGACGCTGCCCGCGGGCGTGTCGATCAGCCCCTCCGCCGCGGGTGGTTTGGTGGGTTGCCAGGAAACCGGCCCGGAAGGGATCGACTTTTCAAACTCCGGCCCGGGTAGTTGCCCCGACGCGTCGAAAGTCGGGACGGTCAAGGTGGTCACACCGCTGATCGCTGAAGAACTCCAGGGCAGCGTGTTTGTCGCGCAGCCGTCGTGTGGCGGTGTGGGCCAGCCGCAGTGCAGCGAAGCGTTTGCCGAAGCAGGGCGGCTGTTCGCGATCTACCTGGAAGTCGGCAGCAAGATGACCGGCGTGCATTTGAAGCTGCGGGGCAGGGTCGAAGTCGGCGGCACCGGCGTCTACAGCCAGGAACATGGTTTGCAGCCGGGCCAGATCCGCACGAGCTTTATCGATACGCCGCAGCAGCCGTTCAGCGAACTGAAACTGAACTTCAACCCGGGTGCGCGTGCGCCGCTGGCGAACCCGCAGTCCTGCGGGACATTCATGACGAACGCGAGCTTCGAACCATGGTCCGCGCCCGCATCCGGTCCCAACGCGGTCATGAACCCGTCGTTCGCGATCACCGCGGGTTGCGGGAACGGGTTCGCGCCGACCTTCAGTGCGGGTACGGTCGACAATCACGCCGGTGCTTACAGCTCGTTTACGACGACGTTTGGCCGTCACGACGGCGAACAGGACCTCTCTGGTCTTGAAATCAAGATGCCGGAGGGCCTGATCGGCAAGATCGCCGGGATCGCGCAGTGCGGCGAAGCAGAAATCAAAGCCGCCCAAGCAGACACCGGCGGCTGCCCCGCAGCGTCGAAGATCGGCGCGGCCACGGCCGCTGCGGGGTCGGGCAGCGACCCCTACTGGCAGTCCGGCAGCGTCTATCTCACCGGCCCCTACAACAACGGGCCGTTCGGCCTTGTTGTCGTCGTGCCCGCGGTCGCCGGCCCGTTCGACCTCGGCAACATCGTCGTCCGGGCGTCGATCAGGATCGACCCGTCCACAGCACAGGTCTCGGTCCTGAGCGATCCGTTGCCGCAGAGCGTGGATGGCGTGCCGTTGCGCGTGCAGACGGTCAACGTGACGGTCGGTCTGGAAGGCAACTTCACGTTCAACCCGACCGGCTGCACGCCGTCGAGCATCACGGCGACGATCACGAGCGCCGAGGGCGCGACCAGCAACGTTTCCAGCCGCTTCCAGGCGGCGGACTGTGCGGCGTTGAAGTTCGCCCCGGCATTTACGGCGAGCACGCAGGCCAACGGCTCCTCCCGAGGCAACGGCGCGTCGCTTGACGTGAAGGTCGGCTACCCCCAGCCGCAAACCGCGTACTCGAACATCGCGAAAGTCGATACGCAGCTGCCGCCGGCGCTGTCCTCGCGCCTGGCGACACTGCATAAAGCGTGCAGTGAAACCCAGTTCGCGGCCAACCCAGCAGGCTGCCCCGCGGGGGCGACGGTCGGCACGGCAACCGTCAAGACACCGGCGCTCAGCAATCCGCTGAGCGGTCCGGCGATCCTCGTCAGCCACGGTGGCGCGGCGTTCCCCGACCTCGTGCTCGTATTGCAGGGCGAAGGCGTGACGATCGACCTGGTCGGCAACACCGACATCAAAAACGGGATCACGTACTCCAAATTCGAAGCGGTACCGGACGCGCCGGTGTCGAGCTTCGAACTGAACCTCCCCGAGAAGGAAGACTCGATCCTCAGCGCCGTCAAGAACCTCTGCGCACCAACGAAGACTGTCACGGTCAAGAAGAAGGTCACGGTCAGGCGCCGCGGGAAACGAGTGGTGGTCAAGAGGAGGGTCAAGAAGACCGAGCCAGAATCGCTGGTGATGCCGACGACGCTGACTGCGCAGAACGGGGCGGTACCTGCGGCAGAACATCAAGGTCGCCGTCACCGGCTGCGTGCGCAGCCGGCCGGCGCCCAAGCGCGCGAAAAACGCAGGCGCAAAGCACCGTGGGCGTGCCGTGAAAGGAAGGAGGAAATAGCGCGGCGCGCCCAGCGGTGGACGGTGTGAAATTAGTGAAATAGGTATTGCGTTTATGGGCCTTTCGTGGTATTAATTGTTTCGAGACCGGCGCCGGTTCACCGCTTGACATGGGTGACGGCAGCGGCGCCGAATGAGACAACCAGGAAAGGCAGGGGAAGTAATGCGATTCATTTCAAGGGGCGCCCTCGCGGCGTCCGTGGCGGCGCTCGCCCTGAGCGTCGTCGGCGCGGCATCCGCTTCGGCGGCACTGCCGGAATTCGTGCCCCACGCAGGTGGGAAATTCCCGGCTACGTTCGAAGGCAAAATCGAAACGCCGGGCGAAGAAGGCAAGCTGGGGGAAATCCGGTTCTCGGCGGGAGGCATTACGCTCATGCGGTGCAAGGGCGGAGCCAAGCTCAAAGGTGAAATTACGGGCGCTAAAACGGCCTCGCTAACGATCGACGTAGAAGGCTGTGAGGATCCGGGCGAAGAGCAGTGCAGCAGCTCGGGCGCCGCCAAAGGGATCGTCGTGCTGTCCGGCAGCGCCAGCCCCGTCTATCTCGAAAAAGCGACGAAAAATGTTGGGGTACTGCTGCCCGTCGGCACGATCGACATCGAATGCGCAGGCGGTCTTCAATATACGCTGAGCGGTAGCCTGCTGAGCCCGATAACGCCGGTCAACACTGAAACCACAAAATTCGAACTGCGCTATGCTGAAAACAAAGCCGGAACGGAAGAGGAATACACCTCCTACGAAAACGAAAAAGGCGAAAAAATATCGGCGCGATTCGTGTTCAACGACGGGGCTGGCAACAGCGGGGCCATCCTCTATGTGCCGAAAAGAAAGAAAATCCAGCTGACCACCTCAGAGGCATTCACGATCAGCGCATAACCCAACCACCCGCGGTCGCCGCATAAAGCGCCGACCGCAAACCAACGACCGTGTGGCCGGTTGTCCGGTCCGCTGGTTGGCTGGCCGGCTGATCAGCCGGCGGGTTTGGTCACAGCACGGGGCCGCGGCTCTTGGAGAGTCGCGGCCCCGGCTGCGGTTGAAGGCGGCTCGCGGGCGCTCACCAAATGGTGGGCACGAGTCCGCTGTCGCGGATCGGCCCATCCAGAACCCTGGCAGTCGCCACGATAAAGCGGTCCCAGGGGTCCGCCAGAGCATCGCGTGGGATCGACGTCGTCGCGTCGATGACGGCCTCGTCGATCGGATACAGGCTCAACTCGGGCGAGGCCGCGATCTGCCGGCGCAGGCGGGCCAGGTCGGCGTCGCTCACGCCCTTGGTCGTCTGCGTCACGTACCAGAGGTCGAGGAGGCTGGCAACGGACACGACCACGCCATCGGTCTCTTCCGCCCCGAGCAGCGCGCTCGCGGCGTCCTCAGACAACTCCGGCGAGCGTTGCGAGAGCCAGACGATCGCGTGAGAGTCGGCGAGAACCTTCACGCCGACGCGGCATCTTCGCCAGCAAGCCGGCTGGCGCGCTCAAAATCCTCCCAGGTCAACTCTGGGAAGTCGGGCAACGATCCGGCAAAGCTTCCGCCCAACCGGCTCGCAGACGCCTCTACGACGCGAAGATGCGCGCCGGGGCGAACGCCGAGGCGTTGCAGTTGATCGGCGGGGATGCTCCCGTCGGCGGCCACGACCAACTCATGGTCTGCGTACTCGTTCGTTGCCATACGTGGGCATTCTAGTCGTGACGCGAGCCATGGAAGGCTCGCGCCGGCGGCGCGTCTGCGCGGGCTGCGTCGCGCGGACGATCTCCAACCCAAACCTCACCCACCCGGCCCCACACCGCTAAACCCGGGCCGCGCGGCGTGCGGGCGGGTACAGTGAGAGGCGACCATGGACAGCGTCTACGACCTCTACCGTCGTGGCTGCGACCTGCTCAACCACGGCGACTACCAGGCGGCGATCGTTCCGCTTGGCCGCGCGCGTGAGCGCGAACCGTCGGCGAGCGGGCTACGCATCGCGGTACGCACATACCGTCCGCCGCCCGTGCGAGCATTTGCTCGATGCGACACCTGTCTGCAAAGCCGGCGCGGCCCGCGCAGCCCGGTCTCTGGGAGCCGACATGCGTCACGCCACGTCAGCCCGCCTCCGAGCGTCCACTGACGCAGGCGGGGCGAGCGGCTGCGGTCCGCTCCGGTCTCTACCCTCAGGCCACGAGGATGGAGACGAACTTCGACGAGACGCTGGTGGCCGGGCTCGCTTCCGCCGAGAAGCAGGTCCAGCAGAGCTACCGACCTGTCATCGGGGTGCACAAGTGGTTCGCCCGCCGTCCCGGCACACTTTTTCGCGGACTCGCCCTCGCGGAGTTCGTCAACCGGCCGCTCGCCGAGCACTATTTCGAAGGCCACGAACTCGACGGCGTAATCCTCGACCCGTTCATGGGCGGAGGGACGTCGCTGTTCGAGGCCAACCGCATGGGCCTTTCGGTTGTCGGCTACGACACCAATCCGATGTCGCGCTGGCTCGTCGAGCGCGAGCTAGAGACGCTCGACGTCAACGCCTTCGAGCGCCTTGGCGAGTCGATTGCCGGCGAGCTGGAGGAGCAGCTGCGCGAGCTGTACACCACCCGCTGCGAGGAGTGTGGCGAGGACGCACCCGTCAAGTTCTTCCTCTGGGTCAAGACGCACGTCTGCCAGTGCGGCAAGGAGACCCTGCTCTTTCCCGGGCCGCTTGTCGCAGGGCGCAAGATGGGCCGCCATACGCACGATGTCCTCATCTGCGGCTCCTGCCGCACCGTCGAGCAGTTTCTCCCCGGTGAGACGCCCGCCGACTGTCCCCACTGTGCAAGCGCCTACGACAGCACCAAGGTGCCCGCCAAGGGCACCTGTGCCTGCGGACGCCCGTTCTTCGTCGGCCGGCCGGAGAGCGACGGTCCACCCAAGCACACGCTGTTCGCGCTGGAGTACCACTGCGACACATGCAAGCGCCGCATGGGGCGTCGTGGCCGTTTCTTCAAGGGTGCCGACGCCGAGGATCACGAACGGTTTGCCCGCGCACGAGAGCTGTTCGCGACGACCGCTTCACCCTTTTGGCCCGAGGACATCATTCCCGCCGGGGATGAGACCAACCGTCTTTTGCGCTGGGGTTATCGTCGCTTCCGTGACCTGCACAACGAGCGGCAGCTGTTTGGTCTTGCCGCCCTGGCCGAGCGCATCGGCCGGGCGCCCGCGGAGTTGCGCCCGGCGCTCGCCACGGTCTACTCGGACTTCATCCGCTACCAGAACATGGTCTGCCGTTACGACACAGCCGCGCTCAAGGTTCTCGACGTCTTCTCCGTGCACGGTTTTCCGGTCCATCGAGTGCAGTGCGAGGCTGCGCTCATCGGCATTCCCAAGGTCGGCTCAGGTGGCTACCGCCACTTCCTCGCCAAGTACGCAGCCGCCAAGCGCTACTGCCACGAGCCGTTCGAGACGACGTGCACAGGCGGCCGCAAGACGCGCGTGCCGACGCCAACCGAGCGAATTTCGTCCACGCTCGTCGCCGACCCCGCCGACCTTGACGTGAAGCGTGCGACGCTGTTGCGCTGTGCGAGTATCGCCACGCAGCCACTGCCCGAGAACAGCATCGACCTCGTACTCACCGACCCGCCCTACTTTGCGAACGTCCAGTACTCGGAGCTGATGGACTTCTGCTACGCATGGTTAAAGCGGCTGATGCCCGACACGCCGTTCTTCGAGCAGGCTACATCGAAGTCCGACGACGAGGTAACGGGAAACATCACCGACGGCAGAGACATCGACTTCTTCGCCGAGCGCCTGTCGGGCGTCTACCGGTCGGCCACGAAGGCGCTTCGTCCCGGGTCGCCGTTCGTCTTCACCTACCATCACAACGACCTCTCCTCCTACGCGGCGCTCGTCGTCGCCGTACTCGACGCCGGCCTGGTGCCCACCACCATGCTCGCGTGCCCAGCGGAGATGCGTGGCTCCATCCACATCAACAGCTCCGACTCGAGCCGCGTCGACAGCATCTTCGTCTTGCGCAAGCCGCCCGTCGAGGTCCTCGGCGACAGCGCCACCCCGGTCAACGAGCGCCTGATCTGGCATGTGCAGAACCTGCTGGACGCCGGCCTTACAGTCACCGACGGCGACCGTCGCTGCATTCGTCACGGGCTTCTCGCCGAGAACACGATGCGCCTCCTCGCGCCGACCTGGGACGCCTCGGTGCCGATCGCAGAGCGCATGGCCGTGGCGCGCGATAGCCTCCGCGTGCTGTCCGAGGACGCAGACATCGATGCCCCCTTGAGCGCGCCCTCGGTGTTCGCCGGGCGTGCCGCCTCCTAATCCTTCCGCGTTCCCACATACGGTCGAAGTGGGCCACCTTTCGTGACGAGCTTTGGAAGCTCCTCCAGCGTGTACACGTTGCCCTCGCACGCCCTCAGCATCCGGTTGAGGTCGGCCGGGCGGTGGCCGAAGCCGCGGCCGTCGATCACGGCGACGATGGTCCGGCGCTCCGTGAGCGGACGCTCGTCCTCGTATTGCCGCAGCGTCTGCACACGTGCAACCTTGTCCCGTGCGGTGCCGTCGTCCTCGGTGAGCTTCGCCTCAATGATCACCCTCGCGTTCTCAGCCGGGATCAGAAAGTCTGGCGCCTGCACGAAACCCGGCACGCTCTCGCGGTCCCGCGTCGCGCGTCCGTCGATTCGGTGCACGACGAGTAGTTCCTCGACGGCGCTTTCGATGAGCCGACCGACGACGCTTGAAACGGAGTCGCGATGGGACGCATAGGGCCTGCCGAGCATCCGCTCATACAGCAGCTCGGAATACGGGACCCGACCGGCCGTGAGCGCCTTTGCGATTGTGGCTTTTCCACCCACGGTGTCGATCTTGTCCAGCCGATGGACCCTGTCTGGCGGCGTGGCGGGCGCTGGGCGACTCATCACATGGGCAAGGAGCGGAACGATCGTGCGTAGCAGACAGTCGTAATCCTGCTGCTTGCGCCCACGTGGCGGTGCGTCAAACAACAGCTGCTGGCCGCGCTTGGCGCGCGAGTCGATCTCCCGCGCATCTGCCTGGTCGATGACGAGCGTTCGGCCGTTCGCGGCGGCCTCCTCAACAGCGAGATACGCAACCTCGCCCGGCGACATCCCGATGATGCACCGCAGCACCAGCCAAGCACGAGGCTCCTGCGCGATCGCCGCCAGCAGGGCGTCGCCGGTCAGATCGGCGCCCTTGCGCGTCGCCCTGCGCAGGGCGTCATAGCCCAGCTCGAAGTCGGACCGCTCGCAGAACGACTCCCCACGTGGCATCTCGATAAAGAACGATCGAAGCGTCTCGAACACCGCCTCCGCGCGCTTTCGATACCGCGGGTCAATCGCGTCGAGACGGGTATCGGGATGCGGCATCGGTGTTCGTTTCGCCGAGCGCCGCCGCGCTCCTTTCTGAGATGGGCTGTGCAGGCATGCCGCGCAGTCCCGGCAGTTTCGGCGCACGCGCATAGTGTGTATGCGGGCCCCCGCCCGCCAGGTACAGTGGAAGGCGACCATGGACAGCGTGTACGACCTCTACCGTCGTGGCTGCGACCTGCTGAACCACGGCGACTACCGGGCGGCGATCGTTCCGCTTGGCCGCGCGCGTGAGCTCGAACCGGATAAGGCGTCGATCCGCGAGGCGCTCGGGCGCGCGCTGTTCCACGCACAGCGTTACGAGGACGCGGTCGTCGAGTTCGGGGCGCTGGCGGCGCGCGCTCCCACCAACGACTACGCGCTGTTCTGCCTCGGGCGCGCGATGCAGCAGCTCGGGCGCCATCGCGAGGCCTGCCACCCGCTGGCGCTGGCGTGCTCGCTGCGCCCGGAGCGCCGCGACTACCGCGTCTACCGCGACCGTGCGCGCCGTGCCGCGCAGTGCTCGTGAGGGTCGCGCTGGCGGCGCGTGGTCGGCGGCCATCGGCCCAGGGTTCTCGGCGGCCGGGCGAGCGGGCCAGGCCGCTGAGGGGGCTCGCGGCGGGGATGCAGGCTGGCGCACCGCTGCTATGCTCGACGGACAGCTTTCGTGCCGGCGAACGTTCGCCGGTTGTCGCACCGGAAGTGGGCGGATGCCCGCTTTTTTTATTGGAAGGAGGGCTTTGATGACGCAACTGCAGAGAGAGATCGAAGAGCGGCTTGCAGCGAGTGAGCCCGACGTCGACGTGCTGCTCGCCGAGGAGGTCGGCGGCGAGACGCTGCGCGTGTTCATCGATCACCCTGGGGGGGTGACGCTCGCGCTCTGCGAGCGCGTGACGGCCGCGTTGGTGGGGCTGCGCGAACGCTACGCGCTGGAGGTGTCCTCGCCGGGGCTGCAGCGCCCGCTGACCAAGCCCGACCACTTCCGTCGTTTCGTCGGCCACCGCGCTCGCGTGCGTACGCGGGGAGCATCCGGCGACACCTGCACGGCTGCTGCGGCTGCTGCCGCCGCCGCTACTGCTGCTGCGGCCGCCACCGCGGCGGCCGGCCGGCGCAGCTACACCGGCGAGCTCGTCGGGGCGTCGGACACCGACGTCACGCTGGCCGCCGAGGAAGGCATGATCACGATCCCCTACTCGCAGATCCGCCGCTCGCATCTGATCGCGGAGTAGCGCTGACTCACAGGAGGAGCCAACGATGTCAAGAGAGATCCTGGAGGCAATGCACGCGCTCGCGCGCGAGAAGGGCATCGAGTCCGAGAAGCTGATGGTCGCGCTGGAGGACGCGCTGCTGTCGGCATACAAGAAGCAGCCGGGCTCGGCCAAGTACGCGCGTGTGGAAATGGACCGCGAGACGGCTGATTTCCGCGTGATCGAACTGATCATCCCCGAACGGCTGGAGGCGCACCTGATCGTCGAGACGATCGACGAGGGCACCGTCGTGGACCCCGAGACCGGCGAGCTGCGCGAACCCGAGGAACCGGAAATCGACCCGAAGAAGTTCGAGGAATACCGCGACCAGATCGACGAACGCGATGTCACGCCGGACGATTTCGGCAGGATCGCCGCGCAGACCGCCAAGCAGGTGATCCTGCAGCGCATCCGCGAGGCCGAGCGCGACATGATGTTCGAGGAATACCGCGACCGCGTGGGCGAGCTGATCACGGGGATCGTGCAGCAGTCCGACTCGCGCTACACGCTCGTGCAGCTGCGCGAGCGGGTCGAGGCGCTGCTGCCGAAGTCAGAGCAGGTCAACGGCGAGCGCTACGACCACTCGCAGCGCATCAAGGCGGTCATCAAGGAGGTCTCCGCCTCGACCAAGGGCCCGTCGATCATCGTCTCGCGACGCGACCCCGAGCTGATCAAGAAGCTGTTCGAGCTCGAGGTCCCCGAGATCGCCGACGGCCTCGTGGAAATCGCGAACGTTGCGCGCGAGCCGGGCTACCGCTCGAAGATCGCGGTCGTCTCGCACGCCGACGGGGTGGACCCTGTTGGCGCGTGCGTCGGCCCGCGCGGTTCGCGCGTGCGGATGGTCGTCTCCGAGCTGCGCGGCGAGAAGATCGACATCATCCCCTTCAACGAAGAGCCCGCGCGCTTCGTCGCCAAGGCGCTCTCGCCGGCGCGCGTGCGCGAGGTGTTGGTCGACGACGAGGCCAAGCAGGCGACGGTGATCGTGCCCGACGACCAGCTTTCGCTGGCGATCGGCCGTGAGGGCCAAAACGCGCGCCTGGCCGCGCGTTTGACCGGTTGGCGCGTGGATATCCGCTCGGAGACCGAGTTCGCCGCCGAGGAGGCCGAGCACGCATACGAGGAGGAGGAAGTTTCGGGCCGCTGCGCGGCGGTCCTCTCCAACGGCCGCCGCTGCCCGAACGCCGCGCTGCCGGGGTCGCGCTACTGCGGTTTGGAGACCCACCAGGCGCTCGCCTCGATTGCGTCCGACCGGGTTGCGGACCTGGCCGCCAACGGTGGCGGCAGTACTCCCGCGCAGGCGCCGGCGGCGCAGGTCGCGGAGCCCGAGCAGGCCGCGGAGGCCGCGGAGCCAGGGCGGGCCGCGGAGGCCGGGCAGGCCGCGGAGCTCGAGCAGGCCGGGCAGACCGCGGAGGGCGGGCAGGCAACGCAGGCGGCGGAGCCCGAGCAGGCCGCGCAGCCGGCGGCGGCTCCGGTCGCGGAGCCAGAGCCGACCCCCCCGGTCGAGGCGCCCATCGTCGAGATGGAGGCCAGCGCGGCGCAAGAAGGCGCGGAAGGACAGGCGTCATAGCGGCCCACGTGCCGCGCCGTCGCTGCGTCGGCTGCGGACGGATTGCGCCCAAGCGCGAGCTTCTGCGGATCGCCGCGGCACCGGGCGCGCGCCGGGCGGTGCTCGACCCCGCGTGCGTGCTGCCGGGCCGCGGCGCCTATCTCTGCCGCGTGGCCGCCGCGAGCGCGCCCGGTGAGAGACGGCAGCCGGCGTGCGGTGGCGATGATGCCGTTCCCGGCGACGCCGGCCAGCTTGCGCCCGACCCGTCGTGCATGCAGCTCGCGCAACGGCGCGGCGCAATCGCCCGCGCGCTGCGACGCGCCGTCGAGTTCGATCCCGACCGCCCGGGCACAGCAGCGAATTCGTAGAATCGACCGAGTCCCAACACACACACCCAGCCAATGAGCAAAAAGCGCATACACGAGATCGCCAAGGACCAGGGCGTCGCCAGCAAGGCGCTGCTCGAACGGCTGCAGGCCGCGGGCATCGAGGCAAAGACCGCGTCTTCCTCGGTCGATGAGTCCGCCGCGCTGCGCGTGCTCGGCGTCGCCAACGGGCCAGTGCCCGCGGCGCCGGCGCCCACGCCCGGCGTGGCCACAGCGGCTGCGTCCGAGTCGCCGGCGGCCAGGCCCGCTGCACCGGCACAGTCCGCTGCGCCCCAAGCCGCTGCGCCCCAAGCCGTGGCGCCGCAAGCCGCTGCGCCCGCGTCGCAGGCGACCGCGCTTGCCGACCGGCCCGCTGCGCCCGCGTCGCAGGCTGCACGGCCCGCCCCGGCGGCAGCTGCCGCCGGAAAACCGTCGCCTGCGGCCACGGTGCTGACCCCAACGCCGGCCCCGGCTGCGGCGCAGGCGCTTGCAGGTGGTGCACGTCCGGCGCAGCCCACCGCGGCCGCACCGCCAGCGGCGGCCCCGAGCGGTACGCGCCCCGCCGCGGCCCAGCCCGCCGCGAGCGCGGCCCCGGCGGCTTCGCCCGGACAGCCCGCGACCGGCGCGCCCGCGACTGCGTCACCCGCCGGCTCGTCTCCCGCCGCGAGCGCAGCCCCGGTGGCCCCGGCGGCTTCGCCCGCGCAGCCCGCGCCCGGCGCGCCCGCGACCGCCGCACCCGCCGACTCGTCCACCGCCGCCGCGCAGCCCGCCCAACAGGACAGGGTGCGCCCGACGCGCGACTCGCGCACCGGTGAGCGCGCGCCCACCGCAGCGGGGCCCGGGGGGCGCCGGCGTGTCGTGATCGACTCGCAGGCCTCGCGCCGCCAGCAGGCCGGGCCGTCGAATCAGCCCCAGCGTCGTCCGCGGCGCGGGCGCCGGCGGCGGGGCACCTACGACGACACGATCGCGCCGATCGACAACAGCGCGGTCGTCGCAGACACCGATGTGACGCGCATCAACTCGGGCTCGACGGTCAAGGATGTCGCCGAGTACCTGGGCGTGCCGGTGCCGGAAATCATCAAGAAGCTGATGTCGCTCGGCGAGATGGCGACGCTCACGCAGACGCTGTCCGACGAGGCGATCGGGGTGCTCGCCGAGGAGTTCTCAAAGCAGGTCGAGATCGTGCACGCCGCGGATGACGTGGGCGCCGAGCCGGTGTTCGAGGACGCGGAGGAGGATCTTGTCGACCGTCCGCCGGTGGTCACGGTGATGGGCCATGTCGACCACGGCAAGACCTCGCTGCTGGACGCGATCCGCGAGACGGAGGTCGCGGCGGGCGAGGCGGGCGGTATCACGCAGCACATCGGTGCCTACCAGGCCCACCACGCCGGCAAGGTGATCACGTTCCTGGACACGCCGGGCCACGAGGCGTTCACCGCGATGCGCGCGCGCGGCGCGCGGGTGACCGACGTGGCGGTGATCGTGGTCGCCGCCGACGACGGTGTGAAGCCCCAGACCCAGGAGGCGATCGACCACGCCAAGGCGGCCGACGTGCCGATCGTGGTGGCGGTCAACAAGATCGACAAGGAGGGCGCCCAGCCCGAGCGGGTGCGCACCGAACTGACCCAGCAGGGATTGCAGCCCTCCGAATGGGGGGGAGAGACGGAGTTCGTCGACGTGTCCGCCAAGACCCGTCAGGGGCTCGACGACCTGCTCGACACGATCCAGGTGGTCGCCGACCTGGAGGAGCTGCGCGCCAACCGCGACGCGCCCGCCTCGGGCAGCGTGATCGAGTCAAAGCTCGACCCGGGCCGCGGCCCGGTCGTCACGATCCTGATCGGGCGCGGCACGTTGAACGTCGGCGACGCGCTGGTCGCGGGCGCGCACTTCGGGCGGGTGCGTGCGATGCACGACTTCACGGGGGCGCGCATGAAACACGCCCAGCCTGGCGAGCCGGTCGAGGTGCTCGGTTTTGACGGCGTGCCCGAGGCGGGCGAGCCGGTGCGGGTCGTCGAGAACGAGCGCCGTGCGCGCCAGCTCGCCGGGGAACGCGCGAACCGTTTGAAGACCGAGGCGCTGGCGCGGCGCTCGGGCCGCAAGGTCTCGCTGGAGGATGTTTTCAAGCTGGCGCGCGAGGGCGCCATGAAGGAGCTCAGCCTGGTCGTCAAGGCCGACGTCGCCGGGTCGCTGGAGGCGATCGAGGACGAGATCGCCAAGCTCCCGCAGGACGAGGTCAAGGTCAACATCATCCACCGCGGCGTCGGCGGCATCAACGAGTCCGACGTGATGCTCGCCGCGGCCTCCGCAGGTGTGATCCTCGCGTTCAACGTGCGGCCCGTCGGCGACGCGCGCCAGATAGCAGAGCGCGAGGGCGTGGAGATCCGCTCCTACTCGGTGATCTACCGCGCGATCGAGGAGCTGCGCGCGGCGATGCAGGGGCTGCTGGAGCCCGAGCTGCTGGAGAGCACGCTCGGCCAGGCCGAGGTGCGCCAGCTGTTCCGCGCCTCGCGTATCGGCGTGATCGCCGGCTCCTACGTCACTGAGGGCAAAATCACACGCGGCTCGCGCGTGCGCGTGGTGCGCGAGGGCACGGTCATCTACGACACGACGATCGGCAGCCTGCGCCGCTTCAACGAGGACGCACGCGAGGTCGCCGCCGGCTACGAGTGCGGGATCGTGCTCGCCAACTTCCAGGACCTGCGCGAGGGCGACATCCTCGAGGCGTACGAGACGCGCCAAGTCGAACGGGAGCTCTGAGGCGGCCGATGACCGGCGCTGGCCGATCGAAGATCCCGTCGATCTGCGATCGGTGGCGTCCTCGCTCGCTTGTGTGCTGGTCGATCGGCGATCCCGTCGATCGACGATCGGTACACGGTGCTCGGTGCGTCCTGGCCTGGCTTGATTCTCGGCCGCCTCGGCCGGTCTGACCTTGGATATCGGCTGCTGCCTGGTAGCCGGCTTGCAACCGCAGCCCGCAGGAAAGGTAGGATGAGTACAGGGCGCATGCGACGCGTCGACGAGGCCGTCAGAAGGGTCCTCGGCGAGGTGATCGCAGGCGAGCTCAAGGACCCACGCGTGGGATTTGTCACCATCACCGATGTCCGCACCAGCGCCGACCTCAGCCACGCGCGCGTTTACGTGAGCGTGCTCGGCGACGACTCCCAGCGCGAGGCCACGCTGGAGGGGCTGCGCAACGCGCACGGCTACGTGCAGCGACGCGTGGCGAGCGAGCTGCGGCTCAAGCGCACGCCGACGTTGACGTTCCTCTACGACGACACCACCGACCGCGCGCTGCGCATCGAGCGGCTGCTGGACAGCGAGGCGCCCGCGGGCGAGGCCGCCAGCGACGAGCCAGCGGCGGGCGAGGGCGCGGCGGCGGCGGGCGGGGGCGCGGCGGCGGCGGGCGGGGGCGCGGCGGCGGCGGGCGAGGGCGCGGCGGGCGAGCCGGCGACGGGCGGGGCGGCGACGGGCGGGGCGGCGAGGGGCGAGCCGGCGACGGGCGGGGCGGCGACGGGCAAGACGGCTGCCGAGAGGTCTGCCGCCGACGCTCGCGGCCGCAACCAAGGGGAGGCGCGCGAGTCGTGAGCGCGACCAACGGCACGGCCAACCACGCGCCGGCGACGGCCGGCGCGGAGGACACACGCGAGCGCGTGCTCCAGCGGATTCGCACCGATACGCGTTTCGTGCTCGCCACGCACGAGAGCGTCAACGGCGACGCGCTTGGGTCGCTGGTGGGGATGCAGGGCGTGCTGCGCACGCTCGGCAAGGACTCGCTGATGTTCATCGCACCGAGCGAGCTGCCGCTGCCCGAGGAGTACCGCTGGTTTGAGCTGGAGGACTCGATCCAGACGGCTCCGGCGGACATCTCCCAGCGTACGGTGGTGTTCCTGGACTGCGGCAACATCGACCGCAACTCCGCCGCGATGCTGCGCGAGGGCGCGCATTTGATCAATATCGACCACCACCACGACAACACGCGCTTTGGCACGTTGGCGCACGTCGTGCCGAGCGCGTCGTGCACGGCGGAGATCGTGTGGGACCTGATGCACGGGCTGGACGTCGCGCCGACGCCGGCGATCGCGCGGGCGCTGTATGTCGGGTTGGTGACCGACACGGGGCGCTTCATGTACGAGAACACCTCCCCGCGCGCGCACCGGATGGCGGCCGAGCTGATCGCCGCGGGAGTCGACGTGCAGGCGATCTCACACCGTCTCTACGAGGACATGCCCTACGCCAAGCTCGCGCTGCTGGCACGCGCGCTGGCGCAGGTGCAGCGCTTTGACGGCGGGACGCTCACGCTCGCGTCGCTGAGCGCCGAGGACTTCCGTGAGACCGGTGCGCAGGACAGCTACTCGGAGGGCATCATCGACCACCTGCGCGCGGTGCGCGGGACGAAGGTCGCGGCGCTCGTGCGCGAGCTGACCGCACCCGAGCGCGCGGGGCAGGCCAAAGTCTCGCTGCGCGCCACCGACGACGACGTTGACGTTTCGGCGATCGCGCGCGCGCAGGGGGGAGGCGGGCACCGCCGCGCGGCAGGGCTGACGACGAGTCTTGAGCTCGAGCAGTTGACCGAGTTCCTGCGCCACGAGGTCGCCGCGCAGCTCGCGAGCGACACACGAGTAGCCGCGCCCGCGTAGGGGTTTTTGGAGGGAAGGCGCCCTGGCGGGCGCCTTGAGGAGGGGTCGCGTGCACAGCATCCGTGTGCGGCGATCGTTGCGATGGACGGCCTGCTGCCAATCGACAAGCCCGCCGGGATGACCTCCCACGACGTGGTCGCGGCTGTGCGGCGCGCGCTCGGGGGCGTCAAGACCGGCCACGCCGGCACGCTGGACCCGTTCGCGACCGGCCTGCTGCTCGTGCTCGTCGGCCGCGCGACGCGTATCCAGAACCGGCTGATGGAACTGCCCAAGCGCTACGAGGTGCTCGCCCGGTTGGGCGCAACATCGAGCACGGGCGATACCGAGGGGGAGATCGCGCTGAGCGGCCGTCTGCCGCCCGACCCGCTGGTGCTGCCGACGGGCGAGCTGCGCCAGCGTCCCCCGATCTACTCGGCGGTCAAGGTCGGCGGCGAGCGCGCATATACGCGGGCGCGTCGGGGCGAGCGTTTCCAGATGCCCGAGCGGATCGTGAGCGTGTACCGCTTCGAGCAGCTCTGGCGGGCCGCCGACGATGACACTCCGCCGGTGGCGGTCGGCGATCACGCTCGACCGGCGCCTGACGGCGCGGTGAGTGCACGCGGTGCGCAGGCGCCGGCCGGTCCAGGCGTGCCCGGCGTCACCGGCGCGCAGACGCCGCCCACCGAACGCGCAGCCTTCCTGATCGAGTGCTCCTCGGGCACCTACGTGCGCTCGCTGATCGCCGACCTGCACGACGCCTACTGCCTGGAGCTGCGCCGCACCGCGATCGGGCCGTTCGACGTCGCCGACGCGCTCGCCCCGCCGCGGCGCGGGCAGCCGTGGGAGCTGCCCGCGGGCATGCCGCTGGCCGTCGAGCGGGTGCTGGACGTTGTCGAGTAGGTGCTGGGGCTCTCAGGCTGCGTGCGCTGTCTCGGACGCGGCGTGTACCGTGTGTTTGCAGGCTCGTTCGTACAGCGTCTCGGGTGCCATGTCGGCGCCGTTGGGCCAGGCGATGGTGCCGATACCGGGGTCCACGCGAACTTGGGCGAAGAAGGCTGGGTCGGCGAGGGGCGCGAATACGCGGCGCCAGTGCCGCCCCGTGAAGTCGATCTCGCCGACGAGTCCGTCCTCGAAGGTGAGGCGCAGCCGGTGGTCGCCGATCACCTCCACGTCGGTGACGTCGATGAGCTTGTCCATTGGCGTCATTCTAGTGTCGTGAGTCAGGATTTTGGGTGCAGTCTTGCGAGTCGGCTGGGCGCGACTGGGGCCGCACGGACGGCTGAGGGTACTGGGCGTACCTGTGCCGGCCGGGTGGGTCCAGGCGTGCCCAGACGCCGCGAGGCGGCCGTGAAATTCTGACTCACGACACTAGGTCGAAAGAGGCTCGGTACTCGCCATAGCGGGCATGGAAGCGGGGACGGCCGTGATGGTCCTCGTCCCAGTGCATCGTGATGGTGATCCCATAGAAGGAACTGATGGTCGGCATCCGAGGCCTCTCTCTTGGTCCGTGGGCGGGATCATAAGAAGCTACGCATGACCTGCGACGAAATGCTCGGGCTTGGCACGACGGCGCCTGCGGGCTGCTTCAGTTGTGTCCGCGTGGTCTTCGGCGCGCGCTTCGGCCCGGCGTTCGGCGATCGCCTCGCCGACCAAACAGCGTTCCGGTAGAGACCGGCGAGCACGCCGCCTGTCCGCCTGATTGACGCTCGGCGTCGCTCGAGCGTCACCTCGGTAGGGGACCCGGGATTTTTGAGTGCCTGCGTCACCAGCGCATTCTGGCGTAGGCTTCGCGGCCGTGGAGATCGTCCGCCTGCCCGACGTGCAGCCCCGCGACCGGCATGTTGCCGTCGGCACCTTCGACGGCGTGCACCTCGGCCACCGCGAGGTGATCGCCGGCGCGGACAGCGTGCTGACCTTCGAACCGCACCCCGTCTCGGTCGTCGCTCCCCAACACGCGCCCAAACTGCTCACCACGCTCGCCCAAAAGGCCGACCTGGTGGCCGCGCTCGGCGTCCACGAGCTGATCGTGATCCCCTTCGACCGCGACTTCGCCGCACGCAGCGCGCGCGAGTTCATCGACGACGTGCTCGTCGGCGCGCTCTGCGCCAAGCGCGTCTCCGTCGGTGAGAACTTCCGTTTCGGCCACCGCGCCCAGGGCGACCCCGCGCTGCTGGCCGCCGACCCCCGCTTTGAGACCGTCGTGCACCCGCTCCTGGAAATCGACGGCGAGGTTGTCTCCTCCAGCCACATCCGCGGCCTCGTGCTCGCCGGCGAGGTGCAGCTCGCCACACACTTCCTCGGCAACCCCTTCCAGCTGCGCGGCCCCGTCGTGCACGGCGACGAGCGCGGACGCGAGCTCGGCTTCGCGACCGCCAACCTGATCCCCGACGAGGCGCTCGTGTGCCCCGGCCACGGCATCTACGCCTGCCTCGCCTCCGCCGCCGGGATCGGCGAGCACGCCGCAGCCGTCAGTATCGGCGTGCGCCCCACCTTCAAAACCGGCCGCGGCGAGCTGATCGAGGCTCACCTGCTCGACTTCGAAGGCGACCTCTACGACCGCGAGCTGCGCCTGGACTTCCTGCAACGCCTGCGCGGCGAGCGGCGCTTTCAGAACGCCGACGCGCTCGTCGAGCAGATGACGCGCGACGCCGGCCAGACCCGGCGCGTAGTCGAGCAGTACGCCAACCGTTGATCGGAGGCCTTCTGCTACCGTAGTGCGCCGCTGATGACCGTCACCGCAGACAGAAAGCGCGAGCTCGCCGCCCAGTTCGGCGCCAGCGAGCGCGACACCGGCTCCACCAAGGTGCAGGTCGCGCTGCTCACCGAGCGCATCAACCACCTGACCGAGCACCTGCGCGCCCAAAAGCACGACCACCACTCGCGCCGCGGCCTGCTGATGCTCGTCGGGCGCCGGCGCCGCTTCCTGGACTACCTGCAGCGCAGCGACCTCGAGGGCTACCGCTCGCTCATCAAAGAGCTCGGCCTGCGCAAGTAGGCTGTGAGGGCCGATGATCGGCGCAGAGCTTTGTCCTCACCGATCGGAGATCGGCCAGCAAGCGTACGTAGTACGCCACGCTCGTTGCGTTCGCGCTCTGCTTGATCCTCGACCCTCACGGCGGGGGAGACGGGCTCGCGTGAAATCCACATCATGAGCGTCATCGCCCCCGGCACCCCCGCGCCGACGTTCGCGCTGCAGCGCGAAGACGGCGAGCGTTTCACCGAGCAGGACCTCCGCGGACAGACGACCGTCCTGGTCTTCTACCCGTTCGCCTTCAGCCCCGTCTGCACCGACCAGCTGCAGCTCTACGAGCGCGAGCTCGCGCAGATCGTCGCCGGCGGCGCCGCCATCTACGGCGTCTCCTGCGACAGCACCTGGGCGCAAAAGGCGTTTCGCGAAAAACTCGGCGTCTCGATCCCCCAACTCTCGGACTTCGAGCCCAAGGGCGAGGCCTGCCGTGCCCTTGGCGTGCTGCACGACGGCGGCTTCCCCCAGCGCGCGCTGATCATCACCGACGCCGACGGCGTCGTACGCTGGAGCTACCAGGCGCCCTCGCCGGCGGACCTGCCGCCGGTGCACATGATCGTGGGCGGACTCAAGAACACCTGAGGGCGCCAAATGGCCGGCGCCGGGCGGCGTCCTCAGTCGCTCGTGTGCAGAGCACACTTCGCTCCCTGCGTCCTTGCCGGACCACGGCCTGCGGCCGCGGTGCCCGCCCTCGGCACCCTCAGGAGGCAGGCCGCTCCTCAGCGCGCGCGCGTGCCCATTCCGCGGTTGCGCAGGCCCCGCGCGTTGTGGCATGCGCAGCCAGCTTCGCAGGCCACGAAACCCCTCCCCGGGGCCGCTCTGCGGCCCCCTCTCCGCTAAGCTGGCCAAGTTCGGAATAGAGAGTGAAAAAAAGACCGCGCCGCCGACCGAACGGTGGCCACAAGGAAGGTAGAGACACATATGAGCAGTGACACCGTGACCCGGGTCTCCGTGGAGATCGCAGGCAGCGAGATCTCGTTCGAGACGGGCAGGATGGCCAAGCAGGCCTCCGGTGCAGTGGTCGTCCGCCAGGGCGACACGATGGTTCTCGCGACCGCCACCGCCGGTGGCCAGCGCGACGTGGATTTCCTGCCGCTGACCGTCGACGTCGAGGAGCGCATGTACTCCGCCGGCAAAATCCCCGGCTCGTTCTTCAAGCGCGAGGGCCGCGCCGGCGAGAAGGGCACGCTCACCGCGCGCATGATCGACCGCCCGCTGCGCCCCCTCTTCACCAAGGGCTGGAACTTCGAGACCCAACTCGTCGCGATCCCGATCTCCGTCGACCACATCCACCCCTACGACATCCTCGCGATGAACGGCGCCTCCGCCGCGCTGACGATCTCCGACGTCCCCTTCGCCGGCCCCGTCGGCGCCGTGCGCATCGGCAAGGTTGACGGCAACTTCGTCGTCAACCCCGCCGAGGAGGACCTGCTCGACGGTTCCGACCTCGACCTCGTCGTCGCCGGCAGCGCCGAGGCGATCCTGATGGTCGAGGCCGGTGCCAACGAGATCTCCGAGGCCGAGATCCTCGACGCGCTCGACATCGCGCACTCCGAGATCAAGAAGCTCTGCCAGCTGCAGCTCGACCTCGCCGCCAAAGTCGGCAAGCAGAAGACCCCCGTGCAGGCACCCGTCGTGGACGAGTCCCTGCTCGCGCGCATCCGCGACAGCCACGGCTCCGCGCTGGACCAGGCGACCCAGGTAGAGGACAAGCTCGAGCGCCAGGACGCCACCAAGGCCGTCGAGGAGGCAATCCTCGCGCAGTACGGCCCGCCCGCGTCCGAGACCGCCTCCGAGGAGCAGCTGCAGGCGGCCAAGGCCGCCCGCGCCGGCGCCCAACTCGCGTTCGACAAGCTCGAGAAGTCGATCATCCGCGAGCGCATCGCCGTCCACAAGAAGCGCCCCGACGGGCGCGCCGAGAACGAGATCCGCGACATCTCCATCGAAGTCGGCGTCGCTCCCCGCACGCACGGCTCCGCGCTGTTCACCCGCGGCCAAACTCAGGCCCTGAGCGTCGCCGCCCTGGGCACGCTCAAGGAGGAGATGCGCGTTGACACGCTCGGCCTGCAGACCAAAAAGTATTACTTCCACCACTACAACTTCCCGCCCTTCTCCGTCGGCGAAGCCGGGCGGCTGGGCGTCAAACGCCGTGACATCGGCCACGGCGCCCTGGCCGAGCGCGCGCTCGTGCCGGTCGTCCCCTCGATCGAGGAGTTCCCCTACACGATCCGCGTGGTCTCCGACATCCTGGAGTCCAACGGCTCCTCCTCGATGGCCTCCGTCTGTGGCTCCGCGCTTGCGCTGATGGACGCCGGCGTGCCGATCAAGCGGCCCGTCGCCGGCATCGCGATGGGCCTCATCAAGGAGGGCGAGGACTACATCGTCCTGACCGACATCGCCGGCGTCGAGGACCACCTCGGCGACATGGACTTCAAGGTCGCCGGCACCGACCGCGGCATCACCGCCCTGCAAATGGACATCAAGATCTCCGGCGTCACGTTCGACATCCTGCGCGACGCGCTCACCCAGGCGCACACTGCGCGCACCTTCATCCTCGGCAAGATGGCCACCGTGATCGAAGGCCCGCGCGCGCAGCTCTCCAAATTCGCGCCCCGCATCCAAACGATCCAGATCGACCCCTCCCAGATCGGTCTGCTGATCGGCAAGGGCGGCGAAACGATCCGTGCCCTCTCCGAGGAGTTCGAGTCCCAAATCGACGTCAACGACGACGGCCAGGTGCTGATCTACTCCGCCAACGGCGACCTCGGCGACGAGCTCGTCGAGCGCATCCGCATGATGATGAAGGAGGTCGAGGTCGGCGACGAATACGCCGGCAAGGTCGTCAAGACCACCACCTTCGGCGCCTTCATCGAGCTCGCCAAGGGCACCGACGGCCTCCTGCACATCTCCAACGTCTCGCCCGGCGAGCGCATCTCCACGGTCGAGGATGTCCTCAACAAAGGCGACGAGGTCCAGGTCCGCGTCGTCGAGGTCGACCGCGAGCGCGGCCGCATCGGCCTGCGCCTCGCCTCCGACCCCGAGATCGCCGGCAAGTCCGCCGAGGAACTTGCCTCCGTCGGCTCCGGCGCCAGCGGTGGGGGTGGCGGTGGCCGCGGTGAGCGGCCCTCGCGCAACGGCCGCGAAGGCGGCGGCGGCGGCGGACGCGGCGAGCGCAGCGACCGCGGCTCCGGACGCCCACGCCACGGCGCCGGGCGCGACCGCTATTAGCGGCGAAGAACAGACGCATCGCATCACCACCCTTCCCTGCGGGGTACGGGTGGTGAGCGAGCGCATGCCCGCCGTGCGCTCCGTCGCACTGGGCTTCTGGATCGGCACCGGCTCGGCCTCCGAGCACGCCGAGCAGGCCGGCATCTCGCACCTGCTCGAGCACATGCTGTTCCGTGGCTCCGCGCGTTACGGCTCGGAGGAGATCGACCAGATCTTCGACTCCCTCGGGGCCGAGTGCAACGCGGGCACCGACAAGGAGACCACCTCCGTCTACACGCGCGTCCTCGACCACCACCTCGCCCGCGCCTTCGACGTGATCGGCGACATGGTCTGGCATCCCCGCTTCGGCGAGCTGGAGGCCGAGCGCGAGGTCGTGCTCGAAGAGATCGCCATGTACGAAGACGACCCCCAAGACCGCGTCTTCGACGTCCTCGGCGCCGCCGTCTTCGGCGAGCACCCGCTCGGGCGGCCCGTGATCGGCCGCCGCGACGTCGTCGCCGCCGTCAGCCGCGAGGACCTTGCCGCTTTCCACGCCGCCCGCTACGCCCCGCCCGAGGTCGTCGTCTCCGCCGTCGGCTCGCTCGACCACGACGCCCTTGTCGAGCTGGCCGCGCAGGCGGTGCAGGGCGGCGCAGCGGCCGGGCCGGCTGGGGCTGGCGGGCTGGCTGGGGCGGGCCGGCGGGCCGGCGTCGAGGCGGGCGGGCCGGCCGGGGCTGGCGGACCGGCCGGGGCCGAGGCGGCCGGGCCGGCCGGGGTTGGCGGGCTGGCTGGGGCGGGCCGGCGGGCCGGCGTCGAGGCCGGCGGACCGGCTGGGGCTGGCGGGCCGGCCGGGGCCGAGGCTGCCCGCGGGACGGTTGAGCCCGCCCACCACGCACCGCTGCCCGCGCCCGACTTCGAGCGGCGCGTGCGCTTTCTCGGCAAGGACACCGAGCAGTACCACGTTTGTCTCGGCGGCCGCGGCCTCGCGCGTGACGACGACCGCCGCTTCCCGCTGCGCGTACTCGACACGATCCTCGGCGGCGGCGCCTCCTCGCGGCTCTTTCAGGAGGTCCGCGAGCGCCGCGGCTTGGCCTACTCGGTGTTCTCGTTCTCCAACCTGTTCGCGACCACCGGCGAGGTCGGCCTGTACGTCGGCACCCGCCCCGAGAACCTCGCCGAGGCGCTGGCCGTGATCGCGGCCGAGCTCGAGCGCTTCGTGCGCGAACCCGCCGACGCGGCCGAGCTGGAACGCGCACGCGAGAACGCCAAGGGTCGGCTCGTGCTCTCGCTGGAGTCGACCGCGGCGCGCATGAACCGTCTCGGCGGCTCGCTGCTGTGCGACCTGCCGATCCTGCCCGTCGAGGAGATCATCGCGCGGATCGACGCCGTCACCGACGAGGACCTGCGCGCGCTGGCGGCCGACCTGTTCGCCCCTGCGACCCTCTCGGTCGCCGCGATCGGCCCCGACGAGGACGCCCTGCGTGCCGCGCTGGAGCCGCTGCAGGCGGTCGCGGCGTGATCGCCGTGATTGCCCCAGCCGGTTGCGATGCGGGTCGCGGCCGCCAGTTACGGGCAGCGGCAACGGCGCGGCCGGGGTCCGCAGGCCACAACGTGTCGGTGGCGGCGAGGGCGCGGCCGGGGCGAGGGGGCCACGCGTGATCCGCGTCGCGGTCGCCGGTGCGGCCGGGCGCATGGGGCAGTCCGTGTGTGCCGCGGTCGAGGCTGCGGCGGACACCGTGCTCGGCGGCCGCGCCGACCCGCAGCTGGACACGACGCTTGCGCAGGTGCTACCCGACGCGGATGTCCTGGTCGACTTCACCCAGCCGCAGGCCGCGCTCGCCAACACACTGCAATGCGCGCGCGCGGGCGTGCACGCGGTGGTCGGCACCACCGGGTTCGACGTGGCCGAGTTGGGCCGCGAACTGCAGGCGCTTGCCGGTGGCGGCGAGCCGGTCGGCAACGTGCTCGTCGCGCCGAACTTCGCGATCGGCGCGGTGCTGATGATGCGTTTCGCCGCCCAGGCCGCGCAGCACATGGCGAAGGCTGAGATCGTCGAGCTGCACCACGACCGCAAGCTCGACGCGCCGAGCGGCACCGCGGCGCTCACCGCCGCGCTGATGGCGCGTGCGACCGGCGGGCCCCCGCCGCCGATCCACTCCGTGCGCCTGCCCGGCCTGGTGGCTCACCAGGAGGTGATCCTCGGCGACGTCGGCCAAACGCTGAGCATCCGCCACGACTCGCTCGACCGCACGTCGTTCATGCCGGGGGTGCTGCTGGCGGTGAGGCGTGTCGGCGAGTTGCGCCAGCCGTTGACGGTGGGTCTCGAGCAGCTACTCTTCGATGCCGCCGAGGGCATGTGATAATGGGCGCCATGACGAGCCTGGGAACGATGTTGACGGCGATCGTGACGCCGTTCGACGCGCAACTGCGCGTGGACGAGGAGGCGTTCGTGGCGCTGATGCACCACCTGGCGGCGCACGGCTCGGACGGCTTCGTGGTCGCGGGCACGACGGGCGAGGCGGCGACGCTGAGCGACGAGGAGCAGCTGAACCTGATCGGGCTGGCGGTGCGCGAGCGTCCGCCGGGCACGACGATCGTGGCGGGGACGGGGACCAACGACACGCGTCACGCTGTGTTCCTGACAGAACGCGCCACCGAGCTGGGCGCCGACGCGCAACTGAGCGTGACGCCGTACTACAACAGACCGAGCGCGCGTGGCATCAAGCGCCACTACGAAGCGATTGCGGCAGCGACGGACAAACCGATCATGCTCTACAACATCCCAAGCAGGACAGCGACGAACATCGGGCCGGCGCTCCTGGCGGAGCTGGCGCAGATCGAAAACATCAGCGCGGTCAAGCAGGCCAATGCGGACGAGCTGCAGCCGATCGAGGGCCTTGAGATCTACGCGGGCGATGACACGCTGCTCGCGCGCACCCTGGACATGGGCGGCAAGGGCATCTCGGTCGCGAGCCACATAGTGGGAGACCAGCTGCAGCGGATCGTGCAGGAGCCCGAGAACCGTGCACAGATCGACGCTTCACTACGCGACGTGTACGCGACGCTGTTCATGACGTCGAGTCCGACCTGCACGAAGGCGGCGCTGAACATGCTGGGGCACCGCGTCGGCGGCCTGCGGCTGCCGCTCGTGGAGGCCAGCGAGCAGGAGCTGGGGGCGGTGCGGGCGATGCTCGAGCGTCACGGCCTGCTGGAGACGGCACCGGTGCCGGCGCGGCCCGCGTGAGCGCAACGGTACGCGTCCTGCCGCTCGGCGGGCTGGGCGAGATCGGCAAGAACATGACCGTCGTCGAGCACGACGGGCGGCTGCTCGTCGTCGATGTCGGCCTGCGCTTCCCGACGCCCGAGATGGTCGGCATCGATCTGGTGCTGCCCGACTTCTCCTACCTGCGCGAGCGCGCGGGGGAGATCGAGGCGATCGTCGTCACCCACGGCCATGAGGACCATCTCGGCGCGCTGCCGTGGGTGCTGCGCGAGCTGGCCGGGCGCGGCGCGAGCCCGCCCGTGTATGCCGGGCCGTTGACGCTCGCGATGGCGAGCTCAAAGCTCGAGGAGCACAGGCTGCGCGACGTCGAGCTGTGCGAGGTGCAGGCCGGCGAGACGCTCGACCTCGGGCCCTTCGAGCTGGAGCTGATCCACATGACCCACTCGATCCCCGACTCCAGCGCGGTCGCGATCGGCACAGACCTCGGCACGGTGCTGATCACCGGCGACTACAAGTTCGACCAGACGCCCGTCGATGGCCCGCCGGCGGACATCTCGCGGCTGGCGGAGCTGGGCCGCGAGGGGGTGCTGTTGCTTTGCGGGGACTCCACCAACGTCGACCGGCCCGGCTTCTCGCCGTCGGAGTCGGTCGTCGGGCCGCACCTGCGGGAGACGTTCGCGCGCTGTCAGGGGCGCATCGTGGTGACCAGCTTCGCGTCGAACATCCACCGCGTGCAGCAGGTGATTGACGCCGCCCACGACCTTGGGCGCAAGGTCGCGCTGGTCGGGCGCTCGATGCGCAAGAACGTCGGCATCGGCCGCTCGCTGGATCACATCGACGTGCCCGAGGGCACGCTCGTCGGCACGCGCGAGATCGACGACTTCCCGGACGAGCGCATCGTGATCCTCTCCACCGGCTCCCAGGGCGAGCCGCTGTCTGCCCTGCGCCGCATGGCCCACCGCGACCACCCGCAGGTGCAGCTGCGCCGCGGCGACACCGTCGTGTTCTCCGCGACCCCCGTGCCGGGCAACGAGCGCGCCGTGAACGAGACGATCGACCGGCTCTACCACATCGGCTGCGAGGTGGTGACCCCGCGCGACGCGCCCGTGCACGCCTCCGGGCACGGCTACGCCGAGGAGGTCAAGCTGATGCTCAACCTCGTGCAGCCCCGCTACGTGATGCCCTTCCACGGCGACTTCAAGCGCCTGCGCCTGCACGGCCAGCTCGCCGAGGCGGTCGGCGTCGACCCGGAGGACATCTTCGAGGGCGACAACGGGCTGCCGCTGGAGATCGACGCGCGCGGCGCGCGTTTTGGCGAGCGCGAGCAGGCCGGCATGGTGTTCGTCGACGGCGTCGAGATCGGCGACATGGCCGACGTCGCGCTGCGCGACCGCCGGATGCTCTCCGCCGACGGCATCTTCATTGTCGTCGCCACGATCGCCGAGCAGGACGGCCGCTCGGTCGCCGACCCCGAGGTGATCTTCCGCGGCGTGCCGTTCCTCGACCAGGCCGGCGAGCTCGTCGAGGAGATCCGCACCACCGTCGAGGAGTCCCTGCGCCGCGCCGCCGAAGAGGAGATCCGCGAGGTCAACCTGATCCAGCAGGTGCTGCACGACGACCTTGCGCGGCTGGTCTACGACCGCCTGCGCCGGCGGCCGATGGTGCTGCCGGTCGTCGTCGAGGTTTAGTAGGGGCGTATCTCTCGGTGGGCCCTGGGTGTCCATCTGTCGCCAACGCGCATAGCAACAAAGGTCGCCAACTCGGTAGACATCTACATGCTTAGATTATAGATGTGTAGATTACTACTGGATTTGGGGTTCCAAAACACTTGGCGCCTTTTGTGGATGCTCCGCACGCCCCTACTGGCATAGGGCCTTACGTCTTTGGGGCGGCCAGCCGCGTCTCGGCGAGCCACTCGCGCAGCGTCTCGTGCATCGCGCGCGCGCCGACGATCGGAGCGGATGGCTCGCTCCAGTCGGCGGGCACGAGCGCGAACGGTCTGGTCTGCGGGCCGCCGAGGCTGCCGTGTGAGCCCATGAACTCCTCGAACGGCGCCACCTCGTCCGCGTGCGGGTCGTACATGCAGTTGACGAGGATGTCCGGGCAGTGCGGGAAACGATCGTGGCGGCGCAGATGGTCGGCCGCCGACGCGCCGAAATCCGCAAGCGGATCCTCACCCTCGACGACGTCGTCGCTCAGGCGACGCCGCCCGTTGGCGCCGATCACCAGTGCGCCGTGCGCCTGCGAGCGCACCATCACGAAACCGATCCCCGGATGGGCCGCCAGGGTGTCCACCAGCCGCGGATGCGCCTGTGCGATCTGCTCGATCGTGAGTCGCTCTGGGGCAAGCGGCAGGTAGATCAGCGCGAGGCCGCCCGAGACCATCACCACCGCCTCGTCCCCCTTGCGATTCTCGCCCTCGTCCTCCTTGCCCTCGCCCTCCTCGCCCTTTTCTTCGGTGTCCCGGTTCACCTCTTTATCCGCCTTCACCCCTTCTTGCGCATCCTCGTTCACCTTTTCACCTGCCGACTGGCGCACGCTGCGCTCCGCGAGCGCCTCGCGATTTGGTCCCAACGCGACGGTGCCCTGCACCGTTCTGCCGCGGGTCGCCCGCGCCAGCGCGCGGCCCCCGACGCTCGGCTCCTGGCGCGCGTCCGCGAGCACCGCGCCCACATCGCCCCAGGCCTCGTCGACGGCCGCCGGCGCAAACACCACGCCCCGCTCGAGCGCGCCGCGCACGACCTCCTGCAGCGTCTCGCCGTAGCGCTGGCGAAACGGCGCGCCCTGCGTCTGGCCGTGGTCGGAAAGCACGACCAGGCGATAGGGGCGAGGCGATTGCTCCACCGCGCACTCCAGACGTGCGAGCTGGCGGTCGTGGCGCCCCAGGACCGCCAGCGCGTCGGGCTCACGAATTCCCGAATGGTGCGCCACCTCGTCATAACCCACGAAAGTGGCGTAGCTGACAGGCACGCCCTCGACGATGTCAGCCATCAGCAGCGCCGTTACAAGGTCGCGCATCACCACCGCGATCGCCGCACGGATCAGCGGATAGGTGCCCCTCCGATCGACATGCTCGGCGCCGCTGCGGCGCTGGCGACTCGCCGCCCGGCGCTCATACGCGATGTCGGCGAGCGACAGCGCGATCGTGCGCATGAACCCGGAGGGATCGGAGAAGTAGGCGAACAGGTCCGCCGCCTTCGAGCGGCTGCGGTCGCGGATCACACTCATCGTCGCCGTGCAGCGCGGCGCGTCGCCGGAGAACATGTTCCCCCGGCTCGTCCCCTCAGCCACCAGCAGCCCCTCGCCGGTCGACCTGCGGCGCTCGATCTCGGCCGCGTCGGCGGGATGGTTGGAGACCATCGTGCGTCCCGACTCCTTCTCATACCAGCGGAACGCCGGCATGTCCCAGTTGCTGCCGAGCAGCAGTCCCGCCTGGCTCGCGCCGGTCTGAGATGAGAGGTCGCACTCCCACCCCAGCAGGCGGTGCGTTCCATCCG
This sequence comes from uncultured Solirubrobacterales bacterium, assembly GCA_963804675.1. GTDB lineage: Bacteria > Actinomycetota > Thermoleophilia > Solirubrobacterales > Solirubrobacteraceae > Palsa-744. The sequence goes on along the minus strand of CAWDRI010000001.1, from coordinate 1,076,100 downwards.
CGAGCCAGCGCGCGATCGTCGGCGCGTGCCCTTCGCGGATCGCGTCGCGCAGGACCGCCTCTCCGAGGCCGTCGATCTCGAACAGGATCACGCCCGGGACCTCGCTGCGCCGCGCACGGCGCGCACGTCGCAGCCTGCGTCGGACGACCCGCAGGTGGCGCGCGTCGCCGTCGACGTCGAGCAGCGGCGCCACGAGCATCGACACGAGCGCCAGCGCGAACGCGATCGCGAGGTCCACCCAGAACGACGGTGTCTTGCCGTCCACGACGTAGAAAGCCAGCGCGACCGTCCCCGCGCTGAGCACGAGTGAGCCGAGTCCGAACGTCACGATCGTGAGCGGCAGCGCGATGCGTATCAGCAGCGGCCACAAGACCGCGTTGATGATCGCGAGCGCGACCGCGACGAGCGCCGCGGCGGTCACCGACAGAGTGTCGTTGCCCGGCAGCAGCGCGCTCAGCGCAACCAGCACAAACGCCTGCACACCAAGCATCAGCAGGGTTCTGATGCCGAACCCCAGCAGCCGCCGTCCGCCGCGCAGATGTCGTCGGTTGGAGCGCGCGTCGCCCGCTGCACGCATCTCGTTGTTACCGTCCCGTCATGGTCGCTGGTGCCGTCACCGCCTGCCGCACAGGCAGGACCGCGGACCGTATAGCTTTCCTCGGCCACGCGACCGTTCTAATCGAACTCGGTGGCGTGCGGCTGCTCACCGACCCGCTCCTGCGCGGCCGCGTCGCCCATTTGCGCCGCCACGCCCCGCCGCTCGCGAGCGACCTGTTGGCCGCGCCGGACGCGGTGTTGATCTCGCACCTGCACCACGATCACCTCGACCTCGCCTCGCTGCGGATCCTCGGCCGGGACACCCCGCTGATCGTGCCCGCCGGCGCCGGGGCGTGGCTGCGCCGCCGCGGATTCGCGGCGGTGACGGAGCTCGCCGTCGGCGATGTCGCGACGGTCGGCGCGGTGAGCAAGCTGGACGTTGGCGAGGTGGGGGAGGTCGGTGGGGTGGGCGGTCTCGGTGCGGGGGACGTGACGAAGGTCGGTGGGGTGGGCGGTCTCGGTGTCGGCGGTGTCGCCGAGGTCGTTGCGCTCACGGTAAGCGCGGTGCCGGCCTGCCACGACGGGCGCCGCCCGGGTGGCCCACGCGCGCCGGCGCAGGGGTACCTCGTGAGCGGTACCCGCGCGGTCTATTTCGCCGGCGATACCGAGTGCTTCGCGGGGATGTCGGACCTGCCGCGGCCGCTCGACGTTGCCCTGCTGCCGGTCGCCGGATGGGGACCGAGGCTGGGGCCCGGTCATATGGGTCCACTCGACGCCGCGCGGGCCGTCCAGCTGATTCAGCCGCGCATCGCCATCCCGGTGCACTGGGGGACGCTCGCGCCGATCGGCCTGGGCCGCCGCCACCGCACGCGACTCGACGACCCGCCGCGCCGGTTCGCCGAGCACGTCGCGCGCCTGGCTCCGAGTGTCGAGGTGCGCATTCTTGCTCCCGGCCAACAGACCGAGCTTTAGGGATGTGCGCCATCTTCCTACGGCAAACCTCATACGACGCTCGGCTGTTCACAGCTTCATCGGGAATCTGACGCATGGCGGAGGGGCTCTCGGCGAGCGAGGTCGGCAAGGAGATCGGCGAGCACAAGCACGCGAGCGAGTCTGCCCCGAAGGACCGCCGCGACCGCGTGCTGTCGGTGACCGAGGCGCTGCTGCGGTCGCTGGTGGCGGTGCTCGCGGCGTACTCGGGCTACGCCGCGGCCCAGTGGGGCACCTACTCCTCGGTGTCCCTGGCGAAGGCCACCGTGCTGTTCCTGGTCGGGATCAGCGGTCACTTCCCGCTGCGCCAGGCGCGCTACGGCCTGATCGGGGTCGGCGCGCTGATGCTCGCGTTCGCGGTCGTCCAGCTGCTCGGCCTGCCGGGCCCGCCGTGAGGTGACATGCGCCGCGTCGGCGCGCCGATCGCGGGCCGCGACGACGAGATGACCCCGGGCGTATGGCATCTCGCGACGCGACCCGTAAGATCAGGCCAATGGCGACTCAGCCGGCGCTAATCAGCGCATACGGGCGGGTTCATGTGAGAAGGATCCTGATCGGCGCGCTGGTCATCGTCGTGTTCGGCGCCGCCGCGACGCTCGCCGGCTGGGACATAAGCGGCTGGTTCAAACACATCTGGCACACGATCACCAGCATTCCGCCCGGCTATGTGGTCGCCGCGATCGTGCTCATCACGTTGCAGACGACCGCGACCGCGTACGCCTGGTACTCGATCCTGCGCTACGGATACCCCGATTCCGGCGTCCGCTGGATACAGATACTTGCCTGTTACGCGGCGGCCGTCGCGCTGAACTCGGTGCTGCCGGCGAACCTCGGCACGCTGGTGATGCTGCTGATGTTTACGACGATCATCCTCGCGGCCACATTCGCCGGCGTGCTCGCCGGGATGGCGGTGCAGAAGATCTTCTTCACACTGATCGGGACGTTTTGCTACGTCTACCTGTTCCTGACGGTCGGCGGGTCGTTCTCGATCCAGCTGGGATTTGTGACCGAACATCCGTGGGCCACCGCGATTTTCCTCGTCGGTATCGCTGTGCTTCTGTTCCTTGTAGCCCGAGTGCTGCGGGCGCGCGTCGCGCGCTGGTGGGAGCAGGCGAAGGTCGGTGCGCAGATCCTCGTGCACGTGCGCGCCTTTCTCGGGCGCGTGGTGCTGCCGGAGGCGATCAGCTGGTTGGCGATGCTTGGGGTGATAGCCGTGTTCCTGACCGCTTATCACATTCCTGTCAGCTTTCACATACTCATGCGCGTGGTCGCTGGCAACTCGATCGCCAACGTCAGCTCGGTGACTCCGGGCGGGGCGGGCGTCGTTCAGGGCTTCAACGTGCTCTCACTCAACGGCGTCACCAGCGCGTCCAACGCGACCGCCTACTCCGTCGCCCAGCAGCTCGTGACGACCGCTTGGGGCCTGTTCTTTGCGATCGTGCTGCTCGTGCGCGCCTTTGGCTGGTCCGACGGCAAGACGCTCGTGGCACAGTCATACAGCCAGGCGCGCGAACAGAAGGCCGAGCGCTCCGCTGCGCGCAAGGCCAAAGGCAAGGCAAGCGCTTCCAGCAGTCCCCGGTGATCTCCCGCGTATCTCGGTTCGGCCGTCCCCTACATCGCGGGGTTGCCGACCACGGGCACGCGGGGCGGCTGAGGTGAGTCCTCGTGCTCCGCCGCCAGCGGCAGCCGCACGACGAAGCGCGCGCCGTGCTCGACGCCATCGCGGCGTGTGCGCTCCAGTGCGACCGACCCGCCATGCGACTGGGCCACGGCGCGCACGATCGCGAGACCCAGCCCGAAGGAGCGGCCGCGGTCGCCGGCACCGCGGACGAAGCGCTCGAATAGCGTGCCGGACAGCTCGGCGGGCACGCCGGGGCCGTCGTCCTCGACGATCAGCGTCGCTTCGGGGCCGCCGGTGCCGGGGCCGGGACCGCCGTTGCCCGCGCCGCCATTACTGGGGCCACCGTCGCCGCGGCCGCTGCCCGCGCTGCCTCCTTCGCTCGCGCCGCCCCTGCCCTCGTGCGCGCCGGCATTGGCAAGGCCGCTGGAGATCCAGATCGAGCTGCCGGGCGGCGTGTAGCGCAGGGCGTTCTCGATCAGGTTCAGCGCGACGCGCAGCAGCTCGTCGTGGTCGCCGAGCACGACGGCGGGCCGCGCGTCGAGCGAGAGGTCGTGTTCGGCGGCGAGCGGCCCCAGCTCGGAGGCCGCGTCGAGCACGATCTGCGCGAGGTCGCAGGGCGCGCGCGGGACGGCGCGCCCGACGTCGCTGCGCGCGAGCAGCAGCAGGTCGGCGACCAGACGGCGCATGCGCTGGGAGGAGCGCAGCGCGCTGCGCGCAGCCTCGGCCTCTTCGCCGTGCAACGACTCCGCCAGCAGCTCGAGGTTCGCGAGCACGCTGGTCAGCGGGGTGCGCAGCTCGTGCGAGGCGTCGGCGACGAAGCGGCGCTGGCGGGCGAGCGTGGCCTCGGTCTCGGCGTGCGCGTCGTCGAGCGAGTGCAGCATGCCCTGCAGGGTGCGGGCCAGCTCGGCGACCTCGTCGTCGGCCTCGGGCAGCGGCACGCGCGCGCCGGCGTCGCGCGTGCGTGCGATCTCCGCCGCGGTGCTCGTCAGGCGCGCGATCGGCTGCATCGCACGTCGCGCAATGCTGGCGCCGGCGAGCAACGCGAGGCCACTGCCGGCGAGCACGCCGAGCAACAGCAGCAGCTCCAGGCGCGCGATCGTCGGCTGGATGTCGCTGAGTGGCCGGCCGTACTGCACGAGCACGACGCCGCCGGTCGGCGCTTCCAGCTCGACGGGCACGGTGTGCACGCGGTAGCCGCCGACGTCCGCTTCGCTGGCCACCCCGAGGTTCGGCGCGCTGGGGGTGCTCTGCAGCACGTTGCCCTCGGGGTAGAGGATGCGGATCACGGCGTGGTCGGGCGCGGCGGTCCGTTCGAGGTTCGGCCGCACGCGCAGCGTGTCGGCGGCCGTCACTTCGATGTGCAGCAGCTCGGCGAGGTTGGTCGCGGTGACGGCGACTTCGCGGTTGAAGTCCGAGCGGATGCGCCGCACGGTCAGCGAGCCGACGACGAGCGCAAACCCGCACAGGATCACGAACGTCAACAACGCCGAAACGACCGCCAGACGCGCGCGAATCGGCAGGCGGTCGAATGCGGCGGAGATGCGCGCGCCGACCCGCCGCAGTAAGGCGAGTGGTGCGAACATGAAGGCTTGTCCCGGCGACCGCGGCGCGCGCGCGGGGGGCGGCGCCTGCCCCGCGGGCGTCGGTGCTGGGCCCGATACGTGCCCCGACATGCCCGGCCGCGGGCGGCCGGGCGGCAGCGGCTCCTCAGGCGCGGAGGACGTAGCCCGCCCCTCGAATCGTGTGCAGCAGACGCGGCTCGCCCTCGGCCTCGAGCTTGCGGCGCAGGTTCGATACGAAGACCTCGATCGTGTTCGTCGTCGAGAACGGGTCGTAGCCCCAGACCTCGTCGAGCAGGCGCTGGCGCGAGATCACGATGCGCTCGTTGCGCATCAGGTACTCGAGCAGTTCGAACTCGCGCTGCGTGAGCTCAATCGCTCGCTCGCCGCGCGTGACCTCGTGAGTGTCAACGTTGAGTGAGAGGTCACCGACGCGCAGCGGCGCCGAGCCGCGCGGCGGACGGCGGCGCAGCAGAGCGCGCAGGCGCGCGAGCAGCTCCTGGCGCTCGAAGGGCTTGACGAGATAGTCATCCGCGCCCGCGTCGAGTCCCTCCACGCGCGACTCCAGGGCGTCGCGCGCGGTGAGGATCAGGATCGGCAGATCGTCGCGCTCGCGCAGGCTGCGCGCGACGTCGAGCCCGTCGACCTTGGGCAGACCGAGATCGAGGATCACGAGATCGGGGGCGAACATCTGCGCCTGCTCGAGGCCGGCCGCGCCGTCGCTCGCGATGCGCACCTCATAGCCCTCCATACGCAGCGAGCGTTGCAGGGCCTGGGCGATGTCCTCGTCGTCCTCGACGACAAGGATGCGTGGGGCGCGGGAGAAGTCGTTCATGGTGTGTCCATCTAAGCGCTGCGCGCTAAACCGATGGTAAGGGGTTGCGCCGCTGGTTTCGGGCCGGGCACGCGATGCCGCGAGCAGGTGCGGGGCCGCTCGCGTCGAAGTTGCGCAGGATGGCCGCCACCAACAAGCGGGGCAGCGGCGCGCGTGTTGCGCGAAGCCCACGTGCGCGCCCACGCGCGTCCACACGCACACCCGCGCGCACGCGCCCACGCGCGCCCACGCGCAATCGGCGCAAAAAACACAATGCAGGCACTCGCCGCGCCGGCAGCCGCGCCGGCAGCCTGTGGGAGGGCTGGCCCGCGAGCTTCGCGCTGGCGCAGTGGCCGCCGCGGCTGCCCGAGCTCGACCAGCGCCAGCGCGACGTGCTGGCACTCGCGCTGATCGCGCTCGGCGTGTTCCTTGGCTTCGTGCTCTACGGCGGCTGGAATGGCGGCGGCGCGGGGCACGGTCTGGCGGTGGCGCTCGGCTGGAGCGTGGGGCGCGCGCGCGTGCTGGCGCCGGTCGCGCTGGTGCTCGGCGGCGGGGTGCTGCTGATGCGCCCGGTGCTGCCCGCGTTGCGCCCGCTGCGTACGGGCAGCGTGTGCCTGGTTGCGGGGATCGTGCTGGCGCTCGCGGCGGGCACGCTCGGCGTGAGCGCCGGCCAGGGCGAAGGGGGCGGCTCCAGCGCCCGTTCGCAGTGGGGAGCGAGCTTTCTCGACGCGCGCGGCGGCGCGGTGGGACAGGTGCTCTATGACGTCACGCACCGACTCGTGCAGCGCGTTGGCGTGGACATACTCGTCGTGTTCCTCGTGCTCGTCGGCGTCGTGCTGCTCACCGGCGCGTCGCTCGCGAGTCTGCTGCGCGCGACGGGAGCGGGGGTGCTCGACACCTCTCGCGTGCTCCATTCGCGGGCGCGCACGCGCGCGGCCGCGAATGGCAGCGAAAAAGAACCCTCATCACGCCGCTCCTCACAAGCAAGTGCGGATCGCCACGAGCTGGAGGAGGGCGATTTTGATTGGACGCCCCAGGGGGCGTCCGGAGGGGGGTCGGCGGGCCCGCAAGGAGAGCCTGACGGGGGTGCGCTGCTGCCACCGGAGCCCGAGGACCACGAGCTGGTCGTGCGCGCGACGCACGTGGAGGCGCCTTCGGTCAGCGACGTCCATGAGCCGGGCGGCGTCGAAGATGACGTCGAGGAGGCCGAGGAAGAGGTGGAGGAGGAGCAGATCGCGGGCGTCGCCGCCGAGGACGTTGACCCCGACAACCTCACTCCGCAGGGTCGGCTGCGCGAGGCGGTGACCGACGACCCCGACTTCGTCTGGCAGCTGCCCCAACCGGCGCGCGTGCTGTCGCGTTCGACCGCCGACCAGGTGCGACCCGACACCGCCGGGCAGGAGCGCACCGCCGCCGCGCTGATCGAGGCGCTCGGGCACTTCGGCGTGCAGGCGCGGGTGATCGGCACCGTCGCCGGGCCCCACATCACCCGCTACGAGCTGCGGCTGGCGCCCGGCACGAAGGTCGCGAAGGTCACCCAGCTCAAGGACGACCTCGCCTACGCGCTGGCGGCGACCGACATCCGCATCCTCGCGCCGATCCCCGGCAAGCAGGCGGTCGGCGTCGAGGTCCCCAACGCGCGCCGGCGGATCGTGCGCCTGGGCGACGTCTACCAGGAGCCGCCCGCGGACTGGTCGCCGCTGACGGTGTGGCTCGGCAAGGACGTCGCGGGCAAGGCGATTGGCGCGGACCTCGCAAAGATGCCCCACCTGCTGGTCGCCGGCACGACCGGCGCGGGCAAGTCGGGCGCGATCAACGCGATGCTCGCGAGCGTGCTGCTGCGCGCCAGCCCGCACGAACTGCGGCTCGTGCTGGTCGACCCCAAGCAGGTCGAGCTCAACCACTACGAGTCGATCCCGCACCTCTTGACCCCCGTGATCACGAGCCCGCGGATGGCCGCCAACGCGCTGCAGAATCTGGTCAAGGAGATGGAGCAGCGCTACGGGATCATGTCGCTGGCGCGCACGCGCAGCCTGCCCGAGCTCAACCGCCACCGCGAAGGCCGCGGCGAGCCGCCGCTGCCCTACATCCTGTGCGTGATCGACGAGCTCGCGGACCTGATGATGGTCGCGCCGGCGGACGTCGAGGACTCGATCATCCGCCTCGCGCAGAAGGCGCGCGCGGTCGGCATCCATCTCGTGCTCGCCACGCAGAGCCCACGTGTGGATGTGATCACGGGCATGATCAAGGCCAACGTGCCCTCGCGGATCGCGTTCGCGGTCTCCTCGCAGACGGACTCGCGCGTGATCCTCGACCAGAACGGCGCCGAGTCGCTGCTCGGCCAGGGCGACATGCTCTTCAGTCCGGTCGGCTCCTCGCGCCTGCAGCGCATCCAGGGCGCCTACGTCGACGAGCCGCAGATCGCCAAGCTCACAGAGTTCTGGCGCCTGCAGGGCGAGCCCGAGCTGCGCGAGGAGCTGCTGGAGGAGGTCGAGCCGACGGCAGAGGAGGGTGGCGGCCCGGATGACTTCGACCCCGACGAGGACCCGCTGCTCAGCGACGCGATCCGGCTGGTGGCCGAGATGCAGACGGCCTCGACCTCGATGCTCCAGCGCCGCCTGCGGCTCGGCTACACGCGCGCCGGCCGGCTGATCGACATGCTCGAGCGTCGCGGCGTGATCTCTGGCTATGAGGGATCGAAGCCCCGCCAGGTGCTGATTGGCGAAGCGGATGTGCCGCGCGTGCTGGCGGCGCTGGGAGAGCGCGCGGTGCCCGCGCCGGCCGAGAGTTGAGCGCCGGTCGCCGGCGTGCGCGCAAGCGGGCGTGCGCGGCGTCTGCCGCGGCCGCTTGCCACTAGCCTACACGGCGACATGCCGGAAATTGGGGCAACTTTGCGCGAGGCGCGGATGCGCGAACGGATCGACGTCTCGGAGATCGAGGCCAAGACGAAGATCCGGGCCAAGTATTTGCGCGCGCTGGAGAACGAGGAGTTCGACCTGCTGCCCGGGCCGACCTTCGTCAAGAGCTTTCTACGGACCTACGCGCAGGCGCTCGGTCTCGACGACAAGGCGCTGCTGGAGGAATATCGCCGCACCTACGAGAATCCCCGCGAAACCGAGCCCAGCCAGCAGCCTGCCGGCGGGGTTGCGCGCCGCGCCAGGCCGGGCGGCGCCGCGCGGCGCGCCGGTGCGCCCGCACCGCCCACCGGGCCCTCGCGTGCCTACATCGCGGCGGTCGGCGTGGTCGGCGTGCTGATCGTGCTGCTGGTCGTCGGCCTGTTGAGCGGCGGCGGCTCGGGCGGCAGGCATGTCGGTACGACCGGCGGCCAGGACGCGAGCAGCAGCCACACCGCCGCCGCGGCGGCCGCACGCGCGCGTCGCCGCGCGCGGGCCCGCGCCCGCGCAGAGCTCGCCTCGTTGCGTATCGAACCGAGCGCGGACGTGTACGTGTGCCTGATCGGCGACGGCGGCCGGCGGCGGATCCCAGGGCTGACCCTCAAGCCCGGCGAAGCCCAGCCGACCTATCACGCGCGCCGCTTCACGCTGATACTCGGCAACAACGGCTTGGCATTGGTCGTCAACGGCAAACCGTTCGTGGTGCCGCCGTCGGGTGGCGCGATCGACTATTCGATCACCCGCGCCGGCGTGCGCGAACTGGCGCCCAGCGAACGGCCCACCACCTGCACGTGAGCGCACGGGCGGGCATTCTTGTCACCGGTACCGAGGTCCTCACGGGCCGCGTGAGCGACCGCAACGGCCCGTGGCTGGCGGACCGCCTGGAGGAGGTCGGCGTCGAGGCCGCGCAGATCGCGATCGTCGGCGACCGTCGCGGAGACATGCTCGCGGCGCTGCGCTTCATGGCCGAGCAGCGCCTCGATCTGATCGTCACCAGCGGCGGCCTCGGCCCTACCGCCGACGATCTCACCGCCGAGGTCGTCGGCGAATTCCAGGGTCGTGAGATGGTGCTCGACGAGGCGCTGGAGGAGCGCATCGCCGCGATCCTTGCCGGTGTCGCCAAACGCTGGCCGAAGATCGACATGGAGGCGGTGCGCGCGAGCAACCGCAAGCAGGCGGTGGTCCCGCGCGGCGCGACGATTTTGGAGCCGGTCGGCACCGCGCCGGGCCTGGTCGTGCCGCCGGGGCCCGCGGAGGTCGGTGTTGGTGGGGTCGAGGAGGGGGTGGCCGGTGGGGCCAGGGAGGTCGGTGTCGGTGGGGTCGAGGAGGGCGGCGAGGGCGAGTTGGCGGGCGGGGCCGCGGAGGGCGGTGTTGGTGGGGTCGAGGGGGGCGGCGAGGGTGGGGTGGTGGATGGGTCGAAAAGCGAGCCATCCGCGGCGGCGCGCGCGCGCCCGCGCGAATGGCACCGAAAAAACCGACCCACGGTGCTCGTGCTGCCCGGCCCGCCGCGCGAGTTGCAGCCGATGTGGCGCACCGCCCTGCGGACCGACGCATTGCAGGCCGCGCTGGCGGGCGCGGTGCAGTACCGCCGGCACACCCTGCGCCTGTTTGGCATCCCCGAGTCGGAGATCGCCGAGACGCTGCGCGCCGCCGAACGCGACGGCATCGCGCTGGAGCGCCTGGAGGTCACGACCTGCCTGCGCCGCGGCGAGGTGGAGGTCGTCACCCGTTACGAGCCCGCCGCCCAGCCCGTCTACGACGCCTTCGTCGCGCTCGTGTGCTCCCGCCACGCCGACACACTGTTCTCCGACGACGGCGCGACCGTCGACGAGCAGGTCGCTGCCACGCTACGCGCACGCGGGCTGACGATCGCCACCGCCGAGTCGTGCACCGGCGGTCTGCTCGCCGCGCGCCTGACCGAGCTGCCTGGCTCCTCGGACTACGTGCGCGGCGCCGTGGTGGCGTACGCGAACGACGTCAAGACCGCCCAGGCCGGCGTGCCGGCGGCGCTGATCGACGCGCACGGCGCGGTCTCGCCCGAGGTCGCCCTCGCGCTCGCGCAGGGTGCCCGCGCGCGCCTGGGCGCCGACGTCGGCGTCGGCATCACCGGCGTCGCGGGCCCCGGCGGCGGCAGCGAGGACAAGCCGGTCGGGACGGTCTGCTTCGGCGTCGCCGGTCCCGGCCAGGCCGACGAGCTGACCCGTACGGTCCACCTCCCCGGCGGGCGCGCCGACGTGCGCGATCGGGCGAGCACGGTGGCGCTGCACCTGGTGCGGCGGGCGTTGGACGCAACCGCGCAGTAGCGATGACCCGCCACGCGCCCGGCTGTACGTCGCGCTGCGTCTGGTGCGGCGGGCGCTGCTCGCCGCTTGAGCCCCCGGGGCGCGGTTGCCATGATCGTCGTGTGACCCGCCACACCAGCGCCCGCCTGTTCGTCGCCCTGGACCCGCCCGCCGACGTCGCCACGCAGCTCGCGGGCTGGGCACGGCGCGGCTTGCGAGCCCCCGTTCGCCTCCTGCACCCCGACACGCTGCACGCGACGATCCTGTTTCTCGGCAGCCGGCCCGTCGGGGAGATCGACGATATCGGGGCGGCGCTTGGGCGGGCGTGCGCCGCGGTCTCCCCGATTGCGCGCCTGGAGGTCGGGGCGCCCTTGTGGCTGCCGCCGCGGCGCCCGCGGGCGCTGGCGGTCGAATTGCACGATGACCCCGCAGGCTCGTTGCACGCGCTGCACGCCGCCGTAGCGGACGAGCTGGCCGCCGTCTGCGAGGCGGACGAGGAGCAGAGCGCCGCCGGGCGCCGATCCCAGCAGCGCTTCCGCCCCCACATCACGCTCGCGCGCCTACACCCCCGCGATGCACCGCGCGAACGCGCCCTGCCGCCGACGCCCGCGCTGGCTTTCGGCGCGGATCGCCTCACGCTGTATCGCTCGTGGCTCACGCCCACGAACGCCGAATACGAGGCGCTCGAAAGCCACAGCCTCGCGGCCCTCTGATCGCACTCCGTGCGATCACCTCCCCATCCCAAACCCGCCCGCGCGATACGAACAAGTGTTCCGTCCGGGGCCCCGGCTAACTTGTTCGAACCAATCTCGACTTCGGAGGATCGTCATGCCCGTCACCGACCAGGAGAAGGCCGCCAAGGCCCGCGATGCCGCGCTCAAGGGCGCGCTCGGACAGATCGAGCGCGAGTTCGGCAAGGGCAGCGTCATGCGTATGGGCGACGAGGGCGCGCAGGTGCGCGTCGAGGCGATCCCGACCGGCTCGCTCGGGCTCGACCTCGCGCTCGGCATCGGCGGCGTCCCGCGGGGGCGGATCGTCGAGGTCTTCGGCCCCGAGTCCTCCGGCAAGACGACGCTCATCTACCACGTCCTCGCCGAAGCGCAGCGGCTCGGCGGCGTCTGCGCGTTCATCGACGCCGAGCACGCGATGGACCCGCTCTACGCCAAGGAGATCGGCGTCGACATCGACGAGCTGCTCGTCTCCCAGCCCGACTACGGCGAGCAGGCGCTTGAGATCGCCGACATGCTCGTGCGCTCCGGCGCCCTTGACGTCGTCGCGATCGACTCCGTCGCCGCGCTGACCCCGCGCGTCGAGCTGGAGGGGCAGATGGGCGACCAGACAGTCGGCGCGCAGGCGCGCATGATGTCCCAGGCGATGCGCAAGCTCGCCGGCAACCTCAACCGCACCAGCACGCTCTGCATCCTCACCAACCAGATTCGCGAAAAGGTCGGCGTCATGTTCGGCTCGCCCGAGACCCAGCCCGGTGGGCGCGCGCTGAAGTTCTACGCCTCCCAACGCCTTGACATCCGTCGCATCGAGACGCTCAAGGACGGCACCGAGGCGGTCGGCAACCGCGTGCGCGTGAAGGTCGTCAAGAACAAGCTCGCCGCGCCCTTCCGCCAGGCCGAGTTCGACATCGAGTTCGGCAAGGGCATCTCGACCGCAGGTTGTCTCGTCGATCTCGGCATCGAGGATGGCATCGTCACCAAGTCCGGCTCGTTCTTCTCCTACGGCAACGAACGCTTGGGGCAGGGGCGCGGCAACGCCAAGTCCTACCTCGAGGAGAACCCCTCGATGGCCAAGGAGATCCGCGAGAAGATCTTCACCAAGCGCGGGCTCTCGGCCGAAGGGGCGCCCCTACCGCCTGCGGAGGCCGCCGGCGAGGAGCCGGTTGGGGAGGGCGACGTGGTCGTTGCAGCCTCGAAGACCGAGACTCCAGGCGTCACCGTGCGGAAACCTCTAGATGGCCCTCAGCCAGTGCCAAGCGGTGCGGCCACGTCTAACGGCAAGGCCGATTTGGCTGGGGTGGCGTAGCTGGCGCGGCTAGACTCGGAATGGATGACTGCAAAGGAGCGGGTTCTGGAGCTTGTACCGAACTGGAGCGAGCAGGACGCCGAGATCGCTCTGCGTGCGGTTGCCCATGCGCACGAGCACGACGACCGGGTGGACGAGTGGGGTGACCTTGATCTGATGCTCAACAATGCCGCCGCTGACACGATGCGCGAACTAGACGAAGAAGAGATCGCAGCAAACGGTGAGACGCTCGGCGAAGCGTGGACGCGATTGTCCGGCGAGCGGCCCGATGAAGCGCGGTGAGATCTGGTGGTACGAGCAGCCCGACGAAAAGCGCCGGCCGGCGCTGATCCTTACGCGCGATGAGACGATCGCCCGTCGCCACAGCGTAATTGCGGGCGCCAGCGACGAGCACCGTGCGAGGCTGGGATTCCGAGGTTCCACTCGACGAGGACGACGGGATGCTCCAGCCGTGCGTGCTCGTACTCGACAACACGTTCTCTGCCCGAAAGGCGCAACTGACTGAACGCATCACCACACTCGGGCCGCCGAAGATGGACGAGGTGTGTCGCGCGCTCAACCGAGCGACTGGTTGTTGATCACCCGCAATGAGTGGCCCGCCGATCGGGTGGGCGTCAGGGGTTAAGCTGGGTGGCCATGCCCCGCTACCACCTAACCACCTTCGGCTGCCAGATGAACGAGCACGACTCCGAGCGCATGAAGGGCATGCTCGAGTCGCTCGGCTACGCCGAGGCGCCCGAGCGCGCGCAGGCCGACGTGATCCTGTTCAACACCTGCTCGATCCGCGAGACCGCCGACAGCCGCTTCGTCGCGCACCTCGGCGAGGCCAAGCGGCTCAAGCGCGAACGGCCCGAGCGGATCGTCGGCGTCGGGGGCTGCTGGGCGCAGTCGGTCAAGGAGGAGGTCTTCGAACGCTTCCCGTTCGTCGACGTCGCGTTCGGGCCTGGGCAGGTGCACAAGCTCGCCGAGTTCCTGACCAGCGACTCGCTGAGCGCGCAGGGCTATTTCGAGTTCGAGGGTTTCACCGGCCGGCTGCCCGCCCACCGCGAGCGGCCCTTCCAGGGCTGGGTGCAGATCAGTGTCGGCTGCAACTGCCGCTGCTCGTATTGCATCGTCCCCTCCACGCGCGGGCGCGAGGTCAGCCGGCCCTTCGGTGAGTTGGTCGCCGAGGTGCAGCGGATGGCCGCCGAAGGCGTCCGCGAGGTCACGCTGCTCGGGCAGAACGTCAACTCCTACGGGCGCGACCTGCGCGGCGATGGCGGCCCGCGCAGCTTCGCCGGGCTCCTGCACGCGCTCGACGCGATCGACGGCATCGAGCGCATCCGCTACACGAGCCCCCACCCGAAGGACATGCGCGAGGACGTGATCCACGCGCACGCCACCCTGCCGAGCGTCTGCGAGCACATCCACCTGCCGCTGCAGTCCGGCTCCAGCGCGATCCTCAAGGCGATGCGCCGCACCTACGACCGCGAGCGCTACCTAGACCGCGTCGCGCTGATCCGCGAGCACGTCCCCGACGTCGCGCTCACCACCGACATCATCGTCGGCTTCCCCGGCGAGACCGAGCAGGACTTCGAGCAGACCCTCGACGTCGTCGAGCAGGTCGGCTACGACAGCGCGTTCACCTTCCTGTTCTCGCCCCGCCGCGGCACCGAGGCCGCCACGCTCACCGACGGCCTCGTGCCCCACCCCGTCAAGGTCGCGCGGATGGAGCGCCTCGTCGAGGCCGTCCAGCGCCACGCGCGCCAACGGGCCGAGCGCTTCCTCGGGCGCACTCTCGAGGTCCTGGTCGAAGGCCCGTCCCGCACCGACCCCACGCGGCTGCGCGGGCGCACCCGCCACAACAAGGTCGTCAACTTCAGCGGGCTCGCCGCCGCCGGCGAGCTGACCCAGGTTCGCATCGACGCGGCCACCAGCCAGACGCTCGCTGGCGAGGAGCTGTTGCTGGCGCGGGCCGGTTAGGGGCTTTCGCGCGTCGGATAGGGCTTTCTCGGGCCTCGGGGGGCCGGGGCCGTCGGGGTCACGTGGGGCCTTTCGCGTGCCGGGTAGGGCTTTCTCGGGCCGGCTCGGGCCTCGGGGGGCCGTCGGGATCGGGTGGGGTTTCTGCGGCCGCGCGGACCAGGAGGGGCCCGCGCCGAGGTACGCTGTCGCCATGCCCACCGACACCGCCACCTCCACCCCCGCCGCACCCGACACCGCAGGCGCCCAGTCGGGCCTGCCCGACGCGCTCGGCGACGCCGCCCGCGCGTTCATCGAAAAGCGCCAGCAGCTGCTGGTCGGCGCCGAGCGTACCGACGCCCAGGACGGCCGCACGTTCGCCACGCTCGACCCCGCCAGCGGGCGCGAGGTCGCGCAGGTCGCGCACGCCGGCGAGGCGGACGTCGCCGGCGCCGTCGCCGCCGCGCGCGCTGCGTTCGCGGACGGGCCGTGGGCGAGCATGCCCGCCTCCGGGCGCGAGCGTGTGCTGTACACGCTGGCCGACCTGCTGGAAGCCAATGCGCAGGAGCTCGCCGAGATCGAGTCGCTCGACAACGGCAAGCCCGTGAACCTCGCGCGCTACGTCGACGTCGCCGGCGCGATCGCGCACCTGCGCTACTTCGCGGGCTGGCCGACGAAGATCGAGGGTGCGGTGCTGCCGGTGACCGCGCCGAACATCCACTGCTACACGCGGCGCGAGCCGGTCGGCGTGTGCGGCCAGATCGTGCCGTGGAACTTCCCGCTGCTGATGGCGGTTTGGAAGATCGCCCCCGCGCTCGCCGCGGGCTGCACGATCGTGCTCAAGCCGGCCGAGCAGACTCCGCTCTCTGCCCTGCGTCTCGGCGAGCTGGCCCTGGAGGCCGGCCTGCCGCCGGGTGTGCTGAACGTGCTCACCGGCGACGGCACGACCGGCGCCGCCCTCGTCGCGCACCCCGACGTCGACAAGCTCGCGTTCACCGGCTCGACCGCGGTCGGGCGCGAGATCGGGGCCAAGGCCGGCGGCGCGCTCAAGCGGCTCACGCTGGAGCTGGGCGGCAAGTCGCCGAACATCATCCTGGCAGACGCCGACCTCGACGCCGCCGTGAAGGGCGCCTTCCAAGCGATCTACTTCAACTCCGGCCAGGCCTGCAACGCCGCCTCGCGCCTGTTCGCGCCGAAGGAGTGCTTCGACGAAGTCGTCTCGGCGCTCGCCGAGCGCGCCGCCGCGACCCGCCTCGGGCCCGGCCTGCAGAGTGAGACACAGCTCGGTCCGCTGGTCTCCGCCGAGCAGCGCGAGCGTGTGATGGGCTACATCGAGTCGGGCCGCGAGCAGGGCGCCGAGCTGCTCGCCGGCGGCGACGCGGCGCTGCCCGAGTCCGGCGGCTACTTCGTCGCGCCGACCTTGTTCGCGGTCACCGACGACACGCTGAAGATCGCCCGCGAGGAGATCTTCGGCCCGGTGCTCGTCGCCTCCCCCTACGACAGTCTGGAGGAGGTCGCGGCGCGCGCGAACGACAACGAGTACGGGCTCGCCGCCGGCGTCTGGACACGCGACGTCGGCAACGCCCACCGGCTCGCTGCGCTGCTGCGCGCCGGCTCGGTGTACGTCAACACGTGGGGCAACGTCGAGCCGAATGCCCCGTTCGGCGGCTTCAAGGCCTCCGGTGTGGGGCGCGAGCACGGCCACGACGGCCTCGACGCCTACCTGGAGAGCAAGAGCGTTTGGCTTGGCTTCTAGCCGCGACGTGCTGGGTCTGGCCCCGCGGCCCCGGGTGCACTAGAGTCACGGTATGAGCGCGTCTGCGCCCACTCCGGGGACCCTGGAGATCTCGAGCTTTGTCGAGAACGGCACCGCGAACGTGGCGCTCAGCGGCGAACTCGACCTGGCCGGCGCGCAACAGTTCGAAGCGCGGCTCGGCGAGGCCGAGCGAGAGCGGCCCGAGCGGCTGGTGATCGACCTGGCCGAGCTCGCGTTCATCGACTCCACCGGTCTGCGCCTGCTGTTGCAGGCCGACGCGCGTGCCCGCGAGCGCGACTGCGAGCTGGTGTTGCGCGGTGCCGCCCCCACCGTGAAGCGCGTCTTCGAGGTGACCGGCGCGCTCGACGTCCTGCGTTTCGAGGATTGAGCTCCGTTCGCACCGCCCCGGCCGGCTCGCCCGCGCTCGCCGCGAGCGCCGACCGTGAGGGATCGACTGGGCGCTGGCCGCTCGCGCTCGCCGGCCTGTGCACGCTCGTGCTGCTGGCCGCGACGCTCGAGATCGTGCTCGACGGGGCGCTCGGTCACGCACCGCTGATCCCGCGCTCGCCGCAGATCGCCGCGTGGCTTGTGGGGGTCGGCGAGCGGCTCGGGTTCCGCGTGTTCCTGATCGCGCTGCTCGCCTACAGCGCGGCGTATGCAGGGCTGCTCGCGCTCGGCACGCGCTCGCCGCTGGCCCGGGTCCTCGGCGAGCGCGTCTGGACGCGCTGGGTGCTCGCGCTGGTCGCCGCGCTCAGCCTGATCGTGTTCGCCGGGCCGGTGCTGTTCTCGACCGACGTGTTCAGCTATATCGCCTACGCGCGGATGGGGGTGCTGCACGGCATCAACCCCTACCTGCACGGGCCGCACACGATCAGGGGCGACGCGGTCTACGCCTACGTCGGCACGGACTGGCTGCGTACCGCGACGGCGTATGGCCCGGTGTACACGCTGCTGAGCTACCCGGCGGCCCTGCTCGGGCTGAAGGCGGCGCTGTGGCTGATGAAGCTCCAGGCGTTCGCGGCGGCCGCGGGCACACTGGCGCTGACGTGGTATTGCGCGCGCCGGCGCGGCCTTGACCCGACGGGCGCGCTGCTGGTCGTCGGCGCCAACCCGCTGTGGGTGCTCTACGGGCTGGGCGGCGCGCACAACGACCTGATCATGACGTGCCTGATGATGGCGGCCGTCGCGCTGACGCTCGCCGAACGCGACGCGGGCGCCGGCGCCACGGTGGTGGTGGGCGCGTTCGTCAAGACCACGGCCGCCGCGCTGCTGCCGTTCATGCTGCTCGCACGGCGCAGCTGGGCTGCGCTCGCCGGGGCGCTGGTGGCGGTGGTGGCGATCGCGGTCGTGACGGTGCCCGTCTTTGGCATCCACGGCCTCGGCCTGGTTGCGGCTCTGAACCGCGACGCGGCGCTCGTCTCGACCGACAGCTTCGCCACCGAGCTGGCCCACCTGTTCGGCAAGCCCGGGGTCTTCCCGATCGACCACGACCTGCTCAAGCTGGCGCTGGTGGTCATCATCGTGCACCTGCTGTACCGCACGTGGCGCGGTTATGACTGGGTGGCCGCCTCGGGCTGGACGCTGCTGGCGATCGCCGTGACCTCGACGTGGCTGCTCGCCTGGTACACGCTGTGGTCGCTGCCGCTGGCGGTCGTCACCCGCGACCGGCGCCTTTTGATCGCCACGCTGGCGGTGCAGGCGTTGTTCGTCGCCCACCAGACCGCGCCGCTGTTCTCGCCGGTGTCGACGTCATGAGCAAGCACGGCGCATCGGCGTTGCCGCCTCGCCCCTGCCGCCGGAGGCCGACGTGAGCACGGACGGTACGTCGGCCCATGCGGCGTCGTTGACGGGCCCGGATCGCTGGGCGCGCCTGCCCGAGCCGCTGCGCCCGCGCACGAGCGAGCGCCGCGGCCGCGGCGACTTGCGCCGCGTGGAGAGCACGCTGCTGGTGCTGGCGTTCGTGCTGCTGGCGGTGGCGACCGTCAATGACGTGGTGCTGCAAACCCACACGGCCGTGCGGATCACCGCCGATCTGCGCACGTGGCGCACGCTGACGGACCGCAACTACCACAACATCTCCGTCGAGCAGGACATCGAAACGCACACCACGCGCGACATTCTTTGTGGCAACGTCGCGCCGGGTCCGCCGGGCGCGCTGCCGCAGGTCTGTCTGATCATGACGGGCCCGATCGTGCACGGCATGCGCGCCGCGCACGGCGGCTTCTACCTGCCGCCGTACACCCCGAACAAGCGCGCCAACCGCTACGCCTGCTTCGGCAGCGCCACGCGCGAGGACCTCTGCGCGGCGCCGACGCCGCCGGGCGCGCTGCACGCTCCGATCCCCGGCGCGGATGGCTGATCAGCTCGCAGCGACGGGTGAGGATTTGGTTGGGGACCCCTTGCAGGGGTCCCGGAGGGGCGCAGCGGTGGAGTCCTCTCAAGCGGCGGTGACGCCGTTCGACTGGTGGCCTCTGGCGGCGCTGACGGTCCTCGCAGCCGCCCTGCGCCTCAGCACGCTCGACCTGCAGAGCTTCTGGTACGACGAGGCCTTCACCCCCGTGCACGTACTGCACGCGAGTCTCGGCGCGACGCTGCACGCGTTCGTGCACACCGAGAACAACCCGCCGCTTTGGTACCTGGTCGTGTGGGCGTGGTCGCGGCTGGCCGGCACGGGCGAGGTCGCGCTGCGGTTGCCCTCGGCGCTCGCGGGGATCGCGACGGTGCCGGTCGCGTGGGGGATCGGGCGCGAGCTGGCGGGCCGGCGCGCGGCGGCGCTGGCGGGCGCGATCGTCGCGGTCAACCCGCTGCTGGTGTGGTACTCCCAGGAGGCGCGGCCGTACGCGTTTTACGTGCTGTTCGCGGCGCTCGCGCTGCTGTGTATGCTGCGCGCCGACCGGGACCCGACCCCGCGCCGGCTGGTGTTGTTCGCGGTTGGCGGTGCGCTGGCGCTGCTCAGCCACTACTTCGCCGTGTTCCTGGTCGTGCCGATGGCGCTGTGGCTGGCGCGTCCGCGGCGCGGGGCGGTGGGGCCCGGTGGGGGCGGCTCTTTTGGGGTGCCATTCGCGGCGGCGCGTGTGCGCGCGCGCGAGGGAGGGGCCGGCGGGGAGGGGGACGGTGGGGCCGGTGGTGGTGGCTTTTTTGGGGTGCCATTCGCGGCGGCGCGTGTGCGCGCGCGCGAGGGAGGGGCCGGCGGGGAGGGGGACGGTGGGGCCGGTGGTGGTGGCTTTTTTGGGGTGCCATTCGCGGCGGCGCGTGTGTGCGCGCGCGAAGGGGGGCCCGGCGGGGAGGGGGACGGTGGGGCCGGTGGTGGTGGTTTTTTTGCGCTGCCATTCGCGGCCGCGCGCGCACACGCGCGAATGGCCCCCCGGCGCAACACAGTGGCCCCCCTCGCTACGGTCGTGCTCGTCGGCGCCGCGCTCGTGCCGCTGGCGCTCGCGCAGGGCGGCCACGGGACGCAGTGGATCGGCCAGTGGCCGCTGGCGGCGCGCCTGGAAGCGATCCCGCAGTACTACCTGACCGGCTACACCGGCTCCTCACTCGGGCACGGCATCGAGCTGCTGGTCGCGCTGCTGATGCTGGCCGGTGTCGGCTATGGCCTGTGGCGCGTGTTGACGCCGCGTGAGAGCGACGGCGCGCTGCTGGCCCTGGGGATTGCGGCGTGCGGCGTGCTGGCGCCGGTGGTGCTCGCGCTCGCCGGCGCCGACTACCTGGCGCCGCGCAACGTCGTCGCGGCGACGGTGCCGCTCAGCGCCGGCATCGCCGTGATCGTCGTCGCGCGGCGCACCGGTCGCGTGGGTATCGCGCTCGGCGGGCTGATCGCGCTCGCCTTCCTCGCCCTGACGATCGACGTCGACCTCTCCCCGCGCCTGCAACGCGGCGACTGGCGCGGCGTGGCGGGTGTGCTGCGGCGCGAATGGGGAGCACAGCTTGCCGCTACGCAGGCCGCAGGCCGAGAATCGCGGCTCGGGCGTCCTGGGCCGCACGGCGCGGGTTCGTCGCTACTTGGCTCGTCTGGGCTCGTCTCGGCGCGATCGGCGTCCATGTCGCCGTTGACGGCGATCACGACCGTCGAGCTGGGGGCCGCGCCGCTGGAGTACTACCTGCCGCCGCTGCACAACGCCACGCGCGACTCGTTGCTGCGACTGCGCGAAATCGACGAGACCGGCTACGCGCCGCTGCGGCCCGGCGCGGGCAAACCGCCTGCCAGCGGCTTTCGCCTTGTCGGGCGTGCGGATGTCAACGGGCTGATCGTCTACCGCTTCCGCTCGCTCGTGCCACGCGCCGTGTCCGAGGCGGTGCTGCGCGAGCACGTGATCACCGACGCGCATCCCGAGGTGCTGGTGCCCGGCGCCGGCGGTGTGAGCACCGGCGCGCCCTAGTGGGACGCACCATTAGCTCGCTGCGGTCGGTCTTGTGGCCCTTGTGCCCACCTGCAGTCTGTCCTCGCCTCGCTCTTGGCGCGGCCGTGCGTCTGTCCCAGGCGGGGTCGCGCGAGCGTCCCAGCGCCATCGGCGGGTACATTTGCGGCTGACTGTCGCCTGACCTGATATCACCGCGTTCGCGAGCGCGCCTGGAAGTGAGAGGACCAACGCCTTTGTCGACCATGCCCCCGAGCACCCTCGAGACGAGCAGCGCCGCTCGGGTCGCGCTGGAGCGCGCGTGCGAGCACCTGCTCTCCCTGCAGGACGAGGCCGGCTGGTGGAAGGGCGAGCTGCAGACCAACGTGACGATGGACGCCGAGGACATGCTGCTGCGCGAGTTCCTCGGCATTCGCACGGCCGCTCAGACCGAGCGCTCGGCGGTGTGGATCCGCTCGCAGCAGCGCGTTGACGGCACCTGGACCAACTTCCACGGCGGCGAGGGCGAGCTGTCCACGACGATCGAGGCCTACTGGGCGCTGAAGCTCGCCGGCGACGACCCCGCCGAAGCGCACATGCAGGCCGCCGCCCAGTTCATCCGCGCAGAGGGCGGGATCGAGCGCTCGCGCGTGTTCACGCATGTGTGGCTCGCGCTGTTCGGGCTGTGGTCGTGGGAGCGTGTGCCGGCGCTCCCGCCCGAGATCGTGCTGCTGCCCTCGTGGGTGCCGCTGAACATCTACGACTTCGCCTGCTGGGCGCGCCAGACGATCGTCGCGCTGACGATCGTGATCGCCAACCGGCCGTGCCGCCAACTCGCGATCGACCTCGACGAGCTGCACGGCCCGCCGTACGAGCGGCCGCTGCCGCGCGGCCTCTCTGCTGGGGCGTGGCTGGTGCGCCTTGACCGTGTGCTGCGCGCCTACGAGCGCCGCCCTCTGCGCCCGCTGCGAGCGCTCGCGCTGGCCCGCGCCGAGCGCTGGATCGTGCGCCGCCAGGAGGCCGACGGCTCCTGGGGCGGCATCCAGCCGCCGTGGGTCTACTCGCTGATGGCGCTGCGCCTCGCCGGCTACCCGCTCGAGCACCCGCTGATGCGTCGCGGTCTGGAAGGCCTTGACCGCTTCATGATCGAGGACCCCGGCGCGATGGGCGGGCCGCGCCCTTCTGAGGGGCCTGTGGGGCTGCCTGCCCGCAGCGCCGAGCGCCCCGCGCCTTCGCGCCCGCCGACTGCCCCGCCGGGCCCGAGCCGGCGCCTGGAGGCCTGTCAGTCGCCGGTGTGGGACACGGCGCTGGCGCTGATCGCGCTCGCCGACGCGGGTCTTGCGCCCGAGCACCCGGCGATGCACGCAGGCGCGCAGTGGTTGCTGGCGGAGGAGGTGGGCGTGCGCGGCGATTGGGCGGTCGCGCGCCCTGAGCTGCCCGCCGGCGGGTGGGCGTTCGAGTTCGCCAACGACAACTACCCCGACACCGACGACACCGCCGAGGTCGTGCTGGCGTTGTTGCGGGCGCTGCCGCAGGGCGGGCCGTACGAGCGCGATGCAGCGGGCGTGGGGCGGCGCAGCGGGGGTGTCAGGGTGGCTGGCGCAGGGGGGTCCGCGGAAGGGTCGGAGGGGGGCCCGGGTGCGAACGGCGCCGTCGCTGGGGAGGGCCGCTCGCCCGGCGATCGCGGACATAAAGGTTTCCTAAACGGCGGCGGCGCTGATGTGGCCCCAAACGCTGCCATTCGCGGCGGCGCGCGCGCACGCGCGCGAAACGCGCGCACGAATGGCGTGCGTTGGTTGGAGGGAATGCAGAGCGCCGGCGGCGGGTGGGGCGCGTTTGACGCCGACAACACGCGCGCGCTGGTGCGCGAGCTGCCGTTTCTGGATTTCGGCGAGGTGATCGACGAGCCGAGCGCCGACGTCACCGCGCACGTGCTGGAGCTGCTGGCCGCCGTCGGCCGCGCCGGCACGCCGATCGCGCAGGCCGGTCTGCGCTGGCTGCTAGACCAGCAGGAGTCTGACGGCTCGTGGTTCGGGCGGTGGGGGGTCAACTACGTGTACGGCACGGGCGCCGCGCTGCCGGCGCTGGCAGCGATGGGGCTGCCCGCGAGCGACCCCGCGGTGCGCCGCGCGGTGGGCTGGTTGCACGAGCACCAGAACGCCGACGGCGGCTGGGGGGAGGACCCGCGCTCCTACGACGACCCCGCGAGCTGGAGTGGGCGCGGCGAGTTCGACCGCCTCACAGACGGCGTGGGCGCTGCTGGCGCTGCACGCCGCCGGGGAGGCCGGCGCGGAGGCGACCGCGCGGGGGATCGCGTGGCTTGTGCAGACCCAGCGCGAGGACGGCACGTGGGATGAGCCGCAGTACACGGGCACGGGCTTTCCCTGCGATTACTACATCAACTACCACCTCTACCGGCTTACCTTCCCGGTGATGGCGCTCGGGCGCTGCCTGCGCGACGCGATACCCGGGTCGCTGGGGCGCGCCGGGGACCTAGCAACGGTGGCAGCCGGCTCTGAGGGCGCAGCGGCGGCGGCTGCGGCTGGCGCCGCGAACGGCGCCAGCCCGTATGGCACCGTGGCGGACGGCGCCAGTACCCGCGAGCGGTGATGGCGCTGCTCGCCGAGGCCGCTCCCGGCGCTCCGGCGGCGGCGGCGGTGATGGCGCGGGTGGGCGGCGAGAACTTCCCCGTCGCCAGTCGTGTGCTGCCGGCGCGCGCACGGGAGGGGCTGCTCGCGCTGTACGGGTTCGCGCGGCTCGCCGACGAGCTGGGCGACAGCGCGACCGGCGACCGGCTCGCGGCGCTCGACTGGCTACAGGCCGAGCTCGAGCGCGCGTACGCGGGGCGCGCCACCCACCCGCTGCTGGCGGGTCTGGCGCCAGTGCTGCGCGCGCACGCGCTGCCACGCGAGCCGTTCCTGCGCCTGATCGAGGCCAACCGCGTGGACCAGCGCGTGGCGCGCTACGAGACGTGGGAGCAGCTGCTGGGCTACTGCGCGCTGTCGGCCAACCCGGTCGGCGAGCTGGTGCTCGGCCTGTTCGGTGCCGCGACGCCCGCGCGGATCGCGCTGTCAGACCGGATCTGCAGCGCGCTGCAGCTCGCCGAGCACTGGCAGGACGTCGCCGAGGACCACGCGCGTGGCCGGGTGTACGTACCGGCCGAGGATCTTGCGCGGTTTGGCTGCGGCGAGCAGGAGCTGGCCGGCCCCGGCCCGGTGAGCTGGCGGTTGCGCGGCCTGCTCGCGTTCGAGGTCGCACGCACCCGCGCGCTGCTGACCGAGGGCCTGCCGCTGCTGGCCACGCTGCGCGGCCGCGAGCGCCTGGCGGTGGCCGCGTACGCGGGGGGTTGCGTGGCGGCGCTCGACGCGATCGAGCGGGCCGGCTATGACGTGCTCGGCGGAGCGCCGCGGGCCTCGAAGGCACACCGGGCCGCCGCGACGGCACGGCTGCTGGCGGGGCGGCGAGGATGAGCGTGCCCGGTGCCCACACGCGGCTCGCCTACCGCGAGTGTGAGTCGCTGACGCGCGCGGCGGCGGGCAACTTCTACTACGGGATCGGCCTGCTGCCGGCGGCTAAGCGGCGGGCGATGTGCGCCGTGTACGCATATGCGCGGCGTGTGGACGACATCGGCGACGGCGACCTGCCGGCGGCTGTGAAGCTGGCGCGGCTGGAGACGCTCGAGCACAACCTCGCCGCGATGTCGCCCGCGGACCCCGATCTCGTGATGGCGGCGCTCGCGGACGCGCGCGCCCGCTTCGCCCTGCCTGACGACGCGCTCACGGACCTGATCGAGGGGGTGCGGATGGACGTGCGGGGGACCGTCTACGAGCGGTTTGGCGAACTGGAGCTGTACTGCCGGCGGGTCGCTGGCTCGATCGGGCGGTTGTGCCTGGCGATCTTCGGCGTGCCGCCCGAGACGCCCTCGCCGCCGCCTGCGCGCCGCTCGCGCTCGCGGCCAGTGCCCGAAGAGGAGGCGCCGCAGACGGCGGGCGAGATGGCCGATGCGCTCGGGGTGGCGCTGCAGCTCGTCAACACGCTGCGCGACATCCGTGAGGACGTGCAGCGTGGCCGGGTGTATCTGCCCGCGCACGACCTCGTGCGCTACCACCTGCACGACGACGCTCCGCTGGACGCCGCGGCGCTGCTGGTGGTCGCGCGCGCCGGCAGCGTCGCGCCGGCCCCGATCGTCGCGGGCTTCGGCGGCGACGACGTCAGCCAGCTGTTCGCGCTGATGCGCTTCCAGGGCCTGCGCGCGCGCGACGCGTTTCACCGGGGCTTCGTGCTGCTGGGACTGCTCGACCGCCGCAGCGCGGCGTGTGTGCTGGCGATGGCCGGCATCTACCTGCGGTTGCTCGAACGGATCGAGGAGCGCCCCGACCGGGCGCTCGCCGGTCGCCTGTCGCTCTCCAAACGCGCCAAGGCGTGGGTTGCCCTACGCGCGCTGCTTGGCCACGGCGTGCCCGAACGCCACCCGGCCGAACGGCTGCCCGAGGAAGGGGAGTGACGCGTGCGTTGCGGTGGGTATCCATGGGCCGAGAACGCCCGGGGCGGGATGCGCCGGCCGGTAAGCGCGGACCGTTTGGTAGATGGCCGGCCGGTGAGCGCGGGCGGCTTGGGAGATGGTCGGCGGTGAGTGCGGGCCGCTCAGGACGTGGTCGCCGGTGAGCGCGCGCGTTGCCGTGATTGGCGGGGGTGTCGCGGGGATCGCTGCGGCGCTCGATTGCGCGGCGGCGGGCGCGCAGGTGACGCTGCTGGAGGTGCGACCGCGCCTGGGCGGCGCGGCGTACTCGTTCGCGCGCGAGGGGCTGACGATGGACAACGGCCAGCACGTGTTCCTGCGCTGCTGTGTTGCCTACCGCGAGCTGCTGCAGCGGATCGGCGGCGAGCAGGGGGTGTTCGTGCAGCCGCGGCTGGAGATCCCCGTGGTGAGCCCCGGCCGGCCCACGGCGATGCTGCGCCGCTCGGGCCTGCCGGCGCCGCTGCACCTCGCGGGTGCGCTGGCGCGCTACCCACATCTTTCTGTGCGCCGGCGCGCGAGCGCCGCGTGGGCCGCGCTTGCGCTCGGGCGGCTCGACCCCGATGACCCCGCGCTCGACCGCGTGACGCTCGGCACGTGGCTTGGCGCGCACCGCCAGAGTCGCGCGGCGGTGGCGGCGCTGTGGGATTTGATCGCGTTGCCGACGCTCAACCTGCCCGCAGCGGACGCGTCGCTGGCGCTGGGCGTGTTCGTCTTTCGTACGGGCCTGCTTGAAAAAGCCGACGCCGGCGACATCGGCTTTCACCGACGCCCGCTCGGGGAGATCGTCGGCGAGCCGGCCGCGCGGGCGTTGCGGGCGGCGGGGGTGGACGTGCGGCTTGGGTTCAGGGTGCAGCGGCTGCAGCGCGCCGACGGCGGGTTTGAGGTGCTCGGCCGCGTCCACACCGCGAGGCACGGGGTCGGTGACGACGAGGCCCGCGACAAGGCTGGTTACCCGGGCGGTGGCGAGCAGGCCGGCGACGACCGCGCCGGCGACACCGGCGACACCAGCGAGGAGGGCGACGGCGTAAGCGCCGAGGCGGTGGTGCTCGCGCTGCCGCACGCCCGCGCCGCCGCGCTGATCGAGCCGCTCGACCCCGCCACGGCGGCCCGCGCCGGTGCGCTGGGCGACGCGCCGATCGTCAACCTGCACGTGGTCTACGATCGAACTGTGTGTGAGTGGCCGTTCGCCGCCGGCGTGCGCACCCCGGTGCAGTATGTCTTCGATCGCAGCGTGGCCGGCGGGGTAGGTCCGGGACGCCAGTATTTGGCGGTGTCGCTGTCGGGCGCCGAGCGCGAGATGGGGCTGAGCGTGGACGCGTTGCGCGAACGCTACGTGCCGGCACTGGCCGAGCTGTTCCCGCGCGCGCGCCAGGCGAAGCTCGAGCTGTTTCTGGCCACGCGCGAGCACGCGGCGACGTTCCGCGCGCAGCCCGGCAGCGCCGCGTTGCGCGCCGGCCCTGCGACGGCCGTGCCCGGGCTGGCGCTGGCCGGCGCGTGGACCGCCACCGGCGGCCCGGCGACGCTGGAGGGGGCCGTCTTGAGCGGGCACGCGGCGGCGGGTGTGGCGCTGGCCTCGCTGGGGCTCGCGGCCACGCCCGACGGGCTCCCAGCCGGTGCCGGCGGCGCGCGGGGGCTCGCGGGGAGCGGGAGCGCCCGGTGAGCACGCTGGCGATCGTCGCGCCGCCGCGGCATTGCCTGGCGGGGAGCGGGAGCGCCCGGTGAGCACGCTGGCGATCGTCGCGCCGCCGCGGCACTGCCTGGCGGGGAGCGGGAGCGCCCGGTGAGCACGCTGGCAATCGACGCGCCGCCGCGGCATTGCCTGGCGGGGAGCGGGAGCGCCCGGTGAGCACGCTGGCAATCGACGCGCCGCCGCAGCACTGCGTGGCGGGGAGCGGGCGGGCCCGATGAGCGACCTCGTGATCGCCGCGCCGCTGCGCCTGGAGGCCGTGATGATCCGCCGCGGGATCAGGCGCGCGCCTTCCCGGCGCGCGGCGCGGGTGCGCCAGACGGGCATGGGCCCAGGCAAGGCCCGCGCGGCCGCGCGGGCGCTCGCGGGCGACCCGGCGCGGCGTCTGCTCGTGATGGGGTTCGGCGGTGGGCTCGACGAGCAGGGCGAGGTCGGCGAAGCGATCGTCGCCGAGGCCGTGCTTGGGCCCGATGACGAGCGCGTGGAGTGCGTTGGCGCGCAGGAGCTGGCCGCGGCGCTGCGCGGCGGCGGGATGCGCGTGCGGACGGGTGTGGTCGCGTCGGTGGAGCGGCTGGCGATGGGGGAGACCCGCACGCGCCTGCGCGAACGGGGCGCGATCGCGGTGGACATGGAGTCGGTGTGGCTGGCGCCCGGCGCCGGCGGGCGGCCGTTTGCGGTGGTGCGCGTCATCTCGGACACGCCCGGGCGCGAGCTGACGCGGCCGCTGGCGACCGTCGCGGGGATCGCCCGCGCCAGCGCCGGCCTGGCCCGCGCCGCACGCACGGTGCACGCGTGGGCGCCGGGTCGCGAGGCCGAATGAGCGCTATCGACTAGTCTGAGCCGCAGGATGGCGGCGCGCGTGAGACAGAGCACCCGGATGGGCTGGTACCTGATGCGCCAGCGGTTGGCCAAACGGGAGAAGTTCCCGCTGATCGTGGAGCTGGAGCCGCTGTTCCAGTGCAACCTGGAGTGTGCGGGCTGCGGCAAGATCCAGCACCCCGAGCACACGCTGCGGCGGCGGATGCCGGTCGAGCAGGCGGTGGGAGCGGTCGAGGAGAGCGGCGCGCCGATGGTGTCGATCGCGGGTGGCGAGCCGCTGATCCACCCCGAGATCCACACGATCGTGGACGAGTTGGTGAAACGCAAGAAGTTCGTGTACCTGTGCACGAACGCGCTGCTGCTGGAGCGTAAGCTCGAGAACTTCAAGCCGAGCCCGTACTTCGCGTGGGCGGTCCACATGGATGGGCTGCGCGAGCGCCACGACGCTTCGGTCGAACGCGAGGGTGTGTTCGACAAGGCGGTCGCGGCGATCAAGGCGGCCAAGGCGCGCGGCTTCCGGGTGACGACGAACACGACGTTCTTCACGCAGGACTCGCCCAAGACCGTGCGCGAGGTGCTGGACTTCCTCAACGACGAGTTGGGTGTTGACGAGATGATGATCTCGCCGGCGTACGCCTATGAGAAAGCGCCCGACCAGGAGCACTTTCTTGGGGTGCGCCAGACGCGCGAGCTGTTCAGCGCGGCGTTCGCGGACGGGCGGCGCAAGCGCTGGCGGCTGAACCACAGCCCGCTGTTCCTGGATTTTCTGGAAGGCAAGGCTGACTTCGAGTGCACGGCGTGGGGGATCCCGAGCTACTCGCTGTTCGGCTGGCAGCGGCCGTGCTACCTGATGTCGGACGGCTACGCCAAAACCTACAAAGAGCTGATCGAAACGACCGACTGGAGCAAGTACGGCCGTGGCCGCGACCCGCGCTGCGATAACTGTATGGCGCATTGCGGGTATGAGCCCACGGCGGTGCTGCAGACGACGCGCTCGTTGAGGCAGTCGCTGCGGGCGCTGGCGGGGTAGGGCCGCGTTAGGGTAGCGGCCCGCGTTCGGGCAGCGTTCGGGTCTCTGCAGCAACCTTGTCCTGAATCGACGAGGGGGCTCGGCTCGCCAGCGCGCACGCCGCGAAGGCGTGTGTTGTTGTCTTGTATTACGACGAAGGGGTGCAAAATATCAAGATATCTAGCCAGATATCTTGATATATGACAATACTTCGGTCGTGATTGAGGACAAGTAGCAGGCCGCCCTCGGCCCCCGCCGCATTTAGATCGGTGAGGAGGGGCCCGGCCCGCCGGCCGCCTCCCCGACGACCTCCCCCTCCAGGGTGGCGCTGGTGCGGATCTCGCGCCAGCTCATGCCCTCGCCGAGCAGCGCGGGTACGCCGAGCGCCAGCGCGGTGACGACCTCGACGGCTTGGAGGATGATGCCGTAGGCGAGCGCGGGGCCGGCGCCGACGCCGTAGGCGGCAAGCACGACCAGGCAGGCCGCTTGAAAGACGCCGACGTTGGAGGGGGTGGCGGGCAGGACCGCGCTGACGTTGACGGCGAGCAACACGGCGGCCGCCGCGGCCAGGCCGCCGTGGGATTGCAGGCCAAGGGCGAGCAGCACGGCATAGCAGGCGAGCCATTGCAGCGCCCACGCAAACAGCTGGGAGAGCACGGCGGGGATGCCGTGCCGGGGGTGTGCGAACGCGGCGAGCCCCTGGCGGGCGAGGCGCAAAAGGCGGGCGAGGGTGGCCGCCGCGAGCGAGATCCGCAGCGAGGGCGAGCGCTGCGCCAGGCGCAGCAGGCGCGGGCCGGCGAGCACAAGGGCGACGAGCAGCAGGGGCACGAGTAGCACGCCGAGCACCGCGGACAGGCCGTGCTGGAAGAGGTGGGCGCTGGAGAAGGTGACGGTCGCAAGGATCGCGAGTGCGACGAGGTTGATGAGGGTCTGGGAGAAGACGCTGCCGGCGAGCACGGGCACCAGGCGCCGCGCGGGGCCCTCCAGGCGGCGCGAGAGGACGAGCACCTTGGTCGGCTCGCCGATGCGCCCGGGAAAGACCGCCGAGCCCATCACGCCGATCATCGTCGCGCGTACGACGGCGGCCCAGGGGATCGCGATCGTCGGCAGCGCCGCGCGCAGCACCTCGTGCCAGGACGCCGCGCGGGCCACCATCGCCAGTGACATCAGCGCGAGCGCGAGCGCGATCCAGCGCAGGTCGGCCGCGGCGAGCGCATGACCGATGCGGTGCAGTCCGAGCTGGGAGAGCGCCAGCGCGAGAATGCCCGCGAGTAGCAGTGCGAGCAGCACGAGCACCGTGCGCCGTCGCGGGCGGGGGGGCCACAGGCGGCGCGGCCAGGGACGCCGGCCCGGCGGGCGCTGTTGTGGCAGCGGCGTGCGGGCTGCGGTCTGCATGCTCTGGGTCTATCAGAGTAAGCGCGCACGCTCGCCCGCGCGCGGGGTGGTTGGCAGGGTGCCGCTCCTACAGCGCGCTCTGAGTGTCGAGCAGCGCACGCGCCTATTCCATGTTCACGTACCCGGTCGCTTCGGAAGGCGTGCGCGTGTTGAGGGCGACCTTGTTTTCGTAGTTGCCCTCGATCGTTTGGATGTCGCCGTTGGGGAGGACGTCTTTGACGATGCCGACGTGTTCGTCGCCGAACACGATTAGGTCACCGGGGCGCGGGGTGACGCCGGGGCCGTTGGGGATCGCACGGCCGCTGCTTTGGGCCCATGACCAGATCTCGCCGACGGCGCCGAGCCCTTCGCCGCGCGCGCCGATCGGGGTGCCGGCTTCGCGGGCGGCCCACGAGGCGAAGTACGCGCACCACGGCGCGCCGGGGAGCGCGCCCGCGGTCGCAGTGCGGTAGTGGGCGATCGCGGGCGATTCGTTGGAGCCGGGCGGCTGCTCGGTCTGGCCGGCCTGGCTTTCGGCGATCGCGACGATCCGCGCGCCGACGCCCGTGCCGGGCGACGCGAGTGCCATGCCGGACACCGGCGCGATCGAGCCCGCGACGCCGGAGCCCGCGACGGACGTGGGGTAGGCCAAGCCGGGGCTGCCGGCGCCGGTCATGGAGGTGGGGTAGGCGAGGCCGGCGGCGTTGGCGCCGGTCACGGAGGTGGGGTAGGCGAAGCCGGCCGCGCTGGCGCCGGTCATGGAGGCGGCGCCGTTGGCGCCGGCGCCCGTCATGGCGGTGGGATACCCCGCGCCGGCGGGGTCGGCGGCGGCCGTGGTTGTGCCCGCGCCGTTTGCGAGCGGGGAGGCCGCGGACGCCGTTGTCGCGGTGGGCATGCTGTCATAGCCGCCGCTCGCGCTCGCAAGCGCCTGCGCGAAGGACGATTCGCCCGTGTCCGCGCCCGCGGTGGGCGCCGTTTCAGAGGTCGCCGTGGGGGCGGCCGTGCCGCCGGTGCGCGCGGCGAGCGTCATCAGCGCCGCCGGGTTGGCCAGGGCCTGTTCGAGCGTCGCGACCCGCGCGAGGACCGATTCGACAGACATCGCACCGGGTAATCGACCGCCGCGCCCACGCGTTGAGGCCGCGAGTTGTCGGCCGTCGGATTTTTTGGGATGGGAACCCCTGCGGGGTTCCGGGGAGGGGTTTGTTGGCCCGCGAAGGTGTGGCGCGCCGAGCGGAGGTGGAGCTGTCGCACGAGGCAGACGGTCCGGCAACCAGGCCGATCCTGCTGGTCCTCGCCCGGCTGTGCTGGCCGTTAAACGACGAGATGGGCGGCGCGGGCGCCGCCCATCTCGACCACCGTTCCCTCGATGAATCGGCGGTATGTGGCTTCCGTTGGCCATGGCTGACCGCATGAAGCGTTTGTTGTCCATCGCTCGAGAACCCGAAGGCCCCCAGGACGGCTTCGCTGCAGCGGCGACGCTCTAGAGCGTCGCCGCTGAGGAAGATCTTTGCGCCTATTCCAGCAGCTTCAGCACTGCCTGCGGCAGCGACTTGGCCTGCGCGAGGACCGACACGCCGGCCTGCTGGAGCACCTGGTCTTTGGTGAAGTTCGTCGTTTCAGCCGCCATGTTGGCGTCGACGATCGAGCTTTGCGCCGCGGACAGGTTCTGGTTGTAGATCGCGAGGTTGCTCTCCGTGTACTGCAGACGGTCCTGAACCGAACCGAATTCACCGGCCGCCTTGGCGACGGAGGCAATGTTTTCTTCGATTTTTTTCAGGGCTTCTTTTTCGGAGAGTTTGACTTCTTTGACCGTTTCGCTGAGCTTGATCGTCTTGACGGAGATTTTTTCTTCCGCGCCTTCGTTGGCGCCAACCTGGAAGGAGATTTCGCCTTTTGCGCTCAGCAGGGCGATGCCGTTGAACGACGTCGTTTCGCCGACGCGCTTGACCTCGGCGTTGAGCTGTTCGACCTCGCCTTCGATCGCTTCCTTGTCGGAGGCCGAGTTGGTGCCGTTTTCGTACTGTACGCCGAGCTCGCGCACACGCTGGAGCATCTGCGAGACCTCGTTCAGCGCACCCTGGGCCGTCTGCGAGAGCGCCACGGCATCCTGGCTGTTCTGTTCGGCCTGCGTCAGACCGTTGATCTGGCTCTGCAGACGCTGGCTGATCGCGTACCCCGCGACGTCGTCCGCCGCCGAGTTGATCTTCAGACCCGAGGAGAGCCGTTCCATCGCTGTGGACAGCATTCCCTCGGTGTTGCTGAGGTTACGCTGTGCGTCCAGCGCCTCAATGTTTGTGTTGATCGTCAGGGACATTCGTTCATCTCCTTGATGACGGTTAGGTGGTTAGTCCCGGGCCGACTCCCTGTCGGCCCTGCTGCTGTCACGCCTGTTTATCGCCCTCGCCCGCGCAAACTTGAGGATGTCCAGCGCGCTCTGGCCGCAGGGGGTGCAGCGCGCGTCGAGCGCTGGGTCGAGTGCTCGGCGGGCGGCTCCCCGGGCGGCCCCCGGGCGGCTCCCCGGGCGGCCCCCGGGCGGCCCCCGGGCGGCCCACCGGCCCCCGAGCGGGCCCACTCGCGCGCGAAGGGCTCCCGGAAGGAGCGGTGAGGACGCGGCCCGCCCGCCCACCGCCCCGGCGTGACCGGTGAGCGTGGGGTCGAGTGCTTGCCGGGCGGCCCATTCGCGTGTGTGTGCGCGCGAGGTTAAGGCTTAAGCCTACGCGCGCGCACGCGAATGGCTCCCGGAAAGAGAAGTGAGAACGCGGCCACTCGCCCACCGCCTCGGCATGCCCGGCGCCCTCCTGCCCACCGATCCCGGCGTGCCCGACACTCGCCTGCCGGCGCTGGCCCCGGCGTGCCCGGCGCTCTCCTGCCGGCCGACTCCCGCGGCGGCACGCTTCGCCGTTCACCGGCCCCGGCGTGCCCGGCGCTCTCCTGCCGGCCGACTCCCGCGGCGGCACGCTTCGCCGTTCACCGGCCCCGGCGTGCCCGGCGCTCTCCTGCCGGCCGACCCCAGCGTGCCCGGCGCGCGCCCGCCTACCGGCCGGCGCGCCCGACGCTCCGCCGTCCACCGACCCCCGCGTGCCCGGCGCGCGCCCGCCTACCGGCCGGCGCGCCCGACGGCTGCCCCGCGCCTGTCGGGGGCCGGCAGCAACGCCGGCGCGGGAGTGAGGCCGCGCTTGGCCAGCTCAGCGTTGAGGGCCTCGTGCTGGGCGTGGCGCAGCTCGGCCGCGACCAGCCGCCGCCACACGAACACAGCCGACGCCCACACAGCGACGTAGCACACCACCCCCGCGACCAACGCGCGCAAACCGGCTTCGGCGAGCGAGTGGGTCGGCAGGGAGAGGTAGCCGCCGAGCAGGAAGCCGGCCAGCCCGCCCCACGCCTTGGCGCGGGCCACGCCGGTCGATGCGCGCGGGTGGCCGGCCAGGCTTGGCCCGTCGCCGGCGTCCGGCGCGGCGCCCTTGGCGCTCTTGCCCTTCTTGTCCTTGCCCTTGCCCTTGTCCTTGCCCTTGCCGCCGTCCTTGCCGCCGCCCTTGCCCTTGGCGCCGTCCTTGCCGCCAGCCTTGCCCTTGGCGCCGTCCGCCTTGCCTGTCGTGGGCTGCGCGGGGGCTTTGACCGGGGTGGCCTCGGCTGCCGGCGCTTGCTCGTCAGCCACGCCTGCCTCCCTGCTCGAGCCCGCGGCGGCGTTCTGCGCGCTGGCACTCGAAGATGAAGCGCACCAGCCGGCGGTGGTCGCCCTCGCCGATCTCGTCGAAGCAGACCGCGCGGCGGTCCTGGCTGTCGGTGCGCACGACCGTGCCGGTGCCGACGATCGGCGGGCCGCCCTTGCTGGTCGTCAGCCGGAAGCCGACGCGCTCGCCGGCCTTCAGCGTGCCCGGGCCGGCGAGCAGCATCCCGCCACCGCTCAGGTCGACCGAGAAAGTCTGGACCGATCCGCGGCCGCTCGCCGCGGTGATCGCGACGGGGCGCGTGGCGGGGACCCGCACGTACTCGCGCTCCTGGATCGCCTCGCCCGGTTGCAGTTCGTCAAAACGCAGCAGTTCGCTGCCATCCAGTGTGACGCGGCCCTGCAGGCGCATGCGCCCGTGCTCGCGCGTGAACTCGAGCTCGACGCCGTCCAGGCGGCCCGCCACGAAGGGCCGCTCGCTGCGGAACATCAGTGCGACCAGCAGGCTCTGCCCGTCGCACTCGGCCACGCGTGCCGGCACCCGTTCGCCGCTGGGGCGCACGATCGTCACGGCCTCCGCGCGCATCGGCAGGCTTGGCGCCTCGCTCGCTGGCTTGACACGTCTCAGTCTCATCGGCTGTTCACGTTGTTTGTGGGGTCGGTCGCATTGCGGTCGCCTGCGTAGGCTGCCTATCAAAATGAGGGTGCGACGTGCACTCTTTTTGGTAGGCGCTTTTAGGAGTGATCGGCAGCGGAGCGGTTGATATCGAGCGGTGGGTGAAATGATCGGTGTGGTGTGGCGGGATCGCCGTGTCGCGGAGCCCCTGCTTCAGCTCAGCAGCCGCTGCGCCAGCTCCGCCGGGTCGATCTGCGTCAGGTCGCCTCGTCCGCCGCCGCCGCCACCGCTCAGCAGATACGCCGGCGCGAGCCCGTACAGGCACGCGGCCTCGACGGCGACGCCCAGCTGGTCGGTCTCATCGGTGTGCGTCAGCGCGAGCGCGTCGACGCCGAGTGGGCGCAGCGCCTCCAGCAGCTGTGCCGCCGCGCGCGCGCCGAGCGTCGCCGGCAGCGCGAGCACGACGCGGTCGGGTTTGACGCTCTGAAGCTGCACGGCCTGTGCGCGGATCGCGCCGCGGTCGGCCGGGGACACCGCGGGCAGGTCGAGCACGAGCAGGCCCTGCTCGCGGGCCTGGCCCAGCTCCTTGGCGGGCTCCTCGCCGGCGGCGAGCGTTGCGTGCGTGGCGCCGACTGTGCTGCGCGCGCCGTAAGCGGCGAGGAACGCCTGCGCGCAACTCGTCTTGCCGCTGCCGCCCGGGCCGACGAGCGCGACCGCGGCGCCGCCGACCGGCAACGGCTTCGCGGCGGGGATCCGCTGGGCGAGCGTGCGCTGCACCGCGCCGGCCAGGCTCGTACGGGCGCCCATCAGTGCCAGCGTGTGGGCGGCGGCCGTCTCGATCAGCTCGCGCATCAGCGCCTCGCCGATCCCGCAGCCCAGCAGCTGCTCTTCGATCTTCGCGCGCGCGCGGCCACGGGGCGGGGTGGGGGCGGCCTGCGTCGCGGGGGCCGCTGGGGCTGGGGCTGCCTGGTGCTGGACCGGCGGCGGTTCCTGCGAGGTGGCCTGCGTCGCGGGGGTCGCCAGGGTCGGGGCGGCGCCGGCGGGCGCCACCGTCTGCGGCGGCTGTGCCTCGGCGGGCGTCTGCGCAGCCGTCTGCGCGGCCGTTTGCGGCTGGATGGGTGCGAGCTGCTGTGCAAGCGCTTGTGGCTGTGCAGGTTCCTGGAGGTGTGCCGGTGCCTGCGGCTGTGCGGGCGCCTGCTGCTCGACGGCCGGCCGCGCGGGCACTGCGGTTCGTGTCACGACCGGCGCCGGCAAGGCGGACTCGGCGTGGGCGAGCGCGGCTGTAAACGGGTCGTGCGCGGGCGTGCCGGCCGCGGCGATGAAGCTCGCCGGGGTCAGCTCCTCGAACTCGGCGGCGATCTGGTCGGCGGGCGTCGCGGCGGCTTCGCCTGCGGGAGGCCGGGCCTGCGGTGCGCTTGCCGGCGGGCCCGCCAGCGCGTCCGGCAACGCGGGCGCGCCGCTCGCGGGTGGGTGTGGGAGTGCGGCGGCGGCGTTGCCCGCCAGCGCGTCCGGCAACGCGGGCGCGCCGCTCGCGGGTGGGTGTGGGAGTGCGGCGGCGGCGTTGCCCGTCAGCGCGTCCGGCAACGCGGGCGCGCGGCTTGCGGGTGGGTGTGGGAGTGCGGCGGCGGCGTTGCCCGTCAGCGCGTCCGGCAGTGCGGGCGCGCCGCCTGCCTCGTCGTAGCGGTCCACGCGCGGCGTGCCCGCCTTGGCCTCGATCTCTACGAACGGCCGCTGGAAGAAGCCGGCGAACCCCCCCGTGAGCCCCTTTTCGCGGCGCACCACGATCGCGTCGCCGCCCAGCTCCGCTTCGATCTTGGGGATCAGCTCCTCGACGGTGCGCCCGCGGTAGACGCGCGTCAGTTCTGCGGTGGGGCGTGCGGGAGCTGCCGGCACCGGTGCCGCCGCGAGGGTTGAAGCGAGCGTGGGCATCGTGCCGGACGAGAGCGCCGCGGGGACCGCCGGCGTCGCAACGGCGAGAGGGGCTGCCGGCGCCGCATAGGCCGCCAGCGCCGCGAACGCCGCAGGCGCCGCGGGGGTTTCGGTAGGGGCCTCGTTCATGCGTGGATCACTCCAATCGTCTCGACGTTGACGCCGGGTGCGATCTCGTTGTAGGAGCACACCGGCAGGTGGGGTTGGGCTTGGGCGATCAGGCGGCGCAGGTGGCGGCGCACGCGCGCCGAGCACAGCAGCACCGCGCCGCGTCCGCCGGCGGCGGCGGCGTGCTCGACCTGGGCGCGCAGCGCGTTGACGATCGCCTGCGCGCGGGGCGGGTCGATCGCCAGGTACTCGCCGTCTGTGGTCTGCGTGATAGAGGTCGCGACCTCCTGCTCGATCGCGGGGTCCAGCGTGATCGCCCGCAGGCAGAGACGGTCATCCAGATGCGGGGCCGTGATCGCACGGCCGAGCGCCTGGCGCGCGTACTCGGTCAGCAGGCCTGTGTCCCGCGTTATTCGCGCCTTGTCGCCGATCGCCTCCATGATCGTGCCCAGGTCGCGCACCGCCACACCTTCGGAGAGCAGCGCCTGCAACACCCTCTGGATCTCCCCGAGCGACAGCAGCTCCGGGACGACCTCCTCGACGACCGCCGCGTTTGACTCCTTGAGCTGGTCCAGCAGCGCCTTGACGTCCTGGCGGGAGAGCAGCTCGGCGGCGTGCGCGCGGATCGTCTCGGTCAGGTGCGTGACGATCATCGACTCGGCGTCGACCACCGTGTAGCCGAGCGACTCGGCCTCGGCGCGGTCGGATTCGTGCACCCACACCGCCGGCAGCCCGAACGCCGGCTCGGTCGTGGGGATGCCCTGCAGGCCGCCGGCGGCGTCGCCGGGGTCCATCGCGAGCAGGTGCCCCGGCATGATCCGTCCCCTGGCGATCTCCGAGCCGCGGACCTTCAGCGCGTACTCGTGCGAGTCGAGCCCGAGCTCGTCGTGGATGCGCACCGCTGGGATCACGATCCCCAGCTCGCCGGCGATCTGGCGGCGGATCATGCTCACCCGCCGCAGCAGCGCGCCATGGGCGCTGTCCTCCACGAGCGGCACCAGACCAAAGCCGATCGCCAGCTCCAACGCGTCGACCGACAGGCGCTGCAATGCCTCCTCCGAGCCGGCGCCCCCCGCGCCGGCTGCACCCGACCCAGGCGGCAGCGCAGCCTTCGCGGACGCGCCGGCGTCCACACCGCGCCCGCCGGCGCCGGCGCCGAGCAGCGCCGCCTCGGCGTCCTGCTCGCCGGGCAGCCCGTTGCGCACGCTCCAGCCGACCGCGGCGAACGCGGCGGCGATCGCCAGGAACGGCAGCTTCGGCAGGCCGGGGATCATCGCGAACAGGCCGATCG
The DNA here is from genome assembly GCA_963804675.1 of uncultured Solirubrobacterales bacterium. Classification (GTDB taxonomy): domain Bacteria; phylum Actinomycetota; class Thermoleophilia; order Solirubrobacterales; family Solirubrobacteraceae; genus Palsa-744. The sequence goes on along the minus strand of CAWDRI010000001.1, from coordinate 1,038,319 downwards.
CGGCGGCGGCGACCAGTGGCGCCTTGCGCTGGCGCAGGATCTGCCCGGCGATGTCGCTGCCCAGGTCGCGGTCGGAGACCGCGCGCGTGACGAGAATGCCGGTCGCGACCGAAATCAGCAGCGCCGGGATCTGCGCGGCCAGACCGTCGCCGACGGTCAGCAGCGAGAAGGTGTGCGCCGATTCGCTGAACGACAGGTGGTGCTGGAGCATCCCGACGACGATCCCGCCGATCAGGTTGATCGCGGTGATGATCACGGCGGCCATCGCGTCGCCCTTGACGAACTTCGACGCGCCGTCCATCGCGCCGTAAAAGTCGGCTTCCTGGGCGATCTCCTTGCGCCGTGCGCGCGCCTGGTCGTCGGTGATCAACCCGGCGTTGAGGTCCGCGTCGATCGCCATCTGCTTGCCCGGCATCGCGTCGAGCGTGAAGCGCGCGCCGACCTCCGCGACGCGGCCCGCGCCGTTGGTGACCACCACGAACTGGATCACCACCAGAATCAGGAAGATCACCAGCCCGACCACCACATTGCCGCCGACGACGAACTGGCCGAAGTCCTTCACCACGCTGCCCGCGTCGCCGGTCGTGAGGATCAGCCTCGTCACCGACACGTTGATCGCCAACCGGAACATCGTCGTCAGCAGCAGCAAACTCGGGAACGAGGAGAAGTCGAGCGCCTTGCTGAGGTACATCGTCGCGACGACGATCGTCAGCGCGACGGAGATGTTCATCGTGATCAACAGGTCGATCAGCGCACTGGGCAGCGGCACGACCAGCATCGTCACGACCGTCACCACCGCCACGGCGGCGAGCAGGTCGGTGTGCTTCAGGAGCTTGCGGACGTTGTCGCTCACAGTGTGGCCTCCCTGTGCAGGGTGGGTGCTTTGTGATCGTCCGCGCGGCGGCGCCCGCCAACGCGCGCAACGGCGCGGGACATCGTGTCCCGCGGCGGGGCACAGTCTTCAAACCCGGATCGGCACGTCGCGCGTCGGCGCGGGGCAGGAGGCCCCGCGGGTGCACGCCAGTCAGCTGGCGCACACGCGCGGACGATCCCAAAGCAAAAACCACCGCTCACAGCGCGTACCTCCTACGCCGGGCCAGCCGGTAGACGAAGGCCAGAACGCGCGCGACCGCGGCGTACAGTTCCTCGGGGATCACCTGGCCGATCTCCACCGAGCCGTGCAGCGCGCGCGCGAGCGGCGGGTCGGGGACGACCGGGACGTCGTGTTCGCCGGCGATCTTGCGGATCTGCAGCGCGATCAGGTCCTGGCCCTTGGCGAGGACTTCCGGCGCGCTGCGCGAGCCGTCGTAGCGCAGCGCCACCGCGTAGTGGGTGGGGTTGGTGACGACCACGTCGGCCTGCGGCACGGCGGCCATCATGCGGTTGCGCGCGGCGAGCATCCGCCGGCGGCGCTGCGCGTTTTTGACCTCCGCCGGCAGCCCGTACTGGCGCTGCTCGTCCTTGAGCTCCTGCTTGGTCATGCGCAGGTCGCGCTCGAAGCGCCGGCGCTGCCAGCCGTAGTCGAGCGCGGCGATCGCCAGGTAGGCGAACGCGGCGTGCTGCGCGATCGCCAGGCCGCGCTGGTCGAGCACGATCGCCAGCGCCGCCGGCGGCAGGCCGACTTCGGCGGCCAGGCTGCTCAGGCCTCCAATCAGCGCGAGCGCCGCGACCCCCGCGACGAGCGAGATCTTGGCGAGCGCCTTGAGCGTCTCGAAGATCGCGTTGGGGCCGAACACGCGCTTGGCGCCCGAGAACGGGTTGATCCGCTTGAAGTCGAGTTTCAGCGGCTGCGGGTGGGGGCGAAAACCGACCTGCGCGGCGCCCGCGACGAAGCCGGCGCCCATGCAGATCGCGCCGACCGGGCCGAACGCGAGCGCCAGCGTCGCGAGCGTGGTTCCCATCAGCTGGGTCAGGCCCGCCTGGCTGGTCGCCTGCGCGGGGTCGGCGATGCCCGCGTAGATCTCGCGGAACGCGCTCTGGGCGTGCCCGGCGATGCTCGGCCCGAGCAGGCTCAGTCCGAACAGCCCCGCGGCGAGCACGACCGCGCCGCCGACGTCGCTGGAGCGCGCGCTCTGGCCCTCCTTGCGCGCGCGCTCGCGGCGCTTGGCGGTCGGTTTCTCGGTGCGGTCCTCGTTGGCCATCGGCGCTGCTCACCGCGTCCTTTTTTTGTTGCCGCTCGCGTGTGTGCGTGCGCCTTGGGTGTTGCCAGCGGTGTGTGTGCATGCGTGCGGTGCGCCGCCGTATGCGCGGGTGGGAGTGCGGGGGGTTTGTGGTGCGCTGCGATCCGCGCCCGCGCGCGCGGGGGGGGTTAAGACCAAACCTACGCGCGCGCGCCCGCGGATGGCTCCCAAAAACGACACCCCACACACCCCCGCCGACGATCCCGGCCCCCAGTCAAGTTGCAATCCACACATGCCCGCCAACCCCCTCACGCGACGTGCAGCGCGCCGAGGGCGGCGCCGACGCTGGTCGACATTTGCGCGGCGATCCAGCCGCCGACGAACGGGAGCGTGACGCCGACGACGAGCAGCGCGACGGCGACCTTCGCGGGGAAGCCGACGGCGAACACGTTCAGCTGCGGCACGACGCGCGAGACGACGCCGAACGCGGCGTCGGTGATCAGCAGCGCGATGATCACCGGCGCGGCCAGCTCGAGCGCGGAGGTGAGGATCGTCGCGAACACGCGCTCGGTGCCGCCGACGAGCGTGCCCAGCCGCGGCGCGGAGGCCAGCGGCACGAGCGAGAAGGTGCGCGCCAGCCCGCGCAGCACCCACGCTTCGCCGCCGGTGACGAAGAACACGGCGATCCCGACCATCGAGTAGAGGTGCGAGAAGGCGCCGCTTTCGGTGCCGCTGAAGGGGTCGATCAGGCCGCCGAGCGAGAAGCCGGCGTCGAGGTTGACCAGCGCGCCGGCGGCTTCGATCGCGCCGAACAGCACCGCGAAGGAGAACGCGAAGCCGAGCCCGACCAGCGCGTTCTGCACGATCAGCTCGCCGAGCGCCAGCGGGGCCGAGGGGATCGTCTGGCCGTGCAGCGCGATCGGCGCGAACCCGATCGCCAGCGCGACCGCGACGATCCCGCGCACGCGCGTGGGAACCAGCGGCGAGGAGAATGGCGGCGCGATCACGAACAGCGGCGCGATCCGCGCGAGCACCACGATGAAACCCGCCAGCTGATTGCCCGCCAGTTTGCTCAGCAGCTCGCTCATGAGCCGACGATCGTCGGGATCGACGTGTAGAGGTTGGTCGTGTAGGCGACGAGCTGGCCGAGCATCCACGGGCCGAGCAACACGACGACCGCGGCGATCGTCGCGATCTTGGGGATCAGCGTGAGGCTCTGCTCCTGGATCTGGGTGATCGCCTGGAAGATCGAGACCACCAGGCCGACGACCATCGCTCCGAGCAACAGCGGCCCTGCCACCTTGAACGCGAGGCTCATCGCCTGCGAGGCGAGGTTGATGACTGTGTCCTGGTCCATGTTGGCGGGTCCTCGATCTGGGTTTTTGTTTTTTGGGGGAGGGGAGCGGGGTTTGTTTGTCCGGGACCGGCGTGCAAGCCTGAGGTCAGTGGAAGCTCTGCACGAGCGACTTGATCACGAGGTCCCAGCCGTTGACGAGCACGAACAGCAGGACCTTGAAGGGGAGCGAGATGAAGGTCGGGGGGAGCATGATCATCCCCATGCTCATCAAGGTCGAGGAGACAATCAGGTCGATGATCAAAAACGGCAGGAAGATCAGAAAGCCGATCTGAAACGCAGACTTCAGCTCGGAGACGATGAACGCGGGGATCAGCACCTCGGTGGGCACTTCCGCGCGGGTGTGTGGCGGTTTGGCGTGGGCGAGGTTGACGAACAGGGAGATGTCCTGCGTGTCGGTCTGACGGAACATGAATTCGCGCAGCGGCTGCTCCGCCCGTTCGAGCGCCACCGTCGTTGAGATGCGGTGCGCGCTCAGCGGTTCGAACGCGTCGCGCTTGATCGCGCTGACGGTCGGCGCCATCACGAACAGCGTCAAAAACAGGGCGATCCCGACGAGCACCTGGTTGGGCGGCGCGTTGGTCGTGCCCATCGCGGTGCGGATGAACCCGAGCACGATCAGGATGCGGCTGAAGCCCGTGACGGTGAACAGGATCGCCGGCACGAGCGTCAACCCGCCGAGCAGCAGCAGGATCTGCACGGCGTTGGAGGAGGAGACGTTCACCGCGGGCTCTCCCAGCCCGTCGCCGCTGGGCCGCCGTGCGGCGGCACGGGCTCGGATCGCAGGATCTCCGCGCCCGCCATCGCAAAAGCTCCAGCGCGTGTGCGGTTCACCGCCGCACCGTCCAGTCGCGCAGCCGCTCCACGAGCGCATTCGCGGTGCCGCCGGGCGCGCCGGGTGTGCGGTTTGCGCCGGGGATCTGCAGCGAGCGCCCGCGGCCACCCGCGCCGCGGCCACCCGCGCCCCCGCCGCCGCCGAGCGGGTCGTTCTCGTCGTCATCGCCGGCGAGGTCGAGCAGTCCGGTCTCGCGCGCCTGCTGCTCGGTGTAGCGGTGGATCGGCACGACGCCGTGCTCGGCGCTGCCGAGCAGCAGGTACTCGCGCCCGGCGCGCACGAGGTGCAGCGTGCGCCCTGAGCCGAGCGGCAGCGTGGCCATGCTCGACAGGCCGCTGCCCGCGCCGGCGCGTGTGCGCCCGGTCTTGACCTGGCGCAGCACCCATGCCAGCCCCCAGATGACGGCGATCACGATCACCAGGCCGACGATCGTGCGCACGAGGCTCGGGCCGCTGCCGGTGGCGCTGCTGGCCGTGTGGCCGCCAGAGCCCGATGAGCCGAGGTTCAGCGGCGTGCCTTCGCTGCCGCCCTTGACCGCCGGCTTGTACGCCTGCGCAGGGTCCGCACCCGCGCAGAGGGCACAGAGCAGGGCGCAGACCAGCACGCAGCCCGGCAGGGCCGCGCGCGAGGCAGCGACGGCGGCCCGGCGGGCCGCGCGGTGAGGCGTCATAAAGCTGGTCATCGAGGGATGACTCCGAGGAAGAGTCCGCCCGGTTATCGGCGGTCTGCGCGCGGGCTTGAGTTAGAGCTTCCGGCTAGCCGCCGGCGGCCGGGGCGTTTTCGCCCGGCGGCCCTCCCCCCTCGTGGGGAGGGTTTTCGCGTGTCTTGGGCCGCCGCCCGTGCCTGGGGGGTGGTTTAAGGTGTCCGCCGCGCGCGCGCGGCGGCATGGTGGTGGGCGTGTCGCTGGACGCGGCGGTACGCCTGGTGGGAAGGTCGCTGGGATTCAGCGCGCGCGGCTATTCGGTGCTTGCGCGGGTGCGCTCGAGGACCTGGGCTATGAGCGCACGACCGTCGCCGATATCACGGGGCGTTCGCGTGTGTCGCGGCGGACGTTCTACGAGCTGTTCGCCAACCGCGAGGAGTGTGTCGTCGCGCTGTTGGAGGACATCGCGGCGCGCGTTGTCGGCGAGCTGGCCGCCTGCGGGTTGGAGGGGCTGGGTTGGCGTGAGCGGATGCGGCGGGGGCTGTGGGTGCTTTTGTGTTTTTGCGACCACGAGCCCGTGCTCGCACGGACGCTCGTCGTGCACGCCGCGCGCGGCAGCGGCGGCGTGGCCGATACGCGTGCGGCGATCCTCGCCCGGCTGGTCGCCCAGGTCGACCAGGGTCGTGCCGAGAGCACGCCCGGCGCGGGCGCGAGCGAGCTGACCTCGGAGGGTGTGTTGGGTGCGGTGCTGGCGATCGTGCGCTTGCGGCTGTTGCACGAAGAACCCTTGTCGGGCCTGTTGGGTGAGCTCTCCGCGCTGGTCGTCCTGCCGTACCTGGGGTCGGGGCTCGCGCGACGTGAACGCGGGCGTCCTGCCCCCACACCGGTGCGCTTCAACGGCTCGCCGCAGCCTGTGCTGGCGGCCGCGCGCAAGGATCCTTTGGCTGGGCTGGGTTTGCGGGTCACCTACCGCACCGCACGGATGCTCGAGGGCGTGGGCCGCCAGCCCGGCGCCAGTAACCGCCAGGCCGGCGAATACGCGGGCATCGCCGACCCGGGGCAGATTTCCAAGCTGCTCGCGCGCCTACAGCGCCTCGGGCTGCTGGAGAACCGCAGTGCCGGGCGCGCCAACGGGGCGCCGAACTCGTGGACGCTCACCGCGACTGGGCTGCAGGTCGCCCACTCGCTCAACGGGCACACCACCCCCGCCACCGAGGCCACCACCCCCGCCACCGAGGCCACCGCCACCGCCACCACCGCTGCCGCCGGCACTCGGTCCGGCCGTACCGGCACGACGCGGGAGCAGCACTCGTGAGACCCCGGCCCGCGACCCCGATCTTTCTGCGTCCCTGCGGCGCGTTGACACACGACAACCGAGGGGCGTCTGTCCCCTCCGGCTCCCTGGAGGAGAGATAGACCATGTTCCAACGAGCACGCAAACACATCAACCCGGCGACGATCCTCGCTTTGGTGGCCCTCGTCTTCGCAACCACCGGCGGCGCGTTCGCCGCCACCGGTGGCGGCGGTGGCAACAACGGTGGTGGCTCATCGCCGGGCAAGGCAAGCAGCGCCGCGCCCGGGGGGGCGGCGACGTTCACCGCCAGCGTGGCGAAGAAGAAGACTAAGCCCAAGGCGGGCGCCCGCGGTCCCGCCGGGCCCAGGGGCGCGACCGGCGCGACAGGGCCGGCCGGCCCAGCGGGTCCCACGGGTGCGACCGGGGCAACCGGCGCCACCGGACCCGCCGGCGCAACAGGCGCACAGGGTCCGCAGGGCTCGCAGGGACCGGAAGGCAAACAGGGCACACCGGGCACCAACGGCACCACGGGCTTCACCGAAACGCTTCCGTCCGGGAAGACGGAGACCGGCTCCTGGAGCTTCACGGCGAAAGCCGAGGACAAAGGTCAGACCATAGCCGCCGCTTCGCTCTCATTTGCGATTTCTCTCGCTGCCAGTGAATCGGTGACCGGAGAACCAGTCATCGGTGAAGGAAGCGTTCACGTCTTTGCAGAAGGCGAAACGGCGACCAAAGGCGATGGTTGTGGCACTGGCTCGGCGGCAAAACCGGAAGCCGAACCGGGCAATCTCTGTGTCTACAGCACCCTACTGGAAGGCCCAGGTTTTCGACCAGAACACATCATCATCGTCGATCCGGCGCTACACGGGCACCTCCAAGGCGCGGGTGCCTCCGGTGCAACGCTGCAATTCCAGGTGCCTGGAAATCTAGAAGAAAGCGATACCGCCGAAGGCACCTGGGCGGTGACCGCCAAGTAGCCACGGAGACGCACCTGACCTGCCTCGGGGCTCGGCGAGCCCCGAGGATCGGGCGTGTGCGGTGGCGAGCGCGAAGCCGTCGGCGAGGCCGACGTTCAGACTGCGGTACGCCCGCCGATCCCCTACCAGACGATCGCGCAACCTGGCCGCCAACGAAGCCAAGCGCGTCCCCAACCGACTATGTCGCTCTCTCAGAGCGGTTTGGGTGTAGGCCGTTTGAACAGTGCGCCGAGGTGGCGGACGAGCCATCGTGGCCACGCGAAGCCGACGCCAGGCAGCATTTGGGACTCGATCATCGGTGTGTCGATGTCGTGCCTGGCGCGCGCGCGCTCGCGTGCCTCAGTGCTGGTGGGTCGTCCGGTGCCAGCATCCTCGATATGTTGCATGGGTCGCATCATAGTCTCCCGGCGAACTCGACGAGGATCGCGAACAGCAGTAGCGTGATCGCGGCGTCCATGAGCGTGGCTTTGCGAACTATGGCCCGGTCGTTGGCATCGACGTCCTGTTCGAGCCCGTCCAACAGTCGCTCCAGGGCTTCGGAATCGTCGCGGTTGGCGCGTTCGCAGCGCATGCGGGCGATGGTCGGGCCGGTGCGCTCTGCGCCGGGCAAGCTCAGCACGCCCGCGGCCAGGGTCAGCGATAGGCCCAGCAGAGACAGGGCCGGGACCCACAGGTGGGTGCGCCCGGTGCTCAGCACGATCGTCGCCAGCGCGGCATCGAGCGCCATCGCGCCGAGCGCGCTCGTGTCCAGCACCGCCGATCGCGAGGTCTGGATTTGTAGTTGGCTCTCTGCCAGCGAACACAGCCTGTCGGTAAGTAAGGACGTGTCCTTGCGATCTGGCATGGTGGTCTCCTGTTGCTCGGTCGGTTCGGATGCCTCCCTTCCTGATCCGACGGGCGGTCCGAAACGGGACGGCACCGGCGCGGGCGCGGGCGCAGCCGGCGTGGTGCGCCTCGGCGCACGCGCGGTCGTCTGGCGGTCCGCGTGACGCGGGCCATGGATGGCCCGCGCCGCCAGCGCCTGTGGGCGGGCTGCCACACGCGGACGATCACACACCCGTAACCCAACCGTTAACCTGTCAGCGTGCGTTTCTACGGTTGCGCGCGATTTCGAGCGATTCGAGGTCGACGAGGTCCTGCGGCCGGCCCGCTGCGCGCTTCATCGCGATCAGGTCCTCGATCGAGGCCACGCCGCCGACGATCACGAAATCGACGCCCGCGTCCGTGAGACGGCGCAGCAGGCTGCTCAGCTTGAACTGCGGCTGCTCCAGGCGCGACTCTCGCTCAGGCGCGTTCACCGCGGCTCCGTCTACCGGCGATTGTGAGTGCCCGGGCCTGCGTGTAGGCGGTTTCGAGCTGATGGGGCGGGGCGGTCACAGGGCGGGGCGGACGTCCCGTGCCGGCGGGGGCCGGCGCGTCGTGCGTGCTGGTGCGTGGGGGTTGACAGCTACATCGCCCTATGGTACGTTTCAGTGTGCCGGTGTCTTGGGTGCCGGTATACATAGGGTCTGGTTGGGGTCAACGGGGTTTGCGGTTGGCCTTGAGCACGTGTTTCGTGGGTCTCGGTTTGGGAGAGGGCTGGATCGTGAGGTTTGATGAGGGAGTTGGTGTTTAGCGTGCGTCGTTTGGGGACCAGCGTTGTGAGGGGTCTGGTGCACCGTGGGGTAGAGCCTCATGGATGCGCCAGCTTGGCGCTGTCGCATCTCTCTCTCTCTCTCTCTCTCTTGTCCGTTAGCGCCGCCGGCAGCTAGCCGGCGGCCGGGGCGTTTTCGCCCGGCGGCCCTCCCCCCGCGCGGGGAGGGTTTTCGCGTGTCCGGTGACGCTCGCGCCGCAGCGGTCCCCGGCTTGCCTGTATCTGCCGGGGGGGTGTTTTAGGTGTCCGCCGCGCGCGCGCGGCGGCAGGGTGGGGCTGGACCTGTCCTCACGCGCGCTGCCTCGCGCGCGCGTGTTACTGAGATGCAGCGTTTGCGGCTGTTCGGCGCGTGTGTCGGTGCGCTTGAGGATGTGGGTTATGAGCGCACGACGGTGGCGGACATCACGGGGCGTTCGCGTGTGTCGCGGCGGACGTTCTATGAGCTGTTCGCCAACCGCGAGGAGTGCGTCGTCGCGCTGCTGGAGGACGTCGTCGCGCGCGTCTCACGCGAGCTGGCCGCTGCCAACCTTGGGGGGCTGGGTTGGCGTGAGCGGATGCGCGGTGGGCTATGGGTGGTCTTGTGCTTTTTCGATCGTGAGCCGGCGCTCGCACGGACTCTGGTCGTGCACGCGGCGCGTGGTAGCGGTGGGGTGCTCGATACACGCGAAGCGTTGCTGAGGCGGCTGGTCGCGCTGGTAGACGAGGGGCGTGGTGAGAGCGCGCGCGGCGCGCAGGCGAGCGAGCTCTCCGCGGAGGGTGTGCTGGGTGCGGTGCTCGCGATCGTGCACGCACGGTTGGTGCGCCAGCAGCCGCTGTCGGGCCTTTTCGGCGAGCTCTCGGCGCTCATCGTGCTGCCGTATTTGGGGCCGGCGGTCGCGCGGCGTGAACGCCAGCGCTCCGCGCCCGCACCGGTGCGCTTCAACGGTCCCCCGCAGCCCGTGCTGGCGGCTGTGGGCGATCCGCTGGCGGGGCTTCCCCTGCGGGTGACTTATCGCACGGCGCGGGTGCTTGAGGGTGTTGGTCGCCAGCCGGGTGCGAGTAACCGCCAGGCCGGCGAATACGCGGGCATCGCCGACCCGGGGCAGATCTCCAAGCTACTCGCGCGGCTGCAGCGTCTGGGGCTGCTGGAGAACCACGGCGCCGGCGGCCGCGCGAAAGGAGTACCGAACTCGTGGGCACTGACGCCCACGGGGCTGCGGGTCGCGCGCTCGCTCAACGCTCACGCCACCACCCTCAACGGGCACGCCCACGCCAACACCCAGTCCGGCCGTACCGGTACGACCCGGGAGCGGCACTCGTGAGCTCCCGGCCCGCGACCTCGATCTTCCCGCGCCCGCTTGGCGCGTTGACACACGACCACCGAGGGGCGTCTGTCCCCTCCGGCTCCCTGGAGGAGAGATAGACCATGTTCCAACGAGCACGCAAACACGTCAATCCCGCGACGATCCTCGCTTTGGTGGCCCTCGTCTTCGCAACCACCGGCGGCGCGTTCGCCGCCACCGGCGGTGGCGGCGGCGGCGGTAGGGGCTCAACGCCCGGCAAGGCAAGCGCCGCGACCGGGCGGGCAGCGACATTCACCGCGACGGTGGCAAAAAAGAAGGCCAAGCCCAAGGCGGGCGCCCGCGGTCCAGCCGGGCCCAGGGGCGCGACCGGCGCGACCGGGCCGGCCGGCCCAGCGGGTCCCACCGGCGCGACAGGCGCAACCGGCGCCACAGGGCCCGCCGGCGCACAGGGCACACAAGGCGCACAGGGCCCGCAGGGACCGGAAGGTAAACAGGGACCCTCCGGCACGACCGGCTTCACCGCAACGCTTCCCGAAGGAGACACGGAGACCGGCACCTGGGCGTTCGATCGGACCGGTGAAAGCGGAGTAGAAAGGGTATCGCTGTCCTTCCCGGTGCCCCTGGAAACGGGTCTCGCCAAAGAAAACGCGCACTTTATCGAAGCGAGCGGTGAAGAAGTTTCCGAAAGCGACGCCACAGGGTTTGTCAAAGTGAAATCGAGTATCTGTTTAGGGACCCCCGAACACCCGACGGCGCCCCCCGGCAACCTGTGCGTGTACAGCAGTACTTTGGAAGGTGCTGCCGAGGAAGAAGGCAGGTTCACGTCGCTGGTTGGGCCGGAAGGTGGCGGCAAGATCGCGGGGACCGCTGGCGCGATAATTCTTTTCTTCGGGGCACAGGTAGGGTCAAACGGCTACGGCTCGTGGGCTGTCACCGCGCCCGTCGCCGCGAAATAGACGAGCGATGCCACCCCTGGACGCCACCGCATCTTCTTCAAGAGCGTCCAGGGGGAGCCTGTTACCACGAGTGCTTTGTCCTGGCGACACGAGAGGAAAGCCGTAAATGCCCATCGACGATAGCCGCCTGCCCCTAAAGACAGCCAGGTGGAAGCCGGCGAAGCTGATTGCGGCCCTGGTTGTCGTCCTGGCCGCCATCCTGCCGGCTCCCAGCGCTGCTGCGGCCGCCGAACCGTGTCCCAACGAACAGCTGCGAGCTGAACAGCCGTATGGGCTGCGTCTGCCGGATTGCCGCGCGTATGAGCTGGTCTCGCCGCTGAACAAGAACGGCAACGATATCGTAGCCGCTGACGCGCGTGCTTCGGTGTCCGATGAATCGCCGGCGATCGCGTACACCTCCCCGGGTTCTTTTGCCGAACCGAAGGGCGCGGTGTTGGAAAACAGGTATATCTCCCAACGCGGGCAGGATGGCTGGTTGACCGAGGACATCAACCCCGTGTACAAATCCTTTGGCTCGGGAAACACTAGCCCCCTATTCGGGGAATTGTTCTTCACGCCTGAACTCGCAAAGGGACTAGTGCGCAGCCCGTTTACTCCTCTGATCGAAGGTGAAGAACCGGGATATGTGAATTTCTATGTCGCGGATATCGGTAGTGGCGCCTACCAGCTCGTGACGACGGTCCATCCGCCGGAGGAAGAGCCACCATACAAGGAGGCAGACTTGAACCCGCCTTACGGCGCAACGCCGGCCGGGGTCTCTACGGATCTCAGCCATGTCGTCTTCCAACAGGTAGCGAGCTTGTGCTGCGGCGCTTCCAAATCCCGGGGTCACATATACGAGTGGGTGAACGGTGGGCTGAGCCAGGTCGATGTACCGCCAGCGGGAGGGAAGTTCGAACGCAGCACCGTCGTCGGCGCGGCCCAGATAAAAGACGAACCAGAAAACGGCGATGTGTGGCATGCGGTTTCCGGGGACGGGCGGCGGGTCTTCTTCACGGCCCCGGAAGGAACGGAAAGCGCTCCCAGTGGATCAGAACAGTTGTATGTGCGTATGAATCCTGAACAGCCGCCCGTCGGCGGGAGTGCATGTGCTGTGACCGGGGATGCGTGCACCGTCGAGGTTTCTGCTTCGCAGCGGACCAATGCGGAAGGCAAGCCCGAACCCGATCCGCACGGTCCCCAGACGGCGCAGTATGAGGACGCCAGTGCAAATGGCTCGAGGGTGTTCTTCACCAGTAAGGCGGAGCTGACCAACGACGCCGACACTGGCCCCGAAGACGATGCGGCCAACCTTTACGAATACGACGTAGAAACAGGCGTCTTGACCGATCTCACAGCTGTTACCGAAGCGGAGCAGACGGAAGATGCCGATGGCGCGGCGGTGCTCGGGCTGGTGACCGCCGGCGATGACGGCTCCTATGTCTACTTCGTCGCCGAAGGCAGGCTGGCGGCACAGGCGAACGCCGGCGGGGAAGTGCCCGAAATGGGCGAGCCCAACCTGTATCTCGCTCATGCTGGCCGGGTGGCGTTCATCGCCCAGCTCACTGCGCCCAAGCTGAACATGCAGATACTGTATAGCGGCGATGAAGCCGATTGGTTCAACAGAGACGATAACACGGCGGGGCCTGGATGGCACACCGTGCGCGTGACGCCGGATGGTAAGCATCTGGCGTTCCAATCGATGCGCCGTCTCACTGGTTACGATAACGCACAGGCCGCGCCGGCAGAGTGCGATGATGAAGCATTCAACGAATTCGGCGATTGTCGCGAGGTGTATCTGTATGACGCGGAAACCGAAAAGCTGGTGTGCGCGTCGTGCGATCCCTCGGGTGCGCAGCCGGTAGGTCCCGCGGAGCTCGGCGGCCACGAACAAACGTCCCTAAGCTTTGACGGAGCCCAGCCGTTCTATCTGCCGCATAATCTCTCCGACGATGGTCGTCGCCTGTTCTTTCAAACCCCGGATGCGCTCGTGCCGCAGGACAGCAACGGTTTGCGTGATGTGTATGAGTGGGAGGAAGCAGGCGAAGGCAGCTGTACGCGGGCGGAAGGTTGTGTCTTTGCGATCTCAAATGTGGCGGGCGGCAACGAATCGCTTTTTATGGATGCGACGCCCGATGGTGAAGACGTGTACATCGCCACCCAGGACCAGCTGGTGCCCGCGGCTGATTCCGATACCCGTGTGAACGTGTATGACGCGAGGGTGGGTGGTGGTTTTCCGGTGTCGGTCGCGCCTCCGTCGTGTGATAACGCGGACTCCTGCAAACCGCCCGTCGCGGCACAGCCGGCGGTGTTCGGCGCGCCGACGAGCGCGACCTTCTCCGGTCCCGGCGACATCGCGCCGGCGACTGCGCCGCCTGCGGTCAAATCAAGGTCCACGGTAAAAGCGGCGAGGTGCACGAAGCCAAAGCATCTCGCGCGAGGCAGATGCGTGAAGCGAGCTAAAGCAAGGAAGAAGTCCAAGCGTACGAGGGCCGGCGACAAGCGGAGGGGGAACTGATGAGACGGCTACTGTGTGGTGTATTGCTCGCTGGGTCATTGCTGCTCGCACCCGCGGCGTTGGCCGCGCCGATCCAATTGGAGAGCGCCGAAGTGTCGGCGACCGAAGCGCCGCCGCCTGGCCATGCGTTGAACGCGCTCGGTCCCGAAGATGTGCAGGCCGGCTCTCACCCATACGCGCTGACCACACGCGTGTTGCTGGGCACCGAAATATTCACAGCCGCCGGCAAAAACGCTGCCCGTGTCGAGGGTGGAGGCTTGAAGGACGGCCGCTTGGAACTGCCGCCCGGTTTTGTGGGCAATCCGAACGCGGTTCCGAAGTGCCCCTACACCGTTTTCTTCCTAAAACACTGCCCCAACGACACGGCGATCGGCGAGGCAACGTCCGAGCTCATTGACGCAAGCGAAACCTTTAAGAATCGTAAAGGTGAAGTGGTGGCAACAACCATCACTGTCACGGACCCGGTGTACAATCTCGAAGGTCCGGGCGGTGTCGCGGGTGAGTTCGGCTATCTCGTCAAGGAAGTCGCCCCGATTCTAAGCGACTTTTCCGTGCGGACCGGGAGCGACTACGGGATTACGGCGGTTATCCATAACATCCCCGAGCCCATAACGGTGTTTGCGCCGACGATCAAGATCTGGGGCGTACCAGCCGCTCCCAGCCATGACCGGGTCCGCGGACACTGTCTCAGCGAAGACGAAACATATAGTAACGAAGTTGAATATGGTCTTGACCCTCCGCACAACGAAGAAGAATCGCGCCTAGAACAAGCCGAAAGAGAAGGCACGTCGACTGCCGGGATACCCGTGGAATGTCCCGCGAATGTGCCGGTGCTGCCGTTGTTGACGAACCCGACGTCGTGCGCGACCGCGCGCACAGCGACGGTCAGTGTCGATGACTGGGAAACGCCAGGAAACTTCACTACTGGTGAACATGTTTCCTCGAAAACGTTTGTGTTGCCCGAACTGACCGGTTGCGACAAGCTCGATTTCAGTCCGACGTTGACGGTTACGCCCGATGGCAGTGCGGGCAGCACGCCGACGGGGTTGAATGTCGAAGTGCATGTTCCCCAGGAAGCGACGGTCAATCCCGTCGGGCTGGGTGAGGCCGATGTGAGGGACACGACGGTCGCGCTGCCCGCTGGGGTGCAGGTCAGTCCCTCGGCCTCGGATGGCTTGCAGGCGTGCTCGGATGCGCAGATCGGCTTCACCGGCGTGAACCCACTGACGGGCACCGACGAATTCACCCCGGAACTACCCAAGCCGTTGTTGCCGGGCGTCAATTTCTGTCCCGACGCGTCGAAGATCGCGAACGTGCGGATCACGACGCCGGTCTTGGAACACGAACTGACCGGCGCGGTATATCTGGCGGCGCCACAGAACTTCGCGGGGCCGGCGGAAAACCCGTTCTCCGCGCTGGTCGCGATGTATCTCGTCGCCGAAGAACCGGTCACCGGCGTGCTGGTCAAGCTCCCCGGCGAGGTCTCGCTGAACCAGGCAACGGGCCAGCTGACAGCCACGTTTGAAAACACGCCGCAGGCACCCGTGTCAGAGCTCAAGCTCGAATTCTACGGCACCGATCGTGCGCCGCTGGCGATGCCGGGACTGTGCGGCACCTATACGACCGAAACGGCGTTTACGCCCTGGTCCGGAACAGCACCGGCCGACCCGTCGTCGAGCTTTCAGATCGCGAGCGGCCCGAACGGCGCGCCGTGCTCTGACCCGCTGCCGTTCGCTCCCGTGCTGGCGTCGGGTAGCACGAACATCAACGCGGGGTCGTTCAGTGCGCTGACAACCACACTCAGCCGTGAAGATGGGCAGCAGAATATCCAGCAGGTCACGTTGCACTACCCGCCCGGCCTGTCCGGGATCCTTTCCGGGATCAAGCTGTGCGGCGAACCTGAAGCGAACGCGGGGACGTGTGGTCCGGAAAGCGAAATCGGCGAAACGATCGTCAGCGTCGGGTTGGGCAACGACCCGTTCAGCGTGACCGGCGGCAAGGTCTACCTGACCGGGCCATATGAGGGCGCGCCGTTTGGCCTGTCGATCGTCAACCCCGCGAAGGCCGGGCCGTTTGACCTGCAGGAAGGCAGGCCCGTCGTCGTGCGCGCCACCGTCAACGTGGACCCACACACGGCAGCGTTGACGGTCACGACAAACACCGCCGCACAGGGCTACGCGATTCCATCGATGATCGAGGGTATTCCGCTGCAGATCAAGCACGTCAACGTCGACATCACCAGGCCCGGGTTCACGTTCAACCCGACCGACTGCAACCCGACCAGGATCACGGGTACGGTGGCGAGCGCCGAAGACGCCAGCGTACCGGTGTCGATCCCGTTCCAGGTCACCAACTGTGCGAACTTGAAGTTCGCGCCGCAGTTCTCGGTCTCCACGCTGGGCAAGACCAGCAAGCTCGACGGTGCGAGCCTCACCGCGAAGGTCTCCTACCCGAACGTGCCGCAGGGCACCGACGCGGACATCGCTTCGGTCAAAGTCGAACTCCCCAAGCAGCTGCCCTCGAGGCTCTCGACGTTGCAGAAGGCGTGCACCGCCGCACAGTTCAACACCAACTACGCTGATTGTCCGGCAGCGTCGGTGATCGGACACGCGGTCGTACACACACCGTTGCTACCGGTGCCGCTGGAAGGCCCCGCGTACTTCGTGAGCAATGGTGGGGAAGCGTTCCCGAACCTGATCATGGTGCTGCAGGGCTACGGCATCACGATCGACCTGGTGGGGGATACGTTCATCAGCAAGACTGGGATTACGAGCACGACGTTCAAGGCGGTTCCCGACCAGCCGTTCTCGAGCTTCGAACTGACGCTCCCGGAGGGCCCCTACAGCGCCCTGGCAGCCAACGGCAACCTCTGCTCGCTGACGAAGACCGTGACCGTGAAGAAGAAGACCACGGTCAAGGTCAACGGCCACCGGAAGACCGAGACCCGTAGCGTCAGGGAGACACGGCCCGGGAGCCTGGAGGTGCCGAGCGCGTTCGTCGGGCAGAACGGCGCCGAAATCCACCAGGACACACCCGTCACCGTCAGCGGCTGCCCACGCGCGAAAACGACAGCGAAGACAGCCTCCAAGAAACACAAGCAGACCAGCCGGGCAGAGAAGCAGGGAAGGAGAAAGTAGCGCGCCGGCGGGGCGCCGGCGTGCGCCGCGGCCCGGTCTCGGTGGGTGTCGATGAGCTTGCCCGCCTTTGCACAGCGGGCGTAGGCGCGCGTCTGCGACGGAGGATTTTGTCCGGTGCGGGCGTGCTGGCAGCAAGACCGGCGTTACGGTCCCGTCGCGTTCAAGGCGGGTCGTGGCGCTGAATGAGACAACCAGAAAGGCAGTAGACAATGAACACCACGTTCAGGACGGCGCTGCTCGCGCTACTGGCCGTGCTCGCGCTCAGCGCGGTCGCAGCAAGTGCGGCACAGGCCGAAGAAGCCCCTTACTTCAAGATCGCTGGAGTAAGGCTCGCCGAAGGTGAAAGCAAGGAAGTCAAGGCGAAAACCACCACCGAAACAATGACCATCGTAATCGGTCCGGTTAGGATGACGCACTGCGCTCTGAATTCAACAGCTGGTGCGAAGCTGCTCGGCTCCCGCGCGCAGGAAGCTAGTCGCATCGAAATGACGATCGAATTCACCGGCTGCATCGTAGAACACCCTGAATGCGAAGTCGTTGGAAGTATCAAATCGGAACCGCTGCTGGCTAAGCTCGTAACGCTCGGCCTGTCAGTCAAAGAAAGAGGAAAAGGCAAGGTTGCGCTTCTGCTGGCACCCAAAAAAGGCCTCAATTTCATGAAAATCACGTTCAACAAAGGTTGTGCCTACGGGAGCGGACCGACGGTGGAGGGGGAAGCTGTCGCCGAACTGTACAGCGGCGAAAAACCGATCGAAGTCGGCAAAGAACCCGCTGAAGCAAAAACCTTGCAACTCGTTTTCCCGGACGTCAGGATCGAACGTTACTGGCGGATCAAGGAAGGCGTCGGCTCAGAACTCATTGTCGAAGAGCTGCAGGACGCGTCGGGTGTAGGGTCGCTATACGGCGGTCCGATACTCGAACTCGCGAGCGCCCAGAACTGGGGGGTGTTCGACTGAACGACCGACCCGGTAGCAGGCAGCTCGGTATGAACTAGCGAACCGTGGGGTCCCGGCGCTGCCGGGGCCCCACACACTACCCGCCGCTTGCGAGGATGTCCGGATCTCAGGCCGCGAGATGAGCCGCCCCGCGAACCGGGTGCGCGCGGGCTTCGTCATACAGCGGCTCGGGCGCCATATCCAGGCCGTCATCGGGCCAGGCGAGCGTGCCGAATTCGATCGCGACCTTTGCGAAGCGCTTGGGGTCGCGCAGCGGCTCGAACACGCCGTTCCACTCGTCGTCGGCGAAGCTGACATCGCCGACGACGCCGTCCTCGAAGGTCAGGCGCAGCTGGTACTCGCCGATGACCTCGACACCGGTGACGGCGACGAGCTTGCCGGGGGAGACGTAATCCACTGGCCGGGTCATTGCGTCAGCCTAGCGCAGCGGGTCGTTCTCCCTTTCTCGGCCTCACACCAGCCTGTCCACCCGCACAGCCCACTCACCCGCAGCCGCCACCTGCAAACTCCCGTGCGCGAAGCACAGCCCATTGACGTACAGCTCGATCGGGGCCTGCGCGCCCTGGTCGAGCTCGACCACCGTCCCCGGCGGCAGCTCCAGCGTGTCGCGCAGCGGGACCGTCGTGCGGCCCAGCTCGGCCCACACGCGCACCGGCACGCCGAGCATCCGCGCGAGCTTGCTGCGCGTCGGGGCCGGCTCGCCCGTGGTGCCGGCGCCCTCCGCCGGCGCGTGGCCCGGGGACAGCGGCACCGTCAACTTGACCGCGCGTTTGGCGCCGCGCAGGCCCGGGCGCGCGTGGCCCAGCGGCACGCCCTCGGCGAACAGCCTGACGCCGTGCTCGGCGCGGTCGGCCAGCGTCAGCGCCTGACCCGGTCCCAGCGCGAGCATCTGGGCGACCGGCATCGTCGTCGAGCCGACCTCCGCGCGTAGCAGCACGTGCGCACCGGCCAACCCCCGCTGCACCGCTTCGCCCTGGCGGGGATCCGTGTTCTCGGGCTTGCCACCCAGCCCCGCCGCGACGTCTTGCGCGATCTCCTGCACCGCGCTCCATGGGACGAACAACGACAGGGCGGCAGGCAGGCAGGCCGTCGATCGAGGCCGTTGGGCCAGGCGATGGTGCCGATCTCGATCGGGTTCAGCGGCTGCCAATCAGCGTTGCCTCGCCGCCCACAGCTCTTGCTACGCTGACCTCATGCCAATCGATCCGGCGACGCTCGACACCGACACGCCACGCACTCTCGACGGACGCGACTATCCGGAGTACCTGCGCGCCTACGAGCAACTGGACCCCGATCTTCTGCCGATCTTGGAGCGGCTGGGCCCAGCGACGTTCGACGGATTTGTGGCCCACATCACCGACGGACGCCAGCGCGCGGCAGCCCAGCGATGGCTGTCTTCCGCCGAGTGGCGCGGCTTGGTCGAGCGCCGTGACAACGGCGCGCGCGGTCCGCGCCGGCATGCCGTAACGGACCGCGGCCGCAATCGGCTGACACTGGCCTAAGCAAACGACCCGCACGCACGACGTGAACGCGCCAGCGGATCGTTATGTTGACCTTGCCTTTCTGGCGAAGGATGGCAGTCCGCGGTTGGCTCGCTGCGCGTTGCTGTTCCTCGATCTGCTCGGCGTGACGGAGATGGCGTGCAGCCCGCGTGCCGAGCAGAATCTGATCGAACTAGAGCAGGCGATCCGTGGACCGTTGAAAGATCTGCTGGATCCAAAGTCGGCGTGGCCGGCGGCGATCTTCTCCGACACGCTTGTAATGGCATCTCCCGCCGACCTGTTCGGCGGAGACGACGCTGCGATCGCCGGCTTGCTGCTGCAGGCGTCCTCGCTGCAGTTGAGTTTGGCCGAGCGGGGCTTCTTCGCGCGCGGCGCGATCACACTCGGGGACTTACACCTTCGCGACGAGCTCGTGTTCGGCGCGGCACCGGTGGAGGCTTACCAGCTTGAGCGCGATCATGCCGTTCATCCTCGCGTAATTCTCTCTGCGGAGGCGCTTGAGACGCAACGTCAGAACCCGGAGGTCTTCGTCTCTACAGACGGGGAGCCTGCGACATTGCTGCTCCGCGATCGTGATGGTCGCGCATTCGTCAACTACCTCGAGGTGCTGAATGGCGAAGCTGGGGACGCGCGTCGGCCGCTGCAAGGACACCGTGACGCGCTGATGGACAAGCTGAAGACCCATCGCGATAACAGCCGCGTATGGGAGAAGTACAGATGGGTGTCCGAGTATCACAACCACTTCTGCAACGCGCACAAAGACAATGACTGGTTCACTCCCGACGTGCTGATCCCCGCCGCCGAGCTGGCCCAGGAACTTCACGCGGTCGCTTAAGCGGAAGAGACGGTCCCTGCCGTGGCCTGCGCCTCACGCGGGCCCACGGAAGGCCCGCGCCGACGGTGCTTTTTGGCGGGCGCCGCCGCGCGGACGATCCCGAGCCAAAACCCTCAACTACCTGGCCTCACACCAGCCTGTCCACCCGCACAGCCCACTCACCCGCAGCCGCCACCTGCAAACTCCCGTGCGCGAAGCACAGCCCGTTGACGTACAGCTCAATCGGGGCCGCCGCGCCCTGGTCGAGCTCGACCACCGTCCCCGGCGGCAGCTCCAGCGTGTCGCGCAGCGGGACCGTCGTGCGGCCCAGCTCGGCCCACACGCGCACCGGCACGCCGAGCATCCGCGCGAGCTTGCTGCGCGTCGGGGCCGGCTCGCCCGTGGTGCCGGCGCCCTCCGCCGGCGCGTGGCCCGGGGACAGCGGCACCGTCAACTTGACCGCGCGTTTGGCGCCGCGCAGGCCCGGGCGCGCGTGGCCCAGCGGCACGCCCTCGGCGAACAGC
Source organism: uncultured Solirubrobacterales bacterium (assembly GCA_963804675.1). Lineage (GTDB taxonomy): Bacteria > Actinomycetota > Thermoleophilia > Solirubrobacterales > Solirubrobacteraceae > Palsa-744. The sequence goes on along the minus strand of CAWDRI010000001.1, from coordinate 1,017,794 downwards.
CTGACGCCGTGCTCGGCGCGGTCGGCCAGCGTCAGCGCCTGACCCGGTCCCAGCGCGAGCATCTGGGCGACCGGCATCGTCGTCGAGCCGACCTCCGCGCGTAGCAGCACGTGCGCCGCCGCCAGCCCGCGCTGCATCGCGCGACCCTGGCGCGGGTCCGAGTCTTCGGGCTTGCCGCCCAGCCCCGCGGCGATGTCATCGGCGATCGACTCGACCGCGCTCCACGGCACCAGCAGCGACAGCGCAGCCGGCAGGCCGTCGATCGAGGCGGCCAGCGCGACTGCGAACGTCGGTTCGCCGATCGGCGCGAGCACCCCCGCCTCGCCCTCCAGATCGACCTCGCCGAGCGCCAGCTGCAGGCCGCCCAGATCGCGCCACACCTGCGAAAGCTGGCCGACCAGCGAGCCCAGCATCCGTTTCGTCAGCGCCCAGTCGATCTCGCTCAGCGCGCGCTCCTGGATGGGGGCCTCCTGCGCTCTGCCGCCGAGCAAACACTCCAGTGCCCGCAGCACGAACGCCATCTCGATCCCGAGCAGCATCTTGCCTTCGACCGGCGCGACGTCGAGCGCCACCCCGATCGACGGCGCCGGCAACTGCGCCTTCGCCGCCGCCCACGTCAACTGGTTGGCATCCGCCACACTCAGTTCGACGGGCGCGCGCAACTCGCTGGACAGCCGCAGCGCGAACGTTTCGCAGAACGGGCCGAGTCCCCGCACGATCCTCCGGCGCAGATCGACTGTGAACTTCGTCGGCTGCGAAAAATCGACCGTCCGCACGCGCGCCTGGGGCTCCGCGGCCGTCGCCGGGTGCTCGGGCGAAGGGTCCTCCGCCGCCGGCGGCTGCTCCTGGAGCTGCTCGACCGCGCTCATTTAGTGGCACCTCCAGGACGCACCACTATCCCTCCGTTGCCGCCCCCAGGGCGGCAACATTCTCCTCATCGACGTCCCGCTCCGCGCTGCCCTCCCCGTCGATGATCGCGCTCACCCGCAGTCCGAACTGCTCATCGACCACGACCACCTCGCCGTGCGCGATCGGCGTTCCGTTGACGAGCAGATCTACCGGCTCGCCGGCCAGCCGGTCGAGCGTCACGATCGAACCCGGACGCAGATCGAGCGTTTCGCCGACCGTCATCCGGGTGCGCCCGATCTCGACGCTCAGCTCCATCGGCACGTCGCTCAGCCTCCGCAAATCGACCTCGCCGTCGGGGCTGTCCGGCCCGCCGGCGCCCGGCGGCTCGGCGCTCTGCGCGAACCGCTCGTAGACCCCCTCGTCGGGGGCCTGCGCCTGCGCCTGCGGCGTGTCCGGCTCGGCCTGTCCGACGACCTCTGCCGGCGTGCCCGGCGTGTCCGGCTCGGCTTGCCCGACGACCTCTGCCGGCGTGCCCGGCGTGTCCGGCTCGGCTTGCCCGACGACCTCTGCCGGCGTGCCCGGCGTGTCCGGCTCGGCTTGCCCGGCCTGCTCGGCCTGCCCGGCCTCCTCGACCACCTCGGCGGCCGTCGCCTCGACGGCCGCGTCTTGCTCTAGCTCGTCGCTCATAGCTGCACCGCCTCTCACTGCACCGTCAGTTCCGGGATCAGCACTGCTTCGACCTTGATGTCCGTGCGCTTCTGGATCGCCACCAGGATCTGGTGCTTGAGCGCTTCGCGGCTGTGCGCGCCGGTCAGCGCGCTGCCGTTCTGGCCCGTGATCGTGTTCGTCACAATTTCGCGAACCGCTGGTTCCTCGGGCAGCGTGCCCGCGCCCGCTTCGCCGCCGCCCGAGCTGCCGCCACCCGTCGCCGACGCGCCGTCGCTCTGCCCCGGCGCCAGATCGAGCGCGACCGACAGCTTCGCGTAGTGGCCTTCCGCGAGATTCAGCAGGAACGACTGCGGCATCACGTAGATCGTGCCCGGGATCTTCATCTTCACCGTCTTCTTCGGCTTACTCATCGAGTAGCCCACGCCGAGCACCAGCAGCAGGACGAGCGGGATAGCCAGCTTCTTCTTGGACATATTGTTTGGCCGGGGGTTTGGTGGCTAGGTCGGGGTGGGGGTCGGCGCTTGCGCCGCAGGGGTGGTTTGTGTCGGGTCGGGTCGGGGGCGCGGCGGGCGCGGGTGCGGGCCGCTGGGAGTGGCGTCGGGATCGGACGCGCGGCGGGTTAGCGGTGGGTGGCCTCTTTCACGTCAGTACAACCTCTGCAGCACGACTTCCACGCGCCGGTTCTGCGCGCGGCCCCCCGGCGTTTCGTTGCTCGCGACCGGGCGCATGTCGGCGTAGCCCGTCGCGCTCAACCGGTCCGGCGCGACACCGTTGGCGGCCAGGAACCGCACCACCGTGCTCGCCCGCGCGGCCGACAGCTCCCAATTGCTCGGGAACTGGCCCGTCTGGATCGGCACGTCGTCGGTGTTGCCATACACGCCAACCGGGTGCACCTCGTCGACGTTCAGCAGCAGCGCGATCTCGCTCAGCAGCGGGTCGCCCTGCGCGTCGAGCGTCGCGCTGCCCGACGCAAACAGCAGGTCGTCGGTCAGCACCTTGATCACCAGCCCCCGCGATTCGACCGAGATGTGCACGAACTGGCCGAACCCATGGTTGTGCGCATACGCTTCCAGCTCGCGCTTGATCCGTTCGAACTCGCTCTGCTCCTGGCTGGCGGCGGCGAGGTTCGAGCCGGCGGCGGCTGCCGCGTTGACCGTCGGGCTGTTCTGCGCCGCGCTCTGTGCGGCGCTCTGCGCAGCGGCTCGCGCCCCACCCTGGGCGGCGCTGTGGGCGGCGTTCGCGCTCTGCGCCGAGGACGAGCCCGAGGAGGAGTTTTCGAGGTTGGTCGCGATTTGGGTGCTGAGCGGCACGATCGCCTGTGCGTCGATGCTGCTTGGCGGCGCCTGGCTGGAGTTCGCCGTCGCGCCCGGGTGGGCGATCGCCTTGCCGCCGGGCAGGATGTCCCCCGAGAAGGCCGCGCGCAGCGACTCCTGCACCTCGATGAACTTCGAGATGTTGACGGAGGAGATCGAGAACAGCACCATGAACAGCGCCATCAACAGCGTGATCATGTCCGCGTAGGTCAGCAGCCAGCGCTCGTCGTTTTCATGCTCGGCATGTCCCCCGCGCCGTTTACGCCCGTGCCCGCGTGCCATCGCCTAACGCCTCCCCAGGCACGACGCGGCCGCCACGCGACGCGGTGAGACCGGCGGACGGCGGGCGGCCACGCGACCCGGCCGGGCGGCCGGGCGCCGCGGGCTCCACGCGCGGCCGCGCATCACGCCGCCTCGGCCGCCAGCGCGCCGCTGGCACGACCCCCGGCGCCTTCGCCTTCGCCCTCGGCGTCGCGCACGGCGGGCGGCAGGTAGGACATCAGCTTGTCGGCGACCAGCCGCGGGTTGTCGCCCGCCTGGATCGACAGGATCCCCTCCAGCGTCATCATCCGCAGCTCGACCTCTTCGGAGGAGATCGCCTTCAACCGGTTGGCGATCGGCAGGAAGATCACGTTGGCCGAGCCAACGCCCATCAGCGTCGCCAAAAACGCGGTCGAGATCGACGGTCCGAGCGTCGACGGCGCGGCGAGGTTCTGCAGCACGTGCACGAGCCCCATCACCGTGCCGATGATCCCCATCGTCGGCGCGAACCCGCCCGCCTTCTCAAACGGCGCAGCGCCCGCCGCGTGGCGGGCGGACATACCGTCGACCTCGGCCTCCATGATCGCGTGGACCATCTCCGGGTCGGTGCCGTCGACGACCAGCTGCAGCGCGTTGCGCGTGAACGAGTCGTCGATCTCGGCGAGCTGCGCGTCGAGCGCCAGCAGCCCGTCGCGGCGCGCCTGGTCGGCGAGCGAGACGAGCAGGTCCAGCCGCCCGCGCAAATCGGGCGGTTCGGCAGAGATCACGAGCTTGTAGAGGCTGGGGACGCGCTTCATCGAGGTCATGCCGACACTTGCGAGCGTCACCCCGCCGGTGCCGCCGAGGATGATCAGCAGCGCCTCCGGGTTCAGGAACGCCGCGGGGCTCGTGCCGTCCATCATCGCGCTCATGCCGAGCGCTGCGAACGCGACCCCAATCCCGATTGCCGTAGCTGCCTTCATCGCCCACGTTCATCGGCCGCCGCAGGCGATCCTTCAATCGCGCGGCTCGCCGCTGGGCAAACCTTGCACCGGCGCCGCTTGCACGGGCGCCGGCTCGTGCTCAGGGCGCCTGGGCATGAGGTCCCGAACCGGCGCCGGCTCGTGCTCCGGGCGCCGCCCACGCATCGCCTCCGAGAGCACCTCCACGCGCCACGCCCGCACCGCGTCGGCGACCTCCCGCGGGGTCTCCGCGACGACGACCTTCGCCGTCGTGGCGAGCGTCACGACCGTATCCGGCGTGGACTCGACCGTCACAATCAGGTCCGGGTTGAGCTGGAACGGCTCGTCTGTGTGGCCGAGCCGGTGCAAAATGATCATCGCTATGCCTCCTCGTGGTGGGTGGCGTTGGCCCGGGCGGTCGGGCGGTCAGGGGGGTTAGGGGGTCGGGGGGGGGTTAGGTGGTCGGGTGGTCGGTTTAGCGGGGTCAGATGGTTGGCGTGGCGGACGTGGAGAGGTGCGGGGGACAGACGGGGCGGCGGGTGGATAGACGTGGGGGAGGGGTTGGGGGGATAGACGTCGGGGAGGGGTCGGGGGGATAGACGTCGGGGAGGGGTCGGGGGGGGTGTTGTTTTGGGAGCCATTCGCGGCCGCGCGTACGCGCGCACGCGCGCGCAGCCGCGAATGGCTCACCATTTTTGGACATGCACCCCGTGCCGGCGGGGGGAATAGGGACGTCGGGGAGGGGTCGGGGGATGCTGTTGTTTTTGGGAGCCGAACGGCTCCCGTTTTGGACGCATGCACCCCGTGCCCGCCCCTCGCCCCCCGACGCCCCGCCGGCCTAGCCTTGGACCATCGTCACCGCGGTTTGCAGCATTTCGTCGGCGGTGGTGATGACGCGCGAGTTGGCCTGGTAGCCGCGCTCGGCGGTGATCATTTCGGTCATTTGGGTGGCGAGGTTGACGTTGGACATCTCGAGCTCGCCGCCGATCGTCTGACCGAAGCCGCCCGTGTCGGGGGTGCCCACCAGCGGCGCGCCCGAGTTGGCCGTCTGCGCCCACAGGGAGCCGCCCAAACGCTGCAGACCGTCCTGGTTGGGGAAGGTCGCCAGCGTCAGATAGCCGGCGGTGACCTGCTGGCCGAAGGTTTTCGATTCGGGGTTCTCGTTGGTGTAGGTCACCGAGCCGTCCTGGCCGATCGAGACGTTGGCCGAGCCGGGCGGGATCTGGATGTAGGAGGGTTCTTTGCCGGGCTTGTAGGTGCCTTCGGCTTCGCCCGCTTCGGCGTTGACGCCAACCAGGTAGAGCCCGGACTGGGTCGTCAGGTAGCCCTTGGTGTCGGTCGTGAGGTTGCCGGCGCGCGTGTAGTCGATGTTCGCGGGCACCGCCGGCGGAGAGCCGGCGCCGACGCGCAGGAAGCCTTCGCCCTGGATCGCGACGTCGAGTGGGTTGTTGGTCGACTGGAAGGAGCCCTCGGACATTTCGTTTTCGGTCGCGGAGACCTGCACGCCGAGGCCGACCTGCAGCGGGTTGGTGCCGCCGTTGGTGGCGGTCGCGCCTGAGGAGCCGCGCAGCACCTGGGTGAGCGAGTCCGAGAAGGACACGCGCGCGGACTTGAAGCCGACGGTGTTGACGTTCGCCAGGTCGTTGGCGGTGTTGTTGAGCATCGTCTGGTTTGCGTCGAGGCCGCTGATCGCGGCGTACATTCCACCCATCATGGGCGTCTCACTTCCTTTCGCCGCCTCCTCCGTGAGGGCCGGCCGTGGTTGGGGTGTGTCGGGGTTGCGGTTTTGCGGATCTGCACTGTTGTTGAAGTCGGTTGTGTCGGCGCCGGTGGTCGCTCAGGAGACCTCGCTGATGGAGCCCGGTTCGATGCCGGCGGCGCCTTCGATCGTCAAGGAGGGGCCGGCGGAGCCGATCTCCACGCTTTCGACCTTGCCTTCGGCGTGAGCGCCGGTGGTGGGGTCGGTGTAGGAGACGGTGTGGCCGATCAGCGAGACCGCCTGGGCGACCTGCTGGCCGGCGACGCCCTGCGAGGTTGACTGGGCGATGTTGGAGGTTTGCTCGAGCTGGGAGAACTGCGCGAGCTCGGCGATGTATTCGGTGTCGTTGGTCGGTTCCAGGGGGTTCTGCGCCTGCAGCTGGGCGACCATCAGCTTGAGGAAGTCGTTCTTGCCGAGTTCGCCGCTCGGGTTTTCGGGGGTCGCGTTGGCGGCGCTCGTGCCGGACCCGCTGGCGCCGGTTTTGGTGGGCGCCGCGGCGCTGGCCGGCGCGGCAACGCTCGCCGCGGGGGTGGCTGCTGTGGCGGTCGTGGTGGTCATCGGGCCTCGGTTCTCGGTTGGGTTGTGCGTGGCTGTCGTGCGGGTTTCGTGTGGGTTGTGTCGTGGCCGTCGTCGGAGGTGTTATGCGGGCTGTCGTGTGGGTGTTGTCGCGGCCGTCGTCGGGGTGTCGTGCAGCTGTCGTGTGGGTTGTGTAGCGGCCGTCGTCGGGGGCCTCAGACGAGCACGTTGACGCGTGCAGGGGTCGGTGTGCCGGTGGGGGTCGCCGTGTCGGCGTCGAGGGAAGCGTTGGCGGCCGCGCCGGACGCGAGATCCCCCCCTCCTCGTCGGAGGACGGCGCGGAGGAGGTGGAGCGTCCGTGGGCGTCGGGCAGGGGGCGCGCCGGGGCGCGGCCATGCGGGTCGCCTTCGCCGCCGGGCGTGCCCGAGCCGGCCGCAAAGCCGCCGTCGTGCTCGACGATGTGCAGGCGCGCGAGCGACAGCGAGTCAAGCGCGGCGCGCAGCTCGGCGTGAGCGGCCGCGAGCGCCTGCGCAGCCGCCGGCGAGGCGGCGGCGACACGCGCGACGAGGCCGGCGGCGGTCTGGGTGAGGCTGATGCGGATCTCGCCGAGCTCGGCGGGGTGCAGCGCGATGCGCGCCTGCGCGAGACCGCCGCGCGCGGCCAGCTCGATTGTCGCGTGCACCGCGTTGACCGCCTGGTCGAGGGTCACGGCCGGCGCAAAGCCCGGGTCCGAGGCCGCCGCCGTGGTGGCGGCGCTCGCCAGTGGGGAGGGGGCCGCCGCTGACGCGGCGGCCGGGGGAGCGAGGGTCGCGCCCGACCCGGCGGCTGCACTGGAGGCGGACACGGCGGCTGGGCCGGGGGTCGCGGTGGGGGAGGCGGCGGCCGGGCCCTTCGTGGAACCCGCCCCCGTGTTGGCTGGCGGGTTGCCGGGCGCGCCGGAGGTCGCGGTGGCCGCACGAGCCGAGGTCGCGTTTGCGGTGGCGTTGCCGTCAGCGGCGGCGGCGTTTGCGGCGGCGCGGTTCGCGGCCGAGCTGGGCCCGGTGTCGCGGTCGGCGCCGACACCGCTGCCGCGGTTTGAGCGTGGGCCGACGGCGCCGTTCGAGCCCGAGCCGGCGCGCGTATCCGTCGAGGTGGTGCCCGCGAGGGCGGAGGTCGTTGGCGCAGCCGCCGGCGCGGTTGTGGGGGGCTCGCGCGTGGCCGCGGGATCGCTCGGGCCGGCCGGCGTTGCGGTCGTGCTTGCCGCGCCCGTGTTCGCCGTGCCCGTGTTTGCGCCGCCCGGGGTGCCAGCCGCGGTGCCAGCCGTGCCGGCGGCGGCCGCGGGGCCGCTTGTGAGGCCGGCCGTGGAGCGGCTTGTGGGGCCGGCCGCGGGGCCGCTCGTGGAACGGCCCGGGCTCGCGCCGGTCAAGGGCGTGGCGGTTGTGTCGGTCGCCGCCGCTGGTGCGGTCGCCCGGGCGCCGGCGCTTGCAGCGGGGGCCGTCGCTGCTGCCGCGGTGGACGCGCCGTCTGCGGCCAGCTCCCCGGGCGCAGCGGACGGGGAGGCCGAACGGGCAAGCGCAGGAGTGGACGCCGAGGCGGCGGCGGTCGCCGCGTTCGCCGCAGCGCCGGAGGCGGCGCCCGGGCCCGCGGCGCCGGCGGTGGAGCCCGCGGCCGTGGGGTTGCCGGCGGGTTCGTCTGAGCCCTGCGCGGAGCGCTCGGCGGCGGGCGCGCCGCTGTTCGTGTTGCCCGCAGCGGCCGCGCGCTGCTGGGCCGCCGCCGTCGCGGCCGCGGCTGTCGCAGCGTTTTTGCTCGGGGCCGGCGCCGTGGGGGCGTGCTGCCGGCGCGCGGCTTCGCGTTCTTCGCGGCGGCCGACAGAGCTGTTTTCCGCGGTGCTGTTTTGTGAGCGCTGCGCGTCGAGCGCGTCCTGAAAGCGCTGCCCCGCGGTCGGGTCGTCCGCCGGCGCGCCCACCGACGGGGGCGGCGTCGGTGTCGGGTCCAGCAGCGCGGGGGCGGGTGCGGCGCAGGTGGGGGTCATGCGGTGGCTCCGGGCGTGGCGAGGGCCGGTGTCGGGTTGGGCAGCGTGGGGGTGGGTGTGGTGCGGGTGGGGGTCATGCCGGTGCTCCGGGCGTGGCGAGGGCCGCTGTCGCGCCGGTCGCGCCGACGGTGGTCGCGGCGCCGGCCGTGCTCTGCGCGAACGCGGCGGCGTTGGCGAGCACTTTGCTGACGTACTGCTGCGTTTCGGCGTACGGCGGGACGCCGCCGTACTGCGCCACCGCGCCGGGCCCGGCGTTGTAGGCGGCCAGCGCGTCGGTGACGTTGCCGGAGAACTGGCGCAGCATCTCCCCGAGGTAGCGCGCGCCGCCTGCGATCGACTGGGCCGGGTTCAGCGGTTCGGTGACGCCGAGCGAGGCGGCGGTACCGGGCATCAGCTGCGTCAGGCCGACCGCGCCGGCGCCGCTGGTAGCGGAAGGGTCGAAGCCGGACTCCTGCTGGATCAGACCGTAGAGCACTGCCGGGTCCACGCCGTTGCGGGCAGCGGCCTGCTCGATCAGCGGGACGTATGCGGAGGCGGACGTGGGGGCGGGTTCGGCGGACGCGCCGGCGCCCGCGACGGTCCCCGCTGCCCCCACCCCCGAGACGTAGCCGCCGACGCCGGTCGAGGCGCCGGCGACGCCGGCCGCCGGGTAGGCGCTCACGGGGTAGCCGCTGGGGGAGGAGCCCGAGGGCGAGTAGGCCGCGGCGATCGCTGTGCCGGCCGGGTTGCCGGCGGCGCTCAGCGTGCCGGCGCCGGCGGCGGGATAGCCGGCCGCAGCCGGGTAGCCCGTCCCCGCCAGGCCGGCCGCGGCGTCCGTGGAGCCGGCGAGGCCTATGGCGGTGCCGGCGGTGGTGGCGGCGCTCGTGCCGGCCGGCTGGCCCGTCTGTGCCGCGCCCGCGCCGGACTGTGCGGCCTGCAGCGCCGCGGCGAAGCTCGACGGCCCGTCTTCGACGTCGGCGATCAGCGCCTGTAGGTGCTGCATACGCTGGTTGGCCGCGAGCGCACCGACCGGCGCAGGTCCGGCGGTTGCTTGCAGGGCGGTGGCGCCCGCAGGTTCGAGGGCGGCGGCGACGGTCATGCGGCGTTTTGGCGGAAGCGGTCGAGGGCGATCTCGTCGAGCACGGTGGCTTCGCGGCGGCCCGCCTCGCGGGCGTGCTCGTCGCGCTGGCGCTCCTTCAGGCGCTCGAGCATGCGGTGTTCGCGCGCGGCCAGTCCCAGCTCGCTGTCGCGCGCGGCGACGTCGTCCTGCAGGCGCTGCAGTTCACGCGCGCCGTTGCTGCGCTGCACCTCGACGTGCTCGACGAACGCCTGGCGGGCGCGCAGCTCCTCCACGCCGACGGTGCTTGTGGTGCTGGTCGCGCGGCGCTGGTCGGCGAGCACGCGCTGCAAGTTCGCGTCCACGCTGCGCAGGCGGTCTTCGCCGCCGTTGCAGCGGACGAGCGCCTGGGCGAGCTCTTGGCGCGCAAGGTCCTCGCGGCGTTCGCGCAGCGCGCGCACCCGCTCCAGGCGGAAGCGGAACGAGGGTCCGGTGCTCACAGGCCGCGTAATCGGTTGGTGAGGGCGGTTCTTGAGGGAGGGGAGGGCCGTTCTGTGGCGGGTGAGGCCGCCTCTGGGTTGTGGGCGGGGCCCGTTCTGGGTGGGCTACGGCCGTTCTGGGTGGGCGAGGGCCGCTCTGTGGCGGGTGAGGCCGCCTCTGGGTTGTGGGCGGGGCCCGTTCTGGGTGGGCTACGGCCGTTCTGGGTGGGCGAGGGCCGCTCTGTGGCGGGTGAGGCCGCCTCTGGGTTGTGGGCAGGGCCGGTTCTGGGGGTGGGCCACGGCCGTTGGGGGCGGGCGAGGTCGCTTTCGGGGGCCGGGCCACGGCCGTTGGGGGCGGGCGAGGTCGCTTTCTGGGGCCGGGCCACGGCCGTTGGGGGCGGGCGAGGTCGCTTTCTGGGGCCGGGCCACGGCCGTTGGGGGCGGGCGAGGTCGCTTTCTGGGGCCCCAACACGGCGTGGTCGGCGCCCGTGACGCAGCGCTCGCACCGCCGCAGATGGTTCGGGCGCGTTGCGCTTTGGCGCCGCTCGGTGGTGGGTGTGAGGCACCGCCGATGCTACGAAGAAGGGGCCTCAGATGCCACGAAGAAGGCGCCTCAGACGACACGAAGCGCGCAATCGTGGCAGACTGGGAGATCGGTTCTGTTTCAGCCTATGGGCCGGTATGGCTGGTCCGCGAAAAACCGATCGCTTGGACTTTCTCGGAAAATCCGCATAACGCGCATTTGGTGCGTGTTGTGTTTGCGCCATGAGAGTGATCCAAGCGGCCCAACTATTCGTAAACAAAGCATCCGGATCCCACAAAAATCTCACCCTGGGGATGATCAATGGCTAGAAAGAAAAAAGATGAGATCGCGATTGTGCTGTCGCCGTTGCAGGTCGAGCAGGTAGTACGCGAAGCCGGCCACCAGCGCGGCGGAACGGTCTCGAACCTGCTGCTGGCGGCTCTCGACAACGCCTACCAGCCGAACAACGGCGGCAAACCTTCCAGTCTGCAGAAAGCGACACGCAAAGCGCTCGAGCAGGCGCTGGGCGACCCCCAGCTCTCGCAGTCACTGCTGCGCGGCCTGGCGATCCTCGCCTCCTACGGCCCGGACCGGCCGTGGCGGGCGATCATCGACCTCGCCCAACAGCTGGGGATGTCGCCCTCAACGACGCACCGCTACGTCAAGACGCTGCGCGCGGTCGGTCTGCTCGAGCAGAACCCAAGCACGCGCGAGTACCGCCCAGTGGAGATCTGAGCGCCATGTGGCAGCTCGGATACCCGCGGCCCCGTCCGGGGGCGGAATGCAGCATGTCGCGGTTCGTCGGAGCGCGACGCGACCGTCGCACGCGTGTCTGCCGCCGGCCCTGCGCCGGCAGCCGGCGCGCGCGGCGCGACCTGCTCAGCGCGCTCACAGGCTCAGGCCGAGTGCGGGGATCGCGGACGGTCCTGGCTCAGGTTGCGCGGGGGGCTGCGCCTCGGCGCTGAGCTCCGGCGCGTCGAGCAGCTCGCCGCTGCGCTGGGCGACCGACCGCTCCAGGGCGGCGGCGAGCGCGAGCAGCTGCGCGTCGGTGCTGTGCGGGTCGCTGCGCTCGGCCACTGACTGGCGCAGGAAACCGTCGATCTGCAGCCGGTGTTCGAGGGCGGCGTCCAGCAGCGGGTCGCTGCCCGTGTTATACGCGCCGATCGCGATCAGATCCTGCTTCTCGTGCAGCACCGCCAATGCCGCGCGCAGCCGCTGGCCGGCCTGGGCGAGATCGGGCGAGACGATCTCGCCGACCAGCCGTGAGACGCTCTGCAACACGTCGATCGCCGGGTAATGCCCGGCGTGCGCGAGCGAACGCTTGAGCACGACGTGCCCGTCGAGGATCGAGCGCACCGCGTCGGCGATCGGCTCGTTCATGTCGTCGCCGTTGACGAGCACCGTGTAGAGGCCTGTGATCGAGCCGGCCGGGCTCGTGCCGGCGCGCTCCAGCAGGCGCGGCAGCAGCGCGAACACGCTCGGCGTGTAGCCGCGCGTGGCCGGCGGCTCGCCGATCGCTAGGCCGATCTCGCGTTGGGCCATCGCAAAGCGCGTGACCGAGTCCATCATCAGCATCACGTCGTGGCCGGCGTCGCGGAAATGCTCGGCGATCGTGGTCGCGGTGAACGCCGCCTTGATCCGCACCAGCGCCGGCTGGTCTGAGGTCGCGACGACCACCACCGAGCGCGCCAGCGCGTCGCCGAGGTCGCGCTCGACGAACTCGCGCACCTCGCGGCCACGCTCGCCGACGAGCGCGATCACGTTCACGGACGCGCTGGTCGAGCGCGCGATCATGCCCAGCAGCGAGGACTTGCCGACGCCCGAGCCGGCGAAGATCCCCAGGCGCTGCCCGCGCCCGCACGGCACCAGCCCGTCCAGCGCGCGCACCCCCAGCCCGACCCGCTCGACGATCCGCGGGCGCTCGAGCGCCGCGGGCGGCGAGGCCATCGTCGAACGCGCGCCGGCGCGCGGCGGCGCCGGCAGACCGTCCAGCGGCGCGCCGAGCCCGTCGATCACGCGCCCGAGCAGGCCCGCGCCGACCGGCACGCGAAACGGCGCGCCGGTGCCGAGCACCTTCGTGCCGGGACCGATCCCGTGCAGCTCGCCGAGCGGCATCAGCAGCGTGCGGCCCTCGCGAAAACCGACCACCTCGGCGGGGACCGCCGCGGGGGGCTCCGCGTCGGCGGGCCCGCGCCCGGTGCCGGAGACCAGGCACACCTCGCCAACCTCGGCCTGCAGGCCGGTCGCCTCGATGATCAGGCCGATCAGGTTGCTCACACGACCATGCGTGCGCGCCAGGTCCGCGCTGCGCAGCGCGGACGCGGCGCGGTCGAGCAGGGCGCCGCTCACGACGCGGCGTCCTCGCAGCCCAGCTCCTCGCGCACGACCTCGCGGGCGCGCTCCAGCGCGGTGGCGAGCGTCGCGTCGACCTCGCTCTCGACGGTACGCACGATCGCGCCGCCGCGGCCCACGCGGCGGTCGGCCTGGACCTCGCACAGCTCGATGCCGCCCGCGGCGGCGCGCAGCTCGCCGAGCGCGCCCGCGACCACGTCAAGGTCGGCCGGGTCGACGAGCACCGCGATGCGGCGCCGGTCGGCGACGCGGCGCAGGGCGGCGGCGACAACATCGAGGACGCGCTCGGGCTGCACGTCGAGCGCGCCGGCCACGATCTTCGCGGCGAGATCGAGTGCGACCGTCACAGCATCGCGCTCGATGTCGCGGGTCAGCTGGTCGCGCAGGGTGTGCAGCTCGGCCAGTGCGGCGTGCAACGCTTGCGCGGCGGCGCGCGTCTGCTCCACGCCCGCCTGCAACCCGTGCGCGCGCCCCTCGGCGTAGCCCTCCGCGTGGGCTTCCTGGTGGATGCGGCCGGCCTGCGCGTGGGCGTCGGCGAGAATCCGCGCGGGCGTGCCCACCGGCGCGGGTGCCGATGGCTGCAGCTGCTCCAGGGGGTAGCCGGCGGGCGGGGTGGTGGCGGTGGCGCCTGGCGTGGCGGGGCCCGCGGGGTTGGCGGTGGTGGCGGTGGCGCCCGCCGGGTCGGCGGTGACTTCGGGCGTCGCGGCCGGGGCTGCCGTGGCGGTGGCGGCCACCTCAGACCACCGCTTCCTCGCCGTCCTCGCCCTCGCCGCCTCCGATGACGATCGTGCCGGCCTCCTCCAGGCGGCGTACGACCGCGACGATGCGACCCTGCGCCTTGTCGACGTCGCGCTTGCGTTGGGGCTGCTGGATCTCCATCTCCTCTTTGAGCATCGCCGCGCCGCGCTCTGACATGTTGGTCAGCAGCTTCTCCTTGACGGGCTCGGGGACGCCGCGCAGGGCGAGCACGAGATCCTTCTGGTTGGCCTCGCGCAGTACCTGCTGGATCGCGCGGTCATCGAGCGTGACGATGTCCTCGAACACGAACAGCATGCGGCGGACCTCCTCGGCGAGCGCCTGGTCGGTCGCCGCGAGGTGGTCGAGCACGTTGCGCTCGGTGGGACGGTCGGCGTGGTTGAGGATCTGCGCGAGCGCCTTGGAGCCGCCGGCCGCCGAGTACTCCTGTTCGACCACCGCGGTCAGCTTGCGGCGCACGACCTCCTCGACCTGCTGGATCACGGTCGGGCTGGTCTCGCCCATGCGCGCGATGCGCAGCGCGATGTCGGGCTGCAGCCGCTCGGGGAGCTTCGCGAGCACCTGCGCGGAGAGGACGGTGTGCAGGTTGGCGATCACCAGCGCGATCGTCTGCGGGGACTCGGCGCGCAGGAACGCGACGATCTGCTCGGGCGGGGTGCGGCGCAGGAACTCGAAGGGCCGCATCTCGATCACCGTCGAGAGGCGTCCCAGCAGCTCCTCGGCGCGCTCGGCGCCGAGCGCGCGCTCGAGCACTTCGCGAGCGAACTCGATGCCCCCGTTGACGTCGCCGACGCCGTCGGCGCGGGCCGCCTGCGCGAGCTCGGCGAGGATCGCCTCGGTGGTCTCCTCTTCGACCGCGCCGAGCTTGGCCATCTCCAGCGAGAGACCCTCGATTTCCTCCTCGCGCAGATGCTGGATGACCTCTGCGGCGCGCTCGGGGCCGAGCGCCGCCATCAGCACCGCGGCCTTGCGGCGGCCGGCGAGCCGCACCGTCGCGCGCACGGGGAGCGCCGCGGGCTCGGCGGTGGCGGGGGGGAGCTCGATGGGCATCGGTTAGTGCACCGCCCAGGTCGGGGTTGCGGGGCGGTCAGGGCGAGCGCGAGGGGCGTCGGCTGGTCGCCGCGAGATGAGGGGGGTGGGCCGCCGGGTGTCCTTTTTTGGACCGATCGCGCGCGCGCACGCACGCGCGCGCGAACGGCACCGAATTAAAGGAATCGAAGTGCCGTGCCCCAAGGGGTCGGAGGTGCCGTTCCCTAAGGGGTCGCTGCGGCCGTCGCGCATGGCCACCGTGCTAGTCCTCCTGGATCCAGGAGCGCAACTGCGCGGCGACCTTCTCGGGGTCGCTTTCGGCGAGCTGCTCGACCTGGCGGCGGACGGGGTTGCCGGCGCCGGGGGCGCCCGCAACGCCCGCGCCCGCGCCCGCGCCGACGGCAGCCGGGGTGGGTCTCGCGCCGGCGCCGCTGGGCTCGGCCGGGTGCTGCGGCGTGGCGCCTTCGAGCTCGGAAAGTCGAATCGGCAGCTCCAGCTCGCGCAGCCACGGCGGGGAGCTGTCGATCGCCTCGCGCTCGCGGCGGCGCAGGCTGCGGGTCGTGAAGAACAGGAACAGCGCGCTGGCGATGCCGATCAGCGCGTACTTGGCGTAGCCGAGCATCCCTCCGCCCGCTTCGGCGCTGGCCGCCGCGGGAGGCTTGGCGAACGCCATCTGCCCGATCGAGATCGTGTCGCCGCGCTTGGTTTGGATGCCGGCGGCGTTCGTGACCGCTTCCTTGATCGCGGGGATCGAGGCGGCGGGAACCGAGCGGTCCAGCAGCACGGCGACGTGCTGGCTTTCCACCGCGCCGGGGGCGATCGTCGAGTGGGTGACGGTCTTGTCGACGCCCATCGTCGAGGTGCTGACTTCGTGCTTGTAGTTGGACTTGCCGCTCGCGCCGGTCTGGGTGTAGGCGGGGATGTTCGCCGCGCCGGCCGCCGCGCCGCCGCCGTTGCCGGCGAGCGTTTCGAGGTTCTTGCTCTGCTGCAGCGGCACGCCCTTCTTGCCGTAGGTCAGCGATTCCTGGGTCGTCTGGTTGGCGTTGACCGCCGCGGAGACCTGCACCTGCGCCTTGCCCGCGCCGAGCGTCTGCGCGAGCAGCGCGTCGATGTTGGCCTCCATCTGGTCGTCGTAGCGTTCTTCGGCGGCCTGTTTGCCGGTGCTCGAGCTCGCGCCTTCGCCGCTCGCGGAGGGCCACAGCAGCTGCCCGGAGCTGTTGGTAATCGTGACCTTGTCCAGTGAGAGGCCGGGCACCGAGGAGGCGACGAGCTGGGCGATGCCGCGCACGGAGGTCGCGCCGGTCAGACCCGAGCCGCCGAGTAGTACTGCGGCGGAGGCCTGCGTCTGGTTTTCGCCGAACAGCTGGTTCTGGGCGCTCGGCAGCACCAGCTCGACCTGCGCGCCGGAGACCCCCTGGATCTTTTCGATGTTCTGTGCGATCTGGCCCTGCAGCGCGCGCTGGTAGTTGACCTGCTGGTCGAACTGACTTTCGCCGAGGCTCGATTTTTCAAGCGACTGCAGGTTGGGTTGGGAGTTCTCGAGCAGTCCCGCGCCGGCGAGCGCGACCCGCGCACGCGCGGTCTCGTCTGACTGCACCGCCAGCGCCGTGCCGTTGTTCTGCAGTTCGTAGCTGATCCCCTGCTGGTCGAGCGCCGCGGTCATCTTGCCGGTCTGCGCCGGTTCAAGACCGGTCTCGACCGTCGAGTAGGTCGGCGCGGAGACCATGTGCAGGAACAGGTAGATGAACAGCAGCCCCGCCAGCGTGGCGCCGCCGAGGATCAGCCAGCCGCGGGTGGTCAGACGGGATGTGAGGGCACGGATGGGCATGGGGTTCTTGTGTTTTGGGTTTGGATGGCTCGGTTGTTCTGGTCAGGCTGGGAGTCGCGCTCGGTAAAGACTGGTCGTCGTGGTCGGGCCGGGTGGAATTTGGTCGTGGTCGCGTCGTGGTCGATATGCGAGGTGCGGGTGCTCAGACCTGGGTTTGGAAAATCTGCTGGACAGCTTCGGTGGCCTTCGAACGGATCTGCGAGGCGAGCTGCATTGCCAGCTGGGCTTCGTCGACCGTGACGACCGCCGCCTCGGGGTCGCTGACCGTGCCGGTCGCAAGCGCCTGCGCGGCGCCGCTGGCCTGCTGTTGGGTCTGCTCCAGCGAGGAGATTGCGCTGGTGAGCGCTTCGCCGAAGCCGCCGCCGGCACCGCCTTCGGCTCCACCCGCGGATTCCACACCCGCGGTGCCTTCGCCGCCTGTGCCCCGCACACCGCCGGCGCCTTCGATGCTGGCCGCGCCCTGCAGTCCGCCGGCGCTTTCCACGCCGCTCGCGCTTTCCAGGCCGCCTGCGGCTTCGGCGGCCGGAACGCTTGAGAGTGACAGGCCGTGCGTGCCGGACGCGCCGGCGGGGCCGCCCGCCGGCCCGGCCAGACCGCCGGCGTGCTGGGCGCCGGCGACGGCCGTTTCGGCCGCGCCCGCAAGCGAGGAGGAGACCCCGGCGACACTGCTGAGCGCGGCGATCACGACTTGAGCAGCCCGAGTGTCGCGGTGAACATCGACTTGGAGGTCTGCATCGCGGTGACGTCGGACTCGTAGGCGCGCGACTCGGAGATCAGGTTGACCATTTCGGTGACGGTGTTGACGTTTGGCATGCGCACATAGCCCTGCTTGTTCGCTTCGGGGTTGCCCGGGTCGTAGACCAGCTGGTCGGGCGTTTTGTCGGACACGATCCCCGCGACCTGTACGCCGCCGGCGGGCGCGTGTTCGGGGCTTTCGCCGACCGCGCCGGCGAGCTGTGCCGCGAACCCCGAAGGCGTGCCGTTCTGTTGCAGCACGACCTCTTGGCGCTGGTAGGGCTGCCCGTTGGCCGTCCGGGTGGTCTGCGCGTTGGCGAGGTTCTCCGAGGTGACGTCCATACGGACGCGTTCGGCGCTCAGACCGCTGCCGGCGATGTCGATCGCGTCGAACAGGCCCATCAGCGGGCGCTCCTCGTTTTGCGCGAACCCGGGCTGACCGGCGGTGGGGGAAACGGCCAGCGCAGCGTGTGCCGGGCGGCCGGACGCGACGCGCGAACACGGATTCGCCGTGTGCTGGGAGAGCGGTCGCGCGATCGCATCGCGTGGTACCCGGCGGCGCCCATCACGCGAGCCCCATCGCCGAGCGCAAAATTTCGTCGCGGGCGCCCATCACCTGCACGAGCGCCTGGTATTCGAGACCGTTCTCGGCGAGCGTCGCCGATTCCTGGTCGACGTCGACACCGTTGCCTTCGGGGCCGACCGCGCCGGGCACGACTTCAGGGGTGAGCGGCACGCTGCCCGGCGACTGCCCGTCGGCGAGCGCCGCGCGCAACGCGCCATGGAAGTTCAGTTCCTCGCGCTGGTAGCCGGCGGTATTCGCGTTGGAGATGTTGTTCGTCAGCAGCGTCTGGCGCATCCAGGCGCCCTGCATCGCTGTGTCGAGCGCAAGCTGGGTGGTGTCGGCGAGGGACATGCGGTGAGTCGAGATGGGTGCTCTTTGAAAGCGCCCTCCTTGGGCCCGACCGACGCTCGTCCGTGAGTGC
The DNA here is from genome assembly GCA_963804675.1 of uncultured Solirubrobacterales bacterium. Lineage (GTDB taxonomy): Bacteria > Actinomycetota > Thermoleophilia > Solirubrobacterales > Solirubrobacteraceae > Palsa-744. The sequence goes on along the minus strand of CAWDRI010000001.1, from coordinate 999,751 downwards.
CGCTTCCCGGGGGCCTCTGTCAGGCATCCGGGTCGCCCCGGTCATCGGCAGCCGGCGGCCCGGCTTTAGTGGCGGGTGGCCGCGGGCGTGGGGGCGGGCGTAGGGGCGGGCCTTCGGGCCGGCGTTCAGGTCGGCGTTGGGGCCGGCCTGAGGGCGGGCGTTCGGGCGTCGGGCCAGCCTGAGGGCGGGCGTTCAGGCGTTCGGGCCGGCGTGGGGGCGGGCGTTCGGGCGTTCGGGCCTGCGTGGGGGCGGGCGTTCAGGCGCTCTGATCGACGCGCCGGATGCGGCGGCCCGCGCCGCGCGCGTACCCGTGTGCCGCTCTGCTCGCGCGCGCCGTCGAGTTGATGTCGCACAGCATCGCCTCACGCAGGCATCGCAGCGTCGCGTCGGTTCGCGCGTGCAGCGCCGCGGCGCGTTGCAGCGGGCCGCGTGCAGAGGGAGGAGGCTGTGCGGGCAGCTGTGCGGCGAGCGCGTCCCATTCCGGCGCGAGCGCGCGCAGGTCTTCGATCCGTCCGTCGCGCGCCAGCGCGAGCTCGCGCTCGGCCAGTTCGAGCAGCGCCTCGTAAGGGTCAAGCGTGGCCACGGGGGTCGGGGTTGGCGGGGCGCTTTGCAGTGCGGGTCTCATCGTCGCTCACCCATGCGCGATCTGCGCCCAGGAGTCGCGCAGCTCGCCGAGTAGGCCGCCGACCTCCTCGATCTGCTCGGCGTCCTGCTCGAAGCGCGCGCTGCTCAGGCGGCGCAGGCAGTAGACATAAATCGGGTGCAGCTGGCCGGCGATCGGTTCGCCCTGCTCGTAGTCGAGCACGCCGTCGAGGTGCGACACGACCGCTTCCGCGCGTCGCAGCGCGTTGTGCGCCCGCTCGATTTCGCGCGCGCGCATCGCCGCCGCCGCCTGGCGCAGGAAGCGCCGCGCGCCGTCGTAGAGCATTACCACCAGCTCCTCCGGCGTGGCCGCCAGCACCGTATTCTTGCGGTACGCCTGCGGGGACGCGCTCGGGCGGGTCATTGGCGAGGTCATCGGCGGTGTCATCGCGCTCCGGGTGATCGGTCGCGCGGGCCGGAAGTTGAGGCGGGTCGGCGGGCGTGCACGTGCGTGGCCGCCCAGATGGCGTGCAGGTGCACGGCCCCCGCCCACATGGCGCGCGGCGGGGCGCCGGGGGTACGGGTGCGCGCGTAGCCGCCCCACACGGTGCGGGTCGGGTCGCGGCATGTTGTTGTTTTTTTGAAGACGAAGTACCTCAAGATATCGTGATATCCGCTCGCATATCTTGATATCTCGACACCCTTCGTCCTTAAAAAAGCAAAGTGACGCAGCCCCCGGCCCGCCGCCGCTGAGCCGCTGAGCCGCTGAGGCGGTGGGTGACGGCGAGCAACCGCCGCGATTCTCTGCGCTCAGTTGCCGGATGGCGGCGCGGATGTGCCCGCCCGGGCCCCGGCCCCCGCTCAGCCGCTCGAGGATGACGAAGACGAGCTCGAGCTGCTGTTGAGCGAGGCGAGCTGCTGGGCGAGGTATTCGCCCTCTGACTTGCTCTGCGCGATCGCGCGTTCCATCGCGAGGTACTGTTCCTGCAGCGATTTTTGGCGCACGGCGATCATTTCGTTCATCGCCGTGATCTGGGTCGCCAGTTCGCCGATGTCGGAGGTGTCGGTGGTGGCGCGCAGTTCCAGGGCGGCACCGGGGCCGGCGACGGAGTTGACGACCTGCTGGAAAGAGGTGGCCCAGTGCTGCAGCATCTGCTGGACGCCTTCCGGGTTGGACTGCACGGCGGCTTCGAGCTGTGCGGTATTCAGTTGCAGCTGGCCTTCGACCGACGACTGCGAGTACGTCGCGGTGCCCGACGGCGGGCCGGTGCTGACGCCGATGTTGGCGAGGCTCGACATTTCCGCGGGCAGGCCGCTGACCGGTTCGTAGATCGCCTGCCGCATCCCGGTCAGCACGCCGGTCAGGTCGCTGTCGCTGAACAGCGTGCCGGTCTTCAGTTCCGCGCTGCTGCCCGGCGCGGCCGGCGGCTTGGTGTCCACCTGTTTCTCGATCGCCGAAATCGTCGAGTTGTAGAGGCTGACGAACGATTGCACCTGGGAGACGATCGCGGCGGTACTGATCGTCGGCTGTTCCACGTCGACCGTCACCGGTGTGCCGGCGGCGGTCAACGCTTTCAGGGTCAGCGTCACACCGGGGATCGCGCCTGTCAGGGTGTTGTTCGCCGAGGTGCCGGCGACACCGTCGAGCTTGTATTCGGCGTTGCGGCCTTCCTTGGCGGAGCCCGCCTGTTCGGTGAGCGTGGCGCCGGGGTCCGTGACTTTGATGAATTCCCCGCCGGTGGCGCCGGTGGTGCGCGTCGAGAGCACCAGCGTTTCGTTGTTGACGACCGCCGCGTAGACCGTCGCTTTGGAGTTCGAGTTGATCGCGGCGGCGAGCGTCTGGATCGTCTCGCCGGCCTGCACCGCGATTTCCTGGCCGTTGACCGTGAGCGTGTCCGCCGCGGCTGGGCTTTTGAATGCAAACGTCCGCTGTGCAGCGCTCGCGAGCTGGCTCACTTCGAGCTCGTACCCGCCGAGCGCGCCGCCGCCGGTGCCGCTCGCGCCGACGATCGTCGGGTCGCTGGAGGTGACGGCCTGGGTCGTGTCGAACAGCGTGCCGCCGCCCAGTTCCTGTGCGGCGAACGCGACTTTGCCGAGGCTCCCCTGCAACGACTGCAGCTGTTCGCGCTGGCCTTCCAGCGTCGTCTCCTGGTCGGTCATGCGCGTGATCGGCTCGCGCTGGACGGCGAGCAGCGCGTTGATGATTTCGCCGGTGTTCAGCCCCGACTCCAGGCCCGTGATGTTCAGCGGGGCGCCCGCCCCCGTGGCTCCGACCGTGGTCGTCATCGCGAGTCGCTCCTCACTCCAGCGGCGCGCCGGCCGCCAGTTCGAGCGCCTGGGTGGGCGAGAGACGCTCCAGCACGTTGCCGCCGCGGTCGCGTACCTCCAGCGTGGTGCGCCCGCTTTCGTCGCGGGCGAAGCGCAGCTCTCGACCCTGGGAGGCGAACCGCTCGTAGACCGCCGCCGCGGAGGCCATCTGGTCGAGGACCTCCTGTGGCGGAGCGCTGGGGATCGCGTCGAAGGAGACCGCCGCGGCGCTTGCCGTGGCGGATGCGCCGGCCGGGGCCGGTGCGTTAGCGCCGGCGCGCAACGCGGCTGCTGTGATCGGCGTTGAGGCGATCGACGTCGGGGCGATCGGCGAGCTCATGCTGTTTTCCTCCTGAAAGCACTCGTCGCGGTCCCATCCGTGGGCCGCGTCGCTCTTGGGTTTACTCATCGTGATCGGCCTTCCCGCGTAAAACTTTAGGCAGCGCGCGACCGGCCCTGCCGCCGGCACGGATACCGACCGCCGATCCCCGGGATCGCCGGTCGCCCAGCGCGGCCCTGGCCGCCGGTCGCGCTCCGGTGATCGGCCGCGGACGGCGATTGCTGAGGACGCGGCGGCCGACTTTTCCGACACGCGTCCAGCGGCGCTCAAGCGAAGTCGCGTGCGCACCGATGAAGGCGAGGTCTCCAATGGATGGGATGCTCCCAGGGCAAGCTCGGATGCGGGCCAGGGGGTTGGACCGGCGGAGGCGACCACCTTCCCTCGATAGTCGGAGCTCGCAAATGATAGGCACGCAGCAGGGGGGCGCCCGGATCTCGGCATCGGCGGCGCTCGCGCTATGGCAGCAATACAAGCGGAGTGGGGATCCCCGGCTGCGCGACCGGCTCGTCTTCACATTCACGCCGATGGTCCGTTACATCGTCTACCGCAAGGTTCGTGAGGTGCCGGCGCAGTGCGACGTGGAGGACTTTCTCTCCTGCGGTTTGGAGGCTTTGATTCGCTCGATCGAGCGCTACGACCCCGACAAGGGCGCCACGCTGGAGCAGTTCGCGTGGACGCGCATCCATGGCGCGGTGCTCGACGAGCTGCGCCGCCACGACTGGGCGCCGCGTTCGCTGCGCCGCGCCGAGCGCGCGATCAACGGCGCGCACGAGCGGTTCGTGGCAGAGCACGAGCGCCAGCCAACCCGCCCTGAGCTGGCGGCGGCGGCGGGGATGAGCGCGAGCGAGCTGGGCGCGCGCCTGGACGAGCTGGCGCTCGCGGAGGTCGGCTCGCTGAACAAGACGATCCGCTCGGAGGACTCAACGACGATCGAGCGGATCGACACACTGGAGAGCGACGACGAATACGCCGACCCGATGCTCAGCGCCGAGCGTACCGCGGCCAAGGAGCGCTTTCGCGAAGCGTTCTCGCAGTTGCCGGCGCGCGAGCGCCAGGTCGCGGTGCTGCTCTATGTCGAGGGTCGCACGCTGCGCGACATCGGCACCCGGCTCGGCGTCTCCGAGAGTCGCGTCTCGCAGATCCACACCGAGCTGCGCCGCCGCCTGCGCGAGCGCCTGCAGAGCGACGCGGCGCTGTTCAGCGCGGTGTGAACCAGAGGCGCGGCGCCCGGCTGTCGTCGTTTTGAATTTTCCATCGCCGTCGCTGTGTAGCGTGATGTTGTGGCGACCGTCATCGCCGATATCCCAACGCACGAGCGACCGCGCGAGCGGTTGTTGCGCTGTGGGCTGGAGGCTTTGAGCGAGCGGGAGTTGCTGGCGCTCGTGCTGCGCAACGGCCGCGGGGGAGAAAGCGCGCTTGACCTCGCCAGCTCGCTGTTGGGCGAATATGGTGCGCTCACCGCCCTCGCCGACGCGAGAACCGAGGAGCTCGCCCAACGGCCGGGCATCGGTGTCGCCAAGGCGAGTGCGCTCGCTGCGGCGTTTCGGCTCGGGCGCCTCGCGGAGGAGACGTCCGGGGTGCCCGTTTTGCGCAGCGCCGCTGACGTGGCGAGCAACGTCAGCTCCGGGTTGGCTCGGCTGCGCCGAGAGCGTGTCGTCGTCCTGGTTTGCGATGGAGGAAACCGCGTTCGCCGCACCGTCGCCCTGACCGACGGGTCGATCGACCGCTCACTGCTCCCCGTCCGCGACGTCCTCAACGCCGTCCTGCGCCACGACGGTCGCGCGTTTGCCGTCGCGCACAATCACCCCTCAGGCGACCCGACGCCCAGCGAGGCCGACCGGCGTGCCACCGCCGAGCTGTCGGCGGCGGCGCAGGTCGTTGGGTTGCGCTTTCTCGACCATGTGGTCGTGGCGGGGGATCAGTGGCGAAGTGTGGTCAGATCAGGTTCGCGAATGCCTCGTTGAGGGTGGCTGGACCCAGCGCGGCGGCGAGGTTACGGTTGTGTTGCATGAAACCCTCCGCAACGAGTGCCTTGCCGATCGATAAGGCAATTCGGTTCTGCTCGGCCAACGTAGGCAGCCAAACCTCAACAGAGAGAAAATGCTCGGCCTTAATCCGCTTGCGTCGCGCCATGCTTCCGCGTGTGGACCCGGCGATGGCGTCCCATAGCCATGGCGATCTGGCAATTCCGGCGAAATAGCTGGGGTCAAGAATCACTCGATCTGGAGTAAATACGGGATACTCGGCAGAGACGTATGTGCCGGTAAATTGCTTGGGCACGACCGCGACGGCACCCTCCCATCCTCCGAGGCGGCTAATGATGATGTTGTCCTCTGCTAGGCGTGTAAGAGAGCGATACTTCGTATCGGTGCCGCCGATCGCTCCGCGATCGATGAGCCCGCGCCCAAAGCTGTAGACCCCAGCGATCCGATAGGTGCCATCTGGATATACCGTCTTGTCGCTTTCCGATGGAGAAAGGAATTCGCCAAGCGCTCGCCGTCGCCAGCCATGTTCTGCCTTCTGCCGGTCGGAGAGATCGGTTCGCGTTGCGAGCGCGGTTATGAGAGCGGTGACCCGATCCGCCATGGCTGACTGGCGAGATCTGACCGTCTGTGTCTTGGAACGGACTGCGTTAAGCCGAGTTGCGATTTGGCGCTGTACCGTAACCGGTGGCAGCGGGACCTCAAGCGCCTCGAAGGCTTCGATGCCTAGCGTCCGGTTACGAGCGATACTCCCGGGCGATGCCTTGCGAATGAGATCCATGCCTCGCTCGCTGAGGAGGAAGTAACGAAGATAGCTTGTGTCGGCGCGTTCGTCGATCGGCACGTACGTCATAAATCGATGCGTCCCGATGCAGCCGTCGTCCTCCGGTCCAGCTAGAGCGATAGCTCCCTCCCACGCCTGAATGTTACTCAGGACGAGATCGCCATTCTTGATCAGGGAGAATCTATAGGCGCCGAGATCTGCGCCTGCCGTTGGTTCGCGATGAAAGATACCCTTACCAAACGAGTAGACACCAATTAGCTTGTAGGTAGTCATAGGGTCGATGTCGACTATGCGACGCTCAAGCTTCAACACGTCGCCGATGCGCTGCAAGGTGCGTACTCTTCTCACGTTGTGAGCTCCTCCTCAATCTCACAAAGCACCCGCATGATCGCTTCCTCGGTCTCCATCAGCTCGGACAGCAGCTCGACGGGCGGACGATGCGTGAGGTCGTCAGGACGGTTGGGGTTATGTAGGTCGAGGTTGTATTCATTCGCCTCGACCTCGGCGATTGGGGCTCGCCAGGCTCGCTCGTTCTCCGTGCGACCCTTGCGCGACGTCCCACCCCACCAAGCCTGGCACTCGGCGAACTCCTCGAACCGCAGCGGGCGGGTCTTTGTGTAGCCTTTGCGGCCCTCAGGCGGAGGCAGCTCGTAGAACCAAACCTCCCTGGTTCGCCCGGTCTTCTCGAAAAACAGGATGTTCGTGGGGATGGTCGTGTAGGGGGCAAAGACCCCCTGCGGCAGGCGCACCACGGTGTGCAGGTTGCATTCCGCCAGCAGCCGCTCCTTGATTTTTGCGCCGATGCCCGCACTGAAGAGAACCCCGTTGGGCACCACAATCGCGCAGCGCCCGCCGCGGTCCAGCACGCGTTGCACGAGCTGGATGAACAGCCACGCGGTCTCCGCGGTGCGGGTCGCCTCGGGGAAGTTGGCCTGGATCGCCTTCTCCTCCTCGCCGCCGAAGGGCGGGTTGGTCAGGACCACATCGACGCGGTCCGCCTTGCGGATCTCGGTGACGGGGCGCGCGAGCGCGTTGATCCGGTCGAGATGGGGCTGCTGGACCTCGTGCAGCAGCAGGTTCATCATCCCGAGCAGGTAGGGGAGGGGCTTCTTCTCGATGCCGCGCAGGTCGCCTTCCAGCGCCCGCACCTCCTCGACGCTCGAGAGCGTCGGCCGCAGATGCTCGAGCGTCTCCACGAGGAAGCCCCCGGTTCCGCATGCGGGGTCGAGGATGCGCTCGCCGAGGGTCGGGGCGACCTGCTCGACCATGAAGCGGATCACGGGGCGCGGGGTGTAGAACTCGCCGGAGTCGCCGGCGGCGTCGCGCATGTCGCGCAGCATCGACTCGTACAGGTGGGCCATCGTGTGGATGTCGTCGGAGGACGCGAAGTTGACCTTGTCGATCTTGTTGAGCACGTCGCGCAGCAGGTAGCCGGAGAGCATCCGGTTGAAGGTCTCCTTGAAGACCGCCGCGAGGACGTCGCGCGGGTCGTCGGGGCCGGTGCCCGTCAGGTTGCGCAGATAGGGCAGCAGCTCGCCGTTGACGAAATCGATCAGCGTCTCCCCGGTGCGGCCGTCGACCGGGTCGGCCGCCCAGTCGCGCCATCTGTACGGCTCTGTGATCGCCGGCCGAAAGCTCGCCCCCTCGACGATCTCACGCCGCTGCTCGAGGCCGTCGAATGCCTTCAGGAACAGCAGCCAGGCGAGCTGGGGGATCCGGTCGAGGTCGCCGTTGAGGCCGGCGTCCTTGCGCATCGTGTCGCGCACGGTCTTGATGACGCCGCTGAGCTTGGCCTGCGGCGTCGTTGGTGGGGCGGGCTTGGCGCGTTTGGGCATTCAGGGCTCCTCGGTCGAACGGACATGCAGCCAGAAGGCGCGCAGGTCGTTCACGGCGTGGTCGATGGTCTTGGCGTCGAGGTCCAGGTCGGCGGCCAGCGCGGGGTAGGTTTGGGCCCAGTCGAGCGGCGGATCGGGAAGGTCGGCGGGGATCTCGTGCGTGCCCCGCACGGCGAACACATGCCTGATGCTCGCGTAAAGATCGTTCGTGGGTTGCAGGCCGTCCTCGACGAGCATCAGCAGGTCGACGAGGTCTCTGGTGCGCGTGTTGGGCCGGTCGCCGTACGTCTGGGTGAGCGCGTGCAGCTTCTCGGCGAAGTGCTGGTCGCGGTCGACGACCTCGAAGCTCGCGGGTGGGAGGCCGGCGAACGCAAGCGCGCCCGGCAGGGGGACGCGCTCGGTGCCCCCGATCTCCTCGGCGCGCGCCACGACATCGATCGTCACCTGGGCGAATTGCCGTCCGGCGAGACGGGCTTGCACCGGCAAGCGCCAGCCGGGCCGCCCGGCCGCGTCGGCGCTTAGCGCGCGCACCGGGCCGAGTGAGAACTGAAACCAGTCGCCGTGGGGGTCGCGCTCGAGCGTCTCGGCGAGTACGGCTCGCAATCCCTCGGCATCCGACGCCGGGGCTCTGGTGGCGAGGTCGAGGTCACGCGTCGCCCGCGCGCGATCGTGCCAGCGCAGCTCGAGCGCCATGCCGCCCTTCAGCACCCAATACCCCCGCTGCGCGTCGTCCAGCCGGACGAGGAGCCGTTCGAAGACGACTCGGCGCCGCAGCCGGTTGAGATCGACGCCCGGCGAGCGGCCGTCCCCTTCGTGGACGCCTGCCGCGCGGGCACTGTTGGCCAGACGCGCCTCCAGGGCCATCCGGAACGCGGCTGGGGTCCCGTAGTTCACAGCAGGCCGCCGAGTCGCAGGGTCACAGCAGGCCGCCGAGTCGCAGCGCGCGCTCGATCCGCAGCGCGGCGCGGGGTCCGAGCTCTTCGGCTCGCGCCAGTAGGCCGCTGCGCGTCGTCGGCGTCCGCTCGCAGCCGTGCCGCACGGCGTCGACGAGTTGGTCCAGATCCAGGGTGCCCGCAGCCACGTCGAGCAGCGTGCGCAGCAGAGTCGTGATCCTGAAGCCCTCGCGTAGCCAGATATCGCCAACTGGTAGCTCGGCGCGGTGCAGGCGGATGCCGGCCGGCGCGCGGGAGCGAAAGTTCGCGGGCACGGTCAGGTGTACGGCCGCGGGGTTGGCGTCACCGAGGTCATGCACGGCGAGCGCGGTCTCGTGCGAGACGACCGCTCGCTCCCTGCTCCACAGCGACCAGCGCACGAGGTCGTCGTGCTCGCCGACCGGCCACTCCGGCAGCCGGAACAGACCGCGATCGACCCGCAGCCAGTTGCCGCGGTCGGCGTGGAACTTCTGGGCCGGGTAGGAGTAGCCGACCGAGAGCGCCTGGGCGGCCGTGAAGTAGCCGGATTGCCCAGTAGCCAGTGCTGCCAGCTGCCGCCGTAGGTCTTGCCTGTCCGCCGGCATCCATGTACTATATCACAACTTTAGTTTTACGCTCATAATCCTACATCAAGCTTATATTTTGATTTAGTATTACGCTGCGTAAAGCAACTCCTCCAGCTGGTCGATCGCCGACCGCAATTTCTCACTGCCGCCGAACCGGCCAGCGATGTCCACCACGCTCCCGTGGCGATCGAGCGGCGGCACCTCCAGAACGCGGAGATCGTCGAGTTGCGAGACGCCGTGCTCGGCGTACTTGTCGAGCAGCTCCTCGAGCACCGCTCGGGCCTCCGGTACGAACAGCGCAAAGAAGTCCCGACGGTCTGTGCGCACGCGCCGCACGCGCTGGCCGCGCGTGACCGTTGGGCCGTTCCAGGCGACGTGCACGAGCAGATCGACCGCGTCCATGTCGCCGAGCCCCAGCCGGCCGGCGGCCTCCTCGAGCGAGATGCCGCGCGCGGCCAGCGCCGCGACGACCGCCTCGCGCCCCGGCCTCGTGCGCCACACGGCTCGCAGCGCGCCGGCCGACGGGTACAGGCGTCGCACCTCGCTGGCCAGGTAGTCGCTGTACTCGACGAGCACGAGTCTCCCGCTCTCGGGATCCGGCAGGTAGAAGCCTTCGGCCGCCACATACGCAGCGGGGCCGTCATCGACGTAGAACTTGCGCGCACCTTCGTCTTCCAGCCTGTCTGGGTCGGCCGCGTCGTCGTCGTGTCCCTGGCCATAGTCGGGCTCGGGCTCGGAGACCTCGGTGTCGCTCACGGTCTTGCCGTCGCGGTCGATCTCCTCGACGAGCGGCGGCGCCTCGGGCGGACCGTCGAACTCGGGATCTTCGAAGAGCGCGGTAGCTCCCGAGTAGTCGATGATCTCGAATGTCAGCTTGTCCTCGTCGGGGTACAGACGGGTGCCGCGGCCGATGATCTGCTTGAACTCGACGATCGAACCGATCGGCTTGAAGAGCACGATGTTGCGCACCGTTGGCAGGTTGACGCCTGTCGAGAGCAGCTGTGCGGTGGTTGCGATCACCGGTGTCTCGCGCTCGGGGTCGGCGAAGTCGCCGAGGTGCAGCTTGCCGACCTCGCCCTCGTCGGAGACGATGCGCACCGCGTAGTTCGGATGCTGGCGGGCGATGTCGGCGTTGGCGTTGTTGAGCGCCTTGCGCATCTGGTCGGCATGCTCGGCGTCGACGCAGAAGACGATCGTCTTCGCCATGGGATCGGTGCCCTTCAGGTACTCGGTGAGATGTCGCGCGGCCGCCTCGGTGCGGGTGAGAAGCGAGACGACCCGCTCGAAGTGTCGTGTCTCATAGAGGTCGTCGGGGATCTCGCGACCGAATCTGTCGATCTGCCCGGGCTCCGGCGACCAGCCCCAGGCGTCGGGGCTGAGCACAACGCGCCGCACGCGATACGGCGCAAGGAACCCGTCCTCGATGCCCTGGGCCAGGGAATAGGTGTAGATCGGGTCGCCGAAGTAGTTGTAGGTATCGACATTTGCGTTGCGCTTTGGAGTGGCGGTCATGCCGATCTGCACGGCTGACGAGAAGTGCTCGAGGATCGTGTGCCAGTCGGACTCGTCGCGGGCGCTTCCGCGGTGGCACTCGTCGACGACGACCAGGTCGAAGTAGTCGGGCGGATAGTCGCGGAAGACCCCGAGCGTGTCGCCGCTGTCGGCCAACGTTTGGTAGAGCGCAAAGTAGACCTCCCGCCCGGTCTTCGCCTCGCCGCGGATCTTCCAGACCGCATCGCCGAACACCGGCCGGAACTCCCGGGAGATGGGTTGATCGACGAGGATGTTGCGGTCGGCGAGATAGAGGATCCGCGGCTTGCGCTCCGCGCACCAGTCGCTCGACCAGAGCTTCCAGACGATCTGGAGCGCGAGGAAGGTCTTGCCGGTGCCCGTCGCCAGCGTGAGCAGGATGCGCTTGCGGTGTTCGCCCAGGATCGCCTGCAGCGTGCGCTCGATGGCGACCTGTTGGTAGTAGCGCGGCTCCTTCACGTCCCCGTTGGGAAGTCGCAGATCTCTGTTGAACGGCAGCAGCAACGTCGCTGCGGCGCTGTCGTTGACGATGCCCTTCCAGCTGCGGTAGCGCTGCCAGAGTTCGTCCGGGGAGGGAAACGCGGTGAGGTCTCGCTCGATTCCGGTGTCGTAGTCGTGCTCGACGATCCCCCTGCCGTTTGTGGCGTAGGCGAACGGTAAATCGAGCATCTGCGCATATCGCATCGCCTGCTGCAGTCCGTCGCCGGGCAGCTTGTACTCGCGCTTGGCCTCCACGACCGCGACGGGGAAGCCCGGCTCGACCTCGAGTACGTAGTCGGCAAGCAGCGGTCTGTCGCGACGATGGTCGCGGGTTCGAGGTCCACGGCGGGGAGCGGGAACGATCTTGCCGTCGGTCACCGGGTACTGTTCGACCAGGTGCCCCGCCCATCCCGCAGCTTGCAGGCGTGGGACCACGTAGTCCCTGCACGTTTCCCTCTCGAGCGGCCCGGCCACGCGTGTACGGTACCTGTCGCCCTGACCTTGTGGCCCCGCAGTCGGATCTCTCGACAGATGCTTCACGCCCGAATTCAAAGCCGGTACGTCGATATCGGGCCCCTCCAGGGCATCGCGAGAGGGACGCATGAGGGAGCACTGACGCATGACGGAGCACTGTCGCCGTGGGTATGCGGCTCCGGCGCGAGATTCGGATCAGGTGCTCGCTGCGTCGCCGCCGCCCTCGGCGGTGGATTTGGTGCCCGATACCCGCCGCGTCGCCGCCGCCCCTGGCGCTAGATTCGCCTGACGTGCCGGCCGAATCCTCAGAGCTAACCACCGCCCACATCGACTGCGACGCCTTTTACGTCTCGGTCGAGCTGCGCCGCAACCCCGAGCTGCGCGGGCGGCCGGTGGTGGTCGCGGGCAGCGGGCCGCGCGCGGTGGTGACGACCGCGAGCTATGAGGCGCGGCGGTTCGGGGTCAAATCGGCGATCCCCGCGGCGCGTGCGCGGCGGCTGTGCCCGCAGGCTGTGTTTCTGGCGCCTGACTTCCCGGTGTACCGGGAGGTGTCGGCGCAGGTGATGGGGATCGTGCGCGCGCACGTCGAGCGGGTCGAGGTGGTCGGGCTGGACGAGGCCTACCTGGATGTCAGCGAGCTGTACTCGCCGCGCGCGGCGCTGCGGCGGGTGGTGGCGCAGGTCAGGGCGCACACGGGGATCGTGTGCTCGGTGGGGATCGGCCCGAACAAGCTGGTGGCGAAGGTGGCCTCCGACGCGGAGAAGCCAGAGGGATTTGTGGTGCTGAGCCGCGCGCAGGCGTGCGCACGGTTCGCGGGCGCGCCGCCGGGGTTGGTGCCGGGCATCGGCCCCAAGACGACGGCGCGGCTGGCGGAGATCGGCCTGGAGACGCTCGCCGCGGTGGCGGCGGCCCCCGAGCAGCTGCTGGCGGCGCGTTTCGGGCCGAACCTCGGGCGCGAGCTGCGTCGGCGCGCGCGCTTTGAACACGACGGCGAGGTCGGCGCGGCGCACAAGGTGGTCTCGGAGTCGCGCGAGCGCACGTTTGACACCGACATCCGCGACATGACGCGGCTGCGCGGCGAGCTCGCGCGGATGGCCGGCGAGCTATGCACGAGCCTCGCCTCCCGCGGACGCGCGGGGCGCACGATCGCGATCAAGGTGCGCCTGGACGACTTCAGCACAGCGACCCGCGCGCGCACGCTGCCCGAGCCGACATGCGACGCGACGCTCGTCGACACGATCGCGCAGGAGCTGCTTGCCGCCTACGCGCCGCCGCGCCCGGTGCGCCTGCTGGGGGTGCGCGTGGCGGGGCTGGCGGCGCGAACCGAGCGCCCCGAGCCGCGCGCGAGCGGCCAATTGGCGCTTCCCGTTTGAGCTGTTTGGGCGGTTGGGTTGTGATCGTCCGCGCGTCGCAGCCTCGGCACGCGCGTGGTCGGCGCTGGACATCCATGTCCAGCGTGCGGCGGTGTGTCGTGCCGCGGCTCAGCGCACCAGCAGGTAGCTGAAGCCGACCTGGCTCGGGCTCGACACGCGCGAGCCGCCGTAGCGCGCGTTCACGCGCCACTGGCCGACCGCCGGCGCGGTGAACGGGATGCTGGCCACGCCGTTGCTCGCCGCTGTGCGCAGCTGGCGGTAGAACTGCCAGCCGAACACCGGGTCGAAACGTTCGACGTTGACCGTCACCGGCCCGCTCGCCCCCTGTGACACGTGGATGCGCAGCGGCGTTTCGCTGCCGTCGGGCGCGCTCGCGCGGCCCTGCCGGGCGCTTGCGTTCGCGAAATAGATCGTCGTGCGCGTGATCGTGCGCGACTCGCGCTCCAGCGTGAACGATCCCTTGCTCGCGCCGCGCACCGCGACCGCGACGTAGTAACGGTCGGCCTTTAGCTTATGCTGGACCGTCTGGTCGCCCTGGCCTTCGCAGGCGCACGCGAGCTGGTCGCCGTTCTGGTCGAGCAGTCTGACGCTGAACTGTGCGCTGCTCGGCGCACGCAAACGCAGCGTGAGGTTGGAGTGGCTAGAGACGTCGAGCCGGTACAGCCGCAGAATCTGCACGCCCGCGCCGTTGAGGTAGCCATTCGCGACGCCGTAATTGGGCAGCGCGATTCCCGGCGAGGTCTCCGCGGGGCCCGCCGGCGCAACCTGCACGTGAAAGCGCTGCACGCCGGCGAATGAGCTGGTTGGCGTCAGCTCGAGGCTGTAGCGCCCACCCTGCCCGGGACCCGGCGTGAACAGCCGGTAGCCGCTGCACTGGATTTGCGCCACCGCGCTCGCGCCTTCGAAAGATTGGGTGTTCGGCCCGAACAGTTGGCCGGTGACGCACGCGCCGTGGCGTGTGACGTTCGTCAGGTTGATCAGATAGCTCACGCCCGCGTGCAGCGTCAGCGCGTAGGCCGCGTTGATGTTCTGGATGCGGTCGACGTGTCCGCTTGCGCCGCTCGCCGGCAGCGGTGTGCCGGGCGGGGTGACCGCGGGCGTTGGCAGGAACACGCTCAACGTGAATCCCGCCAGCTGCGAGCCCGCGCGGGCGGCCACGCGAATGTCGTACAGCCTGTTCTTTTCTGCGTGGAACGTCAGCGACGCCTTGCCTTCTTCGCCGGTCGGTTCGCATTCGACTTCGCTGAGTTCCGAGCGCACCACGCGAAAGACGTTAACCGTGGCGTCGAGGTTGCCCTGCGCCGCCAGTTCGACGCCGATCCGCTGCGCGGCGCTCGCCGACGCGTGGAAGCTGTACCAGACCGAGTTGGTTGACGTGCCCGCTTCGCATCGGCCGCCCGTCGGTTCGCTCGGCACGACCGTCGCGCCGAGCGTCGTGCCGTTGACGGTCGCCGGCAGGCTCGTGATCGCCTGTGCGTTTGCGAGTTCGTCGTTGGGCGGCGCGGGCGCTGCTGGATGGCCTGCCGGCACGGACGGCGCTCCGGTTTCGGCTGCCACGGACGCGGCCTGCGCGCAGGCGAGCAGGCCGCCGCCAACGAGGGTGAGCAGGGCGAGCGCGAATATGCGCCTCAAGCGAGCTGCCGGCACGGGTGCTCTGATCGATGACATCGCCGCACAGCTTGACAGGCGGTGTGGACGGGATCGTGCGGGTGGGGGGCGAGGGCGGGGGGCGAGGGTCTTTTTTGCGGTGCCATTCGCGGCGGCGCGCGCACGAGGTTAAAGACCAAGCCTACGCGCGCGCCGCCGCGAATGGCACTCGAAAAACAAACGTTTGGGGCGCGGCTGTGCAGGGTTGGCCCCGAGTCCTCCCAGGTGCGCAGGCGGCGCTCGAACAAGGCCCAGCCTGCCTGGGATCCGCTACAGGGAGACCGATCGGCGTTTGCCGATCGGCCAGCGCCGCACGCGGGCCATGGATGGCCCGCGCCGACGACCCGCCTGCGCGGGCTCTCACACGCGGACGATCTCAAACCATCGCCATCAGCCGGTAGGATGCGCGCATGTCGCTCGCGGACACAGGCGCCGTGCGGATCTCTTATGAGCGGGCCGGCGCCGGCCCGCCGCTGCTGCTGATCATGGGGATGAGCGGCACCTTCGCGCACTGGCATCCGGCGTTGCTCGAGCGCCTGCGCGCGAGCTTCGACACGATCGTCTACGACCACCGCGGCGTCGGCGAGAGCAGTCCGCTCGAAGGCGAACTGACGACCGCGCTGCTTGCCGGTGACGCCGCCGGACTGCTCGATGCGCTCGACGTCGAGTCCGCGCACGTGCTCGGCATTTCGATGGGCGGCATGGTCGCGCAGCAGCTCGCGCTCGCCCACCCCTCCCGCCTGCGCACGCTCACGCTCGGCTGCACCTACTGTGGCGGGCCGCACAGCGTCCTGCCCGACCCCGCCGTGCTCGGCCGCTTCGGCGAGGCGATGGCCTCCGGTGACCGGGCGCGCGCGGTGCGCACCGCCTGGGAGGTCAACGTCTCGCCCGCCTTCGCCGCCATCGACGCCGAATGGGAGCGCTTCCGCGCGATCGGCACCACCCGCGCCGTCGCCGTCCCCGTGATCCTCGCCCAGCTGCAGGCCTGCTCGCTGCACGACACCAGCGCGCGCCTCGGCGAGCTCGCGATGCCCACCCTCGTGATGCACGGCACCCTCGACCAGATGCTCCCCGTCGGCAACGGCCACGACATCCACGCGCGCGTTCCCGGCTCGCGCCTTGAGATCTTCGACCAGGTCGGGCACCTGTTCTTCTGGGAGGACCCCCTGCGTGCCGCGCGACTGGTCGGCGAGCACGCCGGCGTGCCGAGCGCCGCCGCCGAGGTGCCTGCTGCGCCGACCGGCTCGTCCGGGGACACCGCCGCGCCGGACGAGCCTGCGGTGCCCGCCAGCGCCGCGTAGGCGGCCGTGGAGGATCGCGAGCTGAGCGTTCGCACGTCCGACGGCGTGCTGCTCGCCGGCGAAGACAGCGGCGGGGACGGCCCGCCGATCGTGCTCCTGCACGGGCTCACCGCCACCCGCCGCTATGTCGTGATGGGCTCGCGCGCTCTCCAGCGCGCCGGCCACCGCGTGATCGCCTACGACGCTCGTGGCCACGGCCGCTCCACGCCGGCCCCCGACCCGTCCGCCTACGGCTACGGGCAACTGGCGGAGGACTTGCTCGCCGTACTTGACGCCTGCACGCTCGAGCGTGCCGCGCTCGCCGGGGCTTCGATGGGCGCGCACACCGCCCTGCGCTTCGCCTTAGCCCACCCCGCGCGCGTGGCGGCGCTCGGCATCGTTACACCCGCGTTCGACCCCGCCGCGGCGGCGTCCGGGCCAGCCCCGGATGCGTCACTCCGCACGGCCCCTGACGCGAGACCCGACGCGGCGCCAGACGCGACACCCAACGCGGTGCCCGACGCGGCGCCAGACGCGGTCCCCGGGGCGGTGCCCGACACGGCGCCAGACGCAGTCCTCGGCGCGGCGCCCGTGCCGGCTCCCGAAGGCGACCGCTGGCCGATCTTCGATCGGTCGCTCGCTCACGCGTTGCGCGCCGGCGGCGTCGATGGGTTCCTCGCCGCCTACGACTTCTCGACCGTCCCGCTCGCCTGGCGCGAGACCGTCGCGACCGTCGTGCGCCAGCGGCTCTCCGCCCATCTGCACCCCGACGCGGTCGCCGACGCCCTGGAAGTCGTCCCCCGCTCGCGGCCATTCGCGGCCTGGGATGACCTCGCTCCGATCGCCGCGCCGACCGTCGTCGTCGCCAGCCGCGACGAGGTCGACCCCGGGCACCCACTTGCGCTCGCCCAGCGCTACGCGGCCGCGATCCCCGGCGCGACCCTTGCGGTCGAGGACGGCGGCCCGCCCGTGCGCTCGCCCCTGGCCTGGCAGGGCGGGCAGCTCTCGCGGGTGCTGCTCGAACTGCTGGGGCGCGCGGGTTGGGGCCGCGGCGATTGGTCGAGCTGACGCGGCGCGCGGGGTGGAGTCAGAAAGGGGATTCAGCGGCCGTTCTTGCAGCCGGTGTCCGTGATAACGTACGCCTGTATGCCAGTACGTGAGTGGGATGGAGCGAGCTACGACCGCATCTCCGGACCGATGGAGGCGCTCGGGCGTGCCGTGCTCGACCGCTTGCAGCTCGCCGGCGACGAGATCGTGCTCGACGCCGGCTGCGGTTCCGGGCGCGTCACCGAAGCGCTGATCGAGCGGCTCCCGCGCGGGCACGTCGTGGCCTTCGACGCCTCGCCGTCGATGGTCCGCGTCGCGCGCGAGCGCTTGGGGGACAGGGCCCCAGTGTGCGAAGGCGACCTGCTCGACCTCGACCTGGCTGCGCTCGACGTGCCCTGGCTCAACGCGCCCTCACTCGACGCGGCCGGGCCTGATGCGGCGGGGCTCGATCTGCCCGCTGCCACGCCGGCCGGGCCTGACGTGGCCGGGCTCGACGCGCCCGCTCCCAAGCTGGCCGGGCCTGATGCGGCGGGGCTCGATGTGCCCGCTGCCAAGCCGGCCGGGCCTGACTCCTCACAGGGCTTCGACGCGATCTTCTCGACCGCCACCTTCCACTGGATCGGAGACCACGACCGGCTCTTTGCGCGCCTGCGGGCCGCGCTGCGGCCCGGCGGGCAACTGGTCGCGCAGTGTGGGGGAGAGGGCAACATCGACGTCCTGCGCGCCACGGCCCACACGATCCTCGAGCGCGAACCCTACGCCGAGCATTTCCGCGGCTGGGCGCCGCCCTGGAACTACGCCGGTCCCGACGTCACTCGCGAGCGGCTGCTGCGCGCCGGCTTCGCCGAGGCCACCTGCTGGCTCACGCCCGCGCCCCAGCAGCCCGAGCACCCGCGCGAGTTCCTCTCCACGATCGTGCTCGGCCCGCACGTCCAGCGACTGCCGTCCGACCTGCGCGAACCGTTCATGGACGCCGTGCTCGCCGAGCTGCCCGCCCCGGTCGTCGTCGACTACGTGCGCCTGAACATCGACGCGACGGCCTAACCGGTAGGACTCGACCAGGCGTGCCGCGCATTCCAGTGGGTACGGGATACGGTCGATCCAGCCGGCTGGTTTGCGCCTGTCGCTCTGCTGGGGGAGCGCCGGCACGCGCCGCCAGCGGGTCAGTAGCGGGTGCAAAAGGAACGCGCCGCTCGCGAGTTCTATCTGGTGAGCGCGCTCCACGCGCCGCCCGCCCCCTGAGCGACACGGAGGTTTTTTCATGCGGGTCACCACGACCACCCTGCGGCTCGCCGCCGCAACTCTGCTGAGCGCGACCCTCGCGATTCTCGTGCCAGCTGCCGCCAGTGCCGATTTTCTGCCCGTCGGCGACTGGGCCTTCAACGAAGGTCACGGCACCCTCGCCCACGACTATTCCGGCCACCACAACGAAGGCACGCTCGAAGGCGCCGCGCAGTGGACGCGCGGGCGCTTCCAGGACGGCCTCAGCTTCGACGGCAGCACCGCCGCGGTGCACGTCCCCGACAGCCCCGCGCTGGAACCGGCGAACGTCACGGTCAGCGCGTGGGTGGACGCGAGCGCGAGTCCCGGCGTCTACCGCTACGTCGTCGCCAAGGGCGCCAACGGCTGCGCCGCCGCCTCCTACGGCCTCTACACCGGCCCCGGCGGTGGCATCGCCTTCTACGTCTCGCGCGAAAACGGCTTCGCCTGGACACTCTCGCCGACCGTCGAACCGGCCGCGATCTGGAACGGCCAATGGCACAACGTCGTCGGCACCTTCGACGGTTCGACCGTGCGCCTATACCTCGACGGCCGCCAGGTCGGCTCGGGAACGCCCGACAGCACGCCGATCGCCTACGGCCTGCAAACCTCAAACGACCTCGACATCGGCGCCTACCCCTGGTGTCCCAGCTCGGATTTCGCGGGCGCGATCGACGAAGTCAAGCTCTTCAATCGTGCGCTCTCCCCGCAGGAGATCGGCATCGGCTACGGGATCTCGCGGTTCCTTCCGTCGAGCTTCCCGTTCGACCTGATCCTCTAAGACCGCGGGGCGCCGCGCGCAGGGCCCGGCGGGCACGGGGCCCTGAACGTTCGGGCCGGGCCCTTGGGGGTGCCCGGCCCGAGCCATGTGCGGGGTTGTGAGCGGCGCGCTGCCGGCGGCCTTGGCGGGGCCGGCAGGGCCCAGAGGTGGCTTGCGGGGCGTCAGCGGGGCCGCGGTGGGGCTCAGAGGGTGGTCTACGCGGCGTCAGCGGGGCCGCGGTGGGGCTCAGAGGGTGGTCTACGCGGCGTCAGCGCGGCCGGTGACGCCCCTTGATGCCGGCCCGGCGTCGGCCCGCGGAGCCTCAGCCCAGCGCGGCTCGCGCCGGGCGCTCCTCGCCGACCTCCGCGCCGCTGAGGAGCGCCGCATAGCGTCCGCCCAGCTCCAGCAGCTCCTCGTGGGTGCCGCGCTCGACGATCCGCCCGGCGTCGAGCACGAGGATCTGGTCGGCATCGCGAATCGTGGAGAGGCGGTGCGCGATCGCGATCGTCGTGCGGCCGCGACTGAGGTCGTCCAGTGCCAGCTGCACCGCGCGCTCGGTCTCGGTGTCGAGCGCGGACGTGGCCTCGTCGAGGACGAGCACCGGCGGGTTACGCAGGACGGTGCGCGCGATCGCGATCCGCTGCTTCTCGCCGCCCGAAAAGCGGTAGCCGCGCTCGCCCACCGGCGTGTCGTAGCCCTCGGGCAGCGAGACGATCAACTCGTGGATCTGCGCCGCACGTGCGGCGTCTTCGATCTGCTCGTCGCTCGCGTCCGGGCAGGCGAAGCGCAGGTTCTCACGGATCGACGCGTGGAACAGGTAGGTCTCCTGCGAGACCAGCCCGACCGTTGCCGCCAGCGACTGCAGCGTCATGTCGCGGATATCGACCCCGTCGATCGCGACCCGCCCACGCTGGGGCTCGTACAACCGCGCGACCAGATACGCCAGCGTGGTCTTGCCCGCGCCGGTCTCGCCGACGAGCGCCGTGCGCGTCCCGGCGGGGATCTCGGCGTCGATCTCCTGCAGCGTCCACGGCGCCTCGGTGTCGTAGCGAAACCAGACATCCTGCAGGCTGACGTCGCCGCGCACGCCGCTGAGCGCGCGTGCATCCCGGCGCTCGACGATGTCCACCGGCAGGTCGAGGTACTCGAAGATCCTTCCGAACAGCGCCAGCGAGGTCTGGACTTCCAGGCCCACCGACAGCAGCTGCTGCATCGGGAACAGCAGCCGCGTCTGCAGCGTTGTGAATGCGACGATCGTCCCGATCGACAGCGCGTCGTTGCCGTGCGCGATCGAGTAGCCGCCGAACCAGTAGACCGCAGCGGGCATGATCGCGAAACTCATCTGCACGGAGGCCATGCGCCAGCGCCCCGCCATCCGCGCGCGCACCTCCAGATCGGCCAGCTCGCTTGACTCCCTGGAGAAACGATCGACCAGCTCGCCCGAGCGGCCCATCGTTTTCCCCAGCAGGATGCCCGACACCGACAGCGACTCCTCCACAAGCGTCGACATGTCCGCCAGTCGGCCCTGGCGCACCGACTGGATGCGGCGGCGCTCGTTGCCCACACGCCGCGTGAGCCACACGAAGAACGGCAGCAGGATCAGCGAGAAGACCGTCAGCTCCCAGCTCAGCGCGAACATCGCGACGACGGTCGCGGCGACGGTGGCGACGGTCGAGACGGTCGAGGTCGCGGTGCTCGTGACGACGTCGTCGATCCCGCCGATGTCGTAGGCGATCCGCGCCTGGACCTCGCCGGAGCGGGTACGCGTGAAGAACGCCAGCGACATCCGCTGCAGGTGCGCG
Organism: uncultured Solirubrobacterales bacterium; assembly: GCA_963804675.1. GTDB lineage: Bacteria > Actinomycetota > Thermoleophilia > Solirubrobacterales > Solirubrobacteraceae > Palsa-744. The sequence continues at coordinate 978,770 of CAWDRI010000001.1, read as the reverse complement.
TAGACGGCGGCGCGCAGGTCGTGCATCACACGCTGACCGACCTGGTTCGATATCCACGTCTGCGCGACGCTGATCACGCCGTTGATGATCGCCAACGCGATCATCCCGCCGACGAGCCAGGAGAGTAGTTCCAGGTCGTGGCCGACGATGCCCTTGTTGACGGCTTCGCGCAGCAGGAAGGGGGAGGCGACGCTGAGGATCGAGCCGAAGACGATCAGGCCGAGCAGCAGGCCCAGGCGCAGGCGGTAGGGGATGAACAGTCGTCCGATGCGCTTCAGCGAGACCGGTTTGTCGGGGAGGTCCTCGGGGCGCGGCTGTTTGCGTCGTGCGCTGGCGCCGCCACGCCCGTCGCCGCCACTGCCGCCGCGACCCATTCCTTCGCCATGGAAGCTCACACGAACGACTGTACCTGGCGCCCCCGCGGTCACAGTCGCGCGGTGGTTGGCTGGGTGTTGGCGGGTTGCGTTTTTTGGCGGCCATTCGCGGCCGCGCGCGTACGCGGCCGCGAATGGCGTCGCGATTGGAGGCTTTGTGGTGGGGTTCCGGGGTCTGGTTGTGGCGAGGTGGGAAGCGCGGGGGATGGGTTGTTGTTGTGGCGGCCCTCGCGCGTAGGCGTGCGCGAATGGCGCCTCGATTGGAGGCTGTGTGGTGCCGTCCTGGCCGTGGTTGCGGCTGGGCGGGAGGGGGTGGGGATGGGTTGTTGCGGCGGCCCCTCGCGCGCGGGTTGGCGCGTACGCGGCCGCGAATGGCGTCGCGACGAAGACATTCCACGCCACCCCCGCGCGCCGCACCGCGGGTGGACCTCCTAGGCTTAAGCCGATGAACCTCTCCGCCGCCGAGATTCGTGTCCTGGGCTGTCTGCTGGAAAAGCAGCGCACGACCCCCGACCAGTATCCGCTCAGCCTCAACGCGCTGCGCCTGGCGTGCAACCAGTTGACCAACCGCGACCCCGTCGTGCAGTACGACGAGGCGATCCTGCGCGACGCGCTGCATCGCCTGGAGCGCCGCGGCTACACGCGCTATGCCAGCGGTGCGGGCAGCCGTACGCCGAAGTACCGCCACCTGCTCGCTGAAACGCTGCCGATGGAGGACGGCGAACAGGCGGTGATGTGCGTGCTGATGCTGCGCGGCCCGCAGACGCCCGGCGAGCTCAAGCAGCGCGCCGAGCGCATGCACCCATTCGCCGACCTCGGCGCCGTGCACGAGACGCTCGAGCGGCTGCTGGGACGCGAGCTGGTCGCGTGCCTCGGGCGCCGGCCCGGCCAGAAGGAGGACCGCTACGCGCAACTGCTGCAGGACCCTGACGAGCAGGAGCCCACCGCCGCCGCGCGGCCAGACCAATGGGCACAGGCAGCGACCGGTGCGCTCGCCGCCGCCGGGACGGCTCGGCCAGACTCGTGGGCACACGGCGCGCCCGCCGCCGCCGGGACGCCTGCGTCGTTCGAGCCGTCTTCCCGCGCGTCCGCGGCTGGCGCGTCCGACGCGGCGGCGCTCGATGCCCTGACGCAGCGCGTGGCGCGTCTGGAGCGCGAGGTCGCAGAGCTGCGCGCGGCGCTCGGCGAGCCCGGCGAGCCCGGCGGGACTGGCGCCGCCGAGGAGGCGACGCCGGCCGACGCGGTGCGCGATCCGACCCACGCGGGCTCCTGGCCAGATCCCAACGGCTTCTCGCAGCCGTGACGGGCGCGCTCCCCCTCGCGATCGGCGCGTACCACGCGATCGGCGCATCTCAGTCGCTCGGCGCCCTCCCACTCGTGGCCAGCACGACGTCCGACACGGCGAGCGGTGTCGGCATTCCCCTGGCGCTTGCCGCGGGCCTCGTGTCGTTCCTCTCCCCGTGCGTACTGCCGCTCGTCCCGGGCTACCTCTCGACCGTGATCGGGGTTGCGCCCGCCGACATCCAGAGCGCCGGCGCACGGCGTGTGCTTGGGCCGAGCCTGTTGTTCATCGCGAGCTTCTCCGCGATCTTCATCCTGCTCGGGCTCAGCGCGACCGAGATCGGCTCGCTGTTGAACCGGCACCTGAGCACGCTGCGCACGGTCGGCGGTGTGCTGATCGTCGCGATGGGCGTGCTGTTCCTCGCGACGCCATTCGTTGACGCGCTCAACTTCGAGCGGCACTCGCGCTGGTTGCAGGGGCTCGTTCGGCGCTCGGCGTCCGAGGAGGACGTGGCGGGCGGGAGGGGCGGGTCGCTGCTGAGCCGCGGCGGGCCGTTGCTCGCCGGCGCGGCGTTCGCGATCGCGTGGACGCCCTGCACGAGCATCACCCTCGGCGCGATCCTCACCCAGGCCGCGGTCTCCAGCTCGGCCGCACACGGCGCGCTGCTGCTCGCCTTCTACTCCGCCGGCCTGGCGATCCCGTTCCTGGCCATCGCGCTCGCCTTCGAGCGCGCCAGCGGGGCGCTGCTCGTCGTCAAGCGCCACTTCCCCGTGATCGTCGGTGTCGGCGGTGCCGTGATGATCGTGCTCGGGCTGCTGATCGTGACCGGCGAGTTCACGATCCTCAACGCCAAGGCCAACGCCCTGTTGCAGGGCACGGGGTTGAACGTGTCGAGCGTTTGAGCGGCAGCGGTGAAGCCGGATCAGCGGTCGACCAGCAGCGTTTGCACCGGGTAACGGGCAATTGTGCCGTCGGCCGTTACGATCGGTACGTCGAGGATCGTGGCTTGGGCGACGAGCAGCCGGTCGAAGGGATCGCGATGGACCGGATCCAGAGCGGCCACGGCGAGCGCGTGGCTGTGCTCGATGCTCAGTCTAGTCGCGCCGATGGCTTGCATTCTGGCCGGCACGTAGCGGTGTGGTGGCTCGGGCAGCGGCAGCCGGCCGAGCCGATACTTGATAGCGATCTCCCACGCAACTACCGCCGAGACTAACCGCTCGTTACGGCTGTCTTCGACGATCGCGAGATGCCCTTCGAGGCGCTCCGGTTCGGTCTGCAGCCAAAGGAAGATATGGGTATCGAGCAGCAGCCTCACTGCTCGAACGCATCGAGCAGCTCGTCGGGCAGTGGCGCGTCGAAGTCGTCGGGTACGACGAAGCGTCCGCGGTCGACACCGAACTGCGGCGCGCGGCCAGGCGGCGGCCCGAGACTCGCGACCGCCTCGCCGCGGCGTGTGATAACGATCTCCTCGCCTGCGGCGACATCCTCGATGAGCCGCGAGAGATGAGTCTTGGCTTCATGAACGCCAACAGACTTAGCCATGGACTTAGTCTATCAGAGTCGAGGTCGACACGGTCGGCTTTGCACCCGTGACCGCCGGCGCTTGGCGACTACGACGACGGCCTGTGCTTTGCCGGTGCCAGCATCGAGCCGGTGGCGTTCAGGCGGCGCCTGCCGGCGACGTCGAGGCGGGCTGAGCGTGCCGAGCGTCTGAGCTGGATCGCGGCCGACTCGGAGCGACTGCCGCCGGCTGCTGGGCGGCTCAGGCCGAGTCGGAAGCGACCGCCGCCGCCCGTGGGCTGGTTACCTGCCGCCGCTCCCGATACCGCCGTTCCCACGCTTCCTGGTTGCGTTTGGCGTCGCGGATGAACGGCGAGAGGCCAATCGCCTTGACGATCAGCTCGTTGATCCTGTTCTCCGGGAACGGCAGCGGGCGCAGCACATCCACGAACAACACCACCCGTGTCTCGTCGGTGTCGTTCCACACCTCATGGTTGAACGTGTCGTCGAAGACCAAACTCTTGCCGGCCTCCCAGTGGCGGATGTCCTTGCCGACGCGGATGCGGCACGCCTCCGCGTCCCTAGGCACGATCAGACCCAGGTGGTAGCGCAGCACGCCCTTGTATGGCCCGCGGTGGTCCAGAATGTGCTTGCGCGGCGACAGAATCGAGAACATCGCCGTCGTCATCCCCGGGATCCCTCGCATCAGCGCCGCCGTGCGCGGGCACATCTCGACCCCCAGCTGCGCCTCAAAACCGTAGCCGTACAGGAAAAACGTCTTCCAGCGGTCGTCGTCGGTGATCTCGATCTGGTCCTTGGAAATGTCCTGGAAGTTCGGCAGCGCGTCGCGGTCGGCGAGCACCGCTTGCAGCTCCTCCAGGATCACCTGCCAGTTGGCCTCGACATGCGCCACCCACGGAAACCGCTCCAGCGGAAAGAACGTCGCGTCGCCGACCAGCGAGCGCTGGCCGATAAAACGCTCGACCGGCGCGAGAATACGTTCGCCGATAGCGATCGTCCACTGGACCGTGCGCTCCCACAGCGACGAAGACGGCTGCGACATGGGGGACCTCCTGGGCGTCGATGCTGGTCTGGCCCAGCTTAGGACGCGACGCGGCGGGTGCCTGCTCGCCACGCCGCATGCGGCGTGGCGCCGGGCCGCGCATGCGCGGCCCGGTCCGGTCGGCACATGTGCCGACCGGCCGACTGCCGCATGCGGCAGTCGGAACGGGGACGTGCATGCACGTCCCCGCCAGTCGGCGCATGCGCCGACTGGCACCCACACAACGCTCAGGCTGCCTCGCGCAGCGCTGCCAGCTCCGGGCTCTCGGCGAGCTTCTTCAGCGCGCGCTGCTCCAGCTGGCTGGCCCGCTCGGCCGAAAAGCCCAGCCGCTTGCCGATCGCGGTCAGCGTCTGTGGCTCCTCGCGGCCCGTGCCGAACCGCAGCGTCAGCACCGTGCGCTCGGTATCCGGCAGCGACGCGATCGCGCGGTGCACGAGCCGCTCGCGCTCGTTTTCGTAGGCGGTCTCCTCGGGCGGCTCCTGGTCGGAGGGCAGCAGGTCGCCCAGCGCCGTATCGCCGTCTTCGCCGACCTGCTGGTCGAGACTGACGAGCGCCGCGCGCTGGTGGCGCACTTCCTCGACCTGGTCGAGCTCCAGGCCCGCCTCGTCGGCGATCTCCTGCGCGGTCGGCTCGCGGCCCAGCCGCACCGACAGCTCGCGCTCGACGCGGCCGACCTTGCGCGTGCGCTGTGCGACATGCACCGGCAGCCGGATCGTGCGCCCCGAGTTCTCAAGGCCTCTCTGGATCGCCTGGCGGATCCACAGCGTCGCGTACGTGGAGAAACGAAAGCCCTTACGCCAGTCGAACTTCTCGCTCGCCCTGATCAGCCCGAGCATGCCCTCCTGGACCAGATCGGCCAGCGGCAAACCCTGGTTCTGGTAGCGGCGCGCGTTGGAGGCGACCAGCCGCAGGTTGGAGTTGACCAGCAGTTCCTTGGCGTGCAGGTCGCCGCGCTCGATCCGCTGCGCCAGTTCGATCTCCTGGGCGGGCGTCAGCAGCGGGTAGCGGCGGCTGTGTGCCAGCAGCTGGTTGACGGACTCCGGGATGAAGCTTTCCGCCGGCACTGCCCGCGCGGCTCGCAGCGCGGCCTGCGCGCGGGCCGCCGGCTCCTCGCTGTAGACAGGGTCCAGCGCGACTGGCGCCGGGGTGTCCGCGACGGTCTCAATCGTGTCGAGTGTGGTGATCTGACGCTTAGTGTCTGACATGATGCCTGGGTCCTTCTAATCTGAGGTACGCACGGCCCGACTCGTCGGATCGCGCGGCCCCCCCCTGGGGCTGGGGCCGGTAGTTGCGCGACCCGCCAATCCGATGCCTGGAGTCGGAATTATAGGGCACAATAGTTGCGTTGTCAATCATTCTTGCCGGCGTCGATGGGCCGGCGAAATCCGCCTTTTCGTACCGGCGCCTGACCCCCACCTCCTGCTTGAGCCCTTCGGCAGGCGAAAAGTTGCTCCCGCGGGTTGATCTACCCCGTACAGACTGCCTCACGCAGCTAAAGATGCCGTCATTGCGCTCTTATTCGCGCATAACTTCGATAAACCCTTCCTCGCGCACCCCGCCCCGACTCGCCAGCCAGCGGCTGCTCGGCGCTCCGATCGGTTGGCACTGCGCGCGCACACCAGAACCGTCGGTGCCCCCGCCCGCCGCGATAAGCGCCACCCCGGCCACTTGGCCGACTGATCGGGATTTGCCGACGCTCGTCGACCGGGGCATCCAGCGGCCACGGGGGGGCGAAACGTAGCGTAGGTGTTGGGGCCCGGCGCACGGCGCCGTCGCTCGGCGGGCTGACCGTCGCGGCGGGGCGCCTCAGGCCCGGCTGCGCTCTGGGGTTCACCGTCGTGGCGGCTTGCCTCACGCCCGGCCGCACTCGGCGGGCTGACCGCCTTGGCGGCGCGCCTCAGGCCCGCGTCGCGGCGCCCCGTCTTACGCCCGCGCGCCGCTCTGGGGGTCCAGCCGCGAGATCGTTACGCGTGCGTCGAGCTCCGAACGCGCCAGCCCGCGGTACACGCCCTTGACGGGCGGCACGTCCGGATAGAAGCGGCCGTGTCCAATCTTGACATGCGTCGCGCCCGCCAGGGCGCGATTGGTCGGGTCCACGCCGACCCACAGCGGCTCGCCGCGCGCCTCCGGGCTCGGGTTGTCCGGGTCGCCCGGGATCAGCGCCTCCAGCCACGCATGCGTATCGACCTCCAGCGAGTCCGCGCCGCCGTCGTCGGGCGCGGCCCACAGATACCCCGAAACGTACCTCGCCGCGATCCCCCGCCTGCGCAGCAGGATCAGCGACAGATGCGCGAAGTCCTGACACACGCCCGCTCCCGCCTGCAGCAGATGCGTCACCGTCGAGCCCACATACGTCGCGCCGCGGCGGTACTCGAAACGGTCCGGCACGATCTGGCACAGCGCGTGCAATGCCTGCAACGGCCCGCCCGCCGCCGCCAGCTGCGCGTCCAGCTCGCGCAGGCCCGCCGTCGTCGGCTGGTCATCCCACGGCAGCGCGAACTCGCCCGCGGCATCCCGATAGGCGTCGCTTTGCAAGCTCTCCCAACAGCGCTCGGCGGGCGCCGGTGGGTCGGTGGTCACGACGCGCGCGCGCATGTCGATCGTCAGCCGCTCATGGCCCGTCGGGATGCCGAACTCCAACACCTCCGTGCCGAAGTAGTCGAGATGCCTACTGACCCGCGCCTCCGGGTCGATCCGCGCGTGGAACTCGTCGCAGCGCTGCGACGAGTTCGTCGCCGGCCGCACCCGCAACGCGTTGAGGTTGTCGCTCACCGGCGCCCCATAGCGGTACTCCGTCAGGTAGCGAATCGCCAGATGCACCGCGCTCAGTCCCCCGTAGCGGCCGCGGCGGGCTCCGTGGGGGGCGGTGTCCGGGTGCCTCGCGGGCGCGGGGTGTCGGTGGGCCCCCAGGGGGCAGCGGTGTCCGTGGGCCCCCAGCGGGCAGCGGTGTCGGTGGCCCCCCAGCGGGCCGCGGCGCCGGTGGGCCCCCACGGCGCCGCGGTGTCGGTGTTGGATCTCGGTGCCCGGGGCGAGGGGTTGCGGTGTTTGTTTTGGGGGGCGACCGCGTGTGTGCGCGTATGTGCGCGCGCGTACGCGCGCGCCAATGGAGGCCCGCCAAAAGGCTCGCCGAACGTGTTGCCAAACGCGTTGCCCGCGTTCGCCGCGCCCGCGAAATAGCGCTCGGCGAGATCCTGGTCGATGCGCGCCAGCTCGCGCTGGGTGCTCGTGCAGATACCCGTCAACTCCGCCCCCTGCGGCAGCGCGCGGCGCTGGAAGTCGAGGTCGGCGGCCAGCCGGCTCAGACGCAGCACCGGCTTTGAGTTGCGCGGGCCCGCGTCGGCGGCGCCCAGCACCTCGTGCAGCGAGTCCACGCACGCCGCCACGCTGTCCGGGTAGGCGCGCTCGAACAGCAGAAAGCGCGCCACCGGGTGCGCGTTGGGGGGCGCGGTCTCGGCGCGCAGGTAGGCGTGATAGCCGCCCACCGCTTGCAGCAGGATCAGCGCCGAGCCGTCTCCCTGTGCCGCTTCCTCGCCGGGCAGCGCCACGCGCAGCATCCGCAGCACCATGTCCGCCACCTCGATCAAACAGCCCGCGTCGAGAAAGCACTTCGCCTCGTCGCGCAGCATCGAGCGGTCGGCGATCCCCCACACCAGCGCGATCCGCTGCTTGACGTACTGCGACACGACATACGGCTGCGCGTGCGCACCCCAGCCCGCCGGCCGGTCGCGGCGCAGCGCGAGCGTCGTCGTGTTGATCGCCTCCCACATCTCGGCGCTGATCACGTCGCGCACCGCGCGCGCCCCCTCGCGCGCGCGCCCCACGCTCGCCAGCATCGACCCCGGCAGCTCCGCGTCGCCGGTCAGGCGCCCAAGCGTCTCGGTGCCCGCCGGGCGGTTCGTGTCCGCCCGGCGCTCCTCGGTCACGCTGTCGAGCATCGCCAGCAGACCGCCCGAGCCAAAACGCACGCCCGGCAGCGCGTCGGCGGTGCCCTGCAGCTCGGCCTGAAACACGGCCTCCACCGCCCGCGCGGTGAACTCGGCACGGGCGAGATTGCGGCCCAACCAGTACAGCTCGTGGGCGATCCTCGCGAGCATCAGCGCGCCGCCTCTCGGGGGCGTGCCGGGCGTCGCGGTGCGAGCGGGGTGGTTGGGGTGTGAAGACGACCGGGTGGGGGCCTTTGTGGGGCAGCCCGCGCGGATCCGGCGGGCGCGCTCTGTTGTGGGGTTGCTGGCGTGGATGCGGCGGGCGCGCTCTGTTTTGGGGTTGCTGGCGCGGATGCCGCGGGCGCGCCCTGTTGTCGTTGTTGCTGTTGTGCTTGTTGTTGCTGCTGCTGCTGCTGTTGCTGTTGCTCGCTCCAGCGCCCGTAGCGCAGGTCCGGCAGCGCCGGCGGCAGCGTGTCGGCGACCGGGAAACCGCTCGCGCCGGCCCGCTCACCCTCCTCATCCTCGGTGAGCACCCACGTGTCCTTCGAGCCGCCGCCGCGCGAGGAGTTGACGATCAGCGAGCCCTCCTGCAACGCGACCCGCGTCAGGCCGCCCGGCACGATGTCGATGCGCTCGCCGAACACCGCGAACGGGCGCAGGTCGACGTGGCGGGGCGCCAGCGTGCCGTCGGGGCCGACCGTCGGCACCGTCGAGAGCTGCACCAGCTCCTGCGCGATCCAGCGCTCGGGGTGCTCGAGCACGCGCTCGCGCAACAGCGCCAGTTCCTGCTCGGAGGCGTGCGGGCCGATCGTCACGCCGCGTCCGCCCGACTCGCCGGTCGGCTTGAGCACCAGCTGGTCCAGGCGTGCCAGCACGTACTCGCGCACTTCGGCGTCGGACAGCAGGTAGGTGCTGACGTTCTCGAGGATCGGCTCCTCTCCGAGGTAGAACCGGATCATCTCCGGCACGAAGCAGTACACCGCCTTGTCGTCGGCGACGCCCGTCCCCAGCGCGTTGGCGATCGCCACACTGCCCGCGCGGTAGGCGCGCACCAGCCCCGGCACGCCCAGCAGCGAGTCCGAGCGGAACTCCAGCGGGTCCACGAAGTCGTCGTCCAGCCGCCGGTAGACCGCGTGCACGCGTTCCAACCCGCGCGTCGTGCGCATGTAGAGCACGTCGTCGCGCACCACCAGGTCCGACGCCTCGACCAGCTCGACGCCCATCTGGCGGGCCAGGAACGCGTGCTCGAAGTAGGCCGAGTTGGCCGGTCCCGGCGTCCACACCACCACCGTCGCCTCGCTCTCCGCCGACGGCGCCACCGACCTGAGCGCGCCAAGCAGCAGTTGCGGGTAGTGCTCGACCGGGCGCACCCGGTAGGAGGCGAACAGCTCCGGTACCAGCCGCGCCATCGCCGCACGGTTCTCCAGTACGTAGGAGATGCCCGACGGCACGCGCACGTTGTCCTCGATCACCTTCCAGCTTCCGTCGCTGTCGCGCACCAGATCGCAGCCCGCGACATGGCAGTACACGCCGCCCGGCGGGCGAATGCCGTGCACCGCGCGCGCGAAATGCGGGCAGCCCGCGACCAGCCGCCACGGCACGATCCCCGCGCGCACGATCTCGCGCGCGTGGTAGACGTCGTCGACGAAATGGTTCAGCGCGCGCACCCGCTGGGCGAGCCCGCGCTTGATCGCGCGCCACTCCCCACCGGCGAGCACGCGCGGGACGAGGTCCAGCATGAACGGCCGTTCGTGCGACGGGCCGTCCTCGCCACTGGTCTCGAACGTGATCCCCTGCTGCACGAACACCGCGTCGCGGCGGCTGCCCGCCTCCAGCAGGCCCTCCGGCCCGAGCCGCTGCAGTTGCTCGACCAGCGCGCCGGCGGCCGGCCGCGGCGTGCCGTCCCGCTCGAACAGCTCGTCGTAGCCGGCCGCGGGCGGGGGGCAGAGGTCGCTTGGGGCGCCCGCGCCCGCGCTCGCGGCGGCTGCGCCTCGCGGGGCGATCCGCGTCGGCCCGGCCGCGCTGCTGTCCGGCGTCTCGCCGGCCCCGCTGCGGTCCGCGGGCGACGCGGTCATCTCGATGCTCACGCGCACATTGTCCCGGCTACCCGCCTGCGCGAATTTGGACGCCTGGCGCAATTGTGGGCCGTGCGTTTGTACAGCTAGTGCGTCTGTTCGCCGTGCGTTTGTACAGCTATTGCGTCTGTTCGCCGTGCGTTTGTACAGCTATTGCGTCTGTTCGGCACCCGTCTTGGTCGTCAGCAGCGCGCCGCGGCCACCCGCGATCGAGCGCCGCACGAGACCCGGGGCCAGCGTGCGCAGGTAGGCGAGCAGGGCGTACGGGCGCGGCACCCACTGTTCGGCGCGCCCACGCAGGCCGGTCTCGACGATCGCCTGGGCGGCGCGGTCCGGCGTGGAGACGATCCATGCCGTCCACGGCTTGGCGAGCAGCTCACTCGCGGGGAAGCCCTCCGTGGCGATGAACCCCGGCATCACCAGCCCGACGTGCACCTCGCGGCTGCGTTCCTCGGCGTACAGCGCGTCGCTCCACGCGGCGAGCGCCGCCTTGGCCGCCGAGTAGGCGCCCGTGCCCGGGCGCGTGACGCGCGCCGCCGTGCTCGCCACATTGACGATCGCGCTCGGCGCGTACGCGCGCAGTGTCGGCAGCAGCTCCTGCGTGAGGCGCACGACACTGTCGAAGTTGAGCTCCATCGTCTGACGCACATTCGCGTAGCCGCCCTCGGCGAAGCGCGCGCGCCACGCCGCGCCGGCGTTGTTGACCAGCAGGTGCAGCCGGCCCTTGTGCTCGCTTTGCAGGTGCTCCAGCACGCGCGCCGGCGCGTCCTGGTCGGTGAGGTCGAGCGCCAGCGTCGTGCACGGCGCCGGCAGGGTCTCGGCGATCGCCTGCAGCCGCTCGGCACGGCGCGCCACCAGCACCAGCCGCATGCCCGGCTCGGTCGCCAGCCGCCTTGCGGTCGCCTCGCCGATCCCGCTGGAGGCGCCCGTGATCACCGCTACGCGAGGCTTGCTCATCCCGGCGAGGACCCTACCGCAATGCATCGGACGTTTGGGGGTGTGGCCGGCGGGGTGCCGTGGCTTGCGTGCGTGGTGCGGCTGGGCGGTTCGGGGTGGGGCGGGGTGCCGTCGCTCGCGTGCGTGGTGCGGCTGGGCGGTTTGGGGTGGGGCGGGGTGCCGTCGCCTGCGTGCGTGGAGCGGTTGGGCGGTTTGGGGTGGGGTGCCGTGACGCGCATACGTCGAGCGTTTGGGGTTTTGACCGGCGGGCCGCCAGTCGCCCGGATGCGTGGACGATTTGGCCCTTTTGCTGCGGCGCCGGCACCGGTAGGCTGGAGCGTCAGCATGGCCACTTCCAGTTCGATGTCCCCCGCCGAGGGCTACCGCCTGACCGGTATCTCGCCGCGCGCCTTCCAGCATCCCGCCGACCGTGCGGCCTCGGCGGCGCTGAAAGCGATCCCGCACCTCGATCGCGTCGTGCGCAAGCTGATCGAGCTCGGCTATGAGCGGGCGCTGCGCCAAAGCTACCTCGGCTCCTCGGTGCGGCTCTCCGAAGAGCAGCTCGGCGCGGTCTGGCGCGAGCACGCGCTCGCCTACGCGACCCTCGACATGGAGGACGTGCCCGACCTCTACCTCACGCAGGTGCCGGTGCCCAACGCGATGACGATCGGCGCGCGCAAACCGATCGTGGTCGTGCAGTCCGGGCTCGTGCACCTGCTCGACGCCGAGCAGCGCCGCGCCGTGTTCGCCCACGAGGCCGCGCACATACTCGCCGACCACCAGCTCTACCGCACCGCGCTCGTGATCCTGATCGGCCTGACGCGCACGGCGCGCCTGCCGCTGCCGCTCGCGCCCGTGCGCACCGCGCTATTGGAGTGGAGCCGCGCGAGCGAGCTCAGCAGCGACCGCGCCGCCGCGCTCGTCACGCGCGACCCGCTCGCCGTCTGCCGTACGCTGATGTCGATCGCCGGCGGCGCGATGGTCGACGAGCTCGACCTCGACGTCTTCATGCGCCAGGGCCTCGACTACAAAGAGGCTGGGGGAGGCCTCGAGCGGCTCACGCGACTGATGCTCGACCTCGGCGTCACGCACCCGCTGCCCGTCCGCCGCGCGCACGAGCTGATGGAGTGGGTGCACTCCGGCGAGTTCGACCGCATCGCCGGCGGCGAGTACCCAAAGCGAGACGAGCCCACCGACGCTCGCGCCGATGGAGGCGAGGCCGTCTCCTTCTACGCGGAGCGCTTCCGCGACGGCTTCCGCGACGCGGGCGAGTCGCTCAACTCGATCGGCCAGCAGCTCGCGGGGTGGCTGCGGGGGGCTGGGCGGGGGGACGACGAGGGCGAGCAGCGCGAGGACGCTTGACCTCGCCACGGTGATGGCTGGGGGCTGCGGTAGCCTTGAGCGTATGCAGCGTGCAGCGATCAACGAGGTTGACGCGATCAAGGAGAGGATCCTGGACGAGTCCCCCTTTGGTGATGTGAGGATTCGCGCGGTGCGCGCAAAGGAGCAGGCCGGCTACAACGGCGACGACGCGTATGTCCAGATGATTGTGTACGCCGAGGATCCCGCCGCCGGTGCCGACACCTGGCCTGTGCTGGATGTCTCGGTCTGCGTCAGCGTGTGGCGGAGCTTGCATCGGAGAGCGATGTCGACCTCCCGCAGATCGTCGTCGCCGTCCATCCGCAGCGGGAGGCCGAGCGGCCGGCCCACGGCGTGCGTCACGGCTCAAACGAGTCGTGAGCCACCCGATCGACCCGTGGAGGCTGCTCGAGCAGGCAGAGGAACTCGCCGGGGTCGATGCCGGTCCGGGGCGACCGAAAACGGCGAACCACCGCCGTCCGGTCTCAGCCGCCTACTACGCGCTCTTCCACGACATCACCCTCAAGGCGGCGCGCCATGTACTGCCGGACGACGCATCGGATGGGGAGATCTGGCAGACGACACGCTGGATCGAACACGGCGATGTCCGCTGGGTATGCGTGGCTATCGAGGCGTGTGGTGCCGCGCGAGCGCCAACGGGGCGTCTTCCCGAGGGACTCAAGCAGAGCGCGGAGCCGCTATGGACGGCGCTCTCGAAGCCTGGCCCTGAAGGCGGGCGCACCGCGGATGTCTCCGTTTGGTTGCGCATGGTCGCGGTCGCCTTCATCGCTCTACACGCTGGGCGCCAGAGCGCCGACTACGACCACCTGGCGGAGTTCTCGAAGGAGACGGCGATCGGCGAAGTACAAGGCGCAGCCTTCGCGTTGGAGGTCTTGCGCGACCACGCCACAGACCCTGCCCTTTCAGCGCTTCTTCGCCTGGGTCTTTGCGCGGGCGTCCGGATTTCGGCGGTAGCGCTGCACAGAGGTGGGCGGCAGCGCCGCCTCACCCCTCGGGTGCGTGCGCGGGCCCGCGCCGCAGGTTCCCCACGAGCAGCCCGATCACGGTCACGAGGTAGATCTGCCCGAGCAGCATCTCCAGCACCGAGAGCGCGCGGCCGACGCCCAGCGCGGGGGTGAGGTCGCCATAGCCGGTGGTGGTGAGGGTGGTGAAGCTGAAGTAGATCTCCTGGCTCTGCGTGATCGCGGAACTCGAGACCTGCTCGAAGTATTGATGTGGGCTTACTCCGACGAGCACGCGGACCACGAGCGCGAACAGCAGGCCGATCAGCAGGTAGGTGGTGAGCGCGCCGGAGACGGCCTGCAGCGTGACGCCGCGGTCGCGCACGAGACGGACGATGCCGCGGGTGAGCACGACGAGCACCGCCGCCACCGCTGCGGCAGTGCCCACGGCGCCGACCCAGCCGGGAATGAGGGACTGCTGTACGAGCACGGCGAGGGCAATCAGAGCGAGGAAGGCGAGTGCGGTACGCGTGTTGCGCTCAGCGGGGCTCTCGCGCGAGGTCGCGATCACGGCGAGCAGCATCGTGCTCTGCAGCAGCACCGCGACGCCGCGGCCGGCAGGGGTGTCGGGCGCGAGGATCGAGAACAGGACGGCGAGGATCGTCAGCCCGAGCACGACGCCGTAGCGGTGCTCAATCGGGCGCGTGCCCTTGGGGGCTGGCGTGCTCTCTTGCGCCACTGCGCACAGCATGGCGCGGCGAGCGGCGGATCGGGCCTCAGGAGCCCCACTTGCCGCGGCCGTAGCGCGCGAGCTCCAGTCGCGCGATCACGCCGCGGTGGACCTCGTCGGGGCCGTCGGCGAGGCGCAGCGCGCGCGCCACGGTCCACGCGGCGCCGAGCGGGAAATCGTCGCTGAGGCCAGCGCCGCCGTGAAGCTGGATCGCCATGTTGACGACGCTCTGGGCCATGTTGGGCACTGCGACCTTGATCTGCGAGACCGCGCCGAGCATCTCCGGCGCCTGTCGGTCGATCAGCCACGCGGCGTGCAGCACGTGCAGCCGCGCCTGGTCGATCGCGATCCGCGCGTCGGCGATCCGTTCGCGGTTGCCGCCCAGGTTGGCCAGCGGCTTGCCGAACGCGACCCGCTCGGTAGCGCGGCGGCAGGCCAGCTCCAGTGCGAGCTCGGCCAGCCCGATCAAGCGCATGCAGTGGTGCACCCGCCCCGGCCCGAGTCGCGCCTGTGCGATCGCGAACGCCTGCCCCGGCCCGCCGAGAATCGCCTCTCTGGGCAGCCGCACGTCGGTGAAGCTGACTTCGCCGTGGCCGCCGGGCGCGTCCTCGAACCCCATCGTCGCCAGCATCCGCTCGACCTTCACCCCCGGCGCGTCGAGTGGCACCACCACCATCGAGTGGCGGTGGTAGCGGTCGGGGTTGGGGCCGGCACCGGTGCCGGCGCGGCGGTTGTCGTCGGCGTCGGCGCCGGGGTCGGGGCGGGCGCCGGTGCTGGCGTGGGGGTTGTCGTTGGCGTCGGCATTGGGCTTGGGGCCGCCGCTGGCGTTGGCGTCGGGGTCGCCGCCGGCGTTGGGGTCGGCCACGGTCAGCCCCATGAAGATCCCCACGCTGCAGTTCGGGTGCCCGACCCCCGTGCTCCACCACTTGCGCCCGTTGAGCACCACCTCCTCGCCGTCGAGCGTCGCCGTCGCCTGCATGTTCGACGCGTCCGAGGAGGCGACGTCCGGCTCGGTCATGCAGAACGCCGAGCGGATCTCGCCGGCCAGCAGCGGCCGCAGCCACTGCTCGTGCTGGGCGGGGCTGCCGAAGTGCAGCAGGATCTCCATGTTGCCCGTGTCCGGCGCGTTGCAGTTGCACACCTCGCTGGCGATCAGCGATCTACCCATCCGTTCGGCCAGCGGGGCGTACTCCACGTTGGTCAGCCCCGCGCCCTGCTGCTCACCGCAGACCCGCGGGCTGCCCGGCAGGAATAGGTTCCACAGGCCCGCGGCCCGGGCCTTCTCCTTCAGTTCCTCGACGACCGGCAGCACGACCCACGGGTCAGGTTTTGCGAGCTGGTCGAAACGGGGATTCGCGCCGAAGGCGCGTGTCTCCCGGATTCGGTCGCGGTGGTAGGGCTCCTCGCGCGGGCGGACCTCCTGCTCGATGAAGGCGTCCAGACGGGCGGCCAGCTCGCGCGCCCGGGGTGAGTGCTCGAAATCCATCCGGCCGCCAACTCTACCCGCGGCCTGCGACGGGACGCTCGCGACAGGGGCCGCGGTTTGGGTGTTTTGGGTTGGGAACCCCTTGCGGGGTTCCGGGGCGGGGTTTCGTTGCCTTCCGGCCGCAGGCAGGGCACGACACGCGGCGAACGTCCCGGGGTGGCCGCTCGCGCCACGCCTCTGGGCCGCTGCGCGCACGGCGATTGTCATTCTTGCTCTTCTTGTCAGTTCCTCTCGCCGGCGCGGCCGCGGCCCGTGGCGGGTGACAATGGACTGTTCCGATACGCGCCCAATGAGTATCGTCGTGGGAAAATCATACCGTGTTGGGAGGATGCTCCGGCAGCTTTATAGCTTTGGCGCGCGAAACTGAGAAAATGCATCTCCCCTCAGCGTCACGCTGCAGGGAGGCAGTGGCAGCCTGAACGTTATTTCCCCTCAGATCGTGCTGGCGTAGGTCTCGCCAGATGCGCCGTAGTCCCATGGTGGCGAGGTAGCGGGGGTGGGGAGGGGGGGGAGCGCTGCGGCAGGTCGCGGTGAGACGGGCTACTCCGTGCCAGGACCGCCGACCACCTGAGCCTTGAGCACGTCCTGGGCCACGCTCAGAATGCCAATTGCTGAGAGTGGGTCAATATCGATCGGTCGCACCCGAAAGCCGGTATTGCCATCGGGTCGCCGAACGAGCACCACGCTTACCGCGGCCGTGATCGCGAAGTCATCGCCGAAGTCCTCTTCGATCGCCTCTGTCTGCGCCGCCACCTCGCGGAGAAGCTTGGTTCGGGCGTCGCCAGCGCCCTCGTCGTGCTCTTCGCCCGACTGCTCGCCGCTATCTGCCATGTGTTTCTCCTCGGTGTCGAAAGGACGATCGTGTTGGCTGCGATAGAGCCAGGGGCATCATGCCTGATCGTTCCTGACGACCAGCAGGGCGGGCACGGAGCGCTCGATGATTTCCGCGCCGCGCCGCGCCGCGGCGCCCCCGAACCGAGCTTCCTACTGTGTGATCACACTCACACACAAACCCCGTGGGATGCCTCACTATGTGTCTCGACCCGAAGTACAGCAGCATCCCTCCTCCCTCGAAACGGCCCGCCTCCCCAGCGGGCCGTTTCTTTTTTGTGCGGCGGTCGCCACCCAAAGGCAACGCTCCCCGACCGCGAGCCCCATCCAAACGCGAGCCGTCAGTTCCCGGCAAGCGCGCCGCCCGCGCGCCCGCCGTGCCGCCGCTGCCAACGTCCCCCGCGCCGTGCCGCCGCTGCCAACGTCCCCCGCGCCGTGCCGCCGCTGCCAACGTCCCCCGCGCCGTGCCGCCGCTGCCAACGTCCCCCGCGCCGTGCCGCCGCTGCCAACGTCCCCCGCGCCGTGCCGCCGCTGCCAACGTCCCCCGCGCCGTGCCGCCGCTGTCGGCGTCCCCGCCCAGCGGGTACCGTTCCAAGGGAGCTGATGCGGGAGCCGCGGAGGGACACCAATGCGTAAGCAACGACTGGATGTCGTGCTGGCCGAGCGCGGGTTGTTCGGCTCGCGGACGGCCGCAGCCGCCGCGGTGATGGCTGGCGAGGTGCATGTCGGCCAAGAGCGCCGCCGTGCGCGCAAGCCGGGCGAGGCGGTTGCGCCGGATGCGCCGTTGAGCGTGGCGGAGCGGCCGCGGTACGTGTCGCGGGGTGGGCTGAAGCTGCAGAACGCGCTGGCGGCCACGGGCCTGCAGGTCACGGGGCGCGTTGCGCTGGACGTGGGCGCATCGACGGGCGGGTTCACGGACTGCCTGCTGGCGCACGGTGCGGCACGCGTGGTGGCGGTCGACGTGGGCTACGGCGAGCTGGCGTACCGCCTGCGCACGGACGGGCGCGTGGCGGTGCTCGAGCGCACCAACGCCCGCAACCTCACGCCGGGCGCGGTGCTGGACGCGCTGTCCGCGGAGGCCGGGCGCGCGGCACCGGACGGGCTGGATGCGGGGGCGGCCCTCGCAGCCAGCTCTCCGACCGCCGCCCCCGACACCGCCGCCGGCCCGGCCCTCCCGGACCTGGCCGTGGTTGACGTGTCGTTCATCTCGCTGCGCAAGGTGCTGCCGGCTGTGCTGGGGTGCCTGGCGCCGACCCACGAGGTGTTGGCGCTCGTCAAGCCGCAGTTCGAGGTCGGCCGCGAGCGGGTCGGCGGCGGGGGGGTGGTGCGCGATGCGGCAACCCGCCGCGACGCGCTGATCGAGGTGGGCCTCGCCGCTACGCAACTCGGCGCGCGCGTGCTCGGCTTCTACTCGTCGGGCCTGCCGGGCCCGAAGGGCAACCGTGAGAGCTTCGTGTGGCTGGCGAGCGTTGCCGGCACAGCAGCTCGCGCGGGCGGCGGCGGGGGAGATGGTTTGGGGGCCGCCGGCGCTGCCGGCGGCGGGATGGGTCGCGCGGCCGCGTGCGGCGCGGGGGACGTGGAGCAGATGGCGCGGGCGGTTGAGCCGTGACCGCGCAGCCGGGGGGCGTCGCGCTGGCGCGCTGTGTGGCGGTGCTGACCCATGAACGCGTGCAGGAAACGGCCGATGCGCTGGCGCTGCTGATCGAGAGAGCGCGCGCGGCGGGCGTCAAGCTGCTGTTCGACGCCGAGGAGGTCAACAAGCATGGTTTGACGCCGGGCCCGGGCATCGAGATCCGCGCGGGGTTGGATGAGCCACCCGATGGCGGGCCGCCGCTGGAGGAGTCGCTGTGTGTGGTGCTCGGCGGCGACGGCACGATCCTGCGCGCGCTGCGTCGCTATGCGCGTACCCAGGTGCCGGTGTTCGCGATCAATTTCGGCGCGATCGGCTTTTTGGCGACCGTCGAGCCCGAGGACCTGGACGACGGTATTCGCCGCGCGCTGGCGGGCGATTTCGAGCTGTTGCGCCTGCCGGCGATCGTGCTGGAGGCGCCCGGTGGCGAGCTGACGGCGATCAACGACGTGGCGATCCACCGCCGTGTCGGCGAGCGGGTCGCCGAACTGGCGTACGAGCTGGGCGGGCAGGAGATCGGCAGCGTGCGCTGCGACGGGCTGGTGGTCGCCACGCCGGCGGGCTCGACTGGCTACAACCTCGCGAACGGCGGCCCGGTGATGGCGTGGGGCGTGGAGGGTTTTGTCGTGTCGTTCATCGCCCCGCACTCGCTGACCGCGCGCGCGCTGGTGGTGGCCCCGCGCGACACGATCACGATCCACAACCGCTCGCGCGAGCCGCTGGATGTCGCGCTCGACGGCCGTCCCACTTGCGAGCTGCCGCCCGGCGGCGCTATTTGCGCGCGCTTCCTCGACTCGGTTGGCACGATCGCGCAGCTGCCCGGGTCGTCGTTCTACCGCCGGTTGCGCGAGAAGTTCGGGCGACTCTCCAGCTGAGCGCCGGCTCGCCCTGGGCGGTGGGGCCGGCTCGGGGGCGTGTTCGGGCGACGGTTCGCGCGCGTGGGAGGCTCACGCGGCGGGTGCGCGGGGCGTCGGGCGGGGAGGTTGATTGCAGGTGGCCCATGCGCGCACGCGCGCAGCCGCGAAGCGGGCCTCGCGGCGATGAGCTCACACGGCGCCCCGAGCGGGCTTGGCGGAGGCGCTGCGGGCGGGTCGGGGCTGGGGCGGCTGGGGCCGGTGGCGCTCTCTTTTTGGGAGCCATTCGCGGCCGGGCGCGCGCGCACGCGTACGCGCGGCCGCGCATCGGCCGCGAGTGCTTACGCGGACGCGCTCGGGTCGCCCGCGTGCCTGCGTGCGCGCCGGGGACGCGCTCAGGCCGCGCGCGTGCCTGCGTGCGCGCCGGGGACGCGCTCAGGCCGCGCGCGTGCCCGCGTGCGCGGCGGTATGCGCGCCGGTGTGCGCGTCGCTGTGCACGCTCACCTGGCCACTGCGCTGTAGGCCGTCCACGAAACGGTCGAGCTGTTCGCGCGAGAAGCGCCGTTGGCCGCCGGGCGTGCGGTAGCAGACCAGATGGCCGGCGTCCGCCCAGCGGCGGATCGTGGCGAGCGACACGCCTAGATAGCGGGCCGCCTGTGAACTCGTGAACACCAGCTGGCGCTCGCCGTGGGCGAGGGTGGGGGAGAAGGGCATGTCGGGCGGCTTCCTCTCTCGTCGGTGTCTTCGTCGATGTCGTCACGGCGCGCGGCCTGCGAGAGCGGTGTTGCTGCCTGTGCACTCGCCGCCAGCTGCCTGTTGGGTGGTGTTTGGGCGGCGCCCCGGAGGGCTCCGCACCCAAGCAATCGGACGGCGGGGCCCGAAAGTTGAGCGGCGTGCACGTTTGTGGACGTTTGGCCGAGTTTGCCCGCCTGGCCTGCGCGGGCGCGCCGCTCGCAGAGTTCGTCGCCTGTGGTGCCTCACCGGCTCCGGTTTCCGGTCGGGGCCGTCTGCAAACCTCCCAAAACCCCGCTATTTGCAAACAATCTTGCAAGTCTTTATGCAATGCGTCCAATTCGAGGTGGACCTGTACTATCCTTCGTAAACCTACTCATATGTGCAGTCGTCCTGGGAGGATCGGAGCCAGGGACTGTGCACCTCCGACCGGCCTGTGTGGGGCCCGAGCGAAGGAGAGCACCAATGCACTGGCAGAAATAGTCCCAAACCAGCTGCAGGGGCAGCGAAGTCAGGAACCTGCCCGCCGGACGTTCAAGGGCCGGCTGCGGGACGCCGCTCGGGACAGCGGCGTTTTCGCATTAAGGGCCCATGGTTGAGATCGCGTGGGTGTGCCGCTCAGCCGGCGGTGGGTTGGGCGATCGCACGCGCGCGCCGCTCGAACGCCAGCTCAGCCTCGAAGTCGGCGTCGTCGCCGTGCGCGGCCGTCACGGGCCCGTCGCGCTCGAGCATCGCGATGAACTTCTCGACGAGCTCGCCGTCGAACTGGCGCCCGGCGGTGCGCCGCAGCTCGGCCATCGCGTCCTGGGGGGTCTTGGGCGAGCGGTAGGAGTCGCGCGAGGTCATCGTGTCGTAGGCGCTGCAAATCGCGAGCATCCGCGAGATCAGCGGGATCTCGTTGCCGATCAGCCCGGCCGGGTAGCCGCTGCCGTCCATGTGCTCGTGGTGGTAGAGGATCGCGTCGGCGATCGGCCCGTAGCCGTCCAGGCGCCCGACGAGCGTCGCGCCGTCCTGGGGGTGACGGCGGATCAGCGCCCAGTCCTCGTCGGAGAGCACCTCCGCCTTGAGGATCCGGTCGGGCAGCGCGAACTTGCCGATGTCGTGCAGCAGGCCGGCGGTGTGCGCGATGTCCTGTTCTGCCTCGTCGCAGCCCGCCTCGAGCGCCAGCGAGCGCGCGTAGCGCGCGACCGCCGCGGCGTGGCGTGCGGTCATGCGGTCGCGCAGCGCGAGCGTCTCGACGAGCGTCACCAGTACCCCAAGCTGCAGCGAGGCGAGGTGCATCGAGCGCGCCTCCAGCTGGTCGGCGCGGTCCTCCGAGCGCAGCAGCGCGACCGCGAGCGATTGGAAGATCAAGAGCACGAGCACGGTGCCCAGCAGTGCGGGGAAGCCGAGGTTGGTGTAGGCGACCGCGAGGATCGCGGCGAGCGCGCCGGTCGCGATCTGGCCCGGGAGTAGCGGCACGAACAGGTCGCGTACCTGGCTGACGAGACCCTGGCCGTAGATCACGCGGTTGTCGAGCGCGACCATCGCGAAGTTCAGCGCGTTGGTCACCATGAAGACCGCGAACACGACGACGCCGAACATCACGCTGCGCGTTTGCGCGACGTTGGCGGCTTCGTGGACGTCGCCGACGAGCGCCCACACCATCAGGCCGCCGACGACCGGGAACACCGCGACGGTCGAGAGGTTGTTCAGCCACGACGTCAGCGGCAGCCGCCGCCGCGCGGAGGTCAGCGCCACGACCACCAGCCCGAATGCGGCGGCCGGCGCGGGCCCGAGCAGGCTCATCGCGAGCACCCACGCCACGAACGCCGCGGTCAGGCGCTGCCCGCGAATCTCGACCGTTAGCCGCTGCCCGATCAGTGCGAGCGCGAGCAGCAGTGCGACGAGCGTCAGTGGCTGCCAGTCCTCGGCGCGCGAGGTCAGCGCGGCGACCGCGATTGCAGCGCCGAGCGCGACCACCTCGGCCGCCATGAATAGTTTTCGGGCCAGTGCTGGAGCAGGCATTGACGACGCACCTCTGTCGTCCTTAACGGCCGCTCCCGCGTGGTCCTAAAGGGTCGGACCGTCGTCTCGACCGCTCGTCGGTTGGCTGGCCGGCCGGGGTTGCGGACAAGCCGCGTGGCAGCGTGGTTCGGGGTAGTCCCTCGCGGGCCGGTCCGGTATGTGGGTTGCGGGGTCCCGTCGTGCGTGTGTGGGCCGGTCCGGTGTGCGGGTTGCGCGGTCCTGCCTGCAGGATGTGTAGATCGAGCGCCCGGCGGGGTCGTGCCGCTGGACCTCCTGCGGGCTGGTCCGGTGTGCGGGCTGTGTCGACCGGCTGCCCGGCGGGGCGTGCGGTTACACGCCGCCCTGCGGGCGGCCGGGCCGCTCGACGGCGGGCGTGGGGGGGCCGGTGATGCGCCAGCCCAGCCACAGCCGCAGGAAAGCCGCGGTCGTCGCGGCTGCCGCCAGCCCGAACACCAGGAAGGCGAGCCGCGGCGAGCCGAGTGCGAGCACCGCGCCGCTGAGCGGCAGCCCGATCAGGGGGCAGAGCGCGCCGATCGATTCGACGGCGCCCATCAGCCGCCCATGCAGGCGTTGGGGCGTGAGCTGCTGCACGGTGCCGATCAGCGACGCCCACTGCACCCCGTTGCCGATCCCGCCGACCACCGCCGCGAGCGCCGCGAGCGTCAACGAGGGCGCCGCCGCGAAGCCGAGGTAGGCGACGCCGACCGCGCAGGTGCCGGCGGTCAGCATCGCGGGCAGGGCACGCTTGGAGGAGCGCGCGAACAGCAGGCTGCCGAGCACCATCCCGACACCCCACGCACTCAGCAGATTGCCATAGCCGAGGTCGCCCGCGTGCAGCGTCGCCTTCGCATAGAGCACCTCGGCGGGGGCGCCGGTCTCGAAGAATACGAGCGCCGCGGCCTCCGTCAGCAGCACGGTGCGCAGTGAGGGCGTTTCGCGCAGGTACTCCCACGCCGCCGCCAGCCGCGCCCGCACCGACGTGCCGACGCGCTCCTCGACGTAGGGGTAGAGGTCGATCAACAGGGCTGCGCACACCAAAAACGACATTGCGTCGATCGCGAGCGCCAGCGGCGCGCCGAGCCCACGCACGGCCAGCGCGGCAAGCGTCGGCCCGACGACCACCGAAACCGACAGCGCGACGTTCAGCGCCGCGTTCGCACCATACGCCTCGGGGGCAGGCAGCTCGGGCGCGGGGTTTGCCGGCCCGTCCTGCACACCGCCGCTGTGTGGTCGCTCGGGCTCCGCGTTCGCGCGCACCGGCTTCCGCGGGCTGGCGCCAAGCAGCTGCGGCTCGGGGTTCCCGCCGCCGAGCAGCGCCTCCGGTGTGGGCGGCGCGACCGGCACGAGCGTGGCCTGTGTGCTGGCTGCGCCCCGCGTGTCCTGCGGCTCCGGTCGTGCCGTGTTCTGCGGCTCGGGCCGCGCCGCCTCGGCGCGCAGCAGGGCGCTCGCCGTCAGGGCGCCCGCGCCGTCGAGCGCGACCAGCACGAGCACCGCCGGCAGCCAGAACTGCCAAAGCACGCCTGCGAGCGCCGCCGTGAAGAGCGCCTCCAGCGTGTAGATCGCGCTCAGCCGGCCGCGGCGCGGGGAGGCCTCCACGCGTGCCACGAGCGCCGGCACCGCCAGCGCGGGCGCGAAGCGCGCGAAGAACAGCGCTGTGACTGCCACGGCGCTGCGTGTGTGGTCGTAGACGGCGACCGACAGTGCGACCGTGCCAAACCATGTGCCGAGCTGGTTGATCGTGTATGCCGCGAGGATCCGTCGCAGGCGGGGCGAGGAGGGTAGCGCTGGCACGGCGCCAAGCTAACGCGTGCGCGGGCCGCGCGCCGGGCGGATTCGTGCGCCGTCTGTGCGTCGCGGCTGTCAAGCGCTCGCCGATTGCGCCGGCGGTGTGCCGAGTCCAAGCGCGACGACCGGCAGGCCGGGGTGGCGGTGACCGAGCGTGTGCATCAGCGACTCGGCGCTCACCTCGCCGAGGTCCCCGGCGAGCATCACCACGCCGCTCGTGGACGCCTGCTCGAAGACCTCCCGGGCCGCGCTTGCCTCGCCGAACGGCGTGTCCTGGGGCAGCGACTCGCTCAGTTCGCGCAGCACCGCCGCACGCCGCTTGGCGTCCGCCGCGGCGACGAGGATCCGCGCGCGCTGCGCGGCCGCACGCCGGCGCCGGGCCGGGTTCTCGTGCACGGTCAGGACGTCCGACGCGCTCCCCGGCCCCGGTGCTGTGGTTGCGGCGTCGACGCGTGCGGGGCCGACCGCCACAACCTGCGCGGTTCCCGGGGTCGCGAACGGCGCGGCGGTGCCGTGGCCTGTGGGCGCGGGGGTTGGGAGCGGCATGGCCGTGTCATGGCTTGCGGGCGCGGGCGTCGCGAACAACACGGCCGTATCACGGCCTGCCGGAGCGCTGTGCTCCGTTGGCGCGGTTGGGCCCGCCACGCCGCCGCTACTGCCGCCACGCAACAGCCGCAGTGGCCTGCGCCGACGAGTCGCGGCGCGCTGTTCGAAAGAGATGCCCCGGGAATTCATGCCACGCCCCCCGCATCGAGGGTGCCGCTCTCGCCTACCCCGCTCGAACTCTGGCCAAACCGCTCTGGCGCACCATGCGGGCCCGCTCCGAGCAGCCGCGCCGTCGCGCGCGCGCTGGCGCTGCCCAGCAGCGTGCGCAACTCGGCGTCGCCGAGGATGCCGAGTTCGGCCTCGCCCGCGTCTCGGCGTGCTGCCAACAGCGTAAGCGCCAGCATCGCCAGCGCGGCGATCGCCAGCCAGCTGGAAATCAGGATCATGGCGAGGCTCATGACCGCTCACCGCCCGTGGCGAGCGCGGCGTCGGCGCGTATGTGCTCGCGATCTGCGCTGCCTGTCGCTGCGGCGCCTCTACTACCTGTGCGTGTGCTGCGCAAACGCAATCTGCCCGCGTCCGCATTTGCAGGCACCGCTTGGATTGCGCTGCCTGCTCTCCCAATCCGTTGGTAGCTACTTGCGTCTCCCGTCCGTAGGATCTGCATTCTCTTCCCTGCCCTTCGTGTTTTGCGGCCCGCCTCCAATTCCCGCTTGCTTTGACACTGGAGCGAGGGCCGTCTTTTGGTGGGTTCCCTACAAACCGACATGATGCGCCCTGGCGAGGCATTTGTCTGTCGTCCCCCTGGTGCCGATCGTGTCGTCCCAAAGGTGCCGATTCGTGTCGTCCCAGAGGTGTCGTGGCGGGTGCTCAGCGGGATCTTCGCGGCCCGTCGGCGGGGTCGCGCTCGGTCATGAGCAATGACGGAGGTTGCCCGGCTTGGTCTAAATGTCCAACCGCTTTGATATGTTCCAGCCGGTTCGTCGCACCTGCCAGGAGTCGGCCGACGAGGCCGGCTTGACCGCTGGTGCGCGCGCATCGGGTTGCCGCCACTCGGCTCGCTACGGTGTGCGCCATGCAAAGCGGTCTCACAGCGCTGCCCGGCGGCACGCCGGGCGTCGATCGGCCGATCGACGTGATCATCGCCGACGACCACGCGGTGGTGCGCGACGGCATTCGGATGGTGCTCGAGCGCGAAGCCAACGAGTTTCGTGTCGTCGCCGAGGCGGCGGACGTGCCCTCGACGATCCGCGAGGTCCGTGCGCACAAGCCCGACCTGCTGACGCTCGACCTGACGATGCCCGGCGGTTCGAGTCTCGCCGCCTTACCGCAGTGCTTCGTGGCCCACCCTTCGCTGGCGGTCGCGATCCTGACGATGCGCGAGGACCCCGAGTACGCTCGCCAGGCATTGCGCGCTGGCGCGCGCAGCTATGTCCTGAAGGAGGCAGAGCCGGCCGAGCTGCTGCAGGCCTTCCGGCTCGCCGTCGCCGGACGCAACTACCTGCACCCCCGGCTCGGCGCGCTGATGGCGACCGGCGGTGAGAACGCGCAGGACGGCGTCGCGCTGTCCGACCGCGAGCGCGAGGTCGTGCGCCTGATCGCGCTCGGCCACACCAACCCGCAGATCGCCGAACAGCTGCACGTCGCCGAGCGCACCGTCAAGACCTACCGTGCCCGCGCGATCGAGAAGCTCGGCTTCTCCTCCCGCGCGGAGATCACCGCCTACGCGCGCCGGCTGGGGCTCGTGGACTGAGGGGCCGAGGGGCCGCCGGTTAACGGCGCCGGGTTACCTGGGCTCGTGTGCTTGGGGGGCCGCGGCTCAAATTGTGGCGCTTGCGTGGGGCTTGCGGATCGGGGCCGATGGATCACGCCGTCGGGTCGGCTGGGGCTGTGGGCTCAAGTGGTCGGGTCGCCTCGGCTCCATCGGGCCGGTCGCCTGGGGTCCACCTTTCTTTTTGGGTGCCAAGGGGCCTGAAATATCATGATATCGAGTGGATATCTTGATATTTACGGCTACTTCGTCCTTAAATTTGAGAAGTAGACGCGGCCGGCAGGTGGGTGTTGCCGAAGGATCAGCGGCCCAAGAGCGAGATACAGCCCCCGATCCGGCGCGCCACTAGACAGCCGCGGGCCGCCCGGCGAGCGGGATCGTCAGGCGCACCGTCGTGCCTTGCTCGCGCGCGGGCACCAGCTCCAGTTCGCCGCCGACCAGCTCAGCGCGCTCGCGCATCCCCGACAGCCCAAACCCGCCCTCCAAGCCATCGCCGCGCGGGCCGCCCGGGCCGCCCGGCGGCAGGCCGCGGCCGTCGTCGGTGACCGACACCCGCACCGCCGACCCGTCGCGCGCGCTGGCGACCCGCACGGCCGCGCGCGTGGCCTGGGCATGGCGGCTGACATTCGTCAGGGCCTCCTGCACGACGCGGTAGATCGTGCTCTCGAGCTCCGCGTCGAGTCGTTCGTGCGCAGCGTCGAACTCGATCTCCGTCTGCACATCCAGCCCATCGATCGCCTGCGCGCGACGCGCCAGCGCTTCCAGCGCCGCCGCCAGACCGAGGTCGTCCAGCGCGGCGGGGCGCAGCTCGGTGATCAGGTGGCGCAGTCCTTCGATCTCCACCTCGAGCCCCTCCAGCACCTCGCCCACCGCGCCGCTGAGCGTCTGCGCGTCCGCCTGGTCGCGCGCGTTGGCAAGCTTCAGCCGCAGCGCCCCTAGCCCCTGCACGGTCTCGTCGTGGATCTCGCGCGCCCACCGCGTACGCTCGCGCTCGCGCGCCTCCATGCCGAAGCGCAGCCGTTCGATCTCCACCGATCGCTCGGCCTGCAGCCGCTGCGCGACGCTCGCCGCAAAAGCCTGCAGCGCTTTGCGGTCGGCGTCGCGAAAGCCGCCATCGCTGCGCAGCACGATCACCAGGCCGCCCCCGTGGCCCTCCATGCTCAACGGCTCCACCAGCGCCGCACGTGCCTCCATACCCAGTTCGTGCAACCACGCCGCGTCGCGCCCGCGCGGGCGGTCGAGCGCGACGGGCTGCCCCGCGAGGTAGAGCGCTCCGAGCGCGCTGCCCTCGACGGGCAGCACCCGCAGACGTACCGACCCCGCGCCGCTGGCGGCCGCGACACGCAGCTCGCGGCGCTCCTCGATCACCATCAGCAGCGTGCTCGCGTCGAGCAGCGCGAGCCCGCGGTCGGCCATTAGGCGCAGCAGCCACAGCTCGGAGCCGGAAAGCATCGTGCGAACCCTACCTACAGCCCCAGAGGGTGAGCAGCCGGGCAGCCGGCCAGTGCGATCGCTGGCCGAAACCGGGACCCGCGCCGGCGGTCAGTCGGCGTCCGGCTCGCGACCGACCGCCGCGCGCGCCCGCTCGAGCAGCAGCCCCGCGCCCATCCCCTCCCGCCACACCACCAGCCCCACATTGGTGCGCAGCGCCCGGCGCCGCCCGTCGATCTCGAGCTTGATCGCGCGCAGCCGCCTCAACAGCCGCCGCGCGACGATCTCCGCGCGTGGCTCGTCCGCACCGGGCAGCACGATCAGCAGGTGCTCCTCGCCCTGCCGTCCGACCCGGTCGAACCGGCGCAGCTCGCGCGCCAACGCCAGACCGACGTAGGTCCAGGTGCGCTCGGCCAGCTCCGGCCCGCCGGGCAGTCCCGCCAGCACCGCGACGCTCTCAATCTCCAACAGCACACAGCTCAGCGCCGTCCCATGGCGCCCCGCACGGTTGATCTCCTCCGCCAGCCGCTCCGCCAGGGCGAACGCCGTCAGGTATTCGGGCTCGCCGGTGCCCGGCCGGTCGGGCTCGCCGGCGCCCGGCCGGTCGGGTTCGCCGGCGCCCAGCCGGTCCGGTTCGCCGGCGCCCAGCCGGTGCGGCTCGCCGGCGCCCAGCCGGTCGGGTTCGCCGGCGCCCAGCCGGTGCGGCTCGCCGGCGCCCGGCCGGTCCGCGTGTTCGCCTGGGTTGGGTGGATTTGCGCTTCCGCGGGTGTTGGGCGGGTCCGTGGGACCTCCCGGGTCTCGCGGCTCGGCGTCGCGGCTGTCGTGGGCGTCGTGGGCGTCCATGCCTTGAGGCGGCCCGTGGCGGGGCGCTGTCGTCGGAGTCGCACTCAATCAACGCAAGTCTACGCGTCGCCCTCGCGCGCGATCCGTCGGCGTGCACTGATACACCTGCACCGTGCTCAACGAACTGCGCGTCGAGAATCTGCTGCTGATCGAGCAGGCCGAGCTGCGCTTCACGCCCGGCCTGAATGTGCTCACGGGTGAGACCGGCGCCGGCAAGACCGTCCTCGCGCATGCCCTGGACCTGCTGCTCGGCGGACGCCCGCGCGGGGCGATCGTGCGGCCCGGCGCCGCCGAGGCCTACGTCGAGGGCAGCTTCGCCCTCACACCGTCCCTGCGCCACGAACGCGGCGAGCTGTTAGCCGCCGACGCCGAGCAGGTCACACTCGCTCGGCGCGTCGGCTCTGACGGGCGCACCCGCGCCTACGTCAACGGCCGCACCGCCACCCTGCCCGACCTGCGCCGCCTCGGCGAGCGACTGCTCGCCTTCTACGGCCAGCACGAGCACCGTAAGCTCACCCTCGCCGCCGCCCAGCTCGAAATCCTCGACCGCTTCTGCGGCCCGCCGCAGGCGGCTCGCCTGCACGCCTGTGCGGCCGCGCACCGCGAGCGGGCCCGCGCCGAGCGCGAGCTGGGGCAGCTGCGCGACCTGGACGCTGCGCGCGAGCGCGAGATCGACCTGCTCGAGCACGAGCTGACCGAGATCGACGACGCCGCGCCGTGCGCCGACGAGCTGGATGAGCTGCGGGCCACACGCGAGCGGCTACGCGCATTAGACGCGCTGCGCGCCTGCGCCGGCCGTGCCGCTCAAGCCCTCGCGCCCGAGGACGCCGACGCGCCGGGCGCCACCGCGCTGCTCGCCCTTGCCGCGCGTAGCCTGCACGACTGCACCGGCCTGGACCCCGCCCTGGACGCCCTGGCGGAGCGCTGCCAGACCCTCCAGATCGAAACCGACGACCTCGCGCGCGAGCTGCACCGCCACCGCGAAAGCCTCGACGCCGAGGACGGCGAGCTTGAGGCCCTCGAAGCGCGCCTTGCGACCCTCGAGCGCCTCCAACGCAAGCACGGGCCAACTCTCGGCGACGTCCTGCGCTACGCCGAGTCTGCGCGCCAGCGGCGCGAACAACTGCTCGGCGCCGCCGCCTCGCTCGCCGCCGCCACCACCGCTCACGCCGCCGCCGAAGCGGCCCTCACGGCCGCCGTGAAGGACCTGCACGCTGCTCGCGCGAACGCCGCGCCGCGCCTAGCCCGTGCGGTACGCGCCCAGCTGGCCGCACTCGCGATGCCCGACGCGCGCTTCGACGTCCGCCTTGCCCCGCGCGATCCCGGGCCGGCCGGCGGGGACTCCGTAGAGCTGTTGATCGCCGCCAACCCCGGCGTCGCTCCCGCGCCGCTGCGAGAGATCGCCTCCGGCGGCGAGCTCTCGCGGATCATGCTCGCGCTCACAACCGTCGCCGAGGGGCGCCGCGACGGCGCGAAGGCGGACATCGAGCGCGCCACCCTCGTCTTCGACGAGATCGACGCTGGCATCGGCGGGCACACCGCGCGCGCTGTGGGAGAGCGTCTACGCACCCTCGCCGCCGCCCGCCAGGTGCTCTGCATCACCCACCTGCCGCAGATCGCCTCGCTCGCCGACCGCCACTTCGCCGTCGTCAAGGACACCGCCGTGCGCCCCGCGCGCACCGTCGTGCAAACCCTCGCCGAGCGCGACGTCGTCGCCGAGCTGGTGCGCATGCTCGGCGCCGACGACGACGACGCCGCGGCGCGCCGGCACGCGCGCGAGTTGCGCAAGGCCGCCTGATCGGGGGCTTCGCGGGCTTGCGGCGGCAGGCAGGTAGACGGCGGTCGCCGTGCCGGCCGGCAGGCGCCAACATGATCGTTGCCGAAACGCGCCGCCTTGCCGAAACGCGCCGCCCGCGCGGGCGTGGCGGAGCGCGCGAGGGCCCGCGCGCCTGCGCAAACCAGGCCTCAAAACGATTGGGCCGGGGCGTCCTGCGCGTGGCCCCGGGCGACGGTCGCCGCCGTCGGCTGGCAGAGTGCTCGCAAATGCCGCCATTCGCGGCCGCGTGCGCGCGCGCCCGCGTATGGCGGCCGCAGGATCGTTCTAAGCCGACCGCCCCACCCCGTAGACTGCACAGCAGCAATTCATGAATCCGCACCTGCCCGATCGCCCCACCGACGCGCCGTCCCGCACACGGTTCGTGTTCATCACCGGTGGCGTGGTCTCCTCGCTGGGCAAGGGCATCGCCGCCGCCTCGCTCGGTCGTCTGCTCGTCGCCCGTGGGCTGACGGTCGGCCTGCAGAAGTTCGACCCCTACATCAACGTCGACCCCGGCACGATGTCGCCCTACCAGCACGGCGAGGTGTTTGTCACCGAGGACGGCGCCGAGACGGACCTCGACCTCGGCCACTACGAGCGCTTCACCGACGCCAACACCGGGCGCGCGTCCAACGTGACCGCCGGCGGCGTGTACGACACGGTGATCCGCCGCGAGCGCCGCGGGGACTACCTCGGCGGCACCGTGCAGGTCGTGCCCCATATCACCGACGAGATCAAGCAGCGCATCACGCTGATCGCGCAGGCCAGCGACGTGGACTTCGTGATCACCGAGATCGGCGGCACCGTCGGCGACATCGAGTCGCTGCCGTTCCTGGAGGCGATCCGCCAGTTCCCGGTCGACGTGGGGCGGCGGCGCTGCATGTTCATCCACCTGACGCTCGTGCCCTACATCGGCCACGCCGGCGAGCTGAAGACCAAGCCTACCCAGCACTCCGTCAACGAGCTGCGCCGCATCGGGATCGCCCCCGACATGCTGATGTGCCGCTCGGAGGGCTCGCTCTCGCAGGAGATCCGCAAGAAGATCGCGCTGTTCGCCAGCCTGCCGCCGAGCGCGATCGTCTCGGCGTGCGACGTCAACAACATCTACAAGGTCCCGCTGACCTTCCGCGAGCAGGGTGTCAACGACTTCATCCTCGACCACTTTGGCATCGACGATGCGCCCGCGCCGGACCTCACGAACTGGCAGGAGCCGATCGAACGCGCCGAGCGCGCTGGCCGATCTCCGATCGGTCGCACTGTGCGGATCGCGCTCGTGGGCAAGTACGTGCAGCTCGAGGACGCTTACCTGTCGGTCTCCGAGGCGCTGCGCCACGCCGCTGCGCTGCAGGACGCGCGCGTTGAGATCGACTGGATCGACTCCGAAACGCTCGAGAGTTCGGCCCGGCACAGGGCGGGCGAGAGCGCGGGCACGCGCGCCGGCGGCAGCGCGCTCGACCTGCTCGCGCAGGCCGACGGCATCCTCGTGCCCGGCGGCTTTGGCGGGCGCGGGATCGAGGGCAAGATCGCGGCTGCGCGGCTCGCACGCGAGCAGGAAATCCCCTACCTGGGCATCTGCCTGGGCATGCAGATCGCCGTCGCCGAGTTCGCGCGCCACGTCGCCGGCATGGACGGCGCCAACTCGACCGAGTTCGACCTCGAGACCCCATACCCCGTGATCGACCTGCTGCCCGAGCAGAAGGAGGTCGCAGACCTCGGCGGCACGATGCGCCTGGGCGCCGACCCGATCAAGCTGCACGACGGCACCCAAGCCCGCGCTGTCTACGGGGAGGCCGTCGTCTACGAGCGCCACCGCCACCGCTACGAGGTCAACAACCTGCTGCGCCGCCAGCTCGAACGCGCTGGCCTGCGGGTCGCGGGTACCTCTCCCGACGAGCGTCTCGTGGAGATCGTCGAGCTCCCCGAGCACCCGTTCTTCATCGCCTCCCAGTTCCACCCCGAGTTCAAGTCGCGTCCCGAGCGTCCCGCACCTCTGTTTCGTGACTTCCTCGCCGCGGCGCTCGCACATTCGCAGGCCGCCGAGGCATCCCACGAGGGTGCGCTGGCGCGCCAGACGCTCGCCGGGCGGCCGCCGGTAAGCGCCACCCAGTGAGCGCATACCGAAGCGCGCGCACCAGCCAGTCACCCCGTGCACTGAGCGCCTTCTCACAGTGAGCACCGCACCGTGAACGCGCCACCGACAGCAGACGAGCTCGAACGGCGCTACCTGACGGACATTTTTGCCGACCTGTGTCGCATTGAGAGCCCTTCCGGGCGCGAGCGCGCCTGCGCGCAGCGCGTCACGCACGAGCTGGCCGGACTGGGCATCGAGGTGCACGAGGACGGCGCCGGCGCCGCCGCCGGGTCAGACACCGGCAACCTGCTTGCGCGCGTGCCGGGGGGCGGCGCACGTCTCGCGGTTGGTGGTGGGCCGGCCGGTGCTGATTCGGCCGGCAACGGGCCGGCCGGCGGCGGCTCGAAGGACGGTGGTGCGTCTGGTGGCGGTGCGCTGGTCGGCGCTCGCTCGGCCGGTGGTGGGCCATCCGGTGGTGGGCCGGCCGGTGCTGGTTCGGCCGGCAACGGGCCGGCCGGCGGTGGTTCGGCGGCCGGTGGTCCACCGGACGGTGCTGAAACGCGCCGGTCGCTGCTGCTGTGTGCGCACCTGGACACTGTGCCGCTGCAGGCCCCCGTGGAGCCGGTGCTGCGCGATGGGTACTGGGAAAACGAGAACGCGGGCATTCTTGGCGCCGACAACAAGGCCGCGCTCGCGGTGCTGCTCGCGCTCGCGCGTCACGTGCACCGCGCTGGCGCGCCGGTCGACCTGGAGCTGCTGTTCACGGTCGGCGAGGAGCGCTCGCTGGCGGGCGCGCAGGCGTTCGACGTGGCGCGCCTGCGCAGCCGTTTCGGCTATGTCTTCGACCACTCCTCGCCGATCGGCGAGGTCGTGCTCGCCGCCCCGAGCCACTACCGGCTGCAGGCAACCTTCCACGGCGCGGCCGCCCATGCGGGCGTGCGTCCCGAGCAGGGTCGCAGCGCGATCCTCGCCGCCGCGCGCGCGATCGCCGACATGCCGTTGGGGCGTATCGACGAGCACAGCACCGCCAATGTCGGGACAATCGCCGGGGGCAGCGCGATCAATGTCGTGCCCGAGCGCTGCACGCTCGTGGCGGAGGTCCGCAGCCGCACCGAGGCGCGCGCGGAGGAGCTGGTGGCCGAACTGGTGGACTGCGTGTACGAGGCTGCCAACCTGCCCGAATGCGAGTGCGACGTCGATGTCAACGTGCAGCGAACCTTCGCCGCCTACCGCCTCTCACCAGGCACGCCCGCCGTGCGCGCCGCCGAAAGCGCGCTGCGCGCCCGCGGACACGAGCCGGTGCGGGTCGCGAGCGGCGGCGCCTCGGACGCGAACGCGCTGGTCGCACGCGGGCTGCCGGTTGTGAATCTTGCCAACGGCACCGAACGCAACCACGAGCCCGGCGAGCGCGTCGCGGCGGCGGCGCTGGAGGCGATGCTCGACGTCGCGCTCGCCCTGCCCGCAGCGTCCGCCGCTGTGCTCGAGGAGCCATCGGCGCCGGGCGCGCCCGCCGCGCTGTAGTTTTCCGCGCGCATGGCCGCCCCCGCCCCGCTGATCGAGGAGCACGCCGAATGGCAGCTGACGCTGCCCTTCGGGGGCGCCGTGGCGGTGCTCGCGCTGTACACGCAGCTGCCCTCGCTGGCCTGGGCGTTCGCCCAGGCCGCTCCTGGGGCGCGGCTCGGCTACGTGCAGAGCGCTGGCGGCCCGCTGCCCGACGCGCAGGCGCAGGAGCTGGCCGAGCTGCGCGCACGCGGCCTGCTCGCCGGTCACCTCAGTGCTGGCGCCGCGCGCGGCGGCGACGAGCACGCGCTGAGCGCCGGCGGCGCGCTCTACTATGGCGTGCGCACGCTTGGCTGGGACGCTGCGGTGTGCGGGCCCGGCCCGGAGCTGTGCGACACGGGCGCCCAGCTCGGACCGGCGGGCCTGCTTGCGCTGGAATGCGCGCACACCGCGCTCGCGCTCGGCTGCCCGACGGTGCTCGTGCCACAGATGTCATCCGGCGCGCGCGAGAGCGGCAGGCGAAGAGGCATATCGCGGGACACGCTTGCCGTGCTCGACCTGCTGCTCGCGCCGGTCTCCGTCGCGCTGCCCGCCGGGCTGCGCTCGCCCGTCGGCGCCGATCTGCGCGCCGGGCTGGGGGCCGTGTTCGCTGCCTCGCGCAACGCGCCCGCCCAGCTCGAGCTGGACGTTGCGCGGCCCGCGCGGGTCGCCCGCCACGACTGGCGCCGCGCGCCCGTGGACCTGCCCTCCTACGTCGCCAGCGGGCTGCCCGCGCAGAGCGCGGCGCCCGCGCCGACCGAGGACCCGCTGTTCGTCGCCACCGCGCTCGCCGCCGGCGCGACGCTCGCGGAGCTCGTCGCCGAACAGCGCGCGCCTGCGCCCGCCGAGGAGCGCGATGAGGGGACTGCGCGGAGCGAGCGCACTGAACGGGGGGCGCCTTCCAAGCGGGGCGCAGCCGTCGAGCTGGCGCTACACGCCGAGAACGGCGACGGCGCGCGCGGGTAGCGCAGCTGCGCTCGCCACCCCGGGCCCGCCGTGGCGATACCCTCCCTCGCGGCCTGAATTCGCGCTTGCAGAGGCAGGGGCGGCGCGCGTGGTGCGCGAAGCTGGGCGGGTGGCCGACGCGACGTCTGTGGGCACGTCCGCCGCGGACGTGCCCACTCCCGAGGTACTGGCCCCACGCGTGGCGGTAGCCGACATGCCCGCCCCGCACGAGGACGCGCGGGGCATGCCCGCCCGGCGCGAGGACGTGCGCGGGATGCCCGCCCCGCACGAGGACGCGCGGATGGTGCTCGACTTCCTGGCATACCTGGAGCTGGAGCGCGGCCTGTCGCGCAACACGCTGGCCGCGTACCGCGTCGATTTGGCGCAGCTGAGGGCGTATCTTGCCCCGCGCGGCTGCGGTCTGCTGGAGGTCGAGCATGGCGACCTGGCGGCATTTCTCGCGGCGCTGGCCGCCGGCGAAGCCGAGCACGCGGCGGTTGCGCCGGCGACGCTGCAACGCAAGGTGGCGTGTCTGCGCTCGTTCTACCGCCACCTGCGCCGCGAGGGGCTGCTCGAGCGCGACCCCACGGCCGACCTGCGCGGCCCACGCGCGACGCAGCGCCTGCCGGGGGTACTGAGCCGCGAGGAGGTCGCCGCGCTGCTGGCCGCACCGGCCGGTGCGGAGCCGCTGGCGCTGCGCGACCGGGCGCTGCTGGAGACGATGTACGCGTGCGGGCTGCGCGCGGGGGAGGCGATTGCGCTGACGCTCGCAGACGTCGACCTGGAGGAGGGGGTGCTGCGCGCGCGCGGCAAGGGCTCCAAGGAACGGCTCGTCCCGGTCGGTCGCCAGGCGGTCGCGGCGCTGCGTGTGTGGCTCGCGCGTGGCCGCCCCGCGCTGGTCGAGCGCTACGCCGCGCGGATGGCCGCCAACCGCACGGCGCGCGTGCCCGACGCGCTGTTCTTGAACGTTCGCGGCGGGCCGCTGACGCGCCAGGGCCTGTACAAGATTGTCCAGGGCCACGCGCGCCGGGTGGGGCTCGCGCAGCGGATGAGCCCGCACACGCTGCGCCACAGCTTCGCCACGCACCTGCTCGCGGGCGGCTGCGACCTGCGCTCGCTGCAGGAGATGCTCGGCCACGCCGACCTTGCGACCACGCAGATCTACACGCATCTCTCGGCACAGCGGCTCAAGCAGGTCTACTTCGAGGCGCACCCGCGGGCGTCGCGCTGAGCGCGG
The DNA here is from genome assembly GCA_963804675.1 of uncultured Solirubrobacterales bacterium. Classification (GTDB taxonomy): domain Bacteria; phylum Actinomycetota; class Thermoleophilia; order Solirubrobacterales; family Solirubrobacteraceae; genus Palsa-744. The sequence continues at coordinate 943,042 of CAWDRI010000001.1, read as the reverse complement.
CGTGCGTTCAAGCGCTCCGCCACCCGGGTGCTCGCCGGCGCAGATCTAACCGGCGCAGATCTAACGGAACAGGTCCCAAGCGTTTTATGCCATAGCATCGGATGACAACGCGACATATTTTCAACACCTAACTATTTCATCCAAAACGATTTTTGTTAGTCACGATCGTTTTGGTGCTCGGTCCGATTTTTAGTCCCCCCCTATGGGTACCGCCAACAGATGTACATGAGCGTCCACCCGGTGGTGGGCCGCTGCGGTCCGCGGTGCGCGGTGCCCTTAAGCTGACCCCCAGCGATGCCCGAGTTGCCCGAGGTCGAGACGATTCGCCGCCAGCTGGCCCCGCTTGTCGAGGGTCGGCGGCTGCGCGAGGTGCAGGTGCTCGACCCGCGTTGGTCGCGACCGCTGGCGCCGGCCGAACTCCAGGACGCGCTGCGCGGGCGGCGCGTGCAGCGGCTCCAGAGGCGTGGCAAGTATCTGGTGTGGCATCTGGACGAGGAGGTGCATCTCCTCCAGCACCTGCGCATGACCGGCGCGGTGCTGTGCGCGCCGGACCCCGAGCCCGCGCACGTGCGCGTGCGGATCGAGCTGGGGCCGCGCCCGGTGCGTCAGCTGGTGGTCGTCGACCCGCGCCGCTTCGGTACGGGGGAGCTGGTGCTGGGGAGCGCCGCGCTGGAGGAGTTCTTCGCGGCACGGCTCGGGGTCGAGCCGCTGGGGGAGGATTTCACCGCTGCGCATATGCGGGCGCTGGCGCGGGGGCGCAGCGCGCCGATCAAGGCGTTCCTGCTCGACCAGCGCAGGGTGGCGGGCGTGGGCAATATCTACGCGGACGAGGCGCTTTACCGGGCGCGCATCCACCCGTTGCGTGCGGCGGGAGCGCTCACAGGCGCCCAGTGGGAGAGTCTGCGCGACGCGGTGGTCGCGGTGCTGCTCGACGGGATCGACGCACGCGGGGCCACGATCGACGACTTCCGCCACGTCGACGGGGTACGGGGCTCATTTCAGGACCGCTTCCGCGTGCACCGTCGCGCGGGCGAAGCGTGCCCGGAGTGCGGAGGCACGATCGTCAAGATGGTGGTCGCGGGACGCGGGACGTACGTCTGCGAGCGCTGCCAGCCGCGGCCGCGCCCGCGTCGGCGGCGAGCCTGAGAGCACCTTATTTCGCTGGGCGCTCCGAGCGCGCTACGCCGCGAGCAGATCCGCCAGGCGCCCGCTCTGCAGGGCAGCCTGCGTTTCGGCGAAGCCGCCGAGTAGGTGTTCGTCGACGAGCACCTGCGGGAAGGTCATCATGCCGGTTTTGCGCACCAGCTCCGCACGGCCCTCGGGGTCCCGCGAGAGGTTGACCTCCGCGAACTCGAGCTCGCGAGCTCGCAGCAGGCCCTTCACACGCGCGCAGAAACCGCACGGCTCGGTCGTGTAAACGGTGATCTTGCTCATTACTTCATAAAGTATAGAAGTGGGGGGGCCATGCCGCCGATCCTGCCGCCCGGCTCAAACTGACCCACTACCGGGTCCGCGATGGCGCCAGCGGCGCGGCCGATCACGTCCGGTCGCTGCCGGAGACGGCGACCCTGCTCGGTTGAAACTGACCCACTACCGAGTCCGGGTGTCTGCAGGGGGGAGCGTGGCGCCGCGGGTCGTAGCGGGGCGGCTGGCGAGTCTAGACTCGGCGTGGATGCCGGGACCGGTCAAGACCGAGGCCGTTGTGCTGCGTTCGCTGCGCTATGGCGAGGCGGACAGGATTCTGCATGTGTACACGCCGCACCGCGGGCGCGTGAGCGCAATCGCCAAGGGGGTGCGCCGGACGCGCAGCCGGTTCGGGGGGCGGTTGGAGCCGTTCATGCGGCTGCAGTTGGAGCTGCATGAAGGCCGCGGGGAGATCCTGACGGTGACAGGGGCGCATACGCTCGACAGCTACCGCCGCCTGCGCGAAGACGCGCGCGCGCTCGACGCGGCGGCACGTGCGTGCGACGCGGTGGGGCGGTTGTTCGAGACACCTGAGCCGCACCCGGCGGTCTTCCACCTGCTCTGTCGCCGGCTGAGTCTGCTCGACGAGCCGCACGCCGCGAGCGCGCCGGCTGGCCGTGCGGCGGCGCTGCAGTTCCGGCTGAAGCTGTTGCACGCCGGGGGGCTGGCGCCGCAGCTCGGCGCATGCGCGGGCTGCGGCGAGCGCGAGCATCTGGTCGGCTTCTCGGGTGCCGCGGGGGGTGTGGTGTGCGGCGCGTGCGAGGCTGGTTCGTTCGCGCTCGGGGAAACCGCGCACAGGTTCCTGACAGATGCGCTCGGCCGCTCGCTCGCGGAGACCCCAAACGCGCCCGAGGGGGCGCTTGGACAGGCCGAGCGCGCGCTGTCGGAGACCCTCGAGCACCATGCCCACGTGCGGCTGATGCCGGCCGTCGCGCGCGGTCGCTGAGGCCGCCGCGGGGCGCCGCGGTCGGTCTGGTGCGCCGGGCCGCTCCCACCTCGGCTGCCGCGCGTCCCCGGCGCGCCTGGCCCGCGGTCGGTGCGCTGGGCCGTTCACCGCTGCGCCGCGCGCGCGCCGCCTGCCCGCTGGCGTGCTGCGCCGCCTCCGGTCGCGACATCCCGGCGCGCCTGTATCGTGCACGCCATGGACGAGGGTCTGCCGGTCGCCTACACACTGCTCGACAAGGGCGTTGCTGTGCTCGCGGTGGACGGCGAGCAGGTCGGGACGGTCCAGAGTGTGCTGGCCGCGCCGGAGGAGGATGTCTTTCACGGCCTGCTGATCGACACGCCCCATGGCGGGACGCGCTTTGCCGCGGCTGACGTGATCGCCTCGATCCACGAACACGGGGTGGACCTGCGCATCGATGCGCTCGCTGCCGCGGGGCTGCCCGGCCCCGAGCACGCGGCGCCGGTCTACGACGAGGACCCGGCCAAGCAAACGAAGTGGAGCCACTGGGCGCACCGGCTCACCGGGCGCAGCGACTGGCATCGCGAGAAGTAAGCAGCCGCCCCGTCCGCTGCCACAATCGGTGTGTGACTGTGGTGGATGACACCGAGACGGCGGTGGGTGCCGCCTTCGCGGCGAGCCGCGAAGAGCTCGAGGAGCGGACGCTGGCGCCGGCCGCTGCGCGCTCCTACCCGGCGCGGCGCGCGCGGGAGGAGTTGGACTGCTCGCTGCGCACGCCGTTTCAGCGCGACCGCGACCGGATCGTGCACTGTAAGGCGTTTAGGCGGCTGAAACACAAGACGCAGGTGTTTGTGGCGCCGATGGGCGACCACTACCGTACGCGGCTGACGCACACGATCGAGGTGACGGGGATCTCGCGCACGGTCGCACGCGCGTTGAGGCTCAACGAGGATTTGGTCGAGGCGGTTGGGATGGGCCACGATTTGGGGCACCCGCCGTTTGGGCATATCGGCGAGGAGGTGCTCGACGCGTGTCTGCGCGAGCGCTTCGGCGGGGGTTTTCGCCACTACGAGCACTCGCTGCGCGTGGTCGAGCACCTGGAGCGTGACGGTACCGGCCTGAACCTCACAGAGCAGGTGCGCGACGGGATCGCGCGCCATTCGAGCCGCGCGCCGGAGCCAAACACGCTGGAGGGAAGGATCGTCAGGGTGATGGACCGGGTGGCGTACATCAACCATGACATCGACGACGCGCTGAGGGCCGGTCTGCTGGACGAGCGAGACCTGCCCGCCGAGGCGATCGCGGTGCTGGGGCGTGGCGGCTCGCAGCGGATCGACGCGCTGGTGCACGACATGGTCGAGCATTCGGCGCGCGCCGGGGAGATCGTCCAGGGCGAGCGCGCCGCGCAGGCGATGGCGGCGCTGCGCGAGTTTATGTTCGCGCATGTTTATCTGGGGCCCGCCGTGCGTGCCGAGCGCGAGCGGATCGCGGGGGTGGTGCGGCGGCTGTTCGAGCACTATGTCGCGCATCCGGAGTTGCTGCCGGAGCCGCGCACGGCCGCGGTGGGGGGTCAGCCGGGTCAGCCGCCCGAGCCGGAGCAGCGCTCCGCGACCGGGGTGGAGTCGCAGCGGCCTGAGCCGGAGCAGCGCCGCGCGACCGGGGTGGAGTCGCAGCGGCCTGAGCCGGAGCAGCGCCGTGCGACCGTGGTGGAGCCGGAGCTGCCCGAGCTGGCGCAGCGGGTGACGGACTACATCGCGGGGATGACGGACCGGTACTGCATTCGGGAGTACACCGAGCTGCAGGTCCCGCGCGCGTTCGAGCGGCTAGCGTAACCGGGATGGCGCTCTACACAGCGGAGTCCAAGGATCGTGTGCGCGACGCGGTTGACATGATCGCGCTGGTCTCGGCGCGCACCGAACTGCGCCGCGCGGGGCCGAGCAGCTACGAGGGGTTGTGCCCGTTTCATGAGGAGCGCACGCCGTCTTTCGGGATCGACCCGCACAAGAAGGTCTACTACTGCTTTGGCTGCCAGGCGTCGGGGGACGTGTTCACGTTCGTGCAGGAGACGGAGGGCGTGGATTTCAAAGGCGCGTTGGAGCTGCTGGCCGAGCGCAGCGGGATCGAGCTGCAGCTCGAGCGCGAGGACCCCAAGGAGGCCGAGCGCCGGCGCCGGCAGGAGCGGCTGCTGGGGCTGCTGGCGCGCACGACGGCCTATTACGAGCGCTGTCTGTGGGATTCGCGCGAGGCGGGCCCGGCGCGCGAGTACCTGCAGGGCAGGGGGCTGGGGGAGGAGGCGCTGCGCCAGTTCCGGGTGGGGTATGCGCCGAGCGCGTGGGACAGCGTGCTGGTGGCTTCGCGACGCAACGGGTTCGGCGAGCCGGAGCTGTACGCGACCGGGCTGGCGCAGCGTTCGCAGGAGAACGGGCGTCTCTACGACAGGTTCCGCGCTCGCATCATGTTCCCGTTGGCCGACGCGCGCGGGCGCGTTTTGGGTTTTGGGGCGCGCGCTTTGCGCGCGCCTGAGGGGGGGCGTAGCCCCAAGTACTTGAACACGTCTGATAATGAGATCTACCACAAGGGAAAGCATCTGTACGGGGCGGATCTGGCGCGCGCGCACGCGGCGCGCGCGGGGGAGGTGGTGCTGTGCGAGGGGTACACCGATGTGATCGCGCTGCACCAGGCGGGGCTGCGCAATACGGTGGGGCTGATGGGCACGGCGCTGACGCCGGCGCAGGTGGGTGAGCTGGGGCGGATGGCGGGGCGGGTGCTGCTGGCGCTCGACGCGGACACGGCCGGTCAGGAGGCGATGCTGCGCGCGGCGCGGCTGGCGGCGGGCAGGAAGCTGGATTTGCGCGTGGTCGCGTTGCCGGGCGGGGCCGACCCGGCCGAGCTGGTCCAGCGGGAGGGCGCGCAGGCCGTGCGCGAGGCGGTCGCGGCGGCGGTGCCGTTCGTGCGGTTCCGGGTCGAGCGCGCGCTACAGGCGAGCGACCGCGGCAGCGCCGAGGGTGTGGACCGCACGATTGAGCAGTTGCGGCCGGTGTTCGCGATGCTCGCGCCGAGCGCGCTGCGGGAGGAGCTGACGCGGCAGGTCGCGGGGCGTCTGGAGCTGTCGGAGGGGCTGGTCGAGAGCCTGCTTTCGGGCAGCGTAGAGCGTGTGGACGGCGAGCAGGCGGCGGGTGTGCGGCAGGGTGGCGGCGCGCGCGACGCTCCCGCGCTGGGCGCGGCGCTGGCTGCAGGCGGCTCCAGAGCACGCGGGGCGGGCGGGGGGGTTGGCGGCAGCGGCGGGCGGGTGGCTGACGCGATCGTGCGCCGGGAGGACACCGAGCGGACGTTTCTGGCGCTGTGCATCGCCTCGCCCGAGGACGGCGCGAAGGCGTTGGCGGCGCTGGATCCCGCCGAACACTTCACCGGCGAGCGGCTGCGCCGGGTGGCTGCGCATCTGCGCGAGGGGCGACTGGGCGAACCGATGGCGGGCATCGACGAGCAGGACCCGGAGCTGACAGGGGTGCTGGCCGAGTTGGTCGTGCAGGCCGGCCGCGAGTCGCCGGTGCCGGCGATGCTGGAGGTGCAGAGGATGCAGCTGGAGCTGGCGCGTCTGGACCGCCGTATTCGCGGAGCGAGCGCCGAGGGCAGTGGGGAGGTCAGCCAGTTGGCCCACAACCGCGCAGAGGTCAAGCGCGCGTTCGAGCAGGCCTACGAGCGAGCGCTCGAGCAGACTGGGGGGTAGGGGCTCGGCGTCGATTCGCGCGCGCGGCGCGATGTCCACTGGCGCGTCGCTCCGTGGCGGGGCGACAGCCCACCCGAGTTGTCGCCCGGCGGGGTGGTTGTTTTGGCGAGCCATTCGCGGCGGCGCGCGCGCGTGCACGCGAGGGCCGCCGCCCCCGAATATCTCGCGTTATGCGGCGGAGCCGATCGTCTGCCGCCCGGTCCTGCTCGCCCGGCAGGTGGTCGTTTTTGGCGAGCCATTCGCGGCGGCGCGCGCGCACGCGCGGGGATGGCGCCGTGGAGGAACGACCGTGGCGCGCATTGCCGCACCACTCCCCCCGCACGAACGCGCGTTCGTTTTTTCCGTCCGAGGCGCCTGCGACAATGCAGTGCATGGATCGGACATCGTTGGAGGCGTTGCTTGGCGAGGGACTGTCGCTCGCGGAGATAGGGAGGCGTGTGGGTCTCCACGAATCGACCGTCGCGTATTGGCTCAGGAGGCACGGACTCGCTGCTGTGGGCACCGAGAAGTACGCCCCCAAAGGGGGAGTGAGCCGTGAGCGGTTGGAGACGCTTGTTGCTGACGGTGCGTCCCTCACACAGATCGCCGATGCGGTCGGGCGGAGCACCGCGACGGTGAGGCACTGGCTCGCGAAGTACCAGCTGCGAACGCAATGTCGTGCTGGTGGTGCGCCACAACGTGCGGGAGCACGGCAGGCACGCGCCGAGGGCGTCGCCAGGCAGTGGTGGTTTGCCCGCAGCACGGGGCTGTCGAGCATGTTCTGGACGCGCGCGGGTCCTACAGATGTCGGCGGTGTGGCGCGGATGCCGTCGTGCGCCGTCGTCGGCGGGTCAAGCAGATACTCGTCGAGGAGGCCGGCGGACGCTGCCGTCTATGCGGCTATGACCGCCATGTGGCAGCTTTGGAGTTTCATCATCTCGATCCGAACGCCAAGGAGTTCGGCTTGGCCCAGCGTGGGGCTCACAGGATCGACAAGCTTCGCGCCGAGGTCCGCAAGTGCGTTCTGCTGTGTTCGAACTGCCACGCTGAGGTTGAGGCGGGATTCGTCGAGCTGCCGTAGAATATGGAGCTGTCGTCGATTTCCTTGGTAGCACGGTCCGGGGTAACTCAATTGGCAGAGTGCGAAGCTGTTAACTTCGAAGTTGTGGGTTCGAGTCCCACCCCCGGAGCTTTTCCGAAGGACGCCGAACGAGGTCTGAGGCGGCGTCACGCGCGGTCCGCGCGGCTCCGCGCTCAGGGATGCTTGACCGATCGAGCCGGCAGGCCGCCTTTAGGGCCTATCCCTGTGGTAGTGCTTTGTTAAGTCTCTGGTAGGGTTCGCCGGCTGGGCGGCGAACTCTTTTGTGTCTGTGTTCCCGGCGCGTGGAGGCATGATGGCTGCTGTGGCGGTAGCTGATGCGGATGAGATGGTGGGTCTCGATCCCCCAACGGTGGTACGCGAGCGCTTGGAGGCGTTTGCCGGGGAGGTGTTGGCCGGGGCGGTGTCTTCGTGAGGCGGCGTCCTCGGGCTCGACGTGGGCCCGCCACGTCTTCGCCCTTGCGTCCTTGCCTCACTCGACCCTCGACCGCCCCAGCCGCACGTCCCTACAGGGATAGGCCCTAAGCAGGGATCGCTCGACCACGGCGATCGAGCGCCTGCGAGCGCGCCGCCAGGTTCTCGACTAGGGCTGCGGCGCGCGACCCGGCATCATGGGTCGCGGCCCACTCCGCCAGCTCGCGTGCGCGCGCCCCGATCATCGGGTCGGCCAGCGCGCGCTCGACCGCCAGACGCAGTGGCCGCGGGGCGATGAAGCGGCGCGGGAGGCGCACGCCGCCGCCGGCCCAGTCCAGGCGGGCGGCGTTCTCGTTCATGTCGCCGGCGACCGGGCACGCCACGACCGTGCAGCCGCAGGCGAGCGCGCGCACGAGCGTGCCGTGGCCCGCGTGGCAGACGACGACGTCGCAGTGGGGCATCGTACGCGCGTAGGAGACCCACTCCACGACACGCGCGTTGTCGGGCACCGGCAGCGCGCGGTCGGGCAGGCGCCGGTTCCAGGTTGCGAGCACCCGCACGGGCGCGTCGGCAAGCCCGCGCAGCGCGGCGTGCAGCAGGCGGTGTTCGGAGTCCTGGGAGGTCGAGGGGGCGACGAGCACGAGCGGGTCTTCGCCGCGATCGCCTGCTCCGGCGTGGGCTGTGCCGCTGACCGCGCCCGCTCTGGCATGGCGTGCGATGCCGGCCGCGCCCGATCTGGAACGGCCTCGGCCAGCGGCTGTCGCTTGGGCACCACCCGCCCCGCCGTGGCTGCGCGGCAGCTCGACGTCCGCTGCCGGGGGCTCCCAGAAGAGCGGGCCGACGACGTGCACGTATGGGGGTCGCGGGGTGCGCGGGTATTCCAACTGCGGAAAGCTCGCCACCAGCGCGAGTTCGCGGCTGGTGCCGTTGTGCACCCACGGCAACGCCGGCAGGCCGAGTCGTTCGCGCACGGCGTTGAGCTCGCGGCGGCCGCGCTCGAGCCCGTTCTCGGCCGGGCGGCCCGCGCGCCGCCAGAACGCGCGGCCGAGCGCGGTGCGCGGCAGGCGGGCGCCGATCGAGTAGATCGGCGCGCCGAGCGGCTGGTGGGGGTTCACATGGGGGATCAGCGTCGCATGGGGTACCCCGCACGTCTCCGCCGCGAGCGCCGGCGCGAGCGTCAGGATGTCGGCGACCACGACGTCAGGCGCGAGCTCGCGCACGAGCGGCAGCGTGTCATGGGTGGCGTGCACGACCGCCTCGTAGAAGTCCAGCGGTCGCAGGCCCCCCTCGCCGTCTGGTTCGCCGAGTGGGAACACGTCGTACTCGGGCGCCGCGGCGAACCCCAACCCCTCCGCTTCGATCGGCGCGCGCCAGCGCTCCCAGGTCTGCACCGTCACCTCGTGCCCACGCGCCGCCAGCGCCTTGGCCAGCGCGATCGTCGGAAACGCATGGCCCGGGTCGCCGAACGCGCCGAGCAGTACGCGTCGCGGCACCACTGGCCCGCCGCCGCGCGTGTGTGGCCGCTCGCCTACCGGTGGGCCGTCCGGTAGGACGCCATTCGCGCCGCCGGCTCGCTGCACCGCGCCTGACGGCGCTGGTCTGCGCGCCTGCCTCATCGCCGCGCCTCCGCAGGCCCTCTCAGCCGGCCAGCTCGGCGAGCTGGCGCAACTGCTGTAGGCGGCCCTGCGCGTCGAACGCGAGCGGCGTCACCCCGAGCGTGCCGACGCCGGCGTCGCGATACACCGCGAGGCGCTCGCGCACGACGTCGCGGGGCCCGCACAGCGAGACCATGTCGATCAGACGGTCGGGGATCGCGGCCATCGCCTCCTCACGCTTGCCTTCCAGGTAGAGGTCCTGAATCGTCTTCGCCTCGGCCTCAAAGCCGTAGCGCTGCACCAGGTTGTTGTAGAAGTTCTGTTTGCGCGAGCCCATCCCGCCGACGTACAGCGCGATGAACGGTCGCATCGCGTTGCGTGCACCCTGCACGTCGTCGGTGATGAACACGTTGACCGTCGGCGCGATGTCGAAGTCCGCCAGCGATTTGCCCGACCGCGCTGCGCCTTCCTCAAGCAGCGGGCGCAGCTGGGAGACATGCTCGGGGGAAAATAGCGTCGGGATCCACCCGTCGGCGATCTCGCCCGCGAGCGCCGTGTTCTTCGGGCCGATCGCCGCCAGGTAGATCGGGATCCGCTCCTGCACCGGCGCGATCGTCAGCTTCAGGGCCTTGCCCGGTCCGTCGGGCAGCGGCAACTGGAGCGTCTCGCCTGCAAACTCCAGGCGCTCGCGCGCGAGCGCCATCCTCAAAACAGCGACATACTCACGCGTGCGTTGCAGCTGGTGTGCAAAACGCTGCCCATGCCATCCCTCGGCGACCTGCGGCCCCGACGAGCCGATCCCCAGAATCATGCGGCCGTCCGAGAGCTGGTCGATCGTCGCCGCCGTCATCGCCGTCATCGCCGCGCTGCGCGCCGGCATCTGAAAGATCCCCGACCCGAGCCTGATTTTCGTGGTCTGACCCGCCAGCCAGCCGAGCACGGTGGCGGCGTCCGAGCCGTACGCCTCGGCGGTCCACACCGAGTCGTACCCGACCCGCTCCGCCTCCTTGACGATCTGAAGCTGGTCCTCGCTGCTCAGCCCCAGTCCCCAGTAGCCGATATGCACACCCAGCTTCATCCTCGCCGCCCTTCCGAGCCACCATCGGGGCTCATCGCCTTCTGCAACTTGTCTGTCATCCGCAGGGCTTCCATTGCCCATCGCGAACGCGTGCCCTACGCTGAGCGCCACCGGTCTGCGATCGGCCCGGCGGGAGCAGGGATGCTTCCGCCGGGGTGACATCTCCGCGCTGGCCGGCCACAGCTTATGCGAGTCCGCCTACCCGCCGCCCACCGCTCCCGTTCTCCGCGCCGCGCCCGTGCGATCGCCGACCTGCGTCGCGCGATCGACTGTCTCCCGCCGCGCACCCGCGAAGCGATGCTCGCGGGTGTGCGCGACGCGGCTCCTGAGCGGCCGATCGTCGCCGGCGCCTACACCGCGCTCGGCGGCATCTGCCCGATGCTCGCCGCCCACCGCGCCGGCGGGCGCACCGACCTGCTGGCCTTCGCCCACGCCTGGGACCGCTTCACCGGCGTCGCGCGCGCCCCGCGTGTCGTCACACCGCGCGAGCTGGGGGTGCTGGTCGCGCATCTGGAGGCCTCGCTGCTGGGAGACGCCACACCCGAACTGGCTCTGGCGATCGAGTCTCACCGTCGTGCCGTCGCCCTGCGGCTGTGGCGCGAGCGGGTCGGCGCGCTGCGTGTCCTCGACCCTCCTGGCGATGCGATCCGCGTACGGCGCCTGCGACCCACGCGCGTTCGCGGCCGCGTGCTCGCTACAGCGCGTCCCCCGGGCGCGTGAACATGATCTCCGGCACGACACACGCCGGCGAGGTCTTCAACAGGTAGCGCACCGACTCGGCGACGTCCTGCGGGCGGATCATCTCCTCGGGCTTGACCTGGCCCTTGACGAAGTCCGTCATCGGCGTGTCGACAAACGCCGGGCACAGCGCGGTCGAACTTGATCCCCCGCCCTCCCAGCTCCTTGTTCATCGCTTCCGTCCACCCGACGACCGCGTGCTTGGTCGCCGAGTACACCGACAGCCACGCCTCCGCGCGCTTGCCCGAGATCGACGACGTGTTGACCACCAGCGCGTTGCCGTGCTCCGCCGCCGCCTGCTCCAGCATCTGGAGGCATTCCCTGTAGAACAGCACGATCGAGCGGATGTTCACGCCGAACTGCATGTCGAGATGCTTGGTCAGGATGTCGCCCAGCGGCGCGCCGATCCCGACGCCGGCGTTGTTGACGAGCACGTCCAGCCGGCCGTAGCGCTCGCGGTGCTCGGTGACGACCCGCTGGATCTCCGCCTCGTCGGACACGTTCGCCGCCACGCCCTGCACCTCCAGGCCCGCCGCCTGCAGCTCCTCGACTGCGCCCGCCAGCTTCTCCGCGCGCCTGGCCGCCATCGTGACGGCGAACCCCTCCTCGCCCAGCACCCGCGCGACGGCGAGCCCGATCCCGCTCGACGCCCCTGTCACGATCGCCGCTCTTGCCCGCATGTGCCCGTCCTCTCGTCGTCTGTCGTTTGCCCACCGTGCGCCTGCGCGACTGCATGCGTGTGGGCGCGCAGCCGCGGGCGCCGACCGCGTATCAAACCACCCGGCGCGTGCCGCGTGGGGTTTGGGGGTCTCCGCGCGGCGGGGGCGGGCCTTTCGCCAGGGCCCTATACGGCGCTGCGGCGCGCTGGTAGCGTCTTGCGGACCGCGCCGCAGGCGTGGGGCGGGCCCGTAGCTCAGTTGGTTAGAGCTGCCGACTCATAATCGGTAGGTCGCAGGTTCGAGTCCTGCCGGGCCCATCGCCCAAACCGCCCTATCCAAGCCAAACAAACTCCGGCTTGGGTGGGGCGGAGGCCGTTAAATGGGCTTCGGGGCAACCCTCGGGGCAACCCGCGCCGAAGAGACGTAACGGAAAGACCCTCTGCAAGAGTCCAGCGCAAGGTTGCGCGCGCGCTTCGAGACGGCTATCTTGTTCTGCATTGCTCCCCGCCCAGCCTCACGGCTTGTGCTGGGGCGTCGAGTAGAAAAGAGAGACGATGAGCGCACAGCTCCACGGCACCGAGCACAGCCTCACTACCGCTGAGCGCCCCGAGCGAGGGACCATCAGCTACGCGGGCGTACCGATGTTCGACGCGGAGCACTGGGTCGAAGCTGGCGATCACGTCTTCCGCAGCACCGAGTTCGACCTCATCGCCGGGGACCCAGACATCGGACGGGCAGTAGACAAGTTCGTGGAAGGCGCCGATGATCTCTGGAGCTTCCTAGAGGAGCAGGAGAACCTCACGGACGGCGAGCTTGAGCTCGTCAGCTTGCTGGCGTCGCGCTTCCACAAGGTGCTTCACGAGCTTGATCGTCGCGAGCGAAGCCGCCGACTGATTCGCATATCCCTTCCACGCCAGCGCGGGGAGCACTTGCGGACATGGCGTCCGGCAAGCCCGACACCAGGCAACTCCTCGCATCTATCGCGCGCATAACCGGCGACCCGGGCAAGCCCGTCAAGCACGGGCGAATCTTCCGGGTTGAAGCCGTCTCCAAGGACGGCAAGCGCTGCGCGGTGCCCATCCGTGTGGACGACCATCCGGGAGAGCCGCGCCCCTACGCGCTGAATCAGATCGCGGACTCGCTTCGAGTAGGGCGCAGCGAACTGCTGGAGATACTGGAGACGTGGACGCCCGAGCGGCTCAAGGAGCACCTGGCGACCTTCACGCAGGATGAGTTGAAGCCCGTGAGGCTTCGCCGGTAGGCAGGAGAGCGTGTGCCCGCGGTTGCCGCCGTGGGCGCTGTTACGCTGCACGAAGACGGCTATTCATGCCGTCGTCTGCGGTGAGTTCCTCCGGGCGAGGTCACAACTTCCGGAGTCCCCCCCGAGCCCCCGGCGGCCATGTGCCCCGGGGGCTCTACTTTGCCGCCGCGGGCGCCCCTAGACTGCTCGGCGTGACCTTGCACCGACACACAGGAAGTCGCCGATGCCGCCCCCCAATGGCCTGACGCCCGAGGCGGGGCCGCCGCTCTACGACCAGGACCCCGAGGCCAGCATGGCCTACTGGGCAGGGATCATCACGGGTCCGCTGACGGCCGAGCGCATCCGCGGCCTTGAGCCCTCCGACCCGATGGGCTTGCAGGAGTTCACGCGCGAGCAGACGCAGGCCCTCATGCGGCTCAGGATGGTGGAGGGGGACCGGCGTAAGCCCTTGCGTGATCGCCTGCGCGCTCGGAGAGATCGGGTAAGGCTTCTGGACGCCAACCACCATTGGGCGTGGGAGCAGATCACTCAGGACGGAGCCCCCGTAGCGATGTGTGAGCCGTCTGGCGAGGCCGAGCATGTCCTTCGGGATGTCGTCGCTGGTTCCCGGTGGCTGCTCCATCGCCGCCCCCTGCGCGTCCGGCGACGCGCCTACTGCGGCGGCCGCCGCCGTGGAGCCCGGCGGCGCACCGTCAGCAGGTCGGCGGGCGGCGGCTCCAGCGGCGACCCCGACTCCGACGGGCCGGCGGAAGGCCGGCAACAGCATAATCATCTAGGCACAGACCACCGCGGGTCACAGCCTCCGAAGCAAGGAGGTTGTCGTGCCTGATATTCAGTCGATCGACCAGACGGCCGCGTTGCGACTCCAGCTCGCCGCGATCATCGGCAGCGAGCCGTCGAGTTCGTACGTCGAGGTTCGCCCGTTGCACCGCGACGGGCGGCCCGCACTGCGCGTCCGCCAGTTCGTTCCGGTAGCCGACGCGCCACACCGCGTCCCCGCGATGATGAACGCGCTGGCGCCTGCCATGAACGTGTTTTTGGGTGTCTGCCCGCGCGTGCGTGAGGACGGCACCGCCAGCGCCGTAGAGCGCTGCTGGACGCTCTGGTGCGACCTCGACGGACCCGAAGCGCTCCGCAAGCTCGCCGCGTTCCGCCCGCTGCCGAGCATCGTCATCCGCACCGGCTCGGATGGGTGCGCCCACGTCTACTGGCCGCTGCGCCGCGCGACCTCGCCGGAGTGGGCGAAGATCGCTAACCGCAGGCTCGCCCGCCACCTCGACGGGGACATGCACGCAACCGACGTTGCCCGTGTACTTCGACCTGCCGGCTCCCTGAATCACAAGTTCGACCCGCCGCGGCCCGCGGTCTGCACGCGCCTGGATCTGAACACGTTCGAGATTGCGGACGTGGTTCGTGGCCTACCTGACGATCTTCCACCCGCACAGGCACAGGCACCGCGACGGCCAGCGCCGGGCGACCCCGGCTCGCGGCTCGCGGGACTCACCCGCACGATCGAACGGGCAGCGGTCGGCAACCGTAACTGCTCGTTGCATTGGGGGGCGTGCCGCGCCGCCGAGTACGCCGCTGCCGGAGAGCTTGACGCAGCCGACGCACATGCCGCGCTGCGTGCCGCCGCGCTCACCGTGGGCCTCGGCGAGCCCGAGATCGACGCCACCCTGCGCAGCGCCAGCGCCAGCGTGAGAGCAACGGCGTGAGCGTCACCGACACCTACGCCGAGTTCGTCGCCGTGGTCGACGGGGACACGCACTGGCTCGCCGGCACCGCGATGAACCCAACCGCGGCAGCCATCGACCCGCTGCCCGGCTTGCCCGGCTTCCCGTTCCTTCACGCCTCAAGCGGCGCCGTCATCGTCGGCCCGACCGGCGGCGGACGCTCAAGCCTCATCCAAGCCGGCCTCTACGACGCCGCGCGAGCTGGCCTGCGCTGCGCGTATCTCGGATCGGAGGTCACAGAGCCCGAGTGGAACGCGCGCGCCGCGATCCTCGCCCAGCGCCGCAATGACGCAGTAGACGATGACCTGCTCACCGACCTCGCGCGAGCCCGCTACCTCAACCTCGCCAGTGCCATCACGCAAGGGTGGGCCGACCCCGCCGCGTGGGTCGAGGGGATCGTCGCCCGCTACGACCTGATCGCCATCGACCCGCTAAGCGCGGTCGCCTCAGCGCTCGACCTCGACTTCGACCAGCGAAACAGCGAGTTCATCCGCTTCTACGACCGCCTTGTGCAGCCGCTCACAGACCGCGGCGTCGCCGTCCCGATGGTCGATAACGTCGGGCACGCCACCGAGGCCAAAGCCCGCGCCAAGGGCGTCAGCGCCAAGCAAGACCGCGCCGACCTCACCTTCTCATGCGCGCTCCACACCAACCCCGTCGGGCTCATCGTCAAGGCCCACAAGGTCCGCTCGGTCCGCGCCCCGATCGCGCGCGGCGACGAATGGCTATTCCTCCGCGACACGCAGGAGATCGAGCGCCGCGACCGCCCCAGCGGCAGCGAGGACACCACCTTCCGCCCGACGAACATCATGGAGAAAATCTCCAAGGCCATCGAGCAGAAACCGGGGCTCAGCAAATCCGCGATCCGCGCGACCACCGGACGCAAGGCCGAACACGTAGACCTCGCCATCGAGCTGCTGATCCGCGAGGGCTACGTCGAAGTGCGCAAGGACGGCCAGGCGCACCCCCACCACACCGTCAAGCCGTACCGCGAGACCGACGATCCACCCACCGAGTCCACCGAGTCTCTACCGAGTCTCTACCGAGTCCGGGACTCGGCCTCAGATACCGAGTCCCACCGAGTCCCCCACCCCTACGTAGTAGGGGGGGACTCGGGACTCGGTAGCGACGACACCGAACCCCCCAACCAGGTCCACCCCAACCTGCTCACCGGAGCGGAGGCGACTGTCTGATGACGCCGACGGTGCCTCCCTTGCGCAGCGAGCCCATCCCGGCGAAACCGAACGGGGGCGCCCTCCTGCTCGATGTGCCCCGCGAGATGGTCGAGCAGATCGCCGAGCGCGTGGTGGAGATCATGGCCGAGCACGAGGCGCTAGCCGCGTCACCTTGGCTGACAGTCACCGAGACGGCAGACTACTTGCGCTGCCCGACCTCGCGCGTCTACGCGCTCACGAGTGCTGGCCGCATCCCTCACGTCAAGGACGGTAGTCGGACGTTGTTCAACCGCGGAGAGCTTGATGCGTGGCTGCGCGCCGGTGGAGGCAAGCGGCCATGACGAACACATTGTCTATCAGTAGGTCAGCCTGGATCGCTTGTGTTCATACGGCTTTTCGACGGCTGGGGCAACCTCGGGGCAACCAACCCCACGGATGGCACGGAGGCGATCGTGCCCGCTAGCAAGGACCCCGCCCTGCGCGCTCGCCAGTTGGCGAACCTGCGACCGAATGCCGCAGTGCGCCACGGCGCGCACGCTGCCAAGGACATCGAGCCGCTGCGCGTCGAGCACCTCGCGCGGCTACGGGAGCGGTTCCCGTCTGCCGACGATGCCCTGCTCGCCATCCAAGCCGAACGCGCCGCGCAGCTCGATCTCATCTCCGAGTACCTGGGGCGCCGGCCCGGTGTGGGCGCCGTCATGCGCAACCGGCGTACCGCGGTGGTCTGGCCTGCGCGCGAGTACGCAGCGAAGCTCCAGTCCGCTTACGAGCGCCAGTGCGAGCGTCTCGAAGGGCAGGACCGCGAGGCCGGCAACGCCAGCCCGCATGATGAGCTCGCGGCGATCGTGCGCGAGCTGGCCGAAAGTGACGACGGCGGCGGGGAAGGGGACGGCGAGGATGGTTGACCTGGCGCCCTGCGAGGCAGTGGTGTACGACGACCGGAAGCGCCGGGAGCGCTTCGAGCGGATGTGGAGGGATGCCGCCGCGGCGGCTGCCGCCGGTGACGCCAGCGACGATCGTCCCGAGCCGACGCCGCCCGATGTCGGCGCGCTGCTCGATGCTGACCCGAGCGACTGGCCGGCGTGGTGGTGGCGATGATCACCGGCGAGGCGCGCTGGGATGCCTAGCCTGCGCAAAAAGCCAGACGTGCGCGCGGAACGCCGCCGGGTGATGGCCGAGCAGCTCGCGGCCGGTCAGCTGGCGATCCGTCCGCTGACGCCCGATGACCTCGCGCGGCTGGAGCGAGCGCGGGCACGCCGGGATCAGGTGGCGCGTGGGGTGGGAGTGGGGGAATGGCGCTGAGCGACGACGCGGGTCTCGACCGGCTGCGTGCTCGTCTGGCTGCTCGCGCGGCGGAGGTGCCCGTCCGGTCGGTCCCCTTGGACGATCCCGTGGCGTTGGTGTTGAGCGCACCGGAGCCGTCCCAGTCGCTCGCCGCCGTGGGCAGGGCGACGTACTGGCACACGCGGGAGCTGCTGGAGGGTCGCGGTGTGCCGGCGGCGAAGGCGTCCACTGTCGCGCTGCGCGTTGCTCGCGGCGTCGTGCTGGAGCTGGCCGGCCTCGACCAGCGGGAGACGGCGCGCACGCTCAACGTGACGCCGCGCACGGTGGAACGTGACCGTGGGCTGCTGCGCGCGATCGGCTCGGATGCGTTCGCTGGCGGCGAGCTGCTGCCGCGGGTGCCGGCGAGTGCGCGGCGTGCTGCGGATGTGGCCGTGGGGCGCGCTGGGGCGGCGCGTGCTGGCCCTGCGCGGTGTTCGGGCGGGGTCGAAGCGCAGGGGGCGTTCTGTGAGCGGCGCGACGTTCGTGTGGGGGATCGACCCGGCGCTAAGCCGGCTGGCGTTTGCGTTCGCGGAGGTGGGTTCGGAGCGTGTCGAGGTGGAGATGCTGCACACGGGGTGCGACGCGACGGAAGGCGAGCGGCTGGGGCTGCTCGACCGTCAGGTGCGCATCGTTGCTCGGCAGTTCGCGGGGAGCTTTCCGCCGGTGGTGGTGTGGGTGGAGCAGCCGTCGGGGCGGTTCCGCAATCTGCCGCTGACGTATGCGGTGGGGGTGGTGCAGGCGGCGGTGTTTGAGGTGGTGGGGTGCCCGGTGTGGACGATTCCGAGCGGGGCGTGGAAGCGGCGGACGGTGGGGGTGGGGAATGCGACGAAGGCGCAGGTGATGGCGTGGTCGGAGCGACTGGCGGTGGTGGATGGTCAGGATGAGGCGGACGCGGTGGCGATTGCGTGGGCGGGCCGGTCGATGGTGGAGAGTGGGCAGTGGGGGGCGGCGGCGTGAGTAAGTCGGCTCGCGACCGGCGGCGTTCGTCGGCGGCCCCGTGGTGGGCGCGGTTGCCTGTGTGGGTGTCGATCGAGGCGCATGAGATCCCGCCGCGGTGGAGTATCCCTGCACGGACGGTCGAGGTTGGTGCTTCGACGGCGGAGGTCGCGCGGGATGTGTGCGTGCGATCGAGGGAGGCGGCATGAGTGTCTCGCTTGCTGCGGCGGCGCGTGACAAACGGCTGTTGGGTTCGACGATCGCGTGGCGTCCTGCTCAGGTCGAGCTGTTGCGGTCACTCGATGGGCCTAAGCAATTGCATCTTTGGGCGATTGCGAGGCAGTCCGGGAAGTCGAGCATGGCGGGGGCGGCGGCGGTCAACAATGCCGCCATGCGGGATGACCTTGATGACCTGTTGCCGCATGGGAAGTGGCGGAGTGTGCCGGTGATCGCGCCGTCTGAATCGCAGTCGAAGGATTTCATCGCGGTCTGTCAGGCGTTGATCGAGGGCTCGTCGGTGTTGGCGCAGTACGCGGAGGTCCGGGTGGGGGAGATTCTTTTTCGGCTGCCGCGGGAAGATCAGCACGGGCACAAGTGGACGGCGAAGACGGCGATTCGCGCGTTGCCGGCGAGCGCGCCGAGTATCCGCGGGTTGACGGCGGCGCTCGTGATCTGCGAGGAGATGGCACATCACGGTGACACGGGCGGTCCGAGTGACGAGCGTCGGATTTGGGATGCGATTACGCCGATGCAGACGGTGTTCGGGTCCAAGGCGAAGGTGTTGGGGCTATCCACGCCTTTCGGGGAATCTGGCCTCTTCTACGACTTGTTTACGGCGATTGAGGGCGGCTTGATGCCTCATGCGTGTGCGGTGCGCCGGTCGATCGTGGAGATGATCCCTGACATTGATTCGGCGTGGCTTGAGGCTCGACGTGCGGAGTTAGGGGACGCTGCTTACGAGCAGGAGTTTTTGGCGATGTTCGTCGGGTCCGGCGGCGCTTTCTTTGACTTGCGGGCCTTCGAGTACGAGTCTGCGCCTGCGCTGCCTGCGGATGGCCGGCGGTGGGTCGCGGGGCTCGACCCGGCTTTTCACGCTGACCGTTTCGGTGTGGCTTTGGTAGGTGAAAGCATGAATGAGCCGGGCGTGTTGGTGACGGGTGCGGTGGATGGGATCGAGCCGGGCGCCCGGCGACGTTCTCTCGATGCGCGCCGGGGGCGCGAGGACGCGACGTTGACGCGGGTGTGGGAGCTGATCGAGCCGTATGCGGAGGGCGGTGGTCTGCGGATCGTCACCGACCAGCACCAGGCGGACGCGGTGAGTTCATACTTCGGACGGTTGGGCTGCCCCGTCAAGGTGGTGAACCTGACCGCTCCGATTCAAACGCAGGCTTTTACTTCGACACGAGCACGGCTGATGGATGGGTCGCTGCGGTTGTGGCGACACGAGCCGCTTGTGGGCGAGCTGCGTCGGGTGCGGGCGAAGGACACCGAGTCGATCACGTTGCCGCGCTTTTCCGGTTCGCATTGCGACATCGTGTCGGCGCTCGCGCTCGCTGTTTATGAACAGCGCCATGTCAGCGGGGCGCCGCGGGGAAAGCCGGTCGGTGGCCCTAGCTTGTCGGCGGTGATGCGCCGCGAGACGGAAGGGCTGGGCGGCGCGCCCGTCGTGGGGCCGCGCCGCCGGGCTCGAAACACGATCCTCGACATGGAGTTTTAAGGGGGGGCCATGTCGGCTTTTCGCCGTGTCAAGACCACAATGTATGTGATGCTCTTTCGTCGCCGTAAACCCCTGGACTTGGCCGCCGTGCCGGATGAGCTGCTGCGCGCGGAGGTGCTGCGCCGCGAACAAGTCGTGCTCGGGGAGGTCGCGGGCGACGCGCTGGCGCGCTGGATGGTGCAGCCGGTCGCACGGGTGGCGGAGCTGGAGGCCGAGCTGAGGAAATGCCGGGACCACCTGTTCCGGCATTTCGCGGCCCACTCACTCGCCCGTGCTGAGGTGGAACGACTGGCCGCGATCCACCATGCGCTCGATCTCGGGTTCAGCGCGAGCGAGGCGCGGGCGTGGTGCCGCGCAGGGTACGGCCGTGTTACTGGCAGGGAAAACAACGATGAATGAGGTGAAAGTATGACCGTGGCATTGATGGACCGTCCCGCTTATGAAGTGATGCAGGATCACACGGAGTTCGATCGGATTGCGCGCGCGATCTGCCTGGAGCGCGGCGAC
Organism: uncultured Solirubrobacterales bacterium; assembly: GCA_963804675.1. GTDB lineage: Bacteria > Actinomycetota > Thermoleophilia > Solirubrobacterales > Solirubrobacteraceae > Palsa-744. Next base: position 922,733 of record CAWDRI010000001.1, on the reverse strand, counting down.
GACGACTACTTGGCTGCCGTCGAGGCGTACACCGCGGCATGGGAGAACGCGCGGGCGGTGAACGGCCCTGGGCAGACAGTTCGCCAGGTGCTCGGCATCGCTGGTGTGAATCCGGCAGAAGTCGAGGCCGGTGTCCGCTTGCTCGAAAGAAGGGACACGGGGCTGAAGTTTCAGCTTGACGCCGATATGCGCGCAGTGACACCGGCCGATGTGCCGGTGAACCCTATGGGCCAGGTCATGGTCGCGCCGGACGCTGACATGGGCGCGTTGATGGTGAATCCCGAAGAGCGAGAGAGAAGGCTGGCAAGGATGCGAAAAGCTGATCCGCGCGGCGCGTTCGGTGGGCCGTGGGACGGCGAGCCGGGCCGGAAAAGGTTCGATGCCGCCGATAAGCAGTGGTTGGAAGCGGGGACCGATCTGCCCGCGACCGCGGAGCGCGCGAATGCCATCGCTGCCGCGAAGGCGAAGAACGCTGACCTAGCCAGGCAGGTTGACGGTGAACTACGCGAGGCTATCTCTCACTAAGCGGGTGTGAAAGCGCTCGATGATCGACTCGCGGGCCTTGCCGCCGACACGCTGGCCGCCCGCGCGCAGCGTGCCGCGGCGGAGGGTGCTCCCGCGGAGCCGGGGCCGGGCCGCGTATTCCTGCTCGAATCGCAGGCCGCGGCTACCGCGCCGGGCGACTTTGCGCGCGAGCGGGCGTATCTGCGCGACGAGCTGGGGCTTGACGCTGACACGGTGAAGGCGCTTGAATCCTACGCTCTCGCCAATCGCGCGCCTATAGCGTTGGACGCCGCACCAGTGCAGCCGCGTCACCCCGCGACCGGACGATTCCAGCGTACCGACGATGACGGGCTCGCGGCGCAGCTCGCAGCCGGCGCCACGATCGACTCGATGGGCAAAGTCACCCCGGCCGACCCGGCTGGGCGCTCCGGCCTGGACGTTCCCGGCGCCGGGCATCCGCTGGCGCCGGCTTCGAGCATCACACGAGCCGGCTTCGACGCGCAGGTACAGGCACAGATGGCCCGCAATGGGAAGCCGTGGGCGACCGCTGCCCGCGAAGTCGCAGGGGTACTCGCGCCACAGATGAACAGCGACGACCTCGCCGCTACCGGGGTGCTGACGGGGCCAGCGGCGTGAACGATGAAACGCCACGATCGGGAACGGCGGGATGCCCGTATCCGCCGGCTGCACGACGAAGGTCGCGCACCCACCGAGATTACGACGATCGTCGGCTGCTCGCGGGCGGTCGTCTACGAAATCACGCATCCTGCCAAGCGCCAGGAGTACAACCGGCGGCGTCTCAACTACGCGCAGGCCAGGGGGTAGGGCTCGGGATGGGCGGCGTCGCGCCTACTGCTGGGCTTCGATGGCTGCGGCCAGCTCGAGCGCGTCCGCGACCTTGCGGACGGCCAGGTCCGGGTCGTCTTTCGCCTGCACCACTTGCTTCGCGCGGTCGTAGGTTTTGCTGGAGAGCCCGACAGCCGGGCCGACTACCTCACGCACCCGGCCCGCGTCACCGTCCAAGTGGCCCCCGGGGTCCGTTTGGCCGGGCAGGTTCGCCGTCCGACGCCCCGCCGCCTTCGGTTTCTCCAGCTCCTCCAGCGCCAGTCCGAGCGCGACCTTCTCGGAGGGCTTCATGTCGAGACGGCACGTGTTCTCGTCTCGCTCTGCTTCGAGTAGGACGGCTGCCGTGTCGAGGTCTGCGGCTACCCGGACCTCGATCGTGTCGCGGCCGAGCCGCCGGTATGCCTCAAGGCGACGCTTACCCGCGATCAACCGTCCCTCCCCCCCACGACGACGGGGTGCAGCAGTCCAAAGTTTTTGATCGACGCAGCTAGCGCGTCTACGTCGCCGAGGTCTTCGCGGTGGCGATCCGAGACCCAGATCGTCTCCAGGGCCATGAACTCGGTCCGGCGTGCGCGAGCCGCGGCGCTCACGCTGCGCGCCTCTCAGCATCGGGCCACAACTTCCCAACGGTGGAGCCGACCGCCTTAGCGATCTGCTCGCGGCGTGCGGGTGCGGCTCGTGATCGCCAGCGGCCCGGCGGCGGCGCGGGCGGCTATCGACCCGGGCGCACTTCACCATCTTGGACTACGCCTTCGCCGAGGGTTGGGAGCCGGAGTGGCCGGTGTCGTGGGAGGCGTTCCTACGGGAGCGCGGGTGGTCGTAGCGTCCACCGCGCGTGGTAGCGTGTGCGCTATCATGCGTGGTAACGCAAAGAGCCCCCGCGCCGCTGATACGGCCGGGGGCAGGACACGAGCGAAAGGGCCTCCCATGCCAACCGAGACAGTAACCCGCCGCGCCGCTGAGCGCGGCCACCCGGTAGCCGTAGCACGCAAGCACGCAGGGCTCAGCCAGCAGGCGCTCGCCGACCGGGCGGGGCTCGCTAAGAGCACCGTCGCCCGGATCGAGCTGGGGCAGCACCGGCCGTCCGTGACGGTCGCGCTGGCAATCGCACGGGAGCTGGGCGAGCCCGTCGAGACGCTGTTCGGGGGTGAGCGGTGATGCCCGCGGCACTAGACAAGCCGAAGAGGGACGCGCGCAAGCTGGAGAGGACGACCGTCCCCGGCGTGTACCGCCGGCACGCGGAGAACTGCAAGCGCCCTCGCGTCTGCGGCTGCCCCTACGTCGTCGTCTGGAAGGCGGGGGGCAAACAGCACAAGCAGATGTTCGCCAAGATGGAGGAAGCGCGCGAGCACAAACGGGGGATCGGCCCTGGGCAGGCGAGCCGTCAGCCGTTGTCGAAGGAGACGGTCGCCGGCTACTACGAGGGCTGGATCGACGGCTACCGTGGCCGCACGACGCGCGGGGTCCAGGACAGCACGACGCGCGCGTACAGGATCAGCTTCGAGCACCACATCCTGCCGTTGCCGATCGCGCGAACCAAGCTGCGAGACCTGACACCCCGCGGGGTCCGGGACTGGTTCGAGGAGCTGGAGCGGCGCAACGCCTCCCCGGCCACGATCAAACGCGCGAGGATCGCTCTGCGCGTCATGCTCGCGTGCGCCCTCGAAGACGACGAGATCCGGTCCAACCCGGCGGCTGACGCCCGCTACATCCCGACAGAGGCGGCACGGGCCAAGCACGCCAAGCCGGCGCCCAAGCGGCTGATCGCAACGGATCTCGTTGCGATCCTCCAGGCGATGCCGGTGGAGTGGCGGGCGTTCTTCTTCACGCTCGCGCAGACGGGCGTTAGGATCGGGGAGCTGCTCGGGCTGACGTGGGGGAACGTCCACCTGGGCGACGACCCGCACATCAAGGTCGTGGAGCAGGTCTACCGCGGGCAGCGCAAGAAGCTGAAGACGGACGCGAGCGAGGGGAAGGTGCCGCTGTCGTCGTTCATCGCGTCATGGCTGGCGGAGCTTCGCCCCGAGAACGTCGCCGGCGGCACGCCGGTGTTCCCGTCGGAGGCGGGCACGCCGCTGATCTACGCCAACGTCTACAACCGTGTGCTGCGCCCCGCGCTGATCGGTGCGGGCATCGCCGTGAAGGTCGGCGAGGACGAGAAGGGCCAGCCGGTGTGGGACTATCAGAGGGTCGCCTTCCACGCCTTCCGCCACGCCTGCGGCACCCTGCTACACGGGATGGAAAAGCGGCCCGTGCAGGCGCAGGGATGGTTGCGGCACTCGCAGTTGATGACGACCATGAACATCTACACGCACGCCGATGATGAGGGCCTCGGGAGCGCGGATGCGTTCGATGAGATCCTCGACGCCGAGGCGCTGCGAGCGGGGCAACCTCGGGGCAACCCTGGGGCAACCGAGCACCCGGAGACAGCCGTAAAGCCGACCCCGGTCGAGACCCCGGAAACCGTGTAGGAGAGCCAAAACCGCGAGCAGCCGCAAACGGCCGCAAACGCCTGAGCGTACTCATAATCGGTAGGTCCCTGGTTCGAGTCCAGGCGGGCCCATTTCTGGGGGAGAAAGCAGCGCTAATCGAACCATTCTTCAGCGCCCGGTTTGCGCTCCAGCGCGGGCCGGCTGACGCCTACCCGTCACAGTAGGCGGGTGGCCGAGATCGTCGTCTGCGATCAGTGGTGGACGAGGCGGGAGGCCGGCTCGAAGTCCCCGTGCAACACGAGCGGATCGAGGTCGGCGCCGTTGGGCCAGACGACAGTGCCGAGTTCGTCGTCCACCCGCACCTGCGCGAAGAAGTCCGGATCGCCCAGCGGCTCGAAGATCGGGCCGTGTAGCTCTCCGGTGAGATCGACGTCGCGCCGGCTGCCGTCGCTGAAGCCGAGTCGGAGCCGGTAGTGGCCGAGCACCTCTACCGATGTCACGGTTACGAACACCATTGCTCCATCTTACGGCAACGGGTCAATCGGCTCGGGAACAGTTCCGCCGTATACGCGCTCCCAGTCGGCCTCGAGCTCCGCACGGTGGAGGGCTACCCACTCTGCCACAAGCTTGAGCGCGCGACCCGGCAGTTCGCCCACGAGCACCCTCGTGCCGTCAATCGCGATCACCGCGTGGTGCTCGGCGTACTGCGCATGGAAGTGGGGCGGCTGGTGGTCGTAGAAATACATCGTGATCACGATGCCGTAGAAGAAACTGACGCGGGGCATGGCGCCATCATGAGGCGCGGCGCGGACGGGTGCCGCGGACGGGTGCCGCGGCCGGGCGCACGCGGGACCCCGACTCGGGTGATGAACGGCGAGCCCACGGTTTCAGCGCTTGCGGACACGCCTCGGACGCGCCCACTAGCATCGAACACCACAACCAACTTCACCGGAGGTGCACCGATGGCCGGGCAGATCATCAGCGAGGACCACCACCCGACACTGCGTCATGAGGACCGCCGTGCGATCGGCGGCGAGCTGCAGGCGGTGCTCGTCACGCTCAGCGACCTCGCGCTGGCGGGCAAGCAGGCGCATTGGAACCTCGTCGGGCGTTTGTTTCATCCCCTGCACCTGTTCCTCGACGAGCTCGTCGAGAGCTGGCGCAACGCCGCAGATGCGGTCGCTGAGCGCGCGGTCGCGCTCGGCTACCAGCCCGATGGGCGCGCTGGCACGATCGCGGCGGGCTCGCCGCTGGAGCAGCTGCCGGAGGGCCAACTGCTCGACGCCGACGTGATCGCCGCGTTCACGGGGATGCTCACGACCGCGATCGGCGATACCCGCGAACGGATGGACAGGCTCGAGGACGTTGACACGGTCACCGCCGACCTGCTCCACGGCGTGGTCCGCGGGCTCGAGGAGAACCTCTGGATGATCCGCGCGCAGGCGCCGGCGCAATAGAGAGCAGCCCCGCAATAGAGAGCAGCCCGGCGGCTGGCGTGGCGCGTTGTGCGCGGCGCGAGCGGCTCGGCCCCACTACTGCGGCGGCCCGCTGGCGAGCGTCAGCGCGGCGCTCTGCGTTGCGCCGGCCGCCGTGCGCCAGGTCAGCTGCACGCTGTCGCCGGGGTGCTTTTGCAGGAGTAGTTCGGTGAGGTTGGTTGGCGAGGAGAGTGTCGTGCCGTCCAGCGCGACGATCGTGTCGCCGGCGCTCAGCCCGGCGCTCGCGGCCGGCCCGCCGCTGAGCACGTTCTCGACCAGCGCGCCCGCGCTGCTGCGGCCGTCGACGAGCACGCCGATCATGCCGGTCGCGCCGAGGTGCAGGGCCGTCGAGGTTTGGCCTTCCTCGAGCGCCGCGGCGACGGCGCGGACTTCGTCGATCGGGATCGCGAAGCCTTCGTTGGCGGATGACGATTCGAGCTGGAACGTGGACGTCGCGGCGGTGTCCATCCCGAGGACTTCGCCGCTGGCGTTGACGAGCGGCCCGCCGGAGTCGCCGGGGCGCAGGTCGCCGGCGAGCTGGATCAGACCGGTGAGGTGCTCGCGGCTGCCGTCGAGCTCCTCGCCGGCCGTGATCGACTGGCCGAGCGCCGCGACGCGTCCGGCCGCCGCGCTCGGCGTGCCACCGGTGCCGCCGGCGTTGCCGATCGTCGCAACGTTCGCGCCGACCCCTAGCGAGGCCGAATCGCCGAGGCTGACGGTCGTCAACCCGGAGGCGCCTTCAAGTTGCAGCACGGCGATGTCGTGGCTGTAGTCGTAGCCGACGACGCGCGCCGTGTATGTCGTGCCGTTGCCGAGGTCGGTCGCCATAATCTTGGTCGCGCCTGCGATCACGTGGTTGTTCGTGATCACCTCGCCGTTCGCTGTCACCACCATCCCGGTGCCGGCCGCCTCGGCGCCGACGAGCCCGAGGTCGGTGTCGATGTCCACGAGGCCGGGGTCGACCTTGGCGGTGACGGCGCTCGACACGCCGGCGCCCGCCGCGCCCGAAGAGCCGGCGCCTTCGGCCGTGGAGCCGGAGCCGGCGCCGCCTTCAGTCGAGCCGCCGGAGCCGCCGCTTTCGGAGGAGCCGCCGGCTTCGCCGCCCGCGCCGGCGCCCGCGTCGCCGCTCGCGCCCGCGCTCGCGCCTGCGCCTTCGCCCGCGATGCCGGGTTCGTTGGCGCCGCCGGTGCCGCCGGCGGCGTTTTCGCCCGCAGTTGAGCCGCCGGTCGGCCCGAACAGGCCGCCGGAGCGCGCGCCGTTCGCGGCGGCGCCGCCCGCGCCGGTGTAGTGCAGCGACCCGAACGACCCGTTCGCGGCCGGCCGCAGGCGCAGCGCGTTGGAGGTATCCCAGACGAAATGCCCGATCGCGACGCCGGCGAGCGCGGCGAGCGCAACGGCGAGGATGCCACGTATCAGGGAGGGTGTCGATCCACCACGGTCAACCATGCGTCACACCGTAGTGCGCCTATGTTCGCCCCCGCTAAACGCGGTCTAGAAAGAACCTAAGGGTTGGCGTTGGCGCTGGACCCTCTCCAGGTGTGACCCGGCCCCAGCCGAGCCTTCGCCAAGTCTCCTGTACGCTGCCTGCGGCAGGACCGGCATCGACGTCAGTAACGCGCGCCTCGGAGAGGGGGTCGTCTGATCGGCATGGTTGCGCATGCCAACATCGACGGTGGCCAATCGCTTGTCGTGAGCGAGCGCGGGCTGCCGAACCGGGACGCGCTCGGCGCGGCGCTCGACGAGGTCCCCTGCTGCCTGGTCGAAGAGGTTCCGCGGCAGTTGCCCGGGACACCTGCGGAGCGTGCGCCGGTCAACCCCTGGCTGCTGCGACGCCGCGCGGCGCTCGTCGGGTCATACCTCTCCGGCGACAGCGTGCTTGTCAGCTGGTCGCGCGCACGGGAGGGCGGTCCGGTGCAGGTGCTCGTGGGCGGCGGCTCGCTGACGAACGCGCCCGGCAGCGCGCGCGAGAGCGAGGGCGTGCATGGGTCGAACGTCCGGCGGGGAGCGCCTGGGGGTGAGCACGGGCGCGAGCACGGGCGCGAGACGAACCCACCGCCGCAAGCGCCGGGACGAAAGGGCTGTGTGGCGAACCTCCCAGCGGGCGCCGTGGGTGTCGAGTTTCGCGGACTGCGCGGCCTGCTCGAAGACGTGCCCCACTGGGCGCCCGTCGCCGGCCGGCTCGGGCCGGTCCGGCCCGCCGAGGCGGGCGACGCGGGCGAGGCGTGGGGGGGCGCGCACGCGGCACGGCTGGAGGACGTCATTTCCACCGTCTGGCCCGGCCCGTTCTCGTGGCTGGTGTGGGCGACCCCCGTCCACCACACGGAGATCGAGCGTATGGCGGCCGTGCTCGAGCGGTTGCCGTCGTTCGCGCGCGCGCAGTCCTCTGCCAACAGCGCGAGCGCGACCCGGGCCGAGCGCTTGGAGGCGCGCCATCGTGAGCTGGAGCGCAGCCGTCTCGACGGTCTGTGGCACATCCGCGTACTCGTCGGGCACGACTCCCCGGAGCAGGCGCGCCGGCTGGCCGCCCTGCTGTGCGCGACAGTTGACGTCGGACGGCTGCCCTATGCGCTGCATCCCCTCGCGCCGGTTCCTGGATTGGGCGCGGCGCTCGATCCGGTCGGCGACAGGGTCGCTGCCAACCGCGACGGCTGGTCTGCTGAGCGGGCCGCTGGTCGAGTCGCCGGTGGCGCTGTCCCCGCGGCCGGCTGGGCCGGCGGCGCGGGGGATCGGGCCGTCACCGGTCAGGCTGCCGGTCGTGCTGCCGCCGATCCTGCCGCGAGCCGCGCCCTTGACCCGGCCGCCGCCGAGCGTGCCGCGAGCCGCGCCGCTGACCCGGCCGCCGAGCACGTGGACGGCTCGATGTGGCCGATCGTCGCCGGCACCGACCTGCTCGCGGCGCTGGCGTTTACGCCGCGCACGGAGTTGCCGGGGATTCGGCTGCGCGTGCCCTCGACGTTCGACCTCACGCCGGAGAGCGCCGGCGAGCTGGAGCTCGGGACGATCCTCTCGCCGACGCGCGCCGCGGTCGGGTCGTTGAGTGTGTCGCGCGAGACGCTCAAGCGCCACACCTTCGTTTGCGGAGCGACCGGCTCGGGCAAGTCGCAGACGATCCGCGGCCTGCTCGAGCGGCTTTCGCGCGCCGAGCCGCCGGTCCCCTGGCTGGTCATCGAGCCGGCGAAGGCCGAGTACCGGCTGATGGCCGGCCGGCTGCGGGACACGCCGCACGAGGTCGTCTGCATCCGGCCCGGCGACGTCAACGGTGTGCCTGTTGGGCTGAACCCGCTGGAACCGGAGCCGGGCTTCGCGCTGCAAACCCACGTCGACCTGATCCGTGCGCTGTTTCTGGCGTCGTTTCGCTCCGAGGAGCCCTTCCCCCAGGTGCTCACCCGGGCGCTGACCCGCTGCTACGAGGAGCAGGGCTTTGACCTCGTGCTCGGCGAGTCGCGCATCGCCGGCGTGCAGCCCCGCTACCCGCAGCTCGCCGACCTGCAGCGTGTCGCGCGCGAGGTCGTTACGAGTATCGGCTACGGGCCGGAAGTGACCCAGGACGTGCGCGGGTTCATCGACGTGCGCCTTTCCAGCCTGCGTCTCGGCACGGCCGGGCGCTTCCTCGGCGAGGGCCACCCGCTCGACGTCGCGGGCCTGCTTGCGCGCAATGTCGTGCTCGAGCTGGAGGACGTCGGCGACGACCAGGAGAAGGCGTTTCTGATGGGCCTCGTGATCGTGCGCGCGTACGAGCACCTGCGCACCCGTAACGCGACCGAACCTGTCGGCGACGGCGAGCTGCGTCACGCGATGGTCGTCGAGGAGGCGCACCGGCTGCTGCGCCGCCCCGAAGGTCTCGGCCAGGTCGCGCACGCCGTCGAGCTGTTCGCGAACCTGCTCGCCGAGGTACGCGCCTACGGCGAGGGTATTGTCGTTGCCGAGCAGATCCCGCAGAAGATCGTCCCGGATGTCATCAAGAACACCGCCGTGAAGGTGATCCACCGCCTGCCCGCGCGCGACGATCGTGACGCTGTCGGCGCGACCATGAACCTCACCGACGCGCAGTCCGAGTACATCGTCGGTCTGCGCACCGGTGAGGCCGCCGCGTTCAGCGATGCGATGGACTACCCGGTTCTGGTCCGCATGGAGTGCGGTAGTGCGCGCGAGTCCGACGAGTCGCTTGGCAGGGAGTTGCCGCTCGCCGGCCGGATGAGCGTCGCCTGCGGCGCTTGCTGCCAGGAACAGCCGTGCGACCTGCGCGACATGCGCCGCGCCCAGCGCCTGCTCGAGTGCGACCCGCGCGTCACGCTGTGGGTTGAGCTGGTCGTGGTCGCGCACCTGCTCGGCCACCGCGCACCCGTCGCGCACGACGCGCTGTTGGACGACTGCCGGCGGCTGGCCCAGCGCGAACGCGAGTGTGTCCTCGCGCACGCGGTGCAGCGCGCGGTGGCGGCCCGGTCGCCGGCGATCGCGTGCCATGTCTCGCCCGACGCGCTCGCCACACGCGCTGTGGCGGTGCTCGCTGCGCAGCTCGAGCGCTCGCCGCTGCCGGCCGGCCCGCCGCCCGCGGACTGGCTGGTCGACCCCTACCGCTGGGAGCACGTCCGCAAGGCGCTCTGGGACTGGAGCGAGGGCGGTACCAGAGACGCACCCGCCCACCCAGACACCGCGCTGTGGCGCTCGCAGCTGGCGCTCGACCTCCCCGGCGCGACGTGCACGGAGCAGATGCTCACGCTCAAGCGCCGCATTGCCCGGGTGCAGGAGCTGCGGCCGACCGTTTTGTTTGGGTGCGACACGCCCTCCGCGCTGGAGTGGGCCGTGGGTGTGCCGCGCACCGACGAGCGTTGGGAGCCGGCGCTGGCGGACGCCGTGCAGCGGTTTGCGGCGCACTCCTACGAGTGGCCCGCCGCCCGGTTCGCCGCCCGGTATGTGGGTGGCGGTCGCGAGGACGGGAGCCCGGTGGGGAGTGCCGGCGCGGTGGCCAGCGCCGGTCCGGCGGGGAGCGCGGGACCCGCCGCAAGTGCGAGCCCGGCGGGGGGCCGCTGATGTCCGAGCTAGGGCAGCGACCTCCCGATCCGCCGCCGCCGCCGCCGCCGCCGGAGCCTGCCGGCCCAGCCGACGGCGCGCCGGACGACGGCGCCCGGCTGGCTGACGCCGCGGGGGATCGGCGAGACGGGCAGGCCGAGCACGATCCGTTGAGGGAGGCGTTCGCGGACTGCACCCCGGAGGAGTGGGCGGAAATGGACGAGCTTGCGCCCCGGGGACCCGGCGAGCGCGCGTCAGACGAAGCGGAAGCTCGCCAACATCCACCGGAGTTTCCGGCAGTCGACCAGTGGCGCGACGAAATGGTGGGCGACCCGAGCATGGCGCAAACTGGCGATACGGACTCGCGCGACTACGTGTCGATGGTGCCGGACAAGGACGGCGAATACTCGGGCTTCGGCGTGATGGAGGGGAACCTCAACGACGTCGGCGGCGACGGCGAGGCCATGCGTCGCGGCGTGCAGATGCACAAAGACGTGACGCAGCTGGATTGCTACCGGTTCACCCGGCCCTGCGAAATCGCCGTCGCGCCGACCGAGGCCAACCCGACGGCAGACGGCGACGGCGGGGGCGGTATCGACCAGGCATTCGTCCCGCACGTACAGCAGCGCATCGACGATGGCACGCTCGAATATGTCGGCACCCACTACTTCGACAAACCGGCCGGGTCGGCCTCGTGAGGCACGAACGGCGATGACGACCGCGAGAGACTCCGCGCTAGGCGCGCCCCGGCCCGCCTCCGAGCGCGGCGGCGGGGCGGCCGGGCCGCTGTTTTCAGCGGGGGAACGCTGGGGTTGGGAGTGGCGCGACGTGACGAAGCTGTATGTCCCCTTTCCGACGCCGCCGCCACCCGCGCCGTCGTTTCCCCCCAAGAGCGCGTTCGCCGAGGACCGGCGCGACCCGCATCGCCGCCTGCGCCGCTGGCGCACGACGCGCTGGCTGTGGGGGCTCGCGGTGCTCTTCGGGCCGGTGCTAATCGCCGACGCGGCGGAGGGCGGCAAGATCACCGGCGGGTGGAACGGGGCGGTGTGGGGAATGTGGGTGCTGGGCGCCGTCGCGATCTACTGGCGGGGGCGTGCGCTCAAGGCTGCCGCGCAGGCGTCGGGCGAGCCCGGCCAGGCCGGCTGGGAGCGCGAGTGGGCGCGGCTGTCGGCCGAGCACGACGTCGCGCAGCGCCACTGGGAGGAGCAGGCGCGGCGCCACCACGCGCACGAGCAGCAGCGGCTGGTTGACCTGCCGGTATGGGGTGCCGTGCGCCCGCAACGGCGCCACCGGCGCATCGATGTCTATGGCGGCGTGCCCAGTGGGCGGCAGGCGTTTGTGACGACGCTCGGCGCGTCGTTGCTCGGCTGCGGCGAAAAACTGTTCGTGCTCGACCTCTCCGAGCAGGACATCTGCTCGGTCCTGTTTCGCGGCGCCGAAGAGGCGGGGTATGCGACGCGCGCGACCGTGCTGCCGGGCGACATGGAAGGCTTCGACATGTTCGACGGGATCGACGCGGCCGGGGCGAAGGACATCGTCGTCGAAGCGCTTCACGCCGACGGCGAGGGCGGCGACCGGCGCGAGCGCAGCATCGACGACCGCATCCTCAGCCAGGTCTGTGAGGTGCTCGCGCCGCACGTCACGCTGGAGCGCGTGGTCGCCGGGTTGCGCGTGATCCTGCGCGAGGAGCCGCCGCCCACTGGCGCGGATGGGATGCTGAGCGTGCAGGAGTGGAGCGCTCTCGCCGACGCGTTCAACGACGACTACCGCAGTGTCATCAACGAGGCGCTTGTCGCGCTCGAGTCCCAGCTCTCGCCGCTGCGCTCGCTGGGCCGGCTCGCCGACGGGGCCGGCCTGGCGGCGCGGCAGCCCACGGATTGGGACCCCGGGGCCGGCCCGGCGGCGCGGCAGCCCGCGGATTGGGGCCCCGGGGCCGGCCCGGCGGCGTGGCAGCCCACGGATTGGGGCCCCGGGGCCGGCCCGGCGGCGCGCCCAGGGGCGGCCGGCGCGCACGCCGACGACGACGGCGTGGCGCGCACCCGCCGGATCCCCGGAGGCGGTGCGCCCCCCGGCGGGTTCGCCTGCGAAGGGGTGGCGGTCGGCCGCGAGGGCGCGACCCTGCTCAATGAGCTGCTCGTGGACATGCTCGTGCAGGCGACGATCCGCCGGCTGCGCCTGGCGAGCGAGGGGACGGCGCGGGCGGTGATCGTGGTCGGCGCGGAGCGGCTGCGTCCGCGCCACCTCGAGCGGCTCGACCAGCTCGCGGCGACGCTGAACACGCGCATCGTCTATCTGTTCGCCAATCTGCGCCCGCGCATCTTCGAGGTCGCCGGCTCCGGTGAGGCCGTCACCGCGATCATGCGTATGGGCAACCCCGACGAAGCCGCGAAGGCGGCCGAGCTGATCGGCAAGGACGAGCATTTCAAGCTCACCCAGCGCACGGCGACGGTGGGGAGCACCGACACCGCGAGCTGGGGAGAATCGTGGTCGGTCGGCGAGTCGCAGGCGTGGAGCAACTGGTCTCGGAACACGAGCCAGGGCGGTAACGTCGGCGGCTCCCACGCCAACACGACACAGGACGCGGAATCGGTCACGCTCGTCGACGAGTACGTGCTCAAACCCGACGCGCTGCGCAAACTGCCGCCGACGGCGCTCGTGCTACTGGAGTTCGCGCCGGATGTGGGGCGCGAGCGCTGTCGCGTGGCCGACTGCAACCCCGTGCTGGGAACCCTGCCACGCGTCTCGCTGGAGCCGTTTGCCGAGTCGAAACCACACCTCGCGGCGGGCACGTGAACGGGCGTGTGCGCGGCCCGGCGGGCGGCCGGGTGGGCTGGCGTGTGCGCGGCCCGGCGGGCGGCCGGGTGGGCTGGCGTGTGCGCGGCCCGGCGGGCGGCCGGGTGGGCTGGCGTGTGCGCGGCCCGGCGGGCGACCCGCGCACGCGGCGCGCGGCGGCTGAGGTGCTGCTCGCGCTGGCCGTGGCAAGCCCGCTCGCGACCCGCAACGATGTCGTGCTGTGCCCCTTCCGAGCGCTCACCGGCCGGCGCTGCCCGTTCTGCGGGTTGACGCGGTCGTTGGCGGCGCTGACTCGCGGCCGGCTGCGCGAGAGCGTCGCCGCGCATCCGCTCGGCCCCGTGCTGGCGCTCGCCGCGGCCGGGTGTCTGCTGGCGGACCGGGGGGCACCCGCGACCACAACTGGTGTCGTGAGTCAGAATTTTGGGTGCAGTCTCGCGAGTCGGCTGGGCGCGACTGGGGCCGCACGGACGGCTGAGGGTACTGGGCGTACCTGTGCCGGCCGGGTGGGTCCAGGCGTGCCCAGACGCCGCGAGGCGGCCGTGAAATTCTGACTCACGACACTAGACAACCACCGGAGGGGTAGATGGCCATACCGCAAGTCGTTACTGTCGCCAACACACAACAGCGCGAGCGGATCGTGCTCGACTACGTCACGCAGGGTTACACCCAGGCGATGGTGACCGAGACGAGCACGCTGCTGATCAAAAAACGTGAACTGAACATCGTTTGGGTTCTGGTCGGGTTGTTGCTGTGCTTTATCCCGCTCGTGGTCGAGCTGGTCCGCTACTACAAAGCCGAGGACCTGCTGGTCGAGGTGCGTCTCGTGGAGGCCGGCGCGGCCGCGGCTCCCCCACCCCAGCCCGGTGTGCCCAGCGACGTGCAGGGCACCGAGCCCCACCTTTCAGCCGACGGCGCGCGCTGGTGGGACGGCACCCAGTGGCACCGCGTCTCGACGTGAGCGCGGCCCGCGCGACCGAAGCGGCCTGAACGACTAGGCGGCTGAACGGCCCGGGCGGCCGGCGTGACCGAGGCGGCTTGAATGACCCAGCGGACCGAGCGCCCCGAGCGGACGAGGCGGCTTGAGGGCTTGGCGCACCCACCGGCTCGACCGCCTCGAGCAGGCGTAGCGATGGACAGCCCGACGAGCACGCGTTTATACTGAACCTCAAGCGCGCCCTCGGCGGCGCGATCGGGGAGCAGAGCTGGGGGTCGTGCCGGTGGGTCCGATGGGTCGGAGGGTCGAGAAGCAGGTGTTGTTCGCTGGTGGCGAGGTCGCCCCGCAGCGGCTGCCCGCGCCGTCGCTGCGGGCGGTCCCGGCGGGCGAGCGCCGCCCGCGCAAGCGCGGCGAGACGGCCCCGCGCGGCCCGGGCGAACGCGCGGGGCGCAAGCACAGCGAGACGGCCTCGCGCAGGGCGGGCGAGGGCAGACCTGGCGAGCGCCGCCCGCGCAAGCGCGGCGCGGCCGACCCGCGCGGGGTCGCGCTGCATGGCGCGTTCGCGGGCGCCGCGCGCCGCTACTGGCTGCGCGTGTTCCCGGCGCTGTGCGCTGCGCGGCGCGCGCACGTCGCGCGGGTGGCGCGGATCGAGAACCCGCTGCTGCGCGAGGTGGCCACGCGCGGCCTGCAGAAGTGGGGCAACGTCGAGGGCGCGGCCGCGTTCGCGGCGTTCGTGCCCGCGGCGCGCCGGCGGGCGGCGTTGCGGGCGCTGGTCTCCTTCCAAAGCGCGTACAACTACCTCGACACGCTCTCCGAGACGCCCGCTGCGATCGACCCGGCGCGGGCCCGCGCGCTACATGGCGCACTGCTGTTCGCGCTGGGCGGGGCGCAGGGGGGAGGGGGCCGCGCTGCGCGCGGCCCCGAGGGGCGCGACGCGGGGACCGCCGGCGGCAGCGAGGGCTGCCGTTACGCGCAGGGCCCGCCGCAGGGCGTGTGGGAGGGGCCGATCGACGACGGCGGCTATCTGGCGGAGACGGTCACCGCGTGTCGGGCGGCGCTGGGGCAGCTGCCCGGCTACGGCGCGGTCGTGCCGGCGGCGTTGCGTGCGGCCGCGCGGATCGCCGGCTTTCAGGGTGCGGCGGCGGCGCAGGCCGCCGGCGACTGGGGGGCGCTGGAACGGTGGGGGCTGGTCTGCGCGCCCGCGGACCTCGGGTTGAGCTGGTGGGAGGCCGCGGCGGCCAGCGGGTCGTCGCTGGGGGTGTTCGCGTTGATCGCGGCCGGCGCGCGCGCAGACGGGCCGGCGGTTGGGGGCGCCGTGGCGGTGTCGGCCGTGGATGCGGCGGCTCCCCTCGCGCGCGCACGCACGCACGCGGCCGCGAATGGCCCCGCAAACGAGGACACGCTGGCCGCACACGGGCCGGCGGTCGCGCCGGGCCGCGCGGTGTCGGCAGCGGTGCCGGCCGTGGATGCGGCGCCTCCCCTCGCGCGCGCACACACACGCGGCCGCGAATGGCCCCGCAAACGACGGCATCCCGCCCGCGAGGGGCACCCCGACCGCGAGGGGGGCGAGGGGCATCCCGACCGCGCGGCCCTCGCGCGCGCACACACGCACGCGGCCGCGAATGGCCCCGCAACCGACGACACGCTGGCCGCCGAGATCGCGCTCGTCGAGCGCGCGTACTTCCCGTGGGTCGGCGCGCTGCACTCGCTGCTCGACAACCTCGTCGACCTCGCCGAGGACCGCGCGACCGGGCAGCACAGCCTGATCCGCTGCTACGGCACCGCCGAGCTGGCGTCCGCGCGGATGGGGGTGCTCGCCGAGCGTTCGCTGGGTGCCGCCGCGGCGCTGCCCGGCGGCGACGGGGACGTGCTGCTGCTCGCGGCGATGGCCTCGTTCTACCTGGCCACCCCCGAGGCGCAGACGCCGCAGGCTGCGCCGGTCGCCGCGGCCGTGCTCGACGCGCTCGGCGAGCCGGTGCGGCTGGCGATGGCGGTGTTCCGCGCGCGGCTGGCGTTGCGGCGGGCGGTTGCGCGGGTGCCGCGCGCGCCCGCGCCGCGGCGGGCCGGGGCGGAGGTCGTGCTGCCGGCGGCACCCACAGACACGCCCGGGGCTGCGCGCGCCGCGCGGACGGCGGCTGTGTCGGTTGGCTGGGCGGACGACGCGTGGACCATCCCCGCCGCGGGCGCGCCCGGGGCACTCGACGCCGCGCTCGCCGGGTAGCCGCACGTGCTCGAGCTGCGCGACCTCGTCAAGCACTACCCCGCCGTCGGCGGTGAAGTCGTGCGCGCCGTCAACGGCGTCTCGCTGACCGTGCAGCCGGGCGAGCTCGTCGCGCTGTACGGTCCGAGCGGGTCGGGCAAGACGACGCTGCTGCTGATGGTCGCCACGCTGCTGGCGCCGACCAGCGGGCAGGTGCTGATCGGCGGGCGCGACGTCTCCTCGCTGTCCGAGCGCGAAGCCTCGCACTTTCGTCTCTCCGAACTGGGCTTCATCCGCCAGAACTTCGACCTGCTGCCCGGCGTGTCGGCGATCGACAACGCGGTGCTCAAGCTGCTGAAAACGACCCCCTGGAAGGAGGCGCACCGGCAGGTGACGCCGCTGCTGGAGCGGCTCGGGCTGGGCAGGCGGCTGCAGCACCGCGCGGAGCTGCTCTCGATGGGCGAGCGTCAGCGCGTGATGATCGCGCGCGCGCTCTCCACCTCTCCCAAGCTCCTGCTGGCGGACGAGCCGACGGGGAGCCTCGACAGCCAGCGCAGCCGCGAAGTGCTCGAGCTGCTGCGCGAGCTCTGCCGCGAACGCGACGTCGCGATCGTGCTCGTCAGCCACGACCCGCAGGCCGCCGGGTACGCGGACCGCGTGTTCGCGCTGCGTGACGGCGAGCTCGGCGAGCACGTCGAGGTCCCGGCGGCCACGCCTTGAGGGTCCGCAACCTGCTGCACCTCTACCGCGTGCGCCTGCGCGCGCGTGCGCTCCAGGAGGGCTTTGCCGTGCTCGGCATCGCCGCCGGCGTCGCGCTCCTATTCGCCTCGCAGGTCGCGACCTCCAGCCTGTCCTCCTCGGTGGCGCAGCTCTCGCGCGGGATCGTCGGGAACGCGACCCTGCAGCTGCTCGCCCGCGACCCGCAGGGCTTCCCCGAAACGATGCTGCGACGGGTGCGCGCGATCCCCGGGGTGCGCGCCGCCGCGCCGCTGCTGGAAGCCTCCGCGCAGATCTCCGGCCCGCGCGGGTCCGCCTCGATCGAGCTGGTCGGGGCCGACCGCAGCCTCGCGGCGCTCGGCGGGACGCTCGTGCAGCACACCTCGCTGACCCCCTTTTCCGGCTTTGGCGCCGTGCTGCTGCCGGCCCCCCTGGCGCGCCACATCGGCGTGACCAAGTTCGGCGTCGAAGCCACCTTTGCGATGGCCGGGCGCCTCGAACGCGAGCCGCTGTACGAGCAGCTGCGTGCCTCCCAGATCGGGCCGCTGATCGATAGTCCGATCGCGGTTGCGCCACTGAACATCGCCCAGGAAATGACGGGATTGCCAGGTCAACTCAGCCGCATCCTCGTGTGGCCCTCGCCGGGCCACGAAACCCCTGTCCGCGCCGCCCTGGCGGCGCTATCCCAAAATCGTTTGAACGTCGAGTCCGCCAACTACGACGAACGTCTATTCGCGCGTGCGGCCGCTGCCACCAACCAGTTCGACCGCGCTGTTCGCGCTGATCAGCGCGCTCGTCGGCTTCCTGTTCGCGTTCAACGCGATGCTGCTGACGGTGCCCCAGCGGCGACGGCTGATCGCCGACCTGCGCCGCGACGGCTATCCGCCGGCGACCGTGATCGCGGTGCTGCTGCTCGACGCGGCGATCCTCGGGCTGCTCGCGTGCGTCGCGGGGTTGATCATCGGCCAGGAGCTCTCGATTCACCTGTTTCACGCCAACCCCGGCTACCTCGGCTCCGCGTTCGCCGTCGGCTCCCAACGCGTGGTCAGCTTCACCGACGTCGCGATCGCCGTCGGCGGCGGCCTGCTCGCCGCGGTCGTCGCCGTGCTCAGCCCCCTGCGCGACATCGTCTCGCGCAACCCGCTCGCCGCGCTGGCCGAACGCGACGGCGCGGCCAGCGGGCGCTTCGATCGCTGGCTGACGCTCGGCGGTCTGCTGTGCCTCGCCGGGGCCGCCGCGATCGGGTTGCTGGCGCCGAGCGCCGCAATCGTCGGCATGGTGCTGCTCGTCGCCTCACTGTTGCTGCTCCTGCCGCTCGCGCTGCACGCGACGCTCGGGCTAGTGAGCCGCCTGGCGCCCGCGATCGTCTCCGCCGTGCCGCACGTCGCGACGATGGAGCTGCGCGCCGCCCGCGCTCGCGCGGTGGCGATCGCCGCGACCGGCGCGATCGCCGTGCTCGGCAGTGTCGCGATCGAGGCGGCGCACGGCGACCTGTTGCACGGCCTGGACAACGCCGCCCACGACATGAACGCCTTCACCGACGTGTGGGTCACCCCCGCCGGCGGCTACAACCTGCTGCGCACCACGCCGTTTGTGCCCGGCGGCCTGCCCGCGCGCCTGGCCCAGCTGCCGGGTGTGCGCGCCGTGCAGGTCTACCGCGGCGGCCTGTTGGACATCGGCGAGCGCCGCGTCTGGGTGATCGCTCCGCCCGCCGCCGCACGGCCCTTGCTGCCCGCCAGTCAGCTCGTCGAAGGCGACGACGCGCGTGCCACCGCGCTCGTGCGCGGCGGCGGCTGGGCCGTCGTCTCGCAGTCGCTGGCGGCAGAACACCACCTGCAGATCGGCTCCTCCTTCGCGCTGCCAACCCCGATCCCGACGACGGTCCGCGTCGCCGCGCTCTCGACAAACATCGGCTGGGCCCCCGGCGCGCTGATCCTCAGCGCCCCCCAGTTCGCCGCCGCGTGGGGCACCACCGACGCCGCCGCGCTGGACGTGCTGCTCGAGCCCGGCGTGTCGCAGCAGCATGGCCGTGCGGAGATCGCGCACGCGCTCGGCGGCGAATCCGGGCTGACGGCACAGACAGCCGAAGAACACGCCGGCCTCCAGCGCGCCCTCAGCCGCCAGGGCCTCGAACGCCTCACGCAGATCGCGACCCTGATCCTGCTCGCCGCGATCCTCGCGATGGCCGCCGCGATGGGCAACATGGTCTGGCAGCGCCGCCCGCGCCTGGCGAAGCTGCGCCTGGAGGGCTTCCCGCGGGCGGAGCTGTGGCGCACGATCCTGTTGGAGAGCACGCTACTTTTGGGCGTCGGCTGCTTCGCCGGCGCGCTGTTCGGCCTCGCCGGCCAGCAGCTCCTGGACCGCGCGCTCGGACATGTCATCAACTTCCCCGTCGTCCCCTCCTTCGGCATCCTCGTCGCGCTCGGCAGCCTCGCCGTCGTCAGCGCCACCGCCGTGGCGATCGTCGCGATCCCCGGCTACCTCGCGGCCGGGGTCGCGCCGGCGGTTGCGCTGCAGGACTGACGGCTGCGCCGCCGGCGGGTAGGGGGGGTAGGGGGGGTAGGGGGGGTCTGCGCTCTGGTGCAGAAATTCCTTCTCACCGGACGGGGGCCGCACTTGCGTCCCGCGTCGGTTTGCCCGCGAGCGGCAGCGCTGCGACCATCTCGGGTGGGAGGGCCTTGGACGCCTTCCAGATCTCAAAGCCCATTAGATGTCCGTCGTCGGGGTGGCGTTCGACGAGGCCCCAGGGGTGCTCTTCAGCGAGCGTTCGTCCGTCCTCGAAGGAGATCAGCGCGATGTCGACGTCGGGATCGTAGTGGGAGCTGGATGGCATGGTCACAGGTTATCGCGGTCGCGTTCAGTAGTCCCAGACGCTGACGACCCGTACCGCGGCCCGGTCGGTCCCGTGGGGGTGGTCGTAAACGACGGCGAAACGCCGCCCGTCAGCCGACAGTCCGTCAACTCGCCAGTCGGCCTCCCCGCGGTTGATTGCGCGCTCGGAGTGACCATCCCGGACAGCCCGTTCCAGCGTGGAGCGATCGAGCAGTCGTTTGGTGCGCTTGTCTTCGGCATGGGTCGTCCAGATGAAGCGTTCGATCGGCATCGTCCCCCGACCCTACCCACGCCTTGGGACGAAACGGTGCGCGTCGCGCGCGGCGCCCGCCGCGGGTTGTGTCTTGACATTCGTGTGGGTGTTTGCTAGGTTCAAGTGTGCCGGGCCTGCTGCGTGGGGTTCCGGTTGACATAGATGGTTCAGCAGGGGTTGGGCTGCGGGTTCTGTGGCCGGCCTTTGAAAAGTGTTTTGCGGGGCCGTTGGTTCTGGGAGAGAGGCTGGATCGGGTTTTTATGAGGGAGTTTGGTTTTCGCATGAGTTCTTTGGGGACAGACATGTCAGGTGTGGTTGCGCGCGAGCGGGGTTGCCTCGCTAGATGCGCCAGCTTGGCGCATCTCTCTCTCTCTCTCTCTCTCTCTGTCCCCTAGGGTCAGCCGCTAGCTCCAGCGGCTCGGCGCCCCGGCGCCACCCGGTAAAGCCCGCTCGCGCGGGTTGGGTTTCGTTTGGCGTGGTGGTGGCGTAGGTGGCCTCCGCACGTGGGCGCAACGGCCACCGTGTACGCGGTGAGGCTGCGGGGTCGCCGGCGGCGGCCGGTCGGCAGCGTGAGCGGCGTGCGGCGCAGCGGGCGCCGTTGGCGGAGATTCAGGGTGGGCGGCTGGTCGCGGCGGCGGTCGCGGTCGTCGACGAACGCGGGTACGGTGAGGCGACGGTTGCGCGGATTACCGGCCGTTCGCGGGTTTCGCGGCGGACGTTTTATGACGTGTTCGCGAATACCGAGGCCTGTCTGGCCGCTGCGGTGCAGGACCTGATCGACGCGGTCGAGCGCGAGCTGGCCGCTGGCGAGGCGCTGGCCGGTCTTCCCTGGGTCGAGCGGGTGCGCCTGGGGTTGTGGCGGATCCTCTGTTTCTTCGATCGTGAGCCGGTCCTCGCGCGGATGCTGGTTGTGCATTCGCAGCGGGGTGGGCCCGCGGTGGCGGCTGCGCGTGAGCGCGCGCTGGCGCGGCTGACCGCTGCCGTCAACGCGGGGCGGTGCGAGAACAAGCAGGCGGGCGAGTGCTCGCGGCTTACCGCCGAGGGTGTTGTGGGTGCCGGGGTCGCGATTGTGCAGGCGCGTCTTGCGCGCCGGCAGCGCAAGCCGCTGACTGGGTTGTTGGGGGAGTTGATGGCGATGGTTGTGCTGCCTTACCTGGGGGCGGAGGCCGCGCGGCGCGAACGCGCGCGGCCGGCTCCGCCGGCTCCGCCGCGGCCACGGCGTGCGCGTACACAGGCGCCGGCTGTGGGTGCGCCCGACCCGTTGCAGGGCCTGCCGATGCGTCTCACCTACCGGACCGCGCGGGTTTTGGATGCGGTGGGCGAGCACCCGGGAGCGAGCAACCGGCAGGTCGCGGACCGCGCGGAGATCGCGGACCAGGGGCAGGTTTCGAAGCTGTTGGCGCGGCTTGAGCGGCTTGGGTTGTTGGAGAACGCGGGTGGTGGGCACCAGAAGGGCGAGCCGAACGCTTGGCGGCTCACACGGCAGGGCGAGCTTGTTGGGCAGCGCATCGGCGCGCCGATTCACACCAGTAACAGCAGCAACAACGACAGCAGTAGCAGGAACAACAACAGCAACAGCAGCAGTGGCAGTCACACCAGATCACGACAGGCGAGGGAGACGAGACAACGATGAAGCCGGGTTACTCGATCGTGAGACACACAAGCGGAAGGGCCTTGATGAGCGCTCGTAACCCAAGCCCGCGCCTGCCTCGCGCGTTCGCCGTCGTCGGTGTCTGTCTGGCCTGGCTGCTGCTCGCGGCCTCCTGCACCGCCTCCGCCTCTGCCGCTGCGCTGCCGTCAGGCGAAGCGGACGCTGTGCATACCGTCAATGCAGAGGGCAAGCTGTCGGTGTTTGGGATGGTGAGCCCGAACGGGGGTACGGTCAAGTATTGGTTTGAATTCCTCAGCGAGGCGCAGTTCCAGGAAGGGGCGTGGGCGAGCGCAACGAAGACGACGCCCGTTGAAACGAGCGCAGGGGGGCTCGTGTGGCAGGAAATCCCCGTGCTGCCTGTGGGTGAAGCCTACCATTACCGTTTGGCGGTTGAAGACGAAGCGCAGTTCAAGGGTGAGCCGCAGTACAGCCCGACGGTGAGGACGCTGACGATCCCGGCGCCCGAGCCGGAAACCCAGCCGGCGTGTCCGAATGCGGCCGTGCGTACGGGTCCGTCGGCGCGGCTGCCCGACTGCCGGGCGTACGAGCAGGTCACGCCCGTGAACAAGGAAGGTGCCGAGGACATCTTTAATTACGGCGCACTTGTTCTGGCGAACACGGTCGTCGGGATCGATGGCGAACATCTCATTTTCCAGAGAACGACGGCCAAGTGGGGGCAGAACGTCGGTGGCTCCTTTGAAGGTGAGAGTTCCTACTCCCTCGCTCGCACGCCGGCGGGGTGGACGATGACCTCGCTGTACCCCCAGCCGCAGACCGGGGGTTTGACTCTTCGTCGTGACACCAATCGGACTTTCGACACGCCCGATCTTTCGCAGCTGCTGGTGGAAGAGTCTTTGAATGTGTCGAATGTCAACAGCTCGCGCGAAGTCAAGTATGCGCTCGGTCCGCCTGGCGGCCCCTACACGACCGTCGCATCGGACTTCGTCGAAGGAGAAGGGAACGAAGAACAGCATTGGGGTCGTTGGGTCGCGCAGTCGCGCGATGGGTCTGTGGCGGTGATCGAATCGCCCGACCACGAACTGATCCCGGGCGAACGGACGGGCACGACGAAGAATCGCGAAAACGTGAACTCCTTTGGCTATGATCTTTACGAGTATTCGGGTGGGCGTCTCAGCCAGGTCAATGTCTACACCGACGGCGAAACGATCGGTACGTGCGGCGCTGAGATGGTCCAGGGCCGCGAAGGCGGCGGCAACCGCGGCCAGGGCCAGCAATACGAATTTCGCGGGATCTCGTTTGAATCCGGGAGCATCAACGCGGTAGCGTCAAACGGTTCGCGGATCTTCTTCGAAGCGTATCCCGCTGGCTGCCCCAGCGCGGAAGAAGAATACCATCGGCTCGAAAGCAACGGAAGTACGCCGAACATCGAGCTTTACATGCGCTTGGCTGGCAAAGAAACGGTGGACATAGGCAACTATATATTTGAAGGCGCGAATCCTGAAGGTACCCGCGTGCTGCTCTCCAGGTGGGGCGCGGGTGGGCTGGAATACTTCTCTTACAACACCGAAACGGGCTCGACGAAGCGCCTCTTTTCGCTGCAGGGTGACGCTCTCGGCGACAAGCATGCGCTCTCTGAAGACGGTGACGTCTACTATTTCGAAGCCATCGGTAGCCCGTTGACGCCCGAAGCGCCCGCCAACCTAACCGACATCTATCGCTATGACATCACCAGCGAAACGATGAGCTTTGTCGCGGTCTCGGAACAGACTGCAGGCGACCACAACGGTGGTTTCTACGTCAGTCCCGACGGCGGTGATTTCTATTTCAACGTGAGGTCCGTGCAGGGCGTCAGCGGTAGCGCCCAACCCCCACCCATCGGTGAAGAAAAACAAGAGAAACCTGTGCAGGCCTATCGCTATGACAGCGCTGAAGGCGTTGTGCAGTGCGTCTCGTGCGCGTCACCGCATGATCCCGAACCGAAACTGCTCAGCACGTTCTTGCCCGAATATGGGCCCGAACCCTTCATACTTGCGCCGCTGGGGTCGCCGGCTTCGGAAAACGGTAACTTTGTCTTCTTCGATACCCCGAGCGCGTTGGTGGCGCAGGACGTCAACGGCGAAATCACGCCTGAAGTGACGCCAGGCGAAGAAGATTCCAGTGACTTTTTCTCTCCGTCGTCGGATGTGTATGAGTGGAGGCGGGATGGGGTCGATGGTTGTGGGCGGGTGCAGGGCTGTCTCGCGTTGATCACGAATGGTGTTGACGGTACGGAGAATGTGCTGCTCGGTGTGGGCCATTCGGGTAGGGATGTGTTTATTGGTACGCATTCGCAGCTCGCGCCGACGGATACCGACCGTTCGGGGGATATCTATGATGTTCGTATCGATGGCGGCTTTCCGGCGCCGGCGCCGCCGCCGACGGAATGTGAAGGCGATGCGTGTTCGTCTGCGGCGCTCGCGCCGGGTGATCCGACGCAGACGTTGCTGCCGGCCCTTTCGGCGGCTGCCAATCCGCCGGGCGAAGTGAAGTCGAAGGCCAAAGTGAAGAAGAAGCGCGTGGGGTGTTCCAGGGGTAGGGTGCGTTTGCGTGGTAGGTGCGTGAAGCGAGCGGCGAAGGGCAGGGCCGGGCGCAGGGGTGTCAAGGCCAGGCGGTCTGGGAGGAGTGGGCGATGACGCGTTTTCACGCTCGTTTGGCTGTGTTTGTTGTGTCGGCGGTCGCGTTTGTGGCGGTGCCGGCGGGGGCTGTTGCCTCGCCGAGGATTGTGCATCCGTTCGCGATCGAACCGGGGAGCTTTCATGTGACCGCGTCCAGCTACCAGGCGGGCGCACACGCGAATCTGACCACCGAATTCAACTTCGAGGACGAACTGAACGGTGAAGAAGCGACGCTCAGCGACGTGAAGACCACGATCGTGAATCTGCCGGTGGGTTTCCTCGGTAGTGCGATCGCGCTACCGACGTGCTCCGATGCGCAATTGGCCGATAGAACCCCGGAAGGTGTGGGGTGTCCTGCCGATTCGCAGGTTGGTACGATCAGCGTGGTCCTGGGGGAACCCCATAAAGAAAATGTTCGCTGGACCGGCCCGGTTTATAATATCGAGTCGAACTCGGGTGTCGCCGCGACGCTTGGTTTCAGCGTCGGCGGGATCACCCAGATCCTGCCCGTCAGCGTGCGTCCGGCGGACACGGGCCTGACGGTGACGAGCCCGAGCATCGAGGATGTCGGCGAACCGCACGATATCGTGTTCACTGTTTGGGGTGTTCCTGCGTCTGCGGTGCACAATTTCGAGCGTGGCCGGATCGTCGCTGAAGAGGCTGGCCGTGAACCGTTCATCCTTAATCCCGGGGGCGAGGAAGTCCACATCCAGGTCAAGCCGTTCCTGTCGAACCCGACGTCGTGCACGGGCCACGGGGAGGTCGCGACGATGCGCGCAAACTCGTGGAACGAACAGGAAAACTGGTCTGAAGCAAGCACCGAAATCCCCGCGATCACTGGCTGTGAACGCGACCCGTTCTCGCCGTCGTTTGTGGTGCAGCCGACTACTGTGTCGGCTGAATCGCCGAGTGGGTTGGATGCGACGGTGTCCGTTCCGCAGACCTATGAAGATCCGGAATCGCTGGCGAGCTCCGAGCTGGAGGGCTCACGGGTGGTGTTGCCGGAAGGGATGACGATCAACCCGTCCGCGGGCTCGGGGCTGGGGTCGTGCGATCCCGAACAGTACGCCAAAGAAACCGCTTTCTCGCTTCCGGGCGAAGGGTGCCCGCCGGAAGCGAAGATCGGTACGGTCGAAATCGAAACGCCGCTACTCAGCGAAAAACTGTCCGGTGCGGTGTATATCGCGACGCCGTATGAGAACCCGTTCGATTCGCTGCTGGCGCTGTACGTGGTGGCGCGCGACGCCGAACGCGGCGTGGTCGTCAAAGTCGCGGGGAAGATCGAACCGAACCCCGCCACCGGCCAGCTCGTCACGACGTTCAACCAAACCCCCCAGGCGCCGTTCAACCGTTTCGTGCTGAAGTTCCGTCCGGGCGCCACCGCGCCGTTGGTGAGCCCGCCGGCATGCGGCTTGTATGCGGCGTCGGCGGAATTGTCGCCGTGGTCGGCGCCGTTTGAACCGCGGCTAGCGGAAAGCACGGCGTTCCAGATCAGCCAGGGCGTGGGGGGTAGCGCGTGTCCGTCGGGTGGTGTGCCTTCGTTTGCGCCGCAGACTGTTGCCTACCCTGTGCATGGCAATGCGGGTGCGTTCAGTCCGTTGTATCTGCGGATCTCAAGGAATGATGGGGAACAGGAGATCACGGGGTTCGCGACGACGTTGCCGTCGGGGTTGACGGGGGACTTGTCGGGGGTTCCGTTCTGCGGCGAAAGCGAAATCGCTGCCGCCAGGGCGCAGAGTGGGCAGCAGGCCGAAGAACACGCGGCTTGTCCAGCGGCGAGCCAGATTGGGAGTACGGTCGCGGAAGCGGGTGTCGGGACGGTGCTCGCGCAGGCCCCCGGCAGGCTGTATCTCGCGGGCCCGTTTGAAGGTGCGCCGTTCTCGGTTGTGTCGGTGACTTCGGCGAAGGTCGGCCCGTTTGATTTGGGGACGGTTGTGGTGCATTTGCCGTTGCGGGTTGACCCGCATACGGCCGCGGTGTCGATCCCTGCGGGGCCGGCTGATCAGATTCCGCACATCATCAAGGGGATCGTGATCCACCTGCGCACGATCCGGGTGTACATCGACCGTGAACACTTCACTCTGAATCCGACGTCGTGCGCGCCGGCGTCGATCGCGATCACGGTGATCGGCGGCGGCGCGAACCCGGATAACCCCGCCGGGTATGACCCGGTGACGGTTTCCAATCCGTTGCAGTTGGCGAATTGCGGGTCGCTGCGTTTCGACCCGTCGTTCAAGGTCGCTACCAAAGGCAGGACGTCGCGGTTGGATGGGGCGAGTCTGGATGCCAGGCTGTCGTTCCCGAGTGTGCCGCCGGGTTCGGAGGCGAATATCAAGGAGGTCAAAGTCGAACTGCCCAGGCAGTTGCCGTCGCGGTTGACGACGTTGCATCAGGCGTGTTTGGCGTCGGTGTTCGAAGCCGATCCGGCGGCGTGTCCGGCGGCGTCGATCGTGGGTTATGCGCGGGCGAGCACGCCGATTCTGCCGGTCCCGTTGGGCGGCCCGGCGTACTTCGTCAGTCATGGTGGGGAAGCGTTCCCGAGCCTGGTCGTGGTGTTGCAGGGTTATGGCGTGACGGTGGAGTTGGTCGGTACGACGTTCATCAGCAGGGCGGGGGTTACGAGCAGCACGTTCAAGACGGTTCCCGACGTGCCGGTCGGCAGCTTCGAGCTGTCTCTGCCGGAGGGCCGGTTCAGCGCGCTGGCAGCGAACGGGAGCCTCTGTGAGGCAAAGGGCGGCCTGCATATGCCCACGGAATTCGTCAGCCAGGACAACACCGTGATTCGCCAGAGCACGCCGATCGCTGTGACGGGCTGTTCGAAGGCCAAGGGTGTGGGGAAGCGAAGGAGAGCGCACAGAGCGCACAGAGCGCGTAGAGCGAGTGGGGCGAGTGGGGTCGGGCGTGCGCGCCGGGCGACTAGTGAGCGGGCCGGACATAGGAGGAATGGGTGATGCGGGGTTGTGTGCGTGGGCTGCTGGTTGCGGGTATCGCGGTATGTGGTGTGCTCGGGGGCCAGGCGAGTGTGTCGGCTGCGGCGGTGTATTCGAGTGGGTGCTCGTCGCTGGGCTGGCCGGCGTTGTGTACGGCGGGCGAGTTGACTGAACCGATCGGTGTCGCTGTCGATAACTCCTCGGGGGCGTCGCAAGGGGATGTGTACGTGGTGGTGTACAGTCCGACGCCGGAGGTGTTGCAGTTCAACGCGAACGGGGGGCGTACCGCTCTCGCGCCGATCACGGGACCGGCTGGCAGGGAACTGCAGCTGCCGTTGTTCGCGGCGGTCGATAGTTCGAGTGGGGATGTGTATGTCGATGACTATTCGGGCGGGGTGCTCGACAAGTTCAAGCCCACTGGGGGACTTGAAGAAGCTTTTGGTGTGAAAGGCCAGTTGACGGGCCTTGAAGTCCCGACTGGTGTGGCGGTACAGCAGTCCACCGGGGATCTGTTCGTCGCGGTCCGCGGCAGCGAAAAAGTCATGCAGTACACCTCTGCCGGGGTTTTGCTGGGCTCGTTCAAGGTGCTGCCGGACCCGTTGGATAGCATCGCGGTTGACAGCACCGGCGACGTGTATGTCGATCAGGAGGGCGGGCCGGTGGCGGAGTTCCCCGCCGGGAAACGCACCGAACCCATCACGGTCGTTGGTGGTGGCGCGGACGCCGTTGCGGTTGACCAGTCCACAGGCAAGGTGTTTGTTAGTGAGAGCGGCGGGCAGGAAATCGCCGAGCTCCAACCCGACGGCACACTGATCGAAATGTTCGCCGGCGGCGGCGAACTCGGCGCCCAGGGCTCGTACGGCATCGCGGTCAACGAAACGACCCACACGGTCTACGCGTCCAACCGCGCCGAAGGGTCCGGTGGGATCTTTACGCTCGGCACGCCGCGGTTCGCGCTGAGCATCGAAAAGACCGGCACGAACACCGGTGCTGGGGAAGTGGTCTCGACACCGGTCGGGATCGCGTGCGGAGCGCACTGTCGTGCGAGCTTCGGCGAAGGAACCAAGGTCAAGCTCAAGCAGACCGCCGGGGCGGGGTCTGTGTTCAAGGGCTGGGAAGGCTGCGAAGCCGAACCCGGCGGGGAATGCGAAATCACGATCAGCGCCGCCGAGACCGTCAAAGCCACGTTCGACGAAACGCCGGCGCCGCCGCTAGTCGAAAGCGAGTCGAGCATGGCGGTCACCAGCACGACCGCGATGCTCGCTGGGAGCGTGAACCCCAAGAACGAAACACCGACCCTGTGCGCGTTTCACTACGCGGTTGCAGAAGCCCTGCTCGCCAGCGGCCCGGGCGTCGCGGAATGTGTGCCGCATGCTGCGGAACTTGGCTCGGGGAACACCGACGTTGGCGTCGAAGCGAGTCTGGCAGGGCTTGTGCCGAACACGACGTACTACTACCGGCTGGCCGCCGCGAACGGCCTCGGCAAAAGCGAAGGCCCGGTCCCCGCCCAGCAGTTCCTCACGCTCCCGAACCCGCCGAGCGTGCAGACCGGCGAAGCCTCCCCGGTGACGCCCTACACGGCCGTGATCTCCGCGACCGTTAACCCGAGCGCCCAGGGCCACCCGGCGCAGGACGACACGACCTACTACTTCCAGTACTCCACCGACGAAAGCTTCTCCAACCAGACCCCACTCACCCCCGCAAACGTCGGGGAAGGCACCACACCCGTCACCGTCCAGGCCAGCCTCGAAGGCCTCGAACCAAACACCACCTACCACTACCGCATCCTGGCCACCAACAACCTCGACACGACTCCCCAGCTCGCTACCGGCGCGACCCAGGCGTTTAGGACCGTCGTGACCCCGCCGATCCTCACCGAACCCGCGGCGAACGGTGTCGCCCAGAGCACCGCGACGATCGACGCGACACTGAACCCCCAGGGCCTGCCCACACGCTGGGAACTATCGCTCGGCACGGCCCCCGGAATGCTGCAGTCGGTCGCTGCGGGCCACACATCGACATCAGAACCACAATCCCTGGCGATCGCGCTGGCCAGCCTGCAGTCCGGTGTCACCTACTACTACGAGCTGAGCGCCCAGAACGCCGGCGGCAGCACCGAAACGCCGGTCCTCGCGTTCACGACCGCCCCCCCGGCACCCGCGGCGCCTCAGACCGGCGGCCTGGCACCGGGCTTCCCGCTGCTCGCGGTCCCGGCCAACGTCTTCCCCGCCGAAACCCCAGCAGCGCCGACCGTCGTGGTCCGTTCGCTCACCAACCGCCAGAAGCTCACCAAAGCACTCACAGCCTGCCACAAAAAACATAACCGCCAACGGCGCACGCTCTGCGAACACCAGGCGCACAACCGGTACACACCGAGCCACAAGAGACACCACTGACCTGTTCCTGCATGAGCTTCTGCGATGCGCCAAGCCTCCGGCCGAGCCTCCGAGCGAGCTCGCGCGTCTCGCGTAGAGCCGAACATCCGCCGCGCGCGGATCGTAGAGGCGATGGCGCTCGTCGTTTGCGAGCGTGGTTTTGCGGGTGCGCCGGTGGCGGCGGTGTGTGCGCGGGCGGGGGTCTCGCGACAGGGGTTCTACGAGCACTTCTGCGGCCGCAAGGAGTGCTTTCTCGCGGTAATCGACGACGCCCACCGGCAGGCCAGCTCGATCATGGCCGAGGCATACGCCCAGGCCGAGGACTGGCGCGAGGGGCTGCGCAACGCGCTCGCCGGGCTGCTGTGCCTATTCGACCGCGAGCCGCTGCTCGCGCGCGCGTGGCTGGTGGAGTCACTGGCGGCCGGGTCGTGGGCGCTGGAGCGCCGCGCCCGGTACAAGCAGGCGATGACGCGCCAGGCGATCGAGGCCTTCCCCGCGCCGCCGGGCGCTGTGCCCGATCCGCTTGTGCCCGAAGGCATATTGACTGCGGTCCTGGGGATCGTTCAAACACACGCCCTGCGCGCGACACATACCTTGAACTCCCCGGACGCGCCAATGATCTCGCTGCTGGGCCCCCTGATGGGAGTGATCTTCGCTTCCTATCTGGACCGGGAGGGCGTCGCGCGGGAGGTCGCCCGCGGCGAGATGCTCGCGTGCGAGCTGCTCGCCGCCCACGGCTCAGAGCCCCCCCGGCCTCCCACTGTGCTGCCCGGCTTCCTGCGCGATCCACGGGCGCATAGGGCGCGTACCTGCCTGCGCTACCTCGCAGAGCACCCGGGCGCCAGCAACCGCCAGGTCGCCGACGCGATTGGTGTGCGCGAGCACTCACAGACCTCCGCGCTGCTCGCACGACTCGCACGCGCCGGACTATTGGAGAAGCATCAAAGCCGACCGGGGCACGCCAACCAGTGGCGCTTGACGCATTTTGGTCGCCAGGCGCTCGACGCGAGTACGAGTCACATATCGAGACCACCCAGCGATTTCACTGTTACATCTTGATTTTTCTATTGCTGTCTGCGTATAACTGTTATCTCACCCGATCGTGGGGATCGGGTGAAGTAACGAAAGGAAGCTACGCAATGCATCCTGTTTTCAAGAGATTGACGATCCTCCTCGCGGCGGCACTCGCCCTCAGCGCGCTCACGGCGTCCGCGGCGCTCGCCCAACCCGAATACCTCATCAAATATTCCGGCATCCTACACGCGAAAGTCACCGAAACGCTGCCCGTTCTTCTAACGGGACACTACGAAGTCGTAGACAATGAAGAAAGAGGTTTCCGCCCGTACGGCGCGTCGTGCACCATCGAAAACAAGGAAGCGAAGATCAAGGCCGCCGGCGCCGGAGAAATCATAACTATCATCAGCGTGAAAGCGGGGAGTTGCGAAGGTACTCACGAATGCCCACTGGTTCTGCACGAATGGGAAGCGGAGGATATGCCGGTGACGACGGAACTGTTCACCGAAGGAACCGAAACCCGGAACAAGACGTTCTACAAATCAGGTGGTACACCCGGCCTCCGCTTTACTTGCGGCACAACAGCGCACGAATGCCACTTCCCGACAAGCATGCACATCAAAAACGGCAAAGCCGAAGTCGAAGGGAAAAGCCAGGACGTCGTCGAAAACGAATTCGACACCAAAGGCGGAAGCATCACCTGCACCGGCGGCACAGGCGAATGGAAAGGCACCTTGAAAATCGCGCTGACCAAAGCCGACCGCGAAAAATACACGACCCCCGAAGGCATCGAAGCCACATAACCGGCGCGTGAACTAGCGGAGGACCCAGGGCCCGAAGCCGGGCCCACAACGAGCGGCGGGGCGCGATCAGAGGGCCCCGCCGCTCGTGCTCTCCGGCGAGCGCGCGTCCGTCCTCGAAGGAGGCTTGGTGCCGATGACTTCTTCAGCGCAGATCGGCTGGCAGCCAGTGTGCCCAGTTGCCCGGCTGTTCGTTGGCGCTGGCCCACCGCTCGAGCGCACCCGCGAGCTTCGCGGCGAGCGATCCCTGAGGCCACCAAGACTTGCGGACGAGCAGCACGGGACACACCGTGACAGCGGCGAAGTCGGTGGCGTTCTCGGTCACTATCACGCGGCGAGCGGCGGCGGCGAGCGCGATCAGCGTGTCGTCGGGGAGGTTGTGTGCGCCGAGCCGGACGGGGGTCGTCGCGTCGTGGCCGGCGGCGAGCAGCAGCTCAGCCGCGTCGGGCGGGAGCATGGAGTTGACGAGAAACCTCAAGCAAGCAACAGCTCGCGCTCGCCCGCCAGGCGCTCGGCTTGCAGCAGAGCACGCTCGTTTGCCTCGATGCGCGCTTCGATCTCCTCGCGGTGGGCGGCGGCGTAGTCGAGCGCGAGTGCAACCTGGCGCTCGTGGATGCCGAACTGTCGGGCCAGCGCGGCGACCCGCTTGACCTCGGAGCCATGGGTGTGTCGTAGCGCGGCCACGATCTCCCACACATCCGGCCCGCCCGCAAGCGCTGCGCGTCGCCCGGATGGACCGGGCTTGAACACGATCCCCGAGTGCGCCGCACAATCCAGTCCCTCGCGCACGAACCGCTCGATCAGCTCGGTCACGGTCGTGCCCTCAGCACCGGCAAGCGTGACGAGCTGCGTACGCAGCCTATCTTCGAGGCGAATGCTGGTCGTAGATCGAGGCATCAAGCACTCCGGATCGCAATACCACGCAATCTAGCAGATTGCGTTGACGCGCGGGTGAGGACGCTGGTCTCCAGTGGGTGGCTCAGTGCCATGCCTGCTCGCGGGGCAGGACGCCCCGCGCCGTCCCCCACTGTCTGCGGGCTTTACCTGCGCGGATGCGCCCCAAAGCACCCCAATGATGCCGCCCCCGGGCTGGGAGCCAGTGTGCCCAGTTGCCCGGCTGTTCGTTTACGCTCGCGTCCCCTTGAAATTTGACGGTTGTACTGCCATAGTGAGCACATGTCGATGCTCAAGGAGGGACGGCTGCAGATCCGCGTCGATCCCGCAGACAAGGCGCTGCTGGAACGGGCGGCCGCCGCGGCGCACCTGAACGTTTCTGCGTTTGTCGTCCAGGCTGCCGCGTCCAGGGCCGAGGAGGTCCTGGCCGAACGATCCGGTATCCGGTTGTCCGCACAGGCCGCAACGGCGTTCAGCCGGGCGCTCGAGCAGCCTGCGGAGGTCAACGACCGGCTCGCGCGGGCGTTGCGCCGCAAGCGCAAGTTCAGTTGGTTTGACTGAGCTGCAGCGCCCCGCAGTGCTGGACTCGCGGCGACACGATCGCGAACGGTTCGACAGTGGTGAGCCGGTGTTCGACGAGTGGCTGCGCCGCTACGCAGGGCAGAACAGACGCCGGGACACCGCCGCGACGTGGGTGATCGCCGACGCCGACGACGTGGTGGTCGCGTATGCGAGCGTCGCGATGACCGGGATCGATCGTTCGGCGGCGCCCGATGCGCTCGCCAAAGGGGCGCCCGATCCTGTCCCCGCACTGCTGCTCGGCCGGCTGGCGGTAGACCGCCGCTACACAGAACTCGGGGTTGGGACCGCCCTCGCAGCGCATGTCCTTGCCACAGCCGTCGAGCTGAATCAGAAGGCGGCGTGCCGCGCCGTTGTCGTCACGGCACTGAGCGCCCGCGCTCGGACATGGTGGGAGCGCCTCGGCTTCTGCCCATTC
The DNA here is from genome assembly GCA_963804675.1 of uncultured Solirubrobacterales bacterium. Taxonomy (GTDB): domain Bacteria; phylum Actinomycetota; class Thermoleophilia; order Solirubrobacterales; family Solirubrobacteraceae; genus Palsa-744. The sequence continues at coordinate 889,461 of CAWDRI010000001.1, read as the reverse complement.
GATCCCAGCGAGCCCGACCAGCTCGACCTCTACCTGCTCACCTCACACATCGGGGCGACGCTGCGACAGCTGCGGTAGGGCACGATCGGGCCGCTCGCCCTACGGCCGCCGCCTGTGCCGCACCGGCGGCGGGCACGGCACGGTGCTCGACGCCGCCGCGGTAGCGCCTTCCTGGAAGACGAACTGCGCTTCGAAGGGGAAGCCGCCTTTGGGGCAGTGTTCGGGTACGGCGATGCCGCGCGGGTGGAACGCGATCGTGCGGCCGTGCGCTTTGCGGTAGTAGGTCACGCCCTGCGGGCCGATCGTCGCGTTGACGTTCACGATCGAGACGTCCGGGCCGTTGGGCACGCTGGGGATGGCCGGCACGAGCGTGGAGAGCTGCGAGCCGAAGGCGCCGCTCTGCGGCAGCACTTCGCCCTGGAAGACGAGCTGCGCGTAGACGGGGGTCTGGCCGTTGGCGTAGAACAGCACGACCATGTTGCCTTCGTGCGGCGGCCCCATCAGCGCGTCGATTTCTGGCAGCTCGTGTCCGGAGCCGACGCCGAAGGGCACTTCCACCGACGCGCTGCCGGACCCCAGCCGCGAGTTCGGCGGGCACGCCGAGAGCCCGTGCGCCTGCAGCACCGCCGGGTTGCAGATCGCCAGGCCGAGCGTCGTCTGCGTGTAGTTCATCCCGGCCGGCATGTGCAGGTTGACGCTCGACAGCGGCGGCGGCGCGAGGCCGGCCTGCGTCGCGAGCGCGAACCCGAACGCGATCGTCGTCGGCGCTCCGAGCCGGTCGGGCGTGAACGAGGCGTGCAGGCTCGCCTGCTCGGTGGTGGCGCCCGCGGAGGGGGCCTGCGCGAGTACGGCCGCGAGCACGATTGTGAGGATTAGAGCCGCTACGCGGCTCGAGCGGGGTTTCGTGGCCACCCGCACACGCGCGCCCCTATGTATGCGCGACGCCTCCGAAAGGGCCCTGCTTTCCCCAGCGTGTGAAGTGCCTGGCACGCGCGCGTCTTCAGCTGGAGAAGTGTCCGCTGACGCGCACGGTCGCGGCGTCGTTGATGCGCGCGATCGTGCCGCTGAAGCTCAGCCCGCCGCCGTGTGCGCCGCTGTAGGCGCCGCTGCCGCCGGTGATGTTGAGCGTCCCGGAGAAGCTTGCGGTCGCGCCGTTGTTGCGGTAGCCACCCGACGCGCTGCCGTAGACGGTGCCGCCGCTTGTGTGCACCGTCAACTGCGCCGTCACGCTCTTGAGCGAGGCGATCAACAGGTGCAGCGAGACCGAGCCGCCGAGCGACCCGCTGGCCTGGCCGGACTCGTACAGGCTGAAGCCGTGGCTCGACGTGCGGTGCAGGCGCGCCGTGTCGTTGAGCGTGATCGTCCTTGCCGCGTGTGCGCCGGGGTCCGCGACGGCGCTCGCGCCGAGGCTCAGCAGCGCGCAGGTCGCGCCGGCGAGCAGCACGCCCAGCGTGTGTGTCCGTACCCCATGGGTTCCCAGATGCTTCACGTTCGACCTCTCCTCCGCTCGACACGCGCCCGCCCGTGGTCGGGCTTCTCAGCGCGTGGCCCCCAGCTTAGCCAGCCGGTGGGCTGTTCGTCAAGTACGTGTTTATAGACAGCCGGTGGCACGGGAAGTTGCGGGGTTGGCCGGGCGGGCGCTCGGCGCGGCCGGTAGTGGGCCGCGCTCGCCGCGCACCGAGCCCGCCGCGGGTGGGTGGCTTGTTGGTCGGCGATCGGGCTGGGTGGCGTTGTTTGTGGGTGTTCGAGCGGGAGCGGGGTGTGCGCTCGGCCGTTTCGGGGCAGGGTGATTACGGCCGGTGGCCGGGTGGTTTGCTGGGTGGTGGCGGGGTCGCTGGTGGCTGCTGTCAGCCGCTCGCGGTGTGAAGCGTTTTGAGTTTCTGAAACGCGGCGAGGAGCTCGGCCGTCCACGGCCATGTGTTCTGGAGGTGGAGCTTGCAGCGGGTGGCCGGAGAACGCGAGCCTGCCGGCGACGTGCAGCAGTTGGTAGCGCAGTCGCTTGGGCTCGGCCTTGGCGAGCGCCCCGTCGAGGAGGAGTGCTTGGGTCCAGACGATCAGGTCGTGCGCGAGCATCACGATCTCCAGCCATACCTCGTTGAGCGCGAACTCTTTGAACGGGAACTTGGATAGGCCGGTGTCCTTGTCGTCACGGATGCGGTCCTCGACGTGGGCGTGCTGGCGGTGGCGGCACTCCAAGACGGCGATGTCGGTGTCGGCCTGGTCGGTGAGGATCGCTTGGAAGCGGTACCCGTCGTCGTGTCGGTGAACGACATTGTGCTCCGGGGTGCGGGCGCTCTCTGCGCACGACCAGCCTGGAGCCCTCGGGCCACGCCGACAGATCGACCATGCCGGTGATCTCTGTGACCTCGCCGTTCTTGCGGGCCGACCCGTCCTGGTCGAGCGCTCCGACCCACGCGTCCCCTGGGATCGTGAGGATCGCGCCACGAACCTTCTCGGTCAGCTCGTAGCCGATCGAGAACCGCATCCGTGCCTCGCGGCAGTAGTCAACGAGGCCGTGCGTAGCACCGGCCGTGTCCGCGCGCACCAAGATCTCCCGAAACGCTGTCGAGTCAGACGCGACCGCCCCGAACAATACGTCCTGCTCGCGGACAACACCGAGGTCCGAGACGCACCCGCCGCCGTCAACCAACATCACCGCGAGATCACGGATCACCCTGCCCGGGTCATGACCACGACGGCGCTGCTTGACCACAGCCAGCTCCCGCGAGAGCGCCGCCGTCAGCCCCAGCATCTCAGCGACCTGCGCGACGAGCGCGGTGCCCGCGTGCGATACCAAACCCGCTCCGTCCGACGTGACTTCTACGGTTACCGAGCGTCCATCACGCATCACCCTCACGGTGAGCCTCCTGAGTTCGGGAATCGGTCCTTCAGCAAGCCCAATTCTCCAAGCCCAGTCGGACGGTCCCGCGCCTCGGTCAACCCAAGGCGCGGATCGTTAACGCACAGCCGGGGTTAACGGGCCCCGCCGCTCGCCTGCTTTTTAGAGCTGGCGCCTGCCGGCGGCGGGGGATCGTATACCGCGGCGGGCGTTTGGCTGGCACCGGTCAGGTGGCGATCCCGGCGCGCTGGAGCAGTTCGCGGGCGAGTGCGGCGATGCGGGGTGCGAGGTCGAGGCTGAGGACGCGGATCAGGCGCTCATCGAGCTCGCGCATCTCGGTTGCGGTCAGGCTGCCGCGGACCTCGAGCAGGGCGTTCTTGTGGACGGTGGCGATCGAGGTCAGCGCGACGATCGACTCCTCGGGTAGTCGGTAGTGGGGGTTGGTTGTGGGCAGGTGAAAGAAGAATGGGTGTTCTTGCGCGACGATCCGGGGCCAGGTCTCGGAGTTGCGGTGGCGCGGTCGGACGGAGTTGACGCGCATGACGACGATGTCCTGGTTGCGTTCGATCGTGCCGTCGTGCATGAGCACGACGGGGCGCAGCTTGACCTCGGAGATCACGCTCGTAGGTGTGCCGCGCCGTTGCGCGACATAGTCGTCGATCGAGGCGACGCTGTGCACGCGATCTTTGGTGTCGAGCCAGCGCAGCGGGAACTGTGCGGCGAATGGGAACACGCCCCAGGCGATCGCGCCGCGATGCAGGCTGGACGCGTCGGCAGGCACGCGCCGTCAGCCGGCGCTGTCGGAGGGCGGCGCGGCGATCGCTGCGCGCTCGGCAAGCAGCTCTTCGATCGCGGCCGCCTCGGCGGGGCTCGTCTCGCGATCCTCGGCCAGATCGCGTGCCAGCGCGGCATCCGCGGCGCTCATCAGCATCTCGTGCGAGACGACGACGCCCTCCTCGATCAGGTCGAGCAGCGGCGCCACGAGCGTGTACTGCTCACCGCCCAGGACGTACGCGGCGGGCCGTCCGTAGCGGCTGATGCACACGCGCCGTCCGCGCTCCAGCGCCTCGCGCGCGCGCTCGGGAAGGCGGACTTCCTCCGCGGTGATGTCCACAAGAACGCTCATAGCACTCTGCTTGACAGGATACCAGACTCCCCGACGAAAGGCCGTACAACCTGACAGGCGCGTCGCGGGCGACGCAGCCGCGCGGCCCCCGCTGCGCCCGTTGCGGGTTGTGTCTTGACATTCGTGTGGGTGTTTGTTAGATTCAAGTGGGCCGGGCCTGTTGGCTGGGTTTCGGCGGACATAGATGGTTCAGCAGGGGTTGGGCTGCGTGTTTCTGTGGCCGGCCTTTGAAAAGTGTTTTGCAGGGCCGCTGGTTCTGGGAGAGAGGCTGGATCGGGTTGTTATGAGGGAGTTTGGTTTTCGCATGAGTTCTTCGAGGGGCGACATGTCGGGTGTGGTTGCGCGCGAGCGGGGTTGCCTCGCTAGATGCGCCAGCTTGGCGCATCTCTCTCTCTCTCTCTCTCTCTTGTCCCCTAGGGTCAGCCGCTAGCTCTAGCGGCTCGGCGCCAAGGCGCCGCCCGGTAAAGCCCGCTCGCGCGGGTTGGGTTTCGTTTGGCGCGGCCGGGCCTTCGCTTGGCGCGGGCGGGCTTTCGCGTTTCCCGGGCACAGTTGAAATCGGCGCGGGCGCCGTGTGTGGGGGGGTGGCGTAGGTGGCCTCCTCGCGCGGGCGTGGTTCTGTGCGTGGCGCCGGTGGGCAGCGTGAGCGTCGTGCGGCGCAGCGGGCGCCGTTGGCGGAGATTCAGGGTGGGCGGTTGGTCGCGGCGGCGGTCGCGGTCGTTGACGAACGCGGGTACGGTGAGGCGACGGTTGCGCGGATTACGGGTCGTTCGCGGGTTTCGCGGCGGACGTTTTATGACGTGTTCGCGAATACCGAGGCCTGTCTGGCCGCTGCGGTGCAGGACCTGATCGACGCGGTCGAGCGCGAGCTGGCCGCCGGCGAGGAGCTGGCCGGGTTGCCGTGGGCCGAGCGGGTGCGGTTGGGGTTGTGGCGGGTTCTGTGTTTCTTTGATCGTGAGCCGGTGCTCGCGCGGATGCTGGTCGTGCATTCGCAGCGGGGTGGGCCCGCGGTGGCGGCTGCGCGGGAGCGCGCGCTGGCGCGGCTGACGGCCGTTGTGGACGAGGGGCGGCGCGAGAGCGAGAGCGCGGGTGCGGGCGAGTGTTCGCGGTTGACGGCTGAGGGTGTCGTCGGCGCTGGCGTGGCGATTGTGCAGGCGCGTCTGGCGCGCCGCCAGCGCCCCGCGCTCACGAGCCTCCTGGGCGAGTTGACCGCGATGGTTGTGTTGCCCTATCTGGGGCCGGAGGCTGCGCGGCGTGAGCGGACGCGGCCGGCGCCGGCGGTTCGGCCGCGGCCACGCGGCGCGCGGTTGAAAACGCCTGCTGCGGGCGCGCCCGATCCTTTGCAGGGCCTGCCGATGCGCCTCACCTACAGGACCGCGCGGGTACTCGACGCGGTGGGCGAGCACCCCGGGGCGAGCAACCGGCAGGTCGCCGATCGTGCGGAGATCTCAGACCAGGGGCAGGTTTCGAAGCTGTTGGCGCGCTTGGAGCGGCTGGGGTTGCTGCAGAACGCGGGGGGCGGGCATCAGAAGGGGGAGCCCAACGCCTGGCGGCTCACACGACAGGGCGAGCTTGTCGGGCAGCGCATCGCTGCGCCAATTCACAGCAGCAGCAGCAGTGGCAGTCACACCAGATCACGACACGCGAGGGAGACGAGACAACGATGAAGCTGGGTTACTCGATCGTGAGACAAACAAGCGGAAGGACGTCGATGAGTGCTCGTAACCCGAGCCCGCGCCTGCCTCGCGCGTTCGCTGTCGTCGGTGTCTGTCTGGCCTGGCTGCTGCTCGCGGCCTGCACCGCCTGCGCCGCCGCGCTGCCCTCAGGCGAAGCGGACGCGGTGCACACGGTCAACGGCGAAGGCAAGCTATCCGTGTCCGGGATGGTGAACCCGAACGAAGGGACCGTCAGGTATTGGTTTGAATTCCTCGACCAGGCGCAGTTCGCCGAAGGCGCGTGGGCCAGCGCGGCGAAGACGACCCCGGTGGAAACGAGCGGCGGCGGGCTCGTGTGGCAGGAAATCCCCGCGATAGCCGCCGGTGAAACCTACCACTACCGTCTCGCGGTCGAAAACGAAGCCCAGTTCAAGGGCCAGCCGCAATACAGCCCGACTACCAGGGCGCTGACGATCCCGACGCCCGAGCCGGAAACACAGCCGGCGTGCCCGAACGAAGCGGAGCGCACAGGACCGTCGGCCAGCCTTCCCGACTGCCGCGCGTACGAGCAGGTCACGCCGGCGAACAAGGAAGGCGCCCAGGACATCTTCGAATACGGGAAGCTCTTTGGATCGGCGACGCTGATTGGGATCGATGGTGAACATCTAATCTTTGAAGACACGCCGGCCAAGTGGGGACCCAACATTGGCGGCTCCCTCAACGGCAAGACCAGCTACCTGTTCACTCGCACGCCGGCGAGCTGGACGATGACCTCGCTGTACCCCCAGCCGCAGACGGGCGGTTTGTCTCTCACGACTCTAACAACCGTTCTCGACACGCCCAATCTCTCGCAGGTGAATGTGACCGAGGAATTGTATGTGTCGCCCTTCGATCACTTATCGACAGTCAACTATGCGCTCGGCCCGCCCGGTGGTCCGTACACGGTCGTCGCGTCGGAACCCGAGGAAGAAGACGAAGAACATTGGGGTCGCTGGGTCGGGGAGTCGAGCGACGGGTCGATCGTCGTGATCCAATCGCCCGACCACGAACTGATCCCGGGCAAGCCGACGGGCACGACGGTGCAGTTTGCGCCCTCGGACCAGCTTGGCTATGACCTCTACGAGTACTCCGGCGGGCGTCTCAGCCAGGTAAATGCCTACACCGACGGCGAAACGATCGGCACGTGCGGCGCCCACATGGTGCAAGGGCGCGAAGGCGGCAACCGCGGCGGGGGCCAGGGACAGGAAGGAACCTCGGGCGCAAACGAAGACGGGAGCATTCACGCGGTTTCCTCGGACGGCTCGCGGATGTTCTTCGAAGCGGACCCCAACGGCTGTCCGAGCCAAGAAGAACGAGAACTTCAATTCAATGACGAAAACGCTCCCAACATCGAACTGTACATGCGCGTCAACGGCAGGGAAACGGTCGATATCGGAAACTACATATTTCAGGGGGCCAACCCAGAAGGCACGCAGGTGCTGCTGGACAAGCGAGGCGGGGAAGGGATCGAATACTTCTCCTACGACACCGAAACGCGTTCGGTGAAGCGCCTCTTCTCCCTGCAGAACGACGCCATCCTGAAGATGCACGCGCTCTCGGAAGATGGCAACGTCTACTACTTCAATGCCTTCGGCGCCAGCCCGCTGACGCCGGAAGCGCCGGCGAACGCCGCAGACATCTACCGCTATGACATTACCAGCAAAACGCTGAGCTTCGTCGCGGCGTCGTCCCAGAATCAGCCAGACGACAACGGTGGCTTCTATACGAGTCCCGACGGGAGTGACTTCTACTTCAACGTCGAATCGGTACAGGGGGTGAGTGGGACGCGGCCCCCCGGTCGGAAGGTGCAGGCCTACCGCTACGACAGCACCGAAAACGTCGTGCAGTGTGTTTCATGTGCGTCCCCGTTCGACTCCGAGCCGCGGTTGCTCAGTGTGTATCTGCCCGAATGGGTGACCAACGAGGAAAGGCTCTCGCCGCTGGCGTCGCCGGCGGCGGAAAATGGGAACTTCGTCTTCTTCGACACGCCAAGTGCGCTGCTGCCACAGGACGTTCGACGGCGAAATCTCTCCCTCAGAACCGGTGGGTGCGGAAGACGAAAGCGATTACTTCTCTCCGTCCTCGGACGTCTACGAGTGGCGGCGGTACGGAGTCGATGGCTGCGGGTTGGCGCAGGGCTGCCTCGCGCTGATCACCAACGGCGTCGACGGCACGGAGAACGTGCTGCTCGGAGTCGACCCCTCGGGTCGGAACGTGTTCGTCGGCACGCACGCGCAGCTCGCGCCGACGGACGCCGACAAACAGGGCGACATCTACGATGCGCGCATCGGCGGCGGCTTCCCGCCGCCGCCGCCACGGCCGACCGAATGCGAAGGCGCCGCGTGCTCGACGCCGCCGAGCGCGCCGAGCGATCCAACGCAGACGCTGCGGCCGGCCCCCGGCGCGAGCGAAACGCTCGTGAGCGCCGCGCCGCCGCGGACCGCGAAAAAGGCCTCGCAGAAGAAGAAGAAGAAGAAGAAGAAGGGCAAATTGGGGAAAGCGAAGCACGGCAGGCATGGACGGGCGAGTCGGAGGGCGCGCAGCTCGCGCAATCGAAGTGACAGGTCCTCGCGGAGGGGCGTACGATGATGCGTTTTCAATTTCGTCCACTGGTGTTCGTCGTGTCTCTGGCCGTGCTCGCGGCGCCGCCGACGGCGGCCGTCGCCTTTCCAAAGATCGTGCGCCCGTTCGCGATCGAACCGGGCAGCTTTCACATCACCGCGTCGAGCTACCAGGCGGGCGCGCACGCGGACCTGACGACCGCGTTCGACTTCGAGCAGACGGCGAGCGGGGAAGAAGCGACGTTCAGCGACGTGAAGACGACGGTGGTGAACCTCCCGCCGGGCTTCCTCGGCAGCGCGACGGCGGTCCCGACGTGCACCGATGCGCAGCTCTCCTACAGGCAGGCAGGAGGACTCGGTACGCTGTGTCCTCCCGAATCGCAGGTTGGTGTCATCCACTTCGACCTGGGGGAACCCGGTCGTCCTGCGGCTGTCCACTACACCGGCCCGGTCTACAGCATGCAGTCGAACACGGGCGTCGCCGCGACGCTCGGCTTCAGCGTCGGTGGGCTGACGCAGATCCTGCCCGTCAGCGTGCGTCCCGGGGACACGGGCCTCACCGTGACGAGCCCGAGCATCGAGGATTTGGGCGAACCGAACGACATCGTGCTCACGGTCTGGGGCGTACCCGCGTCTGCAGTGCACAATCCGGAACGCGGCCGGATCGTCGCCGAACTGTCCGGCTTCGAACCGTATGTCGCCAATCCCGGCGGCGAGGAAGCCCACACCGCGGTCAAGCCGTTCCTGACGAACCCGACGTCGTGCACGGGGCACGGCGAGGTCGCGACGATGCGCGCCGACTCGTGGGACGAACAGGAAAACTGGTCTGAAGCGGGCACCGAAATCTCGCCGATCACCGGTTGTGGCCGCGTCCCGTTCTCGCCGTCGTTTACGGCGCAGCCGACCACCACGGCGGCCGAATCGCCGAGCGGACTGGACGCCACCGTCAGCGTACCGCAGACGTGGGAAGACCCGGAAACGCTCTCGACGTCGGATCTGGAGGGCGCGCGGGTGGTGCTGCCGGAAGGGATGACGATCAACCCATCGGCCGGGGCCGGCCTGGGGTCGTGCGCGCCCGAACAGTTCGCCAGGGAAACCGCGTTCTCGCTGCCCGGCGAAGGCTGCCCGCCGGAAGCGAAGATCGGGTCTGTGGAAATCGAAACCCCGTTGCTCGGCGAAAAGCTCGAAGGCGCTGTGTACGTCGCCACGCCGTATGACAATCCGTTCGGCGGCCTGCTCGCACTGTACGTGGTGGCGCGCGACTACGAACGCGGGGTCGTCGTGAAAGTCGCCGGGCGGGTCGACCTGGACCCCAGGACCGGCCGGCTGGTCACGACGTTCCAGGAAACCCCGCAGGCGCCGTTCAATCGCTTCGTGTTGAAGTTCCGCCCCGGCGCCACCGCGCCGCTGGTCACCCCGCCAGTGTGTGGCTCCTACGCCGCGCGGGCCGAACTGGCGCCCTGGTCGGACCCGTTCGAAGCGAGCGCGGCGGTAGGCATCCCGTTTCAGATCACCCAGGGGGTCGCGGGCAGCGCGTGCCCGGCGGGTGGGGTGCCGCCGTTCGCGCCGCAGACGGTCGCCTACCCGATCCATGAGAACGCCGGCGCCTTCAGCCCGCTGTTCCTGCGGATCTCCAGGGGCGACGGGGAACAGGAGATCACAGGGTTCGCGACGACGCTGCCGCCGGGGTTGACCGGCGACCTGTCGGGGATCCCGTTCTGCGGCGAAGGCGAAATCGCCGCCGCCAGGGCGCAGAGCGGTCAGCAGGCAGAAGAACACTCGGCCTGCCCGGCCGCCAGCCAGATCGGGCACACGATCGCCGAAGCGGGTGTCGGGACGGTGCTCGCGCAGGCCCCCGGCAGGCTGTATCTGGGCGGCCCATTTGCAGGCGCGCCGTTCTCGGTCGTGTCGGTGACCTCGGCGAAGGTCGGCCCGTTCGACCTCGGCACGGTCGTCGTGCACCTGCCGCTGCACGTCGACCCGCACACCGCCGCCGTGTCGATCCCGGCGGGCCCGGCCGATCAGATCCCGCACATCATCAAGGGCGTCGTGATCCACCTGCGCACGATCCGCGTCTACATCGACCGCGAAGGCTTCACCCTGAATCCGACCTCCTGCGCCCCGGCGTCGATCGGGATTACGGTGATCGGCGGCGGCGGGAACCCGGACGACCCCGCCGGGTATGACCCGGTGACCGTCTCCAACCCGCTGCAGCTGGCGGACTGCGGGTCGCTGCGCTTCCAGCCGTCGTTCAAGGCCGCCGCCACGGGCAAAACCTCGCGGGCGGACGGGGCGAGCCTGGACGTCAGGCTGACGTTCCCCAACGTGCCGCAGGGCACGGAGGCGGACGTCAAGGAGGTCAAAGTAGAACTGCCCAAGCAGCTGCCCTCACGGCTGACGACGCTGCAGAAAGCGTGCCTGGCGTCCGTGTTCGAAGCGGACCCCGCGTCGTGCCCGGCGGCGTCGATCGTCGGCTATGCGCGGGCGGTCACGCCGATCCTGCCTGTCCCGTTGACCGGGCCGGCGTACTTCGTCAGCCACGGCGGCGAAGCGTTCCCGAGCCTGGTTGTCGTGCTGCAGGGCTACGGCGTCAGCGTCGAGCTCGTCGGTACGACGTTCATCAGCAAGGCCGGGATCACCAGCAGCACGTTCAGAACCGTCCCCGACGAGCCCGTCGGCACCTTCGAGCTGTACCTGCCGCAGGGTCAGTTCAGCGCGCTGACTGCCAACGGGAACCTCTGCACGGTCAAAGGCGGGCTGCACATGCCCACCGAATTCGTCAGCCAGAGCAACGCGGTGATCCATCAGAGCACGCCGATCGCGGTCACCGGCTGCGCGAAGGCCAGGAGCGCAAAGAAGCCAAGACGGTCGCGCAAGGCGAGTAGGGACAGGCGGGGGCGCCGGGCTAGCAGACGCAGGCACGCGCGCCGGGCTACCAATGACCATGCCGAATACAGGAGGAATGGGTGATGAGAGGTCATGTGCGTGGACTGCTGGTCATCTGTCTCGCGGTGTGCGGCGCGCTCGCCGGTGGCGCGAGTGCGTCGGCAGCGACGGTGTACTCGAACGCCTGCTCCTCGCTGGGTTGGCCGGCGCTGTGTACCGCGGGAGGGTTGAGCGAACCGGTCGGTGTGGCTGTCGATAATTCGTCCGGGGCATCGAAGGGTGACGTTTACATGATGGTGTACACTCCGACGCCTGAGGTCGTGCAGTTCACCGAAAACGGGGGACGCACGGGTCTGGCGCCGGTCACGGGCCCGGCGGGCAGGGAACTGCAGCTGCCGCTGTTCGCGGCGGTCGCAGCGTCGAATGGGGACCTGTACGTCAGTGACTACGCGGCCGGCGTGGTCGACAAGTTCAAGCCCAATGGGGAACTCGAAGAAGCCTTTGGTGCGAAAGGCCAGTTGACGGGTCTTGAAATCCCGACCGGCGTGGCGGTGCAGCAGTCCAGCGGGCACCTGTTCGTCGTGCTCCGGGGCAGCGAAGAAGTCGAGGAATACAACTCCGCGGGGGTGTTGTTGGGTTCGTTCAAGGTGTTGCCGGACCCGTTGGACAGCATCGCGGTGGATAGCGCCGGGGACGTCTATGTGGATCAGGAGGGCGGGCCGGTGCAGGAGTTCCCGGCCGGGAAACGCGGCAAACCGGTCACGATCGTCGCTGGCGGCGCGAACGCGGTCGCCGTCGACCAGTCCACCGGGAACGTGTTTGTCAGCGAGAGCGGCGGCCAGGAAATCGCAGAGTTCGAATCCGACGGGGTGCCGGTCGAAACGTTCGCCGGCGGCGAACTCGGCGCCCAGGGGTCGTTCGGCATCGCGATCGACGAAACCACCCATACGGTCTATGCGGCCAACCGTGCCGAAGGGTCCGGCGAGATCTACACGCTCGGTACGCCGCGCTTCACGCTGAGCGTGGAAAAGAGCGGCAGCGGCAGCGGCGAAGTGATCTCGACACCGGCCGGGGTCGCCTGCGGCTCGCACTGCAGCGCGAACTTTGACGAAGGCGCCAGGGTCAAGCTCGAGCAGACCGCCGGGGCCGGGTCCGTGTTCGCGGGCTGGGAAGGCTGCGAACACGAAGCCGAACCCGGCGGGGAATGCGAAGTCACGCTGGGCGCCGCCGAGACCGTGAAAGCCACGTTCAACGAAGCCCCGGCGCCGCCGCTGATCGAAGGCGCGAACGCCGGCAGCGTGGGGCAAACTACCGCGTCGCTGACCGGGGTGGTGAACCCGAGGAACGAAACACCGAACCTGTGCGTGTTCCAGTATGCGGTCGAAGAAGCGTTGCTCGCGAGCGGCCCGAGCACCGCGGAATGCACGCCGCGCGCCGCCGAACTCGGCGCCGGGAACAGCGGCGTCGCAGTCGGTGCGAACCTGCAGGGGCTTGCCCCGAACAGCACCTACTACTACCGGCTGGCGGCGGCGAACAGGGTCGGCAAAGGCGAAGGCCCCGTCCAGCAGTTCCTCACGCTCCCCAATCCCCCGAGCGTGAAGACCGGTGGAGCGTGGCAGGTCACGCCCTACACGGCGGCGATCTCTGCGAGCGTGAACCCGGGCGCCGAGGGCTACCCCGCGCAGGACGACACCAGCTACTACTTCCAGTACTCGACCGACGAAAGCTTTTCGAGTCAAATACCGCTTAATCCGGAAAGCGTCCGGGAAGGAGCCTCTCCAGTCGGTGTCCAGGTCGAGCTCGAAAACCTCGAACCCAACACGATCTACCACTATCGGGTTCTGGCGAGCAACAACCTCGACGGGAGCCCGCAGCTGGTCACCGGCGAAACCCAGGTGTTCAAAACCGTCGCCGTTCCGCTCGCGGTTCCGCCGGTCCTCACGGAAGCCGCGGCGAATGAAGTCGGGCAGGGCGCGGCGACGATCGACGCGACGCTGAACCCCCGGGGTCTGCCCACACGCTGGGAACTGCTGTTGGGCACGAGCCCCCAGGCGCTTGGGTCGGTCGCCGCGGGCCACACCTCGACCCCCGAACAGGAATCCCTCGCGATCCAGCTGGACAGCCTGCAGTCCGGTGTCACCTACTACTACCGGCTGATCGCCGAGAACGCCGGCGGCGGAGCGGAAACCGAGGTCCTGACGTTCACCACCAGCCCGCCGCCACCGGCGCCCCAGACCGCCGGTGGTCTGGTGCCCGGTTTCCCGTTGCTCTCGGTGCCGGCCAACGTGTTCCCCGCCGAAGCCCCGGCGGCGTCGCACCCCGTCGTCGTGGTCCGCGCGCTCACCGGCCGGCAGAAGCTCACCAAAGCGCTCGCCGTCTGCCGCAAGAAACACAACCGCCACCGGCGCACGCTCTGCGAACGCGAGGCGCACAACCGGTACGCACCGACCCCCAAGAGACGACGCTGACCCGTTCCGGCATGAGCGTCCGCGATACGCCGAGCCCCCGGTTGAGCTGCCATGCGAGCTCGCCCGTCTCGCGCGGAGCCGGACGTTCGCCGCGTGCGGATCGTCGAGGCGATGGTGGCGGTCGTCTGCGAACGCGGCTACGCGAACACGTCGGTGGGGGCGGTGTGCGCGCGGGCCGGGGTCTCGCGGCAGGGGTTCTACGAGTACTTCTCCGGCCGCGAGGACTGTTTTCTCGCGGTGATCGACGACGCCTACCGGCAGGCGAGCGCGATCACGGCCGACGCGTACGCCCACGCGAAGGACTGGCGCGATGGGCTGCGCAACGCGCTCGCGGGGCTGCTGTGCCTGTTCGACCGCGAGCCGCAGCTGACCCGCGCGTGGCTGGTGGAGTCGCTGGCGGCGGGGTCGTGGGCGCTGGAGCGCCGCGCCCGGTACACGGCGGCGATGACGCGCCAGGCGATCGAGGCCTTCCCACCGCCGCCGGGCGCCGCGCCCGATCCGCTTGTGCCCGAGGGCGTACTGACCGCGGTCCTCGGGATCGTGCAAACGCACGCCCTGAACCGATCGGGCGAGCCGATGATCGCACTGCTCGGTCCGTTGATGGGAGTGATGTTCGCTCCCTACCTGGACCGGGACGGCGTCTCACGGGAGGTCGCCAGCGGCGAATCGCTCGCACGCGAGCTGCTCGCCGCCCACGGCTCAGAGTCCCCCCACCCCGCCACCGTGCTGCCGAGCCTCCTTGGCGATCCAAGGGCCCACCGGGCGCGCACCTGTCTGCGCTACCTCGCAGAGCACCCCGGTGCCAGCAACCGCCAGATCGCCGACGCGATCGGCGTACGCGAGCACTCACAGACCTCCGCCCTGCTCGCGCGACTCGCACGCGCCGGACTACTGGAAAAACGCCAAGGCCGACCCGGGCACGCCAACGAATGGCGCCTGACACACCTCGGCCGCCAGGCACTCAACGCGAGTACGAGTCACACATCGAGACCACCCAGCGATTTCACTGTTACATCTTGACCCCGACACCCTCGTATGCCTATAACAGTTACCTCACCCGATCGTGGTGACCGGGTGACTGTAACGAAAGGAAACTACACAATGCAGCCTCTCCTCAAGAGACTGACGATCCTCTGCGCGGCAGCGCTCGTCTTCGGCGCGCTCACCGCATCCGCTGCGCTCGCCCAACCCGAATACCTCATCAGACACGAAGGCCTCCTGAAATCCAAAGTCACCGAAACGCTGCCCGTCCTTCTGACAGGGAGCTACGAAGTCACGGATGCAGAAGAAGGAGGTCGCCTCATATACGGCGCGTCATGCACCGTCAAAAACCTGGAAGCAAATATCAAGGCCGCCGGCGCCGGAGAAATAATAACCTTCATGGCGCTGTCCGGCTGCGAAGGCACTCACGAATGCCCATACCTGCTGCACGAATGGGAAGCAAAGAATTTGCCGCTGGCGACGGAACTGTTCACCGAAGGAACCGAAACCAGGAACAAGACGTTCAGCAGTGCAGGCAAAAATACCAGCTTCTACTTTGCGTGCGGCACCAAATCACACGAATGTTACTTCCCGAAAAGCGTGCACGTCAAAAACGGCAAAGCGGAAGTCGAAGGTAAAAGCCAGGACGTTGTCGAAGACGAATTCGACACCAAAGGCGGAAGCATCACGTGCACGGGTGGCAAAGGCGAATGGAAAGGCGCCTTGAAAGTCGAGCTGACGAAAGCCGACCGCGAAAAATACACGAACACGGAAGGCGTCGAAGCCACGTAGCCGGCGCGTGAGCTAGCGGACAACCCAGGGCCCGCAGCCAGGCCCACAACGAGCGGCGGGGCGCCTCAACGGGCCCCGCCGCTCGGCTGCTGCCGAGGAGTGTTACGCCGCACGCGCGGGGTGCCGAGCGCCCTGGCCCGCCGGCGGCCCGCCCGGGCCGCGGGGCAGGACACTGGTCTCCAGCAGGTGGCTCGGTACCATGCCTGCTCGCGGTCAAAGCTACTTGCGGCTCGCGGCTGGCGCCCCCGCGAACGGTGCGAACGCCGTCTGGCGGGATGCGTCCGCAGGGGCGCGAAAGCGGCGAGCGCGCTCAGCTGTCCCCGGCCGCCAGTTCGGGGCCGCCGGGGGTGCTCGGCTGCAGGGGTTCCAGCCCCGGCAGGATAAGCATCGGAACAAGGTTGGCCTGCGGCGCCACCTGGGTGCCCCATGTTTCCCCATTGCAGTCCCAGCCGGCGTTGATGTCGTACCCCACCGCCCGGGCGTTTTCGCCCGTCAGATCGATGCTCAGCCCGCTGCTGTACGCCTGCTCGATGACGGTGCCCGTATGGACCGGCACACTCGAGAACATCAGCAGCACCTTCTCGACCGGCGCGACCAGGTCGAGGTGCTTGCCGAACAGGTTGAACGCGCACATCGGCGACACGGTGCCGTCCGGCTGAGTCTGCGAGATGCCGGTCGTGAACTGAGTCGTGGTCAGGTTGTCGATGCTGATCGCCGCCGACGTTCCCTTCTGGGTGTTGACGGACCCGGTGCCATCCGTCCCGGTGACGTTGAGCGTCTGGTCGAGACCGATGTCGTAGGCGTTGGTCGCGCTGATACGGCCGCCTGGCACGATCTGCCCGCTGGTGGTGTACGCCTGGTACTGCTCGGCCCAGTCCAGCTCGGTTTTCAGCCCGAAGTGCGACGTGCGGAACCAGACCACCGGGGAGCCTTTGCCGCCGGGGGTCTTCACCGCCTTGAATCCGTACAGGTAGTAGCCGTCGCCGGTCAGCGCAGCGACGGTGTCCTGCTTCATTGCGATCTCGATCTTGTAGGGCGTGCTCATTACTCCTCCTTTTGGTAGATGGGTGTGTGGCCGTCAGGCCGGCTGTACGCTGCTGATCGCGATCGCGACCGTGTGGGGTGCTTTGGGGTAGTGGGCTGTCAGCTCACGAGTGCTGACCTCGTGCTGGTGGATGAGGTGTCCGGCGCATTCCACGACGACGACCGCCGTGTCTTGGTCGGCGCCGACCGCCTGGACGGGCCAGGTCGTGATGTGCCCGTCTTTGTACGTGTACCTCACCGACAGGGCGCTCGGGGCCCGGTTGGGCAGGTCGTGCAGCAGGGTCAGTCTGAAGTGCATCGTCAGGAGTCCCTCCTTTTCTAGTCTTTGCGCCGCGGACCGCTATCGGTGCCGCAATGACTGCACCCCATAGCTGTCCGCGCCCCCCGCAACGGTTCGGATTGGAGGCCGTCATTCGAACTTCGTGAACCTTTTGGTGCGCTGCGGACAGGGATTACCAATGGAGCAGTGCAGCGGCGAGCGAGCCGATCCCCAGACAGACCATTTCGACCGCCTCTACCGGCGCTACGGAGACCAGATCTTCTGGTTCTCTCTGCGCCGCACCGGCGACCGCACGACCGCCGAGGAGATCCGCTCCGCGGTGTTCTACGAGGCCTGGCGGCGCCGGCAGGACGTCGATCTGACCACCCGCGCCGCCCTGCCCTGGCTCTACGGCGTCGCGGTCAACGTGATTCGCAACCACCTGCGCTCGACCCGCCGGCGCGAGGCCGCGTTCCGGCGGCTGCCGCCTCCCTGCACCGAAGCCGACCCGGCCGACGAGGCCACCGACAGGGTTTACGCCTCCGACCGCGCGCGGACGATCGTTGACCGCGTGAACCAGTTGCCGCCCGGTGAGCGCGACGTCGTCGTGCTGTGTCTGGTCGGCAACCTGACCTACACCGGCGCGGCACGCGAGCTGGGGTTGCCCGTCGGCACGGTGCGCTCGCGGCTCTCCCGCGCGCGGGCGCGCCTGGTCTCGTTAGCGCCCCCGGCGCTGCGGGTGGAGCCTTCGTAGGCAACTGCGGGTCATGTCGCGCGGGTGTCTTCCCGGCGAGCGCGGACGCCGAGCGTGCGCTCAGCTGGCCGCCGCTGTCGGTTCGTCCCCGTTGGCGGCGCTCTCCTGCTGAAGCGTGAGGCCCTGCTGGATCAGCAGGCGAGCGAGGTCGGCCTGTGGCGGCACCGGGGTGCCCCAGGTCGCGCCGCCGTAGTTCCAGCCGGTGTTGATGTCGTATTGCACCGTCCGGCTGTTGCCAGCCGTCAGGTCGATCAGCAGCCCTTCGCTGTAGGCCTCCTCGATGACGGTGCCCGGCCCGGCCCGCTCGTTCGAGAACAACAGGAGCACCTGCTCGATTGGCGCGATCCGGTCGACATGGTGGCCGAACAGGTTGAACGCGCACATCGGCGACACGGTGCCGTCCGGCTGAGTCTGCGAGATGCCGGTCGTGAACTGAGTCGTGGTCAGGTTGTCGATGCTGATCGCCGCCGGCGTCCCCTTCTGGGTGTCGACGGACCCGGTGCCATCCGTCCCGGTGACGTTGAGCGTCTGGCCGAGGCCGATGTCGTAGGCGTTGGTCGCCGTGATCCGGCCGCCGGGCACGATCTGCGCGCTGGTGGTGTACGCCTGGTACTGCTCGGCCCAGTTCAGTTCGGTTTTCAGGCCGAAGCGCGACGTGCTGAACCAGACCAGCGGGGTGCCTCTGCCGCCGGGGACCTTCACCGCCTTGAATCCGTACAAGTAGTAGTCATCGTCGGCCAACGCGGTGACAGTGGCCTGCGCCATCTCGATCTCGATCTTGTATGTCGTGCTCATTGACTCCTCGATTTGTGTAGATGGTGGGCCGTCGCGGCCGGTCGTACGACGCCGGCCATCCCGTGACGCCCGCAACGGCGGCATTGTAAGCCGTGTTCGAACGTCGTAAACCATTCGGTGTGCTGCGAACCGGGATGGCGATGGACGTGCGCGTCCGACGCCGCGCGCCCCCTACGCTCATCTCCGTGAGCCTCCCCGCTCGCACTCGCTACCGTTCCCCGCCGCGCGCGTCCGATGCCCGACAATCTCCCGCAACTGCTCCTCCCCGACGCACCCGCCTGGCGCGCCTGGCTCGGTGAGCACCACGCGCGCTCGGCTGGCGTCTGGCTGCGACTCGCCAAGAAGGGCACACTCGAGCCGACCCGCCTGCTCTACGCCGACGCGCTCGAGCAGGCGCTCTGCCACGGCTGGATCGACGGGCAGGTCCGCCGCTTCGACGCGCTCACCTACCGCCAGCGCTTCACGCCGCGCCGGCCGCGCTCGGCGTGGTCGGAGAACAACGTCGCCAAGGTGCGTCGTCTGATCGAGGACGGCCGCATGCACGCCGCCGGCCTGGCCGCCTTCGAACGTGCCGGCGCCGATGGGCGCCTCGACGACGCCTACCCCGGGGCAGCACGTGCAACCGTGCCCGCCGACCTGGCCGCCGCGCTGCAGGCCTCGCCGGCGGCGCGGGCTTGCTTTGCCGGGCTTTCCAGTCAGAACCGCTACGCGATTCTTTACCGGGTTGGGCGCGCGCGCCGGGCGGACACGCGCGCGCGGCGGATCGCTCAGTTCGTGGCGATGCTCGAGCGCGGGGACACGGTGTATCCGCAGCGTGGCGCGGCGCAGCGTGAGGCGGGCGAGAAGGAGGGGCCGGGGCGCGGGTCGGGGCACCAGGCTAGGCCCAAAGGGCTTGAAATATCGTGATATCTATCCAGATATTAAGATATCTGCGGGTACTTCGGTCCCACATTTTAAGAGGTGGGGTGCCGACACCCGATCCAACCACCTGTGTTTGCAGGCACGCCCGTTCGGGTAGCTGATGAGCGAGGTCTTTGGGGGCCTGGCGATCGGGCGGTCCCGCGGGTTGGGACGGCTGCGAATCGATCGGAAAGAAAGCGCGTGCGAACAGCTGTCACGGAAGGCGCCACCGAAGACGACGTGACGACCGGCACCCTGGCGCCGGTCGGGACGGTGGACGTTGGGACGGTCGACGCGGTCGCGGGGGCGCCGACGGGGGCGCCGAGTGCCACGCCAGACGGCCGGCCCACGCCCGACCGCAGGTCGATCGGATCGCTGTCGGACGGCCGACCGGTGGCGGACGGCGGGCCGTTGTCGAAGGAGGCCGTCGTCGCGCAGCTGTTCGACTGTTTCAGCCGCCGCGACGTCGAGAGTGCGCTCACGCTGCTGCACCCGAACGTGGTCTTTCAGCCGATGACCGCCGAGGTCACGCGCGCCGGCGAGCCCTACCGCGGCCATCACGGCATCCGCTGTTATGTCGAGGACGTCGAAGCGCACTGGCAGCGGCTCGTCGTCAACCCCACCCAGATCCGTGCCGCGGGCCGCGCGGTTGTGGTGCTGGGGCTGGTCAGCGGCGCTGGGCCCGGCGGCTCCTTCGCGGACGTCCCCACCACCTGGGTGCTGAAGTTCACCGACGGTCGTGTCGCGCACGCGCAGATCTTCGCCGACGCCCGGCACGTCAACGAGGCGCTGGGCGTCGCCTGCGTGTCGGCGAGCGCAACTGAGCTGAGCTGAGCTGAGCTGAGCTGAGCTGACCGCTTCCTCGGGCCACAGCTAAGTTGGCGGCTCGGACCGCGGCTGAGCTGACGGCTCGCTCTCGGCGGACCTCGGTTGACCTGAGGGCTGCTCGGAGCCGGAGCTGAGCCGACGGCTGTCCCGGGCTGCGACTGAGCTGACGGCTTCCCCCGCAAGGAACCCTCCGCCACGGCCAATACGCTGCTGGATATGCAGCCAAACGGCCGCCTCGCCGTCATCGACCTCGGCTCGAACTCGTTCCGGCTCGTCGTCTTCTCGACGAGCGCCGAGGGCTGGTGGCAGCGCACAGACGAGATCTACGAGTCGGTGCGCATCGGCGAAGGCATCGGCGCGACCGGCCGCCTCGGCGAGCAGCCGATGCGCCGCGCGCTCGCCACGCTCGACGTGTTCGCCCACTTCTGTGCCGCCGCGCGCCTGACCGGCGAGCAGATCGACGCGGTCGCGACGAGCGCGATCCGCGACGCTAAGAACTCCGCCGACTTCCTCGCCCACGCGCGTGCGCGCACCGACCTGCCGATCCGCGTGCTCAGCCGCGAGCAGGAGGCGCGCTACGGCTACCTCGCCGCCGTCAACTCGACCACCCTGCGCGACGGCGGCGTGCTCGACCTCGGTGGCGGCTCGCTGCAGCTCGTGCGCGTCCGCAAGCGCCAGCCGCGCAACTGCGGCTCGTGGCGCCTGGGCGCCGTGCGTATGACCGAGCGCTTCCTGCCCGGCGCGGGGCCCGCCAAGCGCCGCCAGCTGCAGGATCTACGCGAGCACGTCGCGCGCGAACTGCACGACGCGCCCTGGCTCGCCGAAGCCGGCGCCCGCGTCGTGGGCATCGGCGGCGCCGTGCGCAACCTCGCCGCCGCCGCCCAGCGCGCACGCGGACTGCCGACCAACGGCGTGCAGGGCACGACCATCGAACGCGCCGTCCTGGAGGAGCTCGTCGAGCGTCTCGCTGCACTGCCCGTCTCCCAGCGCAGCGAAATCCCCGGCATCAAGCCCGTCCGCGCGGACGTCATCCTCGCCGGCGCCGCCGTCCTGCTGGAGGTCATGCGCGCCGGTGGCCTCGACGCGATCGAGGCCACCGAGGCGGGCCTGCGCGAGGGCATCTTCTTCGAGCGCCACCTCGGCGCGGGCGGGGCTGGGGAGGCAGCCGGGAACGCGGAGAAGCGGGCCGCCGGGGCGGGGGAGACGGCCAGGAAGAAGGAGGCGGCTGCGATCGGAGAGGCGGCCGGGGGGAAGGCGGCTATCGGGACGAAGGCGGCCACCGAGGCGGAGGAGGCGGCCGGCAAGAAGGGGGCCGCCGGGAAGGGGCAGACCGCCGCCGCCGCTGGCCCGCTGCCGTTGTTCGCCGACGTGCGCCGCGCGTCGGTGCTGAACCTGGCCGCCCGCTACCACATGGACGCCGCGCACACCCACCACGTCGCCGCGCTCGCGCTGGGCATGTTCGACCAGCTCGCGCAGCTGGGCCTGCACCCCGGCGACCCCCGCGAGCGCGAGCTTCTATGGGCGGCCTGCGTGCTGCACGACATCGGCATGTCCGTCGACTACGACGACCACCACAAGCACTCGCGCTACCTGATCCTCAACGGCGGCCTACCCGGCTTCTCGCCGACCGAGGTCGCGATCGTCGCTCAGGCGGCCCGCTACCACCGCAA
Organism: uncultured Solirubrobacterales bacterium; assembly: GCA_963804675.1. GTDB lineage: Bacteria > Actinomycetota > Thermoleophilia > Solirubrobacterales > Solirubrobacteraceae > Palsa-744. The sequence continues at coordinate 867,867 of CAWDRI010000001.1, read as the reverse complement.
GGGTCTGCCCGAGCCCGGCCCGCTCGGGCCGCTGTTCGCCGAGGGCGACCGCGAGCGCCTGGATCGCTGCGCGATCCTGCTGCGCCTCGCCGAGGACCTCGAGCGCTCACGCGACCAGCTCGTGCGCGACGCGACCCTCAGCGCGCTGGGCGGCGACGTCGAGCTGCGTCTGCTGGCCGACGGCGAAACCGCCGTCCCGCGCTGGGCCGCCGGGCGCGAGAGCGAGCTGTTCACGCGCGCCTTCCACCGCGGGCTGGCGGTGGTCGCGTAGGGGTTTGCATCCGGCGCGGCCCCCCGGCCCCCCGGCCCCCGGCCAGGCATCGGCGGGGCCGGCCCTCACGGCCGGGTAAGCCGTGGTGTGACCCTGGTCGCGGTCGTGCCGCCGACGCTCACGCCTGTGCGGCGAGCGCGCGTTCGTCCCCCGCGCAGTCGTAGAGCACCAGGCTGTACACCGAATAGCGCCGGAAGTGCAGCCACGTTTCGTTGGGGATCTCGCGGCACGCGTCGAGCACGGCCTGCGTGGCCTGGTTGCCGCCGCGGCTGGAGTACGCGCCGCCGAGCACGACATAGCGCGCTTCCCGGCGCGCCACCATCCGGGCCAGCCCCGGGCCGTTGACGGCCGGGTCGGTGCCGCTGTAGCCGCCGAGCGCCCCCGCGCGCCAGCCGAGCAGGATCAGCGACGCGGAGGTGTTCGAGGAGACCGTCAACAGTTCCCAGCGGTGGGTCGCGCCGTGCGTGTCGACATAGCGCATCAGGTCGCGGTTGACCTTCACGTCGTGCGCGCTGATCCCGTACGGGCCGAGCGCGCCCGCCACGCGCGCTCCCGCCGCGGGGAAGGTGCCCTCGACCGGCACCGACCACGTGGTGCGCGCGTACAGCACCGGCGCGATCGAGAGCGCCGCCAGCACCAGCACCAGTGCCGGCGCCGCCAGCCGGCGCACCGCCAGCGCGGCGAGCACCAGCACGGTCGCGCCGCCGGCGGCGAGCGCCAGCGGGACGTGGAACCAGTGCATGTAGTGGTCGCGGTGCAGCTGCACGATCTGCGCCGCGACCGTCCCCGCCACCGCCGCCGGCAGCAGCACCAGCAGCAGCATGCGCCAGTCGCGCGGCGCACGGCCGGCCAGGTAGGCGAACGCCGACACGCCCGCGCCGACCATCGCCGCGGTGCCCGGCGCGAGCGCCGAGGTGTAGTAGGGGTGCACGATCCCCTTGGAAAAGCTCAGCACCAGCGCCTCCACCAGGAACCACCCGCCGAGCACGATCAGCGCCGCGCTGCGCGGGTCGCGGCGTACGCGCGCCCACCACGAGGGCTGGGTCGGCGCGGTGCTGCGCGGGTCGCGGCGCACGCGCGCCCACCACGACGGCCCGGTCGATGCGGTGCGGGCGGGCGCCGACCCGGGCTGCGCCGCCGGCGACTCGCGTCGCGGCGCGGTCAAAAGCTCGGCCGGGTGGGCGTCTGTGGGCAGGACGATCGTGCGCTCGTCGGCCAGGTCGTCGGCGCCGCCACGATCGTCTTCGCTCTCTCCCCGCGGCGCGAACACCACCACCAGCGCGAGCGCCAGCAGCCCGAACAGCGCGAATGGCATCATCCAGCCGGCCTGATCGCCGAGTCCGAACTCGAACAGCCGCAGCGGCCCCGGCGGCACGCCGAACGGCGTCGGGTTGGCGTAGTGGCCGTCGGGCAGGATCGGGTTGGGCGTCGCGACGGTCTTGGGGACCCGCACGCGCTTGTGCCCAAGCGCCAGCGCCGTGTGGTACTGGCGACCGAACGGCGCGACCGCTCCCAGACGCACGAAGATTTCACCCGGCCCGCCGACCTCGCCTTCGACGCGGCCGAGCCCGTTGTAGTCGAACGTCAACCCGATCTCCGTGTTGTTCGTCGCACCGCCCACATACGGCCGCTGCGATGCCGGCGTCGCTTCGACATAGGCGATCCACGCGAACGACACCGCCACCATCACTGCCCCCGCCGCGACCAGCTTGACCAGGCGCCGCACGACGGGGTCGGGCGCGCACAGCGCGTAGGCCACCGCGATCCCCGGCACCACCAGGTACGCGGCGAGCGTCTTGGTGTTGAACGCGAGCCCCACGCACACCGCGCTCGCCAGCAAACTGCCCCACCCGCCCGTGCGGATCGCGCGCAGTGCTGCCCCGCACGCGAGCAGCATCAGCAGGATCAGCGGCAAATCGACGTTGTTATCGCGCGCGGACGCGACGAACGCCGGGAACACCGCCAGCGTCAACGCCGCCGCCAGCGCCCCCAGCTGGCCGAACGGGCGCCTCGTGATCGCGTACAGCAGCGCGACGCACAGCACGCCGATGATCGCATCCGGCAGCAACAGGCTCAGCGGCGCGAACCCAAACAGCTTCGCGCTCACCACCTGCACCCACAGCCCGAGCGGCGGCTTGTCGACCGTGACCAGGCCCCCCGGGTCGAACGAGTTGAACAGGAAGTTGTGCCACGACACCAGCATCGACTTCACCCCGGCCGAGTAAAAGACATTCGCGTAGCCGTTCTGGGCGAGCTTGTGTGTGTTGAGCACCGCCGCGCCGACCAGGATCGGCACGAGCGCCGCCCAGCCCAGCAGCGTGCGCGCGTCGGGCCGCGGCGTGCCGCGGGCCGCGCGGGTCGCAGACCTCCCACCGGACGGGGGCGTCCGCGCCCACAGCGGCGCGGGTGCGGCGGCCGGCGCGGCCTGGTTTAGCGGGTCGGCCTCCCCCGGGGAGGTGCTCGGCGCGCCCTGAGCTGGCGGCGCGCCGGCGGCCCGGGAGCGCGCGGCGCCGTTATCGGCCGCGGGCGCGGGCGCGGGCGTGCCCGCCGGGGCGACGGGTGCTCCCAGCGACTCGGACCGGTCGATCGGCTCGGGGGTCTCGGGGGTCTTTGGCGGGGACGCGCTCATTGGTTCGGGCGACACGCCCCTGCGCACGCGCTCCCTCGCGCAGGCCCGGCGGTCCGCCAACAGCAAAGCGGAAACAGTGCTAAGGCGGCATTAAGCCGCATCGGGGTGTCCTCGCGCGGCGCGGTCGGGGAGGGGCAGGTGCGTTGGGGGCTTTTTTTGGGGGTGCATTGGCGGCCTTTTTGGGGTGCCCTGCGCGGCCGCGCGCGTGCGTACGCGCGAATAGCTAGCGGGGAAAGTGCGCCTGCATGTGCCGCGAAGGCGGGCTTGCACGGCGGCTCATCGCCGGCGGCGCCCTCGGTGGAGTGCTGCCAACCCCTCTCCAGCGCGCGCACCGCGCGCGCTCATCCCCAAAACACGACGTCAGTCGAGCGCGTCGAGCAGCCGCTCCAGGTCGCTCGCATCGTTCCACGCGCCGACTGACGCGCGCAGCCACGGACGGTCGGGGATGTCGCGCAGCAGCACGCCGCGGGCCGCCAGCCGCTCGCGCTCGGAGGGCGGGTCGGTGCTCGTGAAGGAGATCAGCGTCGCCCCCGCGCGCTCGGCAGCCACCGGGACCGCCAGCTCGCGCCCGCGCTCGCCGAGCCGCGCGGCCAGCTCGGCCGCCAGCGTGCGCGCGCGCTCGTGTATGGCCGGCCACCCTGCGCTCGCGAGCACCCGCGCGGCCGCCAGCGCGCACGCGTGCGTCTCGGCGCTCACCGACAGCGCGTCAAAGCGCCGCGCGTCCTCGTGCAACGTCGCCTGCAGGCCCGCGCCCGGGTCGGCCAGGTTGGCGTAGCCGCGCCGCGTCACCGCCAGCCGCTCGCGCAGCTCCCCGCTGACGTACAGCATCCCCGTGCCGTCCGGCCCGCACAGCCACTTCTGCCCGGCGCCCGCGTACGCCGCGCAGCCCAGCGCACGCACGTCCGTGGGCACCGCGCCAAGCCCCTGAGCGCCGTCCAGCAGCACCGGCACGTCGTCGAGTTCGGCGAGCGCGCTCGGGGCATGACGGCCGGTCATCCAGCTCACGTGCGAACACGCCACCAGCCTGGTGCGCGGGCCGACCGCTTGCGCGACCTCCGTCCACGGCGCGAGGCGCACCGTGACCCCGTACACCTCCTGTGCTGCCGCCAGCGCGCCGAGCAACCCCGGGTGCTCCTCATCGCTGGTGACGATCTCATCTCCGCGCGCCAACCGCAATCCGTCGATCACGATCGCGAGTCCCTCGCTGGTGCACGTCGTCAGAGCGATATCCTCGGCGGCGCATCCCAGGATGGAGGCGTAAACGGTGCGCAGTTCCCCGCTCAACTCACCACGCCGTTCGAAGTGTGCATGGGTGCGCCCATCCTCGGCCTCCCGCGCCAGCGTCTCGCGCGCCGCTCCCAGCGCCGCCGCCGGCAGCGGCCCATCGGTGCCTGCGTTCAGATACGCGCTCTTCGCCAGCACCGGAAACTGCGCACGCAGCGCTGCGGCGTCTGGCTGGGCGGTCGCGGCGGCCACGGACGCCCAGCATACCCTGGGTTGTGCATCTGTTGGCAGCGCCACGCGGCCGCCGCGGGATGCGACGGGTGGCCACCGGTACCTTGTGTTATTTGGATGCGCCGTATCAATTGGGAGAGGGGAGACCATTGGGGATGGATCGGAATGGGGAGCGCACCATGGACGACGACATGCACGAGCCAGCCGCTGCGACGGCGCCGCTATGGGAGCCCGACGCCGGCCTGCGCGAACGGGCCACGATGACCCGCTTCATGCGCTGGGCCGGCGCGCGCGAAGGGCGCACGTTCGCGGACTACGAGGAGCTGCGGCGCTGGTCTGTGACCGAGATCGAGCGCTTCTGGGCGGCGATCTGGGAGTTCTGCGGCGTGCGCGCCTCGCAGCCGTTCGCGCGCGTGCTCGACTCGCGCACGATGCCCGGCACGCGCTGGTTCCCCGGCGCACAGCTCAACTACGCCGAGAACATGCTGCTCGGCCCCCTCGCATCCGAGCTGCGGCGGATCGAGGGCCGCGGTGGGGCGGGCTCGGGGTCGGGTGTGGCGGCAGGTCGGGGTGGGGCGGGTTCGGGGTCGGGTGTGGCTGTAGGTCGGGGTGGGGCTGGTTCGGGGTCGGGTATGGCCGCAGGCCGCGGTGGGACGGGTTCTGGATCGGGTGTGGCCGCAGGCCATGGTGGGGCGGTCTCGGACGCGGGTGTGGCCGCAGGTCGCGACCCGGACGCCGTCGCGCTCGTCTGCGCATCCGAGCTGCGGCCGCTGCGTGAGCTGACCTGGGGCGAGTTGACTGCCGAGGTCGCGCGCGTCGCCGGCGGACTGCGCGCGCTCGGGGTCGGGCGCGGCGACCGCGTCGTCGCGTACATGCCAAACATCCCCGAGACCGTGATCGCGTTCCTGGCCACCGCCAGTCTCGGCGCGATCTGGTCGAGCGCCGCCCCCGAGTTCGGCGCGCGCAGCGTGATCGATCGCTTCGCCCAAATCGAGCCGGCGGTGCTGCTCGCCGTAGACGGCTACCGCCACGGCGGCAAGGACTTCGACCGCCGCGCCGCGCTCGGCGAAATCCTCGCCGAGCTGCCCACCGTGCGCCACACCGTGCTGCTGCCCTACCTCGACGAGCACGTCGGCGCGCCGGCCGACTGGCCGGGCGCGCTCACCTGGGGGCAGCTGCGCGAGCGCGGCGCGGGCGCCGCGCTTCACTTCGAGCAGGTGCCCTTCGAACACCCCCTGTGGGTGCTCTACTCCTCGGGCACCACCGGCCTGCCCAAGGCGATCGTGCACGGCCACGGCGGCATCCTGCTCGAGCAGCTCAAGAAGAGCTTTCTGCACCTCGACCTGCACGCCGGCGAGCGCATGTTCTGGTTTACGACGACCGGCTGGATGATGTGGAACTTCCTGGTTGGCTGCCTCTTGACCGACGCCGCGATCGTGCTCTACGACGGCAGTCCCGCCCATCCCGACCTCGGCGCGCTGTGGCGGCTCGCCCAGGACACGCGCATCACCTGCCTGGGGATCAGCGCCGGGCTGCTCGCCGCGTGCGAGAAGGCCGGCATCGAGCCCGCCCGCGACTACGACCTGCGCGCGCTGCGCGCAATCGGCTCCACCGGCTCGCCGCTGCACCCCGAGAGCTTCGACTGGGTCTACCGCACCGTCGCGCACCGCACCGTCGCGCGCGACATCTGGCTGTTCTCCACCAGCGGCGGCACCGACGTCTGCACCGCCTTCGTCGGCGGCTGCCCGCTGCTGCCCGTCTACCGCGGCGAACTGCAATGCCGCGTGCTTGGCTGCGCCGTGGAGGCCTGGGACGCGCAAGGTCGCAGCGTGGTCGACGAGGTCGGCGAGCTCGTGCTGAGCGAGCCGCTGCCCTCGATGCCGCTGTATTTCTGGGGCGACGGGGCACCCGATCGGGACGATCGGGTCGGCGAGCGCTACCGCGAAAGCTACTTCGCGATGTACCCCGGCATCTGGCGGCATGGCGACTGGATCCGCATCACCCCGCGCGGCGGCGCCGTGATCTACGGGCGCTCCGACGCGACCATCAACCGCCAGGGCGTGCGCATGGGTACCAGCGAGATCTACCGCGCGGCCGGCGCGCTCGACGAGGTGACCGACGCGCTCGTCGTCGACATCCCGAGTGCAACCACCAGCCGGGCGGCGGGCGGCAACGCGGGCGGCGAGTTGGGTTCGGGGTCGGGCGGCGAGTCGGGTCTGGACCGGGGTGGCGAGTTGGGTCCGGGGTCGGGTGGCGAGTCGCGTCTGGGGTCGGGCGGCGAGTCGGGTTCGGGGTCGGGTGGCGAGTCGCGTCTGGACCGGGGTGGCGAGTTGGGTTCGGAGTCGGGTGGCGAGTCGCGTCTGGACCCGGGTGGCGAGCTGCACATGATCCTGTTCGTGGTGCTGCGCCCTGGGCTCACGCTCAACGACGAGCTGCGCGACGCGATCAAGCGCCGCATTCGCGAGGACTGCTCGCCGCGGCACGTCCCCAACGAGATCTACCAGGTCGCGGAGGTTCCGCGAACCCTCTCGGGCAAGGTGCTGGAGGTGCCGGTCAAGCGCATCCTGATGGGCGCCCAGCCCGCGCAAGCCGCGAGCATCGACTCACTCGCCAACCCCGCCGCGCTCGACTACTTCGTGCGGCTCGCCGCGACGCTGCGCTGAGCGACGCGCATACGCCTGGCGCGAGCGAATTCGAAATCTGGGGGGCCGCGCGGGAGGAGTCCGCTGCGGGCGCGTCGAACAACGGGGCCGATGAGGCGAACTGCAACCCCAACAATCGACCCCTCGGTCGCCCGGCCCGGCACGCGCGCCGCGCCCGGCACGCGCGCCGCAGACGGCGCCACTGCGATCGGCGAGCGGCAAAGTCTTTCCGACTACATCCAGGCGCGCTTCGAGGAGTGCTCACGCTCCCAGAAGGACGTCGCGCAGTACATCGTCGACCACCTCGACGAGGCCGCCTTCCAGACCGCCGAGGAGCTGGCGCGGCGCGCGAACACCTCCAGCTCGACCGTCGTGCGCTTCTCGCAGGCACTGGGCTTCGAGGGTTTTCCCGAGTTGCAGGCCGCCGCGCGTGAGGAGTACCGCCGCGTGCACGCCGGCGGCGCCCCCGGCGCCGGCGCCCAGTCGCTCACGAACGCGAGCGGCACGCCGCTGTTCTCGCTCGACCAAAACGAGTTCGAGGGTGCACTCGCGGCCGACCACCTCAACGTCGAGGAGACCGCCCGCAAGGTTTCTCGCGGCGCGGTCAACGCGCTGGTCAACGCGATCGTCAGCTCCGAGAAGGTGCTCGTCGCGGGTACCGACCAGATGGCGTTCTTCGCCAGCTACCTGCGCCACCTGCTGATGCTGCTCGACCTGCGTGTAGACGTTGTCGCCAGCCCGTCCCAGGAGGCGCTCAGCCGCCTCGGACGCATCGACGAAAGCACGCTCGTGATCGGGCTCTCCGCCGGGCGTCCGCATCCGCTGGTGGTGCGCGCGATGAAGCTCGCACGCCACCGCCGCGCGCGTACCGCCGCGGTCACCGACGCGACACTCTCCGAGGTCGCCAAGCTCGCGCAGATCAAGCTCTACTACTCCTCCAACACGCCCGCCTACGTCCGCTCGCACACAGCTCTGCTCAGCCTCATCCAGGCGCTCGCATATGGCGTCTACGCGCGCGACAGCGCACAGTATGAGGATCGCATTAAGGCATTCCGGTTGAAGTAGGGCTGGGCTCGGCCAGGCCTGACCAGGGCCCGAACGCGCTCGATCGACCCTGCGCTCCAGCTGCGCTTGCGATTCGCGTAGCTTTCTGTTTCTGCGCCGCGCTTCTGCGCCGCGGCCAGCCGTGCGTGAGGCGCCACGTAGGTGTTGGCGGCGTGCGCGTTGGGCTTACCACTCGCGGTCGGCCATGTCCCGCACGGTGACTGTCAATAACGTGGGACCGCTTGTCGCCCACGCCATCGACGGGGTTTGCCGGTATCTACCGCGATCCGCAAGGTTGGTTTTGGACCTTGACACATTTGGGCCCACATGCTTGACTATCCCGGCTGGTTGCGTAAAGGCTCGTTTTTGGGTCTGCGATCCGGCACCGAATGAGACAACGTCGGCGCTGGGGCGCACGGGTAGTCGCTCCGGCGTCGTTGCCTCGTCTTGGGGTTCCGGACGTTCGGCGCCACCCCTCGTCCCTCTTGGGTCTGGGGCGTCGGCATGGTTCCGGGCGTCCGGAGCCACGCTTGCGGTCCCTCGAGGAATCGGTTGCGTCAGAGCCAGCGTCAGAACTCGAGCTTGCGTAAGAGCGTTGGCGCTGCACCCGAAAGCCGGGTTCCAGGCGGGGCGATGCCGGGGTTCCGGGCTGGAGACTTGGATCGGCAGCGCGCGGCAGGGCGTCCTACAAGTGCGCCGAGAGATAGACCGGTGCCGGAGCGATTTTGCCGTGGGGGCCTAACCCGCTCCGGCACCGAATGAGACAAATGAATTCTAGCAGGCAACACGGCCTTGTCAAGCCCGTTGTCGCGAGTGGCGCGCCGCCGCCCGCGCTGCGCGCCGCCCACTGGAGTCTCCGGTGTCGGACGAGCGCGATTGGTCGCGCCTGGCGATTGGACCGCGGCTGGCCGCGGTTGAAGTGTCGTGGCTGGGGTCGGTGTGCGGCGGCAGTGCCGACTGGAGTCCGGCGGGCAGTGCCGACTGGTGTGCGGCGGCAGTGCCGACTGGTGTCCCGGCGGGCAGTGCCGACTGGTGTGCGGCGGCAGTGCCGACTGGTGTTTTGGGAGCGCCATTCGCGGCCGCGTGCGTACGCGTGCGCGCGCGCGGCCGCGAATGGCACCAACGCAAAGAGCGATCAGCACTGCGCTCCTCCTCGCGCGCGCAGGCGAACCGCGGCGCGCGGGCCCGGGCACGCGCGCTGGTCGCGGTTGGCTCGCACACCGGTGGGACGCGCGGTTGGCCCGCACGGGCGGGCTCGCTATCTCTCCTAAAAAACGTGTGCGCCCACCGCTCGCTGGGCGCCTGCGCCGAGCGACGCAGCGACACAGGCAAGTAGACTGGCGCGCGCATGCAACGGCTGCTCGTCACCGGCGGCGCGGGGTTCATCGGCGCGAACTTCGTCCACCACACGCTCGCGCGACATCGCGGTCTTGACGTTGTCGTGCTCGACGCGCTCACCTACGCGGCCAATCCACGCAGTCTGGACCCCGTGCGCGGCGAGATCGAGTTCGTACAGGGCGATGTCTGCGACGCGGCGCTCGTCGACCGGCTCGTCGCCCGCTGCGACACCGTCGTGCACTTCGCGGCCGAGTCGCACGTCGACAACTCGCTCGCCGACGCGACGCCGTTCATCCATAGCAACATCCTCGGCACGCACACCCTCCTGGAAGCGGTCCGGCGCCACGACCGCCGTCTGCACCACATCTCCACCGACGAGGTCTTCGGCGACCTCGCGCTCGATGCGGTCGAGAAGTTCACCGAGAGCACCCCCTATGACCCCTCCAGCCCCTACTCCGCCTCGAAGGCCTCCTCGGACCTGCTTGTGCGCGCGTGGGTGCGCTCGTTCGGGCTCGCCGCCACGATCTCCAACTGCGCCAACAACTACGGGCCCTACCAGCACGTCGAGAAGTTCCTGCCGCGCGCGATCACGCGCGTGCTCAGCGGCGAGCGGCCAAAGCTCTACGGCGAGGGGGTCAACGTGCGCGAGTGGACCCACGTCGAGGACCACAACGCCGCCGTGCACCTGATCCTCGACCGTGGCCGCCTCGGCGACACCTATCTGATCGGCTCCGGCGACGAGCGCTCCAACCGCTCCCTGCTCGAACTGGTCTTGGAGCTGATGGACCGCCCGCCCGAGGACTTCGAGCATGTTGCCGACCGGCCGGGCCACGACCTGCGCTACGCCAACGACTCCACCAAGCTGCGCACCGAGCTTGGTTGGGAGCCCGCGTTCGCCGACATCCGCGTCGGGCTGCTCGCGACGATCGAGTGGTATCGGGAGCAGCGCGATTGGTGGGAGCCCGCGCGGGCGGCCACTGAAGCGCGGTATGCCGCGCTTGGACGGTGAGGTATATTTGCAGCGGGAGTCGAACCCGCCAACCTCAGTTCGTGAGTCTGAGGCGCCAGTAGTTCGGCGGCAAAACCTCAGTTCGTAGGCGGCCCGCTTTTCGGCGGGCCGCCTACGTTCCGGGACGGGTGTAATAGACACTCGCCGATGCAGACATCTGTCCTAGGCAATCCGTAGACTACAACGGTCGCCCTTTGGGTGACGTGCCCCCGCCGCCGGACGCGGTTCTCGAACTCGCTAATCGGGATTGGCGGGTTCAACTCCCGCCGGGGGCACTGCTACACTGCAGGCAGCGAGTTCGAGATGCCGTTCGTTCGGCGGCAACCCCGATTCGTAAGCGGCCCGCACCAAGCGGGCCGTTTGCGTTCCCGGGCCGCCAGCTATCCTCCCATCCATGCGCGACGAGGCGACATTTCGTGTCAAGGCCGGCCTGGCCGAGATGCTCAAGGGCGGCGTCATCATGGATGTCGTCACGCCCGACCAGGCGAAGGTCGCTGAGGACGCCGGCGCCGCGGCGGTGATGGCGCTCGAACGCGTGCCCGCGGACATCCGCCGCGACGGCGGCGTCGCGCGGATGTCCGACCCGGAGATGATCGTCGGCATTCAGGAGGCCGTCTCGATCCCGGTGATGGCCAAGGCGCGCATCGGCCACTTCGTCGAGGCGCAGGTGCTGCAGGCGCTCGACGTCGACTATGTGGACGAGTCGGAGGTGCTCACGCCGGCCGACGAGGCACACCACATCGACAAGTGGGCGTTCAAGGTGCCGTTCGTCTGCGGCGCCACCAACCTCGGCGAGGCGCTGCGACGGATCGGCGAGGGCGCTGCGATGATCCGCTCCAAGGGCGAGGCCGGCACCGGCGACATTGTCGAGGCCGTGCGCCACATGCGCCTGATCGGCTCGGAGCTGCGCCGGCTCGGCACGCTCGGCGAGGGGGAGCTGGCCGGCGCCGCCAAGCAGCTGCAGGCCCCGCTGGACCTCGTGCGCGGCGTCGCGCGCGAGGGCAAGCTGCCCGTTGTGCTGTTCTGCGCAGGCGGTATCGCCACTCCCGCCGATGCTGCCCTGATGATGGCGCTCGGCGCCGAGGGGGTGTTCGTGGGGTCTGGCATCTTCAAGTCGGCCGAGCCCACCGTGCGTGCGCGCGCGATCGTCGAGGCCACCACCCATTGGCAGGACCCCGACCGCGTCGCCCGGGCCTCGCGTGGCCTCGGCAGCGCGATGGCGAGCTTGGAGAGTTCGAAGCTCGAGCACGAGCAGCTGCTCGCGCAACGCGGGTGGTAGGGCAGCCGATGAGCTGCGCTGGGCGTCGTCCTCGGACTCGACTTGGGTCCACCAAGCCTTCGTCCTTGCGTCCTAGCCCAGCTTGCTCCTCGGTCGCCCTACCGGCGATTAACCATCACACTTGCCTGCGCCCGCGCTGATCGGCGTGCTCGCCCTGCAGGGCGGCTTCGAGGCCCACGAGCGCATGTTGCGCCGCCTGGATGCGCGTGTGCGCGAGGTGCGCGTGCCGGCCGACCTTGACGGACTCGACGGCCTCGTGATCCCCGGGGGGGAGTCGACCACGATGACGCTGGGGATCGCGCGCGAGGGCTTGGCCGAGCCGCTGCGTGCGCTGGTCGCGGGCACGTCGGCACGTGACGGCGGGCAGGGCGGGGGAGAGACGCGCGGCGGGCTTCCCGTGCTCGGCTCCTGCGCCGGGCTGATCATGCTCGACCGCGACCACCTGGACGTGATGGACATCCGCGCGCAGCGCAACGCGTTCGGGCGCCAAACCCGTAGTTTCGAGGCCGACCTCGACGTCGCCGGCCTCGACGGCGGGCCGGTGCGCGGCATCTTCATCCGTGCACCGTGGATCGCCGAGCACGGGCCCGGCGTGCAGATCCTCGCCGACGTCGATGGGCATCCCGTTGCCGCGCGCCAGGGCGACATCGTCGCTGTGGCCTTTCACGCCGAGCTGACCGACGACACGCGCATCCACCGGCTGCTGCTCGACGCGGTCGCTCAGCGGCGCGTTGTCGCCTGAGCCGGCCGGGGCCGCCGGCGGGGGTTGGTTGACGGTCCGTTCAGTGGCATCCATGGCCGCCTGTCCCGCCGGGAGGCCGGCAGGACGTGGGCTGGCGGGTCCGCTCAGCGGCGCGCCGCCGCCACCTGAGCACCGTTCAGCGCCAGCTTGCTGGCGATCGCGTACGCCTCGACCTCGCCGGCGGGAGGCGGCAGCGGAGGCTCGCCGAGCACCGCCAGTACCCGCTCGATCGCCGCGCGGATCTCGCCGGCGAGCAGACCCTCGTCGTCCAGCTGCGTGGCCCCGTCCAGCGACCAGACGCGCGCCACGTGCAGGCTGGGGCGTAGGTGCGCGTGGCGGCGCCCGAGCGTGTGCAGGAACGACTCCACGCGCTTGCGGTCGCGCGCGCTGGCGTAGCGGCGGCGCAGCAGCCATGGCCACAGCTCGCTCATGATCCCCTCGGGCCGGTGCGCGCCGACCCACGCCCAGTCCTCGCCGCGCCAGCGCCGCGCGTAGCTCGTTGCGTCCAGGCGGCAGGTCAGGTAGACCCGTGTGCGCGCCGGCGCGTTGCGAAAGCCGAGCTGTGGCTGGGGCTCGACGCGCCACGCCGGGCCGGCCGCCGCCGGCAGCGCCGCCAGCCGCTCGGCGTGCCCGTCGCCATACAGGTATGCGGCCTGGCGCTTGAGCTCACCTGGCCACATGTGCAGCACGAGCTCCTCGCCTTCGAGGTCGAGCGCCGCCCGTTGCAGCGAGGTAGTGCCGATCGCCGCGTCCAGTCGCACGTGCGCCAGTCCGATCCGCTCGGGCGTCAGCCCGCTGGCGTCGCGCAGCAGCGTGCGCAGTCGCCACTTGCGCCGCACCGGGTCTGCGCCGACACGCCGCAGGCTGCCGAATGGCAGCAGGTGCGCGAAGTCATGGTGGGCGTAGCCGAGCAGGTCCTGCACGAGCGCGCGCTCGGCCGGCGCGAGCAGCCCCAGCTCCACCAGCCGCCACCAGGACTCCAGCAGGTCGTGCCAGCGCAGCACGCACGTGCGCCGCTGTGCGAAGCGGGCGCTGCCGAGGTTCAGCTCGGCCACCCGGTGCCCGTTGCGCCGCGCCCAGCGCGGACAGACCTTGCTCTCGACGAGCACGACCAGCTCGGGGTCAAAGCGCAGCACGCCGTCAAAACGCTGCCCGCGGTCGGTGTCGGTGACCTCGCGCGCGGGCTCCTGCGGTTCGGTGTCGGGCGTCAGGAAGACGCTCACCAGCCGCTCGCGCTGGACCTCGCCGCCGGCGGCGCTCTCCTCGGAGGCGTCGACGATGTAGCTCGCCTGCATGTCCACCGTGCACTCCGGCAGTTCGCTTTGCGAGCGCTCGCCGATCGCGCGCAGCAGCGTCTCGCGTGCCAGCGGCACGAGCCGCAGCACGATCATCGCCGCGCGCGTCAGCTGGTCCTCGTGCGTGCGCCCCAGCTCGCGGTAGGGCTCGAACACGTTCAGGTGCGCGTTTGCCGTCGGGCTGTCCATCGTTCCCTCCTCACGCCGCGGCGCGGCCCCGCCGACTCTGCCCCGTGTCGTCAATGGCATCGAGTTTTCTGTCATGGACTTTAGCGCAAGGGGGTGTCTCTGGACAGGGGCGGGAGCGCGGCGCCGTCACCGTGAGGGAGGTGTGCCGCGGTGAGGGCGCGTGGCGTGGCGCGGAGGTGTGCTGCCGTGAGAGGGCGTGGCGCAGCGCGGGGGTGTGCTGCGGCGAGGGGACGTAGCACAGCGCAGGGGTTTGCTGCGCCGAAGGGGAGGGCGTGCCGCGCTGAGGACATAATGCGCAAAATGCGTATCGCCGTCGCCGCAGACGAACGTGTCGGGGTCGCCGACGTGCTGCTCGAGGAGCTGCGCCAACGTGGCCACGACGTCAGCGCTCACGGGGCTCTCGCTGCAGGCGAGCGCGAGGACTGGGCGTGGGCCTCGGAGGCCGCTGCGCGTGAGGTCGCGCAGGGTCGCGCCGAGCAGGCGGTGGTCTGCTGCTGGACCGGAACCGGCGCGTCGATCGCGGCAAACAAGGTGCCCGGCATCCGCGCGGCGCTCTGCGCCGATGCGGCCACCGCCGCTGGGGCGCGGCGCTGGAACGACGCCAACGTGCTCGCGCTCGGCCTGCGCTGCACCTCGCAGGCCGAGCTGGTCGAGATTCTGGACGCGTGGTTCGCCGGCGAGGCCAGCGAAGAGGCTGAGGATCGCGCGAACGTTGCGCATCTGGCGGAGATCGAGCGCCGATTGGATTGACGAGCGCCGACTGGACTGGTGAGGCCGACTGGACTGGTGAGGCCCAACCGGATGGACGGGGCCGACCGGACTGACGGCCAATGTCCGCGCTGGGGTGTACGGGGCCGGCGGCCGTAAGATTCAGGGGTGTCGGCGTCCGAGTCACTTACCGCGGAGCAACTGGCGGCGATCGATGCTACCTACGCGCCCATCCCCGCATTCGAGAATTGGCCGGCCGGGGTGCCCGACGCCGAGCTCTGGGAGTGTCAGCGCGTCGAGCTGAAGGTGCTCAAGGATCGTGCAACACCCGATGTCCTCGGTGGTGCGGTGACGACGGCCATGCGTGCGGCGGCGTGGGACACCGGGGCGCTCGAGGGCCTCTACAAAACCGATCGCGGTCTGACGATGACCGTAGCGACCCAGGCTGCAGCGTGGGAGCAGGAGGTCAGCAGTCGAGTACCCGACGCGCGCGCGTTCTTCGAGGCGCAGTTGCAGGCGTATGAGCTTGTCATGGACGTCGTGACGACGGAACGCCCCGTCCACGAGGTCTGGATTCGCCATCTTCACGAAGTGCTCACCGCGCCACAGCAGACCTATACCGTGCAAACCGCGGTGGGATCACAGGAGCGTGCCCTCCCGCGCGGGCGGTACAAGAGCGATCCCAACCACGTCAAGCTTGGCGATGGCTCGATTCATGCGTACGCCCCGGTCAACGCGACCGGCCCCGAGATGGCGCGGCTCGTCGCCGAGCTGAACTCTGACGACTTCGCAAGCGCCCATCCTGTTAGGCAGGCGTCTTACACCCACTACTGCCTGGCGGCGATTCACCCGTTCGCCGATGGCAACGGCCGTGTGGCACGCGCCGTGGCTTCCACCTACCTGTATCGCGCGGCCTCGATCCCGCTGCTGGTTTTGGCCGACCAGCGCGATCAGTACCTTGCATCGCTGGAAGTCGCAGACCGGGGCGATCGTGCGCGATTTGTTCAGTTTGTCGCCGATGCGGTCCGCTCGGCGACGGGGATGGTTATTGAGGGCCTGCGCACTGCGCTCGCACCCAAACCCGACAAGGCCCTCGCCGAGCTACGGACGATCCTGACGGCGCAGGGTGGACTGACGCATGATGAGCTTGATGCGGTGGGCGTTCGCGTCACCGCGGAAATATCGGAGACCTTCGACACCGTCCTCTCCGAGTTCGAGCTTCCGCCTGGGGTTACCAGTGGTCCGGCGGGCTGGGGGCTCCGTAATGTGCCGGATGGCTATCGATCTGTACACGAGGTCAACGCCCGCGGCGTCATGTTCACTTCCACTCCGCCTGCGCAAGCAAAACGCGGAGTGGGGGTGCAGGTCGTCGTCTCTACTTCAGACGACGTGGCCGAGACGTTCCTCCTTCTCGAACGGTCGGGGGGCCCTGAACATGCACCCCAAACCCTCGCGCTGGGACTTCGTGAGGTGTTTCCGGAGCTCACGGTTGCAGCTCAGTACCGTATTCGTGCATTTGTCGAGCGACTGCTGGGGACCACACTCGACCTATTCGCCGATGAAGCTCGTAAGAGCCTGGGCAAATCGGGCTATTCCGTAGACAGCTAACGCGGCACCGCCAGCGAGCAAGCCGAGGACCGCGTCCGCGTCACGCACCTGACTGAGATCGAGTGCGGCCGATACTCGGCAGCAGCTACGCGGCCATGAAGTGCACGACCCCGTCGCGCTCCTGCTCGACCACGCGGCCGGCGTTCAGCAAAAGGTCCACGTGCCCCAGCACCTCGGAGATCGTCAGGTACGCCTGCGTGACTGCGACGTTGCCCCACATCTCGGACGCCAGCTCGTACGCGCTGCGCGGCCGCTCGGCGATCAATTTGTAGATGCGCTCGGCGCGCCGCTCGTGCAGGCGCACGCGCTCGGCGATCAGGGTTGCGTGGTCGGCGATCGGCGGGCCGTGGCCGCCCAGCACGAGCGAGAGGTCCATCGCCGCGGTCTGTTGCAGCGAGGCCAGATAGGTGACGAGCGCCTGCGGGCGCGGGCCGTCGTAGTCGCCCGCGGACTCCAGCGGGCGTGCGAGCAGCGGGTTCGAGGAGATGCGCGCCAGCAGGTGGTCGCCGGCGATCAGCGTGCCCCGCTGCTCGTCCCAGAACACCGTGTCCGACGGGCTGTGGCCCGGGCGATGCAAAACCCGCAGCGTGCGGTCGCGCAGCTCGAGCTGCTCGCCGTCGTGCAGGGTGCGCCCGACCTGCACCGTGCAACCCCACGCGCGAAAACTCGCCGACACCGCCCGCAGCGCAGTCACCACATCGCTCGGCACGCCGTGGCGCAGCATGATCCGCCCGGCGAAGCGGTCGTCGAGCTCCGCGTCGTCGCGGAAATCCGCCAGCCGGCGGTCGAGTCCCGCGAGCGCCGCGACGGGCGCGCCCGAGCGGCGCGCGAGAATCGCCGCCAGACCGAAATGGTCAATATGCTGGTGCGTCACCACCAGCAGCTGCAAATCCTCGATCCTGTGCCCCCGCGCGGCGAGCGCCAATTCCAGCTCATCGAGCGCCTTCGCCGAATTGGGCCCCGAGTCGATCAGCGTCAGCGGGTCGTCCTCGATCAGGTACGCGTTCACCCTGCCGACCGCGAACGGGGTCGGCACCGCCAGGCAGTGGATGCCCTGATCGGCTGCCGCGTCATTCTCCGCGGGTTTTTTTTGTGGAGAGGACCCGAGCGCTTTGCGCTCGGGGGGGTGGGGTTCGTTGCCTCCTGCGGCCGGCTGGCCTTTGCCTGGGGTTGTGCCACTTTTCGCGGCCAAGTGTTCCCCCCTCACAGTTGTTTTGCCCTTTCCCGCAGTGGCGTCTTTGCCGGGCGGCGCCGCTTTCGCGGCTCGAGTGCCCTTCCCGCTTGGGCGGCTCTCGCTCATGCGCGAATCAGCGCCAGCACCTCATCGCGCCTGCGCTCCATATCCGCATACGAGACCAGCGACTCCAAACACAACCGCAGCAGCGGCTCTGTGTTCGACGGGCGCACGTTGAAGTGCCAATCGTCGTAGTCCACCGAGATGCCGTCGAGTTCTTCCTGCTTCGCGTCGCCGTAGCGCTCGGCGATCTCGCGCATCTTGGCCTGCTGGTCGGCGACCTGCGAGTTGATCTCGCCCGAGATGAAGTAGCGGCTGCGATACGGGGCCAGTAGCTCTGAGAGCTTTGTGCCCTCCTTTGACAGCAACTCCAACATCAGCAGGGCCGGCAGCGTCCCCGAATCTGCGCAGTAAAAATCCCTGAAGTAGTAATGTCCCGACACCTCGCCGCCGAACAGCGACCCATCCTTGCGCATCCTTGTCTTGAAGAACGCGTGCCCCACCCGGTTCACGTACGGCGTCCCGCCGGCCGCGCGCACCGTGTCCGGCACCGCGCGCGACGCCCTCACGTCGTAGAGGATCGCCTCGCCGGGGTTCTTGACCAGCAGCGACTTCGCCAGCAGCGCCGTGAGGAAGTCGCCGTCCACGAACGTCCCCGCGTTGTCGATGAAAAAACAGCGGTCCGCGTCGCCGTCCCACGCGATGCCCAGGTCCGCGCCGGTCTCCATGACCTTCGCAATTATGAACTCGCGGTTCTCGGGCAGCAAGGGGTTGGGCTCGTGGTCGGGGAAGTTGCCGTCCGGCGTCCAGTAGGTCTCGACCAGCTCGACGCCCAGGTCTTCCAGCAGCGGGCCGACCATCGGGCCGGCCATGCCGTTGCCGCCGTCGACCACCACTTTCAGCGGGCCGCCCGCCCGCCCGCGCACGACGTCCGGGTCGATGAAGCGCAGCGCCGCCTGCTGGAACTCCGCGGAGACGTCCACCTCCTGCACCGCCCCGGCCGCCTCGCCGCCGGCCTGCTGGACTGAGTCGCCGGCCGGCGCGTCAACGCCGACCGCGCCGCCGACGCTCGCGTTGTCCGCGGTCTCGACCGGCTCGTCCAGCCCCGCCGCGACCAGCTCGCGAATCTCGCCGATGCCGCTGTCGCCCGACAGCGCCAGCGCTCCTTTGCGCACCAGCTTCGCGCCCGTATAAGGCTTCGGGTTGTGCGAGGCCGTGCACATCAGCCCGCCGTCCAACCCTCTCGAGCCGACCAGGTAGTAGAGCATCTCCGTACCGACCTGCCCCGCGTCGAGCACCTCCACGCCCTCCGCGAGGAGCCCCGCGCGGTAGCGCCCCGCCATCTCCGGCGCGGTCAGCCGCATGTCGCGGCCCAGCCCCACGCGCAGCTCGCCGACCGGCTTGCCTTCCAGCTGGGCCAGCACGCGCGCAAATGCACGGCCAATCAGCTCCGCCGCGTCGCCGTCCAGCTGCTCGCCGTACAGGCCGCGGACGTCATACGCCTTGAAAACCCCAGGGTCGAGCACGTTTGGCATCGGTGCCATCCTATGACTTCGCGCGCGTTCGGCCGCCCGCCGCGCGCTCCGTGCCCGGCCTCTGCCCGCGTGGCGCCGAGCCTACCGCTGCGCCACCGGCCCGTCCCAGCTGCGCCCGGCGGGCTGCGAACCCCACCCCGGCGCAGCGAAGCGGAGCCGACCAAAACACTATTCTGCGCTTCTATGTCCGGACATTCCAAGTGGTCCTCGATCAAGCACAAGAAGGCGGTTGTCAACTCGCGCCGCGGCGCCGCCTTCACCAAGCTCGCGCGGGCGATAACCGTGGCGGCACGAGACGGCGGGGGGGACCCCGATTCGAACGCCGCGCTGGAGAACGCGATCCGCAAGGCCAAAGCCGCCTCGATGCCCAAGGACAACATCGAGCGCGCGATCGCCAAGGGCACCGGCGCCGGCGGCGAGGCCGACGCGCTGGAAGCGATCGTCTACGAGGGCTACGGCCCCGCCGGCGTCGCGCTGCTCGTCGAGACCGTCACCGACAACCGCAACCGCACCGGCCCCGACGTGCGCAACCTCTTCACCAAACACGGCGGCTCCCTGGGCGAGCCCGGCTCCGTCGCCTACCTGTTCGACAAGAAGGGCGTGATCGTCGTGGACGCCTCGCGCTACACCGAGGACGACCTCCTGGTCGCCGTCGAGGCCGGCGCCGAGGACATCACCGAGGACGAGGGCGTGTTCGAGGTCGTGACCGGGCTGGCGGACTTCACCGCCGTGCGCCGCGCCCTGGAGGAGGCCGGCGTCGAGCTCGACAGCGCCGAGCTGACCTACCGGCCCTCCTCGCTGGTCCCCGTCCAGCACGAGGGCCAGGTCGTCAAGCTGATGAAGCTGATCGACGCCCTCGAAGAGAACGACGACGTCGGCGCGGTCCACGCGAACTTCGACGCCCCCGCCGAGGTGCTCGAACGCGCCGCCGCCGAGTGAGCCAGCCCCTCCCGCCCGTCGCGGCGGCGGGTCCGGCCGCTTCGGCCGCCGGTGCTGTGCCTGCCGTCGCGGTGCCGGGTCCTGCCGCTTCGGCCTTGCAGCACAGGCCGGCCCAGGCCGACGGGCCGTCCCTGGCCCTCCCGCCCGTCGCGATCCTCTGCGGCGGACGCGGCACGCGCCTGCGCGAGCGCACAGCCGAGATCCCCAAGCCGCTGGTCGAGATCGGCGGCCGGCCGATCCTCCAGCACGTCATCTCCCTCTACGCCGCCCAGGGCTTCACGCGCTTCGTGCTGGCCACCGGCTACAAGGGGGAGCTGATCGCCGAGTTCGCCGCCGGCGAGGACTGGCCCGCGGGCGTGCAGGTGGAGTGCTTCGACACCGGCATCGACACGCCGACCGGCGGGCGCATCAAGCTGCTCGAGGCGCCGCTGCGCGCGCGTGCGCGCGAGGACACGCGCGCTGGCGAGCCGTCCTTCTGCGCCACCTACGCCGACGGTCTCGCCGACATCGACCTCAACCGGCTGCTGGCCTTTCACCAGTCCCACGGGGCGCTCGCGACGATCACCGTCGTGCGCCCCGAGCTGCAGTTCGGCGTCGCCGAGCTCGACGGCCCCGACGGCCGCGTCCTGGGCTTCCGCGAGAAGCCCCGCTCCGAGCACTGGATCAACGGCGGCTTCATGTGCCTGCGCCTAGCGGCCCTCGACTACCTCCACGAGCACAGCGTCCTCGAGCGCGAACCGCTGCAGCGGCTGGCCGCCGAGGACCAGCTGCGCGCCTACCGGCACGAGGGCTTCTGGGAGTGCATGGACACCTACAAGGACGCCATCGCGCTCAACGACCTATGGGCTTCGGGGGACGCGCCGTGGGGGGGTCAGACCCCAAGCGCCCGCTCAGGCCGATAAACGCCCCGGTCACTGCCAGGCAGGCCGCGTTGAGCCCAAACGGCGCCCAGGAGCCCGTTTTGACCGACGACGAGTCTCAGAGCGCCTAGCTCTCAGTTCGGCTGATCGGCGAGCCGACGCAGGTCCTCGAGGTCCTGCGGGCGACTCGCCGCCTGCTTCATCGCCCGCAAATGCTCCAGCTCGCAGACCCGGATCTGGATGTCCCGAAAGCCGACCGTTATTGCCGCCGGCGCAAGCTTGGTGTAGGCGAGATCGGCGTCGATCCCCGAAGCCCACTGCAAGATGTCCAGCGGACCCAGCCGCGTTTCGAGGCGGAAGTTGGCGCCTTCGGTGAGCTGCTCTGGGTCAGTCGGGTCGAACGGAAACTCCTCTGGCGCGAAGTCGCCGACTCCCACCTGCTGCGCGTCGAGTTCGATCAGCAGGTGCGCCAGCCGCGTAAGGTTCTCCGGAGCCGGGTTCGGGACGATGTCGAGGTCTTTCGTCGCGCGGATGAAGCCGTGCACGCCCACAGCGACGCCTCCGATGACGATGAAATCGACCTGCGCCTCAGTCAGCGCGAGCAGCAGTTGATCGGGCTCGAAGATCGTCACGGGCGCCCTGGCTCAGTTCGCTCATAAACCGGCTGAGGCGCACCGTCTCCTCCAGCCGCTCCTCCGGAGACTTCTCCCGATCGCGCGCCGCCCGCACGCTGCTCGCACGCTCCTCCCGCGCGATCTCCTCGGGGGACCACGACCCGCGAGGTCTGGTCGGAGGCGTACTGGCCACAGGAGAAGTGTAGGTCGGCATGGCGCTTCATCGGTGCGTTCTCCACGATCTCCGACAAGTGTCTCATGCGCTCCGGACGTTTCCGTCGCGCAGATGCCCTCGGGCCGTCCGGGCAGGCGTCCGGCGCGCCACGGAGAATCCCTCTTTCGTGATCGTCCTCGGCATCGACCCAGGTCTCGCCAACGCCGGCTACGGCGTCGTCGCGCGCCGGCGCGGGCGCCTGGCGGCGCTCGACGGCGGCGTGATCGCCACGTCGGCGCAGCTGAGCTTGGAGGCGCGCCTGGCGGCGGTGCACGAGCGCGCCCTGGAGCTGATCGACGAACACGCCCCCGACGCGATGGCGCTCGAGCAGCTCTACTTCGGCGCCAACGTGCAGACGGCTTTCGCCGTCGGCCACGCCCGCGGCGTGACGATGCTCGCCGCCGGCCAACGCGGCGTGCCCTGCCACTCCTACACCCCCCAACGCGTCAAGTCATCCGTCTGCGGCAACGGCCGCGCGGACAAGCGCCAGGTCGCGCGCATGGTCCAGGCGCTGCTCGCGCTGCCCTCTCCGCCGCGCCCCGACCACGCCTCCGACGCGCTCGCCGTCGCGATCTGCCACCTCAACGGCGCGCCGCTCGCCGACGCGCTCGCCGCCCAGGCGGTCACCGGATGACGTCCGCGGCGATCGGCCTGCTGCGCGACGAACTCGCCGTGCGCAGCTGTGCACACGGGGGGTCCACCGTGATCGGCCTGCTGCGCGGTGAGGTGGCTGTCGGCTGCCCGGCACGCGGGGGTCCGCGGTGATCGGCCTGCTGCGCGGTGAGGTGGCTGTCGGCTGCCCGGCACGCGGGGGTCCGCGGTGATCGGCCTGCTGCGCGGCGAGGTGGCTGTCGGCTGCCCGGCACGCGGGGGTCCGCGGTGATCGGCCTGCTGCGCGGCGAGGTCGCCGTACGCCGCTCCGACCACGTGCTGCTGCTCTGCGGCGGCGTCGGCTACCGCGCTGCGGTGTCCGCCGAGACGCTGCGCCACATCCCGGCCGCGGGCGCCGAGGCCACGCTGCACACCCACCTGATCGTCCGCGACGACGCGCTCACGCTCTACGGCTTTCACTGCGAGCAGGAGCGCGACCTGTTCCTGATGCTGCTCTCCGTGCAGGCCGTCGGGCCGAAGGTCGCGCTGGCCGTGCTCTCGGGGGGACCGCCGCGGGAGTTGATCGCCGCGCTGGCGGCCGGCGACGTCGCGCGCCTGCAGGCGGTCCCCGGGATCGGCAAGCGCACGGCGGAGCGCATCATCGTCGAGCTGCGCGAGAAGGTCGGGGTTACGAGCGACCTCGACGCTGTGGTGCCCGCGAGCGGCGCCGGCGCGATCGCGGCTCGCCGCGGCTCCAGTGCGCGCACGCTGGCGCGCGCCGGCCTGCTCGAGCTGGGCTACACCCCCGCCGAGGCCGACGAGCTGCTGCGCGAGGCGCAGGGCGAGAGCCCCGAGGAGCTGCTTGCGCACGCGCTGCGGGCGGCGCGCACGCCATGAGCGGCGCGGCCAGGGCGACCCGGCGGCGGGGGGCGGTCGGGGGGGCGGTGTGGGTTGTTTTTTTGGGTGCCCTTCGCGGCGGCGTGCGTGTGCGCGCGTTTGGCCTGCCGCTGCGAGGTGTACGGGTAGCGGGCCGGCTGCCGTGGCCGCGGCGGGGGGTGTGGTTCCTTTTTTGGGGTGCCATTCGCGGCCGCGCGCGTATACGCGCGCGGATGGCTGCCGAAAATGGGTGCCAGGTGGCCGGCGTCGCATGACCCGCATCCAGACCCCCTACCTGGATGAGGACGACGCGCTCCAGGAGGAGGAGCTGGAGCGCTCCCTGCGCCCCCGTCGCCTGGAGGAGTTCATCGGCCAGCGCACCCTGCGCGAGCAGCTTGCCGTGGCGATCGAGGCGGCCGCGGCGCGTGGCGAGGCGCTGGACCACCTGCTGCTCGCCGGACCCCCGGGCCTCGGCAAGACCTCGCTCGCGCAGATCGTCGCCGCCGAGCTGGGCGTGCCGTTTGTGCAGAGCGCCGGCCCCGCGCTGGAGCGCAAGGGAGACATCGCGGCGTTCCTTACCGCCCTGGAGCCCCGCAGCGTCTTCTTTTTGGACGAGATCCACCGTCTGCCCCGCGCGCTGGAGGAGACCTTCTACCCCGCGATGGAGGACCGCCGCCTGCCGATCACGGTCGGTCAGGGCGCCGGCGCGCGCGTCGTGACGCTCGATCTGCCGCCGTTCACGCTGGTCGGCGCCACCACTCGCAGCGGCCTGCTGACGACGCCGCTGCGCGACCGCTTCGGCATCCAGGCGCGTCTGGAGCACTACGCGACCGCGGAGCTGGCGGCGATCGTCACCCGTTCGGCACGGATCCTCGGGATCGAGCTGCAGGACGGCGGCGCGCAGGCGATCGCCGCGCGCAGCCGCGGCACGCCGCGCGTGGCCAACCGGCTGCTCAAGCGCGTGCGCGACTACGCCGAGGTGCGCACCGACGGCGTGCTCAGCGCGGCGACCGCCGACGCGGCCCTGGAACTGCTGGAGGTCAACGCGCGCGGCCTGGATCGCCTGGACCGGGAGATCCTGCGCGCGATCTGCACCAAGTTCGACGGCGGCCCCGTCGGCCTCTCGACGCTGGCGATCGCCGTCGGCGAGGAGCCCGACACGCTCGAGGACGTCTACGAGCCCCACCTGCTGCGTGAGGGCCTGATCAAGCGCACCCCCCGCGGCCGTGCCGCCACGGCCGCCGCGTTCGCGCACCTCGGGTTACCGGCGCCCGCAGCGCCCGTCGAGGATCGAAGCAGCCTCGCTCCGGGGCTTTTCTGAGGCCGCGCCCGGGCCGCCGCGCCGAGGGGGCCTTCACCGCGGCCGCTTCCCTACTCTGTGGGTTGCCATGTCCCACCCGTTCATCTGCCCGAACTGCGGGCACCGCTCCAGCGAGATCGACCGCAACCTCGGCTTCACGCGGCAACCGAAGGGCTGCGACAAGTGCGGCTTTGCCTTCCTGTTCGAATTGCTCGACGACTACTACCCGGCGCCCGACGCCGCCTTCTTCGTCTGCGACCGCGAGGGGCGCGTGATCGGCTGCGGCAAGAACGCCTTCGCGCTGACCGGCCTGGAGGAGGAAGCGGTCATCGGGCGTCCCGTCGAGCAGGCCCTCGGCCTGGAGTTCGCCAACGGCGACGACCCCGTCGGCACCGTCCTGGAGTGGGGGGTTCGCGCGATGGGCAAGCCCGTGCGCGTCGTCGGCGAGCGCGACCTGCCCGCCTCCGCGCGTGCCGACATGTTTCCCGCCTACGACGACCAGGGCGGCCTTTTGCTTGTCCTTACCCCCGACAAGTAGGCTTGCGGTGATGAGTACGGCATCGCACCATGTGAAGATGAGAACGGTATCGAGGGTCGTGGCGCCGAGAACGGAATCGCGACCCATCCTCCCGCGCGGCTCTGCCGCGCGCCCTCCAAAAAAATCGACCGCGGCCCTCGCGGCTAGTCTTCTTTGAACCGATGGGCAGCCGCCGCCGCAACATCTTTGTCCTGCTGATCGTCGCCGGGCTGCTCGCGGCCTCGGCGATTGTGATCGCCGTCAAGCCCACGCGTCTGGGCCTGGAATTGAAGGGCGGCGTCGCGCTCGTCTACAAGGGGCGAGCGACCGCGCAGGCGAAGGTCAACACCGAATCGATCGGCCGCGCGATCGAAATCATGCGCAAACGCGTCGACCAGCTCGGTGTCGCCGAACCGGAAATCCAGAGCACCGGCGCTCAGGAAATCAGCGTCGCCCTGCCCGACGTCTCAAATGCCCGCCGCGCTCAGGAACAGGTCGGCAAGACCGCCCAGCTGCACTTCTACGACTGGGAGCCCAACGTCATCGGGCCCGAAGGCAAGCCGTCCACCACGTTCCCCAACGCGAGCACCGGCGGTCAAGAAGCCGCCGGGGTCGCAGCCGGCCTGCCCGAGTACCAGGCCGTGCAGCGCGCCGCCAAACGCCCCGCGATCATCCGCGCCAACGACACCACGCTCGATCCCGGCTGTACGCCAGCCCAGGAAAACGGCTGCCTCTACGGCGCCTGGTACCTGATCGACACCAAGCACGAAAAGATGCTCTGCGCCGGCGGCAAGCCCGTCTGCCCGCCGCAGAACACCGAATCGGAGCTCTACGCCGACGGCTACAAACCGCCCGCCGGCACAAAGCCCAAGGTCGTCCGCGTGAACCCCGGCACGATCCTCGCGCAGGCCCGCCCCGAAGAATTCAACGGCAAGGTCCACAACCCCTCGCCCAACTCGTTCTACGTCCTCAACGACGACCCCGTCCTGTCCGGCAGCGACATCAGCAACCCCCGCCAGGAATTCCAGGAACAGGGCTCTGGGCAGCCCGACGTCAGCTTCGACTTCTCCACGCACGGAAAGAGCGTGTTTGAACGCGTCACCAGGGAAATCTCAAAGCGCGGCGAAAACGCGCAGCTGCCAGGCATCACCAAGCCGGAGGCCGAACAGCACTTCGCGATCGTCCTCGACGAACAGATCATCACCGCCCCCTCGATCGACTACACCAAGTACCCCGAAGGCATCGACGCCACCAATGGCTCGGAGATCACCGGCGGCTTCACGCTGACCTCCGCCCAGAACCTCGCCGAGGAGCTGCAGTCCGGCGCGCTGCCGATCCGCCTGGAACTGATCTCCCACTCGCAGGTCTCCGCGACGCTTGGCAAACAGGCGCTCAAACAGGCGCTTTTTGCCGGCCTCGTCGGGCTGCTCGTCGTCTGCCTGTTCCTGCTGACCTTCTACCGCCTGCTCGGCTTCGTGGCGATCGGCGGCCTGGTCATCTACGGCGTCTACCTGTATGCGCTGATCAAGGCGATCCCCGTCACGATGACGCTCGCCGGCATCGCCGGCGTGATCCTCACGATCGGCGTCGCCGCCGACGCGAACATCGTCATCTTCGAGCGCGTCAAGGAGGAGATCCGCTCCGGCAGATCGGTCACGGCCGGCATCGCCGCCGGCTACAAGCGCGGCTTTGCCGCGATCGTCGACGCCAACGTCGTCACCTTCATGACCGCCTTCATCCTCTTCGCCCTGGCCACCGCCCAGGTGCAGGGCTTCGCGCTGATGCTCGGCATGGGCACCCTGGTCTCGCTGTTCACCGCGGTGCTCGCCACGCAGGCCGCGCTCGGCGTGATGAGCCGCTCGCCGGTCGTCACCCACCCCGCGATGCTCGGCGCCGGCAAGCGCCGGCGCAAATGGACCTTCGACTTCATGGGCGCCTCGAAGTGGTTCTTCTCGCTCTCGGGCACGATCCTGCTGATCGGCGCACTGGCGATCGGCGGCAAGGGCCTGAACCTCGGCATCGACTTCACCGGTGGCACGCGCATCCAGACCGGATTCGTCAAGCCCGCCAGCGAGAACCAGATCCGCTCGGTATTGGCCGCCAAGGGCTTTCATGACACCGAGATTCAGAAGCTCAACGGCGACAAAAACATCGGCGGCAGCGGGTACCAGATCACCCTCAGACACCTCAAGCCCGAAGACGTCTCGAAGGTCATCGAGCCCGCGCTGAACGCTCGCTTCGGCCTGCGCAACTCCTCCGACACCTCGATCGGTCCCAGCTTCGGCCAGGCCGTCGCCAACAGCGCGATCATCGCGATCATCGCCTCGCTCGTCGTGATCTCGATCTACATCGCGCTGCGCTTCGAGTGGAAGTACGCCGTGCCGGTGCTGATCGCCCTGATGCACGACCTCCTGATCACCGCAGGCGTCTACTCGCTGACCGGGCGCGAAGTCACCACCGCGACCGTCGCCGCCCTGCTGACGATCCTCGGCTACTCGATGTACGACACGATCATCGTCTTCGACCGCGTGCGCGAGAACGTGCCGCGCATGCCGCGCGCCGCCTTCTCGCAGATCGTCAACCGCTCGATGTCCGAGGTCCTCACCCGCTCGCTCGCCACCAGCTTCTGCACGCTGCTGCCGGTCATCGCGCTGCTGCTGTTCGGCGGGGAAACGCTCAAGGACTTCGCCTTCGCGCTGATGGTCGGCATCGCCTCCGGGGCCTACTCCTCGATCTTCATCGCCTCGCCCGTGCTCACGCACTGGAAGGAGCGCGAGAGTACCTACCGCAACCGCCGCGCGCGGATCGTCCGCGAACTGGGCGCCGTGCCCCCCTACGCCAGCGCCGCCGGCGGCGCTCCGGTCAACGTCGAGCCGCCCTCGCAGCGTCGTCGCGGGCGCAGCGGCGGCCTGCTCACCGAGCAGCCCGGCGAGCAGCTCTCCAAGCAGGAGTTCGACGACCTCGTACGCGACCTCGACATCGAAAACGAGGGCGGCGCAGCGGCGCCTGTCAGACCGGCCGCCGGGGCGGCGGGCGCTGGAGCGCGACGCGCCGGTGCCGGCAACGGGCGCCGCGGACGCGGCGCCGGCACGACCAGCACGCTGCCGCCTTCCGCCCGCGCCGGCCAAGGCCGCCCTGGCGCTCAGCGCGCCGGGACAACGCCGGGACCGGCATCCACGCCCCCGCCCGCGGCGGCACCATCGCCGCCGCCGCCACAACCGCAGTCTCAAACGACGCCCAAGGACCCCACCGCCGACCTCACACCGGAGGACCTCGTGCTCAAGGAGCAGCCCAAGCAGCGCAAAAAACCGCGCAACCGCCGGCATGGGAGGGCACGCTGATGGGAATGCTCGGCTGGGTGATGATGGGGCTGGCGATCTGGCACTTCACGATCTGGCTGCCCGACCGTTTCTGGGGCGGCATCGTCGGCGCGTTCGTCGGCGCGCTGCTCGGCGCGGTCGTGATCGCGACGCTGATCTACAGCATCAAAGTCTCGGGCCTCGCGATCCCCGGCAAAAAGGAGACCGACATCGCGGTCGTGCTCTACGCGGTCCCGGGCGCGCTGATCGGGATCGCGGCGATCTACCTGGAGGGCGCGCGCCGCGAACGCCTGCACGCGCCGGCCGACGGGCTGACGCCGAACGTCTGAGCACGGACTGCGCGCCTGCTTGCGCGAGAGCGTCCGAAGCGGCGCTTATGGTAGGGCCGATGGAGTCTGAGAGCCGTCGTCTGCAAGTCGAGTCCTGCCCCGCTGCGGCGGTGCAGGGGCTGCAGGCAGCGCTCGGCACCAGCCAGGCGCTCGCACAGGTGCTCGTGCGGCGCGGGCTCGCCGACCCGGCGCGCGCACGCGCCTTCCTGGCCGCCGACGAGAGCCACCCGCCCGACGCGTTCGCGGGCATCGAGCGCGCGCTGGAGCGCATCCTCGCGCACGTTCGTGCAGCCAGCCGTATCACCGTGCACGGCGACTACGACGTTGACGGCATCTGCTCGACGGCGATCCTCGTGCGCGCGCTGCGTGCGCAGGGCGCCGACGTCGACTGGTACCTGCCCGACCGTGCCCGTGACGGCTACGGCCTGAGTGCCGACACCGTACGCCGCCTGCACGCGCGCGGCACGCGCCTGCTGATCACAGCCGACTGTGCGATCACGGCAGTTGCCGAGGTCGCGCTGGCCCACGAGCTGGGCATGGACGTCGTCGTCACCGACCACCACGCTCCACGCGCGGACGGCGCACTGCCGGACGCGCCGATCGTGCACCCCGCGGTGTGCGGCTACCCGTGCGGGGACCTGTGTGCGACGGCGGTCGCGTACAAGCTCGCGCTCGCGCTGGGAGAAGCGGCCGCGCCGGCCGGCGCCGGCTTCGCCACTCGCGGCGGCCCCGCCCACCACCCCGACGACGACCTCGACCTCGTGGCGCTGGCAACGATCGCCGATGTGGTGCCGCTGCTCGGCGAGAACCGTGCGCTCGTGCGTCGCGGACTGCGTGAGCTGGCGGGCACAGCCAAGCCGGGGCTGCGCGCGCTGATGGCGGTCGCGCGCGTCACGGACCCCGCGAAGGTGACCGAGCGCGTCGTCGCGTTCGGGCTGGCGCCGCGGTTGAATGCCGCTGGGCGGCTGTACCGCGCAGACGCGGGTCTGGAGCTGCTGCTCACCGAGGACGCGACTCGCGCGGGGGAGATCGCCGCCGAGCTGGACCGCGCCAACCGTGAGCGCCGCGAGACCGAGCTGCGGATCGTCTACGACGCCGAAGCGCAGTTGGACCAGTTGCGCAATTCGCCGCGCGGCGAGCGCGGCGGGTACGTGCTGGCCGGCGAGGGCTGGCACCCGGGCGTGATCGGGATCGTCGCCTCGCGACTGGCCGAGCGCCACCACCGGCCGTTCGTGCTGGTCGCGCTGGACAGCACGGGCGGGCGCGGCTCAGGACGCAGCGTGGAGGGTTTTGACCTGCTCGCCGCGCTGCACGCGTGCGCGGGGCATCTCGCCCGCTATGGCGGCCACCGCGCGGCGGCCGGGCTGGAGCTGCAGCGTGAGCGGCTGCAGGATTTTGGCGAGGCGTTCGCGGCGCACGCCGACGACGTGCTCGGCCCCGGGCCGCACGTGCCGGGTGAGCGCGTGGATGCCGTCGTGCAGTGCGCCGACCTCGACATCGCGCTGGCCGAAGAGCTGGCCGCGCTCGCGCCGTTCGGTGCCGCCAACCCGCCCGCGTCGCTGCTCGTGCGTGGCGCGCGGTTTGGCGAGCGCCGGGCGATGGGGGAGGGGCGGCACGTGCGCTTCACGGTGCGCTCGGACGACGCGCGTGCGCGCGCGGTCGCGTTCGGCCGCGGCACCACGCTGCCCGTACCCGACGACGCGCCTGCCGACGCCACATTCGCGCTGGAGGTCAACGAGTGGCGTGGCGTCAGCGAACCACGCCTGGTGCTGCGCCACGCCCAGCCGGCCGCCGCCGCCGCCGCGCCCGCGGCCGTGACGCCAGCGTTGGCCCCGCTCGCGCCGGCCCCGCCCCAGCCACCCGCGCTCGCGCCGGCCCCGCTCGTGCTGGTCGCGCCCGCGGCCGTGACGCCAGCGTTGGCCCCGCCCGAGCCGGCCCCGCCCGCGCCGGCCCCGCTCGTGCTGGCCGCACCCCAGCCACTCGCGCCCGCGTTGCCCCCGCTCGCGCCGGCCGCACCGCAGCCGAGCGCGCCCCAGCCGGCCGCGCCCGCGGTCGGGCCGCAGCACGATGCCGGTGGTGCCCGTCAGTACGAGCAGGAGGCGTTCGTTCTATCGGTGTAGGCGCGCGCGCGAGTTGTTGCAGGTGCTTGGACGCGAGTGCGCGGTCCCCTACCCTTGGTGTTGAGATGGCGATCCCCCACGAAGCCCCCGAGAGCCAGGCCGTGCAGGCGTCGAGCCCGCCACCGCCGCCTACGCCGCCGCCCGCGCCGCCGGTCGCACCCCAGCTGACCGAGCTGGAGCGCAGGCTGCTGGGCGACCTGTTCGCGATCGTTTCAGAGCACGCGGCCGAGGGCGCGGCGCGGATCGACCGCGAAAGGGTGCAGGAGGCGTTTGTGTTCGCGTGCGAGCACCATGCCGACCAGCTGCGCCGCAGTGGTGAGGACTTCATCGTGCACCCGGTCGGAGTCGCGCGGATCTGCGCGGGGATGCGGCTCGACACGGAGACATTGTGCGCGGCGCTGCTGCACGACACGGTGGAGGACACGACCGCCTCGCTGCAGGAAGTGCAGGACCGTTTTGGCGAGGAGATTGCGGCGATCGTCGACGGCGTGACGAAGCTGACGGGGATTACGTTCCGTTCGCGCGACGAGGCGCAGGCGGAGAACTACCGCAAGATGATGGTGGCGATGGCCACCGATGTGCGGGTGATCCTGATCAAGCTCGCCGACCGGCTGCACAACATGCGCACGATCGACGCGATGCCCAAGCAGAAGCAGATCGATAAGGCCAAGGAGACGCTGGAGATCTACGCCCCGATCGCGCACCGGCTGGGCATCCACGCGATCAAGTGGGAGCTGGAGGATCTGGCGTTCGCGACGTTGCACCCGCGCAAGTACCAGGAGATCAAGGGTCTCGTCGCCCAGCAGCGAGAGGAGCGCGAGCGCTACGTGAGCGAGGCCGGCGAGTATCTGG
This sequence comes from uncultured Solirubrobacterales bacterium, assembly GCA_963804675.1. Taxonomy (GTDB): domain Bacteria; phylum Actinomycetota; class Thermoleophilia; order Solirubrobacterales; family Solirubrobacteraceae; genus Palsa-744. Next base: position 836,357 of record CAWDRI010000001.1, on the reverse strand, counting down.
CGACGGAGCTGACGAAGCTGGGGATCGACGCACAGATCGCGGGGCGCGCCAAGCACTTCTACTCGATCTATTCGAAGATGACGAAGAAGGGCAGGGAGTTCAACGAGATCTACGACCTGACGGCGATGCGGGTGATCGTCGAGTCGGTGAAGGATACCTATGGCGCGGTGGGCGCGATCCATTCGCTGTGGAAGCCGCTGCCGGGACGCTTCAAGGACTTTATTGCGATGCCGAAGTTCAACATGTACCAGTCGCTGCACACGACCGTGATCGGGCCCGAGGGACGGCCGCTGGAGATCCAGATCCGCACGCACGATATGCAGGAGATGGCGGAGTTCGGGGTGGCGGCGCACTGGATGTACAAGCAGCGTGGGGCGGCGCATGAGCGTGCTGCCGGCAGCGGCAGCGGCGGCGGCGGTGCGGCGCGCGCGGGTGAGCAGTCTGCGGCGGGGGCGGGCTGGTCGGAGGACGCGAAGTTGAAGTGGCTGCGCTCGATGCTCGACTGGCAGCAGGAGATGTCCGACCCGGCCGAATTCATGGAAAGTTTGAAGACGGACCTGTTCGAGGACGAGGTTTATGTGTTCACGCCGAAGGGCGAAGTGAAGTCGCTGGCGGCCGGGGCGACGCCGCTGGACTTTGCCTACGAGGTGCACACGGAGATCGGTCACCGTTGTGTCGGGGCAAGGATCAACGGCAAGATCGTGCCGTTGCATTACGAGCTGCGCAGCGGGGACATCGTCGAGATTCTCACGACCAAGCGCGAGCGGGGACCCTCGCGCGACTGGCTGGCGATGGTCAAGACGACGAGGGCGCGCAACAAGATTAAGGCGTGGTTCAAAGCGGAGTCGCGTCAGGACACCGAGCATTCGGGGCGCGACCTGTTGCAGGACCAGCTCAAGAAGCAGGGGCTGCCGGCCCAGAAGATCACCGGCTCGGCGCTGCTGGCGGACGTGATTCGCGAAATGGGGTTCCGCAAGGCGGATGACTTCTACATCGCGCTCGGCGCCGCGAAGGTTTCGCCGAAGGTCGTGATCAACAAGATCATGCAGCGCCTCAAGCAGGGCGAGGCCGCGGTCGAGGGGCCGACGGCGGCGAGCGACCTGCTGAAAGTGCGCGGCAGCCGCCGGCGTCCGACGCACTCAAGCGGGCAGTACGGGATTCGCGTGCAGGGCGTGGAGGACGTGATGCTGCGGCTGGCGAAGTGCTGCAGACCGGTGCCGGGCGATGAGATCGTGGGCTATATTTCGCTTGGACGCGGCATCACGATTCACCGCGAGGACTGCCCGAACACCGCCACGCTGCGTCGCAACCCGGACCGTTTCACGCACGTCTACTGGGAAGGCGACCAGGCCACCGCGTTCGTCGTGGAGATCCAGATCGACGCGTGGGACCGCCACCGGCTGCTGGAGGACCTTTCGCGCGTGTTCTCGGAGGCGGGCGCGAACATTCTCGAAGCGCGTTGCCTGTCAAATCCGCCGATGGTCAAGAACCGTTTCGTGATCGAGATATCGGACACACACGCGCTGAAGGGCGCGATCAACCGGCTGCGCAACACCGAGTCGGTGTTCGACGCCTACCGCGTGACGCCCGGCGCGGCGGGGTAGGAGAAGGAGATGAGCCGCCCGTTGGGCGGCTGGAGAGGGGTCGCGCTGCCCGCCAAGCGAGCTGGGCACAGGGTTGCGGTCGCTTAGGCCACGACGCGCGCGCGGCGCACCGGTGAGCCGGAGCCGCGACGCTCACGATCTCAGTCAGGCCACGACGTACAGAGCGCGCGGCAGGACCGAGTAGCGCGCCTCGGAGACCTCGCCGATGTAGTCGCCGTCCACCTGCAGCGGCAGCGGCCGCTCGTCGGCGCTGCACACGGTGAGGGTGGTGACGTCGCGAAAACTCGAGATCTGGCGGTGGCGGGTTAGGCGGGCACGCCGCGAGAACGCGCGCCAGGCGATGAACGGCATGTCGTGAGGGCGCGCGCGGTGCAGGACGCAGCCCGCGAGCGTGCCGGACTGCAGGTCGGCGTCGTCTGCGACTTCGATCGGGCGGTTCTTGAAGTAGGTGAAGGGTGAGCCGTTTTGCACGAGGGCGGTCACGCCACGATGCTCCTCGCCGGCGACGCGCACGCTCAGCCGCGGCGCCCCCACGAGGTAGCGCCGCGCGAAGGTGCCGACGGCGACGCTGGTGAAGAACCAGGGCCCGAAGCGCGCCTTCAGGTGCGGGCGCGCGTTGACGCGCTGCACGACGCTGGCGTCGAGGCCGAGGCCGGAGGCGAAGGCGAAGCAGCGGCCGTTGACGACGCCGAGGTTGACGTGGCGCGGACGCCAGTCGTCGGCGAGGCCGAGCAGGTGCTCGGTTGCGTCGATGAGCTCGCCGGGGATGCCGAGCATGCGGCAGAAGACGTTGGCCGAGCCGCCGGGCAGGCAGGTCAGCGGCGTCGGCGAGGCGCCGCCCGGCGAGGCGACGAGGCCGTTGACCGCTTCGTTGACGGTGCCGTCGCCGCCGAAGGCGACCACCACGTCGTAGCCCTCGTGCGCGGCCTCGCGGCACAGCTCGGTTGCGTGGCCGCGCGCCTCGGTGTCGACCGCGTCGACCTCGAAGCGGCCCTGCAGCGCGTGTACGACGAGGTGTCGCAGACCGACCGAGACGGTGGAGGCGTAGGGGTTGACGATGATCAGCATGCGCTTCTTGGGCGTGCGCGCCGTGAGCGCGAAGGCGTCGGGGGTCAGCTGCTCGCGCGGGGGGGCCGCCGCGTCCGCCGCGCGAGAGTCCGCGCGAGGCGGGGACTCGCCGGCGGGGGCTTGCAGCGGAGCGCTCGTCATCGACAGTGGCTACACCGGCGCGGGGCGGTCGTTACCGACGGTGTGCGCCGGTTCGCCGACGCGGGCCGGTCCGACCCCCGAGGCGGTGCCGACCGGTCTCGCCGCCGCCGGCCAGCTTGGCTGCGAGGCAATGCCCGACCGCCTTGCCGCCGCCGGCCAGCTTGGCTGCGAGGCAATGCCCGACCGCCTTGCCGTCGCCGGCGATGCTCGCTCCGAGGCAATGCCCGACGGTCTTGCCGTCGCCGGCCAGCTTGGCTGCGAGGCAATGCCCGACGGTCTTGCCGTCGCCGGCCAGCTTGGCTCCGAGGCAATGCCCGACGGTCTTGCCGTCGCCGGCCAGCTTGGCTGCGAGGCAATGCCCGACCGCCGTGGCGGCGCGGCCAGCCGTGCCGCCCGCGAGCTCATGCAAGTCCGCCGCGGGTCCGATATACTGCGCATCAGCTGTACACATCCAGAGGGGTGGAGGGACTGGCCCGACGAAGCCCCGGCAACCACCGCAGACGCCATGCGGGAAGGTGCCAATTCCAGACAGATGTGTGGCGGGCTTCGGTTCTTCGCCACACCGTGAAATCGGCGAAGAACATCTGAAGAGAAGGAGCCCCGAGATGGCTGCAACCAACCTGAAGTGCAGGGAGTGCGACACCGAGTACCCGCTGGAGGCGCTGTACGTGTGCGAGCGCTGCTTCGGCCCGCTGGAGGTCGCCTACGACCACGACCGCGTGGGCCTGGACGTCGGCGAGCTGCGCCGGCGCATCCAGGGCGGCCCGCAGAACATTTGGCGTTACGCCGACTTCCTGCCGACCACGGCCTACGGCCGCGGTGCCCCCGGCGGCCCGCCCGGGAGTTCGGGGGGCGGCGGCTCGGTGCGAACCGGCCTGCCGGCGGGGTGCACGCCGCTGATCCGTGCCGACCGGCTCGCACAGCGGCTGGGGCTGCGCGAGGTGTGGGTCAAGAACGACGCGGCCAACCCGACGCACTCGTTCAAGGACCGGGTCGTCTCGGTTGCGGTGACGCGCGCGCGGGAGCTGGGCTTTCAGACGATCGCGTGCGCGTTGACGGGCAATCTGGCGAACTCGGTCGCCGCGCACGCCGCGGCGTTGGGGCTCGACTCCTACGTGTTCATCCCGGCTGACCTCGAGGAGCAGAAGGTGCTCGCGACGGGTGTTTACGGGACCACGATGGTCAGTGTGGAGGGCAACTACGACGACGTCAACCGCCTCTGCACGGAGCTTTCCGCAGAGCGCGAGTGGGCGTTCGTGAACATCAACCTGCGCCCGTACTACGCCGAGGGCTCGAAGACGTTGGCGTTCGAGATCGCCGAGCAGCTGGGCTGGGAGCTGCCAGACCGCTGCGTGGTGCCGGTCGCCAGCGGCTCGCTGTTCACGAAGATCGCGAAGGGCTTTCAGGAGTGGCAGGCGCTCGGTCTGGTCAACGGCGGGCTGCCGCGGATGAACGGTGCGCAGGCCGAGGGTTGCGCGCCGGTCGCCAGCGCGTTCGCCGCCGGCCACGAGGTCTGCCGGCCGGTCAAGCCGGACACGATCGCCAAGTCGCTGGCGATCGGCAACCCCGCCGACGGTCCCTACGCGCTCGATTTGGCGCGCCGCAGTGGCGGCGGGGTGGATGCGGTCAGCGACGCGGAGATCCGCGCGGGCATCAAGCTGCTCGCGGAGACGACCGGCGTGTTCACGGAGACGGCGGGCGGAGTCACGACCGCGGTGCTCGCAAAGCTGGCGGCGCGCGGCGAGATCGACCCGGACGAGCGTGTCGTGCTGGTGATCACCGGCGAGGGCCTGAAGACGCTGGACGCGGTGCGCGGCACGTTCGAGACGCACACGATCGAGCCGACGGTTGAGTCGTTTGAGACCGTGGCGGCCGATAGCCTTCGCGAGGCGGGGTCCTCGCTCGCTCATGTACCGAAGCCGGGAGACACTTCGCCTCCGGCTCGCGTCCCCGTTTCGGCCAGCACACTTGGCTCGCTGCGTCCTGGCCTCGCTCGGCTCTCGACCACCACGGCAGTCGGCTGACCGACCATGGCCGTCACCGTGAAGATTCCAACACAACTGCGCGCGGCCGCGGAAGGCGCGAGCGAGGCCCAGTGCGACGGGGCGACCGTCCAGGAGGTGCTCGGCGGCCTGTTCGAGCGCTACGGCGAGTTGCGCAGCCGCATCGCCGACGACGACGGCGCGCTGCGGCGGTTCGTCAACGTGTATGTCGGCGGTGAGGACATCCGTTTTCTGGACGGCCTGCAAACACCTGTGACCGACGGCGCCGAGTTGACGATCTTGCCCGCCGTCGCAGGAGGGTAGTCCCCGGGCAAGCCGCGGGCGCGCGGCTCAGCGCGCGGCGGTTGTGCCGTGCGGAGCCGCGCTCGCGGTATGTGCGGCGGCGGCGGCGGTTGGCGTCGAGGAGCCGCTGACCCCGATCGTCGAGACCAGGCCGGCGGCGCACATCGCAGCGATCGTCAGGCGCCGCAGTCGCAGCGGCGTGAGCCACTGGAAGCGATGGCTGTGCGTCTGCAGCCACGTGCGAAAGCCGCTTGCCGCCGAGGCCGCCGCCATTGCGCATCCGACGCACATACGGCTAAGGATAGGGAATGGCGGACTCGGCTTCGCCGGTTGCCGCATGGCGCTCCAGGCGCCGGCGCAGCTCGGCGCCGCGACCGGCCTCGATCGCCCGGCTTGCGCGCCGCTCGCTGAGCACGATGCCGCGTCGCTGTGCGAACGCGAGCAGTTCGCGGCGTTCGGTATTTTCGCGGGCAGCGCGGGCGAACAGCCACCAGAACAGGCCGATCGTCAGCAGGCTGATCTCGATCGTGACCGCGGCGCCCGCGAGGTTCTGGTCGGCCAGCGGTGAGACGCGGCGCAGCGCGTCGCGCGAGACGTAATCCGGGTAGAAGACGGCGTCCGACCACAACAGCAGGTTGCCGAGCGCCGCGCCGGTCAGCCACACCGCGCCGATGTACAGCTGGCGCGCGCGGTTGCCGAACCAGCCCGGCGTCGGCAACGGCCCGAGCAGGCACATCCACAGGTTCACGCCGGCGCCGAACAGCAGCATGTGTTGCAGCGCGGCGACTGCCGTGTGGTCCACGGCAGCCTGGTAGAAGCTCGGCAGCTGCCATGCGCAGAGATTGAGGGCCCACAGCCCGAACGCGACTGGCGGATAGGTGAGCACCAGCAGGCGCCGCAGCGGCGCGAGCCGCAGCGCCGGCGCGAGCAGCGCGCTCGTCAGCCCCAGCACGACCAGCAGCGGCGCGAGGCCGCCGAGCACGAGCTGCCAGATCGCGCGTACGAACAACAGGTCTTCGCCGGGCCGCGCGATCGCCACGCCGACGAGCGCGAGGCCGCCGTAGAAGCACGCCTGCCGGCGGCGCGCGATCCGCTCGTCGCCGCGCGCCAGCGCGTGCGCCCGCCGCGCGTAGATGGCTGCGAGCACGCCCAGCAGCACCAGTTGGGCGACGGTCAAGGGTGCCAGTAGGGACGCGTGCCAGAGCGCGACGGGCGGGGCGGCGGCGTACACAGCCTCAGCCTACGCACCGGCGCGGCCGTACGGGAGCCTGTGCACTTCGCGCGGCTGTGCGGGAACGATCACGTCTCGCGCTGCCGTACGGGAGCCCTCACGCACTGGCAAGGCGTACGGGAGCCCTCACGCCCCCATGCCTCGACTCGTGCGCGCCCTTTACGGCGCTGTGGGCCGGCGCGGCCGTGCGAGGCGTTTCAGGAGGCCAAACGCCAGCTGTAGAGCAGCGCGGCCACCGATGTCGCGAGGTTGAGACTGGAAACACCGGCGCGCATCGGCAGGCGCACGCGGGCGTCGGCGCGTGCGAGCAGCGCGGGCGAGAGCCCGCGCCGCTCGCCGCCGAAGGCGAGGATCGCGCGTGGCGGCATCGCGGTGGGGGAGAACGGCTCGCCGTCAGGGTCGACCGCGATCAGGGGCCGGCCGTGGTCGCGCTGGGCACGGCGGCCCCCGGCGTTTGGCTTGTGCCGGCCGTGCTCGCGCGGCTCACGGTCGGCTGTGGCGGCGGGCACCGCGCGTGCGGTCGAACTGTCCGCCCAGCTCGTCGAGGTGGTGCTCGTCGAGGTGCGCGACCGGCAGCGCGAAGTGCAGGCCGGCGCTGCCCCGCAGCGCCGCGGGGTCCCACGGGTCGTGGGTGCCGGTGGTGAGCACGCCCGCGATGTCGGCCGCCGCGGCGACACGCACGCAGGCGCCCAGATTGCCCAGGTCGCGCGGGTCCTCCAGCAGCACCAGCGGCGCTGCGCGTGCGTCCTGGAGCACCGAGCTCGCCTCATACGGGGGCCGGCGTGCGAGCGCGATCACGCCCGTCGCGGGCGGCTGGGGGGCGAGCGTCGCGAACACCTCGGGCACGACCGTCTGCGTGGGCTGGGGCAGTGCGCCGAGCAGGTCAGGCGCCACTGCCTCTACGAGCGCGCGCACGCGCTCGGGGTCGGTCAGCACCACCCGCTCGATCTGCGCGCCAAAACGCAGCGCGTGCTTGAGCGCGTGCAGACCCTCGAGCACCGCCAGGTCCGGGTCGCGCCTGGCCTCGCGAAAAACCCGGCGCAGGGCGGCGGCGGAGAGCGGCTGCGGGCCGGCCGGCGGGGGTTCGAGTGGTCTTCGCATCGGCGCATCTTCTCAGTAAGGCAGCCGGTCGCCGGTGCCCATCCTGGCGTCGGGTATCGTCCTACTCAATGACAAAGGTCGTCGCCGGCAGCGGCTGTCCCGCGGCCCGCCCGGCCTGGGATACGTGACATGTTGGAGTTGCGCGAACTCGTCAAGTACCACCACACCGGCGGGGGTGAGCCGGTGCGCGCCGTGGACGGCGTGTCGATGGAGGTCGGGGCGGGGGAGATGGTCGCGCTCTACGGCCCCAGCGGCTCGGGCAAGACGACGCTGCTGACCGTGATCGCGGCGCTGCTCGCGCCCGACAGCGGCGCTGTGCTCGTCGACGGCCGCGACATTTCGCGGCTTTCCGACGCCGACGCGGCGAGCTACCGGCTGCACGAGCTGGGCTACGTCGACCAGTCACTGGAACTGCTGCCCGGCGGCAACGTCGTCCAGAACGCCGCGCTCAAGCTGTGGGTGACCGTCGGCGTGCGCCGCGGCAACCGCCAGATCGAGCCGTTGCTCGTGCGGCTGGGACTGGCGCAGCGGCTGCGCCACCGCGCGGACTCGCTGTCGATGGGCGAGCGCCAGCGTGTGATGATCGCGCGCGCGCTGTCCACCGAACCGAAGCTCTTGCTCGCCGACGAGCCGACCGGCAACCTCGATACGCAGCGCAGCCGCGAGGTGCTTGAGCTGCTGCGCGAGGTCTGCCGCGAGCGCGGCACCGCGCTGCTGCTGGTGACGCACGACCCCCAGGCGACCGCCTACGCCGACCGCGTGCACGTGCTGCGCGACGGGCGGCTCGCCGAGTTCGACACCACCGCGGCGTTGCTCACGCCGTCCGCTGCGGCGCTCGCGCCGGCGCTGAACGCCGCGATCGCGGGGGCGGCGCCCGGGGCGGTCGCCGGTGTGGGGAGGGGGGCGGATGCGGCGTCAATGGCTGGGGCTGCGTCGTCCGTCACGCCGCCTGCGGCGGTGGCTGGTACAGGGAGTGGGGCGGACGGGGCCTCAACGGGAGCTGGTGCTGCGGGTTCTCTGGCCGCGACGCCTGGCACGCCACCTGCGGTATCCGGTACGCCGCCCGCGGCGGCCGATGCGCCCGCGGGATGAGCCTCTACGACGTCGCCTACCTCTACTGCGTGCGTCTGCGCGCGCGCGGTGTGCTCGTGCAGGAGCTGTTTGCCATGTTCGGCATCGCGATCGGAGTCGGGCTGCTGTTCGCCTCACAGGTCGCAACCGCAAGCTTCAGCGGTTCGGAGGCGCAGCTCACCAACGGGGTGATCGGCCAGTCGCGCTACCAGCTGCAGGCGCGCTCAGCGGCCGGCTTCAACGAACGGGTGCTCGGCCAGGTGCGGGCGCTGCCGGGCGTGCGCGCCGCGGTGCCCGTGCTCGAAGCGCAGATCGGCCTGGTCGGCCCGGCCGGCAGGCGCGCCGTCTACCTGCTCGCCACCGACCCGCACGACGTGCACCTCGCGGGTGCCCTGCTGCGCCACTTCACCCCCGGCCAGATCGCCGGCGAGCGCGCGATCGTATTGCCCGCGCCACTCGCCGGCGCGATCGGCGCAGGTCAGTTGCAGGTGATCGAAGCGCAGGTCGGCGCGCACCTCGTGCCCACCCTGGTGGCCGCCGTGCTGGGACCTTCGGAGCTCGGGCCCCTGATCCACAGCCCGGTCGCGGTAGCGCCGCTGCGCTACGCGCAAACGCTCACCGGCATGCAGGGTCGTCTTTCGCGCGTGTTCGTGCAGGTGCGCCCCGGCCGCGACGCCGAGGTGCTCAGCGGCCTGCGCCGGATCGCCGCGGGCCACCTGAACGTCGAGCCGGCGAACTTCGACGCGACACTGTTCGGCGAGGCGGCGATCCCGATCAACCAGTCGGTCACCGTGTTCTCGGCGATCTGCGCGCTCGTCGGCTTCATGTTCGCCTACTGCGCCGTGCTGCTGACCGCGCATCTGCGCCGGCAGCTGGTGCACGAACTGCGGATCCTGGGCGTGCCACCGCGCCAGATCGTCAAGACACTGCTGTTCGACGCCGCCGCGCTCGGCGTGCTTGGCTCGTTGCTCGGCCTCGCGCTGGGAGACGTCCTGTCGCTGCTTGTCTTCAGCGCCAGCCCCGAATTCCTGTCGATCGCCTTTCCGATCGGCTCGCAGCGAATCGTCACCTGGCAGAGCATCGCGCTGGCCGTGCTCGCCGGTCTGCTGGCGGCGGCGATCGGCGTGCTTGCGCCGCTGTGGGGAGCACGTCTACGCACGCACGGCCCCTCCCGCCTGTCTCGCTCCCCCGTCGAGGGCTCTGGCGACGCGTTCGCCGGCGGTTCGCGTTCGGGTGACGGGGGCCTCCCCGAGGAGCGCTCTCGCGACCCGCTGCCTGGCGGCTCGCGTTCGCTGCGCGGTGGCGCGTGCGCTGTCGGGCTCGCGTGCCTGCTCGTGACGACCGTCATCGTGATCGCCGCGCCGGCCTCCTCGCTGATCGCGATCGTGACGCTGCTCCTAGCCGCACTGCTGCTGCTCCCGTCGCTGGTGGGCGCTGGGGTGAGTCTCTTCGCGCGCCTGCAACGGCCGCTGAACTCGCCGGCGGCGGCGCTCGCGCTTGTCGAGTTGCGCTCCCCCGCCGCACGCACGCGCATGCTCGCGATCGCCGCGACCGCCGCAATCGCCGTGATTGGTGGCGCGATGCTCCAGGGTTCGCGCAGCAACCTGCAGGACGGCCTGGGCGAGTCCTTTCACACGATCTCCTCCGCCGCCGAGCTCTGGGTGTCGCCGGCGACCGGCAACAACCTGTTCGCGACCGTTGCCTTCCGCGAAATCCCGCTCGCGCCGCTGCGCCGGCTGCCGGGCGTGCGCGCCGTGAGCGTCTACCACGCGAGCTTCCTGAACGTCGGCGACCGTCGCGTCTGGGTCGAAGCGCGGCCCGCCACCGCGCCCCCGCCACTGAGCGCGATCCAGCTCGCCGAAGGCAACCTCGCGCTCGCCAACGCGCGCCTGCGCGGCAGCGGTTGGGTCGTGCTCTCCAGTGCCCTCGCCGCCGAATACCACGTCGCCATCGGCCAGCGCTTCACGCTGCCGACCGCGCATCCGGTGACGCTGCGCGTGGCGGCGCTCAGCACGGACCTCGGCTGGCCCGCAGGTGCGGTGATCATGAGCCCCGCGGACTACGAAGCCGCTTGGGGCGGGGGCGAACCGTCGGCCTACAGCGTCATGCTCGACGCCGGCGCCTCGCCCGAGCAGGTCGCGACGGAGGTCCGCCACACGCTCGCGCGCACCGGCTACACGGGCCTGGAGGTGCAGACCGAGCGCCGCCACGAACAGCTCGAGCTGGCCTCCGGGCACCAGGGCCTGGAGCGCCTGACCGAGATGGCGCTGCTGCTGTTGCTCGCCGGCGTGCTCGCCAGCGCGAGCACCATGGGCGCCACCGTCTGGCAGCGCCGCCGCGCGCTCGCGCGGCTGAAGGTGCAGGGTCTGGGGCGCCGCCTGCTCTGGCGTTCGTTGGTGTGGGAGAGCGCCGTCGTGCTCGGTCTCGGCTGCCTGATCGGGGTCGCGTTCGGCATCTACGGCCAGCTGCTCGTCAGCCGCGCGCTGCTGATCGTCACCGGCTTCCCGATGGTGATCTCGCTCGCCCTGCCCACCGCCCTGGAGAGCTTCGCCGCCGTCGCGCTGGCGGCGGGGGCGATCGTCGCGCTGTCCGGGTACCGGGCGGCGGCGGTGCCGGCGCAGGCCTGACCCGGGGGCGTGGGCGGCGGGCCTGCCGGCGCAGGCCTGAGCGCGGGAGTGGAGAGTTTTTGGGTTGGGAGCCCCTTGCGGGGCTCCCCGGATGGCGTTCGTGGCCGCGTCAGGGAGCGGTGACAGAGGGGCACGTGGGCGGGTCCGGCGCCGGCGGGTGGCCTTCATGCGGGATTTCTGCAATTATTGAGCTGTAATGTCCGGTCGCGTTGCCCATGATGCCTCAATGCTGGTGGCGTTCCGCATTGAGAACGTGCGTTCTTTCCGGGAGGAGATGGAACTCTCGATGCAGGCCACATCGCTTGCCGAGCCGGCGTTCGTGCGTGAGATCGACTGGCGTGAAGGGGGAAAACCCCTTAAGGTGCTGCCGGCCGCTGGCATTTTCGGCCCGAATGCCTCAGGCAAGTCCAACGTCCTTGAGGCCATGGACGACATGCGGATGTACGTTCTGCAGTCGTTCCGGCGCGAGCTGGGGCCGAATGAGCACTGGCCGTTTCTGCTCGACAGCGAGACGCGTGAGCACTCGTCGCGCTACGAGATTGAGCTTGTGCTTAACGGAGTTCGCCACGAATACGGCTTCGTTCTGGACCGAACACGCGTAATCGAAGAGTGGGCAGTGAGATACCCACGCGGCCGCCCGGCGGTGCTGTTTTCGCGCACGGAGGACGAGGTCGAGGTCGGGTCTGTCGGCCGCGGCGAGACGCGCAGCGTCCAGAAGGTGTTGCGAGCGAACTCATTGCTGCTTTCGGCGGCGGCCGCGACCGGCCATTCGCTTCTCACGCCGCTGCACGACTGGTTTCGTCGCAATCTGCAACTGGCCCATGTGCGCAACCGACCCCAACGACAGTTGCTGACGGTCGAGATGCTGGAGGACGAGGCGGCCCGCGCGCGGCTGTTGTTGTTGCTGCAGGCGGCCGATCTGGGCATTGTCGACGTCAAGAAGCTGAAGCTCGAACTCACATCCGAGCAGCGCGAGAAGATGGCTCGTGCGGTCCGCGCCTTCCTGGGAGACGTGGGGCTCGAGGACGAGCTGATCGATGGGGCAGTCGAGCGCGATGCAGTTGGGCTGTCGCTCATCCACGGCGCTCGGGGCTCGCAGATGGAGCTTGACCCGTACAGCGAGTCTCAGGGCACCGTGGTGTGGCTGGGACTCATCGGCACAGTCGTGTCTGCTCTGGCGGACGGCACGGTGTTGCTTGCGGACGAGCTTGACGCGAGCCTGCATCCGGCGCTGGTCGCACAGCTCGTCGCGTTGTTCCAGTCGCCTGAGACAAATCCGCGGCGGGCGCAACTGATTTTCAATGCGCACGACCCGACGATCCTGGGCGACTCCGATGAAGACCGGGCGCTGGGTCGCGACCAGACGTGGTTCACCGAAAAGCTGGCCGACGGAAGCACCCGACTGTACCCGCTGAGCGATTTCAAACCGCGCAAGAACGAGGCGATCGGTAGGCGCTATCTGGCGGGCCGCTATGGAGCGACGCCGATCCTGTCCAGGGGCCAATTCGAGGGCCTGGCCGAGCTGATCGACGTCGATCGCTGACTCGTGTCGAGGAGCCGCAGACGAAGTGTGTCCCGCCGGCGGGCGGGCCGGACGGTGCACGCTGGTGCGGCGCGCCGTCAGATACTCGTGTTCGTCGAGGGCAAGCGCACCGAGGAGGGTTACATCAGGTTTTGGGCGCGCGAGCACCGCGACAAGATCATCGTGAACATCGACGAGCGCCGTGCCGACCCTATGTCATTGGTGCGGCGGGCGATCGACCGCGCAGAGTGGGAGCGGCGTGAGGAAAGGCGACAGCGCGGCTCGGCTCACGACGAGGTTTGGTGTGTGTTCGACGTCGACACACATCCACGGCTCGCTGAGGCCATGAGACTAGCCGATCGTCACGGCATCAGGGTGGCCGTGTCGAACCCGTGCATCGAGTTGTGGTTCGTGCTCCATTTCGAGGACCAGACCGCCGAGATCTCAAGCAAGGCTGTACAGGCGCGTTCGGCCGAGTTTTTGAAGTGCAAGAAGACGTTGACGCACGACGCATTAGCCCTGCTTGCCGATCGTCACGATGAGGCGGCCACCAGGGCTCGCGCGCTCGACAAGAAGCACGCTGGCGACGGTCGGCCCCGGCGCAGCAATCCGAGCAGCGAGTTGTGGAGGCTCATCGACGCCATCGTGCGCCCGCCTGACCTTGGAACGCCGCCCCCGCCGTCTCGTGCGAGACGCCGCTCATAGGATGGCGCAGACGCCATTCGTCGGCACCGCGCCGTTGAGGCAGTTGCCCGGCAACGTGGCCGCACAGGCTTGAGTGCGGGCGAGCGCGCGCCTACCGGGGCCTCGCGATGTGGTGACGGCGCAGGCTTGACCCGGCGGCGTGCGCGGCGGGCGTGCCGGCGTGCTCTACTGTTGGCGCGCGGTTACGCGGCCACGAACCCACCCCGGGAACCCCGGCAGGGGTTCCCAACCCCAAAAGCAGCGCCTGCAGCGCGTCACGGTCGGCGGGACTGCCGTTCAGGTAGTTCGTCAGCACGATCGCCACACCCGGCTGCGACTTGCCGCCGACGGTGATCCAGCGGAAGTCCTCGCGGGCCGAATCGGGCGAAGAAGAAATCTGGCTGTTCAAACCCGAAATGGGCTGCGCCTACAAGTCACCGATCCGCACGTTCGGCGAGCGGAAGATCGACCTCGCGGTCGACAACGCTCCCGGGCCACACCACGGCGATATCTATGTCGTGGAGGTCTTCGAATCCCTTTTCGGCGCCCACTGGGGTGCGGTGGACGTCGCCACCAACGGCGAAGGCGAACTGACGGACTCCAGCACGCTGTTGCCCGAAGCCACACAGCCCGAAGGCGGCGCCGAAAGATCCACCGACGGGATCGCCGTCGACCCCACCAGCGGCACGATCTACGTCCCCAACCCCGAAGCCGAAGACGTCGTCATCTACAACCCCAAAAACGAACTCCAGCCGCAGACGCTCAGCACCGGGGAGCGCTTCGAACCGATCGCCGTGGCGGTCGACCCGACCAACGGTGAGGTGTACGTCCTCGACGCCAAGCACGCCGTCGTCGACGAGTTCAACAGCCAGGGCGAACTCGTCGGGGAGATCACCGGCGCGCACACCCCCGCCGGGAGGTTGATCGAACCCCGCGACCTCGCGGTCAAGCCCTCGACCCACGAACTGTACGTCGCCGACGCCGGCGCGCACGCGATCGACATCTTCGCCGCCGACGAACAGCAGCCGCTTCCGGCCAAACCGACGAGCGAAGCCGCCAACCCGATCGGTTCGACGAGCGCCACGCTCAACGGCTCGCTCGAACACGTCCCCGGCGAACCGCTCTCGTGGTTCTTCCGCTACGGCCGCGGCTCCTCGTGCACCGCCGGGCGCAAGCAGACCGATCGCGAACTGATCGCCGAAGGCGAAACCGGCCTGCTGCACGAGCACGCGACGATCGCAGAACTCGAACCGGAGACCGAATACACCGTCTGCCTCAGCGACGAAGGCGCCGAAGGCGCGCCCGACGTCAGCGACGCGGCGAGCTTCGAAACCGAAGGGCTCGCGCCGGAAGTGGGCTCCGTGGCGGTCTCCCAGCTCACCCCCTTCGGGGCCGTTTTCGAGAGCTCGGTCAACCCTCAGAACGAGGCCACCACATACCGCTTCGAATACGCGACCAACCCCGACTTCACAGGGGCGCTGAGCGCCGGCGAACAGAGCTTCGCCAAAGGGCTCTACCCCTCCCAAGCCGTCGATCCCGCCGTCCTCGGCGGCCTCGCGCCCGCCACCACCTACTACGTGCGCCTGTTCGCCGAAAACGCAACCGGCCACAACACCACCGCCGCCACCTCGTTCACGACCCCCGCCGCCGCCCCCTCGGCGGTCTCCTTCTGGAGCGCCGCCGAAGGCGAAACGGTCGCGCAGGCCAGACTCGAAGGGTATGTGAATCCGGCCTACCAAAGCACCACCTGCTCCTTCCAGTACACCACCGAAGCCGAACACGCGCTGCACGGCTTCGCGAGCGCCACCGCCGTGCCGTGCGCTCCCTCGCCCTTCGGGTCTGCCGCCACCGGCTTCTCCGAAGTAGTCACCGCCGCCGCGCGCGGGCTCGCGCCGGGCGTCACCTACGACTACAGGCTCCTCGCCACCAACGCGACCGGCAGCTCTGAAGGCCCGCTCGCCCCGGCCACCGCGACCTTCACGACCTGGGGTCCACCCGACCCGACCACCGAACCGGCCACCGACCCAACCGCGTACTCCGCGACGCTCGCCGGGGCCGTTGACCCCGACCGCCTGGCCACCACCTACCACTACGAATACGCCAGCCAATCCGCCTACGAACAGGCCACCCGGGAAGGACGCGCGGACCCTTACATCGACGGCCTCTCCACGCCGACGGAAAACGCGAAAGCCGGCACCGAACGCGAAACCCTCCCTGCCACGACCATCACCGAACTGCAGCCGGCCACCACCTACCACTACCGGCTCCTCGCCACCAACGAAGCCGGCACCCGCTACGGCCAGGACCAGACGTTCACGACCGCCGAAGAACAGAAAACCTCGACAAATGAAGGCCCCCACGTGCCGGTGACCTGCGCCTGCGCGCCGCCGCCGATCCAGGGCCACGCGTCCGTGCCGCCGGTGCTAGCGCACGCACGCCAATCGGCGACCAGATGGCGCGAGAGCAACCGGTTCGCCCGTATCAGCCGCGCGAAAACACCCACCGGAACGACCTTCTCGTTCTCACTCAACGAGCAGGCCACCGTGACCTTCAACTTCGTCCAGATCCTGGGCAGGACCCCCGCTGCGCGCGGGTGCCCTGCCTCCGCACGTGGCGGCACGCGACGCAAGAGCTGCGCCACCACCCGCGCGCGGGGGACGCTTTCGTTCACCGGCCACGCCGGCACCAACACCGTCGTCTTCGCCGGGCGCGTCTCGCGCGCCGACAAGCTGCCACCGGGGCGCTACGAACTCGTCATCGCGGCCGTCAACGCCGCCGGGCAGCGCGCGGTGGCGGTCGGGCTGGGGTTCACGGTTGTGGGGTAGAGGCGAATTGTGACGACCGCGCGTTCAACCACGACGAGATGTACCCGATGCTGGCGCTCCCGCCGGAGTGGCAAAAGCTGGAGGACGGCACGCCGGTACCGAACTGGGTCGCGGCTGTCGCGTTGTCGCGGCCCGGGCGTTGAATCGGCACCACTCTGTCGTGGCTGCGCCTCGCTCAGTGTCTTCCTCGGCAGCGGCGCGGTTCACGAAGGGCCAGGTCAATCGTGCGGGTGCGTTGCTGCTCGCTCTCCGCGAGCGGATGGAGCGGGACGGAGCCGAGCGTGCGGTCGCTGATCCCGATGAGCAGAAGCTGGATGAGGCGTGGGAGGCTCTGACGTGGTGGCGGCGCTTGCACGCCCGTCCGCTGTCGCGGTCGCCGCGAACCTTCGCTACCACGTCGAGCGCGGCGATGCGAGCGTGATGGGTCGTATCGAGGTTGCGCAGCGTTTGAAGCGGCTCGACACGTTGATCGGAAAGCTGGGCCGCGAGCGGGGCAACGTCACGCAGATGCAGGACATCGGCGGCGTTCGCGCGGTGCTCCCAAGCCTGCGGCACGTGTATGTCGTCAGGCGCCGGCTGCTGAAGTCCTGGGTCATCATCAAGGAGCGGGACTACATCGCTCAGCCCAAGAGCAGCGGCTATAGAGCGCTGCACCTGATCGTGAGGCGTATGGGCTTCCCGATCGAGGTCCAGCTCCGAACGATTGGTCAGGACGTGTGGGCAAACCAGGTGGAGGAGACCGGGAGACAGGTTGGTCTAGACCTCAAGTTTGGTGCAGGCAATGAGCATCTCGACGGCATCTTCGTGGCGATGGCCGGGTTGATCGCTGGCTTCGATAGAGCCGAGCTTTCGCCCGACGAGTTGCGTAAGGGCTTGAGGAGCCTGCCATCATTGACGATGCGCACACCACCCCCGACATGATCTAGATGAGCCCAGACGACGACATCAAGCATTTCCTCGTGGCGCGCGACGTGGCGCGCAACGAGACGACCGTCGTCGAGTTCGGTACGGACTATGAGGCTGCGCAGGATGCCTACCAGGAGGCCGAGCAGAAGGCGCGAGGGCGTCGGGATCTCGATGTGGTGCTCCTCAGTGCCGACTCGCTGGAGACGATCAAGTTCACGCACTCCAGCTACTTCGAGCCGAAGTCGCTCGACGAGCTGCTGCCCGCGTAGGGCGCGCACGGGCGTGGTCGGGCGCGCGAACGCGAACCTCGAACCCGGCGGGGCGGTTGGGGCAACTCCCTTACGCCCATGAGCAGGTTTACGGCGATCTCTTGAAGCTCGCTCCGATGGGTGTCTGAGATGACCTGCGAGGCGTCCTGGTCTTTCGCTTCGGCATGCTCTTCGCGTGCGCGGCTCTCGGCATCCCGCCAGCCGCGATAGGCGCCATCGCCCAGGACCACGAACACAAGTACGCCGCCGATTACCCCGAGGAACCACGCGGGGCGGTGGAGCAGGATGCCGCCAGCCGTGACTCCTATGGTCAGCGCCACCAGCGTGGTCAGCCAGAAGACTTGACCCACGACGCTGCACGCCCACCGCAGACCTTCGGTCACGACGTCTCCCGCGAAGGTCCAGCGATGTCGCACGCGTAGAGCCTCGGGCGGAAGTCTGTCCAGGTCGAATGCCACGCTAACTCAATGGTGCAAGCTGCGCACGTCGTCATCCAAAGCCAGGCGTCTCAACCCGTGGGGCAGGTTGTGCGGGAATGGCTGGTCGCCTTCGGCACGATCGGTGCGACTTTCGTCGCCGTGTATGTGGGCGTCCTGCGTGAGCGTTGGAGGCGTCCGAAGCTGTCTTTGGAATACGGTGGCCCGTCGAATGGAGATGCCGTTGAGGCTCACGGCGAAAATCGCTGGGTCGGGGCGTATGTGCGCCTTCGCGTTACGGCAGCAAAGCGACGGTACGCGGCGGAGGATGTCGAGGTCATGGTCCTCGGCGCCCGAGAGCTTGAGGCGCGGGAAGGGAATCCGCCTGCATCCGGGGGCATCGCGATCGATGGACAGCTCCTCGGCTGGTCGAATACGGAGTCCACACGGATGACGATCCCGTCCGATACTCACCGACACCTCGACCTACTGCACATCATCCAGGCCGAGACAGCATCCGGGGCCGCACCCGCGTGGATCGCGGTTCGACCCGTGTACAACGACGGTAGGAACAGCACCAAGAGCGGGACGTTCGAGTTGGAGCTTGCGGTGAGTGCTCGCAATGCGAACGCACGTCGCTACAGGGTCGTGGCGCATTACGACGGCGGGTGGGGAGACGACCCATGGCGACACCTTGCCGTTGACGCCCCGACGCCGCTCCGCTGACGTATTGCTTCGATACGCTCAGGTGCGCTGATGGCCACGATCGCAGAACAAGTGCGTCATCGCAGCGCTGCTAGACGCCGCACGCGAGCTAAACGACAAGGCGAAGTCCAACGGGTCAGATACCTCGTCGGGCGATCCTTGCCCTGACGCTCGCGGAATAGAAGTCGTCGATTGGGCCGACGCCGAAATACCACGACGGACGAGAGCCGGCAGGAAGGAGGCTGCACATGCGTCCCAAGGCCGATGCGGGCTGAGACCCGGGTCGCAAAGATCCGCGCCACTCGTCGAAGCCGGAATCGGCAGAAATTGGCAGACGGCGGCCCGAACGGCGGGCCGGGCCGCCTCGGACAGTAACTCTGCCTGATCCCGATCCCCCGCCAGCACAGACGATTTGGCACGCGCCCGGCAAGATTCGAACTTGCGACCTCTCGCTCCGGAGGCGAGCGCTCTATCCACTGAGCTACGGGCGCCTGCGCTGCTCGCCGCCTTGGCGAGCAGCTGTGGACAGCGTACCTGGTTGGATCGCCGGTCTGTAGTGGCCACGGTGTAGAAGGCGGGCGCTTGCGGCGGTAGGGCCTGTATGGCGTGTGGTGCGGGGGTCGGGGCGTGTGTGGCGCGTTGCAAGGGTCGCAGCGTATCTCGCGTCGCATTGCGAGGGGCGGGCATGTGCGGCGCGTGGCGCACGCGAGACCGGGGGCCTCGGGGTCGCGGGGAGGTGGGTCACGGAGCGTGCCAAACCGCGGCTTCGTGGACCGCCTGAGCAGCGTGGCGCATGCGACGGGCACGCCCTGCAAGGCGCCGCCGGGGGATCCCGGGAAGGATCGCGCCGGGCCGGCGTCTTGGGGTTCAGAGCGTGTGCCCTCCGCGTTTGTGCTGGCACGCGGGACCCGAACAGGACTCGATCGAAAGGCGGGTTGGGATTGTGAAGCTGCGCAAGCGTTATCTACCAATAGCGGCCGTGCTCGGAGCGGGCCTCGCAATCGTGCCCGCGCTTGCGGCCGCCCCGCCCGAAGCGACGCTCGAAGTCAACGAGAACTGCGTCGAGGCCGACTGGCCGTGCTGGGCGACGCCAGGATCGGGGTCCTACCCGTCACCCGCGAGCACGGTCAGGATCGCCCCCGGCGGCAAAGTCAAGTTCAAGGACGACACCAGCACCGCGGCGACCGTCACATGGACGGGCTCTGCGCCGGCGTGCTCCGGCATCACCGCGAGCGCCGCGACGGGCTGGGAAGGCACCTGCGAATTCACGCAGCCCGGTACCTACCGCTTCGAAAGCCCGACCCTCTTCAACGAGGGTGGGTCGCTCGACTACACCAAATACGAAGTCGTCGTCGAAGGCGCCACCACCGGCACGACCACCAGCACGACCACTACGACGACGACGATGCCGGGCACAACCACGACACCCACGACCACGACGACCGCCCCCACGACGCCACGCGAACCCGGCATGTCTGCGCAAGTCACGCTCGCCACCAGCCAGCGCGGCACGCGCGTACACGGGTCGATCTCGGTCACCCAGGCCAACGCCGGCGGTCGGCTGGAAGTCGGCCTGTTCGCAGCCCGCGCAGCGCTCGCCAAAGCCGGCCACCCCGCACGCCTGCGCGTCGGGCGCCTGGTGCGCCCCTCGCTGAAAGCGGGCCGCGTGTCCTTCGCCGTGCCCCTGAACGCCACGGGCAGGGCCGCGCTGCGCCGCCACCGGCGCCTGGCGGTGACGGTGAAGATCACCCTCACGCGGGCTCGCGGCGCGGCAGCGACCGTCACTCGCCGGGTCGTCGTGCATGTCTGAGCGCGCAGGTGCCATTCGCGGCTGTGCGCGCGGCCCACGTACTCGGTAGTCCTTAATAAAAGGCCGTGCGCGCGGCCCACGCACCAGGTATTCCTTAATACAAGGTCCGCGCGCGCGGCCGCGAATGGCTGCTTGCGAGACACACATCGCCCTGCGAACTGCGACCGCCGGTTGCCTGTGCCGGCCGCCCGTCAGGGGGCGGCGCGACCCCTCCCCGCGCGCCTCGCGCGCGCATCCCATCCCCGTCCGCCGCTACCGTTGGCGACATGGATCTTTCGGTCTTCTTCGCCGGCACGGGTGGCTCGGTTCCGAGCGCGCGGCGTGGGCTGCCCGCGGTGCTCGTGCGGCGCGGCGGCGAGCGGCTGCTGTTCGATTGCGGAGAGGGCACGCAGCGCCAGCTCTTGCGCTCGGTCGGGCTCGCGGACATCGGCCGCGTGTTCGTCACGCACTTTCACGCCGATCACTGGCTCGGGCTTCCCGGGATGCTCAAGTCCTTTGCGCTGCGTGACCGCGACCAGCCGCTGACGATCTACGGGCCGCCCGGCCTGAACGAGCTGATGGCCGCCACGCGCTTCATCTACGGCCGCCGCCTGCCCTACGAGCTGCGCGTCGTCGAGCTCGCGCCCGCCCAGCCCGTCGAGCTGGACGGGTTTCGTGTCGCCGGCGTGCCCGTGCGGCACGGCAACGTCTCCGCGTTTGGCTACGTGCTCGTCGAGGACTCCCGGCCCGGGCATCTCGATCCCGCCCTCGCCGAGCGCCTGGGCGTGCGGCCCGGCCCGGACTTCGGCCGCCTCGTGCGCGGCGAAACCGTCGGCGGCGTCCGGCCCGAGCAGGTCGTGGGGGAGACGCGCGAGGGGCGCAAGGTCGTCATCTCCGGCGACACCACTCCCTGTGAGGCCCTTGAAATCGCCGCCCACCAGGCCGACGTCCTCGTCCACGAGGCCACCTTCACCGACGAGGAGTCAGACCGCGCTCGTCAAACCAACCACAGCACCGCCCGCGATGTGGCAGCCCTCGCCGGGCGCGCCGACGTGCGCCTGCTCGCCCTCACCCACCTCTCCGCGCGCTACGCCGGCGGGGAGGTCTCCCGCGAGGCGCGCGCCGTCTTCGCCAACACCGAGGTCCCCCGCGACTTCGACACGATCGACATCCCCTTCCCCGAGCGCGGTCCCGCACAGCTCGTGCGCTGGTCCTCCCGCGCGGCGGACCCGGTGGCTGCCCCACAGCCGGTCGAGAATGGTCGGGAGGCGGTCGCGGGGCCGAGCACCGGCAACACCGGTGACACCCGGGACGGGAACGGCGCCGACAGCGACGCCGGTGCCGGGGCGAACGTCAGCGACGCGGAGGCTGTGGGCCCGGGGCGAGGTGCCAGCGACGCGGAGGCTGCGCCTGTGCGAGGTGCCAGCGACGTGGAGGCTGCGCCTGTGCGAGGTGCCAGCGACGTGGAGGCTGCGCCTGTGCGAGGTGCCAGCGACGTGGAGGCTGCGCCTGTGCGAGGTGCCAGCGACGTGGAGGCTGCGGGCTCTGTGCCAGGTGCCAGCGACGCGCAAAGCGCGCCGCTGGCCGCATCGTCGATAATCCCATGAGCTTGCCCGCATACCGCGCACCGGGAACCTTGCAGGGGGGCGCTCGATGAGCCCGCCCGCGCTGATTCGTTCTCCGCAGCCCCCCGCCACCCTGCTCCTGCGCGACGTGCGCCTGTTCGACCCGCGGCTCGGTCTGGATGCCCGCCACGACCTGCTCGTGCGCGACGGCGCGGTCGCGCAGATCGCCGCGCCTGGCACGCTTGTCGGCGAGGTCAACCCCGGCCTCGAGACACTGGACGGCGGCGGGCGCCTGGCGCTGTTGCCCGCTTTCTTTGACCCGCACGTCCACCTGCGCAGCCCCGGGCAGCACCACAAGGAGGACTTTGCCACCGGCACCCGCGCCGCCGCCGCCGGAGGGTTCGGCGGCGTGATCGCGATGCCGAACACCGATCCGCCGATCGACACGACCGATCGTCTGGCGGCGGTGCGCGAGACGGCCGCACGCGAGGCCGTTGTGCCCGTCGGCTTCCTGCCCGCGATCACCGATAGCCTCGGCGGTGAGCAGCTGACCGACATGGCCGCGCTGCGCGCGGGCGGCGCCCTGGGCTTCACCGACGACGGCCAGCCCGTCGCCAGCGCAGGCGTGTTGCGCGCTGCGATTCGACAGCAGCTGAGCGCCGTTGCGCCGGCGGCCGGCGCAACGCCAGGCACAGCGGGTGGCCCTGCGACGGCCGACGCGGTCGCCGTCGGCGGCGTCCTCGCGCTGCACGAGGAGGACCGCTCGCTCTCGCTCGACGGCGCGATGCGCGAGGGTCCGGTCAGCGCGGCGCTCGGCGTTCCCGGGGTGCCTGCCGCCAGCGAGGCGGTGATGGTCGCGCGCGACGCGGCGCTCGCGGCCTGCGAGGGCGGCCGTCTGCACTTCCAGCACTTGAGCTGTACAGCCTCGGTCGAAGCCGTCGCGGCCGCCAAGGCATGCGGTGTTTTAGTCAGCGCCGAGGCCACCCCGCACCACCTCCTGCTCACCGAAACCGACGTGTGCAACCCCGGCGGCGGCGACCCCAGCAATGGCGACCCCAGCAATGGCGAGCGCGGCGGCGGCGAGCTCGACACCACGCGCAAGATGAACCCGCCGCTGGGCACCGCCGCCGACCGCGCCGCGCTCGTCGAGGCCCTGCGATCCGGCACGATCGACTGCGTTGCCACCGACCACGCGCCGCACGCCGCCGCCGAGAAGGCGCTCCCATTCGCGCGCGCGCCGATGGGCACCACCGGCCTTGAGACCGCGTTCGCCGCGCTCCACACCGGCCTCGTCTTGCCCGGCGTGCTCGACCTCGCAACGCTTGTCGAGCGCATGACGGCCGGCGCCGCGCTGTTCGGGCTGCCGACGCCGACGATCGCCTCGGGCCGCGAGGCGAACCTGACGCTCATCGACCTCGACGCCGAATGGACCGCCGGTGAGCACGGCTGGGTCAGCCGCTCGGCCAACAACTGCTTTACCGGACGGCGCCTGCGCGGGCGCATATTGCTGACGATCGCCGCCGGCGCGCTCGTCCACCGTGTGTCCGAGCTTGCCGCGGTGGCCGCATGAGACGGCGGCCGAGGCAACCACAGGATGTCCGTTGAGCACCCGCACGAACAGGCCGGGCGTCTCGGCCACCACCCGGCGTCCCAGCAGGCCGGTGGCCGCATGAGCCTGCTCGACCGCGAGCTCACCGCGCTCGTCGTGGTCGACGTCCAGGAGGGCTTTCGGCCCTACGAGTCCTTTGCGGGCGTGGCGCGAGCGTGTGCGCGCTTGATCGCCGGTGCGCGCCTGCTCGGCCTGCCCGCGCTCGTCAGCGAGCAGTACCCCAAAGGCCTCGGGCATTCCGCGCCGGAGCTGGGCCTGCAGGACGAGCCGCGCATCGAGAAGCGCGTCTTTTCGGCCGCGCGCGCCTCCGGCTTCGACCTCGGCGAGCGCGAGCAGGTGCTTGTCTGTGGCATCGAGACCCACGTCTGCGTCTCGCAAACCGTCCACGACCTGCTCGAGGACGGCCTCGACGTCCACGTGCCCGCCGACGCCGTCGGTTCGCGCCACCCGATCGACTACGAGCGTGGCCTAGAGCGCCTAGAGCGCGCCGGTGCGGTCGTCACGACCGTCGAGGCCGCCCTCTTCGAGCTGCTCGGCGGCGCCGACGCGCCCGAGTTCCGCGACGTGCAGAGGTTGATCCTGTGAGGCGTGCGGGGATTGGTCTTGTGGGGCGTGCGGAGGTCGGTCCCGCGAGGCATGTGGGGATTGGTTTTTTGAGCTGCCATTCGCGGCCGCGCGCGCGCACGCGCGCGTATGGGGCGCTGGGTGCACGTCTGAGTGCGGGGTGGGCGACGACCCGCCAACGGGCCGCGCGGTGCGCGTGTGGGCACGGGGGTGGGCGATGACCCTTCAACCCGCCTACGTCCTGCTCGAGGACGGCACCCGCTTCGACGGCGAATCCTGCGCGGCGCCGGCGCCGGCCGTTGGCGAGGTCGTCTTCACGACCGGCATGTCCGGCTACCAGGAGTCGATGAGCGACCCGTCGTTCGCGGGCCAGCTCATCACCTTCACCTACCCGCACATCGGCAACTACGGCGCCAGTGGAGCTGCGATGGAGTCCGAGCGCGTGTGGGCGCGCGCCGCAATCATGCGCGAGGCCTGCGACCGCGAGGACGCGCCCGGCGCCGAGCGCGGCTGGCTCTCGTGGCTGGCCGACTGCGGCGTGAGCGCGATCACCGGCGTGGACACGCGCGCGCTCGTGCAGCACATCCGCCAGGCCGGCGCGATGCGCGGCGGCGTCTTCGCAGCGAGCACCACCCCCGAGCAGGCCGTGGCGCTGATCGCCGCCGAGCCGGCGATGGACGGCCAGGATCTCGCCGCGGTCGTCACCCCGTCTGAGGTCAGCCACCACGGCGACGGCGACGGGCCGCGGATCGCCGTGCTCGACACCGGCATCAAGGGGTCGATCGTGCGCAACCTCGTACAGCGTGGCGCGCGCGTGTCGTTGTACCCGTGCACGACCCCCGCCGCCGACCTGCTGGCGTCCGACGCCGAGGCGATCCTGCTCGCCAACGGCCCCGGCGACCCCGCCGCGCTGGGCTACATCGTGGACACCGTGCGCGCGCTCGTCGGCAAGCGGCCCGTGTGGGGCATCTGCCTCGGCCACCAACTGCTCTGCCGCGCCGTCGGGCTGCAAACGTTCAAGCTGCCCTTCGGGCACCGCGGTGCCAACCACCCTGTCAAGGACCTGCACACCGGGCGCATCGAGATCACCTCCCAGAACCACGGCTTTGCCGTGCTTGGGCCGGCCGGCGCGCGCACGATCGACGGCTCCAAACCCGTACGCTGGCACACCGACTTCGGCGCCGCCCAGCTCTCGCACGTCAACCTCTACGACCGCACGGTCGAGGGCATCGAACTGCTCGACGTGCCCGGCGGCGCCGTGCAGTACCACCCCGAGGCCGGTCCCGGGCCACACGACAGCGTCTACCTCTTCGACCGCTTCCTCTCACGCATCGCGGAGGCCGTGGCCTGATGCCGCGTAGGGCCGACATCCACAAGATCCTGATCCTCGGCTCCGGGCCGATCGTCATCGGGCAGGCCGCCGAGTTCGACTACTCCGGCGTGCAGGCCTGCAAGGTGCTGCGCGAGGAGGGCTACGAGATCGTGCTCGTCAACTCCAACCCCGCGACGATCATGACCGACCCCGAGATGGCCGACGCAACCTACATCGAGCCGCTGCTACCCGGGCCTGTCGCACAGGTGATCGAGCGTGAGCGCCCCGACGCGCTGCTGCCGACGCTCGGCGGCCAAACGGCGCTGAATCTGGCCAAGGCGTTGCACGACGACGGCACGCTCGCGCGCTTCGAGGTCGAGCTGATCGGCGCCAACTACGACGCGATCAGCTGCGCCGAGGACCGCGAGCTGTTCGCCGCCGCGATGGCGCAGGCCGGCCTGGCGATGCCCCGCAGCGCGATCGCGACCGAGCTGCAGGCCGCACTCGACGCGCTACCCGACCTCGGGCTGCCGTGCATCGTGCGCCCCGCCTTCACGCTCGGCGGGCGCGGCGGCGGGATCGCGCGCACGCCCGAGGAGTTCCGCACCGTCGTTGCCCGCGGCCTCGAAGCGTCGCCGATCCGGCAGGTGCTGCTCGACCAGTCGGTGCTCGGCTGGGGCGAGTTCGAGCTGGAGGTAATGCGCGACCGCGCCGACAACGTCGTGATCGTGTGCTCGATCGAGAACGTCAACCCGATGGGTGTGCACACCGGCGA
This sequence comes from uncultured Solirubrobacterales bacterium, assembly GCA_963804675.1. GTDB lineage: Bacteria > Actinomycetota > Thermoleophilia > Solirubrobacterales > Solirubrobacteraceae > Palsa-744. Next base: position 810,288 of record CAWDRI010000001.1, on the reverse strand, counting down.
CTCCGTCACCGTCGCCCCCCAGCAGACACTCACCGACCAGCTCTACCAGCGCCTGCGCGACCAGGCGCTGACCGTGATCCGCGCTGTCGGTGTGGAGACCGGCGGGTCGAACGTCCAATTCGCCGTCAACCCCACCACCGAGGAGATCCTCGTCATCGAGATGAACCCGCGCGTCTCGCGCTCCTCCGCGCTGGCCTCCAAGGCGACCGGCTTTCCGATTGCCAAGATCGCCGCGCGCCTGGCCGTCGGCTACCTGCTCGAGGAGATCGACAACGACATCACCGGCGTAACGCCCGCCTGTTTCGAGCCCACAATCGACTACGTCGTCGTCAAGTGGCCGCGTTTCGCCTTCGAGAAGTTCCCGACCGTCAACTCGACCCTCTCCACCCACATGAAGTCCGTCGGCGAGGCGATGGCGATCGGGCGCACCTTCGGCCAGGCATTCGCCAAGGCGCTCAGGTCGCGCGAGTTGGACAAGCCGCCGCGCCTGGAAAACCTCGCCGACGAGGAACTGCTCGCCTCGCTGGCAGCCCCCGCGCCCGACCGCTTTGAGGCGATCCTCGAGCTGCTGCGCCGCGGCACGCCGATCGGGGCGATCCACGACCTCACCTCGATCGACCCCTGGTTCCTGCACGAGCTCGCGGCGCTCGCGGCCGACCCGGCGGCGCCGTTCGCGGGTGTACGCACGTTCAAATCGGTGGACACCTGCGCCGCCGAGTTCCCCGCGCAGACGCCCTACTACTACTCCGGCTGGGAGCGCCCCTGCGGTGCTTCCGGCGTAGGCGACGGCGACGACGTTGACGCCGGGGCGACCCCTGCGAGTACGGGCAAGGACGCCGCGGCGGCCCCGGCGGCGGCCCCGTCGGCGGCCGCCCACGAGGTCCGCCGCGGCGAGCGCCCCTCCATCGTGATCCTCGGCGCCGGCCCCAACCGCATCGGGCAGGGCATCGAGTTCGACTACTGCTGCGTGCACGCCGCGATGACCGTGCGCGACTCCGGACGCGACGCGGTCATGATCAACTGCAACCCCGAGACCGTCTCCACCGACTACGACACCTCCGACCGCCTCTACTTCGAGCCGCTGACGCTCGACGACGTGCTCGGCGTCGTGGAGGTCGAGCAGCCCGAGGGGGTGATCGTCCAGTTCGGCGGCCAAACCCCGCTGAAGCTTGCCGCCGGCCTGCACGCCGCCGGCGTGCCGCTGCTCGGCACCAGCGTCGAGGCGATCGACCTCGCCGAGGACCGCGCGCGGTTTGGCGAGCTGCTTGGGCGCCTCGGCTACAAGGCGCCGCCCTATGCGACCGCGCATACGGTGCAGGAGGCCCTGCTTTGCGGCGAGCAGGTCGGCTACCCGCTGCTTGTACGGCCCTCCTACGTGCTCGGGGGGCGTGCGATGGAGCTCGTCTACTCGCAGGACGGGCTCGCCGACTACCTGCGCCGCGAGGTCGCGACCGGCCAGATCTTCCTCGACCGCTTCCTGGAGAACGCCATCGAGGTCGACGTCGACGCGCTCTGCGACGGCGCCGACGTGTGGATCGGCGGCATCATGCAGCACGTCGAGGAGGCCGGCGTGCACTCCGGCGACAGCGCCTGCGTGCTGCCGCCGCACTCACTCGGCGAGGAGATGCTGCAGCAGATCCGCGCCGCCACCCGCGACATCGCGCTGGGCATCGGCGTCGTCGGGCTGCTCAACGTGCAGTACGCCGTCGTTGAAAGCGGCCTCTACGTGATCGAGGCCAACCCGCGCGCGTCGCGCACCGTGCCGTTCGTCTCCAAGGCCGTCGGCCTGCCGCTGGCCAAGCTCGCGTGCCGGATCATGCTCGGCGAGCCGCTGGCGTCGCTGCACCTGCCGCGCGAGCGCGAAGGGCTCGGCTTCGGCGATCACATCTCCGTCAAGGAGGCCGTGCTGCCGTTCGACCGCTTCGAGGGCGCGGACGCCGTGCTCGGCCCCGAGATGCGCTCGACCGGCGAGGTGATGGGCATCGCGCGCGACTTCCCGACCGCCTTCGCCAAGGCGCAGGCGGCGGCCGGCGCGCCGCTGCCGCTGCAGGGGGCCGCATTCATCTCGGTCACCGACTCCGACAAGGACGGCGCCGTGGCGGTCGCGCAGAGCCTCCACGACAGCGGCTTTCGCATCCTCGCCACGCGCGGCACCGCCGAGGCGATCGCGCGCATGGGCATCCCCGTAACGCCGCTGAACAAGATCGCCGAAGGCTCCCCGCACGTGCTGGACTGGATGGAGCGCGGCGACGTTGACCTCGTGATCAACACCCCAACCGGCTCGGGCGCGCGCACCGACGGCTGGCAGATCCGCCGCGCCGCCGTAACCCGCGGCATCCCCTGCCTGACAACGCTCGCCGCCGGGGTCTCCGCCTCGCGCGCGATCTCCAGCGCCCGCCGTGGCGGCCCCCCGCCCGTGCTGTGCCTGCAAGAGCTGCACCGCGGGCGCGACGCGGCCGCGCAGGTGTCGTGATGGGTCGCGCCGCCTGCTTGTGCGGGCCGCCCCGCGTGTTCGGCGATGACCGTGCGTTCGTGGGCGTCCGCGCCGCGCGGGTGTGCAGGCCGCCCCGCGTGTTCGGCGACAACGGCACGCTCGCGGGCGCCCGCCCCGCCCGCTTGTGCGGGCCACCGCGCGTCTCCTGCGATGACCATGCGTTCGTGGGCGTCCGCGCCGCCCTGGTGGGCTGATGGCCCTCGCGCCCTTCGCCCGCCGCCGCGCGCGCGTGCTCGACAATGACACGCTCGGGGCCTACCGCGTGCTGCGCGTCGCCGACCCCGGCCCGCCGCCGGACGCCGGCCAGTTCGCGATGCTCGCGACCGCCGAGCGGTGGGGGGGAGGCGAGGACGAGCGCCCGCATCTGCCCCGCGCGTTCTCCTACGCCCGCTGGCGCGACGGCGAGGCCCACTTCCTGCTCGAAGACGTGGGCCCCGGCACCCACCGCCTGTGCGAGCTGGCCCCCGGCGAGGACCTATTGCTGCTCGGCCCGCTCGGCAAGCCGTTCAGGTCCCCCGCCACCGACCGCCGCGCGATCCTTGTCGGCGGCGGCGTGGGCATCGCGCCGCTGGCGATCCTGCAGGACACGCTCGCCGGCCAGCCCGCCACGTCCCGTGACGAGCACGGCCTTGCCGCCGAACCCGCCACCCGGCGCGACGCGCATGGTCGTGCCGGCCAGCCCGCCACTCCCAGCGCCGAGCGCAGCCTTGTCGCCCCCCACGATGGCGAGCCGGGCGCCGTAATGGCCGCCCCGACGGTCCTGCTCGGCTTTCGCGACCGCGCGCGCGCAATGGGCGCCGATCTGCTGACCGGCGCGCGTGTGGCCACCGATGACGGTTCGCTCGGCCATGACGGCCTCGTCACCGAGCTGCTTGCGGCCGAGCTCGCCCGCTGGCCGAGCTCCGAGCGCTCGCGCGCCGCGGTCTACGCGTGCGGTCCCGCGCCAATGCTCGAGGCCGTGCGCGCGCTCTGCGCCGAGCACGCCGTCCCCGCGCAACTCGCGCTGGAGGCCGGCATGGCCTGCGGCTTCGGCGCCTGCCACGGCTGCGTCGTTCCGCGCCGCGACGGCACGTTCATGCGTGTCTGCGTGGACGGCCCGGTTGTTGACGCCGCCGATCTCACGCACGTGGACGCCCACGCCGGAGCGCCCGCGTGAGCGTCGAACGGCACACCGCGCCGCCAGGGCAGGCCGGCCCGGGCCGATCCGCCGGCCCGGACCACGGGTACGGCAGCGGCACCATCGAGTTCTGCGGGCTGCGCCTCGCGCACCCCGTCATCAACGCGTCGGGCACGTTCGACCTGCTCGCCGCCGCGGCCACCTTCGGCGAAGAGGCGCTACGCGCCGACTTCCCCTTCGCGGCGTTCGTCTCAAAGACGATCACGCTCCAGCCGCGTGCCGGCAACCCCCCGCCGCGGCTATGGGAGGCATCCGCTGGCCTGATCAACTCGATCGGTCTTCCCAACAAGGGTCTGGAAGGCCATCTCGCCGAAGAACTACCGCGGATCGCCGAGCTGCTGGCCCGCGTGCCGCTGATCACGAACGTGATGGGCGCAACCGTCGCCGAGATCGCGACGCTGCTGCGACGCTGCGACGCGCGGCCCGAGATCGCGGCGCTGGAGCTCAACGTGTCCTGCCCCAACGTCAAAACGGGTCTTGACATCGGCGCCGACCCGGCCGCGCTGGAGGCCGTGCTGCGCGAGGTGCGGCCGGTGACCACCAAGCCGCTGATCGTCAAGCTGACGCCGAACACCGCGAACGTCGCCGACTGCGCGCGCGCCGCCCAGGCGGGCGGGGCCGACGCGGTGTCGCTGATCAACACACTGCGCGCGATGGCGCTGGAGCCCGCGCCGTCCCTCGCCAGCCCCCCCCAACCAGCGCCGTCCGTCGGACGACCCGGCGAACCCGCGTCGTCCGCGGGTGCCCCCACGAGCGTCGCACCCCGGCCCAGCGCCCCTGCCGGCGGCGCGCCCCGGCCCAGTGCCCGCGCGGGCGGCGGGCCCCCGTCCAACGCCCGTGAAGGCGGCGCATCTCGGTCCAATTCCCGCACGGGCGGCGGCGCATCCCGGTCCACCGTCCGCGCCCCGTGGCTAGGCGGCCACACGGGCGGGTTGTCGGGCCCGGCGATTCGCGCGGTCGCGCTCGCGCAGGTCGCGGCGGTCGCCGCCGCGGTGGAGATCCCCGTGGTCGGCATGGGCGGGGTCCAGAGCGCCCGTCACGCGCGCGATCTGCTCGATGCGGGGGCCACGCTGGTGGCCGTGGGCACCGAGAACTTCCGCGATCCGGCGGCCGGAGCGCGGATTGCGCGTGAACTGGCCGGACAGCCAGCGCAGGCCCCGGAAATGTCCGAGAATGGCTTGGGTAAAACCCCTGCAAAAGCACGTGGGCGCCATCCATCAGCCTCGACATAGCTGAAGCTCAGCTTGAGGTCGAGGTGAATTCCGCGGGCTCGCTGTCACAGGCGCGCCGGTGTGTGTAGACTCGCCGCCCATGGCGTTGGCGACGGACACGACGGCCCTCGGCAAGCAGCAGTCCGCAGCCCCGGAGCGGTCGTTCAACCAGCGTATGGACGCGCTCGCCAGGGCGAATTTGATCCGCAGCGAAAGGGCCCAGCTCAAGCGCGATCTGAAGTCGGGACGTCTGTCGATCGACAGGCTCTTGATGAGCCCGCCGGAGTATGTCGAGACGGCGAAGGTTTTCGACATGATGTTGGCGGTCCCGAAGTACGGCCGCGTCAAGGTGAACAAGATTCTCACCCACTGCCGAATCGCCCCGAGCAAGACGATCGGCGGTCTGTCCGAGCGTCAGCGCGACGAGCTGGTCTCGCAGCTGCGCCGCTGATCGGGCCATTCGCGGCCGCGCGATTCGCGCGCGCCTCGTGCCCGCGCCCGCCCTCGTGCCCGTACGCGCGACGCCCGTCCGCGCGCCCGCGCGAATGGCTCCTCCGGTCGGTGTGCCCGCGGCCTACTCGCTGGTGGCGCCTGCCGCGCACGGGAGTGGCCCAGGGGCGGCCTGTCCGCACACATTTCGAAAGCGGCCATTCGCGGCGGCGCGTGAGGCCCGCGCGCGTGCACGCCGCCCGCGCGCGGCCGCGCGAAGGCCCAGGGGCGGCCTGTCCGCACACATTTCGAAAGCGGCCATTCGCGGCGGCGCGTGAGGCCCGCGCGCGTGCACGCCGCCCGCGCGCGGCCGCGCGAAGGCCCGGGGCGGCCTGTCCGCACACATTTCGAAAGCGGCCATTCGCGGCGGCGCGTGAGGCCCGCGCGCGTGCACGCCGCCCGCGCGCGGCCGCGCGAAGGCCCGGGGCGGCCTGTCCGCACACATGTTGAAAGCGGCCATTCGCGGCCCCCCGCGCGCGGCCGCGAATGGCGCCCGCGAATGGCTCCTCCGGTCCGGTCGGTACGCCCGCGGGGCCTGCTCGCCGGTGGCGACTGCCGCGCACGCGGGTGGCCCGGGGTGGTCTGTTCCCACACGCGTCTGCAAAAGCGCTGTCGGGCGCGCGTGTGTGGGGCACCCTGCGGGTCCACCCTGCGCGCCTGCCACACTGGGCCGATGAGTTGGGTGCTGACGCTGCTGGGCTTTATGGCGCTGATCGTGCTGCACGAGTTCGGGCACTTCATCGCGGCGAAGGCGGTCGGGATGCGCGTGGAGCGCTTCTCGCTGTTCTTCCCGCCGAAGATCTGGGGGGTGCGCCGCGGGGAGACCGAATACATGATCGGCGCGATTCCCGCGGGCGGCTACGTGCGGATCACGGGGATGAATCCCAACGAGGAGATCCCGCCGGAGGTCGCGCATCGCGCCTACTACCGCCAGCCGGTGTGGAAGCGGATCGTCGTGATCGGCGCGGGCCCGGCGATGAATGTGCTGGTCGCGTTCGCGATCCTTTGGGGGCTGTATGCGCTGAGCGCGCAGCACCCGCGCAGCAACCAGGAGCGGATCGCGATCGTGCAGGGTGGGCACCCCGCCGCCGGCGTGCTGCGCCCCGGCGATGTGCTCGTCGCGGTTGACGGGCAGCCGGTGCGTGTGAACACGAGCAGCGGCGCGGTCAACTTTATTGGCGCGATCTCCGCGCACCGCTGCCGGGGCCGCCAGGTTCAGGGGTGCGTGGCCGCCACGCCCGTGCATCTGAGCGTGCTGCGTGACGGGCGCCGCCTGAACTTCGCGATCACGCCCCGCTACGACGCGGCGCTCGGGCGCACGTTGATCGGGATCCAAACCGGGGCGGTGTTCACCGGCGAATCGCTGGTGCAGGCTGCCGGCACGAGCATCAAGGAAATGTGGCACGTGACGAGCGTCACCGTCTCGCGCGTCTCCCAGGTCTTCGTCAGCGCGAAGGCCCGCAAGGAAATCCACTCGGTCGTTGGCATCTCCGACGTGGCCAGCGAATACTTTCGCTACAGCACGACCGCCGCGCTCTACCTGCTGGCGATCGTCTCGCTGTCGCTGGCGATCATCAACCTGTTTCCGTTCCTGCCGCTCGACGGGGGCCATATATTTTGGGCGCTCGCGGAGAAGCTGCGCGGCCGGCCGGTGCCCTACGCCGTCATGGAACGCGCAAGCGTCGTAGGCTTTGCGCTCGTCCTTGTCCTCTTCGCGATTGGCTTCAGCAATGACATCCACACATTCTCCAACGGCGGCTTCCACGTCCACTGAGGAAGCGCTCGCCGCGGCCGCCGCCGCCGGCATGCAGCCCGGTCCCACCCGCGATGCGGCCCACGCGCCGACGATCGTCGCCGCGTTCGCATTGACCAGTGCCGCCGCCCCGGACGCGGTTGCGATCCGCACCAAAGACGACGCGCAGACGCTCACGTGGGCGCAGTGGGATCGCCGCGCGCGAGAGCTGGCGGGCGGGTTGCACAAGCTGGGGCTGCGCCGAGGGGACACGCTCGCGCTGATGCTGGGCAACCGTCCGGAGTTCCATGTCGCCGATCTGGCGGCGGTGCTGCTGGGCGCGACGCCGTTCTCGATCTACCAGACCTACGCCGCGAATCAGATCGAGTTCGTGGTCGCCGACGCGGGCGCACGGATCGCGGTTGTCGAGCGGCAGTACCTGTCGCAGTTGCTGGAGGCCCGCAGGAACCTGCCGGCGCTGGAGCACGTGATTCTGGTCGACCCGCAGGAGGGGGAGGACGCCACCGACGCCACCGACGCCACCGACGCCACCACCGACGGCGGGGTCGGCGGGGAAAGCGCGGCGGCTACGGGCGCCGACGATGTGCTGACGCTCGCGGACGTGGAAGCAGCGGGCCGCGACGAGGCCGCCCAGCGCGAGGTCGAAGAGGCCAGCGCGCAGGTGCAGCCGCAGGACGTGCTGACGCTGATCTACACGTCGGGCACGACGGGGCCGCCGAAGGGCGTGCAGCTGAGCCACGCCAACCTGATGAGCACGGTCAGGGGGGTCGAGGCGCTGGTTCCGTTCGAGCCGGGCGCGCGGGTGATCAGCTGGCTGCCGGCGGCGCATGTCGCCGAGCGCGCCGCGCACCATTACGTGCCGATCGTGTTCGGTTTGCAGGTCACGTGCTGTCCGGACCCCAGGCAGGTCGTGGCGTACCTGCCGGAAGTGCGCCCGCAGTGGTTTTTTGCGGTGCCGCGGATCTGGGAGAAGCTCAAGGCGGGTCTTGAGACGATGCGGGCCGGGCTGCCCGACGAGCAGCGCGAGCCGGTCGAGCGCGCGCTGGAGGCGGCGACCGAGAAGGTACGGATCGAGCAGCGTGGCGAACAGGCGCCGGCGGAGCTCGCCGCACGGGTGGCCGTCGCGGACGAGCAGATCTTCGCCGGGCTCAGGACGATGTTGGGCCTCGACCAGATCCAGGTCGTCAACGTCGGCGCGGCGCCGACGCCGCTGGAGGTGCTCGAGTTCTTCCACGCGATCGGGATTCCGCTGGCGGAGCTGTGGGGCATGTCGGAGACGTGTGGCGCGGGCTGTGTGAACCCGCCGTGGAAGATCAAGCTCGGCACGGTCGGCCCGCCGGCGCCGGGTGTGGAGATCCGGATCGCCGAGGACGGGGAGGTGCTGGTGCGTGGGGAGACGGTGATGGTCGGCTACCGCGGCGCGCCGGAGAAGACCGCGGAGGCGATCGACCCGGAGGGCTGGCTGCATACGGGCGACGTCGGCGCGCTCGACGAGGACGGGTATCTGCGGATCGTGGACCGCAAGAAGGAGCTGATCATCAACGCAGCGGGCAAGAACATGTCGCCGGCGAACATCGAGGCGACGATCAAGAGCGTCTCGCCGCTGATCGGCCAGGTGTGCGCGATCGGCGACGCCCGCCCGTACAACACGGCGCTGATTGTGCTCGACGCCGACTTCGCGCCGTTGTGGGGTGCACAGCACGGGCTGGAGGGCAGGACGCTCGAGCAGCTGGCGGACGAGCCGGCCGTCCGCGCCGCGGTGCAGGAGGCGGTGGACGCCGCCAATTCGCGGTTGGCGCGGGTGGAGCAGATCAAGAAGTTCACGATCGTTCGGGGCGACTGGCTGCCGGGCGAGGACGAGCTGACCCCGACGATGAAGCTCAAGCGCAAGCCGATCGCGGCGAAGTACGCGGGGGAGATCGAGGGGATGTACGGCTGAGGGCTGGTCCCAAGCCCGCGACACGCCGCGGGACGCCGCGGGACGCGACGGTCGGTTGGGCCCCGCGGTGGACCGCCTGTAACTACACGGGTTGCCCGATTCGGGCAGCCTGGAGTGCGGTCCGCCGGGCAAGCGCGTATCCCTCGTGGGGATGCGCCTAAATTGTTCGTCCAAGGCTTATGGCAATTGGCGTAGGGGGGTGCATTCTTAGCTCCCTCGATCGAATGCCGCGAGCGCCTCAAAGGCGCTGCAGCGCAAGTGTCGATCGAGCGATGAGCATTCACTGTTCACTGTTTACCGATCACCACGCCAGGAGACTGTTCACATGCGACTGCTTCAAGCGTCTAGAGAGTTGTTGCGCCACTCATCGCCATGCGACCCCGCGACCCCCGCGACCCCCGAGAAACGAGCGCTGTCGGCGCAGCGGGGGTTGGCGGGGATGTCGAGCCGTCACGACGCGCAGCTGATCGCCGCGCGCAGGGTGTCCGCCGACCCGTACGCGGCGTGGCTGGAGCAGCGCGAAGCGGAGCGGGCACGAGAGGCGCTTCGGCTGAACCCGCGCGCCGCGTGGGACGATCTGAGGACGCCGGGCTTCTGCGCGGTCGGGTTCCACTGGTGTCGTGAGTCAGAATTTCGGGTGCAGTCGCGCGAGTCGGCTGGGCGCGACTGGGGCCGCACGGGCGGCTGAGGGTACTGGGCGTACCTGTGCCGGCCGGGTGGGTCCAGGCGTGTCCAGACGCCGCGAGGCGGCCGTGAAATTCTGACTCACGACACTAGGCGGGCGCGCCAGCGGTTGTCGGCCCCCCGGACCGGGGGCCGCTATTTCCTGGCAGGCAACCGGTTTGGGGGGGGCGACGGCCCGCCCGCACGCACGCACGCACACCCAGCTCTTGACAAGCGGTCCGAAGCGCTCGGCGTGCGTCGCCGCCGGCGCGAAGAGGGCATCCAGCTCGCCGCCGCGCAAAAGCCCGATTTGCCCCCTGCCCCCTGCCCCCTGCCCCCTGCTCCCTGCCGCCACCGGCGCCCAAGCGCCAGTAGGGGCGGCGCAGCGCGGGGGGCAGCCAGTGCGCGAAGGGCAGCGGGGCGCGTGGCTCGTCGAGGGAAACGACCACGCGGGGTCTGCCCATACCAGCCGCGCTCAGGGCTGAGCTTAGATCCTCGCGATGTCTGTTATGTGTCTAGTACATCAGGATAGATTCCCTATACCGACGAGGCTCGCTAGCATGGTAGCCGTCTGATGTACGGATCTGCGGCGATCGATCGGTAGGAAAGATGGCGACCACTCAAGTGGTTCTTGGTCTGCTCGTTAGGGGAGCCGTCAATAGGTCGGCGATCGTGCGGCAATACAAGAAGGGCTCCTTCGATCGCAGCCTCATGACCCTCCGTCGGCCTCGGCTGCGGCGCCTTGAGCATGACGAGCTACAAGTTGTCGCTGCCGATGCGGTTGGGGCACCGGAGGCGAGGATCGACGCAGCCCTCGTCTCGTTGAAGGAGCGCGGGTTGGTCGAAGCGAGCGCGGTCTGTCGGGATTCCCGGACCTCGCGGGCACAGGACACCGTTTACGCCGTTACGAGTGCCGGGCGGGCGCATTTCGAGTGGTGGCTGGGGGATGCTTCGACGCTGGACCCTGCTGGAGACGAGTTGTGGCAGAAGCTGTCGTTCTGTGAGAAGCAGCACGCTTCGCGGATGATCGAGCTGATCCGCTGCCAGGAGCTGCTGTCTCTGGAGCGCCTGGAGGCACTGCGCTGCTCGATCGAGCGCATGACCTTCGCGCGCTGCTCGACATTCGAGCAATTCTGGGATGCGGCGTTGGCGGACGAAGAGCCATCGCGTATGCAGTGCACCATCGCAACGGTGCAGAAGGCGCGCTCGGTACTCGGTGGCATGCTCGACAACGCCGGTGAGGAGACCGGTGAAACGTGGCGAGCCGTCGAGTGAGTCTGCTCAGTCTCAGCGGCGTACGCAAGCGTTACGGCGAGCCGAGCCGGGATATCGAGGTGCTTCGCGGTCTCGATTTCGAGATCTACCGTGGCGAATTCGTGGGTATATGGGGCGATGGCGGCGCCGGCCGCACCACGCTCACGCGCATTGTCGCGGGCCTGGAGGCTCCGACCGCGGGAACGGTCAGCTACGCCGGTGAGGACCTCGCGTGTCTCACCCTCGAGGATCGCGTCCGGCTGTGGCGAACTGGGGTCACCTGGCTGGGCGGCGCGGGGCCCGCGGATGAGGAGGCCACCGTGTGCGAATACGTGGCCGAGCCACTGCTCGGCCACGAGGAGCGCGCGCAGGCGCACGAGCACGCGTCGAGGGTTCTGACGGATTGGGAACTCGGCGATGTCGTCGATGAGCGCTGGGCGGACCTGGAGGAGGACCTCGACCGCGTGATGGCCGAAATCGTTCGTACGCTGATGCGCCCGTCGGCGCTGCTCGTGCTCGACGATCTCACGGCCCGGGTCCACTTCGACGAATGCGAGTATGTGATGAACGTCCTACGTTCGCTCGCGGAGGAAAAGTTCTTAGGCGTTCTGCTGACGACCCGGAGGATGTCAGACCTGCTGCACGTCCATCGCTTCGCCTGGCTGAGCGATGGGCGGCTGATCGAACCGCACCCGGGAGGGCCGATCGCGGAGCGGTCGCGCCGGGTGCCGTTCGACGGCAGAGGGGACCTGGAGGAGGAAGGGGACCAAGGGGACGAAGAAGACCTTAATCTCTGACGGGCGCGCGCACGCACACCCAGCTCTTGACGAGCGGCCCGAAGCGCTCGGCGCGGGCCGGCCGCCCGAACAGCGCTTCGACCTCGCGGCGGCGAAGTAGCTCGATGCGCTCCCAGCCGCCCGCTGCCCCCAGGCGCCAGTAGCGTTGGCGTAGGCCGGGGGGCAGCCAGTGCGCGAAGGGCAAAAGCGCGTGGGGCTCCAGCGGGAATGACCAGGCGGGCGTCTGCACGTACCAGCCGCGAGCGACGCGGCGCAGCTCGGCGGCGAACGCGGCGCGGCGGGCGGGGGGGACGTGCTCGATCACGCTGTTGCAGTAGACGAGGTCGAACTCGCCTGTGGCGAAGGGGAGGCCGTCGGCGGGGTCGCCCTGCACCAACGGCCCGGGGTAGTCGGGCGCGGGGGAGAGGTCGAGGCCGGTGATGTCAAGGGCGGGCTCCAGCGCGCGCAGCCCGAGACGCCCGCAGCCGACGTCGAGCACGCGCCCGCCGGGCGGCAGGCCCGTGAGCGCGAAGAAGCGTTCGTGCCGTCGGCGGCGCGCACGTGCGGCCAGGGGGGAGGCGATGCGCGCGAGCGGGCCGCGCGCGGTGGGGTAGACGTCGTGGGTGGGGGGCGGCAATGGTTTGGCGCTATGGTCGCCGAAAGATCGAGTGTTGTACCGACGCGGCGCCAGATTATGTGTTGATCGAAGGCCGCGGTTGACTCACCAGATGACGGGCACCCCGTAGCGCGGGATGCGTTCGTCGGCGGTGACGATCGAGAGGCTCTCGACGCGGGCTTGGGCGACGAGCATGCGGTCGAAGGGATCGCGGTGCAGGAGCGGCAGCTCGCCGGCGAGGCGCGCGTGGTGCTCGTCGATGCGCAGTAGCGGCAGACCGGCGGCGTTGAGCGCGGCCGTCAGGTCGGGACCGTCGAGCCGGCCGGCGTTGCGCTTGATCGAGGCCTCCCAGACGGAGGCGACGCTGACGGCGCTGTGCGTGCCGGCAGCTGCGATCGCCTTGCGGGCGGCTGTGCTCAGGCGGCGGTCGCCCGCGAGCCACCAGATCGCGGTGTGGGTGTCTAGCAGGAGCTTCACGCGTCGTTCAACCTGCGGGATGCCGAAGAGGTCGGCAAGCTGCTCGTTGTCGGCGTCGAAGTCCTCGGCGAGCGTGAACTGGCCGGCGAACATCCCGAAGGTGTCCGCGACGGTGCGTGGCGAGGGCTCGGCGATGATGCGCGCGATCGCGTGGCCGCCGCGGGTCAGCACGACTTCGTCCCCTGCTTCGACGGCGCGCAGTAGGCGCGAGAGGTGCGTCTTGGCCTCGTGGACCCCGACGTGATGAACATCGGACATAAAACTAGTCTAGCAAACTTAGTCACCTTGGTCACCTCTCGTGTCCAGTTTTGATTCTCGGTCATCTGCTTGTTCCGACGACGGCCGTAGAATGGGGACGTGGCGTCCACCAGGCAGATCCATGTTGGCGCCGTCCCGGTCGGGGGCGGCGCGCCGGTCGCGGTGCAGACGATGACCAAGACGGAGACCGCGAATCTCGGGGCGACGATGGAGCAGATCCACAAGGTGGCGCAGGCGGGGGCGGACATCGTGCGGGTCGCGGTGCCGCGCGAGCAGGACGCGGTGGCGCTGAAGGAGATCGTCGCGCAGTCGCCGATCCCGGTGATCGCGGATATCCACTTCAACCACACGTTGGCGCTGAAGTCGATCGAAGCGGGGGCGCACTGCGTGCGGCTGAACCCGGGCAACATCGGCGGGCCGGAGAAGGTCGCCGAGGTGGTCAAGCTGGCGCGCGAACGGGGCACACCGCTGAGGGTCGGCGTCAACAGCGGCTCGCTGCCCAAGCACCTGCGCCAGCTGGAGTACGAGGACCCGGTCGCGGCGCTCGTGACGGCGGCGATCGAGACGGTGGGGCTGATGGAGAGCCTGCGGTTCGAGAACTTCAAGGTGTCGATGAAGTTGACGTCGGTGCCGAACACGATCGCCTCCAACCGGCTGCTCGCCGAAAAAATCCCCTACCCGCTGCATCTGGGGGTCACCGAGGCGGGTACGAAGTGGTCGGGCTCGCTGAAGTCCGCGGTCGGGCTCGGCACGCTGCTGGCGGACGGGGTCGGCGACACGATCAGGATTTCGCTGTCGACGTTCCACGCCGAGGAGGAGGTGAAGGTCGCGTGGGAGATCCTTAAGGCACTGAAGCTGCGCCAGCGCGGGCCCGAGCTGATCGCCTGCCCGACCTGCGGGCGGCTGCAGTTCGACATGGACACGGTCGTCGCGGAGGTCGAGCAAAGGCTGGAAGCGTATGAGGACCCGATCGAGGTGTCGGTGCTCGGTTGCGCGGTGAACGGGATCGGCGAGGCGCGTCACGCCGACTTCGGGATCACGGGCGCCAAGGACATGGGGATGATCTACTCCAAGGGCGAGCCGCTGAAGAAGGTGCCGACCGAGCAGCTGGTGGACGAGCTGTTCAAGGAGATCGACCGCTACTACGCGGCGGGCAGGACGGTGCAGCGCGACGAGACGGCGGCGGCGGAGGCGCGCGCGTGGCTGGCGGCCAACGAGGATGACACACAGATGACCCCGGAGCGGCTGGCGATGCTGGAGGCCGCGGCGGCGGAGAACGACGACGCGGCCGACGCGGTGCTCCAGTCGATGCTGACACCGGCCGCCGCGGGCGCCGGCAACGGCGGCGCAAAAGCACTCGACGAGGCGGTCTCGCCCGTGGCCGGCAGGCGCTTCAGCCGCAGCTGAGGGTTTGGGTTTGCGATCGTCCGCGTGGCAACGCCCACAGGCGTTGCGCGGCCGGGCGGGGCCTCCGTGCCCCGCCTGCGACGCGAGGCCCGCGGCGGCGGTTGGAGCCGCTCGGCCGCGGGGCGTGCGACCCGCCCCTACCCGCGGGTCGCGACGTGTTCGACCGCGCGTGGCGGTCTTCCTACAGCCCGTCGGGGTGGCGCTCCACGAAGCCGCCGCCGTCGTCTGAGGGGCCGCCCCAGCGGGAGCCGTCTTCGGCGAGCGCGACGGTGTCGTAGCGGCGGCCGTCGATCGTCATCCAGGCGTGTTCGGCGTTCGCGTAGATCGTGATGTAGCGGCCCGGACCCGGTTCGCCGTAGGACTCCAGGCCCGTCGAGTCCTCAGGTGCGCTCAGCAGGCCGCCGCCGTGCAGCGCGTAGGAGACCGAGCCCGAGCAGTCGTAGCCCTCGGAGATGAAGGAGCCGTGGCCGCCGCCGTAGACGTAGGGGCGGGTGGCGATTTCGTCGGCCGCCGCGATCACGCGCGCGACGACGCCTTCGCCGCCGCCGGCGCTGCTCGATTCGCCGCCACCGCCGCTACCGCCGGCGCTGCTGTGGTGCGGCAGCGCCCAGGAGGGCGGCTTCAGTTCGCGCTCGCCGGGCGAGCCCAGCGTGGCCCATGTCGCGGGGCCGACGACGCCGTCCACTTCCAGGCCGTGTTCGGATTGGAAGCGGCGTACGGCCGCCTCGGTTTCGGGGCCGAATTCGCCGTTAACGGCGAGGTGCAGGTCTTCCTGCAAGCGTCGGACGGCCGCCCCGGCGCCCTGGCCGTGATCGCCCGTGCCGGGCTGGCCGGCGCCCTGCGGCGCGGCCTGCCCACCGGGGGTGTCGGCCTGCACAGCGGCCGCGGCGTGCTGCTGTGGAGCAGGTTTGGGGTGGGGCAGCGCCGACGGCGGCGGCTTCAGTTCGGGCTCGCCGTGGGCGCCGAGAATGCTCCAGGTCTGCTGGCCGGCGACGCCGTCCACGGCGAGCCGATGGCGCGCTTGAAGGCGCCTGATCGCGCTCTCGGTTTCGGGCCCGAATTCGCCGTCGACGGCGACGTGCAGGTCGCCCTGGAGCCGCTCGATTGCGTCCTTCTTGGCGAGCGCGGCCGCTTCGGCAGCGCGACGTGCCGCCGAAGCGCTGGCCCGCTCGACGGCGCCCACTTCTTCGCTTTGAGGCACGATCGTGTGCTGGGTGGCGCTGGCATCGGAGGTGCCGCCCTGAACGGTGGCGCCCTGCGTTTCGCCGCCGGCGCTCGGACCGCCGCTCGCAGTGCCCGCGTGTTCGCCGGTGGCACCTTCGGCGCTCGTGCCGGCGCCCGCGGTTTCGGTCGTGGCGGTGCCCGGCGCGCCCTGGTCGTTGGCGCCACCGGTGCCGGTTGTGTTGCCGGCGCTCGTGCCTGCACCGGACGCGCCGGCGCCTTGTGTGCCCGCGGCCGCAGCACCTGCGCCGGAGCCTGCCGTACCCGTACCCGCCCCGTTTGTGCCCGTGCCTGTCGCTTCGGCGCCGGCGCCCGACGCCGGACCGTTGCTGGGGCCTGCGGGGGTGGTGGCGGCACCTTCGGCGGCAGTCCCGCCCGCTTCGGTGCTCGCGTCTTCGCCTTGCGCGGAGGTGGTGGCGCCGTAGAAGCCTTCGCCGGGTGCGATGCCGGTTTCGCTGGAGGGTTGGGTCGCCGTCGACTCTGAGGCGGCTGGCGCTTCGCCGCTTTCGCCGGCGTAGGCGACCGGCGTCACCGTCGACTCTGGCGTGGGCGGCGTGTCGGCGGTCGCTGTTTCTTGGATCTGGCCGGGCATCGTTTCGGCGGCCTGACCCTCGAGGTCGCGCACGACCGCGTCGCCCGACAGCGCGGGGGGCGCGTCGTTGGCGAGTGCGCGCGCGGTCGCCGCGCCGAGCACGCCGTTGACGGTGAGCCCGCGCGTGGCCTGAAAGCGCCGCACCGCCGCTTCGGTTTCGGGGCCGTAGTCGCCGTTGACGTTGACGCCGAGCGCCTTTTGCAGCAGGCGCACCTGGCGACCTTCGCTGCCGGAGCGCAGCGTGATGTAGTGCTGTGTCGTAGTCGTCGGCTCCGGGCCGGCCGCGAGCGCCACGCTCGGCGCGCCGCCGGACTCGAGCAGTGCGGCCGTCGGGCCGGCAGCGACGGCCACGAGCGCGCCCAGCGACGCGCGCCGCGCACGCGTGCCGTTCGGGACGAAGCGCAGCTGTGTCGCCCGCCGGCGCGCCCGCGAGCGACCGAGCGAAAGCTCCCACGGCTCGTTTTCGGCGAGGTCGCGCGCCGCTTCCCGGCGTGCCTCGACGAGCGCGGCGAGCGACACCGGCGAGACGCTCGCCAGGGCAGCCGCCGGACGCCTGCGCGCCCGGCGCGCGCGCGAGCGCTGCAGCGACGCTTCCCACGGGTCGATCGTCGCGAGGTCGCGCGAGCCGCCAGCGGAGACTGAGCGGCGGGCGGCCACGGGGTCGCGGCGGGCGTGCAGGTCGCGGGAGGCCCGGGGGCCTCGGGTGGCATCTCGGTCGTCGCGGGCGTGTCCCGGCATGGGCGCAGGCTTCCTTTCTGGAATTGCGATGGCGCCTACGGGGTTAGCTGTCGGGCTCGCGCACATGCGCTACGCCGCCACGTGGCGGCGATTCGCCCCTGCGTCCCTGTCTGATGCCGGGCCGCTTTGGGTCCCCCGCTCTCCCTCCCCGTGAGGAGGGAGACTCGGCACAACGGCGGGCAAGCTACCACGTTTCGCTGCAATTTGCATCGCACGCGCAGGTCTGCAACGAATTTTGCCGACGGATCGGGCGCCGGGGAGGGTTCTTCGGCGCTGCGCCGTTCGCGCGTGCGCACGCACACAGCCGCGGGTGGCGCCGCAAAAATAGACCATCGTCGCCCCGTCCGCAGTCTGGGTGTAGCTGGTTCTGGCGGGTGCGGTGCGCGGCGGCGGTGCGATGTCGTTCGTTGGGGCGGCCATTCGCGCGGGGGCGCCCGCGCGTGGGCGCACGCGGCCGCGAATCGCGGCGCAAAACGCAAGGTCCTCGCCCTCCGCGGCAGTCCGGTCGTAGGTGGTGCTGGTGCGGGCGATCCGAAGCGGTGGTGTGGGTCGCTTGTGGTGCCATTCGCGCGCGCGTACGCACGCGGCCGCGAAGCGCAGCCCAAAACAGAACATCGCGCCACCGCCCGCGACACCTCAGCGCGAGCGTCCCCTCTCAGGCCGCCCGGCGCGCCACCGCGGCGGGCGCGGGTATGGTTTCGAGCGATGGCATCGCCACCCCGCCAGCGCAAAGGCGCGCGCCAGTCCGATGCGGACGCTTTCTCGGTCGGTGGATCGCCCACCGGCACGCCGCCAGACACACCGCAGGCGCCTGTCGGCGGGTCTGCCGGCCTGCCGCGATCGCCGCGCGGCCCCTTCCCGCAGCGCGCGCTGCTAGCGCTGCTGGTGCTCGCGGCGCTTCTCGCCGGCGCGGTGGTGCTCGCGACGCGCGCTGGCCGCAGCAATTCCCAGTCGCCCACCGGCTCCCAGTCGGCGAGCTTCGACGGCAACGAACTCACGCCATTGAAGGCCGCGCCGGGGCTGGGCACCCTGCACAACTATCTGGGCGGCCCGCCCGTGAACCTCGCGAGCTTTCGCGGCAAGGCGGTGCTTGTCACCTTCCTCTACACGCACTGCCCAACCGACTGCCCGCTGATCGCCTCCCATCTGGGTCTCGCGCTGGACCAGCTCGGCGCCGCGGCCGCCAAAGCGCAGGTGATCGCCGTCTCGGTGGACCCCCGTAGCGATGACCGCAGCGACGTCGCGGCGTTCCTGAAGGCCCACGGCCTGACGGGCCGCGCGCTCTACCTGCTCGGCAACCTGCACGAACTGGCGCACGTCTGGCAGGCGTGGGGGGTGGGCGCCGAACGCGACGCGAGCGACCCGGAGCTGATCAACCACTCGGCGCTCGTCTATGGCATCGACGCCTCGGGCCGTCTGCGCACGGTGTACCTCGGCGGCGAATGGAAGCCGCGCGAAGTCGCCCACGACGTGCCGCTGCTGGCCGCGCAATAGGGCGCGGGATGTAGCGCGAGGCGGGCACGATGAGCGCGGCGCAACAGATGCCCGCGCGCCGTCGACGCAGGCTGTTGCTGGCCGCGGCCTGGACGCTGGTGCTGGTCGCGCTGGCCGTGCTGCTGGTCTTCGGGCTGGCCGGCCGCGGCGCCGGCACGAGTCGGCCCGCGCCGGCGCTGCCCAGGCAGGCGCTCGTCGGGCGGCCCCCCACGCTGGCCGAGCTGCTGGGGGCGCCGCACGCGCGGCACGCCGCGCTCGTCGTGTTCTGGGCGAGCTGGTGCGAACCGTGCCAGCAGGAGGCGCCCGCCGTCGAGCGCTTCGCGCGCAGCGTCGCAGGACGGGGGCGGATCGCGGGAGTCGACTACGCCGAGAGCGAAGCGGCCGCGCCGCGCGCGTTCGTGCGCCGCTACAGCTGGACGTTTCCCACGCTGCGCGACACCGACGGGCAGGCCGGCGAAGCCTACGATCTGGGGCACCTGCCGAGCACCTACGCGATCGACGCCCGCGGGCGTATCGTGGGCGTGCTGGTTGGACCCCAGACGGCTGGCAGCCTCACGCGCGCAATGGCCGCCGCGCAGGGCAGCTGAGCATTTGTGGACCGGCCCGGCCGGCCGGGCCCCGGCGGCCGCCGGCCCTGCGTGGCCCTGTGCGCGTCGGCCCGGCGTGGCCCTGTGCGAGCCGACCCGGCCGTTGCCGTGGTCGGGCGTGCGCCCGGCGCTAGCGGGGGTAGAGCGTCACGACCGCGGCGCTGCTCGGATCGAGCTGCAGCGACAGCGTGCCCGCGCGGTCATAGACGGCCGGCAGCGCGCCCGGTGGGCTCCACCCGCCGTCGCGGGCGACCGCGCGGCCACCGAGGCGCACGCCGGAGCCGGCGGCTGGGGAGGAGGCGGTGAGACGCAGGACGCTGCCGGACGTGTATCGGGACGCGCCGGCGCTGGTCGCACGCGGGACCTGCAACTGCACCGCTAGCGGCGCTGCGCCGGGCGGGGCGTAGTTGACCAGCACGATCCGCAGGCGGCCGTCGCGCGCGCGGAATGCGTAGGCACTCAATTCGCCCGGTGCAGCCCCCACTGCCCGTGCGGGCAGCGGCTGCGAGCCGGGGAGTTCGCGCGCCGCGAGCAGGGCATACCACTCTGGCGCGGCGCGCAGGTCGGTCGGTCGCGGCGGCGAGCGGGACAACGGGGAGGACGGCGTGCCGGTCGTGGCCGGCAACGGGGAGGAGGGCGAGCCGGTCGTGGCGGGGGCGGGCCCGGCGTTCACCAGCGCGCTGTACGCGCCGGGCTTGGCCGGCAGGTCGTGGAAGTTCAGGCCCGCTGCGCCCGCGGTCAGCGCGCGTGCGGCGTAGTCGAGCGCCCACAATGCCCCTGCGAATGTGTTGCTGACGCCCGCCCGGCCTTCGCAGGAGATGCTGTTGGCCTCGTCGATCCGCACCGCACGATGCGCGGCGTGCGCGATCGTGAGCATTTGCGCGAGCCTTTCGCGCTCCTGCCGGCGAACGCTCGCGCTCAGCAGTTCTGCGATCGTCGGTGCGTACCCGCAGCTGCTCAGCGGGTAGTAGTGGTCGCTCAGCAGCCTGAGCGGCAGCGTGTGCGCCGCCGCCGCGAGCCACCGCAGGCCCACCGCGCCGGTCGAGGGGTCCGGGCCGACGAGCGCCACGCTCGGCGCTGCGCGCGCGATCGCCGCCGCGTATGCCGCCGCCTGCGCGCGGTAGGCCGCGAAATCCCAGCCCGGCGCGCGCAGGCCCTTGCGCGCGTAGCGGTCGGGCTCGTTGCCGATCTCGATGCCCGCCAGGTAGGGGCCCAGTGCCGCCCGCGCCGCGGCGGCCTGCGCGGCCGCCACCGTGGGGTCGTAGTGGCCGAGGTTCACCGTCAGCAGCACACGCCACCCCGTCGCGCGTGCGAGCGCAGCCAGACCCTGCAGATCGCCGGGCGTGATCGCGACGCGCGCCCAGCTCGGCAGCGGGCCACCGCCGCCCGTCCACGCGGCTGCTTCGTCGGCGCTGACCCCGCCGAAGCGCAGCACGCCGTGCCCCAGCGAGCGCAGCAGCGCGACGAGGTCGCCGCTCCGCGCGTCGGCGGCGATCGCGGGCAGGCTGCGCATCTCAAACGAGAGCCCGAGGAAGGCGGGTGGGGTCGGCGGGCCGGCCGACTGGGCCGTGACGGCGAGCGTTACGGGCGTGCCGGTTGGGCGCACTGCCGGCAGCAGCGTTGGGACGCCCTGCGGGCCAGTCCCGGGCGGGACGGTGGAGGGGCCGTTGTCGTTGTTTGCCGCGGACCGATCGCGCGCGCGCGCGTTCGCCCCCGGACCAACCCCGCGGCCGGCCGGGTGGGCGGGCGCGCCGCCCGAGAGCGCGCGTACACTCAGCACGACGCCAGTCGCGACAGCGGCGGTGAGGAGCGCGATCTTCAGTCTGCGCGCGACGCGAGTGGACACTCCGACACTCTCGCACGGCGCCGCGCGAGCGTTCCATCCCAAGCGCTGAGGATGCTTGTTACATGGATGAAGTCGAGGCGCTGCTCGCCGACGCACGGGAGTTGCTCAAGCAGATCGTGGGCGAAGCCGGCGACCGGCTGCGCTCGGGCGCCGAGATTGCGCGCATCCAGGGGCACTTCGTGGAGCAGGCGATGCGGATCGTCGAAGACGTCGAAGCGCATGCGCTGCTGGCCGCCTCGGGCAATCGCGACGCGCTCGCTGCGATGCGCGCGTCAGCATGCGCGCTCCGGGTCTTGCGCACCGAACTCAAGGATGAGCCGTGACTCGATTGACGCGCAACACGGTGGCCTGCGAGCCTGGCTTCACTGGCTCGATCAAGTTTTGGCTGCCAGTTTTCTTGCGGCGCTCGCTTCGAATTCGAGGGCGCAGCGCTCGAGGATCTCGCGCCCGCGCAGCGCCGGCATTGGCGGCTTGCAAGCGCGTGCGAACTTCGCTGTCGCGAAGCACTCATCGGGTGTCATCGCGTCAAGTTCGCGTCGAGCTTCCTCGGCTGCCGCGTGTATCTCCTGGTCGCTCATCGCCAGCCCAGGCTAGCGCGATTCCAGTGCCGTTGTCCGTCTGCGGCGGCGTGGCGCGATCTGTGCGAGAACCCCGATCGCCGCATCGCCTTGTCTGCCATTGGGGTTGCGCCCAACGACGCGACCGCGGGTTGCGCTTATTCGCCGGCCGGCGCGCCTCGGGGGCTGTATCGAGCACCATGTGCGCGATGGCCGCCCGCCACCCGCGACCCCTCGGCTGCTCCACGCCCACGCGTCCCGCGTGGCCGCGCACGCTTGCCCGCCCTTTGCGGGGCGCCGAACTCCTCTCTCCCAAAACAAAAACGCTCCTCACGGCGCTGGCCCTCTGCCTCGCGCTCGGCGGCTGTGGCGGGACCGTTCACCGGGTCGGCAGCGTTGCGGTCTCCGCCGGTCGTTGTCCCGGGGCGTCCGGTGCGCGCTGCCCCTACCGCGAGATCGTGCTCATCGGTCGTCGCGGCGGGGGTGTCCTGCGCTGCCCGGAGGCGCTCGCCTGGTCGCCCTCCGGCGACCTCTACGTCGGCGACCAGTTCAGCCACGTGGTCCAGCGCTTCACGCCCGCCGGGCGTTTCCTTGGCCAGTGGGGCGTGTACGGCGCCGGGCCCGGGCAGCTCGGCGCGGTCGCGGGGCTCGCGGTTGCGCCGTCGGGCGACGTGTACGTGCTCGACGCCACGCATGCGCGCATCGAGCGTTTCACTCCCGCGGGTCGGCTGCTCGGCGAATGGGGCAGCCCCGGCACCGCCCTCGGGCAGTTCGACTTCGGCCCCGGCTACGGCCCCGACAAGCCGCCCGGCGGCGACCTGGCGATCGGCGGCGGGTATGTGTACGTCGCCGACTCCGCCAACAACCGCATCGTGCGCTTTGACCTCGACGGCACCCACCCGCAGCTCATCGCCGGCCCCGGCTCCGCGCCCGGGCAGGTGTCAAGTCCGCGCGGGCTGGCGATCTCCGGCGGCATGCTCTATGTCGCCGACGAGGGCAACCACCGCGTGCAGGCGCTGACGCTCACCGGGCGGCCGCTCTACGCGGAGGGCACCTTCGGCAAAGGTCCCACCCAGTTCGTCAACCCCTTCGGAGTCGCAGTGGACGGCTCGCGTGTCTACGTCGTCGACGACAACAACAACCGCATCGCCCTGCTCACCCGCACGCTGCGGCCGCTCGAAAGCTGGAACGGGGCTGGCACCCCGCTCGAACTCTCCTACATCCGCGCCGCCGCGCTCTCGCCCACCGGCGACCTTTACGTCGCCGACACCGGTCACGAACGGATCGTCGTGTTCGACCGCTCCGGGCGTCCGCGGTTCGCCTTCGGCACGCCCGGCATCACGCCCGGCCAGCTGATCGCGCCGCTCGCGCTCGCCGCCGGGTCGGGGGGGCGTCTGCTGGTCGCCGAGACCTACGGCAGCCGCAGCCCCGTCTACATGTTCGGGGAGGCAGGCGGTGGCGCCGGTGGCGGGGGGGTGGCCGCGGCCGGCGCGCGGCCTGTCGGGCGGGCGGGCAGCGTCGCAGGGACCAGCGCGGACGGTGTCAGGGGGGCCGGCGTGGCCGGTGCTGCGGCGATCGGCGCAGCACCCACCGCGGGCGGCGCGGACCCCGCCGCCCCGACGTTCCGCTACAGCTCACGCATCGAACGCGGCGGCGGCGCGATCATCGGCAGTCACTGGTTTGGGCCCACCGCCGCCGCCTTCGCGCCCGACGGGTCGATCTGGATCACCGACCCCCGCAACGACCTAGTCCGCCACCTGAGCGCCTCCGGCGCTTTCCTCGGTGCGCTCGGGCAGGCCGCCACTGAGACGTCGCCTCCAGCGGCCGGCGACCTGCTCGAACCGCAGGGCGTTGCCGTCGCGCCGTCCGGCGTCGTCTACGTCGCCGACACCGGCCACGGCCGCATCGTCAGCTTCGCCCCGAGCGGCGCGCCGCTCGGGGCGCTCGGCGCCGGACTGCTCACCCGGCCGGTCGCGCTGGCCGTCGGGCCGCACGGCGATCTCTACGTCGCCGACGCCGCCGCCGGCCGCGTTGTCGTGCTCAGCCCGGCGGGCGCTGGCCTCAGCGTGCTCGGCGCCGCCGGCCCCGCCTCCGCGCGGCTTCACGAACCCGCCGGCGTCGCGGTCGACTCCGCCGGGCACGTCTTCGTCGCAGACCGCGCCGCTTCGCGCATCTTCGAGTTCTTCCCCTCCGGGCGACTCGTGGCCGCCTGGGGCTCAGCCGGAGGTGCCCCCGGCCAGCTGGACCGGCCCACCTCGCTCGCGCTCGACTGCGCCGGGGACCTGCTCGTCGCCGACACCGCCAACAACCGCGTGCAGCTCTTCGCCCGCGTTGGCGCACCCGCGGCCGGGGTGGCGTGCGGCGTGTAGGGCGCCCGTCATGGCTGGGGACAGTTGCGTTGTGACGGCCACCGGTCCGCAAAACCTCACGCACGAGTTGGTGTCGTGAGTCAGACTTTCGCGGCCGACTCGCGAGACTGCACCCGAAATTCTGACCAACGACACTGGTGGAGGCCCCGGCAACGTTCGCCGGTCGCCCTGCCCGGCCCCGACGCGTCGGCCTGCCCGGCCCCGACGCTGCGCCGATCGGTGCAGGCGCGGCCTACCTGCGCCCGCATGTTTTTCGGGGGGCCATTCGCGGCCGCGTGCGTACGCGCGCGCGAATGGCCCCCCGAAAACTGCACCCACCAGGTCGCGGCCACTACCAGGTCGCGGCCACTACCCCTTCTTCGCGTGCCCACCGTTCTTCGCGTGCCCACCATTCTTGCCACGGGCGCCATACCTGCGCTTCGCCGCGGCCTCGCACTGGGCGCGCTTGTGCGGCGGTTGGTGCTTGCACGCCTTCAGCGCCCTGGCGAGCAGCTGTGCGCGCGAGAAGTGGTGTTTTGGCACCGAGTTTTCTTTGACGCCGAGCACGCCGCCTTTGGCGAGCGCTTCTTCCTGTTTGCGGTTGGCCGCCGCGGTCGCGGCCGCCGCTTCTTCTTCCTGGTGTTTTTTCACAGCTGCTGCCGCCGCCAGTTCTTCTTGGCGTTTCTGCACCTGTTCGGCAACGGTTCGTTCTCCGGTTCTGGTCACAGCTTCTCTGGTCCGCTGTTCTTCTTCGGCTTTGCGCGCTTCGGCTTCTTTGGCCGGTCTTTCCTGTTCTTCTTTTTTGGTTTTCTGTTCCCGTTCTTCTTCTTTTTTGCGTTCCGCGGCTTCATGTTCGACGGCGGCTGCTTCGACCGTGCCGGTGACGGTCTCCACCGCGCCGCCACGGTGGTATTCGATGCGCATCGGCCGCGGCGCCTGCCCGCAGGCTTTCTCGAACCCGACATCGATTTCGTGACCGCCTTCGGGCGCATTGCCGAACGTCCCCAGCAGTTGGCCTGTGGTGGCAACCAGCGTATATGTCTGTCCGCGTTGCAGCGCGGCGCAGCCTCTGCCTTTGGGAAGTGACAGCACTGTCTCCGACAGAGTTGCGCCGCCCAATTCGACCTGCCCTTCCGCCAGCAACTGCGAATATGCTTCGCCAGCCTTCGTGCCTGTGCCTGCGATCTCGAAGTTCACTGCACTGCTGCCGTCGAACGTGGCGCTGTCGGCGACCATGCCGTCGGACGGTTCCGTTCCGGATCCGACGAACAGGTCGGCTTCGTTGGTGCTGAGCGCCCCGAAAAAGCCGACGCCCGTGAGCCAGATGTGGCTCAAACTGACCGGCTTGCCGTTGAAGTAGTTCACCGCGCCGAACTCAGTGACGACAAGGCCATTGCCAAAATCGAGCTCGCTCGCTTCCGCGCCGCTGATCGTCGCCGAACCGACTTCCGTTTCGTTGACGAGGTACAAAATGCCTTCGTCGCCGACCTGGTAGGTGAGCGCGTGTTCGCCGCTCACCGTTCCCAGCAGCGCGACGCCGTTCTCGCCAAGGCCTTCGTTGCGACCCGAGATGCTCCAGGTCTGCGCGGCGCTCATGGCGCTCAGTTGCACCGGCGGTTCGACGATGTCCAGCGCCGGGCCGCTCGACCCGCCGGCCGGCGTGGCCGTCAGCCCGCCGGCGCCGAGGTTGATCGCCTTGCCGCCCAGTTCGTACTCGTCACTGTCGTCGAGCGCAATCGATTCGACGTTCAGGTTTTCGACGTCGTTGGTGCTTGTGTAGCAGGTGGTGCCCCCGCAGCTCGCGAGTCGCGGGAATTCGAGCGCGACCGTTTCCGAGCCGAGCGGCGCCACCCCGCCCTGCCAGTTGCCGGCCAGCGACCATTCCGCGCCGGCAGCGCCCCCCGTCCACACGAACGGCGTCACGCTAGCGCCGGCTGCGGACGCGAGCGCCAGCAGTGCCACGGCGACGGCGGCGGCCACGCAACCCATCCTCGCGGCGCGCATCGCGCCGCCTCTGAAAACCTCGATCCGCCTCATTCCTGCGCCACCTTTCACCCTCGCCGACAACGATCTGCGCGGGCAACATACCATCTGTCAGGAGATGCTGCCATACGTGAACGAGCGGCGGACGACAATTCTTTCGAATGGCGCGCGGAGCGCGCCGGATGGGGGCGTGCACCGCCGGACGAAGTCGGCCGCTGTCAAAACGCGGGCGGCCCGGCCCGGCGGCGCTCTGGCGCCGTGCGCCGTGCCCTGCTCGTTGACAGTTGGGCCTCGCCGCCAGGCCGGGCCCGCCGCCGGTCAGATATCGTCGCGCCCCTGATGCGCGCCGTCACCTTCCAGGCCCCCGGCGAGATCCGGGTCACAGATGTCCCCGAGCCGCAGCTCGTCGACCCCACCGATGCGATCGTCGAGATCGAGGCGACAGGGGTGTGCGGCTCGGACCTGCACATCTACCACGGGCGCGTGCAGGTCGAACCGGGCTTCACGATCGGGCACGAGTACGTCGGCACCGTGCTCTCGGTCGGGCCCGACGTGCGCACCGTCGCCGTCGGCGACCGCGTGCTGGGCTGCTTTCAAAGCGCCTGCGGGCACTGCTGGTTCTGCCGCGCCGGGCTCTTTCACAAGTGCGACTCTTCGCGTACCTTCGGCCACGGGGCCACGCTCGGCGCGCTGCAGGGCACCCAGGCCGAGCGCGCGCTGGTACCGAGCGCCGACCTCGTGCTGCGGCGCGTGCCGCCCGGACTGAGCGACGACGTCGCGCTGTTCGCGGGCGACGTGATGGGCACCGGCTTTCACGCCGTCGTCGACAGCGGCCTGCGACCCGGCGACGTCGCTGCGGTGCTCGGGCTCGGCCCGGTCGGGTTGTGCGCCGTGCAGGCAGCCCGCGTCGCCGGTGCCGCACACGTGATCGCGGTGGACTCCGTGCCCGAGCGGCTCGCGGTCGCCGCGTCTTTCGGCGCCCAGGCCGTGCACCTCACCGACGACGACCCCCGTGCCGCCGCGCGCGCCGCGACCGAAGGTCGCGGTGTGGATGTCTGCATCGACGCGGTCGGCCACCCCGCGGCGCTCGACCTCGCGCTGCGGCTCACGCGCAAGTGCGGCACCGTGCAGGCCGTCGGCGTTTATGCAGAGCGCGCCGAGCTGCACCTCGGCCTGTTCTGGATCAAGTCGCTTTGCCTGCACGCCGGACACGCCAACGTCATCGGCCACGTCAACCGCGTGCTGGCGCTGCTGTCCGCCGGCGTGCTCGACCCCGCGCCGCTGGTGACCCATCACATGGCGCTGGACGACGCGCCGGCCGCCTACGAGCTCTACGACCGCCGCGAAGCGCTGAAGATCGTGCTGCGGCCCTGACGGGGCGCTCGCGTCCCGCGGCCTTTTGCCGGCGCCTGGCCCGCGCGCGTCCGGCCGCCCGCCGGCCCGCGCAAGTGTCGCCCGACCCCCCCGCGCAACGACCTCGCCCGCGCAACGCGTGCCGGGCGCCCGAGGTGCGACACTACCCGGCGGTGGCCGTCGAGCGCGTACAGGACCTTCTCATGTACCTCGTCGAAGGGCTCGTCGACGACCCCGAGCAGGTCTCCGTCGAGCGTTTCGAGGAGGACGACGGCACAGTCGTGCTCGAGCTGGCCGTCGCGCCCGATGACTACGGCAAGATCATCGGCCGCGGCGGGCGTACCGCGCAGGCGCTGCGCTCGGTCGTGCGCGCCGGCGCCGCTCGCGGCGATTGCCGCGTGGTGCTCGACATCGTCGAACTGACCGCCGTCTCGACGCCGTGGCCGATGCAGCTGACGTTCCGAATGCGGCGCCGGGGCCCGCGGGGATGCCGCTGGCGCTGCTCGAGGCCGGCCGTGTCGGGCGGCCGCACGGGCTCGACGGCTCCTTCCACGTCACGCGCCCGCGGCCACGGCTGCTGGCGGTGGGCACGCCGCTGACGGTCGCCGGCGATACACGCGAGGTGCTGCGCCGCGCCGGCCTGGACGACCGGCCGATCGTGCGGCTGGCCGGCGTCGAGGACCGCGCCGGCGCGCAGGCGCTGCACGGCGAGAGCCTGCGGGTCGCGCAGGTCGACCTGCCCCGCCTGCAGACGGGCGAATGGTGGGCGCACGACCTCGCGGGCTGCTCCGTGCGCGACGGCGAGCGCGAGGTTGGGACCGTCGCCGAGCTGCTGGAGCTGCCCTCCTGCGAGGTGCTCGACGTGCGCCGCCCCGACGGCGCGCAGCTGCTCGTGCCGATGGTCAAAGACGCGATCCGCCGCGTGGACGTCGTCGGCCGGACGATCGACGTCGATCTCGCGTTCCTGGGGGAGCAGTGACCGGACCCGAGCAGCGGCCGCCGCGCGCCGGGCGTGAGGAGGAGGACTCACGCAGCGGCCCGCGCGTGGGCCGCCCCGCCAGGATCGACATCGACGTCTTCACTCTGTTTCCCGCCTGGTTTGACTGGTTCGTCAGCCAGCGCCATGTCCGCAACGCGCTCGCCGCCGGCAGTCGCCTCAGTTGTCTGGACATCCGCGCGCACACTCCGCTCAGCGGCGGCCAGGTCAACGACACGCCCTTCGGCGGCGGCGCCGGCATGGTGCTGCGCGTCGACGTGATGGAGGCCGCGCTGCGCGCCCGCTACGGCGTCGACCCCGTCGAGCTGCGCCGCGCGCGACGCGTGATCGCGCTGGCGCCAGGGGGGCGCCTGCTCGATGACCGCCTCGTCGGCGAGCTGGCCGCCGAACCCGCGCTGACGCTGCTGTGCGGCCGCTACGAGGGGCTTGACCAGCGCATCGTCGAGCGCTTCGCCACGGACACGCTCTCGATCGGGCGCTACGTGCTCTCCGGCGGCGAGCTCGCCGCGATGGTCATCTGCGACGCGCTCCTGCGCAAGCTGCCCGGCGCGCTTGGCCACGCCGACTCGGCCGTCGAGGAGTCCTTCAGCGATGCCCTCCAGGGACGGCCCGAGTACCCCCACTACACGCGCCCCGCCGTCCACCGCGGCTGGGCGGTCCCCGACGTGCTGCTGTCCGGCGACCACGCCCGGATCCGCGAGTGGCGCCTGGCGCGCAGCCGCGAACTGGGGGAGGGGGCGGCGGCGGACGCCGAGTGGCCGCCGGCCCGACCATCCTGAGGCGGCCGCTCGGCGCCACATGGCCGCGCACCCCCCGAGCCACACCGATGCTCCGCCGGGCGCGCGACGCGCCGGTGGGCAGGGGGCGGGGTGTTCTTTTTGGGGGGCGGGTGTTCCTTTGGCGGCCCCGGGGTGTTCTTTTGCGGCCCGATTCGGGCGTGCGCGTACGCGCACGCCCGCGACCGGCGCGCGAATCGCGGCTCGAAACGACATCCTTTTTGGCGGGCCATTCACGCGCGCGTATGGCGACCGAAGAAAGGAACACGTCGTGCCCCTCGCTCGCCATTTGTGCTGGCCCGCACCGGCAACGCTCGTCAACCTCGATGCCACACCGGTGAGCGGCGGCTGGCCGCCTGTATCCGACGGGCGTCTCAGGCCTGCCGGGCCACCGTGCACGGGACGCCGGCAGGCGCCGGACGAGCCCCGGGACGTCGCGAACCGCCGCTCGCAGCGACCCCGTTCGCTAACATTGCTGCCTTCGCGCCCGAGGCTCGTCGCATTGCCCGCGACAGGTCCGCCCGGCGCGAGCCCTCTGAGCCATGAGCACCGTCATCGACAGCCTCGAACGCGCCCAACTGCGTCGCGTGCCCAGCTTCGCGCCGGGCGACCGCGTGAAGGTCCACTTCCAGGTCGTCGAGGGCAGCCGTCGTCGCGTCCAGGTGTTCGAGGGTGTTGTCATCAAGCGCCAGGGCCACGGGGTGCGCGAGACGTTCACCGTGCGCAAGCAGTCGTTCGGCGTCGGCGTCGAGCGCATGTTCCCGGTGCACTCGCCGAAGATTGAGCGCATCGAGCTCGCCGCCCGTGGCGACGTGCGCCGCGCCAAGCTGTACTACCTGCGTGACCGCGTCGGCAAGCGCGCACGTGTGCGCGAGCGCCGCTACACCGGTCCCGAGGAGACGGTCGAGCCTGGTTTGCTACACGAGCAGCCGCCCGCGGAGCCGCAGGAGGCTGCTGCGCAGACGAGCGAGACCAGCGTTGCGGCGTCAGACGCCGCGGAGCAGGCCACAGAGCAGGCCGCCGGGGGCGGGGAGGCCACGCCGGCGCTCGCCGCTGAGACCGGTGGGGTCGGCGCGGGCGACGGTTCTGCGCAGGACGCGGGCCACGCTGACGCTGGAGCGGATGCAGAGGTCGTCCGGGGGGACGCCGCTACCGAAGGCGAACCGGCCGCGCAAGCAGATGCGCCGGCTGCGGATGCCGACTCGGCGGATCGGTCCCCCGAGGCCGGCGGCGACGCCGGCGACGCCGAGGCCTGACGCCGGCGCCGCGGCGGCCGCGAGGGAGGGTCGGGTCGGCGATGGGCGTGAGATCTGCCAAAGGTAAGGGCTCGCCACAGGGCGAGAGCGCTGAGGGTGCGTTTGGAGGCGGTGCTGGGGGAGGCGGTGCTGGGGGCGACGGCGCCGCGGGCTCCTTCGGCGGCGAGAGCGCCAGCTCAGGCTCGGCCGCAAAGCGCGGCGGCGGCCGGGGGGGCACAAGGGGGGGCACGCGGGTGCTCGACGCGGGCAGCTCGGGTGCTGGTCGCCCTACCAAGGGACGCCAGGGCTGGACGGCGGGCTCAGGTCAGCAGCCGGGCGGCGGCAAACAGCGCAAATCGGCGACCGGTTCGGTGATCGAGCTGGCCGCGATCATCGCGATCGCGGTGCTCGTCGCGATCGGTATCCAGGCGTTCCTGGTCAAGCCGTACAAGATCCCCTCCGGCTCGATGGAGCCGACGCTCGCGATCGGCCAGCGCGTGCTCGTCAACCGCATCGGCATGGACTTTGGCGGGCCCCACGTCGGTGAGATCGCGGTCTTCCACCCTCCCGAAGGCGCGACCAAAGAGCAGTGCGGGCCGGCCCCCAACTCGGTCGTCACCTATGGCGGCGCCCCCTGCGACCAGACCAACCCGCTCCAGGACACCTCCACGAACTTCATCAAGCGTGTGGTCGCCGGACCCGGCGACACGATCTATGTCAAGGAAGGTCACGTCTACCGCAAGGCCGCCGCCAGCCACAGCTTCGTGCGCGAGCAGGACTCCTACATCAAACCCTGCGGGGGCGTGCAGGAGTGCAACTTCCTGACGCCGATCACGATTCCGCCCGGTCACTGGTTCATGATGGGAGACAACCGTGGCGAATCGGACGACAGCAGGTTCTGGGGACCCGTCCCCACGAGCTGGATCATCGGCGAGGCTTTCGCCACCTACTGGCCGCCCGACCGCATCGGCACGCTCTAGCGCGCGCACGCGGCGGCGCGCACGCCGCCGCTCGGGCAGCGGGCGGCGGCTGTTCGCGTTCGACCGCGCGCTCGGGCCAGCGCTTGTCGCCGGCGCCGACGAGGCCGGTCGTGGCTGCCTCGCCGGGCCGCTCGTCGCCGCCGCCGTGCTGTTCGACTACGACACGCTCGACCCCCGCGACACCCGGGCGCTGGCCGCGCTCAACGACTCAAAGCAGCACACCGCGCAGGCACGCGAGACGCTCTACCCGCTCGTGCTGTGCGCCGCCACACGCGTCACCGTCGTCTCGCGCTGTGTGCGCGGCATCGACGCGCGTGGCCTGCACAACACCAATCTCGCCGCGCTGCGCGACGCGCTCGTCGGTGTCAGCGCCGGGATCGCCGGCGAGATCGCCTGTCTGACCGACGGCTTCCCCGTGCCCGATTTCGGCCGGCCGCAGCGAGCGATCGTTGACGGTGACGCCACCAGCGCCGCGATCGCCGCCGCGTCGATCGTCGCGAAGGTCACGCGCGACCGCTACATGCGCCACGCCGACGTCCTGCACCCCGGCTGGGAGTTCGCCGAGCACGTCGGCTACTCCACGCCCGCGCACCGCGCCGCGATCCAGCGCCTGGGGGTCTCGCCGCTGCACCGGCTGTCGTTCCGGTCGCTGGCCTATCAGCAGTTGGCGCTTTGAGCTCGATCAGGCGCCGCTGCTGGCGCCGCTGTCCGCGCCGGCGCAGAGGCGCCCAACGCGCTCACCACGCGCTCTCCACGTGATCGAGGCATCGCAGCTCACCCACGTCGTCGACGACGACGCCGATCGCGTCGAAGCGGATCGTGTGCGCGCGCGGGCGGTTCGCCGACTCGCTGTGCAGCCACGCCGCCGCCAGCCGGCGCAGCCGCAGGCGCTGGCGCACGCGCAGCCAGGCGAGCGGCTGTTCTTCGGGCTCCACCCGCCAGCGCCTGCGCGCGCGGCGTGTCTTGACCTCCGCGAATACCAATGTGGTGCCGTCGAACGCGATCACGTCGATCTCGCCATAGCGGGTGCGTACGTTGCGCGCGACGATCGCGAAACCCAGCCGCTCCAGATGCGCCGCGGCCATGCGCTCGCCGAGGCGGCCCAGCGCTTGGCGGGGGTTCTCGCGAGCGGGCGTGGGCCCGCCGGGGCGGGCATCGCGAGTCTTGCCGGCCGGTTCGTGGTCGCGGCCGGCGTCTGAGCGCGGCTCGGCCTTCTGCGACCCGTCGTGCGTGCGGTCGATGGGGCGTTTGGGCGGAGGACGGTCCTGCATGTAGTACATGGCGCCGACACTACGCCTCTGAATGTGTCCTGCATGTGTTTTTTGTGACCGCAGTGTGACTTTTCGCCTTCACGGGCACGTATGTGCTTGGAACAGATCCTGAGGGAGACGCGACGTTGGGTGACCCTCGTCGGTCGTACGGATGGCGGGCCTGTCGTGGAATTGCCACATCCCGGGATAGCGCCCGTCCAATAGAAAGCCGGTGTTTGCGGGTTTAGGTGTATTGAAAACGTGTAGAAGGCTTGACGGGCGATAGACAAGCGGGTTAGCGTGCTGGTCCTGATGATCGGTATGGCCCTAGTTCGGTGTGCGCGCGGCGCGGTGGCTCTGGTGTTTGGTCTGTTGGTCGTGGGTCTTGCGTCGGCGCCGGCTGGTGCGGAAACGTACGAGCATGCGGTCGAGGGTACGTCGGGTGTGGTGCATTTTGGCCGATGGGTGAGTCGTCGGGTTCGTCGTTTGCGGATGTCGTGGGTGGCGCGGACGCGTCGGTGTCGGGTGGTGTGACGTTGGGCGAACCGGGCGGGTTGGTTGGTGAATCGTCGCTGGCGGCGTCGTTTGATGGGTCCTCTGGTGCGGCACAGGCGGGTGTGGATTTGTCTGGGACGCATGAGTTGACTGTCGAGTTTTGGATGAAGTGGAGTGCGTTTTCGTCTGACGATCAGTTGGCGATGGAGTTCACGCCGAACTTCAACGAACACCCGGGTGGGTTTCTGGTGGACCCGAATGCTTCGCCGGGCTCAGATTTCGCTGTTTCGATCGGTGAAGGTGCGTCGCGCAACACGGTGTATTTTGAACGGCCGAGCGCGGGGGTGTGGCACTACTACGCGTTTGTGATCGACACCGAAGCGCCTGCCGAAAGCGAGATCACGCCGTATGTCGATGGCCATGCGGTGTCCTACACGAAGACCGAGTCCGGCACCGGCGCAGGGAATTTTGCGAACTCGATGTTGTTTTGGATGTCGCGGGATGCGAGCGCGCTGTTCGGCGAGGGTTCGATGCAGGATTTGGCGTTGTATGACACGACGCTCAGCGCGGGCACGATCGCTGCGCACTACGAGCTGGGTGCCGGTGGGCCCAAAGCGGTGTTTGGTTCGTGGCCGGCGGTCGTGAGCGCTGGCGTGCCGGTGCGGCTGGATGCCTCGGGATCCTCTTCGCCGGGTGGGTCGATCGCCGACTACGCGTGGGACTTCGACGGCAGCAAAACCTACGGCACCGACGAAGGCAGCAGCGCGACGGCAACGCACACGTTCACATCGCCGGGCACGTATACCGTCGATCTTCGCGTCAAAGACAGCCTTGGGCAGGCCGCGACGGTGAGCCACACGATCACGGTCGGTGCGGCGCTCGGCGCGTACGAGCAGGCCGTGGAGGAGACTGCGGGGGCGGCTAATTTCTGGCCGATGGGGGAGTCTTCGGGTTCGTCGTTCGCGGATGTGCTCGGCGGCGCGAACGCGCAGCTTTCAAGCAGCGGCGTGAGCCTCGGGCAGAGCGGAGCGCTCGTCGGGGACAGCTCGACCGCCGCAGCATTCGACGGATCGGGGGGCGCGGCGCACGCGGAAGTCGATCTCTCCGCTACTCATAAACTGACCGTCGAGTTCTGGTTGAAGTGGAGCGCGTTCGCCGAAAACGACGATCTCGCGATGGAGTTCACGCCGAATTTCAACGAACACCCGGGCGGGTTCCTGGTCAACCCGAACGCGTCGGGCACGGAACGGTTTGGGATTGGGCTGGGCGAGGGCACTTCGCGCAACAACGCGTTCTTTGCCCGGCCCAGCGCGGAAACCTGGCATTACTACGCACTCGTCCTGGACACGACCGCGAGTGGCTCGACACAGATCACGCCGTACGTGGACGGGCACGCGGTGTCCTACACGAAGACCGCTGAAGGCACCGAAGCGGGGGCGTTTGCGAATGCCGTCCTGTACTGGATGTCCAGGGACGCAAGCAGTCTGTTCGGCACGGGCAGCATGCAGGATCTGGCGGTGTATGAAACGGCGCTGAGTGCGGGCACGATCGCCGAACACTACGAGCTGGGCGAGGGCGGCTTGAAAGCAGCGTTCGCGAGCACACCTGCGAGTGCAAGCGTCGGGGTGCCGGTCCACCTGGACGCGTCCGGGTCCTCCTCGCCGGCCGGCACGATCACCGACTACGCGTGGGACTTCGACGGCAGCAAAAGCTACGGCACCGATGACGGCACGAGCGCAACTGCTACGCACACGTTCACATCGCCGGGGACCTACACGGTCAACCTGCGCGTCAAAGACAGCCTCGGCGAGACCACGACAATCAGCCACACGATCACCGTCGCCGCGGCGCTCGGCCAGTACGAGCAGGCCGTCGAGACGACCTCGGGTGTTGCGCACTTCTGGCCGATGGGCGAATCCGCGGGCTCAACGTTCGCCGATGTGATCGCGGGCGATGACGCGGAAACGACGGGCGGCGTGAGTCTGGGCGAAGCGGGCGGGCTGGTCGACGACTCGGCGACGTCGGCGCTGTTCAACGGCTCCAGCGGCGCAGCGCACGCCGCGCTGGACCTGTCGAGCACGCACGAGCTGACGGTCGAGTTCTGGATGAAGTGGAACTCCTATGCCTCCGACGACGATCTGGCGCTCGAGTTCACGCCGAACTTCAACGAATACCCCGGCGGGTTCCTGGTAGACCCCGACGCGACACCCGGCTCAGACTTCGCGGTCTCGATCGGCCAATCGGGCTCGCGCAACACCGTTTACTTCGAACGCCCAAGCGCCGGCCACTGGCACTACTACACGTTCGTAATCAATACCGAAGCCCCCGCCGCAGACGAGGTCACCCCCTACGTGGACGGCGAAGCGGTCCCCTACACCAAGAGCGAGGAAGGCACGGGCGCCGGCAACTTCGCCGACTCCACGCTCTACTGGATGTCCAGGGACGCCAGCACACTATTCGGCGCCGGGTCGATGCAGGATCTCGCACTGTACGACACGACGCTGAGCGCCGGCACGGTCAAAGAACACTACGAGCTCGGCACGACTCTTGCTCCTACGAACATAACAGCACCACAGATCGCGGGAGTCGCCAAGAAGGGCTACCTGCTCAACGCGAACGCCGGCAGCTGGAATGGCACACCGCCATTGGTCTACGCATATCAATGGCAGCGTTGTGACGGCTTTGGCGAAGAATGCGTTGATATTTCTGGCGCCACAGGTGCAAGTTATCTGCCGAGCGCATCCGACGTAAGCAGCACACTCAGGGTGCGGGTGACTGCGACCAACGCAGCAGGATCCACCTCAGCAGCATCACCAGCCACTGCGGTCGTGTTGGATTCGTCCTGTACCGACAGCTGGATAGGTGGCCATGAAGGCGCGTGGGAAATTTCGAGCAATTGGTCTACAGGCAGCGTGCCCAACAGTGCCGACATCGCCTGCCTTGCGTCGGGGACTGCCGTCTCAATCACAAGCAACGCACATCAAGTCTCGGCCTTGCAGGGCGAAGGGAGCTTGCGGATCGCCGACGGGTCCTTGGAAGTTCTCAGCTCGTCCGTAGCGTCAGAAGTAGCATCGTTGACTCTCGAAAGCAGTTCGCTTTACGGCCTCGGTAAACTGGAAGTTATGGGTTCGATGACAGCAAGTGGTACGACCATGCTCTACGGCTCGGGAGCTATTGACGTTCATGGTATGAGCAGCCCGAGTATCACTGCTTCTGGCGAACTGGTCATCGAGAATACGCTCGAAGCCTCGGATATGCAGGCGAGCGAAGGAGAAGTAATCGTCAACACGGGAACACTGGATCTGAACGGCGATAACCCCTCAAAATTCGCTCACCTCACAGTTGACGGCAATGAAAGAGCGACACTCACTGGCTCTAGCGAGATCGATGTAGCGGGCTCATTTGACTGGGAAAACGGAACCATGTCAGGGACGAGCAAAACTGTGCTGGAACCAGGCTCGTCTAACAAAATCGATCCGTTTGGCCCAGTCACACTCAACGAGCGCAAACTTCTCAACAAGGGCGTCCTCGATTGGGAATCAGGGGCGATTGTTGCTGGCGATGGTGCGAGCATCACGAACCAGTCTATATTTTATGCCAACGATAACGGACCCCATTGCATATTTGGCTGCGATGGCGTAGGGATATCGCTGGGTTCTGGTACCGCAAGTATTGAGAACACGTCGTCGGGCAAACTCATTAAGAACGCTGGTCTTGTCACCTATTTTGAAATACCGTTGGATAATCAGGGCGAAGTCGAAAGCCGAGAAGGCCAGATCCAACTACTAGATGGTGGGGTTTCCGGCACAACGGCTGACGGTTCCTGGGAAGCAGTAAGTGGCGGGCTGGTAGAGTTCGCTGGCGGTGATTTTAACCTCGGCGCTGGCGTGCGCTTTCAGGGGGAAATCGCCTTGACTAAGAGCACGGTGACCGCATCGGCGCTACAAGCTCAAGGCGCAAAGGTGATGCTGGTGGGAGCTACTCTCGATCTCGAAGGCCCCGTCGCCTCGCAGATAGAAACACTTCTCGTGGGCCAAGGCCCCAACGGCAGCCAGTACGCGACGCTGGAAGGGTCCGGTGAAGTAGACGTCAAAAAAACCTTTGAATTCTACGAAGGCGATATACGCGGCATAGACCCCTTGGTCCTCGAAAGCGGCTCTGCCGGGAAGATAGATCCCGTCAACAACGCTATCTTGGATAGCTCCCTACTCGTCAACAAGGGTACGCTGAACTGGTACTCGGGCCGCATCGTCGGCGCGGGCGACGCCGAGCTCCTTAACGAAGGCGTCTATGAAACGAACGACCAAGGGCCTCACCACGAGTGCGAAGGGAGTTGTACCGGCTATTACGAGGGCATGCAGACTGCTGACAATTTGCTAGAAATTTTCTATGGCGGAAATTACTTCTTTGGTGAATCTTTCGACGGAAAAGTGGAAACCTTTTCGGGCGGAGCCTTGTTGGTAAACGACGGTGAAACCACTGATCCAGAAACTTCTTGCGGTCCGAGCGTCGAAGCCCAGTGGTGGGTTGAAGTTCAATGGCCGACGACAGGCAGTGGCAGTTTTAACGACCCGTGCACCAAATACACCTCGTACGTAACGCCCGCAGATCATGAAAGCCCGGAAGAAGAAGAATCGGCGGAAGCGGTCCCTCACCCAGGAGTTGGCACACGCACACCTGAAGGCGAGGATTGCAAACTAAGTGCTGAAGAAAATGAACATTGCTACGCTGTGGTAGAATCGACTAACGTAGAATCGCCCGCGGGCTTCCTTGGGAGTTCGGTCGAAATTGATCCAACCTGTTTAGCAACCAACGGAGATAATGCAAATTTTGC
Organism: uncultured Solirubrobacterales bacterium; assembly: GCA_963804675.1. Classification (GTDB taxonomy): domain Bacteria; phylum Actinomycetota; class Thermoleophilia; order Solirubrobacterales; family Solirubrobacteraceae; genus Palsa-744. Next base: position 772,488 of record CAWDRI010000001.1, on the reverse strand, counting down.
AGACGTCGAGCAGTGGGTCGTATTTACGACGAAATCACAGAAGGCAGAACACATCGAGGATTGGACCGAGGCAGGCGTAACTATAGGTGAATCGAAAACTGAAGTATTCTCCTGGCCTCATTATTTTATAGCGGACGTGCGGGGCCTAGACGGCTATTCCGATTATTTTCAACACAATGCTTCAAACGTCGTTCCACTTAACCAATACTTCCGGGACACCATTTGGTACACCAATGGATCCCAATGGGAGGCATGGCTGCCGGGCTATCATATGACCTCGTCCCCCCAGCCCGAGTTTGCCAAACAACTGGAAGCGGGAACGGAGGACACGGCAAACGATGTGTCGGCCGAAGCAAAACTCCGTAAATTCGAATACGAGACGACGAGCAAAGGGACTTGGCGAACGGGCTGGACGGCAGAACACAAAGAAATGAAAGAAACGGTGTTTCCAGCCCCGCCTCATAACAGCGGCCTGGCAAAGATCACGTCGCCGACGACTGCAGAAGTATCGTTTGATTCGACGATATGTTAATACTTGCGCGCACAAGGATGTAAGGCGGTAGTAATGATGAGGCTACGCCGCGCAGTGTTGCTAGTGATGGTGATCATCTGCTGCCTGCTGGTTGCGGCGGCAGTAGGTCTTTATTCACTGCTGGACTCGTCTAGCTCGACCACTGAGACCCAGCACGAGCCTTTGCAGACCTATCAACCTAGCAGCGTTGCATTGATCGCGCAGCGACTATCGGCAAGTATGGGCGATCCGAGTCCGAACGAAATCCTGGTTACCAAGACCACTCGTGAAAAGGCGCTGCGCGTGATTTCTCCCGAAGAAGAGATAGTAGGCGGGGCGCCGGCCAATACGCCCGTCTGGATCTTCGCTATGCGGGGCAAATTTAGACACTCCGGGTCGGTCCCCCACGGCGCACGAGCTCCAACCGGGACCTGGCTTACGGTCTCTCTCGATATCGAAACAGGCCAGATCTTGGACCTGTCCCTGACTCATGCACGTCCAGATCTCTCTACCCTGGGAGCGATCCGACGACTCCGCGTACGCCACTGAGGCTGTGCCCTCCGGTACGGCCGCGAGCTACCTCGTTTCGCTCGTCTTGCTGCTACGCTCACCTTTGCGCTGGCTACCACGTTTCGGCGTCGAGCTTAACCCCGGCTGTGCGTTAACCCCGGCTGTGCGTTAACGATCCGCGCCTTGGGTTGACCGAGGCGCGGGACCGTCCGACTGGGCTTGGAGAATTGGGCTTGCTGAAGGACCGATTCCCGAACTCAGGAGGCTCACCGTGAGGGTGATGCGTGATGGACGCTCGGTAACCGTAGAAGTCACGTCGGACGGAGCGGGTTTGGTATCGCACGCGGGCACCGCGCTCGTCGCGCAGGTCGCTGAGATGCTGGGGCTGACGGCGGCGCTCTCGCGGGAGCTGGCTGTGGTCAAGCAGCGGCGTCGTGGTCATGATCCGGGCAGGGTGATCCGTGATCTCGCGGTGATGTTGGTCGACGGCGGCGGGTGCGTCTCGGATCTCGGTGTTGTCCGCGAGCAGGACGTATTGTTCGGGGCGGTCGCGTCTGACTCGACAGCGTTTCGGGAGATCTTGGTGCGCGCGGACACGGCCGGTGCTACGCACGGCCTCGTTGACTACTGCCGCGAGGCACGGATGCGGTTCTCGATCGGCTACGAGCTGACCGAGAAGGTTCGTGGCGCGATCCTCACGATCCCAGGGGACGCGTGGGTCGGAGCGCTCGACCAGGACGGGTCGGCCCGCAAGAACGGCGAGGTCACAGAGATCACCGGCATGGTCGATCTGTCGGCGTGGCCCGAGGGCTCCAGGCTGATCGTGCGCAGAGAGCGAGACAGTAACCCTGAGCGGCCTGGAATCTTGCACTACCTACCACTACCAAGCCGAGGCAGAAAGCGTGGCCAACGAAGGAACGCCAAGCCTTGGGGGGGATCGCACTTTTAAGACAGAAGCATCGCCGGGTGCGGAAGAAGAATGCGAACGAAAAAGCCCGCCAGAAGTAGCCGAAGGACCAACGATCTCATGGGTGTCAGATGCCGGAGGTTACTCCGCCAACCTCACCGAAGAAGGGCTGATTGAAGAACCCACCTTTGAAAATACATATATGCACTACGTGCACTCGGTGGCACTTTATGTACCCAGCGCCGACGCCGGCAGCTGGAAGAACAAACCCACAGAACATACGGTGGAAATTGTTTACTGTCCAGGCGACACGAGCGAAACAGCCACGCCCAACGCTTCGTGCAAACCCTGGCCGGAGGCGAACAACTGTGCCAGCGGTGACGCCACTACTCCTGTGACGTTCATCGAAGCAGCCAGTGACCCGGCGTGTGTCGTAGTAGACGACGGACACTGTGCTAAAGCAGCGTACGCCGAAGGGGCGCGGTGCGAAAGCTTGGGAGGTGTACCCGCGTGCGTGATCTCGTCGGAGTTTTCCGGCTGTGTACGTAGCGGCAAGGATCTATTTACCGGCATCGAACTATACGAAACTCTGCCTTGTCCCTCCACCGTCAAAGGCGAGGAATGCCATTGGGGTCAGGAGTATTGGATGAATAAGGGGCCCTCCGACGTCTTTCGAGCGAAGATAACGGCGACAAACAGCCATGGCACGGCTTCGGCATATTCAACCCCGATCTATCCACCGCTATAGATAGGTCGACGGCCTGCCATTCTCAAGAACTGGGCAATTACTTGGTGCCGACAACGGTGCCAGGGCGAAGGACGCGCTGGGAAATATGTCCATCTCACGAGCGCAACGCTGGTTTCGATTGCTAATCTGATGGAATGATGCAGCGGGCTCCGAGCTCAGGCCGCACGCCACCTTTCGATAGCCTTTGCGCAACTATGGCGCACGACGGCTTGGCAGCCTTAACATCGGGGCCTCTTTGAACCGCAACTTCGGACCCTTACGGTAGTCTTTGTAACAGAGCGATGCGACGTCGAACTGCTTCAACTGTACTGGCCGCACTAGCGGTACTGGTGGCGCTCTCCGAGAGCGGGACGGCCAACGCTGCCGGCCATCCTCGCGCTCCATCGAAAGGCTGCCCGGCCATCCGGCAACCTATAGCCGCCGACTCGAAGGCTGAGGTCTACTTTGCGCGGGTTGATGGATACCTACTAATGGTGCGTGGATGTGCGTACAGAACGGGACGAGCATTTACGCTCTTTCCCTGTGCTGTAGAACAAGGTCTAGAAGCGTCCCGCGCAACTTGTCTGCGGATCATCCGGCTTGCCGGCAGCGATGTGGCCTACGAACAGGGTCAATGGTTCGTTGCAGTTCGCGACCTGCGCACGGGGGCCACACTTCACAAGGTTCCCACAGGGAGTCCCCTGGAACCCGCTTCTAACCACGTTGGGGTTGGCAAGATCGTCGCACTGGTCCTCAAGAGCGACGGTTCAGCGGCATGGATCGCCGACGACAGGGAGCGAAGTACCGGCATCGCGGGCTTGCGCGAAACGCCATATTTCGATGTTGAGGCCGTGGACGCCTCAGGGGCGGGGCTGCTGGCAGCTGGCACCGACATCGACCCCTCATCACTGGCGCTCGCCACCGGCGCCATCCACATCGGTTACAAATCGATCCAAAACGCAGAAGGCAACGCCGTCTACTGGACACAGGCCGGCAAAGTGTTTTCGGCGCCGTTGAATTGAGCCGTGTGTGGCGCTCTATGAAGCGTCGCCCGGTGTGTGAAGGAGCATCGGCCGGCACACCCGAGCAGACAAACGTTCGAGCATCCCGCCGCAACTTTCGATCCACATGCTAGTCTTCCTAACTGCGCAATGCGACATCGAACTGTCCTCACTGCCCTGACCGCACTGGCGGTATTCGTGACGCTCTCCGAGAGCGGGACCGGCCAACGCTGCCCGCCATCCTCGCGCTCCATCGAAAGGCTGCCCGGCCGTCCGGCAACCTATAGCCGCCGACGAACAGGCTGAGGTTTACTTCGCCGGGAGCGACTTTGGTGACAACCTAAGAGTGCGTGGATGCGTGTACAAAACCGGGCGCTCAACTACAGCCTTCCGTTGCAGTATAGGGCAAGGTGGGTCAGAATCCCGGTCGGAATGCGGGCAAACAGTTCGGCTTGCCGGCGTCGATGTTGCCTATGGAGGAGAAGGGTTTCTATGGGTTCGCGATCTGCAAACGGGCCATGTGCTTCACGAAGTGCCTACTGGCAGTCCTCTGCCGCCTGTTCCTCACCACGCTGGGGCGGGCATTATCGTCTCGCTTGTTCTCAAGAGCGACGGTTCGGCGGCGTGGATCGCCCATGATCTTCAGCGGAGTATTCATCTCGGAAGCTCAAACGAAACGCCATATTTCGATGTCGAGGCTGTCGACGCATCTGGTACGCGGCTGCTGGCAGCTGGCACCGACATCGATCCTACGTCACTGGCGCTGGCCGCTGGCGGCAGCGACATCGGCAACAACGCGCAAACCGTAGAAGGCAAGGCCGTCTACTGGACACAGGCCGGCAAAGTGTTTTCGGCGCCACTGAACTGAGCGTGCGTCCGTCGGTGGGGTGGGGCGCCGCGGTTTGCCGTCGTCGAGGCGTTGCGTCCTCTGCCGGTTGACCGCGATCGCAGGGCACGAAGGCCGTCTCCTGTGTGTCGCATCGCGCGACCTGTGAAGATCACCTCCCATGAGCACCCCCACCGCCGGCTCGGCCTCCCTCGGTGGGCGCACCGCGTGGGCGCGCAACCTCGCGGCGCCCGTGCGCAGCTTTCTGAGCACCGAGACCGGCGGCGGCGTGGCGATGCTCGCCGCGACGCTGCTCGCGCTCGCGTGGGCCAACGTCGACCCGGGTTCCTACGCGTCGGTGTGGCACACCACGCTCGCGATCCACCTCGGCTCCGCCGAACTCTCGGCCGACCTGCGCCACTGGGTCAACGAGGGCCTGATGACACTGTTCTTCCTGGTCGTCGGGCTGGAGGCCAAGCGCGAGCTCGACCTCGGCGAGCTGCGTGAGCGCCGGCGCGTCGCGATCCCCGCGGCCGCCGCGCTCGGCGGGATCGCCGCGCCGATCGCGATCTACCTCGCGTTCAACGCCGGCCGCGCCGGCGGCCACGGCTGGGGCGTGGCGATGTCCACCGACACCGCCTTCGCGCTCGGTGCCCTCGCGCTGCTGACGCCCCGCTCGGCGACCCGCCTGCGCGTCTTCCTGCTGACGCTGTCGGTCGTCGACGACCTCGTTGCGCTGCTGGTGATCGCGACGGTTTACACCACCCACGTGTCGCTACCCGCCCTCGCTGCCGCGCTGGCGCTGTTCGCCGCGCTGTTTGCCCTGCGCTACGCCCCGGTCGCGCGCCGCCCCGCCTCGGTGGTGCTCGCGACCGCGCTGTGGGTCGCGCTGTTCGAGTCCGGCATCGACCCCGTCGTCTCCGGGCTCGCCGTCGGTCTCGTGACAAGCGCCTACCCGCCCGCGCGTGCCGACCTCGAGCGGGCCACCGCGCTCGCGCACTCCTTCCGCGAGCAGCCCACCCCCGAGCTGGCCCGCTCGCTGCAGCGCGGCGTGACCGGCGCGATCTCCGCCAACGAACGCATGCAGTACGAGCTGCACCCCTGGACGAGCTACGTGGTGCTGCCGCTGTTCGCACTCGCGAACGCCGGCGTTCATATCACCGCTTCACTGCTGAAAACGGCCGTCCATTCGCCGGTGACGATCGGCATCGTGCTCGCCTACGCGCTCGGCAAGCCACTGGGGATCCTCGCCGGCTCCTGGGTTGCCTCGCGCCCGGCGCTGCGCGGCCCGCGCCCGCTGCTCTCCACGCCGATCCTCGCCGCCGGCGGGGTCTGCGCCGGGATCGGCTTCACCGTCTCGCTGCTGATCGCCAGCCTCGCCTTCCACGGCTCGCTGCTCGCGCAGGCCAAGCTCGGCGCGCTTTGCACGCTGATCGTCGCGCCGCTCCTGACGACCGCGGTGCTTGCGGCGATCCGCCGCCTGCCCGCGTCGCTGCGCGCCCGCCAGCTCGGCCGTACGGCCGCCGCGATCCTCGACCTCGCCGACGACGTTGACCCTGCGCGCGACCACATCCGCGGCCCGCACGACGCGCCCGTCACGCTGCTGGAGTACGGCGACTTCGAGTGCACCTACTGCGGGCAGGCCGAGCCGATCGTCCGCGAGCTGCTGCGCTCCCTGGGCGCCGATGTGCGCTACGTCTGGCGCCACCTGCCCCTCAACGACGTCCACCCCAACGCCCAGGTCGCCGCCGAAGCGGCCGAGACGGCCGCCGCCGAGGGGCGCTTCTGGGAGATGCACGACGTGCTGCTGGAGCACGACGACGCGCTGCGCCCGTCCGACCTCGCCCGCTACGCCGGACAGCTCGGCCTCGACGTCGAGCGCTTCCGCGCCGAACTGCGCGAGGGTGCCCACGCCGAACGCGTCATGCGCGACGTCTCCTCCGCGGATGAAAGCGGCGTCTCGGGCACCCCGACCTTCTTCATCAACGGCACCCGCCACCAGGGCGTCTACGACATCGACACGCTCACGACCGCGGTGCGCGCGGCCAAGCTGCGGGCCGGGCTCGCGGCGGCCGGTGCGTGAGGGGCGAGGTGGCGGACGGTGGCGGGCCTGGGGCTGGCGGGTTGTTGTTAGTAGGTGGCCATTCGCGGCCGCGCGTGCGCGTGCGCGCGAATGGGGCCGTGCGCGATGGTGCCAGGCGCGGCGTCTTGTTCGTGGTGGCCATTCGCGGCCGCGTGCGCGTACGCGCGAATGGGGCCGTGCGCGACAATGCCCGGCCGGGCCTCTGCGTTCGTCGTCGCGCCGCCATACGCGCGTGCACACGTGACGACCGGAAGCGCGCGAGGGCCGCGTCCTGCCGATATGGCATGATCACCGCCCGTGAGCGCCGCCGAGCCCGCCTACCACCTGCTGCTCGAGCCCGCCGAGGCTGCGATCGCGGTCCACGCGCTGCACCTGCTGATCGGCGACGAGGCGCACGCGCCCGACATCCGCGCGCTCGCGCGCGCCGTGCTCGCGCTGCTGGGTGAGCCTGCCGGTGCAGGGGAGGGTGGGGCGGTGCCAGAGCCTGCTGGCGTAGGGCAGGGCGAGGCGCCGCCGGGGTCATCCGGCATGGGGGAGGGAGCGGCGCCTGCCGGCGCCAGTGGGGGGCAGGCCACGCCCGGCGCGACGATCACCGTGCCGCTCACCCCGCCGCAAATGAAGATCACGCACACCGCCGTCAAGCTGTTGCTCGACGATACCCAGCGCGATCAGGAGGACGAGCGGCGGCTGCTGTGGGCGATCCTCGAACGCCTACCCGACGAGCACTCGATCCGCGCGATCGAGATCGCGTAGGCGCGTCGGGGCGACGTCCACCGGGCCGCGTGGGGGCGCTGAGTGCCTACGAGCCGCGCGATCGGGCGATCGGCGGCGGACAGCGACTAGTGGCACCTCCTGTAGGATGCACCACTAGAGGCGAGGCGCGGTGGCAACCAGGTGTGGTGGCGAGCGCGCGATGGCCCTATCGGACTCGAGCCGTCGCCGAGGCGACGCCTGCCACCCGTGACGGGCGGGCGAGACATCGCCTCGGCTTCGCCGTATATCAGCAGGTTGTCGAGCGCTCCCTCGCCCCGGCTTCGTGCCGTATCAGCTGATTGGCGAGCAGGCCGCTGCGTCGGCTACTTGATCTTCCAGCGCTTCGCTCCTTCGACCATCAGTTTGTCGGACCCTTCGTAGGTGGCCGCCGCGCCGCCCCACGTCAATTCGCTTTCGCCGGGTGCGCATTTGATTTCGTGGTCTTCTTCGGCTTCCCTGATCGCCGCGTCGAAGGTGCATTTTTGTTTGCCGGTGACATTGAACCTACCCGCGGCTGCGCACGTATTGCCGTTGAGCGTGCCCGTGAAGAAGCCTGTGCCGGCTTTGCTGCCGGTCAGAGCGGCCACAACTTTGCCGCCGGCTTCAGAGACCGCTCCGTTGAATTCGCCCACCAGCGGTTCGGTCACGGTACACGCGGCGGGCGTAACGGTGCAGCTGCGGTATTCGACTTTGCCCGACGTCGTGGTGAGTTCGCCGTTGGGCGTCGTCTCAAAATTGCTGCTCGTACACGCGATCGAGATGGCTGTCGTGGCGAGTTTCCCCGCATTGGCTGTCGTGTTTAAGATCGGTGGGTTGGGCACTTCGCTCTGCATCTTTGCGAACGGCCCGCCAGCTTCAGCTTTGAGGCATAAGCTGTCTTTGAAGCTGCCGCCGGTGGTCGGCACGCAGTAGTTCAGGCCCGTGGCCGCCGGAAAGGCCCATGCGTACTTCAGTGTGCCAGTTTCGGTTTCGCAGTCGTCGTCCGAGAACGCTGCGGCTAATTTTCCCGGAACTTCTTTGCATACCTTGATACTGGTTACCGCCGAGGCAGGCGGGGCCGCGCTCGCCGCGCCGATCGCGGCCGTGACAAGCAGCGCCGGCCCAAGCAGCTTGACCAATGATTTCGGTCGTGTCATAGTTAATCATCCTCCCAGGCCCGGCGGCGGTGTGCGCCGGGTATTTTGCGGAGGGGCGAGCCCCAGTCATCCGGAGACACCCCTTATGTGGTATTCGCTGCCGAGTATCCTCGGGTGACCAGCGGGCGTCAAACAGTCGGACACACTCCACGATGCTGCGCTTTACGCCACTGGTGGGGCACGCCAATCATCGCTATCCATCGAGCTTTGTGCATCGAAAGAGCGAGGTGAAGTTGGAAACACCGTGTTAGTGTGCGGGCGTGCAGGGCCGCAGACAAACTCCTCGGGTGCTCACCATCGCCGGCTCTGACTCCGGCGGCGGCGCTGGCATCCAGGCCGACCTGAAGGCATTCGCGCGCTGCGGCGTGCACGGCATGAGTGCGATCACCGCGATCACCGCCCAGAACACGATCGGCGTGTCCGCGATCCACCCGGTGCCGCCCGAGATCGTGCTCGCCCAGGTGCGCGCCGTGCTGGCAGACATCGGCGTCGACGCGGTCAAGGTCGGGATGCTCGGCACCGCGCCGGTCACGCACGCCGTCGCGAGTGCGCTGCGCGAGCTGCCGCCCGGCACGCCGGTCGTGGTGGACCCCGTGATGGTGGCAGAGTCGGGCGCGCGCCTGCTCGACGTGGACGCCCAGCGCGCGCTCGTGCAGGAGATCCTGCCGCTCGCGACCGTGGTCACGCCCAACGTGCCCGAGGCGCTCGTGCTCGCGGGGCGGGCGGGGGCGGGCGATGTGTCCGGCGATCGCGCTCCCGATCGCGGGGCGAGCGGGAGCGGGGAGCGGGTAGCCGTACCCGCCCACGGGATTCGTGCGGATGGTCACGATCTGGCCGACGACGAGGATGACGCCGACGACGATGACGCCGCTGAGGCCGAGGCGCTGGCGCGCGCCGTGCTCGCGCTCGGGTCGGGCAGCGTTGTTCTGACCGGGGGCCATTCGCGGCCGCGCGCGCGCGCGCGCGTATGGGCCGCAAAAAAAGACATCGACACCCCCTCCGCCGGCGACCACGCCGACCCCGCCGCAGAGCCCGCCACGATCGACCTGTTCGTCGCGCCCGACACGCCTGCCGTGCAGATCCCCGGCTCCCGCCACCTCGACGGCGCATCGCACGGCTCGGGCTGCACGCACGCAAGCGTGCTCGCCGCGCAGCTCGCGCTCGGGCGCACACCCCTGCAGGCCGCGCAGATCGCCCGGCGGCTGGCCGGCGAGGCGGTCGCGCACGGGCTGCGCGACATCGGCGCCGGCGCCGGGCCCGTGGACGTCATCGGTTTGGCACGGACGCGGGCGGACGGGGGCGGTGGGCGATGAGGCCGGTGCGCGCCGGTGCCGGGCCGGTCAACGTAATCGGTTTGGCGGTTGCCCGGAGTGGCATAATCGGAGGACGATGAAGTTGCTGCGGCTCAAGCCAGGTCATGGCGAGATCGTGCTCGCCGAGGGCGACGTTGAGGTCGCGGAGGAGGAGGCCGCGCTGATCGAGGCGTTCCGGCGCGAGCTGGACGCCGGCATGTGGGCGGCCGTGCCCACCGAGCGCCGCGACGGGCGCCGGGAGGCCGAGCTGGTCAAGAGCTTTGACGACGTGCCCCGCGACGCCGAGCGCGTGATCTTCTTCCCGCGCGCCGCCGGGGGGGCTGTGGACGAGACGGTTGGCGGGATCGCCCGCAACGGCAGGGTCGGTCCGGCCACCGGCGAGACGGCCACCCGCAATGGCAGGGTCGGCCCGGCGGCCGGCGAGACGGCCACCCGCAATGGCAGGGTCGGCCCGGCGGCCGGCGAGACGGCCACCCGCAATGGCAGGGTCGGCCCGGCGGCCGGCGAGACGGCCACCCGCAACGGCAGGGTCGGCGCGGCGGCCGGCGAGACGTTCGCCCGCGCCCGTGGGGTCGGCTCGGCTGGCGAGACGGCCGCACGCAGGGCGGCGCAGTAGGCGTCGATGCTGTTCGGGCTGATCGCCGGCACGCTGCTGCTCGCCGCGCTGCTGCTCGACCTCGAGCGCGCACGTGTGCGTGCGCTCGCCACGCGCCAGTTCGCGACGCTGCGGGGCCGCTGGACGCAGGCCCGGCGCGCCCGGTTGGATCGAGCGGGGCTTGCGCAGTACGACCCCGGGCGCGAGCTGCGCGCCGAGCAGCGTGCGCGGGTATTGCTGCGCTCCTGCGTGAACGACGAGCAGTGGGCGATGTACCGCGACCTCGGCTTCCTGCGCGTGTGGGGCGACGGAGCGCACGGCGAGGAGGGCGCGCGCTACGCCTACCTGATCTACCCGCACCGCCCGCTGGTCGCCTACGTGCCCGCGACCGGCGCGCTGCTCAACGAGTACTGCGTCGCCTTCCCCGACCACACCCGTCCGTACGGCAGCGCGCGGCTGCCCGACGCCGACGACGTGCTCGCCAAGTGGATGGCGCTGTGCGCGGACGAGCGCGGGCTGGTCGCCGAAGCGAACATGCACCTGCCCGGCCGCCAGCTCGACCCCGAGCAGGTTCGCACCGACCTCGCGCGGCTGGCTTGCTGGGAGCGCGAGCGCGGCGGCGAACGCGTTTCGCGCCAGCTCAGCGACGCTCGCGCCGCGTAAGCGCGTCGCTGAACTGAAACAGCGGGGGCGGCGAGTAGTGTTCGCTCCAACATGACTGCCACGACCGCACCCTTCGACGTCAAGCACCGCAGCCGTGCGCTGACCGATGGCCCCGAGCGGGCCGCCGCGCGCGCGTACCTGCACGGGATCGGCTACAGCGCCGAGGACCTCGCCAAGCCGATCGTCGGCGTCGCGCACTCGTGGATCGAGACGATGCCGTGCAACTTCAACAACCGGGTGCTCGCCGCCAAGGTCAAGGAGGGCATCCGCGCTGCCGGCGGCACGCCGATGGAGCTGAACACGATCGCGATCTCCGATGGGATCACGATGGGCACCCCGGGGATGCGCGCGTCGCTGGTCTCGCGCGAGCTGATTGCCGACTCGATCGAGCTGGTCGCAAGCGCGCACTGTTTCGATGCGCTGGTCACGATCTCCGGCTGCGACAAGACGATCCCGGGCACGGTGATGGCGCTCGCGCGCCTGGACATCCCCGGGTTGATGCTCTACGGCGGCTCGATCCGGCCCGGGCACTGGCACGGCGAGCAGGTCACGATCCAGCAGGTGTTCGAGGCCGTCGGCGCGTACGCCGCGGGCAAGATCTCAGAGCAGGAACTGCACGAGCTGGAGGAGGCCGCCTCCCCGGGTGCGGGCGCCTGCGCGGGCCAGTTCACCGCGAACACGATGGCGATGGCGTTTGAGGTGCTTGGCATCTCGCCGGCCGGCACGGCGATGGTGCCCGCCGAGGACGGCCGCAAGCCCGAGGTCGCGCGCGAGGTCGGCGAACTAGTGCTGGACGTGCTGCGGCGCGGGTTGCGCCCCAGTGAAGTGATCACCAAGCCGGCGCTTGAAAACGCGGTCGCCGCGGTCGCCACCAGCGGCGGCTCGACCAACGGCGTGCTGCACCTGCTCGCCGTCGCCCACGAAATGGGGGTCGCGCTGGACATCGAGGAGTTCGACGCGATCTCCGCACGCACGCCGCTGCTGTGCGATTTGCAGCCCGGCGGGCACTACGTCGCGACCGACCTGTATGACGCCGGCGGCGTGCCGCTCGTGCTCAAACGGCTGCAGGAAGCGGGCATTCTCAACGGCGAGGCGCTGACGGTCACCGGCCGCACGATCGGCCAGGAGGCCGCCGCTGCCACCGAGACCGACGGCCAGCGCGTCGTGCGGCCGCTCGCAGAACCGCTCAAGCCGACGGGCGGTTTTGCGATCCTGCGCGGTAATGTCGCGCCCGCGGGCTGTGTGGTCAAGCTCGCCGGCCACGAGCGGCGCAAACACACCGGCCCTGCGCGCGTGTTCGACGGCGAGGCCGCCGCGATGGCCGCGGTGCTCGCCAAGGAGATCCAGGCCGGCGACGTCGTCGTGATCCGCAACGAGGGCCCCGCCGGGGGGCCGGGCATGCGCGAGATGCTCGCGGTGACCGCCGCGATCGTGGGGGAGGGGCTGGGGGAGTCCGTCGCGCTGATCACCGACGGGCGCTTCTCCGGCGCAACCCACGGCTTTATGGCCGCCCACATCGCCCCCGAGGCCGTGCGTGGCGGGCCGATCGGCGCGCTGCGCGACGGCGATATGCTCACGATCGACGTGGACGCGCGACGCATCGATGTGGCGCTCGACGACGCCGCTATCGCGGCGCGCCTGGCCGAGTACGAGCCGCCGCCGCCGGGGCCCGTCGAGGTCGCGATCGCCAAGTACGCCAAGCTGGTGGGCAGCGCCTCGCAAGGCGCGATCGCGCGCTGAGAGGTGGGGTTTTAGGGATCGTCCGCGTGTCGCAGCCCACGGGCGGCGCGGGCTCGGCACGGGCGTCCCTGCCCGCGCGCCGGAGCGTCTCCCACCGCACACGGGGCAAGGAGGCCCCGTGCCGTCCCGCTGCTGCTGGCGTGGCCACCACGCGCGGACGATCGCAAAAAATCGCCAGCACGCGGACCGCGACTACTCAGCCAGGAAATCCCCCAGCAGCGAGTTGAACGCCGCCGGTCGCTCGAGCATCGCCATGTGGCCGGTGTCCTCGAAGACGACCTTGCGCGACCCCGGGATCAGCTGCGCGAAGCGGTCGGCGTCGCGCGGGGTGATCACCCGGTCGCGGTCGCCCCACACAATCAGCGTCGGGCACGCGATCTCGTGCAGGCGGTCGCTGAAATCGTAGTTCAGGTTCGCTTCCAGCGCCTGCGCGAACCCCGGCTTGCCCGCGCCGCGGATCTGCTCCGCGGCGACCGCTGCCGGCAGCCTGCCCGGATGGGCGTTCACCAGCCCGAGCGCCGCGTTGCGCAGCCCCGGTCGCCTTGTGGTCGCATCCGCGTGCGCCGCCACCCATCCCGCGTATGCCGCGACGATCCGCTCAGCCCGGCGGATCGTCGGCAGCGCCCTCGTCGCACCGGGATGGTTGTACGTGCTGAGGCCCGCCGCGGACACCAGCACGAGCTGCTCCACCCGCTGCGGGAAGGCGATCGCGAGCTCCGCCGCGACGAAACCGCCCATCGAGTTGCCCACCAGCGCTGCGGGCTCGTCCACGCCGAGCGCGCGCAGCAGCCCGTCGAGCGTGCGCGCGTAGCCCGAGATCGTGATCCGCTCGTGCGGCATCGGCGAGTGTCCGAACCCGGGCAGGTCCACCGCGATCACGCGTCTGTTACCGATCGAAGATCGGCCAGCAAACACCGGCAGCTGCTCCAGCCAGTTCGGCCACGAGCCCGACAGGCCGTGCACGAACACGAGCGGCGGGCCCTCGCCCAGCGCGATCGTGTTCACGGGCGTGCCGTCCACCTCGATCCACCGTTGGTGCTCGCGCCAGTCAACGTCCAGCCAAGCCGAGCGCCCCTGCGCACCGTAGGCGCCCCCGTCGAGCTTGTGTTGTGCGGGCGAGGCGACCGCGCTCACCGCGCGCTCCCCGGACGGGGTGACAGGAACTCCATCGCCGTGTAATGTACCGCGCGGGGCAGGACAGGGGTTCGACGCTGTTGGGGTTCGGGGCAGGCAATGCGCATCGCGGTTGACATCGACTCGACGTTGCACGACTACTGGTCGGTCATTTCGGCCATCTCGATGCGGCGTTTCGGCATCGAGCTGCCCTACGAGGAGCAGCTGACCTGGGGCCTGACCCGCCTGCGCGCCTCCCAGTTTGAGCTGTGTGTGAGCGAGAGCCACAGCGACGAGTGCATCCTCGCCGGCGTGCCCTACCCGGGCGCGGTGGAGACCGTGCGCGCCTGGCACGACGCCGGCCACACGATCCACGTCGCCTCCTACCGCGACGGCGGCTGCTGCGCTGCCACCGCCGCCTGGCTGCACGCGATCGGGCTGCCTTATGACGAGCTGATCTGCTCGGCCGAGAAGGTACCCCGCTGTGCGGCGCTCGGCGTCGAGCTGCTGGTCGACGACAGCCCGCTGAGCCTGCTCGGCGCCCTCGAACGCGACATGCTCGCGGCCACGCTCGCGCACCCCTGGAACGAGGACGTCTGCGAAGAGGAGCCCGTGATCCGCGCCGCCGACTGGCCCTCGCTCGCGCAGCTGCTGGCACCGGTGCTCGGCGAAGTCTGCGCCACGGCGCTTCCCTGACTCCCGTGCAGGGTACGCCACCCCCCACGGCGAAATAGAGGCGGTGGCACTCGCACTCGACCAGCCCGTCGGCCCAGCCGCGTCGGTCTCCGGCGACGGCGAGGCCGACGCCGAACCGGCCGTCCAGGAGACCTGGCGCGCCGCCGCCGCACTGCTCGCCGAGGACCTCCTGCGCCGCGACGCCGCCGCCCGCACCCGCCGCGCTTACGCCACCGACCTCGCGCAGTTTGTCGAGTGGGCGTCCGCGTGCGGCCTGCGGCCCACCGGTGTGGGCCCGCGCGAGCTGCGCCGCTACGTCGCTCACCTCTCCCAAACCGGTCTTGCGCCCGCGACCATTGCGCGCGCCCTGGCGTCCCTGCGCGCGCTCTTCGCCAGCCAACGCGAGCACGGCCAGATCGCCCACAGCCCCGCTGACCTGATCGCCACCCCCAAGCGCGCCGTCCGCCTGCCGCGCGTCTTGCGCGTCGATGACGTCGCGGCGCTGCTCGACCGCATCCCCGCCTGTTCGCCGCTGGAGCTCCGCGACCGCGCTCTGTTCGAGCTGGCCTACGCCTGCGGGCTGCGCGCCGAGGAGCTCGTCTCGCTGGGACTCGCCGACGTCGACCACGACGGCGAGCAGCTGCGCGTCGAGGGCAAGGGCCGCAAGACCCGCTACGTGCCGGTCGGCGAGCACGCCCTGGCAGCGCTGCGCCGCTACCTGGACGGCGCGCGGCCCGCGCTCGCCGCGGCGGGGGCCGGCGCGGGCGAGGCGTCCCCCCCGTGTGCGCGCCCGACGCGCACACCCTGTTCCTCAGCAAGTCCGGCCGGCGGCTCTCTACCAGCGACGTGCGCCGCCGGCTGCGCCTGTGGATCGCGCGCGCCGGGTTGCCCGGCGCGGCCTCCCCGCACACGCTGCGCCACAGCTTCGCCACGCACCTGCTCGACGGCGGTGCGGACCTGCGCTCGATCCAGGAGCTGCTCGGACATTCGAGCGTCTCGACCACCCAGGTTTACACTCGGGTAGAGTCCGCACGGCTGCGAAGCGCCTATTCGCGCAGCCATCCCCGAGCCTGACAGCGGAGAGAACCCTGGAGACCAACGTCAAAACGGTCGAGCTGCGCGACCTGTGGAGGCGCTACAAGGCCGACGGCGACCGCCGTGCGCGGGAGCGGCTGGTCGTCGCCTACTCGCCGCTGGTCAAGTACGTCGCCGGGCGGACCGCCGCCGGGCTGCCCCCGCACGTCGAGGAGGCGGACCTCATCTCCTACGGGCTCGTTGGCCTGATCTCCGCGATCGAGCGCTTTGACCCCTCGCGCGAGATCAAGTTCGAGACCTACGCGATCACGCGCATCAAGGGCGCGATCATCGACGAGCTGCGCTCGATGGACTGGGTGCCGCGCAGCGTGCGCGCGCGGGCGCGCGAAATTGAGCGTGCCAACTCGAAGCTCGAGCACCGCTTGCAGCGCGCGCCGACCGATGCCGAGCTGGCCGCCGAGCTGGGCATCACCGGCGAGGAACTCCAGGAATCGCTACTCGCCATCTCGCACTCCTCGATCGCCGCCCTCGACGAGCTGTGGAGTGTCTCTGACTCAAGCGGCGACCAGGTCTCGCTGATGGACACGATCGAGGACCCCGGCGCACCCGACCCCGCGCGCGCGCTGGACGTCGGCGATATGAAGGATCGCATCGCCGACGCGATCGCGCGTCTGCCCGAGCGCGAGAAGCTCGTGATCGCCCTCTACTACTACGAGAACCTGACCCTACGCGAGATCGGCGAGGTCCTCGGCGTCACCGAGTCGCGCATCTCCCAGCTGCACACCAAGGCGGTGCTGCGCTTGCGTTCGCGGATGCAAGGCGATAGTTTCGATTGATGCACACGGCCGCGGACCGAATCCGCAACGTCGCCCTGCTCGGGCATCGTGGGGCGGGCAAGACCTCGCTGTTCGAGGCGCTCCTGTTCGAGGCCGGCACGATCGGCCGCCTCGGCACCGTCGCCGCTGGCAACACCGCCTCTGACGTGGACCCCGACGAGCAGGCGCGCCAGATGTCGATCTCGACCGCGCTCAGCTCGCTCGACTGGTCCGAGCGCAAGGTCAACCTGCTCGACACGCCCGGCGAGCCGAGCTTCATCGCCGACGCGCTCGGCGCGCTACGCGTCTGCGAGTCGGCGATCTTCGTCGTCAACGCTGTGATGGGCGTCGAGGTCTCCACCGCCCGCCTCTGGGCCCGCGCCGCCGAGCTCGACATCGCGCGCCTGGCCTACGTCAACATGCTCGACCGCGAGCGCGCCGACTTCTTCAGAACGCTCGAACAGCTCAAGGGCGCCTTCGGCCCCCATGTCGTCGCCACCGAGATCCCGATCGGCGCAGAGCACGAGCTCGCCGGCGTCATCGACCTCGTCGACATGAAGGCCTTCCGGCACGACTCTCCGTCGCGCGGCGGCTGGAGCGAGATCCCGATCCCCGACGAGCACGCCGCCCTCGCGCAGGAATACCGCGAGAAACTGATGGACGAGGTCGCCGAGGTCTCCGACGCGCTGATGGAGTGCTACCTGGAGGGCGAGCCGATCTCCCACGAGGAGATCGTCGGCGCGCTCAAGGAGGGCACCAACCACGGTCGCATCTTCCCCGTCGTCTGCGGTGTGGCCACCCGCAACCTCGGCACCTCCCGCCTGCTCGACGCGATCGTCGAGGACCTGCCCTCGCCCGTCAAGCACGGCGCGCTGCGCGTCGGCGAGGTCGAGCTGCTGCCCGCCCCCGAGCGCGAGCTGTTCGCCTACGTCTTCAAGACCCGCGCCGACCCGTTCGCCGGGCGCATCAACCTTTTGCGCGTCTACCAGGGCACGCTCACCCACGACACCCCTGTCCTGAACACCCGCGCCCACGTCAAGGAGCGCATCGGTCAGCCGCTCACGTTCGCCGGCAAGGACGTGGTGCAGGTCTCAGAACTCGGCCCCGGCGACATCGGCGCGGTCGCCAAGCTCAAGGAGACGCGCTCCGGGGATTGGCTCGCCGCGCGCGACGAGCCCATCTCGCTGCCCGCGCTGAAGCTCCCCGCACCCGTCATGGCGTTTGCGATCGCAGCCTCCAGCCGCGGCGATGAGGACAAGGTCTTCAGCTCGCTGCGCCGCCTGCAGGAGGAGGACCCCACGATCGACCTGCACCGCGACCCCCAAACCGGCGAGCAGATCGTCGCGGGGCTCTCCCAGGTGCACGTCGAAGTCGTCGTCGACCGCCTGCGCTCGCGCTTCGGCGTCGAGGTTTCGCTGAAGCCGCCGCGCGTCCCCTACCGGGAGACGATCCGCGCCGGCGCCAAGGCCCACGGCCGCCACAAGAAGCAGTCCGGCGGGCGCGGCCAGTTCGGCGACTGTCACATCGAGATCGAGCCGCTCGGCGACGCCATCCTCAACGACCCCGACCACCCCGGCTTCGAGTTCGTCAACCAGATCAAGGGCGGCGTCATCCCCTCCTCCTTCATTCCCGCCGTCGAGAAGGGCGTGCGCGAAACGATGGAAACCGGCGTGCTCGCCGGCTACCCCGCGAACGGTATACGCGTGCGCCTCTACGACGGCTCCTACCACTCCGTGGACTCCTCCGAGATCGCCTTCAAGCTCGCCGGCGCCGCCGCCATGCGCGACGCCCTCGAACACGCCCACCCAGTCCTCCTGGAGCCGATCATGCTCGTCAGCGTCTCCGTCCCCGAGGACTGCGTCGGCGAGGTCATCGGCGACCTCAACAGTCGCCGCGGACGCCCCCAGGGAATGGAGCCCGCCGGCGGCATGACCGAGATTAAGGCCGAGGTCCCGATGGCCGAGATGCTCAGCTACGCCCCCGACCTGCGCTCCATCACCGGCGGCCAGGGCGACTACACCCTTGAGTTCCTGCGCTACGAGGAGGTCCCCACGCACTTGGCGCAAAAGCTCGTCGAGGTCGCCGCCGGCGAGCGGGCGGCGGCGTAGGGCCGGAGCATGCCTCGTCGGTCAGAGACCGGCTAGACCGCGATCGTGCCACCTGCGCCGTGCCGTGCCCCTGCTTTGTGGGCGGCCAGCTCGTCCAGGTAGATTCCGATCGCCTCCTGGATTTCGCGCTCGGCCTCCTCGCGGGTCGCGCCCGCGGAGAACACGGGCAGGTCCGCCGCGCTCGCGCTCCAGCTGCCGTCAGATGCCATCTCGTAGTTCACGTCGTGGGTGCTCATCGCAGATTCCTCAGGCCGGTTTTGCTACGAATGCTAGCCAACGTTCCAGTCGGTACGTCGAAGCTGTTCTTGCCGCCGCCCGGAACGACGATCATGCGGCCGTCGCGATGGGTCCAGACTTCGTGCGAGCCGGCCGTGCGCATTGGCTTCCAGCCCGCCTTTCGCAGCGCCAGCTTGACATCCCTGTACTTCTTGGCCATGCCGCCAAGCGTACGCACGGCTTGGGATGTTTCGCTCACGCGCCCGCCGTACGCGGGCCATGGATGGCCCGCGCCGTTGTGCGCCGTGGGCGGCTACGACGCGCGGACGATCTCCAAGCAAGAACCTCTCTTACGCCGGCCGTCGCGCCTTGTCGGAAATCACCAACAGCAGCGCCAACAGCACGAAGTTCATCGCCACCGACGAGCCGCCGTAGGCGACGAACGGCAGCGTCACGCCCGTCAGCGGGATCACCCTTGTCACGCCGCCGACGATCACGAACACCTGCAGCGCCACCGTGAACGCCAGCCCCGTCGCCAGCAGCTTGCTGAACGAGTCCCTAGCCAGCATCGCGATCTTCAAGCCGCGCGCGACGAACAGCAGGTAGGCGATCAACAGCGCGAGCGCGCCCGCGAGCCCCAGCTCGTTGGTGATCACCGCGTAGATCATGTCGCTTTCCGGGATCGGGATCAGCTTCAGCAGCGACTGGTCGAAGCCCGTGCCGAGCAGGCCTCCGTCGGCCTGCGCGAACAGCGACTGCGCGAGCTGGTAGCTGCCGCCGACCCTCTGGTTGTAGAGCGCTTCGTTGAACGGGTGCTCCCACGCCAACACCCGTGCGTGCACGTGGCTCACATGCGTGCCCAGAAACCACGCGCCGAGCGCGAACAGCGCCAACCCGATCAGCGGGAACGACAGCCTGCCCGTCGCGACATACAGCAGCGCCAGGAACGCGCCGTAAAACATCAGCGAGGTCCCCAGCTCCCTTGTCAGCAGCAGCGTCCCCATCGACGCGCCCCAAACCACCAGCAGCGGACCGAACTGCTTCATCGGCGGCAGCGTCACCCCGAGCACGCGCCTACCGGCCGTCACGAGGATCTGGCGGTTGTCGCGCAGGTAGCTCGCGAGGAAGATCACGACCGCGATCTTCGCCGCCTCCGCCGGCTGGAAGGAGAGGCTGCCGAAATGCACGTTCAGGTATGCGCCGTTGACTTCCCCGCCGATCCCCGGCAGCCGCGGCAGCACCGTGATCGCGATCCCGACCGCCGCGATCGTGTAGCGGTAGCGCTCGAGCACTCCGACCCCCCGCTTGCGCAGCGCGATGATCGTCGCCGCGAACAGCACCAGCCCGAACACCATCCACTGCGCCTGCTGGCGCGCCAACGTCGGGTTGATCCGGTAGACCATCACGATTCCCACGCTGGCCAGCACCGCCCCGATCGGGAACAGGTAGGGGTCGGCGTTCGGCAACGCGATCCTGATCACGACATGACCGATCACGCACAGCGCGAGGAAGACCGCCCCGTATGTCAGCGACGTGCCCGACGCGTGGTTGAGCGTGACGTTCGTCGCTGACGCCCCCGCTCCGCTCTTCTGCTCCTGGATGAAGATCGCCGTGAAGCCCGCCACCACCAGCAGCGCGGCGGGCACCAGCCCCAGCAGCTCTCTGTTGCGCGCGCTCAGCATCCTCCGCCGAGCCTACCCCGCTGGGCGGCGTGCGCACGCCAGAAGGCGCGCAGGCCGAGAGGCGGTGCCGCGCGGCGGGCTTGCTTGTGTGGTTTGGCTCAATCTTTCTGGGTGCAGGGGGGGGGGTGGATGTTTGTTTTTGGGTGCCGGCGCGATCTTTTTGGGGCAGGGGGTCTGGGTGTTGTCTTGGGGGTGCCGGCACGATCTTTTGGGTGGAGCAGGGAGAGGGGTGTGGATGTTGTTTTTTGAGGCGCCATTCGCGGCGGCGCGCGCACGCGCGCGCGAATGGCGAGCGAAAACGTCGTGCCGCCCACCGCGCCCTGGTCGCCGCCGCGACGGGTCGGTGGGGTCCGCGCGCGTAAACCAGCCGGGGCCGCGGATAACCTCCTCTGGGTGGGCGATGAATACCCATCCGAGCACCGGCGGCTTGGCACCTGGCCGCGCTTTGCGATCGCCGCGCTGGCGATCGTCGCCCTGTGCGGCGCCGCCGCCGCTGCGCTGGCGTTGCACAAGACCAGCCAGCTCGCCGCGGAGATCTTTCCCAAGCTCAACCAGATCCACACGCCGAAAGGCCTCATCTCCTCGATCTACAGTGGCGGCCCCAAGACCTTCCTGATCCTTGGCTCCGACAAACGCTACGGCTCCAAGAACAGCGAAGAACGCGAAGCCGCGGCGCACAGCGACACGATGCTGCTCGTGCGTTTCGACCCCGAACAGGAACAGACCTCCGTGCTGTCGATCCCCCGCGACCTGCTCGTGTCGATCACCGCGCCCGACGGTCAGATCTACTACCCCGAGAAGATCAACTTCGCCTACACCCTGGGCAGCACCCTGCCCGGCCACGACGAGGGCGCCACGCTCGCGGCCGAGACGATCAAACACGTCATGCCCGGCCTGCGGCTCAACGGCATCATCGATGTCACCTTCGCGGGCTTCATTCGTGTCGTGGACTCGCTCGGCTGCGTCTACGTCAACGTCGACCACCGCTACTTCAACGAAAACATCGGCACGCCCGAAACCGACTACTCCAACATCGACCTGCAGCCCGGCTACCAGAAGCTCTGCAACGAAAACGCGCTCGCCTACGTGCGCTACCGCCACGACGACTCGGACTTCGTGCGCGTGGCACGCCAGCAGGACTTCTTGCGCGACCTGCGCGAGCAGGTCTCACCCGAACTGGGCCAGCTCGACAGCATCGCCAAGCAGGTTGGCCACGCGATCTCCACCAACTTCGCGCCCTCCGCGTCGGTGCTGCTCGAACTCACAAAGCTGATCGGCTTCTCCCAGGGCAAGCCGCTGCGCCAGGTGCCCTTCCAGACCGACAACATCGACTACCAGCTCGGCGGTGGCGATTACGTCACGACCACCGCCGAACTGGCGGCTGCCACGCTGCACGAATTCCTCTACGACGACCCCAAGCTGCCCAGGCCCGCCGCGGCCCACGCCCACGGCGCCGCTCACCGCGGCCGGCCGCAGCCGGCACCCTCGGCGGCCGCGATCGGGCTTTACCCGACACCTGCCGCAGAGGAGGAACAGGTCGTGGCCGCGTCGGTTCAGATCCCGTTCCCGGTGCTCTACCCCGCGCTGCAAAGCGGCCCGGCGACCCAGCAGGAAGTGCGCCCCTACGCGCTGCGCGACCGCCAGGGGCATCTACACCACGCCTACGTGATCGTCTTTCAACAAAACCCGATCGGCGGCTACTACGACGTGCAGGGCACAGACTGGCTCGACCCGCCGATCGTCGATCACCCCGACGAAACCCAGTACGCACACGGGCGCGCCTACATGGTCTTCGCCAGCGGCGACCGCATCCACATGGTCGCCTGGCGCCAGCGCGGCGTGCTCTATTGGGTGATCAACACGTTGCTCAACGAACTCTCAAACCAGCAGATCCTCGGCATCGCGCATTCGATGGGGGGGCTGCGGTGAGGGGCTGGGCCGCGTTGACGGCGTTGGCGCTGCACTGAGGCGCAGCGGCGAGGGGCGGTTCGACGAGCGCGAGCCAATTCGAGCGGAGCGGGGTTCGACAGACGTGCTGATCCGACGCGTGAGCGGGTTCGAGATATGCCGAGACTCGACATCTACCGACCGAGCAGCATCACGATGCCTTCTCCCAGCTCCAAGCAGGCGCGCAATCGCTCACGCCCCGGAGCCTCGTGAATGGTCGCCCACAGCGCTTCCGCGAGGTCTGGGTGTCGCGCCGCGCGCAGTTGGCCCGGCAGCTCCTCACGCGCCAACGGGAATACATCCTGTGCGATCAGTTGAGCGCGCGCGACCGTTGTTAGCGCGGACCTGCACTGCTCGCGCGCCGCCGGGAGATCGCCGCTGGCCAACACCTCGCCCGCAATGCGCAGCCCGCGTCGAGCCTGAGCGAGCTTTCGCTGCGGCGACGGCTGCTGTCCGATCTGCTCGACATAGCGCGCCCCCGCGTGCAGGATGCCCTCGTCGTGCAGCAGCCAACCAAAGCGCAGCGTCCACAGTACGTAGTCATCGCCCTCGCGCAGCCGCCTCCAGAAGGTCTCCGCATCGAGCGCGCACACATCGACGTCCTGGTGAATGCCGCTCACGTCAGGCCGTACGCCGACGATCATCAGGTCGAGATCGCTCATCCCGGTGCGCCGCCCGCGCACCGTCGAGCCCGTCACGGCGACCGCCTCGGCACCGCTTGTCAGTGCTCGCCCGAGCAGCTCCCAACAAGCCCCGCGCCGGCTCGACGGCTGTGCCCGTGCCTGCCGCCGATCGCGCGCGACCCGCTCACGCCAGGCGGCGTCGGGTGTGATCGCGATGTGTCGCTCAGCGGTTGGCATTGCTCAATTGGGCGGCCCGCTGGACCCAGCCGGTGTCGCGCTCTGCTCATCTGGTTGGGCGGCGGCCCGCTCGGCGCAATCAACGGCCTGTTCGATCAACACTAGAAGCCCTTGCGCAGACCACTCGCCAAGATCTGGCTCTTCACCCTCGTAGCCTGCATCCTTGCGCGCCTGGTTAAGGAGTTCCAGGGCGGGTGCCAAGTCGTCCCGAAGGACACCTTGTTCGTGGAGATCGGTGGCTGCCTCGGTCTTGCGCCAATGCTGGCGCTCGGTTGGAATGCCGTGCAAGTCCGCCAGCGACACGATTGCCGCCTCGGCCGCCAGGTGCAGGAAAACGACACCGACAACCAGATCGTCGCTCGCGAGCGCTCGCGACGCGCGATTCATATGCTCGCGGGCCAAGTGCGCCTTTGACCGCTGTGACGACTGCCGACCGGCCGGCTCGTGATCGCCCTGAGCGTTTCCCGGGCGCGCCAACGAACTCCCGTCCGGCTCGGAGCCGCGCCCGTCGAGCGCCGCATTCACGAGCGCGTCCGCGTGCGCGTTCTGCGCGCGTGGCACGGTGCGGATCGACCAGCGCTCGAACTGGCGCAGCGCCGTGATCGCCTGGGCGTGCAGGGGGCGCATCGCGGCGTGCTTGACCTTGTAGATACCCCGTACCTGCTTGGCAATCAGCTCCGAGTCGCCGATTACCTCGACGTCGCTCGCGCCGAGCGCGCGAGCACGCTCCAGACCTAGCAGCAGCGCCCGATACTCGGCGACGTTGTTCGTCGCCACGCCAAGCAGCTGTGCGCGCTGCTCGAGCACCCGGCCGTCCTCATCGGAGACCACGCACGCCGCCGCGGCCGGCCCCGGGTTGCCGCGCGCGCCGCCATCGACGTGAACGATCAGCTTCATAGCCCGCAGTATCGCGACGGCGGGGGACGGGATCGTCGCGGCGGGGGACGAGAGGCAGCTTAGGGCTGCGCCAGCGGCAGCATCTCGCCCGCCACGCGGGCCCGGCGACGGTCGCGGATCACGCGCCGTGCGCGCAGCGCGGGGTTGACGGCGCCACCGCGGCGCGCGCGACGATCGGCCTTGCGCCGCTCGACGATCACGGTGACGTGCTCGTCGTCGGCGTAGTGCGCGACCATCTTCGGGTAAAGCTCGTCCTGGAGCGCCTTGGGAACTACGCAGTAGATCATTGGCACTGCGAGCTTAGCGTCAGTTCGCCGCCAGCGCAAGGCGGCCGTGCTCGTCGGCTGCGGCGTTGGCAACTCGTTCTGCGGGCGCCAGTTCGTGCAGCTCGGTGCCGTCGGCCACGATCTGCGCTGCCGCGACCTGCTCGGCGAGGTTGACCTCGTAGCGGTACCAGCACAGCTCCCACGCGACCACGATCGCGACCACGCCCTGTGAGCGCACGCTCATGTGGACGATCGCCGGTCCCAGCGAGCGGGCCACGCCCGCCACACGCTGGGGAGCCGCGCCGCTGTTGAAGGTGTCCAGCGCGAGCCGCATTTCGGCCTGCGCGCTCTCATGCGCGCGCGCCGCGCCCGGTATCTCCGCGATCGGCAACGCCTCGGTCGGGGGCAGCGACGCAGCGGGGTCTGCTGGGACCGCGGCGCCCGCCTGCCGGCCGTTCTCGGCTTGCAGGGCTGCCTCGGGAGATGCGCTGGTTTGCGCCGTGGCCCCGCTACCGCCAGGCTCGAGGGCCGGCGTGGCCGTGCCTGCCTGTGCCGGCACGGCGCCAGCCTGCGGGCCGTTCCAACCCTGGTCGATCCCGCCCCACTCGTCTTCGATCTGCACCCACTCCGCCTCACCGCGCCCGCCGGCGCGCGCCGCCCGGTGGCTGCGCCCGTCGTGGGCGGGAACCGCCACTGTCGTCTCGGGATCGGTGCGTACGCCCCCGTGCACCGGTTCGCGTCGCCCGCGCAGGCGCTCCAGCAGCGAACGGCCCCGTGCCGGGCGGCTCGTGCGGGCGCTGGGAGCCTCGCCGCCGGCGGGCTCGCGCCGCCAGCCCTCGTGGGTCGCGCGCGAGGCGCACAGCTCGCAGACCATGCGCCGCTGGCCCCCGCCGAGGAACACGTCGGGACGCTCGCCGCGCAACAGGCGCCGTCCGCAGACGTCGCACTCGACGTCCGGGTGGGAGGTGACGATCGTTCGGGCTGCCATACGAAGTCCACCAGGGTAGAGCACGCCGTCGCGGCGCGGTAGCTCGCGGGGAGCTGCACCGCAAGGAAGATCGCGTGTCCGCGTCGAACATCGCTGGTGGACATGGCGATCTCGAGGACGACCGCAGGGGTGGCCGCCGCGCCGCGTGCTGGCCTGCGCGCCCGTGCCGGCGGCCTTGCGCTGCCTGCTGCCGGCCAGCGCGCGCTGGCGTCTGCCGGCCTGCGCCCGCGGCCCTGGGTTGGGCGCCTGCGACGCGCGCTGCGGCGTGAGGCTTTCGTGCTGCACTACCAGCCGATCGTGGCGGTCGCGGGTGGTGCCGTCTCCCACCACGAGGCGCTGGTGCGGCTCGCCGACGAGCCCGAGGGGTCTCTGATCGCGCCGGCGGCGTTCCTGCCGAGCGCCGAGCGTCACGGTCTGGTGCGCGACATCGACCGGCTCGTGATCGAGCGGGTCGCCGCGTTGCTCGGGGCGGGCGGCGACAGGGAGAGCGACAGGGCGGACGGCACCGGGCAGGAGCTGGGGGAGCGTGCCGTGGGCGGCGAGCGCTCGATTCGCCGCGCAGCCCTCAACCTGTCGGCGCTGTCCGTCACCGACCCGGCCACGTTGGCGCACATCGAACGCGCGCTCGAGAGCCAGGCGGTCACCCCGTCGCGGCTTGTCGTGGAGATCACCGAGACGGCTGCAATCTGCGACATGGCGCGCGCACAGGAGTTCTGCGAGCGGCTGCTCGCACTCGGCTGCGCGGTCGCGCTCGACGATTTCGGCGTCGGTTTCGGATCGCTTGCTTACGCCAAGCGGTTGCCCTGCACCTACCTGAAGATCGACGGCGATTTTGTGTGCGAGCTGACCCACTCGCACGAGGACCGGGTGATCGTGCGGGCGATCGTCGAGCTGGCGCGCGGCCTCGGGCGCGAGACGATCGCCGAGTGCGTCGGCGACGAGGGCACGCTGGCGCTACTCGGGGAGTTGGGCGTTGACTACGCGCAGGGTTTTCATATCGGCGTGCCCGTCGCGGCTTCCTAACGGCGTGTCTCGCACGAGGTGTGCCACAGGCCCGATGCCGTTTACCCCGCCATTAGGGAGGCGTGGAACCGTTTTCCCGCTGGGTGGACTGACATCACCTTCAACCGATCACAGTCAGCGCGAACGCGGCCGGCAGACCACGACACCGGGTCCCGTGACACGAGCGGCTCGCAGGCCCTGAGACATCCCCCGACTGGAGGATCGCCGATGCCCGCCCAATCAGGCGACGACAGTGTCGCCATCGAACACCAGACGGTGGATCGTCTCGCCAACTTGGCCGTCACCGTCGTCCCGCTGGTGCTCCTCGGATTTGCGATCTTTCTCGCATGGGGCAACGCCCTGCACTGGCCCGACCTCGTCGTGCTGGCGGTCAGCTACAGCCTCTCGGGTGTGGGGATCACGGTCGGCTTCCACCGCCTGTTCACGCACCGCAGCTTCAAGACCAGCCGGTCACTACGAGCAATCTTTGCCGTGCTCGGATCCGCTGCGGTGGAGGGGCCGGTGATCGAATGGGTCGCCAGTCACAGAAAGCATCACCGCTTCAGCGACCTTCCGGGCGACCCCCACAGCCCCCACGTTGACCACGGCGTTGGCTTGAGGGGCGCACTTCGCGGTCTCTTCCACGCGCACGTCGGGTGGATGTTTCGCGGCGTCGATCGTGCGAACCCCGAGCGTTACGCGAAGGATCTGCTCGCCGACCCCGTACTCCGCGCCGTCGACCGCACATTCCTGCTGTGGGTGCTCATGGGGCTCGTGTTCCCGTTTGGGCTCGGGTTCGCGATTACCGGCTCGATCGTCGGTGGCCTGACAGGTTTGCTGTGGGGTGGCGCGGTTCGCATCGTCTTCTTGCACCACGCGACCTTCTCGATCAATTCGCTTTGCCATTTCTTCGGCCGTCGCCGCTTCCGCACCGGCGACGAGTCGCGCAACCTCGCCTGGCTTGCCCTGCCGACCTTTGGCGAGGCCTGGCACAACAACCACCACGCCTTCCCCACCTCCGCCCACCACGGCCTCACCCGCTGGCAACTCGATCCCGGCGGCTGGCTGATCGACGCCCTCGAGCGCTCCGGCCTCGCTTGGGACGTCGTGCGCATCCCCACCGGCGTGCAGCGGGCAAAGCTTGTATCCGCGCCACGCTGAGCACGCGGTCTACGTCCGGTTTCGGCCTGCGCGTTCTGCAGGCGCGCGACTCTGACTGCAGGCCGCACGCGGCCGTTTGCGCCAGACAAGCAAGACGCTCGCGCCGCCCCACGTGAGGCCCCGTCCTCGTCTTGAGGAGAAGCGTCTCGGGTCTTGTCTGTGCACCTCCTTTCGCTCGAGTGCGAAAGCTCAAGCCTCCGCTGCCGACCTTCGGCCTGCGAACATGAGCGCGGTGACCGTCGCCGAGCTTTGGCGTCGTGGCCAGGAGGGCTGGCCACGACGCTTCCCTGTCGCGCAGTTCCCGAACCCGCCGCTGCTGCTCGCTTTCGCTGGGTGGGGACTTGCGGCCGAGTCCGATGGCACCGCACACGAGGTCGGTCGCGCGGTCTTCACGCTCGGACTCGCTGTGTGGGCGTGGGAGGAGGCGATGAGCGGGATCAACTGGTTCCGTCGTCTCCTCGGAGTGGGGGCACTTATCGCGATCGTCGCCAGCCTGGCTGGCGAGCTCCAAGCGCACTGAGCGAGTTAGCGTTGGTCGTCGAACGGGGCATATCGGGCTCGACTGTTGCTAGTGTCGTGAGTCAGAATTTCGGGTGCAGTCGCGCGAGTCGGCTGGGCGCGACTGGGGCCGCACGGACGGCTGAGGGTACTGGGCGTACCTGTGCCGGCCGGGTGGGTCCAGGCGTGTCCAGACGCCGCGAGGCGGCCGTGAAATTCTGACTCACGACACTAGGCCCGCTCGCGCGGTCGAGCGGGGAGCGACGGGACTCCGCGCGCGTTTGTCGCGTCGGGGATCGAGATCCGGTCTCCGATGAGGCCGACAACGTTGTCACATGAGGTGCACGTCGGTGAGCGCCGGCGTCGCCCGGCGGGTCGTCCGCAGACCGTCATCGTTGGTCAGCAGGATGTAGGGAGCATTCCTAGAGCCAGCATAGGGGCGCCTCGGACGGCGCCCGTGAGCTTGTCGTGATGTCAAACGGGGTCCGTCGGCGCGCTATATGCTCGCCGTCTGTGATCGATGCGAACGAATGTAGTCGGAGCCGCAACCTGCCGCTGTGCCCACGGCGCGAGCAACGGCCAGGATCATGGCGGGGGCGGGTCGGCGTCGTGCTCGTCCTCGCCTCCGCGGCGCTGTGCGGCGGCGTGCCTGTCGCCGCGGCGTCGAGCTCCGACGCGCAGGCCACGCACGCCTACCTGATCGCTCAGTACAGGCTCGTCGCGGCGCTGTTGCACGAGGCCGCCACGGCGCGCAGCGCGGAAAGCGCCGCGGCGGCGCAGATCGCTCGAGAATGCCCCGGGGTGGTGTCGGGGATGCCACAGGAACAGTCCCTGAAGCCGTTCCCGGCGCCTCCACCCCTTGTCAGGGGAGAAAACGCCCGCCGCTCCCAGCAGAAGCAAACGATCGAGGAAGAGCTCGCTGCGGCGGTCGCTCGGCCCGACGAGAGCCTGTATCGCCCGGTCGAGGAAGCGTACGCCGCCGAAGTACGCCGGCTGTCGTGGAGCAACCCGGCGATCGCCTCAGTGCTCCAGGCAGCGATCACGGCCAGGCTGCAAGCCGCCTCCGCCCCCGCTCCGTCGTTCTGCGCCGACGCGAGGGCATGGGCCCAGAGCGGCTATCGCGCCCTGTCGGCGGCCAGCCGGGAATTCGAGGCTGCGCGGGCTGCGCGGAGGAACTCCGAACGGGGGGAGGCATCCCTGGGCACGCTGCTGAAGCCTGACGAGAACGCATCGGATCGAGCGCTGATCCGCAAGATCGGCGCGCTCGAAAACAAATTCCTTGCCAACGCCTTTGCCGGCGCGCGGACGCTTTTCAGGTTGGAGCGAATCGTCGGGTTCCCCAAAGTCGGGACCGAAGAACCCAAGCAGACCACTGTGGGCCACGGGCGTACCGCGGCCGGTACCCGCTTCCAGGTGAGCACCGGGTCCGGCCTGTTCGGCGCTGGTGGATGTCATCGGTCGGCGGCCGTGTTCTACACCCGCCCGGGCGCTTCCGAAGTGCTGATCGAGGGTGGCCCCAACAACCCCATCTGTCTCTCCCCGCCCCGCTACCGGCACCCCGCGCTGTTCTGCGAAGCGGGCATCGAGACGATCCAGACCGCGGTGCCGCCCTCGGCGCGTTCGGTCAGGCTGGTGCTCGCCGACGGACGGACGGTCGAATCGCGCGTGGTCCGCGTGCCGCGAGGAGATGGTGGCCCTGCGGGCGTCTATGCCGAGGAGATCCGTGGCAGCGCGAGCCACGCCGTGTCCCTCCTCGAGCTGAATGCTGACGGGGGCGTCGTGCTCACCGTGAGACTGCCGCGATACCGCTGTGTCAAGCAACGCAACGAACGGGAAGGTCCGACGGTCACAAAGCTCGCCAGCGGCCGCACCCCCGAAGGGGAAGAATTCACGATCAGCGCTTTTGGCGGTTACGGCGAACCCGTCCTCAGGGTGGTCACCGCTATCAACTCGGAACTCACCGAACCAGCGATCGGACCCGGCGCGAGCAAAGCGTTCCCCTGGTCGCTGTCGATCGGCTGCGCCCCACACCCCTACGCGATCCTCTACGGAATCCTCGCGCCACCAGGAAAGTCAGTGGTGGCGCAAACACCCCAGGGTGCCGTCGCACTGAACGTCGTCCCGGTACAACGGCGCGTGCACGCAAAGGGGCCGCTCGTCTACGGCGTGTTCAGCGCGCTGCCCTCCGAACTGACGGTACTCGGGGCGAACGGCTCGACTGTCTACACCGAAAACCTGCAGGCCAAGGCGACGGAAGCGGCGCAGTTCTGTGAAGGCTACGCGGAACCGTGACAGACACCGCCGGCGGACCCGCCGACAATGCAGGAGATCATTGTCGTGATGCGCGAGGCCGGCATCGACCGCCACGGCGCTCGCCTGCGCAGGAGTGCTAATCGTGGTGCTCTGGCGCGGCGGGCTGCGCATCCACGAGGCGCTCACCCTGAGCGAACGAGACCTTGACCTGAGCGAACGAGAGCTTGACTCGCAGCGCGGGTCTCTGCTCGTGCGCAACGGCAAGGGCGGGCCGCCGACGCGAGATCGCGGTCGCGAGGCGAGTGACGCGCGTGACGTGCCAATCTGCGCATGTGCCAGACATCCGGCCGATGGCTACACCGCACGGGAAGCAGCTGACCCTGATCGCAGCCGTGCTTGGTACGAGCGTGGTGTTCCTCGACGCGACTGTAACCAGCGTTGCGTTGCCCGCGATTCGAAGCGACCTCGGTGGTGGTCTGGCGGGCCAGCAGTGGGTGACGAACGCGTACCTGCTGACGCTCGCGTCGCTGTTGTTGATCGGCGGCTCGCTTGGAGATGTATTCGGTCAGAAGCGCGTGTTCTTGGTTGGCGTTGCCGGGTTCGGCCTCGCTTCGACTCTCTGCGCGGTCGCGTCGTCGATCACGGAGCTGTGCGTGTTTCGTTCGATGCAGGGGGTGTGCGCGGCACTGGTGACGCCTAGCGCATTGGCGGTGATCGTCCACGTGTTTCCCGAAGACGAGCGGGCCGGGGCGATCGGGACATGGACCGCGCTCAGCTCGATCGTCGGGGTTATCGGGCCGTTCATCGGGGGAGTGTTGATCGCTGCCGGCTCGTGGCGCCTGATCTTCCTGCTCAATGCGCCGCTCGTACTCGTAACTGTGACGCTGATTGCTCGTGGCGTGCCTGGAAGCGCGAGCGCGGGCACCGGCGGGCGTCTGGACTTCCTCGGGGCCCTCTTGGCGGCGCTCGCGCTCTCGGGTTCGGTGTTCGCTGTGACCGCGGAGCCGGCGCGCGGATGGAGCACCCTGGTGATCGGCTCGCTCGCGGTGGGGGTTCTGGGAGCCGTGGCGTTTGTTGCGCACGAGGCGCGAGCGCGGGCGCCGATGCTCCCACTGAGCCTGTTTCGCGAGCGCAACTTCACGATCGGAAACGTGGCGACATTGACTGCCTACCTTGGGCTGGGGGGTGTGATCTTTCTGCTGCCTGTATTTCTGCAGGAGGTCAGCGGCTACAGCCCCGTTCAGGCGGGCCTTGCGCTGCTGCCGGTCACCTCGCTGACGATCGCGCTCTCCCGCCGCTTCGGCGCACTCGCCGACCGCATCGGGTCGCGGGTGCCGATCAGCCTCGGGGCGCTGGTTGCTGGCTGCGGCCTTTTGCTCTTGGCGGGTGTCGATCAGCGCGCCGATTACGTCAGCAAGGTCCTGCCGGCGCTGCTCGTGTTCGGGTTGGGACTCGCGATGCTTGTCGCGCCGCTGACCGCCACGGTCCTTGGGGCAGTGGAGGAGGATCACGCGGGCGTCGCCGCCGCGGTGAATACGACGCTCTCGCGCGTCGCGCAGCTGTTCGCGGTCGCTGTGCTGGGAGCCGTCGTCTCTGTCGCGTTTGCTAGTCGCGTCGACGCGACGCTACGACGGACTGCGCTCGGTCCCGGCAGCCGCGCGGCGATCAGCCGCGCCAAGCGACAGCCTCTCGGCGCGCCCAGCCTAATTGGAGTGCCTCCCGGCGAGCGGGTCCTCCTACGAGTGACCTTCGAGGACGCGTCTGTGCATGCGTTCCGCGTGGCGGACACGATCGCAGCGATCCTCGTCGTGAGCGGGGGTCTGATTGCGTTCGCCGGGATCCGTAATCCCCGCCGCAGGGTGGCCGCCGAGCTGTGTCCAGCTGGGGCGCTCTGCGGAGCCAGCCAAGAACTCGTCCATGCTCGCCAGGATCGACGCTCAGACCGGGGTTTCGTGGACCACGCGGTCGTAATCCCATCAACGGAGGTGGCCCCGTGAGAGCGGGGCGAGGCAGAAGGACGCGCCTGACTGCGGGCCAAACCCCGACCTCGTCCCGGCCGTTAGCGCGGGGGTTGCCGGCCCGAACGGTCGCTTGCCAGTCGCAGCAGTCCTCACCGGACACCCGCGCCCGACCCGTACTCGGAGAGGCGCGCGGTCCGGACGCCGCGACGCTCCCGCGCGTGTCCGCTACCGCGGCTGCGGGAACTGGACGCGCATCGCCGCATCCCACGCGCGGTCGGGCAGTAGGCGGCGCTGCAGCACGCTGAGCCGCGCGGAGGGCGTCACGAGCACGCGCGTGCGCGCCCGCCGGCGCGTGATTGCGCGCTCAATCGCCTTGGCGACGACCTCGGGCCCGCCGCCGAGACGACGCAGCGGGCTTTCGTAGACGCCCGCGGTGAGCGCGGCGAGCTTGGTGTTGAACTGCGCGTACACCTCCTCGCCGGCCGCCTCGCCGTCGAGCTCTGCCGTGCTCGCGACCGCGGCCTGCGCGAAGTCGGTGACGATCAGCCCCGGCTCGATCAAGATCACGTTGACGCCGAAGCCGCGCACCTCGAAGCGCAGCGCGTCGCTGAGCGCCTCCAACGCGTACTTGCTCGCGTGGTAGGCGCCGCCGCCGGGGAACGTCAGGCGGCCGCCCATCGAGCTGATGTTGACGATCTTGCCGTGGCGCTGGGCGCGCATCCCCGGTAGCACGAGCTGCGCCAGGCGCACCGCGCCGAACACGTTGGTCTCGAACTGCCTGCGCAGCGCGTCGAGCGGCACCTGCTCGACCGGGCCGCTTTGGCTGTAGCCGGCGTTGTTGATCAGCACCCCCACCGCACCCTCGGCCTCCTGCACCGCGGCGACAGCCGTGCGCATCGACTGCTCGTCGGTGACGTCCAGCGCGAGCGTGCGGCAGCCCACCTGCTCCAGGTCGGCGATCGACTCGGGGCGGCGCGCCGTCGCGTAGACCGTCCAGCCACCCTGTGCGAGGCGCTGCGCGGTCGCGCGCCCAATGCCGCTCGAGCAGCCTGTGATCAGTACGGCTTTAGAGATGCTGGCTGGCATGGGGGTCTTCCTCCGGTCGGGGGGTCGCGCAGGGCGTCGCGCAGGACGTCAAGGTAGCGCCTGGCCCAGCTAGTAGTGCTTTGGTAGTTCTTTACTCGTGTTGTGGGGGTGGGAGGTGTAGGTCGGCGAGGTCGATGTTTTGACGGCAGGTGGAGCAGCGGCCGGTCCAGCAGCGCAGGAGTGGCTGGAGCAGTAGGACTGCCTGGGGGAGGGTCAGGCCGGCCGCTGGTGAGAAGGGTGGCGGCGCTCCAGGGTGAGGAATCCGTGGGCGGCGGTGACGAGCGCGGTGTGGTGGTACCAGCCGAGCCAGGAGCGTCCCTCGTAGTGGTCGAGGCCGAGCTCGCCCTTTA
The DNA here is from genome assembly GCA_963804675.1 of uncultured Solirubrobacterales bacterium. Lineage (GTDB taxonomy): Bacteria > Actinomycetota > Thermoleophilia > Solirubrobacterales > Solirubrobacteraceae > Palsa-744. The sequence goes on along the minus strand of CAWDRI010000001.1, from coordinate 738,810 downwards.
GTTGCTTGTAGTCGAGCTCGATCTTCCAGCGCAGGCGTGCTAGGCGTGCCAGGCGCTCTCGCTTGGTGTTGGCGGGGAGGTTCGAGAGCCAGTAGTCGCTGGGCTCGGGGGCGCCCTTGGGCCACTCGGCGATCAGCCACTCCTCGCGCGGCGGGGCGTCACCGCTCGTCGCCCACCGTTTGTCGTGTGGGCGCCAGTGGTGCGCAGAGCGCACGCGCACGAAGGCGAAGCGGGAGGTGACGGGCCTGCCTTCGGGGCCGTCGCGGAACGCGACCGTCTTGAAGGCCCCCTCGCCGAGACGGGCGATCAGCGCGCCGATCGACTCGGCCTCACGGTCTGGCCTGGGCCGGCTGGCGGGTCTTCCGCCGCGCTTGCCGGCCGGTTCTGTGGGAACGGTGAACTCGGTCTCCTGCGAGAACACCGTCGTCTCCGGCGAGACCGACAGCAAGTACTGAAGCTCGCCGTCATGCAGGCAGTCACGTAGCTCGGTGTTGTTGCCGTAGGCACAGTCGCCCAGCACCGGCGAGCGCTCGATCTTCCAGTCCGCGGCGCGCAACGCGAGATCCACACCGAGCTGCGGCTTGGTCTTGAAAGCCACCCCCTCGGGGATCTTCGCCTTACGCCTGCGCTCCTTATCCGAGCACCACTCCTCCGGCAGATACAGCGCCCATCCCAACGGGACCGTGCCCTTCGCGCCAACAGCGTGCACGGAGACACCGATCTGACAATTGCCCGTCTTGCCGAGTGTCCCCGAATACTGGCGCTTGACCCCCGGCGAACCCTTGCCATCCTTGGGAAAGCCGGTGTCGTCAAGCACCCACGCCTCGACCTCGATCTCTGGCACGACCCGCTCGGCCACCGCCCTGACCAGCAACGCCGCCTCCCACGTGCTCACCGCCAAGAACTGCTGCAAGCTCTCATAGTCGGCTTCATCGCCCAACCGCGCGACCATCGGTTCAAGGGACTTACGAGGACCATCCTCGATCAGCCCCCGCAGATACACGCGACCGTTCTCAAGCTGCACCGGCCGGTTCACCGCCTCAGCGAGCACCTCATCCGCGAACGCCTCCAAACGCTCACGCACCACCACAGGACCATCCACCGCCATCTCCATCACCGCCGTCACCCCGAACCCCCTCGCGTCGATTGCCACACGCAAGAAGGATTCGCCGACACAGCGACAAACCCTACAGAAAAGCTAACAGAGCACTAGCCGGCGAAACAGGCAAGGAAACCAGTGAAGGCTGGGAAATCGAGACGTCCTTGGACTTGGACATGGTTTCCGCGGCGTGCCCCGAATGTCATATCATGTTGGTCGAGGCGAACGCAAAAGGAGCGTATGGTCCGAATCCGGTGGTGGATGCAGCGGATTCGAGTTAACCAAAACAACCGGGCAGCAAGAAACAGAAGAAAAAGAGGGCAGAAATGGCTGTACTAGCGACCGTACCGACAATGATGTCGCCGCGGACGCCTCGTGTGCGACGCCTGTATCGGTCTATGACTCAGTTGCTTTTAAAAATTCGGAACATCCCGGTTGGTCTGATGAGTGCGGTACGAGCGCGGCGTCTCCGCTCGTCGCTGGTATCGAGGCTCACGCGAACAAAGCTACCAGGGCCCTGGGTGCCAATGCCTTTTACAAGAGGCCAAGCATGTTGTTTCATGTCAGCGATGGCAGCAACGGCTCATGCGGCACTGAATCTGAATCGAAATGGTACCTGTGTCACGCTACCAAAGAAGGATATAACGGGCCGGCGGGCGAGGGTGCGCCAAATGGTGTGTTTGCCGCGACTGTTGCCCCAGTCGTAACTACGGGCTCGGCAGCGGGTATAAAGGAAACAGAAGCCACATTACAAGGTACAGTAAACCCTGAGGGAACGGAAACAAAATACTATTTCGAATACGGGACCGAAAAAGGGAAATATACCAAAACTACTGCTGAAGCAAGCGCCGGGGCAGGCATTACTACCGTTGAAGAGAGCAAAACTATCACGGGCTTGACTGGAGTTACGACGTACTACTACCGGATCGTCGCAACGAACAGCGAAAGCGAAAGAGCATACGGAGCCGAACAAACGTTTCGGACAACGGCCAGGCCCACCGCCACGACTGGTTGGGCTAGCGAATGGACTGAAACTGAGTTCGTTCTGTACGGTGACCTCGATCCGAACGGCTTGGAAGCCGAATATTTCTTTGAATATGGGCCAACGACGTCATATGGCAGCAAAAGCACTCCGACCAAAATCGATGTGGCGCTCGAAAGTGACATCGAAAGGAGTTCGTTGATCACAGGTCTGGGTGCGCACACGACTTACCACTACAGGATGGTCGCGAAAAACAGCGACGGCGCTACCTACGGAGCTGACCATGTCTTCACAAAACCGACGATCACCGAATATTCCCTACCGAATAACAGCCGTCCGCGTGGCATCAGTTCCGGCCCGTCCTCAACGTTGTGGGTGGCCGACGAATCCAGCGGTCTAATCGACGAGCTGACAACCGAAGGTGCGATTACCGAATACGAATCCCCGAAAGAAAACTGGCCCACCAGCATCACCGAAGGGCCCGACGGCAACCTCTGGTACACGGACCGCGGAACGAACGAGATCACGAAAATCACACCGTCGGGATCTAGCAAACAATCGTATTCGCTGCCTGTAAGAAGCGAACCAACCGGGATCGCGGTAGGTTCCGACGGCAATCTCTGGTTCACAGACCGTGGTTCTGCGAGGATCGGCAAGATCACGACAGCCGGGAAAATCACCGAATATGAACTACCGACCGGCAGCGCTCCGCAAAGAATCGCCGCGGGACCTGACGGCAACCTGTGGTTCACGGAGGAGGAAAAGAGCAGAATCGGTAAGATCACCACAGCCGGCAAAATCACCGAATACCAGCTTCCGGAAGACAGTCAGCCGTACGGCATCACGGCCGGCCCAGAAAAAGAAGCTGCCTTGTGGTTCACGGAGGACTCAGGCGCCGGAGGGATTGGGCGGATCACGACCTCCGGTACGATCACGGAATATCCTTCTGAGGCCGATCACGCCGTTGGAATAACCGCAGGCTCCGATGGCAACCTATGGTTCACGGCGGAAACCGGGGCAGTCGGCAAGATGACCCCGGCTGGTGTGCTCACCCTCTACTACGCGCCCTCAGAAGGCAGCCCCACAGCGATCACCAGCGGCCCGGATGGTAACCTCTGGTTCGTGCAGACCAGCGACAGCAAAGTCGGCAAGCTCGTCCCATAGCAGAGGAACGATTGTCGTGGTCGACCTGTGGATACACCGCTCGCCGGCACGAGGTTGATCGCTGGGCTCCGAAGGCCGCCCATCAAACGCGACAAGTAAACCGGACGACAATGTGTGGCTTGCTGGGAAGAAGTCCTGGTTGACCCCCGAGGAGGAAACACTTCTCGGGGGTCCCGTCGCGCCAGATGGAACCCGCGACGAGCAGGCGCGATATGATCGGGCTGTGGGACTGTACGACCGTATGGCTTCCTATCGTCGCGGCGTGCGGCACGGCAGGCGGTGGGCGTGTTGGCTGGCCGCGCTCGTCTATCTGGCGTTCATTGGCAGTCTGGCAGTCGCTGCCCAGCCTGCGCTGGCTGCGTCGACGACGCTCAACTGGGCGAGCCCGATCCGTGCCGACGATCAGCCTCCGTTCGCGTCGGGGGGGGCGAGCATCACCGGCGTGTCCTGCCCATCGACGAGCTTGTGTATCGCGGTGGACAGCGTCGGCGACATGCTGGTCTCCACCGACCCCACGGGAGGCACCGCGGCATGGGCTAGAGCCGCCAGCGTGGCGAACACCCTCGCCGATGTGTCGTGCCCATCGACCGAACTGTGCGTCGCCATCGGCGGGGGAAGCATCGCGACCTCGACGGACCCGACGGGCGGCGCCAGCACATGGACTGTGACGAAAGTGCTTCCTGATAGCTCGGAATACCGCGGGGGCAGCCAGCTCGCGACGGTGTCGTGTGCGTTGGTGAGCCTGTGCGTCGTAACGGACGAACGCGGCGATGTCCTGACGTTGACCGACCCGACCGGCGGCGCAGGCGCGTGGACGACGACAACCGGTGTGGGGCTCGGCAGCGTGTCGTGCCCGTTCGACTCGACTGTGCGTGGGCACAAGTGGGGAAAACATCGTGACTTCAACTGACCCGACGGGAGGTGCTGATGCATGGACCGTGACCAACGTGGACGGTGCCGAGACCCTGCTTGACGTGTCGTGCTCGTCTGAAAACTTGTGTGTCGCAACCAACAACCACGGCGACGTGCTTACCTCGACCGACCCAACCGGCGGTGCGAGCGCGTGGAAAGCAGCCGACGTGGGCAAAGGCGAACTCAGTGAGGTTTCCTGCGCGGTAGTTGGCATGTGCGTCGCGGCCGGCAAGAGCGGTGAAGTAGTCGTATCGACCGACCCGACTGGAGGGCCCTCGACGTGGACGCCGAGCGCGATCAGTCTCCCCAACAAGAACGGCGACACCGAATCGATCGAGGGCGTGTCATGTCCGACGGCGAGCCTGTGTGTTCTTGTGGATAGCGGCAGCGCAGTAGTGACCTCGACCGAACCGGCAGGCGCGAGCGCGTGGACCGTGACCAAGTTGGAAGTCGGCTCTAACGCGCTGCAGGGTGTGTCATGTATCACGGAGGAGCTGTGCGTTGGGATCGACGACGCTGGTAACGTGGTGACCTCGACCGACCCGGCGGCTGAGCCCGGGACGTGGAAAACCGCGCACGTAGACAGCAGCGGCGGGCTCGATGGCGTCTCGTGCCCCGCGGCGAGCCTGTGCGTCGCGGTGGATGAAGCGGGGAATGTCGTGACGTTCACCGAACCGTCGGCAGGCTCCGGTGCCTGGCACGTCGCCGATGTCGACGAAAGCCCGCTGCGTGGCATCTCATGCCCCACGGTCAGCCTCTGCGTGGCGATCGACCAGCAAGGCGATGTCGTGACCTCGACCGACCCGACAGGCGGCACGGGGACGTGGAGTCTTGTACGGCTGTACCCCGGTTTGCGCGGTGTCTCGTGCCCGTCTGAACATCTGTGCGTTCTGACAACAGACGAAAGCTATGTGATCACCTCTACGGACCCCGCGGGAGGCGTGAATACGTGGAGCCCGAAAGACGTGGATGCCAACGAACAGATCTCGTGTTCTTCGGTGAGCCTGTGCGTCACCGTCAACACCGGTCTCGCGCCGATAGTCCGTTGGGGCGACCCTACCGGCGAAGCGTCCTCCTGGCGAGAGGCGTATATCGGCGATGAAGGGTCCTTCCCGCCGGCGGTCGACGGGTTGGATGTGGTTTCGTGCGCTGCGGCGGGATTGTGCGTCGCGACGAGCGAGGGGGGCGGCAACGGCTCCCCGGGGAATGTGATCGTCTCCTTGGACCCGGCCGACGGAGCGCAGGCCTGGAGCGTAAGCAACGTATACGGAGTCCCAATCGAACCCCCGAACCCGGAACTTCCGCTTGGCGGCGTTGAAATGCCCAGCGTATCGTGTGTTCCTGAAGGGGGGATGTGCGTCGTGGTGGATACCGACGGCAGGGTGATGGTAGGAACTTCGCCGCCGGCTGTGAGGGCTGTGAACAGCTCCCCGCCGGTGGTGTCTGGGACACCGTCCCCTGGACAGACGCTCTCGTGCTCTGCGGGGTCCTGGACCGGCTATCCATCGCCTACCCTCAGCTATCAGTGGTTGCAAGATGGCACGCCGATCAGCGGCGCGGACGCGAGCACATACACGGTGCAGACCGCCGATCAAGGTCACGGTCTGGCGTGCGAGGTGACCGCCGCCAACAGCGCCGGTGTGGAAAGCGCGACGAGCAATACGCTGCAAGTGCCGCCCGTACAAGCACCTAGCGGTGGCGGCTCATCCGGCGGTGAGTCGTCTGGCGGCGGCGATAGCCCAAGTACGCTGACTCGCACGCTGAGCAATGCGTTCGTGCTGAACGGCATGGAAAGCGTCGCGACGCGCGGCACCGTCAAGCTCACCCTGACGCTTCCCGGGCCAGGCACGGTTCAGGTCGTGAGCAAGGCAAGCGGAGCACAGGTCGCGGGCGTCTCACATGCAAAGAAGAAACGCAAGATGACGCTCGTGATTGCGCACCTGCGCCTCACCGTAAGCGAGGCTGGGCGAATCGTCGTGACGCTCGTCCCGACGAGCAGTGCAAAGATGGTCCTCTGCAGACGAGGCAAGCTCAGGGCGACCGTCACCATCACGTACACGCCGGAGGGCGGCAAACCCCGATCGATCGTGCGGACCGTGACCTTCAGGCTGACTGGAAATAGGGTCGAGCGTCACAGTCGCAGCAACCGCGGCTTGCCGCGGATCCAACAGCGTCTGGTCGCTCGCGTCGAGCGGCCCGGACGTTCTTTGCGTGCCGCCGCTGCCGGCCGGTCCCGCGTAGCACCCATGTTTTGCGCTACGCTCGCTCGCGTGAGCCGCTTTCTTCAAGTGCGCTGGACTACAGTTGGGCCGCAGCGCTCGGCGTGATCCGCTATGACGGACTGAGCAGCTCCGAGGCGGTGCGTACGGCGCTGCGCGAGACTGCGGTAAAGCGACGGGCTCGCTCCTCTATCGCCGCTGAGGTGAGGCGGCTCGCAACCGATGAGGCCGATCGAGCAGAGATGCAAGCGATCCGCGAACAGATGGCAGAACTGGCGCCGAAACCCGCTGACTGAGGTGGTGCGTGGCGAGTTCTTTCGCCGACTCGCGAGACTTGCACCCGAAATTCTGGCTCACGACACCCGCCGCGGCGGGAGCCACCGCCTCTCGGGGGCCCCCGCCGCAGACCTAACTGCCGTGTGCTACTCAGTGTGTTTTCTTGTGAGCACCCTTGCCCTTGTGGCGCTTGGAGTGCCGCTTATGCGCGGCGTGTTTCGGTTCGGGCCCCTGGTAGGCGTCGAGCCGGTCCTTGCCGGAGTTCGGCATGGACGCGCAGCCGCTCGGGCGGCCGAGGTCGAACGGTCCCGAGATCGCCTGCGTGAGGACGCCTTTTTCGAGGTACACGTAAGTCACCGTCAGCAGCGCGTCGACGCGCGGTTCGGTGCACAGCTTCCAGCCGATTTCAAACTGGCCGGTGAACTTCTCATACGGTTCGGCGGTGGGCGCGCCCACACAGTTGACGGCGTAGCCGGGGAAGGCGCCGCTGCACGAGAAGCTTTCCTTCAGCGGGGTGCCCTGGTAGTTGGTGATCAGTGGCGCGCCTTCGATGCCCGTGATCGGCAGCTGCGTCTGCAGCTGGTAGCCGCTGATCGGCCCGTTGCACATGAACTTGTACTGCACCGGCGTTTCTTCGTGGCCGGGTTCGGCCTTGCCGGGACCGATCGCGCCGGTGCACTGGTAGTTGTTCGGGTTCGCGACGGCAGCCGTTTCCGCCTGACCGATCGCGGGCACCGCCAGCGACGGTACGAGCGCAGCCCCCAACACGGCGAGCGCGCGCAGAGCGCTCGCAATCAAAATCGGGTGGCGGTGGGTAATTCTGTCCTGTAACTGCACTGGGCCTCCGTTCGTGAATGGTTCCTGGTTTTGGGGTTGTCGATGTTTGGGAGAGGGGAGAGGGGTCGCGAAGTCGTCCGGCGGCCGCGCCGTCAATGCACGAGCGTGAGCACTGCTTCGAGGCTCTTGCGGGGGGCGAGAGCCACAAACGCGGCCGTGGACCGTCCGCCGGGGTGGCGCAGGAAGGGCGAGAGCAGCAGCACCCCTGCAGGCGCGCCCGTCGCGCTCAGCGACGTGGTCGTCGTTCCTGGCGGCAGAATCGCGGCGCTGGGCGCCGCGGGGGCGGGTTGGGTGGCCGGTTCAGACGCGGATGCGCCGGCCAGCGGCCGGCCCGCTCTCGACGCCGGGGTGGGTGTGCTCGCGAGCGCAAGCGTGCCATTCGCGCGCGCGTACGCGCGCGGCCGCGAATCGGCCCCCGAAATCGAAGCACCGACACCACCTGCGCCCGCGGCGGCCGCCGCACTCGCCGTCGCCCCGGGGGTCGGCGCGAACGTGATCGCGATCAGGCCGTGTTCGCGGTATTCGCTGCTGGCGACAATCCGCGAGACGACTTCGCGCACGTAGTCGTCGGCGGCCTGCACACTCGCCGGTTCGCCCGACGGGCACTGCGTGCCTTCCCCGGCGCCGGCGCCACCGCCCGTGCTCGAGCCCCCGGCGCCGGCGCCACCGCCCGTGTTCGAGCCCCCGGCGCCGGCGCCACCGTTGGACCCGGTCGTGGCGGGTGAGCCGCTGCCCGCCGGCGCGCCGCTCGTAGTCGCACACGCCGCCGGCGAGAGCACTTCGGCCGCGGCGGTCTGCTGTCCGGAGAGCAGCGCCGCCGCGCCGGCGAACTGGGAGCCGGCGAGCGCGGAGTCGGCGCTCAGCAGCGTCCCTTGGGCCAGCAGCTGATTGTCGATGTAGGGCGCGGCGGTCGGCTGGCGCAGGACATTGGCAAAGCTCTGGCCGTAGGGCACCACGATCAGCCAGACGTGCGCGATCGGCGGCAGCGGCTTCGGTTTGGCTTCGCCTGCTTGGCCGCCGCTGTGCGTCGTGCCGCCGCCGGCGGCGGTCGGAGACGCGGCGCCGGAGGAGCCGCCCGAGCCGCCCGCACCGCCGCTGCCGGCCGTCCCCGCCGACCCGCCCGCACTGCCGCTGCCGGCCGTCCCCGCCGACCCGCCCGCACCGCCGCTGCCGGCTGTCCCCGTCGACCCGCCCGCCCGTGCGCTGCCCGTGGAGTTGCCCGCGCTCGCGCCGCCACCGGAGCCGCCGGCGCCTGTTTCCGACCGCGCGCCGCCGCCGGCGGTGGCGTTCTTCGTGGCGGTGCTCGCGGGCGAGTGCGTGTGGGTGGCGGGGTTCAGCAGCGCGCTCGCGCCGGCACTGTCGTCGAGCGCGACCAGTCCGAGGATGCGCGCGAGCGCCGCTGCACGCTGGCTGCTGGCCAGCGACACGGCCGGGCCGGGGCCGATCAGCGCCCCGAGAGCGGTCCCCGCGGCAAGCATCAGCGCCGCGAGGACCGCACCCGTCCGCCGGGAGGGCAGACGGGGCCTGGGGGCCGCGGGGGAGGGGGGAGAGGTCATCGCGTTGGGCACAATAAGCACAAACAAACTAATCTAGACTGACTTTATGAAGATTATGGTAGGGTGTTGCTCCCGGACTTGTCAACACGTCCTCGGCCGACGCGGCTCAGCCGGTCGGAAGCACCCCCAAACGACGCCAACACAACGACACCCAACGGAGGCCGTCAAACCATGCATCGAATCCGTCGCAAAGAGGGTGGCGCAGGCCGCCGGAGGCGGCCGAGCCGGGCCCCTCTTCATCAATTCGAGGGTGGCGCAGGCCGCCGGAGGCGGCCGAGCCGGGCCCCTCTTAATCGATTTATCGCCTCGCTCGCGGCTGTGACCCTGATAGGGAGCGCGGTGCCCGCGATCGCCTCGGCTACGAGCGTGATCACGATCAGCGGCGCAACCGCCTCCTACCCGCTCGTCTCGCTGCTCGCACACAAGTACTCCAAGCTCGTGCACAACAAGGTTGCGTTCCGCATCTCCCAAGGTGGCAGCACCGTCGGCATCAGCGACGTGGCCGCCGGCCGCGTGACGATCGGCAATCTTTCGCGCGATCCCCTGCCCAGCGACCCCGCGGGGCTCGACTTCTACCCGATCGCGCAGTACGCGATCTGCGTCGTGACCAACAAATCCAACACCCTTTCGAGCCTCACCGAAGCGCAGGCGCAGGCGATCTTCACCGGCAAGGACACGCAGTGGAGCCAGGTGCCCGGCGCGAGTGCGAGCGGGCCGATCGAAGTGATCAGCCGCACCTCGACGGCGGGCGTGCTGACGAATTTCAAGAGCCTGTTCCTGGCCAACAAATCGATCCTCAAAGGGGCCACCGAAGAGTCCTCCGAGGGTCTGCTCGAGCAGCAGGTCGCCAACGACCCGGGCGCGATCGGCTTCCTGTCCAACTACCGCGCCGACCAGGGCACGGTCAACCCGGTCGGCTTCAACGGCGTCGGCTGCACGCTGGCCAACGCGGCCTCCGGGCAGTACCCCCAGCTGGCGCGTTTCTACGAGGTGACCAAAGGCCCGGCGACGGGTGCGGCGGCGAAGTTCATCGCGTGGATCGACACGAGCGCGGCCGCCAAGAAAATCATCTCCAGCGAGTGGATCCCGATCACCAAAAAAAGCTGACGGCAGGTCAGGAACGACTCAAACGATGACCGCGCAGGTGTTTGAGCAGGTGTTCACCGAGCGGGCGGCGCGCTGCATGGTTGAGCGCGCCGCCCGCCGCGGCGCTCGACGGCGGCGTGGGAGCGCTCGCGGCGTGCTCGAGCGGGCTGCCCGCCGCGGCTACCACCCGCCGCCCGGGAGCGCTCGCTGATGCTCGACCAACTGCGCAAGCCCTGGTCAGACCGCCGCGCCAAGCGCACGCTTGGCGCGGCGTCGCTGGTCACGTGCCTGTGCGTGCTGGGCATGATCGCCTTCGTCGCCGTGCACGCGTGGCCGATCTTCGCGCACAACGGCCTGTCCTGGCTGGGCTCCGGTGGCAGCCTGCAGACGCAGATCGAAACGATGCTCGCCACCTCCAGCCACGCGCCTGCGTCGGCGTTTTACCTGCGTGCGTGGCCGGTGATCTACGGCACGCTGCTGACCGCCGTACTCGCCGTTGCGCTGGCGCTGCCGCTGGCGGTGTTGTGCGCGATCTTCATCGTCGAGCTGGCCCCTGCGGGGGTGAGCCGCGTGGTGGTGCCGGTCGTGCGTCTGCTCGCCTCCGTGCCGTCAGTGATCTGGGGTCTGATCGGGATCCTCGTGCTGGTGCCCTACATCGGCAACCACGTGATCGGGCTCGGCGAACGCACCTCGGCGCTGCGCACCGATCACGTCAACCTCACCGGTGCGAGCCTGCTCGTCGCGGTGCTCGTGCTGGCGCTGATGATCACCCCGATCATGGTCGCCCTGATCAGCGACGCCCTGGGCGCGGTGCCGGCGAGCTGGCGCGAGGGGGCGGCCGCGCTCGGCGTCAACCGCCCGCGCGCGATCCGCGCCGTCCACCTACGCGCGATACGGCCCGCGATCGTCGCCGCGACGGTGCTCGCCACGGCGCGCGCGCTCGGCGAGGCGATCATGATCTCGATGGTCTCCGGCTCGGTGTTCTTCGCGCCGCGGCCGGGCGACGGGCTGACATTCTTTTTTGAGCCGCTGCGCACGATCGCCTCGACACTCGTCGACGAGCGCGAAGGGATCAGCGCGCCGGCGCTCGGCGCGACCCTCTACGCACTCGCGCTGCTGCTGCTGTTTTCCGCGTTCGTGCTGTCGATCGGCGGCTACCTGATCAAGCAGCCGCTGCGCCGTCACCAGGTGACCGCATGAGCGGCGTGGGGCCGATCGCATCCGACCCCGCGGTGTTCGTTGCGGTGCCCGCCCCCCCTGCCGGCGCGCGCACGCGCGGCCGGCGCTCCTCCGTGCGCACCTGGCGCTGGAGCGACCGGCTGGTCGTGCTCGCCGCGTGGGGGGCGGGGCTGCTCGTGTGCGCGGTGGCCGGGGCGATCGTCCTCTACATGGGCTACCGCGGCATCGAGTACCTCAGCCCGAGCCTGATCTTCAGCCGCCCGCAGGCCGGTGGGGTGCAGAGCCAGACAGGAGGCTTTCTGGACCCGCTGATCGGCACGCTGACGCTGACCGCGATCGGGATCGCGCTGGCCGCGCCGCTGGCGGTGTGCTCGGCGTTGTGGATCGTCGAGTACGGCCGCGAGGGGCGCGCGCGGCAGTTGAGCCGAGTGGTCGAATCGAGCATCGAGGTCGTTGCCGGCACGCCCGATATCGTGATCGCGCTGTTCGGGTTGGCGCTGTTTCAGCTGCACGCGCTCGCGTTCCTGTCCACGACCGGCGAAGGCGGCGGGGTCACAGGCCTGTCGTTCCTGACGGCCGGCGCGATGATGTCGCTGATTGCGCTGCCGCCGATCTTCGTCGCCACCCGCGACGGGCTGCAGGCCGTGCCCGCGCAGCTGCGCGAGGCCGCGTTCGCGCTCGGCAAGACGCGGATCGCGACGATCCGCCGCGTGCTGTTGACACGCGTGCGGGCGAACATCGCCACCGGCGTCACGCTCGGCGTGAGCCGCATCATCGCCGACACCGCGATCGTCGTCGTGCTGCTCGGCGACACGCTGCGCTTCGAATCGGCGCCGGGCGGCCTGGGCGGTTTCAAGCTGCTGCGCGGCACCGGCTCGACGCTGACGAGCTACATCTACGACAACTCGCCCGCCGGCGAAGCGGGCGCGCCGCAGAAGGCCTACGCCGCGGCCTTCGTGCTGCTCGTGTTCGTCGTGCTGCTCAACCTCGCCGTCGGGCGCATCGCGCGCCGCGGGGGGCGCGAGGGGCAGGGTCTTGCAACCGGGCTGGCACTATGACACTCTATATAGTGAGGATTGTGAGGATTGTGAGGAACGTGAACCCGACGAGCAACGCTGGGAGCGAATCGTGACCGAGCTGATGACCGCCGAGTACCCGACCGCCATGCGGTCGCTCACCGCCGAAGTGCCCGCACCCGCGCTCGTCGAGGCCCCGCCGCCGGTGCGCACGATCGTGCTCGACCGCACGCCCCAGCCGGTGCGTCCGCCGACACAGCGCGAGGCGGTGCGCCGGTTGACGAGCGCCGCCGGCCCCGAGCGCCTGCGCTTGGAGGAGGTCTCGGTCAGCTACGGCCCCAAGGAAGCGGTGCGCGGCGTGTCGCTGTCGATCCACCAGGGTGAGGTGCTCGCGCTGATCGGGCCGTCGGGGTGCGGCAAGACGACGCTGCTGCGCACGCTGAACCGGCTGACCGAGCTGACCCCCAACGCGGCCCGCGCGGGCCGGATCGCGCTCGACGGGCACGACATCCATGACCTCGAAGACACCGTGCTGCGCGCACGCGTGGCGATGGTCTTCCAGCAGCCCAACCCGTTTCCGATGTCGATCTTCGACAACGTGGCGTTCGCGCTGCGCGAGCAGTCCCGGCGGCGGCCGCGCCGGCGCGAGCTCGAGCCGCAGGTGATCGACGCGCTGCGTCGCGCGGGCCTCTACGACGAGGTCAAGGACGACCTGCACCGCCCGGCGCTGCGCCTCTCGGGCGGCCAGCAGCAGCGGCTGTGCATCGCGCGTGCGATCGCGCCGCGCCCGGAGGTGCTGCTGATGGACGAGCCCTGCTCGGCGCTCGACCCGATCTCAACAGGCGTGATCGAGGACCTGATCCACGAGCTGCGCCGCGAGCTGGCGGTCGTGATCGTCACGCACAACCTCGCGCAGGCGCACCGCGTGGCGGACAAGGTCGCGTTTATGTACCTCGGCGACCTCGTCGAGTACGGCACCGCCGGCCAGGTTTTCGAGGAGCCGCGCGCGCCGCGCACCCGCGACTACGTGGGGGGTGCGTTCGGGTGAAATCCGCCACGAGCGGTGTCGCGGGCGCCGTCGAGCACAACGGCGCCGCTGGGCCGGGCGAGCACAACGGCGCCGCTGGGCCGGGCGAGCACAACGGCGCCGTCGGGCCGGGCGAGGTCCATGGCCTGAGTTCCGACGTGGAGCAAACCGCGCGCATCCCGGTGCCGAGCAGCGCCAGCGCGACCTGTGCGGGCTGCGGCGCGCCGCTCGCCCCAGACCAGCGCTACTGCCTTGCGTGCGGGCGGCCAGCCTCGCCGGTGCGCCTGGCGTTTCTCGATGTCTTGCAGAGCGAGTACCGACCCGCCGCCGCCGGTGGCGTCGGGGGCGGCCCGGGGGCCGGGGAGGCAGTCGGGATCGCAGCCGGCGCCGCCGACGGCCAGGTGCTGGGCGCCACGCCGCTGTATGCCAGCTACCCGCCGCCCGAGCCCGCCGGTCTGCTCGGCGCGCTGCGCCGCTACACGGGTCTGTTCGCACTGCTCGCGGTGCTGCTGGCGTCGCTGCTGATCGGGCTGCTCGTCGGGCACTGGGCGACCGGGGGCGGCGGGGGCGGCACGCCGGGCAAGCAGGTCGTCGAAGTCAAGGGTCTGGGCGGGCTGGTCGCAGCCGCGCCCGGCGTCGCGACCACAGCCGGCGCGGGCGCGAACGGGTCGGGCAGCGCGGGTAGCACCGGCGCCGGCGCGAGCAAGACGCAGAAAAACACGCCCGCCAGCGAAAAAACGCAGGAAGCCAGCGAAGCCAAAGAAGCGCAGTCCGCCAAAGCGCCGCCGCCGGTGCAGAAAAAAGTTACGTCGAGCACGCTGCAGAAACTGAGCACGACCACCGGCAAGAAGCACGAGCAGGAAGTCAACAAGGCGATTCAGGGCGACGCACCGATCGAAACGCACTGAGATGGGCGCCACAGCCGACATCGCAATCGCCGGCGGCTCGCTCGCCCAGCTGCGCCGCCGGCGCGTGGAGCTGGCCGAGCAGGTCGCGTCGCTGACGTGGGATCTCGGCGGGCTCGCCTACGAGATGGCGATCCGCGACCACTACCGGCTTGACGTGATCGCGCGCCGCGCCGCCGAGCTGCAGCAGGCCGACGCACAGCTCGGCGAGGTCGAGCGCCTGCTCGCCTCCGCCCACGGCGGCGTGCATGGCGCGTGCCGGGCGTGCGGCGCGGTGCACAGTCGCGGTGCGTCGTTCTGCTGGAACTGCGGCGCGCCCCTGCTGCGCGAGGCACGGCCCGCGCTGCAGGACGTCGCGGAGCTGTAGCGCGGTTGCGCGGAGCTCCAGCGCGATCGCCCGGATCGCGCGCACGCGTACACGCACGCACGCGCGGCACGCGCACGCGATTGGGTGAGCGTGGCTCGCGTCTGGTGGAGGCGTGCCGGAGGAGTGCCGGAGGAGTGCCGGAGGAGTGCCGGAGGAGTGCCGGAGCTGTGCGGACCGCGTGGTGGGGGGCAGTCGCCCGTGGTGGGGTTCGGCGGCACGCTGCTGCAGGAACGCGCACACTGCGACTTTTGCGCAAGGCCGCAAGCGGGTAAGTGAACCAAGGAGTGAGTGGGCGCGTATATCTCTTGTTGGGTCCCGGGATCCCCGGACTGGTCGCCGACGCCGGGCAAGGCGGGCTACGCTTCGAGCATCGCCACCGCCAGGCGCCCACCGCATAGAGCGCGACCAGCGCACGCCGCGCGCGACCCTGGCGCGCGCGGCGTCTTCCGGGGCGCAGGCAACCGGGGAGCGCCGCTGCTGCTGGCGGTGCCCAACGTCTCCGAGGGCCGCGACGCCGCGACGATCGCCGCGATCGGGCGGACGTTTGCCGACGGCGGCGGCGGCGACGACGACGCGGTGCGGCTGCTCGACGTGCACGCCGACCCGGACCACCACCGCGCGGTGTTCACGCTCGCCGGCCGTCCGGGCGCGCTCGCGGACGCCCTGGCGCGCGGCGCGGCCGAGGCGGTGCGGCAGATCGACGTCGGCGCGGGCCGTGGCGGCTTGGCTCACGAGCTCGACCGCGGCGCGGCCGTCGAGCGTGGCGGTTCAGGCGACGAACGCGCCGCGGCGGACCCAACCCGCGCGTCGGGTCCGGCTCGCGACCCGGCCGACCCAGCGCGCGGGCCGGGCCGTGCCCGCCACGGCCAGCACCCGCACGTTGGCGCAGTCGATGTGGTGCCGGTCGTGTACCTCGACGCCGCCGCGCGCGGCGCGGCGTGCGCAGAGGCGCTGGTGGCGGCGCACGCGATCAGCACCAGCGGGGTCGGGGTGCCGGTGCTGCTGTACGGGCTGCTCGCCGGCGGACGCACGCGCGCACAGCTGCGCCGCGGCGGCGTCGCCGGGCTCGCGCAGCGACTCGCCGACGGCGAGCTGCGTCCCGACTTCGGGCCGCGCGTGGCCCACCCGCGCGCGGGTGTGACGCTGGTCGCGGCGCGCGCGCCGCTGGTCGCGTTCAACCTCGAGCTGGCGCCGCCGGCGGGGGTCCGCGAGGCGCGCGCAATCGCCGCGCTGATCCGCGAGGGCGGCACGCAGGGCCTGCCGGGGGTGCGCGCGCTCGGGATCGAGTTGCGACGGGCAGCTCCAGCGCAGGCACGTGAGGCAAAGACGTCGGACCCAAAGACGCCGGGCCACTCGCGCGCGCGCGAAGGCGCGCAGAATGAACATACGATGCACGACCGCACGATGCCGGTCGGCGCGCGCGCCGGCGGTGGCGCGCAGAATGAACGCACGGTGCTGGTCGGCCAGGTCTCCACGAACGTCGAGCGCCCCGACGAGGTGCCGCTCGCGGCCGTCGTCGCGGCGGTCGCCCGTCACGCGCGCGTGGCCCGCGCCGAGCTGGTCGGTCTGGCGCCGCGGGCCGCGCTGGAGGGCTTCCCGCAGGACCTGCCAATGCCGGGTTTCGACCCCGCGCGCCACGTGATCGAGAACGCGTTGGCTCGCTGGGGGCTGGCCTGACACGCAGCCTCCATTAGGCTTGTAGGCGCGATGGCCCAGACCAAGCGCAAACGCCAGACCAAGCACCGCGGCAACGCCGCCGGGATGGTGGAGTCGCGCGGGCGCACGGGGCGGCGCCCGACGGCCGCCGAGCGCAGCACCGAGGCCCGCGAGAAGGCGGCCAAGCGAGTGCAGCGCCAGACGCGTTTCGAGCGTCCGCCGAGCTGGCGCGGGGCGTTCTATCGCGCGCTGATCGCCGCGGTCGTGCTCGCCGCGACGTGCGTGTTCCTGTTCAAGAACGCGACACTTGCCGCCGCGAGCTTTCCGGTGGCGCTTGCGCTGTACGTGCCGGTCAGCTACTACTCGGACCTGTGGATCTACAGGCGCAGGATGCGCAAGAAGCAGCTCGAACGGAGCGCAACGCGGTGAGCCGCCGCGATGCGGCGCGGGCACGGGGTGTGGCGCGGTGAGCCGCCGCGATGCGGCGCGGGCACGGGGCGTGGCGCGGTGAGCCGCCGCGATGCGGCGCGGGCAGGGAGCGCAACGCGGTGAGCCGCCGCGATGCGGCGCGGGCACGGAGCGCGGCGCGGTGAGCGGCCCGGATGTGCGGATGTTCACGGTGGGGCCGGTGCAGGAGAACGCGTACATCGTGCGCGCCGACCCGCACGCGCCGCGGGCGCTGCTGATCGACCCGGGCGAGGAGGCCCCGCGACTGCTGGAGGCGGTGGCGGCGCTCGGCGTGCAGGTCGAGGCGATCCTGATCACGCACTGCCACTTCGACCACATTGGCGCGGTGGCGCCGACCGCGCGCGCGCTCGGAGCGCCGGTCTACTGCCCGCAGATCGAGGCGCCGCTGTTGCGCGACATCAACGCGTGGACGCCGCCGGGCTTTGGCCCGTTCGAGAACTGGGAGCCCCAGCACACGCTCGCCGGCGGCGAGCGGCTGGCGCTGGCCGGCCTCGAGGTCGAGGTGTTGTTCACGCCGGGCCACAGCCCGGGACACCTGACCTACGCGATCGCACCTGCAGCCGGCGCACCGCAGGCGGCGGGTGAGGGGGAGGGATTGGCCGCCCTGGCGGGCGGCCAGGACGGGGTCGCGCAGCCGGGCCCGGCGCAGGTACCGGTCGAGGGCGAGCGTCCGCCGGCAGCGCTCTCGGACGGCGGCTCTGTGGCACTGCTCTCCGGCGACGTCCTCTTCCAGGGCTCGGTGGGGCGCACCGACCTGCCGGGCGGCGAGTGGGCGGTGCTGGAGCGCTCGATCGGCGCGCTGGTGGAGCGTTTCGCGCCGGAGACGGTCGTCCACCCCGGGCACATGGGCGTCACGACGCTCGGCCGGGAGCTGCAGAGCAACCCGTTTCTGGACGCGCTGCGCACGAAGGTCGCGTGAGCGCAGCGAAGCTGAAGGCGCCGCGCGGCACGCACGACGTGCTGCCTGAGGACACTCCCGTGCGCGCCCGCGTGGTGGCGGCCGCGCAGTCGATCCTGCAGGGCGCCGGTTACGAGCGGATCGAGACGCCGTGTTTTGAGGCGACCGAGCTGTTCGCGCGCGGGGTGGGCGCCTCGACGGACATCGTGCAGAAGGAGATGTACACGTTCGAGGACGGCGGCGGGCGCTCGCTGACGCTACGCCCGGAGGGCACGGCGCCGGTCTGCAGAGCCTATGTGGAGCACGGCATGCACAAGCTCCGCGCGCCGGTAAAGCTGTGGTATTGCTCGAGCTTCTTTCGCTACGAGCGCGCGCAGGCGGGCCGCCAGCGCCAGTTCTGGCAGGTCGGCGCTGAGGCGCTCGGCTCGCACGAGCCCACCGTTGACGCCGAGTCGATCGTGCTGCTCGTCGAGCTGTTGCGCGAGCTGGACGTCGCCGACGTGCGGCTGCGACTGTCGAGCCTCGGCGGGGCCGACGCGCGCGCCGAGTACCGCGAGCTTCTGCAGGCGCACCTGCGCGCAAACGAAGCGGCGCTGGCGGACGAGGTGCGCGAGCGCATCGAGCTCAACCCGCTGCGCGCGTTCGACTCAGAACACCCCGGCACACGCGCGGTGATGGAACGCGCGCCACGCCTGCTCGACCACCTGAGCGCCGAGGACGCCGCGCACTTCGCGCAGGTGCGGGCGCTGCTGGACGAGGCCGGCGTCGCCTACGAGGTCGACCCGACGCTCGTGCGCGGCCTGGATTACTACACGCGCACGGTCTTCGAGCTGACCTCCGCCGCGCTCGGCGCGCAGAGCGGGGTCGGCGGCGGCGGACGCTACGACGGGCTGGTCGAGATGATTAAGGGCCCACCCACCCCCGGCGCACCCACCGCCGGCCCACCGACGCCGGGCATGGGTTGGGCGGCGGGGATCGAGCGGATCGTGCTCGCCAGCCACGCCGCGCCGCCCGCGGCGGCCGCGGTCGACCTGTTCGTGGCGCTCGGCGATCCCGGCGCTGCGCGCGCCGCGTTCGGTCTGTTGCAGGCCGCCCGCCATGCGGGGCTGCACGCGCAGATGGAGCTCGCGGGCCGGTCGCTCAAGAACCAGCTCGGCCACGCCGCCAAGCTCGGCGCGCGCCACGTCGCGATCGTCGCGGGTGAGGGAGAGGAGACGGTGCTCAAGGACATGCAGAACGCCACCCAGCAGACGCTGCCCGCGCGCGCGGTCGTGCACGCGTTGCTGCGCGGCGCGCATGACCTCTGAGCACCCCGGGCGTCGGCCGGCGGCCGGCAGGCTGCGTGCGCGGCGCGGGTCGGGATGGCGCCGCCGCGCCGGCGGGCCGCGCCGTCCAGCCCCGGTTGCCGCGCTCAACTCGCGCGCGCGAAATGCCGAAGGAGGGTGCGATGGCTCAGATCTCGCGCCCGTTCCAACTCGTCATCGCGGCGTTCGCGCTGTTCGTCGTCGTGTGGTTCCTTGCGTTGCACCGCCCGGGCAGCAGCTCCTCGACGGGGACCTCCGCCGGTTCCGGCGCGTCGGCGTCGACGCACACGCACGCCACCGCGGCCGCCACGACCGGCCACACGCGGCCCGCGGTCGATCGGGGTGCGTACGCGCGCACACACGGCAGCGCTGGCCGTACTGCCACCCACCAGGTCCCCGTCCACTCTGCTGCCAGCGCACACGGCGCGCGCGCCCACAAGCAGGCCGCCACAGCTGTCGCCGCGCATACCGGGCACACCGGCGCACACCGTCCCGCCTCGCACTCGGCCGCGCC
Organism: uncultured Solirubrobacterales bacterium; assembly: GCA_963804675.1. Taxonomy (GTDB): domain Bacteria; phylum Actinomycetota; class Thermoleophilia; order Solirubrobacterales; family Solirubrobacteraceae; genus Palsa-744. Next base: position 719,345 of record CAWDRI010000001.1, on the reverse strand, counting down.
CGCAGCGGCCGCTGCCGGCACCGCGGCCGCTGCCGCGCACGCCACCGGGCACGCTGCGCACAGCGCCCCCCCCGCGCGCACAGACCCTGCCGCGCCGTCGCACTCGAAGTCCTCCACGCCGCCGCTGCAGGCGACCGTCGCCGCCGAGCTAAAGCACGGCAAGATCGTGCTGCTGCTGTTCTGGAACCCGCATTCGAGCACCGACGGCAGCGTGTACGGGCAGGTGCAGGACGTCGCGCACAAGCTTGGCCACCGGGTCGCCGTGCACGCCGCCTCCGCCGGCCAGGTCGGCGAGTTCGGGACGATCACCCGCGACATCCAGGTCTACCAGACCCCCACGCTGCTGATCGTCAACCCGCACGACAAGGTGAGCACCGTCACCGGCTTCACCGACGCGTACGCGATCGAACAGACGATCCGCGAAACGCGCGGGTAGCACTGCCCTACACTCGGCGGGCATGCTCGCCGAGACTCCCTTTGCGACCCACCTGGAGAGGCCCGCGGCGCGCGGACACACCCCCGAGGGGGCGTTCACCGGCGCCGCCGGCGGGGCGGCCTGCGGCGACCTGATCCGCGTTTCGCTCGTGCTCGACCCGGCCAGCCCGGACGGCGCGGTTCGCGACGCCGGCTTCGACGCGTCGGGCTGCGGTGCGACGATCGCCGCCGGCAGTGCCGCCGTCGCGCTCGTGCACGGCGCGCCGCTGCTCGACGCCGCGCGGGTCGGCGCGCAGGAGATCGCCGCCGCGCTTGGCGGGCTGATCCCCGCCAAGCGCCACGCCGCCGAGCTGGCCGCCGACGCGCTGCACCGCGCGCTCGGCGCCGCCGCGCGCGCGTGGGCCGGCAGGCCGCTGGCCGCACCCGCCGACGGCCGCTCGCGCACGCTGGTGGCGATGAGCGGCGGTGTCGACAGCGCCGTCGCCGCGTTGCTTGCCGCGCGCGCCGGCGAGCACGTCGTCGGGGTCACGCTCGAACTGTGGGCCGACCCCGAGAACGACGCCGCGCGCAGCTGCTGCTCGGCCGACGCGGTGCGCGGCGCTCGCGCGCTCGCCCACGACCAGGACATGCCCCATCTCTCGCTCGACCTGCGCGCCGAGTTCCGCGCCGGCGTGGTCGATCCGTGGCTGGCGGGCCACGCCGCCGGCCACACACCGAACCCGTGCCTGCGCTGCAACGGCACGGTGCGCCTCGACGCGATGCTGGACCTCGCGACGCGGCTGGGCGCCGGCGCGCTCGTCACCGGGCACTATGCGCGCGTGCACCGTGGGCCGCTGCTCGGCGAGGAGGGCGCGCCACGCGCGGAGGGGGCACGTCGACTGGAACGAGCGGCGGCGACCGACCGCGACTCCGACGAGGACGGGCGGCCGCTGCGCGTCGTGCCGGACCGCAGCCCCGACGAGGATACGCCGCTTTTGCGCCGCGCGCCGGACCGCAGGCCCGACGAGGACACGCCGCTTTTGCGCCGCGCGCGCGACCCGGTCAAGGACCAGAGCTACGTGCTCGCCGGCCTTGACCTCGACTCGCTGGCCCGCCTGCGGTTCCCGCTCGGCGAGATGCTCAAGGACGAGGTTCGCGAGCTCGCTGCGGACGCCGGCCTGCAGGTCGCGCGCAAGCCCGACTCGCAGGATCTCTGCTTCCTCGCCGGCACGCGCCTGCCGCGGTTTCTCGAACGTCACGGCCCATCGACCGAGGCCGGCCCGGGCGGCGAGATCCTCGACCGCGCCGGACGCCGTCTCGGCAGCCACCGCGGCGCGCGCGCGTACACCGTCGGCCAGCGCCACGGTCTCGGGCTCGGCGGCGGCGCGCCGCTGTACGTGCTGGGTACCGACGCCGTTGCGAACACCGTCACCGTCGGTCCCCGCGAGGCGCTGCGCACCGACACGGTCGCGATTCGCGACCTCACCCTGCGCCGCCCCGGCGCGCGCGTGGACGGCGTCAAGATCCGCTCGCGCGGCGCCCGCCACGCCTGTCGCCTGACAGGCGCGCTGCAGCCCGGCAGCCACGCCCGCGCCGAGCTGCGGCTGCGCGAGCCGATCGAGCGCACCGCGCCCGGGCAGGTTGCGTGTCTGTACGCGGGCGACGTGATCCTCGGGTACGGCACAATCGCGGCGTAGGCCCTCCGCGCGCGGGCAGGGGTCGGGGTGGCGGTTTGTGTGCTCCGGTGGGGTGCCATCCGCGTGCGTGCGCGCGCGCGGCCGCGAATGGCACCCGAAAACAACACCTCCGCCGCGCGCCGATCGGTGCACTTCGACGGGGCATGGATGCCCCGTCGGGCCTGCCTCTTCGGCGGGCGCCGACACGCGGACGATCGCAAAACGAGCGAAACGTCGCAGGCGACCCTTAAGATCATTTGGGAAATGACCTCTGACGAGATTCGAGAGCGCTATCTGGAGTTCTTTGCGGCGCGCGGGCACGTGCGGCTGCCCTCGGCGTCGCTGGTGCCGCCCGCCGAGGACCGCTCGGTGCTGCTGACGACCGCCGGGATGCAGCCGCTGAAGCCGTACTTTCTCGGCCGCGAGCAGCCGCCCGCGTCGCGGCTGACGAGCTGCCAGAAGTGCTTTCGCACGCCCGACATCGAGAAGGTCGGCTCCACGCTGCGGCACGTCACGTGCTTTGAGATGCTCGGCAACTTCTCGATCGGCGCCTACTTCAAGCAGGGCGCGATCGAGCTCGCGTGGGAGCTCGCGCGCGAGGGGTTCGGGTTCGTCGAGGACGACATCTGGGTGACGGTGTTCGCCGGCGACGAGCAGCTCGGGCTGGGGCCCGACGAGGAGGCGATCGAGCTGTGGGAGGCAGTCGGGCTGCCGCGCGAGCGGATCGTCGGCTGCCCGCGTTCGGAGAACTTCTGGGAAGCCGGCCCCGTCGGCCCGAGCGGCCCCTGTTCGGAGCTGTATGTCGACCGCGGCGTGCGGTTCGGCACGCCCGACGACCTGCCCGGCGGCGAGAACGAGCGCTTTCTGGAGTTTTGGAACCTCGTCTTCATGCAGTACAACCAGGATCCGCACGACCACCTCGACCCGCTGCCCGCCAACAACATCGACACCGGTCTGGGCCTCAACCGCATGGCCACGATCCTGCAGGGCGTCAACTCGATCTTCGAGACCGACCAGTTCGCGCCGCTGATCGACCTCGGGACGCAGCTCTCCGGCGCGCGTTACGGCGCCGAGCAGGCGACCGACCGCGCCTTGCGGATCCTCGCCGACCACACCCGCGGCATGTCGTTCCTTATAGCCGACGGCATCGTGCCCTCCAACGAATCGCGCGGCTACGTGCTGCGGCGCATCATGCGCCGCGCGATCCTGCAGGGCCGCAACCTCGGCATGGAGCCCGGCTTCCTGGTGCGCTACGCCGCCGTCGTACGCGAGCTGATGGCCGGCGCCTACCCCGAACTGCACGAGCAGCACGCCGCGGTCGAGAAGTGGCTGGACTCAGAGGAGCGCAGCTTCGGGCGCACGCTCGCGCAGGGCACCGCGCTGCTCGACGACCTCCTCGCGCGTGCGCGCGCCGAGGACGCCGAGGGCATCTCCGCGGCCGACGCCTTCACCCTGCACGACACCTACGGCTTCCCCTTCGACCTTACCCGCGAACTGGCCGCCGAGCACGGCATCGGCGTCGATCCCGAGGGCTTTGAGGTGTTGATGGAGGGGCAGCGCGCGAGGGCGCGCGCTGCCGGGCGGGGTCGCGGCGCCGAGCGCGCGGGCGGCGCCGAGGGCACGGGCGTGGGGGGAGTGGGAGAGGAAACCGACCCGCGCGAGCGGGCGCGCGAGTTTGCCGCGGCCGGCCCGCCGACGTGCTTCACGGGGTACGAAACCGAGAGCCAACGCACCACCGTCGCCGCGCTCGCGCAAGAGGACGGCCGCGTGCTCGTCAAGCTCGCCGACTCGCCCTTCTACGCCGCCGGCGGCGGGCAGGTCTCCGACGTCGGCACGATCGAATGCGAAGCCGGCGACTGTCGCGCGCGCGTAGAGGGCGTCTACCGTCTCGGTGACGACCAGGCGCTGGCGGTCGTGCTCGAGCGCGGCGAGCTCGCCCCCGAGCAGCCCGTGCTGGCCCGCGTCGACCACGCCGCGCGCCACGCCACCGAGGCCAACCACACCGCCACCCACCTGCTGCACGCCGCGCTGCGCGGGCGTCTGGGCGAGCACGTCCGCCAGGCCGGCTCCTACGTCGGCCCCGACAAGCTGCGCTTTGACTTCAGCCACTCCGCGGCGCTTGCCCCCGAGGAGCTGCGCGACGTCGAGGACCAGGTCAACGCGTGGATCCTCGCCAACGACCGCGTGCGACCGCTGACGACCACGCTGCAGGAGGCCAGGCGGCTCGGCGCGATGGCGCTGTTCGGCGAGAAGTACGGCGAGGTGGTGCGCATGGTGCAGATCGGCGAGGGGGGAGGCGGGCGGGGAACTCCATACTCGCGCGAGCTCTGCGGCGGCACCCACGTACGCGCCACCGCCGAGATCGGCCTGTTTCGCATCCTCAGCGAGACCTCCAGCGCCGCCAACGTGCGCCGCATCGAGGCGCTCACCGGCCCCGCCGCGGTCGCGCTGCTGCGCGAGCACGACCGGTGGCTCGCCGAGATCGCGCACACGCTGCGCACCCGCCCCGAAGGCGCGCCCGAGGCCGTGCGCGAACGCGAGTCCGAGCGGCGGCGGCTGGAGAAGGAACTGCGCGAGCTGCACGCCGGCGGCGGCGGCGGCGGTGGTGGGCTCGGCCAGGGTGGCCTCGACCTCGACGCGCTCGTTGCGCAGGCCGCCGACGTCGATGGCGCTCGCGTGCTTGCCACAACCATCGAGGTCGCTGACCCCAAGGCGCTGCCCGACCTGGTCGATCGCCTGCGCGGCAAACTGCCCGCGCAGGCCGTGATCGTGCTCGGCGGCGCGCTTGACGGGCGCGTGCACCTGATCGTCGGCGTCACCCCCGCGCTGGTCGCGCGTGGCGTCAAAGCCGGCGCCATCGTCAAGGAGGCGGCGGCGCGCGTCGGCGGCGGTGGCGGCGGGCGCGACACGCTCGCCCAGGCCGGCGGGCGCGACCCCGCGGGACTGCCCGCCGCGCTCGCAGCGGCCCGCGCCGCGATCGAGACGGCGCTCGCGGGCTAGCTGGTGGCGCGCACGCGCGGGATCGGTCGCCGGTGAGTCGCGTACTTGGCCTCGACTACGGCCGCGCGCGTTGTGGCTGCGCCATCGCCGACCCGACTGGCACCCTCATCACGCCGCTCGACACCGTGGCCCGGCCGGGTGAGCGGCGCGGCCTAGAAGCGCTCGTCGCGCTCGCCGCCGAGCGCGAAGTCGGGCGCGTCGTCGTCGGGCTGCCGCTCGCGCTCGACGGCCACGACAGCGAACAGACCCGCGAGACCCGCCGCTTCGCCGCGCGTCTCGGACGGCGGCTGGGGAGCGCCGTGCCGGTCGAGCTGCACGACGAGCGCTTCACCACGCGGCTTGCCCAACGCGCCGCGCATTGCGCGGGCGACGCCGGCCGGGCGCGCGCGGGCTCCGCGGACCGCCCCGCGGCGCACAGCGGCGACGGCGCCGGCGCGCCCGAGGACTCGCGCGCCGCGGCGCACATGCTCGAGAGCTGGCTCGCCGCGCGGTCGCGCAACGACCCGACCACCTCGAACCTCTAGGCTGGGACGCTTGTCCAGCGGCAACCCCTCGCAGCGCACGGCAGCGGAACGCGCACGTGCGCGCGACGAGCGCGCACGCCGCCGAGCTGGCCGCGACGGCGAGGCGGCCAACACGGGCGCCGGTAGGCAAGCCGCCACTCCGAGCAACCCGAGTACCGGCAGCGAGGCGGCCAGCCAGAGGACCGCCGACGGGGAGGCCCCCGCCGGGCTCGCCGGCGACGGGGAGATCGCCGCCACGCCCGCCGGCGACGGTCAAGCCACCGCCACGCCCGCCGGCGACGGGCACGCCACCGCCGCGCCCGCCGGCGGCGGTCAAGCCACCGCCACGCCCGCCGGCGACGGGGAGGTCGCCGCCACGCCCGCCGGCGACGGTCAAGCCGCGGGCTCGGCCGGCCTGCAAGCCGCTTTGTCTGCCGCCGCCGGGGCGGCGCTCCGCTCCGGCGGCGAACCGATGGCCGCCGTCGCCCCGACCGCCAGGCGGCGCCGGCCGACGCGCCGGCAGACGAGCGTGCTCGCCGTGGTCGCGGTCATAGCCGCAGGCGCGTTTGCGCTCGCTCGCGCACTGCCTGGCTCGAAATCCGCGCCGTCGCCCGCGTTGCCCGCGATCGTGCGCATCACAATCCCCGAGGGCGAGACGCGCGCGCAGATCGCGCAGATCGCAAGCGCGCACGGCCTGACCGGCAGCTATCTGACCGCCTCGCGACACTCGACGCAGCTGGACCCCGCGCGTTACGGGGCGCCGCGCGGCACGCCCAGCCTCGAAGGCTTCCTATTCCCCGCGACCTACGAACTGTATGCGCACCAGTCCGCCCGCCGGCTGGTCGCCTTGCAGTTGCAGGCTTTTGAAGAAAATTTCGGGGCCACCGCGCGTGTGCGTGCGCGCGCGCGCGCGTTGGGTGTGACGCCCTACCGGCTTTTGATCGTCGCCTCGATGGTCGAACGCGAGGCGCTGCTGCCGGACGACCGCCCGAAGGTCGCCGCGGTGATCTACAACCGTCTGCACGCCGGCATGTTCCTCGGCATCGACTCGACCATCCGCTACGCGCTCCACGACTTCTCGGCGCCGCTCACCGAAGCCCAGCTGCACGTCGACTCCCCGTACAACACGCGCACGCACCACGGTCTGCCGCCGACACCGATCAGCAACCCTGGGTTGGCCGCGATCGACGCCGCGGCGCACCCCGCGCACGTGCCCTACCTGTACTACGTCAACGGCGCCGACGGCTGCGGCGAGCTCGTCTTCTCCAAGACCGACGCCGAATTCGAACGCCACGCCACCGCCTACCACGAAGCGCTCGCGCGCAACGGCGGGCGCGTGCCGGCGTGTCGCAAGCGGTAGCGATGCCGCGCGACGGGGAGTGGGCGACGGGGAGCGGGCGGTAGTGGGTGCGCGGGGCCAGCCGGCCGACCGGGGCGGCGCGCCAGGCGCGGACAAGCCCGCGACACGCCTCGGCGTGCTCGGCTGGCCGGTTGCGCACAGTCGCTCGCCCGCCATGCACACCGCGGCGCTCGCCGCGGTCGGCTTGCAGGAGTGGACCTACCAACGCCTGCCCGTGCCGCCCGAGCTGTTCGCCGAGACGACCCGTGCGCTCGGCGCCGCGGGCTTCGCCGGGGCGAACGTGACGATCCCGCACAAGCACGCCGCGCTCGCGCTCGCCGACAGCGCGACCGCGGCCGCACGTGCGATCGGTGCGGCGAACACCCTCAGCTTCGCCCCCGACGGCACGATCGCCGCCGAGAACACCGACGCTCCCGGGCTGATTGCCGCGCTCGGGCACACGCCCCCGGATGGGCTGGGGTGCTCGCCGCGCGGCCTTCGCGCGCTCGTTCTGGGCGCCGGCGGCAGCGCGCGCGCGGTGGTGTGGGCGCTGCGCGAGGCCGGCGCGCGTGAGGTCTCCGTGTGGAATCGCACCGCCGCCCGCGCCGCCGAGCTGGCGAGCGCACTCGATGTGCGGGCGGTGCCCGAGCCCGAGCCGGCCGACATCCTCGTCAACTGCACGTCCGTCGGGTTGGACGTGGCGCCGGCGTCCGACGCCGTGCAGCGGCCCGTCGCCGGCGAGTCTCGTGCCCTGGAGCGGCCCGTCGCCGGCGGGCCTGGCGCCCTGGAGCGGCCCGTCGCCGGCGGGCCTGGCGGCCCCGCCGCAAACGCAACGGACGGCCAGCGTGTTGCACAGGCGCTCAACCAACTGCACCTGACTCTCGATCTGGTCGGTAGATACTCGTATGTCATCGATCTCGTCTACCGCGCCGACACGACCCCGCTGCTGCTCGCCGCCCGCCAGACGGGCGTACCCACACTCGACGGGCTCGAGCCGCTCGTCGCCCAGGGCGCGCTCAGCTTCGAGCTATGGACCGGCCGCGCCGCGCCACTTGAGGTCATGCGCGCCGCCGCGCGCGAAGGGGACCGTGGCGAAAGGGACCGCGAGGTCTAGCGCCGGCGCCGGGGGTGGTGGCGCGTGAGCGGCCCCTACCCCGACGGCGGCCCCGACCTGCACGAGATCTTCGACCTCGACAGCGCCGCCGAGCCGGTCGTCGTGGAGAGCGTCGAGCGCCCGCCTGAGCAGACCGACCCCGTCGGGCATGTCGAGCAGACCGGCGCAGAGCTCTACCCGGAAACCACCGTGTCGCCGACCGCGCCACCCGTCCGCGGCGGGCTGACCTCGCCCACGCGCCGTGGCTCCTCGGCGCGCTTTTTGACCGATGTGATCGTCGATATGGGCCTCGTCGCGCGCGAGCGCGTCGAGGAAGCGATCGCTACCTCGCGCAGCACCGGCACCACCCCCGAGCGCACCCTTGTCGAGGAAGGCACGCTCAGCAACGACGGCCTTGCCCGCGCGCTGGCCGAGCGCTACGGCCTGGACCACCTCGACCTCGGCGTGTTCTCCGTCGACATGGGTGCCGCCAACCTCGTCACGACCGCCGCCGCCAAGCGCTACCAGGCGGTGCCCGTTGCGTTCGTCGACAAGCGCACGCTGCTGGTCGCGATGACCGACCCCTCCAACGTGCTGGCCGTCGACGACATCGCGATCATGACCGGCTACGAGGTGCGCGTCGCGGTCGCCGCGCCCGAGGACATCCTCGCGCTGATCGCGCGCCTGGACCGCCTGGAGGACGTCGTCGGCGAGAACGTCACGGGCGAGGTCGACGCCGAACAGCAGGCCGAGGTCGTCGACCTGCACGAGAGCGCAGACGAGGGCCCCGTCATCAAACTGGTCAACCAGATCGTCGCCCAAGCCGTCGAGCTGCACGCCTCCGACGTGCACCTCGCCCCCGACGGCAAGGAGGTGCGCGTGCGCTTCCGCGTCGACGGCGTCCTGCAGGAGATCACAACAGTGCCGCGGCGGATGGCCGCCGGCGTCGTCTCGCGCGTGAAGATCATGTCCGAACTGGACATCGCCGAGCGGCGCCTGCCCCAGGACGGGCGCGTCGGGCTGACCGTTGACGGGCGCCACGTTCAACCTGCGCGTCGTGACGCTGCCCAGCGTGCACGGCGAGTCGATCGTGATGCGCATCCTCGACAAGGACTCCGTCGTGATGAAGCTCGACAAGCTCGGCATCGAGCAAATCGAGCGTGAGCGCTTTGAAGATGCCTTTCACCAGGCGCACGGCGCGGTGCTCGTCACCGGCCCCACCGGCTCGGGCAAGTCCACCACGCTCTACGCCGCCCTGCAGGCGCTCAACACGCCCGAGAAGAACATCATCACCGTCGAGGACCCCGTCGAGTACCAGGTCGAGGGCATCACCCAGGTGCAGGTTTCCACGAAGGCCGGCCTGACCTTCGCCACGGGCCTGCGCGCGATGGTCCGCGCCGACCCCGACATCATTATGATCGGCGAGGTCCGCGATCGCGAGACCGCCCAGATCGCCGTCGAGTCCGCGCTCACCGGGCACCTCGTGCTCTCCACGCTGCACACCAACGACGCGCCCTCGGCGATCACGCGCCTAGTCGAGATGGGCATCGAGCCGTTCCTCGTCGCCTCCGCGCTTGACTGCGTCCTGGCCCAGCGGCTCGTGCGCACGCTCTGCTCGCACTGCAAGGCGCGCACGATCATCCCCGCGGAGGTCCTGCGCAAAAGCGGCTACAAGGCACTCCTGGACCTCGAGGCCTACGAGCCCGTCGGCTGCCGGCGCTGCAACGGCTCGGGCTACCGCGGCCGTGCCGGCATCTACGAGGTGATGTCCGTCAGCTCGGAGATCCGCCGTCTGGCGCTTGAACGACGCCCCGCCGAGGAGCTACGCGACGTAGCGGTGCGCGAGGGCATGCGCCGCCTGCGCGACGACGGCCTGGAGAAGGTCCGCCGTGGGCGCACCTCGATCGCCGAGGTCGCGCGCGTGCTGGGTACAAACTGAGGGCGGGGGGTGCGCTGCGGGCGCGCTGCGTGGGGGATGGCGCTGGGCGCGAGCTGAGGGCGCGCTCACTCTCGATCAAGAGGTGATTCGGGGTCAGGGTTTGGGGGAGCGTGCGGATCGATACGAACGTGGGGGGGTGTGGTTCTTTGTTGTTTTTCGGGCGAAGTGTGTCGTGATATCGAGATATCAACTGAGATAGGTTGATATCTCCGGGTACTTCGTCCGTGAAGCAAAGATGTGTACCCCCCTTGCCCGGCCCGACGATGTGCCCCTCGTGCGGATCGATACAAACTTGGTGGGGGGGGCGTGGGGTTCTTTGTTGTTTTTCGGGCCGAAGTGTGTCGTGATATCGAGATATCAAGCGAGATAGGTTGATATCTCCGGGTACTTCGTCCGTGAAGCAAAGACATGTACCCCTGCCCCGGCCCGAATGAGTTCCTCGTGTGGATCGGCACAAGCGCGTGTCCATTTGGCTCGCCAGCGGCGGCCAGCGCGATGGCACTCGAACTTTCGTCCAGTGGTGTCCGTGCGCGCGCTGGGGGACGACGGCGGGGGTCGATGGGCGGGCGATGAGCGAGAAGACGAGCATCGACTTCGCCGAGCTTCTAATGGAGGTCGTCTCACGCCGCGCCTCCGACCTGCACATCACCGCCGGCGCGCACCCCACCGTGCGCGTCCGCGGCCACCTCACGCCGCTCGAAGACTACCCGCTGCTCTCCGGCACCGACACCCGCGAGATCGTCTACTCGATCCTCTCCGGCGACCAGCGCCAGCGGCTCGAGACCGACTGGCAGCTGGACTTCGCCTACTCGATCCCCGGCCACGCGCGCTTCCGTGTCAACGCCTACTACCAGCGCGGCGCGATCGGCGCCGCCTTCCGTCTGATCCCCTTCGGGCTGACGTCGATCGACGAGCTCGGGCTGCCCGCCACCGCGCACGAGTTCACACGCAAGCCGCGCGGCTTCGTGCTCGTCACCGGCCCCACCGGCTCGGGCAAGTCCACCTCGCTGGCGGCGATGATCGACGAGATCAACTCCACCCGCGACGAGCACATCATGACGATCGAGGACCCGATCGAGTTCCTGCACCCCCACAAGCGCTGCCTGGTCAACCAGCGCGAGCTGGGCTCTGACGCGCAGAGCTTCGGCGACGCGCTGAAGGCCGCCCTGCGCCAGGACCCCGACGTGATCCTCGTCGGCGAGATGCGCGACCTGGAGACGATCTCCACCGCGCTGACCGCCGCCGAGACCGGCCACCTGGTGTTCGCCACGCTGCACACGCAGGACACCGCGCAGACGATCGACCGCATCATCGACGTCTTCCCGCCCCACCAGCAGGGGCAGGTGCGCGTGCAGCTCTCGGTCGCCCTGCAGGGCATCGTCACCCAGCAGCTGCTGCCCACCGCCGACGGCTCCGGGCGGGTCGTGGCCTGCGAGGTGCTCGTGCCGACTCCCGCCGTGCGCAACCTGATCCGCGAGGGCAAGACCCACCAGATCTACTCCACCCTGCAAACCGGCACCGCGCACGGCATGCAGACGATGGACGCCTCGCTCGCCGTCCTCGTACGCGCAGGCTCGATCTCGCAGAAAATGGCCGAATCGCGCTCCTCGACCCCCGAAGAGCTGCGCCGCCTGCTCGGCGCCGGCACGCTCGCCGCGGCATGAGGCGCGTCGCGGCCATGCCCCCGCTCATTGCACCCGACCCCCGCGTGACGCTGGGCAGGACGCCCAGCGCCGTCCCGCTGTGTGTGCGGCCCCGACACGCGGACGATCTCAAACCATGAGCACCTACGTCTTCAAGGCTATGGACCTCGCCGGCGCCAAGGCCAAGGGTGAGGTCGAGGCCGACTCCAAGCAGGCTGTCTCCGACCAGCTCAAGTCGCGTGGGCTGATCGTTCTCGACATTGCCGACAAGCACGCTTCGCGCGAGATCAACCTCAGTTTCCTGCAGAGCGCCAACGCCACCGACCTCGCCGTTTTTTCGCGCCAGCTCTCGACGATGATCACCTCCGGCATGTCGATCCTGCGCGCGCTCTACGTGCTCGAGGACCAAACCGAGAACAAATTTCTCAAAGAGACAATTGTGCAGGTGCGCAAGGACGTCGAGGCGGGCCTTGCGCTCAGCGACGCGATGGAGCGCCACCCCAAGGTCTTCAGTCCGCTGTTCGTCGCGATGACGCGCGCGGGGGAGACCGGCGGCATGCTCGAGACCTCGCTGATCCGCGTCGCCGACCAACTCGAGAAAGACGCCTCGCTCAAGCGCCAAATCCGCTCGGCGATGATCTACCCGACGCTCGTGCTCGTGTTCGCAGTGGGCGTCATGCTTGCGCTCGTCGCCTTCCTCGTGCCCGTCTTCGAGAACGTCTTCAAAGAATTCGGCGGCGAACTGCCCGCGATCACGAAGTTCTCCGTAAAACTCTCACACCTCGTCACCAAACAATGGTGGCTGATGTTCGGCGTCACCGCCGCCGCCGTCTTCTCCTTTTTGAAGTGGAAGTCCTCCTCCTGGGGGCGCCCGCAATGGGATCGCTTCCGCCTGCGCGTGCCGATGAAGATCGGCACGATCGTCCAGGAGGTCGCCGTCGCGCGCTGGTCGCGCACCCTGGCCTCGCTCACCAGCGCCGGCGTCCCGCTCCTGCAGGCCCTTGAGATAACCGGCAAGACCGGCGGCAACATCGTCGTCGAGGAGGCCATGGACGAGGTGATCGCCTCCGTCAAGCGCGGCGGCACGATCTCCGCGCCGCTCGCCAAAATCCCCGTCTTTCCCACGATGGTCACGCACATGGTCGGCGTCGGTGAGGAGACCGGCGCGCTCGATGCGATGCTCGACAAGATCGCCGACTTCTACGAGGACCGCGTTGACGCCTCCGTCAAGGCACTCACCTCGATCATGGAGCCAATCATGATCATCGTCATCGGCGCGATCGTCGGGTTCATCGTAATCTCGATGTACATGCCTTTGTTCACGGTTTACAACCACATCGAATAACCTCTGGGCGGCGTATAGCCGGCGCCTGGCGGCGTCCTCGGTCGCTCGTGTGCAAAAGCACACTTCGCTTCCTGCGTCCTTGCCATGCTTGGCTCTATGCGCCCAGAGGGAGCGGGGCCCATGGATCCGACGCCGGCACTCATGGACCCGGCTCCTGGCGGCTTTCAGCTCCCCGCGACGTGACGCCCGATAAAAGCCGTGAAGTCGCGCCACGTGCCGGCGTCCGGACGGGCGCTCAGCTCCTGCGCGAGCCGTGCAAGGATGACGCCGAACTCGCTGTGGTCCACGCCGACGAAGATCGCGCAGCCGGCGTGGCTGCGCTGAGCGCCGGCCCACGCTTGCGCGATACGCGCGAAGTCGCGCGCGTTGAACGTGACCATGATGCGCTGTTCGTCTGCCGCCAGTTCGAGCAGCCGCTCGTCCGGCCAGCCGTCCAGCGCGCGCTCCTCGCCGGCCGCCCGCACGTCGTGGCCCAGCTCGCGTAACGCGCGCGCGACGCGCCGCGCGGACACGTGCGCGTCGAGGAACAACCGCATCGGTGTCTCAGCCGGCTCTCAGCTTTCGCCCAGCACGGCGATCGTCGGGTACTCGCGGCGCAGCTCCTGCAATGGTCTGCGGTTTTCGGCGATGATCGCGTCGATCTCCTCGGCGAACTCCTCGTAGTAGGCGTGCGCAACGCGCAACTGGGCCTCGGTCACCTCGCTCTCGGCGAGCAACGCCTCTGGCGTACCGAAGTCTCCCAGCGCCTCGATCACCTCCCACACGTCGAGCGCCGTCCCAATCACCCACGCGCGCCGCTCCCAGTCGCTGCCGCGAAACGCGATACCCGGATAACGCCGTGTGCGCAGCGCCTCGTCGGCCAGCGATTCGAGCACCGCCGCCTTGCTGCGCTGCGTGCGTCTTGCCTCCCCGGCGATCAGTGCGTCGAGCGACGCGTCAAGTCGCAGGCTGAAGGGGGAGACCCGAGTCGCCATCACATACACTGTAGCGCCACCAACTACCACCGACTACCAGCGTTTGCATTACGGGTGCCACAGCTCAGCCCTCAGACCCGCGACGAGCCGCATCCGCGGGACAGGACGTCCCGCGCCGGCCCGCGCCGAAACAGGGCCCGCACACGCGGACGATCCCAAAGCAAAAACCACACCTCACCCGATCCGCAACCGGCCACGACTGACCCCCAGCGACACGCGCCCGTCGAGCAGCTCCAGCAGCTCCGCGCCGACCAGCTCGCGCCGCCAGCCGCGCAGCGTGCGCACGTCGGGCTCGGGTTCTCCCGCGCGCACCGCGCCGACGATCGCCTGTAGGTCCGCGCGGGCGGCGATCAGCTCGTAGGCGAGGCCCGCCTCGCTCGCGCGGGCGCGCACCAGCGCTTCGGTCAGCGCGACCAGCGGCGCGTCCGCCGCGTCGGGGGTGCCGGCGCGTCCGGGCGCCAGCGGCGGCGCCGGTGGGCGCTCGGCGCCCGCGCGCACCGCCTCCAGCAGCTCGGGCGCGCGGCGGCGCACGCTGCTCTGGGTCACCCCGCGGATCTGCTCCAGCGCCGCGCTGTTCTTCGGGCGGCGCTTGGCGACCTCAACGAGTACCGCGTCGGAGAGCACGCTCTGCACCGGCCGGTCGCCCGCCTGCGCGGTGCGCTCGCGCCACTCCACGAGCTCGCGCGCGATCCCCTGTGCGGCCACGCTCAAACCGCGGACCCGCGGCAGCCGTGCGAACACGGTCTCGGGGTCGCGCACGTCGCTTGAACTCGCCAGCGCCACGCACTCCTGCCGCGCCCACTCCAGCCGGCCGAGCGCCTTCAGGCGGCGCTGCAGCTCGCCCGCCAGCTCCAGCAGGTGCACGACGTCCTCGCGCGCGTACGCCAGCTGCTCGCTGCTCAACGGCCTTGCGTCCCAGCGCGTGAAGCTCGCACTCTTGGCGACCCGCACTCCCAACAGCTGCCCGAGCAGCGTCTCGTAGGAGCACTGCGCCGGCAGCCCCACGAAACCCGCCGCGACTTGCGTGTCGAACACGTTGGCCACCTCCGTGTCAAACCGCCGTCGCACCAGCGCCACGTCCTGGCGGCCGGCGTGCACCACCACCTCGATCCGCGGGTCGGCCAGCGCGCCCGCCAACGGTTCGCCGTCGAGCTCCTCGCGCAACGGGTCCACGAGCTCGATACGCAAGCCCTCCGTGGCGTCCGCGACCGCCAGCTGCACGAGACACAGCAGCGTCCGGTAGCGCCCCTCGCCCATGAACTCCGTGTCCATCGCCAACCGCCCGCTCTCGCCCGCCTGCGCCGCCAGCGTCCCCAACACCTGTGCCTGTGTCTGCGCGTCGACGCCGGCACGCTGTGCCGCCGGGTCCGCCGTCCTTGCGGTGAGTACCGCGGGCGCCTGGTCTGCGGCCACGCGTTCACGTGCTCGACCGCGCGCCTGTGAGCCCGCGTTCGAGCCCGCGTTCGCGCGAGCGGGTGTCCGGTCCGCGCTCATCGTCCGCGCCCCTGGCCGCTGACCGCGTGCGGCCGTTCGGCGGACGGCTCCTCGAGCGCCATCCCTGCCGCCGGCGCGCCGGCGGGTGCGCCGGCGGGTGCGTCCGGCGCACCTGGCGCACCCACGGTGGGCGGCGGGTCCGCTGTGTCCAGCTCCGCGCCCGCCGCCGCCGGCAGACGCAGTTCGAAGGTCGCGCCGCGGCCACCCGGCTCGCTGGCCTGCCCGCGGGCACGCTCGCTGGCCTGCCCGCCCGCACGCTCGCTGGCCTGCCCGCGGACACGTTCGCCGACCCGCTCGTGGTCGCGATCGGCCAGCAGCTCCAGCGAGCCGCCCATCCGGCTCGCCAGCTCGCGGCCGATCGCCAGCCCCAGCCCGAAGCCGCCGCTGCCCCCGGTCGCGCTGCCGCGCTGAAAGCGTTCGAAGATCAGCTCGCGCTCGGCCGCGGCCACTCCCGGGCCGTCGTCGCTGACCGCGATCGACGCCCACCCACCGTCCGCGCGCGGGCGCAACCGCACGCTCGACCCGCGCGGGGAGACACGCAACGCGTTGTCGATCAGGATCCGCACGATCCGCGCGACGGCGCCCGGGTCGGCCTGTACCCAGCATGCGCGCGCCGGCGGCGCCACCGCGACCGTCACGTTGCGCACGCCCGCGCTCAGCTCGAACTCCGCCGCGACCGCCCTGCAGATCTCGCCGAGCTCCAGTGGCTCGCTGCGCAGCTGCACCTCCGCGTCCAGGCGGCTCAAATCGAGCAGGTCCGAGGCCAGCTGGGAGAGGCGGCGCGACTGCTCTCTGGCGCGCGCCGTACGCGCGCGTGCGTCCTCCAGGTCGAGCCGCTCGCCGCTGAGGTCGTCCTCGAGCAGCTCCAGCGTGCCGTCCAGCGAGGCCAGCGGGGTACGCAGCTCGTGCGAGGCGGTCGCCACGAACGCCCGCCGCGCCGCCTCCTGACCGCGCAGCCGCTCCTGCATCCGCGCGAACGCGCGCGCGAGCTCGCCGACCTCGTCGTGGCGTCCGTCCTCGGGCAGCGGCTCGGCGTCGGCGCCGCGGCGCTCGAGCTCGCGCGTGGCGTCGCGCAGCCGCTCCAGCCTGCCGAGCAGGCGGGTCGTCAGGCCGATCCCGAGCAGCAGCGCGATCGCCAGGCCCGCCGCCGCGCCCTCCAGGAACGCGTTCTGCACCACATCGAAGGCCGACGCGACATAGTCCAACCGCTTAGTCAGCACCAGCACGTACCGGCGCTGTGCGATTTTCAGCGGGTAGGCGACCACGAGGTCGTCCGCGCGCAGCGTCTGCACGCGCTTGTGCGTCGCCAGCGCCGTGCGCGCCTGGCCGTAGTAGTCGGGCACGTTGAACGACGCGTTCGTGCTCGACCCCGCGTAGACGACGTTCAAGGCGCCGTCCAGCAGCGTGATCGTCGCCTGCGAGCGCCGGCGCAGCGCGCCGACCGCGCGTTCGACTTCATCGCCATCGAGGCGCCCCGTGCTCGGGTCGAGCGGGATTTCGCCGAACTCGCTGTGCGTCGAGTTCAGCGCCGTGTCCACGGTCGCTTCGCCATCCTGGCGCAGCCGCTGCTCCAGCGGCGAGAGCAGCGCCAGCGCCGCCACCGCGAGCGTCACCGCGCTCGTCAACAGCAGCGCTCCCAACAGTCGCGGACGCAGTCCCACCAGTCGCGGGCGCAAGGGCCCGGGAGCAAATTTCATCTTCACTCCTGGAAACGGTAGCCCGCCCCGCGTACCGTCAGGATCAACTTCGGCTCCTCCGGGCGCTGCTCGAGCTTCTCGCGCAGGTGGCGAATATGCACGTCGATTGCGCGCGGGTCCCTGTAGGCGGAGTCGCCCCAGATCGCGCGCAGCAGCTCCTGGCGGTTGAGCAGTCGCCCCGGCTCTGACATCAGCTGCGCCAGCAGCTCGAACTCCGAGAACGTCAGCCGCACCGGGCGCTCGCCGACCGTCACCTCGCGGCGGCTGCGGTCCAGCGTCACCCCGCCCGCGGCCAGCACGTCGCGGTTGCTCGCGCGCGGTCCCGAGCGGCGCAACACGGCCCGCACGCGGCTGCGCAGCTCCGCCAGCCCGAACGGCTTGGTCACGTAGTCATCCGCGCCCGCCTCCAACCCCTGCACCGCATCGGCCTCGGTGTCCAGCGCGGTGAGCATGATGATCGGAACCACATTGCGCTGCGCGCGCAACGTCCTGCACACCTCATACCCGTTCGGCCCCGTGCCGAGCGCGACGTCGAGCAGCACGACATCGAACGGCTGCTCGCCCGTGCGTTCGATCGCCTCCGCACCCGTGGACACGGCCTCGACCGTGTGCCCCTCGCGCGTGAACGACCTCGTCAGCGTCTCGCGCAGCGACGCCTCGTCGTTGACCACAAGAATCTTCAGGGACACCGGCGCCTCGACAGTGCTCATGCGGACCCTACGCTACACGCCCGCCCACCCGGAGACCGGGTGCGGCCGGCGGCAGGGCTGCCCCGGGCTGCCGGTGGCCGGCGGGTCGCGCATGGGTTGCGTACGCCGCGCATGTGTTGCGTACGTCGCCATACGCGCGCGCGTGTGCGCCCGCGCGCGCAGCCGCGAATGGGAGCCAAAATTGGGCATCGGACGCCCGCCGCTGCCCGCAGGGGGCGTCCGCCAAGGGGGCAAGGGCGCCCACCCAGCCTCACCCCGGCAGGCGCCACAGCATCCCCGCGCGCGGCATCCCCGCCTGGCGCGAGACATCGACCCCGTGTTCGCGTACCCACCGCACCGGCGCCGCGCAGTCCGTTTCGGTGGCCGGGGCGTGTGGCGCGCAGTAGCCGTCGATGAACGCGTAGCGCACCTTGCCTTCGCTGGCCAACCGCGCCAGGCGCGCGACCGGTGTGAGCACCCTGCCTTCGAGTGTCGTGAGCACCAGAATCGGGCGCGCGTCGCGCTCGACCAGCTCGCCCATCTTCGTCCCCGCGTCGAACGCCGCCTCGTAGTAGGCGCCGCCCTGGTGTGCGCGCAGGTAGGTGCTGAGCGGCCCGAGCTCGCCGGCGTGCAACAGACCGACGCTGTTGGTGTCCGACAGGTTTTCGCGCTCCGCACGCAGCGCCGTGCTCAGCGGGACCGCCAGCAGGCACACCAACGCCAGGGCCAGCGTTGCGGTTGGGAGTAGTCGCGCCGCCGCCCCCGCAACCGGCGGTGCCGCAGGCTCGCCCGCCGACGGCTGCTCTCCCGCCGGGCGGGCAGCCGTCGGGCGGGCAGCCGCCGCGACCCACGCGAGCGCCAGCGCCCCGGCGCCAGCCGCGGCCGTCAGCCACCAAAGCGCGCGGGCGCCGAACAGCAGCGACTCGGTGTAGAGGACGACCGCCAGCAGCGTGGCGCTCAGCACGAGCAGCCGCCCACGCGTCCGCCGTTCGGTTGCCCACGCGAGGCCGAACCCCAGCGTGCCGGCGACCGCCGGCGTGAAGCCCTCGGTGTAGCGGGGGTGCAGGCGCGCCATCGCGCTGAACAGCACCAGCCCGCTGACCAGCCACAGCATCAGGCCGGCGGCTGTCGCGCGCTGCACGCGCAACTCGTCTGGGAGCGGCCATTCGCGGCGGCGCGCGCGCGCGCGCGCGAGCAGGGCCACCAGCGCGCCGCCGCCGAGCAGCAGGCCCGCCAGCGCCTCCAGGCCGAGGTAGTCGCCCGACAGGGGGCCGATGCGGGCGAGCAGGCGGGTGGGGGAGGGCGGGACGATCGGGATGCGGTAGCGCTGCTGGGCGGTGCGCTGCGGGTAGTGGTGGCCTTCGATGAAGCCCGGCTGGACGCCTTCGAGCGTTTTGTTCTGCAGGCGGTCCAGGCCGTTGAAGACGAACGCGGCGTTCCACGCGCTGCCGTTGGTCGAGCCGTACGCGTAGGGGCGGTCGTGCGCGGGGAACAGCAGGGTGGCGGTCAGCCACGCCAGCGCGAGGGCCACATAGACCGCGGCCGCACCCGCGAGCTGCACGGCGCGCCGGCGCCGGCCGCCGGGCAGGCCGAGCCAGACCAACAGCGCAAGGCCCGGCAGCGCGACCAGCGACTCGAGCAGCTTGACGTCGAAGGCGACCCCCAGCGCGGCCGCCGCCGCGAGCAGCCAGGCGGTACGCCCGCTGTGGGCGGCGCGCACCGCGCACAGCAGCGCGAGCACGGTGAGCGCCATCATCACGGCGTCCATCGTGTCGCTGCGCGCGGTGATCACCTCGATCGGCAGCACCGCCAGCGCGAGCGCGCCCGCGAGCGCGGCACGCAACCCGAAGGCGCGCCGCAAAGCGAGGAACAGCAGCCCGACCGCGAGCGTGCCCGCAAGCGCCTGCGGCAGCTTGAGCGTCGCCGGGCCGAAGCCGAACAGCTGCACGCTGGCGACCTGCAGCCAGAGGTCCACCGGCGGCTTGTCGATCGCGACCGCACCGCTGGGCTCGACCGCGCCGAAGAAGAAGTTGTGCCAGGAGAGCGTCATGCTGCGCACCGCGCCGTCGTAGAAGGGGTCGCCGACGACCGCCCCGAGGTGCAGCAGCCGCAGGGCGCCCGCGCCGAGCACGATCAGCGCCGCCGCCAGCCACCCGCCGCGCCAGGCGCGCGCCAGGACGTGTCCGCCGGGGCGCGCCCCGGCAGCGGCCCCGCCGCTCGCACTGCCGCTCGCACCGCCGCGCGCGCCCGACGACGTCACCGGGCTCGGCGCGCCCGACATCCCCGCCCCCGGCGCGCTAACCTCGCTCGCCATGGCCAAACGCGAGGAATGCATGCCCTGTCGGGGCACGGGACGCGTGATCTCGAATCTCGGCGACAAGCCGCAGGAGGTTACCTGCCCCTGGTGCGAGGGCGGCGGGGTCAAGCTCGCCGAGGTTGACGCGCAGGCGGGGTGGATGGAGAAGGACGGCGCGCGCGAAGGGCGCCACGCGCCGGCGGCGGCGGAGTAGGGGGAGCACAAGGCTGGGATGTGGCCGGGCAGTAGCGGCGGCCACACACCAACGCGGCCGGCAGGGTAGGAGTAAAGCAGCGGCTGGGTCGGATGCGTGCTGACCGACCGGAGGGCAGACGCGCGATCAATTTTGAGGAGAATGGTGCCCTACGGGCACCGGGATGGGTTGCGGGGGCCGGGGGTCGTGGGTTGCGGGTCCGGCAGCGTGGATCCGGGCGCAAGCAGCGCAGTAGGGGCACCGTCTACCCCAGCCGCAGTCGCATCTCGCGTGCCTCGCTGGCGAGCCGCGCGAACAGCGAGACCTCTCGGTGAGAGGTTTGGTCGGCGAGCAGCAGCTCCTCGTCGGCGTCAAGTTGCGCGAGGCTCGCGAAACGGGCGCGGACCGCCGCGCAGATCCTTTCCTGCTCCGCTGTCCTGTCGGTTTCGTTGCGTGGTACGAGGCCCTTGAGGTCGATCCACCGAAAGTTTCCAGGCGTGATTGCCGCCAGCATCGAGGCCGGGGCATAGCGAGCGTGGCTGCGCTGGTCGATCCACGCCTTCAGGACGGCAAGACGGCGGACGAGGGCGTCGTCAAAGGGTTTGCCAGCCCAGAGGTCGAGGTCGTAGACATCCTTGCCCGAGCCCCGCATCCTTCGATTGCAAGCCATGATCTTCTCGGCGATCATCTCGTACGGGTCGAGCCCGTGCAGGATGGGTACCCCACACTCGACCCGCGCCTGGTAGGGCGCCGGAACGAGATGCAAATCAACCGGCGGGAGGACCGTGCTCATGCGGTAGGAGATTTGCAACTCGAACGTGCCCTGGCCATGTTCGTGCGTGAACTCGACTGTGCCGCTGAAATTGTCCTCGTTTGAGTAGCGCACACCAGCGAAACTGAAGCGCAACCCATGGTAATCCTCCTGGAAAAGCTCCTCAATGTCCGCCTCGAAACCGTTCTTGTGCTCGGCATCCAGGTCGATATCTTCGGAGAAGCGCCCCAATGACCCGAACACGCACTTGCGCAGAGCTGTTCCACCCTTGAACAGCAGAGGCCCGGAGGCGCCGCCGGCGTCCGGGCGGCCGACCAGTCCCCGCTCGTTGAACAGGGCAAGCACATAGTGCAGGACGATGTCCTGGCCGGCCACCTCAGGAGAAACCCGAGCGCTGTTCGCGTATTGTCGGATCAACGCGCTGTTCACCATCAGCGGTTGACCTCCTCGCGGAGCGCCTCGGGCGAAACGTTGAGCACCACGCCCCAGGCGTCGAGCACCAGAGCCTCTCCGCCAAGGGCGGGACCATCGTCGAGTCGGATGAGGTTGCGATGAGTGCCGCTCGCGGCGTGTCGCAGCGCAGGCGGAGCATCCACTCCGAGGACCTCAAGCAGAGCCCCCACGCGGCGCATCGCGCGAGGCCCGCGCGCAAGCTCGCCGGCCATGCCGACACACAACGCCCAATCCATGTGCTCGTGTGCACGCACGAGTATCCGCGAGAGCCCGAGCGCGCCTCCTACGAGATCCAGATGGCTCGCGCTATCGAGGACACAGCGCTCGACACCGGCGACGCGAACCTTGTGCCGGTGCAGTTCACGCTCGTCCGAGCCCATCGGGGTGAAGCGACGCAAACGCACCAGGCGCACCCCGGCCTGCGCCATACGCGGCGAGAGGGCCGCGCCATGCACCGTTGCCACCAGCACCTCGCCCGGCCGATCGGGTGTCAGCCCGAGCTCGTGCGCCGCGGACGCAAACGAGACGTAATGCGGGCGGATCCAGCCATCGAGCGCCGCCCACGGATTAGGGGCGGACCACCCCCCCGACTCGCCCAACAGCGGCTCGTAGCGGCCATGAGTGAGCCGTTGCAGCCAGCCCTTGCGCTCCAGTCGCCAGACCAGCGTACGGGCATGTTCGCGCGAGACGCCCACCGCATCGGAGACCGCCGCCACGTCGATGACCGCCGGACGGTCAGTCTCCAGCCATGCCAGCACCTGCGCCTCACGAGGCCCGAGCGTGCGCGGTCTGTACTGCACATCTTTCATTTAGGGATGGTATCGCATAATTACGCTAGGCGTCATCACGGCATACCGGCGAGTGCTGGGCGCTGAAACCACGCTCCCGTTGAGCCGATCAAACCGATCAAGCTCTGCTCGCCCTCTCCGTGGCTGGAGAGGTCAACAGGCCGGCCGCGGGCATCATTTGATCTAAGTACCTTGCGGTGTTACCATGCGATACAGATGGCCGCCGTACCAATCAGTATCCGCCTGCCCGAGCAGACCGTTGGCCGGCTCGCCGACCGCGCCGGGCGCTCGGACATGCCCTCGCGCACGCTCGCCCAGCGCTACGTCGAGGAGGGTCTGCGCATGGACGAACACCCGCTGATCCGCTTCGCGGACGGCCCCTCGGGTCGCCGCGCGCGGCTCCTCGGCGGCCCGGACGTGTGGGAGGTGGTGGTCGTCGCACGCGACAACGACGGCGACCTCGCCGAGACCGCGGCGTATCTGGAGCTTTCGCTGGGTCTCGCGCAGGCAGCCGCCGCCTACTATGCGGCCTACCCGCAGGAGGTTGACGAGCGTATCGAACGCAATCGCCGCGAGGCTCACGACGCCCACGGCGCTTTCCTCGCGGCCCGCGACGCGCTCGGCGGTTGAGACTGCTGCTCGATGAGATGCTCTCGCCCGCGATCGCGCGGGAGCTGCGCACACGCGGTCACGATGTCCAGGCGATCGGAGAGCACCCCGAGTGGTGCTTTTTCGATGACCGTCGTGTTGTCGAACTCGCGCGCGATGAGCGTCGTGTGCTCGTCACGGACAATCTCGTCGATATGCGGCCCCTGCACTACGAGGCGGTCACGCCCGGCGGCCCGGGCGACCACGGCATGATCTTCATTCCCAGCGGTCGCCCTCGCACCCGTGCCGACACGGGGCGGATCGTCGCCGCGCTGGAGCGCCTGCTCAGGGCGCGGCCCGGAGATGACGACCTGGCGAACGGCGAGGACTGGTTATAGGCGTCACAGCGCTCGTGGTCCGCAGACGGATGCCGATCTCATGCCGCTGCGTGGCCGGCGGCTGCGCCTTGACGAGCGTGGAATCGTCAGGCCGCCATACCCACAGATGACTCGCGACACGTGTGTTGGGCCTCCTGTTTGAAATCGCATCGCCCTTTGTGCGTCGCCTCGTCGGCGCGACACCAACAAGCCTCGTCATTTGGTCTGCGGTCACCGTATCGCTGGCTACCGAAATGGAGCATCGAACCTCCTCCCCGGCAGTCGGCCGCGAAAGTTTGTTTCGCTCAGGGCTCACTTCCCGAGCCCCGTCGGTATCGCGTCGCCGCCACTTTCTCCCTCGTCCTCACTCTTTGGGACCAGATATATTTCACCGGTCGTCTTATCTCGGTAATAATCACACCTGCCGGCCTCGCCGTTCGTCGGCTTGTCCGGACTGCCGACGTGATCGATCCCCTCGCGCAGCAGCCGCGCGTGTTCGCGCTCTGACAGGCCCGCCAGGTCGCACCGGCAGAGCGACCCATCTCGGTGTCGGGGCGCTCCCGCCCCGACACCAATCCATAAGATCGTCTTGCCCCACGCACCGACCGCACCTACCACGGCGACCGGCTCGTCGCCATGGACACGCGGCGAAATGTGGCTCAACGGCGCTTTGGCCGTAGCCGCGGCGCACCGCCACCGCCCGCTGGCCATGCGTCCACCCCCACATTGCACCTCTCAAGCCGGCGCTCGCCCGGTCGATGTTCGGCCTAACAGAGCCAGCGCCGAGGCGTCAGGGCAGAGCGTTCCAAGGGACGCGTAGCAAAGCCGGCGACTCACGCGCAACGACCAGATAGTCGATGTACGGGGGAACGCATCGCCACGATGCGGCGATGGTGCAGCGGGCTGGCGCCAAATGAGCACGGATCCTAGGAGGATCATCTAATGCTGTATCGACTGCGCCAGCGCACCGGCGACGAGGGTGGTTTCACGCTCATCGAATTGCTGGTCGTTATCCTGATCATCGGTATCCTCGCCGCTATTGCGATTCCGGCCTTCTTGAGCCAGAAGAGCAAGGCCGTCGATGCCGGCGCCAAGACTCTCGCCAGCACCGCCGAGACGACCGAGGAAACCTACGCGACCGACCACGGCGGCAGCTATGTGGGCGGGACCGAAAAAGAACTCCAGAAATATGAAACATCGATCAATCTCAGCAACAAAAGCGAAGCGTTGCTGAAGAAAGCCACCGGCGGCGCCGAAGAATACGAAGTCGAAACTGAAGCGCCCAACGGCGCAATCTTCATCATCAAGCGCAAGGCCAATGGCGAACTAGAACGCAAGTGCAACAAAAAGGCCGAAGAAACACACGGCGGTTGCGTGGGCGAATCCTGGTCCTCGTAAGCACCGGCGTGGGCGATCGCTTGCGGCTCGAAAGAGCCGCGGTCGCCCAGCCGTTGTAGGAGAAGACGAGATACGCACAGGGGGGCGGCCCAATGGCCGCCCCCCTCGCGCGTGGGAGGTTGCGATGATGCGAGCCGCACAGGCGTCCCGCCGGTCCACAACAGCTCTACGCCACGCCTCGCTGACGCGTCCGCTTGCGCCTCGGCTCACCCGCGTGCGGTCGGCCGCGCGCGCACGCGAGGGCTTCACGATGATCGAACTGCTCGTCGTGATCCTGATCGTGGGCATCCTCGCGGCGATCGCGATCCCCGCGTTCCTCAGCCAGAAAGGCAAGGCCAGCGACGCCGCCGCCAAGACGCTCGCCAACAGCGCGGCGACAACCGCCGAGGCGATCGGCAACGACCACAGCGGCGAATACTCCGCGGTCAGCCTGACCGAAGTCAAGGCCTACGAACCCGCGATCCAGGAGTCCAGCGGCAACGGCGAAGCGTGGCTGACGACGGCCGAAGGCACCAAGAGCGAATACGTCGTGACCGCGACGTCGAGCACCGGCGACACGTTCACGATCACGCGCACCACCACCGGCACGTGGACACGCAGCTGCGTCTCGAAAGTCGCCGCCACCAAGGGCGGCTGCACCAGCGGGTCCTGGTAGCGGGGTCGCGCCGGGGGCGCGGCCCCTATGGTACGATATTTGGTACCAGTGAAAGGAGATGGTGGTGGCGATCACGGCCAGTGAGGCACGCCGAGCGCTGTTCCCGCTGATCCAGCAGGTCAACGACGATCGGGCGGCGATCGAGATTACGTCCAAGCGCGGCAATGCCGTGCTGATGTCGGCCGACGAGTACGCGGCGTGGCACGAGACGGCGTACCTGTTCCGCTCGCCGGCCAACGCACGGCGCCTGCTCGATGCCGCTGAGGCGGCCGCGCGCGGCGAGACGGTCGAGCACCCACTCGATCGCGCGTGAGGCTGGTCGTCACGCCACAGGGCTGGGAGGATTACACCTACTGGCAGCGGGCAGATCGCGTGATCGTGAGACGCATCAACCGTCTACTCGACGAGGCTCTGCGCGATCCGACGGGCGGGATCGGTAAGCCCGAGCCGCTCAGGTACGGGATTTCCGGCGCCTGGTCGCGGCGGATCACCGAGGAGCACCGGCTGGTGTACCAAGTGCTGGACACCGACCTCGTGGTCCTACAGGCCCGCTACCACTATGAGAAGTGAGAGGTACGCTGCCCGTCGCGACGGTCGGGCCTTCTCGGGCTCGCTGGTGGCGATGACTTTGGTCGAGGTGGTCGGCCGTGATCGCGCTATGCCGCGGTGAGATGGGAGCGAAGCGCTCGCCGCACCGCCCGCTCGACTGTCTCGAACCGGTCCGGCTCGCCCCCGAGGTGCTCTGCCATTTCCGCATCCCATCCCGCACGCCACTGCGGGACGCGCTTCTCGAACCGCTCAGCGAACTTCGAGGGTTCGATCTGCTTATGCCGCGCCTTGCGTTCAAAGCTTGGCCAGACCTTCTCGGCGGCGATCTCGTTGACCACGAACAGCTCGTTGAGGTCGAACAGATCCCGCGTCTGTAGGCGTTGGATCACACAGCGGAGCTTCTCCGCCGCGATCTCTCTGAGCGTATAGACCTCGATCTCCGCAGTACCCTGATCGCCGTACCGCGGGAGCAACACTCGGGACTCGGACTCTTCGACGAGCTCGTCGGTCGCGATGTCGAGCTTTATCCGGCGGCGCCTCCCGAGCGGACCCTCGTACTCGATTCCTTTGCCGTCGTCCGTAAGCGCGAGGTGGGGAAGAGCAATCTGATCGGCTACGGATGCGAGCGCCTGCGCGACCGACTTCAGCGCTGTCTTCGGGTCGCCGTCCGCCAGCAGGCTGAAGTCGAGGTCCGCGGAGTAGCGGTAGTTCTCGAAGTAGCACAGCCGCAGAGCCGTTCCGCCCTTGAACACCAAGCCCTGATCTGCGCTGTACGTGCCGACTGCTGCAACGACATGCGTGAGGACGTAGTCGCGCTCGACGGTCTGCGCGTCTACCTCATGCTCGTCTGCGATCCGCGTGAACTGGCTATGGGGTATCACGCGGCGATCAACTCGCGACCGGCACGCCGGGAGACCGGCCACCTGACGCGCCAGCGTCGGTCCGTCCAGGGGTCTTCAGGGGGCGCGCGTGGGTCGAGCGCAAGCAAGCTTGCGTCCTCGCCGGGCGGGACGATGCTGTCGGCGATGCGATCGAGGTTGAGCATTTCGCCGAGGGAGCCGATACGGCGCAGGGCCGGATCGGCATTCAGGTCTCGTGCGAGTCTGCTCAGCTTCAGCGGGTTGACGTCAGCTTGGATGAGCGCGCTCGCCACGACCGTCCATCCGCCAACGAGCGAGGGACGCGCGGCGCTCTCCAGCAGGGCTCGCTCGACGCTGGAGACCCTCGCGCCCGCGCCGGCTTGTTCGCTGCCGATCGCGATTGTTGCGGCTAGCTCGTGGATTGCTTGCAGGCGGCGTCCGCTGATGCACTTGAGTTTGACCCGCCGGGGCATCGCCACCTGAATCGTTCGCGCTGGGTGGGCTAGCAGCCCATGATGGGCCAACGCAGAACGGTACGCGATGCGATGTGGCTCTGCCGCGAACGCTGCAGCGACCGCGATCGTGATGTCCTGGGAGGCGGCGCGCGTGCCTAGTTGCCCCAGTGGTCTGGGGGCGTATGCGCCGCGCGCGACGCGATCGAGGAGCCCGGCGTCGACGAGCCTCCGCATCAGGTTCGAAGCGGACTGCTCGGACATCGTGAGGTGTTCGCGCACCTCCGCGGTCGTTATGCGACCACGCTCATTGGCGGCGAGATCGTCGAGCAGATCCAATACATCTTGCCGCATCTAGTGCTCCTCAATACATCTCTAGCATGTAATTGAGTACATCATAACACGATTTCTTGGCACAGTGTACGTTAATACATCCTTTAGATGTAGTATCGTACATCTCGTTGAGGATCTTTAGGTTTTCGCGCAACCGCGAGCAGCGCAAGCACTCGGCCCACCCACCTTTCTGTTGGCCTGGCTAGCGTAAGGCGATGGATCAGCCGAGTTCGAGCCTCGGTGCGCGCACTGGTCCTGAGTTTGCGCAACGTACGGTCCTCTCCTCTTCCGCCGCAACCTTCTGCGCCGCGCGCGGACCGCCCCCCCTCAAGCCGCGCGACTGAGGCGCCGATCAGCCCCGTATGGAGGCCACCTTCGCGGGCGTGTTCGGTGCGCTGTTCGGTTCGTTCCTGAACGTCGTCGCGTTCCGGCTGCCGCGCCGCGAGTCGATCGTCAAACCGCGCTCGCGCTGCCCACAGTGCGGGACGTCGGTCAGGCCCTACGACAACATCCCCGTGCTCTCGTGGTTTTTGCTGCGCGGGCACTGCCGCGACTGCGCGGCTCCCATCTCCCCCCGCTACCCCCTGGTGGAGGCCGCCACCGCGGCGCTGTGCGCAGCAGCCGTGCTCACCCAGCACGGCGCGGCGAACGTCGCGCTGTCGATCGCGCTGATTCTGGTGCTGGTGCCCGCAGCGCTGATCGACCTGGAGCACCGGATCATCCCCAACGCGTTGACCGGCGCCGGCGCGCTGCTCGCGCTCGGGCTCGGCTGCGCGCTCGACCTGGCGGGTGAGCCGACACGGCTGATCGCGGGCGCGGGCGCAGGCGCGTTCCTGCTCGCCGCAGCACTGGCGCGCCCCGGCGGGATGGGTATGGGCGACGTCAAGCTCGCCGGCGTGATGGGGCTGTTCCTCGGCGCGGCGGTGGCGCCGGCACTGCTGATCGCACTGCTCGCGGGGACGCTGCTGGGCGCGGTCGTGATCGCGCGCAAGGGCGCGCGCGAGGGGCGCAAGACTGCCGTGCCGTTCGGGCCGTTCCTCGCGCTCGGCGGGCTGGTGGCGATCTTCGCGGGCGAGCCGCTCGTGCACCTCTACCTCAACCACTTCGTGCACTGAGATGTCCGCCGTGCTCTCCCACCCCGCGATGTTCGCGGCGCCGCCCGCGCGGCGACACAGCGTCCGCCACAGCGATTGCGACACGCACGCTGCGGGCCTGCTCACGGGCAGTGGACGAATTGGCAATGCCGTCTTGCACACCTACAGCGAGCCGCCCAGGCCGTCGATGAGCCCACGTGTCCGGGACGACCACCGCGCGAGCGCCGCTGAGCAGCCGCGCCGCGGTCGCCGCGCGATGAGCCTCACCACACGACCCCCACGATGCCAGCCCTAGCGCTCAACAAACCGAAC
This sequence comes from uncultured Solirubrobacterales bacterium, assembly GCA_963804675.1. GTDB lineage: Bacteria > Actinomycetota > Thermoleophilia > Solirubrobacterales > Solirubrobacteraceae > Palsa-744. Next base: position 690,419 of record CAWDRI010000001.1, on the reverse strand, counting down.
CTCAGCCTGCCCGGTCGAGGTGGCCGCAGCCGCGCGCTCGTCGGGCTGGACATCCAGCCCGGCTACGCCGCCGCGGTGCAGGCGCATGTCAACGGCGGCGTTGTCGTGCAGCAGGCGGCAGGAACGGCGCTGCCGCCCGACGCGCTGCGCGAGGGCGAGGTGCTCGACGAGGCGCTGCTCAGCGAGGCGCTGCGCGAGCTGTTCGCCGGCGCGAAGCTCGGCAAGCGCGTGCGGGTTGGGCTCGCCAACCAGCGCACGGTGCTGCGCACGCTCGAGCTGCCGCCGATCGAAGACCGCAAGCAGCTCGCCGCCGCGGTGCGCTCGCAGGCCGAGGACCAGGTGCCGATGCCACTCGCCAACGCCGTACTGGACTTCCACTCGCTCGGCATCCACGACACCCCGGCCGGCCCACGCCAGCGCGTGATCGTCGTCGCCGCACAGCGCGAGATGGTCGAGCGCCTGCTGCGCGCCGTGCGCCAGGCGGGGCTGCGACCCGAAGGCGTCGACCTCTCCGCGTTCGCGCTGATCCGCTCGCTCTACCGGCCCGGACCTACCCCGGCCGATGGGCAGGCCCCGGCGCGAGTGCTTTACCTGAATGTTGGCGGGCTGACGAACATGGCGATCGCCGAGGGCTCCGTCTGCCGGTTTACGCGCGTGGTCGGCGGGGGTCTCGAGGCGATGGCCTCGGAGATCGCCGAGCGCCGCGGCATCCCGCTGGTGGACGCGCGCACGCTGCTGGCCGGGTTTGACCTGCGCCGTGCTGCCGCTGCGTCGGCCGCGAGCACGTTCGCCGCGCCGGCTGCGGTCCCCGCACGGGCGCCCGCTGTCGAGCCTGCTGCGGTATCGGCGGAGCCTGTGGTGGTCGCCGCCGGTGAGGACCATGCCGACGAGCCAGACCTGCAAGCCACGCCGCCGGCGCCCGAACCGATCGAAACGTGGGCACTCGCCCAGGACCCGAGTGGGGCGCAGGCCGCGGCGCAGAGCGCCTCCCCCCAGAGTGCCTCCCAGCAGCCGTCCTCGCAGCCGGCGCCTGCGCCCGAACCGCCGCCGGCAGCACCGGCACCCGCGCACGTCGCGCCGACCCGCAGCGACTCATCGGGCGATGCCGAGGTGCGGATGGTGCTCGAGAACGGCATTCGCGAGATCGTCGGCGAGGTGCGTAACTCGCTGGACTTCCACCGCTCCCAGGAGGGCGGCGGCGAGGTGTCGAGCGTTGCGCTGAGCGGCCCGGCGCTGGATCTGTCCGGGTTCGCCGAGGCGCTCGAAGCCGACCTCGGACTGGCCGTCACGCGCCAGGCCGTCAACGGCATGACGGGCGGCGTGTTCGCCTCCGTCTCCGCGCACAGGCTGGCGATCGCGACAGGCCTGGCCACCGAGGAGGCACCGCGATGATTCGCATGCAAACTAGCGCCCCCGCGATGAGCCGCGTGCAAACGAGCGCCGCCGCGAATCATCGCGCGCGCACGAGCGCCCCCGCGATGAGCGTGCGAGCGATCGCGACCGTGTGGGGGGCGGCGCGATGAAGGCCGTCAACCTGATCCCCTCCGAGCAGCGCTCGGGCGGCACGGTCGGCGCGCGCAGCGGCGGCGCGGCGTTCCTCGTGCTCGGGCTGCTCGCCGGTCTGGTCGTGCTGGCGGCGCTCTACGGGATGTCCCACAAAACTTTGCAGAGCCGCACCGCCGAAGCGGCGACGATCGGCCAGCACGCCGAAGAGGTCAAGCAGCAGGCCGCGACGCTCGCCCCCTACGCGGCGTTCATGTCGCTGCGCGAACAACGGCTGCACTCGATCGCGCAGCTGATCGGCGGTCGCTTCGACTGGGCGACCGTGATGGACGAACTGAGCCGGGTGCTGCCCAACGACGCGGCCCTGACATCGATCCAGGGCACGGTGGGCGCCAGCGCTGGGAGCGTGGCCGCGCCGTCCTCGAGTGCCGCATCGGCCTCGGCGTCGGTCGCCTCCGCGACACCGCCTGGGGCGACGCCCACGCTCACGCTCAGCGGCTGCGCGAAGAGTCAGAGCACCGTCGCGGAGATGCTCGTGCACCTGCGGCTGATGAACGGGGTGAGCGACGTGACGCTGCAAAGCTCCACCAAGTCCGCCAGCGGCAGCAGCACCACCTGCGGCGGCGGCGACCCTGTGTTCAGTGTTCAGGTCAGCTTCGAACCGCTGCCGACGGCGAGCACGCCGAGCATCCAGCAGCTCACCTCGGGTGGCACGTCGAGCACACACTCGGCCGCGAGCGCAAGCGACGCCGCGAGCACGGGCGTCAGGCCCGCCGCAGCAAGCGCCAGGGCGAACACCGCCGACACGAAGGGGCTGGCGCGATGACCGGTCGCGACCGTCTCGTGGTGTTGAGCATCGCCATGCTCGCGATCCTCGCGGGCGGGTGGATGCTGCTCGTCTCGCCCGAGCGCAAGCAGGCCGCCGCCGCGCAGAGCAAAATCGAAAGCGCGCGCCAGGAACTGCAGAGCGCGCAAAGCCAGGCCAACAGCGAGCGCTCCGCGGAGGCCGGCTACGCCGCCGCCTACGTGTCGGTCGTCAAGCTCGGCAAAGCGGTGCCGCCGTCTGAGGAAGTGCCCTCGCTGGTCTACGAACTCGAACAGGCGACCCACCAGCAGAGCGTCAACTTCAAGTCGATCGCCTCCGGCGACAGCACCGCCTCCGCGGCGAGCGCCGGCGCCAGCCCGAGCGCGCACTCCGGGACGGCTGCGGCGGCGCTGAGCGCGTTCACGCAGATGCCGTTCACGTTCGTGTTCGCCGGCAACTTCTTCCAGCTCGCGCACCTGCTCGGGCAGATCGACGGCTTCGCGAGCACGCTCGGGACGAGCGCGGCGAGTCCCGACGGGCTGCAGGACAGCGGGCGGCTGTTGACGATCCAGGGAGTCGACGTGACCAATGTCACCGAAGGCGGCGGTTCAGGCGCCAACAGCCAGCTGACCGCGACGATCACCGCCTCCGCATACGTGCTGCCCGCCAGTCAGGGACTGACCAACGGCGCGACGCCCGCCGGCCCTGCCGGGGTCGGCGGCGGACCGGGCGCCGCGGCGGCCGCCTCGGCCTCGCGGGCCGCGTCCAGTTCGGGCGCCGCGCCGGCAAGCGCCGCCGTGATCGAGGGGCACCCATGAACGAGCTGCTGCAGTCGCTGAAGGCAGACCTGACCGACCGGCGGATGCTGCCGCTGCTGGCGCTGCTTGGTGTGGCACTGGTCGGCGCGATCGCCTACGCCGTGGTCGGCGGCGGCTCGGGCGCCAGTGCGCCGCCGGTCGCCTCCGCACCGGTGAATGTCGGCCCCAAAGGCGCCAACCTCGCCGTCAGCGAAGCGGGGGCGAACCCCAACGCGGCGCTGTCGGAGACGACCGACGGCCATGGCTACCGCCACCAGAGCGGCACGCGCAGCCCATTCGCGTCGCTGAACCCGCCGAAAAAGCCGGCCAAGGCCTCCTCCTCCTCCTCCTCCTCCTCCTCCTCCTCGGGAGCCGGCGGCGGCAGCGGCTCGACGGGCAAAGGCGCCGGCGGTGCGGCCGTGCCGAGCGTGCCGAGCACGCCCGGCGGCGAAGAACCGGAAACGCCGCCGGTCGGCGCGACCCCGGCGGAACCGACGAAACCCAAGAAGCACAAGCAGGAAAAGCAGCCTGTGTATGTCGTGGAAGCGCAGTTCGGCGTGAGTTCGAGCGTCGCCGGGGCGCCCTCGCAGCTGACGCCCTACCCGAACCTCAAGCGGATGCAGCCGCTGCCCTCGGCGGAAGACGCGAAGGTCGTCTACACGGGCGTGGACGCGGCCGACGAAGCGGTGTTCACGATCGCCGGCGAAGCGATTCTCAAGGGCGAAGGCAAGTGCATGCCGAGCGCGACCCAGTGCGAAGCGATCGCGCTCACCGCCGGGCACGAGGAGGAATTCGGCTACCTCGAAGCCAGCGGGGCGACGACCGACTACGAGCTGAAGGTCGTCTCGATCGTGCGCCAGCAAGCGAGCGCGGCCCGCGCCGCGAGCCTCGAGCAGCGCGACCGCGCGGGCACCGCGCTGGTCAACCGGCTGGCGCCGTCGCTGCTCGACGACCTGCATTTCTCCGCCAGGCGCGGCGTGCTCGTGTTCGCCGCGCCGCACCGCCGCCGGCACCGCTGAGGGGCGGCCATTCGCGCGCACGCGCACGCGCGCGCGGGGGCGGGGGGTTAAGACCAAGCATTACGCGCGCGCGCGATTGGGGCCCAAAAGCGAATAGTTGCCCCCGGCCTCCCGCCTCCCGCCTCCCGCCACCCTCGTGCGGCCCTGCGCGCGCACGCACGCGTGGAGGCCCCAAAACGAAGTAGATGGCCCCGGGGCCCCGGGGCCCCCGCCACCGTAGCGCAGCGGCCGTTCACGCGCGCGCGCACACACACGCACGCGGTGGGGCCCCAAAGTAAATAGCTGCCCCCGGCCCCTCGCCAGCCCCCGCGCCGCCCAACCGAATAGATTGGGGCTAAGGATGCTGGTGCGACTGACAACCGCGGGCGAGAGCCATGGGCCGGGTTTGACGGCGGTCGTGGAGGGGCTGCCGGCGGGGATCGAATTGACGCCCCACGATATTGACGTCGATCTGGCCAGGCGCCAGCTCGGGCACGGTCGCGGCGGGCGGATGAAGATCGAGCGTGACGCGGCAAACGTGACGGCGGGTGTGCGCCACGGGGTGACGCTCGGCAGCCCGATCTCACTGAGTATCGTCAACCGCGACTTTGCCAATTGGGAGGAGCGGATGAACCCGTGGCCGGTCGCGGCGCCGCCGCCGGAGGTACACCTACCACGGCCGGGGCACGCCGATTTGGTGGGCAGCTGGAAGTACAGGCAGAGCGACATCCGCAACATTCTCGAGCGCGCGTCGGCGAGGGAGACCGCGGCGCGCGTGGCGGGCGGGGCGCTGGCGAAGATGTTCCTGCGCGCGGTCGGGGTGCAGGTGCGCTCGCATGTGCTGCAGATCGCCTCGGCGCACGCCCCGGAGCCCGAGCGGGCGCTGCGGGTGGAGGACTTCGACGCGGTGGACGCTTCGCCGGTGCGCTGTCTGGACGCGGAATCGAGCAGGGCGATGGTCGCCGAGATCGACCGGCTGCGCAAGGCGAACGAGTCGCTTGGCGGCGTGTTCGAGGTGCAGACGTTCGGGTTGGCGCCGGGGCTGGGGTCGCATGTCTCCTGGGAGCAGCGACTCGACGGCCGGTTGGCGATGGCGATTCTGTCGATCCAGGCGCTGAAGGGCGTGTCGATCGGCGCGGGTTTCGAGATCGCGGGCCTGCCGGGCTCCAAGGCGCACGACGAGATCTTCTACAGCGAGCGGCGCGGCTACTACCGCGAAACCAACCGTGCGGGCGGGCTGGAGGGCGGCATGACGACGGGCGAACCGCTGGTGGTGCGCGGTGCGATGAAGCCGCTGCCGACGCTGACCAAGCCGCTGCGCTCGATCGACATCTCCACGCACGCGCCGGCGCAGGCGCTGCGCGAGCGCACCGACTCGTGCACGGTGCCGGCCGCGGCGGTGGTGGCGGAGGCGATGGTCGCGCTGGTGCTCGCCGACGCCTACCGCCAGAAGTTCGGCGGCGACCACATCGAGGACGTGCTGGAAGCGCTGCGCGCCTACGAAGATCGGATCGGCTGGCGCGGGCACGAGCCCGCCGACGAGCACTGACGGCGCATGCCGCCCCGCGCGCTCGTCTTCATCGGTTTCATGGGCGCCGGCAAGTCGACCGCGGCGGCCGAGGTCGCGGCCGCGCTCGGCGTGCAGGCGCTCGACGGCGACCGGCTGCTGGAGGAGCACCTCGGGCATTCGGTCGCGCGCGAGTTCGAGCTGCACGGGGAGGAGGGGTTCCGCGCGCAGGAGCGCGCGGTTGTGCGGGGTTTGTTGGACCGTGTCGCACGCGGGGACTTCACGGAGGGACCCCTCGCGATCGCGCTGGGGGGCGGTGCCGTGCTCAGCGCGGAGATCCGCGCGGCGCTCGCGCCGCACACGGTGGTGCTGCTGGACGTCTCACCGCAGCTGGCCTGGGAGCGCGTGCAGGCGCAGGCCACGGCCGCCGGTGGCCAGCGGCGCCCGCTCGCGCGCGAGTGGGAGGCGTTCGCGGAGCTGCACGCGCAGCGCCAGCCGCTCTATGAGGAGCTCGCCGACGCGATCCTGCCCGCGGCGGTGCCGGGCGTGGCGGTGCACGCGCTGGCGGCGTTGCGCGCGCTCGCGGAGACGCGGGGGGCGGGGGAGAGGCACGGGGCAGCACACGGCGGCGGGGCCGGTGGGGGCCATGCCCGTGGCAGCGAGGGTGGTGTCGGCGGCGGCGGCGCGGGCGGGCGTGCCCGCGGCGGCGCGGGCACTGTCGGCGGCACCGCCGAGAGCGAGCGTGCCCGCGGCGGCCAGAGCGCTGTCAGCGGCACCGCCGGGGACGAGCGTGCCCGCGGCGGCGCGCGCCTGCTGTGGGCGACGTCCGCCTCGGGCGAGTACCCGGTGGTCGTCGGGCGGGGCCTGCTGGACCCCGACGCGCCGCCCGCGGTGTGGCGGCTCGGGGCCGGCGGCGAGGACGCACGCGACTTCTGCGTCAGCGACGAGCATGTGGGGGCGCTCTACACCCCGCCGTTGCGCGCGCCCGCGCCGCCGATCGTGCTGGCGCCGGGCGAGGCGCACAAGACGCTGGCGAGCGCCGAGGCGGTGTGGCGCGCACTGGCGGCTGCGGGCATGACGCGCGCCGACCGGCTGGTCGCGCTCGGCGGCGGCGTGGTCGGCGACCTGGCGGGGTTCTGCGCGGCCACCTACCAGCGCGGCGTGGGGGTGCTGCAGGTGCCGACGACGCTGGTCGCGCAGGTCGACTCGGCCTACGGGGGGAAGACGGGAGTGGACCTGCCGGAGGCCAAGAACTATGTCGGCGCCTACCACCAGCCGTGCGCGGTGATCGTCGACCCCGACGCGCTGAACACGCTGCCCGCGGCCGAGCTGCACGCGGGCTGGGTGGAGGTGCTCAAGACGGCGCTGATCGCGGGGGGGAGGCTGTGGCAGCGGGTCGGCGAGGGCGAGCGTGACGCGGATGAGCGCACGATCCTCGAATGCGCGCGCCTGAAGCTGGCGGTCGTCGCGCAGGACGAGCGCGACGCGGGCGCCCGCCAGGTGCTGAACCTTGGGCACACCGTCGGCCACGCGATCGAGACCGCCAGCGGCTACGCCCGCTACCGCCACGGCGAGGCGGTCGGGCTGGGCCTGCTGGCGACGCTGCGCCTGTCGGGGCTCGACGACCTGCGCGAGCACGTGCGCGGGCTGCTGACAGCGCGCGGGCTGCCGGTCGCGCTGGACCCTGCCGAGGTCGCACCGCAGGACGTGATCGACGCGGTGGCGCACGACAAGAAGCGGCTCGGCGCGCGCGTGCCGTTCGTGCTGCTCGACCGTCCCGGGCGGGCGCGCAGCGGCTGCGAGGTGGCGCCGGCGGCGCTGCGCACCGCGGTGGGGGAGCTGTTCGGGCCCGCCGGCTGAGACCGGCTGACTTTGCGCGGCGGCTCGGTCGGCGCTGACGGGGCCCGTGCTGGACCTCCGGGCCGGCCCGGTCGGCGCTGACGGCCCGCGCGAGATCTCCGCGCCGGCCCCGTCAGCCCTCTGAGGGCCGGCTGGATCTCCGCGGCGGCGCGTGCGGCGCGTCGGGTCGTTCGCCGCTCATCTAGGCTCCAGCCACGATGCCCGACGCGTCCTACCGGATCGAGGTGCTGCACGGCGTCAACCTCGACATGCTCGGCCGCCGCGACCCCGCGCAGTACGGCACGCTGACGCTGGCCGAGCTGGAGGCGCAGATCGAACAGTACGCGGCGCCGCTGCACCTGCGGCTGCGCTGCTCGCAGACCAACGCCGAGAGCGAGCTGGTCGAACGGCTGCATCTGGCGCGCGAGGAGGCCGACGGGATCGTGCTGAACCCCGGCGCGTGGACACACTACGCGTGGGCGCTGCACGACGCGCTGGAGATCGCCGCGCTGCCCGCCGTCGAGGTGCACCTCTCCGACGTCAAGCGGCGCGAGTCGTGGCGGCGGGTGTCGGTGATCGAGGACCTCTGCATCGCCTCCTTCAGCGGGCGCGGCCCCGAGGGCTACCGGCTGGCGCTGGAGAGCCTGCGCGCCCGGCTCGACGGGGGCGGCGCGGGGTGAGCGTGGGGGAGGGTGGGGTGTTTGTTTTCGGGTGCCATTCGCGCCCGCCCGCGCGCGCGGGCGCGAATGGCTCGTTTGAGCACGACGCCGACGGCCACCACGCCACCTGTGTGCGACCGACGATGGACAGGGCACCCGGCGGCCTTCGGTCGCGCGCAGCTGGTCGGGCGAGGCGCGCCGCGTGGCCGGCGCAGAATCGGGCTGCGGGCGGCCGATGAACGAGCCTGCGGAGTCCGCTCGCGCTGCGCGTCTGGCTGCGTTGCTGCCCGAGCACGACCTCGACGCGCTGCTCGTCAGCGCGCCGGCCAACGTGCGCTACCTGTCTGGCTTCGACGGCTCCAACGGGCTCATCCTGGTGCTCGCCGCCGCCGCGCCGTGGTTCGTCACGGACTTTCGCTACGCCACCCAGAGTGAGGCGCAGGTGCCCTCCCGCTACGAGCGGCGCGTCGTGCAGGTGGACCTGCTGCAGGCGCTCGTCGGGCCGAAGCAGGGGGAGGACGAGGGCGAGGGGGAGAGCCGGGGCGGCGATCGGCGCGAGGGGGACAGGCCGAGCGGCGATCGGCGCGCGGAGGACAGGCGGGGCAGCGATCCGCGCGAGGGGGGCAGGCAGGGCGAGGACGATGCCGACGAACGCCACGCGGCAGCAGCGCCGGCGGCAGGGGAGACCGAGGACCCCAAGCCGCTGCTGGGCAACGACGTGCTGGCAGCCGGCGGGCGCCTCGGCTTTGACGACGCCGCGCTCACCGTCCGCCAGCACAGCGCCCTGCGCGAACGGCTCGACGAGCGCTTCGAGCTGGTGGCCGCCGGCGGTCTCGTCGAGGGGCTGCGCGAGTGCAAGGAACCGCAGGAGGTCGCGCGCATCCAGGCCGCCGCCGAGCTCGCCGACGCCGCCCTGCGCGAGCTGCTCGAAGGCGGCCTCGCCGGACGCTCCGAGCGCGACGTCGCGATCGAGCTTGAGCTGCGTATGCGCCGTCTCGGCGCGAGCGCGCCGAGCTTTCCCACGATCGTCGCCAGCGGCGTGCACTCCGCGCTGCCCCACGCGCAGCCGCGCGATGAGCCGATCGCCGCGAACACGCTGGTGACGATCGACTGGGGCGCGCTGCACGACGGCTACTGCTCTGACTGCACGCGCACCTACGCCACCGGCGAGCACGTCCCCGGCGAGCAGCTTGCCGTCTATGACCTCGTGCTGCGCGCCCAGCTGGCGGGCCTTGACGCCGTGCGCCCCGGCCCGACCGGGATCGAGGTCAACGCCGCCGCCCGTGCGGTGATCGAGGATGCCGGCCACGGCGAGCACTTCGGCCACGGCCTCGGCCACGGCGTCGGCCTGGAGGTTCACGAGGCCCCGCGCCTCTCGCGCACCGCCCCCAAGGACCGCCACCTGCGCGCCGGCCAGATCGTCACCGTCGAGCCCGGGGTCTATGTCCCCGGCCTGGTCGGCGTGCGTATCGAGGATCTGGTGCTCGTCACCGACGCCGGCGCCACCGTGCTCAGCGGGCTGGCGAAGGAGCTGACCGTTGTAGGGTGAGCATCCTCATGCTGCGCGTCACGAGCGTCGAGCCTTTGGAGGGCCATTGCCTGCGGGTTGGATTCGACGATGGGGTCGTGCGGGACGTTGACTGCTCGTTCCTCCTGCGCGGCACACTCGGCGGGCCGCTGCGCGACCTCGACTACTTCCGGCGGGTGTGCGTCGATCGCGAGGCGCGCACCATCGTCTGGCCGAATGGACTCGACCCTGCGCCGGAGGTACTGTGCGGCGGGGCCGAGCCCAGCGACACGCTACGAAATTAGCGGCAACCGCCTGATCCGGATACGCTCGGTCTCGATGACGACGACGCTGCCTTCAGTAAGCGCTCGCTCGATCGTCGCGAGATTCGCAAGTAGCAGCCGTGCCTGCGGCTCGGGTCGCCGTTGCGCCCCACGGCGGAACAGCACGACAGACGGCAATCGCTCGCGCCGCTTCGCGAGCAGCGTTCCGAAGTCGGTGTCCGCCGAGACGAGCACGCGCTGCTCCAGCGAGGCTCGCAGCAGGAGCTCCTCATCGGCAGCGGCCTGCAGACAGTAGTCACGAACATGCCGAGCGTCGTGTCCTGCCTCCCGGAGCCGCGCGGCGACGATCGGAGAAAGCGCGTTGTCGACCAGGAACCTCAACCGGCCGCGGCGAGTGGCAGCTCGCGTTCACTGACGGCCTGCGCGGCATAGCGCATCGCCTCGCGAATGTCCTCGGCTTCGAGGTCGGGATAGGCGTCGAGGATCTCGGCGGCGCTCATGCTGTCGGCGACCATGCCGACGACGGTGGCGACGGGAATGCGAAGACCGCGAATGCAGGGCACACCACCCATCTGGTCCGCACTCACCGTGATCCTGGTAAAGCTCATCGCCTATTCAGCCTACTGCACGCCAATCGGGGCGGCAAACCCCAGTTCGCCACGCTGAACCGAGGGACGGCCAGATACCCCAATCGCCGCCTGAGCGACACGGCGTCGGCGGCGCTGCCTGAACGCTTGGTCGCCACGTTCGCGCCTCATTCGGGGCCAACCGACCCCCTCCCGGAGCCCCAACGGGGCTCCAATCCAAAATCAAAAAACAGGATGCGCGCGGGCGCTCGTGAGACGCTGCCGGGTCAGTCGCTGCGGGGCGAACAGCGCCAGCGCGAGCGTGGCTGCCAGTGGCACCGTCCAGGCGAGAAAGAACGCCGCCTGCACGTCTGCCGAGGCGTGGTAGCGCAGCCATTCGAAGTCAACCCACGCCAGGGCGCTTGCTGCCAGCGCGATCGCGGGCAGCCCACGCTCGCCGCGCGCCTCCCACGCGCACAGTGCGAGCAGCAGCGGCAGCACGTAGTACCCCGTGTCCCACGTGTCCAGCGCGCAGCGCGCCACCAGCAGCAGCGCCAGCAGCAGCAGCGCCTCACGCTCGCTAGCACGACGCCCGCCGCGCCGCTTTTGCCACCACAGCGCGGCCGGCAGCGCGACCCCGACCGCGAGAATCAGCGGGTGGCTCACCGTGCCCGCCCACACCGGGCCGATCCGGTAGCCCGGTTTTACTCGCCCAAACGTGCCCTGCACGCTCGCTCCATGGTGGCCGAAAAACCACCACCACTGCCACGGCTGAAAGATCTCACTCGACGTCTGGCTCGTCGCTTTGGTCTCCGCGACGAAGTTCCCCGCGTGCACCACCGCCAGCGGCGCCAGGATCGCCGCCGCCGTCGCGCCCGCAACCGCGGCGCACAGCGCGGCGCTCAGCGCGCGCCGGTCCGGCAGCGCCAGCAGCACAGGGCCGACCGCCAGCAGCGCCCACTCCTTGTTCGCGACCGCCGCCCCCAGCAGCACGCCCGCCCACAGCCCCCGTCCACGCGCAGCCGCCAGCACCGCTGCCACGCACAGCGCGCCGCCGAGCAGGTCCTCTGGGTGGCCCACTTCCAGCGCGCCGAGCGTCAGCGGGTTTGCCACGCAGAGCGCCAACGCGACCCCGCGCGCGAGCCCCGGGAGGTTGCGCCTGCGCATATCCGCCGCCAGCCACACCCCGAGCACCGCCGCCGCCAGCAGGCACGGCAGCGCCACCGTGCGGTAGACCGCCAACGCACCGCCGCCCCACAGGCCCGGCAGCAACGCGAACGGTGCCCTCAGCATCAGCGACCCGCCGTACACCGGCGCCAGCCGCAGAAATTCTGTGAGGTGCCCGTGCGCCAGCGCCGCGTACGCCGGTGCCACCTCCGTTTCGTAGTCGCTCCACGCGTAGCCCGTCAGGCCCAGCCATGCGACCGCGGCGACTGCGATGGCGGCGGCGGCGAGGCTCGTGGCGTTTGCCTTTGCGCAGGCGCCCACCGCGTGCGTGTGTGTGCGCGCGCGTGCGCGCGTGCGAATGGGCCTCATGCGCTTCGCATCGGCCCCCCCGCCCGGGGGCTTGAGGGGTGCGGGGGGGCTCGCGTGCGCGCGGCTCCCGCGTGGCCTTTTCACACCGCTGACGCCGCCCCTTGCCGTGATCGCGCGTGCTGGGGGATCGTCGATTGGTCAACACGATGTAGCATGACATCACCATGCACCGCACGCAAATCACGCTGACCGATGCCCAGTATGCGCGTCTGCGCGACGAGTCCTCGCGCAGTGGCCGCTCGTTGGCCGAGCTGGTCCGCCGCGCCCTCGACGAGCGTTACGGCACGCTGTCCGACACCGATAGGCTGCGCCTGCTCGACAGCGCGTTCGGTGCGTGGGCAGATCGTGGCGAGAGCGGCGCCGAGCTCGTGGAGCGTGTGCGGTCGGGAACCGCGCGTAGGCTTCGCCGCACCGGGTGAGCGCCCTGGCGGACACGTCGGTGCTCGTCGACTACCTCCGTGGGGTGCAGCCGGCGCGCACGCTGCTGCGCGCCGCCTTCGAGCGCGAGGAGGTGGTGGCCGCGTCCGTAGTCACCCGGATCGAGCTGTCGATCGGCATGCGTCCCGCCGAGCGGCGAGCCACCGACGCGCTCGCGGGGGCGCTGCGCTGGCTACCAGTTAACGCCGCGGTGGCAGCGCGGGCCGATGGCCTCGCGCGGCGCTATGCCCGCAGCCACTCCGGCATCGACGCGGTCGACTACTGCGTCGCCGCCTGCGCCCTCGTGCACGGACTGGAGCTCTGGACGCTCAACATCCGCCACTTCCCCATGTTCGACGGGTTGCGCGCGCCGTGGTGAGCAGCGAGCGTCGAGCCGCGACCGCGATGCCCTCGTCGAGCTAGTGTCGTGAGTCAGAATTTTGGGTGCAGTCTTGCGAGCCGGCTGGGCGCGACTGGGGCCGCACGGACGGCTAAGGGTACTGAGCGTACCTGTGCCGGCCGGGTGGATCCAGGCGCGTTCAGACGCCGCGAGGCGGCCGCGAAATTCTGACTCACGACACTAGATGGCCTCGGCAAGCATCGGCATCAAACGGCTGCCGCGTGGGCGTTGTCAAGCGTAAGCTTGAGTGCCTCCGGCTCTTCGGCCAGCTCCGCGTACCGTCGGTCGCACATGTGCTACAGTCGCTTTCGATGGCACGCGAGATCACACAGCGCCAGCTGCGCAACGACAGCGGCGAGGTCATGCGCGAGCTCGACCGCGGCGAGTCGTTTATCGTGACTCGCAACGGCGCACCCGTGGGCGAGCTGCGCCCGATCCGCCGCCGGCGGTTCGTGCCGGCCGAGGTGGCGATCGCTGCATTCTCCGGCATGGGTCGCATCGACTACGACGAGTTTCGCGCCGACATCGACCGCTTCACAGACCAAGACCCGACGCCGCGTGCCTGAGGCGTCGGCGGCCGCCGAGCGGCCGCCTCGGGGACTTCTGGACACCTCGGTCGTGATCGACCTCGAGCGGCTGCGCGCGCGCGACCTGCCCCATGAGGTCTGCGTGTCGGCGGTCACCATGGCCGAGCTGGCCGCGGGTCCACACGCCACCGCCGACCCGCAGCAGCGCGCGCTGCGCATCGAGCGTCTGCAGGGCGCAGAGGCGACCTTCGATCAGCTGCCCTTCGATCTCGCGGCCGCGCGAGCCTACGGACGCGTGTACGCGGCCGTGACAGCAGCGGGGCGCAGTGCCCGCGGCCGGCGAACCCTGGACATGCTGATCGCCGCGACCTCGCTCGCGCGCGAGCTTCCCCTCTACACCCGCAACCCCGATGATTTCGCCGGACTCGAGCAGCTGCTCGAGGTCGTCGCCGTGCAGCACAGCCCGGGTCCTGAGGAGCCGGTCGCGAAACGCGAGCGGTAAGAAGCCCCACGCCGGCGGCGGCCCGTCAGCCCGCCACCGCATCAACCGCTCCCCGCGAGCCGCCGCACTGCGGCCCCGTCGCGGTCTGCGACGCGCGCGCTCGCTCGCCCAGGTCGGCGAGCGTCAGCGGGTAGGCCGGGGGGGAGGGGAGGATCCGCTTGGAGTCGAGCTTCAAGTCCGCGTCCACGTGCAGCAGTTCGCCTGCGCGCAGTTCGCGCCAGCCGCTGTCCGCGTCGAGCGGCTCGCTGGCGAGCACCACCAGCGGCGCCCGTGCGCCGTGCTCGGAGCGAACCCGGCTGCCGAGCGTGCTCGCGTGCTCAAGCGGCGCGCCCGGCGCGCGCTCCAGCACATGCAACTCGTGCGTCTGCGGGTAACGCAGCGCCCACAGGCCCTCCGCGGTCCCAAGCACCAGGTTGACTGCAAGCACCGGCAGGTTCGCCGCCACCCACGTGCACGCCGCCTGGATCCCCGCGCCGACGTCGCCCTCGTGCGCCTCGATCTCCTGGGTGATCAGCGCGAACAACCGCTCCGAATCCGTCTCGCCCTTGACCAGCGCCCGTCCCGCAGGCCCCAGCCGCTCCTCGAGCTTAGGCAGATCCTCGACCACGCCGTTGTGCGCGAACAGCCTCCCGCGCTGCTCGAACGGGTGTGTGTTGCGCACGTCGAGCGCGCCCGTCGAGGCGAACCGCACGTGCGCCACGAACGTCCTCGACTCCACCTCCTGCGCCTCTTGCGCGAAGCGCCGGTCCTCGTAGGCCGCCAGCGCCTGCCGGCGCACGTGGGGGCGCCCCTGCTCGTCGAACCAGCCGAGTCCCGTGCCGTCGGGCTCGCGCCTGCTCTGCACGCTCAAACTGTCCGGCGCTTGCAGCAGCCAAAACGTCGCCCGCGCGCGCTCGCGGCCCGCGCTCATTGCGAACAGGCGGCACATCCTGCCACTACGCTACCGTCCTTTCGATGGGCCCGCCGGCTGCTCTCCGCCGCACGCGCCGCCGCCTGCGCGCGTTTGGCGCGACCTCGTTCAGGTACGCGTTCGCGATCGTCTTCGCCACCGTGTTCGCCGCCGGCGCCGTCGTCTCTACAGGCGTCTCGCTCGGGGTCTCGGCCGGCCGCCACGCGGCCCCCACCAAGGCGGTGGTGACGAGCTTTTTCGTGAGCCCCGCCGCCTTCGCCGGCACTCCCACCCGGGTCGTGGCCACCGGCGCGCGCTACCCGGTCATCGGCTGCAACGACACGCGGCTGCCCGCCCAGAACCGCGCCTCCTGGCGCTACGCGCCGCGCGCCTGCGAAACCGGCGGCTCGCTCGGCTCCACCGAGGGCATCGCCGCCGCGCACTGGCACCACTGGGGCTCCTCGCGCGCACACGCCACCGGCCTGCTGATCGACGGCCTCGGCTTCGCCTACCCGGCGCACATCACCGCCTTCGACCTCGTCCGCGCCCGCCGCCTGCCCGGCACGCACCGCTATGGCTCCTGGTACGCGCGTCTGCGCGTCTTCGCGGCTCGCCGCTTTCGCGGCGGCATCGCGCGCGGGCCCTACCGCGTCCTCATCAACGTCACACCGCAGGCCGCGCCGCGGCGGTAGCCACGCAGTCCGCACGCTCGCGGCCTGCCCAGCCAGCCCGGCCGGCCGGCCGGGCTGGGTGGCCGGCGCGCCCGGGTGTCTTCGGGGGCGCGCGACGCCCCTATAGTTTACATAACATTTATTATCGGGCATTGCAGGGTGGTGCGTCAGTTTGGTTTTGACCGCCCACGGCGCGGTTTTGGCGGGTACGCTCGCGGGCATCTATAGAGCCCAGCGGCCCCGGCGCGGGCGGTAACCCGACGCCGGGGCCTAGTGACCTGGGTCGTTGATTCGTTGGCAGTAGTTGGCGAGGTTGTCGAGGATCTCATCGGCGGTCTTGTGCCATACGTAGGGCTTTGGGTCCTCGTTCCAGTTGGTGATCCAGGTCCGGATTGAGGCTGTGAGGTCTCGCACCGAGCGGTGTGTCCCGCGCTTGATCCATTTCGTGGTGAGCTCGGCGAACCAGCGCTCGACGAGGTTCAGCCAGGAGCTATAAGTCGGCGTGAAATGCACGTGGAAGCGTGGGTGTCGCAGCAGCCAGCGCTGGATCGAGGGGGTCTTGTGTGTTGAGGAGTTATCGAGCACGAGATGGATCTCCAGGTGCTCTGGCACGGCGTGGTCGATGACGTTCAGGAACCGACGGAACTCCTCGGCGCGGTGGCGCGGCGTCATGTCGGCGATGACATTGCCCGAGGCGACGTCCAGCGCCGCGTAGAGGTTGGTGGTGCCGTTGCGGACATAGTCGTGGGTCGCTCGTTCGGGCACCCCGGGCATCAGCGGCAGCACCGGCGCGGTGCGGTCCAGCGCCTGGATCTGTGACTCCTCATCGACGCACAGCACGACCGCTGCATCGGGCGGGTTCAGATAAAGCCCCACGATGTCCCTGACCTTCTCGATGAACAAAGGGTCAGGGGGAGAGCTTGAAGCTCTCCCCCTGATGGGGCCTGAGCCCGAACGCCCGCCAGATTCGGCTGACCGCGGTCTGGCTCATCCCCGTAGCGGCAGCCATCTGGCGTGTCAACCAGTGCGTGGCGTCCCGGGGCTGCTCCTCGAGTGTCTTGACAATGACCCGCTCGACATCCTCATCGGTAATCGAGCGCGGTTTGCCCGGGCGTGGCTCATCGTGCAACCCGTCCAAGCCCCTACGCGCGAACCTTCCCCGCCACTTACCGACCGTCGAGTCCGTGCAACCCAGGCGAGCCGCGATGTCCTGGCTCAGCTCGCCCTCGGCCGCAGCCAACACGATCCGGCAGCGCAACGCCAGCGCCTGCGAGCTCTTCGGGCGCCGCGCCCACCGCTCCAGCACCTGCCGATCCTCGTCGCTGAGCACAACCTCTGCCGCACGCTTTGGCATGACCGCCTCCCATCGTCGTGGATAACGACGACATTCGCGGCCACAAACCGCTATCCCTGCGAACTAACGACCCAGGTCACTAGACACAAGGAGGGATTAGCTCCCCATGTCTGACGACAGTATCCCGCGCCCTGGCTACCGCCTCGACACGCTCGAACTGATGGCGCTGCACATGATGACCCACCGATCTGGTCCGTCGATGACCTCGGCCGCGACCTGAACGATCTGACCGACACCCTCGATGCCGTGGCCAACCTGCGTAACACCGGCCTCATCCACCAGACCAGCGACGGCCATGTCTTCCCGACGCGTGCGGCTTGCCGGCTGCTCGAACTCACCGGCAAGACCATCTGACCGAGGTCTAGTCGAGCAGCTGCGCTATCTCGCGCATCGTCCAGATGTGATCCGCGACCCCTGCGGCCATCGCCGGGGTCCGCGGGTACGGGTTCGCCAGGGTCTTGTGCGGCCGGGCGAAGTTGTAGGCCATGAAGTGCAGCGCGACGGCCGCGGCGTGGCTCTCCAGTTTCTTCGAGAACGCGTTGGTCAGGCGCGTGAACCGCCGCATGTGCATCCGCATCGTGAGGTTCTGCCGCTCGATGTAGCTCGTGCTGGCCTTGGCGAGATCGGGACTGCCAAGCTGCGCCTTCACGCGCACGCCCGTGCAGGCTGGCGGGCTGTAGCGGCCCGGAGCGACATGCGTGGACTGGTATTCCTTGACTACCTGCGCCCAGTCCACGTCGCCCGCGAACACCAGCCCGACGGCGCCCTTGTAGCTCGCGTGCGCGTCCGTGGAGAGCTGGATGCGGTAGCGCAACCGGTCGCGGAGGTCATCGAGGAACGCAACGCAGTCGCCGGTCTTGCGTTCGCCCAGCAGCCATGACGGGACCAGCTTGGACTCCGCGTCGATCGCAACCCAGCACCAAACGTCGCCGACGCCGAACTCGTCCTTGCGGTCCTCGGGCACGTTCTTGGCCTTCGACCCAATGGAGCTCCAGATCTCGTCGCACTGGACCTCGTTGCAGCGGAGATCGCGCAGCGTGCGGTCCTGGAACTCCGTGCAGACCCCACCCACGTCCAGCAGCAGCTTCGAGACAGTGTTGAAGGCGCAGCCGGCCATCCGGGCAGTGGCCCTCATGCTGTTGCCCTCCGTGAGCATCGCGAGGATCTGGGCGCGCCGCTCGAGACTCAGCCTGTTCATACTGAACATTATGCGTGAGCGGTCGGACAGACAGATCAGCTACAACTCGCCTACCACTGCCCCGGCGGGCGGGCCGTTTAGCTGGAGACAATGCGAATCACCGCGCCCGCACGGAGCCGACGATACGCGCATAGGCCTTGCATCGAGATATGCTGACGGTAGCGTTGCTCGTCTCAGGCAGCATCGTTCGAGCGCCGACTCTAGTCCTATGGCTTCAGAGCCCAACATTCCTGCTGCTTGGATCGGGACCGAGGATCTTCCCGTCCATTTCGCAAACGCATTTGGTGTTGCTGCGGGGCCACACGCGGTCTTCTTGCTCGCCGGCTCTCTAGTGCCAGCGGCTGTCGAAGACGGAGTGCCGGCCTCGCCGTTCATCCCTGTGAAGCCAATCGCGCGGCTAGCCATCGCTCCCGCTGCAGTACCGCAGCTCATCGAGGCGCTTCAAACTGCCCATAAGAACCAGCAAGACCAAGCGCAAGGGGACTAAGATGGTTATCGAATCCATACGACGCGGCGCACATACCACTACGCTGGCCGAACCTGCCCGTGCTGCGATGATGGTCTTCGGTGGTGGCAGCGTCACGCCGTCGCCAACGATTCCTGCCTTCATTCCCGCGGACCAGGCGTACTATTGGTCCGTCTCATGGCAGGAGTCCGAGCGACAGGCTCTGGCTGACATCGAAAACGGCCGCTTGCGCACCTTCAACGATCCGAACGACGCAGTGCGCTACCTCCTCGGCAATCCGGAGTAGATTGCCCGAGCTAGTAATCCCAGCACACTTCAAGCGCGTCCTCGATGCGAAGCCCGCTCCCCTCGCCGGGGCTATCGCGAAGTGTGTTGCCCAACTTGGCGAGAATCCAAGGCATCAGGGCCTACAGACGCACCCTGTACGCGGCACGCGGAATCCCAAGGTGTTCGAGGCGTACGTAGATAAAAAGAATCGCGTCACGTTCCATTGGGAAGATGGAAAGATTGTTCTACGGAATAACTGCAATCACGACATTCTCAGGCATCCCTAGCTGGGCTGACTTCGTCCGTGGGTCTTCGCACCCAACGCGCGTGGGCCGCTCGACGTGCGGCTTCGCTGCGCTCCTTTGGGGTCATCTTCTCAGCTCGTGCCTTGCCGCCCTTCAGACCGCCTTTGCGCCCCAACTCGACGGCGGCCGGGTTCTTGCCCTCGTCGGGGTCAGGCTGCGAAGCGTCGCCCGTCGCGAGGTCTACGATCAGCTTCCCGAGCTGGTTCGGGTCGCGTGGGCGCTTGCGTGAGCGGTCTGGCATCCCTGGGCATGGTAGCTACTAGAAGATCGGAAGGCCATAGGGTCTGTACCGCCGATGATCGCCCTCCTGTTTCTCGATGAGACCGAATCCATGGCGCTCGAATAGATTGTGGCTATGCGCGTTGCGCGGATCGATGAGCGCCCAAACTGCGGGCATTTCAGGCGTGCGGCGGCAAGCGTGATCTTCCTCATCGCGCCGAGTAACAGCTCACTTCCGAGCCGGCAACCTGCTTCAGATTTCCAGCCACGGAACTGCTTGGAGACACCGATCAGATGGATATAGGGCGGCTCGATCATCTGCCGTCCAGGAGGGTCATACTGAGGCTGGCGTGGGTGCCAAGCACAGAGACCAAGCACATCACCGTCTGCGGTGGTCATCGCCATTATCTTCAGGCGGGGGAAGCCAGCTAGTCCTTCTGTGTATCGCGCCTCAACCAGCTTGTTGACATCATGCTCCCACTTCTCGGTAGCTCCGACCGAGAAGCCCTTAAGGCGTTTGTCGCCCTTCGGTTCTTTGACGAGGGGAAACTTCGGGCGCCCTTTGAGTACACCCATTCAGCGAGCCTTTGCGCGGCACGCCTCCATATAGGCCGCCGGATCGCGCTCGGCGGCACGCTGAATATCATGCATTCGCTTTGTTTCCGACACCGAAAGGATTAGCGGCCCTTCCGATTGGGAGGCAGCATAAAACGTATTCGGCTCGCTCGCGCGACCCTTCCTGGGCTTCGCCCGGCGCGTCGGCGTCTTCCTAGCTGCTGCCAGATCCCCCATAGCCGTCCCCTTTCTTTTGGCCGCCGGCCGTGACGGCCCTCTGTCTCCGCGTGTGGGCATCATACACCTAGTTTCGATGGTCGGCATCAGAGCGCGCCTCTTGAGTCTTCTCCGTTGATCGTCGCGGCTAAACCCGGCTCCCGCCCGGGGCGGCGGTCAGACGGCGACCAGCTCCAGCTCATCGCGCCGCGCCAGGGCAGAGGATGCCCAGACCTGCTCGCCATGTCGGATCACGACGCCATCCGCCGCGAGCGACTTCGCAGCCGGGAGCGCGTCCGGGCCGACCAGCCGTTCAAGACCGCCCAGCGTGCGCTCCCGCGCCAACACCAGCCGCACAACGGCGCGCTCGGTAGCAGGATCGCCCGTCCGGGGTCGCATGACCCGGACGGTAGCCCGCCGAGGGCGCGATGTGCAGGCCAAAACCAAACTGATGCACTACCCATTGCAGCTCACGGCGGGACGATCTCCTTGCCGGCTGCGGCGTCTCATCCATGTGAGACAGGAATCTCGTGGCGCCCCGGCAGCCGCCCGGGCGCCGTCGTGATGTCAGCTGGTGTCAGTCCAGGGTCGCGGCCTCCCAGCAGAACGCGGCGAACTCGCGTGCGCAGGCGATCGCGACCGTCCCGGTGCGCTTGCCGCGGGTGCCCGCCAGGTGCGTCCAGCGCTCATGCAGGCGGCGCTGGCAGCGCCACGCGATCTGCACAACGCGAGGGTCCTGTCCGGCTTGACGGGCCTGAAGGCCCAAGCGCACGGCCGGCTGGTGGCGGTAGTGGTGGGCGGCCTCGACCAGCAGCCGTCGGGCGTGCGGCGGACCGGCCTTGGTGATCTGTCCCTGGGTGCGCTTATCGTCGGAGGTGTACTCGCTCGGTACCACGCCGAGGAACCCTGAGAGCAGCGCGGGCTTGGCGAACCGGGTGAAGTCTCCGACTTCCGCGCACAGCCCGGCGGCGGTGAGCGTGTCGATCCCGCGGAAGCAGCGCAGCCTCGCGACCGTCTCGGCGTGGCTGCTCCGTGGCACCGCTTCCTCGAGTGCGCCGATCAGCGTGCGACGACGCCCGACCAGCGTCTGCACCGCGCAGAGGTAGTCCACGAACGTCACCTGGGAAGGGGCATCGTCGAAGCGCAGCTTGCCGAGCCACTGCTCGTGCGGCTGCGTCCACGCCTTGCACGGGAATCTGTGCCCCCTGCGCAGCAGGAACTTCGAGAGGCGGTGACGGGAGCGCATCAGGTCCTTGCGCGCGTCCTCGATGCAGCGCACCAGATCACGGAACCGCTCGTCGGTCTCGCTCGGCACGAACGCATACGACAGCTCCCCCGCGGCGAACAGCCTGACCAGCCGCTTGGCGTCCCGCCGGTCAGTCTTCACCCGATCGCCCGGCGCCCTCGGGATCGACCCCGGCGCCACCACCCGCACGTCCAGGCCGCGCTGCTCGGCGACCCTGGCCAGCGCGAACCCCGTCGGCCCCGCCTCATACACCGCCCTCACCGGCCGCTCCAGCTCCTCCAAGAACACCGGCACCACCTCCGCCGGCTCGCCACGCAACCGCTCCACACGCAGCTCGCCCGTACCCGGATCGAGCACCGCAGCGACCGTCTGCGCCTGGTGAACATCAAGCCCGACAAGAGCCATACTCTCTGACATGGTCGGCACCTCCCATAGCTGGGGTGTCGGCGCCGGGAACACCCCGACGCCCAGTCCCCGCACACCTATGCGCGGGGTGCCGGCCAATCCTGCCTCAAACGCCGGAGAGCCGAGCCTCCATAGGGGCTAGGTTCGGGTTTCGCGTCAGTGGCGAGATCAGGCGCGGCGACTCGTTGTTCAGCGCTTCGACAGCGTCGATGGCTTGCTGGCTGACTGGCCAGGGCGTCATAGCGGCGGCGGTCTTCTGTGCGAGGATCGCGAAGGGATTGCCGCCGGCGTCTCGGGCAAAGTCAGCGATGCTGAAGCGTGCGATCTGTCGCAGGGTGGCTGGGGTCTCGTGGAGCATGCAGATCGCGAGGCTGCTGACGGCCCCCCGTTTCAGCGCGTGTCGTCGAAGCCGAGTGATCTCATCGTCTGTCAGGTATTCGACAGGCCCGTGTACAGCGGCGATGCTCTCGGTTAACGCTATGTGCAAGCCGCTTGCGGGGTTCGATTCGACGATCCGCTCCTTCATGAGGTGTGCGTAGAAGGCGCGGATCGCCGCGCGGCGGACGTGAATGGTGGCGCTCGCGTAGCTGCGAACCTCCTCAGCGAGGAAGCGTTCGAGGTCCGGGGTCCGCGCCGTGATGAGGTCAAGCTCGTTGCGCTGCGCCCACCTCATCAGGCGCTCGAGGCTGGCCAGGTAGACCTCTTGGGTGCGCGGGCTCTTGCTGGCGAGGTGCGCTTGGAAATTCGCGCTCAGGCCTGTGGCTGGAGATGCCATGGTCGCGGTTCGACGTGGTTGGCCATGTAGTGGGTGGGATCGAAAAGGAATTGGCTGAAGCGAAGGTGGTCGCTGGCGGCGATGAACCCTTCGTGGACGCTCGTTGCGGACGTGGCGGTCAGCCGCGCGGCTGCTGCTCGCCCGGGGCCGCTCAGCCTCGCGAGCGGTATGGCTCTGGATGGGGTCAGCCGCAGCAGCTGCAGGATCAGCTCGGCCTCGTCTTGGGTTGGTTGGGATGGCGCGTGGAGGTCTGCCTCCAGGTGAGGCTGGTGAAACGAGATGTCGAGCGGGGCGCTCAGCCGCGCGAGCTTGACCTCAAGTGTGATCGGCGGGGCGATGTCGCCCCTCCCCCATAGGGTGACATCGTCGCGAATCCGTGCGTCCATGAACAGTGTCTGGCTCGGTGCGAACCCGCGAACGTATTGGGCGGTGCGCTGGGCTCTGAGCGCCGCTGCAGCTGCTCCTTGAAGGAGATATCCGCCGACCCAGACACCTCTGGCGGTCTCGATGACCTGGTCCAGGGTGATGCTCTGGATCGTGATGTCATCGAGGTCTGTCAGCGACTTGAGCGCGTGAAAAGCCGCGCTCGCGGGACTCGCGTGACGGCGGAGCTGGGCCGCTTGCGCGCGGGTCGGCGTGAGGACGGCCGGCTTCGCGGCGATCGGGCGCTCTCGTATCTCGACGGCGAAGCCGTGTTGGAGCAGAGCGCAGCCGACGCCGATCAGGCGGGCGTGACGGCGTAGGGGAACCGGGTTGACCGTCATCACGGCCGGGAAGTGCTGCAGCGATCTGTACCCGAGTTCTCGTTGGCTTCTGATGTAGGTGCTCGTTGCTTTGAACGCGTTGTACATACGCGCGTCGATGTCGTTGAACTCCTGCGCCGTGAAGGTCCGCGCTGCCGCGGTGCGCGCGAGCCACGGAGATGGGGCGGATTCAACTGGTCCTCGCAACACCTTGATCGTGGAGGTGTTTATGGGCAGGCCAGCAGGGTGGATGAAGGAGTTGACGGGCAGGGCGCTGATGAAGTCGCTGGGGGCGCCGTCGCTGCGTCGAGATGTGGAGCGGTTGTTTTGGCGTGGGATCGCTAGGGGCTTGAGCAGTGAGGACGCTGCGGTGGCTGTCGGGGCGTCTGCGGCGGCTGGCAGCCGGTGGTTTAGGGATCGTGGCGGGATGCCAACGTTCATGCTTGATCCAATCTCAGGCCGGTATCTGTCGTTTGAGGAGCGGGAGGAGATCGCGCTGCTGAAGGCGCAAGGCGTCGGGGTTCGGAGATCGCCCGCCAGTTAGGGCGTGCCCCGTCAACGATCTCCAGGGAGTTGCGCCGCAACGCAGCCACTCGTGGGGGAAAGCTTGAGTACCGCGCCTCGGTCGCGCAATGGAAGGCAGATCTGATGGCACGCCGCCCCAAGACCGCGAAGCTCGCCACCAACGTCCAGTTGCGCGAGTATGTGCAGGAGCGGCTCTCCGGCCAGGTCCGCCGACCCAACGGCACAGCGCTACCAGGGCCCGCGACGGCGCCTTGGAGGGGCCGAAACAAGCCACATCGCCAGGACCGTAGGTGGGCGAGGGCGTGGAGCCCGGAGCAGATCTCCTACCGGCTGCGCCTAGATTTCCCGCATGATGAGTCAATGCGGATATCGCACGAGGCGATCTACCAGGCGCTCTACGTGCAGAGCCGCGGCGCGCTGCGACGGGAGCTCACCGCTTGCTTGCGCAGTGGCAGGGCGCTGAGGGTCCCCAGGGCCCGCGTCCGGGGGCGTGGCAAGAGCTTCATCACCGAGCAGATTATGATCAGCGAGCGTCCCGCGGAGGCCGAGGATCGAGCCATACCTGGCCACTGGGAGGGCGACCTCATTCTCGGTGCGGATCGGACTGCGATAGGAACGCTCGTGGAGCGCAGCACGCGGTTCACGATGCTGCTTCGCCTACCGCCGATGCCCGGCCACGGCGGCCCGAGAGTCAAGAATGGGCCACCGCTCGCCGGGCGTGGAGCTGAAGCGGTGCGTGATGCCATTACCGCCCAGATCACAACGTTGCCCGAGCAACTCCGCCGATCGCTCACTTGGGATCAGGGCGCTGAGATGACACAACACGCACAGATCACAATCGACAGCGGGCTTCGAGTGTATTTCTGTGATCCTCATAGTCCCTGGCAACGAGGGACGAACGAGAACACCAACGGCCTGCTGCGACAGTACTTCCCGAAGGGCACAGACCTCGCAAGACACACCGCCGAGGACCTCGCCGCGGTCGCTGCCACACTCAATAGTCGGCCACGCAAGACACTCGGCTGGAGGACACCCGCCGAGGCGCTAGATGAGTACCTTTGCTCGACAGCATCGGCGATACCTTCACCACCGAGCTGATCCGCAGGTGCGTCCACAGTAGCGCGGGCTCGGGAGTATCCAGCCGGCTCGCGTCCAATCAACACGCCACGATTACCGCGAGCGCGAAGAGCATACGAGCGTTACCGGTCCTTCGGTGTACGGCCCCTTCGGGGTCGTCTCTGCCTCTCAAGAAGGGGATAACCACACCACCTGATAAAAACTGTCTTGAGCTAATGGCAACAGCGGCTGTTGCGAGGACCGGTTGAGCCCAAGTGGCGTTGGCCATGCTCGTGCTCGCGCTCCGCCCGGGGTGGGCTCGGCGCACCGCCTGCCGCTCGGTTGCACTGCGTTGACTGCCCGAGCAGAGAGGAACTCGCCCGCCGCACGTCTGCGCTTCGGGTCATCGAATGCAAGCCAGGTGCGGGTGCCGGCTTCGTGTGCGAGGGACACGAAGCCGGCGAGCGCAGCGGGAGCGAACAGGCCGGCGCGCACGAGCACCAGGTCGCCTACCCGCTCTGCCTCGAGCCAGACCTTTGTGTGATGCGCTGCGACAACGGACCTGCGCGGCCAGCCGCCTGCGCTGGGACGCCTGCGCCTCCTGCTCGTGGAGGCACTGGGTGACAGACAACCACGCCGCCCTCCACGTCGTGCAGGCCCAACAACGTGGCGAGCGTCTGCGGCTCGCGCTCTGCCCGTAGGACCGTCCGAGGTGCGAGATCGGTGCTCATGTGGGCTGACGCAGGACGACCTCGGCGATGGCGCTCGTCAGCGTCTGCTCGCCGCGCGGGGCGAGCAGTTGGGCGGCCGAGGCGGTGAACGCCGACCAGTGGCGCAGGATGCCGTGGCAGCGCTGCTGGTCAACCTGCAGCAGCAGCTCGGGATCGGCGTGCTCGTACATCGCGTGGTAGTTGGGCAGCATCTGGAGCAGCGCCTTCTCGCCCAAGGCCTTGAAGAACATCGGTTCGTGCACGCGGCTGTGCAGCATCGGCTCGCGGCGGATCGTCTCCCTGCAGCCGTTGCCGCCGGCGAGCAGCATCGCGAAGCTCGTGTCTTGAGGATCGTGCAGGTAGCGCAGGTATTCGGCGCACTCGTTGTTCAGCCGTTGCGCCTCGTCGAAGACGACGACGAGCGGAACCTCACCGGACTGGTCGACGAGGGCGTCCTGGAGGTGATAGGAGAGCTCGTGGCGGCTGCCGCGCGGGACCTCTCCGAGGAGCTCGAGCGCCAGCGCGCGGGCGATCGAGAGCATCGTCGGTTTCACCTGCACCTCGATCCACACGACGTGGATGTCCCGGCGGTTGCGCAGCAGGACCTCCAGCGCGAACGTCTTGCCGGTGCCGGAGACGCCGGTGAGCGCCCCGAGCTGGCGGTAGGCGACCACATGTCGCATGGCGTGCTCGGCGAGCAGGAGGCCTTCGGTCTCGATGATCCCGACCCCAGGAGGGCCGGCGTGATGGCGCACGGGTGGGTTGAACGTGCCCAGCGCCATCGCTACTGGCGCCTTCCTCCGTGTCGGTGGTCGAGGCCCAGCGCGGCGAGCAGGACCCGATCGTGGTCTTCGAGCGCCTGCGCCTCCTCGCGTGAGATGCTGTTGGTGGGTTGTGGTGCGCGGTCGCTGATCATCGTTGACCAGCGCACCCGGTCGCGGTTCTTGGCCTTTCGGGCGAGGCCGGCGGCGCGCCGGGCTGCATCAGCGCGGGCCTCCAGCACCCGCTGGCGCTGCTCCTCAGAGGCCTCGTCGTGACGGGTCGCCCGGCCGCCCCACTCGCCGTCGTGGTAGATCTCGACCCAGCGGTTGTCGTGCGGCATGAGGCGCAGCTCCACGCGCCGGCCGACCAACGGCTGCAGGCGCTCGCTCGTGTACCAGCGGCTCTGGAACCTGACGCCTCTGGGCTCGACGACACGGGTACCCGGGCACTCGAGTAGATAGCGGCGCAGCTCCTGCTCGTCAGCGGGACGAATCGGCGTCTGGTCCTCCTCCCATGCCTGGGCGGGGGTTCGCCCCGCGAGCGCCGAGTGAGGCCGGTGGAAGTTGTACTCGGCAACCCAATCCAGCAGCAGCGCGATGAACACCTCGATCGCGATCGGCTGAACGTCGCCGGGGACGTCGAGCGACCCGTCCTCGCGTCGGGGCCCGTCGGTCCAGTGCGGCAGCCGGCGTACCAGCTCGTGTGTCATCGTCCGGTGCCAGCGCTCGATCTTCCCGTTCAACCACGGAGAGCGGCGCCGCAGCGGCACCGGCGTGAAGCCGAGGTCGAGCGCCGCGCTGCGGATCGTCTTGGCCAGGAACTCAAGGCCGTTGTCGAAACGCACGATCCACGGCTTGCCGTGCGCGGGCGTCAGCTCCGGGCGCTCGCGGATCGCCTCCCCTAGCGCGGCCAGGACCACACCGCGGTGGGGTCGCACCGAAACAGCGAACCCGGCTATCGCTCGGGTGGAGGGTTCCATGAAGCTCGTGATCCACGGCCTGGCTGGCTTGTGCGTTCCGGGTAGCGCCACGAGCACATCCGCCAGCTTGTGGTCGGCGATCAGCGCCTCGCCACGCCTGCCTCACGGCGCTCAAGGCGGAGTTGCGCCCGCCGCGCGCGTGGCAGCCCGCCCTCGGCGTAGCGCAGCTCGAGCTCGCTGAGGTCCCGGCCCGCGGCCCGATACCAGGTCGTCCGCGAGGGCAACTTCTCGCCCTCCTTTCGCAGCGTGGCCCACGCCCCGCCGACGCTGTGTTCGTCGAACACCGCGACCTTGTGCACGTCGCTCAGTTCGAAGTGCTCGCGCTTCCCGGCGGGCACGCCGTCGTTGACCCACCGGTACAGCGACGCCCGCGAGCGCCCGAGCTCTGAGGAGGCCTCTCGCAGATACCAGCCGGGGACGTGGCCGATCTGATCCTGAAAGGCGCGCATCTGCGCGATGATCGCCTCGGCACGCGCGCGGTCAGCGATCCGCTTCACGCCGCAACCCAGAATGTCTCGTGCGGGAGCGCGAGCGCGACCACGCGAACCCCCTCGAACGCCCGACCGTATTGCTCCCTGGCCGCAGCGGCCTGTGTGCGCGCCTGCTCAACTGCACCTTCTCGCCACCCGGGGGTCACCGACACGCTGGACTTGATCTCATCGGCCTGCTGACGCCCGGAGCGCTCCCAGAGAAGATCGAGCGCGACCCTACCAACGATCACCTCACTGCCCGAAAACTGCCAACCCGGCCTGAGAAAGCGCGTCAGGTAGACGCCAGCCAACGGCACCAAAAACGACAGCAGCGCTTGCTGGTGCGCCCGGGCAAGACCGGACGGGAGCAGTGCCCGGGCATACGGCTCGATCGCGTGCCTGTCGCTGATGCCCCGCTCGCAGAGCCGCGCGATCAACCGATGGCACAGTATCCCGCGAACCTCAGGGGCCCAGACCAACCCCGCCCGGTCAAGCTCCCGGCGATCCAGCCGTCCTTGCTTTGCCGATCCTCCCGCGAGCGTCATAGCCCTAACCCTTCTTTCGGCTTATAGAGAAAGCTAGGCGATCAGGACCACCACACGCGTTGCCGTCGTCGCTGACTGTCTAGGACGTTCGCCGTCGGACACGGCGGTTGGGTGGCCGCGATGTTTCTTGCTCGGTACTGCCAGCCACCTCGAAGCGACGTAGCTGACGCAGCGCGGAGCGAAGGCCACCGGGGGCGCGCTCGTCAAGCAGTGCGCGTGCCTGCGCCAGGCGGTACTCAGCGAAGTAGCGCGGCGAGAGGTCAAGCGCCTTGGCGATCAGCGCGATCGTGAGCGCCGACGGTGGATCAAGCCCGTGACACAAGCGGCTCAGATGGGAAGCGGATAGCCCCCGTCCAGACGGATTGACGCCCTCCGTGGCGTCACGCAGATCGCGATAGCTCAACCTGCGCTCCTCCTTGAGCTTCGAGAATGCCTCGTGGAACGGCGCGTCGGTCTGCTCGCCTGCCGCTGTAGGCGCCCGCCGGCGCGTGGCTTGTCGATTGGTAGACGCCATCTGTGACTACTATCTGGAACAGTCCTAGCAACTTGGCCCTGTCACGCTACACCCATCATGGGACGGAACCCTCAAGGATTATGGGAGCTTTGCGCCGAATCTAGGCTCGCAATGCCGTTCGGATTCAGGCGATTTCCGAAATGAGCCCAGGCCGCAAGCTCGCGTTGCTGCTCAACGACCCGGTCTGCCGCTACCTCCTCGCCGGCGCATGCAGCTCGATCGAGCAGGCCACTGCCCCAGATCGCGAGCTGCCCACGCGACGGCCCTCCCGTGAACAGGTGGGGGAGGCGCTCAGGCGCCTGGAGCTCGCCGGCGTGATCGAGACGCACAAGGGCGGCCGCTGGACACTGAACGCCACCGAGCTCACCGACATCCACGTGATCGTGCAGGAGCTGCCCGCCGGCGTCGGACTGCTCGAGAACCTCGCGCATCCCGTCGGCTGGAGCGTCGTCGCCCACCTGGCGCTGCGACACTGCACCCGCGGCGAACTGAACGATTGCGGCGACGCCGCGCGGATCTCCGAGCAGCTGCGCTCGCTGCGCCGCGCCGGCGTAATCCTCGACCGCGACGAGACGATCGTGCTGCTCGAGCCGGCCAAGCACCTCGAGGTGCTCGATCGTCTGGACCGGATCGCCGGCAACCTGCACATGCGCGCCTTCCAAGAAGCCCGCGAACACCTCTTCAACCCGCTGAGCCGCAGCTCCGAGGGCCAGCGCTACGCCCAGGCTCCGCGCTCGCCGCGCCTGAGCGAGACTCCCGAGGCCCGCAAGGCCTACAACTACGCGCGCGCGGCCTACCAGCGAAGCCGCTCTCGCACCTGAGCCCGGAGCTCGCTCAGTGGCGCAGCACGGCGCTGCGCGATTGAGGAAACTTCGCCAGAGCCGGACACGCGAGCGTAGACCCGGCCCTGCTCGGACGCTTGCTGTCATGCGGTCGTTGGCGGCCCGCCACTTCGGCCTTCAGCGCCAGCTCAGGCACACCCGCACCCAGCGTGACCTCGCAGCGGACGCCAACCGGGAAAGAATCCCCGGGCGATGTCGATTTCGGCCGACCTCGTTCGACGTGCGGGTAGTGACAACCCATCCACCACAAGGAGGCACCAAATGCGTTTCATGGTTCTGGTCCCCGGGAGCCCCGAGTCCGAGGCGGGCGAGATGCCCAGCACCGAGAGCCTGGGGGCGATGACGAAGTACAACGAAGAGCTCGTCAAGTCAGGCGTGATGCTGGCCGGCGAGGGCCTGCACCCGACCTCCAGGGGCGCGAAGGTCCGCTTCAACGGCAGCGAGCGCACCGTCATCGACGGTCCGTTCACTGAGGCCAAGGAGATTGTCGCGGGTTACTGGGTTTGGGAGTGCGCGTCGCGCGATGAGGCGATCGAGTGGCTCAAGCGGGCGCCGTTCGACGGCGGTGTCGAGATCGAGCTTCGCCAGATCTTCGAGGCTGAGGACTTCGGCGAGCAGCTGACGCCGGAGCTGCGCGAGGCCAACGAGCGGCTGCGCGAGGAGACGGCCCGGCATTAGGCGCGTGAGCCCGTCGGCCACCCATCGTGCGATCGACGCCGTGTGGCGGATCGAGTCGGCCCGGTTGATAGCCGGGCTGACTCGCATCGTGCGCGACGTGACGGTGGCCGAGGATCTGGCCCAGGACGCGCTCGTCGCCGCGCTCGAGCAATGGCCTGAATCGGGAATCCCGGACAAGCCGGGCGGATGGCTGATGGCCACCGCCAAGCGCCGGGGCATCGATGCACTGCGCCGGCGGGTCGTGCTGGAGCGTAAGCGGGAGCTGATTGGGCGCGAGCTGGAAATCCTCCAACAGCTCGGTCAGCCGGATCTCGCCGCGCAGGTCGAAGACGTGCAGGATGATGTGCTGCGCCTGATCTTCATGACGTGCCATCCGGTGTTGTCCCGGGAGGCGCGAGTCGCGCTTACGCTGCGCCTGCTGGGTGGCCTGTCGACGCCGGAGATCGCGCGGGCATTCCTCGTCTCCGAAGGGACGGTCGCGCAGCGCATCGTCCGCGCCAAGCGCACGCTCGCGGAGGCACACGTGCCGTTTGACGTCCCTGGTCGCGACGAGCTGGCTGAGCGTCTTTCGGCCGTGCTCGAGGTGGTCTACCTTGTGTTCAACGAGGGCTACGCAGCGACCGCCGGCGAGCAATGGATCCGCCCGGCGTTGTGTGCGGACGCCCTACGCCTGGGAAGGATCCTGGCCGCGCTGATGCCGCGCGAGCCTGAGGTATGCGGCCTGCTGTCCCTGATGGAGCTCCAGACCTCGCGGCTGCGGGCGCGGGTCGGACCGCACGGCGAGCCGGTACTGCTCACCGATCAGGACCGAGCGCGCTGGGACCACCTGCTCGTGCAGCGCGGTCTCGCCGGGCTTCGGCGGGCCGAAGAGCTCAGCGGCGCGCTGGGGCCGTACACGTTGCAGGCCGCGATCGCCGCCTGCCACGCGCGGGCCCGGAGCGTGGAGGAAACCGACTGGCCGCGGATCGTCGCCCTGTACGACGGCCTGGCGGCCCTCACCGGCTCCCCGGTGGTGGAGCTCAACCGTGCCGTGGCGGTGACGATGGCCTTCGGCCCGGAGGCCGGGCTAGAGCTCGTCGATTCGCTTGCCGATGAGCCCGCGTTGCGTGGCTACCATCGGCTGCCCGGCGTACGCGGCGACGTCCTCGTGCGTCTGGGGCGACTTGCGGAGGCGCGCGAGGAGTTCGAGCGCGCAGCTGACCTGTGCGACAACGAGCGCGAGCGCGAGCTACTGCTCTCACGCGCGGTCGCCTGTAACGCAGATGGACCGCGCACGTGTTGAGTTCGACTAACCCGCCACCGCCTACTGAGGAGGCACGATGAGCAAACTTAGGTGTCATATCTCGATCTCGCTGGACGGTTTCATCGCCGGCCCGAACCAGAGCGAGGAGAACCCGCTCGGCGAGGGCGGGGAGCGTCTTCACGAGTGGATCTTTCCGCTGGCCGCCTGGCGCCAATCTCACGGCAAGCAAGGCGGCGAGGTGAACGAGAGCGCACGGATAGTCGAGGAATCGCGCGAGAACATCGGGGCCGGCCTGATGGGCCGAAACATGTTCGGGCCGATCGGCGGTGGTGCGTGGGGCGAGGAGCAGTGGACGGGCTGGTGGGGCGAGGACCCTCCCTACCACTACCCCGTGTTCATCCTCACCCATCACGCTCGTGATCCGGTGGAGATGAAGGGAGGGACCACGTTCCACTTCGTCACCGACGGAATCGAGTCCGCGCTCGCACAGGCAAGGGATGCCGCCAGCGGCAAAGACGTCATGCTTTGGGGCGGCGCCCAGGTCGCTAACCAGTACCTGGCAGCGGGACTACTGAACGAGCTTGAGCTCCACGTCGTACCAGTACTGCTCGGCGACGGTGCTCGCCTCTTCGACAACCTCGAGGCTGCGGAGGTGCAGCTCAAGCAGGTCCGGGCGGTCGAGGCGCCTGGCGTCACGCACCTCAAGTACAGGGTGGTCACATGAACCGGGTCGCCGCGCGACCTACCCGCGCGCCTCAACTCGCAGCTGCGCTTCGAGCCGGTCCGGCAAATGTCCAGCCTCGTCGAATATGGCGTCCGCCGTGTCGTGCAGGGTGCCTACCTGTCAGGACGTAAAAGCCCTGCTCTTAGCTATTTTTGGTCCGTAACGGGAATTATGGACCATGCAAAGGAGGCGGGAAAACGGCGTCGAAAGCCTGCAGATGCCCGCTCTCAGTACCGATCGTGAGCTACTTGAGCGTCCGACGCAGATCGCCGATCTGAAAGCCGCTCGCCGCGAACTCGCAGACAACCTGCTAGCCGCCGCGCGCGGCGAGTTGCCGTTCGAGGATCCGGAGACCGCCGGTGAGCTCGCCGCCGCGTTCCTTCGGCGTTATGACGACCGGCGCAACACCCAGGGCGCGTACGCGCTCGATCTCGCCGACTGGTTCGTGTGGCTCGCGCGCGCCGGGACGGGCCCGCTCGAGGCGACGCTCGCGACGATCGAGAGCTACAAGCGCGAGCCGCTGCTAGACGGCAAGGCACCCGCTCCGTCAACGATGGCACGACGCTTGGCGTGCCTCTCGCACTACTACCGCCGCGCCAACTACAACGGGCTGATCGCCCGCAACCCGGTCGAGTTCGCCGACCGCCCGAAGGTCCCAGAGCAGGCAGCCACCGCGGGGATCTCAAAGCAGCGCGCACGGCGACTGATTACCGCTGCCCGCGCCGAGGGGCCCCGCGAATTGGCGCTCGTGTTGTTGCTGCTTGAGCTCGGCCTGCGCGTCTCTGAGGCTGTCGGCGCGGACATCGAGGATCTCGGCGAGCAGGGCCGCCACCGCGTGCTCAAACTCAAGGGCAAGGGCCAGACCACAAAGGCAGCGGTCGCGCCACTGAACGCGGCCGTCGCGCACGCCGTTGACCGAGCCAAGGGCGCGCGCACCAAAGGACCGCTGCTCATCACCTCCACCGGGGAGCGCCTGACGCGCCAGCACGCCGGCAAGCTGATCAAGCGGATGGGCGAGCAGATCGGCATCCCCGACCTTCACCCCCACGCCCTGCGCCACGGCTTCGTGACGCTCTCGCTCGACGAAGGAGCATCGCTGCGCGATGTGCAGGACGCCGCGCGGCACGCCGATCCGCGCACGACCAGGCGTTATGACAAGAACCGCAACAGCCTTAACCGCCACCCCACCCACCGTCTACTCGGCGCGCTCGAGCCGTAGTCGGCGGCGTTGGACGTCCGTCCGGGAACGCCACGGACGTCTCTATGCTCTCGCGGAGATGACGGCAGCGAAACGGACCCCACGCCCGCTCGGCGTCAACGCGGAGACCCTGAGTCGCTGGAGCAGCCGTGGGCTGTTGCGGGCACGCAGGCTGCGCGGCGTTCAGGTGCGGCCTGGCTGTTGGGACGACGCGCCTGTGGTGGACGCCGCCGATGCGCCCACGTTGTTGTGCGGCGGCGACGATCTCGTGCCCGTCAGAGTTCGCCCTGTGGACTAAAGCTCGAAATGGTTCTCCCACGCAAGCGCCGCAAGGCAGTTGCCGGGGAACGCCGTCAAGCCTATTGAGGGCCCGACTGCTCCGCCGGCGTTCCCGTCGGCTGCTAGGCCTGGTCGAGTGCGGCACCAACGGCGGGTGTCGCGATGGGTGTACTACCGCCCCACGAGAAGGGCTTGACCCAGGTGCACTCGGGGGGCAGCTCCGCTGGCAGCACGCCGTGCATGCCGTAGAGAGCGCGCGCCTCTGCGTAGGACGCGCGCTTCTCCGCTGAGGGTGAGCGTCCGGAGTACTCGTTGAAGCGGCGGAGGTGCATCGGCGTTGCATGGCGGCGAACGACGTGCTCGAGGCGCGAGCGCTCGCCGTAGAGGTCGAGCAGGTGGCGGTCGACCGTGCGGCGGCTGCGTGCTCGCGCCGGTCGCCAGACGTACCAGGCGCCATCGCGCTCGAGATTCATCGTCGCGAGCGCGAGCACGATCGGGCGGCTCTCGACCGCGCGCCAGCCCGGTCCGAGGATCAGCGTCGTGAGCTCGCTGAGCGTGAGCGCGCGTCCGTTGTCGGCGCGTGCGTCCCCAGCACTTCGGAATGCGCGGATGATCAGCGCGCGCAGCGTCGGCGCGCTGCGGCGATCACGCTCGGACAGCTGCTGACCGTTGTCGCGTTCGTAGATCGCGAGGTTCGTGTCGTAGTCGAGTTGCCGTCCGTCGCGGGCAACGATTGGCGGCGTCGCCCTCTCGCTGTGTATGCGCACGACGCTGCCGCCGTTCTCGACGTTGCCGTGCAACACCAGGCCCGGGTAGAACTCCCATGGGTATTCAACGCCGAACAGGTGCGTGCCCTCACGCTCGACCGAAGCGCGCCAGCGTTGATCGCCGTGGCGAACCCCGACTTCAACGGGTCCGTCAACCAGCGCCGCGGCGGCGCGCGGGCAGTCGCAGGCGGCGAAGTGAGCGGTCTGTGATGGTCAGTGGAACGCAGAAGCCGGTCTGCGTCGCCGCGATCGGCTGCTCAGCCTCCTCTTGGGCAGCTGCTTGCTCGCCTGGGTGGGACTCCGCGTACCCCAGGCCGAGCTCGAGTAGTGGAGGAACGCCCCGCAGGGAGTAACGCTCGGGCTGTTCCACGCGCTCCACGCGCCAGATTCCGCCGCCCTCGCGCGCGTCGTCAAGACGCAGATGGAATCCCTCCGTGCTCACGCCGTCGGCTTGGTCCTCGCTCAGGCGCGCGGCAACGTAGCTGTTCGCATGGCAGATGGCAGTCGCGTACGCGCAGCCTTCGACGATGGTGCGGGAGCGTTGATCGCTGTGCTCGCCGCCGAGCAGCTCGACGAGTCGCGGACCGATCGCGGAGTAGCCGCGTTGCTCGCCGGTGGGGAGTCGCCGAAGGCCGCCGTAGATCGACTGAAGGTCGTTCGCGCCGAGCGGCCCGTCGCAGTTCAGCCGCTCGCGGTAGCCGTGCTCGAGGAAGAAGTATTCGTCGCGCCAGCTGCGCAGCTCGGGTGCTTGGAGCAGCAGCTCGCGCACTGTCTCGAAGCTGCGCAGGAGCGCCTCGCGCAGTTCGCTGTCGGTGACGCTCGCGCTGAAGCAGAACGCAAGCAGCCCCTCGCGGTGTTCGTGCAGCAGGTAGTCGGCGTAGTGGTCGAGAGGGTCGAGGTCCGCGCTCTGCGGCCGGTAGTGCGAGTGGGTCAGCAGATGCCCGTGCTCATCGAGCCACAGCCCCCGGGCGCGCAGACGCGTGAGCTGGGCGTCGCGCAGTCCTTTTGCGCCGAACGCATCAAGGTCGATCACGTAACGCTCGCGGCGCACGAGCAGCCGCTCAGCGCCGGGCGGTTCTTCCTCGCTCGCCGGTGCGCCCGAGAGCGCCCGGTCGAGCCAGGTCGCGTCAACACGCTCGTCGGCGCCCTCCTTGTAGATCACCTCGGCGAGCAGGTCGCCGCAAGCCGCCTCGGTGTGCACACGCATAAAGCCGCCGACGGGCATGGCGAGGTCACGCCGGTCGCTGCCGCGCAAAGGGATGCGGCGCTGCTCGATGCGGTCCGCGTGGTAGCCCCAGTGGTCGAGGTCGTAGTTAAAATAGAGCGTGTTCCAAAGGTTCGCCAGGTGCAGGGCCTGCCCGCGCTGGCAGACGACCTCGACGAGGAACCGGCGCAGCTCGTGGGCGTGTTTAGCACGTAGAGCTCCTGGCCCGAGCACGAGCTCGGGGTAGAAGATTCCCTGCCGGTTGCCCCCGCTCGCGAGGGCACGAGTGGGATCTCGTGCGCGTCGGGCTTGACGAAGGCGGCGCCGGCAACTGGCGGCGCGATGGAGAGCGCACGGCGATGCTTGCGTAGCTTACGTTCAGTCTTACGCTGCACTTTGCTCGCCTTCATCGCCAACCGAATCCTACGGCGGGTGTTAACAGAAGGTGCTCGCGCGAACCGCTCAGCGTGTGGCGGGTTGCTCGGCGGCGCGTGCTGCTTCTTGCTGCACGTAGCGGCTGAGGCGATAGCGCGAGGCGCCTATCTGGGTGACCTCACCGTTGGCGACCAGGCGCGCGATCGAGGCGGCAAGATCCTCGCCTCGCAACGCCGGCTTCCGGCCGCGGGCGCGAGAGAGCAGCAGCTGTGGCCACAGCCGCTTGCGGCGGCGCTCGGCGAGCGAGTAGTAGTGGTCCTCGCCGCGCAGCAGCGCGAGGATGAGGTTCTCCATCAGCCCTCGGTAGTTCTGCCAAAGGATCGAGACGACGAGACGGTCGAGCTGCTCCTCGCTGCGCCGCCGTCCGCGTGTGCTCGCCGACGCCGGTCGCAGATTCTGTGCCTGAAACGCCTCGAGCAGCGCCGGCTCGCGCGCGTCCGCGGGCAGCCCCGCCTGGCTCCAACAGCTCGAGCAACGGCAGTCGTCGCTGGCGCAGGTCCCGTCGGGCAGCTCCGGAGCCGCGAAGTAATCCCGGAGCCCGGCGTTTGCGCAGCGACGATCGCTGAACCAGCCGCGCAGCAGCGCGACCTCGCGCGCGACGCGCGCGTGGCGGGCGGACAGCTCACTGAGCAAGCGCTCCGGGAGCTCGCGCGTGAGAACCGCGATGCCGGTGAGCTGTTCGCGATTCGCGCGCTGGGAGACATCGAGGTAGCCGAGTGTGTGCAGCTCGAGCAGCGCGTGCCAGAGCGCCCCTGCGTCCGCGGCCTCGGTCGGGAAACGCTCGCGCAACGCCGCGTGCAGCGCGGTCATCTCGATCCGGCTGCGCAGCGGTAGCTCCGCGGCGATCGCCTCGACCAGCTCGACGAGCTCCGGCGTGTCCGGGGCGTAGTCGCCGCGCCGGACCTCGATCGTGTGGGGAAAATCGCCGAGATCCCGGATGAGATCGTGACGCGACAGCTCCGCTAGGACGCGCAGGATCGCGGTCTGATAGGTGTTGACGGTCTCGGGCTTGGCGGCCTCCTCCACGCTCAGTCGGTCGCTGCGCAGATCCTCGTCGACCAAGTCGCACGCGACCGCGCGCGAGCTGAAATGCTCGCCGATGTTGAGCAGCACACCCGCGATCCGCGCAAGCATGTCGTCCGCGACGCGCTGCTCAGTCATGAACGTGATCGTCCGCTGCGCCCGCGGATAGGTAATCGCGAGGCCGGCGGTGAATGCGCCCTCGTGTCCGCGGCGCGCGGCGCGGTCGCGTCCCGCGCGGCCGAGCTGCTGGTAAAGCGCGGCGAGATCTGTCGGCGGCGAGACGCAGAACACCGCCCGGATGTCGGAGCGGTCGACGCCGAGCCCAAATGCCGAGGTCGCAATTACCACCATCCGCCGGTAGCCGTCCTCGTCCTGGGCTGGTGCCTGCTTGAAGTGGCTCGCGACGGCGGTCTTCTCCGCGTCGGTCAACTGGCCGTGGTATCGGAGCACATCGACCGGGTGTCCCTGAAGGTAGTCGTAGAGGTGCGCGTAGAGCGTGTTGACCTGGCGCACCGTCAGGCAGTAGAAGATCGCGTGCCCGTCGATCGAGTCCACGACACGCTCGACCAGCCCGGCGATCGACATCGGGCCGCCCTGGCGTCCGGCGAGCGCGCGGCGGTAGAGCGCCAGCTCGGGGCGCAGCGGATTGGCACGCACGAACGCGAAGCTCTCGCGCTGCTCGCCAGGGGCGAGCGCGAAGATCGCGCTGCGCAAGCCCTCGCGCACGCTGTCGTTAGCGGTCGCCGTGAGCGCGATCAACTGCAGCGCCGGGCTCTCCTCCTTCAGCGCGCGCAGGAACACCTCCGCGCGTCGGAGGCTGGGGCGGAAGTCGTCACCCCATTGCACGAACGTGTGCGCCTCGTCGAGCGCAATCCTGCGGACGATGCCTCTGCGCACGCCAGCGCGCAACCACTCCTGGAAGTGACGCTGGCAGAGCCGCTCGGGTGAGAGGTAGATGAGCTTGATCCCGTGGTCGTGCAAGCCCTTGAGCTGCTCCTCGATCTCGCTCTTGCCGGTGCGACTATTGGACTCGCGCATCGGCGCGACGAGCGCGCGCACGCGGCCCGCGATCGTCCGGTTTAGCTCGAGCGCCTGGTCGGTCATCAGCGAGACGAGGGGGCTGACGACAACGGTGACGCCCGGCAGTGCCAGCGCCGGCAGCTGGAAGAGGTAGCTCTTGCCGTATCCGGTCGGCAACACCCCCAGGAGGTCGCGGCCGGCGGCGATCTCCCGCAGGCCCTCGACCTGCTTGTCCTTCAACGCCAGCGGGACGTCGCTGGCGTGCAGGTGCCCAGCAATCGCGCTCGCGCGCGCGAGCAACTCGTCTCCCAGAGTGCCAGCGTCGCGGTGGGCGCGCTCCTCGGCGACGCTGAGCTCCTGCTCGAGGATCGCGAGCGTCTGCGGCAACTCAGTGAAATGCAGCAGCGCCTCGTCCTCGCAGAGCTCGCGAGCGCGCTCGCGGTCAAGTAAGCCCTCGTCGGCATAGAATCTGAAGATCCGGCGCCAACCCTCGCGCATCGACGCGACGTTTCCGAGCCACTCCTCGCCCGTCTCCTCATCCGGGCGCATCAAACCGGGGTCGAGCGAGCCGAGGAAGACCTGCCGGTAGAGCCGGCGTAGGCGACCGGGCCCGGCGAGCTTGCGGTCGCTGATCACGATCACGCCGCGGTGCTCCCTCGTGCGGATCAGACGCCCGACCGCCTGGCGCAACGCGATCGCCGCGAGCGGCAAGTAGTAGTGCTCGTTCGCCCACGCGTCCGGGTCCTCGACGCCGAGTGCCTCGGCGCGGCGCACCTCGAGTGCGAGCCTCGCGGCGATCACCGGGGCGCCGAAGGGCGCGAATGGCAGCTTGTTGATCCACACGAGCCGCAGCCGCCGTGGGTCAGCGATGTTGACGCCCTGCCAGAGTCCGCGCGTGCCGACGAGCAGCCCCCCCACGTTCTTGAACGTCTCGACCGCACGCTGGTTCCCCTCGACGCCCGCGGAGATCAACGGGTAGGCGGAGCCATCCGCGACGCGCAGCCGCGCCAGCCAGTCGAAGATCCCCGCTGCGATCGCGCGAGCCGTTGTCAGGATCATCGCGCCGTCCTCTCCGTTCTCGGCGATGAGCTCGCGGGCGTAGCCGGCCACCTGGTGGGCGACGGTATGCATTGCCGCCTCCGCGTGCTCCGACCACGAGGGAAAGTCATCGAAGCAGATGAGATGTGCCTGTTCGGCGGCGTTGAACGGCGACTCGAGCGCGATGTCCATCACCTCCTCACCAAACCCGAGGCGCTGGCAAATAAACGTCCAGCGTCCGGCCACCCGGAGCGTCGCGGAGACGTAGCAGGAGCGGGCGAAGCGGGCGCGGAACCGCACCCACTCCTGCTCGCGGGCGAGTTCGATCGGGGATGAGCTCAGCCGAAAGCGGTACCAGCGCACGCGGCCCGGTCGCAGCTCCTCCAACTCCTCGGCCCAGACGACCCGGTTGCTCGCTGGTGCGATCGCATCCTCGAGGAGCTCCTGGTCATCGCTGTCATCGTCTTCGTGGTCGGCATCAACCGCGATCAACCCTTCCGCGTCATCTCCGGCACTCTCGAGGACTAGCTGTAGCTGCTCAGACTCCTCCGCGGCGTCGGCCGCCCGCGCGTCCTCCTCTACCGCGGCAACGGCCTCGTCTGCAGACTGCGGCGCCGCCGCGGCAACTGGGGCGAGCACGGCGTCGATGTCACGCACGATCGCGCCGAGCGCGATGTCGATCTCCACGCTCTGTGACCACAGCCGCTGGAAACGGTCGCGCTCGTACGGGTCGCCGGATGGGTTGCGTGCGATCTCGCGCAGCGCCTCGCTGACCAGACCGACGAGCCGACGAGTGTGCCGGAGCTCACCAGCAAGCTGCTCCATCTCGCCGACATGGGAATCGCCCTGCAGCGGGCTGGCGACGGTGACGGTCC
Organism: uncultured Solirubrobacterales bacterium; assembly: GCA_963804675.1. Lineage (GTDB taxonomy): Bacteria > Actinomycetota > Thermoleophilia > Solirubrobacterales > Solirubrobacteraceae > Palsa-744. The sequence continues at coordinate 650,376 of CAWDRI010000001.1, read as the reverse complement.
GTAGCGACGCGGCGAAGCCGCTGCTCTCGGCGGTGTCGAAGGCGTGCATCGCGGAGCGCGCGAGCCGCTCGTCCTCGAGATAGCGATCGAGGTCGCCGACCGCGCCCGCGAGCCGTGCGATGGCAGGCGCTTCCCGCGGCTGTTCGCCCGCCCATTCGCCCGCGGCGCTCGCGAGCTCGGCGAGCGCGCCGGAGTCGAAGGTCGCTGATAGCGCGTCCGTCGCCGCGGTCTCCAGTTCATGGGCCTCGTCCACGAACAGCAGCGTGTGCTCGCCGACGTCCTCGAAGTCGTCCACGTGCGCCAGCAGCAGAGTGTGGTTGGCTATCACCAGCCGGCGCGTCTCTAGCGCCTCGCGAACCGACTGCGTGTGTCGCGCGATTCCCTCACGGTCGGCGAGATAGTCGGCGCCCTCGGACTGCGACAAAGACGCGAGATAGAGCGCGAGCCGTCGCGGGCAGTACTCGTCGAAGAATGCCGGGACGTCGACGCGGTCCACGGAGCGCGACTCCCATTCCTCGGTCGGCGTTCCCTGTGCGATAAAGCGCAGGACGAGGAAGATCACGAGGTCGCGGTATCGCTGATCAGCCGAGTGGTCGCTGCGTCCGCGGCGGTGGCGCGCGACGTCGGGTTCCGTCAGCTCCGCGAGCGTGAGCAGGAGCGAGCGCAAGCTCAGGCGGTTCGCGGCACCCTTGACCATGTCGGCGGCGTTGGCGAGCGCCGGCAGAGCCTCCGTGCTGAGCGCCTCGATGTCGGCTGCCAACTGGGACTGCAGCTGCTTGGTGTAGGTGGAGATGACGACCTTGTGGCGCGGGTCTGCGGCAAGCCAGTCGAGCGCCGCCGCAAGAATGGCGTAGCTCTTGCCAGTGCCCGTCGGCGCCTCGACGAGCGCGGGCGCGTCGCGCTCGAGCCATTCGCGCAGCCGGGCGACCATGATGCGCTGGGCGTCGCGCGCCTCGGCATGCTCGCCCTTCACGGCGGTAATCAGCCGCTCAAGGGAGACGCTTGTGCCCGTCTCGTCGAGGAGGCCGTTGGGAATCTCGATCGCCTCGGTCGCGGTCGGCTCACCTCCGGGCTCGGGGCGCAGCGGCCGTTTGTTGGCGTCGGCGATCGCATGGAGGACGGCTCGCGCCGCCCGCTCGTGATCGTAGGGTGCCGCCGCCGGGCGCCCGCCGGCGAGCGCGAACAGCAGATCCCAGGCGTCCGAGCCGGCCGACGCCGCCGCAAGCAGCGCTAGCAGCTCCTCCCCGAGCGTCGGCAGGAACTCGCGGGCGCCATGCTCGAGCAGCTCCACAAGCATCCTCGAGTCGTCCAGCGCGTCGTGCCAGCTCATCTCGGCGACGTCGAGTTCGAGGCGCTCAATCAACTGGCCGAGGCGGTGCTGGCGCGGTGGGATCGGCCATAGCGCTTGAGCGAGGTACAGGCCGTCCACGGGTCGAGGCGCGTCGCGAGCCGTGAGCAGCCCCGGCAGCTGGCAGCGGCCGTACTCGTTCTCGATCAGCCAGAAGTCGTGGGCGACGCCGTTGTAGGCGACGACCGCCCCTGCTCCGCTACAGAACTCGCGGAAAGCGCCGAGCGCGGCAGCGAGCGGCTGCTTGCGCTGTTGGTAGCGCTCGCGGACCGCGTCGCTGTAGATCAGCTGCTCGTCCTCCACGCTCGGGAGCCCGCAGTAGCGCTCGAACTCCGGCGACGCTGCGATCCATGCCGGGTCCGGGCCGAAACGCACCGCTCCGATCTGGAAGACGTGCTGCTCCACGTACGGCTCGCTCACGATCGGCCTCACGATCGACTCGAGATCGAAGGCCACGAAGCGGGCTCGAGCTGGCGTCGGCGCTTCCAGCTCCGGAGTGTGCTCGACGACGCTGATTCGGCCCTCGCTCTCGCGGATCCGCTCCCTGAGCCCGGCGAGCGCACTCTCAACGTCGGCTGGCTGTAGGTATGGGACTCGCTCGCGCAGACGCGCGAGTAGCTCAGCTCTGCTGAGCCCATGGGGCGCCTCGCGCAAGACCCTGAGAAGAAAATCGGCCTGATCCAACCAAGTGATGAAAGCAGCCGCCGGCGACGGTGCAGCCCCGGGGTCGGTGATCTAGCTCACTGGCGACCTCAATCGCAGCGCCCGCCTTCCGACTCACGACGTTCATGATCTCCACCGCCGACCGCCACCCCTCCCACCGGCTGCTCGGCGCGCTCGCTTGACGGCTCGTTCGTGCGCCAGCGGCCACCACAGCTGGAGCAAGTGTGTCCCGATCTACCAAACACCGGACCGGACATATACTGCATCCGTTGCAACTGCCGATCGACAGCGATTACCAGGAGGTGCCGGGGCCACACCGCGGCAGTTTGCGCCGCGAACTGCACCGGGTCTACCGCGGGCGGTTCTGCTTTCGGCTTGGAGCGGGCGTCCGCTGCGGCGGAGGCGCCAGCTTCACGATTACCGAGGGCGAAACACGAAGCCTCTCACTGAGCCTGACTGCGTCGGCCCCGATTCCCGGCGCGCCCGGGGCCAGCATTGGTGGCGGGATCGAGTACACCCACACATTTGCCCAACAAATCGGACCCTGGCCAGTACAAGGCTGCGACAGCATCTTCCCGGTCCTTTGCTTCGATGACGCCGAACTTCGGATCTACCGCTCCAGAAGGCCAATCCGCCGCTACGAGCTCTCCGCGTTCAAGGAGGAGTTCGATCCCCGCGGCAACACCGGCTGGGCGCATCCCAACACATGGGAGAACGATCCACTATGCCCCTGTCACGACGCGGAGAAGCCAACGACCGTTGACACCACCGCGACCGGCACTCAGGAGATCCTGCCAGTAATTGTGATCATCCGGCCGATTGCGCTGCTTCAGACCCGCCCCTCGGACGGCGAGCGCGACGACCCGACGGCCGCGGTCCAGGAGGCGGCCCAAGCCATTGGTGAGATCCTCGACAGCGACGATGGCGCGCTCAGCTCAGGCGAGTCAGTCAACGGGATCGCGAGGGTCGAACGGAGTCGTTGCGTGGCTTGACGGCCCGCCGACATCAGACGCACCGAGCCTCGTCCTGCTTCCCGCGGGAATCTCCTCGATGCCGCGCCAACGCATGACCTTTGATCAAGGGGTCGTACCGATCGTCGCGGTCGGCGCACCGACTGTCGCTGCGGACTGCCAGGTCACGATCCTGGCCCGCTCACGGGGCGAGGACGAGCTCCGCGAGCTCGTGCGCGAGCAGGCGGCAGTGCAAGTCGACGAGCGCTTCACGGTCGTCTGGTATGAGGCGGACTTCGGCGACCTCCACAGTGGAGCCTCGGGCTTCATCGAGCTCGAGCTGCGCGACGCGAACGGTGAGCAAATCGGCTACCCCCTCCGCGAGTCGTTCGAGATCGACCCACTCTCGACGGCGCGCGTCGGACAGCCGGCCTGAGTGGTCGGGGGTCATAGCGCGTAGCGACAGTTTGTCGTGCCACGCCAGAGATGTGGGAGCTGACGACATGGCAATCGATGCCTGCCGTCGGACTACGCGCCGTCCACGAACCCCTGTCTCGCATGGATGAGACGCCGACAGCCTCAGATGGATGCGACTTGGCTGTCTCAGATCGGCGAGACCTCACAACCGGGCCGTCCGGGCTCGGCACCAGAATAGACCGGTGCCGGGACTGTTCGTCAACGCCTACGACATCGCATTCGCCGGTGAGGTGACCCTGTGGCGATTCCCGCGCCCTGATGGCGCGGACAAGCGTGAGGCGGAGCTCGCCGCCGGCGTCTCCCTGTGGATCGACGGCGACACGTTCTGGTCCACCCGAACGCCGGCTGGAACCTCGCAGGCCAGCTCGCTCTCGATTCCGACCGCGGATCCGGACGCGCGGGTGCTGTTCGCCGCCCGTGACGCGCTGGTCGAGCATGCACATCAGGCCGGCCGCGATGCGTGGTTCGGCCGGGGCGGAGAGATGCACTTCATGGGCCTCTTGGCGTCGCAGACCGCCGATCGATTCGTGCTCGAGCCCGAGCTCGTGGTGAGACTCGTTCAAGAGGAGTTCATCGATGCGGATGCGCTGGTCGTCGTTCGGGCACGGACGCGCTGGCGCTCGGAGGAGCCGTTGGCGAGCCCGGAGGTCGCCGCCCGCGCCGTCGGCGAGCGCGCCGTACGGCTCTCCGGTGACGGCCCCCGCCGCGGCCGGGTCGAGGCGGTCGTGGGCGAGGAGCTCCAGCTCCGCGTCGGACTAACTCTCCAGACAGTGTCCTCCGGCGACTACGCGCTGATCGTCGGCTCCCGCTTGGTGGTCGCATGGCGCGGATCGGAGGCGCTCCGTGACCTCAACATCGCATCGGGGGTCCTCACGGTCTCGAACAAGCGCAACCGGTACGCCGTCAAGGACCGGTTCGAGACGGCGGGCCGAATGCTCCGCGCACTCGATTGGCCTGTGCCGCTGGCCGGTAACGCGGCCATTACGCTCGGCCGGCCGGTCGCGATCCGGCAGCAGGCCGACGGATGACCAGCGTTCCCGCAATCCACCTGCCAGCGCCGCGGCTGCAGTTCAGCGGCGCATTCCCGTCCAGGTCCGGTCCACAGGCATACCAGGGCGTCCGTGCCTACGGGCCGTTCGACAGCTCCGCGGTCTCGCTGATCGATGGTTCGCTGCTGTTCGTTTTTCCGAAGGCGTTGCAGGGACTCGCGCGCCGTCTCGCCGAGGCGTGGGTAAACGGTGTCGGGAGCTTCAAGGGGTTTGAGTCGATGTTTCGCGTTCCCGTGGCCACCGGGCAGGCGATCAAGTCGCTGGTCGTTGATACCGACCTGGGCGACCATCGCGCCGCTGCGGCCGCGTACCGCGCTGCAATCTCTGACTGGGCGGCTGCTCCGCGCGATCGCGATCCGGACCTGGCGCTCGTACTGGTCCCGCACTCGGAGCGGTGGCAGACTGACACCCCCTACTACGAGGCCAAGGCCGCGTTCGCGAACATGGGCGTGCCGTCGCAGATGGTCACGCAGGAGCTGATATCCGAGCAGAATCGCTTTCAGTGGGCGGTCGCCGACATCGCGTTGGCGTCGTTCGCCAAGCTCGGCGGCGTGCCCTGGATCGTCCAAGCGCCCGTGGATGATCACGACCTCATCATCGGCATCGGTCGCCGCGACGTCGGAGTCGAGGACGAGCGCCGCCGGATCTTCGGCTACGCCGTTACCTTCATCTCCAACGGCACGTATCGGCAGACGTGGTCGTTCGCGCCGGCGGCCGATGAGGCAAGCTACCTCACGCGGCTCGGCGAAACCGTTCAGGCGGCGCTGCGCAGCGATCTCGACGCCTCTCCGACTCGATTGGTGGTGCATCTTTCGCGGCGCACCGGGGTGCGCGAGATCGGCGTCGTGCAGCGCGCGATGAAGCAGGTAGGAGTGACGCTGCCCGCGGCGTTCCTGCGTCTCGACGACTCCGCAATGTGGGACAGCGCCGACACTGACGAGGAGACCTGGGCCGCACCCAAGGGTCTGGTCGTGCAGCTTGGTCGCCGTCGCGGGCTGCTGCACGCAGAGGAGCTCGGCACCACTGGGCCGCACGATGGGCCGCTGCTGATCGAGCTCGACGAGCGCTCAACCGTCGGCGAAGAGGCGTTCGACGACTTGATCGGCCAGGTGTTTCGGCTGGCGCATGCCAACTGGCGTGGTTTCAACGCGCGCTCGAAGCCGGCGACGCTCGTGTACGGCGAGGAGCTCGCAGGCCTCGTGGGTTATTTGGCCGATGTGCAGAGCTGGAACCCCGATCTGCTGCGCACCGACCTGAAGAACCGGCCTGGTTCCTGTGAGCGCCTCTCCCGAAGCCCTCCACCTGCTGGCGCACCGGGCGAGCGCTGGACTGTGCGACGAGGACGACTGGTGGGGTTCGCCGGTCGAGACCGCTCTTGCTGCCGTTAGCGCCACACGCCACCCCATCGCCCATCGTGAGCAGGCCGAACGGGCGCTCGACGCGCTCGAGCGATGGCAGCGCGCCAACGCGCCGCGACCTGTCAGCGCCGATGCCGTTGCGCTCGCACTCGCGGGGCGCGCGGCTGCGGCGCTCGCCCGACGCAACGCGGACCTGACCGCCGCAGCGGTGGTCGCCGTCGCGCATATGGCCGACCGCACCCCCGAGGTGGTGCCCGAGCTGCACGTCGCACTGGCCTGCTGGGCGCTCGACGACATCGTCCCCGATCGCGACAGAGCACCGTGGCCGGCGCTGCGCGCACGGCTTTCGGTCGGCAACGCCTACGGACTTGACCAAGCGCTCCGCGCCTACGGCCAGGCGATCGCGGCGCGGCAGTTCGATGCCGCGCAGCTCGTCCAACGACTGGTGACGCAAGTGCCGACCAGTCCAGGACCGACCGACGCGGCCGTAGTTCTTTGGTTGCTCGAGATCGCAATCGACCGGTGCGCTCGCGCGCTGCACGGGGATGAGCCCGGTCTACGCGCACTGATCGAGTGGCGCGCGAACATCACCGAAAGGCTCGCACTCGAGCTGGACGATGCTGCCTTCGACCCGCCAAGCAGCGACCACTTCGATGCGGAGGACTTCGGTGGAAGCGTAACCCCCGTGCACGTCTCCTCGATGGAGGCACTATTGCTCGATATAGCCTTGGCTCCCACTCGCCCCGAGGCGCCGTGGCTCACCTACCCGCAAGCCAAGGAGCTGCTCGGCGCGGAAACACAGCAGGCCGCAGTTGCGGCGCAGCATGCGCGCCGCCAGATGATCTGGGTGATGATCGCGATGGCGCTGCTCGCCGGCGCGACGACGGGATCAGCGCTCGTGCTCGGCCATGCGCGAGACCGGATCGCGATCGGGTGGGGACTGACCGTCACGCTCGTGCTGCTCACGGCTACCTTTGGCATCGCCCGCCGAGCATTCGACGAAGCGGCGCTGCTTGACGCACTCGGCGTCGCCACCGCCACCGCCGCGCTCGCCGCCGCGGTGAACACCGTCAACCAGATGCTCGTGCACCCGCTGTTCTCGGACCCTGCGGGACTTATCGGAGGGGCGCTACTCGCTGTCTTCGCCACGGTGGTGTGGACGGCGATAACAGCCCGTACTCGGCAAGCGCCATAAGAGGGCGCTCAGGACGATCAGAGAGATACTCCCTCGTGTGTTTTAGGGGTTGTTTTAGGGTAGGCTATATGGTAGTGTGGACCTGACCAAAGGAGGAACACGATGCCCCTCGTTCTCAGTACCGCCGAGCAGCTCGAGCATGACGCGTCCGCACAGCCAACCGCGGCGGTCGCCGGCTTCCTGCAGGACACCCTCGGGCAGCGGATGACCGCCTACCTCGCCGGGCTCAACGACGTCAAGCAGATCGGCCGCTACCGCAAGCCCGACGGGCCCACACCCACCCCGCAGGTCGAACTGCGGCTGCGCGAGGGCTACAAGGTCGTGCGCATGTTGCTCGACTGCTACGACCAGGCCACGACCCGCAACTGGCTGTTTGGCACCAACAGCCGCCTCGATGACCAGGCACCGATTGGGGTGCTGCGCGACGGCAAGGTACCCGATGACTTCGTCGCCGTGGTCCGCGCCGCGCGCCAATTCGCCAGCGCAGACGTGTGAACACCCCCGGCTTGGAGACGCCGGGCGAGGTCCGCTGGCGGGTCGGCCACATCTCCGACCCGATCGGGTTCATCCCAAGGGAGCGATGCTCCTGGAACCATCGCTTCGACGACTCCAAGCAGCGGTTTCGCACGCTCTACTGCGCGATCCGCCCAGAGACCGCCCTGCGCGAGGTACTCGCCGACCTACGCCGCAACACCGATGAGATGGCCCGCTATCTGAAGACATTCGGCGAGGAAGCCCGCGCCGACCTGCCGGCCGAGGAAATCTCTGCCGACTGGCGAAGCCAGAACGTGCTCGCTCCCTGCCGGATCGACAGCAACGGCGAGATCCTCGACCTCACCGACCCCGCTGTGCGCCACCAGACCGAGCAGCGCCACGCCACCCTGCTGGCCGCCCACGGGATGGCCCACCTCGACATCGCCCAAGTCACAGTCAGGCGCCGCGCAGTAACCCGCGCGCTCGCCACAGACGCCCACGACGAGCTCGGCTGCGCGGGGATTCGCTTCCCCTCCCGACTCGACGGCCTGCCCTGCTACGCCCTGTTCGAGGGCCGCGCCCGACTCGAAGCCATCGACCCGCCGATCCCTTTGACGGACCCCCCTCCCCCGGCTCTCGAACACGTTGCCGCCGATTGGGGCCTCCTGCTCCAGCCAGCACCAGCGCTTGCTCCGGCGCCGAAGAAAGCGCCGTAGTCTCACATGGACGGGACGCCACGGTCTCACATGGGCGAGATCGGGCTGTCTCAGATCGGCGGGACGCCGCATGTGCTGCGGCGTCTCGTGCATCTGAGACCGGAATCTCCACTCATGTGACCGCTTTGTCTCATCCATGTGAGATTGGCAGGGCCCGACGTTGCCACCGTGGGTCTGATCGAGAGGAATGCGCGTCTGGCGCGCCGATGATTGACTAACCGGCGTGAAGCGCGGCGACCCCAGCAGCGCCGGTGCCGACCGATGAGTTCAGGCGGCGCGCTGAGTCATAACCGGCCGATGACCCGTGAAAAAATCTAGACAGTAGGAGGCGCCATGCGGAAGCTTGTGTTGTCGATGGGGGTGTCGCTCGACGGACTGGTTGCCCGGCCCGGGCGGCACGGGGCCGGCGGCTGGGGCCTCCCGCCCGAGGATCCGGCGCTCAAGCAGCGCAAGCTCGGGTGGATGCACGACGTTGGCCTGCACCTCATGGGGCGCAAAACCTACGAAGAGATGGCTGAGTTCTGGCCAACCTCCGATGACGCCTATGCGGCACCGATGAACCAGATCCCCAAGGTCGTATTTTCCCGGAAACTTGAGCGTGCCGCGTGGGCGGACTCACGGATCGCGCGCGGCGATCTGGTTCAGGAGATCGCCACGCTCAAACGCGAGTCGGGCAAGGATATGCTCGCCTGGGGCGGTGCCGCGTTCGCCCAATCGCTCAGCAGACTCGGGCTCGTCGATGAGTACCGCCTTATCCTGCAGCCCGTCGCGCTGGGGCAGGGGCTTCCCCTGTTCAACGATCTCACCGCACCGCTGCAGCTCGAGCTCGTAGACGCGCAGACATACCCCACCGGCGCGGCGCTGCACATCTACCGCCCCGCGCTTACGGCCTCGTGACTGACCACGGTGGCCGTCGACACAGCGGAATTTCGCTCCTCGCCGTGCGCGAATCAGCAGGCTGGCGCCCGGCCGCGACGCAGGACCGCGCACCTCCTTTCCCGCGCAAAGCAGGTCGTTGATTGAGTCGGGCGAGGTTCGCGCCGCTGCGCGAAAGGGGCTGTCACGAGGTACTTCTAGTCGAGCAGCACGAGCGCTTGGCCGTGGAGTCTCGGCAGTTGTACGACCAGCCCCAGGAAGTCTCCCGTCGAGAAGTCGAACGCGATCGCATGAGCCTCACCGACGCAATAGAGGCCGCCGTTCGACCCCAATCTCACCCCGCGCGGCTGGCGGAAGTTCACCGAACGGTCAGGAGCAAAGACGCGGACGAGGTCTCCGCTGGCCGGATCGTATTCGCGAACGGTGACTACAGCATCGGGGGCACCGAGCGGAGACTCGCTGGCGACGACGATGTGGCCACTCGGAACCACGGTCAGGTCCAGAGGGCTCAATTCGGGATCCGTGACCAAGCGATGCGGCTGCTCCGGCGCGTCGGGATCGAACACCAGGATGGTGTTCTCGCCCTCGCCGGAAGGGCCGATGCCCGAGGCGAGATACAGGCTGCCGTCCCGCCCGAAACCGAATCCGCGTGGGAATGGGACGATGCCTTCCGGGAGGAGGGGGTTCCGCGTGGCCGTCGAGCGTCGCAGAGATGCCCAAAATCGTCCGGCGCCGCCGCGTCGTGACGTAGAAGCGACCGTCTGGGCCGAACACGGCGCCGCCCGGGTCGAGGTCGGCCATCGGCCCCGAGTCGCGCACGACGCCTCCGCTGCGATCAAGGGCGAGCATCCGGTCCACGCTGTTCAGGTAGATCAGCGCACCGGAGGGATCAATGCACAGACCACGCGGATCTGCGATCCGGGGGTCGTCGCTGAACGGGCCGACGAACTCGCCTTCGGCGTTGAAGGCGAGCACCGCGTCATGGCCACCGCCGTTGGCGCTACCTGCACTGGTGACGAGGAAGCGCACCGAGTCATGCTAACCCGGATAAGCGGTCGGTTCAGCCCTGCCTTTCGCAAAATCCGAGAGCCCTACGCCGGCCAGCCACGCGGAAGTCTCGTACCACGCGAGGGAGCATCGCGAAGGTGACGCCGGTCTCACATGGATGAGACGTCTGTGGTCTCACATGACTGAGATTGGGCGTCTCACATCGGTGAGACGCCGCAGCGTCTCATGCGGCGTCTCATCCATATGAGACAGCTTCGTCTCACTCATGTGAGACTGAGCCTGGAACTGCTGATCGCGCTTCAGCCAAGGACGTCGGGTCTTCGGAGGCCGTCGATCGCAGCACCGTTTGTCATGAGCGCGACACGTGTTGGCCCTGCGCAGGTGGGCTGGCGGCGTTGGGTGAGCTTCGGCCTCGACGGTCAGCGTCGAGAGCGGAAGGGATCAGCTGCCGAGCGTGTCACTGGGCATCTACCCATGGGCATCGCGGGTTATCGGCGGCGAAAGCCGCGGTCGGGCGTGGGATCGAGCGGGCTCGGCGGCAGACCGGGCAGCGGATCCTCGAGGTTGTAGCCCGACGGCGCGATGTCGTTGGGCGCGCCGGGATGGAAGAGCGACGCGAGCAGCTGGGCCTGCCCGCGGCCCACGCCGAGCTCGCCCATCCCGCCGTTGTACATCTGAATGCCGGCAGACTCGCAGTGCGCGTACAAGCGGCTGAGCTCCTGCAGGCGCCCGACGCGGCAGGGCTTGATGTTGACGATCCCTACCTCGATAGGGGTCGCGCCGATCGAAGCGACGCTCGTGATCGGCGCGTCGTACGAGACCCGATCCGCGATCGGCGTAAGCAGCTCGAGCACCGCAGGGTGGTCGTGCGGGTCCTCGAAGACGACCTCGGTGAACGTAGCCAGCGTGCGCTCGTACATCGCCAGCAGCGCCGCCTCGTCCTCGACCTCGAGGCCGTACTGGCCCTTGAAGTCGATCGTCGCGACACCCTCGACGGCCACGACGCGATCCATGATCTCCTGCGTCCACGACGGCGCGACGTCCAGCTTGAAGCCAACCGTCGGATACATCGCCCGCCGGTTGGCGACCTTGTCGATCTCCGGTGGATCGCCGAGCCCGAACGAGTTGACGAACCTCACCGGCTGGGGCGTGCGGCCGAGGACCTCGGGCAGGCTCGTGGCCGACTGGCGCAGCGCGAGATCGAGCGCCGCCGACTCGAACGTCCAGCGCCGCCAGTTACGCTGCAGCTCGTACTCGGGCGGCTCGGGCCACATGTCGATCGCGTTGACGTGGGCGAGGAAGCCGGCGAGCGTCGCCCACTCGCCGGTCAACGGGAAGTCGCTCGCGCGCAGGCTCTCCTGGGCATCCCCCATGCCGACCTGCTCGCCGACGCCCTCCTCGCCACGGCCCTGCAATCGCAGCTGCGTCGTCGAATGGTCCTCGAGCCCGGTCGGTCCGCTCGGCAGGAGCGCCTCGAACGAGGACGACTCAATCGCGATCGGCAGATCCTTGACGGCGCCCCAGAGGTCGATCATGAACAGATCCCATAGCTCTTGGTGATCGGGTGCATGGGTGACACCCTATGTGGTCACGGTGAGCGCGTGGACGTACGCCCCCGCATATGCTGGCGAGCCGAGTTGGACAGCAACCGGACACTCGCTCTCGGCGATGCTCCCTACACTTCAAAGAGCCGTGTTGACACATCCTGCGAGCCAGAGCAAACCCGAGCACTTGGAGCTCCCGGTCGAGGAGCTGTTCCGCCGAGCGCGTCCGCTGCCTGACCACGATGAGATGGTGATCGAGGATCTCAGCGAAGAGGAGGGCGAGGCCTTCCTCGCAGCCGTCCAGTCGTGACCGCATCGGGACCGCGCGGCGCCGATCGGCTGGCTCGAGGGGCGACGATTGGTCGGTATGGAACGGAGCTGGCGGGTGGGTCGTCGCTGATGAGCCCACGCTTGTGCAGGCATTGGTAGAAGGCCCGCAGCGCCGCCAGGCGCACCCTGGGTGAATCGGTGGGACGCCGCATCTCCAGCCTGCGTTTTCCTTGCGGTTGCGTTTTGGCTGCGCTAGAGTGATCGTATGGCTGTCAAGGATCGCGGCGATCAACTGCTTGACGCACCATACGACGCGCAGATGCGCGAGTTGGTCAACGAGATCGCGGGCGACGAAATAGCCCAAGTCGCGCGCGCGCTGCGCGAGGCGCTGGCAGGCGACGCGCACGGCGCAGCGCGCTATGTGTACCACTACAGGCGCCTCGCCCGAGCGCTGCTCAGCGCGGCCGCGGCGCGACGCCCCCAGGCGCTCGTGGTCGGCGCGAGCGGCCATGTTGAGCTGGCGGAGCCCTCGGGCGCACACGTCTCTTGGCTGGAGACGGCGCTTGACCAGAGCGCTGCCGGTGCGCCGTTCTCCCGCTGGACGGCGGTGCTCGGCGTTGACGACGGGGTGGCGCTGCACGCGCTCGCCTCGCTGCGAGAGCTGGTCCCTGACGCCACGGCGTTGCAGCCGCCCGCCGGGGCGCGGGTCTTTCGCCTCGATGAGCTCCAGCTGCGGCGCTTTCTGCGCAGCGTGCGCCGCGACCTCGACGTCGAGGAGCCTGCACTCGAGCGCATCCAGACCGTCTTTGACCTCTCGCGTACCGAGCTGGCACGCCTGTTCGGTGTCAGCCGCCAGGCGATCAGCGACTGGATCGAGAGCGGCGTCCCTGGCGAGCGCCAAGCGAAGGTGGCTACCGTCTCCTCCATCGCCGACCTGCTCGAGCGCAAGCTGAAGCCCGGGCGGATCGCCGGGATCGCCCGACGCGCCGCCCCCGCCTATGGCGGCAAGACGGTGCTCGAGCTGATCGCCGAAGATCGCCACGACGAACTCCTTGAGATCACCCGCCGCTCGTTCGACTGGGCGACCGCGGCGTAATGCCATCCGCGCCTGCCGCGGGCGCGATGCGCACCCTGCGTCGCGGCGGGACGTATTGCCGCCTTGCCGAGCCTGGCTGGGTCGACCCGCTCGACACCAGCTACAGCCAGCGAACAGGCGGCCGGTGGAACCCGCCCGGCGCGTTCGCCGTTCTCTATCTCAACGACAGCGTGCCTACCAGTCGCCTGCAGGTGCTGCACAAGCTCGTCGGCTTGCCCTACGGGCCGGAGGACCTCGAACCGTCAGAGCAGCACGACCTCGTCACCGTAGAGGTGCCGACCCTGACGCACCTGGACTGCATCTCCGACGACGGGCTCGCCGCTGTGGCGCTCCCCACCAGCTACCCGCGACACCGCAACGGCCGACCGGTCACCCACGCCACCTGCCAGCCAATCGGTCAATGCGCCTTCGAACGCCAGCTCGCGGGGGTGGCCTGCCGCTCGGCGGCGACCAACGCTACCCGAGACAACCAGGAGCTCGCGTTCTTCCACCGCGCCACTGGACTGCACCCGACGGCCGCCGCGCGCACGCCGTTCGCCGCATGGTGGTAGCAACGCGCCGCGCCTGCTGAGATGGCTTCCCATCCATAGCCCGCTGTTGCGTCGTTTGAGCGGCGTCGTCCCATCATAAGCCTCATTGATGAGGGACTTGGGCCTGTCTTATATGAATGAGACGCCCACTGTCTCACGTGGATGAGATTGGCCTATCTCACATCAGTGAGACGCCGCAGGAATGCGGCCCTCCGGGCCGCCGTTTCAGTCGTTGAGCATCCAGGCGATGAGGGGCGCCGGGACCGCCCATACGTCGCCGCTGGTGTCCAGCAGGCCGCGGGTGGCCAACACCCCTGCGCCGAGGGCCGCTCGGACTGTCAGTGCCTCTCGCTTCCAGCCCGAGTCGACGTACTTGCCCTCGAAGCCGAGCTTCCCGAGGCGCGGGCCACAGAAGTCCACCTCCTTGCCGGAGGTCTTCTGGTACATGACATCGCTGAAGTGGGCATAGGTGCCGGGCTGCTCGCGCTCCATGCTGCGGAGCAGTTCGATGCCCAACTGCTGCTCGCTGATCGCCGAGGCGTCGGCCTCGGCGATCGTTGCCGGACTGCGCATCGATGCGAGGCGCGCCATCAGAGGATCGACGAAGTAGTACTTGGACTGGGCTGAGAGCTTCGGCGTGTTCCCGTCACGCTGGTGACAGGGCCATGCCAGGTAGGCGAAGACCAGATCCTGCAGCCGTGCCTTGGCGGTATGGGAGCTCTCGACGCCGATGTCTGCTCGCAGTGACTCGACTGCCAGCGGACTGGTCAAACTTCGGGTCAGCCGGCCGATCATGGCCTGCACCTGGGCTGCGGTCGTGCCAGCGCCTCGTATCGCCTCGCCGGCCGTCACGTCCCAGAGCGAACGAACGAAGTCATCCTGGACATCCCCATGTGCCAGCTGGTCGCTGACTGCGCGGGGAAAGCCGCCCACCCGCAGATAGAGCTCCCATATGGACAGCAGCGTGTCCAGCCAGGGGAGCAGCTCCGTGAGGGCTGCATCGACTTCGGGCGACATGAAATCGCGCGCCCTCACCGGGTCCAGCTGGGGCAGCCCGTCCAGGCCCATTGCTCGCGCGAACTGACGAAAGCCCATCGGCAGCAACAGACGGTCCGAGTGGCCTGTGCCCCCGAGCCGCCCGGCCAACTGCTTTTGGGCCTCGGCCAGGTCGCGCGCCGATGATCCCGTCAGGACCACGCAGTCCTCCCCGAACGCGGTGTTGTCGCGCAACCACTTGATCGCCTCGGGCCATGCGGGGACGCTGGTGATCTCATCCAGGAACCAGTAGCGCGCTCCCTCCAACCCTCGCGTGAGCACCTCCCGCCCCGCATTGACCAAGCGCTGCAGGTCTCCCCGGCCGAGCTCATCGCAGGCAAAGTGGATGATGCGACGAGGCTGGACTCCACGCCGGATCATCTGCGAGATCGCTCGCTTGGCCTCCAGGCTCTTGCCGACCCGGCGCGGACCGCGCAACACATACAGGCCGTCGGGCGCGACATCGGACAGCGGCGAGGGCTCGTAGTCGAGAGTCGTCGCCGCCAGGGGACGCAGGTCGCGATCGTCGCGCTCCCACCCGGGGTCGCGCCACCACGCGTTGCCGGCCGCCAGGGCACGCGTCAACTGGCCTTCGTTCATGGCCCCAGCCTAGCAATTACGCAGAAAAACCGTGGCTTTTCAGCAAACCATCGCAGATAAGTCGGTTATTATATGCGTAGAGATGCCGGACGGCCAGCATTGCCGGGAGGCCGGATTCGATCCCGACATGGCGCCCGGCGTACGTCTGGCTCGCTGTCTCACTTGAATGAGACGCCTACTGTCTCTCATGGATGAGATGGCCTGTCTCGGATCGATGAGACGCCGCAGCCCACGAGCCCTCGCCCGTCCGACAGATGCCGCTCAGGGCTTGGGTCCGTCTAACTGACCCAGTACCCCGACCGCGACCCTCACGCAGGCAGGTGGAACGGGACCGTGGTAATGACGATCCCCTCATAGGCGATCAGCGCCGCGCGCAGCCGCATGGCGATCCGCCCATGCAGAACCCGCTGCCAGCGACGCGCGACGACGATCTCCGGTACGACGAGCGTCAACGTCACGTCCGGCCGCTGGCGGTGAAGCGCCTCGATGTAGTTCGCCAACGGCGCGACCACAGCGCGGTAAGGAGAGACGACGAGCTCCAGCGGTAGATGATCGCCCCACGCCGCCCACGCGCGACGAAACCGCTCGGCCTCCTGCTCGCTCGGGCTGACATGCAAAGCGAGCACCGGCTGGGAGAGCGAGACCGCGTAGGCCAGTGCGCGCAACGCGGCCAAGTCGAGCACGGCGACGGGGACAACCGCGAAGCTCGACACCTGCGACGGGTCAGTCTGCGCCTCCGCGAGGCGTTCAGAGACCTCCCTGCCAGCCCGTGGCGGCGTCATCCACCTCGCAGTGTTGTTGTCGGGCGCGCCGGCACGCGGCCTGAGCGCTTCCCGGGCGCGCCGGTAGTGGGCGCGCACACGCCGGCACCCGAACACGATCATCGGCACCAGCACCACCACCACCCAGGCGCCGTTGGTGAACTTGGTCGTCGCGGCGATCAGCACGACTGCGCCGGAGAGAACCGCCCCAAGCAGGTTCGTCGCCAACGCCGAGCGCCACCCGCGGTCACGGTGGCGCAACCAGTGCGCGACCATCCCGCTCTGTGCGAGCGTGAACGCGAGGAACACCCCGATCGCGAACAGCGGAATCAGCGGTTCTGTCTGCCCACCGAACCCGGCATAGATCACCATCGCCGGGACGGCGAGCACGAGGATCCCGTTACTGAACGCCAGCCGATCCCCCATTCGCGTAAACAGCCGCGGCATATACCCGTCGCGCGCCATGAAATACAACAGCCGCGGGAACCCGTTGAACGCCGAGTTCGCCGCGATCAGCAGCACGAGCGTCGTCGCGGCCTGCACGAAACCGTAGGCGAGGCCGCCGCCGACGCTGTCGTGCGCAACCTGGGAGAGCACCGTCTGCCCGCTCTGCGGGGCAGCACCGTCGAAATGAGCGACGAGCACAACCCCGACGAACATCGCGATCAACAGCCCCACCATCACCGTCAACGTCTGCCGCGCATGCTTCGCCTGCGGGGGCTTGAAGACCGGGACGGCGTTTGAGATCACCTCGATCCCGGTCATCGCCGTCGCCCCGGAGGCAAACGCGCGCAGCACCAGCAACACCCCGACCGTCTCGATCGCCCGACGGGGCGCCGCCGGCGCGGGATGAAACCCGTGCGAACCGGCCTTGATCAGCCCCGCGATCACGACCAGCCCGATCGCAGCGACAAACAGGAAAGTCGGGCCTGCGAAAACCGCGCCCGCGTCGCGGACACCGCGCAGGTTCCCCGCCACCAGCAGCACGATCACAACCAGCCCGATCGGGACCGTCGCCGAGCTCAGCGACGGGATCGCCGAGGTCACTGCGGCGACCCCGGAGGCGACCGACACCGCGACGGTGAGGATGTAGTCGAGGATCAGCCCCGCACCCGCGAGCAGGCCCCATGACACTCCGAGGCTGTCGCTGGCGACGATGTAGGAACCCCCGCCGTGCGGGTAGGCACGGATCACCTGCCGGTAGCCGAGACCGACCGAGAGCATCAGCACCGCCAGCGCCGCGCCGATCGGCAGCGAGAGTTTCAGCTCGCCTGTGCCCGCCAGCACGAGGATCGCCAGCATCGCTTCGGGCCCATAGGCGACCGAGGACAACGCGTCGGGCGAGAGCACCGCCAGCGCCAGCGCGCGCCCCATCAACTCCTGCGCGAGCGCGCTGCTGCGCAGCGCTGGGCCGATCAGCACCCGCCGCAACGTGTATGCGGCCCGTCCCGCCGGCGAGTCTTCCTCCCCCGCCCGCTCAGTCGCCTCCAGTTCATCAGGCTGCACACCACGCGGTCCGCTGCGGATCTCAAGAAAACGACCCGAGCGCGACGGCGCCGGGTCGAGGAACTCCAGGTCGCGGTCGACCGGCAGCGCGCGCTCCCAGACCCGCCGCGGCGGCATGCACCCCGCCCAGCCGCGGCCCACCTCACCCAGCGCAGCGAGCTCACGCTCATCGAATTCGGGCAGCTGCGCGTCCGGTGTGACCGACGCGTCCGGGCCGCGCTGCCCCGCACCACCGCCCATGGCGCCCGGGGATCGGCGGGTATCTCGTTCGTCGTCGCGCATCACGCGAGCATTTCATGCCCGCAGGCGCCACGACAGAGGAACCTTGAAGGGCGACGCCGGTCTCATATGGACCAAACGTCTGTGGTCAGGTGGCTTGAACAAGCAAGGCCCCCGATTGGTCAGCTCGGGGGCGACTACGCAGAAACCGATGGCTTGGGAGTATCCTCCCAAAGCTGGCGGGGGCTGAGTCGGCCCAGAGACACGGCCCGGTCCAGCACGTTCCGGGGACCAGCGAACGTCCAGGTGAGATGGGAGTCGTTATGAGCGAAAGAGACGCCGTAAGGCCCGGGGCGCTGCGCCAACGCGGGGCCATACTGGTCGTGTTCACGTTGCTGGGCGCCGCCCTGTTCGGGGTCAGCGCGCACGCGGCATCGCCAAAGTCGGTGAAGCTCACGCGCTGCGGCTACGCACACGCCACCTATGGCAGGAGTGCGCTGTACCCCTGGCACATGTCGTGCGCCGCGGCGCGCAACGTGGTCACAGCGAGCGACAGTCCCCACGCCCACGTGATCGATTTCGGGCCGGGTTGGGGTGGCGGCGCCGTGCGCATCGACGGCCGTTACTGGGTCTGCACAGGCCAAATGGGCTTCTACAACTGCGGCTATCCGTACCGGCCGCGGAAGGTCAACGGGGAGCAGGGCTATAAGGGTCCATTCACCAGGGACGTGGAGTACCGGACATGCTCCGTGATCATGCCCGCAGGCTCGGGGTGCACGAGCACGGTCGAATTCAGTCAGCCCCAGACCTGACTTCCCTCAACGCGAGCTTCCTCCAGCGCAGATCACACGCGATGGAGCGCCGAGGACTTCTGCGGACGCGCGCCATCTACCGCCGCCGAAGCGGGGGCTCCAACACATGCTCGCCATAGCTCGTGTCGGCCGGGTTGAGGTTGACGCCGGGCGCGACGAGTTCGTCGATACGGTCGAGCGTCCCGGGATCAAGTGTGAGATCGGCGGCGGGCAGCTGGCTATCGAGCTGCTCCATCGTGCGCGGCCCGATGATCGCCGAGGTCACCGCGGGGTGCTCGGTCGCAAAGGCGATCGCCAGCCGCGATCCCTACGACCCGTACGCTGTCCGATCTCGTCGGCGAACTCTCGACTCGCAGCGAGGCGTTTTGCACCTGGTGGGCCGCGCACAACGTGCGCTATCACCAGACCGGCACCAAGCGACTGCACCACCCCGTCGTCGGCGACCTCGAGCTCGGCTACGAGGTCATGGAACTCGCCGCCGACACGGGACTACGGCTGGCGATCTTCACCGCCGAGCCGGGCAGCAATTCCGAGGAGACCCTCAACCTCCTAGCCAGCTGGACCGCGACGCCGCACTCGCTGCCGGGCGGGCGTCCGTCAGCGGACGCGCGACCCACGACACCCTGACGCGCAACACCTCCCTGCCGGCACTCGTGCGGCGCCAGGCTCATATGGCTGACACGCCGACGGTCTCACTTGGACGAGACGACCCTGTCTCACATCGGTGAGGCGTGCTCGGCGACACCCGTCTCTCGGAAATAGTGTCCCAGGTCGAGGTCCGCGATGAGCCCGAGCTGGGTCGGCTGCCACCCGAGCAGTTCGCGTGTCCAGACGCTGGAGGCCGGACTGTCCGCCCCGAGGAAGCCGGCCAGCCAGGTGAAGTGCTCGCCTGCGTCCTCGGGGGCGATGGAGACCACCGGGAGGTCGAGGTGCCGGCCGATCACCTCGGCGATATCACGGATCGCCACGCCTTCGTCGGCGAGCCCGTGAAGCGTCGAGCCCGCCGGTGCGTGTTCCAGCGCGAGGCGGAACAGGCGAGCGGAATCGAGTCGGTGAACGGCGGTCCAGCGGTTGGTCCCGTCGCCGATATAGCCGGAGACGCCCTTCTCGCGGGCGATACGGACGAGGGTCGCGATGAAGCCGGTGTCGCCTTCGCCGTGGTTGGTGGGCGCAAGGCGCACGATCGACGAACGCACGCCATGGGAGCCGAGCGAGATCACCAGCTCGGCCGTACCCCACCGCGTCTGCGGACCGCTCCCCCACGCGGCCACGGCCGGATTCGCACCGTGCCCGTCCTGCTCCGTTGCGATGCGCCCCGGTGCGATCCCGAGTATTCCCGAGGCGATGACGAACGGCCTTTCGGACCCCACCAGCGTCTCGCCGATGGTCTCCACAGCCTGGCGATCAGCGTCGGCGGCGCGCTCGAAGTCTCCCGAGAAGGCGAGGTCGTGCTTGAACGCGAGATGAATCACGCCATCTGCCGCGTCAGTCCCGGCCCGCAGTTGGTCGAGGTCGTCGAGGGTGCCGCGCCGGACCTCTGCCCCGGCGGCGATGAGAGCAGCAGCCGAGGCGTCCGAGCGGGCTAGCCCGACCACGTGATGGCCGGCAGCGAGAAGCTCGGGAACGACGGCGCAACCGATCCAGCCGGACGCGCCGGTGATGAATACGCGCATGAGAAACCTCCAGGAAGTATCTTGATGACAGCGACTGCCATCAAGATAGCACCGTTGATGTCAGTGACTGCCGTGCGGTAGGATCGGTGCGTGGGCAGATGGGAGCCAAACGCACGCGGCCGGCTCATGCAGGCCGCCTTCGCGCTCTATGGCGAGCGCGGGTTCGAGGAGACCACGGTGGCCGAGATCGCCGAGCGGGCAGGCTTGACCGAGCGAACGTTCTTCCGCCACTTCGCTGACAAGCGCGAGGTTCTGTTCGCGGGCGCACAGGCGCTGCAAGAACTACTCGTCAGCACGGTTGCCGAGGCGCCCGGTTCGCTCGCGCCGATCGACGCAGCGGCCGCGGGTCTGAAGGCCGCCGGCGCCTTCATCCAGGAGGGCGGCGATCTGGCCAGACAGCGCCAGGCGATCATCGCTTCGAGCGCAGAGCTTCAAGAGCGCGAGCTGATCAAGCTCGCATCGCTGGCCGTGGCGCTCGCAGAGGCGTTGCGCGGGCGCGGCGTCGAGCAACTGACCGCGAGCTTGACCGCCGAGGCCGGGATCGCCGTCTTCAAGGTCGCCTTTGAACGTTACGTCGGCGAGACCAACTCGCAGGACCTACCGCGGCTGATCGGAGAGTCATTCGACGATCTGAAAGCCGTGGCCGCGGGCCGGTAACCGCGACGGGGCCAGCTCGACGACGGCTCTCATCGGTGAGACGTCCCGACGATCTATTCGGTGAGCGTGCCGCCGCCGACCCGCTCCAGCAGATGGCCAGCGCAGCCGCTGGCGGCACGGACGGGTGCTGTGCCGAGCGCGCTTGCCGGCGAGCTCGCGATCGCCGCAATCGCCACCCGCAACACCAGGACGCCGCGACGTACGGACACGTCGCAGACGCTAGTGCAGCGCAGTCCTTGATGCGGGCCGGTCCCCGATCCAATAGCGGGGTCCCGGGCCGCTCGCGCAAGCGAACGGCAGCCGCTTGCCGCCCTTCGGACTGCCACGCACGCTCCCCGCATATAACTGCGCCGTGCGCGCAACCCGGGGACGGCGCCCCGCGATCAGGGCGCCCTGTGTTTGGGGCAGGGCTGCCGGTAGGCGATCGTCACCGTTTCACCGCTCATGAACTTCAGTTCGGCCTTCAGCGGGGCGCCGCCTTTGGGGCAGCGCCTGGGCAGCGTGATGTAGGACACCATCTTGCCTGCCCGCCTGTAGGCCGCGCCGACCTCGACTTTGAAAGAGAGGATCGAGGCGTCGTCGGCGCCCGGCACCGTTTCGACCAGCGGCAGTTCGACAGTGAACTCCGGCCCATACGGGGCGCTGGCCATACTCCAGTGCCCCTTTTCGAGAATTTCAAAGGATGCCGGCGTGCTGCCGATGGCGTCGAAGGTCAGGCCCCCGGCCGGCGAGAAGAAGCTCTGCAGCGAGACGTTCTCGTTGACGCGTTCGCCGCCGAAACTGACGACACCCAAGCCTTCCCCCCTCGGCCCGGCGCGCGAGCTCCTCGGGCAGGCCGCGGGGCCGGCGGCTTCGAGCACCGCGGGCGCGCAACTCCCAAACCCCTCTGAGCTCACCTCGACCCCGCTCGGCGCAAAGATCGTCATACCGACGAGCGGCGAGGGGAAGCCGCCGTATTCGGTGCCCGCGATCGTCACCTGCACTTCGACCTCCGCGCCGGCCCCCAGGATGTCGCCCGTCCCCGGGAAGCCCGGGATCGGGACAGGCGTCGTTTGGAAGGTGACCTTTGGCGCCGCCGCGGCCGTCGTCGCGAATACGAGCACAAACAGGGCCGCCAGGGACGCGCAGACCCTCGCCGCGCGCATCGCCGTCGATGCTCTAGCCATCGCGCTGCCCGACTGTTCGCGTCGCGGTCATCTAAGCTCGCCTCCGGTCCGCTTCCAAAACCAATCGTCCTAAACATACCATCCGTTTCGGATGAAGTCAAGGTCTCTGCGATGCCCCGCGAGATAGAGCTCACACACACCTCCCACATCGTGCTCGGACTGCTCTCGATGAGCGGCGAGGCCACTCCATACGACCTCAAGCAGATGGTCGCCGCCACCGTGGGGCACTTCTGGTCGCTCCCCCACTCCCAGCTCTACGCCGAGCCCGAGCGCCTGGCGCGCAGCGGCTACGTCACCGAGACGCGCGAGCCCCACGGCCGGCGACGCAAGCTCTACTCACTCACCGATCGCGGCCGCGAAGCGTTCGAGCACTGGTTGGGGGTCCTCACCCCCGAGCCCTACATGCTGCGCGACCTCGCGCTGCTCAAGCTGTTCTTCGGCGCCGACATCCAGGCACTGGCCGCGGTGCAGCTCCAGACCCACCAGCAGAAGCTCTCCGAATACGAGGCGCTACTGGCAGCGCGACCCGACCAGGGACCGCCCGGCCCCTGGCTCGCGCTCGACCTCGGGACTCGCCACGAGCGCGAGACCGTCAACTTCTGGGCTGAGCACGCACAGCCGAGCGAAGACGGACCCTAGAGGCGTCGCACGACAGGAGCCTCAATTGGACGAGACGCACCCAATCACATCAACGATATTGGGCTGTCCTACGTGCCTGTGACAACCCACCCGGGTCCGCTCGCGACTCGCTCCCCGTCCGGCCGCAACGGGCTGTGATCTGCGGCTCTTGACCAGAGGCCGCGCCGCTCGCGATGGCAGGACCTCTCCACGGCCACTCGGGTCGCTGGGCGAGCGACTCAGGCACGCAGGTCGATCACACTCCGGTAGCGCGTGGCGCGGTGGACCGCGCTGATGCGCAGGCCGGCGTCGGAGGCCAGTCGCTCGAGGTCGACGAGCGTGCGCTCGCGGCCCCCCGTGTAGGCGAGCATGCGCAGGTTCATCTCGGTGCGCAGGCCAGACGCGGCGCCATCTTCGAGCAGGCCCTCCTCGATCACCAGCACGCGGCCCGTCGTGTCCGCCGCCGCGGCGCAGCGACGCAGAATCGCAAGCGCGTGCTCGTCGTCCCAGTCGTGCAGGACACCCGAGAGGACATAGGCGTCAGCGCCCGCCGGCAGCTGCTCGAAGAAACTGCCCGCCACGATCTCGCAGCGCTCGCCGACGCCGGCCGCGGCGAACGTGGCAGCGGCGGCCTCGGCCGGGCCCGCGAGCTCCACCAGCGTGCCGCGCAGACCCGGACGGGCGGCGAGGATCGCGGTCAGCAGCGTTCCGTCGCCGCCACCGACATCGATCACATGACCCAGCGGCCCCCAGTCATAGCCGGCCACCACTCCCGGCATCTCCGAGCGCAGCCGAGACGCCATCAACGCGTCAAAGGACTCCGCGAGGGCCGGCCGGGCGGCGAGGTCCTCCCAGAACCCGCGCCCGTAGGTCAGCGGGTAGGCGGGCCGCCCCGTGCGCACCGCATCGAGCAGGCGCAGCGCGGAGAGCTCGGCGCGACCCACCGAGCCCTCGAGGTCAAGCCAGGCCCGTGCGTTGCCCGGATGTCCCTCGCGCAGCTCCTCTCCCAGATCGGTGAGCGACAGAGCGTCGGTGCCGCCACGCCGCAGAAGCCCGACGGTGACGAGATGATCCACGAGCCGGCCCAGGGCGTCGGGATCGCTGCCGGTGCGCTGCGCCAGCGCCGGCACCGAGTCGGCGCCGGCAGCGACGTGATCGGGCAGGTGCAGCGTGGCCGCCACCCGCACGGCCATCGGCGTGAACAGATCGGCCAGCGCCCACAGCCGCGCCGGAAAGCCCTCGTCAGCCACCGCGAGCCCTGGCCTCGATGCGCTCAGCGAATGGACGCCGGTGGGCCGACACCTCGGCGACTATACGCCCGAGCAACGCGAAGCCATACAGAGCGCGAATCGGACTCTGCTGGAGCGTCTGGGGAGGTCGATCCGCTCGAGTCTCGCCGCCTGTCTGGTCACGGATCGGCGCGGGGATTCCAGATGACCTCCCACAGATGTCCGTCGGGATCGCGGAAGTAGCCGGAGTAAATGCCCCACGGACGATCGTGCGGTTGATCGGTGACGGTCGCGCCGGCTGCCTGCGCCTGTGAGATCAGGGCGTCCACCGCGGCCCCGCTCGAGACGAAATGGCCGATGCTGAACTCACCGGACTTCGGCGGTGCAAACGCGATGTTCGCGTCCTTGGCCAGCTCGGTGCGGGGATAGAGCGCGAGTTTCAGGCCGCCGCTGCACTCGAACATGACGATGGCCCCCGCAGGCGTGAGCTCGTCGCCGACGAACTCCGTGCCGAGCACCCCGCGCGAGCTCAGCCCGAGTCCGTCGCGATAGAACGCGAGCGACCGATCCAGATCGGCGACGGCGAGCGTGATCAAGCCGATGCATGCATCCATCTCAACTCCTTCTCGATGTTGTCATGAGCGGTCCCGCATGGATCCGTCGGGGGCACCGATCGGCAATTCCACACGGTCATCAACCTTCGGCACTCGCGCCGGCGGCGTACTCATCGTCAGTGACATGCCGGCCCCAGCTCACGGGACTGCCGGACTCGTCGTTCTGATGCATCGCGATGTGGACCATCAAGCGGTTCGGCGCCGCGCCGTGCCAGTGGTTCTCGCCGGGCTCGAAGAACACCCGGTCGCCGGCGCGGATCGCCTCGACCGGGCCGCCCTCTCGCTGGCAGCGGCCGACGCCCTCGGTGACGTAGATCGTCTGCCCGTGCGGGTGGGTGTGCCATGCGGTGCGAGCGCCCGGCGTGAAGTGAACGTTGGCGGCGGCGAACGTCGAGCTGCCCGCCGGTGCTGCGACGGCGTCGATGTAGACATCGCCGGTGAACCAGTCCGCCGGACCTTTGGCGGTGTCGATGCTGCTGCGGGTGATCTGCATGTGCTGAGTCCTAACGGTCGGCGGTTGTGGGCGGCAGGGTCGCGTCGCTCCCGTTGGCCTGTTCGATATCGCCGCGAGTCAGTCAAGCGGCCCTGCCAGAATCGCAGGTGCCGTGCACAAGCTCGTGTTGTCCTTGGGAGTATCGCTTGATCGACTGGTCTCCGACCGGGACGCCTCGGGGCAGGCGGCCCGCGCTAGCGCCTTCCTGACGTGCGGCCGGGCTGTACTCACGAGCTGACGGTCGGCGGCGACGAACGTCGATGTCGCCTTTGCAGCGCCTACGCGGCGGCGTTCCCGAGGTCGTCGGAGCGTCCGGCCTCCAGGCGCGACCACTGGGCGGTCGGACGGCCGTTCGTGCGATAGATGTAGCCGTCGCGCTGCGGCCAGCCGGCGGGCGAGTCCTCCCACTGCTCCTGGCGCCCGTACGCGGTCAGGTCGAGCAGCGCGTAGCTGTTGTCCATCGCCTCGGCGCCGCGGCCATTGGTCCAGTAGGTCTCGAACACCCGCTCGCCGTCGCGCAGGTAGCACACCAGGTGGAATTTGCCGATCTGGCGCCCAGTTAAGAGTGTGTCGAGCGACTCCTGCGCCGAGTACCACGGCATGTCCCAGCCCATGAAGTCGCGGTAGCGCACGCTCTCCTCGTAGGGTCCCTGGCAGAGCGTGGCGTAGGTGACGTCAAGGGAATTCAGATAGGACAGCTCTCTGACCTGCGTCGTGTAGTGCGTGCAGCCCTCGCACTGCTCAGCGGCCGGCCGGCCGCTGTACCACATGAAGTAGTAGGCGACCAGCAACCGGCGGCCCGCGAAGACGTCGAGCAGCGTGACCGGCCCATGCGGGCCGACCAAGCTTGTGGTGGAGTCGACCTCGACCATCGGGAGCCGGCGCCGTGCGGCGGCGATCGCGTCGCCTGCGCGGGTGTGCGCCTTCTCGCGGACGCGCAGGGCGTCCAGCTCGGCCTGGAACGTAGCCCGGTCCACGACGGCTGGGATCTCCGGGTGTGTGAGGTCGGGCGCGGGCTCGCGGCCGGTGCTCGCTTGATCGTGCATGGTCGTTCTTCCTTTGGAGACTCTAGTAAGAATGGGACCGCCCCGCCTTCGGACCGCCCACTCTCATCCGGACGGCGCCACCCCCCTCAGTAGCGCCCTGAAGTCGCCGACCGGCCCGAGGTGCGCCAGCTTGTCGGGGTTGAGGACCCAGTTGACACTCCTGACCTGGCCGCCCGCGATATCGAGCGCCATCACGCCGATCAACCGCTGCTGCGCTTCGAGGAAGAGCGCTCCCGGGCCGCTCAGGGCCCACCGCCACGAGCCCGAGCCTACGATGCGCTCTCGCTCACGACACTAGACTCGCGGCGATGTCGCTGCACCTCTTCGCGGGTCTGCGCGTGCGGAACTTCCAGGCGGCCCGACCGTGGTACGAGCGGCTGCTCGGCGAGCCGACGTTCTTCCCGCACGCCACCGAGGCCGTGTGGACGCTCGCGGAGGGTCGGTCGGTCTACATCGTGGAGCACGCCGATGGTGCGGGCGCGTCGGTGGTCACGATCCTCCTCGACGATCTCGATGCCGAGGTCGCCGCGATCGCCGCGCGCGGGCTCAAACCAGACGACTGCCAGACATACGCGGGCGGCACGCGCAAGGCGATCTACCGCGACCCCGACGGCAACGAGCTGGGGTTCGGCGGCGCAGTGCGACCTCCTCGCCCACCGACGGGCGTTTGAGTAGATCCTGCGTGCGGACGCACTCGCGATTCCGTCGGCCGCGTCACCTAGCTTGTGAGCGTGGCGGGCGGAACACTGCAGCGCAGTTACGGCAGGGTCTTTGACCGGGTGGCGGGGGCGTATGACCGTCACCGCCCGACCTACCCCGAGCAGCTGGTCGATCTAGCCTGCCGACTCGCCGGCCTGCAGCGCGGCGAGCAGGTGCTCGAGATCGGTTGTGGGACCGGACAGCTGACCCGCAGCCTGCTGGCCCGGGGCTTGCGTGTCACGGCGATCGAGCCGGGTGCTCGGCTGGCGGCGCTCGCCCGGCAGCACCTCGCAGGCGCGGGCGAGCTGGAGCTCGTCAACGCCCGGCTCGAGGACACACCCCTCCCCCACGCGCGCTTTCAGGCGGTCTTCTCGGCCTCTGCGATTCACTGGGTCGATCCCGACGTCGGCTGGCAGCAGGCTGCGGACGCGCTCGTGCCCGGCGGAACGCTCGCGCTGATCCAGTACTTCGGGCTGCACGAGCCGCGCAGCGCCGAGGACCAGCAGGCGCTTCTGCGCGCGCTGAGCGCGATCGCGCCCGAGATCATGGCGGACTGGCCGCGCTATCGCGAGCTCGAGGCCACGCTTGCGGGCGTTCGCGAGCGCCGCGCGAACATCTCCAAGGTGTGGGCCTGGCTGGGCGGCTACGACGTGGCCCGCGAGTACGCCGCCGACCTGTTCGAGGAGGCGCAGATCGCCGCGGCGCCGGCGCTGATGGAGCACACGGCCGCCGAGCTTGACGCCCTGCTTGGCACGATGTCCTTCTGGTCGCGGCTCTCGCCCGAGCAACGCCAGGCGATGGCGAGCGCGAATCGGAGCCTGCACCAGCAGCTTGGGCGGCCGATCCGCTCGAGCCTCGTGGCTTGCCTGGTGACCGCGCGGCGCGCGGGCACCAGCAGCTGACCTGCGCCAGCGCTTGCGCCCGTGGCCGGCGGCCGGGACCTCGCCGGTGACGCGCGACTGAACACCTTTACGCAAACCTCGCGGCGCCCGCGAGCGCGCCAGACGGCTCAGCTGCCGACGTACGCCGCCAGGTGCTCGCCGGTAAGCGTGGAGCGCGCCGCGACGAGCTCGGCCGGCGTCCCCTCGAAGACGATCCGCCCGCCTTCGTGGCCGGCGCCGGGGCCGAGGTCCACGATCCAGTCGGCGTGCGCCATGACGGCCTGGTGGTGCTCGATCACGATCACCGACTTGCCGGAATCGACGAGCCGGTCGAGCAGACCGAGCAACTGCTGCACGTCGGCGAGGTGCAGGCCGCTCGTCGGCTCGTCGAGGACGTAGACGTCGCCTTGCTCCGCCATGCGGGTGGCCAGCTTGAGCCGCTGGCGCTCGCCGCCGGAGAGCGTCGGCAGCGGCTGGCCGAGCCGCAGGTAGCCGAGCCCGACGTCGGCGAGCCGCTGCAGGATCGTGTGCGCCGCCGGCGTCTGCGCCTTGCCGGCAGCGAAGAACTGCTCGGCCTCGATCACCGACAGCGCGAGCACCTCGCTGATGTCCATGCCGCCGAGCTTGTACTTCAGCACCTCAGCCTGGAAGCGCTTGCCTTCGCACTCCTCGCAGATCGTGGCGACGCCGGCCATGATCGCCAGATCGGTGTAGATCACACCGGCGCCGTTGCAGGCGGGGCAGGCGCCCTCGGAGTTGGCGCTGAAAAGCGCGGGCTTCACGCTGTTGGCCTTCGCGAACGCCTTGCGGATCGGGTCGAGCAGTCCGGTGTACGTCGCCGGGTTGCTGCGCCGCGAACCTTTGATCGCCGCCTGGTCGACCGCGACGACCCCCTCGCGCGCAGACACCGAGCCCTGAATCAGTGAGCTCTTGCCCGAGCCGGCCACGCCGGTGACCACGACCAGCACGCTGAGCGGGATGTTGACGTTGACGTCCCGCAGGTTGTGCGTGCTGGCGCCGCGGACCTCGAGCATTCCGGTGGGCTCGCGGACTTTTTTCTTGAGAGGGGACCGGTCGCCGAGATGGCGACCGGTGAGGGTGGGGCTGGCCCGCAGGCCGTCGACCGTGCCCTGGTAGCAGACGCTGCCGCCCGCCGCACCGGCGCCGGGGCCGAGATCGACGACGTGGTCGGCGATCGCGATCGTCTCGGGCTTGTGCTCCACGACGAGCACGGTGTTGCCCTTGTCGCGCAGCTGGAGCAGCAGGTCGTTCATCCGCTGGATGTCGTGGGGGTGCAGCCCGATCGTCGGCTCGTCGAAAACGTAGGTGACGTCGGTGAGCGAGGAGCCGAGCTGGCGGATCATCTTCACGCGCTGCGCCTCGCCGCCCGACAGCGTGCCCGACGGGCGCTCGAGCGAGAGGTAGCCCAGTCCGATCTCCACGAACGAGTCGAGCGTCGCCCCCAGCGCCTGCAGCAGCGGCGCGACCGACGGGTTCTTGAGTTTTCCCACCCATGAGGCCAGGTCGCTGATCTGCATCGCACAGGCATCGGCGATGTTGATCCGCTCGATCTTCGACGAGCGCGCCTCCGGGCCGAGCCGGGTCCCGCCGCAGTCGGGGCAGGTGGTGAAAGTAACGGCCCGCTCCACGAACGCACGGACATGCGGCTGCAGCGCCTCGACGTCTTTGGAGAGCATCGACTTCTGCATCTTCGTGACCAGACCTTCATAGGTCAGGTTGATGCCATCGACCTTGATTCTGGTCGGCTCCTTGTAGAGGAGATCGCCCAGTTCTTGCTTGGTGAACTTGTTGATCGGCTTCTCCGGGTCGAAGAAACCGCAGCCTTTGAAGATCCGTCCGTACCAGCCGTCCATGCTGTAGCCGGGAATCGTGAGCGCTCCCTCCTCCAGCGACTTGCGCTCGTCGTAGAGCTGAGTGAGATCGATGTCGTTGACCGAGCCCCGGCCCTCGCAGCGCGGGCACATGCCGCCGAGGATGCTGAAACTCCGCTTCGCTTTCGTCGTACGCCCAGCGCGCTCGATCGTGACCGCCCCGGCGCCCGAGATCGAGCCGACATTGAAGGAGAACGCCTGGGGCGAGCCGATGTGCGGCTTGCCGAGCCGGCTGAAGAGGATGCGCAGCATCGCGCCCGCGTCGGTGGCGGTGCCGACCGTGGAGCGGACGTCGGCGCCCATCCGCTCCTGGTCGACGACGATCGCGGTCGTCAGCCCTTCGAGCACATCGACCTCGGGTCGCGCCAGCGTCGGCATGAAACCCTGCACGAACGCGCTGTAGGTCTCGTTGATCAGCCGCTGGGACTCCGCGGCGATCGTGCCGAACACCAGCGAGCTCTTGCCCGAGCCCGAAACGCCGGTGAACACCGTCAGCCGGCGCTTGGGGATCTTGACACTGACGTCCTTAAGGTTGTTCACGCGCGCGCCGTGCACGCCGATCGACTCGTGGCTGTCGGCGGCCTGCAGCGCGGGTGCGGAAGCGCGCGTCGGCACTCAGCGGTCCTGCAGCAGGCCGAGTACGTTGCCGTCGGGGTCGGCGATCGTGGCCACCAGGCGCCCGCCGCCAACGTCGTGTGCGGGTTCCTTGATCGTAGCGCCGGCGGCTGTGACCTCGGCGAGCTTCGCCTCGATGTCGGCCACATGCCAGAAGGCCACCGGCGAGGTCATGCCCTGCGGTCCGCCGCCCGGCACCAGCCCGATGTGCTGGCCCTCGGCCTCATAACCGACGTAGTAGGACGCATCGGCCTGCGGTGACATACCGAGCAGCGCGGTGTACACCGGCTTGGCCGCCTCGAGGTCGGATACGGGATGCAGCACGGTCTTGATTCCCTGCGTGGAAGAGTCGCTCATGGTCACTCCCGAAGGTTGTCGTGGTGTCGATGGCGCTCACTCTAATCGCGGCCCGGTGCGCGTGTTTCTCGATTCCTGCTCGGTTGCTTAGAGCGCCTGGCAAAGTGAGGGTGTGGCTGGGGTGGTCGAGGGTCGAGCGGAGCGCGGACGCAGGGCCGAAGGCACGCCGCCGCGGTCGAGCCCACTGCCGAGGGCCCTCTGGTCCTGCGCGAGCTTCGCGCCCGCGCGGCTGGCGCTCCCACATACCGGTCGGCCGACTGGGGTATACCTCACCTGTGAACCAGCTCGCCGTCAGGTCGCGTGCGGACTCCGCCCTGATCCCCGCAGCCGTCCTCGCGGGCGTGCTCGCGGCGGCCGCCGCCGGCTGGCTCGTACTCGCCGAGCGCATGGCCGGCATGGACAACGGCCCCGGCGGAGACCCTGGCGCGCTTGGCTGGTTCGCCGGCACCTGGGCGGTGATGACGGCCGCGATGATGCTCCCCGCCAC
Organism: uncultured Solirubrobacterales bacterium; assembly: GCA_963804675.1. Lineage (GTDB taxonomy): Bacteria > Actinomycetota > Thermoleophilia > Solirubrobacterales > Solirubrobacteraceae > Palsa-744. The sequence continues at coordinate 619,462 of CAWDRI010000001.1, read as the reverse complement.
CGCGCCCGCGCTGCTGCGCCAGGTGCGCGCGCGGCGCTCGCCGACGCTCGCGGTCGTCTTCCTCGTCGGGTACGGCGCGGTCTGGATGCTCGCCGGCCTGCTCGGCTACGCGCTCGTGCAGGCCGCCCGCGGTCCGCAGCTGGGCGTGCTCGCGTGGTCTTCGGCGGGGCGCTACCTGGCCGGCGCGGCGGTCGTGGCAGCTGGGCTATACCAGCTGACCGCGACCAAGCGACGGTGGCTTGCGCGCTGCACCGCGACGGAGCTGCCCCACCGGCGCGACGGTCTTTCCGGCGCGCTGCTGGCCGGCCTCGAGCACGGCGGTTGCTGCGTGGCCTGCTGCTGGACGCTGATGATCGCGCTCTACGCGCTCGGCATGATGAGCATCGCCTGGATGGCGCTGCTCACCGTCCTGATCGCCGGCGAGCGGCTGCTGCGGCCCGCGACCCTCGCGGTGCAGGCGGTCGCCGCGGTGCTGGTCGTGCTCGGGATCGCGGTCACGCTCGCGCCCACCGCCGTGCCCGCGTTGACGATTCCCTCACGGTCGCGCGCCATGACGATGAGGATGGGGATGGGGATGGGGATGGGAGCACCGATGAGAACGGGCACCGGGGTGTGGGTGCATACACACGCGCGAACAGGCACCGAGATGAGGATGAGCACACCGGCGAAAACAGGCACCAGGGCCAGCATGAACACACGCGCACGAACGGGCAGCGGGATCGGGATGCAGTCACGGACGGGAACGCTCGCCGCGGCGAGCATGCATACCCGGACGGACAGACCAAAGCCGCGCTCATGATGAGATCGCCGGCGCCGCTGGCGCCGGCACGACCGCTCAGCGCACGAGCGTGAACGTCCGCGTCGCGCTGACGCTCGTGCCGTGCTTCGGCGCGAAGGCGCCGAGTGCCTGCACGTGGATGCTGCGGGCGTCGCGCAGCAGCTGCTTGCCGGCGGCGCTCAGCACGATTCTGACGGTGCGCGTGCCCGCCCCGGCGAACCGGGTTTCCCCGCGCGCCAGCAGCGTTGGCTTGCTGCGCTTTGTGTGCCCGCGCCTGGCCGGTTGCGCCAGATACCAGCTCACGACCAGCCTGCCCGCCTCGGTCAACTTGAAGCGCATGCCGATCCCGCCGTGCGCGAGCAGCGCCGCGATCGACGCGCTCTTGCCGGTCGGCGCCAGCTGCCCGGCAAGCAGGCTCTTGAGCTTGGCGGCGCCTGAATGCGACCCCGTCGTGGGCGAGCCGCCAGACGGGCCCGACGGTCCGGTTGGGCCCCCGCCTCCGCCGCCTCCGCCGCTGCCGCCGCCTCCCCCGCTGCCACCTGTGCGCGCCTGCACGACCGCGGTCGGTTCGGACATCGCGGGTGTGGTGGCGCCCTTGGCGTCGGTTGCGCTTTCGCCGAGGCGAAGCGTGTGGCCGACGTCGGCTGCGGTGAGGCTGTAGGTCTGCTTGGTCTGTTTTTCGATCGACTCGCAGTCGCTGCCTTTGCTGTTGCACCGCTGCCACTGGTCGGAGGTGCTCGCCGGCTGGCTGCTCCACACGCCCGGTTTCGCGCTCAGCGTTTCCCCTTCCACGGCACTGCCGGTGATCGACGGCGGGGTCAGCACCGTAAAGACGCCTTCCACACCTTCGGCACGGCTCGTCGCGGGCCCGAGCAGGCCAACCAGCATCAGCACGGCAAGCACAGTCGCCGGCCTCGGGCGTGCGCGCGCACGCGCCCCTTCTACGAGCGCCGATCCCCACATGACGCGACACGGTAGCACCACGGGTATGGCTTGCGACTTTAAAGACGCCACCTATTTGAATCGCCACTCGCCAAATATAATTTCAGGCGGAACGGTTTTGGGATCGCATTATCGCCCGTGTGTAATTGTGCTTGGGGTCTTTTTTGTTAGACCCAAGTGACCCCTGCGATCGCCGGGCCGCTCCGGGCCAGCGGTTCCGCTCCCGGGCCAGCGGTTCCGCTCCCGGCCAGCGGTTCCATTCCCGGGCCAGCGGTTCCGCTCCCGGCCAGCGGTTCCATTCCCGGGCCAGCGGTTCCGCTCCCGGCCAGCGGTTCCATTCCCGGACCAGCGGTTCCGCTCCCGGCCAACGGTTCCATCCCGGACCAGCGGTTCCGCGCCGTCCCCGCCCGCTCACCCCGCCGCTACAAGCTCACTCGGCCTCTACACCACCGCGAAGCGCGCGTAGCGCGCGGCCAGCCGCTCTGGCACGAGCGCCTTGATGCGCACCCCCTCGGGCGTGTCGCGGCGGGCGATCTCGCCGGCCACCTCGTGCAGCTCGGCGAGGCTGCCGCCGTGCGCGTAGGGCACGAGCAGATCCAGCGGGCGCAGTAAGTGGCGCAGCTCCGCCTCCACCCGCTCGCACAGCTCCGGCAGTCCGGCCCCGCTCTGCGCGCTGATCGCGACCGCCTCGGGGTGGCGCAGGCGCAGCTCGTGCAGCGCCTGCTCGTCGAGCAGGTCGGCCTTGTTGAGCACCAGCACGCGCGCGCTCTCCCCCGCGCCGATCTCCTCCAGCACCTCCTCGACCGCGACACGCATCGCCTCCATCTCGTGCTCGGGCGCGCTCGCGTCGAGCACGTGCAGCAGCAGGTCCGCGCGCACCGTCTCCTCGAGCGTCGCGCCGAATGCGTCGACCAGCTGGTGGGGCAGCTTGCGGATGAAGCCGACCGTATCCGTGAACAGGTGCGGGCGGCCGGCCAGCCGCAGCGTGCGCGTCGTCGGGTCGAGCGTGTGAAACAGCCGGTCGCGCACCGGCACCTGCGCACCCTCGCCGCGCCCGTACGCCGCCGTCAGCGCGTTCAGCAGCGTCGACTTGCCCGCGTTGGTGTAGCCGGCGAGCGCGACCGTCGGCAGCGCGGCGCGCTCGCGCTCTGCGCGCATCACCGCGCGCGTACCGCGCACGTGGTCCAGACGCCGGCGCAGCGCCGCGATCCGGTCGCGCGCCAGGCGCCGGTCGGTCTCGATCTGGGTCTCCCCCGGTCCGCGCGTGCCGATCCCGCCGCCGAGCCGCTCCAGGTGGCTCCACAACCCCCGCATCCGCGCCAGGTTGTACTCCAGCTGGGCCAGCTCGACCTGCAGCTTGCCCTCCGCGCTCGCCGCGTGCGCCGCGAAGATGTCAAGGATCACCGTCGTGCGGTCGACCACCGGCAGCCCCAGCTCCTGCTCGAGATTGCGCTCCTGGCGCGGGCTCAGCTCGTCGTCGCAAGCCACCACATTGGCGTCGCACTCTGCCGCCGCGCGCTTTGCCTCCTGCACCTTGCCCGGGCCCAGATAGGTGTTCGGGTGGGGCTGCTCGCGGTGCTGTATCAGCTCGCCGACGACCGCCACACCAGCGGTGTGCAGCAGCTCCCCCAACTCCCGCACACTGCTGCGGTCGTCGTCCGGCAGCGCGGCGATGCACAGTGCGCGCTGGCGTGCGCGGGGTTGGGGCTGGATCATTCCCCTCCGAGTTTAGGGGGCGCCGCGGGGAACGCCTGGGGGCGTGGACGGCGGGTCTCCGCGTCAGCCTTGGTGGATGGCGCTGCCGCTAACGCCGGCATGGCGTGGACGGCGGGTTCCGCGTCAGCCTTGGTGGATGGCGCTGCCGCTAACGCCGGCATGGCGCGTACGGCGGGTTCCGCGTCGCGGCCCCGGTTGATCGCGCTCCGCGCGATCAACCCCCCTCAAAAACGCCCTCAGAGCGCTGCCAGCCGCCTAACCGCCTCGGCCAACCGGTCGTCGGGCGTGGTCAGCGAGATCCGAAACCAGCCCTCGCCGCTCGGCCCATACGCGCCGCCCGGCGAGACGACCACCGCGGCCTGTTCGAGCACGTGCTCGCAGTAGGCGGCGCTGCTCTCGAAGCCCTCCGGGATCGGCGCCCACACGTAGATCGTGCCGCGCGGCGGAGTGACCTGCACGCCGGCCTCGCGCAGCGCGTGGCAGACCAAATCGCGGCGTTTGCGGTACAGCTCGTTGATCGAGGCGACCTCGGCGTCGGCGTCGGGCGAGAGCGCCGCGATCCCCGCCAGCTGCACCGCGTCGAACAGGCCCGAGTCGATGTTCGTCTTCAACCGCCAATAGGCGTTAATCGCCTCCGCATTGCCCAGCAGCGCCGCGCAGCGCCAGCCCGTCATGTTGTAACCCTTGGAGAGTGAGAACACCTCGATCCCGACGTCCTTCGCGCCCGGGGTTGCGAGAAACGACGGCGCGCGGTAGCCGTCGTAAACGATCTCCGAGTAGCTGTTGTCGTGCACGACCAGAATTTTGTGCTCCCTTGCGAACTCCACCACCCGCGCGAAGAAGCCCTCCGGCACCACCGCCCCCGTGGGGTTGTTCGGGTAATTCAGGTACATCAGCTTCGCGCGCCCCAGGTCCTCGTGGGCGATCGCCTCCAGGTCGGGCACGAAACCGAGATCGGGCACCAACGGCATCACCACCGGCTCGCCGCCGACCAGCAGCGGGCCGCCCGTATACACCGGGTAACCCGGGTCGGCCGCCAGCGCCACATCGCCGGCGTCCAGAAACGCCAGGTTCAGGTTGAAGATCGCCTCCTTGGCGCCGATCGCCGGCATCACCTCCGTCTCGGGGTCGATCTCGACGTCAAAGCGCCTTGAGTAGAAATCGCTCAGCGCCCCCCTGAAGTCGGCGCGGCCCCGGTTCGACGGGTATTTGTGCGTCTCGGGCTCGGTCACCGCCTCCTGCATCGCCTCCACCACCAGCGCCGGCGTCGGGCGGTCCGGGTCGCCGATCCCGAGACTGATCACGTCAACCCCTTCGGCCTTCTTAGCCGCGATCTTGCGCTCCAGTTCGGCGAACAAATACGGCGGAATCCGGCTCAAACGCTCACTCGGTCTCATGGGACTCGCTCGTTCCTCTCACTCTGTCGGTCTCTCACGCCGCCGCAGTCTTGCAGCGGCCGGCTCACGGGACTTGCGCGGCGGGCTCACGCGGTCGTGCGCGACCGGCTCATTCGGCCTCGTTGCACTCGGTCAGGAAGTCCTCACTGAGATGGCCCTCATATACAGGACGCGCCCAGCCGGTGAGGTGCACGCGCAGCTGCTCGCCGACCTCGACGCGCAGCTCGCCGCCATCGAGCGCGACGGTCACGTTGCGCTGCGGCTGGGTCAGCGTGTAGGCGATCGCGGCGCCCGTTGCACCCGTGCCCGAGGACAGCGTCTCGCCGGCGCCGCGCTCGAAGATCCGCGCGCGAATACGGCCGGGTTCGGTCTCCGTGTACCACGACACGTTCGTGCGGTTGGGGAACAGCTCGTGGCCTTCGATCGCCGGCCCGATCGTCGGCAGGTCGAGCGCCAGCAGCGCCTCGAGATCCTCGACGTGGATCGCACACTGCGGGTTGCCGATGCTGACATGCTGGAAGCGCCACCGGTGCCCGCCGGCGCTCAGTTCGCCGTGCCCGTCGGGGCCGCCGCTGGGGAAGTTCGGCGAGCTGAGTGCCGCGTTGCCCATATCGATGCGGGCGCTGTGCGGGCTGAGGATCGTCGGCGCGATCGCCCCCGCAGCCGTCTGGATCGTGAAGGTGTCCTGCTCGGTCCAACCGTGACGGCGCACGTACAGCACGGCCTCGCGCACGCCGTTGCCCGATAGCTCCGCCTCGGACCCGTCCGGGTTGAAGATCGTCAGGTGCGCCACCAGACCGTCCCGGTCCTCGCCGCCGTCCCCGCCGCGGTTCTCGTTGCGCGCGAGCAGCAGCACGCCGTCGGCGCCGACGCCGAAGTGCGGCGCGCACAGCTTGCGCACCCTGGCAGGCGTCAACTCGAACGGGAGCGCGTCTTGCTCGACGATCACGTAGTCATTACCCAGCGCCTGCCACTTCTCGAAGTTCATTGGACGGGAAGTCTATGGGGCTTGGCGGGTGGGGGCGAGCGCGGCCGGCGCTTAAACGACTCGACCCGCCGAGGGCGGGTCGGGTGCGGGTGAAGGAGGAGCTACCTCCAAAACGGACGACAACCGTACTACATACAATATCAGATCCTGACGAGCGATACCTGCTGGCCCGGTCCGCCGAAGGGGGCGGGAGCTACCCGCAAGCGCATGACATTGGCACTTTGGGACCGGGCACAGCAGGATCTTGTCGGCGGCGAGCGGGGGACTCGAACCCCATCCGAGGTGCTACCCCGAACTCGCGGTTGTCATCCGTTTGCGCCGACCTCGACGCTTCACCCGCCACGCAGACAATTGTACCCTAAGCCGCCGACGGTTCGCTGCGTTCAAGCTCCGCAACGACCTCCCCCGCCAGCTCGCCCGCCTCGCGCCCGGTGACGTCGAGCAGCCGTACCCCGCCGAGCTTGCGCATCCACGAAAGCTGCCGCCGCGCGTAGTTGCGCGTGCGGCGCTTCATCGAGTTGACGTCGCCGGCGAGCAGCTCGTCGAAGCCGAGCGCCTTGCGCGCCGTGCCCGACGCGCCCGCGGCGTGCGCACGCGCGACCTCCTGCGCGACGCCCGCGGCGAGCATCGCATCGACGCGCGCGTCGATCCGCGCGTAGAGCTGCTCGCGCTCCATCACCAGCCCGACAAGCAGCGTCGGGCGACGCATCTCCGCGCTCCACAGCTGTGACGGCCCGTCCGGCGGCTCCAGCTCGCCGGCCGCCAAGAGCTCCAGCGCGCGCACGATCCGCTGGCGATCGGTCGGCTCGATCCCCTGCGCCGCCCACGGCGCGGCCGCCGCCAAACGCGCGTGCAGCGCGGGCACGCCGAGCCGTTCCAGTTCGCCGAGCAGCCGCTCACGCAGCCCCTCCGGCGGCGGCGGCTTGAGGTCCAACTCTGTCAGCGCCGCGCGCAGGTACAGCCCGGTCCCACCCACGACGATCGGCCGCCGCCCGCCGGCGAGCAGCGCGTCGATCTCCGCGTGCGCCAGCTGCGCATACTGCCCGGCGCTGAACGACGCGTCGGGCGGCAGGAACGAGATCAGACGGTGCTCGAGCTGCGCGCGCTCGGCCGCCGTCGCGACACCTGTCAGGGTCTCGAGGCCCCGATAGACCTGCAAGGCGTCGGCGGATACCGCGACAGGGTCCTCGCCGCCTGCGCGCAGCCGCGTGGCCAGCGCGAGCGCCAGCGCGGTCTTGCCGATGCCGGTCGGTCCAAACAGCGCGACGAGACGCATTGGCGTAGGCTTGCAGCTATGCGAATCGCGGGCGCGACGGTGCTCTTGACGGGCGCCACCGGCGGGATCGGCCAGGCGGTCGCGCGCGACCTGCACAGCCGCGGCGCTCAGCTGATCCTCACCGGCCGGCGCACCGACGTGCTGGAGCCGCTCGCCGCCGAGCTCGGCGCCCGCGCGCTGCCCTGCGACCTGGCCGACGCGGCCGACATCGAGCGGCTGCTCGGCGAGGCTGGCCGCGTGGACATCCTCCTCGCCAACGCCGCGCTGCCCGGGTCGGGCTCGCTGGAGAGCTTCACCGTGGAGCAGATCGACCGCGCACTGGACGTCAACCTGCGCGCGCCGATCGTGATGGCGCGGCTGCTCGCGCCGGAGATGACCGCGCGCGGCGAGGGGCACCTGCTGTTCGTTTCCTCGCTGTCGGGCAAGTCCACCTCGCCGCAGTCCACGCTCTACAACGCGACCAAGTTCGGCCTGCGCGGCTTCGCGCTGGCGCTGCGCGCCGAGCTGCACACGACCGGCGTCGGCGTCTCAGTCGTCTGCCCCGGTTTCATCCGCGAGGCCGGCATGTTCGCCGAGGCCGGCGTCAAACTGCCCCGCGGCGTCGGCACGCGCAGCCCGCAGGATGTCGCGCGCGCGGTCGCCGGCGCGATCGAACACAACCGCGGTGAGGTGGACGTCGCACCGCTCTCGCTGCGCGTCGGCGCGGCCTTCGCGAACGTCGCGCCCGGACTCGCGGCGAACGTCACCCGGCGCACCGGCGGCGACGAGATCGCTGTGTCGCTTGCGGCGGGGCACTCCGGGGAGAAGCGCTAGTCGAGGTCGCCCTTCAGAACAGCCGCTCCTGCCGCGCGGCCTCTTTGCCGGCGGCGGTCGTACGCGGCGCAGCTCCGCCTCCTCCTGTCCCCGCCGCACCGGCTCCCGCCCCTGCCTCCGTGCGCTGTCCCCCAAACCGCCCCCGCAGCACGAACCGTCCGCGGCCGGCCGGGCGCCCCTGGCGGGCGGTGCGTACGGAGTCGGCAAGCCGTGCCCGCTCCTCGCGGGGCGCGTACGCGCCCCGCGCATATAGATCCTCGTAGCGCTCCACGAGCTCGGGCCGCTGCTCGCCGAGCCACGCCATGAACACCTCCTTGACGTCGCGGCGCAGGTGCAGGGCGGCGGCGCCGACGCTGGTGGCGCCCGCGTCCAGCGCGCCCTGCACGAGCGGCTCGAGCTGGCGCGGGTCGTCGTTGATGCCGGGCATCAGCGGCGCGATCAGCACGCCTGTGGGGATGCCGGCGCGGTTGAGCTCGGCGACGGCCTCCAGCCGCGCGCGCGGATTGGGGGTGTGCGGCTCGCTGGCGCGCCACGCGCGCTCGTCGAGCGTCGGGATCGACAGGCACGCGCTGAAGTCGGTGCGCGCCGCCAGTTCGCGCATCAGCGCCACGTCGCGCAGCAGCAGCGGGGACTTCGTGAGCACCGAGCCGGGGTTGCCCGCGCCGCCGTGTGCGTCGCGCAGAGCCTCCCACACACCCTCCATCAGTTTGTAGCGGCCCTCGACCCACTGGTAGGGGTCGGTGTTCGTCCCGAGCGCAACATGCTCGCGCCGCCAGGAGGGCCGCGCCAGCTCGGCGCGCAGCAGCTCCGGAACGTTGACCTTGACGACGATCTCGCGCTCGAAGTCCCGGCCCGGGCCGAAGTCCAGGTAGCGGTGCGTGGGGCGCGCAAAGCAGTTGTGACTGACGACGCCGCCGGCGATGAAGTCGCCCGTGCCTGTGGTGATGTCGTACATGCGCAGCGCCATCCCGAGCCGCTCCACCGCGCCTACCCGCAGGCTCTCGCCGGCGGCGAGCAGCGAGCCAGGGGCGCCGGTCGGCGACGGGCATTCGCCGCTGTCCGCCGGCGTCCCCGGCGGCGTCCCCGGGTCTTCCGGCCCCGGCGCCCTGTCTCGTTTGCCGGCCGCAAACCGTGCTCCCGGCGCGCCGCCACTCCCGTCCTCGCAAAGCCCAACCAGCCGGTCGCCCGGCACCAGCGGGGTCCGCGGCGCGACGCCCAGCTCGCCGGCGCTGACGTAGCGCCAGCCCTCGGTCGTCAGAAAACGGTGGTCGCCGCTGGCCAGCAGCTCGGCCCCGCTCGCGAGCACGATCCGGTAGGCCGGCTTGATCGTCGACCACTTCGCGAGCACGCGCGTCGGAGCGAGCCGCCGGGGAAGCTCGCGGGCCGGCGGCGCGTGCGCACCGGACTCGTCCCCGGACTGCACACCCGACTCCGCACCCGACGGCTCTGCGCCCACCCTCTCCCCCGTTCCATCCGCACTGCCGCCGGTCGTGCCCAGGATCTCCGCGCCGATCTGCAGCTGCGCGAGCGGCATCGTGCGGCCGTTGGCCAGCAGGATGCGCGTGCCGCCCCACAGACAGTAGGTGCACGCATGCGTGCAGCCGCGGTAAGGGTTGACCGTCCAGCGAAACGGCATCCGCGACGCGCCAGGCACGCGGTTGAGCGCCGAGCGCGCACGAACCTCGTAGAAACGGATGTCCAGCGCCTCGGGCGCGTCGAAACGGCGCACGACGGCCTCGTCGCGGTAGCCGGGCAGCCGGTGCTGCTGCTCGGCGGTGAGGGAGAGATTGGACCAGCGCATCGAACATATGTTCGCATAACAGCGTAGCAGTTGCTGCCGACAGATGTCTGAGATTGCTCGGGGCGAGCAGGCGCCCGTCCGTCACGAACCTCCACCGGCCTTTCCTCTGTCTTTTGCCAGCGAGCCCCAGAACCGGACCCACTCACGCTCGTGGGCGATTCCGGCGCGCAGCGTCACACGCGGCCCAGCCGGTCCACGATCGTCGGCGGCCTTCTTCGAGCCGCTTGTACTTGCGCAGCTTCTCGCGGTACGCGGCGAGCTGAACCTCAGCCAACTCTGCAGCATCGGCACCGAAGTACACTCTGTTCGGCGGAATCGCTCACTGCGGCGAAGGTCGGGTCGGTGGCGTATTCGAAGCGGTAATGGGTCGCCTGGTTCTCGGCGTTCAGCGTGCCGCCGAGGGTCGCACCCGAGGACGAGACCTGCGTGACGGTGACGGCGCCTTCGGCGGGGGCGAGCCCGGGCGTGTGGAAGTGGATGGTGGCACCCCGGCTGAGGACGCCTTCGGCGCCTTCGTCGGCGAAGCACGCCGAGTATTCGGTTGAACGGTTCGAGGTTGCTGAGCTGCGCATGTACGTGCAGCAGGCCCTTTTCGCCGGCGGCGAATGCCGCGCGGCTGGCGCCTTTGCCGCCCGTGCACGAGTCGCCGCGGGCGTAGGGGTAGAACCACGAGAGCTGTTCGCCTTCGGCGCGTTCGACGGCGCCGTTCAGCGTCGCGCCCTCGGGGCCGATTTCGGTGGCGGCTTCGGTTGTCGGTTTGGGCGCCAGCGCCCCCGTTTCGTCGGCGCCGAAGATGTCGATCGTTTGGGCGCCTTCGTCGGCGACGTAAACTTCGTGTGTGGAGGGCTTGACCGCGACGTTGCGCGGTTCGATGAACCTGCCGGCCGGAGTGTGCGCGCCGGTCAGCTCGCCGATCAGTTCGCTGGCGGCGTCGAACTCGTCGACGACCTTGTGGTCGTAGTCGACGACGTACACCTCGCCGTTGGTCGGGTCGACGGCGACGGCGACCGGCTTGAACGATTCCCCGATGCTCAGCGTCTCGGGCTGCAGTTCGTTTTGCTTGTTGTAGACGTCGACCGCTTCGCCCCGCGGATTGGTGACATAGATCGTGCCGCTGCTCGGGTCCACGGCGAGGTCGCTGGTGCTGTTTTCGCCGCCGTAGGAGAAGTCGCCGGGCGGTTCGGGCAGTTCGTTTTCGGTGCCTTCGAGCTGGCCTTCGCTGCCGGTCTTGACGTAGAACGGCACCGGTCGCCTGCGCCTGCACGCTGTAGGAGGCGCCGACTTCGCCGGCGGGCAGCGAGGAGGTCGAGACCGCCAGGTCGGCGAGCACGACGAGCGTGTGTTCGGAGAGCGGGCCTGTGGAGATCGTCTCGGCGTTGGCGCCCGGCAGCGCAACCCGCGCGGGTGTCGGGTGCCCTTCGGGTTCCGGTTTTTCCGGCGGGAGGCCAAGCTCGCCGAAACGGTCTTCGCCGAAGGCGTACAGCTCGCCGGTGGAGGTCAGCGCGAGGCTGTGTTCCTCGCCGGCCGCGACCTGGATGACGGGACCGACCTCGCCCAGCAGCCGCACCAGCGCCGGCGCCGGGTTGGGTTCCTCGTCGTCGTTGCCGGCGTCGTGGACTGTGTTGCCGAGCTGGCCGTAGGTGTTGCTGCCGAACGCGTAGAGCTGGCCGGTCGCGGTGACGGCAAGGCTGAAGAAGCCGCCGGCGGCGATGTCGACGACCGGCCCGGACGCGCTCGGTAGCGACACCGGCGCCGGCGTCGCGTTGAGCCCGTGCGCTTCGATTTGTCCGATCTCGCCGTCGAGGTCGTCGCCGAACGCGTACAGCCGACCGGCGGCGGTCAGCGCGAGGCTGAACCCGAAGCCGCCCTCTGCCACCTGTGTGACGGGGCCGCTCGCGCCGGGCAGCGGCGTGGGGTCAGGGACGTCGGTGAAGTGTTGGTCGCGTTGCCGAGCTGGCCGTAGAAGTTGTCGCCGAACGCGTAGAGTTGGCCGGTGGCGGTGGACGCGAGGCTGGTGTATGCGCCGCCGGCGACGGCGGTGACGGGGCCCGTGGCGCCCGGCAGGCTCACCGGCCGCGGCACCGGACTCTCGGCGTATTCGCCCGTGTTGGGGTGGTAGCCGAACTCGCCAGACGAGTTTCCGCCGAACGTGTAGAGCCGGCCGCCGGCGACGGCGAGGCTGGATTCGCGGCCGGTGGCCGCCGCGGTGACGGGACCGGCCTGGCCGGGCAGCGTGACGGGCAGCGGCGTGGGGTTGGGGTCGGCGGTGCCGAAGTTGGTTGTGCTGCCGAGTTGGCCGTCGTAGTTGAGGCCGAAGGCGTAGAGCTGTCCCGGCGAGGACGCCGCGCGCCCGACGGCTGGTAGCGCCGTTCCCACGAGCGCCAGCAACACCAGCAGCACCAGGACGCGCAACACGATTTCGCCGGCCGACACGCTGCAGATGTGTCTCCCCCGCTCAAGCACGCGACCTCCCACAAACACCCAAGACCTCCCCACCAAGGCTCTGTCTGTCGATGCTACCAACACCGGCACGGCCCAACACACGAGTCGGCGCCCGTGTTTGGTGTTTGGGTTTGAGATCGTCCGCGCGGCGGCGCCCGCCGGCGGCGCGCGGCCCAGGCGGGGCGTCCGTCTGGAGTTTCGTGACTTTATGCTGCGGCGAGGTCTACCTTCTGCGCTGGGTGAGGGAATTTCCTCTGTTTGGGGTCTGGGGTCTGGGGGCGATACGCGGGGAAATTCCACTGCGATCATCGCGCGGCGTAGCGCTACCAGCATGTCGCTATATGCAGGGGAGCGCTTGTGGCGGTACCAGGGAGCGTGTTCCCTGCGCTCTCTGATGTCGGCGGCCGGGTCGCCGTTGAGGGCGTACCAGACGATCGTCAGTGCTTGGCAGAGGAACCCGAAGGGCACGGTGTGTTTGACCGCTTGGGCGGTGCGGTTTCGCGCCTCCCCGACTCCGCTCAGCTGCTTGGCGTCGCGGAAGCAGACCTCGATCGTCCAGCGCTGGGCGTAGCGCTCCACGATCTGCTGCGCGCTGAGCGAGGTGTCGGTGCTGAGCAAGGCCATCGCCATCGGCTCTTTGCCCTTGGGGTCTGCGATGATCACGACCCTTACCGCTCGGCTGTGGAGCACCCCGAACCATAGGCAGTCCAAGGCGTAGACCGAGATGGCGCTGGGCAGTCCGGGTCCCTTGGGGGAGATCGTCGCGAAGCGATCGCTTCTCGCTGCGGCGATCTCCTTGACTCGCCCTAGTCGTTCTCCCTTCAGCGCGCCCCGGTCGCGCCGGTGGGGGTCCCTCTGCCTCGGGAAGCCGTAGAGAGTGCTGGAGGACTTCAGGCGGGCGATCATGCGTACCTCCTCGGGGAGGCCGCGCATCGCCCCGGTCGCGTAAGCGCCATCGCCCAGGAGTTCGATCGTCCGCCCGGAATGGCGATAGTGGACGAGATCGACCAGTTCCCGGGCCAGCTGGGATTGGGAGGGGTAGGCGGGGTCTTGCGTTGCGCGCTTGAAGGGGTGGCTTTTGCGACCGTAGCCGCGGCGAGCGGGATCAGCCTGCCAGAGGCGGAAGAGCAGCGGCAAGAAGACCGCTCGCTCGCTGACGGGCAGGCGCAAGACGATCCCCAGCACGACCCAGCAGTTGCCGTAGCGGACCTGCTTGCCGGCGCCGCGAACGTGGTCTTTGCGGTGCAAGTGGGCGCCGAAGACCTTCGGGCCGCTACGCGCGAAGATCGTGTCATCGACAGCGAGCGTGAGCGGAGCACCCTGCGTGAGGAATCGAGCGATGACGAAGTCGAGCAGCACAAGCCCCAGAGCGTCAGCCGACCAGCGCCGTCGCGAGAAGAAGTCGTGAGCGCGGGAGTGATGCCAGTTTCCCTCCAGGCGCGCGGCCAAGAGCATGCCGGTGACGGTGTGCTCCCCGACACGGGCGATGAAGCCCACGCAGAGAGCGCAGAACGTCTCGTAAGTAGGACGGGTAAAGCAACCCCGACACAGGGAAAACAACGCGGCGAGAGAATCCGAGGGGAGCATCGGCACCTCCACGATTGGTTGGTGTGGTGCCAAACCGCTTCGCGGAGGCTGCCGGTGCTCCTCCCCTTCTCACCACCCCAGCCAGCTCACGCGACAACACCAAACAGCCCCAAAACCACGAAACTCCAGATCCATGCCCCGCGTGCGGCGGGCTGCCGCCCGCTCTCCCCGTTGTGCTGGACACCGTCGGTACTCCTTCGTCCGCCGCAACCGTGCCCGGGCGAGCCTTGACGGACTCCCACTGCACCCGTACAATCATACGGACATGGCAGTCGCGGCGTCCACCCGTTTCGAGTTTCGCATCCGTGCGGAGACCAAGCAGCGCATAGAGCACGCCGCGAGGCTGGTGAACGAGTCGACGAGCGACTTCGTGCGCCATGCGGCCGAACGCTCGGCCGAGGAGGTCCTGGTCAGCCGCGACGCCGTGACGCTCGTGCCGGCGGAGTTCTTCGACGGCATGCTCGTGGCGCTCGACAAAGCCCCGCGACCCAACCCGGCGCTGGCGCGAGCCGGCAGGCGCGCGGCAGAAGCGGTACGCCGATAGCACGCCCATCGTTCCTCGCCGAGCGGCTGGGCAAGGCGCACCGGCTCGACGACTTCGCCAGCGGCGAGCCGGCGCTGGACCGGTGGCTGCGCGAGAGCGCGTACGCCGCACACGCACGGCATACGGCCCAAACGTTCGTCTGGCAGAGCGCCGAGGGCAGCGTGGTCGCCTACTACTCGCTGACCGCACACCTGTTGCAACGTGCAGAGCTTCCGCGGGCGCTTGGACGCGGCGGGCCGCGCCAGATCCCCTCGGTGCTGCTCGCGCGACTGGCGCTCGATCGATCGCTGCACGGACAGGGACTCGGCGGCGCGCTGCTGGCGGAGGCGCTCGAACGGGTGCTCGCCGCCACCGAGATCGTGGCCGCGCGCTTCGTCGTCGTCGACGCGATCGACGAACAGGCGGCGCACTTCTACGAGCACCATGGCTTTCGCCAAATCCCGCAGACGCTGCGCCTGGTGCAGAAGGTGGCCGACATCGGCGCCGCCCTCGGAGGCCAGAGCGCCTGAGTTACCGCCCTCTCTGTTTGCGCTGCCGTTTGGCTTTCCTGGCCTTCTTCTTGGGGCAGCCGGTGACCTTGATCGCTGTGTTCTGGGTGAGTGTGGCGCCGTTTTGGGCGGTGATTGTGGTTGGCGTCGTCAGGGTGGCGGGCACGGTCTCGGTCACCGTCACCGTCTTACAGTAAGTACGCGGCGGCGGGTGTGGCCGTTCTTGCTGAGCAGGGTGATGTGCTTCTTGATGCGCTCGGTCTTGGTCGGGTTGCAGAGGTTGGCGTTGGCGGCCAGGATCGAGTATGGGCCCTCGGGGGCGGTGAGTTCGAAGCTGGTGAACGGTGCGTCGGGGACTGTTTCGAAGCGGCTGTAGGTGATGCCGCCTTTGATGTCGGTGTGTCCGACGAGGTCGATCGTGACCCCTTCGCCTTGGAGTACGAGGTCGAGGTCGGGGAACGCCGCGCCGCCGTGGCTGACGAAATACGCCGGCCCGTCAACGGCACATTCAACAGCGGCGTGTGGACTGTGGCTGTACCGACGTCCGACGCTGCGGGGCAGCCGGAGGGGTTCGCCGCGAACTGCGCTTCTGTGCAGGCTTGACGCAGCGTCGTCAGCCGCGAGGGCAGCACCTTGGGGATCTGCACCGCGACCTTGGCGATGTTCGCTTCCCCGGCCTTGGCCGCGATCTTCACGACTAGGCTCGCACCGTCTTCACGACTGGTCTTCCCGCTCGTGGAGGCGCTGAACGCGGGTTTGAATGGCAGGCTCGCGCAGTTGGCCGCTTGGAAGCGGTCTGAGACGTTTGCCGTGGCGCCCTGGGCGCTGGTCAGCGTGCCCGACACAGCTCGTTCGGTGCAGCCGGTCGGGTTGAACGTGAACTGGGTGGAGCCTTCGCCAACAGTCACGTTGACCGTCTGCAAGCGCAACGGCACCCCGTCAACGCTCTGCGGCAACGGGTTGCTCTTGACCGTCACCTGCGCTGTGGAGGGGTTGATCGAGATCGCGGCGCGCACAACGATGTTCCCCAGGTTGTACGGGCCGGCCACTGCCGGCACGACGACGGAGAGCCCGAACGGCGCGCCGTCATACGGGCCGGTCAGGTAGACGCTGCCCGACTGCCAGTAGGGCGTCGAGCCCGAGCCGGCCGCGGCGGTCGCGCTGCCGACCCGCGACCCGGGCGCCACACTGCCGCATGTCCCAGCGTTCGCGGCCGCTTCGGGGCACTGCGCCAGCCCGGCGATCCTGCCCAACAAACCCGGCGGCATCGTGACCTGCACACCGGACAGGTCCTGTTCCCCGTCATGCCGGCCGATCGTCAGGGTGAACGGACTGAACGCACCGGCCTGCGGGTTCGTCGTCCCCGCCGTAAAGGACGGCGCGAACCCGTTACCGCAACCCCCCGAGATCGCAAATGACGGGTTTACCGTAACGTTAGGGGTACCTTCTTCTTCCCCGGGCGCGGGGGTGTGCGACCACGGTTCGAGTTCGGCCGTGCCTGCGTAGGTCCCGCAGGACTGCGGGTTGGCCAGCGCCGCACGCGACCCGCCATGGAAGTCGAGCTTCAGTTCGCTAAAGGGCTGCTGGGGTGTTTCCGCGAACGTGGTGCGGATCTGCCCCGGTGCCAAGCCCACTTCGCGGCTGTGCTGGCCGTTGCCGCCGACTTCGACTCTGCCCCGCAGCTTGATGTACACACCCGAATTCGCATTGCCCGCTTCCACATAGAGCCCGAAGATTTCGCCCTTTTCCGCGGCTTCTTCCGAGCACACCGACTGCTCGGACCCGCCACACGCGGGCTGCGCGACATACACACCGCCCTTGAGCGGTTCCTTCAGCAAGGGCGTGACTACTTCCACCGACCCGACCGTGGACGCGCGTGGACAGTGCCCTTCCTGATCGCTTTCCAGTTCGATGCCCTCCGCGCCGGTTTCCCGGCAGGCGGCCAGGCCGTTCGCCGCCGACGGCGAAACCGAGACACCCGCGGGCAACGTGACGGTCGTCGTCTTCACCGGCGGCGTCGCGAGCCCATCGGCGCTTTCGTTCTGCGGGACCTGCAGCGTTGCTTCGTAGCCGGCCGGTTCGTCGGCCTGGCTGTGGGCCGGTTCGGGAGCGAACGCGAACGTCGGCTCGAAGTGCAGGTGTTCGCAGCCGGTCACAGGCGGCAGCGTCGTTGCGGCCTTCTTCCAGTTCGGGTCGGACAAGTTGGGTTCGCCGTCGGCTTCGAAGGACCCGGGTTCCTGCCAGCTGTCGGCGTATGTGGTCGCAGTGAAGCCGCTGGCCGCGCAGTCGGACGGCGCAGTCGCGAAGGCCGCCGGCGTGACCGCGCTGCCATCGATGGCCGCCGGATCGCCAAAGAACGTCAACTCAAATGCATAGAAGGCCAGATCCGGTGAGTCGGGCACGGGACCGGAAGTCACTGCCCATCGTCGGCTTCGCGGGGGTGCGTATACCTCATTTCCGACGGTCGGGACACGCACACCCTCTATAAAGGTTCGGCGGTCAGCTTCATACGACCGCTGGTGTAAAGAACACTGTTTCCCCCGACTCCGAGATCGCGTTGTACTTGTCGAGTGCACTCATGTATTGTGCTTTTTCGTTAGCGTAAGAGCCCAGCGCCGCGCCGCACTGCGAAAGCACTTCCGGGTTCTCCGCCGGTAACGCTTCCCCTTCCCGCGGGCCAGGCTTGATGTTGACGAGCGTGGGTTCGGTGTTGTGGGTTCCTGCGTACTCGTAGATGTTGACCGGACCAAGCGCCGGGTCGCCGGGCCAGAGCCACCTCTCCGGTCTGTTTTCGCTGTATTCACGGAACTGGAAGAAGACGTGCGAAAGGTCCGCGCTGGCGCCTAGGAATCCCGGCGACGCCTGGCCGTCGGCTTCCTGCCACCCCGCGACCGTTGCAGGCGCGAGCGTCGGCCCCACTTCCACGAATTGCGGCTGTCCCGAGCTGTCGTGCTCGCGACGATAGATCCGAAAGTCCGGCGTTGGCGCCGATCTTGGCACGGCCATGAACAACGCTTCCCCGGCAACGGTGCCAAAAAGTTGATTCGGTGCGCTGAACTCCCAGGGTGAGCGAGGCGTGACAATTGTCGGCGCATAGTCATACTGGAACATGGCCGCCGAAGGAGCCAGCGATTCGGTTGACCAGCCGCCAGATCCTCGCGATGCCTCGAACGGCGTCGTCAACGCGAGTTGGCCGTCGCCTGTTTCGGCGAAATCACCGAGACTATCGAATCGTACAACGCCTTCGGGTGTCGCGTAAGGTTCCACAAACGGCTCCCCGTTCGTAAACGGCGGGCTCACCAGCTCATAGGCGCGACAGTCGGGCAGTTGCGTCGAGTGGTTTTCGATGCGCAGCTATTCGTTGGGGCACCCCGCTGCCAGCGCCGTCGCGCTCGACAGCGTTGCGCCCGCCAGCGCACACAGGCACACGAGCGCGCATAGCGCTATGCCATGCGTCCTGCGGCCGGCCCGACCGGCGGCGGCTCGACCGATTATCGTGGTGCTTTTCGTAGTCATCCCGTGTGTGCTCCCTCGTTTTTGGGCCGCGTGGTGGGGCGGCCCGTCGCCGAGGCCCCACCACGCGTGTCTTTCTAATCCAACGACTGCCTTCTCGTTGTCGTGCTGTGCATCAGACTTTCTGCAGGCTCCACGGCTTGCCCGACGCGAGCTGCACTTCGATCATCAGCGAGAAACGCGCCCGACCGATATCTTTCAATTCCGCGGCTTCGCACGTGAAGACATGCGTGACCGCTTCCCTTTCGCTTTCCGCTAGTTTGCACTTGGCGCTGCCTTTCACCTGGTTTTCCGAAGCGCCGGCGCAGGTGCCGTTGAAGGAACGAATCACGTAATCGGTCCACAGCTCTTTTTTGCCGCCGCCGACGAGCGTCAGCGTGGAGGTGCTCGTCACCGCCGCCGACAGACCCGGCCCGCTGCCGGTCCCTTCGCCGCCGTCGACAAGGATTTTGCCATTCGCGATTTCACAGTGTTCCGGTGTGGGCACGGCGCAGCCTCCATATTCGATGTACAGCCCCGCCACGTTGAGTTTGCCGCCGCTCAGCGCTTCGAAGCTCCCTTTCGAGAGGTTGACCGAGCCGCAGGTGACTTCATACGGATCTTCTGAGTAACCGAATGGGACTAAATACGCCGATCCGGGTACGCGTTTCGCGCTGAATGCGAACGTCCCGTGCAGTTCGTGTCCTTCGCTGCACAGCGCAATCCCCCCGCCTTCAACGGTTCCCGGGCATTCCGCCGCGGAAGCCGAAGCCACGCCGGCGAGGCTCATCGCGAGCACCGCCCCGAGCGCGAGCAGCGCCCCTCTAGAAATCAATCGCATTGAAATACTGCCTTTCTGTTTGTCTCATTCGTCACCGCGGCCCACCCCCACGGTGGGCGGTACGTCGCGGTGCTGGTCGATCCGCCCCACGCCCGTCTGGCGTGGAGGCGGGTGTGTACGCGCCGAGCGAGTGCGCGACGTGCGCACCGAGCTCGGTCAGCGTCCACGCGTTGGGCTCGCCCTTCTGGCGCCCGTCGCCCTGGTTGGCGACCAGACCGAGGCGTTGCAGGCGGGCGAGCAGCTTTGAGACCTGGCCCTGGTCGGCGATCTCCGCGGCGGCGGCGACCTGGCGGTTGCTGGCGCCCGGCTGCCTGGCGATCGCTTCGAGCACGCGGGCGGTGCGATAGGTGAGACGCATCGGCAGGCCCGCGAGCGGGTCGCCGCCCGCCAGCGAGGTCAGGCGCGGGCCCCGCTTCTGTGCCGGCGTGGCGGGCGCCGAGCGGGCCCGTTCGCGCCGTGCAATGGTCGCGCCTTCGTAGGGCAGCAGCACGATCGCGGTCAACTCGCCCAGCAGCGCGGCGAGCCGCGGTGTGCCCTCGTCCGCGGGGTGCGCGCCGGCACGCGAGGACCGTCTCGCATCAGCCTTGCCCTGACGGCTGTTCACATTTTCGCCGGCAGCGTCGTCCGAGCGTGACAGACGCGCGTGCAGGATCGCGAGCGTCGCGCCGACCACGCCTTCCGCGGTCAATACCGTGCACCCGGTCGCGCGCGTGCCGGCGCGTCGCCCCTCGTCGACCGCGGCGACGAGTTGGGCGACGATCGCTTCGCGGGCGTCGCGCACCGGGCCGGACCCGTGCAGAGAGTGAACGACGATCGTCCGCGCGAGCGCCGGCTCCCTTTCACAGAAACACAGCATGGTCCACAGGCCGCAGCGCATCCGCTCGCGCCACGGCCGCCCCGCCAAACCCGCGGCGCTCAGGTCATTTTTCACCCGTGCGGCGCCATGTTCGAGCGCCGCCGCGACACACTCTTCGCGGTTGGCGAAGACGTCGTAGAACGTGCGCCGCGACACGCGTGCGCGCCCGGTAATGTGACCGACCGTCATCCGCTCGTAGCCGATCTCCTCCAGCGCGCCGATCGCCGCCGCAAGCAGCCGCGTGCGCTGAATCTCGGCGATCTGCTCGCGCGGCACGCCGACCGTCCGGACCGCCGCGACACTGTTACCATCGCGCGCGCACACGGAGGGGTTGACCCGTCGCGCGGCCATCACCGACCCACCCCCCACAGGGGGGCGGCCGGCCGCAAAACGCCGCTTAGCCTCGATTCGTCACGAAGCTGTTGGTGGCGCTCGGCGGGGTGAGATTTGTGGGTGATTGGTCGGCTTGGCGTTGTGTGGTGGTGGAGGGGGCTCGACGGGGGCTGCTTCGGGAGCGCTCGACTGGTCCTGGCGGCCGTTTTCGCTCAGGGTGATCTTCGGCGGGGTGCCGGGGTTGGCTTGGATGTGGGTGTGCGCGGCGGCTGGGGCTCAGCCGTAGGCAGGGAGCGTTTGCAGGCGCTTGAACGCGTGTTGGATCGCTGCGGCCCAGGGCCAGTCGGCGGGGAGGTGCAGCGTGGTGCGCCGTGCGTGGCGGGTGAGTTGCCCGGCGACGTGCAGGATGCGGTAGCGCAGCCGCTTGGGTTCGCTGATCTTGTGCTCGCCGTCGAGCACGAGCTGCTGTGTCCAGACCATGATGTCGTGCGCGAGCATGGCGAGCTCGAACCACGCGGCGTTCGCCTTGAAGGAGTGGAACGGGAGGCGCGAGGCGCCGGTCGCCTTCAGCGTCTTGACGCGGTCCTCGACCTCGGCGTGCTGGCGGTGAAGGGCCTCCAAGGCCGCGATGTCTGGGTCTTGCTGGTCGGTGATGAAGCACTGAAAACGGTGCCCGTCATCGTCAGTGAAGCTCAGTTGCGCCCCGGGGTGGGGACGCTCACGCCGGCAGATCAGCCGGGTGCCAGTCGGCCAAGAGGCCAGGTTGACGTGGCCGGTCAACTCGGCTAACCACGCTCCCTCGCGTGGCTCGCCGTTCTGGCCCGCCGCGGGCGCCCATGCGGTCTCTGCCAGCGCGAGGATCGCCTTTCTGACCCGCTCATCGACCGCGTACCCAAAGGAAAACCGGATGCCGCACTCGCGACAGGCTGACGCGAGGTCGTGGCTCGCTCCGGCGGAGTCCGAGCGTGCGAGGATCTCCCCATCAAGCGCGCTCTGCGGGAGCTGCTCCAGCGCGAGATCCAGCACGCTCAGATGATCCTGGGCGTTGTTGGCGCCCGCGTTCCCTGGCCGCAGGACCCCCGCGAGTACCTCCCGTCCACAACTGGCGAGCAGCGGGTTGAACCCGAACGCGCCCTTGTAATGCCCGGCGGCGTGTTCCTTCTCGGAGTGGATCGTGATCGGGGTCGCGTCGAAGTCGAGGATCACACGCCCGGGAGCCGCGCCGTGCTGCCACGCCCGTTCGCGAGCGACGGCACGCGCCTGGCGGACCCGGTCAAGCTCCGCCTCGCCGATCGAGAGCAACACCCTCCGCGCCGTAGAAACCGATGCGATGTCCCCGAACAAAGCGGGCTGACCGGCCAACACCGCGAGATCTGAGACACATCGTCCGCCGTCGCCAGCCATCACCGCCAGGTCGCACAACACACGACCGGGATCATGGCCTGAGCGCCGCTCACGGGTGCCCGCCAGAGCGGCGCTCAGGCCGTCCGTCAGACCCAATCTCTGCGCCGCGAACGCCAGCAGCGCCGTCCCCGCACGAGACGACAAGCCCTTGCCGTCCGCCACCACATCTACCGTTCGCAACGACGCACTTCCGATCACCTTCAAGGTGAACCTCCTGAGCGGGTGGATTGCAGGCTTCGCAACCGCAATCCTCCCCGCCCAGGCGGACGTTCCAAGCCTCAGCCCAACTCAACCCCGGCCGCCTGGTGACGAATCGAGGTTAGGCTAGCGGCCGGCCGAGAGGCACAAGAGAGAGAGAGAGAGAGAGAGATGCGACAGCGCCAAGCTGGCGCATCCATGAGGCAACCCACCTCGATGCGCAGAGACTCCCGGCACGCCTGTCACAAACCGACTCACGCTAGACCCCTGCTCCCTCTAAAGCTCACGACCCGACCCCTCTCCCAACCAAAACCTGAAAGCACTCAAAGGCCGACCACCAGACGTGGTATTGACCCAACCGGACCCTATGTCTACCGGCGCCCTTGCACACTTGGAGACGCCAATGTCTATAAACACTAACAGCCCCGACTCAGGAGTCAACCCCCATGCGCCTGGTTTGGGTTTGAGATCGTCCGCGCGTCGCAGCCCGCGCCACCAGCGCAGCCCCGCTCGGCGTCCATGCCAAGCGCCGATGCTCGGCCTCGCCGGTCCGCCACAGCACCGTCGCCGGGCCCGCCGGGGTGCCCGCCGCCTGCTCTGCCGCTCCACCTCGCGCCCGTCTCCAAACGGGAACTGTCCCTCCTGGCGCAGAGCCCCCCCGGCGTACCCATACACGCGCGCTTACGCGACTGCGAACCCCACCCGGGGAGCCCCGCCAGGGGCTCCCAACCCAAAACCCTTTACGGCCGGGCGCCGGCGACCGTCGCCGAGTCGCGCTCGAAGATCGCCGCCGCCACCCGCTCGGCGATCCGCGCGCCGGTGAAACCGACCTCCTCGTGCAAGAGCGCCGGTTTGCCGTGCGTGACGTAGCGGTCGGGCAGGCCGACGCGCATGATCCGCGGGATGCGCGCGCCTGCCTCGTTGAGCGTCTCCCACACCGCCGAGCCGAACCCGCCCGCGAGCACGCCCTCCTCGACGGTCACGAGCAGGTCGTGCTCGGCCGCCAGCTGCGCCATCAGGCCCGCGTCGATCGGCTTGGCAAACCGCGCGTCGGCCACAGTCACCGCCAGTTCGCGCTCGCCCAGCAGGTCGGCCGCCTGCAGCGCCTTGCCGACCCCGCTGCCGTAGCCGATCAGCGCGACCCGTCGCCCGTTCGGCGCCGCCGCCCCGCCCTCGCGCACGATCTCCCCGCGGCCGATCGCGATCGTTTTGGGCTCCTTTGGCAGCGCCACGCCGACGCCCTCGCCGCGCGGATAGCGTAGCGCCACCGGGCCGTCGTGCGCGAGTGCCGTGCGCAGCATATGCACCAGCATCGCCTCGTCGCGCGGCGCCATCAGTACGATGTTCGGAAGACAACGCATGTATGCGATATCAAACGCGCCGTGGTGCGTCGGGCCGTCGTCGCCGACCAGGCCCGCGCGGTCCATCGCGAACACCACATGCAGCCGCTGCAGACACACGTCGTGCACGATCTGGTCGTACGCGCGCTGCAGGAACGTCGAGTAGATCGCCGCCACCGGCTTGCAGCCATCCAGCGCCAGCCCCGCCGCGAACAGCACCGCCTGCTGCTCGGCGATCCCCACATCGAAGTAGCGCTCGGGCATCGCCTTCTGCAGGATGTTCAGCCCGGTGCCGCTGTTCATCGCCGCGGTGATCCCGACCACGCGCGGGTCCCGTTCGCATTCGCGCACCAGCGCGTCGCCGAACACCTGCGTGTATTGAGGCCCGCCCCCCCCGGCCGTCCCGCCTTTAGTCGCGCCGGCGGCCACCTCTCCCCCGTTCGCCGACCCGCCGCCGCCCGCGGCCTTGCCATCCCCGGCCGCCTGCGCGCCGGCCACCTTCCCCTCCCCGCCCGCCTGCGCGGCCGGCGCGGCGGTGCTTACGGGCGCGCCGTTGACGATCGACTTCGGCTTGGCGGCGTGCCACTTCTCCATCCCCTCCAGACCGCCGTCCTCGGCCGGCGCGAAGCCCTTGCCCTTGACGGTGGCGATGTGCACGACCACCGGCCGCTGTGCCGCCAGCGCCTCGCGCAGCGCGACCCGCAGCGCGCGCACGTCGTGCCCGTCGATCACGCCCATATACGCCCAGCCCAACTCCTCCCACCACAGCCCGGGCGCCCAGAACGCCTTGATCGACTCCTTCAGCTGGGGCCCGAGCCGCTCGAACGCCGTCCCCAACGCGCCGGGCAGCCGCGCCAGGCCGCTCTCGACGTCCTCGCGCACGTGCCAGAGCTTCGGGTTCAGCCGCACGCGGTTGAAGTACCGGCTCAGCGCGCCGACATTCGGCGCGATCGACATCCCGTTGTCGTTGAGCACAACCACCATCGGCGTGCCCAGCCCACCCGCCTGGCCGATCGCCTCGAAGGCCACGCCGCCCGTCATCGCGCCGTCGCCGATCACCGCCACCACCCGCCCCGGGTCCTCGATCCCCAGCAGCCGCAGCCCCTCCGCGATCCCGACCGCGTACCCGACCGACGTCAACGCGTGCCCCGCGCCCATGATGTCGTGCTCGGACTCCGCCATCGAACAGAACGGCGCCAACCCCCCGTACTGGCGGATCGTGTGCAGTCGCTCGCGCCGGCCCGTCAGCAGCTTGTGCGGGTAGGCCTGGTGGCCGACGTCCCACAAAATCTTGTCGTGCGGCGAGCTCAGCAGCGAGTGCAGCGCGACCGCCAGCTCGCACGTACCCAGATTCGCGCCGAAATGCCCCCCGATCTCGCCAACCGTGTCGATGATGTACTCGCGCACCTCCTGCGCGAGCTGGGCCAGCTCGTCCTCGGAGAGGCCGCGCAGATCCTCCGGTCCGTCGATCCGCGCCAGCAGCGCCCCCTGGGCGCCCGCGCCGCTGCCGGCCGCGTCGCCGCCATCGCCGCGGGTCCGCTCGCCCTCGCGCGTGCCGTGGAAGTCTTTCCCGCCCTCCCCCTCGCCGTCCGCCACGCCGTCCTCGCGGCTTCGCCCAACGGCTTTGTCGCCACCTCTCCTGCTCATGAGGTCCGCGTGTAGATGAAGTCCGCGATCCGCTCCAGCTCGCCCGTGTCGCGTGGCTGGGTGACCCCCGCGCGCGCGGCATCGGCGAGCGCGGCGCGCGCGAGCCGGTGCGACTCACCGGCGAGGTGCTTGGCCTGATCGATTCCGAACTCGCTCACGTATGTCCGCTTGCCATGCCGCTCGTCGCTGCCACGCGGCTTGCCGAGCGCGTCCTCCGAACCGGTGACGTCGAGGATGTCGTCGACGATCTGGAACAGTACGCCAAGCTCCGCCGCGAAGCGGCCGAATGCCATTGTCGCAGGTTCGCCGACCCCGCCCAGCGCGAGCACGCACAGCACCGACGCCGCGATCAGCCGCCCCGTCTTGAGCTCGTGCAGCCGCCGCAGGCCGGCGGCGTCGTGCGGTGCGCTGGCGCGCACGTCCGCGTACTGCCCGCCGACCATCCCCTGCGCCCCGGTCGCTCCCGCGAGCTCCGCCGCGGCCGCAAGCACCCGTTCGGGCGGGGAGCGCTGCTGGGTGAGCAGGTGCCTGAAGGCCTCCGCGTAGAGGCCGTCGCCGGCGAGTATCGCCACGTCCTCCCCGAACGCGACGTGGCACGTCGGCTGGCCCCGGCGCAGCGCGTCGTCGTCCATCGCCGGCAGGTCGTCGTGGATCAGCGAGTAGGTGTGGATCAACTCGATCGCGCCCGCCAGCGGCAGCACCTGCTCGGGTTCGATCCCCACCGCGCGCGCCGTCGCGAGCGCCAGCACCGGCCTGATCCGCTTGCCGCCCGCCAGCAGTGAGTAGCGCATCGCCTGCTCGAGCCCCGCGGTGAGTGGCTCGCTGGAGAACCGTAACCCCTCCAGGTAGCGCTCCACCTGCACGCGCAGATGCTCCGGGTAGGCCGGGTCGGCCCCCGCCGGCGCACTGTACGCGGGCTGCGCGCCCACTACAGCAGCGTGTCCTGGCCGGGCGGCGGCGCGTGCACACGACGGTCAAGCTCCGCCCCCGCGCGGTTGGCCAGCACCGAGCACTCCTCTACCAGCGTCGCCGCCGCATCCGTCGAAAGATCGCCCGAGCGCAACTGCTCAGCGGCCACTTCCAGACGCGCGATCAGCTCGTCGAGGCTGTCGACCGCGGCCTGCGCCGCACGTGCGTGGTCCTCCGCGGTGGGCACGCCGCCGGCCGGCTCGTCCATCGGCGCGTCGGTCTTTTCCTGTGTGGTGTCGCTCATGAGGGGATCGAGGAGGAATTCTCGCGCACCTCGCGCAGAACCGCAGCCAGCACCCCGTTGACGAACGCCGGCGCGTCCGCACCGCAGAACACCTTGGCGTTGCGCACCGCCTCCTCGATGGCTCCCTCCGGCGGGATCTCGCGCTCGCCGGGGGCCGCGTCGGGGTGCAGCATCTCGATCAGCGCGACCCGCAGGATGCTGCGCTCCAGCGGCTGTATGCGCGTCACCGGCCAGCCGTGCGCGTGCCGTTCGATGATCGCGTCCAGCTCCGGCGCGCGATCCGCAGCGGCGTGCGCGAGCGCGCGCGTGAACAGTGACACCCCGGGCGCGAAGGCCTCGCCGAGCGGCCGCCCGGTGAGGTCGTGACGGTAGAGCGCAAACACCGCCGCCCGGCGCTGGTCGGTGCGACGCATGGCTACGCGCCCGACGTGCGCTCAGGCCCGCGAGACATACTCGCCCGAGCGGGTGTCCACCCGGACCCGCTCGCCAGCGTTGACGAACAGCGGCACCTGGATGCTGGCCCCCGTCTCGAGCGTCGCCGGCTTGGTGCCCCCACCCGAGGCGGTGTCCCCGCGCAGGCCCGGCTCGGTCTCGCTGACCTCCAGCTCGACGGCGCTCGGCAGCTGCACGTCGGAGGGCTGCTGGTCGATGAACAGCACGTCGACCTCGCTGGAGGGTTTGATCCAGCGCAGCACGTCCTTGAAGGAGTCTTCGGACACGGCGAGCTGCTCGAAGGACTCGCTGTCCATGAAGTGCGCGTCGGTGCCGTCCGTGTAGAGGAATTGCATCTTGCGCGCCTCGGTGTGCACCGCCCTGAACTTCTCCCCGGCGCGGAAGGTGCGGTCGATCACGGCCCCGTCGGAGGCCCGGCGCAGCTTCGTGCGCACGAACGCCCCGCCCTTGCCCGGCTTGACGTGTTGGAACTCGAGGATCTTGAAGACGGTGCCCTCGACCTCGATGTGGTTGCCGTTCTTAAATTGGTTTGTGCCTAGCACGTATTCAGCTTACCCTTGTTTAGCGTGACCACCACAGCCAAGAAGCCTAGCCGCATGGATCAGTATGTGCGGGTCAGCCGCGTTGCGGGTCGCTCGGGAGAGAGTTTCATCTCGCCCGACCTGCAACGCGAGCAGGGAGCTGCGTGGGCATCTTCGCGTGGGGTCGAGGTCGCGGTCGTCCACGAAGACCTCGACCAGTCGGGCGGCAAGCTGGAGCGTCCCGGCCTCGATGCGCTGATGGCGCGCATCAGAGCAGGCGAGACAGACGGCGTGATCGTCTCGAAACTCGATCGCCTGAGCCGTCTCGGTGTGGCGGACGCCCTGCGCTTGGTCGAGCAGATCACGGAGGCCGGTGGCTCGATCGCGGCGCTCGACCTCGGCCTCGATCCGACGACTCCGTTCGGCGAGTTCGGCATGACGATCATGCTTGCGCTGGCGCGCATGGAACGGCGACGCATGAGCGAGGCGTGGGAGCACGCCAAGACTCGGGCGCTCGATCGTGGCGCTCGGATGGGAGCGACGCCGTTCGGCTACACGCGCGACGACGACGGATTGCTCGTCCCGCATCCGAAGTGGGCGCGCGTCGTCACACGAGCCTTCAAGCTCGCCGCCGACCAGGGCGTCAACGCGGCGCTCGCGTACCTGCGCAAGCAAGTACCGGCGTACCCCTCGGATGGTCAGCCGGGTGTTCGTCGCAAACGCAGCGCCGATCATCGAACCTGGAGCGCCTTCACCGTGCGGCGACTGTTGCGCAACCGCAGCTACCTGGGGGAGACGCGCTACGGCGATCGCCTTGTGCGGGACTCACACGCGGCCCTCGTAGATCGCGTGACGTTCGAGCGCGCGCACCCCGGCGATGAGAAGCCGCAGCGCCGCCCCGCTGCCGTGTTCCCGTTGAGCGGGTTCGCCACCTGCGCCAACTGCGGCGAGTTCTTGATCGGCGCACGAGCAGGCGGAAACGGAGGGCGCGGTCTGCGCACGTATCGCTGCCGCGCGTCGCTGGCGAGCTGGAAGGGCGAGCGCTGCGACTCGCCTACGAACGTCATGGCCGACCGCCTGGAGAGCTACGTCGTGGAACGACTCAAGCAGGCATACGAACAGACGGGGACGTCCGGGCTCGCAGCCAGCGTCGCGGACACGGAGAGCACCTTCAACGACGTTCAGGGCGAGCTGGAGGCGGCGGAGCGCGAGCTGGAGCGGTTCGCCGCCGACCCGACTGCAGCAGAGCTGCTCGGACAGGCCGCATGGACAGCGGCTCTGCGCACACGAACCGAACGCGCCGAAGCTGCGCGGGTCGAGTACCGCGAGCACGTTGACACGATGCGCGCGTCCGAGATCGTCGTACCGCCGATCGAGCTGCTTGACAGCCTCGCGCCTGACGAGCTGAGGACCGTGCTACGCAGCGTCTTTCAGAGCGTCCGTGTTGGCCGCGGTCGTGCGCGCGGCCGCAGCCCGATGGCTGAGCGAGTCGAGCTGGTCTTTCATGGCGAACCGTCGTCCGGGGTAGTGCCGCTCGAGCACGCCACATAGCGCCCGCTCCAATCGTTCGCGGGCCTCTTGGGGCATGGGCCGCGCCTCGGGGGTCGCTACGGCGAGACGAGGCTCGTAGCGGCCGTGGCGGCTCAATTTTTGTGCTGGGCTGGGTGGCCTCACACGGGTACTGACCCCCAAGGGGAGCAACCGGCCAACGAGTTTAGGTTGGCGCGGAAGTTGGGGTGCGTCGGTGGCCGCCGTGACGTAGGTCAGCCTCCTCTTCGAGTAGCTCATTGGCCCAGGTGTGTGCGGGCTTAAACCACTGTCGGAGGAGGCTGGATGCAGAGGATGACGGACGTGACTGCGACTGTCCACGCGGGCGAGCCCGCGTGGACAGTCGGCATCGATCTGGGGCGCCGCGCGGCGCACGAAGCGGTGTTGCGGGCACCGGATGGGACCGACCGGCGGCTCCGGTTCACTCATTCCCGCGATGGCATCGACGGGTTCCTCGGAGAGCTTGCCGGGCTTGAGGGTCGCGTCCTGGTGATCATCGAGCCGACAGCTACGCGCTGGCAGGCACTCGCGGAGGAGCTTTCCGGAAAGGGCCTTGAGGTGCGCCAGGTTCACGCGGCGACCGTCGCGAAGCTGCGCGGCGCGCGGGACATCACGGGCGCCAAGTCCGACCGTGTCGATGCCCGCACCCTCGCCGGCGCCGTTGACTACTCCCATCTCGTGCGGCCCGACACGCCCGCGGTGGCGTGCGCGCACGCGCTGTGTCTCGAGCGGCTGCGGCTGCGCCGCGAGCGCCGTCGGCTTCGCGGCGCGGTCAAGACCTGTCTGGACACGATCTGGCCCGAGTTCCTGCAGACCTTCCGTGGCGGCGAGCGGGGCGTCACCGCCCGCGCCGTGATCGCTGTCACCGGCGGAGACCCCGCACGTGCAACCAGGCTCGGCGCGCAAGAGCTTGAGCGTCGAGTCCGGGCAGCCGCACCCGGCCGCCATATCGGGCACAACAAGATCAAGCAGCTGATCGAGAAGACCAGCCGCCCGGTCGGATACCGCGCTGCCAGAGGCGCCTACGCCGCCAGGCTGCAGCGGCTGATGCGGCGCCGTGCGCTCGTCGAAGGCCAGCTCGAAATGCTCGAGGAAGAGCTCTTGCACCTCTACCCCCGACTTCCCGGAGCGCAACGCCTGGACAGCCTGCCGGGTCTGAGAGAACTCGACCGGGCGCTTCTTCTCGCCGCCGCGGGCGACGTCCGCAGGCTGCGCTCGGCCCGCGCGCTCGGCAAGCTCGGCGGCTGCGCACCAATCGCAAGGGACTCCGGGCAAAGCACCCCGAAACGCAAGATCTCCGAGCGCTGCCGCTACCAGCTGCGCGACGCTGCCTTTCACGCCGCCAGACACATCATCAAAGCGTGCCCTGCCTTCCGGGCGCTTTACCGCGCACTGCGCCAAAGGCTCACCGCCAGACAAGCCGTGATCGCGTGCGCGAACCGACTGCTGCGCGTGATCTGGCGCATGGTCAACAGCGACGTCGACTACAACCCCGCAAAGGTCGCCCCTGCCCTGAACCACTAGCCCACACCCAGCCACGGCTGTCGTCTCACGACACACCCGAGCGCAAGCCCGCATCCGCAATTTCGAGCCCTCGAGCTCGCGCCCGCAACAAGGGCCCCTGCGCACGCCAAAGACCGCATAAGGCCCCTGGCCACCAAGGCCGCACGCGCACCTAATCAGGCCACGGCGTGCCATCTCACCGCTCCCAGCAACCAGCAACGAGCACAGCCAGCAGCACCCAACAACCGCGCCAACAGCACGGACCAACACCCCTGCCAACACCAAACTTGACAAAACGCCAAAGGCCAGTTGATCGGCGCCGGGAACACCGTGGGTACCATGGCTTCCGCCCGCTCGCTCTCGTGTCAGCGCTGAGGCCGGGTCGTCAACCGGAGGCCGGGAGTAGTTGCCGACGATGGCGAAATCGCTCGCCTCGAATCGCCGCTGCTCCAGGGTTCATGATGTGGCTATGAATCCTCAGATCGCGGCAGTCCTGATCGCCGTCGGCGGTGCCGCAATTGGCGTCGCTGGTGTCGTCGTCAGTGTCTTCGTAGCCGCCGATCGGACTCGGAAGCAGAAGCGAGGCGAGCTGGCCGCCTCGGCAATGTCGGATTACGTCAAAGCCGTGGCCCAATCGGTGACCGTCCGTAGATTGCGTGAATATGCAGCATCTCTGTCCGACGGGGAGGGCAAGGAGCAGGTCACCAAAGAACGCCTGGACATCCAGATCGATCGCCCAGTCGAACTTCCAGCACCGCTGCCGACACACCCCAACCGCTTCAAGAGCCGACTTACCCGGCCGGTAGCCATAGGAGTCCGGGTGGAACCTCGGCTCCACCAACGGCTCCAGAAACATGGCTGCGGCCGTCTGGGCCACCCTATCCGCGATCGTGGGCACACCGAGCACTCGGACCCCACCACCCAGCGGCTTGGGAATCTCAACCGCCCTGACCGGGGGCGGAAAATACGGAGCCCGAACTCATCCGATTCCAAATCTTGTAGAGGTTGTCCGCAAGATCGGCCTCGAACTCGTCGAGATCCTGCCCATCCACGCCAGGGGCGCCCTTGTTGACCCTGACCTGCCGCCACGCCTCCCACACCAACTGCTTGGGAATCGCAAACGACTTGCCCTTGGGCTTTGGATTGCTCATATCGCTTCCTCCCAGGGCCACGCCCCGGTTGTTCGATTGGACATTCCTGATGAGCCGGCCCCTTCGCTCCACCCCCACCCCAGCGAGCAGGAGCTTCTCGGCTACTACGAGCCGGTCGGCCGGCAAGCGCCGCATCGGTACTCAGTGCCTTCGGTTTCCGCCTCGGCACGCTCCCTCTCGCGACCTCGGGGACCTACGATCCCGGTCGCCATATCGACGCTCGCCTTCTCACGTTCCGTGCAAGAGCCGCAGACCGGGCTCGCGCCGCCTCTACACCGGACACCGCCTGGCCAGCAACCACGGGCACCCGCCAGACTCATCCCGAGGGTATTTTGAAGACCCCCGGTTCCGATGCCACCTAAATACCGTTTCGACGCCTCAACAACGCACGCTCAACCAAGCCTTCCCAGCCGAGCGCTTCTGGAACGCCTTCCCGATCCCCACCTGACGCGATCAAAGCCGCGCCTTCTCCCCGGACGCTCACCACGACGGTCTTCAGCCAACGCAGCACCAGGGTGGTTTGACGCCCGCCCCCGCAGGGCCGACGCCGGAGGGCCAGCAAGCCTCCATCTCCTGCACAGCACCGCCTATGAACAGAAGCTCCTACACATCTTCCTCCTCAACATTCGTGACACACCAAAATGCGGATATCGCTTGACATAGGAGCAACAGGAGACTTGGGGACCGCTCGGATTGAGGGAGCCGTAGCACCTGTGGACTCGGCGGAGCGGTATCGTTGCTGGCGATGAGCGTGCAACGCGAGTTTGACGTGGTGATCGTGGCGGAGCCGGAGGGCGGCTACAGCGTGTTCGTGCCCGAGCTGCCGAGCGTCGCAACGCAGGGCGAGACGATCGAGGAAGCGCGCGCGAACGCGCAAGAGGCGATCGAGGGATATCTCGAAGTCATGCACGACGACGGCCTCCCCATCCCCACGGTTCACCGCGACCGTGTAGCGGTTCAGGCCGCGTGAGCCAGACGCCTGCCGTCTCAGGCAAGCAGCTCGTCAAGATCCTCGAAGGGCAAGGCTGGTACGTGAAGCGCGTTCGGGGCAGCCATCACATCATGCGCCACGCGACCGTGCCGGATGCAATCCCGGTGCCGGTCCACGGCAATCAGCCGATCAAGAAGGGCACGCTTGGCAACATCCTGCGCACGGCGGGGATGAGCCGCGAGGAGTTCAATCGGCTGGCCTGATCGAGTGCGCCTGCGTAGATGTGCCGCCCGCCTGGGTCGCGTCCCATGAGCCGGGGGATTTGAAGTTGCGGGCGTGGCCTCCGCTTTGTCCTGACAAGACCAAGCGATGGAGTACGCCCGCATGGAGAAGGTAGCCCCGAGCGAGAGGTTTCGCCACGAGCTGGATGAGGTGCGGGCCGGTGTCGGCGGTGAGGATGACCCGATTGAGACGGTCGGGCGCCTCGGAGCACGGCTGATCTTGCAGCAGTCGCTGGAGGACGAGGTCAGCTCACAGCGGCCCAAACTTACTCGAAGGCGCGGCGCCCGCCAGTACGGCCACCAGCACAGCCGCCGCACACCAAGCGCTCCTCCTGATCGACCTCCCAGCGCATCTCGTCAACTCCAGAACACCACTCATCACCCCCCGAGGTGCGCTACATACTCCAGCCCGTGATGCGAGTGGCACCAGCTCAACGACCCGTGGCTCTACTCGATCGACAGTCGTAGAGCCCTCGTAGGCGCGTCGCCCCGAGAGCGTTCGCAACGCGCCAAGAACGCGGCGCTCATCGACGCAGCGGCCGCGATAAGCCCCGGGCTGTTGCTGCTTTTTCGGGACAAGCGAGCGTCCAAGCAAGAGCCGCGTTCACACTCGCTGTGGGCGATGACCAGCACCCGCAGCAGCTCCCGAGGCACGCTTTGCGCGAGGAACAGCACGCGGCACAGGCGACTTGGGTCGGCAGGACGATCTCGCGCGGCCTTACGTCCGATCCCCCTGATACGTTCTAGGCACATTTCAGGGGGAATTGGTTTGTCGAGATCGACATTTCCCTGCAAATCGCTAGTTTTTGGTAGGCGTTCAGTGGGTCAGGGGGACATAACTCTGGTCTGTCGAATTTTGTGGTGTGGAGCGGGAAGAAGCTGGCGCGATCTATGACGCGGGGCGAGAGGTCGTCATCGAGGTGTTGCTGCGTATGGATCGTCAGATCCAGCAGTTGACTGCGGTTGTTGAGCGCCAAGGGGAGCGGATCGCGGTGTTGGAGGCGAAGTTGGCGGCGAACTCGAGGAATTCCTCGCGGCCGCCGAGCACCGATATGCCGGGCAAGACGCCCACCCGGCGTAAGGATCCCTCAGGGCGCAAACAGGGCGGCCAGGATGGGCATCGGGGGCGTGGCCGGGGTCTGTTGCCGACGACAGTCGCGGATGAGGTCATCGAGCATTGGCCGCACTCGTGCTGTTGCGGGCACCTGTTCACCGAGGCAGAGCGCGTGGCGGTCGGGGAGCCGGTGCGTGCCCAGGTGGAGGAGCTCCCGCGGATCGCGGTTCGGTTGATCGAGCATCAGTGCCCGAGGGTGAACTGTCCCGGCTGCGGTCGCGCGCAGCGGGCGCCCATGCCTTCCGATGTCGCGACCAGCGCTTTCGGCCCGCGTTTGCAGGCTGCGGTCGCCGCGTTGGTCGTGCGTAACCGTATCTCTCGCCATGACGCGGTCGAGCTCTGCCAAGAGCTCTTCGGGGCGCGGATCAGCACCGGTACGATCGAGGCGATTCTCACCCGGACCGCCGCCGCGCTCGCCGAGCCCTGCCGGGATCTCCTCGAGAGTGTCCGCGGGTCCTCGGCGCTGAACATGGACGAGACAGGCTGGCGTCTACAGGGTGGCGGGCGCGCGCTATGGGGCGCGTTTACGGAGAACCTGGCGATCTTCAACGTCGCCCCGGACCGTCACGAGGACCACGCCCGCGCGCTGCTCGGTGACCACAAGGGGATCGTGACTTCCGACCGGTGGTGGGCCTACAACCACTTGCCGCTGCACCGTCGCCAAGTCTGCTGGAGCCACCTGCGGCGAGATTTCCAGGCCCAAGCGGAGGGCCTCGATGCCCAGGCTGAGTTCGGAGCGGCCGCACTGAAGGTCTGCCAGGAGGTGTTTCGGGCGTTTGAGATCTTCCAGCACACCGGCGATCGCTCCGAGCTACGCCGCCGAATCCGGGCCTGCCAACGCGATCTGAAGCCTCTCTTGCGCCGATACTCCGGCAAGGCACCACCGAACAAGCGCACCCGCGGCCTGGCCCGCAACCTGCTGAAGATCTGGCCCGCCCTCTGGACGTTCGCCAAGGTGCCCGGCGTCACACCCACGAACAACCACGCGGAGCGCTCACTCCGCGGCGCGGTGATCTACCGCAAGCTCTCCCTCGGCAGCCAGTCCACCGGCGGGGAGGAACGCATCGCCCGACTCCTCTCAGCCTCCATCACCTGCCGCCTACAAACCCGCAGCCTCTTCGACTACCTCACCAACCTGCACATCGCACACGCCACCAACAACCCGCTACCCCTACTCACCTGAACCAACCAACTGAACGGTTACAGTTTTTGACGTTCGTCCTGGCTCTCCAACCGCACGTCCATTGGCAGTCCGAACTCGCATGAATCGGCTTGGCCAAGCCAGATCTCCAACCGAATGTGATTGCCGTTCTAGTGTATGCGACCGTCACGGCCAACGCCCGATGCGGCTACAGCGAGCTTCTTTGGGCCGATAGACGCGCCAGCTACGACACCCCTGGAGCGGTGTTCGTCTCTTCAGGGCTCGCGGTCGAGCGTCGTGGCGATCTCGACGGTCACAATCCGCGCTCGTCAAGCCACCCAGACCGACTCTCGTCGCTGGACTCGATGATCGTCCGTCACCTTGTCTGCGTTTTGCGCCAAAGCAATAGAGCCACCGGAACATCCGCCCCATACGGTATTATCCTCCGATGGCGATGCTCTATTGGCGCGTAGCAGAACTGGCCTCACAACGCGGATGGAGCACTCGAAGCCTGGCCGAGACTGCGGGCCTCGACGAGAAGACCGTCCGCAACATCGTCGCTGGACGTGCCACACGCGTCGATCTCGACACGATCGCGCGCCTGTCATCGACACTGGAGGTCGCACCGGGCGCGCTTTTGGGTAGAGAGCCGGACCGGACAGCCGCATGGGTGGCAACGGCGGGAGCCGCCGGCCGGGCACGGCCCGGCGAGCTGGAGGAGCTCTTGGTGAGCGGCCAACCGGAGCCGCCCGGCCCCGGCCCCGGCCCCGGCTCCGGGCTCGAACGGGCGGCGCGTTGAGTCGCTGCTATCTGGATACGAACTTCCTCTATGTGCACCTGAGGTCGCCGATCTCCGCGGCGTCAGGCCCGGTCGAGGACTGGCGAGAATCGGTTGCAAATCAAGTCGCGACCGATGGCGGCGTGATCAGCGCGCTCGTCCTCGACGAGCTCGCCTACCGGCTGATCCTCGCTTGGTTGCGTGACGATGGCGTGGGAGACCCGCTCACCCGATACCGAGCCGCACCGCAACCGACGATGCGCGCGGTGCGCGAGCGTCTCAACGCAACATGGCAAGCCCTCGACAAGCTCGCGCTGGAGCTGTGGCACACCGACCAGAGAGTGGTCAAGCGCGCGCAGGCGCTGATGACGCAGCCGGGTCTCAGCCCGCGCCACGCCTTCCACGCCGCTCACGCCCTGGCCGCCGGGTGTGAGGCGATCGTCAGTGCCGACCAGGCGTTTGAGCAGGTGGCGGACCTGGTCCGCGTGGCGCCGTGAGTGGCAGCGATCGCTACGGCTGCGAGGGCAGCGGCCGACGTCAGGGTCCGCGTGGCGCCGTGAATGGCCGCGATGACTACGGTGGAGGCAGCGGCCGACGCCAGCGGCCAATCGCCGTGACTACAAGCGGCCGTCAAGCGCAGTAGCCGCAACTCGGCCGACGCCGGGGAACGCTACGCATACGGCTTGCCCTCCGCAAAGCGTGGCAGGCCGTCGTCGGGGATCGCCTCCCAGGACGCGGCGTAGGCGGTGAAGGCGCGCCAGGCAGGGTGCACACCGGGGTCGCCGTCAAAGGCGCCGAGACGGACGCTCGCCTGGGTGTGGTCGAGCTGGTTGCGGCTGAATAGGTGCGCGCCGCAGGCGCGGCAGAACTGCTTCTCGAAGCCGCCGTCGGGGTGGCGCCAGCCGCGCAGCAGGTCCGCGCCACGCAGCAGCCGCAGGGTGCCCCCGTCGATGCGCGCCTGCGCCGAGGAGGAGGTGCCGGTGCGCCGCTGGCAGCGAGTGCAATGGCAGTAGCCGGCGTCGTAGGGGACCGCGGTCAGCTCGAAGCGCACGCCGCCGCAGAGGCAGCCGCCGGTGAGCGCGCCATCGAGCGCAGCGGTGCCGGCACGAACGCCAGTCAAGGAGCTGCCGCTCGGGGAGGGTCTCGCGGCTGGATATCGCCCGTGTGCTCGCTCGCGCTCATCGCTCGGGCACGATTTCACGCCCTAGGGGTAGCAGCGAGATGGGGATCATCCTGAAATCGCCGAGACCCAGCGGGATGCCGATGATCGTGACGCACAGCAACACGCCGGTGATCAGGTGCCCGAGCGCGATCCACCAGCCGCAGAGCACAAGCCACAGGACGTTGCCGATGCCGGAGGCGACGCCGGCGTCGGGACGCTTGACGACGGTACGCCCGAAGGGCCAGAGCGCGTAGAGGGCGATGCGCAGCGAGGCGATACCGAACGGGATCGTGACGATCAGGATGAAGCAGAGCACCGCGGCAAAGACGTAGCCGAGGGCCAGCCAAAAGCCGGCGAAGATGACCCAGACGATGTTCAACAGAAGTCGCACTCTGCACCTGCGATCCTAGCTGCCCGGCGCCCGCCTGCCCAGCCCTGGAGCCGCCGACCGCGCGCGTGCGTGCGTGCCCACGCGAATGGCGCCGCAATTGCAAGGCCCGCCTCCCCAGCCGGCCTCGCCTCGGGCGGGCGCCGGATTGCAAGAACCGGTCCTCCCTGCGGCCCGCGCCTCAGGCGGGCGCGGGCGTGGCGTAGCGCAGCGAGCCGGGCGTCGTGAGATTCTCGCCCGTCTCCAGGACGGTCTTCAGGCCGGAGAGGATCATCGGCCAGCCGCCATACAGTTCGGGGTTGGCGTCGGCGCGCAGCTCGTCGTGGACGACCAGGAGCCGGCAGGAGTCCTCGCCAACCTGCTCGATCTCCCACGTGACGCGGGAGGCGCCTTCGGCGCGGACCTGCTCGCTCCAGAGCGCGGTGAAGGTCTGCACGAGGCGGCGCGGCGGGTCGACCTCGACGTTCTCGCCCTCTGCGAGCGGGCCCGACGCGGACGGGTGGGTGCTCTGGTAGCGGGAGCCGGGCGTCCAGTCGGAGCTGACGCCGACGCCGAAGTTGTAACGGCGGCGCAGGTCGGGGTCGACGATCGCCTGCCAGAGGCGGTCGGGGGTCGTTTTGATGTAGATCTCAAAGACCTTCTCCATGGTGTGCTCCTCTAGTCGTTGCTTGATGTCGCTGAGCGCGGAGACCCACGGCTCGGCGTACTTGCTGACCCAGCGGTCGTGGACGAGCCGGATCGGAACGGGGTTCAGGAAGTGCAGCTTCTCGCGGCCCCGCCGGCGGCTGACGACGAGCCCTGCGTCTTCGAGGACACGCAGGTGCTTCATCACGCCGAAGCGCGTCATCGGCAGCCGCGCGTCCAGCTCGCTGAGCGACTGGCCGTCGCGGCGGAACAGCTCGTCGAGCAGGCCGCGACGGGTCGGGTCGGCGAGCGCCTTGAACACGTCGTCCATGGAAGGCAGTATAGGTGACTATCTAGTCACGTGTCAAGGGGCAAGCTCCGCCCCTCGAGACGGGGCGCACTGCCGCACACGGGGCACGGAGGCCCCGTGCCGGCCGGCTTGTGAGGCGTCTCACACGCGCGGACGATCTCCAACCAAAACCACTCTGGCCCCGACGGCCCAGGTGTGTGGGGATCTGCGAGCCTGCTGTGCTGAGCCGCGCGACAGCGTCGAGAACGGCGGGGCGGCTCCGACATACCCTTGAACGCGCCGGTTAGGCGCACCCAGAACAAGGAGAACGCAATGAGGTTCATGCTGCTGCAGAACTACGGCTCCACAGAGAACTGCGAGGTGCCGATGGGCCAGTGGGCACCGCAGGAGATCCAGGCGCACATCGACTACCAGCGCGCGCTCAACAGCGAGCTCGCCGAGCGCGGTGAGCTGACTGACGCGCAGGCGCTCAGCGGGCCCGAGCGCGCGCGTTTCGTCGTGCACGGCGGCGGCGAGAGCGCGCCGGTCGTGACCGACGGCCTGTTCGCGGAGGCCAAGGAGCTGCTGGCGGGCTACCGGATCGTCGACGTCGAGTCTCCGGAGCGCGCGCTGGAGATCGCCGCCAAGTGCTCGGCCGCACCGGGGCCGAACGGTGTGCCGATCGGGCAGCGGATCGAGGTGCGCGAAGTGATGGGGGCGCCGGGATCGTCGGAAGGCTGAGGGCCGACCCCGGTTGGTCCTCACATCTGGATGCGCGTCGCTGATGCGAGTCCTGAGATGAGCCCGCGAGCGCTGCGATGAGTCTGCCAGCCCTGAGATCAGCCTGCGAGCGCTGAGATGAGAGCGGCACCACCTGCTTGAACGCGCCGCCGCGTACGGCCGCCGGTCAGTAGTTGTCCCGGACCGCCCCCGCGGACTCCACCGGATGGCACCCGGCGCACGCCGGTGCATTGTGAGTGCTGGCAACTGCGCCACGGTGTCCCTGGGCCGACGCGCTGCGGGGGAGCGTGGTCAACTCGACCAACGAGGTGAACCGGTGTCTGACAACGTGGCATACCCCGAGGACTCGCCCGCGCTGGCCGCCGACGCCGACGCGGTGGCAGCGCTCTCGACGCTTTGGTGGCTGACGCTCGGGATCGGGCTGCTGAGCATGATCGCGGGGGTGATCGTGCTGATCAAACCCGGCAACAGTCTCGCGACGATCGCGGTGATCGTCGGCATCTTCGTCCTGGTCGATGGCCTGCTCGCGCTGCTGGCCTCGCTGCGCCACGCGACCGAAAGCCGCGGCTTGGCGGCGCTCGTCGGCGTGCTGAGCATCGTCGTGGGCGTGCTGCTGATCCGCCATCCGATCCAGGGCGTCGTCGCCGTCGCGCTGCTGGTCGGCATCTGGCTGCTCGTGATGGGGGTCGTGCGTCTGGTGCAGTCGTTCGACGCCGCCGAGCACCGTCTGTGGCGGATGCTGGTCGCCGCGATCGAGATCGTCGCCGGAATCGTGATCGTCTCGAGCCCCGACATCGGCGTCGCGACGCTCGCGCTGCTCGTCGGCATCTCCTTGATCGTCAACGGCGCCGCCCTGACGACGCTCGGCGCGGCGCTGCACAGCGCGCGCGACGCGCTCACCCCGCACGCACCGCACAGGGCCGCGCCGGCGGCTTGATTTAAGGGGTTCAAGAGGTTGCGCGCGCGCAGGCGCGCGCGGGGGGGCCGCAAAGCGCAGCCGTCGAGCCGCGCGGGGGCCGGCGTTAGCGGCGTGGCCCGATGTCTTCGCGCAGAGGCCCATTCGCGCGCGCGTACGCGCGCCGCCGCGAATGGCAGCGCAAAAGACCACCCGCCGCCCGCGCGCGCCGCCGCTCGCATCTCACGACGCCAGCCCGCGCTTGGCATGGGTGGGGGCCTTGCGTTGCGTTGGCACGAACAGTCCTTCGACCAGCGTCCCCGGCGAGACACCGAGAGCGTCGGCGAGGATCAGCAACATCGTCAGGTGCGGGTCGCGCAGTCCCAACTCGAGCGCGCTGAGTTGGGTTCGATGTACGTTTGCAAGCGTTGCCAGGATCTCCTGTGAGAGGTTGCGGCGTTCGCGTTCGGCGCGTAGTTTCTCGCCGAAGGCGCGCAGCAGCCGCGCGCGCTCAACCCTGCAGCTGGTGTCGCCCTCACCGCCGCCGGTACCCGGCGAGCGCTGCGCGGGCGTCATCCCCAGACCTCCGCCGTTCGCCGTAAAACACGTGCCCTTTGCACCGTCCACGCAGCCAGCGAAGAGGCGAGTTGCGTGGACGATGCAGGCGTGCAGTCTTGGCGTCGGCGGCCCTCGCACCGCCGCGCTGGGAGCCAGCCCCGCGGCGCATGACGCGCCTGCCAGCGCCAAACTCCCAGCTGCCGCGCTCGACCCCCGATCCGCCGCGCTCGACCCCCGATCCGCCGCGCTCGACCCCCGATCCGCCGCGCTCGACCCCCGATCCGCCGCGCTCGACCCCCGATCCGCCGCGCTCGACCCCCGATCCGCCGCGCTGAACGCACCCACCGTTGCAATCGACGGGCGCGCAACGGCGACCCTGCTCCCACTCCTCCCGGCGCCGCCGCCGCTGCGCAGCTTGGATCGAGCGCCAGCTCGTGCGACACTTCTAGGCGTGGAAACAGTCCATGTCACGCTCAGCGGCGGCCTGTCGGGGGACTATGTGGTCGAGGACCAACACCCCGACGGTCGTGTTGTGCTGCGCCCGGACCTCAGCGTCCGGGCGATACTCGCGCGCCACGGGGAGCGTGAGCTCACCCCCGAGGAGTTCGAGCGGCACTTTGGACTGCTTCCCACCGACGGCGAGGGCTGATCGATGGCCGACACCCGGGCCGCGCCGATCGTGCCGGTCGAGTTCGACGACCACGCGCTCGCCGCGGACCTCGCCCACCACCCGCCGGAGGCGCGCAGCGCACTCGAGCGGCTCAAACGTGAGATCGACCGCGATGGCGGGCTGCCGGTCTCCCGTCTGAAGGGCTGTGACGCGGAGGGCCGTGACGGGACCCGGTTGGGTTGTCACATGAATGAAAGCGCACGCCCAAGCGCACGGCCGGGAAAGGTCACGTTGGCGCATGTCGTCAACCTCGGATCGCGTCTGACCGAGCGCGACCGGCAAATCGGGCTGGACTGCTACGAGCACCACGTCCTCACCACCGACCAACTCCAACGCCTGCACTTCTCCGGCATGAGAACCGCCCGCGCTCGACTACACGCCCTCTACACGCAGCGAATACTCGACCGCTTCCGTCCACCCTGGCAACGCGGCGAAGGCAGCACCCCGCACCACTGGATACTGGACGAGGCCGGTGCGCACGTCGTGTCCGCATTGCTCGGCATCGAGCGCGCGGAACTGCGATGGCGCCACTCAACAGCGCTGGCTCTCGCCAACTCGGCCAAGCTCAGTCACCACGTCGAAATCAACGAGTTCTTCGCGCGCCTAACCCAGGAGGCCGCCGCTGCGGGCGGCGCGCTCACCGAGTGGTACGGCGAACGCGCCACCCACCAGCTCTTTGACGGCACGATCACACCCGACGGATACGGCGTCCTGAATCTTCCCGCGCGAGCACCGCTACACATCCTGCTCGAGCTCGACCGGGCGACCGAGCCCACCATACGCCTGCACGAAAAGGCGACCCGCTACGCCAGCGCGATACCGCGAAGCGTCTTTAGCCACACCACCCCGCTCATCATCATTGCCGTGCCCACCCCGGCACGCGCACAAGCCGCCATCGACGCCACCTCTAACACCGGCGCCCCGA
The DNA here is from genome assembly GCA_963804675.1 of uncultured Solirubrobacterales bacterium. Lineage (GTDB taxonomy): Bacteria > Actinomycetota > Thermoleophilia > Solirubrobacterales > Solirubrobacteraceae > Palsa-744. Next base: position 577,693 of record CAWDRI010000001.1, on the reverse strand, counting down.
TCACAGTCGCCGTATGGAGCAAGGCCACCCCCCGCTGCCTCCTACCAATCCTCACAGCCGCCACGACCAGCCCCAGCAGGGGGAGCCCAACCCCACAGACTGGCGAGAACAAACTATGAGTTGGCGGTTGGGTCCGCGGTGTTCGAGCGGGAAGGAAGAAGCGATGGGAGCATCCGGAAAGAAGCTCCGGGGACACGGACAGCGCACGAAAACGACAAGCCCTCCCTTGCAGATCAAGGACGGGTATGGCCGGCCGCCCCATCCGCTGCTGGTACGAGCCGGCCAGGTCTATTGGCCGCGCAAGGCCGGCACCCGGCGACGCCAGTTCCGGGTCACGCGGACACTGGCCGCCGGGACCGTCCACGCGCGGCGCACGGACGGCGCCCGCGAGGCGCTGGCCGTCACCAGCGCTCGACTTCTCGCCACTGACACCGACGGCAACGGCAGGCACTACAGCTTCATTGGCTGGACTCCCAGACGCTACAAAACCTGGGCATGCGAGTCCGTCCTTGCTCATTTGTTGGCAGCTTCGTCAGACTGAAGCGCTCGGGGCGAGCCGCTGCGGTTCGGTGGTGGAGCCGTATGTCCGCGACCGCGACCCAGACCGTCGGTGAGAAGGGGCAACGTGCGGCTCTTGTGGCCAGGTAGCGCATGGGGGGTCGTGCTTACGATGCGGCGCCCGAATTGGTGGGCTACAGGCCCATGGCGAGCATTGTTCGGGCCAGGGTCAGCTCGGCGCGCCGGCGGGCCTGCTGCTCGCCCTTGGCAAGGCGGGCTTGGAGTTGGGCCGTGTTGGCGAGCAGTCGTTGGTAGCGGTTGCGCATTGGCATGACGTGCGCGTTGATAGCGTCGGCGAGCTGCGCCTTGACTTCGCCGTAGCCGATCCCGCCAGCGCGGTAGCGCTCTTGGACGGTGGCGACCGTCTCCGGGTCGGCGAACACGCGTAGCAGCGTGACGAGTGTGCAGGTGTCGGGGTTCTTTGGTTGGTCTGGTGGCGTGGGGTCGGTGACGATGCGTCGGGTCAGGTCGCGGATTTCGTCGGGGTCGGCCATGAGGGGGATGGTGTTGCTGTAGGACTTGCTCATCTTGCGTCCATCCAGACCGGGGATCGTCGCGGTCGGCTGCGCGATGAGCACCCGTGGCTCTCGTAGCACTGCGGGGGGTGTAGCTGCGGGAGACTGCTGTGCGAGGTCCACGGCGATCTCCAGGTGTTGTGCTTGGTCCGCGCCGGCGGGCACTTCGTCGGCGTCGAGTGTGAGGATGTCGGCGGCCATCAGGGTTGCGGGCGGGGCACGCATCGCGCCTTACGGCCCCCGGCCTTGCTGCGCGGGCATCGGCGAGCTACGCCAAGGCGCACGACGCGAAGCCAAGCGCCTGCCGCGCCACAAGCTTGCCTCACGCCGCCGAGGTCAGTGGCGGGTGAGCCGAGCCGACGGGTGGCGACGCCTGAACTGCGGACCGGCGGTGGCATGTACTCCCGGCCCCACCTCTGCGAGCGGCACCGCCCTGGGCATCGCGGGTCGGCGTCCTGCGCCACACGCTTCCTGCGCCGCGCGCGAGTGGGCCGGGGTGCCGAGGACCGCGAGCTTCGGGTGGCCGTGGCTGAAGTGGCCAACCAGTTGAACGCCGTAGCGGGCGAAACAAGCGATCACAGCGTCCAGGTCTTGCTTGACTTCCCGGGGCGAGGGGTGGTTGGTGGGCGCCGCTGGCGACGTCAACTGGGAGTGCGCTGGCTGGCTTGAGGTCGCGCATCCGCTCGCCGAAGCCGCGCTCAGCGCAACAAGGCACACAACCAGCGCGCGCTGACCTCGCCACGGGCCTGGCGCGCACGGCGGTGCATCTGTCTGCGCTCCTTGTAGGCTATTCATGGCTCGCGGGCGGGGAGAGTGAGTTCGAGCGTGAACGGCGGTTGCTGGCCGGGTGCATGACGAAGCATCGCCGCGCCGGTGAAGCGGCCGCCGTCGAGCGTAAGTCCCGCTTGCGCTGCCCACCGAGCGACGTCGGCCTCGTCCTCGATCCGCCCGACCGGTGCTCCGGCGAGCCTGGCAAGCACCGCCGGCATGTGTCCGCGTTTGAAGGGCATGACGAGCAGCTCGAGATCGAGCGGCACCTCAGTCGCGTTGACTGCCCCAGCACGCGCCCGCTCTAGCGTCTGGATCCCAGCGGGGTCGATCGCTACCGCCACCGGCCGATCAGCTAAGCTCAAGAAGCGCTGTGCGTCGGCCAGACGGATAGCACGAGGCTGCGACTCGACGAACCGTGTCAACTCTTTCGATGCGCCGCGCAACTCACGCACCGCTCCGATCAGTTCGCGGGGCCAGCTAAACACTGTGCCTCCCGCGGCTGGTTCCCGTGCCCGGCCGCCCCGCCACAGCTGAAGCGTCGCATTCATCGCGCATCCTTCGATAGTAGGACATTCCCGGTCGTCATTCACGGAGCCGACCGACCCGCCACCCGTCTATCGGCCTAATAGTAGAAGCCTTCCACCTGGTATAAGCCAACCGGGCACGCATATAGAGTGTATTGTTTTTTATTCGCCTTATAATAGCCGGCAAAAGCGCACTCTTCATTGTGGAAGGTCTCTGGAAAGTCGCCGAGTAGCGGTATGCTCAGGTAATATTCGGTCACCTTGTAGACATTGGGGAACTGCTTGTTCGAATTCCATTCTAATTCCATTCTCTCGCCGATGTTGTGGAATGTCTCGCCCCACATCTCCAGGTAGCCGCCGTAACCCTCACCCGCAATGGACGCAGCCTCCCCGATCCCGGGTGCAAGCGATAGGATCAGCCCGATCAGCTGCGCCTTCGTACCTAGGGTCGAAAGGTTTTCGGCCAATTCGAACGCGGCGGGCGGGGCGAGAAGGAAGAATTCCCGCTTCGGGTCTTCGATTCCGGCCTCCAAGGCCTTGCGTAGCGCTTCTTCGGCTTCGCGCGCCTTCTGGGCTTCGCGTTCGGCTTCCCGCGCCGGCGCGCCCTCCCCTAGCAACTGGCCGAGAGCGAGCGCTTCGGGAGACACTTCGGTTGTGTAGGGCGCTCCCGGCCCGGCACCGTTCGGGGTTGCGCCCGGAGGCACTGTCTGCGCATACTGCAGCGTCGTCGCGAGCTGGGGCACGTACGACACACCGCCCTTATCGACGATCCCTGATGCGAATTCAGTCGGCACATCGACGGCGCCGAGCCAACCGTAGTGCGGTGCTGTTCCCGAGAGGGACACGCCGAACTCGGTGGTCTTGTTGGTCGTCAGCAGTTTGGTTTCGGTTTCGCTGATCGACGCCGTGCCAACCACGTTGCCCATCAGATCATGGATCTGGATCATGACCGCCCCGCCATTCGTTTGCGTTGCCGCTAGGCCGCCGTCGATGCCCGGGATGTTGCGCGTCCAGTTTTCGCCTTCGCCGGTCCACGTGACTGCGTCGCCGGAGTCGGCGTAGTGGAAGACCTGCGTTCCCATTTTTGCGCCGGTGGCGGTCGTTTCGCGCGCGCGGCCGAGCGGATCGTAGGTGCTAGTCAGGGTCGTACCGCTCTGTTCTTGGGTGTAGCTCGCGTTATCGGTGTAGTAGCTGCTTTTGATTGCGTTGCCGCCGGCGTCCGTGGCTGGGAGCGTCGTGATGTTGGAGAACGATTCGACTTCGACCCCAGGATCGATGAGCCGGTTCGCCGCGTCATAGGTATGCGATTCAGACCCGTAGCCACCAGTCAAAATACTGCAGGCCCCTTTTTCGCCGGGGTTGTGGGTCATCGTCCACTTGCGGTTGGATTCGTCGTCGTATTCGTACTGGCGCGTCAGGCAACCTTCCCCGGTGGGCGTTTCTTGGGCTTCGACTAGCCGTCCGGCGCCGTCGTAGCGAAAGTTGTTGACTGCAAAGGTGGTGGCCTCGTGGGTGACTTCGCCACGAGCCCCGGGCGCTACCGTCTCTTTGTAGAGAACGCAGCTGCAGTGTGAGGTCTTTTCGTATTCGACGCTGGTCGTTTCTCCAGTCGTACTGTAGCCATCGCGCTGAACCATCCCGTTGGGGTAGCTCTGCGAGGTCATGGTGCCTTCGACGTTGTAGGTGGCCGAGAATTTGCCCGCCGCCGAGTCGGTGAGTTCGTCCATGTAGCCACCTGCCCGGGTGATGCTCCCCTGCGGAGCGTGATGTTGTAGGCGCTGGGGTTTGCGCTACCCCAGGAGTGCACGTAGTCGGCCGGGTTGACGATGACCGCTCCGGGTGGCCATCCGAGGTTCGTGATCAGCGCGGCGATGCGCAGCGTGGCGGGGTGGGGCGCAGGCAACGTAAAGCGCTCACCGATGCGCAGGCCGTGGTCGGCCGCGACGGCCTGCGTGAGAATCGCCCAGCCGCCTTGTCGGAGCCTCATCGACGCGACCGATAGACTGCCGGCCACGATTTGGCTCGGCGGGATCGGGTTGTGAGCGGTGAGCGGCGGCGCGAGCACCCAGAGGCGGCGGTCCCCGTAATCAAGGAAGTCTCCCCGGTAGGTGCCGACAGTTTGGACGCCTGGCAAGCGCGCCAGTTTTGCGGCGGCGTCGCTCTGAAATGGCGCGGTGGCGAGCAGGTTTTGCGGCCCCGGCGGGAGCACCCAGATGGCGGTTGTCGCCGTCAGGTCGTGGAGGAGTCGGTTGAGGCCATGCTGGAGGTTGCCGCGGGCTCCCTGGATCGCCACGATGCCGAACACGGCGATCGCACCGGTCGCGGCAATCGCGATCGACCGCATCCTTGTGGTGGGCGACTGCAGTTCGGCGACTGCGAGCGACGCGGCTCCACTGCCGAGAAGCTGCCGTAGGCGATCGAACGCGGCGATCATCGCGTCGAGCAGGAGCGGCAGGAGCAGTACCAGGGCAATGACCAGCGTGACGCTGCCGAGCACCGCAGACTGTGGCGCAGCGATCAGGATGAAGGTCGTCGCTCCGAGGCACACCAAGCCACCGGCCAGGGCCGCCAGCGCCCAGCGGCTGAGGGGCTGGTGTTCGGGATCGCCAGGCACCCGCGAGGAGCGTGACCATATCTCGCGCAGCGGTGTCAGCACCCCGACGCACGCCGCGAGCAGGCCGACGCCGGCGGCAATGGCGGCGCTCTGCCAGGTGACGATCCGCTGGGAGCCGATCGGGAACGCGAGCTGTAGGTAGCCCGGGTTCGAGTCGAAGAGGAAGATCGAGAGCAGATCGCCGAGCACCAGCCCCAGCAGCGACGCGAGCACGTCCCCTCTCTGCCAATGTCGTGTGAGACGCTCATGATCAAGGAATTACTGACCATTGAGGGCGAGGATGGAGCACGACACGATGTTGGAGATGGAGCAGGATGGTTCTTCCGGCGAGCCCGGAGTGGAGGGAGCCGTAGGCGACCGGAACGGAGGGGTCGCCGGGCGCGGGGCGCCTGGGGGGGTCCCGGACCCCGAGCTCGCCGAGCGCGCGACGCGGCGGCGGTTCACGGCTGAGTACAAGCTGGCGGTCTTGCGTGAGGCCGACGGGTGCACGGCGCCGGGCGATGTCGGGGCGTTGTTGCGGCGCGAGGGTTTGTATTCCTCGCATCTGGTGACGTGGCGCCGTCAGCGGGATGAGGGGGCGCTGGGGGCGCTCTCGCGGCCGCGGGGGCGCAAGCCGTCGAACCCGTTGGAGGCCGAGAACGCGAAGCTGCGTAAGCGTGCCGAGCGCGCTGAGACGGAGCTCGCGAAGGCGCGCAAGGTGATCGAGGTGCAGGGAAACGTCTCCGCGCTTCTGGGCGAGTTGCTCGAGCCCAGGGGCGCGATCGAGCCAGGGAGCACCGAGAGATGATCGAGCAGACCGTGCAGGATCTCACCCCGATCGTCGGTACCCGCCCAGCGTGTCGTGCGCTGGGCGCGGCCCCGGCCACGATTTACCGTCGCCGTCGTCCGCCGGTGCTCAGGCCGCGCCGGCCGCGCGCCGTCCCCGCCAGAGCCCTCTCCGAGCCCGAGCGCCAGGCCGTTCTCGCCGAGCTTTATTCCGAACGGTTCGTCGACTGCTCCCCCGCGCAGGTCTGGGCGACACTGCTGGACGAGGGTCGTTACCTGGCTTCAGAGCGCACGTTCTACCGACTGCTGGCTGCGGGCGGGCAGGTACGTGAGCGGCGCGATCAACGCACGCACCCCGCCTATGCGAAGCCGGAGTTGCTCGCCCAGCACCCGAACGAGCTGTGGTCGTGGGATATCTCCAAGCTGAAGGGCCCGGCGAAGTGGACGTACTTCTACCTGTACGTGATCCTCGACGTGTTCAGCCGCTATGTCGTTGGGTGGACCGTCCAGCACCGCGAGACCGGCCCGATCGCTGAGGCGCTGATCGCCCAAGCCGTCGAGCAGCAGAAGATCCCGCGACAGCAGCTGACCGTGCACGCCGACCGCGGCACCTCGATGACCAGCAAGCCCGTCGCGTTCCTCCTCGCCGACCTCGGCGTGACACGCTCGCACAACCGGCCCTACACCTCGACTGATAACCCCTACTCAGAGGCACACTTCAAGACGCTGAAGTACCGGCCCGAGTTCCCCCGGCGCTTCGAGAACATCCAGCAAGCACGCGCGTTCTGCCGCGCTTTCTTCGACTACTACAACCACTCCCACCGCCACTCCGGGATCGGCCTGATGACCCCCGCCGCCGTCCACCACGGCCACGCCAAAGCGCTCCACGCCGAACGCCAACGCGTCCTCACCGCCGCCTACACCGCGACACCCAAGCGGTTCGTCCGCCGGCCGCCACGACCACCAGCGCTACCAGCCGCCACCTGGATCAACAAACCAACCACACAGGAGGCTGCTCACTAAATTCGACAACCAAGTGTCTCAAACGACTTGACAGGCTCCGGCCTTGCCCGCCGGGCGGCGAGTCGGCGGTACTCGTGATTGCGTGCATGAGCGGCTGACTTTGGATCGCGATCCTGCCCGCACACGCGCCCGGGCCGGCACAGTCGAGCGTGATTGTGACCCGCTTGCCGTGAACTTCGGCCGGGTGCCTTGCGGGGAAACTCATGGTTGCGACGGCGGGGCTTGAGTGCGGCAATCGTGGTGTGAGGATTTTTTCGCCGGGGGAGTTGGTTGGTAGCTGTGGCGTGGCGGGTTTGAGCGAGGCCAGAAAGCCAGCGGCGGGCTGCCAGGCGAGGTCCATCAGCACGAGTTCGCCTTTGCCTTCGCTTGCCGGCTGAAGCGCTCCGCTTTGCACCATCGCCGGCTGCTCGACATAGCTGATGGGCTGCACTTCGACTTCTGTTTCGCGCGGCGGCGGTCCTTCTTCTTCGTCGCTGGGTTCGAGCACTTTGATGCGCTCGTGGGCGTTGGTTGCGGCAGGTACAGGAACGCCGGGTTCGAGCACGGAGAGGCCGATCAAGTCGAACGAGATCTTGTTGGCTTCGACTTTTAGTTCGGTCGTCAGGTTGACGGGGATTGTCGTCGTCGTGTAGACGGTCGGCTCGAAGGTCTGCGATTCGGCGATGCCGGTACAGCAGCTGATCTTGATGTTTTCCTGGCCCGGCGCCAGTTCGGCTTCGGCGCGCATGACTACGGCGCGCATCTGACCGCTGGTCGCGCCGGTCTTGACCGCTACCTGGGTGATCGTTCCCGGGCCGGGAACGGCCTGACCGTCGGCGCCAGCGGAAACCCACGTGCAGGAGGTCGCGCCAGGGCTCGACAGCGTGGAGCTGAATGGGTTGGTTGCGCAGGTTGCCGTATTGTCCGGCGAGTATTCGGCGAGGTTGGGGCCCAGCGTCATCGGCCCTTCTTCGGCGCCGGCCTGGGGCGCGACCATGAGGTTCGCGAGGATCGCCAGAGCAGCGAGCGCAACGGCCGGGCCGTTCCTGCTGACGCGGGAGCGGATCATTGCAGAGCACTGTAGCCGGCCGCGCTTCGGAGCAGGCCCTAGCCGGCTGGACTGCACCCGCGGGCCGCGAGCCGCACGACGGAGCCGCGGAGCGGATAGATAGGGCAGCTTCAGCTGCCCGGTTCTCCCAGCGGAGCTCTTGTCCGCCCCAGAGCGGCGCGCCGCGGTTGACGCCTCGCTCGATTGGGTCGCCTGCTCGCGCGGCGGCGGGGGGAAACCGCGGCCGGCCTTGTGAACTCGAGGATCTCTATCACGGCGCCATCCGGCAACGTGACGACCCTCCTTACGGGTCGGACAGGCCACCCTTCATGGCGCTTGCCGCCGCGCAAAGGTGCGCTCATCTGCATTCGCCCGCCGCGTCGGCATCACTGAATGCTTCCCGCTTCACCACGCGGCCAGACGGCGTTCTCGTGACAATCGTCGTTTGCCCGGGCTTGAGCAGGCGGTACACAAGACTCGCCTGCCCGTCGCCCTTCGGCAGTGGAATCGGGAGCTTGAACAGGCGTGTCGGCGGGCCAGCGCCGTCTGCGAATACGTTGGCGCTCGGCATGCCTAGAAGTCCCCACGCCAGCCGGTACCGGCGCCCGGCCACGCACACGTGATTGACCCCGATCGACACCAGTGCATAACGCGGCGCAAGAGGCGTTCCTGTTGCGCTGCTTTCCTGCACGCGCGCAGGTGTGCCTTCTTCGAGGCTCGACCGCAGAACCAGATAGTGCCCGTCGTCTAAGGGATCGGTCACGGCGGCCACCGCAATCGCTCCCCCCAGCACCTTCTCGCTCGCGTGTGCGAGCACGTGCCCCCGCGAGACGGCGGCGGGCTGAACGGTGCGCGCGCTAATGGCATTGCTGCCGCATCCGCCGACGCTTGCGGCAAGCAACGCCGCGGCTGCCACGGCGCGACCGGCCAACCGCGGTCGCCGCCACGCACCGTCATGCTGTCCCACGCACGAATCCACGCAAACGCCGTCGCGGTCAGGCATTATTCGCCGTCATCGGGCTCGCCGCTGTCGTTTATCTTGGCGACTTCTGGGAGGATTTCGGCGATCGCCCATACGAATTCTTCCACCGTACCTTCGCTGCCCTCGCCGCAGTGCTCCACCTTCCCCACCTTTGTATGAGGCGCGTTCAATTTGCCGTACTTTCCGTCCCCCCAGAAGTAGCCCCATGCCCAATAGCTGAGTTCGTCGCCTTCGCACGGTGTGTGGACGTGCGAATACAGCTCTCCGGACAGCGCGACGTATTCAGCTTTGGAGTTGATGCCTGACAGTTCTTGGGGACCACATATCCTATTCTCTTCGGCAGCTTCGGCCCCCACGTCGCCCGCTGGTAGAGCGTAGTACAGGCAGGCCATTATCAGCGAGCCACGCGGGAGCAGCTCTCCGTGACACCAGCCTGTGGCACGGGCAGCCTCCCATTGCCTGCCCGTGCTCGACGTAGTCGTCGCGGTTTCGACCTGCAGGTAGCATTTCGGGTCGGCGGCCGCTAGTTCTGCTTCAGCTCGCCGCTCGGCTTCTTCTTCCTTCGCTTTCTGGCGTTCAGCTTCGCGTCCGGGTGCGCCGGCGGCTAGATCGTTTCCGAGCAGGATCTCTTCCTTTGTCAGACCCTCGCTGTATGGCGCCCCCGGCCCGGTCCCGTCTGGTGCGGCTCCCGGCGGGATCACTTGGAACGTCTGCAGCTGGCGCGCCACCTCGGGCACATACGACGCCCCACTTTCCGTGACGGTGCCAGAGAGCGACAGTTCGCTTGCGACTCCGTCGGCCCCGAGCCAGGCGAACTCTGGCGGCGCTTTGCCTTCGTTTGGCACGCCGAACTCGGTGCTGTTGTATGTCGAGAAGAGTTTGGTTTCCGTTTCGCTCACGCCAACGGTGGCGACAACGTCCCCGGCTAGGTTGTGTAGCTGAAGCATCGGTTTGCCACTGCTCTTCTCGATCGCGTCGAGTCCACCGTCAATGCCGGAGATATACCGCGTCCACGTTTCGGACCCTTCATTGCGCCAGACCACCGTTTCGCCCGGCCCTGAGTAGTGCGAAATGGTCGTGGCTTTCGAGGTGCCTTCGGCTTCGGTTTCGCTGGTTCGCCCGGCCGGATCGTAGTTATATTTGAAGGTCTCGCCGTTCTGGGTCTGCGCGGCCACCTGGTTATCGACGTAGTAGCTCGTGGTGATTTCCCCGCCCCCAGCGTCCGCTGCTGGCAGTGTGGTAGTATTGCCGAACGTTTCGTAGGCGACGCCAGGATCGTCAAGCCGGTCGCCGGGGTCGTAGGTATGGCCTTCGTAGGTACTTTCGCCGCCCGGCCCGCACTTGTTTTCATACCCTGGTTGGCGGGTTAAGAGACTCGTCCTGTTGCTGTCTTCGTCGTAGCCGTAGATGCGCTGGATGCAGCCCTTACCCGTCGGAATTTCCTGTACTTCGGTAAGTCTCCCGATCGCGTCATAGCTGTAGTTCGGGTATTCCGCAAGCGTGCTGTTCTGCTTCCTGACTTCGCCGAAAATCCCGGGCACGTCCGTGTCGGAGTACCACGTGCACTTTTCGGTGCAGTCTGTTGTCTTCACGTATTCAAGCCCGACGGCCTGGCCGGTTGCGTCGTGCGCGTATTTCTCCGTCAGCCCGTCGGGGTAGACCACGCTTTCCAGGCCGCCTTCCAGATTGTACGTCGCAGTGAACGTTCCGGCTGCCGAGTCCACGAGCTTTTCGCGTGCCCCGGTGAGCGAGTTGTAGGAGTACGTCTGGCTGGCAGCCGCTTCGGAACCCTTGCCGTCGCTCACTTCGGTGAGCCGGTCCGCGCCCCCTTCTTCGTAGGTGTATTTCGTGACGTTCCCGGTCGAGTCGTCGTATTCTACGAGCTGCCCCAGGGAGTTGTACTTGCTGGTCAGCGTCCCGCCGCCACTCGCGCTCTGCTTTTCGAGGGTGCCGGTGCTTTCGTTGTATTCAAAGCTCACCTTTGGCAATGTCTTGTCGATCGTTGAGGTCACTTCGGACGAGGTCTCGCGGCCGTCGGCGTCGTAGGTCTTCTTGTGCGTCCGGATGATGCTGCCGTAGTGTTCGGTGACGGTTTCGGGCGCGTCCCAGACGTTGTAGGCCGCTTCGTCAACGGGCAGTTCGGGCAGTCCTTTGGTTTCCGGTTGTGCGGTTGGGCGTGTCTCGCACGTCAGCCCCGCCCATTCCGGATGATTGCCGCATTCGGCGAATTCCGAATTCGCGGCGGCAGTGTAATTGATCATGCGGGTGTCGTGCGCGCCGGCATCCGTTGGTTCGATCAGCCAGTCCTCGACTTGCGATTTTGTGCCGAAGTCCGCGACGTATACGTGGCCTTCGGGGCTGACGGCAAGGCCGCTGAGAAATTCGAAGTCGCCTTCCCGACTGCCATTGGTGCCGAAGCTTTCAAGGTATTCATTGCTTGGTCCGAACACCTCCACGCGGCTGTTGTTCGAGTCCGCGACGTAGACGTGTCCGTTGCTGGCGACAGCGACCCCGTTGGGCTGGCTGAATTCGCCCGAGCCACTACCGTCTTTGCCGAACGTGCTCAGGAAGCTGCCGGTGGCGCTGAACACCTCGACTCGGTCGTTTCCACGGTCGGTGACGTAGATCTTTCCGCTCGGTGCGATCGCCAGCGCTTCCGGTTTGTTGAACTGGCCTTCCCCTGATCCCGCGATTCCGGCTTTGCAGGCGCTCGTGCAGATCTCGAGCTTCGCTTCGCCGTTGCTCACACCGAAGCCCACGGCCTCGACAAATTCGTTTTTCGCGTTGAACTCCTGGATCCGGTTGTTGCCGTAATCAACGACCCAGCGGTCTCCGCTACTGTCGAGTGCGATGCCGGCCGGTCCTTTGAACTGGCCGCCCGCAGTGCCTTCGCTGCCGAACTTATTGGCGTAAACGCCGGCTTCGGTGAAGATCTCGACGCGGTTGTTGTTGCCGTCGGCCACGAACACTTCGCCGTTTGAGACAGCGATCCCGTCGGCTCCATTGACTTGCCCGTTGCCGGAGCCTTCTTCGCCGAAGCGACGAATGAATGTGCCGTAGGTCGGCGAATACTTGTCGATCCCGTACGTGCCCGAGAAATCTGTGACCCAGATGTTTCCGTGGGCGTCTCTAGCAACGCCCCACGGAAGGATGAGGTGGCCCGGTTCGCTATTAAGCTCATCGCCAATGTTCTGCCAGAAGCTCGGCTGGCGGGCTGTACCCATTGGCGACTTTGTTTCGACGACGGCACCTGTGCTCGCTTCATAGACGACGGTATGCACGAGGTTGAGCCCGCCGGGGTTGTCGGTCGTGCTAGTTGGCGCCCGCAATTTCCACCCGAGATCCCCCTCGCCACTGTATGACGTGCTGGTTGTGCGGACTTCCTTTTCTTCTCCGCTGGCAAGGAGCGCGCCGCTTGTGGTCTTCGTTACGAGCTTGTACTGTTCGTGTGTTTTTTCTTCCACTTCTTTGGCGCCTTCGTTGTAGTCGTAGCGCGTCACGGCGCGCGCCTCGACTTCTTCGCCCCCGGAAAGCTTGACCTTGTGTTCGGGCCCAGTGACCTTGACGAGCTCGGTGCCTTCTTCCGCATATTCCTTTTCGCTGGACAGCTTCGCCGCAACTTCGGCCGCCTTGCATTCTTTGTGTTCGACGCTTTTGCACCCTTCGCCGAGCGCAGCAGCGCGGTTAGACGCACTGAGAGTGCGAACCAACTCGTTTTCTGAGTTGTATTCGCTGGTCGAGATCGCGCCGTTGGGTGCGCTCGCGTTGACGGCGCGGCCTTTGCTGTCGCGGTACTCGATCCTGGCGCGGGTGTAGACCTTGGCCGGCCAGCCCATCGGTTCGCTGGGCGGGAAGACCGCCGTGGCTTCGAAGGGAGCGTCTGTCTGGCCCCATTCGGCGACCTTCGCCGCGGTCATTTCGTGCGGAGCTCCGCTGCCGCTGAGCGGCACCTCGTAGTCGATCGTCATGATCGAGGTTTTGCCAGCGCTCGGCGGTTCGGGAGCAGGGTTCTGGTAGGTCCCGGATTTGACCGCTTCAGTTGCCGTCGTCGCCACACTGACCGCCCCGGTGGAGTTGTAGGCGATCACCTCGCCGACGAGGGTTTTGCCGACTTCAGCAGTCGCCGGGTAGTAGCTCTCGTTGACCGCTCCTGCAATTGGGGCGCATTCTTTGCCCGACGCGCTGCAGCTCTCCCACTGGTACTGGTAGGTGAGCGGGCTGTTGCTCCATGTGCCATTCGCAGAGATCGTGATCTTGGTGCCGACCTGCGGTTTGCTGCTGGAAAGGGCGGGCACGGCGGTGTTCTTCGGCGCTTCGCTGCTTGTCAGCGACGTCGCAGCGCTCGGCCGGATGACGGACAGCAGTCTGCCGCTTTCGGTATCCCCGGCCAGCTCGCCGTAGTGGAAGAGCCAGGGCTGTTGACCCGGCGCCTGCAGGGACGTGACGTGGCCTTCGCTGTCGTAGCCGTAGGTGGTCTTCAGTGCTTTGCCTGGCACCCGCGGATCCCACTCCGCCCGTAGTCGGCCCTGCTTGTCGTAGCTGTACTGGGCGACCGGCGTTTCGACCATCATGCCTTTGGTCGCGGGGTTGTATGCCGTGAACAGAACCTCGACCAGGCGTCCTTTGTATTCGCCCCATTCGCTTGGGTTTTCTCCGGTTGCTGTGGTGCTGGTGGCGTACTTGAAGGTCAGCTCACGGCAGCCCTTTTCGGATTTGGCCGGTTCGACCGAGCATTTGACGCCGCTCGGCTTGGGCCCGAGCTCCTCGACGGGCTCGATTACCGGTTTACCTTCTATGCTGATCGTCCGGTAGCTGAAGGTCTGCGACGTCGTCAGATCGGGGTTTTCAGCGATAGTTCCGAGCCATGTGGGTCGAATCCAGTTGACCACGCGATTGTTGCCAGAGTTGACGTAATACTCGGTTCCGTTGGCGCTGAACGCGAGGCCGCGCGGTTCGTTGAATTCGGCGGGTCCGGCGCCTTTTGTGCCAAATGTGGTCTGGAAGGTCCCTTCGGTTGTGAAGACCTCGACGCGATCATTGCCCCAGTCGGTCACGTAGAGGTCGCCACTGACCGGTTCGGTAGCGATACTGTCCGGGTCGTCGAACTGCCCGTTACCCGTGCCGGCCGAACCGAACGCTTTCTGGTATTCGCCCGCTTCGCTGAATACGTCGGCACGGTTGTTGTACAGGTCGTCCACGAACATTTTCCCGGCGGAGAAAGCGATCGCATGAGGCAAGTCGAACTCGCCGGCTCCGCTGCCGCTGAGCCCTGCTTTGCACGAGGTGGTGCAGGTCTCGAGTTTTGCTTCGCCGTTGCTGACACCCCAGCCGAGGGCTTTGGTGAAGCTCCCGGTTGAGGAGAACTCGTCGAGACGGTTGTTGGAGGAGTCGGCCACCCAGACGTTTTCGTGGGGGTCGATCGTGATTCCGGTCGCGCCCGAGAGCTGGTCGGCACCGGACCCGGCGCTAGCGAACGCGCGCACGAATTCGCCGCTGGAGTTGAGCTCCTCGACCCGCCCATTGCCTCGGTCGCCGACGTAGACGTTCCCGCTGGCCTGGTTGATCGCGATGCCCACGGGTTCGGAGTACTGGCCGTTGCCGCTGCCCGCGGACCCGTATGACGTGGTTGATTCTCCATCGATGTTGAACTTCTCGACCCGGTCGTTGCCCGAGTCGGTGACCCAGATGTTGCCGTTGCGATCCACCGCTACTTCCTTGGGTGCGATGAACTGTTCGTGTTCGGAGCCCAGCGTGCCGAACTGGATTCCCGGGGACGGCGAGACTTCCTGCTCGCCTTCGGGCTGGGCGAACTTGAGTGTCGTGCCTTCGGTGGGGTCCTTGAAGAGATAGATGTGTTCTTTGGGCTCGTATTCGAGCTTCAGGTTGCTGTCGCCTTTGGGTGCTTCGTATTCGCCGCCTTCCTTTGGCCGGAAGGCGGTGAGCGACCCGGAGCCGCTGTTCTGGGCCAGAACCGCGGTACCGTTGCCGAGGATCTCGAGTTCGTCGCCGGTGCCGACGCTCACTTTCCACTGAGGCCCCAGCGGACCGTCTACCCCCGCCGTCAGCGAACGCGAGCCGTATTCTCGCCGCACAGCGCCGACGCCGGTCAGGGCGACGTCGGTTGCCGAGAGCGCGTATTCACCTCCGGCGGGTTCGACCTTGCCCGGTCCAACGGGGACCGGCCCGCTGCTGACCACGCCGAAGGTGACTTCGCGCCGCGCTTCGACGCCGGCGTTTGACACTGCGGTGAAGATGAGGGTGTGAACACCGACGCCGAGCGTGTTGGCTGGAATGATGATTTTGGCCACGGCGGTGCATTCGGTGGTCGTGCAGTGGCCGGCTTGGGTGACCTGCGTCCGCTCGCCGTCGATCGTCGCCGTGAGTTCTTTGATGCCGGAGCTTAGCGTCGGTTTTTTACCCTCCGTCGCTTCGATCGCGATTTCGTGAGGGCTAGCGCTGAGTTCGGCGCCTTCTTCGGCCATCCCGCTCATTTTGAGGTTGTAGGGCTGGGTGTTGTCAACTTTTAGGATCGATTCGACTTCGGGACTGAAGGTGACCGTCTGGTCCTCGCTCTCCATCACCAGTTTATCTTCGCCGTTGGGTAGTTCGGAGCTGTAGGTAAACACCTGGCTCACTTCCGGTTTGCATTGAACGCCTTCGCAAAGGTGTTCATGGTAGTATTCGTATTTATGGTTCCAGGTGGAACCTGAGACTTTGACGGCCAGTTTGCTGACCCCAATCCCAGGGTCCTTGGCTTTCACTTCAAGGGCGCCCGAATACTGGCTAAGCCAGCCGCCGCTGCCGTACATCACGTTACGCCGGTTGGCGTCGCTCGCAAGCTTTTCTTCAGTCGTGTTTACAAACGGGTTTTCAGGGCCTTTGGGCTGAGCGATCCAGACCACGGGTTCGTACATGTTGGCGTGGTTGTAGCCGGAGCCGGCGGCAGTGGCGGACTCCTGCAGCCTGACCATGTTGTGGGCGGCGCCGTATTCCTCGTAGTTGCCTTCGAACGCGCAGCTGCCTTTGGCCGTGTGGTAGGCGCACACCTGGAAGTAGGTCTTTTCGTAGACTTCCGATTCGGCCGGCGCAACGAGGATCGACTCTTCGGCTACTTCTTTCTGTTCGGCTTCGTGCTCCAGCTCATAGACCGCTTCCATCTTGCCCTCGTTTTGGACTTTGAGGTAGGTGGAAACATCAAAGATGTGCGAGTCGCCTTGAGTCTGGTATACAAGATAGCCCTTTTCGCCGGCTTTGTATTCGCCGCTGGATTCGATCTCTAGGTAGGAGATTTCGTCTTTCAAGCCCTCTACGATGAAGTGCGGAGCACCGGTGGGGCCGAACTTCCAGTGAGTCGGTTCGTGAATTTCGCTGTCAATGGCCTCGACTTCGGGGTCCAGGACCAGTGGGTATTGGTAGTCGCCGCCGCTCGGCAGGGTCACGGCTACCGTGCTGCCGGAGACGGTCATCGTGACCGGCACGTTCGTGCCCGCTGCGTCGCGCGCTTCCGGGGCGGGAATCATCGCGAGCACGCCGTCGGGGCCTGTGATCGCGACTGGTTTGGAGCCCCGCTGGAGCTGTGTGAGCCGGGCGCCCGGGGGAAGGCTGACGCGGTAATAGAAGCGGCCGGGACTGGCTGGCGAGCGCAGCAGCTCGTCGAGCTCGAAACCGACCGACGTTGGCTTCGCGAGCGTGTCGGTGTCGGTCTGAGTGTCAGCGTAGAGGACGCCGGTGCCGTTCTCGCTGGCTGCGCCGTCAAGCGCGGTGCCGCTGGCACTGACGGGGGTGATGGCAATCCCGTCGGCCGGCGTTGAAATGCCGCCGCGTAGATCGGTAGGAATGCGAACTGGTACAGCAGCAGCGAGGGGCATGTAGGCGCCGTCTGTGCTCTGAAGGGTGAGGTTGATGGGCGTAAAATGGTGATCAGCAGCCGGGCTTGCGACGGGAGTGAGCGATTCAGCTATCGCGTGCGCGCCGTTGGGGAGGTCGATGCTGGCCGCGTTGTCGCTGAGATAGCGTGCGAGTTTTGTTCCCGAGGGAAGTTGCAGCGAGCCGCTTGCGACTCGATCAACGATCGTCGGGTAGGCCGCGGCTGCGATGCGGGCGGCTGCTGCTGGAGAGAGGTGGCCTCGGTAGGCGGTGCGCGATTGCTCGCGGGCAAGGACGGCTTCTGGGCTGATGCGACGAAGTTCTGCTGAGGCATGGTCAACCACGCCGCCGTCAACCCAGACCCCCGCGGCGAAGGAGGGACGTAGAGCTGATTCTTCGCTCTCGGCGACACCGAGTGGCACGTCGGCGTCGGCGCTTGGCGCCACGCCAGCTGCGAGCACGCAGAGCATCGCTGCACAGACTAGCCGGCGCAGCGGCTGGAACGTGTGCCCTACGCAAACCGGGGCTGCTTGGCCGCGCTCTCGGGCAGCGGTGATCGTTCGGCGGTGCTCTCCTGGAGGCATAGTCCCCACTCTCCTTCCGCTCCTTCGCTTCCTGGATCAGGTGTTTGAACGTATACTGATGAACGGGCGGCGCTGTCTATTCCCAATTGGGGTCAATCCCGGGGATTGACCGCTACGTCTGATGCTGGTGTTCACGGGTCATCCCAACGGGTTCGATTACCGGATCAGCTAAGGCTTTGCAAGCGAACAGGGCGGTCGGCAGGCCGGCGAATTCGCGGCGTTGACTGACTCGCAGCTTTCGACGGATGTTCTGGCCGTGCCTGCGGGCAGTTTCGACGGTGATGCTCAAGCTTAGGGCGATCGCGCCGTAGGCGAGCCCGTCGGCGAGCATCACGAGCACTTCGATCTCGCGCTTGGTCAGCCGCTCGGTGGAGGCTGCCGAGCGTCTCTGCGGTGCCGTTTCGGCGCGGGCGATGAACACGCACTCGCCCGCGGCGGCGAAGCTCACGGCGGTTTGAACGTCGCGCGCCTTCGCACTCGCGGTGACACAGCTGGCGCCGGCCGCGAGCGAGGTAAGACCGTAAGCCGTGGTCGGTGCGTTTGCGACGACCACGAGGTTCGCCGTGGGATGGCGGCCCAGTTCTGGGGGGCAACGCCCCGCGTTCAGCGCTGAGTCGGCCAGGACGATCACTGCCGGCGCTGCGCGCGCGACGGTGGCGTAATCAACTGCATGGTGACCGTTTGCGGCTGCGACAACCTGGTTGGTGGAGTCCTCGAGGATGCAGGCTAGGCCAGCGGCGACGAGGTCGCTGAAACCCTGCAGCGCTACGAGGGTGCGCACCGCGCCGGCCTCCTGCCGCTGCTGGGTGCGTGGTGGGGCTTCGACCCGTTCGGCGGCCGACTGCAGTAGACCGACCGGGGCCGCACCGTCAGGACACAGACGGACCATCGCGGGACACGCGGCGCTGCTGGCCGATCATCGAAGGACTCGGGGCCCATGGGTTCGATTCAGTGGTCACATCGCCTGTGCCTCGATTCGCCACAGCCGCCTGTGGCGTTGACCCAGAACGTAGCCGCCCAGCGCATCGTTCGAGGAACCACGCGCTTGCGGCAGCCTGACCGGCGGCACGCGCGGCGGGCTCGTGTAATGCGCCCCACGCCGGCCAGCGGCCGTCAGCGCCATTCAGCCGAGTACCACGCCCGGAGCTAGTTGCGCGAACAGCGTTCAGAGCGATCTGTGCGTCAGCAACCTCATGTCTCAACAGCGACGGCGCGTCGGCCAGAAACCCAGTCAGCGATGGCAGATCGTTGACCATCCGCATTGCGTACAGATCTAGCCACCCGCATAGGGCGATGTTGTCGATGTCGGTCGCGCCCTCGTCCTCCGCCAGTAAAGCCATCGCCGCTAACGTCGATGCCGTGGCGGCGACGTTAGCGTGGCGCTCCCACGGCTCAAGCAGCCACGACGACGAATGACTCTTGGCTATCGCATCGACAGCCTGAAGCCACGCCATATGCTTATCGACGAACGCCGTTACCGAAGGAGGGCCCGTCCCACCAGATTCGCAAAGACTGTGTTTGACCATCGCCCTGATTTTTTGTGTGCTGGTAGAGTCACGGAAGTGGGTAAACTGCTTAGATGTCACAGTAACCCAGTCCTGGGGTGCATTTTGCCTCACAGCGGTCATTGCGCAGTGGCATCTCGGGTGAAGTGCAGCGTGCCGGTGTTGGAAATCGCGGCGATCATGCTGGTCTTGAAGCGTTGGCGGGTGCCCTTGACGACCAGCGTGTGCCTCACCGGGGACCACGAGGTCCCGGTGGTGTGGTCTGAACGTATCCCCGTCTCATCAGCCCACAGAATCTCCGCGCCCTGCTCACGCGCGCCTTGGCGATCGCTGGATAGGTCTCCGTCAGCCACGCCTTGACCTTGGCGTCGGACAGCTCATAGGCACGACGAACCGGCTTCTGCGGAGCTGAACCTCAGTACCACAAGCAAATCCGGCACCTCGACTGCGCGCTCAAGCTTTGACACCGCGCCATACTGCAGGCCTGCCTCCGCGTCGAGTTGGGCTTGAGAAATACCGCGCCCTTCTCGTGCCGCACTCAACTGCTGACCGAACATCCGCATAACCGTTGACCTATCTGCGCTCATAAGCTAACTATGACGCTTTAGCTTTGCCTTGTTGGTCAAATAGAGCGGAAAAGGCGCTAGCCGTGGCCAATAAAGGCGATCCGAACACGATCGTGAGTTCCTCGCCACTGACCATAGACGTAGGCGCAACAACAGCAACGGCCGCTACCGCAGCACCGTCAGAGAGGATAGGCATCGCGATAGCATGAACCCCTGTAGCGTACTCCTCGTGGCTGACAGCGAAGCCTACCTCGCGTATATGTTCAAGCTCCTGAGAAAGCAGGCGGTTATGGGTGATGGTATTCGGCGTCTTGCGGCTCAGTTTCAGCCGGGCGAGAGCCTTTGTTCGTTCGGTCTCCTGTAGGTTGGCGAGCAGTACCTTGCCGATGCTAGTACAGTGCGCGGGTAACCTGCAACCGAGGCCGACCTTCAGCGGCAGTAGCTGTGCGTGACCACAGAAGCCTGGGAGACAGTCAATGATCCTCACCTCGTCGTTGTCTAGCACGGCGGTGCTGACTGTGTACGATGTTTGGCGCCTTAGTTTTTCGAGGAAAACGTGGCCGTGCGTGCGCAAGAGCTGCACGTTCAGGACTGACATGCCAAGATCGGAGACGCGTAGTCCGAGGCGGTATTTACGACTACCCAAGGGTGGCTGCTCGAGGTATCCTAACTCTACCATAGTTATCGCGTAGCGGTGAGCGCTTGCCTTACTTAAGCCGGTCATTTTCGCTAGCTCGCCGATGCCGAGGAGGGGCGTGTCGCCGGTAAAACAGCGGAGCATTGCAAATCCTTGCTGCAAGGAGCGCGAGTAGCGTTGGTCATGGAAGAGGGCCGTGTTGTACGCGCTTGGCGGGCTCATTTTACGTAGCTGCTAGGTCAGGTCTTGACGATCACCCATGCACGGCGACGGTCTCTTATATACGCGCTTGTGCCGGTTGTGTGCGAAAGGTAAGGAGTTCATGTGAGCCGTCCGAAAGGTATAGGCCAGGAAGGGGTATAGGCCAGGAAGGATTGCCGGCACCCAGGTAGAAAGGGGTTGACCTGGGTGCCGGCGGCCGGCACCGCCGTAGTTATCTTACGGCGACGGGAGCGCCGACGATCTCGCGAAGTCGCGCCGGCGCTGCAGATTCCCCATGCCAACATATGGGTGACGGTACATCGCCGCCGCCATCGGACCTGGTGCTGCGCGCCCTTCGCTCAAATCTGTGCATCAACGGCTGTCGATAAGCTCATCCTCCCGTCGGTACCCAAGGCGCGCCGATATCTGATCGGCCCCCGCAATCAGATGGGGTGAAAGCGCCTCAACGTAGCGCTCCAGGCTGATCGTCGGCGACTTTTGGAAGTCCATGCTCAGCGCGGCGACTATCTCGTCTGAACTTGAACGCACTGGAACGGCGATCGATTGAAGGTCGGGCTCCAACTCCTCGTCGCAGACCGCCAAACCATCTTCGTGTACATGCCGCAATACGTCGCGCAACGCCCGCTTTCGGATAATCGTCGCGGAAGTGCGTTCTTGGAGGTGCAGGTCGGCCAGCGTTTGGCGCAACTGGTATTCGGGCAGGAAGGCAAGTAGGACCTTGCCCAAGGCTGTGCAGTGAGCCGGCTGGAGCTCACCGAGGGCGAAACGCGGCCTAGTTGCGCGCTGGGCACGCCGCGAGCTGCGAACATGGTCGACGTAAACTACATCGGGACCGTCAAGGACGGCGAGACTTACCGCGAACCCGGTGCGCCGTTGCAAGTCCTCGATGTAGGGGTGGGCCTGCTCGGATAGCCGGGTCGAATTCATCGCCGACATTCCGAGGTCAGTGACACGCAATCCTAGACGGTACTTGCGCCGAGTATCCTGCTCGAGATAGCCGAGCGCAACAAGCGTAATCGCGTAGCGGTGAGTGATACTGCGGCTCATACCCAGCTCTTCGGCAAGGTCGGCAATGCCGAGCAGAGGATGTTCCGGCGAGAAACACCCGAGAATCGCCAGCCCCCTCTCCAACGACTGCGAGAAGCGAGGGTCACGCAACGTAGGAATGGCGAAGTCAAAGTCGGTGTCGCTAAATGGCATATCGAATCCTGTCCAGCTTGTGGAGACCCAGTGTCGCGGCCCTCGCTAGTCGGCGGCTATGGGCACGCGCAGATCTACCCAAGGCTGCAGTTGTCTCGCCGCCGAGTTGCCTACAGGCCGGGACGGCGAGCCGCATGCTCCCGAAGCGCTCGGCTCGCCGTCCATCGGACTGCCTCTCCTGACCCTACCGGGGCAATGCCGCCCGCTACGGCACCGCCCCTCTGGGTGCCCCTGCCTTCTCGCGCGCCAGGGTGGCGCGACGCTTTCCTGGCCCCATGGAGTTCTAGCAGTGGCCCGTTGTGTGCCCATACGAGAGCATCCTGCCCAATGGACGGCGGCCTGTATAGCGAAGCTTCGCTATCGACTTCGATAGCGAGCTACCGGGCGCCCTCCGTCGGTCGGGGCCTGGCGAGTGTCCGCGTGCCGGCTTGGCCTGAGCCCGACACGCTGGTGGAGCACGATCCGCGAGCCGGTGCCAGGCGTCACGATCACGCTCCGCCAGCGGGGCCGCTCGATCTGCCGTGAAGCTGGGCGCAGGACCGTCGTAGAAAGCACCGTGCGCAGAACCGTCTGCATCTCAAGCGTGGCGAGATGAACACCAGCGCAGCGGCTGGGTCCACCG
The DNA here is from genome assembly GCA_963804675.1 of uncultured Solirubrobacterales bacterium. GTDB lineage: Bacteria > Actinomycetota > Thermoleophilia > Solirubrobacterales > Solirubrobacteraceae > Palsa-744. The sequence goes on along the minus strand of CAWDRI010000001.1, from coordinate 555,712 downwards.
CCAAACGGCAGCCACGTGTATGTATTCGTGTGCGCTTGGAGGAAGCGCTCGGGTCGGAAGCTCTGGGGCTCGGGGTAGATGGCTGGATCGTGATGCACAAGGTAGATGCAGCCAAGCAGCTGAGCCGGAGGGCGGTAGACCCATCCGCCTATCTCCACTGGCCGTATCACCGCCCTGGGCATACCAAGGAGGGATGCGGGCCGATGGCGCAGAACCTCGTCGATCGTCGCGGCCAGGTATGCCTCGCCGCCGTGGTCGATCTCGGCAGTGGCCTTGTCCAGCGCCGCCGGATTATGCGCGAGCAGTTGAAATGCCCATGCCAGCTCTGCCGCGGTCGTCTCGTGTCCCGCGAGAACGATCGAGACGAGGTTGTCGCGAACCTGCCTGTCGGACATCGGGGAGCCGTTTGGGCTGCGGGCATCCAACAGCATCCTCAGCACGTTACGATCGCCCCCGCGCGTGTGGCGGTGCCCTTCGATGAGCGAGAAGATGAGTTGGTCGACCTCCTCACGCTCCCGAAGGAAGCGCCGCCACGTGGATCTGCCCGGGCCACGACGAAGCAACGACGCCGATAGCACCGGGCTCTCGTTCACGGCCAGCATCGCTAGGAGCTTGTCCTGAAGCACGTCGAGTCGAGCGTCACGTGCGTCTGCCGATATGTCAAGGATTGTTCGCAGGATGACCTCGAGCGTCAACGCGCGTAGGCGCGGATGGGACGCAAAAGGGATGTCGCGGGGCCAGGACGCGACGTGTCGCTCGACAACCCGGGCGACCAGGCCGGCGTGCTGCTCAATCGTGTTTGCGCGAAACGCCGGCAGCACAGTCCTGCGGCCCAGCAGGTGCTCGTGTTCCCCGGCGAGCATGAATGACCGCTCGCCGACGATGGGCGTGATCGGCTGGACACCTCCACCGGGCTGAAGCCTATCGGCGGGGGCCGTGAAAAGCGCCTTGATGTCTGCCGGGTCGGATAGGATCACAAGAGGCGGGTAACTCGTGGCGTTTAGTGTGAAGCGACTTCCGTAGCGTCGCCGGCATCGCCCCAGATACCAGAATGGGTGACTCCAGAAAAGCCAAGTCTGAGCGACGGCCGGCAAGCGCATGCCCCGGGGAATGGTGTTCTCGACAGTGCGTTTCATCGGTAACCTTTCGATCTAAACGAAGCGCGACGCACACGCGATGCGCCACAGGCGCAATATCGGAAGTAGAAACGCCACCAGAGAGCCACCAGCACCAACCAAGCATTGGGTCATCTCAGGGTTCTCGGCTTCGCGAGCGCGAGCGCCATCACTGGACAGGTACATTGCGACCATGCACGCAACGACTACAGCGTGCCTATAGCCCTGCCCATAGGCGTTGCGGATGGCGCGATGGATAATTTCGCCAAGACGTCGAGCGGCGAACTGGGCATCTGGATAGTACGAAATATAGCTATGCGTTCCGTTGGCCGCGTCGTCCTCTTGGTCGACGTAGCTGTCTAGCATCGCGATGGTCAGCGATACCCATGGGAAGTAGGCTGCGTAGAGCTTGAGAATATCGCTTTTAGCGCATGGAAACTCCGCAGCCAACGCAAGTAGCATGTGTGGCGTAAATGCGCTCGCCGCTGCGGTCCGCTCGAACCAGCTCAAGGTCGGCTCGGTGGGAAGCTCTCTTATCGCCAACCGTTCGAGAGCCGAGTTACGACTATCCGGGTCAGGGTCGTGATTTATGCTCTGGATCGAACATCGTGCCACCGCGGGAAGTAGAAACGGTGCGACGCACGAGTAAGAGCGCAGCATCGCGCAGTTCGTTTTGGCGCTTTCTACGAGTACAACCAGATAACCGCCATCGTCTTTCCAGGGATGGTAGCGGTAGTAGTCGGATATGGGAGCGCTGACGTCTAGCCTCGATTCGTCACCAGGCGGCCGGGGTTGAGTTGGGCTGAGGCTTGGAACGTCCGCCTGGGCGGGGAGGATTGCGGTTGCGAAGCCTGCAATCCACCCGCTCAGGAGGTTCACCTTGAAGGTGATCGGAAGTGCGTCGTTGCGAACGGTAGATGTGGTGGCGGACGGCAAGGGCTTGTCGTCTCGTGCGGGGACGGCGCTGCTGGCGTTCGCGGCGCAGAGATTGGGTCTGACGGACGGCCTGAGCGCCGCTCTGGCGGGCACCCGTGAGCGGCGCTCAGGCCATGATCCCGGTCGTGTGTTGTGCGACCTGGCGGTGATGGCTGGCGACGGCGGACGATGTGTCTCAGATCTCGCGGTGTTGGCCGGTCAGCCCGCTTTGTTCGGGGACATCGCATCGGTTTCTACGGCGCGGAGGGTGTTGCTCTCGATCGGCGAGGCGGAGCTTGACCGGGTCCGCCAGGCGCGTGCCGTCGCTCGCGAACGGGCGTGGCAGCACGGCGCGGCTCCCGGGCGTGTGATCCTCGACTTCGACGCGACCCCGATCACGATCCACTCCGAGAAGGAACACGCCGCCGGGCATTACAAGGGCGCGTTCGGGTTCAACCCGCTGCTCGCCAGTTGTGGACGGGAGGTACTCGCGGGGGTCCTGCGGCCAGGGAACGCGGGCGCCAACAACGCCCAGGATCATCTGAGCGTGCTGGATCTCGCGCTGGAGCAGCTCCCGCAGAGCGCGCTTGATGGGGAGATCCTCGCACGCTCGGACTCCGCCGGAGCGAGCCACGACCTCGCGTCAGCCTGTCGCGAGTGCGGCATCCGGTTTTCCTTTGGGTACGCGGTCGATGAGCGGGTCAGAAAGGCGATCCTCGCGCTGGCAGAGACCGCATGGGCGCCCGCGGCGGGCCAGAACGGCGAGCCACGCGAGGGAGCGTGGTTAGCCGAGTTGACCGGCCACGTCAACCTGGCCTCTTGGCCGACTGGCACCCGGCTGATCTGCCGGCGTGAGCGTCCCCACCCCGGGGCGCAACTGAGCTTCACTGACGATGACGGGCACCGTTTTCAGTGCTTCATCACCGACCAGCAAGACCCAGACATCGCGGCCTTGGAGGCCCTTCACCGCCAGCACGCCGAGGTCGAGGACCGCGTCAAGACGCTGAAGGCGACCGGCGCCTCGCGCCTCCCGTTCCACTCCTTCAAGGCGAACGCCGCGTGGTTCGAGCTCGCCATGCTCGCGCACGACATCATGGTCTGGACACAGCAGCTCGTGCTCGACGGCGAGCACAAGATCAGCGAACCCAAGCGGCTGCGCTACCGCATCCTGCACGTCGCCGGGCAACTCACCCGCCACGCACGGCGCACCACGCTGCACCTCCCCGCCGACTGGCCCTGGGCCGCAGCGATCCAACACGCGTTCAAGCGCCTGCAAACGCTCCCTGCCTACGGCTGAGCCCCAGCCGCCGCGCACACCCACATCCAAGCCAACCCCGGCACCCCGCCGAAGATCACCCTGAGCGAAAACGGCCGCCAGGACCAGTCGAGCGCTCCCGAAGCAGCCCCCGTCGAGCCCCCTCCACCACCACACAACGCCAAGCCGACCAATCACCCACAAATCTCACCCCGCCGAGCGCCACCAACAGCTTCGTGACGAATCGAGGCTAGTGCGTCTACCAGCGCCAAATGGAGCTGATGGCCGTTGCTAGTGCCCCTTCTAGCTCCGTGCTCACTCACGTCGTCCAGGAAATCCCAGATGATCTGATAGATGACCAATAGCCGTAGGAGTCCCCTGTGGCGATGCCTCGGCAAGATCGAGAACAAGGCCGCGCCTTCGCTGTTGTCACGCTTGCTACTGATGCAAGCGAGAGCATCGCGACGAAGAGACGCGGCGGGCATCATCCGTGCCCGGTGTCGCCAGGCGTTTACCTCGCGCGAGACGTTCGGCAGAGCCCAATGGAGTTGGCGCGCCGCGGCGGCTAGTAGCGTCCAGGTGTGCCTGCACGAGCGGCCTACGATGTTCGGTTCTCTGACACTGGGGATATGCCCGGAGAGTAGAGGATCACGACAGCCAATCTAGCTGGCCTTCGACAACGAAACATGGTAGGCAACACCAGGTGGGCCGCGCTGTTTCCTAGGTTCGCCAAGGCTACGTGTACGGGCCAGAACGCTACATGTACGGGGCAACGCTAGCCGCTCGGCGCCCAGGTAGCGCGACGATCGCTACCGCCACGATGCTGACGAGCGCGAAGGTAGCCACCGCTACGAGAACGCTCGCGGAGAAGACGATCGGGAAGCCGGTGACCACCGCCAGCGCATGGCTCAGCAACAGCTGACCGTAGATCCCGAACACCGCTCCGATCAAGCAGCCGGCGCCGAGCAGCACCCCACTCTCCAAAATCAGCGCCCGCCACAGTACCCGCTTGTCGTAACCCTGGGCCTTCATACGCGCGAACTGGGGGCGGCGCTGCCAGATCAGCGTGCTCATCGCGATCGACATTGCGAGGATCGTGGTTATCACGAGCAGTGTGGAGATTTGCGTCAGACGCGAAAGGCCCTGGCGACTCGCCGCCAACTGCAGTTCGTCGCGCTGCCGGGCAGTCTGGACCGTGAGCGCCGAGGAAGGCCCGAGCGCCCGCCGTATCTCACTGCTGACCTGCCCGGGTGATGCTCCCCTGCGGAGCGTGATGTTGTAGGCGCTGGGGTTTGCGCTACCCCAGGAGTGCACGTAGTCGGCCGGGTTGACGATGACCGCTCCGGGTGGCCATCCGAGGTTCGTGATCAGCGCGGCGATGCGCAGCGTGGCGGGGTGGGGCGCAGGCAACGTAAAGCGCTCACCGATGCGCAGGCCGTGGTCGGCCGCGACGGCCTGCGTGAGAATCGCCCAGCCGCCTTGTCGGAGCCTCATCGACGCGACCGATAGACTGCCGGCCACGATTTGGCTCGGCGGGATCGGGTTGTGAGCGGTGAGCGGCGGCGCGAGCACCCAGAGGCGGCGGTCCCCGTAATCAAGGAAGTCTCCCCGGTAGGTGCCGACAGTTTGGACGCCTGGCAAGCGCGCCAGTTTTGCGGCGGCGTCGCTCTGAAATGGCGCGGTGGCGAGCAGGTTTTGCGGCCCCGGCGGGAGCACCCAGATGGCGGTTGTCGCCGTCAGGTCGTGGAGGAGTCGGTTGAGGCCATGCTGGAGGTTGCCGCGGGCTCCCTGGATCGCCACGATGCCGAACACGGCGATCGCACCGGTCGCGGCAATCGCGATCGACCGCATCCTTGTGGTGGGCGACTGCAGTTCGGCGACTGCGAGCGACGCGGCTCCACTGCCGAGAAGCTGCCGTAGGCGATCGAACGCGGCGATCATCGCGTCGAGCAGGAGCGGCAGGAGCAGTACCAGGGCAATGACCAGCGTGACGCTGCCGAGCACCGCAGACTGTGGCGCAGCGATCAGGATGAAGGTCGTCGCTCCGAGGCACACCAAGCCACCGGCCAGGGCCGCCAGCGCCCAGCGGCTGAGGGGCTGGTGTTCGGGATCGCCAGGCACCCGCGAGGACCGTGACCATATCTCGCGCAGCGGTGTCAGCACCCCGACGCACGCCGCGAGCAGGCCGACGCCGGCGGCAATGGCGGCGCTCTGCCAGGTGACGATCCGCTGGGAGCCGATCGGGAACGCGAGCTGTAGGTAGCCCGGGTTCGAGTCGAAGAGGAAGATCGAGAGCAGATCGCCGAGCACCAGCCCCAGCAGCGACGCGAGCACGCCGAGCACCAGCGCGTCGAACAACAGCGCCTTGATGGCGTCCATCCGGGTCGCGCCGTTCGCGCGTAGTTCGCGGACGAGTCCCTGACGCAGGTGCAGGGTCAACAGCATCGCGTTGATCGCGAACATGAAGCCGACCATTGCGCTGATCGCCGAGAACAAGCTCAAGTTCTGGTTCACGGGCGCCGCCGCCACCCGAAACAGCGTCGCGTCGAAATCGGCCGGCTCGACGTTCTGGGTTCCGGCCGCCAGGCGCACCAGGCCCGTGTGCACTTCGCGCTCCCGCCCAGCGTCGGCCTGGACGAAGATCCGGTTGAGGCGACCGCCCATGCCCGTTAGCGACTGTGCGTAGCTCAGGGGAGCGACCGCGACGGGGCTGTGGGCGAGCGTGCCGATCGAGGCCGCGCTCAGTTCCGTGCCGACGAGCGCCCTTACGCTGTTAGCACCGACTTGGGCGGTGATCACGGTGAGAGGTCCGGCGCCGATCGTCTCCGCAACCTGCGAGGGAAGCGCGAGTGCGCGCTGGCTCGCAAGCTGGGCGTAGCTGAAGTGGCGCAGCAGTGGGCTGCCTTCGCGTGCGAAGCGCGGTTCGGTGCCGATCAGGTCCACCGCCTGCTGGCCGGCCGGCCCGATCAGGTTCGCGGGTGCTTCGATCGCGGGCAAGGCAGACCGCACGCCCGGCAGATGCTGCACCTTGATCAGTAGCCGCTGATCGAAGCCTTCCGCGCTGCGTGCGTCGAGCTGGAACTGCATCCGTCCGACGACCTCGCTGGTGAGCTGGCTGACCGATTCGTTGAGGCTCGTTGTCGCGATCTGGGCGGCGAACAGCAGCGCGACCCCGACGGCGATCCCAAGCATCGCGAATAGCTCCTGGACGAGTACAAGCCTCGCCTGCAAGCGAACGCGGTAGAGATCAGCGATGTTCGAGAGCCTCATCGCAGTCAGAACTCCGCGCGTGCGCCGAGCGGCGCCAAGAAGTGGTCTGGCTCGTACTCCACGATCCGCCCGTCGCGCAGCGCGTGTACGCGGTTGGCGAACACGGTGGCCTGCGGGTCGTGCGTGACGAGCAGCACCGCCGTGCCCTGCTCGCGGCAAACCTCCCTGAGCAGTCCCAGTACCTCCCAGCTACGCTGCGTGTCGAGGTTCCCAGTGGGCTCGTCGGCGAGCAGCAGCTTGGGATCGGTCGAGAGTGCTCGAGCGATCATCACGCGCTGGCGCTCGCCGGTCGAGAGCTGACCAGGACGGTGGCGCAAGCGCTCGCCCAACCCAAGGCGCTCCAACAGCGGCTGCACCCGGCGCTCCGCGCTGCAGCTGCGTTCGAAAAGCCACAGCTTCATCGCGGCGTTCTGCAGAACGTTCGCGCCCGGCAACAAGTCGAAGGACTGGTCGATCAGCCCCAGCTCGTGAAGCCGGTAGCGCGAGCCCTCGGGATCCGGGAGCGCAGAGATATCGCGGGCGTCCACGACCACCGTGCCGCTGTCCGGGCGCAGCAGCCCCGCGATCAACTTCAACAGCGTCGACTTACCCGAGCCGCTCGGTCCGTACAACGCAACCAGCTCGCCCGCTGCGACCGATAGCGACACGCCGTCCACGGCGCGCACCGGCTCCCCGTCACCGACCGGATAGTGCTTTACAAGATCCCTGAGTTCCAGCATGCAGACCAGGAACACTACGACGCCGCGCCGCGCCGGACATCGAGACCCGCCGAACTCTCGCCCGGGAATGCGATGATGTTGTCTGCCTCGTCCCGGGGCGGCTGGGGCTCGAGTAGCTCGCCGCGGGAGAGCGTCGCGATGCGCTGCGACCACGCGGTCGCGTTCGCATCGGAGGCACTCATCAGCACGCCCATCTTCATCTCCCTGCACAGCGTGTCGATCAGCCGCGTAAGTTCGTCGGTCTCGACCAGCCCCAACGTCGCAGTCAGGTCGTCCACGAGCAGGAGACTCGGTTGACGAGCGATCCCCTGCGCGAGCGCCACCAACGCCCGCTCCCAATCAGCAAGGCTGCCCCAGCGCTGTCGCGCGCAATCGGAGGCACCGACCCGCTCGAGCGCCGCCAGCGCCCCCCGCCGCGCCTCGCGCCTGCCGCACACCAAACGCAACGGCACCTCAACATGCTCAAGCGTCGGGATATCGACCCCCGGCGCGAGGGGCCTCACCAGCGCAATCCGGCGTGCGAGCAGACCAGAGCGCTCACCATCCGAAAGCTCCCACAGCTCCCGGCCCTCGAAGTAAACCTTGCCCGCCCCCGGCTGCCGCATCCCAGCCGCCACCCGCAACAACGTCGTCTTGCCCTGCGCCCGCCGAGCAAGCACCGACACCACCTCACCCACCCCAACATCCAGCGCAACATCCTTCAGCACCTGGACAACATGCCGCTCGCTACGCCGAAAACCCAGCGACACCCCACACAACGACAACAATGACGGAGCGCTCACCGGGCTTCGCGCGACGGTGGAGTCGCACCGCTCTGGGCCGTGTAGCGATCCAACTCCGTTTCCATGGCGTCCCGCAAGCTTTGCAGCCACTTGATGTGATGATCCCACCACGAGCTGTAGCCCGAGGTCACGATGACGTTCCGCCAGTCATTCGGATCGCCGCCGGCCCGCTCGCGCTTGCGGCGCATCTCCTCGTTCCATGCGCTGAGCTTGGCGGTGCAGTGCAGCTCAGCGGTACGGACGACCGTAATCATGGCGGGCAGATCCTCACGCGTGCAGAGCGCGAACTTTGCGAGCAGTTCCTCGCGCACGACCGGCAGCGCTATCAAAGCTTTGATCCACTCTTTGAAATGCCTGACGCCGCTGCCGGTGATCTCGTATGGGGTCCCTCGATCGACCTTCGCGCCCTCGGCGAGCGCTCGGCCCTCCCCGCCCATAGGCCGGACCAGTCGCTTCTTTGCGAGTCGCCGCAACGCCCGGTTCGAGACACCACGCGCGTACTGCATCTCGGGGAACGCCTCTTCGAGGCGCTTGTCGAGCTGATAACTGTTGTCAGGGTGCGCAAGCAGCAAGCCGAGCACGATCTCGTTGGTAGCCACTAAACTCCTCGCCCTGCGTGCGGCATCCGGCCGGAGCATACAGCATGGGTGCACGTAAGTTGAATGATTCCGCCCTCTGGCAACTCGCAGACGAGCCGTCGTGAATCACAACCCTACCCACCTTGCATCTATGTGCGAACATTCAGGCGCTTTCCTCGCCAGGAAACTCAATGACGTTGTCGGGCTCGTGCCGAGGTGGCTCGAGTAGCTCGCCGCGGGAGAGCGTCGCGATGCGCTGCGACCACGCGGTCGCGTTCGCATCGGAGGCACTCATCAGCACGCCCATCTTCATCTCCCTGCACAGCGTGTCGATCAGCCGCGTAAGTTCGTCGGTCTCGACCAGCCCCAACGTCGCAGTCAGGTCGTCCACGAGCAGGAGACTCGGTTGACGAGCGATCCCCTGCGCGAGCGCCACCAACGCCCGCTCCCAATCAGCAAGGCTGCCCCAGCGCTGTCGCGCGCAATCGGAGGCACCGACCCGCTCGAGCGCCGCCAGCGCCCCCCGCCGCGCCTCGCGCCTGCCGCACACCAAACGCAACGGCACCTCAACATGCTCAAGCGTCGGGATATCGACCCCCGGCGCGAGGGGCCTCACCAGCGCAATCCGGCGTGCGAGCAGACCAGAGCGCTCACCATCCGAAAGCTCCCACAGCTCCCGGCCCTCGAAGTAAACCTTGCCCGCCCCCGGCTGCCGCATCCCAGCCGCCACCCGCAACAACGTCGTCTTGCCCTGCGCCCGCCGAGCAAGCACCGACACCACCTCACCCACCCCAACATCCAGCGCAACATCCTTCAGCACCTGGACAACATGCCGCTCGCTACGCCGAAAACCCAGCGACACCCCACACAACGACAACAACCCAACCGTCACAAGCGTAAAATACACGAGATGCGAGCCCAGGAGTGCGCAGTGTGGGGAAAGTGCTCTCAAATCATCGTCAGCGACGGCCACCGCGCACCAACAGCGACCTGCCAACACAAGTGGACGCCGCTACGACGTCGGCCCGGACCGAATTAAAATCCAAGTGCCCTGGCCCGCGAACGGTTGGGTGTGCGACTGCGTTGGGCACGCCATCTAAACCGTGGCGCAGCAAGCCTAAAGCCTACAACACTAGGCGCGCAACCCTTGTTTCTCACTCGGCCAGGCGCATGCTCACGCCGTCACTCCTATGTTGAAGTCGACCTTGACGGTCCCTCGCAGCGCGCCGGACGCGGCGCCTTCCTCGACGAGGTACGAGCCTTCGCTGTTGGTGACATGCAGGTGCGCTTCGTCGGTGACGTTCAACGTGCGGGAAGCGCGTGCTTGCGTGTCCGACGCGTTAGTTGTCGCAGCAAACGAAAGCAGGGCTGGAGCGATCCCGCCCAGCGTGACAGGCAGTGGCGATGCGGCCCGGAGGCACCGATCGTTTCCCCAAACGCAGGGTAGCCGAGAGAGAGGCAACGCGCCCCAAGAAATCATATAGTATCAAGTATGTGGGCAATCATCAAAGACCGGTCCTCGGCGCGCTATCTTGCTGTTGTGCTGGCCGGTCACCGGTTCGTTCACGATCTACGTACGCGGCGGCGGCTCGATCAGCGTAGATCTGCGTCGTCTTGCTGTCCGCGTGTCCAGTCACGGCTCCGCACGCCTGCGCACAACCGGAACGTACGCCAGCTTCGGCGGCAGCATGTCGGTTAGCTACGGCACCGGACGCTACGCTCACGCCCACGGGCACGGCGGCTTGCATCTTGGCCGCAGCAATCGTGTGCTGCGGCCAGATCCCAGCGGTAGCGCAGGCCACATCGCCGTCGGTGGCGCTCCACGCAACTACGCGAAATCGCCTTGAGCTATCCAAACAGCCTTGGTATCGCCACCAGCGGTCTCGGCACGGCCACCTGCCAGATGGCAACACTGCAAAGGGCCGGCCCCTCAGAATGCCCCACTAACTCGCTAATGGGCTACGGCTCAGCACTCGTCGAGGTCCCCTTCGGCGCCCAGACCGTGTACGAGCGCGCCAACATCACGATCCTCATGGCTCCTCTCGCGGCCGACGGAAACCTCGCGCTACTGGTCTATATCGCCGCCCCAACCCCGGTTTTTGCGGAATTCGCGCTCCCAAGCTTCATCGTGCCGACCCCCGCGCCATTCGGTGGGCAGGTAGATGTCCAGGTGCCGCCGATCGAAAGTCTCCCTGGTGGCCCCGAAGGTGCGCTGCTCAAGCTCACGACTACCCTCGGTCCTTCCGGCATCACATACGACGAATACGCCCACGGCCGTCGCATTGCCTAATCACCCACGTGGCATCCGCCTACCCCCGCAAATGTCCCCATGGCGGATTCCCCTTCGCCAGCCGCTTGGTCTTCAGCGAAGGGCAACCCGTCTACACTCAGGCCGCTGTCCCTGCCCCCCGCCGTCTATGAGGGATCGTCGGCATCGCCGATCCGCCAGCGCATCCCGGGGCCGAATTCGAGCGCGAGCCCGGTGGGGGTGATCAGCTCCCAGTTGGGAGGATCGTCCGTGGCCTCGACGGCGGCGGGTTTGATGTCGAGCGCGACGCGATCGGATAGCCGGCAACGCAGCTCGCCGGTCTGCCGGTCGATGTCGGCGCTGTCGATTGAGCGCCCGACCAGCCGAGCCGGATCGGCCGGCGACCAGTCGGCGTCCTGCGTGGCCAAACGCCAGAGATCGCCGTTCTCGTCACGAACCTCGACGTGGAGCACGTCGGGGTAGGCAAGGCGCGCGTTGACGATCGTCCCACGCAGCGAATGCAGAAGGTTCAACGGTGAGGCATCTAAGGCAACGACAGTGGCCATCAGCGCCTGCATTGTTGCAGTCGGGCCAGCAACGCGCCAGCTCATGCTCGCCGGTAGACGCCCGAACGCGGTATCGGGTTGGAGCGGAGCCGCTCGGTGGCGACGAGTTCCTTGATGATGGGCCGCATCTTTTCGGACCCGAGCGCTTTGCGTGCTGTTGGTGGGAGGTCGGGTAGGCGCCAGGCGCGTAGGGAGCCTTGGTGGATGTCGCGCTCGCGGACGAACCATGTGCGTTGGCGTCCGACGTAGACGCGGTCCTCGCGCTTGCCGACGAGTCCGGCGACCCAGCCGGTCATTTCATGGTCGGCGGCGAGGAGGTGCGCGAGTACGCTGCGCTCGTCGAGGCAGATGAAGACCACGATCGGTAGCCGTTGCTGGTAGCCGTTGAGCATTGGTCCCCAGCCGTTGAACATCGCGTCGTAGGCTGCGCACTTGCGGCTTTGCTTGCTCGGCCGTTCGGTGCGGTCGCACTCGATGTACCAGTGGGTCATGTGGTGTCCACGGACGTGTACGTCGAGGCGGGCGTCGGCCCAGATCGCTTTGAAGCGCTCGAGTTGTAGATCGCCAACGGAGCGGTTGCCGTGCAGCGCGACGTCTTGGCGGGTTGCGATTCCTCGAGGGGGACGGATCGCGCAACTGGACTCGCGTCCGCCGTGCACGCGCTTAGCGGCGTCGCTGAGCAGAGCACCGGCGGTTAGCGCCCAGCCGGCGGCGTGCAGGTTGCTCAGTACGTAGAGTCCGTTGCGAAGCTCGCTCTCGCGCCATTTGGCGTCGGCTGGCTTGGGGTCGGGGATCTCGCCGTTGGGTGTTGAGAACTTGACGGAGGGATCGAGGTAGTTGCGCCCATCCTCGTCGGGGTCGTCCTTGGCGATGCGAGCGCCCTCCTCGGTGAGCGTGTAGATGAACGGGTGTCTGATGTTCGTGGCCATACGCAAGCGGTTGACGAGGCCGTACTTGTGCAGCGCCTCCATGCGGCGTTGCACGGTGCGCTCGGTGCGATCGGGCCAGATCGTCCGTCCGATCTGTGTGGTCATCAGCGGGCCGAAGCGGTGGAGCATCGTGAGCACACGCAGCTCGTCGGGCTTGCATTTGGGCTGCCGCCCGGTTGACGGCGCGGGCGTCTGCGAGCGGTCCCAGACGATCTGGTGCACGTCGCCGAGCTCAAGCTCGGTGTAGCTGGCTAGGAGCGCCGGCGGCTGGGGCTCGCCGTCCTGTGCGCCGTCCTGCGGCTGGCGCCGGACGGGTGCCGGCGGGCGACGCACAGCAGACAGGAGCGTGGCGGGGGGCGGCTTTGGCTGAAGCGGGCCGCTCGGCTCGGCGGTGGATGCGGATGTGCTGGGGGGTGCATTCGTTTGAGCGGCGGCTGGCGCCGCCCTATGGGGGCTCTTCCTGTCGCCGACGGTCTTCTCGCGTTCGGGCTCCGGGGTTGTTGTCGCTGCGGGAATTGCCCCGTCGTCGCTGGTGGTCTTGGTGTTCGGCAGCGGGTCGGGCATCTGCTCTGGGTAGAAGAAGCCGCGTTCGCGCTGGCGGCGTAGATGGTGCTCGATGCGCTGGGTATCCTTGCGCATGGGTTTGGTTCTGATGATCACCGGCTTGTCCTTCTGGCCGTTGACGCCAGCTTGCATCAAGCCAAAGTGATGGTCGAGCTTGAGCATCACGTCAGGCGTGTAGCGGGCGTTGTCGCGGTCGCGCTGCTCACCGGAGAGACGGGTCGTGTAGGCGACCATCGCCCGGCGGGTAATCATCTCTGCCTCCTCGGAATCCCCGCAGCGGAAGTTGATGACGGTCTGCAGGTCGGCGAGCACGCCCTTTGCCATACGCTGCTCTTCGATCTGGCCGGAGTGCTGCCACGCCAGCGTTGGCTCAAGGCACGCAGAGCGACCGGTCGAGAGCATCGTCTCCAGCACGGTGCTCCAGAGGTAGTGCACCTCGTCGGGGTACAGGCAGAGCCGCACGCGCTCATGCGAAGGTCGCTGTTGCTGGCGTTGAAGCACGGTGTGGACCATGCGCAGGATCAGCTTGAGTACGATCACTGTGTTCTCCTCGCCGATCTCCCCCATCGAACCCTGCACGATGAGGACGGCACGCTCATCGAGTATCTGGTCGATACTGACCTGCTTGGGGTGGTGGAGCATCCGCACCAAGGTGGGCTGGCCCAGTAGTCGTGCGAGCTTGTTGCCCGGAGCGTCCATCCGCACTACCACCTGGCTGGGGGACTCTCTGAGCATGTTGGGCAAGATCGTTCCCCACATGGCGCGCAAACCAGCTAGGTCTGCGTCGTCCTGGCATAGCTCGCATACCTGGCGGCGCAGCTCGACGCCGGTGTCCTCCGACCATAGCTGCATGTAGATGTCAAACCACGAGGGCATCTTCTGCTGGCTGCGGGCCAGCAGAAGCGCGCCGTAGGTTGCCGATCGCAGGTAACGATCGGAAGCTGCCATGATCGCGCCTTCCTCGTTGATGTCACGCAGCGACTCGACCACCGTGTCGCCGATTACCTCCATACCGGCGCGCATCATCAGTGGATTCATGCCGAATTCGGGGCGCGCCAGGTCGAGCCAGTAGACGGTGCGGTCGGGGGGAACCTGGGCCAGCATCTCCTCGGCCGCCTCTGGCTGCGTGAAGACCTATGTGCCGTGGCCAGGCGGGCGCTTCGGTCTGGTCCTGGTCTCGGCCTCCCATCCCACGCGGCCATTTGGCCTGCGTGCCTTCGCCTACGGCGTACGCGACCCGGTGGCGAACAAGCCGAGCGTCTACAAGGTGGCCCACCAACGGCGCAACTCCAGCAGCGCGTAGGCCGGGAGCCGCCACGTGCGGACGATCCCCACCCCGCGGGGAAATGCGCCGCGCTGGGCGACGGCATTCGCCCACGGGTGCTCGCCACACGGCCGGCATGAACAGGGAAAACCAAACCGCCACAACCCGCGCACCGATTCCCCGGGGCCGCTCGCTAAGGTCAGGGCCATGACCGAGCCGAGCAATGGCATCGAGGTGCAGGGGTTGGTGCGCGACTTCAAGGGCGGCGTGCGCGCGGTGGCCGGGATCGACCTGCAGGTCGCCCCGGGCGAGATCTATGGCTTTCTGGGACCCAACGGCGCCGGCAAGTCGACGACCGTGCTGGTGCTCACGACGCTGCTGCCGCCGAGCGCCGGCAGCGCGCGCGTGGCCGGTCTCGACGTCGTGCGCGAGGGCGCCGCGGTGCGCCGCACGATCGGCGCGTCACTGCAGGAATCGGCGCTCGACTCGCACCTCACCGGCACGGAGCACATGCGTCTGCAGGCCGCGCTGCATGGCCTGCCCAAGAGCGAACGCGAAGCGCGCGGGCGCGAGCTGTTGGCCCGTGTCGGGCTGACCGAGGCGGCCGAGCGTAAGGTCGGCGGCTACTCGGGCGGTATGAAGCGCCGTCTGGATCTGGCGCTGGCGCTGGTGCACCGCCCGCGGCTGCTGTTTCTGGACGAGCCAACCACGGGCCTTGACCCGCAGAGCCGCGCGGCGCTGTGGGAGGAGGTGCGCCGGCTGGCTGGCGATGGCGTGACGGTCTTCCTGACGACCCAGTATCTGGAGGAGGCCGACGTGCTCGCCGACCGGGTGGGGATCATCGACAGCGGCCGGATCGTCGCGGAGGGCACCCCCGCGGCGCTCAAGGAAGCGATCGGGCGACCATCGGTGGAAGCCGTGCCGGCCGACCCGGGCGAGCGCGAGCGGCTCGCGCAGGTGCTGGGCCGCTTCGGCGAGCAGGCCGCCGCATCGAGCAACGCCGTCGCCGTGCGTCTGCCCGAGGGTGCGGGCGACCTCGCGGAGGTCGTGCGCACACTCGACGCCGAGGGGCTGCGCGTGGCCGACCTGCGCCTGCACGCGCCCACGCTCGACGACGTATTCCTCGCCAAGACCGGCCGCTCGCTGGAGGGCGCCGGCGCGGCGGACGACGAGCCGACCCCCGAGCCTGTCGCCGCGTGAACGCCGCACTGCTCACCCAGGTCGGCGCGCTGGCGCGGCGCGGGATGCTCAAGACGTTGCGCCAGCCGTTTCAAATGTTCCCGATCGTGTTCTTCCCGGCGATCCTGCTCGCCGTGAATGCCAGCGGGTTGCGCGCCGCGACCAAACTGCCGGGCTTTCCGACCGACTCCTACGTGAGTTTTGCGATCGCGGTGGCCTTTATCCAGGGCGCGATGTTCTCGCTGATCAACACCGGCACGAACCTCGCCGAGGACATCGAGAGCGGCTTCTTTGACCGTCTCGCGTTGACCCCGATGCGCCGCGTCTCGCTGATCGCCGGCCTGCTCGTCGGTGTCGCGGCGCTGGGCGCGCTGCAGTCGGTCGTCTACATCCTGCTCGGGCTGATCGCCGGCGCCAAACTGCAGGCCGGCCCCGGCGGCGCGCTGGTGGTGATCGCGCTCGGCTCGTTCACGGCGCTCGCGTTCGCCTCCTTTGGCTGTGTGGCTGCGCTGCGCACGGGCTCCGGCGAAGCGGTGCAGGGCCTGTTCCCGCTGTTTTTTGTGTTTATCTTCCTGTCATGTGGCAGCCTGCCGCGCAACCTGTTGAAGACCGGCTGGTTTCACACGGTCGCGACCTTGAACCCGATTTCCTACCTGATCGAAGGCTTTCGCAGCCTGTACATCTATGGCTGGGACAAGACCGAGCTGCTGCGCGGTTTTGGCGTCGCCGCGGCGCTGTTGGCGATCGGACTGTTCGCGGTGCAGGGCGCGCTGCGCACGAGGATGCAAAGGACATGACGGCCGGCGGGCGATGAGCCTCGATCGACCCACATCGCCCGACGGGCCGCACGCTGCCGGAACTCCGGACACTGATGGACCCCCTTCGCGCCCTGCACTCGCCGACGCGGCAGCGGCGCACGGCAGCATCTGGGCTGTCGCCGGCGCGATCGCGTGGCGCGGCATCCACACCTACCTGCGCCGTCCCGATCTGGCGATCCCATCGCTGATCTTTCCGCTCGTCTTCCTCGCGTCGTTCGCCGGCGGCCTGTCCGCGCTCGGTGACATCCCCGGTTTTCACTTTCCCGCCGGCTACACGGCGTTTCAGTTCGTGTTCGTGCTGTGCCAGTCGGCGATGTTCGCCGGCCTGTTCACAGGGTTCACGCTCGCGTTCGACTTCGAGGGCGGCTTCGCGCGGCGGCTGATGCTCGCCGCTGCCAACCGCCGCGGGATCGCGCTCGGCTACGCGTTCGTCGCACTCACGCGCGCGGCGATCACGCTCACCGTCGTCACGACCGTGGCGCTGATCGCCGGCATGCAGATCACAGGCGACGGTGTTGACATCGTCGGTCTCTACGGTCTGGCGGCGCTGCTCGTACTCATCGGCTTCGGCTGGGCCGCCGGGGTTGCGTTTCGCTTCCGCACGATCCAGGCCGGGCCACTGATGCAGACACCGGTTTTCCTGATCCTGTTCCTCGCCCCCGTCTACGTTCCGCTCGCGCTGCTCAAAGGCTGGATTCACTCGGTCGCCAGCCTCAACCCCGCGACGGCCTTTCTCGACGCCGGCCGCGGCCTGATCTCCGGTGTGCACGACCACACCGCGCTCGCCTACGCCTGCGCGCTCGCCCTGATCGTGCTGTTCGCGGTGTGGACCCTCACCGGGCTGCGCGCGGCCGAGCGCTCACCCTGACACAGAGCCGTACGCGCCCCTGGCACGACCGAGTTGGGCGCCCGTGACATGGCCGAAGGCACGGCTCGTACGAGCGTCTTGACATTTCCGAGCTGGCTCATCTGACGCGGCCGGGCGGTGCGCCGTGGGGTCAGAAGATTCCGTCCCACCCCGCGGCGATAATAGACAGATGTCCGCAGGGGTGCTGGCAGAGCTTAGTTACGACGCCGCCGTTCGTGCGCTGGATCTGCAGGAGCGTGGCATTGAGCAGCTTCGCGCGAGGACCGGGACTCTATTGGCCGCCTCGTCGCTGACCGCATCGTTTCTGGGCGCACAGACGATTCAGCACGAGCGTGGCTTGGACGTGCTCGGCGCATTGGCTCTCGTGTCGTTGGCGTGCTCAATTTTTCTTTGCACGTATGTGCTTTTGCCAAAGCGAGACTTCGTCTTCAGTGTCAACGCACCTACGATGTACGAGTCGTTATTCGAACTGGCCGACGACGAGCGAGAGGTTCGTCGTCGCCTCATCTACTGGATCGAGGCGTACCGACGAGCCAATCAGACAAAAATCGATGCGCTCAGCCGCTACTACCTTGCTGCGGCATTCGCGCTTACTCTGCAACTCACATTTTGGTCATGGGCGCTGGCTGATAGGCTGTCGTGAGATGGCTACCCAGCGTCCTACCCCACCTCCGCCCCCACCGCCGCCGCCACCACCGGGGCTCGGCAACCCCGAGACCCGAGGCGGCCTAGGCATTCTCACGAAGTAGACGCTGCCGCCCGGCAGCCGCCTCTGAGGCTCTCGCCTCCGCGTGGATCAGTCCGCTGCAACCCCGCCTCACACCTGCACGATCACCTTGCCGGTGTTCCCCCCGGTGAACAGCAAGTTCAGCGCATCGGGCGCGTGCTCGAGGCCCTCCACGATGTGCTCGGTGGACTGCAGCCTGCCTTCCCCCAGCCAGCCCGCCAGCTCGGCTTGGGCCTCGGCGAGACGGTCGAAGTAGTCGAGCACGATGAACCCCTCCATTCGCCCGCGGCGGATGATCAGCGCCGGGTAGTTGGACGGGCCGGCAGCGCCCGCGCGATCGTTGTAGGAGGAGATCGCGCCGCACAGCACGACCCGTCCGCGCATCGCCAGGTTGGCCAGGCACGCGTTGAGGATCTCGCCGCCGACGTTGTCAAAGTAGAGGTCGATGCCGTCCGGGCAGAGCGCGTGCAGGCGCGCCTGCACGTCCTCGTGCTTGTAGTCGATCGCGGCGTCGAAGCCGAGCTGCTCGACGATCCAGGCGCACTTCTCGGGGCCGCCGGCGATCCCGACCACCTTGGCCGCACCCTTGATCTTGGCGATCTGGCCGGCCGCCGAGCCGGTCGCACCGGCGGCGCCGGAGATGACGACGACGTCGCCCGCTTTGAGCTTGCCGACGTCGAGCAGCCCGAAGTAGGAGGTCGTGCCGTTCAGGCCCAGCACGCCGAGCGCGGCGGTCGGGCTGACGCCGGGCGGCAGCTTCTGCATGGCGCGTTCGCCGCCGTCGGCGATCACGTAGTCCTGCCAGCCGGTCAGCCCGAACAGCAGGTCCCCCACCGCGTACAGCTCGCTGTCGCTCTGCAGCACCTCCGCGACGCCGCCGGCGCGCACCACATCGCCGATGCCGATCGGCGGCAGGTAGCCCGGCGCGTCGTCCATCCACGTGCGGATCGTCGGGTCGATCGACAGGTAGCGCACCTTCGCGAGCGCCTCCCCCGCGCCCGGCGCCGGCACGTCAGCCTCCTCTAGGCGCACCGTACGCTCGGTCACCGTCCCGGTCGGGCGCTCGGCGAGGATCAAACGGCGGTTGCGGTCGGGCATGGGTTCTCCTCTGGGTTGTGTTGCCGGCGGCGGCGCTCACGTCAGTCCGGACGCCACTATGCCAGGCAGGATTCGCGCGTGCGCGCGCGCGGCCGCGAAGGGCGCCTGAAATCAAGCACCCAACCCCCGGCACCCGAATCGAGCCCCGCCCCGCGCCCGCCCGCAGCGAGCGGCACGTCCCCCGCGGACTCCCCCACCGGCCCCCTCGCGGGCACGCGCGCGCGGCCGCGAATGGCGCCCGGCCATCGAGCACCCCTCCCCACCCCGAGCACAGCACCAGCCATTTACCGGAATCGAACAATTCGACGACACGCCCCCCCTCCCCGCCCCGGATTACCTAGGCCGTAGTCGAAGGGCCGCCCGTCGCGGTGTCGTCAACCCCGCTGGCGATCGTGCGCATGCGCTCCAGCGCAGCGCGCAGCACACGCGAGATCTGCATCTGCGAAAGGCCGATCTCCGTGGCGATCTCGGTTTGGCTCATTTCGCGACCGAACCGCAGCGCGAGAATGCGGCGCTCGCGCTCGCCCAGTGCGGCGAACGCGGCGGCCACGGCGGAGCCGTCCTCGACGAGTTCGTAGTGCTCGTCGACGGAGCCAAGCGTCTCGCTGCGCGGCTCGGCGTCCTCATCGGCCGCGCCCGGGCGGGGCGCGTCGAGCGAGAGCGCACCGCGCGCATGTGAGACCTGCAGCGCGTCGAGCACCTCCTCCTGGTCGCACTCCAGATACTGCGCGATCTCGCCGACGGTCGGCGAATGCCCGCACCGCGTGGCGAGCGCCTCGTTGGCCCGTTCGACCTCCAGCGCGCGCTCCTGGGCCTGACGGGGCACGTGCACCGCCCAGCACGTGTCGCGAAAATGCCGGCGCAGCTCGCCGAGGATCGTCGGGACCGCGAACGCCGCAAAACGATGCCCGCGCGCCGGGTCAAAGCGGTCGATCGCCTTGATCAAGCCGAGGTAGGCCACCTGTGTGAGATCCTCGATCGGCTCCAGCGTGCCCAGGTAGCGCCGCGCGAGGCTGCGCGCCAGCGGCATGTAGCGCTCGACCAGTTGCTCGCGCGCGTTGCGGTCGCGCGAGCGCTGCCAGCGCTCGAACAGCCCCAGCAGGCTGACCTCCTCGCTCGCGCGCGACGGCGCGTTCCCGTGCGGCCCGATGGCGTGCGCGGCCGCCCCCCCTGCGGCGCGCGATTCAACGGACCGGGCGGCGGCTGCGACTGCCTGCGGTCCAGTGGCGGCCGGAACCGCGTGTGCCCCGGCGACGGCCGGTTTGGCTGCGTGCGCTCCCGGGCCAGCCATCTCCGCGAATCGCCTTGCGCCGGCGGGGATAGCCGTGGCGGCAGTGCTGCTGTTGGCAGTCATGCTTGTTCGCCCTCCTTCGTGGAGTATTCCCTGCGCTGCGTGGTTGGACCCGTGGCCTATAGGGCCCCTCACACCTACCGTTTCCCGCCACGCGCACGATCCAAACAGGGTTGGCAGCGGCGCACGGGGGTACAGAGCGGCTATGCCGAGCAGCTATGCCGCTGCGACCGTGGGCATGCGGCGCGCGGGGTGCTTTTCCATGCGGCGCATGCGCCGCATGGGGGGGCCGCGCATGCGCGGCCCCCGACCGGGCCGCATGCGGCCCGGTCCCGGCCGGTGCATGCACCGGCCGGCACAACACCCCGAACCGTCTCACGCACCGCGATCAGCGCGCGGGTTCGCCGGTGTGTCCGCGAACTCGGGCAGCCGCTGAACCAGCGAGTACAGCGGCGCGTGCAGGTCGCCGTCGCGTTGCACACGCTCCAGCAACGCGGCCGGTTGGAGACTGAGCTGCGGTTCGCGCCGGGCGCGGGCGGCGTGCTCGACCTCCTCCCAGTGCAGCGGCGTGGAGACGAGCGGCTGCGCGGTGGCGCGCAGCGAGTAGACGCTGACGGTGGTCTTGTGCGGGTCGTTCTGGCTCCAGTCGATCAGCACGCGGCCGGCACGCACGCTCTTCGTCATGCGCGAGGTGACCAGCCGCGGATGGTGGCGCTCGAGCAGCTGCGCGACGGCGCGCGCGAACGGCTTGGTGTCCGTGTAGGTGACGGGGTTGTTGAGCGGCACGTACAGCTGCAGGCCCTTCACGCCGGAGGTCTTGACGAAGCTGTGCAGCCCCAGTGCGTCGAACAGCTCGCGCAGGTGCAGCGCGACGCGGCAGCATTCGCGCAGGCCCGCACCTGCGCCGGGGTCGAGGTCGAACACCAGCGCGGTCGGCGTGTCGATCGCCGCGGCGCACGCGAGACTCGGGTGCAGCTCGATCGCGGCGAGGTTCGCCAGCCAGACGAGCGTCGGCAGGTCTTCGACGAGGCAGTAGTCGATCGGCCCGCCCCCACGCTCGCTGGGGATCGGCGCGGTGCGCACCCACGCGGGCCGGTGGGCGGGACAGCGCTTCTCGTAGAAGAACTCGCCCTCGACGCCGTCCGGGTAGCGCTTGAGCGTCAGCGGATGGCCCGCGAGGTGTGGCAGCAGCACGGGCGCGATCGCCGCGTAGTAGTCGATCAGCTGCCCCTTCGTGAAGCCGCTGTGCGGATAGAGCAGCTTGTCGCGGTTTGACAGCCGCAGCGTGCGGCCGGCGACCACGATTTCGGTGTGGCGCGTCGTTTCGTGGACGATCGGCTCGTCCCCGGCGACCGCGGCCCGCGGGTCCTCGTGGGGGTGCTCGCGAGGCTCCTCGTGGGGGTCCTCGCGCAGCACCGCGCGCGCGGGCTTGTCGTCGCGCAGCCCGCGGTAGACGGAGTGGCGCAGGATCGCGTCGCGGGTCCAGTGCGAGAACTGGATCTCGGCGACGAGCTCGGGCTTGACGTAGCGGGCCTCGCGCGGCGGTTGCACGCCGAGCTTCGCGAACGGGCTCGTGCGGCGGGCACGCGCGTCGAGCTCGTGCTGCAGACGTCGCAGCTCGGCCTCGTCAAAGCCGGTGCCGACCCGGCCGGCGTAGCGCAGCGGGGCGCGCGAGGCGCCGGCGTGCTCGTAGTAGCCGACCAAAAGCGACCCGATTTTGCCCTCGCGGTTGCCTTTTCCGGGCAGCCAGCCGCCGATCACGAACTCCTGGCGGGCCACGTTCTTGATCTTCAGCCACGCGCGCGAGCGCTCGCCGGGACGGTAGGGGGAGTCCAGGCGCTTGGCGACCAGGCCCTCAAGGCCACGGGCGGCGGTCGCCCGCAACAGCGCACGGGCGTGGCCGGCGGTGTGGTTAGCGGGCGTCTGCCAGGCGGGGCCGCCGAGTGCCAGCTCCCCCAACAGCGCGCGACGCTCGGCGTAGGGCAGCTCCATCGTCGAGCGCCCGTCGAGGTGCAGCAGGTCGAAGATCACGTAGGTCACGGGCACCTGCTCGGCGAGCCGGCGAATCGCGTGTTCGGAGGTTTGGTGCATGCGCCGCGCGAGGCGCTCGAAGCTGGGCGCGCCGTGCTCGTCGAAGGCGACGATCTCCCCGTCGAGCAGTGCCTCGTGCTTGCCGAGCTGGCGTCCCAGAGCGCGCAGCTCCGGGTAGCGGGAGTCGATCGCGTTGCGGCTGCGACTCTCGATGTGTGCACGCCCGGGCGTCAGGTAGGCGAGCGCGCGCACGCCGTCCCACTTGAGCTCAAACGCCCACCCGTCCTGCTCGCGCGGCAGCGCGGCGGCGGTGGCGAGCATCGGCGCGAGGTGCTCGGGCATCGCTTCGCGCGACGTCTCGCGGGGGTCCATCCGGCGGGTCGTCCCCTCGCGCAGCGTCTCGCGGGGGTCCATCCGGCGGGTCGTCCCCTCGCGCAGCGTCTCGGGGGGGTCCATCCGGCGGGTCGTCCCCTCGCGCAGCGTCTCGGGGGGGTCCATCCGGCGGGTCGTCCCCTCGCGCAGCGTCTCGGGGGGGTCCATCCGGCGGGTCGTCCCCTCGCGCCGCTCTGCGCTTGCGTCCCCCGACCCCGGCGTGGCCGTGTGGTCGCGCTCTGCGGGCACCTTCGGCGGTGGCGGGTCGGTTTTGCGTAGTGTGCGACGGGTAGGCACAGACGGCAGATTCCCACGAATGGAGGGACCTAACAATGACTCCCGACTCCAGTCCGGAGGAGCAGGCGGAGATCGACGCGGCGGCAAGCGAAGCCGCAGCGATCGGGGGACGCGCGGGCGACGAGGACCTCGACCCCGCTCAGCGCGCCGTGATCGAGGGGGGCGGTGGCGAGGCGGAGGGTTTCGAGGAGGCGCAGGAGCTGCTAATCGAGCACGCCTCCCACGGCGACGAACAGTCGGCGCACGCGATCCTGCACCACGCCGGTCGCGCCGAGGAGGGCCCGGCCCAGGACGACGCCGAGGCCGACCACGAACGCAGCAGCGAGTCGCAGAGCGAAGAGTGACGGCACGGCACGCTCGCGGGAGCGGCTGCCACCGAGCCCGCTCGCCGGCGCGCCCTCATCCTGGCGCGCCGCCCGCGCGTCGCCCCTTGGCGGCGTACATCGCACGGTCGGCCTCGACCAGTGCAGCTTCGGCGCTCGGCGTTTGCGCATCGATCGCGGCGACCCCGGCGCTGGCGCCGACGGACAGGCGCTGGCCGTCGAACTGGATCGCGCAGTCGGCGATCGCGCCGCACAGGTTCGCGGCGACGGTGCGCGCCGCGGGGCCGTCCGTTCCGGGGAGCAGCACCGCGAACTCGTCGCCGCCGAGACGCGCCACGAGGTCGGTGCCGCGCAGGCGGCGCGTCAGCTCGGCGGCGATCGCCTTGAGCAGGTCGTCGCCGGCGCGCGGCCCGCAGGTGTGGTTGACGCGTGCGAAGTCGTCGAGGTCGAGGATCAGCAGCGCGGCGCGCTCGCCGGCGCGCCGGCAGCGAGCGAGGGCGATCGCGAGGGCGCGTTCCAGCGCGCGGCGGTTGTGCAGGCCGGTCAGCGGGTCGTGCTCGGCGAGCTCGCGCAGCCGCTCGTCGATGAGCTTGCGCTCGGTGACGTCCTGGATCTGCGCGATGAGGTGCAGCGCACGGCCCTGACGGTCGCGTACGAGCGAGACGGAGAGCAGTGTCGAGATGACGTGACCGCGCGCGTGCAGGTAGCGGCGCTCGAGCTGGTAGTCGCGGATCTCGCCGGCGAGCAGCGCACGGGCGTGCTCGATGTCGCTCGCGAGGTCGTCGGGGTGGGTGATCTCCTCCGGGCTCTTGGCGAGCAGCTCCTCGGCGGTGTAGCCGGTGATCGCGAGCAGCGCCTGGTTGATACGAACCCAGCGCCCGTCGGGGGTTATCAGCGCCATCCCGATCGGCGCGTGCTCGAAGATCAGCTCGAAGCGCTCCTGGGCGTGGCGGCGGGCTTCCTCGGCGTGCTTGCGGGCGGTGACGTCGCTGAGGACGGCCAGACCGCCGAGCACTTCCCCGCCGTCGGGGTCGCGCAGCGCAGCGACCTCGATCTGTTCGCAGCGGCTTTCGTCGGCCGACCAGACCTCCACGCTGCGACTCTCGCCGCGCAGCGCGGCACGGTAGAGCGGCTCGTAGGTCGCCCAGCGCTCGCCGACATGCACCTCCACGGCGGGCCGACCCTCGAGCTCGGCGGCGCTCGGGCCAAGCTCGGCGGCCGGCTGGTTTGGCGCACCGCTTAGTCGTGTGGGGGCGGGGCGACTGGGGGCGGGGCCGCTCGGGCCTCTCGCGGCGGCAACCCCTGTGTGGGATGTGCCCGCGGCGCCGGGCTCTGCGCAGCCGGCGTCCCCCGGCGCGAGGCCCCCGCCGCCGGCCAGCACGTAGCGCAGCTCGCGGTCGAACACGAGCACGGCCGTGCCGGGGAGTGCGCGCAGCGCGCTGAGCGCGACCTCGCCGCCGTCGAGACCTTCGAGCAGCTTGCGCGTGGCAGCCGTGGACATCGGCTTTTTATCGGCCAGGTCGCACGCCAGCTTGACGTTCTCGCGGCGGCGCTCGTATGCGCCATCGAGTGCGCCCGGCCGCGCCCGGCGTGACGCCTAGCTCGTTGGTTTGCCGGCTCTGGCGGGCGGCGTCTGCACGAGCTCGATGCTCTCGCGCTTCGTGCTCGTCGGGTTGGGCGAAGACTTGCTGACGGTGAGGCTCGCGTTGAGCTCGCCGTGGGCTGCCTTCAATAGCGCGCGCCCGGCCGTGGTGAGCGTGATCGTCACGACCCCGGTCTTGCCCGCCGGGAGCGAGAACGCGGCCGTGCCGATCGTCCTGGCCTTGGCCTTCTTGCCGTGCCTGCCTTTGCCTTTGCTCGTGACCGTGAGCGTCAGCCTGCCGGTACACGGGGCCGTGCCCGTGCAGGTGAGCTTCACCGATGCCCTGCCGGCGCGCTGAACGCCGAGCAGCGACCCGGTCAGCGACAGGCGGCCGGCGAGCGCGATTTTGGCTTCCTGGTGCTTGGCCGCGGCTTCTTCGCGGCGATTGCTGGCGGCGGCTTCTTCCTGGCTCTGCTGCGCCGCGACTTCTTCCTGGTGTTTTCTCACCGCAGCGGCTTCTTCGGCTTCGCGCCTTTCTCTGGCTTCTTCACGGACCGCCACCCTGTTGGCGCTCGCCACGCTGCTGCTCCCGACGGTGTTGGTGGCCGTCACTTCGCAGGAGATGCTGTGGCCTTCGTCGGCCGCCGTCACGGTGTACGTGTTCGCTGTGGCGCCGCCGACCGCCGCGCCGTCGCGCAACCACCTGTAGGTGTAGGAAATCGGGCCGGCGCCGATCCACGTCCCTGCCGCGCACGTCAACGTCTGCCCGGCCTTGGCCGTGCCGCCAACGCTCGGCGCCGCCGTGTTTTCGGGCTCCTGCAGGCCGCTCATTTCCATGTCGCGGGTCGTGCCGGCCTGGTTGGTGTACTGGCCGAACGCCACGCATGAGCCCGCCGCGGGGCATTGGACCTCGCCGAAGGCGGTTCCTGGGTTGCCGGCGGCGTTTGCGGGCGCGGCGATCTCCCTCGCCTCGCCCCACAGCCCACCGGCCTCGTCGGCGACGATCGCCTCCCGGTCTCCTTCTGCGTCTGTGTACTCGCCGATCGCGACGCAGCCACCCGAGACACTGCAGGCTGGTTGAAGAGCGACTTCCGGGTTGCCCGCGGCGTTCGCGGGGAGTGCGAGCTCGCGCGCGGGCCCCCACACCCCACCCGTCTGATCGGCGACCATCGCCTCCCGGTTGCCGCCATTGTCGGTGTACTGAGCCGCAATCACGCACGAGCCCGAGGCAATACACGCGATCGAACCGTACGGGCGCGGGTCGACTGCGACATTCGCGGGAGCCACGATCTGGCTTGCCTGGCCCCACACTCCACCTGCCTCTTCGGCGACCATCGCCTCGCGGTCGCCGGCGCGGTCGGTGTAGCTGCCAGCAGCGACGCAGGGCCCCGCGGCAACACAGACCACCGAATCGAGTTCGGCCTCAGGTTCGCTGCCAACGTTTGCCGGCAACGCGATCTGGCTGGCCGCAGCCCATTTGCCACCGGTCTCGCTCACCGCCATCGCTTCGCGGGCGTCAGTCGAGCCGACGCGGTATTCGCCGGTCGCGACACACGACCCGGCCGCCGAGCACGCCACCGCGCCCAAACGAGATTCCGAGTTGCTTTCGGCGTTCGCGGGCAGTTCGAGAGCGCTTGCCGCGCCCCACACGCCGCCCCTCTCTGCGGCGATCATCGCCTCTCGCTCGCCGGCCTCATCGCTGTACTCGCCGCGGGCCACGCACGACCCCGCCGCCGGGCAGATGACCGAAGCAAGGAACGCCCGTGGGTCGCTGGCCGCGTTTGCCGGCGGCTCGATTTCACTCGCTGCGCCCCACACCCCGCCCGCCTCGGTCGCAACCATCGCCGCTTCGTTGCCGCCTTCCCGCAGGTAGTGGCCGACCGCAACACAATCGCCCGGTTCGGTACACGCAACCGACGGCGAAGCAAACCCGAACGCGGCTTTCTGGCCGCTGGTCGCAGCGCCGGCCGGCAGCGCGATCTGGACCGCCTGGCCCCATGACCCGTCGATCCTGGTGGCGGCCATCGCCTCCTGGTTGCCGTTTTCGTCCGTGTAGGAACCGACGCCGGCGCAATACCCCGTCGTCGGACAGGCCCCCCAATCGAAGAGTGCTTCCGGTTCGCTGTTCGCGTTTGCGGGTGCCGTCACGGCCACGCCAACCCATGGCGACCACGCGAACGGCGCGCCCGAGAGTTCGGGGAGTTCGGGGGTGACGGGCGTCGTGAACGATTCTTCCGCGCCATAGCTCGTATCCGCTTCGTTCCTGGCCACTGTCCGCCAGTGGTAGGTGTGACCGGCCGTCAGGCCTTCGACCTTCGCCGACAGGGTTGGTTCGCCTTCCCCGCCGATGCCGCCGCAGGACACTTCGTGTTCGGAGACCGACGCTTCCCCGTACTGGAAGAAGCATTCCGTCGGCTCGCCCTCGTTGTCGATGCGCGCTTCGAGGACCACAGCCGTGGCCCAGCGTTCCGCGACAGACTCGCTGAGAACAGCCGCCGGCACGGCCGCCGTCTTGAACTTGACCGGCGCGCTCAGTTCACTCAGTTCAAACGCTGCCCCCGTATTGCGGGCGCCGAGGCAGACCGCGTATTCGCGGTCCGGGACCAGCCCAGACAAGGTGGCTTGCACCGATTCGCCCTTTGCTCCAGACGCCACCCCCGGCGGTTGCGGAGCGCGGCCTGAGGAGTAACCGCCTTCTTCATCGCACGCGAACCCAAATTCGCTGTTGTGGTAGAAGAACTCGTATTCGACGTGCGCTTCGGGGCTCGCCGCCTGCGGGTCCAGCACGCCGTGGAGCACCGCCGTCGTCGCCGTGACATCCGTCACCGGTTCGGGCGCGCGCATTTCCGGGACTTCAGGCGGCGCAGCAGCCAGGGCGAGAGGGGCCGCGGCGCCGGCTGCGAGAGCGAGCGCAAGCGCGAACGCGAGGGCGATCGCAAGCCGCCGGACCGACGGCCCCGGCCGCGACGGGCCGCTGCTTGCTTTTTCTGCCTCTGCCGCGCCGTCGGCGAGCGCGCCAGGACGGCGCGCGACGGCGCGCCTGCTCAAACTCACGAGACCCCCTGCACGAGCCTCAACTCCATGCGGCATGACGGACATATGCACCCCTCCCCGCGTGCGGGTGCACGCTTGGTCGGAGCGTAGACGATCTGTGGAGCGCGCGTCCAGTTGGGCGGTCGGCGCGTTGACCGGGCCGTGGCAAGCCTGTGTGGCTGAGTGTCCCCACTGGGGGACGGCGTTGCAGGGAGGCAGGGATACTGCGGCGAGACACCGCGCAGGACGTGCCGTAGTGAGACGCGAGGCTTCGGGTGTGCGACGGAGGCACGAGGCTGGATCTGGAGGGGGCAGAAGTGGAAGGACGCAAAGCGCTACAATGACGCACATGGAGCTTGTGGGTATCCGTGAGATGCGCCAGAACCTCAGCCGCTACGCCCAGCGGGCTCGACATGGGGAGTCATTCCTGATCACCGACCGCGGCGCGGAGGTCGCACAGCTCACGCCTGCCCCTGGACGCGCTTCGGCCATAGACCGGCTCGTCGCCGAACGGGGAGCGATGCGCGGGCAGGGCGACCTGCTTGACGTTCTGGAGGAGCTGCCCGCGCCGATCGCAGGCCCGCCCTCTAGCGAGGTGCTGGACGCGCTGCGCTCAGAGCGCCTGTAGGCGCTTGCCCGACTATCTCGACACCTCGGCCTTCATCAAGCTCGTACGCTCCGAGCCCGAGAGCCCTGCCCTGCGCCGCGAGTTGGCCGGCAGAGAGCTCCTCAGCAGCACGCTGTTGATAGTCGAGGGACGCCGCGCCGCCCGGCGCTACGGCGAACTGGCCGCCAAACGCGCCCGTGCTGCCCTGACCACCATTACGCTGATCCCGCTGGATCAGCCGATCCTCGACGCCGCTGCCGAGTTGAACCCGGCCGAGCTGCGCTCACTCGACGCACTGCACCTGGCAACCGTAGTGAGCCTGGGTGAGGACCTCGGGCGTCTGTACTGCTATGACGGCCGCCTCGGGGACGCTGCGCAGGCTCTTGGCATCGAGGTATCTCAGCCACACTGAGATACCCAGCGCTGCCCGGGCTACGGCCAGCCCGGCATTTCGGATTCAAGCATCCCCAAAGTGCGCGCGACGCGCCGCGCGCAGCCCGCGCCGGTAGTGCCGTCGATGTTCCCGGAGCCCAAGAACACTCGAGCCACCGATCGTCGGGACCTCCGCCCGGCGTCGCCTCGACAACTGTGGTCAATGTCGCACGGCTGCAACGACCCGATTGGAAGCTCGCCGGGAAGGAATCCCGCGACGGCGGAGTCATACACGGAAAGCGTGCGAAAGGCGGGCCGTGCGTTGATCGCTGCCGCAAAGCCGACGCATCGTCGGGACGGGGCCTTGGTCAGAAAGCCGTCTCGTCCGATACCCCGAACCACAGGAGACACCCCAGTGCCTAAAACGTCGATCCTTGCTCTAGTTGGTGTTGCGCTCGCTGTCGCCGGCTGCGGCAGCTCCAGCAGCACAAACAGCTCGTCCAGCACGTCGGCCGCCGCGACTACTCAGAGCACGACCTCGAGCGCAATCTCTACTCCTTTTCTGGCAAATCTGAAGACTGTCAGCAAGGTCGCCTCGACGATCCCGACCAACGGCGATGTGAACCCATACGGCCTCGTATTCGTTCCCACCAGCGTAGGCAAGCTCCAGGCAGGCCAGATGCTCGTCAGCAACTTCAACGCCAAGGAAGGCGCGAAGGAGAGCGGTCAGGGCACCGGCACGACGATCGTGCAGGTCTCGACCGCCGGGAAGGTCTCGCTGTTCGCCACTATCGACGCCAAATCCCTGCCCGGTAGCTGCCCTGGTGGGGTCGGGTTGACGACTGCGCTTGACATCCTGCCGGGCGGCTACGTCGTCGTGGGCAGCCTGCCAACGACCAACGGCAAGTCAGCGACCGCCAAGTACGGCTGTCTGATCGTGCTCGACAGCGAAGGTAAGACGGTCGAGACGATCGCCAGCAACAACATTCAAGGTCCCTGGGACTCGACCGCTAAGAGCGAAGGCTCCAAGACGACGCTGTTCGTCAGCAACGCGCTCAATGGCGGTGCCGCGAAGGGCACCCACACGATCGACAACTCGACCGTGCTGCGGATCGAACTGGAATCCGGCGAAGGACAAACGCCAAAGGTGCTGAGCGAAACGGTGATCGCCAATGGCATCCCCTGGGTTGATTCAGCGGAAGCCCTCGTACTCGGCCCGACCGGGTTGGCGCTCGCCTCCGATGGGACGCTGTATGTGGCCTCGACCGACGGCAACAAGATCTTCGCGATCTCTGAAGCAATGACTCGCACTACCCCGGCCGCGAAAGGCGGCACCGTCCTCACCGAAGGCGGCCACCTCAAGGAACCGCTCGGCATGGTGCTCGCACCGAACGGCAACATCATCACGAGCAACGGTGGTGACGGCAACATGGTCGAAACCACGCCCGCCGGCCAGCAGGTAGCTGTGCAGACCGCCGACAAGAAGACCGGAGCCGGAACCCTGTTCGGCCTCGCGGTGGCGCCCGAAGGCAAGGGCATCTACTTCGTAGACGACGGCGAAAACACGCTCAACCTGCTGCACGAAGGCCAGCCGGCCACACCGACGACATCGAGCGCAACGACCACGGCCGCGTCTCCTGCGACGAAGGCGGTCAGCCTCTCTGTGCGCACCCTGCCCAACGTGGGCGCGGTGCTCGTGAACGCCGAAGGCCACACGCTCTACACCTTCGCGCCCGACCAGCACTCCAAGGTCACGTGCGTGTCCTCGTGCGCCGCGGTGTGGCCACCGTTGAAGCTCGCGAGCGGTGAAACGTCCGCCGGGCCGCCCCAGCTGAAGGCGTCTCTGCTGGGCAGCGATCCTGATCCCGAAGGCGGTCATGTCGTGACCTACGCAGGCTGGCCGCTTTACACCTACGCAGCCGACGGGGCAGCCGGCCAGGACACCGGACAAGCGATCGAAGCCAACGGCGGACATTGGTACGTCATCGCACCGTCCGGCAAGGTCATCACGACGGGCTGAGACCGTCCCGCCGGAAGGGAACACGCCTGCGCGGAGTCTCCCTAAGTACAGGAGGCTCACGCGACAGTGCGGTGCCCCGACTTATCCATAGGAGTAAACACATGCGCCATCTACTGAAGCTGCCCCTACCGGCACTCGCCGTGTCGCTGCTGCTCGCCGCATGCGGCAGCAGCTCGTCCAGCAACACGACCAGCTCGGCAGCCAGCACACAGCCCGCCACGCAGAGCAGCAGCTCGTCAAGTGCTGTCGTCGTGAAGACAGCCTCAAGCTCGCTCGGCACGATCCTGGTGGACAGCCAGGGGATGACGCTGTACCACCTCAGTGGCGAGCAGGGCGGCAAGTTCATCTGCACGAGCACGGCCTGCCTGGGTGTGTGGCACCCGCTGATCGCGCCATCCAGCGGCGCTCCCAGCGGTGAAGTCGGCTCGCTCGGCACCGTCAAGCGCCCCGAAGGGACCGTGCAGGTCACCTACAAGGGCACGCCGCTCTACACGTTCGCGCAGGACAAGCAGGCCGGTGAAACCAATGGGCAGGGCATCAAAGACGTAGGCACCTGGAGCGTCATCACAACCAGCTCCAGCAGCGCCCCGTCAGGCACAGGCAGCTCATCGGAATCGGAAAAGTCCAGCGGTAGTGGCTCAAGCGGCTACGGCTACTGAGCCATCCCGCAGATGCGCGGCGCAGCGCGCAGCGGTCAATCCGCCAACCACCCAGCTGCGTGCTCTCAACGCCCCCTACGCGTTCCTCGCCGGCGCCGCGGCTGCTCGCACGCATGACCCAGCCCACGCCTATATCGCCGCGATCTCCTTCCTGGCATTCGGCATATGGGCTTACGAGGAGCTACTGTAATACACGGCGTCAACTGGTTTCGTCACCTGCTCGGCCTCGGATACGCCATCTCCACCGCCGTGCACCTCGCGCTCGCGCTAGCCTCGATTCGTCGCGAAGCGGTTGGTGGCGCCCGGTGGAGTGAGATTTGAGGTGTGACCGGTCGGCTTGGTGCTGTGGTGGTGGGGCGGACTCGGTGAGGGGCTGTTTCGGGAGCGTCAACTGGTGCCGGCGACCGTTTTTGCTCAGGGTTGATCCTCGGCGGGGGCCAGGAGGTCGAGCGGGATGTGGGTGTGTGCGGCGGCTGGGGTTCAGCCGTAGGCGGGGAGTGTTTGTAGGCGCTTGAACGCGCGTTGGATCGCTGTGGCCCAGGGCCATTCGGCGGGGAGGTGCAGCGTGGTGCGGCGTGCGTGGCGGGTGAGTTGCCCGGCGACGTGCAGGATGCGGTAGCGCAGCCGCTTGGGTTCGCTGATCTTGTGCTCGCCGTCGAGCGCGAGTTGCTGTGTCCAGACCATGATGTCGTGCGCGAGCAGCGCGAGCTCGAACCATGCGGCGTTCGCCTTGAAGGAGTGGAACGGGAGGCGGGAGGCACCGGTCGCCTTCAGCGTCTTGACGCGGTCCTCGACCTCGGCGTGCTGGCGGTGAAGGGCCTCCAGGGCCGCGATGTCCGGGTCCTGTTGGTCGGTGATGAAGCACTGGAAGCGGTGCCCGTCATCGTCAGTGAAGGAGAGCTGCGCCCCGGGGTGAGGACGCTCGCGGCGGCAGATCAGCCGGGTGCCGGCCGGCCAGGACGCCAGGTTGACCTCGCCGGTCAACTCGGCTACCCATGCTCCCTTGCGTGGCTGGCCGTTATGGTCGATCGCGGGCTGCCATGCGGTCTCTGCGAGCGCGAGGATCGCCCCTCTGACCCTCTCATCGATCGCGTACCCAAAGGAAAAACGGATGCGGCACTCCCGGCAAGCTGACGCAAGGTCGTGGCTCGCTCCGGCGGAGTCCGAGCGCGCGAGGATCTCCCCATCAAGCGCGCTCTCGGGTAGCTGCTCGAGCGCGAGATCCAGCACCCTCAGATGATCCCGGGCGTTGTTCGCGCCGGCGTTCCCGGGCCGCAGAATCCCCGCGAGGACCTCCCGTCCACACGTAGCGAGCAGCGGGTTGAACCCGAACGCGCCCTTGTAATGCCCGGCGGCGTGCTCCTTCTCGGAGTGGATCGTGATCGGGGTCGCGTCGAAGTCAAGGATCACACGCCCAGGAGCCGCCCCATGCCGCCACGCCCGCCCGCGAGCGACGGCACGCGCCCGGCGGACCCGGTCAAGCTCCGCCTCGCCGATCGAGAGCAACACCCTCCGTGCCGTAGAAACCGACGCGATGTCCCCGAACAGCGCGGGCTGCCCGGCCAGCACCGCAAGGTCTGAGACGCACCGTCCGCCGTCGGCGGCCATCACCGCCAGATCGCAGAAAACCTGGCCGGGATCGTGATCAGAGCGCCGCTCCCGGGTGCCCGCCAACGCGGCACTGAGCCCATCCGCCAAGCCCAGTCTCTTCGCCGCAAGCACCAGCAGCGCCGTCCCCGCGCGAGAGGACAAACCCTTGCCGTCCGCCACGACATCTACCGTTTCGAACGACGCACTACCGATCACCTTCAAGGTGAACCTCCTGAGCGGGTGGATTGCAGGCCTCAACAACCGCAATCCTCCCCGCCCAGGCAGACGTTCCAAGCCTCAGCCCAACTCAACCCCCACCGCTAGGCGACGAATCGAGGCTAGGAGGCTAGACCAACAGTCGAAGCTCACTGTGAAAACGGGAGGCACACCGACCAGTACCGGCGGCGGGCGCTGCTCGGCGCCTGAGCCCACGGGCGCCGGGTCCTCAGCGCCAGGGCTACTTGACCGTGCCTCCAGAGGCGTTGATCGCATACCAGGTACCGCCGAACGATTTGGCGCCAACGTAGGAGGTCTTCCCTGGACCGCTATCGCCACTGTAGGTGTAGAGCGGATGACCGGCATAAGTCACCTGATTGCCGCTGGTCGTAGACAGCAGCGAAGCCTTGACGCCCGAGCCGGCCGTCGGGCGACCGCTTGCCTTCAGCGACGGCCATACTGCCGAGCACCCGCTGATCGCCGCGCAACTGTTCTTGTTGCCGTGATCCCTGGTGAACTCGTACAGCGTGCGACCCGAGCTGCTGACGAGAATGCTGCCGAGGCTCGTGTGGCGTAGCTGCACCGTGGCAGTGCGGCTCGACCGGGCGGCCGGACGGTTGCTCTGTGCGCTGGCGACCGTCGCCGCGCTCGCCGCGCTCGCCAAGGCGACGGCCAAGAAAACATAGGTTCGCTTCATGGTTCCTCCAAATGTCCGGGGTGCTCGGGCGCGTGACTGTCATCTCTACCTATAGACACCGCCACACCCCGAACCTTCCCGAACACCGGCGTGCCGTGCTGCTCCTCGCCGCCGTCAGGCCGGCGGGTCGTGCGTGCTCAGGAGGCGGTCGCGTCGTGATCGCTCCAGCTCGCCAGCCCTAGCAGCGTGGCGCTGGAGACGCCGCGGCCGGATACCACGCACAGATGCCCGTCGCGCAGCCACGTCACCACTGCAGCGTCGTTCTCGTTGAGTAGCCGGTAGGACACGCCACCGCGCCAGGCGATCACGCCGCCGCCGACCCCCCTGGGCGCTGGTGTGCCCGCGAGGGTCTGATTCCCGCGGACTGTCGGGCTTCGCGCGGGCCGCAGTTCAGAAGTGTCCGTGGAATCGGGCGAAGCCGGCTCAGGAGACGCCGATGTGGGCGAGTCCGGCGCGGGCGCGAGCTGCTTGGCGACCTGCTCGCGTGCCCGGAACAGCCTGATCGTGATCGTCGCCTCCCGCACACGAAGCGCACGGGCCGCATCGCGGTAGGAGAGACCGAGCACATCGACAGCCACCAGCGCAAGACGACGATCCTCGGGCAGCGCCGCGATCGTCGCGGACACCTCCTGCATCTCCAGCACCCGCTCAGGCTGTAGCGCCCGAGGCGCACGCACCGCGAACAGCGAAGCGCATCGGAATGCCGTGGGAAGGATCTCAGCGCGCCGGAGTCTTTAGGGGACGACGGCCGGGACGGAGCTGTGCCACGCACGGCGCCCAGCGTATTGCCACACGGACATCAAGCACGAGAAAGGTGGGTTCACGATGAGACCGCGCACGCTTTTGCTTTTCGCCCTCGCTGGGCTGCTGGGAGTGGCAGTGGCCGTGCTGCCCGCGCTCGCTGCCGGCCCGCCTGCACCTTCCGAAGTGAAGCTCGAAGTCGCCGAACACTGCTACTTCGCAAAATGGCCCTGCTGGAATGTCAAGGGGAACAACCCGGCAGACATCCGCGACATCCAACCGTTCACAATCGCGCAGGGCGGCACGATCTCCTTCGAAGATAACGAAGCCAGCTATCCCACCGACGTGATCTGGAAGGGAACCCCGCCAAGCTGCACATCCAAAGTGCCGTCCACGCCGGAAACCAACTGGAGTGGCACCTGCACCTTCGCCAACGCGGGCGGATACGAATTTGAAAGCCAAGACCTGTTCAACGAAGACGGGTTCAACTACACCCAGTACAAGGTGATCGTCGAAAAACCGGGCGGCGGCACAACAACCACCTCGACGACCACAACGACGACTACGCCAACGACACCCACGACTCCGACCACGCCCACGACTCCAACGACACCCACGACCCCGACCACCACTACAACGCCAACGGCTACGACCTCCACCCAGCCTTACGGCGGCGGGACCTCCACGGCCACGACGCCCGGCGCGACGGAAATGCCTCCCCCGCCAACGGGGAACCAGCCCCTCGCGACGCTCGCGCTGGCGAGCGCGCAGCACGGTGACGCCGTGCATGGCACGGTCCAGATTCCCACCGCCGACGACGGCGCGCGCCTGGAAGTCGAACTGCTCGCCCAGGGCGCCTCGCTCGCCAAGGTCAAGCGAGGCGGCAGATCGCGCGTCGGGCGGCTCGTCCGCTCCTCGACGCCCGCCGGCACGGTGTCCTTTACGGTCTCGCTCGACGCTCAGGCCAAGCGCGCACTGCGCCGTCATCACAAGCTGGCGCTCACCGTGAAGATCGTGCTCACACCCAAACACAGCGCGGCCATGACCCTCACTCGAAGCGTGGTCGTACGATGAGGCCGCGCACCGTTTTGAGACCACGCCTGCTTGTGCTTTTCGCCCTCGTTACGCTGGTGGGAGCGGCGGTGGCCGTACTGCCCGCGCTCGCCGCCGCCCCGTCCGAAGCGAAACTCGAAGTCAACGAGAACTGCGTCGATCCCAACTGGCCGTGCTGGGCAACCCCCGGCTCGGGGTCGCCCGCGAGCAAGGTCACGATCGCCGCCGGCGGCGAAGTCATGTTCACCGACCACGCGAGCACCGCGGCGGCCGTTGTATGGATGGGCTCAGCGCCAGCCTGCACCGGAGTGCCTACAAGCGCCATGACTGGCTGGGAAGGCAAGTGCAAGTTCGAACAGCCTGGGACCTACAAGTTCGAAAGCTCGACGCTGTGGCCCGAATACACCAAATACGAAATCGTCGTGGAAGGCGCCGCCACCGGCACAACTCCCACTACGCCGACCACAACCACACCGACGACCACAACGCCGACCACCCCCACGACGCCGAGCGAACCCGGCCACGGCTCGCCTTTGGAAGGAGGATCAAAGGCGCTGAAGCTCGCTGGCAGCCAGCGCGGATCGACGGTGCGCGGGTCGATCAAGGTGCCGCAGGCCGGCTCGGGCGGGCGGCTGGAAGTCGGCCTGTTTGCCGCAGACGCATCGCTGGCCACGGCGGGGCACTCGGGGCAGGTGCGCGTCGGGCGGCTGGTGCGCTCGTCCCTGACGGCGGGCAGCGTGTCCTTCTCGGTGCCCCTGAGCGCGAAGGGCAAGGCCGCGCTGCGCCACCACCGGCGCCTGGCGTTGACGGTGAAGATCACGCTTACGCCCCTACACGGCGCGGCGTTGACGGTCACCCGCGGCGTCGTCGTACACGCCTGAGCTGAAAGAGCGCGCGGAATGTTCTCGCTTGCTAGTGGTGGTGCGGGTGTCCGCGTACCGTGCGCCAGCTCTCGCGGGTGATGCGCAGGATCACGACGGTCATCCCGAGGCCGATGAGGGGATCGAGGACTGGAGCGCCAGCGGCTATTGCGACGGCGCTGCCGATGACGGCGAGCGAGACATATGCGTTGACGCGGGCGTGATCGCCGTCTGCGATCAGTGCAGGACTGTCCAGCCGGCGCCCGGCGCGGCTGCGTACCAGCGCGGCAAGCCAGTTGCCGGCGAATCCAACGGCTCCGGCGAGCGCGAGGGCGAACAGGTGGCCAGGGGTGGAAGGGTGGATCAGGCGCAGGATCGACTCATACGCGGCAACACACGCCGAGATGAAGATGGTTGCCACGACCGCCAAGCCGGCTAGGCGCTCGGCACGCGGGGAGCGCAGCGCGAACGCGATCCCGAGCGGAATCGCGGTCAGCGCGTCCCCGCCGTTGTGGATCAGATCGGCCAACAGCGCGAGGCTGCCACTGAGTGCGAACACAACCGCCTGGGCGGCGGCAGTGACGCCGAGGATGGCGAGCGCGAGCGCAACGGCCCGAACACCCTCGCGCGAGCGCTTGATGCTCTCGTCGACCAGACCATGAGAGTGACCGTGTGCGTGCTCGCCGTGGCCCTCGCGCGAGTGCTCATGGCTGTGATGAGAGTGATGTTCGTGCGGTCCCGCGTGTGGGTGGGCGTGGCGCAACTCGCCGTGACGGTGCAGATCGCCCTCGACGAGTTCATAGGTAGCTGAGGGCACGGTCAGGTCTCCGTCGAGTGCGCGTGCATCGTTGGCTTCGATCGGTAGCGCTTCAACGCGATCACGGCCCAAATCGCCTCGACTACGCCGAAGGGCCAAGTGCCCGCGAGGAAGCATAGACGCTCGACAAGGCACAGCCGCAAGCGAAGGCGAGGATGAAGCCTCGGCCGCGTCGTTCCAGCGCGTACATCAGGACCATGAACGTGACGGCGCAGGCACCAAGGAGCGTAAGCACACCAAGAAGTGTGCCAGCGCGATCGTCCTGCTCTGGCCTTGAGCGCCCGGCAGGCGAGGAGTAGCCTTCGGTGCGTGCCTGGTTGACGGTGACCACTCCCGTACGCGGCCTATCCTCGTCCGCCTCCCTGACGGAGCATTACGTCCTGCCCGTCATTCGCCAATGCGATCAGAGAGGATCACCGTATGAGTGAGAGCACTGACATAAAGTTGCTGCACCGGGCCTGGGAGACGATGAGCGTCAAGGGGGACCTGAGCGTCTTGGAAGGGGCTCTGGACCCGGAGGCGCAGTGGCTCGGCGTAGAGGACGGGCAGATATGCGAGAACCGCAAGATGATCCTCAAGGTCATGAAGCGCAACCTCACAGTGGGGTTCGCCGGACGGATCGAGGAGACGGTCGAGGTCGGCGGGCGGATTGTCGTGGCGTTCCGGCCCGATCACCCGCGAGACGACGGACGGCCGCTGGATCAGGGCGTTGCCTACGTCGTCGTCACGATGCACAACGGGCGCGTGATCGAGTTGAAGGGTTGCGCCGACCGAGCCGCTGCCATGACCTACGCGCAGACTGGCACGGTGCCCCCGATGACTGCTCCCCTGGGGCCCGCGTAGCCGCCAGGCGCAGTAGATCGCAAGCTGCGTGGATGCCGGGCCGGGCAAGATGTTGGTCGCCGCGATTGCCCGCTCGAACTGGTCCTCGGCGAGCCATTCCCGTCGTGTGACGCACAGCTTTCGGAACAGCGCGATGTGGGTTGGCGGGCCGCCGAACCCTATACGGCCCCACTCACGCGCGATGGTGCGCAGCGACGCCCCGGCTCGCGTCAGCGCGGCGGCTTGTGGGGCGCTCACTTCAGGGTCTCATCAGCGAGCAGCGAGTCGATGCGGCGGGCGATGTCATCGCGGATCGCGCGAACCTCATCAAGCGGACGGCCCTTCGGGTCGGGCAGGTCCCACTCGATGTAGCGCTTGCCGGGAATGTAAGGGCACTCATCGCCGCAGCCCATCGTGACGACGATATCCGCTTGCTCTGAGAGCTCGCGCGTGAGGAGCCCAGGCCGGCGGTCGGACAGGTCGATGCCTACCTCGCGCATGGCCTCAACGACCTCGGAGTGAACGCGTTCGGCCGGCGTCGTCCCCGCGGACAGGGCCGTGTGCCTGCCAGCGGCGGCGGCGCGCTCGAACAGCGCTTGGCTGATCTGTGAGCGACCCGCGTTATGCAGGCAGACGAACAGGACGCACGCCATCGTGCGGAGGCTCCTCGCTATGCGGCATGACGGCTTCGGCTGCTTCGTCCGGCGTCAGGTCGGGGTAGAGCAGCCTCACGAGGAGGATCGCGCAAACGCAGCCGACGATCTGCGCCACGATGTAGCCGGGCACAGACGCGGGCGCGATTCCGGCGAATGTGTTGGAGAATATGCGCCCGACGCTGATCGCCGGGTTGGCGAAGCTCGCCGAGCTGGTGAAGAAGTAGGCGCCGCCGATGTACGCGCCGACGGCGGCCGGAGCGATATGTGCGCGTTTGGTACGCGCGAGCGAGAAGATCACGAGCAGCAGCCCCGCGGTGGCGATCACCTCGGAGAATAGGTGTGCGGGCGAGGCGCGGTGATGCGTGGAGATGCTGATGGCGGCCAGCGAGAACATGCCATTCGCCACGACCGCGCCGAGCACACAGCCGACAACCTGCGCGGGGATGTAGGCGAGCGCATGACGCCAGCGGATGCCGCCAAAGCTCGCGTCGGCGAGCGAGACAACGGGGTTGAAGTGCCCACCGGACACGGGGCCGAACATGAGGATGATCGTGAACAAGCCCGCTGCCGTGGCGGCAGCGTTCTCCAACAGCTCCAGGCCAACGTCGTTCGGGGAGAGCGTCTGCGCGGCGATGCCCGAGCCGATCACGAGAGCAGCCAGGAACGTGGAGCCCAACAGCTCAGCGAGCAGGCGACGTGCGAGCGGCGGCGTGTTCATAGCCCGGATCGTATTACATCGACAGACGTGAGTGTTATTGATATAAGTAGATTGATGCCTGTCGATTTGGAGCTATCCCCGAAGCAGAAGCGAGCGGCCGGCGAGCGCTGTTGCGAGCCCGTCGTCTACCCCGACGTTCAGCGCGACCACGCACTGCGCATGGCCAAGGTCGCCAAGGCCCTCGGCGACCCGATCCGCCTTCAGCTCGTGGACGTGCTGCGCAGGCACGCCGGGAAGGTCTGCGTCTGCGAGCTGGTGCCGCTGTTCGATATATCCCAGTCCACGCTCTCCCACCATCTGGGCAAGCTGCGTGCCGCCGGGATCGTGGACTCCGAGCGCAAGGGCCTATGGGCCTACTACTACGTGATCCCCGACGCACTCACGGAGCTATCCACATGGCTGAGCTGACGATCCCTGCCGAGACGGCCGCCGAAAGCGTGACTGACCCGATGAAACGCGTAGTTACTGTAGCTACACGTATCACGAAAAACAGTTGGCGTCGGTGACGGTCGAAAGCAAAGTGCGGTGGGAATTCGAATACGGGTCGTCGCATCTGGTACGCCGCCCGCCACACTGGCCGCCGCGAAGAACAGACAACCGCAGAAGATCAGACAGCAAAAGCCCTCGGACTCCATGTCACACCGTCTTTCCGCATTGGACGAAGCGGGGGAAAATGCAAACCTTCGTGGGCGGCACCATTGTCCAATACCCCACTCAACACCCAATCTCCCTAATAAAAGCACAAGACATCAACAAGGCCGTCAAAAGGCTTGAGGCCAGCGGCTAAAGTATGTCGGTGGCCGGCCCTGAGACGGCGCCGCGCACGGCCAGCGGGCTCATCAGCTTCCCGCTTCGCGTATCGACGCCCTGTTCGCCCGGGGCCCCTCCGCGTCCCCAACGCGACCCTCCAGGGACACTCGACCCCAGCCGCACATACCAACCACTCAACGTCTACCTTCTCCCGCGACATCCTCTCCGATGTCCCGAGACACAACAGCCATGCCGGAGGAGGGACTCGAACCCCCGACACGCGGATTATGATCTCCAATCGGCACCTCGGATTGGCTCTGCTAAGCGAATCTAAGCCCAAGAAATATGGCCCATTTACGAGCGGGCCCGGCCCTCTAGGGAAATCCTGGGGAAATCCCGGCCCCTCCTCGCAACTCGTTGGCCGCTCCGAGTCGTTGGAGGTCTATACCACCATGAGCCAACTGAAACGGCCCACGGGCCACCTGCAGGTCAAGACCGACAAGAACGGGCCGCACACGCTCATTCTGGGTGTTCTGGCGCGACAGCAACGATCGGAAAGGAGGCCGCTGCCTCGGCCCCGCCCATGTTCGAGACTCCGGCAGGCGAACCGCGCGCGGCGCGGTCATCTGGCGGGCCGGACACGGCCCCAAGCCGAGCCCCGAGTATCTGACGCCCAAGGAGGCGCAGGCATGTCTTGAGACGATCCTCGAGGAGCTCCGCACTGCTGCGGAGGTGGATCAGGCTGGCCGGCCCCTGTTTTTCGGTCCACCGAGTGTGAGAGTTGGTGGATTGAGTCCCGTTTTCGTGGACACGGGTTGACTGGTGGAGTGTACGTGGTGTAGCGGTCGGGCCGGTGGGCATGTGGGCACGCGAAGCGTTGTCCAAGGTTCTGCCACGGGGAGCCCGGCTCGATGAACACGGTCCCGGTCCTCGACAGCTCACACCAATCCCTGAGCGCGTGCGCGGTCATCTCCGGGCCGTTGTCGCAGCGCAGGAGCTCGGCGGGGCGCCACGCTCAGCGACCAACGCCTCCAGCGTCGCGACGACCCTGTCAGCGTCGATCGAGCGCTGCACGAGCATCACCAGTGACTCGCGCGTGAACTCGTCCACGATGTTCAGCAGCTTGATCGCCCTACCGTCGGCGGTCTGGTCGAACTGGAAGTCGAACGCCCATACGTGATTCTGGCGCTCGGCCCGCAGCCGCTGCGCTGGGACGGTCGAGTCCCCCAGACGCCGGCGCTTACGCTTGCGCACAGGCACCCGCAGCCCCTCCTCTCGCCACAGCCGCTGCACCCGCTTGCGGTTGACCTCCCAGCCCAGCTCCCGCAAATGATGGTGCGCGCGCCGGTACCCCCACCGCGGCCGCTCACTGGAGAACGTGCGCAGCTCAGCGCGTAACGCCGCGTCATCACCAGCCGTCTTGGGTTCGTGTCGCTGCGTGGAGCGATGCTGCCCCACCACCCGGCATGCCCAGCGCTCGCTGACGCCGAGACGGTCGCAAAGCATCGCGACCGCCCGGCGCGCCGGCGGACTGGGCCAACCAGTTTCCCGACGCGATCTCCTTCAACGCCCGGTTCTCGAGCGCCTGGTCAGCCACGATCGCCTTCAAACGCCCGTTCTCGCGCTCCAGCTCCTTCAAGCGCTTAACGTCGTCGGCCTTCATCCCGCCGTACTGGTTGCGCCAACGATGGAAGGTCTGCTCGCTGACCTCCAGGGTCTTGGCGACCTCCGGGATCGTCTTTCCCTCACCGAGCAACCGCTCAGCCTCCCGCAGCTTGCGGATGATCTGCTCGGACGTGTGCCTGCGTCGCTTCATCGTGGAGTTCCTCCCTCGCCCATCATCGCGAGCGCAAGAAACTCTCACAAGGACCGGACCGACCTTCAGGGGCCAGGCCAAGGCGGCCAAACACACGCTCCAGCAGGCAGTCGAAGGCTGGCTGGCGGAGCACAATGGTGAGCGGGGCCTGAAGCGATCGACGATCGCCGACTACGAGGACATGTTCGAGCGCCTCTACCGAGATCTTGGCGCGGACACGCCCGTACGGACGCTTGCGGACGGTCGCCTGCGTGCGTACTTCGCGGACTTCAAGTCCTACCGCGTGCTGAGCGAGAAGAAGGCGCGCGAGGCGCGGGCCGAAGGCAAGAACGTCCAGCAGTTGACGATCGAGCGCTGGACCGCTCAGCCCGCGGACAGCCAGGCGGTCGAGGTGGCGACAAAGGAGGAGGCGGTGCGGATCGCCGACGAGCTGCCCGGCACGTGGAAGCACCAGCGGCGCGGTGCTTACCGCGTCGTGCCGTTGGGATGCCCAGCGCCCTCGCCGTGTGTCGCGGGCCACAGCGATGGCCCTCCAAGCGGAAGGCTGGATCGTCAAGCGGCGGAAGACGAAGCCCTGGATGCTGTGTTCTTAAGTGTCTTCGCTGCATGCGCCGACGACACCTATTGCAAGTCTCACTTTGGGTTGACGCTGACAGGCGTTCCATCGGGGCGGATGAATGAGATGTCGATCCCGAGTCGCATCGCGTTGGCGATGTTTGCGAGCTGGCCGAGCGTGAGGTTGTGACGGCCTGCTTCGACGGCGGAGATGTAGGAGGGGGAGACTCCGAGGCGCTCGGCGACCTCGACTTGGGTGAGCCCTAGCGCTCGGCGGGTCTCTCTGAGTTCGCGGCCGACGATCTTGGCGTGGACGTCGGATACCGCAGTGCGCGGCATCGTCTCTACGCGGCGGTTGAGTAGCGGAATGCCACGCCGGCCGGCTCGGCCGCGGCTACCTCGCTGACCTCGACGTCGATGTCTCCGTTACGGAAGGCGAAGGGCAGCAGTTGCGCCCAGCGCTCGGCGCTGTCGGCTCGCGTCACTCGCTCCCTGGTCGCAGGGTCGATGACGGCGATGTCGAGGTTGATCCACTCTGCACGAGGACCACTGATCCTCACGTCGTCGCCGTCAGCGAGCATCTGCGCGACGGGAAGCTCGATCCACTCTTTGGTGTCTGAGTCGCGCTCGAAGGTGGTGAAGTTGACTTGGATCATGAGAGTTCCTTCAATATCGGATGCCTAGGTTGACCTCTTGAGTCAA
Source organism: uncultured Solirubrobacterales bacterium (assembly GCA_963804675.1). GTDB lineage: Bacteria > Actinomycetota > Thermoleophilia > Solirubrobacterales > Solirubrobacteraceae > Palsa-744. The sequence goes on along the minus strand of CAWDRI010000001.1, from coordinate 512,237 downwards.
GATGCTACCACGCTGTACAGACGCAGGACGCAACATCTCAGAGCTCCCCACGGCGAGAATCTCGCCCCTTTGAGATCTGCTCCGCCCTGTCCGCCAGCGCCTACGCACGGTCCGGCGGGAGTAACTCAGGCCGGCTTTTTGGGCGCCTGGCTTCGTTGCCGTGGCGGACGGTATGACAGCTGGCGTCTGAGGTATTCGTCGAAGCGAGGCACCGTGAAGTCGATGTGGCCGTAGTCCTCGGTGGCATAGATCAGTCCCTTCTCGAGCAGGGACTGACGGACGGGCGAAAGCGTGGTCGTGAGCTTTCCGGCTGCACGTGCTACATCGCCTGAGCGATACGGGCCGGTCCCGAGCTCGGCCATCGCGCGCATGTAGCGTCGCTCGGTGTTGGTCGCGCGCTGCATCCTCACCTCGTACATCGTCTGGTCAAGCGCTGCCTGCGCAGCCGGCTTGGCGCTCTCTATCACTTGGAGAGAGATCGGCGACTCCGCAGCAAGGTTCCACGCGTGCTTACCCAGCTGCTGTATGTAGAAGGGGTAGCCGGCGGTCCACTCGAGCGCCGCGGCGATGGCGCCCTCGTCGAAGCCGACGTCCTGGGCTTTCGCCGGCTCCACAAGCGCGGCTTCGGCATCTTGCTGTGAGAGGTTGCCGATCACTGGGAAGGTGAAAAGACGCTCGGCATAGCTGCGTGCCTCGCCCGTGAGCTTCGGGATCTGCGGCAGGCCGGCAGCCGTCAGGGTGATCGGCAGGCTGCGCTGTGTTGCCCGATGTAGCGCGCTGACCACCGCGCGAAACTGAGCCGGCTCGGCGAACTGGACCTCATCGAGCAAGAAGACGACGCCGCAGTCGTTCTCACGAGCTGCATCTCCAAGCTGGAGAAAGAGCTGAGTGAGGTCGCTGGAGAGCGTCGCTTCGTCGGTGCGGCGCAAGTCAACCGACAGGCCGATCCCTTCGGGACCGGTGAGCTTGATCGACTGCAGCTGACCGAGCGCGCCGCGGATCCTCGCGAGCATCTTCGCCGTGAGCTTCAGGCGAGAGAGCGCTATCTGGGTGTCGCGGGCAAGCTCCCCCGCGAGTCCCGTCTGTGGCGTCAGCTCGTGGTAGAAGGTGATGAAGCCCGCGTCCTCGGCTTGGTCCTCGAAGACGTTCAGCAGCGCGGTCTTGCCGACCCCTCTCAGGCCGCGGATGATCATGCTCTGCTCGGTTGCGCCTCGCGCAAGGCGCCCGACCAGGACGCGAAACTGCTCAAGCTCTGCGTGACGGCCGGCGAGAGCCGGTGGCCGCGAGCCGGCGTTGGGCGTATATGGGTTCTTGATCGGATCCAAGGCTATGCACAGTTATACACGCTTATAGGCCAAAGCCAATAAGACGCAATAACTTCCTAGAAGTATCGGCGACGGCGCCCGTGGCCACCGGTCGTGCCGTCGGTTCCCTCGTCGTCAGCCGTCCCGCCGACCGATTAATTCCGCCCCAATCAGCCGCCGCAAAACGGCCTCCCCAGACGCATGGCGATCGTGCGACGGCCCTCCAGGGAAATCCCTGGGGAAATCCGCTGTCCGCGTGATAGTCTCCAAAGTCGTAGGCGTTCAGTGGGTCAGGGGGACATAACTCTGGTCTGTCGAATTTTGTGGTGTGGAGCGGGAAGAAGCTGGCGCGATCTATGACGCGGGGCGAGAGGTCGTCATCGAGGTGTTGCTGCGTATGGATCGTCAGATCCAGCAGTTGACTGCGGTTGTTGAGCGCCAAGGGGAGCGGATCGCGGTGTTGGAGGCGAAGTTGGCGGCGAACTCGAGGAATTCCTCGCGGCCGCCGAGCACCGATATGCCGGGCAAGACGCCCACCCGGCGTAAGGATCCCTCAGGGCGCAAACAGGGCGGCCAGGATGGGCATCGGGGGCGTGGCCGGGGTCTGTTGCCGACGACAGTCGCGGATGAGGTCATCGAGCATTGGCCGCACTCGTGCTGTTGCGGGCACCTGTTCACCGAGGCAGAGCGCGTGGCGGTCGGGGAGCCGGTGCGTGCCCAGGTGGAGGAGCTCCCGCGGATCGCGGTTCGGTTGATCGAGCATCAGTGCCCGAGGGTGAACTGTCCCGGCTGCGGTCGCGCGCAGCGGGCGCCCATGCCTTCCGATGTCGCGACCAGCGCTTTCGGCCCGCGTTTGCAGGCTGCGGTCGCCGCGTTGGTCGTGCGTAACCGTATCTCTCGCCATGACGCGGTCGAGCTCTGCCAAGAGCTCTTCGGGGCGCGGATCAGCACCGGTACGATCGAGGCGATTCTCACCCGGACCGCCGCCGCGCTCGCCGAGCCCTGCCGGGATCTCCTCGAGAGTGTCCGCGGGTCCTCGGCGCTGAACATGGACGAGACAGGCTGGCGTCTACAGGGTGGCGGGCGCGCGCTATGGGGCGCGTTTACGGAGAACCTGGCGATCTTCAACGTCGCCCCGGACCGTCACGAGGACCACGCCCGCGCGCTGCTCGGTGACCACAAGGGGATCGTGACTTCCGACCGGTGGTGGGCCTACAACCACTTGCCGCTGCACCGTCGCCAAGTCTGCTGGAGCCACCTGCGGCGAGATTTCCAGGCCCAAGCGGAGGGCCTCGATGCCCAGGCTGAGTTCGGAGCGGCCGCACTGAAGGTCTGCCAGGAGGTGTTTCGGGCGTTTGAGATCTTCCAGCACACCGGCGATCGCTCCGAGCTACGCCGCCGAATCCGGGCCTGCCAACGCGATCTGAAGCCTCTCTTGCGCCGATACTCCGGCAAGGCACCACCGAACAAGCGCACCCGCGGCCTGGCCCGCAACCTGCTGAAGATCTGGCCCGCCCTCTGGACGTTCGCCAAGGTGCCCGGCGTCACACCCACGAACAACCACGCGGAGCGCTCACTCCGCGGCGCGGTGATCTACCGCAAGCTCTCCCTCGGCAGCCAGTCCACCGGCGGGGAGGAACGCATCGCCCGACTCCTCTCAGCCTCCATCACCTGCCGCCTACAAACCCGCAGCCTCTTCGACTACCTCACCAACCTGCACATCGCACACGCCACCAACAACCCGCTACCCCTACTCACCTGAACCAACCAACTGAACGGTTACCCAAAGTCCCGTATTTGCAGGCAATTTTCGATGCCGGAGGAGGGACTCGAACCCCCGACACGCGGATTATGATCCTTCCGCCGGCACCCCTGATTGCCCGAGTTTAGGCGGTTTTGGGCCATCTAGCAGGGCCTTTTTCAGCCCCCGCTCGGCCCTCTAGCCTCGATTCGTCACGAAGCTGTTGGTGGCGCTCGGCGGGGTGAGATTTGTGGGTGATTGGTCGGCTTGGCGTTGTGTGGTGGTGGAGGGGGCTCGACGGGGGCTGCTTCGGGAGCGCTCGACTGGTCCTGGCGGCCGTTTTCGCTCAGGGTGATCTTCGGCGGGGTGCCGGGGTTGGCTTGGATGTGGGTGTGCGCGGCGGCTGGGGCTCAGCCGTAGGCAGGGAGCGTTTGCAGGCGCTTGAACGCGTGTTGGATCGCTGCGGCCCAGGGCCAGTCGGCGGGGAGGTGCAGCGTGGTGCGCCGTGCGTGGCGGGTGAGTTGCCCGGCGACGTGCAGGATGCGGTAGCGCAGCCGCTTGGGTTCGCTGATCTTGTGCTCGCCGTCGAGCACGAGCTGCTGTGTCCAGACCATGATGTCGTGCGCGAGCATGGCGAGCTCGAACCACGCGGCGTTCGCCTTGAAGGAGTGGAACGGGAGGCGCGAGGCGCCGGTCGCCTTCAGCGTCTTGACGCGGTCCTCGACCTCGGCGTGCTGGCGGTGAAGGGCCTCCAAGGCCGCGATGTCTGGGTCTTGCTGGTCGGTGATGAAGCACTGAAAACGGTGCCCGTCATCGTCAGTGAAGCTCAGTTGCGCCCCGGGGTGGGGACGCTCACGCCGGCAGATCAGCCGGGTGCCAGTCGGCCAAGAGGCCAGGTTGACGTGGCCGGTCAACTCGGCTAACCACGCTCCCTCGCGTGGCTCGCCGTTCTGGCCCGCCGCGGGCGCCCATGCGGTCTCTGCCAGCGCGAGGATCGCCTTTCTGACCCGCTCATCGACCGCGTACCCAAAGGAAAACCGGATGCCGCACTCGCGACAGGCTGACGCGAGGTCGTGGCTCGCTCCGGCGGAGTCCGAGCGTGCGAGGATCTCCCCATCAAGCGCGCTCTGCGGGAGCTGCTCCAGCGCGAGATCCAGCACGCTCAGATGATCCTGGGCGTTGTTGGCGCCCGCGTTCCCTGGCCGCAGGACCCCCGCGAGTACCTCCCGTCCACAACTGGCGAGCAGCGGGTTGAACCCGAACGCGCCCTTGTAATGCCCGGCGGCGTGTTCCTTCTCGGAGTGGATCGTGATCGGGGTCGCGTCGAAGTCGAGGATCACACGCCCGGGAGCCGCGCCGTGCTGCCACGCCCGTTCGCGAGCGACGGCACGCGCCTGGCGGACCCGGTCAAGCTCCGCCTCGCCGATCGAGAGCAACACCCTCCGCGCCGTAGAAACCGATGCGATGTCCCCGAACAAAGCGGGCTGACCGGCCAACACCGCGAGATCTGAGACACATCGTCCGCCGTCGCCAGCCATCACCGCCAGGTCGCACAACACACGACCGGGATCATGGCCTGAGCGCCGCTCACGGGTGCCCGCCAGAGCGGCGCTCAGGCCGTCCGTCAGACCCAATCTCTGCGCCGCGAACGCCAGCAGCGCCGTCCCCGCACGAGACGACAAGCCCTTGCCGTCCGCCACCACATCTACCGTTCGCAACGACGCACTTCCGATCACCTTCAAGGTGAACCTCCTGAGCGGGTGGATTGCAGGCTTCGCAACCGCAATCCTCCCCGCCCAGGCGGACGTTCCAAGCCTCAGCCCAACTCAACCCCGGCCGCCTGGTGACGAATCGAGGCTAGGGAAATCGTAGGGAAATCGCTCTGGCCCTCCACACAACTCGTTGGCCGTTTCGAGTTCGTGGAGGTCTTAAGCATCATGAGCGATACAGCACGCCCCACGGGGCATCTACAGGTCAAGCTCGACTGGAACGACCGCACCCGGTCGTTCTATGCGTTCTGGCGCGACCAGAATGACCAGAAGGGCGGATGTCGCCTCGGTCCGGCGCATGTCCGCGACTCTGGCCGCAAGACGCCGCGCGGGGCGACCATCTGGCGCGCGGGCAATGGACCGTGCCCGACACCGGAGCATCTGACCCCAAAGGACGCCGAGGCCCAGCTCACGGAGATCCTGCGTGACTTGGAGACCAAGGCGCAGGCCGAGGATGCTCAGGCCCTTGAAGGCTCGCTCAGGCAGTCCGCCGAGGGATGGCTCGCTGAGCGCCAGAGCGAGAAGGGCCTCAAGCGCTCCACCGTCGCGGGCTACGAGGACATCTTCGAGCGGCTGTACCGCGACCACGGCGCCGACACTCCTGTCCGCGACTTTGCCGACGGTCGCTTGCGCGCCTACTTCGCGGACTTCAAGTCCTGTCGCGTCTTGGGCGAGCAGGCCGCGCAAGCGGCCAAGGCCGAAGGCAAGGATGTCCGCAGGGTGCAGATCACGCGCTGGACGGCTCAGCCACCCGGCAGCGCCGCCGTGGAGGTCACGACCAAGGCCGAGGCCGAGCGCCTGGCCGACGAGATGCCCGGCACCTGGAAGCACCGGCGCCGAGGCGCCTACCGCGTGGTCCCCCTGAACGCACAGCGCCCAAAGCGGGTCTCGCACGCGACCGCAAAGGCGCGCGAAGCCGAAGGCTGGATCATCGCGCGTCGCACGACGAAGCCGTGGATGCTCGTCGCTCCCGCAGCGGCGCAGACGCGCAACACATACCGCGACATCTTCGGCGCGATCCTCGACTACGCCGTGCGTAGGCGCTGGCTGCCTACGAACCCTCTCGATGAGGTCAAGCGCACGAGCAAGAGGCACGAGCGGGAGCGCATCCTGCGCCGCGACGACTTCTACGACCCCGATGAAATCGACCGGCTGCTCCAACACGCGCCGAGCGTCCTCGAGGAAGCCTTCTGGCTGCTCGGCGCGCACGCCGGCCTGCGCCTACCGGGCGAGGCCCAAGGCCTCACGCGGGGCGCGGTCGACTTCCAGGCCGGGGTGATCCGCGTCCACGACAACTGGGTGCGCAACGCCCTCGACACGACCAAGACCTCAGACTCAGAAGCGATCCCGATGACGCCCCGACTGGCTCACGCGCTGGAGAAGGTCATGGACCGCGACTATGCGACCGAGAACGGGGACTTGGTGTTCGCAAGCGAGGACCGTGACGGCCCCGTCAGCGAGCGCTCGATACGCAACGCGTTCAAGCTCGCCCAGGAGAAGGCCGGGCTGCAGCCGATCAGGATGTACAACCTGCGCCACTCCTTCGGCACGACGCTGGCCCGCGGCGGAGTGGATGTCAGGACGATTCAGGCGCTCATGCGCCACGCCCGCCTGACCACGACCGAACAGTACATGGCCTACAGGCCGCAGCCTGAGCTCGCGAATCAGATCACGCGGGTGCTCGATCCGCGCAGCCTTCCCGAGGACGTGACGCCGACCCCTCCACGCTTGGCGGATGCGGGAGCGGACTTGCTCCAGCGCTTGGAGGAGGAGATTCCCGCCAAGTGGCTGCGGGAGGTCCAGCGTCTCTGCGCAGAGACCGGCGCGCAGCTCTTGGCGTAGCTGTCGTCGAGCCCTACGCGTGGACGGTGGCGGCTTGCAGCGCCTCGCGCAGGGCGAGGGCCTCGATCGCATCGCGCGTGTTCTGCGGGGTGTCTTCGATCTTGCCTTCCCGCCAAGCGTCGGCGAAGTCTGCCGGCGAGCGCCCGGTGCGAGCCTGGAAGTCTCCCGTGCGTGCCGGCAGGTCGTGGGGCTGCTCGCGGGGCTCTACGAAGCTGTCAAGCACGCGCTGGACCTCCTCGGTGGGGATGCGCAGCGCCGTCTTGCCGATGCGGATGGCGCGGATCTCGCCCCGCTCGATCTGGTTGTAGACGGTGCTCTTGTCCAAGCCGAAGTGCTCGGCGAAGTCCTTGATCTTCCAGTACTGCCTATCGAAATCAGCCATTGCGCACCTCCAGCCAGCGACGTTGAGGATCCAGATTATCAGAGATATCCTCTAAATCTACAAAATCGACACAAAGGAAACCCGTATTGCAAAGGTCGTCTCAGCGGGCCTCTGGTAGAAACGCTCGGTGTCGCACATCAGCACGTTCGTCTCGCGCCGCTTCGAGGAGCTCCACGCGATCCTCAACGCCTCGGGCTATCTGCTGGACTTCAGCGGACGCGAGCACCCACGCTGGGAAGACGATCCACCACTCGGCCTCATCCACATGCGAGCCGTGCTCCTGCCCAACGCCGATCAGGACGAGGACGCCGAGCCCGACGAACGGATCACCTTCACGCTCCTCGAGCGCTGGTCAGAGCATCCCCTACCTGACGCGCAACAGCGCGAGGGCCTCTACCTACACGGCTACTCCTACCACGGACAGGCCGGCGACGCCCGTCTTCGCTACGAGTTCGACCCCGACGGGCACCCCGAGTCCCCCTACCACCTACACCCGCCGGGCGCACCCGACCACATCCGCCAACCAGCCCAAGCAACCCCACCCGAGACCGCGCTCAGCGACCTTGCCGCGTTGATCGCCACCGAGCGCGCAGCCGGACGCCTCTGAGCCCAAAGCCGCCCGAGCAGCGCTCACGACTCCCGCTGCCGGCGCACAGCATCAAAACAGACTAGTGTCCCGCGCCGTTAATTCGTTTTAGAAGTCGTGAAATGGAGTTGAGGATCTGCTCGGCGGTCTTGACCCAGATGAATGGTTTGGGGTTTTCGTTCCATGCCGCGACCCAGTTGCGGATGTCTTTCTCCAGTGCGTGGACTGAGCGGTGATCGGAGCGCCTGAGTAGATCGTCGGTGAGGTAGGCGAACCATCGCTCGACCTGGTTGATCCAGCTGGAGTATGTCGGGGTGTAGTGCATGTGAAAGCGGGGATGCGCGTCGAGCCAGCGTTGGATGGCTGGGCTCTTGTGGGTGCCGTAGTTGTCGCAGATCAGGTGCACGTCGAGGTGCTCGGGTACCTGGCTGTCGATCTTGGTCAGGAACTTCTTGAACTCGATCGTGCGGTGACGGCGGTGAGTCGAGCTGATCACGGTCCCGTCTTGAGTGTTGAACGCGGCAAACAGGCTGGTGGTGCCGTGGCGCAGATAGTCGTGGGTGCGCTTCTCCGGCATGCCTGGCATCATTGGAAACGCTGGCTGGGAGCGCGCGAGCGCTTGCACCTGGCTCTTCTCATCCACCGAGAGCACCACCGCGGCCTCCGGCGGATTCAGATACAGGCCGCAGATGTCATACACCTTCTCCACAAACAACGGGTCGTTGGAGAGCTTGAAGGTGTCCGCGCGGTGGGGCTTGAGATCAAACGCTCGCCAGATCCGCCCGATCGTCGACTTTGACAATCCCGAGCGCTCGGCCATCTTCGCGCGCGACCAATGCGTCGCGTTCTCCGGCGTGGACTCCAACGTCGCCACGACTACGTCCTCGACCTGCTCGGCAGTGATACTCGCCGGGCGACCCGGACGCGGATCGTCCGAGAGGCCGTCCAACCGCAACTCACAAAACCGTCGGCGCCACTTCCCGACCGTCGGCGTTGACACCCCACACGCCACCGCCACCTCCTTATTGGAGTGCCCCTCCGCGCACCGCAAAACGATCCGCGAACGCAACGCCAACGCCTGTGAAGACTTCCTGCGCCGCTCCCACCGCACCAACTGATCGCGCTCGACGTCAGTCAACTCCAGCACCTGCTTGGGCCGTCCAGTTCTCGGCATACCACAGCATACCACACTTAAGCAAAGAACTTACGGCGCGGGACACTAGATGCACGCCCCTGCGGGCGCTGTGCAGGCGCTGTGCGAATCGTTGGCCGCTTGCGGGGGGTCGTGGTCTGTATCGGGTGTGATGACCGCTGCGAGCATTGGTGCCGCGAAGGCCGGTGGGTATGCGCGCTATCTGGAGTCAAAGACGGTGGTGCCGGAGCGTGGGGACTACTACTTGACCCCGGATGGGGAGATGGCCCAGGCGCCTGGCCGGTGGCTCGCGTCGCCTGAGACGCTCGCGCGTTTGGGTATCGAGGGCCGGGCGGTCGAGGGCCGTGACTTCATCGCTTTGATGGAGGGCCGCCACCCCCTCCCTGGTCCTGATCGCAGTCACAGGCTGCGGGGCAACGAGCACAACGAACGTGGCTCCGACCTCAACCGCGGCTCGCGCTGGGACGTCCTCGCCTGGGGCATGGACTGGGTTCGGCTCAAAGCTGGCGGACTGGGAAACGGCGCACCCGAAGGGCTCTGGGGGTTCTGGGTCGGGCTGCTCGGGCGAAGGCTGCTACGGCGAACGGATAACGATCAATAACGAACCGACGTACCAATTCACCTCGTTCTCGACGACAGGCGCACCCGAATACCGCGTGGATGGCTATGAACAGGCGCTCGGCGACAGGACATCGCTCGCGGTCGCAAAGGCGGACGTGCTAAAGCTGCTGCCGAGCGACACGACGACCACCGCGTTCTGGATCGACCACGAAAACGGCTCCTGCGCCCTCTGGAACCTCAAGAGCCTGACGCTCGGGCGCTGGTTCGCCGCAGACAAAAAGGTGGGCGACTCGCAAGGCGCTCTGGGCGTCGATCTTTCGGCCCACGACTCGAATGACGAATCGGTGTTCAACCCGAACAATGTAAGCATCGCAATCGTCAGCATCGCGCCCGCGAAAAAGGGGACTAGTTGCTAACGCGCCTATCTCTCGTTGCCGTACTCGCCTCGCTCACGTTGGCTGCCCCGGCCAGTGCCCACCGGCTACTGTAAGTCCGCTCTCGAAAAGCACAGCCGAGTACCTGGCCACCGGATACGCCGAACACGAAGACGCTCACGCCACCACCAGCCACGCCTGCGGGACCGTGGCGAACGAGAAAGGCGCTATTGGCCTCCAGGGCCACCCCGGACCCGTCCGCGTCACGAAGGGCCACGTGTCTTGCAGCGAAGCGAGACGGGTGTTCCGTGACTTGCAGGTCGGCCGTCACTCCGAATTTCCGGAGAACATCGGCGACCAGACGGAGACGTATGTCAACGGGTGGATGTGCGACGAAGCCCACATGGGTATCTCGGTGTGCTTACAGGGCAGCGAATACAACAGCAAGACCCATTTTGAGGAAGGGAAGCGCGTCATCGAATGGGAATACGAACCGCGGGAATCGTGAAGCGCTCAGCCCTCGTCCTCGTCCTACTCGTCTCGCTCGTGGTCGCCGCGTCGGCCCGCGCGGACGTTCTTATCGATACCAGTCACCTGTCGGGCCGCTGCATCGAGCTCGGCATCTGGAATAAGCCCTACGACGGCGGCAACCACCCCGTGGTCGAAGCGACCGTCTACCGCGGCGTGTGGGTTCCGCGAAGCAAGCACCCCGCGAAGCTCATCGCCAGGCACACGCTTACCGCCACCGAAACCTGGCGTACCCACACCCTCGCCTGCCCAGCACCCGGCCGCTACTCGGTAGTTCTCGTGGGCTGGGGCTGGAACACGACGCGGACGGCCCACGTCTCATGAGAAGCGCAGCGGCTCAGCTGTGGTCTGCGTCTTCTGAGCCTTCGTCGACTTTGTCGGGAATCTGACCCCATGGACGCCAGCCGTGGCGTCCGACCTTCACACCTGTCGCCAGAGGTCAAGCTTGCCTGAACGAACGCGCCGCAGCCTCCGTCGTGAATCGCGTATCCCTTCCTCGTTCACAAGCCGCCAACGCGCCCCAGCGATGTCGCTGAACTCAGTCTCGACGTCCCACCCGGGTAGCTTGCCGTGGGCGCGGGCGGCCACCGGTGCGGGGTACGAGATCGTGCTCGTCTCGCCGGGCTTCATCGCGGCGACCGGCGTGGACCACCCTATGGATTCGCCTGTAGGTGGCCACACGCGCAAACACACGTCCAATGCCGTCCCGGGTCCATCGTTGCGAATCGTGATCTTCGCGAAATCGGCATCCCCGCCGACGTGCTCGCCGTAGACGTAAGGCCGATGGCCGAGCGCAACCTCGCGCGCGGCGGCGCGGGCTGAGACCGCAGCCGCCAGAGCGGCCACCGCCGCTAAGCCGATCCCGAGGTCCGTGCCGATGACCACCGCGGATGATGCTAGGTCTCTACTCGGACAAGCCGCGTGGGCACGGTCGTCGGGAAGCATCTCATAGGTGGTCTGGATGACCTCTACCGCGTGAACTGGCCCGTGGACAGGGAGCTCTTCTGCATCCGTCCAGACCTCTCGACGCCCTCCGGACGGCCCTCCAGGGAAATAGCTGGGGAAATCGTAGGGCCATCCGCGGCCCCTGATATCCTGCTTTTTGTTGTGTTTGCAGGGTTTTGAGCGATGCCGGAGGAGGGACTCGAACCCCCGACACGCGGATTATGATTTACGAGTCTCGACCTCGATTTGGCTCTAGTTAGCGGGTTTTCGCCGTAGATACAGGCCCTATTTCAGCCTGGGCGCGGCCCTCTCTAGAAATCCTAGAGAAATCTGCCTCTCGACTCGGACCTCCCTGGCCGGTTCGAGTCGATGGAGGTCTACAGCAACATGAGCGGCAAATCTCGCCCCACGGGGCATCTACAGGTCAAGCCAGACAAGAAAGGCGGCGGCCGGTCCTATTGGGCCTTCTGGTACGACCAGGATGGCGAGCGCGGCGGACGACGGCTCGGCCCGGCGCACGTTCGCGACTCCGGTCGAACGTCATCGCGGGGAGCGATCATCTGGCGGGCAGGCAACGGACCCCGCCCGACGCCCGAGCACCTGACGCCGAAGGACGCGGAGGAACGTCTGGACGCGATCCTGCGCGAGCTGGAGGCCGTAGTCGAGCTGCCCGAGCCCGACGAGCAGCACGCGACGCTTGCAGACGCCCTCCACGGCTCGATAGCTGAGCGCGAACGCGACAAGGGTCTCAAGCGCTCAACGCTCGCCAGCTACAACGCCATGACCGAGCGCATGTACCGCGATCTCGGCGCCGACACCCCGCTCCGCGACTTCGCCGACGGCCGTCTGCGTGCCTACTTCGCTGACTTCAAGTCCTACAAGGTGCGCGGCGAGAGGGCAGCGAAGAAGGCCCGCGCCGAAGGCAAGGAGGTCCGCCGGGTCGAGGTCGCACGCTGGACGGCGCAGCCGCCCGGCAGCCAGGCGGTCGAGGTCGCCACCAAGGCTGAGGCCGTGCAGCTCGCGGACGAAATGCCGGGCACCTGGAAGCACCGGCGCCGCGGCGCCTACCGCGTCGTGCCGCTGAACGCCCAGCGTCCCAAGTGCGTGACGTTCGCAAAGGCGAAGGCCCTCGAAGCCGAGGACTGGATCATCGCTCGTCGCAAAACGAAGGTGTGGATGCTCGTGGAGCCCGCCGCCGCGCAGACCCGCAACGAGTACCGCGATGTCCTCTCTGCCGCCTTCGACCACTCCGTGCGCAAGCGCTGGCTCGACGTAAACCCGCTCGCCGAGGTCAAGCGCGCGAACAAGCGCGAGGAGCGCGAACGCATCTTGCGCCGCGAGGACTTCTACGACACCGACGAGGTTGGCCGTCTCATGGGACACGCCCCCGGTGTCTTGGAGGAAGCCTTCTGGCTCTGCGGCGGTCACGCCGGTCTACGCCTTCCCGGCGAGGCGCTTGGCATGAAGTGGGGCGCCGTTGACTTCCAGGCCGGCGTGCTCCGGCCCTACGACAATTGGGTGCTAGGCCAGCTCGACACGACCAAGACCGGGGACTCCGAGGCAATTCCCATGACGCCCCGGCTGGCTCGCGCCCTGGCGAAGCTCAAGCAGCGCAGCTACGCGACCGGCGATGACGACTTCGTGTTCGCCTACGAGCTCGACCCGGAGCGGCCACTACCCGAGCGCCCGCTGCGCGAAGCGTTCAAGCTCGCGCTCCAGACGGCCGGATTGAAGGCGATCAAGATGTATAACCTGCGCCACTCCTTCGGCACGAGCCTGGCCGCCAAGGGCGTAGACGTGAGGGCAATTCAGGCGCTCATGCGGCACAAGCGCATGAGCACGACCGAACAGTACATGGCCTACGCGCCGCGGCCGGAGCTCGCGAATCAGATCACGCGGGCGCTCGATCCGGGCAGCCTGCGCGAGAACGTCATACCGCTCCGGCCCGTGAACGCCGACGTGACCGCGACGTTCCTTGAGCGGTTGGAGGAGGAGATTCCCGCCAAGTGGCTGGCCGAGTTCCAGCGGCTCGCCGCAGAGACCGGAGCACAGATCATCGCCTAGCCAACAGTCAGGGCCGCGGCGCCGCAAGCGGCGTCGTGTGTGGCGGCCTGTCCGGCTACTCGGTTGTCTTGACTTGCCCGCGATAAGAGCAGAGCCGGCGACGGAAACTTTGCTTGCCTACGGCTTCATGTTGGCTTAGCTGACTTCACCTGAGCTGCGCGGGTCAGTGCTGGTGCGCCGGCAGCGCTCACTCGACCTGTGGCGCGAGGTAGCCGTCGGGCTCCTCGACGACCGTGTTCTGTAGCTCGCCGATCCCGTCGATCTCGATCCTGACGGCATCGCCGACTTTGAGCAGCCCTTCGGGGAATGGCTGGCGTACTGCTCCTATGCCTGCGGGTGTGCCCGTGGCGATCACGTCGCCTGGCTCTAGCGTGAAGGCTTCGGAGAGGTGCGCGACCTGCTCGTAGCAGTTGAAGATCATCTCGCTGGTGTTGGAGTCTTGGCGAAGCTCATCGTTCACGTAGGTCCTGATGGCGAGGTCGTGCGGGTCGCCGAGCTCGTCGGCGGTCACGATCCACGGCCCGAGCGGGCCGTGCGTGTCGAAGGACTTGCCGATCGTCATTGTCGGCGTGCGCAGTTGCCAGTCGCGTACCGAGATGTCGTTGGCGATCGTGTATCCGGCGATCACTTCATGGGCTTTCTCGACGGGCACATGGCGAGCGCGCGTGCCGATGACGATTGCCAGCTCGGCCTCGTAGTCGAGCAGGCTCGACACGCGCGGCATGTGGATGTCCGCGTTCGGGCCGACGATGCACGTCACCTGCTTGTTGAAGAAGAAGGGAACCTCTGGCGCTTGCAGCCCGCTCTCTGCGATGTGGTCCTTGTAGTTGAGCCCGATCGCTAGGTACTTGCGCGGGGTCGCGGGCGCGAGCAGGCGGACGCTCCCGAGCGCGTGGCGCTCCTCGGGAGCGTCGTGCTCCACCACGAAACCGTCCTGGGCGATGCCGTGTCGGATGCGCCCGTCGATCTCGAATCTGCACAGCCTCATTCGGCGCCCTGCGTTGGCGGGGCGATGGGCGGGCTCAGCTCGCCGGCCGTCGCACGCTCATGGATCGCCGGGAATGATTCGCCGGCAGCGGCGGCGTCGGCGATCCTCTCCGGGTCTACGAACACGCCGATCGGGTTGGCCTTGAACGCGGGGCTCCTGCGCATCCACTCGCTTGAGGCGGTCCAGTCGCCGAACGTATCGACTTGCAGCTCGACGCGGTTGCCGTCCGGGTCTTTGTAGTAGTAGGAGAGCGTCATGCCGTGGTCGATGCAGATATCCGGCTTGATCCCTTGGTCGCGCAAGCGCAGATAGGTCGCGTTCAAGTCCTCGAAGCGCTCGTACTCGAAGGCGCTGTGGTGCATCCCGGTTCGCGTCTCCTTCTCGGGGTCATCGGCGAAGCCGGGGAAGCAGAGCAGCGCGATCCGGTGGTTCGCGGCGTCGTTGGTCAGCCACGCCCCGGTCGCGTCCTTGAAGGCGACCTCGGCGCCGACCACGACCGCGTACCAGTCGATCAGCGCCTGTAGCTGTGTGGTCTTCAGGTTGAAGTGATGGAGCGCCGGCTTGATGATCGGGTGCGTGGACATGGAGGTTCTCACCACGGGACCGATGCGCTTGTTTGGTGCAGCAGGCCGGGGTTGATGTCTGACTCTTGGTGGACGTGCCGGGGAGGGGTGTAGAAGGTCGCGTAGGGGCGTAGGCGAACCGCAACCCGTTTCTCCACACGCGCGCCCTCCTCGACCATCGGGCGCACGTCCTCTGACATCGGCGCACCGGCCATCACACCGGCAATACGCATCATCACGTCCACCACGAAGTCGAAGTCGGTCTCGATTTCCGCCTCGCAATAGACCTGCATGTAGGTTGGCGGCCACTGCTCGTCAAGGATGCACAGAGACACCTTGGGGTTGCGTGCCACGGCCTTCGCCTTCGCGCGCTCGGCCATCGTGGAGACGACGATCTCCTCGGGCGCTGCGGAGTAGTAGACGATCGACATAGCCGGCCCGTGCTCGGCGCGGGCATATCCGAAGATCGCCGTGCGGTGATCGAGCACGAACGCTCGTCGCTGCTCAGGTGTCATCGGCAGTCCTTTCCTCGGGCGCGCGTGGGCGCGGTGTTTGACGGCAACGTGCTCATGCTGCGCTTGCGCGCTGGTGCTCCTCGACCTCGCTGGTGAAGGCCGAGCGCAGCGTGCTCACTCGCTTGTAGATGATTCGGTCGATTGGCCCGGGTATGAAGGGACGTGCCCTGGTCGCGGCCTTTTGGATTCGCGGTGAGAGATCCAGTTCGCGGCGTCGGTCGATGATCGCTTCGCAGGACTTCTTCGCTACTGAGCTGGCCGGGTGACGCTTGATGTCGTTCTCGCGCCTCACGGAAAGGTCGATCTTCAGCTCCTGCCCCTCGGGCGTGAAGAAGGTGCGGCCCGCTCCGTCGTCGTTATACATATCGCCGGGGTTGATCGTCAGCACGTCAACGCCGTGGGAATACATTTCCAGCCGCAGGCACTCAAAAAACCCGTTCATCGCGTGCTTGCTCGTGGAATAGCCGAGGTAGCCGGCCATCGGCAAGTGCCCGGAGCCCGAAGTCACGTAGGCGACTAGCCCTTTTCCGGCGATGAGGTCGCGCAGTGCGTAATAGGTCGGGTACGCCGCGCCGAAGAAGTTGACGTCCATCGAGTCACGGATCGCGTCCAGCCCCGGAAGCTCCTCCAGCTTTCCGAATGTGCCGCTCCCAGCGTTCAACACGAGAATGTCGATCGGACCCAGAGCCTCGTTTACGCGCTCGATCAGCGCCTTGCAGTCTGACTCACTGGACAGGTCCGTGGGTACTGCCACAGCCCTGCCGCCGCGAGCCTCGATCGTGCCCCGTATCGCTTCCAGCCGCTCGCGGTTACGCGCGGCCAGAGCGACCGCCGCACCGTTCGCTGCCAGCTCGAACGCAAGGTGTTCGCCAAGGCCCTGCGAGGCGCCCGTGACCACAGCCACCTTGCCGGCCAGTTTTCTTGTCATCTCCGCCATCGGCGGACCTCCAAATCCCTGTCGCTCAACGGTGTACGTCTTGATCCGCGATCAAGAGTACCATCGGTCTTGATCGAGAGTCAAGAACCCAATGCCTGCCACCCGCCCACACCTAGACCGCGACCTCAAGCGCAAGCAAATCCTCGACGCCGCCGAGAAGCTGCTGCTGCGCAACGGCTACGAGGCAACGGCGATGGCTGAGGTAGCCCGACGCGCCGGAGTCGCGAACAACGCCGTGTATTGGTACTTCCCGAGCAAGGACGACCTGCTCGCCGCCGTGCTCCAACGACGCCAAGAGCGGACACTCGAAAACCTGCCTGCCCACGAGACCCTGACCCCGGACGAGCAAGCCCTCGCACTGCTCGCGCAACTCGATCAGGTCGCCAAGCTCACCGCCACCGTCCACGAGCGCGCCCAGCACAGCGCCGCAGTCGCCGAGATGCACGAGGCGTTCCATGCCGCAGCAGACCGACTTTTGCAGAGCCTGTTCCGAGACGCCGGACTCGATGCAAACGACGCGGCACAAGCCGCTAAGGCAATGATGGCCCTGGTTGAGGGCATCCACCTCCATGAGCCCGACCGAGACACCGCCGCACGCGACGACCTCGTGCTCTGGACACTCCACCGGCTCGCGCCCAAGCTAAGCGGAAGCTAGGCCCGCCCGAGAACGTCATACCGCTGCGTCCTGTCTCCAGCAATGCGACGGTGACGTTCCTTGAGCGCTTGGAGGAGGAGATACCGGCGAAGTGGCTGGCCGAGGTTCAGTGGCTCGCCGCCGAGACCGGAGCCCAGCTCAGCGCGTAGCCCGCATGTCTCGATGCGGGGCGGGCTTGCCCGTCCATTTTCGCATCCCTGCGGGGATGCGGCCGGGGCTGCGACCGGCCCCCGCACCGGGCGGGACCACCCATCCAAAGGAGGCGGCAATGTCCGCTGGACTCACAGACTCAGACTCGATGTTCTCCGTGCGCGTGACACCTTGGCACGGGATCGGAGCCGTACTCGACCGGCCACCAGCGACCGTCGGCGAGGCGATCGAGGCGTCAGGGCTCGGCTGGGACGTGGCGAAGGAGGCCATCGCGATCGACCGCGGCGATATGCCGGAGGCGGACTGGTGGATTCCGCGTTGCGAGGAGATTCCGGGCTACTACGCGACCGTCCGCCAGGACACCCGTGAAGTGCTGGGGATCGTCGGTGAGCGCTACCGCATTTATCTCCTGTCGTGGGTTATGTGAAGTGGGGGTGTTTGGAGTGGTGTTTTCCTTGTGGATGCTGGGGTTTGGGGACGTGCTGCTTCTGATCATCACAGGGTCTCGAGGAACGCGAGGAGCTTGTCGGGTGGCTGGTATCGGCCGGGTGGGGTGCCGGCGGGCGCGATGGTCTCGATTGCTTTCTGCTTGACCTTGTTATCGGCGTGGAGGTAGAGCTCGGTCGAGCGGATGGTCTCGTGTCCGAGCCATAGCGCGACGGTTGTGATGTCGTTGTTGGCGAGCAGCAGCATCGCGTTGGTGTGTCTGAGTGTGTGTGGGGTGATGCGCTTGCTCGCCATTGAGGGGCAGGTGCGGGCGGCAGTGCTGGTGTGTTTGTCGAGTAGCCACGCGACTGCCTTGGTGCTCAGCGGCCGTCCTTGGCGGGTCGGGAATACGGGGTCGGTGTTCTGGCCACGGCGCTCTTTGAACCAGGCGCGTAGGGCGGTTGTGGTGTCGGGGGTGAGCGGCGCGACGCGTTGCTTGCGGTGCTTGCCGAGCACTTTGACGCTCGCGCCGGTGTCGAGCCGGACGTGCTCGATGGTGAGGTTGACGAGCTCTGAGACGCGCAGCCCGGTCTGGATCGCTGTCAGCAGTAGCGCGTGGTCGCGGCGGCCGAGCCAGGTGGTGCGGTCGGGCGCCGCGAGCAGTGCTGTGATCTCTGGCTGCTCTAGGTAGGACACGATCGTCCGGTCGTAGCGCTTGCTGGGGATCTCGAGCACCCGCGCGATGGTGTGCGCGTGCTCGGGGTGGCGCAGCGCGGCGTAGCGGTAGAGCGAGTGGATCGCCGCCAGGCGCGCGTTGCGGGTCCGGGGGCTGTTATGGCGCTGATGTTCGAGGTGATCGAGGAACGCGCCGATTAGCGGTGCGTCGAGGTCTTCGATGTCCAGGCGGCTGGGAGGCTTGCCGGTCTTCTGGTTGGCGAATTGGAGCAATAGTCGTATCCCGTCGCGGTAGGCGGCGATCGTCCGCGGACTGGCGTCCTTCTGGTTGACCATACGATCGCTAAAGAACGCCTGGAGCGTGGGTGCGAGCAGACTCATGATCCACCTCCGAGCAGCCGGTCGAGGTCGCGAGCGGCGAGCTCGAGCAGCTCGGGTACCGCCTGCAGATACCAGAACGTGTCCGATGGGTAGACATGCCCGAGATACGTGGAGAGCCGAGGCATCTCACGATGGATCTCGACCCCTGCCTGATGCCAGCCGATCAGCGTCCGAACAGCGAACGCGTGGCGCAGATCATGCGGGCGGGGTCTCGCTCGCTCCCCCGCTCCTTCCAGTCCAGCGAGGGCGATCACTGCACGGAAGGACTTCCCGAACGCGCCTTTGCTCAACCGCAGGCCGCGGCATGTGATGAACAGCGCCGTGGTTGGGCGATCTGGCTGGCAGCGATCCCGCGTCCGTTGGTAGGCGAGCAGTGCCGCGACGGTCGTCGGATGCACCGGAATTTCGCGCTGCTTGCCCCACTTCCCGACCGCGGTTATCACGCCGGCATCGAAGTTGACGTCGGCATCGTCGAGCGCGAGTGCCTCCCCGAGGCGCATGCCGCTCGCAGCCAGCAGCCCGATCATCGTGTGGACGGTCGCCCCGCGCACCGGCGGGGAGAGCGTCCCGGCGGCGCTCATCAACAGCTCGATCTCCGCAGGCGAATAGATATACGGAGCGATCCGCTGCTGGCGTGCAGGAAGCAGATCGCAAGGCGGGATCTCTGTCGCGGGATCGAGCGTCGCCATGTGTTGTGCGAACCCGCGGACCATCCCGAGCCGCTGGCGCCAGCGATGCTTCTTGACGTTGACAGGCTGACAGGCCCAAGCGAGCGCAAGCTCGGTCGTTACCGTGCTCTGGCCTGACTGCTCTAGGAACCCGACAAACTGTGGGAGCAGCCGCCCCGGATTCTCGAGCTTGAACCCGAGCTGCCGGCGAATCGTCAGGTAATCATCGAGCGCTTCACGCAACGTGCTCATGAGCGACCTCCCGGCCACGCCAACGCCAGCGACTTGAGCGAATCGCGGTCCACGCGCGCATATTTCACCGTCGATTGCAGGTCGCGGTGGCGGAGCACCTGCGCGATCTCCTCCAGCGGGACGCGAGCGCGCAGCATCTCTGACGCTGCGGTATGGCGCAACCGATGCGGCCCGACCCGTGGCAGCCCCGCGCGCTGGCACGAGCACTGCACGATCGTCGTCACGCAAGCGCAGCTGACCGGCCCAAACGGCGCGCACCCACACAAAAACAGCGCTCGATGCTCGCTGTCGGGTCGAACACGAAGATAGGAGACGATCGCCTCACCAACATCCACGGGCAGCGGCATCCGGTCCTGCCGGTGACCCTTGCCTCGCACCAACAGCTCACCCGCACGCCAATCGATGTCATCGAGCACGATCCCAGCGACCTCCCCACGGCGCAACCCCAACCGCGAGAGCAACAAAATGATCGCGCGATCACGCCGACCAATCACACTCTCCGGGTCGCAGCTGGCGAGCATCCCGGCGACCACCTGCGGCGCCAGCCCCTTCGGAAGCGACCGTCCCCGCAGATCAGCGACCTTCGGCACCGCCCACACCAGCGGCATCTCGATCAACCCAGTGACATGCAGATAGCGCAACAGCACCCGCAAGTTCGCGGCCAGGTTCATCGCGCCCACCACCGACCGCCGCGGGCACTCCCGCGCCAGGAACGAACTCACATCACCCGCGTCCAAACGATCAAGCAAAAGCCCGCCTTCTCGCTCGACGCGATCCTCAAGGAACAACCTCGCCGCCCGCTCATAGTTCGCGATCGTCCCAGCCGCCAACCCCCGCTCCCGCTCCATATACACGCACAGATCAGCAAGCAACTCCTCAACCGGCCCCGACGCCACCGGTTGTGACCCGACCACGCCGAGCTCCCGCAAATACGCGACCGGAACCCGCACGCTCAACGACGACCGATAAGTCCGATAGCCAGCCGCTCGATGCGCCGCCGCGAACCGCACCGCAAACCCATCAACCCAATCACCGACCCCAAGGCCCTCACCCTCCAGCCACAAACTCAACCGGCCCAACTGCCACACCCTCAACTTCCTCACATGCGGCTTGAACCCACGCGCCGCCAGCCACCTCTCATAACCCGCCGCATACGCCTCCAACGGACCCGACACCATCGGAACCCACGTACCCCATCTCATCAACGGCCTCCAGTCTGCGATCAGCAAGAACAGAAAGCCAGAAGCCTCGACCAGACACGCGATTATGCGCAGTCGCCCACCACCAAACCCCCACAACTACAAGCAGACGCAGGCCCCAACCCGCCCCACTTCACATAACCCCCGACAGGAGATAAATGCGGTTATCAGAAGCTTCTGATAACCGCATCGTGCAAAACCATGAAGCGTTCGCGTTCATCGACCAGCTGCTCGGCAGTTCGATCAACTTCGAGACGGCCGGCAGCCTGCACGGTGGGCGCCGCGTATGGGTTCTCGCCACGCTGCCCGAGCATGTCGAGGTCGGCGGCGACCCGGTGCGGCCCTACGTGCTGCTGATGAATAGCCACGACGGCTCGACGGCGGTGATCGCTGCAACCACTCCGGTCCGCGTCGTCTGCCAGAACACGCTCAACTGGGGTCTGCTGGACGCACGGCAGAAGTTCTCGATCCGCCACACCGAAGCGGTCACGCAGCGGGTCCACGAGGCTCGGCGCGTGCTCGACCTTTCGGTCAGGTACTACGAGCAGTTCAAGCGCTTCGGCGACGAGCTCGCCTCCGAACGCTGCACCGAGCGCCAGCTGCGCGCGGTCCTCGATGAGCTCTACCCGAACGGGACCGGCGACTCGATGAGCGGCCGTGCGCGTAGCTCGCGCCAGCAGACCAAGGACCGGATCGCGGAGCTGTTCCTGCGCGGTGAGACGCAGGGCAACGCGCCTGGCTCCAAGTGGGCGGCGGTGAACGCGATCGTGGAGTACGGCGACTGGATTCGCCCGCTGCGCTCAAGCGGTCAGCGCTTTGCCCGCGCGCTCGATGACGGAGCCGAGAAGACCCGCGCCTTGCAGCTGGTCGCGGCTGCCTGAGACACCACGGCCCGGCGGGCTTAGGGCTCGCCGGGCCTCACGTCGTTTTATGCTACTTCCGCTATAATCTTGCTATGCGTAGTTCTGATCTACTTGTGACCGGGCGCAGGCGCGCGGGGCTCTCTCAGGACGAGCTCGCCGGGCGCCTGGGGCGCCCGCAGTCAACTATCGCCCGCTGGGAGACCGGGCAGCAGCATCCGCCGCTTGAGAGCGTCATCGAAGCGTTGCGGGCCTGCGGTCTTGAGCTCACCGTCGGCATCGCGCGCTACGACGACTCCTACGACGCGCAGATCGCGCGTCAGTTGCGACTCGACCCCGCAGAGCGCGTAAGGCGCCTGACACCGGGATGGGCCACAGAGGGCTTTGACCCGATCGGCGCCCTCGCCGAGCTGGCCGGACAGGCGCGTTTCGTCGTGATCGGCGATGTCGCCGCCGCCTTGCACGGCTCGCCGGTCATGCTCGGAGCCCGAACACTGCACGTAGTACCAGCGGAAACCGCGCAGCGCCGCATCGAGCAGACCACCCGGCGACTCGATGCCAAGCCGAGCGCCGAAGGAACAGAGCAGACGCAGCGCTGGACACTGCCCACCGGCGGGGAGTTGCACGTCACGCCGCTGCCGCCCGGCACGCGCGGCTACCGCGACCTCGCGCGCGACGCAGAGACCATGCAGATCGCCCTGAGCACGTCTGTCAGAGTCGCGTCGCTGCTCGACCTCATCCGCATCGCCGAGGCATCTCCCGATGCCGGCGCGCGCGCTTCGGTCCCGGCTCTATGGGCCACCCTTGAGATGCGCCAACGCCAGGCGGAAACCGCACCGGCAAAGACATGGCAGACGGCGACTCGATAGACGACGGCCGCCAGGCCATCCTTGCCGCTCTTGAGCGCCATCAGGTGCGTTATGTCGTGATCGGTGGCGCCGCCGCCCAGGCACGCGGCTGGCCGGAACCGACCGACGACATCGACGTGACACCCGAGCGCTCCGAGGGCAATCTCGCGCGGCTGGCCGCCGCCGTAGAAGAACTCGACGCCGGCTTTCGCGTAGACCCTGCGCGCTACCCCGAGGGCTATCGGCCACCCGACGGCATCGACGCCCGCACCTTTCGCAATCAGGTGTCGATCACGTTCACCACACGCCACGGCGACTTCGATGTTGTCCTCATCCCCGATGGCACCAGCGGCTACGACGAGATCATCGCCACCGCCACCCCGGAGACGGTGCCCGGAACGGGCATCGTCGTCCCGGTCGCATCGGCAGAGACCATCCTGCACTCCAAGGCCGCAGCCGGTCGCCCCAAGGATCGCGCCGTCATAGAGTCAATGCGCGACGCGCTTGGGCTCGCAGACTGATCCAACGAGGGCTGCTGTTACATCGCTCGTGGGCCGTACACCTGCTCAGGTGAGGCTACGGTCCGATCTGAGACAAGCCCTGGGAGACAGGGGTTTGCGTCCATTAGGGACTGCCAACCCAGCGCTCAGGAGTCCGAGTGCGACCGGCTCGGTGGGGGGCCTCGCCGTCCGTGCTGAGATGGCGCTTGGAACTCCTCTGCATCGTCCCCTACTATGGATGGTCAGGAGCCGGTCCGCGCGGCCGACTTGTACCAAGGAGCTTCCAATGGCTACCCGAACTGACAACCAAATCCGCGAGCTGAACCCCGAGGAATGGGCTCAGCGAGTCGATGAACAGGCACGCAAGTACCTGGGCATGAGCGGCGAGGAGTTCGAGCGGCGCCTGCGTGCGGGTGAGATCGACATAGACGACAGCCCCGCCGTCACGCGCCTCGCGATGATGCTCCCGCCCAATGGCGCCCGGAAGTAGGACACCCGCCGAAGCCGTCGAGCATTACCGCGGCCGAACGGCGCGGCTGCTGGCGTGTGTGACGAACGAGCACGTCGTCGTCAGCGCCTATCACGCCGCCGAGCCGCCGCATCAGCTCGAACTCTCTGACATCGCGAAGCTGCGCGCTCCGCATCCGCTCCGTCTCAGCGTTGGCGAGCACTACGAGGTTCGAGAGGATGCGGACGGCTGGCGCGTTGGGGTCGTCGGCTGCTTCTACGCAATCGAGCACGAGGACCGCGAGCTGGTCTCCTATCACTGGCATCCGCAGGGCGACAGCCCGATCACCTGGCCGCACATGCACGTAGGCAGCGACATCCACGTCGGCGAGCGGTGGTTCGCGCATCGCAGGCCATCGTGACCTCCCGCCCGGCCGCCTGGCAGAGCTCGTGCAGGGTCTCGGTGTCCGGCGCCGGCCCTGCCTCCAGCAGCGAGCCGTAGATGCTGACGCGGTAGATGCCGGCGCCCGCGCTCGTGGCGAGCTCGTCATTGAGCTCGGCGGCCTCCTCCTCCTGCACCCGCGCATCGGGGTCGAGCGGGCGTCCGCGCTGCTCGACGCCGCGGTTGACGCCGTGGATGCGACGGTAGCGGCGCTTCTGCGCCATCCGCTCGCGGTAGCGCTCGGTCGCCTGGATATGCACGCTGAGGGTGAACGGGCGCGGCGCCTGCATCATGTGAAGCAGCCACCCGAGCCACGTCTGCTCCGGTGCCAGGCTGACGTAGAAGACCTCCTCCGCCGAGCTGCCGATCCTCACATGGCTGCGCTCGGACAGGCCCAGCTCGGCCGAGCAGATCGCGCTCGCCAGGGCGCTCGCGCGAGCGCTCGCGTCCTCGGCGTCCTCGCCGGCGACCGGCGGTGCGATGACCTCGGGGCACATGAAGCTCGCAGGCAGCTCGCCCACCAGCTGCGCATCGGGGTCGAACCTGGCGTGCAGCAGATCGAGCACTTCCCGCCCGTCCAGCGGGCGGGCCGGGACTCCCATCGCTTCAAGGTCTGAGCGGACGCCTTCGACGTGCCGCAACGAGTCGCGCATCGCCCGCTCGTGAACGCTCGCCTTCACGCGCAGCGCCCGGCGCGACCGGCTCCCCGAGTGCAGCGTGCGCCCCGCCGGCCGCCACGGACAGATCACGAGATAACGCAGCGTCAGCGGAGCGACATTCAGAGCCGTCGCGCGGATCGACTGCTCCTGGGCGATCCCCAGGCGGCGGATCGCCGTCGCGCGCTCGTCCTCGGCGGCGTCCTCGGCTGCGCCCGCCGCCTGCTCGCAGCGGTGGGTCTCCTCTGCGAGAACGTCCTCTAGGTCCAGCGGCGTGCCCTGCACGTAGAGCTGGAGGGACTGACGATCGGGCAGGCGCGCGGCGAGCTGACCGAACGCGGCAGACACTCGCTCGCCCTCGGCTTGCTCCATGACGAGCGGGTTGACCGATCCGACCTCCAGATAGCGCACGTACTCGCCGTCGTCGCGCACGAGCAGCCCGTCCTCGCCGATCGCGGCGACTCCGAGCAGGTCGGCGGTGCATCGCGCCCGTGTCATACGCCCCAGCGCTCCTCGGACAGCAGCTCCTCAAGCGCCGGGTCCGACAGACGACCGTCTGCCGGACGATCATCTGCCAGATAGAAGTCTGCGGGCGCGAGGATCACCAGGCCACGCGCATCGGCGTAGCCGCGCGGGGTGGCGGGGAGGCGATGCCGACCCATGCGCCAGCGGCACATATCGCGCAGCAGCACGCCGAGTTGCAGGCCGCCGCTCTCCGAGACGTAGGTCAGCGCAGCCGGGAGCCCAACCAAGAAGACACAGAGCGTGATCGCGGGCTTGGTCGGCAGGTGCGCGAGGTAGACCAGGCCGAGGACCGCGCTCGCGCCCGCGACCAGCACGCACCACTGGCGCATCGTGAAGCCGACCAACTTCGGGGCCTCGTCAAGCGAGCGGAAGGTGCGGTGGATCACGACCCGCTCCGCGGTCGCGGTTTACGCTTCGCCGGCCGCTGCGCGCGCACCGGCGGGGGCGGGGGAGTGGGCGCGTTGGGCGGTCGTCTGCCGCCGGACGCCTCGCGCTGCGCGCTCGTCGTCACCTTGCGTCCAGGGTGCGTGCCCCCCGGCGCGTTCGGAGTTGGCGAGCGTCCTACGGGCGTCTGCGTCCGCGGGGATGGCGCTCGCACAGGCCCCTGGGCGCGCTGGCGCGGGGCGGGCGGTCCCTGGCTTGAGCTTCGGCCACGCGCCGATCCGCCGGCGACGCTCGCCGGGGTCTTTCCCGTGTTCGTGCCCGCGCCGGTGCGCCTGGGGCCGCCTCCAGCTGCGCGGGCGGCGGCGCCGCGCGGCGTCCGGCCCGCCTTGCGGGCACCGGCCATTGCGGCGCGGGCGTCACCCGGCGCGCTGGCAATGATCGCGCCCGCGTTGCGTAGTCGCTCGCGGATGCCGCGCCGGCCGCTCTGTGCCAGGCCACGCCCAGCGGCCTTCCCAGCGACGGCGCCTCCGGCGACGCCGGCCGCCGCGCCGGGCAGGACGCCGCTGCGACGCGCAGCCCCGGACAGGCCACGCCGGGCGGCGCCGAGCGGGCCTCCGGCCGGGGCGCCCAGGGCGCCGGCCGCGCGTCCCGCGCTGCGCCCGAGCGAGGGCACGCCCTCGAAGGCTGCGCCGCGCAGCCGCGCGTGCGCGGCCTTCACCCGCTCAGCGCCCGGCATCGTGCTCTGCCCCGACGAGCCGCCGCCACCACCGGACAAGGCAGAGCCGAACAGGTGACGCAGCTCCCCGAGCAGCATCAGTGGCAGCTTCACCGCAATTGCGAAGGTGATGAGCCCGGCGAAGGCGGCTGCGATGTGCCCCGGCACGCCGCCGGCGCCGCCGGTGAAGCTCGTTGCGTCGAGGCACAGCGCTCCGGCGGTGGCGAACAGCACGGTCCAGCCGAGCGGGACGAGCATGACCGCCATGAGCGCGTGCGCCCAGGTGCGCGCCAGGTGCGAAAGCTCGGGGATCGCCGACAGCGCGATCAGCGGCGGACCGGCGACGATCAGCAGCGCGAGCAGGACCGTCAACAGGACTTGCACGGCGAACAGGCCCGCGGCGAACAGGACGCCGACGATCACCAGGAACGCTCCGAACACGCCGCCGGCGCCTGCGAGCAGCGCGCCGCCGAACAGCACGCCGATGATCCGCTGTAGGCCGCTGGCGACGACCGGGAACCCGAGGATCGCGTGAGTTAGCGTGTTCGTGATGGCGACCGTCTGCTCCACGAACCAGCGGTAGGCGACGAGCACGAACGTCACCCACACGCACCGCCCCAGCGCGCCGGCCGGGTGCGCCGAGCCGGTCAGCCCAACGAGCCAGTGGCGCACAGTCCCGATCGCGAGCGTGACCGGCAAAAGCGATGCCCCCAGCCACACCATGTCGGCCTGCAACTGCCCGACGTGTGTCCAGGTCGCCGGGTCCGGCAGCGCGACGAGATGCTGAATCGTCGCGACCGTCCCGTGCGTGAGCCAGCTCGGGACGAGCGCGTGCGCGAGCGCCCCGAAGAACCCCTTGGCGATCCCTTCGATGATGCTGTGCAGCGACGGAAGTTCGATCCCGAGGAAGGCGAGCGGCACGAACGAACCGCCGTCCGCTGCTGACGCGGCCGGCGCGAGCACGAGCCCGATCAGCAACGCGCCCGTGGTCGCAGCCGGCAGCGCCCACACCCAGCGGCGTTGCAACATCTGGCATCCGACTAGGCCACGATGCCGCTGATCGACGCGAGGATCGCCACTCCCACGAGCGTCTTGATCGCCAGGTCGTGCGCCCTGGAATGACCAGCCATGAACATGATCCCGACGACCGCGATAATCAGGCCCATCGCTGTGCCGCCGAGCCACACGATGTTGCCCTTGAGCTTTTCGACCAGCTTCGCGACGCCTTCGATTTCGCC
Organism: uncultured Solirubrobacterales bacterium; assembly: GCA_963804675.1. Taxonomy (GTDB): domain Bacteria; phylum Actinomycetota; class Thermoleophilia; order Solirubrobacterales; family Solirubrobacteraceae; genus Palsa-744. Next base: position 484,964 of record CAWDRI010000001.1, on the reverse strand, counting down.
GCCCTTGAAAGCACCGGCCGCGTTCAGTGCGTGAACGTGTCCATCGGGGAACGCCCCGAGGATCACGACGCCCACCAGCAGCCCGACCAAGACGCAGATCGCCGCGGCGACCTGCGCCGTCCTTCTGAGACGACGGGCCTGCGCCCGTCTGAGCGTGAGAGCCATCACTGGCCTCACCTCCTTTGTGTTGGTGATTGCCAAACCTCACGGCGAGAACGGCCCCCCTCCGGCCTGCGCCGGCGCTGGCGCCGGCGGCCGAGTCGCAGGAGCCGGCACGGCCCGCGGCGACGCGGGCGCCACCGGCGCGCTCGCCTCCGGCGTCGCGGGGACACTGCGCGCGGTCGCGCGCGATACGGGTGGCGCAGCTGCCGTCGGCGCCGTGCGTCTCGGACGCGGCCTGATCGCGTCGGCGCCGCGATGAGCCGCGGCCGGTGCCCGTGAGGGCGACGGCTTCACCGCGCCGACCGGGCGTGCTACGTCGCCCTGCTTGACGGTCGTGCGCGGGGCGCTCGTGTGATGAGCGCTGGGCCGATGGCCTGCGAGGGCAGCCGCGACGCCGACCACCACCCACACCGCGAGCATCGCGCCGGTGATCCCGAACAGCCACGGGTGCCCCGCCAGCTGTACGCGGAGCCCCCGGCGCGGGTAGACCCGCCGCCACAGCGGCCGTCCGCGCCCGGCGAACAGGGCATCTACATGCACCACGAACTCGTCCGAGCTCGTCGTCGGCCAGCTCGTCGCCAGGCTCCTCGCCGACCGCCGCCTGATCCGGCCACGCAGACCCGGCGGCGTCCTCGTCGTCCCACTCCTCGGCCTGCTCGGCTTCGTGCGCGGGTGCTTCGCTTTGCTGTATCTCGCCCGGCGGAACGGGAGTCGGCGGGGTCTCGAAGACCTGCCGGGTTCTCTCGGCCCGCCTCGCCTTGCGCCGGCGGCGAGGCGCCGCGGGGGACGGCGCATCCTCCTCGCCGGCGTCCGGTGCGGCCGGCACCACGGGTGTTGCCGGCGCCGGCGCGGGATGCTCCTCGCTTGTCATCTCGGCCACGCCGGGAGCAGCGACGTACAGCGTCACCAGGCCGTTGCGCGTCAAGTCGCTGCCCGCGGTCGGCTCCTGCTCAACGACCTGCCCGACGAGCTCGGACGCGCAGCCGAAGGACCGATCCAGACCGGGGCGCAGCCCGGCTCGCCGCACAGCCTGGGCGGCGTCGGAGGCGTGCTGCCCCACATAATCGCCGACCACCTGGCGCCCGGAAGGGCCGCCGCGGCGCGGCTTTGCCGTGCGCTCGCCCGCTTGAGGCGCAGCTGCGGTTCTGTCGTTCATCGGGGTTGTTGACCCGCACCCCGTGCCGGCGGCCAACGAATCGCTCATCGCAGCTCCGGCCCTCGCAGGCGTCTCCTGCCTGAGCACTCACGCGAGCGTGGAGCGCGCCCCAGGGAAGACGCTCCGTAGCGCGATGCCAGCAGCCGGGCGTAGTGCGCGAACCGGGGGTCCTCGAACCATCCGGGCGTGCGGACGATCGCCGGCGGCAGGTCTCGGTAGACGAGGATCGCCCGCCCGCGGCCGATCTGGCGCAGCCACGGCGAGGGACCGGCCTTCTGATGGCCGATGCTCAGCGTGTGCCGCGAGAGCCCGGTCGAGGTCGATGCGTTGGCGACCGGCTCCTCGCCCAGCAGCTCGGTCAGATACCCGGTGCTCGTCGGCTCCACGAGGGGCGGCAAGAACACCTGGGCGGTTGACGCCGCGCAGATCGCGTCGCGCGCGGCGCGGCCGTAGCGCTGGTCAATCTGCGCGATCGACTGCCAGATCGTCGCGATGACGATGCCGTGGTCTCCGCATTGCGAGAGCCACGCCGCGAGGTTGCGCAGCGGCGCGATGTTCGCTGCCTCGTCCATGAGGATGAACAGCCGCGGGTCGAGCGCGCCGCCCCCGCGCGCCTTGACGATCGCCGCCTCATAGATCGCAGCGACGAGCGCGAGGATCACCGGCCGCAACGCTTCCTGGTCGTGGCCAGCGGCCACGACGTAGATCGTGTTCGCGGCCCCGTCCAAGAACCGCTCAGGGGTCAGGTCGCTGTGGGCGCACGCCGCGACCTGCGGGTAGCGGTAGGCGCGCAGCAGATTCAACGCCGACATCACCGTCGTCTCGCGGTTGCGCTCGTCGCGACGGCCGACGCCCTCAAGCTGCTCGGCAGCCGCCGCAGCGCCCGCGCTCTGGAGCGCGCTCACGGCGCTCTGGAAGTCGCGGGCGTCCAGCCACCGCACGAGCTCGTCCATGCCCTCGCCGGCGAGCGCCGCGGCGTGCAGCAGCGGCGCGAGCATCGCGGCGGCCTCCTTGTCCCAAAACTCGTTCGCCGCGTTCGCCTGGTCGGGATGCGCGGCGCTCGCCAACGCCTCGCCGGCGCGGATCGCGCCGGCCCACGTCCTCGCCGGCACGAGCGGCGTGAAGCCGGCGCTCGCGCGGTCGCCGAACGGGTCATAGACCCACACGCGCCCGAGGCCACGGCGGTACGGCGCGGTCGCGTCGTAGATGTCGCGCTTGGTGCTCAACACCAGCGCCGGCCCGTCGTGGTCGAGCAGCCAAGGGACGACGAAGCCGCTGGACTTCCCCGCGCGCGGCGGCGCCACGACCATCGGCTGTACCTCAAGCTCGGCCGCGAGCGTGCGCGCGGGCAGCTTGCCGATCACCCCCAGGTACGGCCGCCCCGAGACGGGGCCGGGCACCCACAGACGGCGCAGATCGGCGGGCAGCGCCCAAGTCCGCTGCCGCACCCAGCCGCGATCGACCGCGTGACGCGCCACGGTGCGCTGCTCCTTGCCGAGCGGCGACCCCGCCCGCCAGGTCCGCATCCTGCGGTGCAGGCCCAGGCCCACGCCGATCAGAAGCACGACGAAGCAGCCGCCCGTGAGGGCGTATGCCCAGCCGGCGGGCGCCACCGCGCGCTCCGCGCGAGTCGGGAACACGCTCGCCGGCGAGCTCCAGCCTCCGCGGATCAGCACGCGCCACATCGCGTGCGCGGCGTCGGCGGCCGTCAGCCGCATCGGACCCTTCAGTTCCAGCAGCGACGCGGCCTGCGTCCAACACCACGCCAGCGACCCGCTGAGCAGCAGCGCGAGCAGCACGATCCCCGCGAGGCAGATCGTGAACCTGACGAGCGGCCGGCGTCCTACCGCGTGGACCCTCATCGAGACCCCGCCGCCGCCAGCCAGTTCGAGCGCCCGAACGAAGCCGGGCCGAAGGCATCTGTGCGTTCCATTACCCCCTAGTGACCAGCGACGCGCCGAAGCGGCCAACGAATTTTAGGTTGGCGCGGAAGTTGGGGTGCGTCGGTGGCCGCCGTGACGTAGGTCAGCCTCCTCTTCGAGTAGCTCATTGGCCCAGGTGTGTGCGGGCTTAAACCACTGTCGGAGGAGGCTGGATGCAGAGGATGACGGACGTGACTGCGACTGTCCACGCGGGCGAGCCCGCGTGGACAGTCGGCATCGATCTGGGGCGCCGCGCGGCGCACGAAGCGGTGTTGCGGGCACCGGATGGGACCGACCGGCGGCTCCGGTTCACTCATTCCCGCGATGGCATCGACGGGTTCCTCGGAGAGCTTGCCGGGCTTGAGGGTCGCGTCCTGGTGATCATCGAGCCGACAGCTACGCGCTGGCAGGCACTCGCGGAGGAGCTTTCCGGAAAGGGCCTTGAGGTGCGCCAGGTTCACGCGGCGACCGTCGCGAAGCTGCGCGGCGCGCGGGACATCACGGGCGCCAAGTCCGACCGTGTCGATGCCCGCACCCTCGCCGGCGCCGTTGACTACTCCCATCTCGTGCGGCCCGACACGCCCGCGGTGGCGTGCGCGCACGCGCTGTGTCTCGAGCGGCTGCGGCTGCGCCGCGAGCGCCGTCGGCTTCGCGGCGCGGTCAAGACCTGTCTGGACACGATCTGGCCCGAGTTCCTGCAGACCTTCCGTGGCGGCGAGCGGGGCGTCACCGCCCGCGCCGTGATCGCTGTCACCGGCGGAGACCCCGCACGTGCAACCAGGCTCGGCGCGCAAGAGCTTGAGCGTCGAGTCCGGGCAGCCGCACCCGGCCGCCATATCGGGCACAACAAGATCAAGCAGCTGATCGAGAAGACCAGCCGCCCGGTCGGATACCGCGCTGCCAGAGGCGCCTACGCCGCCAGGCTGCAGCGGCTGATGCGGCGCCGTGCGCTCGTCGAAGGCCAGCTCGAAATGCTCGAGGAAGAGCTCTTGCACCTCTACCCCCGACTTCCCGGAGCGCAACGCCTGGACAGCCTGCCGGGTCTGAGAGAACTCGACCGGGCGCTTCTTCTCGCCGCCGCGGGCGACGTCCGCAGGCTGCGCTCGGCCCGCGCGCTCGGCAAGCTCGGCGGCTGCGCACCAATCGCAAGGGACTCCGGGCAAAGCACCCCGAAACGCAAGATCTCCGAGCGCTGCCGCTACCAGCTGCGCGACGCTGCCTTTCACGCCGCCAGACACATCATCAAAGCGTGCCCTGCCTTCCGGGCGCTTTACCGCGCACTGCGCCAAAGGCTCACCGCCAGACAAGCCGTGATCGCGTGCGCGAACCGACTGCTGCGCGTGATCTGGCGCATGGTCAACAGCGACGTCGACTACAACCCCGCAAAGGTCGCCCCTGCCCTGAACCACTAGCCCACACCCAGCCACGGCTGTCGTCTCACGACACACCCGAGCGCAAGCCCGCATCCGCAATTTCGAGCCCTCGAGCTCGCGCCCGCAACAAGGGCCCCTGCGCACGCCAAAGACCGCATAAGGCCCCTGGCCACCAAGGCCGCACGCGCACCTAATCAGGCCACGGCGTGCCATCTCACCGCTCCCAGCAACCAGCAACGAGCACAGCCAGCAGCACCCAACAACCGCGCCAACAGCACGGACCAACACCCCTGCCAACACCAAACTTGACAAAACGCCAAAGGCCAGTTGCGTCGCCCTCACAGCGGGTCCGACAGCGGCCGTCTCGACCGTTTTGAGAAGTCGTTGGCCGGTTGGTGGCGGTGGGGCTCAGTAACCGAGAAAGCCGCGGGCGACCGTTCGCGGACAGAGGCACAACAGACGCCGACGATGCTCTACAGACCGCAAGAGGCCACGGACGTAGGCAGGAGCCGAGAAGTTGCGCGGCTCAACCTGTTCACGGGTTCCTCGTGGCCGGTGGGGCGTCGTTACTTGCCCCATTTTCGACGCCGCCGGACTAGCGCTTCAACCCCCACAAGGGGGGTTCCCCTGCGCCCTGACGGGCTCCGGTTCCGCGCGCCGGTCGGCGTCGTTTTTGGGCGGCGTAACTAGCACCACCACCACAACAGGAGGAAACCGAAATGGCTCAGCGCAACATCAACAAGTTCATCGGCACCGGCCGTCTGACCCGTGACCCCGAGCTGCGCGCCCTGCCGAGCGGCACGAGCGTCTGCGAGATGCGTCTCGCCGTCAACGGCATGGGTCGCAGCGGTGAGGTCGGCTACATCGACGTGAGCGCCTACGGCGCCAACGGCGAGGCTTGCAGCCGCTATCTCAGCAAGGGCTCGAAGGTGGGCGTCGATGGACGCATCGAGTACGCCGAGTGGGAGACCGACAACGGCAAGCGCCACAGCTACAGCGTGGTCGCCAACACCGTCGAGTTCCTGACTCCCCGCAGCGAGGAGGAGACCGAGGAGGTCGCCGACGAGCGGGAGCCGGTGGCCGCCTAGCGGCCGAGCGAGCCCGGTCCGCGCCCCGCCAGGGCGCGGACCACCAGGGCTCAAACGGACTTCCCCATGAGCAAGACCCCGCCTCGGCGTCCCACCAGGGACCTGCTCGTCTACCTACGCACACTGGCCGAGGAGCCCCGGCTAGAACAATTCTTGGAGCTGCGCTGGCCGACTCCGCGCGGCTGGATGGACCGCACATTCTTCGCCGCGGACGCGACGACCGGCGCCGCGCGGCGGATCATCCGTATGGCGTCCAAGGCCGACGTGTACGTGGGCGTCGCACTGCGCGATCGTCCCACCGACGGCGGCAAGGACGCGATCAGCGGCTCGCGCCTGCTCTACATCGAGTGCGATGACCCCAGCGCACAGCAGAGCCTCGCGCAGTTCGCCCATCCCCCGACGATGGAGGTCGCCTCGGGCTCGCCCGACCACGTACATCTCTACTGGCGCCTAGCCAAGCGGGCAACGAACGCGCAGGTCGAGAGCGCCAACCGACGGCTCGCGCTCGCGCTCGGCGGCGAGCTCGGCTGCATCGACATCCCGCGCCTGTTGCGTCCCCCGGACACCCTCAACCACAAGCATGACCCGCCGCGGCCCGTCAGGCTCCTCGCGTTCAGACCGACGGCCCACTACACCCTCACAGAGCTGACGAGTCGCCTTCCCGGCGATCCGTGCCCTGCGGCCACCGGGCCCGCGCGGCCGAGGCCGCGCAGCTCGGGCCGCACTCCGCTCGACCGTGCGCTGCTGGCGATCCCCGCCGCCGAGTACGTCCGCGTGCTGGCGAACGCCACACCCAACCGGGCGGGCAAGATTCTCTGCCCATTCCACGTAGACACTAGGCCAAGCCTCCAGCTCTACCCCGATGGCACCTTCTACTGCTACGGCAGCCACAACAAGCAGCTCGCGTGCCGGAAGGGCGGGACGATCTTCGACTTCGCCGCCGCGATGTGGTTAACCGGCCAATCACGGGACGTGCCGCTGCGGGGTCGGGATTTCATTGAAGTTCGTCGGCGGTTGATGGCGATTTTCTTTGGTGAGAACGCCGATATGTGAATGTGGCCATCCTCACTAGCCGATGAAATATCGTCACCCGATATGGTTGTGGTGTGGCGAGCAATGGTCATGCCGAGCGGTTCCCCGCTGACGCGGTCGTTCCCCCGGAGACGAGGCCGTTGGGCGCAAAAGAGCGTGAGTTGGGCGACTTCACCACGACGCGGCCGGTTCTCGGGCTGGCAGCGGCGGCGCTGCTCGTGGGAGCGGTCGTCGCGCTCTTGGCGCTGGCGCTTCTGGACCTGATTGGCCTGATCACGCATCTCGTCTACACGGGGACGCTCAGCACCAGCCTGAGCAGCCCTGACATACACGTGTTGGGGGTGTGGAGTGTCTTGGTGCCGGTGGCCGGGGGATTGGTCGTGGGTGTGATGGCGCGGTTCGGCTCCGAGCGCATTCGTGGTCATGGGATCCCCGAGGCGATGGAAACGATACTGTTGCGCGGCAGTCGCATGGAGCCGAGGCTGGCGGTGCTCAAGCCGATCTCCAGCGCCGTGAGCATCGGCACGGGTGGCCCGTTCGGCGCGGAGGGGCCGATCATCGTTACCGGCGGAGCGCTCGGGAGCATCGTCGGGCAGCTGTTGCATCTGACCGCGGCGCAGCGGCGCACTCTGCTCGTGGCCGGCGCGGCGGGCGGCATGACCGCCGTGTTCGCGACCCCCGTCGCGGCTGTGCTGCTCGCGGTAGAGCTGCTGTTGTTCGAGTGGCGTCCGCGCTCGATGATCCCGGTCGCGCTCGCGGCGTGCTCGGCTGAGGCTGTGCGGGAAGCGCTCGCGAGCGCCGGGCTGTTGCGGACGGCTCCGCTGTTTGCGATGAGTGCTCATGGCCCTTTGGGCGTGTCGGTGACGCTCGGGGCGGTACTGGTGGGCCTCGCGTGTGGGGGACTCGCCTGGGTGATGACGTGCTGCGTGTATGGGGCGGAGGACCTGTTCGGGCGGCTGCCTTTGCACTGGTCGTGGTGGCCGGCGATCGGCGGTGTATTCGTCGGCATCGGCGGTTTGATCGATCCAAGGGTGCTCGGCGTGGGTTATGAAACGATCGGGGCGCAGCTCGCAGGACAGCTGGCGCTCGGCGCGCTGGCGGTGCTGCTCGTGGTCAAGCTGGCGGTCTGGTCGATCGCGCTCGGGTCGAATACCAGCGGCGGGATTCTCGCCCCGCTGCTGATGCTCGGCGCCGCCCTTGGCGGACTGCTCGGCGCGATACTCCCAGGTGCCGGGGAGGGCACCTGGGCGCTGATCGGGATGGCCGCCGCGATGGCCGGCGTGATGCGCTCACCGTTCACCAGCATCGTGTTCGCGCTCGAGCTCACGCATGACGTCAACGCGCTGTTGGCGCTGCTGGTCGCGTGCACGATCGCGCACCTCGTGAGCGTCCTGACGCTGAAGCGCTCGATCCTGACTGAGAAGATTGCCCGCCGCGGCTACCACGTCACCCGCGAGTACGAGATCGACCCACTGCACGCCCTACTCGTACGCGATGTGATGAGCACCGACGTGTTGACCGTGCAGCCACAGACGCCCGCCAAGGAGCTGTACGAGCGCCTGCCCGAGGGCAGCAAAGAGCGCCGTCAGCGCCTGTACCCGGTGATCGACGGCGACGAGAACCTCGTTGGTGTGCTGGCATTCTCCGATCTGCTCGCCGCGCGCCGGTCCACCAGCCCAATCAAAGCCAGCGAACTCGCACGTCAACCGATGATCGCCTTTGCCGATGAGACCTTGCGCGAAGTCGCCGACAGAATGGTCTCCAGCGGCCACGGAGTGCTGCCCGTCACAGACCGGGATGACCCTCAGCGGCTGGTGGGCCTGGTCAGCCAGTTCGACCTGCTCAAGGCACACGAGCGGGTACTGATCGAGGAGCGCCACCGTGAGCGCCCCCTGGGGCCACGCCGGCTCGCCGGCGAGCCCGGCACGCTCCTCGTCCACGAGCCGAGACCGTGAATCCACTCGCCATCAAGGATCCGTTGCTCGATGAGGACTACCAGCGGCTGCTCGCGTTCCGCGGCGAGCTGCGCAGCTTTTTGCGCTGGAGCGAGCAGGCAGCCCACAATGCGGGCCTGACACCCTCCCTGCACCAGCTGCTGCTCGTCGTGCGGGGCTACCCCACGGCACCCGGCCCGACGATCGGGCAGGCGGCGCAAGAGCTGCAGATACGCCATCACAGTGTGGTGGAGCTCGCACAACGCGCCGAGACCGCGGGCCTCATCTGTCGCGACCGCGACACCGTCGATCACCGCCGCGTACATCTCACGCTCACCAGTCACGGACGCAAGCAGCTGGAGGCCCTCACGCGCGAGCACCTCACCCACATCCAAGCGCTCGCCCACACCCTGGAGCATGTGCTGGGCGCACACACGTTGCGCATCGGCGATGCTTCGCGCTCACAGGACACGTGATGAGTCACCTCTGGTTCGTCATGCGCTGGCTGCACATCCTCGCGATGGCGTTCTTCGTCGGCGGGCAGCTCTTCCTCGCCGCGATCGTCGTGCCCGTCGAGCGCCGCGCGCCGGATCGCGAGCGGCTGCGCGCGATCGCCCGGCGTTTCGGCTACGGGACACTCGCCGCACTCGGCGTGCTGCTCGCAACAGGTAGCGCGATGGCGAGCCACTTGGACCTTTGGGGCGCCACCACCTTCCAGATCAAGCTCGCGCTCGTCACGCTGATCGCGGTGCTCGTCGTATGGCACATGCGCCGCCCGACGCTGCACGCCCTGGAGGGCGCGATCTTCCTCTGCTCGCTCGCGGTCGTATGGATCGGGCTATACCTCGCAAACGGATACAGCTGATACGGCTCGCCTGGTGCCCCGAGACTTCCCTCGACTCGATCATCCGATCGTCCAGATGCCGATGGGAAGTGGACCGTCCACGCTGGGTTGGTCGTCAACCGTATGCCATAGGCGTCCACCGATTCGACGTCGGCGGCAGTCCGCATTAGCCGGATAAAGGGCGGCTCGCCACCCGCGGCAACGACTTCCTTGAGTTCCGCCGCCGTCTTGCGTTGGTGTTCGGACTCGCCTAGACCGGCGCTCGCCATAACCCTTGCGCTTCGCCCATCCGGCGCCCTTTCCCGGCGTGCGATCGTCACCGTCGAAGCCTCGTTCGAGCGCAAGCAGCTCCTCGCTGTCCGAGCGTCTTCCCGCGCTTCGCGATCGGGCACCGCTCCGCGGCCCGGCCTTATGTGCGCCTCCGCATCCGCTACGGCGCGGCCGAGGCCCTTCGGCCTGCCGAGCCGATCGTCTCGCCCGATGCGAGAAGACGCTCTACCAGGAGGATCAAATGCCACAACGTCCGAACGAACCCCACGACGGCCACCGCCACGTACCCACCGAACCGTGCCCCGGCTACTTCGAGTGCGAGCGCTGCGGATACCGCTGGATCGACGTTGCCGTTCTGCGCCACTTCCCGCCACCGCAAGAGATCATCAACTGGCTCCACCACAGTCGAGGTCCGGCCTACCGTCCCACCGGCGCTCACACCATCGAGCACGGCGTCATCGCCGCCGAATACTGACCACCTACGGTCTCGCCGGCCGCCGCCAGCTCGAAAGTACCGGAGGCAGGACTCGAACCTGCGACCTTTGGATTATGACTCCACTGCTCTAACCAACTGAGCTACTCCGGCGCGAAGGACTCCCGAGTTTAGCCGCGCCCGCTCCGGCGCGGTCCGGCGCCGCGTCTCGCCGAAGAAAGGTCCCTCGTGGGCCTCGCGATACCGTAGCGGCCGGTGAGCACTCAAAGCACAATCGCGCTCGAAGTCAAGCTCGATGGCCGGCGTGTCCAGAGCGAGACCGTCTGTGCATGGGGCGGCCCGCGCGCGCTCGTGATCGCGACGACGCTGCCCGAACCGGAGCTCGCGTTCGAGCTCACGTCTACCTTCACCGGGCATAGGGGCGTGCCAACCCATGTAGCGCATCTCACGCTCGGGCCTCCCGGCCACCATCCCGTCATGCGGACCGACGACCACGAGCACAAGAACCTCAACCCCAACGACAGGGTTAGAGAGTGCGTCTATGAGCACGTCGGAGTCGTTCTCGAACATCTCAAGGCGCTGGGCTACGACACGGTGATCGACGTGCCCGACGACGCCTTTGAGCAGCTAGAGCGCGTCGAGCGCTGACAGCCGCGCCCGCCCGATCGAGATAGCGCCTGCGACCGACTGGCGCAGCGCGAGCCGGCCCCTTCCGATTTTCGCACGCTGCGCGTGCGGGTTGGTCGGGGACGGCTCCCCGCTGGGGGGAGCCCTGCGTGAAAAAGGAGGGCCTTTATGGCCGCCCCGAGCACCACCCAGAACACCAACGGCGCGCACGGCCGCGCCGAGCTGCGTCACATTCCGCTTTCGCAGATCACCGTGCAGGAGGGTTTCAACCCGCGTGGCGAGATCATCGACGCCGAGCTCGACGCGATGGCCGAGACGATGCGCGAGCGCGGCTGCCTTCAGCCGGTACTCGTTCGCTCGACCGACGGCGAGGACTACCTGCTCATCGCGGGTGAGCGGCGCTACCGCGCAGCCACGAAAGCAGAGCTGACCGAGATCCCCGCGAACGTGCTGCCCGCCGGCGCGGGTGACGAGGCCGAGCGGTTGGAGCTGCTGACGGACGCGATGATCGAGAACGAGGTCCGCAGCGACCTGAACCCACTCCAGCGGGCGCAGGGCTACAAGGCCGATGCTCGACTGCGGATTGAACGTTCGCGGCGTCGCCGAGCGCTTGGGCGGCAAGGCCAAGCGCAGCTCCCGCGAACCGCGCATCAGGGATCACCAGACGATCCTCGCCCTGCCGGACGCTCTGAGCAGGCTCGTCGCCGGGGAGACGATCCCGCTGCTGGCCGTGAAGGCTCTCGCGGAGCTCTGCAAAATCCACGAGGAGCTTGCGCGCAACGCCGTCGCAGCGGTGCTCAACGCCGAGGACGGTGACGAAGCGCCCGCCTGGAGCGAGTTCGCCAACGATGCGCTGTCGCTCGGCGTACTCCACACCGACCCGCTGCCGGCGGGGATGTTCCAGTCCAACCGCCGATACCCCGTCGGGGCGTTCACCCTCGGCGAGAAGGCAGCGAAGAACCTGATTGCCTACGAGAAGGCAACCGGCCGGAAGCTCGAATCGGTGTCCTTCACCCCCGATCTGGTCGAGCACGCACGCCGGCTCAAGGCGGTTCACGAGATCGGGCGCTGGTCGCAGCTGATCGTCGGCCAGGATGTCGGCGACGCGCTCGCCGAGGACCACATCGCTCAGAGCCTCAAGGCGGTGTGCGCGCGGATCAAGGCCGAACGCGACGCCGAGCGTATGCGCAGCGCCGCCCAGCCGCCATCAGGCGCTCCCGAGGCAGGCTCCGATGGCGAGAGCGCCAAGACGGAGACCGCCGAGGAGCGCGAGGCGCGCATCAAGGAGGAGGCGAAGGCCCAGCGCAAAGAGCAAGAGGCGAAGCGCGAAAAGGCAACCCGCTTCAACGAAGCGGTCGGACTGCTCGTGTTCAAGTACCTGCCGCGGATCAAGGTCGATGAGCGGGTGCTGCGCATCCTCGCTTCGGTCAACCTCAGCGGCGAGCTGCGGGGGATCGCGGCGCGGGGCGCTCGGCTTGCGTTGCCCGGCTGGATCAGCCAGAGCTCGCAGGGCGACGGGGACACCAAGACCGTCTACCTGGAGGCGCAGGAGGCGCACGAGCGCGCGAGCCGCTACCTGGCAGATGCGCAGGCGGCGGGTGACATCGCCGGCCGGGCGCTGACGTTGATCGCGCTCGCGTCGTTGGCCGATGAGGAGGTCATCGCCACACAGCGGCGCAGCTACTACACGCTGCACTTCAACGGACCGCTGGCCGCAGCCGCCGAGCGCGACCTGAACGCGATCGTCAGGGAACGCATCAAGGAGGGCCAGCTGCCGGCGCTCGATGACATCCTCACCGAGCGGACCGCCAAGGATGAGGAGAACGCCCGCCGCGAGACCGAGATCGCACAGGCCCTCGCTCGCCTCGATGGAGTCAGCGACCGGCTCGACCAGCTGGACGGCGACGAGCTCGATCGAGCAATCGCCGATGCCGACCTCGTGTGGGGTGAGTTCCATCCCGAGACCGGCAGGCTGCGTGACGCTCAGGAGCAGCGCGCGACCGAAGCGGACACCGAGGACGCCAGCGAGTCCGAGGAGGAGCAGGTCCCGGCCGCGGCATAGTGAGTGACCGTGACCGGCGGCGGTGCCTTGCCTTCCCCGATGGTCGCACGCCCAAGGCGTGCAGGGGAGGGGCAAAGGCCCGCCGTCGGGGCGGGTCGCCGAATCCCACGGGAGGAATCATGGGCTGGACCGCTGGACAACTTGAAGGTCCGTTCACCGCGCGCGCCGCGATCGAGTTCGACCTTGGCTCGGACTTCACCGCGCGAGTCATCGACGCTGTTCGCTACGGCAAGGTCGTGTACGCAGCAGTTCGAGCACACAAGGGCGATGAGATATTCGGCCTCGTGTTGCTCACCGAGCGCGAGAAGGGCGTCCTCTACACCAAGCCTGTAACCCGCTTGAGTTCAGGAAAACTGAAGGGTCGTCAGTGTGAACCCAAGTGCTCGACCGTGGGTTTGTCGGGTGAGGATACTTGGGTTAGTGGTGAATCCGGGGGGCGTGCGGAGTGAGTGTCTTGCAGGAGCTGTCGCGCGGAGGTTGCGTAGCGGATTGCGGTCGTCTCATCGATGTCGAAAACGACGGCGAGGTGAAGCGGGTCGGCTCCGCTGGTGAGCGCCTCTTCGAGTTGGCGGTCTATGCGCAGCCGCTCGATGGTCGTGGTCAATCCGCGGAGCACGGCGTTGATCCACGGGGCGCTCACTGGCTTGTGACCCAGCGCGGAGTGGCTGGTGATCAGAAGATGCTGGTTGGCGGTGTTCGGCCAGCGCATTTGTCGGTAGTCGAGCCACTGGCGCAGCAATCGTTGGGTGAGATCGTCGAGCGGCCGCTCGAGTCCAGCGATCGTGAGGCGTTGGTTGCCGAGGTCAACGTCATCGAGCGTGAGTGCACGAATCGCGCCCTGCCGGGCGGCGTGGACGGCCGCCAAGCAGACGGTGAGGCGGGCGTGTGGTGTTCTCGCCGCTTCGATTGTGGCGTCGATCTCCTCGCGGCGCAGCGGCTGCCAGACGGGGTGCTCAAGACGACCGACCTTGATCGGTGCGGCGGGGTCGCGGAAGATCGCCCCGTTCTTCTTCGCCCACGCGAACAGGGATCTGAGGGCGACGAGTGTCGTCTCGCGCCGCTGGCCGCGCAGCGTTGCGGTGTGGTCGAGGAGGTCATCTCGTGTGACCTCGCGCAGGTGGGCGTAGCGGGTCGACCAGTCAAGCAGAGCGGGCAGCGCAAATTCCAGATAGATCATGGCGGTGCGTGGCGAGCGCGGGCGACTGCGCGGCCCTCCGTCGCGCAGTGCGCGCACCCAGCCTTCGGTGACCTGACGTATTCCGGGTGTGAGCGCGTCGAGCTTGCGATCCAGCCACGCCTCAAACGTCGGGACACGATCGTCAAGGAGGACGCCCATCTGTCGCAAGATCTCGCTGGTGTGCTTCAAGCCCGCGCCGCGCTTGCGCACGACGTGGTGGAAGTCCGAGCGGCGGATCAGCTCACCGTCGCGATAATCGGCGAGCAGCATGACGAGGTTGCGGTTCAGCACGCGCCGCAAGGCCGGGTCGAAGCCTCGCGCCTCGGCCATCGTGTGCGCGAGGTGCAGCGCCCAAGCAAGCCACGGGTTCTCCGGAGCCTCGCCGTGCCGCAGATCAACCCGGCCGTAACGGTATTCCCTGCGCGCGTCAAACAGCTGCAGTTGCCGCCACTCGATTGGGCGCGTCACCGCTGGGGGCGGCGGCTTGCGCGGACGGCCCTTCTCACCGTAGCGGCGCCGGGATCTCCGCGGGGCGGCCCGGCGACGGCTCAGCTCGGCGAGGAACAACTGGTGGTGGCGCACCTTGCGCACGTATGGAACCAGCGGAGTGCCCGGCCCGGTCGGCCGCTCGATGGCTGCCTGCACCCAGCACAGACGGCAGTAGCCGCGCTTGAGCGGCTGGCGACGCCCGCAAGAGCCGCACTCCCCAGTGGTGTTCTTGTAGCGGCCGGCGAACTGGTAGCAGGCCAGGCACACGCCCCTGCTGAACGTCGGCCCCCACGCCAGGCAGTAGCGGCAGCTCGTGAGCGCTCTGGCGACGCGAGCGCCGCTGCCGTCACGAGGGGCTGTCACCGCGTCAGCCCGGCGGCAGCGAGCGCCCGCCGCGGCGGCGAGGCACAACCATCGGGGTACCGACAGAGCTCGCCGCCCGCTCTTGGCGCTCGCCGGCAGCGGGGACCGTCTGCGGCTCGGGTATCAAAAGCTCGCCGATCTCGCAGCCCAGCACCGCACAGATCACATCAAGGTCAGAGAGCTTCAGCGAGACGGGCTGCCCCGACCACAGCGCAGACATCTTGCCGGCCGAGATCACAAGGCCACGCCCGGCCAGCATCCGGTGGAGCTCAGAGGCTTTCCAGATGTCGCGTTGAGCGGCGGCGAGTCGCAGGTTCCACTTCACTCGCTCAATCCTTCCAGGCGAGCAGCTGCACGCTGCTGGCCGGTGACCCAGGCGTCTTCGATCCGTGTGCGGTGAACATGGACATAGCGCATTGTCGTCGCCACCCACGAGTGGCCGAGCATCTCCTGGATCGAGATCAAGTCAACCCCATCCAAGTAGAGCTGCGAGGCGCAGTAGTGGCGCAGCACATGCGGCGTCAAACGACCAGCCCACGCCGGCAGATGCGCGGCGGTCGCGGCCACCAGCGCGGCGCGCAGCGCGTCATAGCCGACCCGTGCGCAAGACCCGTCAGCATTCTTTCGCTCCGACGGGAGCAACGGAGCGCCGGGGCGCAGATAATCGCCGTCGAACTGGCCCCACACGTCCTGGATGAACCAGCGCAGGGTGCGCTCGGCGCCACCGAGCAACGGCACCATCCGCTCCCGTGGCCCCGAGCAGCGCGCGCCCTTGCCATAGCGCACGTGCAGCTTGCCGAAGTGGCCGAGGTCCCACTTCACATCGGCGAGATCGAGCTGGCGCAGCTCGTTGATCCGCAGCCCCGTGTCGGCCATCAGCTTCGCTGCTGCGTAGTTGCGTGCACCCGCCGCGAACTTCCGGCAACAGGCCAGCTCCTCCCGCCAGCCACCGAACAGCACCGCGATCTCATCCGCGCGCGGCGGTATCCGCAGCCGCGCGTCCTTGCTCCCGCGCGGCCGGTTGACCTCGTCGATCGGACACTCCAGCACCCGGCCGGTCATCGCATGGATCTCGACCTTGTGCCGCAGCTCGAGGAACTCGAAGTAGCTGCGCAGCGCCTGCGAGCGCGCCAGCTGCGTCCCGCCAGCAGCGCCCCGCAGCACCCGACCGAAGTACGCATCCGCGTCGGCCGGCTCCAGCTCCCACAACGCCCGGCCAAACCAGCCGCGCACCTGCTCCAGATTGCTGACCTCGCCGCGAACGGTCGCGTCCGTCACCCCAGCCGACGCGCGCGCCAGCACATACCCCGCGAGCACATCGACCTCGAACTGCTCCAGCTCCTGCGCCGAGACCGGCGGGCGGAGCTCCCGCAAGTCGCGCACCACAGCCAGCGACAACCCGCAACCTTCCCTTCATCTCAACCACAGAAAGAACAACGAACATGAGACTCCTTCAAGAATCCCGACGAAACACCAGCATAACGATCAGCGCCGCCGGCACGCCGCGCCAGCCGAGGGGCCTCCCGCCGACCGGCCGCGGTGGCCCCTCCGCGCTCGCCTACGGCTCGCGCTCCACGGCCACCGCGGAGATCCACCACCTCCGTCCCCAAGAACCATCAACGAACCAACCCAACCCGAGCAAGACCGCTACGAACTCCAGCGATGTCGGACTCAGCGAGGACATGGGGCCGGTCGAGGACGGCTGCCCCGCGCGCATCCTCGACCTGCTGAGCACACCGAGCAACGGCCACGCGCGCGAGTGGCGCGAACGCTGCCGCGCCCGCCTCGCAAAGCCACTTCCACGCAAGGGGCAGAGCGTCGTGTTCGCCGATCCGCTCACGTTCACCAACGCCGAGGTACACCGCACGTTCACCTACGAGGGCGGCTCACGGTTTCGCGCAGTCAACGGTTGCCAGTGTCACATCCGTCATTGGCGAGAGCTTCACTTCAGCTTGCGAGACTGACGAGTAGACCGCTGGGCCTAGTGAGTCCACTGCCGCTTCTCGGGGCCGTGGCCGAGCTCACCCCTTAAGGCCAGCAAACCGGCTTTCCGCCGCGTAAAGCCCTGCGCTGCGCGTCGCCTACGGCGATCCCTGCCGGGACAGGGCTTGACCCGCCTCGCCGGCCCGCTCAGGCCGGGGCGTGCTCAACCACGACCCAAAAGGAGAAGCGGTGAATAGGTACTCAAGGCGCAACAGCGGTCTACTCGTCCCAGCGCAGGTGAAGCTCGGAACGCCGCGTGCGGTGCATCGCGAGCGCGAGCGTCACCACGTTTACATCGGGCGCCCCTCGAAGTGGGGCAACCCGTTCGTGGTGGGCAAGCACGGCGCACGCGGCGAGTGCATTGCGCTGTACGAAAGTTGGCTGCGCGAAAACGATGCGCTGATGGCCTCGCTCGATGAGCTGCGCGGGTTGGTGCTCGGCTGTTGGTGTGCGCCGCGGCCCTGCCACGGCGATGTGTTGGTGCGGTTGGCGAACGCGAGCGAGTTGGAGCGGCA
Organism: uncultured Solirubrobacterales bacterium; assembly: GCA_963804675.1. Classification (GTDB taxonomy): domain Bacteria; phylum Actinomycetota; class Thermoleophilia; order Solirubrobacterales; family Solirubrobacteraceae; genus Palsa-744. The sequence goes on along the minus strand of CAWDRI010000001.1, from coordinate 467,534 downwards.
AAGCTGGCTCGCGCTCGCGGCATGAGCGAGATCGCTCGGGCATCGGACGATGAGGTTTTACCTCGGAACGCACGAAACGGGCTGGCTGCGGCTCGGGATCGGGCCTCTATTCATCTCGCACAGGCGACTGGCGCGTTGCGCGACACTGCCGCGCGCGGCGGCCGGCTGGGCGCTCGACTCCGGGGGCTACTCCGAACTGCAACTCCACGGCCGCTGGCTGACGAGCGTCGATCAGTACATCGAGGCGACCCGGCGTTATGCGCAGGAGATCGGCCTACTTGAGTTCGCCTTCTCGATGGACTGGATGTGTGAGCCCGCCACGCTCGCGCGCACGGGTCTCACAGTCAAAGAGCATCAGCGGCGCACCGTCGCCAACTTCGTTGAGCTCCGCCAGCGCGCCCCCGACCTTCCCTTCGTGCCGGTCCTCCAAGGCTGGCGCCTGACGGACTACGAGCGCTGCGCCGCCCTCTACGTCGCCGAAGGTATCGACCTCGCCCGTGAGCCGCGAGTCGGCGTCGGTTCGATCTGCTCGCGCCAAGGTAGCCGGCAGGTTGACGACATCCTGTGGGCGCTCGCGATGAGGGGCTTCGCGCTGCACGCCTTCGGCGTGAAGACGCGCGGCCTGGCCGGATGCGCGGAGGTACTGGCCTCGGCCGACTCGACCGCCTGGTCCCTACAGGCCCGCTACGACCCGCCACTCCCGTCCTGTCAGCACCAGCGTTGCTCCAGCTGCGTTCGGTATGCCGTGCGCTGGCGCGATCGTCTTCTCGCTCAGTTCGATCTCGACTGACGAGCTTTCACGGTATTCACCGGCGGGCCTGTAAAACGGGCCTCGAAAGTTCAGGGACTCCCTTCCAATCCGGTCGGGGTCGAGCCCACCCCTTAAGGCCAGCAAAACCGGCTCTGCGGCGCGTAAAGCCCTGCGCTGCGCGTCGCCTGCGGCGATCCCTGCCGGGACAGGGCTTGACCCGCCTCGCCGGCCCGCTCAAGCCGGGGCGTGCTCGACCCCGACCAACAGGAGGACTCGATGCTTACGCACTCACCGCGGCCGACAGGTGGTTCGCGCAATGCCTCGCCGACGGGCTGGCCGTCAACGTGTCACCCGTCCTACGCGGGGATCGGCTCACGTAAGACGCCGCCCGCGGTTCTCGCGCTCATGGGCCGCGTCGCCGCCGAGCTCGCCGCGCAAGGCTGGGTTTTGCGCACGGGCATGGCTGGTGGCGCCGATCAGGCGTTTTACCGTGGCGCGGCTGCGAACGGAGCGGTCGAGCTCTACTTGCCGTGGGCGCGCTTCGAGGCGTCCGCGCGCCGGTCGGGGATGCGGGAGTTCACCCTTGCGCAACCGTCCCAGGCTGCCTACACGATGGCTTCACACTTTCACCCTGCGTGGGGCAGCCTGAGCGGGGGTGTGCGTCACCTGCACGCGCGCAACTGTCATCAGGTACTTGGGGCCGACCTCGCCTCGCCCGCCCGATTCGTCTTGTGCTGGACGCCTGACGGCAGCCTCGATGGCACCGGCCGGCGCGTCGGCGGAACCGGCCAGGCGTTGCGGATCGCTCACCACTACGGCGTGCCGGTCTTCAATCTGGCTCGTGGCGACCACGCCGAGCGCGTGCGGACGAGGCTCCTCGGCGATGCGTAAGCGAACCGGGATCAAGCGGTACGTCGTGACGATCCACGGCGCGAAGACCCGAAGGGACGGCTGGGCGATGTCAACGGGCGTCCCTCCAGTCCGGCCGAGATCGAGCGCACCCCTTAAGGCCAGCAAACCGGCTTTGCGGCGCGTAAAGCCCTGCGCTGCGCGTCGCCTGCGGCGATCCCTGACGGGACAGGGCTTGACCCGCCTCGCCGGCCCGCTCTGGCCGGGGCGTGCTCAACCCCGACCAACAGGAGAACAAATGAGCCTATCGACCACCAAAAACCGTCCTACCGATCGGCAGCTTCGCTTTCTGAAATCTCTTGCGGAGCAGACCGGCACGAGTTTCACCTACCCCAAGACGCGCTGGCAGGCAAGCCGTGAAGTCGAGCGCCTGGTTGAGCTCAAGGACTCAGGTTGCACCCCTCCTTCGGAGATGGAGGAGACCGACGAGCGCAGCCTTGTCTACGCCACGGCGGTAGCGGACCACGAGGTATCCGGCTACGGCTCAACCGCTACCTGGAGCCAGGCGCCGGTCGATGATCCCCTCTGCGTCTGCGGGCACCGCCTGAGCAGGCACAGCAGCCAAGGAGACACACGCTGCCTGGATGTCGAGCATCGAACCGAACTGATCGGTGCCTTCGATGAAGGACGCGATGGCCCTATCGCCTACTGCGAGTGCCTGCGTTTCGATGATGGAAGCGAGCCTCGACGGACCGGCGAGCGCACGGAGCTCGCGCGCTACGGCGTGAGCAGCGGCGAGCGCGTTCTCTACGGACAGCGCATCAACGGCGGCGTGCGGATCACCGACCGACCCGCCGCAGCCGAGGGTCGCTCCTATCTCGTGGAGCGCGAGCTGGAGCAGGACGGCTACTCGGCGCTGAAGGCGCTGGTCGCCGACTACATCGAGCAGGCGCACAGGCTGGATGCGATCCCGATGGCGAGCAGCGGCATCAGGCGCGAGCTTGAGCAGTTGGGCACAGATGCATAGCGAGCTCGACCCGGCGAGCCTCGACCGATCCATCGCCGCGGGTGGACCGGCCGGGGCCGACGCCCTCTCCATCGTGGCACGCCCTCCGGGCGTGCGGGAGGCGGGCTACACGGCCCCGCACCGGGCGGGGTCACTCCTGATTGGAGGCTCGTGATGAACGCCAGGGCTGCGACGCTGCTGGTCATCGGTGAGGGGCGACGAAACGATGCGCTTGCCGAGGAGCTGATTCTCGACGGCTTTCTGCTGCGCCGTGCTGAGGACACGGGCGTCGTCAAGACCCGCTTCGCGGAAGACGACACGGACCTCATCATCTTCGGTCCAACGCGAGACCCGGGCTGCGAGCCTCGCCGTCCTGCGCTCGCTGCGAGCGGACGAGCTCGGCCCGCACGTCAATCCCGACAGTCGTGTCCTTTGGGTGACGACGAGCGAGGACGTAGCGGAGACGCTTCGCGCTTTCAGCGCCGGCGCCGATGACGTACTCCGAACCCCCTGGGAGTACGCAGAGCTGTTGGCTCGCGTGGGCTCACTCCTACGTCGGGGCAGGATCGACCGCACCGACTTGATCCGGTTCGGCGTGCTGGAGATCGACACCCAGGCGTGCCGTGCAAGCGTCGGCTCGGTTGCGGTGCCGCTGCGCCGGATGGAATACGCGCTGCTCGCTCACCTTGCGCGCCATCCGCACCGGGTCTACAGCCAAGACGAGCTGATGCGCGACGTGTGGGGCTATCGCTCCGCTGGCGCCACGCGCACCCTGCACTCGCACGCCTCCCGTTTGCGGCGTGCCCTCGCACGCGCGGGAGCGGAGGGACTGATCCCCAACGTGCGGAGCATCGGCTACCGCCTCATATAAGAGTTATTGCGTTTGATGCAAGTCGCGTTGTGCGGGAGTTTTTTGTGGTGCGTGCTCCCGTGGGTGCTCTTGTTTGGGGTGTGGGGCGTGAATCTGTCGGAGGTTGCGGGTGTTTGTCGCTGGGTTTGGCGTCTTGCATCGGATGCGAGTAGGGTTGCGTTGGATGCAAGGAGGGGCGTGGGTATCGGCAGGGTCTGTCACGGCGGCTGAGGAGGGGCGCGCGGAGGCTGCGTTGGCGTTGGTGTTCGGGGAGGGTGTGCGGCCTTTGCGGATGGGTGAGGCGGTGTTCGAGGCTGTGGTCGTGGGTTGGGAGCGTCAGCAGTCGGCGCGTCATTTGGCTGAGGCGACGAAGTGCAAGAGCACGGCGATGGTGAGGCGTTTTCGTGCTGAGGTGGGGTTGTGGCCGTGGGAGTGGCAGGCGATCCATGTCGATGAGTGGCTTGAGGATCTGGCGTCGCCTCCGAAGCGCCGGTCGGTCTCGACGCTGCGTCACTATCAGGCGACGTTGCGGGGGTTCTTGGAGTATTTGACGGATGAGCGTTACCCGTGGGTGGCGATCTGCGAGGCGCAGTTCGGTGTGCGTCCGGTGCAGGTCTTGGATGAGCGCAACACGATCCGCCACGTCGTCGAGTATGAGGGGCGCCCGGGCCGGCGGCCGTTGACGCGGGAGGAGCTGGTGATGTTCTTCGACTACTGCGATGCGCGGGTCTCCGATCGGCGGGCGCGCAGGCGTAAGGGTGCGCTGGCGGCGTTTCGCGACGCCGCGCTGTTCAAGACGATCTATGCGTGGGGGTTGCGTCGTCAGGAGGCCGCGCGGCTTGACGTGTCGGACTTCTCTGGGAACGCGCACCGCCCGTCGTTCGGTGCGTATGGGTCGTTGAGCGTTCGTTATGGGAAGGCGTCGCGGGGTAGTGCGCCGAGGCGGCGCAACGTGTTGAGCGTGTTTGACTGGTCGGTCGAGGTCGTCGAGCAGTACGTCGAGGAGGTCCGTCCGCTCTACGGGCTGGATCATTCCGCGTTGTGGTTGACCGAGCGTGGGGCGCGGATCTCAAGTGAACAGGTCAGCGAGCGTTTCGCGGAGTACCGCGAGGAGCTGGGGCTGCCGGGCGAGCTTACGCCGCACGCGCTGCGCCACAGCTACGTCACGCATCTGATCGAGGATGGGTGGGATGAGCTGTTCGTGCGGATGCAGGTCGGGCATCGCTTCGCGTCCACGACCGCGCTCTACACCGGTGTCAGCGGCGACTACAAGAACGAGGCGATGAGCCGCGCGCTGCACGCACAGCTCGCCGGCGCGCTCGCGGGAGGGGCGTGATGAGCGAGATCGACTACGAGTGGATGCTCCGGGCGTTGCTGGCCGAGCACGGTGTTCACAGTTACGCGGAGCTCACGCCGCTGTTGGCCGAGCACGGGGTCAGCCTCTCGGAGTCCCAGGTCTGGCGGATCTTCACGGGCAAGCCCGAGCGGCTGAACCTGCACACCCTGATGGTGCTCTGCCGGATTCTCGACTGCACCCCGAACGATCTGATCAAGCCTGTCGAGCGGCCGGCGAGGGCGCCGTCGCGCGCGAGGGCGGCGGGCGGGAAGGGCGTGGGTGATCTGAAGCCCAAGCGCGCCCGGATCCGCCCGTCCGGCGGAGCGCGGTGAGCGAGCGCGGGCGCGCACCTTACGTCGAGCCGATCGCGGTGTGTTCTGGGTGTGGCCGGGAGCGCCGCTGCCGCCGCGCGAAGACGGACGCCCCGATCTGCAACACGTGCCGGCGCAAGGGCTCTACTTGGAAGCCCCCGCTCGCGCTGTGCTCGGCTTGCGGTCGAACCAGGCCATGCCATCACACCCGCAGCGAGCACCCGATCTGCTTGTCCTGCTCGCACAGGCATCCCTCTCGCCGGGAGCCGTGCGCGTTCTGCGGCAAGCTGGCGATCGTCGCGGCGCGCACCGGCGCCGGCCCCGAGTGCTCGTCTTGCAGGCAGCGACGGCTTCAGCGGAAGATCGCGTGCCGCGGCTGCGAGCGCCAGGCGCGACCCTCGGCGTCAGCGGCGGGGTTATGCGAGCGCTGCGCCGGGGAGCGCGTCCTTCAGGTCTGCCGCGGCTGCAGCGCGGAGGAGACGAACTACGCCGATGGTCACTGCGCCCGCTGCGTTCTGCACGCCAGCCTCCGGGAGCTCAAGCGAACCGGCGACCCCGCGGCCATCGAGGCTCTCCAGGGGTATCTGGCGGCGCTCGCCGCTGGCGCCAAGCCGTGGACGGTGCTGGGATGGATGCACAGCAGCCGCAGCTACCAGACGCTCCTGGAGCTTGCCAGTGGCGCCCTCGCGCTCACCCACGACGCGCTCGACACCGTTGACGGCGGTCAGAGCACGATCTACCTGCGGGCGGCGCTGGTCGCGCACGGCGCGCTGCCCGAGCGCCACCAGCAGACAGCCGCGCTCGCGGCCTTCATCGCCCGCGAGGTGCTCCGCGCGTGCCCGATGGGCCCGAACGGCTTCACCTACGCACGTTCGCGACCTGGAAGATCCAGCACGACCTCGGTCAAGCCGAGCGAGGAGGACACGCCAAGCGCAGCTCCTACCGCTACGCCTGCACCCAGATCCGTGTCGCCGCCGATCTCCTGCTGTGGCTCTCACGGCACACCCTTACCCTCCAAGAGCTCCACCAAGAGCACCTGGACTTCTGGCTGGCCGAGGGATCGACCCAGCGCACGCGCATCCGCACGTTCATCCTCTGGGCGCGCCGGCGCAAAATCATCGGGCCGCTCACCGCGCCCCCGTTCGCCGCCCAGCAGCACGTCGACCCGCTGCCCCCCCGCCAGCGCCTGGGGCTGCTCGGCCGCCTACTCAGCGACGAGTCACTCGACCTCAGAGACCGCGTCGCGGGCTGCCTGCTGCTGCTCTTCGCCCAGCCGATCAGCCGCATCGTGCTGCTGACCCCGCACGACGTCCAAGACCGCCAAGGCCGCGTTTTCATCAGCCTCGGCCGCGAGCCGCTGCTGCTCCCCGAGCCACTCGCCACGCTCACCCAGCGACTCAAGGACAGCCCCCCACACCTCGCCACCACCGCAGTCAACACCCGCCCCGAGTGGCTGTTCCCCGGCCTACGGCTCGACGCCACCATCCACTCCGAGCAGATGCGCAGACGCCTCGGCAAGCTCGGCATCACCAGCCGCGCCGGGCGAGGCTCAGCCGTCCTACAGCTCGCTCAAACGCTGCCCGCCGCGATCCTCGCCGACCTCCTCGGCTTCGCCGAGAGCACCGCCGAGGACTGGACCCAACTCGCCAACGGCGACTGGGCGCGCTACGCCGCGACACGCTGAACCACCCCAGCCCCCCACAACGCCCAAAGCGCACCCGACGACCCCCCGGCCGCGGAGCGCGCGGATTGCCCTCGCTCCACCTCCGCCCTACGGGCTCCGGCTCCGCGAGAGCAATCCGGGACCACACCACCAACAAAAACAAGAGGAACCCAGGCAAGGGGAATAACCCCTCTCCGCCAGTTGCCTGACACTCAGAGGCACTAGACGGCAAGGACGCCTCCAGGCCAAGGACACGGCCGACCCCCAGCCGACTACCTCGCCCGGAAATCTGCGGCGCCGACGCCGCTCGCTGCCGTCGCTGAGCGAGGCGAATCGCCGCTGCGCGTCAGGGCACAGTTGGCGCCCGCGGACCACGGCCTACAGCCACCCTTGCCGACGCAGGGCGGCCCGTCCGCGTGCCGTGACTTCCCACGGATCGCTCAACCTCACCAATCCCGCCTTCACAGCCTCGATGAAGTCCAGGGCGTCCGGGCTCGGTCCCACCAAGCCGCCGGCAACCCACTTCGCCGCCGCGAGGATGCGCAGCTCGGCCTCCCGTCGCGGACGAGAAGTGCGAAGGGTAGGTGAGTGCTCGACGGTGTGCATGTAGACAACTGCGTTCAGGCTAACCGGCCGAGTGTCACAACCGGAATGGCTGTTGTGACACTCGGCGGAGGCCAGTCGTCATTCGTCCGCCGTCCGGCTCGCGTCGGTATGAAGCTGGCGCATCAGCTGGAGCTCGACTTCGGCGCCAGCCTTCGACGGGTCTGCGTCGTCAAGGTCGCCCACGGTGGTCGTGAGTATCGGCAGCATCAGCGCGGCGAGCTCCGCCACCGTCCGGGCGTGCCCGGTGGCATCAACGTCTGAGGCAGTCTCGTCGTCGTCGCTCCCGTCGATCAGATCAAGCAGGTCGCAGATCGCGCTCAGCCGCCGGCAGCACTCGCGCGGGTCTACTCCGTGGTCGATCTCCTGAGACACGACAGTAAGGGCGTCATCGGCTCCCTCACGGATAGGCCCGAGCAGCGATCCGGGGATCAACAACGTGGCGGGTTCGGGACGTTCGCTGAGGCTCGCGAGAAACCGCTCGATGGTGGCCGAGTGCTCCGCCGCACGAGCACGACCCTCCACCGATTCGGTCCTCTCCTGTTTCGAGAGCCAATCCCACTGCTCGGCGTCGTCCTCCAGAACCTCGATCAGCGCGGCGTCGAGAGCGATCGTCACCGGCCGCTGCTCGCTAGGCGTGACCCAGCCAACCACGTTGAGCCCACTGAGCGCTCCGTTGAGGCGTCTCAGCGTGGGCGTCCATCCTGCGCGCGTGTGTGACTCTCTGGCATCGCCCCCGGCGAGTCCTCGCACGAACGCCGCAGCTCCGCATACAGCGCCCCACGCAGCTGCGTGACCACCTCCGCGGGCATCGTCGTCGTGATCCTCGTAGGCCGATCGCGATCATCGCCATCTACCGCAAGTATTACGGCACCCGCTACGCACTGCGGATCGTCGCGCTGATGTTCGTGACGATGGTGTTGGCCGCGCTGATCGTCAATGGGGTGTTCAGCGTCGCCGGGCTGATCCCGACCGGCCCACGGCCATCGCGCGGTGACATCTTCGGGACGATCGCCTTCAACTACAAGCTGTTCCTCAACGTCCTCGGGCTCACCATCTTCGCGGCTCTGTTCTGGCTGACCGCGCGCCGTGGCGTCACCGACCCGGTGTGTGGCATGAAGGTCGATAAGGCCAAGGCGATCCGCATGGACTTCGGCGTGAGACCTTCTACTTCTGCTCTGAGCATTGCCTACACGCCTTCGAGGTCAACCCCGCAGAGCAGTTGGAGGGACAATCCGCGTGAGCATGATCGAGCTGCCCACCGCGTTTCTGCCGAGCCCACCCGTCAACGGGTTTCACATCGGACCGCTGTTCGTCCACGCCTACGGCCTGTGCTACGTCGTCGCGGTCATCGCCGCTGTGACGATCACCGTGCGCCGCTGGGAGGCCAAGGGCGGGCAGCGCGATCTTGTCTACGAGGTGGCGCTGTGGGGATTCCCCGCCGGGGTGATCGGCGGGCGTCTGTATTTCTTGGCGACGAGTTGGAACGAAGTACCGTCGCATTGGTGGGGGCCGTTTGCGGTGTGGAAGGGCGGCCTGGGGATTTGGGGCGGCATCGCCGCCGGCACGCTCGCCGGACTATGGGTGCTGCGCCGTCGTGGTGCGAACATCCCCGTGTTCATGGACGCAGCCGCCCCCGCACTGCTCGTCGCGCAGGCGATCGGCAGGGTCGGCAACTACTTCAACCAAGAGCTGTTCGGCGGACCCACGACGCTGCCGTGGGCGCTTGAGATAAGCCCCGCGCACCGGCCAGTGGGATACGCGCAGTACGCGACGTTTCACCCGACGTTCCTCTATGAGTTGATCTGGAACCTGCTGCTCGCAGGAGCGCTCGTGTGGCTCGGGCGCCACCGGCGGATTCGTGCGCCGGGCCTGTTCGCGCTCTACGTCGCCGGATACTCCTTCGCACGGATCGGCGAGGAGCTGCTGCGCGTAGACCCCGCCCACCACATCTTCGGACTGCGCCTGAACTTCTACGTTGCGAGCATCCTGTTCATCGCCGGCATCGCATGGTTCGTGCGAATCCAGCGCGTCCGGGTGAACCCGACCACGCTTCGCCGCGGCGGCGCGCTGCTGACCGCCGGTGGGCTACTTGCACTCACCGGCTGCGGCCAGGCGTCACATACCAGCGACAAACACGCAACCGCGAGCTCTCCCGCCCCGTCACCATCCTTGGTAGCTCAAGCGCGAGTACGACCCCCAAGCAGGCAGAGTGGCATCTAGCAGCAGTCCTCCTCGCCGCAGTCGGTGTGCGACTTCAAGCCGACCGGCGCGCAGTCGGCACAGACCTTCCCGGCCCATGCCTCGCGTCCCTCGCGCACCGCAAGGCCAGCGATCCCAAGCCCGATGATCGGGTCAAGCCACCACCACCCGAAGGCGGCGTTGGCGAGGATGCTCAGGAGCACCGCTGCGGCACTGATCGCGCAGAGCCACGACTGCGCGGCGTCGCCCGCAGTCGCCGCGGAGCCGAGCTGTACGGCCACGCGACCCTTCGCGCGGGCGAGCAGCGGCATGACGAGAATCGCCCCGGTTGTCACCGCCACTCCCGGCCAGCTCGTCTCGGGATGCGATCCGCCCGCGAGCGTGGTGATCGCATCGACCGTCACGTACAGCGCGAGGACCCCGAAGCAGACGGCGACGAGCTGCTGCGCGCGGCGCTCGGCCGCGTCCGAGCCGTTGCGGCTGCCGGTGTAGAGCCACAGGATCGTGCTCGCCGAGACGAGCTCGATCAGCGAGTCCAGGCCAAAGGCCAGCAACGCGACCGACCCAGCGACCAGGGCAGTGACGATCGCGACACCAGCCTCCGCCGTCATCCACCCAAGGCTCAGCAATGAGAGCGTCCTGGCGCGGCGGATCAACCGCGAGCGAGTCCTGCCGGCTGACTGGAGAACGGGCAGCGGAGGGGCCTGCGAACTCATATCTGCACGCTACCGACCGACGAACGTCGGATGAAGTGGTGGCGCTCGACGCTCTTTTCGCCTAGCCGCTACCGGCGCGGTTGCTCAGCGAGCCAGTCATCGAGCATGATGCGCGTGAAGCGGATGTGCCGTCCTACTCGATGGCAAGGAAGGCGACCCGCCCGCACGGCCTCATAGACCCAGCTCGTCTTGACGTTGAGATACCAAGCGGCCTGCTCCGGGCGCAGGAGTCGATCTTCCCCCAGCGTGGCCGGTGGGTTTGATGTTGATGGTCCCTGCATCCATATCGCTGACCACCAAGGCCGCGAGGCGGCCAACGAGTTCGTCTGCCCCTTCGCGCGCACTCGGCGCCCCTCCTACGGTCCCGCGCCGGTTGGCCTTCAATCATCACTACAGGAGCCAATCTTGCCCCTCCGCGCCCCCGGAGCGGCCCTCTGGAGAAATCCGTAGAGAAATCTGAGCGCCCCGCCGCACCCCCTGGTACACTTAAAAAGGTTCGATTTGCGGGGCTTTTTTTGAGGCCCGAGGCGAGAATCAGACCCCCGGATGGGGGATTATGATTCCGCTGCTCTAACCGACTGAGCTACTCCGGCGGGAGCTAGGCAGTTTAGCCGCAGCCGCAACGGAGGGGCCTATCGCGCCGCTCCGCAGCTCCTCCCCCTCCCCCGGGCCCGCCGCCCCCCGCGACGCCCCGCCCTCAGATCAGGACGCCGAGCCCCTTGGTCAGCCGCGTCCACTCGGCGACCCCTTCGGCTTCGGCGTCGGCCAGCGGCGCTTCCAGGCGTTTGGTGCGCCGCGCAAACAGCGCCTCGCGCGGACTCTCAAAGCGCGCGAGCTGCGCGAGCGGGACCTCTTCGGCTTCGATTTCGGCGGCGTGGTAGAGCTTGTCGAAGCCGGTGGTCGCCGCGGAGACGGTTTGAAAGCCGGTGGCCGCCCAGGCGCGGACGTCGGTGCAGATCGGGGCTGGCGCGAGGACGACGAGCTGTTCGAGTTTGTGCGCGTAGGAGCCGACGTCGCGCGTCAGGGCGGGGTCGCTCCAGTGCAGGCCGCGCACGGTGTGCGCGAAGCGCTCGATCGCGGCGTCGTCGGGCCGGTAGACGACGAGGGCCATCGAGCCGAGGATCTCTTCGCCGACTTCGTCTGACTGCTGGTCCTGCGGCGAACCGGCCGCGGCGGACGGGCATTCGGCGAGCGCGCCGCCCACGAACGCTTCGATCGCGCGCCGGTCGACACCGAGGTTGGCGCGGGCGTCGCGCACGAAGCGGTAGCTGGCATCGACGTAGATGCGCGTGGCGGCCTGATCGCGGGCGGCGGTGTCCGTGACCGCGCCCGGGCGCGCGGCGGCGGGTGTGACCGGTGCGAGCAGCGCGCAGAACACGAGCGGCGGGGCGAGGATTGCGAGCGCGCGGCGTATGGGCATGGCCCTACGCTACCTACCCGCGGGCGCAAGCCCCCGTCTAGACGCGCTGCTGCTCACAACAGCCCTCGCGCCCCGGAGCACAACACGCCGGCGCGCGGATTCCAGCGGGGCCTTGCGTTAGCCTGCCGAGCAGGCAATGAGCAACCCACGCCCGACACGACTGCCACACACGAGCGCCGCCGCGGCGACGGTCCTGACCGTGCTGCTGGCGCTCGGCGCAATCGGACCGGCAGGCGGTTCGGTGGCCGCCGCAAGTCCAGGCTCATCCAGCGCGACGACGAGCATGACCGCGGCAACCGAGAGGGCGGCCGCTTCACCCTCCCGCTCCCCCTCCCCTCCATCCACACCTTCCAAAGCGTCGACCGCCTCACCCCCGGCCTCCCCAACCATCCCGAGTACCCCAACCTCCCCATCGACCCCGTCGACCCCGCCCTCCCCAGGCAGCACAACCCCACCGACCCCCGCCGCGCCGCCACACCCCCCGCTGACGCCCACGCGCGTGCTGCGGCTGCCCCCAACGGCGATCGCAGACGGCACGAGCCCGCTGGTCGTGACGCTGTCGGCGCCGCCGGCGAGCGGCTCACCCCGTCCGACGCTGAGCCCGGCGGTGGCGGGCAGCTGGCGCGTGGCGCAGGACAGCGAGGTGTTCACGCCGGCGACGACGCTCACGCCGTGCTCGTCGTACACGCTGACGGTGTGGGCGGACACTCTCGCAACGGGCCACAAGCGGGTGGGGCAGAAACGCAACCTCACGCTGCAGGTCGCGTGCCCGCCGCTGGCGGGTCTGCAGGAGGCGTTCGCGCGCTTGGGCTACCTCGGCGCGAAGCTGCACCCGACCTACCACGTGTACCTGCCACGTGACCGCCGCGAGAGCATGCACACGGCGGCGCAGCAGGCCTACCGTCCGTTCCGCGGCCGGTTGGCACCCGAACCAGGCGACGCGCCGCCGGTAGAGCTCGGTACGCTCGACGCGACGACCAGGGGCGCGATCGAGGTGTTTCAGGCCGACCACCGGCTGGCGGTGACGGGCGCGCCCGACGCGCAGACGTGGAAGGTGCTGCTGGAGGTGCAGGGGCTGTACCACCGCGACCCGCAGCCGTACACGTGGGTGTCGGTCACGGAGTCGCTGCCAGAGACAGTCGAGCTGCACGAGGGCGGCCACGTGGCGATCAGCACCCCGGCGAACACTGGGGTGGCGGGCGCGGAAACGGAAACGGGGATTTTTCCGATCTACGCGAGGTACGTGTCGACGACGATGACGGGCACCGACCCCGACGGCGTGCACTACGTGGCGCCGGACGTGCCGTGGGTCAACTACTTCAACGGCGGCGACGCGGTGCACGGCTACCCACGGGCGTCCTACGGGTTCCCGCAGTCAAATGGCTGTGTGGAGCTGCCGATCGGCACAGCGGGCGAGATTTACCCGAGGCTCGCGATCGGCGACATCGTGTGGGTGCAGTGAGCGGCGTGGACCCGGTCACGGTCGAGCACGACGGCCCGCTGGCGGTGCTGACGCTCGACAGCCCGCCGCTGAACCTGTTCGACGAGCGGCTGATCGGCGCGCTCGAGCGCGCGATCTCCGGGCTCGCCGCCGCGCCGCCGCGCGGTTTGCTGATCCGCGCAGCGGGCCGCGTGGTCAGCGGCGGTGTCGACGTGCACGTGTTCGACGGCCTCGACAAGGCGGCGGGCGCCGAGCTGTGGGAGCGGCTGCTGGGGATGGTGCACCGTTTGGAGGAGCTGCCGGCACCAACGGTATTCGCCGCGCACGGGCTGTGTTTGACGGCCGCGTTCGAGCTGTCGCTGGCGTGCGATCTGCTGCTCGCCGCCGAGTCGGCACGGTTCGGACTGGTCGAGACGGTCGTCGGGCTGACGCCGGCGATGGGCGGCACGCAACGCCTGGTGGAGCGCGCGGGACCGGCACGCGCGCGCGAGCTGGTGATGACAGGCGAATTGTTCGACGCGAGGACGCTCGAGCGTTGGAACGTCGTCAACCGCGTGCTGCCCGATGAGGATTTTAAGGAGGGCGCGCGCGCTTTCGCGCGCGCGTTGGCGGAGGGGCCGACCCGCGCCCACGCGGCAACCAAGGCGATCGTGCGTGCCGCGCTGCAAGATGGCGCCGGCGCGCGGGCAGCAGACGTGCGCGTGCCCGAGCTCGCGGGCGGACTGTTCGAGACTGAGGATCTAAAGCACGCGGTGCGCTCGTTCCTGGAGCAGGGTCCGGGCCACGCGACCTACGCCGGTCGCTGACTCAGCACAACCCCCGAGCGCGGTCACCGACCCTCACCCAAGCACAACCCCCGAGCGGTCACCGACCCTAACCTATATCTGCCGTTTTGCAGCTATGCACAATTCTCCACTGGGCAATATTTCAATACGTAACGATATCGTTCTGTAACGTAATTATGCCCAGTAAATAATCAGTACTAGGGCTTCAAAAGCAAAACCCCCGCCTCCCAGCTCAACATTCAGCCGCCGAGACACGGGTCGCTCAACATTCAGCGCCGGGATGTAGCTCGCTCAACATTCAGCCGCCGGGACGTGGCTCGCTCAGCATTCACGCGCCATGACGCATGGCGCAGAGCGCTCAGCCACCGGACGCCGCGGGCAGCTCGCCCTCACCGGCGGCACCCGCGGGCTCGACCTGGCCGGCGCCGGCGACCGGCAGCTCGCCGCCCTCGGCAGCCTCCGCCGCCGCGCGGTTCTCCTCCTTGACGGCGATCCAGATCTCCTCGCGGTAGATCGGAAGCTCCGAGGGGGCCGCGATCCCGAGGCGCACGGTCTGGCCGCTGACCTCCATCACGGTGACGAGGATGTCCTCGCCGATCACGACGCGCTCCCCGGGCCGACGCGTCAGAATGAGCATGGATTGGAATTATGCCCGATCGGGCGCTCGGAACAGGCCCGACACGGCTGTCGGGCGCTCCGCGGGGCGCCTAGGACCGATCGGGCACCGCGAACAGCCGCGCCTGCAGCTCGGCGCCCGGCGCGATGTTGATCACCTGGTGCCCGCGCCCCTCCCAGACGACCAGTGGCGCACGCAGGTTGACGACCACATCGGCAGGCTGCGGCGCGGTGCGTACCGTGACGTAGATCGCGGTCGCGTCGAGCTCCGCGGCGCCGACGCGCTCCTGTTCGTCGGCCGCCAGTTGCAGCGCGAAGTCGGCGAAGAAGCGGCGCGGGTCAACGACGGGCAGCGCCAGGCAGGGGTCTTCGGTGCTGTGCAGCCACAGAAAGCCGGTGCCGGGGTTGCGGTCGAGCAGCGTGTAGCGCTGGCCGCCGAGCCCGATCAGCCCGCGCGGGAAGTCGATCACCGCCGCGGCGGGGACCGTCACGGCGCCGAAGCGCACGCTCTCGAAGGTCACGCTCTCGCTCGAAGAGGGGGTGGTGGGGCTAGTGGAGGAATTCAAGAAGGGACTCCTGGACGATCGAGGCGCCGGCACGCAGCGCGGCGTCATAGGCGGACTGCTCGTTTGAGAATTCGACGGCGACCTGCGCGACGTTCGCATCCTGCACGTTGGAGAGCTGGACGGTGGTCGTCGTCTGCAGGTCCTGCACGCGTGTCATCGCGACGTTCAGCTGGTCGGTGGCGGCGCCGGCGTCGGCCTGGACGTTGGCGAGCGCTTCGAGGTTGCCGTCGAGCGCTTTCAGGTCGGAGCCGCTGAGCGCTTCTACGGAGGCCGGGGTGCCTTCGCGCAGGTTCGCCATGATCGTGCGCAGCGTGTCGAGCAGCTTGCCGTCGCCGCCACCGTTGCCGAGCACCGAGGACAGCGGCACGCTGACCGTCACGCTCTGGCCGGGGCCGACCGTGCGCGTGATCGTGCCGGCGTTGCCATGGTAGGTGTCTTCGGCGCCCTGTTTGTAGGGGGCGGTGCCGGTCGCGGTGCCGGAGAAGACGTACTGGCCGGCGTACTGGGTGTCCGCGTCCTGCTTGACCGTTTCGGTGATCTGCTGCACCTCGTCGGCGATGTTTTCGCGGTCGGCTTGGCTGTTGATGCCGTTGGAGGCCTGCACCAGCAGCTCGCGCACACGCTGGGAGACTTCATTGACGTTGGCGAGCGCGCCGCTGGCCGTGTTCAGCCAGGAGACGCCGTCCTGGGCGCTCTTTTCATAGCTTGTGAGCCCGTCGAGCGTGCTTTGCAGGTCGATCACCTGGCTCGCGCCGAACGGGTTATTGGACGGTTCGAGGATCGTCCTGCCCGAGGACAGCTCGTTCTGGGTGTGGTCCATCGTGACCTGCGCGTCGTTGATGTCGGTGAGCGTCGAGCTCATGACCATCTCGGTGCTGACACGCATGGTCACAGCCCGACCCTCCCCGTGTGACTGATCAGCGTTTCGAGCATTTCGTCCATCGAGGTGAGTGCGCGCGCGGAGGCCTGGTAACCGCGTTGGAAGGTGACGAGGTTGGTCATTTCTTCATCGAGTGAGACGCCGGAGACGCTTTGGCGCTGGTCATTGACCGCGGTGACGACGGCCTGCGCGTTGGCCTGGTCGCTTTCGGCACTTTGCACGGCGGACCCGACTTCGGCAATCAACGCTGCGTAGCGCTGTTCGGCCACGCCGCCGCGCAGCGCGGCGATCTTCTGGGCGACTTCGTTGCCTTCTGGGTTGGCGGGTTCGGCGGTCTGCACTTCACCCGGTTTGACCGCAACCGCGATCGTGGCGGCAGTGGTGCCCGTGAAGAACGGCGTGGCGGTGTGCAGCGCGTTGACCGATTCGTTCAGGCCCGCGGCCACGCCGTTGAGCGCTTCGCGGAAGTGTGCGAGCGCGCCGCCGGGGCCGGACAGTTCAAGGAGCGCCCCGAGCTTGCCGCCGGCAGTCGGGGTCAGCGCCTGCGGCCAGTTGACGCTCGCGCCTTCCACCAGCGGCGCGGCGGCGCCGCCGAAGGCGACCGTGTCGGTGCCGTTGGTTTCCTGGGTGACGGTGACGTTCGCCAGCGAGGAGAGCTTGTCGAGCAGCAGGTCGCGGCGGTCTTCGAGGTCGTTGGGCTGCTGTTTGGCCTGTAGCGAAAGCTCGATCTGGTGGTTGAGCTGGGCGATCTGGGTGGCGTAGCTCTGCACTTCGCCGCTGGGGCCGGTGATCGCGGTGTACTGCTGAGCGGCCTGCGCCTGGACCGTTTCCAGTTGGGCGTCGACCTGTTTGAGCGTGTCGGTGAGCTGCTTACCGGCACTGACGACGGCGACCTTGGCGGCTTCGCTGGAGGGTTCGTCGGCGAGTTCGCTCCACGCGCTCCAGAACTCCGAGAGCTGGCTGGCGATGCCCGAGCTGGAGGGTTCGTCGAACGCGCTCTGCGCCTGCTGGAGCTCGCCGGCCTGCGTACCGGCGGAGCCCAGACCGGCGTTCTGCGCGCGGTACTGGGCGTCGAGGTAGCTGTTGCGGATGCGCGTGTACGTCGCGACCGAGACCCCGGTCCCGAGCTGACCGCCCTCGCCGTTGGTCGGCGAGAGCGCGGCGATCCGCATCGGTTCGTTGGTCTGCAAAACCGCGACCTGGCGCGAGTAGCCTTCGGTGTTGGCGTTGGTGATGTTGTGCCCGGTCACGTCGATCGCCTGCTGCTCGGCGAGCAGGCCCGAGAGGGCGGTTTGCAGTCCTTGCAGGGTTGGGATCGACATCGGTCAGGCTTTCAGGTCCAGTAGGTGAAGCGCGCCGTGCTGCTGGCGCGCGCCGGGGCCGCCGCCGGCCCGTTCCCCGCGCGGGTCATAACCGTGCGCGGAGCCGTCGAGCGCCAGCGACTTCATCAGGTGGTCCAGGAACGACAGCTCGATCTGCATCAACGCGCGGTTACAGGAATGCTCGCGGCGCAGCTCGTGCAGCAAGCCGCGCAGGTGCGCGCTGCGCGCGCCCGCCAGCTGCGCGTCGGCGGGGTCCATCAGCGTGCCCAGCCGCGTGAGCGTGACCCGCTCGGCCGCGATCCCCAGCAGTGAGCCGGCGCGCGCCAGCAACAGCGAGCGCTGCGCCTCGATCTGCACGCGGCGCGTCAGCTCGCCGTGCAGCAGCCCCGCCAGGCGCACCACCGTGTGCACGTCGCGTGCGCGGATCGCGGCGCCCTGCTCGAGCACGATCTCGAGCAGCCGCTGGGCGGCGTCGATCTGGACTTCCAAATGCGCGAGCACGTCGGCGCCGAGCGCGACCCCGTCGTCGAGCGACACCGCGTCCGGCGCGGCGGGCAACGCGGCGTGGGCCGTGGCAGCGCTCATGCGGGCGTGCCCCCGGTGGCGTGTGCCGCCGATGCGCTGCGGGTCGAGCCGGCAGTGCCTGTGCCGTCGGCGCGCGTTTCGGTGGTGGATACCACGGGCGCAACCGTGCCGCCGTCGAGGCTGGTGCGTGCGGTGGCCGCTGCGTGGGTCGGGCCGGCGGTGTGCGCCAGCGCGACGGTCGGCGCGAGGGCAACCGTGCCGCCATCGACGGTGGTGGTGGTGGTGGTGGTGGTGGACGCGTCTGCGGCCGCCGTCTGCATCGGGCCACCCATCGTCACAGACCCGGCGCCAGCGGCGTCGACGGCGACGGCCGACGGTGATGCGGCAGCCGTGGGAGCCGCAGAGGACCCCTCTGGGCCAACCGCAGCCGCGGCCGGGTCGAGTGCACGCAGCAGTTGCGGTGCGAGCCCGATGCCGCCGTCGCGCATCAGTCCTTCGGTGAGTGTCTGCGGCATCAGCGAGCCAACCCCCCCATCCCCACCGGCGCCCCCGGCGCCGGTGCCTTCTTCACTGCCCGCTTCCCCGCCGGCCCCTTCGCTTTCGCCTTCCCCGCCGAGCCCGGCGCTCGAACACAGCGACTGTGAGAGTTGTCCCAACAGCATCTCTTCAAAGCCCTGCGCCGAGCTGTAGGCCTGTTTGACCGCCGCGGAGCCCTGGCGCACCGCGGCGGGCTCGCGCAGCGCGCTGATCGCGGGCAGGCCGGCGGTGGCAGAGTCGATGGCGGGCAGGGCGGTCATGACGGGGGTGGACGATCGGGATTGTGGGCCGCGGCGGCGGCGCTCAGGTGATCAACTGGTTGGCGTAGGAGAGCATCTGGCTTTCGTCCTGGATCGCGCTGCTCTCAAGCTGGTAGCTGCGTTGGGCGCCGATCATGTGGACCATCTCGGTGGCGGTGTCGACGTTTGAGCCCTCGAGCGCGCCCTGGTGGATCGTCGAACCGGCGAGCGGCCGCGGTTCGCCACTGCCCGGCGTCGTGGTGAAGAGGCTCGAACCGGCGGCCAGCAGGTGGTCGGGGGATGCGACCGTGACCAGTGAGATCTGGCCGAGCGCGCGCCCGTCCGGGCCGGTGACGGTGCCATCGGGACCGATCGACACATCGCTCGGCGAGACCCCCGCGGGCAGTGTGATCGGCGGCTGCAAGAGCGCGCCTTCGGCCGTCGTCAGGCGGCCCTGCGCGTCGGTTTGAAAGGCGCCGTCGCGCGTCAGCGCGGTCGCGCCGCCCGGCAGCTTGACGGTGAAGTAGCCGGGCCCTTCGATCGCCAGGTTCAGCGGGTCGCCGGTGTTCTGGATCGGCCCCTGGGACTGGTCGGAGCCGATCGTTTCGGCCGCCGCGCCGGCGCCGATCGCGGTGCTCGTGCCGGCGATTTCCATCTGGTTGTAGAGCAGGTCGCGAAAACCGACCCGCTGCGCCTTGTAGCCGGTGGTTGACGCGTTGGCGAGATCGTTGCCGATCGTGTCGATCTGCTGCTGCTGGGCGTCCATCCCGGTCGCGGCTGCGTACATTCCTTCGAGCATCGGCGGTCTCCTCAGCGGCGCTCGCGGCGCGGGTCGCTTGACGTGGTGGTGCGGCGCCGGTCAGCGTGTATCTGTGAGCGGCCATTCGCGCCTGCGCGCGCACAGGCGCGCGAATGGCAGCGAAAAAGATGGCATCCCCGCCGGCGGCGGCGCCGGTCGCTCGACCCCGCGGCCCCGTGCGCGCCGCGTGACGTGATGGCAGAACTGGCGTTCAACATCGGCGTGTCACTCCTAGCTCGACCCGTTCATCGAGCCGACCTGGGTGGCGGCGGCCTGCAGGGTCTGGTCGATCGCCTGGATCGCCTGCTGGCCGGACTGGAAAGCGCGCATCGTGCCGACCATTTCGACCATCGTGGTCGTCGGGTTGATGCCGGATTCCTCGAGCACACCCTGGCGGACGCTGCCGAGCGTGACGCCGGCGGGCGGCGCCAAGGCGGTGCCGGTGTACAGGTTTTCGCCCTGCTTGACGGCGGCCGGCACATTGAACACGCCGAGCGAACTCGCCGGGACGGTGCCGTTGGCTTCGACTTTGATCGGCGCGCCGTTCTGGCTGAGCACGTTCTGCCCGGCGGCGTTGACAAGCAGGCCGGCGGCGGAGGTCGTGAACTGCCCGTCACGCGTGTAGCGCACACCGGCCGGCGTCTGCACGGCGAAGAAGCCGTTGCCGACGATCCCGAAGTCGAGCGGTTCGTTGGTCGTCTGCATACCCGCCGGCGCGAGGTCGGTATAGGTCTTGCCGAGCGCCACGCCCGCCTGGATCGGGCCGATCGTCTGGCCGTTGCTGCTGTTGCGCAGCAGCAGTTCGCCGAAGCTGTGCTCAGGCGTGGAGTCGGCCTTGAAACCGGGCGTCGAGGCGTTGGCGAGGTCGTTGGAGAGCTGGTTCTGGCGGGCCTGCTCGGCAACCATGCCGGAGGCGGCGATGAAAAGACCGAGGTCCATCGTGGCCCGGGTGATCGCCCGGGGGCGGCGGTTCTTTAGCCGGCGTCGTGCACCCAACCCAGCGACCATGCCCCCCGCGCGCGCACACACACAAGCCCGCACGCGCAGCCGCACCGAGACGCACATCGCCGTGCACCCCGCCCCGCAGGCCACTCCCCCCCCCCGCGCGCACACGCGCGCGCCCCGGCCACGCGCCCTACGACGGAGTTTCGCCGTTGCGGCCCTGCGCGACCAGCTCGTTGGTGTTGGCCATCAGCTGGAAGATCGCGATGTACACCTCGAACGCCAGGCGCGTGAGGCCGAGCATAATCAGGGAAACAAGCGGCGCAAGAATGAACAGCACCAAAAGCCCTGCGAGGGGGCTGGTGTGAAATCCGAGGAAGATGTAGAACAGCGCGGTCAGCCCGATCCAGACCATCGCGAGCACGTAAAGCACCCTGACGAGCTTGGTGCCGACGAGCGAGGTGAAGGTGACGTCGAACAGCGAGGAGAGCACGCCGCGCTGGGTAAGCGAGCCGGGGTGCTCTTTGAGGATGTAGGACGGGTTTGGGCCCTGGCCAAAGCCCTGCCCCTGGCCATACGGTGGTGGTGGCGGCGGCGGCGGCGGGGGCGGGGGCGCCGAGGCAGCTGGCTGCGGCGGCACATAACCGGGCGGCGGGGGCCCGTAGCCAGCAGCGCCGCCGCCGAGCGGTGCGGGGCCCGGCGGGGGGACGGCACCGGCCGGAGGGACGGCACCAGCCGAAGGGACAGCGCCAACCGACGGAACGGCACCAGTCAAGGGGACAGCACCAGCCGAGGGAACGGCACCAACCGAGGGGACAGCACCAGCTAAGGGGACAGCACCAGGCGAGGGGACAGCGCCAGGCGAGTGCGGATTGCCGGGCGGGGGCATGGCGCCGGGCGGAGGCGCAGCCGCAGTTAGCGCGGTGCGACAGTAGATACAGACGGCCGCGTTTGGACTGTTGGTGTTGCCGCAGCTGGTACATCTCACAACGTTCTCTGCCATGTGCTTTAGCCCCGCCTTGTCGTGTCGCCGGTACCCACCCCTGAGTTGGACCGATCGGAGCATCGATCCAATCCAGCATGGTCGGAACATACATGACCGGCCGAATCAACGAGTTGCTAGATGCGGGCGCCGTGCGGGGCTGCACGAGCGATGCGCGACTCGGACGCCCGCCCGGGGTCGCAATCGACCTCGGTCACCACGCGGCGGCCACTCGCGAGCGTCTCGATATAGACCATGCGGGTCGCGGGGAGCTGCATCAGCGCGTCGGGCTCGTGACGGGGTTCGCGTACGCGCTGGAGGTTGACCGCGTGTTCGGCGCTCTGCCCGGCGGCCTCACTCTGGGAGCGGCTGTGGGAGGACGCAAAGCCGGCCGACAGCGCCGGCGGCAGGCCCAGCGTCGCCGACGTCGAGGCGCTCTCTTCGCTGCCGGTCGTGTGTGTGAGCGAACGACCGGCGGCGAGTGTGTGACCGGCGACGACCAGCCGGTGCTCGGCGCCGATGAAAAGGCTCGCTGCGGTGGCTTCCTGGGGGCCGGCGAGCCTGAGCACACCGACCGCTGCGCCGCCCGGTCCAGCCAGCTCGATGGCGTCGGGGCGGAAACGCTCAAAGAACAGCAGCGTGGTGGGCGTGGAGGCGGTCGCGGCGGTGCCGGCGGCCGCGGCAGTGTCGGCGGTCGCGGCAGTGTCGGCGGTCGCGGCAGTGTCGGCGGCCGCAGCGACGTTG
The DNA here is from genome assembly GCA_963804675.1 of uncultured Solirubrobacterales bacterium. Classification (GTDB taxonomy): domain Bacteria; phylum Actinomycetota; class Thermoleophilia; order Solirubrobacterales; family Solirubrobacteraceae; genus Palsa-744. The sequence goes on along the minus strand of CAWDRI010000001.1, from coordinate 445,450 downwards.
GCAGCGGCAGCGGTGCTGGCAGTGGTGGTTGACGCGGCGGCGGCGTGTCGCGTGGCACGCTCGAACAGCAGGCGCAGCCGGTCCCCCTCGACGCGGTCGGCCCCCAGGACGATCAGCGCGTCGGCGCGTACCGGGTCGCGCTCGCGCTCGCGCAGCAGCCGGTCGAGCAGCAGGTTGGCGGACCTTTGGCCGTCCGCCTCGCCGGCGTGCTTGTCGATGCCGAGCACGGTCAGGCTCGCGCCGCCGCCGGCCGGGGTGCCGAGGGAGCCGGCGTTCAGGTCGCGCAGGACGCCCTGGACGCGAGGAAAGACGGCGGTGACCAGCGGGACGCCCAAACCGCCGTCACTGCGGCCGCTGTCGCGGACGAGGTCACACAACTGGTCGGTGGTTGCGGGGCGCCGCGAGAGATCGCAGATCAGGACACGGCGTCGCTCGCCAAGCAGCGATGCACCGACGGTCGTCAACGCGGCGCGCCAGGAGTCGGGGGTTCCGCCGAACACACAGGTGACGGGAGTGGTCGTGGACAGCAGCACCGGATACCAGAGGTCGGCGGTGTCCACGCGGGCGCGTTCTTCGGCTTCAAAGCGCTCGACGCGCGTGCGCCAGGCGAGCTCGGCGCGTCGGTACTCGTCCTCCACGCGCCGCTGCTCGTGCGGGTCGGGCACCAGTTCTTCGTGGGTCTGCCAGAAGCGGATCCAGCCGAGGACGGCCTGCGCGGTGAGCACGAGCGAGGGCAGCAAGAAGCAGATCAGGGCGGTGGCCGCTGCAATGGGGCTGCGTGCGATCACGTCGAGCGCGCGTCGCGGGTCGCGCAGCGCCTCACCGGCGGCCGAGAGCGAGTCCTGCGGGCGCGCATGCGGGTCGCCGTGGGCCGCACGCCAGGCGGCCGAGCCTTCCCGCCAGACGAGCGTGAAGCGATACGCGAGCACCGCGGCAGCCAGGCTGACGAGCGCGAAGGCGAGTGTCTTGGCGAGGCCGTGCGCGCTGTCGAACGAGAACGCGCGCAGTGACGAGTCGAGCGTGAGGACCGCGATCGCGCCGACGGTCACGACGATCGTGGCGGCGCGCAGGCCGGTGGCCCGCGGTAGCGCAACTGTGCCGACCTGTGCACGTTCGGGCCGCGGGCCCAGCTCGGGGCCCGGTTGCGCGGGCGGGGATGGGTCAACACGCTCGTAGCCCCAACGGCCCGGCGGCGCAAACAGCCGAGCGGGCGAAACCGCATCTCGTTCACCGACTGCGGCGGTGGCCGGCGTGCAATCGCGAGGGTTGGGATGCCTTGCAGCCAGTCGATCTTCAGGCGTGCGGCTCACAGGGTCCGCGAGCATATAGCCCGACCCCGCGGTTACGCGTGTGCGTGCTTACGCGTCCGCCCGCGCGCACACGCGCAGGCGCGGATGGCACGGCAGCACATACACCGGACACCCCCACCCCGGCGGCCATCCCGCGCGCGCACACACACGCAAGCGCGGATGGCACCGCGGTCATACCACACCGGACACCCCCACGCCAGCGCTCTCCCGCGCGCGCGCGCACACACACACACACGCAGGCGCGAATGGCACCGCGGCACATACCACCGGACACCCACCCCCACCCCCACCCCCACCCCGGGACCGCCCGCGGCGAGCCCTCAACCCGCGGCCGTACCCCGCCCCCGCCGCGCCCGCTGTCCGCCCCCCGGGAAGGCGAGCCGCACGATCGTGCGGTGCACGGAGCCGAGCTGGCGGTGCAGGGGGCCGGTGTTGTATGGCAGGCCGTAGCGTTCGCACACAGCCCGGACACGCGGCGCGATGCTGGCGTAGCGGTTGGAGGGGATGTCCGGGAAGAGGTGGTGCTCGACCTGGAAGGAGAGGTTGCCGGCGAGCAGGTGAAAGACGGGGCCGCCGTCGATGTTGGCCGAACCGAGCAGTTGGCGCACGTACCAGGCGCCGCGCGTCTCGTTCTCGACCTCGTGCTGGCTGAAGGTGTAGGTCCCGTCGGGGAAGTGCCCGCAGAAGATGATCGAGTGCGCCCAGACGTTGCGGACGATGTTGGCGGTGAAGTTGGCGGCGAGGGTGGCGCGCCAGCCGCCGCGGGAGAGCGCGGGGAAGGCGAGGTAGTCCTTGACGATCTGAGTGCGCGCCTTGCCGCCGATCGCGCGCAGTTCGGCGAGTGCCTCGGCGCGCGGCTTGCGCCCGGCGCTGATCGCTTCGAAGTCGAGGTCGTGCATCGCGACGCCCCACTCGAAGAAGCCCATCAGGAGCAGGTTGTAGAGGGGCTGCAGCAGATAGACGGGATGCCAGCGCTGCTCGGGGTCGATGCGCATGATCTCATAGCCGAGGTCGCGGTCGAGGCCGCGGATGTTGGTGAAGGTGTGGTGTTCGTAGTTGTGGGAGTGCCGCCAGGACGCGGCGGGCGAGGCGGTGTCCCAGTCCCAGCTGCGGGAGTTGATGTCGGGGTCGTTCATCCAGTCCCACTGGCCGTGCATCACGTTGTGGCCGATCTCCATGTTCTCGAGGATCTTCGCCAGCGAGAGCGCGGCGGTACCGGCGAGCCACACCGGGCGCCGGCGGGAGCCAAGCGCCAGCAGCAGGCGAGCGGCGATCACGAGGCGCCGGTGGGCGGCGATCAGGTTGCGGATGTAGCGCGAATCGTCCTCGCCGAGATCGGCGCGGATCTCCTCGTGGATCGCGTCGAACTCGCGAGCGATCGCCTCGATCTGTGCGGGCGTGAGCCGCGCGAGCGGGTTCTCGCCGGCAGGGTCGCGGCCGGACGGGTCATGACCGGCGGAGTCGCGGCCGGCGGGAGGGTCTTCCCTCGCCGCCCCGTCGATCTCGGCCTGTACCTCAGCCGAGATGTCTTGTGTCGTGCCGCCACCGACGGCATCCGTCTCGCTGTGGCTGGTGCCTTCTTGTTGGCCGCCATTCGCGGCCGCATGCGCGCGTGCGCGCGAATCGCCGCCGCCGCGCGCGGTTGCGGTCGTGTTCTCGATCTCGGTCACAGGCATGGGGGTGTTCCTTTGCGGAGGGAGGGATTTTTGGGGATTGGGAGCGGGGTTTCGGGGACGGTCTGAAGGGCGCCGTTACAGCTCGATCTCGATGTCGCCTTCGGGGGCGTTGATACAGGTTCGCACCAGCTCGCCGGTCTGGCCGTGGACGCGGCCGGTGCGCAGGTCGCGGACCTGCCCGGCGCGCAGGCGCCCGACACAGCTGTGGCAGATGCCCATGCGACAGCCAAACGGCAGCGTCACCCCGGCGCCCTCCCCCGCGACGAGGATCGGCTGCGAGCCGTCGCTGTGCGCGGCGGCGCCGGCACCACGGAAGGCGATCGTACCGCCAGCGCCGCACGAACCGGGCGTGCAAGCGCCCGGCAGGGCGCCCTCGGGCTGAAAGTGCTCGACGTGCAGGCGCGCGGAGTCGCCCTGCGCCCGCCAATGCTCCTGCAGGGCGCACAGCAGCGCGGGCGGCCCGCAGAGGAAGGTCTCGCGCTCGCGCCAGTCCGGGCAGAGCGCGTCGAGCTGGGCGGGGGTGAGGCGTCCACGCGCGCCGCTGAGCCATTCGTGCAGGCGGTAGCCGCCGCGGTCCGCCGCGAGCGCGCGCAGCTCGGGGCCGAACGCGAAGGACGCGGGGTCGCGGATGCTGTGCGCGTGCACGACGTCGCACGAGGCGCCCTCACGCGTGGCCCTCAGGTGGCGAACCATGCTCGCGATCGGCGTGACGCCACTGCCGGCGCTGAGCAGCAAAAGGCGCGGCGGGAGCGGGTCGGGCAGCGTGAAGGTGCCTTCGACGCCGCCGAGACGCACGACCGTGCCGGGGCGCAGGCGGGTGCAGAGAAACGGCGAGACCTTGCCGGTCGGCACGAGCTTGGGGGTGATCGCGATGCGTCCGTCGGCGCGGGTGGGGTCGGAGGTCAGCGAGTAGGCGCGCCAGTGGTGGACCCCGTCGACCTCGACCCCGAGCCGCAAGTACTGCCCGGCGCGATGCCCGGGCCACTCCCAGCCCGGCTTGATCGTGACGGTCACGCTGTCGGGCGTCTCGCGCCGCACGCTCTCCACGCGGCCACGCAGCTCGCGGGTGGACCACAGGGGGTTGATCAGCTCGAGGTAGTCGTCGGGGGCGAGCGGCGAGGTGAAGGGCTGCATCAGCGCAAGCGCACGGCGCCGGCGAGCGGAGACCGGCGGTGTGGCGCCGCGTTCAGGCACGACGGGCCTCCAGCGTGCCGGGCTGGCCGGGCAGACCGCGGGCCGCCAGGCCGCAGAGACCGCTGGCCGGCTGGCCGCGCCGCTCACCGGCGACCTCGCCACACGGTCCGCAGTCGGCCTCGCGCAGCCCGGAGCGAACTCGACTCGACGGCCACCGGCCGCATATCCAGACACCCAAGTGCATGACTTGGGATAATGTTACCTCAAATCAGGGAACATGCAACGTGGTATCCTCGAACTGTGACTAGTCGCACAATCTCCCAGCCCACATCGCAACGCGCGGCGAAGCCCCGCAACTCGGCTGCGGCGTCCAACTCCGCCGGCACAGCCACCTCAGCGCCCGCCCCCGAGGCGGCCGACGCACCCGCCCCAACCCCGCGAGACCCGGCGGGGTCCCCCGTCTACGACCTCACCGTCGAGCAGTTGGCCGCCGAGGTGGGGATGTCGGTGCGCAACATCCGCAACCACCACACGCGGGGGCTGCTGCCCCCGCCGGAGGTGCGCGCGCGTGTCGGCTACTACAGCGCCGAGCACGTCGCGCGCCTGCGGCTGATCCTCGACCTGCAGGCCGACGGCTTCAATCTCGCGGCGATCGAGCGGCTGCTGAGCGGCTCCGACGGCCTGGCCGAGCGGCTGCTCGGGCTGCGCCGGGCGGTGACGACCCCGTTCGAGGCGGAGAACCCGGAGGTGATCACCGGCGAGGAACTCGCGCAGCGCTTCGGCGCGGCCGACGCCAAGGACGTTGAGCGCGTGCGCAAGCTGCGCCTGCTCGTGCCGCTCGGCGAGGACCGCTTCGAAGTGCCGAGCCCGGCGCTGCTGCGCGACGCCGAACAGGTGGTCGCGCTCGGCATCCCGCTGCAGGCCGCGCTGAACCTCGTCGAGCGCGTCAGTCACGACTGCGAATCGATCGCCAAGACGTTTACGCGGCTGTTCCTCAAAGAGCTGTGGGAGCCCTTCGAGCGAGCCGGTCAGCCCGACGAGCGCTGGGATGAGCTGATCGACGCGGTCGGCTCGCTGCGCCCGCTGGCCTCGGAGGCGCTGCTGGCGCTGTTCAAGCAGCGCATGACCACCCAGCTCGAGCACGCGTTCGGCAAGGTGCTCGAGCAGCAGGCCAAGCGCAAGTAGCACCCGCGCGTCCACACCTGGGGGTAGCACCGCGGACGCCGGGTTTGCCGCGGCATTGCCGCCCAACACCTGTTTCCAGTAGTGCCAATCCCATTTTGCCCTGCAAATTGGCCCTTTCTTGTAGCCGTTCAGTTGTCTTGGTTTCCATAACGAGGAGTGTGGCGGGGGGCGGCGAACTTTTGGGGTGTGGAGCGGGCGGAGGCTGAGGCGGTTTATGACTCCGGTCGTGATGCGTGCGTGGAGTTTTTGATGGGGCTGGTGGCGGCGCAGGGGCGGTTGGAGGAGCGCGTGCGGGTGTTGGAGGCAAAGGCTTCGGCGAGCTCGCGCAATAGCTCGGTCGCGCCGTCCGCGGACACATCGATCTCGCGTCAGGAGCGTCGTGCGCTGGCTAGAGCGAAGACGAAGGAGCTGCTCAAGAAGGGTGGGGAGCGACGTAAGGCGGGCGGTCAGCCCGGTCATCGTGGCTCGGGGCGCGGGTTGTTGGGTGAGGATCAGATGAGCGAGATCGTCGATCACTATCCGAGCGACTGCTCGGGCTGTGGGCGCGAGTTCACCGATGTGGAGAAGGTCCCGCGGTGGGGTGCCGGGCGCCATCAAGTCGCCGAGCTGCCCCCGGTCACCGTCGAGTACGTCGAGCATCGCACGCAGGTGCTGCGCTGCCCGGGGTGCAAGACGCGGACCCGTGGCACCCTGGGCGTCCTCGGGGAGTCCGCGTTCGGGCCGAGCCTTCAGGCGGCGCTGGTAGCGCTGACCGTACGTAACCGGGTCTCCCGCCGTGATCTGAGCGAGCTCGCGGGCGAGCTCTTCGGGGTCAGGGTCTCCGTCGGCGCGATCGATGAGATCTGCCAGCGCGCCTGCGCACTATTGACCGGCCCTCATGAGCGGCTTGTGGCTGGGGTGCTGGGGTCTGGGGCGATCAACGTCGATGAGACGGGGTGGTACCTGGCCGGGGAGAACCGGTCGATGTGGGCCGCCGCTACCGCGAACGCGGCGATCTTCCGGATCGTGGCCGATCGTCATCGTGACCGGCTGATCGAGCTGCTCGGCCCCGACTTCCAGGGGATCGTGACCTCCGATCGCTGGTGGGCGTATGACCACCTGGACCCCGAGCAACGACAGGCATGCTGGTCACATCTACAGCGCGACTTTCGCTTCCACAGCGAAGGACTGGCCCTCCAGAAAGAGTTCGGGCAGGCCGGCCTGGCTCTGACCGACCGAATGTTCAATGCCTGGCACGCATTCGGCGAGCACCAAGACCGTGAGCGTCTGATCCTGGAGATGAAACCCATCCAGGACGAGTTCCTCGCGCTGCTCCAGCACGCCGGCAAGAAAAGCAAGCGCCACCGTCTGCACCGCCGCTTCGCGAACAACCTCCTAAAGATCTGGCCCGCGCTCTGGACATTCCTGACCATCCCCGCCCTCACACCAACCAACAACGCCGCCGAGCGTGCACTCCGCGGACCAGTCATCCACCGCAAGCTCAGCCACGGAAACCAGTCCAACGCCGGCGAACGATTCACCGAGCGATCCCTCTCCGCCTCCGTCACCTGCCGACTACAACACCGCAGCCTCCTCGCCTACCTCCGCGACCTCCACGCCGCCCACCAAACCGGCGGCGCGCTCCCAGCCCTCCTCTGACCCCAAAACCAACAGGACTGAACGGCTACCCTTTCTTGGGCGGCATTTCGAGTCCTATTGACAGAACTCCTCAAGGGACGCGATCTAACGCCGTTATATGGGGTAGACTTTCAGTCGCGGACGTACTTGACTTCCGCTGGACACAATGGTGGGCGCAACGGGCTTAGGAGATCGCATGGGCGCAGACAGCGACGCACAGGCGGAGGAGCGGTTCGGAGCGGTCCTGGCCCAATACGCTGGTCAGTGGGTGGCGGTCGAAGACCATTCAGTCGTCGCATATGATCCCGAGCTTAAGAATGTGCTGGGACAACTGAATGGCAAGCGCGAGACGGCCGTCGTCTTCCGGGTCGAACCCGACCCAACCCCTGTCTACGTCCAGTAGTCGCACGCTCGCGCGCGCTGCCGAAGTCGCCAGTCACATTGGGGAATACCGGTACACCGCCTCGGGTGGGCGGGTTTATCGACGGCTGAGGCCACTACTGCCGATCAGCCTCCGCGGCACCGACGGACAGCCAGCCGTAAGCACCTTGGCGACGCTCGACACTGGCGCTGACATCACGACGCTAGACGCCGACTGGGCACCCCAGCTCGGTATAGACCTTGCCAACGACTGCGAGCTCGTGGAAGTCGGCGCCGCGAGCGACAAGCCCGTCTATCACCACTGCTACGCCGAGGGCCTTATGATCGACGTCGTCGGCGAGCCACTGTTCCTGCCACTCGTCATGTTCTGCAAGCGCGAGGGCATTGCGCTCCTCGGCCGCCAGGACTTCTTCCAGCGCTACCTCGCACTCATCGATGAGCCCGGAAACGCTTCTTCCTCGAGCGCATGCCAGACCCCATCGACAATGAAGACGACGACCCTGATCTCGACGCGCTGGCCGCCGCGGCCCCGTAGCCGCAAACGCTTGCAACCTCCGGTCACGGACGCTGGGTGAGCGCTCCCTCCCCCACCTCGTCGATCGACGCGTAGCCGCTGAGCGCCATCGCCAGGTCGAGGTCGGCCAGCAGCGATCTCAGCACCTCCGCGACGCCCGCCTGGCCGCCGAGCGCCAGACCCCACATGTAGGGGCGGCCGAGCAGCACCGCACGCGCGCCGAGCGCGAGTGCCTTCAGCGCGTCCGCGCCGCTGCGGATGCCGCTGTCGAACAGCACCTCGCAGCGGCCGTCGACCGCCGCAACCACTCCCGGCAGCGCATCGAGCGCGCCGATCGCGCCGTCCACCTGGCGGCCGCCGTGGTTCGATACGAGCACGCCCTGCACACCGTGCTCGACCGCCAGCCGGGCGTCGTCGGGGTGCAGGATCCCCTTGAGCACGATCGGCAGGTCGGTGATCTCGCGCAGGAACGCGAGGTCGTTCCAGGTGATCGCCGGGTTGGCAAACTGCCACGCCCACTGACCGATCGCGGCCTGCATGTCCTCCTCCGGCGGTGCCGCGAGCAGCCCGCGAAAGACGGGGTCCTGCAGGTAGTTGCAGTTGCCCTCGCCCCACAAAAACGGCAGAAAGCCGTTCGTCAGGTCGGCCGGCCGCCAGCCGAGCATCCACGTGTCGAGCGTCAGCACGATCGCCTTGTAGCCCGCCTGCTCGGCGCGCGTGACAAAGCTGCGCGCCAGCTCGCGCTCGCGCGGCCAGTACAGCTGGTACCAGCAGGGTTGCTCGCCGGCGGCCTGGGCGATCTGCTCGATCGTGTGCGCCGCCGCGGTGCTCGCGACGAATGGCACCCCGACCTCGGCGGCGGCCCGCACCGCCGCCAGCTCGCCTTCGGGGTGCGCGAGCGTCTGCACCCCGATCGGCGCGAGCAACAGCGGCGCTTTGCACTCCGTGCCGAGCACCGTGCGCGCGAGCGTGCGCTGGGAGACGTCACGCAGCATCCGCGGCACGATCGCCCACCGCTCGAACGCCTCGCGGTTGGCTGCGATCGTCTCGCCACGGCCCGCGCCGCCCTCGATGTACCCGCGCGGACCATCCGCCAGCAGGTGGTAGGCGTCGCGCTCGAGTGAGCGCCAGTCCAGCGGGCGCGCCGGACGCTGACCGCCCAGCCCGCGCAGGTAGATCTCGTACTGGTAGTTGGCGAACGGCACCTGCTCGCTCATCGTCGCTCTCCTCGCTCGGGTCGCGGGGCCGGGGAGGGGACTCTAGCGGTGCCCGGTTGCTTGCCCTGCCCGGTCGCATCGCCGCCGAGACCGGCCTCTAGCTTTGCTCTGCGACCCCTGACACCGCGACGTCCCCCATAGCTGTAAGGCTCTGGGCATCATGAACGGTTCAACCGTGACGAAAACAGCCTCCGCCGGTGCCCAGGTGATCCTCCTGACGCTGGCCGCCGGCCAGTTCCTGATGGCGCTCGACAGCTCGGTGATGAACGTCTCGATTGCGACGGTCGCCGAAGATGTCGGCACGACGGTCACCGGGATCCAGGGGGCGATCACGGCCTACACGCTCGTGATGGCGATGTTGATGATCCCCGGGGCGAAGGTGGGTGCGACAATCGGTCGCAAGCGGGCGTTTATGATCGGCTGCGTCATCTACGGCTGTGGCTCGTTCACCACGGCGCTGTCACAGAGCCTGCCGGTGTTGCTGTTCGGCTGGTCTTTCCTGGAGGGCGTCGGCGCGGCGCTCATCCTGCCGTCGATCGTGGCGCTGGTGGCCGGCAACTTCCCGGCGGCACGCCGTCCCGCGGCCTACGGGCTGGTGGCCGCCGCCGGGGCCATCGCGATCGCTGTCGGCCCGCTGATCGGCGGGCTCGCGACAACTTATGCGTCCTGGCGCTGGGTCTTCGCTGGTGAGGTCATGCTCGTGTTGGTCATCCTCGTGCTCGCGCGTCGCGCCGAGGACGCTCCCCCCGACCGCCAGCCGAAAATCGACCTGATCGGCGCTGTCCTGTGCGCCGCAGGCCTTGGTGTGTTCGTCTTTGGCGTGCTCAAGTCCGGCTCCTGGGGCTGGGTGGCGCCGAAGGCGGGCGCGCCTCAATGGTTTGGAATGTCCCCCGTGCCATGGCTGATGGTCGCCGGCCTCGTGTTGGTTTGGTCGTTTCTGCGCTGGGAGGCACGCATGGTCCTCCGCGGCCAGGAGCCGCTCGTCGATCCGGCTCTGCTGCGCAACCAGCAACTCGGGGGCGGGCTGACCATGTTCTTCTTTCAGTATCTCCTGATGATGGGGGTTTTCTTCCTGATCCCGCTCTACCTGTCCGTGGCACTAGGGCTGTCGGCGATCGCCACCGGGGTTCGGATCATGCCTATGTCCCTGACCCTGCTGGCGGCGGCGCTGGGAGTGCCGCGGCTGTTCCCGGACGTCTCGCCGCGGCTGGTTGTACGCGTTGGGATCCTCCTGATGCTGCTCGGGTTGCTGGTTCTGCTGGCGGCGATCGACATCGATGCAGGGGCCGAGATCGTGACCGTGCCGCTGCTGCTGGTCGGGCTCGGCCTTGGCGCGCTCGCATCGCAACTCGGCGCTGTGACCGTCTCAGCCGTGCCCGACGAGGAGAGCTCGGAGGTGGGCGGGCTGCAGAACACGGTGACCAACCTCGGCGCCTCGCTGGGCACCGCCCTCACGGGGTCGATCCTGATTGCCGTGCTGACGGCGTCGTTTCTGACACACATAGAGATGAACGACGCGGTTCCTCAGAGCGTCAAGGACAAGGCGAGCACCGAGTTGTCCGCCGGCATCCCATTCATGTCAGACGAGCAGCTCCAGGCTGCCACCAAGGAGGCGGGCGCGAGCAACGAGGTGACGCAAGCGGTGCTCGCCGCCAACGGCCAAGCTCGCCTCGACGGGCTCCGCGCCGGCCTCACGGTCCTGATCCTGATCGCAGCCGTCGCGCTTTTCTTCGTCGGGCGAATGCCGACGCGACAACCCGGCTCCGAGCCTGCGCGGGCCTAGTGTCGTGAGTCAGAATTTCGGGTGCAGTCGCGCGAGTCGGCTGGGCGCGACTGGGGCCGCACGGACGGCTGAGGGTACTGGGCGTACCTGTGCCGGCCGGGTGGGTCCAGGCGTGTCCAGACGCCGCGAGGCGGCCGTGAAATTCTGACTCACGACACTAGGCATTCGCGGTCGGCCAGCGATGTCGCTGGCGTCTGTGACCGCGAAGGTCTATGGTCCGAGCTGACTTCGATGTCGCCTTGCCCCGCGATGGCGGCCACGAGAAAGGGACTAGTCCATGTTGCGACGGATGACGGACATGCCTGGCGGTACGATCGGCTTTGAGGCGGTCGGGGAGGTCGAGGATGACGATTGGGAGGAGACCGTCGAGCCTGTTCTGCGTCAGGAGATCGCCGAGGGACGCAATGTGCGGCTGCTCTACCTGATCGGCGCGGGAGCCCGTGAGGTCGAGGGCGACGCGCTGAGCGCTGACACGGGCTTTCGCATGCGCCATGCGACCTCCTACGAGCGCGTGGCCGTGGTCAGCGACGAGGACTGGGTGCGCCCTGCGCTGCGTGCCCTTTCCTTCCTGCTTCCCGGCAAGGCCCGGGGCTTCCGCGTCCGCGACCTCGTGGAGGCAAAGGCCTGGCTCGCAGACGATGGTGCCTGACAGGCGATCGCGGCTTGCCGTCCCCCGACGCGTCCAGCCGCAGCTCACGACAGGAAGGAAACCCGATGGACATCTTTGAGATCGAGCAGAAGGAAACCCTGAGCAGGGAGGAGGTCGCAGAGCGCCTGCGCCTCCTCGCCGACATGCTCGCTCGTCAAAACGACTTGGAGTTCGACCGCGGCGGCATGCATTTCACGGTCCACGTCCCCGATCAGCTGCAGCTCAAGGTCGAGCTCGAGGTAGAGACAGACGAGCGCGAGCTCGAGATCGAGCTGAAGTGGTAACGGCGGCGCGGGCACGGAAGGCGCGCCTTCACCAGCCAGCGGTCCAGGTGTCGCACGGACGCCACGTCTTCACTTAACATCGCGCTCCCGCAGGTGGCGGGATACGTACACCGCCCAGCCAGTGCCCAGCAGCATGCCGGCGGCTACGTCGGAGTCAGCGTTGCGGCTCCGGCGCTCAAGGCGTCCTCGGGCGGAATGGCCGCTGCTCGTCGTGGCCTGCACCTACGATCCGACAGGTCGCCTCGGGCACTTCGTTCCACACGCCCGGAATGTCGCCAAGCGGCTCCGAGACGACCATCCGTGCGTCCTCTGAGACCTCCTCGTACAGCTCCCGTTCGGGGTAGAGCGTGCGCAGCGTCGGCACGTCGGTCGTGTAGAAGAGCGAGCGGGATTTGCCCTCGCTCGAATACCGGAATGCCCAGATCGCCTACGCGCTGGGCGCGTGACATTGTGGCCCTTGGAAGACGGCGAGGTTAACCGGCTCGCGGGCCATTCTGACGTGCCCCAGCGGTGGCCGCCGGCACGATAACCTACCAATGGACCTGCTAAGCGCAGAGTTTGCGGGGTGACGATCCGCCCGCCGACCGAGGACGACTGTGATGCGGAAGCTGATCTACTCGATGACTGTGTCGCTGGACGGCTACATCGCCGGACCCGATGGCGCGATCGACTGGACCGTGCCCGACGAGGAGCTGTTTCGGTTCCACACCCAGCAGGTACAGGAGACTGGTGTGCATCTCTGCGGACGGCGGCTCTACGAAGCGATGGTCTACTGGGAGACCGCTGAGGAGAGTCCGCTCCTCTCCGAGCACGTCAAGTTCGCCCAAATCTGGAAGGCCCTGCCGAAGGTCGTGTTCTCCACGACGCTGGAGAGCGTGGTGGGCAACACCAGGCTGGCCAGGGACGGCGTCGGCGAGGAGGTCTCCAGGCTCAAGGAACAACCCGGAAAGGACATCGCCGTCGGCGGCGCCGGCCTCGCCCGTGCGTGCATGAAGCTGGAGCTGATCGACGAGTGGCGGCTGTTCGTCAGCCCGGTCCTACTCGGCGGCGGCACGCCCTACTTCCCGACCCTGGACAACCGCATCAATCTGGAGCTGGTCGAGACACGGACCTTTGGCTCTCGTGTCGTCTACCTTCGCTACCGGACCTCTCCCACACGCTAGGTTCCGCAAGCAGGCGTGTGCCGCTCCGCACTCGCCGCGCTCGGATCTCGTCCGAAGCGGCGACGCGGTCAGCGCGATGGCGGCTACTGCTCGCCAAAGAAAGTCAGTGCCACAGTTCTGTGTGGCGGCACGCAGGCCGCTCCGAGCCGAGCACGGAAGACGCGGGTGGAGGCGGCAGAGATATGATCGCTGGGCAACGTAATGGACAGGCGGATCACAAGACTGCTTGCAGTCCTTGGCGTGTTGGCTCTGGTGTGCGGTGCGTCGCCGTCGCTCGGGGGCGCTTCGGGGCAGGCGACCTGGATGGGCGGGCCCGGGTGTGGGGGGGCGAGCGAATGGCGCCAGCACCCGGTCGCGTTCCCGTACTTCTGCGACGGCACCGCGGTCGTCGAAGGTGCGCGGTGGCGCGACTGGGGGCGTTCCACCGCGACCGCGCGGGCGACCTTCAATGAAGCCCTGCTGTCGTCGCACAACAGCGTCGCAAGCGCGCCACGCCGGCGCTCTGCAGTGACGATCGCCGCGTCTCACATCGAGCTCTGCTCCGGCCGTCGTGCGTATACGTCGATCAAGATCCGCTACGTGGCGCCCGTGAACGGCATCAGTACCCTCACGCTGCCGACCTTCCTGCCCCATTGCCGTCCGCTCGTGCAGGGTGGCACGCACTCCCACCTCGTGTCTGCGAACCCCCCGGCATTCTATGCGCGACCCGCGGGAGGCTATATCACGTGCGGCACCAGCGGTGGCGTATCTGAACAACTGGTGCGCTGCCAGGGTGCACCCGCGGGGACCAACCCGCTCGAAAATGTAGCGACACTGCAACCCGACGGGCAGGTCGAAACTTGCAGTCGCCACCAAAGCGAAGTTCGTTGCTTTGAGGGAAACGTCGGCGAGGATACCCCGACACTTTCCGTGGGCGAGGTCGACACGCAAGGGCCCTTTACCTGCAAGGTGCTCGAGACGGGAGTCCAATGCACAGTGGCCGCGACCGGCAAGGGTTTTCTCATCACCCCAGAAAGTGTGACCGAAGTCGGCGAGTAGCCCATCGGGCGTTTGCGCAAAGGTGTGCGAACTGGACTCGGCTGGACTCGGCTAAGCGACCTACTCTCTCCTCGAATCGGGTTATCTACGGAGACGGCGCTCGCGCGCCGTACCAGCGCGAACCGGCGCTCAATTTCGCTTAAGCCCCGGCGAACTTCGCGATCTCCTCGGCGAGCCGGTCGGGCTGGTCCTCGGGGGTGAAGCTGTAGGCGTCCTCGATCAGGACCATCCGCGCGTTGCTGAGCGCTTCGCAGTAGCGCCGCGCGTCGGCAGGAGCGAAAACCTGGTCCTCGGGGCTCCAGGCGAACAGGACGGGGCATTTGAACTCGCCGATAAGTCGTCTTCCCGCCGCTTGCACGGGCGCTGATGTGGCGCTCGACATCACCTTGCTGGTGTCGCGCAGGATCGCAGGATCGCTGATGCACGGCAGCGCATATGAGTCGGAGACGATGTCCTCGAGGGGGTGCTTGATGAGTAGGCCGAACGCGGGTGGGGTCGCTCGGATGGCCCGGTCGCGCAGCGCCTCCAGCAACTGCCCCAGCGTGTTGGGGTCCTTGGCAGCTGCAGGCAGCCCGTCGAACGGCGCTGGCGGAAACTCGCTGTAGGGGGTCTCGCAGGAGTTCAGCACGAGCCGTGCGACTCGTTGAGGGTCGGACGCGACCGCGATCTGCGAGTACGCGCCACCGGAGTCGTTGCCCACAAGCGTTACCTCCAGGAGCCCGAGCGCAGCCAGGGCTGAGGCGATCAGGTCTCCGCAGCCGCCCGGGCTGAGGTCGGCGTCGGGGTGCATCGCTACGCGGTGGGCGCCGAGCGGGAGATCGAGAGCGATGCACGTGAAGCGATCCGCCAAGCGGTCCACCACCTTGCGCCAGAGGTTCGCGTTGGCAAGCCATCCATGGGCGAACACGAGCGGACGACCGTGACCGCGGCGAAAGTACTGCAGCCGGCCATGGGGCAGCGATACCTCCGCTTGGACGCCGAGCGCAGCGGAGCGCCACAGGTAGGGGGGTGTGCTGATTGTGACCTCGGTGTTCATGGTGCTCCCCTCTGGAGATCTGGCTTTCGCCAATGCGGCGCCGGGCACGCTTGGGGCCTCGGGCACGCTTGGGCCTCGGGCACGCTTGGGCCTCGGGCACGCTTGGGCCTCGGGCACGCTTGGGCCTCGGGCACGCTTGGGCCTCGGGCACGCTTGGGCCTCGGGCACGCTTGGGCCTCGGGCACGCTTGGGCCTCGGGCACGCTTGGGCCTCGGGCACGCTTGGGCCTCGGGCACGCTTGGGCCTCGGGCACGCTTGGGCCTCGGGCACGCTTGGGCCTCGGGCACGCTTGGGCCTCGGGCACGCTTGGGCCTCGGGCACGCTTGGGCCTCGGGCACGCTTGGGCCTCGGGCACGCTTACGGCTTCCGACATGCTGCGACGCCGGGCACGCTAGCATATTTCTGACGCTACGGTCAGTTTTTTATGACGGGACGGTCATCTATAGTTGGCCCGATGGCACCACACGCGATACCTCAAACGCGCGCCGGCGTCACTCCGGTGACCCCCAAGGGGCGCCGCACACGGGCCGCCCTGCTCACGGCGGGCGAGGTTGTCGCCGAGCGCGACGGACTGTCGGGGCTGAGTGTGGCCGCTGTTGCAGATCAAGCCGCCGTTGCGAAGGGAACGTTCTACCTGTATTTCGACGATCGCGAGTCGTTTATCGACGCGCTCCATCAGCGCTTCTATGCGCAAGTGACCGAAGCCGTCTCACGTGCGATTTCAGGCCTTCCAGCGGGCCGCGAACTGCTGCTCGCAGCGATCGAGGCTTATCTCGACGTCTGCCTGGCAAACCATGCGGTCAAGGCCCTCGTGTTCGAGACCCGCGCCCAACGCACGCTTACAACCACGATGGAGGATCGCGAGGCACTGTTCGCGCGGCTCGCCGAGCCGAGCATGCGCGCAATCGGCATGACACCCGCGCACATCTCCGCTCGCCTGATCGTCGCGCTGACATCGGAGGCCGCACTGATCGAGATGGAAGCCGGACACAAGGTCGCTGGCGCCCGCAAATCCATCCGCACACTGCTCAGCGGCCGCTGAGCCGCCCGAGCTGAGCCACGCCGAACACGCCGAGCGGCGCCGGCGGCTCGCCGAGCGCCCCGTGGTGTTCCGCTTGTAGGTCAACCGTATTATTTGCCCCCAAGTGCCTCAAGATAGCCAGATATCCGTCGAGGATATCTTGATATTTTGGGCACCTTGGCGCTTAAAACAAGAGGTATCAACCCCTCCCGCAACACGCCGCCAAACCCCACACCGTCGCCGCAAACCCACACCGTTCGCCGCAAACCCACGCCGTCGCGGCCCACTCACGCCGCCGCCACCCACCCACACCGTTCGCCGCAAACCCACGCCGCCGCCGCCCACCCACGCCGCCGCCACCCACCCACACCGTTCGCCGCAAACCCACGCCGCCGCCGCCCACCCACGCCGCCGCCACCCACCCACACCGTTCGCCGCAAACCCACGCCGCCGCCGCCCACCCACGCCGCCGCCACCCACCCACACCGTTCGCCGCAAACCCACGCCGCCGCCGCCCACTCACGCCGCCGCCACCCACCCACGCAGTCGCCGCCCACTCACGCCGTCGCCCACACCTCCCCCACGCCTTCGAAGCCGAGCGCGCGCTTGGTCGCTTCGGTGAGATCGTATTCGCGGCCCGCCACGAAGGGCCCCCGGTCGATCACCGGCACGCGCAGATCGTGCCCGCCATAGCGCAGCGTCACGAGCGTGCCGCACGGCAGCGTCTTGTTGGCGACGCCTAACGTCGAGCTGTTCAGCCACCCGCCACAGGCGAGGCTGCCTTCGCCGCCGTACCACGACGCGTTAACTTCGCGGAACACGCTCAGCATCCCGAGTAAGCGATGCGAGCCGTGCTCGCCGGTGCGCCCCGCAAAGCGCATCCGCAAAAACGCGCTGCCGATTCGCCGCGGCACGTAGCGCAGCCGGTAGCGGCCGCGCGCGCCGGTGCGCGTGCCGGCGAGCGTGTGCCAGCGGCCACGCCGCCCGCGTATCTGCAGCAGCACCGTCGCGCCGGCGAGCCCCGGCGAGTGCCGGCTGACCGGCCCCACGCCATGCAGCAACGCGCCGGCGATCGTCATGGTCTGGCCGGCCAGCACGTTGAGGTTCTCCCGCCGCACGCTGATCGCCGTGTCTGCGACTGCCGCCGCCGCGGCGCCCGGGCCGGCGCTACCCGGCCCAGCCGTGCCCGGCCCGGCGGTGCCCGCAGCCAGCGCTTGGGCGGCCCCAGTCGGCTGAGGCTGGGCCGCTTGGACCACCAGGGACTGAGCCACCCCGGCCGCCAGCGGCAGCGCTACGCCGCTCACCTCCCGTAGGGCTTCGCCGGGTGCCTGACCCGGGACTTGGCCGCCGGCTGCCGCCGCGGCGAGCACAGCCCCGGTTGGCGCCAGCGGACCGGCATGCAGCGCAAGCGGTGCAGGAACGTACATATACGCGATGTCCTCCTCGGGTCGCGTCTACGGGGTTAGCTGTCGGGCTCACGCGCGGCCGCGCGCACGAACGGTCGTGCGTCAGCCGGGCGTTAGGGCCGCGCTCGGCGGCCGATTCGCCCCGTCCGGCCCGCCTCCATGGCGCGGCCGGCAATGGGTCCCCCGCTCGCCCCCATCCACGGGGACGACTCGACGACATGCGCTCGTTGTCGGTGGTGAGCGCGCGTCATAACATACGCGTAGGTTTGAGCGACTTGTGTGTCGCCCGTCACACACTGATCTTTGGAACTCTGGCCCAGCGAGTTTTGCGCGCCCCTGCTTGACATTGCCGCAAGCGATTCAGCCAGGGCAGTCGCGCAACGCTGCTGCATCTGTTTCTGAATCGACCCCGGGCGCCGCCGTGCCGACATCCCCCGCGCCAACCAGTTCGGTGAGCACTGCCTGCCGCTCGCCAGCGACCCACCGGTTATTTGTGCAGCGCCTCCACAAGTTATCGGTACAACGCCCGCCGTCTGATGAATTCACGGTGCATGGGCCAACTCCAGAAAAAGCCGGCGAGAACTGTTATGGCCGTCGCGGAGCCGGGCCCGACCCAGTCGGCCAGCGCGCGCCATGGTTCGAGCTCGAGCGCCAGGTGCATGCGACTAAGAAAGGCAGAGGAGGAGTGCTCCACAACGGTGTTGCCGGGATTGAGGAATCTGTGCGCGCCGCCGCCGCCGACCACCGGCGGGGCCCACCGGACCACACCGCCCTGTCTGTTGCTGCAGCTTGCGCACTGGGGAAAGAGCCAGTGCGCGACGGTTCCGGCCATCGACTGCGGCACGACGTGATCGGCGACCGACGTCAGCCACGCGCCACAGGTATGACAACCGAATACCAGGCCGATGAATCGCGTTATGTACTTCTCGATCGCATTCGCCGGGGCGTTCCTTCCCAGGATGCTGCCGATCCATGCCGGTCCGGAGAACGAGCCGACGTTTGCGATGTGGCTCGGGAGCAGACGCGCCGGGTCCCCCGCCAGCAAGACGAAGTCGGCGATGCCCTGCGCGGCGCTCAGCGCGACCGATTCCACGCCGAAGTCCGCCCACGGCGCCCACGGGTCGCCCTCGTCGAACAGCGAACGCGCACCGCGCTTGAAGATGTCCGCCATGACGCCCGCGCTCCCAGCCGCGACCAAACCGGCGAAGGTGGCGCCCCGCGAGGAAGAGGTGTAATGCCACCATTTGGCAGTGTCATGCGCCGCCCAGAACACGAGCGCGCGTGCAATGCGGGCGGCCATCAGCTCTGCCGTGAAGGCCGAGGCCCAGGGGCCGTCGGGGTTCGGCACGTGCTCGCTTTGGCTGAACCACCGCCATCTCGCGTAGGACGCAAGCGTCGAGCCAGCCACGGAGAGCAACGGCAGCAACAGTGGGTATTCGCCGTCGGGGTCGATGTGCCCGATCGGGTCCCCCGCGGCGTAGGAGTAGGAGGCCCGGTCGGCGCGCGCCGGGTCGACCTGCAGGAAGCGCCGCAGGACCGGGTCGTAGATCCGCGCCCCGAGGTCCAGCAGGCCCGGTACGGCGTCCTGTTCGTAGCCCGCGTAACCCAGCTGGGCAGCGCCGCCCCAGCCGCCACCGGAGCCGAGGCCGCCCGGTCCCGCGCCGCGCAGCTCGCCGAACGGGCCGTAGTCGAGCCACTGCGCCGCCGGCGCGGCGCCCCCGGCGCCGGCGCCCGGCACGACCGCCCGCACCGAGCCGACGTGGTCGCGCAGCAGGTAGGCGGCGCCGGCGTCGGTGACCTGTGCGAAGACGCCGCTCGCGCCACCCACGTAGGCCCTCACCTGCTCGGCCCCGCCGCTCAGCGTGCGGCTCATCAAAAGCGCGCCTGAGGGGTCGCGCAGGTAGAGCGTCCTGTCCGGTTCGCCGCTCGGGTAGCTGACGAGCTCCAGGGTGCGCCGCCCGGTATGCCCGTAGCGGTAGCTGACCGCCTGCGCCTCGGCGCCCGCCAGCTCGATGCGGCTCGTGCGGTTGGTGACCGGGTCGAAGGCGAGCGCCGCCAGCCCCAGCTTCGGCGCCGCGCGCACGTTGCCATTCGCGTCATATTCGAGCCCGCGCGTGCCGCCGCCGTGCAGCCCGATGTTCGTCACGTAGAGCGCCGCAGCCGCTTCGCCCTCGCCGCCGCGCTTGGCGTTGACGAGCAGCAGCCCCGCCGCGACCACCGGCGCGCCAAGGCGCGCCGCCGCCGCCAGCGCACCGACGTCGAGCGACACGGGCCCCACGGTCTGCCAGCTGGTGCTCGGCGCGAGCGCATCGGAGATCGCCACGCGCGCCTGCTCACCGCCGCCGGTGAACAGCTGCAGATACCACCGCGCGTTGCCCGCCTGCGTCGCAAAGGCGCTGTCGGCCTTGATCGCGTAGCTGAGCTGGTAGGTCCCGGCCGCGTCCAGGTAGCCGCGGTAGCAAAGCTGCTCGACGTGACCGGGCCCGCCGCCCGCCAGCTTCAGCGCCTTGCCGGTGCCGAGGCCGCTGTCCACCACGGCGCTGCTCGACGGGCCGCCGTTGGAGGCGCCCCAGCTCCAGCCCGGCACGGCGGCCGGGCTGAAGTCCTCGCTGAGCGCGACCGTGCCCGCGTGGCTTTCCAGGCGGTCGCTCGCCGCCGGGTAGGTGTACGCCTCCGCGGCCCCCACGCGCGGCACCGTGCGCAGGTTGCCGTTGGCGTCGTAGACGATCGGCGACGCGCCGACACCGAGGTCAAGCGAGGCGTCCGCAGCATCGCCGTCGCTCTGCGCGACAGACAGGCGCCCGAGCTTGTCGTACGCGTACGCCCACTCACCCGCGGCGACCGGGGCGGCGGCGAACGGGTCGCCGCCGGGGCGCAGGCTCAGCGCGCTCTGCGCCGAGGCGATCCGCCCATCCCAGTAGCCCGCGCCGCCGTAGCCGCCGCTCGTGTATGTGAGCGTCTCGCGGTGGTAGTCGCCGCCGATTTCCAGCAGCAGCCCGCTCGCCGGGTCGTGGTTGTAGCGGCGCGCGATCGGCGCGCTCGCCGCGTTGTCGTAGGACTCGGCCGCCAGCCGCCCGGCGGCGTCGTATTCGAAGCGTGCGTAGGTCTGCGCGAGCGGGTCCTCGCTCACCGGGTTGCGCGGGTCGAACACCTCATCGCCGCTCGGCGCCTGCCCGACGCCGACCAGGCGCCCGAGGCGGTCGTAGTAGCGGCCGACCTTCAGCGGGACGCCGCCCAACCCCGCCAATGCCTGCGCCGAGCCGTCGCCCGCCGCGACGCCGCCGCCCGCTGCCGCAACCGCCGCGCCGCCGCCGGCCGCCTGTGGGTAGACCGTTTCCACGAGCGCTCCGGTGGCGTCGTAGCGGTAGGCCGTTTGGTAGGTGTGCCCGTCGTAGCCTGCGACCGCGACCTGGTGGCGCACCACGTTGCCGTTGACGTCGTAGGAGTAGGTCTCGACGTCGGGAGCGCCTGCCGGGTTGGCCGTTTCCACGCGCCACAGGCGCCCCGCGAGGTTCGGCTCGGCGGGTGTGGTCGCGTTGCGATCCCAGTAAAAGCGCCGCGTCCACACCGGCGTCACGCCCGCCGGCAGCGCGTAGGAGACGTACTGTGGGATCGCGGCGAAGTCGAGCGCCGCCGACTGGATCGTGCCTTCCTCGACGAACCGGCCGAGCGCGTCGTAGCGCAGGTACACGATCACCGGCGGCGTCTGGGCTGCGCCGTCGGCGTCCAGACGAAAGCGCAGGCGCCCGAGCTCGTCGTAGTTGTACTGCACCTGTCCCCCATCGGGGTCGTTCGAGTTCGCGAGCTGACCGACGAACGTATAACCGCGTGTGCGCGCCCAGCGCTGATCGACCGCACCGCCCCCGGCGGGGTATGCGTTGGGCAGCAGCTCCTTCACGGGGCGCCCCGCGGGGTCGTAGTAGTGCTGCGTCGTCGCGTATGTCGCGTTCGGGCCGATGCCGCCCGTC
This sequence comes from uncultured Solirubrobacterales bacterium, assembly GCA_963804675.1. GTDB lineage: Bacteria > Actinomycetota > Thermoleophilia > Solirubrobacterales > Solirubrobacteraceae > Palsa-744. The sequence goes on along the minus strand of CAWDRI010000001.1, from coordinate 424,068 downwards.
TGCACGCGCCGCGCGAGCGTCTGCCCGATCGCGTTGCACAGCGTGTAGCTGGCCACGCCGTCGGGGCTGAGCGCGCTCTGCACCAGGTATTGCCCGGCGGCGGCGCCGTCGTAGCCGAGGCCCGAGAGCGCGTCGCTCGCGGTGTGCGCGGCCGAGTCGACGCTCGCCGCGTGCGGGCTGCTCAGCGCGGTCCCTGCCGGCGCGGCGTGTGTTACGAGGCCGAGCGGCGTGTTGTCGTAGGCCCGCTGCGCGAACGGCGGCGGGTCGAGCGCGAGGTACTGGGCGATCGTCAGTGCGCTCGTGCCACGCACGCCCTCGTCGATGAGGTACGTCGCCACAGCGCCATCGACGCGTCCCTGCGCGACGCTCGGCGGGGTGGGGTAGTCGGGCAGCTTGGGGATGCTCGCGGAGACGGTGACCGACTCGCGCGCGACGCACTGGCGGCGTAGCGTGTCGCTGAGCACGCCGCTCACCTGCACTTCGCTGTCGTCGAAGAAGTCGAGCTGCTGCATGAACTGTCCCGCGCCGTCGCTGAAGGCGACCGACAGGCGCGGGTCGGGCATCACCGCCAGTTCGGCAAACGCGCAGGCGTCGGCGGCGAACAGACACAGCCGGCCGGCGGGCGTGACGTGGGCCAATTCGCTGAGCGGGTAGGCGAAGATCGGCACGCCGTCGGCCCAGAACAGCACGCGGCCGTCGATCGCCGCGATCAGCCACTCGCGCGCGAGCGGTGCTTCGCGGATCGCGACGCTCATCCACTGCCCGCCGGCCGGCTTGCAGCCGATGATCCAGCCGCTCTTGCCGGCGTCGGTCTGCGCGTCCCAGTGGACGATCAGGTTCTCCAGGCCGATGCCCGCGCTGCGCGTCGTGGTGCCCGGTTCGAAGCGCACGCGCGCGGCGAAGTTGGCGAGCGTGGGCGCGTTGAGGATCGCGGGCCCGTCGTAGGGCGGCTCGGGCACCGGATCGGTGACGGTGCCGTTGTAGCGCAGACGCCATTCGCTGAGCGCCCAGTCGGCGGGCAGCGTCCACGCGGCGGCGTCGCCGCGCCCGAAGCCCATCCAGCGCCCGGCGCTCGCGCCGGCGAGCGCACTCAGGCTGTTGGGCTGCGCGGGGTCGAACGCGCTCGTCGCGAGCGCCCCGCCGCCGGCGGCGACCGTGCGCGAGCAGGCCGCGCCGAGCATCGCCCGCACGGTGTCGCCCGCGCCGATCTGCGCGACCGGGCACCCGCTCGCATCGAGGACGGCGCGCTCGCTGACGCCGTTCTCGGCGATCCGCGCGCGCGGGCGGCGCGCGGGCGGGTCATAGACAGTGGCGCTGTAGCGCGCCGCCTGCGGGCTGTAGCGCAGCTCGTCGACGTACACCTCGAGGTTCGATTCGTTGACCGCGACGACCGCGATGTTCGCGGCGAGGATCCGCGTGAGGTCGATCTCGACGCTCACGTACGTCCAGCCGCCGGCGGCGGGGAATGGCAGCGTCGCCGCGGGCGTGGTCGCGGCGTCGATGAACACCTGCCAGCGCGCGTTGGTCGCGTTCGCGTTCGAGCCGCTCGGCACGCGCATCCAGCAGGAGAACACATAGCGTTCTCTGGTCCCCACGAACGAGCCCGCAAGGCCTCGCGCGCTGCCCGCCGCTGCGCTCGGCACGCGCAGGCAGCGCTGCCCGGTGTGCGCGTCGTCGGCGACGATCAGCGAGGTGAGCGCGCCGCCCTCATAGGACCACGGCGCGGGGTTCTCGTAGACCTCGCAGCCGTAGTAGCCGGCCTGCAGCGCATCCGCGTCGGCGCCCGCGAATGCCGCGACCGGCACGCACCCGGAGGCGTCGTACACGGCGCTCTGCGCGAAGCCCTGCGCGTCGAGGGTCTGTGAGACGAGGCCGCGCGCGGTGCGCCCGACGATTTGCTCTCCCAGCAGCCAGCCCTGCGCGAGCGGCACGCTCTCGCCGTTCCAACGGTTGAACGTCGCGGGCTGGGCGGTGGTCGCGAGATAGCGCTCGCTGGGAGCCCACACGCCCGTCGGCTCCCAGGCCTTGAACGTCTGGATCGACACGCTCGTGACGGCGCCGCCGGCGGCCTGCGTTTCCTGTACGACGGCGTCCAGCAGGTGCAGCTCGGGGTGGCCGTACTGTTCGCTGAAGTAGCGGTATTCGGTGCTCGCGCTCTGCGGCGCGCCGTTGCCGTCGTAGAAGTTGCGCTCTTCGCGCGCGGGCAGGCCGTTGGTGGGGTTCCACGTGCTCGTCTCGATTTGCGTGACGCCGTTCATGCTGCGCCTGATCTTCGCGGGGCGCGCGACGCGCAGCGCGTACTGGCCGGCGCCGACGCTCAGCGCGGTCCAGCTGATTGCGCGCGCCGCCGCCACGGTCGCACCGTCGGGGGCCAGCGCGCCGCTGTAGTAGGCGGCGCCGAGGTAGAGACCGGGCGCAGTGGCAACGCTCGCGTCCTGGTCGCTTTCGGGGGCGGGCACGAGCGCGTTGGCGGGGACCTGCAGCTCGGCGGCGGTGAGCCCGTTGAAGAACGACACGCGCGCACTGCCATACGGGCGCGTATCGCCCTGCGCGCCCTCGGCCAGTTCGGTGAGGTTGTACGCCGGCCACCAGCCGCCTGGGTCCACGGTCGCGTTGACGGCGGCAAACGTGCACGCGATCGCCAGCGTGCCATTGGCGCCAGCGACCTGCTCGTAGCCGGTCGTCTGCGCGATCGTCGCCAGCGGTGTCGCGGTCAATGCGCCGTCCACGCCGCCGCGCACAACACGGCGCAGGCGTAGCGTGCTCGCGCTTGCGCCGAACGTGCCGGTGTAGGTGACGAAAGCGCTCGGCCCGAGCAGCAGCTGCGGCGGCTGGCCGGGCACGAGCACCTGCTCGCCGGCGAGCACCGGCGCCGCGGTGGCGAGGCCGGTGTCGGCGAGCGCGTACACGTGTGTGGCCCCGCCGGACTGGTAGATGCAGCAGTGGTCTTCGAGGACCGCCAGCGAGGACAGCTCGGCGGCGGTGAGCGTGTCGGGGATGCGCGCCGCCTGGCTCCACGTCCCGTCGGGCGCCTGGTGCCACAACGCATTGGCGCCGGGCGTCGCCACAGGAAACAACACCCACCGGCTCCCCCCGGCGTCGGCACGCGCGGCACGCGCGCACCATTCGCCCGCGCCGGGGGCCACCGCGGCGAGGTTGGCCGGCGAGGACCAGCTCGCGGTGTTGGGGTCAAAGAGGAGCACGCTGTAGGCCCGCGCCGCGCCGCTGCCGGTCGCTGTCAGCGCCTGGTCGACGCCCACGTCGAGCAGTTCGGCGGGGCCGACGTCGTGGGTGACCCAGCTGGGGCCGGTGCGGCGGGCGAGCAGCGTGCCGATCGCGACGGTGCTGCCGCGCAGCAGCGCCGGTTGGCCTCCCGCCGGGAAGGGTTCGCCGCTGGCGAGCACTTCGCCGCTGAGCGCGGCGTAATCCGCGCTCCACATCAGCGCCCGCCAGGTGGTCAGTTCGCGCTGCCCGTCGTGCGCGCGGGTGAAGAGCAGCGCGAACGTGTCGCCGGCCTGCACCGCGACGCCTTCCACGGTGCCGCTTGCGAGCGGGAAGGCCGTCGTGTGGGTCTCCCAGGCGCACGTGCCCAGCAGGCGGTCGATGCGCACCTGCAGCGCGCTGCCTTCGTTCCAGCAGCACACCGTCCAGGCGTCGCCGGCGTCCAGCGCGCAGTGCAACGGGCCGGCGCCGCCGCCGGGGCCGAGCGTGACGGTGTCGAGCGCCCAGGTGGTCCCCGTCCAGCGGATGCGGTTGAGGGTGCCGCTACCAAGGCCGAGCACCGCCGCGAAGCCCGGACCGCAGGCCGCCGCGGTCGTCTCGCCCGCGGTCAGCCCGAGCGTCAGCGCGATACCGGGCGCGAACGCCAGCGCGTTGCCGTCGTAGTTGGACGCCAGGCACTGCGCGCCGGCCAGCACGAACAGGCTGCCCGGCGCGGTGAGCACTTCGAGCGCCGCGTACGCCGCGGCATCGGCGACCGCGACCGTCCCGACGCGCGAGGCCAGCCAGCGGCCCTCCCAGGCGTAGGCGACGATCTCCGCGTGCGCGTCGCTGCGCTGCCAGGCGACGACGACGTACTCGTCGGCGAACCAGAAGCGCGGGTTGGCACAGCTCACGCCCTGGATCGCGGGCGGCGCGAGCACCGTGTCGCGGCGACACAGCGGCAAGGCGGTGGGCACGGCGTAGGTGTACGAGCACATGCCGCCCTCGGCGGTGGTGACGCTCGCGAGCCCGCCGTAGCCGGGGGCGTCGGGGTCGGTCACGTATTCGAAGCGCGCCGGCGGGATCGTCGCGGGCACGAGCTTGCCGTCGGCGCCGCGGTTGCGGCGGGCGATGCCCCTCAGCAGGCGCTTGGTGAGCGGGCCGCTGCCCAGGAAGCTGGTGTTGCCGTGGCCGTCGGTGTAGTCGAACTCGATTACCGCCAGCGAGTCGGTGGGCGTGCGCAGCTCCAGTTCAGCGAGGTATTCCTTTTCGACGCGGTCCTGCCAGGCGTTGGGCGCCGGCGGCACGCTGTGCGCGGGTTCGTACTCGGCGGGGCTCTTGGGCGCGTAGGTGAACAGCGCGGCGTCGCCCGCGGGGCCGACGATGCGCTCGCAGTAGGTCGCCTGCGTGTAGGGCAGCGTGCCCGCGCCGACCGTGCTCCTGACCTGGCGGTAGAACCAGGTGAACGTGTTGCCCCACATGTCAACGACGCGCGAGAGGTTCCAGGCGAGCGTGAACGATTCCTGGCCGGGGGCGACCGAACCGCCGGCGAAGTCCCCCCAGCGCACGCCCGTCTCGATCGTGCCGCGGGCGCTGGAGCCCTCGCCGTAGATCCAGCGCCGGCCGTCCTCGCGCGCGATTTCCCAGCTGTCGGTGGCGAGGTTGCGCACGATCCGCCAGTAGCGGTAGGGGTCGGCGGCGTAGGTGATGAGCTGCCCTTCGACGGCGAGCGCGCGTAGGTGCACGGCGCCGCCGCCGGGGAGGATCAGGATGTATTGGGGATCGGCTGTCGCCGATCCCGGAGGATGGGTCGCGACGATCCGCTCCACGGGCAGCCGCCATCCGAGACCGAGCGGGCCGGTGGGCGCGGAGAGGTTGCTCGTCGTGGCGTCGGCGCCGGCGCCGACGTAGCTGGCGCAGATATCGAAACCCGAGCCCTCGAGCCCGGGAACGGTGCCGAGCGCAACCGTGAAGCTCGGCGTGCCGCTCGGGCGGTCCACGGCGGCGCGCAGGTCCTCGAGCGTGATCATGGTGCGTCAGTCCTCATGGAAATTGCTCCCGGTCGTGGTTGGCTGCGTGCGCGGCGGCGCCGCCCGCGGCGGCTGGGCACGCACGACGTTGGCGCCGACCCGCTGGCGCAGCTCCCATCCGGGGCCGGTGCGCACGACGTTCCTGTCGAGCAGCGGCTCGTTCGCCGAGGACCCCGCCGACGGGCGGCCCGCGGTGAACTCCGCCAGCTCAACATCCGCCGCGGCGGCATCCGCGGCGACCGTCCCCTCGCCGGCCGCGAGCGCCCCTGCGCCCTCGACCCCCCCGGCCGCCACACCCACACCGCCCGCCGCGGCGCCCGCCCCGGCAGCTCCGAGACTGCCGCCGCCGAGCAGCCCCGCGCCGGCCCCGGCGGCGAGCAGCAGGCCGGTGGCGACGCCGAGCCCGATCACGAGGCCGCGCGCGAGGGCGTCGCCCTCGCCCCCGCCCGGGTTCTTGTCCTGTGCGCGCGCGGACGCGAGGCCGAACGGGTCGATCGCCTGCAACGGGTTGCCCGCGGCGAACGCGTAGCGGTTGAGCGTCTGCGGCGCCGCCGGGTCGCCGAACAGCGGGTCGCGCTGCAGAAAGCGCAACACGCCGGGCGCGTAGTCGCGCGCGCCCATCGCCAGCGGGCCGCCCGCCGCGTCGGTCACGCCCCACTGGCCGTGCAGGCGGAACGGGTTCTGGCTCGTGCCGGCGGCGAGCAGCGGCGCGCCGAACGGGTCGTACGCGTAGCAGTCGCTCGGCGGCGCGCCGGCGGCGGCGGGGTCGGCCAGTGCGAGCGTCGAGCCGCTGGAGTCGTGGACGTGCACGCGCACGCTGCCGTCGGCTCCGATCGTCTCGATCAGGCCGACCCCGTACACGTGGCGCGCCTGCACCGCGCCGGCCGCGTCGCTGAGCGCGAGCAGCCGCGGCAGCGCCCCATCCAAGGACTGCGCCTGCTCGGGTTGCCCGCAAAGGGGTAGCCCCAGCAGGGCGCCGGTCGGCGTGCTCGCGGTTTGCGCGCCTCCTACCGCGCGCGCGTTGTCGCCGAGGTCGGCGTAGAAGTCGGGGTGCTCGCCCCCACTCCACGTCGCGCGCAGCGCGACGCCCCCCAACAAAAACGTGCGCCGCAAACCGTCGGCGTCGTAGGTGAACTGGGTGCCCGCGACAGTGCTCAGGCGGTTGAGCGCGTCGTAGGCGAGCGCGGGCCCGCCCGGCAGCGCGGTCGCGTTGCCGTCGCTGTCGTAGCCGACCGCCTGCCCGCCCACGGTTTGCAGGCGGTCGCCGTTGTAGGTCATCGCGGTCGTCGCTGCGCTCGGGCGGTCGGGGGCGAGCGGCAGCAGCCAGTCGATCGCCTTGGGGCGCCCGGCGCCGTCGAGTGTGAAGCCGGCGTGCGCGAGCACGCTGCCGTCGGGCGCGGCGGTCAGCGTGTCGACGAGGCGCCCGGCGTCGTCGAACGTCCACTGCGCGGCGATCGCGCCGGGCAGTTTCGCACCCTTCAGCTGCCCGGTTTCCCACCACGTGTAGGTGGTGTGCGCGCCGAGCCAGTCCGTAACGCTTTCCAGGCGGCCGCGGCGGTCATACGCGTAGGCGACAGGCGTCGCCACGCCGGGGTAGCCGAGCGTCTTGAGCAGCCCGCCCGGCCACCAGTCATAGGCGACCGTCTCGTTGCTCTGGGTCTCGTGGCGGCTGCGCAGGCGGTCGCGCTCGTCAAACGTGCGCACGATCGATCCGGCGCCGGCGAGCAGCGTTTCCAGGCGGTTGCCGTTGGCGTCGAGCACGTGCGTGAGCGCCGGCGCGTCGCCCGCCGGCGGCGTGACGTGTGTGAGGCGCCCGGCGGCGTCGTAGCCGTAGGCGATGCTCGCGCCGCGCCCGTTGATGTAGGCGCCGAGCAGGCCGTCGGGCCGGTAGGCCAGCGCGACCGCCACGCCCGCCGGGTCGCGGTAGCCGCGCCAGCGCCCCGCGCCGTCGAAGGAATGCACAGCGGCGCCGCTCGCGCCGTACGGTTTGACGCTCGTCTGCACGAACGTCGAGGTGGCGTCGTAGGCGTAGGCGCACGTGCTCGCCGGCAACAGCACGCCGTTGACACCCATCTCCACGACCGAGTTGACACGCCCGAGCGCGTCGCACACGACGCGCGTGTCAGCCAGCACCGTGACGCCATCGCTGTCGAGCGCCTGCGTGCGCACGACGCGGCCGAGCGGGTCACGCAGCGTGACGAGCACCCCGCCGAGCGGGTCGCACCGGCGCGCGCGTTCGCAGACCACGCCGCCTTCGGCCGCCGTGTCGTAGCTGAACGTCCACACCTTGCCGCGCGCATCGGTGACCTGCACGGGACGCCCGCGCGCGTCCAGCAGCGTCGTTTCGCTGGCGCCCTGTCCGCCGGCGACGGGCGCCGGCAGCGTCGCCACGATCTGGTAGCGATTGCCGCCGCTGGCCGCCACCACCGCATACGCGTAGGTCGTACACGGCGCGCCCGGCTGCTCGGCGGCGAGCGTCACCGCCGTGCGCGTCAGCACCCGTCCCAGCGGGTCGAGCGTTTCGCGCTGCTGCTCTGGTCCGCTCGCGCCGCTGACCTGCGGGTAGGTCGTCGTGCGCTGCAGGTTGCGCTGGCCGCCGGCGAGCGCCAGCAGCGTCCAAGCGGTGCTGGTCGCGTGGCCGTTGGCGTCGGTGAACTTGAGCAGGCGCCCCAACGGGTCGTGTTCGTAGCCGTAGGCGACCGGCGGCGCGGTCGCGTAGGTCAGTTTTTGTAGGCGCGCGTAGGCGTCGTAGTGCAGCGTGCTCTGCGGGGGCTGTTCGTTGGGCGCGGGCGGGTAGGTGACCGTTTCGAGCAGGTTGTCCTGCGTGTATGTGCAGGTGGTCGTGTTGCCCAGCGGGTCGGTGCGGGTGTGCAGCGCGCCGAGCGCGTCGTACCCGTAGCGCTCGGTGTACGCCTGCGCTTCGCTCTGGGCGCCCAGCCGCCGGCGCAGCGTTTTGCACAGGCCGCTCATCGGTTCCAGTTCGTAGGTCTCGGCCAGCAGCGTCGTGCCGTCGGGCGCGAACACCGTCCGCCCCGTCCGGCGCCCGAGCGGGTCATCGTCGAGTTTTTCCCAGCTGCCGCCCGGCGCGGTGATCTTCTGCGGATCGCCGCTGCCGCTGTATTCGAAGCTCGTGACGTTCGCCTGCGCGCCCGAGACGCCGGCGTTGCCCGGGTACACGGAGACCCGCTGCACGAGGTTGCGCGCCGCGCCGGCGTCGGCGTAGCCCAGTTCGGTGCGGTACCCGAGCGGCTCGTCGATGCGCTGCAACAGCCCGCCCGCCCACGTGAGCGTCGTCGTGTTGCCGACGACGTCGGTCGTGCTCGCCAGCGTGCCGTCCGCGTTGTAGCGCGCGGCCACGCTCACCCCGCCCGGCGCGCTCACGCCGACGAGGTTGCCCGCGCCGTCGTAGCTGAAGATCGTGGTGTTCGCCTCCAGCGGCGGCACCGGCGGGATCGTCGCCGGCGCCGACCCTTCGTACACGCTCGACTGCACCAGCCGGTTCAAACCGTCATACACGCGTCCGATCGCCTGCACCGCGCTGCCGGTGACGCTGCTGAGCTGCGCCACCTCCCAGCCGATCTGCTGGCTGACGAGGTCCGCGTAGTACTTGGTGCTCAGGCCGGCAGCGTCCACGACGGTCGTCGTGACGGTTGCAAAGCCGTTGGCGTCATGGCCATCTTCGTAGCTGAGCGTCAGCGTCCCGCGCGGGGTCTGCTGGCGTTCGATGCGCCAGTCGCTGCGGTAGTGGTTGGTGACGAACGTGTGCCCGTTCTCGTCGCCGGCGCTTTCCAGCAGCGAGCCGGCGGCGTAGGTGAAGTCGCGGTGCGCGCCCGCCGGGTTCGTCACCCGTGTCAGGTCGCCGGTCTGCGCGTTGTGCGCGAACGTCACGCCGAGCGTGCCGCACGACACCTTTTCCAGTCGGCCCGCGCTGTCGTAGGCGAATTCCAGCGCGCGGGCGCTGCCGGCGTCGGTGACCGTTTTGAGCAGCCCGCCCGCGGTGGCGTAAGCGAACGTCAGCGCGTTGCCGTCGCGGCGCGTGAGCGACTGCAGCACGCCGTGTGCGTCGAAGCGCAGCGTGCGGCCGTCGCGGCGCGTCAGTGTGTACGTGCCATCGACCTCTGCCACCAGCCGGTCGCCGTTGGGCGGGCCGACCTTCGGGCACTCGCCGCTGAGCGACGCCGGCACCGTAAAACGCTCGCTGGAGCCGTCGCCGAGCGCGACCGTCGCGACGCCGCCGGTGAGCGTCAGGCGGATCTCATAGCTGTGCGTCCAGTACGGCCCGAGCACCGAGGCGCCCGCGCTCGCGCCGGTGAGCGGCGAGCTGTAGTAGGTGACGAGTTCCAGCCCCACCACCCCGGCGACGGCGAGGTCCAGGTGTGCATAGAGGTACTGGCCGGTGACCTGGTTGATCGGCTCTCCCACCGGCGTCGGGTTGGTGCCGGGACACAGGTTGGCGCTGCTGAACGCAAACGGCGCGCTTTCCGGGCCGTCGGGAATGCCGGTCGCGTGCGCCAGGACGCTCAGCGTGTAGGAGGTGCCGGCTTGCAGCCCGGTCGCCGAGGCAGGCCAGTCGGCGCTCGTCACAGCGCTGACATCGAGCGTCTTTGAGAACGTTGCGTCGCCCGGCTTGCGCAGTGTCAGGCGGTAGCCGCTCGCGCCCGCGACTGCGCTCCACGCGGCGGTCAGCGTGAGCGTGGAGTTCACGCAGGCAGCACTGACGGTCGGTGCGCCGAGCACGGTGCCGACCTTGAACGTCGCGGACGTGCTCGGGCGGCCGATGTTCGCCAGCGCGATTGCGCGCACGCGGATCGAGACGAGCTGGCCGTCATGGCCGCTCGGGGCGCTCCAGGTGGCGGTCTTGGCGGTCGTTTCGATCGGGGCCTGTTCGACGCCGGCGAGCGTCACGAGCACGCGGTAACGCACCCCACCGGCGAAGCGCCGATCGTCGAAGTCCCACGCGATCGTCGCCGTGTGCCCCGTCGGATCGAGCGCCAGCGGGTGCAGGCTCGGCGCTGGGTCGAGGTCCGCGACCTGCACGTTCTGAGTCGCGCGGGTGCTGAGCGCGCCTGGGCGCACCGCGCGCAGCGCACAGGCCAGCGTGTCGCCCGGCGCGTAGCCCGCACCGGGCAGCGCGAGCGCGAGCTTGCCGGTGCTCCCGGCGTCGTGTCCGTAAAAGGCGGCGCCGCCCTGCTTGAGCACCTGTGCGTAGACGAACTGGTCGGGCGTCGCGCCCGGCGTCCAGGCGACCTCCAGGCGCTGCTGGTTGGGACCGTCGAAGCCAGGGTCGAACAGGAAGCCGGCACCTGCCGGTGCGTCGAGCGCCGGCGCGAGGTTCGCCGGGCCGACGCTGGTGCTCGCACCGGCGCCCGCGGCGAGCTGGGCGCGCACCGCCAGCACCGCGGGGCCGGCGTCGGCGAGGTGGGCGTCGAGCAGCGTGCTCGTGGTCGTGCTCTGCACCGTCGCGGCGCCCGCGCCGAGCACGCCGACGGCGTAGGCGCCGGCCTGGTCGACGGGGTTCCACGCGGCGGTCAGCCCGCTCGACGGCCAGCTGATCGCGAGCACCGGCGCGGCGAGGTCGATCGGCAGCAGTTCGACGGGGTCGTCGAACGCGACGGTCGTACCGCTGCGCTTGCCCACGCGTGCGCGGTAGAGGCGGCCGAGCAGCACGCCCTCGACGGGCAGGCTCGCGGCGGTCGTGCCCTCTTCGAAGAACCACAGCCCGTCGGCGGAGGCGACCTGCACGACGTAGGTGCTCGTGCCGTCGGCGGTGAACGTCGCAACGACCCAGCCGGCGGGGTTGCTCGGCGTGCGAAAACACAGCGGCGGCACCGAGGGCACGAAGTTCGTCAGGTTGTTCGGGCCCTCGCCGGCGGGCGAATCCAGCGGCCAGTTCAGCACCAGCCCGGGCGTGCCGGCGGACGCGCGGCGGTTCATGCTGGTGAGCACTTCCAGCGGCCCCAGCGGCGCACTCCACAGCGCCACGTTGCTGAGGTCGGCGCTCAGCGGCCCGACCTTCAACACACCCGCGCTCAGCAGCCCGCCGGCGCTCGCGACCAGCGCGCCGGGCGCGCGGTGCACGAGCTGGCCGTCGAGGTACAGCGAGTGCGCGTAGCGCGTGCGCCCGCGACGGGCGAGCGCGAGCGCGAGCTGGTGCCAGCGCCCGTCGGCGACACTCGCGCCGGTCGCGACCGTGCTCTGGTCGAGCGTCACCTGCAGCGCACCCGGTGCGGACAGCACCAGGCGCGAGCCGCCGGTGGCGCTGTATTCGGCGACCGTGCCCGCCGCGCCGTCGCTGCGCAGCCACAGCGCGAGCGTAAACGCGCCCGCCGGGAACGGCGCGGCCGTCGTGAACGTCTGCGTGAGCGTGTCCGTCGCCGCCACGCGCAGCACCCTCGCCGGCGCCAGCAGGTCGGTTGCGTAGAGCACGCGCAGGCCGAGCGCGCTGCTCATGGCACGCTCGACGCCCGCGCCAGCGGACCCGCCCACCGGGCCGGCGACGCCCGCGTCGTCGGGCGCGTCCTCCGGGCCGGCCGCGCTCACGGTGGCCCCTGCGGCGCGACCGTCACACGCAGCACGTTGCCGGCGTTGTCGTATTCGTAGATCCAGCCGCCCCAGCCTTCCCACGCGAGGCTGCGCAGGCGCCCCAGCGGGTCGTAGCCCACGTTTGTGCAGGCCGCGCGCAGGGGGCCACGCACGGGCGCGCTCGGCGGCCCCACGCTGTTGGCGCTGGAGACCGCGGTGACCGTGACGGTCGGGATCACCCCGGGGTGCAGCGCGGTCTTGAACACGGCGCTCAGCTGGCCGGGCGTCGTCACGGGGGCGTGCTCGATCGGCGTGCCGTCGCTGTAGAGCGTCGCGCGGTAGCCGACGCTCAGCGGCGGCGGCAGCGTCACCGCGATCGCGCTCCAGCTGGCGCGCAGCGGCCCGGCGGTCGTGAGCGCCAGGCGCGCGGCGCTCGGAGCGGTGTCGATCAGGTAGTAGGGCGCGCTGTCCGGGCCGCAGATGCGCGCCCCGCCGCTGGTTGCCAGCGCCGCGGCGAAAGCCCTCAGCGGCGCGACGTCGCCGAGCGTGCGCGGGCAGTTCGAGCAGTCGATCGTGACATGCCCGGCCGGGCAGTCGCAGGCCGCGCCGCGGACACTGCCGGCGCTGTAGTGCACACGGTAGCTCGTGACCGGCGGCCCCTGGCCGGCCGGCGGGCTCACATCGACGTCGTACTGGGCGCTCGCGCGCCAGCGTGCACCCACGATCGTCGCGGGCTGGCTGAGCAGTTCCGCCAGGACGCCCGGGGGCGCCTGTGTTTCACAGGAGTACGGCGACTGCACGGGGATCGTGCGTGCGTCGGTGATCTGCACCTGGTAGCGAGAGCTGGCGAGCAGCGCGCCCGGCGGTTTGATCGTGCCCTGCAAGCCGCGGAACGCCGGCATGTTTTGCGGCGCGCCGTCGCTGTAAAAGGTGGGGATGTGCGCGATGCCGGTGTCGTCGCCGGGCGGGTTGACTTCCAGCGTGACCGCCAGCCCGTCGTAGACCACTTCTTCCAGCGGGGCACTGGCGAGCAGCACGGGGATCGCGGGCGAGGCGGCGCCGACGCTGGTGCCTTCGCGCGCGGCGATCGTCACCGTGTAGGGCGGGTTCGACCAGCTCGCCGGCGCGGGCACTTCGCAGGTCGGGTCGCCGGCTTCGCCGGCGACCGACGCGACGGTGCCGCCGTGACCATCGACGAGCGTTACGACGCCGACCTGGCCGTCGCCCAGCTGCCGCCAGGCGACGAACAGGCTCGCGCTCTGGTTGAGCACCTGTTGGGGCACGGGCACGGGCAGATCGGGCATCGGCGGACGGGGGTCGGCGCGGGCAGACGATGGGCGGTCGGCGTCGTCGCTCAGGCCGCCGCGCGCGTCGCGAGCGTCGCGTGGTAGTCCTCGTGCCACTCGCGCGGCAGCCGGGCGAGCACGTCCTGCGGCGGCGGCGGTGCCTTGCGCCGTTCGCCCTCGGCCGTCTGCATGCGAGCGTCGCCGACGAGGATGCCGCCGGCGTAAAAGGTGCCGTGGGTGGCACCCAGGCGCGCCAGCTCCGCAGGCGTGCCGAGCTTCATGTTCCACACCAGCCCGCCGTAGGGCCGGCGCTCCAGCGCGACAATCCGCTGCGGGCCGGTTTCGCTGAGCAGCCGGTCGCCGACGCGCAGTTCGCAGGCGACGGCCGCCTGGCCGGCGTCGGCGTCGGCGACGCCGCCCAGGCCGGGCGCGACGCCGCCCAGGCCGGGTGCGACGCCGCCCAGGCCGGGTGCGACGCCGCCCAGGCCGGGTGCGACGCCGCCCAGGCCGGGCGCGACGCCGCCCAGGCCGGGTGCGACCCCGGCGCGCGCGGCGGCGCGCGCGCCGGTCATCTCCGGGCCGGGCGCCTCGCCCGCCAGCAGCACCGGGTGGCCCTCGCTCGCGCACAGCTCGCGGCCGTCGGCGGTGCGCAGCCAGACGAGCGGTTGGGGCTCGGGACCGCTGCTGGTCGAGCAGACGGTGAGCGCCACGCCGTCCGGGCCGCCGCGCAAGCGCTCGCCGGGGCGCAGCGCCTCGATCGCGCGCAGGCTGCCGTCGGCGAGCGTCACGGGCGTCCCAGCGGCCAGGCAGCCGGTCGCGAACTGCAGCGGCAGCAGCTTCTCGGTGCTCGGCCCGTCAACGGTGTTGACGGTGCTGGAGACGAGCGCCCAGACCGTGTCCGGGCTGGCGGTTGTCGTGAGCCCGAACTTGAACACGATGTCAACCGTTTCGTAGTTCGCGAACGGGTCTGGGACCCCAAATCGCACCGGCTGCATGTTCCAGGTAAGCGAGCGGCCGTCGGCGCCGACCGTGAACACGCGTTCGAAGACGTTGCCGGGAATCGCGTAGTGGATGCCGCCGCCGGTACGGCGCAAAAGCAGGCTCACGCCCGCCCCCGCGTTCTCTTTGGTAAACGGCTTGAGGATCGGCGCGCTGTAGGAGATCTGCCCTTTGATGGGCACGGCCGCTTCGTTGTTGCCGTACGGGCCGTAGTCGCAGTCGGCGCGGTCGCCGCCAGGCCGCAGCAGGCAGATCATCACATACTGGACCTTGCGCCCCGACTTCTGCAGGGGGTCGGTCGAGCGCGGCGGCGTCGCCGGGTAGAGCCCGAGCAGCGTCTGCTGGGCGAGCAGCGTCAGCGGCGGTGCGCCCTGCTCGACGAGCGCCGCGTTCGCCGCGGCGACCGAGGTGAAGCGCGCACCGACCGGCACGTCCTCGGATGCGACCGGGCCAAACGCCTGGATCGGCTCATAGACACCGGCGGCGAAGTCCTCAAGGACCGCGACCGGGCCGAGCGGCTGTTCGCTGTCCCCGTCGAGCAGCTGCAGCGTCAGGCCCGTGTAGTCGCAGCCGCCGCGCACCGAGTACACGGCCGAGCCGATCGCGTCGATCAACTCGCCGCGCCGGAAAAAGCCAAGCCCGCTGATGCCGGCGATCGTCGCCACGTCTTCCCACTGGTCGGGCGCAGCGGTGGGCGTGCCCGCGCCAGGTACGCCAGCTACACCGGCGCTCGCGCCGGTGTCCCGTGTGCCGGCCGCCGCGGTGGCCGTGCCGCCAGCGCCAAGCCCGCCGCCCCCGGGCAGCGCCACCGGCCCGCCTTCGCGGCGATGGATCGCGCGGGTGCGCTCGAGCGCGTCGAACAGGTGCGGCGTGCGCTCGCGCGTGCGCCCGGCCGCCTCCCAGGTTTCGTGCACCAGCGCGTAGTGGCGCTCGTCGGAGAGATCGAGCACCGTCGTCTGCGCGTGGCGGGCGAGTTGCGCCGCTAGATCGCCGTTGCCGCTGCTGGCCGTACCATTCATCAGGGTCCCTTCCATCTCGGTATCCGGCACCGCGGCGCCGCGCCGTCGCAGCTGGCGTACGATGCCCGGTCCGCGGGCTCGGCGGACCGCGCAACCAGCCTAACCTCCCGGACGCGTCTCCGCTAGACCATATGTGCGTTTAAGTGCGCTCATTGGGACATTTTTGCCGGTGCGACGGCACGCAGTTGTAGGGGTTTGTTTCCGACTGGGCAGTTCGTGTGGAGCCGGTGCGCGTCCAGCGCGCAGCAGTTCGCCTGCCGCAGGCCAAGCCGACCACCACCACACGGAGCAGGCCGCCCGCGAGGCGGCGCCGCGCAGAATCGTCCGACGATCTGCTTGGCGGCGCCACCCCACTCGGGCACGGCCTTTGCAACTGCTGCTCAGCCGCGATCCATGAGACTCGCGCTCGCTCCTAGTGGAAGCTCCACGGCATATCGTTTTCCAGTCGGAATAACTCGCCGCCCGAAATGCTTCCCTGCGTAAGACCGATTACGAGTTCACCCTTGTCTTCGACCAGCAAGTTGAGTAACTGCCATAAGCGCTGATCCTGACTGGTCGGCGCTAAGACCACAAAGCTGCCCGAGATTTCCTTTAGTCCCGCAGAGGGGCACGTATCCCCGTTCACGCGGAAGGTGGAAAAAAAGCCGTCGCTGTTCTCGGGTTTGATTTGTGTTTTGAAAGCTAAAGGCCCGTCTAAGGTAACTAACCCTTCGATCGGCTGCGTGCTGAAGCTTGAGTTGGCCAGCGTGCATTCGAGTGGTTTTACGATGCTGCAGCCGGCGAATTCCAAGCTTTTTACTAAGAGCTTATCGGGCTCGCTGATGAATCCTCCATTGAACACTAAGGTATCGCACTGTATTTCTATTTCTTCACCGAACCCGAACACAGCCTTCGAGTGCTCGATGCCCGCAGCCGAAATGGCCGCAGAGCCCGCAAGTAACGAGCCTAATACCAACCACCCCGCCTGAGCCGAGCTCGACGCGACGGCGCTGAGCACGACGGCCACGACGAAGGCCATCGTGAATGGTTTTGCCTTGGACATAGCTGTTGATCTCCTTTCGTCTCGTGGTGTCGCCCCGTCCAAACAACCGCGTGCCTTCGGTCCGACACGCGGCGGGCCTCGCTTGGGCAGCGTGACCCCCTCGCAGCGAGCGCACCGGCCGCGGTTGCGAACGCGACGACTTGGTCGAGTATCCCATCTGCCGCCTGCGGCACGGGTGTCGCGACGGGCCCGACTCGCCGCGCTGGGAACGGCGCCCGGCCGGCCCCGGAGCCCCCAATCCTGGGCGCCCCCGTGAGACACCGACCCCGCCACCCGCTGAACTGGGCCTTTCGACTATCAAGCCTTGCCGGCCCCGCGCCGATGGCCTTGTTCGAATATGTCATCCACCGCCGCCTCCCGTGCGGGCGTCGCGACGCCCGCGACGAGCCGTGCCGCTACGGCCACAGCCGCCGCCACCCCGGCCACAGCCGCCGCCACCCCGGCCACAGCCGCCGCGGAGCTGCCAGCGCTCGCCACCCCGCCGCGACCCCCGGCGCGCCGCAGCGAGCGCTGGCTGGAACAGTGGCTGGAGACGCTGCACGACATCGAGGCGTTGCGCGCGAGCCACCCGATGATGGACGCGGTGATCGAGGAGGTCGACGGGCGCATGATCCGCGTCGGCGAGCAGTGGTTGGCGGACTTCGCGTCGTGCAACTACCTCGGCTTCGATTTGGACCACGAGATCATCGGGGCCGTGCCTGGCTATCTGGAGCGCTGGGGCACGCATCCGAGCTGGTCGCGGCTACTGGGCAGCCCCGTGCTCTACGAGCGCATCGAGCAGCGCCTGACGGCGCTGCTCGGGTGCGAAGACACGTTGGTGCTGCCGACGATCACCCACATCCATGCCTCGGTGATCCCGGTGCTGGCGGCGGCGGGCACGATCTTTCTGGACGCGCGGGCACACAAGACGATGTACGACGGCTGCCTGGTGGCCCGTTCGCGCGGCGCGGCGGTGCGTCGCTTTCGCTTCGAGGACCCCGAGCACCTCGACGAGCTGCTCGCCGCCGAGCGCGACCGCGCACGGCTGGTGTGCATGGACGGCGTCAACAGCATGACCGGCAACCCGCCGGACCTGCATGCGTTCGCGGAGGTCGCGCGCCGCCACGGCGCGCTGCTCTACGTCGATGACGCGCACGGCTTTGGCGTGATCGGCGAACGCACCCCGCAGGAGAGCTGCCCGTACGGCGCGCGCGGCAACAGCATCGTGCGCTACTTCGAAGAGAGCTACGAGGACATCGTGCTCGTCGGCGGGTTCTCCAAGGCGTACTCCTCGTTGCTCGCGTTCATCGCGTGCCCGACCGCGCTCAAGAACCTGTTGAAGGTCGCCGCGCCCCCCTACCTCTACTCGGGCCCCTCCCCAATCGCCTCGCTGGCGACGGTGCTCGCCGGCCTGGACGTCAACGAGCGTCGCGGCGACGAGCTGCGCGCCGTCGTGTACCGCCACAGCGCGCGCGTGCTGGACGCGCTCGCCGAACTCGGTGTGTACACGCCCAACCGCTCGGGGCTGCCGATCGTCGAGGTGCCGCTGCGCGACCACACCCGCATCGATGCGGTGGGGCGGCTGCTGTTCGCGCGCGGCGTCTACGTCACGCTGGCCGCCTACCCGCTCGTGCCCAAGGCGGAGGTCGGCTTCCGCATCCAGCTGACAGCCGCCAACACCGACGCTGAGGTTGACATGCTGATCGCTGCGCTGGGCGAGCTGGCCGCGGGGGACGAGCTGCAGAGCGCTAAGGCTGTGCCCACGCTCGGGAAGGCGAACTGATGACCCTCCGCCGTCCGGCCCTGTGGCAGGCCTATCTCGCGTTCGGCATGGTGGGCATCTCGCTGTACCTGTTCGCGCCGGTGCTGAAAGGCAACCCGGTGCTGTTCAACGCGCTCGGCGGGACGAGCTGGATCGCGGTGATCGTCGGCATCCGGCGCAACCGCCCGCGCTACGCGCTGCCGTGGTGGCTGTTCGCGTTCGGCTTCTTCCTGTATTGGCTGGGCGACATCTACACCTACAGCTATCCCCAGCTGATTCTGCACGGCGAAGTGCCGTTCCCCTCGATCGGCGACGCCATCTACCTCACCGTCTACCCGGCGCAGATGCTCGGGCTGCTGCTGCTGGTACGCCGGCGCAACCCGCAGCGCAACCTGAACACGTTGATCGACGCGGCAATCCTCACGCTCGGGCTCTCGCTGCTCTCGTGGGTACTGCAGATCGCCCCCTACATCCACGACAACTCGCTGGCGCTCTTGCCGAAGCTCGTGTCGGTCGCCTACCCGCTCGGGGACATCATGCTGCTGGCGGCGGCGATCCGGCTGGTGCTCGACGCGGGACGCCGCCGGCCGGCGTTCTACATGCTCAGCGCGAGCATCCTCGCGCTGCTCAGCACGGACTTCATCTACGGGGTGATGACGCTCGAAAATGTCTACCACCACCAGCTGTGGTTGGACCTCGGCTGGTTCTCCTACCAGCTGCTGTGGGGCGCGGCGGCACTGCACCCTTCGATGGTCGAGCTCGACGAGCCGGTCTACGAGCGAGGCGCCAAGCTCACGCCGCTGCGCCTGACGCTGCTGACGGGTGCGTCGCTGATCGCACCGATCTGCGTGCTGCTCAAGGAGATCCACCGCGGCGACCTCGATTTGATCGTGATCATCGGCGCCTCGATGGTGCTGTTCGGCTTCGTCGTGTTGCGCATGATCGGGATGGTCCATCAGCAGCAGCGCTCGGCGCAGCGCGAGCGCGAGTTCGCGGAGGAGAAGGCGCGGTTGACCGCCGAGGTGCAGCGGCACAGCAGCGAGCAGCGGTTCGCCTCGCTCGTGCAGCACTCCAGCGACCTGATCACGGTGGTCGGCGACGACACGACGATCACCTACCAGAGTCCCTCCTGCGAACACGTGCTCGGCTACCCCGCCGAGGAGCTGCTCGGCACGCGCTTTGACCGGCTGGTGGCGCGCGAGGACGCAGGGCGCGTGCTGCAGCTGCTGGCCGACGGCTCTGGCTACGCGCGCCGCGAGGGGCAGGCGATCGAATGCACGCTGCGCCACCGCGACGGCAGCCTGCGCCAGTTCGAGATCTCGCACACGAACCTACTCGACGATGAGCACGTGCGCGGCATCGTGCTCAACGCCCGCGACATCTCCGAGCGCAAGGCTTTCGAGGAGCAGCTCGCCCACCAGGCCTTCCACGACCCCGTCACCAACCTGCCCAACCGCGCGCTGTTCGTCGAGCGGGTGCGCCACGCGATCGGCGGCGCGCGCCGCGAGGGGCGCGAGCTGGGCGTGCTGTTCCTCGACATCGACGACTTCAAGACGATCAACGACAGTCTCGGCCACGGCGCCGGCGACGAGGCGCTGATCGACGTCGCCAAGCGCCTCTCCACAAGCATCCGCACCAGCGATACCGCGGCGCGCTTCGGCGGCGACGAGTTCGTCGTGCTGCTGGAGGATCTCGACAGCACGCAGACCGCGGTCAACGTCGCCGAACGAATCCTCGAGGACCTGCGCCGGCCGCTGATGGTCGCCGGCAAGGAGCTCGCCGTGCGCGGCTCGATCGGCATTTCGCTGCTGGAGGAGAACAGCGCCACCGGCGCGGAGGAGCTGATCCGCGACGCCGACGCCGCGATGTACATCGCCAAGCGTGACCGCAAGGGCGGCTACCGCCTGTTCGAGCCCGAGATGCACGCGGGGGTGCTCGCGCGCCTGGAGCTGCGCGCCGACCTGCAGCGCGCGCTGCAGGACGGCCAGCTCGAGCTGTACTACCAGCCGATCGTGCGCCTCTCCGACGGGCGCGTCGCCGGCATGGAGGCGCTGCTGCGCTGGCACCACCCCGAGCGCGGGCTGGTCGCACCCGGCGACTTCGTGCCGTTCGCCGAGGAGACCGGGCTGATCGTGCCGATCGGCCGCTGGGTGCTGCGCGAGGCCTGCCGCCAGGCGGTGGCGATCAAAGATCTGTGGAGCGAGGGCGGGGTCGCCGAATCGCTGTACATGTGCGTCAACCTGTCCGTCAAGCAGCTCCAGCACAGCGACGTGATCGCCGACGTGCAGGACGCGCTCGCCGACTCGGGCCTCGCACCGGAACTGTTGACGCTCGAGATCACCGAGTCGATGCTGATCGACGACCCCGACATCGCGGTCGTCAAGCTCAAGGAGCTGCGCGCACTGGGCGTGCGCGTGGCGATGGACGACTTCGGCACCGGCTACTCGTCGCTGAGCTACCTCAGCCGCTTCCCGGTCGATGTGATCAAGATGGACCGCTCGTTCCTGCGCCCCGAAGCGACGCCCGAGGCGATCGACCTCTCAAGTGCCGTGGTTGCGCTGGGCAGCTCGCTCTCGCTGGAGGTCGTCGCGGAGGGCATCGAGTTGGATGAGCAGCTCGCGCGTTTGCGCGAGCTGGGATGCGAGTTGGGGCAGGGCTTTCACTTCGCGCACCCGATGGAGTCCGGAAAGCTGACCGCCTACCTCACCGAACGCGCGCGGGAAGACTCGGCGCGCGCCGAGCAGGCTGGCGGGGTCGAACCGGCGCACGCCGGCGGGGTCGAACCGGCGCACGCCGGCGGCGTCGTTGGTGGCGCCAGCAACGGCAAGCCGCTCGCGGCGCCACGGGACGCCGCCTAGCGGGTGCTCGCCAACCGCGACTTCCGGCTGCTGTTTGTGGGCCGCAGCGTCTCGCTGCTCGGCGACGGCGCGTTTCTGGTCGCGCTCGCCTGGCAGGCGTACACGATCTCCGGCACCCCCAGCGCGCTGTCGCTGCTGGGGATCGCGATGACGGTGCCGCTGATCGCGCTGCTGCTGCTCGGCGGGGTCGTCTCCGACCGCCACAGCCGCCGGCGGGTGATGCTGCTCGCCGACGCGCTGCGCGCGGTGCTGCTGGCGCTGCTCGGCACGCTGGCGCTGCTGGGGACGCTCGCGCTGTGGCAGATGGCGGTTGCGGTCGCGCTGTACGGCGCTGCGCAGGCGTTCTTCGACCCCGCCAGCGACGCCCTGCTGCCCGAGCTGCTGCCCGCGGAGCAGCTCGGCGAAGCCAACGCGCTGGAGCAGGTCGCACGCCCGCTCGCGCTGCGGCTCGCCGGCCCGGCGCTCGGCGGCGTGCTCGTCGGGGTGTTCGGAGCGGGCGCCGCGTTCATCGCCGACGCCGCGACGTTCGTGGTGTCGGCGAGCACGCTGTGGGCGATGTCCGGCGGGGCCCTGTGGGCAAGGTCCACTGGGGCGCCATTCGCGCGCGCGCGCGCGCACGGCCGCGAATGGCACGCAAAAAAAGAGCCCAACACCCCCCCGGTGCAGCACCTCGACACCCCGTCGCCACACGCGCCCAACACCCCGTCGGACGACCTGCGCGCGGGGCTGGCCTATGTGCGCGGCCATGTGTGGTTGTGGGGCACGTTCGCGTGCGCGGGGGTCGCCTACCTGCTGTTTATGGGCCCGAGCGCGGTGCTCGTGCCGTATATGGTCAAGCACGTGTTGCACGGCAGCGGCCTGCAGCTTGGGCTGGTGCTCGGCGCGGGCGGGCTCGGCGCAGTCGGTTGCGCGCTGGCGATGCTGCGCAGCGGCTTGCCGACGCGCGGGCTGGGCTTCATCTACGGGGTGTGGACGCTGGCGACGCTGGCGGTCGCCGGGTACGGGTTGGCGAGCTCGGTGTGGCAGCTGATGGTGGCGAGTCTGGCGTTCAACCTGCTGGAGACGGCGGGAACGATCGTGTGGGCGACGCTCAAGCAGCGGCACGTCCCCGGGCAGATGCTGGGGCGGGTGTCGAGTCTCGACTGGCTGATCTCGATCGGGCTGCTGCCGCTGTCGTTCGCGCTGACCGCGCCGCTGGCCGCGATTTTCGGCGCGCGCGCGACGCTGATCGGCGCCGGTCTGGCGGGCGCAGCTGTGACGCTGGCGGGGCTGACGCTGCCGGGGATGCGAGCCGCCGACGAGGCACTCGCGCACGAAACGCGTCGCGAGTCGTTGACGGCGCGCGCGCGAACCGCGACAATCAACTGATGGTGAACCCCGACCGGCTGAGCGGCCTCGATACGGCCTTCCTGCACCTGGAGGACCACTCCACGGCGCACATGCATGTGGCGTTCCCGCGCCGCACGCTGATCGCAGTGTTTTCGACAGTCCCCTTGTGCAGTCCCGTTTCGGTCCCGTTTCGCCGTCGGGCACGACTGTGGCCATCCCCGCTGAGCTGGCCTGCAGCGCCAGCGCAGCGAGCAGTATCGCGGTAGAAGTGCGCCGCTACATATGAATTTTGGAACATAACCCGACAATATGGGAACGGCGGCGCCGCGCAGAGTCGCCGGCCAGACGACCTGCTTGGCGCCACCCGCCCGGGCCGCCGCCTCGGAAATGTTGCTCAGCCGCGGTCCACGAGATCCTCGACCAATCCTAGTCGAAGCTCCACTGCTTGTCGTTTTCCAGTTTGATTAACGAGCCTCCTGACACGGTTGAACGAGTGTTATTGATGCCGAATTCATCTGGGGTTTCGACCAGCAAGTTGAGTAACTGCCATAAGCGTTGATCTTGACCAGTCGGCGCTAAGGCCAGGAAGCTGCCCGCGATATTTGCGAGTCCCTCGACGGTACACGTTGGGCCGTCAATTTGGAAAGTCGCAAACAGACCGTTACTGTTCTCGGCTTTGATCTCTGCCTTGAAAGCTAAAGACCCGTCTAACGTAATTAACCCTTCGACCGGCAGGGTGCTGATAGTTGAGTTGGGCAGGGTGCATTCGAACGGCGCTATGCTGCAGCCCCTGAACACCAAGCTGTTTATTAAGAGCTTGTCAGACTCACTGATCTTTCCTGCGCTGAGTTCATAGGGGTCACACTCGATTTCTATGTTTCCTTCGGGGCCAAACTTGAAAACAGTCGGCGAGTGGCCGATGCTCGACGTCGAAATGGCCGCGGATCCCGCGAGTAACGAACCCGACACTAACCATCCCGCCTGAGCCGAGCTCGACGCGACGGCGCCGAGTACGACAGCCACGATGAAGGCCATCGTGAATGGCTTTGCCTTGGACATGGTTGTTGATCTCCTTTCGTCCTTGGAGTACGCGTCCGCACAGGCCGCGCTGCGCCGGCCCGACGTCCGACCCCGTTCGAGCAGCCGACGCGGGCCTACCGATCGCACCAGCCGATTGCGGCCGTGGGACGCGATGGCGTTTCGAGTATCCCATCCGCCGGTGTTTCCCACCGAGCGCGGACGAGGCGCTCATGCGCGAGACGCGCGACCGCTCATGAGCGAAACGCGCGACGAGTTGTTGACGGCAGCCGCGCGACCAGCAACAATCAGTCGATGGCGAACCCCGACCGGCTGAGCGGCCTCGATACGGCCTTCCTACACCTGGAGGACCACTCCACGGCGCATATGCATGTGGCGTCGGTGATGATCTTCGAAGGCGAGCCGCCGACGCCGCAGGAGCTCGTCGACCATGTGCAGAGCCGCCTGCACCTCGTGCCGCGCTACCGCCAGCGGTTGGCGTACGTGCCGCTCGAGCAGGGCCGACCGGTGTGGACGGACGACCCGCATTTCAACCCGCACTATCACATCCGCCACACCGCGCTGCCGCGCCCGGGCGACGAGTCTGCCCTGCGACGACTGGCGGGACGGCTGTTCTCGCAGCGGCTGGACCGCTCCAAGCCGCTGTGGGAGATATGGCTGGTGGACCGGATGGCGGGCGGACGCTTCGCGCTGATCGCAAAGACCCACCATGCGCTCGTCGACGGCATCTCGGGCGTGGACATCACGACGGTGCTGTTCGACGTCTCGCCGCAGCCGGTCGCCGCGGCGGGGCGTAGCGCCCCGTGGAGCCCGCGCCCGCTGCCGGGGTCGGCGAAGCTGCTCGGCGAGGCGCTGCTGGAGCGTGCGACGGTGCCGGGCGAGATGACGCGCGGCGCGCGACGGGTGGTGCGCAGGCCGCGGCGCGCGCTGCGCCAGTTGCGCGAGAGCCTGGCGAGTATCGGCGCGAGCACGCTGGCGGGCATCAGCGCGCCGGCGCCGCCGTCGCCGCTGAACGTCGATATCGGCCCGCACCGCCGCTACACGTGGGTGGATGTCGAACTGGGGCTGTTCAAGGGCATCAAGGACTCGTTGGGGGGCACGCTCAACGATGTCGTGCTCGCGTCGGTGAGCCTCGCGCTCGGGCGCTGGCTGCGCCGCGAGGGCCACGACACTGAGGGGTTGGTGCTCAAGGCGATGGTGCCGGTGTCGGTGCGCGCCGAGGGCGAGCGCGGCGCGCTCGGCAACCGTGTGGCGGCGATGTGGGCGCCGCTGCCGGTCGGCGTGCAGGATCCGGCGGACTGTTTGGAGCAGATTCGCCTGGCGATGGAGGACCTCAAGCGCTCCGGCCAGGCGGTCGGCGCGCAGGCGCTGACGAACCTGGCGGGCTTCGCGCCGCCGACGATCCTCAGCCAGGCCGCGCGGCTGCAGGCGCGCCAGCGCTACTTCAACCTGGTCGTCACCAACGTGCCGGGACCGCAGTTCCCGCTGTACCTGCTGGGGCGCCGCCTGCGCTCGCTCTACCCGGTGGTGCCGCTCGCGCGCCGGCAGGCGCTCGGGATCGCGGTGATGAGCTACAACGGCCACCTCGGCTTCGGGCTGCTCGCCGACTACGACGCGCTGCCCGACCTCGACGCGATCGCGCTCGATTTGGAGCACTCGATCCGGCTGCTGGCGCGACGGGCGGGGGTGGGGCGCGGCGCGCGGGCGGCGGGCTCGCGCACGACGCGCAAAGCGGCTCGGAAACAGACCCGCGCGAGCGCAGGCGCGGGTGCAGGCGCGGGCTCCGCGAGCGACACGACTGCCGGCGCGAAGACCGACGACGCCGGGCCGGCCGCCGTCAAAGCGGCACCCGCCAAAAGCGCACGCGCGGGCGCCGGCGCGGCCAAGACACGCACGACCAAACCGAAGGCGTCGCCGGCCGGTAAATCCAAAGCATCGGCCGCCAAACGCTGAACAAGTGCGTTTGGCGCTTTGCCAGTTGAACGCCACGGTGGGCGACATCGCGGGCAACGCCGCGCGGATCGCCGTGGGCATCGCCGCGGCGCGGCGGGCGGGCGCCGAGGTGGTGCTGACGCCGGAGCTCGGGTTGACCGGATACCCGCCGGAGGATTTGCTGCTGCGCGAGCATTTTCTCGATGACGCCGAGGCGGCGTTGCAGGCGCTGGCGATCAGAGTGCAGGGGATCGCGGCGGTGGTCGGCTACCCGGAGCGCGAGCGGGAGACGGGCGCGCTGTACAACACCGCGGCAGTGCTCGCCGACGGGGAAGTGAAGGCGCGGTATCGCAAGCTGCATTTGCCGAACTACGGGGTGTTCGACGAGCGCCGGTATTTCACGCCGGGCGCGGGCGGGGCGACGATCGAGCTGGGCGGGGAGTGCGTGGGGCTGACGGTCTGCGAGGACCTGTGGCAGCCGGGGCCGCCGGCGTCGCAGGAGGCGGCGCAGGGAGCGCGGCTGCTGGCGAACATCTCGGCCTCGCCCTATCACGCCGGCAAGGGCATGCAGCGCGAGCGGCTGTTCGCGCAGCGCGCGCGCGAACAGGGGGTGTTCGTCGCGTTCTGTGGGCTGGTCGGCGGCCAGGACGAGGTGGTGTTCGACGGGCACTCCTTCGTGCTGGACCCGCGCGGGGAGACGGTGGCGCGCGCGGGGCAGTTCACCGAGGAGCTGCTGGTGTGCGAGATCGACCTCGCCGGCAGCCACCCGCCGCTGGCGGCTGCGGCAACTCTGGGACCGGGGGCCACGCCGGCAGCGACGGCGGGGGCAGCCCCGAGCGCCGGCCCCCTGCACGCCCCGCTGGAGCCGGTCGAGGCGGAGGTGTATGCGGCGCTGACGGTCGGTCTACACGACTACGTGGAGAAGAACGGGTTTGCGCATGTGGTGCTCGGCCTGTCGGGCGGGATCGACTCGGCGCTGGTGGCGTGCGTGGCGGTGGACGCGCTCGGTCCGGAGCGGGTGAGCGTGGCGGTCATGCCCTCGCGGTTCTCCTCGGCGGGTACGCAGGACGACGCGCATAAGCTCGCAGGGGCGCTTGGTGTTGGCGTCTATGAGCTGCCGATCGAGGCGGCGATGGACGCCTATGCGACGACGCTGCAGGAGGCGTTTGCGGGGCACGCGCCGGACATCACGGAGGAGAACCTGCAGGCGCGGGTGCGTGGCAACCTGCTGATGGCGCTGTCCAACAAGTTTGGGTGGCTGGTGCTGACGACGGGCAACAAGTCGGAGATGTCGGTGGGGTACACGACGCTGTATGGCGATTTGGCGGGGGGGTTTGCGGTGATCAAGGATGTGCCCAAGACGCTCGTGTACCGGTTGTGCGAGTGGCGCAACTCGCAGGCCGGCGCCCCGATCCCCGGCTCGATCATCGCGCGCGCGCCGAGCGCGGAGCTGCGTGAGGACCAGCGCGACGAGGACTCGCTGCCGCCGTACGAGCTGCTCGACCGGATTCTGGAGGGGTATGTCGAGCGCGACGAAGGGCCGGAGCAGCTGATCGGACGGGGCCTGCCGGAGGTCGAGGTGCGGCGCGTGGTGCGGTTGGTGGATCTGGCGGAGTACAAGCGCCGCCAGGCGCCGCCGGGGATCAAGATCACCACACGCGCGTTTGGGCGCGACCGGCGGATGCCGATCACGAACCGCTACGGGGGGTAGGGCCGCCGCGGGGGCGGGGGTGGAACCGCCGCGGGGACGGGGACGGGGGTGGGCGGGGGTGGAGCCAAAGCCACCGCAAAGCCAGACATATTTATGTCTGCGTTGTTAGACTGCGTGACATGCGTACCACGGTGCGGCTCAACGACGACCTGCTGGCGGCCGCCAAGCAGCGAGCGGCGGCGGAGCACACGACGCTGACGGCGCTGATCGAAGACTCGCTGAAGCGGACGTTGAGCTCACGCCCGGCAAGAGGCGGCGAGCGGTTCGCGATCCGGCCGTTCGGCAATGCTGAGCTGCTGCCGGGCGCCGACCTGGACCATTCGGCCGCGCTGCGCGACCTGATGGACGGCCTGCGCTGATCCTGCTGGATGTCAACGTGCTGGTGTACGCGCAGCGCGGCGGCACACCCGAACACGACCGGATCGGTGAGTGGCTGCAGGACGTCGCGAACGACAGCGCTCCGTTCGGGCTTGCGACGCTGGTGCTCGGCGGCGCGCTGAGAGTCCTCACGCACCCGCGTGTGTTCGCCGAGCCGACCGCGCTCGCAGAGGCGCTCGTGTTCGTGCAGGCGCTGCGCGGGCGGCCGAACTGTGTTGAGATCGCGCCGGGGCCACGCCACTGGAGCATCTTCGGCGGGCTGTGCCGAGCGACAGAGGCCACCGGCAACGAGATTCCCGACGCGTACCTCGCCGCGCTCGCAATCGAGTCGGGCAGCGAATGGATCACTACGGATACGGGCTTCTCACGCTATGAGAGGCTGCGCTGGAGCCACCCGCTCGCGGATTCGCGGGGACCTCGGCGAGGCGCCCGCCGGGACCGCTAGCCTGCGTCGCCGTGCGCGGCCATGGGCGATCGATCTGCAGGGTGGCGCTGGCAGCGCTGGGCGTGGTCTGCGCGGTGGCGGTTGGCGGCTGCGCGAATACGCTGCAGGACGAGCCGCTGGAGCCTAGTTTTCTGGAGACGCTGGTGCTGCAGACCGAATTTCCGGTGTACTGGCTGGGGTCACGTTTTCGCGGGCTGCCGCTGATCTCGACTGGGCACGAGCCGGCGGGGGCCGACGTGCTGCAGTACGGCGATTGCACGCAGGGCGGCGAGAATGTGTGCGTGACGCCGCTGGAAGTGGTGACCTCGCCGGACAATAGCTTCCTGCCGGGGGGCACGCTGGCGCGCAGGACGATCATGGTGCGCGGCGTGCGGGCGTTCGCGATGCAGGGCGGGCGCACGATCGTGCTGTTGACGGGCCCGGTGGTGGTCGACATCTACGCGCGCAGCGCCGCGCTCGCCCGTGCCGCGGCGCAGGCGATCGTGACGATCAACGCGCCGCTGGCACCCGGCGCGCGCCTGGCGCGCGCACTCCCGGCGACGGGCTTCGCGCGCAAGCCGCTGGCCAACCAGCAGCCGCCGGTCGCGCCGCTCGTGCCTGGCCGTGTCGCCCTGCCGGCGTCAGGCAGGTAGCGCGCGCACGGCGATGGTCATGCGTGTCACCGCGCACAGCCGGGAGTCGTCGTCGCTGAAGTGGACGTCCCACACCCACGTGGTGCGGCCACGGTGCAGCCGGGTGGCGTGCGCGTGGATCGTGCCGGTGGTTATGGGTCGCAGGAAGCTCGTGCTGTTGGAGAGGCCCATGGCGGTCGATCCGTCGGCGAGCACGGAGAAGGCGGTGGCCATCGAAGCCATCGCCTCGGCGGCCGCGGCGTAGACGCCGCCGTGCACGAGGCCGGCGGGCTGCTTGAGCTCGTCGCGAACGGCGACACGCGCACGGACATGCTCGTCGCTGACGTCCAGGAACCGCAGACCGTAGTGGCGGTCGAAGCCGAGCATAACCTCGTTGAGCTGCTCGGCGGTGGGGAGCGTCATCGCGGCGCCACGATAGCCTACGAGACGAAACATGAGCCGTTTGGACAGCCTACCGCCCGACCTGAGCGCGACGCTCGCGCTGCTGCTGCGCCAGGGCAAGCGTTACGCGGAGGTGGCGGCGTTGCTCGGGATCGCAGAGCAGGCCGTGCACGACCGCGCGCACGCAGGGTTGGCGCTGCTGGCCCCCGGCCAGGCGCGGGCGCTGAGCGCAGAGGAACGCGAGCGCGTGGGCGAGTACCTGCTGGGACAGCAGGACGAGCAGAGCGCAGCCGCGACCTGCGCGTGGTTGCAGAGTGGGGAAGGCGCCCGCGCGTGGGCGCGGGCGCTGGAGAGCGAGTTGGCGGGACTGGCGGCGGGCGGGTTGCCCACCGTTCCCACGCGAGCGACCCCCGACCGCGCGTCTTTGGCGGGCAGCGGGCCGTCGCGAGCCGCTGCGACGTCCACGTCGCCCAGCCCAGCGTCTGAGACCCCGGCTTCGCCGCCTGCCCAGGGTTCGCCCCCTGCCTCGCGCGTGGGTGGGGCGGTTGTGCTCGGCGGGTTGGCGGTGATTGCGGTGGTCGTGGTGCTGTTCGTGGTGGTGGGGGTTGGCGGAGGCAGCTCGCATGCCGACGGAACGACCCATGGCAATACGACGTCCCAGCCGGCGAGCTCCGCTTCGACGCCTGCGAGCGGCTCGTCCACCACCACGACGGGTGCGGGGGGTGGCGCGACGAGTCACGGCAAGGCGCTGGCGCTGGTGCCGCCGGACCCGGCGGCGAGCAAAGCGGTGGGGGTCGCTTATGTGCTGGCGCAGAAAGGCGAGCACGCGTTCTACCTGTTCGCGAAAGGGCTGCCGGCGGCGCCGGCCGGCACGTTCTACGCGGTGTGGCTGGAAGGATCGGCGAGCAAGGCGCCCTACCCGCTTGGCAGTTTGCCGGCGGCCGGGCAGACCGGGCTGGTCGAAGGCGGCGGCCCGCTGCCGGCGGATGCGGGGAGCTACAGGCGAATCATCGTGACGAGCGAGACGAGCCACAAGCCGTCGCACCCAGGGCCGACAGCGCTCGGCGGGCCGTTCACGCTGGGGTGAGGGCCCCGTCCTGTCCTGCCCTGGCCCCGTCCTGCCCCGCCCCGCCCTGCCTCGCCCCCGCCCGGCGCCGTCCTGTCCTGCCCTGCCTCGCCCCCGCCCGGCGCCGTCCTGCCCCGCCCCGCCCCGCGCGCTGTGCTGCCGTGTCCTGCCGCGCGCTGGCCTGCCACAGCCCTGCACCCGAACGGCGCCCTCACCATTCGCGCTCCCCAAAACACCAAAGCACAATTATTCACTGGGCATTATGCCGCCCACAAATCATTCTGGTCGTAACTACTTCTGGACAAAGACACGCACATTTCCCCCCTTACCTTTTTGGGTTGTAGGGCTCGGCGGGTCGGGGAGGGCTCTTTGCCCCCATACCTTTTTGGGTTGTAGGCCACGGCGGGTCGGGGAGGCGCTCCTGCTCCCCCCTCTCGCGTCTCTGCGCACGCGCCGTCACGGTTGCGGCAGTAGCTTGCCGGGGTTCATGATCCCGGTGGGGTCGAGCTGCGTCTTGAGCGCACGCAGCGCCCCCAGCCCAGTCGGGCCGACCTCGGCCTCCATCCAGGGTAGGTGCGCACAGCCGACGGCGTGGTGATGGGTGATGGTGGCGTGGTGGGCGACGATCGCCTCGCCGGCGGCGCGCTTGACGGCGGCCCACTGCTCCAGCTCGTGACCGGGGCGCTGGCGGGCCAGGAAGGTGAAGTAGAGCGAGGCGCCGGTCTCGTACAGGTGGGAGATGTGGCACATGACGAGGCCGGGCGTGCCCTGCTCGGCCAGCGCGCCAGAGATCGCACGCGTGACGGCGCGGTGCAGGTCGAGCAGCGCCGACCAGCGGGTGGCGGTCTCCAGGGTCTCGACCATGACGCCGTGGGTGAGCAGCTCGTCGCGCAGGTAGGGGGCGGCGAAACGCTGCGCGCGCCAGGCCTCGCCGGGCGCGCGCCCGACGGGCAGGCCGCCGTGGGCGCGCACGAGCTCCAGCGCGCGGCGGTGGCGGTCGGCGACCTCCTCGACGAAGCCCTCGAAGCCGAGGATCGCAAGGCAGCCATCGCGCCGGCCGCGCGCGCCGAGGTAGGCGCGCCCGAGGCGGTCCTTGAGCGCGCCGAGCGGGCCGTGGGAGGCGGCCAGCGCGAGCGACATGCGCGTCTCGGCCTCGTCGGAGAGCCGCGCGACGGCGGGCGCTACGCGCTCCTGGGCGAGCGCGCGCAGAGCCTGCGCACCGGAGGCCAGGTCGGCGAAGAAGGCGCCTTCGTAGCGGGTGCAGCCCGGCGCTGGACGCACGCGCAGCGAGAGCTCGTGGATCACGCCGAGCACGCCCTCCGAGCCGACCACCAGTTCGCGCAGCTCGGGGCCGGCGGCGCTGGCGGGCAACGGCGGGAGCGCGATCTCCCCGGCGGGAGCGGCGAGCCGCAGCCCGAGTACGAGATCCTCGAAGCGCCCGTAGCCGGTCGAGGCCTGCCCGGCCGAGCGGGTCGCGGCGCAGCCGCCGAGCGAGACGTGCTCGAAGGACTGGGGGAAGTGCCCGAGCGTGAGCCCGGTGGCACCGAGGATGCGCTCCAACGCGGGCGCGCGCAGGCCGGCCTGTGCGGTGACGATGCGCGAGTGGCGGTCCAGCTCGAGCAGGCCGTCCAGGCGGCGCAGGTCGAGCGCCAGCACGGCCGCGTGTTCGCCCCGCAGCGGCGCGACCCCGCCGACGACGCTGGTGCCGCCGCCGAACGGCACGAGCGCCAGCGAACGGCGCGCACACAGCTCAAGGAGCGGGCGCAGCTGCGCGGGGTCGGAGGGGTAGAGCACGGCATCGGGCGCACCCTTCGGCGCGCCGGCGCGCAGCCGCACCAGATCGGGATAACCCTTGCCGGCGGCATGCAGGACGCGCTCGGCATGATCGTCGCGCACACCCTCGGCGCCGAGCAGCGCGCGCAGCTCGCCGAGCAGGTTCTCCGAGAGCGCGGCGGCGGGCAGTCGCACGCGCTCCAGCGCGACGGGCGGCTGCGGGGTGGCGGCGACGCCGACGGTGTCGCGCAGGAAGTCGAGCGCGTGTGCGGGTAGGCCGGAGGGCCGGTCGGGGTCGCCCCAGCCCCACCAGCGCATCGCTGGGACGCCGCCCTCAGCCAACGATCCGCTCCAGCCCGTCGAGCGCCTCGTCAAGCGTCGCCCGTGCGGCGCGGCGCACGCGCGAGGCGCCGAGGTTCGGGAAAACGCCGCGCAGCCGCTGGCGCAGCTCGATCGTGACGTGCGTGCCGTGCCCGGCCGGCTCGGGCGCCAGCTGCAGCTCGGTCTCGGCTGCGGTGAGCAGCCGCGCAAAGGGTGTGCCCTCGACGACCTGTGACCAGCAGAGCCGCAGCGCAGTCTCGTCGCGCGCGACGACGTTGAAGTCGGCGCGCACGCGCCGTCCGCGGCGGCTCACGAGGACCTCGGTGAAGGCGTCGGCGTCAACGCCCTCGACACGCTCGACGCGCGGCCACCAGCGCGGCAGGTGGTGAGGGTCGCCGATCAGCTCCCACACGTCGCGGGCGGGTGCGGCAAGCGTGCGACTGCGGCGCGTGGTGGGCACGGCTCCAGAGCCTACCTCGGTGCGCCGCGACGACCGGGGCGAAGACCGACGGACCGTCGCGGCGGCGGGCGGCCGGTGGCCTAGGAGTCGTAGACGATCAGCGCGTGTGCGTCGTGCGGCGCGAGCCGAGCCCGTCCGTTTAGGAAGGCCAGCTCGACCAGAAAACCGCAGCCGACGACCTCGCCGCCGAGCTGCTCGACGAGCGCGCAGAGAGCCGCAGCGGTGCCGCCGGTGGCGAGCAGGTCGTCGTGCACGAGCACGCGCGTGCCGGCGCGGATCGCGTCGCTGTGCAGCTCGAGCTCGCCGGCGCCGTACTCGAGCAGGTACTCGGCGCTGACGGTCTCGTAGGGCAGCTTGCCGGGCTTGCGCGCAAGCACGAAGCCGGCGCCGATCTCTCGGGCAAGCGCGGGGCCGAGCAAGAAACCGCGCGCCTCGGCGGCGACGACGCAGTCCACGCGCAGTGGCCGCGCGCAGGCCGCCAGCCGCTGCACCGCGAACGCCAGCGCCGCGGGATCGGCGAGCAGCGGCGTGATGTCCTTGAAGACGATCCCGGGCCGCGGGAAGTCGGGAATGTCGCGAATCAGCGCGCGCAGGTCCGACGCGCCAGCGCTCATCCGGCGATCTTGCGCAGGTCGCGCACGAGCAAAAGATGGCGCAGGTGGGTTGTCACGGCGGCGAGGTTCTCCAGTGCCTCCAGCGCCTCCTTGCGTCGCTGCGGGTTGCGCGAGCGCAGCGCCGGCGCGAGAATCTGCTGCAAGAGGCCTGCCTCGCGGTCGGCAGAGGAGCGAAACACGCGCAGGTTGCGCCCGCCGACGCCGTAGCGCGCGAGTTCGGCGACGGCCTTGATGATCTCGCGCTCGGTTTCGTCGTAGAAGGGCCCGGTGGCGGGCTCGCCATCCTGACCGACAGCGCGGCCTGCAGCGGCGCCCGCACCAGCCCGACCCGCGACCGTCCCACCAGCCCCGGCGGCGGCCCCGGCCGCGGTCGTGCCGGCCCCAGCGAGCCCCGCCGCCGTCGCAGTGGCCCCGGCGGCGCCGGTGCGGGTCGCGTGTTCGCCCTTGATCACGCCGTACTCCTCCAGCTCGCGCACGAGCTTCGCGTCGGCTTTGGTGTCTTCGAGCACTTCCTGCAGAGAGAAGCGCGCACCGCTGTCGGAGCCCACGCCGATGCCGGCGCGTCGGGGCCGCGGGCTCTCGCGGGGCACGGCCGCGGGCGTGTCGGCGCCGTCGTCGCGGCCGGAGGCGAGTTCCTGGCGGATGACACGCAGCGGCAGGAACTCGTCGCGCTGTAGGCGCAGGATCGTGCGCAGGCGCACGACGTCGCTCTGCGTGTAGAGGCGGTAGCCGCCGGGGGTGCGCCGCGGCGTGAGCAGCTTCTGGTCCTCCAGATAGCGGATCTTGGAGATCGAGATGTCGGGGAACTCCTGCGCGAGCGCCTTGCAGACGGCGCCGATCGTGATCGACTTGCGCCGCGCGGCGCCCGCGTCGCGGCCGGCCTCCAGGTCGCGCTCGAGCGCGCCGACGTCGGCTTCGATCGTGTCCTGGCCGATCCCGCGGACCCGTGCCCGCGTGCCAGTCGGGCCGGCCTTGGCGCCCGTCCCGCCGGCCCCTGCTCCGCCGGCGTCGGCGCCGCCGGCGTGCTTGCGGGCGCCGGCCGAGCGTCCGCCGGCTTTGAGCGCGCGTGCGGCGCCCTGCGCTGCGGACTCGTCGGCTGTGGAGGTGGTTGGCGTGGCCATCAGCGTGCGTGGAAGGTGAGCTTGTACTTGCCGATCTGCACCTCGTCGCCGTCCTGCAGGCGGTGCGAGTCGATGCGCTCGCGGTTGACGTAGGTGCCGTTGAGCGAGCCGCAGTCGTCGAGGTGCCACATGTCGCCGCGGTGGGTCAGCAGCGCGTGGTCGCGCGAGACGGTGATGTCGTCGAGAAACACCTCGGATTCCGGTCGCCGGCCGATGCTCATGCGCTCGCCCTGCAGCGCAAAGCTCTCCCCCACGCGCCCGCCGCCGGCGCGGATCACGAGCGCAGGGCCGTGCGCGGTGACGTCGGCGAGCTCGACCGGGACCAACTCGCCGGCCTCGTCGATGCGGTAGGTCGCGGTGACCGACTCGCCGCCTTCGGCAACGCCCTGCAACGAGGCGCCGCAGTTCTGGCAGAAGTTGGCGCCCTCGCCATTCTCGAAACCGCACTCAGCGCAGAGCTGGGCCATCGCGCCGCAACCGTCCTCTCGTCAGTCCTCGCCGGACTCGCCGTCCGGGCCGGTGGTGGCCGCGTCGACGCGGCGCGCGAGGATGTCTGTGAGCTGGCGCACGTCCTCCTCACCGATCAGCTGCTCCCCGCCGTCGTGGCGCTTGCGCATGCGGTTGACAAGCTCGGCGCGCAGGATGTCGATCTTGCCGTGCAGAATGCGCCGCTTGTAGGAAATCTCGGTCTCTTCGTCGGTGAGTTCGCGAATCAGGTCCTTGAGCTCCACTTCACTGAGCGCGCCAAGGTCGGGGAAGGTGTCCATCGAGGTGTGTGCTCCTTTCTGGGGCATCCATCGGCAACTATAGCCGCAGACATTAAAGCTTAGCTTGAGGCTGAGTCCTGCGCCGCCAGCTTGACGCTGAGTTCTCCGCCGACTTCGTTGCGGACCCTCGGAGCTGGATCCGCCGCCCGGCGCTCAGGGCCCGCTATCTCGTGCTGGACCCGCCGCCCGCTCGCCATCGTCGGTGGCTGCCGTCCGCTCGCGCAGCTGGCGGCGGCCGTCGCGCACGTAGAACGCGGTCGCGAGCAGCACGAGCACGAGGCCGACGTAAAGCAGCACCGCGCCGAACTCTTCGAGGCCGATCATCGCGAAGAAGAACGCGCCCATCACCGGCGCGACTGCAATTCGTCCCGGCCAGTTGATGCGCAGCGTGACCCCGTGCGCGAGGCCGTAGCGACCGAGCGCGAGCATCGAAAGTTCGCGCGCGACCAGCACCGCCAGCGCCCAGCGCGGCAGCAGCGAGAAATGCCAGCAGACGACGATGCCGCTGATCGCGAGCAGCCGGTCGGTGACAGGATCGATCAGCGCACCGAGGCGGCTGTACTGGCCGGTGAGACGCGCCGCGATCCCATCGGCGTAGTCGCCCCAGCCAATCGCCGCGAACAGCACCGCGGCGGCGACGCTCGGGCCCGTGGAGCTGGTGAGCGCCAGCACGAGGAACACGGGTATCAACGCCAGGCGCACGAAGCCGATCGCGTTGGGGACCGTCCACGGCCGCAGTGGCTGGTCGGCGGCGGTCTGCGGCGGCGGCGGCCCGGAGCGGTCGAGGCCGAGCAGGCGCGCTGTCGAGAGTCTTCTCATCGGCGCCATTCGCGCGCGGGCGCGCGCGCGGCCGCGGATGGCAGCGTTTCAGACACCCCCATCACCCACCCCCTCCCCACCCAGCGGCGACGCCTACGGAAGCGTGCGGCACAGCTCGTCCAGCGCACGCGTCAGCTCGGCGGGCTCGGCGGCGAGCGGCAGGCCCGCAGCGGCGGCGCGCCCGCGACGGATCTGCACCTCGATCTCGCCGGACTCCACCGAGCGCCGTCCGACGGTGAGCCGTACGGGGCAGCCGAGCAGCTCGGCGTCGGCGAACTTCTCGCCGGGGTTGGCGTCGCGGTCGTCAAAGAGGACCTCCACACCGGCGGCGCAGAGCGTCTCGTACAAACCCTCGGCCGCGACGCGCGCGGGGTCGCCCGCCTTGCCCACGGCGACGAGGTGGATGGCAAACGGCGCGAGCGCGCGCGGCCAGGAGATGCCGTGCTCGTCGGCGTACTGCTCGACGGCGGCGGCGGCGATGCGGGCGGGACCGATGCCGTAGCAGCCCATCCAGATCGGCTGCTCGCGGCCGGATTCGTCAAGGAAGGACGCGCCGAGCGGCAGCGAGTAGCGGGTGCCGAGCTTGAAGATGTTGCCAACCTCGATGGCTGGCTCGATCGTCAGCGGATGGCCCCCGACGGTGTCGCCGGGCAAGACAGTGCGCACATCGACGGCGCGGAAGGGGAAGTCGCGGCCGGGCACGACGCCGCGCAGGTGCGCGTCGGGGCGGTTGGCGCCGGTGACGTAGCCGCCGCTGTCGCCGAGCGCACCGCCCAACTCTGCCACCGAGGACCCGCCGATTCCCGTGTTCGCGCCCGCGCCGGCACCGTCGGCCCCCGTGTTCGCGCCCGCGCTGGCACCGCCGGGCGCCCCCGCGGTCCCCTCACCCGTGCTGGCCGCGACCCGGCTGCCGACGGGCAGCGCAGCGAGGTCGAGCAGGATCTCCACGCGCCCGTCGAGGCCGACGGGGCCGATGAAGCCGACTGGCCCGAGCTGCGCGGCGATCTCCTCGGGTCGCGCGGGCCGGCTGGCGGCGCCGAGAGCGGTGGCGAGCTTGAACTCGTTGACGCGGTGGTCGCCGCGGACGAGCACGAGGACCAGGCGGGGCGGGCCCTGCGCCTGCCCCTGCCCCCGGCCCTCCCCCTGCTGGCGCCCGTGGCCCTTCCCCTGCTCCGAGCCCTCCTCTTGCTGCCGGCGCTGCCCGTCCTCAACCACGACGGGGTATGCCTTCAGCAGCGCCCCGGGGGGCACGCTGAGCGCGCCGGCGACCT
This sequence comes from uncultured Solirubrobacterales bacterium, assembly GCA_963804675.1. Classification (GTDB taxonomy): domain Bacteria; phylum Actinomycetota; class Thermoleophilia; order Solirubrobacterales; family Solirubrobacteraceae; genus Palsa-744. The sequence continues at coordinate 387,312 of CAWDRI010000001.1, read as the reverse complement.
GCTCGACGGTCGTCAACCCAGGGGTTGACACGTCCTCGGGCGCCGGAGGCGCGGGCGGCAAGCCGACGGGCTGGGGCGTGGCGGCGGCGACCTCGACGTTGGCGGCGTACTGGCTCGCGCCGGAGCCGGCAAGCGCGACGTCGTTCTCGCCGGCAGGGCAGGGCGCCATGTACTCGTGCGCGCCAAGGCCGCCCATCATGCCGACGTCGGCCTCGACGCGGTACCAGCGCAGGCCGGTGCGGTCCATGATGCGGTCATACGCGCCGACGTGTAGGTCGTAGCGTTCGTCCAGGCCAGAGGGGTCGCGGTCAAACGAGTAGGCGTCCTTCATGATGAACTCGCGGGTGCGCAGGACGCCGGCGCGCGGCCGGGGCTCGTCGCGCTCCTTGACCTGGAAGTGGTAGAGGATCAGGGGCAGGTCGCGGTAGGAGCGGACGGTCTGCGCGACGTGGGTGGTGACGGCCTCCTCGTGGGTCATCGCGAGCACGAGCTCGGAGCCCTTGCGGTCGTGCAGCTTGAACAGCTCCTCGATCGGGTAGCGCCCGCTGCGGCGCCAGGGCTCGGCGGGTTGCAGCACGGGCATCAACAGTTCCTGGCCGCCGATCGCATCCATCTCCTCGCGGATGATCTGCACGGCGCGCTGGTGCACGCGCCAGCCGGCCGGCAGCCACGTCCACATGCCGGCGCCGAGCTGGCGGATCAGGCCGGCGCGCACCATCAGCTTGTGCGAGATCGCCTCCGCGTCGGCGGGGGCCTGCTTCTCGGTGGGTAGGAGGTATTGGGAGAGGCGGGTCATGGCAGCCAGGAGCGTAGTACGGCATGGGGGGTTGACGGTGCTTTGTGATCGTCCGCGTGTGGGAGCCCGGGGTCGGTGGGCGACGGCGCGGGCCATCCGTGCCCCGCGTGCGAGGCGCGATCAACCGATCAAGGCACGAGCGCGCTCAGCCGAAGAGCCCGCACCGGCGGCAGGAGGGCGCGCGCAGGTCGCGCTCGTCGCAGGGCCGAGGCGCGCGTCGTCGATCGTCGCGAGGCGGCTATCGGAAGTATCCGCATGTGCGAGGCGGCTGGCTACTGAAAGGGCCTTGATCGGTGCCACACTGATTACGTGTTACACAGCCCTGTGAATCGGACGGCGACACGCATATGGCCAACCTGACGTTGTCGCTCGACGACGAGTTGCTCAAGCGAGCGCGAATCCGGGCACTCGAACAAGACACCTCGGTGAATACGCTGGTGCGCGAGTACCTGGAGGACTTCGCCACTTCGAGCCCGCAGCCCTCAGCGATCGCTGGGTTTCTGGCTCTGGCGAGGTCGCTCCACGCCGGCAGCGGCCCCGGCGGTCGCAGCTGGACGCGCGAGCAGCTGTATGAGCGGTAGGGCGTTCGTGGACACCGCAGCTTGACCAGCTAGCCTCGATTCGTCACCAGGCGGCCGGGGTTGAGTTGGGCTGAGGCTTGGAACGTCCGCCTGGGCGGGGAGGATTGCGGTTGCGAAGCCTGCAATCCACCCGCTCAGGAGGTTCACCTTGAAGGTGATCGGAAGTGCGTCGTTGCGAACGGTAGATGTGGTGGCGGACGGCAAGGGCTTGTCGTCTCGTGCGGGGACGGCGCTGCTGGCGTTCGCGGCGCAGAGATTGGGTCTGACGGACGGCCTGAGCGCCGCTCTGGCGGGCACCCGTGAGCGGCGCTCAGGCCATGATCCCGGTCGTGTGTTGTGCGACCTGGCGGTGATGGCTGGCGACGGCGGACGATGTGTCTCAGATCTCGCGGTGTTGGCCGGTCAGCCCGCTTTGTTCGGGGACATCGCATCGGTTTCTACGGCGCGGAGGGTGTTGCTCTCGATCGGCGAGGCGGAGCTTGACCGGGTCCGCCAGGCGCGTGCCGTCGCTCGCGAACGGGCGTGGCAGCACGGCGCGGCTCCCGGGCGTGTGATCCTCGACTTCGACGCGACCCCGATCACGATCCACTCCGAGAAGGAACACGCCGCCGGGCATTACAAGGGCGCGTTCGGGTTCAACCCGCTGCTCGCCAGTTGTGGACGGGAGGTACTCGCGGGGGTCCTGCGGCCAGGGAACGCGGGCGCCAACAACGCCCAGGATCATCTGAGCGTGCTGGATCTCGCGCTGGAGCAGCTCCCGCAGAGCGCGCTTGATGGGGAGATCCTCGCACGCTCGGACTCCGCCGGAGCGAGCCACGACCTCGCGTCAGCCTGTCGCGAGTGCGGCATCCGGTTTTCCTTTGGGTACGCGGTCGATGAGCGGGTCAGAAAGGCGATCCTCGCGCTGGCAGAGACCGCATGGGCGCCCGCGGCGGGCCAGAACGGCGAGCCACGCGAGGGAGCGTGGTTAGCCGAGTTGACCGGCCACGTCAACCTGGCCTCTTGGCCGACTGGCACCCGGCTGATCTGCCGGCGTGAGCGTCCCCACCCCGGGGCGCAACTGAGCTTCACTGACGATGACGGGCACCGTTTTCAGTGCTTCATCACCGACCAGCAAGACCCAGACATCGCGGCCTTGGAGGCCCTTCACCGCCAGCACGCCGAGGTCGAGGACCGCGTCAAGACGCTGAAGGCGACCGGCGCCTCGCGCCTCCCGTTCCACTCCTTCAAGGCGAACGCCGCGTGGTTCGAGCTCGCCATGCTCGCGCACGACATCATGGTCTGGACACAGCAGCTCGTGCTCGACGGCGAGCACAAGATCAGCGAACCCAAGCGGCTGCGCTACCGCATCCTGCACGTCGCCGGGCAACTCACCCGCCACGCACGGCGCACCACGCTGCACCTCCCCGCCGACTGGCCCTGGGCCGCAGCGATCCAACACGCGTTCAAGCGCCTGCAAACGCTCCCTGCCTACGGCTGAGCCCCAGCCGCCGCGCACACCCACATCCAAGCCAACCCCGGCACCCCGCCGAAGATCACCCTGAGCGAAAACGGCCGCCAGGACCAGTCGAGCGCTCCCGAAGCAGCCCCCGTCGAGCCCCCTCCACCACCACACAACGCCAAGCCGACCAATCACCCACAAATCTCACCCCGCCGAGCGCCACCAACAGCTTCGTGACGAATCGAGGCTAGCACCGTCTCGTTGGGCGTCCGACGCGTCTCACAGCAGTCGCCACGGCGGATCGTCCCAAACAGTTGACTAGCTTGATAGCAGTGGTCAGTCCGAGTCGGCGGCAGGATACGATAGAGGACTTATCGCAAATTCCGTTAAATCTAACGCGAGCGACACTTGACATCGGGTTGCGGGTCACGCTGGGGCTCACAGTCAATCCACGCGGACTGGCCACTCACTACTTCATCGAGTACGGCACCAGCACCAGCTACGGCAGTACCACCACCGCCACGTTGCTTTCAGAAGAATCCGGAGCGCAAAGTAAGACGGTGACCCTCACCGGCCTGGAACCTTGCACGACCTACCACTATCAAGCCGAGGCGGAAAGCGCAGCTGACGAAGGCACGCCAAGCCTCGGAGGCGACCGCACGTTTAAAACAGAAGCGTCGCCAGGCAAGAAGAAGAATGCGAACGAAAAAGCCCGCCGGAACTGGCCGAAGGACCAACAATCCAATCCGTCGAGGACGCCGGAGGTTACGCCGCGATTCGCAATGAACACGGGGAAATTGAAGAACCAACCTTTGAAAATACATATATGCACTACACGCGTTCGATTGCGCTATATGTTCCATCATCCAGGGCTGGTAGTTGGAAAAATAAACCCACGGAACACACCGTAGAAATCGTGTACTGCCCGGGCGACCACAGCGAAACAGCAACTCCTGGCGCCCCGTGTAAACCCTGGCCGGAAGCGAACAACTGCGCCAGCGGCGATGCCACCACCCCGACGACGTTCACCGAAGCCGCCCGCGATCCCGCCTGTGTCGTTATAGATAATGGCCGCTGCGCGCGATCGTCATACGCAGAAGGGGCACGGTGCGAATCCGTGGGAGGTGTGACAGCATGCGTAACGTCGGGGATCGGCGGCTGTGTTACCAGCGGCGTCGATCTGTTTACCGGCATCGAACTGGAGCAAATCCTTCCTTGTCCATCTCCGATCAAAGGCCACGAATGCGACTGGGGTCAGGTATACTATGAGAGCAGGGCATCCTCCGACGTCTTTCGAGCGAAGATAACAGCGACAAACAGCCACGGCACGGCTTCCGCGTACTCCACCCCCATTTATCCTTTTGCACTATAACGTAACATTTGGCTTTGGGAGGATTGAGTAGCTACGGGCTGAGGTGACGCGATTTTCAGCCGGCATTGAAGTCCTGGCGGATCGCGAACCATCCGTTTCACGTGCTACCCTGTCATGAGAGATGCGACGGCGAACCACCCTGGCGGTTGTGATTGCACTAACTGCGCTTACGTCGATCTTCGAGACTGCGACGGCTAGTGCCGACCGCCGTCATCGTGCGTCAGCGAAGGGCTGTCCAACCATACGGCACCCCATCGCCGCCGACTCGCAGGCAGAGGTCTACTTCGCGCGGGGATCCTTCGAATACCTAGTGCGTGGATGCGTATACGAAACTGGACGAGCATTTACGCTCAAGGAGTGTGTCATAGAAGAGGGTGGAGCCGAAACCCCTGCAGCTTGCATGCGTACGCTTCGGCTCGCGGGTACCGATGCCGCCTACGAACAGGAAGAAATCGTTACGGTTCGGGACCTTCGCACAGGTCGCATACTCCACAAAGTCCCCAACGGCACACCCCTGAAACCATATCCTGAACACCCTGGCGTCGGCAATGTTGTCGCGCTCGTCCTCAAGAGCGATGGCTCCGTCGCCTGGATCGCCGAAGATGACCAGCGGAGCCTCAACGGCGGCGACCGCGGACACGAAATACTATATTTCGACGTCGAGGCCGCCGACACATCGGGCACAAGACTACTCGCCGCCGGCACCGACATCGACCCCTCCTCACTCGCACTCGCCAGCGACGCCAGCGGCTTCAGCCAACGCACAGAAACCATCGAAGGCAACACCGTGTACTGGACCCAAGCCGGCAAACCGTTCTCAGCGCCGCTGAACTGAGCAGCACGCTTGCCGAAGCGTCGCCCCCACGACGCGGGACAGGACTTCCCGCGTCGTCGCGCGCCGACCGTGGTCGCACACACGCGGACGATCTCAAACCAAAACCCAAAGCACCCGTCTCCCCATCTTGTAGTGACGGCGCAGCGCCCCCCTACGCCGGCAGCGCCCCAGCGGACACCGCGGGACGCGCAAGCAACCGGACGAGCGCCTGGACCCCCGGCCGCACGGAGACGCCTCCGCCCCCCTCTGATAGAACACCCCCCAGACCCGCCGAACCTCAAACCGCGATCCGCGAAGGAGCCCCCACCATGGCCTACTCCGTACCGCCGCTGCCCTACGCCTACGACGCGCTGGAGCCGCACATCGACAAGGCGACGATGGAATTCCACCACGACAAGCACCACCAGGCCTACGTGGACAAGGTCAATGCCGCGCTGGCGGGCACGCCGCTGGCCGACACGGCGATTGAGGACGTGCTCAGGGACCTGGGCCAGGTGCCCGAGGACAAGCGCAAGGCGGTCAAAAACAACGGCGGCGGGCACTACAACCACACGCTCTTCTGGGAGAGCATGAGCGCCAGCGGCGGCGGCGAGCCCAGCGGCGAGCTGGCCGGCGCGATCGCCGCGGCGTTCGGTTCGTTCTCCGATTTCCAGGCGAAGCTCAAGGAAACCGGTATCAACCAGTTCGGCTCGGGCTGGTCGTGGCTGGTGCTCGACGGCGGCAGCCTCGCGGTCCTCGGCAGCGCCAACCAGGACAACCCGATCTCCGACGGCAAGAAGCCGCTGCTCGGCGTCGACGTGTGGGAGCACGCCTACTACCTGAAGTACCAGAACCGCCGCCCGGACTACCTGGACGCGTGGTGGAACGTCGTGGACTGGAGCAAGGTCGCCGAGCGCTTCGCGGCGGCATAGGGCAGAGCCTGCGCGGCGGCGCTGGGCCAGCCCGCACAGCGACACAGAGCCGAACAGCACCAGGCGGGACGCCCCGCGGCCGGCTGGGGCATCCCGCCTAGCGGGAAAGAAAGGAGACGATCTCGGCGAGCGCCCGCGGATCCTGCAGCACGAACAGGTGGCCGCCCTCGTAGCGTTGCAGCTCGCTGCCGGGGATCCGCGAGGCGATCGCCTCGGAGTTGGCCGCCGGCGCCAGGCCGTCATAGCGTCCGCAGGCCACGAGCGTTGGGCAGCGGATCCGCTGCAGACGCGACCAGACGTCATGGCGAGCGCGGGCCTGCAGCTGCAGTCGAGCACCCTGCCTCTGAGCCGGCGTCATCGGGCTCGCCTCGCGTGCGGCCACCAGCTCCACCAGCGCCCGATCGCCCGGATGGGAGCTCAGCCACTGCGGCGAGAACCGCGTGTCGAGGTTTCGGAGCCAGACGCGTGCCCGCTCGTCGGGCGCCAGGCCGTCGAGCTCGTGCAGCGGGTAGCTGCTCCCGCCCTCGCCTCCAGCGGAGGTGCACAGCAGCGCCAGTCGCTCGACGCGCCCGGGCCAGGTGACGGCGAGCTCCTGCGCCACCATGCCGCCGAAGCTGATGCCGAAGACCCGCGCCGCCGGCCAGCCGACGTGGTCGAGCAGCGCCGCACCGTCGGCGGCGTAGGTGGCCATCGTGAAGTTCTCCAGCGAGGAGGGCAGGCCGGTCAGACCGAGACCGCGCTGGTCGTGCACCAGCACCTCGAAGCTCTGGGCCAGAAAATCGATCAGCGGGCGCGCGGAGGCGATCGTGGCTCCCGAGCCGTTGCAGAAAAGCAGGCGTGGACCTGCGCCGAGCACCTCGTAGTGGATGTCAAGATCGCCCACGGCGAGCACGGCCACGCGCGCATTCAATCACGCGATCGCCCTGTGGACGCGCCGTCGTGGCTCGGGAGTCGGGCCCGATGGCGCGCGCTCGGTTTCGTGGGATCGGGTGAGCGGCGAAAAGCGCGACGCGGAGTATGGTGATTTGCAAATCGGGCTTGAGGATGGGAGAGCAATGACGATCACCGGGGCTGTACTGGACGAGACGCGGCGCCAGACGCTGCGGGCGCTGTGCGACACCTTCGTGCCGTCGCTGACGGCTGAGACGCACGATCAGCTCGAGCGGGACCTGATGGCCCGCGCGGCCAGCGACGTGGGTGTGGCCGAGCAGATCGAAGGGATGATGGCCGCGTCCATGACGCCCGCGGAGATCGCCGAAGTCGGCGGTCTGCTGGACGCGCTCGGCGCGGTGGGCTTCACCGATGCGGACCTCCACACGCGCACGCAGACGGTGCATGGCTTCGCTGCGCAGGATGCCGGGGCCAAGCAGGGCCTGCGCGCGCTCAAGGGCCTGACGCTGCTGTTCTTCTACGGGTTGCCCGACGCGGCCGGGCGCAACCCCAACTGGGAGGCGCTGGGCTTTCCGGGAGCCAAGTCGGCGCCCCCCTCGGCCGAGCAGGCGCCGAAGACGATCGCCGTGCAGGAGGTCTCCGGCGAGGCGGCGAGCCTGTCGTGCGATGTGTGCGTGATCGGCTCGGGCGCCGGCGGCGGCGTGATCGCGGCCGAGTGCGCGCAGGCGGGCAAGAGCGTGCTCGTCCTGGAGATGGGCGCTTACCGCAACGAGTCGGACTTCTCCAATCTGGAGATTCCCGGCTACTTCGAGCTGTACTACGGCGGCGGCCTCGCCGCCGCCGAGTCGGGGTCGATCTCGATCCTCGCGGGCTCAACGCTCGGGGGTGGCACGGTCGTCAACTACATGAACTGCGTGCGGACGCCCGCGTCGATCCTGGCCGAGTGGGAGAGCCACGGCCTGGAGGGGGTGTCCTCAAGCTCGTTCGTGGAAGACCACATGGACGTCGTGATGGGGCGCATCGGCGCCAACACGGAGGCGACGCGACAGAACCGCACCCACCAGAAGCTGCTGCACGCCTGCGACGAGCTGGGCTACGAGCACCGACCGATCTTCCGCAACGCGTCGCTCGACGACGACGCCGAGTTCTGCGGCCACTGCCTGCTCGGGTGTCAGCGCGGGTGCAAGCGCTCTGCCATGAAGACCTGGCTGCAGGACGCCTCAGACGGCGGCGCCCGCGCCGTCGTGAACTGCCACGCCGAGACGGTGCTCGTCGAGCAGGGACGGACTGCGGGCGTCGCGGCGACCGTCACGCACGCAGATGGCTCGACGACGGCGCTGAGCGTCCACGCGCCGACCGTGGTGGTGGCGTGTGGCTCGATCGAGTCGCCCGCCCTGCTGCTGCGCAGCGCGATCGGCGGGCCGGCGGTCGGCAAGCACCTGCGGTTGCACCCGGCGTTCGTGGCGTGGGGTGTCTACGACGAGCCGATCGAAGGCTGGAACGGCCAGGTCCAGTCGGCGCTGTCGGACCACTTCTATGACATCGAGGGCGGCTACGGCTTCCTGATCGAGGCGGTCGCGGCGTTCCCCGCGTTCACTGCGCCCGCGTTCCCCTGGCGATCGGGTGAGCAGCACAAGCGTCTGATGAGCACGCTGCGCTGGATGGCGCCGTTCATCACCGTCGCCCGCGATCACGGCTCGGCCGAGGTCGTGCTCGACGACCTCGGCCGTCCGGTCGTTCGCTGGGGCCTCGACGACGAGCTGGACGCGCGCCTGGCCGTGCGTGCACACGTGGAGCTGGCGCGCCTGCACCACGCCGGCGGCGCGGCGGAGATCGTGACCGCGCACACCGACGAGCAGCGCTGGCGCCGCGGCGAGCCCTTCGAGGACTTTCTCACCGGACTCCAGCAAGCCAGCTACGCGCCCAACGACGTGGCCTGTTTCACCGCGCACCAGATGGGCTCCTGCCGGATGGGCGCCGATCCCGCGACCTCCGTCGCCGACGGCCGCGGCGAGCTGCACGACGTCAAGGGCGTGTGGATCGGGGACGCCAGCGCCTTTCCCAGCGCGCCGGGCGTAAATCCGATGGTGACGATCATGTCGCTCGCGCACCGCACCGCCGGTGCAATCCTTGGCTGAGAACGTGTCTGTAAAGATCGGCCCCCCAGAGCGGATCGGCCCCCCAGAGCACGGCGAGGCCGCGCGCCGGCCCTCCAGGCCGGCGTCGACCGCAGACCTCGCGACGGTCGAGCCCGCCGAGCGGGGCGAGGCCGCCGCGCGGGCACTTGCGCATAACCGCTGCGGTATGTCCACCCGCGCAAAAGCGCTAGCGTGAAGCAGATGCCCGCCGCCTGGCCCACGCTCCCCTACGCGCCGTGGCGGGAGACCTGCGACACGTTGCACGCCCACACACAGGTGCTCGGCAAGCTCGCGGCGCGTCTGGCGCCGCCCGAGCCCGAGCTGCAGCACGCCGCGCTGCGGCTGAGCGCGCGTGGCTGGGAGACGGGGCCGCTGCCGGCGCCCGATCGCTCGGGGGCGCTGCTGGTCGCGCTCGACCTGCACGTGCATGAGGCCGTGGCCGAACACAGCGACGGCCGCTCGCGGCGGGTGGCGCTGGCGCCGGACCGGCCGGTGGGCGCGGTCACGCGCGAGTTGCTGGACGCCGTGCGCGAGCTGGTGGGAGCCGTCGAGTTCGACCCGGCCCCACAGGAGGTGTCCTGGAGCACGCCGCTTGACGAGGACAGCGAACACGCCAGCTACGACCGCGCGCAGGTCGAGAGGTACTTCGCCGCGGCGACCCGCGCGGCGCTCGTGCTGGCCGCCTTGCGCGCGCCGTACCGCGGGCGCTCCACTCCGGTGAACGCGTGGTGGGGGTCGTTTGACCTCGCCGTCAACCTTTTCTCCGGCGAGCCCGCCGAGCCGCCGTCGAAGGACTTCATCATGCGCAACGCGATGGACGCACAGGAGGTCGCGGTCGGCTGGTGGCCGGGCGACGCGCGCTACGAACGGGCCGCGTTCTACGCCTACGCGCACCCGGCACCCGCGTCGTTCGCGACCGCGACGCTCGCGCCGCCGGCGGCGCGCTGGGAGGCGGCGGTGGGCGAGTTCGTGCTCGACTGGGATGACGTCTGCGCGAGCCCCGACCCGCACGGGTTCGCGCTGCAGTTCGCGCGCAGTGCGTTCCTGCACGCGTGCGCGGTCTGCGAGTGGGATCCGGCGCTGGCGGCGAGCACGACCGGCACGCCTCCGCCGCTCGCTTGAAGCCGCGGGCGGCGCGCGCGCTCTCTCGCGCCTGGGCCGACCCCACAGCGCTGCGGCACAGCGACCCAAGCCGCTCGGTTGCAGGCACAAGCCCACCCCTCCCGCGCGCGCGCCAGCGCGCGCGCACCCTGCACTTGTAAGCCACGCCATTCGCGGCCGCGCGCGCGCACGCGCGAATGGCCCCTCCGATTGCGCAGAAAACGGGGCTCCAGTTGCGGAAAACGAGCCCCCAGCGAGCGTACCGTCCCAAGCGCGGCCTAGCGTACGCGGCGATGGTGCAATCACCAACGCAGACACCCGGGCGCACCGGAGAAGGCGAGGCTCAGATGCTGGCGCGCGCACGTACGTTCACGATCGAAGGGCTGCAAACGAGGGAGGTCGCGGTGGAGCTGGACATCCGCCCGGGGCTGCCGGCGTTCACGATCGTCGGTCTCGCGGACGCGGCGGTGCGCGAGGCGCGCGACCGGGTACGCGCGGCGATCCTCAACTCAGGGTATGAGTTTCCACTGCGGCGGATCACGGCGAGTCTGGCGCCGGCGGACGTGCCGAAGATCGGCCCGGGACTCGACCTCGCGCTGGCGAGCGCAGTGCTGGCCGCCAGCGACCAGCTGCCGGCGCAGCGGCTCGGGCGGTACGCGCTGTTTGGCGAGCTGGCACTCGATGGCGAGGTGCGTCCCTGCCACGGCACGCTGGCGGTTGCGCAGGCGACGCACGACGCGGGCCTCGACGCGCTGATCCTCGGGCCGGCACGGGCACGCGAGGCGGCGCTCGTGGACGGTTTGAAGGTGCAGGTGGCCAGCAGTTTGCGCGCCGCGGCGAAGATCCTCGCCGGCGGCGAGGGCGAGCCGTTGCCCGAGCGCCCACCGAGCACGAGCGAGGACGCCAACACGGGCGCACCGCTGACGGCGGGCCGCGCCCCCGATCTGGCCGATGTGCGCGGACAGCGCGAGGCGGTCAAAGCGTTGCTGCTGGCGGCGGCGGGCGAGCACAACCTGCTGCTGAGCGGGCCGCCGGGGACCGGCAAGACGATGCTGGCACAGCGGCTGCCGGGGATCCTGCCGGCGCTGGAGCGCGCGGAGGCGATCGAGGTGACGCGGATCCACAGCATCACCGGCAGGCTGCAGGGCGACGGGCTGGTGGTGGGACGCCCGTTTCGGGCACCCCACCACACGATCACGACGGCCGGGTTGATCGGCGGCGCACGGCGGGCAGGCGTCGGCGAGGTGGTGCTCGCCCACCGCGGCGTGCTGTTTCTCGACGAGCTCTCGGAGTTCGCACGACCGGTGCTCGACGCGCTGCGCCAGCCGCTGGAGGATGGGCGGGTGGCGATCGTGCGCGCGCAGCGTTCGGTGGTGCACCCCGCGCGGTTCATGCTGGTCGCGGCGACGAACCCGTGCCCGTGCGGACACCTCGGCGACGGGCTGCGCTGCCGCTGTCGCGAAGCGGAGCTGGCGCGCCACCGACGGCGGCTGAGCGGGCCGCTGCTCGACCGGATCGACCTCGTCGCCCACCTGCGCCGCCCGACCAGAAGCGAGCTCAGCGGCGAGCCGGAGATCGACACGGCAACGGCACGGGAGCTGGTGGTGGCGGCGCGCGAACGCCAGGCGGCGCGGCTGCGCCAGGAGCCGGTCAGCGTCAACGCGCAGCTCGACGCGCGCCTGCTGCACGAGCATCTGGCGCCCGACGAAGGGGCGGCGAGGATGGTGGGCGAGCTGCAGGACCACCAGCTGCTGAGCGCACGCGGCCTGCACCGGCTGCTGCGGGTGGCGCGCACCGCGGCCGATATCGAGGGCAGCGACCGCACGCGCGAGCGCCATCTGGCACAGGCGCTCGCACTGCGTGCGGAGGCGGATATGGCAGAGAGGCGGGCGGCATGAGCCGCCCGCCGGCGTGCGTTGTTTGCCTGCGTCGAGCGTGGCTGCTGGCGGCGATCAACGACCACATGGTCCACACAGACCACCGCCTGGAGCAGCTGGTTGACGTGCTGGCACTCGATGACGGGGACCTGATCGCCGCGCTCGGCGGCACGCGCAAAGAGCAGCTGCGCGCGCGCTACGAACGGTGGGATCCGGCGAGCATGGCCCCACCGCCGGAGGGTGTGGTGCGCGTGTGCCGCCACGGCCCGCAGTTCCCCGCACGTCTCGCCCACGGCCACGGCGCACCGCGGCTGTTGCATGTCGCCGGCGGGACGGAGCGCTTGGCCACAATGCTGAGCGCGCCGGTGGTGGCGATCGTCGGGACGCGCACCGCAAGCGACTACGGGATGGAGGTCGCGCACGGCCTGGCACGCGGGCTGGCGGCAGCCGGTGTGTGCGTCCTCAGCGGTCTGGCCGACGGGATCGCGGCAGCCGCGCACACCGGCGCGCTGCAGGTCGGCGGCCCAACCCTGACGGTGCTCGCGGGCGGCCTCGACGTGCCCTACCCGGCGGGGAACCGGATGCTGCACAAACGCATCCAGCAGCAGGGCTGCGCGCTGGCCGAGCAGCCACACGGGGCGCCCGCGCACAGCTGGAACCAGACCGCCCGCGCGCGGATCGTCGTCGCGCTGGCGGCACTGGTGGTGCTCGTCGAGGCGCAGGACACGGCGCGCGAGCTGCTGTATGCGCAGCTGGCGCTCAGCACAGGCCGGCGGCTCGCGGCGGTGCCAGGGCGTGTGACTGCGCCCGCCGCGCAGGGCCCCAACAGGCTGCTGCGCGGCGGGGGCGCGCAGCTGGTGCGCAACACGGAGGACGTGCTCGACGTGCTCTACGGCGTCGGGCCGCGCGAACACCGACGCCGACGGCAACGGCAACGGCGAGACGGCGAGCGCGCAGAGGCACAGGGGGTGGTTGGCACATGCGCGCAGGCCCACCCCCAGCACGTGGCCACGCGTGTGCATCGCGGCACGCCGCCGCCGGGCAGCGCGCGTAACGGCGGCAGGCGCGTACGCGGGGAACACCCCGCGGCCGGCGACGCGCGCAGGGCTGGCACCCGCGCTGCCCCGACCCCGTGCGAGCCGACCCCGCGCGAACCGGCCCTGCAAGCGGTGCTCGACGCGGTCGGCGACGGCCGCGACACGCTGGAGGCGCTGCTCACGGCCGGCGCGCCCGAACAGGACACGGTGCTCGCGCTGGCGCGCCTGGAGCTGGCCGGGCAGCTTGTACGCGGCGACGCCGGGCGGTACGTGCGGCGACTGTAGGGGGCGACCGCCCGGCCCGCGCAACGGCCGGCCCGGCCACTCACAGGACCGCCCTGGCCCGGCTATAGTTTGGGCCTCGCGCGGATGTAGCTCAGTTGGCTAGAGCGTCTGCTTGCCATGCAGAAGGTCGTGGGTTCGAGTCCCATCATCCGCTTTTGGGAAAGCCCTGCCGGTCGCGGGGGTTTCTCGTTAAGCGGCCCTTCGCCCTTTTGCAGCTCGGCCTCCACCGCAAGCACCCGGCCCTGCGGGGGAAGCAGCGTCAGGCCAGGCCAGTGAAGCGCTGGCTCACCGCCGGGCACTCCCCGACCCGGCAGAGGCCAGCAGCGTCCCGTCCTCGCGCTCGTGCGTTCAGCTCTCCCGCTCGCTGAGCGCCAGCCACCCGGCAGCGCCCGCTCCAACGCGACGGCGACGTTCGCGAGCTCCCACGCGTGCTCGAAGCCGCCCGGCCGCACGCTGCAAGTGCCAAGGCGCTGAAGGCCACGCCAAGGCAGACCCGCCGAACTACTGTGAGGACGTATTCATTCCCAGGAGCACTATGGGTGCGCCTGCAAGAAGTAAAAGGTGACCGTCAGCCTGCATGACAATCGCTGCAAATATCTCAGCTGCGAAAAACAACGAGAACAGCTTAAGAAATTGCAACAGACCGTTCCTGAAGACCTGAAAACGGGCACGCATACTCCCAGGCCTCGCTCTGAGCGAACTGAGCCGATTCATGTTGCGCGTGGGAATCCGTCCAGCTGTGCTTGCATCGCCCGAAACGCGGAGAGCCGCGGGTAGCACTCGCGGGTACCAAATCGGTGTCGTTCGTGCACGCGTTGGCGGCGATTGCGGCCGGTCAGATCACGATCGGCTCCAGCTCGTCCAGGTGCTTGGCGCACCGAGACACCTGGACGGTGCCGTCAGCGACGACGAGGACTTCCGCCTCGCTGAGGTGGCCGATCGCGTGTGCCATCGACGTGGTCTCCCGCCGGTGGGCAAAGATGCCCACCGGCGGGTCCTGTCGCGATCGCCCCTGCCTACAGACGGGCGCGACGACCGCGGTACGGGCCGGCCAACAGCAACGCCACGACCACGAGCAGCAGGAGCACGAACGGATTGACGAATACGCCGCCCACGAGGCTGAGGACGATCAATGCGATGACGAGCAGCAACAGTAGATCCATGAAAGCAATCCCTCCTCTTGTACCTGGCTTGGGTACATGACTTCTACCCTGTGCCACCCGCGCTAATCTCGGGCTGCGTTGCGGTCGCTCATTGGGGGTGTTGTCCGAAATCGGTGTGGCAGCGTGCCTGCCAACGCTTGCCAGGTTGACGAGGCGCGGGACGACGCGCGATGTATCAAGGTTGACGAATTGCGCTGGGCATGTGCAGCCAACATTCGCAGCGTTGATGGCGCCGTGAGACGCCTGGCGAAAAACGGTGAGGGTGGGAGAGCTATCGCGCGGGTGAACTATCGCGCCGAGGAGGCGCCGGGGCCCTGGAGAACGCCGCTGGCGCCGCCGCTGCCCCTGCCCCTGTCGGCGCCCAGCAGCTCCCTGAAGAAGCCGCCGCCAAGCACGCTGAGCACGAGTAGCGAGCCGAACAGGGCGACCGCGTCGATGCTCTCGCGGCCCTGCCTGGTCCAGTAGTCGTCTGCGAGATTCAGCCACAGCGCGAACTCGTCGAGCGTCAGCGCCGCGCCGGAGCCGTACACCGCGGCGGTCACGCGTGAGGAGCGCCGCTCCTCACGGACCCCGATCTCGAGCATCCACAGGTAGCCGACGCTCAGCAGGCCGGCGATCCCGAAGGTCATGTGGTGGATGTGCCGACCCCCCGGGGTGATGTTCCGGAAGGGTCCCCGTTCGGCGCGGATCGCGTGCGTGATGGCGCGCACGGTGGCGAAGGTGGCAAAGAAGGCGCCCGTCGAGAGCAGCTGGCGCTCCTTGCGGCGATCGCCGAAATGGCGGTAGTAGAGCGCGCGCACGTCCCGCGCGTCCCGGCCGGGCGAGAGCAGCGAGGCCAGGTGCCACGCCCGCGCGTGGACGGGCGGTTGGTCGTGAGGTGGTGGGGCGCAGGCGCCTGCCATCCCCGCCCACCCTACTGCGCAGGGATCGCGCGATGCCACGCCAACCCAGGAGCTTGCCCAAGTTCCACGCCGCGGCCAGCCCGTCTCGACGGCCTCGACCCCGCGCAATCGTACCGTCGCAGTCCCTCCGTAAGATCGGAGCATGAGTACGTTTGTCGCTGGGACATCTCGCGAGGGCTATGCGCTGGCTTACCGGGAGGCCAGGACGGGATTGGAGGACCAGGAGAAATCGGTCGCGGAGCTGCGGGCACGCGCCGGCGCGTTGATCGCCGCCGCGGCCGTCACAACGTCCTTCTTCGGCGGACAGACGCTTGCAACACACGAGATCGGCGCCGCCGCGTGGATCGCGATCGGCTGCTTCGTATCGCTCGGCTTTGCGGTGCTGCTGGTGTTGTGGC
Organism: uncultured Solirubrobacterales bacterium; assembly: GCA_963804675.1. Lineage (GTDB taxonomy): Bacteria > Actinomycetota > Thermoleophilia > Solirubrobacterales > Solirubrobacteraceae > Palsa-744. The sequence continues at coordinate 371,584 of CAWDRI010000001.1, read as the reverse complement.
CACGGCGGGACTGGGAGTTCTCACTGGCGCCAAGCCAGTTCATCGCCACGTACCTGGAGCCGGCTCAAAGCGAGCCGCTCGCGCTCCACATGATCGAACGTGACCTCGCCCTGCATATGGGTCGCAGTACAGAGCTGAACCGCCGCCAGCTCAGGACGCTGACGGGGATCTTTCGAGTCGGCGCGCTGCTGTTGGTTGTGGAGGTCCTGGCGTGGGTGGTTGCCCTGGTCGCACAGCACTAGATGATTGAGATGATTGGAGCAACGGATAGACTGTCGGCAATGTTCGGCAAACCAAAGCCCAAGTCCGAGCCATCTCCGCCCGCGGCGCCGCTCCCCCAGCCTTTGCGCCCCAGCCCGATGGTCGGCGAGCTACGCGGCCTGCGCAAGCCGAACCGTTAGAACCGCGGCGGCAGTCGCAGCGGTTGATGTGGGCGCGCTCGATCGGCTCGACGCATCGGACCGCCCCGGACGGCCAAACCCTGGCAGATCGGCCCCCCGGACAGATCGGCCCCCGGCCCCAACCCGCGCACCCACGACGCCCTCCTTATTCCGCGGGCAAAACCCCGGGATGCGCGCGCAGGTAGGCAAGCCGCGCCCGCTCGAGCGCGACAACCGCGCGGAGCTCGCGAAGGCCGGTGGCGAACATCCCAAACGGAGCCCCACCGAGAACGCGGGCCCGCGCGCCGGCGCCGGGTGCGCGCAACGCCCGGGCAAGCCCGGCGCGCATGCCACGCAGGGTGTGTTCGTTACGGCGCAGCTGAACGGAGAGCGAGGGCGGGGGGCGCAGGAATGAGGAGGTGAGCCCGCCGGGTCCGGGTGGGACGGGCTCGGTGACGGTGCGCCCGGAGCGCAGCAGCACGGTGGCGGAGAGGGTGCCGCGGAAGAACTGACCGGGGTAGGCGGCGATCAGGACGTGCAGCGGGCCGGCGGGCCGCAGCGTGCGGACGTCCAGCGGGGTGCGCAACGTGACGGACACAACGGAGGGCAGCGCAACGCCGGTGACGATTGTGTCGCCGGGGAGGGTGCGCAATTGCACTTCGGGCGGTGTGGGTCCGGCGGGCGGTTCACCGGGCAGGCTGGGTTCGGGGCCGCCGCTCGTTTCGAAGCGGACGGGGAGCCGCCGGCGCCGGACCCCGGCCGAGGCGGCGGCGCCGCTTTCTTCGAAGGCGGTCCGCGGACCGCTGCTCCAACTGCTCGCCCCGGCGTGCAGGGTGCCGGCGCGCGGGTCGATGCTCGCGAGGCGCCCGTCGAACGATGCGCCCAACCGCCGCGCCGCGTGGCGTGGCGGCAAATCCGAAGGGCGCGCCACCGTCGGGATCGGCCGCGCGTGCCTGCGCGACGGTGGGCACGCCGGCGCCGGGCCCTTCGACGGCGGAGCGCACAACGGTGCGCTCACCCTCGCGCACGGAGACACGCAGCGGCACGTCCCAGAAGCGCCCGGGGAGCACGGCGAGGAACGCGTGGTTGGCGTCGAGTGCCAGGGGCCGCGGCGCGCCGGCGCCGAGCAGCAGCGGGTCGGTCGCGCCGCGCGGTAGCAGGCCGCTGACGACGGTGCGCAGCGGCCGCGGCGTGTAGGCAAAGGGACTCGCGACATACGTGAGGGTCTGCGCGAGCGGCCCGAACCGCGCGAGGTCGCCGGGCGAGTCGCAGCCGCCGCCGACGCCGTAATCGCCGCCGGCGCCCAGCACGAGCGGCGCGCCGAGTCGCGGCGCCAGCAGGCGGTGGCCCGAGGTGAAGCCGGTTTGCGTGCAGAGGAAGCTGTGGGGTTTGGAGTTCGCGCCGAAATCGGCGCGCGGGTTGGGGGCTCCACGCCAGCTGCGCAGCGCCCAGGGCGGGCCGCCAGCGGGATCAGACGCGTGCAGGGTCTCGTGAATGGTGCTTGCGAGGACGATGTCCGGCGGCGGTGGTTCGGCGGCGTGGCGCGGCAGTGGGCTGCGGTAGGCCGGGGTCGGCGGGGCGGGTTGGGGGCGGGAACCGGAGAGCAGGTTGGTCGAGTGGGTGTATGTGTGTGAGCCCCCACCGCGCAGGTGGGCGATGAGGCGCAGCGAGCGCGGGTCGAGGTGCCCGTCGAGGACCGCGAGGAAGAACCCGCCGTGGGGGTCGATCGGGAGGGTGTGCGGGGGGCCGCCGGGGCCGGTCAGCGTCAGCGCGGCGACGCGCGGCGCGGCGGCGCCGTAGACGAGCGTGCGCGCGGGGTTGTTGCCCCACGGGGTGCCGCCGTGGGCGCCTTCGCCGGGGTCAAAGCGGCGGATCGAGACGAACAGCGGGTGCACGCCCAGGCGCCCGCAGACGGTGGGGGTCATCGCCGCTCCCTCGCGGCTGGGGTCGGTGCGGCCAACCTGCTCGACGACCTGGGCGCAGTTCTCTTCGGGGTAGGCGCCGGCCCGCAGGTCGGCGCCACCCTGCGCTTCCCACGGCGAGCCGCCATCGGGGTCGGCAACTTCGAAGGCGGTGGAGGCGGCGAAGGAGATGCTGCGGCGCTGGCCGAAGCGCTCGACCACGAGGATGCGGGGGCGAACCTGTTCGACGTAGCCGCGGTAGACGGTGATGAAGGAGCCGTCGGGCCCGAGCGCAAGCGGCCGCGGCGCGCCGGGTCCATACGCGGTGACCGAGCGCGTGCCGGGGCCGGCGACGCCGTTGACGACGGTGCGCGCAGCGGCGGGGGTGGCGCCGGTAAAGACCCGCGCGCCGGCGAGCAGGGGACCGTGCGGCGAGGCGACGCCGCAGGCGTCGACGCCGCCGAGCGGCAGCGCGCGGAAGACGTGGTCGAGCCCGACGACGCCGAGGCGCCCGCCGAGCACCTGGCCGACCGCGGTGCAGGTCTCGCCGGTGGCGGTGCGCGAGAGGCGGATGTCCCAGGGCGGCGCTTGCGGTTCGGGGTCGGGCGCGTCAAGACCGGCCAGCCGCGCGCTGCCGGGCAGCGGCACGCCGCTGGCCTGCAGGTCGGCCACATGCGGCGCGGGCAGCGGCGTGCCCTGCGCGATCAGCAGCGCGGCGGCCGCGGCGGCGGCACCGAGCAGGGCGAGGCCGAGGAGCAACAGCAGTACGGCGCTGAGCCGGCGCGGCGTGCGACGCAGCCGCCCAACCGGCACATGGCTTCGCTGGGCAGCCGGCTCCAGCTCGCGACGCGCAGCCCGCTCGAGCTCGACGCCAAGAGTGTCAAGGACACGCGGCCGGTCGGTCATGACGCCCCCGCCGCTGCGGTGCGGCGGCCCTCGAGACGAGCCATGCTGGCCCGGCGATCCGCGAGACGCCCCGCAAAGCCCACGCGCGCACCGGCCCGCCACACCCCGACAGGCTCGACGCCGGCACCAGCCCAGCAGTCGGCGGCGCGCCTCACGACGCCCCCTCCAGCAGCGCCTGATGGGGCTCGAGCGCTTGCGCGAGGCTGCGCAGCCCGCGCGAGACGCGCGCACGCGCGGTCTGCTCGGAGACGCCGAGCTCGGCGGCAATCTCCTCGTAGGGCCGCTCCTGCACGATGCGCAGGCACAGCGCCTGGCGTTGGGGAGCGCTGAGTCGCGCAAGCTCACGCCCGAGGATCGCGCGCAGCGGCTCCAACCCGGCGCGGCGCTCGATCAGCGCGAGGTCGTCCTCGGCGACCGCCGGCAGCTGGATACCGAGCCGCACGGTGGCGCGCCGTTCCACGCGCCCGCGACGCAGGTAGCGGCCGTACTGCCGACGCGCGACGGTGAACAGCCATGCACGCCGCTGCTCGGCGGTGAGCGCGCGCAGCCGCCCCCACGAGCGCAGCGCGAGCGCGAACGTCTCGGCGGTAAGGTCGACGGCGGTTTCGCCGTCGAACGTGCGCCGCGTGAGAAAGATCAGCACGACTTCCGCCTCGCGCGCGTAGAAGTTTGAGAACGCCTGCACATCGTCCATCGCCCCTAGAGTGCCGCGCGCGCGGAAGTTGTGACGGCGGGCGGCGCCGCCCGCCCAGGGACACCGCCACGCCAACCCGCCACGCCCGCCCAGGGACACCGCCACGCCAACCCGCCACGCCAACCCAGGGACACCGCCACGCCAACCAGCCACGCCAGCCCCCGACAGCACGGCGCCAACCGGCCGCGCCGACCCAGAGGGTGCGCCCTCCTCACCGGCGGCGGCGCGAGGTCGCGAGGGCCAAGCCCCCCGCGATGCGCCAACGGCGCATCTCTCTCAACCCAAGCCCCCGCCCTGCGGACTCCCTACGCCGACCGGAGCCGCTCAGCGCTGCGCTGACGCGGCATCATCGGCGCCGCCGATCCGCCAGCGCATACCGGGGCCGAGGACGCGCACCGTCTATGTCAATGATCTTTTTGGCATTAATCATGTTTTACACCTTCATAGACTGACAAATGCCTGCATCGCGTCGGCTTCACCCGCATATCGCAGACAATAAGATACGCCAGACGATCTTTTCCAAACCGACCCACACAATCGGCTGCGTTCACCAGCTCGATCTCGCACTCGACCAGCCGCGCCTGGCTCACACTGGTGGGCGGTTTTCTTAATTCGCGGGTGGTTGCGGTGGTTGCAAATGGCTCGTGGGCCTGGATGAGCGAGGCACATGGACCAACGAACATGGCAGATGAACCACCAGATCGCCCTTCGCGATAGCTCACAACCTTCCTCGCGGCTCCTCCTACCGGTAGTCTCCCGCCCGCGATGGACGTCCCTCTGCTACGCCTGCACGACGTTGCCCGCGAGCCGGTCTATGCGACGCCGGGTTCGGTCGGCTTCGACGTGTGCACGGCCGAGCCAGCGCGGATCGCGCCCGGGGAGATCGCGCTGGTCGGCACGGGGCTCGTGTTCGCGACGCCGCCCGAGTGGTGCCTGCTGGTGTGTCTGCGCTCCTCCGCCCCGCGCAAGTTCGGCGTGCTGCAGCCCCATGGGATCGGCGTGATCGACCAGGACTACTGCGGCCCCAAGGACGAGCTGCGCCTGCAACTGCTCAACTTCACGCACTCCCCCGTCGAGATCCCCGCGGGTAGCCGCATCGCGCAGGGCGTGTTCGTGCGCACCGAGCGGGCGCGCTGGAGCGCGCACGAGCCGGCACCCGCGAGCCGCGGCGGCTTTGGCAGCACCGGGCACTGAGCGCACGCTCGCCCGCCCGCTGCCCTCCCCCACCACCGAGCGTGGCGCGCGACCCACGACACCAGAGCCGAGCCCATCCCTCGGCTGGCCGCCGGCCCACCGGCGGTCCACCGCCAGCCCACCGCCAGTGGCCGCCTGCCCACCGCCGGTGGCCGCGTGGCCAGTCGCCTCGACCGAACGGCCACTGCCAGTTATCGGGTTAATTCAACTACTCCGCATCGCCGAGGGTAATTGCGATGCTCCGAACTCCCGAAATGCTCACGGCCGTGGTTCTTTGGAATAATGCCCGACGCGATGACTGAAGACGATACGCTGCAATCCTCACAACTCCCCCCAGACCTGCCAGCACCGGTCGACGACGGCGCCGCCGACCACCTGCCGGGCCGTCTGCTCCCCACACAGTGGCTGGACAGCACGATCGGCGGCCCGCTCGACCTGTCTGAGCTGACACAACGACCGACCGTCGTCTATGTCTACCCCGCAACCGGCGTGCCCGGCGTACCGCTGCCCGACGGCTGGGACGCGATCCCCGGTGCGCGCGGATGCACGCCGCAGAGCTGCGCGTTTCGCGACCACGTGCTCGAGTTGGCCGCCTACGGCATGTCGGTTGTCGGCCTCAGCGCGCAGCCAGCGCACGAGCAGCACGAGTTCGCCCAGCGCGAGCACATCCCCTACCCGCTGCTCAGCGACCCCGGGCTGTGCCTCGCCGACAGCCTCGGGTTGCCGACCTTCGAAGCCGACGGGCGGCGCTTCTACCGGCGGCTGACGTTCATCGCGCGCGCGGCGCGCATCGCCAAGGTCTTCTACCCCGTGTTCCCACCCCACGCCAACGCCAGTCACGTCGTGCAATGGCTCGCAAGCCAGCCCGCCGGCGCTGGCGCGCCGGGACAGCGCAGACCCTGACGAGGCCCACAACGCGCCGCGAGCCTCCCGCGCGGCCAATTGGCTCCTCACAGCACGGGCCGGCTTTACCCCTACGAGGTGGCGCCCTCCGTCGCCAGCGCACGCTCGCGCTCGGCCTGGCCGTGCTCGGTCTGGCCGTGCTCGGCGTCGCCCACCTGCGCGCCTGGCAGGTCGCGCAGCGAGACCATTCGCAACGCCAGCGGCGTGGCGAGCACGACGACGGCGGCCATCGACAGGAACGCCGCGGTCGGGTGGTGCACCAGCACCTGCACAAGCACCGCCACAACGAGCCCGCCAAGGTTGCCCGCCAGCCACACGATCGCACCCGCGGTGCCCGCTGCGGGTCCCGCCAGCACCTCGGCGACGGTCATGATCACAGGCAGGGCCGGCAACAGCAGCAAACCCATCGCGACGAGCACAACCGCGTAGGCGGGTATGCCCGACACGAACGCGAGCGCGATCGAACCGCCACAGCCGACAGCGACGACGGCGAGCATGAACGCGCGCTCTGCCCCCCGCCGGGCGATCGGGGCGGGCAACAGCGCGCAGCCGACGACCCCGGCGACGACCATCCCGACGAGCAGCGCGCCGGCGGTCGTTTCCGAAACGCCCGCAGGGTGCAGCAGCGTCTGCAGCCACGTCGAGAGCGCCACGAACACGCCAAAGCCCAGGAAGGCAAGCCCGGAGAGGATGCGGATCTCCGGCCGGCGCCACAGCGAACGAGCGATACCGCCTTCGATCGCGGCGCGTTCACCGCTGCCGCTGCCGGGGCGGCGCAGCGTCAGCGCGGTCGCGCCCGCCGCGAGCACCGCGAGCAGCGCCTGCACGGCGAGCAGCAGCTGCAGGTGCTCGACACCGACCAGCGGACCCATCAGCAACGCAACGAGCATCCCCAGAAAGCCCCCCGCGGAGGCGACGGCGATGCCCGCCGCGCGGTCTGACGGCGGCAGGTATTCGCCGGCGAGCTTGCCGATCGCGCTCATCACGATCGGCTGCGCGAGCGCCACGAGCGTCTGGCCCGCGAGCGCCCACGCGAAGCTGAGCCCGCCCAGGCGCACCACGCCGCCGGCAGCGACAAGCGCGCCGCCGAGCGCCAGCGAGGGGCGAAACCAGCGGTCCAGCAGCGCGCCCGCGGGGATCGCGAGCACTACATAGAGCAGCGGGAAGATCTCAGCGAGCCAACCGATCGCACCCACCGAGACGCCGTAACGGTGCGCGCTTTCGGTCGTGATCGCTGCGTAGGTGAGCCACAGCATCTGCGTGGCGGCCGCCAGCAGCGCGTATGCGACGAGCACCCCCCACCCGCCTGGGCGGGTGCGCGATTGGTCGAGGGCTGGTGGGGACGTGGTGGCCATCACCGCGAATCTTCGCAAACGTGTGCGCTGTTTCTTTCGCGCGGGTCGCCGGTTCGGGCGAGAACCACGGGATGGTTCTCAATATTCAGTTTTCCGGCCCACACGCCGATGCTGAGGCAGTGGCGACGGGAGCACCACACGAGCAGCCGACACGGGGGCAGGCGCACGATCGCGCGAGCCCAGGCCGGCTCGTGCGCGCACTGCCCGCGCTGGCGACGGCGGCGGTGGCAGCGCTGACGATCGCCGGGTTCGTCGCGACGGACATCCAGGCGCACCGAGACGCCGCTGCCAAGCAGGCGAACCTCGCGGCGAAAATCAGGACGCTCGCGCGCTACACGGTAGGCGCCACGCTGCAGCGCAGCGAGGACCTCGCCGGCGCGCTGGGCGCCGATTGGGCGCGCCGCAGCGCGATCTTTCCGCCCGTGGCAAGAGACCTGCTGCACGGCCCCGGCATCAACGGGGTCGGCCTGATCGAACGCGTACCGGCGACAGCGCGCACAGACTGGGAACGCACGCACGGGCCAATCGAGCTGCGCGCGAGCGCCACCAGCGCGCCAACGCCCGCCCCGACGGCCGCTCAGTACCTCGCGGTCGCCGACAGCTTCGCCAACGTGCCCGAGCCGAGCAGCACCGGACTGGACCTCGGTGCGGAGCGCAGCCGCCAGCCGACGCTGCTGGCCGCCGCGCTGTCGGGCATGCCGCGGGCAACACCGCCCGTGCGGCTGATGAACGGCCCGCTGGGCACCGCGCTGTACACGCCGATCTACGGTCCCCCACCAGCCGGCATGCCGGCGTCGCCGCTGGGCGCCGCGCTCTCCGGCTTCGGTGCGGCTGGGGCGCTGGCGGGAGCCGTCCGTACGGCGCTGGCGCAGCTCGGCGGCGGTGCGGCTCGGCCGGCGTCGGGAGCGCTCGGCGCGGCGCTCGCGCGGTTGGCGGGGGAGGCCGGTAGGACTTCGATTTCGCCCGCCATTCGCCTGCGCGTGGGCGCGCACGCGCGCGCCGCCGCGAATGGCCCCCAAAAAACAACACCTGCACACGCCCACCCAACCACGAGCAAGCCGTCCCTTCGCGCAAGCGCGCACACACACGCGCACACAGCCGCGAATGGCGCCCACAACACGACGACACCCCCACCCATCCACCCGACCCCGCCGAGACCGCCGGCCCTTCGCGCGCACACGCACACGCACACACGCGCACGCGCGGCCGCGAATGGCGTCCGCAAACCAACCCCTCACCCCGTCCTCTCGGCGCAATCGAGCATCACGCTGCTGGGCTTCCTTTCGACGAGCTACCGCTACGGGTCGCTGCTGCGGGCCTTGCAGCGCACGCTGCCCGCCGACGCCTCCTTCTCGGTGAGCGACGGCTCCACGGTGCTGCTCGCGGACGGCAGACCGCAAAACGCCGTGCAGAGCACGATCGCGCTGGCAGGCAGGCGCTGGACGCTGGCGGTGGGAACCCCACCGGCCGCACTGGCGCTACCGTTGACGATCCTCGGTGCAGGCGCACTGGTGACACTGCTGGTGGGCGCGCTTGGCGTCCAGGCCAGACGCAGGGAGCACTACGCACAGGCGATGGTCACGCGGCGGCTCGCCGAGCGGGAGGTCGCCGGACGCGCGCTGGCAGAAGCCGAGGAGCGCTTTCGCACCGCCTTCGCCGAGGCGCCCATCGGAATGGCGCTCGTCTCGTTGGAGGGCCGCTTCCTGCAGGTCAACCGCGCACTCGCGCAGATCACGGGCTATCAGGAGCAGCAGCTGCGCGAGCTGCAGTTCGCCAGCGAGCTGACGCATCCCGAGGACAGGCGCGCCGACCGGCGCGCGAGCGCCGCAATGCGTGCCGGCGAGACGCGCATCCACGACACCGAAAAGCGCTACGTGCACACCGCAGGACACGTGGTGTGGGTCGCCGTGCACACGACGTTGATCAGAGACGAGCGCGGCCAACCCGCCTATTTCCTCTCCCAGATCGAGGACATCACGGCCCGCCGGCGCTACGAGGCGCAGCTGCAGCACATGGCCGACCACGACTCGCTGACGGGCCTGCTCAACCGCAGAGCCTACGAGCGTAGGCTCGAGGAGCACCTGCTGCGCGGCGAACGCTACGGCCACGAGGGCGCCGTGCTGGTGATCGACCTCGACGCCTTCAAGGAGGTCAACGACACGCTCGGCCACAGCGCCGGCGACGACCTGATCGTCAGGGTCGCGGGCGCCCTCGCCGAACGGGTCCGCGAGAGCGACACGCTCGCGCGGCTGGGAGGCGACGAGTTCGCGATCCTCACGCCGGTCGGCGGCAGGATCGAGGCCGAGCAGCTGGCGCACTCGCTGCTGGCCACGGTGCGCAAGCAGCGGGCGGCGCGCGGCCCGGGCGGCCGTGAGCGGCCGATCACCGCCAGCATCGGCGTGGCGCCACTGGCGAGCGCGGTCGGGCTGGGTGCCGAGGAGGCGCTGATCAACGCCGACTTAGCGATGTACGACGCCAAGGAGGCCGGCCGCGACCGCATCGAGACCTACGGCGGACCGAGTCAGGGGCAGGCGCGGATCGAGGCGCGTCTTGAGTGGGTCGAGCGCATCCGGGCCGCGCTCGACGAGGACCGCCTCATACTGCACGCACAGCCCGTGGTGGAGACGGCGACCGGCAGGGCCACCCAGCACGAGCTGCTGGTGCGGATGGTTGACGCGCACGGCGACCTGATCCAGCCCGGCAGCTTTCTGCCGATCGCCGAGCGCTTCGGGCTGATCGGAGAGATCGACAGGTGGGTGATCACACGCGCGATCGGAATGCTCGCCGAGCACGCCGCGGCCGGGCGCAGGCCGGTCGTCGAGATCAACATCTCGGGCCATTCGCTGAGCGACCCCGAGCTGGCGGCGGAGATCGGCAGCGAGCTGCGCCGCTCCGGGGTGGACGCGCGGCAGCTGATCTTCGAGGTCACCGAGACGGTCGCGATCGACAACATCGCCGCGGCCAGAACGCTCGCGGAGGCGCTGGGCGAGCTGGGATGCAGGTTCGCGCTGGACGACTTCGGCGCCGGCTTCGGGTCGTTCTACTACCTCAAGCACCTGCCGTTCGACTTCATCAAGATCGACGGCGAGTTCGTGCGCAACTGCACGGCCGACGCGACCGACAGGCTCGTGATCGGCGCAGTCGTGGAACTGGCGCGCGGGATGGGCAAGCGCACCGTCGCCGAGTTCGTCGGCAACGAGGCGACGCTGCAAACGCTGCAACAGCTCGGCGTGGACTACGCGCAGGGCTTTCACCTCGGGCGCCCCGCGCCGCTTGAGAGCTGGCTGAAGGCGCCCGAACCGCGGCGCAGCTAGCCAGCCGCGAAACCGGGCGCCGCGCCTGCGCTCGCCGATCGACGGGCCCGCGCATCGCCGCTCGGCAGGACGCCGAGCGGGGCCGCGCGCGGCCCCCGGGCGAACACACGCGGACGATCCCACAGCAACACCAGCGCTACCACGGCGCGCATCCCTGGCGTTTGGGCTCAAACCCCCTCGGGCGTCGGTCCCGCGACCGTCGCGGCGTCCCGCAGGATCGCTTCGATGCGCGCCAGCGTGTCCTTGTCCAGGTGCACGTCGGCGGCGGGCACGGCGCCCACGATGTGCTCGGGTCGGCGGGCGCCAACGATCGCGACGTGCACCGCCGGGTTGGCCAGCGTCCAGGCGATCGCCAGCTGCGCCACCGCGATCCCGAGCCCGTCCGCCAGCTCGCGCAGTTGCTCCACGATCCGCAGGTTGCGCGCGAACGTCTCGCCTCCGAAGAGGTCGCTGCCGGCGCGCCAGTCGTCCTGCTCGAGCAGCCACCCGGGGCTCGAGTCGCGCAACAACTGCTCACCCTCTTTGCGCAGGCCGCCCTTGGTCGCAAGCACGACCTGCTCACGCGGCACACCGCGCAGCGCCTGCGCCAGCAGCTCCTCGGAGGCACCAAACCCGTACGCCTGCGCGGTGTCGAAAAAGTTCACGCCCAGCTCGCGTGCGCGCGTCACCGACGCGACCGCCTGCTCGCGGTCGATCGCGCCCCACTCGCCGCCGAACTGCCACGTGCCCAGACAGATCCGCGAGACCTGCAGGTCGGTCGCGCCGAGTTTGATCGTTTGCATGCTCTACCTCCTCGATCGGGTGCCCTGCGCGTAGCCTTGCCGTCACCGGCTTCGGTCCAGCCCATCGCTACCCGCGCGGCGCGGCGACGATGCGCGTCCGCGGGAAGGCCGATCGGGGTTCGCGCCTGGGGAAGCCGCTTGGGGTTCCATCCTCCTAGATTGCACGGCGATACTCAAAGCGTTGCACGCGCGTGTGCCAGCGCTCGTAAGAGTTTCGTAACCACAACGCTGCTAGAACTGATCGTGATGAGCGACGCCGAGGCGGTCAAGCCCGAGGAGCAGTGGCGCCAGGAGCTGACGCCCGAGCAGTACGAGATCCTGCGTCGCGCGGGCACCGAGCCGCCGTTCACCGGCGAGTACGTCTACAACAAGGACACCGGCAGCTACCGCTGCGCGGGCTGTGGCGCCGAGCTGTTCGGCTCGGACACCAAGTTCGACTCCGGCACCGGCTGGCCCAGCTTCACCGAGCCTGCCGTCGCCGAGGCCGTCGAGCTGCGCCCCGATAACAGCCTCTTCATGCGCCGCACCGAGGTCCGCTGCCGGCGCTGCGGCGGGCATCTGGGGCACGTCTTCGACGACGGCCCCGGGCCGACCGGACAGCGCTACTGCATCAACTCCGCGGCGCTGCAGTTCGCGCCGCAGGGCGACGACGGCAGCTCCCAGACATAGCCAAATGCCGCCCCAGCCGGGGCGCGAAAGCCTGCCTGAAGGCGCAAGCCCGGCCGCGGCAACACCCCGGCAACGGGTCGGCACCAGGCAGTGGATCTAGGCGCTCGTGGATCTACGCGCTCGTGGATGGCGCGGCGGCGGCCACCCACTGCGATCACCGAGTGCCCGTGGCGCCGCCCGGTCCCAGGATCTCTTCCAGAAAGAGGCGCGTCTTGGGCGCCGGCTCGCGCGCAGGGTACATCTGCTGGAGCAGCTCGAGCGCCTCCTCGGGGGTGCCTATTTGGCACTCGCGCAACAACAGCTCGATGTCCTGCTCGTCCTCGCCAAAGCGCATCGCGAGCAGCTTCATCGCGAGCAGATAACGGGGCGAGGCGGTCGTGATCTCGATGCCCTCGATCTCGGGCAGCGGGCGCGCGTCGGTGTCCGGACCGGGCATGTAGCCCTTGACGGCGTCGTTGAGCCAGTCCTCGGGCAGCTCGAGCTTTTCCGCGACGCGTGCGGCGGCGTCGTAGATCGCGCTCTTGGGCTCGAACACGGCGTCGATGTCGCGCGTGACCCTGCGCGTCGAGTACGCCAGCGCAATCGCCGCGCCGCCGACGATGAACAGTTGGCCGCGTACCCCCTCCCGGGTAAGTTCGTCCCCGAGCGCTTGCAACGCGGCGACGATGCGCGCCCGCGTGAAGTAACGCTCAGACACGGTCGAAGACCTCGCGCGCCAGGAACACCCCGTGCCGCGCGAGCGCGGCCGGCGTGTGCGCGAGCGTGTAGGCGTGGAAGGCGGGCCTGCTGGTCACGAACCACCACGGCTCGACGAAGCGCTGCGGGCCGTCGACCCATTCGGGAGCCGCCATCGGCCGGGCACGCATCTGTCCCATGCTGCCGCCGTCGCCTACAGCCGGCGGATATAGATCTTTGGCTGCAAACAGCTCCGCGACGCCGGCGAGTGCAGCGTCGAAGCGGCGATCGCCGGTGAGCGGCGGCTCCTCGCCGATCAGCAGCCTGCGCCCAGCACGCGATGAACCCCTGAAGTCGTCGGCAAACCCGAACAACAGCCGCAGCGCGTCGTGCTCGCGACCGTCGTGCAGATCTTCTGCGATCTGCGGCGCGAGTGCGGCCAGCGAGGCCGCGCCGCGCCGTACGCGCGCTGCGGCGCGTACTTGGAGGTCATGCTCGCAGGCGTCGAGTAGCCGCGTCAGCGTCGCGATCGTAGGCGTCCGCACCCCTGACTCGTAGGCCGCGACGGCGGGCTGCGCGGTGGACGCACGGGCAGCCAGTTCGGCCTGCGTCAGCCCGGCTGCGTCACGCGCACTTCGCAACAACTCCGAAACGTTCACGGAGAGCATGATATACACATTTAGATATACCACGGCCGGGGGCTAGACTCATCGGTCGCGATGATCATGATGGACCAGTCCAAGCGCCTGCGTGAGCCGCTGCGCTGGGGACGGCGGGAGCGGACGATCGCAGCGGTGCTGCTGAGCTGCGTAGCGCTGGCTGCGCTCGGACTACTCGCCTACGGACTCAAAGGCAGCGCGCCGACCCGACCCGGCTGCATCGCGATCACGTTCGCCAGCACGCTCGGTGCAGCCGAAGCCAAGGCCTGTGGCGCGCAGGCGCGGACGATCTGCGCAACCCCGCAAGACTATGCGCACAACGGCGAACAGCTCGCCGAGGCGTGCCGCAGGGCGGGCTTTCGCTACGTACCCCGTAGCTGAGCCTGGTCCTCTCGACGTTCCCCGCAGCCGAGCGCGATCCTCTCGACAGCCGTCCAACGGCTCGCGGCTCGTCTAGCCAAATGTCGAAAGGGCGTCGGCAAGTGTTGGGCACGATGCCCTACCCGCAGCCCCACCGGGCGGGTTTTATGGAGGACGTAATTTGGCGCGCCTGGCCCTGCCTGCCGGCGGGTTGGGTTTGCGCCATCAAAAACGGCGGTCGAATGGAGGCATATGCACTGGTTGCCATACCTACCTTGGAAAGGCGAATTCAATCCGGGGGACAATGCGTGGCAGATGACAGCCGCGACGTTCGTCGGCTTGATGAGCCTGCCCGGCCTGGCGGTGCTCTACGGCGGCGTCATGCAGAAGCGCTGGTCGGTGAACAGCATGATGCTCACCTTCGTAGCGTTCTGCGTCACGCTGATCGTCTGGGTGCTCTGGGCTTTCAAGATGGGCTTCGGCCATCCGATCGCGCACAGCGGCTCTGGGATCTTCGGCACCAAAGGCTTCTTCGGCACGTTCCTCGGTGAACCCGGGAGCGTACTCAGCCGTGCCGCCGAGGAGAACCAGGCCGAAATCGCCTCGGTTACCGAAGGCCCGCTGTTCCATTTCCCGGAGTCCTCGCTCGTCTACTTCCAGTTCGTGTTCGCAGCGATCACGCCGATCCTGGCGCTTGGCTCGGTGCTGGGCCGCGTCAACTTCAAGGCGTGGGTGCCCTACGTGGCGGTCTGGATCACGGCGGTGTACGCGGTCAACGCGTTCCTGTTGTGGGGCGGCGGCTATTTCGCCGCGCACGGCGCCCTGGACTACTCCGGTGGCTACGTCATCCACCTCTCGGCAGGCGTCTCCGGGTTCGTATTCGCGAAAGTGATCGGCCCGCGATTGCAGCGAGATCGCGAGGTTGACGCACCGAACAACCTGTTGATGCTCGCCTGCGGGGCCGGTCTGCTGTGGCTCGGCTGGAACGGCTTCAACGGCGGCGACTCCTACTACGCGGGCCCCGACGCCTCGGCGGCGGTGCTCAACACCAACGTCGCGACCGCGGTGGCGATGATGGTGTGGATCGCCTGGGACTACATCTACCGCGACAAGCCCTCGATGATCGGTGCCGTCAACGGCATGATCACCGGCCTGGTTGCGATCACCCCCTCGGCCGGTTTCGTCAACGGCTGGGGTGCGATCCTGGTCGGCAGCATCGGCTCGACGATCGTCTGGATGTCGATCCGCTACCTGAGCCGCGTGCGACCATTCCGCACGGTCGACGACACGCTGGGCGTGATCTACACGCACGGCATCGCCGGCCTTGCAGGTGGCCTGATGGTCGGGCTGTTCGCCAACCCCGGGATCATCGAGTACTTCGGTGTCGGGGGGGCGGCCAACCTGCCCGGCAAGGAAGGCCTGTTCTACGGCGGCGGCCTGACGCTGCTGCGCTGGCAGGCCGAGGCCGGGCTGTGGGTGATCCTCTACACCGCGGCCGCGACCTGGGTGATCCTCAAGGTCGTCGGGATCTTCGTCCCCTTGCGCCTCACCGACGAGGAGCTGGAGATCGGCGATCACGCGATCCACGGCAACGAGGTCTACCCCTCGGATGTGCCCACCCTCGGGGGGCCGCATCCGCCGGGGTGGCAGCCGACGCCGTCAAGCCAACCCGCGGTAGGAAGCGCGGCGTAGGCACGGACGCCACGGCGAGCGCGTCGTGCCTCCTCGGGCGCGCTCGTCACGGTGGAGGAAACTGCGGCCCCGCTTCGGCGGGGCCGCAGTCAATGCGTACTCACGACACTAGCCGGTCCGTTCGATCTCGGCGCCGAGATCCCGGAGGGTGACCTCCAGTGCACCTGCGATGCGCTCGACCGTAGACCATCGCGGGTCGGTCTCGCCGCGTTCGACCTTGCTCAAGGTGCCCGTCGTGACATGGCCACGGTGGGCCGCGTCTTCCTGTGTCAGCCCGCGTTGTTCGCGCAGGCGGCGTATCGCGGTGCCGAGGGCTTGTGTGGGCACGAGTGTACCTTTTCATGCGACTTGCCGTGTAGTCCATACACAGGTCAACAAGCCTCATACTGCTTGCCGTAAGCGACTGGTAGGATGCCGCAGCCTCGGGCGCCCACCTGGCGGCGTCCGAGGCCACGCCGCGCACTTGGCCCATGGGAGGCTTTCTGCGCGGCGTGCGCGCGTCTCCGACGACGGGAAGCGAGGATGAACGGGTGCCGCCGATCACGCAAGGCCGCCAACAGTGGGTTGTGAGCCACCCGACGTTCATGGCGTGGCTGCGCTTCAAACGAGAGCACCCGGACGCCAAGGTCCTCACGAAGACCTCGGACGACGGCTTACTCGTGGAGGGTCCGAACGGCCGCGTCCATCTCCCTAAGAGCGCCTAGCAAAATGAGGGTGTGGCTGGGGTGGTCGAGGGTCGAGCGGAGCGCGGACGCAGGGCCGAAGGCTTGGTAGAACCAAGTCGAGGCCCGAGGACAAAGCTCCGCGAAGAAAATCGGCCGCATCCAGACGTGCACTCATTTTGCTAGGCGCTCTAGGTCCGTCCGGGCGGAGGGTTGAACAACCCACGGCCACCGGGCGCGCCCCGTTTCCCACGCAATTGGCGCGGTCGGCACCGGCGGCGCGGCAGCGCGGCCGGTAGCGTGCGCGCCCGCGCACCAGTTCGCCCAATACATACCCGTCATCGCGGACCGACGCCAAGCGCGACCGCCTCGCGGCCGAAGCCCGCGCCGCCGAAGCCGACCGCGACGAGTGCGCGCGCATCATCGAGAAGCTGGCGGCGCGCTATGAGGCAGCCGTTGGGCCGACGCCGAGACGGAGGTCCGCACCGCGCTCGCCGCGATCGAGCGCGCTGGGGCAGCCTACCTCAGCGCGCCAGCCCGACCGGGCAGGCAACGCCCGTGCCGCCCGCCCCGCAATACCCACCCGGGTTCGCCGTCGGAAGGCACGGGCACGATGAGCACACGCGCTGGAGAGCCGGGATCTGAGGCGCTGTAGGCACGGCAAGTAGGTACCAGCAGCGGGCTATCCGCTCGCGGTTGTCGCCCGTCTGGTGCAACGGCCGAAAGGTGCGTCTCTCTGTGGGACTAGGCCGTTAACATCCCGGCGTGCCAGAGAGCAAGTTCGCACCGCTTCCCGGCTACACCCGGGGCGACATCGACCGGGCCGGGGCGGCACTGCGCCGCTGGTGGCGGTCAGACGAGCCGATCGGTACTGAGGTCACCAACGCGTTGGTCGTCCTGACCGTATTCCGCGAGTCCTTCCAGGTGTCGTTGAACAAGACCGTGAATGGTCTGCGGTCGATGGTTCGCAGCGAGTGCCCGGAGCTCAAGGAACCGGGGGCGCGGATTCCGGTCGCCCAGCGGCTCAAGCGGGAGGCACAGATCGTGAACAAGCTGGCACGCCTTGATTCGATGCAGCTCTGGACGATGGGCGACATCGGTGGGTGTCGCGCTGTGCTCCCCAGCCGCCAACAGGTGGAGGGCGTCTTGCGCCGAATCCGCAAGCAGAAATGGACGATCTACGGGAAGATCCGCGACTACCGCGACGAACCGGCGGACAGTGGCTATAGGGCCGTACACATCATGGTGATCCGTGACGGGCGACTGATTGAGATCCAACTGCGCGACCCGCGCGAGCACGAATGGGCAGTAGCCGTTGAGCGAGCAGGCGCAAGGCTCGGCGTACCACTCAAGGAGGGCGAAGGTCCTGACGATCTCCGAGAGGTGTTCCGTCTCGCCAGCCAGGGCATGTACATGGAAGCCAACGGCGAGTACCCGACACCCGAGTTCACGCAAGAGTTCGACGCTGCCCGCCTGAGAGCGCTACCGTACCTACAGGAGTCAGCCTGATATGCCACTCATCCACTTCCTTCTCGTCTACGACCGCTCCCGGCAGCAGCTCGTCTACGAGCACGCGTTTACGGACGCAGCCGTGGCGCTGAAGGCGTATGAGGCGATGGAGGCGGAACATCGTCACGAGACCGACAAGGAGATCGTGCTCGTGGGCGCCGACTCCATCGAGACCGTGAGGCTCACCCACGGCAACTACTTCGATGCCGAGTCGGGAACACACCCGATGGCCTCGCCGTATCTCGCAGGCGTCTGACGCGTTGAGCGCGTGCCCGCGCTACGAGAGCCAGGAACGATCGAGGTCCCGTTCGCTAGTCGCCGGACACAAAGGGAGCCAGACCGACCGGGCAGGCAACGCCCGTCCCGCCTGCCCCACAATACGCGCCCGGGTTCTTGGCCAGGTACTGCTGGTGGTAGGCCTCGGCGTAGTAGAACGGGTGCAGCGGCTCGGCCTGCGCGACTTCGGTCGTGATCGTGCCGTGGCCGGCGGCGCTCAGCTGTTGCTGGTAGGCGGCGAGCGACTGCTGCGCGAGCGTGCGCTGGGTCTCGTCGTGCCAGAAGATCGCCGAGCGGTACTGGGTGCCGCTGTCGGCGCCCTGGCGCATCCCCTGCGTGGGGTCGTGGTTCTCCCAGAACAGCGCCAGCAGCTCGGCGTAGCTGGTGGCGGCGGGGTCGAATGCGACGAGCACCGCCTCGGTGTGCCCGGTGCGACCCGAGCAGACCTCCTCGTAGGTCGGGTTCGGCGTGTGGCCGCCGGTGTAGCCGACCGCCGTCGTGTAGACGCCGGGCGCCTGCCAGAACGTGCGCTCCGCGCCCCAAAAACAGCCCATCGCGACCGTCGCCTGCTCGATCCCCGCGGGGAACGGCCCGCGCAGCGGCGTGCCGAGCACGAAGTGGCGCTCGGGCACCTCCATCGGCTGCTCGCGGCCGGGCAGCGCGGCAGCGGGCTCGACCATCTGCGGCTTGCGCGTGCCGAAAAGCATCGTCGCCCCAGGGTAGATGATCGACGGCGCGGGTCCGTGGTTGACGGCGGGGCCCCGCCCGCCGGGCCGCGCCGCCCCTCTCGGCCTGTGCGCGCGCGACCGGCTGGCCGAACGGCAACCCGGGCGTTTTCGAGATCCGCCGATCGAGGTTTGTTTTCTTGAATTGCGGGCATACCCGTAACGAGGAGCATCCCTCCCTCATTCCCTCCCTGATCGGCCCGTCTCCCCCGGCGGGCCGATCTTTTTTTGGTTGGTCGAACGGTTGCTCGCCGATCGGCCCGGCGGCCTCGGCGGGCCCGTGTGTGCTGGTCGAGCGCGTTGCACGACGCCGGCCGCCCCGGCACCTCCCTGCTATCGTGGTTCTTACGTTCACGTAAAGTTTCGCGGCCGACCACCGGCGCCTGCCGGCGCCGGGAAAGGACAGTTTGAGCACGCAATCGCCTCCCCGACCGCGGCCCCGTGTCGCTGCCGGCCCGCCGGCGGCCGCCACCGCGCCGCGCCGTCGCTTCGGTGTGGCGGCCGGGCACGAGCACTACAAGTGGTGGGCGCTGTCTTGCACCAGCCTCGGGATGCTGCTGGCGGCGACCAACTCGGGCACGCTGATCATCGCGCTGCCCGACCTCGAGCGCTCGCTGCACGCCAGCCTGCTCGCGCTCGTGTGGGTGATCCTCGCCTACCTGATCGCCGCCACCGTGCTCGTGCTGATGGCGGGCCGGCTGTCGGACCTGTTTGGGCGCAAGCGCGCGTATATCGGCGGCTTTCTGGTGTTCGCGATCGCGTCGCTGGGCGCCGGCTTCTCGCCTGACGCGAACGTGCTGATCGTGTGGCGCGTGCTGCAGGGGATCGGCTCGGCCTTCCTGTTCGCCAACGCCGCCGCGCTCGTCACCGATGCGTTCCCACACGAGGAACTGGGGCTCGCGATGGGCACGAACACGATGGTCGCCGCGATCGGCCTGGCGATCGGGCCGGTGCTCGGCGGCGCGCTGGTCGCGATCTCGTGGCATTGGGTCTTCTGGTTCAACGTCCCGCTCGCGCTGGCCGGCGCTGCGTGGGGCGCGCTGATCCTGCGCGAGCTCTCCAAACCGGACGAGATCCGCGGCTACGACGTGCTCGGCAACCTCACGTTCATCCTCGGCCTGACAGGACTCGTGCTCGGCGTCTCGCGCGGCGGCCTGAGCGGCTGGGACGACACAATTGTGATCGTCGGCCTGAGCGCCGCGGCGGTGCTGCTGCCGCTGTGGGTGTTGATCGAGAGTCGCTCGCGCGCGCCGATGCTCGACCTCTCGCTGTTCAAGAACCGGCTGTTCGCGGCCGCGACCGCCGCGGCGTTCATCAACGGTCTGGCGCGCTTCGCCCTGATGTTCCTGTTCGTGTTCTACTTTCAGGGCGCCCAGGGCAACACGCCGATCACCGCCGGCGTGAAGCTGATTCCGCTCGCGCTGGGCATGCTGGTCGCCTCACCGCTGGCCGGCATTTACGCCGACCGTCACGGCTCGCGCGGCCTGGCGGCGGCCGGGATGCTGCTTAGCGCGGGAGCGCTGGCGGGGATGACAACACTGCAGGTCCACAGCCCCTACTGGCAGAGCACGCTGTGGCTGGCGCTCGTCGGTGTCGCGTCGGGCATGTTCAACAGCCCCAACACCGCCGCGATGATGGGTGCCGTGCCGGCCAAGCGGCGCGGCATCGCCGCCGGCGCGCGTACGCTGCTGCAGAACACCGGCGCGGTGCTGTCGATCGCGTTCGTGCTCGCGATCGTGACCTCGGCGGTGCCGAAGCCGACGCTGTTCGCGGTCTTCTCGGGTCTGGCCAAGGGTCTCTCCGCGCAGAAGCTGGCGCCGTTCATCGACAACATGCACACCGCGCTGTGGGTGCTCGCGGCGACCTCGCTGATCGGCGCCTGGGTGTGCCTACTGCGCCCGCGGCACGAAACAGTCCCCGACGAGCGCGCGCCCCAGCCCGAGCTGGCCAGGAGCGGGGGCCACGCATGAGCACGCCAGTGCGGCCTGTGGACGCGCCGCGGCGGGGCAGGACGCCCCGCCCCGACCCGCACGTTGCGGGGCAGCCACACGCGGACGATCACACCCCTCCCCACCCGCTGCGAATCGGCGATGTTGCACGGCTGGTCGGCACCACGCCACG
Organism: uncultured Solirubrobacterales bacterium; assembly: GCA_963804675.1. Classification (GTDB taxonomy): domain Bacteria; phylum Actinomycetota; class Thermoleophilia; order Solirubrobacterales; family Solirubrobacteraceae; genus Palsa-744. The sequence continues at coordinate 350,807 of CAWDRI010000001.1, read as the reverse complement.
CACGATCCGCTACTACGAGGAGATCGGCCTGCTGCCGGAGGCGCCCGCGCGGCCCTCGGGCGGGCACCGCACGTACACCGAGGCCGAGGTCGAACGGTTGCGCGAGGTGATGCGCCTCAAGCACCTGCTCGGGGTGACGCTGGAGGAGCTAAAGACGCTGCTCGCCGCCGAGGAGGCGCGCGCGACGGTGCGCGCGCAGCTGCGCCGCGAGGACGTACACCCCGAGCGCCGGCGCACGCTGCTGGAGGAGGCGCTGGGGCACATCGACCGCCAGCTGGCGCTCGTGGAGCACCGTGCCAGCGAACTGGTCAAGCTCCGCGAGGAGCTGACCGAGACCCGCACGCGCGTGCGGCGCAAGCTGCGCGATCTGGACTGCACGACCGCGGCCGTCCCAGACCCTAGCCACGCGACCTGACCCCCGCTGAGGGGGAATGTATTTATCTCAGTTGCGCCAAAGCTATAAAGCTATCGGAACATCCTCCCGACACGGCATGATTTTCCTACAGCGATATCCTAATGGGTGCGCAGCGCAGTCCATCCCCCCGCCCCGGGTCGCCAGCCGCGCCGGCGAGCGGAACTGACACATCAAGAACCCCGCCCGCGATGGCGGCTCCCCCTGCCCACCGTTTTTTTGAGGGCATACGCGCTTGCGCGCGTATGCGTGTGGGGGCGTGCGCCCGCTGCGACGCCAGCCGTTCAGGCACGCCGGCTCGCCCGCGGCAGATCTCCGGCCGGCGCGACGATCTGCGGCGTCGAGCGCTCAGCACCCCCCTCGTCAGTCCCATCCCACTCGCCCGCGGAGCCCGCCAAGCCCGCGCCGAGCAGCGCCGCGATCAGCTTGCGCTGGACCGGACTGAGATCCTGGGCGTCATCGAGGGCGACGCGATCGATCGACTCTGCCAGCCGCCTGCGCGCGGGTGGGTCGCGTTCGAGCAGCCTCAACAGCTCGGTCTGCACCGTCGCGTAGTCCAGCACGCGACGCGCGCGCAGCAGCGCGTACTAGCGAGCCGCGCCCAGGCCGAAAAGCCTGGCGACTCGGCGCTCGCCGGCGGGCTCGCGCAGCCGCGCCTGCAAGCACCACGCGACCTGCTGCTCGGGCTCCGGCGACGGCGCCTCTGAGGGCAGGCGCACGTGCAGCTGGTCGTACTCGTTGAGCAAGCCGTAGCAGCGCAGGAACTCGCGCCGGGCGTGCCACGGCCCGCTGGCGACTCCGGCATATGCGAGGTCGTATGCGAATACGTCGCCGCCCACCAACCCGTGCCAGTAGAGCTGCGCCAGAGCGTGGCAGGCGGGATCGTCGAGCAGCTGGAACCCGCCGTAAAGCTCGGGGGCCAGCTCGCGTAGCAAGGCAAAACAGACCTCGTGGATGGTGCCGACGAACATCTCCGGGAGCGCCGCAGCGCCCTGTCACCGACCAGCCGGGCCGAACCGCCCTGCTCGCCAACCAGTTGGGCCGCACCGCCCTGCTCGCTAACCACCTGGGCCGAACCGCCCTGTTCACCAACCAGTTGGGCCAGACACGCGCGCACGCGCGTACGCAGCTCGTCGGCGGCGCGCTTGGTGCACGCGAGCGCGACGATCCGCTCACGCGCCACGCCGCGCACGCCGACATCCCAGGCGACCCGACGCGCGAGTACCTCGGTCTTGCCTGTGCCGGCGCCGCCGAGCACCAGCAGCCGCTCGGCGTCGCTGCGGACCGCACCGGCCTGGCGCGGGCTGAGCCCGTCCAGCAACGCATCGGCCAGCGCTGCCTTGGTGGGCGGACGCTCTGCGGACACCCCGCGATTATCGACGGATGGTGCGGTTTGCTTGAAATGCCGGGACCATCGGGCCCGTTGACGTGGCCCCCGAGACCTGTCGTCCGAAGCGGACCGCCCGACCCTCCTATATTGGTCTGGACCCCGTGACCCCGTTGCGCCGGCAGCCCTGCACGACGCCGGGGCGATCCGGCGTCCCCGGCGACCGGAACAGGTCCCAGCCCGGGTCGGCCCCACCAAGGCCAAGCCCGGTTCCAAACCCGACCCCACCAGCGAGGAGGCAGCCGTGGAGCGCAAATGGTGGACCCTGATCGCGGTGTCGATCGCGATGTTCATGCTGCTGCTCGACATCACCGTCGTGAATGTCGCGCTGCCCTCGATCCAGCACTCGCTGCACAGCTCGTTCGCCGACCTGCAGTGGGTCGTCAACGCCTATGCGCTGACGCTCGCGGCGTTCCTGCTGACCGCGGGCGCGGTGTCGGATCTGGTCGGGCGCCGGCGCGTGTTCACGATCGGGCTGGTGGTGTTCACGTGCTCCTCGGCGGTCTGTGGACTGTCCAGCACGCCGCTGATGTTGAACCTCGCGCGGGCGGTGCAGGGGACGGGTGGGGCGATGATGTACGCGACCTCGCTCGCGCTGATCGCCGCCGCCTTCCATGGGCGCGAGCGCGGGATCGCGTTCGGCGTGTTCGGCGCCGTCGTCGGCGCGGCGGTGGCGATCGGGCCGGTGGTCGGCGGGATCATCACGACGGGGATCGGGTGGGAGTGGATCTTTTTCCTGAACGTCCCGATCGGCATCGCCGCGGTGGTCCTGACGCTGACCCAGGTGTCGGAGTCTCGCGACCCAAACGCGCGCGGAGTGGACTGGCTGGGCCTGGTCACCTTCTCTGGAGCCCTGTTCCTGCTGGGGTTCGCGCTGATCGAGGGCAACGAAGCCGGGTGGGGCTCGACGCGCATCGTCTCCTTCTTGGCCCTCGCGGCGGTGCTGCTCGTCGCGTTCGTGGCGGTTGAGCGCGCACAGCAGCGGCCGATGCTCGACCTGAGCCTGTTCCGCCGGCCGGCGTTCACGGGCGCGAGCATCGTCGCGTTCGCGCTGTCCTCGTCGATCTTTGCGATGTTCCTGTACCTGACGCTCTACATCCAGGACGTGCTCGGCTACGACGCGCTGCAGGCCGGCCTGCGCTTCCTGCCCGTGACCCTGCTTTCCTTCGCGGTCGCGCCGGTGGCGGGGCGGTTGAGTGTGCGCGTGCCGGTGCGGCTGCTGCTCGGCAGCGGCCTGGTGCTCGTCAGCGGCGGCCTGTTCGCGATGACCGCGGTTGACGCGACCTCCTCATGGACCGCTCTGATCCCCGGCTTCATCCTCGCTGGGGCGGGCATCGGGATGGTCAACCCGCCGCTGGCCTCGACCGCGATCGGGGTCGTGCACTACTCGCGCAGCGGCATGGCGTCGGGCATCAACAGCACGTTTCGCCAGGTCGGCATCGCCACCGGGATCGCCGGGCTCGGGGCGGTGTTCGAGCACGAGGTCGTGACGCACACGACCGCGAACCTGACCGCCGCGGGACACGAGCAGGCGGTCGCCGCAGCGGCGCACGGCAACCTCAAAAAAGTGCTGATCTCAGGCGAAGTTCACGGGCTGTTCCACGCGCTCGCGCCCGCCACCCGAGGCGCGCTGTCGCACGCCTACAAGGTGGGGTTCGTCGAAGGCTTCAACACGATCCTGCTGATCGCCGGCACCGTCGCACTGGTCGGCGCGGTGCTGGCGTTCGCGCTCGTGCGCCAGCGCGATTTCGTCACCTCCGGCGAAGGCGCGCCCGCGCCGGCCGGGGCGCCCGCGACAGCACCCACCGCCGACGAGCCCGAGGCTGTGGGCGTGTCCGCGGGCGATTGAACCGCCAGCCTTCGCCCCGCACCCCACGAGGTCTCGCCTTCGCGCCAAGCCTCCCCAGGCGCGTCAGGCACCGCTGCGTGCCACAGTTCCGCGAATAGCGGCCAGTACCCCAAGCACGGCCCTCTGCCCGCTTACGCCGCACGCTAAACCGACTGTCTCCGACTATTTGAATAATTTTGCGATCGGCGTATGATCGCCGCAAATGGCGACTTCGGGGGGATCTATCGCCCGTCAGCGCCGGCGACGACGACAGCTCGTCGGCGTAATCGCGATGGTCGCCATCGGGGTCGCCGTGCAAGTCGCCACCGGCGGCGGCTCGACGCCCTACCGGCCCACGCTCAGCAGCTCGACCCCGTTCGACGGTCATCTAAAAAGCTGGTGAACAGTGACGGCGTACTCAGACCACCTATCCAAAACCGAGAGGAGATTAACTCAATGTCCAAGCTACGATTATGCATAGCAGCGGGTTTTGCAGTGATTGCGTTCGGAGCAATCGCCGCAAGTACGGCCCAGGCGGGATGGCTCGTGTTAGGGACGGCGGTTTCAGCGCCCACGTCAATCGGGGCGAGCGTCACCGACAAAACTGGCGTACTCACTTTCAGCTCAATCGAAGTCGAATGTACCAAAACCGCGCTGGGCGGAGGTACGATAAATCCGCCCGCCAAGATTTTAGTCAGCGCGCTCGAATTCTCGGGGTGTAAAGTCCTTAAACCTACCACGTGCACCCTGGAAGGCACTAGCATCGCGACGCGTCCCGTGGAAGGTGAAGCGACCTTAGACGGCTCGTTAGCCTTCAAGACAAAAATCAAACCTGAGACCGGGAGCCTGCTAGCCACGTTCAAACTGAACGGCGCAAGCTGCGCGTCTGCCGGCAAGAATGCCGTTACCGGCAGCTTCACAGCGTTATCGCCGGAAGGCCAGGACGAACGTTTATTGCATTTAGTAACGCTTCTAGTCGCAACAGCTGGCGAACTCGAAGTTGGCAGCGCCGCAGCGACTATCTCGGGTAGCTCGTTATTCTGCGTGGAAAAGGACATGACGTGGAGGTTTACCTAAGACACGGCCAAAGGCACTTCTGAAAAACGTCCATGATGTTTTAGACCCGAAGAGAGGTATGTCATGTCGATAGCCATCCGGCCGGCACCAAATACGAATCGATTATCGCTCGCACCCAAGGATGCTTTGAAAGTCACTGCCATACTCACGGTCTGTGTGGCGACGGCGCTCGTCGCGGCGAGCGCGTCCGCATTGGCCGCAAGTCCGAACATAGAAGCAAAGGCCATGGCTTTGCAGAGCCAGGTCGCGAAAACCAAACTAGGACGCAAGGTGCTCGACGCCCTTGGCACGGCCTACGCTGGTGTGTGGTTCGAACCTGCGTCTGCACAGTTTCACGTCGGTGTAACCTCGACTGATAGCAGCCAGGTGGTCACGCGATTGGCTGAGCAGACCGGCCTCGCGGCCGACGTCGTGGCCACGCCTGTACGTTCGACATGGGCGGAACTGGTCGCCGCTCAGGATGAATGGAGCAAGAGGCTTGCGGGGCTCGTGCGCAGCAGCGATGCGACAACCGGCCTTGAACCCAAGAGCAACGCCGTGTCGATCACTCTGAGTTCGTCGGTCTCTGAGTCCGAGCTCGCCGAACTAAAAACCGGCGCCGCCGAGGCGAACGTCAATGTCCTCATCAAAGTTGACCCGAGCCCGAAGATTGAATGGGCGCAGGCCGCAAAAAAGACCTGTGAAGCGGCATTCACAAGTGGGAGCGCTTTCTGTGAAGAAGCGATCACAGCGGGCGCAGGCATCGGGGTGGAAAGTCCGGAACCCGTATGCACGGCTGGGCCCGATCTGACTGAAGGAACCGAAATTTGGATGCTAACCGCTGGTCACTGCCTGGGCGCAGAAACCGGAGGCGAAGGCTTCGTGAACACGGAAGTAACCTCGGCTTATCCAGCAGGCAAACTAAAACTGGTGGGTAAGGACGGTACGCGGTACTACAATAAAGCACGCGACATGGCTGAGGTGCGGGTGCTGTCCAAAGCAGAAGGTGGCTTCTTCGCCGAAGCGTTGCCGATACCGGTCCCAGCCGTCGTCGCCGAGTGGGTTAAATCGCCAAAAACGCCGCATTCCGTGGAAGGCTTCGAAGAAGCCGCCGTCGGACAGAAAGTCTGCAAGCAAGGCATGAAGAGCGGCGAAAAGTGTGGTTCAGTGCTCGAAGTGAATGTCGAAACATCGGCTGAACATACGTTCGTAGCCAGTGCCTGCGGAGAAAAAGGCGATAGTGGTGGTCCCGTCTACATAGAAGGGACATACGTGATGCTCGGAATGACCATATCCATTAACAAAAAGTGCGGAGAAGAAGGTGCTAAGACTGCCTTCGAGCCTCTCATAGGGTTCCCAACATTTGAAAACTTTGGGATTTTCGGGACATTTGCAAACCACGAACTTCTTTTTAGAGAGAACGAAACCCGGTCGACAAACTGCGGGTAGGACAACGCGATAGCGATGAGCGCTCACGGCTCACTAGCGTTTAGCGCCGTGAGTGCTCATATGCGCCGTGAGTCCTCATATGGCTACGATAGCGCCCGTGCCCTACCCGGCTGTCTCCGACTATTTGAATAACCTGGCGATCGGCGTATGATCGCCGCAAATGGCGATTTCGGCGGCATTCATCGCACGCCAGCGCCGACGTCGAAGACAACTCGTCGGTGCGATCGCAGCGGTCGCAGCGGGCGTTGCCGTGCTGCTCGCCACCGGCGGCGGTGGCGCCGAGCAGCCAGCGACGCCCAAGAACGTCGTCGCGCTGGTCGATCAGACGATCGGCGGTATCCCCGAGCACGCGAACATGCTGGGCTTGCCGCGCGCACCCGTGACGCTGCAGTACTTCGGCGATCTGGAGTGCCCGTTCTGCCGTGAATTCACTGTGTACTCGCTGCCGATCATCATCCGCAACTGGGTACGCACGGGCAAGCTGCGGATCATCTACCGCTCGATGGAGACCGCGACCACCAACCCGCAGACCTTCGAACTCCAGCAGGTCGCCGCGGAGGCCGCCGCGCGGCAGAACAAGATGTGGTACTACCTCGAGCTGTTCTACCACGAGCAGGGTACCGAGAACTCGGGTTATGTAAACGAACCGTTCCTGCAACACCTCGCGCTGCAGGTGCCGAGCCTCAACCTGGCGCAGTGGCAAAGCGAACGCAACGAACCGGCGCTCGCCGCCGAGGTCCAGTCCGACAAGCAGGCCGCCGAGCAGGCCGGTATCCCGGGCACACCGGGCCTGTTCTTCGGCCGAACCGCCGGCGGCAAGGGCCTGGCGCTGTATCGACCGCCGACGCTCAGAGACCCGGCCGAGTTCGAAGGGGTGATCGAAAAGCTGGTCAACCAATGACCCAGGTCAGCCAGCGAGCGCTCTGGGCCGACTCCCCAAACCGGCCAGCGGGCCGCCACGCCGCGCCAACGCCACACGACAACCATGAAAACGCCAGGAGATGAAACAAATGCCAAAGGTACGGTGATTCACCGCAGTTAGCTTTGCAGCGCTTGCGTTCTGCGCGATCGCCGCGAGTTCTATACGGGGCACCCCGGACGCAAGACCCCGCCTATGCGGCGGCGGGGCCTTCGTGTACCTCGTTCAGCCCGCGGCGTGAGCCGCGGGACGGACGCTGTCCGCGACGCGGCGCTCGACGAACTCGCCGATCATCTGCACGAGCGACCCGGAGGCGTCCCACATCGGCACGTGCCCGCAGTCGGCCAGTGTGCGCCACTGCACGCCCGGTATCTCGCGCCGAAAGCGCGGCGCGTGACGCTCGGCGGGCAGGATGCGATCGAACTGCGGCGAGGCCAGCAGCACCGGGCAGCTGATGCGATCGAGGTCTCCCAGCGCCAGGTTGTCGGCGCGTAGCGCGTCGATCGCGGCCTCGCTCACCGCGCAGCGCGCCGAGGAGCGCACGAGGTCGACCGCCTCGGTCGGGGTCATGCGCTCGCCGTGGCGCATCGCGTCGCGCATCGCCAGGCGCCTGCTGCGCGGGCGGCTCATGATCGTCGGGACCGCGCGCGCGCCGATCCGCGCGCCCCGAACCTGCCGCGCGAAGAAGCGGGCCAGCCGCAGCGCCTCGCCGTCACCGTCGCTCCAGCCGCCGGCTGGTGCGAGCGCGACGACCGAGCGCGCGCGGCCGCGCTTGGCGAGTTCGAGTGCCAGAGCGCCCCCCAGCGAGTTGCCGACGACGTGCGCGTCACCCACGCCGAGTTCGTCGAGATGGCTTTCCAGCGAGTCGCACGCGCCCGCGAACGACATCGGGACATCCGGGAACGGCGGCCCGCCGTCGTGGCCGGCGAGCGTCGGCGCGGTCACTTCATAGCGCGCTGCCAGGCCGCCCAGCAGCGGGCGCCAGTGATGCCAGGCGCCGGTGAAGCCGTGCAGCAACAGGACCGGCTCGCCGGAGCCGGCGCGGTAGAGCGCGGGGGAAGCCTCGACCATGATCATTGGCAGCCTACACCCCCGCATCGCTCATACACCATCCGCTGAGCGATTTATGCGAAGCTATAACGTCCCTTATGCAGCTCTTTATAGCTCTATATAGCTCATAAAGTACCGTATAAGGGACGGTATATGTATTCTATGTCACGATGCGCTGCTACAATGGTTGATGGAAGGCACCGTAAATAGGTCTCTAGCTTGGATTTCGGCGCTAAAATACTGTGTGAGGTGCGTTATGAAGATCGATGAGTACCTGACGGACGAAGCGGTGCTGGCCGAGCTCGGCGAGCGTTTGGGGCGCACGCGGCTCGAGCGCAACCTCACCCAGCGCGAGCTCGCCGCCGAGGCCGGGGTCGAGCGCAAGGCCGTGCAGCGCATCGAGGCCGGCGAGCCGGCGAAGCTCACGAGCCTCATCCGCGTGCTGCGCGCGCTCGCACTGCTCGACGGGCTCGACCGGCTGGTCCCGGAGCCGCTGCCGAGCCCGATCGAGCTGCTAAAGCTGCACGGCCGCAGCCGCCAGCGCGCCTCCGGCAAGCGGCTGCACAGCGCACCCGCGCGCGGGCAGACGGCGCCGTGGCGCTGGGGCGATGAGAGTACGCCGGCGCCGCCAGGCACCGGGACGACGCCACTGCCACGGGGCAAGAAGACGCCGGCACGGGGCGCAACGCCACCGACACGACCCGCGATGCCACCGGCACGGCCCGCGAAAGCCGCACCCCGGCGAGACGAGCCTCGCGCCGCCACCACGTGAGCACGCTCGCCGCGGTCACGCTGTGGGGCTCGCGTATCGGCGCCGTCGCGCTGCCCGACAACGCCCGCACGGCGACCTTCCAGTACGAGCGCGCGTTCCTGCAGGGCGGCATCGAGGTGGCCCCGCTGGCGATGGGGCTGCGCGCCGAGCCCTACTCGTTCGGGGCGCTGAACCCAGAGAGCTTCCACGGCCTGCCGGGCCTGCTCGCCGACAGCCTGCCCGACCGCTACGGGCACGCGCTGATCGACGCGTGGCTCGCCGGGCAGGGACGCACACCGGAGAGCTTTGACGCCGTCGAGCGCCTCTGTTACGTCGGCGCCCGCGGCATGGGCGCGCTCGAGTACGTGCCCAGCCGCGGCCCCTCCCCCTCGCGCACCCACAACCTGCACGTCTCAGAGCTCGTCGAGCTCGCCTCCGAGGTGCTCTCGCGCCGCGCGGAGCTCGTGGCCTCGCTCGCCGCGGGCCACCAGCGCCAGGCGATGCTCGACATCCTCAGCGTCGGCGCCTCCGCGGGCGGTGCGCGCGCGAAGGCCGTGATCGCCTGGAACCCCGCGACCGACGTCGTGCGCTCGGGCCAGCTCGACGCCCTGGAGGCCGGCTTCGAGCACTGGCTGCTGAAGTTCGACGGGGTCTCGGGCAACCGCGACAAAGACACGCTCTCAGACCCCCAGGGTTACGGCGCGATCGAGTACGCCTACTCGCTGATGGCGCGCGCCGCCGGGATCTCGATGAGCGACTGCCGGCTGCTGCAGGAGAACGGCCGCCGGCATTTCATGACCCGCCGCTTTGACCGCGACCGGAACGGCTCGAAGCGGCACATGCAGTCGTTGGCCGCGCTGGCGCACTTCGACTTCAACACCCCCGGCGCGCACTCCTACGAGCAGGCGTTCCTGGCGATGCGCCGCCTGGGCTGCTCGACCCCCGAAGTCGAGCAGCTCTTTCGCCGCATGACCTTCAACATCGTCGCGCGCAACCAGGACGACCACGTCAAGAACATCGCCTTCCTGATGGACCGCGCCGGACGCTGGCAGCTCGCCCCGGCGTTCGATGTCGTCTACTCCTACCGGCCCGGCAGCCGCTGGACCAACCGGCACCAGATGAGCGTCAACGGCAAGCGCGACCACTTCACGCTGGCGGACTTCCGCGCGTGCGGGCGCACCGCCACGCTGCCGCGCGAGCGCGCGCTGCGGATCGTCGAAGAGGTGCGCGAGGTGGTCTCTGGCTGGGAGGCCTACGCGCACCGCGTCGGGGTCGACGAGGCCCACGTCCGGCGGATCGCGCCGGCGCTGCGGCTGTCGTTTGCGCGGGGGTGAGAGGAGCGGTTCGAGCACGCTCCATGAGATCCATCGTCCGGTCGGCCAAGCATGCTCTGTTCTTGTGGCGAGTTTTGAGGAACGCGTATACGAACTCGGAACGGCGGCGCTCGCCGACCAAGAGCGCCAAGTCACCGAGGTCCGCGGACGCGGCTCGACTCTGCTGGCGGCCGGCGTGCTGATCGCGTCACTGCTTGCCAAACCGATCTTCTACGACGGCCACCCGAGCGGGGTGGGTGAGATCGCGGCGACAACCGTCGGGGTGCTCGGCACAGGCGGCGTGCTTCTGTTCGTCGTGCTGCTGCTGCGCCCGTACACGCTCGGCTTCAGCGTAAAAGCCGGCGCCACCTACCGCGCTCTGTGGGACCAGGGCATTCTTGAGCAGCCGATGGTCGACCTGGCACTCGCCGAGGCATTCGAGGAACGCCGCAACCAGAATGCCCAGGTCGTAACGCTCCTAACGCTGTTCCTGGCTTTGGCACTCGCCTCGCTCATACTGGAGGCCGCTGGTCTGGCGACCGCCGCAGCGCTAAGCTCATAGCGATGCCCACCCCACCTCCCAAGACGCCGCCCAAGCCCGCCAATGTCCCGGCACCAAACTCGGTGCCTAAGCTGCCACAGACGATCTTCAACCTGGAGAAGTGGGGCAGCCGGCACGAGAAATGGGGAAGCCTTCGTAACGTCGCAGCGCTGCGACGTCCCCGCGACCAATAGATCACCCGGCACCCCGCGCGGGTCCACGCCGCGGCCTTGGGCAAGCGGACGCCGGCCCGGTGGGGTCTGTTTGAGGCATGCCCGGCACAAGCACGTAGCACCCCGACCAAGCTCCCCGATCCCCGCCCGACGCCCCGACGCGAGCCAAGGACGGCTCGCGCCGACCGAGCCCGTACCCCGACACAACACGCGCGGACGATCACAAACTAAAGCCACCCGTCGCAAGCAGCCCCCGGCTCCGACGCTCCGCAAAGCACAGAGACGAAAGACGCGTCGTCGTCAGGGACCGCTGTTCCCCTCGCGCCGCTCGTACCCTCCACAACGCAGCACCGGCAGCCGCGGGTAGCGCGGATACGCTGGATCCTCGCGCGAGCGGGTACACAGCGAGAAGCAGGAGCCGCGCGTGTTGCGCACCTCCTGCTGGAAGGCGCACGTGTCGCACAGCCCCGCCGCGGGGTCCCCGCGTGGCGTGGCCGGCGTTGCCGGTGTGGGCATAGCTCGCCAGCGTAGTGCGACCCCGCCGCCGGGGCCCTCGCCGCGCCGGGTGGGGACCGCCAAGGAGCCAGCCTGCAATAATAGTTGACCAAGCAACTATGCAGACCTTCTACCGACTGCTCGGTTTCCTGCGCCCCTACCGGCGCGGCCTGTCGATCTCCTGGCTGCTGGCGAGCCTGGCGATGGTGATGACCGTCGCGATCCCGACGTTGACGGGCCACGCTGTCGAAGCGATCAACCAGGGGGCGCACGCCGCCCAGCACCACGAGGCGGCGTTGCGCGCGCACGAACGCGAAACGCTGCTCACGCTCGCGTTCGTGATACTCGCCGCGGTGCTGGTCCGTTGGGCATTTACGTACTGGCGGCGGATGATCGCCGGGCGCGTGTCGCTGGGGGTGGAATACGACCTGCGCGAGCGCATCTACGGCCACCTGCAGCGGTTGGAGCTCGGCTTCTTTGACCACCAGCAAACGGGGCAGCTGATGTCGCGCGGGACGGTGGACCTGCAGGCGGTGCGGTTCTTTCTGGGCTACGGGCTGGTGTTCATCCTGCAGTCGGTCCTGACGATCGTGCTGGCGGGCGCGGTGATGATCGCCTCCGAACCGAAGCTCGGGCTGATCGCGCTGGCGCCGGTGCCGTTCGTGATCGTGATCTCCTACCGCTACGGCCGGCGCGCGCGACCGGCGATCGGCGAGGTCCAGCAGCGGATCGCGGAACTGACGGCGGACGCCGAGGAGAACATCACGGGGGTGCGCGTCGTCAAGGCGTTCGCGCGCGAGTCGCGCCAGCTGCAGCGGTTCCGGCGCAGCAGCGGGCGGGTGTTCGAGCAGGCGATGGTGACGACGCGGTTGGAAGCGAAGTTCAACCCCGTGATCGGCTTCCTGCCCCAGCTGGGCCTGGCGGCAGTGCTGCTGCTCGGCGGGCAGGCGGTGATCCACGCCCACCTGACGCTCGGCCAGTTCACGGCGTTCTACCTCTATCTGAACATGCTGATCAGCCCGATGCGCTCGCTCGGCGTGACGCTCAACCTGGCACAACGCGCGACGGCCTCGGGCGCGCGCATCTTCCAGTTGCTCGACCGCGAGCCGCTGCTGAACGCGCCGCCGGATGCGCCGGCGCTGCCGGCGGGCAGCGGCCACGTGCAGCTGCGCGGCGTGACGCTGCGCTACGACGACCCGCGCGACGAGCTCGGCTTCAGCGAGTCGCTGGCCGCGAGCGGATCGGGCTCGCAGGCGGGGCGGGCGGTGCTCCAGGACATCGATCTCGACGTGCCCGCGGGGCGCACGGTCGCGCTGGTGGGCGCGACGGGGTCGGGCAAGACGAGTTTGGTCGCACTGATCTCACGGCTGTACGACCCGGTTGCGGGCGAGGTGCTGCTCGACGGCGCCGACGTGCGCACCGTCAGTCTGGGCTCGCTGCGCGCCGCGGTGGCGGTCGTCAGCGACGACCCGTTCCTGTTCTCGGCGACGGTCGCAGAGAACATCGCCTACGCGCGGCCCGATGCGAGCCGCGCGGAGATCGAAGCAGCAGCGCGCCGCGCGCAGGCGCACGACTTCATCGCAAGGATGCCGCAGGGCTATGACACGGAGATCGGCGAGCGCGGCCTGACGGTGTCGGGCGGCCAGCGTCAGCGGCTCGCGATCGCCAGAGCGCTGCTGGCGAACCCGAGGGTGCTGATCCTCGATGACGCGACCTCCTCGGTGGACGCCTCCACCGAGCAGAGCATCAAGCTGGCGCTCGCGGAGGCGATGGCGGGACGCACGACGTTCGTGATCGCGCACCGACTCTCCACGATTGCGCTGGCCGATGAGATCGTGGTGCTCGACCACGGCCGGATCGTCGCGCAGGGCGACCACGAGGCGTTGCTGGACGAGTCGGAGCTGTACCGCGAGATCGTCGAGAAGGGCCTGCCGGAGAGCGTGTTTCTCACGAGAGAGACCCGCGAGCGCGAGCGCGAGGTGAGCGGCATATGAGCCCGGGCGGTTTCGGCGGCGGCGGTACGCGCATGAGCGGCGGGGTCGGCGGCGGGCGCGCGATGGCGCGTAGTCTTGGCCCCGGCGGCGGGCGCGGGATGTCGCAGTGGACGGGCGAGCGCGCCAGTAAGGAAAGCCGCGCGCGCAACCTGCGGGGCCTGTTGGAGCTGCTGCGCCCCTACCGGCTGCGCGTCGCGGCGATGCTGAGCGCGCTGGTGGTCGGCACCGCGGCCTCGCTCGCGCCGCCGCTGCTCGCACGGACGGCGATCGACAGCGGCATCGAGCGCCATGACACGAAAACGCTGGTGCTGGTGGTGCTCGCGTTCCTCGCCTCCGCGCTGCTGGTGTGGCTGATGACCTATGCGCAGACGTATCTCGTCGGCTGGGTCGGCCAGCGCGCGCTGGCCGACCTGCGTATTCGGATCTTCACCCATTTGCAGCGCCAGCCGATCGGCTTTTATGAGAGTCGTCCAGCGGGTGTGCTGATCTCGCGTATCACCAACGACGTGGAGGCACTGGAAAGCCTGGTGACGGACTCGGTGGTGACGCTGGTGCAGTCGGGCCTGACGCTGCTCGGCGCGATCGCGGTGCTGCTGTGGTTGGATCCGGGGCTGGCGCTGTTGACGTTTGCGATCGTACCGTTCGTCGCGGGGCTGAGCATCTGGTTCCGGCTGGTGTCGGCGGGCGCGTTCCGGCGCACGAGGGAGACGATTGGCGCAATCACGGCGTATTTGCAGGAGACGCTGTCGGGGATTCGGGTGGTGCGCAGCTTTGGCCAGGAGCCCCGCCACGAGGCGCGTTTTGCGGCGCTCAACCAGGAGAACAGCGACGCGAACATGGTGACGGTGAAGCTCAACGCGGCGTACTTCCCGGCGGTGGAAATGCTGTCGGGGGTGGCGCTCGCGCTGATCGTGCTCTACGGCGGCTACCAGGCGATCGAGGGGCACATCACGGCGGGGACGGTGGTCGCGTTCGTCGCGACGCTGGCCTTCCTGTTTGAACCGATCCAGCAGCTTTCGCAGCTCTACACGACGTACCAGTCGGGGATGGCGGCGCTGGAGAAGATCTTCCAGCTGCTGGACACCGAGCCGACCACCACAGACCGTCCCGACGCGCTGGAGCTCGGGCGCCTGCGCGGCGAGCTGCGCTTCGAGGACGTCTCCTTCGCCTACCGCCCGCGACGCAAGCGGCGCGGGAGCGCCCCGCCCGCCGATCGCGCCGGCAACGGCGCCGCCCCTGAGGGCAGCGACGACGAGCCCGCGGAGGTGTTCGCCCTGGAGCACATCGACCTGACCGTCCCGCCCGGCCAGACGGTGGCGCTGGTCGGCGCGACGGGGGCGGGCAAGTCAACGTTGGCGAAGCTGGTGGCGCGTTTTTACGACCCGACCGAGGGCCGGGTGCTGATCGACGGGCACGATTTGCGCGAGGTCAGCAGCCGGTCGCTGCGCTCGCAGATGGGGATCGTGCCCCAGGAGGCGTTTTTGTTCAGTGGCACGATCGCCGAGAACATCGCGTTCGGGCGCCCGGAGGCCAACGCGGAACAAATCCGCGCGGCCGCCGCGGCGGTCGGCGCAGAGGAGTTCATCGCCGAGCTGCCGAAGGGCTACGACACCGAGGTCGGCGAGCGCGGCGCGCAGCTGTCGGCCGGCCAGCGTCAGCTGATCGCGTTCGCCAGGGCGCTGATCGCCGACCCGCGGATCCTGATCCTCGACGAGGCGACCTCGAACGTCGACCTGCACACCGAGGGGCGCATCGAGCAAGGGCTGCGCCGCCTGCTGGCGGGCCGCACGGCGATCGTGATCGCCCACCGCCTCTCGACGATCCGCGGCGCGGGCAGGATCGTGGTACTCGAGCACGGCAGGATCGTCGAGCAGGGCACGCACAGCGAGCTGATGGAGGCCGAGGGCCGCTACTGGGCGCTGTACCGCGACTGGTCGGCGCAGGCGGCGTAGATAACGGGTTGGGTTTGAGATCGTCCGCGCGTGGTGGCCGGCGTCACGGGCATGGCCCCGCGAGGCATCCATGCCTCGCGCCGACGCGCGTATCGGGCCTCAACGAGTCGCGAGCTTCGGTGTCGGCAAAGGGTAGTCATCGCAGCTGCCCGTTTCGCTGACCTCGACGACGCGATTGATCATGAACTCGCCTTGGTCTGCGGCAACACGTAGCGTCGTCTGCTCGCGGATATACGCCAGAGCGACGCCGAGGAGTTGCTGCTGTTTTGCTCGCGAGGGTGTTGGAAGGACGATGAGGCCGGGGTGTACGGTGTACCTCTTGCAGAGCTGGCGGAAGTCGCCGAGGTTGTTCGTTACGAGGGTTCGGTCCTCGTCTATGCAATGCCGCAAGACCTCCGCGTCGGAGCGGCCGAGCAGTGATCTGTCGCGGTTGCAGGTCGCGTCGAAGCCGTGGTGATGTGCTACGTCAACCAGCGACGGGGAGAGGTCCTCGTCGATCCAGAGCCTCATCAACGTCCCGCCATGGTCGGGTCGGCCTCCCGCGGCGCGGGTGCGCCTTGGCATACGTGTAGGCGGTCTGGAAGGCCTCGACGGGGACGTATGGGTAGTCCTCGGCAAGCGTCTGGATGGTGTCGCCGTCCTCGATACGTTGTGCGACTGCACGCACACCGATGCGGGTGCCGCGGATGACGGGCTCGCCGCCCTTGATGTTGGGATCCGTCTCGATCCACTGCTCGCGCAGCCTCGCATAGCGCTCGGCTGCATGGACGGTGGCGCTGACCTCAGGCGACCAGCGCACGACGAGCGCGTCGCTGATCTGCAGCTCAGTGCCTTGATCGGCGCGGTAGGGCTCGGTTTCGCGAACCCACCGCCTGATCTTGCGCTTGACCGTCACGGGCAGCGGGAGCGCCAGCTTCTGCAGGAGCGCGACCACGCCCACGTCCTCGCTTGCCAGCCAGCTGCGCTCGCGGCGGCGGTGGACGGTCACGATCTTCTGCTCAATCGCCTTGTCGAGCGCGCCGAGCGGCACATGCGCGATCTCGACGGCCTCGCGGCGCGTGAGCATAGAGTGGGCGGCAGTCTTCGGCATAAAGCGCTCCCGGCAAGGTGCAGTTTAGCTAGATGGATGGAGGTAGTCAAGCGGCAGCCCAGATCGACCGCTATGCGATCTATGAGTGGGTCCGGCGAAGGCTCGCTTGCGCTTCGCTGCCGGTCCGCGCAGACCGCGGTAGGTTCGTGCCATGAAACGAACGATCGAGCTTTCGGCCTGCGTTCCCGCGCTGGTGGCGATGCTCGTGCCCGCTGGCGCAACCGCTTCTGCCTTGAACCCGCTGAACTGGTCGACGCAAGGCGAAGCTGTTGTATGCGGGATCGCCGAAGGGGTTGAAGGGACCGAGCTCGATCCCGGCACGGGAGCCCCGCGCAACGGCTTGTGGCGCGGACTGCAATGCCAGGCTGCGGGTATCCCCCGCGGCCAGGGGATCGGTGACCCCGCCGTGCAACTGGGACAGGGTCGTGCCGGCCGCGCCCGGCTCGTCGACATCAGCCAGGATGACCTCGTGTCCCAGGCGCCGTATGGAGCACTAGCGCCGGGTTCGGTGTGGAAGCTCTACGGCATAAGGTGCGCGGTCGCCGCGACATCGATCCGCTGCACGAATGGACTGGGTTACGGCTTTACGATGTCACCCGGTCACGTGCGCCTCTTCTCGCCCGCAGCCGCGACGCCAAAGAGCTGCGGCAGCGTCAGCTACACATTTCCCCATACCGATGATCACGGTCACGCTGCTCTGAACACAATTGATCGTAGCGTACCGTCGTGACCTTTATCCACCAAACCGAAAGGCAGACAGCCATGGACTTCAAGCTCGAACTCGTCGCGATCCCCGTGACCGACGTCGATCGCGCAAAGGCCTTCTACGCCGACCAGGTCGGCTTCGTCGCCGAACACGACCACGCGGTGAGTGACGAGATTCGCTTCGTGCAGCTCACGCCGCCCGGCTCGGCCTGCTCGATCGCGTTCGGGACCGGGATCGTCGACGCCGAGCCTGGCACCGCGCGGGGCATGCAGCTCACCGTCGCCGACGCGCACGCCGCACGCGCCGAGCTCGCCGGCCGCGGCGTGCAGGTCAGCGAGGTCACCGAGTTCCCCTGGGGCTCGTTCGTCTTTTTCGAGGACCCCGACGGCAACCGCTGGGCGCTGCAACAGCTGCCGGTACGGGGGTAGGCGGCGGCAGGAGGGCAGGCTGTCACACGAGTCCGCACACCACTTCCCCGAGAGCGCCATCCTGTGACGCGCTGACCGCGCTCGCGCAGGAGCGGCGGCGGAGGAGGTGGGAGAGCTGCGATCTTCCCCGTAAGCTGGCGCGCGTGAGCGAGTGCTCCCCCGATTTTGCCCGCACGGCCGACGACTATGCCCGTCACCGCGCGGGGTTCCCACCTGCCTTGCTCGATCGCCTCGCGGCGATGGGTGTGGTGTGGTCGGGCGCACGCGTCGTGGACCTCGGCACCGGGACGGGGAGCCTCGCGCGGCTGTTCGCGCAGCACGGGTGCGAGGTCACGGGCGTCGACATCGCCGGGCCGCTGCTGGAGCAGGCCAGGCGGCTGGACCGCGACGCCGGCGTGGAGATCGCCTATGTGCAGGCGCCCGCCGAGGCAACCGGCCTGCCCGGCGGCGGATTCGACGTGGTCAGCGCGGGGCAGTGCTGGCACTGGTTCGACCGACCCGCCGCCGCGCGCGAGGTCGCACGGCTGCTCACGGGTGACGGCAGCGTGGTGATCGCGCACTTCGACTGGCTCCCGATCGCGGGCAACGTGGTGGCGGCGACGGAGGAGATCATCCTGCGCTACACCCCGACGTGGCCGTTCGCGGATCGCGCCGGGCTGTACCCGCAGTGGCTCGTGGACCTGCAGACCGCCGGCTTCACGGATATCGAGACGTTCTCTTTTGACGTGATGGTGCCCTACTCGCACGAGGCATGGGTCGGCCGCGTGCGCGCGAGCGCACCGATCGCCGGGACGCTCGACGCCGGCGGCGTGCGCGCCTGCTCACGGGAGCTGACCGCGATGCTCCAGGAGCGCCACCATCCCATGTGCGGCCAACACGGCCTTGAGCGCCTTCTCGACAGCCTGCTGGGCGTGAAAGCAGACGAGCACGTCCGCTACTTCGTCGATTGGCAGCATCGCCCTGGCCCCGGCCGCGTCCGTGTCAGCGCGACGAAGAAGCTGCTCTGCAAGATCCTGCTTGCCGGCCATTAAGCCGCCAGCTCCCTGCCCTCGGCCAGCGCCGCGTGGATCAGGCTCCCTCGCACATCACGCCACTCTTGCACCCGGTGTTCACTCGCAACGATCACATCCGCGGCGAGCACCAGATCGCCCAGCACCCTGCGCAGCCGCACCGACTCCAAGGCGGGATTCTCGACCTCTGGCTCGATCACCAAGAAGTCCAGATCGCTATCCCGCGTCAGCTCCCCGCGCGCGGCCGAGCCGAACAGGATCACCCGTGAGCTCGGTGGCGCCGCCTCTGACAACCGACGGCCAGCCTCAGCTATCAACGCATCGTCAAGCACGCGCTCACGATACCCCGCTCCGGGGCACCCGCCCACGCTGCGACCGCACGACTGGCCCAAATCCTGGCCCGAGCACCCCCTAGGAACGCGAAACGCCCTGTAAACACGGGGCGTAGGCGTACTCCGGGACAGGGACTCGAACCCCAAATTCGTGCTCCAGAGGCACGCGTGTTACCAATTACACCATCCCGGAAAGGGAGCGCTCCAGGATAGTCGATGAGCGCGTCGGAAACCGGCCGGCGCGACCTATGCCAACCCGGTGCTGCCCGGCGAGAACAGCTCGGTGATCGCCTCCTCCAGCCCGGGGTCGAGCACTAGCAGGACCTCGTCGCCGGCTTCGATGACGGTGTCGGCCTTGGGCACGAAGCCGCCGCCGGAGCGCAGCACGGAGATGATCAGGCTGCCGTCGGGGAGGTCGATGTCGGCGACGCGCTGCGAGACGGCGTCGGCGTCGGCGGAGACCTCTAGCTCGATGATCTCAAGGCGCTCCTCTTCCAACGCGAGCAGGTGCACGAGCCCGTAACGGGGTACCTCGTGCTCGATCAGGCGCAGGATCAGGTCGGTGGCGGAGACGGCGGGCTGAATACCCAGGAGCCTGAAGTGCTCGTGGTTGCGGGGGTTGTTGACGCGCGCGATGATGCGGTCGCAGAGGTACTTCTCCTTGGCGACTTGGCAGACGAGCATGTTGTCCTCGTCGTCGCCGGTGACGGCTATGACGAGGTCGGCGCGCTGGATGCCGGCGCGCTCTAGGACCCAGAGCTCGGTGGCGTCGCCGTATTGGGCGGCGTGCTCGAACTCGTCCTCGATCGAGAGGTAGCGCGGGCGGGAGCACTCGATCAGGGTGACCTCCTGGCCCTTGGCGATCAGCTCGCGCGCGAGGTTGCGACCGACCTTGCCGGCCCCGACGATGATCGCGTACATCTTTAGTGGCACCTGCCGAGACGCACCACTAGCGCGCAGGCTCCAGCTGTAGCGCGCGCTCGAACATCTCGATCGCGTGGCGGGTGGGGGAGATCGTTTGCAGCCCCTGCTCGCCGTACCAGGAGGCACGCGCGGGGTCCATGACGCGCGCTAGGACCTTGGGAACGGCGAAGCGCTTTTGGGCGATTTGGGCGATGATCAGGTTGGTGTTGTCGCCGTCGGTGGAGGCGATGAAGACGTCGGCGCGCTCGATGCCGGCGTCGATCAGGGCGTCGACCTCCAGGGCGGTGCCGACGGTGAACTGCCCGCCGGCGTCCTCCCAGCTGGAGGCCTGGCCGGCGTTGAGGCGCTCGTGCGAGAGGGGGTCCTCGTCGAGCACGGAGACCTCGTGGCCGGCAGCCAGGGCGGAACGGGCGACGGCCGCACCGACGCGCCCGGCGCCTACGATCAGAACGAACATGGGGCGCAGATTAGGGCATCGCTCGGGCATGACGCGGCCTGGGCAGGCGCCGCAGGGACGCTCACACCGCCGGCGCCGCCGCCCCGGGGTCCGGCAGCGCCGCGCCAGCCCCATCGGCCCCGGCGGCGTCGGCGGGCGGCGCGGTGAGGATTACGCGGCAGGGCGCTCGGGCGACGACGTACTTGACGGCGTCGCCGACGAAGTCTTCGAGCGCGCCGCCGCGTCCGCCTAGGCGTGCGCCGCCGCGGATGCGCGAGGGCGGCGCCGCGCCGAGCACGATCGCCTCCACGCCGCGCCGGCGGGCCTCATCGACGATCGCGTGGCCGGCGCGGCGCGCGCGCACGGTGGCGGTGGCGACGTGTACGCCGGTGTACTCCTCGCCGACGATCTTGGCGCGCGCGAGCGCGGCGCGAGCGCGCTTGATTTGGGCGTCGGGCAGGCGCGCTTGGAGCGGCAGCGCCATCGGGATCTCGAAGATCCAGACGGCCTCGATCGTGGCGGTGTCGATCGCCGCCTCGTCGGTGGGCTCGCCTGCGACGAGCAGCGCGGCGGTCTGCACGATGTCGTCGTCGAGTGGGCTGCCCAGGAGCGGCACGAGGATCGAGCCGTAGTCGCGCTCGCGGGGCTGCTCGGCGCGCAGCATTTGCGGGGAGATGGTGACGCGGCGCAGGAGCGAGCTTTCGTCGGAGCGGCGGTAGAGGACGTAGAGCACGAGGCCAAAGAGCATCCAGCTAAGGCCGACGTAGCGCGCGGGCTCGTGTACGACGAGCAGCGCGATGAAGCCGGCGCCGCTGAGCAGCGCACCGAGTGCGGCCAGGAGCGGCAGTTCGCCGCCACGGATGCTCAACGACAGCGGCGTGCGGAACGTGCGCGGGCGGTCGGGCTCGCGGTAGCGCAGGCGGCAGATGGAGAGGTGGGCGATGGTGAAGGAGAGGGTGGCGCCGAAGGCGTAGATGCCGACGAGGAAGTCGAGGTCCTCGGGGATCGCGAGGGCCGCGGCGAGGAGGCCGGCGAGCACGATGACGACGTAGGGGGTGGCGTGGCGGGAGTGCAGGCGCCCCAGGCCGGAGGGGATTTGGCGGTTGGTGGAGAGCGAGTAGGCCAGCCGCGAGAGTCCGAGCATCGCGGAGTTCGCGGCGGCGATCAGCGTGGCGGCGGCAATCGCGCCGATCGCGTAGCGCAGCACCTGCGAGAGCGCGTGCGGGTGCAGGCGCGAGACGATGCCGATTACGGGGTCGGTGAGGTAGCGGTGCGAGAGCGCGGTGTAGGTGCCGTGGATCGGGAAGGCCGAGACGGCCACCAGGGCGATGCCGACGTAGGCGACGAGCACGAGGACCGCGCCGCTGCCCGCCAGGCGCCGCAGCGCCGCCGGCGAGGCGCGCACCTCGCCGGCCAGGCCGGAGGCGGACTCCAGGCTGGTGAAGGCGATCGTGGTGATCGTCAGCGCGAAGATCAGCCCCGACCAGGTCGGCGCGGTGCCGAGGTGGATCGAGGCACGGAGGACGTGCGGTTGGAAGAGCTGGGCGAGGCCGAGCGCGATCACGATCAGCTCGAGCGCGAGGGCAGCGAGCACGATCGCGCCGACGCGCAGGCCGCGCCGCGCACTGAAGCCGCGGATGTTGCCCAGGACGACGAGGGCGATGATCGCCAGGGACAGCGCGAGGGCCTCGGGGTAGTTGCCGAGCGGCTGCCAGAAGACGCGCAGGTACTGGGTCGCGGTGTAGGAGGTGAGCGCGATGAGGATCACGTAGTCGAGCAGGATCGCCCAGCCGGCGATGAAGCTGACGAGCTCATTGAAGGCGTGGCGGGCGAAGACGGTGGAGCCGCCTGGTTCGGGGTGCAGCGAGGCGCCCTCGCCGTAGGTGAGGGCCGTTAGGGCGAACATCAGCGCCGCGAGCAGGAACACGAGCGGCGTCAGGCCGAGCGCGTGGCCGGCGACAATGCCGAGCGCGAAGAAGACGGCGCTGGCGAGGGAGGTGTAGACGATTGCGAACAGCAGCGGCGAGCCGAGGCCGCGCGCGATCGCCGTTGACCACGCGGCCGGCTCGCCTGGGTGGCGCTCGGGCGGTCCCGGAGGAGCAGAGGACATGGCAAGCAGCCTACGCGGATGGACGGCTACACCGGGGGTCCCGCGCGAGGAGCCCTACGGGCAACAGTCGCGCCCGAGAGCCAGCGAGGACCAAGATCCAGATGGCGCGCGTCTGTGGATTGGTTTTGCTTTGGGATCATCCGCGCGTGCCAGCCGGCCCACGACGCGCAACGGCGCGGGACATCCATGTCCCGCGTGCTGGTGGGTTGACTGGTGGACGGGCTTGCCGGCAGCGCGATGCGAACGTCGAGGCGCCCACTACGCGGTCGGCGCCGTGGCGGCTATGCGTGCATCCGATGATGCGCGACTTCGTACACGGTCGGGGCGTGGGAACCGGGCGGGTGGTGGCGTATGCCGAAGGCCAAAAACGCCAGGTAGGGTCGGCGGTCCTCGTCGAACCGGAATTCAAAGACCATGCCCCAGCGTCCAGTGGGCCAGGGGACGTAGGTCTTGACACAACCGGAGAGGCTGGTGCCGTCGCGGCCTTCGGTGCTACACCCGAGGAGTTCGTCTCTCGGTTGGCCCTCACGTTCGATCTCCGCTCGCTTCTGCTCGGCCGCCTTTTGTCCTGCGGAACTGGCGTGGGCGAGATCTTCCGCGAAAGGCGTGTCGTCGAACTGCACGCGGTAGCTCGCGCGGCGTCCGGGCTTGTCGGCCACGGTTCAGCCCTCGCCGTCGGTGGGCAAATCCCCGAAGTGCTGCTCGAACTCCTCGGGCGTGGCTCGCCGGCCGCCGTACTTCGGCACAGTCGCCGGATACTCGTCCGGTACGAGCCTAAGTTCACCGTCCGGGCGCCTGTCCTTGACGACGTACTCGCCGACGATGTCGCCGCTGAGCGTCACGTGGGGGCCGGATGCCATGTGCTCATGATCGCAGGTGGTCTGGCTCATCCGCAAGCTACGAGTCCTTGACTCGCCGCGGCGCCCGCCCAGACTTCGATGCCCGCGCTGGGATGGGCGTAAAAAATCCCGGCCCATTGGCCTTAGCCTCCGCCCCCGCGCAGCAGTCGGCGCCGTGCTCGTGTAGGTGGCATTCGAGGTCGCGGCGCTTCACGCGACGATCATCGGGCGTGGCTGTCAGAGCCCTGGCATAATGCGCCGCGATGCGCCGGACACTTGTCATGCTCGCGCTGCTGGGGGCCAGCGGGCTCTTGGCGGCGTGTGGCGGCGGCGGTCAGACAGCAGCAACAGCGCTGGCCGAGCAGACTCCCGTTAGGACGAGTGCCGACAACGTGGCTGCGGCCAGGAGGTCGGGGGGCACGTTTGCCGACGCAAACCGAACATTCACCAAGACGCAGGCGATCGCGTTCGCCCATGCCGTGAACCTGCGTCTCGCCGACGTTCCCGGGTTTAGGATCGTCACCGAGCACGAACACGAAACGGCAGCGGAAAAGCGGCTCGAACACGCGATGCTGCGGTGCGTCGGCTTTGCGGCCCTGGCATCCTCGCGCGGAATCTTGGAAGCGAGTTCGCCGAGCTTCGAACGCGAAACGAACGCGCTGGACGACGGAGTGCACTCCGAAGTCAGTGTCGTGCGGACCGCTCAGCAGGCAGTCACCGAACTGGCGGCGGCTCGCAGCAGTCGCGCCGGCGCGTGCCTGTCGCACTACCTCGACCTGCTCCTCAAAAGCCAGAAATACCACGGCGCGACCGTCAGTCCGGTCGCGATCTCTCAACGCACCCCGCCAGCGCCGGGCACAGCGGGGGGCTTCGGGTGGCACATCACCACGGCTCTTACCCTGAACAAGACGACTGTTGCCATTTCGTTTGACATTGTCGGTTTCGTATACGGCCCAGCCGAGGTCTCGCTCTTCACGTCTGGCGCGCCCCAGCCGTTCCCGGCGAGCACCGAGGAAGACCTGTTCTCGCTGCTACTCGCGCGCGCCAAGACGCAGGGGGCATAGAAGCCGCCGGCACGCCGCCCGCCGCCCGCCGCGCGGTATCCCACAAAAAATCGACGGTGACCGGCCGTCCGCATCGTATGCAAGCCGCAACCGCAATTTCTCGCCGTTGCTCCGATTCGCTCAAACGATGCCCATGCGCGCTGGCACTATTCGACGTTACAGCAGCGCTGCCCGAGACGTGACGAGCTGTCGGCGTCTGCCGGGGGCTGGTCCTAGCGTGGCCAGCGCCGTCCCGCGGCGATCCAGAGCTCGAACAGCGGGTCTACGAGCGCGCCGCGGAACGGCCTGCCTTCGTCTTGGCCCATGTGCCGCTCGCGCCGCTCAGCTCACGCTCGAACGCCTCTTCGATCCGGCTGCACAGCGTCATGCGGCTCGTCACCCCGTAGAGGTCGACCCGCACCGCCAACGCCCCGTCTGCGCGCGCGTGCGCAAGCGCAGCCTCGGCAAGGGTCGTCTTGCCGTAGCCACGCGGCGCCGCAAGGCGGACGCGGCCACCTTCGGCCATCCGCCGCGCCAGTAGAGCTAGCTCCTGCTCGCGATCGATCAGCTCGGAAGCGCTGGCGTGGAAGCGGTGTGTGAACGGGTTCCGCATAGGTAGGCTTCAAGACTACCAAAAGGTAGGGATCGAGCCTACTGGGCTAAATGGTCTGCGGCGCAGATTTGCAGCCGCCAGACCCCAACGAATTTACAGGAGGTGCCACTAGCTCACCCCTCCTCCCCGCGCCGCCACTCGACATAGATCCGCCCGGCCCCGGCGGCGAGGAACAGGACCCCGACGATCGTGCGCGCCGACAGCACGGAGCCCACGCCGGCGAAGGCCTGCACGAGCAGCGCGGCACCGATCACGATCATCAGCACCGGGAGCAAGCAGTTTATCCACTTCCTTGAACCTCGAAAACGATGGGACGACCCTGCGACTTTCCTACATGCCTCGCTCATTTATGCCGCTCATCGACGTCACCATTAGGTTGACGCATGGCCAGTTGGCCAATAATATTAATACCGAGCCCTATGCAAACTGTAACCTTTCCCATGGCCCGGTAACGGCGACGTAGCCTGTAATCTATCTTAGAAAGTCCTCTGTGGTTTTTGCTCGTCGTATTCGTTGGTGGCTTTTGGCAGCGCCCTGTCGTTGACGCGCGATGAGGTCTCTTGACGAGTCAGCACGCGTCCATCGTACAAGACGTACGCTTTGTGAGCGCGTCTGCGAGGGGAATGGGAATGCTTCCAGGATGGTGAGGGTGGCATTGAGATGCCCGTGTGTCGCATCGAGGAGCGCTTTGCCGGTGGCGTTCAGCGCGAGCCTGACTGCCGTGGTCTTGCCCGCCGGGATGGAAAAGCCGGCTGTCCCGATCGTCGTAGTCTTGACGTGACTGGCACGACCATGTTGCTTCTCGCCCCCTGGACGCCTCGTCGCGACGGTCAACGCGAGCTTGCCGCGACATGCTCCCGTGCCCGGGCGCGGCTGATCGCCAAGGCGTGCACGCGCCCGTCGGACACGCCGGCGGGCCAGCGCCGAGAGCGTTGGACCTATGAGGAGCTCGCGGCGGAGGTTGGGATGTCGTCCTCGCACGCGCACACGATCCTTGCCCGCGCCGACATCAAGCCGCACCGGAGCGACTACTGGGTGATGAGCGATTTTGAGGACCCCGAGTTCGAGCAGCGCCTGAAAGCGGTCTGCGGCCTATACGTCGATCCGCCGGAGAACGTGCTGGTCGTCTCGATCGACGAGAAGACTGGCATCCAGGCCAAGGCGCCGACCAAGCCCGACACCCCGCCGCGCCGGGCAAAGCGCCACGGCGCGAGCACGAATACACCCGCAATGGCACGCAATGCCTGTTCGCCTGCCTGAACATCAAAGAAGGTGACGTGCTTGGGATGGCGTCGAAGACCCGTAACCGCCACGACCTGATCCGTTTCCTGGATCGCTGCGACCACGAGATCCCCGAGGTCGAGGGTCAGCAGATCGTCGCGATCTCGGACAACCTCTCCACACGTCGAACCGAGGAGGTGCAGGAATGGCTGGAGGCCCATCCCCGTTGGCGCTTTCAGTTCACCCCCACCCACGCCTCATGGCTGAACCAGGTCGAGATCTTCTTCTCGATCCTGCACAAACGCCTGCTCAAGCACGGCACCTTCACCTCAGAGCAAGACCTCGCCGAGCAGATGCTCGCCTTTATCGAGACCTACAACCAAACCGCCAAGCCATTCAAGTGGACCTACACCGGCAAGGTGCTCGAGGCATAAACCCGCGAACTACCCGGAGCGACCACTAGCAGTGGGCGAGGGCATCGATTAGATCCTCAAGCTCTAAACCGTAGGGCGTAGGCTCATCGTCACTGTCGATCCCGACCGCGAGAAATTCAGACAGTACGGCGCCCCTAAGGGCCTCTCGGTCCATTTCAGTCAAAGGAGCTTGCCCCAGCATATCAACGAGTGGAAGCAGCCCAGGCTCGTGACGCCCGACTGTGCGTCGCAGAAGCGCCATCAGGTTGGGTGGAACAGGCGATCGGATCGAATCACTCACGGCTAACCTCGGAGACCCGCAGAGTTCCTCGACTTCTTCTTTGCTGAGGGTATATGGTGAGCCGGTACCGGATACCGGCACGTCGTACTCGATCGTCGTGCCGGACTGCGGGGCGTGGTATTCGCCTTCGGTGCCTGTTTCTCCCGCCGGATTGAAGACCGTAACGTTGCCAGTGGTGTCCACCGTCGCGCAGAGCGACGTGGACGCACAGCTTGGGCTCAACCGGTCGTCGCAACAGCCATGGTTTTCAGTGATTGATGACAGTTTTTATCAGGTGGTGTGATTGTCCTGTTCTTGAGAGGGGAGACGACCCCGAAGGGGCCGTATACCGAGGGACAAGTAGCGCTCGTGCGTTCTTCGCGTTCGCGGTGTCGTGGTGTTTTGGTCGGACGCGAACCGGCTGATGCTCGCAGTTCGCGTAGCTTCGGATCAGCTTGGCGGCGTCGCTGCTGCTGTCGAGCAAAGGTACTCGTCGAGTGCCTCGGCCGGGGTTCTCCAGGCGAGCGTCTTGCGAGGGCGGCCATTGAGCGTGGCAGCGACCGCGGCGAGGTCCTCGGCGGTGTGTCTTGCAAAGTCAGTGCCCTTCGGAAAGTACTGTCGCAGCAGGCCGTTGGTGTTCTCGTTCGTTCCTCTCTGCCAGGGACTTTGAGGGTCACAGAAATACACCTGAAGCCCGCTGTCGATTGTGATCTGTGCGTGTTGTGTCATCTCAGCGCCCTGATCCCAAGTGAGCGATCGGCGGAGTTGCTCGGGCAACGTTGTGATCTGGGCGGTAATGGCATCACGCACCGCTTCAGCTCCACGCCCGGCGAGCGGTGGCCCATTCTTGACTCTCGGGCCGCCGTGGCCGGGCATCGGCGGTAGGCGAAGCAGCATCGTGAACCGCGTGCTGCGCTCCACGAGCGTTCCTATCGCAGTCCGATCCGCACCGAGAATGAGGTCGCCCTCCCAGTGGCCAGGTATGGCTCGATCCTCGGCCTCCGCGGGACGCTCGCTGATCATAATCTGCTCGGTGATGAAGCTCTTGCCACGCCCCCGGACGCGGGCCCTGGGGACCCTCAGCGCCCTGCCACTGCGCAAGCAAGCGGTGAGCTCCCGTCGCAGCGCGCCGCGGCTCTGCACGTAGAGCGCCTGGTAGATCGCCTCGTGCGATATCCGCATTGACTCATCATGCGGGAAATCTAGGCGCAGCCGGTAGGAGATCTGCTCCGGGCTCCACGCCCTCGCCCACCTACGGTCCTGGCGATGTGGCTTGTTTCGGCCCCTCCAAGGCGCCGTCGCGGGCCCTGGTAGCGCTGTGCCGTTGGGTCGGCGGACCTGGCCGGAGAGCCGCTCCTGCACATACTCGCGCAACTGGACGTTGGTGGCGAGCTTCGCGGTCTTGGGGCGGCGTGCCATCAGATCTGCCTTCCATTGCGCGACCGAGGCGCGGTACTCAAGCTTTCCCCCACGAGTGGCTGCGTTGCGGCGCAACTCCCTGGAGATCGTTGACGGGGCACGCCCTAACTGGCGGGCGATCTCCGAACCCCGACGCCTTGCGCCTTCAGCAGCGCGATCTCCTCCCGCTCCTCAAACGACAGATACCGGCCTGAGATTGGATCAAGCATGAACGTTGGCATCCCGCCACGATCCCTGAACCACCGGCTGCCAGCCGCCGCAGACGCCCCGACAGCCACCGCAGCGTCCTCACTGCTCAAGCCCCTAGCGATCCCACGCCAAAACAACCGCTCCACATCTCGACGCAGCGACGGCGCCCCCAGCGACTTCATCAGCGCCCTGCCCGTCAACTCCTTCATCCACCCTGCTGGCCTGCCCATAAACACCTCCACGATCAAGGTGTTGCGAGGACCAGTTGAATCCGCCCAGTTCGCCTCCTGGGTCTTCAGCCAGAAGGTCACCGACGCCGGCTTGGCGCCATCAGTAGATGCCGTCGGCGCCCCGTTCGATAACGCGATGGTCGAGGCGTTCTGGGCCCGGATGCAGGTCGAGCTACTGAACCGCCAGCGCTGGAAGACCCATGTCGAACTCGCCAGCGCGATCCACGACTACATCGAGATCTGGCACAACACCCGACGACGCCACAGCGCCTTGAACATGCTCACCCCAACCGAATACGAGGTGAATCACCACGCAACACGAGCGTAGCCTGTGGACATGCCGGGTTGTGGACAGCAAGCTGACCACAACCCTTGGACAACCCGCCGGGTTGCCCACATGACCACAGGCTCAACACCAACCAACCAACAACGACCACCAGCCGATTCCAGACCCACGAGCCCACGAAACCAGGGACACACCAAGGGCCTCCAAGATCCCCGGGGCGGTTCATGTTACTCGCGCAGTACACCGAGCATCACTTCCGACGGTCAATCAACATCGTCATCATCGGCCGTTCTGCGGACACAAAATAAGGCGTCTGCATATCGCCTCGCTCAGTATTCCCCACAAGCGCTCCTAGATACCTCCTTGCTACGAGAGCGGCGAGCCTCGTGCGGACCAGCTCGTCTGAACTGAGAGAGTCGGGACCCAGAAGTTTATCCACTTCCTTGAATCTCGGGACGATAGGACGACCCTGCGACTTTACAGCGCGTCGCACCTCGTCAAGCTCCGGCACGATCTGCACCAGCCATTCAAAGGCCTCCTCGATTGGCATTCTACCGAGGTTTCGTTCCTTCTCGAACAGACGCCTTTGGCCAGGATACATTGCCTGTACAGCACCACCGCTCAATGCCGCCTTAGCCAGCCGAAACGCTCGATCATCGACGTAGCTATAGCGGCTGTGACTCAACGCATTGACCACGCTCTCCGCCAAAACATTGTTTTGTTGGAGCGTATCGCACAGGCCTTCAACTGCCTCCTGATCGGTGAGGGTAGACCGCGCCGCGCTCCTGCATTCCTCGGCCATCGCGTGCCGCTCGTCGGCTCTACTATCACGGGGTCTCGCTAGCTGACGAATAATACTGATACCAAGTTTCATACCAGATATAATCTTACTCAAAATTTGGTAATACCGCTGTAGTCTGTTGGCCGCCACCTTAGTCATCTGGAAAACCCTCTGCGCCCTTAGCGGTCACCAAAACATACACGTGAAAGTGACGTGGATTCAGTGATCCTGAAATGGTGACTTCTACTATGCCCAACGGCGCTGTCGCCTGTGATGCAGCAGAAAGCTCTTCAGCGAACTTATCCCACTTTACATATGGCATATTAGATAGAATTTGGTTTGCCCATCCAGGGAAGAATGGCGCTTTGATTACACCATGGTGCACCGCAGTAATTGCGTACGAAGCAGCAGCCGCCTGGCCTGGTGTCAAAAGAAAGGACCGATTATAGGCTGCTGCCGACGCAACCGGTTCACCGCTGCCCCATTCAATAGTACCCTCTTCTTGTGATTCGACGCCGGCCGCTGTCACGCAATTTACTTCGCAGTTGCCTCCTTGACATTGGCCGGGATCTTTTTCACAGCCGCCCTCTTCGTTGTACGCGCGTTCTTCGGCTTCGCGCTTCTTGGTTTCTTCCCGAGATACTCCTTCGCGCACGGATTCTTCTCTGAACTCGGCCGTCGCTGACCCGAGATATGGTGCGTTGACGACGCCGACTCCGCCTGTACCGTCAGGGAATGAGCCTGGCGACGCGATGGGTCCGGTCTGTAACGGTCTGCCGATCTCTGGTACGTATGAGGAGCCGCTTTGTGTGCTTGTGCCGGCAGCTTGCGAGGGTTCGCTTGAGACACCTGCTGCCCCTCGCCAGGCATACTTTGGTGGGGTCGTGCCCGGTTGCGGCACTCCGAATTCGGTGCTGTTGTACGTGGAAAGCAGTTTCGTGGCAGCTTCGCTGTCTTCCGCCGTGCCAATGATGTTGCCTTGAAGATCGTGTAGTTGAAGGACCGCTGTCTTGCCGGCTTCCTGAATCGCAGCGAGGTCGCCTTCGACACCAAATATATCGCGTGTCCATCTTTCGGTTCCTTCGCTTGTCCACGCTAGCGCTCCACCGGAACCGGCATAATGGGCGATTATTGTCGATTTTGCTTTGGTTTTTTCGTTTTCCGAAATCGTTTCCATCGTACGCCCGTCCGGATCGTACGTGTACTTCTCCAGCTGTTCGTTCTGCGTTTGCGTAGCGACCTGGTTGTCCACGTAGTACGTGCTCATGATTTCATGTTCGTCTGCATCCATCGCGGGCATCTTGGTCGTGTTGCCAAACATTTCGTATTCCATGCCTGGGTCGATCAGCCGGTTGGCGCTGTCGTAGGAGTGGCCCTGAACGATACCGCCTTCGCTGGCGCACGTTTCGCTGGTCGATTCGCGTGTCGTCAGGCTTGTGCGGTTGGATTCTTCGTCGTAGGAGTACAGTCGGCTGGTGCAGTCTTTGCCGGCCGGTGTTTCCTGCGTTTCGGTCAGAAGCCCGGCGCTGTCGTAGGCGTACTTCTCTTTAGCGAGCGTGCTTGTCTGTTCGAGCGTTTCGCCGTGGATCGACGGCACGATGCTGTCGCTGAACCAGACCGGCGCTTCTTTTTCGGCGCAGCTGCGCGTCTTGATGTACTGGAGGCTCGTCGCCTGGCCTGCCGAGTTGAACGTCGTGTTGGCACACATGCCGTTGGGGTAGACCTCGCTGACCATCTTGCCTTCGAGATCATAGCTCGCCGTGAACGCGCCCGCAGCCGAGTCGACGAGCTTTTCCATGAAGCCGGTCGTCGAGTTGTACGAGTAGGTCTGGTCGCTGCGGGCTTCTTCGCCCTTGCCTTCGCTGACTTCCTCCAAGCGCCCGTCACCACCTTCTTCGTAGCCATAGCGGGCGACGTTGCCTTCGGCATCGGTATATTCGACGAGCTGGCCCAGCGTGTTGTCCTTGCTCGTGATCGTCTTCGTCGCGCCACCGATTGTCGCGCTCTGCTTTTCAAGCGCCCCGGTTTCGGCGTTGTATTCGTTGGTCACCTTCGGCAGAGCAGTGTCGGTCGCCGGCGAGGCGGTCTCTTCGCTGGTCAGCGCGCGGCCGGCCGGATCGTAGGTCTGTGCCTTGGTGCGGGTGACCGTTTCTTCTTTGCCTTCACTATTGAACCGAGTGAACTTTTCGCTGGTCTCTTCCACGTTGTCCCACATGTTGTAGGTAAAGCTCGTGACCGGCAGTGGTGGCGAGGCGGCGATCCCGGGCTGTGCCGCCGATTCGGTCTGGCAGGGCATGTCTGCCCATTCTGGGTGGTTGCGGCAGGCGGCGATTTCGGCTTCTTCTTTGGCGGTGTAGTAGATCGTCTTTGTGTCGTGTGCGGCTTCGTTGCCTGGACGTGTTGGCGGTGTCCACTGGTCGATGCGGTTGTTCTTGCTGTCCGCGGCGTACGCGGCGCCGCTCGCGGTAAATGCGATGCCCCAGGGTTCTTCGAATTGTGCGTTGCCGATCCCCTTGTCGCCGAACACAGCGAGGAATGTTCCTGACGGCGTGAACTCCTCGATACGATTGTTCAGGCTGTCGGCGACCCACAGGTCGCCCGCCGCACTGATCGCGATCCCCCTCGGTTCTTTGAGTTGTCCGTTGCCGCTGCCAACCGAGCCAAACTTCGCTACGTATTCATCTTTTTCGTTGAACTCCTCAACGCGGTTGTTCGAGCGGTCCGTGACCCAGATGGCTCCGGGGGCGGCTGCGATGCCGACCGGTCCGTTGAACTGTCCGTTGCCTGAGCCCGCGATGCCGGCTTTACAGCTGCTGGCGCAGACCTCGAATTCGTCTTTTTCGTTGCTCACACCGAATCCGAAGACAGCGATGAATTCGCCTTTTTCGCCGAACTCGTCAACGCGATTGTTCGGCGTGTCGCTTACGTATACATCGCCGCTCGCGGTTACCGTGATGCCCTTTGGTTCGTCGAACTGTCCGGCGCCCGCGCCTGCTATGCCAGCTTGGCAACTGCTGGTGCAGACCTCGAGTTTGGCTTCTCCGTTGCTGACTCCCCAGCCAAAGGCCTGCACGAATTCGTGTTTTTCGTTGAACTCGTCAACCCGGTCGTTACCGGTGTCGGCGACCCAAACATTGCCTTTCCCGTCCAGTGTCATGCCATACGGAATTTTCATCTGTCCACTACCGGGGCCGTATGACCCGAATTTTGCTTCATATTTACCCGTCGGTGAAAATTCTTGTAGACGACTGTTAGTTGTATCGAGTACAATTGGGTTACCGTTTTTGGCGATACCGATTCCCTTTGGTTCTTTGAGCTGGCCGTTTTCTGTTCCTTTGACGCCGAACTTCGCCGTGTACGCCGGTACCGCCGGTACTGGCTGCCACTCCTGAACGCGTTCGTTGCCGATATCACCGACGTACAGGTTTCCTTCCGTGTTGACCGCCACGCCCCATGCTTCCTTGAACTGCCCGTTCCCCGATCCTTCCGAGCCGAACTTCGTAATATAGGTGCCGGTCGCCGTGAACTCTTGCACCCGGTGGTTTTCTGTGTCCGCGACATACAGGTCGCCGGTGACAGGGTCAGTCGCGATGCCCTGCGGGCCGTTGAACTGGCCGTTACCGGAGCCCCTGGAGCCGAACACCGTGATGTATGCGCCGGATCCCGAGAACTCCTCGACGCGGTTATCGCCGCAGTCGTTGACGTAGAAGTTACCGCCAGAGAATGCGATTGCGGTTGGGTTCGTGAACTGGCCTTTGCCGCTGCCTTTGCTGCCCACCTTTTTGATATAAGCGCCTTCGGCTGAGAACTCCTCGACGCGGCCGTTACCCGCATCCACCGCCCACACGTCGCCAGCGCTGTCGATCGCAAGGCTCAACGCTTCGACGAACTGCCCGTTGCCCGAGCCCGCGATCCCTGCTTTGCAGCTGCTTGTGCAGACCTCGAATTCCGATTTCCCGTCGCTGACGCCGAACCCCCAGGCTCGGATGAACACTCCTTCCGGGGAGAACTCCTGTACCCGCTCGTTCGCGATTTCGCCGACGTAGAGGTCGCCGGTGGTCCTGTTGATCGCGATCGAGTAGGGTTCGTCGAGCTGCCCGTCTCCGCTGCCTTTGGAGCCGTACGCCGCCAGGAATCTGCCTTCTGCGGAGAACTTCTCCAGCCGGTTATTACCGAAGTCCACGACCCACACAGCGCCGTGCGGATCGATGGCGACACTCCCGCCGTCGCTGAACTGGCCTTCGCTCGCACCGCCCGAGCCGAACGCCGCAGCGAACACCGGCGGGGTCGGCGACCCGCTGACCGAGCCCTTCGCGCTGCGTGTTTCCACGACATCCCCGGTCGTTTCGCTGTAAACCGTCGTCGCCGTCAGATTCAACCCGCCGGGTTCATCAGTCACCGACGTGGGTTTGCGCAGCTTCCAACCAAGATCTTCCTGACCGCTGTACGAAGTAGCCGTCGTTCGTACTTCTTCTTCTTTGCCGCTTGAAAGCAACGCGCCGCTGGTTGTCTTCGTCAACAGATCGTAGGCTTCGTGCGTTTTTTCTTCGGCTTCTTTGGCGCCTTCATTGTAGTAATCGCGGGTGACGGCACGAGCCCCTATTTCTTCGCCGTCGGGCAACTTCACCTTGTGTTCGGGACCCGTGATCTTGAGTATGTTGGTTTCCTTGGCTATACCGGCTTCTTCTGAGTTATATTCGGTTTTGGTGTCTAGTTTTTCCGACATTTCAGCCGATTTGCATTCTTTTTTGGAGACCGAGACACACCCTTCGGCCATCGCCGCCGCACGGTTGTCCGCGCCCAAGCTGCGTACTGTCTCGTTGGCTTCGTCGTATTCGCTGGTCGCGATTCCCCCAGTGGGTATCGCTGTGTTAACGGTCCGGCCATGTATGTCCCAGTAATGAACGGTCGCGCGCTTGTGGCCGCTCGCAGGCCAGCCCTGCGGTTCGTCGGGCGGGAAGACCTCCGCCGCTTCGACCGGGTCGTCTTTCTGCCCCCACTTTTCGACTTCTTCTTTGCTGAGCGTATATGGCGCGCCGGCACCGGATACCGGCACGTTGTACTCGATCGTCGAGCCGGGCTGGGGGGCGTGGTATTCGCCTTCGCTGCCTTTTTCGCCCGCCGGGTTGAACGCTGTCACGTTGCCGGCGGTGTTGACCGTCGCGCAGAGCGAGCTGGACGCGCACGAGACGCTGGTCAGTTTATCGCCGAGCGTGTATTCCTTAGTCCACGTCGCGCCGCTGTTTTTTGAGACGAACACGTTGCCAGCGCTGTTGACCGTAACACATGTAGTGCTGCCGGTGCAGGTCAAGGCGGCAAGGTTGGTCGAGCCGTCGATGTCGTGTTTGGTGACGGTCGCCGCGCCGCCGCTTTCGATCGTTAGCTGTAGAGCATTACCGGCTCCGTCAATCGCCACGCACGACGTTGTGGAGGTGCAGGCGATGCCGTTGAGCTTGCTCGCACCATCGATATCGGTCTCTTTCCAGGACGTCGATTCGATCTGTTTTTCGCTCGTCGCGACATAGATTTCGCCCGTGCTGTCAGCCGCGGTACAAAACGACGACGAAAGACAGAACACGCCGTCCATGTTGGTGGAGCCACCGATTTTCTTTGTCAGCCATGACCCACCGGAAGTCGGTTCGGTGGAGTAGCTGATGTACCCTTTTTTTTCGCCTACTTCGTTTTGGCCTTGTCCGTCCATACAGAAGGACGACGACGAGCACCAGATCGCCTGCACTGGGAATGTCGGTTTGAACGATTTCGTCCAGGACCCCCCGAGCGATGTCGCATAGTACATCGAACCGTCGTCCGCGAGCAGGCAGACGCTCGTCGCTGGACAGGCCACGGCCTCGCTTGGATGCGCTTCTTCCGGGCGCCGCCAACTTTGCCATTTGGCGGCGGTGCTCGTACTGACGTTGGTCGCGTAGGCCGCGCCGCCTTCGCTGTTACTGGCCACGCAGTCCGTCGTGCCCGGAACGCACGACACGGCGGTCAGGCTACCGCCGATGGACTGCTCCAAACTGCCGGCCTTGGGAGCAACCAAAGCGCTCGCCGCACTCGAAGCGACTACCGACCCGCCACCATTGGTCGCGGTGACCTCGACGACCAGCGTACGCTCAATTTCACCGGTCGTCGGGGTGTAGTTTTGGTTCGTAGCACCCGCGATCGGCGCGCACGCTTTACCTTCGCTATTACAATCCTCCCACTGGTACCCGTAGGCCACCGGCGCGTTGCTCCACGAGCCGTTCGACACACCCAGTCTCATGCCAACGGCAGGCGTACCCGAGATTTTTGGTGCTTCGCTGCTTGCCGTCGCTTCCCCGTCCCAAAGTTTCGCTGACGCCGGCGCACGCGTCACCTTCAACAGACGGCCCATGTTGGAGTCGCCCGCGCTCGCACCGTAAACGAACGCCCAACTCTCCTGTCCAGGCGGCGTCAAAGCAGTCACGTGCCCTTCGGCGTCATACCCGTAGAGCGTCTTCAGCGGGTGTTCAAGGCGCGGATCCCACTCCGCGCGCAGCTTGCCCTGCTTGTCGTAGGCGTACTGCGCAACCGGCTTTTCTTCCATCGCTTTACTGGCCGGGTTATAGCCGTGGAAGACGATCCCGCTCAAACGCCCCTTGTATTCGCCCCATTCGCTCTCGTTTTCACCGCCAGCCGTCGTTTCCGACGCATATTTGAACGTCAGCGCACGGCAACCGTCTTTGAGTTCTTCGACCTTCGTCCCACACGAGACACCTTGCGGCGCGGGCGCCAGGATCTCAGACGGCTGCATCGACGTCGTGCCCGTGCTGCCTTCCACAGAGGCATAGGTGTAGGACGTCGAGGTCGAAAGTGCGCCCTTGGCGCTCACCGGCCACCACCCCGGCCGCGACCACTCCTGCACCTGCGCGTGTTCGAAGTCCGTCACATAGACCGCGCCCGCCGGCGAAACTACCACGCCCATCGGCTGTGCGAACTGCCCCGCACCCGACCCCGACGAGCCGAACTTCGACACGAACGCGCCGGAGGTTGTGACCTCCTGCACTCTGTTCCCGCCGATCTCCGTGACGTAGAGGTCGCCGCTGGCAGGATCGGTGGCTAGGCCGCGTGGCAGATCGTACTGGCCGTTGCCCGCGCCTGCGATCCCAGCTTTGCAGCTGCTCGTGCACGTCTCGAGCTTTTCTTCGCCGTTCGCCACACCCCAGCCGAACGCCTCGATGAATGTCCCGGTGCTTGAGAACTCCGCGATGCGGTCGTTTTTCTGGTCCGTCACATAGACGTTGCCGCCGGCGAACGCGACGTCCATCGGTTCCCCGAACTGGCCCGCGCCCGTGCCGGCGCTGCCGAACTGGCGGAGATAGCCCCCTTCTTCGTTAAACTCCTCGACGCGATCGTTGCCCATGTTGACCGCCCAGATATTGCCGCTGGAATCGATCGATACTCCCTCCAGGGCGTTGAGCTCGCCGGCCCCGGACCCCGCGAGACCCGCGTTACATTCTTTTGTGCAGATCTCGTATTCCGCTTTGCCGTTACTCACGCCCCAGCCCATCGCTTTGACGAACGCACCGGACGAAGAGAACTCCTCGATCCTGTTGTTGCTGTAGTCGCTGACGTAGACGTTCCCGGTTTTCTGGTTGACCGCGATACCCCAAGGCCGCAAGAACTGGCCCGACCCCGAACCTTCCGAGCCATACTCGCCCAACAGCGCCCCCGTCGGCGAGAACTTCAGGATCCGATCGCCCATCCAGTCGCTCACCCACAAATCGCCAGACGAGTCCAACGCGTCGCTCACAGGACGCTGCAACTCGCCAGCTTCCCACCCAAACGAACTGCCATACACCGGCGCTGTGCTCTGCAGCGACAGCGGCTGCTCGTAAACCGTTTCACTACCAAGGTTGGCATCCTTCAAAACATACCGGCGTTCTTCGCCATGTTCTTCGGGCTTGTATTCCAGCTTGAGGTTGCTGTCGCCTTTCGGCGATTCGAATTCCCCTTTACCGTTCAGCACAAAAGTCGCCGGGCCACCGCCCGCATTGACCACAACATTACCCGTCGGCGACACCGTCAACGCCTCGCTACCACCAAGACCCATCGCCCACTGCGGCCCCAACGGGCCTCCCGCACCGGCCGACAGATCACGAGATTCATACGTACGCGAGACACCACCGACACCACCCAACGAGACATCGCTCGCACCAAGCGTGAACTGCCCGCTACTCGGATCAACCGAACCAGGGCCAACCGCGACCGGGCTCGCCCCATGAACCCTGAACGTGAATTCCTCCTGCGCGACATTCCCAGCATTATCCGTCGCAGTCGCGACCAGCGCATGCGTCCCCGTCGTGTAGTCGCGCGAAGCAAGCGTAAATTTGGTGCTCGCCGTGCACGGACCTTTTTCGGTTTCGCATTTCGCTTCGCTTCCTACGATTTCGTGCCCTTCCATCGAGATCTTGAGCGACTTCACGCCGGAACTCGGCGTTGTGCCTTCGCCATCGGTCGCCGAAACCGTCAGCTGCGGTTCGCCGGTCGGCAGTTCGTTGCCGTTCCGCAGGCCCGAGATTTCAAATTTGCCTGGTGGTGTGTAGTCAACTTTGATCTTCTGTGGATAGACCTGCTTGTAGAGACCCACATCGTCTTCGGCAAGCGCTTCGAAGCTGTCTTCCCCGTCGGGCATGCCGGTCTTGTAGGTGTACCCCTTGTAGGGGTACTCGGGATTCTGGTAATTGTATTCCGGGCACTGAATGCCATAGCATTCGTCGTTTTCAAAGTAATTTTTGTATTCCTCCCAACCCGGTGTGAGCACCCTATAAGAACTCAGACCAATTCCTGGGTCTTTTGCGCGTACTCCAAACGCCCCCTGGTGAGGCCCGAGCCATTTTTCGTGCCCGGCGTATAGCACGTTGGACACCCATTCGTGAGTAGTTTCGTTGTAGAAAGATTCGTTCGCTTTATTGAATTCGAGTTCAGGTCCTTCTTTTTGTTCGATGGTCACAGACGCTTTTGTGAGGATGTTTTCCCCACCATGCCCTTCGCCGTTGCCGAAAGCGACTGACTGATAGGCGGCCGTATTACCGTTTTCTTCAGCCGCGCCGCCGGCTTTTGTTTCCGGACAACTCAATACCGGAGCACAAGCATACCCGCCCCAGCCTTCAGTTTCTTCCGGCAAGAGATTATTGGAAGTATTGGACCAATAGGGGTCTTCAGCAGTCGGATCTACTACGACCGGCAGCTTGTACGCGCCTCCCGACAACGAGGGCAATGCGACACTGATGATGCCGCCGGCCAGCACTTCAACGGACACCGGCACCGGAGTGCCTTCAGCGTCATAAGCTAGAGGGAAATATATACGGGCAAGCATCGCGCCTTCATCAACGATTACCATCGAGCGATCGGCCCCTTCACTTTTGAGGCTCGCGCCGCTGGGCATGCCAACCTTGTAATAGAGCTGCGTCGGGCTGTGAATCGATCGCACCACACTATCCATCTCAAAGCCTGTCGTGGTCGGCTTCACCAGCGTGTCGCCATCTGTCTGCGTATTCGGGTAGATCACGAGCGCACCGTCGATCGATCCTTCTTCACCACCGACGGGCGAACCCTGTTCATTGACGGGCGTCACGGAGACACCTGTATTAGCAAGCGACACGCCCTGCCCCGCCTCCTTGGGGATCTGCACGCCGACGAGCGGCGTCTTCGGCTTGAAGGCGTCGCCCGCTGCCGTCAAGCCGAGATCGATCGGCGTCATCCCCTGTTCGGTCGGGATCGCCATCGGCTGCACAGATTCGACCACACTGCGCTTGCCCGAACTATCAACGACTTGGGCCACGTTCATCGCCGGCATACGAGATATGCTTTCCCCGGTCTGCAGCTTGGGTGGACCACCCGCGGGTTCTTCCACCAACCTGGGAAAGACTTCTTTCGCAACACTGGCGGCTTCTCCGCTCTGCAGGTGCGCGTACTTCAGCTCCGATTCTTCGCGCCCCGCCACCGCTTCCGGAGACGCCAACTTCGCCTTTCTATTTGCTTCCGCCTGTTCGGCTTCGAGGAAAGCTATCTGGGGAAACGCGAATCGATCTTCCAGCGCAGACACGCCCGGAAGCTTCGGTTGGAGCCGCGCCTTCAGTTGGAGCCGTGCCCTCAACAGACGCGCTTCGTCCCAAGGCGCCGACTGGTGCAAGCACCGAGCCCGCCAGATAGGCAGCCAGACAGACC
This sequence comes from uncultured Solirubrobacterales bacterium, assembly GCA_963804675.1. Lineage (GTDB taxonomy): Bacteria > Actinomycetota > Thermoleophilia > Solirubrobacterales > Solirubrobacteraceae > Palsa-744. Next base: position 310,946 of record CAWDRI010000001.1, on the reverse strand, counting down.
AATCCCACCCGCACCGAAGCCATCGACGGATCCCCTCCTCGCCGCCCGGTATTTTTGGGCGGACGTAGTCGTATATGCACAAACATAGCTGCTAACGGAACCCTAAGTCAAGTGGGACCATTAGCCTCTTGTGACTTTGACGCCGCCCGCGTGGGGCGCCCGCGCCAGGTTGCGGGCGCCCCACGTACTCGGCGCGACCACGGAGCGGCGCCAAGTGGCTGGTAGGTGCTCCTGCGTCCCCCGCTGTGCTTTCGCCGACCGCTCATCGCGGTGGCCATCCTCGCATGAAGACGAATGCAGATGGGCGAATTCATTCCAATAGGAACGAATGTCGTTCCTGTAGGAGCGGATTGCTTGACAATGCGCCCGCGAGCCGCTACGTCGCGCGCTGACCGTAAAGAATTCGCCACGATCGCAGTACCGGCAGCAGCAGCCGCGTGAGCGAGCCGGCGCCCGACACCAACGCGCGCGTTGTCTCGCTGGCAGTGCCTCTGCGCGCGCTGTCCTTCGAGAGGTACATCGCGATCATCGCCGCCACGACCAGGACGTGCCGCTCGCCGTCGGGCAGCGCCCGCGCCTCGGCGAGGCTGCGCCGTATCAGTCGCTCGATGCCGCCGCGAACCGCGGCCGGCGCTCCGTAGTAAGTGACGTAGACGTGATCCCCGTTCGCGACGTCATCGGGCTGGTCGACGTGGCTGTCGAGCATCGTCGCCAGGGCGGACGCCCACGGGAAATAGGCGCGGTAAAAGTGAGCTATGGCCGCCTCGTCGCAGCTGGACCCGGCCGCCAGGACGAGCAGCGCATAGATCGAGAGCCCGGCGCCCGCGGCCGCCGAAAGCTCGAACCACTCTGGCTCATGCACGCCAGGGAACTCGCGCGCAACCCAGGCGCGCAGGCTCGCCTCACGACGCGCGGGGTCGCGGTCGTGGTTGACCGCCTGCACGTTGGCGCGCAGCGCCTCGCGCGCGAGCAGGCCACACACGCGTGCGTGCGAGGGCAGACGGCTGCATTGCGCGCGACACGCGTCGACCAGCGCGTGCAGGTAGCCGCCGTCGTCGCGTTCGCAATGGTGGCGGTAATAGTCGGCCGGGACAGATTGCGGATCGATCGCGTCGATCAGCGCGCGATGCAATGCTCGCCCGTTGCGCTGGCCGCTGCTCGCGCCCTGCTCGCTGACGGTGTCGAGGAAATCCCACATCGCCTGGTAGGCCACGAGCAGACAGATCAGTCCCATGTTGCGCTCGCCCGAGATCGTCCAGAACAGCGCCGCGCCGTCGGTGTTGCCGCGCTTGTGGCATAACGCGCCCAGCGCACTCGTGCGAATGCCGCGATCGGGGACGGATGAGGCCCGCCGGCGCCACCCGCGCAGCTCACAGGCGACAGCGGGCAGCCCCCAGCGAAGCTCGCGTACGGCGGCGGTGAGCAGCGTCCACAGCTGTAGAGCCGACAACGGCGCCGGGTCCTCGTGCGCGCACGTCGCGGCTCCCCGGCGCCCGTCAGTAGGCGGGGCTGATTGTGCTGGCCGAGACACGCACAACGAGATAGCCGGGCAGCGCGACGATCGCGACCGCCGTCGCACTGACGAGCGCGACGCTTGAAAGCGCCACAACTCCTTCGACACCGAGCGAGATCGGAAAACCCGTCACGCTCGCGAGCGCGTGGCTGATCACCAGTTGGCCATAAACGCCGAATAGCGCCCCGATCGAGCAGCCGGCGACCAGCAGCACCGCCGACTCGCACACCAGCCAACGCCACAGCACGGCGCGTTCGTAGCCGACACACTTGACGAACGCGATCAGTTCGCGGCGCTGCCAGATCATTGCGGCCAGCGCACCGGCGACCGCGAGCGCGCCCGCGAGCAGCACGAGCAGCCGGATCTGCGTCAGGCGCGAAAGCCCCTGCGCCGCGAGCACGTAGTGGCGCCGCTGGCGTTCGGCCATCGTTTCGGCAACCAGGCCGGTATTGGGTCCAAGGGCATGTTGAACGAGCCGGCGGACCGCGGTCGGCGAAGCTCCCGGCTGCGTCTGGATCTCGTAAGCGCTTGGATCGCCGCTCGCCCACGCGCGGGCGTAGTCGTTGGAGTTCATAATGATCGCACCGGGCGGCCAGCCGAGGTTTGTGCTCAGCGCCGCGACGCGCAGGCGCAACGGCCGCGGGGACGGCAGCATGAAGCTCTGGCCTACGCGCAGGCCGTGTTCGTTCGCGAGCGCCTGGGAGAGCACTGCCCACCCGCCGGCGCGGATCTCGCCGACAGCGGTCCGGAGATCGCCCGAGATGAGTTGGCTCGACGGGATCGGCTCCTCAGCGCTCACAGGCAGCGCCCTGACCCAAAGGCGGCGATCGCCCCAATTCAAGAAGCTGCCACGGTACAGGCCCACTGAGCGCACGCCCGGAACTCGTCTGAGCGCGGCGGAGTCCACGTCAACGAATGGCGCCGTGGCCAGCACGCTCGATTCTCCGCGTGGCGTCGCCCAGACCGCGGCGCTGGCATCGCTCTGCCGCGCCGCTTCGTCCAGGCCGTGCTGCAGATTGACACGCGCTCCCTCGACCGCCACCGTCCCAAACACGGCCACCGCCGCGGTCAGCGCTATCGCCAGCGAACGCACCCGCGTCAGCGGCGTTTGCAGCTCGGTGACCGCCAGCACGGTGGCCGCACCGTCCAGCAGTCGCTCCTGCACACGGTCAAAGGCGGCGACGAGCCCATCGAATAGCACGGGCAGCAGGCAGACCAGCGCGATCACCAGGGTGAGCACGCCGACGAACGCAGCCTGCGGCGCGGCGGCCAGGATCGCGGTCGTCGCCGCCAGGCCCGTGAGCCCACCGGCAAGCCGTGCGCGCAGGAGGCGATCGGAGTCACCGCGTGGCCGCTCGGAAGCCTCCAACGGCCGCGCGATCACGTCGCGCAGCGGCCACAGAACCCCGATGGCCGCCGCCGCCAGCCCCGCCCCGACCGCGAGCGCGACGGTCTGCCACGTCACGATCCGATCGTTGCCGACGGGGAACGCCGAAGAGAGGTAGCCGGGCGTCGCCCGGAAGGCGGCGATCGACAGCAACTCGCCGAGCGCGAGCCCGAGAATGCAGGCAAGCACGCCGAGCACGGCGGCGTCGAACAGCAACACCTCGATCGTCATCGCGCGGCTGGCGCCCGCTGGCCTGAGGTCTTCGACCAGCTTGCGGCGCGTAGGGACAGTGACGAGCATCGCGCAGAGCGCGAACATGAACCCGACCAGCGCGCTGATCGCCGAGAACAGCGTCTCGCCCTGGTTCTCGGCGGTCGCGGCGACAGCGAACAGCGTCGCGTCGAAATCGGCCGGCTCGAGGTTCAAGTTCTGTGTCGCTGCCACCCGCGCCAGCCCCGAGTGCACCTGAGCGAGTCGGCCGGGGGCGGCGCGCACGAAGATCCGCGTGATCCGGCCGGGCATCGCTGCCAGCTGCTGCGCATAGGCGATCGGCGCGACCGCGATCGGCGAGTGCGCGAGGCCACCGATGTCGCCTTCGCCCAGGGTGGTGCCGAGCAGCGTGGTCAGGACGTTCGCGCCGATCTGGATCCTGATCGGTTCCAGCGAGCGCGCGCCGATTTCGTTCGCGATCGGGGTCGGCAGCGCAATCGCGCGTTGTGCAGCGAGCTGCGTCGCGGAGAAGCGTCGCAGCAGCGGGCCGACGAACTGGGCAAAGCGCGGGTCGGCACCAATCAGGTCCACCGAGCGCCGGCCTCCGGTCGGGCCGATCACGTCGGCCTGCTGCTCGAGCACCGGCAGCGCCTCCTGGACGCCGGGCAGCCGGCGCACGCCGGCGAGCACGCGCTCGTCGAAGCCTTCGGGTCCGCGCGCCTGCAGCTGCAGCTGCGTGTTGCCGACGACCTGCCTGGTCAGCTGCTGCACCGAGTGCGTCAGGCTGGTGCTGGCGACCTGGGAAGCGAACAGCAGCGCGACGCCGACGGCGATGCCGAGCACCGCAAAGCCCTCCTGTATCAGCACCGCCCGGGCTTCCAGTCGCGCGCGATAGAGCGACAGCACGCTGCGCAGGCTCATAACGACGTACTCGCCGACGGCTCATCGAGGGCGATAGCAGCGGCGTCCGGCGTGTATTGAGCCAGCCGTCCGTCGCGCAGCTCATGCACCTGGTCGGCGAACGCGGCGGCCTGCGGGTCGTGGCTGGCGAGCACGACGGCCGCGCCGCGCTCGCGGCAGATGTTTTGCAAAAGCTCCAGCACCTCACGCGTGCGGCGCGTGTCGAGCGTGCCGGTCGGCTCGTCGGCGAGCACCAGCTGCGGGTCGAGCGAAAGCGCCATCGCGATCATCACGCGCTGACGCTCGCCCATCGAAAGCTGCTCGGTGCGGTGGCGAAAACGCCCGTCCAGACCAAGCTGCGTCAGCAGTGGTTCGATCTTGCGCTTGGCCTCGCGCTTGTCGGCGAGCCACAGCTTCAGCGAGGCGTTCTGGATCGCACGCGCCCCCGGGATCAGGTTGTGCGGTTGGCCGATGATCCCCAGCTGGCGCAGGCGGTACTCGTCGCTCTCGCGACGTGTCAGCGCAAAGATGTCGCGCCCGCCGACGAGCACGGTCCCGTCATCGGGCCGGCGCAAGCCGGCGATCAACTCAAGCAGTGTCGTCTTGCCCGAACCGCTCGGCCCGTAGATCACAGCGAGTTCGCCCACGGCAACCGTCAACGAAACCCCGTCGACCGCACGGATCGGCTCGCCGTCGCCGACGCGATAGTGCTTGACCAGATCGCGCAGCTCGAGCACTACCCGCCCGCGCCTCGTGCGCCATGCCGCCGTTGACCCTCGTCGGGAAAGTCGATGATCTTGGCCTCGCCGTCCGTGGCGGCGAGTTGGTCTGAGACCAGTTGCAGCTGCCCGCCCTCGAACTGCCAGACGCGATCGGCAACGAGCGCCTTCTCGAGGTCGGACGCGCTCATCAGCACGCCGCAGCCGCGCTCGCGCACGAGCGTGCGCAGCAGATCGCCGGCATCCTGGGTACCGCGTGCGCTCAGCCCCTCGAGCAGGTCGTCGATCACCAGCAGCCGCGCGGCGGCAATCCGAGCGCGCGCGAGCATCACAAGGGTCGGTCAAGTCGACTGGCTCGCAGCGCGCAACCATGCAGCCCATGACAACATGGGATCTGGACTCTTCGGTGGCACGCCCGAGGTAAGGCAGGCGGTCGCTAAGCTGGCAACATGACGACAAAGGAAAAGCTACGAGCGCAGCTTGAGGAGCTTTCCGAGCAAGACGCCGAGCGTGCTCAGATCGTCGTCAAGCGCCCCGATCCGGACGTGGTCGGGCTCCCCGATGGCTGGGGCGAGACGCTGACCGGCGAGCCGATGCCGAACGTCGTCGCCGCCGTGCGTCGGGTGCGCGACGAGCACTGAGCGTGCTGGTCGTTGACGCGAACGTAGTCGTCGAGGTCACCCTTGAGCGGTTCGGCACGAAGGCGCTGGACGCTCTCGGCGACGAGCAACTGGTCGCGCCCTGGCTGCTTTGGAGCGAGGCTCCGGCGGCGCTCAGCGCGATGGTCTTCCGCGCCGAGATATCCCGGGAGTTGGGCGAATCTGCACTCGGACGCCTTGAGACGATCAAGGTCGAGCCGCACCATCCCGATGGGCTGATCGCCGAGGCATGGCGCATCACCAAGGAGCGCGGGTGGGCGAAGACCTACGACGCCGAGTATCTCGCGCTCGCCCACTTGCTCGGCTGCCGCCTCGTGACGCTCGACGGACCGCTCTGGCGCGCCACCAGAAATCTCGGCTACGTCGTGACGCCAGAGGAACTCAAGCCCCCAACAGACGATGCCTCGACAGCACTGGGGACATCCACACCAGGGGACAGAGCCACTGGCTCCGAGTAGCGCGCGGGGGGTGCCGCACCTTCTGTTAAGTGGAAGTGCGCGAGCTCGCACTGCGGAGCGATGCCGCGCAGACACTGGCAACGCTGCGCGCCCGCACGAACCTCCGCTTGCCCGATTGTTGCGTGTTGCTCGCAGCGCAGCGCGAGCAGGCATGACTACTTACGTTCGACAGCCGACTGCGCAAGTACACGAAGCAGGTCGGAGTCGCCGTGGTTGACGCTTGATGCGCCCTGGCATAATGCGCCGCGATGCGCCGGGCACTTGTCATTCTCGCGCTGTTGGGGACCACCGGGCTCTTGGCGGCATGTGGCGGCGGCGGTCAGACACCGGCAACGGCGATGGCCGAGCAGACTCCGGCTAGGACGAGTGCCGACAACGTGGCAGTGGCCAACGCATCCGGGGGCACGTTTGCCGGCGCAAACCGAACGTTCACCAAGAGGCAGGCGATCGCGTTCGCGCATGCCGTGAACCTGCGTCTCGCCGACGTTCCCGGGTTTAGGATCGTCACGGAACACGAACACGACACGGCGGCGGAAAAGCGGCTCGAACGCGCGATGCTGCGGTGCGTGGGCTTTGGGGCTCTGGCATCCTCGCGCGGGGTCGTCGAAGCGAGTTCGCCGAGCTTCGAACGCGAAACGAACGCGCTGGACGACGGAGTGCACTCTGAAGTCAGTGTCGTGCGAACCGTTCAGCAGGCAGCCACCGAACTGGCGGCGGCGCGCAGCGATCGCGCCGCCGTGTGCCTCTCGCACTATCTCGACCTGCTCCTCAAAAGCCAGAAATACCACGGCGCGAGGGTCAGTCCGGTCGCGATCTCTCAACGCATCCCTCCAGCGCCGGGAACAGCGGGGGGGGCTTCGGGTGGCACATCACCACGGCTCTTACCCTGAACAAGACGACTGTTGCCATTTCGTTTGACATTGTCGGTTTCGTATTCGGCCCAGCCGAGGTCTCGCTCTTCACGTCTGGCGCGCCCCGGCCGTTCCCGGCGAGCACCGAGGAACGCCTGTTCTCGCTGCTACTCACACGCGCCAAGACGCAGGGGGCATAGAAGGCCGGCGGCTGCGCGCCCGCTCACCCCTCCCCCCCGCGCCGCCGCTCGACATAGATCCGTCCAACACCGGCGGCGAGAAACAGCACCCCGACGATCGTGCGCGCCGACAGCACGGAGCCGACGCCGGTGAATGCCTGCACGAGTAGCGCGGCACCGATCACGATCATCAGCGCCGAGAGCAAAAGGACGCCGGAGCGGTGCGCGTTGTGAGGGGTCATCTCATGCCGAGGGTAGAGGAGCCGCCGCTGCCCCACGCCGCTGCTCCACGCGAGACCAGGCGAACGTCGCACCTCGCGGCGGTCACCGCCCGACAGGCCGGCCGGACGTGTGATCCTATGGCCACCACCACAGCTCGGTCCAGGGGTACGCACGGTCCGCAGGGCCACCGGGGGACGCACAGTCCGGAGGGTCACCGCGGGGGACGCACGGTCGGGAGGGCCACCGGGGGACGCACGGTCGGGAGGGCCACCGCCCCCCACCGGGGCCGCGCGCACGCGCGGCCCCTCCCCTCCCGCATCCTGCTCAGGTGATCAGCGGGATGATCAGGATCGCGACGATGTTGGCGACCTTGATCATCGGGTTGATCGCAGGGCCGGCGGTGTCCTTGAAGGGGTCGCCGACGGTGTCGCCGGTGACCGAGGCGGCGTGGGCCTCGGAGCCCTTGCCGCCGAAGGCGCCGTCCTCGATCAGCTTCTTGGCGTTGTCCCACGCGCCGCCGCCGGCGGTCATCAGCACGGCGAAGAAGAAGCCGACGACGATCACGCCGATCAGCAGGCCGCCGAGCGCCTGCCGGTCGATCAGGCCGACGATCAGCGTCAGCCCGATCGGCAGCAGCGAGGGCAGGATCATCTCGCGCTGGGCGGTCTTGGTGACGATGTCCACGCACGTCGCGTAGTCGGGCTGTTCGGTGCCCTCCATGATCCCGGGGTGCTCGCGGAACTGGCGGCGGACCTCCTCGACGACCGCCCCGCCGGCGCGGCCGACGGCCTCGATCGACAGGGAGGCGAACAGACACACCATCAGGCCGCCGAGCAGCAGGCCGATCAGCACGGGCGGTTCGTTGATCCCAAAGTGGACCGCTTCACCGAGCTTGACTTCGAGTTCTTTCTGGAAGCCCGCGAACAGCACGATCGCGGCGAGCACCGCCGAGCCAATTGCGTAACCCTTGGTGACGGCCTTGGTCGTGTTGCCGACCGCGTCGAGGCGATCGGTGACCTTGCGCACCTCCTCGGGCAGGTCCGCCATCTCGGCGATCCCGCCGGCGTTGTCGGTGATCGGGCCAAACGCGTCGAGCGCGACGATCAGGCCGGTGAGCGAGAGCAGGCCCATCACAGCCACGCCGATGCCGTAGATGCCGGTGACGCCGCCGCCCGCCAACCTCCACGCGCCGAGGATGCCGAGCACGATCACCAGCGCCGGCAGCGCCGTCGCCTGCAGGCCCGAGCCGAAGCCCTGGATGATGTTGGTCGCGTGGCCCGTGATCGACGCTTTCGCGGTCTTCTTCACCGGCGAGAAGCGCGTCGAGGTGTAGTATTCGGTTATTCCGAATAGTAGCGCGGTGACGGCGATGCCGATCAGCGAGCACAGGTACAGGTGGCTCCAACTCGGCACGCTGGCGCTCGCGGAGAATTCCTTGAAGCTGAGGTTGCGCATCAGCCAGTAGGTGATCGGCGCAAACGCCGCCGCGGCGATCAAGCCCGAGACGACCAGGCCCTGCAGCAGCGCGCGCTCGACATTGTCGGTGGTGGTGCGTACCGCAAACGTGCCGATGATCGAGGCGATGATCGCCACGCCGCCGATCACCAGCGGATAGAGCGCGACCTGGGTGGCCTGGTTGAAGGTCAGGACACCAAGCAGGATCACGGCGACCGCAGTGACCGCATAGGTCTCGAACAGGTCGGCTGCCATGCCGGCGCAGTCGCCGACGTTGTCACCGACGTTGTCGGCGATCGTCGCGGGGTTGCGCGGGTCGTCCTCGGGGATGCCGGCCTCGACCTTGCCGACGAGATCGGCGCCGACGTCGGCGGCCTTCGTGAAGATGCCGCCGCCGAGACGGGCGAAGACGGAGATCAGCGAGCCGCCGAAGCCGAGGCCGATCAGCGCGTTGACGGCCGTCTTGGGGCTGTCGTTGAAGAACGAGGTCAGCGCGCCGTAGTAGCCGGCGACCCCGATCAGCGCGAGTCCGACGACGAGCAGGCCCGTGATCGCGCCACCGCGAAAGGCGACACGCAGTGCCGGTTTGACGCCGCCGCGCGCGGCCTCGGCGACACGCGCGTTGGAGCGCACCGAGACGTTCATGCCGATGTAGCCGGTCGAGCCCGAGAGCAGGCCGCCGATCGCAAAGCCGCACGCCACGGCGATGTTCTGGATGAAGATCAGGGCGAAGAACAGCACGACGCCGACGACGGCGATCGTCGCGTACTGGCGGTTCAGGTAGGCGCGCGCGCCCTGCTGGACGGCCAGCGAGATGCTCTGCATCCGCTCGTTGCCCGGCGAGAGCGCGAGCAGAGCGCGCGTCGTCAGGAGGCCGTACGCAACGGCGCAGGCGGCGCATACAAGGGCGACGACGACCCCATGGTTCGTCAAGAAGCTGCTCAACAGAAATCCTCCGCGGTCGGTTGACGTGCCGCGCGAGGAGTTCGCGCGCACCACTTTTCTGGCCGGGCGTGCTCGGTCGAGCGCCCACCCGGGCGGAAAAGCGGGGGCAGTCTATCGTGCCGACCGGCGGGAGGCGTTTCGGGGCAGGTTTGGCCCCACGCACAAACGCCGACAGAGAGCGGGCGGCCCGACCTGGCATAACGCTCGCAAAGCGCTGCCATCCGCGCGCGCACGCGCGCGCAGCCGCGAATGGCTCGCTGAAACACACACCTGCATCCCGACCCACACCCGCACCCCGACCCACGCCGACCGCACCCCACACCCCACCCCACCCCACCCCGCACCTCACACACCCGCACCCCGACCCGACACCCGCACCGCGGCCCACCCCGAGCGCGCCCCACACAGCACCCCGCACACCTCACACCCCAGCCCCAACCCACGCCTCAGCCACACGCCTCAGCCGGCCGCCTCAGCCCCTCGCACCCCACACCTCTGCCCCACGCGCCAACCCGCGGCCCCACATCCCCGGCACCACACCAAACGGCGCCTCACGGCCCAGCCCGCGGCTCCCCCAGACCACGAGCGCCGCCACCACCCGGCGGCTCGCGGCTCGGGAGCCCCGCCGCCTCAGCTCAGCGCCCGGGCACCCACAGCCGTCCGCTCGCCACCGCCGGGCCAGGCCCGTCCGGGTCGGGCTGCTGCTGGGGCTCGGCGGGGCCGGGAGCTGCGGGCTGCGTGCCGGCTGGCGGCGCTGCGCCCGGTGGCGCCTGCGTGGCGGCGGGGGCGGCGGGGGCGGCCTGCTCGCCCGACGCGCCCGCGCCGGCCGCGGAGCCCGCCGCGGAGACCGCGTGCGTGTAGGCCATCTGCAGCTGGGAGAGCGCGTCGCGCAAAGGGCGCAGGTCGGCGGGCGCGCGGCGTTCGATCACGGGCAAGAGACCGCGCACGGCGTCGATCGCGTCGCGTACCTGCTCGAGGTCCTGCTGGCCTGGCGCATCCGCGCCGGGCGCACCCGCGCCGCCGCCGGTCAGGCCGAGGCGGAAGGCGCCGATGTTCAGCAGCGAGGCGGCCGCCTGCAGCACCATGTCGGCGCTTGTGACGCGGCTCAGTTCGGCTTCGTAGGCGGCGCGCAGCTCCGCTTCGCTGGGTTGCCCACCCGCTGCACCGGACGGGTCGCCGGTTGGGTCTGTTTGCGTACTCACACGGTCACCTCCTCGGCATAAGTTTGCCGGGTCTCGCGCACGGCCGCGGCGAACACCTCGTGGCGCTCGACGCCGGCCTCGATTAGGGCGCGCTGGCGTTGGGCGCCGTTGCGCTCGGGGAACGACGGTTCGATGCCCAACTCGGCCCGCACGGGGGCGCTCCAGGCGAGCAGCCGCTCGATCGCGGCGCGCGCCGGGTACTCGACGGCGCCGCCGCCGGCGCCCCGGCCGAAGTCGATCAGGTGGCCGTCGAGCCCAAAGCGGATCGCGCGCCAAAAGTTCTCCTCGACCAGGCGCGGCGCGGGGTCGGCGAAGGGGACGCCCTCGTCGACGTCGCGCGCGGCCTGGGCGACGCAGGCGACGATCAAAGCAGCTAGGGCCTCGGACTCGGTGGCGGTGCTCTGCGCGTCGCAGATGCGGACCTCGACGGTGCCGAAGGCGAAGTGGGGGCGCACCGACCACCAGACCTGCGTGAATTCGACGATCGAGCGGGTGCGGATGAGCAGGTCGATGTACTGGCGGTAGGCCGCCCAGCCGCCGAACGCGTCGGGCACGCCGCAGCGCGGGAAGTTGCGCGTGAAGCTTTGGGTGCGGGCGGAGTGCAGGCCGGAGTCGCAGCCGTCGAGGTATGGCGAGTTGGCGGAGATCGCTAGGAGCAGCGGCAGCACGGGGCGCAGGCGGTCGCAGACGCGCACCGCCCGGTCGAGGTCGCGAATGCCGACGTGGGCGTGCAGACTGAAGGTGTTGTTGCGCCGGGCGACGTATTGGAGGCCGGCGGCGACGCGGCGGTAGTGCTCGGTGTCGATGATTTGCTGCTGGCGGTAGTCCGCCCAGGGGTGCGTGCCGGTCGCGGCCAGCGCGACGCTGTGGCGCTCGGCGAGCGCGAACAGCGCGCGGCGGCGTTCGCGTTGGCGGGCGAGCGCGTCGTGCAGGTCGCGGCCGGCGCCGGAGACGATCTCGATCTCCGAGGAGATCAGCTCGCCGGTGATGCCGTCGTGCAGCGAGGGGTCCTCGCTCCGCGCGGCCTCGCGCAGCTGCTCGAAGCGCGGTGTGAGGTCGAGCGTGGTGGGGTCGAGCAGCGAGAACTCCTCCTCCAGGCCGACGGTGCCGTCGGTTGCCTGCGCGAAGGTCTGCTCGGCGCGAGCGAGGTCGATGCCGCTCATGGGCTCAGGGTGCCTGTCGGAATGAGGGTGCGGCTGGGGTGGTCGAGGGTCGAGCGGAGCGAGGACGCAGGGGCGAAGGCTTGGTGGGCCAAGTCGAGCCCCGAGGACAATGCTCCGCGAAGACAATCGGACGCATCCAGACGTGCACTCATTTCGACAGGTGCTCTTAGGTTAGATAGAAGTACAGCGCGTACAGCAGGTTGACCGCGGGGCTTGAGGTGTGGACGGTCACCTCGGGCGGGACGGCGAGCAGGGACTCGGAGTAGTTGAAGATGATCTTCACGCCGGCCTGCACGAGCTCGTCGGCGAGCTGCTGGGCGGCGGCGCCGGGTACGGCGAGCACCCCGACCACGATGTCCTCGTCTTCGATTACCTGGTGGAGCTCCTGCGCGTCGCGCACCGTCTGCGCGCCGACGCTCGTGCCGACCTTGGCGGGGTCGACGTCGAAGATCGCCACGACGCGAAAGCCATGGTCGGCGAAGATGTCCGAGGAGGCGATCGCCTTGCCGAGGTGCCCGGCGCCGAACAGCGCGATGTTGTGCTGGCCGGCGGTGCGCAGGATCTTGCGGATCTGCGAGACGAGCGACTCGACGTTGTAGCCGACGCCGCGCTTACCGAACTTGCCGAAACCGGAGAGGTCGCGGCGGATCTGGGTCGAGTTGACGTGTGTGTAGTCGGAGAGTTCCTGGGAGGAGATCGTCTCCTTGCCCATCTTCTTGGCCTGCGTGAGCACCTGCAGGTAGCGCGACAGGCGCGCGGCAACGCCGAGCGACAGACGCTCGCCGAAGGGGTTCTCGCCGTCGTGGTCCGCGGGTGCCTGCTCGACCAGCTCCTTGTAGGCCATGACCCCTGACTCTAGCCGGCCGCGAGGCGGCGCGGGTCGCGCGCGCAGGTGTTGCGGAGGAGGAGTGGGGCCGCCTACCGGCGGCCCGGGGAGGGGTTTCGGGGCCCGTAGCGCACGGTGGGGCTATGCGGCGCGTTACCGGGCGCGTGGCTCAGCGCTGTCCGGAGGACTCGAGCCGCTCGCGCAGCTGCTGCGCATCCACGAAGTACTCGAACAGCTGCTCGCCGTTGACGCTGACGACGGGGATCCGCTCGAAGTAGGCGCGGTGCAGGTCCTCGTCGAGCGTGATGTCGCGCAGGGCCAGCTCGAAGGGGATTTGCGCGCGGACCTCCTCTAGTACCGCGCGCGCCTGCTCGCAGAGGTGGCAGTCGGGCTTGGTGTAGAGCGTTACGAGGGCCACGTTCGTGTCGCGCTATGCAGGCGTCTCACGGTCGAGCGTCGCGCCGGCGTCTCAGCGTCAGGCGTCAAGCCGGCGTTTCCCCGCTGGCGTACACGTCGAGCGCAAGGTAGTCGGGGTAGGCCAGCTGCGGCGCGTGGCGCGCGGCGCTGGCGATCATCGCGGCGTTGTCGGTGCACAGCACCCGCGGGGGCACGTGCACGGTCGCGCCGAGGGTCGCCAGGCGCCGGCGCAGCTCGCCGTTGGCCGCCACGCCGCCCCCGACCGCGAGACGGTCAAGGCCGGTCTGTTCCAGGGCGCGCTGCGCGCGCTCCAAAAGCCGCTGCACGATTGCCGCCTGGTAGGAGGCGGCGAGGTCCGCTGCGTGCGCCGCGTGCTCGTCCTCGGGCAGCTCGCGCAGCCGGTAGAGCAGTGCGGTCTTCAGGCCGGCGAAGGAGAAGTCGAGGCTGTGCGCGAACGCCTGCGCGCCGGCCCCGAGCCCCGGCCGCGGGCCGCCCTGCGGGAAGGGATGCGCGCCGGGGTCCCCGCCGGCGGCGAGGACTTCCAGGGCGGCGCCCCCGGGGTAGCCGAGCCCGAGCATCCGCGCGCCCTTGTCGAACGCCTCGCCGGCGGCGTCGTCGAGCGTGCGCCCGAGGACCTCGTAGCCGTGGTGCTCGCGTACGTGGGCGAGCAGCGTGTGCCCGCCGCTGGCGATCAGGCAGACGAACGGTGGCTCGAACGCGCCGATGTAGTTGGCGGCGACGTGCCCCTGCAGGTGGTCGACCGCCGCGAACGGCAACGAACGCCCCCCCGCGAGCGCCTTGGCGCTCGCAAACCCCACAAGCAGTGCCCCCACGAGACCGGGCCCGCGCGTGGCCGCGACCAGCTCGATCTGGTCGAGGGTCACCTCCGCCTGCGCGAGGGCCTGCTCGACGACGAGGTTCACGAGTTCGAGGTGCTGGCGCGAGGCGATCTCCGGCACGACGCCGCCGAAGCGGTCGTGCACGCCCTGCGAGGAGATCACGTTGGAGCGCACGCCGCAGCCGCTGGAGCGCGTGTCGAGCACCGCGGCGCAGGTGTCGTCGCAGCTGGTCTCGAGCGCGAGAATCAGCTGCCCGTTGCCCGCTGGCCGCGCCGGCGTGGCCGTGTCCAGCGCGCTCACACGAACCCCGGGTTGGGCACGTCGTCGAGCGAGCCGGCGAGCGTCGCGGGGGTGCGCCACATGACGAGCGCGTCCTCGCCGTTGTCCTGGTAGTAGCGCCGCCGCAGGCCGGCTGCGCGGAAGCCCTCGCGTTCGTAGAGGTGGATCGCGCCGTGGTTTGAGCGGCGCACCTCCAATGTGTAGCGCGCAGTTGGGTCGTCGATGCGCGCGTACAGCGCGGCCAGCAGCGCCGAGGCGACCCCCGTGCGGCGGCGCTCGGGGGCGACGGCGATGTTCATGATGTGCCACACGGTCTCGTAGCGCGAGCAGATCAGGTAACCCACGAGCCGCCCACCGCTGACCGCCGCCAGGCAGGTGCCGGTCGCCTTGGAGAGCTCGAGCACGAACATCGCCAGCGACCACGGCGTCGGGAACGCGCGGCGCTCGATCGCGATCACCTGCGGCAGGTCGGGGTAGGTCAGGCGCCGCACCCGCAGCGGCGGGTTCTCCGCGGCGGCGACCTCGGCGGCAAACTGGGCGCTCACGACCGCGCTCCTTCCAGCGCGCCCTCCAAGGCGATCTCCGCGTCGGGCCGGCCGCGGAGGGTCAATTGCGATTCGTGTGAGGACCCTCTCATGGCCGAGCGCCCTCCAGCGCGCTCTCCAGCGCGATCTCCGCGTCGGGCCGCCGGCGGTAGTCGGGCAGCACCCTCTCGGGCACGCCGTGCGGGGTGGCGAGCGCCAGCTCGCACAGCACCCCGGCATCGACCCGGTGCAGCGGCGAGTCGTGCGCCGCAACTGCGATCCCGGCCGCCCGCAGGTGGTCGGCAAAGCGTACCGCCCCGTCGCCGATCGCCAGCCACTCACGCTCGCCGCCGGCGGCCGCGGACACCTCGGCGAGCGCGTCGGGGTCAAGCGCGCGGGGCGCGAGCAGCTCGCGCACACAGACCGCGGCGGGACTGCGGTCAGTGCGCGCAGTGCGCGGCGCCTCCACGTCGGTATCGCCCGCGACCGCATGCTCGTCCGCCGCCGCCTCCGCCTCCGCCTCTTCCGCCGCCGCCTCCTCCTGCGCCGCCTCCTCCTCCTGCGCGGCATACGCCGCGACGAACGCCTGGCCGCGGCGCGCGTCGAGCACAGCGAGCGCCCCGCGGTTCGCGCCGCCGGCAAAACCGTCACCCGACCCGCACCCGGCGTGGGTTTCGCCTCCCGCGGCGCCCGGCGCCGTGAGCGCGGCGCTCGCGAGCACGCGCAGCGTGCCCACCCCGACGACGTCGATGCCGAGCGACTGCGCGAGTCCGCGCGCGGTGGCGACGCCGATGCGCAGGCCGGTGAACGTGCCGGGGCCGACGCCGACGCCGATCAGCCCCACCTCGCCCCAGCCGGCGCCGGCCTGCGCGAGCAGGTCGCGCGCGAGCGTCAGCAGGCGCGTCGTGTGCCCCGGATGCCCCTGCGCGTCGGGGTCCTCGTCGGCGCGCAGCGTGCTGCCGTCGGCGAGCCGCAGCGCGACGGCGGTCGCGGGCGTGGCGGTGTCGAAGCCGAGCACGATCATCGCGCCTGGCCGATGCCGGCGCCGTCATCCGCCGCAGCCGCGGTCTGCTCGCCAGGCTGCGTCTGCTCACTCGTCCGCGCAGGTACGTCTGTCTGTGCGGGCCCGCCCCCCCGCGCAGGCCCGTCCCCCCGCGCAGGCCCGTCCGATCGCCCGGCCGACTCATCGTCCTTGCCGTCCCGCACCGCGATCCGCCGCCGGTCGCCGCCGGCGTGCTCCAACCGCACGCACACCCGCGCCTCCGCGAGCGCCGCGCCGCCGGCGGCCGGCCACTCGACAAACGCGATGCGCCCTGGCCCGAGGTAGTCGTCGAGCAACGCGGGGTCCTCGCGTGCAAGGCCGGGCAGGCGGTAGAGGTCGATGTGCGCCACCGTCACGCCTGTGCCGCGGTAGCGGTTGCCGATCGTAAATGTGGGGCTGGTCACAGGATCGCTGACCCCCAGCGCACGCGCGGCGCCGCGCACGAGGGTGGTCTTGCCCGCGCCGAGGTCGCCTTCGACGAGCACGACGTCCCCGGGTCGCAGGTCGCACGCCAGCTCGGCGCCCAGCGCCTCGGTCTCAGCGGGGGCCGAGGTTTCAAGGACACGCATGTTGGCAACTGTAATGGGCCCCCGCCCGCCCGGCGCAAGAGCTACGATTGGGCTATGCCGACGCTGGTTCTGGACCCGCAGCCGCCGCAGATCGAGGCTCTGATGGAGAGCCGCAGGCGAGCTGGTCTCGACGAGCGGGACGAGGTTTGGGAAGGTGTGTTGCATATGCTGCCGGCAGCTGACGGCGGGCACGCGTATCTCGGACAGCAGATCGCCGAACTGCTGGGCAGTCGTGCACGCGCGCGCGGCCTGGTGCCGGTGGTGGGCGGGTTCAACCTCGGCGAGGGGGTCGAGGACTTCCGTGTGCCGGACGGCGGCCTGCACCGCGAGATCCCGCGCGCCACGTGGTTCTCGACCGCCGCGCTCGTCTACGAGATCGTCTCGCCCGGCGACGAGAGCTGGAAGAAGCTGCCGTTCTACGCGGCGCACGGTGTCGAGGAGGTGCTGATCGTCAACCCCGCCAAGCGCTCGGTGCACTGGCTCGGCCTGGCCGACGGCGAATATCGCGAGCTGCAGCGCAGCGCGCTGATCGACCTCGGCCCCGACGAGCTGGCGGCACAGTTGGAGTGGATATAGGGCGGCAGGCCAGCGCCACCCCCAGTCACACCTCCGCGTTTCCCGCGCCCAGTCACGCCGCCGCGCTTTCCGCCCCCGGTCACACCGGCCCCCAGTCACACCGCCACGCCTCCCGCGCCCAGTCACGCCGCCGCGCTTGTCGATTCCTTGACGGTTTCTCTTCCTTGACGGAACGCGGCATGTGTGCCGCGCCCCGGATACGGTCCCGACCCCTCACCCGTCCGGTGTTTCCGGCCCGATCTGCTCGATGAACGCCGCGAGGGCGGCGACTGCACGGGGGTCGTGTTCGAGTCCCAGGCGCCGCACCGCGGCGAGCATCGGCGCGGGCGAGTAGTCGCGCACCTCGGCGCGGGCGGGCTGCGTGAGGGCGGCGTGCAGGAACGCTTCGTCAACCAGCGTGTGGCGCCCGTCGCGCAGCGTGACGGTGTTGCCGGCGAGCACCGCGAAGCTCGGACCGCTGCGCGGGTGGCGGGCGTCGACCGCGTGGCAGGCCGAGCAGCCGTCGCTGACGAACAGGCGGGCGCCCTGTTCGACCAGCCGCTGCTGGTGGGTGAAGGGCGCCGCCACATAGGCCGGCCGGGTGGACCCGTCGTCGGCGCTCGTGCTGCTCGTGCCACCCGCCGGCCCGCCCGCGCCGCCGCAGCCGGCGAGCGCGAGTGTCGTGAGGGCGGCGGGCAGCGTTGTTCTGCGCAGCGCCATTCGCGCGTGCGTGCGCGCACGCGAGCGAGCACGCGGGCGCGCACGGCGATCGAAAATCAACAAAAACACCCGCCTCCAGCCTACGCCGCCAGGCCGGCGGCCCGCGTCCGCTCAGGCCGTCGAGCGGGCGCCGGCGAGCAGGTCGAGCCCGCGCTCGGCGCAGAGCTCCTGCTCGCAGGTGAGCGCCTGGCGCTCCAGCTCGCCGGCAGGACCAATGCGGTAGGCGCCCATGCGTCTCAACGGGGGCGAGTAGGCGTGGATCGTGACCGCGGGCTCGGCGCCGGCGTGCGTGACGCGGTGGATCGCGTTCGGCGCGATCGCGAAGTGCTGGCCGGCCGCGAACTCGCGCACGCTCGGCGGGCCGCCGAGCGCGAGCCGTTCGTCGCGCACGTGTCCGCGGATCACGGCGATCGAACCGGCCGATTCGTCGTGGTCGTGAAAGCCTGTGTCCTGGCCGGTGCTCCAGCAGATCAGCCACGCGTTCAGGCGCGCGTCGGAGAACAGCTGCTCGTAGATGCGCGTGTCGCGCTCGTGGCGCACGAGGTGGCGCCAGCGGTGCGGTTCGCGCGCGAGCGTGGTCACGAAGGCGCGCAGCCGGTCGGGCGACAGGCCCGCGGCCGGCGCCCAGCGCAGGTCGGCAGCCGGCTCGCTGTGCAGGCCCGCGGCCGGCGCCCAGCGCAGGTCGGCAGCCGGCTCGCTGTGCAGGCCCGCGGCCGGCGCCCAGCGCAGGTCGGCAGCCGGCTCGCTGTGCAGGCCCGCGGCCGGCGCCCAGCGCAGGTCGGCAGCCGGCTCGCTGTGCAGGCCCGCGGCCGGCGCCCAGCGCAGGTCGGCAGCCGGCTCGCTGTGCAGGCCCGCGGCCGGCGCCCAGCGCAGGTCGGCAGCCGGCTCGCTGTGCAGGCCCGCGGCCAGCGCCCAGCGCAGGTCGGCAGCCGGCTCGCTGTGCAGGCCCGCGGCCAGCTCCCTGCGCAGGTCGGCGGCCGGCTCGCTGTGCAGGCCCGCGGCCAGCTCCCTGCGCAGGTCGGCGGCCGGCTCGCTGTGCAGGCCCGCGGCCAGCTCCCTGCGCAGGTCGGCGGCCGGCTCGCTGTGCAGGCCCGCGGCCAGCTCCCTGCGCGGGTCCTCGGCGCTCACCCGGCGCAGGTCAGCGGTCGGCGGCCGGCGCAGTGCGGATACGGAGGGCGAGCGACTCATAGCGCGACCCTCTCCAGCAGTGCCAGCGCGTGCTCGGAGGCGACGGCCGCGCGAGCGGTGGCGGCGCGGGGACGCTCGCCCACCACTGTCGCGCGCCGGCGCTCGCTCGCGACGGACGCCCCCGGCAGCACCGCAGCGCCGCCGGCTGCCAGCAGCGTGTCGCGGCCGGTCGGGATGGGCTCTACCAGCGGGCGGTCCGAGCCGTAGACGAGCTGCGCGGGGCCGACGCGGCGCGCGAGCGTCTCCACGGCGGCCGGGCCGAAGCTCGAGGTGTCGTAGAAGACGAGCGGGTCGCACAGGTTGACGACGGGACCGCCGCGCGCGGCCAGACGCTCGCCGAGCAGCGGCGCGCCGCCGGCGAGCATCGCGAAGAGCACCCGCAGGCGGGGTAGTTCGCGGCGCCCCAACGTGGCGAATGTCAGCCACGCGGCCTGCATCTGGGCGACGTAGTCGGTGAGCGCCCGCCACCACAGTGGCTCGTTCAGGCGCGGTTCTGAGAGGCGCGTCTGCGGCGCGGGGCCGGGGTGCACGAACAGCGTCACGTCCCGCGCCTGGACGCGCTCCAGCAGCGGCGCGAGCGCCGCCAGCGCGTCGGGCCCGGCGAGTGCCGCGGCAGGCAGCGACACGCCGATGCAGCCGCGTTGCAGCAGCCGGTCGACGTCGTCAGGGTCGGGCTCATCGAGCGCAACCGGCCCCCACAGCTCGAAACCGGCGGGCAGCGCGAAAGCGCCGTCGAGGTGGGCGTCGATCAGCTCGCAGGCCTGCGCGCGTGGCAGCGCCTCGACCCCGATCGGGCTGGAGAGCGCGATCAGCGCGCGGTCGAGGCGGTCTTCGCCGACCAGGCGCGCGCGCCGCTGCTGCGCTTCGGCGTCGAGGTCGATCAGGTAGGGCTGCTCGCCGGCGCAGTGCAGCACGGTGAGGCCGTGCGAGCGGCGCACGAAGGGCAGCGTGCGCCGCTCGGCGAGCGCGTCGAGCAGAGGCTCGGTCCAGATGTGTTGATGTACGTCGATCCGCATGGTGCCGGTTCTCCTGGGGTGGGGGCTTTCGCGTGGGGCCTTTCGCTGCGGTGGGGGCTTTCGTTGAGGGGCTTTCGTTGAGGGGGTTTCGTTGAGGGGGTTTCGTTGAGGGGGTTTCGCTGGCTGGGCGGGTGCCTCGAAAAGCAATACCTCATAAACTAGATCAAGAATATCAGGTTTATGGGCCGGCGACAACCCTCGTCACCCGAGAGAGACCTGCAAGCCGTGCCGGACCGTGCCGAGCCGGACCGGACCGTGCCGAACCAGGCCGGGCTGAGCCGGGCCTGCCGGACCGTGCCGAGCCGAGCAACCCGAACCAGTCTCCGACTCAGCACGAACACCACCGACAAGCTCCCAAACGATCGTGGAGGCCAGCATGTGATCGCGCATCATCGGCGTGAACGCCGTATCCAAGTGGCCTGGGAGCGGAGGAAACCGCCGCACTTGGATCTCTGATTTGGCACACCGGGAGTGCGCGTACTTCAAGAGCGCACGACGTCCATCCGGATCCTCGAAGAGAAGCAGCTCAAGGTGCTCGGTGCCGCCAGCCGCTATATCGCCTCCGCAACCGGAGCACGAGAACTCGGTGTCCTCAAGGTCCCCGACGGCCATCGCGAGAACACCCGGATCCAGGCGCTCAAGAATCGAGGGTGCGATGTTGAGGGGCATGTCGCGTCGTAGTCGGCGTGTCGCTGCGATGATCTACCATGAGTATTGTGAGCGCTACGCGGACAGACCCTTCTCTCACGCCCGTCAGCGACAGCATTGGCGAGGCATCAACGCTGACCTTCGATCTGCCAGGTTTCCACGACTGGATCGAGAGCCTTGGCGGGGAATCGGCGATTGCTGCATCTCCGGCGCTTGTCGAGCTGCTCCAGGTCGTGCGCAATGCGCTCGCCCATCACATGCGCGTTGTTGTGCAGATAGCGTCGGTAGGTCCACGAGATGAGGACATCGGCGAGTGGCGCAGCCAGCTCGAGCGGCTGGTTGAGCAGATGACTCCCGAGCTCTCGCTTCCGAGCGAGCCGAAGCTCCGCCAGGCTCGTCGCAACGCCGAGGCCCGCACGCAGCTTCTTCAAGAGTTTGGAGCACTCACGGGCGACCAGATTGGCGAAGAGCACTCGCGGGCGCAGAATCACCACGCGCTGGCTGCCCGCTGGCGTAAGGAGGGCCGCGTCTTCGGCGTTCCCTATCGAGGACAGACGCTCTATCCAGCGTTCCAGTTCGATGCCGTAAGCGGCGCAGTCAAGCCGTCCATCCGCGATGTACTGGCGCATCTGCCGCGCGATCGCATGTCGGAGTGGGAGAGCGCCCTCTGGTGGACTGCGGCAAATGGATGGCTCGAAGGACGACGCCCTGTCGATGTCCTCGATGACGAACCCGAGGCCGTCGCTGCTGCTGCGGCGCGGCTTGGAGCACCGCGGGGGCTGTGACGACAAGCCGTCCGGCCGTTCCGCGCTCGGGGAGCGTTTCTCCGGCGATCGAAGGCCTCAAGGCTGGCTCTACGGTTATTCGCATCTACCAACGCCGCTTCGGCCCCCTTGATTTCAATGGAGGGGACGCGGTGGCCCGGTTCCGGCCGATCAGAAATACGTCGGGCGAGGTCGTCCCAACTGCCTACGGCGCTCTCGACCAGGAGACCGCTATCGCAGAGGCAGTCCTTCGCGGTGTGTCCGCACTAAACCGCGGCGCTCCGAGGAGACGCTTGTTCCGCCTGGAGGTAGAGGGCTTGGACATGGCGCGGCTGCGTACGACTAGGCCGCTGCGGCTCGTGCGACTGCACGGCCTCGGATTGACCCGCCTGAATCTCCTGCGAGAGCACGTGATCGATAGCCCAGAGTCCGAGTACGACTACACCGCAGCCTGGGCGCAGACGCTCTACGGCCACCGGAGCAGAGCCCACGGAATGGTCTGGACATCTCGACAGAACGACACATCTCGTGCGCTCATCCTGTGGGGAGGAACGCGGGTGCGTCCCGGGTGGCTGCAGTTGGAAGGTGACCCCGTGGCCCTGGATCGAGAACCGGGCCTCGACCTCATTCGGCAGGTCTGCTCGGATGCCGGAGTGGACTTCGAAGGCTGAGTCGGCCGGCGGGTCGAGACGAAGTACTGCAAAATATCTAGATATCTGGCTTGATATCAAGATATTTCGAGCTACTTCGGCGCAA
The DNA here is from genome assembly GCA_963804675.1 of uncultured Solirubrobacterales bacterium. Lineage (GTDB taxonomy): Bacteria > Actinomycetota > Thermoleophilia > Solirubrobacterales > Solirubrobacteraceae > Palsa-744. The sequence continues at coordinate 288,940 of CAWDRI010000001.1, read as the reverse complement.
AAAAACAAACAACCACCCCTCCCGACAGCACACCCTGATGGGGAATACGAGCCCACCAAGAGACGCCATCGCCCCGACGGGCCGCTTGCACGAGAACCCCCCGCCGCAGCTTGGCTCCCGGCCGGCACCCCCGCCACGCGACACCCCTCCGTGGTTCGGCACCCCCAGCCGATACCCCCGCCACGCCAGGGCCTGTCGCGAGCTTGACGCCCGTGGCGGCACCCCCGCCACGCGACACCCCTCCGTGGTTCGGCACCCCCAGCCGATACCCCCGCCACGCCAGGGCCTGTCGCGAGCTTGACGCCCGCGGCGGCACCCCCGCCACGCGACACCCCTCCGTGGTTCGGCACCCCCAGCCGATACCCCCGCCACGCCAGGGCCTGTCGCGAGCTTGACGCCCGCGGCGGCACCCCCGCCACGCGACACCCCTCCGTGGTTCGGCACCCCAGCCGGCGCCCGCTACGCCAGACCCTGTCGCAACGCGCCGGCGAGCGCTGCCACCGCGCGGTCGGCGCTGCGGGTGACGGTCTGGTTGAAGAAGCCGTGGACCAACGGGTGACGTTGCAAGGCGACGGGCACGCCGGCTTCGTGCAGGCGCCGGGCGTACTCCTCGCCCTCGTCGCGCAGCGGGTCGGCCAGACAGGTCGCGATGTGTGCGGGTGGCAGGCCGGCGAGGTCGCCGGCGAGCAGCGGCGAGACGCGCAGGTCGGCGCGCAAGATCGGGTTGGGGACGTACTGGTTTTCGTACCAGGCCATCGTCGGCTCGGTCAGCAGAAAACGCTCGCCGAACAGCCGCCGCGACTCGCGCCGGCGCGACATGTCGAGTGCCGGGTAGATCAACAGCTGGAAGGCGGGACGTGGCAGGCCCGAGTCGGCGCAGACCGACTGGGCGGTAACGGCAGCGAGGTTGCCGCCGGCGCTGTCGCCGCCGAGCGCCAGCCGCTGCGGGTCGGCGCCCAGCTCGTCGTGGTGGGCGGCGACGTGGGCGTAGGCGGCGAGCGCGTCCTCGGTGGCCGCGGGGAACGGGTGCTCGGGCGCCAGCCTGTACTCGACGGCCAGCAGCCGCACGCCGGCGAGCTGTGCGAGCAGGCGGCAGGAGGGGTCGTGGCTGGCGAGCGAGCCCTGCACCCAACCGCCGCCGTGGAAGTAGACGAGCAGCGGGCCGCGCGCGGCGGCGGCCGCAGGCGTGTACAGACGCGCAGGCAACGGCCCGCCGGGCCCCGCGATCGTCAGATCCCTGGTCTCGACCGCCAGCTTGCGCCGCGGCGAGAAGGGCACCACCAGCAGCTCGAAGCGGGCACGCATCTGCGCGACGGGCAGCTCGCCGGCCGGCAGGCGCGTGCGCTCGGAGAGCCGCGCGACGATCCACGCGTCTGGCTCCAGACCGGCGGCCTGCTCCGGCACGGGCCCGCCGAGACGCGCGAGGACCGCGTCGGGCAGCGCGAACAGCCCGCCGATCACGCCGTGGGCTGCGGTCTCGAAGGCGCGGCTGCGCAGAAGCGGGTGCAGGGCGGACGAAGCAGCGTCGAACGGGAGATGCCTGGGCGGAGAAGTGCACGGACCGAGATTAGTCCGAGCGACCCGATAGAGCCAGCGCGGGGGCGGCGCGCGCGAGCGCCGCAGGCAAAAAAACGGCCGGCCCACAGAAGAGGGAGACGTGGGCCGGCCGCGGTGGTACTGGGAGGATGGAGACAGAGGTGCTATCGGCAGGTCGCACGGGCTGCTTGAGCGGCGGCGGGAGGGGGTCGGCGGGCTGATGGGTTGTTGCTGTTTTCGGGTCGCCATTCGCGGCCGCGTGCGCGCGCGGGCGCGAATGGCGCCGCGCAGAACAATCCAACCCGCCGGCGGCCCGCACACCGCACGCGTTTGCCGGACCCGGCGGCGCGACGGGTCGCCGGGCCGCAAAACAACTCCAGCTGGTCGGCCTCGCGGCGGCGTCGGCCTCGCCGGGGCCCGCGGTGGCGGGGCCGCACCAGCGCAGCCCGCGAACTCCGCGACAACCTCAGAACAGCCCGAGCTGGTCCGCCTCCGCGGCGGCCTCGGCCTCGCTGGAGCCCGCGGCCGCGCCATTGCCGGGGCCCTGCCCCCCACGCGCGGCGCGGGCTCCCCCACTCACGGCCCGCTCTCCCCCACTCGCGGTCCGCTTGCCCCCAGGCGTGTCCCCGGCGTCGCCCGCGGCCGCGCCCGCGGCGGCGCGGCGCGCCAGCGCGATCTCCTCGTCGCTGGGCGCCTGGGTGTCGTCGAGGTCCTGCGGCTGCGGGGGGATGGGCTGAGCCAGGAGCTCGGGGAGGCGCCCGAAGTCCTCGCGCAGGGTTTGCAACATGCGCGGGGTGTAGAGGGCAGCGGCGGGGTGGAAGATCGGGTACAGGCGCACGGCGCGGCGGCCGATCGTGAACACCTCGGGCTGGCCGTGCAGACGGGTGATGCCGGTGGGGTCCTCGCGCAGGAGCTTGGTCGAGAAGTTGCCGAGCGTGCAGACCACACGTGGCTGGATGAGGGCGACCTGCTCGTAGAGGTATTCGCGGCAGTTGTCGATCTCCTGCGGCTGGGGGTCGCGGTTACCGGGGGGCCGGCAGTTGTGGACCACCCCGCCGGCGGTCACGAAGTTGTGCGTGCCCTCGACGTCAATACAGAAGAACGTGACGTCCGCTCGCTTGCGATCGGTGATGTCCTCGACTTCGACCTCGTCGTACAAGACCTCCGTCGGCCCACGCTCGAAGCGCTTTGGGTCGAACGGGGTTCTCATCTCGACCTCGGGAACGAGCTTGTAGCGCATGGAGGAAGGCACGTACGGCGCGATCATCTCGCTCAGGCGCTCGGTCGTGGGCACGTCGAAGTAGAGCCTTTTACGTGCCGCCTTGGCTGGTAGCCCCAGCCGGTTGAGACCCTTGAGCAACACCTGCAGATCGGCATCGGAGAAGCTGACTGTCGCAATCTCTGCCAGTGGCCGGCGGCCACCCTCACGTACTCTGGTGTAGCCGTCATCCATGAACCAGAATGCGAGCATGCGCGGATTGAGCTGGCCAGCCAACTGTTGCGGAACGATCTTGCGCGAGCCGTAGAAGTCCTGCCGTATGGTGCGTAACGCCCGGTGGGCGAGCGTACGCACCAACACAACCGGATACATCCGCTCTCCGCCGACCGCAGCGGCGACCTCGCGCTCGTCAACGCTCGGAACAAGCTCAGCGAGCAACTGCGCCTTGAAGCGCGCATAGTCGCCCTGACGCTGAGTATGCGAGAAGGTCAGGCAAGCAGACTGGGCTTGTAGACACCCATCCCCGAGCACAGTCCCGTAAACGACATCGCGCGCTAGTGCACTCAGGCCTTGGCCGGTCGCAATGCGATCATCGGCTTGAAGCTCTTCGACGGGAACGTAGCCCCGTTCGGTGAGGGCGGGATGATCGCCCGTAAGGTGGATCCCTGCGCGGCTGACACCCGCGTTCTTACACGAGCGATAACTGAGCCGAAAGACGCGGCGCCCGCCAATCGGCGTTGCATGCCAGCCGGTGACCATCCGAGGGACGAGCTGGCCGTTCTGGTCAACCGACATGACCTCGCCGGCATAACGGGCGCGTACGAGCCGACCGATCCGCTCCCAAGAGCCGTCGCCAAGCTGGACCAGCGCGTTATATCGCACACACTTGAGCACGTTCGCCACGAAGGTGTCGCTGCGTTCGAGCCCGATCTCTTCGAGCAGCTTGTTGAGCAGCTTGCCCGCCTGCCCGACGAACGGCAGGCCCTGCTCGTCCTCGCTCGCGCCGGGGGCCTCGCCGACGAACATCAGGTCGGCGTCGGCGTTGCCGGCGCCGAACACGACCGTTTTGCGGGTGCGCGCCAGTTCGGTGCAGCGCGTACACACCTGGGCGCGTTCGAAGACCGCCTTCAGCGCCTCGCGGCGCTGCTCGGCTGTCGGCTCGCTGGGCTCGGCAGACACTGGGGCGGGATGGTAATCGGCGAGGGCCCGGCGGGATTCCCCGCCGGCAACCCGCGGACTCCCCCGCCGGCAACCCGCGGACTCCCCCGCCGGCAACCCGCGGACTCCCCCGCGGCCGGCGTCCGGCGAAACCCTCGGCCACCGGCCCTCGGACATTCAGGCGGCGAGCAGCGCCGGTTCGATCTGCGCCGGCGGCCTGCGACTCTTTTCGTAGTACACTAAGTCGCGTGGAGGTCCACGACTCGGCGCGCAAGCACGGCGTCGCCGACGAGGATGTCCTTCACGCAGTCAATCATGCTCTGGTCATCGAAGATGCCGGCGAAGATCCCGATCGTTGGCTCGTCATCGGGCCCGACCGTGCGGGCAACTTCCTTGAGGTGGTCGTCATGACGACTGTCGAGGGCAACCAGCTCGCGATTCACGCCATGCCCATGCGCGCCAGGTTCCGGAGGCTGCTCGAACCGTGAGCGAGCCGCGCGTCTACGGCCACACGCGAGCCGGCCGGCCGATCACCGACACCGACGTCGAGGCGCTTGCCGCCGAGGCCGAGGCGGGCTACGACGTCGATGAGCTGATCGCGCGGCGTCCGAAGCGAGGTCGTCCCACGCTGGGCTCCTCGCCGGCGAGCGTCGAGTCCGTGCGGCTCGACCCGGAGCTGCGACGCGAGTTGATCGACCGCGCGCGAGCCGACGCCACGACGACCTCCGAGGTCATCCGCGAGGCGCTGCGACGCTTCCTGCGAGCCGCCTGAGCTCGCGGATGCACCAGCCGTCAATGGCTCCCGAGCCCTCGGCCGGTCTGTCCAGCTGCGCCCCATGCGCAATGATCCGCCCCGTGCCGGACCCACCCGACATCGCGATCCTCGCCCCGTTCGCGGGCACGGTGGTGTCGGTGGTCGCGGCCTCGGAGGCGAGCCTGCCCAAGGACGCGGTGGTGGTGCTGTTGGAGGCGATGAAGATGGAGCACGAGGTGCTGACGCCGGCCGCGGGCAGCGTGCGCGAGGTCGCGGTGTCGGTTGGCGACAGCGTGCAAACGGGCGACGTGCTGATGCTGCTCGCGCCGTTGCCGGCCGCGACCGCCGAGGAAGGCCCGCCAGCCCGCGACGCGACGAACGCACCGCAGCAGCGGCCGGGCGCTGAGGCGGGCGGCGCGAACCCCACCCAGCCGCGCGCCCCGCGCGCGGCCAATCCTCACAAAACAGCCACGGCGGAGGATGGCGAGGCAGCCGGCAGGCAGCGCGAGGGTGGGCCGGCGGAGCCCCCCAAAACAGCCACGCCAGCGGATGGCCAGACAGCAGGCAGGCCAAGCGAAGGTGGGCCGGCGGAGCCCCCCAGCGCCGATTTGGCGGCTGGGTCCCCCCGCGCGGATCCAAAGCCCCCCCGCGCGGATTTGCAGCAGGCGCTCGCGCGCCACGCGCAGGGCCTCGACGCGGCGCGCCCGGAGGCGGTGGCGCGGCGGCATGAAAAGGGCAGGCGTACGGCCAGGGAGAATTTGGCGGGGCTGATCGACGCGGGCACGTGGGTCGAGTACGGGCCGCTGCTGTTTGCCGCGCAGGAGCGGCGCCGGCCGCGGGAGGAGTTGCAGCGGCGCACGCCCGCGGACGGGCTGGTCGCGGGGGTCGGTGAAATCGAGGGGCGCCGCTGTGTGGCGCTTTCATACGACTACACGGTGCTGGCGGGCACGCAGGGGATGCGCAACCACCGCAAGAAGGACCGCCTGTTCGCGGTGGCCGAAAAAGAGCGACTGCCGGTGGTGCTGTTCGCGGAGGGCGGCGGCGGGCGGCCGGGCGACGTGGACTGGCCGATGGTCGCGGGGCTCGACTGCAAAGCGTTTGCGTTGTTTGCCAAATTGAGCGGGCTGGTGCCGCTGGTGGGGATCGCCTCCGGTTACTGTTTCGCCGGCAACGCCGCGCTGCTGGGGTGCTGCGATGTGGTGATCGCCAGCGAGGACGCCAGCATCGGCATGGGCGGGCCGGCGATGATCGAGGGTGGCGGGCTCGGCGTGTTCGCGCCGGGGGAGGTCGGGCCGATCGAGATGCAATATGGCAATGGTGTCGTTGACATACGGGTGCAGGACGACGCGCAGGCGGTCGCGGCGACCCGGCGCTATTTGTCTTACTTTGGCGGGAGCCGGCCGGGTGAACCCGTGCGCCTGCCCGACCAAACGCTGCTGCGCACGCTGGTGCCCGAGGCGCGCAAGCGCGCGTATGACGTGCACAGGATTATCCACACGCTGTGCGACGAGGGCACGGTGCTGGAGCTGCGCGGCGGTTTCGCGCCGGGGATGGTGACGGCGCTCGCCAGAGTGAACGGCAATCCGCTCGGCGTGCTCGCCAACGACTCGCGCCATCTCGGCGGGGCGATCGACGCGCAGGGCGCGGACAAGGCCGCCAGGTTCACCACGCTGTGTGACACGTTCGGCATCCCGTTGCTGTGCCTGTGCGACACCCCCGGTTTCATGGTCGGCCCCGACGCCGAGCAGACCGCGACGGTGCGCCACTGCGCGCGGATGTTTCTGGCCGGCGCCAATGTGAGCGTGCCGACCGGCACGATCGTGCTGCGCAAGGGTTACGGTCTGGGCGCGCAGGCGATGGCGGGCGGCGGGTTCGCCGAGCCGCTGTTCACTGTGAGCTGGCCGACGGGCGAGTTTGGCGGCATGGGCCTGGAGGGGGCCGTGCGCCTGGGGATGCGTCGCGAGCTGGAGGCGATCGCCGACCCGACCGAGCGCGCGCGGGTGTTCGACGCGACGGTGAAAGCAGCATACGAGCACGGCGAGGCGCTGAACATGGCCGCCTACGGCGAGATCGACGACGTGATCGACCCCGCCGACTCGCGCCGCTGGATCGCGCTGCTGTTCAGGGACCCCCAAACCCCCACCACCGCGCCCCGCCGGTTTGTAGATGCTTGGTAGTCGAGAGACCCGCCCGGCGTCAGCACAGATGGACACTTATAATGGTGGGCTGTGGCGTTTGGGTGTGGCACCCGAGGGCAGTTGAGCGACCCGGCCCACCCCAGCGTTTGCCCAGTGGCTGGGAGGTTGTGGTCGTGCCCGATGAGCATGTGGCGCAGCGAGTAGAGGCTCCCGGGCTGGGGCTGCTCAGTCCGCGCAGCCGGCACCTGCTCGAGCTGGAGTTCGGCGACCGCCGGGATTTTGACGATCCGCGCCAGGAGTGGCGGCGGCTGTTCTCCGAGTTGCTTGGCACGTTCATGCTGGTGCTCGTCGCTGCCGGCGGCGGGATTTTGCACGGTCAGGGGCAGATCAGCCTGGCGGCGGCGGTGGTCGCGCCGGGGCTGATGGTGATGGCGATCATCCTGTTCATGGGCGCGGTCTCCGGCGCGCACCTGAACCCCGCTGTGTCGCTCGCGTTCGCGTTGCGCGGGGACTTCCCGTGGAAGCGTCTGCCCGGGTACGTCATCGTCCAGCTGATCGGCGCGACGCTCGCCTGCCTGTTCCTGCTGGCGGTGTTCGGCAACATCGAGCATCTTGGCGCGACGCTGCCGGGGCCGGGGTACGCGAACTGGCAGGCGCTGCTGATGGAGATCGCGCTGACGGCGACGCTCGTCAGCGTGATCCTGGGGACGGCCTCCTCGGCGCAGAACGTCGGCGCGATCGCCGCGCTGGGCGTCGGCGGGTACATCGCGCTCGCCGGGCTGTGGGCGGCGCCTGTCAGCGGCACCTCGATGAACCCGGCGCGTTCGTTCGGCCCGGCGCTCGTCAGCGGCGACTTCTCGAGCTACTGGGTGTATGTCGCAGGCCCGCTCGCGGGCGCGCTGATCGCGGTCGGCTGCGCCTTCGTGCTGCGCGGGCGCGGCGGGGACCAAACCGGCTACACCGCCGGCTCGGGCAACCTGGACCGGGACGAGTGGAAAGAGCGCCAGCACCGCTCCCGCCAGGCCGCACGAGACGCCGCGACTCGTCCCGGTGGCGCCGAGGGCGACGCGCAGAACAGGTGACGATGACCGGCGCGGGTGCCCGCGAGCCCGGCTGACGGCCGCGGCGAGCGCGCAACCCCCGCAGCCCGCCCACAAGCGAAGCCTATTTGCCCACGGTGGTGCCCAGCAGCCGTCCCGTAAACGCGTCGGCCGCCGCACCGGCCCCGCCGGCGTCGCGGAATGCGCCCGCCATCCGCTGCGCGCCCTGCGCGCAGCCAATCGCCTGCTCGACTTGCACAAGGAGGCGATCGGCGCGCAGGCGCCGGGCGGGCAGGCGGGTACCGGCGCCGGCCACCACGACCCGCCGGGCGACCTCGTGCTGGTCGCGTCCGAAGGGGACCGCGCAGACGGGCACGCCGTGCGCGAGCGCCTTCTGGGTGGAGCCCATGCCGCCGTGTGTCACGAAACAGACGGCCTGCCGCAGCAGGGGTGTATGGGGGAGGAAGCGCGCGATGCGCGCGTTGGGGGGCGCATTCAGCCCCGAGGGGTCGCCGGTGGGGAGCGTCGCGACGACCGTGTAGGGCGCATCGGCGAGCGCCTGCAGGGCGGTACGCACGAGACGCGTGTCGTTCTGGTATTCGGTGGAGGTGCCGACGAGCACGATCGGCTGGGCGATCTCTGCCAGCCACGGCGGTTCCTCGGCGGGCGGGTCCCACGCGCACGGCCCGACCATCACGACGTTCGCCGGCCAGTCGCGGCGCGGGTATTCGAACGGTTCGGCGGTGAGGTAGATCAGCAGCGGCGCCTGCGTCAGCCACTGCGCGACCGAGGGGGCGGGCGGCAGACCCAACCGTGCGCGCACGCGGTTGATCGCGGGGCGCATCTGCAGTTCGGCGCCGCCGTAGACCAGCGGTCGCGCGACCCGGTCGCGCAGCCGCCCGAGCGGGCCGCGCGCCGGCGCGAAGCCCGGGCCGAAGGGTGGCACCTGGCGCGAGCGCAGTGGTAGCGGGTAGGGGCAGAACGCCGCCCACGGCCCGCCCCACGCCTCGGCGGCCATCAGCGCGCCCCAGCTGTTGATGTCGACCAGCAGCGCGTCGGGCTCGGTCTCGGCGATCGCCTGTGTGAGGTCGGGCGCGTCGTGGGCGGCGCGCGCGGCGAACACGCGCGCATTGACACGCAGCGAGCCGACCTGGCTGCGCGCGCGCCAGTCCTCCAGCTCGACCGCGGCGACTGCGGGGTCGATCGGGCTGGCATCGAACCCGCGCGCGCACATCGCCTGCACCTCGCTGGCCAGCGTCCGCAGCACGATCTCGTGTCCGCGCGCGCGCAGCTCGTCGAGGATCGGCGTGAGCACGAACACGTGGCTGCGACCGGGGGATGTATAGGCGAGTATGCGAGCCATCGTCAAAACCGCTTTCACTTTACTCTATATCAGATGAACATAGACCCTCCCCCATCGCGGCGCCCCCGCGCCGGCTCAAAACGCGCGCGTTCTGACCCGCCGCGCCGAGACCCCGCCCGCACTCCCCCACGCTCGGCGCCCGCGGGCCCGCAGGCACGCCGCCCCTACCGCATGACCGCCCGCGCCGACGCCGCGCGCGCCACCGGCGAGCGGCTGCTGGCCGCCGCCTGGCAGCGCTTCGCCGAGCACCCCTACGAGCAGGTGCTGCTGCGCGACGTCGCCGCCGACGCGGGCGTCACCGTGCAGACGCTGCACGCGCGCTTCGGCTCCAAGGAGGCGCTGTTCACCGCCGCCTACACGTGGTTCGGACTGGAGGAGCTGCGCGAGCGCCCGGCCACGCCGACCAGCGACGTGGCGCGCGCGGTGCGCCAGCTGTATGACCGCTACGAGCGGCACGGCCGCGCGGTGCTGCGGATGCTCTCCCAGGAGGAGCGCCTGCCGGCCGTGCGCCGCATGACCGACGCCGGCCGCGCCTACCACAGCCAGTGGGTCGCGACCACGTTCGCGCCGCTGCTAGCAGCCGAGCCCGACGGCGCCGCCGCCCGCCGGCGCCTGCACGCGATCGGAGCGGCGACCGACCTGCTCATCTGGAAACTGCTGCGGCTCGACAAAGCGCTGCCCCGCCGGCAGGCCGAACGGGTGGTGGTTGCGCTGGTGGGCGGCGCGCGGCCGGCGGACGGCAAATAGGCGCCCAGCACTATCGCGGCGCCGTCCCGCCCTCGAAAGACTTTCGCGCGAACTGTCGCGTTTCGGGGCGCCCGTCGGATTTAGGAAGGGAGATGCCAGGCGAGATCGCCGACGACGACTTTCCCTCGTCGCCGCTCGTGGCGGGCGAGTTGCTGCCGCGCGCCGCGGAGGCTTTCGGGGTGCGGGTCAAGCTCGCCACCTACTCGTTGGACGTCAACCACGAGCGCGGCGGACCCAAGGCGCGCGGCTTCGAACGCATTCTCGGCATCACGATCGAGGCGATCGACTACCTCGAAGCCCAGCTTCTCGCCCGTATCCGCGACACGCCGATCAGCGAAGTCCGCGACAACGCGCCCTACGGCGTCAACTGCGTCATTGTCATCCCCGTCCGCGGAATCGGCGCGAAGGCCAACCGCGTCGCCCAAGTGCTGACCTCCTGGGAGGTCGCAGACATCACCACACCACCCCGCCTCCTAACCGCCTACCCGACCGCCTAGAATGGACTGACCATGAGCACCGTCGAGCACCTAATCGGCGAAAACGACTTCGTTGCACTCGTCCAAGCGTTCGCCAAGACCCAGAACGCCGGCAACTGGCCCGCCGGCACAACGGGGACCGTCGTCAGCGACTACGGCGACGTCAAGCTCGTCGAGATCTCCGACGACGAGGGCCAGATGCTCGATCTCATCCAAGCGCCCGAAAACCGGCTCACGCTCATCACCAAATACAGTTGAAGGGTTGCGTGACGATTTCGCATTCCGCGCGGAGCGGGCCATATTCGACCATCAGCCGCGAGGGCTCGCGCAGCCCGTTAGCGGGCGTTGGCTCGAGCGCTGGGCGAAACAGCGGAGCATCGGTCGGGTCGGCCGTGAACGGGCAGACGGTGATCGAGTCGGTATCGAAACGGTCGTCTTGGACGATCGCGGCGGGCCGGGGCTTGCCGGCGTAGTCCGGACCGCCGGCGACGGTCCACACATCGCCGCGCGCTACCGCGCGGGCCACTCGGAGATCGCGTTGACGAACCCCTGGTCCTCGGCCGCAGCGGCGCTGTCAGCGACCGCACGCGCCTGCCGGTGAGCCTCCGCGGCAAAATCCGGTGCGCGCACATCGGGCACCCAGATCTGGACCGGCCGTAGCCCTTCGCCGCGCAGACGAGCGCGGTGCTGGCGCACGCGGACACGGGAGTTGGGATCGGCAGGCGGCATGGTCACTCGAGCTGCTGTTACATGTAACGGCCACGATGGCACGCGCCGCGCAGCTCAACTGGCGCCGGGACGCCCTAACGATGAAAGCCCGCCACGGCCGCGGCGTGATGGTCACCCGCTCGCCGCTGCTCACCGGGCCCGATGAGCCTATCTGGGCAGTCCCCGCCGGCATCTTCGCCTGGCTGCTCGGACACTGAACAGGTCAGGCCGGCGCCCTGCAAGTCGTGGCGTGGGGCCCCGGCATCGCCGGGACCCCACGGGTTCGCTAGCTCATACCGAGCTGCCTCATACCGGTCGGCCGTTCAGACGAACACCCCCCAGTTCGCGCCGCTCGTCAGTTCGAGCAGCGGCAACGGAGAAGATTCAGATGTGTCAATCGCCGCCGCCAGTTCACCCCCGCCAACATGGACTGTCAGTGCCACTTCCTTTGTTTCACCCAGACCACTCGCGATGTACCAGACGTGTTTGATCGGAGCGCCCGGGAGCCTAATTTCCAGGCTCTTTCCTTCCGCCGGTTCTTTTTTCAATTCGACAGGGCTTCCCCCGCTATAGAGTTCGGCAGCGACCGATCCCGTCAGCTGTAGATTTGTTCCGTAGGGACAATGTTCTCCCAGTTTCATTTCCAGGAGTGTTTTGCCTGTCTTTGGTTTGAGCCAGAGCGCGAGTCGTCCTTTGCCCTGTTCCAGTTGGACGAGCGTGGCCACCAATGGCGTAGATTTAACGGGCTGATTGAGGATCGGGCATTCCGTTTGCAGCGCGCTGCATTCAGAGAGTTCTACCGTCATTTCGCCGGTTCCGGGATTGCCTGCATTGGAGCCGATCACACTACCGCCCGACCCGACATCGAATATGCACTGCGTATATGGCGTTGAGAACGCTACGGTAACTCTGCCGCCCTTGCCTGCAATTGTCTTGCTTTCGCCTTTTGCCAACCTAGCCCCGGCAACCTTGAAAAACGGTGCTTCTTCGGCCTGTGCCGCGCCCGCTGCGACCGCGCTGAGCGCGAGCACGGCCAGCAGCGCGAGCAGCGCCGTCCTGAACGTGGTGTTCATTATCTACTGCCTTTCTGATTGTCTCATTCAGCGCCAAGACTCGCCGTTTTGAACGTGGCGAGACCGTGACGCCGGTCTTACTGCCAGCACGCCCGCACCAGACAAAATCCTCTGGTGGCAGACGCACACCTTACGACCCGCTGTATGTACACGGGCAAGATCGTCCCCACACCCACCGAGAACGCGGACGCACACCAGCGCCGGCGCCGGCGGCGGCGGCGCTACTGCCTCCTCCTCCCCTTCTCTCCCCCACTGGTCCGCTTGTGCTTCTTCTTGGATGCGTCCTTCGCTGTTGCTCGTGGGCAGCCGCTGACGGTGACGGGTGTGTCCTGGTGGATTTCGGCGCCGTTCTGCCCGACGAACGCGCTCGGCACCTCCAGCGTCCCAGGCTGGGTCTCCCTGACCTCGCGGGTCTCGGTCTTCCTGTGTCCTTTGACCTTGACCGCGATCTTCTTCTTGACGGTGACGGTCTTCGTCAGCGAGCAGAGGTCGCCGTTGGCCGCCAGTGCGCTGTAGGGGCCCTCGGGGAGCGTCAGTTCGAAGCTCGAGAACGGCTGGTCGGGGACCGTCTTGAACGTCGTACTCGTGATCCCGGTTTTGCTGATGAACGTGTCGCCGACCAGGTCGATCGTGATGCCGTAGCCCTGCAAGACGATGATCAGGTTCGGGAACGCTTCGCCGCCGTTTGAGACGAAGTACGCGGGGCCTTCCAGCGGCACCGGTAGCAACGGGGTGTGTACGACCGCGTGTCCGATCACCGACGCCGCCGGACAATCAGCGTAGTTGGTGTTGAACTGCGCGGCGGTGCACGCCTTCTGCAACGTCGAGAGCCTCGAGGGCAGCTGCTTGGGGAGTTCGACTTTGACGGAGGCGATATCGGCGTCGGTGCCCTGCGGGACATTGGGGTAGGTCACTTTCGCGGTGAGGCTCGCGCCGTCGAGCTTGCTGGTCTTGCCCTGTGTGGAGACCGAGAACTGCGGCGCGAACTTCAAGTTTGCGCAGTTGGTGACCTGGAACGGGATCGACACCGGCGAGCTGGCGTCTTCGGCGCTCGCCACCGTACCGGTGATCTTGGTCGGGTTGCAGTTCGTCGGGTTGAACGTGAAGCCGGGCCTGGTGATGTTGACGTTGACGTGCTTGATCTGCAGCGGAATGCCCTCAATCATCGACGGGATCGCATGACCCTGCGTCGCGGTGTTCGTCGTGACCGTCAACGCCGCGGTATGCGGGTCCACGCCGACCGTCGCGCGCACGACGACCGGACGTCCTTCCTGCAGATCGAACGGGCCCGCCTTCGCCGGATTGACGATCGACAGGCCAAACGGCGCACCCTCATAGGGCCCCGTCAGGTAGACCCGCCCGCCCGTCACGCTGAACGGATCGTTACCCAACCCCACGCTGACGATCGTTTCACCGATTTCGCTTTCCGGACCACACGTCCCCGCATCCGCCTGCGCTTCGCCACACAGCTTGACGCCAGAGAGGATCCCCGACAGACCGGGCGGGTAGCGCAACGTGACCTGCTGAATGTTCTGCTGCCCGTCTTCACGGCTGAGAGTCGTCGTCAGTGCACTGAAGGACCCCGCGTTGATGTTCGTGCTACCCGACGCGAGCGCCGGGCTGAACGGCAACGGGTTCGCGCAGGGACTGCCGGCGGGACCCGAGGTGATTTGGAAGTTCGAGGATGGATCTTTCGCTTCCTGGCCCGACCACGGCGTCAGCGATGTCGTGGTGGTGTACGTGCCGCACAATCCCGGTGTCGCCAGCGGCGCGCGATCGGTGCCAAAGAATGAGAACTCCGATTCGCTGATCGGCGCCTGCGGTAGGTCTTCAAACGCCGTGACGATCTGGCCCGCGGCTTCACAGGCTTTGCCATCGATCGTTTCCCCGGCCGCTTCGCACAACGAGACCCTCCCGGGGAGCTTCACCAGGACGCCGGTGGCCGGTTCTTCGGCGACCAGATACATCGCTATCAGCGACCCGAAGGGGTTTTCAAGCGGCGCGCCGCTCGCGAGACTGAAGTTCTGGGGCGCCGCCAGATACACCGCGCCCGTCAGTTCGTGTTCCAAAAGCGGCGTGGCGATCTTGACGGTCGCGATCTTCGACGCGTCCGGGCAGAAGTTCACGCCCGGGCGCAACTGTTCGTTTTCACCGGCCTGCGCCGCGTCTGCGCTGCCAGGCAACCGGGGCCTGAACTGAGGCGTACGCACACCCGGTTCGCGCAACGGATCCAGTTCGGCGAAGTCAGTGAACCCGATCTCGCCGGCAGAGCACGCCTGTAATCCGTCCGACCCACTGGGACTGATCTGTATACCGGGCGGTAGCGCTACCACGATATCCTTTATGTCGGCCTCGCCCAGCCCCACCGGGTTCGTCGTCGCTTCCTGAGGGATGTGCACGTCGACGTTCACCCCGGTGGGTGTGCTGCCCGCCGTGCCGTCCGGCGTGACGCTAAGCGTCGGGCTGAAATCGAGCTTTTCGCAACCCGTCAGTTCGGGCAGCGTAGCGGTCTTGGACACGAGCACATTCGGTTCACCCCACGAGTCCGCGCTCAGCGTCGCGGAGCGCGGTACCCCACACGACGTGGGGTTCGTCAACAGCGGCTCCACCGGCACATTCACCGGACAGTCGCCCCTCGATTCTTCTTCGTTATGAGTGAAACCGTCTATTTCTTCATAGATGGCCTGGCTTTCACCTTCGCCGAGGCACCTCCCACGGAGAGCGTCGTGACTCGGATCCTCCGGCACACCCCAGATTTTCACCGTCGAGCCATACACGGCGATAGCCTCCGATATATTACGAGCGATGGTCGTCAATCCATAGTCTCCACCGGTCCGCACCGTCGTATCCAAAAAGATCGGCGCGATTCCCTTGGCGTCATAACCGAACTCGGCCGGAACGGCTCCCGGGGGTTCGAGATTGTACACTGGATTGGTTACGGCAAGGATATTCCCGACTTCGTGACCCTTTTTTCCTATGTAGCCATTTATTTCAGAGAGCCTGGTCGTGGCCTCGCCGATGGCCGTATCATTCGGGCACGCATGTTCACCAAAATCGTGGTACGTGCACCTGGGTACCGCGGTCGTGTTGCCTATAAACCCCGGCGGCAGTTCAGCGTGGACATCCTTCAAGCCGCCACCGGCGATCCGGAAAAGGTATTCGTCGTGGCCAACACTGACTCTTTCTGGTTTGTTCAAGAGGAAACTGGCGGTCAGCACATACGGATGCGAACCTGCCTGTACATCGGGCGTCCCGTTCTCATTCAACGCCGACACTTCAACGCTCTGCAATCCGAGCGGTTCGCCTGTCGCCGTGGCCGCGAAGACGAGCATGATCAGGGCCGCCAGGGCGACGGTGAGTGACGCGCAGCCGTCTCTTTGGAGAGCTTTGAAGAGAATCATCGGGTTGCCCTCCGGTCGTTGGCGGCTCGCTTAGCCTTGTTTGCCTTCTTTGACCCCTTCTTACGCTTGTTCGTCACGCACTTGCCGTGGCTGAGCCGCCTGCCCTTGGTGCATTTTTTGCCCGTCTTCTGGGTGGTTTCTTGCGGTATTGGAGCGACGGCCGGAGCGGAGTTGCTCGGACCGGAGAAGGTTGCGCTCGCCGGCGCGCCGAAGATCGACGGCTGGGCCGAGACGGGCGGCCTGCACGAATCCGCGTTCGTACACGCCGGTGGGGACACCGACACGGGAAACCCTCCACCGACGCGGACGTCATACACGTTTGCACGAGTATCGGCATCGGCCGAGGGAACGAGCTGGTCTCGCGTCCAGATGAACACGTTATCCCCACTCGGAGTCGCATCCATAAATTCAGAGGTGGAGCCGCCGGCGACGTCTGAAATCGGATAGATACAGCCATCCGCGGTAGCGCTGTAGTCACTGCTCATACCGGTACACGTACCAACCCCAGATCGCTCCCACTCATACACATCCAAAAGACCATTGCCGTCCCGTGGAACAAGCGCATCCGGACTCTGGAAGAACAGGCGCTCACCGTCTTCAGAGAGGTTGCCGGGAACATAAAACACACTTGGGCGTGCCGTAAGACCGTCATGGGTTTCATTGTTCCCACCGAATTCCGTCGGGCCGACCGGTCGGGCACCCGAAGGATCGCACGAGGCGCAGATGAGCTTCCCCGTCACCGCGCTGTACAGATATAGCTCACGGCACTTACCTGTTTCGTCGATTTGTTTGTTTTCGCACTCGCCCGGTTCGGCCCGTTCGTTGTCATAGCCCGTGAGTTCCTGTTCCGATTCGAATGCCAGCACAGTCCCATCCGGCGTCACCCTGACCGTATGATTTCCCGGGCCGGCATCAATGTCGGTAGCATGCTGTTCGGGGCCCACCCAGTCACGGCTGTCACCGCCCAGTTCGCGAGTTCCAGTGTCTTCCGTGCTTTTCGCGAGCGTGGCGATGAACGTCGCGCTGCCTTCATGGTAGAGATACAAGTTCGGTTGGCCCGATACCGCGCCTCCACCCAGGTCGCCTGCCGCGACGAAGTACACGTACGAGCCGTTTTCGCCGGCAGTGACCAGGCCAAGAACCGCGGCGCCATTGGGATCTTCTGCTTCCTTCGCCTTGGGGACGACCGACAGATCGGTCAAGACGTCCGTTTCCGGATCGTATTCGTAGAGGTTTGCCGCATTGTCTTCTTTGCCGGTGTCCGCGTCGTTCGTCAACTCTACCTTACTGGTAAAGAACACACGCGAGCCATCCGCGCTCGCGTCCCGGAAGTACACATAAGATTTTACTGGGTCTGACGCATTCGGATCTGTTCCTCCCGGACCACTCCCGTTCGTCTTCTGCGAAGCGGACACCTCAACCGTGCAGGCGTCTTCAGGCACACTGCACCTGCCTCCGACGATGGGGCTCTGCGGCTGTTCGGGATTTTCACGCACATACAACTGGCCCACCTGTTTTTGCGGCGCGCGTTCGTAGTCGACGGTGAAAAAGACCCGCAAACCATCTGCGGAAACAGCGTGCCACGTGTCCCCCATCCAGGGCCTGCCAAAATCTCCAGTTGCTCCGACGCTGGCGCCTTCGCCGCCGTTGAATGTGAATGGCTTTCCTTCGGGTGTCACATCGACCAAGCTCAACTTGCCGCCCACCCACTCATAGATATGCTCGTCCTGCGGCGCCGCTCCTTCGACCAAGCCCGCCGACTCCTGAAATACGACATGGCTGAGATCGGTCGAGACGCCCGCGGTATAGGGGCCATCCTGAGCAGTAAGCCCTCCTGTGTATGGTGGTACTTCCGGGTAGGGCGGCGTGACAGACGTCACCGCCTGATAGGCGTCATCTTCGAGATCAGCGACATAGAGATTGATATACCCTGCCGGTTGGCCCTTCAGCAACGGGGTATCCTCGCTTTCCACAACCCCCTTTGAGAGTTCGGGCGTGAAAAATAATTCGTTGAACGGGGTGGAGAGGCTGTCTCCAAAGGAGGTGACGGGCGGAGAGATGTCCTCAGTCGACCAACCATCGGGGCCTCGCCGAGAGAGATACCGGTCGTCCAACAGCGCCGACTGAGGTTCGGCGAAGATACCCGGGGACACGTAGGTGATCGCCGGCGCTTCATCGGACACCGAAGCACGACTCGCCGCGGACAGGACGTCGCTATCGCCCTTGTCCAGCGGCGTGACCATTTCATAAGCACGGCAATCCGGCAGCGTGGCCCCGTAGGGCTGTTCGGCGCGCAATTGTTCGTTGGGGCAGGTTCCGGCCGCGATGGCTGAGGGTGGGATGCTGAACGCATCCAGCGCCATCGTGCTCGCGAGACAGAGCGCCAAGCCCAAGGCTGTGGAAAGACGGAGCTTTCTAGTTGACATCAATCGAGGTTTCATATTTCGCCTTTCCGTGGATGCGCTGCTTTGGACTCTTTCCGGACGCCGCTACCAGACAGGTGTGAGCGGCATCCAGAAAGACGGCCCCGGGCATAGAAGGACCTACGTCCCAGCCGTACAGCTCGACATGCCCGTTGATCTCCGTTTACTGCCCTAGTCGCGCTTTTCCCGCTATAACGTGATTTACGTAGCTACGGCGCTGTCACCGCCCAGGTGCCTTCGCCGAGCGCCAGGTTGCCCGGAGCTTCTTCCACGTGGTACCTCAGGTTTGCTCCGGTGGTGCCGGCTCCTTCTTTGCGGTTCGGAAGTCCCGTGTCGCTGATATGCACCGTTCCTGGTTCGATTTCTGGGCTGGCTTCGGAGGTGAACACACAGAGGTTGCCCGGTTCAGCTTCCGGTTTTTCCGCCGTACCTTCTCCGCAACCTTCCCCGGCTTTCGCCGCTTCGCCCACTACGAAGAAGTGCACATTGTTCCCTTCGATCACGGGTGTTTCCGGTGTTCCCGCGGCCAGTGGTATGGGGAAGGAGAGAGGAATAAATACAAATCCCACGGTCTGTGCGGCGAAGGTCCAGGTGCCCGTCTCCGTTGCACCGGAGGGAAGAGTGGCCGGGAACCCGCCGCCTTTAGCCTCTTCGCCTTTTTCGCCCTTTTCGCCCTGTGGGCCTTGTGCGCCCTGAGGGCCTTGTGCGCCGGCGGGCCCTGTGGCGCCGGTTGCGCCGGTCGCGCCGGTCGCGCCGGTGGGACCAGCCGGGCCGGCCGGGCCGGTCGCGCCGCTCGCGCCCCTGGGTCCGGCGGGACCGCGGGCACCGCCTGCCTTGGGCTTGGCCTTCTTCTTCGCCGCGACGGCGGTGAACGTCGCCGCCCGCCCAGTCGCAGCGCTTGCCTTGCCGGGCGTTGAGCCCCTACCGCCGCCGCCACCACCGCCGGTGGCGGCGAACGCGCCGCCGGTGGTTGCGAAGACGAGGGCCACCAAAGCGAGGATCGTCGCGGGATTGACGTGTTTGCGTGCTCGTTGGAACATGGTCTATCTCTCCTCCAGGGAGCCGGAGGGGACAGACGCCCCTCGGTGGTCGTGTGTCAACGCGCCAAGCGGGCGCGGGAAGATCGAGGTCGCGGGCCGGGAGCTCACGAGTGCTGCTCCCGGGTCGTACCGGTACGGCCGGACTGGGTGTTGGCGTGGGCGTGCCCGTTGAGGGTGGTGGCGTGAGCGTTGAGCGAACGCGCGACCCGCAGCCCCGTGGGCGTCAGCGCCCACGAGTTCGGTACGCCTTTCGCGCGCCCGCCGGCGCCGTGGTTCTCCAGCAGCCCCAGGCGCTGCAGCCGCGCGAGCAACTTGGAGATCTGGCCCGGGTCGGGGATACCCGCGTATTCGCCGGCCTGGCGGTTACTCGCACCCGGCTGGCGACCCACACCCTCAAGCACCCGCGCGGTGCGATAGGTCACCCGCAACGGGAGCCCCGCCAGCGGATCGCCCACAGCCGCCAGCACGGGCTGCGGGGGACCGTTGAAGGACACCGGTGCGGGCGCGCAGCGCTGGCGTTCACGCCGCGCGACCGCCGGCCCCAAATACGGCAGCACAACCAGCGCCGAGAGCTCACCGAAAAGACCCGACAGCGGTTCTTCGCGCAACAGCCGTGCGTGCACGATCGCAAGGACCGCACCCAGCACACCCTCCGCGGAGAGCTCGCTCGCCTGCGCGCCGCGCGCGCTCTCACCACGCCCCTCGTCTACCAGCGCGACGAGCCGCCTCAGCAGCGCTTCGCGTGTATCGAGCACCCGGCCGCTACCACGCGCGACATGAACGACAAGCGTCCGTGCGAGCGCGGGCTCACGATCGAAAAAGCACAGCACCACCCATAGCCCGCCGCGCATCCGCTCACGCCAACCCAGCCCATCCGGGTTGGCAGCGGCCAGCTCGCGTGAGACGCGCGCGACGATGTCCTCCAGCAGCGCGACGACGCACTCCTCACGGTTGGCGAACAGCTCATAGAACGTCCGCCGCGACACACGCGAACGCCCCGTGATGTCCGCCACCGTCGTGCGCTCATAACCCACATCCTCAAGCGCACCGACACACGCGCCGAACAGCCGCAAACGCTGCATCTCAGTAACACGCGCGCGCGAGGCAGCGCGCGCGAGGACAGGTCCAGCCCCACCCTGCCGCCGCGCACGCGCAGCGGACACCTAAAACACCCCCCCGGCAGATACAGGCAAGCCGGGGACCGCTGCGGCGCGAGCGTCACCGGACACGCGAAAACCCTCCCCGCGCGGGGGGAGGGCCGCCGGGCGAAAACGCCCCGGCCGCCGGCTAGCTGCCGGCGGCGCTAACGGACAAGAGAGAGAGAGAGAGAGAGAGATGCGACAGCGCCAAGCTGGCGCATCCATGAGGCTCTACCCCACGGTGCACCAGACCCCTCACAACGCTAGTCCCCAAACGACGCACGCTAAACACCAACTCCCTCATCAAACCTCACGATCCAGCCCTCTCCCAAACCGAGACCCACGAAACACGTGCTCAAGGCCAACCGCAAACCCCGTTGACCCCAACCAGACCCTATGTATACCGGCACCCAAGACACCGGCACACCGAAACGTACCATAGGGCGATGTAGCTGTCAACCCCCAGGGCGTGCGGCCGCCAGCAGCGGCGCAGATCCGCGGCGGCGGCGAATTGGCGTAGGGTCATCCCGCGCCCAACTAGATCCTTTGGCGAAAAACTATATTTTTTCGCCATCTTGCACGCAGAAAACCATAGTTTTTCGCTAAGATCGGCCTGTGAACGACTCCCAGCTCAGGCGCCTGCTGACCGAGCGCAGCCCGTGGCGGGCGCGAACGGGCTGGGCGGATGACGATCCAGATCTGCGGGCGGCGGGCCGGCTGCCGCTTCGCTACGAGCCTGAACCGCTCGCGGACATACACGCGCCGGGGCTGTACGTCCTGCGAGGGCCGCGGCGCGTGGGCAAGAGCCTGGAGCTCAAGCGCGCCGTCGCACGGCTCATCGCCGCCGGCGCCGACCCGAAGACAGTCTTCTACTGCTCCTGTGACGGGCTCTCAAAACAGGACCTGCGGCGCCTGGTGGCGCAGGGGCACAGCGCCACCCGCACACTACGCGGCCCGCGGCACTGGCTGCTGGACGAGGTGACCGCCGTGCCGGGCTGGTCGCAGGCGATCAAGGAGCTGCGCGACCAGGACACGACCTTTCGCGAGGCTTGCGTCGTGCTGACAGGATCCTCCGCGCGCGATCTCGAGCAGGCGCGCAAGGATCTGGCCGACCGCCGTGGCGGTATCGCCGACTCCGAGCGGCTGCTGCTGCCGATGGGCTTCCGCGCCTTCTGCGGCGCATTGAGCGGCTTCGACGAGCCGCCGCCGCTGCGCATCCGCCCCAAGGACTTCCTGACCCCGCAGGCCGAAGGGGCGATAGCGGCGCTGGAGCCGTGGAGCGACGCGCTCGCGGACGCGTGGGAGCTGTTTCTCGACGTCGGCGGCTTCCCGCGCGCCGTCGGCGAGCACGTCGGCAGCGGCGCGGTGAGCGACGGCTTCATCGGAGGCCTGTGGGATGTCGTGCTCGGCGACGCCGTCCGTGCAAGCGCAATCTCCGAAGCCGAGGTCGCAGCGCTGCTGGACCGCCTGGCCGCCAACCTGTGCAGCCCGATCAACGCCTCACGCGTAGCGCGGGATGTGGGCCTGGCCGGACACCAGGCCGCCGTAAATCGCATCGAGGATCTCGCCCGCGCGTTCCTCGCCTGGCGCTGCCACCGCATCCGCGACGACCGGCCGAATACCGCCGCCCAGCGCAAGCTGTACTTCGTGGACCCGCTCGTCGCCCAGCTCGCCCACCGCCGCAACCCAAGCTTCCCCGCCCCGGACGCCGCCAAGCTGACCCAACAGCAGATCGGCCTCGCGCTCGCACGCGCGGTATCGCTGCACGCGCCAGCCGCGTTCGTGCAAACCGACCGTGTCATGTACGAGCGCACGCAAACCGGCGCGGAGATCGACTTCGTCGGACCCGACCTCCAGATCCCCTTCGAGTGCAAGTACACCGACGGCAACTGGCGCCAGGACGCCCTGACGATGAAAGCCCGCCACGGCCGCGGCGTGATGGTCACCCGCTCGCCGCTGCTCACCGGCCCCGACAAGCCCATCTGGGCAATCCCGGCCGGCATCTTCGCCTGGCTACTCGGGCACTGAATGAGCGCGTGGCGGCCTGGGGCGCGGAGGAGAAATATTTTGAGAGGCGGCGCAAGCGCGGGCGAGCCGCCTATCCTCTGGGGCGGTGGTCACACGGCTCTCCGATGTCCTGGCTCCCGCCTCGCTCTCGCACGCCGAGCGCCGCGTCGTGGAGCGCCTCGCCGAGCTCTTGCGCGACGCTCTCGGCTCCGATCTGCACGCGATCTGGCTCTACGGCTCGCGCGCCCGCGGGGAGACACCGCACGCGGAGTCCGACATCGACCTGATGGTGATCGCCGATGGCGGCGACCGGCGCTATGGGATGAAGTCGATCGAGCTGGTCAACGCGGTCGCGGGTGCCGAGGGAGTCAGCCCCGTCTGGTACTCGGTCTTCATCGGTGACCCCGAGTGGCTCCGAGGTCGCCGCGAGGTCCGCTCCTTCTTCATCGCCGAGGTTGACCGCGACAAGATCGTGCTCTGCGGGAGCGGCTTGGAGTGAGCCCGCGCTCGGAGGAGTTCATGGACCAAGCGCGTGACCGCGCCGCAATCGCGCGAGAGATCCTTGCCTCCGGGCACCTGGAGGGCGCCGTCAGCGCCGCCTACTACGCGATGCTCTATGCGGCCCGCGCCGCGCTCTCCGAGGACAACGAGTACGCCCGCACCCACCGGGGCACATGGCACCTCTTCCACGAGCGATACGTGGTCACAGACGTCTTCGACGGGCACCTTCACACGCTGGCTCAGCGCGCCCAGGATGCTCGCGAGAAGGGCGACTACGAGGCTGTCACGCCGGATCGCGGCGAGGCGGAGGCGATCGTCGCCAACGCCGCGGATTTTATCGCCGCCGTCGAACACATGCTGGAGACGTAAGTCGCAGCGGGCCGACCGCAAGACCTGATCGACCGCGAATCGCTCGAAATCGCACGCGAGCGCAGAACCGCTCGCTGACAAGTCGCAGCCTCGTTGGACTCGATGGGCGAGCTGATCGAACAGGTCAGGCCGGCGCCCTGCAAGTCGTGGCGTGGGGCCCCGGCAGCGCCGGGACCCCACGGTTCGCTAGCTCATACCGAGCTGCCTGATACCGGGTCGGTCGTTCAGTCGAATACCCCCCAGTTCTGGGCGCTCGCGAGTTCGAGTATCGGACCGCCGTATAGCGATCCTCCACCCCACAGGGCCGACTGCAGTTCTTTGAGGATGTGTTCCGAACCGATCCCTTCCTTGACCAGCCAGCAACTTTTGATCGGGTTTGCCGGGAAGACGAGCTGCACGGTTTTTGCTTCAGCAGGTTCTTTGCCGACTTCGATGGGTTTTTCGCCGCTGTGCAGTTCCGCGGCCACCTCTCCTTCCACGCTCACGGCGGTCCCGTAGACACAACCTTCGTTGAATCTGATCAACATGAAACGAGAGCCTGTTTTGGGCGTCAGCAAAAGCGCGACCTTGCCTTTTCCTCTTTCTCCGACTGACAGGCCGAGCGTTACGAGCTTGGCCAGCAGCGGTTCCGAGTTGATGCTCGCAACGACTTCGCACCCGGCGTGTTCTACGACGCAGCCGGTGAGTTCGGTCGTCATTTCGACGCGACTAGGTTCATCCGCGTGCGAGCCGAGCAGCTTCGCACCGGATGCCGACGCCAGGGAGCATCGCATCCTAATTGGACCGATCTCAATGGAGATTTTTTCGGTAGTTTTGGCCGTCACTTCCTTGCTTTGTCCTTCCGCCAACCTTTCTCCGCCGATCTTGAAAAACGGTGCTTCTTGGGCCTGTGCCGCGCTCGCCGCGACCGCGCTGAGCGCGAGTACGGCCAGTAGCGCGAGCAGCGCCATTCTGAACGTGGTGTTCATGATCTACTGCCTTTCTGATTGTCTCATTCAGCGCCATGACCCGCCTTGAAGGACGGACCGTGACACCGGTCTTACTGCCAGCACGCCCGCACGAGACAAATCCCTCTGTGACAGGCGTACGCCTTACCGTCCGCGCGGTAGCTAAGCGGGCAAGGATCGATCGACACCCACCGAGAACGTCGGCGCCCCGCCGGCGCCGCCAGCGCGCTACTTCCTCCTTCCCTTCTCTCTCCCACTGGTCCGCTTGTGTTGCTTGGAAGCTTTCTTCGCCGTCGCTTTCGCGCGCGGGCAGCCGCTGACGCTGACGGGCGTGTCCTGGTGGATTTCAGCGCCGTTCTGGCCGACAAACGCACTCGGCACCTCCAGCGTCCCGGGCCGTGTCTCCCGAACCTCGCGGGTCTCGGTCTTCCTGCGGCCGTTGACCTTGACCGTAATCTTCTTCTTGACGGTGACGGTCTTTGTCAGCGAGCAGAGGTCGCCGTTGGCCGTCAGCGCGCTGTAGGGGCCCTCGGGGAGCGTCAGTTCGAAGCTCGAGAACGGCTGGTCGGGGACCGTCTTGAACGTTGTGCTGGTGATCCCCGCTTTGCTGATGAACGTGTCGCCGACCAGGTCGATCGTGATGCCGTAGCCCTGCAACACGATGATCAGGTTCGGGAACGCTTCCCCACCATTTGAAACGAAGTACGCGGGGCCTTCCAGCGGCACCGGTAGCAACGGGGTGTGTACGACCGCGCGGCCGATCACCGACGCCGCCGGACAATCAGCGTAGTTGGTGTTGAACTGCGCGGCGGTGCACGCCTTCTGCAACGTCGAAAGCCTCGAGGGCAGCTGCTTGGGGAGTTCGACTTTGACGGAGGCGATATCGGCGTCGGTGCCCTGCGGCACGTTCGGGTAGGAGACCTTCGCGGTGAGGCTCGCCCCGTCTTCTCTGCTGGTCTTACCCTGCGTCCAGACGGAGAACTGCGGCGCGAACTTCAAGTTCGCACAGTTGGTGACCTGGAACGGAATCGACACCGGTGAGCTGGCGTCTTCGGCGCTCGCCACCGTACCGGTGATCTTGGTGGGGTTGCAGTCCGTCGGGTTGAACGTGAAGCCGGGCCTGGTGATGTTCACGTTGACGTGCTTGATCTGCAGCGGGATGCCCTCGATGATCGACGGGATCGCGTAGCCCTGCGCTGCGGTGTTCGTCGTGACCGTCAACGCCGCGGTGTGCGGGTCCACGTTGACCGTGGCCCGTACAACGACCGGCCTGCCTTCCTGCAGGTCGAACGGGCCCGCCTTCGCTGGATTGACGATCGACAGGCCAAACGGCGCGCCCTCATAGGGCCCCGTCAGGTAGACGTGCCCTCCGGTGACGCTGAATGGGTCGTTGCCGAGGCCGACGCTGACGATCGTTTCGCCGATTTCGCTTTCGGGGCCGCACGTGCCTGCGTTCGCCTGCGCTTCGCCGCACAGCTTGACGCCGGACAGGATCCCCGACAGGCCGGGCGGGTAGTGCAACGTGACCTGCTGGATGTTCTGCTGCCCGTCTTCACGGGACAGCGTGGTTGTCAGCGGGCTGAAGGAGCCCGCGTTGATGTTCGTGCTGCCCGAAGCCAGCGACGGCGCGAACGGCAGCGGGTCAGAACACGATGCGCCGTTCGGGCCGCTCCTAATCTGGAAGCTCGACGGGGGTTCGACCGGCGCCGTCCCCGACCACGGCACGAACGCCGTTTCGGTCGTGTAGGTGCCGCACAGTCCCGGCGTCGCCAGCGGCGCGCGATCGGTGCCGTAGAATTCGAGCTTGAGCTCTGAGACGGGTGCCTGCGGCGTGTTTTCAAACGTGGCTGTCAGCTGGCCCGTTTCCTGGTTCAGCGAAACCTTGCCAGGGAGCTTGACCAGCACGCCCGTGAACGGTTCTTCGGCGACGAGATACATCGCCACCAGCGCGGAGAACGGGTTTTCCGCCGGCCCCGCGAAGTTCTGCGGCGCCGCGAGATACACCGCACCGGTCAGTTCGTGTTCCAAGACCGGCGTCGCGATCCGCACATTCGCGACCTTCGATGCGTCGGGGCAGAAGTTGACTCCCGGCAGCAGCGGCTTGGGCAGTTCCGGGGTGAATTCGTCGGTGCGCGTCAGGGGGTTCACGCCGGTGAAGCCGATCTGCGCATTCGAGCACGCCTGCAGGCCATCCGAGGCCGAGGGACTGACCTGCACCCCGGCGGGCAGCGTGACCGTCGTGTCCCTCACATCGGCCTCGCCCAGCCCGACGGGATTGACCGTCGCTTCCTGGGGCACGTGCACTTCGAAATTCAATCCCGTCGGCGTGCTGCCCGCGGTGCCGTCGGGGGTGACCGTGAGCGTCGGGCTGAAATCGAGCTTGTCGCAACCGGTGAGTTCGGGCAGCGCAAACGTTTTCGAGGATACGTGTTCACCGGTAGCGAAGTTTCCCGGCGTTTCCCAGTCGTCGACACCGACCGTCGCTGTGCGCGCCGTTGCGCACGACGTCGGGTTGGTCAACAACGGCTGCACCGGCCAGCTCACCGGGCATTCAGCGGGCGCCGACGGCGGATCATCTTGGTCCCCATTTTGATAATACCGTTCTTCCCCTTCTAGAAGCGATTCTTCTTCGTTGTGCGGCGGTTCAAGACCAGCTTCGACGCTGTTATTGTATGTTTCGTCCTCCCCGAGGCAGTGTCCGCGGACCCGATTGTGGCTGGGGGCAGCCGGTACGCCCCAGATCTTGATCGTCGACGCAACCACCGTTATGGGCTCGGCGATATTGTGGACAACCGACGTAATCCCGTAGTCGCTTCCGGTTCGAACGGAGGAGTTCAGGAGAACCGGGACGACTGCCTTAACGAGATAGCCAAACTCGGCCGCGACGCCACCCGGCCCTTCGAGGTTGTACACCGGGTCCGTGACAGTGATGGTTTTTGCCACCACTTCACCTTTACGGTTCTTATAGGTTGCGCTTGCATCAACGAGTTCGGTCGTCGCCACACCAACCGCCGTGTCGTTCGGGCATTCTCGTAGGATGAAAGTGGTGTAGGGGCACTTCGGAACCGCGTTTGGATTGCCCACAAAACCGGGCGGCAGTTCCAGTTGAGCGTCCTTCAAGCCTCCGCCGTTCACACGGGCAGCGCTTTTGCCGGCTGCTGTGAATATTTCGTCGCTCAACGACAGGCGCGTCGTCAGCACGTATGGGTGAGAGCCGGCCTGCACGTCTTCGGGACCGAGCGCGTTCAGCGCATGGCCAGGCGGCGGCGCTTCGGTCGCCGACACTTCGGCGCTCAGCAACTGGATCGGCGCGCCCAGCGCCGCGGGCGCGAACACCAATGACCCAGCGAGCAATACACCACACAGTAGCCGTCTCATCAGTTCCCCCTCCGCCTGTCGCCGGCCCTTGTACGCTTGGCCTTCTTCTTTGATTTGACTTTCTTCACGCATCTGCCTCGCGCGAGGTGCTTTGGCTTCGTGCACCTCGCCGCTTTTACCGCGGACTTTGGTTTGACCGCGGGCGGCGCTGTGCTCGGCGCGGTGTCGCCGGGACCGGAGAACGTCGCGCTCGTGGGCGCGCCGAACACCGCCGGCTGTGCCGCGACCGGCGGTTTGCAGGAGTCGGCGTTGTCACAGGACGGAGGCGCGACCGACACCGGAAAACCACCACCCACCCTCACGTCATACACGTTCACACGAGTATCGGAATCAGCCGCGGGCACGAGCTGGTCCTTGGTGGCGATGTACACGTCTTCCCCATCGGGCGTCGCATCCATGAAAAGCGATCCGCTGCCGCCCGCCACATTCGAGACCGGAAAGACACAGCCCTCCGCCTGCGTACAGCTGCCTTCGCCTGCTTCCTCCCACTCGTACACGTCGAGCAAACCGTTGCTGTCCTGCGGCACGAGCGCATCCGGTGTTTGAAAGAACAGGCGACGACCATCGTCGGAGAGATTATGCGGCAGATAGAACGGCGGGGGTCCAGCGAAGCTTTCGCGCGTTTGTTCGTGGCCGCCGAGCTCCGCGGGACCTACCGGCCGCGCACCCGAGGGATCGCACGACGTGCACACCAGTTTTTCCGTTTCCGCGTCATACAGATACACCTCGCGACAATCGCCGAATTCGTTGAATGCTTCTTCTTCGCACTCTCCCGGCGCGGCCCGTTCGTTGTCATAACCAGTAAGACTGCGCATCGATTGGAACGCCAGATGCGTACCGTCAGGCGTGACGCGAACGGTATGCCATCCAGGACCCGCTGTGCCATCGGCGACGTCCCACCAATCAGTTTCATCGCCGCTGTACAGTACCTGCGACTCCTTCAGTTTGGGCCGAGCGAGCTGGGCGATGAACGTAACCCTGCCGGCGTGAGAGAGGTACAGGTTGGGCTTGCCCACTTCTGGCACTTCACCACCGGCGTTCGCCTGCGCCGTCAGCCTGCCTTCAGCAACGAAGTAGACATAGGAGCCGTCTTCACCGGCGGTCACCAGCCCGAGCACCGCGGCGCCATCGGCATCTTCCGCCTTCTCCGCTTCGGTGACAACCGTGAGATCGGTGAGGGCGCCTGTTTCGACGTCGTATTCGTACAGGTTGGCCGCGTCGTCTGTGGGGCCGGTGTCGGCGTCGTTGGTCAGCTCCGCCGTGCTGGTGAAGAACACCTTCGCGCCATTCGAACTGGCGTCCTCATATTTCGCCGTCTGGGGCCCGTGCGGATCGGGTTCGGGCTTGCCTTCCGTATTGGTCCGCTGCGACGCGGAGACCTCGACCGTGCACGCATCCCCGGTCACGGCGCATTCGCTCCCGCCGACGGGCGACTGTTCAGGATTCATACGCACATACAGCTGTTCTGATCCGCTGGGAGCGCTTTGCGTTCCTTCCGGGGCCGTCAAGAAGACCCGCAGCCCATCTTCGGAAACCGCATGCCACACATTGCCGTCTTCCGGAACATCGCCATTTTGGTCCGCTCCGACGACGTCTTCTCGTCCGAACTTCCCTCCCGCTGGGGGTACATCGACTTGGCTCAGCCCACCGTTCACCCACTCGTATATGTGATCCCGGGATTTGGAAGCGCCGCAGCACAAGCTCGCTGCCTGCTGGAAGACGACATGGCTGAGATCCGTAGAGACCCCGGCCGGCGCCGCACCGTAAGGCGGGGTCAAGTCAAATCCATTGTATGGTGGCTCTTCGGCCGGCGGATGGACCGTCGTCACGAGCTGATAGGCGCCACTACCGATATCCGCGACATAGAAATTCACATATCCCGGTTCTTCACCTTCGATCAGAGGAGTAAACGGGCTGCGCACCACCCCGCGCGTGAGTTCGGGTGTAAAGAACAATTCATAGAACGGAGGACTGCTGTTTCCCGAGCCAAAGGATTTGTACACGGGATTGATGTCCTCGGTCGTCCAGCCATCCTGCCCGCGACGGGACATATACCTGTTTTCCACGACCGCGCCCTTCGGTTCAGCAAAAGAGCCCCGGGAGATGTAGGTGATCGCCGGCGATTCGTCGGACACCGAAGCACGGGCGTCAACGGATACGATGTCGTTGCCGTTCTTGTTCAGCGGCGAGACCAGCTCATACGCGCGGCAGTCAGGCAGACGCAGCCCATACGGCTGTTCAGCCCGCAGCTGTTCGTTGGGACACGGTTCTGCCGCCGCAGCAGCGCTGGGAGCCGGCAGGATGGCGGCCAGGACGACAACCAGGGCCGCAATCAGCTTCGTCGGCTTCCACCCGGCTGTCTTTAGGGGCAGACGGCTATCGTCAATGGGCATTTACGGCTTCCTCTCGTGTGTCGCCAGGACAAGACGCTTGTGGTAAACAGAGGTGCCCCTGGACGCTCTCTGAAATGTTGCGGCGGCGTCCAGGGGCGGCATCGGCTTGGCTATTTCGCAGTGACGGGCGCGGTGACGGCCCACGAGCCGTAGCCTTCTGCTCCTACCTGTGCCCCGAAGAGAAAGACGATCGCGCCAGCGGTTCCCGCCCTATAGCCGCTACCTTCCGGCCCAATCAGCGCTGTGAACCTGCCTGCTTCCTCGGCGACACCTTCCAATGTACTGCTGTACACGCACAGGTTGCCGGGAGGCGCCGTCGGGTGTTCGGGGGTCCCCAAACAGATACTCGATTTCACTTTGACAAACCCCGTTGCCTCGGATTCGGAAACTTCTTCACCGCTCCCTTCGATAAAGTGCGCGCTTTCTTCGGCGAGACTCGTTTCCAGGGGCACCGGGAAGGACAGCGATACCTTTTCTACTCCGCTTTCACCGGTGCGATCGAACGCCCAGGTTCCTGTCTCGGTGTCTCCTTCGGGGAGGGTTGCGGTGAAGCCGGTCGTGCCTGAGGGTCCCTGTTTACCTTCCGGTCCCTGTGCGCCCTGCGGACCTTGCGTGCCAGTGCCCGCAGGCCCCGTGGCGCCGGTTGCGCCCGTCGCGCCTGTGGGACCTGCAGCCCCGGCCGGTCCGGTCGCGCCGGTCGCGCCGGTCGCGCCCCTGGGCCCGGCGGGACCGCGAGCGCCCGCCTTGGGCTTGGCCTTCTTCTTCGCCGCGACCGCGGTGAACGTCGCCGTCCGCCCGGTCGAAGCGCTTGCCTTGCCGGGCGATGAGCCACCACCGTTGCCGCCGCCACCGCCGGTCGCGGCAAACGCGCCGCCGGTGGTCGCGAAGACCAGGGCCACCAAAGCGAGGATCGTCGCGGGGTTGATGTGTTTGCGTGCTCGTTGGAACATGGTCTATCTCTCCTCCAGGGAGCCGGAGGGGACAGACGCCCCTCGATTGTCGTATGTCAACGCGCCACGAGGACGCGGAAAAGTTCGGGTCGCGGGCCGCCGTCTCACGAGCGCTCCTCCAGTGGAGTGCCGGTACGGCCGGACCGAGTGCTTGCGTGGGCGTGACCGTTAAGCGACTGGGCGACCCGCAGCCCCACCGAGGTCAGCGCCCACGCGTTCGGTTCGCCTTTCGCGCGGCCGGCGCCATGGTTCTCCAGCAGCCCCAGCCGCTGCAGCCGCGCGAGCAGCTTCGACGCCTGGCCCTGGTCGGCGATACCCGCGTACTGCGCGGCCTGGCGGTTGCTCGCGCCGGGCTGCGCGGCGATGCCGTCCAGGATGCGCGCCGTGCGGTATGTCATCCGCATCGGCAGGCCCGCCAGCGGGTCGGGCTCACCGAGCATCGTCGGCCGCTCTGCGCGCGCGGGCACGGCCGGCGCGGGCTTTGCCTGTTCGCGCCGTGCGACGGCCGCGCCCTCGTACGGGAGCAGCACGATCGCGGTCAGCTCGCCGAGCAGGTCGCGTACGGCGCGCGCTCGGGGCGCCCGGATGGCTGCGGGGCTGCGCCCCCCAGCGGGAGCGCGCCCCACGCGCGCTCCCTCTCTCCCAACGGGCAAACTGCCATTGGACGCCAGCCGAGTTTGCAGGATCGTCAGCACCGCACCGACGATCCCTTCGGCCGTCAGCGCGCTCGCCCCGGCGGCCGGCCCGCCGCGCGTGCGACCTCCCCTTCTGCCCTCGCGTCGCCCGGCATCCACGGCGGCGAGCAGCTGCGCCAGGATCCTCTCGCGCGCCTGCACCACCGGGCCGCTGCCGCGCAGCGAGTGCACGACCAGCGCACGCCCCAGATCCGGCTCGCGATCCAGAAAACAGAGCACCGTCCATAGCCCGACGCGCATCCGCTCGCGCCAGGGCAGCGCGGGCACCCCCGCATCGCGCAGCTCGCGCGCCAGCTGGGCGGCGGTGTCGCTCAGCACCGCGGCCAGACACTCCTCACGACTGGCGAACAGCTCGTAGAACGTCCGCCGCGACACACGCGCGCGCGTGGTGATGTCCGCCACCGAGGTGTGCTCGTACCCCTGCTCCTCCAGCGCCGCGACCGCCGCCGCCAGCAGCCGCGAGCGCTGGATCTCGGCGACCTGGCTGCGCGAGGCCAACCGCACCGCCGCTGCGCCGCCGCGCGCCGCGGTGTGCCCCTCGCGACCCCGGTGCGTGGCCATCACCGGCCCACCCCCCACAGGGGGGTGGCCGACCGCGAAAACCCGCCCGGGCTAGCGGCCGGCGCTAGAGATGTAGAGAGAGAGAGAGAGAGAGAGATGCGACAGCGCCAAGCTGGCGCATCCATGAGGCAACCGCCCCCTGTGCGCAACCATCCGCCAAACGCCTGTCCGCAAAGACTCCACGCTAAACCCCTGCTCCCTCACAGCTCAAAGACCCGATCCCTCTCCAACAACCCGTGCTGAGCGCTCGAAGCCAGAACCAGTGGTCTGACCCGACCGGACCAACTATGTACCAACGATGCACCAGACAATAGGTACATCTACGTCTACCCGACACTAACAAATGGGCCCCCTCGTGTCAAGACCCCTATATACACGGTGTGTTGTGGGGTCCAGGGGTGCCCGGCGTTACGCGCGGGCGGCGGGCTATGTCGCGATGCCCGGCGCGACCGTCGTGGCAGCCGCCCCCTGCGTCGCCTCGCCGCGGATCAGCCGCTGCACGCCGGCCGTGCAGACGCCGAGACTGACCAGCGCGGCGAGCACGATCGCGGTCGCCGCCGACGGTGAGAGCACGTGCTCGGCCAGGCCCAGCGTGGCGACCGCGGCGGGCACGCCGAGCTGCGCCGTGGCGGCCAGGCCGGCGGACACGGGCCGGCGCGCGAGCGCGACCGCGAGCAGGTGGATCGCGACGTTCAACACCGCCAGCGCCGCGGCGAGCGCCAGCATCGCGGGGTGATCGAGCAGCCCTTCCAGGTCGAGCTCGGCGCCGAGCAGCACGAAGTACAGGGGGACGAAGAAGCCGTCCGCGACGCCGCGCATCTGTGTCGAGAGCCGTTTCGGGCCGCCGACCAGCGCGACCATCACGCCGGCGCCGAAGCCCGCGATCAGGATGCTCGTGCCGCCCTTCTGCGCGAGCCACGCGAGCAGGAACAGCGCCGCCAGCGACAGCCGCACGTCGAGCGCCCAGTGGCGCTGCTTGGAGCGCCGGCGCACGCCGTGCACCCACCGCCGCCCCGCGAGCAGCCGCGCGGCGCCGAGCAACAGCGCCGCGGCCCCGATCACGAGCGCGCCGCCGAGCACCGCGTGGTCAAGCCGCGCGGGCTGCAGCACGATCGGGACCGACAGGATCGTGAGCACATCGGCGATCGTCACCTGCGCCATCACGGTCATCGCGAGCGCACCGGCGACGCCGGCCTCCGCCAGCGCGGGCAGCAGCACGGCCGCGCTGCCCGATGCGAGCACCACCGCATAGACCGCGGCGTGCCCGCCACCGGCGATCGCCGCGGCCGCCAGCGCAGCCGGGACCGCGAGCACGCACACCAACCCCGCCAGCAGCCCCCCGCCGCGCAACGCCCGGGCGAGCCGCGGGTCGCGCAGCGGCAGGTGCATCCCCACCGTCAGCATCAGCATCGCAAAGCCGATTTCGCCGAGAAACCCGAGCGTGCCGTTGCCCGGGTGCACCACGTCGAGCAGCTGCGGCCCGACGACGATCCCCGCAAGGATCTCGCCGATCACGACCGGTACGAACCCGCCGGGCGCCGCGGCCAGCGCCGGGCCGCCGAGGCCGGCGAGCACGATCACGAGCAGGGTGGCGAAGGTCACGCGTTGCCGAGCCTACGCCTTGGGTCGGCGATCGGCCCATCCCAGTCCAAAGGTTCTTTCACAGTGGTACGCCCGAGCCACCTCGAGGCGTTCACCCTGCTGCCAGCCGGGGTCTAACGCCGATACCGCTGCGCGCCGCGCACATGCTGGCCGGCTCGCTGGGCGCTCGCCCCGAGGCCGTCACACTCACGGCCCAACCAAATCCCGCCGCCTGAAGACCCACCGGCGGTATGTCGCCGCCGGCAGCCCCCTACAGGTTGGCGCGTGGTCGGCAAATCCGTGCTTTGCCGCAGCAATATTGCGGACGTCGTACGGTTGGCGAGGGTGTGGTGTGGGAATAAGTTGGCGGTATGAGGCCCGACGTGCAACTCGTGCCGAAGGTCAACCCGGCTGGGACCGTGGCACCTGACGGCGGAAATAGGTTGGCCGTATGACGCGCCATCTGCACGTCGTCCCCGACTACGCCGCGGCGCGCGGCGACGGCGAGCGGCAACGGCCTGCGCCCGCCGATCCGCAGCGGGCGCCGTCGCCGATTCGGGTGCTGCTCGCCGACGACCATGAGCTGATGCGGCGCAGCTTGCGCGATGTGCTAGACCGCGAGGCCGGCATTGAGGTGCTCGCCGAGACCTGCGACCTGGATTCCACCGCGCGCTGCATCGGCAGCCTGCGACCGGACGTGCTCGTACTCGACCGCAGCCTGCGCGACGGCTCGGGTCTGGCAATGCTCACGCACCTGCGTGCGCGCTCGCCGCAGACGCAGGTTGTGCTGATCTCGATGGAGGACAACCCGGGGTTTGCGCTGGAGCTGCTGGCGGTGGGAGGGCTTGGCTTCGTCGCCAAGGAGCTGGCCGACGACGAGCTGCCCACGGCAGTGCGCGCGGCGGCGCGGGGCGAACGGTTCATCAGCCCGCGGGTGCTCCCGGAGACCCCGAGCGCGGCGGCGGCGGGCAGCGACTGAAGCATCGCTTCAGGGCGCCATTCGCGGCGGCGCGCGTGCGCGTGCGCGTGCGCCCGCGACCCCGCGACCCGCGCGAGTGGCGCCCGCGCCGCCCGCGAGCGAGTCAGGAGGCCACGGCGCGGGCGGAGGAGCGAGTCGGCTGGCGGCGGGTGGGCACGCGCCCGGTGATGTGCGTGCCGTCCTTGCTGGACTTCACGTCGAGCGTGCCGCCGGCCAGGGCGACGCGCTCGCGCATGCCGGCCAGGCCGAAACCTTGGCTGGCGGCCGAGATGTCGAAGCCGGCGCCGTCGTCGGCGACCTCGATGATCATCTCGCCGCCGGCCTCGTGGACGCTGACGCGCACGCGATCGGCGCGGGCGTGCTTGGCGACGTTGGTAAGGGCCTCCTGGACAAGCCGGTAGACGGTCGTCTCGATGTCTTCGTCCAAGCGCTGCTCGCCGGCGGGCGCGGGCCCGAGCTGGGCGTCGACGGCAAAGCCGCTTTGCGCACTGTGGCGATCGAACAGGGCCTCCAGGGCCGTGTGCAGCCCCAGTTCGTCAAGCGCGGCGGGACGCAGCTCGGTGATGATCGCGCGCAGGTTGGCGATCTCGCGCTCGATGTGCTCGACCGCCTCGCGCATCGCGTCCTTGGCGGGCTCCAGGTCGCCCAGGCGCAGCGCCGAGGCGAGCAGCAGCCGCAGCCCGCCAAGGCCCTGGAGGGTCTCGTCGTGCAGCTCGCGCGCCCAGCGGCGACGCTCGGCGTCGGCGGCGGCCAGCGAGCTGCGCAGCCGGTCTGACTGCACGCTTTGGGCGAGCGCGACGGCGGTGGCGGCGCTGGCGGCGAAGGTGCGCAGCATCTGCTCGTCCTCCTCGCTGAATGCGCTGGCGCCCTCGCGGCGGTCGAAGGCGGCGAGCACGCCGAGCGCCTGGCCGCGGTAGACCATTGGCACCATCAGCGCGCTTTGCGCGTCGGGCACGCCGAACTCCTCGGGCGAGATGCGCAGGCGCGCGGCGACGTCGGTGATGCGTTCGGCGCGGCGGCGCTCGAGCACCTGACCGGAGGTCGAGTCGGCGATCTGCAGCCGCATGCCGTCCATCTCGCGCGCGTGGCCGGCGCTCGCCTGGACGACCAATTCGGCGCCCTCGCGCAGCATGATCACGAGGCTGCGCGCGCCGACCAGAGCGCGGCCGCGCTTGACGATCAGCTCGAGCACGTGCGCCAGTTCGATCTCGCCGCCGATCGCGACGGCGATGTCGCGTGTGGCCTCCAGGCCGCGGAAGGCTTTCTCGAGCTCGTGGCGGCGACGCTCGCTGGTCTCATACGTGCGGGCGTTGGCGATCGCGATCGCGGCCCAGTCGGCGAGGATCGTGGCGGCCTCCTCGTCGCGCTCGGTGAAGTCGCCCTGCTGCTTCTCGGTCAGGTAGAGGTTGCCCCAGGCTTGGCCACGGATCAGGATCGGCACGCCGAGGAAGCTGCGCATCACGGGATGCCCGACGGGGAAGCCGTAGCTGCTGGGGTGGTGTCCGACGTCGGTCAGGCGCAGCGGCTGCGGGTTCTCGATCAGCGCGCCGAGCACGCCGCGTCCGCGCGGCTCCTCGCCGATCGCGCGGCGCGTCTCCTCAGCGATGCCGACCGTCAGGAACTGGGCGAGCTCGGAGCGCTGCTCGTTGAGGATGCCCAGGGCGGCGTAGCGTGCGCCGGTCAACTCGCGGGCGGTCTGCAGCACGCTGTCGAGCACGGACTCGAGGTCGAGCTCGCTCATCAGCGCCCGACCGACGTCCAACAGAGGGCGAATCCACGACTCTTCGGAATCTGATTGCATGGATCTGAAAGCGCCCGACCGTCCTGGCTCGAGCTTCGGCACTTGGCCGAGTTTAGGCGAAATCCACGGTGGCGTTAAGTGATGACGTAGTTTGCCCCGGGGGCGCGGCGGCTTTACGCGGCTGCCGGGCAGCATGGGACGGCATAGATTGCTGGCATGACCAGGACAGGCAACCCCACAACCACTTCTCACAGACGGCGGGACGTCGCCGCTTACGCCCAGCCAGACAGCGCTACTCAGGCCCAGTCCTCCGAGCGCGGCGACAACTCCGCCCCTACCCCGCACGACGCGAACACCCGCGGCGTGTCGGCCCCGACCAGACCCGACACGAACAGCCCCGGCAACCCGGCCGCCACCAGGCCCGACGCGAACACCCGCGGCGTGTCGGCCCCGACCAGACCCGACACGAACAGCCCCGGCAACCCGGCCCCGACCAGACCCGACACAAACACCCCCGGCAACCCCGCCTCCGCCAGGCTCGACACGAACAGCCCCGAGCACGCCTCTCCGGCTGGGCGTGGCGCGCAGAAGTCGCGCGTGCTGATTGCGGGCGGCGGTGTGGCGGCGCTGGAGACGGCGCTGGCGCTGGCGCAGTTGGCGCCGGAGCGGGTCGATGTGACGCTGGCTTCGTGCGGGTCGACCCGTATGGCCGTGTGCGCGAGGTGACGGATGTGTTCGCGGCGGGCGACGCGACCGACTTTGCGGTCAAGCACGGCGGTCTGTCCTCCCAGCAGGCCGACGCCGTGGCGCAGTCGATCGCCGCGCAGGCGGGAGCGCAGCTGACACCGCAAGCGTTTGACCCGCTGATCCGGGGCATGTTGCTGACGGGCGGCAAGCCGCTGTACATGCAGGCGCATATTGCGGGCGGCCACGGCTTTAGCTCGGAGGCGAGCGAGACGCCGTTGTGGGCGCCGGTGGGCAAGATCTCCGCGCGCTACCTGACGCCCTATCTCGACGCGCTCGACGCCGAGCGCTCGGATGTGACGGCGGGGCCAACGCCGGCACGCGCGCCTGAGCGTGCGTCTGCTCGCAGGAGTGCGGGCGGGCTCCCCGCTCAACGCGCGGGAACGGGCTGGGCTGGCCGCGCGCGAACGGGCTCCGCTCAAAGCGCGCGAACGGGCTCCGCTGGCCGCACGGGAACGGGCTGGGCTCAAAGCGCGCGAACGGGCTCCGCTGGCCGCACGGGAGCGGGCTGGGCTCAAAGCGCGCGAACGGGCTCCGCTGGCCGCACGGGAGCGGGCTGGGCTGGCCGCGCGTGAGGGGCCTCTGCCGAACGCGCGGTCGTGCGCCGGCGCACGACCAGCGCCCGCGCGCCGCGCGCGGGAACGAGCGTGATGTGGTGGACCTTCGCCCGCTCGGGCGCGGGCGAGGGTGCACGCAGCTCGACGTGTTCGAGGATCGCGCGCAGCACGGTGCGCATCTCCATCAGGGCGAAGCTCGCGCCGATGCAGCGCCGCGAGCCACCGCCGAAGGGGATCAGCGTGGTCGGCGCGGGGGAACCGTCGAGGAAGCGCTCGGGGCGAAACTCAGCCGGGTCGGGGGCGAACGCGTCGGAGCGCTGCACGAGCAGGATCGAGGGCATCACGATCGTGCCGGCCGGCAAGAGCCGGCCCTCGACCACGGCGGGCGCAGACAGCTTGCGCCAGACGGCGTCGATCACCGGGCGCACGCGCAGGGTCTCGTTGATGACGGCCTCCAGGTAGCGCTCGTCCTCGCCGGTGTCGAGCTCGCGCTGTAGGCGCGCGAGCGCGGAGGGGTGGCGCAGCAGGCGCTCAAAGCACCAGGCCAGCGCGGTCGTCGTGGTCTCGTGGCCGGCGACGAGCAGCGTGATCAGGTGGTCGCGCAGCTCCTCGTCGCGCAGACCCTGGCCGTCGCTGTCGCGCGCGGCGATCAGCAGCGCGAGCACGTCCTCGCGGCCGTCGGGAGCGGCGCGGTGGGCGGCGATCTCCTCGCGCAGCAGGCGGTCGACCTCGGGCAGGAGGCGCAGCGTCGTCAGCGCACGCACGCGCGGACGGAGCACCAGGCGCGGGTAGGTGAAGGCGGCCCACATCTCCAAGATGCCGATCTGCGTCAGCTGCGAGAGCAGCTCGCGCAGGCGCTGCAGGCGCCGCTCGTCGCTGACGCCGATCACGGCGCGCAGGATCACCTCGAGCGTGATTGCCTGCATCCGCGCCCGCAGCGCCAGTTCCTCGCCGACCGGCCAAGTGGCCACCTCGGCGGCGGAGATCTCGGCCACGCGAGTGCGGTAGACGCGCACCGCCTCGCCGTGGAAGGGCCCGGTCAGCATCCGCCGGTGGCGCAGGTGACGATCGCCGTCGATCACGAGCAGCGAGTGGCGGCCGAGCACGGGGCTCATCACGGCGTTGGCCTCGCCGGCGCGGAAGACGTCGCGGTCGCCGGCGAACACCTCGCGGATCGTCTGCGGGCGCGTCACCACCGCCACGTCGCCGATGCCGAGCGGCCGCAGCGTAAACGTCGGGCCGTAGCGACGCGCGCAGACGCGTGAGAGCGCGCCCGGCTGGGTCGCCCAGAGCACCGTCTGCAAAAGGCGGGGTATGCGCGGGCCGGGAGGGAGGCTGGGTAGGACGGAGGACGCCGCGGCCATGCACACATGATGGCGCCTCGCAGCGGGCCGAGCCTCACACCGACCGGCGGGCCGAGCCTCGCCGCGGCCGGCGGGCCGGGCCTCACACCGACCGGCGGGCCGAGCCTCACACCGACCGGCGAGCCGCGCCTCGCAGCGGCCGGCGGGCCGGGCCTCACGCCGACCGGCGGGCCGAGCCGCACACCGACCGGCGGGCCGGGCCTCGCCGCGGCCGGCGGGCCGAGCCTCACACCGACCGGCGAGCCGCGCCTCGCAGCGGCCGGCGGGCCGAGCCTCACACCGACCGGCGAGCCGCGCCGCACCGCGGCCGGCGGGCCGGGCCGCGGCCGGCGGGCCGGGCCGCCGCACCGACCGTCCGCCCGTCCGCCCGTCCGCCCGCGCCGGGAAAGGGAGCCCGGGCCTGCGCTCAGTGGTGAATCTGAGAGCCGTGCACGCCCGACGGGATGCCCAGTTGAGTGGCGATCGCGTCGAGCATCTCGAGGAGCTGTACGCGCTGCGCGTCGGTAAGCCGCTGGGTCAGCTCGCCCTCGAAGGCGCCGGCGATGTCGAGCGCCTTGGCGAGCAGGCGGCGGCCGGCAGGTGTGAGGTGCAGGGCGTGGGCACGGCGGTCTGTCGGGCTGGGGCGGCGCTCCAGCAGGCCGCGGCCTTCGAGGTGGTCTACGAGGGCGACGATGCGGCTGGCGGGGATGCCGAGGCGCTCGCCCATGAGCTGCTGGGAGCTGCCCTCGTGCAGGCCGACGCGCCGCAGCAGGGCGAACTCGCGGGGTTCGAGGTCGAGCGGGCCGAGGCTCAGGGAGAAGCGTTTGGAGACGGCGTGGCCCAGCGAGGAAAGCATGAAGCCCAGGGCACGGAAGGGGATGTCCTCGGCCGCGACGGGCCGGCGAGGTTCCAGGCGCGAGCCGGGACGGAGGACCTTGTCTAACAACGCCGCGTCCTCCTCCGGTGTCTCGTTTCGCCGCGGAGCGAGGGGATCGTTCTTATCGGCAGATGTTTCCATTCAGTAATCGTATCTGATAGCATCCTTTCTGTCAATTATCATTCACACATGTAACGAAATCGCGCGCTAAGGGATAAACCTCTTTGGCCCCAAAAAGACATAAACCCCCTCAACAGACATCCCCTCAACAGACATCCCCTCAACAGACATCCCCTCAACAGACATCCCCTCAATAGGCACCCCCGAACAGACAGCCCCAAACTGACGCCCCGCGAACGAACCCGCGAGCGCGCGCCCTGCGAACGGAACGGACACCCCCGAACAGACATCCCACGACCCGAGCCCGGCGAGCAGGCGCCCGCAACCCGAAACCCCGCGAGCCGGCGCCCGGCGAACACCCGACACGCCCAAACGAGACCCCCCGAGCACCCGACAGGCCGTAGGAGGCACGCTATGAGCTCCAGCCATGTAGAGGAGCGGATCTCCGCACCTAGGCAGACCACCGAGTCGATGACCCCAATGCCAACCGGCGCAACGGCGCGGATCGCGCGCTTCGTGCTCGCCCACCGCCGCATGGTGATGGTCGGCTGGCTGATCGTGTTTGTGGCGGGCGCAATGGGCGCGTCGCACGTGTCCAAGCGGCTGTCGCTGGACTTCTCGCTGCCGGGCCAGCCGGGATACGAAACGGCGAGGCAGATCATCCATAAGTACGGCAACGGCGGTGATCAGGCGCCGGCGATCTTGGTCGTGACGGCGCCGAAGGGCCAGAGCATCCGCGGGGAGCAGCCGCAGATTGAGAGAGCGCTGGCGCGCACGCGCGCCAGCCATCGGGGTTTGCGTGTCGTGGACTTCGCCAGCGCCCACGACCCGCGACTCGTCACCGCCGACGGGCGCACGACGTATGCATTTTTGTACACCCCGCAGGAACACAGCTTCGGCGCGCCGAAGGTCGCGCAGCACGCCACGCAGGTGCTCGCGGCGTCGCTCCCAGCCGGATCGCAGGTTGGCCTGACGGGTATTCAGCAGCTGGCCGAAAACAAGGAAGGCAGCGGCCCGGGGGTGTTCCTGGAGACGGTCGTCGGCGGTCTCGGCGCGTTGGCGGTGCTGGCGTTCGTGTTCGCGTCGCTGCTGGCGTTCATCCCGCTGGTGATCGCCGCCGTCTCGATTCTGGCGACGCTGTTGGTGATTCTGGCGCTTACATACGTGGCGAACGTGTCGTTCATCGTGCAGTTTCTGGTGTCGCTGGTCGGGCTGGGGGTGGCGATCGACTACTCGCTGCTGATCGTGACGCGCTGGCGCGAGGAGCGCGCAAAGGGGCTCGACAATCACGAGGCGGTGATCGTGTCGATGGCGACGGCGGGCCGCGCGGTCGTGCTTTCCGGTCTTACCGTCGCGATCGGGTTGATTGCGCTGGT
The DNA here is from genome assembly GCA_963804675.1 of uncultured Solirubrobacterales bacterium. Classification (GTDB taxonomy): domain Bacteria; phylum Actinomycetota; class Thermoleophilia; order Solirubrobacterales; family Solirubrobacteraceae; genus Palsa-744. Next base: position 247,606 of record CAWDRI010000001.1, on the reverse strand, counting down.
CGTGCTGCCGGTGCCGGGGCTGCGCTCGGTCGGCTATGGCGGGATGCTGATCCCGGTGGTCTCGACTTGCGTGGCGCTGACGCTGCTGCCGGCGCTGCTCGGCGGGATCGGGCCGCGGGTGGACTGGCCGCGCATCCGCCACGAGGGCCATGCGAGCCGGCTGTGGACGAAATGGTCGAACGCGATGGTCCGCGGGCGCTGGGCCGCGGCGGGGATCGCGGTGCTGGTGCTGGCGCTGCTGATCGTGCCGATTTTCAAACTGCAGACGGGAGAAACGAGTTCGAGCGCGCTGGCGAAGTCGGGCCCGGCGCATGCGGCGTTCCAGCGGATCCGCGAAGGAGGGGCGCCCAGTGGGGTGCTGACCCCGATCGAAGTGCTGGCGCGCGCGCCGCAGGCGGCGGCGGTGCGTGCACAGCTCGCCTCACTGCCGGGGATCGCCAACGCGGTGCTCTCCAGCGCGCCGGACAGCAACCGCGCGGGCACCAGTGTGCTGCTGGCGATCCCAAGGCAGGAAACGGTCAACGCGTTGACGCTGACGGAGGTCAGGACGGTGCAAAACGCGCTGAACGGCCAGCCCGGGGTGATCGGCGTCGCCGGTGTGGGCGCGATCGCGCTGGACTACCAGAAGGCGGTGTTCGGCAACTTCCCGCTGATGTTCGCGGTGATCGCGTTCCTGACGATCGTCCTGCTGGCACGCGCGTTCCGCTCGGTGACGCTCGCCGTCAAGGCGGTCGCCCTGAACCTGATCTCGATGGCGGCAGCCTTCGGCCTGATGACGTGGTTCTGGCAGGAGGGCCACGGCTCGCAGGCGCTGTTCAACATCCCGGCGACGGGCGCGATCACGTTCTGGGTGCCGCTGATGGTGTTCGCTTTCCTGTTCGGGCTGTCGATGGACTACGAGGTTTTCATCCTGACGCGCGTGCGCGAGGAGTACGATCGCACGGGCTCGACCGATCAGGCGGTGATCACGGGGCTCGGCCGCACCGGCCGGCTCGTCACGAGCGCCGCGCTGATCCTGTTCCTCGCGTTCGCATCGTTGGCGTCGGCGCCGAACACCGACATCAAGGTGCTCGCGACGGGTCTGGGCGCGGGCATCCTGCTCGACGCGACGATCATCCGCGCGCTGCTGCTGCCCGCGCTGGTTTCGCTGCTGGGCAAGTGGAACTGGTGGTTCCCCTCGCCGGTGGCGAATCTGCTGCGGGTGTCAACCACACCGCTCGAACCCAACCCTTCGCCGGAGGGTTAGATCAAGCCGATACGTCAGGCCGGCCCGCCGACCAGCTCCAGCAGCACCTCGCACAGCCCGAGCGGCGCGACGACGATCCCCCAGGGCAGGTCCTCGTGCACCGGCAGCTCCAGCACGCGCAGCCCGGCGGCTTCGCAGAGCAGTGTCCCGGCGGCGATGTCCCACGGCTTGACGGTGCGCTCGAAGTAGGCGTCGTAGCGCCCGGCGGCAGTCCACGCGAGGTCCAGCGCAGCGCTGCCGAAGCGGCGGATGTCGCGCACGCGCGGGATCACGCGAGCGAGCACCTGCGCCTGGGCGGCGCGCACGCGCGCGTCGTAGGCGAAGCCGGTGGCGACCATCGCCGTCGCCGGCGTCACGCAGCGCGAGGCGGTCAGCGTCAACGACTCCCCCGGGCGCGCGAGGCCGCCGCCCACCGCTCCCCCGCCACCGGCCGCACCGCCGCCGGCCGCCTCACTCCCACCATTGTTGCCCCGACCGACGGGCACGAACTCGACGGTCGGCTCGCCGCCGCGCACGGCGGCGAAGAGGTCGCCGCGCAGCGGGTCATAGACGACGCCGGCCAGTGAGCCGCGCTCGTCCTGGACGGCGATACTGACGGCCCACTGCGGGATCCCGAACAGGAAGTTGACGGTGCCGTCGAGCGGGTCCACGACCCAGCGCAGGCCGCTCGTCCCCTCCCCCCCTCCGCTCTCCTCCCCCAGGAACCCGTCCTGGGGTCGCCGTGCGGCGAGTCCCTCGCGGATCACGCGCTCGGCCGAGCGGTCGGCCTCGCTGACGAGGTCGGTCGGGGTGCTCTTGCTGTCGATCTCGTGCGCGGCGCCCTCGCGGAAGCTCTCCAGCAGCAGCGCGCCAGCGGCGAACGCCTGGTCGCGGGCCAGTTCGAGCAGCTCTCCGGGCGAGTCCCCGACGGGCGCGTCCCCGATAGGCGCGTCCCCGACGGGCGGCTCGGCGCTGCGCGTGCCCAGCGGGGTCGCCGCGTCCGTGGCCCCCGGGCGAGCGCTCGAGGAGGCCGCCGTGCCCGCGGGTTCGTCTGCCGGCGGCCCGCTCACGCGAAGCCCGGCGGGCGCTGCTGCGCCCACGGCCGCGCGGCCTCGATCTGGGCGGCCAGCGCGAGCAGCGTACCCTCGTCGTCGGGCCGCCCGACGAGCTGCACGGCGCGCGGCAGGCCCTCGCTGGAGATGCCGGCCGGAACCGAGCAGGCGGGCTGGCCGGTCGTGTTCCAGCAGGCCGCGTAGGGCACGGTCGCGGACGCGAAGACGCTCGTCCACAGCCAGCCGCGGCCCTCGCAGGCGCCGATCCGCGGCGGCGGGGCCGGTGTGACGGGCGTCAGCAGCGCGTCGTGGTCGGCCAGCGGCCGGTTCAGCCGCTCGGCGTAGGCGGCCTCGCGCGCGCGCGCCCACTGCACGAGCGCCGGCGGCAGCAGGCCTCCGACGCGCATCACGTTGCGCATGCGCCGTTCCAGGCGCTCGGGGTGCGCGAGCGCGGCGGCCTCGTCGTGCATGCCGCGCAAAAAGCGCAGGGTGAATTCGGGCGCGGGCACGAGCGGACCGTGGTCGACCTGCACCTCGGTGACGGTGTGCCCCAGCGAGCGCAGCAGCTCGGCGGTCTCGTGCACGGCGGCGGCGTTGTCGGGGTGCAGGCGCGTGAGCGGCGAGGGCGGCAGGTTCGTGGAGAGCGCGATGCGCAGCGGTGCTGGGGGGTCCTGCAGCAGGGCAGCCTTGCTGAACGAGAGCGGCGGCGGCGACGCGTTGTGCCCGGGCGCAGCGGGTTCGGGGTCGGGCGTCCCCTGCGCAACCGCGTCGTGAAAGAGCGCGCTGTCGCGCACCGAGCGCGTCAGCACGCCGTTGACGGACAGCCCGTACACGGCGTCGAGGTGCGGAGCCAGCGGGACGCGCCCGCGCTGGGTCTTCAGGCCGAACAGGCCGCAGTAGGCGGCGGGGAAGCGGATCGAGCCGCCGCCGTCGGAGCCGAGCGCGGCGCCGACGAGCCCCGCGGCGACCGCCGCCGCGGAGCCGCCGCTGGAGCCGCCAGGGGTGTGGCGCAGCGTCCAGGGATTGCGCGTGACGCCCCACGTCGCCGACTCTGTCCACGGGAACGCGCACAGCTCGGGCACGTTGGTCTTGCCGATCACGATCGCCCCGGCGGCGCGCAGGCGGCGCACGATCTCGGCGTCCTCGCGGGCGGGCTCGCCGTAGGCGTCGGTGCCCAGCGCGGTGACCTCGCCGGCGACGTCGAGATCGTCCTTGACGGCGAACGGCACACCGAGCAGCGGGCGCAGCGCGCCGGCGCCACCCCCGCCAACACCACCCTCGTCGGCACCACCCTTGCCAGCAGCGCTCTCCCCCACACCGCCCGCTGCGACCCTGCCCTCGCCGGCGCGCCGGCGCGCGTCAGCCTGGTCGGCTTCAAGGCGCGCGCGCTCGGCGAACACGACGCGGAACGCGTTGAGCCGCGGGTTGAAACGTTCGATGCGCTCGAGGTAGACCTCCAGCAGGTCGCGCGCGGACAGCTCGCCAGAGGCGATCAGCTGCGCCTGGTCGACGATCCCGGCGTAGGCGAGGTCGTTGAGCTCCATAGCTGGAGCCTACCGGCCGCTCCCGCGACGATCTTCGCGGCAGGCCGCCGCCACGCCCTCACACCAGCCGTACGCGGCCATCGCCGCGTACGGCTTCATCACCGCCCAGCCGCTTTCCCGTGCCGATGCAGGCCGCGAGCTCGGTGCAGCTCTCAAACCGGCGTGACGGGGTTGCGCTTGGCCGGCCACTCGCGGGCCTTGCGCGCGGCGAGCGCAAACCGCACGATCAGCTCCTCGCGCAGGCGCTCGGGCTCGATCACCGCGTCGATCACCAGCTCGGACGCGAGATGCAGGATGTCGATGTCGGCGGCGTACTCGGCGCGCAGTCGCTCGGTCTGCGCCGCGCGCTCGACCTCGTCCTCGATCGCCTGCAGCTGGTTGTAGTAGACGGCGTTGATCGCCGCCTGCGGCCCCATCACGGCGATCGACGCGCTCGGCAGGGCCAGGCAGCAATCGGGATCGAACGCCGGCCCGGCCATCGCGTACAGCCCGGCGCCGTAGGCCTTGCGCACGATCACGGAGATCTTCGGGACGGTCGCTTCGGAGACGGCGCTGATCATCTTCGCGCCGTGGCGAATGATGCCGCCACGCTCGACCGCGGTGCCGATCATGAAGCCGGGGACGTCGGCGAGGAACAGCAGCGGCACGTTGAAGGCGTTGCACAGCCAGATAAAGCGCGCGGCCTTGTCGGCGGAGTCGCTGAACAGCACGCCGCCCTTGACCTTCGGCTGATTGGCGACGATCCCGACAGCCCGGCCGTCGAGCCGCCCGAAGCCCACGACGAGCTCCTTGGCCCAGCGCGCGTGGACCTCGAAGAACGAGTCCACGTCCAGCAGCGCGTCGAGTAGCAGCTTGATGTCGAACGGCTTGTTCTCATCGGCGGGGATCAGCTCGGCGATCGACGGGCGCCCGGCGTCGGCGCCGGTGGCGCCAGGCTGACCCCGCTCACTCGGGAGTCCGGCGGCCCCGACGCCGGGCGTCTGCCCCCCTGCGCCACCCTCCCCGTGGAGGTCTTTCTCGCGGGCCGATTCGCGGCCGCGCGCGCGCGCGGCCGCGAATGGCTCCCGAAAAGACGTATCGCCAGCGCCGCCCCCACCCCCACCTTCACAGCCGTCGCCGCCCCCGCCCTCAGCGCCTTCCACACCCCCACCTGCACAGCCGTCCCCCCCACCCTCAACGCCGCCCCCACCCCCACCCGTACAGCCGTCGCCGCCCCCGCCCTCAGCGCCGTCGTGACGGGCTTGCTCAGACGGCTCGGACACGGGTCGACCGGATGCGGGCGGGGTGGATTGCCAATTGGACGGCAGGTAGGAGAGGAACCGCACGGCGGCATCGATGCCCTCCTCGTCGCTCCCCACCAGCATGTGCGCGCAGCCCGACACGCCGGTGTGCATGCGCGCGCCGCCCATCTCCTCCAGCGTGACGTCCTCGCCGATCACCACCTGCGCCATGCGCGGCGAGCCGAGGTACATCGAGGCGTTGCCGTCGCGCATGATCACGATGTCGCAGAAGGCCGGGATGTAGGCGCCGCCGGCGGCGGAGGGCCCGAACAACACGCAGACCTGCGGCGCGACCCCGGAGAGCTTGACCTGGTTGTGGAAGATGCGCCCGGCGCCGCGGCGCCCGGGGAACATCTGCACCTGCTCGGTGATGCGCGCGCCGGCGGAGTCGACGAGGTAGACCATCGGCACGCGCAGCTGCAGCGCGCGTTCCTGGATGCGCAGGATCTTCTCCACCGTCTTGGGCCCCCACGAGCCGGCCTTGACGGTCGGGTCGTTGGCCATCACCGCGACGGGCCGCCCGCCGATCCGGCCCAGTCCGGTGACGACGCCGTCCGCGCCCAGTCCCTCCTGGAGCCAGTTGGCCAGCAGCGCCTCCTCGGCGAAGGAGCCCTCGTCGAGCAGCCGCGCGACCCGTTCGCGGACGGGCAGCTTGCCCTGTTCGCGCGCCTTCTCGCGGTGGCGCTCGGGCCCGCCGGCGAGCGCGCGCCCGGTGGCGTCGTGCAGGTCGCTCATCGCTGGCGGACTCTACGCGACCGGCTGTGACGCGTCAGCGACCGCTGCAACCGCGGACAGGCGGCTACCGCCGAAACCGTTTGCCTCCAGGCAACCGCTGCCGCCAGCGCCAATGCCACCACGGCGCGCGAGGCGCGATCGCGGCGATCGCGGCGATCGCGGCGATGCGCCTACCACCACTGGCCGCCGTGCCCGCGATGCCACTGGCGCCGGCGTCCGCGCGCGAGGCGACGTTCGTGGCGGACCTGCAGGCGTGCCTGGACGACGTTGACGTCCGAACCGGGGCCGAGCAGGCGGTAGGCGTCGCGTACGACGGGCAGCAGCGTGAAGGCGATGATCCAGCCGGGCCAGAACGGGCCGTGTGCGCCGGCCGCGACCCATGCACCGGAGAAGATCGCCGATAGCGTCAGCGACCCGCCGGCCTCCTGCGCCAAGCGCCTACGCAGCTGCCCCTTACGCTTGCTGAGCGCCCGCGCGACCGTCGTAGAGCTGACCGGCAGGTTGACTTTGAGCTGGTCGAGGTCGGCGCGTGTGGTCGCACGGTAGGCGTCGCCGATGCGATCCTCGAGCTCCTCCGCGGTGAGCCGCCCGGCGAGCGCGTGCTCGCGCAGCTCCTCGACCGCCTGCTCCCGGTCGGCGTCGGCGACGCGCAGCGTCGATGCGTCGGTCATGCGAACAGGTTACTCGGCTGCGACGGCGAATTCGGCGTCCCTGAGCGACTACCGTCGATGCCCCCGGGGCCGCGGGACGCGGGGACGCGTCGCGGGCGAGACACGGAGGTCTCGCCCGGGCGGTGCGCGGACCGAGGACGGCGCCGCGCGGATGATCACAAAAGCTGCAACCCCACATCGATGGACGCGAAACTGCCTCCGCACGACCGACGTCGGGCCTCTCAAACGATCGTCCAATGCGAGCAATTGGGCTTCTGATGCCGGGTACCCTTTCGGTGGTTTGTCGCTTCATGCCCATAACGCAGTCGAGCAGTCCAGCCAGGGGGTCACACCGGACCTACTGCGTGGCCGGCTGGAAGCGCTGATCGAAGGCAGCGGCCGCCCGCCGCGACCCGCCGGCGCGGCCACACCGGGCACGGCGGAGCCCCATGCGGCGGAACCCCGCGCGGCGAAAGCCCAAGCAGCCGAACCCCCGGCGGCGGAACCCCATGCAGCGGAACCCCACGCGGCGGAACCACAGCGAACGCGGTCCTCCTCGCAGCTCACGCGGTACCTGCCGCTGTCGCTGGTCGTAACGCTGGTCGTGATCGAGGGTCCCGCGCTGGCGGTCGCGCTGCTCGTGCCCTACCGGGGCGTCCTGTGGGAGGCGCTGGCGGTCCTTTTGGCGGTCGCCGGCTCGCTGGCGGGCGCGTCGGCGAGCGCCTGGCTGTGGAAGCGCTGGCTGCGCTCGCGCGAGCTGATCTTCGCCGACCTGATGCTCTGGAGCCTTTTGCGTCAGATCCGTGTGCAGCGGCGGCTGATCCGCGTGCGCGAGGTCTTCGAGGCAGCCCAGGAGGCGGGACGTCCCGTGAGCATCGAGCTGCTGACGCAGCTCAGCGATCTCGTGCAGGCCCTCGACCCCTACCTCCACGGTCACAGCCGCCGAGTGGCCGCCAACGCGCGCCGGATCGCGCGCGAGCTGGGTCTCGCGCCGGGCGAAATCGCGAAGATCGAGTCGGCTGCGCTGCTGCACGACGTCGGCAAGATCTACACCCCGAGTGAGATCCTGCATAAGCCCGGCCGGCTGACGGATCATGAGTACGCGATCATCAGGCTCCACGCTCAAGACGGCGCGGAGCTGGTCGCGGCGGCCGGCGACCCCGAGCTGGCGGCGATCGTGCGCCATCACCACGAGCGGCTGGACGGCGGCGGCTACCCCGACGGGATCGCCGGCGAGCGCATCCCGCCCGGCTCGCGCATCATCGCCGTCGCGGACACCTTCGACGCGATCACCTCGACACGCGCCTACCGGCGCCCGCGCGCACACAAGCAGGCCCTCGACATCCTTGCCGCCGAGTCCGGCAAGCAGCTCGACGCCACTATCGTGGCGGCCTTCATGGCCTGCTACGAGGCGCGACGCCCCGTAGCAGGGTCCGCGTTTGCGGGCGCCGTACCGACAAGGATCTTGGCCGCCCTGAAAGCCTCCACGCCCAGCCTCACGACCGGCTCGCTCGCGCAAACGCTCCCCGCGATCGGTGCTGCGGGCGTGCTGGCCGCGGCTCCCGCGCTGCACGGCGGCAGGCTTGCGAATCTGCTCGGCCAGAGGGCGAACGGACCGACGGCCGCCCGTTCGGCGGCCGGTCGCGGCGGTCAGGTCACAGGCGTGGGTGGAGCGAGCGACCGCCTCGCGCAGACCTTCGCCACCCGCGGCGTCCAGGCCAGCCCGCGCGGGTCGGGCTCCCCGCGTTCACCGACGCCCGGTACGCGGCCCGTCGCGAACTTGCACCCGTCGAGCTCGGGGCCGGCCAGCGCCGACACGACACGCCTCGACCAGAGCACGACAGGGCCCGACCCGAGCACCGCCGACCCGGCGGGGCAGGTTGTGAGCACCCTGAGGCCCGGCAGCAGCAGCCGCTCGACGCCCGGCGAAGCGTCGAGCGGGACCTCCGGCACGGCGTCGAGCGGACCGTCGAACACAGCGGGAGGGTCCTCAGGCAAGTTGTCGGGTGGGCCGGCGGAAGGGTCGTCGGGCGGGGTCTCAGGCGGCTCGTCGAGCGGGGCGACAGAAGGGTCCTCACCCACACCACCGGTGACCTCCACGCCGGGTACGCCGACGACGCCTGTCGAAGTCACGTCACCGACGACACCCTCGACGCCGAGCACGCCAAAGGTCGAAGTGTCCGTCGAAGTCCCCACGCTGCCTCCCGTGCACGTCTCGGTGCCGAGCGTCAGCGCCCTCCTCGGCTAGGTCGCGGGCGTCGCGACGACGCCTGTCTTTGGTGCGCCAACGACGCGTGTAGCGACGACGCCTGTCTTTGGTGCGCCAACGACGCGTGTCCCTGATGCGCAGTCGGCCTACAGGGCGGCATTCGGCAGGGGCGCCTCGCCCGAGTAGTCGTAGAAGCCCATGCCCGACTTGCGCCCGTACCAGCCCGCGGCGAGCACCTTGCGCAGCATCGGCGGCTGCGCGAAGCGGCGTTCGCGGAACTCGTCGAAGAGGACGTCGCAGATCGAGCCGAGTGTGTCCAGGCCGACGAAGTCCGCGAGGGTCAGCGGACCCATCGGGTGCCCGGCGCCGGCCTTCATCGCCTCGTCGATCTCTTCGATCGCCCCGACCCGCTCTTCCAGGGCGCGGATCGCGTCGAGCATGTAGGGGACGAGCAGTCGGTTGACGATGAACCCGGCTTTGTCGCGGGTGGGGATCGCGAGCTTGCGCTCCGAGCGGATGAAATCCATTGCGGTATCGAACGTCTGTTTGGCGGTCGTCACGCAGCGCACGACCTCGACCAGCTTCATGACCTGCGCGGGGTTGAAGTAGTGCAAACCCACGAACTGCTGCGCGCGGCCGGTGGCGGCGGCCTGGTCGATCACCGACAGCGAGGACGTGTTGGTCGCGAAGATCGCCTCCGGCTTGACGATCGCGTCGATCTCGCGCCACATCTCAAGCTTCAACGGCAGGCTCTCCGTGATCGCCTCGATCACGAGGTCGCAGTCGGCCAGGTCACGGTAGTCCGTGCTGCCCTCAATCCGCGCACGCACAGCGTCGGCATCCTGCTGGCTTGACTTGCCCTTCTCGACCGCGCGCGCGAGCTGCTTGTCGATCTTGCCGACGCCCCTCGCGAGCGTGGCGTCGTCCACCTCACGCAGCACGACGGCGTAGCCGGCCTGCGCGGCGACCTGCGCGATGCCGTGGCCCATCAGGCCCGCGCCCAGCACGCCCACCCGCTCGATCTTCTGCGCCATCGCGCCTCCTCTCGTCGTCGTCTGCGCCGCCGGACACGATCCGGCCTGCACCGCGCGCCACCCTGGCGTTCGTCGCGCGGATCGCGCGGGAGGCTATTGGGTTTTGAGATCGTCCGCGTGTGGCGGCCCGCGGACGGCGGCGGTCGGCGCGCGGCGTCCCTGCCGCGCGTCAGCGCGGCTCGCGCCGCGTCGAATCGACCCCAGCAGCGGCGCTTGCGGCGGCGCACCCCGCGGCGTACGAGGCATGTACATCGTACGAGGCATGTACATCAAAAGAAATGCACAACTCTGGACCTGTACACCTAGTGGGTCAGCCAGTGCTAACCTAGTGGGTATGGCCTACGTCGCGACGCGTCGCAACGGACGGTTTGAGATTCGCGAGTCGCTGCACACGCCGCGCGGCCCACGCGCGCACAGCCTCGCCGGTTTCGCTGTCCTGACAGGCGATGTGCTCGCGAGCGCCGCGCGTCGCGCCCAGCGCCCATTCGACCCGGCCGCTGTCCTCGCGTCTGCCCGCCGCGCCGGGGCGCCGATCACGGAGGCGGCGGCCACGGCGGTCGAGGTCAACCTCAACCTCGACCCCGACCCCGACCCCGAGCCCGCAACAACGAAAACGGCAGCCGTCACCGACGCAAACCGACGCTTCGTGGAGGTCTCTCGTCGCATGGCCAGATCGATGCGTCGCAAACCGGCGCCCGGGCATGGTGGAACGCCGGGCAACGCGTTGATCGAGCTGCTTGGCTTCGCCGACGCGGTGACCGCCAGTCAGCCGCCACGGCGGCGCCAGCCGTTGGCGTTTCCAGTGCTTGCCCACCTGCTGGCAGACCGCACCGCAGCAGGCCACGCATCCCCGAGCTGAGCGTGCAGGCAGGCGGAGCAGCCGTCTCGACGCTGGACGGCCTCGCCAGGAAGATCGTCGCCGCCCACGAGATGCTCGACTCCCTGCGCATGCCCCACCAGTTCGGCGGCGCAATTGCGCTCGCGTGGTACCGCAGTCCGCGCGCCACGACGGACATCGACCTCAACATCACCAGCGCCCCGGCGGACGCAGCGCCCGTGCTCGGCGCACTCGTCCACCTGGGTGTGACGGTCTCCCGCGCCGACCGAAGCGCAATCGCGCGCGACGGCCAGGCAAGGCTGACCTGGGGGGGTTCCTATCTCGACATTTTCTTCGCAACGCTCGACCTCCACCGGCAGATGGCCGAGCGCGCCCGCGAGGTGGAGTTGGGTCCGGTGCGGATACCGATCCTCGCCCCCGAGCACCTGATCGTGTGCAAGGCGATTTTCGACCGTCCCAAGGACTGGGTGGATATCGAAGAGATGCGCGCCTGGGACACCGCGATCGATGCGCCGGAAGTGTTGACGTGGATCGAGCAGTTGCTTGGGCACGACTGCGAGCAGTACGCGCGGCTGGCAGCGCTCTTCGGCGCTCACACCTGAGCGCTCGCGGGAAGGTCTGCTCCCCGCCGGCGTCCTCGCCTGTACAGGGAGACACCGACCCCAGGAGGACCAGCAAATGCGCGCAGACAGAGGACCCTCAACCCAGCTCAGACCGAGACTCGCAAGGCGGGCCACGACGGCAACCAGGACCGCGGCGGCGACCGCGACCGCCGCCATCGCGGCCATCGCTACCGCAACCGTCACCACCGCCGTCGCAGGCGCCGCCAGGCTCGCAGCCACCACCGCCGCCGTCGCAGGCGCCGCCAGGCTCGCAGCCACCACCGCCGCCGTCGCAGGCGCCGCCAGGCTTGCAGCCACCACCGCCGCCGTCGCAGGCGCCGCCAGGCTCGCAGCCACCACCGCCGCCGTCGCAGGCGCCGCCAGGCTCGCAGCCACCACCACCGCCGTCGCAGGCGCCGCCACCCTCGCAACGCTCGCCGTGCTCGCGACGCCCGGCACGGCGGCGGCGTTCGAACACCCGTTCATCGGCACGCTGCACACGCTCGCCCCGGTCGCGAGCACGGTGCCGGCCAACGGCGACGTGAACCCCTACGGGGTGGCAACGGTGCCGTTCAGCGAGGGCGCGCTGGTGCGGGGACAGACGCTGGTGAGCAACTTTAACGACGAAGAAAACGAACAGGGAACGGGTAGCACGATCGTCGAGGTCTCGCCCTCCGGCCATGTGGCGCAGTTCGCGCAGATCAAGGCCTCGGCGCTGCCGGGCCCGTGCCCGGGGGGAGTCGGCCTGACGACCGCGCTGGCGGTGATCCCGGGCGGCTTCGTGGTGGTCGGAAGTCTGCCGACCGAAAACGGCGAAGCGAAAACCGCGCAGGCGGGCTGTCTGATCGTGCTGAACGCGTGGGGCCATCCGGTGGAGACGATCTCCGGAGCGCCGATCGACGGGCCGTGGGACATGACGGCCGTGGACCAGGGTTTCGGCACGACACTGTTCGTGACGAACGCGCTGGACGGCACGGTCGCCGGCGGCGAAACGGCGACCGACGAAGGCACGGTGGTGCGCCTGCGCCTGCAGGACGCGGCCAACCCCCTGCGCCCGCCGCGGGTGACCGCGACGAGCGTGATCGCGACGGGCTTCCCGGAGGAGACCAACCCGGCGGCGCTGGTGCTCGGCCCGACCGGCGTCGGGCTCGGCCAGGAAGGCACGCTGTATGTCGCCGACACGGTGAACAGCCGCATCGCGGCGGTGCCCGGCGCGCTGTTCCGCGGAGCGCCGGCCGGCGAAGCGGGGGTGACGGTCGCGCAGGGCGGCTACCTCGCCAGCCCGCTGGGTCTGGCGATCGCTCCCAATGGCGACATCCTCACGACCAACGGCGCCAACGGCGACCTCGTGGAGACGACGCCGGTCGGCGCGGAGTTCCAGCCGCTTGACACCGGCGCGGGCGAAGGCGGGCTGTTCGGGCTGGCACTCACGCCGGACGGCCGCGGGGTGCTGTTCGTCAACGACGCCAACAACACGCTGGAGGTGGCGCACTGAGCACGCGCTGCGGACCCACTCGCGACGTGCGGGGAGTCCTCTGCTGAGCCGCCATTCGCGCCCGCGCGCACGCGGGGGCGCGAATGGCGCTCCAAAAAAGCACATCGAGACCGCCGCCCGGTGTCACCGCCTCGGGGCCAGCACCCCGCCCCGGGGGCACCGCCCCGGAGCCAACACCCCGCCCCGGTGGCACCGCCCCGGAGCCAGCACCCCGCCCCGGGGGCACCGCCCCGGAGCCAGCACCCCGCCCCGGGGGCACCGCCCCGGGGCCAGCACCCCGCCCCGGGGGCACCGCCCCGGGGCCAGCACCCCGCCCCGGGGGCACCGCCCCGGAGCCAGCACCCCGCCCCGGTGTCACCGCCTCCAGGCCAGCACCCCGCCCGGGGCACCACCCGGTGTCACCGCCTCCAGGCCAGCACCCCGCCCGGGGCACCACCCGGTGTCACCGCCTCCAGGCCAGCACCCCGCCCGGCGCGTGACGCCGCTGTGGATCGAGCGCGCGGCCTGCCGCGCCCGCGCTCGTACCTTGGTCGAGCGGCAGGCTGCAACGCGTTTGCTCAAGTGCGACACCGGGCAAGCCGACCACGAACGAGGATGTCCCTGGTCCCTCGTCGACCCGCACGCCTTGCGCTGGGCGCGCTGCTGGGCTGCACGCTCGCACTGCTGCCCGCGGTGGGTGCGCACGCGGAAGGCAGCCCCAACGTCGCGCTCTCGGTGCAAGCGCCGGCGAGCGTGCTTTACGGCGCGAACGCCACTGTGACGCTGAGCGCGTCCAACCCGTCCGGTCAGCCCTACGGCTACAACCTGAGCTACCGCACGGTGCTGCCGAGCGGCATCTCCTACGTCGCGGGCAGCACGCACGTCGGCGGTGCGACGGCGGCCGACCCGAAAACGATCGCGGGCGAGCCCAAAGCGGGTGAAACGACGCTGATCTGGAGCAATGTCGGCGACCTCTCCCCCGCGTCGCACAACACGCTGACCTTCGAAGTGGCGCACTCTACGACGGTGTACGCGGTGGGGTCCTCCTACACGGTGCAGGCCGGCGCCTACGTCGCCACCGAACCGCGCTACCTGCCGAAATTCAGCGTCGCCGGGGTGCCGGAAGGTCCCTCGTCGACCTCGTATACCGGCTACGCGACGGGTAGCGCGAAAACGACGTTGAGCGCGATCGAAATCACCCAGGCCGAGCCGGCCGGCGAGCTCCTGCGCGGCGTGCACGACCATCAGGTGACCTACAAGATCACGGTGTCCAACACGAAAGTGAACGCCACGGGCGCGGCCGTCGTGGACGAGTGGCTGCCGGCGGACCTCGAGTACCTGGGCTGTGGCGGGCCGGGGGTCGACAACACGACCGACGCGCCGACGAACCCGGGCAGCGCCGAAGAGTACCCGGGCAGCGGCCCGATCGTGGTCGCCGCGCTGGGCGGCTGCATCGCGCCGGCGTCGGTGGAAACGGTCGACACCGACCCGGATGGCGGCGGCCCGGAGCCCACCGGCGTCTACACGCATGTGCAGTTCGACCTCGGCACGCTCGCGGCCGGCGAAACGCGCAGCTTCGAATTCCGCGCGGCGGTGCCGCTGCGCGAAAACACGACGACGTGGAGCGCTAAAGAACCGACTGCCGCGAGCGGCAAACAGGCGGTTGACCTCGACAACAACGCGGGCGCGGAGACGCGCGACGGCGAGTCGGTGCAGACCTACGCGCAGGCCAAAGGCGAATACAACAAAACCACGCCGGTGTTTGCCGAAAACCACCTGACGCGCGTCGCCAAGGACATCGTGACCGAAAAGAGCGCGAGCTCGGAAACGCTCGCGGAGGGCCAGGTGACGGTGTGGACGTTGCACGTGAGCTCCTCGGAGTACCGTTACAACACCGGCGTGGTCGTGACCGACACGGTGCCTGACGGGCTATGCCCGCTGGCTTCGCCGAACCTCACGACCAGCAGCGAATGCGAACCGACGGGCAAAGCCGAAGACGAACCGTCCTTCCCCTACGCGTCGGCCGTGGAACAGGAAAACGGCACGTGGACGCTGGTGTGGAATGAAAGCACCGACGCGGCGCTGAAGTTGATCGCGCAGAACGACACGGCGACGATCACCTACGCAACGCGCACGCGCACGCACTACCAGTCGGGCCACAAAGCGGCCGGGCCGATTCTCGCCAACGACAAGATCGTCAACGAAGTGCTCGCACAGGCGAGCACGAATGTGGTGTGCGCTGGCGACACGGACTGCGCGGGCGGCGGCGAAACCCCGATCGACCACGAACGGCCGCTGAGCGAACCGGTGTCGGCGAGCGCGAGCGCCGCGCAGAGCGCCGCTGGGCCGACGATCTCCAAGGCGATCGCGAAATCCGGCGCGGAATGCCTGAGCGACGAATACATCGAAACCACGCCGGTCTACCACCCGGGCGATTTGATCTGCTGGCGTCTAACGGCCAGTTTCCCGGTCGCGACGAACACGAAAGGGTTGCAGGTGACGGACTTCCTGCCGCTCGGCGTCGAGTTCGACGCGGCTTTCAACGGCGGCAAAGGCGAAGCGGCCACGGCGGCGGACACGCTGCCGGGCACGACCTTCGACGACGCCGAAGCGAAACCCACCGAACCGGGCGGCGTGCTCAGCTGGACGCTGCCGGAATCGGGCGTCGTCCCGAACGAAGGTCAGCGCTTCCAGCGCGTCTATGCGACCACGGCGATCCTGCCCAAAGGCGTCGCGCCGGGCGACCTGCAGGGCAATTTGATGAAGTTCGCGAACGTCAACAGCCCGGGTGAATCGTTCGCGCAGCGCGCCGAAGCGGACTTCAAGCTGCAGTTCCCGCAGCTGAGCCTCGCCAAGCAGGTCGTCGAAGTGGGCGGCAAAACGATCACGCCGGCTGGCAGCGCGACCGTCAAGGGCGGTCAGGAAGCGCGGTTCGCGCTGACGGTCTCCAACTCGGGCGAAGTCGCGGCGGGGCACGTCGAAGTGTGGGAGCAGCTGCCCGAAGCAATCACGTGCAGCGCGGTGACGGCGATCTCAAACGAAGGCGAATGCCTCTCCGAACATATGATCGGGTGGGGCGACACGGGTCTCGGTCAGGAACAAGTCACGGTGGGGGCGAGCGGCAAAACCGTGCTGCACTTCACGGTCAAAGTGCCGGCGCAGCTCGACCCGGGGACGACGCTCGAAGACAAAGCGGGCGTCGTGCAGTACGAAAGCGCGACGAACCTCGCCACCGAGTACCGCTACGTGCCGGGCGAAAACATCGACGCGGCGCGCGACGGGGAAGCCAACGCAGCGGCCGCAAACGCACACGCGACGCTCAAAAGCGAAGAAGTCAAACTGGTCAAGACGCATACGAGCAGCGTCGTGGAAACGGGCAACAGCGCGGCGCAGGCGACGATCGGCGAGGGCGTGACCTTCGAAGTGAGCGCGACGATCCCGGCGGGCACGACGCTCAGCGGCCGGGCGCGGCTGAGCGACCCGAGCATCCCCACGGCGCGGCTCGCCTATGAAGCGAGCTCGGCCGAAGCGCTCGTCAACGGCGCGAGCGCGCCGGCCGGCTTCACCGTCGAAAACGTGTCGGGCAGCCCTGTGGTGGTGGTGCCCGAAAACTACGAAGCGCCGGCCGCAGCGACGGTGACGGTGACGCTGCGCTTTCGCGCGACGGTCACGAATGTCGAAGCCAACGCGCATGGCAGCGAAATCGCCAACAGGGGCAAGCTCGCGTGGACCAACCCGATCGCGGGAGCGCAGACGCGCGAAGCGGAAACCAGGGTGCCGCTGGTGGAGCCGTCGATCTCGCTGAGCGAGAGCAACAACGCGGGCGCCGGCGCGGTCCATGGCGGCCAGCTGGTGGAATACGCGATCGTGCTGAAAAACGCGGCGGGCGCGAGCACGGCGTTCGCGAACACGGCCCTGGACACGATCCCCAGTGGGCTGATCCCCTCGAACTCCAAAGGCGAACCGCTCGGCGAAGGCGAAACGACGGCCGACGGCGGCGTGTGGTCGGCGACAAAACGGACGATCACGTGGAGCCTCGAATCGCTGGCGGGCGGCGGCGAACACACCTTCCACTATCTCGCGATGGTGCAGGAATCGCCGGTGTCGGCGTCCAGCCTCACCGACAAGGTGCACGCGAGCACCGAAAGTCTGACCGGCCACAGCGCGCTCGCGCGCACGGCGGCCAACGCACCGGGCAGCACCAAAGCCGGCTATGAAGCGAGCGCGGAAACCACGCTGGAAGTCCAGGGCGCGGCGATCGCCAAGAGCTCGGACAGCCCGCAGGCGACGATCGGGCACCGGATCGCCTACACGCTGAAAGTGACGCTGCCGGCACATGTGGTCGCCTATGACGAGACGGTGATCGACACGCTGCCGGACAGTGTGGACTTCGACGAATTCCTCAGCGCGACGTGCACGAGCGGCTGCCCGCCGGAAGCGGCCCCGACGGTGCAGACCTACAAGCCCGAAGTCACCGCTGCCGGCACGACGACGGTCGCGTGGTATTTGGGCAACCTCAGCTCGACCGACGTGGCACGCACGATCACGATCGTCTACCGCGCGAGTGTGCGCGAAACGCATCGCAGTGGCAGCGCGCGGATCGCAGCGGGTGCAACGATCGAAAACTCGGCGTTGGTGTACTACAACCAGAGCGCCAGGGGGACCTTCGAAGCAGAACACATCCCGGCGCCGGGGTCCTTTGACCAGAAGACGAGCGCGGTGTCTACCGCCAGCACGGTGGTCGAGCCGGCGCTGGCGCTGGCCAAGGAAGCGTCGGTGGACGGCGGCCCCTACAGTAAAACGAATCCGACGGTGAGCGACGGCGACACGATCGACTACCGGCTGAAGGTCACCAACACGGGCACGGGGCCGGCCTACGACGCGCTCGTCAACGACACGCCGGCGCACGCGCTGGTGGAAGTCAGCATGGTCGCCAACGCGGCGGCGAGCGTGACCAAGGCGTGGAGCGAAGCGAGTCCGGAAATCGCGTGGCAGCTCGCGGGCCCGCTGGCGGTCGGCGAAACGGTGACGCTCGAATACAAGACGAAACTGCGCGCGGTCAGCGAACTGCAGGCGGGCGAACAGATCGCTAACGCGGCGAGTGTCGGCGGCTACTTCGGCGTCGCGCAGGCCGAGCGGGTCGAAGGGCACAGGAACTACGCGGGCGAAACGATCGCCTACCGCGAATACAACGGCCCGAGCACCCAGCTCACGGCGACGCTCGCGCTGCCGGCGATCACGGTGCAAAAGACGACCGCCGCGAGCGGTTTTCCGTCGAGCGCCAACGCCGAAGTCGGTCAGGCGTTCGGGTGGCGGGTGGTGGTCAAGAACACCTCGACGGCGGCGGCCAAGAGCGTGAAGGTGACAGACACGCTGCCGGCCAACTGGGAATATGTGGCGGGGAGCGCGAGCTTCGCGCCTGGCGGCGCGCTCGCACCGGTCGTTTCGGGCACGCTCGCAGGCGGCCTGACGCTCACCTGGAGTACGAGCATCGAACTCGCGGCGGGGCAGAGCACGGTGGTCACCTACCAGGCCAAGCCGACGACAGCGGCGGCAATCAATCCGGGCACGGGCACGGGGCACCCGAACGTCAACAGCGCGCGGGCCGCGGTGCTCGACGCGGCAGGCAATGGCGGCGATGCGGAAGGCCCGTTCAGCGCGGGGCCCGCGCAGGCGCAGGCGACGCTGCTGGTGCCGGGGCTGCAGGTGAGCAAGACGCCCGCCAAAGCGACGGTGGTGGCGGGCGAAGGCGACTCCTACGCGATCGTCGTGCACAACGCCGGCGAAGGCGTCGCCAGGGAAGTCACACTCCAGGACACGCTGCCGGCGGGCATGACCTACACGCCGGGCAGCGCGAGCGCGACGCCGAGCACGGGTTTTTCCGAGACGGCAGCGAGCGGCTCGGCCGTCACCTGGAAGATCGCCGAAATCCAGCCGGGCGCGAGCGTCGAAGTGACGGTGGGGGTCGGCGTCGAGGCGAGCGCCGGCGCGGGCGAAATGACCAACGAAGTCGCGGTGTCCTCCAGCGAGCAGCCCACGCCGGTGCAGGCGCGGGGCACGATCGACGTGAGCGACAGCGCCGACGTGCGGGCCGAAAAGAGCGTGCTCGGCGGCGGCCCGGCGGTGCCGGGAACAGATATGACCTACGTGCTGGGCGCGAGCAACAAAGGCCCGTCACAGGCGCGCGCGGTGAAGCTGACAGACGCGCTGCCGAGCGGGCTGAGCTATGTGAGCGCCACGGCGGGGTGCAGCGCGAGCGCGGGCACGGTGACCTGCGAAGCGGGCACCCTCGAACCGGGCCAGAGCGCGTCCTTCCAGGTCGTGGTGGCGGTCGCGAGCAGCCTCACGGGCCCGATCGAGAACACGGTGCACGCGCAGGGCATGACGCCGGACCCCGAACCGGCGAACAACGCAGCGAGCGTGGAAGTGGCGAGTAAGCCGAGCGCGAACGTGAAGCTCATAAAGACGGCGCTGACCCCGGAAGTGCTGAACGGACAGCAGGCGAGGTTCGCACTGGTGGTCAGCAACGAAGGGCCGAGCGACGCGCTCGAAACACAGCTCGTGGATATGCTGCCGGCGGGGTTGACGTTCCTCAGCGCGAGCGGCGCGACGTGCAACGCGGTCGGCCAGGAAGTGACGTGCCCGCTCGGCGCGCTCGCGTCCGGGGCGAGCGCGACGATCGAAGTGATCGCGCAGGCCAACGGTCTTGGCACCGATGTCAACAACGCGAGCGTGTCAAGCACAACCGAAGACCCCGAACCTGCGAACAACAGCGCGCAGGCGAGCGTGAAGGTGGCGGCCGCCGCCGAACTGGTGCTGACGCAGACGGTGACGCCGCCGCCGGGCGAACAGCCGGGTGCAGCGACGTACACGCTGACGCTGACGAACACGGGGCCCGATACGGCGCAGAACACGGTGATCACCGATACGCTGCCGCCGGGTGTGAGCTATGTGAGCAACACGGCGGGCTGCACGGTGTCGGGCCAGACGCTGACGTGCAACCTCGGCGAAGTGCCGAGCGGGGCGACGCGCACGATCGAAATCCAGGTGCTCGTCGAAGCGGCGGCGGCCGGACAGACGCTGAGCAACACCGCGGAAGCAAAAAGCACGACGGGCGAGCCCGACCTCACGAACAATGTGGCGGCGGTGCCGATCAAAACAGCCGCGCCGCCGGCGCCGCCCGCGACAAGCGGCACGAGCGCGGCGACGAGTACCGCGAGCGACCCGGCGCCCGCGCCGGCTGCAAAGACGGGTGTCAGCGTGAGCGGCAAGCGGCGCACGCGGGTGACGCTGCACAAGACGGTCGCCGAGCGCAAGGTCGCGCCGGGCGGGCTGCTGCACTACGCGTTGACGGTGCGCGACGCCGGCCGGCAGGCTGCGCGGCACGTGCGGGTGTGCGACGCGCTGCCGCAGCAGACCACGGTGGTGAACAGGGGCGGCGGCAAACTGGCGCAGGGCCGGTTGTGTTTCGAGGTGGGAACGCTGAACCCGGGACGGCGCCGCACCTTCACGGTGGTGCTGCGCGCGAACTCAGACGCCGCCCGCGCGATCGTCAACCGCGCGAACGCGGCCGGGTCGAATTTCGCCACGATGCGCGCGCACACCCACACGCCGGTACACGCCGCGGCAGTCGCGCCGCGGCGCGAAAGCCGTGTCACGGGGTAGCCGCGGGCTGGCAGCGGCGGGCGCACTGGCGGCGATGCTGGCGCTGGGCGCGCCCGCGGCGCACGCCGGGGTGGCGCCAACCCCCAGGGGCGCGTGGGTGGCAAGGGTGATCTACCGGACGGCGGCTCGCAGCGCGCCGCGCGCGGGTGCGCGCAAACTGCTGCTCGTGCGGCCGGTGTCGCAGTGGGGCACGACGACGCAGCTGCTGGTGCTCGGCGAGCGGGTGCGGGCGGGGCGGCCGTGGGTGAAGGTGCGGCTCGACTACCGCCCGAACGGGTTCGCGGCGTGGATCGAAGCCGACGATGCGGTGCTGGCGCGCGACCCGTGGCGGATCGTCGTCTCGCGCGCGCACCGCAGGGTGCGCGTCTACCGCAGGGGCCGGCTGGCGCGGACGTTCGCGGTGGTGGTCGGCAAGCCCGCGACGCCGACGCCGGCGGGACTGTTCGCGATCGCCGCCGAGTTGCGCCAGCCGAGCGCCAACGGATTCGAGGGGTCGTGGGTGCTGCCGCTGACGGCGCACTCCGACGTGCTGCGCCACTTCGCGGGCGGCGACGGCCAGGTGGCGCTGCACGGCAGGGGTGGCGCGAGCCTGCTCGACCCGCTCGGCAGCGCGCGCTCGCACGGCTGCGTGCGACTGGCCAACGCAGCGATCGGCTGGATCGCGGGGCACGTGCCGGTGGGCACGCCGGTGCGGGTGCGCTGAGCGACGCGCGCGCGAAGAGCGCCCTCAGGAGCGCTCTCGGGAGCACCCTCAGCGCGAATAGCGCAACAACAGGCACCCGTCGTGCTCGAAGGCCCAGACGAGGCGTAGCGCGAGCGCGCGTGGGAGCTGCGCACCGGCGGTGATGCCGCGCTCGCCGCCGCCGACGAGGGTCGGCGCGAGTGTCAGGAACAGCTCGTCGGCGAGGCCGTCGGCGAGTAGGGCGTCGAACAGCGTTGGCCCGCCCTCGCACAAGAGCGCACGCACGCCGTGGTCGGCGCGCAGGCAGCGCAGGACGGCGGCCAGCTCGCCCGCGGCGGGGATCGTGTGCGCGTCGAGGTGGGCCGCGCACGACGGGTGTTCGCGTTGGGGGGGCGCAAACAGCGCGATGCGCGTGTCGGCGTCGGCGAACAGGGGGATGTCGTAGGGCACGTCGCCGCTGCGGCTGACGACGACGGCCAGCGGCTGGGGCGCGCGCGCCTCGCGCTCACGGATCGCGCGCAGCGCCGGGTCTCGCACGAGCGCGCCGTAGCGCTCAGCGCGCAGCGTGCCGGTGCCGGCCAGGACGGCGTCGACCTGGGTGCGCAAGAGGTGAAAGACGCGGCGGTCGGCGTCGTCGCTGAGCCCCGCCGAGCGGCCCCCCACGGTCGCCTTGCCGTCGGCGGAGGCGACGAAGTTGCAGATCACGTACGGTCGTTCGGCGGGCGCGCGGGCGGCCAGGTCGAGGCCGGTGTAGAGGTCCTCGGGCGCGGCGGGCGGGCCGGGAGGGAGCAGGCGGTGCAGGCGCATCGTGCGACCGAATCTACAGCCGCAGCCCCAGCATCAGCTCGAGCGCGTCGTCGAGCGCGTCCAGCTCGGCGCTGTCGAGGCGCGCGAGGCTGCCGACGATCGCCTGCGTGTCGAGCACACGGAGCTGGTTAACCAGCACATCGGTTGAGGTGCCCGCGAGGTCGATCAGCGGACGGAACGTCGCAGGAGCGGAGGATCGAGAGGTGGGCGCGACGAGCACGGTGCTCAACCCGAGGAGCTCATCGGCCTAGACGACCACGCCCGGCCGCCCGGCGCGCTGCTCGTGGCCGCGCGCACGGCGCAGCGCCGCGACTCGGACGATCTCGCCGCGAACCATCTTGGCGTCAGTTCCTCTCGCCGGCGCGGC
Source organism: uncultured Solirubrobacterales bacterium (assembly GCA_963804675.1). GTDB lineage: Bacteria > Actinomycetota > Thermoleophilia > Solirubrobacterales > Solirubrobacteraceae > Palsa-744. Next base: position 225,442 of record CAWDRI010000001.1, on the reverse strand, counting down.
CGCGGCCCGTGGCGGGTGACAATGGACTGTTCCGATACGCGCCCAATGAGTATCGTCGTGGGAAAATCATACCGTGTTGGGAGGATGCTCCGGCAGCCTTATAGCTTTGGCGCGCGAAACTGAGAAAATGCATCTCCCCTCAGCGTCACACTGCAGGGAGGCAGTGGCAGCCTGAACGTTCTTTCCCCTCAGTCGGGTCGGCAGGCCACTCGGGCATGAGCGGATCGAGTTCGGCGCGAATCTGCGCCAGCTCCCGCCGGTCGGCAGGATCGACCGCGAGCCGGGCGACCTCCGCGCGTAGCGAGACCCGCCGCCGGCGCCGCGCCCGGGCCTCGGTGAGTGCGCGACGCACAGCCTGAGCCACCGCGCAACACCACGCTGACCCCACCGCGACCACGCGTGCGCAGCAGGGAGTACGCTTCCAGAGTGCCTCCTGAAGACCAGGATTTCGACCTCGCGGCGGCCGGTTTGCGCGCCGACGGCGAGGATCTGCGCGTGTCGCTGGAGGTGTTGGCGAGCAAGCTGGAGCAGTCGCTGCCGGGCCGGGCGCGCGTGGAGCGTAAGGGCGGTGGGTTGCTGGGCCGCGGCGAGAAGCACGTGCGCGAGGTAAAGGTCGAATTGGGCGACATGCGCTACCAGCTGACGATCGAGGGCGAGCGCGCGGCGGGCTTCAGGGAAAAGCAGGTCGGCGGGATCGCGATCAAGCGCGAACCGCTCGACCCGCAGGCGTGGGTGAGCGCGCTGGCGGAGGATTTGCGCGTGGAAGCCCAGCGCAGTGCAGAGGCCCGCGAGGCGCTGGCGAGACTGCTGGCATGAGCGACGAGCCGCCCGAGGACACGCTCGACCCGGAGGCTGCCCCCGACGCCGAACCGGGCGAGGTGCTCGACGCGCAGGAACGCGAATCGCTGCGGCGGGTGGAGCGCGGTGGGATCCCGTTCGCGGCCGAGCGGCGGCTGCGCGAGCTCAGCGACGGCGGGGGATGCTTCACCTCGGACCTGTCGGTGGCCGACTTCGCGCTGTGCCACGGCCTGGGACTCTCGCCGCTGGCACAGGTGATGGGCAGCTCGATCTACCAGGTGGCCTCGGCGACGGCGCAGTGGCCGCAGTGGGCCGGCGGGTTCATGTTCGAGCTGAACTACCTGTCGGACGCGTGGAACGAGGTGCGCGACCGGGCGCTGCACCGGTTGGCGCTGGAGGCGCAGGCGGTCGGCGCGGACGCGGTCGTGGGTGTGGATCTGCGTACGGGCGCGCACGACTTTGTGGAAAACGCGGTTGAGTACGTCGTGCTGGGGACGGCAGTGCGCCATGGCGCGGCGGCGGGCGCGCAGACGGCAACGCAGCCCAGCGTGCAGCTGCGGACACAGACGGGCGCGCAGACGGGGACGCAGGCGAGCGCACAGCTGGGAGCACAGGCGGTCGCAGCGGCTCCAGATGCAGGCAGCGGGCGCGGCGCGCAGCCCGGCGCGCGACAGGCCGCGGGTGGACAGGCGCGAGACCGCGCGCGCCGCGGCCCCGAGCGGGAGCCGGTGCTGACGGAGCTATCGGTGGCCGACTACGTCAACCTGCGCCGCGCGGGCGTGGAGCCGCTGGGGGTGGTCGCGTGGAGCGCGGCGTACTTCGTGCGGGCGTCGTACAACACGCAGATGATGGGCGGGCTCGGCACGATGGCCTACACCAACCAGGAGATGCCGGAATTCACCGAAGGGGTGTACAGCGCACGCGAGGCGGTGATGGGCCGTATGACCGCACAGGCGGCGCGGTTGGGCGCGAGCGGCGTGATCGGCGCGCGGATCAACCATTCGGCGCAGCGTCACGACATGGGCAACGCGCGCGCCAACGCGTCGTCGGGTGGGCTGATGGTGACGTTCCACGCGATCGGCACGGCGATCCGCGAAACGGAGGCGGCGACGCTGTACGCGCCGGAGACGACGATGGACCTGACGATGTAGGGCCGCACCGACAACCCGACTCACAGCATCAGCGAGCACATCCTCAAGAACCCCCACCCGACTCACAGCATCAGCAAGCACACATCCTCAAGAACCCCCACCCGACTCACAGCATCAGCAAGCACACATCCTCAAGACCCCTCCCCGCACCCCCAGTGACACCGAACCGCGAACAGGAGCAGACACGGCGATGAGCGAGAGCGAGACCGAGAGCACGTACGACCCGAGTTCCCTGGAGGGCGTGCCGGAGGCCGGCCGCGCGCGTCTGCAGCAAAACCGCGCGGGTCTGTTCACGTCGGACCTCAGCGTGAATGAGTTTTTGCTGATTAAGCAGGCCGGCTTCGACCCCGTCGGGCTGGTCGTGGGCAGTTCGATCTACCACATCGGGATCCAGATGGCGGGGTGGAAGAAAAGCCAGGAGATGACGGTGCTCTCCGAAGCGATGTACGGCGCGAGACAGCTGGCGATGACGCGGATGGAGGAGGAGGCCGACCAGCTCGGCGCCGACGGAGTGGTCGGCGTGCGGCTGGATATCGGCCGTTACGAGTGGGGCCAGGACATGGCGGAGTTCATCGCGATCGGGACGGCGATCAAGCACCGGGAGGGCGTGCTGCACAGGGCGCCGAACGGCAGGCCATTCACGAGCGACCTGTCGGGCCAGGACTTTTGGACGCTGATGCGTACAGGGCACCGGCCGGTGGGGATGGTGATGGGTAGTTGCGTCTACCACGTCGCGCACCGCGGGATGCTGCAGTCGCTGTCGCAGACGGGCCGCAACGTGGAGCTGCCGAACTTCACGCAGGCGCTGTATGACGCGCGCGAGCTGGCGATGGAGCGGATGCAGAGCGAGGCGGCGCAGCTGAGCGCCGAGGGGATCGTGGGGGTGCAGCTGCAGGAGAAGAGCCACGGTTGGGGCAGCCACACGATCGAGTTCTTCGCGCTCGGCACGGCGATCGTGCCAACGGAGGGCCAGGACGGCAAGATCGAAGCGCCGACGCCGGTACTGGATTTGTCGAGTTGAGGGGGCTTGGCAGCCGCCGGATCGAGCTGAGGGGGGCCTGGCAGCCGCCGGAGGATCAAGCCCTCGGCCCTGCTCGCCTCGCAATAGTCGCAGGACATCGCGCCCTACCGGCGCGAGCGCAGACCGCTACGCCGGGAGCAGTTCGAGCGCGTCGACGTGGCGGGGGCGCATGACGGAGAAATGACGGTGGTCGAGCGTGGCGAGCTTGGGCTCGCGCAGGCGCTCCACGATCGCCAAGACGGCGGCGTCGACGAAGCCGACGCGCAGATCTGCGTAGGTGGTTATCAACTCCCGCACCCGCATGTAGTCCGGCCCCGTCAGCTCGATCACGTCGAGCTCGCCCCGCTCGATCGTGGCCAGCAATGCCGGAAAGGCGCCAGCACCCACGTGACTACTCAAGAGGTGATCCACCTCGACCAGGACCGGCGCCGCGACAACCCGCCGATCGCGGGGCCTACGAAAGAGTTCGCTGCACGGCTCGTGATCGCGATCGCGTTGGTCGAGCGCAGCAACGATCGGGCCAGTATCTAAGACGAGCGCCAAGGCTCAGGCTCGAAGACGTCTTCGCTCGCCAACTTTGAAAGATCACCACGCTCCGATTCGAACGCGCCGATCAGCGAGAACGGAGGCTGCGCCACCTCGTCCCCCAGCTCGTGCTCGATCGCCTCGCGAACGACCTGCGCGACCGACACGCCACGTTCCCGCGCACGGCGCCGGGTGCGCTCGACAAGCTCGGGCTCGGCTTGGATCATAAACCGCTGCATCATCGTGCAATCATGCTAGCAGGGCAGGTCGGGCGCTAAGCTGGACGCCCGACCGCCCAGCGCGCGAGCGCTGACGGCACACAAGTGTGGGAGGATGACGCAGTGAGCCTCGTGATCACCGAGGATGTGGGCCACGTCCGCCACATCGTGCTGAACCGCCCGGAGAAGCGCAACGCGATGAACCAGGCGCTGCTGGGTGAGCTGGCACAGGCGCTGCATGGGGCCGCCGACGCGGAGGCGGTGCAGTGTGTCGTGCTGCGCGGCGAGGGGCCGGTGTTCTCGGCGGGGGTCGACTTGGCCGAGCTGATGTCGTTCGCCGGCGAGCCCGCGGTACTGCGGCCGTTCAGAAACGTGTTCCTGGAATGCGCGAACCTCTGCGAAGCGATGCCCAAGCCGGTCGTCTGCCAGATTCACAGGGCGTGCTTCGGCGGGGCGCTGGAGGTCGCGCTCGGCTGCGACCTGCGGGTAGCATCGACCGACTCGCAGCTGGGGCTGCCGGAGGTGAAGTTCGGGATCATCCCCGACGTCGGCGGCAGCTCGCGGCTGCCCGCGGTCGTCGGGCTGGGCCGGGCGAAGGAGCTGATCATGACGGCGCGCACGATCGACGCGCGGGAGGCGCAGGGGATCGGCCTGGTCAATCGTGTGGCGGCGCCCGACGAGCTGGGGGGAGCGACGCAGGCGCTGGTCGAGGAACTGCTGGCCCACTCCCCCGTCGCGGTGGGCCGCGCCAAGCGCGTGATGGATGCCTCGGCGCGCCCGGCGCTCGCGGCGACGCTGGAGCTGGAGGTCGCTGTGCAGGAGTACTGCGTGGCGGCGATGCGCGAGCAGGCGCGCGCGGCCGACGCCGGCGCGGCCGACGCTGACGCGGCTGCGCAGAGCGTGGCCGAACCGGCGTAACTCAGCGCTCGCAGGCCGGCCGCCAGTCGACCGGGCCCGCAACCAGCGTGTGACTGCCGAGCGGTCGCCCGAGCACGCGCTGCACGCGCCGCGCGCAGTCAAGCAGCGCGGGCAGGTCGACGCCGGTGTGGACCCCCATCTCGTGCAGCATCGAGACGAGGTCCTCGGTGGCGATGTTGCCGGTCGCGCCGGCCGGCACGGGGCAGCCGCCGAGCTCGCCAAAGCTCGACTCGAAGCTGTCGATGCCGGCCTCCAGCGCAGCAAGCACATTGGCGAGCCCCTGCCCGCGGGTGTTGTGGAAGTGCGCGGTGAGCTCGAGCGCGGCGGGACCACTCTGGGCCCCGAGGCGCTCGCGCGCGAGCGTGAAGAAGTCGCGCACCTGGCGCGGGTTGGCCATGCCGGTGGTGTCGCCAAAACCGATCTCCTGCGCGCCGGCGTCGCGCAGGCGCGCGGCGATCTGCAGCACGCGCTCGGGGGGCACGTGGCCCTCGTAGGGGCAGCCGAACGACGTCGAGATGACGCCCTCGCAGCGCAGACCGGCCGCGCGCGCACGGGCCAGCACGACCTCCAGCCCGGCGAGCGACTCGGCGATCGAGCGGTTGACGTTGTGGCGGTTGTGGGTCTCCGACGCCGACAGAAAAACGTTGATCTCGTCGAACGCGGGTCGCGCATCGCTGCCCGCGCGCACCTGCAGCGCACGCTCCAGCCCGCGCTCGTTGGGGATCAGCACGCCCACCGCGACATCGGCGGGGATGTCAACCCGCCCGAGCACCGCCTCGGCGTCGGCGAGCTGCCCGATCACGTCGGGCCGCACGAAACTCGTGACCTCCAACCGCCGCAGCCCGGTGCGCGCGAGCGCGTCGATCAGCGCGACCTTGACATCGGTCGCAATCGTCTCAGGCTCGTTCTGAAACCCGTCGCGCGGGCCGACCTCGCGGATGCGCACACGTTCGACCATTTTCTATTGGGTGCCTGCCGGCACATGTGCCGGCAGGGAGGGCCGCGCATGCGCGGCCCTCTTCCGACCTGTGCATGCACAGGTCGGCCGGCCGGTGCATGCACCGGCCGGGGCACGGCCGGCATGCCGGCCGTGCCGCCCTCGCCGGCATGCGGCGAGGGCATCCATCACCACATCGACAGCCCTCCACTCACGTTCAGCGTCTGCCCAGTCACGTAGGAGGCGTCCTCGCTCGCCAGAAACGCGATTGCAGCAGCGACCTCCTCGGGCTCGCCTGAGCGGCCGAGCTGGGTCTGGTCGACCATCCCCTGCTTCAGGCGCTCGCCCAGCTCCCCCAGAATCTTTGGCGCGGCGTTCAACAGCGGCGTCTCGATCGGGCCGGGAGCGACCGCGTTGACGCGCACGCGGTAGCGCGCCGCCTCACGCGCGATCGCCTTCGTGAAACCGATCACGCCGGCCTTCGCCGCAGAGTACACCGCCGACCCCTGCGAGCCCACACGGCCCGCCTCGGAGGAGACGTTGACGATCGCGCCGGTGCGACGCTCCTGCATGCCGGGCAACACCGCGTGCGTCACGGCGAGCACGCCGCGCAGGTTGACATTCAGCACAAAGTCCCACAGGCCGGGGTCGGTCTTGACGAAGAACGAGAACAGGTCTGTGCCCGCGTTGTTGACGAGCACGTCGATCGGCCCCAACTGCTCGCTCGCGGCCGCCACCGCCACGTTGACCGACTCGACATCGGTGACATCCATCCTCAAGCCGACCCCATCCAGCTCGCCCGCCACCTCGCGGGCGCCATCCTCGTTGATGTCGCACACCGCCACACGCGCGCCCTCCGCCGCGAGCCGCCGCGCCGTGGCGGCTCCGATCCCGGATGCCCCGCCAGTAACGATTGCGATTCTGCCCTCCAATCTCATGATCGCCTGCAAGCGTAATCGTTGATGACGACGTTTTTTTCGCGCCCCCCCTCCGCAACCTCCACAGCGGGCAGAATCGGGTCTGTTTTCGGCGGCGATTCGCGCGCGCGTACGCGCGCCGCCGCGAATGGCCACCCGCAACCTGCAACTGCGCCCCCCTCGACCGAACACACCTCGCAGCGAGCCATTCGCGCGCGCACACACACGGGCGCGGGCGGGGCGCGCGCCGCCGCGAATCGTCGCGCGGCGCGCGCCAAGGCATCAACCTCCCGACGGACACCCCTCGCAGCGAGCCATTCGCGCCCACGTACGCGCGCGCACACGCGCCGCCGCGAATGGCTGCGAAAAACATCTATATCCTCGCCCCCACGCCACCCGTCGGCGTCTCGCTCGTTATGCCCCCATCTCCCTCCCGCGACGCAGCCGCCGCCCCCGTCACCATCATCGGCGCCTCCGGCGCGCTCGGGTTCGGACTCGCGCTGCGACTCGGACGCACAGGCGTGCCGATCGTGATCGGCTCGCGCGACGCAGACCGCGCCCAGGAAACCGTCGAGCGCGCACGCGCGATCGTCCCCGACGGCTCGTTCGCGGGCGCCGAGAACGCGGCCGCGGTCGCCCAAACCGCGACGACGATCCTCAGCGTCCCCTTTCGCAACCAGTCCGAGACGCTGACCAACCTCAAGGGCACGTGGCGCCCCGGCCAGCTCGTGATCGACGCCAGCGTCCCGCTCGCCGCGGCCGTCAGCGGCAAGGCGACGCGGATGCTCGGCGTCTGGCAGGGCTCCGCGGCACAGCAGACCGCCGAGCTGGTCCCCGACGGGGTGCGCGTCGTCTCCGCGCTGCACACCGTCAGCGCGGCCTCCCTGAGCGACCTCGACCACCCGCTCGCCGAGGATGTGCTGCTGTGCGGCGACGCCCGCGCCGACAAGCGCGAGGCCGCCGCGCTGATCGAGCGCATCGCGGGGCTGCGCTGCGTCGATTGCGGGCGCCTGGAGATGGCGCGCATCACCGAGTCGTTGACCGCGCTCCTGATCGCCGTAAACGCCCGCTACAAGATCCACGCGGGCATCCGTTTGACGGGCCTGCCGGACGGGCTGTGGGAGTAGCCGCCCCCGGCGACGCCCCGAGTGGCCCTCCCCCGGGCGACGTCGTCATCCTCGCCGGCGGCACCGGCGGCGCGAAGCTGGCCCGCGGGATGCTCGACGTGGTCGGCCCCGAGCGCCTGGCGGTAATCGCGAACACCGGCGACGACATCGAGATCTACGGCGCGCACGTCTCGCCCGACCCCGACCTCGTGTCGTTCTGGCTCGCCGACCTGATCGACAGGCGCGGCTGGGGCCTGGAGGGCGACACCTTCAACGTCATGGACGGCCTGCGCGCGCTCGGGGTCGACGTGTGGTTCAACCTCGGCGACCGCGACCTTGCATGGTGCGTGGAGCGCGCGCGGCTGCTCGCCGAGGGCCTGACACCGACGGCGGCGCTCGCGCGGCTGAACGCCGCGATCGGCCTGCGCGCACAGGTGCTGCCGGCCAGCGACGAGCCGGTGCGCACGTGGGTCCGGACCACGAGCGGATGGCGCTCGTTTCAGGAGTTCATGATCCGGATGCGCGCCGCGGGGGCCGTCGAGGGCCTGGAGTTCCGCGGCGCCGAGCAGGCCGCGCCCAGCCCCGCGGCTCTGCGGGCCATCGCGCAGGCGCACACGATCGTGATCGGCCCCTCGAACCCGCTGGCCTCGATCGCCCCGATGCTCGCGATTGCCGCAATCCGCGAGGCACTCGCTGCGGCCGACGCGCCCGTCGTCGCGGTCAGTCCGATCGTGGGCGGAGCGGTCCTGAAGGGCCCGACGGCCGCATTCATGGCCTTCGCCGCGCTGCAGTGCAACGCGGCGGGCGTGGCCGACTTCTACGGCGAGCTGCTCGACGGGATCGTCGCCGACGAACCGGTGCCCGCCCTGGCGACGCTACAGATCGACACCCGCATGGACGACGCCGCGGCGCGTGCCCGCGTGGCCGAGCAGGTGCTCGCGTTCGCCGAGTCGCTGAGGGGAGAATAGCCCTCGATTCACGCTCGGGTGGCCGGGGGCATCGCAGCCCCCGGCTCCCATAGATCCCGGCGTGACAGTCTCCCGTCACCGGGCTCTTCTCACCAGCCGGTCAGGCCGAGCGGACCCACTGCCAGTGGGCGAACAGGTCGGGCTCTCGCGCGAGCAGCCCGGCCCACCACCGCTTGAACCGCTTGTAGGTCCGCAGCCGCTTGTACTTCTTCGCAGCCCAGCGCCTCAGGTAGGAGCTGACGCGCCGCAGGAGGGGATACAGCTGCGTGCGGTAGTAGCGGCCGTAGTAGTTCATCCAGCCGGCGACAATGGGGTTCAGCCATCGCGCTAACTCGGTAAGCGACAGGTTGGTGCGCCCATGAATCCGCAACGCGCGGAGTCGGGCGCCCGTTGCCTTCAGCGCCTCGGGGCTGATCGCCGGTAGAAACGAGGTGAAGAGCCCCCCGGTCCTGCCATTGCGAGCCCCCCGTGTCCGGAAGGCGTACCCGAGGAAGGTGAACGAGATGTGCTCGTGCTGACCCCGACGGTTGTCATCCTTGCAATAGACGACCCTCGTCTTGATGGGATGCAGACACAGGCCCACCTCTTCCATCCGCATGACGATCCCTTCAAGCACCTCTTCTGCCCGATGCTTGGTCGCGCAATGCACGATCACGTCATCGGCTTATGCCGAGGCCCGTGTTATGCTGAGTTGTCGTCGTAATCGTTGTGTTGTGGAGGGGATCGATTGGATGTGCTCGGCATAATCAGAGTGCCTCCAGGAAGGTGAGTAGGGTGTCTGGTGGCCGGTAGCGGCCGGGGGTGGTGTTGGGTGGGGTGGTCCGTGTGAGTGCTTGTTCCTTGATCGCCATGTCAGCGTGGAGGTAGATTTGGGTCGCTTCGACGGACTCGTGGCCGAGCCAGAGCGCTATCACGGTGCTGTTGACCCCGGCGTGCAAGAGGTTCATCGCGGCGGTGTGTCGCAGGACGTGCGGCGAGATCGTCTTGTTGGTCAGAGTAGGGCAGCTGTGGCTGGCGGTGCTCGCGTGCTTTTTAACAAGTAGTGCGATCGCGTCGCGGCTGAGGGGTCGGCCGCGACCGGTCGGGAACAGCGGCTTGTCGGGTTGGCCGTCGCGCTCTCGGAGCCATTCGCGGATCACGGCGACGGTTTGTCTGGTCAGAGGTGTTGCGCGGTGCTTTCGTCCCTTCCCTGTGGTCTGCACGTGCGCGCCGGTGCCGAGGTGCACGTCTTGGCAGCAGAGCGCGGTGAGCTCGGAGACGCGCAGTCCGGTCTGGATCGCGAGGGTCAGCAGCGCATGGTCGCGACGGCCGATCCAGCCGGCGCGGTCCGGTGCGGCGAGTAGCGCGTCGATCTCCTCAGGGGTGAGGTAGGAGACGATCGCGCGGTCGTAGCGCTTGGTCGGGACGGCGAGCACGCGGGCGATCACCGCGGCGTGCTCGGGGTGCCTGAGTGCGGCGAAGTGGAGCATCGAGTGGATCGCGGCCAAGCGCGCGTTGCGGGTTCTGGGGCTGTTGTTGCGGTCGTGCTCGAGATGATCGAGGAACACTGTGATCAGCGGCGCGTCGAGATCCTCGATCTGCAGCTTGCACGGCTGCTTGCCGGTGTGCTGTTCGGAGAAGCAGAGCAGCAGCCGGAACGTATCGCGGTATGCAGCGATCGTGTGCGGGCTCGCGCCTTTCTCGTTGATCAACCGCTCTGAGAAAAACGCCTATGGAGACGTCTCCATAGGCGTTTCTATCCGAACACCCAGGCTATGCGGACCTGGGTGCGAGGTGCTTGTAATCTGGCGGAAATTGGTGGAGGTGGTTCGCATAGCAAGTGCTCATGCAAGGCCTTCGAGGAACGCCAAGAGTGAGTCTGGTGGCCGGTAGCGGCCGGGCGGGCTGTCAAACGGCTTAGTCTTGGCGAGTGCTTGTTCCTTGATCGCGAGGTCGGCGTGGAGGTAGACCTGGGTTGTCTCGATCTGCTCGTGGCCGAGCCAGAGCGCTATTACGGAGGTGTCGATGCCGGCGTGCAGCAGTCGCATCGCGGCGGTGTGTCTGAGTATGTGTGGGGTGACGTTCTTCTCGAGCAGCGAGGGACAGTGCTGGGCCGCTTGTGCTGAGTGTTTGGTGAGTCGGCGCGCGAGCGCGTCGCGTGTCAGCTTTCGGCCGGTGCGGGTCGCGAACAGTGGTGTGGTGTCGTTGCCTGCGCGCTCGGTGATCCAGGCGGCGAGCTCGGCGACGGTTTCCTTGGTGAGTGGGGTGATTCTCTGTTTCCTTCCCTTGCCGAGCGTGGTCAGGTGCGCGCCGGTGCTGAGCTGGAGGTCGGCGGGTGTGAGCGCGATCAGCTCCGAGGCGCGTAGCCCTGTCTGCGCGGCGAGCAGCAGCAGCGCGTGGTCACGCCGGCCGGTCCAGGTTGAGCGGTCGGGGGCGTCCAGTAGCGCATCGAGCTCTGGTTCGGTGAGGAACGTGACGAGCGCGCGGTCGTGGCGCTTGGGAGGGATCGCGAGCACCCGCTCGATCAGCGCGGCGTGCTCGGAGTAGCGCAGCGCGCAGTAGCGAAACAGGGAGCGGATCGCGGTGAGCCGCAGGTTGCGGGTGCGGGCACTGCAGCCACGCTCTGACTGGAGATGATCCAGGAACGCGCTGATCAGGGCGGCGTCGAGATCTTCGAGCGTGAGCCTGGTCGGCTGCTTGCCGGTGCGCTGGCTGGAGAACACAAGCAGCAGCCGGATCGTGTCGCGGTAGGAGGCGATCGTGTGTGGGCTGGCGTTCCGCTCGCGGACGAGACGGTCCGTGAAGAACGACTGGATGACGGTGGAGAGCGTGATCATCACGCGCGCCCAATCGATCGCTCCAGGCGTTCCCCGGCGATCCCCATCAGCTCCGGCGCGGCGTCCAGGTACCAGTAGGTCATCGAGGGCTCCAGGTGCCCGAGATAGGTGGACAGCGACGCGAGCCTGGCGCCGACATCAACTTCGTTGCGATACGCGTCGAGCAGCGTTCGAACAGCAAAGGAGTGGCGGACGTCGTGAAGCCTCGGGCGGCACGCCGCCGAGCGCGGCGCGATCCCGGCGTGGGCTCGCATCCGCCCAAACGTGTGCTGGATGTTGGACGCAAGCAGCCTGGTGCCCGCCTCGGAGACCAACAGCGCACGCTCGTCCGACGGTGACGGCGGCCGGTCGCGGCGACGCAGGTAACGACACAGCGCGTCGAGCGCGGTCTGGTGAAGCGGCAGCTCGCGGGTCTTGCCGTACTTGCCGTGCACTGTCAGCACGCTGTGCCGGCGGTTGACGTCGTCGCGATCCAGGCCGATCGCCTCACCGAGTCGCATCCCCGTGACGGCCAGCAGGCCGATCAGCGTCTGAAAGGTTGCGGTGCGGTGCGCGGTGCCCAACATCTCGGCGGCGGCGATCAGCGCCTCGATCTGCTCGTCGGTGTAGAGGTACGGCGTCGCGCGCTGCGAGCGGCCGGTCAGCAACCCGGCCGGCGGTACCTGCACCTGCGGATCGGCGGCGTGCAGGTAGCGCGCGAAGCGACGCACGGTCTGCATCCGATGGGCGTGCCAGCATGCCTGCCCGCCCGGCAGGGTCGCCCACGCGACGGCGTGCTCGATCGTGATCTGCTGCTCGCCGCGAGCCTCGAGATAATCGATGAACTGGCGGAGCAGCCGCTCGGCGGTATTGAGCTTGTAGCCCAGCGCTCGACGGACCGCGAGATACTCCACGAGCTCGGCGCGCAGCGAGCTCATCCGAATGACCTCCCCGGCCACGGCCGAGCGATCTGCCGCAGCCCGTCACGATCAACCTTCGCGTAGATCGCCGTGGTCGCCGCTGCGCGGTGCCCGAGGATCTGCCCGATCTCCGGCAGCCCCGCGCCCGCGCGCAGCATCTCCGACGCGGCGGTGTGACGCAGCCGATGCGCCCCGACTTGGCCGAGCCCGGCCCGCCGCGCCGCGGAGATGACGACCATCGAGGTACCGGAGCTGCTCAACGCGCGATACGGCGCCAGCACCCGCACGAACACCGCCCCGTCCGAAGTGCGGTGCGGCCGCCCGTCGCGCAGGTAGGCGACGATCGCCTCCCCAACATCAACCGGCAACGGCAGCCGCTCAGACCTGCCGCCCTTCCCACCCACTGTGATCTCGCCCGCCCGCCAATCGATGTCACCCATCGACAGCGCCGCTCGTCCTCCACGGCCCTGGCTGAGCGTTGGCCGGTGGCGCGCTGGTAGTAGGCGGACGCCGACACGCCCAAGGTCTCGCAGATCGGCTCGACCCCGAAGCGTTCGCGATGCTCCTCGATGAACGCGCTCACTTCGGACGGTGTCGATCGAGCTCGCCCGCGAAAAACACGCTGGCGGCCTTCAGGATCTCGTTCGCGCGGCGCAGCTGCGCTACCTCTTTCCGTAGCGCTTTGATCTCCTCGCGCTCCTGGCTGCTCAGAACGTCTTTGCGCCGGCCCTCATCAGCTTCGGTCTGCCGGACGTGTTTGCGAAGCGTCTCGCTCTCGATCCCGAGATCCTTCGCGACGTGCGCGACCGGACGACCGGACTCGAAGACCAAACGCGTCCCGCGGTCCAGCAACTCCTTTGAATACTTCCTCGCATGTGCCATGAGCCGAGACTTCTCCCTCCGCCACGCAAACCCTGGCCTCGAAGTCTCCGCCAAACACAGGATGGCTCAAAGTGATGGGCTGGCCTATGCAGGAACCCTGCCGTCGAGCGGGCTCACCGCCGCCGCCCCCAGAGCCGCCGCAGCGCGCGCAGGCGCGACCAGCGACCTCGTGGACGGGTCGGTATCGGCGGTGCGCCCCGCGCGCCGGCGGCGTAAAGAGAGCGTTCGCGTGTCACGCGTGTCCGGATGTCGCCATCCGTCGGCGTCATCGCGTCCGCCTTACTGTGGCACCGCGGGGTATGGACCCAGGGTTGCGGCCCTTCGGCACGGACAGGCCGTCGAGCAGAAAAGCAGGCTGCACGCCCAGCGCGTCGGCGATGACGAGCAGCATCGACGCTCGCGGGTCGCGCTTGCCCAGCTCAAGCGCGCTGATCTGCGTCAGGTGGACGTTGGCGCGCTCCGCCAACAGCCTCTGCGAGATGTTCTGGCGCTCGCGCTCAGCGCGCACGTTCTCGCCGAGCGCGGCCAGCAGCCGCTCGCGCTCGGCGTGGCGCTCTTGCTCATTCATCGCGTCCGCCCTCCAGCCCTTCGACCAGCTCGCCCGGTTTCACGTCCAGCCCGCGCGCGAGACGCAAGATGGTCTTTAGGCGCGGGGTCACTTCCCCACGCTCCAGTTTGCCGATCGACGTCCGGTCAAGTCCGACATGTAGCGCTAGAGCTTCCTGGGATAGCCCGCGGCGGCCACCCACGGCACGCAGCCGGTCACCGAACGTCATGTTCATCACGCTCCAGTTCTTCGCAGCGCGCGAGTAGCGCGGTCGGCCCGACACGGAGCGCGGAAAATTTGCCGGACGCAAATCCGGGGAGCGTCACGGATTTGGGCGCCCGATTCGCGCGACTGGCGCGAATACTGGCGCACAACGCTAGCTAGATGCGCCTTCTTGGCTCTGTTGAGCCAGATTCACCGCGCTTTCCTCAGATGTAATACATGCTCGCCCCCGCCTCGCGCGCCTCGCGCTCGATGACGTCGGCGACGGTCGTGCCGGCCAGCACCTCGCGCGCGGCGGCGGCGGCGTCGGCGAAGATCCCGCTGGCCTCACGCCCGAGCGGGCCGTCGAGCAGCTCGACGACCTCCAGCACGGTGATCTCGGCGGGCGCCCGCGCGAAGCGGTAGCCGCCCTTGACGCCGCGCTGCGATTTGAGAATCCCGGCACGGCGCAGCGCGGCGAACAACTGCTCGAGGAACTGCACGGGCACTTCGCGCCGGCGCGCGAGCTCGCCGATCGGCACGGGCTCTGAGCCGCTGCTGCGCCCGAGCTCGGCGAGCGCCGCGAGCGCATACGGGGACTTGCTGGTGATCGAGATCACAACGCGATCCTACGGCACGCCAAGCGTACCCGGTCTCTATGGCCCGGGGGCCCCGCTTTCGCTCCAAGCGAGCCGGGGCCCCCGGGGTTCGCGTCAGACTTCGAACGTCTGCTCCCTGTGCGCCTTGAACGCTTCCATGGGGAACACGCCGGACCATTCCACTTCGGCTGTCCCGACCTTCAGCATGGTGCCGGTCGCTTTGGCGGTCGCTTTGCTGAACGTCACCGCCTGGGCTGTTTCTTCGACCAACCCGCCGGCGTTGCCCTTGACCACCACGGGTACGCCAGCGAGCGCACACAGCGCCCCGCTGTAGGTGATCCCGATATTGACACCTTCGACCATCAGATAGATACCCGGCCCAAACGCTTCCAGGTGTGTCGGCCACGGCAGTTTTTCCGCTTCGATTCTTGTAACGGTGCAGGAGCTGGTTCTCGACGCGCATTCAAACAACGGGAGTTCGGTTATTTCACCACCCCCTTCCACGGGAACATTGGAGATCGTCATGTTATAGAGGAAGTGCTGGCATTCGGTCGTCGCGCCCGGTACGGTTATGAAGCTGGCCACCGCGCCCCCGACCATGACTTCTTTGCCTACCAGCGGCGTTTTCAAGAAGCCCCAAACGGGCCTGGCGTTTGCCCTCGCAGCCGCCGTCGTACACAGCGCCAGAGCCATCAACGCGACAAGTGTCGGCTTCCGGTAGCCCAATCTGGTCGCACGAAACATCGTTGACATGTGCTCCACCCCTTTCTTTCTCATTGCTCTGCGTTTCCGCCGCCGGCGCGTAGGGGGACTCGCCAGCGGTCGAGATGACGCAGGCGATCCTACGGCACGCCAAGCATACGCACCGCCGCTCACCCGTGGCGGGCTTTCGCGTGGCGCGGCTTCGCCCGGTGCTTTTTGCCGGCCTTGTGGCGTTTCTTGACGCGCACGCACTGTCCGCGTTTGTTGCGCGTCTGGCCGTGCTGGCACTGGCCGCTGCCCGAGCCGGTCTGCGCGGGGAAGGCGATGCTCGGGGTCGCGAGCTGGCCCAGCACGGCCGGTGCGCTCAGCACAGCGGGGATGCCGGGGGTGGTGAACGTGTAGGTCTGGCCGACCGACGTGCAAAAAGGCTGGCGTCGAAGGCTATGTTGACGAATGCCTGCACATGCCGGGCGCCACGATGACCAACCTCGAAGCGGAAGGCCCGGCTTTCGGGGAATTCAAAGAAGGGCTGTTCTCGGCCTGCGCGGGTCGGCAAATCCGGACGCCTCTCGGGCGGCTTCGAGCCGCTGCCGGTCGGCGGCGGCAAGATCGGCGTCAAGTCGTAGCGTAGACAGACCGCACACTCAAAGGTTGGGGCGGGCGCGAGCCCGTCCCAACTTGTGCCGGGCTGTGTTCCTGAGACGGCAGCTGGGCAAGCAATGCAAGGACGCACCGAGCGAAGTGTGCTTTAGCACACGAGTGAGGGAGGACGCCGCAGTGCGTCGCCCAGATGTCGTCTCAGAGCCAGCCGCGCTCTGTAGCAATTAGGACAGCCTGGGCTCTGTCGACCGCCCCAAGCTTCCCATAAATATTGTGCAAGTGCGTACGCACAGTGCTGGTCGAAAGCGTCAACTCGTGCGCAATCTGCTTGTAGACCTTCCCCTCGGCCAACCGCTGCAACACCCCCAGCTCGCGCCCGGAGAGCGGACACGGGTTGACATGGCGCTGGCGCTGCCCTGTGGGGTTGGGCAGTTCATAGAGCACGCGCCGCAGGTCTTCGGGGCCGAGGCCGACGGTGCGCGCGCACTGCAGCATCTCCGAGGGCGAGACGGCGGCGCCCTGCGCGTAGTGGGCGAGCATGTCCGCGAGCCGCACGATCGCGGCTTCGCCGATCGCGTCGGAGCTGTGGTGGCGTTCGATCACGCTGGCGATCGATACGGGCATCCCCCAGCGCCGCGCGAGCACGCCGCCGACGAGCGCGTGGTTGACGCCCAGCTCGCGGCGCTCCTGGTGGATGCGCTGCTCGGGTGTCTGCGCGCCCTGGTGGACCTGCGCGGGGTAGCCGGGGTAGGCGTGCAGCAGCACGAGCTTGCCGATGTCGTGCAGCAGGCTCGTGACGGTCAGGCGGTCGCGCTGCTCGTAGCCGACCTCGGCGGCGATCTGGTCGGCGGCGTGCTGGGTGGCGAGCGCGTGCAGGCGGAAGCGCTCGGGAGCGGCGTCCCAGACGGTCGCGCGTTCGAAGAAGTCAAACGTGCGCACGCGCCCGGCGAGCGTCTGCACGGCAGGGACGGAGAGCACGTCGATCGCCGACACGATCGTGTCCACGCGCCCGCGGGCGGCCTGCCCCTGGTTGGCGAGCCGCAGCACGGCGATCACGAGCGCGACGTCCGACTCGACGGCAGTGACGACGTCGGCGGTGGCGACGTGCTCTTTGGCGATCGTGGCGAGCAGCCGCTTGCGCGACTCGGCGAGCGCGGGGAACGCCTCGAGCGCTTCGAAGGCCTGGGTCAGGCGCCGGCCGTGACCCTCGTTCTGGTGGCGCGTGCCGCCTGCCGGGGCACTCGCTCCATTGCGAGCGGCGCCCACCGGGGCCGCCGGGGCGCCCGCGCCATTACGAGTGGCGCCCGCCGCGGCAGCCGCGCCACTGCGAGTGGTGCCCCCCGTATCGAGGGGTCTGGGCGGCGCCGCCTGGGGGCGCTCTCTGACAGCTGCTGACCGTTCCATGGCTCGCGGCTGCCGCTTGGTTGCAGTGCTCTGCATCAGTCGGCCACCTTGCAGTTTGGGTCCGCCCAGTCCGTTGGGCGCCTTGCTCAAAGCATCTATCGGCAGGGCTGGACAAACGGTTGAGCCGCCGTGGCCGCATATTTCAGATCAAATCCTGCGCATCCCTGCGCGCAGCTGACTATCCGACCGGCCCCGCCGCGCAATCCCCGCCCTGCGACCCTGACCCGGCCGGCCTGCGCCGGCGTTCAGCGCGCGCCGACGAGCGCCGTGTCGATCCGCGCGAGCGTCTCGGCGCGCCCGAGCAGCGCGACGCTTCTCGAAGATGCCGGGCGAGACGGTGCCGCCGCTGATCGCGACGCGCAGCGGCTGGTAGATCTCGCGCGGCTTGACCGCCAGGCGCTGCTGGACGGCGAGCAGCGCCTGCTCGACGTCGTCCTGCGCGAAGCTCGGCGCGGCGGCGAGCGCCGTACGCGCCTCGGCCAGCCGCCGGGCTCCGTCCTCGTCGAGCCAGCGCGCGCGCGCCTGCGCGTCGATCGCGGCCGGCGCGTGGAAAAGGAAGCCCGCGAGCGGCCAGAATTCGGTGAGGACCTGCAGCTTCTCGCGGCTGATCGCGACGGCCGGCTCCAGACGCCGCGGGTCGAGCGCACCCTCGCCGGACGGCCCCCCCGCAGCGCCGTCCCCGGACGGCCCCCCACCCGCGCCGGCCCCCGGCGACGCTCCGCCGGCGCCGGCCCCAGCCGCCCCTTCCTCGGCGAGCTGCGCGGCGATCCGGCGCGCGAGCTCTGCGACGGGCAGGTTGCGGATATAGATGCCGTTGAGCCAGCGCAGCTTGGCCTCGTCAAAGCGCGCCGGGTTGCGGCTGACGCGCTCCAGCGTAAAGCGCTGCACGAGCTCGGGTGTGCTCAGCACGGTCGCGTCGTCGCCGGAGCCCCAGCCGAGCAGCGCGATGTAGTTGCGTACCGCCTCGGGCAGGTAGCCTGCCGCGCGCAGGTCCCCGACGGAGGCGGCGCCGTGGCGCTTTGAGAGCTTCTTGCCGTCGGGGCCGTGCAGCAGCGGCAGATGGGCGTAGAGCGGCTGGGGCGCGCCGAGCGCCTGTAGCACGAGCAGCTGCTTGGGGGTGTTGGAGAGGTGGTCCTCGCCGCGCACGACGTGCGTGATGCCGGCGTCGAGGTCGTCGATCGCGACGGCGAAGTTGTAGAGCACCGAGCCGTCGGCGCGCGCGATCACGGGGTCGTCGAGGTGGACGTGCTCGAAGGTCGTTTCGCCGCGGATCATGTCGTGCACGACGGTCGCGCCGCTGTCGGGCACGCGCAGGCGCACCGCCCCTTGCGCCTGCGCCTCGCCGCGAAAGCCGGCCTGCGCGCCGTGGCGCTCCTTGTAGGCCTTGACGTCCTCGCTGGTCGCGCCCGAGCGGTAGGCGTACCCGCCGTCGAGCAGCTGCTGTAGCGCTTCGCGGTGGCGCTCTGAGCGCTGGCTTTGGAAGATCGGCCCCTCGTCCCAGTCGAGCTCAAGCCAGCGCAGCGAGTCGAGGATCTGCTGCACGTTCTCCGGCGTGGAGCGCTCGCGGTCGGTGTCCTCGATGCGCAGCACCAGCGCGCCGTCCGTGTGGCGCGCGAGCAGCCAGTTGAACAGCGCGGTACGCGCGCCGCCGATGTGCAACGCGCCGGTCGGCGAGGGGGCGAACCTCACGCGCATGGGTGTGGCCCCCGGTGCGAGTCCCGGCACGCGGCGTGTGATGGAGCGCAGCTCATAAGATCCGCCGCCATGCTAATCGGCGCGCACGTCTCACCGGCCGGCGGCCTGCCCAAAGCGATCGAGCGCGGGACGGAGCGGGGCTGTGGGGCGATCCAGATTTTCAACCAGTCGCCGCGGATGTGGCGGCCCACGACCTACCGCGAGGAGGACGTGGCGGCTTTCCGCGAGGCGATGGCTGCCAGTGAGATCGACGCGGTCGTAATCCACGCTGTCTACCTACTGAACTGCGCGAGCGACGACGCGGAGATCCGCGCGAAATCGCTGGCGTCGCTGACGCATTCGCTGCGCACGGGCACGCGGATCGGTGCGGCGGGGGTGGTGCTGCACCCGGGTTCGGCGAAGACGGGCGATGTCGGCGAGGCGATCGCGCGGGCGGGCGCGACGATCAAAGAGGCGCTGGCGCAGAGCGAGGGTTGCGAGCTGCACCTGGAGAACACGGCGGGCGCGGGCGGTACGCTGGGGCGCTCGTTCGACGAGCTGGCGGCGCTGATCGACGCGGCGGGCGGCGATCGGCGGCTGGGGGTGTGCCTGGACTCCTGCCACCTGCTGGCGTCGGGCTACGACGTCCGTACGAACGCGGGCATGGACACCGTGCTGCGCCAGGCCACGCGCGCGCTCGGCGCCGGCGCGGTCCGCTCGCTGCACCTCAACGACTCGCAGACGCCGCTGGGCTCCAACCGCGACCGCCATGCGAACGTCGGCCAGGGCGAACTGGGGGAGGAGGGCTGCGCGGCGTTCCTGTCAGCCCGCGGGATCCAGAAGCTGCCGTGCATCCTGGAGACCCCGGGCGAGAACCGCGAAGGCCCCTCGCGCGCGGAAGTGCAGCTGGCGATGGATTTGCGCGCGCGGGGCTTGAAGTCCCGCAAACGCTAGGCAGCGAGCGCAGCAGGCGCCAGGATCTGTTCCAGCTCGGCCCGCAAACTCGGCGTTGACTGCACGCGGTAGGCCTCGCCGAAGCGCAGGCGCCGGGGCCCGGAGGTGGTGTCCATCTCGAGCACGACCTCGGCGGGCCCGGGGAAGTTGCCGATCACGTGCTTGAGCTCGTCGATCACGGTGGCGGGCAGCCGTGTGGCGTCGACGCGCAGGCGCAGGGGCTGGGCGGCTTGCGCGGCGGCGGCACGGTCGTGGGCGGCAGCGTGCGTGGCGCGGGCGACCTCCTCCTCGCTGGGTTCGAAACGCTCGACGGACTGCACGACGACGCAGGTCTTGCCGGCTTCCTTGTGGTCAACACGGCCGCGTACGAGCAGCACGCGGTTGACGGCGAGCGCGGCCTCGTGCTCGGCCAGCGCCTTGCCGAAGATCAACAGCTCGACGGCGCCCTCGAGGTCGTCGAGCGTGGCGAACATCATGTGGTCGCCGTTGCGGGTTTTGATGCGCTTGGCCTCGGTGATGATCCCGCCGACGGTCACCCAGTCCTTGTCGCGCCGGTCGGCGAGGGCGGCGAGCGAGCAGTCGCTGCGGGCGCGCAGCGCCTCGCGTACGGGCTTGAGCGGGTGCGCGGAGATGAACAGCCCGATCGCCTCCTTCTCGACCGCTAACAGCTCGGCCTGCTCGTACTCTTCGGCGGGGATCGGCGGGTGATCGAGCGCCCACGCGCCCCGCAGCAGGCCGGCGCCGGGCGCGGGCGAGCCGGCGGGCGCATCCTGTTCGCCGCCGGCGCCGTCGAGGTCGAAGATCGAGCTCTGGCCGATCTGGGCGTCCTGCTGGGCCTTCTGGCCTGCTGCCTGGGCCTGCTCGAGCACGGCGAGCATGCCCTTGCGAGTGGCGCCGGTGGAACCGAAGGCGCCGCACTTGACGAGCGCCTCGATCGCCTTCTTGTTGACGGTGCGGTTGTCGACGCGCTCACAGAAGTCCCACAGCGAATTGAATCGACCCCCGGGGTGGGCGGGATCGGATTCCTCGGGGTTCGATTCCTCGCGGGCGCGTTTGATCGCCTCCACGGCCTGGTAGCCGACGCCCTTGACGGCGTCGAGGCCGAAGCGGATGTTTCCGTCGACGACGGTGAACTCGTGGTCTGAGAGGTTGACGTCGGGCGGCAGGATCTCGATCCCCATCTCCTCGCAGCGGGCGACGAAGAACGGCACCTTGTCCTTGGTCGACATCACCGAGGAGATCAGCGCCGCCATGTACTCGGCGGGGTAGTTGGCCTTCAGCCAGGCGGTGCGGTAGGCGATCAGCCCGTAGCAGGCGGCGTGGGACTTGTTGAACGAGTAGTCGGCGGACTTTTCGTTGGTCTGCCAGAGGAACTCGATCGTCTCCGGGCGGGTGCCCGAGGCGCGGCAGCCCGCGACGAACTCGGGCTTCAGCGAAGCCATCGCTTCGCGGTTCTTCTTGCCGATCGCCTTGCGCAGGTCGTCGGCCTTGGCGCCGGAGAAGCCGGCGAGCTCCTTGGCGATCTGCATCGCCTGCTCCTGGTAGAGGATCACGCCCTTGGAGGACTCGAGAATCGGGCGCAGGCGCTCGTCGGCGTAGGAGATCGTGTCGGGGTTGTGCTTGCCCTTGGCGTAGACGGGGATCTGGTCCATCGCGCCGGGCCGGTAGAGCGCGTTGAGCGCGACGAGGTCGTTGAACTCGTCGGGGCGGACCTTCTTGAGCGCCTCGCGCATACCCTCGGACTCGAACTGGAACACGCCGATCGAGTCCCCGCGGGCGAGCATCTCATAGGTCTTGCGGTCGTCGAGCGGCAGCCGGGCCATGTCCAGGCGCTCGACGGGCTGCCCGTCCGCGGCGGTGGCGCCGGAGCGCGCGATGATGTCCAGCGCGTCCTCGATCACGTCGAGGTTGCGCAGGCCGAGGAAGTCCATCTTCAGCAGACCGATCTCCTCGATCGGCTTCATCGAGAACTGCGTGACGGTGCGGTAGACGCGCTCGCCGTTCTCGCCGGTGCCGGCGTCGGCGAGCTGCAACGGCACGATTTCGGTCAGCGGCCGGTCGGCGATCACGACGGCGGCGGCGTGGATCGAGGAGTTGCGCACGATCCCCTCGAGACCCCGCGCAACGTCGACGATGCGGCGCGCGTCGGGCTCCTCGTCGTAGACCTTGCGCAGCGGTTCGCCCGTTTTCAGGCAGTCCTCGAAGGAGGGCGAGCGTCCCATGATCGGGTCGGGGATCAGCTTCGCCAGGCGGTCGCCGGCGCCGTAGTCGTAGCCGAGCACGCGCGCGGCGTCGCGGGTGGCGGCGCGCGGGAACATCTTGCCGAACGTGACGATCTGCGCGACCGACTCGCGGCCGTACTTCTCGGTCACGTAGCGCATCACGCGCTCGCGCCCGCGCACCGAGAAGTCGATGTCGATATCCGGCATCGAGACCCGCTCGGGGTTCAGGAAGCGCTCGAACAGCAGCTCGTAGCGCAGCGGGTCGACGTCGGTGATCTGCAGGCAATACGCGACGATCGAGCCGGCCGCCGAGCCGCGCCCGGGGCCGACCGCGATGCCGTTCTCCTTGGCGTAGGAGACGAAGTCCCAGACGATCAAAAAGTAGGCGTTGAAACCCATGCGGTCGATCACCGCGAGCTCCATCTCGGCGCGCTGTAGCGCCTGCGCGGGGGGCGGGTCGCCGTAGCGGGCGCGCAGCCCCTCCTGCACGCGTTCGCGCAGGTACTCGCGCTCAGGCACGCCCTCGGGCGTGGGGAAGCTCGGGATCAGCTGCTTGCCGAGCTCGAGCTGCACCTCGCAGCGCTCTGCGATCTCCAGCGTGCTCGCCAGCGCCTGCGGCCACTGCGCGAAGGCGGTCGCCATCTCGGCGTTGTCGCGCAGGTAGAACTCGTTGGTGTCGAACGTCATCTTCGGCGCCGCCAGCGTGCTCTTGGTCTGCACGCACAGCAGCGCGGTGTGGTGGTCGTAGTCCTCGCGACGCAGGTAGTGCACGTCGCCGGTACCGACGAGGCTGCCGCCCAGTTCGCCGGCGATCCGCACGATCCCCTCGTTGCACTTGTCCTGTAGGGGGATGCCGTTTTGCTGGACCTCGAAGTAGACGTTCTCGGGGCCGAACACGTCGCGCAGCTCCACCGCGTGCGCGCGCGCGTCGCCGTCGCGGTCCTCGCCGAGCAGCTGGCAGAAGCGCGAGGCCAAACACCCGCTGAGCGCGATCACGCCGTCCGCGTGCGCAGCGATCTGACCAAGGTCGACGGTCGGCTTGCCGCGGTGCAGCCCCTCCAGGAAGCCGAGCGAGGAGAGCTTGACGAGGTTGCGGTAGCCGGCGTCGTCGGCGGCCAGCAGCGTCAGGTGGTTGCGCTGCACCTTACCCGCCACGGCAGTGCCAGCGGAGGCCGCGTGGGCGTCGTCGACGAGGTAGATCTCACAGCCGACGATCGGCTTGATGCCCTGCTTGGAGCACTCCTTGTACAGCTCGACCGCACCGTTCATCACGCCGTGGTCGGTCAGCCCGAGCGCAGGCTGGCCGAACTCCGCGGCGCGCTTGGCGAGCGCCGCGATCTTGCAGGCGCCGTCGAGCAGCGAGTACTCGGAATGGACATGCAGATGGGCGCAAAGCGGCTCGGTCACCGTGCGCAATGCTAACCCCGCGACCGGCGGATCACACGCCGCCGCCGCGCTGCACGCGGTCCCCCCACGCCAACAGACGCGCGAGCAGCACGTGGTTCCCCTGCGCCAGCACGCGCTCCCCCGCCGGCAGCGGCGCGCCGGCGAACATGCACATAAACGCGCGCTCGCCCAGGCGCACGGTCGCCTGCGGCGGTTCCTGCGCGGCGCTGCTCACCGCCAGCGGCGCGCCGTCGCGGACGTGCACATACAGGTTGGTCTGCACGGCCCCATTCGCGCGCGCGCGCGCGCGCCGCCGCGAATGGCTGCCAATTTGAACACCATCCACGCCCCCCTGCCCAACCTCCCGCTCCCCGCCCCGCTCGCCCGTCTCCCCCTCCCCCTCCCCCTCCCCCTCCCCCGCAGGCGGGGCGGCAGCCGCCTCGATCTCGAACGCGAGCGTGAAGCGCTCACCGGCGGTCCAGGCGGGGTCGACCGCCGCGGCGAGCGCCAACAGCAACAGGCCGGGCCAGACGTCGATGCCGGCGGCGGCCAGGTCCCAGAGCGCGAGCGGCTCGCGCCGGGCGCGGCGCAGCGCCCGCAGCGCGCGGCGCCGGCCGTGAGCGCGCAGGCCACCGAGCCGCCGCCCGGCGCCGCCGGCGGCCAGCTCGGCGAAGTCGCCGGCGCATCCTTGCAGCGTGAAGTCGGTGCTGCTCGCATCCGGCGCGCCGAGCGCGAGCGGACCGGCTTCGAACTGGCCGACCGCGATCCGCACGCGCCACGTTTGGCCAAGCTCGGCGATCCGCAGGTCGTAGCTCAGGGCGCGCTCGACGACCAGGCGCTGGGCGGGGAGCAGCTCCGTGACCAGCTCGGCCGCGAGGCGGGCGTCGCGGCGTTCGGCGATGCCGCGGATCGCAGGAGCGAGCCAGGAGACGCGCTGGGCGGGCGCGCCCAGGACGCGCGGGACGATCTCCAGGAACGGTGGCGCCTGGGGCGCGGGGGGCTCGGCGGCGGCGGGCGGCTCCTCGGCAGCCGGATCGGCCCCGGCAACCGGCTCCTCGACGCTGTCCTCGCCCTCCTCCACCTCTTCAGGCGGCAGCTCGCGGGTGGCGGCGCGCGCGCGCAGGCGTTGGACGGCGGCGGCGAGGGCGTCGGCCATCTCCTCGCGGCGGGGGGCCGGCGGCGCGGCTGGGGCTGGCACGGGTGCTGCGGCCGAGGCGTTGGCCGCGGCCGCGGCCTCGGCCTCGACTTGGGCCCGAGCCTGCTCCTGCATCTGCTCCTGTGCCTGCTCCAGTTCGCGGACACGAGCCGTCGAGGCCGCGTAGGCCTGGGCGAGTTCGTCGATGCGCAGCTGCGCACGGTCGCGTTCGCGCTCGATCTCGGCGCGTAGCGCGGCGGCGGTCGCCTCCAGGGCGTGGATCCCCGTTTGCAGGCGGGTGGCGCTGTCGCTGACGGCGGTCAGTCGAGCGCGCAGCGCGGCGCAGCGCTGTTCGGCGTGCTCGTGCTGCTCAACGGCCGCCGTGTGGCGTCGCTCGGCCTCGGCACAGCGCTGCTCGGCCTCGACGCGGCGCCGGTCGGCCTGCTCGCGGCGTTGCTCGGAGTCGGCCCGCTGGCGCTCGACGTCGGCGCGCTGCTGCTCGGAGCGGGCGGCGGCGGTGCGCAGGGCGGCGTGGGACTCCTCGACGCGGCGCTGGAGGCGGTCGAGCTCGGCGCGGTGGCGACGGCGCAGGCGGCTGGATGTTTCCTCCGCCTCGACGCGCAGCTGCTGCTCGGCGTACTCGCGCTGCTCCAGGCGACGCAGCTCGCGCTCGCGGTCGGCGAGCAGGCGCTCCAGCTCGTGGACGGCCGCCTCGGCGTCCTCCAGGCGACGCAGCGGGGTGGTCGGCTCGCCGGTGCCGGCACGCCGCGCGCGGCGTTCGGCCAGCACGTCGCGCTCGTGGGGGCGCTCACGCGGCTCGTGGGGCTGCGTGCGCTCGTCGTCTCCCTCGGCAATCACGTGGGGCCAGGGTATGTGTGCGACCGGACGGGAGAGAGGATCGCCGCGCGACCGCAACAGCCAGTCGGTCAGGGGGACTCACAGAGATCGATGCCAAGCTCGCGCTTGGCGCGCTGGCATACAATCCACGTCAACGGCCGTGAGCGTGCATCGTGCGCAATACGCTCGCACAACTTCTCCTCCAGCTCTGCGGTCGGATCAGGTAGGCCCACGCGCAGACGCGCAAACGCGGCGTTGAGCGTGACCATGTCGGCGAGCGCCTGGTTGCCCTGGGCGACAGCGAGTTCCCGAGCGCGGTGATAGCCGGCCAGGCCACGATCGGTATGTCCGAGCATCAGCTCGACGAGTGCGCGTGTGGCGATCAGCTCGACCCGCTCCTGCTTCGGTGCTTCGAGCCGTTGCAGTAGCCGCCTGGCCGTCAGCGGTTCTCCGCTCAGCGCAAGCGCGTAGGCGGTGTTATTGATGAGACCCTGATGACAAGGGGCCCGCGCCAGACCGCGCAGTCCGATTTGTACAGCTTCCGTGAAGTTACCCTCGAGATCTGCGATCAAATCGGTAGCGCGCGCCGCAGCGTCGGGATTGAGCGGCTGATTTGCGCTACACGCCTTGGCATGCTCAAGGGCAACGGAGCCTTCGTGACGGAGCACGGCGAGCAGTGTCAGCAGGCCGCGCAGTCGTTCTGGGTCGTGGCGGTCGTGCAAACGATCGATCGCGCTGGCGAGCAGGCCAGCGTGCTCGCTGCGAGTGGTGAGGTTGGTGAGCAGGTTGGCGATCGAGAGGCTGCGGTAGTCGCTTGCTATCAGCGCACGCAGGAGCGCATCCATCGTCGTGGCGAAGCCAACCTTATCCGTCTTCCAGCGCAGAATCGCGAGGTTGGCCTCCAGTTGTGCACGGGGTATGGAGTCTGCCATAGCCCACTCGGCGGAAGCGCGCACACGTTGCAACAGGCGCCTCGCATCGTCCAGGCGATCGACGTTGGACATGGCGTCGGCCAGCGACAGCGCCAAGGCTACATCCAAGCGGTGATCGTCTGCCTGCAGTCGCTCAAGCGTGCGCAGCGCCTCGTCCGAACGGCCAGCAAGGGTCAGGAAGCGTGCGAGGTTGTGCGCAACGCCGCGATGAAGCGGGGCGACCGCCGCAGCTTGACGAGTGAGCTTAATCGCCTTATCGAGGTGGCCGAGCGCAGCGTGGGCATAGCCGAGATTGGCATAGAGGGACACGTCCCTGACCCCAAGCATCTGTGCACGGCGGCCCGCGGAAATCGAGCGCTCGTATTCGTCACGCTCGATATGAAGCCAGGCGCGCAAGGCAAGTGCGGTAGGAGAACGGCCGGGCGCGGTCAGCGGATCGTTAAGCAATCCGATGGCCGCCGTGTGTTGACCAGCGGCAACGGCGGCGTACAATCGCAGCGACACCGGTAGCGATGCAGTACGCCGGTCGTCGATCAACTTCGCCAACTCTGCATCCTGCCCGAAGGCGGCCAGCACGACCAGGGCGGCGTGGACCGCGGCGCCTGTGCCCTGGTCAAGACCAAGTTGCAGCGCGCTGCGGGCCGCCTCCAGCGCCTCATCCGCAAAACCCGCCGCCTGCGCGGCCTGCGCGAGTCGCGCGTGAGCCAACGCCAGATGGGGATTCGCAGCGAGGGCCTTTCGTGCCTGTAACAGGTACCCCGGGCTGACGGGCTCGCCATCGAGCGGCTGCGGCGCTGCGGTCGCCGGTAGCGACGGAGATAGGGCCTCGGCGGCGCCGGCGCCAGCGAGGCGTGGAGGGGCTGGGAGCATCGTGGTCATCGCGCTCGAGACCGCGGGCGGCCATGTTGAAGGTGAGGGCGCTCGGCGATGTAGCGTCGGCGCAGGTCGGGATCGATAGCACGACGCAGGCCGTCAATGCGCTCGAGCAACCACTCTAGGTTCCAGGCGTCCGGCTGGGCTCCCCGGCCACATTTACGCAAAGGCAGACGTCGGTTGGGATCGGGGTCGGTGAGCTGTGCAACCACGGCAAGCGTACGTGCTGCTATCGCTGTGGGGAGCTCTCGCGCGAGCGTCTCAAGCGCCGGTCGCGCGGCTTCGCGTAGCAGCGGCATGTTTGCGCGCCAGTCGCGCTCGCGCTCCTGCTCGGGGAGTGCCGCCTTTTCGTGGATCACAGCGACCGGACTGACTGTCACCAGCGAGGTGAAGGACACGCCGGTGGCGATCTCGAATAGCAGCGATCCGAGCAGGAACAGATCCGCCAGCGCCTGGTCATCTGGCTTCTGGGTGCCCTGTAACCAGAGGAACTCGAACGGCGCGAAGTGCGTGTCCCCTCGCCCAAGCAGATAGGCCTCGATGGCAAAGCGCGGGGGTTCTGAAGTGTCGTGGGAGCGTCCGAGGTCGCCCGCCTTGGCGACCGGACGCCGACCCTCGATAACCAGGCCGTTTTCGGCCTTGATGTCGCGATGGACGATCCGATGCAAGTGCATCTGATGTACGCCCTTGACAACGTCGCGATAGAGACGAAGGCGGTCGGGCCAGGAGAAAGCGCGGCCGTACATGAGCAGGTCGGCGAGCGATCCCGCTGCGAGTTCGAGTACGGCGAACTCGGTTTTTACGGCGATCACACCACCGCTGTGCGGATGGTGGAGGTTGACTGTGTGCTCTCCGCTGTCGAGTAGATGGATGACGTGATCGCAGCCGCGCAGCTTGCCGAGCAAGTTGACCTCGCCGCGGAACTCGATCAGAGCCTCGCTGCTTGAGCACTGCGAGAGCTTCAGGATCTTCGTCGCCACGCGCTCCTGCGTGTGCCCGTCTTCGGCTAGGAAGACGCCGGCAAACCCACCGGAGCCAAGGTGTGCACGCGGGCGGTAGCGACCTGCCAGGGTCTCACTGAGGAACAAGTTCCACTTCACTTGGCTCCATGACGACTCCTCAGCTCCACAAGCAGCTCGGGGTGACGCTGCAGTAGTTCGACCACGTCGGGAGGGACGACTCCGCGCGAGAGCGCCAGCAGCTCTTGCGGCACCGAGTAGTAGTCGGAGGCTCGTTCCAGGATCGCCCCGGAGGCAGGCTTCGCGCCACGCTCGACCCGCGATAGATGCGCCGGATCGATCTCCAGGGCACGTGCAGCCTCCCGCAGCGAGCGACCCTGGCGCTCGCGTAGGTCTCGCAGCAAGTCGTTGAGCGGTGCGTTCGCCGTTGCCCCAATCTAGCATTGTAGACCCAAAAGGTCAACGTTGACCGTTGCGGTCAACCATACAGCGACGTGTCGCGCACGATGGGGATTGGGCCAAATGGGCGAGGGGTGTATCCCAGAAGGCGACGGGGAGGGCGCTACTGCTGCTCGCGCAGCCGGTGCGCCAACCGCGACTGGAGCGAGAACAGCTCGATGAACCCGGGCGAGGCCGCCTGCGAAAAGAGCCCGCCGGAGGTCGCAAACGACGCAAGCGCGGCGTCATAAACGGCGTGCGGCGAGGAGCGGGTCACGACGCGCACATGCCCCTTGTACAGCTGGAGGCCAATGGTCCCGGTCACAAGCGCGTTGACAGAATCCATGTAGGCGTCGAGGTCGGCGCGTAGGGGCTCCCACCAGAGCCCGGCGTAGACGAGGTAGGCCCACTGCCGCTCAAGGGTGGGCTTGAATTGGTTCTGGTGGATCGTGCAGACGAGACGCTTGAGCTCGCGGTGCGCGGGCAGGATCAGGGCGGCGGCGGGAGTCTCGTAGATGTCGCGGACCTTGAGGCCGACGATGCGGTCCTCGATGTGGTCGATGATGCCGACGCCGTGGCGAGCGCCTAAGGCGGCGGCCGCTTCGATCAGCTCCACGAGGCTAAGGCGCGAGCCGTTCAGCGCAACGGGCACGCCCCGCTCGAACTGAAGGGTCACGGTCTCGGGCTCGTCGGGCGCCAGCTCGGGGCGGGTGACGAGCTGGAAGACGTCGGGGTCAGGCGCATGGGTGAGATCCTCGATCCAGCGCCCCTCCGAGGAGCGCCCCCAGAGGTTGTCGTCGATCGAGTAGGGCGCGCCGCCCTCGACGCCGGCGCCGGGGGCGGTCTTGATCGGGATGCCGTGCTCGCGCGCGTAGGCGAGCTCCTCCTCGCGCCCCATCTGCCAGGAGCGTACGGGAGCGATCACGCGCAGCTCGGGGCCGAGGGTCGCGACGGTGGCCTCGATGCGGACCTGGTCGTTGCCCTTGCCGGTGCAGCCGTGCGCGATCGTGTCGCAGCCGGAGAGCCGGGCATACTCGACGGCGAGGGCCGCGATCAGCGGGCGCCCCAACGCAGTGAAGAGCGGGTAGTCCCCGTAGAGCGCGTTGGCCTTGATCGCAGGAACAAGGAACTCCCGCGCGAAGCGCTCGCGCGCGTTGACGACATGGCACTCAAGGGCCCCGAGCCGCCGGGCCTTGTCCTCGATCACCGTGTAGTCCTCGCCGGGCTGCCCGAGGTTGACGGTCAGGCAGACGACCTCGGCGTCGTAATGCTCGCCGATCCACTTGAGCATGACGGAGGTGTCGAGGCCGCCGGAGTAGAGCAGGAGCACGCGGCGCACCTCGGCGGGGTCCGCCTCGTAGGAGGCGGTGCGGGGCGGAGAAGGCTCGGAAGGGCTCACGCGCGGGAAGGGTAGTGGCTGCGCGCGGGGGAGGCATCGTAGGCGGAGACGGAGTGCTCGATTTGGGGTGCTTTGGGGCGCATCCGCGCAGGTGGGGCCCGCAGCGACAGCGCGCGACGGCGCGGGCCATCCCTGGCCCGCGTCCCGGGTCGGCCGCGACCACCCCTACCGAACCAAGTGTCGGCCCGATGGCGGATGGTAGTACTATTTGCAATCATAGAGTCGTATGGTACCCCGTCGGTTCTGGCTCGACCGCTTGCAGCGTGCGTGGCGCGCGCGCTCGGTCGTGTTGCTCGCGGGCGTACGGCGGGCGGGCAAGACGTGCCTGTGCCAGAGCCTCGCCGACATCGAGTACTTCGACTGCGAGCTGCCGCGCACGCGGCGAGCGATGGACGACCCGGAGGGGTTTCTCGGCGAATTGAGAGGACGCCGGATCGTCCTCGACGAGGTGCACCGCCTCGTCAATCCGTCCGAGCTGCTGAAGATCGCCGCCGACCACTTCCCCGACGTGAAGGTGCTGGCCACCGGCTCCTCGACGCTGGAGGCCACGGCTAAGTTCAGGGACACGCTGGCGGGCCGTAAGGAGACGGTGTGGCTGACGCCGATGCTGCTCGCCGACGTCGAGGCTTTCGGGCACGGCGGCAGCGGGCTCGCGCGCCGTTTCCTGCACGGCGGCCTGCCGCCGTTCTATCTCGCCGACGAGCCGCCGGCGCGCGAGTTTCAGGAGTGGATGGACGCCTACTGGGCCAAGGACATCCAGGAGCTCTTCCGGCTGGAGCGCCGCTCCTCTTTTCAGCGTTTCGCCGAGCTGTTGTTCACCCAGAGCGGCGGCGTGTTCGAGGCCACCCGCTTCGCCGCGCCGTGTGAGGTCTCGCGCCAGACGATCGCCAACTACCTGACCGCGCTGGAGGCGACGTTCGTGGCTCACGTCGTGCGCCCCTACAGCACCCACCGCGCGACCGAGATCGTCGCGGCGCCAAAGGTGTATGGCTTCGACACCGGCTTCGTCGCCTACCACCGCGGCATCGCCGAACTGCGCGCGCAGGACATGGGCCTGCTGTGGGAGCACGTCGTCTTGAACGAGGTCCAGGGCCGCCTGCAACGGCGAACGCTGCGCTACTGGCGCAACAAGCGCGGAGCCGAGGTTGACTTCGTACTGCCGCTGCGCGGCGCTGGAGGACCGATCGCACTGGAGTGCAAGTGGCAGGCCGCGTCGCTGGACCCCTCCGCGCTGCTCACATTCCGTCACGCCTATCCGCAGGGCGAGAACTACGTGGTGGCCCCCGACGTGGGGCGCCCGTACACGCGCACCTACAGGGGCACACGGGTGCACTTCGTCTCTCTGGACCACCTCATCGCCCGCCTCACACGCGAGCCCTTGGCCTGAGGTATAGAGAGTAACCGCGCACCACGCGCGAGCGGGCCAGAGCGGCCGCAGCAGCCGCAGGGTGGCCGGCCCGTCCCGTGTATCGAGACATGGTACGATGAGCGTGTGCTTAGAGAAGTTGACATCGTCGTCCTGCTCGGCCTGCTGCGCCATCCCGCAGGAAGCTGGACGGTGCGCGCACTTGCAGACAAACTGCACCTGCCCTCCGCCAGTGTGCAGCGCTCACTCGACCGACTTGCGCGAACACCCGCCTTCGACGCCCGCCAAAGACGCGTAAGCCTCGCTGCCTGCGACGAGCTGTTCGCCCACGCCCTGCGCTACCTCGCACCCGCCCTCACCGGCGGTGAAACCCGCGGACTGGCGACATCATGGGCCGCACCACCCCTCGCCGAACACCTCGCCCCCAGCAGCGAGCTGCGCCCCATCTGGCCCGACCCACACGGCCAACTGCGCGGCCTGGAAGTCAAACCACTGCACCCCGCCGTCCCAACACTCGCCCGCACCGACCCGCCAATGCACGAACTGCTCGCACTTACCGACGCCGTGCGCATGGGCAACACACGCACACGCGCGCTGGCCATCGAGCTATTGCGCGCACGCATACACACCTCCCCCGCGGCACAAGCGGCGTGAGCATCGAGCTGATCGAGCGGGCCGCTGACACCCTCGGGCCGCTGCGCGCAGAGGTCGTCTTCCTCGGCGGCGCATCCATCGCACTCTGGACGACAGATCCCGGCGCACCCCCTCCCCGCCCCACCAAGGACGTCGATGTCGTCGTGGACATCGCAAGCCGACTGGCCTACGAGCGCTTCTCCGAACAGATGCGCGCACAGGGCTTCGCCGAGGACACCACGAGCGCGGCGATCTGCAGCTGGCGTCACACCGGCAGCGGCCTGCTGCTCGACGCAATGCCGGTCAACCCGGCGATCCTGACGCTGGACGGCCAGTGGCACGCGGCCGCCGTTATGCACGCCGGCGAGCGCACACTGCCCTCCGGAACAGTCATCCGCGCGGCGACGCCATCATTCCTGCTCGCCACCAAGCTCGAAGCGTTCGCCAACCGAGGCCGCCATGACCCAATCGCAAGCCGCGACCTCGAAGACATCATCACCCTGCTCGACACGCGCGGAGAGATCACCGGCGAAACGCAAGCCGCACCGGCCGACGTGCGCGCATACATAGCCCGCCAACTCGCCGAGCTGCAGCAACTCCCGGACTTCCCCATACTCGTCTCCGGCATGCTGCGCCCCGACGCCGCCAGCCAGGCCCGCGCCGAAGCCATCGTCCTGCCACGCCTGCGCGAACTCACACGCTCTTCCTCGTGATCTTCCGACAAGCCGCGGCCCGCTGAATCCCGGCGACCTGCGCCCGCGACGCCCCGCGCCGCTCCCCCACGCGCGCACCCGTACCACGCACAGAACCATCACCAGCGCGCCCGCGCGAGGAGGCCACCTACACCACCCCGCTCAGCGTCGCCGCTGGCGTGTCATCAGCGCCCCCCAGCCTGCCCGGGCGGCGCGAGCAGCGCTTGCAGCTCGCCGGCGAGGTACTCCGCGCCGCGCCTCGCCGACCGCCTGCAGGGTCGCGGCGAGGTTGTCGGCGACCCAGGCGGCACTCTCGCCACCGGCCGCGCGGTCAAGCTCGGCGAGCGCGACATCGGCGGCTGGCGCGCGCACGCCCTCGACGTAGGAGGACGCAATCCCCTCGGCGCGCAGCGACAGCCGGGCGAGCGCATCCAGGTCGGCGCCCAGCGCCTGCGAGCCGGCGCGCACCGCCACGGCCCGCTCGGTCGCCCTGACCGTCGCCTCACCAAACCCCAGATCGCGCTCACCGAGCGCAGCCGGCACCCACGCGGCGACGCTGCGCCCACGCCACTGGAAACGCACCTCCCGCCCAGCCGCCCCGTCACCGCTCCCCGCGAGCGCCGCATCTTTCCGCAAACCAGCAATCTAGTACGTGAACCGTCCGAAACCATTGCGCGCGTGCATTTGGAGCGCAAACCCGGCCACCGGCCAGCCCGCGCACGACGCATCGCGAGCGGCGCCGGCCGGCGGGGCCCGGCGCCCGGATGGTGCGCGCGCCTGCTCACCACGGCGACACCCGACGGCCGCCCATACTGTTCTATATACCCCTATGCAGGTTGCCGCATAAAGGCGTATACTCATCCATAGATGCCACGCGGAGCGCGCACCCGCAACCCATACACCCCCGACTCCGGCGTGCGCCCGCCGGCGCTCACGGGCAGAGATCGCGAGCTTGCGGACCTGCAGAGCATCGTCACGCAACTGTCGTGCGGCGGCACCGAGAACCACCTCCTCATCACGGGCCTGAGGGGCGTAGGCAAGACAGTGCTGCTGCTGGAGTTCGAGAACATGTGCCTGGAAGCCGGATGGCCGGCCGAAGCAAAGGAGATCGGCCGCACCTCGTCGATCGCGACGCTCGTCAGCCGCGTTGCCCGACGCGCACTGCTGCAGATGAGCGCCCGCAAGCGCATCGGTGCGCGCCTGGGCCGAGCGCTGGAGGTCCTGAAGTCGTTCCAGATCACAGTCGGCGATGTCGGCTTCACACTCGACGTTCAGGCGGCTCGCGGAGCGGCCGACTCGGGCGATCTGGCCGAAGACCTACGCGACCTGCTGGTCGCGGTCGGCGAAGCCGCGCAAGAGTCCGGCCGCGGCTTTGCGCTGATCATCGACGAGCTGCAGAACCTGCCCCGCGACGACTACGAGGCACTGATCATCGGCCTCCACCGCGTCAAGCAGAAGGGCCTTCCGGTCGCTTTCGTCGGCGCCGGCCTGCCGCTGATCCCTGAACTGACCGCCGACGCGAAGTCCTACGCCGAGCGGATGTTCGTGTACCCGACGATCGGAGCGCTCACCCACGACGCGGCACGCGACGCACTGGTCTTGCCGGCGCGCGCGCAGGGCGTTCACTGGGATCCCGCGGCCGCCGAGCACGTGCTCGACTACACGGAGGGATACCCCTACTTCATCCACGCCTACGGCCGCAAGGCGTGGGCACAGGGCGACTCGCCCCGAATCACCGTCAGCGACGCGCGCGCGGCGCAGGCGATCGTCGAGGACTGGCTGGACGACAACTTCTTCGAGGCGCGCATGACCCGGCTCAACGACACCGAGCGCGCCTACGTGAGCGCGATGGCCCAGCTCGGCGACGGCCCCCAGTCGAGCGCCGCCGTCGCCCGCCTCCTCGGCCGCCCGCCCAGCTCGCTGACAAGAACCCGCGAGGAGCTGCTGCGCAACTCGATCGTCTACGCACCGCGACGCGGAGCGGTCGACTTCACCGTACCCCACTGCGCAGCATTCGCACGCCGCCGCTACCCGCGTTGACCCGCCACGCGGCGGCGTTACGACCTCCCCGCAGCGCGGAACTAAAAAAACTAAACGTCGGTCGAATGGCGCATAGTAGTACTATCTGCCATCATAACGGCGTATGGTTCGCGGCGACCCGGAAGGCTGTGCGCACTTCCGTCGGGAAGTCTGGTATCCTGTCAGGAAAATCGACCTCGCCCCCCCGCATCGCCACGCTCGCCCGCGAGCTGCTGCGCCGCGCCGGGATCGCCACCTGACCGGGCGAGCTGCTCGCACGTCGTCGCTGCGCCAAAAAGGTCTACGGATTCGACGGCGCCGGCGGAGACAACGCCCACGCAATCGGCGACAATGCGGGTATGACCGTCGTCGATGAGCATGCTCGCGTGACGCCGCTGGATCGGGCGGCCCTGGAGCGCCTGGCCAGCGAGTTGGACCGCGACGGCGTGCTCGCCGCCTCGCTGATCGGCTCACAGGCGCGGGGCACGGCCGGCCCGCTCGCCGATGTGGACATCGCGGTGTGGCACGACCCGGGGCTCGACTCCGCCGCGCGCCTGCAGCTGCGACTGGCGCTCACAGCCGCGGCCTCGCGCGCGCTGGGGACCGACGAAATCGACGTCGTCCTGCTCAACGACGCAACGCCACTGATGCGCCACCGCGCGATGCGCGAGGGCCGGCGATTGGTGGAGCGCGACCGGCGCGCACGCGTGCAGCTGGAGACCAGGGCGTTGCTCGACTACCTCGACACCGCACCGCTGCGCGCAGAGCTCGCCCGCGGCCAGCGCCACCGTATCGAGGAGGGCCGCTTTGGTCGACGTCGAGAGCGTTAGCAGCCGGCTCGGCCGGCTCGACGGGCTCCTCGGGGAACTCGACACTGTCCGTGCCGCCGGTCGCGACGCCTACATGGCCGAGCCGCGAACGCGTCTCGCCGCCCAGCACGCGCTCCAGCTTGCGATTCAGAGCTGCATCGACGTCGGCGCCCATCTCATCTCCGAGCTGGGGTTGCCGGCGCCGGGCGACTACCGCGGCGTGTTCGCGAGCCTGCGCCAGGCCGGCCTCGACGCTCGGCTCTCCGAGCGCCTCGCGGCAGCCGCGGGCATGCGCAATATTCTCGTTCACGGATATTTGGACGTGGACGACGAGGCCGTGTGGGACGCGCTCGCCGATCTCGACGACCTGCGCAGCTTTGCCGCGACCGCCCAGCGAATCGCCGGCGCCGGCGAAGAGGCGGTCGAGGGGTGACGGGCGCCTCGGACACCAACAGGTGCGACACCGTCCCAAACGTGGTGCTACACTCGGCCTCATGCCGACGACCCATCCGCGCTACACGATCACCGATGCGGGGGCGATGCGCGAGCTACTCGACGACGCGCAGCGCCACTGGCCGCAGGTCACCGAGCGCAAAGAGTTGCTGCTGCGCCTGATGCGGGCAGGCCATGAGTCGCTGCGAGCGGAGCTGGCCACGCAGGAGTCGGCACGACGGCGTGCCCGCCAG
This sequence comes from uncultured Solirubrobacterales bacterium, assembly GCA_963804675.1. Classification (GTDB taxonomy): domain Bacteria; phylum Actinomycetota; class Thermoleophilia; order Solirubrobacterales; family Solirubrobacteraceae; genus Palsa-744. Next base: position 189,219 of record CAWDRI010000001.1, on the reverse strand, counting down.
CAAGAGGCGCTGGGGCGCCTGCGGACGCTGGTGGACACCGAGCGCGTGCTCGCTGACGCCGCGTGGCGCTGAGCGCCGTGCCGGCGCGGCGCTGGCTGCTGCTGGACAAGTCGGCGCTGGTCAGGGCGCAGGAGCTGCCCGACGCGTCGCGGGGCGAGCCGTGCCTGTGTGCGGTGACGCGTCTGGAGATGCTGCACGGTGCTCGGGGAGCCGCGCACTACGGACAGATAGAGGAACAGCTCGACGCATTTCACGAGCTGCGGATGAACGCGGAGACGATCCAGACGGCGCTCGGCGCCCACCGAGAGCTGGGCGCGAAAGGCCGCCATCGACTGCCGATTCCAGACCTCCTGATCGCGGCCTGCGCGCAACAACACGGCGCAGCGGTGCTACACATCGACCGCCACTACGACGTGCTGGCAGAGGTGCTCGCGTTCGAGCCGCTGCGCATGACGGGCTGAGACTGTGCGCGTCTTGGGGATGCTTTGGGGTGCATCCGCGCAGGTGCGACCCGCAGACCGGCGCGGGTGCTTTGGGGCGCGGCCTTAGAGCGCCTAGCAAAATGAGGGTGTGGCTGGGGTGGTCGAGGGTCGAGCGGAGCGCGGACGCAGGGCTGAAGGCTTGGTAGAACCAAGTCGAGGCCCGAGGACAAAGCTCCGCGAAGACAATCGGCCGCATCCAGACGTGCACTCATTTTGATAGGTGCTCTTAGCGGCCTACGCCACCCATCCCGCGCGCGCCACGCGCGCGCCCCCCACAACTCCCTGCCGCACCCCACAACTCCCTGCCCCTCGCCCCCCCACAACTCCCTGCGCCTCGCGCGCGCGCACGCGCGCCCGCGGATGGCGCCTCAAAAAGAAAGTGCAGCCCCAAGCCGCGAGAGCGCGTCGTCAACCTGGCCCTCGTCAACGACAAGCGGCGGCAGCAGCCGCAGCGTGGTGGGCCCGGTGGCGTTGGCGACGAGCCGCTGCTCTAAGAGCAGCCGCCGCACCAAGTCCGGCGCAGACACGTCCAGCTCGCAGGCAAGCATCAGCCCGCGGCCGCGCACAGCTAAGACGTGAGGCAACTCGCGCAGCTCGGCGGACAACCGCTCGCCAAGGGTGCGCACATGCGCCAGGAGCGCGGGGTCGGCGGTCAGCTCCAGGGCGGTGAGGGCGGCGGCACAGATGAGCGGGCCGCCGGCGAAGGTCGAGCCGTGGTCGCCGGGAGCGAAGACGTCGGAGAGGCGGGGGCCGGCGACGAGCGCACCTATGGGCAGCCCCCCACCCAGGGCCTTGGCGGCAGTGAACGCGTCCGGCACGACGCCGGTCTGCTCGAAGGCCCAGAGCGTGCCGGTGCGCCCCATGCCGCACTGGATCTCGTCAAAGATCAGGGCGGCGCCGTGCGCGTCGCAAGCGGAGCGGGCGGTGCGCAGGAGCTCGTCGGAGAGGACGTGGACGCCGGTCTCGCCTTGGATCGGCTCCAGCAGGACGGCGGCAGTGCGGTCGTCCACGGCCCCAAGCAGCGCCGCGGGCTCGGGCGCGACGGCGCGAAACCCGGGAACGAGGGGCGCGAAGGGGGCCTGCTTTGACTCTTGGGGGGTGGCGGATAGCGCACCGTAGGTGCGCCCGTGGAAGGCGCCGTGGATGACGACGATGTCCCCCCCGGGGTGGGCCTTGCGCGCGAGCTTGAGGGCGGCCTCGTTGGCCTCGGCGCCGGAATTGCAGAGAAACACCCGCCCACCCAAGCCCGAGCGCGAAAGCCGCTCGGCGAGGTGCATCGCGGGCGCGGTGTAAAAGAGGTTGCCGACGTGCATCAAAAGCGGCGCCTGCCCGCAGACGGCGCGCACGATCGCCGGATGCGAGTGCCCGAGGTTGGTGACGGAGATGCCGCACAGGAAATCCAAGTACTCGGCGCCCTCGGCATCCCACAAATGCGCGCCCTCGCCGCGCACGAACTCGACGGGGAAGCGGGCGTAGGTGCGCATCGCGTACGCGGCCTCGATGCGCTGTAGGTCAGCGAGCATGGCGGCGACCGGGAAGGGTTTTTGAGGATTGGTGCCGCAGAGCGGCACCGGGGGGGGTCGCAAAGCCGCCCCCGAGGCCGGTACGCAAAAGTCGCCGCCCCCGCCGCCGATGCGCCGGCGCAGACGCATCATGCGCCAAATCCGGCGCATCGCCGGGCAATCGCCGCCCCCGCCCGCTCACGGCGCGGCCTGCACCTTGGTGCCGATGCCGGCGTCGGTGAACAGCTCGAGTAGCAGCGAGTGCGGGACGCGCCCGTCGATGATGTGCGTCGAGCCGACCCCTCCTCCGATCGCCTCTAGGCAGGCGGCGAGCTTGGGCCGCATGCCGCCGTGCAGGCCGGAGAGCGCGTCACGGACCCGCTCGGTGCTCGCCTGGGCGATCAAACTATCGGGATCCCCCACGTCGGCTAGCCAGCCGGGGACGTCGGTCAAGAAGATCAGCTTGTGGGCGGCCAGCGCGCGTGCGACGGCGGCGGCGGCGTCGTCGGCGTTGATGTTGTAGGAGTGGCCGTCGCGGTCGGCGCCGACGGAGGCGATCACGGGGATGTAGTCGCGCGCGATGTGGTTCAGGACGTCTATGCCGACGCGCTCGATGCGCCCGACGAAGCCGATGTCCTCGCCGGTGGGGGCACTGCGACGGGAGACCTCGAACAGCGAGCCGTCGTCGCCGCAGAGCCCGACGGCGGGCTGGCCGTGGCGCGCGAGGCGGCCGACGATCTCCTTGTTGACCTTGCCGACGAGCACCATCTTGGCGACCTCGACGGTCGCCTCGTCGGAGACGCGCAGCCCGGCGACGAACTGCACGGGCAGGCCCAGGCGTTCCATGTAGGCGGTGATGTGCGGCCCACCGCCGTGCACGACGATCGGGTTCAGCCCGACGTACTTGAGCAGCACGACGTCGCGCGCGAAGTCCTCGCGCAACGCCGGGTCCTCCATCGCGGCGCCGCCGTACTTGATCACGATCGTGCGCCCGTGGAACTCGCGGATGTAGGGCAGCGCCTCCAGCAGGGTGGCGATCGCGGGCGAGTCGGCGCGGTTCATGTCGTGTAGTCGGCGTTGATGGTGACGTACTCGTGCGAGAGGTCGGAGAAGAACAGCTCGGTCTCCTGACCATCGCCGGGCAGGACGATGTCGTACTCGACCTCGGCAGCACGGATCGCCGCGCCGAGCTGCGTCTCGTCGTAGGGGATCGCGGCGCCGGCGGCGCAGACTTGGGTCCCCTGGATCGCGATGTCGCAGACAAGCGGCGTCGGCCCCGGCAGCGCACCGCCGAGCGCCTGGATGATGCGCCCCCAGTTGTGGTCGGCGCCGTTCAAAGCGGCCTTGACCAGCGGCGAGTTGGCGACGGCGCGGGCGGCGCGCTCGACCGCGTCGGGATGGCCGGGTTGGGGACCGCCGCGCACGATGACGCGGGCGATGCGGTGCGCGCCCTCGCCGTCGGCGACCATCATGATCGCGAGTTGGCGCAGTAGCGCGTCGAGGGCCTCGCCGAGGCGTAGCTCGTCCTCGCTCTCGGGCTCCACGCGCACCCCGCTCGCGCCGGAGGCCAGGAGGATCGCGGTGTCGTTGGTGGAGAGCTGGCCGTCGACGGTGCAGCGGTCAAACGAGCGTTTGACGCAGACGCCGAGCAGCAGCTCGGCGGTGTCGGGCGCTAGGGCGGCGTCGGTCTCGATGAAGCAGAGCATGGTGGCGAAGTTCGGCGAGATCATGCCGGCGCCCTTGCATTGGGCGGACAGGCGCACGCGCCCGGCGGGCAGCGCGACCTCGAGGTTGGCGCGCTTCTCGAAGGCGTCGGTGGTTTGGATCGCCTGCTGGAAATCGGTGTCGCCCTCGCGCCGCAGCTGCCCGGAGGCGGCGAGGATGCCTTTGAGCATGTTCTCGACCGGCAGCAGATGGCTGATGCCGCCGGTCGAGCCGAGCGCGACCTCCTCGGGCGCGACGCCGAGCGCGATCGCGGTCGCGCCCTGTGTCTTGGCGGCGTCGTCGAGGCCTCGGCGGCCGGTGGCGGCGTTGGCGCAACCGGAGTTGACGAGCACCGCCCGCAGCGCATTCAGGCGGCAGCGCTCGCGACTGACGAGCACCGGCGCGGCGGCGGTGCTGCTGGCGGTGAAGCGTGCGGCGCTGGTGGCACCGTCGGCGGGCGCGACGTCGCAGATCAGCAGACCGACGTCGGGGTTGCCGCTGGGCTTGATGGCGGCCGGGACGCCGGCGGCACGGAAGCCGGCGGGCAATCCGGCGTCGGGGTCGAGTTCGTGCACGTGCCCGGGCACGGCGACCCAGCGCGAGTGAAAGAACGGCCGCGGCGGGCCCGCGCAGGCGCGATCGCCGCGCAGGTCGGTGTGTGCCCAACCGTCGGCCCCGGGGGGCGGTCCCTGCCCGCCGACAGCCGGCCGCCGCTCCGCGTGCACCCCCGGCCGGCCCTCCGCAGGGGCCGCCGGCCGCCCCTCCCGCCGACCCGTCGGCCGCCCCTCTCCCTGGCCCGACGGCCGCCCCTCCCCACGCACAGCCGGCCGTCCCGCCGGCCGCCCCTCCCCACGCACAGCCGGCCGTCCCGCCGGCCGCCCCTCCCCGTGTTGGTCGGGCGCGTCGCTCATCAGAGCAGTCCTTCGGTCTCGGGCAGGCTGAACATGATGTTGAGGTTCTGCAGGGCCTGCGAGGAGGTGCCCTTCCAGAGGTTGTCGATCGCACAGAGCACGACGATCTTGCCGGTGTGCGAGTCGGGGGTGGCGAAGACGCGGCAGAAGTTGGTCGCGAGGACGTCGCGTGTGCCGGGCGGTCGCGCGTGGACCTCGACGAACGGCTCGTGCGCGTACGCCTCCTCGTAGAGTTCGGCCAGCTCTGCCGGCTCGACGGCGCGCGTGGGCGTGACGTAGCAGCTGGCCAGCTCGCCCTGGTCGAGCGGCACGAGGTGCGCCTGGAATTGGACGGGCAGCCCGGGGTGGGTGGGATCCAAATCATCCAGCTCCTGCTCGATCTCGGGGGTGTGGCGGTGGGCGGCAACCTTGTAGGGGAGGATGTTCTCGCCGGCGCTGGAGAGGTGGGTGGTGTCGTCGAACGTGCGCCCGGCGCCGGAGATGCCCTGCTTGGCGTCGATCACGAGGTCGGCGATCAGCCCGGCGCGCGCGAGCGGCGCGAGGCCGAGCACGGCCGCGGTGGGGTAGCAGCCGGGGTTGGCGACGATCGCCGCCGAGGCGATGCGCTCGCGGTGCAGCTCGGTGAGCCCGTAGACAGCGTCGGCGAGCAGTTCGGGCCGGGGGTGCGGCCCGTACCAGCGTTCGTAGGTGGTGAGGTCGGTGAGGCGGAAGTCAGCGGAGAGGTCCACGACGCGCGCCCCCAGCTCGCGCAGCGCGCCTACGGTCGGGGCGGCGGCGGCGTGCGGGTAGGCGACGATGGCGGCGTTGACGCCCGCCGGGTGGAAGCAGTCCGCCGCGGGTGCCGCGGCCGCCGCCGGACCGCCCGCCCGCTCGGGCGCGACTGCGCCGGTGGCCTCGACCCCGTCGAAGTCGAGCTGCCGGATCGCCAGCGGCACGCGGTAGCGCGGGTAGAGGTCGTCCAGACGCCGCCCGACCTCCGAGCGCCCGGTGACAGCGACGAGCTCGAAGCGGGGGTGGCGCCAGAGCAGGTGCGCGGCGAGCGCGCCGGCGAAGCCGGTGGCGCCGGCGACGAGCACGCGCGGCGAGTTGGGTGCGAAGCGCTGTGGCAGCTGCTCAACCACGCTGCGGATCCCCAAGCTCGTCGAGCGGTGTCGGCGCGAGCCGCACATTGCGCTCACCCACGCAGCTCACTCCCAAGCTCGCCATCGGCGTCCGCGCGAGCCACAGATCCCGCTCACCCACGCAGCTCGCCCCCAAGCTGCGCCAGCGCGGCGGTGATCTGCGCGCGCAGCGGCTCGACGTCGGTGTCGGCGAGCGTGCGGTCGGGCGCGCGGAAGCTGAGCGCGAGTGCGAGTGAGCGAAGGCCCGAACCGACCTGGGGGCCGGTGTAGACGTCGAACACGTGCACGTCCTCGAGCAGCGCGCCGGCTGCGGAGCGCACCGCGGCGAGCGTCTGCCCGGCCGGCACCTGCTCGGGCAGGACCACGGCGAGGTCTTGGCGCAGCGCGGGGTGGGAGCTGAAGTCGCGGTAGCGCAGCGTGTCGGATGCAGCGGCGAGGAACAGGTCGAGGTCGAGCTCCATCACCGCGGCGCCGTCGAGCTCCCAGGCGTCCACGAGCGGGTGCAGCTCGCCGAGCCAGCCGGCGGGCTGCCCGCCGGCGAGCACCGTGGCGGCGCGCCCGGGGTGCAGGAAGGGGGGCGGCGCGATCGGCGAGGGTGGCGCGACGCCACCGGATGCTCTCCCCATAGCCCCCGTAACCCCCACAGCCTCCACGGGCTCCTCGCCCGCAGCGTCGCCGCTTGCGCGACCAGCACCGTCAGAGCCACCATCGCTGCCAAAAGGCCGGCAGTCCACCTCGACGCGCAACGCGGCGCCGAGTGCTTCGAGCACGCCCTTGACGGCGTAGAAGTCCGTGCGCGGCGGGTCGGCCTCGCGCCAGCCGGGCAGCGCGAGGCGGCCGCTGAGCAGCACGCCGAGCGCGCGGTGTTCGTGCACGCCGGTGTCGCGCAGCGGATCGCCGCGTGTGCCGGTGGGCCCGTTCCCCTGGGCTGCAGGCCCGCCGTCCTTCCCGCCATCTCGATCTTGCCGGCTGCCGTGATCGTGACCGCCAGGATCGCGCGCCGTAGCGCTGACCGGGCCGCCGGCCGCATGAAACACGGTGCCGACCTCGAACAACCGCAGGTCGGCCTCGCCACGCGCGGCGTTGCGCGCAGCGCTGTCGAGCAACGACGGCAAGAGTGTGGTGCGCAAAAGCGAGTGCTCCTCGGAGAGCGGGTTCTCGAGCGCGACCGCACGGCCCAGCGGATCGTCGCCGCTCAGCCGCAGGTCCTCCAGCCGCGCGGGCGAGGTGAAGCTCCAGCCGACCGTCTCGTAGAGTCCGCGCCCGACGAGCGCGTTGACCGCGTGCCGGCGCAGCCGCTGGGTCGGCGAGAGCAGCCCGGCGGGCCGCTGCCGGGGTAGTGTCGCGGGCAGCTTCTCCAGGCCGTCGATGCGCGCGACCTCCTCGATCAGGTCGGCCTCGCGCGTGACGTCGGCGCGGCGCAGCGGCGACACGCTGACCAGGAGCCCGTCCTCGACGTCCTCGGTCTGAAAGTCGAGCGCCTGCAGGATCTCGCGCTGGCGCTCGCGCAGGACGGGCACGCCGAGGATCGCCTGCACGCGCGCCTCGCGCAGGTGAATGTGCGGTGCCGGCCGGACCGCGCCGCCCGCCACCGCCGCACCGCCAGTCGCCACCGCACCGCCGCCACCCGGTACACCGCCACCCATCACCGCAGCGCCACCACCCGGTACACCGCCACCCATCACCGCACCGCCACTCGCCACCGCACCGCCCCCTGTGCCGCCGCCGTCCGCACCTGCTGTCCCGGCCCCGCCCCCTGTGCCGCCGCCGTCCGCACCTGCTGTCCCGGCCCCGCCCCCTGTGCCGCCGCCGTCCGCACCTGCTGTCCCGGCCCCGCCCCCTGTGGGTGTCCCGCCGACGTCGATCGTCCCGGGCTGCACGCGCGCCCCGCACAGCTCGATCATCAGCCGTGTCGCGAGCGCCTGCGCGGTGTCGCACTGCTCGGGCGGCAGACCCTTCTCAAAGCGCGCCGAGGCTTCGCTGCGCAGCCCGAGCGCCCACGCGGTGCGGTGGATGTTCGGCCCGTTCCAGGTGGCGACCTCGAGCAGCACGCGCGTGGTGCCCTCCCCCACCTCCGAGCGCGCACCTCCCATCAGCCCGGCGATCGACGTGGGCCCTTGCGCGTCGTCGATCACGACCATGCGCTCGTCGAGCGTGCGCGTCTGGCCGTCGAGCGTCTGCACCTGCTCGCCCGCGCGGGCCGTGCGCACCACCAACGTGCCGCCCGCGACGCGGTCGAGGTCGAACGCGTGCAGCGGCTGGGCGGTGGCGAGCATCACGTAGTTGGTGATGTCGACGACGTTGTTGATCGGCCGCTGCCCGGCGGCGGCGAGGCGCGCCTTCAGCCATGGCGGCGACTCGGCGAGGGTGACATTCTCGAAGACGCGCGCGGTGAAGCGCGGGCACAGCTCGGCGGAGCACTCGACGCTCACGCTCGCGGGCGACTCGCGCGGCGCCGACTCCGACGGGGCCCCTTCAGCCGACAGCCCCCCAGCCGACACGCCTTCCGCAGACCCCCCTCCAGCCTTCGGCGACTCGCCCGGCGCTGCGCCGCCGAGCGCCCCGGCGGTGCCCGGATCCTCACTCCAAGGGGCTGGCGCCAGCGGCGCGCCGGTGGCGGCGTGCAGCTCCCGCGCGACACCGTAGACGCCGAGGCAGTCGGGTCGGTTGGGGGTGACCTCCAGCTCGATCACGTCGGTCGCGAGCGGCAGGACCTCCGCGAGCGGCGTACCGGGGGCGGGCACGCCCGGGGTTGACAGGCCGGGGGCCGGGACACGTTGAGTCGGGACACCCGAGACCGGGACACCTGGGGCCGGCAGGGCGAGGGCTGGTACGCCCGCGCCAGGCCGGCCCTCGCCGGACAGGCCGTCGAGCACGAGGATGCCCTTGCTGTGCTCGCCGGCGCCCGCGAGCTCGAGCTCGTGCTCGGCGAGGATCATCCCTGCGGAGGCGACGCCGCGCAGCTTCGCGCGCTTGATCTTCGTCCCGTCGGGCATCACCGCGCCGGGCATGGCGACGGCGACGGTCTGGCCGGCGGCGACGTTGGGCGCGCCACAGACGATCGTCGCGGGCCCGTCGGGCGAGGCAGGGCCGAGATCGACGGCGCAGACGCTGAGACGGTCGGCGTCGGGGTGGCGCTCACAGGACAGGATGCGCCCCACGACGAACCGCTGCGGCTCGTGCACGCCGTGGTGGTGGATCGCCTCGACCTTGGTCCCGGTCATTGTCAGACGCTCCTCGATCGCACGTACGTCGAGCGGTGGGTCGCAGTATTCGCGCAGCCAGTCGAGCGGGACTCTCACGTCAAAACTTCCTTGTCACTAGTCGAGCCCATCAGCCGAACTGCTCCAGGAAGCGCAGGTCATTCTCGAAGTAGAGCCGCAGGTCGGGGATGCCGTGCTTGAGCATCGCGATGCGCTCGATGCCCATCCCCCACGCGAAGCCCTGGACGCGCTCGGGGTCGTAGCCCGGCGCGTTTGCGGCGGTGTGGGGCACGTGCGCGTACACGTTCGGATCGACCTCGCCGGCGCCGAGCACCTCCAGCCAGCCCTCGCCCTTGCACAGGTAGCAGCGCGCGCCGTCGCCCAGGAAGCCCCGCCCGCCGCAGTGAAAACAGGAGACGTCGACCTCGACGGAGGGCTCGGTGAACGGGAAGAAGTGGGGGCGCAGGCGCACGTCGCGCTGCTCGCCGAAGACGGCGCGGGCGAACGCCAGAAGCGTGCCCTTGAGGTCGGCGAGCGTGATGTCCGCGTCGACGGCGAGCCCCTCGATCTGGTGGAACTGCGGGGTGTGCGTCGCGTCGCTGTCGGGCCGGTAGACGCGACCGGGGATGACGACGTAGAGCGGCGGCGGGTGAGCTTCCATCGCGCGGATCTGCATCGGCGAGGTGTGCGTGCGAAGCACCAGCTCGTGCGGCGCGCCGAGCGCCACACCCGGCGCGGCCGGGTCCCCGTCGCCCGCGTCCGAGCCGGACGCGCTCCGGCCCGGCCCCGCATCCGAGCCGGACGCGCTCCGGCCCGGCCCCGCATCCGAGCCGGACGCGCTCGGGCCTGGGCCCGAGGCCGAACCCGCATCCGCATCCGCATCCGCATCCGAGCCGAGTGCGCTCGAGCCCGCACCCGCGGCCAAACTCTGGCCCGCATCCGAGCCGGACACGCCTGCGAGCGCGGCCGAATCCGCGGCCGGCTGCGCCGCGCGCACGTAGAACGTGTCGGTGCGCGCCCGCGCGGGGTGCGTCGGGTGGTGGTTGAGCGCGTCGAAGTTGTAGTGGACGGTCTCGACCTCGGGGCCCTCCAGGATGGTGAAGCCGAGGCCGACGAAGATGTCCTCGAGTTCGCGTTGGGTCGCGGTCAGGACGTGCAGGCGGCCGACCGGCTGCACCGGCGCGCCGGGCAGCGTGACGTCGAGCCGGTCCTCACCGAGGCTGCGCTGCAGGCGCTGCGCGTGCAGGTCGGAGGTGCGCTGCTCGATCAGCGCTTCGAGCGCCTGGCGGGCCTCGTTGGCGGCCTTGCCGACGGCGCCGCGCTGCTCGGGCGCAAGGTCGCGCACGCCGCGCAGAATCTGGGGCAGCTCGGCCTTGCGGCCGAGGTAGCGCACGCGCAGCTCCTCCAGCGTCTGCCCTTCGGCCGCAGCGAGGATCGCCTGCTGCGCCTCTGACTGGAGCTGTTCGACGCGCTCGATCATCAGGTGGAGACCCTAGAGGGTGGCGCAGCCGGCCGCAGGCCGGCTGGCCGAAACGGGGACTCGCGCCCAAGGCGCGTGTCACCCGGCTTCGGTCGGGCCCCTCGACCAGTCGAATCGCCCATTTCGTAGAGGGCGATGGTGGCCGCCATCGCGGCGTTGAGCGAGTCCCCGACGATCGGGATGTGAGCGATGTGCTCGCAGCCGGCGAGCAGCTCGGCGGGCAGCCCGTCGCGCTCGGCGCCGACGAGCAGGGTGAGCGCGCCCTGCTCCCGCAGCCGCGGGGCCAGCTCGCGCAGCGCCACGCCGGTGTGCGCGACGAGCGCGACGCGCGGGCCGGGCAGCGCGGCCGGAGCGAGTGGATCCTCGACACGAGCGAGGGGCACGGAGAAGATCGCCCCCATGCTGGCGCGTACGGCCTTCGGCGAGTAGGGGTCGGCGCAGCCCGGCCCGAGGGCGACCGACGCGGCGCCGAACGCGAGTGCGCTGCGCAGCACCGAGCCGACGTTGCCGGGGTCGGCGAGCCCGTGCAGGTAGATGCACAGCGGCCCGAGCGGCGCGGCATGCCAGCGCTGGGTGTAGACGCCGATCGCGCGTGTGCCCGAGCCGAGCGTGCTGACGGCGCCGAGCGCCGCCGGCACCACGTCGCGAAAGCGCGCCCCGCCGAGTCCGCTGCCGGCGAGCCGGTAGCCCTCAAGCGGCTCCCAGCCGGCTTGCGCGGCGGCCTCGACCAGGTCCTCGCCCTCGGCGAGGAAGCGCCCGCTGTGCGCGCGCTCGCGCCGGCGACGCAGGCGCCGCAGGCCCTGCAGGCTCGGGTTGTGGGGGGACTCGATTTTCGCGGTCATCTGGTCTGTCCTGCGTATCTTGCTCGCTGCTTGGGATACAAAAAAGGGCGCCGTTCCGAAAGGAAGCGGCGCCCGGGAGGCTTCGGTGTCGGAGTGCCTGTCGCTCAGGCAGCCGACGCCTCGCGGGCGACCTCGGCGAAACGTCGGAAGGAGTCGGCGTCGCGGACGGCGATGTCGGCGAGCACCTTGCGGTCGAGCTCCACGCCGGCCAGCGCAAGACCGTGGATGAACTGGGAGTAGCTCATGCCGTTTTCGCGCGCGGCGGCGTTGATGCGGGTGATCCACAGCCGGCGAAAGTCGCGCTTGCGGTTGCGCCGGTCGCGGTAGGCGTAGGTGTCCGCCTTGATCAGCGCCTCCTTGGCGCGCTTGTAGTTGGAGTGCGCCTCGCCGCGGAAGCCCTTCGTCAGGGCCAGCGTCGCGCGACGCTTCTTGCGTGCGTGCAGGGAGCGCTTGACGCGGGTCATTTGCCAACTCCCAGCAGCCGCTTGACGCGCGGCGTGTCGTGATCTGAGATCGCGGCGGGGCGACCCAAGGCGCGCTTGCGCTTGGGGGACTTCTTCTCGAGGATGTGGCTCGTGAAGGCGTGCCGGCCGCGCACCTTGCCGGTGGCGGTGACCTTAAAGCGCTTCTTGGCGCCGGAGTGCGTCTTCATCTTGGGCATCGCGAGCGGGCATTATGACAGACGCGCCGCCGCGGACCGGCCCGCGCAACGAGGCACCCAGCCCGTCGCGCAACAACCCGCGAGACCGGCAGCACCGCGGCAACCCGGCCCGCGCAACGCCGCGGACCGGCCTGCGCAACGAGACGCCGGCTGTCCAGGGGGCGCAATCGAGCGTCATGTATTGACGCGTCAAGGCCGATGAGGGACATGGATGGAGCGAGCCTCGATCGTCGACCTCGATGCCTTCGGGCAGACGCATCTCGCAGACGACACGCCAAGCGCGATCGCCCACGCGCTGCGCAAGCTGACCGACGCCGGCGCGGGCGACACCGAGCACACGCTCGATTTGGCCTGCGAGCGCCTCGCGCAGGCGGTCGCGACCGCCGAGCGCCTGCGCACAGAACTCCGCGCGCAGCGCGCGGAGTCGCGCATCCTGGCCAACCGGATGCAGGTCACGACCGAGATGCTGACCGAGGGGGTGCTCGTGTTCGACCGCCATGGGCGGGTGGTGTACGCGAACAACGCGGCGGGCCGCATCCTGCGCCTGAGCCACGACCAGCTACTCGCGCGCCATGTGCGCGACCGGCGCTGGAGCTTTTTGCGCGAGGACAGCACGCCGTGGCCGCTGGCCAGCCACCCGACGGTCGAGACGTTGCAAACGGGCCGTCCGCAGCGCGGGGTGATCATGGGCGTGCAGCGGCCCGGCGGCGGCGGGGTGGCGTGGATCTCGTTGAGCGCGCGCGTGGCGCCCGACGAGCACGGCCAACCCAATGGCGCGATCGCGACATTTACGGACATCAGCGAGCGGCGCACGATTCTCGAGCGCCTGCAACACCAGGCCCACCACGACCAGCTGACGAACCTCGCCAACCGCAGGCTGTTCCACAAAGAGCTCGACCGGGCGATCGCGCGCGCCGAGCGTCATGGCTGCGCGGTGGCGCTCGTCTACATGGACCTCGACGGCTTCAAGCGGATCAACGACACGCTCGGGCACCGTTCGGGCGACGAAGTGCTGCGCACGCTCGCGACGCGGCTGACGGCGGCGGTACGCGAGGACGAGCTGATCTCGCGTTATGGCGGCGATGAGTTCGTGGCGCTGCTGGGTATGCTGCCGAACCCGAGCCTCGAGGTGGCCGCGTTTATGGAGCGAATGCACGTGACCATCACCGAGCCGATCCAGCTCGACGCGGGCGCGGTACGCGTCGGCGCGAGCCTCGGCGCGAGCGTTTACCCGCACGACGGCGCGACGGCCGAGCAGTTGCTACACCACGCCGACGCGGCGATGCTGGCGATGAAGAGCACGCGCGCGGGCTGACGCCAGACCGCGGGGCAGGCCCTACCGCGATCGAGCTTGTGTCTTTCCTTTAGTTCCCCTCGCTCGCCCGCGTGGCCGGCGACCCGTGGCGGGTGAACATTGAACTGTGCAACGTGCCCAACGAGTATCGTTGCAGGAAAATCATACCGTGCAGGGAGGATGCTCCAGCAGCTTATAGCTCTGGCGCGCAAACTGAGAACAATGCACCGTCCCCCCAACCCTGCCCACAACGACAAAGGCTGCTGATGTGTGGACTACCAGCGGATAAAGGCACCTAGGGGGCCCCTTGGGACCTATTCGGTAGATCCGCCGGACTCCAAAGCGGCAGCCGGCGCCGGGGCAGCGGCAGCGGCAGCGGCAGCGGCACCATCGGCCGGCACGGCAGCAGTGGCGGGAGCACCGTCCGTCGGCGCTGGAGCGGCAGGAGCACCGTCCGTCGGCGCAGCGCTCGGGTTGGGTGGAGCGTCAGCAGTGGCCGGCGCGGCGCTCGCGTTGGGTGGAGCGTCAGCAGTGGCCGGCGCAGCGCTCGCGTTGGGTGGTGCATCAGCAGTAGCCGGCGCAGCGCTCGCGTTGGGTGGTGCATCAGCAGTAGCCGGCGCAGCGCTCGCGTTGGGTGGTGCATCAGCAGTAGCCGGCGCAGCGCTCGCGTTGGGTGGTGCATCAGCAGTAGCCGGCGCAGCGCTCGCGTTGGGTGGTGCATCAGCAGTAGCCGGCGCAGCGCTCGCGTTGGGTGGTGCATCAGCAGTAGCCGGCGCAGCGCTCGCGTTGGGTGGTGCATCAGCAGTAGCCGGCGCAGCGTCGGCGCTCGGCGGCCCGCCGTCGGGGGAGACCTCGACACGTCCGGCGAGGACCGCTTTGGAGGGGGCGAGCATCATCGTCATGTTGCGGCCCTCCTGCATCGGGCGCTGCTCGACGACGCCGAGCTCCTCCAGCTCCTCGGCGAGCCGGTCAAGGATCATCGTGCCGCGCTCGGGATGAGTGACCTCGCGGCCGCGGAACATGATGGTGACCTTGACCTTGTCCTTGTGGCGTAGGAAGCGGGCGACGTGGCCCTTCTTGGTGTCGTAGTCGTGCTGGGCGATCTTCGGGCGGAACTTGATCTCGCGGATCGTGATCTGCTGCTGGTGCTTGCGCGCCTGCTTGACCTTTTGGGCCTGCTCGTACTTGTACTTGGAGTAGTCGAGCACACGACACACGGGCGGGCGCGCCTCGGGGGCGACCTCGACCAGGTCGAGGTCGCGCTCCTGGGCGAAGCGCAGCGCGTCGGCGGTCTTCAACACGCCGACCTGGTTGCCCTCGTCGTCGATCAGCCGGACCTCGGGGACGCGGATACGCTCGTTGATCCTCGTCGTGTCCCGCTCGGGCGGGCGCCGGTCGAACCTGCGCGGTACCGGCACTAGCTGTCCTGGCGGCGCGTCAAGCGGAGGTGCAGTCGCGGCGCGTTGAATGCAGGAGGGTCTTCAAGGCGGCCGAGTATAGCGGCGCCGGCGCGGTGCGCAAGGCCGGCATCCGGAATCTTCACGGACGCCCCTCGCGCGCGGCCACACGCGCGGCGAGCCGCTGGGCGAGCGCCTGCACCGGCACCGCGGCGGTGTCTCCCGCACGATGCTCGTCGGCCTGCCCCCCACCGCCGACTCCCCCGCGACCCGCCTCGGCACCACCGGCCCCAGCGACGCCGGCCGCCCCTACACTGGCCTCGCCCGCGCCCGCCCCCGCACCAGCGGGCACGCGGGAGCGCACGGAGACGGTGCCCTCACTGGCCTCGCGCTCGCCGACGATGAGCATGTGCGGCACTTTGCGCAGCTCGGCGTCGCGGATCTTGCGGCCGATCGACTCACCGCGCTCGTCGCACTCGGCCCGCAGCCCGTGTTCGTGTAGCGTCTCGAGGACGCTCAGGCCATAGTCGTTGAAGCGGTCGGAGACGGGCAGGACGATCGCCTGGACCGGGGCGAGCCAGAGCGGCAGCTCGCCAGCGTAGTGCTCGATCAGAATGCCGATGAAGCGCTCGAAGGAGCCGAGCAGCGCGCGGTGGATCATCACGGGACGGTGCTCGGCGTTGTCGGCGCCGGTGTAGTGCAGGTCGAAGCGCTCGGGCATCGAGTAGTCGAGCTGGACTGTGCCGAGCTGCCAGGAGCGGCCGATCGAGTCGCGCATGTGCAGGTCGATCTTCGGCCCGTAGAAGGCGCCGTCGCCGGGGTTCAGTTCATAGCTGAGTTGCTCGGCACGCAAAGCCCCCTCCAGCGCGCCCTCGGCGCGCTCCCACATCTGATCGCTGCCGATGCGCTTGGCCGGCCTGGTCGACAGCTCCAGCCGCGGCTCGAAGCCGAACAGCGCGTAGATGTGAAAGCCGAAGCGCAGGCAGCGCACGACCTCCTCCTGGACCTGCTCCTCGGTGCAGAAGATGTGAGCGTCGTCCTGGGTGATGGGGCGCACGCGCAGGAGGCCGTGCAGCACGCCGGAGGCCTCGTGACGGTGGACGAGACCCTGCTCGGAGTAGCGGATTGGCAGTTCGCGGTAGGAGCGGCGGGCGTCCTTGTAGATTTGGATGTGCGCGGGACAGTTCATCGGCTTGAGCCCCATCGGGCGGTCGTTGACGTCGGTGAAGTACATGTTCTCCTTGTAGGTGTCCCAGTGCCCGGACTGCTTGAAGAGGTTGACGTCGTAGAGGATTGGCGTTTTCACCTCGCGGTAGCCGCGCGCACTGTTCTGCTCGCGCCAGAGGTCGGTGAGCGCGTTCCAGACGGCCATGCCGGCGGGCTTCCAGAACGGCGCGCCGGGCGAGAGGTCGGAGAACTGGAAGAGGTCGAGTTCGCGCCCGAGGCGGCGGTGATCGCGCGCGCGCGCCTGCTCGAGGCGCTCGAGGTGCTCGGCCAGTTCGGCTTTGGTGAAGAACGCGGTGCCGTAGATGCGGGTGAGCATCGTGCGGGTGGAGTCCCCGCGCCAGTAGGCGCCGGCGAGGGACTGGAGCTTGAAGGCGCCGATCGTCTTGGTGGAGGGGGCGTGCGGGCCGCGGCAGAGGTCGGTGAAGGGGCCGTTGGTGTAGAGCGAGACGG
The DNA here is from genome assembly GCA_963804675.1 of uncultured Solirubrobacterales bacterium. Taxonomy (GTDB): domain Bacteria; phylum Actinomycetota; class Thermoleophilia; order Solirubrobacterales; family Solirubrobacteraceae; genus Palsa-744. The sequence goes on along the minus strand of CAWDRI010000001.1, from coordinate 172,945 downwards.
TCTGCAGGCCGGCCTCGGGGGCGTGGGCGCGGGTGGCGCTCGGCGACTCGTCAACGGCGGCCTCACCGCGCGCGGCGCGGGCGGCGGCGGCGAAGAGGTCGTCGATCAGCTCGACCTTGTAGTCCTGGTGCGCTGCGAGGAAGCGCGCGCGCGCGTCGGCCACGGGGACGTCCTCGCGGACGAAGGGCTCGGCGGCCTTGACGTGCGCGCGCATGCGCTCTTCGATCGCGGGAAAATCGGCCTCGGTGACGGTGACGCCGGGCGGGAACTCGAAGTCGTAGTAAAAGCCGTGCTCGATCGCGGGGCCGATCGAGATCTTCACGCCGGGGTAGAGCTCCATCACGGCGGCGGCGAGCACGTGCGCGGCGTCGTGGCGGACCAGCGCGAGCGCGTCGGCGCCGCTCTTGGCGGTGAGGATCGCGATGCGCGCACCGGGCGCCAGCGGACGGGCGAGGTCGCGAACCTCGGGCGCGCCGTCCTCGTGGGAGACCGTCACCGCGAGCGCAGCGCGCGCCAGGCCGGGCCCGATTGCGGCGGCGGCGTCGGCGCCGCTCGCCCCGGCGGGCAGCTGCAGCGGCGTGCCGTCGGGCAGGGTCACGGTGAGGGAGGCGGTGGCGCTCATCGTCAAGTTGGCAGGCTACCCTGCGGCGGATGACGGCGCAGGACACGGGCGGTGGCGCGGCGGCAGCCCCCGCGAGGAGCCCCGACACGGCACGCGGCGTGCGCGCCGGAGCGCCCGCGCCCGCAGAGGCAGCGCCGGCGCGCGGCGAGTGGGTGGCGATCCAACACGTGGAGTTCGAGGGCCCGGGCGCGATCGCACGCGAGGCGGCGGCGCAGGGGATCGCGCTGCGGGTGTGCAGGCCCGACCGCGGCGAGGGGCTGCCCGACGTGGGGAATCTGGCGGGGCTGGTCGTGATGGGCGGCCCGATGGGCGTCTCCGATACGCAGGTGTATCCGTGGCTCGCCGACGAGATCGAGCTGGTTGGGGCCGCGCTCGCCCGGGGGCTGCCGGTGCTCGGCGTGTGTCTGGGAGCGCAGTTGCTGGCGGCGGCGTGCGGCGCGCGCGTGTACCGCGGGCCGGCCGCAGAGATCGGTCCGGGCACGGTCACGTTGAGCGCCGCCGGCCGCGCCGACCCGGTGCTGGGCGCCGCGGGCGGCGGGGAGCTGCCGGTGGTGCACTGGCACGGCGAAACGTTCGACCTGCCGGAGGGCGCGACACGGCTGGCGGCAAGCGGGCTGTACCCGAATCAGGCCTTTCGCGCGGGCGGACGGGCGCAGGCGGGCGCGGGCGCGTATGGCCTGCAATTTCACATCGAGGTCGACGCCGCGCTGCTGGAGGGTTGGCGCGAGCACCTGCCGGCGGAGGTGCAGATCGACGAGCAGACTCGGGCCGCCATCGAAGCCGTCGGCAGCAGGGTGATCGCGGCGTTCCTTGCGCGCGCAGGCACGTTGAGCACGCGGTAGGCCGTGCGACAGATGGCTTGGGGTTCGTGATCGTCCGCGCGTCGCAGCCCTCGCAGCCGCGCGGCCGGCGCGGGCCGTCCATAGCCCGCGCCCAATGCGGTGTCTGCTGCTGCGCTGCGAGCACGTCGCCGACGCACGGTCGTGCAGCATCGTTTCAGTCGAAGCTCCAGAGCATGTCGTTTTCCAAGTGCACTAAGGTGGCCCCGGATATGTTGGCTGCCCTTTCAGATTGTAGTTCACCGACTTCTTCTTCGTACAAACTAATTAAATGCCATAAACGTTCGTCTCCGCCTTCTGGTATTAAGATCGATACGCTGCCCCCAATTTGCTCGGAAATCGTGTTGCAAATTTCGGCGCCTTCCCATTTGAGAATCGCAAATACGTTGCCGGTCTCTGGTTTGAGTTTCGCCTTCGCGGCTAACGGACCGTTTAAAGTCGCTAAGCCTTCCAGCGCACGCGAGTCGAGTTGGGACTTCAGTTTGCAGGTCCCAAAGTTACCGGTGCACCCAGTGAATTCGAGCGCGCCGATTAATATCTTGTCAGGCTCGTATATCTTTCCTTCTTTGACCGCCAGCCCCGTACATTCGACGACCGGAACGACGGTTCCTTCGATCTTGCTGAGTTTGTCGGTGATGGTCGATGACGAAATCGCAGCCGACCCTCGGTCGATCGTCGACCCTAACACCAGCCATGCGGCCTGCGCGGTGTCCGATACAGCAGCTCCAAGCAACATCCCTGCGCAGAGTATGAGCGCAAGCACTGAAATCTTGAACGTCATGGTGATCTCCTTTCGTTCGATGCGGCTGATTCAACGCTGCGCGCGTAACGCTACGCCAAGCTGGCCTCGCCGTCCACGCTCCCCACAGCGCGCAGATCGGCAGTGCGAGGGATTCGGCCGTCAAGCTCGAACGGCCGTGGTCCGGTGTGGAATACAACGCCATGGGCGCGGGGCATCCGTCTGGAGTTTCGTGGTTTTGGCGGCTGCTTGGTGTTTCGCGTGAGCTGGCTGGTGAGTGGTAGGCGGGGAAGGAGCACCGGCAGCCTCCGCGAAGCGGTTTGGCACCACACCAACCAATCGTGGAGGTGCCGATGCTCCCCTCGGATTCTCTCGCCGTACTCCTTTCCCTGTTTCGGGGTTGCTTTACTCGCCCTACTTACGAGACTTTCTGCGCGCTCTGCGTGGGCTTTATCTCCCGTGTCGGCGAGCACACCGTTACTGGGATGCTCCTCTCCGCGCGGCTGGAACGAAGCTGGCATCACTCCCGCGCTCACGACTTCTTCTCGCGACGGCGCTGGTCGGCTGACGCTCTGGGGCTTGTGCTGCTCGACTTCGTCATCGCTCGATTCCTCGCGCAGGGTGCTGCGCTCACGCTCGCTGTCGATGACACGATCTTCGCGCGTAGCGGCCCGAAGGTCTTCGGCGCCCACTTGCACCGCAAAGACCACGTTCGCGGCGTCGGCAAGCAGGTCCGCTACGGCAACTGCTGGGTCGTGCTGGGGATCGTCTTGCGCCTGCCCGTCAGCGAGCGAGCGGTCTTCTTGCCGCTGCTCTTCCGCCTCTGGCAGGCTGATCCCGCTCGCCGCGGCTACGGTCGCAAAAGCCACCCCTTCAAGCGCGCAACGCAAGACCCCGCCTACCCCTCCCAATCCCAGCTGGCCCGGGAACTGGTCGATCTCGTCCACTATCGCCATTCCGGGCGGGCGATCGAGCTCCTGGGCGATGGCGCTTACGCGACCGGGGCGATGCGCGGCCTCCCCGAGGAGGTACGCATGATCGCCCGCCTGAAGTCCTCCAGCACTCTCTACGGCTTCCCGAGGCAGAGGGACCCCCACCGGCGCGACCGGGGCGCGCTGAAGGGAGAACGACTAGGGCGAGTCAAGGAGATCGCCGCAGCGAGAAGCGATCACTTCGTAACGATCTCCCCCAAGGGACCCGGACTGCCCAGCGCCATCTCGGTCTACGCCCTGGACTGTCTATGGTTCGGGGTGCTCCACAGCCGAGCGGTAAGGGTCGTGATCATCGCAGACCCCAAGGGCAAAGAGCCAATGGCGATGGCCTTGCTCAGCACCGACACCTCGCTCAGCGCGCAGCAGATCGTGGAGCGCTACGCCCAGCGCTGGACAATCGAGGTCTGCTTCCGCGACGCCAAGCAGCTGAGCGGAGTCGGGGAGGCGCGAAACCGCACCGCCCAAGCGGTCAAGCACACCGTGCCCTTCGGGTTCCTCTGCCAAGCACTGACGATCGTCTGGTACGCCCTCAACGGCGACCCGGCCGCCGACATCAGAGAGCGCAGGGAACACGCTCCCTGGTACCGCCACAAGCGCTCCCCTGCATATAGCGACATGCTGGTAGCGCTACGCCGCGCGATGATCGCAGTGGAATTTCCCCGCGCATCGCCCCCAGAGCCCAAACAGAAGAAATTCCCTCACCCAGCGCGAGAGGTAGGCCTTGCCGCGGCATAAAGTCACGAAACTCCAGATCCGTGCCCCGCTTGCGCAACGCGGCCCGGCATCGAGGTGTCGTCAATCGCGCCCGTGTGGAGGCGCCCATCCGCGCCCCCGCCGACGCAGGGCGATGATGTGCTCGCGCATCTGAGGTAGCCGGACGGTGCGGAACTTCTCGGGCAGCCGTTCGTCATCGAGAACCGCGTCGAAGACCTCGATGTCCCTGTCGAGCGCTATACGAGCGGAATCACGTTCCTGCGCGAAGCGGAAGATGCGCTCGTTGAGCTTCAGCACGTCACGGACGGCCGCCTGTCCACGCTCGTCGAGCAGCAGTTGACTGAAGGCTCGGGCACAGAGAATCGACGCGCGCAGCTGCCGCCAAGCGAGGTCGGTCTGCTTGCTGGGCAGCGCGCTGTTGTGGACGCGACTCTCCATGCAACGCTCGGGGTGCATTACCCAAACGGGCGCGCGCCGGCCGTCGCTGAGGATCAGATCGAGGTGGACCGCCGTGCTCCTGACATCATCGGCGTTCAGCCCGTACGGACTCTGAAGGAAGTCGAGGCGGCGCTCATAACCGTCGCTGTCGAGAAAGATCGCGACGCCCGCGAGGGTGGTGCGGTCCTCCCACTTCGCCACCTGGATCTGCCCGCCAAGCAACTCGCCGGCCCGCCGGACATCATTCGCGTTGCCGAGAAAGTCGATGTCGCGGCTGACCACGTGCTCGGGCACGAGACCGGTTAGAAGGCGCTGGAGATAGGCCGTCCAGATAGAGACTGCCTGACCCCCGACGAGAACCACCCGCTGATCGCGGACGACATCCCCTAACCGCCCGATGATCCGTTCAGCCTCCACCAAACTCAACGGCGGCGGCGGCACCTCGAGAACATCTTGCGACTCGCACATGCAGCGACCGCCGGCCGTCGCTCAGGACAGCGAACCCGATGCGTCCAGGTTGATCCGAATGCGGTCGGGATGAAACGGGAGGAATTCGTTCTCGCGCTGCAGCTGAGCCGCCGTCTTGCGCCCGGACCGCAGCGCCTCCGCGTCAGCGCGGCGAGCCTGCTCCTTTTCCGCAAAGCGCTGCTCGGGATCGAGATCTTCTGTATGCACGTCCATCGCTGCCAGAATGGTAGCGCGTAGCCGGACGGCCGTCGCACCAGGACATCGTTGGCCCCGGACCGCTGAAAGCCGCCAACCCAAAAGGCGCCGGCCGCCGGCTCGAACACGCGCGAGCGCGCTGGATCGATCACACGCCATTCTGCGCGGGTGGAAACGCGAAGTCCCGAAACCGATCTCGTCGATCGTACCCAACTGTTCGATTAGGCAGGCGGTCGTTTTGGATGGCGCGCGGTGGAGCGCGGCAGTGGGCGCCGAGCGTTGCGCCGCCGGCTGAGCCCGCCCAGCGGCCAGCTGCCCGCAGCCATAGACTGCGCCTGCGGTGCTGCGGTTGGTCACGATCCCGATAAGTCACTACTGCGAGAAGGCGCGGTGGGCGCTGGAGCGGGCGGGGATGGTCTACCGCGAGGAGCGCCATGTGCAGGGCGTCCATCAGGTGGTCGCCAGGCGCGCGGGCGGTGGGATCACGGTCCCGGTGTTGGTGACGCCGGGTGGAGCGATTGGGGACTCGGCGGAGATTCTTGTGTGGGTGGATGAGCGCACGCCCGCCGAGCAGCGGCTGTTTCCCGAGCAGCACGACGCAAGGGAGGATGTCGTGAGTCTGTGCCGGCGCTTTGACGAGGTGCTTGGGCCGAGGGGGCGGCGGCTGATGTACGTGCATATGCTCGCCAACGTGAAGCTCGCGTTGCGTTTCAACAACGCGGGCGTGCCGGGTTGGGAGGACCGGTTTATCCGCTACGGGTGGCCGGTGGCCCAGCGCTACGTGAAGCACGTGCTCGAGATCCGTCCGGGGATCGAGCTCGAGGACGAGGCCGCGGTGTTCGGCGAGTTCGACTATGTCGCAGGGCTGCTGGCCGACGGCCGGCGCTACCTGTGCGGCGAGCGGTTTGGCGCGGCGGACCTGACTTTCGCGGCGCTGTCCGCCGCGGTCACGGTCCCGCCGGAGTACGGCGTGGCGCTGCCCCAGCCAGATGTGCTCGCGCCGGGGATGGCAGCGCTGGTGGTACGTGCGCGCGAGCATCCGGCGGGGCAGTACGCGCTCGCGCTGTTCGCCGAGCACCGGCACGCGACGGTTCTCTAGCGCAATGGCGAGTGTGCGTGCCGCACTGGGCGATCGGACATGATCAGGTATGTGGAGTACGTCTCGCCCGCCGCGGCGGGCGGGTCGGTGGCTGAGATGTACGCGCAGATCCGACGCGACTTCGGTGCGGTGCCCGACCCGTTTCTGCTGCATTCGGGCAACCCAAGGCTGCTGGGTGGGGTGTGGGCGGCGTGCCGGGAGACACTGGTGGCCGGTCGTGCGCCGCGTCACTCGACGGAGCTTGTCGCGACGGTCGTCTCGCAGATCAATGAGTGCCCGTACTGTGTGGACGCGCATGCGACGATGCTGCGCGCGGACGGGCGGGGTGAATTCGCACGGTCGCTTTTGACGGGGGCGGGAGGCGAGCGTGTGGACGATGAGTCGCGCCGCCTGGTCGCGTGGGCCGGCGCCACGCGCTCTCCGGGAGCCGCGCCGCTGGCCGAGCCGCCGTTTGCCGGCGAGCTCGCGCCGGAGCTGATCGGCACGGCGGTCGCGTTTCACTACATCAACCGGATGGTCACGGTGCTGGCCTCGCCGAGTCCGTTCCCGGGGCCAAGGACGCTGCGCCCGTTGACGGCGCGGATCGCCCCAAGGCTGTTTGCGCGCGCGGTCAGGCGAGCGAAGCGGGCCGGCGAGTCGTTGCGGTTTGTCGAGGCGGCGCAGTTGCCGGGCGACATGAGCTGGGCAAAGGGCAGCCCGCCGGTCGCTGGGGCGTTTGCGGGTCTGGTGGCCGCGATCGAGGACGAGGCGCGTAACGCGCTGGGCGCGGGCGCCCGCGCGGTTATCGAAGCCCGGGTCGGGGCGTGGCAGGGGGAGGACCCGGGACTCGGCCACAGCTGGGTGCAGAGCGCGCTCGGCGAGATCGCAGAACCCGAAGCGGCCGCGGCGCGCCTGGGTCTGCTGGCCGCGCTGGCCCCCCACCAGATCGACGCGGCAGCGGTCGCCGCCTACCGGCGGACCGAGCCAAGCGACCGCCGCCTGCTGGCGCTGCTCGCGTGGTCGAGCGCTAAGGCCGCGCGGCGCGTGGGTGAGTGGTGCGCTCCTGCCGGCGCGTAGGCCGCGTCTCGTGAGTAACGATTCGCGCCTGGCCAGCTGCGAGGCCGGTCTTGGCACTACTGCACCTCGACACGCTGGCGAGGTCCAGCGTCCTCGCCGGACCGCCAGTGGGCCGCAACGGGACGTCGTGGGCGCGCTCAGGGCCCGCAAGCCCCTTTGGGGCGAATAAGTAGGCGCACCGCCCGGGCCGTCTTCCGAGCGTCGTGGTGGACAGGGACTATGGTGGGGCGGGTGAGCGATAGATATGTCCCGGCGGCTGGGCGTGCGATGCTCACGCCTGTCTACGACGCCGTCAACGCGATTGCGATGCGGCAGGGACGATGGCGTCCACGACTCGTCGAGCGAGCTGTCAACGCTGGCGCGCCGACGCGGATCCTGGACCTCGGTTGTGGTACTGGCGAGATGTCACTGGCGATCGCTCGTGCTTCTCGGGCGGTGACGCTGATCGGCATCGACGGCGATGCTGAGGTGCTGAGGCGAGCAGCTGCGAAGGCGCGGGCGGAGGGTGTCGAGCTCGAGCTCCACGAGGCGCTGGCCGATCGCATCCCGCTTGCGGACGCGGACGTCAATTGTGTGGTGAGCACGCTGATGTTTCACCATCTCGCACCAGAGGCGAAGCGCGCGGCGCTCGCTGAGGCGCGACGTGTCCTCGCCCCGGGCGGACGGCTCTTGGTGTGCGACGTAGGCCGCGCCAGCGATCCGATCATGCGTGCCATGTTCTTTGCCGTGCAGCTACTCGATGGGTTTGCCAATACGCGCGAGCACGCGCGAGGCGCGCTTCCCGACATCGTGTCGCACGCTGGGTTCTCGGCCGTCACCGTGTTCGGCCGGTGCCGCACCGGCGGAGGTACGCTCGACCTGATCGAAGCGCTGCGCTAGACCCCGCGGGCACGAGGTCGCACCCGCGCCCAACCTCAAGAGTTCGCAAACCCCCGTGACTCTCTCAGTGAGATGGTTCGTCGTGCAAGGTGATCGCGACGCGACGATCGAGCAGCCAGGCGGCGCGAGCCGCGGCGATCGTCTCACTCGGCCAGCCCGCTGCCTCACTCGGTCGGCTCGCCGCTCGCTCGGTCAGCCGGCCGCCTGACCCACTCAGCTCGCCATCGGCCGCCCCGCGCCGGGCGCCTTGGATGCCGCGGCGATTTCGCGGCGCAGCGCCTTCAGCGCGGCGACATAGATCTCGGAGAAGGTTGGGAACGGCTGGATCGTGTCGGCGAGGACGTCGAGTGGGATGTGGGCGCGGATCGCGAGCGTGGCCTGCTGGAGCCACTCGCCCGCCTCGGGGCCGAGCGCGTAGGCGCCCGTCAGCCGCTCGCCGTCGCTGAGCAATGTCAAAAAGCCGTTCTGGTCGGCATAGGCGCGCGTGTAGGTGGCGGTCTTCGCCACTTCGGAGACCGGCACCATCGCGTTGAAACGACCGGCGGAAGCACCCACCGCGGCAGCCTGGGGGTCGGTGTAGACGACGCGCGGGACGGCCTCGTAGTTGGCCTTGCGCGGGTTGCCGAGGATGTTCGCGGCGACTACCTCACCCTGGTACTTGCCGACGTGGGTCAGCGGCCACAGGCCGTTGACGTCGCCGATCGCCCACAGCTTTTCGGCCGCGCGCAGGTGCGCGTCGACGGGGATTCCGTGCGCGTCGGGCTCGACACCGACGGTCTCCAGGCCGACGCCGAGCACGCGCGGACGCCGGCCGGTGGCGACAAGCAGACGGTCGCCGCGCAGTTCGCGCCCGTCGTCGATCTCGAGGACGTAGTCATCGCCGTCGCGTCGTGCGGTGGTCGCGTTCGCGGACAGGACGAGCTCGACGCCCTCGCCGCGTAGCACCTCGCCAAGCGCCTCACCGAGCGGCGCGGGCTCGCGCCCAAGCACGTGCTCGGCCATGTCGATCACGGCCACCTCACCGCCGAGCCGACGAACGGCCTGGCCCATCTCCACGCCGACGGGGCCGCCGCCGAGGATCAGCAGGCGGCGCGGGATGGCCTTCATCGAGGTCGCCTCGCGGCTGGTCCAAACGCCGTCGAGCTCGCGCAAACCCGGGACGGGCGGCACGACCGGATCGGCGCCGTTGGCGAGCACTACGTGGTCGGCGGTGTGGCGCACGCCGTCGACCTCGACGACGCCGGGGCCGGCGAGCCGCCCGCTGCCGCGTAGCAACTCGATGCCTTGCGAGGCCAGCCAGCGCTCCTGTCCGGCGTCGGAGTAGTCGGAGACTATGAAGTCACGCCAGGCGAGCGCCGCCTGCACATCGACCTCGGCGCTCGCGGCCGCCTCGCGCGCCCCGTGAACCGCTTCGCCGGGCCGCAACAGTGTCTTTGACGGGATGCAAGCCCAGTAGGAACACTCGCCGCCGACGAGCTCGCGCTCCACGACGGCTACGCGCAGTCCGCCGTCGGCGAGCGCACCGGCACAGTGCTCGCCGGGGGAGCCGCCGCCGAGCACGATCACGTCGTAGTCGCTGTTCATGTCGGCGGCTCCTCGCCGGCGCGCTCGCGCACCATGTGGAGCGCGTACCAGTCCGGCCAGTCGGGGTCCGCGTGGCCGATTCGCTGCTCGTGCTTGCCGTGCGCCGCTGCCGCCCGCCGGAGCGCCTGCGCCAGATCTTCCACGGACTCGTATGTGGTGGCCATCAGCTCCCCTCTCCTGCTCGCCTCTCGGGCCGTTCTGCTTGGACCGAAGCAGCTCCCGTCGGGTTGCCCACACTTTCCCTCTGATCCGAGCAGAAGTCAAGGATCCGCGCGCGATCGTCGGCGCCGCCGCGCCTGATCGTGGGCCCCGCCACACGCGATCGTGGGCCCCGCCGCACGCGACCGTCGGCCCCCGCCACACGCGATCGTCGGCCCCCGCCACACGCGATCGTCGGCCCCCGCCACACGCGATCGTCGGCCCCCGCCACACGCGATCGTCGGCCCCCGCCACACGCGATCGTCGGCCCCGCCACACGCGATAGGATCGGGGACCACTTGTTGCCCGCGTCCTCATCTGCGTCGGCGGCCGGCCCGCCACAGGCGTGATCTACGAGACCTACCTCGCCGAATGAGCCCGCCGCGCGAGCACGGCGACGGGAGGGTCGCGATCGTCACCGGCGCCTCGCAGGGCATCGGCGCGGGCCTTACGAAGGCGTATCGCGAGCGCGGGTATGCCGTGGTGGCAAGCGCTCGATCGATCGAGCCGTCCGAGGACTCTGGCATCGTGACGGTCGCGGGTGACATCGCGGACCCTGACACCGCACAGCGGATCGTGCAGGAAGCGCTTGAGCGCTTCGGTCGGATTGACACGCTGATCAACAACGCTGGGATCTTTATCGGCAAGCCGTTCACGGAGTACACGCTGCAGGACTTCAACGCCCTGATCGCCGTTAACCTCGCTGGCTTCTTTCACGTCACGACGCGGGCGATCAAACAGATGCTCGATCGGGGTCGTGGGCATGTGGTCAATGTCTCGACGACGCTTGTCGAGCAGGCGGACAGCAGTACGCCGGCGGCGCTGGCTGTCCTGACCAAGGGGGGTCTGGTTGCGGCCACGAGGTCGCTGGCGGTCGAGTACGCCTCACGGGGTGTGCGGGTAAACGCCGTGTCGCTGGGCGTAATCAAAACGCCGGCACACGACGAGAGTTCGTATGCGGGGCTGGGCGCGCTGCACCCTGTCGGTCGGGTGGGCGAGCTCGAGGATGTGGTTGGCGGGGTCCTCTATCTGGAGTCGGCGCCGTTCGTGACGGGGGAGATCTTGCATATCGACGGCGGCCAGAGCGCCGGACACTGACGGTGGGTCTGTCGGCTACAGGCCACATGCCAGCCGGCCGCTCAGAGTGCAGGCGATCGTGAACGCCCCCCGCCAGAGCATCGAGATGTTGGCGCCGTGAGCCTTCGTCGCCCTGCGGCCCAGCGACCGATCCTGTGGCGGGTGTTCACGGTCAACGCCGTTGTTTTCGGTGCGGCTGTGCTGACGCTCGCTCTCAGCCCCGCGACGATCCATTCGCCGATTAAGCTCGACGAGCTGCTCGTGTTGATCGCGGGGCTGCTGTTGACGCTGCTCGTGGACCTCGGCCTGCTGGCTCTGATGCTCTCGCCTGTGCGCAGGCTCGCGCAGCTGATGGGCGACATCGACCCGATGCACCCGGGTCAGCGCGCGGCGGTGGGGCAGTCGAGGTGGGAGGGTACCGAGGTCGGTGTGCTCGCACGGGCCTTCAACACGATGCTCGACCGCATCGAGACAGAGCGCCGCGAAAGCGCCCGGCGGGTGCTTGCCGCGCAGGAGGCCGAGCGGGTGCGGATCGCGCGGGAGTTGCACGACGAGGTCGGCCAGACACTGACCGCGGTCGCGCTGCGGGTCGAACGAGCGGGCGCCGAGGGCTCGATCCAAGCGCAGACATCCGCGGAGATCACGACGGTCATCCACCGCAGCCTCGACGATGTGCGCCGGATCGCGCGGGAGCTGCGCCCCGAGGCGTTGGACGATCTGGGGCTCACCGGGGCGCTGATGGCGCTGTGTCTGCGGATCGAGCGGCATGGTTCGGTGCGGGTGCAGCGCGAGCTGGATGGGAACCTGCCGGCGCTGACCTCCGAGGTCGAGCTGGTGATCTACCGGGTGGCTCAGGAGGCGTTGACGAACGCGCTGCGCCACTCCGGAGCGTTGCGGATGCGCCTCGTTCTGCAAGGTGAGCAGAGCGGTGTCCGTTTGACGGTCGAGGATGACGGTCGTGGCCTGGCCGAGGAGCAGGGGGAGGCTAAGGAGCAGAATGAGGCGCAGGGGCAGGGTGAGGCCGAGGAGCAGGGTGAGGGTAACGGTCTGATTGGTATGCGCGAGCGGGCGATGCTTGTGCACGGCGAGCTGGTGGTGGGACGTGCTGGTGGCGGCGGGATGATGATCTCGCTGGCGGTCCCGACCGGACTGCCCCAGACGTGAGCGCCCCGCTGAAGATCAGGGTCCTGCTCGCCGACGACCATGTGCTCGTGCGCGGCGGGCTGCGCATGGTGCTCGAGGCGGAGTCGGACATCGAGGTGGTGGCTGAGGCGGGCGACGGCGCCGAGGCGTTGGAGCGAGCGCTGGCGGAGGATCTCGATCTGGTGATCCTGGACGTGTCGATGCCGCGGATGACGGGTCTGCAGGCGGCCGCCGAGCTGCATCGCCGGCGACCTGAGCTGCGAACGCTGATGCTGTCTATGCATGAGAACGAGCAGTATTTTTTCGAGGCGTTGAAGGCGGGTTCCTCGGGCTACGTGCTCAAGACGGCCGCCAACAGGGATCTCGTCGACGCGTGTCGAGCGAGCGTGCGCGGCGAGCCGTTCCTCTACCCGCCCGCGGTGGCGACGATCATCCGCGACTATCTCGACGGGATCACGCACGGCGAAGCTCCGCCCAAGGATCTGCTGACCTCGCGTGAGCTGCAGGTGGTGAAGTTGATCGCCGAAGGCCACACCAGTGAGGAGATCGCCGCAGCGCTCGTGCTCAGCAGCAAGACGGTGGAGCGCCACCGCGCGAACGTCCTTGCGAAGCTCGGGATGCGCAACCGTGTGGAGCTGACGCGCTACGCGATTCGCCGTGGCCTGGTCGAGCCTTGATTCGGGCGACGCGCCGCGACCGTCAGTGCATGGTTGACCGGTGGCGGGATCGAGGGGCGGGTGGTTGCTTGCACGTGTGGTAGGCCACGCCGGTCGGTGCGTCATCGCCGACGGTGTGCCGGTAGATGGGTGTTGGCACCCATCTACCGGCCGCGCCCGCGTGCCGTTACATAGCTGACGGCGACCAACACCAAGGCTGGCAATGCACAGACTCCCAACTCGCGGCGCGCGCGGCGGGCCGCGTTCCAGGCCGATCGGGCTACCCGTGCGCCTGTTCATCGTCGCGATCCTTATGGCGACGGTAAACGTCTTGCTTGTCGGGGTTGGGACCCAGAGCGCAGGCGCGCGCAGCAGAGCGACGGGGTATGGCAGCCGGTGGCTCGGCCGGGCGAGCGTTTGCGCATCGGGCCTGCGCTACCTGAACATGGGTGCGCTACCGCGCCTACCGCTGATCGTCCTTCGGCTTCCCTACCTGATTGCGTTTCTGCTCATGATCCCGCGGACCCGGGTCCGTCTCAGCGGAGGTCCTGCTGGCGAGCTGATCCGCGCGCATTTGCAGCTGCGACGGTGGGGCCTTCCTCGTTATCGCCTTGCCCAGGGAGTTCTGCACCTGCCGGCAGATTTCGCGACATATATGCGGGGCCGGCGCCGGCAGGCGCTGCGCACGAATGTATCGCGCGCTCGCTCGCACGGCATTCGCTGCACGCATACGCTCGTGCGTGCAGGGCGGTTTGGACCAGGCGAGCGCTGGCAGGCGTGGAACCGAGCGGGGGTTCTGGTCGGGGAGGCGTGGGTGACGATCGACGACGAGTGCGCCCTGCTTCATTCGCTGGTCACGAGCGAGTCCGACGTGCGCTGGCTTTTACATACGGTCGTCGTCGAGCGGCTGTGTGGGGGCGGCTGTCGCCAACTGCTCACCGACTCCCACGACGCCTTCCTGATGCCGGCCGGCCAGCAGCACTTCCAGCGTCTGCTGGGGTACTCGGTCGAGCGCATCAATCCTGCGCCCTTGGAGGGCTGCGACCGGGATCGCCGCCGCGCGAGGACACGGCCAAGGTCCCAGCGCCACTGGCGCCTTAGGAGGGCGGGATGTTCTGGTTGAGATGGAACAGGTTGGTCGGGTCGTAGCGGTCCTTGAGCGCGCGCAGGCGAGCGAACTTTTCGGTCCCGTAGGCTGCCTGCACGCGATCCTCGCCCTCGGAGGAGAGGAAGTTGATGTAGGCGCCGCCTGTCAGCGACGGCTCGAGCTCGGCATAGCACCGCTGGGCCCAATCGATGTGGGTCTCCAGACCTCCGCCCGGCTCGTGCGTGGTGGCGATCACGTTGAGCACGAATGGCGCCTGGCGTTCGCCGCAGGCGGTCTCGTTCTCGCCAACGCGAGCGATCGCGCCGCCGAACTGCTGGATGTGGATCTCCGAGGACGGGGAGGTCGCGTTCTGATGGAAGCGGGCCATCGTCTCGATCGCGTGGTCGTCGAGCTCGCGGAAGTAGCCAGCCTTCATGTAGGCCTGGGTGCCCTTCGGCCAGAGCGCGTCGAGCAGGCTCTGCATCTGCACGTAGGGCATCGGGCCGACCAGGTCGGCGACGGGGTCGCCGAGGTCGCGGATCGGCTGCAGCACTTTCATCCCCTCCTCGGGGTCGCCGGAGTAGCAGCCGACGAGGGCGATGAGCTTGTTGCCGTGCCAATCCTCGGGCAGGAACGGGGCGGGCGGCGCGGTCATCAGGTTGACCAGGGTGCTCAGCTCGTCCGGCAGGCCGCGCGCGAAGTCGCGGTAGAAGCGCATGATCTCCTCGGCACGGTCGCCCGGATAGAAGATCGGGCCGGCGGCCACGGTCGGGCCGACCGGGTGCAGGTCTAGCTCGAAGGTGGTGACGACGCCGAAGTTGCCGCCGCCGCCGCGCAGGCCCCAGAAGAGGTCGGGGTGCTCGGTCGCGCTCGCGGTGAGGATCTGGCCGTCGGCGGTGACCACCTCGGCTGAGCGCAGGTTGTCGCAGGCCAGCCCGTACTTGCGCATCAGCCAGCCGATCCCGCCGCCCAGCGTCAAGCCGGCGACGCCGGTGGTCGAGATCAGGCCGCCGGTGGTGGCGAGGCCGTGCTCCTGGGTGGCGGCGTCGAACTCCCCCCAGGTGACGCCGCCCTCGGCGGTGGCGCTGCGGCCGCTGACATCCACCGTGATGCCTTTCATCGGCGAAAGGTCGATGACGATGCCGTCGTCGCAGGTCGAGAAGCCGGGAATGCTGTGGCTGCCGCCGCGCACGGCGACGTCGAGCCCCTCGCTGCGCGCGAAGCCGATCGCGTGGCGCACGTCGGAGGAGTCTGCGCAGCGGGCGATCGCGGCCGGGCGGGCGTCGTGCGCGCCGTTCCAGATCGAACGCGCGTCGTCGTAGGCGCCGTCGCCGGGCCGGATCAGCTCCCCGTGCAGCCCGTCCTCGAACTCCGTCAGCGTTGCCGCTCCCAGCACTCCTTGCGTAGCCATGCCGGCCTCCTCCTCAGTTTGAGTTGTTTGACGGTCGCGTTTCGGCGACGCTCAGCAAGGCTACGGTCGGCCTCTTAGCGGCGACTTTGCAATGTCTTAGTGCTCTGGCTCGAAAGTTCGCCGACGTATTCGTGGGTCAGGCTGCTTTGGTGGCGGGTAGGTTGAGTCGCTGGGCGAGTCGGTCGAGGTCTTGGCGGGTGAACTTCCATTGGAATGGGGCGGCGATCTGCTCGTAGCGGCGGCCGAATGCGAGTAGTTGTGCTTTGAGGTTGGCGAGGTCGGGGAAGTCGTTGGGGGTGAGGACCTTGCGCTGGACGACGGAGAAGTAGATCTCGGCTTGGTTGAGCCAGCTGGCGTGTACGGGGGTATGTACGAGGATCAGGTTTTTGTACCTGCCTTGGAGGCGTTTGATTGATGCTTTGCCGCGGTGCGCTGAACCGTTGTCGACGATCACGAACACGCGTCGGGCCTTGCTGTAAGGCTCGACGTTCATGAACTGCTCGATCAGCTTGTCGAACGGGACGATCCCGTCCTTCTCGTCGCAGCGATCGAACAGCTTGGCGCGTTTGGCGTCCCAGGCGGCGAAGTAACACAGAGCGCCGCCGCGTTCGTATTCGTGCTCGACGCGCTGCCCGCGCTTGACGGTCGCCGCGGCCGGCAGCGTCGCGTGCGTGCGCCGCCGCGCTTGGATCGATGGCTTCTCGTCACAGCAGACGACATAGTCGCCGGGATGCAACAGTTCGCCTTCCCAGCGCCCCGCGTATAGGTCGAGGATGCGGCCGGCCTTGGCGGTGAACTCGGGGTCGCGGGGGAAGATCCACGAGCGGTACTGCCACGGCTTGATCGCGTCCTGCGAGAGCCAGCGCCAGACCGTGACGCCGGAGATCTGCTCGCAGATACCGCGAGCGACGGTCTCGCGGGCGAGCTCTACCGATGACCAGCGCGCCAGCGGCACCTGACTGTCTGAGGGCCGCTCGCACGCGAGGCGGATCACCTCAGCGCGTACTTGAGGGGGGAAAAGTCGGCGGTCTGCCGCGCCGGGGCCGGTCCTCCAGGCCGGTCATGCGTTGCTCGAAGAACCGCTTGCGCCACTGCGAGACGACATCCCGCCCACAGCGCAACCGGTCGGCGATCTGATCGTTGCGCATACCGTCTGCGGCCATCAACACCATCTGTGCCCTCATCACCTGCCAATACGGCAACGTATACGAACGCGCCAACGACTCCAACACCGCGCGCTCCTCACTAGACAACTCGATCCGATACGGGCTATGCCTGGGCATCAACTCCCCCTCATAAGAGGACAGGATGCCAGACAAACTACGGCCAGACCCAGACGCTAATACGTAGCCTTACTTACGCAACCGAGGTCTTAGTCAGTTCCGCCCGCCGGCACGGCCGGCGACCCCACCGGCGCGGCCGGCGACCGGCCGGCGACCCGTGGCGACTGAATTGAACTGTGTTACGCGACCAAGGAGTATCGTCGTAGGAAAATCATACCGTTCAGGGAGGATATTCCCGGCAGCTTATAGCTCTGGCGCGCAAATTAAGCAATGCATGTTCTCCTGAGCAGACGTATGGGGCTGGTCCTCACGCGTCGCATCTTTCGCGGGTTGACACTGTGCTGCGTGCTGAGGGCTCCCCTACGTCGGCTTGCGCGGCTATCGCGCGCTGCCCACGGCGACTCCCGGCCCGCGCTCCAGCGTGCGGCAGTAGGCCTTGCCGGCGTCGCCGCCGAGTAGCTGGAAATGCCGGATCGCCCGGTCGAGCCAGCGGCGCGCCGTCGCCGGTTCGCCGTCCTCGGCAGAGATCGCGGCGAGGACGGCCAGTGCCCAGCCCTCCTGGGGGGTGGGCTCGATACTCTCGAACACCGAGGCCGCGTCCTGGAGATGCGCGCGCGCCCGTGCACGATCGCCGGCGGACAGCGCGACGCTCGCCAGGCTGAGCTCGGCGGCGCTGAGGCCGATCATGTCGTCGTTCTCGGCAAACCAGCTGCGGCTCTGCTCGGCGGCGGCCCGACCGCCCGCCGGGTCGCCCGAGCAGGCGCGCAGCACCGCCAGGCACCCGAGCGTGATCCCGGTGCCGCGCCGGTCGCCGACCTCGTGGCGCAGGGCGAGGCTGCGCTCGAGCAGTTCCCGACCGCGCTCAAAGTCGCCGCTGGAGCGCGCAAGGTTGCCGAGCGCGCCGAGTGCGAAGGCTTCGCCCTGCACGTCGGCGAGTCGTTGGAAGCGCGCGAGGCTCTCTTGGATCAGTTCACCGGCCCGATCGAAATCGCCCTCGACCCGATCGACGACGGCGAGGTTGCCGAGGATGTAGGCAACCGCCGCTTCGCCACCGACCCGGCGACCGACGATCGCTGTTTCCTCCTGCAGGTGCAACGGGTAGCCGGTCTCGGGCGCGACGGTGATCAGCGCGTAGCTCAGCGGCCAGAGTGCCGGACGCGGCTCGGTGAGGAGCTCTCCGGCCCGCGTCAGCGCCAGCTCGAAATGTTGGCGTGCTTGGGGATATTCACGCCGAAACCAGGCCGCGATGCCGCGCGTGTGCGCCGCCCACACCGGCGGCCGGGCGGCGGGGAGACCGTCCACAAGGAGTGTCTCGTGCTCGCGGAGCAGCGCCTCGATCTGCGCCGGGCCGCTGACGATCGTACGATAG
This sequence comes from uncultured Solirubrobacterales bacterium, assembly GCA_963804675.1. Classification (GTDB taxonomy): domain Bacteria; phylum Actinomycetota; class Thermoleophilia; order Solirubrobacterales; family Solirubrobacteraceae; genus Palsa-744. Next base: position 155,096 of record CAWDRI010000001.1, on the reverse strand, counting down.
CCCGTCGATAGCTCGACCGCGTCGAACATTCCGGCGTGGTCCCCAAGTTCGGCGGAGATCGCGACGCTCTCGGCGCCGAACTCGTGCAGGCGCGTGTGGACGCCGCGCCGCATGCCCATGAGGGAGGCGGCGAGCAGCGCGCGGGCGCGATCTGCGGTGCGCTCGGGCGCCGCCGCCAGGGAGGCGTCGAGCCAGCGGTAACCCTCGGCTAGGTAGCCACGCATCAGCCAGAAGCGCCAGAGGGCGACGGCCAGACGGAGGGCGAGTTGAGGGTCGTTGGCCAGGGCCGAGGCGAGCGCGGCACGGAGGTTGTCGCGCTCGAGGTCCAGCCGCCGCAGACGGTCGCTCGCGGGGAGGTCGCCGGCGGGGGTCGGGTCGCTCTCGGCGAGCTCGATGTACCAATCGCGGTGGCGGCGCTCGCAGGCCTCCCGCTCGCCAGCCTGCTGCAGTCGCTCGGCGGCGTACTGGCGCACGGTCTCAAGCAGCCGGTAGCGGCGGTCGCCGGGGCCCTGCTCAACGTGGACGAGCGACTTGTCGATCAGGGCGCCGAGCAGCGCGACCGCCTGGTGGCGCACGAGCGGGTCGTCGGCGCAGATGTCCTCGGCCGCCCGCAGGCCGAAGCTTCCGGCAAACACCGCGAGGCGCCGTATGAGAGTCTGCTCGTCGGGCTCGAGCAGATCGAAGCTCCAGGCGAGCGTCGCGCGCAACGTCTGCTGCCGGGTCATCGCCGTGCGGCTCCCCCCGGAGAGCAGATCGAGCGAGTCGTCGAGGCGCTCGACGATCTGGGCGGGCGTGAGCATGCCGACCCGCGCCGCCGCGAGCTCAATCGCCAGTGGCATCCCGTCGAGGCGGTGGCAGAGGGTCGAGATCGCGGTCGTGTTGTGCTCGTCCAGCGCAAAGCCGGGCGCTGCCTGGCCGGCGCGCACGGCGAAGAGCCGCACCGACTCCGCCTCGATCGGCTCGCCCGCCGGGGAGGACGCGGCCAGCCTGGGCAGCGACAGCGAGGGGACCCGCCAGGTCACCTCGCCGGGGACGCGCAGCGGCTCGCGGCTGGTCGCCAGCACTGTCAGGCGGGGGCAATGTCGGAGCAGCGCCTCGACAAGGTGCGCGACCGGCTCGACCAGGTGCTCGCAGTTGTCGAGCAGGAGGAGCTGCTGGCGATCGCCGATGTGCCCCGCGAGCGCGACCTCCGGGGCGCGGCCAGAGGCAAGCCGCGTGTCCAGCGCCTGAGCGACCGCGGGACCGATCAACTCTGGCTCGCCGAGCGCGGCCAGCTCGACCGGCCAGACGCCGTCGCAGAAATCGCCACGGTGCTGCCCGGCCAGCTCCAGTGCCAGCCTCGTCTTGCCACACCCCCCCGCCCCTGTCAGGGTCAGCAGGCGCGAGCCGCGAAGCAGGGTGGCGGCCTCGGCCAGCTCGCGCTCGCGGCCGATGAAGCTGGTCAGCTGTGACGGTAGCTCGGGCCGGCTGGCACCCGCCCGGTGCGGCACGGAATCCCGCTCCAGCTCCGCCAGCTCGGCCAGCAGGGCTAGGCGGAGCTGGCCGAGGGAGTCGCGCCGCTCCCGGCTCCAGTCCTCGTAGCGGTCCGCCGGCAGCAACTCGGCGTCGAAGCCCTCGAGGGCCGAGCGATAGGCGCTTGGCTCGCCCTGCTCGCGCGCCGCGGCGGCGAGCTCTTCGAAGACGACCGCGTCGATCCGGACCGGATCCTCGGGGCTGAGCAGGATCAGTTCTTCGCGCAGCTCCAGGTAGCGGCTGCCGTCCAGTCCGATCGAGTCGAGCGCGCGCCGGGCCGCGAATATCGCTTGATGGAGGTTGTTGCGGGCGGAGTCCGGGTCCCGCCCCGCCCACAGCAGCTCGGCCGCCTCCTCGACGTGCAGGCGGCGCTCGGGCGCAAGCGCGAGCAGCTTGATCAGAGTCTTCGCCTTGCGCAGCCGCCAGGCGTCGTCGGCAATGACGCTGTCGTCGACGGTGATGGAGAACACCCCGAGGAGGCTGATGCACAACACGTCATCGCCCATCGATGCGCCTTTCGTCCTGGAGCCTGCCACACGACAAAGTACTCCGCCGGGCACGGGGCCGCAATGGGAGCCGGACGGTCCCTGGTGAGGACCCCGCAACGCAGCGTGATGCGAGACAGCGGTGGTTTTGTGGTTTGCTTGCCCTACCGGCGACCCAAGACGAGCGGTCGTCACGAGGTTGGAGGTGTTCTGATGAGTGCGACGGAGATTGACCAGGCAAAGCTCGAAGCGTTCATGGGGCAGGCGGTGACGGACATGGGCGCGATCATCAGCGGGCCGCTGATGTTGATCGGCGAGAAGCTCGGTTTGTACAAAGCGATGGCTCATGCGGGGCCGCTGACCTCGCAGGAAGTCGCGGAGCGGTCCGGTGCGGCTGAGCGATACGTGCGTGAGTGGCTGGGCAACCAGGCCGCGGGAGGCTATGTCACCTACGACCCCGAGAGCGACCGCTACACGCTGCCGGACGAGCACGCGCTGGCGCTGGCCGACGAAGACAGCCCGTTTTACATCCTGGGCGTGTATGACTTGATCGCATCGCTGTATGCCGACGAAGATCGGATCATCGAGGCATTTGGCAGCGGTGAGGGGATGGGCTGGCACGAGCACGACCATCGCCTGTTCCGTGGCACCGAGCGATTCTTCCGGCCTGGCTACCGCGCCCACCTTGTCGCTGAGTGGATTCCGGCCCTGGACGGAGTCCAGGACAAGCTGCAGCGCGGTGCGAAGGTCGCCGATGTCGGCTGCGGCCACGGAGCGTCGACGATCATCATGGCGGAGGCGTTCCCGAATTCGCAGTTCTTCGGATTCGACTACCACGACGCGTCGATTGAGCGCGCGCGCGAGGCGGCGGGGGACGCGGGTGTCGCCGAGCGCATCACCTTTGAGGTCGCCTCTGCCAAGGATTTTCCAAGTGAGGACTATGACCTCGTGTGCGTGTTCGACTGCCTGCACGACATGGGTGACCCGGTGGGTGCCTCCGAACATGTGCGCGAGACGCTGGCGCCCGACGGAACGTGGATGATCGTCGAGCCGTTCGCGAATGATCGTCTTGAGCAGAACCTCAACCCGGTCGGGCGCGTCTTTTACGGCGCCTCGACGGTTATTTGCACGCCGGCGTCGCTCGACCAGGAGGTCGGCCTCGCGCTCGGCGCCCAGGCCGGCGAGGCGCGGCTGACCGATGTGCTCAAGGAGGGCGGCTTTACCCGCGTGCGGCGGGCGACCGAAACGCCGTTCAACCTGATCCTCGAGGCACGGCCTTAGCGAACGTCGTAAAGCGAGATGAGAGACGGCCGCCCACTGATCGGCGGGGGCGTGAGCGGCCCTGCCCAGTGGGCCCTACCATCCCTGCCCAATGGGGGCCCCTACCCTCCCCGCCCAGGGGGCCCTACCATGTCAGGCGTGGAGCAGCTGATGTCCGCCAACGAGGAGGCGATCAGGGCCTGGGACGGGCCGCTGTTCGATGCGTTTGTCCGTTTTCGCCATCTGATGACGACGGGGCTCGGCGCCCACGGCGAGGAGGCCCTGCGTTTCGTCGCGCCACGTTCCGGTGAGCGTGTGCTGGACATCGGCTGCGGCTTCGGTGACACGACCCAGCGGATCGCGGGCCTCGTCGGGCCGGCTGGTGGGGTTCTCGGCGTCGATGCCGCGCCGCGGTTCATCGAGACCGCGAAGCGCGAGGCTGCGCAGGCCGGCATCGAGAACGTGCGTTTCGAGGTGATCGACGTCGAGAACGCGGCCTTCGACGAGTGCTTCGAGCTCGCGTTCTCGCGGATGGGGACGATGTTCTTCGCCAACCCGGTCGCGGCTTTGCGCAACGTGCGCAAGGCGCTGCGCCCGGAGGGCAGGCTCGTGATGGTCGTGTGGCGCGCGAAGGTCGAGAACGAGTGGCTCTATCGCGCCCAGACGATCACCGAGCGGTTCGTCACCAAGCCCGAGGATTACGACGAGCCGACCTGCGGCCCTGGGCCATTCTCGATGGCCAACGCCGACACGACGAGCGGGATCCTGTTGAGCGCCGGTTTTCGAAACATCACGCTGCGGCGTTGTGACATACCGATCACGATCGGCTCCGACCTCCAGGAGGCCGTGGAGCTCGTCATGAGCATTGGGCCTGCCGGAGAGATCCTGCGTCTGGCGGGCGGGCGAGCGGCGCACCTGCACGAGCCCGTCGCGGACGCGCTGCGCGAAGGCTTGGCCGAATGGGAGGGACCGGATGGGGTCACGGCCCCGGCGTCGACGTGGATCGTTACGGCGAACGCGCCGGCTTGAGCTTCCGACATGCGGGCCATCAGAAGCGCACCTCGACCCGCAACCCGCCCTCGGCCTGCGGCTTCCGCGGACGCGCGATTGAGCCGATCGTGCGTGCGAGTATCGAGCGCATGCTTCCCGGGGAGCGCTTTGGCGACGACAAGCGTCGCGCCGGCGTAGACGCGTAGAACCCCGCCCAGCGGGGTAAACGCACGTAGGACCTTGGCGGAGAGGAGTGCCCAACGCAAGAACCCCCGGGGGCGGAATGGTGCCCGCGCGAACAGAGCGGGTGAGCTACGCTCGGCAGGGTGGCCAACCCCCGGCACTACGGCGAGCAGGAGTTTGAGGCGCTTGTCAGCGCGGCGCTCGACGAACTGCCGATCGAGTTCGAGCGGGCGCTGGAACATGTGGCGGTCGTCGTGTCCGACCGCGGCGCCGAGAACCACGCGTACGGCATGTATGTCGGCTCCAGGCTGGGTGGCAACCCGTTCTTCGGGGGCGGCGGGGTGCCGGACGAGATTCTGATCTTTCGCGACACGCTGGTGCGCGACTTCGGGGACGATCCAAAGCGCCTGCGGGCACAGGTCGTCAAAACGGTGCGTCACGAGGTTGGTCACCATTTCGGCTTCAACGAGGAGGGCGTTCGCAAGCTCGGGCTTTGACGCTTTGGCGCCCCGCGGCGTCAAGCCCTGGCTCCCCCGCCCTACTCCCACAGACGAGTCTCCTCGTCCGGCGGGGTATGAGCTCGGTCACGACACTAGGCCACTCCCGCATGGTCGTGTGGGGAAGCATGTGGATGGTGGTTGGGTTGGGGTGTGCGGGGTTGGAGTGCGATGCGTCCGCCGCGTGCGGGTACGACGAATACGTTGCGGTGGGCGACTCGCTCTGGACGCCGGTGGGAGGGTTCCAGGCGGGCGTGGCGGAGGATTGTTCTGAGTACGATGCGGGCCTCGGTGAGGGAGAAGGCGGCGCCGATGCATCGTCTGGGTCCACCGCCGAAGGGGATCCAGGTGTAGGTGCCGGCGCGGGTGTCAAGGAATCGCTCGGGGCGGAAGGCGAGTGGGTCGGGGTAGAGCTCGGGGCGGCGGTGCACGAGCGTTATGTAGGGGACGACCATCGTGCCGCTGGGGATGGTCAGCCCAGGTAGCTCGAACGGCTCGGCGGCGAGTCGTGCGGTGAGCGGGAACGCTGGGCGCAGGCGCATCGCCTCCTTGATGACCGCGTCGAGGTGTTCGTCGTCTCCGTCGAGCGCAGCGGTTTGCAGGCGCGAAAGCGCGTCGGGGTAGCGGCTGACGCGCTCGAGTATCCACGTCAGGGTGGAGGCCGTCGTGTCGTGGCCGCCGAGTAGCAGGGTGCGCATTGCGTCGCAGATCTCCTCGTCGCTCATCAGGTGGCCTTGGTCATCGGGTGTGCGCAGGAACATGCCGAGCACGTCCTGGCCGTCGAGTCGATCGGTGCTGCGGCGCTGGGCGACCTCTTCCAGCACGATCGCGTTGACCGCGTCGATCGCTCGGCGGACCCGCGGGAACGGTCTGTCCCACCCGTTCTCGCGGCTGGTCGCGATCATCGTCTGCAGGAAGAACCGCCGCGAGTGGCCCTCGCGAAGCAGCGCGAGCGTGGCCGAGCGCAACCGCTGCACGCGCGCGCGGTCGGTGACCCCAAACACCGTGGCCATGATCACCTCGAGGCTGATCGCTTCCATGTGCGGCTGGGAGGGAGTGGGATGCCCGTAGGGCCAGCGCGCGAGAGCCTCTTCGGTCTTGCGCTGTATCGTCTCGTGGTAGCCGCTCAACGCGTTGCCATGGAACGGCGGGAGCTGCATGCGCCGTTTGCGCATGTGCTCGGCGCCGTCGAGGTTCGTGAGTCCCGTCGGGCCGAGGAAGAGATGGTGCGCGGAGGCTTTGGCCAGCGCCGCTCCGAGGCGAAGCACGTCGGTGTCGGCTGTGAAGACGCGCTTGATGTCCTCGGGATCGGTCAGGCATAGCCACGGCCCGGTCGCCGGCATCGGCACCAGGAAGCGGTCGCCGAGCTGCCCACAGCGGCGCGCGAACTGCTCCGGGGCCAGCCAGTACTGGGCGGCATTGACGAGCGCGGGGCGTCGCAGTCGCGGCACGTCGATGAGCGCTTGATCCATGAGCCACATCCTCTCTCGTTACTTTGTGCGAAATAGAGTAACATAGTATCCAGTGGTGCCAATAGCCGAATTTCTCGAGGTGGCTCCCGTCGTGGGAGAGGACACGCTCTTTGACCGCGTTGCCGCGGCAGCGCTCGAAGAGTTCGCCGAGCACGGCATCCGCCGCACCTCCATGGAAGACGTCGCGCGCCGCGCCGGCGTCTCACGGATGACCGTTTTCCGCCGGTTCTCGAGCAAGCGACGCCTCGTCGAGGTCGTCATCGCACGCGAGGTCCGCCGCGGAATGCAAGAGCTCGACCTCCTATGGGAAGGCGGCCAAACACTCGAGGACCGACTCGTTACGGGGTTCGAGTTCGCCGGGCGCTACGTCCGCGACCACCCACTATTCGACCGGCTCCTACGCAGCGAACCCGAGGTTCTGCTACCGCCGCTCACCCTCGACGGCGGACCCGTGCTCGAGCTCTACCGGTCACTTATCGCACGGCGACTCCAGGCCGAAGTCAACGCGGGTCGCGCCGCGAGCACAGACATAGACGGTGTCGCCGAAGTGATCGCACGCCTCGCGATCTCACTGCTACTCACCCGCGAGGGGACCATCACACTCGACGACCCACACTCCGTTCGGCGCCTGGTCAACCTTACACTAATCCCCATGCTCCAACCACACGCCGACTAGCGCCGGCTGCAACCACGCGGTGGCGACCGCCGCGTTCACCCAATCCAGAACACGTGGCCGAAGGCCGCCGGCGAATTGGGCGTCGATCCCGAGCTGGCTGTCGAGCGCGTGTCTGTTCTGGCCCGGCGGGGCGCCGGAGGCATTCTCGGAGTCTGCCGGCACTCCCGCGGTCCTCCAGCTCGACAGTTCGTTGCCGGCTCGCCTGGTTGACCTGGTGGCGGAGCGCTGCGCGCGCTGCAGCGGATCGTCCCACGACTGTAGGCGTGTAGAAGCCCGCCCGGCGGGGTAGAAGAGGGCAGGACCCTGGCGGAGAGGAGAGCGTCGTGAAGTGTGGGCGATTTGTGGGGGGTTGCGGCCGCAGAGCGGCCGCGGGGTGGGGTTTGTGGACCGTGCTCACGTGCGCGTGTGTCGTATTCGCGCCGTCCTACGCCGGCGCGTTCGGGCTCGCCAAATGGGAAGCGGGGACGTGCAAGATCGAGAGCTGCAATGTGCAGGGCAGGAACCCGGGGGCGGAATTTTACACGCAGGCGGCGGGCCATCCGAATTTTGGGATCACGAATTTCGCGTTTGACTACAAAACGGCGGCGCTGACGGGTGCCAGGGAACCGGAAGGGCATGTGGCCGATGTGCGGGTGGATCTGCCGCCGGGGCTGGCGGTCAACCCGGAAGCCGTGCAGCAGTGCCCGGAAGCGACCGTCGAGGAATTCAAGTGCCCGGCGGCCAGCGAGGTGGGCGAAGAGGAAGCGGTGGGGACCGCGGAACTCGTGCTCGGGCTCAAGACGACGGTGACCGAACGTTTTGGCGTGTACGACGTGCAGCGCCGGGCGGGCGAAGCGGCGCGTTTTGGGGTCGAGGTGACGAGTGAAACGCTGGCGCTCGCGGAAACGGCGACGGGCCACAAACTGCAGAGCGTGATTTATCTGGAAGGCGCGCTCAGCTGGCACACCGAAGCGCAGGACAGCGAAAACGCGGGGGTGGCGAGCGGCGACTACCACGAGTTCTTCAAGATCAGGGAAGTCCCGACCGAACCGGAAATCGTGCAGTCGAAGTTGATCTTTTGGGGGGTGCCCCACGAACACCAGGCGGCAGCGGCGGACGACGCGTTTTTGACGATGCCGAGTTCGGCGGACGCGTGTGCGGTGCCGCAGTCGACGTGGCTGCACGTCAGCAGCCATGAAGACCCGGGTGAATTCATCGCGCAGCGCACGGAAACGAGGTTGGAAAACGGCACGCCGCTGACGGCGACGGGCTGCGGCGTGCTGGCGTTCGCGCCGTCGCTCGCGCTGAGCGCGGGCACGACCGCGGCCGACCAGCCCGACGGGGCGAGCGTCGACCTGCACGTGCCACAGGCGACGACGGAACCGTCGCAGCCCGACGCGCCCGACGTGCAGAGTGTCGAAGTACAGCTGCCGGAAGGGATGACGCTGAACCCGGCGGCGGCGAACGGGCTGGGGGCGTGCACGAACGCGCAGGCGGGGATCGAAGCGGGCGGGGTCGCAAGCGAGGCGACGCCGGCCTGCCCGCCGGCGTCGCAGATCGGCACGGCGAGCATCGACGCGCCGGGGATCCCCGACGGGTCGCTCAGCGGCGGCGTGTATGTGGGCTCCCAGGAAGGCACGAACCCGGAAGCGGGCGGCGAGTACCGTCTGTTCCTGATCGCGGAAGCCCCGGCGTACGGAGTCGGGGTCAGGCTCGAAGGCCGGGTCAGCGCGAACGCGCAGACGGGCCGGCTGACGGCGAGGTTCGCGGATGCGCCGCAGGTGCCGTTCGAAGACTTCGCGGTGAACCTGCGCGGCGGGCCGCGCGCGCCGCTGGCCAACCCGCTTGGCTGCGGCGCGGCGACGCCGGCGGCAAGCGTGGCGCCCTACAGCGGGCAGCCGGCGACGGCCGCTGCGAGCAGCGGCTTCACCGTGACAGGCGCGAGCGGCGGGAGCTGCCTGGCGCCCCCGCCATTCGCGCTCGGCCAGAGCACAAGCCTCACACCGGCGCGGGCGGGCGCAACGGGCGGGTCGTTCACGTTCGACCTGGCCCGCGGCGACGGCGAGCAGTATCTGGGACAGGTGCGCACGGTGCTCGCGCCGGGGCTGGTGGGGCTGATCCCCAGCGTGGCGCTGTGCGGCGAAGCCCAGGCGAACGCGGGCACATGCGCGGCCGCCAGTCGGATCGGCACGGCGAGCGTAGGCGCGGGCGCGGGCGGCGAACCGTACGCGTTCACGGGCACGGTCTACCTGACTGGGCCCTATGGCGGCTCGCCGTATGGGTTGTCGGTGGTCGTGCCGGCGCTGGCGGGCCCGTTTGATCTGGGCACGGTCGTGGTACGTGCGGGAGTCGGTGTCGAACCGTACAGCGGGCGTGTGGTGGTGAGCACGCCGGTGCCGGCGATCGAGGGCGGTGTGCCGCTGCGGCTGAAGACGCTGAGCGTGACGGTCAACCGGCCGGGTTTTTTGGTGAACCCGACGAGCTGCGCGCCGCTGAACGTCGAATCGACGCTGACATCGACGTTCGGCGCGCTGCAGGCGTTGGCGAGCGGCGTGCAGGTCGGTGAATGCCAAAAGCTCGCGTTCGCGCCAAAGTTGAGCGCGCACAGCCACGCGCACCCGACACGAATGAACGGCGCGAGCCTGGAAGTGACGGTCACGCAGCCGGCCGGGCAGGCGCACATCAGGGAGCTGCAGCTGCAGCTGCCCAGGCGGCTGCCGGCGCGCCAGAGTACGCTCAAGCAGGCGTGTTTGGCGGCGAGCTTCGAACTGGGCGGCGACCCGCCGGGGCAGTGCGCGGCGCGGGTCGGCAGCGCGAGCGTGTCCACGCCGGTGCTGGCGAGCGAACTGAAGGGCAATGTGTACCTGGTCTCACACGGCGGCGCGGCCTTCCCGGACCTCGATGTGGTGCTGGAGGGCGACGGCGTGAAGGTGGTGCTGGTCGGCCATACGCACATCTCCACAAAGGGAGTCACGACCTCGACGTTCGAAAACCTGCCGGACGTGCCGATCCGCAGCGTGACGGTCAGCCTGCCGGTCGGCCCGCGCTCGCTGCTGAGCGCGAACGGCAGCCTGTGCAAAGCAAAGCTGAGCGCACCTACGACGATCGTCGCCCAGGACGGCGCCAAGCTGACGCCGCCCACGCAGATCGCGGTGCGCGGCTGCCCGGCACCGCGGCGCTGTCAGAGCGCCAGTCGGCGTGCCCGCCGGCGCGCCCGCCATCGCGGGCAGCCTGCGGGGCGAGCCGAGTTCGCGGCGGTCTCGCGGCGTGAGTGCAGCCGATCGCGTTCGCGTCTCTGACTCCGCGACACGCGTAATCGTGGCCGCGCCAGCGCGCACCATGTCGCGCGCGCGACATGGTGCGTGCGGCCGTTCGCGTGCGCGTGCGCGTCTCTGACTTGGTGCTCGGGTGCTCACGCACAGAACCGTGGCGCGGCCGGCGTTTTCCCGCGTTGTGCGTCGTGCGCGCCGCCGGGCTGGGCGCGCGTCGTTGACAGGCGGCGGTCGCTGGGGTAGGACTTGCGCTTCATCGAGTCGGGCGCAGGACCGCTCGCTCTCGGGCCCGGGCGCCGGCGGGCGCGAGCGCGCCGTGCCCCCGGCCCAGGACGGAGGGGTTTGCGCGCGCGAGGACGCAGCGGCCGGCGCCAGGCGTCGCCGGTCCGAAAAGCGAGAGGAGATCAGACGGTATGCGCCAAGCAAAGACAATCGCCGGCGGACTGTTCGCGGTGATGCTATTCGCCACGCTCGCGTCGAGTCCGGCCGAGGCGGGATGGTTGGTGTTAGGTTCGTTACTCGCGGGGTCGGCGGCGATCTCGCCTTCGCTGATCACCCATTTACGGGGGATATTGAAGGACAACAGCGTCGAAATCGGGTGTCCCACGATCGCGCTTGCGGGCGCCACGATCAGCGACCCCGACAAGATATTAATCAAATCGCTGGAGTTCTCGGAATGCTCGGTCACGCGACCGGTCGTGTGCACGGTGCCGGGCGCGAAAATCGCCACGGTTCCGATCGAAGGATTACTGACGTTAGACGGGCCGTTAGCGGCCAAGGCCAAGATCAAACCCGAGACCGGCAATGTGCTTGCGACGTTCGAGTTCGAAGGCAGTGGGTGCGCAGTAGCAGGTCAATCAGTCCCTGTGACCGGCAGCGCACTGCTCTTAGCACCACAGGGTCAGGACGCACGCTTATGGCAATTACTCACGCTGACGGTCGAAACAGAAAGTGAACTGCAGATCGGCGCAGAAGAATCGATTATCCTGGGCAACGCCTTAGTCCGTTTGGAAAACGATATGCCATGGAGTTTTGCCTGATTGACCGAACGTCCTCCCCCCAGCTGCGACTGCGCGGCGCCCGCCAGCCCGCGCCCCTACCGGCGGCCGGCAGCGGCCGCTGCGCAGTCGGAGCGCGGCGCCCGCCAGCCTGCGCCCCTACCGGCGACAGCCGCTACCGCAGCGCAGTCGAAGCACGCCGCGCCCCTCAGCCTGCGCCCCTGCCGGCGGCAGCCGCCGCGGTGCAGTCGGAGCGCGGTGCCCCTCAGCCCGCGCCCCTACCGGCGGCCGGCAGCGGCCGCTGCGCAGTCGGAGCGCGGCGCCCGCCAGCCTGCGCCCCTACCGGCGACAGCCGCTACCGCAGCGCAGTCGAAGCACGCCGCGCCCCTCAGCCTGCGCCCCTGCCGGCGGCAGCCGCTACCGCAGCGCAGTCGAAGCACGCCGCGCCCCTCAGCCTGCGCCCCTGCCGGCGGCAGCCGCCGCGGTGCGGTCGGAGCGCGGCGCCCCTCAGCCTGCGCCCCTGCCGGCGGCAGCCGCCGCGGTGCGGTCGGAGCGCGGCGCCCGTCAAACGCCGGCGCCGCCCACGGCGGGCGTTGTCGTCGTAGAGGGCGTCGTCGTTGAAGGCGTCGTCGTGGTCGGCGGCGTCGGCGTCCCGGTCGCAGGGGTCGAGGAGCCGGGTGCGCCACCGCCGCCCGGCGCGGTGCCCGGCAAAACCGGTGCGTAGAGGTTCATCCAGACGCGCAGCCAGGAGGCGAGCGCTTCGATCCGCGTGAAAACGGTCGGGCGCAGCGTGGTGCAGCGGTTGTAGCCGTGCACGGTGATGCCGATCTCGACGTTTTCGCCGGCGGGGTTGGTCGCGATCAGGGGGCCGCCGCTGTCGCCGTGGCAGGCGCCGGTGGCGAAGTTCGGCGGGTTGATCGTGCAGACCTCCGAGGCGGCGAAGAACGGCGGCGCGTAGTGCTCGCAGAAGCTCGGGCGCTGCACGACGGTGACGGCGGTGCGCAGGGTGCGCGCGGGGGCGCCGGTGTCGTGCTCGGTGAGGCCCCATCCGGCGACGATCGCGGGCAGGCCGGCGTGCGGGTGTGCGAGGCCGGCGCCGCGAACGCCGGGGAGCCGGATCGCCGGCGCGTCGGTCGGGCTGGCGAGCACGAGCAGCGCGGCGTCGTAGCTGTCGGTAGCGCGCGAGAAGCGGCGGTCGACGATCACGCGCGCGACGCGCGAGATCTCGCGCTTGCCGGCAGCACCGGCGGGGGCGGTCAGCACGAGGTAGCCGCTGGCGGGGTTGAGCTGACCGGTGAGCAGGTCCTCGCCGCAGTGCCCGGCGGTGAGGATCATGTTGGCGGCGATCACGCTGCCGGTGCACTCGCCGATCTCGCGTCCGCGGATGTCGAAGATCTGGGCGATCGAGGGGTAGGAGCCCGCTTCGGCGGTGTGTCCGCCGATGATCGACATGCGCGCGCGTGGCGTCTGGGCGGGCGCGCGGTGGGCACCCAAACGAGCGCTCCGCGCACTCCCCTCCCGGCCGCGGACGGGCCCGCGATGCGCGGCCAGCGCGTCGCTGCCTGCCGTGACCGCCGGCAGCGCCAGGAAACCTATGGCGAGCAGCGCGCACGCGGCCGCCTTCGCACCACCGCGCCGCCCCTGCGGCGCGATTCTCAACCCGGGGACCCGTGCCGCACGCGGCGCGCGCCTGAAAAAAGTGGACTGTTGTCGATCGCTCATCGTGTGGGTACCTGTGGTTTGGGGGTTGGGGGTTGGGGGTTGGGGGTCAGCCGCCGCTCATGCACAGCCGGTCGCGCCCGGCGGCCTTGGCGTCGTACAGCGCGGCGTCGGCGCGCGCGAGCACCGCCTCGCCGGTCTCGCCCGGCCGGTGCTCGGCGAAACCGGCCGAGCAGGTGCGGTCTTCGGAGACGAGCACGCGCAGGCGCTCGATCACATCCACGGCGCGCGCGGTGTTGCAGTCGAGCAGCAGCAGCCCGAACTCCTCGCCGCCCAGGCGCGCGAGCATGTCGCCGGCGCGCAACTGCTCGCGCCAGCACGCGGCGGTCTCCTTCAGCAGGCGGTCGCCCGCCGGGTGGCCGTGGGTGTCGTTGAACTCCTTGAAGCGGTCGAAGTCGAGCATCGCCACGGTGAAGCGCTGGCCGGCCTTCAGCGCGTGGCTGACGCGCGCGTCCCACGCGCGGCGGTTGGGCAGCCCGGTGAGCGGGTCGGTGCTCGCCATGTCGGTCAGCTGGGAGAGCGTGTCGGCGCGGTCGATCACGCCGGCGGCCTCGTGCGCGAGCAGCGCGACGACGGTGGCGCGCGTGCCCGAGGCGCGCACGCGCGCGGGCCAGCCGACGACGAGCACCCCGACCGGTTCGGGGCCGCGCATCAGTGGCTCATAGAGGACCGACTCCGGGCAGCCGGCGGCCTGCCACAGCGCGCGGCTGGCGACGTGCGCGGCGACGTCCTGCACGATCAGCTGCGGGCGCCCGGAGGCGAACGCCTCGGTGACCGCGTTGCGCTCCATCGTTGAGATTTCGGCGGCCGGCGCATCGACGCCGGCCAGGGCGGTGGAGCGCATCGCGCTCGCCCCGGGCAGCGGCTCGAACAGGATCGCCATGCTCGCCTGGCCGATCGTGCGCGCCGCCTCGCAGACGTCCTGGCGCACGTGGGTGGAGGTGTACAGGCCGCGCACGACCTCGTGCACCTGCACGACCATCTGCTCGCGCGCCAGCGCCTCGCTGGCCTGGTGGCGCACGTCGGCGACCAGCCGCCGCGTGGCGACGCCGATCAGCGCGCTGACCGAGACCACGAGCAGCGCGGCGCGGTACTGGCTGGTCGGGTAAGCGGGCGGGCCGACGAGCACGATCGGCGCGAGGTAGAAGGCGGCCAGCGCGCCCAACACGATGTACAGCTGCGTGCGGCCCTGGCCGTACATCGCGGTGTAGAACACGGGGATCAGGGCGATCGCCGAGACGCCCGAGTTGATCCCGCCGGCGGAGGCGCGCAAAAGCCCGAGCGCAGCCAGAAACACGAGCGCCGAGACCGTGCCGGCCCGGCGCGCACCCCACGGCGCACGCGCGCGCGCGGCGAGGATCAGCCACGACAGTGCCAGCAGCGCGACCGCCAGCGCGTACAGCCGCCAGTCGATCGACTCGTCCACGAGCACCGCCACCCACGTCAAAGCGGCCGCCGCGAGAAACGGGGCGAGGCTCAGCGAAAGCGGTACCCGCGCCTTGGCAGCCATCGCTGTCTTTTCGGCAGCGGGGGGCGCTAACTGAAGGGTTGGGCGGGGGGTGGTGGCAGCAGGCGGTTGAGGTAGTTGGCACCGCCGTTGTGTCCCACGCGGTGGGTAGCGTGTCCGGGTGTCCATGACCCGAGCAGACCGATGACCGAGGACCCATCTTGGCCGCCTCACGTGGGAGCGCCCCTGCCGCGGGCGACGGATGGCTACGCGGAGCCTGCCAAGCTCACGTGGATCCTTTCAGAGGAGGGCCACGGACGTGAATGGGCACGCGTCCTGCGCATCGGCCCAGACGACACACTGCACCTCTGGAACGCGATCGCCCGAGCCGTAATCGACGCCCCAATTTTCAGAGTCGCAGAGCGACACGGTGTCACCTGCGGAGCCAACATCGCGCTTCAGATCGGCCCGCGTAAAACCAAGGCGACGACCTCGTGGCATTACACGCACGCCGACGATGCCCCGCGACTCGTGACCGCCTACCCGATCGGCTAGACTGAAAGCCATGCCAGCCACCGACAAGCTCAAAGCACTGGACATAGTCGAACTGATCGAGCCATGCGATGACATCCCCGCCGGCGCCACCGGCGGCCTGTTGGAGCTGAACGACGACGACACCGCAATGGTTGAGATCACCTCGCTGGCAGGTCTCGACGCCGTCGAGCGCGTCGTCTTCCCCCGGCTGACCAAGCTCCGCCGCATCGGCCACGTCTCAACCAAGTCCCACGGCATCGCGGCCTGAACGCCCCGCCGCACCGCGCGAGCGCATCCGGCCAACGCCTCTTGCGCGTGAGGCGTCCTTATCGCCCCCACCCCAGAGGCGTCCTTACCGCCCCCACCCCACGCGCAGCCGGGGCCGCGACCCTGGAAGAGTCGCGGCCCCGTATTGCGGCCGGCTGACCAGCCGAGCGCCAACCGGTCGGCCAGCCAACCGGCCAGCCGACCAACCAATCAAACCGACCGGCTAACCAACCATCCAACCGACCGACCAACCGACCAACCGACCAACCGGCCAACCGACCAACCGGCCAACCGGCCAACCAACCGGCCAACCAATCAAACCAACCGACCAACCAACCATCCAGCCGACCGATCAACCAGCCAGCCGGTCAGCTGGCGTGCGGTCGGCGCTTTACGCGACGTCCGCGGGTGGCTGGTTTATGCGCTGATCGTGAACGCCTTGTTGGCGGTGATCTGAGTTTTGGCGGGGTAGGCGATTTCGACGCCCAAAAGCCCTTCCGTGCTGCGCCATTCGACCACGAATTCAGTTTTTACCAATTTTCCACTTTCGTTTTCGTACGAGGTGAATTCCTCGAAACCCGGCTTTGTCTTCTCATGGTAGAGCAGTTCGTATTTGGTGATTTCGGTGTTGACCGGTGCGATCTGGGCGAGCAGACTGCCTTCGACGCGGGCTTTTTCGGGTTCGCTTTCTTTGCAGGTGATATCGAATTCGCTCATCGTGAGCAGCACGCCCACCTTTTTCGTTGCTTTTTCGAGGTAGACGAGACTGCCTTTACCGGACAGCGCGATGACACCCGTGGCTGCACCTGTACTGGTACATTCGTGCCCACTATAGAGGCTTTCGTATTTATGGCACCTTTCCAGATCGGTCGTCAACGAGATGGCTTTCGCGCCCGTGATTTCATCGCTGTATTTCACGCTCTTACACTCGATCCAGCCGCCTGATTGTTTCTCGAGCTGGATTGCCGATTCCTGACTTCCTTCATTCATCGTGACACTGCCCGACGCTGTGATCGGGAATTTCCCGCCGCCGTCGGGCACGAATTCCGGTAGCGCCGCCGAAGCGGTTGCTACCCCGGCGACACCCAAGGCGAGCGCCGCCACGGACGCCGCGAGGGCGCCCCGTGAAATGAATCCCATTACTTCCCTGCCTTTCCTGGTTGTCTCATTCGGCGCCGCTGCCGTCACCCTCAAACCGAGTGATGAACCGGCGCCTGTCTCAAAACAATTAATACCACGAAAGGCAGGTCAATGCAATACCTATTTCACCACATTCGCACACTGAACACGGGCGCACCGCCGCTACTTCCTCCTTCCTTTCGCCCCACGCCCATGGTGTTTGGTGTTCGCGCTTTTCGCGCGCTTGGGCGCCGGCCGGCTTCGCACACAGCCGGTCACCGCGACCTTGATGCTCTGCTGAACCACAGCACCGTTCTGTGCGGTGAGCGTGGTCGGCATGACGAGCGCTTCGGGTTCGGTCTTCTTGACGCTCTTCGTGATCTTCATCCGCCTGCCATGTCGCCTGACCGTGACCTTCCTCTTGACTGTGACGGTCTTGGTGGGTGCGCAGAGGTTCTTGACGGCGGCGAGGATCGAGTTTTCCTTCTCGGGGAGGTTCAGTTCGAAGCTCGACACCGGCGCATCGGGCACCGCTTCGAATTTGGAGTACGTGATGCCGCCTTTGATGTCGGTGTTGCCCGTCAGGTCGATCGTCACGCCTTCGCCCTGCAACACCAGCACGAGGTCCGGGAACGCCTCGTTGCCGTGGCTGACAAGGATCGCAGGACCCGTCAAGGGGTTACTGAGCGCCGGCGTCTTGACGGTCGCGCTGCCCACGGTCGCTGCGGCCGGGCAGCCCGCCGGGTTCGCATCGAACTGCGCTTCGGTGCACGCTTTGTGCAGCGTCGGCAACCGCGACGACAAAGCCAACGGCAGCTGCGTATCGACTTTCGCGATGTTCGAATAGGACGTCCCGGGCGTCGGATAGGCGACCTTGACGTCCAATGACGCGCCGTTGCCCCGCGGTGAGCCGTTAGCCTGCGTGCTCGCCGAGAACTCGGGCGCGAATTTCAGCGCGGCGCAGTCCGCGGCCTGGAAGGGGCTTGAGACGTCGCTGGTCGCGCCCTGGGCGCTTGTGATCGTCGCTGCGATGCTCGACGGGTGGCAGCCTGTGGGGTTGAACGTGAAGTTGCCTTCCTGGCCGACCGTAACGTTGACCGTCTGCACCCGCAACGGGACACCATCCACGCTCTGCGGCAGCGGATCGCTCAGCACGGAGACCTGGGCTGTGGAGGGGTTGATCCTGATCGACGCCCGCACGACGATGTTGCCGAGATTGAACGGGCCGGCGACTGCGGGCACGACGACGACGAGACCGAACGGGCCGTTGTTGTAGGGGCCGGTCAGGTAGACGCTGCCGGACTGCCAGTAGGGGTCGCTGCCCGACCCCGCAGCAGCGGTGGCCGTCCCGATCTTCGACGCGGCAGGGCAGCCACCGGTGTCCGCCTGGGCGGCTTTGATTTCGGTTTCGCCGCACTGCGCGATACCCGCGATCTTGCCGATCAACCCCTCCGGCATCTTCAGTTCGACACCGGAGAGGTCCTGTTCGCCGTCGTGACGGCCGAACGTCGTCGTAAACGCGCTGTAGGAGCCGGCGTGGTTGTCGATCGGGCCGGCGCTGAAGGACGGTGCGAACCCGCCGCCACAGCCGCCCGCGATCGCAAACGACGGGTCCACGACCGCGTCCGGGCCTGACTGTGGTGCAGACCACGGTTCAAAGCTCGCCTGGGTCGTATACGTCCCGCAGGATTGCGGGTTCGCGAGCGGCGCGCGGGGCCCTGGATCGAAGCTCAGCTTCAGTTCGCTGAACGGCGCCTGCGGCGTTTCCACAAAGCTCGTCCGGATCTGCCCCGCCGCCAGCCCATGTTCGCGGCTGTAGACGCCGGTCCCGCCGACTTCGACCCTGCCCCGCAGCTTCAAGTGGATACCGGTCTTCCTGCTCCCAACTTCGAGATAGATCGCGAACAGCCCCCCTTCTTCGGCGAGCGCTTCGCTGCACAACCCCTGGCCGCTACCGCCACACGACGGTTGCGCGACGAACACACTGCCTTCCAGTTCTTCTTCGATCAACGGCGTCACCACCTTGACCGTCCCCACTTCCGAGGCGTCAGGACAGTCCCCCGCAGCGGGGCTCGCGAAGTCGATCCCTTCAGGACCGGTTTCCTGACAGCCCACCAGACCCTCAGCCGCCGACGGGCTGACCGCGACACCCGCAGGCAACGTCACGACCGCCGTCTTCAGCGGCGGCGTCGCCAACACGCCAGGCGCCTCATCCTGCGGGACCCGCAGCACCGATTCATAACCGGACGGTTCATCGGCCTGCGCATGGGCTTCTTCGGGCGCGAAGGTGAACGCGGAGGGCTGGAAGTGCAAGAGTTCGCAGCCGGTGACGGGCGGCGATTCGCTGCTGGCGCCCGCCCAGTTCGGACCGTCGATTTCGGGTTCGCCGGCGGGTGTGCCGTTCTCGGGGAACCCCCCCGGGTTCTGCCAAGAGTCGATGTGCAGCAGCGTCTTGGCCGGTTCGCCTGTGCAGTCTGAGGGGTTTGTGAACATCGCGACGGGTGTGGCGCCCTGTTCCGCACGAGCTGCGGGATCGCCATAGAGCGTCACGATCGCGTCCGTCAACCCGATCTGGGGGATTTCGCGGGTGGTAGCACGCACGACATAACCCCCAGGCACGTGTGCGGGTACCAGCGTCGCGTCGAACACATGCGTGCCCTTGATCGAATCCTGGAAACCGAACTGTGCCGCCAACCCCTCTTCGGGCACCAGGTTATACACCGGGTACTCGACCCCCACAGTCGGGGCGCGGTCTGGCTCGGTCTGGATCTGCCCGACACGCGTATCGGCAGGACACCCCTTCTCTGACCCCAACTCTGCGAACGTACACTTCGGTGTCGCCTGCGCACTACCCACCAAACCCACGGGCAGTTCGACGACCGCATCGCGGAGATCCTGTACCGATGTTTGCAGCGTCTCGCCGCCGTTGCTTTCCGGAGCGAGCCGCACCACGCTATTCAAATCGATCCGCGTTGACAGCTCGTACGGGTGGCCGCCCGCCTGCACATCGGGCTGCCCATCCACCCCGGTATCGCTGGTTTCGAATCCGGCGACGCCGAACACGGGCGCCAGCGTACCCAGTTCCACCGGCTCGCTCGTAGCTGCTGGCGGCGAATCGGGGCCCGACACGCTCGCCAGATCCCGGCCACCCGCCACCGCTTCCGCACCGACCGACACTTCGATGTCCGCCTGCAGCGCTTCATCGGGCGCAAGCGTCGCCAGATAGGTACACACGACCGTCACGCCAGAGGACACCGCTCCTTCCTCGACGCATTCGCCTTCTTCGGAGTGCACTTTTTTGAGGTCAAACCCGGTCCATTCACCTTCCGGCGGTACCGCCGGTATCGCCGGCAGCCGCCAGAAAGTCGTGCTCGCGACCGACAACCCGCGCGGCAACACATCCTTCATTACGACCGGGCCTTCCGAAGGCACGCTACCCGCGTCTGTCGCTGTCACCTGGAAATCAAAACACGGTTCTTCGGCGCCGTTGCATTCACCGTTGCGTGCTTCGGAGAACTCGTGCCACGGCTCAAACAAATGCACAGACAACCCACCACCCGCCACCACAGCCGACGCCGAAGACACCGCAACCCCCAACACAAACACCACCGCGAATACCACCACCAGACCCGCAGCCCAGCCACAACGCCGCTCGTAGCGGACGCCCCCACACGCACTCATAGGTTGACTGGTCATCGGCCCGCCCTCCGGTCCTTACTTGATCTACGTCGCTTACCCCTACCGCGCTTGACACACCGATCATGCTCGCGAACCCGGCCCCTCACACACCGCCCGGCCTTCTTGACAGAAACCGTCTTCGGCGCTGCAACCACTGCCGGCGCCGGCTGCGTCAGGTTGCCTTCCCCGGTCAGCGTCGTGCCTGCCGGCACACCCAACACCGGGGCGCTGCTCGGCGTGCCGCGACACGCTTCACCCCGACAAGACACGGTCGGCGGCGACACAGGCTCATGGCACGGTTCTGTTTCGCTACAGACATGCGCATCGTAGATATCACGCTGGGTATCGGTGTCTTCCGGGACAAGCGAATCGTTCGTCCAAAAAAACACGTTGCTACCTTCCGCATCGCTACCCAACAGCACCACTGGACCCTGGTCGTCCTGGGTTTTTTCGCTGACGTCTTTGCCGTCCGAGAGCAGCGACACACAACCCGCAGGCTGCGCACACGCCCCCGCACCGTCGGCCTCCCACTCGTAGATATTCGCAGCCAATTCACCGTGCGCACCACCGGTCGGGACATCATCCAACGCTTCCGGCACCAGCGCATTCGGACTTTCAAAAAACACATAGCGCCCATCATTGGACATCGTCGGATCGGACCGCACCGACCCAACAAGAAGGTGGTTATATTCTCCCACCAACACGATATTGGCGTTGCCGCTACCGACGTTACCATCGTCATTGAAGCCTTCCGCGCCGATCGAAACACGCAACAGCGACCCAGTCTTCCCATCATAACGGTACACCTGCCACGGGCCTTCCCCACGCGTATCGTCCGCCGTCAACGCACCATGACTCAAAAACACCAGGAACCGGCCATCCGGCGTAACATTCGCGATAGTCAGGCCGTTCTTCCACTCTTCTTCGTCGGACCCAGGAAGCGTCGCGATGAACTTCACCCCCCCGCCAGCTTCATACACATACAAGTTATCGGCGCCTTCCACCGGCAACTCGTGCTCGCTGTTCGCTTCTCCCGTCAAGACACCTTCAGCGACGAAATACACATGCGAACCATCCGGCGCGAGTGCCACCACATTCTTCACCCGCGGACCACCAGCAACCTGGGTGTTACCCGTGTGTTCGGAGACGTCCACCAACCGCCGCTTAGCTTCAGCCGCTGACCCACCCAATTCCTCACACCCTTCACATTCCGACATATACAGGTTCTCGCCACCACCACCCGCATCATCCGTCAACTGCACCGGACTCGTAAAGAACACCCTTCCACCGCCACTCGACGCACCCTGAAACTGCGCTTCGGGCGCAGCGGTGCTCGCCGTGTGGCATTCCGGCGTAGTGCACGTCCAGGACGGTGTGGCCGCCGAGATCAACATCGTATACGCCCCTGCAGATTCCCCATCCACCCGAGCGAACAACTCTGCCGCCGGAAGTTCCTTACCCGCATTCGCACCCGTCCCGAAACAACCCGGACCACCAAGCGCGGTGAAATACACGGTACGGCCATCCGCCGACAACGACCCATAACCACTGTCGTGAGACGGGGCCGCTGGCCAGTTCGTTTCGCATGCGCTGATCAGGCTCGTGCTGCCCTCCCCGCCGGTCACCCCGACCAGCATCGGCCGCGACTCACCTGGCGCCACATACTCATACAGCCCATAACCTGCTTCGAAAACCCCGTTGAAAGTCCAAGACTCCTCGGCTACATAGACGATATGTGAAAGATCCCCAGTCGCCCTGATCCCCGTACCGCCGACATGGCCAAGCTCTGTCGCGCCCTTTTCCGATTCCGAGACTTCCCCGATCTCCCTCACCGATTCGCCCGGACCCTCCGCATACCAATCATCCTGCCCACCAGGCGGACTCGGCGAACTGAACAGTACCGTATGTTCGTTCGCATCAAACTCCCACATCGTTGTCGTCACGAAACTCGCCGCCGAAAGCGCCAACGGTCGCGTAACCCAACCCGCGCCCGTACGCACAAATTCATACGGCTCACCCTCACGTTCGCGATCCGCGATACAACCCTTCGGACCCCCCAAACACTGGATGCTGATCGCGATCACATCCTGCCCATCTTCAGCGATCTGCGGCACGGGATCGCCCCCATCGGTTTCGGCGCCGACCAGCGCCCCATCCTTCACCGCCGGCGTCACAAGTTCATAAGCGCGACAATCCGGCAGCCGCGCTGACAGACCCTGCCGGTACTGTTCGTCAAAACACCCACCCCCACCCGCGCTCCCCGCAGCTAACGCCGACCCGCACCCAAACACCAACACCACGACCAGCACACACAACAGCGAGGGGACCAGCCCCAATGTCAACACACGTGCTCGCATCAGGCGATCACCCTCTCCTCTTTCGTTACCAAGATTGCGCTGTCTCACCGTTGCTCCTATCCAGTCGCGCCGTCGCGGACGCTACGACCGGTGGTGGCGTCGCTATGCCCACTGAGCGAGCGAGCGACCAGCAACCCGGTGGGGGTCAGCGCCCAAGAGTTCGGTGCGCCGTTCGCGCGCCCCGCACCACGGTTCTCCAACAACCCCAGCCGCTGCAAACGCGCGAGCAGCTTGGAAATCTGCCCGGGGTCAGCGATCCCCGCATAGTCGCCGGCCTGACGGTTACTCGCACCGGGCTGGCGTCCCACACCCTCGAGCATCCGCGCAGTGCGGTAGGTCACGCGCAGGGGCAGCCCCGCCAGCGGGTCGCCAGCCCCGCTGGCCAGCACGGGCTGCGGCGCGTCGCTGAAACACACCAGCGCGGGCGCCAGACGCTGCCGTTCACGCCGCGCGACATCGGGCCCCAAATACGGCAGCACCACCAGTGCCGCCAGCTCGTTCAAGAGCCCCGACAGGGCCTCTTCGCGTACGAGCCGCGCGTGCACGATCGCCAGCACCGCACCAAGTACGCCCTCGGCGGTCAGCTCGCTTGCGCCTGCACCACGCACACTGTTGGCACGCCCCTCGTCGACGCGCGAGACGAGCCGCGCGAGGATCGCTTCGCGCGTGTCGAACACCCCACCGCTCCCCCGCGCCGCATGAACAACAAGCGTCCGCGCGAGCCAGGGCTCACGATCGCAAAAACAAAGCAGCACCCACAGCCCCCGCCGCATCCGCTCACGCCAACCAAGCCCCTCGAGCTCGGCGGACACAAGCTCGCGCGAGACCCGCCCCGCGATGTCCTCCAACAGCGCAACCACGCATTCCTCGCGGCTGGCGAACAGTTCGTAGAACGTCCGCCGCGACACACGCGAGCGACCCGTAATGTCCGCGACGGTCGTGTGCTCATAGCCCAGTTCGTCAAGCGCCCCCACACAAGCGCCAAACAGCCTTGAGCGCTGAATCCCAGCAACCCGCGCACCGGACACGCCGCGCTCGACGGCACGCTGCCCACCCTGCCGCCGCGCACGCGCGGCGGACACCTAAAACACCTCCCAGGCGTGAGAGGCGGCCCCGGACACAGGAAAGCCCTCCCCGCGAGAGGGGAGGGCCGCCGGGCGAAAACGCCCCGGCTGCCGGCGGCTAGCCGGAAGCTCTAGCGGACAAGAGAGAGAGAGAGAGAGAGAGATGCGACAGCGCCAAGCTGGCGCATCCATGAGGCACTACCCCACAGTGCGCAAAACCTCTTGCAACGTCTGTCCTCAAACGACCCACGCTAAACCCCAGCTCCCTCATCGAACTCCACGATCCAGCCCTCTCCAAACCCGAGCGCCATGCCACATGTGCTGAAGGCCAACCGCAAACCCCGCGTCTTGACCCCGCTAGACCCTATGTATGCCGGTATCACCAGACACCCGCAACGCCCACCGTACCGTAACCCCGAGCAACTGTCAACCCCTGGCCCCCCGACCGCGCGACGCCGCACCCCGGGCGTCCACTGACGCGACCTGGACCCGGCGAGCAGCCGATCGAAGGGGTCGGCCCTACGACGCGGCGGCGGGCGACTGGTCGATGCGCACGAGGTTGCCGGAGGGGTCGCGCACGGCGCAGTCGCGCGTTCCCCACGGCTGGTCGGTCGGTTCCTGCACGATCTCGGCGCCCGCGGCGCGCAGCTGCGCGAAGGTCGCGGCGAGGTCGTCGCTGTGGAAGTGCACGCCGTTGAGGGCGCCCTTGGCGAGCAGGGCCGCGAGCGCGTCCTTGTCGGCGGGGCTGCCGTTGAGGTAGTTGGTGATGACGATCGCCACACCGGGCTGAGCGGCGGAGCCGACCGTGATCCAGCGGAAATCCTCGCGGGCGACGTCGTTGCGCAGTTCCAGGCCGAGCATGTCGCGGTAGAAGGCCAACGCCTGCTCGGGGTCATGGACCAGGACGAAGCACTGCGAGAGCGTGATGTTCATGCGCGCACAGGCTAACGCGCCCGCGCGGTGCGCGCTCGCAAACGCTAACCAGCCCGGCCCACGCGCGCCTGTGCTGGCACGTCGCGCGGCCTGCGACGCGGGCGGGTGAGCTCCTTGGCGATGCAGCCCGGCACGCTCTCCAGCGCGCCGTGGTCGCCGGCGCGGTAGGCGCTCGGCGTCTCGCCCACCAGCTCGGTGAAGCGTGCGCTGAACGAGCCCAGCGAGGAGCACCCGACCGCCACGCAGACCTCGCTGACCGACAGCTCGCCGCGACGCAGCAGCGCCTTGGCCCGCTCGATCCGCCGCGTCATCAGGTAGGCGTAGGGCGTCTCCCCGTAGGTCGCGCGGAACTGCCGCGAGAAGTGCGCGCTCGACATCAACGCGGTGCGGGCGAGCTCGGCGACGTCGAGCGCCCGCGCGTACTCGCGATCCATCCGATCGCGCGCGCGGCGCAGATGCGCGAGGTTGGCGAGTTCCTCCGGCGTCACGCTGCGAGCGTAGCGACCACGCCGGGACTGGCACGGCGGCAGCGGCGTGGCGGCTCGGGCACGGCGGCAGCGGCGTGGCGGCTCGGGCACGGCGGCAGCGGCGTGGCGGCTCGGGCACGGCGGCAGCGGGCCGGGCGCGCGATACTTCAAGCAGGCATGTTGCCTACTGACGAAGCGCTCCTCGACAATCCGGTGTATGCGTCGCTGTGCGGCGCGCATGCGCAGCTTGCGCAGGTGCGTGGGCGCGCGCGCCGTTATCCGGACGATGTGGCGCCGTTTCTCGCTCTCCCGTCGCCGCCGTCGGCAGAGGACTGGCGGGACGCCGCCGGCCTCGTCGCACCGGGAAGCTACGTGGCCGCCCGCTGCGGTGATGCCGTGCCGCCTGACGGCTGGCGGGCGGTTCAGGCGTTCGATCTGGTGCAGATGGTCGAGGAGCGCGTCACCGGGGTCGACTGTACGGAGGCGATCGCGCTCGGCGCCGCCGACGTGCCCGAGATGCTCGAGCTCGTCGCCCAGACCGAACCGGGGCCGTTTCTGCGCAGGACCGTCGAGCTCGGCGACTACCTTGGCATCCGACGCGACGGGGTGCTCGTCGCGATGGCCGGCGAGCGCTTTCGGCTCGACGGCTGGACTGAGATCAGCGCCGTCTGTACCGAGCCGGCCTATCGCGGCCGGGGGCTGGCCTCGCGGCTTATGGGGGCGTTGATCGCAGGCATTCAGCTGCGCTCCGAGCGCGTATTTCTGCACGTCATGAGCACCAATACGGGGGCGATCCGGCTCTACGAGGAGCTTGGCTTTCGCGCGCGGCAAACCGCGACGCTTACTGTCCTGACACGCCAAGTGCACTGAAGCGCTCGGGCATCGGCATCCTCAGCGGTTGCTGCGGCGGTCCACGAACGCCTGCTTGGGTTTCCCTTGCGAGAGCGCGCTCAACGCCGGCAGAGCTGCGGCGTGCCGGCGTGTCAGCGCGCGACGTGGATCACGAAATAGTCGGAGCGGATCTTCGCCGTCCCGTCATTGGCGGGGTTGAACCGGCGGATCAGCTCAGCGAACGCTCGCAGGAACTCTCCCCAGCGGTCCTGCGGCTCGAGCACTCCGCGGACGATCACGAACGGCCCGAAATCCGTGGCGTAGCGCTGCACGGCGGCCTCGACGGAGGGGAAGTCGAAGTCGACGGTCTCGCGTTCGATCGTGGCCGCGACGCCGGCGGCGGCGAACAGCTCCTCGACGTGCTCCTGCACGCCCCACAGCGGTGGCGGCTGCACGCCCGGCGGCGCGGGCGGCATGACCGAGCCTGTCAGCTTGAATGTCTCGCCGGCGAAGCCGTCGTTGACCCAGGTCGTCATCGCGATCCGCCCCCCGGGCCGGCAGACCCGAACGAGTTCGGCGGCCGTGCGGGCGTGGTCGGGCGCGAACATCGCACCGAACGTCGAGGTCACGCGATCGAAGCTCGCGTCCCCGAACGGCAGGTCTTGCGCGTCGGCCTCGACCCATTGCACCTCTACGCCTGCCGCCGCTGCGCGGCGCCGCGCGTACTCGAACAGCTCGGGCGTGACGTCGCAGCCCACCACCGTTGCTCCGCGCAGCGCGGCCGGGATCGCCACAGTGCCGCCGCTGCCGGTCCCGACGTCCAGCAGATCGGTCCCCGGCTGGAGCGCGATGCGATCGAGTACGAGGCCGCCGACCGGCTCGATCAGCCGGGAGAAGCTATCCCAGTCGCCCGCGGCCCATGTGGCCCGCGCTCGCGCGCGAAGCTCCTGCGCAGCACCCATCGGCCGATGCTACACGGACGGGCACCGGCGCGCCAGGGCCCGTGGCTACCGATCGATGGATTCTGCCGCAGCGAGCGCCTACGGCGCTTCCTCCCAGGAATCGGCCGTCGGCGGCCCTACAGCACATGTCTTTACACGTCCAACCAACTGAACCGATGGACGGCATTGAGGCGATCCGCCACACCCAATGCCTGGGATCGACCGCGCAAGCGTTGATGCGATGATCTCGGCACGCTCAGGCGAGCACTCCGGAGATTGCCCGGTCGAGCGACGATGATAGCCATGTCCGATGAGATCGTCTTTCGTCCGTTTCGCCCAGGCGATGCCGAGGCGCTGGTGTGCTGGGCCAGCACACCCGACGAGCTCTTGCAATGGGCCGGTTTGCGTTTCAGTTTTCCGCTCGATGAGCGACAACTCGTCGAGTACGCCGACACCTCGGGCGATCACCGCCACTTGATCTCGGCTGTGACCCGCACACCCGAGACCGTCGTCGCACACGTCGAGCTGACGGTTCTGCCCCAGCATGAACTCGGACAAGTCGGTCGTTTTGCCGTTGCTCCAGAGATGCGCGGGCGGGGAGTCGCCGGGAGACTGATGGACTGGCTCGTCGCGTTCGCCTTCGACGATCTCCATCTACACCGGCTGGAGCTCGTCGCGTTCTCGTTTAACGAGCCGGCGCTGCGCTGCTACAAGCGAGCCGGCTTCAGAGAAGAGGGCATCGCGCGAGATGCGCGTAAGGCCAGCGACGGGTATTGGGATCTCATCCACATGGGGCTACTCGAGCACTGGCGTCGGCGGTCCAGATGAGCTCTGCCCGCAAGCCCGCCGGTGTCCGCGACATCGATCGCGCCCATGCTCTATCGGTCCTCCGCGCTCCGCACGATGCGCAGAACGCGATGTACTCCGGAGGCGAGATGGAGGCTGTGTGAGCTCTGCTGACGACCTATGGGCCGCGGTCGACGACTATGTCGCCAGTCACCTGCTCGCGCAGGACCCGGTGCTTGACGCCGCGCTTGCTGCCAGCGACGCCGCCGGTCTTCCTCCCGCCTCAATCACCCCAGCCCAGGGTAAGCTGCTCGAACTCTTGGCGTCAGTTCGTGGCGCCCGCAGCATCCTCGAGTTGGGCACGCTCGGCGGCTACAGCACTATCTGGCTCGCCCGGGCGCTGCCCCAAGATGGTCGGCTCGTGACGCTCGAGCTCGACCCCCGTAACGCGGAACTCGCCAGTGCAAACATCACCAACGCCGGCCTTGCCGAGCGCGTGCAGATCCGTGTTGGACCCGCGGGAGAGACGCTGCCCGAGCTGCATGCCGAAGGGGCCGGGCCATTCGACGTCATCTTCATCGACGCCGACAAGCGCAACAACCCGCTCTACCTGCAGTGGTCACTGAGGCTCTCGCGCCCGGGCACACTGATCATCGCCGACAACGTCGTGCGGGGCGGGGCGATCCTCGACCCCCACGCAGATGACCCGCGGCTCGGCGACGGCGGCGTACAGGGCCTGCGTCGCTTCTACGAGCTGCTCGCCGCCGGGGTGGGTGGGGGTTCGATCAGCGCGACGGCGATCCAAACCGTCACCGCCAAGGGACACGACGGCTTCGTACTCGCACTCGTCTCCAACGTGGTGTGAAAACTATGCTCAAGACCTCGCCGTCTGGGTGTGTGAAATTTGGCCGGAGGGACGCAGCCGCATTGTTCACGCTCCTTTAGGCTCGAGGTCCGGCACCGGGGCGAAAGGTCGCGGTAGCCAATCTGCCCTGTCTGCGTGGCCCGACATCGTCTCGTGCCGCATCGACAAACATGTCGCGGGCGTGAGCGAAGCGGGCTTCCGCGTCTTTTACCTCCGGGTCGGTGCGCGCTGCGTTCCCAGATGCAAAAGCCTCCTGTAGCTCATCCATCGCCGCGATCGACGCAGGACTGCAATACAGCCGAACCCGGTTGGCCGTGTGGAGGAACGGAATCGTGAACTCCTGCACGATGTTGGCGCTGTAGCTGGGCTCATACTGCGTTCGCCAGTCATGGTCTGTGAGCAGATCGATTGCGGCCACGTAGGTCTGCTGCCGCTCGTTTCGGCGTGTTTCGGCATTCACCCGTGTGCTCGTGTATGCCTGCAACCAAGCGCCGCCCAAGGCTGCGCCACCGGAGATCGCCGCAACTGCGATAGCGGTCACATCAGCCACGAAGCCACCCGCTTACCCGACCGCCGTACGTACAAGCTTCCAACCATCGCCACGGTAAGTCTAGACCGCAACGATTCGCCACGCCCCGCTCTCCCAACACGCGAAGAGCGTGCGCGTACCGGTGGCCCTCGACACGCCACCTTCGGACGACGCCCTGGGCCTGGAGGTCCTTGAGTAGGACCCCCGCTCCAGCGAGATGGGCTCCCTGCGTTCGTCCATGAGCCGCCCGCCGAGCGCGAGGTCCGCAGCGGCTCCCTTGACGGAGAGAAGCTCCCATTTCTTCTCGTTCAGCGAGCCCTGGTGGGTAGCGCGCCTCGATACCCCAATCGCATCGGGCGCAAGCGTACCGGCACGCTCACCGACCCGGCCGCCACCCAGCGGACGCCGTCTCGGCGTCAAGCGGCCCGTCGTCTCCCGGCTGCTCGCCGGCAAGAGCACCGTCCGCCGCCGAATGTCATCGCCGTCGAGATCCGCTCGCTAAAACCGAGCCATTAGCCTCAAGCGAACACGCTTAGCATTGTATCTGGAGCCCTCCGCTGGACGACGAAACGCGGCGGCAACCAACTCCGCGTCCCGCATTCCCGGCGCGTAATCGGCGTAGCGCTGTGTCGTCTCGATGTCCCGTTGTCCCATCCACTCCTGCAGGGTCCGTATCAGCACACCGGCGCCGGCCATCGCCGTCCCGAATGTATGGCGGAGGTCATGGTTATGCCTCCCTGCTCATCGCCGCCGGCGCGCATCCGAAGCTGATCCAGGCCCGGCTCGGCCACGCCTCGATCGCAACCACGCTCGATCGACACGACCACCCGTTCCCCAGCGTCGAGGCAGCCCTGGCAGACGCGCTCGACGCAACGTTCAACAGCGCGGGAGCTCCAACCGCGCTGCGCCAAGTCAAGTCGTAGACCCTCGCGCGACTAGGCGTTGACCAGGGCCGGGGTATGTGCGCGGGTCCTCCCCGTGTGCATCCACAGCACACCCGCCAGAAATCACGTTGCTCATTGGTGGACACGACCGCTACAGGCGGTTCGCTCGACGCTCCACGTCCGCAGCCAGTAGGGCCTCACGCATGACATCCGTCAGCCAGTAGTGCTGCCGGGCGCCGTCCCAACGGGCCTCGAAGAAGCGGGGTTCTGTACCCATCTCTTCATCGATGCTTTTCGCCGTCCGCGCCATGTTGCGGTGCCACGACTTGACGCTCTCCACAGTGACGCTAAAGACGTAGCGCAGGCCCTCGAACGTGAACTCCTTCCCCGACTCGTAACCCTGGGCGACGCGGCTAACGAATCGCCACGTCGTGTCGCCCGCACGCTCCGCAAGAGCACACGCCTTACGAGCGGCGATGGGCGGCGGGCGTCCGACGCGCGAGCCTTGGAGGACGCCAGGAGGACGCGGCCCTGCCGGAGCCCCTTCGCGGCGGCGCTGGCGATGCCAGACACCCGGCTCCACCACAGGGGATTCTGGCGATGGGCGATATTGGGCATAGCGCGAACCGGGCGGATGCGGCCGAGTTCGAGGGCTGGGCGCTGGATGTCGGAGCGTAGACCGCCGAACGGCGCGCTCCAGGCGCCGCTCTCACGTCATGGACTGAGGACTGCGCCGAAGCGCTCATCGAAGGCGTCACAATCCTCCACCGCCACGGCCTGGGCGAAGCGGCTCGCGGTGACCGTGAAGCAGTCGAGGAAGCCGACGCTGCCGACCGATCGAAGATCGGCCAGCACCAGGCTGTAGCTGTGCCAGCCCTGTACAAACCCGACCTGAGCCTCCCACTCGCGGTACTCGCGCAGGGAGCCGTCACGCGGGTGCAGGCGCAGCGAGACCGTCTTGTAGCGGGCCACCATGGTCCGACCGCCAACCGCGTGCGGCGTCTCGCCCTCGTTGTCGGCCAGGTCGATCCCGAGCTGTTCGGCCAGCAGGTCGCTCGCGAGTACCGCATCGGCGCCGGTGTCGATCAGTCCTTCCAGCAGCGTCGTACTCTGCTCACCGCAGGCGAGCGACACGTACACGAACGGTCTGAAGACCGGATCGCCCAGCCGCACGGACTGGGGGTCCTCCCGGTACGGGTAGAGCCAGGGAAGCGGCTGCAGCTCAGCCAAGACCGACGTGGACCGGCTTGTCGGCATACGGGACGCGACCGCGCACCGCAACGTGGTCACGGCCCTTGGCCTTTTCGAGCACCACGCGCGGGTCCTCGTCGGCGATCACGATCTTGCCCGTACGCGCGTCGATCGCGACGTACTTGCCCTCATAGCCTTTGAAGTCGGTGCGAATCGGCTGCATTAGTGATCTCCAGTGTCAGTGTACCGTCAGCGACCGACGACACAGAGAGTGGTGGCCGGATGCCAGCGTTGATACGTCGTAGCTTCTATGCTACTGACCGGCTCCCCAAGCCGAGGTGACCGAGCTATGCACAAGTCCAAGGAAAGCGCCGTCTTCGCCGAACTGCTCGCCGAGAGCTTCCCGACCGTCGAGGACCGCGCCGCTCACGAGCGCGAGGTCGCAAAGCTGGTCGCGTTCGCCGAGCTGCTGATCGCCCTGGACGAGGTTCGTGCGGGCAGCAAGATCTCCAAGGCGGAGCTGGCGCGTCGAGTCGGCGTCAAGCCCTCGGTGATCTCGCGGCTGCTGGACGGCAAGGGCCGCAACGTGCAACTGGACACCGTCGCCGACGTCGCCGACGCGCTCGACGTCTACATCGAGTTGCGTGTCCGTCCGCAGCCGAAGGGCAAGCGGGCGCGACACGCCCCGATCGAAGTCCTGGCCGCGTAAACCAGTAGAGAGAGCACTGGGAAGCTTCCCCAGAGTCCATCACCCGCCGCTACGACGACCTCGCCCACGCGCTCGATGAACAGTTCGGACTACAGCCCACACGCGAGACACGAGTCATGGCAGAGTTGACCCATCTTCGCCCGATCGTCAACGCCCACAGCACCTACACTACTCGCTATTCCGTAGCAAACGGTGTCGCCAGTACCACATGAGGGTGGTCATCATCCAACGGCTGACATCCCAACACTGACCAGGTGATACGGTCCGTTTCGCCCACTTCGGTTTCAGGCAGTTGATCCTCGGTTTCCGGGATGGCAAGGGCAGCGAGGATTTCCTCAGATTCCGATTTTGAGATGAATGGCTTGGACCCTTTGAGCGGTCCGTACTCGTTGCCAGTAGCAGACATACTCGGGATGTACTGACACGGTTCTATCGGCTCCCAGTCCGAGCTGCCATCCAGTGCCATGCCGTTTTCGTCGAACCAAGTTTCGTGGATGGCAGCGTTTGTGCCAACCGTTGCGGAGATATTCAACGCCGTGTTGTTGTGCGCAAAGATGTCGGATTCCACAGTGACGTGCTTGTCGGTCGTGGCCGCAAGTCCGGTCGTGGCATACAGGACGTGAACATCTTTTAGAAGGACAGTCGGGTTTTCTTGCGACGATGGCGTCGCGCTAATCCCTTCCCAGTCACCCGGCACCGGAGACCCACTCCCCGTCGCACCGCCCACACCGTTGTCGTTGATCGACGTGAAGGTGATCGGTTCGCTGGCGGTGCCGACCGCGTCAAGCGTGCCTTCGACCGTCAGCGAGGATCCGCCGTTCGTAGCGCCCTTCACGATCGTGCCCGGCGCGATCGTGAGCGTCACGCCGCTGTTGATGGTCAGTCCTGCGGGTGCCGTATATCCGCCGATATTCGCGCTGGTCTGGATGAGCCATGGCGCGGGCTGCGAGGCGAGCGTCGAGGTCGCGGCGATGTTGCCGTTGAGTGCGAAGGCTGGGACTCCGGTGCCGGTTGCGGTGTTGCCGCTGAGGTCGCTAGCGTCGAGGTCGTTTGAGCTGACCGCGAACGCCGGATAGCTGTTGTCAGTCGTGCCCGTCGAGGTGTTGTTCTCGATCGTCGGTGCCGTTCCGTTGACGATGAGGCCGACGGCCTGGTTGTCGCTGTTAGCGAACGCGTCGTCCTTGAGCACCACGGTGCCTGAGGTAGTTCCGGAGACGGCCCCGTCGGCGTAGCTGACCTTCGCGTGCTCCAAATCAATCGAGCCGCCACCACTCGACCCGATCCCTTCCCAGTCACCCGGCACCGGAGACCCACTCCCCGTCGCACCGCCCACACCGTTGTCGTTGATCGACGTGAAGGTGATCGGTTCGCTGGCGGTGCCGACCGCGTCAAGCGTGCCTTCGACCGTCAGCGAGGATCCGCCGTTCGTAGCGCCCTTCACGATCGTGCCCGGCGCGATCGTGAGCGTCACGCCGCTGTTGATGGTCAGTCCTGCGGGTGCCGTATATCCGCCGATATTCGCGCTGGTCTGGATGAGCCATGGCGCGGGCTGCGAGGCGAGCGTCGAGGTCGCGGCGATGTTGCCGTTGAGTGCGAAGGCTGGGACTCCGGTGCCGGTTGCGGTGTTGCCGCTGAGGTCGCTAGCGTCGAGGTCGTTTGAGCTGACCGCGAACGCCGGATAGCTGTTGTCAGTCGTGCCCGTCGAGGTGTTGTTCTCGATCGTCGGTGCCGTTCCGTTGACGATGAGGCCGACGGCCTGGTTGTCGCTGTTAGCGAACGCGTCGTCCTTGAGCACCACGGTGCCTGAGGTAGTTCCGGAGACGGCCCCGTCGGCGTAGCTGACCTTCGCGTGCTCCAAATCAATCGAGCCGCCACCACTCGACCCGATCCCTTCCCAGTCACCCGGCACCGGAGACCCACTCCCCGTCGCACCGCCCACACCGTTGTCGTTGATCGACGTGAAGGTGATCGGTTCGCTGGCGGTGCCGACCGCGTCAAGCGTGCCTTCGACCGTCAGCGAGGATCCGCCGTTCGTAGCGCCCTTCACGATCGTGCCCGGCGCGATCGTGAGCGTCACGCCGCTGTTGATGGTCAGTCCTGCGGGTGCCGTATATCCGCCGATATTCGCGCTGGTCTGGATGAGCCATGGCGCGGGCTGCGAGGCGAGCGTCGAGGTCGCGGCGATGTTGCCGTTGAGTGCGAAGGCTGGGACTCCGGTGCCGGTTGCGGTGTTGCCGCTGAGGTCGCTAGCGTCGAGGTCGTTTGAGCTGACCGCGAACGCCGGATAGCTGTTGTCAGTCGTGCCCGTCGAGGTGTTGTTCTCGATCGTCGGTGCCGTTCCGTTGACGATGAGGCCGACGGCCTGGTTGTCGCTGTTAGCGAACGCGTCGTCCTTGAGCACCACGGTGCCTGAGGTAGTTCCGGAGACGGCCCCGTCGGCGTAGCTGACCTTCGCGTGCTCCAAATCAATCGAGCCGCCACCACTCGACCCGATCCCTTCCCAGTCACCCGGCACCGGAGACCCACTCCCCGTCGCACCGCCCACACCGTTGTCGTTGATCGACGTGAAGGTGATCGGTTCGCTGGCGGTGCCGACCGCGTCAAGCGTGCCTTCGACCGTCAGCGAGGATCCGCCGTTCGTAGCGCCCTTCACGATCGTGCCCGGCGCGATCGTGAGCGTCACGCCGCTGTTGATGGTCAGTCCTGCGGGTGCCGTATATCCGCCGATATTCGCGCTGGTCTGGATGAGCCATGGCGCGGGCTGCGAGGCGAGCGTCGAGGTCGCGGCGATGTTGCCGTTGAGTGCGAAGGCTGGGACTCCGGTGCCGGTTGCGGTGTTGCCGCTGAGGTCGCTAGCGTCGAGGTCGTTTGAGCTGACCGCGAACGCCGGATAGCTGTTGTCAGTCGTGCCCGTCGAGGTGTTGTTCTCGATCGTCGGTGCCGTTCCGTTGACGATGAGGCCGACGGCCTGGTTGTCGCTGTTAGCGAACGCGTCGTCCTTGAGCACCACGGTGCCTGAGGTAGTTCCGGAGACGGCCCCGTCGGCGTAGCTGACCTTCGCGTGCTCCAAATCAATCGAGCCGCCACCACTCGACCCGATCCCTTCCCAGTCACCCGGCACCGGAGACCCACTCCCCGTCGCACCGCCCACACCGTTGTCGTTGATCGACGTGAAGGTGATCGGTTCGCTGGCGGTGCCGACCGCGTCAAGCGTGCCTTCGACCGTCAGCGAGGATCCGCCGTTCGTAGCGCCCTTCACGATCGTGCCCGGTTGTGCGGTGAGGGTCGCATTGCTGGCTATGGTTGTCGAGCAGGTGATGACATAGCGGGCGGCGTAGTCCGGGCCGATGGTGGTGTTGCTCGAGATCGTGCCGCAGAGGTCGTGCTGCGATTCGACCGAGCTCCACGACGCCGACGGTGGCCCCGCGGTTTCCTTGACCCCGGCCTGATTGGTCGCCTGCACCTTGAAGGTGTGCGGCCCCGCCGGCGGATCCTTGATCACATCTGGCGAGCTGCACGGGCTGTAGGCGGCGCCGTCGAGACTGCACTGGAAAGCGCTGCCGGCCTCGGTGGACGCGAATGAGATCGTGACTTCTCCGGTGGGGATACGCCCGTTCGGAGCGCTCGTCATCGTCGTCTGCGGCGGGGTCGCTTCGACCGTAAAGGACGCGCTCGCGGGCGTCGGGTCCACTTCGCCGGCAGCGTTGATCGCGCGCACCTGGAAGGTGTGAGCTCCCTCGGCTAGCGCCGTGGATTCCTGTGGGCTCGTGCACGATACCCACGGCGCTCCGTCGAGACTGCACTGAAAAGTGTCGTTCGTATCGCTGCCGTGAAACGTGAACGTCACCGAAGACACACCAATCAAGCCCGACGGACCACTGTCGATCACGGTGTCCGGGGGGCTTGAGGCGGGCGGCGTCGGACTGCCGCCTGGTGCAGTTGGGCTAGTAGGAGGCGAGGAGGGTTCGGAGCTTGTCGGCCCCGACGCCTTCACGCCAGAACCCGGAACCGTGATGACGCCCACCTCGCGGCAGTCGTTTTTCCTGCTGTGAACCTGGCCGAGGACATCCACGCACACGCTGACCTCATACTTGCCCGACGCACCCTTGGGAAGATCGAACTGAAAACGCGCCTTGTGGCGCTGACCAGGCTTCAACGCAGGCACCGTGAACTTCCCCAGCTGGACCAAGCCGCCACTATCGCTCGACTTCCACGCCACATCCGCCGTAGACGACCTCGCCCGCACAGAACCTACGTTGCCGACGGTCGCAGAGCCCGCCAGCACATTCCCCGCCAACAGCTTCACCGCCGCGGCCGACACGTCCAGCTCGGCGAGCCGCTGCCGACGCGCCACCACAGCAACACTGCCACTACGACCAACAGCCTTGCTCGCGCGACCGACCCCGGGCGACGCCAGAACAGACACCACCGGCCCGCAAAGCACCAACACAAGCGCCACCCACAAAACCACGCGCCTCATGATTGGGGCTCTGCGTGGGCGCCCTCCGCAGCTCATCGACATCCTCCGGTCATCGTGTGGACCCGCAGACTCCCCCACGCGCACGTAGCGGCTCGCTCCGGCCGGTTTTCGGGACCCCCTTGGTCGTCCCTGCCGTCAAGCGCGGAACTCTAACCGAAAGCAGCCCGTTCAGGCTGTTAGGAAAACGTGACCTGGCTGTGAGCGAATGGGCCGCTGGCCAGGTGCCGCTGAATACGTTGGTCCGCACGGCGCGAAAGATTAGCGGAACTTTAGTTCCTGGTTATTGGCGAGGCAGCCATCGAGGCTTGGGGGGTGCCAGCCAGCCCCACTCCCCAAGCCGCCCTCGGCCGCGCGATCGGCCTACGCCGACGCGATAACGGCCTGAGCCAAGAAGCACTCGCCGACGCCGCCGGAATCACCGACCGCCGACTCCGCGAGATCGAAGCAGGCACCGGCAACCCCACCTGGCACGTCGCCGACAGCATCGCCCGCGCCCTCGGATGGTCGCTCGCCGAGTTGGCCCAACACGCAGACGAACTCGAGACCGAAGACCGACGACCCACCAACCAGCCCCTCCGCTAGACGAACCGCTGATGTGATGCCGCTCAAATCGCACCACTATCAGCCCTGTCCAAGCAACTGTCGGTACATGACCCGTGTCTCTCGCGTGGGTTGTAGCCTGAGCTGTTCATCGAGGGCGTGGGCGAGTTCGTCGTAGCATTACTGCGCTGTCGAGAAGTTGCCGCACAAGAGCGCTATCCCCGGTAATCGCCGGCAAAACAGGGTTGCGTGCCTGTCGGGTGGGCGTATATGTAGCCCGGTGACACCGAAGCCCTTGACATCCGCCGGGGATCGTGCTCTCGTTGGTGGGCTGGGGTCCGTCCCGGAGCCCAGCGGTCTTCCGCCGGCACACAACTGCATGAAGAGATCGACTGATGATGTTCAACACCATCGCCAACACCAGACCTCTCCCGTTCCGGGCGAGCGGCACGATCGCTCCAGGCGGCCCGCGAAGCGAGCGCGTCGCGCGAACGCTTCCGCAGCGCCGGCCCGCCATAGCCGCGGCGAGGCCGACCGAGGCGCCGAGCCGATGCTCGGCCGCCCACGGTTTGAGCCGCTGCTGGCCGGTGATGCCGAGCAGGCTGTCGAGCTGCTCGCGAGGTTGATCGCCGCCGCGACTCACGGGCGCGACGATCAGGACGCGCGGCTCGCTGACAGTGGGCGTGTCAGCAGCCATCAGCGCGATGAGGATGCCGGTCGCCAGCGCTCTCGTGTTGCCAATCGCTGCACGTCCGACTGGCAAGCTCAGCGGCGTGAAAGCCGGCGTTCTGTCGTGGTTTCGGGTGGTTCGCCCGCGCCCGACTGTATTGGTGAATCTCGTTCTTCGGGGTCTTCATGACTGCCACGGCGAGGCGGCGGCGCGTGTCTCATGCTCCGGCGGCGGTGGTGTCGCTGAGCGATCTTGACCGGCGGATCATCGGGCTCGTGAGCGATCAGCGTGTCGTGACCTCGACTCAGCTTGAGCTTCTGCTTGCTGATGTGCCTAGTCGCACGCTTCGCTACCGCACCGAACGTCTGCACCGTGCTGGTCTGCTTGGTCGCAGTCGCCCCTACCGCGAGCGTGGCTCCGCGCCGTATCACCTGTGGCCCTCGCGTCGTGCGGACACGCTCGCGCGTGGAGCGCCCGCACCGCGCGGAGGCGAGCGTGCCGAGCCCAACCCGCTGTTCTTGGCGCACGCGGCGGGTGTGACCGAGCTCTACGCGCTGCTCGCCACCCAGACGCCGGACGTACGTCTTGCTTGCTTCGAGCGTGAGCCGCGTGAGCGGTTCCAGGCCAAGGGGCGCTCGCGGACCCTTGCGCCGGACGCGCTGCTCGAACTGCACGATGATGAGGGCCGCGGGCTACTGGCGTTCGTGGAGCTTGACCTGGGCACGATGAGCCACGCGCGTCTGAAGGTCAAGGCGGGCTGCTACGCCGCGTATGCCGCGCACGCTGCCTGGGTAGAGCGCTATGCGTTCTGCCCCTGCCTGCTGTTCCTGACGACCACGGAGGCGCGTGCGGTCGCCTTCATAAAGACGCTGGCCGGCCTGCTCCAGAAGGCGGTCCGTGGCGGCTTCTACGACCGCCGTGCGGAGAACGTGTCGTGGTTCGCGGCAGGTGCATCCGCGATGGCGCGCGCACCGCAACGCGCGTTGAGCGAGCCCTGTTGGGACGATCTGACCGTATCGGGCGGCGGGCTGTCGCTGCTCGACTGTCTGCACGCCGCTCGTGCGCCATACGACACCGCGCGAGCACAGGAGCAGGCCGAGCGTGAGGCGATCGAGGCAGAACGGCAGCAGCTGCGCCGCGATCCGCACGCCCGGCGCGCTCTCCTTCAAGAGCATCATCCGTATTCGCGTTGCGAGCACGTCGAGCAATTCGGGACGCCACGAGCGCTCGCGCTTGAGCTGCTGCTCGCATCCACCGAGCCGATGGACGAGATCGAGCGGGCCGCGTTCGCGGCGCTTGCCCGCCAGCTCGACCCCGACCCGCTGGAGACCCAGTTCGCGCCTGAGCCGGTGCCGCCGACCCCGGCTGACCGTGAAGCGGTGCGACGGCTCGCCGAGATCTACCGCGCACGCCAGGACAGGCGCATCAGCGAGCTCGCGGGCCGCTACGGCTCCGGGCCGAAGCTGCATCACCACCACGACCAGCTTGCCTCCGGCGGACTGATCGACGTGTTCGCCTGCGAGCGCTTGGAGCAGGACGCCGCTCGTGACCAGCAGGCGCGTACTGAGCAGGAGCGGCTGCGCATCGGCTACCTCGCCTGGCGCGAGCAGGAGGCCAAGCGACGCAAGCACGACATACCTCTGCACGTGCGGCTCGCCCAGGGGCGCGCCGCGGTGCTCGCGCTCATCGACGGCGAGCAACTGCGTGTCTGCCCGTACTGCGGTGAGATCGCCTACCCGGCCGAGCCCGTCTCCGATCCCCACCGCTACGCCGAGTGGCGGCCACGCCAAGAGCCGACACGCTGCCATTTCTGCGGCGCACACGACCTCGACGGCTGGGACGAGCGCCACATGTCCGGGCTGCTCTACGGCTGCGCCTACCGGCCTTCCGCTCTGGACTTGCGATCCGCCGGCGGATCTGATCTCCTCGACCGTGAACGGCCGTTCGGCGACGAACAAGAGGAGCAGTGGTCATGACGCGCGTCTGCCTGTACACCCGCATCTCGACAGATGAAGATCACCAGCCGACCTCGCTCGGCACTCAGCGCGAGCGCCTGGAGCGCTACTGCCAGGCGATGGAGGACTGGCACATCGCCGCCGCGTTCGAGGACCAGGCGACCGGCACGACCCTGGAGCGCCCCGGCCTAAAGGCCGCGCTCGACCTCGCCCGACAAAAACGGGTCGATCTGCTGCTCGTCTACCGCGTCGATCGCCTGAGCCGCAAGGTGCGCCAGCTCGCCGCCTTCTGCGAAGAGCTCGACCAGCTCGGGGTCGTCTTGAAGTCCGCGACCGAGCCGTTCGACACCGGGTCACCCGCGGGGCGGATGATGCTGCAGATGCTCGGTGTGTTCGCCGAGTTCGAGCACGCCACGATCGTGGACCGCGTCACCGCAGGGCTCGAGCGGCGCGTGCGCGAGGGCCGCTGGATGGGCAGACGCATCCCCTACGGGTACACGCGCGACCCCGACAGCAAAGCGCTCCTGCCGTGCCCTGTCCGCGCGCCGGTGCTCAGACACATCTTCGCGCTATACACGCAGGAAAGGCAGGGCACCACCTCGATCGCGCGCGCCCTGGAGGCCGAGGGCGCCCCACCACCGCGACAGCACGGCTGGTCACCAAACGCGCTGCAGGTGATCCTCGCAAACCCCGCCTACCTCGGCCTGATTCGCTGGAACGGCAAGCTCTACGAAGGCCAACACGAGCCATTGATCGACAGAGCCACCTTCGAGCAGGCCCAGCAGATCCTCGCCCGACGCTTCAAGGACGCCACGCTCAGGCGCGGCAACCCCACGCCTTTCCTGCTCTCCGGGCTCGTGCGCTGCCAGCACTGCGGACGCGCCTACGTCGGCACCTCCGCCCACGGCCGCAACGCCCGCTACACCTACTACGCCTGCTCCACCCGCTACAAGTACGGCCGCGCTCGCTGCCAAGGACAACGGCTATCGAAGGACCGCCTGGAGCACGCCGTGCTCGCCCAGCTCGCCACCATCTACCGCGACGGGCAACTCATCAACGACGCGCTCGCCCGAGCCGCCGAGCAGGCCAGCACGGACCGCCCCCAGCACGAACAGCAACTCGCCGGCGTGCGCGCCGACATCCAAAACCTCGAACGCAAGATCGACCGCTATCTGCAAGCGTTCGAGGACGCGAAGCTCGACCCCGACGTATGCCAGCAGCGCATCGCCCGCCACCACGCACGCCTATAGGCCCTGCGCGACCAAGAAGCCGACCTCGTCCAAACGCTCGCCGCACACGCCGACACACAGCCCGACACCGCAAGCCTGACCGCGATCGCCGACCAGCTCGACCAGCTCATCGCCACCGCCAACCCCGAGCAAGCCAAGGAGCTGCTGCGCCTCCTCATCAAGGACATCCGCGTCCACGACCAGCACACGATCATCCCCACCTACCGCGTCCCGCCAGCGGTTCGCACAATGCACGGAACAATGGGCGATCCTGGACTCGAACCAGGGACTTCCGCCTTGTCGATTCGACCGGCGGGGTCTGGGGAAGTGCCTGCAAATGCGCGGAAACCGTACGTACGACAGGGAAAAGTCGGTGTCCGGTGGTGCCCGCGCTAGACCGCTGAAACCCGCCTGAATCCGCTGGATGGAGGACGCCAGGAGGACGCGACCCTGTCTGAGCCCTTCCCCGGCGTGTCGCTTGCTTCAGAGCTTGGCTATCCGCGATCGTCGGCTCCTTCCGCTAGCGTCCGTCGGCGTGGACGCGGACCAGGACATCGAGCGCGCAGCCCGCAGGCTCGCCGAGACGGCGGGCTCGCCCGTGCGGGTCATCTTGTTCGGCTCGCACGCGCGCGATGAGGCGCGTCCAGGTAGCGACCTCGACTTCCTAGTCATCGAGGCTCACGTCCCCGACCGGCACGCTGAGATGGTCCGCCTACGCAGCGCCCTCCACGACCTCCGTAGACCGATCGACGTGCTTGTCTACAGCGACGCCCAGGTCGAGGAATGGGGCGACGCGCCCGGCACGGCGCTACATGCCGCGCTCACCGAGGGCCGAGTGCTTGTCGAAGCGTGACGCACTCGATGTAGCTCACGCGCTGCTCGCCAAGGCTGCCGGCGACGAAGCGGGGCTGCGCGCGCTCGCCGACCGCGATGACGTCCCCGATCACGTCGCGGGCTTCCTCGCCCAACAGGCGATCGAGAAGTCCCTGAAGGCGGTACTCACAGCCCGCGGGGCTTCGTTCGAGCGCAGCCATGACATCGACTACCTCTGCGGCTTGATCGAGGACGACGGACTCGACCTCACCGATGACTTGAAGGATGCTGTCGCACTGACTCCCTGGGCTGTCGAGTTTCGCTACGCCGATCCCTTCACGCCCAACCCACTCGATCGCGCCGTCGCGCTGGCTACCGTCGCCGCCGTGCGGCGGTGGGCCGAGAAGACGATCAGCGAGAGGCGATACACCGTTGACGGAGGCGGAACCGCAGGTATTTGAGCTATCTGGAAGGTTCCGCCCTGTCCCCGAGATAATATCGGCAACCTATGCCGGACGACACGACAACCTACCTACCGGGCGACGAGCTGCGCGTCGATCGCGGCTTCTACCATCACCATGCCCTCTATGTTGGCGAAGGCGTCGTCGTGCAGTTCGGGGGCCGGATCAAGGACAAGCCCCATGCCTCGGTCCACTACGCCTCCGTGACGGACTTTGCCAAAGGTGGTCGCGTTGACGTGATGGAGCATGACGGTTTGGATCGCACCGCCGCCGTCGAACGAGCGGAATGGCTGGTAGCGAACCCGCCACCTACCACGTATCACGTGCTCGGGTACAACTGCGAGCACGTCGCGCGTTGGTGCGCGACGGGCAGAATCGAATGCGGGCAGGCGAAGGGTCTACTGACCGTGAACTCATTCGTCGGTGGTGGAGTTCTGGTGTTCATTGAGCATCCGCACTCGTGGATCGTCGGCATAATTCAATTGCTCGCCGGGCTGTTCCTTGCGTGGTTGTCGCGCGGCCCGACGCGGAAGTTCGAGCAACATATTCGCGCCAACTGGCACGGATAAACGGTCTTCGCTATGGCATTCCGTCCGCTGTCCAAGCGCGATAGTCCAGACCCCGAGTACGACGGTCCGCACGAGGGCGTTCCAGCATGGATGTTCCAGTCCGTTGCGCGCTGGATCGACGACTGCATCTACGAACGCACGGGACATTCTAGCCGGCCCAACGAACAACTCTTGCTTGAAGCTGAAGCTGTACTCCGTGCGACCTTTAGCTGGGGTCAGGGTGCGTTTAGTGCTCGCGAATCGATACTGGCGAAAGCGAGAAGTAACGGTGAGTTCGGTTTGAACTTCCTTGACTTCATACTGTCCAAAGTCACCCTGGGCGCTACTGCCGTAGAACTCGACGCGATTCTTATCCAAGCGGGATCGGCATGGGAAGTCCGCGACGCAACACCTCCACGTCACTACGAGTTGGTTCGACGTGCGATCGGGCCGGTTGCCGATGCGATAGAGGACATGCGGCCCGTAAGCTCAAGAGCTCACGCCCATCTTGTCACTGCGTGGAGCAAGCTGATGGGCCGTGCGCCAGACCCATCCGGGGCGTACCGCGAGGCGATTCGAGCCGTTGAGGTAGTTGCCGCTCCAGTTGTGACGCCGAATGATTCCCTCGCCACCCTCGGGAAGATCATCAAAGCCCTACGCGACAAGCCGGAAAAGTGGACCGTTGATCTGGCGGAGGCGACAACGGAGCAGGTAACGGATATGGCTGCGATGATCTGGCAGTCGCAGTTTGACCGACACGGTACCCACGACGCAAACGTCCCGCTCAACGTTTCCCAGGAGCAAGCGGACGCCGCTGTCCATATCGCTATCACACTCACCCGTTTGTTTGCTGGCGGTCACGTCACCGCCATATAGATGTGTTTCGCCAAAAGCCGGCGGTTGGGGCACGCGAGCATCACCGCGACGAACCGTTGCGGCCACCTGTTCGACGGCCTAGACACCGGGCTGATGGACGGCCTCGACGCTGCACACGAAAAGGCCGCATCGCCGCCCAAGAACGTGAGCGAGCCACCCAAAGCGGCG
Organism: uncultured Solirubrobacterales bacterium; assembly: GCA_963804675.1. Taxonomy (GTDB): domain Bacteria; phylum Actinomycetota; class Thermoleophilia; order Solirubrobacterales; family Solirubrobacteraceae; genus Palsa-744. The sequence continues at coordinate 111,711 of CAWDRI010000001.1, read as the reverse complement.
GCGACAGACTGACGACGGCGAAGCTAAGCAAAGAAGCCGCAGGGGACTTTGGTGGTGGTCGTAGCAACCACCGCCGCCATCCCCTGAGCTTTCAGCCACTGCGCCAGCAACATGGCAAAGAGCAGAATCGCCAGAAGCGCGACCGCTCCAGACACGACGACTGATGTAGGAGGCGTACTCATCATCCTCTACATGCTACGCAATCGAGGGGGCACCGTTGGTCGAGGCAACGATCTGACCGACGATAACGCGCACGTCGCTCGCCTTCATCCCGCTGATGTGGCTGTTGCCGGAGCCGGGACTCAATGGATCAATCGCCGCGAGGACCGGGTTGTCCGGCTCCTCCGCCTTCGCCTTCTCTATAAGCGCGTTGACGATCTTGCCGACCGGCCACGCAACGGGTCCATCTGCGGACTTCAGGGTCTCCAAGAGCTTCGATGCTTCTATGTTCGTGGAACTAGCCACCGGCTTCTCCTTTCTACGTGGATATGGGCTATCAACCCAGCAGCATCAGATCAGACGGACAGGACGGAATCCTGATAACCCATCGCTTGGCGGGTTTCGCTGCCCGTCCACACTCACGCGGACCCCGGCACTATGGGATGGTCATCCCGCCGTAGGGCGGTAATGCAGCCACTCAGCCCTCGCCGTCTGTAGACAGGTGTCCAAGTGCTGCTCGAACTCATCGGGGGTCAGCGAGACGAGGGATGCTTTTCAGCAGCGGTTCACGATCCGAAGCCAGTCACGGCTCCAGCCCGTTCACGAGCTTGCCGGCCTCGACCCCGAGACCGCGCGCCAACCGCAGGATGCTCGACAGCCGAGGCTCGCGATCGCCGCGCTCGAATCGTCCGATCGCCGTCGGGTGGATGCCGGTTCGATGCGCGAGGACGTACTGGGAGACGCCGTGCTCGGCCCGCAGGTCGCGCAGGCGCAGGCCGAAGGCTTCCGCATCGGTCACGCGCGCCGTCCCTTCCGGTGGGTCGCCGGCCTGCGCTCTTGAGGCACCGGGAGGCCGTCGAGCAGGTTCGCTCCCAGGGCGTCGTTGAGGACCAGCAGCATCGTCAGGTGCGGTTCGCGCCGCCCTAGCTCCAATGCGCTGATCTGCGTCCGGTGGACGTTGGCGACTCCTGCGAGCGATTCCTGCGAGAGCCCGCACCGCTCGCGCGCCGCGCGCATCCTCGCCGCGAAGACTTCCAGCACCCGCGCCCGCTCGACCGCGTAGGCATCAGTCACGGCTCGACTCCGACGCTCAATAGGAACGAGCCGATCCGCTTGATGTTGACGTGCGCGGCTCGGCGCTCTGCTCCCTTGCTTTCGCCGAGACGCTTCCATTCCGCGGCGTGGCGTTTGCGCAGGGCGTTGGTGATGGCCGCACGGCCACGCTCCCGTTCCTGCAAGACCACGTCCTGCAAGAGCGCGATGAAGCCGGCCGGGACATGAGCCTCCGCCTTGTTCTCCCGCGCCTGCGCCTCGCGGATGCCGCGAACGTCGAAGTAGTGCGATAGGAGGTTCTGCACGGTGGTCGTGGTGATGCCGCCGACTCGCTCGCCGACCTCGCGCAGCGTCAGCCCCTCGACCAGTCGCAGGCGCAGCATCTCGACGTGCCGCGCTTCGGGCACGCGGCCGTCCAGCGGATGTGGCATGACCGAGCGACCGCACTGCTGCCGCTGCTTCGCCCACCTGTAGAAGCGCAGGGGTTCCAGGTACGGATCAGGAGCGGCCATCAGATCCCCACCAACTCAAGCTCGTCCAGCGCTCGCGCGCACAGGGAGGCCCGTACCGTGCGGTCGGTGTCGCGCTCGATCACCTGGTTGCCCTCCAGGAAGTCGAAAGCCTGATCGAACCGATAGCGCGTGAAGTCAGGGACTTCCCTTCTCAGCTCGGCTCGGGTCCAGCGCAGCTCGTGGTCGTCGCGGAGCAACTGCATGACGATCGCGCGCTGCGCCTTCCGTAGCTCGTGCCTGCGCTCATGGGTAGTCTGCTCATCGGGCATGGGGAGTCACCGCTCCTTGTGTCCGGAGCCTCGCGTCGTTTGCCCGGCGCGAGGCCCACTTTGTTTGTAGGATTTGTTACAAACTACGCCGCCGTTTGACAAACCCCTTCTGGCCCATTGATCGCGTCGTCGCGTATCGTCTGTAAGACATTCAGCGACATCAGGAGGTTCGTGCGATGGGAGTCCGCGTCAAGGGCGACATGTACTGTCCACGCTGCAAACAGCCCGTACTCGCGCAAAGAACGGGCCACGGAGTACGCAACACGATCGCCATCGGCGGAGTGCTGTCGTCACTCGGACTCTCGCTCGTGGTAGCTACTGTAAATACCGTTTCGACGCCTCAACAACGCACGCTCAACCAAGCCTTCCCAGCCGAGCGCTTCTGGAACGCCTTCCCGATCCCCACCTGACGCGATCAAAGCCGCGCCTTCTCCCCGGACGCTCACCACGACGGTCTTCAGCCAACGCAGCACCAGGGTGGTTTGACGCCCGCCCCCGCAGGGCCGACGCCGGAGGGCCAGCAAGCCTCCATCTCCTGCACAGCACCGCCTATGAACAGAAGCTCCTACATATCTTCCTCCTCAACATTCGTGACACACCAAAATGCGGCATTTTCATCAAGGGCGAGGACTTCACGCGCACCGAGGTCGCAGTCGCATTGCTCGAGCCGGCTGCCCAACAGCCCAACCGCGCCTGACACACGCGTTGGGCGCCCCGCGACGAACCGACACACGCGCCGGGCGCCCCGCGACGACCGACGGACGCGCCGGCCTTCGCGGACTCGCTGGCACTCTGAACGCGCATCGACCGCCGCGGCCTGCCGCTGCTGGCTCCAGGCGTACAGCGCGGTGGGTGACGGCGCGGTGGGTGACGGCGCGCGGAGCGCCCTCAGCCGCCGGCCGCCGTGGCCTGCTGCTGCTCACTCCACGCGGCCAGCGCGGCGATCGCGCCGTGCGTGACGCGGCCGAGGAACGTCTCGCGGTCGTTCTCGTGCGGCAGCGGCTTGTCGGGAACCGGCACGCCGAGGAATTCGCACAGCGGCCCCCAGCCTTCGCCGACCTCCCACACGAGCAGCCGCTCGGGTGCGATCGTCGCTTGGACCTGCTCGTGGTGGCGCTGCATCTGGACGATCAGCTGCTCGGGCTCGGCCCAGCCGTCACGGAAGCTGCCCTGCGGTCCGTAGAACATGCGGTCGACGAGCTCGAGATAGCGCCGCCACTGCGGGTCGATCTCGCCGCGCGCGCTGGCTAGCAGGCGCATCAGCGACTCGCCGTGGCGCAGCGCGACGATCGTCTCACGAAAGCTGCGCTCCCACTTCACCGGGTCGCGCACGCTGAGCAGCACCTTGGCGTCGGGGTAGGCGTCGGCCAGCTCCTTGTAGAAGTAGCCCCCGGGCCAGTCCACCGTGCTGTGGAAGCCCGTGAAGACCTCCTCCCACGGGCCCTCGCCGTCGAGCGCGCGGTTCCAGACATCGATCTGGTCGAGGTCGGCCAGCAGGTTGACCCAGTGGTAGGCCGGGCCGAAGCCGAGCTGTTCGAGGGCCAGTTTCTGCGTGAGCGTGCCCGTACGGGGCAGCCCCGCTCCGATTACCTGGATGCCGTCGCTCATCGTGGTGCCAAGTCTATGCGCAGCGCCAGACGCGCGCGGTCGCGGGTCGTCCGCGCCGGCACGCGGCATGAATCGCGGGCCGTCCGCGCCGGCACCCGGCACGAGTCGCGGGCCGTCCGCGCCGGCACCCGGCACGAGTCGCGAGCCGTCCGCGCCGGCACGCGGCACGAGTCGCGAGCCGTCTGCGTCTGCAGGCCGCATGCCCGCCGAAGAAGTCGCGCGGGCCGCCGGACGGCCGCCAGCCGGCCCGGCCGCAGACGCAACGCCGCCCTCGCCCAGGACTCGCGGCCGACATGAAGAAGAAGGGAAGGAGCGCATCGTGGTGCGCGCTCGCCGGTTAGCTCGGTATTGTGAGGGTTCTGCTGACGAGCCATAACACAACCCTAACCCAACCGACCAACTCAGCAACGTTGGAGGCGAGTCGGAAACGTCGTCCACGCCGCACGGGGCCGCGCATCGCGGGTCTGGCGGTCGCCGACTCCCCGACCACGCTCTCGCAGGCCGAAGTACTGGCGCGGTTGGGGCTCGCCGAAGACGAGTTCGCGCAGGGCATCTTCGCGCGCTGCGGTGTGCAGCGGCGCCACCTGACGCTGAGCGACGACTTCCTCGCCGACACGCTGCAAGGCCGTGCCGAGCGCGTGGAGGCGGAACTGTTGGGGCACTCGATCGCAGCGGTCGATGCGCTCGGTGTGGACCCGAGCGAGATCGGCACCGTCGTCAGCTCGAGCCTCTACTCGCTGGGCTGCCCGACGCTCGCCCACCGGCTGATCGAGCACTACGGGATGAACCCCGCAACCGACAAGTACCACGTCACCGGCGTGGGCTGCGCGAGCGCGGTGCCGCTGCTGCGGCTGGCCGCCCAGACGCAGCGCGACCACCCGGACAAGTACAGCCTGGTGGTGGCGGCCGAGAGCATGAGCAGCGTGCTGATGCGCGCCACCGCCGCCGACCCCCGCGCCAAGACGGTCGGCTCGGCGATCTTCGGCGACGGCTGTGCGGCGGCGCTGGTCGGCGGGGCACTCGCGGATGGCGCGACCGGCAGGCAACCCGGCGGCTCACTCGGCCAGCCAGGGCCGACGATCGTCGCCTCCCAAGTCCACCAGATCGCCGACAGCCTCGGCGCGGTGAGCCTCGCGTTCAGCTCGGCCGACAGCCACCTGCATCTCGAGCGCGAGCTGCCAGACCTCGCCGCGGCCGGACTGGGGGAGCTGGTCGCCGCGTTCCTGCGGCGTAGCGACGTAGAGCGAGCGCAGATCGACCACTGGCTCGTGCACCCCGGCGGCAGGCGCATCGTCGAATGCACCCAGGACGCCCTCGCGCTGAGCCGCGAGCAGGTCGAGATCAGCTGGGAGACGCTCGCCGAGCACGGCAACGTGGGCACACCCTCGATCATGTACGTGCTCGACAGCCTGCTCTCCCGGCACACGCCGAGCGCGGGCGAGCTGGGCCTGATGGTGACGATCGGCCCCGGCGTTAGCGTCGGGCTGATGTTGCTCGAATTCTGAGCTGGGTAGGCTCTGTCGCAGCGATGCGCACCGCCGCGATCCTGCCCGTCAAGCGCTTCACCGAGGCCAAGCAGCGGCTCGGCGCGAGCGTCGCCGACCCGCTGCGCGCAGACCTCGCACGCGCGATGGTCGGCGACGTGCTCAGCGCGCTGCACCGCTGCGCGGCGATCGAGCGCACGATCGTGGTGACCAACGAGGCGCGCGTGGCCGCCGCCGCGCAGTATCTCGGCGCGGTCGTCGTGGCGGACACCGCCGAGGCCGGCCAGAGCGCGGCGGTCGCGCTCGGCGTCGAGCGCGCACGTGCGGAGGGGTTCGAGCGCGTGCTGTGCGTGCCGGGCGACTGCCCCGCGCTCGACCCCGCTGAGCTGCAGGAGCTGCTCGAGCCGCAGCCGAGCCTCGACGGCAGCGCGAGCGTGCCTGGCAAAACAGCGCTCGACGCGGCATCCACGGACGTGCCGACCCCGGCAGACGGCAGTGAGCGAGGCGTCGCGCGCGCGCGCGACGCGCAGGTCACGGTCATGCCCGACCGCCATGGTAAGGGCACGAACGGTCTGCTGCTGGCGCCACCCGACGCGATCGAGCCGAGCTTTGGCCCGGACAGCTGCGAGCGCCATATCGCGCGTGCGCGCGCGTGCGGCGCGCGTTGGCAGGTGCAGCAGGTCGGCTCGCTGTTGCTGGACATCGACACCGGCGAGGACCTCGACGCGCTGCGCGCGCGCCTGCACGGCGAGCGGGTGCAGGCACCGCGCACGCGCGCGGTGCTGGGCAGCGCGAACGCCCGGAGCGCCTCGCGCGCCGCCTGAGGGACCGGCGCACGTGGCCAGCCTTTGCGCCCGCAGTGTCGCCGGCCTGCCCGAGATCGCCGCGGGCGACGATCTCGCGGAGCTGATCGTACAGGCACTGCGTGCGGCGGCTGCGCCGGGCGAGGAGCCACCGCTGCGCGACGACCAGCCGGTGGCACAGACGCCGTGTGACGAGCAAGCCACGGCACAGACGCTGCGCGACGGTCTCATCGTGGCGATCGCACACAAGGCGGTGTCCAAGGCGGAGGGCGCGGTGGTAGCGCTCGCGGAGGTCTCCCCCTCGCCGCATGCGCGCGAGCTGGCGGCGAGCCTGAGCGTCGGCGGCGCGGGCCGCGCGCGCGATCCGCGCGCGATCCAGGTCGTTCTCGACCAGTCCCGGGAGGTCGTGCGGGCGGAACACGGGGTGCTGATTTGCCGGACGCACCACGGCTTCGTGTGCGCGAACGCAGGGGTTGACGCGTCGAACGCCGCTGCGGCGGGGACCGGGGAGGCCGGGACCGAGACAGGCGCGGCTGGGACGGCCGGGACGGGTGCAACGGGTACTGGAGAGGACGGCACCGGGACGCAGGAGACGCTGGTCGTGCTCCCCGAGGACCCCGACGCCTCGGCGCGGGCGCTGCGGGCACGGCTGTACACGCTCACAGGTGCGCGTGTGGCGGTGCTGATCACGGACAGTTTTGGGCGCGCGTGGCGCCACGGCCAGTGCGATGTGGCGGTCGGCTGTGCGGGGATGGCGCCGCTCGACGATTGGCGCGGGCGTCGCGACAGCGCCGGCCTGGAGCTGCAGGCGACGTGGCTGGCGGTGGCGGACGCGGCGGCGGCGGCGGCGGACCTCGCGCGGGCGAAGGACTCGCGCGAGCCGGTCGTGCTGATTGATGGCCTGGAGCGGTTTGTCACTGCCGAGGACGGTCCGGGGGCCGCGGCGTTGCTGCGGTCGCTCTCGGAGGATCTGTTTCGCTGAGGAGACGCGCCGGAAGCCCCGGCGCACGAAGAACGCTAGTGTCGTGAGTCAGAATTTCACGGCCGCCTCGCGGCGTCTGGACACGCCTGGACCCACCCGGCCGGCACAGGTACGCCCAGTACCCTCAGCCGTCCGTGCGGCCCCAGTCGCGCCCAGCCGACTCGCGCGACTGCACCCGAAATTCTGACTCACGACACTAGGTCGTAGCCGGCAGTGACTTGGAACGGTCGCCTTCCACCCCGGGAGCGACACGAGGCAGGAAGGACAGCATGATCTCGCGACGCGCTCTGATGCCTTTCGGCCCGCGCTCGATCAGCTCCAGCTCTGTCAGTGCGTTGAGATCGCGTGTAACTGTCTTGCTCTGCTTGTTGACGTACGCCTCCGCCAGCTTCGGTGTGAGCGTGGAAATGTCGGCCCGCGGAATAAAGCGGTCTGGAGGTAGGGCCAGCACAAGGTCGCGTTGGCGCCGTGCCGTGACCGTCCGGTCCGGGAAGAGCGAATGTACATAGTTGACCCATGTTGCCTGAACAATCAGCTCATGCACGTCGTTTAGCTGTTGCTGCAGCTCTCCGACGAATCCTTCGGCTGCGTAGGCGAGGAATGGGATCAAATCGCCCCCGGATCTTGAAGCGCGGTCGAGTTGCCGGTAGTAGTTCGAGCGCGTGGCGTTGTAGTTGTTGGAAAGCAGGTGGGCGGCCACAGACGGAACGCCGGCGGCCGTGAGGATGCCAAACTCCACGAGTCGCGCGGTACGGCCGTTACCGTCCCCGAAGGGGTGGATCCACGCAATGTAGATATGGGCGATGACTGCCCTCAAAAAGGCACGTAAGAAGTCCTTGGCATCGTCCTCGCCGTCGCGACGAAAGTCCGAGCCGTTGAGCCAGTCGCAGAGGGACTGGATGAGGAACTCGCAGTCGTAGGCGGGAGCGCCTCGGTAGACGGTGCCGACCGTGATGCCGCCGGTCCGAAACTCGCCGGGTACCACGTGGTCATCCAGGGTGAGGTCGGTGAGAACCTGCTTGTTGAGCTCGCGCAGCCCGTCGGGGGTGAGCTCGAAGCGGCCTTCGGCATGGATCTCGGTCTCGATGCCGGCGATGGCTTGGATGATGTTTTCCAGCTCTTGCTGGAGGTACGCTTGGCTGCGAGGCAGCTCCAGGTCACCCTCGACAGCAGCAAGGGCCTGCTCTTCGCTGAGGCTGTTTCCCTCGATTGCGGTGCTCGCGAGCGCGCCCTTGGCAAGATAGATCTGTTCCAGCTTGCGGGCCAGCAGGGGCGGCAGAGGAGTCCTGGCAAGGTGGCGGCACTTCGAGTGCGCTTCCCCGACGTGGTTCCAGAGGTACCAGGGGGCCTGCTCCAGGTCGAGACGGAATGCGATCCACGGATGGGTCTTAAGGTATTCCCTCGGCATGTCCGCACGCCTGTCCGATAAGACCGGCATAAAAGCCGATGATTTGCAGGACTTCTACGATTATAGCATCTTTTTTGTCCCTCTGTATGTCCCTATCTGAGGGCGTCTACGTGTCCGCTCGCGCTGCCCTGCGCTAGCTCGGCGCGGCGGCGCCCTGGAGCTGCTCGCGCAAGAAGGGCAGCACGGCCGCGGCCACGGGCTGCGGGTCGTCCTGGAAGGGCCAGTGTCCGGACTCGGGCAGGATCACGATGTCGCGCACGTCGAAGAAGTCGCGTTGGCGCTCGGCGAACTCGACGCCGATGAAGGGGTCCTTGGCGCCCCAGACGACGAGCGCGGGCTTGTGCAGCTCCTGCATCGCGGTCCCGAGCGCGCGCGCGGTCTCGCCCGGGTCGGGGGTCGCCCGGTAGAGCTTGAGCACGGCGCGACGGGTGGCGTGGTCGTACTTGTCGTACATCTTGTTCGACAAACTCGGGGGGCAGGCCGCGCGGGTTGGCTTTTTGCATCGCGCGCCGCCAGCCCGAGCGCGGGATCCACGCCTGGATCAGCTCACCGAGCACGGGGGTGCGCCAGCGCCGGGCCATCGTGTGCCAGGTGTAGCCGGGCATGACGCCGATGTTGATCAGCACCACGCTCGCCCATGCCTGCTGGTGCTGGATGCCCCAGAACAGGCCGAACGGGCCGCCGAAGTCGTGCACCACGAGGTGTACGCGCTCGATCCCCAGCGAGACCAGGGCGCCCTGCAGGAACTCGGCATACCCGGACACCTGGTAGTCGAAGTCGCGCGGCTTGTCGGCGTGGCCGAAGCCGGGCATGTCGAACGCGACGGCCCGGCCGAGCTCGCCGGCGGCGTTGACGAGCGCGGTCCAGTCGCTGGAGGAGCCGGGGTTGCCGTGCACGAACACGACGGCCTCGCGCGCGTCCTGCGGGCCGGCTTCGATGACGGGTGAGGCGATGCCGGCGACGTCGATCCGGCGTGCGCGGGGCATCTCAGCCCGCCAGCGCGGTCGAGGAGGGCTGCGCGGCGCCCTGCCCGACAGCCACGGCCGGAGACATGGAGGACTGCCCGGCGCCCTGCCCGACAGCCACGGCCGGAGACATGGCGGACTGCCCGGCGCCCTGCCCGACAGCCACGGCCGGAGACCCGGCGGACACGGCGGCCCGCGCGGCGATTGCCGCGGGCTGCGCAGGCGCGGGATTGCGCCGCACGACCGGCTGCATGCGGGGACGCGCGGCGCGGCTGACGTTGACGCGCAGGATCCGCCCAATCGTGCGGGGGGTCATCATTTCCTGCGGCGTGATCCAGCGCCCGCCCATGTCGGCCATGCGTCCGGCTATCACTTCGTCGCGCGTGGCGGCGCGGAAGAGCAGCTTTTCGCCCGGGTTGAACCGTTTGCCGCGCGAGTAAGCGGAGCAGAATTTCTCGTGTGAATCGAGCCCCTTGCGATGCCGGGTCGCGTACGTCGTGAGCGCACGGTCAACCGCGGCTTCGCCGCCCTTCAACGCGGGACCGACCGCCTCGGCGAACCACTCGGCGGACTGCAGCGCCCAGCCGCAACCGACGCCCCAGAGGGGGTCGGCCGCGATCGCGGCGTCACCGATGAAGGCGAGCCCAGGACGGGTGGGCGCGCGCACGATGTTGGTGGAGTCGAGCTTGCCCATGACCTTCGAGACGCGCTTGGCGGGGTCGAGTTGGGGCGCTTTGGGCAGCCCGGCGAACAGGCGCAGCATCGCCTGCTCGGGGTCGGGGCGGTACTCGGGAAGGCGGTCCTTGTGGGGCATGCACGCCAGCAGGGTGAGGTCGCCATCGGTCGGGAAGGCGTAGGCGACGTCGGGGTCGAGCAGCCACATCTGCGCGCTGCTGCCGGTGACGAGCGGCGTGTCGCGGTAGTGCGCGAAGTAGCCGAAGCGCTGGTTGGGCTTGCGGGTGGTCGGCTGATCGACGAGCTTGGCGAGGGAGGAGTCGCGTCCGTCGGCGGCAACGACGACGCGGGCACGCAGCTCGCGCTCGGACCCGTCGCGCTCGCGCACGACCACGCCGGCGATCCGACCGCCGGCGTCCGCGGCTCCTGCACCGACCCCAACACCTGCACCGGCCCCGGTGCCGGCCCCGGCCCCGGCCTCCGCATTGACCCCGGCCCCCGACCCGGCCTCGGCCCCAGCACCAGCCTCGGCACCGGCCCCAGCGCCCCCACCGTCGCGCAGTAGCGCAGTGACGGTGTGCCCGAGCATCAGCTCCACGCCCTCGGTAGCGGCGGCGAGCTCGCGTAGCATCGGGTCGAAGGTCTCGCGACGGATGTTCCAGGCGGGGTGATCGCAGAGGGGCGCGGGCGCGGAGTCGTGATCGGCGCAGATCCACCCGAAGCGCGTCCAGATGTTGAGGTCGTTGGGCTGCGCGCCGGCCTCTTCGATCGCGCCGCGCATGCCGAGGCGTTCGATCGTCGGGGAGGCGCTGGGTTGGATCAGGTGCGTGCACATGCGCTTGTAGGTGAGGGGGTCGCTGTGGCTCTCGAGCAGCGCGACTTTGGCGCCGGAGCGAGCGAGGAAGGTCGCCGCGGTGCAGCCGGCGATGCTGGCGCCGACGATCGCGACGTCGTAGTCTGGGGCGCTGGGGGAAGCGCTGCTGGGGTGCTCGCTGTCAGCCATCTCTCCGCCTTTCAATCGAGGGGCGTGGCACGCGCCACGGCCGAATGACACGCGCGCTCTATACTTCGGACCGTACTATACAGGACGTATGATGAAAAGCAACCAGATCCGTCTCACGACTACCTCCTATGCCGTGCTGGGCCTGCTCGACGTGCTCGGCGAGGCGACGCCGTATGCGCTCAAACAGGCGTTGGAACGGTCGATCGAGAACTTTTGGCCGGTGCCGCACACGACCTTCTACGACGAGCCCGCGCGGCTCGCGAAGGCCGGTTTCCTCTCCGAACGCCGCGAGGGCGGCGGTCGCCGCCGGCGGCTGTACGCGCTTACGGAGAGCGGCCGCACAGCGTTGCGCGAGTGGGCCGACGCGCCCGATCTGGCCCCGCAGCAGCTGCGCGACGAGGGGTTGCTGAAGATCTTCGCGGGGGCCGACCCGCGGCTCGTGTTCGCACGGCGCGGGGACTGGCACCGCGTCAAGCTGGCCGAGCTGGAGGGCTATCTGGAGGGCTATTCGGCGGGCCTGCACGATGCGCCCGAGGATCCGCGCCGCGAGCGTTGGCGCGGGGCAGAGATGACGCTGCAGGCCGGGATCGCCTACCACCGCCAGATGCTCGCCATGATCGAGCAGTTCCTCGTCGAGGACGCGCGGGCGGCGACCGGCAACTCGTAGTGACGAGGAAGGGTGGTGGTCTGGCTTTGTGATCGTCCGCGCCCGTCACCCTGGAGGACGATCTCGAGGCTCGGGAACGCTTCCCCGCCGTGGGAGACGAAGTACGCCGGGCCTTCCAGCGGGACCGGCAGGATCGGGGTGAGCGCCTTGGCGTGCCCGACAACGGACGCGGCCGGACAGCCAGCCCGGTTCGCGTTGAACTGCGGCGCGCGAGGGTCCGCCCGGACACCGCGCACAGGACACCGCGGCGCCCGCCCGAACAAGGCAGTCACTTGCTATCAGGTCGCTTGCCCCGTCGGCTGGAGGCACGATGCCTATGGGCGCCCAACGTCCACGTAAGCGAGTGCCTCAAACTTCAACGCTCTGCTGCCGGATCGATCAGGCTCACCCCGGCGGCGTCGAAGTCGCGGCGATTGAGCGTCGCGACGGCGAGGTCGTGCGATAGGGCGCTCGCCGCGATCAGGCTGTCCTTAATCGGCATCGCCCGGCCGGCCGTGCGCAGCGTCGCGAGCAGCTCCGCCCAGCGCAGCCCAGTCGCGGCCTCCCATGCGATGCAGTGCATCCTCTGCACCCCCTCGTCGAACCAGCGTTCCAGCCGGCTGCGACGCCGCCCGCGCGCGAGCAGCAGGATGCCGAAGCGCAGCTCGCCCAGCACGATCGGGTCAACGGCAAGCTCGGGCTCGTGGCGCGCCAGCCACTCGACGACGCGCGCGTCCGGCGCGGGCTTGGTCGCCTCCGAGAGGACGTTTGCGTCAACCAGAAAGCGCACCACTGCGATTGGCCGCTACAGCGCGTCGGTCAACTCCGACTCGACCTCGACGAACCAGCCGTCAGCGGGACACGAGCGCAGCCAATCCACCAACCCACGGTTGGGCGGGGGCACGAGCCGCGTGAGTCGGTACTCGTCGGGCCCGACCCGCTCGATCTCGAACTCCCCACCCGGCTCGATGCCATCGGCTGCACGAAACTCCGCGGGGAGCACGATCTGACCCTTCGTGGAGATGGTGGTCCGCATGGGGGGTGTAAGATAGCATCTTACTGGCTGCGCGCATACCGCAGCCCGATGCTGGCCAGGCCACGACGGCTCAGACCACGACCGGCAGCTCGTAGCGGCGTCGGATCCCGTACAGGGTGCTGCGCTCCGCCGCGGGCCGCCCGGCGGCGTGGGCCGCCGCGACGAGCTGGTCGGACTCCAGGCGGGTCCCGTGGTAGCTGCCGGCGAGGCGGCTGATCGACTCCTCCATCAGCGTGCCGCCAAGGTCGTTGACGCCCCAGCGCAGCGACTCGGTGGCGGTGTCGAGGCCCATCTTGACCCAGGAGGCCTGCAGGCTGGTCACGGTGCGGCCCAGCGCGAGGCGGAAGACGGCGGTGTGCTTGAGGTTCTCCTCACGCGAGATCTCGGCCACGCCGTGTGTGCGGCCGAGGAGAGTTTGGAAGGGGATGAAGGACAGCGGCACGAACTCGGTGATGCCGCCGGTGCGCTCTTGCAGGGTGCGGATGACGCGCATGTGCTCGGCGAGCTCCCAGGGCTCCTCGATGTGGCCAAACATCACTGTCGCGGTCGAACGCAGCCCGGCGGCGTGGGAGGCCTCGATGATCTGCACCCAGCGCGCGACGGGCAGCTTGTTGGGGCTGATGCGTTCGCGCACGCCGTCGTGCAGCACCTCGGCGGCGGTGCCGGGCGTCGAGCCGAGGCCGGCGTCACGCAGACGGGCGAAGACCTCGGCTGGCGGCAGGCCGGAGATGTCGCACATGTGGGCGATCTCCATCGGGCTGTAGGCGTGCAGGTGTAGCTCCGCGCCGGCGTCCGCGGCGGTGGCCTTCGCCAGGCGCAGCCAGCCGAGGTAGTCCTCGAGCTGCCAGTCGGGGTGGATGCCGGACTGGATGCACAGCTCGCTGGCGCCGAACTCAAGCGCGTCGTGGATGCGCGCGACGAACTCCGCCTCGTCGTGCTGGTAGGCGTCGGGCGAGCGCCGCCCCTGGCCGAACCCGCAGAAGGCGCAGCCAACGGTGCAGATGTTCGAGATGTTGATGTTGCGGTTGACGACGAACGTGACGGTGTCGCCGGCGACTTCGGCGCGCAGCTCGTCGGCGGCGGCGCGCAGCTCCTCGATCGCCTCGGGGCGGGTCTCGGCGAACAGCGCGCTCAACTCATCCTCGCTCAGCAGCTGCCCCTCCCGGCCCCGCGCGACCGCGCCGGCGACGAGGTCTGAGCGGATCGGCCGCCCGTCGCGGCGAGTCACCGGCCCGCCGCTGCCGCGGCGCGGGATGAACGACCAGTACTTGAGCTTGATCGTGTCGAGTACGCCGCGCGCGACCCACGCGGGGTCGATGTACTGCGGGTACACGCACAGCCGCTCGGTCAGCGCGACGCCGTCGGCCTGCAGCCGCTTGCGCACGGCGTGCGGCGAGGGGAAGGGGTGCTCGGGCGAGATGTGGTCGCCGTTGGCTGAGAGCCCGCCGAGGTCGGTGGCGCCGGCCGCCACCAGCTCGGGCCACCAGTCGGCGAGGTTCGGCGGCACCTGGATGCCGACGTCGGGCAGCAGCCGCCGCGTCTCGGCGATCAGGCGGCGCATGTCCTCGATCGACACCGGGCAGGCCCAGTCGGGCTGCGGCAGCTGCGGATGCAGGCGGGGCGGCGACCCGTCCTCCCCACCGCCATCCTCACTGGCCGCGCGGCCTTCCTCGCCGCCGCCCACGACGTCCCCCGGACGACCGCCGCCCTCGCCGCCGCCCGGACCGCCACCATCGTCGATCCCGGTGCGCCAGTAGGCGCGCGCCGCGGCGTCCGCGATCTCGGCGGGCTCGCGCCCGTAGTAACGGTCGTGGGGGACGAAGTTCTGCAGGATGATCTCCTGGATGTGCCCGTGGCGCGCGTGCAGCTCGGCGAGCGCCTCCAGTGAGGCGATGCGCTCGTCCTCGGTCTCGCCGATGCCGACGAGAATGCCCGACGTGAACGGGATCGCCAGCTCGCCGGCCGCGGCGATCGTCTCCAGGCGCCGCGCCGGGTGCTTGGTCGGCGAGCCCGCGTGCACGGTATCCATCAGCCGCTCGGAGACGGACTCGAGCATCAGCCCCTGCGAGGCCGTGACCTCGCGCAGCCGCAGCAGATCCTCGCGCGAAAGCACGCCGAGGTTGGTGTGCGGCAGCAGACCGCGCTCCAGCGCCCGCTCGCAGGCCCAGACGACGTACGCCGTGAAGTCGGCGTGCCCGTACTCGGCCAGCCGCGCAGCAACCTCCGCGTTGACCTCGGGCCGCTCGCCGGTCAGCACCAGCAGCTCCTTGACCCCGCGCCGCGCCGCGCGGTCGATCAGCGCCAGCACCTCCTCGGGCGTGTGCAGATGCGCGCGATGGGTGGCAAACGCGCAGTACTTGCAGTAGCACCGGCACGTTCGCGACAGCGAAAGCGTGAGGTTGCGCGAGTAGGTGACCCTGCGGCGCATTGGGATGGAGTCTATGAGGGTCGCGCGCCTATGTTCGGATGGGCCTCTGAACGCCGGCAACTTCGATCGATCGGCGGGCGGCGAAGTCTGGTACGGGATCGAGGAGGCGTCTGTTTCGAGTCTTAGCATGGCGGTGTGCTTTGGAAGAAACACGGCATGGGAAAAACCTCATCGGTGCCAGATCAGGGTGTCGTGCTTGACGCGATGCTGCTCCTGTCGCGGACCCAGATTCTGGCCCAGGTCACCGACGAGGCGAGTCTCGACGGTCGCACGACCGGTTTGCTGGCGTTCAATGGGGCGCTGCTCGGCGGCACGCTCGCTGCGAGGAGCCTGCTCGGTCCCTGCTGGTGGACACCGCTCGTCGTCGTCGCGCTGGCATCTAGCCCCTGCCTCTGGTCGGTGTTCCAGAAGTCGAGCGCCTTTGGGCCGCCGGCGAGAGAGTTCTTCGAAGAGTTTGGCGGCCAAGACGCGATCCGCGCGAGGACGCAGCTACTCGCGGATCTGGACGACGCCTTCGCGTTCAATGCAGCCCGAGTCAGAACGAAGACGCTGCGACTGCAGTGGGCACTCGGGACCCTCGCCGCCGGCCTCTTCGTGGCGGCGGTCTTGATCGCCGCCGTCCGGCCGACTACCATGAGTGCATGCCCTTCAGGACAAACCCGCGCCCCGGTCCGATCGCACCGGCACCGGTACCAGTGCCTCGGCCGTCCGGTCTCCCGCTTGTCGGGGCAGGCGGAATTGTCCGGGACGGCACAAAACGAGGCTAAGGGTCTATCCCGATAGGGACGTGCGCCCCCGGCTTCGGCCGCAGCCGAGTGCGGCTTTGGCATGAGGTATCGATTGCGTCAGGCCAGCTTGTCGATCGGCCGCTCGCCGACCTTCTTCTGGGGCTCGAGCACGAGCAGCTTGTAGCCGATCGCCGCGATCAGCGCGCCGACGATCGGGCCGACGACGTAGACCACGAAGAACCGTCCGAAGCCGCCCCAGAAGTGCCCGGCGATAATCGCCGGGCCGAGCGAGCGGGCCGGGTTCAGGCCGGCGCCGGTCAGCGGCGCGAATACCAGCACCGCGAAGCCAAGCGTCGCGCCGATCACGAAGCCGGCCCAGCCGCGCTCGCCGCGCGGGTTGACGGCGGCGCCCATGATCGCCCACACCAGCGCAAACGTGCCGACCAGCTCGCACAGTGCGCCCAGCAGCGTCTTGCCCGCCAGCAGGCTGCTCACAGCCGGGTTGCCGAGACTCGGCCCGCCGGGCAGTTCGGTGAGGATCAGTTTGCACAGCGCCGCCGCCGCGATGGCGCCGATCAACTGCATCACGATGTAGCCGACCGCCTCCACCGGCTTGATCTCGCGCACCGACGCCAGCCCGATCGTGACCGCCGGGTTGAAGTGCGCGCCAGACGCGCCGCCGAGCGCCTGGATCAGCATCATCAGCAGGAAGGCATGCAGCAGGCCAATTACGGCGAATTCGGGCGTGGAGATGCCGGTGCGCGCATAGACGCTGACGACCAGAGCGATGAACAGCACGAGCAGGAAGGTCCCCACCAGCTCCGCGATATAGGCGCTTGCTCCGCGCTTCTCCACAGCCTCTCCTCCTTCTTGAAATCGCACGTCGGGTCGAACTCGCCAGCGAGTCTACGCAGCACTCCGGTCGGTACGCTCGCGCTCGCAGAGATCTGCGAAAACGCCCCCCATTCGCGCGCGCGAATGGCCCCGACAGCAACCACACCCACGCTCACCGCCGCGACACCCGATCGACCCGACCACCGCCGCAAACACGCCCAAAACACCGCCCCATTCGCGCGCGCGAATGGGGCCCACCAGCAACAAGGCCGCCACGCTCACGCGACCGCGCGCTCAGCTCGGCCGCGGACACGACGCCACAGCTATCCTGCGCGGCGTGGCACAACCGCCCCGTATGTATCTCGCGCGCCACGGCGAGACCGACTACAACGCCGAGGGTCGCTTCCAGGGGCAGGGCGCGGTGCCGCTCAACGCCCGCGGCCGCCAACAGGCGCAGGCGCTGGCGCTGGCCGCCGTCCCCTACGAGTTCCAGTCGCTGTGGTGCAGCCCGCTGCGCCGTGCACGCGAAACCGCCGACATCGTCGCCCAGCAGATCGCGCTGACACCGCGTGAGGACGCGCGGCTGATGGAGACCGACGCGGGCGACTGGACCGACCACAGCTTCGCGGAGGTCCAGGCGCAGGCGCCAACCGAGTTCGAGCGCTTCACCGCCGGCGACCCCACATTCGCGTTTCCCGGCGGGGAGTCCTTCGCGCAGCAGGGCGTGCGCGTGGCGGCCGCCTTCTACGACATCAAGCGGGCAGAGGCGCCAACGCTCGTCGTGTGCCACGGCGGCGTGATCCGGATCGCGCTGTTCCAGCGCGCCAAAGACCACGAGGTACTTGGCACGCGGGTACCCAACGCCACGATCGTCCCGCTGGACCCCCGCGCCTCGCGCCGGATTACGCGCGAGAGCGACGCCACGCAGACCAACCGCTGAGGGCGTGCGACGGTTGGACCGGCCGTGTGTGCAGCCTCACTGCGCCCGACGGCGAGCCGGCCCTGCGTGCAGAGCCCACTGCGCCCGACGGCGAGCCGGCCCTGCGTGCAGAGCCCACTGCGCCCGACGGCGAGCCGGCCCTGCGTGCAGAGCCCACTGCGCCCGACGGCGAGCCGGCCCTGCGTGCAGAGCCCACTGCGCCCGACGGCGAGCCGGCCGCCCGGGCAGCCCTACTGCGCGCGCAGGCGGCGAAATTCGTCGCGCACCGAGTAGGGACGGCCCCACATCTGCGTGACCTCGACCCGCCCCTCGCGCAGCTCGCGCACGACCAGCTCGCCCCCGATCCCGGCATCGTCGAGCAGCTGCAGCGTGCCGTGGACCGTCGGCGCGGACGCGGCGTGCCCGAAACGGTGGGCCACCAGCAACCGCCAGTGCCAGTCGTGGTGGGAGTAGGGCCGCGCGTTGCACGTCACGAGATAGACCGCAGCTTCCACGTAGCGCGACTCGTCGGCCAGCCGCAGGTCCAGCTCGAGGTCGGTCCAGTCGTCGGGCAGCGAGTCGAGGATGCTTTGAAATGTGTCGGCGAGACCCATCGCTGCCCGGAAGCCTAGCGTGCGGGCAGACGGGCGCGGCCAAGCGGGCCTAGCGTACGGGCGAACGGGCGCGGCCAGGCGGGGCCTAGCGTACGGGCGAACGGGCGCGGCCAGGCGGGGCCTAGCGTACGGGCGAACGGGCGCGGCCAGGCGGGGCCTAGCGTACGGGCGAACGGGCGCGGCCAGGCGGGGCCTAGCGTACGGGCGAACGGGCGCGGCCAGGCGGCCTGGCGTGCGGGCGAACGGGGCACGGCCAGGCGAGCTATTGGAGAACCCGACAACGTTTGCCGGTTCCGATGCGGCCCGAACACCGTCGCGGCCGCATCCTCGGTGCCATCAACCCGGTGAACGTTGCGTGACACCCCACCAGCGTGCGAGCAGACGGGCACAACCCGGGGACACCAGGCAGGAGGCGCGTGGCGACTATCCTCGAATCGTGCTGGCCGTTACCGCAACAGACGATGTCGCCGCCGAATACGACACGCTGGTGTCGGCGTGCGGCTTGGTCGACCGCTCGCGCCGCGGCAAGCTCGCGCTGACCGGCGCTGGCGCGGTCGAGTTCCTCAACGGACAGATCACAAACGAGCTGGCCGACCTGCGTCCCGGCGAAGGCCGTTATGCGGCATTTTTGACGAATAAGGGCAAGATGCTCGGCGACCTGCGCGTGCTGGCGGTGGGCGGAGAGCGGGCCGCGCGCGAGCCGGCACCTGGCCGGGCAAACCCAACGCCAGCCGCCGAGCCAGCGCCGAGCGGACCAAACCCAATGCCAGCCACCGAGTCAGCGCCCGGCGGGCCAAACGTAACGCCAGCCGGCGAATCGGCGCCCGGCGGCGCGAGCGCGACGTCGGGCGCGGACCCTGCCGCGGCGCCACCCGGGGACCCGGGCGGGCGTGTGGGCGAACTGCTGCTGGACACCGAGCGGGTCGCGCTGCAGGCGCTGTTCGACATGATCCGGCGCTACCGGATCGGCTACGACGTGGGGTTGTACAAGCGCACCATGGAGTGCGCGCTGCTTTCGCTGGTCGGCCCGACCGCGCGCGCGTGCGCGGCGCGCGCGGTCGGCGTCGCAGCGAACGCGCTGCCCGAGCGCGAGCACGCACACCTCGCCGCCACGCTCGCAGGCCGCCCGGTGCGTTTGATCGCGGTGGCGGGCGGCGGCATCGACGCGTGGTGCGTCGCCGCGGACCGTGACGCCATCGCCGCGGCGCTGGTGGACGCCGGCGCGCAGCCCGTCGGCGAGGCGGCCGCCGAGATCGTGCGCGTCGAGCGCGGCGAGGCGCGCTACGGGGTGGACCTCGACGAAAACACGATCCCGCAGGAGGCCGACCTCAACAGCCGCGCGGTGAGCTTCACCAAGGGCTGCTACGTGGGCCAGGAGACGGTCGCGCGGCTGCACTACCGGGGCAAGCCCAACCGTCACCTGCGGGGCCTGCGACTTTCCGGGCCGGCGCAGAGCGGCGCGGAGCTGCACCTCGGAGAGCGGCCGGTTGGCCACCTGGGAAGCGTCGTCCTCTCCCCCACCCGCGGCCCGCTCGCGCTCGCGCTGGTGCGGCGTGAGGCGTCGCCAGGAGACGTGCTCGCCGTCGCGTCGGGCGAGGTCACGGCGACAGTGGTCGAGTTGCCGTTCAGCTGATGGCGGCCGCCGGGGGCGAGTACCGGACTAGCACCACCGCAGGCGAGTGGCGGCAGGCGCGACGGTGGGCGGACGGCCGCGTCCCTACTGCTCCTCCCGGGAGCCATTCGCGCCCGCGCGCGTGGGCTTGGTCTTAACCTTGCGCGCGCACACGCGCGAATGGCGCCGCTCGGCGAGCCACCCGCGAGAGCGGTACGGCCGAGCTGGCCCGAAGCGCCGGCCACCCGCGAGAGCGGTACGGCCGAGCTGGCCCGAAGCGCCGGCCGGCCGCGAGAGCGGTGCGGCCGCGCTGGCCCGAAGCGCAGCTGGCCGCAAGAGCGGTACGGCCGGGCAGCAAACCACCGTCCTGCCCGGCCGCACCCACCCGTACTCGTGAGGGACCCTGCCGAAGTCGGAGCTACGCGCCTTCGGCGCGGGTCCCCGTTTCGGCCACCCCTCTTTGGTCCCGCCTGTCCGCGATCGAGGGGAACCGCGGGGCGAGGATCGTGCGGTGCGAGTTTGCCTAACCGCGCCCGCGCCCCAGACGGCCGATCTCACTGACGAGGCGCGCCGTCGCGAGATCGGCCCCGGTCGGAGCGCCGCGCCGCCCGATGCTGGTCAGGCGGTAGCGGCGGACGGGGGGCCGGCGGGAGGAGGACTCGACACCGTCCTCCGGCAGCAGGAGGAACCGCCGGGAGGCAGTCTCGATGGAGCTTTGCGATGAGCTGTTCATGACAGGCATATTGGCGTGTGGGAGGCCGGCTGCCTTTGGCCCAAAGTCCAAGATGTCGGTGGGGGGCGTGTTTCAGATGCCGAGCAGGCCGCGTCGGGGTACGAGGTCGCGACACCCGCCGCCAGCTCGAGGCCAGCCGTCGCGACGCCCCGGCCAGCCGTCCCGTCCCGTCGCCGGAGGGGCCTGGAAACCGCCTGCGTCCACAGATGGCGTTGCAAGGCCGCCGCCACGCCGAGACCCGGCCGTCGCCCCGGCCTCCCTTGCCTCTCGCCCCGGCCTCCCTTGCCGCCCCCGGAAGGGCGCGCTCAGATGCCGAGCTGCTCGTGCACGAGCCGTGTGACCTCGCCGCCGTCGGCGCGACCTTTGGTCTCGCGCATGACGTAGCCGACGATCGGCCCGATCGCCTTCGGGTTGCCGGCGCGCACGTTCTCGGCGGCCTTTGCGTTGGCTGCCAGGGCGGCGGCGACGATGCCGGCCAGATCGTCTTCGCCATCTATGGCGGCCAGCCCCTCGGCCTGCACGATCGCAACAGGGTCGCCGGCTTCAGCGGACACTTTGTCGAGCAGTTGGCGGCCCACCCCGAGGCTGATCTCCTTGCGTGAGACCATCGCTGAGATCGTCACGAGTGCCTGCGGGGAGATGTTCGAGTCGAGCGGCGCGACCTCGGGCGCCAGTCGCTTGGGCAGCTCGACCGTCACCCAGTTCGCAAGCGCCTGCGCCTCGTCGGGCGAGAGAGTCTGGCTCCTTGCGGACCCCGCGGACCGCCCCCCATCGGGCACCTCGCCGTGTCCCTCGAGTGCCGCAGCCGGCACCCCCTGCGCTTCGCCGGCAAGGACAAGCACCGCGTCGAAGTACTCCCCCAGATCGGCGTCGAACGCCAGCTGGTGGGCGCTGTCGGCGCTCAACCCGACCTCCTGCTGCAGTCGCGCCGCCCGCTGCCCTGGCAGCTCGGGCAGCGCGGTGCGAGCGGCGTCGAGCATGTCCTGCGAGATCGCAACGGGTACGAGGTCGGGCTCGGGGAAGTAGCGGTAGTCGTGCGCCTGCTCCTTGGAGCGCAGCGAGGTGATGCGGCCGGAGTCGGGGTCGAAGTGCAGCGTCTCCTGCTCGACGCGCTGGCCAGCGCGCAGAAGCGTTTCCTGGCGGGCCGCCTCGGCGCGGATGCCGCGTTCGATGAAGCGAAAGGAGTTCATGTTCTTGAGCTCGGTCTTGACGCCGAGCTGCTCGCTGCCGGCGGGCCGCAGCGAGATGTTGGCGTCACAGCGCAGCGAGCCCTCCTCCATGTTCACGTCGCTGACGCCGAGCTGGCGCATCGTGGCGCGCAGCAGCCGCAGCCACTCGCCGGCCTGCTCGGCGGTGCGCAGGTCCGGTTCGGTGACGATCTCCGCGAGCGGGGTGCCGCCGCGGTTGAAATCGACGATGCTCGTGTCGGAGCCGTGGATGCGACCGCTGGCGCCAACGTGGATCAGCTTGGCGGCGTCCTCCTCGAGGTGCACGCGGTGGATGCGCACGTCGCCGAGGCGCCCGCCGCGACAGAGCGGCTCGTCGTACTGGGAGATCTGGTAGCCCTTGGGGAGGTCGGGATAGAAGTAGTTCTTGCGGTGAAAGATCGAGCGCGGCGCCAGCTCGCTGTCGAGCGCAAGGCCAATCATCAGCCCGAAGTGCACGGCACGGGCGTTGGCGACGGGCAGGCTGCCGGGAAGCCCCAGACACACGGGGCAGGTGCGGGTGTTGGGGGGCTCGCCGAAGGACAGCTCGCAGCCGCAGAACATCTTGGTGGCGGTCGCGAGCTGGATGTGAATCTCCAGGCCGATGACGGTCTCGTAGTCGCCCCCGTGGCCACCCTCGATGGCCCCGCCATCGACCTCCTTCCCCGCGGACCGATCGCACGCGGGCGCGCGATCGCGCGCAATGGCGGCGTTTTCCTCACCAGCACCGGCCCGCTCGTTCAGGCTGTCGTCACGTTCTGCCGCGCCGGTCATACCCGCGCCGCCGATCCGTCGAAACCGAGCGCCTGCTCCAGCGCGTAGGCGGCGTCGAGCAGGCGGTTCTCGCTGAACACGGGCCCGGCAATCTGAAAGCCAACGGGCAGGCCCGCGCCGCCCGGGCCGAGGCCGGCGTCGCCGCCGGCGAGCCCGCAGGGAATCGAGATCGCGGGGATGCCGGCGAGCGACATGGGCACGGTGCAGAAGTCGTTGATGTACATCGCCCACGGATCGCCGGTCTTCTCGCCCAGCTCGAAGGCGACGGTGGGGCTGGTGGGCGTGACGATGAAGTCGACCTGCGTGAAGGCGGCGTCGAAGTCGGCGACGATCTTGGTGCGCACGCGCTGGGCGCGACCGTAGTAGGCGTCGTAGTAGCCGGCGGAGAGCGCGTAGGTGCCGAGCATGATCCGCCGGCGCACCTCGGGCCCGAGGCCGTCGTGGCGGGTGCGGGCGTACATGTCGAGCAGGTCGGTCGGGTGGGCGGCGCGGGCGCCGTAGCGCACGCCGTCGAAGCGGGCGAGGTTCGAGGAGCACTCGGCGGGCGCGAGCACGTAGTAGGCGGAGAGCGCGTGGGGGGCGTGTGGCAGCTGGACCTCGTGGACCTCGGCGCCGAGCTCTTCCGCGCGGGCGAGCGTGGCGCGGAAGGCGGCGAGCACACCCGGCTCGATGCCCTCGCCGCTCAGCTCGACGGGGACGCCGAGGCGCACGCCGTCAAGGCGCTGCGCGTGGGGCAGTGCGATCGGCTCGGGAAACGCGAGCGAGGTCGCGTCGCAGGGGTCCTGGCCGACCATGTGGCCCAGCAGCAGCGCGGCGTCGGTGACGTCGCGGGTGAGCGGGCCGGCCTGGTCGAGCGAGGAGGCGAAGGCGATCATGCCGTAGCGCGAGACCGAGCCGTAGGTGGGTTTCAGCCCGACGATGCCGCACAGCGCGGCGGGCTGGCGGATCGAGCCACCGGTGTCGGTGCCAAGGGCCCACGGCGCGAGACCGGCGGCGACGGCGGCGGCGCTGCCGCCGGAGGAGCCTCCGGGTACCCGCGCGCGGTCCCAGGGGTTGAGCACGGGGCCATACGCGGAGTTCTCGTTGGAGGAGCCCATCGCGAACTCGTCCTGGTTGGTCTTGGCCAGCAGCGGCGCGCCGGCGGCGGCCAGGCGCGCGACGGCGGTGGCGGTGTAGGGCGGGCGGTAGCCCTCGAGGATCCGCGAGCCGGACTGGCTGGGGACGCCGGCGGTGCAGAAGAGGTCCTTGACGGCAAGGGGCACGCCGCGCAGGGGGACGCCGGCGGCCGGCGTGCCGCAGGCGGCTGCCGGGGCGCCACCGCCTTCCGACGCGTCGCGGTCGGCCCCATCCGCGGCGCTCGCCGCATCGCCCGTGGGGTTGGCCGCATCGCCCGTGCCGGCGACCCACGTAAAGCAGTTCAGTTGGTCGCCTATCGCGCGCGCGCGATAGGCGTCGAAAAGCTCGGCGGCAGCGAGCCGCCCGGCCTGAACCTCGGCGGCGGCCTGCGCGGCGGTCAGCGCGATGATGTCGGAGTCGTGCATCGGAGGTCTGTTGTCGGGGTCGCCTGTCGCGAGGTCTGTCGTTGGGTCGCCTGTCGCCAGGCGCTGGTCGATGGTCCCGTCCGCTATGCCTGGGGGCTGGGCACGAGGAACCCGTCGTCCTGCACGGCCGGCGCCTGTTCGAGGGCGACCTCGCGCGACAGGCACGGCTGCGGCTCGTCGGCGCGCAGGCGGCCGGTGACCTCGACGACGTGGGCGGTCGGCGGCACGCCGTCCAGGTTCAGTTCGCCGATGCGCGCGATGTGATCGAGCACTCCCGAGAGCTCGCGCGCCATCGTTTGCACCTCGTCCTCGTCCAGCTGCAGGCGCGCAAGGCGCGCGACGTGCAGGACCTCGTCGCGGTCGATCACGGCCGGGATTGTAGGCTCAGCCGGCCGGCGGCGACTGCAGGGGCGGTTCGGCGGGGGCGTAGAGGGTGGGCCGTTCGTCGCGCATCGACTGCCAGCAGCCGACCGCGACGAGTAGCGCGCCGACGAAGGCGAGCCAGGCGCCGGCGCATAGCGCGGTGGCGTGGTCGGGACGCTCGATCAGGCGGACGATCGCGGCGATGGTGGCGACGATCCCGAGCAGGGTGCCCCAGACGGCGGCGGCGACGGGCAGCGCGGTGGTGCGCTCGGTGACGGTCGCGAGCGCCAGCCAGAGACCCCCGGCGGCGGCGAGGATCAGCAGCACGATCGTCGGCCCGAAGGTGTTCCAGGCGGTGAGGTCGCCCTGCGGAGCTTCATACCAGAAGCGGGTGAGCGCGACGACGATCAGGATCGCGCCGAGCAGCGCGATCAGCTCCCCGGAGCGCAGGCGGCGAACGCTCATATGCCTCCCTCGCACGGCATCGCCCTATATTTCATCACGCCGCCACCCCGACCTGCGAGCGCGCGGCCTGCAGGGTGTTGCGCAAGAGCAGCGCGATCGTCATCGGCCCGACGCCGCCGGGCACGGGCGTGATCGCACGCGCGACCGCGGCGGCGGCGGCGAAGTCGACGTCGCCGACGAGGCCGCTCTTGTTGCCGGCCTGCTCGGGTGTGAGGCGGTTCATGCCGACGTCGATCACGATCGCGCCGGGTTTGACGTGGTCGCCGCCGATCAGCCGGGGCCGACCGACGGCGGCGATCAGGATGTCGGCGCGGGCGCAGACGGCGCGCAGGTCGCGGGTGCGGGAGTGGCAGACGGTGACTGTCGCGTTGGCCTCCAGTAGTAGCTGCGCCATCGGCTTGCCGAACAGGTTGGAGCGTCCGACGACGACCGCCTCGGCGCCGGTGAGCAGCTCGGCCAGGCCGGCGCCCGCGTCGGCGGACCGACCGTCGGCGCTGGTGGGCAGATCGCCGACGTGGGCATTCTGCTCTGCAGGCTGGCCCTCGCCGCCGCCCGCCGGCGCAGTCGGCTCGCCGCCTGCCTGCGCCACGCTCGCAAGCAGCTCCATCACGCCGAGCGGCGTGCAGGGCCGCAGGCCGGGCCGCCCGAGCGAGAGCAGGCCGGCGTTGACGGGCGTGAGGCCGTTGACGTCCTTGCGGGGATCGATCAGGCCGGTGAGCGAGGGCCCGTCGAGATGACCGGGCACGGGCAGTTGCAAGAGGATGCCGCTGACGGCGTCGTCCCCGCCCAGCTCTCCCAGCAGCTCGGCGACCTGCTCGAAGGACGCGTCGGCGGGCAGGCGGCGGTCGAAGGGGGTGATGCCGACCTCGGCGCAGGCGCGCTGCTTGCCGCCGACGTAGACGGCCGAGGCGGGATCTTCGCCGACGAGCACGGTCGCGAGACCCGGTGGCCGCCCGGCCGCGGCCGTGAACGCAGTGACCTGCTCGGCCACCTGCGCGCGCACGCGCGCGGCGATCGTTTTGCCGTCGATGAGGGTGGTGGGCATCGATCGGATCGTAGGCGCCGCGCGGCGCCGATGCGGCGCGGCTGTTTGAGTGACAAGGTCACAGCACCCGCTCACGGCCCGAGCAACGCAAGGGGCACGACTGCGACTCCGTCGGCACGCCGGTAGGCGCCCGATCCCGTGGTGACGACCACGGCATCCGCCAACGTATCGCCGATCTGCTGGCGCAGCCAGTGCAGGTGGCGTACGTCCCGCTCCTCGAGCACTTGACCGAGCTTGACCTCGATCGCGACGACCCGGCCGCGGTGCTCGACGATCAGGTTGACCTCGCGCTCGCCGCTCCATGTGCGCAGATGAGCGACGCGTGCCTCGGCAGCTTGCGCGTAGATGCGTACGCTCAACGTGGCCAGCGACTCGAAGAGCGCACCCAGCAGGGTGCCGTCGCGGACAGTCGACGGACTGGGACCCATTCTCCGGGGCTGTAGCAGCGCCGCGGCGTCAACGTCCAGCAGGCGTGCGGCGAGGGCCGGATCGGCCAGGTGGTGCTTGGGCGGGGCCGTCAGACGCGCGAGTCGATTGCGGGTGGGCAGCCACGCCGGAACGGGGTCGAGGATCCACAGCCGCTCGAGGACGTCGCGGTAGGGCAGGGTCGTCGCCTTGGCCGGCTTGTCTCCCTGGCCGCTGGTCGCGGCGTCGCGGATCTTCTCGTATGAAGCGGTGGTCGCCGTCGCGGCGGCGTACGCCTGCATCCACGCGCGCAAGGTTGCCGGCCGGCGCACTTCGCGGCCGAGTTGTTCGAAGTCGCGATCGACGATCCCGTCGAGATAGCCGTCCAGCTGTAGGCGCGTCGCGCGCTCGGACAGGTTTCTCAGACCGGGGAATCCGGATGCGAGGATCTCCTCGACGTAGCGCTCCAGGCCCACCTCGGTGCGCCCGGTGAGCGGTTCCCGTTCACCCTGCAGCAACCGTCGGAGGCTTACCGTCGGTGAATCGATTTCGCGCTCGGCCAGCGACAGCGGACGGAGACGTAGACGCACGATTCTGCCCGCGCCGGAGTGCGTTGGAGGATTCGTGGGCGACGCAGAGCCGGTGAGCAGGAAGCTCCCGGCTCTTGCGCCATCGTTGACCGCACGCCGCACGCGGTCGAAGGACTGAGGCAGGCGCTGCCACTCGTCGATCAGAATCGGGGGTTCGCCGTCGAGCAGTCGCGACGGGTCTGCTGCGAGCAGCGAACGCTCGTCGTCGTCGTCAAGGCGATACACGGTTGCCGCGCGACGCAACGCACTTGCAGTCTTGCCGACCGCCCTGGGGCCCTCCAACGCGATCGCGGGCAGACCGTCGAGCAGTTCGCCGAGTTCATTGTTGACGAGCCGCCGGCTATAGCCTCCATCAGCGACATCGTGGGTCCGTCCTGTACTGGCCACACACCCTACTATACCATTTCACAGCTCACTACTATACCATTTCACAGGCCACTAGCGAACCATTTCACGGGCCGATACGAGACTGTTTCGCGGCTCAATGCGCCATCGGCCCGACGATGCACCCGCAGCGATGCCATCCGTCGAGTGCGTCGGCCCTGCGCCCGCCCGTCCTACCCCGGCCGGCTGACCGGCGCGAGCTCGGCCATCAGCTTGCGCTCGGTGCCGTCGCGGGCGAAGCGCACGACGATCACCCCGCCGGGCTCGACACCGGTGACGACGCCGTCGCCGAAGGCGGCGTGCAGGATGTCCTCGCCGAGGCGGAAGCTGTCCGCGCGCGGCCCGGGGGCGACGCGCTCGGCGCTCGCACGGGCCGCCGCGTCCCAGCCGTTGGCCGGTTGGCGGCCGGCCGGTGTGGGCGTATTCGCGGACGCCGATTCGCGCCCGCTTACGCGCGCGCGCGCGCGCGGCCGCGAATGGCCCCCCGAAATAGACGATCCGTACCCCCCGCCGAGCACCCCCGCCTGCACCCCATCCCCCCCACCGAGCGGCCCCGTCCGCACCCCATCCCCCCAGCCGAGCACCCCCGCCTGCACCCCATCCCCCCCACCGAGCGGCCCCGTCCGCACCCCATCCCCCCCGCCGAGAACCCCCGCCTGCACCCCATCCCCCCCACCGAGCGGCCCCGTCCGCACCCCATCCCCCCCGCCGAGAACCCCCGCCTGCACCCCATCGCGCCGGCCGAGCGCCCCCATCCCCGCCCCGTTCCCCCCGCCAAGCGACCCCGCACGCAACTCGCCACCGCCGTCGGTCAGCTCGGCGGGAATCTCCGCCAGGAAGCGGCTGGGCAGGCCGTAGGCCTGCGTGCCGAACAGCGCGCGGCGGTGGGCGTGGGTTAGGTAGAGGACGCGCATCGCGCGGGTGACGCCGACGTAGAACAGCCGGCGCTCCTCCTCCAGCGAGCCCTCGTCCAGCGCGCGCGAGTGCGGAAAGACGCCGTCGTCGCAGCCGACGATGAAGACGATCGGGTACTCGAGGCCCTTGGCGTTGTGGAGCGTCATCAGTGTGACCAGGCCCTTGTCGTCGCTGCGCGTGTCGGCGTCGGCGACCAGCGCGATCTGCTGGAGGAAGAGGTCGAGCGTGGGGTGGGCAACGTTGACGGCGGCCCCGCCGACACCCGTAGCCCCACCGGCCCCACCAGCCCCGCCGACACCCGTAGCCCCACCGGCCCCGCCGGCCCCGGCCGCGGCGTCGAACTCGCGCGCGACCTCGACCAGCTGTTGGAGGTTCTCGACGCGGCCCTGGGCCTCGATCGTGCGTTCGGCCTCTAAGGCCTCGATGTAGCCGGTCTGGGAGAGCACGGCTTCCAGGAGGTCGGCGATCGGGACGCTCTGGGCTTGCTCAGCGACGCCGGCCGCCTCGAGAGCAGCCTCAGCCACCTCGTGCGCCGCGGACACCGACCCGGCGGGCCCGTGCGGTGAGGGCAGGCCGGCGCGCTCGCGCAGCTCTTCCATGGTGCCCATGAAGCGCCGCAGGGACTTGACGGCGGCGGTCCCCAGGCCGGGGACCTGGTCGGGCGCGGCGGCGGCCTCCCAGACGGAGACGCCGACGGTCGCCGAGTGCGCGACGATGCGCCCTACGGAGGTCTGCCCGAGGCCGCGGCGGGGCGAGTTGACGATGCGCGTGAAGGAGACGACGTCGAAGGGGTTGGCCAGCAACGACAAGTAGGCGACGGCGTCCTTGATCTCGGCGCGCTCGTAGAACTTGGTGCCGCCGATCACCTGGTAGGCGATCTCGCGGCGTACGAGGGTGTCCTCCAGGACGCGCGACATCGCGTTGGTGCGGTAGAGGACGGCGATCTCGGTGCGCGAGGCGCCCTCGTCGACGAGGCGCTCGATCTCACCGACGACGAAACGCGCCTCGGCGTGCTCGTCCTCCAGGACGCGGACGTGGAGTGGCTCGCCGGTGCCGAGTTCGCTCCAGAGGCGCTTGGCGATGCCGCCGCGGTTGTTGGCGATGACGGCGTTGGCGGCGGAGAGGATTGTGCCGGTGGAGCGGTAGTTCTGCTCGAGCTTGACGACGCGGGCGTCGGGGAAGTCGGACTGGAAGTCGAGGATGTTGCGGATGTCGGCGTTGCGGAAGCCGTAGATCGATTGGGCGTCGTCGCCGACGACGGCGAGGTTGCGGTGGCCGGGTGCGCGTACGGGCTCGCCGCGCGCGGGCGCGGCGCCGCCGCCGACGAGCAGTTGCAGGAGGCGGTACTGGGCGTGGTTGGTGTCTTGGTACTCGTCGACCAGGACGTGGCGGAAGGTGGCGGAGAAGTGCTCGCGGACCTCGCTGAACAGCTCTAGGAGGTTGACGGTGCGCAGAAGGAGGTCGTCGAAGTCCATCGCGTTCATGCGTAGGAGGTCGCGCTCGTAGAGGCGGTAGACCTCGGCGACTAATTCCTCGAAGGGCGCGCCGACCTGCTGGCCGTAGGTGTCGGCGTCCAGGAGGCGGTTCTTGGCGGAGGAGATCTGGTTGTGGATTGCGGCGGGGGTGTAGCGCTTGGGGTCGGCGCCGACCTCGTCCATGCAGCGCTTGGTCAGGCGCCGCGCGTCGGCCTGGTCGTAGATCGTGAACTGGCGGGTGTAGCCCAGGCGGGGGGCCTCGGCGCGCAGGATGCGCGCGCAGGCGGCGTGGAAGGTCATCAGCCACATGCCACGGGTGGAGCGACCGAGGAGTCGTTCGACGCGGGCGCGCATCTCCGCGGCGGCCTTGTTGGTGAACGTGATCGCGAGGATCTCGCCGGCCGCGGCCTGGTCGGTGTAGATCAGGAAGGCGAGCCGGTGGGTGAGCACGCGCGTCTTGCCCGAGCCGGCGCCGGCGAGGATCAGGAGCGGCCCCTCACCGTGGGTGACCGCCTCGCGCTGGGGCTCGTTGAGGCCTTCGAGCAGCTCTCGGAGGTGGTCGGCGTGGGGGTTGAAGGCCGGCTCGTCGGCAGGCGGACGGGGCGGTGGGGTGTCGGCAGACGGGTGGACGGCCATCTGTAGGCCAGCATAGTTGCGGCATCGGTTGCACTGGCGGCCTCGGAGCCCCTAACGTGGGGCTGATGAAGCTGTTTCGCAGAGGTCAGGTGAGGTCGATGCCCGTGTCCGAAGAGGCGAGGTAAGCCCGATGCCCCTGCTCAACGAGGTCCGCGAGTACTGCGCAACGGTCGCCGCCGGCGCCCGCGACGTGCGGATCGACGGCGAGGCGTTGGCGGCGCTGGCAGAAGACCCGGCGCTCGCGGCGGGCGGCGCGATGGAGCCGCCGCCGCTGGACGCGGAGAGCCACTACCTGGAGGGCGAGCCGGAGGACGTCGCGGACTACGTGCTGGCGCTGGATGCGATCAACTTCGGCTCGGGCTGGTTTCCAACGCTGCGCAAGCGACAGGAGCACGGCCGGGCGCTGAGCGGCTACTTCACGGTCGCGTGGGGGCTGGCCGAACACGTACGCGCCGGCGGCCCGCTGACGGCGGGGTGGCTGCGCGCGGTTGGCGCGCGCACGATCGCGGCGATCCTCGACCAGCCGCCGGACGGGGAGCTGATGAGTTTGTACGCGCAGGCGCTGCGCGAGCTGGGGCATTTTCTGGGTGAGAGGCGCGCGCTGGAGGTGGTGGCGCAGAGCAAAGGTTCGGCGGAGCGGCTGGCCGAAACGCTGGCCGGCGGGATGGCGATGTGGCACGACGGGGGCTTCTATAAGCGGGCGCAGATCGTCGCGAGCGATCTGGCGCTGGCGGGGGTGGCGCAGTTCAGGGACCTGGACCGGCTGACGATCTTCGCCGACAATCTGGTGCCGCACGTGCTGCGCTGCGAGGGAGTGCTGATCTACACAGACGGGCTGGCAAGCCGGATCGACAGAGGCGAAACCCTGCCGCTGGGCGGCCCGGAGCGCGAGATCCGCGCGTGCGCGCTGGACGCGTGCGAGCAGTTGGCAGCCCAGACGGAAGTGCCGCCGCGCACGCTGGATAACTGGCTGTGGAACCGGGGCCAGGCGCCGGAGTACAAGTCGCGCCCGAGACACAGGTGCCAGACCGTCTTCTACTGAATGCGTTTTTGAGGAGGGAGCCGGCCTGCCGGCCGGCTTGGGAGGGGGTTCGTGGCCCCCTGACGGACGCTAGACACACTAGACGACGCTAGACGAGCCACTTTTGCGATAGACACGCTATACGACGCTAGACAAGCCATTTTTCCGCTAGACACGCTAGACGACGCTAGACTGCAGTCGTGAACCGTGTGGCAAACCCATACCGCCCGGGCTTCAACGAGCCGCCGGGCGAGCTGGCTGGTCGCGAGGGCGTACTCGAAGATCTGCGCGAGGCGATCGAGGTCGCCGCGCTCGACGGCCGGACGCCGAGACCGACGTTGGTGACTGGGCCGCGCGGACTGGGCAAGACGGTGCTGCTGGCCGAGGCCGCGGCACTCGCAGGCGCGCAGTTCGGGTGGCCGAGGGTGCACGTCGAGGTGCGACCGAAAACCGCCTTCACCCCCGACCTGTCGGCCGCGTTGGAGCGCGCGCGGACGCTGATCGAGCAGCCGCGCGGCAAACCGTCACTGCAGACGGAGTCGGTGACGCTGCGCGCGGGCGTGCCGGGTCTCGGCGGCGAGCTGCGTCTCGCGCGCGCGAACCCGCAGGAGTTCGACCCGGCGCCGGTGCTGCGTGCGGCGCTTGTGGCGCTCGTGGAGTCGGCGGCCGCGCACGACAGCGGCTTCGTGCTCACGTTTGACGAGGCCCAGCTAGCGACGCGCGAGGAGCTTGCGACGCTCGCGGCGCTGTTGCAGGAGGGCACGGGCGAGGGCTGGCCGGTTGTCGTCGTGATCGCGGGGCTGCCGGCGATGCGCGCACCTGAGCATTCGGTCACTTATTTCGAGCGGGGCTCGTGGCACGAGCTCGATCTGCTGTCACAACCGGATGCGCTGCGTGCGCTGCGCCTGCCGGCAGAGTCGGCGGGCAGGCAGATGGACGAGGACGCGGCGATCCTGCTCGCACAGGCGTCTGGCGGCTATCCGTATGCCATCCAGCTGTATGGCCACCACGCGTGGCGATCGTCGGCCGCACAGCAAGGGATCGATCTCGCGGCCGCCCGGCAAGCCGTGCCACGCGCGCAGAGAGAGTTGGAACACGGCCTTTACGCTGCCCGCTGGAGCGCGGCGAGCCCAGCACAGCGCCGCTACCTGACGGCGCTCGCCACGCTGGCAGCAGAGGCGCGCCCGAGCACCGCGCGGGCGGTCGCCGACGAACTCGGACGTACGACTAAGCAACTCTCGACAGTGCGCGACCAGCTCATTAAAGGGGGAACGCTGACCGTCGAGGGCGACAGGCTGCGCTTCACGATCCCGGGTATGAGCGCCTACGTGCTCGCACGCTGAACCCGGCCTCGGCGGGGGTTTTGTCCCGGCACGCGCCGCATCCGTCACTACCTGCGCGCGAAAGCTGAGCCGCGCCCTACCAGCCGCGCCCTACCCGCCCGCGGGGTTCTGCCCGCGCACGGGGCGCAGGCGCGTGACCTTCGCCGGCGGGTGGGTCTGCTCGCCGGAGAGGGTGGCGACGGAGCGCTCCAGGGCGGCGATCCGCTCGGAGAGGCCGCCAAGCGCCTCGGCGATCGGGTCGGGGAGGTGGATCCAGTCGGCGTCGGGACCCTCGGGGCGGCGGCCGTCGACGCGCACGGGGTGGCCGGGGTTGCCGACGACTGTGGAGTTGGGCGGGACGTCGGTGATCACGACGGTGTTGGCGCCGATCTTGGCGCCGTGGCCGATCGTGATCGGGCCGAGCAGCTTGGCGCCGGAGCCGATCGTGACGTTGTCCTGCACGGTTGGGTGGCGCTTGCCGGTCGCAAAGCCGGTGCCGCCGAGGGTGACGCCCTGGTAGAGGGTGACGTCGTCGCCGATCGTGGCGGTCTCGCCGATCACGACGCCGGCGCCGTGGTCGATGAACAGGCCGCGGCCGATGCGCGCGGCGGGGTGGATCTCGATGCCGGTCAGCGCGCGCGTGGCCATCGCGAGGCTGCGTGGCAGCAGCGGTAGGCCGGCGTCGTGCATCGCGTGCGCCAGGCGGTGGGCGAGCAGCGCGTGGATGCCGGGCCAGGTCGCAAGAATCTCGGTCGGCCCGACGCCGCGCGTGGCGGGGTCGCGCTCGCGCGCGGCGGTGACGTCGCGGCGCAACTCTTTGACGACGCTCGCGAGCGTGCCCACGCCAAGCATGACGCCAGCGTAGCGGGGTGGGCCGGCCTTCCGGCGACGGTCAGGGTCCGCGCCGGCCTACCGCCCGGCGCTCGTGCTCGCGCGCCGCCCGCCGCAGCTTCATGCTCGCGCACTCAAGCATCGGCGGACTTTCCGAGCATGGCCAGTGGCCCAACGCGCCGTGACCCCAGGGCCGGGCTGCGACGCCGGGCAAAGAACCCCATCCCCGGACCCCGAAGGGGTCCAATCCCCAAAAAAGATTCCCTATGGCGCGAAGAACGCCTGCGAGATGTAGCGCTCACCGGAGTCGGGGACGATCACGACGATCCGCTGGCCGGCGGTCTGCTCGCGCGCGGCGAGCTGCAGCGCCGCCCACAGCGCGGCGCCGCCGGAGATGCCGGCGAGCAGTCCCGTGCGCCGCGCGCAGCGCTGGGCGGTGGCGATCGCGTCGTCGTCGCTGACGGCGATGATCTCGTCGAGCAGCGTGCGGTCGAGCACGGGCGGGACGAAGCCGGCGCCGATCCCCTGGATGCGGTGCGGCCCGGGCTGGCCGCCGGAGAGCACGGGCGAGCCGGCCGGCTCGACGGCGACGATCCGCAGCGCGGGGTTGCGCTCGCGCAGGTGCCCGCCGGCGCCGGTGATCGTGCCGCCGGTGCCGACGCCGACGACGAGCACGTCCGGGGCGCCGTCGAGCGCGCGCTCGATCTCCGGGCCGGTGGTCGCGCGGTGCACGGCCGGGTTGGCGGGGTTTGAGAACTGGTCGGGCAGGAACGCGTCAGGCGAGCCGGCCAGCTCGCGGGCGGCCTGCACGGCCTCGTGCATCCCGCCCAGGGACTCGGTGATCTGCACGCGCGCCCCGTAGAGCGCGAGCAGGCTCTCGCGCTCGCGGCTCATGCCCTGCGGGAGGGTCAGGACCAGCTCGTAGCCCTTGGCGGCGCACACGAACGCGAGCGCGATGCCGGTGTTGCCGCTGGTCGCCTCGACGATCGTCGTGCGCCCGGGCTCGATCCGGCCTTCGGCCTCTGCCGCCTCGATCATCGCCACGCCGATGCGGTCCTTGACGCTGCCCCCGGGGTTGCGCGCCTCCAGCTTCGCGTACAGCTCCACCCCGCGCTCGCGTTCTGGCTCGCCGAGCAGCCCCGGCAGGCCCACCAGCGGGGTATCGCCGACAAGCTCGGCAATGTTGATCGGGATTCGGGGCATATGCGGTGCCCCGACAATAGTCCGCGGCGGCGGCGCGTGCGCGCTGCGGTGAGCGACGCCCACGCCTGGGGCGCTCGTCGGCGCCCCGCCGAGGTGGCCGCGGCCCGCGGGGCTTTCCGAATGGAAGGACGGAATGCCTTCGCAGCACTCGGTGTAGCTGACGCTTGGCCGGTCGGCTGGGCTGGACGGGGCCCGGAGGCCCCGTCCAGTTACGGTCGCTGCGTGCTGCCAGTTTCCGTTTTACTGGCAGTTGTGCTCCGCATGTTCTGCGGAGCCCTATAGCGGGATGGTCCTGCTGCTATTCGGCCTGGAAGGCTTCGCCGACGCGGCTTTCGAGGACTCCGCCGCCCTCTGTGTTGAAGTTCCCTCCTGGCCCGTAGAAGCAGTTGCTGTGTGGCGCCTTGCCGTCATAGACCTCTTCTGCGCTGGTTTTGGCGTTGTCGATGGCCATGTTCGGCGTGACTTCGCAGTAGTTGGTCCAGCTCGTCCCTGCGATTGTGCAGTGGATTTTCCATAGTTTGCTGCCGGTCGTCGTGATTTGGTTGCGTAGCCCTTCGTAGAGCGTGACCAGTTCAGTTTTCCACGGCAGTCCGCTGTAGGCTCCGACTTCGATGCTGTGGCTGGTTTCGCAGCCCCGGATTGAATGGCATTCTTTCGCTTTGACGCTCGTGATTTCGCCTGCCGCGCCCGGGCCGACGGCCCCTTCCTCGACAACCGCGCATTCGATTTCAAGACCAGTCGTTTCGGAGAACCGCAGCTCCTGTGTCGATTCGAATTTCACGGCCGCTTTTAGAGCTATACCTTTCTGCTTCCATGTATGCGCCGAGGCGGCTGTCGCGGATACCGCGGTCAAAGCGAACACGGCGGCGAGGGCGACGAGCAGCGTCTTGATCGTTTTCATACATACCTTCCTATGAGTGGTTGATGTAACGAACCGGTGACCAAAGACCGTGGCAGACACATCGTCACAGCGGCCCTGTAGAAGTCACCGTAAAACCGACACTACCCTGCAGCCGACGACGCTGTCAATCGGTTAAACGCCGTTTTACACCATAAATAGTTAC
The DNA here is from genome assembly GCA_963804675.1 of uncultured Solirubrobacterales bacterium. Lineage (GTDB taxonomy): Bacteria > Actinomycetota > Thermoleophilia > Solirubrobacterales > Solirubrobacteraceae > Palsa-744. The sequence goes on along the minus strand of CAWDRI010000001.1, from coordinate 76,001 downwards.
GTGTGAAAAGGACGACCCTCGTCGTGTAGGCGCATGCGTATCGCGCGTCAAGCAGAACTGGATCTCGCCGCATTTATTTCTTGTGCTTGACCGTTTTGTGGCGTGCTCTTGGCCGTTTGTTCTGCTTGCGCGCCGCGTGCTTGGTTTTCTTATGCCCGGCCTTTTTCTTCTTCGCCTTGGCGTGCTTACTGGGGGCGGTGGTGTTGGGGAAGGCGATGCTGGGTGTCGGGAGCAGGCTGGTGGTGGGTGGCGATGTGAGGATTGCGGGAAGGCCTTCGGTTGTGAATGTCGCGGTGGTGCCGGTGGCTTCTCCGTAGCCGCTGCGGATCGTGATGCGGTAGGCGTAGGTGGTGCCGGGTTGCAGGCCGGTAAGCTGCTCGGACTCTGCTACCGGCTGCGTTTCTGCGGGGACCGTCCCGGAGAGCACGACACCGTAGACGGTGTTGGCACCGGCGTAGACTCCGAGTTCGAAGGCGTACGTCGCCTGCTGGCGGCCAGGGTCAACGCTGCCTGAAATCACCGCGCTGGTCGGGGTGATCGCGCTCGGTGCGCCTGTGGCCGCCACAACGCTCGGCGCGGGGCCAGTCGTGAACGTTCCCTGGGGGAGCGTGCTGGCGCCGGTTTCGCTGAGCGCCGTCTGGCCTTCTGCATTCTTGGCTGTCAGCGTGTAGCGGTAGGTCGTTGCGGGTTGCAGCCCGGTGATTTCGGCGGTCGTGCCGACCGCACCGTACTCCAGGGATTGCTGGAGTGTGGTCTCGCTCATCCCGGGAGCTTCCGCGATCGGCGGACATGGGTTTTCGATCGCGCTGCACGCCGGCGCATACTGGAACGCGTAGGTGGTGTTCGTGTTCTCGGGGTTCACTTCGCCGAGGAGGTCGGCTGAGAAGGACGTCACGAAGGACGCTGTCGGGGTGCCCACGATCCGTGGCGCGACGCTCGGTATGTTTTCTGAGAGCGTTTCGCTGAGCAGATCTTCGGGGGCCTTAACGTTGTGGTCGTACCCGACGAGCTGGTAGTAGATCGTCTCGTTCGGCCGAGCCGCGACAACCGCGTGCACCGCTTCAGGCGCCTGGACCTGTACTTTGGCGGTCTGCTGCCCCAACCCCGGGGTGCTACCCCATTCAAACAATGCTTCGGTTTCCGCGATACCCTCCGGGTTCACTTCCCCGTTCAACGTGCACGCAAACGCCAGTGAAGACCCGCTCGATGCTGCCGGCGCGCACATTGCGGAGCTCGCCAGGACTTCACCGACCGGTTGGAGGCTGTACGCCAACACAGCCGAGGGTTGAGCACTCGCATACAGACCCCCACTTTCACTGAAACCAAGTGCCTTAAATTCGATTAAATCACCCGGAACTGCGATCGCTGAGATCAGATGCTCACTGCTGGCTTCATACAGATCACCAAAGAGCTATAATTCTAGTTTTTGTGGCGTTTGGATACGCTCGAGTACCGATGCGGCGAGTTGTCCGGCGGGGTCAACCGCGACCCCACGGAGCAGGGTCGCGTTGGGGACCGTGATCGAGCTTTCGAGTTCCGCACCGATCGCGGCGTTGAACTCGTGGATGACCGGTTCTTCGCCGTAGACGGTGTATATCGTGTCGGTGTTGTTATCGATCGCCAGTGCTTTCGGGTTCTGCTCGCTTGCCTTCCGTACAGGTGTCTTTGGATACGGTGGTGCAGATGTTCTTTTCTGTTTCGCTTGCCCCGGCGGTGTGGTCCTCGGTCTCGTTGACTTCGCGGCCGATCATCAGGATGAGCTTGCCTTCGGCGGTGTACTCATCCACACGCGAGTTACCGAGATCCTGCACGTAAACATCCCCGGTGGCCGGATCTACCGCTATCCCGTCTGGCGAGCGTATCGCTTCCGGGCCTTCGCCTCCTTCACCACCCTGGCAGGTATTCCCGGATGCGGCGGTGCAGAGGTTCTCTTCTTCGAGCTCTTTCGCTGTCGGCGTTTCGCCGTTCCCGCGCAGCGCCTGCACCACCTGGGTCTTGGTCTGGTTGACTTCCAGCCCGAACATCGCGACAAACACCCCGCTCGCGGTCAAGACCTGCACACGATTATGACCCGTGTCGGTGACATAGATGTCGTTGTGCTCGGCGCTCGCCGCATCATCGTTGACCGCAACCCCGGTCGGGTATTCAAAGCCGCTGGTGATCTGGCTTGAGAAGATCTCCTTGACCGGCGCCGCCGCCCGCGCAACACCCACACCCACCCTCGGCACGATCATCGTCAAAGCAACCACAGCAAACCCCTGGGCGACCCGGAGGACCGCCTGCCGGCCGCGGAACTGGACTTTTGCTCTAGGGGTCATTTGCTTGTCCTCCCGTTCGCGGCGGCCGTGGTCTTCCCGCTAGGTTTCGGTCTGCTTGCCCTCGTTTTCCTGGCTGTCTTTCTGCGCTTGGTGGTCTTCTTTGCCTTGGTGTTGCAGCCGGTGACGGTGATCTTGGTGCTCTGGTGGATGACGGCGCCGTTTTGGGCGTGGAATTCGGTTGGCATCACGAGCTTGCCCGCCGCCTTGCATAGGCTGCCGTTCGCGGCGAGCGCGGAGTAGTTGCCCTCGGGTAGATAGAGCTCGAACGTGCCGACGGGCACGTCGGGGACCGTCTTGAACGTGCTGCTCGTGATCCCCTGCCGGCTGATAAACGTGCTGCCGGTCAGGTCCACGCGCACCCCGTCGCCTTGCAAGACGACGACAAGGCTCGGGAACGCTTCGCCACCGTGGGAGACGAAATACGCCGGCCCCTGTAGGCCGACCGGTAGTAGCGGTGTGCTGGCCCGCACGACCCCCACGATCGATCCCTGCGGGCAACCGGCTGGGTTGGCTTGGAACTGCGCGGCGGGACAGGCCTTCTGCAGCGTCGTCAACCGCGAGGGCAGCTGCTTGGGCAGCGACACCTTGACGCTCGCGATATTCGCCTCGCTACCCACCGACCCCGCCGGGTAGGACAGCCGCACGTCAAGGCTCGCGCCACCCGCACGACTGGTCCGCCCGCTCGTGGATGCCTGGAAGCTGGGTTTGAACGCAAGGCTCTTACAGCCCGAGGCCGCAAACGGTGCCGTGACGTTCGCGCTCGCCTGCCCGCTACCGGACACCATGGCGGTGATCTGCTTCGCGGCGCAGCTCGTCGGGTTGAACATGAACCCCGGCCGGTCAATGTTGACCGTGACCTCTTTCAACCGCAACGGGACACCGTCGAGGATCTGCGGCACCGCATACGGCCCCGTTTCATCGGTCGTGATCGTCAACGCCGACGTTTCCCGATCCACATCAATCCGCGCCCGCACCACAACAAGCCCCAGGTTGAACGGGCCCGCAACCGCATCGGTCACGATACTCAACCCAAACGGCGCACCCTCATACCCCTTGGTGAGGTAGACCGTGCCTTCGATTTCAAACGGGTGCGACCCCGCCCCCGAAGCGACCCTTGTCGTGCCGATCTTCGACGCCTGCGGGCAGCTACCACTATCGGCTTGTGCTTCTTCGCACAAGCTGACGGTTGAGAGCATCCCCAACAACCCAGGCGGCGTATGGACCTGGATCCCCTTGACGTACTGTTCCCGATCCCCACGGGTCAGGTTCAGCGTGAACGCGCTATACGCACCCGCCTGCGGACTCACCGTCCCCGCCGAAAACCCCGGACTCAACCCCGGCGGGCTAGCACAGCCTTCCACCGTATAGAACGAGGACGGTGTCGCATCGCCCAGGCCTGTGACCAGCGCGCCTTCGGGGGTCAGGCCTGGTGCGCTCCACGGCGTCAGGTCGCTCGTCGTGACCGCCGGCCCGCAGACCGCGGGGTTATCAAGCGGCGCCCTTGGGCCACCGTTCAAGTGGACCTTGAGTTCGCTGAACGGGGCTTGGGGGTCTTCGAGGAACTTCGTCGTCAACTGCCCCGTCGCCGGGTTCGCCTCGACATACCCGTGGGCCTTGATATTGATCCCCGTGTTCGCCAGCGCCCCCGTACCACCCAATTCCAAATACAACTGATACAAACGCCCGTCAAGCGCGTCCGCATCCGTGCACGCTTCCTCACCCGCGCCGCCGCACAGCGGGCGCGCGAGATACACATGGCCGCGCACCGGTTCCGGTAGTAGCGGCGTGACGGCTTCCGCGGTCCCCACGATCGACGCCGCGGGACAGTGCCCCGCAGCCAACTGCAGTTCGCCGCTCGGCCCGACTTCTTCAGATTCCCCGCCTTCGAAATTGATCCCTTCCGGCCCAGATTCATCGCAGGCCTGGATGCCGTCAACGATCCCGGGGCTGATCGACAACCCCTCCGGCAACGTTATGACCGCATCGCGCACATGCGGCGTCGCCGGCGCTTCCGGCACCTCACTCTGCGGAACCTGCAAATCCACACCCAACCCCACCGGCGCATCCGCAAGCAACGTATCGGGCTGCACTTCCACCCCCGGATCAAACGACAGCCCACCACAACCCGTCACACCCGGCAACGTCGTACTCGCTTCTGTATAAGCGCTGCTGTAGTGGCCTTCCTGTACGCTGCCTGGTTCCTCCCACGAGTCCGCGCGGATCGTCGCGGTCTCCGGGCCAGCCGCACAATCCGTCGGCAAAGACAAAAACGGCACCGGCGTCACACCCGCAGACACGCCACCGGGTTCAAGACATTGCAATACTTCCTTTTTATTATCTGCACTACAGTATCGTCCGCGCATCGCGTTGTGACTCGCGTCGGCCGGCACACCCCAAAACGTCAATTCAAACCGCTCGAGCCCGACCAGGGGGATCGAGGCGCTGGTAACCGTGAACCCGTATTCATGCTGTTTTGTAACGGGGTTTTCGGTCCGCACGAGATGCGCCGTCAACAACGGCGTCTGCTGCCCCGCGCTCTCCTCCAGCGCGAACTCCGCCGACTCACCCACCGCCGGCGTCACATTCACAATCGGACCAAATAGCCTGTGGCCCCCCTCGATCGTGAGCTCGTACGTACCGATCTGCGTATCCGCCGGACAAAAACCAAGCGAGCCGTTTTCCTCGTAAGCGGAGTGTTCGAGAACTCGTGTCAGCGAGCAGCGCGGCGCGGCCATCGGGTCACCCAACAAACCCGGCGGCAAACTCACTACGACATCCTTCGCATCACGCGTCGGGACTTCCTCATCCAGGCCATTAGGAGCGAGAAATTCTTCGCTGGTAAATTCGCCGATCGTCGTCAGCCCCCACGGATGACCACCCGCCTGGGTAAACGTGTAGGGCTTATTGACGAATTCAAACCCCACTCCGCCTCCCGGATTCGGCACCACTTTTTCTTCGGTAGGTTCGGTAGTCTGAATCGTGAAGCGCTTGATCCCCAATTTCGGTTCGGCAGCACCAGCAGCGCCAACGCTAAACAGGAGCGTGGCCAGCAGACAGACCAGCACCACACCCGAGAAGATTCTCGCGTTGGGTATGTGAAGCGTCATCGGCCCTCCCTCCCGTCGTTACCGGCTTTCATCGCTTTCACGACACCATATTTCTCACGTACCCGCTTTTCACAGCCTCGACGCTTGGTCTTCTGCTTGTCCTTCGCGCAGACCTTCAGAGCGCTCGCGCGTTTCTTTGCTCGCGTCACGGTCTTGCCGGACTTGACCGGGACTGCCGGGGGCGACGTGAGGTTTTCACCCGGCGATTGGGAGACGCTGCCGGGTACCAGCAGCGGCGCGGGGTTAGTCAACGGACCCTGGCACGCATCCGCCGAGCATTCCTCGGGCGCCGCGGGCACCGCAGGAAAACCAGCCCCTATCCGCGCGTCATACAAGTCCGGGGCCCCGTCGGTATCCTGTGCCACCAGACCCTGCGCCGTGACAAAGAAAATGTTATCCCCCGAAGGATCGATCACCGCATCCGTCACAGGCTGCGTCGCGCTACCACCAGACACCAACGACACCCTGCCTTCACTTGCACCCGGCGCCTCATACCATTCATACAGGTCCGACAGACCATTCGTCGCCTGCGACGACAACGGCGCAGCCGTCTCAAACACGATCCGCGAACCATCTTCACTGACCGCACGACTACTCATATCGTACTCCTGTTGCACCTGCCCCCCCAGGTAACTAAACGAGATGCTCGCGTTACACTTGGTTTCGCCTTCACTATCGTTGCAATTGCCGTTCGCGCCATAGCCATCTTCCCCCGTCAACACACGCTGAAGCGTGCCCGTTGCGGCGTCATACCGGTACACATCCTGTGCGCTATCCGTATCGCCCGCCACCAGCTCCCCATAGCTGGAGAACACCAGGAACTGGCCACTCACACCCGCGGTCTGCGCTTCCGTTTGCCCACTGTTGGTCGCCCACAGGTATGTGTCGTTGAACTTTCCCTGAACGTATTCCCCTTCGGGGACGTCCACCGGACAGCGAATGTCTTCCACGGTCCCGGACGTGGCTGGCCCTGAGCAGAGATCGGCGATAAACCCAACCTTCCCCGTCACGCTGTCATACACATACAGATTATCCGCGCCTTTGACAGGCGCCTGACCCTGCGCGTTGACGCCTTCAACGAGCGCACCCCGCGCGACGAAATACACACGCGAACCATCCGGCGCAACCCTCACCACACCCCGCACGTCCGCTGCTTCCCCCACATGCGGATCGTGAGATACCTGCACCAGCGAAGTCACTCCGGTACTCTGCGTCTCACCGGGCGCGCATGCTTCGCCTTCAGCAGACGGGCAGCCGATGCTCGCCATGTAGAGATCATTGCCTTCATCCCGGTCCCCTTCCACCAATGGCGCACTCGTCATAAAGAACGCTCGCGACCCGTCCCTAGAGGCGCCCACGAATTCAGCGCTCGCGCGTGCCCCCGCAACCGCGTCGCCGCCACACGGCACTTCCACACACGCGCCCACCAACGGCCGCGACACTTCCACCGTCCGTTCCCCACCCAAACGCACAAACAACTGAAAACGAGCCAGATTTCCTCGGCCTTCGCAGTTATTGACATTCGCCGTGAAGAACACCTCCCGGCCACCCACAGAAACCGCATCGAAACCATTACTCACGCGCCCTGGAACATATGCGCTCGCGTCGGAAAGCGCGAACTGCAAACCCAATGCTTCTTGGCACCCAGGGCTGACCAGCCCACCCGCATTATTCAACCCCACAAACCGCAGCGACGCAGGTTCACCACCACAACCCTTCGCAACTTCATAAAGACGGTTCGGGCTCGCTCCCGCGGGCTCGGGGAGCAACGGTTCTTCCTCCGCCGTCAGTACAAGATGACATAGATCGGCACTCCCACCCACATAGAGTGGACGACCATCGGCACTGTGATGTTTTTGAAGTGTTTCCAGGGTCGGCCCGACTTCCCAGTTCGCCGCGATATCCGGAACACTCGTCGAGTGAAACAAGAACTCACCCTGGGTTGCCTGCTGGTCAGCCTGTTCATTGTTCGGCCCCAGCTGCCCGAGCGCGACCGTCGATTCAAGCGTCGAAGACACATCATCACCCGAACCAGTACCGGCAATGGTGGGTGTGAGACTGGCGGGAGGCAACAGCGAGGACGTTGACCAACCCGACCCACCACGACGCGCGATATACGCCATCTGATCAAGCTGCTGCGTGAACCCAAGCGGCGCCCCAGCAAACACACCAGGCGAGAAATAAGCGACGCTTTCGCCGTTCGGCGCGACCGCTTCAATCGGCCCAGCGCCGAACCCGTCCTTGAACACAGGGCTCACCATCTCGTAGTGGCGTTCCGCGCTCAACGCAAGGGCAGGCGAAGCGACACACCCAAACACACCCGCCACCAACACCACGAGAGCCGCGAGCACACCACGCCCAGCGACACGCACGCGAACACCAGGCGCGGTAAGGCAACGCGGTGCGCTGCGTGGTCTCTGCGGGTTGTGCTCAGGGTCGCTCATGCTCACAGCCTTTCTCGTTGATCTCATCCACATTCAAAATCGCCTCAGCTCGGGTTGCCGTCGAGGTTGGTGCTGGGGCTCACGCGTAGCGCGACCTGCTCCCCGAGCGCGGTCAGCGACCACGCGTTGGGCTCCCCCTTGACACGCCCCTCACCACGATTAGCCGTCAACCCCAGGCGCTCCAGGCGCGCGAGGAGCTTTGAGATCTGCCCCTGATCATGAATCCCCGCATAGTCGGCGATCTGGCGGTTGCTGATCCCGGGCCGCTCGGCAATACCCTGCAAGACCTTCGCGGTGCGGTAGGTCACGCGCATCTGCAGCCCGGCCAGCGGGTCCTCCCCCACCAGCAACGGGCGCTGCCCTGTCACGGGGCGCGCTGGGGGCAGCGCCGGAGCGGGCCGTGCCTGTTCGCGCCGCGTGGCAGCGTGCCCGAGATAGGGCAACAGGACGATCCCCAACAGCTCCGGGAACAGGCTGCTCAGCGGCTCGCGGCGAGCCTTCCCCGCAGCACGGTCCTGGCGTGCGAGCGCGCGGTAGACGATCGCGACGGTCGCACCAAGGACACCCTCCGCCGTCAGCTCGCTGCAACCCGAGGCCGCCGCCTTCTCGTTGCGGCCCTTGTCGACGAGCGCGACCAGCTGGCGGAGGACCGCCTCGCGCGCGACGAGCACCGAACCGCGGCCGTGCTGCATGTCCACGACGACCGCACGCGCCAGCGCAGGCTCGCGATCCAGGAAACAGAGGATCGTCCACAACCCGCGGCGCATCCGCTCACGCCACGCCAACCCCGACAGCGCTTGGGCCTCTAGCTCGCCCTGCAGCTCGCCCGCGGTGCCCTGAAGGAGACCGGTGATGCACTCCTCGCGGTTGGCATACAGCTCGTAGAACGTCCGTCGCGACACTCCCGCACGCGCGGTGATATGCGCGACCGTCGTGCGCTCATAGCCAAGCTCCGCGACCGTCGCAACCGTCGCTGCCAGCAGCCGCGAACGCTGGATCTCAACGACCTGCGAGCGCAGTACATCGCGGATCTCACCGCGGCCCGTCGAGAAACCCGCCGCCGCCGCGCGAGCACGCCCGCCCCGAGAACCGGCCACCTAGACCAGCCCCCTAACCGATACGTGCAGACCATCCTCGCAAGCGGAGATGGTCGCGGGGACGGTGGCGTCGGATACGCGAAAACCCTCCCCGTAAACGGGGAGAGCCGCCGGGCGAAAACGCCCTGGCCGCCGGCCGCTAGCTGCTAGCCGGCGAGACGAAGAGAGAGAGAGAGAGAGAGAGATGCGGCAGCGTCAAGCTGACGCATCCAGCAACGCACCCATCAGGGCACGCAACCATCCTCGAAACGCTTGTCCCCAACGAACCCACGCTAATCCCTTGCTCCCTCATACGACGCGACCCGACCCCTCTCCCTAAACCAAACTCTGCAAGCGCTTGAAGTCAACCAAAGCCAGCATGACCCCAACCAGACCCTATGTTTCCCGACGACCAAAAGACCACAAGACCGCCGACGTACCGACGACCATAACAAAGTCATACACAGACGTCAAGCCCACACCGTCGGGACACGGTCTGCTACCTGGTCGAGCTTCCTTCTTCGGGCAGCGCGAGCGACTCGATGTTCTGCTCACGCGCGACCTGAAGGACATGCGGATCGGCCGTGGCGAGCCGGTCGCCGAGACCCGTGGAGGCGATCAGGATCGCGTCCGCGAGCGAGATCGGGCAGGTGGAGCGGTGGTAGTGGCGCGCGCGAATCTCCGCGGCGCGCCGTGCGATCGCGAGGTCCAGCGTCACGGTCGCGAGCGACGCGTCGAGCAGTGGCTCCAGAATCTCCATCGCGCGGGAGATCTGCAGACCGTGCACGCGCTGAGCAACGTCGAGTGTCTCCGCGAGGTTCGTGCTGGCGACGGCCGCGTCGCCCTCGCGCAGGACGGCACGCACATGCGGTGCCGCGGGCCCGCCGACGAGGAATGCGACCAGTGCGTAGGCGTCGAGCAGCGTCACGGGCGTGCCGGTTTGCCGGCGACGGTCAGGACCTTTCGCGCCGGTTCGACGGCCGCACGCTCGTCCTCGCGTGCCGCCCGACGCAGCTCCGCGACATCGATGCGCCCCAGCTCCCGGGCGAGCGCGCCCTCGGCGGCAGCGATCGGATCGTCCGGGGCAGGTTCAAGGACGATGCGCTGCCCCTCGTCGCGGAAGGTCAACGTCGAGGTGCCCCAGCGGTGACGGATCGGAGCGGGGATCGAGATTTGCCCGCCTTTGGAAATCTTCATGCGCCCTCTCATACTCATGAAGCATAGCATGGATGGCCTTCCGCGCATGCACTCCCTACGGCGCGATAAGCCGCGACCCGCGGGGCTTTCCGACTGGAAGGACGGAAGGCCTTCGGGGCAGTCGGTGTAGCTGACGCTTGGCCGGTTCGACTGGGCTGGACGGGGCCTGGCGGGCCCCGTCCAGTTACGATCGCTGCGTGCTGCCAGCTTCGGTTTCGCTGGCAGCTGTGCTCCGCGTGTTCTGCGGAACCCTATAGCGGGATGGTTCTGGTGCTATTCGGCCTGGAAGGTTTCGTCGGCAATGTTCTCGAGGACTCCGCCGCCCCTTGTGTTGAAGTTTCCTGCTGGCCCGTTGACGCAGTTGCCGTAGGGCGCCTTGCCGTCATAGACCTCTTCTGCGCTGGTTTTGGCGTTCTCGATCGCCATGCTCGACGTCGCTTCGCAGTAGTTGGTCCAGTTCGTCTCTGAGACTGTGCAGTGGATCTTCCATTTTGCGTTGGCGCTCGTGATTTGGTTGCGCAGTCCTTCGTAGAGCGTGACGAGTTCGGTCTTCCACGGCAGTCCGCTGTTGGCTTCGACTTCCATGCTATCGGCGGATTCGCAGCCGCGGATCGAATGACATTCGCGTGCTTTAGCGCTCGTGATTTCGCCTGCCGCGCCCGGGCCGACGGTCCCTTCCTCGACAACCGCACATTCGAGTTCGAGACCGGTTTTTACTTCGGCGAACTTCAGCTCCTGCGTCGAATGAAATTTCACGGCCGCTTTCAGTGCTGCGCCTTTCAGCTTCCACGTGTGCGCCGAGGCGGCTGTCGCGGATACCGCCGTCAAAGCGAACACGGCAACGAGAGCGACAAGCAGCGTCTTGATCGTTTTCATACACACCTTCCCTTATGAGTGGTTGATGTAACGAGCCGGTAACCCAGGCCGCAGCAGATACATCACCGCAAACGGCCCGCCAGAGTCACCGTGAAACCGACACTAGCCGACAACAAGTGACGCTGTCAATCAGTTAACCGCCGTTTTCCACCATAAATAGTTACGTGTGAAAGATGACCGTGCACGCCGCCGCCGAATACGCTTCGGAGCTCCCCGACAAACACCGAATGCCGCCGCATTTACTTCTTGTGCTCGCTCGTTTTGTGGCGTACTCTTGCCCGCTTGTTCTGTCTGCGGGCCACCCGCTTCGTTTTCTTATGCCTGCTTTTCTTGTTCGCCTTGGCTTTCTTGCTGGGGGCGGTGGGGTTGGGGAAGGCGATGTTGGGCGTGGGAAGCAGGGTGCTGGTGGGCGGCGCTGTGAGGATCGTGGGTAGGCCTTCGGTTGTGAAGGTCGCGGTGGTGCCGGTGGCTTGCCCGTAGCCGCTGCGGACCACGATGCGGTAGGCGTAGGTAGTACCAGGTTGCAGGCCCGTGAGCTGCTCGGCCTCGGCTACCGGCTGGGTTTCCGCGGGGACCGTGCCGGAGAGCACGACACCGTAGACGGTGCTGGCACCGGCGTAGACTCCGAGTTCGAAGGCGTACGTCGCCTCCTGGCCGCCAGGGTCAACGCTGCCTGAAATCACCGCGCTGGTCGGGGTGATCGCGCTCGGTGCGCCTGTGGCCGCCACAACGCTCGGCGCGGGGCCAGTCGTGAACGTTCCCTGGGGGAGCGTGCTGGCGCCGGTTTCGCTGAGCGCCGTCTGGCCTTCTGCATTCTTGGCTGTCAGCGTGTAGCGGTAGGTCGTTGCGGGTTGCAGCCCGGTGATTTCGGCGGTCGTGCCGACCGCACCATAGTCGGGGGATTGCTGGGGTGTGGTTTCGTGCATGCCGGGAGCTTCCGCGATCGCCGGACACGGATCTTCGCTGACGCTGCACGCCGGCGCATACTGGAAGGCGTAGCTCGTGTTGGTGTTCTCAGGGTTCACTTCACCGAGAAGATCGGCTGAGAAGGAACTCACGAAGGACGCCGTCGGGGCGCCGACGATCCGCGGCGGGACGCTCGGTGTGCTTTCTGAGAGCGTTTCGCTGAGCAGATCTTCCGGGGCCTTTACGTTGTGGTCGTACCCCACGAGCTGGTAGTAGATCGTCTCGTTCGGCCTCACCCCCACGAGCGCATGCACAGCTTCCGGCGCCCCGACCTGCGCCCTGGCGGTCTGCTCTCCCAACGCCGGGGTGTTGCCCCATTCGAAGAGCGCTTCGGTTTCGGCGATACCCTCTGGGTTTACTTCGCCGTTTAGCGTGCAGGTGAACGTCAGCAAGGAGCCGCTCGCGGCGCCTGGCGCGCACGTCGCGGGCCTGGCCAGCACTTCACCGACCGGCTCAAGGGTGTACGCTAACACAGCCGGGAGTTGAGCAACCCCCTGGTAGGGCTCGACAGGCGCATACAGGTCCCCGTTTTCACTGAAACCAAGCGCGTTAAAGCCCTGCGCCCAACCAGGAACAGCGATCGTTGAAATCAGATGCCCATCACCGGCTTCGTATAGATCTCCGAAAAGCCTATCTTGGTTCTCGGTTCCCGGAATGCTTTCGTATACCGATGCGGCGAGGTCTCCGGCGGGGTTGACCGCAATGCCTCGGAGGAGGGTAGCTTTGGGGATTGTGATCGAGCTTTCGAGTTCCGCGCCGGTCGTAGCGTTGAACTCGTGAATGACCGGTTCTTCACCGTAGATGGTGTAGATGGTGCTGGTGTTGTTGTCGATTGCTAGTGCGGAGATGTTGCCGGGGACGGGGAATTCGCCTTCCCATTCGCCGTTGGCCTTGAGCTCTTGTACGCGGTGTTCTTCGCCTACGTAGAGTAGATCTTCGGGGCCGCCGACGGTGAGGATGTTCCCGCCGCCGGCGAAGTCGAACGCGTCGTGTTCGTGGCTTTCGGGTTCTGCTCGCTTGCCTTCCGTACAGGTGTCTTTGGATACGGTGGTGCAGATGTTCTTTTCTGTTTCGCTTGCCCCGGCGGTGTGGTCCTCGGTCTCGTTGACTTCACGGCCGATCATCAGGATGAGCTTGCCTTCGGCGGTGTACTCATCCACACGCGAGTTACCGAGATCCTGCACATAGACATCGCCCGTGGCCGGATCTACCGCTATCCCGTCTGGCGAGCGTATCGCTTCCGGGCCTTCGCCTCCTTCGCCACCCTGGCAGGTATTCCCGGATGCGGCGGTGCAGAGGTTCTCTTCTTCGAGCTCTTTCGCTGTCGGCGTTTCGCCGTTCCCGCGCAGCGCCCGCACGACCTGGGTCTTGGTCTGGTTGACTTCAAGCCCAAACATCGCGACAAACACCCCGCTCGCGGTCAATACCTGCACACGGTTACTGCCGGTGTCGGTGACATAAATATCGTTGTGCTCCGGGCTCGCGGGATCATCGTTGACCGCGACACCATTCGGGTATTCAAAGCCGTTGGTGATCTGGCTTGAGAAGATCTCTTTGACCGGCGCCGCCGCTGCCTGCGCAACACCCACACCAGCCACCAACGAGACCACAGCTACAGCAACCACAGCAAACCCTAGGGCGACCCGGAGGACCGCCTGCCGGCCGCGGGAGTGGACTTTTGTTCTGGGTGTCATTTGCTTGTCCTCCCGTTCGCGGCAGCTGTGCTTTTCTTGCTGTCTCTCTGTCTGCTTGCCCTGGCTTTCCTGGCTCTGGCTGTCTTTCTCGTCTTGCTGGTCTTCTTTGCCTTGGTGTTGCAGCCGGTGACGGCGATCTTGGTGTTCTGACGGATGACGGCACCGTTCTGCGCGTGGAATTCGGTTGGCATCGTGAGCTTGCCCGCCGCCTTGCACAGGCTGCCGTTCGCCGCGAGCGCGGAGTAGTTGCCCTCGGGTAGGTAGAGTTCGAACGTGCCGACCGGGACGTCGGGGACCGTCTTGAACGTGCTGCTCGTGATCCCCTGCTTGCTGATGAACGTCGATCCGACCAGGTCCACGCGCACCCCGTCGCCTTGCAGGACGACGACGAGGCTCGGGAACGCTTCGCCACCGTGGGAGACAAAATAGGCAGGGCCCTGCAGGCCGACCGGTAGCAGCGGTGTGCTCGCCCGCACGATCCCGACGACCGATGGCGGCGGACATCCCGCCGGGTTGGCCTGGAACTGTGCGGCGGGACAGGCCTTCTGCAGCGTCGTCAACCTGGACGGCAGCTGCTTGGGCAGCGACACCTTGACGCTCGCGATGTTCGCCTCGCTACCCACCGACCCCGCCGGGTAGGACAGCCGCACGTCAAGGCTCGCGCCACCCGCACGACTGGTCCGCCCGCTCGTGGATGCCTGGAAGCTGGGTTTGAACGCAAGGCTCTTACAGCCCGAGGCCGCAAACGGTGCCGTGGCGTTCGCGCTGGCCTGCCCGCTACCGGACACCGTCGCGGTGATCTGCTTCGCGGCGCAGCTCGTCGGGTTGAACATGAACCCCGGCCGGTCGATGTTGACCGTGACCTCTTTCAACCGCAACGGTACACCGTCGAGGATCTGCGGCACCGCATACGGCCCGGTTTCATCGGTCGTGATCGTCAACGCCGACGTTTCCCGATCCACATCAATCCGCGCCCGCACCACAACAAGCCCCAGGTTGAACGGGCCCGCGACCGCATCGGTCACGATGCTCAACCCAAACGGCGCACCCTCATAGCCCTTGGTGAGGTAGACGGTCCCTTCGATTTCAAACGGGTGCGACCCGGCCCCGGAAGCGACCCTTGTCGTGCCGATCTTCGACGCCTGGGGGCAGCTACCACTATCGGCTTGTGCTTCTTCGCACAAGCTGACGGTTGAGAGCATCCCCAACAGCCCGGGCGGCGTATGGACCTGGATCCCCTTGACGTACTGTTCCCGATCCCCACGCGTCAGGTTCAGCGTGAACGCGCTATACGCACCCGCCTGCGGGCTGACCGTCCCCGCCGTAAACCCGGGCTTCAACCCTGGCGGGTTGGCGCAGCTTTCCACGGTGTAGAACGATGACGGTGTCGCATCGCCCAGGCCTGTGACCAGCGCGCCTTCGGGGGTCAGGCCTGGTGCGCTCCACGGCGTCAGATCGCTCGTCGTGACCGCCTGCCCGCAGACCGCGGGGTTATCAAGCGGCGCCCTTGGGCCACCGTTCAAGTGGACCTTGAGTTCGCTGAACGGGGCTTGGGGGTCTTCGAGGAACTTTGTCGTGAGCTGGCCCGTCGCGGGGTTCGCCTCGACATACCCGTGTGCCTTGATATTGATCCCGGTATCCGCCAGCGCCCCCGTACCACCCAATTCCAAATACAACTGATACAAACGCCCGTCAAGCGCGTCCGCATCCGTGCACGCTTCCTCACCCGCGCCGCCGCACAGCGGCCGCGCGAGATACACATGGCCCCGCACCGGTTCCGGTAGTAGCGGCGTGACGGCTTCCGCGGTCCCCACGATCGACGCCGCCGGACAGTGCCCTGCAGCCAACTGCAGTTCGCCGCTCGGCCCGACTTCTTCAGATTCCCCGCCTTCGAAGTTGATCCCTTCCGGCCCAGATTCATCGCAAGCTTGGATGCCGTCGACGATCCCGGGGCTGATCGACAACCCCTCCGGCAACGTTATGACCGCATCACGCACATGCGGCGTCGCCGGCGCTTCCGGCACCTCACTCTGCGGAACCTGCAAATCCACACCCAACCCCACCGGGGCGTCCGCGAGCAGGGTATCGGGCTGCACTTCCACCCCCGGATCAAACGACAACCCACCACAACCCGTCACACCCGGCAGCGTTGTACTCGCTTCTGTATAAGCGCTGCTGTAGTGGCCTTCCTGTACGCTGCCTGGTTCCTCCCACGAGTCCGCGCGGATCGTCGCGGTCTCCGGGCCAGCCGCACAATCCGTCGGCAACGAGAGAAACGGCACCGGCGTCACACCCGCCGCCAAACCACCACGTTCTATGCATTCAAACGGATAGCCCTTCGTTGGTGAAACGCAGTATCGGCCGCGCATCGCGTTATGGCTTGCTGCAGCGGGCACACCCCAAAACGTCAATTCAAACCGCTCGAGCCCGACCAGAGGGATCGAGGCGCTGGTGACCGTGAACCCGTATTCGTGCTGTTTTGTGACGGGGTTTTCGACTCGTACGAGATGCGCCGTCAACAACGGCGTCTGCTGCCCCGCACTCTCCTCCAGCGCGAACTCCGCCGACTCACCAACCGCCGGCGTCACATTCACAATCGGACCAAACAACCTATGACTGCCCTCGATCGAGAGTTCGTACGTACCGATCTGCGTATCCGCCGGACAAAAACCAAGCCCTTCCGAAAATGCGCTGGAGTAGGCGGTGTGTTCGAGGACCCGCGTCAGCGCGCAACGCGGTGCGGCCATCGGATCACCCAACAACCCCGGCGGCAAACCCACCACAATATCCTTTACATCACGCGTCGGGACTACAGCCTCTTCGTTGTTATTGCTGTTGAGAAATTCTTCACTCGTGAATTCGCCGGTCGTCGTCAGCCCCCACGGATGACCACCAGCCTGGGTGAATGTGTAGGGCTTGTTGACAAATTCAAACCCCACTCCGCCCCCCGGATTCGGCACCACTTTTTCTTCGGTCGGTTCGGTTGTTTGAATCGAAAAGCGCTTGATCCCCAGCTTCGCTTCGGCGGCGCCGGCAGCGCCAGGGCTGAACAGGAGCACGGCCAGCAGCCAGGCGAGGACCACGCAGGATGAGATTGTCACGCTGGGTTTATGGAGTGTCATCGGCCTGCCTTCCCGTCGTTACCGGCTTTCATCGCTTTCACGGCACCGTATTTCTTACGCGCCCGCTTTTCACAAACTCGACGCCTGGCTCGCTGCTTGTCTTTCCCGCAGGCCTTTAGGGCGTTTGCGCGTTTCTTTGCTCGCGTCACGGTCTTGCCGGACTTGACCGGAGTGCTCGGGGTTGGCGTGAGGTTTTCACCCGGTGTCTGGGAGACGCTGCCCGGTACCAGCAGCGGCACGGGGTTCGTCAACGGACCCTGACACGCATCCGCCGAGCATTCCTCAGGCGCCGCCGGCACCGCAGGAAAACCAGCCCCTGTCCGCGCGTCATACACGTCCGGCGCACCGTCGGTATCCTGCGCCACCAAACCCTGCGCGGTGACGAAGAAAACGTTATCCCCCGAAGGATCGATCACCGCATTCGTCACGGGCCGTGTCGCGCTACCACCAGACACCAGCGACACCCTGCCTTCGCTCGCACCCGGCGCCTCATACCATTCATATACATCCACAAGACCATTCGTTGCCTGCGACGACAACGGCGCAGCAGTCTCAAACACGATCCGCGAACCGTCTTCACTGACCGCGCGCCTACTCATATCGTACTCCTGTTGCACCTGCCCCCCCAGGTAACTAAACGAGATGCTCGCGTTACACTTGGTTTCGCCTTCACTATCGTTGCAGTTGCCGTTCGCGTCATAGCCGTCTTCCCCAGTCGACACGCGCTGAAGCAGGCCTGTTTCGGCGTCATACCGGTACACATCCTGTGCGTTATCCGTATCGCCCGCCACCAGCTCCCCATAGCTGGAGAACACCAGGAACTGGCCACTCACACCCGCGGTCTGCGCTTCCGTTTGCCCAGGCACGTTTGCCCACAGGTCTGCGTCGTTTTGCTTTCCCTGTTCTGCTTCTTCGCCTCGCCCTTCGGAAAGATCGGCAGGGCAGTGAAGGTCTTCCACGACCCCAGAGGCGCTCGGCCCTGAGCAGAGATCGGCGATGAACGCCATCTTTCTCGTCACGCTGTCGTACACGTACAGGTTATCCGCACCTTTGACAGGCGCCAGGCCCTGCGAGTTGACGCCTTCAACGAGCGTGCCCCGAGCGACGAAGTACACACGCGAGCCGTCGGGGGCGACCCTCACGACACCCCGCACATCCGCGGCTTCTCCCGCATGCGGATCGTGAGAGACCTGCACCAGCGAAGTCACCCCCGTGCCCTGCGTCTCACCGGGCACGCATGCTTCGCCTTCACCAGACGGGCAGCCGATGCTCGCCATATAGAGATCGTTGCCTTCATCCCGGTCCCCTTCCACCAATGGCGCACTCGTCAGGAAGAACACCCGCGACCCGTCCCTGGAGGCACCCACGAATTCAGCGCTCGCGCGTGCCCCCGCAACCGCGTCGCCGCCACACGGCACTTCCACACACGCGCCCACCAACGGCCGCGACACTTCCACCGTCCGTTCCCCACCCAAACGCACAAACAACTGAAAACGAGCCAGATTTCCTCGGCCTTCGCAGTTATTGACATTCGCTGTGAAGAACACCTCCCGGCCACCCACAGAAACCGCATCGAAACCATTACTCACGCGCCCTGGAACATATGCGCTCGCGTCGGAAAGCGCGAACTGCAAACCCAATGCTTCTTGGCACCCAGGGCTGACCAGCCCGCCCGCATTGTTCAACCCCACGAACCGCAGCGACGCAGGTTCGCCATCACAACCCTTCGCAACTTCATAAAGACGGTTCGGGCTTGCTCCCGCGGGCTCGGGGAGCAACGGTTCTTCCTCCGCTGTCAGTACAAGATGACATAGATCGGCACTCCCGCCCACATAGAGTGGACGACCATCGGCACTGTGATGTTTTTGAAGTGTTTCCAGGGTCGGCCCGACTTCCCAGTTCGCCGCGATATCCGGAACACTCGTCGAGTGAAACAAGAACTCAGCTTGAGTTCCGAGCTGAGCGGCGTTTTCGTTGTTCGGCCCCAGCTGCCCGAGCGCGAACGTCGATTCAAGCGTCGAAGACACATCATCACCCGTACCACCACCGTAAATAGTGGGTGTAAGACTCGCGGGAGGCAACAGCGAGGACGTTGACCAACCCGACCCACCGCGACGCGCGATATACGCCATCTGATCATCCTGCTGCGTGAACCCAAGCGGCGCCCCAGCAAACACACCAGGCGAGAAATAAGCGACGCTTTCGCCGTTCGGCGCGACCGCTTCAATCGGCCCAGCGCCGAACCCGTCCTTGAACACAGGGCTCACCATCTCGTAGTGGCGTTCCGCGCTCAACGCCAACGCAGACGAAGCGACACACCCCAGCACACCCGCCACCAACACCACGAGAGCCGCGAGCACACCACGCCCAGGGACACGCAGGCCGACACCCAGCACGGTAGGGCAGCGTGGTGCGCTGCGTGGTCTCTGCGGGTTGTGCTCAGGGTCGCTCATGCTCACAGCCTTTCTCGTTGATCTCATCCACATTCAAAATCGCCTCAGCTCGGGTTGCCGTCGAGGTTGGTGCTGGGGCTCACGCGTTGGGCGACCTGCTCCCCGAGCGCGGTCAGCGACCACGCGTTGGGCTCCCCCTTGACACGCCCCTCACCACCGTTAGCCGTCAGGCCCAGGCGCTCCAGGCGGGCGAGGAGCTTTGAGATCTGCCCCTGATCATGAATCCCGGCATAGTCGGCGATCTGGCGGTTGCTGATCCCGGGCCGCTCGGCGATACCCTGCAAGACCTTCGCGGTGCGGTAGGTCACGCGCATCGGGACGTGCTGCAGCGGGTCACGCTCGCCGACCGCGAGCAGTGATGGGCGCCGCGCAGCGGGTAGCGGCTTGGGGGTGGGGCGTGCCTGCTCGCGGCGTGCCGCCGCTGGCCCGAGATACGGCACAAGGACGATCCCCAACAACTCAGGGAAAAGACTGCTCAGCGGCTCGCGGCGAGCCTTCCCCGCAGCACGGTCCGGGCGTGCGAGCGCGCGGTAGACGATCGCGACGGTCGCACCAAGGACACCCTCCGCCGTCAACTCGCTGCAACCCGAGGCCGCCGCCTTCTCGTTGCGGCCCTCGTCGACAAGCGCGACCAGCTGGCGGAGGACCGCCTCGCGCGCGACGAGCACCGAACCGCGACCGTGCTGCATATCCACGACGACCGCACGCGCCAGCGCAGGCTCGCGATCCAGGAAACAGAGGATCGTCCACAGCCCCCGGCGCATCCGCTCACGCCACGCCAACCCCGACAGCGCTTGGGCCTCCAGCTCGCCCTGCAGCTCGCCCGCGGTGCCCTGAAGGAGACCGGTGATGCACTCCTCGCGGTTGGCATACAGCTCATAGAACGTCCGCCGCGAAACCCCCGCACGCGCGGTGATATGCGCAACCGTCGTGCGCTCATAGCCAAGCTCCGCGACCGTCGCAACCGCCGCCGCCAACAGCCGCGAACGCTGGATCTCAACGACCTGCGAACGCAGAACATCGCGGATCTCACCGCGGCCCGTCGAGAAACCCGCCGCCGCCGCGCGAGCACGCCCGCCCCGAGAACCGGCCACCTAGACCAGCCCCCCGAGACGCAGCCAAACCCCATCCCTACACGAGATAAAGGCCCTCCGGCGCCGTGGCGCCGACCGCCGGTGGCTAGAGCGAGACCCTAGACCCGAAGAGAGAGAGAGAGAGAGAGAGATGCGGCAGCGTCAAGCTGACGCATCCAGCAACGCACCCATCAGGGCACGCAACCACCCTCGAAACGCCTGTCCCCAACGAACCCACGCTAATCCCTTGCTCCCTCATACGACGCGACCCGACCCCTCTCCCTAAACCAAACTCTGCAAGCGCTTGAAGTCAACCAAAGCCAGCATGACCCCAACCAGACCCTATGTTTCCCGACGACCAATAGACCACAAGGCCACCGATGTACGGACGACCATAACAAACTCATACACAGACGTCAAGCCCCCATCGCGCCGGACCCCTCGCACGACTCACGGCGTGACGCCCAGGTGTCGAGCGCGTGTCCCGGACGACTAGAATGCGGGCATGGCGAAAACGCAGACCAACGGAACATTCGAGGTCGATCCGCGCACGGAAGCCTCGCCGCGGCGCATGAGGTCGGAGTTCGCGTCGCTAGCTGAGTGGGACGAGTGGGCGAACTCGCACTGCGCCCCCGCCCGCACGGACGACACTCCGGTGCTGATAGGCCAGACGGGCCTGCGCAAACGCGCCACCCACGCCGAGCTGATGGCCTTGGTCGAAGAACAGCGCGCCCGGTACGACGAGCACGCGTGAGCGATCCGGACGCGCCACCGCTAAATACACGAGCGCTGCTCGATGCATTCGAGCGTAATCGGGTGTCGTTCGTCGCCGTCGGCGGACTGGCCGCACGGTGGCACGGCGCCCAGCGTCCGACCAAGGATCTTGACGTCTGCCCCGCCTGGGACGGCGAGAACCTCCAGCGTCTGGCGAGCGCGTTGCGCGAACTCGACGCTCGTCTGAGGATTCCCGATGGGCCGCCGCGCGGGGTGGAGGTTCCGATCGACGGCGCATTCCTGCGGCGTCTGGAAGTCAGCACGTGGCGCACCACCGCGGGCGACCTCGACATTCTGCTCGGCATTCCCCGAGACGACCGCTGGAATCTCGCTCGCTACGAGCATCTCCGCAAACACGCCGTCCTGCTCGAAATCGGCGAGACGACCGTCCTTGTCGCGGCACTCCAAGACATCGTCCGTTCCAAGGAAGTCGCCGACCGTCCCCCGGACCGCGATGCGCTACCCGAACTGCGCCAATTGCGCGACCAAACAACCACCACCCACAAAGACTGCCACGAACCCGACGCACCTTGACGGGACCCCTTGTTGAGCGCTGCTGTGTTTCGGCATGGTGGTGCCGTTGTGCGTCGTGATCGGTGTGTTTGACGCGCGAACGTTGAAACGTTTAAAGGGGTGGCTGGCGGGGGTAGCTTCGCTGTGCGGTCCCGTCAAGGGAGCCGCTTTGCGGCTCGCTGCGCTCGGCCCTGGCGGGCCGCCCTTGACTGGCCCGCTCCGCTTCGCTGATTCTGGCTCTTACAGTAAGCTCGACCGGCACCTACGTCCGGTCGATCGGCTCCCCCGGATCAGAACCCGGAGAGCTAGGCTGCCCCTCCGCCGTCAAGATCGATAGTTCCGGGAACGTCTGGGTGGCAGACAGCGAACACGACCGGATCGAGGAGTACTCCTCGACCGGCACATTCGTCGCTGCGTACGGTAAAAAAGGCTCCGGGGAAGCCCAGTTCGAAGACCCCGTGGACCTCGCGTTCGTCGGCAGCGACATTTACGTCGCCGACCATGGCAACAACCGTATCGAGGAGCTGAGCGACACCGGCGGCGCCTATGTCGGCCAGTTCGGCAGGGAAGGCTCTGAAAGCGGCCAGTTCAAGGGCCCCGAAGCGATCGCGGCCGACGCTGCTGGCAATCTCTACGTCACAGATAACGCCAATAACCGTATCGAGGAGTTCTCATCCACCGGTACCTTCGAGGGCTCCTATGGCTCCTACGGCACCGGCGAAGGCCAGCTGCACGACCCCGAGCAGATAGCGGTCAACGCGGCCGGCCAGGTCTATGTCGCCGACTCAGAGAACAACCGTCTGGAGGTCTGGATGCCAGACGACCAGGCCGCGCACGACGCCAAGACCGTCTACTACACCGCCAAAACAGAAGCCGAAACGACAGCGTGCCGCAACCACCCCGAATGGGTTGGCCTACCCTGCCAGACACTCCCGGTCGCGCAGCCTGGCAACGGGATGCCCGAACTACCGACCAAGACGATCAGCTATAACATGTGGGACAAGGCGGAAAAGATCGTCGAAACCTTTGGGACGACCGAACGGACGACCAAGACCGAATTCAGCGCGGGTGGGCTGGCGCTCGCGAGCGAAGAGACCTCCAGCAACGATAAGGCGATGCCGAAGATCACCGACAAATACAACGCGAGTACCGGGATGCTCGAAGAACAAAGCACCACCGTCGGCGAAAAAACACAGGCCGTGACTAGCAAGTACAACCGGCGTGGCGGGCTGGAAAGCTACACCGACGCCTCCGGCGATATCGCGACGTACACCGATAACGAAGACGGGCAGGTCACGAAAGTCAAAGACGGCTCTGATGAAGGCAAAGGCGAACAGACCTATACCTACAGCGAAGAAACTGGTGAGCTGGCCGAACTTGTTGATGCTGGCGCGGGCACCTTTACAGCAGGCTACGACGCGCAGGGCGAGATGACCAGCGTGGGCTATCCGAACGGCATGACCGCGTCCTACACGTACAATCCTGTTGGTGGGGCCACGACGCTGGAATACAAGAAGGTGACGCACTGCACCGAAAACTGTGTGTGGTTCAAAGACAGCGTCACACCGTCGATCCATGGCGAAGCGCTTTCGCAGAACAGTACCCTCGCTAGTGTCCCGCGCCGTAAGTTCTTTGCTTAAGTGTGGTATGCTGTGGTATGCCGAGAACTGGACGGCCCAAGCAGGTGCTGGAGTTGACTGACGTCGAGCGCGATCAGTTGGTGCGGTGGGAGCGGCGCAGGAAGTCTTCACAGGCGTTGGCGTTGCGTTCGCGGATCGTTTTGCGGTGCGCGGAGGGGCACTCCAATAAGGAGGTGGCGGTGGCGTGTGGGGTGTCAACGCCGACGGTCGGGAAGTGGCGCCGACGGTTTTGTGAGTTGCGGTTGGACGGCCTCTCGGACGATCCGCGTCCGGGTCGCCCGGCGAGTATCACTGCCGAGCAGGTCGAGGACGTAGTCGTGGCGACGTTGGAGTCCACGCCGGAGAACGCGACGCATTGGTCGCGCGCGAAGATGGCCGAGCGCTCGGGATTGTCAAAGTCGACGATCGGGCGGATCTGGCGAGCGTTTGATCTCAAGCCCCACCGCGCGGACACCTTCAAGCTCTCCAACGACCCGTTGTTTGTGGAGAAGGTGTATGACATCTGCGGCCTGTATCTGAATCCGCCGGAGGCCGCGGTGGTGCTCTCGGTGGATGAGAAGAGCCAGGTGCAAGCGCTCGCGCGCTCCCAGCCAGCGTTTCCAATGATGCCAGGCATGCCGGAGAAGCGCACCCACGACTATCTGCGCCACGGCACCACCAGCCTGTTTGCCGCGTTCAACACTCAAGACGGGACCGTGATCAGCTCGACTCACCGCCGTCACCGCACGATCGAGTTCAAGAAGTTCCTGACCAAGATCGACAGCCAGGTACCCGAGCACCTCGACGTGCACCTGATCTGCGACAACTACGGCACCCACAAGAGCCCAGCCATCCAACGCTGGCTCGACGCGCATCCCCGCTTTCACATGCACTACACCCCGACATACTCCAGCTGGATCAACCAGGTCGAGCGATGGTTCGCCTACCTCACCGACGATCTACTCAGGCGCTCCGATCACCGCTCAGTCCACGCACTGGAGAAAGACATCCGCAACTGGGTCGCGGCATGGAACGAAAACCCCAAACCATTCATCTGGGTCAAGACCGCCGAGCAGATCCTCAACTCCATTTCACGACTTCTAAAACGAATTAACGGCGCGGGACACTAGCGAGGAATACGCCTATGACAACGCGGGCCGGCTGACACAGGTACAGGAAACACCCTCAGGCGAAGGCTGCACAACACGCGCGTACACATACAGCGAAGACAGCGACCGCACTAAGCTTGCGACGAGCAAACCCGGCAGTGAAGGGAAATGTTCGGGCGAAAACCCCGTCGTCGAAGCACACACCTACGATTCCGCCGACCAGATGACCGACGAAGGCACCACCTATGAAGCATTCGGCAACACCACAAAACTACCCGCCGGCGACGCGGGTGGCCAGGCGATCACCAGCGAATACTACGTAGACGGCCAGGCGTATAAGCAGACCCAGAGCGGCCAGACCAGCGAATACAAGCTCGACCCCGAAGACCGCATCCTGGAAACGAAAGCGTCCGCGACGGTCACCGACCACTACGATGCGCCGGGCAACGGCATCGCGTGGACAAGCGAACCTGGCAAATGGGAACGACGGATACCCGGCATCGAAGGTGGGCTGGCGGCCATCCAAACAGGCACCGCAAAGGCCGACGTAACACTACAGCTACACGACCTGCAAGGCAACATCGTCGCGACCGTCGAAGACAGCGAAACCGCCACCAAACTAGCCACCACCTACAACAGCACAGAGTTCGGCGCACCAAACAGCAAAGGCGAACCACCCAAATTCGCCTACCAAGGCGCCAGCGGCATAACCAGCGAAAGCTCCACCGGCCGCATCGTCCAAGACGGCATCACCTACGTCCCGCAAACCGGCGCAATGCTCGAGCCACCCGAAGACCTCTCGCCAGCAACACCCACAAACCACAACGCGGCATACGTCAGCAACCCCAACAACCCCGCCGACCAAGCCGGCGCACAAGACATCGGCGCCCAAATCGCCAGACGCGAACAAGAAAACTGGGAACGCGCAGAAGCCAGTAGGCCGCAAGGTACCACGCCAGCACCAACAGGTGAAGGTAACGGCGGAGCCGGCGCGATAGGCGGCGGCAATAATCCCAACGAATTGGGGTTTCATACATTAGGTCCGTTAGCGTTATCGCAAGTGGGATGTACCTTGGAATCTACGATGGGCTTCGAACGCTCAACTCAGATCCTTATAAAAGGCTATGTTAGTTGCCAAAATATCTTCCCGAGGATCGTGTTCCAGCTTTGTCTCGGCGTGTACGGCTTGAATGGGCAGCCATACGTCTCTACTGAGTGCGCGGGTGAAGGTAGTCGCCGCTGGCTAGAAAGATCTAATACCTCTGGGTTTGGCACGGGTTTCTGGGCGGACTGTGGAAGCGATCAAACCTATACTGTTTGGATATGGGCAGCGGTTTATGGAGTGTTTGGAGCCGGCGGAGAGGCTCAAACCGGTGAATTTCGAGGCTACGCAAAGAATGTATGTTCGGCTGCTCCGATCCTCCCGGCTTGATAATTTATGATGAGTCATGGCGCAATATGGCGATTGTGGAAAGGCCGGTTATGGCGCCTTTTGGGTATGGCACTGGTTTTGGTGGTCGGAGGGGGAGTGGTGACGATAACGATGGCGAGTCAGGGATGTGGCTCATGCACGAGATCGAGCCGGCCGTTGCGCAAATGGGTCGCAAAGCATCTTCCCGTTACGCTGGCGCCGGCGCTCGGCGCGGGCTTCTCGGGTTGGTGTGTAGTCTTTGGCCCAGGAGGCTGTAGGGGCACCCGTGCTATGGACGCGCCGATCGTTGCGGAAGGGGGGGAAGGACAGTTTGGTCCGTCGGTTCCGCAGACCACGACGGGTTGGGCTATCACCGAGCCCACCGTTGCTATGGTCGCACTGTCCAATGGTCAGCGTTTTCGAACATATCCAGATCACGGCTTGCCTGATCACATGCGGGCGCTGGTAGTCGAATTGACGCAAAGGCGCGGGGAGGCACAACCGGGCCGGCAGCTACTTCAGCCAACGTTTATGCCGCTCGATGCCGCTGGGCATGTAATGGCGCAGCGTCCGACCGGCGTAAAGCCAACGCTTGTTGTAATGAAAGAGGGTACCGGGTGGCGACGCCGTCAGTCGCCGCCGCCCGCAAGGATCGGGGCGTGCCGATTGTTCCCTGCGCATAAAGATGCGCTTGTCGCAGAAAGCGGCGCGTTTCTGACGAAAGTACTACCGTTTGAAGGGGCTCTAGCCTCGATTCGTCACGAAGCTGTTGGTGGCGCTCGGCGGGGTGAGATTTGTGGGTGATTGGTCGGCTTGGCGTTGTGTGGTGGTGGAGGGGGCTCGACGGGGGCTGCTTCGGGAGCGCTCGACTGGTCCTGGCGGCCGTTTTCGCTCAGGGTGATCTTCGGCGGGGTGCCGGGGTTGGCTTGGATGTGGGTGTGCGCGGCGGCTGGGGCTCAGCCGTAGGCAGGGAGCGTTTGCAGGCGCTTGAACGCGTGTTGGATCGCTGCGGCCCAGGGCCAGTCGGCGGGGAGGTGCAGCGTGGTGCGCCGTGCGTGGCGGGTGAGTTGCCCGGCGACGTGCAGGATGCGGTAGCGCAGCCGCTTGGGTTCGCTGATCTTGTGCTCGCCGTCGAGCACGAGCTGCTGTGTCCAGACCATGATGTCGTGCGCGAGCATGGCGAGCTCGAACCACGCGGCGTTCGCCTTGAAGGAGTGGAACGGGAGGCGCGAGGCGCCGGTCGCCTTCAGCGTCTTGACGCGGTCCTCGACCTCGGCGTGCTGGCGGTGAAGGGCCTCCAAGGCCGCGATGTCTGGGTCTTGCTGGTCGGTGATGAAGCACTGAAAACGGTGCCCGTCATCGTCAGTGAAGCTCAGTTGCGCCCCGGGGTGGGGACGCTCACGCCGGCAGATCAGCCGGGTGCCAGTCGGCCAAGAGGCCAGGTTGACGTGGCCGGTCAACTCGGCTAACCACGCTCCCTCGCGTGGCTCGCCGTTCTGGCCCGCCGCGGGCGCCCATGCGGTCTCTGCCAGCGCGAGGATCGCCTTTCTGACCCGCTCATCGACCGCGTACCCAAAGGAAAACCGGATGCCGCACTCGCGACAGGCTGACGCGAGGTCGTGGCTCGCTCCGGCGGAGTCCGAGCGTGCGAGGATCTCCCCATCAAGCGCGCTCTGCGGGAGCTGCTCCAGCGCGAGATCCAGCACGCTCAGATGATCCTGGGCGTTGTTGGCGCCCGCGTTCCCTGGCCGCAGGACCCCCGCGAGTACCTCCCGTCCACAACTGGCGAGCAGCGGGTTGAACCCGAACGCGCCCTTGTAATGCCCGGCGGCGTGTTCCTTCTCGGAGTGGATCGTGATCGGGGTCGCGTCGAAGTCGAGGATCACACGCCCGGGAGCCGCGCCGTGCTGCCACGCCCGTTCGCGAGCGACGGCACGCGCCTGGCGGACCCGGTCAAGCTCCGCCTCGCCGATCGAGAGCAACACCCTCCGCGCCGTAGAAACCGATGCGATGTCCCCGAACAAAGCGGGCTGACCGGCCAACACCGCGAGATCTGAGACACATCGTCCGCCGTCGCCAGCCATCACCGCCAGGTCGCACAACACACGACCGGGATCATGGCCTGAGCGCCGCTCACGGGTGCCCGCCAGAGCGGCGCTCAGGCCGTCCGTCAGACCCAATCTCTGCGCCGCGAACGCCAGCAGCGCCGTCCCCGCACGAGACGACAAGCCCTTGCCGTCCGCCACCACATCTACCGTTCGCAACGACGCACTTCCGATCACCTTCAAGGTGAACCTCCTGAGCGGGTGGATTGCAGGCTTCGCAACCGCAATCCTCCCCGCCCAGGCGGACGTTCCAAGCCTCAGCCCAACTCAACCCCGGCCGCCTGGTGACGAATCGAGGCTAGCTGGCGGTTTTACCGCGTGTGCTAGCACGCGGTATTTGGTTGGAGCCGAAGTGGTGCTAGGCAGTATTTTGATCGATGCTCCACATCCTGGCCGTGTGCCGGAGAAGCTTTTCGGTATGAGGCCGGTGCGAGGAGAACCTGGCGTCGTCGCCGCTCCCGGTCCGGAAGGCCAGATCGTGGCACGGCGAGTATCACGTGGTTGGCTTGCAGTGCAAGGCGGGAACGGCGAAGCGATGCGACGGGACGTCCTCAGGAAGCTGAGGGCGATTATACGGTTGTAGCGGCGCGCATGGCGACTGCGTAACGGCCGACTTACTACGGGGGGCGAGTAAATGGGGGTCAGTGAAGGTGTGTTATGCGGCTGCGTATGTGACATGTTTCTCTTGGAAGTAGCGGGCGACGATTTGGGGTTGTCGTTGGCGGCTGCGGAGGTAGGCGCGGACCTCGCTGACGAGTTGGGCGAGATCGCGGGGGCGTCGGCGTCCGAGCGTGTTTGACTTGACGTCCTGGTTGAGGCACTCGGCGGGGTTGAGCTCGGGACTGTAGCCCGGCATGAACACCAGTTCGATCAGCTCGGGGCGCGCAGCTGCCCATTGGCGAGCGATCTTTGCGCGGTGAGTGGGATGCCCGTCGACGATCAGGATGATCTTGCGGCCCTTGGCGTCGCGGATCAGACGAGCCATGAAATCGATGAACACCTTCGCGGTGAAACGCTCCTGAAAGACACGGAAGCGCAGCGTGCCGGTGTTGGAGATCGCGGCGATCATGTTCGTCTTGAAGCGCTGCCCGGTGCCGTTGACCACCGGCGTGCATCCCACTGGGGACCACGAGGTTCCGGTGGTGTGGTCTGAGCGCAACCCCATCTCATCGGCCCACAGGATCTCCGCGCCTTGCTGGCGAGCGCGCTCGGCGATCGCGGGATAGGTCTCATCCAGCCACGCCTTGACCTTCTCATCGGACTGCTCATAGGCGCGACGGACTGGCTTCTGCGGACTGAATCCCCAGCGGCGCAGATAGCGCCCCGCGGTCTTCTCGGTGATCTGTACACCAAAGCGCCGCTCGATCAGTTCGCATACAAGCGCCCGAGTCCACAAGAATCCCGGCAGTCGCAGCTGATCGGGATTCTTCTCCCGGATCGCCTTCGCGATCTGCGCCTGCTGCCACGGCAAAAGCGCGGTCTTCTCGCCAGGCCGACGACCCCGCTTGCCAGCCGCCAGTCCATCCTGCCCACCCTCGCGAAACGCCTTTACCCAACGCCCCACCGCCTGACGAGCGACACCGACCAACCCAGCCGCCTCGACCTGGCTGAAACCCTCGACACAGACCATCCTCACCGCACGGCGGCGAAGCTCCTCCTGAGCCGACTGCGACAACGATCGAGCATCCCGATCCACACACAGAACACTACCACAAACAACCGCTATTTACTGTCCAAAGTAGTAAGAGGGAGAAGTGGCGCTGCCCGAACTGCGGCGGCCCCGTCAAGCCATTTAGCCTGGCACGACGGTCCCAGCCCCGCAGGCCCAAGGCCCAATGGCGCTGCGAGAAGCATGGACACCTGCTCAACCGAAAGACCATGACCTGTCCCATCGACGGAAGTGCAGGCGGATGGCGCTAGACCGAGTAAACGCCACGAGGTAGCGACCACGACCACCTCATCGCTGCGCAGGACCAGCCCACGGCGAGCCTTCCCGCACGCCTCAACGCGCGTAGCCGCGTATGCACGCGAGCCACCACGCCGTGCGGCGGAGATTCACGGCGCTAGGGCCGCGTAGGAGCCCGCGTAAGGCGATGAATCGGCTCACGTGAGGGAAAGAGCCGCCCCTCCGCCCCGGCGGCGCTTAGAACGACCGAGAAGCGCGCTGTCTCGACAGCCGTGCCACGGTTGGGCAGCACCAGGCGGCTACGGTCAGCCACGGTCAGGAGTCACAACCGCCGCCGAATTATGCAGTTGACACAAGGCGATCTTGATCGCTATAGTCGCCGCCAGGCGTTCATCGCTCTGCATGTATTGACCGGAAGGAGTCGGGTTCCTCAACCAGCCGGTGGAACCCAGTCCTTCAAAGCGACCGAGAAATCTTCGGGCGCGGGAACTACAAGTAGACGTCGGACGCGCGCCGTGGTCATTCGCGCGTTGTCGAGTCGGGCTTGGGACTCAGAGTCGGGAGCGGCTCAAACCTTCGACATGCCCTCGATCGGGTGGGCGAGCAGGCCGAAGGTTTGAGCCAAGTCTGCCTGCCCGAGTCTAGGAGCCACGATGACCACCAAGATGGAGCTCTCGATCCCCGGTGACGCGAGTAAGCCGGAGCGACTTTACACGTACGCAGCCATAGCCGAGCTAGCCGAAGTCAGTGAGCGTCGAGTCCGCCGATGGGTCGAGGAAGGCAAGCTTGCCTACGTACAACTTCCGCTCGGACGGCGAATCACCAGCCGTCAGTACCTTGATTTTGTCAGTGATCGTGCTGTAGGAAAGGCGTGACAATGCGCCACCGGAGAGAGCAGCAGTGTCCGCAAAACAGAATGACAAAGTATCGATTTACCTGCCCGCTATGCGATGGTGTGCAGAAGCTCGACGCCACGTACAGACGCGACTCATTTGGTCGATGGCGATGGTTTATCGGCTGCTTCTCAATCAATTGCGCTAACGGCTCAGAATATCTAAGCGCACTCGCCGATATCGTGGGTGCGAAGCCTTGGCAAATCTTGGAAGACCCATTGCCCTGGCTGGAGGGTCTGGACGGCGGTCGCCCTTCGCCGCTCGACCCGGCTCCGCCTCCAACGCTTGCGCGCATAGAAGACTGGACGCGGGCGCTGATGGCCGATCAACGAGCACTGAGCTACGTTACTCGACAACGAGGGCTGGCGATACAAACGATTTACCAATATCGACTTGGTTTCGACGGACAGGCGATAGTCATACCTGTTATCAACCATCGCCACCGTGTCGTGAATGTTCGTCGCCGGTTCCTGGCTCCGCAAACCAACGGCCCAAAGATCACAGGCATTCGTGGACATACCGCGCGACTTTATCCCAACGTCAAGCGTGGCCGTGCGCTTCTGCTCTGTGAGGGCGAGTTCGATGCACTGCTCGCACGACAACATGGCCTCCCGGCCGTAACATCCACTGCCGGCACGTCGTGGTCCTCATCGTGGAATCGTTACGTCGCCCGGCGGCGCGTCGCAGTCCTCTACGACGCTGGAGCGCATTCATACCAGCTTGCTTGTCATCGCGCGACGAAACTGGCCGAGGCTGGCGCAGCAGACGCGTGGGCCGTCGATCTACGACAAGCAGGACTCGCCGATGGTGAGGATGTAACTGACTGGTTCGTTGTCTACAAATTCTCCGCCGAGAAGCTGCTCACGCTGATTCGCGACACGCGTATGGAGGTCGGCTGATGGCGAAGAAGGAACGTAGATGGCCGTCGCCGATAGGATCAGCGGCTCGTTACGGCGTAATCGGCGAGTACCTGCGAGCCGTCGAACCGCACACAGAGGCCGATCCTGCCGCAATTCTTGTGCAGACGCTCGTATGCCTCGGTAGCGCTATGGGACGTGAGCCTCATTTCATGGTGGAGGCCAACCGGCACAGCCCGAATCTCTTTTGCGTGATTGTGGGAGATACCTCCGCAGCGAGAAAGGGGACATCGCTGGGACGTGCTCGTTCGCTAGTTCAAGCGGCCGATCGTGAGTGGGGGCGAAACAATCATGGTGAAGGTGGTCTTTCCACGACAGAGGGACTGATTTACGCTGTCAGCGACGATGCGGAGAGCACTTGGGATGAGAGGAAGCGACTACTTGCTGCAATGGGCGAGTTCGGCGAGACGCTTACACGTATAAAACAGGACAACAGCCCACTCAGTACAACGCTAAGGAGTGCGTGGGACGGCAACACGCTCCGGACGCTGACAAGGAAAACCCGATGACTGCCACCGGCGCTCACATTTCCGTTATCGGGCATATCACCGAGGCCGACCTGAAAGCGCAGCTCGACAAAGTGCAGATTCTCAACGGCTTCGGGAATCGGTTTTTGTGGGTAATGGCGACTCGATCGAAGTCCCTCCCCTTCGGAGGGAACTTTCAGATAGACGAAGTATCTGAGATAGTGACGGAGGTCAAGAAAGCACTCTCTTGGGCTCGGCGCGAGCGACGCATCGAGTTTGATGCAGACACGAGACGACTTTGGCCTGATGTTTACTTCGATTTGAGCCAGAGCGAGCCTGGACCTTTTGGCGCCATCACCGATCGCGCTGAGGCTCAGGTCCGCCGCATAGCGCTGATTTACGCAGTCATGGATCGCTCAAAGCACGTCAAGCCGGTACACCTAAACGCCGCACTGGAGGTTTGGCGTTACTGCGAGGAAAGCGCAGCCTACCTTTTTGCCGATGCACCGACAAGCCCGATCGACGGAGCTATCACCCGTTTCTTGGAGGGCAACGCTGGCTGGATATCCCGTTCTCAGATCAGCAAGCGAGCCTTCAAGGGTGAAGTCAAGGCGTATCGACTGACAAGCGCCTTCAATGGGCTAGTCGAGCGCGGAGTCATCGAGCACCGACGCAGGCCAACGCGAGGTCGCACGCGCGATGAGTATCGGCTCCGCCAGGACTGACGTGGGCGCACTTTCTACCCCTTTTCGCCCCTTTCCTCGGATGAAGCGAGGGAAGCTCTCGGATCACCCGGAAGAAGGGGTGAAAAGGGGTGCAAAGTCGCTGTATCGCCTTCAGAAGGCGGAGGTCACTTGCTGAAACTACTGATGGATACAGGCTTTCACACATTATCGATGAGCCCGCGTCCTCCTTACGTCCTCCATTGGAGTATACTTTGTGCTATTCCGCACAAAGCTAGAAAGGTGACAATGCTCGGCTACAACGACGCGCTGTCAGAGGTAGAAGACTCCATCACTCTCGCCCGCCAGCACCAGACGGACGGCGACGCGGAGGAGGCAGAGGTCAACATCGCAGCAGCGGTGTCCGCACTTGAGCAGCTTCTCCGCCCGGTGGAGACAGAGACGACCTGATGGCCGGGCATATCCGCAAGCGTCGCCTCTCAGACGGTCGCGTGAGCTACCAAGCCAGGCTCCCGATCTCAGCGAGACCAAGGAAAGTGATCGTCAAGACATTCACGCGCCGCCGGGACGCAGAGCGATGGATCACAGGCCAAGCGGCGACCATCCATGATGGCTCCTTCATCGATCCTCGCCACGGTGCCAAACCATTCCGGGACCTCATCACGACGTGGGAACGCACGCATCTGCCGAAGCTCGCGCCAAAGACCAGGGAGCGCTACGAATCGGTGACGCGGACATATCTCATCCCCCGGTTC
Organism: uncultured Solirubrobacterales bacterium; assembly: GCA_963804675.1. Classification (GTDB taxonomy): domain Bacteria; phylum Actinomycetota; class Thermoleophilia; order Solirubrobacterales; family Solirubrobacteraceae; genus Palsa-744. Next base: position 42,523 of record CAWDRI010000001.1, on the reverse strand, counting down.
GGCTCCACGCCACTGGGCAAGCTCACGCGCGCCGACTTCAAGGAGTGGTTCGCCAGCCTCGCCGCCGAGCGCAAGCCGGACGGCAAACCGCGCTACGCGCCCGGCACGCTCCGCAAGGTCCAAGTCGTGCTCTCGTCCATTCTCAGCGAGGGCGTCGAGCTTTGCCTACTCCGCGAGAACCCGGCTGCCCGGCTGCGCCTTGCCTCGCCCGTGCGTACTGAAATGACGATCCTCACGGCCGACGAGATCAAAGCCCTCGCTGACGCGATCCCGCGCACCTCAGACCAGCTCGCCATCTACGTCGCCGCCTACTGCGGACTGCGAGCCGGCGAGCTATGGGCACTCCAGCGACGCGACATCGACCTACTCCACAACCGGCTCTACGTTCGTCGCGCTCTCAAGGACCTGCGCGGCCATCTGGAGTTCGGAGACACCAAGACCTACGGCTCGCGCCGCACCGTCTCCCTGCCCGCCTTCCTGAGAGCCATGCTCGCCGAGCACATGGAGACGATGCCGGCAAGGACCGACGCGCTGCTGTTCGTCTCTCCCGGCGGCGGTGGAGCGCGCCAGAAAGGCGACGGCGGACCTATCCGACACAGCCTGTTCGTGCGCCGCGTCTTCAAGCCCGCCATCGTGGGCAAGGACAGCGAGGACGAGACGGAGCGGCGCAAGCCCGCGCTACCTGCCGAGAAGCACAACCTCCGCTTCCACGACCTCCGACATACCTGCGCCTCCCTGCTCATCGCCGCCGGAGCACACCCAAAGCTGATCCAGGCCCGGCTCGGCCACGCCTCCATCACAACAACCCTCGACCGCTACGGCCACCTATTCCCCAGCGTCGAGGCAGCCCTGGCAGACACGCTCGACGCGACCTTCAACGGCACTGGCGCCACAACCCCGCTGCGCCAAGTCAAGCCGTAGACCCTTCGCCACGGCTAGGCGTTGACCAGGGCCGGGGTATGTGCGCGGGTCCTCCCCGTGTGCAACCACAGCACACCCGGCATAAACCACGTTGCCCACTGGTGGCACCGAACGCGCGTCGCCCACAATGGAGGACGCCAGGAGGACGCGGCCCTATCTGAGCCCTCCCCCCGGCGGCACTGCGAGCACGAAAAAACCCGCCGTTTCCAGCGGGTTTCTTCAATGGGCGATGCGGGGCTCGAACCTGCGACCTCCGCCTTGTCGAGGCGGATTCCCTGACAGGAGTTCCCCTGCAAATGGGCACCTTCTTGGCGCGTCGAGGTGCCGCTACCGCAGCAGGACCGCAGTTCTACGCAAAATGTGTTCGGAGAACGACGGAGGCCGCGTTTTGAGGCAGACGCCGATGTTTAAGTCACGGGACGCCCTATTCGATCGTGCGCGGGGGAGCTGTAGCGGTGGCTAGACCGTGGCGCAAGCGCTCTGCGTGGCCGTATGTCGCCAAAAGCGGCAAGCGCGCCTACCGGGTCGGCTTCTACGACCACGACAAGCGCGAGCGCACCAAGAGCTTTCCCTCGGCGCGCCACGCCCGCGAATGGATGTACGACTACGTCGCGGCCGAGCGACGAGGGCGCGACAGCCTGCGACGCTTCCTGCTCGATCTCGACGCCAAAGAAGCCAACGAAGCGGAAGGAGGCCGCACGATCTCGGAGATCGTCGAGCTGTTCCTGGAGACCGACGCGCATCCGCGCAACGAGGAAGGGCTCGCGCCTGCCACCTACGCCGACTACGCCTGGGTGCTCAACAGCCATCTGCTCGGAAAGCCGCGAAGGACGCGGGGGAGCAGGCGCATGGTGCCGGCGGCACGCTACGCCGTCGCGGTCGCGGCGACCCCCGCGGAGCAGTTCAACCGGCCGCAGACTCCCAGGGCTTGGCGCGAGCAGATGCGCCACGCGGGCGTGCCGCGTTCGACTCGTGTTCGTGCGTGGCGCGCGCTGTCCTCCGCGCTGAGCTGGGCGTCCGCCTCGGCCGCGGTGCCCGAGATCGAGACGAACGGGTGTCGCCTTGCCAAAGAGCCCGTCATCAGCACCCGCCGGTCTGCGCGGCGTGGTGGGACCGGCTACGGGCCCGGGGTATCCCCGTGCCCGTTGGCTAGCTGGGCGCTTTCCCCGCAGGCCGTCGAGGCGATCCGCGCTCAGATGCTCCGCGGCGGCGAGCGGGGCAACGCGCTGCTCGCTCACCGGGATGCGACGATCGTCAGCTTGCAATATGGGCTCGCCACCCGCAATCAGGAGGTCTGGGGACTGCGCTGGTCCTCGATCGACGGGTACTTCGCGTGGGTGACGGAAGTGATCAGCTACGGACGGCTCGAGCACTGGGGCAAGACCGCAATGAGCACCCGCAGGCACACCGCGATACCCGGCATCCTGCGCGAAGACCTCCAACTGTGGCGCCAAGCTCTCGCGGATGACGGGCGCCCCGCCCGCGACGTTGACTTCATCATTCCTGGGGACCTCACCCGCGCCGAGCAGGGAGTGCGCGACCCGGCGACGGGCGCGGTTCATCTCAGCCGGGCGCAGGCGAAGCAGTGGGTCCAAGCACGCTTCAAGCCCGCAGTGCAATCCATTTCTCAGCGCAACGAGTTCGCAGGCATCATTCACGCCACGCCCTACTCACTGCGACGCGGCGGCATCTCGCTGCGTCTGCGCACCGAGGACCCGCAAATCGTTGCCAGCGAGTGCGGCACGAGCCTGAAGATGCTCAGCGACCACTACTCATTCCCGATCGAGGATCTGCGGCACCATCAGCCGCGACCCGCCGACGTCGAGTGGCGTGCCGCCCGCGCCACCCTGAGCGAACAGCGTGCGCCTGAACGCGAACCACACCGCGGCCTGTTCGCTCGACTCGCCCATAGGCGTCAGCGAGGACCTCGAGTCATTGGAGCCCGTGATCTCGTTTGATTGGCCGCCGACGTCACGCGATGCACCGTGACCTGGGGCGTCAGATGAGTTCGCGGGCCTTGGACGCGAAGATCGCCGCACCAGCGCGCTCAAGGGCGTCAAGGAGCTCCACGATCGCGTGCCCGCCGGCCCATGTGCTCGCCTGCAGTTCCAGGATCTCGAGCACTCCACGGGTGTCGAAGTCCAGCGCGTCGGTGAGAAACCCATCTGGGGCGAGTACCTGCGCCCCATGGCGGCTGAGACCCTCGCGCAGATAGCCGCGGTCATGCGTGAAGAGGTAGTCGGCGCGCGCAGCCACGACCAGAGCGCACACATGGGCGTCCGCCGGATCGCGAGTGAGGCCAGGCACGTCAGGGATATGTGGATTGAGGTCGATGCGCCCGGCCGGGAAGCCCAGGCGCAGGTAGTCGACCCATCGCTGCGCAGACTCAGCCGAGAGCTGCTTCTTCTCGACGAGCGACCTCTGTGCCTCCGCCAACAACTGCTCGCTCCAGAAGAGATCCAGCAGTCGCAGCTCGGCGGCGATGCGTCCCATCAACTCGTGCAGGACGCGCGAGAAGATGATGTCGGCGTCGAGGACCGCTCGTGGCCGCCGGCGCTCGTTCACTCGGGCGGTGCGCCCATCGCGTCGAGCTCACGCGACCACTCCGCCGTGAGGCGCTCGTGCTCAGCCCTGCCCTCCTCGAACGCAAGCAGCGACGAAAGCGGGATCTTCCAGTGGCTGGAACCGGGAAGCCGCTGCGCCACCAGATCGCCGTAACCGATCAGCCGCATCACGTGCTGGCGGGAAAAGCCAAGCCGATCCGCCGCCTGCTGAGGGGAGAGCAACTCCTGCTCCTCGGCGAGTGTCACCGCGACATGCTTGCCGTCCGCAAGCATCCTCTCGATCTCCTCGGCCACAAGCGCGGCCTGGTCACGAGCGGCTGGATCTAGATGCAGGGTCTTCATCAGACGAGCCTAGCACCAAACTGCCCTAACTGCACATTGGTCGCCGCCGCTGTGTCCGCTACGTCACCCCTGTACCCGCCCACGGGCGCGGTCGCGGACCTGCTGGCGGAGGCTCGCGCGTATCTCCTCGTGGATTGTTATAGACGTCTCCACCGCCGTCTCGACAGACACAACGAGGGCGTAGCGGACGGTTTTCCCGGCTCGCAATCGCTCGGCGTCATCCATGCATTCGATGTGGATGGGGAAGATGTCTCCGTCACCGAACACCATCGCCTTGGTCCCCTCGACGATTTCGTGTTGCAGACTGCCCCGCCTGACGCTGTTGTGCTCGAAATCGATCCGATCTCCTCCAGCGAGGGTCGTGTCGGGCGTCTCGAAGTAGACCTTCGCCCTGCGATACCGGGTGAGCTGACCAATCGTTGGGACTGTGTACGCAAGAGTGATGGTGAAGCGATGCCACTCAGCGCGGGAACGGAGCGAAGGAGGTAGCGGGACTTCGTAGGTATGGCGCTTCTCGCGGGTGATTTGCCCTCCAGCGACGAGGACAGCTCGATTCGTTGCGGCTGTCCCCAGCCGATCGGTGTCAAGCCGTCCGTATCCGAGGAGCGCGGTGAGATGGCGTCGCGCGTGCAGGGGATCAAGGCCAAGTTCTTGCCGAAGTTTCGTTCCCCATTGGCCCCAGCCACTCGCATGCGCCAAAAGCGCTCGCACCAGCAGGGGGTGGTACTGCGCATCGGGAAGTGTCGCGTCGTCGCTGCCGGAAACACTGGCCTCGAGGATGTCGAACAAGCGGCTGGCTTCTCGCGAAACCAATGCGGTGGCGTTGCTGGTGCCGGTGGTGAAGGCCGTGGCGTTGGTTTCTCCTGGGCGACCTGGGGTGGCCACCTGGAGACCGGGGCCGGTTATGGCCGTCTGCGCGCGTTCGATGTTGACCGAGTCGCTGCCCGACTGGATCACCGGGCGGCTGTAGAGCGACCGGCCCCCGACATGATGGAGGTCCGGCTTGATAGAGCGGTCCACGCCTGGGCCGGTCGCGCTGTAGAGAGCGGGAGCGCCTGGGTCGGTGAGATCCCAAACAGTGTCGGGCATGTCTATGTTCCCGAATCCGTCCTCGTGAGTCGCGCCAACCGTGAGGACATTGAGGGCATCGCCCGGAGGCAGAATGCCTCGCAGCAACGCTGCGTCATAGACCGCACGGATAGCAGCCGACCGAGCGGCAACCGAATCGCCTGCTGCCTCAGCAGGGATCCGGATAGGATCGCGGTGGTTGCCGGCGCTAACTATGAACAGCAGGTTGTAGGAGTGAGCGAGCCAGTCCAGCAGGCGACCGATCGGGCTCATCCTTCGAACGAGTGCTCTGGCCTCTGCACCGATGGAAAGGTTGACGATTCGTACGCTCGGCGCGGCCGCTTCCCTATCGCCGTCACTTTCCACGATCCGCCTGATGGCTCGGTGAAGCAAGTCGGTGAACAGTCGGTCCGGGATCACCTGCTCATAGCCCTGAAAGAACTCGTGCGGGCGCATGATTGGCCGAACATACAGAGGCCGGTCCAGCGGGTCGCCCGCTGTGGAGAGGTCACCATGAATGATCAACGAGGCCATTTCGGTGCCATGGTTGCGCGCCGACACCGGGTAGTTCCGGTCCATTCCGTCAGGGTCGTCGATTGCGAGCCTGCCGGTTAGAGCGTCGTGATTCTGGAACGGCAGCCCGTCCAGCAACGCGATCCTCGGACGTCCTTCCACTCTATCCCTGGGAGCCGGCTGCACTTTCGTAGCAGGGTCAAGCGCGGCCGGGGCGACACTCATCGGCGTGAACGGGCTGACGAACATCACCTCATCAGTCGTCAGCAGATGGATCGACCCCGCACCGGTGTTCAAGACGGACTGGACCTGCTGAACAGGCAGCTCAGCCAACAGCGCGTGGTAGCCGATGTCGCCGATTAGAGAACGGTCAAGAACCTGGCCGCCGCTATTAGCGATGACCCGCTCGACGTGCAATTCGGCGGCGGCGCGCTCGCCAGCACCACGGCGATACCACAGCTCGACCTCAACGATGACCCTGCTAAGAGATTGACTGACGACCTCGATAGTTTCCTGCCAGTGCTCCAGCAATCCGGTTTCCCGAATGCGATCTGCCGGCCCCCAGCGCCGGATCGCCGCCAACTGCTCGAAGGCGGCCTTGAACTTGCCTAGCCCATGCTCGAATTTCATCGACGGGTCCTGCTGCCATAGCGCAAAGAGGCGCAGAAGCTCGTTCACCGCCCTGACGTTCGACATCACCAAGTACAGCGAGTGCGGAACCTTGGCATCGGTCTGGCCATTATCTTTTACAGTCATGTAGAAGTCTTCATCGGGTTCAGCGCGATCGCCGAGGAACTCGGACAGGAACTCCAGCCCATCGATCCGGTTAATCGCGTTGCGGAAGTCCTTGACGCTGCCCGCGAGGTCAAAGACCGCCACCAACGCAGGATCCACCTCGTCAGAGGTGTCAGTGGCAAGCCGTGCGCGTTCTGCTTCGAACGCGTTTACAAGCTCGCGGAACTGAGGCGTCAGCCGCTCTCCTTGGCGTCTGGCGCCTGGCTTGGACAGCCGCGGCATGTCGCGAGGGCTCCGCTTCGGGCGGTCAACGACAATTGGGGCGTTGAAGGCCAGGAGCGGCCGCGACTCTTCGGTCACTAGGCCGCCTGATCGCGCCTGTGCTCGAGGCGTTCCTGGACGATTCTGCGCAGGTCGCCGTCGGGCAATTCAAGCACCGCCCGGCGTCGTATATCAAGGGCGAACTCCTCCAGTTCGGCGTAGCTCGCCCCTGTCAGTTTGTCGGCCAAGGTTCGCGGCGTGAAGCCAAGGTCACCCATGCGCGCGGTAAGCCGTTCCAGGAATCGGGTGGCTTGGGCACGGCTCGGCGTTGTGAGCTCGGTGCGGATCTGGAAGCGACGCCATGCAGCGCGATCAAGCAGTTCGCTGTGGTTGGTAGCGCCGACCAGGACCACATGCGGCGGAAGCTGGTCAATCTGGAGAAGCAGGGTGGAGACGACGCGCTTGATCTCGCCGGTCTCGTGCTCGTCAGAGCGCTCCTTGGCAATGGTGTCGAGTTCGTCGAAGAAGAGTACGCAGCGACGGGTGCGAGCAAACTCGAAAGCGCTATCCAGACGCGCGGCGGTCTCACCGAGGAAGCTGGAAACCACACCCTCATAGCGGATTACATAGAACGGCAGCATCAATTCCGAAGCTATCGCCTCAGCGACGCTGGTCTTCCCGTTGCCGGGAGGTCCTGACAGCAGCAAGCGGTTGCGGGGCTCGATCCCATAGCTGCGCAATAGATCGGCGCGTCTCTGCTCCTCGATCAGTTCAGCAACGACTCGACGCGGAACGGGCGCGAGCTCCAGATCGTCCAGGCGGCGGTTCGCGACGACCTCGTGCGCCAGATCGCGGATGGCGACAGCGCGATCGTCACGGACGAGGCTTTGGCCCGTCGTGGTGATGATCTCTGAGAGCCGGTCCGCCAGCAGATGGTGCTGGTTGGCGCGTTCCTCGGCGATCACAGCCTCGACCAAGACGCGAAATTTGTCTCGGTCGCCACGGCGCTCGGCCTCTACGAGGTCGAGGATCAGGTCGGCGCGCGCCATTCCCTACCTCCATACATGGTCAACTGCCGTCTGCTTTGCTGGATGCTCGAAGCCTAACGCGCGGCACAGACATCTACGCCTACCAACGCTGGGGTCGCTTTGGCAGCTTGCGATCGCACGTGCGCGACGACCGCTGACCCGCGGCATGACTGAAGCAGAACGCCCACATGCTCGCCCTGCGCATCGCCAAAGACGGGGCCGTCGCGCCTGCTTCTGCTTGAACGGGAGCCAACCGCACCATGGGTCTCGTGCTCGCTCCGGACGAGCCGCGAGCGTGCAGAGCGCGAAGCCAGCGCTTTGCGAAAGCAGGCGTCAGCCTGCCTCGACGCACTGGCGCTCGTCCTCCGAGAAAGTCGGGGGCCGCCATCTACCGTCCGCGACCCAGCCCTTTTACCGCAAGTTTGCCGCAAGGCGAGGTATCATTTGTCCTTCATTGTCCGCCCTTGTCCTGGGCGGCCCAACCCGAAGCAGGAGACGAAAATGCGCGATTTTCCAGGCATTTCCGCTCCTGTCCGGGCTGAAGCGTGTGATGGGCGATACTGGGCTCGAACTCGCCTCTGGCGCTCGGATAAGGCGAGATTGCCCAGTTTTATTGGGATTCAGTGCCCTCAGATCAGCTCAGGTTCGCTCAAATTGCTACCAAAATTGCTACCAAGCTCGGGCAGATCGCGGCGTTAGCATCGGGAGCATGACGACGCGCGCCCAAGCTGCTGAGAACGCTCTCGCATCCGGTCGCGCCGAGGGCCTTGATCCGGGTGCCGCCGAGGCACTGCTCCGTCGCTGGGCACGCGGGGAGCTGAGCGATGCGCAGCTAGATGACGCGGCGCGTCAGATCAGCACCGGCGAGCTACTCGCGCCGCCACGCGCACAGCCCCCGAGCTAGCGCAGCGTCCCCGAAGTAGCTTGTCGATTCGCGGGGCCGGTAACGATCGCTCGCACGCCTGCGTTCGTCCAATGCGCAACTGTGGATCTCGCTGATAGGCACGCTTGCTCCCGTCCAGAGGCAGAAGCCAGCAGAGCGGCGAGGCGGGCGGTTCCTCGGCTCCTCGTGGTCCAAGCAGGCAACCCGCCGAGCCCGATCTGCGCTTAAGGCGTCACGACGTGTCAGATTCAGAGTTGGAACCCCAGCCAGTCACGGCCTCTGCCTCGGATCAGAGTACATCGATCCATTTCGAATCAATAAGTCCGACATCTGCGAACCGCTTGAACAGATCGACGTAGATCGCTCGGAGATCTTCTACTCCGGCGAGATCACCCTTGCCCATCAATTCTTTGTCAGCGCCGCGCCAATCCGTCTCCTCCCATCTGACGTCCTCACGCACCACGGCCAGTCGGTTTCTGAGCCACGTGACCCGGCGAGTCTCAAGGTCGTATTTGAGGGCGACGATCGGTACGGGATCGCCGTTCTTGTCGGACCGGTCCTCGTCGACGACGAGCACGTCTCCCTTCGGACCCCGCAGACCATAATTCCGAATGTTGGCGATGCTGGGAGCCTATCGCGCTGCTGTTGCTCACGCCCTCGACATCGACCCAGCGCCGTCGCTTTACGCAGCGAGGGAGAGTGCCGCCATGCGTACACTGCGCGAGCGCAACGGACGACCAGCGACAGTCGTGCTGTGAGCGCTACGTCGTGCCGAAGGCTGTCATGTCGCCGAGCGCGGCGACGCTGCCCCCGCTCGGACGATTCTCGAGAGCTGGCCCGGGCGGGTTCCCCAAGCGACCCGAGACCGCATCATTTTCGTTGCCGCAGGGCCGGAGCTGGTGAAGTGCGCTTTCATAGGCTCATGCACCTTCAGCCTCCTGAGCCCAGTCGGAGTCCCTACCCGCGTGCTGAGAGATTGTGGACATGGACTGGTGTGGTGTTCTTCTCGTGGCCGATCCTCGCCGACATCGCGCGGTCGCGCGGCATTGGTGAGCTACGGGACGCGGGCACCTTTGACGTGATGTTTATGGCGATCGCCGCCGTGATTGTGCTCGCATGGAAGCGGGATGACGCGGCGAGGTCGCGGTGGATGGGCATCGCTGCCGGCCTGAGCTTCTCTGCGGCGGTGGTCGTTGAGCTGGCCGAGCTGCACATCGCGTGGCAGGGGCGGATGCTTGGCTATGCGTTCCTGCTATTCGCTGCTGCGCACTTCGGGCCAAAGATCCGCGACATAAGCGATCACGCGCCAGAGCCGGCGATCGCTCGCATGAAGTGGTACACGGGTGTGCTGGGTCTCGAGGGGCTGGCGATCACAATGGTCGTGTCGGCTTGGTCGCTGGCCATGCCGACGGGGCTCGGCGGCGACCCGGCTCATCCTCCCGATCGGGGGTTGGTCATCTTGGCGGTCTGGCCGGCCGCGGTGCTGGGTCTGGTGCTGATCGGTTGGCCGGCCGCGAAGCGTCTACTGAAAGGTGGCCCCTCCCCGATCGGTGCCGACGGGGAACGTAGGCTCCTGCTCAGTCGTTTCGTTGGGACTTTGGGTCTGGGGCTGCTATTCATCGCTGCCGGTGTCCACGGCGCCGTCATGGGCCCCAGCCAATCGCATCCGGCGTCGGCTGAGCTCGCTGCTGCGATCCTGATCTGGTTGGGTTACTGGATCGAGCGACGTTCGGTCCGAGAAGTGCTTGCATTGCGTAGGCGCAAAACAAGTCTTTGAGATCGCCGCTCGGCGCGACGCGGCTGCACGCCGGCAGATCACGAGCTAGTGTCGTGCTTGCCAGCAAGTCAGGCGTGCGCGAGGGCGCGCATCTGGCGCACCGGGTGACGCCCAAGACGACTCAACGTCGCGTAGGACGAGGCGTGCCCATGCGTTCGGGGCGCGACGCTGACGGGCACACGGCCCGTGAGCCGGTCGATCACGCCGCGGCGCAGCGGCACGAGCAGCAGCTCGGTGTCCTCGCCGACAAGAACGGTCGCCTGCCCTTCGATCAGGTTGCGCCACAGAACGTCGTCGGTCCACTCCTCATCGCTGGGAACGAACGCGACATCCGCCGGGTAGCCGAGATCATCGTCGCTACGCGACGCCGCCATGAACAGCTCATCGGTCTTGTCGGTGATCTCGCTCATTGCAGGTGCTCCCAGCTGCGAACGATATCGCGCCACTCGCGCAGCAGCTTGAGTTCGGCGGCATACATCGCGTCGTTCACCGGACCATACGTGACGATAGGAGACTGCTTCTCCAGGCCGACGTACGCGTGCTCGTGGTGCTCGCTCGGATCGTGGGCGTTGTCGAACGTGCGCACCGTGCGCCAGCGACCATTCCGCAATACGAGGAGCACGATCGCGTACTCAACGGGATGCTCGCTCGAACGCTCGACCACGAGCTGCACATCGGACGCCAAGAAGCGGCGTCGAGTCCGATCCTTAGACACGTTTGAGGGCTCTCACGTCGCCTGCGAGGCGAGCGGCCGGCTGCTGCCATCCGACCCAAAGGCCGCCTCCACGAATGCCGACTCGTGCGCGCTCGGCGAGTAGTCCGCGTAGCGCTGTGTTGTCTCGATGTCCCGGTGCCCCATCCACTCCTGCAAGGTCCGCATGGGAACGCCGGTGCCAGCCATCGCCGTACCGAACGTGTGGCGCAGATCGTGGAAGCGGTGCGACTGCTCAAGCTGCGCAGCCTTGAGAGCCCGACGGAAGCGCCGCAGGATCGCCGCCTTGTCGAGCGGCCCGGCCGTGTAGGGATCGGCGAACACGAGTGCATCGCCACTGCTCTCCCCCACCCCACGGCTGAGCCGGTCAAGCTCCCCCGCAACCTCGTCGGCCATCGGAACGCTGCGCGTCGAACGACGGGACTTCGGAGTGCCGAACTCGCCCAGCACGTAGTTCTGACGGACCCTGATCCGACCGGCGGCCCAGTCCACGTCTCGCCATCTCAGCGCCACCAGCTCGCCCTGCCGGAGGCCGGTCATCGCGGCCGTGAGATACATCGCACGGTCGATCTCGCGGTAAGGCCCACCGACAGCGGCGTCACCCAGCGCTCGCACCTCAAGCGGCTCAAGGAACCTGATCTCGGCACTCTCGGGCTTGCCGGGCAGCTCGATATGCCGGGCGACGTTCACGGGCAGCCATCCCTTGCGCTCGGCGAACCCGAGCAGCGCCGAGAGGTAGCCGATGTAGTTGCGGACCGACTTTGTGCCGACAGGACGCCCATAGCGACGGTCCCCCTTCGCCTTCGGTCCGGGCCTCTCGCCCTTCTCCATCATCGTCATCAAATCCTGAACGTCTTGGGCCGTGATCCGGCGTAGATCGCGCTCCGCAAAGAACGGCTCAAGCCAAACGCGCAGGATCGACTCCACAGCCGTCGTCGTCGCCTTCTTGCGGCTCTGACGTTCCAGGTTCGCGAGGTAACGGCGTCCCAGCTCGGCGATCGTCAGCGCGTCGCCCGCCGTCATCCGGGCGGGCTTCGTCTCCGCGATCAGCCGGCGCAGCTCTGCCTCGGCCCGGCTGCGTGTCAGGCCATCCCGCGAACCCTCGACACGCATCGGGCCGACACGACGCTTGACCTGCCGCCCACCGTCTGCACGCCAGTGCGCATACCAGACGCCTCCACGCGCGTAGAGCGAGCCAGCTCCGTAGGGGCGTCGGGTGGTCTTCCTCGCTGTGGCCATCACTCATCGTCTCCCTGATCGCGCGCCACCATCGGCCGCCCAAGGTAGCGGGCGCTGCGGCTGCTTCAACGCGATCGTCGTCTCGTTAGTTCGGACGCCTCCCCTGCTCTGCCTGTCGATCTACGAGCAGCGAGCGCGCCGTACGCGAGGCTGCACCTCGTATACGCCACGGCCCCCGCATCCGCGCTCGCCACCATTCCTCCAGATCGTCCGCGCTGAACCGCACATAGCGCCCGAGCCGCACATGCGGAATCCGATTCGCTCGTGCCTCAGCGAGTACCCACGACGCGGGTACCGACAGCAACCGCCCAGCCTCCGTCGCATCAAGAAGCGGCGAGAGAGGCGCGGCTGCTCGCGCGGGCGCGTCCGGTGGTGGCTTCGTGGCGGCCATCATTGTTAATGACCCCAACTCGCTAAAAGCGGCTAACAAATTTCGATGGACCGCCGCTCAGTGCTTCTTGGAGCCCTTCGAGGCAGCGAGGATCGCGTCGGCGCGATCGTGGATCTCGGCGGCGCGGACTTCGAGTGCACCGGCGATCTTGAGGATGTTCGTCAGGCTTGGGTTGCGCTCGCCGCGCTCGATGCCGCTGATGTAGGTGCGGTCGAGGCCGCATTTGTCTGCGAGGGCTTCTTGGGATATGCCGCGCTGGGTGCGAATCTCACGGATCGCGTTCCCGAACGCAGCGTGAGATGGAGAGCGAATCGGCACCAGCGAAGCTTTCCGTCTTGACGACTATTAGTCTATGGACTATAAGTCACTCCACATATGTGTTGAAGTGCCCCGGCGCTGCTTTGGACAGCCCGGGGCGCGGCACGGAAAGGAAGGACCTTCCCATGCAGCACGAGCCTACAGCCACAGCAGCCGAGGACGACGACCGCACCGATAAGTCCGTCATCCACCTCCTCGCTGGCCCGGATCAGCCCTGGTCGGAGGATGAGATCATCCGCGAACTCACCGGCATAGACCGGATCGCCGTGATCGACAGCCTTGCCCGTCTACGAGGCAAGGGGGTGATCCACCGCCTCAACGAGTTCGCCTTCATGACGCGAGCCGCCCGAGAGTCCTACAGGCTCACAGGCTGCGTCTGACCGACGCCCAGGCGCGGCCGATCACAACAGTCCGATCGGCTGCGCTCGCGCGGCCACACCGAGCCGCACGCACCGCCCGACCACGGCTCCCCGACACGCGGCCACGACGCCGGCCGCGTCGCTTCGCTCCAACTGCCAGTACAGACGATATGCACGGGTGTGCGCGTGGTGTGTGAGCGCTGTGTAACTGGCCTTTGGCGTTTTGTCAAGTTTGGTGTTGGCAGGGGTGTTGGTCCGTGCTGTTGGCGCGGTTGTTGGGTGCTGCTGGCTGTGCTCGTTGCTGGTTGCTGGGAGCGGTGAGATGGCACGCCGTGGCCTGATTAGGTGCGCGTGCGGCCTTGGTGGCCAGGGGCCTTATGCGGTCTTTGGCGTGCGCAGGGGCCCTTGTTGCGGGCGCGAGCTCGAGGGCTCGAAATTGCGGATGCGGGCTTGCGCTCGGGTGTGTCGTGAGACGACAGCCGTGGCTGGGTGTGGGCTAGTGGTTCAGGGCAGGGGCGACCTTTGCGGGGTTGTAGTCGACGTCGCTGTTGACCATGCGCCAGATCACGCGCAGCAGTCGGTTCGCGCACGCGATCACGGCTTGTCTGGCGGTGAGCCTTTGGCGCAGTGCGCGGTAAAGCGCCCGGAAGGCAGGGCACGCTTTGATGATGTGTCTGGCGGCGTGAAAGGCAGCGTCGCGCAGCTGGTAGCGGCAGCGCTCGGAGATCTTGCGTTTCGGGGTGCTTTGCCCGGAGTCCCTTGCGATTGGTGCGCAGCCGCCGAGCTTGCCGAGCGCGCGGGCCGAGCGCAGCCTGCGGACGTCGCCCGCGGCGGCGAGAAGAAGCGCCCGGTCGAGTTCTCTCAGACCCGGCAGGCTGTCCAGGCGTTGCGCTCCGGGAAGTCGGGGGTAGAGGTGCAAGAGCTCTTCCTCGAGCATTTCGAGCTGGCCTTCGACGAGCGCACGGCGCCGCATCAGCCGCTGCAGCCTGGCGGCGTAGGCGCCTCTGGCAGCGCGGTATCCGACCGGGCGGCTGGTCTTCTCGATCAGCTGCTTGATCTTGTTGTGCCCGATATGGCGGCCGGGTGCGGCTGCCCGGACTCGGCGCTCAAGCTCTTGCGCGCCGAGCCTGGTTGCACGTGCGGGGTCTCCGCCGGTGACAGCGATCACGGCGCGGGCGGTGACGCCCCGCTCGCCGCCACGGAAGGTCTGCAGGAACTCGGGCCAGATCGTGTCCAGACAGGTCTTGACCGCGCCGCGAAGCCGACGGCGCTCGCGGCGCAGCCGCAGCCGCTCGAGACACAGCGCGTGCGCGCACGCCACCGCGGGCGTGTCGGGCCGCACGAGATGGGAGTAGTCAACGGCGCCGGCGAGGGTGCGGGCATCGACACGGTCGGACTTGGCGCCCGTGATGTCCCGCGCGCCGCGCAGCTTCGCGACGGTCGCCGCGTGAACCTGGCGCACCTCAAGGCCCTTTCCGGAAAGCTCCTCCGCGAGTGCCTGCCAGCGCGTAGCTGTCGGCTCGATGATCACCAGGACGCGACCCTCAAGCCCGGCAAGCTCTCCGAGGAACCCGTCGATGCCATCGCGGGAATGAGTGAACCGGAGCCGCCGGTCGGTCCCATCCGGTGCCCGCAACACCGCTTCGTGCGCCGCGCGGCGCCCCAGATCGATGCCGACTGTCCACGCGGGCTCGCCCGCGTGGACAGTCGCAGTCACGTCCGTCATCCTCTGCATCCAGCCTCCTCCGACAGTGGTTTAAGCCCGCACACACCTGGGCCAATGAGCTACTCGAAGAGGAGGCTGACCTACGTCACGGCGGCCACCGACGCACCCCAACTTCCGCGCCAACCTAATTCGTTGGCCGTTTTGGGCCGCTCAGGGTCATCACTCATGTGATGACTGCATCGAGCATCCCTGCGGCTGGAGGTGGCGGCTACGCGCGCTACTTGGAGAGCAAGACGGTCGCGCCCGAGCGAGGCGACTACTACCTGACCCCGGACGGGGAGATGACGCAGGCCCCTGGCCGTTGGCTGGCAGACCCGGAGACGCTGGCTCGGCTGGGAGTGCGGCCCGGTGAGCCGGTCGAAGGTGCCGACTTCATCGCGTTGATGGATGGTCGCCATCCAGGCACGGGCAGGTGGCTGCGTCCGGAGGGCGCGGGCGGCGGTCGGGGTGGCGGGATCGATGTCACGTTCAGCGCCCCGAAGTCCGTCTCGACAGTTTGGGCGCTCGGTGATCCGTGGCAGCGCGAGCAGATCGAGGCCGCGCACGCCAGAGCCGTCGAGAGCACCGTGCGGTATCTGCGCAAGCAGGTGCCGGTCGTACGTCGCCGCTACGACGGCCGGGTCGTGGAGGAGCACGCCAAGGACGTGATCGCCGCCGAGTACCGGCACACCACCGCGCGAGGGGTCGGCGGGGCGCGGGCGCCCGACCCCCAGCTCCACAGTCACGTCGTCATCAGCGGCGCGGTAAGGGAGGACGAGCGGATCGTCGCGGTCGCTTCTCGGCCGATCTTCCGGTCAGCCCGCGAGCTGGGCGCGTTCTACCGCTCCTCGCTCGCTGAGGAGCTGGCCGGCGAGGGCTACGAGATCGAGCGGGGCACCGGCAAGGACGGCCGCTACTTCGAGATCGCCGGCGTGCCACGAACACTGATCGAGGAGTTCTCTGGCCGCTCGCGTGAGGTCGCCAGGGCGGCCGAGCGGTTTCGTGCCCGCTACGGCCGTGCGCCAGAACGCAGAGAGCTGCGCAACCTCGCCCTCGAGAACCGCCGGGCAAAGGAGCTGACCACACGCGCCGACCTGCAACGTGTGTGGAGCGAGACGGGTCGTCGCCACGATTTCGGCCCCGACGAGGCCGTACGCCTGATCGGGGCACCCGGGCGGCCCAAGGTTGAGCGGCCGATCGAGCACCGGATCGAGGCGCGGCTAACAGAGCAGCACGCCGTGTTCCACGCACGCGATCTGCACGCCGTCGCGCTGGAGCAGACCGCGGGAGAGATGGCACCCGAGCAGGCGCTCACCGTGGCGAGGGAGATGATCCGCGACCGGCGAGTCCTCACGCTGGAGGGCGGGCGAATGACTACCCTGGCCGTGCGCGCCCAAGAGCAGGCGATCGAACGGCACGCCGAGCTGCTCGCCCAGCGAGCCGGCCGAGACATCGGCGCGCGAACACGCGCCGACGCAACACGCGAAGTCGCAGAGCGCATCGGCGCACCCTTCAGCGCCGAGCAAAGCGCCGCTCTGGAGGTACTCACCGGACCGGAGCGCCTTGCCGTCCTGGTTGGCCCTGCCGGGACCGGGAAGGGCGTCGTGATCGACGCTGCTGCTCGCGCCGAGCAGCACGCCGGCCACCGTACGATCGGCGTCGCTGTGTCCGGGTCTACGGCCGAGCGCCTCGGCGCTGACAGCCCAGCCTTCACCGGACATACGCTCACCCTCGACGCGCTCGTCGCCCGCGCAAACACGGGGATAGTCGAGATCGGCCGGGACACGACGATCGTCCTGGACGAGGCCGGGATGGTCGATCACGCGCGCCTCCACGCCCTGACCGAGCTCGTCGAGCGCTCAGGGGCGAAGCTGATCGCGGTCGGTGACGGCAAGCAGCTCCCGTCGATCGGACCCGGAGGGATGTTCGACCGGCTCACCCAGGACGCGCGAACCGTGGAGCTGGAAACCGTCCACCGCACCAAAGACCCCGACGAGCAACGAGCATGGCAAGCGCTCCGAGCCGGCGAACCAGAGCGCGCGATGGCGCACTATCACTCCCGTGGACAACTCCACCTCGCAGACACCCGCGATCAGGCCGCCGAGCGCGCCGTCCAAGCCTGGACACAGCTCACCGAACATCACCCCATCCGCGAGGTCGCGCTGATCGCCGACGCATCCAACAAAGAGATCGACCGTCTCAACGCCCGCGCACAACACCTCCGCGCCGAGCGCGGCGAACTCGGCACCCACGAACTCCCGCTATCAAGCGCCCACTACGGACTACGCCAAGGCGATCACATCGCGTTCATCACCCAGCACCGACCACCCAGGCAGCCACGCGTCGAGAACGGCACCCGAGGCGAAATCACCGGGATCGGCCGCGACCGAACCGTCACGCTCACGCTCGACGGCTCAGGCCGCACCCTCCAGCTCGCCGGCGAGGACATCGAGTCCCTACGGCTCGCGTATGCGCAACACGTCTACCGCCAGCAAGGTGCAACCGTCGACCGCGCCGTCGTTCTCACCGGCGGCTGGCAAACCAGCAAGGAGACCGCCTACGTCCAAGCCACCCGCGCCCGCCAAGGCACCGACTGGCACCTCGCCCGCGACCAACTCGGCGAAGAAGGCCAAGACCCCCAGCGCATCACACGACTCGCCCGACGCATGACCAATAGCCGAGCACATACACCGTCCGTCACGTATCCGGAATCGCACGACCTCCCGTGGAGCCCCAGGCGCGACCCGCTACGCCTCGGCCGTTTCATCCCGCACATAGACCGGCTCCTCCGAACTCCAGCGCACAAAACTCCCGACCGAGATGTCGGGCGTGAACGCTGACCGCATCCGGAGCAAAAGACCCGCCCCCGAGGTAGGCTCCTGGTCGTGGTTGACCCAGAGACCTCGCCCCTGTCAAATCGGAATCGCCGGGCCGCACAGGTCGCGCACATCCTCGCTCAGGCGGTTCGGGATGGCGAGCTGATGGCCACCGACGCTCTTCGCATCATCAAGCACGAACTGCGGCGGCTCAACACCAACAAGGCACAGAAGATCCCAGTCCGTTCGACGGAGGCCCAGAGGGTCATCGATGCTTACGGGGCAGCGATGGTCCCGAAGAACGGATCGCCCGACGCCCTCCACGCCGACCACGTGTACCCACTGACTGAGGACGATCTCACTCGAACCGACACGCTTGAGCTGTGGATCAGCGAGCTGCAACGTCTGCAAACAGTGGTGTGCATCACGGCAGCGGAGAACTATCGGCTGGAGGTATTCGAGCGAGACGGTCGGGCTGGTCCGGACAAGTACGCGCAGGCAGGCGTGACGTTCACGACGCGCGCGCTCCCCTGGGTCGAGAGCCAGTGACTGCTCGCCCGCGCAAGAGCAGTTGCCACCGTGATCGGAGGTTCTGGAGGTCGCTGCTTACAGGCTCACCAACCCCATTAGACCAAGTTCGCATGGGCCCCACTCGTCGGAGATCATCGGTGCAGCTCCCGAGGCGCGCGACACCAGCCAGCCTCTCCCGCTAGCGACTGTTTAAGTCAGTCATAGAATGGTCCCCCTGGCGTGCAACAGCTCGATGGCCTCGCTCATTTGCCGGCAGATCTGTGAGCCGACGGGAAGATGCGGCTCGGCGCGGCGCAGGTATTCGATGGTCTTTTTCTCGCCGACCGTGATATCCGCATAGCCAGCAGCAGCGCAGAGGTAGTTCATGTCGTTCAGGTCGTGGGCTTCCCACTTATCGTCCGCGTTGCGGAGGCGTAGGTAGAGCACCTCGCTGAGGCGGGCCGCGTGTGGCATTCGTGCGACGTCTTCGGGGAGCTTGTCGGCAAGCCATCCGGCGAATTGCTCCGGTGAAATGCCAGCACTGGCTCCTGCTCGAGCCAACTCCTCCGTTTGGTTGACAATGAACCGCGCGCGAGCGTTGAGTCTCACGTCCTCCTCGCTCATCCCCTGCTCGCGCATGTATCTGGCTAGCGGGGGAAAGCTCGCCGCCCATCGCTCGGCTGCGGCCTTGCCCTCTCGCACAGCGGGGGTCTCGTCGTCAAGGATCGCCGCATACACGGCAGAGACCGCAGTCACACGCACAACCATCTCAGCGAGATCGGCCGGGGCACCCGCTGTCGGATTGGGGACCACGGAGCCCTCCGTAAAGAGCACGCCGGGCTGGAGCGTGAAGACATCAGAGGCGATCGGCTCGCACCCGAGAATCGCGGACAAATACTCTTGGGCGCGAATCCTGATCGGGCTTTGCATCTGCCAGCCACGACTGACACCGAGCACGGTCACGGCGAGGTCACGGCGTCGCCGGCCAGCCGCAGGCGGCAACTCTGTCAAATGAGCTGCAGCAACGGGTAGTAGGACGCGCCGTTCACGCGCGAGAGCGACCAGGATCTCCGCGGCCTCGCGCTCAGACTCGCGCAGTCGGTCAGGTGCCCAAAGATGCTGCGCAAGACTGATCCAGTGAAGCTGATCGAGGTAGACGATCGGCACGTTGGTCGGGACGACCTGCCCTGGCACGCCGATGTCAACCTCTAGCGTCTCGCCGTCATCGAGCGTAAGCAGTAGGGTCCGCGACCCAAAATCCAGCCGGGAGCGCCTCACCACAGAACTTGCTGGCATCTCGCTGGTCATTGGCTCCCGAGCGACACTCCCGTCGAGCAACTCCACTCGCACCGCGCGCGCATCGAAGTCGATCTCCCACGATCGGAACACAGCGCGACGATAGCTCGCCACGCAGAGCCAGTGCGATACACCCACGTCGTATGGCCATCAGCGAACTGCCAGCCGCGACCGGGTAGCGAGTGAGGCGTATCTTGCGCTCATGATTGATGATCCCCTACTCGGCTGCCGACTGAAGTTGCAGAACGCATGGCGACACAGACAGGCGCTTGGCGAGGAGCTACAAGAGTTCTTGTCGAGGACCGGGCCAGAACCGTCTCCGCTGCATCTTGGGGTGATCGTTGGGGACTTCCTACACAGCCTCCGCTGTGTGCTCGACCATGTCGTCTGGCAGCTCGTCGAGCTGAACGGACAAGAGCCAGGCGACTACAACCAGTTCCCAATCTTCGATACAGCCAGCGCCTACAAGAAGAAGGCCGGACGGTATCTACGCGGCGTCGCCCCCGGCCACAGCGAACTAATCGAGGCGTTCCAGCCGTACCACCTCGATGCTGGCCCTGCTCTCCACAGCCTCGCCGTGCTCCGCGATCTGTCCAACATCGACAAGCATCGGTTCGTGCATCCTGTGGTGATCGTTGGCGAGGGCGATGCGCGTGAGGTTCGGTTCACCGAGCTTGAAGTGACAACAAATGCCCTCTTTCGCTTGGAGCACTACATCACCTACGTCGTGTTCAAGACGTTTGAAGAGCTATTCCCGCTGCCAGCCCACGCGGTTGACAACCTGGTCACTAACGCCGTACACGACGCCATCGAGACAATGACCTTGTCAGGGCGAAGGCCCGAGGCATCGCTTGTCAGCGCGATTGCAGACGCCGATTCGTTGCGAAAGCGACGTGTGTCGGTCGTGCACGAGGGGCGCTATCGGAAGCTGTCCGGCTGGACACGCCAGCCTGGAGGGGTCGATCTCGCCCTCGATGGGGTAGCCGCTGGCAGGGTGTTTATGGAGATGAAGGTGGGCAAGCCCGAGGAGGCTCTATGGGATGCGCTAAAGCTCGGGGACATTCTCAGCGTGGAAGAACACGCAACTGCGTACCTCATCTACGCTGGCACTGCGCACGCCTGGCGCGACGAGGTTGCCGGCGCAGATCTCTTCCTAACCGGTGGGACGTGGCGAGCGCGTGACCTAATCGCGCGATGGCCGCAGGCGTGGGCCGATCTGCTCGTGGGCGGGAGAGGCATACGGCCACGCCGAGGAGTCGGTGCAATCGAGATCACCCCAGTCAACCGGATCAATACGCGTGACGCGCTGGGCTATAGCGTGCAGGTTGCGCGCGTCGCGCGGGTCACAGAGGCGTTGCCGCAGGAGTACGACGACGACGGGTGGCCGGTCGGGTTCACGCCACCGCGCGGTCTGCCCTCTCGCGTGCGAAGAGCCCTTACGCGCCAGCAGCGGCGCCAGCGAGCCGTAGCACCCGAGACCGACCCCTGCCACGGCTACCCGTGGTATCCGCGCTGGACCGACCGCCGACTCGCCGACGCTGTGCGCGAGATCGGCACCACCGACGCGTTCAGATGTCTTCGCCATCGCCTCGCCACCGATCGCGGGTGGAGCGAGGCCGAGTTGAAAGCGCGGCTGGACCCGCTACAGCATTCCACCCCTAGACGGCAGAGGGCTTGACGCCGTTCGCCGTGAGCCTGAAGCTGTTTGCACTTCTGTTCACACCCTGCCCGTTCCGATGCGCCCAGCTAGCATCCAGAAAGCACGAAACCCGCTCCGTAGAGCGGGTTTCGCTGCATAGCGGGGGAACGATCCGCTCCCATTAGCGACCTCGCGGTGTCCATGAGACGAGCCGTGCCCGGCTGGCCTGGATCGTAGCGTCAGGTCGCGGGCGATGCGGGCGACCCTGGCAGGTTCTGAACCGGTCGGGGCGAACGGTTCAGATCGGCTTTGCGGTCCCAAATCAAGGGTCGTCCCGGCGCCCGACGCCGGCTTGGCTTGCGGTCCTCGGCCTAGGGACCGCAGATGGCCGCAGCGGGCGTCACGCGTTGCTCTGCTGGTAGGCCTGCATCAGCACCAGCTCGTGCTGCTCGGCTCGCGCGCACGCCGAGCGCCAGTCGTCATCAGCCCACCCCATGAGGACGAACCGCGCATCCGCAGCCTTGCGAAGCGCCCGGAGCACGCACACGGCCTGCGCCCGCACGGACAACGATGTTGTCCCATACGAGGCGACGCCGGGCCCCGGAGCCGGTGACGGGGCGGCGCTCGTGATGGCCTGCCGGAGACCGTACCAAGTGACGTGCGAGACGGACGAGAGATAGCTCCACTGCGCCCGGCCGATCCGGGCTTCGCCGTCGTCAACAAGAAGCTCGGATAGACCCCTCGGGACCGATGGCCGGCTCGTGCCGTCGATCACCGGCTTGTTGCTCGACACGTTGGCGGTCCAGCCGAGAGCCGCCGCGCGCGCCTTCCAGTAGTCACGACGCTCGGCGGCGTCGTCCTCAAGGCGAAGCCGCACAAGCTCCATTGCGCTGTATAGCTGCTCGCAGAGTCCGCTCTTGACTCGCTCGGTCGCGTCGGCCTTCAGATCATTCAGCCAGGCCGCAACAACGCACGCGTCGAACACGCTGCGCGCCACGACTAGATGCCCGTAGACGGGTGTGGAGTCGGCGTCGAGCAGGACGGCGAAGCTCCGCGCGAAGTCAGCGGCGGCCGTGAGCGTCATGCCGCCGAAGGTGTGCGTATCCCTGATCGGCTCCTGCCAGCCTTCCAACGCTTGGCAAAGGTCGCTTCGACGGCGATCTCCTCCATTGCCCGTGAGCTGGCACTTGGCTGGTGCCCGTGCCGCTCGGCGCGCTCACCGACGGCATCCGCCAAGTCATGCACCGCGCCGATCGTCGGCGCCATCGCCTGTCGGAACGCCTCTGAGCCAGCGGCTTGCATCCCACGCATGTTGCTCCCCGGAACGGCGGACGCCGTTGCCGTTGGCGCGGTCACTCTGCGGCGAGGCTTTTGGGGCCGTCACAGCCCCTGGGTTCGTACTCTCCGCGGCGAGCGGCCCGGCGCTCGCCCTCCCACCCCACCCCCGTCCGCTCGGGCGCCTACCGTCATGAGCCGTGTTCGCGCTCGCCCACGCATACGATCCCACCTACGAAGCGACCGTGGCGACCGTGATCCCCTTCGTCTTCATCACGATCGTCGTGGACCTCGGGCTCGCCAAAAGATCGGCCACCCCGTTGGCCGCAGGCATCCTTCTGTCCATCGTGATCGTGCTCCTCGCGTCGGAGCTCCTGTGCCTGAACGCACTGTCCCTTCATCGAGAACTCACCACGGACGAGAGCCCTCTGGTGGCGGGAGCGGTGCTGTTCTCCGGCACGGTCGTGCTGTACCGGGTCAGCGAGCCGCTCATCAAGACGACGGTCGCCCACCCCGTCGGAAGATGGATGGTCCGGCTGTTGGTGGGCTTTTTCATTCTGCTCGTGGTTCTGCATGAGGCGCGGGTCGTCAGCGGCGACACGGCAGTCGTCGCGTTCGCTTCATGGACGTTGATCCTCGGCGTGATCCTGCCCGGCATCGTCGGCGGGATCACTCGCCTCGGGGCTAGGCAAGCACCTTCGCAAACGGCGAGCACGGAGCACTCCGCGCCCGACCCCGAAGCTGAGACTTAGGGCTGGCCCTCCACGACCAACGAAGGTCCGTCTGTGGCGCCGTGCGGTACAGACCCTAGCCCGGCCTGGCCCGGTTCAGACTCCTCCCGCAAGGGCAAGGAACCTGCTCACCGCGGACTGCGCTGCCGCGAGGCTGTGCCGGTGCTCGCCGAGGCGCTCGCCGAGTTCTTCTAGACCGACTCGGGTCAGCTCCTCCGTGGACCACAGAGCTTCGCGGTATTCGTTCTGACCGGCCAACAGCTTGTCCTTGGCGACCCCGATCGCCAGAACGGCCTTGTCCCTGACCTCTGCGCCTCCCGTGGCGGATTGGTTGCGCAGCGTTTCCTGCGCATGGAGCAGAACTGTGTATCCCGTCCGCAACGCCCTACGCGCGTCGGCCTTTGACCGAACGCCGAGCGAGGCCACAATCGCCGCAGCGTCCTCCTCCAGTAGCAAGAGTGATGCCGTGGCGTGCCCAAGCGGATCAATCAGTTCTCGGTCGATCTCCTCCACGCCACGAGATTCTGGCATGACGAGCGCTAACGCACTAGGCGGTGACCGGCGCCGACCGCTCATCGAGCGCCTCACCGAAATACTCGATCACCAACTCATTGCCACGAAAGAAGTGACCGACGAGCCTGCCCCATTCCGATTCTTCGATCGGACCCTCGACGCGCCACATCTTCCGATAGACCGGGTTCTCCCCCTTTCGCGCTGTGGGCGAGTCGAAATCCGCCCCATAGTGCTCCAAAGGGTACGCCTTGATCGCGCCGTCCGGATGGACAAAGCGGCGCTCCGCCGTGTCACGAATCGAATGAAGAAACCGGTTCCAGACGGCGCTCGTGCGATCGCGATAGGCGCTGCGAGGCACAGTCTCCTCCACCTTCAGCACCTTCCTGATGCCTTCCGCACTCCACCAGAAATCCGCCCCCACCAACTCTCCCGAGCCGAAGCGCCCGTGCATGTCCGCGCGGCGCTCGTGACGGGTGTGCCCGACGACGCTCAGATCGTCAAGGTCGGCACGCGTCGGCTTGATCCCGAACCAGTAGTCGAGAAGCACCGCATCCTGCGTGTCCTCTCGGTGTACAACGCGGTTGGGGTCAATCGCAACGCGGATATCCGCACCAGCGGCTGCGAGTGCCCACAGGTCACCGACAAGCTCGCGCGCACCACTTATCCCCGGGTGCGGGAACAGGGCGTGCTCCCCGAAATACAGATAGCGGTCGTGGTTGATCTTTCGCGGCACCATCTCCGGTCGCAGCGGCAGGAGCCCGTCGCGGCGACTCAGGGCATCGAACAATCCCGGAACCACCCGGCACACACGATCCTCACGGGACGGTGGCTGCACGGAAGCCAAGTTCAAGTCCCCTACCTGTCGGTGCAGCAGAAGCTCCAGCTGACGGAACGCCGCAGGACGCGTGCCCTGCTCGCGGGCATAGCGCTCCGGCCCACGGAAACTGCTGCCGCGCATGAACGACAGGTCTCCCTCGGCCGCCGCGAACAGCTCCTCGGCAGGGTTCTCCGCCTGTATCTCCGCCGCGAGCCGCTCGGCTTCATCCTTGACGGCGCGACAATGCGGGAACGGACCGTCGCGCTCGTAGTCCCACACCCGGAAGAAGCGCTCGTTGATCGCCGCCAGAAGCAGCGGCGAACGATGCAGATCGAGGTCCGGGAGGATCAGCGTCACGGTCCCATCCACGGTAGCCCGCCTGGTGCCCGCAGACCGCATACCACTCGCGGAGGCTGCGGTCCTTTTGCGGTCCGGGGTCGATCCCGTACTCGTGGGCGAGCGCATCCAAGCACTCAAGGGCGAACGACAGCAATCCGAGACGGCGCTCGCACAACTCGACCTGCTACAACGCGAGCGGATCGGCCTCGATCTAGACGAGGCGTGCGCCGTACTCGACTCCTTCCCCGACCTCTCAAAGCCACTCGCCAAAGCCGACCCGGAGCTACGCCGCAGCGTCCACGAAGCCTTCCAATTCGGCATCGAGCCAGACCGAAACAAGCCCGAGATACGAGTGAAGGCGCTCGTATCGAGCGCCTTCAGCACAACCTCAGACCTTGACGACCTTTGCGGGCATGGTCGCTAATGGGGTCATAGCGGGGGCAGGCTTCCGAACCTGCGACCTTCGGGTTATGAGCCCACTCGTCAAGCAAGTGCGCGCTCCACCCCGTAGAGGAAATAGAACGGCTGCAGCCTGATATCTCGCTCAGTGCTCCGGTCGTCGCGGAGCGCCTGAAGGAGCGGCGTGCCAGCCGTAAGGGCGCCCCCTGCCAGGGCAGTCGGAGCATCGTGGGCGGCGATTCCGGCGGCCACCACCCCGAGACCCGGCAGAGTAGTGTGCGCAAGCCCAGCCAGCCCCGCAGCTTTCGTAAGCAGCGACCGGTTTTCACGAACGCACGCGTCGATGTGCGCGATTGCCGGGGCGACAGAACCGACCCACGCGTCTTGAATCTCATCGGCGAACGCCGCCTCCCAGGCGTCACTGACGAAAGTATTTGAGACCTGCACCATCGCACCTCTGAACTGTGTGAGAGGCGCGGCGAGATCCTCGCGAATGTCGAGTACCTCGTCGACCGTCGCGCCGGGAAAGGTTGGCAGCCGTGCCATGAACGCAGCAGCGCTCATGGCCTGGGCGCTACGACCAGCCGGACCCGATGCCGGCTTAAAGAGCCCCTCATGGATGGCCGCCTCTGTGAGCGACGCCACCTGCTCATCGAAGATCAGATACCCCTCGCCAGACGAGAGATGAGCACTTAGCTTGGCAATGAATGTGGCGACGAGCCGGCCCGACTGAGAGTCGTCGCTATGGATGCCCTTCGCCGCTGAGCTGGCTTTGATGATGCAGTCAGCGAGCAGGTCTACGGCTTCGTCCGGGTTCGTGCTCTCGATCTTTAGGTATCCCTTTGTTCGCGCCTGCGCGAGCTGGTCAATGCCCGATTCCCTTTCGATGCCACCAACGGCGTCCGCCAGGATCTGTTTTATGGGCGCCAGCTCACGGGTTAGGCCAACCCGCAGCAGACGATCGGATGGAGACGCACTCCGAGCGCTGCGCCGCAGGAGGTCTTCGAGCTGATCAAGTCCAGCCTCGGAGGCTGCCAACTCCGCTCCGTTAGACAGGTATGGGGCGACCCGTCGCACCAAGTCGATCTGTTGCAGCGGAGAGAACCGCTCAAGCGCCGCAACGTCCAGGAGCATCGTCGTAATCGGGCTGAGGAGCGTGACTCGATCCCCGTAGAGCAGCGCCGCCTTGACCAGCTCTATTTCCGGCGCAACCGTCATCGCAGAACCGGGCTGGGCGGCAACGACCAGCTGCAGTGGGCTGGCAGGCTGTTTGCGGCGTCTCGCAGGCTTCGGCCCGGCCGGGCCTGTCCTCTTCCGCTTCCGTCCTCGACTCACCGGTCCGAAGATAGAGCGCAAACCGGACCATCTAGACCCAGACGCCCCACGAAGACGACATCTGGCTCCAGCCCGTCTCCAAGACATCCTACCGCCCAGAGGATTGCTACCAAATTGCTACCAAACCGGCGCTTGTGGGCGGACTAATCCTTGTCCTAGAGCCAAATCCAACGATGGGCGATACTGGGCTCGAACCAGTGACCTCCGCCTTGTCGATTCGATCTAGGGCGCAAACGACACGGCACTATGCGGCTGAACCCTAGTATTCATGCGGATTTCAAGAGGCCAGCCGATTCCTTGCCTAGTGGTAGTCCATCGTCGTTTGTGGGCAGAATGTGGGCAGGGCTGTGGGCATACGGAGCGGCGTCCCGCGACGCCGCCCGGTGCGTAAGCACGCAGCGCGCCCGCCTTTACCCGTCGTCTGGCCGGGAAGCTGGCGCTGCGCCGGCGTGGTCGAGGTCGGGCTCCGCGTCAGCGTGCCAGCTAGCGAGGAGGTCGAGTTGCTGCTGTGCTTGGCTTGCTGGCTCGGCGGTGTAGGCGATGAGCGTCAGCCCGTCGCCTGTCAGCTCGAGGGCGTCGCCGGTCAGCTCGATCTCTCCGACGAGCGCGTTCCCTCTCTGCCAATGTCGTGTGAGACGCTCATGATCAAGGAATTACTGACCATTGAGGGCGAGGATGGAGCACGACACGATGTTGGAGATGGAGCAGGATGGTTCTTCCGGCGAGCCCGGAGTGGAGGGAGCCGTAGGCGACCGGAACGGAGGGGTCGCCGGGCGCGGGGCGCCTGGGGGGGTCCCGGACCCCGAGCTCGCCGAGCGCGCGACGCGGCGGCGGTTCACGGCTGAGTACAAGCTGGCGGTCTTGCGTGAGGCCGACGGGTGCACGGCGCCGGGCGATGTCGGGGCGTTGTTGCGGCGCGAGGGTTTGTATTCCTCGCATCTGGTGACGTGGCGCCGTCAGCGGGATGAGGGGGCGCTGGGGGCGCTCTCGCGGCCGCGGGGGCGCAAGCCGTCGAACCCGTTGGAGGCCGAGAACGCGAAGCTGCGTAAGCGTGCCGAGCGCGCTGAGACGGAGCTCGCGAAGGCGCGCAAGGTGATCGAGGTGCAGGGAAACGTCTCCGCGCTTCTGGGCGAGTTGCTCGAGCCCAGGGGCGCGATCGAGCCAGGGAGCACCGAGAGATGATCGAGCAGACCGTGCAGGATCTCACCCCGATCGTCGGTACCCGCCCAGCGTGTCGTGCGCTGGGCGCGGCCCCGGCCACGATTTACCGTCGCCGTCGTCCGCCGGTGCTCAGGCCGCGCCGGCCGCGCGCCGTCCCCGCCAGAGCCCTCTCCGAGCCCGAGCGCCAGGCCGTTCTCGCCGAGCTTTATTCCGAACGGTTCGTCGACTGCTCCCCCGCGCAGGTCTGGGCGACACTGCTGGACGAGGGTCGTTACCTGGCTTCAGAGCGCACGTTCTACCGACTGCTGGCTGCGGGCGGGCAGGTACGTGAGCGGCGCGATCAACGCACGCACCCCGCCTATGCGAAGCCGGAGTTGCTCGCCCAGCACCCGAACGAGCTGTGGTCGTGGGATATCTCCAAGCTGAAGGGCCCGGCGAAGTGGACGTACTTCTACCTGTACGTGATCCTCGACGTGTTCAGCCGCTATGTCGTTGGGTGGACCGTCCAGCACCGCGAGACCGGCCCGATCGCTGAGGCGCTGATCGCCCAAGCCGTCGAGCAGCAGAAGATCCCGCGACAGCAGCTGACCGTGCACGCCGACCGCGGCACCTCGATGACCAGCAAGCCCGTCGCGTTCCTCCTCGCCGACCTCGGCGTGACACGCTCGCACAACCGGCCCTACACCTCGACTGATAACCCCTACTCAGAGGCACACTTCAAGACGCTGAAGTACCGGCCCGAGTTCCCCCGGCGCTTCGAGAACATCCAGCAAGCACGCGCGTTCTGCCGCGCTTTCTTCGACTACTACAACCACTCCCACCGCCACTCCGGGATCGGCCTGATGACCCCCGCCGCCGTCCACCACGGCCACGCCAAAGCGCTCCACGCCGAACGCCAACGCGTCCTCACCGCCGCCTACACCGCGACACCCAAGCGGTTCGTCCGCCGGCCGCCACGACCACCAGCGCTACCAGTCGCCGCCTGGATCAACAAACCAACCACAGAGGAGGCTGCTCACTAAATTCGACAACCAAGTGTCTCAAACGACTTGACAGGCTCCGGTTGTGCAGACGCTTCATCGCGCAGCAGCGGGACAAGCTCGTCGGGAATGATGATGGTCATGGTCGCTCCTCTCGGTCGGGCCGAAGGGAAGCCGCCCAGCGAAGCCATGAATGGACCCCCGCAGCCGGGAGAGCTACGGTGTGGCCCGTGGCATCCGAAGCAGCATCTTCGGTGTCCACAGGCCGGGTGGGTGCGTCAACACTCGCCCGGCCACTCGATTTTCTTGGTGTCGCCAGAGCAGAGCAGAACCCGCGCCGCGCCGCAAGGCGCGTGCTGACCGTCCACCTGCCGGGATCAGGCGGCGAAGGTCGCCGACGCCAGCGCGCGCCGGGCCGCGTCGGCCCTCATCCCTTTGTGTCAGCGCCGTCGAATCCCGACGAGTGGAGCCATGTGGGCAAAGTGTGGGCAAAACGGCGAAAATGTGCCCGATCCGACTCCCGATCCGTCACACTTAGCCGAAGAAAAACCGTAGGCGTTCAGTGGGTCAGGGGGACATAACTCTGGTCTGTCGAATTTTGTGGTGTGGAGCGGGAAGAAGCTGGCGCGATCTATGACGCGGGGCGAGAGGTCGTCATCGAGGTGTTGCTGCGTATGGATCGTCAGATCCAGCAGTTGACTGCGGTTGTTGAGCGCCAAGGGGAGCGGATCGCGGTGTTGGAGGCGAAGTTGGCGGCGAACTCGAGGAATTCCTCGCGGCCGCCGAGCACCGATATGCCGGGCAAGACGCCCACCCGGCGTAAGGATCCCTCAGGGCGCAAACAGGGCGGCCAGGATGGGCATCGGGGGCGTGGCCGGGGTCTGTTGCCGACGACAGTCGCGGATGAGGTCATCGAGCATTGGCCGCACTCGTGCTGTTGCGGGCACCTGTTCACCGAGGCAGAGCGCGTGGCGGTCGGGGAGCCGGTGCGTGCCCAGGTGGAGGAGCTCCCGCGGATCGCGGTTCGGTTGATCGAGCATCAGTGCCCGAGGGTGAACTGTCCCGGCTGCGGTCGCGCGCAGCGGGCGCCCATGCCTTCCGATGTCGCGACCAGCGCTTTCGGCCCGCGTTTGCAGGCTGCGGTCGCCGCGTTGGTCGTGCGTAACCGTATCTCTCGCCATGACGCGGTCGAGCTCTGCCAAGAGCTCTTCGGGGCGCGGATCAGCACCGGTACGATCGAGGCGATTCTCACCCGGACCGCCGCCGCGCTCGCCGAGCCCTGCCGGGATCTCCTCGAGAGTGTCCGCGGGTCCTCGGCGCTGAACATGGACGAGACAGGCTGGCGTCTACAGGGTGGCGGGCGCGCGCTATGGGGCGCGTTTACGGAGAACCTGGCGATCTTCAACGTCGCCCCGGACCGTCACGAGGACCACGCCCGCGCGCTGCTCGGTGACCACAAGGGGATCGTGACTTCCGACCGGTGGTGGGCCTACAACCACTTGCCGCTGCACCGTCGCCAAGTCTGCTGGAGCCACCTGCGGCGAGATTTCCAGGCCCAAGCGGAGGGCCTCGATGCCCAGGCTGAGTTCGGAGCGGCCGCACTGAAGGTCTGCCAGGAGGTGTTTCGGGCGTTTGAGATCTTCCAGCACACCGGCGATCGCTCCGAGCTACGCCGCCGAATCCGGGCCTGCCAACGCGATCTGAAGCCTCTCTTGCGCCGATACTCCGGCAAGGCACCACCGAACAAGCGCACCCGCGGCCTGGCCCGCAACCTGCTGAAGATCTGGCCCGCCCTCTGGACGTTCGCCAAGGTGCCCGGCGTCACACCCACGAACAACCACGCGGAGCGCTCACTCCGCGGCGCGGTGATCTACCGCAAGCTCTCCCTCGGCAGCCAGTCCACCGGCGGGGAGGAACGCATCGCCCGACTCCTCTCAGCCTCCATCACCTGCCGCCTACAAACCCGCAGCCTCTTCGACTACCTCACCAACCTGCACATCGCACACGCCACCAACAACCCGCTACCCCTACTCACCTGAACCAACCAACTGAACGGTTACAAAAAACCCGCCGTTTCCAGCGGGTTTCTTCAATGGGCGATGCGGGGCTCGAACCTGCGACCTCCGCCTTGTCGAGGCGGATTCCCTGACAGGAGTTCCCCTGCAAATGGGCACCTTCTTGGCGCGTCGAGGTGCCGCTACCGCAGCAGGACCGCAGTTCTACGCAAAATGTGTTCGGAGAACGACGGAGGCCGCGTTTTGAGGCAGACGCCGATGTTTAAGTCACGGGACGCCCTATTCGATCGTGCGCGGGGGAGCTGTAGCGGTGGCTAGACCGTGGCGCAAGCGCTCTGCGTGGCCGTATGTCGCCAAAAGCGGCAAGCGCGCCTACCGGGTCGGCTTCTACGACCACGACAAGCGCGAGCGCACCAAGAGCTTTCCCTCGGCGCGCCACGCCCGCGAATGGATGTACGACTACGTCGCGGCCGAGCGACGAGGGCGCGACAGCCTGCGACGCTTCCTGCTCGATCTCGACGCCAAAGAAGCCAACGAAGCGGAAGGAGGCCGCACGATCTCGGAGATCGTCGAGCTGTTCCTGGAGACCGACGCGCATCCGCGCAACGAGGAAGGGCTCGCGCCTGCCACCTACGCCGACTACGCCTGGGTGCTCAACAGCCATCTGCTCGGAAAGCCGCGAAGGACGCGGGGGAGCAGGCGCATGGTGCCGGCGGCACGCTACGCCGTCGCGGTCGCGGCGACCCCCGCGGAGCAGTTCAACCGGCCGCAGACTCCCAGGGCTTGGCGCGAGCAGATGCGCCACGCGGGCGTGCCGCGTTCGACTCGTGTTCGTGCGTGGCGCGCGCTGTCCTCCGCGCTGAGCTGGGCGTCCGCCTCGGCCGCGGTGCCCGAGATCGAGACGAACGGGTGTCGCCTTGCCAAAGAGCCCGTCATCAGCACCCGCCGGTCTGCGCGGCGTGGTGGGACCGGCTACGGGCCCGGGGTATCCCCGTGCCCGTTGGCTAGCTGGGCGCTTTCCCCGCAGGCCGTCGAGGCGATCCGCGCTCAGATGCTCCGCGGCGGCGAGCGGGGCAACGCGCTGCTCGCTCACCGGGATGCGACGATCGTCAGCTTGCAATATGGGCTCGCCACCCGCAATCAGGAGGTCTGGGGACTGCGCTGGTCCTCGATCGACGGGTACTTCGCGTGGGTGACGGAAGTGATCAGCTACGGACGGCTCGAGCACTGGGGCAAGACCGCAATGAGCACCCGCAGGCACACCGCGATACCCGGCATCCTGCGCGAAGACCTCCAACTGTGGCGCCAAGCTCTCGCGGATGACGGGCGCCCCGCCCGCGACGTTAACTTCATCATTCCTGGGGACCTCACCCGCGCCGAGCAGGGAGTGCGCGACCCGGCGACGGGCGCGGTTCATCTCAGCCGGGCGCAGGCGAAGCAGTGGGTCCAAGCACGCTTCAAGCCCGCAGTGCAATCCATTTCTCAGCGCAACGAGTTCGCAGGCATCATTCACGCCACGCCCTACTCACTGCGACGCGGCGGCATCTCGCTGCGTCTGCGCACCGAGGACCCGCAAATCGTTGCCAGCGAGTGCGGCACGAGCCTGAAGATGCTCAGCGACCACTACTCATTCCCGATCGAGGATCTGCGGCACCATCAGCCGCGACCCGCCGACGTCGAGTGGCGTGCCGCCCGCGCCACCCTGAGCGAACAGCGTGCGCCTGAACGCGAACCACACCGCGGCCTGTTCGCTCGACTCGCCCATAGGCGTCAGCGAGGACCTCGAGTCATTGGAGCCCGTGATCTCGTTTGATTGGCCGCCGACGTCACGCGATGCACCGTGACCTGGGGCGTCAGATGAGTTCGCGGGCCTTGGACGCGAAGATCGCCGCACCAGCGCGCTCAAGGGCGTCAAGGAGCTCCACGATCGCGTGCCCGCCGGCCCATGTGCTCGCCTGCAGTTCCAGGATCTCGAGCACTCCACGGGTGTCGAAGTCCAGCGCGTCGGTGAGAAACCCATCTGGGGCGAGTACCTGCGCCCCATGGCGGCTGAGACCCTCGCGCAGATAGCCGCGGTCATGCGTGAAGAGGTAGTCGGCGCGCGCAGCCACGACCAGAGCGCACACATGGGCGTCCGCCGGATCGCGAGTGAGGCCAGGCACGTCAGGGATATGTGGATTGAGGTCGATGCGCCCGGCCGGGAAGCCCAGGCGCAGGTAGTTGAACCCATCGCTGCGCAGACTCAGCCGAGAGCTGCTTCTTCTCGACGAGCGACCTCTGTGCCTCCGCCAACAACTGCTCGCTCCAGAAGAGATCCAGCAGTCGCAGCTCGGCGGCGATGCGTCCCATCAACTCGTGCAGGACGCGCGAGAAGATGATGTCGGCGTCGAGGACCGCTCGTGGCCGCCGGCGCTCGTTCACTCGGGCGGTGCGCCCATCGCGTCGAGCTCACGCGACCACTCCGCCGTGAGGCGCTCGTGCTCAGCCCTGCCCTCCTCGAACGCAAGCAGCGACGAAAGCGGGATCTTCCAGTGGCTGGAACCGGGAAGCCGCTGCGCCACCAGATCGCCGTAACCGATCAGCCGCATCACGTGCTGGCGGGAAAAGCCAAGCCGATCCGCCGCCTGCTGAGGGGAGAGCAACTCCTGCTCCTCGGCGAGTGTCACCGCGACATGCTTGCCGTCCGCAAGCATCCTCTCGATCTCCTCGGCCACAAGCGCGGCCTGGTCACGAGCGGCTGGATCTAGATGCAGGGTCTTCATCAGACGAGCCTAGCACCAAACTGCCCTAACTGCACATTGGTCGCCGCCGCTGTGTCCGCTACGTCACCCCTGTACCCGCCCACGGGCGCGGTCGCGGACCTGCTGGCGGAGGCTCGCGCGTATCTCCTCGTGGATTGTTATAGACGTCTCCACCGCCGTCTCGACAGACACAACGAGGGCGTAGCGGACGGTTTTCCCGGCTCGCAATCGCTCGGCGTCATCCATGCATTCGATGTGGATGGGGAAGATGTCTCCGTCACCGAACACCATCGCCTTGGTCCCCTCGACGATTTCGTGTTGCAGACTGCCCCGCCTGACGCTGTTGTGCTCGAAATCGATCCGATCTCCTCCAGCGAGGGTCGTGTCGGGCGTCTCGAAGTAGACCTTCGCCCTGCGATACCGGGTGAGCTGACCAATCGTTGGGACTGTGTACGCAAGAGTGATGGTGAAGCGATGCCACTCAGCGCGGGAACGGAGCGAAGGAGGTAGCGGGACTTCGTAGGTATGGCGCTTCTCGCGGGTGATTTGCCCTCCAGCGACGAGGACAGCTCGATTCGTTGCGGCTGTCCCCAGCCGATCGGTGTCAAGCCGTCCGTATCCGAGGAGCGCGGTGAGATGGCGTCGCGCGTGCAGGGGATCAAGGCCAAGTTCTTGCCGAAGTTTCGTTCCCCATTGGCCCCAGCCACTCGCATGCGCCAAAAGCGCTCGCACCAGCAGGGGGTGGTACTGCGCATCGGGAAGTGTCGCGTCGTCGCTGCCGGAAACACTGGCCTCGAGGATGTCGAACAAGCGGCTGGCTTCTCGCGAAACCAATGCGGTGGCGTTGCTGGTGCCGGTGGTGAAGGCCGTGGCGTTGGTTTCTCCTGGGCGACCTGGGGTGGCCACCTGGAGACCGGGGCCGGTTATGGCCGTCTGCGCGCGTTCGATGTCAACCGAGTCGCTGCCCGACTGGATCACCGGGCGGCTGTAGAGCGACCGGCCCCCGACATGATGGAGGTCCGGCTTGATAGAGCGGTCCACGCCTGGGCCGGTCGCGCTGTAGAGAGCGGGAGCGCCTGGGTCGGTGAGATCCCAAACAGTGTCGGGCATGTCTATGTTCCCGAATCCGTCCTCGTGAGTCGCGCCAACCGTGAGGACATTGAGGGCATCGCCCGGAGGCAGAATGCCTCGCAGCAACGCTGCGTCATAGACCGCACGGATAGCAGCCGACCGAGCGGCAACCGAATCGCCTGCTGCCTCAGCAGGGATCCGGATAGGATCGCGGTGGTTGCCGGCGCTAACTATGAACAGCAGGTTGTAGGAGTGAGCGAGCCAGTCCAGCAGGCGACCGATCGGGCTCATCCTTCGAACGAGTGCTCTGGCCTCTGCACCGATGGAAAGGTTGACGATTCGTAC
Organism: uncultured Solirubrobacterales bacterium; assembly: GCA_963804675.1. Classification (GTDB taxonomy): domain Bacteria; phylum Actinomycetota; class Thermoleophilia; order Solirubrobacterales; family Solirubrobacteraceae; genus Palsa-744. The sequence goes on along the minus strand of CAWDRI010000001.1, from coordinate 7,724 downwards.
GCTCGGCGCGGCCGCTTCCCTATCGCCGTCACTTTCCACGATCCGCCTGATGGCTCGGTGAAGCAAGTCGGTGAACAGTCGGTCCGGGATCACCTGCTCATAGCCCTGAAAGAACTCGTGCGGGCGCATGATTGGCCGAACATACAGAGGCCGGTCCAGCGGGTCGCCCGCTGTGGAGAGGTCACCATGAATGATCAACGAGGCCATTTCGGTGCCATGGTTGCGCGCCGACACCGGGTAGTTCCGGTCCATTCCGTCAGGGTCGTCGATTGCGAGCCTGCCGGTTAGAGCGTCGTGATTCTGGAACGGCAGCCCGTCCAGCAACGCGATCCTCGGACGTCCTTCCACTCTATCCCTGGGAGCCGGCTGCACTTTCGTAGCAGGGTCAAGCGCGGCCGGGGCGACACTCATCGGCGTGAACGGGCTGACGAACATCACCTCATCAGTCGTCAGCAGATGGATCGACCCCGCACCGGTGTTCAAGACGGACTGGACCTGCTGAACAGGCAGCTCAGCCAACAGCGCGTGGTAGCCGATGTCGCCGATTAGAGAACGGTCAAGAACCTGGCCGCCGCTATTAGCGATGACCCGCTCGACGTGCAATTCGGCGGCGGCGCGCTCGCCAGCACCACGGCGATACCACAGCTCGACCTCAACGATGACCCTGCTAAGAGATTGACTGACGACCTCGATAGTTTCCTGCCAGTGCTCCAGCAATCCGGTTTCCCGAATGCGATCTGCCGGCCCCCAGCGCCGGATCGCCGCCAACTGCTCGAAGGCGGCCTTGAACTTGCCTAGCCCATGCTCGAATTTCATCGACGGGTCCTGCTGCCATAGCGCAAAGAGGCGCAGAAGCTCGTTCACCGCCCTGACGTTCGACATCACCAAGTACAGCGAGTGCGGAACCTTGGCATCGGTCTGGCCATTATCTTTTACAGTCATGTAGAAGTCTTCATCGGGTTCAGCGCGATCGCCGAGGAACTCGGACAGGAACTCCAGCCCATCGATCCGGTTAATCGCGTTGCGGAAGTCCTTGACGCTGCCCGCGAGGTCAAAGACCGCCACCAACGCAGGATCCACCTCGTCAGAGGTGTCAGTGGCAAGCCGTGCGCGTTCTGCTTCGAACGCGTTTACAAGCTCGCGGAACTGAGGCGTCAGCCGCTCTCCTTGGCGTCTGGCGCCTGGCTTGGACAGCCGCGGCATGTCGCGAGGGCTCCGCTTCGGGCGGTCAACGACAATTGGGGCGTTGAAGGCCAGGAGCGGCCGCGACTCTTCGGTCACTAGGCCGCCTGATCGCGCCTGTGCTCGAGGCGTTCCTGGACGATTCTGCGCAGGTCGCCGTCGGGCAATTCAAGCACCGCCCGGCGTCGTATATCAAGGGCGAACTCCTCCAGTTCGGCGTAGCTCGCCCCTGTCAGTTTGTCGGCCAAGGTTCGCGGCGTGAAGCCAAGGTCACCCATGCGCGCGGTAAGCCGTTCCAGGAATCGGGTGGCTTGGGCACGGCTCGGCGTTGTGAGCTCGGTGCGGATCTGGAAGCGACGCCATGCAGCGCGATCAAGCAGTTCGCTGTGGTTGGTAGCGCCGACCAGGACCACATGCGGCGGAAGCTGGTCAATCTGGAGAAGCAGGGTGGAGACGACGCGCTTGATCTCGCCGGTCTCGTGCTCGTCAGAGCGCTCCTTGGCAATGGTGTCGAGTTCGTCGAAGAAGAGTACGCAGCGACGGGTGCGAGCAAACTCGAAAGCGCTATCCAGACGCGCGGCGGTCTCACCGAGGAAGCTGGAAACCACACCCTCATAGCGGATTACATAGAACGGCAGCATCAATTCCGAAGCTATCGCCTCAGCGACGCTGGTCTTCCCGTTGCCGGGAGGTCCTGACAGCAGCAAGCGGTTGCGGGGCTCGATCCCATAGCTGCGCAATAGATCGGCGCGTCTCTGCTCCTCGATCAGTTCAGCAACGACTCGACGCGGAACGGGCGCGAGCTCCAGATCGTCCAGGCGGCGGTTCGCGACGACCTCGTGCGCCAGATCGCGGATGGCGACAGCGCGATCGTCACGGACGAGGCTTTGGCCCGTCGTGGTGATGATCTCTGAGAGCCGGTCCGCCAGCAGATGGTGCTGGTTGGCGCGTTCCTCGGCGATCACAGCCTCGACCAAGACGCGAAATTTGTCTCGGTCGCCACGGCGCTCGGCCTCTACGAGGTCGAGGATCAGGTCGGCGCGCGCCATTCCCTACCTCCATACATGGTCAACTGCCGTCTGCTTTGCTGGATGCTCGAAGCCTAACGCGCGGCACAGACATCTACGCCTACCAACGCTGGGGTCGCTTTGGCAGCTTGCGATCGCACGTGCGCGACGACCGCTGACCCGCGGCATGACTGAAGCAGAACGCCCACATGCTCGCCCTGCGCATCGCCAAAGACGGGGCCGTCGCGCCTGCTTCTGCTTGAACGGGAGCCAACCGCACCATGGGTCTCGTGCTCGCTCCGGACGAGCCGCGAGCGTGCAGAGCGCGAAGCCAGCGCTTTGCGAAAGCAGGCGTCAGCCTGCCTCGACGCACTGGCGCTCGTCCTCCGAGAAAGTCGGGGGCCGCCATCCACCGTCCGCGACCCAGCCCTTTTACCGCAAGTTTGCCGCAAGGCGAGGTATCATTTGTCCTTCATTGTCCGCCCTTGTCCTGGGCGGCCCAACCCGAAGCAGGAGACGAAAATGCGCGATTTTCCAGGCATTTCCGCTCCTGTCCGGGCTGAAGCGTGTGATGGGCGATACTGGGCTCGAACCAGTGACCTCCGCCTTGTCGAGGCGGGCCGGCGTGGGAACTAGCGGGCAACAATGGGCACGAAAAGGGCATGGATACTGGCAAAACGGGGTCGTGACGAGTGCGCTGCATATCCAGCCATACCCCCTCTTTCCCGTCGAGATGTTCGCCATATGTTCGCCAGGAGCGCGGAGCCTGCTCGCCGGCTGAGTTTGCTCTGCCGTCAGCTAAGGGGGTCTGACGTGCATCGACGAAGCTGCTGGCGAGCCGATGCCGTGCCGGGCCGGTTTCGGGGGATCGGTAGAAACCCGCGTGCCGTACACGGGCGGGCGCGGATGGGCTGAGGAGGGACGGGGACGTAGGCTCGCCCAAGGATGAGTTCCAACCCTCATCAGGTCGTGATTGCAGGCGGTGGCGTCGCCGCCGTCGAGGCGTTGCTGGCCTTGCATGAACTTGCCGGCCACCGCGTCAAGCTGACGCTCGTCTCCCCCGAGCGGGAGTTCCTCTATCGCCCGGTGACGGTCGCCGAGGCGTTCGGCCGCGGCGAGGCACGGGCGTACTCCCTCATCGAGATCGTCGGCAACCGGGGCGACGGTCGGCTCGTGTCGGACGTGCTTGAGCGCGTCGAGCCCGACGATCGAGTCGCGCTGACCGGCCGTGGCGAGCGGATCAGCTACGACACGTTGATCGTCGCCGCTGGCGGGCGTCCGCGCGACCCGCTGCCCGGCGCTCTCACCTTTCGGGGCCGCCCGGACGTTGACGCGCTGCGCGATGTACTGGATGAGCTGGCCGACGGCCGCGCCCGGTCGGTCGCCTTCACGATGCCTTCCCAGCGTATGTGGGCGCTCCCGGTCTATGAGCTGGCGCTGATGACCGCCTCCCGCCTGCGCGACCGCGGCTCCGACGCGGAGGTGTGGCTCATCACGCCCGAGGAGGAGCCGCTTGAGCTGTTCGGACCTGCTGCCGCGGAGGCGATCGAGCCGATGCTCGCCGCCCGCGGGATCAGGCTCAGGACCTCCTCCCGTCCCGCGCTCGTGCGCGAGCATTCGCTGGTCCTAGCGGGCGGTGGAGAAGTTTCCGTCGACCGGGTGATAACGCTGCCGGAGCTGGAAGGGCCGGCGCTGGCCGGTCTACCGTGCGATGAGCACGGCTTCCTCCCGACAGATGCCCACGGTCGAGTACGAGGCGTCGATGACGTGTACGCGGCGGGTGACGCCACGGCCTTCCCGCTGAAGCAGGGAGGTCTCGCGGCTCAGCAAGCGGACGCTGTGGCCGAGTCGATCGCTGCCGAGCTGGGCGTCCCGATCACGCCCGTGCCGTTCGCCCCCGTGCTGCGCGGCCTGCTCTTGACCGGCGGTGCGCCGCTCTACCTCCGCGCTGAGCCCCAGCGGCTGCCGCGCCACGCGACGGTGGCGATCGAGGCCACCCGGCCGCGGAGTGCCACACGCGATGCGTCTGCCGCTGCGGGCCAGCCGTTGTGGTGGCCGCCGGCGAAGATCGCCGGTCGCTATCTCGGCCCGTTCCTTGCCACCGCGCGCCCGGAGCCGCTCGCCTCCGAGCTGCTGGCCGACCGGATCGCTGTTCCAGGCAGCCCAGCCTCCGAGGCCGAAGATCAGGACGCGCTTGAGCTGGCGCTGCTGCTGGCCGACTGCGATGCCCGCTGGGGTGACTACGCAGCCGCGCTGAACGCGCTCGACGCCGCACAGGCGCTCACAGGCACGCTGCCGCCTGAGTACGAGTGCAAGCGGCGCGAGTGGAGTGCCGCCGCCCGCGCGGCGTAGCGAGCCGAGGCGAGCGCGTTCCGTGTCATCGCGTCGTCGACAGGGTGCGCCCGTAACCGAACAGGGCTCTGTGGGCTCGGGGTCGGTGGGCCTCTACTTCAGCGACCCGGCCTGCCTCGAACACGATCCGCGGGTGCACATGCCTGAGCACCCGGACACGCCAGAGCGCCTGGAGGCGATCGAGCGGATGCTGGCCGAGCACGACTGGCTGGGCTGGGAGCGCCGGGCGGCGCCGCCCGCCGAGGGGGCGCATCTGGAGTTGATCCACAGCGCTCGCCATGTGCAGAGGATCAAGGAGCTGTCGCTGGCCGGTGGCGGCGCGATCGACCCGGACACGTTCGTCGGCGAGCCTTCTTATCGTGCGGCGCTGCACGCCGCCGGCGGCGCGTGCGAGATGACCAGAGCGCTGCTGGCGGGTGAGGCACGGCTCGGTTTCTGCGGCGTGCGTCCTTCTGGCCACCATGCCGAACCGGATCGCGCGATGGGCTTCTGCCTGTTCAACAACGTTGCGATCGCCGCGGAGCTGGCGATCCGAGAGCTGGGCGCTCGGCGGGTGCTGATCCTGGATTGGGATGTGCACCACGGCAACGGGACCGCTGAGGCGTTCCGGCGCCGATCGGATGTTCTGTTCGTGAGCATCCATCAGGCGGGGATCTATCCGGGCACGGGCTCGATGAGCGACGTGGGCTCGGGTGCGGGCGAGGGCTACACGATCAACCTGCCTGTCCCGGCCGGCTCAGAGGAGGAGCTGTGGCTGTCGCTGATCGAGCACATCGTGCTTCCGGTCGCCGAGAGCTTTGCGCCGGAGCTCGTGCTGATCTCCGCCGGCTTTGACGCGCACCGGGAAGACCCGCTGGCTGGCTGTCGTCTGGAGGCCGGCTCATTCGCGGAGATGGCCCGCCATGTGCGGGGACTGGCCGTATCGCTCGGCGTGCCGCTCGGAGCCGTTCTGGAGGGCGGCTATCAGCCGGTTGCGCTGGCGGAGTGCGTTCGGGAGACGCTTGCCGCGCTCGCCTCCGCTGAGCCGGCGCAATCGGCGGCGCCGGAGCCGCTTTTGACATCGCGCGCCGCGGCGCACGTAGGCCACTACTGGCCTCTGTAGCAGCGTTGCCCCCCGCATGAGCACAGCGCACGCATCGAGGTCGGTCGGTCTCGCCGTCCACGTAGTTTCTCCCCGCCACCGCCAGGGGCAGCAACGGATGCACCGGGCGGCGCCGGGCGCGAGGCTGCGAACACCATGACCGTTCCTTCGCTGTCACAGGCACCCAGCGCCGTCGCAGATATCGACGAGCCCGAGCTTGTCCGGCTGCGCGATGGCTCGCTGGTCACGCTGCGTCCCACCACGGCCGCCGATGAGCCCGCGCTGCGCTCGTTCCTGGCGGGACTGTGCCTGGAGGCGCGGCGTCTGCGGTTCTTCAGCGGCGCCGTGGACATAGGCTGTGCTGCTCATTTGGCGGCGGACACCAGCACGGGTCGCTTCGGGCTGGTTGCCCATGACGAGATGGGAGCGATGGTCGCTCACGCCCTGTATATCCAGCTGGATGGCACGCGGGCGGAAGTCGCGGTCGAGGTCGCCGATCATCTCCACGGCCGCGGCCTCGGGACGATCCTCATCGAACAGCTGGCGATCGTCGCCGAGCAGCGTGGGATCACGCATTTCGTAGCCGAGGTTCTCTGTGAAAACCGGGCGATGCTGGATGTCTTTCGAGAGGGCTTCGATGGGCGTGTGGTACGCCACGATGGGTCGGAGCAGAGAGTCGAGTTCCTCACCGCGGGCTGGCGACTGGCTCACAAACGCTTCGCATCGGATGCTCGGGCGTAGTGCCGAGCCCGAGCAGCGCGGCGTGCTCGCGTAGCTGATCGCGGGCGTCGGGGTGCGCGGCGTGCTCGATGATGAGGCGGGTCTGGGCGCGCTGGCTGCGCCCGAAGATGTGCGCGGTGCCCTGCTCAGTGATGACCGCCGAGTGCTGGAAAGAGGTCACGGAGCCTTCCAGGTGGGGCACGATCGTTGAGGTGTCGCTGCGCTCGTGCCAGGAGCGCAGCGCGATCACGGCGTGCCCACCGGGCGAGTGCAGGGCGCCCTCTACGAAGTCGGGCTGGCCACCGAAGCCGGAGTAGACGCGCCCGCCGATGTGGCTGGCGCCGGCCTGGTCGTGCAGATCCACCTGCAGCGCCGTGTTGACCGAGATCATCTGCGCTTGCGCTGCGATCCGTGAGGGATCGTTGGTGGTCTCGGTGCGCGTCATGCGAAGTCTGGGGTTGTGGTGAACCCACTCGTACAGCTCCCTGGAGCCGAACATGAAGGAGCACACGATCGGCCGTTCGCGGTCGAGTGCTCCAGCGTGCTCAAGGCCCATGACCCCATCGGAGATCATCTCTGACCAGATCGTCAGGCTGCGTCGGCTGGCGAGCGCGCGCAGCGTCGCATCGGGGACCTGGCCGATCCCGAGCTGCAAGGTGGCGCCGTCTCCCACGAGATTGGCGACGCGCTCGGCGATCGTCTGCGCATGGTCGTGGTTGGCGCCGATGGCCGGGGTCGGGAGGTCTTGCTGGACCTCGACGGCGAGGTCGATGAGGTCTTCGGCCAGCTCGCTGTCGCCGAGCGTGTATGGCATGTCGGGGTTCAGCTGGGCGATGACGAGCCCGCCGCAGGCGCGTACATGCTCGACGGCCGCCGGCAGGATGTTCACCTCGATCCCGAGCGAGACCTTCCCCTTGTGTGGCATGGAGGTGTGCAGCAGCACCACGTCGGGCGGGCGCAGCGTGCTGAACAGCCTGGGTACGAGTGAGAGGCGCATCGGCAGGTAGTCCAGTCGCTCGCCGGTGTCGCGCATCCCCGGCCCCACGAACGGCGTCTCGAAAATGACGCCCTCGCGGGCGGGCAACGGGGCCTGGGCGGCGAGCATGAACAGGCGGTAGCGCTCCACCGCGCCCTCCAGGGCGTCGAGCAGGACCCGAGGGGTCCCGAGGTTCCCGCTGGCGACGACCCGCGGCTCGCCGGCGCTAAGCGCGGCGAGCGCCGTGTGCAAGTCGCGCTGGGAGATCACCTTCATCCGACGTTCAACACTACGCGCCGGCGGCGAGCATGGTCATGGGTGGGAACTACCGAGTTCGTTCAGGGAGGAGTGCGGTAGGCGCCCGCGCTGGCGGCGAGTTGACTTGTAAGCGGTCAGAGCGACCGCG